>NZ_SODP01000006.1 GCF_004365355.1 Kribbella pratensis | reverse complement strand
GCGGTGTGCGTCCGATTCTTGAGAACTCAACAGCGTGCCGAAAGTCAATGCCGAAAGATGCATTATCCCCGTGCATGGGCTTCGGATGATTGTCTGCCAGGGGCCTTCTTGGAAGGTTTTTGGTGGGTGGTTGTTTGTTGTCTGTGTTCGGATTCCTTTGAAATTTTTACGGATGACAAGCCAGTTATTGGTTTTGTTTCTGATTCAAAGGATCGCTCGATGTAGTCTGTTTTCCACGCCTTTTGGGGTTGTGGTTGACATATAGATTTCAACGGAGAGTTTGATCCTGGCTCAGGACGAACGCTGGCGGCGTGCTTAACACATGCAAGTCGAGCGGTAAGGCCCCTTCGGGGGTACACGAGCGGCGAACGGGTGAGTAACACGTGAGCAACCTACCCTCAACTTTGGGATAAGCCTCGGAAACGGGGTCTAATACCGGATAACACCATACTTCTCCTGGGGTGTGGTTGAAAGTTCTGGCGGTTGGGGATGGGCTCGCGGCCTATCAGCTTGTTGGTGGGGTAATGGCCTACCAAGGCGTCGACGGGTAGCCGGCCTGAGAGGGCGACCGGCCACACTGGGACTGAGACACGGCCCAGACTCCTACGGGAGGCAGCAGTGGGGAATATTGCGCAATGGACGAAAGTCTGACGCAGCAACGCCGCGTGAGGGATGACGGCCTTCGGGTTGTAAACCTCTTTCAGCAGGGACGAAGCGAGAGTGACGGTACCTGCAGAAGAAGGACCGGCCAACTACGTGCCAGCAGCCGCGGTAATACGTAGGGTCCGAGCGTTGTCCGGAATTATTGGGCGTAAAGGGCTCGTAGGCGGTTCGTCACGTCGGGAGTGAAAACTCGGGGCTTAACCCCGAGCCTGCTTCCGATACGGGCAGACTAGAGGTAGGCAGGGGAGAGCGGAACTCCTGGTGTAGCGGTGGAATGCGCAGATATCAGGAAGAACACCGGTGGCGAAGGCGGCTCTCTGGGCCTTACCTGACGCTGAGGAGCGAAAGCGTGGGTAGCGAACAGGATTAGATACCCTGGTAGTCCACGCCGTAAACGTTGGGCGCTAGGTGTGGGGGACATTCCACGTCCTCCGTGCCGCAGCTAACGCATTAAGCGCCCCGCCTGGGGAGTACGGCCGCAAGGCTAAAACTCAAAGGAATTGACGGGGGCCCGCACAAGCGGCGGAGCATGCGGATTAATTCGATGCAACGCGAAGAACCTTACCTGGGTTTGACATATAGGGAAATCTCGCAGAGATGCGGGGTCCGTAAGGGTCCTATACAGGTGGTGCATGGCTGTCGTCAGCTCGTGTCGTGAGATGTTGGGTTAAGTCCCGCAACGAGCGCAACCCTCGTCCTATGTTGCCAGCACGTCCTTCGGGATGGTGGGGACTCATAGGAGACTGCCGGGGTCAACTCGGAGGAAGGTGGGGATGACGTCAAGTCATCATGCCCCTTATGTCCAGGGCTTCACGCATGCTACAATGGCCGGTACAAAGGGCTGCGAAACTGTAAGGTGGAGCGAATCCCAAAAAGCCGGTCTCAGTTCGGATTGGGGTCTGCAACTCGACCCCATGAAGTCGGAGTCGCTAGTAATCGCAGATCAGCAACGCTGCGGTGAATACGTTCCCGGGCCTTGTACACACCGCCCGTCACGTCATGAAAGTCGGCAACACCCGAAGCCGGTGGCCTAACCCTTGTGGAGGGAGCCGTCGAAGGTGGGGCTGGCGATTAGGACGAAGTCGTAACAAGGTAGCCGTACCGGAAGGTGCGGCTGGATCACCTCCTTTCTAAGGAGCACTTCGGTGGGTTACTCGAGAGAGTGCCTGCCCATTCATCGTTTCCTGGGCGAATGTTCCAGGGCGATGGTGCTTCGGACTGTGGAACATTGACCATTAGGCCAGGAGCTCTTCTGCACGAGGTTAGTACTGTGTCTTCCTTTCGAGGGAGCGCGTGGAACGCGGGTGGTGGATGAGTGAGTGGCCGAGGCGCGCTGTTGGGTCCTGAGGAATCGGGCCCTGGACTTGTAAGAGTTCTGGGACTGTTTCTTCTGGGTCACGGATCGACCGGGTGAAACTGGTTGGTGTGGTGGCTGGGGCCGGCTCTCACCAAACTGCTGGTGGGTTCGTTTTGATGGGTGTGTTGTTTCCCTGTCGAGGCGGGTCTGGTGGTGGGTGGTGGTTCGGGGCTGGTTTTCCTGCCCGTATTTTGAGAACTGTATAGTGGACGCGAGCATCTCTTTGTAGCGTAATTTTGCTTTTTGTACGTTTGTTTTGTGACAAGCTACTAAGGGCAATCGGTGGATGTCTTGGTACCAAGAGCCGATGAAGGACGTTGGAGCCTGCGATAAGCCCCGGGGAGTTGGCAACCGAGCTGTGATCCGGGGGTGTCCGAATGGGGAAACCCAGCTGGCATTCTAAAGCCAGTTACCAGTGCCTGAACACATAGGGTTCTGGAGGGAACGCGGGGAAGTGAAACATCTCAGTACCCGCAGGAAGAGAAAACAAAAGTGATTCCGTGAGTAGTGGCGAGCGAAAGCGGATGAGGCTAAACCATGTGCGTGTGATAGCCGGCGTGCGTTGCGCATGTGGGGTCGTGGGAGCATTCGAGTCTTAATGCCGTGAGACTAAAGAGTTATCAATCACTGTTGAAGTCGAATCTTCTGGAATGTTGAGCCGTAGTGGGTTATAGCCCTGTAGGCGTAAGACAGTGACTCTTGAGTGTTTTCCCAAGTAGCACGGGACTCTTGAAATCTCGTGTGAATCTGGCGGGACCACCCGCTAAGCCTAAATACTTCTTGGTGACCGATAGCGGACTAGTACCGTGAGGGAAAGATGAAAAGTACCCCGGGAGGGGAGTGAAATAGTACCTGAAACCGGTTGCCTACAATCCGTCGGAGCATCTCCTTGTGGGGTGTGACGGCGTGCCTTTTGAAGAATGAGCCTGCGAGTTAGTGGTGTGTGGCGAGGTTAACCCGTGTGGGGTAGCCGTAGCGAAAGCGAGTCTGAATAGGGCGTTTTAGTCGCATGCTCTAGACCCGAAGCGGAGTGATCTATCCATGGGCAGGTTGAAGCGTGGGTAAGACCGCGTGGAGGACCGAACCCACCAGGGTTGAAAACCTGGGGGATGACCTGTGGATAGGGGTGAAAGGCCAATCAAACTCCGTGATAGCTGGTTCTCCCCGAAATGCATATAGGTGCAGCGTCGTGTGTTTCTTACCGGAGGTAGAGCACTGGATGGTCTAGGGGGCTTACCGGCTTACCGAAATCAGCCAAACTCCGAATGCCGGTAAGTGAGAGCGCGGCAGTGAGACTGCGGGGGATAAGCTCCGTAGTCGAGAGGGAAACAGCCCAGATCACCAGCTAAGGCCCCTAAGCGATTGCTAAGTGGAAAAGGATGTGGAGTTGCCCAGACAACCAGGAGGTTGGCTTAGAAGCAGCCACCCTTGAAAGAGTGCGTAATAGCTCACTGGTCAAGTGATTCCGCGCCGACAATGTAGCGGGGCTCAAGCAATCCGCCGAAGCTGTGGCACTCACACAAGTACCCGGTGACGACTTGTTCGTCATCCAGGTGTGTGGGTGGGTAGGGGAGCGTCGTGCAGCGTGTGAAGCAGCCTAGTGATGGAGTTGTGGATGCTGCACGAGTGAGAATGCAGGCATGAGTAGCGAATGACGGGTGAGAAACCCGTCCGCCGGATGATCAAGGGTTCCAGGGTCAAGCTAATCTGCCCTGGGTAAGTCGGGACCTAAGGCGAGGCCGACAGGCGTAGTCGATGGACAACGGGTTGATATTCCCGTACCGGCATTAACACGACCCGACCGAACCTGCTGATGCTAAGCCAATGAAGCTTTGAGACCTTCGGGTTGATGAGTGGAGCTGGTGACCCGAGGTGGTAGTAGGTGCATTGAGGAGTGACGCAGGAGGGTAGTCCAACCGCGGCGATGGTAGGCGCAAGCTGATCCGCGGGCAAGGTGGTAGGGCGAGGCATAGGCAAATCCGTGTCTCATTGAGCCTGAGAGCCGAGGCGGACCCGTTCAGGGGAAGTGGATGATCCCATGCTGCCGAGAAAAACTTCGCAGTGAGTGTTAGAGCCGCCCGTACCCCAAACCGACACAGGTGATCAGGTAGAGAATACCAAGGCGATCGAGTGAACCATGGTTAAGGAACTCGGCAAAATGCCCCCGTAACTTCGGGAGAAGGGGGACCGGATCCGTGACACCACTTGCTGGTGGAAGCGGTGATGGTCGCAGAGACCAGGCCCAAGCGACTGTTTACTAAAAACACAGGTCCGTGCGAAGAAGTAATTCGATGTATACGGACTGACGCCTGCCCGGTGCTGGAACGTTAAGGGGACAGGTTAGCTGGCTTTAGGGCCGGCGAAGCTTTGAACTTAAGCGCCAGTAAACGGCGGTGGTAACTATAACCATCCTAAGGTAGCGAAATTCCTTGTCGGGTAAGTTCCGACCTGCACGAATGGCGTAACGACTTGGGCGCTGTCTCAACCGTGGACTCGGCGAAATTGCATTACGAGTAAAGATGCTCGTTACGCGCAGCAGGACGGAAAGACCCCGGGACCTTTACTACAACTTGGTATTGGTGGTCGGTACAATTTGTGTAGGATAGGTGGGAGACTGTGAAGCTCGGACGCCAGTTCGGGTGGAGTCATCGTTGAAATACCACTCTGATTGTTCTGGCTGTCTAACTTTGGTCCGTTATCCGGATCAGGGACAGTGCCTGGTGGGTAGTTTGACTGGGGCGGTCGCCTCCTAAAAGGTAACGGAGGCGCTCAAAGGTTCCCTCAGCCTGGTTGGCAATCAGGTGTCGAGTGTAAGTGCACAAGGGAGCTTGACTGTGAGACAGACATGTCGAGCAGGGACGAAAGTCGGAACTAGTGATCCGGCGGTGGCATGTGGGAGCACCGTCGCTCAACGGATAAAAGGTACCCCGGGGATAACAGGCTGATCTTCCCCAAGAGTCCATATCGACGGGATGGTTTGGCACCTCGATGTCGGCTCGTCGCATCCTGGGGCTGGAGTAGGTCCCAAGGGTTGGGCTGTTCGCCCATTAAAGCGGCACGCGAGCTGGGTTTAGAACGTCGTGAGACAGTTCGGTCCCTATCCGCTGCGCGCGCAGGAGACTTGAGAAGGGCTGCCCCTAGTACGAGAGGACCGGGGTGGACGAACCTCTGGTGTGCCAGTTGTTCCGCCAGGAGCACGGCTGGTTGGCTACGTTCGGGAGTGATAACCGCTGAAAGCATCTAAGCGGGAAGCACGCTTCAAGATGAGGTCTCCCACCGGGTTAACCGGGTAAGGCCCCCAGTAGACCACTGGGTTGATAGGCCAGAAGTGGAAGCGCCGCAAGGTGTGGAGCTGACTGGTACTAATAGGCCGAGGGCTTGTCACACACACAACCCCCTTAGGGCGGGTTGTCGGACAGACAATAAGCTGCGTTATGTAACTGATGTTCGCGTTCACTGTACGGTTCCCGGAATACGGTCACCCCAGCTATCGAACCCTGAGAAAGGGTTTGTGGTCTTGGTTGGTTGATAGTGTTCTCATATTGTTTCGGTGGCCATAGCGTCGGGGAAACACCCAGTCTCCATTCCGAACCTGGAAGTTAAGCCCGCCAGCGCCGATGGTACTGCGACCGGGAGGTCGTGGGAGAGTAGGACGCCGCCGGACATTCACACTGTTAAGGGCCACCCCACCCGGGGTGGCCCTTAACATTTCCATG
>NZ_SODP01000005.1:306357-575110 GCF_004365355.1 Kribbella pratensis | reverse complement strand
AGACAATCATCCGAAGCCCATGCACGGGGATAATGCATCTTTCGGCATTGACTTTCGGCACGCTGTTGAGTTCTCAAGAATCGGACGCACACCGCGCTTCAGACTTTCGTTTGAAGCTCCGGGGCAACTCGCACTACTTTACTGTTTCGCTTCCGGCCGGTCAAATCGGCCTTTTTCGATTCAGTCTCTCTGCGTGTCTCAGTGTCCGAAACCCACCGGGGCGTGTTTCGGCTACCAGGACCTTCAGGGAGTTTGTTGAAGGGCCGGCCGCTTTCGCGTCCTGCGCCTCGCTCCAACAAGAAGAAGATTACTGACATTCATGGTGCGGATGCAAATCGGGGTCCCGGACCCTCGTCCGAGCTCCTCGGCACCCGTCCTCGGCGCCGGCGAACCGGTGTCGGGGGAAGCAGTGCAGATCCCTCTGGTCACATCACTCACTCACGTCTCCGCGAGCGACACTTCCATCATGCCGCACCCACACAAGCGCTTATCGCGAGGGTGACAACGAGGTGGGAACCGGTCGTGCGGCTCCCACCTCGTCAAGTACCGCACCGTCCAGCAGACGCCTCTCGGCGAGTGGCCGCTCGTAGCGGCTTAGGTTGAGGCCCGGGGTCACGAACCGGACGGCATCAGGTGTAACCCGACGGCCCCAGCACCTATTCCCGCACGCAGTCGAGCACGACTCCCTCCTGCACGAAGACGAG
This sequence comes from Kribbella pratensis, assembly GCF_004365355.1. Taxonomy (GTDB): domain Bacteria; phylum Actinomycetota; class Actinomycetes; order Propionibacteriales; family Kribbellaceae; genus Kribbella. The sequence continues at coordinate 574,406 of NZ_SODP01000005.1, read as the reverse complement.
TCCACCGTCGCGTACCTCGAACCCCGACTCGGTCTCCATCGCGGTGAAGGTCGTCGCCGACCGCGGCATGAACCGCTGCGGGGGCTGGCGATCGAATGTCACCTCGAGCCCGCTCCCCCAGCGCTCGACAGCGAACGGCAGCCGGCCTGCGAGCCGGTAAGTACCGACCAGCTCCGCCAGGACCTCGTCAGTTGGCAGATCACGCGCTGTCACCTCAGCCGGGTATTCCTCCCAGCCGTACGCCGCGGCCACCGCAGCGAATGCTCTCTGCACCACCCAGCCGCCGTTGTCGCTGTTCGTCATCACCACAGCGCCCTGCCCCGTGTCGCGATCTGCCAGCAGGTGGCAGCTGAATCCAGCGTTGCCCCCGCTGTGCCCGAACCGCCGGCCGGCGTCATCGAGGAAGAATCCGAGTCCCAGATGCCCGAGTCCACCGATCCGCTGGCCTGCGGAGATCTGGTGCGTCAAGATCTCCCGGGCGAGCTCGCGCGGCAACAGTGCGTTGTCGGCTCCGGCGTACATCCTCTGGACGCCGATGGCTGCCTTGGCGAGATCTGTTGGTGTCGTCCAGAGCCCGGCTGCCGCCAACTCGGGGTACGCATGCCAGCGGCCTTCGATCGGGAGACCACGTTCGTCGTGCGCGACGGCAGCCCTGCTGTGGAGTTCTGGCGGCAGCGGTTGGGCATAGTCGCTGTCGGACATGCCGAGAGGTTCCAGAACAAGCTCACGAGCTAGCTCGCGGAACGACGTACCCGTGACGTCTTCCAGGAGTTGCTGCATGACGATCGTGCCGCCGCCGGCGTACCGGAACTGTGTGCCTGGCACGAGGTCGACGCGTACGCCGAAGGTGTTGGTCGGCCGAACGCCGTCGAGGATCTGCACTGTTGTGGGCAGCGCGGTTCCCTCGGCGTACCCAGGGAAGCCGTGCACGGTCAGTCCGGCGCTGTGGCTGGCTAGCTGCCGCAGTGTCACGACGGGTTGCCAGGCTCCGGTGGGTGGAACCTGCCACGACGTGAGCTTTTCGTTGACGTCCTCGTCGAGATCGAGCAAGCCCCGATCGACCAGCCGCAGCATCGCCAGTACGGCGATCGGCTTGCTGATCGACGCAGCCTGGAACAACGTGTCCGGCGCGACGGCCTGAGATCCGCCGGCCTCCACCAGACCGGCGGCACCGGTCTCGTGAATGGCACCATCCTCGATCACCACCCAGCTCGCGCCGGGCACGTTGAACCTCTCGAGATCCGCCTTGATCTCCTCTTCCAGCATGTCGGTGTCCCTCCGATCCCGTCCTGTGCTGGAACGGTACGGCGGACACGGCTCGCCGGAGCAGGATTACCGCGACGGCTGGGGTGCGCTGCAGTCGATCTTCGGGTTGGCGCCGATGTAGTTCAGCGGGCCGGCGACGATCGTGACGAGCACGGTGCCGACCTTGGCACACGAGGTCCGGGAGCTCTCGAAGTAGTGGCGTTGTGCGGCGGCCGCCAGACCGATCAGCAGCCAGATGACGAGGAAAATCGTGATCGCGCGGGAACGGGTCGCAGAAGCTCTTCGGGTAGCCATGTCCATCTCCTGTTCGGCGTGCCCCCGTGCTGCGCTTCTCAGTGCCCGCGCCGAACCTGACAGAAACTCAGATCTCGCGGAACTCGTAGTACGGCTTGATGTGCTTGTTGATGTACGCGCCGATGCTTGGCGCGGCCAGCAGCGCGGCGTACGTCGGCTGTGGAACGTCGAAGTACTGGTAGACGTAGCCGTTCACGTACTCGAGCTCCAGCGTGCCGTCGGACCATCCGACCGACCGCACACTCGACGAATTCACCGGGCGTCGCCTCATGCGTGGCTCCTTCCGCACCTCGCTCTGCGGCGCCCAGTCTGCCGGTCGGTGTCAAGCCGTGCGAGATCGCTCCGGATCGTCGGTCTGCAGCCGCGCCAGGGCGCGGGCCAGGTCGCCGAGGGCCGTGTTGAGCTGGGTCAGCACGGTGTCGTCGATCGGCATCCGCCGCTGGTCGAGGCCGAGGTTGGCGGCGAAGCGGAGGTGGGCGTCGGGCGGCGCCTGTTTGAGGAAGGTGTCGAGTGCCTCCTGGAGAAACGGACTCGGCACGACGTCCGGTCTCTCCCGCCACTTCGTCAGCGTGCGCGGCGAGATGCCGAGATGCTCGGCGAAGGCTTCGTTGGTCAGACGCAGCGCCGTACGCAAGGCGTGTGCGTGCCGACCGGTCCACTCGTCGATGACTGTCATCCTTGTCGCTCCCTTGCCTGTCGATTACTCCCTGCTATCAGAGTATGGCGATCCGGTGACCGCCGGTGGGCAGAATTTGTGCGCTGTGGATACCGGTTGAGTTCCTGGTGAGGACACCCGGTCACGCGTTGACTTGACGCATGGACGAGATCAGCGGGAGAACCGCGACGCTGCAGCGGGCCACACGGCGGCGTCATCTGAAGGTCGCGAGCATGTCCGGGCCACGCTGCTTCGAGCTGGTCCGCCACTCGGACCCCTCCGGCGTCAGCGGTACGGGCGTGATCGCCGAAGGAGTCGAGTGGAGCGACGGCACGGTCGCGCTGCACTGGGGCGGCCGGTTCGCAACCACGACTGTATGGCCGGATGGCATCGACGCACTGCTGACGATCCACGGTCACAGTGGATCGAGCACGATCCGCTGGCTGGACGAGTAGCTATGCGTAGCCGATCTCGGTGGGGCGGGTCCACCCTGCAGCCGGCCCGCCTCACCGGCCTACTCCGAGTAGAACTGCTCTCGGTACGGCGCGTGCCGTGGGACAGGACGCTGGTGCGACTCATCTGTCGGGCTCTTCGCGCCGTTCTGTTCCGGCTCCGCGCCCTCGGATGCGTCGAGGTCGGTCAGATCGTCGACTGCCGCGCTGAAGGCGAGTTCGGCGCGGGTCGGCCGTTGGCGTTCGATCTCCTCTGCCGACGTACGGCGGATCGGGAGATCGTTCGCCGCGGCCGACAACTCGGCGAGGGTGTCGAGGAGACCAAGTGCTGCCTCCACGTCGCCCGGGTGGTTGACCAGCCACCAGACCGCGGCCGAGCCAGGCGTGGCGAAGACGTCGTCCTTCAGGTAGGCGCGTTTGTCCTGCTCCATCCGGCGTTCGAGCAGAGTGGTCTGCTCTCGCCGATGCAGTGCGGCCAGATGCAGCAGGTGTTTGTGATCCGCATCCGGCAGTCGCAGTCGCACCTCGGTCGCCCAGCTGCGCACCAGGCCCTTCTCGTCGAGCGCGGGTTCGCCGAGAAGGGCAGCCAGGCGGTGCTGGTTGAGGGACTCCTCTGTCACCTGTTGCCTCGCGGTCAGCGATCGCGCCCGGTCCAGCAAGGCGTCGACCGCCACAGCGCCGAGGTCCGCGTGGCGCGAGCCCGACAGAACGGTCGACCACTGGACGACGGCCGAGAAGCTGAATTGGAAGTCGGGCGAAGCGGACGGCAGCCGTACGTCGCTCACCGTGCGCGACGGCGGACCGCTGAAGACAGGGTCCGGATCCGGCAGGACGACGGAGGGCGGTGCCGGCTTGGGAACGGCTGGACGGGGTTCGTCGGGCTGTTTCCAGACGACGGCCAGGAGGACCAGGAGCACCACGGTGAGGACCACGGCCGACCAGCCCGGCAGGCCGATGACCAGCGACACCAGGTACAGCACCAGCACAATCGCGGCAGCAGTCAGGAGGGAGTTCCGGTCGAGCTTCATGGGCGCGTTCCTTCACCGCGTCGGGCGGAGGTCAGCAGGTCGGCCAATGCACTTGAGACGGCTTCCCCGTCCTCACACCATCCGAGCCACCGGCAACCCAGACCACAGACTGCGCCACACGACGAGTCCACAAAAAGTCTCACATGCCTCACCCAAAGTAGCCGCCAAAAGCGTGTCGCCGCCCACGAGCTGGACAGGCCGGCGCATGTCCGCCTGTCAGGGACAACCAAGTCAGCCCGTCAGGGAGCGGAGGGCCTGGCGGGAGGGGGTGAGAAGGACCGGTTTGTAGGGGCAGCGTTGGTCGGTGAGGGTTTCGTAGGCACGGATGGCCCGGTTGGCGGCGTCCCAACCTTGCTCGGCGGGAGTGCGGCCGAGGCCTCGGTTGCGGACCAGGGCGCCGTAGAAGGCGGAGCAGAAGACCGTCGCTTCGTACCAGCCGATGACCGTGCTCGTGCCGATGTAGGTGATGTCGTCCTGGAGGCAGTCGCGGATGGCGCGTTGCCACTTGCCGATGCCGGTTTTGCAGCCGTCGGCGATCACCACACCGCTGGCGATTCCCCACTGGCGATCCAGAAACCAGTCGGCCAGGGACCGGAGCGAAACCTGGGTCTGACCGTCGGTGGACAGAAACGAGGGCTCCTCGCTGTGGTCACCGTGTGCCATCACGTGCAGGACCGAGGACGGGGTGGTCAGAGCGGAGAAGGCGGTCTCGTGATCACGGCTGCGGATGAAGTTCACGTCGATCACCGGCCGGTTCCAGCCTGCGTTGATGTTCCCGGTGATGCCCTGGACGAACGTCATCGACGCGTCGAACGAGCTGTCCAGACCGAGGTCCACCAGAGTGATCAGACGGTTCTTCATTTGCCCACCCCTCCAACGTGTTTCGAGGCCCCACGGGACCATCATGAACCACGCATCCGACGGTCCGCAGGGTGGTTTCCCCGAGCTGAGACAGGCGGTCCGGGCCGTACGGCGTACGGCGGATCCGGCTGGTTTCGGGCGGTCGGCACGGAGGGTGCGGACTGTGATCGGCGTACGGTGTCGGGGCAGCGTCAGCCGAAGGAGGAGTTGGATGAGCCAGACCCCAACCGTCACTTTGAGTCACGGATCTACGATGCCGCGGATCGGGCTCGGGACGTCGCCGATGAACGACGCGGATGCCGAGCGGGCCGTGAGTACGGCGCTCGAGCTCGGGTATCGGCTGATCGACACGGCGGAGAACTACCGCAACGAGGTCGGCGTCGGACGGGCGCTGAAGGGTGTGCCGCGCGACGAGGTGTTCGTGACCTCGAAGTTCAACAAGAAGTGGCACAGCGTCGAGGGCGCGCGTACGGCGTTCGAGGCGAGTGCGGAGAAGCTCGGCGTCGAATACCTGGACCTGCTGCTCATCCACTGGCCGAATCCGGACCAGGATCGGTACGTCGACGCGTGGCGAGGGCTGATCGCGCTCCGGGACGCCGGACTGGTGCGTGCGATCGGTACGTCGAACTTCAAGCCGGCGCACTTGCAACGGCTGATCGACGAGACAGGCGTGGCTCCCGAGGTGAACCAGGTGCAGCTGAGCCCGGTGTGGGCGAAGGCGGCCGAGCGCGAGTTCCATGCCAAGCACGGGATCGTCACGGAGGCGTGGAGTCCACTAGGCAAGGGCACCGACCTCCTGAGCCATCCGACGGTGCAGGAGTTGGCGAAGAAGTACGGGCGGACGCCGGGCCAGGTCGTACTGCGGTGGGAGACCCAGCAGCACATCGTCCCCATCCCGAAGTCAGCCGACCGCGGCCGGCTCGCCGAGAACCTCGCAGTCTTCGACTTCAACCTGACCGCGGACGAGCTGACCGCGCTGTCGGATCTCGACGGCACAGCGAAAGCCCCCGCCGACTCCGACCGCGCCGGCCACTGATCAGGTAGCTCCACCCCTGGTCGCCACGACCGGGGTGTCGTCGAAGCACCCGTGAGCATAAGCCCGGCCGCCGGGGCTGCGGGCAGACGCACCTCGGCCCCCGGGGAAAGTGGGAAGTTCCCGGGGGCCGTGGCGCTATCAGTTCGAGCAGGCGCGGTCAGTTTGGTGCCGCAGCCCTAACAGACCTACCAGGAGCCGCGAGCTATGCGGCGACGACCCGCCGATATCTGTGTCTCCGAACCGCGAAGCCAAGGCGCCGCCACGGATGCGGCAGAAGCATCTGCTCGAAGAGCGCCTGACCGACGTCGTAGTAGTCATACACGCGGCCGTTTAGGAAGGCGACGCGCATGGTGCGGGTGGAACTGTCGTAGCCAACCGCCCGCACATTAGTTGAGGTCACGTGGTGCATAGGCATCTAGGCGTTTCCTTTGAAGCGCGGCAGTCGGGCTGGCATCGAAGATGCGGCGGGGTAGGCCGTCCGAGTAATAGGACTCGGACGGCCAGGCTCTACTTCTTCTTGGTCTGTGCGAGGGCACTCGCCGCCGCCGTCTTCTCGGCCTTCGTCGACTTCGGGTTCGCAAGAACCTTCGAGGCCGCACTGGCAGCCTTGGCGCTCGTCTGACGCGTGTTAGGCATCGCACATCACCTCCGTCCTCGGCATCTTTGCTTTGCTGCCGAGGAGATGGTTTTATGGCGGTTCTGACACCATGCCGGGACCATCTCCTAGGCAGCGCGAGCACTCAACTTCCTATTCAGTTGGGTGCTCGTTGTCGTTGAGCCGTCCGTAGATGGCCTCTCGACCTGCATGTTGCCCTAGCCATCTCAGGGCTAGGGCAACAGGCAGAGTCTTGTTCTTCGGATGGTGATTAGCTGCAGCCGGAGGTGCTGCCGCAGCCTTCGCAGACGTAGCAGGAGCCGCTGGGGCGCATCTTGGTGCCGCAGGTGAAGCAGAGCGGCGCGTCGACCGACGTACCCGTGATCAGCTCGAGCATCTCGGCGGTCGTGTGGGCCTCGCCCTTGACCGGCTTGGCGGAGGCCGCCTCGACCGGCTTGTCGGCTGCAGACAGTTCGGACGATTCGGCCAGCTCGACCGGCTCGACCGACTTCAGGGACTCGGCCTCGGAGACCTCGACCGGGGCCGGCTCGTAGGAGCCGGTGTCGAGCTGCCGGGACCGCTCGTCCGCCGAGTAAATGCCCAGGGCGGCCCGCTCGTCGAAGGGCAGGTAGTCCAGGGCCAGGCGGCGGAAGATGTAGTCCATGATCGACTGCGCCATCCGGACGTCCGGGTCGTCGGTCAGACCGGCCGGCTCGAACTTCAGGTTGGTGAACTTCTGGACGTAGGTCTCTAGCGGCACACCGTGCTGCAGAGCGATCGAGATCGCGATCGAGAAGGCATCCATCACACCGGCAAGCGTCGAACCCTGCTTGCCCATCTTCAGGAAGACCTCGCCGAGACCGTCGTCCGGGTAGGAGCCGGCCGTCATGTAGCCCTCGGCGCCGCCGACCGTGAAGGACGTCGTGCGCGACGGGCGCGACTTCGGCAGACGCTTGCGGGTCGGCCGGTACTCGATGACCTTCTCGACGATCTTCTCAGCGACCGCGGCTTCGGCAGCCACCGCGGCCTCAGCCTCGGAAGCCTTCTTCGCCTTTGCGTCCGCCAACGGCTGTCCGACCTTGCAGTTGTCGCGGTAGACCGCGAGCGCCTTCAGGCCGAGCTTCCAGCCCTGGAAGTAGACGTCGGCGATCTCCTCGACCGTCGCGGTCTCCGGCAGGTTCACCGTCTTCGAGATCGCGCCGGACAGGAACGGCTGCGCCGCCGCCATCATCCGCACGTGGCCCATCGGCTTGATGGCCCGCTCACCCATCGCGGTATCGAAGATCTCGTAGTGCTCCGGCTTCAGGCCCGGGGCGTCGACGACGTGACCGTTCTCCGCGATGTACTCGACGATCGCCTCGATCGTCTCCTCGGTGTAGCCGTACTGCCGCAGCGCCCGCGGGACGGTCTGGTTGACGATCTGCATCGAGCCGCCGCCGACCAGCTTCTTGAACTTGACCAGCGAGAAGTCCGGCTCGATACCGGTCGTGTCGCAGTCCATCATGAAGCCGATGGTGCCGGTCGGTGCGAGCACCGAGGCCTGGGCGTTTCGCCAGCCGTTCTTCGCGCCGACCTTCAGTACGCCGTCCCACGCCTCGGCGGCGTGCTTGTGGACGTCCTTGTCGATCTCGTGGATCGTCCGGATCGCGTCGTTGGCCGCCGCGTGCTTGCGCATCACCCGGGTGTGGGCGTCCTTGTTCCGCTCGAAGCCGTCGTATGCGCCGACGATGCCGGCCAGCTCCGCCGAGCGCTTGTACGACGTACCGGTCATCAGCGAGGTGATAGCGCCCGCCAGTGCGCGACCACCGTCGGAGTCGTACGCGTGACCGGTTGCCATCAGCAACGCACCGAGGTTGGCGTAGCCGATACCGAGCTGCCGGTACGCGCGGGTGGTGACGCCGATCGCCTCGGTCGGGAAGTCCGCGAAGCAGATCGAGATGTCCATCGCGGTGATGATCAGCTCGACCGCCTTGACGAACTTCTCCGAGTCGAAGAGGTCGTCGTCGCGGAGGAACTTCATCAGGTTCAGCGAGGCCAGGTTGCAGGACGAGTTGTCCAGGTGCATGTACTCCGAGCACGGGTTCGACGCAGTGATCCGGCCCGTCTCCGGGGTGGTGTGCCAGTCGTTGATCGTGTCGTCGTACTGCAGACCCGGGTCGGCGCAGGCCCACGCGGCCTGGGCGATCTTGTCGAACAGGTTCCGCGCGTCGACGGTCTCGATCACCGAGTTGTCGAGCCGCGCCCGCAGCCCGAACTCGCCCTTCTCCTCGACCGCGCGCATGAACTCGTCCGAGACCCGGACCGAGTTGTTCGCGTTCTGGTACTGCACGGAGGTGATGTCGCGACCGCCGAGGTCCATGTCGAAGCCCGCGTCACGCAGGATGCGGATCTTCTCCTCCTCGCGCATCTTGGTGTCGACGAACTCCTCGATGTCGGGGTGGTCGACGTCGAGCACGACCATCTTGGCCGCACGCCGGGTGGCGCCGCCGGACTTGATCGTGCCTGCGGACGCGTCCGCGCCGCGCATGAACGAGACCGGGCCGGAGGCGGTGCCGCCGCTGGACTGCAGCAGCTCCTTCGACGAGCGGATCCGGGACAGGTTCAGGCCGGCGCCCGAGCCGCCCTTGAAGATCAGGCCCTCTTCCTTGTACCAGTTCAGGATCGACTCCATCGAGTCGTCCACGGCGAGGATGAAGCAGGCCGACACCTGCTGCGGCGAGGACGTCCCGACGTTGAACCAGACCGGCGAGTTGAAGCTGAAGTACTGGTGCAGGAGCAGCCAGGTGATCTCCTGCTCGAAGACCTCCGCGTCGGCGGGCGAGGCGAAGTAGCCGTGCTCCTCGCCCGCGCGGCGGTAGGTCTTCACGACCCGGTCGAGCAGTTGCTTGAGGCTCCACTCCCGGTTGTCGTGGCTGACCGCGCCACGGAAGTACTTCGTGGTGACGATGGTCGAGGCGTTCACGCTCCAGAAGTCGGGGAACTCGACGCCGCGCTGCTCGAAGACCGTCTCACCCGTCTTCCAGTTCTGCTGCACGACGTCGCGACGCTCCCACGTCACCTCGTCGTACGGGTGGACGCCTTCGGTGCTGAAGACGCGCTCGATGGTGAGTCCCGTGGGCGCGTTCTTCCGCCCGCGGAACCCGGCCGCCGACCGCTTGGTCGACCCCGAGTGGCCGGTCACCGTCTCTGTCATGGTTGCTCCTCGCCCTGTGTCTACTACCGCGGTCTGTCGGGACCGCCCCGTTGGAGTACTGCGTGAACGCCACATACCGCCTGTATTTCCTGGAACTACCGTTCCCCCGGTTTACGTCTGTTGGGTCGGCTTGAGCTGGCCCGGTTCGGTGCCCCGCGGCTCCTTCTCGGCCCGCAGCAGCGCGATCTCGGTCTCGAAGTCGTCGGCGGACTCGAACTGCCGGTACACGCTCGCGAACCGCAGGTACGCGACCTCGTCCAGCTCCCGCAGCGGCCCGAGGATCGCGAGTCCGACCTCGTGCGCGGGAACCTCCGGCGAGCCGCTGCCCTTGAGCGCGTCCTCGACCTTCTGACCCAGGCGGGCGAGCTGGTCGGCGTTCACCGGCCGGCCCTTGCATGCCTTCCCGACCCCGTTGATGACCTTCTCCCGGCTGAACGGCTCGGTCGCGCCGGAGCGCTTCACGACCGTGAGCTGCATCTGCTCGACAGTGGTGAACCGCTTCTCGCAGACCGGGCACTGACGCCGGCGGCGGATCGCTCCGCCGTCCTCGGCCACCCGGCTGTCGACCACCCGTGAGTCGGCGTGCCGGCAATACGGACAGTGCACGACGAATCACTCCTCCCGTGACTGCCCCGGAGGGGGCAGGTTGTGGATCAGCCTGGGGACAACTTGTGTAGAACCTGTGTGCAACCAACCACTACCTGTGGAAAATTACACCCGTGTAACCACTACATCTAGGGATCCTAGATCGCTGCTCCGACAGTTTGCAAGCACGCCCCGATCGCCCGCGCGTGTCTAGGTTTCAACACTCGCGCGGGCTCGTGTACTCCCGCGTGGCGTCGCCGGAATGACCCTTTCGAGGCGCAAACTACGGCCTCCACGATGGGCCGGTACGAGGGCCGGTTCGAGGGCGGCAGACGGTCCGAATCGCTCAGCCGGCGAGCGCGAACCGGGCGGCGTTCCAGCCCGCGAGTTCGGCCGGGCAGTTGGTGATGATGCCGTCCACGCCGGCTCGCTCAAGTGCGTCCCAGCGGTTCGGGTCATCGACCGTCCAGACGTTGACCGCGACTCCGGCCGCGTGCAGCTCGCGGACGATCCCGGGCCGGGTCTGCAGCGCCGCATCGGACGGGTTGTACGACGTCAGCTCGAGGTCCTTCGCGATCGCGACCGGGTCCGGGTCGAGTTCGACGCGGAGCAGACCGAGCGGCAGTTCGGGCGCGAGCTCGTGGACCCAGCGCAAGTGCTGCGGCTCGAAGCTCTGCACGAACACGCGGCCGCTCATCCGGTGCACCTGGATCTCCTGCACGATCCGTACGACGGAGGACCGCGCATGCTCGCCCTTGACCTCGAGCAGCAGATTCCCGCCGCGGGTCTTGAGGCCGTCCAGCTGGGCTCCGAGCGTGCGGACCCGCTGCCCCGCGAACGCCGGCGCGAACCACGAGCCCGCGTCCAGCTGCGCGACCTCAGCAGCCGTGAATGACCGGATCGGACCGGCCCCATCAGTGGTGCGGTCGACCGTCTCGTCGTGCAGAACGACGGGTACGCCGTCCTTCGTCGTCCGTACGTCGTTCTCGATCCACTCGGCGCCGGCGCGACGGGCGGCCTCGTCGGAGGCCGCGGTGTTCTCGGGGGCGGCGGAGGAATTGCCGCGGTGTGCCCAGATCCGCAACTGCGCGCCGGGCGCGCGGAGGAACGACTCGGTCCGAGACATCAGCACGCAGGTAGGTCCTCTCTGGTGATCCAGAGAGGACCTAAGCCCGCCGAGACGAACGGCGCCCGAGCCGATGATGAAGCGACGGCCAACGCCGGATGTGAGGATGTCGGCATGAAGCCGGTGATTCTCGACGTCGACACGGGCCTGGACGACGCCTGTGCGCTGCTGCTCGCCGCTCGGCATCCCGAGCTCGACCTCAAGGCCGTGACCTGCGCCGGCGGCAACGTCGGACTCGATGACGTCGTCCGGAACACGCTGACGGTGCTGGACGCCGCGGGCCGGCCGGATGTTCCGGTCGCGCGCGGGGCCGCCGTACCGCTGCTGCAGCCGGTGCGGATGGCGCGGCATGTCCACGGGGCCGACGGGCTCGGCGACATCGACTGGCCGCGGTCGACGCGGACGACGGATCGGCGCCATGCGGTCGAGCTGCTGCGCGATGTACTGCGGGAGGCGGCGGCGACCGGTGAGCTGATCACGCTGATCCCGCTTGCGCCGCTGACGAATATCGCGTTGCTGCTGCGGACCTATCCGGATGCGGCAGCAGGGCTGCGCGAGATCGTGTTCATGGGTGGCGCCGCGCGCATCGGGAACGCGACGGCTTCGGCGGAGTTCAATATCTGGACCGATCCCGAGGCGGCCGCGATCGTGCTGACCGCGGCCGGTGAGCTCGGCGTACCGACGACGATGTACGGGCTGGATGTCTTCTACGACGTGGTGGTCACGCTGGAGCAGGCGCGTGGGCTGAGCGGATCGCCGTCGGCCGAGCTGGCGCGGAAGCTGATTGAGAAGCGGAGCAGCCTGTACCAATCCGATGGAGCGAGCATCGGCGACGGTGGCGCGGTGTGTGCGGTGATCGATCCGTCCGGCCTGACGACACAGCCGTTCCCGGTGCGGATCGAGTTGTCGGGAAGCTGGTCGCGCGGGCGGACCATCGTCGACACGCGGGACTGGTCGGCCGATCTGACCAGCGATCCGCACGGGCTGTCGCCGACGAAGGTTCAGGTCGCGACGGCGGTGGACGGCAAGCGGTACGCCGAGTTGTGGCTGGCGACCGTCAGCTGACCAGATCGACCAGGCGGGCGCGGACGCCGTACAGGAAGAGGTCGAGGCCGTCGATGAAGACGTCCGGGCTGTCCGCCGACTCCGCGACGACTGCGGCCAGGCTCCAGCGAGCGGTGAGGTCGAACAGGTGACGCGCTTCGGGCTCTCGTACGCCGAGTCGGACGAGGGCGTCGATCTGGGAGCGGATGAGTTCGGCGCGGGATCCATCGCCCTGGTCACGATCCGGCGTGGCCTTTGACTGGATCAGTCCGGCCAGGCCGGGGTGGTCGGCGTAGAAGGCGCGCAACTCGAGGGAGCCGGATCTCGTCAGCGCGATCCATTCGTCGATGGTCTGCAACTTCTCGTACGCCGCGTTGTCCGCGGCGAACTGATCGAACGCGTTGCGGGCCACCAGGTCGAGCAGGTCGGACTTGTTGCGGACGTGGTGATACAAGGTCGGCGCGCGGACGTGGAGGCGCTCTGCGACGGCCCGCATCGTGAGGCCGTCGACACCGTTCGTGCGGATGACAGCCAAGGCGGCGTCGGCGATCGCAGGCACGGTGATGCCGGCCGCGGCGTGGGACGAAGGGTCGCGTCTGGTCATGAAATCTCGTTGTCGGGGTGGTCGCGCACGGGTACTGTCTAACGTCATTAGACAGCGTAGCCGAGGATGGTGCCGTGACTGGATTCCGACCCGCGTACCCACTGCGGACCGAGCGGCTGGAGCTGCGGCCGCATCGGATGGGCGACCTGGATGACCTTTACGCCTTCCACTCGCGGCCGGAGGTGGTGCGGTACACGCCGTGGCCGGTGCGCGATCGCGAGGAGACGCGGGTTGCGCTGGAGAAAAAGCTCTTGCAGGGCGAGTTGACGGAGCCGGGTCAGTGGCTGGTGCTCGCGATCGAGCTCCTCGAGACCGGGACCGTGATCGGCGAGGTCCTGCTGAAGTGGGCGAGCGAGGTCGACCGGCAGGGCGAGATCGGGTTCGCGCTGCACACGGCGTACCAGGGGAAAGGGCTGGCAGCGGAGGCGGCGCGGGAGATGTTGCGGGTCGGGTTCGAGGAACTCGGGCTGCATCGGATCGTCGCGGTGCTCGACGATCGGAACGATGCATCGGCCCGCTTGCTCGAGCGGCTGGGGATGCGCCGGGAGGCGCATTTCATCGACGCGCTCCAGTTCAAGGGCGAATGGGCGAACGAGTACGTCTACGCGTTACTGGAGGACGATTGGCGTGATGCCGATTGACAACGCGATCTACGACCGGCTGGGCAGCGGCTGGTGGGACGAGTCGAATCCACTGAATGCGCTGAACGGCAGCTTCACGCCTGCGCGATTCGCGTACTTCCGCGACGTACTCGACCGACTTGGACGCGATCCGGCCGGCCTGCGTGCGGTCGACGTCGGATGCGGCGGCGGCTTCCTGGCCGAGGAGTTCGCGCGCATCGGATGCCGAGTCGTCGGCGTCGATCCGTCAGAGATTTCGATCACGACCGCACGGCGGCACGCGTCGGCGTACAGACTGAAGATCGGGTACGTCGTGAATGCGGGCGAACGGCTTGCGCTGAAGGACGAGAGCGTCGATATCGCGTACTGCTGTGACGTCCTCGAGCATGTCGCGGATCTGGATCGAGTTGTCGCGGAAACCGCCCGGGTGTTGAAGCCCGGCGGGGTCTACCTGTTCGACACGATCAACCGGACGCGGGCGTCGAAGTTGTTCTTCATCAAGCTGCTGCAGGAGTGGCGATTGACGCGGGTCGTCGACTCCGGCGTGCACTCCTGGGCGATGTTCATCAAGCCGCTCGAGCTCGAGGAGATTCTGCGGCGGCACGGCCTGCGGTTGGGCGAGGTCGTCGGGCTCGGGCCACGAGCGGGCCGGGCCTCACTAGGGTGGAACTTCGTCCGGATGCGACTCGGGCACCTCACGTTCGGCGAGGCGAGTCGGTTGATGGATATCGGTCCGGTCCGGCGGATCGACCTGTCCTACCTGGGCTATGCCACCAAGATCAGCCGGCGATCGGGATCTGGAGCGTCTCGCCAGGGGTGATGTCGGCCGGACTGGACAGCTTGTTGAGGTCGGCGATCTTCTCGACGATCGTCGCCGGGTCCTCGGTGGGGTTGGTGTTCTGGGCGATCGACCACAGCGTCTGGCCGGGCGCCACCTGGACCGGGACGGTGTGGGTGAAGCGCGGACCGGGCTCGAGGACGCCGGTCACGCGGAGACCCAGAACGACGATCGCCGAGCCGAAGATCAGGACCGACACGGCGGTCAGCAGCATGCGGCCGCGGCGGGTCAGGCGCAGAGCGGACGGCTCGACCTCGGGGCGCTGACGGGTCGGCGTGGCATGGCGGCCGAGCGCCTCGCCGGAGCAGGCCCGGACCGGAAGGGAGTCGGTCGCACCATCGATGCGCGGCCGGCGGCGCGGCGCCGTCACCGGCACGGGCGTCGTCACCGGCGCCACGGCGGGCTCGGGTGAGCGGTGTGGTGCCAGTCGGTGTGCCGCCAGAGCTGCTGTGCTCATCGGATCCTCCAGACCTCGGTCGGTGCGCGTCCTGCGGTGTTGAGTCCTGTCTACCGGCCGCCTCCGACAGTTTCTGAAAGCGGCCGATCCGACCCGACCGAACACCTGTTCGATCGAACGTCTGTACGAATGATTAACCGACGGGGACCCGTCGCGCAACCACTTCCAACCAGGACACGCCCGCGAAATTCCCTGACGCCGAAGTTGCCCGCGTGCGGCTTATAACCTGACACACGAACAGACGTGCGAACCGACACGCCTTCGAACAGATGTTTGAAGAATCTCAGGATTCGGTCTACGGTCATCACAGTCGAGCAAGTTCCGGCCGGTGGTGTGATCACCGGCCCGACCCGAGGAGCAACCACCGATGGCCAGGACGCCGAGCGGTTCCAGCAAGGACGATCGCAACGGTGCGGACAAGGCGGACCGGACCGTGACCGAGCTGCCCGACGGGCCGGCCGACGCGACCGGACTGACCCCGCGCCAGCGCCGCGTGCTGGACGTGATCCGCGATTCGGTGGACAGCCGCGGCTACCCGCCCTCGATGCGTGAGATCGGCGAGCGGGTCGGCCTGACCAGCTCCTCCTCGGTGTCACACCAGCTCCGCGTGCTCGAGCAGAAGGGTCTGCTCCGCCGCGATCCCAACCGGCCAAGGGCGATCGAGGTCCGCTACCCGGGTGAGGTCGACGCGGCGGCCCGCCGTTCGGCGCTCGGCTCGGTGCGGCAGACGACGTACGACGAGACCGGCGCGGGCGACGCGCATCCGGACGCGGTCTACGTGCCGGTGGTCGGCCAGATCGCCGCCGGTAATCCGATCCTGGCCGAGCAGGAGATCGAAGAGGTCTTCCCGTTGCCTAAGGCAATGGTCGGCGAGGGCACCCTGTTCATGCTGAAGGTCAAGGGCGAGTCGATGATCGACGCCGCGATCTGCGACGGCGACTGGGTCGTCGTCCGGCAGGAGCAGACCGCGGAGAACGGCGACATCGTGGCCGCGATGATCGACGGCGAGGCGACCGTGAAGACGTTCAAGAAGACCAAGACCGAGATCCTGCTGCTCCCGCACAACCCGGCCTTCGAGCCGATCGACGGGAAGGACGCCGTCATTCTCGGAAAGGTCGTAACAGTTCTGCGCCGAGTCTGACATGTCAGACGGCGAGCGAAGTCCGGCGTGTCGTGTCAGCATTGAGCTATGACGACTGTCTATGACTTCAGCGCCACGCGGATCGAAGGCAATGAACAGTCTCTTGCCGATTTCCGCGACCAGGTGCTCCTGGTGGTGAACACGGCGTCGCAGTGTGCCCAGACTCCGCAGTACACGGGTCTTCAGAAGCTCTACCGGACGTATCGCCGGCAGGGCTTCTCGGTGCTCGGCTTTCCCTGCGACCAGTTCGGCCACCAGGAGCCCGGCGACGAGAACGAGATCGCGAACTTCTGCTCGACGATCTACCACGTCACGTTCCCGATGTTCGCCAAGATCGATGTCAACGGATCGAAGACGATCCCGTTGTACAACTGGCTGAAACGCGAGCAGGGCGGCCTGCTCGGCGGCCGGATCAAGTGGAACTTCACCAAGTTCCTGGTCGGCCGTGACGGTGGGGTGATCGCGCGCTACTCGCCCACCCACTCGCCGGAGAAGCTGGCCGACAAGATCGAGGCCGCGCTGGCGGTGCCTGCACCGTCGAGGGAAACGAACGACTGACCCTGGCCGCGATTCGGGGCCGTACGCAACTGTTGGTTTGCTGAATTCCTGCGACAGGTGAACAGACGGCGTCGCAGCACCTCAGAATCTTCGCCGCATTTCGAACAGTTTCTGCCGCTGCCTGCATGTCGCGGCGTCCCGCAAATGCAGCTGCACAGTCAGTTGCGCGCGACGAGAACCGTTTCCGGGTTGATGTCGAGGCGCAATCCACGCCAGACCGGATGCCGGAGCCGGCCGTCGCCGCCCCAGCCGGAGAAGGTGACCTCGGCGACCAGGACGGGGTCGAGCCAGTGCGCCCGCCGCCGGTCGGTCATCGGGATGCCCGACGGGTCGAACGACGGGCGGTCGATCTCCAGACCGGCCAGCTCGGCGCTGAGCATGTCCAGGGTCGCGAAGTCCAGGCCGGATCCGACTTTGCCGATCAGCACGAGCTCGCCGCCGGGCTCCGTGTACGCGCCGCAGTAGAAGGAACCGATCATCCCTTCGCGGTTGCCCTCCCCCGGATGCCATCCCAACAGCACGACGTCCCTGGTCTGCACCGGCTTGATCTTGATCCAGTCGGAGCTGCGACGGCCGGGGAGATATCGCGACTTGCGGCGCTTCGCGACGACGCCTTCGAGTCCTTCCGCGGCCGACCGGTCCAGCGCTTCCGAACCGTCCCGCAGCGCGGGCGGGATCTCCCAGAACGGGTCGCCGATGTCCAGCGAGTCGAGCAGTCCGCGGCGATCGTCGTACGTTGCCTCCAGCAACCACTTGCCGTCGAAGCGGAGGACGTCGAAGAGGCGGACCGAGACCGGAACCTCGGTGATCAGATGCCTGAGCTGGCGCGGATCGCGCACGTGCATCCGCCGCTGCAGCAGGCCGAACGACGGTGCGCCGTGCTCGTCCAGCGTGACGATCTCACCATCGAGCACGGCAGGCAGCCGCAGCCCCGGCGCTTCGGCGAGACCGAGGAGCTCCGGGTACCCGCCGGAGACATCGTGGCTGTTGCGCGACCAGAGCCGGCACACGCCGTCGTCGACCTCGGCGATGACGCGGATGCCGTCCCACTTCAGTTCGTACGACCAGCCCGAACCCGATGGCATCTGCCCCAGCGACGCCATCATCGGCAGCACGGGCGGACCGGCCGGACTCATGTCGACTGCAGTCGTTTCAAGGCGCCAAGCACCTTCTCACGATCGGCGGTCGGCCACATCGGAGGCAAGGAGGCGCGCAGGAACGCGCCGTACCGCTGGGTGACGATGCGGGGGTCGAGGATCGCGACGACGCCACGATCGGTACTGCGGCGGATCAATCGGCCGGTCCCCTGCGCGAGCAACAACCCGGCGTGCGTCGCTGCGACGGCCATGAAGCCGTTGCCGCCCGCCTCGTCGACCGCGCGCTGACGAGCCGCCATCAGGGGCTCGTCGGGCCGCGGGAACGGGACGCGGTCGATGATCACCAGGTTGCAGGTCGAACCCGGTACGTCGATCCCTTGCCACAGCGACAGCGTCCCGAACAGCGAGGTCTCCGGATCGTCGACGAACTCGCGGGCCAGCTCGCCGAGCTGCGCATCGCCCTGACACAGCACCTTCAGGTCGGTGGCCTCGCGGACGGCGGCTGTCGCTGCCTCGGCGGCGCGACGGGACGAGAACAGGCCGAGCGTCCGCCCACCCGCCGCGGTGATCAGGTCGATGATCTCCTCGAACTGCTTCTTGCCCAGCCCGTCACGGTGCGGCGGCGGCAGGTGCTTCGCGACGTACAGAATCGCCTGCTTCTCGTACTCGAACGGGGAGCCGACGTCGAGACCGCGCCACGGCAGTGGGGCGGTCTCGTCGTCGGAGTCGAGCTCTGGCATCTCGTCGTCGTCAGCGAGCTTGTCCGCGGGCCGGAGACCGACCTGGCGGGCGATCGCGTCGAAGTCACCGCCGAGCGTCAGCGTCGCGGACGTGAGGATGGCGGTGCGGTCGCGCAGTACCAGCTCGCGAAGCAGCCCGGCCACGGTCAGCGGGGCGATCCGGAGCTCGCGGCCGAAGCGGTCGCGGTCGATCATCCAGACGACGTCGAGATCGCTCAGCGCGGCGACACGTTCGGCGACGTCGAAGATCTCCTTGACCGCGCCCTTGGACTGCCGCTTGGCGCCGTCCGGGTCGTCGTCCTTGTCGTCGGACTTCTTGTTCAGATCGGAGTACATCGCGCGAGCGGCATCGCGGACCAGGGCCGCGGCCTCGAGGACCGGACCGTTCGACGCCTCGATCCGCCCCTCGCGGGTGCCGTCGAGGGCTGCGCGGAGCGCGTCGGAGGCGTCGATCAGGTCGTCGGCCTTGTCGTCGTCGACGAATCGGCGGCCCCGCTTGGCGGCGCGCTCGACCATCTGCGGCGACAGCTCGTCACCCGCGGCACCCGTGACCCGCGCGGGCAGCTCATGCGCCTCGTCGACGATGACGACGTCGTGCTCGGGCAGGACGGTCCGGTTCTCGAAGGCGTCGATCGACAGCAGGGCGTGGTTGGTGATGACGATGTCGGCCTTGCGGGCGTGTTCTTTGGCCTTCTCGGCGAAGCACTCCTCGCCGTACGGGCACTTCTGCGCGCCGAGGCACTCGCGCGCGGCGATCGCGACCTGCTGCCAGGCCTGGTACTGATGGGAGGGCGCGTGGTCGCGGTCGCCGGCCTCGCCGTCGGCCAGCTGCTGCTCGGCCCAGTCACGGAGCTCGATGACCTGGCGACCCACCTCACCGGGCGGCGGCACGTCGATGAGCATCCCGTCGTCGTCCGGCGCACCCTCGCGGATCCGGTGCAGGCAGGCGTAGTTGTTCCGCCCCTTCTGGATCGCGTACTTCGGTCTGCGCGGGAGGAGCTTCTCGGTCGCGTCGAGGAGCGCCGGGACATCGCGGTCGACGAGCTGCGACTGCAGCGCGAGGGTCGCGGTCGAGACGACCACGCGGCGGTCCTCGATCGCGTGCAGCAGCGCGGGCACGAGGTACCCGAGGGACTTGCCGGTGCCGGTGCCGGCCTGCACGAGCAGATGCGATCCGTCGTGCATCGCGGTGTCCACGGCTTGCGCCATCTCCACCTGCCCCGGCCGGGTCTGACCGGCGATCCCGGCCACGGCAGCTTCCAGCAGTTCCCGCACATCAACACCCACCGCCACACCCTAGCCCGACGGACCGACAGATTTCCGGTCCGGCGGGCGGGGGTGTGGATAACCCTGCGTGGTACCTCGGCCTATACGACGGCGCCGCGGTCGGGTTGGGCGTCGCGGTCGACCTGAGGCCGCTTGGGACGCGGCGGCGGGGCCGGGTAGAGGCGTTCGAGTTCGAGCAGAAGAGGCGCCGCGGTGAGGTTCGACGAGTAGGTGCCGACCAGGATGCCGAGCAGCAGCGCCAGGGCGAAGTCGGCCAGGGAATCGCCGCCCAGGAACAGCAGTGCGCTGAGGATGAACAGGGTGGAGATACCGGTGTTGATCGTCCGCGGCAGGACGTTGACGATCGCGGTGTCGATGACCTTGCCGAGGTTGTCGGTGGCGCGGGCGTTGCGGGTCTCCCGGATCCGGTCGAACACGACGACCGAGTCGTTCACCGTGTAGCCGATGATCGTCAGGATCGCGGCCAGGAAAATGCCGTCGATCGGCTTGCCGGTCCAGGCGAAGACGCCGACCACGACCGCGACGTTCTGCAGCAGCGCGAGGACCGCGCCCGCACCGAAGGTCCAGCGGAACCGGGCGGCGAGGTAGGCCAACTGGGCCAGCAGGGCGATGCCCAGCGCGATCAGGCCCTTGTTGCGCAGTTCCTCACCGAGCGACGGGCCGATGCTCTCGTTGCGGATCACCTCGGCGCCGCCGCCGATCCGCGAGATCGACTCCTTGATCTTCTCGGCTTCGTCGTCGCTGATCGTCCCGGTCCGGACGGTGATGTCGTCGGTCCCGGATGCCTGCACGACCGCGGTCGGGTACCCCGCTTCGCCCACGGCGGCACGCGCTTGGTCGGGCGTGACCGGTTGCGTCGTACTGACCTCGATCAGCCGGCCGCCGGTGAACTCGATGCCGAGGTTGAGTCCGCGTACGGCGACGCCGGCAACGCTCACGATGATCGCGACGGCCGTGATCACCAGCCAGCGGCGGCTGTGCCTCATCAACGCCGCCTGCCTCGACTCCAGCCAGGTCCGGACCTTGCCGTGCCCGGCGATTCCGCTCAGGCGTGGGCGCCGCAGTACGAAGCCGCGCGAAACTGCGAATTCCGCGAGCACTCGTGTCACGACGAGCGCGGACAGCATCGATGCGAGTACGCCGATCGACAGCGTGACGCCGAACCCGCGGACCGGGCCGGCCGCGAGGAAGAAGAGCAGACCAGCCGCGAGCAGCGTGGTGATGTTGGAGTCGGCGATCGCGGACAGGGCGTTCTGGAAGCCGCTGCGGAGCGATCTGCGGAGGCCGTCGGTTCGGCCGGCTATGTAATCCTCGCGGGCGCGTTCGAAGACCAGGACGTTCGCGTCGACGGCCATGCCGATCGCTAGCACGAAGCCGGCCAGGCCGGGCAACGTCAGGGTTGCTCCGAGCGCGGTCAGGGCGGCGTACGACATCACGGCGTACCCGAGGAGGCCGACGACCGCCATCAGCCCGACGAGGCGGTAGACCACGATGATGAACAGCGCGGTGAGCGCGAGGCCGATGATCGCGGCGAGGGCGCTGGCCTGGATCGCGTCCTGGCCGAGCGACGGGCCGACCGTCCGCTGGTCGATCACCTGGACCGGCACGGGCAGCGCGCCGCCGGAGATCAGCGCGGCGAGATCCTTCGCCTCTTCCTCGGTGAAGGCGCCGGAGATCGTCGTGCTGCCGCCGGTGATGCCGATGTTGCAGAGCTGGTTGCCGCCGTTCGGGTCGACCTGCGGCGAGCTGATGATCTCGTTGTCCAGCACGATCGCGATCAGCCGCGGCGCGGTGTTGACCGGGTTACAGGCGGCCTTGCCGGTGATCGACGACCAGATCTTGCCGCCGTCGCCCTTGAAATTCATCTCGACGAACCAGCCCTGCGCGACCTGCTGCGGGTCGAGCCGGCCCTCCGCGCCGGACACGAGCTCGCCGGTCATCGCGGGTTTGGCGAGCTTCAGGAAGCCCTGACCGCTCTCGCTGGGCAGATAGAGATCGCCGGCCGCCGGCTTGGCGGGCTTCTGGGCGACCTGGTCGAGGACCTCGTGGAACGTGAGCTGCGCGGTCTTGCCGATCACCTTCGCGGCCTCGCGCGGATCCTGCACGCCGGGCAGTTCGACGATGATCCGGTTCTCGCCCTGGCGGGTCACGTTCGGCTCGCTGACCCCGAGCGCGTCGATCCGCCGGTGCAGCACCTGGGTGGCCTTGTCGGTGGTCTCCCTGGTCGCCTTGACCGTCGGAGAGTCCTTGGCCTCGAGCACGATCTGCGTCCCGCCGCGCAGGTCGAGACCGAGCTGTGGTTTCGCGGTCAGCGTGACGTACGTCGACGCCGCGAGGACCAAGAACGCGAGGAGTACACGGACAAGGGACGACCGGTTCACCGAAGCCTCCGGAGATGGGCACCCGCGGTGCGGATGTCGTGACAGAGAGCACCCACGCAAGCGTGGACGCACAGTGTACGGACGCTATTCAACCGGTATGAGGAACAAATGCACAAGCGACTGGGTCGCGGGTGTCGGTCACCGTCCCGCTTATCACGGACCAGGCGCCCCGAAGGTGTCGGCCAGTCGTCGATTGACCGCCATCAATTGTTGCCCACGGCACCCGATTGCGGAACGACTTTGTATTGGGGCCGAATCGTTCTCCGGGCCGGCGACGACGGTACTAGCCTGCAAGAGAGTTGCATAAGGCAACGATATGTTCGACGCGAAAGGCAGATACTTGATGAGATCGATCGGACGCATGGTTGCGATGGGTGCTGCCGCCGTGGCCGTGGTGGCCGGTGGGGCGACAGTTGCACAGGCGCAGACCCAGTCCATCCACACCGTCACCTGCGCGACCCAGGACGAGTGCATCCAGAAGCACAATGTGTTCCGGCACTACGGGTACGCGGTGTCCGACGTCTGGTACCGGGATCCTGACTCGACCTGCGCACCGGAGTGGCCTTGCGCTCCGGGCTGGCAGTTCCAGTGGGAGGAATGAGCTGAAGGCCAGACCAGCGCGGGTGGCGTCCCTACTCGGTGGTGGGACGCCACCTGCGCACTCATGCGTGCAGAGTCGGGCGGTAGACGAGCTGCTGGGTGTGGCCGTCGAAGGTGTGGCTCTCGATCACTTCGAGGTCGAAGTCGCCCGTGTTCTCGAAGATCCGGTTGTCATTGCTTTGACTTCGGCTGTTGATGACCGGGAAGACCGTCACCTGGACCCGATCGACAAGGCCGGCGGCCAGCAGCGCCCGGTTCAGCGTCAGGCTGCCGTGTGAGCGCAGCGGCAGGTCGGACTCCTCCTTGAGCCGGGCTACCGCCTCGAGTGGGTCGCCGTTCAGAACGGTCGCATCCGGCCAGTCGAGCGGTCCTTGCAGGGTGTTCGACACCACCGTCGTCGGCAGGTTCCGCATCCGGGTGACCCATGCATCGTGCACTTCGGCTCCCGCGGGGCTCGAGGCCAGCATCGCTGCCATCAGCCGATAGGTGTTGGCGCCGAGAACCAGCCGCTGCTCCTCGCCGTACTGGGCGAAGCGGTGTTCGAGGAACTCCGGGCCCTGCTTGCCCCAGTAGCCGCCGTACGTGCCGGTCGGGGAACCGTAGCCGTCAAAGCTGGAGAAGATATCGAAGGTGAAGGTGGCGCTCATGGTGCTCTCCTCGAGTTCAGTGGGCGCCGTCGTCGGCGGCCTTTCACACCTACCACGAACACATCTCCTCCGATCCGACACTGCGTCCATCTGGTCTTGATTGGCCCTTTGTGGGCGGTCGCGGGCGGGTGCACACTCGGACTGGGGTACTTGGTGGCGCGGGGTGGATCGTGGTGGTTGCGCCCGGTACTCCACTGGGGAGGTCGGGATGGACGAGTCACGGGCACTTCGGCGTGCGGGGTGGGCGGGTGCCGCTTCGCTCGTGCTGCTCGTTGCTGCGGTGGCGCTGGGCTACCTGGTCGGCGTCGACGACCCAAGCATGTCGGACTCGGACATCCTCGAGAGGCTCAACGACAACGCCCGGCAGGCCGCCGCCGGCTTCGCGCCGCCCGTGCTCGCTGCGGGGGTTGCGCTGCTGCTCTGGTTCGCCACCGGTCTGCGGCGGGTGCTGGACCGGTTGTCCGGCGGTGACCCGCTCACGCATGTGATCGTGCCGGCAGCGGCGATGTTCGGCGGGCTGATGATCACCGGCGTCTCACTCGACCTGGGGAGTGCGTTCGCGGCGTGGTCCGACGAATTCACCCCCGACCCGAACACCGTCCGCGCACTCGGTATGGCAGGCCAGATCCTCGCCCTCACCGGCCTGATCGGCTGCGGCGTGATCGTCGCCGTCACGACACGGATCACCCGTCAGGCGCATGTCCTGCCCACGTGGGCGACATGGGCGTCGTATGCGGTCGTCCTACTGTGCCTGTCCGGCTTCTGGAGCGGGGGCGTCGCGTCCGTGGCGTTCGGCCTGTGGCTCATCGGCGCGGTCATTGGAGTACTCCGCGCCGCACGGAGCATTGCGCCGGTGCCTGGCGGGGTTGCTCCGGAGACGGCCGGCACGCCACCCACCACAACCAATAACTGACGCTCCCCCATCGGCGCGTATGTCGCACGGGGGTTAAGTGTCCAGGCCGTGTTCTATGGCGTAGCGGACTAGTTCGGCTCGGTTGTGGAGTTGGAGTTTGCGGAGGGTGTTTTGGACGTGGTTCTCGACTGTGCGGTGGGAGAGGACCAGGCGGGTGGCGATTTGTTTGGCGGTGAGGCCCCGGGCTACGAGGCGGAGGACTTCGGTTTCGCGGTCGGTGAGTTGGGGGACCTCGGGACCGGTGGCACCGAGGCGACGGTATTCGCCCAGCAAGAGCCCAGCCAGCCCTGCGCTGAAGATCGCGTCGCCTTCGGCGGTACGGCGTACAGCGTCGTCGAACTCGTCCAGGGACGCGGACTTCACCAGATACCCGGAAGCCCCGTTCTTCACGGCCGCGAGTACGTCGTCCTGCTCGGCGCTGGCCGACAGCACCAGCACGCGCGTGTCAGGCAACGCCGTGGTGATCTCGCGCGTCGCGTCGACACCTGAGCCCGAGCCCAGCTGCAGATCCATCACCACCACGTCGGGGCGGGTCGCCAGCGCGATCTTCACCGCGCTCGGGACGTCCGAGGCGGTCGCGCAGACGTCGTACCCGCGGCTTCCCAGGTCCCGTGCGACGCCCTCGCGCCACATGGGATGGTCGTCCACGATCATGACGCGTGTCATACCTTCAGCTCCCATTCGGTTCCTTCGCCGGGGGCGGTGCGGACGGTGACGGTGCCGCCCAGGTCGGTGATGCGACCGCGGATCGACTGGCTGACGCCGAGGTGCCCGTCCGCGCGAGCCTGTTCGAGCCGGGCGGGTGTCGTGCCGATTCCGTCGTCGCGGATCGACACCACGACCCCCTCCCCCAGCTCCTCGACGACCACCCAGGAGCGGGCGTCCGGACCGGCGTGCTTGGACACGTTGCTCAGCGCTTCCTTGACCGCAGCAACCAGTTCCTCAGCCGTGGCTGCGGGCAACAGTACTTGCGCAGCCGGTACGACGACGTCCACCCGCGTCGTGGCCAGCGGCAACAACAAGCCGCACAGATCAACGCGATCGCCGTCCGCGACGGCCGGCCGCGTCGACATCAGGGTGCGAAGGGCAACTTCCTGCTCGGCGGCCAGTTCGGCGAGTTCGAGCGCGTCGCCGCCGATCGCCGTACCGCGGCGCTGGACCTGCGCCAGCACCTGCAGTACGCCGTCATGGATCGAGCGACTGAGCCGCAGCCGTTCGGCGGTCGCGCTCTCTGCCGCGATCGCCGACCGGAGCCGGGCGCCGGCGCGGCGCATGGTCGAGGCGGCGTACCCGACGACCAGACCGGCCACCAAGAGCAGTTGGACGTTGCTGAGGACCTTCGACGCGTTGTCGACACCGCGCAGCGACAGCAGCGCCAGGCTGATCGTCGCCGCGCCCAGTAGCCCACCGTCGCGGCCCCGCGAGATCGCCAGCGCGAGGACCGGGCCGGCCACCCAGACCGAGGTCAGCACGGAGGCTCCCCCGCGGATATCGATCAGCGGCTGCGCCCACAGGGTCGCGTACATGCAGCCGACCGTGACGATCAGGTCCGCGAACGCGAGCCGGGTGTTGCGGCGGCCCCAGCGCCGGCTGTAGCCGATCGACGAGATCAGCGTCCAGATTCCCATCACGGCCAGCTGGAGCACCGCACCGGTCGGCCGGACGATGCCGTCCCACCGGGTCCACACGCCGAGGCAGGCGAAACCCCAGGTGATGATGCGGAACACCACCAGCGCACGCCACAGCGGCTGCAGCAGGTCGACGGTCTCGCGTTCCACGCGGCACAGTCTGCCAAGGACCGCGACCGCGGCGCGTGAGCCCTACTACTCAAAGCACAGGTACTCAGGGTGCAGGTTTCCCCGCACCTTCACAGCTTTTCCTCAGTTTCTCCTTCAGCTGAGCGGATTTTCCCCGTACTCTCGCGCAGAACACGCTCGGGGGAGCTTTGATCACACTGCGTTACCAAGACACGGAGGGGAATCGTGCGCAAGCTACCCGCCGGGCTGTTCAGCCTGGCTCTGGCGGCGACGACCGGGCTCGGCATGGCCGCCGCCTCGGCAACCAACGCCGCCACACCGCCCAAGCAAGGGTCGGCGCCGATCGCCAGTGAGGCCGCGCCGGCGCCGGACGAGCTGTCCAGCCCGCAGGAGGACAAGCGTCGCGAGCTGCGGCAGGAAGCCCTGACCCAGGTCATCAACGGACAGGCCAAGCCCGAGCAGCGCGACGGCAGCACTGTCGTCAAGGTCGGTACCAAGGCCGCCGGCGCCAAGGGCACGAAGAACGCCAAGGGCAAGGTCGACCAGTACGTCGAGCTCAGCCGGGAGAAGACCGACCGGATCTTCGTCGTCCTCGCGGAGTTCGGCAACGAGCGCCACCCGAACTACCCGGACCAGGACACGGCGCCGTCGGTCCCGGGCCCGGCGCGCTTCGACGGCCCGCTGCACAACCAGATCCCGGCGCCGGACCGCTCGGTCGACAACTCGACCGTCTGGCAGCCCGACTACACCCAGCAGCACTTCCAGGACCTGTACTTCGGCAACGGCAACTCGGTCAAGAAGTACTACGAGAAGCAGTCGTCCGGCCGGTACTCGGTGTCCGGCGAGGTCACCGACTGGGTCAAGGTCAAGTACAACGAGGCGCGGTACGGCCGCTCGAACGGCTACCCGTGCGGCGGGAACGTCTGCAGCAACACCTGGAACCTGATCCAGGACGCGGTCAACCAGTGGGTCACCGACCAGGAGGCCAAGGGCCGGACCAAGGCCCAGATCACCGCGGACCTGAAGTCGTTCGACCAGTGGGACCGCTACGACTACGACGGTGACGGCAACTTCAACGAGCCGGACGGCTACATCGACCACTTCCAGATCGTGCACGCCGGCGGCGACCAGGCCGACGGCGACCCGTGGCAGGGCGAGGACGCGATCTGGTCGCACCGCTGGTTCGCCGGCTTCCCGGGCGGCCCGGCGAACAACCCGGGCGGCGGCGCGCAGATCGGCGACACCGGCATGTACGTCGGTGACTACACGATCCAGCCGGAGAACGGCGGCATCAGCGTCTTCGCGCACGAGTACGGTCACGACCTCGGTCTGCCGGACGAGTACGACACGTCCGGCGCAGCGGTCGAGAACGGCGTGAACTGGTGGACGATCATGTCCCAGAGCCGCGTCAGCAAACCCAGTGACGGCGGCATCGGCGAGCAGGCGGCCGACTTCAACGCGTGGGACAAGCTGCAGCTCGGCTGGCTGGACTACGAGATCGTGAACGCCGGCCAGAACCGGACCGTCGACCTCGGCCCGCACGAGTACAACTCGAAGAAGGCCCAGGGGCTGGTGGTGACGCTGCCGAAGAAGCAGGTCGAGCACCAACTCGTCCAGCCGCCCGTCGGCACCAAGGACTGGTGGAGCGGTGAGGGCAACAACTTCACGCACACGATGAGCCGGCAGGTCACGCTCCCGGCCGGCCAGCCCGCGAGCCTCACGTTCCAGGCCAACTGGGACATCGAGGACTGCGGTCCGGACCCGTGTGACTACGCGTACGTCGACGTCAACGACGGCAGCGGGTTCAAGACGATCAAGGGCAGTATCACGAAGGATGCCGAAGGCAACGGTATCGACGGCAAGAGCAACGGCTGGGTGCCGGCGACCTTCGACCTGTCGGCGTACGCCGGCAAGACGATCACGCTGCAGTTCCGCTACGCCACCGACCCGGCGGCCGGCGGGATCGGGTTCTTCGCCGACGACATCAAGGTGACGTCGGGCTCCACCACGGTGGTGGCCTCCGGTGCGGAGACGTCGCCGGACGGCTGGACGCTGAACGGTTTCGCGGCGGTTGGTTCGTCGTTCACCACCCAGCACGACAACTACTACCTGGCGTCGAACATCAACTACGTCGACTACGACAAGAACCTGCAGACCGGCCCGTACAACTTCGGCTGGGCGAGCACGCTGCCCGACAAGGTCGAGCACTTCCCGTACCAGGACGGTCTGCTGATCTGGTACTGGGACACCTCGCAGGAGGACAACAACACCAACGAGCACCCCGGTCAGGGTCTGATCCTGCCGATCGACTCGCACCCGACGCCGATCAACCGTCTCGACGGGCAGCTCTGGCGCCCGCGGGTCGCGGCGTACGACGCTCCGTTCAGCCTGGAGAAGGCCGACTCGTTCAGCCTGCACGTCAACGGGCAAGCGAGCTACATCCGTGGCCAGAACGCCGTTCCGACGTTCAACGACAGCAAGTCGTACTGGACCGCGGACCAGCCGACGAGCAGCGTCAAGGTCCCGAACAACGGGGTCAACATCAAGGTCGTTTCCAAGACCGGCACCTCGATGAAGGTCCAGGTCTCGAAGCGCAAGTGAACGAGAACAGCCCCCGGGGTCATCGGACCTCGGGGGCTGTTCTACGTCTCAGGTGTCTACGTCTCAGGCCGTCTGGTACGGCGTCAGGTCGCCGGCCAGCGCCGGGTGGACCCGGGCCGTGACCCTGGTGCCATCAGCGGTGTGCTCGAGCTGCTCGACCGAGCCCTCGGAGTGGATCCGGGAGACCAGGTCACCGCGGTCGTACGGCAGCAGGACGTCGAGCGCGACATGCGGCTGCGGCAGCCCGCCTTCGATCAGCTCGCGGAGCTTGTCGATGCCTTCACCGGTACGGGCCGACACCACGATGGCGTGCGGCTCACGGTGCAGGATCGGCGCCAGCGCCATCGGGTCGGCCAGGTCGGCCTTGTTGATGACGATGATCTCCGGCACGTCGATCGCGTTGATCTCGGCCAGTACTTCGCGCACGGCCTGGATCTGCGCCATCGGGTCGGGGTGCGAACCGTCGACCACGTGCAGCAGCAGGTCCGCGTCCGCGACCTCCTCCAGCGTCGAGCGGAATGCCTCGACGATGTCGTGCGGCAGGTGCCGGACGAACCCGACGGTGTCGGTCAGCGTGTACACGCGCCCGTCCGAGGCCGTCGTCCGGCGGGTCGTCGGATCCAGCGTCGCGAACAGCGCGTCCTCGACCAGCACACCCGCGCCGGTGATCTTGTTCAGCAGCGAGGACTTGCCGGCGTTGGTGTACCCGGCGATCGCGACCGACGGGACCAGGTTGCGGCGACGCTCCTGGCGCAGGGTCGAACGCTTGCCCTTGAGGCTCTTCAGCTCGCGGCGCAGCTTGGCGATCTTGGTGTTGATCCGGCGCCGGTCGGTCTCGATCTTGGTCTCACCGGGACCACGACCACCGATACCGCCACCGGCCGCACCGACGCGTCCACCGGCCTGGCGGGACAGGTTGCCACCCCAACCACGCAGGCGCTGCTTCATGTACTGCAGCTGCGCCAGCTCGACCTGGGCCTTGCCTTCCTTGCTCTTCGCGTGCTGCGCGAAGATGTCCAGGATCAGCGCGGTCCGGTCGACGACCTTGACCTTGAGCTTGTCCTCCAGGTTGCGCAGCTGCGCGGGAGCCAGCTCACCGTCGGCGATCACCGTGTCCGCGCCGAGCGACGCGACCAGGCTGCGCAGGTCGGACACCTTGCCGGAGCCGATGAACGTCGCGGGATCCGGCTTCTTCCGCCGCTGGATCACGCCGTCGAGCACCTCGGAACCGGCGGTCTCGGCGAGCAGCTTCAGCTCGGCCAGCGAGTTCTCCGCGTCCTCGGCGCTTCCCTCGGTCCAGACGCCGACCAGCAGCACCCGCTCGAGCAGCAGTTTGCGGTACTCGACCTCGCTGATGTCGGTCAGCTCGGTGGACATCCCGACCACGCGGCGAAGCGCTTGGCGCTCCTCCAGGTCGAGGCCCTCGGTGCTCAGCTCGTGGTCATACTCATCGTGACCCGTCAACGAATCGCCGGAGTCCTCGCCCTGAGTCAGGTCAAGTTCGACGTCGGTGGTCTCGTCGTATGCATGTGAATGGGTCGTCATATACCTTCCATGGTGGCACGGGCCTCCAGTACAGGCGACCCGTTTAACTACGTCAACGCCCCACGCGGCATGGGGATTCCCGGTCTAGGCAGGTAGCCAGGCCCGGTCGAACTCCCCACGGGCATGCAAAACGGCCGGTCCGGTCAGCTCGAGATGGTTGTCAGCACGCCACGTGACGCTCACTTCACCGCCTGGTACGCCGACGCGGTACGTCACCGGCAGCTCGTCGCGCGCCTGTCGCGCCGCGGCCACGGTCACCGCGCAGGTGCCGGTGCCGCAGGACCGGGTCTCCCCCGATCCGCGCTCGTGGACCCGCATCTGAACGTCGTGCGCATCCCGGCGTACGACGAATTCGACGTTGACGCCGTGCGGGAAAGCGCTTGTGGGCGACCAGGCCGGCTGGTCGCACAGGTTCCCCGGCTCGTTCAGGTTGTCGACGAAAGCGACCGCGTGCGGATTGCCCATGTCGACGTGGACCGCGGGCCACTGGTGACCGTTGGACTCGACCACGATTCCGGCCGGACCGGGCAGCGTCGGCTCGCCCATGTCCACGGTGAGCGTGCCGTCGTCGTTCTGGGAGACCTCCTTGATACCGGCGCGGGTGCCGACGCGGACGGGCTTGTCGTCGATCAGTCCCGCGTCCGCGAGGTACTTCACGAAGACGCGGACGCCGTTCCCGCACATTTCCGCGATCGAACCGTCCGCATTCCGGTAGTCCATGAACCAGTCGCCGCCGTCCTCGACGTACGACTGCTTGTCGCCCTGGATCACCCGCAGTACGCCGTCGGCGCCGAGGCCGGCGTGGCGGTCGCAGAGGAACCGCACCAGGCCGGTGTCCAACTCACCGTGGAGGGAACCGTCG
This sequence comes from Kribbella pratensis, assembly GCF_004365355.1. Lineage (GTDB taxonomy): Bacteria > Actinomycetota > Actinomycetes > Propionibacteriales > Kribbellaceae > Kribbella. Next base: position 543,623 of record NZ_SODP01000005.1, on the reverse strand, counting down.
GGATCGGGGAGGATCACGAAGTCGTTCTCCGTACCGTGACCCTTCAACCAGGGAAACGTGCTCATGGGAGAAGCGTACGGGGCGGACGTCCACCACTGAGCAACCCTCGGTCAACGGGCCTGCGCACGCTCAGCCGCCGACCGGGCGGGCGCCCAGAGCGGCGTTGGTCAGTGGTGCAGGCCCGGGTCGTACCGTTTGGGCATGATCGCGTACTTCTGGGAGCGGGACGATGCCGCCGCGGTCGCCGAGCGGCTGGGTGGGGAGGTTCGGCGCGGGCGGTTCCACGGTGAGGACGACGACGAGGACCACCCGTGGGTCGTCGAGTTCACAGCGGCTGACGACGTCGAGCGTGTGGTGGCTGCGCACGACGGCTGGCTCGAGACTGCGGCGGATACTCCCAGCGGCGCCCCGCTCCCGCTGCCTCAGGAACCGAAGCGCTTCAAGAAGTGAGGACGCGGCCAGGGCGTTGACCGGTGGGTCTGCCGTTCGACAGCGCGAGCCGGCCAGCGACGAGGACGTGTTCGACGCCGACCGACAGTTGCCAGGGGGCGTCGTACGTCGACTTGTCGGCGATCGTGGTCGGATTGAGGACGACCAGGTCGGCGATTGCGCCGGGTTTGATCGTGCCGCGGTCGGAGAGGCCGAGCCTGGAGGCGGGCAGCGAGGTCATTCGGCGGATGGCTTCAACGAGCGAGAAGATGTCCAGCTCGCGGGCGTAGTGGCCGAGGACTCGGGGGAAGGTGCCGAAGTTGCGCGGATGAGGGTGGCCGGGGCCGGTGGCGTCCATGATCCAGCCGTCGCTGGCGATTGCTGTGCGGGGGTGTTCCAGGACGGTGATGACGTCGTCCTCGCTCATTGCGTGGTTTACCACGCTGACGGCGGCCTGGTGGTTCTCGAGGATGCGCAGGACGATCTCGGCGGCGTCCACCTCGTCGCGCCGGGCGATCTCGGTGAGGCTGAGGCCGCGGCAGTCCTCGTAGGGACCGGGCGGCAGCGAAGCGATGACGACCGAGTCCGGCGACAGGAGGGTGTCGGCGCGGAGGGCTTCGGCGATCCGCTTGCGTTCGGTCGGATCCGCCAGGCGGTCGAGGAGCGCGCCGTCGGCCAAGGCCCAGGTGGGCAGGCGGGTGGTGAGCGTGGTGCTGGTAGCGGTGTACGGGTAGGCGTCCCAGCCGACGTCGAGATCATCGGCCTGTTCGAGGCGTTCGAGCGCCGCGGCGACCAGACCGTGGTTCGCCTTGCCGACGGCCTTCAGATGCGAGATCTCGAGGCGCGCACCACCGGAACGGGCGGCTGAGATCGCCTCGTCCAGTGCTGCGAGCAGCCCGGCGCCCTCGTTGCGGATGTGGGTCGAGTAGAGCAGGCCGCATTCGGCGGCGGTGGCGACGAGCGCGGCCACCTCCTCCGGCGACGCGTACGCACCCGGCGCGTAGATCAGCCCGGTGGAGACGCCGACCGCACCTTGGTCGGCAGCGACCCGGAGCAGCTCCTGCATCTGCCGGAGCTCGTCCGGTGACGGTGCCCGCCGCGCGTTCCCCATCACCGCGATCCGCAGCGTGCAGTGACCGACCTGAAGAGCCAGGTTCACCGCGGATTCCACCGTGGCACCGAAGCCGGCGAGATCGTTCCACGACCAGTCGTGCTTCGGACCGAGGAACGCCGTCCCCGCTCGCAGGGTTTCGAGGTCGGTGATCGGGAACGGTGACCAGCCGCAGTTACCCGCGACCAGCGTCGTCACGCCCTGCGCGAGCTGGGACTCGGCGGCCGGACTTGTGCGCAGACTGAAATCCGCATGTGAGTGAAGGTCGATGAATCCCGGTGCAACAATGTTGCCTGTGGCATCGATGACCTCTGCCCCGGACGGCGTCGCGCCGGGTGGCAACACTGCGATGATGCGGTCGCCGTCGATCAGCACGGTCCCGGGCACGGGTTCGGCGCCGGTGCCGTCGGCAACCAGGCCGCCGGTCACTGCCAGCCGCCCCGTCACCCGCCCTGTCACCCGCCCCGTCACCGGCACTGAGTCACTCCTGTTCTGGTTCGAGGGCGAGCTCGGCGACGGTGTTCGCCTCGATCAGCGCACGGTCCACGGCGTGGCCGAGACCGGTTCCGCGAGGCACCTGTACGACGCCGTCGACCGCGACGACGGCGGGTTCGATGACGTCCCGGGCGTAGTACTTCTCCGAGGCGGACACATCCGATGGGAGGGTGAATCCGCCGAGACTGGAGAGTGCGACGTTCGCAAGCCGGCCGATGCCGAACTCGTGCATGCCGCCGCACCAGACCGGGATGCCGGCAGCCTGCGCCCGGTCGTGCGCTTCACGCGCTGGGGTGAGCCCGCCCATCCGCGACACCTTGATGTTGAGGACCTGCAACGCTTCTAGCTGGAGCGCCGTCCGCAGGTCGTCGACCGTCTCGATGCTCTCGTCGAGGCAGATCGGGGTCTCGATCGTGCGCTGCAGCCGCGCATGGGTCAGCAGGTCGCGAGGGGCGAACGGCTGCTCGATCATCGTCAGGCCGAACCCGTCCAGCTCTTGCAAGAGCTTGAGATCGTCCGCGGTATAGATGCCGTTCGCATCCACATGCAGATCGAGGTCGGAGTACGCCGCCCGCACCGCCCGCACCGGCTCGACGTCCCAGCCGGGGGCGATCTTCAGCTTGACCCTGGGATAACCGGCTGCCACCTGCGCGGCGACCTGGGTGAGGAGGTCGTCGATCGTCGGCTCGATTCCCAGCGATACCCCCGCGACCACCTCGGTCCGGGTTCCGCCCAGAGCTGTTGCCAAAGGCATTGACCGGGCCTCGGCGAACAGCACCCAGGCCGCGGTGTCCACGCCGGCCTTCGCGAAGTTGTTGCCGCGGACCTTCGACCAGACCGCGGCCAGCTGGTCAGGATGCGTCCACGGCCGGTCGAGGATGGCGGGCACAAGGTAGCGCGAGGCGATGTGCCAGCAGGACTCGACGGTCTCCGGGGCGTAGTACGGGTCGGAGGACGACGCGATCTCGCCCCAGCCGATCGCGCCGGACGCGTCCTCCAGTTCGACCAGGATGTGGTCGAGGAACGTCTTGCGGTGCGAGCTGGTCTGGAACTCGTGCACCAACGGCATCCGCACCCTGTGCAGCCGGGCCGCGACGATCTTCAGTTCGGTTCCCGTCTCAGGTGACATACAGCCCCAGCTCCGTGTTCAGCCGGTCGCGCTCGAGCAGCCGCCGCCGCGCGCCCTTCGCGCTCGCCGTCGTCAGTGTCGCGAGCACATGCAGCACGGAAGCCACGACGGTCGGAGAATCGACGTACGACGCACTCCCGGTCGCGACGTAGATGCTCTGATCGGCGATCTTGGCCAGCGGCGCGTCCTCGAAATCCGTGACCGCGACCAGCTCACCACCCGCCTCCACGAACCGGCGCGCGATCTCGACCGTGTCGCGCCGGTACCGGCGGAACGAGAACGCGACCATCAGATCGTTCGACCGGACATCGGACAGTACGTCGACACCGCGGACGACCGTGCCGTCGATCAACGTCACCTGCGACAGGCCGGCACCGAGATCGAACGCCAGCAACGAGGCATACGAGAACGACTTCGCCGAACCGACGATGAAGCGCCGGCGGGCGGCGACGATCCGCGCGGCAGCCTGGGCGATCGACTCGTCGGTGAGGATCTGGTCGAGGGCCTCGTCGATCGAGGCGCGCTCCTGCTCGACGACGCGACGCTGCAGGAGCGTTGACGATCGCCGTTGCAGGCGGGCGTCGTACCGCTCGTGCGGGCTGGAGAGCTCGCGGTTACGCGGATCGTCAGGCATCGGCCGGTCCGAAATAGTAGGCGCCGTTCCCGTCCGGCAGGCGGCGGCACGAAACAGCCGCCAGTCCCTTGGCGAGCAGTTCTTCGAACGACGTGCGGAGCTCGGCCGGGTCGGTCGGCAGGATCAACTCGGTCAGCTCGGCCTCGTCGACGGCAGCGGGCTGCTCGCGGGTCAGGTCCCACTCGACGATCACGCGGTCGGTGCCCGGACCGTACATGTCCGGAGCGAACCACCGACCGCGGGCGCCGAGGACGTCGAGGTTGAAGTGCGCGTTCCGCAGCTGCATCGGGTCGTACGTCCAGCGCATCCGCGACATACCGTGGCTGAGGGCAACTTCTCGCTGGGCGTGCTTGAGCATCCGGCCGAGACCGTGCCCCTGCTGGTCGGCGGCGACCACGGCCGACTGCGAGTAGTGGTAGAACCCGCGCCGGTCGGTGCCGCAGAAGCCGTACGCGAACGCGACCAGCTTGTCGCTCTCGTCGAGGATGCCGACCACCGATCCGCCGTTGCTCGCCAGCGCGCCGAGCAGTCGCGGATTCAGCCCGTACGCCGGGTCGAGGTAGCCGAAGACCGCGCGGTACAGCTCCGAGGCCTCGGCGAACCTGGACGCCGTGGTGAGCGAGACCGCACGGAAGCTCACCTCGGAGATACGATTCATATCTTGAGTAGATCCCATTGTTCTCAAGCGAGTCAATCGATGATCAGATGATGATACGTTGACTATCCATGATCATCGAGCGACTCCAGGAGTACGTCGGCGCAGAGACCCCGACCGGTGACGCGGCCGCGCTGAACGCCTTCGCCGACCGCCTCGCCGAGCGGTACGCCGAACTCGGCGCGACCGTCCGCCGCGTGCCGGCGCCGACCGGCGATCACCTGGTCGCGGACTTCCCCGGTCGCGGGCCGCAGGCCGACGAGGCTCCCCTGCTCTTCCTCGGCCACCACGACACCGTCTGGCCGATCGGGCAACTGGCGGACGCGATGCCCTGGCGGGAGGCGGACGGCGTGATCCACGGACCAGGCGTCTTCGACATGAAAGGCGGACTCGTCATCCTCGAGACCGCCCTGGAGCAAGTGCACGACCGTCGGCCGGTGCGCGTCGTGGTGGTCGCGGACGAGGAGATCGGTTCGCCTTCCGCACGGGAGCTCGTGACCGCGGAGTCAGCCGGCGTGTATGCGGCGTTCGGACTCGAACCGCCCCATCCGAACGGCGACCTGAAGACCTCGCGCTGGGGCAGCACGCGGGTGCGCATCGAGATCACCGGCCGCGAGGCGCACGCCGCGCTCGATCCGGACAGCGGGATCTCCGCGATCGACGAGCTGGTCGACCAGCTGATCGCAGTACGAAGCATCGTCGCGCAGTACGACGAGGTGTTGTGCAACGTCGGCACCATTACGGGTGGCGGGCGGACAAACGTCGTGCCGGGATTTGCCTCGGCCGACATCGGGTTCCGCTTTGTCGATCCGTCGACAGAACAGGCCGTGCTCAAGGCAGTTGCCGAACTGCAGCCGGTGCGCGCAGAGGCTCAACTGAACGTCCGGGTGATGTCGAATCGCCCGGCCTGGCAGCCGTCGCCCGCCACCGACAAGCTACTGGCAAAGGTGATCGAGGCCGGGCGATCTGTTGGTCAGGAGATCGGTGGTGCGGCCGCGTCCGGCGCGGCCGACACCAATCTGACCGGGTGGCTGGGCGTTCCGACCCTGGACGGCCTGGGGCCGGTAGGCAAGGGCGCCCACGCCGTCCACGAGCAGGTGATCGCGGCGAGCCTGGGCGAACGAGTCGCCCTGGTCGCCGCGATCCTCAGCACAATCTAGGCACTATCTCGGCACTCTCTAGGCACTATCTAGGCCATACGACCCCGGCAGAACCGCCGCCGCGCCGCGTGGGTTCCGCGGCGGCGAGGATCGCGCCGCCGGGCAGGAACTCCAGTCCTTCGAGCGCACCGATCTCGGCCGCCGAGGATCCGGGAGCGCCGGCAGGCGTGAAGGTGTGTCCGTACGTCGCCAGCGCAGCGCCGTACTTGTCGATGAACGACTGTTCCGCGGTCACGGACGCGGTGTTGCGCTGGGACGCCCGCGGTGCCGCAATCGCCTCGGGCAGCGTCATGCCACGGTCGAGCCGGTTCGTCAGCGTCTGCAGGACGGTCGTGATGATGGTCGAGCCGCCCGGCGAACCGAGCGCGAGCAACGGCTTGTCGCCGCGCAGCACGATCGTCGGCGAGATCGACGACCGCGGCCGCTTGCCCGGCTGGATCCGGTTCGGGTCGGCGGGGTCGTAGACCGCGGAGAAGTCGGTCAGCTCGTTGTTCAGAATGAACCCACGGCCCGGAACGGTGATGCCGCTGCCACCGGTCTGCTCGATGGTCAACGTGTACGAGACGACGTTGCCCCACTTGTCGGCCGTGACCAGATGCGTCGTCGACTTGCCCTCGGTGTCCGGCCGCTGCGTCGTCGCCGCACCCTTCGCGCAGTGGTGGTACTTTCCGTCGGGCGATCCAGCCGGCACCGGCTTCACAGCTGCCTTGGCCGGGTTGATCTGGCAGGACCGCTCGGCACCGAACCCACGGGAGGTGAGCTCCTTCGTCGGCACGTCCACGAACGCGGGATCACCGACGTACGCCGCCCTGTCCGCGAACGCCAGCGCGGATGCCTCGAGGTAGTTGTGCAGGTAGTCCGGGGTGCTCAGTTGCTTGAGATGCTTCGGCTGCAGGATGTTGAGCGCCTCGCCGACCGTGGTGCCGCCGGACGAGGACGGAGCCATTCCGTAGACGTTCAGGCCGTCGTAGCGGACCTTTGTCGGGACGCGGTCCAGCGGCTTGTACTTCTTGAGGTCGGCGGTGGTCATGTAGCCCGGCATCACCGGCAGAGTGGTCGTCGCGGTCTTCGGCGGGTTCTTGACCACCGCGGTCATCTCCGCGCCGAGAGCGCCGCCGTAGAACGTCGAAAGGCCTTCTTTACCGAGCATCCGGTAGGTGTCGGCGAGCTCCGGGTTCCTGAACACCGTGCCGACCTTCGGCGCGTCACCGCCGGGCAGGAACAGCTTGGCGGTCGGCACGATCGCCGAGAACCGGGCCTTGTTCTCCTGCGTCTGCAGGTTGAACGTGCTGTCCACCACGAAGCCGCGGTCGGCCAGCTCGGCGGCCGGGGTCAGCGCCTTGCCCAGCGAGAGCGAACCCCACTGACGCAGGGCCGAGTCCCAGGTCGCCAGCGTGCCGGGGACACCGACGGACACCCCGGACGTGACGAGCTCGGGCGTGAAGTTGTACGGCTTGCCGGTCGCCGGGTCGATGAACGCGTCCGACGGCATCGCCGCGGGCGCGGTTTCGCGGCCGTCGATCGTGTAGACCTTGTGGTTCTTGGCGCTGTAGTAGACGAAGTACCCACCACCGCCGATGCCCGCGGAGTACGGCTCGGTCACGCCAAGGGCGGCCGCGGTTGCGACGGCTGCGTCGACCGCGTTGCCGCCGCGACGCAGTACGCCGAGACCGGCGGCCGTCGCGTCCGCGTCGACGGAGGACACCGCTCCCCCGTAGCCGATCGCGGTCGGGGTCTTCACCGGCGGACTCTGTGAGCTGAGGGGTTTCGCGGCGGCGCTCGTACTCAGACCAGCCAGAACAAGGGCACCTGCAGACAGCGATGCGACCAGCTTCTTCACCAGTACTCCCGCGGGGCGTCGGCGACAGGGACATCCCCTTTGCTATCCCACCGACGGGCTTCGCGCCAGTACTAGTTCACGGTGCACGAGTCCATGAAGCGCCGCAGCACGTCGTCCGGCCACTCGACTGTGCCGGTCGGGAGCTCGACCAGCAGCCACTGGTCGGTCAGCTTCACCTGCCCGGTCAGGCGACCGTCGAGGGTGCCGATGTGGAAGGTCTTGCCATTGCCGTCGGCGACGCGGACCGCCGACAGGCTGCGGGCCTGGGGTGCGGCTTGCAGGACCACCTTGGCGGCCGAGTCCGCAGTACGCGTCTTCGGCTGGGAGAGCACGACGCGGTTGGCGGCGACCGGGGTCTCCGCGGTCCAGCCCTTCGGCATCAGCGTGCAGTCGATCGTGTTCCACGGCTGCTTGTTGGCGACCAGCTGGACGACGGACGCTCCGAACATCGACATCGTCTCGCCACTCGACGGCTTGGCCGCGGGCGCGGTCCTGCGGGGCGCGGCCGTCTTTTCCGGCTCGCTCGTGCCGCCGGCGACCTCGCTGCTGTTCCCCCACCACTTCACCTGGTTGCCGATCGCGAGCGCGAGGGCCGACACGGCGGCGACGCACAGCACACCGGCGACGCGACGCCGGCGCTTGACCCGGCGCAGCGCGCGGCGGCCGCGAGTGACATCGGCTTCGATGTCAGCATCCGGCAGCGCCTCGGCCGCGCGGTCCGCGAAGCCCTCCAACAGCCTCTTCACGTCGTCCATCGGTGTTTCAGCCACTCCCCGTCGTACGATCCGTCTCTTCCGACATCAGGTCCTTCAACCGCTTCAGCGCCTTCGCCGTCTGGCTCTTCACCGTGCCCTCGGTGCACTCCAGGATCCGTGCACAGGTCGCGACATCGAGATCCTGGAAGTACCGCAGTACCAGCACCGCCCGCTGCCGCGGCGCGAGATCCAGCAACGCGTCCCGGATGGCGAGGGTGTCGGTCTGATCAGGTACGTCGGTCAGGCGCGGCTCGAGCGTCTCCGCGGTCACCACCTCGGGGTGGCGGCCGGCGCGGCGGCGCTCGTCCAGGAAGGCGTTGACCAGGATGCGGTGTGCATACGGACCCGCGCCTTCGTGCTTGATCCGGTGCCAGTGCACGTAAACCCGCGTGCAGGCGGTCTGGACCAGATCTTCGGCGGTGTGCACGTCACCCGCGGTGAGCAGCAACGCCGTCCTCATCAGCCTCGTGCGGTCCGCGAGCAGGTACTCACGGAACTCGGCCTCACGGTCACCCCCTCGCATTCGATTCCACCCCGACTACGCCGCCGGTCCCCCTGCGGTTGCCTTGGGCTAACACTTGAATTGCCTTCTCCACCAGGTCGGGGGCGTCGTACGGGAGCCAAGTGATGCGTTGGTCCTTACGGAACCACGAGTCCTGCCGGCGCGCGAACCGGCGCGTGGCCTGGGCGGTCCGCTCCCGGGCCTGCGTCTCGTCGATCTCACCGTTCAGCAACGCGATCACCTGCGAGTACCCGAGTGCGCGGTTGGCTGTCTTCCCCTCAATCAAACCCTTGTCCAGCAGTCCTCGCACCTCGGCGACGAACCCCGCGTCGAACATCCGGTCCACCCGCAGGTCGATCCGTGCGTCCAGTTCGGGCCGCGGTACGTCGAGACCGAGCTGGACGGCGCCCGGATACACGTAGCGGTGTTCGGGCAGGGTGGCGACGTACGGGCCGCCGGTGATCTCGACGACCTCGAGCGCGCGGACGATCCGCCGGCCGTTGCTCGGCAGGATCTGCTCGGCGGCCTTCGGGTCGACCGCCCGGAGCCTGCTGTGCAGCGCGCCGGAGCCGTGCGCTTCGAGCTCGGCCTCGAGCCGGGCGCGGACGACGGGGTCGGTGCCGGGGAAGACGAAGTCGTCGAGGATCGCGCGGACGTAGAGCGCGGATCCGCCGGCGAGGACCGGGGTGCGCTGCCGGTCGATGCAATCGTCGATGGCCGTGCGGGCCAGTTGCTGGAACTCGGCCACGGTCGCGGTCTCGGTGACGTCGAGGATGTCGAGCAGATGGTGCGGTACGCCGGCGCGTTCCGTCGGACTGATCTTCGCCGTACCGATGTCCATGCCGCGGTACACCTGCATGGCGTCCGCGTTCACCACCTCGCCGTCCAGGTGCTTGGACAGCGCGACGGCCAGGTCGGACTTCCCGGCCGCGGTGGGGCCGACGACCGCGACGACGAGTGGATCGGACATCGGTCCAGTCTCGCAGTGCTGGTGCCTTCGCCGCCCCACCGCCCCGGCCGTCACTCCAAGAGTTCGCCAAGAGGTGCAGACCGGTCTTGTGGATGACCCTGCGTGTTCGGTAAGAACACCTGGAGCTGGAAACATTTCTACGGGAGGAACGCACGTGACGAATGGGTTCGAGGAAGAGTCGGACGCGGCCAAGGACGCGCTCGGCCTGGGGGAAGAAGTCGACGACCTGGCGGCCGCGAAGCGCAGCGGCGGCGATGTCGAGGCGCAGAAGAGCGGCGGCGACGTCGAGTTCAGCGGTGGCGATGTCGAATCCACCGGTGACGAGAGTGAAGACAGCGGCGGCGACGTAGAGTCGGAGCCGTCGGGCGACGGCGTCTGAGCCGTCCGACGCGCGTCAGCATGGCGCTCGCGGAGGTCCCACAGTTCGGGTGTTGCAGGTGCGAAGATCACCGCTAGCTGTCTGTAAGCACTCAACTACGCAGGAATGGGAGCCCCCGAGATGGGCATCTTCGACAAGTTCAAGGGCAAGGCCGAGGACCTGAAGGACAAGGCCACTGACCTGGTCAACGAGCACGGCGACAAGGTCGGTGAAGGTCTGGACAAGGCCGGTGACTTCGTCGACGAGAAGACGGGCGGCAAGTACGGCGACAAGATCGACACCGGCGTCGAGAAGGCCAAGGACGGGTTGGACAACCTGGACGGCCAGAACGACGACATCCCGGACAAGCCGAACCAGTCCGCCTGATCCCCCCGTAAGGGCCGCAAGCACCCAGCTTGCGGCCCTTCGCCATGCCTACCGCTCGATCGTTCCGGCCCTGCTGGCTGCTTAGGATCCTCGGATGGGCTCTCTGGTGTTGACGGTGCTCGGCTGTGCGACGCCGTACCCGGCGGTGGGGAACCCGTGCTCCGGGTACCTGGTGACCGCGGGCCGGACGCGGATCTGGATGGATGCGGGCACGGGGACGCTCGGCCCCCTTCAGCGTCACGCGCGACTCGACGAGCTGGACGCGATCTGGATTTCGCATCTCCATGCCGATCACAGTGCCGACCTGCTGACGGCGTACTACGGAGCGCTGTACGCCGACATCACCTTGCGCGCGCCGATTCCCCTCTACGGCCCGCCAGGGATCGCGGACCGGCTGGCCGGCTTTCTCACCAACGGCCCGACGCGTAGTCCGATCGAGTCCGCTTTCGCGATCACCGAGTTGTACGACGGGCACGAGGCAACGATCGGCGCGGTCCAGCTCACTACGCGTGCCGTCGAGCACGGGATGCCGGCGTTCGCCGTACGCATGGAGAGTGCGGGGCGATCGCTCGTGTACTCCGGCGACAGCGCGCCGTGCACCGCACTCAGCGAGCTGGCGGACGGGTGCGACGTACTGCTGTGTGAGGCGGACGGCACCGAAGACGGACACCACACGCCCGAACAAGCAGGCGAGACCGCGGCGGGAGCCGGCCGTCTGATCGTCACGCACGTAGGCCGGTCGATCGCTCCCGCGGAGGCAGCGGCGCGGGCGGCGACCCGGTTCGAGGGTCCGGTCGAGCACGCCGTACCCGGCGCGACGTATGTGATCTGACTTCCGGACGTAGATCGTCCGGATAGGGTCGTACGCTCAGGTCATGGTCAAGGTGGACGTCGAGCAGTTGACGGTCCGGGCGCTCGGGCCCGAGACATGGGATGCGTTCGCGGCGTTGGCGGAACGCCATAACGGGGTGTGGGGTGGGTGCTGGTGCACGTACTTCCACACCATGCACGAAGAGAAGACGTTCGAGGCCGACAGCAACCGCGAGCTCAAGCATCGGCTCGTGATGGAGGGGCGTGCGCATGCGGCGCTCGTGTTCGACGGTGAGCTCGCGGTGTGTTGGCTCGAGTACGGCCCGCCGGTCGAACTGCCGAACATCAACCACCGCAAGGAGTACGAGGCCGGCATGGACCGCCCGCCGGACTACCGCCTCACCTGCTTCTTCACCGACCGCAACTACCGCCGCCAAGGCGTCTCAGCCGTCGCCCTCCGCGGCGCCCTCGACCTCATCGCCCAGGCCGGCGGCGGAGTCGTCGAGGCCTACCCCCAGGACACCGACGGCAAGAAGATCACCGCCTCCTTCCTCTACAACGGCACCCGCTCCCTCTTCGAACACGCCGGCTTCACCTACCTGCGCCCCAAGGGCAAGAACCACTGCGTGATGAGTAAAACCGTCACAGCCGGCTGACCTTCAGGCCCCGTGTCGGTAGGGGTGTTTAGGGTGCTTGCATGGATCGGTTTCGGGTGGTGCCGGCGGCGTATGTGGTGGTGCGGCGAGGGGACGAGGTGTTGTTGTTGCTGCGGGCCAATACCGGCTACATGGATGGGTATTGGGCGGTGCCGGCGGGGCATGTGGAGCAGGGTGAGTCGGCGATCGCGGCGGCGGTGCGGGAGTTGAAGGAAGAGGTGGGGCTGGACGTCGATCCGGCGGATCTGGTGCCGGTGACGGCGATGCATCGGACGGGTGGGAACGGGGATCCGATCGATGAGCGGGTGGACTTCTTCTTCATGGCGTCGAAGTGGACGGGCGAGCCGCGGTTGATGGAGCCGGAGAAGGCCGCGGGGCTGGAGTGGTACTCGCTGGACAAGTTGCCTGAGCCGCTGGTGCCGCACGAGGCGCGCGTGCTGGCTGCGGTGGCCGACGGGCGTGGGCTTCCTGCGGTGATCGCCCAGGGTTTCGCCTGAGTTCACCGTTCCTGGACGCCCCGGGCTCTAGTGTTCGCTGCGGTGTCAGCGAGCTTGGGAGCGTGGGGCGATGAACGAGCGGTACGACGGGACGAGCCGGCGGAAGCTGTTGCAGGCGGGCGCGCTCGGCGCGGGTGCGGTCTTCACCTCAGGCGCCCTGAGCACGGGCAACGCCGCAGCGACCATTGCTGACGCGACGGGCGCGAGCGCAACTGCGGTGAGCGGCGGCAGGACGGCCGGGCGGACCGACACCGAGCACCCACGGTTCACGCTCGCGATCGTGCCGGACACGCAGTACCAGTTCGACCAGGACCGGGGGGACCCCGCGCCGCTCACGGCAACGTTCAACTGGCTGATCGACAATCGCACCGACGAGAACATCGTGTTCATGGCGCACCTCGGTGACGTCACCGAGAACGCGCTGGCGATGGAGTTCGCGCAGGCCGACCCGGTCTTCAAGATCCTCGACCGCGCCCGCTTCCCGTACTCCGTGCTGGCCGGCAACCACGACATCGACGGGTCGAAGGACGACACCCGCGGCCCGTCGCCGTACCTCGACACGTTCAGCCCGCGGCGGTTCCGCTGGATGCCGACGTACGGCGGATCGACGGCGAACGGGTACAACTCGTACCACGTGTTCCGCGCGGGCGGGCGGCAATGGTTGCTGCTGGCAATGGACTGGCGCCCGTCCGACGCGAGCTTTGCATGGGCCCGCGACGTGATCGCCAAGCACCCGAAGCTGCCGGTCATCCTGACCACGCACGAGATCGTGTACGCCGACGCGGGCGATCCGACGGCCTACTTCAGCGACCAGGGCAACCGTGTCTGGGACCAGCTGATCGACGGCAACGACCAGATCTTCATCACGATGAACGGGCACTACTGGCCGCCCGGCCGGGTCACGCGGAAGAACGCGGCGGGCAACGACGTGCACCTGCACATCACCAACTACCAGGACCGGTTCTACGGCGGATCGGGCATGGTGCGGCTGTACCACTTCGACCTGGCCCGGAACACGATCGACGTCGAGACGATCTCGCCGTGGATCATGGGCCAGGACCCGGCCAAGCGCAACGAACTCGAAGAGCTCGAGATCGAGCTGACCGATGACGTCAACCGCTTCAGCATCCCGATCGACTTCGAGCAACGGTTCGCCAGATTCGCACCGGTTCCGGTCCGGCCGGCGCGGCCGGCGTCGCAGCTGCTGATTCCCGGTACGGCGGCGTACTGGCGCTTCGACGGACCGGTCACGGATCAGGTGATCGACCAGTCAGGTAAGGGCAACCACCTCGTCCGCAAGCAGCTGTCGAGCGACGTACCAACCGCGAGCAGCGAGTTCCACCCGGATCAGCCCGGCCACGCGAGCTGGCTGTTCCCGGGCAACAAGAACCCTGCCCGCGGCGGGTACCTGCAGACCGTCGACGACGCGCCGCTCAACGCGATGACGTTCAAGGGCGGGTACACGATCGAGGCGTTCGTGAAGCTGGCCGACGACGGGCAGGATCACTCGTGGGAGGGACTGTTCACCCGGCTCGGCACCGGACGCGACGCGGGCAAGACGGGCAGCGACCCGGATGAGCCGGCGGCGAAGCTCGGGTTCTCGGGCGGGCGGCAGGTGCAGTGGGCGGTGTACCCGTTCGACAAGAACGACACGTTCACGAACTGGGGTCACGAGCAGGTGGCCGGGCGCTGGTTCCACCTGGCGATCGTGAACGACGGCCGCCACAGCATCGTGTACGTCGACTCCTCGGAGCTGCTGCGCAACCCTGCGACCCCGTCCAACGGCCTCGCAACCGCCGGCAAGCCGTGGCTGATCGCCGCCGGCCACTACGCCAACACCGTCGACCAGGGCTTCGCCGGCAACATCGGCGAACTCCGCATCGTCACCCGAGCCCTCAAACCATCCCAATTCCTCAACGCCTGACGTCTAACGACAGGAGGTAGTGCCCCGGGCAACGATCGGTCAGCGTGCACCAGGCTGCCGCGGCGCCTCGGAGGCGACTACCTCCTGTCGTTAGCGCAGATACGACCGGATCAGCTTTTCCTGGGCGGGGAGGAGGGCGAGCTCCTCGGGGGTGAGGGTCGGGTTGTTGCTGCGGTATTCCAAAGCGCCGGGTAGGCCGGGGGTGGGGTCGATGGAGGCGGCTAGGTAGACGCCCAGGGCCTCGCGGAGGAGGTCGGCGAGTTCGGCGTATGCCGGGTCGAAGACGACCTGGGCGAAGATGATGGCGGTCAGTGCCACGTCGAACTCGGCGAGCCCCTCGCGGGCGTTGCGCCAGTCGATGACGACCGGGCCGGCGGCGGTGGCCATCACGTTGAGCGGGTGCAGGTCGCCGTGGACGACGACGAGGCCCGGCGTACCGCTCGGGACCGGGATTGCCTGCAACCGGCGGTGGAGGTCGGCGTGGATCGTCCCGATCTCGGTCGCGCTGAGGTCGCCGGCGATCGCCGCGTCGCCGAGCGTCAGACCGTCGAGGCGCTGGACGATCATGTCCGCGCCCTCGATCTCGCGGACGGCGGGGACCGGGTACCCGTACTTCGCGACGTGCCGCATGAAGTCGGCTTCATCGCGAACCGGGTGCCCGTCGCGGTAGCGCCGCAGCACCCATTGGTCGTCTACGTGGTACACATCCGCGTCCCGGCCGAACGCGAACGGCTCGGCGCCAGCCGGAAGGAGCGAGGAAAGGGTGGGGACCGATGGGTCCTGCGGGGCGGGGGTTTGCGTCATCCGACCTGGCAGCCGTTCGTCGCAGGCTCCAAGAGCTTGGCGCCGACGGTCGGCATGCCGAGCATCACGCCGGGCGCAGCAGCCGAGCCGGCCGGGGCATCCTGTGCTCGCTCCCAGGCGTCGCCGGCGCGAGTGCGGCGTACGGCGCCGAACACGTCCGCGTTCAGGTGATGGGGCGCGGCGTACGTGACCTCGACCGTGACCACATCGCCCGGTCGGGGCGTCTCGACCTCGGTCGGCAACGCGAAGTGGACGAGTCGGTTGTCGCGGGCGCGACCGCTGAGCCGGTGAGTGGTGGCGTCCTTGCGCCCCTCCCCCTCGGCGACGAGCACCTCGACGGTCCGGCCGACCATCTTCTTGTTCTCGTCCCAAGCCATTTCGTCCTGCAGCGCGACGAGCCGCTCGTATCGATCCTGGACGACGTCGCGCGGGACCTGATCCTCCATCGACTCGGCCGGCGTCCCGGGACGCTTCGAGTACTGGAAGGTGAACGCACCCGCGAACCGGGCCTGCCGGACCACGTCGAGCGTGCCCTGGAAGTCCTCTTCGGTCTCCCCCGGGAACCCGACGATGATGTCGGTCGTGATCGCCGCATCCGGCATCGCGGCCCGCACGTCTTCGATGATCTTCAAGTACCGGTCCCGGCGATAAGAACGCCGCATCGCCTTCAGCACGGTGTCCGAACCCGACTGCAGCGGCATGTGTAGCGAGGGCATCACGTTCGGCGTCTCGGCCATCGCCTCGATCACGTCCGCGGTGAAGTCCCGCGGGTGCGGCGACGTGAACCGCACGCGCTCCAGCCCGTCGATCTCCCCACAGGCACGCAGCAGTTTGCCGAACGCGAACCGGTCGCCGAACTCCACGCCGTACGAGTTCACGTTCTGCCCGAGCAGCGTCACCTCGAGCACGCCCTCGGCGACCAGCGCCTCGACCTCGGCGAGCACGTCACCGGGGCGGCGGTCCTTCTCGCGGCCGCGCAGCGACGGGACGATGCAGAACGTGCAGGTGTTGTTGCAGCCCACGCTGACCGAGACCCAGGCGGAGTACGCCGATTCGCGCCGCGTCGGCAAGGTCGACGGGAAGACGTCGAGCGACTCCAGGATCTCGACCTGGGACTCCTCGGCGACCCGCGCCCGCTCCAGCAGCACCGGCAGCGAGCCGATGTTGTGGGTGCCGAACACGACGTCGACCCACGGGGCCTTCTTGGTGATCGACGCCTTGTCCTTCTGCGCCAGGCACCCGCCGACGGCGATCTGCATCCCGGGCTTACGGGCCTTCACCGGCGCCAGGTGACCGAGATTCCCGTACAGCTTGTTGTCGGCGTTCTCCCGCACCGCGCAGGTGTTGAAGACGACCACGTCGGCCTCGTCGCCCTCGGGCGCGCGGACATAGCCCGCATCCTCCAGCAGCCCGCGCAGCCGCTCGGAGTCGTGGACATTCATCTGGCACCCGTAAGTGCGGACCTCGTAAGTACGCATAACAGCCACCAAGAGTACGTGCCGGGGTGGACAAAAACCTACCGGGGACCGGCGGCTTGCGACCCCTGACCACCGGGAGCGCGCAGACAATAGTGAGGGGTATGAACAGTTCTCGCCGTCAGTTCCTCGCTCACACCGCCGCCGGAGCCGTCGGGGCCGCCGTCCTCGCTGGTGGGACCTTCACCACCAGCACGGCCTCCGCGCTGGTGAAGCCGCCGAAGATCACCGCGCTCACCAACGTCACCGTCATCGATGTCGCCACCGGTCGTCGCGATCGCAACCAGACCGTCCTGATCAGCGGCGAGCGCATCGTCGGGGTCGGCCGGATCCCGGTGCCTCGGGGCGCCGTCGAGATCGACCTCAGCGGCAAGTATGTGATCCCCGGGCTCGCCGACATGCACGTCCACAGCCTCGGTGACGAGCACGTCTCACCGCCGTTGTACCTCGCGAACGGTCTGACCTTGGTCCGTGAGATGGCCGCTCCGGATCCGATCGTCTACGACTGGCGGGACCGGATCGAGGCCGGGACGCTGCTCGGACCGCGGATGGTCGTGGCCAGCCCGATCATCGACGGCGACCCGACACTCTGGGATCCGAACCTGCTCCACGTCCTGGTCGTCGGTGACGCCGCCGAGGCCCGCGCCGCCGTACAGCAGAGCAAGGCCGGCGGCGCCGACTTCATCAAGGTGTACTCACGCCTGAACAAGGAGTCGTACGCCGCAGTCATCGACGAGGCCCGCAAGCAGGGGCTGACCGTGCACGGCCACGGGCCGGACGAGCTCACCTCGAAGGAGGTCAGCAACCTCGGCCAGCGCAGCATCGAGCACATCCACTCGCTCGGCCTGAACGTCTCCACGCGGGAGGCCGAGGTACGGCGGATGGTACGGGCGATCAGCGTGGAGACCGGCGACTACAACTCCTGGTTCCGTCAGATGCACGCGATCGAGTGGATCGCCGCGAACACCTACAGCCCAGCCCGCGCCGCCGACGTGTTCGGCACGCTGCGGCGCAACCGCACCCGGGTCACGCCGACGCTGACCATGCACAACGTGCTCGACCAGATCGACTACACGCAACTCGATCCCAACCTCAAGAAGTACCTGAGCGAGGACTCGATCGGCACCTACGACTACGTCATCCAGAACCTGTACGCCGCCAACCGGACCGCCGAGGAGATCTCCCACCAGAAGCAGATGTGGGCGTGGCGGCAGCGGTTCGTCCGGGAACTCTTCGCGCACGACGTACCGATCCTGGCCGGCACCGACACGGGTACGCCGTACTCCGTGCCGGGCTTCGCACTGCACGACGAGCTCGAGCACCTGGTGGGTGCCGGAGCCACGCCGCGCCAGGCGCTGTACGCCGCGACCGTCGAACCGGCCAAGTTCCTGGGACTGTCACGAGACCTGGGCTCGGTCGAACCGCGGAAGATCGCCGACCTCGTGGTGCTGGACGCCGACCCACTGACCGACATCCGCAACAGCCGCAAGATCCACACCGTGGTCACCCGCGGCCGGGTCATCTCCCCCGCCCAACGCGAGCGGATGCTGGCCGACGTAGAGGCAGCCGTCAAGGCGCCACCCGCGGCGCAGGCCCTCGCAGCCGGCGGCTGCTGCGGGACGGTCCGGCCGGCCTGAGCGGCCCACTGGAAGAAACGCGCCGCGGGTGGCGCAGGAACGGCCGAGGACGGCCCACCCTCCGTGGGGTGAGCCGTCCTCGCGGCGCGCTCAGGCCGGTGGCCTGATGCTCCAGATCCCGCGACCATGAGTGGCCGCGTAGATGTTTCCGTCCGGACCGGACTCGATGTCCATCACCGTTGTCGTCGGCAGACCACTGCCGAGCACCTGCCACGTGGTGGTGCCAGGTGCGCGATAGAACGTCGCGAGGTCGGAGCCGACCACGAGCGCACCGTTGGCCAGCTGCTTCACCGCACTGGCTGGGATGTCGGGCAGGTTCGCCGAGATGTCCGCCCAGGTGGCGCCGCCGTCCTTGGTCTCGTAGACGTGGCCGACACCCGCGCCCGGGCCCTCGGTGAACCGGCGGGAGAACCCGTTCACTGCGACGTACGCATGCTGACCGTTCGCCGGGTCGATGCCGACGCCGGCCAGATACCGGTTGGGGAACTCGGCCGGCAACGTGACCTGGTGCCACGACCCACCCGCGTTGGTGGCCAGGCCGCGGGCGAATCCGGTGTTGTTGCACGGGCCGCACCAGCTCGCCCAGCCCACGCCGCCGCGCATCGCGACCGCGGTGGCGGAGTGACCCGCACCGAGGTCGAACGCCTTGGTCCACTCCGAGGCGCTCCGCATCCCCCAGCCCTTGGTGGAGGTGTACACGTACTGGCCGCCGGCGATGAACCCGTTCGAGTCGGCCGAGTCGATCCCGATCGGCGCGATGAAGCGCGCACCCGGATCGCCCGGGTCGAGACTCCACGAACTCGCGTCGGCTTCGCTGAGCGCTCCCTTGTTCAACGCGCAGGTATTGGTGATCTTCACGGCCAGCGCGACGTACTCCTGCAGTTGGTTGCAGCCGTTCTGTGGGTCGGCCACACCGTCGCCGCCGTCACCACCGAAGTTGGAGCCCATCCCGGTGTCAGTGTTGGATCCGTCCGGCTTGACCCCGAACAGGTTCGACACGCCGTTGTCCTGGAGGCCGCCGGAGACCACGACGCCGCCGTTCTTGCTGTCCTTGCCGACCGACACGGAGTAGTACTGCAGCGCGTCCATCGTGCCGTCGGTGGTCAGCGACTGCCAATCGGTCCCGTTCTTGTTGGCATTGACCTGTCCGTTCACCGGGCGCTTGTAGATGCCGCCGTCGTTGCCGATGAACACCACCGGCTTGCCGCCCGACGTACCGACCGCGACCGAATGCTGGTCGGAGTGTGGTGCCATCGGGCAGGTGTTCTTGGCGTCGTCGATGTTCCAGCACGCGAAGCCGAAGTTCCAGTACGGCGCGACCGTGGCCCAGTGGGAGCCGGCGTCGGTCGTCTCGAACACCTCCTCCAAGCCGGCCCAGACGTGGTCGGCATTGGCCGGGTCGACCGTGAGGAACTGGTTGTACCAGGCCTGGACGCCGACCGCGTATCCCTTGCGGTCCAGCGCGGAGCCGCTGTTGTGCAGGATCTGCGGGTCGGCGATCTTGTTCCACGGCCCGGACGGGCTGCCGGTCTTCGAGACGAAGATGCCGGCCAGGCTGGTGCTGCCGTTGATCTTGCTCGGCTGCTGGACCAGGGCGTACAACCGGTCGCCGGTCTTGCTGAAGGCGAAGGTGGTGTAGCCGACGTCGGTGCTGTTCTTGATACCGCCGAGCACCACGTCCAGCCGCTTCCAGCTCGACGGGCCCGCCGTGTAGTCGGAGGTCTCGTAGAACCCGTTGTAGGTGTCGCCCGAACGCCACCCGATCGCGGCGATCACGTGCTTGGGGTTCTTCGGGTCGATCGCGATGTCATTGACGATGTTCTTGTACGCCGCGTCGGTCGCCCCACCGGTCCGGCTTCCGGCCGGGACCAGCACGTGACCGGCGTCGTCCTTGATCTCGGGCATGAAGTCCGGGTTCGGGTAGAACGCGACCTTCCAGGCGCCGGCGGTGGTCGACGCGTCGTGGTACCAGATGCCGCGATTGGTCGCAGCGAACACCTGCCCGCCGCCCCAGCGCAGCCGGCCGACAGTGGTCGACTCCAGCTCCTTGCCACCGACCCGGTCGGCCGGCGAGAACGTCCCGGTGACCGGGTTCGCAAGCCGGTACACGCCGGAGCCGACGTACGACGTACCGCCCGTGTTGGCCTCGCCGGTCGCGTACCAAAGCGATCCGTCGCCGGCCAACTGGAGGTCGCCGCCGCTCAGGGAAGGCAGCGAGTCGCTCAGCGGTGTCCAGTTGCCGCCACCGGTGGTCGACCGCCAGACGCCTCCGTTGGCACCGGCGGCATACACGTGGTCGGCGGTGTCCGCGGCCAGGCCGGTGATCCGGCCGGTGACGTGGCCCGCGCCGCCACTGGAGTTGGAGTACCAGTCGCGGTACCTGGGGTCGTCCGCGTTGTACGGCACCCTGGTCACGTCATGCCAGGTGCCCGCGGTGTGCTGCATCGCGGTCAGCTGCGCGAACGCCGCCGAGTAGGCACCCGGCGCCACGATGCCGCCCGGCGCAGTGCGTGCCTGCTCGAACTCGTCAGCGATGGTGAACGCTTCCTTGGACTCGCTTTGCATCTCGGACGGATTGCCGCCCGCGATCATCAGCGCCTTCTCCATCACGGCCGCGTTGTAGTGCCGCCCGGACCACTGGTGTTTGAGCCACTCCTCCTTCAGCTCGTACCGGCCCGCGTAGCCGCCGACTGCGACGGCAACCAGGGCGACGCCGAGGCCGCCCGCGAGAATCTTCCGACCGCGTCTTGTCAGCGACATCCTCATGTGACTCTCCGACCCGTCTTCGACGGGGTGCTGTCGAACCTTCAGCACTCCCGTAGCCCTGGATCAACGCACAGCGCCGCCGAGACGATACGTCCGGCATGCCTACGGCGGAAGTGATCCATCCCGCTCCGGCACGGGCAAGGGAAAACCTCCGAAACCAGCGGGGTCAGCCATTGCCGGCGAAGGGTGCTCGCCAGAACGGAGCTCGTCGGGGCGGGTCTGGTGCGAGGGTGCCGTCTGGCGCGACGTGCTCGAAGATCTGCTCGACGAGGGCCACGACGTGGGGGTCGTCGACGGTGTAGAACTGCCGCCGACCCTCGCGTCGTGCGCTGACCAGCCCGGCCAGGCGGAGCTTGGCCAAGTGCTGGCTCGCCGTCGGCACGCTGACACCCACCCTGGCCGCCAGCGTGCCGACGTCGTACTCACCACCACTCGCCAACGCGACCAGGTGCAGCCGGACCGGCGCCAGCAACAGGCCGAAGGTCCTGGCCGCGGTGGCGAGCTGTGGCGGGGTCGGCTCGATCACGCCCGCACCTTCGGCTGGATCGGCTCCCCGAACGGATCCCGCCTCGGATACCCGAGCGCCGCGTCGATCAGCTCCTCGAGCCGGTCACTCAACCCGTGCTCGAGCAGGAGCGCCTCCTCGTGCACCTCGTCCAGGGGTACGCCGAGAACCCGGTGCAGGAAGGTCTCCAGGAGTTGGTGCCGTCGGTTCATGGCCGCCCCCTCAATAGATGTTCGACGGACGGACCATGCCCTCGGCCAGATCGCCGAAGCCGGGCGCCATGATCGCGCCGGGGTTGCCGATGATCTCCTCGACGACCGCGGTCTCGGTGGTGAGGATCAGCGCGGCGATCGAGGCCGCGCTCTCCAGCGCCGCACGCGTGACCTTCAACGGATCGATCACGGCGTCCTCGACGAGATCGCCGTACTGACCGGTGAGCGCGTTGAAACCGTGCCCCGCGGGCAACGAAGCGACCTGTGCCACGACCTCGTCGCCGTCGTACCCGGCGTTGATCGCGATCCAGCGCAGCGGCTCCGGCAGCACGCGGCGTACGACCTCGCGTCCGATCGCCTCGTCACCGGACAGCTCCAGCTCCGATAGCGCAGCCTGGGCCTGCACGAGGACCGTCCCGCCGCCGGCCACGATGCCTTCCTCTAGCGCAGCCCGGGTCGCGGCGAGCGAGTCCTCGACGCGGAGCATCCGTTCCTTCAGCTCGACGCTCGTCGCGCCGCCGACCCGGATCACCGCGACCTTGCCCGCCAGCCGCGCCATCCGCAACTGCAGGCTGTCCTGGTCGGCGTCGATCTTGGCCCGCTCGAACTGCTTCTCCAGCTGGGAGATCCGCGCCTCCACCAGCGACGCGTCCCCGTGCCCACCGACGATCGTGGTGGTGTCCTCGGTGATCGTGATCCGGTCGCACGAGCCGAGGTGCTCGCGGGTCACGTCGGTGAGGTCGAGCCCGGTGTCCTTGGCGATCACCGAACCACCGAGCGCGGTCGCGAGATCCTCCAGCTCGGCGATCCGCCGGTGGCCGAACCCGGGCGCCCGCACGACGACCGACCGCATCGTGTTGTGCATGTTGCCGCCGACAAGCAGTTGCAGCGCCGGCCCGTCGACCTCCTCGGCGAGCACGACGAGCGGACGGTCCGCACGCTGCGCCACCTCGAGGGTCGGCATGATCTCCTGCACCTGCGTGATCTTCTTGTTGGTCAGCAGGATCAGCGGGCGGTCGTAGACGGTCTCCATCTGCTCCCGGTCGGTGACCATGTACGCCGACACGTACCCGTGGTCGAACTCGATGCCGTCGACAACCTCCACCGACATCCCGAGCGTGTCGGACTCCTCGGTGGTGACGACACCGTTGCGGCCGACCCAGTCGACCGCGTTCGCGATCACCTCGCCGATGATCTCGTCGTCGCTGGCCGCCAAGGTCGCGATGTGCTGCAGTTGCTCGCGGCCGTGAACCTCGACGGCCCGGCCGCGCAGTGCCTCGACCACCACCGGCACGGTCCGCTCGATGCCACGGCGTACCCGCATCGGGTTGGCGCCCGCATCGACCTCGCGCAGGCCTTCGCGGACCATCGCCTGGGCCAGCACGGTGGCCGTGGTGGTGCCGTCGCCGACCACGCCGTTGGTCTTCATCGCGACTTCCTTGACCAGCTGCGCGCCCATGTTCGCGAAGGGTTCGCGCAGCTGGATCTCGCGGGCGATCGTGACGCCGTCGTTGGTGATCGTCGGCGGGCCGGTCAGCTTCTCCAGCACCGCGTTGCGGCCCTTGGGCCCGAGCGTCACCTTGATCGCGTCGGCCAGCGCGTTCACGCCGGACTCGAGCAACCGCCGGGCGTCGGTGTTGAACCGCAGTTCCTTCGCCATGGTCTGCCTCCTGCTGGGATCGCTAGGGAATGAGGATCGCCCGGCCGCGGACGAGACCGCGGTCGAGGTCGTCGAGGGCCTGCTGGAACTCCTCCAGCGGGTACTTCGTGGTGTGCAGCGCGACCTTGCCCTGCGCGGCGAGCTCCATCAGGTCCTGCAGGTCGTTGTACGACCCGACCAGGTTGCCGATGAAGTTGATCTCGGTGGAGATCACGTCGATGGTCGGTACGTCGAGGTTCTCGCCGTACCCGACGACGTAGTAGTTGCCGGCCCGGCGCAGCATCTCGATCCCGTCCGAGGTGGCGCCGCCCTCGCCGACGAAGTCGATCACCGCTTCCGCGCCGTGCCGTCCGGTCAGCGCCCGGACCTGCTCCACGTGCGTGCCGTCGGCAACGATTCCGTGGTCGGCGCCGATCTCGACGGCCAGGTCGACCGCGGCCTGGTTGCGGTCGACGACGACCAGGGTGGCGGCCGAGATCGCCTTCATCACCTGGATGCCGATGTGACCGAGTCCACCCGCGCCGATGATGACGCAGACAGCGCCCGGCCGGAGCGTCCGCGCCGCCTTCGCCGCCGCGTGGTACGCCGTCAGCCCGGCGTCCGCGAGGGCGGCGACGTCCGCCGGCTCCAAAGAGTCGTCGATCTTGACGACGCTGCGGGCCGTCGTCCGCAGGTATTCGGCGTACCCGCCGTCGGTGTCGATCCCCGGGAACGCCGACGCCTCGCAGTGCACGTCGTCGCCGGACCGGCAGGCGCGGCAGAGTCCGCAGGTGATCAACGGGTGCAGGATCACTTTGTCGCCGACGGCAACGTTCGTGACGGCGTCGCCGATCGCGTGCACCCAGCCGGCGTTCTCGTGCCCGATCGTGTACGGCAGCATCACGCCGCTCTTCTCGGCCCACTGTCCTTCGAGGATGTGCAGGTCGGTCCGGCAGACCCCGGCGCCGCCGATCCGCACGACCACGTCGAGCGGCCCGGTGATCTTCGGCTCGGGAACATCGGCCAGTTGGAGCTTGGTGTGATAGCCGGTGACCTGGACGGCCTTCATCGACTCCTCCTCGTATTGGTGATCCGGGTTGTCGGCGGCTCGTCGTCGTACCGGGTCTTGAGCAGGCCGCGGCAGAAGTGCGCGTTGCCCTCGACCGAGATCCGGA
The DNA here is from genome assembly GCF_004365355.1 of Kribbella pratensis. GTDB lineage: Bacteria > Actinomycetota > Actinomycetes > Propionibacteriales > Kribbellaceae > Kribbella. The sequence goes on along the minus strand of NZ_SODP01000005.1, from coordinate 519,098 downwards.
CGGCCTTCGCGAACCGCAACCGCAGCGACGCAGCCTCCGGTGGCACAGGTACGCCGTCGTCGTCGACCAGCACGAGATCCTCGGGCCGGATCCCGAGCCCGATGTCTGTCCGCCTGCGAAGCAATGCGTCTTTCTGCGGACCGCCGGGCAGGTGCCAGAGCGTGAGCCCCGGCAACTCCTCGATGGTCTTGCCGGTCGACCGGAGCAGCGCCATCACACACCGCTCCATCGCCGCCGTGTGCGCCTTGCGCTGGAAAGTACGGCGCAGTTCGTCGAGGTCCTGATCGGCCTCGTCGCCGAAGGTGCCGACATAGCCCGCGTTCGCGGCCAGGCCGGCGTTGATCTTGTCCGAGTCGTGGTGATCGTCGAGCAGCACACTCACCGCACCCACGCCCGGCACCCGACGCAGCGCGTCGACTGCGTCGGATGCCATCAGGTAGGCGAAGTTGGGTGCGCAGAACGAGGTCGGCAGCCGTAGGTGCACGGTCACGCCGGCATCGTCGATCCGGATCGACCGGACGAAGCCGAGGTCGGTGATGGGCTGGTCCAGCTCGGGATCGATGACGGTCGCCAGCGCCGCCACGACCTCGGCCTCCAACTCCAGCGATGCGGCGACCGCGATCATGACGCCACTGCTTCTTCGGTCGCCCCGACGCCGGCCGGCAGCCGCAGTTCCTCGGGTACGTCGAGGTCGTACAGGGCGGCCGCGTTCAGCCCGAGGATCTTCTTCTTCTGGGCCGTCGTGATCGGCGCGTACTCGGTCTGGTCCGCCGGGATCTGGAAGTCGACGAACTGCTCGACCAGCCACTTCGGCGTCCAGAGCGCGTAGTCGGACGAGAACAGGATCCGGTCCTCGCCGATCCAGTAGAGCAGTTCGCCGATGATCTGCGCGAAGTACCTGGGCCGGCTGTGGATGAACGGCATCGCGACCGCGAGACCGCCGTACACGTTGGGCTCCTGGGTGGCGATCCAGCAGAAGTCCTCGAGCCTGGGAAGTCCGACGTGCTCGACGATGAAGTTCAGCTCGGTGTAGTCGGTCGCCACCTGGTCGATGTCGGCGACGTCGAAGGCGTCCCGGTCCAGGGGTCTGATGGTGGGGCCCTTGTGGACGTGGATGTTCTTGATGCCGAGCTTCAGGCACTCCTCGAGATAGCGCCGCGACCACAAGCTGTCGAGCTTCCACCCGCGGGAGTCGCCGTTCCACTCGGCGGTGTAGAGCTTGACGCCCTTCAGCCCCATCCGGTCGGCGTCCTTGCGGAGCTGCTCGAGGCCGGCCTCCTCGTGGCGCGGATCCCACGCGTGGTTGTAGGTCAGCTTGTCCGGATGCGCCCGCGTCAGCGCGAGAGCGTCCTCGGTCTGGCCGAACCCGCGCTTGTAGAAGTCGCTCAGGATCGCGGGCTGGAAGATCGCGTGATCGACGTACCCGTCCTCGAAGAGGTCCTTCAGCAGCCGCTGCTCGCCGTAGTAGGTGTAGGTGTCGTAGTCCCACACGACCTCGGCCGGGCTGAGGTTCTTGTGGTAGTCGTAGAAGCAGTCGATGAACTGCTTGCCGTGGATGTTGCGCTGGTTCTCGGCCCGCGCGTCCCACAACGCGATGTGCGCGTCGCAGATGTAGTACTTCTCACCGTTCTTCTCGTACATGCGCGCTCACTTCGTGGTGAGGTCGAAGCCGATGTACTCGGCGGCGTCCTCGGGGCTGGCGAACAGGATGGTCTTGTCGTCCAGGTGCACCATCCGGCCGTAGTGGGTGGACGAGATCTCCTCGAACACCGACCCGTCGAAGTCCATCCCGAGCGCGTCGGACAGCTCGGCGTAGTCGAAGTCGAGCAGGCCGGTCCCGTCGACGCGGATCATCGACGGGTACTCCGTCAGCTCGACGCCGTCCTTCGCGCCCATCACCTGGGCGACGACACGGCCGATCGGGGTGTTCATCAAGGTCACGCCGGTCTTGTTGGAGAACTCGGCTTCAGATCCGAACTGCATGCTCACTGGTCCAGCTCCTTCGGGGTGTCGAGCCCGAGGTCCTCGAGCACGGAACGGAACTTCTGCTTGGCCGCGTCCAGGCTGTCCGCGAACGTGACCGACTTCTCGGCCGGCTGGGACCAGATCGGCTGCAGCGCGTGGGCGGCGTCGAGGCAGCGCGGCACCCAGGTCGCGAGCCACTCGCCGAACAGCACCTTGTTGGTCTCGCCGAACTCCGCGTCCCTGGTCAGCAGCCGGAACAGGTTGCGGCTGTACGAGAGGTCGCGGTCGTAGTCGTGCTCGCCGGTGCCGACGATCGTCGGCGTGATGTAGTCACCGTTGCGGGCCGCGATCTGCATCACCAGCTCGGTCCGGAACAGCGACCCGACCAGCTGCTCGAACACGATGTTGGTGGCGAAGAGCAGCTCGCACCAGTCGCCGACGGCGGTCAGCCGCTCGACCACCTCACGCGTCGGCTGCCACTCCGGCGCGCTCTGCCAGACCTCCTTGTGCGCCGAACCGTCGAACGGTACGTGCGCCTCCGACAGATCCAGGTTGAAGAGCGCGAGGTCCTGGGCGAACCGCATCTTGTGCGCGGCGTTCACAGCGACCGCGGTGTTGATCATGTTCGTCGGACCGGACCGCTGGATGCTGGTGAAGACGTGCAGCGCGAGCCCGTTCTCCGCGTGCATCCAGGCGCCGAGGTTCCGCTCGACGAACTTCAGCCACGCCGGGTTCCAGGCGTCGTACGCCCTGGCCCGCTTGGCGTTCTGCAGGCCGAGGTCGACCTGGCGGACGACCGCGGAGTTGTTCCGGTAGATCGTCTGGTTCCACTCCTCGTTCGGGTCGAGGAACGCGTGCCAGTTCGAGGACTTCGCGGCGGTCCACTCCTTCGGGTAGCCGCCGGGGCCGTTGCCGAAGCCGTAGATCCAGCCCTGGCTCAGGTGCCGATCGGGGTCCGGCTGGACGTCGACCGTGACGTCCTCGTACATCGTCGCCCGCAGCTTGGCCGGCTTGTAGTAGTTGTACGACCGGCTCTGCGAGCTCGGGAACTCCAGCGCGCCGGCCTCGGAGTCGGTGAACTCTATGCTCGGAAAACTGCGCTGTTTCGTCTGGGTGGTTTCGGTCATCTCAGGCTCCATCGGTAGCTGGGCTGGTGAACTTGTCGTAGAAGACCTGGTCCTTCGGCACGTTGCTTGCCTCCAGCAACGTCAAGGCGGCGTCGACCATCGGCGGCGGGCCGCACAGGTAGACCTCGCTGCGGTGCAGCTCGGGCTCGCGCCGTTCGACGATCTCGGTGACGTTGCCCTCCTCCACCTGGAGTCCCTCTGAGTCCTGAGCCGACTCGGACAGGCAGGCGATGAACTCGAAGCCGGTGAGGTCCGCACCGAGCTCCTTGATCGCCTCCAGGTAGAACAGGTCGGCCGCCGTCCGCGCGCCGTAGTAGAACCGGACCGGACGCGTACTGCCGGTCTCCTTCAGGTGCCGCAGGATCGACAGGATGGGCGCCATCCCCGCCCCGCCGGCCACGCAGACCACCGGCAACACGTGCCCGTCCTTCAACGTCGACGAGCCATACGGGCCGGTCATGGACAGTTCGTCGCCGACCGCCAGGCCGTCGTCGAGCAGGCCGGAGAACCGGCCGCCGGGGTACTTCTTGATCAGGAACTCGATCTCACCCGATGGTGTCCCGGGTGTTGTGGCCATCGAGAACGAGCGGTGTTCGTCGGTGCCGGGGATCGTGATGTCGACGTACTGCCCCGGCCTGAAGTCGAACTGCTCGGCGGGTTCGAGCCGCAGCGACACGATGTCGCGGGTGACCCGTTCGATCGCCGCGACCCGCGTGCCGACGGTCCGGATCGGGATGCCGCCGAGCAGTTCGTCCTCGTCGTAGTTCAGCAGCTCGATCGTGCAGTCGCTGTACGCGTGCGACTTGCAGAGCAGCACGTAACCCTCGGCCACCTCCGCGTCGTTGCAGGCGAACGTCGAGTAGCGCTCCATCTGGATGTCACCCTCGAGCAGGTACGACTTGCACGCCGAGCACTGCCCTTCCCGGCAGCCGTGCATCAGATGGATCCCCTGCCGGAACGCGGCGTCGAGGATCTTCTCCTCCTCGCCGACCTCCATCTCGATGCCGACCGGTTCGAACTGGATACGGTGCTTGTCGGCCACCGGGTCCTCCTCAGGCTGCCGGGTGGGTGGAGGCGGTTCCGTTGGCCTTGTAGGCCGCGATGTGGGCCTCGCGCTCGGCGTCGGACATCTCGTTGAGCAGCACGTTCGGGCTCATGAACGTGTTGCCGCGGACGTCGTCGAGGGTCCACATCTTCTTCGGGTCCAGGTCGAGGTGCGGCTGGCCGATCAGGGTCTTGCCGTCGTCGCGCACGTACCCGAGGTCCTGCACGATGTCGGCCAGGTCCTTGTTGTGGTGCAGGGTCTCCCACTCGCGGAAGCCGGTCAGGCGGCCCATGTTCGGGGTCGGCCGGCCGTCGTACTCACCGCGGAACGCGACCGCGTCGGTCCAGTAGCAGGTCTCCGAGCAGTAGGTGCGCCACTGGTCGTCGACCTTCTCGGTGACCATGTCCTCGCGGATCAGCGCCGGCACCATGCAGGTCCAGCAGCGGTGCGGGTACTGGTAGCCGACCTCTTCGAACGCGATCGGCTTGTTCTTGCCGGGGTACGCGAGCCGGTTGTAGTTCTCCCACCACTTGCCGTACTTCGAGTACCAGCCGGGGTACTTCTCCTCGAACCACTCGAAGTCCTTGTCGGTCATCGCGTCGATCCGCCAGTAGTTCACCGGCCAGCCGGTGGCGAAGAACCGCGCGACCTCGTGCACGTAGCCCTTGGTGGTGATCCGGTTCCACGCTTCCTCGACCAGGTCGTGCGGAATCGTGAGGCCGTACTTCTCCAGCGGCAGCAGGTAGCTGCGGTAGTAGTCGTCGTAGATCCACCGCCGCCACATCTCCGCATAGCTCTCCCGGTCCTTGCGCCGGTCCTTCGTGCCGTACTCGATGAACGTGCCGATCGCGGCATCCACGACACAGTGGTTGTTCCACCACGCGTAGCGCAGGTCGCGTTCCAGCAGCGGCCGGTTGCGCTCGTCGGCCAGCGCCATCAGCAGGATCGAGTACCCGTTGCTGATGTGCCGCGACTCGTCGGACTGGACCGAGTGGAAGACCGTCGGCAACAGGTAGTCGCCGTTGGCCGCGGCCTCGTCCGGCATCGCCACGAACAGCGTGTTGGTGAAGGCGGTCTCCGCGACGACGGTCAGGTAGATGTTCGCCGCGGTGATCGCGTCACCGGTGATGAACCCCTCGCCGAACTGCCGGCCGATGGTGCCCGCGTAGTTGTTCGCGAACGCCTTCTCGGTCATGTCGAAACCGGCCGGGTCGATGTAGTTGTTCATGTACAGGCGCTTGAGGTTCATCTGGATCGTCGAGTGCCTGACCTCGTCGATCATCTGTACGGCGAGCCCGTTGTGGATCTCCGGGTTCGGTACGGCGTCGATCGCCATCGGCATCGCCCGGGCCGCGGAGATCTCCGGGAACGGGATGATGCTGAGGAACAGCTTCTGCCACTCCAGCCAGCGCTGCTGCACCTGACGGAACATGTTGCCGCGGATCGCGCCGTCCATGGCGCCGTACACGCGGTTGTCCTTCTCCTCCTCCATCGGGAAGTAGGACCGCATGATCTGCTTCAGCGGATCCTTCTTCGGCGCCTTCTCGAAGGTGTAGTCGGTGCCGAACCGGGTCGCCGGGGTCGCGAACGTCGGTTCCCAGGACAACTCGGTGATCTTGGCGTGGGCCTTGGTAAGACTCTGCCTGCTCAATGTGGGCCTCCATCATCGGGGTTGATAGGAGATGAAAGCCGCCTGACGGACGTCTCCGTGTCTCAATGTGAGATGGCGGTCACAGCCTGGGCAGCTACCGTTGGTCGAAGTTCGCTGGTGACGGACGTGAAGGAGACCGCTATGGGCGCTGCACAGCCGGTCCGAGATCCCATCCGAGTGTCGTGGGAGCGCTCACAGGCGTCGCAGGTCGACGTCGACCGCCCCGCCCCGAAGTACTTCGACCGGATCGACCGCGAGACGACGCTGATGCGGGCGGCCCGGCCCGTGATCGACGCACTGTCGTCGGAGCTGCACAACGAGCCGGTCTGCATCATCCTGACCGACGCCAAAGGCGTCGTCCTCGACCGCCGCGGCGGCGACCCGTCCCTGCTGCGTCGGCTGGATTCGGTCGACCTCGCGCCTGGATTCCAGTACGCCGAGTCCGCCGTCGGCACGAACGGGATCGGTACTGCGCTCGAGGTGGGCGGACCGATCCTGATCGACGGAGCCGAGCATTACAACGGGAAGCTGCGGATGTTCTCGTGCGCCGGCGCCCCGATCACGCATCCCGTCACCGGCGGCCTGCTCGGCGTACTCGACATCACCACCCAGGCCAGGAACTCGAACTCGATCCTGCTGTCGTTCGCCAAACTCGCCGCGCGGCGGATCCACGACCGCGTCGTCGAGGAGGCGAACGCGCTCGACCACGCCTTGCTGAGCGACTACTACGCGGCCTGCCGGCACAGCGGCGGTCCGGTGCTGGCGCTCGGCGACGAGGTGTTCATGATGAACGCCTACGCCCAGGCCCGGTTCGACGCCAACGACCAGGCGGCGCTCATCGACCGCACGCGGGATGCGCGCGGCGGCACCAAACCGCTTGTATTCATTACCGATCTACCCAGCGGGACTACCGCGCGACTGGCCTATCGCCCGACCTTCCTCGGCGACACCTTGGCCGGCGGCGTGATCCAGATCAAGGAGCAACGGGCGCCGGTCCGCAGTCCCCAGGGCGCCCGGGCGCCGTTGATTCCCGGGACGACCGGGACGAGCGCGGTCTGGCAGCACGTCACGCAAGAGCTGCTGGAGGCGTGCAGCCGGTCCGAGTGGCTGATCGCCGACGGCGAGGCGGGGACGGGCAAGCTGACCATGCTGCGCGCCGTACGCCGGCATGTGGCGCCTGAGCGCCGGCTCGTCGTACTCGATCCTGAGGCGATGGGCGACGACCTGCTGACCGAGGCACGGGCCGAGCTGGATTCCGGCGCCGACCTGATCGTCCGGCGGGCGCACCTGCTGACCGGCGAGGTCCTCGACGGACTGACCGAATTGCTGCAGAACGTCCGGGACGGCGCGATCGCCGGCGACGCCTGGGTCGCGCTCACGCTGCCGGCCGACCGGTCCGAGATCGCCGACGAGCTGCTCGCGTTCTTCCCCCGGGCCGTCGAGGTGCCGCCGCTGCGGCATCACGTCGAGGACATTCCCGCGCTGGTCCGGTCGTTGCTTGCCAAGGCGGGCATCAGCGGCCTCACCTTCTCTCCCGCCACGATGAACCAGCTGATGCGGCTGCCGTGGTCGGGAAACATCACCCATCTGCGCGCTGTCCTCACCGCGGTCGCCAGGCGACGCCGGTCAGGGGTGGTCGAGTTGGCCGACCTGCCGCCCGAGTGCAGAGCCACCACCCGCCGGCAGCTGACCCCGATCGAGGCCCTCGAACGGGACGCGATCGTCGACGCGCTCTCGACGTACGACGGCGACAAGAAGGCTGCCGCGGCAGCGTTGGGAATGTCACGCGCGACGATCTATCGCAAGATTCGCGAGTACGGAATCGTCACCTGAGCGGGCGAGCCGCTCACAAACGAACAATCGCGAGCAGTCCGTGACCACCGGGCTACGGTCAGCGCCGGTTTATTGCAGATCGTTACCAAGGGGGTACCACCCGGGCCTGCGACCGCACCCCCGGCTCCAGTAGGTTCTGGCCATGAGCGATTCCGGCACTCTCACGCCAGACACTCAGAACAGGGCCGGGTTGGTGGCACTGTCCGGTGTCAACAAACACTTCGGCGAACTGCACGTGCTGAAGGACATCGACCTGTCCATCGCCAAGGGCGAGGTCGTGGTCGTGATCGGCCCGTCCGGTTCCGGGAAGTCAACGCTCTGCCGCGCGATCAACCGGCTGGAACCCATCGACTCGGGCAGCATCCTGCTGGACGGTGAGCCGCTGCCCAGTGAGGGCAAGGCGCTGGCCAGGCTGCGTGCCGACGTCGGCATGGTGTTCCAGTCGTTCAACCTGTTCGCGCACAAGACGATCCTGCAGAACGTCACCCTCGGCCCGCTCAAGGTTCGCAAGACCGACCCGAAGCAGGCCGAGAAGCGGGCGATGGAACTGCTGGAGCGGGTGGGGGTCGCGAACCAGGCCTCGAAGTACCCGGCTCAGCTGTCCGGTGGCCAGCAGCAGCGCGTCGCGATCGCGCGGGCGCTGGCCATGGACCCCAAGGTCATCCTCTTCGACGAGCCCACCTCGGCGCTCGACCCGGAGATGATCCAGGAGGTCCTCGAGGTGATGATCGATCTGGCCAAGCAGGGCATGACGATGGTCGTGGTCACGCACGAGATGGGCTTCGCCCGCACCGCCGCGAACCGGGTGGTGTTCATGGCCGACGGCGAGATCGTCGAAGAGTCCGACCCGGAGACCTTCTTCACCAACCCGACCTCCCGGCGGGCCCAGGACTTCCTCGGCAAGATCCTGAAGCACTGAGCTCCCGCCCGCGGCTGTAGCTGTAGTAACCAACGAAGGGGAACCAGATCATGAGAATGCGCAACCTCGTCGCCACTCTCGGCGTCGGTGCGCTCGCGCTGACCGCCGTTGCCTGTGGCAAGGACGAGCCTGCCGCCAGTGGCGGCGGTGGCGGCAACGCTTCCGACTCCTGCGGCGACCTGCACAAGTTCACCACCGCGTCCGGCGTGGATGTGGCCGGCAGCCCGACCTTCACCAAGATGAAGTCCGCCGGCAAGGTAACCGTCGGCGTCAAGGCCGACCAGCCGAACCTCGGCTACAAGGACGCAGGGGGCAAGCGCTGCGGTTTCGACATCGAGGTCGCCCGGATGATGGCGGCCGGCCTCGGCTTCGACCCGGACAAGATCGAGTACAAGGAGATCCCGTCCGCGAACCGCGAGACCGCGATCGCCGGCGGTGAGGTCAACTACTACGTCGGCACCTACTCGATCACCGACAAGCGCAAGAAGCAGGTCTCGTTCGCCGGCCCGTACTTCATCGCCGGCCAGGACCTGCTGGTCCGCAAGGACGACACCTCGATGGACGCCGGCAAGACCGCGCTGAAGGGCAAGAAGGTCTGCTCGGCGACCGGTTCGACGCCGATCCAGCGGGTCAAGGACGAGCAGCTCACCGAGGCGAGCAACATCTCCGAGTTCAAGACCTACTCGGAGTGCGTCTCGCAGTTGCTGGACAAGAAGACCGACGCGGTCACCACCGACGACGCGATCCTCAAGGGCTACGCGGCCACCGCGCCCGACCAGCTGCGCGTGGTCGGCAAGCCGTTCAGCACCGAGAAGTACGGCATCGGCCTGCCGCTGGCCGACAAGGCGCTGCGCGACAAGATGAACTCGATCCTGGAGACGTCGGCCTCCGACGGCACCTGGAAGGCGATCTACGACGAGACGCTCGGCAAGTCGGGTTCGACCTCGACCCCGCCGCCGCTCGAGAAGTACTGATCCAGATCCGGCCGCGGCGTCCGTACGGGCGCCGCGGCCGGACCACGTCTTTGCAGGAAGGTCGCGATGTTCTCGGTCCTCACCGACAACTGGGATCTGTTCGGACAGGGTTTCTGGACCACGATCAAGTTGTTCCTGATCTCCGGCGTGCTCAGCCTGGTGCTCGGCACCCTGCTCGGCACGTTCCGGGTCTCCCCGGTGCCGGCCCTGCGGGGCGTCGGCACCGGCTACGTGAACATACTGCGGAACACCCCGCTGACCCTGGTGTTCGCGTTCCTGGTCTTCGGCGCACCGAAGATGAACATCGAGCTGCCGTCGTTCTTCTGGTCCGCGGTGGTCGCGCTGACGATCTACACGTCGGCGTTCATCTGCGAGGTGGTCCGATCCGGCATCAACACGATCCCGCCCGGGCAGACCGAGGCCGGCCGGGCGATCGGCATGTCGTTCATCCAGGTGCTGTCGGTGATCGTGCTGCCGCAGGCGTTCCGCGCGATCCAGCCGCCGCTGATGAGCGTGCTGATCGCGCTGCTGAAGAACACCACGATCGCGGCCGGCTTCTCGGTCGCCGAGGCAGGCGCGATCCCGGCGGCGATGGCCGAGCGCGGTGAGAACCAGATGCTCACGCTGGTGTGGATCACCATCGGCTTCCTGATCCTCATCGTCCCCCTGATCTTCCTGCAGCGATGGGCCGAACGACGGACGGCGGTGGCCTGATGAGCGCGTTGTACGACGTTCCCGGACCGCGGGCGCAGCTCCGCAACCGGGTCCTGAACGTGGTCGTGATCCTGCTGGTGGCCGGCGCCGTCGCCTGGGTCGTCTACCGGCTGAACGCGACCGGCCAGTTCGAGAGCCGCCGGTGGGTCCAGTTCCAGTACACGGCGATCCAGAGGCAGCTGCTGGACGGTCTGCTGAACACGCTGAAGGCGGCCGGTCTCGCCGCGGTGCTGGCGATGATCATGGGTGCGGTGTTCGCCGCGGCCCGGATCAGCGATCACAAGTGGGTCCGGGTGCCGGCGACGTTCGTCGTCGAGCTGTTCCGGGCGATCCCGCTGCTGATCCTGATGTTCTTCTTCTACTACGGCAGCCTGCAGTACCACCTCGGCCTGACGCCGTTCTGGGCGGTCGTGTTCGGTCTGACGCTCTACAACGGCTCGGTGCTCGCGGAGATCTTCCGGGCCGGCATCGCCGCGGTGCCGAAGGGTCAGCGCGAGGCGTCGTACGCGATCGGCCTGCGGAAGAACCAGGTGGTCCGGCTCGTACTGTTGCCGCAGGCCATCAGTGCGATGCTGCCGGCCATCGTCAGCCAGCTGGTCGTGCTGCTGAAGGACACCGCGCTCGGCTTCATCATCACGTACGCCGAGTTGCTGTACGTCGCCAAGCAGATGGGCGGCCGGCTGCAGTACGGGTTCCCGTACATCCCGACGTACATCGTCGTCGCGGTGATCTACATCGGCCTGTGCTCGCTGCTGTCGCTGCTGGCCCGCTACCTCGAGGGCCGCTCCCGGCGCCGCCGCAAGATCACCGGCGCGCCACCGCCGTCGGCTGCCGAGGCAGCCACTTCGGCGGAAGCCCCGCTCTGACGCAGCAGCGCCCCGGTCCTGGACCGGGGCGCTGTTGTGTGGTCAGCGCAGAGTGCCGAAGGATTCGCGGATGATTTCCAGGGCTTCGGCGGCTTCGTCCTCGGTCAGCGTCATCGGGGGCGCCATCCGCAGTACATTGCCGTAGAGACCGCCCTTGCCGACCAGGAGCCCGCGGTTCTTCGTCTCCTGCTGGAGTTTGGCGGTGCTTGCCGCGTCGGGGGTGTTGTCGTCCGGCTTGACGATCTCGGCGGCCAGCATCAGGCCCTTGCCGCGGACGTCGCCGAGCTCCGGATACTCGTCGGAGATCCCGCGCAGGCCGTCGACCAACTGGGCGCCGCGCTTGGCCGCGTTCGCCTGCAGGTCCTTGTCGAGCAGGTAGTCGATCGTTGCCTTCGCCGCGCTGGTCGAGATCGGGTTGCCGCCGAAGGTGGACAGCGAGTTCGCCTTGACGCTGTCCATCAGCTCGGCCCTGGCGACCACGCCGCCGATCGCGAACCCGTTGCCGAGGCCCTTCGCGAACGTCATCGCATCCGGGACGACGTCGTGCGCCTGGATGCCCCAGAAGTGGTCGCCGGTCCGGCCCCATCCGGTCTGTACTTCGTCGGAGATGAAGAGGATCCCGTACTCGTCCAGGACCTCCTTGAACGCGGCGTACAGCCCGTCGGGTGGTGACGAGAACCCGCCGACGCCCTGGATCGGCTCCGCGATCAGGCAGGCGACGTCGCCGGAGGTCGTGGTCTCGATGACGTTGCGCAGGTCGTCGACGCAGACCTTGACGTAGTCGGCGTCCGACAGATCCCGGAACGGACTGCGGTAGCGGTACGCACCCTGGACGTACTGCACGTTCACCGGCGACAGGCTGCTCGCGGACCAGCCGCGGTTGCCGGTGATCGCGACCGTGCCGAACGCGCGGCCGTGGTACGAGTTCCGCATCGCCAGGACCTGGTTGGAGCGGCGGTTCTGGGTGGCGAGCAGCAGGGCCGTCTCGTTCGCCTCGGTGCCGGAGTTGGCGAAGAACACCTTCGCGTCCGGGATCCCGGACAGCTCGGCGATCTGCTCGGCCAGCTCGATCTGCTTGCGGATCAGGTACACCGTCGAGGTGTGCGCGACCCCGGTGCCGAGCTGCTCACGCACCGCGTCCGAGATCTCCGCGATGTCGTACCCGATCGCGTTGGTCAGGATGCCGGCGAAGAAGTCGAGGTAGGTGTTGCCCTCACCGTCGGTGACCCGGCGGCCGGACCCTTCCACGATCTCGATCGGCTCCTCGTAGTACAACGCGAGCCAAGCCGGCATGACGGCCTTGTGACGCTCCCAGAGCTCCGCATGTGTCATGGGGCAAGCATTACACCGGTTGACCGATAGCGCAGGTCTATGACGTTAAGGTGCTCTGCGTGACAATGCCGAGCATCCCGCATGTGGATATCGAGTCGCTGGAGCACTTCGACCGCCTGCTCGCCGCCGGGGCCACCGCGATGGCAGGCTGGCGGGTGCAGTCGGTGGATCTCACCCGGCGGACGGCGGAGATCGTGGGACTCAAGCCGATGGGCTCGCTGTTCCTCGGCTGCGTGCTGGAGGAGAAGGCAGACGCCTGGGTCCGCGACGGCGGCGGACTGGTGTTCCCGGCGATCCCGGCACTCCCCTTCGACGCGTACCGCGGCCGCCTGTACGACGCCGACGAGCTGTACGCCGGCCTCGAGGACGGGTACGACGCCACGCCGGACGCCCGCATCTACGCCTGGTCCCGCCAGCAGGACGAGAAGGGCGACACCAGCCGCACCCTGGCCGCGGCACTCCACGACCACGCCATCGCGGACGCCCTGAGCGAACTACCCGACGACAAGCCTTGGGTCGGCGTCATGGGCGGCCACGGTGTACTGCGAGGCACCGACGACTACCGCTCCGCCGTACTGCTCGGCCGTGAGCTCTCCCGCACGGGCCGCGTGGTCGTGACCGGCGGCGGTCCGGGCGCGATGGAGGCCGCCAACCTCGGCGCATCGCTGGCGTCGTACGACGATGCCGCTGTCGAGGATGCTCTCGCCGAGCTGGCCGCCGTACCGTCCTTCCGTCCGTCGATCGGCGCGTGGGCGACCACCGGCCTGAACGTCCGCGCCCGCTACCCCGGCGACGGCGGCGTGTCGATTCCGACCTGGTTCTACGGCCACGAGCCGCCGAACGTGTTCGCCTCGGCGATCGCGAAGTACTTCTCGAACGCCCAGCGCGAGGACGTTCTCCTCGGCCGGGCCCGTGGCGGCATCGTCTACCTGACCGGCGCCGCCGGCACGGTCCAGGAGGTCTTCCAGGCGGTCACCCCGAACTACTACGGTGACGCAGCGACCCAGATCCCGCTGATCCTCGTAGGCACCGACTACTGGACCACCGAGCTGCCCGTCTGGCCGCTCCTCCAGGCCCTCGCAGCCGACCACGCGATGCCGATCCACCTCGTGGAGACCATCGACGAGGCTGCCGGCCTGATCAGCTGACTCGCTGGGGCTTGAACTGCATCTTCGGGTTGGCGTACGCGTCCTGGGACTCAACCAGCTGCAGCTCGCGCTCGCCGGACTCGTGGGTGCGCGTGAGCAGGTCGAAGACGCTCGACGTCGTCCGCGCGAGAGCCTCCGCGAGATCGCCGGTACTGCGGTAGTGCGCCGTGAACAGCGCGGCCGTCACATCACCCGAGCCGTTCGCCTTCATCGGGATGTACGGCGTCTGCACGAGCCATGCGCCGCTGTCGTCGACGGCCAGCATCTCGATCGTGCCGTCCTCGCGGTCGGGGCGCTCGACGCTGGTGACCAGCACCGTCCGCGGGCCGGTCGCTCGCACCAGCTTGACCGAGGCCAGCGTGGACTCGAGGGTGTCCGGCTCGGTGCCGGTCAGGAAGCCCAGCTCGAACTGGTTCGGCGTGATGATGTCGGCCGCCGGAACCACCCGGTCGCGCAGCAGCACCGGAATGGCGGGCGCGACGAAGCAGCCGGACTTGGCGTTCCCCATCACGGGGTCACAGGAGTACACGGCGGTCGGATTGGCCGCCTTGACCCGCTCCACCGCCTCCAGGATCACGTCGGCGATCCCTTCGCCACCCTGGTAGCCCGAGAGCACCACGTCGATCTGCGGAAGGACACCGCGGTCCTCGATCCCGAGCAGAACCTCACGTACGTCGTCCGGGCTGATCATCGGCCCACGCCAGGCCCCGTAGCCGGTGTGGTTCGAGAAGTTCACCGTGTACACCGGCAGCACCTCGACACCGATCCGCTGCAGCGGGAACACCGCCGCGGAGTTACCCACATGCCCGTACGCAACGGCCGACTGAATCGAAAGGATCTTCACCCCCCGATCATCCCATCAAGCCTCATCGTCAACTTCACGTCCTCTTCTTCGAAGCCGAGGCGCTGGTAGAACGAGCGGGCGTTGGTGTTGGCTGCACCGGTGTCGAGGGTGATGGAGTGGAGGCCGAGTTCCTGGGCGTGCGCGGCGACGGCGTCGATCAACGCCCGCCCGACGCCGCGGCCTTCGTGGTGCGGGTCGACGGCGAGCTCGCCGACGTACAACTCGGGAACGCCGGACCAGTGCGGGCGCTCCTCACCGGCCGCGAAGCCGAGCACCGCGTCGTCCTCGTCGGCGACGAACACGAAGCGCCCTGGCTCGGCAGCTCGCGCCAGCGCCTCCACGACCCAGCCGGTGACGGCCGACAACACCAGCTCTTCCGGTCGCCAGGCGGCGACCCCCTCGGTGAGGCGGGGCGCCAGGGCGAGTACGGCTGAGCGATCCGCCTCTTCGAACCGTCGAACGCGCATGCGCCCAGTCTGTCGGCTACTTGCTCGCAGCGGCGAGCTGGCCGCAGGCGCCGTCGATCTCCTGGCCGCGGGTGTCGCGGACGGTGGTGGGGATGCCGGCGGCCTCGAGGCGACGGACGAACTCGCGCTCGTCGGCCGGGTCGGAGGCGGTCCACTTCGAGCCGGGGGTCGGGTTCAGCGGGATCAGGTTGACGTGCACCCAGCCCCAGTCGCCGCGCGCGTTCAGCTTCTCCGCGAGCAGGTCGGCCCGCCAGGCGTGGTCGTTGATGTCGCGGATCATCGCGTACTCGATCGAGACCCGCCGCTTGGTCTGCCGCGCGTACCCCCAGGCCGCGTCGAGCACCTCGTCGACCTTCCAGCGGTTGTTGATCGGCACCAGCTCGTCGCGCAGCTCGTCGTCCGGCGCGTGCAGCGACAGCGCGAGCGTGACCGGGATCCCCTCGGTCGCGAGCTGGTTGATCCGCGGCACCAGCCCGACCGTCGACACCGTCACACCACGCGCCGAGATCCCCAGCCCCTCCGGCGACGGATCGGTGAACCGGCGTACGGCGCCCATCACGGCCTTGTAGTTGGCCATCGGCTCGCCCATGCCCATGAACACGATGTTGCTGACCCGCCCCGGCCCACCGGCGATCTCGCCGCGCGCCAGCGCCCGTGCGCCGTCGACGACCTGCTCGACGATCTCCGCGGTCGACATGTTCCGCGTGAGTCCGCCCTGGCCGGTCGCGCAGAACGGGCACGCCATCCCGCAACCGGCCTGCGAGGACACGCACATCGTCGCGCGGCCCGGATACCGCATCAGGACGGACTCGACCAGCGAACCGTCGAGCAGCTTCCACAGCGTCTTCCGGGTCTCCCCGTTGTCGCACTCGAGATCACGGACGCGGGTCAGCAGCGGCGGCATCAGGTCGGCGACCAGCTTGTCGCGGGTCGCGGCCGGCAGGTCGGTCATCTCGGCCGGGTCGGACACCAGCCGGGAGAAGTAGTGGTTGGACAGCTGCTTGGCCCGGAACGCGGGCTCACCCAGCGCGGCGACCGCAGTACGGCGCTCCTCCCCCGTGAGGTCGGCCAGGTGCCGCGGCGGCTTCTTGGCACGGCGCGGCTCATCGAACACAAGGGGAAGGGAGGTAGTCATAACCGATCTATTGTCGCAAGGCCGGTCAACCGTTCACAAATTCACATCCCATGACTCGCGTCACCAGCGGGCCTGCGGTCGGAGTGACCGAGCTTCCGGTCCGGCGCGATCCGGTCCCGCACCATCTGCTTGAGCAGCGGAACCTCGGCGAACCCACCCTCGGCCTTCCGCGACCACAGCAGCTCCCCGTCGAGGCTGATGTCGAACACGCCGCCTGTTCCCGGCACCAGCGCCACCTCGCCCAGCTCCTGGGGGAACGTGGTCAGCAGCTCCTGGGCGGTCCAGGCTGCCCGCATCAACCACCGGCACTGGGTGCAGTACTCGATCTCCAACCGCGGCTGTCTCGTCACACCCGCGATTATCCGTGGTCGCCGTACTCACCGGGGGCGGCCAGTGAGTACGGCGTTCTCGCGGTCAGGCCGAGTAGCCCTTGGGCGGGATCAGGGTCGCGAGCTGGTTGAAGGTCAGCCAGTACGTCGCGGTCGGGGCGAACCCGGCCGGATCCGCGATCAGGACGGTCTGGTCGCTGTCGTCGTACCCGATCACCGTGAAGTAGTGGTAGATCGTGTAGTTCGGGTAGCCCGGCGGGTGGTTGCTGGCCGGGGCAACGATGTTGGCGACGATCGGGTAGTTGTTGTTGATGTCGAGGACCACGTCCCGCCAGAGCAGGTCACGCTGCGCCTGGGTGGGCGGATCGTTGGGCATCTCCTTCGTCTCGTACCAGCCGGTGCCGAGGTGGTTGTTGAGCACCCGGGTGACCTGGCCGATCCAGTCCGTTCCGTTCGTCGTGGTCGGCAGCTCGTTGGCCAGCTGCTGCTGACTCGGCGGCGAGATCCGGGCCGAGAGTGCGATCCGGGTCGCGGCCGGGCCGCACCAGTAACCGGTCTGCTGGTACTGGAAGTCGATGTTCAGCGTCCGGACGGTTTGGGTCGAGTAGCCGAGCTTCGGCACCGGTTTGATCGCGGCCGCTACCTCGGCCGACATGGCCGGCTGTGCAGCGGGGGCTCCGGTGGCGGCGTTGGCGGGTGCGGCCGTCGGGAGGGCGGCGGCGGCAAGGAGGGCGAGACCGCACAGGGCGGCCTTGAACTTCGTCGTGGGGGTCATGTCAGCTCCTCACTGGACGACCGGGGCGGATCGTCCTGCGTTTGATACTGACACAGGTTGTGGCAGTGCGGTGAAAAAATCACCGAGCCTTTCCAGCCTGGTGGAAAGGTCAGGCCGCCGCCTGCCCCACGGGCTCGATGATCTCGCGTACCAGCCAGCGGACGGCGTGATCCGGGTACGGGCGCGGGAGCGACAGCACGATGTGGTCGAACCCCAGCCCGACCGCCCGGTGCACGATCGCGCGCGTTTCGGCCGGGTCGTCGTACGAGACGATCTGCTGCAGCGATCGACTCAGCGTCGACGGGTCCCGTCCGATCCGGGCGCATTCCGCGTCCAACCGGCGCACCCGCTCGGCGAGCGTGTCGAAGTCGGTGTGCGGCGGACCGCTGATGTTCCAGACGTCCGCGTACTCCGCGACCAGGCGGAGCATCCGGTTGCCCCACCCGCCGATCAGGAGCGGCGGACCCGCGGGCTGGATCGGTTTGGGCTCGTTGCGGTTGCGCTCGAGCTGGTAGTAGCGGCCGTGGAAGTCGAACTCGTCCTCGGTCCACATCCGGCGCAGGATCTCGACGGTCTCGCGGAGCCGGTCGATCCCCTCCCCCGGCGGCACGAGCGTCAAGCCGTAGGCGGCGTACTCCTCGATCGCGGGATTGGGGCCGGCGATGCCGCTCAGGCCGGCCGGTTGATGGGTGCCGCCGGCACCGAGGCCCATGATCAGTCGGCCGCCGGAGATCACGTCGAGCGTGCTGGCGATCTTGCCGAGGACGGCCGGCGGGCGGATCCGGTTGCTGGTGACAAGCAAGCCGAGGCGGAGCCGGGTGGTCTGTGCGGCCAGGGCGCTGAGCAGGGTCCAGCCCTCGAGGACGTCGCCGTTCTTCGGGCCGGCAAGCGGGAGGAAGTGGTCCCACAGCCACGCGTCGCGGATCTGCGGGGTCTCGTCGGCCTCGAGCCAGACGCGGCGGATGTCGGCGTACGGGACATGCATCGGGGTGGTCTTCAGACCGAAGGTCAGTTCCATAATCGTCAGGATAACTGATGATCAGCTCTCCTGATGATCAGGGGATCGGTAGATTTGGCAGTATGGCGTCCGACCGGCTGGGGTATCTGCTCAAACACGTCCTGGCGGAGCTCACCGAGGCTCAGACCAAGGCGCTGGCTCCGCACGGTCTGAACGGTCGCGACCTGGCGGTCCTGTCCGCGATCGTCTCCGGTGAACCGCTCTCCCAACTCGAGGTCGCGGCCCGGCTGCGGGTGGACCGTACGTCGATCGGCGAGCTGCTGGACGGGCTGGAGGAGCGTGGGTTCGTCGAGCGCCGGCGCAGCCCGGAGGACCGGCGGCGGAATGTCGTCGTACTGACGTCGCTCGGTCAGTCGACCTTTGAAACGGCGGAGCGGGTGCGGCTGGAGGTCGAGCGCGAGTTCCTCGCTCCCCTGGCGGCTCCGGACCGTTTCCGGGACGAGTTGCGGCTGTTGCTCGGGGAATGAGGGCTCCGGCGGGCCCGTTGGACTGAACATGCTCTCCGTGCCGCTGTCAGTCCTGGATCGTTCGCGGACGCGTGTTGGCGAGACGGAGCCGGAGACGCTGCGAGCGACGGTGGAGTTCGCCCAGCAGGTGGAAGACCTTGGCTACAACCGTTTCTGGGTTTCGGAGCATCACAGCGTTCCCGGAGTCGTCGGCTCGGCGCCGACTGTCTTGGCTGCCGCGGTTGCTGCTCGTACTTCGCACATACGGGTCGGCACCGGTGGGGTGATGCTGCCGAACCACAAGCCGCTCGTCGTAGCGGAGCAGTTCGGCGTACTGGAGTCTCTGTACCCGGGCCGCATCGACATGGGCCTCGGGCGCTCGGTCGGCTTCACCAACGGAGTACGGCGTGCGCTCGGCGTCGAGAAGGACGCTGCGGACGACTTCAGCGCACAGGTCCAGGAGCTACTCGGTTATCTCGGCGGCACGTTTAACGTGCACGCCCGACCAGGCGAGGGACTTCACATCCCGCCGTTCATCCTGGCCGTCGGCGAAGGCGCGGCCATCGCAGCATCGCTCGGGCTACCTGTGGTGCTGGCTGCTCGCCCTGACTCTGAGGAGCTGGTATCCGCGTACCGGGCTGCCTTCCAGCCGTCAGCGTGGGCGCCGGAGCCCTACGTCATCCTCGCAGTCACGGCCGCGGTCGGGGACACGACGGAGGGTGGCCGTCAGCTGTTGTTGCCAGAGGCATGGGCCAGCGCCTACTCACGCACCCGCGGCGTCTTCCCGCCGCTGCAGCCCGACGTGCCCGCGACCATGAACGCCCGCGAGCAGGAGTTCTTCGAGAACGCGTTGCGTGGTCAGTACTACGGGACCTCGGACGAGGTGCACACCGCGCTGGAGGATCTCGTGCAGCGCACAGCAGCGGACGAGGTCCTGATCACGACCAACACCTACGACCGGGACGATCTGCTCGCCTCGTTGGCGAAGCTCATCAGTTGATCCGAGCCTCGAGCCGCTTGCGCACATCCGGCCATTCGTCGGCCAGGATCGAGAACACGACCGTGTCGCGGAACGACCCGTCAGCCATCAGCGTGTGCCGCCGCAGTACGCCCTCGCGGGTCGCGCCGAGCTTGGCGATCGCCGCCTGCGAGCGGGTGTTCTTCGAGCCGGTCTGGATCTTCACCCGGCCGAATCCACACACCTCGAAGGCATGCTCGAGCAGCAACAGCTTGGCCGCCGGGTTGACCGCGGTCCCCCACACGGCTGGCGCATAACCGGTGTAGCCGAGGTGGATCCGCTCGTTCACCAGGTCGACGTCGGCGAGGCTCGACGTACCGACAACCGTGCCGTCGGCAACCATCCGGACCACGTACGCGAACCGCTTGGCCGCGGCCGGGATCCACTTCGCCCGCATCTCCTCGGCGCTCTTCGGCATCGCGGCGGGACCGCCACCGAAGCCGCCGGCGTACACCTGCTCGTTGGCGATCGCGGCGTACAGCTCGTCGATATCGGCTTCCTGCATCCGATCCAGCCGCACGACGTCGCCGACCAGGGCTCGTCCGTCCGGTGCGATCGTCATGCCTTCACCAACAGGTGCAGCAGCAGCCAGACGACCGGCGCCGTCGCGAGCAGCGAGTCCAGCCGGTCCATCACCCCGCCGTGGCCGGGCAGCAGGTTCGACATGTCCTTGATGCCAAGATCGCGCTTGATCATCGACTCGCCGAGGTCGCCGACCGTCGCGGTCAGTACGGCGACCGCGCCGACGATCGCGCCGGCCCACCAGTCACCGTCCAGCAGGAAGACCACTGCGGCGATACCGGCGCCGATACACGCCAGCGCCGAGCCGGTGAAGCCCTCCCAGGACTTCTTCGGGCTGATCGTCGGCGCCATCGGGTGCTTGCCGAACAGCACGCCCGCGACATACCCACCGACGTCACTGGCAACCACGACCACGAAGAACGTCACCACCCGCGCCGGGCCGTCCGCTTCCGGCTGGACCAGCAGAATCGCGAATCCCGCCAGCAGCGGGACGTAGCCGATCAGGAACACTCCCGCGCTCACGTCGCGGACGAATCCGACCGATCCGCCTGGCATCCGCCAGAAAATCGTCCCCAGGACCGTCAGCGCCAGTGCTACCAGCAGCGCCATCGGTCCACCGAAGTACGCCGAAGCCAGCATCGCCGTCGTACCGACGAACAACGGCACGCGCGGAATCGCCGCGCCGCCGGTCCGCAGCGCCTTCATCATCTCGTCGACGGCGACCAGAACGACGGCGAGCACCAGGACGGTGAACAGGACCTTCTGCCAGTACAGCGATCCGAGGATCAGGGCGCCGAGCCCGACTCCCACCGCGATCGCGGCGGGCAGATTGCGCCCGGCACGGCTCGGGCTGGGACTCGGCGCGGGCGTGCTGTCGACGCCCATCACACCTCGAGCAGTTCGGCTTCCTTGTGCTTGAGCAGGTCGTCGATCGAGTCGACGTACTTCTTCGTCAACCCGTCGAGCCGCTTCTCAGCACTCTTGCCCTCGTCCTCGCCCGCGTCGCCGTCCTTGACCGTCTTGTGCACCTGGTCCATGGCGTGCCGGCGGATGTTGCGGATCGAGACCCGGGCCTCTTCGCCCTTGGTCTTGGCGACCTTGATGTACTCCTTGCGCCGCTCCTCGGTCAGCTGCGGCATCACCACCCGGATCACCGCGCCGTCGTTGCCCGGGTTCACACCCAGGTCCGAGTCGCGGATCGCCTTCTCGATCGCCGCCATCGCACCCTTGTCGTACGGCGAGATGAGCACGGTCCGGGGCTCCGGGACCTGGAAGCCGGCCAGCTGCTGCAGCGGCGTCGGGCTGCCGTAGTAGTCGGCCAGGATGCCCGCGAACATCTGCGGGTGCGCCCGGCCGGTGCGGATCGCGGCGAAGTCGTCCTTCGCGACCTCCACGGCCTTCGCCATCTTCTGCTCGGCTTCGCGGAGAGCTTCGTCGATCACGACATTCCTCGCTTCCTCGGGGCCGCGTCGGTGCGGCCACTCCTACTGCGCCTGTATCGAACGATCCTAGTGGTACGCCGCCGTTCGCCGGGTTATTGCCCCCGGGAGACGACCGTGCCGATCTTCTCGCCGTGGATCACCCGGGCGATGTTGCCCTCTTCGAGGCCGAAGATCACGATCGGCAGCGCGTTGTCGCGGGCCAGGCTGATCGCGGTGGCGTCGGCGACCCGGAGGCCGCGGGCCAGGAAGTCGTCGTACGACAGCTGGTCGAACTTGACCGCGTCCGGGTTCTTCTTCGGGTCGGAGTCGTAGACCCCGTCCACGCCCTGCTTGCCCATCAGCAGCGCCTCGGCGCCGACCTCGAGCGCGCGCTGGGCGGCGACGGTGTCGGTGGAGAAGTACGGCATGCCGGAGCCGGCGCCGAAGATGACCACGCGACCCTTCTCCAGGTGCCGCTCGGCCTTGCGCGGGATGTACGGCTCGGCGACCTGGCCCATCGTGATGGCGGTCTGCACCCGGGTCTCGATACCGAGCTTCTCCAGGAAGTCCTGCAGCGCCAGGCAGTTCATCACCGTGCCGAGCATGCCCATGTAGTCGGCGCGGTTGCGCTCCATGCCGCGCTGCTGCAGCTCGGCGCCGCGGAAGAAGTTGCCGCCGCCGACCACCACGGCGACCTGGACACCGGCCCGGGCCACCTCGGCGATCTGCTTGGCGATCGAGTTCACGACGTCGGGGTCGACGCCGAGCTTGCCGCCGCCGAACACCTCGCCCGACAGCTTCAGCAGCACCCGGTGGTAGGCCGGGGCGAACGGCGAAGAGGCCGGATTCGTCTCGGTACCCAGGGTTTCCGTCACGATTCCGGCCTCCTCGTTCGTTGCTGTCCTGTTCAGATCCTCGTGGGGATCAGGCGCCGACCTCGAAGCGGGCGAACCGCTTCACGGTCACACCGGCCTCGTCGAGCACGGCCTTCACGGACTTCTTGCTCTCGGTCACCGACGGCTGCTCGAGCAGGACGACGTCCTTGAAGAAGCCGTTCACCCGGCCCTCGACGATCTTCGGCAGCGCCTGCTCCGGCTTGCCCTCCTCGCGGGCGGTCGCCTCGGCGATCCGCTTCTCGTTCTCGACCGTCTCGGCCGGGACCTCGTCGCGGGTGGTGTACAGCGGGCGCATCGCGGCGGCCTGCATGGCGGCGCCGCGGGCGGCCTCGACGTTGTCGCCCTCGAACTCGACCAGTACGCCGACCTGGGCCGGCAGGTCCGCGGCACGCTTGTGCATGTACGCGGTCACCTGGCCGTCGAACACGGCCACCTTGCCGAGCTCCAGCTTCTCGCCGATGACGGCGGCCAGCGCCTCGATGTTCTCGGCGACCGACTTGCCGTCGGTCAGCTTCTCGTTCAGCAGGCCCTCGACGTCGCCGACCTTGCTCGCCGCAGCGTGCGCAACGATGTCGGCGGCGAGCTGCTGGAACTGCTCGTTCTTGGCGACGAAGTCGGTCTCGCAGTTGAGCTGGACCAGCGCGTTCTCCGCCGCGGCCACCAGGCCGTTGGTGGCGGACCGCTCGGCGCCACGCTTGGCGGCCTTGGCCGCGCCGTGGATGCGCAGCTCCTCGATCGCCTTCTCGAAGTCGCCGTCGGTGGTCTCGAGCGCCTTCTTCGCATCCATCATGCCCGCGCCGGTGGCGTCGCGGAGCTTCTTCACGTCAGCGGCGGTGTAGTTCGCCATTCCTCGTTCTCTCGTCTTGTCGATGCGGCTGGATGGGCGGGGCAGGCCCGGTTGCGGACCGTGCGACGCAGCGGGGTGCCGCCCGGCGGACCGGGCGGCATCCATGGCTGTCAGGCCTCGTCGGCCTTCGGGGTCTCCTCGGCCTTCGCCTCGGTCGCGGCCGGGGTCTCCTCGGCCTTGGCCTCGGTGGCTTCCGGCGCGGTCTCGACGACGGCGTCGGTCGCGACCGGCTCGGTCAGGACGTCGGCAGCCGGGGCGGCCGGGGTGGCCTCAGCGGCGGGTGCGGCCTCGGCGGCCGGGGCAGCCTCGGCGGCCTTCTCGGTCTTGGCCTCGGCGGTGCCGTTCTGGCTCTCGAGCAGCTCGCGCTCCCAGGCGGCCATCGGCTCCTCCTGGCCCAGCTCCTCGCCGGACGCGGCAGCGCCCTGGCCGGAGCGGCCCATCAGACCGTCGGCGACGGCGTCGGCGACGACCCGGGTCAGCAGGCCGACCGAGCGGATCGCGTCGTCGTTCCCCGGAATCGGGTAGTCGACCTCGTCCGGGTCGCAGTTGGTGTCCAGGATGCCGATGATCGGCAGCTTCAGCTTGCGCGCCTCGTCGACGGCGAGGTGCTCCTTCTTGGTGTCCACGATCCACACGGCGGCCGGAACCCGGGCCATGTCGCGGATACCGCCGAGGGTCTTGAGCAGCTTGTCGTGCTCGCGACGCTTCTGCAGCAGCTCCTTCTTCGTGACACCGGAGGCGGCGACGTCGTCGAAGTCGATGAGCTCGAGCTCCTTGAGGCGCTGGAGCCGCTTGTTCACGGTCTGGAAGTTGGTCAGCATGCCGCCCAGCCAGCGCTGGTTCACGTACGGCATCCCGACGCGGGTCGCCTGCTCGGCGATCGCTTCCTGGGCCTGCTTCTTGGTGCCGACGAACAGGATCGCCCCGCCCGACGCGACCGTGCTGCGGACGAACTCGTACGCGCGGTCGATGTAGGACAGCGACTGCTGCAGGTCGATGATGTAGATGCCGTTGCGCTCGGTGAGGATGTAGCGCTTCATCTTCGGGTTCCAGCGACGGGTCTGGTGCCCGAAGTGCACGCCGCTCTCGAGGAGCTGCTTCATGGTTACTACGGCCATGACTTGTGGGTCTCCTGTCACGCTCGCCGGGGTGCTCGTCCCGGGTCAGCGCGTCGTCTCGGTTGTACCGCCCCGGATCGGTTGATCCGCGGCTCCTGATGCCCGTCGCACGGCTCCGCCCAGATTGCTCCGGGACCGCTGGAACCGCACACTGGTGCGGGCATGCGAAGTCGTCCCATTCACATGGGACGCCACCGGAAGTGTACGTGACCGACGGCGGGCAACGCGAACCGGCCCTGGGTTGTCCACAATCGCGCAGCCGAGGGTCCGGAGCCGTCCCCGACGACGGCATCTTCCCTGGCATGAACCTCGCCTTGCTCTCCCTCGCCATCCTGCCCGGTGCCACCTCCGACTGGCCGCTCCAGCCCCGCCCGGAGGTGGTCCACGGCTTCGAACTGCCCGCGAAACCGTGGCTCCCCGGCCACCGCGGCGTCGACCTGGCCGGCCGGCCCGGCCAACCCGTCCTCGCCGCCACCCCCGGCACGATCACGTACGCCGGTCCGCTGGCCGGCCGCGGCATCGTCACGATCACCGCCGGAACGCGTCGAACGACGTACGAACCGGTCGTGCCGGCGGTCTCGGTCGGGGCCACGGTCCGTGCCGGGACTGTGATCGGGCGCCTGTCCGCCGCCGGCTCGCACTGCCTGCCGAGGGCCTGCCTGCATTGGGGCCTGCTCCAGGGCAAGCAGTACCTCAATCCCCTGACCCTCATCCGCGACTGGCCGGTCCGCCTACTCCCGCTCACCAATCAGCAGGGTCAACCTGCTCGCCCTCCGTCCCCGGTGCCCGCAGCGCCGCCGCCAACGCCACGCGCCGCGGACGTGTCACCCGCCCCGCCCGACAGCAATCAGCGAACGGCCAAGCTCATCATCGCCGCCACAGCAGCGCTGACGCTGACCGCCGGCCTGCTGATCAGACGCAAGTAGCAGTTCGAACCGGTCAGCTGCCGGGGACGCGGGCCTGCCAGGCGTCCTCGTCCTTCGAGCGGCGCTCGACGCCGGCCGGGAGCTTGTTCTTGGCGAGATCGATCAGCGTCGTGTTCTCGAGTACGTCGCGCAGGCTGGCGCGAGCCGCGATCCAGACCCGTTGGAGGACCACCGCATGTTCGTTGTACGAAACGCTCTCCGGCCGGACACCGGAGATGCTCACGATCGGACCGTCGACTGCCCGCATCACGTCGGCGACAGAGATGTCATTGGGGTCGACGGCCAGTCGCCATCCGCCCGACTGCCCACGCTGACTGGACAGCACGCCGGCCCGTCGCAGGTCGGCGAGGATGCCCTGCAGGAAGCCGTGCGGAATGCCCTGCGCCCGGCTCAGTTCCTCGGCCGACACCACCGAAGGATCGTTGGCCACCCACCGTTGGGTGATCTCGATCAGAGCTCGCAACGCATAGTCAGACTTCGCCGAAACCCGCATGTCCCGCAGTCTGCCGCATTCGGCCACTCACCCGCCGCATCCCCCGCACACAGACGCCGGGTCAAGCCCGCGGATGCGCCTGCTGATAGGCCTTCCGAAGCCGCTCGCCGGAGACATGCGTATAGACCTGCGTCGTCGCCAGGGACGCATGCCCCAGCAACTCCTGCACGCTCCGCAGATCCGCGCCACCTTCCAGGAGATGGGTGGCCGCTGTATGCCGCAGTCCGTGCGGAGCCAGATCCGGTGCGTCGACGACCGCGATCCGCTCGTGCACCATCCGTCGTACCGCTCGCTGATCGATCCGGCCACCACGCGCGCCGAGGAAGGCGGCCGGACCGCTCCCCTCTCGCGCCAGCTTCGGCCGCGCCTCGGCCAGCCACCGTTCGAGCGCCTCCGCAGCCGGTACGCCGTACGGGACGGACCGTTCCTTGCGTCCCTTGCCGAACACGCGGACGACTCGGCGCGACCGGTCGATGTCGTCGACGTCCAGTGCGCACAGCTCGCCGACGCGGATCCCGGTCGCGTACAGGAGCTCCATGATCGCGAGGTCACGCAGCCCGACCGGACTTCCGTCGTCCGCGGCAACGGCTGCGGCGTCGAGGACGGCTCGGGTGTCCGCCTGGCCGAGAACGCCCGGCAGGCTCTTGTGCGGCTTGGGGCTGGCGAGCAATGCTCCCGGATCCGTACCGATGCGCCCGGTCCGCTGCGCCCACGCCGTGAACACCCTTGCGGCCGTCGCCCGCCGGGCCATCGTGCTGCGGGATTTCCCCAGACTTTGCTGTTTGGCCAGCCAGGACCGCAGTCCCCGGATGTCCAGCCCGCCAAGCTCATCGTGACCAAGCCGAATCAAATGTTCGAGTAAATCCGCGACATCTCCGATGTAGGCTCTGACCGAGTGAGTGCTGAGGTCTCTTTCCGCCGTCAGATGCCGTTCGTAGTCAGCCAGTAACTGAGTGAAACCTTCCGGCCAGGAAGGGTTCCCACTGACATCGTCCGGCGTCATGTCTCGACGATGCGTGAGGCGGCCCGGCATCGCAAGCCACCGCGCGGAGACCGGCGAGAGGAGGTCTGGTCGATAACCCGACGGTCGACTACTGTTCGGCCCGATTGCCCTAGTAGCAACGGAGGCACCCCTGACCATGGCCCCCTCAGCGAACGGACAGACCGTAGGCCGGCGCTTGCCGGTCGAGTCGGCGTTCACTCGAGTCGAGGACGCGCGGCATCGTCTGCCGCGCTTGTTCGGTCGTCGCGACCTGGTCGTACTCGGCCTGGGCGTGATGATCGGCTCTGGCATCTTCAGCATCAGCGGGGTCCAGGCGGCCAATGTCGCCGGACCGGCAGTGATCCTGTCGTTCGTCATCGCCGCGATCGTCTGTGTACTGGCTGCGGCCTGTTACGCCGAGCTGTCCTCGACGATCCCTGTCTCCGGTAGCGCGTACACCTTCAGCTACGTGACTTTCGGTGAGATGTGGGCCTGGCTGGTCGGTTGGGCGCTCGTGCTCGAGCTCGTCACCGCGGCAGCGATCGTCGCCCGCGTCTGGTCGGCGTACTTCCTGGCCACTTTGGACGGATTCGGAGTCACGCTGCCCAGCGGGGTAGCTCAGTTCTTCGGTCCCGAAGCCAAGCTCAATCTCGTTGCCCCGTTGCTCCTGCTGGTCCTAACCGCGCTGATCGTGACGGGCACCAAGCTGTCGGCCCGAGTGCTGACCGTCGTCGTGATCGCGAAAGTCGCGGTGATCCTGCTCGTGGTGATCGTCGGTGCCGCGCACATCAACATGGCGAACTACCACCCGTTCGTGCCGCCGGCCCGGGCTGCGCCCGCGACCGCGAGTCCGACGTTGCTGGGCTGGATCCTGGACTCGTCGTTCGGTTCGTTCGGGACGATGGGCATCTTCACCGCCGCCAGCACGATCGTGTTCGCCTACATCGGGTTCGACCTGATCGCGACGGCGTCGGAGGACGCCCGCAGCCCGCGGAAGACTGTCCCGCAAGGGATGCTGCTCGGCGTCGGCGCGGTGACGATCCTCTACATCGCGATGGCCGTCGTCCTGGTCGGGATGCGCCCGTACGGCAAACTCGGCGGCGCCGCGCCGGTCTCCGAGGCATTAGCTGCGGTAGGCGTCGGATGGGCCGCAAAGGTGGTCAATCTAGGCGCGTTGCTCGCGTTGATGACCGTGATCATGGTGGTCCTCATCGCGCAGAGCCGCGTCCTGTTCAACATGGGTCGTGACGGCCTGCTGCCGAAGAGCCTCGGCCGGGTCAGCCGGGTGTACTCCTCCCCCGCCCGCGCTGCCGGCTTCGCGGGTCTCGCCGCGCTGGCGCTCACGCTGTACCCGAAGGTCCTCGAGCTCGAGGAGCTGCTGGTCATCGGTGCCCTGTTCTGCTTCGCGTTCTGCGCGGTCGGCGTCCTGACGCTGCGTCGCTCGGAGCCCAACCTGGAGCGCGGCTTCCGGGTGCCGATGGTCCCGCTGATCCCGCTGCTGTCGCTCGCCGCGACGGTGTGGCTGATGCTGAACCTGAAGACGAGCACCTGGACCAAGTTCGGCGTCTGGATGGTCATCGGCATCGCGATCTACGCACTCTACGGCCGCTGGCACAGCCGCCTCGCCAACGAGGACAGCTGGGACTTCGACCTCGGCGACACCGACCCCGGCACCGGCGGCCTGCAAGCAATCCGGACCGACCAGGACCGCCCACCCGAACTACGCGCCATCCGCACCCCACCCGCCCAACAACCCCACAAACCAACCCGCGGCAAACACATGCGCAACTAGCCCGCCCCACAGGCCCCGCCCAGCCCTCCTGCTCGCGCCCCACGCGTCAGCATCCAGCTTGCTGTTCGCCGACGAGCCACTGCCCCAAAGCCAACCCACCACAAGGGCCGCGGGTGCTCGATCTCGACGCCATGCTGCTGCCCCAGAGCCGACGTCACGAGCACCGCAGTGCTCGATCACGACGCCGTGCCGCTCACTCAACCGCGCAGCAATCAACTATCGATGACACGCCGCCGACTCAAGCTCGACAGACCGCACCCCACGCATCACAAGGGCCGCAGGTGCTCGATCATGACACCGTGCTGCTCGGTCAGCCGTGCGGCGATCAACGAGCGATGGCAGGCGGCAGGCTCAAGCTCGACGCAGAGGAGCGTTGCCATCCCGTCGCTCGGCAGCGCGGACACGATCGACGCAAGGTCAGCGTGGTCGAGGATCTCGGTCGTGTAGCGCCGGACGTACTCGGCGGCGAGCTCGCGACGCGAACGCTTGCCCACCCCTCGCCGCTCGTCTTCGGCGTACTGCAGTTCGCGTAGGTCGGTGGTCGGCGCCAGTTCAGGGTGATGCTCGTAAGCGATCCGGGCATCCGCGAGAGTCCTCTGCAGCCGAACCGAGTTCGCCCAGGCGTACTCATGTCCCCGCACCCCACGCCGCTGCCGCACGTCGAGCACCAACCGGACGTCGGCGCCCCGCAGTCGTTGCAGGAACGACTCGACATCAAACCCATAAACGCCGATCGTGCCCACCACCAAACTCATCCGACGACCGTCCCCTCGAGTTCGACCAGCAGGGTAGCCGTGAAGGGTGGCAGCCTAATGGCCCTCTGGCGGCTAGTCACCAACGCAAAAGTCCTCACACCCAAGCCCCTACGCACCGCCCTCCACGCCCGAGCCACCAAAGTCACCACCCGCTACGCCCCACCCTCCGAAGCACTACCCGCATACACCCGGTTTGGCTACACGAACGAGGGTGGGAGACGCCAGCCGCCCGAGGTTCGGGTCACGAGAGCGCAGCCGGGGATACGACAGCACCAGCCTGCCGGGATTCGTGCCATGAAGGTGCAGGCGAGGACGGGACGCCCCAGCCGGTCGGGGGCGCGGGTCACGACGGCGCTGATGGCACGCGAGACGCCAGCCGGTCGGAGTACGGGTCACGAGGGTTCGGGTGGGGATGGGAGGCGCCAGCCGGTCGGAGTACGGGTCACGAGGGTTCGGGTGGGGATGGGAGGCGCCAGCCGGTCGGAGTACGGGTCACGAGGGCTCGGGTGGGGATGGGAGGCGCCAGCCGGTCGGAGTACGGGTCACGAGGGCTCGGGTGGGGATAGGAGGCGCCAGCCGGTCGGGTATGGGTCACGAGGGCTCGGGTGGGGATAGGAGGCGCCAGCCGGTCGGGTATGGATCACGAGGGCTCGGGTGGGGATAGGAGGCGCCAGCCGGTCGGGTATGGGTCACGAGGGCTCGGGTGGGGATGGGAGGCGCCAGCCGGTGGGGGTTTGGGTGATTAGGGCTAGCGCGGTTAGGGCTTCTAGGGATTGTTGGGTGGTGGGGAGGTCCAGGCCGGCGGTGACGGCTATGCGGGTGGCTGGGGCTGGGTGGAGGACGGGGACGGCGTCCAGGGCGCGTTGGAGGTCGGCGTCCAGGGTGTCGGTGAGAGATTGGGGGGCTCGCGGGAGTTGGGTGAGGCCGGCGCCGTACGGTGAGATTGACTCGATGATGTCGGCGACGCTGGTGGCCAGTACGGCGTTGCGTTCTCGGACCAGCAGGTGGCTGCCGGCGGACATGCGGGAGGTGACGGGGCCGGGCACGGCCAGAACCGCGCGACCGCACTGTTCGGCCCAGCCAGCGGTGTTGAGGGCGCCGCTGCGGATTGCGGCTTCGATGACGACTGTGCCTTGGGTGGCAGCGGCGATGAGGCGGTTGCGGGCTAGGAAGCGAAGCTTGGTCGGTGAGCAGCCAGGTGGGAGTTCGGCGACGACCAGACCTTGCTCGACGATACGACTAAGCAGGGCTGAGTTGCGTTTCGGGTAGCTGACGTCGACACCACAGGCAAGCACGGCGATCGTCGTACCGGAGACTGCGAGTGCGCCGCGATGGGCAGCCGCGTCGATGCCGAACGCGCCGCCGGAGACCACGGTCACTCCAGAGTCGGCTAGACCAGCGGAGAGCTCGGCGGCGACGTGTTCGCCGTACGACGAGCAGGCGCGGGCACCGACTAGGGCGACAGAACTTTTCAAGGCGTGCCGTAGGTTCGCCCGGCCGCGAACCCACAGGCCGAACGGGATGCCGGCGCGCCGCGTCAACTGTCCGGCTTCGGCGAGAACCTCCACCTCGTCGGGCCATTCGTCGTCGCCCGGGATCACGAACCGTGCTCCGGCGGCAGCGGCGCGCTCGAGGTCTCGCTGCGGGTCGACCTCGGCCAGGCGGGTCGACCAACGTTCGAAGCCGGAGGACTTCTGCGGAGGCGGTCCCAGATCTCCAGGGCGGGCATCCCGTCGAAAGCCTTCAGCGCAGCGAGGTCGCCTGGCTCGACGACGCGGGATAAGCCAGCGCGGGCGAGGCGTTCTCGATCACCGTTGCCGTCGGCAATCACCTCCGAGCCGCCCGCTCCTCCCCCGGAGCCGATCGCATCGGCGGTCGGTGCATGGTTCGTCATCAGGCGATTCCTCTGAGAGAGCGGACGTCGGACAAATGTGCGAACAGCTCGCGGGCGTGGGCCAGGCGCTCTGGATCCCCGTTGCTCTCGGCGGTCATCTTGGCGCCGACCGCTCCTCCGCCGGAGTCGGTCGCGTCGGGGGTCAGGGCATGGTTCGTCATCGGGCGATTCCTCTGAGGGGGCGAATGTCGGACCGTGGGGCCAGGGGCTCACGGGCGCGGGATAGGCGTTCTCGGTCTCCGTGGCCGTCGGCGATCACCTCGGAGCCGCCCGCTCCTCCCGCGGAGCCGGTCGCGTCGGTAGTCAGTGCATGCTTCGTCATCGGGCGATTTCTCTGAGGGAGCGGACGTTGGATAGCGGCGCCAGGGGCTCGCCGGTGCGGGCCAGGCGTTTCTCGATCGCCGTTGCCGTTGGCGATCAGCTCGGCGTGGGCCAGGCGTTCTTGGTCTTCGTTGTCTTCGGCGATCGGGTCGGCGGGGCCCGCTCCTCCGCGGGAGACGGTTGCGCTGGTGGTTGGGGCATGGTTTGGCATTAGGCGATTCCTCTGAGGGGGCGGGCGTCGGATAGTGGGGCCAAGGGTTCGCCGGCGCGGAGTTGGAAGGCTTCGTGGGTTAGTTCGACGGTCGGGGTGCCGGCGCCGGCGAGGTCGGCCAGCGTCCAGGCCAGGCGGACGACACGGTCGAAACCCCGGGCGGTGAGGCGGCCGGCTGCGTAGTGGTCCTCGAGAAGCTTGTTGCTTGCGGCATCCAAGGGGTGTTCTCGGCGGAGGATCGGGCCGGGGACCTCGCTGTTCAGGATCCAGGCTGTGCCCTGGTAACGGTGAGCCTGGCGGTCGCGGGCGAGCTGCACCCGCTCGGCAACGACGGCCGTCGATTCGGCGGGCTCGCCGTCGCTGATGGTGCGCGCCGCCGGGAGGATCTGTCGTTGGATGTCGATGCGGTCCTTGATCGGCCCGCTGATCCGCTGGCGGTAGCGCGCCAGGACCTGAGGTGTGCAGCTGCAGATGCCTTGATTGGTGCCGGACAGCCCGCAGGGACACGGATTGGCAGCGAGCACGAGCATGAATCGGGCAGGGAACTTCGCGACCGCAGCAGCCCGATGAACTTCGACGAACCCGGACTCGAGTGGCTGGCGGAGCGTGTCGAGGGTCAGCGGATGCATCTCGGCCGCCTCGTCGATGAACAGGATGCCGCGATGCGCGCAACTGATGGCGCCGGGTCGCGGTACACCCGACCCACCGCCGACCAGGCTGGCGAGGGACGCCGTGTGATGCGGCGCGATGAACGGTGGCCGGACGACGAGCTCGGCGTCGTTGGTGAGTAGACCGGCGAGTGAGTGCACGGCCGACACCTCGAGCGAGTCGTCTGTGCTCAGGTCGGGCATCAGCCCGGCCAACCGTTCCGCGAGCATCGTCTTGCCGGAACCCGGCGGGCCGTGCAGGAACAGGTGATGGCCACCGGCTGCAGCGGCCTCGATGGCGCGGCGGCCCTCACGTTGGCCGATGACGTCGTCGAGATCGACCGCTGGAACGCGGGTCAGGGACTCCGACACGAGGCGTGGCTCGGCGCGGGGCGGCGCTTCGTCGGGGATCTCGACGCCGCGGAGGAGAGCGAGGACCTGACGGAGCGAGCGTGCGCCGTACACCTCGATGCCTGGGACGAGACGTGCCTCGCCGACGTTGAGGTCCGGGACGACGATGCGGTCGAAGCCGGCTAGGGCTGCGGCCAAGGTCATGGCCAGCGCGCCGCGGACCTCGCGGATGCGGCCGTCGAGGCCGAGCTCGCCGATGATCGCCGTTTGACGGAGAGAGCTGGGATCGACGACACCGGCCGCGGTCAGCAGGGAAAGTGCGATCGCGACGTCATAGTGCGAGCCGGTCTTGGGCAGGGTGGCGGGTGACAGGCCGATGGTGACCTTACGGTCGGGGAATCGCTCACCACTGTTGACCACGGCGGCGCGGACGCGGTCGCGGGCTTCGGACAGGGACGTGTCGGGGAGACCGATCAGGGTCGTCTTCGGCAAGCCTTGGGCGATGTCGGCTTCGACTTCGACCAGGTGGCCCTCCAGGCCGACCAGCGCGACGGACCAGGTCTGTGCGAGCGCCATCAGGCCACACCCCGCACGTGGTCCACAGTGGGTGGCTTGTTGTGGTCGAACAGGACGGCGACGACGTCGATCCGGATCGCTGCCGGTCTGAGCTGATGAGCCTGCAACCAGCGGCCGGACAGCTTCCGGAGCGTGGTCAGCTTCCGGTAGGTGATCGACTCGAGCGGGCTGCCGTAGTTGAGCCCGCGCCGGGTCTTCACCTCACAGACGACGAGCGTGTCGCCTTCGCGCGCGACGATGTCGATCTCGCCGAGCTCGCAGCGCCAGTTGCGCTCGAGCACGGCGAAACCGCGCTCGCTGAGATACCTCGCGGCGAGATCCTCGCCGTACCGTCCGACGGTGTTTTTGGTCCGCATCGTTGACCACCTCCGGCAGAGAACATGCCGGGATCAGGCCTGCGAAACGGACCTCAGTTTCCGCCTGTGGAAAAGCTCAGCCTGTGAAGAAGCTCAGCGGCCGAAGTCAGAGTCCTTCGGGACTTCAAGATCGGACTTGGCCAGCTCTTCGATGTTGACGTCGCGGAAGGTGACGACCTTGGCGTTCTTCACGAAGCGGGCCGACCGGTAGACGTCCCAGACCCAGGCGTCGGCCATCGTCACCTCGAAGTACACGTCGCCGCCCTCGGTCCGCACCTTCAGGTCGACCGCGTTGCACAGGTAGAACCGCCGCTCGGTCTCCACGACGTACTTGAAGATCCCGACGACGTCCTTGTACTCCCGATAGAGCTGCAGCTCCATATCGGTCTCGTACTTCTCGAGGTCATCGGCACTCATCGATTGCTCTCCACTCCGGTGGGACTGGTCACATTCTGTCCCATATCGGGCCGCAGACTGCGGCGGACATTCTCAAACCGCCGTCGATGTTGCGGGCACGGGCCGTATTCGTCCAGTGCCGCCTGGTGTTCGGGGGTGCAGTACCCCTTGTGGATCGCGAACCCGTACTGCGGGTACACGGTGTCCCAGTGCTGCATCACCCGGTCGCGGGTCACCTTGGCGATCACGGAGGCGGCGGCGATACAGGCCGCCACGCGGTCACCCTTCCAGATCGCCAGCCCCGGTACGCCGAGACCGTCGACACCGAAGCCGTCGGTCAGCACGTACGACGGGCGCACGTCGAGCCTGAACAGCGCCCGGCGGAGCGCCTCCACGTTCGCGACGTGCATGCCGAGCCGGTCACACTCCGCGGCCTCGATCGAGACCACCGACCAGGCCAGGGCCCGCTTACGGATCTCCTCGTAGCACCGGTCCCGCGCCTTGGCGGTCAGCAGCTTGGAGTCGGCGAGCTCCGGGATCTGGCCCCGTTTGCCCTCCGGCAGGATCACCGCGGCCGCCACCAGCGGGCCGGCACAGGGCCCACGACCGGCCTCGTCGACACCGGCGATCGGGTCCAGGCCGACGCGGCGCAGGGCACGCTCGTACCCGTACAGCCCGGCGTCTCGCCGTACCGTGCTCCCGCGCGGCAACGCGCTCATTCAGCCCTCCGCATCACACAACTCACCCTAGGCGTCAGAGGCGACAGGTTCTCACTTAGGTGGTGGCGTGAGCGATATGGAGGGTTTGTCAGGCGCCGGACCCGGGGGCGGGATCGCCTTGAAGGTGTCGGGTACGCCGAGTTTGCTCCAGCGACCCGCCGGCCAGACGATCGATATCGCTCGCCCGGTGACCTTGTCGAGCGGCACGAACGCCGCGTCGCCCTGATTGCCGCCGTTCGCGTCGAGATCCTGCAGGTGCACGCGGGAGTCCCCGGAGGCGGACCGGTGGTCGCCCATCACGAAGATCCGGCCGGCCGGGACGGTGACCTGGAACTCCATCTGGGACGGGGCATCCCCCGGATACAGGTACTTCGTCTCGTCGAGCGGCTGACCGTTGACCAGCAGGCGGCCCTTGGAGTCGCAGCAGGCGACCTTGTCGCCGGGCATGCCGATCAGGCGCTTGATCAGGTGGCCGTGGCTGGAATCCGGCAGCAGACCGACGATCTCGAAGAACCGGCCGACCGAACCGCGCTTCTGGCCGCTCTCCTCCGGGCCGAGCCAGCCGCCCGGGTCCTCGAACACGACAACGTCACCGCGCTTGACGTCGGTGAGCTTCTCCACCACGACCCGGTCACCGACCAGCAGCGTGTTCTCCATCGACTCGCTCGGGATGATGAACATCTGCCCGACGAACGCCCGCAGGATCGACGAGACGATCAGGGCCCCGACCACGATCAGCACGAACTCCCGGGCTGCGGCCCCGAAGCCCGAACGATGGGCGGGGGGTTTCGGGTCCGTCTTGGTCGGTGTATCGGTCACTTCTTCAGCCCCGGCTTCTTGAAGGTTTCCGGAGGACGCAGCATCGTCATCCGGTCAGACGGCCAGATTACGCAACAGGCCCGGCCAACCACGTTCTCGACCGGCACGAACCCGCCGCCGGGGCCGCCCATATGGGCACGCGAGTCGGCGGATTCGGCGCGGTTGTCGCCCATCACCCACAGATGGCCGGCCGGCACCAGCACGTTGAACGGCACCTCGGACGGCTTGGCATCCTTGAGCAGGTACTCCCGCTCATCCAGCGCGATCCCGTTGACGGTGATCTGGCCCTGCTTGTTGCAGCAGATCACCCGGTCGCCGCCGATGCCGATCACCCGCTTCACCAGGTGACCCTCGCCGCTGCGGGGCAGGATGCCGACGAACTCACCGACCCGGCGCAGCGTGCCCGGCTGGGCCTGCTCCTCGTTCAGCCAGTTGCCCGGGTCCTTGAACACGATGATGTCGCCGCGGTCGACGTCCCGGTGCAGGTAGCTGATCTTCTCGGCCAGGATCCGGTCGTCCTTGGTCAGCGTGTCGTACATCGACTCCGACGGGACGTAGAAGGCCTCCGCGACGAACAGCCGCAGGACCACGGTGATGACGAGTGCGAGCACCGTGACGGTGCTCATCTCGACGAGCAGGCTGAGCAGCGGATTCCGCTGCTTCAGCCTGCGGTGACGTCCCTTGCTGCGACGCGCCCTCGAGGCTACCGGGCGAGGGCGAGCTCGAGTCGCAGTGCTCGGCGCCATCGGAGACCGTCGTCGTTACGCGGCGTCAGGAGGCCGGGATCTCGCGCTTCTCCTTGATCTTCGCCGCCTTACCGCGCAGCTCGCGCAGGTAGTACAGCTTGGCGCGGCGGACGTCGCCGCGGGTCACGACCTCGATCTTCTCGACGATCGGGGTGTGCAGCGGGAAGGTCCGCTCGACACCGACGCCGAAGCTGACCTTGCGGACCGTGAAGGTCTCCTGCAGGCCGCCACCCTGGCGCCGGATCACGACACCCTTGAACACCTGGACGCGGGACCGGTTGCCCTCGACGACCTTGACGTGCACGTTGACGGTGTCGCCGGGCCGGAAAGCGGGGATGTCGTCACGCTTGCTCGCGTTGTCGAGCTCATTCAGGACGTTGCTCATCAGGTGTCTCTTCCTCGCGCGTGCCACAGGTCACCCACGAATGTCGGTGGTGATGAAGTCATCAGAAGGCTGCCGGTCGGTGGTCACCCCCTGTGGCAGGAGCACCGAAGGGCAGCAGCAGACAATCTTGCCACACGTCCCACACCGTGACGAAATCAGCCTGATTCCACACCATAGGGTGAGCGTGA
The DNA here is from genome assembly GCF_004365355.1 of Kribbella pratensis. GTDB lineage: Bacteria > Actinomycetota > Actinomycetes > Propionibacteriales > Kribbellaceae > Kribbella. The sequence goes on along the minus strand of NZ_SODP01000005.1, from coordinate 482,131 downwards.
CCCGGGCGTGACGCTTGTCACTTCCGGCGACGGCGTTTGGTCAGGTAGACCAGATCCACCTTCGGCGTCTGGGCCCGGCGGCTGCTCTCCCGGTAGCCCGCCTTGCGGTACAGGGCGAGGTTGCGCTCGCTCTTGGCACCGGTATTCAGGACGTACGACGTCACGTCGGACGGAGCCAACTGTTCGGCCGCGCGGAGCAGACGGGCACCAAGACCACGCCCCTGCCAGTCGGGGGCGACGACGAGCCGCTCTATCTGCCCCACTGGCCCGTCGACGGTCAGCTGGACGGAGCCGACGATGCGGGCACCGGCGACCGCCTTCAGGGCGACGGAGCGCTCCAGACGGGCGGCTGTGTCGGCGACCTCCTCGGTGAGGGGCGGGATCGTGTAGTCGTCGTACAAGCGGGCCTCGGAGAGGAAGCCGGCCAGTTGCAACACGTGGATCTCGCCCGCGTCGGCTGCGGTGGCCGGGAGGATGCGGACCGCGTCGGAGTCGTCCTTGGCCGCCAGTACGTCGCCCCACGCCGCCAGCAGGTCCGGCCGGCGCTCCGCAGTACGGCGTACTGACTCTTCGTGGTGCCAGTCGGCGATCAGCCCGTGGTTCCCGGACAGTAGAACCTCAGGTACGTCGTAGCCGCGCCAGCTCGGCGGCTTCGTGTACACCGGGTACTCCAGCAGGCCGTCGCCCGAGTGGGACTCCTCCGCCAGGGACTCCGGGTTGCCAATGACGCCCGGGAGCAGGCGGGCGACTGCCTCGACCATGACGAGTACTGCGACCTCGCCGCCGTTCAGCACGTAGTCGCCGATGGACACCTCGTCCACGCGCATCCGCTCACCGGCGTACGACGCAACGCGCGCGTCGATGCCTTCGTACCGGCCGCAGGCGAAGGCCAGCCACGGCTCGGCGGCCAGCTCGTACGCGAGCTCCTGGGTGAACGGGCGCCCCGCCGGAGTCGGCACGATCAGCCGCGGCTGCGCCGGACCGTCCACTGGAGCGATCGCGTCGAGCGCGAGACCCCAGGGCTCCGGCTTCATCACCATGCCCGCTCCCCCGCCGTACGGGGTGTCGTCGACGGTCCTGTGGCGGTCGTGGGTCCACTCGCGCAGGTCGTGCAGGTGAACGTCCAGGAGACCGCTTTTCGCCGCCTTGCCGACCAGGGAGACGTCCAAGGCGGCCAGGTACTCCGGGAAGATCGTGACGACGTCAAGCCTCATCGGTCGGGACCACCTCGGCACCGTCCGGGTCCAGCAGACCGGGCCGGTCGGCCACGACGACGTACTGCTTCTCCAGGTTGAGCTCCGGGACCAGCTCCTCGACCAGCGGGACCAGGACGGCGTTGCCGGCCGGGCGGCGGATCTCCAGGAGGTCCTGCGACGGAAGGTGGACCACGTCGATCACTTCACCGACGTCGGCGCCGTCTGTGGTGCGTACGGCGAGGCCGATCAGCTCGCGGTCGTAGTACTCGTCGGGGTCCTCCGGGCGCTCGTCCTCGTCGATCTCGGCCTGCACGGACAGGTTGCGCAGCAGCTCGGCGGCAGTCCGGTCCGGCACCTCGGCGAACTTCACCAGCAGCCGCCCGCTGTGCCAGCGGCTCGATGCCACCGTCAGCGTGCGGGACACCTTGGCATCCGTCACCAGCACCGCGCCGTCGGCGAACCGCCGGTCCGGCTCGTCGGTCCGTACGTCGACCCCGACCTCACCCTTGATCCCATGCGCCCGGCCGATCCGCCCGACTGTCACCAACACCTGCACAAACCCTTCTCCGGAGATCAACTGAGGGAAGACATCAACTGAGGGAAGAATAGGACGAAGGGCCGCACCCCAGACCGGGTGCGGCCCTTCGGAGGACTGCTGAGCTCAGCGGCGCGGGCGCCGGTTGAACTCGTCGACGAAGTCGATGCGGAGCGAGGACTCCGAGCTGAGGGCGCCGACGACGGTGCGGATCGCGGTGGCGGTGCGGCCGTTGCGGCCGATCACCTTGCCGATGTCGTCGGGGTGGACGTGCACCTCGAGGGTGCGTCCGCGGCGCAGGTTCCGGGACCGGACACTGACGTCGTCGGGGTTGTCCACGATGCCTCGGACCAGGTGCTCGAGCGCCTCGGTCTCCATCATCGTCAGGCCTCGGTGGTCTCGGCCGGCGCCTCGGCGGCGGGCGTCTCGTCAGCCTTGGGAGCCTCGTCGGCCTTGGCCGCCGGGGCCTCGGCCGCGTCGTCCTTCGCGGTGTCGTCGGCCTTCGGGGCCGACTTCTTCGCCGCGGACTTCTTGGCGGTGACGGCCTCGGTCTTCAGCGAGCCGTGGGCCTCGGCCAGCGCCTCGTTGAAGATCTCCTGCTTGTCCCGCTTCGGCTCGGCGACGCGGAGCGGCGCCGGAGCCGGCTCGCCCTTGAACTTCTGCCAGTCGCCGGAGGCCTTGAAGATCGCCTCGACGGCCTCGCTCGGCTGCGCGCCGACGCCCAGCCAGTACTGCGCCCGCTCCGACTCGACCCGGATGAACGAGGGCTCGGTCTTCGGGTTGTAGATGCCGATCTCCTCGATCGCCCGGCCGTCCCGCTTGGCGCGGGCGTCCATCACGACGATGCGGTAGTGCGGGGTGCGCTTCTTGCCGATGCGCTTCAAACGGATCTTGACTGCCACTTTTGGGTGGTCTCCCTTGGAATTCCTGTCTTGGTGAGCAGCACGACGCGTCGTGGGGACAACGCAGTGACGGCTCGATGGGCCGGCCGGGCAGTGGAGTTAGAGGGCTGCACAGAACCTGGACGGACTCAGCAGGCCATTGTGCCAGATCCGGCGTGTCCCGGACCAATCGACCTCGGACCGATCGGCCTCACGCGCGGAGGTACGCGAGGTCCGGCAGGCTCTCGACGTACGTATCCAGGAGGCTACGCGCCACCGTCACCGAGTCGATCAACGGGTGATAGGCGAGCGCCTTCAGGGCAGCCGACCTCGAGGACGTCGTGGCGGCCTCGATCGTGGAGCGCTCGACGGCCTTCACCGAGCAGACCAGACCGGCCTGATGGTCGGTGAGCTGGGACACAGCCACCGGCAGCGCGCCGTTGGCGTCCACGGTGCACGGGATCTCCACGACGGCGTCGTCGTCCAGATGATGCAGTACGCCGCGGTTCCGCACGTTCAGGATCAGCGAGGCCCGCTCGTTGTGCGCGATCGCCCGCATCAGCGACAGCGCGACCTGCTCGTAGCCGCCTGCCTCCATGTCGCGCTCGTCGCGCTCCCCCGCGTCCGCGACCTCACGACTCTCCACGCCGTACGTCGACTCGCGCTCGGCCCGCGTCTTCTGCCACAGCTCGAGCGCCTCCTCCGGGTGCTTCCCGGTCTCCGCGTAGAAGGCGGACTGCTGCTCCAGCAGGAACGTGCCCCGCGTCTGCCGCACAGCCTGTACGGCGGCAAGCGTCTCCCGCGCGAAGTAGTAATAGTGCAGGTACTCGTTCGGGATCGAGCCGATCGACCGCAGCCAATCCGGACTGAACAGCCGTCCCTCCTCGAACGAGCTCAGTGCGTCGTCCGACTGCAGCAGGTCAGGCAACCGATCCACACCGCCGGACCGCAGACCGCGAAGCCAGCCGAGGTGATTGAGTCCGGCATAGTCGTAGAACGCGGTCGACGGGTCCACACCGAGCGCCAGAGCGGCCCGGCGCCCCAGTCCTGACGGTGAGTCGCAGATGCCGATCACCCGGTCCCCCAGGATCGGGATCATCGCCTCGGTGACCATGCCGGCCGGGTTGGTGAAGTTGATCGTCCACGCTTCCGGTGCGACCGCTGCGATGCGCTGAGCGATCCGTACCGCGACCGGCAGCGTCCGCAGGCCGTAGGCGATCCCACCCGCGCCGACTGTCTCCTGACCGAGTACGTCGAGGTCGAGCGCCACCCGCTCGTCGATGGTGCGTCCTTCAAGGCCGCCGACGCGGATGGCCGAGAAGATGAAGTCCGCACCACGCAGAGCCTCGTCCAGGTCGGTCGTCTCCGTCACCACCGGAGGCGGAAGCGGATGCTCAGTGCTGGCTGCCTGCTGGCGAAGGACCGCCCCGATGGCTCCGAGCCGGGTGCGGTCGGTGTCATAGAGGACCACTTCGGTGATCCGTCCGGCGCCGCGGTCGCCCAGCAATGCGTGGTACACGAGCGGAACCCGGAAGCCGCCCCCGCCCAGGATCGTCAGCCTCATGCCAGCACCACCTGTACTCCCGCCTCGGTCAATTGGGTCCGGGTTGCCTCGTCGGCGCCTGGCTCGGTCACCACCATGGAGAGCTCCCCCGGCTCGCACACCCGGGCCACCCCATGGCCCGGGAACTTCGTCCTGTCCGCCAGCAGCACGACCTGGTCGGCCGCCTTGATCATCGCTCGCTTGACCGGCACCTCGATCATCGTGCTGTCCATCACCCGGCCATCCGGCCGCACCCCGCTCGTCCCCAGGAACAGCCAGTCGACGTGGATCTGCCGCAGGCTCTCCTCGGTCAAGTATCCGACCAGGGACCGGTAGCTGCGCCGCACGAAGCCGCCGAGCACGATCAGCTCGATCTGCTCGTCGTTCTGCAGCTCCTCCAGTACTGCGAGGTTGCTGGTCACCACGGTCACCGACCGCCCGTGCAAGTGCTGCGCCACCCGGAGCGCCGTCGTGCCGATGTCCAGCAGGACGGACTCGCCGTCGCTCACCAGCTCGGCGGCGCGGCGAGCGATCCGGTCCTTCTCCTGCGCATGGACGGCGTTGACGTCCGCGAAGGGCTCGTCGCCGCCGTCGACGGCGAGCGCACCGCCGTACACCCGGGTGAGCCGGCCCTCGGCGTGCAGCTGCTCGAGGTCGCGCCGGATGGTCGCTTCACTGACGCCGAGCTTCGTGGCAAGCACTTTGACGCCCCCGGCCCCGTCGGCCCGGAGCGCGCGGACGATCTGATCCTGTCGCTGCTTCGGCAACACATCGCAGACGCTATCACGCAAACTCCGTCATTCTCAGTCAAATCTTTGACCAGGTATTGCGGATCTTGCGCAGGCGACCTTAGATTCACGAAAGAGTTTGATCGACCCTGCAGGAGTGTGCTGAGCATGCACGAACTGGACGTCCCGATCCTGGATGTCTTTGTGTCTGGTCTGATCTTCGAGGACCTGGTGCTAGGCCTGCCCACCGCACCCCGGCCCGGCACCGAGGTCTGGGCCACCGAGTCGCACGAGAGCCCCGGCGGCATCGCGAACTTCGCCGTCGCGCTGGCCCGGCTCGGACTGCGCACCGGGATGGCCGCAGTGTTCGGCGCCGACGACCTGGGCGACCGTGTCTGGCGCCGGCTCGTCGACGACGAGGGCATCGATCTGACTCTGTCCCGCAGACTCGCCGGCTGGCAGACCCCGCTGACCGTGGCCCTTGCCTATGACAACGATCGGGCCCTGGTCACGCGCGGATCCTCTCCCCTGCTGTCGGCCGACGAGCTGGTCACCACGCTGCCGACTGCCCGAGCAGTCGCCGCCCACATCGGCCCCTGGCCGAACGAGTGGCTGGCGAAGGCGAAGGCGGCCGGCAGTGTGGTGTTCGCAGACGTCGGATGGGACCCGTCCGAGCAGTGGGACCCGGCAGTGCTCGACCAGCTCGAGCACTGCGACGTGTTCCTGCCGAACGCCGACGAAGCGATGGCCTACACCCGTACGACGTCACCTGGCGACGCGCTCGAAGCCCTGGCGGAGCAGGTCCCGCTGGTGGTCGTGTCTAAGGGCGCCGACGGAGCCGAAGCGCTTGACGCCAGGACTGGCGAGCGCGTCGCCGTACCTGCGTATCCGGTCTCGGCGGCGGACACCACCGGGGCGGGTGACGTGTTCGCCGCCGGCTTCATCGCCGCCACGCTCTGGGAACTGCCGCTGGAGCAGCGGCTGCGGTTCGCCGCGCTCACGGCGGCTCTCTCGGTCACCCGGCTGGGTGGGGCGGACGCCGCACCGCGCTGGGAAGACCTGGCCGCCTGGCAGGCGGCGCACCCCGAAGACCACCACCTCCAGGCGCTGATCAGCGCAAACTCAGGAAGGTAGAACCATGGAGCTCTCACGTCGGACCTTGCTCGGGGGCTTCGCAGCCGTAGCCGGCGGCACTCTGGTCGGCTGTTCGTCCGGAATGGACACCGGCAGCACGGCGAAGAAGAACACCACCACCGAGTTGACCATGTGGTGCTGGCCGGGCGGTCTGGGCAAGTCGGTGATCGACGACACGATCGCGCACTTCCCGGACCCGAAGATCAAGTACTCCGAGATCGGCGGCGACTTCAAGCAGAAGCTGGTCACCACGTTCAACGGTGGCACCGGCATCCCCGACATCACCGGGATCAAGGGCGAGGACATCGCCTCGCTGCTCCCCCAGGCGTCGCGGTTCGTGGACCTGAAGTCCGTCGGCGCGGACTCGGTCCTCGGTGACTACCTGCAGTGGAAGGTCAACCAGGCGACGACGCTGGACGGCAAGGTGATCGGCCTGCCGATCGATGTGGGCCCGACCGGGCTGTTCTACCGCGAGGACATCTTCGCCGCGGCCGGTCTGCCCAGCGACCCGGCCAAGGTGGCCGACCAGCTGAAGACCTGGGACGACTACTTCGCCGCCGGTGTGCAGCTGAAGGCGAAGAATCCGAAGGCACTGCTGGTCTGGGACGCGACCGACCTCTACGACATGGTCGTCGGCCAGGGGACCGAGCGGTACATCTCCAAGGACAACAAGTTCATCGGCGACCAGGACCACATCCGCAAGGCGTGGGACACCTCGGTCAAGGCGATGACGATGAAGATCGACGGCAAGACGCCGAGCGGCAGCCCGGACTGGAACGCCGGTCTCGACCAGGGCACGATCCCGACCCACATCGGCGCCGCCTGGGTCGCGCTGGACATCAAGTCCGCGGTGAAGACCAGCGCCGGCAAGTGGCGGCTGGCGCCGACGCCGAGCGGACCGGCGAACTTCGGCGGCTCGTTCCTGGCCATCACCAAGAACGCGGCCGACCCGCAGAAGGCGTTCGAGGTGATCAAGTACATGCTCAGCGCCGACAACGAGGCCAAGGCGTTCGCCGACGCGCAGATCTTCCCGTCCGCGCCGGCGGCGTACGACAAGCCGCAACTGAAGGCGGCAGACAAGTTCTTCGGCGGACAGGTGCCGATCGACGTGTTCGGTCCGGCCGCGAAGGCGATCCCGGTCGCCTACCAGAGCCCGTACGACGACGCGGTTGCCGCACCGTTCCATGACGAGCTCAAGACCGTGCAGACCGGCTCCAAGACCTCCGACGCCGCATGGGCCAGCGCAGTCTCCAAGGCAAAGTCGATCGCCAAACGTCAAGGAGTGCAGTGACCAGTACCGCGACGGTGCCTGCTGCCGCGACCGAGCCGCTGACCGGAAGGGGACAGCGGCCCGGGCGGCGGATCTGGTCGTACTGGCGGTTCTATCTGGCGCTGTCGCCGTTCTACATCCTGTTCGCGGTGTTCGGGCTCTACCCGATGCTGTCGACCATCGTGCTGGCGTTCCAGCGTTGGGACGGCCTGAGCGCCCGCAGGTTCACCGGGCTGGGCAACTTCGAGTTCCTGGTCCACGACCCGACGTTCTGGACGGCGTTGGAGAACACGATCGTGCTGTTCTTCATGTCGACGGTCCCGACGCTCGTGATCGCGCTCCTGCTCGCGGTGATGCTCCAGTCGGCGGTCCGGTTCACCAACGTGTACCGGATCGCGTACTTCATCCCGAACGTCACCTCGCTGGTCGCGATGGCGATCTTCTTCAGCTCGATCTTCAGCACGAACTTCGGGCTGGTGAACGCCGCGCTGCGCTCGCTCGGTATCCCGCAGCAGGACTGGCTCGGGCAGCCGTGGGGGATCAAGATCGCGATCTCGACGATGATCGTGTGGCAATGGGTCGGGTACAACACGCTGATCTACCTGGCCGGACTGCAGGCGATCCCGAAGGAGCAGTACGAGGCGGCCAAGGTCGACGGCGCCGGTCCGGTCCGGACGCTGTTCTCGATCACGTTGCCGCAGTTGCGTCCGGTCATCCTGTTCACCGTCGTCATCTCGACCATCGGCGGACTGCAGACGTTCACCGAGCCGCAGGTGATGGTCGGCAACAGCGGCGGCACCGGGCAGAGCGGGATGACCGTAGTGCTGCTGTTCTACCGGACCGCGTTCCTGGACAACGACTACGGGTACGCCGCCGCGATCGCGCTGAGCATCTTCCTGCTCGTGTTGTTGTTCACGGCAATCAACTGGCGGATCTTCCGCGGACGGAGCGACGACCGATGACGCGTTACCGCTGGCGCGGGATCGCGCTGCACGCCGTACTGGTGCTGGCTCTGTTGGTGTTCATGTTCCCGTTCGTGTGGACGATCATCATGGCGTCGAACACGACCGCGGACATCTACCGGTTCCCGCCGAAGTTCACGTTCGGCGGCCACTTCGGCGACAACGTCCGGCAGGTGCTGGACAACGTCGCGTTCTTCCAGTCGATGGCCAACACCGCGACGGTGGCGATCTCGACCACGTTGCTCGTGCTGTTCTTTGACTCGCTGGCGGCGTTCACGTTCGCGAAGTTCCGGTTCCCGGGGCGGAACGCGCTGTTCGTGATCCTGCTCGCGACGATGCTGCTGCCGGCGCAGTTGTCCGCCGTACCACAGTTCCAGACGATGGCGTTGCTCGGGTGGGTCGGTTCGCTGAAGGCGCTGATCATCCCGGGTGCGGCGAACGCGTTCGGCATCTTCTGGATGCGGCAGTACTTCCAGAACTCGATCCACGACGAACTCGTCGAGGCGGCGACACTGGACGGCTGCGGGTTCTTCGGCACGTACTGGCACGTGGCGCTGCCGTCGGCGCGGCCGGCGCTGGCGTTCCTCGGGATCTTCACGTTCGTCGGTTCATGGAACGACTACATGTGGCCGCTGATCGTGCTGACGAACCCGAACCACCTGACCCTGCAGGTCGCCCTGTCGACGTTGAACCGCTCGCACGGCGTCGACTACAGCATGGTGATGACGGGTGCATTGATGGCGATGGTGCCGCTGGTGATCATCTTCGGGATCTTCGCCCGCCAGTTCATCAAGGGTGCGACGGAAGGCGCCGTCCGAGGCTGATGAGGACGCCGATCGCGACCAGTGCGTTGCCGAACAGGCCGGTGAGGAAGTCGGCCGCCGAGTGCCCCTGCGTCAGGGCCGGAACGCCGCCGAGGATGCCGAGGGCCGAGTAGGTCACCACGGTCGCGGTCAGCCAGGTCCTGGTCCTGGCGTCGGCCGCGGCCAGGGCCGGCCAGGCAAGGGCGAGCGACACGATCGCGTCCAGGAGCGCCAGCGGGGTGACCATGAAGAACGACACGCCGTCACCATGCGGGACGACCGCGCTGAGCACCAGCAAGATGCCCCCGGCAACAACCATCCCGGCGGCCGGCAGCCAGACCGGCCACAGCGGCCCGACCGACGGTTTCATGACGATCACGAGTACGACGCCGATCGCGAGCGCGGTCACGGCCGTCACGACCCATGCGGAGGTCTCGTCGGCCGAGATACCGCCGCCGACGATCAGTACGGCGCCCTCGATCGCAGCCACCGCGCAACCGGCCACGACGCCCAGCGCGATCGTCCCGGCCCAGCGCGCGACGACGGCCGCGAGGAGAGCGACGAGCGAGCCCCAGATGGCCGGGTCGTACCAGGTCCGGTACAGGTACCAGCCCTGGTTCGAGTCGTACCAGAGCTTGCGGGAGTAGGGCGCGCCGGGCCAGTTCACGAGGACGAGAAACGCACTACCGGCGATCAGCACCGCGATCAGCCACCACGGCGGGCGAGGCGCCCTGTCGGTCAGGGACGCGGCCCCCGGTTCAGCTGGCGCTGCCACCGGCTGAGGTTGCCCTGCCACCGGTTGCGCTGCCACCGATTGCGCGGCTGCCGGTTGAGGTTGCGCAGTCCGCCGCGTCGCCGCGGCCGGTTCGGCGTGGGGCGGTTCCGGGACGGGAGCAGGCACGGGCTCGGGTTGCGGTTCGGGCTCGGGAGGTGGAGCCGGCGGCTCGGATTCGGTGTCCGGGACGGTCAGACGAACGGGTACGACGCGCTCCCCGGCCGGCCCCGCGAGCGCAACCGAGCCTTCGTGGACACCGGGACCGGGCTGCTCGGCGTGCACCCGGATGACGTCGCCTTCCTGGGAGAGCTTCAACCACGGATCGCTCGGCGACGCCGCCGCCGTCAGCGCGATGGGCGGGCCGGACAGGCGTAGCTCGGCGGGAGCCGCGCCGACCAGGTCGACCGATGAGGGTGTGACTTTGAGTTCAGCCGTCGACAAAGCCTCGGACGCGGCCTCGGAGACCTTGCGGCTGTCGTCGTCGATCATCTGGCGCAGGGCCTTCCAAGCGGCGTACGCCTGCCCGAGGTCCTGGTCGTACAGATGTTCGCGCAGGTAGTCGACCACCCCGAACCTTGCCGCTGGCAACGGACTCTCCATTGCCTGGGTCAGTTCCGGCGCGAGCGGCGCCGGCGTGATCCGGCGTACCCGGCTGCGGGCGATCAGCAGCTCGCCCTGCGAGCCGAAGGTCCACATCTGCGGGTTCTGGTTCGGCGTGACCCGGTGGATCCGGTCGGTGACGAAGCCGACCAACTCGGTCAGGCCTACCCAGCCGTCGCCGTCCCGGTCCGCCTCGCCGGTCGTCAGCCCGTCCACCACGGCGCCGGTGAAGACCGACGGCGCCGGCTTGGACGCGTCGGACGCCAACTGGCCGCCTTCGAAGGCGTATTCCATCGCGCTGGACGCGGTGATCACGACCCGGCCGCGCCCGCCACCTACTTCGGCCTGCTTGGCAAAGGCGTCCTGCACCTGTGCCTCACCGGCGGCCCGAACGACCATGCCGCGCGGGAACGCACCGCCGTAGCAACAGTCCAGGAACAAGGCGATCCGCTGCGCGCGGCTGTCCGCCATCTGCCGGTTGACGAAGTCCGCCGCCACTGCGGTCGACGCGAGCCGCGCGGGCTTGGTGTCGGCCACCGCCAGGAACAGCTCCCCGGCAGAGTTCTTCAGTCCGTGGCAGGAGAAGTGCAGCAACAGCAGGTCTTCCGGGTTGCGGTCGGCGAAGAAGTCCTCGACCGCGAACCGGATGTCCTGCGCCGGCGCGTTCCGCAGTACCTGTACGTCGAACCCGCCGACCGCCGGATCCGCCAGTACGCCGGCCAGCGCGGCCGCGTCCTGCGCCGGCGCGACGAGTCGCTTCAGACCGGGATCGTCGTACTGATCGTTCGCCACCACGAGCGCGACCCGCGAACCGTCCATCTCACCCGTCCGCTCCGGCGTGCCGTCGTACGAAGGCATCGACCAGTTGCTGCTGCACCTCGTCGGTGGTGCCGGTCAGCTCGATCACGTCGTTGTCGATGGTCAGCTTCACCGTCCGGCCGTCACCGGCCCGCCGCAACCACTCCCGCACCACAGCGACCACCGAACCGAGCACCTGCAGACCAGGGGCGAGCGAAACGCTCAGCACGCCGGCGATCGCGGCCAGCGCGCCGCGTGTCCCGTCCGGCGCTTCGCCGTCGCGGTACGGCTCCACGGCCCGCACGTCGAGGGACAACAACTCCTGCCGCAACAGCAGCGCCAGGTCCTCGAGGCGTGCGTCGTCGGCCCCCGCTTCGGTGACGCCAACCAGTACGTCGTCGCCCATGGCCCCCTCCCCCATTCCCCCAGGCCGTGCCGACTCCTCCACGATCCTCCTGCTCCGACCCGGCGACAAGACTCACGGCCAGCTAGCATTCGGGGAACTGGAGCAAGCCGGGCCGCGTCGGAGGGGCAACATGGTAGGCAAACGGGGGCGGGTGATCGGCCGGATCGCACCCGGGATCGTCGGCGAGGTGATGCTGCCGGTCCGCGGTGCCACCGAAGCCTTCTACGCTTACCCCGCGACCGACGAGGTACTCGAGGTGGGGACGCAGGTCGTCGTGGTCGACTACGACCCACCCCGCACCGTGTACGTCGCTCGCGCTCTCTAACTCATTCCCTGGAGGGGAAATGCTCTGGACGTATGTGGCCGTCGCCGCAGTCGCGGTGGTGGCCCTGCTCATCGTGTTCCGGATGGTCTGGCGGGTGGCGGAGCCGAACGAGGCTCTGATCATCTCCGGCCTCGGCGCGCACTCCAGCACCGAGCAGGTCAACGAGACCCTCGGCTTCAAGATCGTGGTCGGCCGCGGCACCGCGGTTCTCCCAGGTTTTCAGACCGTACGGCGGCTGCCGCTCGACATCCGCGCCACGCCGTTGACGGTGACCTGCGTGTCCAGCCAGGGCATCCCGCTGCACATCAAGGGCGTCACGGCGTACAAGGTCGGTGACGACTACGGCTCCATCGCCAACGCGGCCCGGCGGTTCCTGGAGCAGAGCGACGAGCAGGTGATGAGCACCATCCACGAACTGTTCGCCGGTCACCTGCGAGCGATCGTCGGTTCGACCACGGTCGAGGAGATGCTGCACGACCGGGAGACGCTGACCACGAACATTCGCGGCTCGCTGGCCGGGGACATGGAGAAGCTCGGCCTGGTGGTCGACTCGCTGCAGATCCAGGAGATCGACGACGAGTCCGGCTACATCAGGAACCTGGGCCGTCCGCAGGCCGCCGCGGTCGAGGCTGCGGCCCGGATCGCGCAGGCCGAGCGGGACCGGGAGGCGACCGAGCGCGAGCAGGTCGCCGCTGCCGCCAAGGCGGCTGCGATCCGGGAGAGCGAGATCGCGAAGGCCGGGTACCAGGCCGAGGTCGACCAGGCCACGTCGAAGTCGTTCCAGGCCGGACCGCTCGCGGCCGCGCTGGCCAAGCAGGAGGTCGTCGTCGCCGAGACGGAGACCGCGAAGCTGAACGCCTCGCTGGCCGAGAAGCAGCTGGAGTCGTCGGTGCTGAAGCCGGCCGACGCCGAGGCGTACAAGCAGCGCACGCTGGCCCAGGCCGCCCGGGACGCGCAGATCGCCGCCGCCGAGGCGAACGCGCGGGAGGTCCAGCTGCGTGGTGAGGCGCAGGCGAAGGCGACCGAGCTGACCGGTAAGGCCGAGGCGTCCGCCGTCCAAGCGAAGGCGATGGCCGAGGCGGCCGGTATCAAGGCGCGTGCCGAGGCGCTGGCCACGAACACCGACGCGGTCGTCGCGCAGCAACTGGCCGAGGCCTACCCGGAGATCGTCCGGGCCGCGTCGTCGTCCTTCGACAAGGTCGGCAACATGGTCGTGCTGAACGGTGCGCAGGGCATCGAGGACACCCTGGTCAAGACGATCACGATGGGTGGCTCGGGCTTCGCGCTGGCCAAGCAGCTGATCGAGTCGCTGGCCAGCAAGAAGGTCGAGGACGACAAGCCGGCCCTGGAGTCTGTGGCGGACAACCCGGCCTGACAGCCGACCTGTGGATCCCCTTGCACGCAAGGGGATCCACAGGCATTTCTACGCGGTCTGCAGAGTCAGGCCGTACGCCTGCAGGATCTCGTTGACCGGCTGGAACCACGTCTCGCCGCCGCTGGTGCAGTCACCCCAGCCGCCGGACGTGACACCCTGCGCCTGGTCGCCGGTGATGAACGACCCACCAGAATCGCCACCCTCGGCACAGACGTTGGTCTTGGTCGCGCCGTAGAACAGAGCGCCGTTGCCGTAGTTCACGGTCTCGTTCTTGGCCAGGATCGTGCCGCAGTGCCAGTGCGACGTCGAACCGCTCCGGCACACCGACGAGCCGATCGGCGCCTCCCACGACCCGCGGACCAGTTGGTCGCTCACCTGTCCCCAGCCGAGGACGACCGGGACGGTCCACCAGCCATAGCCGGTCGCCACCCACGCGTAGTCGTTGCCCGGGAACGACCAGCCCTGGAACGAGCCCTGGTCCGATCCGTCCCAGCCCCGCACGATGCCGCTACGGCCGCAGTGGCCCGCGGTGACGTAGCCGCCGTACACCGAGAAGCCGATCGAGCAGCGGATGTTGCTGACGTAGTACGGGTCGCCGCCGACCGTGCCGGCGGCGTACGTACGTGGCGCTTGCGCTGCGACCTCCTTGACGGTCACAACGCCGGTCTTGGCGACCTTGGCCACGAACGCGTCGACGGCCGGGGATCGCTTGCCTGCTTGGACGTTGATGACCACGCTGCCGGTCTTCGGGTCGGCAGACCAGCCGCTGACAGCATTCGGCACAGCCTTGCCGGCCAGCTTGTCGACGGCGGCCTTCCGGTGGTCCAGCGTCTTCGCAGTCACCGGTACGGCGGTCACCGCGGCGCCTGTTGCCCGTACGGCGGCCGCGCGGTCGGACCCGACCACGCCCACGACCAACTTCTGCGTCGCAGGGTCGTACCAAGCTCCGCCGAACGCGGTGCCTGCTGCTTTCTGGGCCGCGGGCAACAGCTTGGCGGCCGACGTCTCGGCCTTGAGCCGTTGCTGCAGCTGCTGATCGGTCAGCCCGAAGTCACGTTGCATGGCAGCCGCTTGGCCGGCCACAGCCAGTGGTTCGGGCGCGGCTAGCGCTTGGGCGGGCACGGTCAACACACCCGCCGTGATCACGGCGGCCAGTAAGACCTTCATCTGAACTCTCCTCACCTAGGGGCGGTTCGGTGGATGAGAGCGCTCTCGCGATCGAGGGTGGCGTACTCAAGCTCGTCCGTCAAGGGCGAGTGCCGACGTTGTCAGGTCAGCCGGCGAGCGCCTGGAGGGTCGGCTGCTCGCGCTGGACGACGACGGAGCGCGCGGTGGCGAGAGCCGTTCGGATGGCAGCCGGTTCGGGTGACCTGGTCCAGTTCGACCACAACACGACGAGCAGCCGGTTCCCCACCGGGACAGCGTAGGAGTCCCCTCCCTGCCCCGTGCCGTGGGACGAGATCGCCATCGAGCCCGCCGGAAGCTTCGCACGGGTCGGCGCCGGCTGTACGCCGATCCGGTCCGGGCAGATCGTGCTCAAGGTCCGGAGATCCTTCAGCGCAGCCTGTACGCCGCCTTGCTGGTAGACGATCCGCTCCTCCGACACGAACTCCGACGGACCCGCGCTCCACACCAGCTGCCGCCGGGCCATCCGCAGCTTCTCGCTGGTCAGCCCCGCCGCGGTCGTCCCGCACAGGCCGGCAACGGTCGGCGAGTTCAAAGTCGTGATCGGCGCACCCAACGGCCGCATCCCTGGCATGTCCTTGACCCCGAGGCCGCCGGTCGCGAGCGCTGCGGCCGCTCGTGCGTCGTTCAACGGCGTCGGCGTCGGCCTCGCCGAGGTGACCACCACCGGCGACGCGGCCGCATCGTCCTTCTTCTGGCCGCCGCACGCCGCGACGGCTCCGACACTCGCTACGACCAGCCCGACAACAATCGCTTTCCGCATTTTCACGAGCGCGAACATAGCCGACGCGAGGGTTCAGGAATTGCTCAGAGGCCGAGGTAGGCGAGGACGGCGAGGACGCGGCGGTGGCCCGAGTCGGTCGGTGGGAGGTCGAGCTTGAGGAAGACGTTGCCGACGTGTTTGTGCACAGCACCGTCGGAGATGACCAGCTTCTCCCCGATCGCCGTGTTGCCGAGGCCTTCGGCCATGAGGGCGAGTACTTCGCGTTCTCGCGGCGTGAGCCGGTCGAGCGGGCTGCTCCGCTTGACCATGAGCTGGCTGACGACCTCCGGGTCGAGCACGGTCCCGCCGGCCGCAACCCGGCGTACCGCTTCGAGGAACTCGTCGACGCGGGAGACCCGATCCTTCAACAGGTAGCCGACGCCTTCGCTCCCGGCGGCGAGGAGTTCGGCGGCGTACACCTCCTCGACGTACTGCGAGAACACCAGCACCGGAAGCCCCGGCCGGACGCGGCGGGCCTCGATCGCGGCACGCAGGCCCTCGTCGGTGAAGGTCGGCGGCAGCCGTACGTCGACCACTGCGATATCCACCGGGTGTTGGGCGATCGCCTTGGCGAACTCGTCCGCGTCGGTGGCGACTGCGGCGACCTCGAAGCCGGAGTTGTTCAGCAGCAGGCTCAGGCCCTCGGCGAGGATCGGGTTGTCCTCGAGGATGATCACCCGCACGGAAGGATCACCTCGACGGTGGTCGGCCCACCGATCGGGCTCTGCAGCTCCATGTGACCGTCGATCGCCTGCACGCGGTGGAGCATGCCATGCAGCCCACTCCCCCGGCCCAGCAGGTCGGACTGCTCACTGATCCGCGCTCCGCCGATCCCGTCGTCCATGACGGACAGATAGAGCTCCTGTCCACGCCGTTCGAGCTGTACGTCGACATGCCCGGCCGCACTGTGCTTGGTGACGTTGGTGAGCGACTCCGCGACCACGAAGTACGCAGCGGCCTCTACTGCGGCTGGGACTTCGCCCAGCTCACCGATGCGCAGCTGGACCGGCAGGGGGCAGCGGGCGGCCAGTGCGGAGACCGCTCCGACCAGACCGCGGTCAGCAAGGATCGGCGGGTACATGGTCCGCAGTACGCCGCGTAGCTCGGTCATGGCCTGCTCGGCGCCGTCACGGGCGTCGTCAAGCAGTTTGGCGGCCTTCTCCGGGTCCTCGGCCATGGTCTGCTTGGCGATGCCGATCCGCATCGCCAGCGACACCAGCTGGGCCTGCGTGCCGTCGTGCAGGTCCCGTTCGATACGCCGCAGCTCGGCACCATGGGAGTCGACAGCACCTGCACGGCTCTTCGTGAGCTCCTCGACCCGCTGCGTCAGCCGGTGCATCTCCACCTCGGCCCCACTCGGAGCCAACAGGTGGCGGACTGCACGAGCATGTCCACGGGCCAGCGCGGGCGCTCCCCAGCCAAGGACCGCGAGGCTGACCAGGAGCTGCGCGGGACCGTTCGTGAGCGCCTCGGCCCAGCTGTCGACCCCGACGCCCATCAGCGAGAAGTTGCCCGGGTCCAGCCTCCACAGCAGCATGCCGGCGACCGCGGCAGGCGCACCGACCAGGCCGATGACCGCGACGAGTAGTTCGGGGACCATGGCCAGCGGCGTCAGCATCAGCCACAGGCTGCGCTTGAACGACCTGTCCCTGAACAGCGTGACGACGTCGCCCGGCTGACGCGGTGTGGCGGGCGGCAGCGGCGCGTCCTCGGGCAGGCCCAGGTACTTCGCGGCCCTGCGCCGCTCACTGTTGGCCAGCTTCACCAGCGCGGCGGTGAAGGGCGTGATCAACCAACCGAGCAAGAGACCGTTCGGCAACGCGAGCAACAGCAGGAGCGCGCGGAGGTAGCGAACCGCCAGGTAGGCACATGCCCGTCCGCCCCGAGCCAGGATCTTGTTGATCATGACTCAATCCTGCGGGACGGCCGGGCACGTGTCGGTACAGCTGGCTCTACCCTTCTGGCTCTAGCAGTCCGGAACGCCCGGGAGTTTGGCGTTCGGATCGTCGATGTAGATGTTGGTCATGTAGCCGCCCTGGTCGCGGAGCTTGGACCACCAGTTGTTGGTGTAGCCGTTCGCCGTCACTGTGTCGCCCTGGACCTGGCACTCGACGAAGACCTGCGTCGGGCCGGGCAGCGTGGTCACGACCGACGCGGACAGTTTCGGGGCCGAGCGGACGTTGACGCCGTTGCCCCAGGTGGTGAAGTTGTACTCCGGCGGGTTCGGATCGCCGCCGTTCACCAGCTGCATGTAGTAGTCCCAGTTCCAGTTCGGTCCCGGGTCGGTGTGGTCGTTGCCGGGCATCTCGCTGTGGCCCTTGATGTGATTGCGGTCCTTCGGGATGCCACGGCGGTCGGCGATGTTGGCGGTCAGTGCGGCCGAGGACCGGTACATCGCGTCGGTGAACCAGGACGGCTGGTCGATGAAGCCTTCGTGCTCGATGCCGATCGAGTACGGGTTCGCGCTGCGGGCGTGCCAGGCGGTGTCTTTCTCGGCCACCATCTGGGTGATCTGGCCGTCGCTGGACCGGACGACGTAGTGCGCGCTGACCTGCGCCGCCGGGTCCTTGAACCAGCTGATCGTGCCGGCGTACGAGCCCTGGGTCACGTGGATCACGATCGTGGTGATCGCCTGCGTGCGGCCGGCCTGGTAGTTGCAGGTGCAGGCCGGGTTCCAGATCGCGCCAGGGTAGTCGGTGGCCTGGGCCTTCGTCCCGGTGCCGAGCGACGAGACCTTTGCGTAGGCGCCGAGGTCCGGCGTGACCTGCTTCGGGTCGGTCGAGACACCCGCAGTACTGACGCCGCGGGCGATGACCCGGTAGACCTCGTCGGCGTACAGGCGCGCGGTCGGGCCGTCGGCGGAGTGCGAGTACTTCGCGATCACGGAGTACCACTTGCCGAGATCTGAGCGATCCTTCAGACCTGCCTGATCGGCGTACGAGTCGAGGACCGCGGCAGCGCCGAGGATGTTCGACGTGTCATCCTTGCTGAGCTCGGCGACCGGCAGCCCGGTCAGTTTGCTTGCCTCGGACATCGTCTTGTTGACGTTGTTGCCGGCCAGGTGCATGACGCCGTACCCGTTCGCCTGGCTCGGCGTGCCGTTGTGACCGTCGAGGTGCGTCTCGGCAAATCCGACGCTGACAAGCACCTCACGCGGTACGTCATACTTCGCGGCGGCGTCCTGGAACGCGGACGCGAGGTTCGGCTGACCGGTGGGTTGCGGTGGTTGAGCCGCATTGCTCGGGAGGGCTGTCAGTGCGAGCGCTCCGACAGCAAGCAGAATCGTGGCGGTGTTCCGCATGGGCGGCGGTCCTTCCCTGTAGCTGGTCCGCCGAGGGGCGTCGGCGGTCCCGGAAGCCACGCTAAGGCAAGATCTTCCGCCCAATCCAGTGTTTGAGTGAATTATTTCCCGTCACCGGCGGAACAACACCTGACCACGCAGTGCGATCAATCGCGGGTGGCTGAGTACGGCGGGGTTCGCGCGCGGGTCCTCGTCGTACACGACCATATCGGCCGGGTCGCCGGGGCGCAGCTCGCTCGGCGCACCGAGCCAGGCGCGAGCTGCCCACGACCCGGCGGCCAGGGCCCGCTCCCCCGACATACCGATCTGGGTCAGCGCCTGGATCTCCTGGGCGACGAGGCCATGCCCGAGGACACCGCCCGCGTCGGTCCCCGCATAGACGGGTACGCCGGCCTCGAACGCGTCCCGCAACCGGTGCAGGCGACGCTCGTACAGGTCACGCATGTGCGCCGAGTAGACGGGGAACTTCGCGGCGGCCTGCTCGGCGTACTCCGGGAAGTTCTCCAGCTGGATCAGCGTCGGGACGACCGCGACTCCGTGATCAGCCATGTGGGCGAGCATGTCCGGCTCGAGACCGGTGCCGTGCTCGATGCAGTCGATGCCGGCGGCAAGCAGATCCGGCAGGGCGTGCTCGCCGAAGACGTGGGCCGTGACGCGGGCGCCCAGCTCGTGCGCGCGGGTGATTGCAGCCGTCAGCGCGTCGGCCGGCCAGCACGGGGTCAGATCGCCGGCCTCGCGGTCGATCCAGTCGCCGACCAGCTTGACCCAGCCGTCACCACGACGGGCCTCCTGCTCGACGTACGCGACCAGTTCCTCCGGCTCGATCTCCCAGCCGTAGTTGCGGATGTAGCGCTTGGACCGCGCGATGTGGCGGCCGGCGCGGATGATCTTCGGCAGGTCCTCGCGGTCGTCGATCCAGCGGGTGTCGGCGGCCGAGCCGGCGTCGCGGACCAGCAGCGCGCCGGCGTCGCGGTCCACGATCGCCTGCTGCTCCTGGACGTCGGTGTCGACGGCACCGTGCTGGTCGAGGCCGATGTGGCAGTGCGCGTCGACCAGGCCGGGCACGATCCAGCCGCCGGTGTGCACGGTCGTCACATCAGCAGCGGCGGGCCGGTCGACGACCAGCCCACCGCTGAGATGGAGCTCCTGCTGCTCACCGGCCGGCAGCACCGTGCCGACAAGCTTGAGTACGGTCATGGGGCCGACCGTATCCGGGGACCTCCTAGCCGTGCGAGCCGCCGCCCGGCGTACAGGTCGGGGTGGTGGGCTCGTTGCCGGCACACGGCGTCCCGGTCGGGGTGTCCGTCGGGGTCGGAGTGTCCGTCGGCGTCGGGGTCGGCGTCGGAGTGTCCGTGGGCGTCTTGGTCGGAGTCTTCGTCGGCGTCTTGGTGGGGGTCTTCGTCGGCGTCGACGTCGGCCGGTGCGTCGGCGTACCCGTCGGGGTGTCGATCGGCTTCGGCACCGTCGGCTTGTCCCACACCGTCGACGGCGGCGTGGACGGCAGCACCGGCGGCGGCACGGTTGCCGTCGGGGTCGTCGTCGCGGTCGTCTTGGTGTCGTCCGGGACATCGGGGACCTGGCGCGGGTCGACCCTGCGGTCGGCGTTCCCGGTCCACTTCGCGGCGGCGATGTTGCCGGTGGCGTTCGGGATCAGGACCGCGTTCTTGCTGTAGACCCGCATCCACTTCAGCACGGTGGCGACGAAGTCCTTGGAGTGCTGGTAGCGCAGCAGAGCCTCGACCAGGTCTCGCGGCTGCCTCAGGTCGTCACCCTCGGCGCAGAGCACCACGGCGACGGTGGTGACCGCGTCGTACACGTTGTTGGGGTTGCGGAAGCCGTCGCCGTTGCCGTCGGCCCCGAACTCGTCCCACACCTGCGGGATGATCTGCATCGGCCCGACGGCGCGGTCGTACGTCGCGTCGCCGTCGAACTTGCCCTTGTCGGAGTCGCTGATCCGGCCGTTGCCGTGCCGGCCGTTGAGCACCGGGCCGAGAATCCGGCCGCGGGTGGTGCCGGCCACGTCGACGCGGCCGCCGCTGGCGTGGTCGGACTCGACCTTGCCGACGCCGGCAAGCAGCGGCCAGGTGAGGCCGCAGTTCGGCCGGACGACCGCGAGGTTGGCGGTGGCGCGGCGGTAGGCGGGGAACACCCCGCGCGGAATGCCGTTGACAGCTCCCGGCCGGCCGGGACGGACGACCGATCGGCCGTCGGTGGCTCCTTGCACGGGGACGTCGGCGCGGGCGGGCTGGTCGGATCCGAGCCGGCCGTCCACTCCCGGACGCTGCGGGACGATCATCGTCAGTTCGTCGAACTCACCGCTGTTCAGCCCAGCTCCAGGCGATGGGGCGACCGGGTTGGTACCAGCGAGCTGGCCGGTGGCACCGGCCCCGCCCGAAGCAACTGTCACGATGGCCCCGACCAGGAGCGGGGCCGTGCACAGTGAAGCGATGATTATTTTGACCCGACGGTTACCACTACGGGTTAGGCGCATAGCCCCTTCAACGAACCATGCGCCACAAAGTTACATCAAGACGACGCAAAGTTACGGGCCACAGAAACCCCTCGGAAAACCGGCACCGAGGTAACGATCGCGGCTACCTGCCGATGTCTGGGCAGTGAGCCTACAGCCGGGCTCAGTTGCCCGACTTGGGGGCGTCGCTCGCCGCCGTCTTCGCCGGGTCGGACTCGGCACCGGCCGCGCTGCACGGACTCGGCGTCGGGGTGGGAGTCGGCGTGACCGTCGGCTCGCTCGGCGACGGGGTCGGCGTGTCCGAGGGCGTCGGGGTCGGCGTGCAGGTCGGGTCGTTCGGCGTGGTCGGCGGTGTCGTCGGGGGCGTCGTCGGGGGTGTGGACGGTGTCGTCGGCGGCGTGCTCGGCGGCGTGGACGGCGGCTTGGTGGGCGTCGTCGTCGAACCCGGGCCGTTCGTCGGCCTCGGGATGGACGGCTTCGGCGAGCTCGGACGGCTGCTGCTCGTCGGCGCCGTGGTCGGGGCGACCGTCGGGCTGGTGGTCGACGGTGCCGTGGTCGGAGCGGTCGTCGGGACTGTCGTCGGTGTGGTGGGCGGCGGCGTGGTCGCAGTACGGTCGTTGTTCTCGTCGTCGCCGTTGTTGCCGTTGTCGCCGGGGACGTCGATCGTGCCCGGCTTGTCCGGCACGCTCACGGTGTCCTTGCTGTACGACTGCATCCACCGGAGCACGGTCGAGACGTAGTCCATCGAGTGGTTGTAGCGAAGCACCGCCTGGACCAGACCCTCCGGGTCGGCCAGGTTCGCGCCACCGGAGCAGAGGTAGTCCCCGGTCGCGCGGGCCGCGTCGAAGACGTTGTGCGGGTCCTTGATCCCGTCGCCGTTGCCGTCCGCGCCGAACGCCCGCCACGTGCCCGGGATGAACTGCATCGGCCCAACGGCGCGGTCCCAGGTCGTGTTCCCGTCGTACACGCCCTGGTCGGTGTCGGCGATCGCCGCCATGCCGGGGCTGCCGTCGAGGACCGGCCCGAGGATCTTGCCGCGGGTGTTGCCGTTCGCGTCGACCTTGCCGCCGCTGGCGTGGGCGGACTCGACCTTGCCGATGCCCGCGAGCAGCGGCCAGGTGAGGTGGCAACCGGGCATCGAGAGCGCCAGGTCGTTGGCGGCCTTCTGGTACGCCGCGAGCACAGTGCCCGGGATGCCCGAGGTGTCACCGATCGCACCGGGGATCGGCTGCACGGTGCCGTTCGTCGTCCCGGTGACCGGGACCCCGATCGTGGACTTCTCCTGCGTCGGCAGGCTGCCGTCGACACCGGGCGTGGTCGGCACGTTGGCGGCCAGGTCATCGAAGACCGCGTCCTGCCGCGGAGCGGCCAGCGCGTGGGCGTCGACGATGAACGTGTTCGAGGTGACGCCGCCGACGACGAACACGGCGACCATGGCAGTAGGCGGCGCCAAGCAGGTACATGCGGCGGACAACTTGCCCCGCCACGTGTCCAGGTTCTTGAACTGCTGCCTCATCCGAACCGTCCTCGACGCATTCCGCAGGTGGTGTGTCTCTCGGGCGTAGGCACGATCTTAGCCGTCACAGGGTCGTGGACAACCGGTAACGGTGCGCCACTTCATGCAGTAACCGGGCACCCAACCGGCTTTCAGCCGGACGTCACCGAGAGTTCATCCCCCGACTTCACCGTACGCCGGCGAGGCCCCGGCCGGACCAGCCGATCGGATGACAATTCTGACAGGTGACGCCGTACGCCGGTCCGCTCGGGAAGTCCGCCCGATCGGGCATCGGCGTACCGATGAGCTACTTGCCGCCGCCGAGCATCTTCTTGAGGTCGTCGGGCAACTCGAAGTTGCCGCCGTCCTGGCCGCCGCCGAACGCGGCCGGGAGCTGGCCCGGCTGCGGCGCCTGCGGCTGGGGGCTGCCCTGGTTCGCCCGCTTGGCGGGGTTGCCGGAGCCACGCTTCTTGCCCTTCTTCGCCTGCTGCTTGGCCTTCCGTGCCCCGCCGGCGCCCGCACCCGGCATACCCGGCATTCCGGGCATCCCCGGGATGCCCTTGCCGGACGCCATCGCGGCCATCATCTTGCGGGCCTCGAAGAACCGCTCGACCAGGCCGCTGACGGTGGCGACCTCGGTGCCGGAACCCTTCGCGATCCGGGCCCGGCGGGAGCCGTTGATGATGTTCGGGTCGTTCCGCTCGGCCGGCGTCATCGAGTGGATGACCGCCTCGATCCGGTCGATCTCGCGCTCGTCGAAGTTCTCCAGCTGGTCCTTGAACTGGTTCGCACCGGGCAGCATGCCGAAGATCTTGGTCAGCGGGCCCATCTTGCGCACCGACTGCATCTGGGCGAGGAAGTCGTCCAGGGTGAAGTCCTTGCCACCCTTCTTCTGCAGCTTGGCCGCGGTCTTGGCGGCCTGCTCGGCGTCGAAGGTGCGCTCGGCCTGCTCGATCAGGCTCATCACGTCGCCCATGCCGAGGATGCGCGACGCCATCCGGTCGGGGTGGAAGACGTCGAAGTCCTCGAGCTTCTCGCCGTTGCTGGCGAACATTACCTGGCGGCCGGTGACCTGTGCGATCGACAGCGCGGCGCCACCCCGGGCGTCACCGTCGAGCTTGGACAGCACGACGCCGTCGAAGCCGACGCCGTCGAGGAAGGCCTGCGCGGTGGTGACCGCGTCCTGGCCGATCATCGCGTCGACGACGAACAGAATCTCGTCCGGGCTGACGGCGTCGCGGATGTCCGCGGCCTGCTTCATCAGCTCCTCGTCGACACCCAGCCGGCCGGCGGTGTCGACGATCACCACGCTGTACTGCTTGGACCGCGCCTCGTCCATCGCCTTGCGCGCGACGTCCACCGGGTCGCCGACGCCGTTGCCGGGCTCGGGCGCGTACACCGGCACACCGGCGCGCTCGCCGACCACCTGCAGCTGGGTCACCGCGTTCGGCCGCTGGAGGTCGGCGGCGACCAGCATCGGGGTCTGGTGCTGGGTCTCCCGCAGCCACTTGGCGAGCTTGCCGGCCAGCGTGGTCTTACCTGCACCCTGCAGACCGGCCAGCATGATCACCGTCGGCGGCCGCTTGGCCATCCGCAGCTCGCGGGTCTCGCCGCCGAGAATCTTGACCAGTTCCTCGTTGACGATCTTGATCACCTGCTGCGCCGGGTTCAGCCCGCCGCGCACCTCGGCCCCGCCGGCGCGTTCCCGCACCGCCGCGATGAACTCCCGCACCACCGGCAGCGCGACATCCGCCTCCAGCAGCGCGATCCGGATCTCCCGGGTGGTCGCGTCGATATCGGCGTCGGTCAGCTTGCCCTTGCCCCGCAGGTTCTTGAACGCGGTGGAGAGCCGATCGGAAAGCGTGTCGAACACGAGAAACAGTCCGTTTCGTCGAAGCGATGAACTCCCCGAGTCTACCGGCCCGGCAACCTGTGGATAACTCCGGCGGCAAAGCACTCTTTCTCGCTACCGTGAACGCCATGCCCCTCGACATCCCAGCCTTCAACAACGCCTTCGGCAGAGCGTACGACCGGGTGCACCGCAGCGCTCAGCCTGCCGACCTCGCAGCTGAACAGGACAAGCTGCGAGCGCTCGTACCGGCCGACGCGTCGGAAGAGGACCGCACCTGGACGGGCCACCTGATCAACGACCTCGCCGAGCCGCCGCCTCCACCTCGCGAGTGGAGCGAGCTGTACCACGAAGCAGTGCGGATCCATGTCGCTGTCTATCCGCCGAAGGGGACGACGGAGGAACAGCTCGCGATGCTGGCGGACGGGCGCCGCCGGATCTGGGAGCTCGCCGATCGCGCGTCGCCGGACGAGGAGTGGGACATCCGGGCGATGACGGAGGATCTCGAGTCCATGGAGAACTGGATCCGCAACCCGGCGTTCCCACTGACCGAAACCCCCTTCCCCTCCTCCGATGCCTGAGTCCGCCGAGCGCGTCCGCGAGAACTCGCCGACGTACCGCGAATTCGCGCGGTTGTACGAACTGGCGCGGCAACTCCGGCCGACCGGCGTCGACCGGTGGAACCGCGAGCTGTACGAGACGAGCGGGAGTGGCGGCTACGACCAGGAAACCGGTGCAATCGGGATCCATCAACCGCTTCTGCGGGAAGGGCTGGCGACACAGTCGACGGCCAACCCTCGGCTGCAGGCACGCGCGTTGCACGCGGTTCTGACACGGGCTACTCAGGCCGGGATGGATCTGGACGCACCAGGCGAGACCAACGCTGTCCGGACGGCGCAGTCACGAGGGCTGTACGACGGTGTGGCCGCGGTTCGGGCTGCCACGGACCTCCAGGCCTTCAGCAGAAGGGCCGGCTACCCGAGTCTCACGCTCGACGACCGGCAGCAGTCCGGCGCGTATGCGGCGGCGAATGGTCTGATCCAGCAGGCGTCGGGGGCGAGCATTGACCGACGGGAGTTGATCGATCGGCTCAGTCAGGGGCCGGCGGTGATGCATTTTGATCAGGTGGCGGAGGCTGTCGTACGGAATCGGCTGGAGGAGATCGCGCCGGCTGAGGGGGCGGATCGGCAGGCGGTGCGGCGGGAGTTGATCGAGACGATGTTGCATGCGCAGTGGGAGTCATTGGCGGGGCGGTCACCCGAGGCTGGGCAGCATGTGGCCGAGGAGATCAGGCGGGGGCTCAACGCGAAGGTTGACGAGATGCGGCGTCGCGGTCCGCACCCGGCGCGGGGTGCGGAAAGCGGCGACGTGCCGCAACAACAGGTAGGCCGGGAGGCGCCGGCTGATGCACCGCGTCAGGAGGTGGGGTCGGAGGGGCCGACGCAGGTGAAGGAGGTGGCGGCTGCTCGGTTCTTGAATGGGGTCGCGCCGGCTGCGGGGGCGGCGGGGCGGGGGTCGGCGCTTGGGGACGGGTCGCGGGGCGCCGTTGCTCGGGCGCCGGCGATAGGGCGGGGTACGTCGATGCCGCGGGGTGGGTCGGCGGCGCGGGGGTAGGCGGCGCGGAGGTAGGTGGCGCGGGGTGCCTCGGCGGCTCCGGGTGCTTCAGAGCCGCCGGCGTGGATGGGACCGCGTGGTGCGGGCTGGTGAAGTGTGCGCGGGTGGGTAGTAGGTGATTGACAGGTGGGAGCTGGGCGTCGAGGATCTAACCGGTGGTCTGGGGTTCACAGGTTAGGAGTTGATGTGCGGGTTGTGGTGGATGGGCCTTCTAACTTGGGGTTGAGGCCACCGGTGGAGGGGGCTGTGCCGGGGTGTTACAAGCTTGCCGGGGCGTTGCGTGACGAGGGTTTCGTGGGGCGGATCGGGGCGGAGGACGGTGGGTGTGTGACGCCGCCGCGGTACGACCGTGGGGATTGGAAGCCGGGCGACGGGGTGTTCAACGCGCAGGCGATGGCGGCGTACACGGTGAAGGTGGCGGATCGGGTCGCGGGTTTTGTGCAGCAGGGGAAGTTCGTCGTGCTGCTGGGCGGCGAGTGCAGCAATCTGCTCGGGCCGGCGTTGGGATTGAAGCGGATCGGGCGGTACGGCGTGGTGTACCTGGACGGGCACTCGGACTTCCGGACGGTCGACAACGCGCCGTACGTCGGAGCCGCGGGCGGTGAGGCGCTGGCGTTGGTCACCGGACGCGGGCAGGCCGATCTGACCGATCTCGAAGGACTCGGGCCGTACACGCGAGACGCCGACGCGGTGCTGCTCGGGATCCGCGAGGACGACGAGTACGCAGCAGACGCGGTGAAGGCCGGGATCCCGGTGTGGCCGGCGTTGACGATCGCCCAGGACGTGAACGCCGCGGCGGCCGGGACGCTTGAGCATCTCGAGCGGGACGAGCTGGACGGGTTCTGGGTGCACCTGGACGTGGACATCCTCGACGCCGAGATCATGCCCGCGGTCGACAGCCCCGATCCGGGCGGGATCGACCACGAGCAGCTGCGAGCTCTCCTGCACCCGCTGCTGGCCGCACCGAAGTGTGTGGGCATCGACATCGGCATCTTCGACCCGGACCTCGACCCGGACGGCGTCTACGCGGCCGAGCTGACCGACACCTTGGTCGCGGCCCTCACTCCGTAGGTGTCCACCGGAGCTCCTGGCCGTGCGGCGCGGCCGTGCCAAGGGTTCGCCGGGAGCCGTCGGGCCAGATCTGCAGGTCGATTCGGTACTCCCAGCCGTCCGCGCCTCGGTCGTGGCTGATCACGTGGTGCGGCTCGAGGCTGAGGTGGGCCAGCGGTGTCGATTCGGTCGCTTGAGCACCTAGCTCCTCGAGGCGCTCCTCCAGCGCGGCCCGGTCAACGCGGCGAAGGTACTGCCACATGATCGAGTGCCACACGACCGTCACATGGCCCTCGGACAGCTCCAGCGCGCGCAGGAACGAGACGGCGTTCTCCGGGCGTACGTCGGCCGGCACCTCCCGCGCGACCTTCAACGCACCCCGCAACCGCTCCAAACGCTCCGTCATGTCCGGCCAGACGTACGACGTCAGCCTCAACGCACCGTCGGGCGTCAGCGGGTTGACCGGGGCGATGTCGCACCCCACGCGTTCAACGATCCGCAGGTCCGCAGCAGGCACCTGTCCCGACCAGGCCGACGAGAACACCACCGGGCTGTCCTCCGGCCCGTACGACGTCCCGTCCGCGAGGTACCGGTACCGATCCGCCCGGAGGTTCAGTCCCGCCGACGCGCCGATCTCGAACAACCGCACCGGCAACGGCACCGCTTCGACCAGCTGCAGCAGACCGCCGTACAAGGAGGCCGACCGACCTACCTCGTTCGTCTGTGGCGGCTGGGTCAGCAGCGATCGCACCTCCCCCACCCGCGACTGCAGCAACTGCTCGAACGCCTCCCAACCGAGGACCGGGTCCCACGCGCCACCCACACTCGGGTAGAACGCCGCGAGCTCAGGCGCCGTACCGGACAGCACCAGACCGTGTACGGCGCCCAACAACCGCAAGCCGATCGCCTCACCGAACGAACGGTCCTCGTACCCCTGCAGTACTTCGACGGACACGCCACCGACCTCGTAGTCGTCCACGAGCAGCCGGAGCAGCTCGGCGTACATCGGCGACCCGAGGTCCTCGCAGGCGACGGCTTGGCGCTGTAAAGCCTCTACGACATGCACAGCGCTGAGACTAGAACGTCAACCGATCGAGGACGGACTTAGCCGTCGTTCGTGCGTCTTCAGGTTCGAGTGGGGCGCCGTGCTGGTCGGTGAGGTAGAAGACGTCGACACACTCGGCACCAAGCGTGCTGACGTGGGCAGAGCGAATGTCAGCACCAGTGGCTGCGATAGCCGCAGTGACGTCGTACAGCAGTCCTGGACGGTCATGGGCTCGCACCTGCAGGACAGTCGCGGTCTCGGACGCTTCCGGTAGCAGGTCCACTCTGCTGGCAACACGTGCAGCAGATGAGTCCCGTGCAGCCAATCGGCGTACGACGTCGCTGGAGTCCCGCAACGCGACGGCCAGCCTGTCCCGCAGCCGCACCGGATCGGGCGCTGACCCAGCAACGGTCCACTGTGAGATCCCGAGTCCTTCAACAGACGTGATGACCGCGGACCGCACAGCCAGCCGCTCTACTGCGAGTACGGCGGCCACGGTCGACAGCGTGCCGACCTGATCGGGTACGGCGACGTTGATCCGCAGATCGCCGTGGTGGTCGGACACTGTGAGCCCGAGCCGGCCCACACCGACCACCTGGTGCAGCACCGGCACCGGAACGGGTGGCGCCTCGGTCCACATGCCCTCGCCACCACCGGACAGCTCACCACGCACTCGGCGGCACAGCTCGCCTACCAGTCGCATGCGCCACGGTGACGACGCAGCCGGACCGGCCGCCCGCGCATCGGCGTACGTCAAGGCTTCCAGCAGGTCCAGGGTCTCGGTACTGCGAACGATGCCGGCCACCATGTCCACGGTCATCGGGTCGTCGAGGTCCCGCCGGGTCGCGACCTGCGCGAGCATCAGGTGCTGCCGGACGAGCAGGGCGATGGTGTCGGAGTCCGCCTCGCTGAACCCGATCCGCCGCGCAACCTTCGCGGCGATGGCCGCACCGGTCACGCTGTGGTCGCCGTCGAGCGCCTTGCCCAGGTCATGAATCAGTGCGGCGACCAGCAACAGGTCAGGCCGTCGTACGTCGCGGACCATCGCCGACGCCTCGACGCACGTCTCCAGCAGATGCCTGTCGACGGTGAACCGGTGGATCGCCGATTGCGGCGGCCGGAACCGCACCGAGTCCCACTCGGGCAGGATGCGCGAGATATACCCGGCCTGGTCCAAGGCCTCCCACACTTCAAGCAGTCCGCTCCCCGCACCGAGCAGTGCGCACAGCAACCGGCGCGCCTCGCCCGGCCACGGCACCGGCAAGTCAGCAGCCGACGCGGCCAACCGAGCACAGACAGCGGGAGACAGCACGAGTTGACGATCCGCAGCGACCGCGGCAGCACGCAGCCCGAGCACAGGGTCCCGCTCCGGTCGCGCGTCCGGCATCAGCACGACCTCGCCCTCGTGCTGGCCCACTCCCTCGTCCAGCGCGAGCAGCAGCGGCCCACCGGTCCGTTGGCGGCGCCGGGAACGCGGCGGCTTGGTCATCAAGCTCTCGACCCGTCGCCAGGACACGTCGCACACATGGGCGAGCGTCCGGCCGGTCGCGTACACATGGCGCAGCAGCTCGTCCCGTCCGGACAGACCGAGCCCAGCTGCCACCTCACCCGCGAGATCAGCCACCAGCCGGTCAGTCGCCCGACCGGCCACCTCATGCAGTACGTCGCGGACCTCGAGCAGATCGCGCCGCGCCCGCTCCACGACCGGATGCGGTACGTCGATCAGCCAGGACGCCACCAACGCACGCAGTACGACGGCATCCCGCAAACCGCCGTACGCCTCCTTCAAGTCGGGCTCCGCGAGATGCGCGACCTCTCCGACCGTGGACGCGCGATCGCGACACGCCTGCGCCAGTCCGGGCAGCCGGGAGCGCGCAGTACGACGCCAGTCCGCCATCAGCACGGACCGCAACTGCAGCGTCAGATGTGAGTCCCCGGCCACGTGGCGCGCGTCCAGAAGACCGAGCGCGACCCGGTCGTCCGCCGCGGCAGCCTCGCGTGCTTCGGCCAGTGTGCGCACGCTGTGGTCCAGCTTGGTCCGCGAGTCCCACAGCGGATACCAGATCTGTGCGGCCAGCTCGTCCACCCGTGGGTACCCCTCGACGTGCACGAGCATCACGTCGAGATCGCTGTACGGCGACAGCTCCTCCCGGCCGTAGCCGCCGACCGCGACCAGCGCGACGCCCTCGGTAGGCACACCGAGGGCGTCGCAGGCCTTGGAGAGGAGCAGGTACAGCAGCGCGTCGGCCTCCTCGGCACGGACGCGCCGCTGCTCTGCTCTGTCCACCATCTAGAGGGCGTCTCCGTCCAACTCACCGGTCCGGACCCGGACGATCGTGTCGACCGGGGTGACCCACACCTTGCCATCACCGATCTTGCCGGTCTGCGCCGCCTTGACGATCACGTCGACCACGTCGGCGCTGTCACCGTCCTCGACGACCACCTCGAGCCGGACCTTCGGCACCAGGTCCACCTCGTACTCGGCGCCGCGGTAGACCTCGGTGTGGCCCTTCTGCCGGCCGTAGCCGCTCGCCTCGGTGACCGTCATGCCGGTGACGCCGAACGTCTCCAGCGCGGCCCGGACGTCGTCCAGCTTGTGCGGCTTGACCACCGCGGTGATCAGCTTCATGCCTTGACACCTTCCTTCTCGGCAGGCTCGGTCGTGGTGCCATTCTCGGTCTCGGCAGGGGCCGGGCGGGCGGACAGCGCGCCGCGCAGGCCGGACGCACCCAGGAAGTCGTACGCCGTCTCCGCGTGCTCGACCTGGTCGACACCGGTGACCTCGTCGTCCTCAGTGACCCGGAAGCCGATCGTCTTGTCGATCACCTTGCCGAGGATGAAGGCGACGGTGAACGAGTAGAGGCCGACGACCAGGTTGGCCAGCGCCTGCTTGCCCAGCTGCGTGAAGCCGCCGCCGTAGAACAGCCCGTTCACGGCCGAGGGGGCCGCCGCCGTACCCAGCAGACCGATCGCCAGCGAGCCGAACAGACCGCCGACGAAGTGCACGCCGACCACGTCGAGCGAGTCGTCGAAGCCCAGCTTGTACTTCAGTGACACCGCGAAGCAGCAGATGGCACCGGCAGCGAGGCCGAGGATCAGCGCGCCGATGGGGCTGACCGCGCCACAGGACGGGGTGATCGCGACCAGACCGGCGACCGCACCGGACGCCAGACCGAGCGTGGTGGCCTTGCCGTGCACGATCCGCTCGACGATCAGCCAGCCGATGACCGCGGTGGCCGTCGCGGCCTGGGTGTTGACGAACGTGACCGCGGCGGTGGTGCCGGCACTCAGTGCCGAGCCGGCGTTGAAGCCGAACCAGCCGAACCACAGCAGGCCGGCGCCGAGCAGGACCAGCGGCAGGCTGTGCGGCCGCATCGGATCCTTCTTCCAGCCGACGCGCTTGCCGAGCACGATCGCCAGCGCGAGCGCGGCGGCACCGGCGTTCAGGTGGACCGCCGTACCACCGGCGAAGTCGACCGCCTTCAGCTTGTCGCCGATCCAGCCGCCGTTGCCGTCCTGCAGGAACCAGACCGAGTGCGCGACCGGGAAGTACACCAGCAGCGTCCAGCCGACCACGAACGCGATCCAGCCGCGGAACTTGGCCCGGTCGGCGATCGCACCCGAGATCAGGGCGGGGGTGATGATCGCGAACATCAACTGGAAGGCGACGAAGGCGAGCGTCGGAGTCGATCCGCTCACCGAATCCGTCGCCATCAGGCCCTTCAGGCCGACCTCGGAGAAGTCACCGATCACGTGCCCGGTGTCGCCGGCGAACGTCAGCGAGTAGCCGACAAGCACCCACATCACGGTGACGACGGCGATGGTGATGAAACTCATCATCATCATGTTCAGCACGCTCTTCATGCGCACCATGCCGCCGTAGAAGAAAGCCAGGCCCGGGGTCATCAGCATCACCAGGGCGGCACTGGCCAGAACCCAGGCGGTATCGCCGGCGTTGATCTCCATCAACGTCATCCCTTCCATCGAACTGGGGGTGGCCGGCGTCCTCAGTCGGGAGGTCTCCACAACGCCGGGGAGCCCGCCGCTCGGCCACAACGCACACGGTGTCGGCGCGCCGTTTCAGCCGATCGGTCCATTTGTTTCAGGCATGTGACAAAGCGGGCTCCCAGGTGACATCGAGGTGACATGACTCACCGGCGGCCAACTTGTGGCACTCTGGCCTGGACCACACGGGCCAGCAGCCGCGCCACTGCACCCGTCCGAGCTGGGGACGTAGAAATGGAGCCGATCTACGGGGTGAGGCCGCGCCGCGGCAGACCACGGGACCCGGAGGCAGAGCCGAGGATCCGCCGGTACGCCGTTCAGCTGCTGCTGGAGCGGGGATTCGACGGAATGACGGTTGACGACGTTGCCGAAGCCGCGGGGGTCGGCAAGGCGACGATCTATCGCAGGTGGGCCAGCAAGGAGCTGCTCGCCAACGACGCCATGGCCGACCTGTTCGACATGGAAATACCAGATGCGGATACCGGCTCGATCGCCGGCGACCTGCTCGAGGTCTACCGGACCGCACTGGCCTTCGCCAACAGTGAAAGGGGACTCGCACTGATCCGCCTCGCAGTCGCCGAGGCGAACCGCGACCCGCGGTCCGCGCAGATCTACCGGGACGTCCTGGACCGGCGGATCGAGCTGACCGAGGCCGCACTCGACCGGGCCAGAGCCCGGGGAGAACGGGTCCGCGACAGCGCGGATCCGGTGGTGATGGTGGAGTGGATGGCCGGTGTCTTCGTCGTCCGGGCACTGACCGGACGCCCGATGCCGCCGCCGGAGGACGCCGAGCGCCTGGCCGACGTCACTCTGCGGGCCATCCTGGAAGGCTGGAGCGGCTCATGGCCGCACACCGGGTCCGAGAGCCAGCTCGCCGACCGCGAGTTCGGTGACCCTCCGGACCTGTCCTGAGTTCAGGTCCCAGGCCAAGACCCAGCCTCGGACCTGGACCAGCACGTTGTCGTGGTCGTACCAGCCCAGTACTGAGCAACAGCCGGGCTGACGCACGTAGGCGGGGTCGCCTCCCTCTCTCGGCGTCTGGCCGGAGCCCGCGAACGGTTCACCCAGCATCAGCAACCGGCTGGGCGCCGCCCGGAACGTGGAGACCGCAGCCACACCCTGTGGCTGCGAGACCAGCGTCCTGACCTGCGGCAGCTTGTTCGCGATGAACAGCCTGGCCACCCCGCCGTCCGACGAGAACGTCTGGCCCACCCACGACTGGACCGGCAGCGTGAGCGTGCTGTCCTCCGTCCACTGGCCGCCGACCTGGTAGCGCTCCACGTAGCCGGTCTCGATCCGGAACGGCGCAGTGACCGCCTCCGGGTCGTTCGAGGCCTCGATGCGAGCAATCTGCCGCTCGCCGTCGCCGCCCTCCCCGACCAGCACGCGATAGGCGACGCCTGGTCCGCTCACGAGGATGCGCTGCGCGTCGTCCAGCCAGGACACGCTGCTGAAGTCTCCGGCCGGCAACCGATATTGCGAGATCTGAGCGGTCGAGGCGTTGACGGTAACGATCTCACCGGGCTGCGGGAAGGCAACGACTGTGCCGTCGGGTGACACGGCACCGGAGCTCAACGGCGGCCGGCCGTCGACCGCAACCAATCCCACTGCTGCCTCCGACCACGACGAGTCGCGGCCGAGGAGCAAAGGCGCATAGACATCGCCGTTCTTCGCGAGCACCACCGCGGCGACCTGGTCGAGCTTGTGCTTGGCCAGGGAATGAACCTTGCTGGGTAGCTCCAGGCGGTCACCGAGCGGAGTCTCGAGCCGGTCGAGGAACCGCTCGCTGCCGGGCGGGGGCGCCAGCCAGAAGTCGATGCCGGCGATCTGACCGGCCGGTGCCACGTAGTCGCGCGGGGTGTTGAGCAGTCTCTCCGGAGGCGTGATGTCCGCATTGCCGTTCGAGCCCACCTCGATCGTGATCGAGACGACGAGCAGTGCGACCAGCACGACCAGCACACTGACCAGGACAGCCCGCCGACGACGGCGTCGTACCCTCAGTCCGGCTGCCCAGGCCGCGTCGGCCAGGTCTGGCTCAGGGAGTTCGTCGGCGGCCTGGAACAGCAGCGGTGGAACGTCTTCACGCCTCATTGGGCATCGCGCCAGTCCCCCGCGCCCAGCGCCGCCCGGAACCGCCCGAAGGCGGTCAGACCATGCGCGTGGACGGCGGTGTGGGACATCCCGAGCAGATCACCCACCTCGAACTCGGTGAGCTCCTCCACGTGTAGCAGGACGAACACAGTGCGCTGTGCAGGCGTCAGATCGCCCAGTGCAGCCTTCACCTGGTCGTCCTCGTCCGGGAACGCCGGCGTTCGGTTCCACGGCTTCAGCGCGGGCAGGTACAGCAGCCGCTGCACGAACGCGTCGGGGTCGTCCACCCGGGTCCACTGCATCGACAGCTGCGTGAACGCGCGCAAGAGCGTCTTCTCGGCTCGTTCGAGGTCGCCGTACACCAGGTACGCCGTACGGAGCCATCTGCCCTGGCGTGCATCCACGAACGAGGCGAAATCCGGGTCGACCGTGTCGCGCACCTAGCCTCCGCCCCAACCCCTCGCTCCCTCCCCTATTCAACTCCTCAACTACTCCACGCGGCCAGAGCCAGTTTCCGATCGCGCCCAGGCCGTTTCCTCGGTGATCAGGTCGAAGTTGATGCCGGCACCCGCCATCAGGCCGGCCGCCGCGGACGGCATCACCTGTGCCATCGGATTGGTGACGTTGCCGGCCGCGAAGACGCCGGAGACCTCTGTCGCGCCCATGCCGTCGACCTGGATCGCCGTACCGATCTCTATCCCGTTGTTCTCGATCAGGATGGGCTCCAGCCCCAGATCGGCCAGGAAGCCCGCGCGGGCACGCACAGTGGTCTGGATCGCCAGCGCCTGCCGAGGAACGACCTTGCCGCCCTCCAGCCGCACTCCGGTGATCTGGTCGCCGGACACCTCGAGCTCCTCGACCTTGCCTTGTACTACGGAGATGCCGCGGGCAGCCAGCTCCTCCCACTGCTCATCGGTCGGCTCAGGCGCAGTGTGCAGGAACAGCGTCACGTCATCACTCAGCTGACGGAACAGCTGCACCTGGTGCATCGCCATCGGACTGGTCGCCAGTACGCCGATCGCCTGGTCCCGCACCTCCCAGCCGTGGCAGTACGGGCAGTGGATCACGTCCTTCCCCCACCGCTCGGCCAGTCCAGGTATGTCCGGCAGTACGTCGGTCAGCCCGGTGGTCACCAGCAGTCGCCGGCTCCGGTACGTCGTACCGTCGGCCAGCTCGACCGTGAAACCGTCGTCGTCCTTCCTCGCGGTCGTCACAGTGCCTTCGGCGATCTCACCGCCGTACCCGAGAACCTCCTCGCGGCCGAGCGCGTAGATCTCACCCGGCGGCGTGCCGTCGCGGGTCAGGAAGTTGTGCACGCCCTCCGCGGGCGCATTACGCGGCGTACCGTCGTCGACCACCAGCACCGAGCGGCGGGACCGGACCAGGGCCAGCGCTCCACTCAGGCCGGCGGCGCCGCCACCGATCACGATCACGTCGTACTTCGTCATGTCCCGCACTCCTCGTCTCGAACGTGATCCGAGGATGCGTCGTGGTTTTCATTTTCGACAAGTATTGTTGCCGGTATGGCAAACGACGAGGACGTCCTCGAGTCGGTCGGACCGCGACTGCGGGCGTTGCGGATCGAGCGCGGGACCACGCTGGCCCAGCTGTCCGAGGTCACCGGCATCTCGGTCAGCACACTGTCCCGGCTGGAGTCCGGTCAGCGCCGGCCGACGCTGGAGCTGCTGCTACCGCTCGCCCGCGCGCACCAGGTGCAGCTGGACGAGTTGGTGGACGCACCGCCGACGGGCGACCCGCGGATCTACGCGAAGCCGATCAAGCGCCACGGCACGGTGCACATCCCGTTGAGCCGGCGGCCGGGTGGGCTGCAGGCCTTCAAGCAGATCCTGCCGGAGGGGTATCCGGGCAACGACGTGGCGCAGAAGACGCACGAGGGCTACGACTGGCTGTACGTGCTGTCCGGGCGGGTGCGGCTGAAGCTCGGCGACCAGGACTTCGTCCTGAAGGAGGGCGAGGTGGCCGAGTTCGACTGCCGGGTGCCGCACTGGTTCGCCAATCCCGGCCCTGGACCGACCGAGGTGCTATGTCTTTACGGCCCGCAAGGGGAGCGGATGCACGTCAGAGCGCGCACCACATGACACAGGCCAATTGACAGGAGATACGCAGTGAGCGTCGCGTTGTTCACGTTGGGCGGAACGATCTCGATGGCAGGCAACCAGCGCCTGACCGGTGGCGACCTCACCGCAGCGATGCCCGGGCTCTCCGAGCTGGGCCATCCGGTGGAGATCCAGGACATCGAGAAGATCCCCAGCGCCAACCTGACCGCCGCCAAGATCCTCGAGGTCGTCGACGCCGCCTCGAAGGCCGTCGCCGCCGGTGCCGCGGGCGCCGTGGTCACGCAAGGCACCGACACACTCGAGGAGAGCGCGTTTCTGGCGGATCTGGTCTGGCCACACCCGCAACCGCTCGTCTTCACCGGTGCGATGCGTAACCCGACACTGGCCGGTCCCGATGGTCCCGCCAACCTCCTCGCCGCGCTGCGCGTCGCCTGCTCCCCCGCGGCGCGCGACCTCGGCGCACTGGTCGTCTTCAAGGACGAGATCCACGCCGCGCGCTGGGTGCGCAAGACCCACAGCACGAGTACGGCGACCTTCGTGTCGCCGAACACCGGGCCGATCGGCCATGTCGTCGAGGACCGGGTCGGCATCCTCACCCGCCCGCTGCGGCTCGACGGCGTTCAGGGCAGCGCCGAGCCGGCCGAGCTCGACAATCTGAAGGTGGCGCTCTACACGGTCACCATGGACGACGACGGCCTACTGCTGCAGGGACTGGCCGACACGCACCAGGGCCTGGTCGTCGCCGGGTACGGCGTGGGGCATGTGCCGGCCGCACTCGCCCCGGTGCTCGGCGACCTGGCGGCCCGGATACCGGTCGTCCTGACCTCGCGCACCGGCGCCGGCTCGGTGGTCCGCAACACGTACCACTCCCCCGGCTCGGAGACCGACCTGTTGCAGCGCGGCCTGATCGACGGCGGATTCCTCGACCCGTACAAGGCACGGGTGCTGCTTCGGTTGCTCTTGGCAACAGATGACGACCTGGCCGCGGGGTTCGCGCAGTACGCCTAGGCGTGGGGGCAGGAGCCACGCCCTAGCCGAGCGACGAGGCTTTCGTCATCAGGTAGTCGCGTTCGGGGAGGCTCGTCGTACCGCGGGCCGCGGCACGGAAGTGGTCGGCGGCGGCCGCGCGGTCGCCGCGCATCTCGTAGAGGTGTCCGCGGGTGGCGTCCAGGCGGTAGTGACCGGCCAGCTCGTCGTCGAGTGGTTCGAGGAGTTTCAGACCGGCGTCGGGGCCGTCCACCATGGCGGCCGCGATCGCGCGGTTGAGCTTCACCATCGGATTGCCGGACAGGTCCTCCAGGAGTCCGTACAGCGCCAGGATCTGCGGCCAGTCGGTGTCCTCGGCGCGGTCGACCTCGTCGTGCAGTGCTGCAATGGCGGCCTGGATCTGGTACTCGCCCAGTGGCGGCGTGTTGAACGCTTCGACCGCTAGAGCCACGCCTTCGGTGATGTGGGCGTGGTTCCACAGCGATCGGTCCTGCTCTGCCAGCGGGATGAGCTCTCCGCGCTGACCGGTCCGCGCTGCACGGCGGGCGTCGGTCAGCAGCATCAGCGCGAGCAGTCCGGCCACCTGCCCGTCATCGGTGAGCTGTGCGCGTACGGCGCGCGTCAGCCGGATCGCCTCGGTCGACAGGTCGCTGCGGTGCAACTCCGGGCCGCTCGTACTCGTGTAGCCCTCGTTGAACATCAGGTAGAGCACGTGCAGCACGTTGCGCAGCCGGTCCGGGTCCGTGTCCAGTTCGAAGCTGGCGCCCTTCAACTTCTGCTTCGCCCGGCTGATCCGCTGCGCCATCGTTGCCTCAGGCACCAAGTACGCCGTCGCGATCTCGGCCGTCGTCAGCCCGCCGACCGCCCGCAGGGTCAGCGCGATCGCCGAGGCCGGGGTGAGGGCGGGATGGCAGCACAGGAACAGCAGCCGGAGCGTGTCGTCGTGCTCCTCGGTCTCCCCGCCCGGCACCTCACGCAGGGCGGCGCGTTCCTCGCGTCGGCGACGCGCTTGCTCCTGCCGTACTTCGTCGATCAGCCGCCGTGAGGCTGTCTGGATCAACCAGGCCTTCGGGTTGTTCGGGCGGCCGTCCCGCGGCCAGGTCGTCGCGGCGGCCAGCAGCGCCTCCTGGACCGCGTCCTCCGCCGCGGCGAAGTCACGGGACCAGCGCACGACCGCTCCGAGGACCTGCGGTGTGAGCTCACGCAGCAGGTCCTCGAGGCCGTGACCAGGGTCAGAAGTCG
The DNA here is from genome assembly GCF_004365355.1 of Kribbella pratensis. GTDB lineage: Bacteria > Actinomycetota > Actinomycetes > Propionibacteriales > Kribbellaceae > Kribbella. The sequence continues at coordinate 443,625 of NZ_SODP01000005.1, read as the reverse complement.
TGCAGATCGGCATCGCCGTCCATCACCCGGCGGACCTCGATCGGCTGCTCCAGAGGTACGCCGCCTGGACCGGGGGCGGCAGACTGCTCGGCCGCGATCTCCAGTGCCCGCTCCTCCGACTCGACGTCGACCATCGTGTAGCCGGCCAGGACCTCCTTGGCCTCGGCGTACGGGCCGTCGGTCAGCACCGGCGCGCTCACACCGTTCGCCCGCACCACCTTCGCGTGCTTGGGCCAGGTCAGCGCGTTGACCTCGACCAGCTCGCCGCTCTGCCGCAGCCGCTCGATCGAGTCACCCAGGTGCTTCATGTGGGCGTTCCGGTCGGCCTCGTCCCACTCCAGCATCGGGATGTCGGTGTTACCGCCGTCGTGGCTCATCAGCAGCATGAACTTGGTCATGTCATCTCCTTCTCGTTCGGGCCTTCACCCGGAGACGAAGCCGGTCACTGCGGCTCTACATCAGCTCGACATCAGCTCAACATCATTCCAGCAGCGCGTCGACGAACTGCTCGGCGTCGAACGGCGCCAGGTCGTCAGGTCCCTCGCCGAGACCGACCAGCTTGACCGGGACGCCGAGCTCCCGCTGCACCGCGATCACGATGCCGCCCTTCGCCGTACCGTCCAGCTTGGTCAGGACCAGCCCGGTGACGTCGATGACCTCTGCGAACACACGAGCCTGGGTGAGGCCGTTCTGACCGGTGGTGGCGTCGATGACCAGCAGTACTTCGTCCACCTCGGCCGTCTTCTCGATGACGCGCTTGACCTTGCCGAGCTCGTCCATCAGACCGGTCTTGGTGTGCAGGCGACCGGCGGTGTCGACCAGGACGACGTCCGCCTCCTCCGCGATGCCCTCCTTGACCGCGTCGAACGCGATGCTGGCCGGGTCGCCGCCCTGCGGACCGCGCACGGTGCGGGCGCCGACCCGCTCACCCCAGGTCTGCAGCTGGTCGGCGGCGGCCGCGCGGAAGGTGTCGGCGGCACCGAGAACGACATGCTTGTCCTCGGCGATCAGCACGCGGGCCAGGCGGCCGACGGTGGTGGTCTTGCCGGTGCCGTTCACCCCGACCATCAGCATGACGGCAGGCTGCCCGTCCTTACGGCTCGCCTTGAGCGACCGGTCCATCGACGGGTCGACCAGGGCCACCAGCTCCTCGCGGAGGATGTCGCGGGCCTGTGCGGCGCCGACGCCCTCCACGCGCATCCGGGTGCGCAGCTTCTCGACCAGCTCCTGCGTCGGCGCGACGCCGACGTCAGCAGTGATCAGCGTGGTCTCGATGTCCTCCCACGCCTCCTCGTCGAGCTTGTCGCGGGACAGCAGCGCGAGCAGCCCCTTGCCGAGCGAGCCCTGCGAACGCGCCAGACGGGCACGCAGCCGGACCAGTCGGCCCTGCGCGGACTCCGGCTTCTCGAGCGTCGTCGTCGGAGCGGAGTCCGTCTCCGGCAGATCGGCGTCCTCCAGCGTCCGGGTCGGAGTGTCCCGAGGTTCCTCGGCGTCCTCACCGACCTTCGGCTCCGGTGCCTCCACGGCGGGCTTGGTGGCCGCGGGCAGCTCGGAACGGCGCCGCCGGGCGACGACCAGACCGGTCGTGCCGACGACGAGGACGACCGCGATCAGGACGACGATCGTGATCAGGGCCTGGTCTGTGACGAGTGGCAGCAGGAGCGAGACAAGCAGTGGGGTCAACACGGTTCCCCATCTTGACAGACACCCGGCCCGCCGCACGCATTTGTCACGTCAGGCAAACCAGCTGTCGCGGTACGTGAGGAGGCACCAGCTCGGGCCGGTGGGTGAGCAGTACGACGGTCCGGTCGCCGGCGGCCGCGAACAGGTCGGCGAGCAACGCCCGGCCGGTCTCCTCGTCCAGGTGCTCGGTCGGCTCGTCCAGGACGAGTACGTCGCGGTCTGCGAGCAGGAGCCGGGCGAACGCGAGCCGCTGACGCTCACCACCGGACAGCCGGGCACCGTGCTCGCCGACCATCGTGTCGAGACCGTCCGGCAGTTTCTCCACGAAGAGCCCGAGCCGTGCGCGGTAGAGCGCCTTCCACAGCTGCAGGTCGCTCACGCCGGGCCTTGCGAGCAGCAGGTTCTCCCGGATGCTCGTGTCGAAGACGTGGCTCTCCTGGGTCAGCAGGCCAACGACGGACCGCACCTGGTCGCTTTCGAGCCTGGCGAGGTCCACACCGTCCAGCAGCACCTCTCCCCCGCGCGGCTCGAGGAACCGCAGCAGCACTGCGGCCAGGGTGCTCTTTCCCGAACCGCTGGGCCCGGTGACCACCACGCGGCTCCCGGCGGGCATGTCCAGGCTGAGCCCGTCCAGTACGTCGGTGTCGTCGTACCCGACGCGGAGCAGCTTCACCCGCAGGTGGCGTCCGACCGGGAGCGGTAGCGGCTCGGTCGGCTCGGTCACCGAGTCCGGGGTGTCCACGAGTTCCTGGACTCGGCCCAGTGCTGCTCGAACTCGGATGGCTAGTTGAGCGGCGGCCGGGATGCCGCCGAGTACGTCGGCCAGGGCGAGTGGCGTGAGGACAAGTACCGCGAACACCGCGCCGGTGATGTTCGCCGTACTCCCGAGGACGAGGGCGGCGATGCTGGCACCGCCGATGCAGAGGACGAGGAGTGCGCTGCCGAGGCCGGTGCTCCAGGCGGAGCGGCGTTCGGCGGCGGCCAGGCGGGCGTCGTGGCGGGAGAAGTCGTCCAGGACCGAGTCGACCGCGTTATAGGCCAGCACGTCCGCCGCCGTGAGCAGCGTCTCGGTGGTGGTGGCTGCTACGTCGCCGCGGGCGCCGGCGATGTTGCGCTCGGCCTGTTGGGAGGTGCGGGCAGCCAGCCACGGTACGACGGTGCAGGCGATCAAGACTGCTAGCGCGACCGCTGCACCGGCCGCTGGGAGGAGCAGCGCGAGGAGAGCAACGGTCGCGGCGGCTGTCACGGCTGCTACCGCGACCGGCAGCAGCACACGCAGCCAGAGGTCGAGGACTGCGTCCACGTCCAGCACGAGCCGCGCGAGCAGGTCGCCCTTCCGTTGGGATGTCGGTGCGATCTTCTCGAGTCGACCGGTTATGCGAGCCCGCGTCTCGCCCAGCACCCGGTACGCCGCGTCGTGGCCGACCAGGCGCTCGACGTACCGGAAGACACCGCGGCCGACACCGAAAGCCCGCACCGCCACGATCGGCACCAGCAACAACAGCACCGGGGGCTGTGCAGAGGCAGCAGTGATCAACCAGGCGGCGGTCGCCAGCAGAGCCACCGCCGAGCCGGCGGCTGCAACACCCAGCACCAGCGCGAGCGCCAGCCGCCAGCGCACGCCCGCCTGCGGCCGCACCAGCTGCCACGATGTGCTCATGCGTTCACCAGCTCTCGGGCTCCCACGGAGACTGTTCGGTCGGCCGCTGCTATCAGTGCGGGACGGTGGGCGACCATCAGGACAGTGCGGCCCGTGGCGCGAAGGCCGCTGATGACGGCTGCTTCGGCGTCCGGGTCCAGACCAGCCGTGGGCTCGTCCAGGAGAAGTACGGGGGCATTGGTGAGTAGGGCTCGGGCGAGAGCGACTCGGCGTTGTTGGCCGCCGGACAGGAGCTGGCCTTGCTCGCCGACCGGCTTGTCCAGCGCGAGCTCACCAGCACCTGCAGTGAGGAGAGCAAGACGGACCTCGTCGTCGGATGCGGTCGGGCGGCCGAGTCGCACGTTGTCGGCGATAGAGCCAAGGCGCAGCCCAGGACGCTGAGGCACCCAGGCGAACTGGCGTCGCCACTCGATCGGATCGAACTCGTCAGCCGCACTGCCCCCTGCCACGACCACACCGCGCTCAGGCTCGACAAACCCGAGCAGCACGGCCAGAGCGGTGGACTTCCCAGCGCCACTGGGACCAGTCAGTGCCACCACCTCCCCCGGCCGCAACTCCAGGTCGAACCCGTCCAGCGCCGGCTCGTCACGCCCCGTGTACCGCACAGTCACGTCGTACAGCTGCAGCGGACTCACCCGCAGGTCAGGCACATCGGTCCGGTCGCCCCGCATCGGCAGCGGCGTCTCCAGCACGCGGAACACCTCTTCGCTCGCCGCAACACCGTCCGCACTCGCGTGGAACTGCAGACCGACCTGCCGCAACGGCAGGTACGCCTCCGGCGCCAGGATCAGCACCATCAACGCCGTCTCCAGCCCCAGTTTCCCGTCGACCAGTCGGAGCCCGACGCCAACGGCAACCAACGCCACCGAGATGCTGGCCAGCAACTCCAGCGCGAACGACGACAGGAACGCGAGCCGCAAGCTCCCCATCGACGCGGCGCGGTGCTGATCGGTCACCCGACGTACGGCGGACTCCTGCGCCTTCGCGCGTCCGAACAGCTTCAGCGTGGTCAGTCCGCCAACCACATCAGCGAAGTGATGCGCCAGCACCGCCAGCGCGTGCTGACGCCGACGGCTACGTGCCTGGGTCGCCCAGCCGATCAGCGCCATGAAGATCGGGATCAACGGCAGCGTGACCAGCACCGTCCCGGCGGCGATCAGATCGCCCGTCGCCATCCAGCCGATGACGCCGGCCGGGACCGTCGACGCAAGGACGAGCTGCGGCAGGTACCGAGCGAAGTACGGGTCCAGATCGTCAAGTCCCTTGGTGAGCAGCGTTGTCAGCGCACTGCTGCGTTCCCCGCTCAGCCACACCGGTCCGAGCTTCAGCGAGTGCTCCAGCACCTGCCGTCGCAGCGTCGACTTCACGGCTGCCGCAGCGCGCTGAGCGACCACCTCCTGGGCCCACACCAGCAACGCCCGCCCCGCAACAACCAGTGCCAACCCCAGCGCAACACCGGAGACCCCACTGCCTCGCAGTACGACGCCTGTGATGCCGTGCGCCAGCAGCACAGCCTGTACGACGATCAGCACGCCACTCGCGACACCGATCAGTACCGAGGCCGCCAGGAAGACCCGCGCGCCCCGGGCCCTCCGCAGCAACCGCGGGTCGAGCGGCTTCACGACGCCGCCACCATGACGCGTTTCCGGAACACCCAGTACGTCCAGCCCTGATACACCATCACCAGCGGCAAGAAGATCGCCGTGATGATCGTCATCGCCTTCAACGTGTACGCCGAGGACGCCGCCTCGGCCGCGGTCAGCGTCGACCCGGGCTCCAGCGTCGACGGCATCACATTCGGGAACAGTGCGACGAACAACGACACCACAGCGAGTCCGATGGCCAGCGTCGTACCGATGAAGGCCCAGCCCTCGCGACGCACGAGGTTCGCTACGAGCCCGCCGGCGAACGCGACCACGGCCGCGATCGTGACGATGATGGAAACGGTGTCGCCGCGCAGCGCCTGCGCCCAAGCCAGGAAAGCGATCGTGAGCACCGCGGCGACGACCCCCGCGCGGGTGGCGAGCCGGTTGGCGCGGACGCGCAGGTCGTCGGTGGTGCGTAGCGCGAGGAAGATCGCGCCGTGCGTGACGAACACCGCCACGAACGTGACGCCGCCGAGCAACGCGAATGGGTTGAGCAACGTCCCGAAGCTGCCGATGTACTCGTGATTCGCGTCCAGCGGCACACCGCGCACGATGTTGCCGAAGGCAACGCCCCACAGCAGTGCCGGCAGCAGCGAGCCGATCGTGATCATCAGATCCATCCGCCCGCGCCAGACCGGATCGTCCCGCTTGCCGCGGTACTCCAGCGCGACACCGCGCACGATCAGCCCGACCAGGATCAGGAACAGCGGCAGGTAGAAGCCGCTGAACAGCGTCGCGTACCACTCGGGGAACGCTGCGAACGTCGCGGCGCCGGCCATGATCAGCCAGACCTCGTTGCCGTCCCAGACCGGCCCGATCGTGGTGATCGCGGCCCTTCGCTCGGGCTCGTTGGGGCCGAGCACCCGGAACAGCATCCCGACTCCGAAGTCGAAGCCCTCGAGCACGAAGTACCCGGTCCACAGCATCGCGATCGCGATGAACCACACAGTCGTCAGTTCCATCTTGAGCCCCTCAGTACGCGAACGACAGCGGCTTGTCGGGCTGATCCGGTGAAGCCTCCGGTGGATCGTCGGTCCCGGCCAGTCCGCCGCGGATCGTCCGCAGCATCAGCTTGGTCTCGACGACCGCGAGTGCGCCGTACAGCAGAGTGAATCCGGCCAGCGACGTGATCACCTCCCCGCTCGTCGTACCAGGTGACACACCCGATGCCGTGGGCAACAACCCGAAGACGAGCCAGGGCTGCCGGCCGGTCTCGGTGAAGACCCAGCCGAAGGTGTTCGCGATCAGCGGCAGCAGTGGCAAGGGCGCCGCCAGCCAGATCAACCACGGGGCGGGCGCCCGGCCGCGACGGGTCGTCCACAGCAGCCACAGCGCGACCGCCGCCGACGCCATCCCGACCCCGATCATCAGCCGGAAGGTCCAGTAGGTCAGCGGGATGTTCGGCTTGTAGGACCCTGGGCCGTACAACTGCTCGTACGCGTCCTGCAGCGAGTTGATGCCCTTGACCTGACCGTTGAAGTGCCCGGTGGCCAGGAACGACAGCAGGTACGGCAGCTTGATCGAGAAGATCTCCTTCGACCCGTCCAGCGTGCCGACGGTGAAGACCGAGAACGACGCCGGCTTCTCCGTCTGGTACAGCGCCTCGGCCGCGGCCATTTTCATCGGCTGTACTTCGGTCATCACCTTGCCCTGCAGGTCGCCGCTGATCGCAACGCCCACACTGGCCACCAGCACCACCGATGCCCCGATCTTCAGCGCCGACCGGAACACGTCCTTGTCCACCAGCGGCCGCCGGATCAGGTGCCACAGCGCGACACCCGCGACGAACGCGCCGCCGACCATGAACGCCGCGAAGATCGTGTGCGGGAACGTCACCAGCACGACCTTGTTGGTCAGCACCGCCCACAGATCCGTCATCTCGGCGCGACCACGAGCCGTGTTGTAACGGAACCCGACCGGGTTCTGCATCCACGAGTTGGCCGCGAGGATGAAGTACGCCGAGAGTTGCGTGCCGAGCACGACCATCCAGATGCAGCCGAGGTGAACGAGCTTCGGCAGGCGCTCCCACCCGAAGATCCACAGACCGATGAACGTCGACTCGAGGAAGAACGCGAGCAGACCCTCGAGCGCGAGCGGGGCGCCGAACACGTCGCCGACGAAGCGCGAGTAGTCGCTCCAGTTCATCCCGAACTGGAACTCCTGCACCAAGCCGGTGACCACGCCCATCGCGATGTTGATCAGGAACAGCTTCCCGTAGAACTTGGTCAGCCGCAGGTACTTCTCCTTGCCCGTCCGGTACCACGCCGTCTGCAGGCCGGCCGTGATCGCGGCCAGCGAGATCGTCACCGGCACGAAGAAGAAGTGGTACACGGTGGTGATCGCGAACTGCCACCTGGCCAGATCCAGCGTGTCCATCGGAAGGCCTCCCCAGCCATCTACGACGTTTCGTAGTAGATGTTAGCGCGGATCTACTACGACGTGTAGTTATACTGGTCACGTGGTGAGTGAGGAGATCGGGGCGGTGGCACGCGGACGGCATCAGGCGCAGCCACCACGCCCTCTGGGCGACCTGGAACGGCTGGTGATGGAGCAGCTGTGGGCTGCGCCGACGGCGTTGACCGTGCGCGAGGTGCACGAGCAGCTGGCCGGCACCCGGGAGCTCGCGTACACGACCGTGATGACCGTTCTGGACCGGCTGGCGAAGAAGAAGCTGACCGAGCGCGAACGCGACGGCAAGGCCTGGCGCTACCGTGCGGCCGCGCCCCGTGAGGAGCTGGCCGCCGACCTGATGCGCGACGCCCTCGACCGCGCCGGCGACCGTCGCGAGGCGCTGGTCCGCTTCGTCGGCCAGGTCTCCGACGAGGAAGCAGCTCTCCTGCGCGAGGCCCTGTCCCGGCTGGACAGCCAGGAGCAGACGGGGTGATCACCCCGGTCCTCCTGGCCGTCCTCGCGCTGGTCCTCACCGGCCCCGCACCGGCCGTGCTGGCTCGCTCCACCTGGCCCTACCGGGTCCCCCGCGCCGCCGTCATCCTCTGGCAGGCGATCGCGCTGGCCGCAGTACTGGCTGCGCTGGGTGCCGGCATAGCGCTCTCGTACTCGATCGCGGGCGAGCCCGGCCAGCCGAAGTTCGACCCGTCGTCGCCACGTGACCTCGTGGCCGCACTAATCCTCGCTATGACCGCATCGGTCGTCATCAGACTGCTCTGGGCGGTGGGGAAAGTCGCAGTCGGCACGAGGGCACGTCGCAAGCGGCACCGCGATCTGGTCGACGTACTCGCCACTCCGGACGGACTGATCCCCGGACTGCGAGTGCTGGCCGAGGAAACCCCGCTGGCGTACTGCCTGCCGGCGCTGCGGGGCGCACGGGTCGTTGTGTCGGTCGGTGCGCTGGACCGGCTGGACGACAGCGAGCTGAAGGCAGTGCTGGCGCACGAACAAGCACATCTGCGGGCACGTCACGACCTGGTGCTGGAGGAGTTCACCGCCCTGCACCACGCGTTCCCGCGCTGGGTCCGTAGCGACGTGGCGCTGGAGCAGGCCCGCACGCTGGTGGAGCTCCTGGCTGACGACGACGCGCGCCGCCGCAACGGCCCCCGCCCGCTGGCCCGCGCACTGGTCGCGCTGGCCGGCTCACCGGCGCCCGAGGCGGCACTGGCGGCGGCCAAGTCCGCAACGGTCCTCCGCGTCGAACGCCTGGCCGACCCGGCTCCTGACGAACGCGTCCTCGCCACACTGACGTATGTCAGCGCAGTCACGCTGCTGGTCATGCCCACGATCACCATCGCCGCCCCGATCGTGAAAGCGATCGTGGACGCGGTCAGCTAGTCGGCCGATAGCGCACCAGTACGCCGCCGTTGGCCCACGGGCGCGCCTCGATCAGCTCCAGCTCGACCGGTGGCTCGCCACTGGGGTACGCACTCTTGCCCGCACCCAGCAGGATGGGGCAGATGCGCAACTGGACCTCGTCCACCAGTCCGGCGCGCAGCAACGACTGGAACAGCGTGATGCTGCCCCACAGGATGATGTCCTTGCCGGTCTCCTCGGCCTTGAGCGCACGCACCGCATCGAGGTCGCGGACCACCAGACCCGGCTCGTAGGAGCCCCACGGCGCACTCTTCAGCCTGGTCGACACGACGACCAGGCGCAGCGCGTTCAGCTTCGGCGCGATCGGCTGGTCGGCGGAGGCGTCGGTCGGCCAGTAGCTCGCGAACAACCGGTACGTCTCGGCGCCGAGCAGCATCGTGTCGATGCTCTCCAGCAGCTGGAGATTGTCGTCGTCGGCAGCGCCGCCGTCGTCCGCGACGGAGTCGAAGAACTCCAGTCCGCCATCGGGTCCGGCGGCGTACCCGTCGAGTGTCACGTACTCCTGGAAGATGAGTCGCCTCATGCTCCGCGACCCTACAGCGACACTAGCCGAAGCGCTTGCCTTCTCCCCGCGCCACAGCGAGCAGCACCAGGCCCGACAGAACCAGCAGAACGACCATCGTCACAACGAATGTCAGCACTTCTCTCCCCGAATCCCCACACCCACTACCAACACTGGCCTGACGCTCTCAGCGAGTCAGAAGTTCCCCGAACGCCTTGGCGATTTCGTCGACCTGCCAGGTCAGCGAATGCGGCGTCACCACGACCTCGATCCACGACCACCCCGGTACGTCGGCCGACTGCCACGGCGGGCACAACGCCTCGCGGGTCCGCTCCATCCGCTCGACCGTCGTACGCTCGATCGCGTCCGCGGACCGAGGTGCGTAGAGGCGGAACGAGTTCGTGTGCGGCGGTTCCGGGAACACGCGGAAACCCTCGCTCTGCAAGGCCATTGCGACCTCGACCGCCCGCTGGTGCAGGTCGTCCATCAGCGGGAGCACAGTGCGCAGCCCGTCGCGCGCGGACACGGCGTACGGGAAGAGCGAGAAGAGGTTGCCGCCGAGCCGGCGCTGCCATCGGCGTACTTCGGCGATGACGTCCTCGGGACCGACCAGTGCGGCACCGCTGATGCCACCGAGCACCTTGTAGAACGACACGTAGACGGTCGAAGCCAGCGCAGCGATCTCGGCCAGGCTGTGTTCGAGGTACGGCGTGCTCTCCCACAGGCGGGCGCCGTCCAGGTGCAGCGGTACGCCGCGCTCGGCGCAGTACTCCGAGAAGACGACCAGCTCGTCCCACGTCGGCAGCACGTACCCGGCATCGCGCAGCGGCAGCTCCAACGTGACCGCGGCCAGCTTGCCTGGGATCGCGGCCAACTCGTCCGGACGAGGCTGGCGTGGCTCTGACGTCAGCCGCTCGATCCGCAGATGGTGCACCTCTTCCAGTGCGTTCAGCTCGTGCACCAGGAGGTGAGACAGCCCGTGTACTGCGACCCGGCTGGTCCCCGCGCGGTCGGCGTACACGCGGAGCACACTCTGCTGCGCCATGATGCCGGTCGGCAGGAACACCGCTGCCGGCTTGCCCAGCAGCTCGGCGACCTCCTGCTCCAGCGCCGCGACCTCGCCACCGTTGCCGTACATGTCGACGAGGTCGTCCGTGGCGACTTCCGCGAGCCGCTGAAGCCGATCCGGCGCCGGCACTCGCCGGTTGCCGAGCCAGCGCTCGCAGTCGTCCGCCGCGTTCTTCCGGCGCTCCCGCAGGTCCTCGGAGGTAGTAGCCACGGCTCTATCCTCTCGTCTCCCGCAACTACTTTCAGATCGTTGCTCAGATGGTTGCTGAGACGACGTGCTTTCCCTGCAGGGTCCTGATCTCGACCGAGTGCACCTTGTCGAGCGGAACCAGCACACCGCCGCCGAACGTGCTGCCGTTCTTGGCTGCCTTCTCCGACACCACCCAGCTACCTGCGGTCCAGGTCTTGCCGGAGCTGTCAGTGACGAGGAGCAGGCACTGATCTCCGGCCTTCAGGCCCTTGACCTGCACCTGCACCCAACTCCAACCGGTCCGCGGCTCCACGGTGGTGGCCATGGTGGCGCCGGTGGCCGTATCGGTCGTCTTGACTTCCCTGTAGCCGGCTGCGGGCTCGGTGGTGGCCTCCGGTGCAGTCGATCGACCGAGTGCAACCCCACCGCCGAGCGCACCCGCGACCGCAACGAGTGCGGCGGCCACCATGAGCCAACGGGAGCTGCGGCGCTTGGCCGGAACCTGTACGGCAGGCTCCGGCGACGACTCGCGGACGGCCCGCAGCGTGCGCTGCAGCAACAGGTCGCCACCTTCCGGTGGCCCGTCGAGGAACGCCTCTGGCGGGACCTCACCGAGAAAGTCCTTCATCTCCTCGAGCTCGGCCAGCTCAGCGCGGCACTCCGCGCACGTGGCCAGGTGCTCGTCCACCTCTGCCACCTCACCGGGCTCTAGTGCGCCCAACGCGTAGGCGCCGAGTTGCGTGCGGTCATGCTCAGTCATCGGGACACCTCCCCGTCTCCAGTCAACGCAGCTGGTCCAGCCATCACCGCGCGCAGAGCTCGGAGGGCGTAGTACGAACGTGATTTCACGGTACCGGGTGGGACACCCAGTTCCTTTGCAGCCTCTGCCACGGACCGCCCGCGGTAGTAGAGCTGCACAAGTACTTCACGGTGTTCGGGCGACACCTTGTCCAGCGCGTCCATCACGACCATGGTGTTCACCACGGCCTCGGAGTGGTCGCCCTGGACCGGCGGCTGGTCCACCACGTCCGCCACCTCGGCCGGACGCACCGCCCGGGCCCGCGCACGGTCGGTGACGATGTTCCGCGCCACCGTCAGCAGCCAGCCCCGCACCGACCCGCTGCCGGTGCTCAGGTCCCCGGCGTGCTTCCAGGCCCGGACCAATGTCTCCTGTACGACGTCCTCGGCCGCGGCCCGGTCTCCCGTCAGACGGGTCGCATAGGCCAACAGGCTGCGCCCGTGTTCGGCGTACAGCGTGCGAATCAGCGTCTCGGCATCCTGCGGCCCTGGGGTGTCACCCACCGACCGCACGATACCGGGCTCCGCAGGCGCCCACACCAGCGCGGCACAGGTCGACTCAGTGACCGCCATGACCGGAGCCGGACAGCTGGGGCGTGATCTCATTGCCGTCCGCCCCGACCACTCCGGCCACGCTCCTCAGTCGCTTCATCAACCCTCCTCGGTCGAGCGTCCGTCACCCCGTCATACGTACGGATTCACGGACCGGTTCAACCGGGACGGCTATCGTCGCCGTCATGAGTCAGGACATCCCAGCCGCGGTCCAGCGCGCGCTCACCGCGATCGACGAACAGGACAACGACGCGTTCGTGGCAGCGTTCGCCCCGGACGGCTACGTGAACGACTGGGGGCGGGAGTTCCGCGGCCCCGACCGGATCCGCTCCTGGAGCGAGAACGAGCTGATCGGCAAGCAGGCCACGTTCACCGACACCCAGGTCACCGTCGCCGGCAACCCGTTGACGATCCTGACCCAGGTCGGCGGGAAGGGCTTCAACGGCCCCTCCCACTTCACCTTCGCCGTCGAGGACGACCGGCTCGCCTCGATGACGATCACGGCCTAGACGGCCCAGACGGACCGGCTCAGACGGGTTCGGGTTCGCGGATCCGCTGGGAGATGACCGAGGAGACGCCGTCGCCGCGCATGGTCACGCCGTACAGGGCGTCGGCGACCTCCATGGTGCGCTTCTGGTGGGTGATGACCAGCAGCTGGCTGTTCTCGCGGAGTTCTTCGTAGATCTCCAGGAGGCGGCCGAGGTTGGTGTCGTCCAGCGCGGCTTCGACCTCGTCGAGGATGTAGAACGGCGACGGGCGGGCCTTGAACAGCGCGACCAGGAACGCCACGGCGACCAGCGAGCGTTCACCGCCAGACAGCAGTGACAGCCGCTTGACCTTCTTGCCGGGCGGGCGGGCCTCGACGTCGATCCCGGTGCCGAGCATGTCGTCGGGGTCGGTCAGGACCAAGCGGCCCTCACCGCCCGGGAACAGCCGGCTGAACACGTGCTCGAACGCGATCTCGACATCGCGGTACGCCTCGGTGAAGACCTGCTCGACCCGCTCGTCGACCTCCTTGACGATGTCCATCAGGTCGCGCCGGGACTTCTTCAGGTCGTCGAGCTGCTCGGACAGGAAGCGGTGCCGCTCCTCCATCGCCTCGAACTCCTCGAGCGCGAGCGGATTGATCTTGCCGAGCTGGTTCAGCGCGCGCTCGGCCTGCTTCAGCCGCTTCTCGACCTTGGTCCGGTCGAACGGCTCGCCCTCCAGCTCCAGCGTCTCGTCGTCACCGTCCTTGGGCTGTGTGGGCACTGGCGGCACCAGCTGGTCCGGGCCGTACTCCGCGACCAGCGCGTCGACCTCGATACCGAGCTCGCCCAGCGCCTTCTCGTACAGCTGCTCGAGCCGCATCTTCTGCTCGGCCCGGGCCAGCGCGTCGCGGTGCACCGTGTTCGTGAGCTGCTCCAGCTCGGAGCTCAAGTTCCGCGTCGCGGATCGCGCCTGTGAGAGCGCCTGCTCCCGGTCGGCCCGCTGCGCCTGGATCGCCGACCGCTCGGCCGCCGCCTGCTGGAGCGAGGACTCCAGCCGCGCCAGCACATGACCGGCGGCCAGGTGTACGGCCTGAGCCGCATCCGCCTGCCGGGCCCGCCGGGCCGCCCGGGCAACCGCCCTGGCCCGCGCCTCGCGCTCCTGACGGGCAGCGCGCTCGAGCGAGTCGGCCCGACCGGACAGCGCCCGGGCCCGCTCCTCGGTGGTCCGCAGCGCCAGCCGCGCCTCCATCTCGGCCGCACGCCCCGCCTTGGCCGCCTCGGCCAGCCGGTCGCGCTCCGACGTGTCCGGCTCGTCCCCGTCGTCGTCGAACGCCTCGGCGTCCATCAGCCGCTCTTCGAGCTCGGCCAGACCGGACAGGTTCTTGTCGCGCTCCTCCTCCGCCGCAGCGATCGCCTCGCGCATCCGCTGCGCCTCACCGCGGGACGCCTTCGCCAGCGACCCGAAGTGCGCCAGCTGCTCCGCCACCGCGGCCATCGCCGCGTCGGACTCGTGCAGCCGGGCCAGAGTGATCTCGACGGACTCCTTCTGCCGGGCCCGCTCGTCCTCCAGGCCCTGCAGCTCGAAGCGCAGCCGCTCGCTCCGCGCCGTCGCCTCTACCAGCTTCTCGGCCGCCTCGTCGACTGCGGACTGCACCTCGATCAAGCTCGGGGCCGCGTCCGATCCGCCGTACGCGAAGTGCGCACCCAGCACATCGCCGGCGCGCGTCGTACACGTGACGTCGGGCAGATTCCGCACCAGGGACTTCGCCGCCGGTACGTCGTCCACCACGGCGACCTTGCGCAGCAGCCGCCGCAGAGCGGGCCGCAGCGTCTCCGGGCAGTCCACGACATCGACGGCGTACGACGCGCCGTACGGCAGCACGGGCCACATCGAGTAGTCGTCGGCGGGCGCGTCCCCGAGCAGCATCCCGGCCCGGCCGAGGTCGTGCTCCTTCAGATGCCCGACCGCCTGCAGCGCGGCGTCGGCGTGCGTGACCGCGACCGCATCGGCGGCCTCGCCCAGCGCGGCCGCGATGGCCGTCTCGTACCCGGCGCGCACGCTCAGCAGCGCCGCGACCGAGCCCATCAGGCCGTTGACCTGCTCAGAGGCGGCCAGCAGAGCGCCGGCGCCGTCCTTCCGGTTCAGACCGAGCTCGAGCGCTTCCTTACGTGCCGCCAGACCGGTGCGCTCGCGCTCGGCGTCACGCTCCTCGGCCCTCAGCTTCGCCAGCCGCTCGTCCATCTCGTCGAGCACCGCCTGAGCGGCCTCGAACTGGTCGTCGAGCCCCTTCTCGCCCGCGTCGAGCCCCGCGACCTGAGTCTCCAGCGCGGTGAAGTCGTGCTGCGCCTTGGCGGCGCGGACCTCGGCCTCGTGCATGTTGCTGGCGAGCCGGCCGATCTCGGACTCGGCGGCGGCCGCGCGGCTCTTCAGCGCGTTCACCTGGCCGGTCAGCCGGGCCAGACCCTCGCGGCGGTCGGCGGCGGCCCGGATCAGTGCGGAGATCCGGCGCTCCTCCTCGGCCTCCTGCGCCTCCAGCTGCTGCCGGCGCTCGACGGATTCGGCGAGCAGCTCGGAGTGCGCCTCGACCTCGGCCTCGATCTGCGCCTCGGTCTCCCGGACCCGCGCAGCCTCCAGCTCGAGCTCCTCCGGGTCCCGGCCCGAGCGGGGCCCGTCGTCGGCCTCGTCGTTCAGCGAGCGGATCCGGTCCGCCGCGATCCGCGCCGTGCCCTTGATCTTCTCCCCGAAGCCCGACAGCTGGTACCAGGTGTCCTGGGCGGCCTGGAGTGCCGGCGCGTCCTCGCGGAGCGCGTCCTCGAGCTCGGCCTCCAGCTCGCGGGCCTCCCGCAGCTTCGCCTCGGTCTCGGACCGGCGCTGGGTCAGCGCGGCCTCGTCCCGCAGCTCGGCCTCGAGCGCGGACTGGGCCTGGACGATGTCGTCGGCCAGCAGCCGGGCGCGGCCGTCGCGGACCTCCGCCTGGATCGTCACCGCCCGGCGCGCCACCTCCGCCTGGCGCCCGAGCGGCTTCAACTGGCGGCGGATCTCGGCGATCAGGTCCCCGAGCCGGTGCAGGTTGCCCTCCGTGGCCTCCAGCTTCCGGATCGCCTTTTCCTTGCGTTTGCGGTGCTTCAGGACGCCGGCCGCCTCCTCGACGAACCCGCGGCGGCCTTCCGGCGTGGCGCGCAGGATCGAGTCGAGCTGGCCCTGGCCGACGATGACGTGCATCTCGCGCCCGATACCGGAGTCGCTGAGCAGTTCCTGGACGTCGAGCAGGCGGCAGTTCTGGCCGTTGATCTGGTAGTCGGACCCGCCGTTGCGGAACATCGTCCGGCTGATCGTCACCTCGGCGTACTCGATCGGCAGCGCGCCGTCGGTGTTGTCGATGGTGAGCACCACCTCGGCGCGGCCCAGCGGGGCGCGGCCGGAGGTGCCGGCGAAGATGACGTCCTCCATCTTGCCGCCGCGCAGCGACTTCGCGCCCTGCTCACCCATCACCCAGGCCAGTGCGTCGACGACGTTGGACTTGCCGGAGCCGTTCGGTCCGACGATGCAGGTGATGCCTGGTTCGAAGTTCATCGTCGTCGCGGACGCGAACGACTTGAAGCCCCGGAGCGTCATGCTCTTCAGGTACAAGGCGAAGCTCTCCAACCCGTGAAAGGACAGACGATACCTAAGGAACCGTCGTAACTGCTCGTGCCGCTACCCGGGGGAAGTAGTTCCGCTGCGCAGTCTACAAACAGATGCGCGTGAACTGGTGGAGGCCGACCGGCAAGACCGCGGACGGCTGTCAGGGCAACAGTTGCTGAACATACAGTGCTTGTACACACAGGCGGCGGAGGCCCGGACGGGGGCCACCGCCGTGGTTGTGCGGACGGTCGAGATGCAATTCTCTGTTGTCGCGGCTAGGGTCCTCAGACCGAAGCGGGGGCGCGCAAAGCCTCGTCGACGGTCAGCAGGCGACCCTCGTGAATCTGTGCGACGAGGTGGTCGTTCTCTGCCTGCAGACGCATCACATGCGCCTCCAGGTCGGCGACACGCCGGTTGAGCAGACGAACCTGCTCGAGCATGCGCGGGTCAGTGCCTCCAAGATGCCCTAGAAGAGCCTTGGCCATTGTGCTGTCCTCCGGAAGGGTTCTGGCCGGGTGCGCTCCAGGTCCTGGTCATGAAGGAGCGCTAAAATGTGTGCCGTCTTTCAGGGTGACACCGGCGGGGCCGACGGGTCAACCTGGGCCACGTTTATTAACGATACCTCGCTCACCAGCGAACATGCCGGGGAACGGGCTGACATTTCGGGCACCGGTAGGACGAACGGTTCATGAACGGCTCGCGACGAATCGGCCGGCCGTCCCGCGGGCACGGCGATCCCTCCTGCCCGTAGACGTTCAGGCCGCGCTCGAAGTATCCGGATTCCCCGTTGACGTTGACGTACAGCGCGTCAAAGCTGGTGCCACCAACGGTCAGCGCCTCGGCCATCACCTCATGGGCTGCGCGCAGAATCCCCTTGATTTGCAGGGGTTTCAGCGTTTCCGTCGCCCGGGCGTAGTGCAGCTTGGCCCGCCACAACGCTTCGTCGGCGTAGATGTTGCCGATCCCGCTGACCACGGTCTGATCCAGCAACGCCCGCTTCAGCCCGGTCCGGCGGCGCCGGATCTTGGCAGTCACCGCGTCCGGGTCGAACAGGGGATCGAACGGGTCCCGGCCGATGTGGGCGATCTCGGCGGGCAACTCGGCGCCACCCTCGGAGTACGACAGACCACCGAACATCCGCTGGTCCACAAAACGGACCTCTCCGAGATCGTCCGCAAAGCGGAACCGGACCCGGAGATGCGGCTCGTCGGGCGCGCCGACCGGCTGGACCCGGAACTGGCCGCTCATCCCGAGATGGGTCAGAACGGCGTCCCCGGACACCAGCGGGAGCCACAGGTACTTGCCGCGGCGGGCCGGCTCGGCGAAGACCTGGCCCTTGAGCCGGGCCACGAAATCGTCCGGCCCGGCGGCATGACGCCGTACCGGGCGGGGGTGCAGCACCTCGACCGCGTCGATGGTGCGGCCGGTGGTGAACTCCGCCAGACCCCGGCGTACGACCTCTACCTCGGGAAGCTCGGGCACCTACGGCTGCTGCGAGGGGTCCGTGCTGTCGGGATGCGCGGCGCGCAGAGCCTTCCAGGCGGTCTCGGCGGCCTGCTGCTCGGCTTCCTTCTTGCTCCGGCCGATGCCGTGACCGTACGTGTCGGAGCCGATCCGGACCCGGGCCTCGAACGTCTTCGCGTGGTCCGGTCCGGACTCCGCGATCACGTACTCCGGGACGCCGACGCTGAGCTGGGCGACCAGCTCCTGCAGCGACGTCTTCCAGTCCAGGCCGGCGCCGAGCCGCGCCGACGACTCCATCAGGTCGTCGAACAGCCGGTGCACCACCAGGCCCGCGGTCTCGAACCCGCGGTCCAGGTAGACGGCGCCGATCAGCGCCTCGACGCAGTCGGCGAGGATCGACGACTTGTCCCGGCCGCCGGTGGCTTCCTCCCCGCGGCCGAGCCGCAGGTACTTGCCGAGCTTGAGCTCGCGGGCGACACCCGCGAGCGCACGCATGTTGACCACCGCGGCCCGTAGTTTGGCCAGCCGGCCCTCGGACAGGTCCGGGTGGTTCCGGAACAGCGACTCCGTGACGATGACGCCGAGCACGGAGTCCCCGAGGAACTCCAGCCGCTCGTTCGTCGGCAACCCGCCGTTCTCGTACGCGAACGAGCGGTGGGTGAAGGCGTGCTCCAGCAATTCGTCAGCCAGCGATACGCCGAGCCGTTCGTTCAGCTCGGCGTAGAGCCCCGTTTCGTTGGCAGAGTTCACTGGGTTGGTGCCGTTTAGCTCTCGACGACCTGGCGACGCTCGCCCTTGGCGCCGTACTGGCCGCAGTTGGGGCAAACGGTGTGCTGCAGGTGCTTCGCGCGGCAGGCGGGGTTCACGCAGGTCACCAGCGACGGGGCAGTGGTCTTCCACTGGGCCCGGCGGCTACGGGTGTTGCTGCGCGACATCTTCCGCTTCGGAACGGCCACGGTTATGACTCCTCGGTTCGGCCGGGGGCTGGTGGACCCGGCCGGCTAGCTGACGTTGGTGTTCAGTTGTGCTGCGGTGGTTCGTCGGTCTGGAGCAGACCGCCGAGGGCGGCCCAGCGCGGGTCGACACCGTCCTCGTGCTTGTGGCCGGGCTCGTCCGCCAGGCGTGCCCCGCACTCGGGGCACAGACCCGGACAGTCGTCCGTACACAGCGGCTGGAACGGTAGTGCGAGCACCACCTGGTCCCTCAGCACCGGCTCGAGGTCGATCAGATCGCCCTCCATCCGGCTGGCCTCGTCCGGCTCGGCTTCGCTCTCCGGGTAGACGTACAGCTCCTGGACGTCAGCGAGGAACTCGTCCTCGATATCGACCAGGCACCGCGCGCACTCCCCGACCAGACGGCCGCTGGCCGTACCGGTGACGAGCACCCCTTCGACCACCGATTCCAGCCGTAGATCGAACTGGATCGGATCGCCTTCGGGGACGCCGATCACGTCGATTCCGAGATCTGCCGGCGCCGGCGCCGTGAAAGTGACTTCGCGTTGGGACCCGGCGCGGCGTGTCAGCTCGTGCGTGTCGATCACGAGTGGGGACCGCGGGTCCAAGACGCTCAGAGCAAACCTTTCAGGCGTGGGCAGGCAAGAACTCGGTCTCGTCGAGACCGGTGCTCTACATTACCAACTCCCCGGCCGCAGGCCCAATTCGGGGTGAGCCTAGAACTTGCCCAGTAACCGGGAGTGAACAGCCGGGGTCACGAACGTGCTCACGTCGCCGCCGAGCCGGGCGATCTCCTTCACCCAACTGGAGGAGATGAAAGCGTTCTCCGGGGCGGTCGGGAAGAACAGCGTGTCGACCCCGGTCATCCGCCGGTTCAGCTGTGCCATCTGCAGCTCGTAGTCGTAGTCGGCGGCCGAGCGCAGGCCCTTCACGATCACACCGGCGCCTTCGGCCCGGCAGTAGTCGACCAGTAGCCCGTCGAAGGTGCCGACGCGGACGTTCGGGAACGGGGCGATCAGCTCGGTGAGCATCTCGATCCGCTCCTGGGGCCCGAACAGCCGGTTCTTCGACTGGTTCACCCCGGTCGCGACGATCAGCTCGTCGAAGGCGGCGGCCGCCCGGGTGACGATGTCGAGATGCCCGACCGTCGGCGGGTCGAAGGTACCAGGAAACAGTGCTTTCATTTTCGGCCAGCCTTAGCCATGGCGGTGACCGTACCAAAGGCGGGCCTCGCCGTACTTGCGGTCTCGCAGCGCGGCGAACCCGCCCGGCCACTCCCACGGCTCCCGCTTGCCCCGCTCGACGACCACGATCGCGTCGTCCGCGAGCCACCCACGCGTCGCGAGGTCGGTCAGCACGTCCTGCAACTCGGTGGTCTCCAGCTTGTACGGCGGGTCGGCGAACACCAGGTCGAACTGGGCTGGAACCTCACCCGCGGTGATCTTTTCCACCGGGCGTGTCACGAGTTTCACACCGGGCAGCCCGACGACCTTGATGTTGGCCGCGATCACGTCGGCGGCCCGCCGGTCCGACTCGACCAGCATCACGTTCGCGGCGCCACGCGACAGCGCTTCGAGCCCGATCGCGCCGGATCCGGCGTACAGATCCAGCACGGCCAGCCCGTCGAAGCTGCCGAACTCCGACTCGAGCGACGAGAACAGCGCCTCCCGCACCCGGTCCGCGGTCGGCCTGGTCCCGCTCCCGGGCGGCACGGCGATCCGCCGCCCACCCGCCGCTCCCCCGACGATCCGGCTCATGTCTTCTCCAGGTACTCGGTGGTCTCGGATTCCAGGGCGGCCCGGACGACGCCCCGCAGTACCGGATGGTCGGTGAGCTCGGCGTCGATCGAGACGATCGCGTTCGCGACGTGGCGGGCGGCGAGGATGATGTCCTCGTCCCGCAGCACGCTGAGCAGCTTCAGGCTGGTCCGCCGCCCGGACTGCGCCACGCCCAGCACGTCGCCTTCACGTCGCGTCTCCAGGTCGATCCTGGACAGCTCGAAGCCGTCGGTCGTCGACGCGACCGCATCGAGTCGCCCGTACGAACGCGATCCCGGCCACAGGTCCGTGACGAGCAGGCACAGCCCAGGCACCGTGCCCCGGCCGACGCGGCCGCGGAGCTGGTGCAGCTGCGAGATGCCGAACCGGTCGGCGTCCATGATCACCATCGTCGAGGCGTTCGGCACGTCGACGCCGACCTCGATCACGGTCGTCGCGATCACTACGTCGATATCGCCGGCCGCGAACCGCGACATCACGGCGTCCTTCTCGTCCGCGGGCAGCCGCCCGTGCAGGATCTCGACGCGCAGGTCGTGCAGGATCTCGCCCAGCGCCTCGGCCACCTGCATGACGGAGATCGGCGGCCGCGCCTGCTGCTTCTTGCCGCCGGCCTCTTCTTCCTCGCCGGCCGCGAACTCGCCTTCCTCGTCGCCCGCGTTCTTGACCTCGTCCCCGATCCGCGGGCACACGACGTACACCTGGTGGCCCTTGCCGACCTCCTCGCGCACCCGGGTCCAGGCGCGCTGCAGCCAGTCGGGCTTCTCCTTGGCGGGGACGACCGAGGACTGGATCGGCGACCGCCCGGCCGGCAGCTGGGTCAGCGTCGAGACCGCGAGGTCGCCGAAGACCGTCATCGCCACGGTCCGCGGGATCGGCGTCGCCGTCATCACCAGCACGTGCGGGGTGTTGTCGCCGGACTTCGCACTCAGCGCGGCCCGTTGCTCGACGCCGAACCGGTGCTGCTCGTCGACCACGACCAGGCCGAGATCCGCGAACTGGACCTTGTCCTCGAGCAACGCGTGCGTCCCGACCACGATCCCGGCCGCGCCGCTGGCGGCATCGAGCATCGCCGTACGGCGGTTCGCAGCGTTCAGCGAGCCGGTCAGCAGACCGATCTTGGTGGCATGCTCCGCGCCGCCGAGCATGCCCTGCTCCGCCAGGTCGCCGAGCATCTTCGTCAGCGTCTTGTGGTGCTGGACGGCCAGCACTTCGGTCGGGGCGAGCAGCGCCGCCTGACCGCCGTTGTCGACCACGGAGAGCATCGCCCGCAGCGCGACCACGGTCTTACCGGAGCCGACCTCGCCCTGCAGCAGCCGGTGCATCGGGTGCGGACGGGCCAGGTCGGCGAAGATCTCCTCCCCCACCTCGGCCTGTCCCTCGGTCAGCTCGAACGGCAACCGCTGGTCGAACTCGTCGAGCAGACCGCCCTCGACGCGTGGCCGCGGTACGGCGTTCAGCGCGTCCGTCACCGCCCGCCGCTGGGCGAGGATCGTTTGCATCACCAACGCTTCCTCGAACCGGAACCGCTGCTGGGCGTCGGCGATGTCCTTCTCGGTGTCCGGAAGATGCACTTTCTGCAGGGCTTCGCGCAGGCCGAGCAGCTTCTCGTTGCGCAGGACCAGGTCCGGAATCGGGTCGTCGAGCCGCTCGTCCAGGCTGTCCAGCACGATCTTCACCGACCGCTCGATCGTTGCGGTGGGCAACTTCGCGGTCGCCGGGTAGAGCGGGCGGAACGGGCGGGCCCGGCGCTCGATCTCGGCCTCGGTCAGGTCCTCCTCGTCGAGGATCTCGGTGCCCGGATTCTTCAGCTGCATGGTGGTGCGGAACATCGACACCTCGCCCCAGAACAGGGCGGAGGTGCCGGGCGTCAGCTTGGTCAGCAGCCAGGGCTGGTTGAAGAACGCGGCTTCCAGGTCGTTGCGGCCGTCGGTGACGACGACCTTGGTGATCGTCCGCCGTTTGCGGAACTTGTGGACCTCGTCCGGCCGGATCTCGATCTTGCTGTCCAGCGCGCGGGCGGTGACCTTCTTGACCCGCCCGTTGACGGTGGCCTGGTCGCCGACCTCGAGCTCGTCGAACGGGGTCAGCTCGCCCTTCTTCAGGTACCGCCGCGGGTAATGGCGCAGCAGCTCGCCGACGGTCTCGATCTCGAGCACCTCGGCGAACGTCTTGGCCGTCTTCGCCCCGAGGAAGTCGCGGAGCTTGCGGTCAGTGTCAGTCCTCATTCCACCCCGATCAGCAACGGGTACCTGTCCTGCCCTCCGTCGTACACCACGACGTCGACATCTTTGCGGTGCCGGCGCACGTGCCGCTCCACCGCCTCGGCCAGCGCCGGGTCGGCGTCTCGGCCGGTGACGATCGTCAGTAGCTCGCCGCCGCCGCCGAGCAGCCGGTCGACGACACCGACCGCGGCCGTCTCCAGATCCTCGGTGATCAGCGCGAAGTCTCCGTCGACCACGCCGAGCGCATCGCCGATCCTGCACCGGCCGGCCATCGTCCAGGCGTCCTTGATCGCGATGGTCACCGCGCCGTGGCGGGTCTGCCCTGCGGCTGCCGACAGGTGTACGACGTCGTCGTCGAAGCTGCGCTGCGGGTCGTGGACCGCGATCGCGGCCAGGCCCTGGACCTGCGCGCGGGTCGGGATCACCGCGACCCGGATGCCGTCCTGGCGGGCGGCGGTGGCGGCGGCCTCGGCGACCGCGATCGAGTCCTGGTCGTTGGGCAGGATCACGATCTCGGGCGCCTGGGACTGCTCGATCGCCTGCAGCAGTTCGCCGGTCGAGCATCGCCTGCCTGGGGCGCCGCGGATGACCCGGGCGCCCGCCTCGGCGTACAGCTCGGCCAGTCCGTCTCCGGCGACGACGGCGATCACGGCGCGGCCCGGGGCGGGCTCGTGGTGGTGGTTCTGGTCGGCGAAGTGGGTGACCCGGATGCGGTGCGGGCGGCCGATGTCGATGCCGTGCTCGATCGCGGCGCCGACGTTGTCGGTGTGGACGTGCACGTTCCAGAGCCCGTCGCCGCCGACCACGACGACCGAGTCGCCGAGCACGGCCAGGCTCTGCCGGAAGTCGCCGACCTTGTCGTCGGGCGCGTCGAGCAGATACATCACCTCGTACGCCGGCCCGTCCTGGCTCTCGGCGCTCTCGCCCTGCGGTTCGACCCTTGCCGGTACGTCGACGCGCACCTGCCGGCCCGTCAGCACCGACTCCATCGCGCCGAGGATCACCACCAGACCGGCTCCCCCGGCGTCGACGACGCCTGCGCGCCGGAGTACATCCAGCTGCTCGGTCGTCTTCGTCAGCGCCTGCCGGGCGGACGCGACGGCTGCGAGGCAGACGTCGGCGAGGGCCTTGCCGTCGTTGGCTGCGGTCATCGCGCCGGTGGCGGCGGCTCGTGCGACGGTGAGCATCGTGCCTTCGACGGGTTGCGCGACCGCGCCGTACGCGGCGTCGGCGGCGTACGTGAGCGCGTCGGCGAAGGCGGCGGCCTCGCTCATCCGGGGGTCCGCGAGTACGCCGTCGGTGCCTTCACCACGGTCGCGCGGGAGGTTCTCGTTGAGGCGGTTCCCGCAGGCGCGGATCAGCTGGGAGGTGATCACGCCGGAGTTGCCGCGGGCGCCGAGCAGGGCGCCGCGGCCGAAGGCCTGGATCGCCTCGGTGAAGGTCAGCTCGCCCCTGGGCAGGGCGTCGCAGGCGGCTTCCCAGGTCAGGTAGAGGTTGGTGCCGGTGTCGCCGTCCGGCACCGGGTACACGTTCAGCTCGTCGATCTCGGTCCGGGCCCGCGCTAGCTCCGCCAGCGCCGTCCGGGCCCAGGCCCGCAGCACCTCGACCGTCAATTCCTCCACGCCCGGAAGGCTAACGCGTACGGAACGACAGGTGGTGGTGCCCGTCCGGGCAGGTACGGCGCGCTCGCCACGCGTGCACCGGCGTATACGTAGTCGACTACGGCCTGTCGTTAGGTACGGTTCCGGGGTGAGCGGCGTCCGGAGTGTGTTGTTCTCGTTCGCGTCCGACAGTTATCGGTATGCGGTTCGGGAGATTCGGGAGGCGTTCCCGGGTGAGCACCGGTTCGAGCGGCTCGGGGCCGAGGTGGCCCGGCTGGCGGATACCGCGGTGCCGGTCGAGGAGTTCGCGGCGGCGTGTGACGAAGGCCGCATCATGTTCGTCCGGCACCTGACCCGCGAGATCGCCGGCTACCCGTTGGACGACCTGCCTACCGAGCCCGAGCTCGCGACGACGTTGCTCGAGGAGATCACGGCCAAGTCGGTCGCGGTGCAGACCTGGGTCGACGGCACCGGGAGCTCGTACCACCATCTGATCGTCGACGCGTTGGCCGCCCGCGGGGTGACGAGCACCCGGTCCGGGCAGGAAATCGTCGTCTCCGGCGTCGCGGTCGGCAAGCAGCTGCTGATCGGCGTGAACCGGCTGGCGGACAGCTTGTCGGACTGGCCGGGTGGACGGATGCGGCTGGCTCGCGGCGACGAGCGGGTGTCGCGGTCGGAGTTCAAGCTCGAGGAGGCGATCGCGACCTTCGGGCTGGACCTGCCTGCCGGCGGGAAGGCGCTCGATCTGGGCGCCTCGCCGGGAGGCTGGACGCGGATCCTGCGGCAGCACGGGCAGGAGGTGTGGTCGGTGGATCCTGGTTCGCTGGACCCGCGGTTGCGCGGCGATCGGCGGATCCATCACGAGGCGACGACCGCGGGCCGCTTCTTCACGTCGAACCGGGTCCGCTTCGACGTGGTGGTCAACGACATGCGGATGGACCAGCTGATGAGCGCCCGGATGACGCTGGATGCGGCGGCTCAGCTACGCCGCGGCGGGCTGGCGATCGTCACGTTGAAGGGTGGCGGCAAGAACCCGCTCGACGGCGCCCGGCGCGGCATCGACGTCCTCCGCGAGCGGTACGACGTACTGCATGCTCGTCAGCTTCACCACAACCGCAACGAGATCACCGTCGTTGCGCGCAAACACGAATAGGCGCCCGGGAGGTGTCCCGGGCGCCTTTCGAAAGGCCCTACACGGAGTAAAAGCTGGGGATCAGCCGACGACGCGCTGGACCTTGCCGGCCTTGATGCAGGACGTGCAGACCTTCAGCTTGGTCGGGGTGCCCTTGATGAGCGCCCGGACCGGCTGGATGTTGGGGTTGAACCGCCGGGGCGTGCGAGCCTTGACCCGGCGGATCATCGCGCCCTTACCCAAGCGGGCAACGCTGTTGCCGAACGTCGGCTGCTTGCCGCAGACATCGCACTTCTTAGACATGATTCTCCGTGTTCAGGGTCGTGACACCGACAGACCATGTTACATGGGTGTCAGCGAGCCACCAATTCGGCTCCGACTCGGTTTCAGGACGTGAGGTAGGCCACTTCGTCCTCGGTCAACGACACCGAAAGTCCCGGTGTCGAGGTGCGGGTTTCGCTGATGTGACGCGGCCCGATCAGCGGAAATACAGGATACGGCTGGTGCAGCAGCCACGCCAAAGCGATGGCGGTCGGCTCGACTCCCTTGGCCTTCGCCAGCTCCCGCGCGCGGTCCAGCCGGCGGAAGTTCTCGTCGGAGTAGAAGCAGCGGACGAGCTCCTGGTCCGAGGTGTCCTCGGGCTTCGCCCGTCCGGTGAAGAACCCGCGGGCCTGGCTCGACCACGGGAACAGCGCGACCTGCCGTTCCCGCAGCCAGGCCTGCGATGCGTCGTCGGACACATGCCGGCAGCCGGCCCACGGTACGTCGTACGCGCGGGCGAGGCTGAGGTGGTTGCTGAGCAGCGTGAACGGCTGCTTGCTGTTCGCCTCGGCGTACGCGTTGGCCTCGTCGAAGCGGGCGGTGGACCAGTTCGATCCGCCGAACGCCTTGATCCGGCCGGCCTTGAAGTGCTCGTCGAGGACGTCGACGAACTCCGAGACCGGGATCTCCTCGTTGTCGCGGTGCATCAGGTAGAGGTCGACGTGGTCGGTCTGCAGCCGTTCGAGGCTCTCCTGCAGCTGGCGGGTGATCGACTCGGGGTCGCAGTGCGGCGTGTGCGCACCCTTGCCGATGACAACGACCTCGTCGCGGTTGCCGCGGGACTTCATCCACTGCCCGAGCAGCTTCTCGCCGCGTCCACCGCCGTAGATGTAGGCCGTGTCGAACGTAGTACCGCCGCGCTCGACGAAGTCGTCGAAGATCACCGCGGCGTGCGGCAGCGTCTGCTGGTTGTCGACGCCCATGACGAGCCGGGACACCTGCTTGTCGAGGCCCGGGACCTTCCCGTAGGTCATCGGGGCGTCGTCGCGCCGGGTGAGCGGACGGCCGGTCGCGGTCGGGATCGTTGCGTCGTCCCGCTCGCTCGCGTACTGCTGCCCGATCGCCGCCCGCCACTGGTCCTGGACGGTGAGATTGCCGAGCGTGTCGGCCCAGCTCATCTCCGGCGCCTCCTTCGCGCCGGCCTGGATCGCCGCCTGCACCGCCTCGGCCTCGGCCGCGTAGATGAGGGCGGGCTCCGCGGAGATGTCCCGCGGCTCCTCCCCCACCTTGTGCAGGGTGACGTGGGTCGGCTTGCCGTCGCCGCCGAACCACGGGTCTTCGACGACGAGGTACCCCTCGCTGCCGTAGATCCGGACCTGGTTCTGGTCGGACAGCCGTACGCCGGTGCTGACCTGCGCGGTGATGCCGCCGTCGAAGAACAGCGTCGCGACCGTCCATTCGTCGGCGCCGGTCTCGCCGACGTGCCCGACCGCGCTGACCGCGGCCGGGTCGGCGAACGGCTGTCCGGCCGCGATCCCGGCGATGAGCCGCGAGTACGAGACCGGGTAGCCGCCGACGTCGAGGATGCCGCCGCCGGCCAGCTCGTCGGCGAAGATCCGCGACTCCGGCCGGAACCCGGCGGCGAACGCGAAGGTCGCCTGGATCTGGTGGACCGTGCCGATCTCGCCGTCGCGGACGAGCTGGGCGACCAGTTTGGTCTGCGGCAGGCACCGGTACATGTACGCCTCCATCAGGAAGACGTCGTTGCGTACCGCGGCCTCGATCATCGCCTCGGACCAGGCCCGGTTGATCGCGAGCGGCTTCTCGCACAGCACGTGCTTGCCGGCCTCGGCGGTCTTGATCGCCCACTCGACGTGCATCGGGTGCGGGGTGGCGATGTAGACGGCGTCGACGGTGTCGTCGGCGAGCAGGTCGTCGTACGAACCGTGCCGGTGGGCGATGTCCCACTTGTCGGCGAAGGCGTTCGCCGAGTCGAGGGACCGGCTGCCGACGGCGACGACCTCGTTGGTCTTCGACGTCGGCACCTGGCTGGCGAACCGGGAAGCGATGTTGCCGGTGCCGATGATGCCCCAGCGGAGCGTTTGGTCAGTCAAAGGGAGTCCCGTGTCTGGTGTGTGGTTGGGTCAGAATTTCATGGCGCCTGCCGCCAGATCGGCGATGAACGAGCGCGCGCCGATCAGGAAGACGCCGATCAGGGGGACGACGCTCATCAGGGCGCCGGCCATCACCATCGAGTAGTCGGTGCCGTAGATGCCGTTGAGCTGGTCGAGGGCGACCTGCAGGGTGAGGCGGTTGGGGTCCGTCATCACGATCAGCGGCCAGAGGTAATCGTTCCAGACGTTGATGAACGTGAAGATGCCGAGGAAGGCGAGCCCGGGCCGCAGGACCGGCAGGCCGACGGTGAGGTACTGCCGGAAGAACCCGGCGCCGTCGACCTTGGCGGCGGAGATGAGTTCGTCGGGGATCGCGCCCTTGGCGTACTGACGCATCCAGAAGATCCCGAACGCGTTCGCGGCGCCGGGGATGATGAGTGCTTTCAGCGAGCCGATCCAGCCGAACTCGGCGAGCGTGACGAACTGCGGCACCAGCGACAGCTGGGCCGGGATCATGAACGTCGCGAGCAGGATCGAGAACAGGACGTTCCGGCCGGGGAACTCGTACTTCGCGAAGGCGAACGCGGCGAGCGAGTCGAAGAACAGCACCAGCACGGTGACGCCGAGCGAGGCGATCAGCGTGAGCAGCATCGAGCCGAAGAAGTCGATGTTGTCGAGCACCTTGCCCATGTTCTCGAACAGGTGGGATCCGATCCACAGCTTCGGCGGGTAGGTGAAGATGTCCGGGGTGGTGTTGGAGGCCATCACCACCATCCAGTAGAACGGGAACAGCGAGACCAGGACGCCGAGCATCAGCACGACGTGGCCGACGGCGGTGCGTAGGCGCTCAATGGACATCTGCGGCCTCCCTCTTGGCATTCTGGGCTGCGATCTTGCGTTCCACCCGCCGAGCGGCGCGTCGGGTCAGGCGTTCGTCGTCGTTGCCGCCGATCAGCCGCCAGTTGATGATGCTGAACAGCACGATCAGGATGAACAGAGCCCAGCCGATCGCGGCGCCGTACCCGAACTGGTTCTTGATGAACGCCGACTGGTACAGGTACGAGACGATGGTCAGGCCGGCGTCGCCGGGGCCGCCGATGCTGCTGGTGTCACCGAACAGCACGCGGGACTCGGTGAAGATCTGGAGTCCGCCGATGGTCGAGGTGACCGCGGTGAACAGGATGACCGGCCGCATCATCGGCACGGTGATCCGCCAGAAGGTCTGCCGTGGACTCGCACCGTCCACCTTCGCGGCCTCGTACACATCGGCCGAGATCGCCTGGAGTCCGGCGAGGTAGATGATCGCGTTGTAGCCGACCCATCGCCAGGTGACGATCGTCGCGATGGCGATCTTGATGCCCCACGGCGAGGTCAGCCAGGCGACCTGGCCGACTCCGATCGACTGCAGGAATGCGTTCAGCAGGCCGAAGTTGTTGCTGAAGATCGAGCCGAACACGAGGGTGATCGCGACGACCGAGGTGACGTTGGGGATGAAGTACGCGATCCGGTAGAAGGTGCGGAGCCGGGTCGCGTTGTGCAGCGCGTTGGCGATCACCAGCGCGAGCAGCAGCATCGGCACGGTGGACAGCACCCAGATGATCAGCGTGTTGCCGATCGTCTTCCAGAACGTCGCATCGGTGAGCAGGTAGTGGTACTGCTCCAGCCCGACCCACTTCATCTGGCCGATGCCGTCCCAGGAGTGGAACGAGATCCAGATCGAGAACAGCACCGGGAACGCGCCGAAGACCGCGAACAGGATGAAGAACGGCGAGACGGCGAGGTACTGCGGCAGTGCCTGCCGGTACTTGTTCGGCGGCTTCTCGCTTGCGTGGCTCGCTGCCGTGACCGCTGTGACCGGTTTGGTGGTGACAGCCATGTCAGATCGCCCCCGCTCGGGTCAGTTCGCGCTGCACCTGGCGCTGGGCGTCGGCCCACGCCTGGTCCGGGTCCTTGCCGGCCGCCTCGACGTTCACCAGCTCGGAGCTGATGGGCGTGTCGATAATCGAGTCGTACGGCGAGAAGAAGGCGCCGGGGTACTTCTTGGCCGACTCCGCGAACACGTCGACGATCTGCTGCCCGCCGAAGAACGGGTCGGGCGCGGTCAGCGTCTTGTCCGTGTACGTCGCGGGCGTGGACGGGAACAGCACCGGGTCGAGGAACGCCTGGGCCTGGTTCTTCGCCGACTCCAGCCAGCTGATGAACGCGAACGCCGCCTTCGGGTTCTTGCAGTACTTCGTGATCGCCAGGAAGGACCCGCCCTTGTTGCCGGCGCCACCAGGAGCCGCCGTCACCCGCCAGAGTCCCTTGGTCTTCGGTGCCGCGTTCTTCGGCCCGAGCTGAGCCCACCAGACGGCCGCGTTGTACGCGACGAGCTTGCCGTTGGTGACGACGGCGTTCTTGTCGGTCGAGTTCTGCGCGTTGGCCGAAAGACCTTCCTTGACCACCCGGACGGCGAGGTCGAAGGCCTCCCGGACGTGGTCCTGGTCGCCGATGTACTGCCCGTCGGCGGTCATGTAGCGCTTGGACTGCTGCGCCATCCGGTAGCCGTAGATGCCGGTGATGTTGTCGGTGATCGTCGAGCCGGGCACGGCCTGCTGGACCTTCTTACCGAGCGCGATGAAGGTGTCCCAGTCGGGCGCCAGCTCCGCGACGGCTGCGGGGTCGATGTCGATCCCGGCCTTCGTGAAGACATCGCTGCGGTAGAACAGCGCGGTCGGCCCGGTGTCCATCGGGTAGGCCATCATCTTGCCGGTCTGGGTGATGCCCAGCTTCCACTTCCAGGGCAGGAAGTCCTTCGCGAGGTCCTTCGCGCCGAGGTCGTTGAGGTCGTGGAACTGGTCGGCGTTCGGGAAGTACGTCGCGACGTCGTCGTTGATCGCGACGATGTCCGGGACAAGCGACTTCCCGGCCAGGGCGGTCAGCACCTTGGTCTTGTAGTTGCTGCCGATCCGGGTCATCGACAATTTCATGCCGTCGTACCCCGGGATCGCCTTCTCCGCCTGTGCGATCAGATCGTCGTTGACAGACCCGACCCAGGTCCACATGCTGAGCTCGTTCGATCCGCCCAGTGAGCTGCGGGAGCCGCAGCCGGTGAGTCCCGCGGCGCCTGCGGCTGCGGAGCCGCCGACCGCGAGGAAGTGCCTTCTGCTCAAGGTCATAGCCTCACCTGGCGCTTTCTGTTGGATTTCGCCGGAAGGTGTCCAGATATGTTTACGTAGCCATTAGGTAAGCGCATACCGACTGAACCGGTCAAGGTGCCGGTGACAAGATTGGACTCATGATGATGCGTGCCGTCACCGCCGTCCTCTTCGACGCGGATGGCGTCCTCCAGCGCCCGACCTCCGATTGGTGGGCGCAGCTGACGTCGCTCGTCCCCGCGGACGGAGACGCGTTCGTCGCGGACCTGATGGCCGCCGAGAAGCCTTCACTGGTCGGGAAGGGCGACTTCCGGGACGCGGTCGCCGATGTACTGCGCCGGTGGAACTCGCCGGCGTCCGTCGATGAGGCACTGCAGGCGTGGAGCTGGTTCGCGGCGGAGCCCGAGGTGGTTTCCCTGATCGGGTCGCTGCGGTCCAGTGGTGTCGCTTGTCACCTCGCGACCAACCAGCACGCGTACCGGCGGGCGATCATGCAGGACGAGCGCGGCTACGGCGCGTGGTTCGACCAGACGTTCTACTCGTGCGATCTCGGGCTGGCCAAGCCGGATCCGGCGTACTTCCGGGCGATCCTCGGCTCGCTGGACCTGCCCGCCTCGTCGGTGCTCTTCATCGACGACAACGTCGCCAATGTGGCGGCCGCTTCGAGTGTCGGACTACAGGCGGAGCTGTACGACCTGTCGGCCGGCGTACCGGCGCTGGCGGAGCTGCTTCGCCGTTATGACCTGCCGATTCCGGCCTGAGGTCTTGTGATGGAGTGACGGCTGTGGCATCGTCGCCGGTCAGTTGACAACGAAGGACATCCACCAGCCGCTCCCTGGAGGCCTCCATGTCCGATCGCTTCGCGCTCTCCCGCCGGCGCCTTCTCGGCATCACTGCCGCGGTCGGGGTCGGGGCGGCTGTTTCGCCGTCACTCTCATCAGTGGCGCCGTCGCTCGCGTTCGGCTCATCGGTTGCGTCGGCGTACCCCAAAGGCCGGCGACCGCGGGTTCTGAACGTCCTGATCGAAGACTCACTGTCGTCCGCTGAGCGGACGCTCGCGACGACGCTGCAGGGCCTGATGGCGCGACGCGGCGGCGAATCCCTGTACCTGAACCTGCCGACCTTGGGCTACCAGCACTGGCTCGACGGTCTCGTGTCGCAGTACGGCGTCCGCACCCGGACCGAAGACCTGTGGAAAACCGTCGGACGGTCCGGCGTCCGCGGATATGTTCTCTTCCGTACAGGCACTCCGTCGGTCAACGTCGCGACCACGCTCGCCGGCGTGACGGGTGCCGTGGCAATCGAGGAAAGCTTGGAGGCACTGGCAATCCAGCACGGATTGCACAAAGTCCTGGACGTGCGGGACAAGGACGACCGCTGGGTGTTCGAGACGTACTGGCCCCGCCTGCGACACGACGTCGTGGTCGAGCAGCGCGCCGACTTCCCGGAGCGGCTCCGGGACTACGTCACGATGGCGGGGACGCTCGCCTTCTTCGACGGCAACTCGGACTTCCGCGCCCAGGTAGTCAGCGCCCTCGACGACGACGGCACCGTCATCGGCTGGGGCGACGCCTCGAACGGCGAAGACGCATTCATCGGGGTCAACTCGAGCACAGGCGTAAAAGCCCTGCCCGCCGACCACGCACGCAACCTGTCCGTGCTGTCAGGAATCCAAGAGGACCACCTGCAGCAACAAGGCCGCGCGTTCGACCCCGCCCTACGCCCAGCAACGTCCACCGCTCAACCGACGAACGGACCACAGAGCGGAGGGGGTGGGGGGAGGGCCCTCGAACCAGCGCCGGACCCCAACGCCCACTACGTGAGCTTCCTGATCACCGACGGCGACAACATCCAATGGGCGCTCGGCGACTTCCCGACCGACCCGCGCTGGTTCGGCAGCCCCC
This sequence comes from Kribbella pratensis, assembly GCF_004365355.1. GTDB lineage: Bacteria > Actinomycetota > Actinomycetes > Propionibacteriales > Kribbellaceae > Kribbella. The sequence goes on along the minus strand of NZ_SODP01000005.1, from coordinate 411,040 downwards.
GTCGCGGTGAGGTCGACCTCGGCTGGGGCATCTCTCCCTCGCTGATCGACTTGGCCCCGTCAGTCATGCGCTGGTTCTACGAACAGTCCAAGAAGGACCGCTGGGTCGTCGGCCCCTCCGGCGGCGGCTACATGTACCCGAGCCGCTACCCCACCGCCGCCCTCGAGAAGCACACCGCGTCACTGGCCAAAGCGATGGGCCGCGCGGACCTGTCGGTTGCCCAGATCATCGATTTCGATGCGTTCGAGAACACCCGCCTCTGGTCGTCGTACCTCAAGCGCCGAGAGATCGACGGCCTGATCTACCTCGAGTACTCCCGGTACGACGGTCTCAAGGGCAAGGTCGTCTGGTCCGAAGGCAAGCCGGTCATCTCGGCCCGCACCATGCTGTGGGACGGCCTCGACGGCGCCGACGAAGCATCCGTCACCGCCGAACTGAACGCCGCGACCCGCAACCCGCACTCGACCGCCGGCTACTCGATCGTCGTCTGGCACGCCTGGAGCAAGTCCGTCGACAACGTCCTGTCCGTGGTCAACAACCTGGCCCCACACGTCAAGGTCATCCCGCCCGACACCCTGGTCCGCATGGTCGGCAAGTACGCCAAGCCCTAGGCTCGTTGCCAGTAGCAACAACGTCGAAGTTATCCACAGATTGAAATCTGTGGATAACCGAAATCCCTTGAAATAAAGGGCTTTCGTGTTTGAGAACTGTCGGTGGCCGTGTCTAGAGTCATCGGCATGGAACTGTTGGGCGAGCGACCGGCATGGTCGATGAGCGGCGCAGAAGTGCTGTCGACTCTCGACCGGCTGGATGCTGACCTCGCCCGCCGCGAAACGTACCGTCTCCAGCTGATCGCCCGGATGGACGTGCTCGAGCACGCACAGGAGATCGGCGCACACAACACCGCACAACTGCTCGAGTTCCGCTACCGCCTGGACCGATCCCGCGCCCTCCGCGACGTACGCCTGGCCCGCTCCCTCGCCAAGTACGACGCTGTATCAGCCGCCCTCCCCGATCCCCACGCCGACCCCGACTCCGCAGACGCCGACGTCGACGAACCCGCAGAGGTCGTACTACGCCCCGCGCAGGCAGAGGCAATCGTGTCAGCGCTCAACCAGGTCCCGTCAAAGGTTCCAGCCGACGATGTCGCCGTGGCCGAACGCGAACTGATCGGCCTGGCCCGCTACCTCTCCCCCTCGGAGCTACGCGGGGCCGGGCAACGCATCCGAGACTTCCTCGACACGGACGGACCAGAGCCCGAAGAACACAAGGCCTTCGCCCGCGAAACGCTCACCCTCACCACCGCCGACCGAGGCGTGAAGTTCCGCGGCTACCTCGCCAACGAAAACGCCGAACTCCTCCGCTCCCTCATCCACGCCGGCGCCCGCCCCCACAAAACCCTCGACGGCGAACCAGACCCCCGCTCCCGCGAAAAGCGCCAAGCCGACGCCCTGACCACCACCCTCACCATCGCCGCCACAGCCCTAGACGCAGGCACCCCCACCCCACGCACCCCTCGCCCCACCCACACGCCCTCGCCGTCAGCCGACCGCCACCACACACCGCGTACTCCGGGTGCGCCCAGCACAAGCGACATGCCCGGAGCTCCCGGCTTGGTGAGCACGGATATCGGAACCTGCACGAGCGGCAGGACCGACATGAATGACGCGAACCGCACGGGCGGCAGGACAGACACGGGTGACGCGAACCGGCCGAGCGGCAGCACCCACACGAGCGAGGCGAACCCCACGAGCGGCACGACCCACACGAGCGACGCGAGCCGCGCGAGCGGCAGGACCGACACTAGCGACCCGAACCGCTTGAGCACCGGAGCCAGCACGCGCGACGTAGGTGTTGCGACGCTCGACGGTGCAGGCGTCGGCCGTGGGTCTGATGGGGGCGGCGAAGTGCCGGGGTTCGGTGCGAAGGCGAACATCACGGTGACCATCGACCTGCAGGACCTGAAGTCGGCCGCCGCAGACGCAATCGGGGACACGGTGTACGGCGACGGCTTGTCGGCAGCCGCGATCCGGCGTCTCGCATGCGATGCGAAGGTCATCCCACTGGTCCTCGGGACGAATTCCGAACCGTTAGACGTCGGACGCTCCGAGCGCCTAGTTACTCGCGCCATGCGCCGCGCCCTCAACACCCGCGACCGCGGCTGCGTAGTGTGCGGTGCCCCACCAATCCAATGCGACGCGCACCACTTGATCTCCTGGATCGACGGCGGCGAAACCAAGATCTCCAACCTCGCCCTGCTCTGCCGCCGTCACCACATCGACCTCCACGCAGGCGACTGGACCATCACCATCACCAACGGCAAAGTCCACGTGTCCCGCCCCACCTGGGCCGACCCTCCACCCCACCAAAGACCAACCCCCACACCCCTGAACGCCCCGGCACAACCTCATGCCGCGCGTCGCTCAACCACGCCCACTGACGACCCCTCGGCCAACACCTCGCCCCATCACGACCCAGCCAACCAAAACCACAGCCACCCCACCTCCACCGACCAATCCCCAACCAAGCCGGCACCACGCGACAGCACCCCACCCGAGGCATCCCCCGACCACATGCCCACCGGCCAGGAGACTAACGACCGCCTGCTCGGAGAACAGCCGTCGACCGAGCGTTCTGTGGCGAGAGCGGCTGTTGCGTCGGTGATCCGGCGGTCTGCGCTGGGCCGTGAGCTGCTTCAGCGAGGGCAGTCAGCCAAGCAGAGCAGTACTGGTGAGAGCAGTGTCGACGAGGGGTCGACGGCCTCGTTCCGGGAGGCGGCGTACCAAGCGATCTGGGGCGAGACAACCACACCGCCGATCGATCGACTGACCGCCCCTGCCCAGATCCCGATCAGAGATCCCCAGTCCGACGCTCCGCCGGAGTCCGGCGTCGATCCCGCGCGAAGTCGTCAGCCCATCCCCTGACCACGAACACCACGAGGACCGAACCGGCTGCCCAGCTCGGCAACCATCGTGCGCTGCGAACGGTTTGCTGAGAGGCCGGCCCACGCGGCTGCTCGGCGCCGCCCCGGGGCTAACCCGGTGTCCTCGACGATCTTGCGGACGGACCCTCTCCAGGGACGGTAGCTGGGGCGGGCCTTCATCAGGCGCGAGGGACCAGCGCGACGGGCACGTTAGCCCGGACGGCTGTCTCACGCAGCGACTGCGCCGCGGCTCGCGTCATGCCGTTGCTCGGCGTCCACCCTGCAAGTTGCCGTCGCCGGTGCAGGTCCGCATGCCGGGTCTGACCCGGTGTGGCCCGACGGTCTTGCCGACGGACTCGGTCCGGGCCCGTCTGCTGGCGCGGGTTCTCATCAGAGGTGAGAGGACCAACGCGGTGAGCGGGACGGCCCGTGCCGTCGCTCGTCGCCGTCCCCGCCCTGGTGCTGCCGACGGTCTTGCCGACGGACTCGGTCCGGGCCCGTCTGCTGGCGCGGGTTCTCATCAGAGGTGAGAGGACCAACGCGGTGAGCGGGACGGCCCGTGCCGTCGCTCGTCGCCGTCCCTGCCCTGGTGTTGTCGACGGTCTTGCCGGCGGACGCGCTCCAGGCAGGTCCGCTGACGCGGGTTCTCATCAGAGGTGACAGGACCAACGGTGAGCGGGACGGCCGGTACCGTCGCTCGTCGCCGTTCCCTCCGTCGTGCTGTCGACGGTCTTGCCGACGGACTCGGCCCAGGCATGTCTGCTGGCGCGGATCTCGTCAGAGGCGAGGGGACCGACGCGGTGGGCGGGGCGTCCCGTGCGGTCGCTCGTCGCCGTCCCCCGTGGTGCTGCCGACGGTCATGCCGACGGACTCGGCCCAGGCACGTCTGCTGGCGCAGGTTCTCATCAGAGGCGACGAGACCAACGCGGTGGGCGGGACGGCCCGTGCCGTCGCTCGTCGTCGTCCCTGCTCAGTTGCTGTCGGCGGTCTTGTCGACGGACTCACTCCAGGCACGTCTGCTGGCGCAGGTTCTCACGACAGGTGAGGGGACCAACGCGGTGGGCGGGGCAGCCACCGTGGCGTCGCTCGTCGTCGTCCCTGCCGTGGTGCTGTCGACGGTCTTGCCGACGGACTCGCTCCAGGCAGGGTGGCTGGTGCTGGTCTTCATCAGACGCGAGGACCCAGTCGTGCTGACGGTCCGTGCGGTTGCTCGGCGTCGCCCCGAGGCCCAACTGGTGCCGTCACAATCTTGCCGACGGAGCCGCTCCACGCACGGTAGCCCGGAGCGGGTTTTCGTCAGGCACGAGCGGCAGTCCGGTGGGCGCGGTGTCAGCGCCGCGGCTTATGCGGGCAGCTCAGCGTCGACCCGGGTCTGACCCGGCGGGCCGATCGGCGACCCCGGCCAGCTCGGCTAGCTCGGCCAGCACATCCAACGGGTCGCCCCTAACGCCTGCATCGCGTCAGGTCGACACCTGTCAGCCAAACCCGCGAAACCAGCACCAGTGCCTATCGCCAAGCGTGCGTCGGTGAGTCCGTCGGTAAGGAGCGGCGACGGGCTCACCTCGGTGGATCAAGCGTCGTATGACGACCCCGAGCTCAGGTGCGCGGGACCTTTAGTTTGTCCCAGGTTTCGGCGCCGGGGATTCCGTCGGCGTCGCTGCCGGGTTGGGCGACTGAGCCGTGGAAGCCCAGTTTTTGTTGCCAGGCTGAGTACGACTTGAGGTCGCCGGTGCCCCAGGTGTCCTTGTTTGTCTGGGTTTCGTACTTGTTGCAGCCGACCGCGACCAACCGCGCGTGCATTGCCGCGATGATCGGGCTCTTGCGGCCCATCACGAAGAACGACTTGCCGGGGAAGGTGACGAAGCCGGTGCGGGGTTCGGTCGAGTGCACGTACGACGGGCGGCCGTACCCGGCGATCACGTCCGACCGGCGGGTGTGGCGGTCGCATTTGTCGTCGAAGTTGCCCTCGATGGTGTAGATGTTCGAGCCGCTGACACCGGTGACGAGGCCGACGTGGTCGATCTTCGCTTTGAGGTCGGTGCCGCCCCAGTCGAAGAACACGATGTCACCGCGCTGGATGCCGGCGATGTCCTTGTGCCATTGGCTGTGGTTCTTGAACGCGTGGGCGTGGGCCGTGGTCAGGGCGTAATACCCGCCGTACGTCACCGCGTTCTGGTTGCCTGAGTGCCATGCCCAGTATGTGATCGAGGCGTCACACCACGGGAAGTTGCCGCTGAAGGCTGAGCCGTTCTGATCGCGGTACCACTTCTGGATCTTGTTCGGCTCGCCGAGGCCGAGGTCGAGTTCGGCCTGGTTGACCATGTCCTCGATGCCGCTCATGACCCGGCGCTCCCGCTGTACTCCGCGGCGTCGGCAGGCGGGCGCCCGTAGCCGCCGCGTTCAGGTGGGCCGAACTCCTCGTCCAGCAGTTCGGATTCGTTGTCGAGCCGATGATCGAAGCTCGGCTCGGTGAGCAATCGGGCCTGCTCTTCTTGGGACATCTCGTCCGGGTCTTCCGGATACGGTCCGTCGTTCGACCGCACGTCATCCATGGTCACGGCTCCCCCTCAAGACGTTCTGAGCCCCCAGCCTTGATCTGTTCATCATGCTCCGGCCCAGGATGTTCGTCCACGGGCCGGAGCATGATCAAAGCGCTAGCTCAAGCGCTTCATCGACCGGCGGGGCTAGAGCTCGCGGAAGTACACCGCGACCGGGAGTTTCACGCAGCCGAGACTCTCGTAGAACGCACGGGCCGGCGCGTGGAAGTCGTCGCCACCGGTGCCGATCTCGACGTACTCCGCGTGCTCGGCGCGCATCGCCTCGAAAGCGTGCTCGCACAAGGCGGTCCCGGCATTCGACCGCCGGTACGCCGCTGAGACAGCGAGAAGCGCGACCGTACCTTTCGAACGAGCCAGGTCGACGTTCCAGGCGACGTACCCGACGAGTACGCCGTTCTCCTCGGCGATCGCGACGTACTTGTGCTGCGCCGGGTCGTGCAACCCGGCGACCTCATGGTGGTAGTCGCCCCGCCAATCCCCGTGCTGGTGCTTGAAGATGGTCTCGCCGACGAGTGGCCGGAACGAGTCTTCGAAGAACGGCCCGAAGGTGTCAATGGTCAGGTCGATGAGCCGGGTCAGGTCAGCGTCGACGTATGAACGAATCTGCATGGAGTGTGCCTCTCACAACGAAGGTGAATCCGGGCAGGCGTCACCGGCGCGCCGCGTGTGCGGCAGCGGCGGGCCGGTGTCAGCGCCGAATACGCCCGGCGGCGAAGCACTCCATGCAGAGGATCTTAGCGACCGACGCTGACAGGGACGGTGAGAATCCTGCCGGTGCGCGGACCGTTCCTCAGCCGGTCGAGGTTGTCGGCGATGCTGTCGTCCGCGTGCCACTCCGAGGTGAGGATGCAGAGGGTCGGGCCGTTGAAGTCGGCCAGGGTCAGCGCGAACGGCGCGCGGTTCTCGGGGAGGTCGATATGCTGGAGGATCTCGCCGCCGTCGGTGACGCGGACGACACCGTTGCCGCCGGTCTGGACCCAGATCGCGCCCTCGGCGTCGAGGCAGATGCCGTCCGGGCCGAGGTTGATGGCGAACACGCGGCGGTTGGACAACCCGCCGTCCGGCTCGACGTCGAACGCGGTCAGGCGGCCGGCGAACGACTCCGAGATCACCAGGGTCCGGCCCTCGTCCGTGAGCACCATGCCGTTGGGGAACTGGATCTCGTCGGCGACCTGGCGGACCTGACCGTCGGGCGTCACCAGCTTGATGTAGCCGGGTTTCGGCGCCTCGCCGCCGGCGAAGTTGAAGTCAGCGCCATTGAGATAGATGTTGTCGTGCGCATCCAGGACCAGCTCGTTGGCCTTCTGCTCGGCCAGGACTGTGACCGATCCGTCGGGCTCATAGCGCCGCAACTTCTCGCCGGTGGTCAGCATCCGGCCGTCGGCGAGCCAGTCGATCGACCAGCCCATGAGCTGTTCTACCGGCACCGGGAAGTACTCCGCTTTGCCGTCGGCGTCGACGGCGACCACCTGTTGCTCGATCCAGTTGCAGAACCACAGCCGCCCGTCGTGCCAGCGGGCCGACTCGGGCATCCCCAGACCGTCCAGCAGAATCGTCGGTTCGGACATCACGTCACCTCATTCGTCGATCGGGTCGTTTCACCCTCTACACGAACGCGGTCCGGCCGGATCGACGGCTGAGCAGAAGAAGTATGGCGATCAGCGGAAGCGTCACCAGGTACGCCGTACGCAGATCGACGACTCGTGCCAGGAGGGCGAGGATCGCCGGCGCGAGCAGGATCGCCGTACCGGAGGCTAATGCGCCGATCGCGGAGAGGCGGGCTGAGCTGAGGCCGGGCGTGGCGACCAATGCGGCGAGGGTGACCGGATAGAGCGGGGCGACGCCGAGACCGGCCACGACCAGGCCGAGGGCGACGATCGCCGGGGTGTCGAACAGGCTCACCATCAGGGTGCCGCAGGCGGCGAAGGCACCCGAGGGCAGTACAGGCGACCAACCGCGCCACCGGATGGGGCCGATCGCTCGCCCGGCTGCCATCCCGATCGGGAACGCACTCCCGAGCAAGGCAGCCGTTGCTGTCGGCAACCCGGTGGCTACCAGCCGCGCCACCGCCCACACCACGAAACAGAACTCGACCGAGACCGACAGCACCACCCGCAGCCATCCGATCCCCACATCCATGACGACCTGACGCCCCACCCGCCCCCGCCACTTCCGCCCTAGCCCCACCGCCGGCGCAGAATCAATCAGCACCGCCACCGGCTGCTCCTCCCGCCCACCCGCCCGTCGGAACGGCTGGTCAGTGCGTCGGCCGGCCGCAGGTGTGACTGGGCGCAAGCGGCGGGTCAGAACGGCGAGGAGGACCAGGGGTGGCGCGGCGGCGAGCATGGCTAGGCGGCCACTGGGGCCGAGGCCGTCGAGGGCGCCGATGGCGAGTGGTGCCAGGATGCCTGTCCCGCTGGCGACGGCGTTGACGCGGCTCAGTCGCACCGCGGCTGTTGGTCCGTTGAGCATGAGTGGTGCGACCAGGGTGAGCATCGCCCCACCCAGTCCGACACACAGCGTGCCTGCGATGACGACGGCGTACACCGGGGCTACCGCGATCAGCACCGCGCCGAACGCGCAGACAACTGAGCCGAACGCCATCGCCGTCGGCATCGACCACGAGCGCAGCAACCGCGGTCCAATGAGCGCAACGACCACCAGCCCGACCGCGAAGCCTGACGACAACAGCGCCAGCCGGCCCGGCGGCTCGTCGAGGTCGCGGGCGAGAATGGCGACGCACGCGCCGAGACCGGCCAGTACGAACCCCATCGCCGACAGCGCAATGCCGATCCGGACCTCGTCACCGCGAGTTCCGGAGCCGACCGGCGCCTCCGTGGCCGCGGTCATTCCGAGCCTTTGAACAGCCTGGCGAGCTGGTGCAGGTCGGCCAATTCGATGTCGGCGGCAATGCCCTTAAGCCCAGCAGTCAGCGCGCCAGAAGCCCTCCCCGCGGTCAGGCCGACCACGGTGTCCTCGACGACCAAGCACTGCACAGCTGGTACGCCGAGCAGCTCAGCGGCCCGCAGATACCCCTCGGGGTCCGGCTTGCCGCGCTCCACATCGTCGAGCGTCACGAGGATCGACGGCGAGATCCCGACCGCGCCCAGCCGGACCTTGGCCAGCCGGGTCGAGGCGCTCGTGTAGACCGCCCACGGCAGACCCATCTGATCCAGCAGCGCAGTCAGCTCGAGCGCGCCGGGCGTGGCAACGACATCGGACATGTCGTCGCACTCGATATCCAGCACCCGAGCGACCGCGGCCGCGCGCTCAGCCGGCGAGAGGTCAGGCCGCATCCGCGTGATGGTTGCCTCCGCGGGGCTCCCGTGCGCGATCGCGAGCACATCGGCGACAGGTACGCCATACTCCGTCGCCCAGCGGCTCCAGCTCCGGTCGACGACCGCGTCGGAATCGACCAGGGTGCCGTCCATGTCGAATAGGACGGCGCGGATGTCCCGGATCTCCATGATCTCTCTGACACCTCCCATTAAACTCGTCCCACGAGCATAAACTGATCCGGGGACAGAACGAAAGGCAGCTATGAATCCTGTGCGCCGGGGACAGTGGCAGACGGCTTCGGACGTCCTGACCCAACTCACCCGTCAGCCTGGGATCACCCGGGCCGCGGTCGCGCGGACGCTGCGATTGAGCACGGGTTCGGCGACAGAGGTGACGGCGCGGCTACGCGACGTACACCTGGTGACCGAAGTACCAGCACCTAGTCAGGGGCGCGGTCGGCCAACGACGCTGCTGCGAGCGCATCCGCAAGGACCGGTGGTGCTCGCGCTCGACCTGCGGCAGAGCAGTTGGCGGAGTGCGATCGTGACGCTCGACGGGTCGCTGCAGGATCCGGAGTACCGGCGTCACCGGAGCAGGCGACCGCAGGTCGTGCTGAACAACCTGCGGCGCCACGTGGAGCAGGCGCGACAGCAGTACGGGGACCGGCTGCGGATGGTGAGCCTCGCCGTACCAGGGACCATCCGCGACAACCACCTGATGCAGGCGCCGACGCTGGAGTGGGCCGAGCTGGATCTGGAGACCGTGACCGAGGGCACCGGGCTGCCGCTCCTGGCCGGCAACGACGCGACTCTGAGTGGGGTGGCCGAGGCGCGTACGGGCGCTGCCGCGGGAGCTGGCACGGCGCTGCATCTCATCATCGAGGTGGGCATCGGTGGGACGCTGCTGATCGACGGCGTACCGGCGCAGGGTGCGTCGGGAGCAGGTGGTGAGTACGGGCATATGCCCTTCGGTGACCGATCCCGGGCGTGTCCGTGCGGCGCTCGCGGGTGCTGGGACTTGGAGATCGACGGTCGGGCGCTGGCGCGGCACCTGAAGCAGGGGCGACCGGACGACCCGTATGCCTACACCGAGGAGGTACTGCGGCGCACCGACCGGAATGCACGCGCTGCAGTGACCAAAGTGGTGTCAGCACTGGGACTCGGTATCGCGGGTCTCGTCAATGCGCACGACCCGGATGTGGTCACCATCGGAGGGCTAGCGATCCCACTGCGGGCGGCTGCTCAGCGCACGTTCAAGGAGGCCTATGAGGGTGGGCTGATGACGTTCCACCGCGGGTCTCCCCCGCCCGTGCTGCCTGCGACCCTGCCGGATGGTCCGCTCCGTGGCGCGGCCGCGCTGGCTCTCGACCAGCTCACCACCGAGCCAGCGATCGCCGCGTGGGTGGCGCAGCGCTAGTCGACAACCTGTTCGACGACGGTCCCTTCATCGACCGAATCGACCTCAGTGACCGCATCGACCTCAGCGACCTCAGCGACCTCAGCGACCTCGTCGGGCTCTTCGACCTTCGGCTTGGGGACGATCGGCGGTTCCACCTTCGCCAGGATCTCGACGATGTCGTGCCGGTGATGCTGGATCTCGTGCGCGGTGTGGCGGATGATCCAGCCCAGCGTGCGCGGCGCCCGCACCGGGTAGTTGTACAGCCCCAGCTTGCCCAGCTCCTGCGGCCGCAGTACGCGCGCAGCCGCGCCGAAGTCCTTGGCGTTCCGCACCAGCGCGGCTGCCACCTCCATCGGGTCCTGGTTCTCGTACTTCTCCTGCTTCACCCGACCGGTCCGGTCCATGGGCGCGTACACCGGCCGGTCCTCCGCCAGGCACTGCGCGATCCGCAGCCGCTGCACCTCGAGTACGTCGCGCACGTGGCACGCGTACTCGATCGCGGACCACACCTCCGGCTCCGGTCGCAGGCGCACGACGTTCGCGTCCGGACCGGCCGCGGCTTTCGTCAGCGCCATGCTGCAGTCCGCCGACTGCCGGATCAGCAGGGTCACAGTGCCCTGCAGATCACCGGTGTCGTAGTTGAAGCCGCACTGCTCGCAGTACCCGTCGACCGGGGGCTGCTGCTTGGTCAACTGCTTCTCCCTCGAAATCTCCACGCATGATCGACCGGACCGATCCCGCCACCGAGTGCGAACCCGGCCGCGATCGCTCCGGTCACGTACTCCTTCGCTGCACCGACCGCGCTCGGTACGTCGTACCCACGTGCCAGGTACGACGCGATGGTGCTCGCCAGTGTGCATCCCGTGCCGTGCGTGTGCCTGTTGTCGGCGCGGACCGCGCTGTACGAACGCCGTACCCCTGGGCCGTGCAACACGTCCACGGCCGCCGTACCGACGTCGTGGCCGCCCTTCACCAGCACCCAGCGTGCACCTGCATCCAGCAGCAGCTTTGCCGCCAGCTCCCGGTCCTCAATGGTCTCCAGGTCGACCCCGGCGACCGGTCCGAGCTCTGTGAGGTTCGGAGTGAGGACGGTGGCCAGCGGAACGATCTCGGAACGTACGGCGTCCATCGCGTCAGCTGCCAGCAGCGCGTCGCCGTGCTTCGACACCGACACCGGGTCGACCACGATCGGCACGCCCTCCGGCAGCGTGCGCAGCAGCGAGGCAACGACCCGCACCATCGACTCGGAGGCGAGCATGCCGGTCTTCACCGCGTCGACGCCGATGTCGTCGACGACGCTGTGGAACTGAGCGCGCACCTGCTCCTCCGGCAGCTCCCAGGCACCCTGGACGCCGAGGCTGTTCTGCGCGGTGATCGCAGTCAGCACGCTCATGCCGTGCACGCCGTTCGCGAGCATCGCCTTGAGGTCCGCCTGGATCCCGGCTCCGCCGCCGGAGTCGGACCCGGCGATCGTCAGCACTCTGGGCGGTGCACTCCCGACCGGCATCTCAACTCCTGAAGTGGGCGTGGCCTGTCTCGTCAGCATACGGCGAGCCGTCCACCGTCACCGTCCCGGCCGGGCGTTCCTCGTTGCCCTCAGCAACCGACCCGATGACGGTCCAGCCCTCGGGCACGTCGGCCGGCTCGAACGTGCCGACCAGGGCGTGGTCCTCGCCGCCGGTCAGCACGAACTTCAGCGCGTCCACACCGGTCGCGGCAGCGACCGCCTGCAGCGGCTCAGGCACGGTCAGCGCCTTCGTGTGCACGTCGATAATCACCTGGCTCGCAGCCGCGATGTGGCCGAGGTCGGAGAGCAGTCCGTCGCTCACATCGCACAGTGAGGAGGCACCGGCGAGCGCGGCGCGCGGACCTTCGGCGTACGGCGGTTGCGGGCGGCGATGCGCTTCGACAACAGCCCGTGGCGAGCGGAACCCGCGGGCGAGAACGGCCCAGCCCGCCTCGGCCCAACCCAGCCGGCCGACGTACGCGACCTCGTCGCCGGGGCGGGCGCCTGACCGCAGTACCGGCGGACGACCGTCCAGCGAGCCGAACGCGGTGACCGACACAACGATCTTGTCCGACTGGACCGTGTCACCGCCGACGATGCTCGCCTCGACCAGCTCACACTCGTCGACGAGGCCCTGGTTGAGCTCGAGCGCCCAGGCAGTCGGCAGGTCGGCGGGACCGCCGAAGCCGACCACGAGGGCAGTCGGCCGCGCACCCATCGCCACGACGTCAGCGAGGTTCTGCGCGGCGGCCTTGCGGCCCACGTCGTACGCGGACGACCAGTCCTGGCGGAAGTGGCGTCCCTCCACCAGCAGGTCGGTCGTGATCACCATGCGGCCGTCCGGCACCGCCATCACGGCCGCGTCGTCACCTGGACCGACCAGGACGTCCTCACCTGTGGACAGCCCCTTGGTGACGGCCGCGATCAGGCCGAACTCACCCGTGCTCCCCAACGTCTCTGTCACGTCAGCAGACCTCCCATATCGCTGACCGGAGTCTAGGCGGTACCGTGACCGGGCAACTATGAGTACGCCCGGCTGTCTCGCAGTACCGCTGCACAGCGGTGTCCGCAGACGGCCGGAGCCAGCTGAGGACGACTGAGTGGAGAACGACGTGGTGGTCCAGGCCTACATCCTGATCCAGACCGAGGTCGGCCGCGCGGCCGACGTCGCCGCGCAGATCGCCGAGGTCCAGGGCGTCACCCTGGCCGAGGACGTCACCGGTCCGTACGACGTGATCGTCCGCGCGGAAGCCCGCAACGTCGACGAGCTGGGCAAGCTGGTGGTTGCCCGGGTCCAGAACGTTCCCGGCATCACGCGTACGCTGACCTGTCCCGTCGTCCACATCTGAGCCGTCCCCCCGGGGACCCGCCTGTTTTCGGTATGCCCAAAATCTTTCTGGCTGCACTCGGCGTGATCGTGCTCGCCGGGTGCAGCGCGGGTCCTGCGCCCGTGCCGGTCCCCTCCCCCGCGCCCGAAGTCGCCGCCGCCTGCACACAGCTCATGCAGGCGATGCCGGCGAAGGTTCTCGATCGGACGAAGCGGAAAACCTCGCCCGAGAGCCCGCTGACCACGGCGTACGGCGACCCGCCCATCGAGGTGACGTGTGGAGTCGCGCCTCCCGCCGGTATGGCCGAGGCCCAGTCCCTGTGCTTCCAGGTCAACGGCGTCGGCTGGTTCGCCAAGCAGGTCAAGCACGGCTACATCTTCACCACGATCGGCCGCCAGCTCTACCTCGAGATGGCAGTCCCGTCGAAGTACTCCCCCGAGGCGAACGCGCTCATCGACGTCGCCGACGCTATCCACAAGCACGACAAACTCGTCACGCCCTGCATCTGACGAGTGCATACTCCCTGGCGAGATCGAAAATCGTCTGCTGGTGGTGTCCGGTTCGAGGCCGCCGGGGCGACGTCTCGGGTGGAGGCGCCTGCGGTGGGCGTCCGGACGATGGGAGACAGCTGTGAAGTACATGATCCTGACGTATGCGTCGCAACAGGACTATGACGGGATGGCCGGGAAGGATTCCGGGAAGCCCGCGTGGACGCCTGAGGACTTTGCTGCGATGGGGGCGTTCATGCAGAAGTTCAACAACGAGCTGGTCGAGTCGGGCGAGCTGGTCGAGACGCGGGCGCTGGCGGCGCCGGTGCTGACACGGCGGTTCGGGTCGAAGGACGGGCAATCGGTGGTGACGGACGGTCCGTATGCGGAGACCCAGGAGGTGCTCGCCGGATACTGGATCGTCGAGTGCGAGTCGTTCGATCGGGCGACCGAGATCGCGGCCCGGCTCGCGGAGACGCCGGCGCCGGGGTTCGTGCGCGCGACGGCGTACGCCGACATCCGGCCGATCGTCGAAGGCCAGGACGAGCTGGTGGAGTGATCGGGATGACCGTCGCGCTTGGGGAGTTGCTGCGGGAGTTGGCGCCGCAGGTGCTGGGAGCGTTGGTGCGGCGGTACGGGCACTTCGACACGGCTGAGGACGCGGTGCAGGAGGCGCTGCTTGCCGCGGCGGAGCAGTGGCCGGTGAATGGCGTGCCCGACAGTCCTCGCGGGTGGTTGATCACGGTGGCTTCCCGTCGGCTGACGGATCTGCTCAGGCGGGAGCAGGCTCGTCAGCGGCGGGAGGACCGGGTGGCGCAGTGGGCCCCGCAGGGTGAGCCAGTCGGGGGTGCGGACGACACGCTCGTGCTGCTGTTCCTGTGTTGTCATCCGTCGTTGTCGCCAGCCTCGCAGATCGCGTTGACGCTCCGTGCGGTCGGTGGTCTGACGACGACGGAGATCGCCCGGGCGTTCCTGGTGCCGGAGGCAACCATGACGCGGCGGATCACCCGGGCGAAGGCGAGCATCAAGGAGAGCGGGGCGCGGTTCACCATGCCGGCCGATCGCGAGGAGCGACTGGGCGCGGTGCTGAAGGTTGTGTACCTGATCTTCAACGAGGGCTATGCGAGTACGACGGGACCGAGCCTGCAGCGGGTGGAGCTCGCGGCCGAGGGGATCCGGTTGGCGCGGATGCTCCATCGGTTGCTGCCTGAGGACACCGAGGTAGCTGGACTGTTGGCGTTGATGCTGTTGACCGATGCGCGGCGGCCGGCGCGGACCGGGGCGCTCGGTGAGCTGGTGCCGATGGCGGAGCAGGATCGGTCGCTGTGGATACCGGAGCTGATCCGGGAGGGCGTCGAGTTGATCACGGCGACGTTGCCGCGGGGGCCGGTCGGGCCGTACCAGCTGCAGGCGGCGATTGCTGCCGTTCACGACGAGTCGCCCAGTGCAGAGGAGACTGATTGGCCGCAGATCGTTGCGCTGTACGAGGTGCTGCTCCAGCTCACCGACAACCCGATGGTTGCCCTCAACCACGTGGTCGCTGTCGCGATGGCACGCGGCCCGGACGAGGGGCTCGCGCTGCTGAGCTCGATCGAGGACGACGACCACCTCACGAAGGACCACCGGTTGTCGGCGGTCCGGGCGCATCTGCTCGAGATGTCAGGCGATACGGCCGGGGCTCGCGTCGCGTACGAGGAGGCCGCGAGCCGGGCAACCAGCTTCCCCCAACAGCGCTACCTCCGCTCCCGAGCAAGCCGCCTATGACCGACCCGCCGGGAGGGTGGAGCGGACCGCCCCGGGCGGATGGAGCGGCTGCGCGACCCGGGCGGGTGGAGCGGCTGCGCGGCCCGGGCGGGTGGAGCGGACCAGCCCGGGACGTCTCGCGCTGGTGGGTTAGCGGAGGCCGGTGGGGCGGGTCATCGCTAGGGAGAGGAGGTGTTCGACGAGTGCTGCGTAGTCCTTGCCGGAGGCGGCCCATAGGCGGGGGAACATGCTGGTCGGGGTGAAGCCCGGCATGGTGTTGATCTCGTTGATGATGACGCGGTTGTCGGCGTCGAGGAAGAAGTCGACGCGGGCCAGGCCCTCGGCGTCGATGGCGTCGAAGGCGGTGAGGGCCTTGGCGCGGACCTCGGCGGCGATCTCCTCGGGGAGGTCGGCCGGGACCGAGAGAGCGGTGTACTCCTCGCCCTCGGGCAGGTACTTGGTCTCGAAGTCGTAGAAGTCATGGCCGCCGCCGGAGACCGCGATCTCGCCGCAGACGCTGACCTCGGGCTTGGCGCCGTTCAGGCCACCGAGTACGCCGACCTCGATCTCGCGCGGGTTCTTCGCGGAGGCCTCGACGATCACCTTCGGGTCGTGGGCGCGGGCCACCGCGACGGCTTCGTCGAGCTCGTCGAGGCTGTTCACCTTGCTGATCCCGAGGCTCGAACCGCCGCGGCACGGCTTCACGAACACCGGGTAGCCGAGGGCGTCCACCGCCTCGCGGCACGCCTGCGGGTCGCGCATCCAGTCGCGGTCGCGGATCACGACGTACGGCGTGACCTCGAGGCCGGCGGCCTGGAAGACGACCTTCATGTAGTGCTTGTCCATGCCGACAGCGCTGGCGAGTACGCCGGAGCCGACGTACCGGATGTCGGACATCTCGAGCAGGCCCTGGATGGTGCCGTCCTCGCCCCACGGGCCGTGCAGCAGCGGGAAGACCACGTCGACCTGGCCGAGCGTGCTCGGGACCTGCTCGGGCTCGCTGATCACGAGCTCGCGGTTCGCGCCGAACAGCACCGGCATCGCGGTCACGTCGACCTCGGGGAGCTTGCCGTCGGTGATCGACAGCCGCTCGGGGTCGCCGCTCTCCAGCACCCAGTGGCCGCTGGTGCTGATCCCGATCGGGACCACGTCGTACTTGTCCCGGTCGATCACCTGCAGGACGTTGGCCGCGGTGACGCAGGAGATGGCATGCTCGCTCGACCGGCCACCGAAAACGACGGCGACACGGGGCTTGCGCTGTTCTTCCCTCGAGTACTCACTCACCGGCTCGACTGTAGCGGCCCGAGGTTCAGGTTCCGACCAGGGTTCGGTTAAGACCCCTTCAGATCGCACTCCGTAGCGGCCGGTGTCCGGCTCAGTCCCAGGTGACTGGCAACGCTGTCACTCCGTACACGAGCGTGTTGTCCCGGTACTCGATTTCCTCGAACGGTACGGCGAGTCGCAGCGTCGGGATGCGCGCGTACAGCCGGGTGAAGACCTCCTGCAGCTCGACCCGCGCCAGCTGCTGACCGAGGCACTGGTGCGGCCCGAACCCGAACGCCACGTGCGCCCCGGCCGACCGCCGCAAGTCGAGCCGGTCGGGATCCGGGAACACCTGCGAGTCCCGGTTCGCCGAGGACAGCGCCGCGATCAGGTAGTCACCTGCCTCCAGAGTCGCGGATCCGACCGGCAGGTCGTCCGTGACGTGCCGGAACAGCCCGAACTGGACGACGGACAAGTACCGAAGCAGCTCCTCGACTGCGGCGGGCGCCAGCGTGGGATCGGCCCGCAGGGCGGCGAGCTCGGCTGGGTTCCGCAGCAACGCGAGCGTGCTCAGAGCGATCATGTTCGCTGTCGTCTCATGTCCCGCGATCAGCAGCGTGATCCCGATCGACACCAGCTCCGGCAGACTCAGTGACTCGCCCAGCTGCTCGCCACGAGTGATG
This sequence comes from Kribbella pratensis, assembly GCF_004365355.1. GTDB lineage: Bacteria > Actinomycetota > Actinomycetes > Propionibacteriales > Kribbellaceae > Kribbella. The sequence goes on along the minus strand of NZ_SODP01000005.1, from coordinate 393,870 downwards.
AGCCGCGACAGCAGATCGTCCGACGGCGACGATTGCTTCGCGAGGACCAGCCCGACCATGTACTGGTTGAGCGCGTCGCTGACCCGCATGATCTCGTCCCGATCGCCGTCGACCCGCACCAGCGTCGCGCTCCGCTCCTGGAACTCGGCGCGGTCCGCATAAGGAACGCCCAGCAGTTCGCAGATCACCAGCGACGGGATCGGCAGCGCGAACGCCTGCACCAGATCGACCGGCCCACCGGCGGCAAGCATCGTGTCGAGCTGCGCGTCGATCATCGCGGCGATCCGCGGCCGCATCGCCTCCATCCGCTTCACCGCGAACTCGGTCGCCAGCATCCGTCGCAGCCGTTTGTGCGCGGCACCGTCCGCGTGAAGGATCGAACCCGAGTCGGCCTCCCGGTCCAGATCAGCGCCAGGTACGACGTGGTCCGACGGCGCGGACCGCGAACTCAGCCGGCTGTCCCGGAGCAGCGTGCGCACGTCGTCGTACCGGCTGACCACGTACGCGTCGACTCCCGCCGGGGTGGCGACCTTGGCCAGCCCGGGAGTACGGCGGAACCCGGCGTACTCCTGCGCTGGGTCGAAAGGACACCCGGTGGGCCGACTGACGGGGAAGCTCTCGGACATGAACCCTCCCAAAGGATTTTGGTAGTGACTACCATATGGCTGAGTCAACCAAAGAGAAGCCACGTCCGGCGAGTCGGCGAACCGGTACCCTGCCCGCGGAGGTGCTGATGGGACTGCGCGAGGTGAAGCGGGAGCGGACCCGCCGGCTGATCGCGGACAAAGCGTTCGAGCTGTTCAACGACAACGGCTTCGGCCGGACCACGGTCGAGCAGATCGCGGCGGCCGCCGAGGTCGGGCCGAGCACGCTGTACCGGTACTTCCCGACCAAGGAGACGCTGGTTCTCGAGTTCGTCGAGGACTGCCTCGGCGACGCGGTCAGCTGGTTCCGTGAGCAACCCGAGCTGGAGCTGACGGCCGGCCTGCAGGCGGTGATCGAGCGCGTCCTGGAGCAACTTGAGACCAATCCGGGCCGGGTGCGGGCCGTGTTCGACATGGCCGCGCAGACCGCGTCCGTGAGCGCTCATCTCAACGAGCTGATCTGGCGTTTCCGCACCGACCTCGCCGACGAGCTGGTACTGCGGCTACCGACCGACACCAGGGCGGACAACCGGGCGGACAACCGGGCCGACAACCGGGCCGACACCAGGACCGATCATCGGGCCGACAACAGGACCGATCATCGGGCCGACAACAGGGCCGAGTTCACCAGCGCGCTGGCGGCCGGGATCGCGATGAACATCATCGAGACCGTCGTCCGCGTCTGGGTCGACACGCCCGACACCACCGACGCGAAGTCCCTCGCCCGCCAGGCGATGAGTCTGCTCCGCACCGGCGGCATCCCCCTGCCCGCGGCTACCTATCGCGTCAGCGACAATTCGGGGTATGACTCCTGAGCTTGATCCCTCCACGGTCGTCGTCCACGCGGGGCGGCCGGAGCGGGTGCCGAACGCGCCGGTCGGTGAGTCGCCGGTGTTCAGCTCGACGTACGTCGCGGGCGGCGATCGCGGATACGGCCGGTTCGGCAACGACGCCTGGTCGGCGCTCGAGGAGACGCTCGGCGAGCTCGAGGGCGGTCGCGGGCTGACGTTCGCGTCGGGCATGGCGGCCGCCGCGGCGGTGATCGACCTGGTCCCGGTCGGCGGGCGGGTCGTAGCGCCACAGCATGCGTACTCCGGCGTGGTCGGGCTGCTCGATCAGCAGACCGGGACCGGCCGGCTGACGGTCGAACACGTCGACATCGCGGACACCGAGGCGGTCAAGCAGGTCCTCGACGGAGCCGACATGCTGTGGATCGAGTCACCGACCAACCCCGCGATGGAGGTGGCCGACATCCCGGCACTTGCCGAAGCGGGGCACGCGGTCGATGCGATCGTCGTCGTGGACAACACGTTCGCGACTCCCCTGCTCCAGCAGCCGCTCCAGCTGGGCGCGGATGTCGTGATGCACTCGGCCACCAAGTTCATCTCCGGCCACTCGGACGTCATCCTCGGCGCGGTGATCACCGCGGACGACGACCTGTGGTCCGCGATCGAGCTCCGCCGTCGCAGCCTCGGCGCGATCCCCGGTCCGATGGAGGCCTGGCTAGCGCTCCGCGGTCTGCGAACCCTTGCCCTCCGCCTCGAGCGCGCCCAGTCGAACGCCGCGTTCCTGGCCGAGCGCCTGCTGGAACACCCGCGCGTCAGCCGCGTCCGCTACCCCGGACTGCCGAGCGATCCCGGACACAGCCGCGCGGCCGCGCAGATGTCCGGCTTCGGCGCGATCCTCGCCGTCGAACTCGGAGGTGACGCGGCACTCGCCCAACGGGTCTGCGAGCGCACCGAGCTCTGGCTGCACGCGACCAGCCTCGGCGGCGTCGAGTCGTTGCTGGAACGCCGCCGCCGCTGGCCGGCGGAAGTCCCGACGATCCCCGAGGACCTGATCCGCCTGTCCGTCGGCATCGAGCATCCCGACGACCTGTGGGCGGACCTCGAACAAGCCCTCAGCTGACATCCTTCTTGACTGCAGGGCTCTTGAGCACAGGGCCGCCGAAGAACGTCAGCACGCACAGCACGACCGGCAGGATGAACGCGATGTTCAGCGGCATCCAGTGCGCGAGGCCGCCGATCAGCGCGGGCCCGGCCAGCAGTCCGACGTACCCGAGGCCGACGACGCGTGCCATCAGCGCGCCGGACGACCGCGGGTCGAGGTTGCCTGCGGCGGTGAACAGCTGCGGTACGCCGCCCGCGAGGCCGAGCCCGAACACGGCCCAGCCGACGAGCGCGACCGGCACCCACGGTACGACGATCACCAGCGTCAGGCCGACCGCCGCCATCGCCGCGCCCCACCGGACGATCGCTGCCGGACCGACGACGGCCGCGACCCGGTCGGTGAGGAATCGGCCCACGGTCATCGCGACCGCGAACGCGCCGTACGCGTAGGCCGCCGTACTCACGGAGGTGCCGAGGATGTCGCGAAAGTGCAGCGCGGCCCAGTCGTTCGCGACGCCCTCGGACAGCATCAGGCCGAACGCGAGTCCGCCCAGCGCCCAGACCAGCTTGGCCGACGGCTTCGCCCGCTGCCCGCCCTCGGCGACGTCGTCCTCCGGCGGAACGGTTGCCTCCAGCAAGAACCGGCTGGCAACGAGGGACAGCACGATGCACAGCACGCCGGCCGACGCGAGCGTGACTTCCGGCGGTACGTCGGCCCGCAGCGTCGCCGCACCGACGATCGCGGCGATCGCGCCGCCGATCGACCACATCGCATGGAAGGCGGCCATGATCGGTCGCGGGTAACCGCGCTCGACGACCACGGCCTGCGCGTTCATGCCGACATCGATCGAACCATTGCCGAAGCCGATCAGGATCAGCGTGAGGCCGAGCGTCCACCAGTTCGTCGCAAGGCCCGGTCCGGCGAGCGCGACGCCGAGCAGGATGCCGGCCGCCGGGACGAGCCGGCGCTGACCGAGCTTGTCGACGAGCGGACCCGCGACCTGCATGCCGGTGAACGCCGCGCCGCCGAGCACCAGCAGGAGCAGCCCGAGCGTGCTGTGAGTGATGCCGGTCTTCTGCTCGATGCTCGGGATGTGCACGACCCACATCCCGACCGCGAACCCGTTCAGACCGAAGTACATCCAGGTAGCAACCCGAGCGGCGCGCGGCGGCGCGGCCTGCGGTCGCAGGTCGGTCGCGGTCATGGGGCCTCCCGGCCTGGACTGAGGAGCGGAGGGAGCCCGGTCCTGGGGCCTCCCGGTCTGGACTGAGGAGCGCAGGGAGCGAAGCGACCGGAGCGACGAGGGAAGACCGGGAGCAACAGCCCCATGACCCGCCGCGACGGAGTCGCGGCATTCAGCACAGCGACCGGAGCGACGAGGGAAGGCCGGGAGTTACAGCCCCATGACCCGCCGCGACGGAGTCGCGGCATCAACACGGTCAAGAGGCCACCTCTACGAGGACGCCGCGTTGGGTCAGGAGTGTGCGCTGGTCTTCGGGGGCCGACTCGTCGGTGATGATCAGGTCGGGCCGGTCGGCAGGGCAGACGTACGCGAGGGCGGCGCGGTCCCACTTGGCGCCGTCCGCGAGTACGACGGTGCGAGTCGCGACGTTCATCGCCTCCTGCTTCACTTCCGCGTCGCCCAGGTCGAACGCGGTCAGCCCGGCATCGAGGCTGAACGCACACGGGCTCAGCACGGCCGCGTCGAAGCGCAGCGCTCGCAGCGAGGCGACGGTCAGCGGGCCGACCAGCGAGAGCTCGCCCTTGCGTGCCTCACCGCCCGGCATCAGCAGCCGGATCCGCGGCGCATCCGCCAGCTCGTGCGCGACGTGCAGCGACAGCGGCATGATCGTCATCGCGCGGTCGTGCAGCAGCCGCGCGGTCTCGAGCGCCGTCGTACCGCTGTCGAGGACGATCGTCTCGCCGTCGTGCAGGTGCTCGACCGCAGCCTTGGCGATCGCCTGCTTGGCGGCGGTCGCGGCCTGCGTGCGGAGCGAGTACGGCGGCTCAAGGCCGGAAGGCATCGCAGACACGGCGCCACCGTGGACGCGCTTCAGCACGCCCTGGGCCGCCAGGAAGTCGAGGTCGCGGCGGACCGTCATGTCCGACGCCTCGGTCGCCTCGACCAGTTCCTGGACCGACACTCGGTCGACGACTCGTAGTCGTTCTACGATCACTTGATGCCGTTCTGCACTTCTCACGCGCAGAAATCTACCATCCGCCTGATCGTTCAAACAGATTGTCTGTTTACTTGTGATTGAAGACACCGCGCTCGTCAAGCGATCCCGGTACGCCGTGGCCGCCGTCTTCTGCGTGCACGGATCGGTGACCGGGTCGTTCGCGACCCGGGTGCCGTGGATCCAGGAGCATGCGGGAGTGTCCGCGGGCCAGCTCGGGCTGGCGCTCGCGTTCCCGGCGCTCGGCGCGGCGCTGATGATGCCGCTCGCCGCCCGGGTCACTCATCGGTTCGGGACGCGCAACGCGCTGCGCGGTCTACTTGCCCTCTGGACGCTCGCACTGATCCTGCCGTCGCTCGCCCCGGGTCTGCTCGCGTTGTGTGCCGCGCTCTTCACCTACGGCGGTACGGCGGGCATGGCCGACGTGGCGATGAACGCGCTCGGCGTCGAGATCGAGCACCGGCTGAAGAAGTCGATCATGTCCGGGTTGCACGGTCTGTGGAGTGTGGGCGCGCTGCTCGGCGCGGCGGTCGGGACCTTCGCCGCTCATGCGAATGTCAACGCACAGCTCCATCACGCGACGGCTGCTGTCGTACTGACGGTGATCGGTGCGGTGGCGTGTCATTTCGTGCTGAACATCCATCCGGACGAGGACGAGGAGCCGCCGGCGCGGTTCGCGTTGCCGCCGAAGTCGGCGTTGCTGATCGGAGCCGTCGGGTTCTGCGCGGTGTTCGCGGAGGGTGCGAGTCTGGACTGGTCGGCTGTGTATCTGCGGGACATTCTCGACAGTTCGGCGGCTGTCGCGGCCGGGGCGACGACCGGGTTCGCGTTGACGATGGCGATCGCGCGGTTGACCGGCGATGCGGTGGTGGATCGGTTCGGCGCCGTACGGACGGTGCGGTGGAGCGGTGTGCTCGCGACGCTCGGCGGTCTGCTCGTGGTCGTTTCGCCGACGGCGGTCGTGGCGATCGCCGGGTTCGGGCTGATCGGCGTGGGGATCGCGGTCGCCGTGCCGCTCGCGTTCGCCGCCGCCGGGCACACCGGACCCAACCCGAGTCAGGCGATCGCGGGCGTCGCGACCATCACCTACGCGTCCGGTCTGGTGGCGCCGTCGATCATCGGCGGCATCGCCCAGGCCAGCAACCTGACGATGTCGTTCATCGTGGTCACCGCACTGACGGCCGGCCTGGCTGTGTTCGCTCGCGTGCTCGCACCCCGCCGACCGACCACGGCAGGAGCTGAACCACTCCAAAGCTGATCTCAACCACGAGGAACAGCGCCAGGACCTTGGGCGCTCCATGCGCCAGCGCGTAGGTCTGCCAGCTTGCGAACAGGACGCGCGCGATGCCGTCGTACAAGCCGTGGAGCGGCAGCGTGCGCAACAGGCGGAGGAGCGCCCAGACGATCACGACGGAGCCCATCAGATTCGCGTAGAGCGTCTGGATGGAGTCGACCGGAGGGAAGGTTCCGAGCGATGACAGGGCGCGGTGGACGAGGACGTAGGTCCAGGGCGTGGCGAAGCCGGCGGTGACGATCAGGTCGTACCAGGCGCTGGCGCGGACGATGCGGAGATAGCCGGTTTGGGGAGACACGCGTTCGAAGGTAAACAGTGGAGTGCTGTCCAAGGTCAAGCCCGACGGAGGATCCCGTGCGCATCGGTGAGCTCGCTGAGCAGACGAACCTGTCCAAGGACACCATCCGCTTCTACGAGCGGATCGGACTCGTCGAGGGTGAGCGCCGGCCGAACGGCTACCGGGACTTCCCCGTCGAGATGGTGCCCTGGCTGCACTACGTCCGTACGGCGCAGGCGCTCGGCTTCACGCTGGCCGAGATCGCCAAGCATGGCGAGCAACTCCGCGATTCCGCCGACTCGGCCACAGCCCTGTCCGCCCTGCTCGCCGAGAAGGTCCAGGTCATCGACCAGCGCATGGCGGACCTGGCGACCCTCCGCGCTGACCTCACCGAACGCATCGGCACCGGCTGCCCGCTCAGTCCAATAGGCGGTTGAGCACTTCGCCCGCCTCGTCGTACCCGGCGTCGCTGATGCGCTGGAGCTCGACCAGATCCTTCGCGGTCGCGGCCCGGCGGGTGAGATGCTCGCCGGCGCGGTCGCAGCCTTCGTCGAGCAGTTCGCTCAACGCATCGACGTCGTCCCGCTCGTCGGCCAGATCCGCCAGCCGGTCCAGAGCCTTCTCGTTGCCTTCGTCGGCGAGTGCGCGCAGCGTGTCCCAATCGGTCATGCAGCCATCGTGTGACATTGCCCTAGGGGCAAGGTCAAGAATGGTGTCGTGCTCACGATCGGACAGCTGGCGCGGTACGTCGGGGTCTCGACGAAGACGGTCCGCGTCTACCACGCGAAGGGCCTCCTACCTGAGCCCGAACGGGACTCGTCGGGATACCGGCGGTACGCCGCGGACGCGGTCGTCGAGCTGGTCCGGATCCGCATGCTGGCGGACGCCGGCGTACCGCTCGCGCGGATCCGTGAGCTCGGATCAACGCCGGAGGAGCTCGCCCTTGCGGTGCAGCAGATCGATACCGACCTGACCGCCCGCATCAAGAGTCTCCGCGATACCCAGCGCCGGCTCCGCAAGCTGGCGGCCGGCGAGATCAGCATCCTGCCCTCGAACGTCGAAGACCATCTCGCCGGACTACCCGCGCTCGGCTTCACCGATCGGTGGATCGCCATGGAGCGGGACCTGTGGATCATCGTCTACGCAACGCACCCGGAGCTGGCCGACACCTTGTTCCAGGACCAGGCACAATCGCTCACCGATCCCGAGCTGAGAAACCTGTACCTGGCCGCCGACCACGCCCACGCCCTCGACCCGGACGACCCGTTCCTGGTCGAGCTCGCAGACCGCATCGTTGCCGCCAGCATCCAGCGCTACGGCACCGAACCACCCGGCAGTGATGCCGATCCCGCCATCCCCGACCTCCTGCAAAACACGCTCAATGCATCCTCACCAGGCTGGCAACGGCTCGACTCGTTGATCCGCGGCCGAATGGCGGACGTGGGGTTCACGCTTCGGACAAGCCCGGGTGGCCGTCGTGCCGAGTGATACGAATTCGGGGGTGGATGAGCTGCGGTTTCGGTTGGGTGGGGCGGATGATGCGGCGGCGGTGGCTGAGCTGCATGGGGACAGTTGGCGGCGGCACTACCGCGGTGCGTACGCCGACGCGTTCCTCGACGACGAGTCGGCGGAGTATCTCGATGCCATGTGGGCCAAACGGCTGGCGGCGCGGGAGGGTACTCGGACGACGCTCGCGGAGTACGACGGTCAGCTGGTCGGGCTGGCCCATCTGATCATCGGCGCCGACCCGAAGTACGGTGCGCTCGTCGACAACCTGCATGTCCGCGCACCGCTCAAGCGGCAAGGCATCGGGACCCAGCTGCTCTCGTTGACCGCCAAGGCCCTGCAGGAGGCGGCACCCGGATCCGGGCTCTACCTGTGGGTCCTCGAGCAGAACATCGCGGCGCAGGGATTCTACGAAGCGCGCGGCGGCATCCGCGGCGACCGCAAGGACGTCCCGCCGCCAGGCGGGGAGCAGCGGCGGCTCAACGGCCACCCGGCCTGTTTCAGGTACTACTGGCCGGATCCTTCGCTTCTTGCTTGATGGTCTCGATCAGGGCGTACGACGCCTGACTCGCCGCCTCGGGATCGCCCGCCCGGATCGCCTCGAGTACGTCGACGTGCGCGTCGAGGATCCGGTGGTCCTCGGGCATCGTCGCGGTCTGGTGGATCGACTCGGTCAGCACCTCGGCGATCGCGTCGTACAGACGCAGTAGCAACGGGTTCCCGCTCGCGACCACGACTCCGCGGTGGAACTCGGCGTCCGCGGCAACGAACGCGTCCAGGTCGCCCGCAGCCGCCCGGGACTCCAGTGCGTCGGACATGGCTGCCAGGCTGTCCGGATCCGGACGCTGCGCGGCCAGGCGGGCGGCTGCGGCCTCGATGCCGGCTCGGGCATCGAGCACATGCGTGAGTGAGGCGGACAGCTCGTCCCGGACCAGTACGCCGCTGATCTCGTTGGTCGCCCGGACATAGGTGCCGTCGCCGACGCGCGGCTCGAGCAGGCCGGTCAGGCTGAGCGAACGCAGCGCCTCCCGTATCGTCCCGCGGCTGACGCCGAGCTCGGTCGCAAGCTGATTCTCGCCCGGGATCCGCGAGCCGCGTGGCCAAGCCCCGGACTCGATCTGCGCCCGGAACCGCTCCGACACCTGCAGCACGAGCGGCACCTGCCGCACAGGTCCTTCGATCGACACCCGCCCACCTCCGTCCAGGGGCTAGCGTACAGTGTGTAAATGTAGGACATCTGCAGAGAGCAAGAACAGGGAGAGGTGTGTCGTGGCGGTGTTGACCGAACCAGTGACTCGGGAGCGGTCGGCGCTGATCACAGCGACCGCTTTCGTGGTCGCGCTGAGCCTCCGGCCGGCGCTGACCGCGGTCGGTCCGGTGCTGCCGCGGATCGGCCTCGACCTGCACCTGGGTGAGGCCGCGCAGGGCCTGCTCGGCACGCTGCCGCTGCTCGCGTTCGCCGTCGCCTCACCGCTCGTCCACCTCGCGTCGCGCCGCTTCGGGATGGAGCGTGCTGTCTTCGTCTCGCTCCTCGTGCTCGCGCTCAGCAGCGCCCTGCGCCCTTACACAGGCCAGGCAGGCCTCTGGATCGGTACGGCGGTAGTCGGCGCAGCGATCGCGATCGGGAACGTGCTGGTCCCGGTGATCATCAAGCGCGACTACGCAGGCAATGTCTCGCGCGCGACCGGGGTCTACACCGCGTTCATCACCAGCGGTGCTGCGATCGCCTCGATCCTCGCCGTACCGATCGCTGATGCGGTCGACTGGCGGTTGTCGCTCGCGGTCTGGGGTGGTCTCGCCGTTGTCGTCGCCGTGATCTGGCTGCCGCGCACGCTCTCGCCGGAGCCGATGCCGGCGGCACGCGTCGAGGACGGCACTCCCCCGGTCAGCGTGTGGCGGCAGCCGACGGCGTGGCTGGTGACCGGCTTCATGGGGCTGCAGTCGACGAGCTTCTACCTGTTCGTGAACTGGCTGCCCACGATCGAGATCTCGACCGGCGGCGTTTCGGAGCGCGTCACCGGCGTACACCTGTTCCTGTTCCAGGTGTTCGGCCTGATCGGCGGCCTCAGCATCCCATTCCTGCTGAGGCATCCGACCAACCAGCGGGCCGGCCTGGTGACCGCGAGTACGCCGATCCTCGTCGCGCTGCTCGGTCTGCTGCTGGCGCCGCAGCTCGCGCTCGTCTGGGCCGTCGTCGGCGGTCTGGGCCAAGGAGCCGGGCTCGTCGCCGCACTGTCGCTGATCAGTCTTCGCGGCCGCGGCCACCACGAGACCACCCAGTTGTCCGGGATGGCGCAGGCCATCGGCTACACGCTGGCGGCGGCCGGTCCGGTCGTCGCCGGCTACCTGACGCAGGTGACCGGCGGCTGGAGTACGACGCTCATCGTATTCGCCGTACTCTCAGCCACGCAGGTGATGATCGGGTTCGTCGCCGGCCGCGACAACCGCTGAACTTACTTGTCCGTGGCGAAGGCCGCGTCGAACGCCGCAGCGGGCTTGTCGAAGGCGAGCGCGCGGATGACGTTGACCGCCTCCGCGGCGCCGACCTTGCGCTCCATGCCGGCGTCCTCCCACTCGACCGAGATCGGGCCGTCGTAACCGATCGAGTTCAGCACGCGGAAGCAGTCCTCCCACTTCACGTCGCCGTGACCGGTCGAGTAGAAGTCCCAGCCGCGCCGCGGGTCGCCCCACGGCAGGTGCGAGCCGAGCCGGCCGTTGCGGCCGCCGCCGACCCGCATCCGGGTGTCCTTGCAGTCCACGTGGTAGATCCGGTCCTTGAAGTCCCAGAGGAACGCGACCGGGTCGATGTCCTGCCACACCATGTGCGACGGGTCCCAGTTCAGCCCGAACGCTTCGCGGTGGCCGATCGCCTCTAGCGTCAGCGTCGTGGTCCAGTAGTCGTACGCAATCTCCGACGGGTGTACTTCGTGCGCGAACCGCACACCCTCCTCGTCGAACACGTCGAGGATCGGGTTCCATCGGTCGGCGAAGTCGCGGTACCCGGCCTCGATCCGCTCGGCCGGCACCGGCGGGAACATCGCGACGTACTGCCAGATCGACGAGCCGGTGAAGCCGATGACCGTGTTCACGCCGAGCTTCTTGGCCGCACGAGCGGTGTTCTTCAGGTCCTCGGCCGCCCGCTGCCGTACGCCCTCGGCGTCGCCGTCGCCCCAGATCCGGGACGGCACGATGGCCTGGTGCCGGAAGTCGATCGGGTCGTCGCAGACCGCCTGGCCGACCAGGTGGTTGGAGATCGCGAAGACCTGCAGGTTGTACTTCTCCAGAATGTCCTTGCGGCCCTGGACGTAGGAGTCGTCGTCGACGGCCTGCTGGACATCGAAGTGGTCACCGGAGCAGGCGATCTCGACGCCGTCGTACCCGGCCTCGGACGCGAACTGGCAGACCTCTTCGAACGGCAGGTCGGCCCACTGACCGGTGAACAGCGTGATCGGGCGTGGCATCTACAAGCTCCTAAGAATTGTCAACGGTGATCCAGGCAGAGTCGCTCGCGGCAGATCGCAGTACGGCGTCGACCACGCGAGCGGACCGCGCTCCAGCGGCGAAATCGGGCAGCCCGTCCGGGTGGTCACCCAGTACGGCGGCATAGCTGTCGGCGACGAACGAGTCGAAGGCGTCCTGGTACCCCTGCGCGTGCCCGGCCGGCAGCCGGTTCACCCGGGCAGCGGGCGGACTGAGCGTCTCGGGGTCGCGGGTCAGGAGCTGCGACGCGTCGCGCCGACCGACCCACAACCGGTCCGGGTCCTCCTGGTCGAAGCCGAAGCTCGACTCGGTGCCGGACACCTCGAGGTACAGGCGGTTCTTGCGGCCGGCCGCGACCTGGCTGACCACGATCGTCCCGACCACTCCGGCCTCGGTCCGGAACTGCGCCGTCGCGAGGTCCTCGGTGCGTACTTCGACTCCGCCGCGCTGGGTTCGTACCGTGCGCAGCTGCGCGCTGATCGCGGCGATCCGGTCGCCGGTGACGAACTCGGTCAGGTCACACCAGTGCGACCCGATGTCCGCGAACGTCCGCGACGGACCGCCGGTCGTGTCGTCGACGCGCCAGTTCTGGTCGTCCGCTCCGGCGAGCCAGTCCTGCAGGTACGAGCCGTGCAGGCTGGTGATCACACCAGCATCGCCGGCCGCGATCCGGGTCCGCAGCTCGCGGACCATCGGGTGGTAGCGGTACACGAACGGCACGGCGCCGACGAGGCCGGTCTCTTGCGCTGCAGCCGTCAGACCCGTCGCGTCGGCCACGGACGTGGCGAGCGGCTTCTCGCAGACCACGTGCTTGCCGGCCTCGAAAGCCTTCAGCGTGACGTCGCGGTGCGTGTTGTTCGGCGTACAGACGTGGACGACGTCGATGTCGGAGGCGAGCAGCTCGTCGAGGGTCGCGAACCCGCGCTCGGCGCCGGTCGCGTCCGCGGCTGCCTGCGCTCTCGACGGTGAGGAGCCGACGGCGCCCACCACGGTCGCTCCTGAAACCAACGCGGACCTGCCGTGGACCTGGCCCATGAAGCCGCCGCCGACAATTCCGACCCTGAGACGATTCCTCGGCTCGCGCGCAGTGGTGGACACGTCGTAGGACGCTATGGGACCCTTTTGAACCCTGTCAAGCAAAAGTCCACGGCTGGTACGACGAAAGTCCGACACATGAGCGATCTGGGTACGGCGGACGCGGTCCTGCGGCTGCTCCTCGACGGCCAGGCCAGGACCCGTGCCGAGCTGATCGACGTCACCGGCCTGGCCCGCTCCACGGTCACCGGGCGGATCGAGGCTCTGGTCGCGGCCGGTCTCGTCGTACCGTCCGGGGAGGCCGCGTCGACGGGCGGTCGGCCGCCGGCCCGCTTCCGGTTCAACCCGGCCGCACGGCTCGTGCTCGCCGCCGACGTCGGCGCGACGCATCTGTCCGTCGCTCTCACCGACTTGGCCGGCGAGATCCTGTATCGATCGACGACGCCGCTCAAGATCGCCGAGGGGCCCGAGGTCGTGCTCGACGCGGTCGCGCGGGCCGGACATGCGCTGCTGCGGGAGGCGGACCGGTCACCTGACGATCTGGCCGGCACCGGGGTCGGGCTGCCGGGGCCGGTCGAGCACAGCACCGGACGACCGAACCATCCGCCGATCATGCCCGGCTGGGATTCGTACGACGTGGTCGGCCGGCTGAGCCGTGAACTGCCTGGCGCAGTGCTAGTCGACAATGACGTGAACATCATGGCGCTCGGCGAGCATGCGACGGCGTACCCGGATGTCGAGCACCTGCTGTTCGTGAAGGTTGCCACTGGCATCGGTGCCGGCGTGATCAGCGGCGGCCGTCTGCACCGCGGCGCCCAGGGCGCGGCCGGCGACATCGGCCATATCCAGGCACCTGGGCACACTGAGCTCTGCCGCTGTGGCAACGTTGGCTGCCTCGAAGCAATCGCCTCAGCGGCGGCGCTCGCCACTACGCTCGGAGTCGAGACCAGCCGGGACATTGTCGAGCTCGTCCGCGCGGGCAACACGACCGCGACGAGCGCCGTCCGTCAGGCGGGTCGCGAGATCGGCACGGTCCTGGCCGCCGCCGTCAGCCTGCTCAACCCTTCGGTGATCGTCGTCGGCGGCTCACTCTCCCAGGCCGGCGACAGCCTGCTCGCGGGCATCCGCGAGACCATCTACGCGAGATCGTTGCCCTTGGCCACCACAGACCTCCAGGTCCGCACCTCCCGAACCTCCCAGGACGGCGCCCTCCGCGGCGCCGCATTCCTCGTCCAGCAATACGTGCTGGCCCACTGACACCCACCCCTCGAACACCTCCACCCTCCGGCCTGCCGCTGCAGGCGCTCGGTCAGGGTGCGGCGTGAGTGCGGCGTGAGTGCGGTGGGTGTGCGGTGGGTGTGCGGTGGGTGTGCGGTGGGTGAGGGTGCGGCGCGGGTTCAGATGCGGCGGGGAGGGCCAGCTCAGTGGTCGCCGAGGCCGGCGGAGCGGGCTCGGATTATTGCCTCTGAGCGGCCGGCTACCTGGAGTTTGGCGAAGATGCTGGTGATGTGGTTGCCGACGGTCGCCACGGCCAGTCCGAGCCGGGCGGCGATCGCGCTGTTGCCCAGGCCGCCGGCGATCAGGTTGAGTACCTCGCGTTCGCGCGGCGTCAGCTCGGGGAAGGCCGGCTGGTCGACGCGCGGGCCGGACAGGTAGGCGAGTGCCCGGCGCGCGACCCCGGGTCCGAAGATCGCCTCGCCCGCGGCGACCGCGGCGATGGCCCGGATCACGTTGTCCGGCGCCGCACCCTTCAGCACGTACCCCTGGGCGCCGGCGCGCATCGCGGCGAACACCGACTCGTCGTCGTCGAACATCGTCAGCATGAGCACGGCCACGTCAGGCGCGACCCGGCCGATCTCGCTGGTCGCGTCGATGCCGGACAGTCCCGGCATCTGAATGTCCATCACCAGCACATCGGGATGCAGCATCACCGCCGCACGAACCGCCTCCTCGCCGTTCGCCGCCGTACCGATCAGCTCGTAGCCGTCATGCGCCGACAACAGCGCGCCGAGGCCCTCGCGCACGATGCCGTGGTCGTCTGCCACCACAATCCGCAACGTCATGGCCGCACCTCGAGTACGGCCGGGCCCAGCGGCAGTACGACGCTGACCGTGCACCCGGTCCGGCCGTAGCGGACGTCGCACTCGCCACCCAACTCGGCCGCCCGCTCGGTGATGGACGCGAGCCCGACACCCGGTTGCCATTCCGGGCCGTCGTTGAGTCCGTTGTCGCGCACCTCCAACAGGAGCCGGTCGTGCTCGACAGCAAGCCGGACTCCTGCGGTGGTCGCGCTCGAGTGCCGGATCACGTTCGTCAGGGCCTCCGTGACGATCCGGTACGTCGCGACTTCCACGGCGGCAGGCAGTTCGCCGAGTTCCGGCGGCGCGTCCACCGTGATGCCGAGAGCGGCACCGTCCGTGCGCGGGCCCGCGGACACGACGTACTCACGAAGGGCGCCGACCAGACCGAGTCCGTCCAGCGCGGCCGGCCGCAGCTGGTCCACCAGCCGGCGGATCTCGTCGACCGCCCCGCTCGTCAGGTCGCGCAGGCGTGCCAGCAGCAACGAACTCCGTTCGCGATCGGTGTCGAGCAGGCGTAACGCCGCCTCGGCGTTCAGCACGACCGCGGTCAGCACCGGGCCGAGTCCGTCGTGCAAGTCGCGGCGAATCCGCCGGCGCTCCTCCTCGCGGCCGGAGATGGCCCGCTCCCGCGAGTCCCGCAACTGGTCGGCCAGCCGTCTGGCCTGCACCGCCACCGCAATCGGAGCAGCCAGCAGGGTGAGTACCTGCTCGTCGGCCGAATCGAGCCGCTGTTCGCCCGAACGCAAACCGACGACCAACTCCCCCAACCGCTCGGCCCCGGACGTGAGCGCGATCGCATGCCGTGCCGCGGGCAGCTCGCCGTACGCCGACACCTGCTTGCCGTCCACCAGGACAGCTGCCGCCGGGAAGCGCATCACCCGGCACAAGGCGTCGAGTACGCCGTCCAGCCCGGCGCCGGCCGCTGTGCCGAGCCGGGCGCCGACCTCGACCATCGCCCGCACCGGATCCTGGCGCGCACCGTAGAACGCTCGCTGGATCAGCCGCTGCAACCAGACCCGCGCGGGATTGAAGGCGAGCGCGATCACCACGGTCGCGAGAACCGAGGAGTTGAGCGAAACCTGATGGCGCACGGTTCGGTCCAGGAGCAGGACAAGAGCCAGGTAGGCGGCCACCACCGCGCCGGTGAGCAGGAGGTACAGCACCGATCGCGAGACCACCAGCCGGATGTCGAGGAGCTGGTACCGCAGGATGGCGACCGCCACAGCCGCCGGGACGAGCAGGATCGGCAGCACCCCGAGCAGCAGCGACTCCGAGCCGACCGCGGTCGAAACCGCGAAGCAGCCGACCATCAGGATCGTTGCCAGCAGCAACCAGAGGATCTGCCGACGGACCTGTTCGGAGCCGCGCCGGTAGCGGACGACGACCGCGGCCAAGGCCGACAGGTAGCCGGCCGCGAGCCCGACCGCGCTCACGTTCTGGAGCCACACGATCTGCCGGAACCCGGACCAGGCCGGGTACCCCGGAATGCCCAACTCGGCCGTCAGTCCGCCGGTCGGGTCCAGGACCGCGGCAGCCGTATAGCTGATGCCGGTGAAGCACAGCACCGCGACGACCCAGCGCCAGCGCCGGCTCGGCAGCCGCCCGTCGGGGAACAGGAGGAGCGACAACGGCAGGAGCGTCGCCAAGGTCCACGTCCAGCCGGCGTTGGTCACCGTCGCGATTCCGCGCCAGAAGCCTCGCGGCTCCCCCAGCCACCCGAGCACGCTCGTCCCGAGCGCGGTCGAGCCGTAGCACAAGCCGCCGACGAGGAGCGACCAGCCGACCAGGTTCCGTGGCTGCCGGTCCGCGATCGGCCAGCCCGCCAAGGCCAGGCACAGCCCGATCAGCGCGTTGCTCACGACGAACAGGTCGACCAGCCGGGACCAGCTCAGCCCGGACGCCGCTGCGGCGACGACGGTGATCACTGCGCCGAGCAACGCCACACCGAGTGCAGCGAGAGCCACCGATCGCAGCCGGCGATCGGTCCTACCGGTCACGTCCGGATCGGCCCTCATGAGCCCATCATCAGACCTCGAACCCACAGGCGGATAGGGGTCTGGCCCCAAGGCACCCAGGAAGGTCTCCGGGGCGGCTGGGAGCCGCGAACCTGCCGCCTGGGGCCGGTGCGGTCCGACGCTGAGGGCTCCAGCGCTGACGGCAGCGCACTCGCAAAGGAGTTGCTCATGTCAACCACAGCCCCGAACACCGGCAAGTCAGGCAAGCCCGGCAACACAGGCAACACTGGCAAGACAGCCAAGACCGAACGGAAGCCGCGGGACGTGCGCGGATTCTGGCGGGTCCTGCTGGCCGTGATCGCCCCGGTGCCGATCCTGCTGCAGGGAATCGTCTACCTGATCAGCCCGGTCGGCGGCAACGCGCCGTTCGACGAGACGGTCGCGGCGGTTGCGGCGCACCAGGGCCGGTTCGAGCTGATGCAGTGGCTGCAGGTGCCTTGGTTCCTGTTGATCCCGGCAAGCTTCGCCGTCGCATGGGTCACGCGCCGCCGGGTGCCGCGACTGTCCACCGTCGGGGCCATCGTCACCATGGGCGGTCTGGGAGCCGGGCTGTTCCTGCTGGGCGGTCCGGTGACGCCGGAGTACCTCACGGTCCACGAAGGGCTGGACCCCGACACGATGGAGAAGGTCAGGTCCGCGATGGACAACCTGCCGATCTTCGCCGTCGGAAGTCTGCTCTTCATCCTCGCCATCACGGTCGGCCTGTTGCTGCAGGGCATCGCTCTGGCGCGCAGCCGGGTTGCTCCGGTCTGGATGGGCATCGCCCTCGCGGTCGGCGGCTTCACCCACCCGTTCATGCCAGGCCACGTCGCCGCCGGTATCGGGCTTGTGGTCACCGCGGTCGGTTTCGCCGGCGCCAGCATCGCCCTGTTGCGGACCCCGAACGACGCGTTCGACCTGCCACCTGAGGGCCTCGCCAGGCAAGCCAGCTGAGAAGGCTAGGCGATCCAGCTGACGGCGAGTTCGTCGCACAGGGCGATGAATCGGTCGAGTTCGCTGCCGGCGCGGGCTCGGCCGAAGCCGTGGCGGCGGCCCCAGAAGGCCGACTGGACCATGTTGAGGTGGGCCCAGCGGCGGATGCGTTCGGGATCGAGCTCGGCGGTCTCGGCGAACAGTTCGAGCTCGTGGTTCAACCGACTGATCAGGTCGTCGGCGCCGAGCTGGTGCGCGGCGCGGGTGCGCAGGAACGTGGTCGCGTCGTACGCCGGGTCGCCGACGTACCCCTTCGGATCGACGGCCAGCCAGGGCTCCCGGTCGGCGCGGAGGATGTTGCGTGGATGGAAGTCGCCGTGGATCAGGATCTCCGGCTGGTCCCGGCCGAGCTCGTCCACGACGGCGAGCGCGGCGTCCACGACGTACGGCGGCAGCGGGTGGTCGAGCTCGGCGGCATCCTTGCGGAGCTCGTCCGCCCAGGCATCGGCCTGCTCCGACATCCGGGGCAGGCCGTCCGGCGCCGGGATCCGCAACCGGCGATGCAGCTCGCCCGCGATGACGACCACGTCCTCGTCGTGCTCCAGCAGCGTCGTCGGATGCGCGCGCTCGAGCAGCATGGCATAGCGGGCGTCGTCGCGTTCGTACAGCTTGACCGCGCCCTCGCCGCCCCAAGCCTCGAAGGCGTCCGGCTCGTGCACGTTGCCCGGATGCGGGAACGACACCTTGAGTACGGCGTCCCGGACCGGCACGACCATGCCGACCTGCCCGTGGGCGGCCTCACCATCGGGCTCGCAGTCCCACTGGGTCAACAGGTCGTCGACGATGCCGGGCAGTTCGGCCAGCCAGGCTTCGCCGACAGCGCCTTCGCGATCGATGGTGGCCTTCGCGAACGCGGCCGGGATCACCAGCGCTCCGACTTGGCCGAGCGGGAGACCAGGCTGAACAGCATGTCCTTCGGGGTCATCTCACCGGCGACGACCTTGGTGACGTGTTCGACGATCGGCATCTCGACGTCGTGCCGGTGCGCCAGCTCGGAGATCGACGCGCAGGACTTCACGCCCTCGGCGACCTGGCGGGTCGCGCCGGCGATCTCCGCCACGCTCATGCCCTGGCCGAGCTTCTCGCCGAACGTCCGGTTCCGCGACAGCGGCGACGAGCACGTCGCCACCAGATCGCCGAGCCCGGCCAGACCCGAGAACGTGTGCTCGTCGGCGCCGAGCGCCTTACCCAGGCGGGCGATCTCGACGAGACCGCGGGTGATCACCGACGCGCGCGCGTTGTCGCCGAAGCCGAGTCCGACGGCCATCCCGACCGCGAGGGCGATCACGTTCTTGCAGGCGCCGCCGAGCTCACAGCCGATGACATCGTTGTTGGTGTATGGGCGGAACGTCGGCGAATGGCACAGTTTCTGCAAGCGCGCCGCCGTACCCTCGTCCGCGCAGGCGACCACGGACGCTGCCGGTTGACCTTCGGCGATCTCACGCGCCAGGTTCGGTCCTGAGACGACGGCGATGCGTTCCGGTCCGGCGCCGGTGAGCTCGGCGATCACCTCGCTCATCCGCTTCGTCGTGCCGAGCTCGACGCCTTTCATCAGACTGACCAGCGGTACGGCGTTCGGCAGCACGCCGGCCCAGTCGGTCAGGTTGTCCCGCAAGGACTGCGACGGAACCGCGAGAACGATCGCCTCCGCGCCGTCGGCCGCCGCAGCCGGGTCGTGCGTCGCGGTGATCGCATCAGGCAGACGCAGACCGGGAAGGTAGTCGGCGTTTTCGTGCCCGGCATTGATCGACTCACAGAGCGACTCACGCCGGCCCCACACGGACACCTGGTTACCGGCGTTCGCGAGCACCACCGCGAACGCCGTACCCCAGGATCCGGCACCGAACACCGCAACCCTGGTCATCGGGCCTCCCGGCCTGGACCGAGGAGCGGAGCGACGAGGGAAGGCCGGGAGTTGGAGCCCGATGACCCGCCGCGACGAAATCGCGGCATCAGTTCAGTCATGCCTTCTCCTCACCTTCAGCCTTGCGGGCCTTGCGCAGGTCGTAGAGCTCCTTGGGCGGGGTCTCTCCGCGCAGTTCACCGAGGGTCTCGGCAACCCGGGCCATGATCACCTCGGTTGCCTCGTGCAACAGCTGGTTGGTCAGCGGCTTGCCCTTGAACGCGCTCAGGTCGACCGGCGCACCGGCCCGGACCTGCAACGTCTTGCGCGGCAGCAGACGGATCCGGATCTTGCCGGTGTACGACTTGATGATCTCCTGCGCGCCCCAGTTGGCGATCGGGATCACCGGGCAGCCGGTCATCAACGCGATCCGGGCAGCCCCGGTCTTACCGGTCATCGGCCACAGGTCCGGGTCACGGGTAATGGTGCCCTCCGGGTAAACGCCCACACACTCGCCGCGTTCGACCGCGGCCACCGCGTCCCGGAAGGCATCCGCCGCCTGGGTGGAGTCCCGGTAGACCGGGATCTGGCCCGCGCTGGTGATGATCGTGCCGAGCACCGGGATCTTGAACAGCGACGCCTTGCCGAGGAACCGCGGGATCCGCCGGCACTCCCAGATGAAGTATCCGAGCAGGACCGGGTCGAAGTGCGAGATGTGATTGGGCACGTAGATCACGCCGCCGGTGCGCGGCATGTTCTCCCGGCCGGTGAACCGGCACTTCGTGAACACGATCATGAACGGCTTGACGATCGCGACGATGATGCCGAACCAGAAGCCCCGCGGCGGACGCGGATCACCCTGCCCGTTGTCCACTGGAGCCTCCTGCTGCTCGTTGCTGCCATCCGTCATGGGAGAATCCTGCCTGATGGCAGACCTACAGGTCGCTCCCTGGATCCTGGCGATCCCGGTGAAGCGTACGGCGATCGCGAAGAGCCGGCTCGCTCCGGCCTACCCGCAGCACCGTCCCGAGCTGGCCCGTGCGTTCGCTGTCGACACTACTGCGGCCGCCCTCGCCTCGCCCCTGGTGCGGGCCGTCCTGGTCGTCACGGACGATCCGTTGGTCGCCGCGGATGTGACCGCGGCCGGTGCGTACGCCGTACCGGATCTGCCGGCGGCCGGGCTCAACGAGGCCTTGCTGCATGGAGCCGCTGTTGCCGCTGCCGAGTTCCCGGACAACGGCGTGGCCGCGTTGTCCGCGGATCTTCCCGCGCTGCGGCCGGCCGAGCTCACCGCCGTACTCGCGGCGTGTACGGCGCCACGCTCCTTCGTCGTCGACCAGCCCGGCACCGGTACGACACTGCTCGCGGCGGCTCCCGGCGTACCGCTGGATCCGCGTTTCGGCGTGGGTTCCGCGCTGGCACACCAGGCGTCCGGGGCGATGCCGATCGAGCTGACCGGGATCGAGTCGGTACGTCGTGATGTCGACACCGCAGCCGATCTGGCGCACGCTGTACAGCTCGGGGTGGGTCCGGCGACGGCCGACGTGATGTCGCTGGTCCTCGGTGCCGCGACCGGGACCGAGGGTCTAGCCTGCTGATATGCAAGCGACAGTGAGCCGCTACGACGGCGAGACGTTCTCCGGTGCGGTGCTCACCGACACCGGCGTCGAGCTTCCGTTCACCGTGCACGCGGTCGCCGATACCCCGGTCCGTCATCTGCGGGTCGGCCAGCGGGTCCGACTCGAGACCACCGGCTCCGGCGCCGACCTGACCATCACCAAGGTGGAATTCGCGACCCGGCTGTAGTTTGCCGCTGGTTGCCGCGGACAACGGCGAAGGCCGGTCAACCCCTGGTGTGGGGTGACCGGCCTTCGCTGTGATGCGGGTGCCGCAGTGCGTGAAGATCAGCGAGCGGTACGCTTCGCCGCGGTCTTCTTGGCGGGGGCCTTCTTGGCCGGCGCCTTCTTCGCAACGGTCTTGGCCGGGGCCTTCTTCGCCGGGGCCTTCTTGGCAACGGTCTTCGCCGGCGCCTTCTTGGCAACCGTCTTGGCCGGGGCCTTCTTGGCGACCGTCGTCTTCTTCGCAGCGGCGGTCTTGGTTGCAGCCGCGGTCTTCGCCGGTGCAGCCTTCTTCGCCGGGGCAGCCGCCTTGGTGGCGGTCGCGGCCGGCTTCGGAACTACCAGCTTCGGCAGCTTCTTGGCGCCGGAGACAACGGCCTTCAGCTCCGCACCAGCGCGGAACTTCGGCACCGTGGTCTTCTTCGCACGCTTGGTCTCACCGGTCCGCGGGTTGCGCACGATGCGCGCCCCACGCTCGATGGCCTCGAAGGCACCGAAACCGGTGATGGCGACCTTGCCACCCTTCTTGGTCAGCTCACGCTGGACGGTGTCGATCACCGATTCCAACGCGTGCTGGGCCTGGCGGCGGTTTCCGTCGAAGTGCACTGCGAGCGCTTCGACCAACTGGCTCTTGTTCACTGCTTCCCTCCGTGAACACTAGACGTCGAGCACAGCGCTCGATCTCACAGGAACGTTATGGACTCAAACCGCCATGCACAAACACCAACGCGGCAAATTTGCCTTGTTTTAGGCGATTCGGGCCACAATTTCGCCCGATCCGGGGTATTCGGTGGGTTTCAGAGCCAACCGCGGCGCTTGAAGATCTGGTGCAGACCTCCACACACCAAGGCCATCAGGCCGATCGCGAAGGGGTATCCGTACTGCCAGTGCAGCTCCGGCATCTTGTCGAAGTTCATCCCGTAGACGGTCCCGATCAGGGTCGGGGCGAACAGGATCGCCGCCCAGGCAGAGATCCGCTTGACCTCTTCGTTCTGCTCGCTGCTGGCGATCGCGAGGCTCTTCATCTCCTCGTTCTGCTGCTGGGCGACCAGGGTCGCGTTCACCGTCAGGATGTCGCGCAGCAGTTCGCGGAATCCGTCGACCTTCTCCACCACCTCGGTGACGTGGTCGGCGACATCGCGCAGTGAACGTTGCAGTTCCTCGTCCACGCCGTACTTCTGGAATCCGCCGCGCAGCTGCTCGAGCATGCCGACCAGCGGCCGGGTCGCGCGCTGGAACTCGATCACCTCACGGGAGAGTTCGTAGATGCGCCGCGACACCTTCGGGTCACCGCGGAACACCTCGGTCTCGATCTCGTCGATGTCGTTCTCGAGACCGGCGACCACCGGAGCGTAGCCGTCGACGACCTTGTCCATGATCGCGTAGAGGACCGCTTCGGCGCCCCGGCTGAGCAGCTCGGGGTCGCGCTCGACGCGGCGCCGTACCGCTGCCAGGTTGGGCGCTTCGGCGTGCCGGACCGTCACCACGAAGTCCGGTCCGACGAACACGTGCACCTCACCGAACTCGACCTCCTCGGTCGCGTCCCGGTACCGCGCGGCCTTCAGGACGACGAACAACGTGTCGCCGTACCGCTCCAGCTTGGGCCGCTGATGCGCCTCGTTGGCGTCCTCGATCGCCAGCTCGTGCAGGTCGAACTCCTTCGCCAGCGAGGCCAGCTCGCGGCGATCCGGCCGGTACAGGCCGATCCAGGCCAGGCTGTGCGGCGCCTGGTGCAGCTCGCCGTAGGTCTCGGCGAGGGAATCCGGCGAAGCGACCCGGCGGCCGCCGCAGTAGATCGCACTGTCCACGACGCTGTGCCCCTTGGGCATCTGCGGATCGCGGGGCTGCTTCTCGGCCTGCTCGGGAACGGCGGCGGAGACGGCAGCAGCGTGCTTGCGCGCGGCGGCACGCAGTGACGGGGTGCGGCTGAACGCACGGATCGTGCGAAGGCGCAGGTCGGACATGAGTCCTCCAGGTGCGGTGGATCAGGTGAGTGATGAACGCACGTCTGCCCGACCGCAACTGCTGGAGACCCAGCAACTCCTAGAAGGAGTAAGCCCCCGAAGGTCGAGCGAGACCCGTATGTCTGGAGGGATCGCTGCTGCTGTTGGTCATGAGCGCCTCACCTCCCAGGTCTCGCAAGCCTTGTTCTGACAACCACGCAAGGGTAACACCAGAGTTATCGCCCCCGGCCCGCCGAACGTTACGGGGGCGCTAACTCTGGCCGATGATCAGGCCTTCGCCGGAAGGGTTGCCGGCTTGAACGAAGGCCGGGTTGCTTCGTAGGCAGCGATGTCGTCGGCGTGCGACAACGTGATGCCGACGTCGTCCAGCCCGTTCAGCAACCGGTAACGCGTGTAGTCGTCGATCTCGAAGGGTGCGGACACGTCACCGGCCGAGATCGTCTTGTTCTCCAGGTCGACCGTCACCTTGGTGCCCGGGTCGCTCTCGATCGTGGTCCACAGCTGCTCGACCACGTCCTGCTCGACCAAGGCCGCGAGCAGCCCGGCCTTGCCCGAGTTGCCGCGGAAGATGTCGCCGAACCGCGAGGACACGACCACGCGGAACCCGTAGTCGAGCAGGGCCCAGACCGCGTGCTCACGCGACGACCCCGTGCCGAAGTCCGGACCCGCGACGAGCACCGAGACGCCGTCGTACTCCGGCTGGTTGAGGACGAACGACGGATCGTTGCGCCAGGCAGCGAACAGTCCGTCCTCGAAACCGGTCCGGGTGACCCGCTTCAGGTACACGGCCGGGATGATCTGGTCGGTGTCGACGTTGCTGCGGCGCAGCGGGGCCGCCGTACCGATGTGCTGGGTGAAGGCTTCCATGATTCCGTTGCTCCTCAGGCGTTCGCAGGTACGGCGACGGGCGGCAGGTCGGCCGGTGCGGCCAGGGTGCCGGTGACGGCGGTCGCAGCGGCGACCAGCGGCGACACCAGGTGGGTGCGACCGCCCTTGCCCTGGCGGCCTTCGAAGTTCCGGTTCGAGGTGGAGGCGCTGCGCTCCCCCGGGGCCAGCTGGTCCGGGTTCATGCCCAGGCACATCGAGCAGCCGGCACCGCGCCACTCCGCGCCGGCGTCCTTGAAGATCGTGTCCAGGCCCTCGGCCTCGGCCTGCAGCCGGACCCGGCCCGAGCCCGGCACGACGAGCATCCGGGTGCCCTCGGCAACCTTCCGCCCGGCGAGCACCCCGGCCGCGGCGCGCAGGTCCTCGATCCGGCCGTTGGTGCAGGAGCCCAGGAAGACCGTGTCCACGTGGATCTCGCGCATCGGCGTACCTGCGGTGAGGCCCATGTACTCCAGCGCGCGCTCGGCGGCGACCTTGTCGTTCTCGTTGTCGAAGTCGTCCGGCGACGGCACCTTCTCCGACAGCGGGATGCCCTGGCCCGGGTTCGTTCCCCAGGTGACGAACGGCGCGATGTCCTCGGCCCGCAGCACGACCTCGCGGTCGAACGTCGCGTCCTCGTCGGTGGCCAGGCTCTTCCAGTACTCGACCGCGGCTTCCCAGTCGACGCCCTGCGGCGCATGCGGCTTGTCCTGCAGGTACGCGAACGTGGTCTCGTCCGGCGCGATCATGCCGGCCTTGGCGCCCCACTCGATCGACATGTTGCAGATCGTCATCCGGGCTTCCATGCTCAGCGCGCGGATCGCTTCACCGCGGTACTCGACGATGTAGCCCTGGCCGCCGCCGGTGCCGACCTTCGCGATCAGCGCCAGCACCAGGTCCTTCGCGGAGACGCCGTCCGGCAGTACGCCGTCGACCGTCACGGCCATCGTCTTCGGCCGCGCCTGCATCAACGTCTGCGTGGCCAGCACGTGCTCGACCTCGCTCGTGCCGATGCCGAAGGCAATGGCTCCGAACGCACCGTGCGTGGAGGTGTGGCTGTCACCGCAGACCACGGTCATGCCGGGCTGGGTCAGTCCGAGCTGCGGGCCGATCACGTGCACGACGCCCTGGTCCGGGTCGCCGAGCGTATGGATCCGGATGCCGAACTCCTCGGCGTTCTTCCGCAGCGTGTCCACCTGGGTGCGCGACACCGGGTCGGCGATCGGCTTGTCCACGTCGTACGTCGGGACGTTGTGGTCCTCGGTCGCAATCGTCAGATCCGGACGGCGGACGCCGCGGCCGGCCAGCCGCAGACCGTCGAAGGCCTGTGGACTGGTCACCTCGTGGACCAGATGGAGGTCGATGTAGAGAAGGTCGGGCTCTCCGTCGGCATGGCGCACGACATGCGCATCCCAGACCTTTTCCGACAACGTCCTACCCATCAGACTCTCCTTTGAGATTGGAAGTGGGTGCTTTCCGCTCACTGTGCTCTCGCACTGCTTTTTTCAGCGTGCTCCGCACGGGACCGTCCAAGCGACTTGCGTTCCACGATTCGAGACGGCAGTATCGTCTCATGGACAACTCTAGCGGAGTCGGCGTTCTCGACAAAGCAGCTCTCGTTCTGTCCGCGCTCGAGTCCGGGCCGGCGACCCTGGCCGGTCTCGTCGCGGCGACCGGGCTGGCCCGCCCGACCGCACACCGGCTCGCGGTGGCGCTGGAGCACCACCGTCTGGTCGGCCGCGACATGCAGGGACGGTTCGTGCTCGGTCCGCGACTCAGTGAGTTGGCCTCCGCCGCCGGTGAGGACCGGCTGCTCGCGACCGCCGGCCCGGTGCTGGCGCGACTGCGGGACATCACCGGTGAGTCGGCGCAGCTCTTCCGCCGCCAGGGTGAGTATCGCGTGTGCGTCGCCGCCGCCGAGCGTCCGTCCGGTCTGCGCGACACCGTGCCGGTCGGCAGCCAGTTGACGATGGCCGCCGGTTCGGCTGCCCAGATACTGCTTGCCTGGGAGGACCCGGAGCGGATGCACCGCGGACTCCACAACGCGTCGTTCAACGCGGCCGCGCTGGCCGGCGTACGGCGTCGTGGGTGGGCGCACTCCGTCGGTGAGCGGGAGCAGGGCGTCGCGTCGGTCTCGGCTCCGGTCCGCTCCCCCAGCGGCAAGGTGATCGCCGCCGTCTCGGTCTCCGGCCCGATCGAACGCCTGTCCCGCCAGCCCGGCCGCATGCACGCCCCGGCCGTGATGGCCGCCGCCGAGCGACTGTCCGAAGCGCTGCGCCGCGCGTCGGAGTAGTTCGTCAGGTAGTTGTCACGTACCGCAACCAGGATCACCATGAGGGTGAAAGCCCCTCAAAGGAGGTCCGACATGGAGCGGGACTGGCTGACTCTCGGCTGGAAGATGTTGCTCGTCCGCGGCGTCATCGCCGTAATCTTCGGAATCCTCGCGATCGCGTGGCCCATCCACACGGCAATCGCACTGGCCCTGCTGTGGGGCATCTGGGCCCTGACCGACGGCATCGGCTCGATCGTCCAGGCGTTCCAGCCCGAGTCGAAGGGCAGCCGGCTCTGGCTGGTCGTGCTCGGCGTGATCGCGCTGGTCGCGGCGTTCTTCGCGATCACCAGCCCGGGGATGGCCGCGGCGACGCTGACCTGGATCCTCGGGATCTGGCTGATCATCCGCGGCGTCTTCGAACTCGCCGGGGCCTTCAGCAGTCAGCAGGTGGTGCCGCGCTGGCTCCTGGTGCTGAACGGGCTGCTGTCGATCCTGATCGGCGTGCTGTTCGCTGCCAATCCCGGAGCGGGCGCGGTCGGCGTCGCCGTCGTACTGGGCGTCACCGCACTCGTGTGGGGCGTGGTCCTGATCGGCGTCGGCTGGTCGGTACGCCGGGAGCTGCACAGCGGCCCCGCCCACGCCAGCCCCTCACCAGCCTGACCCGCCTGACCCGCCTGACCGGCGAGCGTTAGCCGATCGCGTTGCCCCGCTCGGCGGCGGCAGCGCGATCGGCCGCGTTCCTGGACGAGGCGGCGCCACCCGCGCCGGGCGGGGTCGCGACCGCGCCCACTGCACCTTCAACGGCGAGCCGCGAGGCGAGCGGGTTCACGCGGCGTTCACCGGAGGCTCAGCGATCCGCGTGACAGCCACAGGAGGCGCTGGGGATCAGCGTGTAGTCGAGGACGTGCCTAGCCGCCTCGGTGTTCGTGCGATCCAGCAGCAGCTCGACGGCGCGACGGGCTGTCTCGTCGATCGGCTGGCGCACGCTGGCCAGCGGCGGGATCGTCACCGTGCACTCGCTGGTGCCGTCGAACCCCATCACCGCAACGTCTTCCGGCACTCGCAGCCCGGCCTCCCAAGCCGCGAACAGTACGCCGAATGCCTGCTCGTCGGTCGAGCAGTAGATCGCCCGCGGTGGCCGCTTCTGCTCGAACCACGGCTGTACGGCGTCCCGTGCGGCGAAGCGTGACACCGGGCTGGCGACGTACCGCGCCGAGGCCCGCGGGTGCTTCTCCAGGGCCCGTTCGATCCCGCGCCGGTGTTCCGACGTACCAGGTGAGTCCTCGGGACCAGTGACGACGCCGAGGGTGCGGTAGCCGTGTGAGAGCAGGTGATCCGTCGACGCCTCGGCGGCCGCGACGTAGTCGATCGAAAGCGTCGACACCGTCACGCCCTCTGGCACGGGATGCAGAGCAACGACCGGTACGCCGGCCGCCGCGAACCGCTGGATCGCGGGCTCCACCAGCAGCGAGACGAGGACGACGCCGTCGACCTTGCGCTCGATGAACGAGCCGATGTGCGCGGACTCCTGCTCCGGATCGCCCGCCGAGTCACCGATCAGCAGCAGGTGGTCGTGCTGCCGCGCGAAGTTCTCCAGGTGCTCCGCGAGCGTGGCGAAGTACGGGTTGCGGATCTGCGGGATCAGCAGGCCGAGCGAGTACGTGCGTCCCGCACTCAGCGCCCGGGCGAGGATGTTGGGCCGGTAGTCCAGCTCCGCCGCGGCCTCCAGCACACGCCGGCGGGTCTCCGCCGACACGGGCCGGGGGCCGTTGTTGAAGACGTAGCTGACGACCGCAGTGGACGTGCCGGCCCGCTCCGCGACATCACGAGCCGTCGCCATCGCTCTCCCCATGATCTGCAGGGTATGCCGCCACGATCCGGGCGGTGATCTCCTCAGCCACCCGCTCGGCGTCAACCCCGGTCACGATCCGCACGGTCCCCTCGGGATCCGGGGTGAACGTACTACGCCCCGCGCTGTCCCCACCCACCGCGATCGCGACTCTGCCGACCTCCGAGAATCTGAACAGTTCCGGGCGACTCAGCGCGAGAACCGCCACCGGGTCATGCGGCACGTTCCACGTCTCGTTCCAGTACGCCCACCACTGCTCGATATCCGCCCCGAGCGCGGCGCCCAGCCGACCAGCAGCCCGGATCCGCTCCAACCGGGACGCCTCGATCGTCACCTGCTGCGTGATCTCCAAACCGGTGATCGTCGTCGGAATCCCCGCGCTCAGCACTACCTGCGCCGCAATGTCGTCGGACTTGAAGTTGTGCTCCGACCTCTCATCGCCGAACGACCCACCCATCACCCACAGATGCCGGATCCACCGCGCCACCTCAGGCTCGAGCTGTAACGCCTCAGCCACGTTGGTCAGCGGGCCGATCGCCGCCACGTCGAGCTCACCAGGTCGCTCGCGTAGCCGGGCCACCAACCGCTGCGGCGCACTCTCCGCACTGACTGTCTCGGAGGCCAGGTCGTCGTGCAGCGTGCCCTCATGCCCGGCCCACCAGACGTCACGTCCCGACAAGGTCTCCGCGGCACCCGGTACGACGACCAGGTCGCGGCCGGCCAAGGCGGCGTACCGGCGCGCGAGTTGAGCGCGCAGCCGCGTATCGCCGTACACCGTGTGGACCTCGAGCAGGTCGAGATCCGGGCTGCCCATGATCTGGGCCAGCGCCATGGCGTCGTCGACGTCGGAGCCGATATCGGTATCGAGAATGATCGATCGCACAGAATTCCTTCTACTTGAGCCCGCTGCTCGCCACGGACTGGACGAAGTACCGCTGGAAGCCGGCGATGACCATCAGCGGGATGACGGTGAGGACGACGGCGCCCGCGAAGACGAGACCGTAGTCGGCGAAGTTCTGACCTTGCAGGTTGGACAGGGCCACCGGGCCGAGGATGTGCTTGGCGTCGGTGCCGATCAGCAGCGGCCAGACGTAGGACTGCCACTGGAAGAGGAACAGCATCAGGCCGGCGCCGATCAGCGCGGGCCGCGACAACGGCAGGTAGATCCAGCGGAAGACGCCGAACCAGCCCAGCCCGTCGAGCCTCCCGGCCTCGACCAGTTCGGCCGGGATACCGAGGAAGAACTGCCGCAGCAGGAAGATCGCCATCCCGTTGCCGATCCCCGGCAGCACCAGCCCGGTGAACGTGTTGGTCAGCTGCCAGTCGCGGAACATCGTCGACAGCGGGATCGCGATCGCGTCGAACGGCACCAGGAAGCTCAGTACGACGATGCCGAACACCAGCCCGCGCCCGCGGTACTCGAACGCCGCCAGCCCGAACGCCGCCGACGCGCAGACCGCGAGACCGATGACGACCGTGGCCGCGCTGACCAGGATCGAGTTGAGCGTCGCGCGACCGACATCGCTGCTCAGCAAGGCCGAGTAGTTGTGCAGGGTCGGCTTCAACTCGAAGAACGTCCGCCACGACAACGTCAGATGCGCGAACGTCTCCGAACCCGGCCGCAGCGAGTTGGTCAGCACCCACAGCAACGGCAGGAAGAACAGGATCCCGACGACTCCGCCGAGCACCGACAGGCTGAGTGACTGCAGGCGCGGCTTCACTGGTCACCTCGCAACAGCCGGAACTGGCCGGCCACGATCGCGAGTGTCAGCGCGACCAGGATCACGACCTCGGCCTGCGCGACGTGGATGTCGCCGATCGCGTAGGCGCGGGTGTAGACGTCGTACATCAACAGGTTGCTGTTGCCGTTCGGGCCGCCCTTGGTCAGGATCTGCACCGGCGCGAACACGAGCAGGTTGGAGACCGTGTCGGCGACCAGCACGAACGCCAGCGGCCGGCGTACCAGCGGGAGGATGACCGAGACCATCCGGCGCCAGGCACTCGCACCGTCGAGCAGCGCGGCCTCACGGACCTCGACGGGGACCTCCTGGATGCCCGCGATCAGGAAGAGCATCCAGTAGCCGACGCCGATCCACGACAGCAGCACGATCAGCGACGGCAGCACCTGGCCGGACGACGTCAGGAACGGCTGGACGGGCAGACCGAGCCGCTCGAGTACGCCGTTCGCGAGGCCGTCCGGCCGATAGATGACGCTCCAGATCACTGCCGACACCGCAGGCGGGGTGGCTATCGGCAGGATGACCAGGGTGCGCCACAGCTTTGAGCCCATCGCGCGCTGGGTGAAGAGCACGGCCAGCAGGAACGAGACGACGACTTGGATCGGGTTCACCAGGACGGTGAACAGCAACGTCACTCCTACCGCCTGCCGGAAGTCCTTGTTCGACACCAGGTCCGTGTAGTTGCCCAGCCCCGCGAACACCCGGCCGCCGCGCAGCAGGCTCTCGGCGTAGAAGCTCTCGACGACGGCGGAGATCGCCGGGACGATCCGCAGTACGGCGAGGCACAGCAGCGCCGGCGCGAGGAAGGCAAGGGCGATCAGCCCTTGCCCACGCTTCCTCACTTGATGGCCTTCACTTGATAGACCGCCATGCGTCGGTGAGCTGGCGTGTCGCCTCCTGCAGCCGCGTGTCGGGGTTGGTGCCGTTGCGGATGTCGGCGAACGCCTTGCCCATGACTTCCTCGAACTGGATGTACCCGACACTCACCGGCCGCGACACCGCCGTGTGCTCGCTCTCGTACGCCGTGATCGCGGCAGCGCCGGCCGTCTTCGCACCGGAGAAGGCGTCCATCTTCGGGGTGTACTGCTTCTGCGCCTCGAGGTTGGCCGGGATGATCGTCGTCGTACTGCTGGTGGCCAGGTTGCCGGTGGGATCGAGCGTCGCGAACTCGAGGAACCTGCGGGCCATCCCCTGCTGCTTCGACGCCGGGTTGATGCCGAGCGACCACGAACCGGTCGGCGTGACCGGCTTGCCGCCCTCGAAGTACGGCAGCGGCGCGACGCCCCAGTCGATCTTCGAGCTGCCGAAGATCTTCAGGTCCCATGGCCCGCCAACGAAGAACGCCACCTGACCGTTGGCGAACACCGGGCCGGTCTGGAAACCGCCGATCCCGCGGGGCGACAGCCCACTCGCGAAGGTAGCGCCGTACCACTGCATGGCCTTCTTCCAGCCGTCGGTCTCGACGGCCGGGGTGAGAGCGTCGTCGCCTTCGATCCCGGAGCCGCCGCCGAGAGATTCGGCCAGTGGCTGCAGCTGGTAGTACGCCTCGGGCTGCTCCATGAACAGTCCGTACTTCGTACCGCCCGACTGCATGGCCTTGCGGCCGGCCGTCTCGACCTGCTCCCAGGTCCAGCGTTGCTGCGGGTCCGCGGTCGGCGGCGTCACCTTCGCCTTCGCGAGCGCGGTCTTGTTGTAGAAGAGGAACTGCGTCGAGTTCCACATCGGCAACGACCACAGCTTGTCGCGGAAGTGGTTGGTCTTGTACGCCGCGACGCTGAACTTCGTCTTCACCTGATCGTCGAGGTCGCTGAGATCGGTGAGGAAGCCCTTCGCGGCGAGCTGTGAGACCCGCGGCTCGTCGACCGTGTAGACATCGATGCCGCTGTCCTTCGCGCTCAGCCGCTGTTGCATCGTCGCGTTGAACTGGTCGAACGGGATCTGGGTGTAGGCGACCTTGATGCCCGGGTTCTCCGCCTCGAAGGCCTTGATCACTGGCTGGTAGGTCTCGGCGTTGTCGGTACCGGTGAACGTGACGGTCCCGGTCTGCGGACCGTTGTCCGTCGCGGCCGGGGCGCCGGAATCCGACGAGCCGCCGTCGCATCCGGCGACAAGCGCCGCGACCGCGACGACCGCGGCAGGAAGTAGTCGCTTCACTGGGATCCCTTTCCTCGAACGGTCCTCCGACAGTCTCGAACGGACCCCCGACTGTCGTATCTAAGCGGTTAGACTAAGCGCTTAGACCCGCGCTGTCCAGCAGGTTCGAAGCTGTCGGAATCCGGCCCCGCAGACGTACTCTCTGCTGATGAGGGTGGGGATTCTCGGGGCGGCGGAGGTCCTGCGGGACGGGGAGCCGGTCGAACTCGGTGGGCGGAAGCAGCGCATGCTGCTTTCGGCCCTGGCGCTGTACGGCGGGCAGCCCGTGCCGGTGGACAGCCTCGTCGACCTGCTCTGGCGGGACAGCCCACCGCCGAGCGCGCTGTCGACCCTGCAGGTGTATCTGGCCGGCGTACGCAAGGCTCTGGAGCCCGAACGGCCGGCGCGCACAGCACCGACCACTGTGCTGACCGTCGCACCGGGCTACGCCTTGAGGCTGCCCGCGGATTGCCTCGACGCAACGCGCTTCACCGCCGCCGTGGACGCGGCGCACCGCCGGCTTGGTCCTTGGTCCGACCAAGTGACGGGCGCCATCGCGGCGCCCGAGCTCCAGCCGCACGAGCTGACCGCCGTCATCGATTCGCTGGACGACGCACTGGGGTTGTGGCGAGGCACGCCGTACCTCGAGCTGGACGACGCCCCGACGGCCGTTGCAGAACGTGGACGACTCGAAGAACTTCGGCTCGTGGCACTCGAGGACCGCGCGGTCGCCGGGCTGGCGCTCGGGCTGCACGCTCCCCTCGCCGCCGAGCTCGAGGCGCTCACCGCCGAGCATCCGCTCCGCGAACGCTTGTGGGTACTGCGCGTCCTGGCCCTCGCGGGCGCCGGCCGGCAGGCTGACGCGCTCGAGGCGCTGCGCCGGGTACGTCAGATCCTGGCCGACGAACTCGGCCTGGATCCGGGGACGACCCTGCGCGAACTGGAACTCGCCGTACTTCGCCAGGACCCGGACCTGGTCTGGGGGCGGAAGCCCGGCAACGGATCCCGGCCCGTTGTAGCGGCCGGCGTCATCGGCACCTCGAAGTGGCCGCTGGTCGGTCGGGCCGCCGAGCTCGCGGCGCTCGAACGGCTGCTCGACGAGGTGGATGCGGCACCGCAGTTCGCCGTACTGGTCGGAGAACCGGGGATCGGCAAGACGCGGCTCGCGGCGGAGATCGCGGCCCGCGGGCGTTCGCGCGGGTTCGCAGTACTCACCGGGCGGTGTTCGGATGACGAAGGCGCACCGCCGCTGTGGCCGTGGATCGGTGTCCTTCGAGCACTGGCCGGCACAACTGACATCCCGGAGGCGGTACGGCGTCAGCTCCTCGAGCTGACCGCCCTACTGGAGTCCGGGGCCGGAGCTCCTGCGGAGAACGTCGACGCAGCGCGCTTTCGGCTGTGGACGACGACCGCGGACGTCCTCGTCGCGGCGTCGCAGGTCAGGCCACTGCTGATCATCCTCGATGATCTGCACTGGGCCGACCCCTCGTCGCTCAAGCTGCTGAAACATCTCGCCGACCTGGTCGACACCGGACGGCTGCTCGTCATCGCTACCCGCAGGGCTGCTCCGGAGCTTTCCGGCCAACTCGCCGCCGTGGCCGAGAGCTTCGCCCGGCGGCACGCTTTGCGCCTCGACCTGCGAGGGCTGGCGAGCTCAGAAGCCGCCGCGCTGGTCGAGGCCGCGACGGATCGCAAACCCGGCAGCCGGGAAGCCGAGGCCTTACGTGCACGGACGGACGGAAACCCGTTCTTCCTCGTCGAACTGGTCCGTGACGGTCGCAGCGACGTACCGGCGGCGGTGACCGACGTCGTCGCTCGCCGGGTCGAACGGTTGCCAACGGCAACTGGCGAGCTGTTGCGTACGGCCGCTGTGATCGGCCGGGAGTTCGACCTCGCGGTTCTCGCCGCAACCGCGGGCGTCGACGAGGACGCGGTTCTCGACCTGCTCGATCCCGCACTGACTGCCGGGGTGATCGTCGAGGGAGAGGAGGTCGAGCGGTTCCGGTTCACCCACGCGATGGTCCGCGACGTCGTGTATGCCGGTCTGCCGGCGGCCCGGCGTGCTCGCCGGCACGCAGCGACAGCGCGGACGCTCGAAGCTATTGGCGCGGCGCCGTCCGAGACCGCCCGGCATTGGCTGGCTGCCGGACCGGCGCACGCGGCACGAGCCTGGCGGGCCGCGTCCGAAGCAGCCGAACACGCGGTCCGGCTGTACGCGTACGACGAAGCGGCAGCGCTGCTCGCCGCCGCACTCGACGCGCAACGAACCGACGGCTCGGCCACCGCACTCGATCGGTACGACCTGCTGATGGCTCGGGCCGACGCGTGCCGATGGTCTGTCGACCGGGATTCCCTGGACGCCGCTCTGACCGAGGCGGCGCAGGAGGCCGAGCGGTTGGGCGACATCACTCGGATGGCGCAGGCGGCGGTCAGCAGCTCAGAGGGCGCCCTGTGGCTGACCCGCTCGTACGGCCAGGCGGACCACTACATGATCGCAGTACTGCGACGTGCACTGCGGGAGCTGCCGGCCGGCGACGAAGAGCTGCGGTGCCGAGCACTTCTCGTCCTGGCGACCGAGCTCTACCACACTGACGCGCCGGCCTACCGAGACGCGCTGGTCGAGCAAGGCATGGCCATGGCCCGCAGGATCGGCGATCCCGGCCTCCTGGTGTGGGCGTGCCAAGCCGCGTTCATGGCGACCCTGCGTGCGGCCACCGCGCCGTACCGCCTCGGGCTGGCCGAAGAGGCCGTCGCCATCGCGGTCGAGCAGGGCGATCCGATCCGCGAGGCGCTGGCCCGGACCCTGCGGGTGATCGTCACCAGTGAGCTCGGCATGGTCGCGGAGATGCGCGAAGAGATCCGTCGGCTCAGGGAGATCGCGGAGCCGCGGCGGCTGGCCTACGTCCTCATCGTGCTCACAGAGCTCGAACCGCCGTGGCTGGCGATGCAAGGGCGGTTCGACGAGGCGGAGCGACTCATCGAGCAACGGCGCGAACTGGTCGCCACCGCGTCGCTTCCGCAGCGGGACGAGTCGATGGTCTCCGCGCCCGCCTGCGTCGAGGTATGGCGGAGCGGCGCGGCCGTGGTCGTGCCGGCGTTCCAAGCGCTGGCGGCGGTCAGTCCCATGCCGTTCGACCTGACCATCCAGTGGCTGCTCGTGCGGGCCGGCCGGCTGGACGAGGCGCGCGCAGTCCGGACGGAACTGGTTCCGTCCACCGATGACTGGCTGTCGATCCATCACTACTGCATCGCGGCCGAGGTCGCCTTCGCGCTGGACGAACCGGCGGCGGCGCGTTCCCTGTACCGGTGGCTGAGTCCGTATGCGGGACGGGTCTGCGGCGCGGGGTTCTCGGTGGCGATCGGTCCGGTGGACGCCTTTCTGGCCTTCGCCGCGATGGCGACAGGCGAGCGGGACGTGGCGAGCAAGCACGCCGACAGGGCGCTGGAGTTGTGCGCCGAATGGGAGATCCCGCTGGCCGCGCAGTGGTTGCGCGAGCAGCGGGATCGTGGCCGCTTCTGAGTCACGCGTAGCGGAAGGCGATGCGCTCGCGCCGCTCGAACGGCCGCCGCCAGAAGAGCCGCCACACCAGCTCCATCGGCCGGCCGGCCATCGAGTCGCGGACCTGGGCGAGGTGCTCGTCCGGCAACTGGTAGAGCACCCAAGCGGCAAGGAACGGTAGGTCGCGCGGGCCGTGCGCCGGTTTGAAGTGCTCCTTCTCCAGGCGGTCCCAGTCATCCTGGACCAGGTAGCGCTGCACCAGCACCAGCGCGTCCCGCTCCTCATGCGCCAGATGCCGCGCCAGGTGCTCGCCGAGAGCAACAACTCGTACCTCCAGGGCGTCCCGGGCGTCTGCGTCGGCGTACGTGGTCAGGCGCTCGAACCCCGCCGTACACGACGACAGCAGCGGGTCGATCTCGGCATGTTCACCCTCCATCGCCTCCAAGGTCGCCCGGCCGTCGGCGTCGGCCTTGGCCAGCAGGAGCGGCCAGAGCGCGGTGTCTTCACCGGTGTGGTGCTTGTGCAGAATCTCCAGGAACTTGTTCCAGCGAGCAGTAAGTGCCCGCCAGGTGGCGCGGTCCTCCACCGGTGTGCCCATCACGGCAGCCTGGAAGGCCGCGAGGTCGCGGCGGAACGCGTGGTGCACCACGTACATCGCGGTCAGGTCGACCGGTCCGGGCGGTGCCGCGGCCTGTCCCGGCAGCATCAGCTGGTCGACGGTCGTTGCGGTCATGAACGATCCCTTCCTCTCGAACTGCGACCACCGTGCCGCCGCCCGCTTGGAACGCGCTTGGGGCCGGGACCCCAAGCGGACCCCAAGCCAGGCCCAAGCCGATCCCCAGCACCGTGCGGATGCTGCTGTCATCACTGATCCGAGGGGGACCTGATGACCGCGTTGTCCGTCGTACGCTGGCCCACGGCCGTCGTACCGCTGTTCGAACGAGCGCTCACCTGTGAGTTCGCGTCACTGACTCGCTCCGGCGCACCGATCACGTGGCCGCTGACGCCGTACCACGACGCCGGCGCGGCCACCATCGACGTGAGCACCGGGCTCAGCTACCCGGCCAAGGCGGAACGAGCCCGCCGTGATCCGCGCGTCGCGCTGCTGTTCTCCGACCCGACCGGTTCGGGCCTCCGCGACG
Organism: Kribbella pratensis; assembly: GCF_004365355.1. Taxonomy (GTDB): domain Bacteria; phylum Actinomycetota; class Actinomycetes; order Propionibacteriales; family Kribbellaceae; genus Kribbella. Next base: position 357,356 of record NZ_SODP01000005.1, on the reverse strand, counting down.
CACCGGTAGCGCTCGTTCAGGGACTCGCGACCGTACGGGACGCTGATCTGCAGGCCAACACGGACCGCTATGTCCGACGGCTGCTGGGGAAGCTCCCCCAGACCGTGGCCGGGCAGCCGTGGTTACTCGTGCGGCAGCAGCTCTGGTACTGGTCGCGGGTGTGGATCGAAGTCACCCCGTTGAAGATCGTGTGGTGGCCGACCGGCCGGGTCGACGGCGATCCGCTTCGCTGGGAGGCTTCGGCCGAGGTGACCGCGCCGCCGTCGGACCCGGCGCCCGAGGGATCAGCGCCACCGCCGTGGGCGGCGCCGCCGGCCGACTGGCGCCAGGGCGCCGATCGCGCGATGGGGCTCGGGAACCCGGTGCTGACGGTTCGCGACGCCGACGGCTGGCCGCTTCCGCTGCGAACGCTCGCCGTGGAGCGAGTCGACGATGGATTCGTGGTCCGCACCGGTTCGCTCGGTGCGGGAGCGCGCGGCCGGGCCTGCCTGACGTTCCATGCGCATGCTGAAGCCTTCACGGGCCAGCAGAACGCTGCGTTCGTCGGCACCGCGGCTCCGACGGCCGACGGCGTCCACGTCCGGGTCGAGCGAGCGCTGGCGGACTTCAGCCTGCCGGCCGGGCGCTTCCGTCAGCTGCGGACGCTCCTGTCGAGCGGCCGGACTCTCACACCTCGCCTTGCCCACGAGGCGGCTCGCCGGCGCCAGCCGCTTCCCGTGGTACGCCGACCGGTCTGACAAGCAGAAGCGCCTCTCACCACGTGGTGAGAGGCGCTCTTCTCTGGTAGCCCCGACGGGATTCGAACCCGCGCTACCGCCTTGAGAGGGCGGCGTGCTAGGCCGCTACACAACGGGGCCAGAGGGTTGTCAGCCGGACCTTGCGGCCCGGGCAACGAGGTTGAACTCTACCGATTCTCATCGGTGCGGTCCAATCCGCTGGGGTACTAGGACTCGAACCTAGACTAACTGAACCAGAATCAGACGGGCTGCCAATTACCCCATACCCCAAAGGCATTTCACCGTCGCTGGGAGTTTGTTTCCGCCCTCACCAACCCGGCTCGGAGAGCTTACCCGAGGCTGGGACCGGACACCAAAACGGGCCCCCTCCGGCGCGTTGTCACTCCCGTCACACCAGACTCTTCTGGTTGTCCGCGGTCAGCCCGAGCCGGCGCGCGATCATCAGCGCGACCGCTCCGAACGCGACGAACTTCACCACGTCGACCGTCACCAGCGACCACGGCGCATCCTTCACGCCGAGACTCGCGCCGACGGTGTCGGTCAGCGCCGCGAAGATGAACGTGACCACGTTGTTGGCCGCGTGCGCCGAGATCGAGGCCTCCAAGCCACCGGTGCGTACGACGAGCACCGCCGCCACCAGCCCGAACGCGAGCCGGTCCACGAACAACGCCGGACTCTGCCACGGCCAGATCCCGTGGGCCGCCGTGAACAGCAGCGCGGTCACCACGACGACGGTCGCCGTACTGCGAACCAGCGCGCCCATCGCCTGCAGCAGGTACCCGCGGAAGTAGTACTCCTCCCCCGCGGCCTGGAACGTCGACGTGAACAGCGTGACGACGATGACCGCGATCGCATCCGGCGCGGCCCCACCGCTGTGCCGCTCGCCGGTGGCGAGCTGGATGTCGCCGAACTGGACGACGGCGAGCGCGAGCAGCTCGATCACGATCGCCGCGAGGGCGAACCAGGCCAGCGGCCACCAGCGCAACCCGCCGGCCACCGAGGACAACAGCCCCGGCCCCTGCCGGTTGAGCTTGCGGGCGACGAGCATGCTGAGCGGGATCAGCACGATCAGTGTCAGGTTCGTCGCGAGCAGGCCGAACCAGGACAGCGTGCCCTCGGGATCCTTCCGGATCGCCTGCTGGATGCCGAGGATGATGACACTGGCGACCATCCAGCCGACCAGGATCGTCAGCGCGCCCAGCACGACGTACCCGCGCGGGGCGTCCGGGTTGCGCAGCAGTCGCTCGTACCGCGTACGCGGGCTCAGCTCGCTCATGACAGCGATGACGTCGTACGCCGGGCCTGCTCGAGGCGGTGCAGGGACTTGTCCCGGCCGAGCAACTCGAGCGATTCGAACAGCGGCGGCGAGATCCGGCGACCGGAGATCGCCACCCGGACCGGGCCGAACGCGTTCTTCGGCTTCAGCCCGAGACCGTCGATCAGCGCCGCCCGCAGTGCCGTCTCGATCGCTTCGGTCGTCCAGTCGCAATCGCCGAGCGCCTTGGCCGAGGCATCGAGTACGGCGCCCGCGTCGCCGGTCAGCACCTTCGCGGCGGCATCCGGATCGATCGTGAACGCGTCCTCGTCGACGAACAGGAACCCGACCATGTCGACCGACTCGGACAGCGTGTTGATCCGCTCCTGCACCAGCGGTACGGCGGCCCGCAGCGTCGTGAGCTGGTCAGCCAACGGCTCCGCCGGGAGCAGGCCCGCGCCGGCCAGGAACGGGATCATCCGCTGGGCGAACTCCTCCGTCGGCAGCATCCGCATGTGTGCCGCATTGATCGCCTCGCACTTCTTCGGGTCGAAGCGGGCCGCATTCGAGTTCACCTTGCGGACGTCGAAGGCCTTGACCATCTCGTCCATCGTGAACACGTCGCGGTCGTCGGCGATCGACCAGCCGAGCAGCGCCAGGTAGTTCAGCAGGCCCTCGGGCAGGAAGCCGCGCTGCATGTACTCACCGAGGCCGGAGCCCGGGTCGCGCTTGGACAGCTTCTTGTTGCCCTCGCCCATCACGAACGGCAGATGCCCGAACCGCGGCGTCCGGCCGCCGCCGACCCCGATCTCGGCCAGCGCCTCGTACAGCGCGATCTGCCGCGGCGTCGACGAGAGCAGGTCCTCGCCGCGCAGGACGTGGGTGATCTCCATCAGCGCGTCGTCGACCGGGTTCACCAGCGGGTAGAGCGGGTAGCCGTTGGCGCGGACCAGGACGTAGTCGCCCAGGTTCTCCGGGAGGAACGTGATCTCGCCGCGGACCAGGTCGTCGAACACGATCGGCCGGTCGGGCATCCGCAGCCGTACGACGGGGCGGCGGCCTTCCTCGACGTACGCCTCAATCTGCTCGGACGTGAGGTTGCGGCAGTGACCGTCGTACCCGCTGTGCTCGCCGGCGGTGCGGGCCGCCTCGCGGCGCTGGTCGAGCTCCTCCTGCGAGCAGTAGCAGTGGTACGCCTTGCCGGCGGCAAGCAGCTTCGCGACGACGTCGGCGTACACGTCCATCCGCTCGGACTGCAGGTAGGGCCCGTAGTCGCCGCCGGCGCCGGGGCCCTCGTCCCAGGTGAGGCCGAGCCAGCGCAGCGAGTCGTAGGTGTACTGGTAGCCCTCTTCGGTGTTGCGGGCGGTGTCGGTGTCCTCGATCCGGAGCACCAGCTTGCCGCCGTAGTGCCGGGCGAAGGCCCAGTTGAACAGCGCACTGCGGATGTTGCCGACAGTCAGCAGGCCCGTCGGCGACGGTGGGAAGCGCACTCGGACCTTGCTCGGCTCGAGGTCTCCGAGTACGTCGTCAGTCACGGACGATCACCTTGTTCGTCAAAGTTCCGATGCCTTCGACGCTGACCGAGACCTCGTCACCGGGCAGCATCGGGCCGACGCCCGCCGGGGTGCCGGTGAGCACCACGTCGCCGGGCAGCAGCGTGGTGAAGGAGGTGATGTAGGCCAGCATCTCGGGGATGTCGAAGATGAACTGCGAGGTCCGCCCGTCCTGCTTGGGCTCGCCGTTCAGCTCGGTGCTGACCCGCAGGTCGGAGGCGTCGAGCTCGGTGCTGATCCACGGGCCGAGCGGGCAGAACGTGTCGTACCCCTTGGCGCGGGCCCACTGCCCGTCGGTCTTCTGCAGGTCGCGCGCGGTCACGTCGTTGGCGACGGTGTAGCCGAAGATCACCTCGTTGGCCCGCTCCCGGGGCAGATCCCGGCAGATCCGGCCGATCACGATCGCGAGCTCACCCTCGAAGTGCAGGTCGCTGGTCTGCTCGGGATAGACGATGCCGTCCCGCGGGCCGATCACGCTGGTGTTCGGCTTCAGGAAGATCAGCGGCTGCTCGGGTACGTCGTTGCCGAGCTCCTGGGCGTGGGCCGCGTAGTTGCGGCCGACGCCGACCACCTTGCTCCGCGGAATGACCGGCGCGAGCAGCCGGACGTCGGCGAGCTGCAACCGCTCGCCGGTGAACTGCACCGGCCGGTAGAGCGGGTCCGAGTCCAGAACGTTGACCGTCCCGACGAGTCCTTCGGGGTCGTCGGTCTCGACCACGCCGTACTTCGGCTCGTCATCCACAGAGAATCTGGCGATACGCACGGCCTGAGCCTACCGTTGGGGTGGGATGAGACAGTTAGCTGGTGACTATCCGGCTTGCGCTCCCGTCCGAGTACGACGCCGTCGGTGAGCTGACCGTGCAGGCGTACTCGCACGACGGATTCGTCCGCGGTCAGTATGCGATGACGCTCCGCGCCGCCGCCGACCGCGCCGCCAAGGCCGAGCTGTGGGTCGCGGTGGACGGCGAGGGCCTGCTCGGCACGGTGACCTATTGCCCGGTCGGCTCTGTGTACCGGGAGATCGGCCGCGACGACGAGGGCGAGTTCCGCATGCTCGGCGTCGCCGGAAGAGCCCGCGGGCAAGGCATCGGGACGGCGCTGACCGAGCGCTGTATAGAACGGTCGCGCGAAGCGGGCCTCCGCCGAGTAGTCCTGAGCAGCGCCACGTACATGACCACAGCGCACCGGATCTACGAACGCCTGGGCTTCACTCGTCTTCCCGAACGCGACTGGGCCCCGATCCCGGGCGTCGACCTGTACGCGTTCGCGCTCGACCTATGACCGCGACGCTTGCCTTCGCCGAGTGGTCGTCGTACGCGATGGACCACGCCGCGCGCGTCGACGCCTTGGTGGCCGGACATCTCGAGCGTCGTCAGCGGCGCGAGTCCCACCCGGTCGAGGACTTCCTGTTCACCTATTACTCCACCCGCCCGAACCAGCTCCGGATCTGGCACCCCGGCCCGGGCGTGCGATTGCTCGACGCACCGGAGTACGCCGATCGTCGCGGGTACGTCGTCGTCGACGGGACGGCATCTCTCGACCCCGCGGAGATCACACGTCGTGCGGACAACATCACGTGGATCCGCCGCCTGCTCGCGTCGACGCTGGACCGGCAACCGCAGTTCGGCTGTTTCGGCCTGCACGAGTGGGCGATGGTCTACCGGACCTCCGACGTACGGCATGAGAAGTGGCCGCTGCGGTTAGGGGCCGAGGGCACCGATCGGGTCGTCGAGTCGCACAAGGTCGCCTGCTCGCACTTCGACGCCTTCCGCTTCTTCACGGCGTCCGCGCGACCCCTCAACGTGTTGCAGCCGACGCGCGAATCCCAGCCGACGCTGGAACAGGGCGGCTGTCTGCACGCCAACATGGACCTCTACAAATGGGCAGCCAAGCTCATGCCCTTCACGCCGAGCTCCTTGCTGCTCGACTGCTTCGAGCTCGCCCGCGATATCCGCACGCTTGACATGCAGGCGTCGCCGTACGACCTGGCTCCGCTCGGCTACGCGCCGGTCCGCATCGAGACGCCCGAGGGTAAAGCCGAGTACACAGCAGCCCAGCGGACCTTCGCCGATCGTGCCCGCCCGCTTCGCCGCCAACTCGTGACTCTTTGCGACGCGCTCCTCGGCTAACCTCGCCCCATGGGAAAGATCGTCGCCACCGCCATCGCCGCACTGCTCATCGCGATCGGCGGCGTCTGGACCCTGCAGGGCCTCGGCTACGTCAAGGGCAGCTCGATGACCGGCAGCACCGTCTGGGCGACGATCGGCCCGATCGTCGCCGCCTTCGGCGTGGCCCTGATCTTCGTCGCCTTCCGCGGCCCTAAGAAGCGCTGACCCTGGTCGCCTTCAGGGCGAACAGAAGCGGGATGCGCGGGGCGTCGTCCGGCAGGCGCCACCAGCCTCCGGGTGTCTGCTCCATCTTCGACCAGCGCGGCCACGGGAGTACTTCGGACTCGCGCAAGCTCGTGATGTGGAAGCCGGCGCCGGCGAGCGCGGTCGTGATTTCGCCGAGGCCGTGGCGCCATTCGTAGCTGGTCTGGCGACCCGGGACCTCGTCGCCGGTGTAGGTGACGGTGGAGTCGTGCGCGATGGGGCCGCGGCCTTCGAGGTAGTCGGCGCGGAGGACCAGCTCGTCGGACTCACCGGGACGGGAGACCTCCCGGAGTGAGTTCAGCAGCGGGTGGAACTCGACGATATAGAGAGCACCACCGGGTTTGAGAAGGTCGTGGACCACTTCGGCCCATTCGTTCAGCTCAGGCAGGTAACACAGCGCGCCCTTGCCGGTGTAGACGACGTCGAACTGCCGGCCGTGGACCGCATCGACCGCGTCGTAGACGTTCGCGTGTACGTAGTCGACCTCGACGCCCGCCTCGTCGGCGATCCGTCGAGCGGCCTCCAAAGACTCCGCGGACAGGTCGAGCCCGCTGGTCCGCGCACCCCGGCGCGCGAACGCGATCGTCTCGGTGCCCAGATGACACTGCAGATGCAGTACGTCGCGACCCTCGAGCGGCCCGAGATCCTCCCACTCGTAGTCGGCGAACCAGAACTCCGCGGGCCGGTCGTAGAAGGCGCTGGCCGCGTGCAGCGGTGCCCGCGCGTCCCAGTCGGCTTCGTTGGCGGCCACCATCTCCTGCGTCTGCGCGTCGAGAGTCACAACGAGCAGTCTCCCCATAGCTGGGTCCACAGGAAGTCCACCTGTGGTCCACAGCTAGGCCCACCGCGGCTACGCTCACATCCACAGGTCTTGTTCAAGGTTTGTGGATAAGGTTGAATAAGGACATGGCGCGGGTGGAGTTACACCGGTGGCCCGGGCACCCCGACGGGTTCACGCGGGCAGAGCGGCTCGGCGGGTCGTACGAGCTGTACTTCCCCGATCCGCTGGTCGGGCGTGAGTTCGACCTGAGCGACGACGTACTCGCGGTGCTCGAGGACGCCGCGGGCGATCTGGCGCGGCTCGATGCGACCGCGGCGGTGCTGACGAACAGCGAGGCGCTTGCTCGGCTGCTGCTGCGGGCCGAGGCGGTCGGGTCGTCGCACATCGAAGGGCTCGTCGTCGGAGCGCGACGGCTGCTGAAGGCCGACGTACTGCGGGAGCGGACGCGCGATGTGACGGCCGAGGAAGTGCTCGGCGCGGTCGATGCGATGACCTGGGTGACCGAGTCCGTACAGGCCGGCGACAAGCTCGAGGTCGAGCATCTGCTCGAGGCGCACCGGCGGCTGATGGCGCAGTCGCCGCACTCGGAGTACGCGGGCGAGCTCCGCTACCTGCAGAACTGGATCGGCGGCCGCTCCCCCGCCGAGGCCTACTACGTCCCACCGCCGGCGCAACTGATCCCCGAACTGCTCGAAGACCTGATCACCTTCGTCCGCGAGTCGCGGCTGCCCGTGCTCGCGAAGGCCGCGATCGCGCACGCCCAGTTCGAAACCATCCACCCGTTTGCCGACGGCAACGGCCGGACCGGGCGCGCGCTGATCCACCTGATCCTGCGCGCCGAGGGCCTGGTCACGCGAACTGTCCCGCCGGTCTCGCTCTCGCTCGCCACCCACGCCACGGAGTACGTCGACGCCCTGACCGCCTTCCGGTACGTCGGACGCGCGACGACGCCGAAGGCACGCGCTGCCGCGAATCCGTGGCTGCGGATGTTCGCGCTGGCCTGCACCCATGCGACCGCCGAAGCCGCGCGTTTCGAGCAGGCCGCCGTCGACCTCAAGGCCGCCTGGCGGGAACGTGCGGCGCCGGTCCGGGCAGGCTCCGCGACGGACCTGCTGATCGACGCACTGCCTGCGGCGCCGGTCCTCACGCTCGCCGCCGCGGCGCAGCTCATCGACCGCTCGCAGCAGGCCGCCAACCAAGGGCTCGCCCGCCTGGTCGAGGCGCGCATCCTGCGCGAGGTCACCGATGGCCGGCGCAACCGCGTCTACGAGGCGCCCGAGCTCATCGACGCCTTCACGCTGCTCGAACGCCGCTTCGCCAGTCCGGCCGCCGACACCCGGATCGAGCCGCCTAGCAGACCCGTTCCCTCGCGGCCAGAACCGACACACCAGTGAATTGACTTTCGTCTCCCCGGCGAGCAAGAATTCGAACATATGTTCGATCGTACAGGGGAGAAGCGATGTCGGAGGCGTTCGACTGGGACATCCTGCACAAGCCATCGGCGATGGCCATGGTGCGCGGCCAGCTCGGCTTCAGCTGGATGGTGCTGTCCGGGCGACTCGCGCAGTTGACCGACGAGCAGTACTTCTGGCGACCGAGCAGCGAGGCGCTCACCGTCGTCCGGCGGCACTACGCCGGCCACTTCCGATCACTCGGGTCCGGCGAGTGGGTGGCGCAGTGGCCCGACGAGCCGGATCACCGCGGACCGCGCACGATCGCCTGGCTGATCGCTCATCTCACCGAGACCTTCTTCGAGCGGTGGGAGTGGACGTTCGGAGCGAGTCAGCAGGGTCGCGCCGACATCAACCTGCACGGCAACGCGCGCGACGCGGTCGCCTGGCTGACCTACTGGGTCGAAGCCTGGCGCGACGCGATCGCCGCACTGGACGAGGACGAGGTGATGACGGTCGGACTGAGTCAGGCCAACGAACTGGACGCCGGCGAGCCCTTCGGTCATGTCGTGCTGCGGCTGAATCGCGAGCTGATCCACCACGGCTCGGAGATCATGACGCTCCAGGATCTCTACGCGGTCGCGGCGTGAGGACCACAACATGTGCGACACGCGGCGTGGCGCTACCACAAGATGTAGATCGCTCCACCTAGCATCACTACTGCTGGTGGTTCGGAGTGGTCGGCACCACAAGATGTGGGCCACTTCGAGGCAACAGGGGAATCCGGTGCGAATCCGGAGCTGCCCCGCAACGGTGAGCGGACGCGCTGTCTCGAGGCGTCCACGAGTCCGGATACCTGCCACCGGCGCATGCACCGCCGGTGCGTGCGGTCCGAGACCTCGCGGGTGGGTCGCAGGGCGTGACGGCAGTGATCCCGGCCGGTGCTGCCGGTCCCGTCGTGCGCCTGCTCGCGTGGTACCAGGCTTCCGAACTCTTGTGGAGAGCACACCTGTGACCCTTGCTTCCTCAACGGCTTCGTCCGCATCCCCGACCTCGGGGATCGCGGCGGATCAGCCGATCGAGCTCACCGTCATCCGTCGCGACGGCAGCAGCACGCCGTTCGACGCCACCAAGATCTCCGTCGCCGTGACGAAGGCTTTCCTCGCGGTCGAGGGCGCCGACGCCGGCGCCACCCACCGGGTCCGCGACCTGGTGACCGACCTGACCGGCCGGGTCGTCGGCGCGCTGACCAGCCGCGACCGCCATCACAGAGCGCGGCGCACCGTGCACGTCGAGGACATCCAGGACCAGGTCGAGCTGGCGCTGATGCGCGCCGGCGAGCACCAGGTCGCCCGCGCCTACGTGCTGTACCGCGAGGAGCGGACCAAGGCACGCACGCCTGCCGACGCGGCCGGCATCACCGAGAAGCCGACGCTGACCGTCCGCGCGGCCGACGGCAGCCGGTCTCCGCTCGACGTCGACCGGCTGCGGGTGATCGTCGCGGAGGCGGCAGCGGGGCTCGACGCGGTCGATCCCGAGCTGATCCTCGATGAAACCCTCGGCGCCTGCTACGACGGCATCGCGCAGCACGAGGTCGAGCTGGCGCTGGTGATGGCGGCGCGCGGCTTCGTCGAGACCGAGCCGCAGTACAGCTTCGCCGCGTCCCGGCTGCTGCTGGACCAGATCCGGCGCGAGGCGCTGGGGCGTGTCCACGGCGAGCCGCGGCAGGCCAGCCAGGCCGAGATGGCCGAGGCGTACCCGGCCTACTTCCCGCAGTACATCCGGACCGGGATCGAGGCCGGCCTGCTCGACCCCGAGCTCGGCACCTTCGACCTCGAGCGGCTCGCTGCGGCGATCAAGCCCGAGGCCGATCTCGACTTCACGTTCCTCAGCCTGCAGACGCTGTACGACCGGTATCTCCTGCACATCGACAAGGTTCGGTTCGAGTTGCCGCAGGCCTTCTTCCTCCGGGTCGCGATGGGGATGGCGATCCGCGAGGATGACCGGGAAGCGCGGGCGATCCAGTTCTACGAGCTGCTCAGCTCGTTCCGGTTCATGTCGTCGACGCCGACGCTGTTCAACTCCGGCACGACCCGGCCGCAGCTCTCGTCCTGCTTCCTGACCACGGTCGAGGACGATCTGGCCGGCATCTTCAGCGGCATCCGCAACAACGCGCTGCTCGCGAAGTACTCCGGCGGCCTCGGCAACGACTGGACCCCGGTCCGCGGCATCGGCGCCAAGATCCGCGGCACCAACGGCGAGTCCCAGGGCGTCGTCCCGTTCCTGAAGATCGCCAACGACACCGCCGTAGCCGTGAATCAAGGCGGAAAACGTAAGGGCGCGGTCTGTGCGTATTTGGAGACCTGGCACATCGATATCGAGGAGTTCCTCGATCTGCGGAAGAACACCGGGGACGAGCGGCGGCGTACGCATGACATGAACACCGCGAACTGGGTGCCGGACCTGTTCTTGCAGCGGGTCGAGGCCGGTGGCGAGTGGACATTGTTCTCACCCGACGAGGTCACCGAGCTGCACGATCTGTACGGGACGGCGTTCGCCGAGGCGTACGTCGCGTACGAGGCCGCGGCGGATCGTGGTGAGATTCGCGTGTTCAAGCGGGTCAAGGCCGTCGACCTGTGGCGGCGGATGCTGACGGTGCTGTTCGAGACCGGGCATCCGTGGATCACGTTCAAGGACGCCTGCAACCTGCGCTCGCCGCAGCAGCACGACGGTGTGGTCCACTCGTCGAACCTGTGCACCGAGATCACCCTCAACACCACGGTCGAGGAGACCGCGGTGTGCAACCTGGGATCAGTCAACCTGGTCGCCCACCTGACCGAGGACGGTCTCGATGCCGACCTGCTCCGCGACACGGTGAAGACCGCGGTCCGGATGCTCGACAACGTCATCGACGTGAACTTCTACACGACCCCGGAGTCGGAGCGGGCAAACCAGCGCCACCGTCCGGTCGGCCTCGGGCTGATGGGTTTCGCGGACGCGCTGTTCGCGCTGCGGATCCCGTACTCGTCCGAGGCCGCGGTCGAGTTCGCCGACAGTTCGATGGAGCAGATCAGCTACCACGCGATCGAGGCGTCGAGCGATCTCGCTGCGGAGCGCGGGCGGTACTCGTCGTACGACGGATCACTGTGGAGCAAGGGGATCCTGCCGATCGACTCGCTCGAACTGCTGACGTCAGCCCGCGGTGGCGACGTGATCGTCGACGAGACCCAGCGGCTGGACTGGGACGTACTGCGTGCGAAGGTGCTGCGCGACGGCATGCGGAACTCGAACGTGATGGCGATCGCGCCCACCGCGACGATCTCCAACATCTGCGGCGTGAGCCAGTCGATCGAGCCGACGTACAGCAACCTGTTCGTGAAGTCGAACATGTCCGGTGAATTCACCGTCGCCAATCCGTACCTGGTCGCCGACCTGAAGGCGCGCGGGCTGTGGGACCAGGTGATGGTGTCGGACCTGAAGTACCACGACGGCGTGCTGGCCGGTATCGAGCGGATCCCGGAGGATGTGCGGGAGTTGTATGCGACCGCGTTCGAGATCGACCCGCAGTGGCTTGTCAAGGCAGCGTCGCGGCGGCAGAAGTGGATCGACCAGGCACAGTCGCTGAACCTCTACATGGCGAAGCCGAGCGGTCGCGCGCTCGACGAGCTGTACCGGTCGGCCTGGCGCTATGGCCTCAAGACGACTTATTACCTGCGTTCCCAGTCAGCAACCCACGTGGAGAAGTCGACATTGAAGGGCACCGACGGACGGCTGAACGCGGTCGCTGTCACGGTCGCGACGCCGGCGCCGATTCCGGCCGACGTGCCGCTTCCCGAACCCACCGGAGCTGTCTGCTCCATCGACGACCCTGACTGCGAGGCGTGCCAGTGACCACCGGACTGAGCGAGATCAACGTCGGTGCCGGGCGGGTGCACGTCGCCGACAAGGCGATGATCAACTCGCGGGCGGACGTCAACCAACTGCTGCCGCTGAAGTACACGTGGGCCTGGGAGAAGTACCTTGCCGCGTGCAACAACCACTGGATGCCGACCGAGGTGTCCATGCAGGCCGACATCTCGCTCTGGCGGCGTGCACCAGGCGCGAAGGACGGCCTGACCGAGGACGAGCGGCTGATGCTCAAGCGCAACCTCGGCTTCTTCGCCACCGCGGAGTCGCTGGTCGCGAACAACATCGTGCTCGCCGTGTACCGCCAGTTGAGCAACCCCGAGTGCCGGCAGTATCTGCTGCGCCAGGCATTCGAGGAGGCGGTGCACACCCACACCTTTCAGTACATCTGCACATCGCTCGGGCTCGACGAGGGCGAGCTGTTCAACATGTACCGCGAGGTGCCGTCGATCTCCGACAAGGATGCCTGGGCGCTGAAGTACACCCAGCACCTCGAGGACCCGGACTTCCGCACCGGTACGCCGGAGACGGACACCGCATTCCTGCGCGACCTGATCGCGTTCTACGTCGTGTTCGAGGGAATGTGGTTCTACACCGGGTTCGCGCAGATCCTGTCGCTCGGCCGGCGGAACAAGATGGTCGGTATCGCCGAGCAGTACCAGTACATCCTGCGCGACGAGTCGATCCACCTGAACTTCGGCATCGACTGCATCAACCAGATCAAACAGGAGAACCCGCACCTGTGGACGGCCGCGTTCCAGGCCGAAGTCCGGCAGATGCTGACCGAGGCGTGTGAGCTCGAGGTCGCGTACGGCCGGTCCACGATGCCGAACGGGATGCTCGGGCTGACGGCGGAGCTGTGCGAGCAGTACATGCACTTCATCACCGACCGCCGTGCAGAACAGATTGGTATCGATCCGATCTTCGGTGAAACGCGGAACCCCTTCGGCTGGATGTCAGAGGTGATGGACCTGAAGAAGGAGAAGAACTTCTTCGAGACCCGAGTGATCGAGTACCAGTCCTCCAGCGGACTCAGCTGGGACTGACCCCGAGATCACCCCAGATCGGGAGGCCCGCGGAGCTACTCGCCGCCCCGCGGGCCTTCCTTACCCTCGCCAGCCTGATCGGTCGTTCAGCTCGTCACCGGGCGGTCAGGCAGGAGCGTATTTGCCGACGAAGTCGAGCGCGGTCCGGGCCACCTCTTCCCACCCGTGGTCGATGACCAGCGAGTGCCCGCGCCCGGGAATCTCGACGAACTCGGTGATGCCGGAGTTCTTCGTGTGCTGCTTGTACGCCGCGTGCGTGATCGCATGCGGGACCGTGTGGTCCTTCTCGCCGGACACCAGCAGGATCGGCCCGCGGTCCTCCGCCTTGTACTCGACCTTCGTCTCGCTGAACGGGTTGAGGTTCGCCACCGCCGCCTGGAAGATCGGTACGCCGGACGCCGCGACGTGGAACTCGTCGTACAACTGCCGGGCCTCGTCCTCGTCGAGGTTGTTCGCCCAGCCGTACTTGAACTCGTCGAAGGTCAGCGTGACCGAGCGCCGCGCGTTCGCCGGGTTGCCCAGCACCGGCGAACCGGACTTCAACGCCGACACCGGAAGCGGCAGCACGCCGCGCCCCGGCGCCGGATCGATCGCGACGGTCACCGCGGACGCGCCCTCACCCGCGATCTTCTGCGCGATCAGCCCACCGAACGAATGCCCGACGACGGCCGGCTTGCGGTCCAGTCCGCGGATCGCTTCGAGGTAGTGGTCGGTGACTGCCTGCACCATCTTGTGCGCGAACACCTCGGGGTGCTCCCGCGCCTCCGCCACCGTCTCCGGGTCGTCCGGCCAACCGGGGGCGATCGTGCTGTAGCCGTTCTCCTCGAACAGCCGCCGCCAGCGGTCCCAACTGCTGGACAACAGCCACAAACCGTGGATGAACGCCACGGGTTGCTTGCCGGACGTGTTTGCCTGCTCGACTTCCGACTGCTCGCGATCAGTCAGCGACATAGTTCCCCCTCTTCAGACTCGAATGCTGGCGATGCTAGCCGTGACACCCCTCGACAACCAGCGATCCGAGGAGATCGGCCACTGCGGGGTTGTTCGCGTCGGTCAGGTCTTCAGGCGCCGAGCAGACTGATGATCTCCGCAGTGGTGCCGGACTCGCCGAGGCGGGGGAAGATGCGGGTCAGGGAGTGGTCGTGGGACTCGGCTGCGAGGTCGGTCATCGCGTCGGTGGCGAGCGTGACGTTGTAGCCGTGTTCGTACGCCGCTCGGGCGGTCGACTCGACGCCGATGCTGGTGGCGACGCCGGTCAGCACGATCTGCGTGATGCCCCGGCGGCGGAGCTGTACGTCGAGGTCGGTGCCGTGGAACGCACCCCAGTTGCGCTTGGTCACAACGATGTCTTCGGGATGGCCGGCCAATTGGTCGACGATCTGATCCGCGCCGGCGGGCGGCGTACCGCCACCCGACCGGGCAGGCTGCTCGGTCCGGCCGGTCAGCCGGTCGGCGCCATCGGCCGCGAAGCTGACCCGGACCAGGACCACCGGGAGATCGTGCTTGCGGAACGCATCGGCGAGTTCGACCGTCTTGCCGATCACGTCCGCGGTGCTGTGCGGCTTGCCCGGGAGCGCGGCGACGCCGTTCTGCAGATCGATGACGACCAGCGCGGTTTTCGGGTCGAGGGTGGTGACTGACACGGGATGGAGCCTCTCTATTCGGGGAGTTTCGCGAACGTCACCAGCACGAGCAGCGCGGCGACGGCGAGCAGAAAGATCGCCATGTCGTGCAGTCCGGTCGTCGTTGCGCCGTGCTGGAAGAAGTGGGCGTTGGCCGCGGCGGAGATGAGCGCGCCGACGTACACGCAGGTCCGCAGCAGGCCGGCGGACGAGCCGATCCGGGCGGGGTCGGCCTGCTGGTAGAGGGCGGTCTGGTTGGCGAGGTTGTTCAGGCCCTGCGGGATGCCGGCGATGACGCCGACGACAGCCAGGACCCAGATCGACGTACTCGGACCGATGAACAACTGCGCGGCCGCGGCCGCCACGAGACAGATGCTTCCAGCAACGAGTTTGCCGCGGATCGCTGCCCGCCGGCCGGTGAGCAGCGTGACCAGGACCGCCGCAAGGGACAGTGGTAGAAGAAGCAGACCAGCGGAGGAAGCACTGAGCCCGCGGGCCTCCTCCAGCCATTGCGTGAAGCCGTAGAGGAACGAGTACGCGCCGACGTACGCGAGCACCTGGCGCGCGTACGTGAAGATCAGCGGACGGTTGCCGCCCAGCACTCGCAGATCGATGAACGGCGCGACGACGCGCAACTGCGTGATCACGAACGACACCCCCAGGACCAGTGCGAGCACCAGTACGTACCACCGCGAGAGCCGCGGCTGCATCAGGAACAACATCAGCGAGACCAACGTCGTGGTGAACAACGCGATCCCCGCATAGTCCAGCCCCTCGGCGCCGCGCGACCGCGCCCGGCGCGGCAACCACAGCGCGCCGAGCACCACACAGATCACCGACAGGGGGACGTTGATCGTGAAGATCAGATGCCAGCCGCCGAGCCCGATCAACAGGCCGCCGAGCGTCGGGCCGATCACCGCGATCACCTGGTTCGCGACCGACAGGCTGCTCAGGATGACGGCGGGCGTGTCCATGCCGGTGCGGTCGGCCTCGCTGCGGATCAAGGACATCGCGGCCGGGTACGCCGCCGATGTACCGAGGCCGAGGAGAACCCGGGAGCCGACGAGTACGCCGAGGTTCGGGGCCAGCGCGCCGAGCAAACCGGCTACTCCGACCAGGGAGGTCGCGATCAGGTAGAGCGGCCGCGGACCGAACAGGTCGACCAGTCGGCCCATCACCGGCTGGCCGACCGCGGTCGCGATGTACAACCCGGTGACGAGCCACGCGGTCTGCGACGGCGGTACGCCGAACGCCGCGCCGATCGGGATCAGCGCCACCGCCAGCATCGACGAGTTGATCGGGTTCAGCACCGAACCCACGAACATCGGCGCGATCAGGCGCCGGTCGAACCTCGACGACTCCCCCGTCACAACGCAGCCACCGGGCCCGTCGCTGGGCTGGTCGCTGGGCTGGTCGCTGGGCTGGTCGCTGGGCTGGTCGCTGGGCTGGTCGCTGGGCCAGTCACCGGGCTCGTCACCGGGCTGGTCACCCGGCCAGTCACCGGGCCAGTCAACGGGCGTGTCACCGGGCCGCCTCGATGGCGCGATCGAGCAGGGCCAGCGCGGTGATGATCTTCTGCCGCTCGGCCTCGGTGCAGTGGTCCTGCAGCGCCTGCGCGAGCCACTCCTGCCGAACCTTGCGATCCCCCTGCAGGCGATGGCGACCGGCCGACGTCAGCGACACCACCTGCCGGCGACCGTCCTGCGGATCGGGGTGCCGCTGGATCAGATCGGCCTGCCGCAGCGCGGCCAGGATCGCCGCCATCGACTGCGGCCGGATCCGCTCCGCCGTGGCCAGCTCGCTCGCCGACGCCGGTCCGTCCTTGTCGAGCCGGCTCAGCACCGAGGACTGCGACGGCGTCAGATCGTCGGTGTCTGCCAGTGCCTTCAGGCGCCGTTTGACCCGGCCGAAGACCACTCGCACCTCGCTCGCCGCGCGGACCGCGGACGCTGAGATCTCCATGCCGGCCACCATAACTCATCAGTCCAGACTGATCAGTTCGAGCTGTCATTGGCAGCTCCAACGACAGACGGAGAAGTTTTCGCAATCCCTGGACAGGGCCTGCCGGACCGGACTAGCGTCTCAGTCTCAACCAATTCTATTCACCGTGAGAATAAATGGCGAAGCTCGAACGAGGCAGCGTCGGCACCCGGACGGCGAACCGCGGGGCGGTCATCGCCGCGCTGCTGTCCGGCGCCGGGATCGACCGGCGCCAACTGGTGCAGCAGACCGGACTCAGCTGGGCCACGGTGGCCCGGATCGTCGACGACCTGCTGGCCGACGGGCTGGCCCTCGAGCAGCACAAGATCGTCCGCGACGGCCCCGGCCGCCCCGGAGCCGCGCTCGGCTTCAACCCGCAGTCCGGGCTGGTCTGCGGGATCGACCTCGGCGGCACCTACTGCCGGATGGTGATCGCCGACGGCATCGGTACGGCGATCATCCGCTGCCGCGACGAGACACCGCGGGACCTGGGCGCCGCCGAGCTGGCGTCCTGGATCGCGACGCGGGTGCTCGGACTGGTCGAGCGGTACGGCGACGGCGTACCGCTCACGTCGGTGGCGATCGGACTGCCCGGTGTCGTTGCCTCCACCAAGGATCGCGTGGTCGGCGCGTTCAACCTGCCACAGATCCTCGGCACCACGTTCGTCGAAACGGTCGCCGCGGAGCTCGGCGTACCGACGATCATCGACAACGATTCGAACCTGGCATTGCTGGGTGAGCTGCACTACGGCGAGTTGCCCCGGGACGAGACCGTCGTCCTGCTCAGCCTGGGCACTGGTCTCGGTTCGGCGGTCGCGTTCAACCGGCAGGTGCTCGCGGGACCCGAGGGTCTGCTCGGCGAGTTCGGCCGGCTGCGACTGCCGGGCCGCAAGGAACGGCTCCGTGACCTGCTGTCCGGTGCCGGCTTGCTCGCTCTCGCGCAGGAAGCCGGTCACCGACTCAGGAAGGCCGACGAGGTCTTCGCCGAAGCCGACCGGTTCGGCGGGCTCGTCGACGAGATCCACGAGGCGCTGCTGCACCTGGTGTCGATCGTTGCCCTGGCCTACGAGCCGAGCACGGTCGTCTTCACCGGCGGCTTCTCCGGTGCGTTCAGCGACTCCGTGCTGGAGTCGGTGAGCGCCGAGACGTACGAGACGGTCGGCGTACAGAGCGATCTGCGCCGGTCTGTGCTCGGGGAGTCAGGCGGCCTGCTCGGTGCGATGGCCGCCGCCCTGAGTGGCTACTACACCGCGATCGGGGTGGCCCGCCACCAGGTCGCCTCGATCACCACCTCCGCCCCCGGTGTCGTGGCCCAGCTGGACAGCTGCGCCGTCGACCCCTCCCAAGCTGTCCTCCCATCAGACTAGGGGAACTGGCATGAAGCCCTGGAAGACCTTGGCTCTGCTCGCAGCGCTATCGCTCAGCCTGGCCGCCTGTGGCGGTTCCGGCCCGAGCAAGGCCGCGCCGACGAACAAACTGACGGTCTGGATGATGACCGGCGGTCCCGGTGACAACAAGATCATCGGCGACGTCACCAAGCAGTTCAACGAGAAGCACCCCGACGTGAAGGTGACCGTCGAGGTGCAGCAGTGGGACAACATCGTCACCAAGCTGACCACAGCGCTTGCCTCCGACAACCCGCCCGACATCGTCGAGATGGGTAACACCCAGACGCCACTGCTGACCGCCTCCGGCGCGCTGGCCGACCTGACCGACAAGAAGGGCGAGTTCGAGTCGTCCGGCCAGTGGCTCGCCGGCCTGGCCGGACCGTCGACGTACCAGGACAAGCTCTACGCCACTCCCCTGTACGGCGGAACGAAAGTCGTCATGTACAGCAAGAAGATGTTCGCCGCCGCGGGGATCGACAAACCGCCGGCGACCGTCGACGACCTGATCGCGGACTGCGGGAAGCTCGCCAAGGCGCACACCTCGACGCCGAACTTCTCCGCGTTCTACATGCCCGGCCAGTACTGGTTCGCCGGGATGCCGTTCCTGTTCGGCAAGGGCGGCACGATCGCCACCGACACGGACAACAAATGGACCGCGCAGATGAGCAGCGCGGAGAACCAGGCCGGCCTGGCAGAGTGGAAGAAGTTCCAGAACGGCTGCTCGACGCCGTCCTCGATCGGCGCCAACACCGACAGCCCCGACCAGGACCAGATCTTCGCCGACCAGAAGGCCGCGATGATCTACGTCAAGGCGTGGGAACCGGGCGCGGTCGCCGAGAAGAACGCCAAGGTCGCCGCCGACGCCGGGTACTTCATCATGCCGGGCTACGAGCCGGGCAAGCCACTGCCGGTGATCGTGGCCGGCTCGACGATCGGTATCGCCCAGAACAGCCCGAACAAGGACATGGCCGTCGACTGGCTGAAGATCATCACCGGTAAAGCGTTCCAGCAGACGATGACCCGGACGATCCACCAACTCCCGGTGGTCGCCGCGTTCCTGCCGACGGGCAACGTGCCTGAGGTGCTGAAGCTCGGCGCGCAGGCAGCCACGGTCAGCCAGGCGCTGCCGTCCACGCCGGGCGAGGCGACGCTCGAGACCGAGAGCTACAACGAGCAGTTCTTCTCGAAGATCGCCAAGGGCGCGGACATCGCCGCTGCTGCGAAGGACTACGACAAACACGCGACCGAGGCGTTCAACGCCCAGTCCGGACAGCGCTGACGGCCGATGACCTCGCTGACCCAGGCGCCCCAGACAACGCCGGTAACGCCACCGCGCCCAGATCGCACAGCTCGGGCGGTGCGCGGGAATCGGCTGGCACGGTTCACGCCGTACGGCCTGATCGGGCCTGCGCTGATCGCGTTCGCGGCCGTGCTCGGCTATCCGATCGTGCGGCTGGTCTGGCTGTCGCTGCAGGACTTCGGGCCGCGGTCGCTGTTCACCGGCGAGGCGCCGTTCGTCGGGCTCGAGAACTTCACCCGGGTGCTCGGCGACAGCGACTTCTGGTTCACGCTGCTGCGCACCCTGCTCGTCAGCGTCGCCTGCGTGGGCGGCCTGATGGTGATCGGCTTCCTGCTGGCCTCCCTGCTGATGCAGGTGTCGGCGTGGGCGCGGGTGATGCTGTCGGTCTGCCTGGTGCTGGTCTGGGCGATGCCGATGGTGTCGGCCACGATGATCTGGCGGTGGCTGTTCGAGCCGCAGTACGGCGTACTGAACTGGGTGATCACGCAGCTCAAGGTGTTCGGCGACTTCTCGGCACACGACTGGTTCTCGTCGCCGAGTCAGGCGTTGGCGCTGATCATCGCGCTGATCGTCTGGAAGGGTCTGCCGTTCGTGGCGCTCACGCTGTACGCCGCGATGGGCCAGATCCCCGGTGACCTGTACGAAGCGGCCGCGCTGGACGGCGCCGGGCGATGGAACGTGGCCCGGCACGTCACGATGCCGATCCTCGCGCCGGTGCTCGCCGTACTCGTCCTGCTCGAGGTGATCTGGTCGGTCAACTCGTTCACGCCGATCTGGGTGCTGACGCAGGGCGGTCCCGACGGCGGCACGACGACGCTCGGGGTCTACTCGTATCTCGAGGCCTTCACCCGCAACGACTACAGCGGCGGCGCGGCGATCGCGATCATCACGGTGCTGCTGCTCGCCGTACTGTCCGTGCTCTACGTACGGCGGTTGTTCGCCCAGGACGAGGCTGTCGTATGAGCCGCATGAGAAGGAAACGGGCCGTCCCCAACGCCATCGCCGTACTCGTCTCGCTGGTGGTGATCTTCCCGGTCTACTGGATGTTCGCGACGGCGCTGAAGCAGCCCGGCAAGATCCTGTCCGCGACCCCCGAGTTCGTCCCGTGGCCGCTGAGCCTCGACAACTTCCGTACGGCGCTCACGCACGGGCCGTTCCTGCACTACGTGCGCAACTCCTTGCTGGTCTCGGTGTCGACCGTGCTGATCGCGCTGGTCGTTGCCCTGGGCGCCTCGATCGCGCTCGCGCGGTTCCGGTTCATCGGCCGGCGGGCGTTCCTCGTCGGGCTGGTGCTGGTGCAGATGGTGCCCGGCTCGGCGATGGTCATCCCGCTCTACCTGATGCTGCGGTCGGTCGGCGCGATCGACTTCGTGCCCGGACTGATCATCACCTACATGACGTTCGTCCTGCCCTTCACGATCTGGACGCTGCGCGGCTTCGTCGCCGGGATCCCGCTGGAACTGGAGGAGGCCGCGATGGTCGACGGCTGCGGCCGGTTCGGCGCGTTCTGGCACATCCAGCTCCCGCTGCTCGCGCCGGGCATCGTGGCGACCTCGATCTTTGCCTTCATCAGCGCGTGGGACGACTACCTGTTCGCCTACGTGTTCCTGAAGTCCCAGAACAACTACACGCTGCCGGTCTGGCTGGTCTCGTTCCAGACGTCCGACGGTATCGACAACGGCGCCACGATCGCGGCGTCGGCGATCTTCTCGCTCCCGGTGCTGATCGTCTTCCTGCTGATCCAGCGCCGGCTGGTCGGCGGGATGACGGCCGGCGCGGTCAAAGGCTGATTTCCCCTGGAGGATGTTGTGAACGCAGAGCTCAACCGGCTCGCCCATGGTGTGCTGTTCCCGGCGCTCGGCCGGCCCTCGGTCCCGAACTGGGTTCCGTCGCGGATCGAGGCCGGCCTCGGCGGGTTCGTGATCTTCGGCCGGGACACCGTCGACGGGCCGCAGTTCCAGGATCTCGCGGCGCAGCTGCACGGCCTGCGCGACCACGTGCTGCTGTCGATCGACGAAGAGGGCGGCGATGTCAGTCGGCTGGCGGATCTCGGTGGCTTCTCGATGCCCGGCAACCGCGCGTTGGGCGAGCTGGACGATGTCGAGCTGACCCGGCAGGCGGCGTACCAGATCGGGCTTTCGCTGGTCGAGGCCGGAATCGACTGGGATCTGGCGCCGGCGGTCGACACGGCGGTCAATCCGCTGAGCCCGAACGGGATCCGCTGCTTCGGCGGCGACCGTGAGCTGGTCAGCCGGCACACGGCCGCTTGGGTTTCGGGGCTGCAGGCCGCGGGGGTCAGTGCGTGCGCCAAGCATTACCCGGGGCATGGCATGAGCGGGACCGACGCTCACCTGGCGACGCCGCTGGTCGACGTTTCGCGGGAGGAGTTGCTGGCGAGCTACCTCGATCCGTTCCGGGCGGCGATCGAGGCCGGCGTCGACAGCATCATGGTGTCGCACGACCTGGTGCCGCAGGTGGACGACGTACCGGCAACGATCAGCAAGGTGCTGTTGACCGACATCCTGCGCGGCGAGCTCGGGTACGACGGAGTGGTGATCACCGACGCGCTCGAGATGTACGGGATCGCGGATGTGGCGCCGCTGCCGGAAGCCGCCGTACGAGCGATCGAGGCTGGGGCCGATGCGCTGTGTCTGGGGTCGTGGGCGTTCCTGGACGACGTGGATGTGGCGGCAGCGGCGCTAGTTGACGCGGTTGAGAGCGGGCGGTTGCCGTTGGAACGGTTGGAGAGCGCGAACGAGCGGCTTGCTCGACTCGGGACGCGGCCGAAGGCGGACGTGGCGGAGCGGGACGACGAGCTGGGCGCTCGGCTGGCCGAGCAGGTTGTCGTGACGCATGGGGATCCGCGGGTGCGGAGTGACGCCGTACTGATCATCCGGCTCGAGCCGACGCACTCCCCCGCTGCCGGGTCTTCTGGGTGGGGCGTGGAGCAGTTGCTGCGCGACGCCGGGAAGGTTGTCGAGAGCATCGGGCTGTCGGGGGAGACGTACAACGGGCCGGGGATGGCGCGGGCCGGTGTTGGTGAGTTCCGGTCGGAGTACGGCGCCGACAGTCAGGTGATCCTGGTGGTTCGCGGCGCTCATCGCTTCGACTGGCAGGAGAAGCTGATCGGCGAACTGCAGACCCAGCACCCCGACATGATCGTCGTCGACATGGGCGTCCCCGGCGTCGACTACACAGGCTTCGCCGGCTGGGTCCAGACCTTCGGCAGCGCCCGAGTCTGCTCGCAGGCAGCCGCCCGACGGCTACTCGCACCGTGATCACCTTCCTGAATGCACACCTGTGCACGCCGGAGCCGGTCCACGGTTGGCTGCAGGTCGAGGACGGCCGAATAGTCGCCCTAGGTCCGGGAACAGCTGACGGTCCGGCGCCAGCGGGTGACGGCCCTGCGGTGGTTGATGTTGGGGGGAGGTGGTTGTTGCCGGGGTTTGTTGATACGCATTGTCATGGCGGGGGTGGGGCGGCGTTGTACTCGGGTGAGCCCGAGGATGTGCTTCGGGCTGCTCGTAGTCATTTGGTGCAGGGGACGACCAGCTTGGTTGCGTCGGTCGCGACTATGCGACTGGATCGGATGGTTCGGGCCGCGGAGGCGATCACGGAAGCGGCCGCGCCGAACATCCGTGGGATTCACTTCGAGGGCCCGTTCCTGTCGCATCGGCGGCGTGGGGCGCAGACGGCGGATGCGCTGCTCACACCCGACGAGAGGGTCTTCGACGAGCTGATCGGCGCGGCCGGCGGACGCGCGATGACGATGACGATCGCGCCGGAGCTTCCCGGTGCGATCGAGCTGATCGAGCGGCATCGGGACGAGATCACGTTCGCCGTCGGGCATACCGATGACGACGGGACCTGGACGCGCCGTGCGTTCGACGCCGGTGCGCGGACCGCGACCCATCTGTTCAACGCGATGCCCGCGATGACCCACCGCCGACCCGGGCCGGTCGGCGCCGCGCTGACCGACGATCGCATCGCCTGCGAACTGATTGCCGACGGCATCCACCTGTCCCCGGAGGCGCTGACCGTCGCGACCCGTACCGCCGGTCCCGACCGCACGATCCTCGTCACCGACGCAATGGCGGCGACCGGTCTCGGCGACGGCGAGTACTCGTTCGCCGACCGCCACGTCCAGGTCCGCGCCGGGGTCGCCACCCTGCGCGGCACCGAGACGCTCGCCGGCTCGGTCCACTTCCTCGCGGACGCGCTGGCAACCGCCGTACGCGTCCTGGGCATGCCAGTCGCCCAAGCCGCCCAGCTGGTAGCAAGCAACGCAGTCCGCCATTACGGCTGGCACGACCGCGGAACGCTTGCCGTCGGCAACGTCGCCGACCTCGTCCTGCTCTCGCCCGACCTCACGGTCGAAGCCGTCTACCTGGCAGGCATCCCCGTCAGCTGACCGCTACCTCGAGTACGCCGATCACCTTCTCGAGCCGGGCAGCGACCCGCCCGGCGTCGAAACCATTGCCCTCCACAACGATCCGCAGCTCGCCCCGGTCCAGCGACAGCTCCAGCTCACGGACGTCGTACGGATTCAGCAGTACGGCGATCCGCGCGATCAGGCCGCCCGTCTCGACCACCTCGGCCGTGAAGACCGTCGTCGTTCGCTCAACCGCGAGCAGGCTCATCGCACGACCTCCTTGTGGCGCAGCAGACCGAAAGTGACGCCGTCGACGAGCGCCTCCCAGGACGCCTCGACGATGTTGTGCCCGACGCCGACCGTCACCCACGAGCCCTCGCCGTCCGCGGTCTCGATCAGGACTCTGATAACAGCGTCCGTGCCATGGCCCGAGTCGAGGATGCGGACCTTGTAGTCGACGAGCTCGAACTTGTTCACCACTGGGTACGCGCGCTCGATCGCCGTCCGCAGCGCGTGATCCAGCGCGTTCACCGGACCGTTGCCCTCCCCCGTGACGATCTCCCGCTCGCCGCCCGCCACCAGCTTCACGGTCGACTCGGACACCGCCTCGCCGTCGGCACGCGACTCGGTGATCACCCGCCACGACTCGACGTCGAAGAACGACGCCCGCTTCCCGGTGACCTCCTCGGTCAGCAGCAGCGAGAACGACGCATCCGCGGCCTCGAACGTGTAGCCGCGCGACTCCATCTCCTTCACCCGCTCGGTCACCCGGCTGACCACGTCGCGGTCGTTCCCGAGGTCGAACCCTAGCTCGCGGCCCTTCAGCTCGACACTCGCCCGGCCGGCCATCTCCGACACCAGCATCCGCATGTCGTTGCCGACCAGCGCCGGATCCGTGTGCTGGTAGAGGTCCGGGTCCACCTTGATCGCGCTGGCATGCAGGCCCGCCTTGTGGGCGAACGCGGACAGGCCCACGTACGGCTGCCGGGTCGACGGCGGCACGTTCGTGACTTCGGCGATCGCGTGTGCGATCCGGAACGACTCGGCCAGGTTCCCCGGCGGGAGCAGTTCGTGCGCACGCTTCAGCTCGAGGTTGGCCACGATCGCCAGCAGGTCGGCGTTGCCGGTGCGTTCGCCGTACCCGTTGATCGTGCCCTGGACATGCGTGACGCCGGCCTCGACGGCGGCGATCGAGTTCGCCACCGCGCAGCCGGCGTCGTTGTGACAGTGGATGCCGAGCCGGGCGCCGGTGGAGTCAAGAACATCCCGTACGACGTCCTGCAGCTCCCGCGGCAAGGTCCCGCCGTTCGTGTCGCAGAGCGCGACCACGTCGGCCCCGGCCTCGACGGCTACGCGGACTACTTCCAACGCATACGCGCGGTTCGCACGGTACCCGTCGAAGAAGTGCTCGGTGTCGAGGAAGACCCGCTGACCGTGCTCGCGCAGATGCTTCACGGTGTCGGCGACCATCCGCAGGTTCTCGTCGAGCGTCGTCCGCAGGGCGCGCTCGACGTGCGCATCGTGGCTCTTGGCAACGAGTGTGACGACGCCCGCGCCGGACTCGCGCAGCGCGGCGACCTGCGGGTCGTCGGCGGCTGCGGTGTCGGGCTTGCGAGTCGCACCGAAGGCCGCGAACGTCGCGTTCTTCAGGTGCAGCTCGGTCTTGGCGCGCTCGAAGAACTCGGTGTCCTTGGGCACCGCGCCCGGCCACCCGCCCTCGATGAAGCCGACCCCCAGCTCGTCCAGGTACTGCGCGATCACGATCTTGTCGGCCACGGACAGCGCCAGCCCCTCCTGCTGCGCGCCATCGCGAAGAGTCGTGTCGTAGACGTGGAAATCGTCCGAGATGCTCATAGGGGGCCGGCCTTCCAGAAGGGGTGTTGGGCAAACAAAAAACCTCCCGCAAGGTGCGAGAGGTCTGCGCGCTCAGGTACAGCTTGCTGAGCGCGCCTAGGTAATAATGCCCTGGTAGTTCTTCATGACGTTTTGCAGTCTGCCACACAATGTCCGAACGATGACGTGACTGTCTCGCATCACGAACATTCAGTACTCCGGGAGGTACTGGAGTTCAGGCTGTAAGGGACCAACCCGGATCATCCCAAGCTGTATAGAAGTCTTCGCGTGACAAAGGCCGCAATCCCCACTCCTCGCGGTCGAGCGCCTGGTCGGTGAGCATGCCCTCGTCGTCCTCGAGCCGCTGCCACCAGTACCGGGTCACCTCGCCGTCCTCGCCGGACCCGAGCTGCCGGATCACGACCCACTCCCGCTCGTGCCAGACCGCCTCGTACAGCCAGTCGGTCCCGTGGTCGTCGACCACCGCGCCGTACGTCCGCGGCGCCGTACCGCGGTCCAGATCCCGGATCAGCTCCACCGTCGCCCTGATCGCCGCCGAGGTTTCCTCCGACCATCCCCGGCGCTCGGCCAGCTCGACGTAGTAGCCCTCGACCTCATCCGGAAACCCGCTCATGGCGCCCGACCCTACCGAATCCGGCCGGCCGGCAGCGACCAACGGTCCACGCACCAGACTGAGAACTTCCTATGAAACAGCAGTGGCCCGGCGGGTTGCGCCGGGCCACTGAGCGACTGCGTTCAGGAGATGCGGGTCATCCAGCCGTGCGGGTCTTTCGCCCGGCCGTACTGGACGTCCAGGAGGGCGCTGCGGACGGCCGCGGTGACCGGGCCGCCGTTGCCGTCGCCGATCTGGGTCTCGCCGTCCTTCCACTTCAGCGAGGCGACCGGGGTCACGACCGCGGCCGTGCCGCACGCGAAGACCTCGCGCACCTTGCCGGAGGCCGCGCCGTCGCGCCACTCGTCGATCGAGACCTTGCGCTCGGTGACGGTGTAGCCGAGGTCGGTGACCAGCTTCAGGATCGAGTCCCGGGTGACACCCTCGAGGATCGTGCCGGACAGCTCCGGCGTCACCACCGAGTTGTCGTCGAGGACGAAGTACAGGTTCATCCCGCCGAGCTCCTCGACCCACTTCTTCTCGACCGCGTCGAGGAACGCGACCTGGTCGCAGCCCTCCTCGATCGCCTCGGCCTGGGCGAGCAGCGAGGAGGCGTAGTTGCCGCCGGTCTTCGCCGCGCCGGTGCCGCCGGGGGCCGCCCGGGTGTACTCCTCGCTCAGCCAGATCCGGACCGGCTTCACGCCCTTCGCGAAGTACGAGCCGGCCGGTGACGCGATCAGGCAGTACGTCACGTGGCTCGACGGCCGTACGCCGAGGAACGGGTCGGAGCCGAACATGAACGGGCGCAGGTACAGCGAGGTCTCGCCGCCGCCCGGCACCCAGGCCTTGTCGAGCTCGACCAGCTTGTGCAGCGAGTCGAGGAAGACCTCGGTCGGCAGCTCGGGCAGCGCGAGGCGCTGCGCGGACCGCTGGAACCGGGCCGCGTTCGCCTCGGGGCGGAACAGGTGGATCGAGTCGTCGGGATGCCGGTAGGCCTTCATCCCTTCGAAGATGGTCTGGGCGTAGTGGAACACCGCGGTCGCGGGAGACAGCTCCAGCGGTCCGAAGGCGGTGATCCGCGCGTCGTGCCAGCCCTTCTCGGCCGTCCAGGTGGCGATCGCCATGTGGTCGGAGAAGTACTGCCCGAATCCCGGGTTCGCCAGGATCTGGGCGCGCTGGTCGTCGCCGGCCAAGTGGGTGTTCGGCTCAACGGTGAACTCTAGGGCGCTCATAGCCGCACCGTACCTCTCGACCAAGTGGTCATGCGAGCATCGGCCATCTCAGCCCGCCGCACGCTTCGCGATCGCGTCACCGATCTCCGCCGTACTGCGGGCGGCGCCCGTGCGCTCCTCGATATCCGCCTCGACCGCTGCCTCGATCGCGCGGGCCGCCTCGGTCAGGCCGAGGTGCTCGCACAGCAGCGACGCCGAGAGGATGGCCGCGGTCGGGTCGGCCTTCTGCTGGCCGGCGATGTCCGGCGCGGAGCCGTGCACCGGCTCGAACATGCTCGGCGCGGTCCGGTCCGGGTTGATGTTGCCGCTCGCGGCCAGCCCGATCCCGCCGCTGATCGCGGCCGCCAGGTCGGTGATGATGTCGCCGAACAGGTTGTCGGTGACGATCACGTCGAACCGCGCCGGGTCGGTCACCAGGAAGATCGTCGCCGCATCCACGTGCAGGTAGTCGACGGTGATCTCCGGGAACTCCTCGGCGACCTTGTCGACGGTCCGCTTCCACAGGTGACCGGCGTGCACGAGCACGTTGTTCTTGTGCACCAGCGTGAGCTTCTTGCGCGGGCGCGCCATCGCCCGGGCGAACGCGTCGCGGACGACCCGCTCGACGCCGTACGCCGTGTTGACCGACACCTCGGTGGCGATCTCGGCCGGAGTGCCGACCCGGAGCGCGCCGCCGTTGCCGACGTACGGACCCTCGGTGCCCTCGCGGACGACGACGAAGTCGACCTCGCCCGGGGCTGCCAGCGGGGAGCCGACCGACGGGTAGATCTTCGACGGCCGCAGGTTGACGTAGTGGTCGAGAGTGAAGCGGAGCTTGAGCAGCAGACCACGCTCGAGTACGCCGGACGGGACGCTCGGGTCGCCGACCGCGCCGAGCAGGATCGCGTCGTGCTTGCGGATCTCCTCCAACTCGGCGTCCGGCAGCGTCTCACCGGTGGCGTGCCAGCGCTTCGCGCCGAGGTCGTACTCGGTCCGCTCGAACGTCACGCCGTGCTGCGCGGCCACCGCATCGAGGACCTTGAGGGCCTCGGTGGTGACCTCGGGTCCGATCCCGTCACCCGGGACGACGGCCAGCGTGAAGTTCTTGTTCTCGCTCACTTCTTGGGTTCTCCCCCATTGTCACGGCGGTTCATGGCCTCTTGGACAGCCTTGACCTCGTCACTGGCCGGGCGGGCGCTACGGCGACGGCGGGCCGCCTTGCGCTCCCGGGCGTCGATCGCGGGCCAGTTGGCTGGATACATGTCGTACATGCTGCTGCTCCCAAATATGTCGTGGGCGGCAGGATGCGCACGAATTTACTCGCACGTCCGACTATTTCACCACTATGCGGGCAGCATGTCCCGGTATATGAGATCCCGGTGCTGGTCCTGGCCCGGACCTGTGCAACTCTCAGCCGGTGAGTGCTCCTCCAGAACTGCCGCCGCTGGTGTCGGCGGCCCTCAGCCTGTCCGGCCGGCGCGGATTCGTCAGCTCCACCCGGAACGAGACCGGCCGGCTGCTCGCCGCGCTCGCCGCGTCCAAGACCGGCCTGCTCGGTGAACTCGGGACCGGCTGCGGTGTCGGCTCGGCCTGGCTGCGCAGCGGCGCCGGGGAGTCGACGAACATCGTCACCGCGGAGAGCGATCCGCAGCTGGCGCAGGCGGTCGCGGAGCTGTTCGCCGCCGACGAGCGGATCGAGGTCGTCTCGGCCGACTGGACCGCGCTGATCGAGCGCGGACCGTTCGCACTGCTGTTCGTGGACGCGCGCGAGGCGAAGCTGTCGGCCCGCGACGTCATCGCGGACGTGGTCGAGCCCGGCGGCTTCGTCGTACTGGACGACTTCACGCCGTCGGCGGTCTGGCCGCCGATGTACGAGGGCCGCGTCGACACGCTCCGCCAGGAATGGCTGATGGACAAGCGCTTCACGACCGTCGAGGTAATGGTCGCGCCGGACGCCGCCGTACTGCTGGCCACCAGGCACTAGGAACTGAAGCGGGCCCGGGCTATTGAGCCCGGGCCCTTGCCAGCCGCCATGCGCCTGCGGGCGGCTGACCGCCTCCAGTAAATCAGTCGTTCGTGTGAATCAGGCCTCGAGGTCCACGGTGCGGGCGGTGTCGGCCTGGACCGCAGCGGCGATGTCGTCGAGGACGTTCGGGGCGATCTTCGAGTCGACCGACAGCGCGACCAGGGCCTTGCCGCCCTTGCGGTCGCGGCTGACCTGCATGCCGGCGATGTTCACGTCGGCGTCGCCGAGGATACGGCCGATCTGGCCGACCGCGCCCGGACGGTCCTCGTAGGTGAGGAACGCCAGGTGCGCGGCGAGCTCGATCTCGACGTCGTACCCGTCGATCTCGACCAGCCGCTCCGACTGCCGTACGCCGACCAGCGTGCCGGACACCGAGACCTGCACACCGTCGGCGAGCGTGCCGCGCAGCGTGATCAGGTTGCGGTGCTCGGGGCTGTCGTGGTCGGTGACGAGCCGGACCTCGAGGCCCCGCTCGGCCGCCAGCAGCGGCGCGTTCACGTACGAGACGTTGTCCTCGACGACGTCCGCGAAGACACCCTTCAGCGCGGCCAGCTCGAGCACCTTCACGTCGTACTGCGTGATCTCGCCGCGCACCTCGACGTCGAGCTGCTGCGCGACGCCACCGGCGAGCGCGGTGAAGATCCGGCCGAGCTTCTCGGTCAGCCCGATCCCCGGGCGGACGTCCTCGGCGATCACGCCGCCCTGGACGTTGACCGCGTCCGGGACCAGCTCGCCCGACAGTGCGAGGCGGACCGACTTCGCGACCGCGATGCCGGCCTTCTCCTGCGCCTCGTCGGTGGACGCGCCGAGGTGCGGGGTGACGACGACGTTCTCGAACTCGAACAGCGGCGAGTCCGTGCACGGCTCGGACGCGAACACGTCCAGGCCGGCGCCGGCGACGCGACCCTCCTTGAGCGCGCTGTACAGCGCCTGCTCGTCGACGATGCCGCCGCGGGCCGCGTTCACGATGATGACCTCGGGCTTGACCTTGTGCAGCTGCTCGTCGCCGATCAGCCCGATGGTCTCGGGGGTCTTCGGCAGGTGCACCGAGATGAAGTCACTGGTCGCCAGCAGCTCGTCCAGGGTGGCGAGCCGGACACCCATCTGCGCGGCCCGGCCGGCCTGCACGTACGGGTCGTAGGCGATCACGTTCATGCCGAACGCGGCCAGCCGCTGCGCGACCAGGACGCCGATCTTGCCGAGGCCGACGATGCCGACGGTCTTCTCGAACAGCTCGACGCCGGAGTACTTGCTGCGCTTCCACTCGCCCTTCTTGAGCGACTCGTTCGCCGCCGGCACTCGCCGCGCGGAGGCGAGCAGCAGGGCGACGGCCAGCTCGGCGGCGCTGGTGATGTTGGAGGTCGGCGCGTTCACGACCATGACACCGGCCTGGGTGGCGGCCTTCACGTCCACGTTGTCCAGGCCGACGCCGGCGCGGGCGACGACCTTGAGCTTCTTCGCGGCGGCGAGCGCCTCGGCGTCCACCTTGGTGGCGCTGCGGATCAGGATCGCGTCGACGTCGGCGATGGCCGGGATCAGCTCGGCGCGGTCGGCGCCGTTCGCGTGACGGATCTCGAAGTCGGGGCCGAGCGCCTCGACGGTGGCCGGGCTGAGCTCTTCGGCGATCAGGACGACGGGCCGGGTTACGTCAGTCAGGGAAGACATGGAGGAATCTCCTGCAGAAGCGGTAGGGGCTCGTGATCTTTCAGAGCACCGCGCTGTGCCCGCTGCGTCGATGGTACCGCGTCGGCTTCCGGGGGTGTTCGAGGGCCCGGATGACGGTCAGGCTCAGGGTCAGCCTCACCATCAGTCCGCGTCGCAGCTGACCGGGTCCGCCATCGGAACGGTGCGATCGATCAGCAGCTTGCCGTTCACCCGGACGAGCTGGAAGCGCACGTCGAGCCGGTTGCAGTTCTGGCCGCCCGCGCCGGTCGCGGTCGGCGCGAACAGGATGTCGTACGACATCCGGGCGTACGAGCCGTCGGGTGCCACGTCGGTGATCTTCGGGCTGAAGAAGTACGACGTCTTGTGGTTGTGCAGGTCCCGCTCCTCGGTCATGCCCTTGGCGAACCGCGCCGAGTACAACGCCTGCAGCCCGCGGAAGTCCTGCTGGTTCTCCAGCGTGACGTAGTTGCCGAACAACCGCTGGACCTCGACGTTCAGCGGCGTCGCAGCGACCTGCAACGCCGGGACGACGGCGGCCTGCGGACCGCGCGACTGGGCGCAGGTCCCGGCCGTCGCGACGTCGAGGCCCGACGGCGACACACCGACGTACCCCCGGAGGTTGGCGAGCGGGACGATCGTGCCGGCCTGGACCGTGGCGCCGGTGACGAGGCCGATCAGGTCGCCGGACTTGTCGACGACCGGGCCGCCGAGCTTGGCCGTGTTCATGACCTCGCTCAAGGCCCGCGGGTCGGCCGTCGAGCCGATCTCGTTGATCGTCTGCTTACCCGCCGCGGTGTAACCGATCAGGGCCCGCTGCGCCTTCGGGTCGGGGTCGGCCGCGGCGACCTGCATCGGCGTAGCGGCCTGGCCGATCGACTGCAGTACGGCGACGCCGTCAGCGCTCGTGCCGAGCAGGTTGGCGCGCCGGATCCGCCCGTCCTGGGTGACGATCACGATCGACCTCGGGTTGGCGACCGCCGACGCTGCGGTGAGGACCCGGCCGTTGTCGATCAGTACGCCGGATGCCTCGCCGGTCGAGCCGCAGGTCGTCGCGAGCACGCGGACCACCGCCGGTCCGGCCGACTTCAGCACTTCGTCGGTGTTGATGGCCAGGCGCCGCTCATGGACGAACCAGCCCGCACCGGCGCCGCCCGCGGCGATCACCAGCAGGACGACGAGACCGGCCAGGATCCGGCCGAAGATCCACGGCCGCCGAGGCTGCGGTTGCGGTGCGGTGAGCCGGCTCGGAACCTCCAGCTGGGTCAGCGAACCGGCGTTCGGGGGGATCCGCCGGGGCGGCCGCGGCAGCCCGCTCCTGCCGTCCTCCACCGCCGCCCACCTCCCCCGCACTCACCTACCCGGACCACAACCGTCACACATTGTGTCAAACACCGGCGTCAGTCGGCGGGACCGCGGACATGAACGCGGGGCCTTGGACAGGAAATAACCTGTCCAAGGCCCCGAGAAGGTGTTCAAGGCCCCGAAACCTGCCCGAGGGCCGAGTGGGTCAGCGGGCGGACGTGCCCTCGACGTAGTCGTCGTCGTGGGACTTGACCCACGCCATCAGACCGCGCAGCTCCTTGCCTACGGCCTCGATCGGGTGCGACTCGCTCTGTTTGCGGAACTCGGCGAACTCCGGCGCGCCGGCGTCCTGGTCGGCGATGAAGCGGGCCGCGAAGGTGCCGTCGGTGATGTCGCCGAGGACCTCCTTCATCCGCTGCTTCACCGACGCGTCGATGATCCGCGGGCCGGACACGTAGTCGCCGTACTCGGCGGTGTCGGAGACCGACCAGCGCTGCTTGGCGATACCGCCTTCGTAGATCAGGTCGACGATCAGCTTCAGCTCGTGCAGGCACTCGAAGTACGCGACCTCGGGCTGGTAGCCGGCCTCGGTCAGTACCTCGAAGCCGTTCTGGATCAGCGCCGACACACCACCGCAGAGGACGGCCTGCTCACCGAACAGGTCGGTCTCGGTCTCCTCGGTGAAGGTGGTCTTGATACCGCCGGCCCGCAGACCGCCGATGCCCTTCGCGTACGAGAGCGCCAGGTCCCACGCCTTGCCGGTCGCGTCCTGCTCGACCGCTACCAGCACGGGTACGCCGCGACCCTCGGAGTACTCGCGGCGGACCAGGTGTCCGGGGCCCTTCGGGGCGACCATGAACACGTCCACGCCGGCCGGCGGCTTGATGTAGCCGAACCGGATGTTGAAGCCGTGACCGAAGACGAGCGCGTCGCCGTCGACCAGGTTCGGCTCGATGGCCTCCTTGTAGAGCTTGCGCTGGGCCGGGTCCGGCGCGAGTACGACGATGACGTCGGCCTCCTCGACCGCCTCGGCCGGACTGAGCACGCGCAGGCCCTGGGCCTCGGCCTTGGCTCGGCTCTTCGAGCCCTCCGGCAGACCGACCCGGACGTCGACGCCGGAGTCACGCAGCGAGAGCGCGTGGGCGTGGCCCTGGGAGCCGTAGCCGAGGACGGCCACGTGGCGGCCCTGGATCACCGACAGGTCGGCGTTGTCGTCGTAGAACATTTCAGCTGCCACTTGCGGCACTTCTCCATTCCATTGAGTTCTGGCCTTGCGGGCCATACTCCCCAGGTGGGGCGTTGAACGCGTTCAGTGTTGATTCGGTACGGCGGCGGCTCGGCCTGGCGGCGGGCCCGGCACCGGGTGGTTCGCGTGGTGGGAACGTTCGGCGGGTCGCGCCTGCACGGTCGGAGGACCCGACTGGACGTGCGGCGGCGGCACCGGGACCGGCCGCAGCGTGCGGTCGGAGATGGAGCGGCTGCCCCGGCCGATCGCCACCATGCCGGACTGCACCAGCTCGCGGACGCCGAAGGGTTCCAGCACCCGGAGCATGGCTTCGAGCTTCTCGGGATTGCCGGTCGCCTCGATCGTGATCGCGTCCGGTGCCACGTCCACCACCTTCGCACGGAACAGCTGGACGGTCTCCAGCACCTGTCCGCGAGTCAGGGTGTCCGCCTTGACCTTGACCAGCAGCAGTTCACGCTGAACCGT
Organism: Kribbella pratensis; assembly: GCF_004365355.1. Taxonomy (GTDB): domain Bacteria; phylum Actinomycetota; class Actinomycetes; order Propionibacteriales; family Kribbellaceae; genus Kribbella. The sequence goes on along the minus strand of NZ_SODP01000005.1, from coordinate 323,292 downwards.
CTGGCTGGGCTCGAGCTCGACGATCTTGATCACGTTCACCAGCTTGTTCAGCTGCTTGGTGATCTGCTCCAGAGGCTGCTCGTCCACGCTGACCGCGATGGTCATCCGGGACACCTCGGGGTGCTCGGTCGGACCCACCGCGAGCGAATCGATGTTGAAGCCCCGCCGCGAGATCAACGCGGCCACCCGAGCCAGCACACCGTGCTTGTTCTCGACCAGGATGCTCAGTGTGTGCTTACTCATCGACGTCCTCGCTTCGCTCCGGGCGCCGATGAGGCACGAGTGGACTGTGCTGGATTTGTTCGTTCGCTGCGCTCTCTCACTACAGCTCCTCCCCGTCCCAGGTCGGCGCCATGTCGCGGGCGATCTGGATGTCGTCGTTGCTCGTGCCGGCCGCGACCATCGGCCAGACCATCGCGTCGCGGTGTACGACGAAGTCCACGACGACCGGCTGGTCGGTCACCGACATCGCCTTGTCGATCGTGGCGTCGACGGAGTCCTTGTCGGAGCAGCGCAGCCCGACGCCGCCCATCGCCTCGGCCAGCTTGGCAAAGTCCGGGATCCGGGCCGAGTGCAGGTCGGTGTTGGAGTACCGCTTGTCGTAGAACAGCGTCTGCCACTGCCGGACCATGCCCAGCGACTGGTTGTTGATCACGGCAACCTTGATCGGGATGCCCTCCAGCGCGCAGGTGACGAGCTCCTGGTTGGTCATCTGGAAGCAGCCGTCGCCGTCGATCGCCCAGACGGTCTTGTCCGGCCGCGCGACCTTGGCGCCCATCGCGGCCGGCACGGCGTACCCCATCGTGCCGAGGCCGCCGGAGTTCAGCCAGTGGCCGGGCTTCTCGAACGGCAGGTAGTGCGCGGACCACATCTGGTGCTGGCCGACGCCCGCGGTGTACACGGCGTCCGGTCCGGCGATCTGGCCGATCCGCTCGATCACGTACTGCGGGGACAGCGTGCCGTCCTCGGGTTCGTCGTACGCCACCGGGTACTTCGCGCGGACCGCCTCCAGCTGGCCGCGCCAGGCGTCGTATGACGGGGTGCGGCCGGAGCCGGCGATCTCGGTCCGCAGCGCCGCGATCAGATCGGTGATGACCTCCTTGCAGTCACCCACGATCGGCACGTCGGCGGCGCGGTTCTTGCCGATCTCGGCCGGATCGATGTCGGCGTGGATGACCTTTGCCTCGGGTGCGAACGAGTCGAGCTTGCCGGTGACGCGGTCGTCGAACCGGGCGCCGAGGGTGATCAGCAGATCGGAGCGCTGCAGCGCGCCGACCGCGGACACCGAACCGTGCATACCGGGCATCCCGAAGTGCAGCTCGTGCGAGTCCGGCAGCGCGCCGCGGGCCATCAGCGTGGTGACCACGGGGATACCGAGCAGCTCGGCGAGCTCCTTCAGCTCCGCGCTGGCCCGGGCGCGGATCACGCCGCCGCCGACGTACAGCACCGGCTTCTCGGCCGCGGCGATCAGGCGGGCCGCCTCACGCACCTGCTTGGGGTGCGGGCGGGTCACCGGCCGGTAGCCGGGGAGCGCGAGCTCGGTCGGCCATTGGAAGTCGACGCCCTGGGTCTGCATCGCGTCCTTGGTCACGTCGACCAGGACCGGGCCGGGCCGGCCGGTGGAGGCGATGTGGAACGCCTCGGCGATCGTGGTGGCGATGTCGGCCGGGTCGGTCACCAGGAAGTTGTGCTTGGTGATCGGCATCGTGATGCCGCGGATGTCCGCCTCCTGGAAGGCGTCCGTGCCGATCGCGGCACCGGCGACCTGACCGGTGATCGCCACCATCGGCACCGAGTCCATGTACGCGTCGGCGATCGGCGTCACCAGGTTGGTCGCGCCCGGGCCCGAGGTCGCCATGCACACGCCGGTCTTGCCCGACGCGGCGGCGTACCCCTGGGCTGCGTGGCCGGCGCCCTGCTCGTGACGTACCAGGATGTGGCGGATCTGGGTCGAGTCGAGCATCGGGTCGTACGCCGGGAGGATCGCGCCGCCCGGGATGCCGAAGACGGTGTCCACTCCGGCATGTTCCAGTGCGCGGATCAGAGCCTGTGCCCCGGTCAGCTGCTCACTCATGAGTGCCTTCCCTCAGTCCTGTCACGATGTAAACCGTTGTTGGCTTTTCGCGACCGATCCATCCTCGCTTGTGGCCGTTGTCCGTGCGCCTCTGGGTCGCAGATAGTCGCACTGGCAACAAAAAACCCCTTCGGCCGGGTTGGCTGAAGGGGCGCGCTCGACTCGGTGGTCGCGTCAGTCGGCGCGCCGCACAAGTACGAGGAGAATCGATCGCATGTAGGCATTATTCGCCCGCGGACCGCGACCGGGTCAAGTTGGGCGCCTTGGTGTCTCATCATCTGATACGGCCGTCCCTAGATGCAGACAGCTCCCTCGGACGCGGACCGGACCAGGCGCGTGTACTTCCCGAGCACGCCCTTGGTGATCGCCGGGGCGTTCGGAGTCCAGCCTTCCTTGCGGCGTTCGAGTTCCGCGGCGTCGACGTGCAGGTCGAGAGTGCGGTTCGCGACGTCGAGCGTGATCCGGTCGCCGTCGCGGACGAAAGCGATCGGTCCGCCGTCGACCGCCTCGGGCGCCACGTGCCCGACGCAGAGTCCCGTCGTACCGCCGGAGAAGCGGCCGTCGGTGAGCAGCAGGACGTCCTTGCCGAGACCCGCGCCCTTGATGGCGCCGGTGACCGCGAGCATCTCGCGCATCCCCGGGCCGCCCTTCGGCCCTTCGTACCTGATCACGACGACGTCGCCGGGGTTGAGATCCGGTACGGCGTCCATCGCGGCGCGCTCGCCGTCGAACACCCGCGCGGTCCCTTCGAACACGTCGGAGTCGAAGCCCGCGCTCTTCACGACCGCACCTTCGGGGGCGAGCGAGCCGTGCAGGATCGTGATGCCGCCGGTGTGGTGGATCGGCTTGTCGAGCGCGCGGATGATCGTGCCGTCGATATCCGGCGGGGCGATGTCGGCCAGGTTCTCCGCCATCGTCTTCCCGGTCACGGTCAGGCAGTCGCCGTGCAGCAGGCCGGCGTCCAGCAGCGCCCGCATCACGACCGGGATTCCGCCGACCCGGTCCACATCTGTCATCACGTACCGCCCGAACGGCTTCAGGTCGCCCAGGTGCGGCACCCGCTCCCCCACCCGGTTGAAGTCGGCGAGGGTCAGCTCGACCTCGGCCTCCCGGGCGATGGCCAGCAGATGCAGCACCGCATTGGTCGAACCGCCCAGGGCCATCACGACGGCGATCGCGTTCTCGAACGCCTCCTTGGTGAGGATCTGGCGGGCGGTGATGCCCTTCTGCAGCAGCCCCACGACGGCCTCGCCGGACTTGCGAGCGTACCCGTCCCGGCGACGGTCGACGGCCGGCGGTGCGGCTGAGCCGGGGAGCGACATCCCGAGGGCTTCGGCTGACGCAGCCATCGTGTTGGCCGTGTACATCCCGCCGCAGGCGCCCTCGCCCGGGCAGATCGCACGCTCGACCGCGTCGACCTCCTCGCGCGTGATCAGGCCGCGGACGCACGCGCCGACCGCCTCGAACGCGTCGATGATCGTGACGTCCTTGTCGCCGAGCCTGCCGGGCATGATCGAACCGGCGTACAGGAAGACCGACGCGAGGTCGAGCCGGGCGGCGGCCATCAGCATGCCGGGCAGGGACTTGTCGCAGCCCGCCAGCAGCACCGAGCCGTCGAGCCGCTCGGCCTCCATCACAGTCTCGACCGAGTCCGCGATGATCTCCCGGCTGACCAGCGAGTAGTGCATGCCGACGTGGCCCATCGAGATGCCGTCGGAGACGCTGATCGTGCCGAACTCGAGCGGGTAGCCGCCGGCCGCGTGCACGCCTTCCTTGACGGCCTTCGCGAGCCGGTCCAGGGACAGGTTGCACGGGGTGATCTCGTTCCAGCTGGAGGCGACCCCGACCTGCGGTTTGGCCCAGTCGTCGTCACCCATCCCGACCGCGCGGAGCATCCCCCGGCTGGCGGTGGCCTCCAGCCCGTCGGTCACTGTCCGGCTGCGGGGCTTCACATCGACCATGCGGGTCACTCTATGCCTTCGTAACTTAACGACACTGTAATTGCTTTGTGTTGTTAGTTAATTACATACTGATTGTGCTGGCCGCCTGGAAGATTTGTCCCAATTCCGAAACGGAGCAAGCTGATGCGCCCCACATTGCGACTCCCGCTGACCGCTGTTGTGCTGTCTCTGGTGAGCTCAGTGCCGTTGACCGCCACCGCGGCCGAGACCCGCACCCAGATCGTGAACGCCGCCAACGGCGAGGTCGGGCAGGGCGAGACGCCACCCGGCAGCAACTGCAATCCGTACGGCGCCTGCGAGTCCTGGTGCGCGCACTTCGCCACCTGGACGTGGCGCAAGGCCGGGAGCGACATCCCGAACTACGGCTTCACCGGTGACATCTACACCTGGGGCCAACGCAAGGGTCGCGCCCATTCCGGCAACACCGGTATGAAGCCCGGCGACATCGTGCTCTACGGCACCGGCCCGCAGAACACGAGCACCAGCCTGCACACCGGCGTTGTCGTTGCGACCGGCAACGGCAAGATCACCACCGTCGAAGGCAACTCGCACGACAAGGTCCAGAAGCTCGGGCCGTTCGATCCGAAGCACGCCAAGAACGCGGGACGGCCCGGAAACATCTACGGCTGGGTCTCCGCCCAGTAATCCCCGCCCGAAGTCCCCGCTGGATTCCCCGCCGACGAGCCGGTGCGGTTCTCGCCGACCGCACCGGCTCTTATTTCGTTGTCCGTCGGGTGGACCGCTTCTAGCATTCGCGGGTGAGCGACGATCCGTACGGCGACGAACAGCTGGTCGAGTTGTACGACCTCGACAACCCTCCGGGTGACGACCACGCCTACTACCGTGCGCTGGCCTCGGGTGCCCGCAAGGTCCTGGACTTCGGCTGCGGCACCGGCCTGCTCACCCGCACGCTCGTCGCGCCCGGCCGGGCGGTGATCGGTGTGGACCCGAGCCCCACGATGCTCGGCTACGCGCGCCGTCAGCCGGGAGCGGATGCAGTTACCTGGATCGACGGAGACTTCCGCGCAGTCGAGCCCACCGACGACGCAGACCTCGTCATCATCACCGGCAACACGATCATGCACATCAACAACCAGGCCGAGGTTTTCACCGCGCTCGCGAACGCGCTCCGCCCGGGCGGCGTCATCAGCTTCGAGTCGCGCAATCCGGCGGCGCGGGCGTGGGAGCAGTGGACCCGCGAGACGACGTACGGCGAACGCGACACCTCCGTCGGCCACCTCGTCGAATGGCTCGACCTGATCGAGGTCGGCTGTGATGTCGACGGCCGAGTGGTCTTCGACGCCCACAACGTCTTCCCGGACGGCCACGACGCCGTCTACCGCAACACCCTGTACTTCCGCTCCCCCGCCGACATCACGGCCGACCTCCAAGCAGCCGGCTTCACCAACGTCACCGTGCACGGCGGCTGGCACCAGGAGCCGGCGACCGACGACTCACGCCTACTGATCTTCCACGCCACCAGGAGCTGACCGACCGTGGACCGACTCGAGGCCTATATCGACGGATGGCGGCGGCATGACATCGCCGCAGTTCTCGACACTCTGACCGACGACTGCGTCGTGATCGAGTGCTACGGGCCGGTCTACCGCGGCAAGGCCCGGGTCGAGCAGTGGATGAACGCCTGGTACGGCGCCGGCGGCACCGTCGACGGGTGGGAGATCACGTCGCGGGACGGGGCCGGCGGGACGCTCGTTGCCGAGTGGCATTTCGAGTGCACGTGGAAGGGTGAGCCCGGTGCGTTCGACGGCGCGACCGTCGCGCGGCTCGACCAGGGGCGCATCGCGTATCTCCGCGAGTACGCCACCACTGCCCCGCTGTACGACTGGACCGGGACGTGGCGCGACTAAGCTGAGGGCACCGCGACTGGCGAGGGTGGGTTACCACCGGGGAGCGAAGAACAAGGCGTCGTCCGCCTGGGCGCCTCCGACTGACCTCGGAGGTCCTCATGCGTTATGGGATGAATCCGCATCAAGCGGCCGTGATGACGCCGGTCGATCGTGCGCCGTTCACGGTGGTTTCGGGCGAGCCGTCGTACATCAATGTGCTGGATGCGCTGACCGGTTGGCAGCTCGTGCGGGAGGCTGCTTCGACATTCGGCGTACCGGCGGCTGCGTCGTACAAGCATGTGTCGCCGGCCGGCGCGGCGCTCGGCGGCAGCGTGGTCGAGGCTTATACACGGGCGCGCGACGTCGATCCGAAGTCGTCGTACGGCGACTTCGTGGCGGTCTCGCATCCGGTCGACGCGGAGCTGGCGGCGGTGTTGAAGCGGGTCGTGTCGGACGGGATCATCGCGCCCGGGTACGACGACGGCGTGGTCGAGATCCTGGCGGCTAAGAAGCGCGGGACCTATCTGGTGTTGCAGGCCGATCCCGGCTTCGAGCCGCCGGCGGAGGAAGTGCGCGAGATCTACGGCCTGCGGTTGACGCAGGAGCGGGATGCGTTGCCGCTGACGCGAGACCTGCTCGACGATGGGGTGCCGGACGACGCGGCCCGGGATCTGCTGCTGGGGTTGATCGTTGCCCGCTACACCCAGTCCAACACGGTCGTGATGGTGAAGGACGGGGCGGCGATCGGCATCGGGGCCGGGCAACAGTCCCGGGTGGACTGCACGCGACTGGCGGGCGAGAAGGCGCAGCTGTGGTGGTCGCGCCGGTCGGGCGAGCCGCTGACCGGCGTCTCGATGGTGTCCGACGGCGCGCTCCCGTTCACCGACAACGTCGAGGAGGCCCATCGCCACGGAGTCACCCACATCGCCGAACCGGGCGGATCGATCCGCTCACCCGAGCTCGCCGCCGCGTGCGCCGCCCTCGGGATCACCTGGTCGGCAACGGGAGTTCGGCTGTTCAGGCATTGAATCAAACACTGACGTCAGGTGTTGAGCAGATAGTCGCCTGAGGCAACGGCTTTGCGGACCTCGGCGGCCGTGTCCGCGGGATCGAGCGAGGATGTGTCGATCGCGTGCGGCTCGAGCTCACCGAGGTCCGCGAACCCGCCGTGCATGCCGGTGATCGCGTCCGCGTCCGTCAGCTCCACGCCGCCGCGGGACCGGCCGCGCCGCAACGTCGTGTCCAGGTCCGGCCGTAGCACGACGTACGACAACCTCCAATCGCCCGCGGCCGCGCGGAACGGTGCGAGGAACCACGGACCGATAACCCCGTCCACGACGACGTCGTACCCGCCGCGCGCATAGACCGCGACCGTCGCCACGATCACGTCGACGACCATCTCGTTCTGCCGTTGCGCGCCCGGCAGGTAGGGCGGGACGAAGCCGGTGCGGATCGCGCGGTAGAACTCGTCGGTCGTCACATGCACGGTCGGCCGCGGCGCATCGGTCGCGACGAGGCGGGCCACGGTGGTCTTGCCGGAGCCCGGCGGGCCGGTCAGCAGAAGGACGTCGCTCATGACGCCCGACGCTAACCAAACCCGCCGGCGAACTGCAGTCTTTTCTTCTCGGCCCGGGTCAGCCGGGCAGGTCGATCTTCTCCCGTTCCGGCTCCGGCGGTGCGGGCGGCGGGCCGCCCTCGAGCTGGATGTCGGGGACGATGCGGTCGAGCCAGCCCGGCAGCCACCAGGCACGATCGCCGAGCAGCGTCATCACCGACGGCACCAGGATCATCCGGACCACGCTGGCGTCGATCAGCACCGCGACCGCCATCCCGACCGCGAGCATCTTCACCGTCGGGTCGTCGTCCAGCACGAAGCTGAGGAAGACCACGATCATGATCGCGGCCGCGGTGGTGATGACCCGGGCCGTCGCGCCGATCCCGATCGCCACCGCGCGATGGCTGTCCTTCGTGGCGATCCACGCCTCGTGCACCCGCGACAGCAGGAACACCTCGTAGTCCATCGAGAGCCCGAACACGATCGCGAACATCAGCATCGGCACGAACGACGGGATCGGCACCTTCTCGTCGATCCCGACCAGCGAGGAACCCCAGCCCCATTGGAAGACGGCCACGATCACGCCGTACGCCGCCCCGACCGACAGCAGGTTCAGCACCGCCGCCTTCACGCCGATCAGCAGCGAGCGGAACGCCACCGTCAGCAGCAGGAACGCCAGCACCACGACCGCCCCGATCAGCCACGGCATCCGGCTGCCCACCTTCTCGGTGAAGTCGACGTACCCGGCCGTGGTGCCGACGACGTACGTCGGTTCCTGCTGGCCGGACAGCACGTCGTCGCGGATCCGGTTGACCAGGTCCTCGGTCTCGGCCGCCGACGGCGAGGTGGTCGGGATGACGTTGATGATGGCCGTCGTCCCGGCGCTGTTCGTGCTCGGCGGTTGCACGGCGGCGACACCCGGCGTCTTCTGCAACGTGGACGCGAGCCCGCTCAGCAAGGTCTGCTGGTCACCCGACGACGGCAGCTGGACGACGACCGTCAGCGGACCGTTGGCGCCGGGGCCGAACCCCTGCGCGATCAGATCGTAGGCCTTCCGGCTCGAGTCGCCGGCCGGATCGGTGCCGGCGTCGAGCTGGCCGAGGTTCATCGACAACAGCGGGATCGCGAGAATGAGGAGCACCAGCGTCGCGGCGATACCGTACGGCCAGGGCCGATCGCTCACCTTGCGGCCCCAGCGGGCGAAGGCGCTCTGCTCGTGCTTGGCGTCGCGGCGTTCGCGCTCCTCGGCGCGGTGCTGCGCGATCGCGGTCTCGTCCGGGAGGCCGGCCTCGAGTTCGCGTTCGTCGGCGAGGTGATGGCGGTCCTTGCGATTGAGCACGGTGAACTTCGCCAGCCCGAGCAGCGCCGGGATCAGCGTGAGCGCGGCCAGCACGGTCACGGCGACCACGATCGCCGACGACAGGCCGAGGGCGCCGACGAACGGCACGCCGGACACGTACAGCCCGAGGATCGCGATCACGACGGTGCCACCGGCAACCAAAATCGCGGCCCCTGACGTGGACTCGGCCCGGCCCGCCGACTCGACGACGCCCATGCCGTCGTCCAGCTGTTCACGGTGCCGCGACACCAGGAAGAGGCCGTAGTCGATCGCGACACCGAGCCCGAGCAGTGTCGCCACCGTCGGCGCCGAGACCGGGAAGTCCTTGACGGCCGCTAGCAGTCCGAGGACTGCGAGCCCACCGCCGACGCTGAAGACCGCCGACACCAGCGGCAGCCCGGCCGCGACGACGGACCGGAACATCAGGAACAGCAACAACAGCGCGAGCACCAGACCGATCGCCTCCGACGGGCCGTCGTTCGCCTGCTTCCCGATCTGCCCGGCGCCACCGCCGTACTCGACCTGCAGCCCGGCTGCCCGGGCCGGCTCGACGGCCGCATCCAGCTTGTCGACGTACGACTTGTCGAGCGACGCCGGCACCACCGAGAAGGACACCGGCGCGTTGACGATGCTGCCGTCCTTGGAGATGTATGGCGACGGTGAGGACTGGGAGGTTTGGGTAGTCGCGAGCGGATCGACCGCACTGACCACGTCCGGCAGCTTGCCGACCGCCTCCATCGACGAATTGACCGCGTCGGCGTGCTCGGACACCGTGCCGCTCTTCGCGTGGAACACGATCGAGCCCGAGTACCCGCCGGCGCTGCTGAAGTCCTTGTTCAGGATGTTCAAACCGGCCGACGATTCGCTGCCCGGGACCGTGTAGTTGTTGACGTACGTGCCGCCGAACGCGGACCGCAGTACGAACAGGCCGACGACGACCACCAGCCAGCCGGCGATCACGAACCAGTGGAACCTTGCCGCTCCCCGGCCGAGCCGGTCCAGAAACGCATGCATAGGGCGCCCCCTCCCCCTGGCACCCCCCAGGCGACGGCCCAGCCGCCGGCCCCATCTGGCGAATCTAAAGCGGTACTCGTCAGGCCCACAACCCCTGGACACACACTGTCACCGCCGCGCGATCGGGCGATGACACTGGGTGCCCCCTGTGTTTCAGCGCGTTTCAGCGTGTTTCAGGGTGTTGGAGGGTTGTTCCGGGGTGTTTCAGCCGCCGGCCACGCTCGGCAGGATGAGCAGCTCGTCGCCGTCGGTGAGTGGGGTGTCGAGGCCGTCGAGGTCGCGGATGTTGTCGTCGCGGAGGTAGATGTTCACGTGCCGCCGGACCGCGCCTTGCTCGTCGGTGAGCCGGCGGCGCAGCGGCGGCTCCAGCGCAGCAAACGCTTCGGCGACGGTCGTGCCCTCGACCTCGACCCGCTCGGCGCCGCCCGCGAACGGGCGGAGCACGGTGGGCAGGCGGACGGCGATCATCCGGCCGTCATCCGATCACCGCGGCGCGCACCGTGAGTACGTCGGGGAGGTGCCGCGCGACCTCGACCCAGCTGTCGCCGGCATCGGCGCTCGCGTAGACACAGCCGTCGCGCGTGCCGACGTACACGCCGGCCGGATCCGCGGTGTCGGTGGTCATGGCGTCCCGCAGTACCGGCACATACGACACGTCGGGCAGGCCGGCGGACAACGGCTCCCAGGTCGAGCCCGCGTCGCGGGACCGGTAGACACGGCACCTCGCCCCGGTCGGGATCCTGTTGCCGTCCGCAATCAACGGGAATACGTATACAGTCTCGGGCTCGTGCGGGTGCACCACGATCGGGAAGCCGAAGTCCGAGGGCAGCCCGTCCGCGATCGACTTCCAGATCGTCCCGCCGTCGTCGGACCGGTAGACGCCGTGATGGTTCTGCGCGAACATCCGCTCCGGTACGTCGGGATGCCCGGCGAGCTTGTGCACACACTGACCGAACTCGGGGTACGGGTCTGGGAAGAACTTGGCCTGGATGCCCTGGTTGGCCGGCTCCCAGGTCGCGCCGCCGTCGGCCGTCCGGTAGACACCGCCGGTCGACATCGCAACGCTGACCCGGTCGGCGTCCGTCGGGTGCGGCAGCACGGTGTGCACGGCCTGCCCACCGAAACCAGCACCCCACTCCTTGCGGTGCGGATGGTCCCAGAGGCCTCTGACCAGGTCGAACGTGACTCCGCCGTCGGTCGACTTCCACAGGGCCGAGGGCTGCGTCCCGGCGTACACGACTCCGGGCTGGCCGGCCGGCGCTGCCTGGATCTGCCAGACGCGTTCCAGCGAGGCGTCGGAGCCCTCGGGGAACCCGATCGAGCCCTCCGGCGGCTCGGCCCAGGTCGCGCCGAGGTCGTCGGAGTGGAAGACCGCCGGACCCCAGTGCTCGCTGGTGCCGCCGACGAACAGCCGCGGCCGGTCGCCGCGGGTGTCGATGCCCACGGCGTACACACCCTGCATCTCGAACTCCGGGACCGGTCCGTCGAGACGCCACTCCGTTCGGGCAGCGTCGCTCCGGCCGATCCAGAGACCCTTCTTGGTTCCGATCAGCAGTACGGCCTCGGACATCGTCGTTCTCCTACCTGATGATTACCGTTGCGGACCTGCCACTACGTTGATCAGCGGTTCTCCGGACGCGTAGCGCTCGAGCTGCGCACGGACGAGCCGCGCCACCCGCGGCGCGAATGCCGTCGACGCGCCGCCGCGGTGGGGGTTGATCAGTACATTCGGAGCAGACCACAAGGGATGTCCGGCAGGCAACGGCTCGGGGTCGGTGACGTCCAGGGCAGCGCTGATCCGGCGCGTGCGGAGCTCGGTCAGCAGCGCGTCCGTGTCCACGACGACGCCGCGCGCCACGTTCACCAGCAGCGCGCCGTCCTTCATCCGAGACAGGAACTTCGCGTCGACCATCCCACGCGTCTCCGCCGTCGCGGGGGTCAGCAGGACGACGACGTCCGCGCGGGGCAGCAGCTCCGGCAGCTCCGAGATCGGGTGTACGCCGTCCCGCTCGCGCCGCGCCACCCGGATCACCTCGCACTCGAATCCGCTCAGCCGCCGTTCGAGCGCCTCGCCGATCGCGCCGTACCCGAGGATCATCACGGTCCGGTCCGCGAGCGAGTCGTCGACCTCGTCGTACGAGTCCGGCCAGATCTCGCGTTCCTGGTTGCGGACGGCCCGCGGCAGCCGCCGGTACGTCGCCAGGATCAGCCCGACCGCGAGCTCGGCCGTCGACGCGTCGTGGACGCCGCGCGCGTTGCACAACGTGACGCCCTCGGCGAGCCGCGACTGGACGTGCTCGAACCCGGCCGTCTGCAGCTGGACGACCTTCAGCGCCGGCATCTCGCGGACGATGTCGAGAACGTCCCCGCCGCCCATGTAGCTCGGCACGTAGAACTCCACCTCGGCCGGCGACGCCGGCGGCTCACCGCCGGCGTAGAAGTCCACGTCGCACCCCTTGGGCACGCCGCCGAGGAAGTCGTCGGGGTTCTCCCAGGGCAGCCAAGCCCTCACATCTGCCATGTGACGAACCTACTATCCGCTGCCTTTTCCGGTGCCGGATCGGGTGCATCGTCGTACTCTTGATCGGTGCCTTCGACATCGGATCTGGCGGCGACGCTCGCCCACGATCAGGCCGTCGGGCGGCTGCGGGAGTCGTACGAGCGGATCCCGCAGGGCGACCCGGTCCGGCTCGCGAAGCGCTCTTCGAACCTCTTCCGGCCGCGAACCGAGCTCGAACGGCCGGGTCTGGACGTGTCGAAGCTGACCGGAGTCATCAGCGTCGACCCGGCCGCGCGGACGGCCGACGTCCAGGGCATGTGCACCTACGAGGACCTGGTCGCGGCGACCCTGCCATACGGGCTGACGCCGATGGTCGTGCCGCAGCTGAAGACGATCACGCTCGGCGGCGCGGTGACCGGACTCGGCATCGAGTCGTCCTCGTTCCGGGCCGGGCTGCCGCACGAGTCGGTGCTCGAGCTCGACATTCTCACCGGCGCCGGCGACCTCGTCACCGCGCGCCCGGACGGAGAGCACGCGGACCTGTTCCGGATGTTCCCGAACTCGTACGGCACGCTCGGGTACGCGACCCGGTTGCGGATCGAGCTCGACAAGATCTCGCCGTACGTCGCGCTGCGGCACGTGCGGCTCGGCCTGGACGAGCTGGCTCCGGCGATCGACGAGATCGTTGCCTCAGGCACGTACGACGGGGAGCCGGTGCACTTCGTCGACGGGGTCGTGTTCAGCCCGGCCGAGGCGTACCTGACGCTCGGCCGCAACAGCGACGCCGCGATCAGCACGAGCGACTACACCGGCCAGCAGATCTACTACCGCTCGATCCAGCAGCGGCAGCAGGACTTCCTCACCGCGCACGACTACCTGTGGCGGTGGGACACGGACTGGTTCTGGTGTTCGGCAGCCTTCGGCGCACAACAGCCCGTCGTACGGCGATTGTGGCCGAAGCGCTGGCGGCGGAGCGACGTCTTCCACAAGATCGTCGGCTTCGAGAACCGGCACCAGGTCGCGGCCCGGATCGCCCGGCGCCGCGGTCAGCCGGATCGTGAGCGGGTCGTCCAGGATGTGGAGATCCCGGTCGAGCGGCTCGCGGACTTCCTGCGCTGGTTCGACCTGAATGTCGGCATGCGGCCGGTCTGGCTCTGCCCGCTGCGGTTGCGGGGCTCCGCGGAGTGGCCTCTGTATCCGCTCAAGCCGGGCGAGACCTACGTGAACGTCGGCTTCTGGGGCACCGTGCCGATCGCGCCCGGCGCCGCCGACGGAGACGTCAACCGGCGGATCGAGGCGGCGGTCACCGAGTTCGGCGGCCACAAGTCGCTGTACTCCGACGCCTACTACGACCGGGAGACGTTCGACCGGTTGTACAACGTGCCGGCTCTCACCGAGGTGAAGAAACGCTACGACCCGAACGCCCGGCTCACCGGGCTCTACGAGAAGGCGGTGACGCGCCGATGACGACGCTCGCGACCCAGGTATCGATCGCCGAAGCCCTCACGACCGTGATCCCGGACGGGCTCCCGTTCCGGTTCACGGCGTACGACGGCAGCTCGGCCGGGCCGGAGGACTCGCAGATCCACATGCACCTGGCCACCGAACGCGGGCTGTCGTACATCCTGACGGCGCCCGGCGACCTCGGCATGGTCCGTGCGTACGTGATGGGCGATCTCGAGATCACCGGCGTCCACCCGGGCAACCCGTACGAGCTGATGCGGATGATCCTCGACAGCTTCCACTTCCAGCGGCCGTCGGCCGCGGAGGCGCTGCGGATCGTTCGCAGTCTCGGCTGGAGTCACCTCAAGCCGCCGCCTCCCCCGCCGCAGGAGCACCTGCCGAAGTGGCGTCGTACGTTCGAGGGACTGCGGCACTCGAAGGCGCGGGACAAGTCGGCGATCCACCACCACTACGACGTGTCGAACACGTTCTACGAGTGGGTGCTCGGGCCGTCGATGACCTATACCTGCGCCGTTTACCCGACTCCTGACGCGACGCTGGAGGAGGCGCAGTACGAGAAGTACGACCTGGTCGCGCGGAAGCTCGACCTGAAACCGGGCATGCGGCTGCTCGACGTCGGCTGCGGCTGGGGCGGGATGGTCCGGCACGCCGCCCGCGAGTACGGCGTACAGGCTCTGGGCGTGACGTTGTCGGCGGCGCAGGCCGAGTGGGCTGCCCAGGCGATCAAGCGCGAGGGGCTCGAGGACCGGGCCGAGGTGCGGTACCTGGACTACCGCGACGTACCCGAGCGGGACTTCGACGTGATCAGCTCGATCGGGCTGACCGAGCACATCGGCGTCCGCAACTACCCGTCGTACTTCGGGTTCCTGCTCGACCGCCTGAAGCCGGGCGGCCGGCTGCTCAACCACTGCATCACCCGGCCGGACAACCACTTCCGCCACACCGGCGCCTTCATCGACCGCTACATCTTCCCCGACGGCGAACTGATCGGCTCCGGCCGCATCATCGCCGAGGCCCAGGACGCCGGATTCGAGGTCCGCCACGAGGAGAACCTCCGCGAGCACTACGCCCTCACCCTGGCCGCCTGGAACGACAACCTCGTCGCCCACTGGGACGAGGCCGTCGCCGAAGTAGGCCCCGCCACCGCCAAGATCTGGGGCCTGTACCTCGCCGCCAGCCGAGCCGGCTTCGAACACAACACCATCCAGCTCCATCAGGTCCTCGCCGTAAAACCCGACGCCCGAGGCAACTCCCACTTCCCCCTCCGCCCCACTTGGGGAAGCTGAACCATTCGTTGACCTGCGGTGTAGTAAGGAGGCCAGGTCTAACGGAGGAGTCGGCGTGGTTGGTTCGAAGGTCGGGCGGCGGGGGCGGGCCGCGGTAGTGGTTGCGACGTTGGCGTTGGCCGGTGGGTGTTCGGAGGCGACGCCTAGTAGTTCGGGGTCTGCGTCGGCGCCGAGCAGTGCGAGCACGGTGGGTGGGCCGGCTGCGGTGAGGTTGACCGTGGCGTCGACGGTTGCGACGGGGATCGAGGTGCCTTGGGGGCTTGCGTTTCTGCCGGACAAGAGTGCGTTGGTGGCGGAGCGGGACTCGGGGAAGGTCAAGCGGATCGCCGGTCGGCAGGTGTCGGACGTCGGAACGGTCGACGGCGTGAAGTCCTCGTCGGAGGGTGGGCTGCTGGGGCTGGCGGTGGATCCGGCGTACCCGGGGAAGCCTTACATCTACGCGTACTACTCGGGCGGCGACGACAACCGCATCGCTCGGATCACGTACCAGGACGGGACGCTGTCCGACCAGCAGGTGATCCTTGACGGGATTCCCAAGGCGGCGATCCACAACGGCGGGCGGCTGCGGTTCGGACCGGACGGATTCCTGTACGCCGGGACCGGTGACGGCTCGGATCGGCCGAACTCGCAGGACGACAACTCACTCGGCGGGAAGATCCTGCGGATCACCACCGACGGGAAGGCCGCGCCGGGGAACCCGGACGGACGGGTGTGGATCACCAAGGGGCACCGGAACGTGCAAGGGCTCGCGTTCGACGGGAACCAGCTGTACGCCGCGGAGTTCGGGCAGAACACCTGGGACGAGCTGAACGTGATCACGCCCGGCTCGAACTACGGCTGGCCGGCTGCCGAGGGGATCAGTGAACTCGACGGGATGACCGACCCGATCGCGCAGTGGCACACGGCCGACGCATCGCCCTCGGGGATCGCGTTCGCGCAGGGGCACGTCTTCATGGCGTCGTTGCGCGGTGAGCGGCTGTGGGCGATACCAGTTGCCGATGGCAAGCGAATCGGCGAGCCGCAGGCGTTCTTCACCAACAAGTACGGGCGTTTGCGCACGGTCGAGGCGGCGCCGGACGGGTCGTTGTGGGTCACGACCTCGAATACCGACGGCCGCGGTCAGCCGCACGACGGCGACGACCGGATCCTCCGGGTGACGATCAGCAGTTGAGAGATGAGGCACGTCCTGAGCGGTCAACCGTTTCAAGTCTTGGGTCGTCTGGTACTTGTGAAGTAAGCAGACGACCTGAGGAGGAGATCGGTATGCGCACCGGCCAGGGGCCTGGCGTTCCCAGCAGTGTGATCGCTGCGGTGAGCACCTACGAGGATGCTCAGCAGACAGTGGACTATCTGCGAAGTTACGGGATGGACGCGGGACGCCTGGAGGTGGTCGGCGCCGGACTCCGCCAAGCAACCAGACACAGGATCGTCCCCGTCGCGCGCCTCACCGGGGTCGGCGCGCTGCAGGGCGCGGCCCTCGGCGTACTCGCCGCCGTCTTCGTCACCCTCGTCGCCGAGACCACGCTCAACGGCCTGGCCGTCGTGGTCTGGGGCTTCGTGTACGGCGCCATCGTCGGCACCCTCTGGGGCCTGTTCCGCGGCCTGATCCGCAACCGCCCCGACGCGGTCATCACGCAGGTCGTCCCCACCACCTACGAAGTCCGCTGCCCCACCGACGAACTGGCAGTAGCCCGAACCCTCCTCGCCGAACCCGCCGACGCCCGAGCCGAACGCGAGGCCATCCCCAACGCCCCGCAACACCACAAGAACGCAGCCTGAAAAAACACCCGCCCCTCGCTCCGCTCGGGGCGGTGAGAGAAAGAGGCAAGCCCGGGCTGGGGTTGGGCGAGCTGAAGCGAACTCCGCTCGGCACAAGCTGAAGCGAACTCCGCTCG
>NZ_SODP01000005.1:0-306259 GCF_004365355.1 Kribbella pratensis | reverse complement strand
CGGCACGAGCAGACGCTGCCCCCGCTCGGCACGAGCAGACGCTGCCCCCGCTCGGCACGAGCAGACGCTGCCCCCGCTCGGCACGAGCAGACGCTGCCCCCGCTCGGCACGAGCAGACGCTGCCCGCCGCTCGGCACGAGCAGACGCTGACTCCGCTCGGCGGGGGGACGCTGACCCCGCCCGGCACGAACCGAAGCTGACCCCGCCCGGCGGGGGAAGCGAGCTCGCTGGCGGGAGGGTGGGGCTCCTGGGAGGTGGCAGCTTGGGCCGGGCGCCAACTGGTTGGCTGGCGCCCGGCTGTTGCTGGTGTGGGGTGTTAGATGCCCAGTTTTTCGTTGAGGAGTTGACGGACCTTGGCGGCGTCTGCCTGGCCTCGCATGTCCTTCATGACGGCGCCGATGAGGGCTCCGGCGGCGGCTGGTTTGCCGGAGTTGACCTTTTCTACGACGTCGGGGTTGGCGGCGATGGCTCGGTCGATGGCTTCGATCAGGGCCGAGTCGTCGGAGACCAGGGCCAGGCCGCGCTTCTCGATGATTTCGGCGGGGGTGCCCTCGCCGGCCAGGAGGCCTTCGAAGACCTGGCGGGCCAGCTTGTCGTTCAGCGTGCCTTCGTCGACCAGCTTCTGGACCTCGGCGACCTGCTCCGGACCGACGCCCAGCGCGTCCAGCTCCTGACCCGACTCGTTCGCCGACCGGGCCAGCTCGCCCAGCCACCACTTCTTCGCGGCCGCCGGCGTGACCCCGAGCTCAACCGTGGCGACGATCGGCTCAAGTGCGTTGCCGTTGATGACGTCGCGCATTTCGAGGTCGGTGAAGCCCCAGTCCTCCTGCAAGCGCGCCCGCCGTACGGAAGGAGCCTCGGGCAGCGTCGCGCGCAGCTCCTCGACCCACTCGCGCGACGGTGCGACCGGCACGAGGTCAGGCTCCGGGAAGTACCGGTAGTCGTCCGCGTCGGACTTCTCCCGGCCCGAAGTGGTGACGCCCGTGTCCTCGTGCCAATGCCGGGTCTCCTGAACCACCTTGCCGCCGGACGACAGCACCGCCGCCTGCCGGGTGATCTCGTACGTGATCGCGCGCTCGACCGAGCGGAACGAGTTCACGTTCTTGGTCTCGGTCCGGGTGCCGAGCGTCGAGGAACCGCGCGGCTTCAGCGACACGTTCGCGTCGCACCGCAGCGACCCCTGGTCCATCCGGACGTCGGAGACGCCGAGAGCGAGCAGCAGGTCGCGCAGCATGCTCACATACGCCCGGGCAACCGCCGCGGCCTTCTCCCCCGGCACCTCGATCGTCTTGGTGACGATCTCGATCAGCGGGATGCCGGCCCGGTTGTAGTCGACCAGCGAGTGCGACGCGCCGTGGATCCGGCCGGTCGCGCCACCCACGTGGGTGGACTTGCCGGTGTCCTCCTCCATGTGCGCGCGCTCGATCTCGATCCGGTACGTCTCGCCGTCGACGACGACCTCGGTCCAGCCGTTGAACGCGATCGGCTCGTCGTACTGCGAGGTCTGGAAGTTCTTCGGCATGTCCGGGTAGAAGTAGTTCTTCCGGGCGAACCGGCACCACTCCGCGATCTCGCAGTTCAGCGCCAGGCCGATCTTGATCGCGGACTCGACGCCGCGGGCGTTCACCACCGGCAGCGCACCCGGCAGACCGAGGCAGACCGGGCAGGTCTGCGTGTTCGGCGGCGCGCCGAACTCGGTCGGGCAGCCGCAGAACATCTTCGACTTCGTGTTCAGCTCGACGTGCACCTCGAGACCCATGACCGGGTCGTACTGCGCCAGCGCGTCGTCGATCTCGAGAACATCTGCAGCAACAGTCATCGGGTCACCCCCAGCTCCGGAGCCTTGGTCATCAGTACGCCGCCCCACTGTTCGGCCAGCGCGGACTCCAGCGCGGCGCCGACCTGGTAGCACAGGTCGTCGCGCATCACCGGCGCCATCACGTGGAAGCCGACCGGCAGGCCGTCCTCGTCGGCAAGGCCGCACGGGAACGACGCGGCCGCGTTGCCGGCCAGGTTGGACGGGATCGTGCACAGGTCGTTCTTGTACATCGCGATCGGGTCGTCGATCCGGTCACCGATCGCGAACGCGGTCGTCGGCGTCGCCGGCGAGACCAGGACGTCGACCTGCTCGTAGGCCTTCGCGAAGTCGCGGGCGATCAGCGTCCGCACCTTCTGCGCCTGGCCGTAGTACGCGTCGTAGTACCCGCTCGAGAGCGCGTGCGTACCGAGGATGATGCGGCGCTTCACCTCGGCACCGAAACCGGCCTCGCGGGTCAGGCTCGTCACCTTCTCCGCGCTGTTCTCGCCGTTGTCGCCGACGCGCAGGCCGTACCGCATCGCGTCGAACCTGGCCAGGTTCGACGAGGCCTCGCTCGGCAGGATCAGGTAGTACGCCGGCAGCGCGTACTCGAAGTGCGGGCAGGAGACCTCGACCACCTCGGCGCCGAGCTTGGTGAGCAGCTCGACCGCCTCGTGGAAGCGTGCCTCGACACCCGGCTGGTATCCCTCGCCGCCGAGCTCCTTGACCACGCCGATCCGCAGACCGGCGACATCACCATCGCGCGCGGCCTCGACCACGGCCGGCACCGGCTGGTTGATCGACGTCGAGTCCATCGGGTCATACCCCGCGATGGCCTCGTGCAGCAGCGCTGCGTCGAGCGTCGTCCGCGCACACGGACCGGGCGTGTCCAGCGAGGACGCCAGCGCGATCAGCCCATACCGCGAGGTGCCGCCGTACGTCGGCTTGACGCCGACCGTGCCGGTGAACGCACCGGGCTGACGGATCGAGCCGCCGGTGTCGGTGCCGATCGCGAGGGGCGCCTCGTACGCCGAGATGGCCGCGGACGAACCGCCGCCGGAACCGCCGGGGATCCGGCTCAGGTCCCACGGGTTGTGGGTCGTGCCGTACGCCGAGTTCTCCGTGGAGGAGCCCATCGCGAACTCGTCCATGTTGGTCTTGCCGAGGATCACGATCCCGGCCGCCTTCAGCCGCTTCACGACGGTCGAGTCGTACGGCGGTTTCCAGCCCTCGAGGATCTTCGAACCGGCCGTGGTCGGCACACCCTCCTGGGTGAGCACGTCCTTCAGCGCCAGCGGGACGCCGGCCAGCGGGGCGAGCTGCTCGCCCGCCGCGCGCTTGGTGTCGACCGCCTTGGCCTGCGCCAGCGCGCCTTCGGCGTCGACGTGCAGGAATGCGTGCACGTCACCGTCGACGGCGGCGATCCGGTCCAGGTGGGCCTGGGTCACCTCGACCGAGCTGGCCTGCCCGGACGTCATCAGCTCCGCGAGCTCGGCCGCGGTCTTCCTGGTGAGGTCGGTCATCGTCAGTCCTCCTCCAGGATCCGCGGCACCCGGAAGCGCTGCTCCTCCTGGGCGGGCGCGCCGGAGAGCGCCTGCTCGGGCGTGAGGCACGGAACGTTCTCGTCCGCGCGCATCACGTTGGTCAGCGGCAGGGCGTGCGAGGTCGGCGGGATGTCGTCCGCCGCCACCTGGCTGACCTGCCCGACCAGTTCGATGATCTGGTCGAGCTGCGGCGCAAGGTGGTCGAGCTCGTCGTCGGTGAGCTCGATCCGCGCCAGTCGCGCCAGGTGCGCGACCTCTTCGCGGGTAATCGATGGCATGAACTATCCAATGAGTGCAGTAACCGGAGGTGCAAGACCGAGAGGTTCTCGGTGTTACCCCCGCCATCTTAGGGGGCGAGATGACAGTGATGTTTCGCCGTCCCCCGGCCTGTGGACAAGTCCCCGATGAGATGGGCGCGCGTGTTTGTGGCTACCGCTCTGTAACATGGGCGGCGACAGGGCGTTACGCGCTTGGTGATCGGCTGGGAGATGATCGTTCGGTGTTCTTGCTGCGCTTGATCATCCCCGACCGACCCGGTTCGCTGGGCACCGTGGCAACGGCCCTCGGCGAGGTGAACGCCGACATCCACGCGATCGAGATCGTGGAGCACCGGCGTGAGAACGGCACGGCTGTCGACGACATCGTGGTCGACCTGCCGCCCGGCGTGCTGCCCGACCGCCTCGTGTCGGCGTGCAACGGCGTGCCCGACGTCGAGGTCATCTGGTTCTCGCGGTACGGCGCCGGCGGCGGTCTGCACATGGACCTGGAAGCGGTCGAGCAGATGACGTCTGCTCCCGCCGATGCGATCGACATCCTGGTCGAGCAGTCCCCCGCCGTGCTGCACGCGGACTGGGCCGCGCTGCTCGACGGCACCGGTAGCGAGGTCAAGGTCGCGCTGGAGACAAGTGCGACGCCGGAGTTCGGCGACGTAGCCGGTCGCTGGCTCCCGATGGAGAAGGCGACCACGCTGGAGGCCCCTGACCACAAGGGCCTCTCCGAGTCCGTGCTGGTCGCGGCGCCGCTGGAGTCGGACCGCCGCGTTCTCGTCATCGGCCGTCGCGGCGGGCCCGAGTTCCTGGGCTCCGAGGTGGCCCGCCTGTCGTACCTGGCCTCGCTGGCCGTCACGATCCGCGCCTCCGCCTAGGTCCGCCTAGGTCCGCCCCGCCTAGGTCCACAGACTCACCGAAGCCCCCGCCGGCTGGCGGGGGCTTCGCTCTGCGTGGGGTCAGGTGAACTGGAAGTAGGCGAACGCCCAGAGCGCCGCGATGATCAGCAGGACCACCACGCCGACCAGCGCGACGATCAGGATCGCCTGGCTGTTGCTGCCGTTCCGGTCCGGGAGGTCGAACTGCGTGGGGCCCCACGCCCCGCCGCCGTCGACGCGCCGGCCCGCCTCGGGCGGTGGGGCGACCACCGTCCGCGACTCCCGCTTCTCCCGGGGGAACTTCATCCAGCCTCCGAACAGCTACCGACGACTACTCAAGCGACAACTCAGGCGACAACTCAAGCGACAACTCAAGCGATTGCTCAGACGTAGAACGACTCGTACGTGATCTCGACCTGCTGCGAGGAATAGCTGTCCGAGCTGTTCCCGCGGATCTCGACCCGCCAACCGGCCACATAGGAAGCGTACGACTTCCCGTCACTGTGCGCCTGGATGTACGACTTCAGCGCCGCGGTATCGCCGCCCTTGAGCACCCCGAACGCGTCGTTGAGTGCGGTCGGCAGCGCCTTCTTCACGTCCGCGGTGTCGCCGGAGGCACTGACCTGGATGTCCTTGATGCCCTCGCCGTCGCTCGCGTAGAAGTACACCCGCTGCTGGCCGTACTTGCCGATCTCCTTGGTGCAGGAGCTCGTGCACACGTACGACTTCGCCTTCAGCGCCGCGACCATCTGCGGCTTGGTGGTGTCGAATGTCTTGTCCGGGATGTCGAGCGACTCCTCGCCGGACTTCGCGCCGGTCAGCTCGTAGGTGTCACCATCGTTGCGGAGCTGGAACTCGCCCCAGCTGCTGTCGATCTTCTCCGACTTCTGGCCCTGCTTGACCGCGTCCTGGACCTTCTTCACCTGGTCGCCGCCGAACGTGTCGTTGCCGACTGCCTGCAGCACCTGGTCGAACACGACCGCGGCGTTGTTGTTGTTGTCCTCGTTCACCGACTCGAACTCGATCGCGATGATCGTGCCGTCCGGCTTGAACTGGAACAGTGCCTCGGCCTGCGAGCGGTCCTCGTACTTGAAGCAGCCGCGATGCGCGCCCTGCGCGGTGTTGAACAGGTCACTGCACCCAAAACCGTTGCCCTGCAGCTTCTCGGTCGCATTCTTGGCCTGGCCGGTCGCGTTGCCGAGCTCACCGTTGTCGCCGCCCGTGGACTGGCCGTCGGTCGGCTGCGCGGTGGTGGTCGGGTTCGACTCCGGAGTGTCGTCGCCGCCGAACTGGTGGATGCCGAGGAAAACGAGCAGCGCGATCACGATGATGCCGACCACACCGCCGCCGACCACGAACGGCAGCTTGTCTTTGCTGATGCCGAACGGGCCCTTGTCGCGCCCGCCCGGACCACCGCCGGCACCCGCGGGCTGCCACGGCGACTGCCCCGGTTGCTGCTGCCACCCGCCCTGCTGCTGAGGCCGCTGGCCCCAGGACTGCTGCTGGTACGGACCACCCTGCTGCGGCTGCGGTCCCCACCCCTGCTGCGGCGGAGCCTGCTGACCACCCTGACCGGGCTGCGGACCCCAACCACCCTGCTGGGGAGGCTGCCCATGCGGCGGCTGGCCGTGCGGCGGCTGGCCCTGAGGAGGCTGACCATACGGGGGCTGGCCGTGAGGAGGCTGACCATGCGGCGGGTGTCCCTGGTAAGGGGGCTGTCCCTGCTGCGGCGGCCGCTGACTCCATCCGCCGCCCTGCGGCGGGGGCTGCTGTCCCCAGCCGCCCTGCTGCGGCGGCCGTCCGTCCTGTCCCCCGTGCTGCCCGCCTGGCTGGCCCCCCGGCTGCCCAGGACCCCATGGCCCCTGCGGCGGCGTCGTCATATCTGCTCCTTCTGACCCACGTCTCGACGTGCAAAGTTAACAGTCCGACGGATCAGCACAGCCGCCGGATCCACCGCGCACAGAGCCGATTTCAGGGGCAGATGTGAATCGTTATCCCGCGTCGGGTGATCCAGTGGTCGCGACTGCGCTCGCCGCCTCGGCGCCGTCGGCCAGCAGGACCCCGAACCCGGCCGCATCCAGGATCGGTACGCCGAGCTGGACCGCCTTGTCGTACTTCGATCCCGGCGAGTCACCGACCACCACGAACGACGTCTTCTTCGACACCGAGCTCGCGACCTTCCCGCCGCGCGCCACGATCGCCTCGGTCGCCTCGTCCCGGCTGAACCCCTCGACGGTGCCGGTCACCACGACCGACAGGCCGGACAGGATCTGCGGAAGGCTCGGACCGGTGCGCTCCTCGCGCATGACGACGCCGGCCGCGAGCCACTTGTCCACGATCTCCTGGTGCCACGGCACCTGGAACCACTCGATCATCGCCCGGGCGATCGTCGGCCCGACGCCCTCGATCTCGGCCAGCTGCTCCTCGCTCGCCGAGCGGATGTCGTCGATGTTGTCGAACACCTCGGTCAGCGCGGCCGCCGCGGTCGGGCCGACGTGCCGGATGGACAGCGCGACCAGGGCGCGCGACAGCGGTTTGGTCTTGGCCTCCTCGAGATTCGCCAGCAGTTTCCGCGCGTTCGCCGACAAGGCGCCGGCCTTGGTAGTGAAGAACGCGCTCTCGGCGAGCTTCTCCTCGGTCAACCCGAACAGGTCGGCCTCGTTGACGATCAGGCCGCCGGTGATCAACGCGTCGGCCGCCTTGAACCCGAGCCCCTCGATGTCGAACGCGGACCGCCCGGCGAGGTAGAACAACCGCTCACGCAACTGGCCCTGGCAGTACTGCGAGTTCGGGCAGCGGATGTCGACGTCCGACTCCTT
Organism: Kribbella pratensis; assembly: GCF_004365355.1. Classification (GTDB taxonomy): domain Bacteria; phylum Actinomycetota; class Actinomycetes; order Propionibacteriales; family Kribbellaceae; genus Kribbella. Next base: position 298,954 of record NZ_SODP01000005.1, on the reverse strand, counting down.
GGCCGGCGCCAGCACCGTGTCGCACCACGGGCAGCGCGTCGGCATCTCCCATGCCGGCAGGCCCTTCGGGCGCAGGTCGACCACCGGTCCGAGCACCTCGGGGATCACGTCGCCCGCTTTCCGCAGTACGACGGTGTCGCCGGGGCGGACGTCCTTGCGGGCGACCTCCTTGGCGTTGTGCAGCGTCGCGTACTCCACGGTGGATCCGGCGACCCGGACCGGCTCCATGTGCGCGAACGGGGTGACGCGACCCGTGCGGCCGACGTTCACCTCGATCTCGATCAGCTTGGTGTTGACCTCTTCCGGCGGGTACTTGAACGCGATCGCCCAGCGGGGCGCGCTCGACGTGGACCCGAGTGCGCGCTGCAGATCGACCTCGTCGACCTTCACCACGACACCGTCGATCTCGTGGTCGACCGAGTGGCGGTTCTCCCCGTAGTACGCGATGAACTCGTTGACTTCCTCGAGCGTGCCGACCCGGCGGGCGCGGTCGCTGACCGGCAGGCCCCAGGCGTGCAGCTGCTCGTACGCCTCCGAGAGGCGGCCGATGTGGTGCCCCTCGACCTTGCCGAGACCGTGGACGACGAAGCGCAGCGGGCGGGCGGCCGAGACGCGTGGGTCCTTCTGGCGCAGCGATCCGGCGGCGCTGTTGCGCGGGTTGGAGAAGACGTCCTTGCCGGCCTCGACGAGCTGGGCGTTCAGCTCCTCGAAGTCCTCGACGCGGAAGTAGACCTCGCCGCGGACCTCGAGGAAGGACGGGAGGTCCTCGCCCTTCAGCTCGTTCGGGATGCTCTTGATCGTGCGGACGTTGGGGGTGACGTCCTCGCCGGTGCGGCCGTCGCCGCGGGTGGCGCCGGTGACGAGCTTGCCGTTCTCGTAGACCAGGTCGAGGGCGAGGCCGTCGACCTTGAGCTCGCAGATGAACCCGCTGTCGTGGATCTGCTGGAGCGTGACCTCGCGCTCGAGACGCTTGGCCCAGGCCTCCATCTGCTCGGCCGAGAACGCGTTCGCGAGGCTCTCCATCCGCATCGGGTGCTCGACCGGGGAGAACAGCGTGGAGATCGGGATGCCGACCTTCTGCGTGGGTGAGTCCGGGGTGCGCAGCTCCGGGTACTGCTCCTCGAGGTCCTGCAACTCGTGCATCAGCGCGTCGAAGTCCGCGTCCGAGATGATCGGATTGGCCAGGTAGTACCGCGCGCGGTGGTCGTCGATCTCGGTGCTCAACTCCGCATGCCGCAACCGTGCCTCAGGCGTCGCGGGCGCCTTCTCCTCCGTAGCCATGAGCTGAACCTACAGGGGACGACGGACGTTTTGGCGCAGGCGTTTGATCAGGCTTCGGCGGCTTCGCCGACGATCTCGACGATGCGGCGGAGCAGTTCCAGTCGCGCTCTGGCGTCAGCCGGTGACGGAGCGGCAGCGAGCCCACACGCCGGAGTGATCGTGATCTGGTGGAGTAGGGCTGGGTCCAGGCCCAGTTCCCGCCAGCGGCGCACCAGCGGAGCTGCGGCCTGGTCGGCGGCTGGGATGGGGCCGGTGGTGGGAACCAGTCCGGCGTAGAGGGTGGTGCCGGCTTCGGCCGCGATCGCGATCTGGTCCCACGCAGCGTTGCCGAGCAGCGAGACGTCTACCGCGACACCCGCGGCGCCGGCCTTGGTGAAGACCTCGATCGGCGGGCGGGCTGCGCAGCAGTGCACGATGGTCGGCGCATCCGTGGTGAACATGCTCAGAAGCTCCACAGCGCCCGGACCGTCGACCGAGCGGTGCTTGCTCCAGCCAGATGCCGTCGGCACAGCTCCAGCGAGTACGGCGGGCAGTCCGGGCTCATCAACCTGCAGCACGACCTCAGCGCCCGGCACCCGTTTCCGTACGTCGGCCAGGTGCTGCTGGACTCCATCAGCCAGCGCCTGCGCCAGATCCCGCCGCGCACCGTGGTCCGCCAGCACCTTGTCACCGCGCGGCCGCTCCAGTGACGCAGCCAGCGTCCACGGCCCGGTGACCTGTACCTTCAGCGGCCCCTGGTACTCGTACGCGTACTCCTCCAGCACGTCCAGGTCTTCCTGCAGCAACGCCCGCGCCCGCCGCTGGTCCAGACTCGCCCGTGCGTCCCCACCACCGGTCAGCCGCCACCCGACAGGCTGCAGGTCAGCAGCCAGCTCGGTCAGTACGGCGACGGTCCGGCTCAGCATGTCGCCGTACGGCCGTGCTGGAAGCTCCGGAAGGAACGGGATGTCCACCAGCTCGAGTACGGCGCGCATCCACTCGCGGACGTCGTCGCCAGGGACCGAACCGAGCCCGGTGGTCGTCATGGGGCCTCCCGGCCTGGACTGAGGAGCGGAGGGAGCGGAGCGACCGGAGCGACGAGGGAAGGCCGGGAGTTACAGCCCCATGACCCGCCGCGACGGAGTCGCGGCATGTGCACCGTCATACGGCGGCGGTGACGCGCTGGACGGTGTCGATGGTCGCGGAGCCGATCACCCGGGTGCCGTCGTACAGCACGACCGCCTGACCGGGTGCGACGGCCGACGTCGGCTCGGTGAACTCGACCTGCACCTGGTCACCGTCCAGCCAGGCAGTCACGGACACCTCGTCGCCATGGGCCCGGAGCTGAGCCTTCGCGGTCATCCGGTCGGTCGGCGCCGGACCGCACCAGCGGGGCTTCGACGCGGTCAGGCCTTCCACCGCAAGCTCCTCGCGCGATCCGACCGTCACAGTGCGGTCGACCGGGCTGATGTCCAGCACGAACCGCGGCTTGCCGTCCGCGGCCGGCGTGCCGATCTTGAGTCCCTTGCGCTGGCCGATGGTGAAGCCGTGCGTGCCCTGGTGCGAGCCGAGCTTGTTGCCCTGCGCATCGACGATGTCCCCGGGCGCCTCACCCAGCTGTGCGCTGAGGAAGCCGGGCGTGTTGCCGTCGGCGATGAAGCAGATGTCGTGGCTGTCCGGCTTGGCGGCCACGGACAGCCCGCGCCGCTTCGCCTCCGCCCGCACCTCGGTCTTCACCGTGTCACCGAGCGGGAAGAACGCATGCGCGAGCTGCTCCTGCGTGAGTACGCCGAGCACGTACGACTGGTCCTTCGCGGGATCCACTGCCCGGTGCAGCTCACGACCGGACGCCGTGTCGACGATCCGCGCGTAGTGACCGGTAGCGACCGCGTCGAAGCCCAGGGCGAGCGCCCGATCCAGTACGGCGCTGAACTTGACCTTCTCGTTGCAGCGCAGGCACGGGTTCGGCGTACGGCCCGCGGCGTACTCGTTGACGAAGTCCTCGACCACATCGGCGTGGAACCGCTCGGCCAGGTCCCAGACGTAGAACGGGATGCCGATCACGTCGGCGGCCCGGCGGGCGTCGCGCGAGTCCTCGATCGTGCAGCAGCCGCGGGCGCCGCTGCGGTACGACTGCGGGTTCCGGCTGAGTGCCAGGTGTACTCCGGTCACGTCGTGCCCGGCCTCGGCCATCCGCGCCGCCGCGACCGCGGAGTCCACTCCGCCGGACATGGCTGCGAGTACCCGCATCAGGTGTTCCTTCCCACGTTCTGCAGGCCGGCGGACTTCGCCCGCTCCACGACCGGCCCGATGTTGTCCAGTACGGCGTCGATGTCGGCGCGCGTACTCGTGTGCCCGAGGGTGAACCGGAGCGAGCCGCGGGCCCGCTGGTCGTCGTACCCCATCGCCAGCAGGACGTGGCTCGGCTCGGCGACCCCGGCGTTGCACGCGGACCCGGTCGACACCTCGATCCCGCGTGCGTCGAGCAGCAGCAACAGCGAGTCACCCTCGCAGTCGCTGAAGGACAAGTGTGCGTTACCGGGCAAGCGGGCCGCCGGGTCCCCGGACAGCTGGGCGCCCTCGACGGTGCTGGTGATGCCCTCGATCAGCGCGTCCCGCAGCTCGGTCAGGCGGCGTGCCTCGTCGGCCTGGTGCTTGATCGCGTGCTCCATCGCCACCGCGAACCCGGCGGTCGCAGGCACGTCGAGGGTGCCGGACCGTACGTCGCGCTCCTGCCCGCCGCCGTGCAGGATCGGCGTCAGTTTCGTCTCCTTGTGGACGACGAGCGCTCCGATCCCGTACGGACCGCCGAGCTTGTGCGCCGTCACCGTCATCGCGTCGACGCCCAGCTCGCTGAAGTCCACCGGCACCTGCCCGATCGCCTGGACCGCATCGGTGTGCACGGGTACGCCGTACTGCTGGGCGAGCTCCGCGATCTCCCGGACCGGCTGGAGCGTGCCGACCTCGTTGTTCGCCATCATCAACGTGATGAACGACACGGACTCCGGATCGCGCTCGACAGCCCGCCGGACGTCCTCCGGGCTGACCCGGCCGAGCTCGTCGACAGGAAGCCACTCGATCTCGGCCCGCTCGTGCCGGCCCAGCCAGATCGCCGGATCGAGGACCGCGTGGTGCTCGATGCCGCTCAGCAGGATCCGGCGGCGGCGCGGGTCCTCGGCCAGGCGGGACCACCACAGGCCCTTCAGCGCGAGGTTGTCCGCCTCGGTCCCGCCGGAGGTGAACACCACTTCGCTGGGCTGCGCACCGAGCGCGGCAGCGATCGATTCGCGCGACTCCTCCACCGTCCGCCGGGCACAGCGGCCGGAGCCGTGCAGGGACGACGCATTGCCGGTGCGGGCGAGGTGATGGGTCATCGCCTCGATCGCGGCCGGGAGCATCGGAGTCGTCGCCGCATGGTCCAGGTACACCGTGCGGCGGTCAGAGGTAGCCATAACTGGTTCAAGAGTATGTCCGCCACGGATGTTCCCGCCTGTTGGGCCTGTCCGGTGGACAGAGCGGAAACAGTTAGCCGCGGATTCGGGCCGGCCAGGCGTGGCCGGGGTGGAGGTGGTCGACCATGTCGGCCACCAGGTCCGCTGGGCCGGGGTCAGGAGCGGTAGGGCCGCCGCCAGGTCCTGCTCGTCCTTCGGCCGAGCCTGTTTGGCCTTGTAGGCCAGCGCGATCTCCGGGTTGATGTACCGGATGCCGTCCGGCGCCACCCAGGTGATGTCGTCGAGCGGGTAGTCGAGGGAGGGGTCGCGGCGGAAGACCCAGCGGCCGTCACGGTCCGGGTTGACGACCACGTCGAACTCCCACGGCGCCAGCGCGTGCTGCCGGAGCCAGATCTGGTCGGCGTTGTCGGGCTGCTCCGGACGCTGGTCGGTCAGCGGCCGGAGGCTGCCACCGGCGTTCGACCACAGGTCGTAGGTGCCCTTGAGGTGCTGCCGGAGCGACTCGATGTCCCGGCGCCAGAGCGACACGTCGACGTCCTCGTGCTCCCGGCGTACGCCGGTGAACGCCTCGATCGCCCAGCCGCCGGCGATCCACCACGGGCCGTCGTACCCCTCGAGCAACTGCCGTGCATCGGCCGGGGTCGACACCTTCCAGGGCCCGTAGAGGCGCTGGAACGCCAATTCCTCGGGCGGCAGACCATCCGGGTACGAGTTCACCCGGCGATCTTCACACGACAACTGGTGCTTCGTCCGACCGGACGAAATCGGGCGTCGCGGTTGTGCGATGGGACGAATACCGACGCACTGCAGCACGCCTAGCGTCGGCGCATGGCGACTCTGAGCGAGATCGAGACGTGGCTACAAGACCAGCTGGCGACACTGCTCGCCGAGCACGAGGTCCCCGGTGCAGCAGTCGGCGTACTCCTGGACGGCGCGGTGATCGACCACGCGGCCGGCGTACTGAGTAAATCGACCGGAGTCGAGACGACACCCGATTCGGTGTTCCAGATCGGGTCGATCACCAAGGTCTGGACGACCACGCTGGTCATGCAGCTGGTCGACGAGGGCAAGTTGGACCTCGACCAGCCAATCCGCTCGTACCTGCCTGAGTTCGTCATCGCCGACGAGGCGGCGGCCGCCGAGATCACCACGCGGCAGCTGCTCTGCCACACCGCCGGGTTCGAGGGCGACATCTTCAACGAGACCGGCAAGGGCGACGACGCCGTCGAGAAGTTCGTCGCCACGCTCGCCACGACCACCCAGCTCTTCCCGCCGGGCGAGATGTTCTCATACAACAACGCCGGCTTCGCAGTGCTCGGCCGTCTGGTCGAGGTACTGCGCGGCACGCCGTACGACGCTGCACTGCGGGAGCAGGTCTTCACACCGCTCGGCCTGGCCCACGCCGCGACCGATCCGTACGAGGCGATCCTGCACCGCGCGGCCGTCGGGCACATCAGGCCGGAGGCCGACGCGGCACCGGTACCCGCACCGATCTGGGCGATGACCCGCGGTATGGCTCCCGCCGGAGCGATGCTCGCGATGAGCGCCCGCGACCTGCTGGCCTTCGCCAAGCTCCACCTCGACTCCGGTACTGCGGCCGACGGCAAGGCTGTCCTGAGCGCGGCGAGCGTCAAGGCCATGCAGGAACCTCAGGTCAAGCTGCCCGCTCTCGGGATGATGGGCGAGTCGTGGGGCCTCGGCTGGGAGTTGTTCGACTGGGGCGGCACCAAGGTGATCGGCCACGACGGCGGCACGATCGGCCAGAACGCCTTCCTGCGGGTCGTTCCCGAGCACGGGCTCGCGGTCGCCCTGCTGACCAACGGCGGCGAGACGATCGAGGTCTACAAGAAGGTCTTCGGTCACCTCGTCCAGGAGCTCGCCGGACTGACCCTGCCGGCGTTCCCCGCCCCTCCGGCCGAGCCTGCCCCGGTGGACGTGGACCGGATCCTCGGCACCTACAGCTGCGAGGTCGCCGACATCACCGTGCGCCAGGACGAGGACGGGAAGATCTGGCTCGACCAGACGCCGAAGGGCATCTTCACCGAGCTCGGTCCGAAGCCCGACCCGGTCGAGCTGGTCGGTCGCGACGAGCAGAGCCTGATCGCGGTCAAGGCCGAGCACGGCATGCACCAGCCGCACGTCTTCGTCGGCGACGACGGCTCCGGCCGTGCCCTGTACCTGCACAGCGGCCGGGCTCTCCGCCGCGCGGCTGTCTGATTCCCGGAGGCAACATGCGATCCGTACGCACCGCTCTGGCGGCCGGAGCCCTGGTCACCGGTCTCGCCGCTTGTCTGGCACTGTCCGCCTGCAGCTCGAGTGAGCAGACCGCCGGCACCGGTCAGGCCGCCGAGGGCAAGACCATGACCATGGCGATCAGCGCCGACCCTGGCAACCTCGATCCGCAGTTCACCTCGTTGTCGGTCACCATGCAGGTCGACTGGTTCCTGTACGACTCGCTGGTCGGCATCAGCCCGGACGGCAAGCAGGTGCCCGGTCTGGCCGACAAGTTCGAGGGCAACAGCACCACTGCGAAGTACACGCTGCGCAAGGGAGTCACGTGCGCAGACGGGACCCCGCTGACGGCCAGTACGGTCGCGCAGAACATCAACTTCGTCGGCAACCCGGCCAACAAGTCCACGCGGATCGGTGTGTTCATCCCACCGGGTGCCAAGGCGACCGCTGACGACGCGACTGGCACGGTCACCGTGACAGCGCCGGCTCCGGACGCGTTCCTCGTCCGTAACGTCGGCGGGCTGCACATCGTGTGCAGCAAGGGGATGAAGGACCGCAGCATCCTCAAGCAGAGCTCGGACGGCACGGGCATGTACACGGTCGCGGAGGCCGTCCCGGGCGACCACTACACGCTCACCCGGCGCAAGGAGTACGCGTGGGGTCCAGGTGACTTCAAGCAAGGGCAGTCCGGTCTGCCGGACAAGGTCGTACTCAAGGTGGTCAGCAACGAGACCACAGCGGCCAACCTGCTCCTGTCCGGGCAGGTCAACATCGTCGCGATCGCCGGACCGGACAAGCAGCGGCTGCAGGCCCAGAAAACGTTCCAGCGTGAAGCAGGCACACCACTCGGTGAGCTCTGGTTCAACCAGAAGGCCGGTCTGCCCACCGCGGACCTCGCAGTACGCAAGGCGCTCACGCAGGCGCTGGACCTCACTCAGCTCGGCAAGGTGATCACCAGCGGCACGGGTTCGCCAGCCACTCGGTTGGTTGCCCCCGGCATGGGTCCGTGCCCCGACGACACCGTCACCGGCAATCTGCCCGGTCACGACCTCGACGCGGCCAAGGCAGCCCTTGACGCGGCAGGCTGGCGCCCCGGAGCGGGTGGCATCCGCCAGAAGGCCGGTACGAAGCTGTCGCTGGTCTTCTACTACCCCACCAGCCTCGGCCCGACGCTGCAGTCCGGCGCAGAGCTGCTCCAGAAGGCGTGGAGCGAACTGGGTGTCGACGTTTCCCTCAAGGCCGTGTCCACCGCCGAGATCAGCACGGTCGTCCTTGCCGGCCAAGGCACCTGGCACGCCGGCCTGATCCCGCTGACTGTCTCGCTGCCGAGCCAGCTGGTCAGCTTCCTCTCCGGCACCGGTCCCCCGAACGGCAGCAACTTCTCCTCGATCAAGAACCCGGAGTACGACGCTGCCGTGGCCAAGGCCGCCGCAATCCCGGGCGCCGACGGTTGCGCGGACTGGGCGACGGCCGAACGGGCTCTGTTCAAGCAGGTCAACCTGGTGCCGTTCGTGAACTCCACCGTGCCGATCTTCGGCAAGGGCGCCACGTTCGACCTGAGCGAAGGCAGCGTGATCCCGTCGTCGATCAAGATGCTGGGGTGAGCCGGTGACGACAACGGTCAGCGCTCCCTCTCTTGTCGCTCATCCGTGGCTAGGTTTCGCCGTACGGCGGCTTGGCCGGCTGGTCGGCTCGGTCCTGATCCTGGTCAGTGCTGCGTTCCTGATGATCCACCTGATCCCAGGTGACCCAGTCCGTGGGGCATTGGGACCTGCTGCCGCACAGAGCCTCGTCGACGCCCAGCGTGCTTCGCTGGGCCTCGACGACCCGCTCTGGCAGCAGTACCTGAACTTCCTGCACCACCTGGTCACCGGCAACCTCGGTACGTCGATCACGACCGGACTGCCCGTTTCCGACGTGATCCGGGACCGCCTGCCTGCCACCGTCGAGCTGGCCGTCGCAGCGTTCCTCGTGGCGGTGTTGATCGCAGTACCGCTGGGTCTGGCGATGGGTGTCTTGACGAGGGGCGGACGACGGCCACGGGCCGAGCTGGGTTTCACTTCGACCGCCGTGGTGCTCGCAGCGATTCCTGAGTTCCTGTTGGCCGTCGGCCTCGTCTACGTGTTCGCGGTGACGCTGCACTGGTTCCCGGTCGCGGGGCGCGGCGGCGTCGCGTCGTACGTGCTCCCGGTGTTGTCCCTGGCTGTCGGTCCGGCTGCTGTGCTCGCACGGATCTGCCGGGTGGAGCTGCTGGCAGTGCTGCAAACCGATTACCTGCGCACTGCCCGGGCAAAGCGACTGCCTGCGCCGGCCATCTACCTGCGGCACGCTCTGCCGAACGCAGTGACCGCCACGATCACACTGGGCGGCCTGCTGCTCGGTGGCATGGTCGCCGGGACCGTACTGGTCGAGAACGTCTTCGGCTGGCCCGGGCTCGGCAGCACGATCGTCTCCTCGATCATCGCGAAGGACTACCCGCTGGTGCAGGGCGTGGTCCTTGTGTACGGCGTCGGCGTACTGCTGGTGAACCTGGCCGTCGACGTGACTCTCGCCCTGCTCGACCCCCGATCCACCATCAGGGAGAGCTGATGCGCCGTTGGATGGCCGTACTGCGGACCCCGGTAGGCGCCGGCGCCGGCCTGCTGCTCCTCGGCGTACTGCTCCTCGCCGTCTTCGCACCGGTCCTGTGGTCACACCAGGCGAACGCTATCGACACCGATCACCTGCTGCAGGGGTCGTCCGCGGAGCACTGGCTGGGCACCGACAACCTCGGCCGGGACATCTTCTACCGGGTCCTCGTTGCCTCGCGTACGTCGATCCTGCTGGCGCTGCTCGCGACGTCGATCGCTGTCGTCACCGGGCTCGCGCTGGGCAGTGCGCCCGCGATCCTCGGCAAACGCGGCGGCCGTGCAGCGACCGCTGTGGTGAACATCGCGGTCGCCTTTCCCGGGCTGTTGCTCGCGCTGTTCTTCGCGGTCGTGTTCGGAGTCGGCGCTAAGGGCGCCGTACTCGCGATCGGCTTCGCGGGTGCGCCGTCGTTCGCGCGGCTGACCCAGACCCTGATCGCAGGAGTGGCGGAGCGGGACTTCATCGCGGCTGCGCGGATCGCGGGTGTCGGACGGTTCCGGATGCTCGTGCGACACATCCTGCCGAACATTGCGGAACCGTTGGTCGTGAACGCGACGATCGGTGCGGGCGGCACGTTGCTTGCGTTCGCCGGGCTGTCGTTCATCGGCCTGGGCGTGCAGCCGCCGGCGTACGACTGGGGTCGGATGCTGGGCGAGAGCCTCAGCGGCATCTACGTTCATCCAGCCGCGGCACTCGCTCCCGGAGTCGCCGTGGTCATTGCAGGGCTGGCGTTCAACCTCTTCGGCGAAGCGGTTGCGAAGGGCTTCGGCGTACAGGTCCCCCGAACGCGGTGGACCGACCGCACGCCGGAGGCGACGCCGGCTCGTGATGACGACAACGACGCCGTGCTCGTGGTGGAGGACCTGCACGTCACCTTCCCCGGTCCGGTCACACCCGTCCGCGGTGTGAGCTTCACGATCCACAAGGGCGAGATCGTCGGCGTGGTTGGCGAATCCGGCTCCGGCAAGAGCCTCACCGCGCTCGCAGTCGCCCAGCTGATCGAACCGCCGGGTCAGGTGCGTGCGGCCGAGCTGTCGTTCTTGGGCGCTCCCCTGCTCGGTCGGCTGCCAGTCCGCAGTACTGCGGCTGTACGCCGACGGCTACTGGGTACGTCGTTCGCGATGGTGTTCCAGGACCCGATGACGTCGTTCAACCCGACCAAGCGAATCGGCGTACAGCTGGCCGAGGGTGCACGCGAGCATCAGGGCCTCACCCGTCGTGCGGCGATGGACCGGGCGATCGACCGGCTGCGGGCGGTACGGGTACCTGCTGCGGAGCGCCGGGCGCGGCAGTACCCGCATGAGTTCTCCGGCGGCATGCGGCAACGCGCCATGATCGGTATGGGGCTCATGGGCGCACCGGCGTTGATCGTCGCCGATGAGCCGACCACCGCCCTCGACGTCACCGTGCAACGGCAGGTACTGCGTTTGCTGGAGACGATCCGCACCGAGGACGACGTCGCGGTGCTGCTCATCAGCCACGACATCAGCGTGGTCGCACAGATCTGCGATCGCGTGCTGGTGATGTACGCCGGGCGCATCGTCGAGGACCTGCCGTCGACGGAGCTGGCCACTGGTGCGCGGCATCCATACACGCGAGCCTTGCTGGCCGCAGTACCCGATCTGGACACCGCGCTCGACGAACCGCTCGCAGTCATCCCAGGGCGTCCGGTGGATCCGGCGCGGATGCCGGAGGGGTGTGCCTTCGCGGCGCGGTGTGCGTTCGCGTCGGACCGGTGCCGGGTCGAGGACCCCGTGCTGATCGATCAGGTGGCGTGCTGGCATCCGCAGGCGCAGGCTGAGTACTCGAACTTCCGGACGGGGCAGCGATGAGCGAACTGCGCTTCGAAGGCGTGACGGTCCGGTACGGACGTGCGCTGACAGCTGTCGACGGCGTCGACCTGACTGTCCCAGCGGGACAGGTCGTCGGACTGGTCGGTGAGTCGGGGTCCGGCAAGTCGACGTTGGCGCGTGCTGCGGTCGGACTGGCCGAGCCGGCGGGCGGACAGATCCTGCTGAACGACGTACCGCTGCATCATCGGCCGGGAGCACGGCGTCCACTGCAGATGGTGTTCCAGGATCCGTACTCCTCACTGGATCCACGGATGACCATCGGCGACTCGATCGCCGAGGCCATGCCGAGAGGGCCGAGAGAGCCGAGAGGGCCCAGTCGACGCGACGAGGTGGTGCGATTGCTCGAGCTCGTCGGACTGGACGCCGACCGCGTCTCGGCGTACCCGGGTGCGTTGTCGGGTGGTCAGCGCCAGCGGGTCGCGATCGCGCGAGCGCTGGCGGGCAAGCCCGAGGTGCTCATCGCCGACGAGATCACCTCGGCTCTGGACGTGTCGATCCAGGGAACTGTGCTGAACCTCGTCCGCACCCTGCAACGCGAACTGCGGTTGTCGATGCTGTTCATCTCGCACAACCTGGCCGTCGTCCGGTACGTCAGCGACATCGTCGCGGTGATGTACCTGGGCCGGATCGTCGAGGTCGGGCCCGCCCGCGACGTCCTCGGCAACCCGCAACACCCTTACACCAAAGAGCTTCTCGCGGCGGCTCCGCGGCGCGGTTCGACCGCGTTGCCGCCACCGGACGAGGCCCTGGTCGCCGACGCCGAGCCGGCCGATCCGCATCACCCGCCGGTGGGCTGCCGGTTCCACCCGAGGTGCCCGATCGGTCCGCTGATCCGGACCGACCGCGAGCACTGTCTGACCCTCGATCCCACCGCCGAGGCCGATCACCGTCTGCACCGCGCCGCCTGCCACCACGCAGCCGGCGTACTGCGGGCCGTCGGCTCGAACCCGCCTGTGCTCATGCAACTCAAGGAGGACTCCCAGTGACACGTCTGCGCATCGACGACCTGACCGAGCTTGAAGTACCGGAGCAGCCGGCGCTGTCGCCGGACGCCGCCCAGCTCGTCTACGTCCTCCGGACCACCGACGCGAAGGCCGACCGCACGCTGCGGAGCCTGTGGCGGATCCCTGCCTCCGGTGGTGCCCCGCAACAGCTCACGCGCGGCGAGGCGGACTCGACACCGGTCTGGTCACCGGACGGGACGCAACTGGCGTTCTTGCGGGCCAAGGACGGACCGGCGCAGATCTGGGTGCTGCCGGCCGGAGGCGGTGAGCCGGAGCAGCTCACTACGCTGCCGCTGGGCGCGGGAACACCGAACTGGAGTCCTGACGGGACGCGGATCGCTTTCTCTGCGCCAGTCGACATCGCTAGCTCCAGTGAAAGTGAGCATGCACCGATCGCCACCGAGCGCCTGGACTACCAGGCTGACGGCGCCGGCTGGCTGCGGACGATCCGTAAGCATCTGCACGTCGCGGTTGTCGAGTCCAAGGAGTGCCGTCAAGCCACGGAGGGAGACTGGCACGCCGGCGACCCGGCCTGGTCACCGGACGGCGCGAGGCTGGCCTTCGGAGCTGCTACCGCTCCGGACGCGGACCTCAACCCAACAGCTCCTGCCTACGTGCTCGACGCATCGGATCCCAAGGCGAAGCCGCAGCTGGTCGGTCTGGCTGACGGACTGACCGGCACGGTGACCTGGACCGCAGACGGCGCCGCACTGCTCATCGTCGGCATGCTCTCCGGACCGGTCGGTCACGCCGGGCTCCTGCGGCTCTCGTTGGACAGCGGTGACGTGGTGAACCTGGCTGCTCCGCTCGACCGCAACGTCATGTCCGGCGGAGCGGCGTACCCGGGTGCTCAGCCGACGCTCACGGACGACGGCCGCACTGTCCTGTTCGCTGCCCGGGACCGCGGGTGCACGCACCTGTACTCCGTCCCCGTTGAGGGCGGCACGCCCGAGCGTGTGTTCGGCGAACCGGGACAGGTCGTGTCAGGGCTGTCCGTTGCCGCTGGTGTGGCGACGTTCGCGCTGACCACGCCCAGGTCGTTCGGGGAGATCGTCACGCTGGATCTGACGACTGGTACGGCGACCACCCGGACGACGTACGGCGAGAAGGACGTGTTTGTCCGGGTGGAGCGCGAGTTCACCATCTCGGACGGGACTGTGGTCTCGGGCTGGCTGGTTCGCGACCCTGCCGCCGAAGGGCCGCAGCCGCTGCTGCTGGACATCCACGGCGGCCCGCACAACGCGTGGAACGCCGCGGCCGACGAGGTGCACCTCTACCACCAGGAGCTCGTCGCCCACGGATGGACTGTGCTGCTGCTCAACCCCCGTGGCAGCGACGGGTACGGCGAGGAGTTCTTCAACGCCGCGCTCGGCGCCTGGGGTACGGCGGACGCACGCGACTTCCTCGAGCCCCTCGACGAACTGGTTGCCGAGGGCATCGCTGACCCCGATCGGCTGGCCGTCGCCGGCTACAGCTACGGCGGGTTCATGACGTGCTACCTGACCAGCCGCGACAACCGGTTCGCCGCAGCGGTCACCGGCGGTGTGGTCAGCGACCTCACCAGCATGGCCGGTACGTCGGACATGGGCCACTTCCTCGACGTGTACGAGCTGAACAGCGCTACCGACTACAGCTCTATGTCGCCGTTCGCCGAGGTCAGCAAGGTGGCGACGCCGACGCTGATCCTGCAGGGCGACGCCGACGTACGCTGCCCGGTCGGACAGGCTCAGCAGTGGCACACTGCGCTGCGCGAGAACGGCGTACCGAGTCAACTGGTGCTGTACCCGGAGGCGAGTCACCTGTTCATCGTCGAAGGCCGTCCGTCCCATCGCCTCGACTTCAACCGGCGCATCCGCGACTGGGTCGAGCAGTACGCCGGTGACGCGAGCGGTCCGCGCCGGGCGAAGATCGATGCGGCGCACTGGCAGCGTCGACTCACCACGCTGGCTGCGCGGCACGGCGTACCGGGTGCGACGCTCGGGATCCTGCGGGTGCGGCCGGGAGTGGAAGACGAGCTGGTGGAGGCCGCGACCGGCGTACTGAACAAGGACACCGGAGTGGCGACCACGACCGAGTCGGTCTTCCAGATCGGATCTATGTCGAAGGTCTGGACTGCGACGCTCGCACTGCAGCTCGTCGACGAAGGACTGCTCGACCTGGACGCACCGATCAGCCAGGTGCTCCCCGAGCTGCAGCTGGGCGATCCGGACGTCGCCAAGCAGGTGACGATGCGGCACCTGCTCACCCACACCAGTGGGATCGACGGCGACGTGTTCACCGACACAGGTCGGGGCGACGACTGCCTGGAGAAGTACGTCGACCTGCTCGCGGACGTCGTACAGAATCACCCGCTCGGGGCGACGTGGTCGTACTGCAACTCCGGCTTCTCACTGGCCGGCCGCGTGATCGAGAAGCTCACCGGCTCTACCTGGGACCAAGCGCTGCGGGACCGGATCATCACACCGCTCGGTCTGCAGAACACGGTCACGCTGCCGGAAGAGGCGCTGCTCCGATCGGCTGCGGTCGGGCACGTCAGCGAAGGCGAAGAGGAGCCCAAGCGCGCACCGGTCTGGGGACTCCCCCGGTCGCTGGGACCGGCCGGACTGATCACGTCGACGGTGGCGGACGCGCTGGCCTTTGCCCGACTCCACCTGAACGGTGGCGTCGCACCCGACGGCACTCGGCTGCTCCGCGAGGCCTCGGTGACTGCGATGGCCGACCTGCAGGCGGAGCTGCCGGACAAGTACTCGCTGGGCGACTCGTGGGGGCTGGGCTGGATCCGGTTCGGCTGGGACGGCCGGCGGCTGATCGGCCACGACGGCAACACGATCGGCCAGGCCGCGTTCCTGCGAGTGCTGCCGGACGAGGGGCTGGCCGTCGTACTGCTGACGAACGGCGGCCACACGCGCGACCTGTACGAGGACCTCTACCGGGAGATCTTCGCTGAGCTGGCCGACGTCTCGATGCCCATGCCGCTGGCTCCCCCGGCAGAGCCTCCTGTTGTCGACGTACGCCGGCACGTCGGCCGGTACGAGCGCGCCAGCACGATTCAGGAGGTGCTGGTCGACGACGAGGGGCCGCTGCTGCGGATGACGCTCACCGGACCGCTGGCCGAGCTGCTGCCGGAGCCGACCGAGGAGCTCCGCATGACTCCGGTCGACGAGAGCGGTGACCTGTTCGTGGTCCGGGCGCCAGGTGCGCTCACGTGGACTCCGGTGACGTTCTACTCGCTGCCGACCGGCGAGAAGTACCTGCATTTCGGGGTCCGCGCTACGCCGAAGGTCGGCGGATGACCGAGCTGGTCGAGCAGTTCGCGGCGCGGTTGCCGCAGCTGCTCGCGGATCTCGAAACCCTGGTGAAGTGTGAGTCGCCGTCCTCGGATGTCGCGGCGGTGGCTCACAGCGCGGACGTCGTGGCCCAGCTAGGAGCGGAGCGGCTCGGGTCCAAGCCGGAGTACGTCGTGGTTGACGGCTGCACGCACCTGCGCTGGCGGCTCGGTGACGGGCCGCGGCGGGCCCTGGTTCTCGCACACCACGACACCGTCTGGCCTCTTGGCTCGCTGATCACGCATCCGTTCACGAACAAGGACGGGGTACTGCGAGGGCCGGGCTGCTTCGACATGAAGGCCGGCCTGGTGATGGCACTGCATGCGATCTCCACCTTGCCGTCGGCAACCGTCACACTGCTGGTGACCGGCGACGAGGAACTGGGATCGCCGTCGTCCCGGGAGCTGATCGAGACCGAGGCCGCTGGTTGTTCGGCCGCTCTGGTGCTCGAGGCTTCGGCGGATGCGGGTGCGGGTGCGCTGAAGCTCGAGCGGAAGGGCGTCTCGGTCTACGAGGTGCGTATCACCGGGCGGGCCTCGCATGCCGGGCTCGAGCCGGAGCTCGGCATCAACGCGTCGGTCGAAGCCGCGCATCAAGTGCTTGCCATCAGCAACCTTGGCGACCCTGGTCTCGGTACGACGGTCACGCCGACCGCGCTGACCTCGGGGACAACGCGGAACACCGTGCCGGCCGCCGCCGCCTTCTTCGTCGACGCGCGGGCCTGGACCGTCGAGGAGCAGCTGCGGGTGGACGAGGCGATGCACGCGCTCCGACCGGTGCTGCCCGGGAGCTCTCTGGAGATCATCGGCGGACCGAACCGGCCACCACTCGAGCGCAAGATGTCCGAGGAACTGTACGCGCGGGCTTCCCGCGTCGCGGCCGATCTGTGCCTGCCGGAGCTGCGCTCGGTCGCGGTCGGCGGCGGATCGGACGGCAACTTCACGGCCGGCATCGGTACGCCGACCCTCGACGGGCTGGGCGCTGTCGGCGGTGGCGCCCATGCCGATAACGAACATGTCCTGGTCGCCGAGCTCGCTCCGCGGACGGCGTTGCTGGCCGCGCTGATCGCCGACCTGTTGGACACGCCATGACGCTCGATCTGAGCCCGTCGATTGCCGCCGCCACGGAGGCGGGTATCGATGCGGCGGCCGCGGCCGGAGTGCGGGTGCGCGAGTTGCGGGAGCTGGCGGAGCTCGACGAGGTCTACCGCTTGTACGACTCGATCTGGCGGCCGGACCCGAGCAATCCGCCGGTGACGACCGAGCTGTTGCGAGCATTGACGAAGGCCGGCAACTACGTCGGCGGGGCGTACGACGGCGACGAGTTGATCGGCGCCTGCGTCGGGTTCTTCTCGGCGCCGGCGGAGGTCTCGATGCACAGTCACGTGGCCGGGGTGTCGGGGTCGGCGCGCGGGCGCAACGTCGGGTTCGCGCTCAAGCTGCATCAGCGCGCCTGGGCGCTGCGCCGAGGAGTGTCGTCGATCTCGTGGACGTTCGATCCGTTGATCCGGCGCAACGCGTACTTCAACGTGGCGAAGCTCGCCGCGCGGCCGACGGAGTACCTGACGAACTTCTACGGCGACATGCGCGACGGGATCAACAGCGGCGACGACACCGACCGGTTGCTGGTGCGCTGGGAGCTCGATGCGCCGGCTGTCGGCGCCGCCGCGGCTCGACGGGCCGTGTCGACCGATGTCGAGTTGATGCCTGAGGCAACGGTCGCGCTGGCCTGCGGCGCGGACGGGTGGCCAGCGCTTGCCGGTCCCGCGGGCGACGGCGTCGTGCTGGTCGCCGTACCGCCTGATGCCGAGGGGTTGCGGCGTACCGATCCCGGTGCTGCGAAGGCGTGGCGGGCCGCGTTGCGTGAGGTGCTGGGCGGGTTGCTGGCGGAGGGTGCGCGGGTGACCGGCTTCGATCGGGTCGGGTGGTACGTCGTCGAGCAGAAGGGGTTGTGATGAAGCTGACCGGATTCGAGCTGCGGCGGATCTCGATGCCGTTGGTATCGCCGTTCCGGACCTCGTTCGGCACCGAAACGACGCGGGACGTGCTGCTCGTGCGCGCCGTGAGTACGGAGGCCGAGGGGTGGGGCGAGTGTGTCGCGATGAGCGGGCCGCTGTACTCGTCGGAGTACGTCGACGCGGCGGCCGACGTCCTGCGCCGGTTCTTCGTGCCCGCGCTGGCCTCGGTGGAGTCCGCGGTCGGAGTCGGGCCGGCGTTGAGCCGGTTCCACGGTCATCGGATGGCGAAGGCTGCGGTGGAGACCGCCGTACTCGATGCCGAGTTGCGGGCCGAGAACCGTCCGTTGGCTCGCGAGTTGGGCGCCGTGCGGGATCGGGTGCCGTGCGGGGTGTCGGTCGGGATCATGGACTCGATCGGCGAGTTGCTCGACGCGGTCGGCGGGTATCTCGAGCAGGGGTACGTGCGGATCAAGCTGAAGATCCAGCCCGGGTGGGACATCGAGCCTGTGCGCGCCGTGCGGGAGCAGTTCGGCGACATCCTGCTGCAGGTCGACGCCAACACGGCGTACACGCTGTCCGACGCGCGGCACCTGGCGCGGCTCGATCCCTTTGATCTCCTGCTGATCGAGCAGCCGCTGGACGAGGAGGACGTTCTCGGGCACGCGGATCTGGCTCAGCAGATCAGCACTCCGGTGTGCCTGGACGAGTCGATCACGTCGGCGCGCGCGGCGGCCGCGGCGATCCGGCTGCGTGCCTGCGCCATCGTCAACATCAAGCCAGGTCGCGTCGGCGGGTATCTGGAGGCGCGGCGGATCCACGATGTCTGCGTTGCCAACGACATCCCGGTCTGGTGCGGCGGCATGCTGGAAACCGGCATCGGCCGAGCCGCGAACGTCGCCCTCGCCGCCCTGCCTGGTTGCACGCTGCCCGGCGACACGTCGGCCTCGGACCGGTACTACCGGACCGACATCACCCCGCCGTTCACGCTCGACAACGGATACCTGTCGGTGCCGACCAGCGCCGGCATCGGGATCGAGCCGATCGAAGCCGAACTGGCCGCGGTGACCACGAGTACCGAATGGCTGCCGCTCTGACGCTCCTGTCTGGTAGACCAGCGCCGACGCGAGGAGGTGCTCGGCGAGGTGCCGTGCCGAGTGCCTCGCAGTAGGCGATGGACTCCCGGACAGGACCTAGGCTGGGGGCTCGGAGGTGAGCGGTGACGAATCGACCGCGGGCAAGCCTCGGCCGGGTTCTCGACGACCTGGGCGCGACCTTGCTGGAGCTCGTGCACGGGGATCCGGATCGGCCGGCGGAGATCGGCGGCATCGTCATCCTCGATCCGCTCGACGAGCCCGTGCTCCCCTCGCACGCCCTCGTCCTCGGCGTCGGGCTGCACGAGCCCGACCGGATCGCCGACGTGCTGCGTGATCTCGGCCGTCAGCAGGCCGCCGGGCTGGTCGTCCGCTCCCCCATCGCGGCCGGCGACCTCTTGGCGGCCGCAGTGGCCGAGTCCGGAGTCGCTCTGCTGGCGTTGACCCGCGGCGCGTCGTGGGACCAGCTCGCCGTACTGCTGCGGTCTCTCCTCGCCGACGGCGACGTCGGTGAGGTGGAGACCCTCGCGGGCATGCCGTCCGGCGACCTGTTCGCGCTCGCCAACGCGACCGCCGCGCTGCTCGATGCACCGGTCACGATCGAGGACCGCAGTTCGCGCGTGCTGGCGTTCTCCGGTCGGCAGGACGAGGCGGACACGGCTCGGGTGGAGACGGTCCTCGGCCGTCAGGTGCCGCAGCGGTACTTCCGGCTGCTGACGGAGTACGGCATCTTCCGCGAGCTCTACCGCACCGACCGTCCGGTGCACGTCCCGCCGTTGCCGACGACCGGCCAGACCTTCACGATCCCGCGGGTCGCCGTCGCGGTCCGCGCCGGCGACGAGATCCTCGGCTCGATCTGGGCCGCGGTCCGCGACCCGCTCACCGCCGAACGCTCCCAGGCTCTTTGCGACGCCGCGAAGTTGGTTGCCTTACACATGCTCCGCATCCGCGCCGGTGCCGACGTCGAACGCCGCCTGCGCGCCGACCTCGTCAGTACGGCGTTGGAAGGCGGCCCCGGCGCACGCGCCGCGCTGGACCGGTTGGGGCTGGCCGACCAGCACCTCGTTGTACTCGCTCTGGGGATCATCGCCTTCGACTCGGAAGACTCCGTTGTCCAGACCGACGAATCGCTGGTCAGTCAGGCCGGACTGGCTGGGGAGCGTCAGCGGTTGGCTGATGCGTTCGCCATGCACCTGGGCGCTGTGCACCCGCGGGCAGCTGCTGCGTTGGTCGGGGATGTCGCTTATGGGCTGATCCCGGTACGGCCGGACCGGTCCGACGGCGAGGAGCGCGCCGTACGCATCGGCAAGCACTTCCTCGAACGGATCGGCGACCGCGTCACCGCCAGCATCGGCGTCGGCCCGGTCGTTGCTGAGGCTGCGCATCTACCCAATGCGCGTGCTGGTGCCGATCGTGCTCTGCGGGTACTGCGGACCGGCCGTGGCTCGCCGCGTGTCGCCCGGCTCGCGGATGTCCACGTCGACACGCTCCTGCTCGAGCTGCGCGACCTGATCGAGGCGCGGGGCGACGAGCCGACCGGTCCGATCGCCCTTCTCGTCGCGTACGACCGTCAGCACAACACCGACCTGGTCGAGACCCTGCGGGCGTGGCTGGACGCCTTTGGTGATGTCGCAGCGGCTGCTGCAGCGGTCTATGTGCACCCCAACACCTTCCGGTACCGCCTGCGCCGGCTGGCCGAGGTTGGGGAGCTGGACCTCGACGACCCCGACTCCCGTTTCGCAGCCATGCTCCAACTCCGCCTGGTCAGCCCACCGCACCGCCTGATGACCCGCTAACCCACCCGATGACCCCCTGAGCCGCCTGGTGACCCGCTGACCCGCCATCCTTCCGGAGAGCAATCGCGGACGAGTGGACGGGGCACACATGAGCGACTGGTGGCGGGAACGGCGGCAGAACGAGCAACTCGAGGACCTGCAGAGCGAGATGTCGTATGCGCGGCAGGAGACCTCGCGACTGCAATCACAGCTGTCCAAGATCCAGGGTGGTCTCCAGGAGCGCGTCAACCGCCTCTCGACCGCCTTCGACGCCTTCGTCGAACTATCCGACCTCCGCTACGAGATGTCCGGCTTCCTCGACGCCGCTGAGCTACGCCGCTACACCAGTCGCGTCCTCTCAGCGATGGCTTCCAGCACTCCCCTCCCACCACCCACCAACCCCGTTCCCCAATACTGGCTCGGCCCCGCCACCGAGGCGCTGATCGAACTCACCCGCGGGCAGGACGAGCAGGCGCCCGATACGGCGAAGGCACTCGACCACCAGGCGCTCGGTACGGCGATGGCGCTCGACGAGCGTCGGACGGCGACGTTCCTGGCGCTGGCGCTGGCTGCGCTCGGGCAGCGGCATCAGGTACGCAGTGAGTGGCTGGACGTGGCGTTCGGCGTACTCCCGGAGGATGGAACAGTGACCCGGGTCCAGCGCGGGCTGTGGGCTACTGCGGCGCGCGGTGGGTTCGGGGCGGACGGTCTGGAGCTGGTGGTGAAGCGGCTGCAGTCGGTCGCCCCACCCGCAGACGGCTGGCTGCCAAAGCTCGAAAAGCTCGGCGAGACGCCCCGCTCATCCGGCCCCCGCTTCGAGGCCGTAGCAGATCAGCTAACCGCAGCCACCCGCCTCGCCCGCCTCCGCTCCGCCATCGAGTCAATCGCAGGCAACCTCGAAGCACGCGAACCAGCCCGCACCCTCACCTACACCGCAGCCAACTCCAAGCCCGACACCAACGGCGCTACCGGGCGCGACCCGGAGACGGACTCACAGCGTGACTCGGAGCGGGGCCTGGGACAGGGCTCCGGACGTGACCTGGGACCGGACTCGGCGCGGGGCCTGGGGCAGGGCTCGGGAGGTGATCTGTGGCGGGACCTGGGACGCGACTCGGGCCGGGAACTGGGACGAGACTCGAGGCGGAGCCTGGGACGGGACTCGGGGCGGGACTTGGAGCGTGACCCGGGGCGCGGAATGGGGCGCGACATGGGGCGTGACTCGAGGCGCGGCTCGGAGCGTGACCCGGGGCGTGGCTCGGAGCGTGACCCGGCGCGGGACTCGGCGCGTCGGCGGGAGGTACGCGGAGGGGGTTCGGCTTCGGATGGGGCGGTTGCGCAGGACAGCACCGCCGCGCTGCTTCGGCTGCTGATCTCCGAAGGGAGTGAGCCGGAGCGGGAGTCGCTGGCGCGCGTCGCCGTACTGCGGGCTCGGATCAGCGGCGCCGGTGAGTCCGGGGCCGAACGGCTCGAGGACCCGGTCGGTACCGTCGAGGAGCTGCTCGCCGACGACCTGAGCCAGAACGACGACCCGCACCTGGCGGCGACCGTACTCCGCGTCATCGGCCCATCCCTTCTGCCTGCCGTCGAGGACCTGGCGCAAGTCGCGGGCCAGCCAAGCCCCACCCAGATCGACGTATCCGGCGACGGCCACACGATCGCGATCCGTCCTGACGGCCCCGACCAACTCCAGCTGAACACTGCCGTGTCGTCGATCAAACAGTCCGCCGGTGTCGTCACCGCCGGCAAGTACGCCGTCCCGGCCATCCTCGTTGGCGTCGGCGCGGTCGTCGCGATCGGTCTCGGCTTCGTGAACGCGATCTGGATCGTCGCCGGCCTGATCCTGATCGGCATCGGCGCCTTCCGCTACTGGAACATCCGCACCGCCGCCAAGGCCGACCAATCGGCCGCCGCCGACCGAGCCACCCGCCTCACCGACCGCTGCACCACTGCAGCCACCCAGCTGTCCGACTACATCAAAGCCACCAACACTCGCCAAGCCACCATCACCACCAACCTCACCACCATCCGCAACCACCTCACCACCTGAACCGCCAACCCCACACTCCGCAAGCAGCCGCGAACCGGGCTGGGGTAGGACCCGCGGGACAGGATGGACCGGCGAGACCAGCCTGGGCCGGAACCAAGCGAGGCGGATCGGGCCGGGCTGGATCGGCGGGACGGGCGGGACGGACGGGCGGGATGGGGCGGGGCCCCGGGACCGGGACGGGACCCACGGGACCCGGGACAGGCCGGGGCAGGACAACCGGGGCCGAGACCAGCCTGGGCAGAACCCGGACGGGGCTGGGACGGGGCCGGGCTGGGCCGGGCTGGAGCGGCGGGCGGGGTCGGCTAGTGGTTGCGCCAGGTGGATTGGTGGGTCCAGTGGATGAGGGTGGCGGCTTGGGTGGTGTTGTAGAGGGAGGCGGTGCCTGTTAGGGGGGTGCGGATTTTGGTGTGCGGTGAGTAGCGGGATAGGAGGTCTGTGGTGGGCTCGGGGCGGCCGGTGTCTTCCGCGGCGATGACGAGGGTGGCGTAACGGGCGTGGGTGCGGGGTTCGAGCGAGAGGGTGCAGGCTCGGGCGGCTTCGCGGAGGTCGACGTAGCCCCAGAGGTTGCGGCGGTTGTCTTCGGGTGGGGCGTCGGCGATGTACCGGCGTACCTCGTCGGGGGTGAGGATCCAGTGAAAGCGCAGGGCGGTGACCTGTACGCCGCGGCGGGCGTACGTCTGGCCCACGCGTTCCAGGGCGTCCTTGGTGAGCGCGTACGGGTCGACGTAGCGGAGCTCGGTGTTTTCGTCGATCGGGACGTCCGGCGTACCGATCTCGTCCGGGGACCAGGCGGTGCCGTAGATCGAGCCGCTGGAGGCGAGGACCGCGGTGCGGATGCCTTGCGTCCAGGCTTCTTCCAGCGCGTTGAACGTCGTGATCGTGTTGATCTCGAACAGGCGGACCGGCTCGATGTTCTCCGGGCTGGCGATGCCGGCGCAGTGCACGATCGCATCGGCTCCACGCAGCGAACGGGCCACCGCATCGCGACTCATCAGATCGACAGGGTCAGGTCCGGTGAGGTCGGCTTCGATCACCTCGTGTCCGGCGGCGATCAACTGCCGGCAGACCTCCGCCCCCAGCTTGCCTCGTGCACCACTGACCCAGATCCGCATCTGCCGCATGCTAGCCCGCGCACACCGGCACCCAGCCTCGGGCGCCGACCCGGCTGAACGCGTCCAGCTCGAATGCCGCCGGTTCAGCTCGAATGCGGACGCCCGGCTCGGGAGGGGAACCGAGCCGGGCGTCTGTCGCGAGGTCAGGTCGCGGACCTCGTGGGTGTCAGGCCTTGCGCTTGGTGACTTCTTCGGTGGCGGTCGGGAGGACCTTGTGGAGGTCGCCGACGACGCCGAAGTCGACCAGTTCGAAGATCGGGGCCTCGGGGTCCTTGTTGACCGCGACGATCGTCTTCGAGGTCTGCATACCGGCGCGGTGCTGGATCGCGCCGGAGATGCCGGCCGCGACGTACAGCTGCGGGGACACAGTCTTGCCGGTCTGGCCGACCTGGTACGCATGCGGGTACCAACCCGAGTCCACCGCGGCACGCGATGCACCAACGGCTGCACCCAGCGAGTCCGCGAACGCCTCGACCGGACCGAAGTCACCACCGGTGCCGCGGCCGCCGGACACGATGATCGCGGCCTCGGTCAGCTCCGGACGACCCGTCGCCTCCCGCGGCTTGGACTCGGTGATCCGCGCCGTCTTCGCCGCGTCGGAGATCGACACGTCGAACTCCTCGACCTCCGGAGAGGTCTCTGCGGCCTCCGGGGTTGCGGCGTTGGGCTTGACCGTGATGATCGGCGTGCCGTGGGTGACCTTCGACTTGACCGTGTAGTTGCCCGCGAACACCGACTGCGTGGTCACCGGGCCGGCACTGTCACCGGCCTGCACGTCGACGGCGTCGGTGATCAGCCCGGAGTCGAGCTTGACCGCCAGCCGCGCGGCGATCTCCTTGCCCTCGGCGTTCGACGAGATCAGGATCGCCGACGGCTCGACCTTCGCCGCAACCTGCTGCAGCGCCTCGGCCTTCGGCGCGACCAGGAACTGCGAGAGCTCCGGATTCGACAGGGCGATCACCTTGGTCGCGCCGTACTGCCCCAGGGCCGGGAGCGCGTCCTGCACACCCTCACCGACGAACACCGCAACGGGCTCACCGAGGCGGCGGGCGATGGTGAGGAGCTCGGCGGTCGTCTTGCGGACCTTGCCCGCGGCGTGGTCGACCAGAACCAGAACGTTCGACATAACTAAGACCCCGCTCCTCAGAGGAACTTGTTCGTGGACAGGAACTCGACGAGCTCGGCGGCACCGCTGCCGTCCTCGTCGGTCACGATCGTGCCGGCGCTACGCGGCGGACGAGCGGTCACCTCGACCACCTCGGTCCACGCCGACGAGCCGCCGACCTGGTCGGCGGTGAGCTCCAGATCGGCGAGCGACCAGGTCTCGACCGGCTTCTTCTTCGCCGCCATGATCCCCTTGAACGACGGGTACCGCGGCTCGTTGGCCTGGTCCGACACGGACAGGACCAGTGGCAGCGTGCCCTCGATCGTCTCGCTCGCGGTGTCGCCGTCGCGGCGGATCCGGACGGTCTGCCCGTCGACGGTCACCTCCGAGCCCAGCGTTACGGCCGGCAGCCCGAGCCGCTCCGACACCATCGCGGGCACGACGCCCATGCCGCCGTCGGTCGAACCCATCCCGAACACGACCAGGTCGGCGTCGAGCTTGGCCAGCGCCTTCGACAGGATCAGCGATGTCGCGACCGCGTCCGAACCGTGGATCGCGTCGTCGACCACGTGCACGCCGGCGTCGGCGCCCATCTGCAGGCCCTTCTTCACCGCGTCAGCAGCCTGCTCCGGACCGACGGTGAGAATCGTCACCTCACCGTCGCCGGACTCCTTCACGGTGAGCGCGGTCTCGACGGCATACTCGTCCAGCTCGGACAACAGCCCGTCGACACCGGCACGATCCACCGTGTTGTCCTCGGAGCGGAAGCGGCGGTCCGCCGTGGCATCCGGCACGAACTTCGCGCAGACGACGATCTTCATAGCGTGTGGGACCCCTTCTGGTTAACGGTCTCTCCCAAGCCTGCCACGGATGTTACCCGCGAGAAACATACGCCTCGTGCGAGTCCCATCACAGTCCCGGCACCGCGGAGGGCACGATCAGCCCCTCTCAGTCCGACTCAGTAGTCTGACTCGGGTGACCGAGACGTTACCGCTCACCGGCGAGAGGACCGCACCCGGGATCTGGCACGAGAACTATTGGTTCGCGCGCCACGACGCGGCCTATCGCTGGATCACGGCCCATCTGCCGATCGAGCGGACCGGCCGGATCCTCGACGCCGGCTGCGGCGAGGGCTACGGCGCGGAGCTGCTCCGCCTGGGGGGCGCGGACTCCGTGACCGGTCTCGACTATGAACATACGACGTTGCGCCACGTCCGCCGGGTTTATCCACAGACCAATGTGGTGCGCGGCAATCTCGTGCAGACGCCGTTCGCAGACAACGCGTTCGGCTTCGTCACCTCGATGCAGACGATCGAGCACCTGTGGGAGCAGCCGCGGTTCATCGCGGAATGCGCGCGCATCCTCGCGCCGGGCGGGACCGTCGTCCTGAGTACGCCGAACCGCCTGACCTTTCCGCGCGGGAATTGGTACCACACCCGCGAGGTGACAGCCGCCGAGTTCATCGAACTGCTCGAGCCGTACTTCGACATCACGCACGCGTTGGGACTCCACCACGGCGAACGGCTGACGTCGTGGGAGACGCAGTACGGATCGTGTGTGGACGCTCAGCTCGCCGCCGAGCACGGCCAGTGGGACGACAACCTGGCCGTGCTCGTGCGGAGCACCACGTACGAGGACTTCGAGATTCGCCCCGGTCAGCTGGACGAATCTCTCGACCTCGTCCTGGTGGCTACGGCCGGATGATGCGCTCGACGATCTTGCCGGCGATCAGGTAGACGAGCGCCGCGATTCCCCAGTTGACGAGCAGGGTGTTCTTGGCGGTCTCGAGCCGGAACAGGTCCTTGAACGGGCCGACCAGGTCGTGACCGCGCTCGAGGATCCAGCGCACGATCTCGTTGCTCTGGTTGGTCTGGTCCAGCGCGGTGAACAGCGCGCCGAGCGCCAGTACGGCGGCCGCGAGCACCGCGATCAACCAGATCAGCGAGGCGATCAGGTTGCGCAGCTTGCGCACACCGGAGCCGACCGAGGACAGCGCCTGCTTGCCCTTGCCTGAGCCCGATCCCGATGCGCCGCCCCGGGCCGTCGGCGGTTTGTTGCCTGAGGCACCGGTCGGGCCCGAGGTCTTGCCGCCCGCCTTGCCCGCAGCGGCCGCCGAGCCGGTGGAGCCGGTCGAGCCGGTTGCGGCACCCGCGGTCGCGGCCGGCTCCTTCGCAGCAGCGTCCTTGGTCGCGGCCGGCTGATCGGGTGCGGCATCCTCCGAGGCGGCCGCACCCGACGAGGCCTCGGCCGCCGCCTTCTCCCGCGCCCGCTGCTCGGCCACGATCTCGGCCGCGGTCTTCGGCCGGGCCGTCTTCGTCGCCGTACCCCCGCCGCTCGAGGCAGCCGCGGCCGCGCCAGTCGCCGTACCCGCGTCCTTGTCCGGCGTCACGTCCGCCTTGGCGGCCGTTCCCTTCTCGTCCTGCGTACCCACGTCGTCCATCTCCTCAGCCGGGGTCCGTTCCTCGTCCGTGGCCACCGAGCCCACGCTGTCCGCCTTCTCGACCGTGTCGAGATCAGCCTCGGTCGGTGCGGCCGGCGGTCTCCTACGCCGACTGACCGGGACCGGGCGCGGCGACAACCGGCGGCGGGCACCCGCTACCGGGGCCGGCGCCGCTGTGCTGCCGTCTGCTGCCTGTGCTTCCGAGCTCATACCTGCATTCACGCCCATGTCTGGTTCGTTTGTTTCAAGCACTGGTTCCAACGTAGCGCTACCGGGTGCTGCGACGATCGGCACCGGGTCGACGGCGCGCGTCCTGGCCTGCGTGATCGAGCCGTCGGCCGCAGCCTGGTCGAGCAACGACCGGGCCGCCGGATCCGCCGGATCGATCGCAGCCGGGTCCGCCACGCTACTTCTCCTCTCCGACGCTCAACCGGTCGTGGGCGTCCGACCGGACGTGGGGGCCATAGTGCCCGACTGGTGAGTAACTTGAGAACCCCTCACGGTCCTCTTTTTCACCATCTGCTTCTACCTCATCACCACCCGCATCCCCCTGACCGACGCTCCGGGGAACGGCAGGCCGGTTTTCGGAAGCAGGCGGAACGGGCGCGTCCGCAGGCTCGACAGGCGGAGTGCCGGCGTGGAGCTGGGCGGTCGTCCGGTCGTTGGCCGCGGCGAGACCTGCCAGGTACTTGCGGCGTTCGGCGCCGGCGGTGTACCGCTTCGTGCGGTCAGCCTGCACGACCGCCGGGACGCCAGCGGCCACGGCGTACGCCGGGATGTTGCCTCGGGCAACGCTGTTGGCGCCGATCACCGCGCCGCGGCCGATGTCGGCACCGCGCGTGACCGTCACCTTCGTGGCCAGCCAGCAATCGGGGCCGATGCGGACCGGGGACTTCACCAGGCCCTGGTCCTTGATCGGCAGGTCGAGATCCTCGGTCTTGTGGTCGAAGTCGCAGATGTAGGTCCAGTCCGCGATCAGCGTCGACGCGCCGATCTCGATGTCCAGGTAGCAGTTGACGGTGACCTCGCGCGCGAACACGACCTTGTCGCCGATCCGCAACGTCCCCTCGTGCGCCCGCAACCGGGTCTCGTCACCGAGATGCACCCACCTGCCGAGGATGATCCGGCCGTGACCGCG
Source organism: Kribbella pratensis (assembly GCF_004365355.1). GTDB lineage: Bacteria > Actinomycetota > Actinomycetes > Propionibacteriales > Kribbellaceae > Kribbella. The sequence goes on along the minus strand of NZ_SODP01000005.1, from coordinate 270,534 downwards.
GCGCGCCACGATCTCCAGATTCTTGCCCAGGAAAACGAAACCCTCGGTGATCACCTGCGGGTGGCGCAGCTTGAACCAGGCGAACCGCCAGTAGCGCTTGAGGTAGTACGGCGTCCACGCCCGGTGGCGCACCACCCAGCGCAGATTCGCCACGGACAGCAACCGCATCAACACACCCTACTGCTTGTCCTACTCCTTGTTACTGACCCCGGTGATCGAGACGTTGTAGTACAGCTCATCGGGCACAACGGTGGAAAGCACCTTGTCGACCTTGGACAGCTGCAGCCACGACTTGTACGCGAACATCCGCCAGCCGAACCCGAGCTTCTGCTCCGGTACGGCGGCCTCGAACGTCCGGATCGGCCACCCGACCCACGCCGCCAGCAACTCCTCCGTGACGGTGCGAACCTGCGAAGCACCCGCCCGCGTCGCCATCCGCGCCAGCGTGTCCGGATCGAACGTGTGCAGATCGACGACCGCCTCGAGCGCAGCGGCCCGCGAGGACTCGTCCAGCTCCTCCTGCGGTCGCCGCCAGTGCGCCAGCGCCGGCAGCTTGGTCACGTTCGTCGTCGCCCACCAGGTGAAGCGGGAGAGTCGCCGGGCAATGAAATCGCCGTACCGCGTGGGCTCGCCGCAGATCACGAACCGGCCGCCCGGCTTGAGCACGCGCAGCATCTCGCGGAACGCCAGCTCGACATCAGGGATGTGGTGGATGACCGCGTGCCCGATGACGAGGTCGAACGTGTCGTCGTCGTACGGCAGCTTCTCCGCGTCCGCGACCCGGCCCTCGATCGCGAACCCGAGCGTCTTCGCGTTCTTCTTCGCCGCCTCGACCATGCCCGGCGAGAGGTCGGTGACGTGCGCCTCGTCGAGTACGCCGGCCAGCTTCAGGTTCAGCGTGAAGAAGCCCGTCCCGGCGCCGATCTCGAGCGACTTCCCGTACGGCCAGCCGCGCGAACCGGCGACCGCGGTGAAGCGGTCCCGGGCGTAGTCGACGCAGCGTTCGTCGTACGAGATCGACCACTTCTCGTCGTACGTCGACGCTTCCCAGTCGTGGTACAGCACCTGGGCGAGCTTGTTGTCGTTCCAGGCCGCCTCGACATCTTCGGCGGACGCGGCGGGCTTCGAAGTAGCAGACATCATTTTCCCTTGAATTCAGCTTTACCGGGACCGTTCTCGACGAACGAGGTCATCCCGATCGCACGGTCCTCGGTGGCGAACAGCGCGGCGAACTGCTGCCGCTCGATCTCCAGCCCGGTGGTCAGGTCGACGCCCAGACCGGAGTCGATCGATTCCTTGGCCGCGCGCAGTGCCATCGCTGCACCACGTGAGAACTGCGAGGCCCAGGCGACCGCTTCTTCATAGACGGAAGCGGCCGGCACGACCCTGTCGACCAGCCCGATCGCGAGCGATTCGGCGGCGTCGACGAAGCGACCGGTGTAGATCAGGTCCTTGGCCTTGGACGGGCCGACCAGGCGGGACAGGCGCTGCGTACCGCCGGCGCCGGGGATGATGCCGAGCAGGATCTCCGGCTGGCCGAGCTTGGCGTCGTCCGCGGCGATCCGGTAGTCGGCGCAGAGCGCAAGCTCGCAACCGCCGCCCAGCGCGTAGCCCGTGATCGCGGCAACGGTCGGCTTCGGGATCGCGGCGACCGCGGAGAGCGACGACTGCAACGGACCGGAGCGCTTGGCCATGTCGGCGTACGACATGTCGGCCATCTCCTTGATGTCCGCGCCGGCCGCGAACACCCGCTCGCCGCCGTAGATCACGACCGCACGGACGGCGTCGTCCTCGGCAGCCGCGGCGGCGGCGGCCCGGATCTCCTCCTGGACCTGGACGTTCAGTGCGTTCATCTTCGGCCGATCCAGCCGGATCGTGCCAACCCCATCACTCACGGTCAGGTTGACGAACTCGCCCATAACCCAGCTCCCTACGGTTCCCGGGGACTACCCATCGGTCACATCCCCGGGAACCGTACCGGACCAGAGCAAGCTGGTGTACTACGGGCTTCTAAAGATCGACGGCCTGGCCGGAAGCCGCAGAGCGACGGGCTGCGTCGACGATGCGGAGCGTGCGGAGGCCCACAGCACCGTCTGGTTGGGGTACTACGGCCGGCGGCTGCCCGGCGACTGCCGGTCCGGACGTGCGAACCGCGTCCAGGAAGGTGTCGAGCATGGACTCGTCCAGGTTGCCGCCGATTCCCAGGAACACCTCACCGTTGGCGTCCGTGCCGCCCACGTGCGGGCGGAACGGCTCGATCTCGACCGAACCGTTGGTGCCGGTCACCTGCAGCGAGACGCCGCCCCAGGTCGGACCGTTGTCCGGGACACTCCAGGAGAAGTCGATGGTTGCCAGCAGCCCGTTGTCGTAGTTGATCGTCACCAGACCGCCGGTCTCCACCTCCACCCCCTTGTCCTGGTGCAGAATCCGGTTCGACGCGGCGTACACGCGGGTGGCGGACGCACCGCCGGTCAGGCCGTCGATCAGGTCCGCGCAGTGCACGGTGTGGTCGATCATGGCGCCTCCACCGGCCTGCTTGGCGTCGACGAACCACTGCCGCGCGGCGTACGGGATCTTCCCGTTGTTCGTCCCCAGTACTGCGAACACGTCGCCGAGCCGGCCAGCCTCGACGTTCGCCCGCAGCTGCAGGTACGACGGCGCAAAGCGGACCGGGTACGCGACCATCAGGATCACGCCGGCCGCCTCGCATGCTGCGAGCATCGCCTCGCCGTCGGCGACCTCCGTGGCCAGCGGCTTCTCGCAGAGCACGTGTGCACCGACAGACGCAGCACGCTCGACCAGTGCGCGGTGGCCGGCGTTCTCGGACGTCACGATGACGGCGTCGGGTCCCCACGCGAACAGTTCGTCGTACGTGTCGACGTACGGGACGCCGAACGCCTCAGCAAGAGCCGCACCGCGCGGTCCCTCGTCCGGTGCGGACGCACCGTCAGGGTCAGCAGCCAGTACTTCGACGTCCGGCATCGCAGCGAGCAGATGCGCGTACGACCCGGCGTGGACGTGGGCGAACGAGGCCAGAGCAACCTTCAGGGTCATGCCACCGCTCCACTCGAGACGAAGGTCTTCATGTCGATCGGCTGGCCGGACTCCATCGACGCACGCGCCGCCTCGGCCAGGTAGACAGCGGTCGCGCCGTCGGACGCGAGCACCCGCGGCTCCGGCCCGCCGCGCAGCCCGATCGCCAGCTCACGCAGCTGCGTGAGGTAGGGGCTCTCCCCCAGCGTCGACGCCGGAATCAGCAGGTCGCCGCCGGCACCGCCGTTCTGCAGCTCTTCCCGGTAGCCGGTGTCGGCGTCCGAGGTGAACTTCAGTACGCCGGTCGACCCCGCCACCTGGAACCCGGTCTGGAACGTCGTACCCGTCGCTCCCCAGGTCGCCCGGCAGTGGCTGATGGCACCGCTCTCGTGCGTGAGCGTCACATGCGCCGCCACGTTGACCGGGCTGATGCCGTCGACCGTCGGCGGGTTCTGCACGGCGTACACCGTGGTGACCTCGCCGCACAGCCAGCGTGCCTGGTCGAGGTCGTGCACCATCAGGTCCATGATCACGCCGCCGGAGTGCGCGACGTCGCGGTACCAGCCGGCGCCGGCCGGCGAGGAGGCCTGCCGGTAGAACCGCGCCACCGCGACCTCACCGATCCGCCCGGCCTGGATCGCGTCGTACGCCGCCTTGTACGCCGGGAAGAACCGCACCACGTGCGCCGGGTACAACCGGACGCCGGCCGCGTTCGCCGCGTCGATCACCTCGTGCGAGTCGGCCGCCGTCAGCGTCAGCGGCTTCTCGCAGATCACGTTCTTGCCCGCCTTGATCGCGGCCAGCGTGATCTCCTTGTGCGTCGCCGACGGTGTGACGATGTCGACGAACTCCACCTCCGTGGCCAGCAGCTCGTCCAGTGACGGCACGACCTCCAGCCCGTACTCCTCCGCCAGCTCCTCGGCGCCTTCCAGCGAATACACCAGGACCCGGGCCCCAACGGCCTTCCACGCGGCCACGTGCACGTGGCTGATGTTGCCCGCGCCGATCAGACCCACGGTCAGACCGGCAAGCTCTTCCGACATGAGATCCCCTACAACCCTGTGGGTAAATTAGTAACGGTCCCTGCGTATCACTGCGCACAGGCGTTCGCAACCACCGTCTCACGAACATAAGTGCCTCACTATCGAGAACTCACCCCGAACTGTGCAGAATGTGCCGGTGAAAGAAGCGACCGCCGCCCCGAGCGCTCCCGGCCTGACCGCCGGCACTGATCCGCGTCCGGGCGCAGTGGTCCAGACCGATGGGACCACCTTCACGCTGTGGGCTCCGGCCGCCGAACGGGTCGAGCTGGCCCTGATCGCGGACGACGGCAGCCAGCGGAACCTGGACCTGAGCCACACCGGGGAGTTCTGGACCGGGTTCGTGCCGGGCGTCGGCGCCGGCCAGCGGTACGGATACCGCGTGCACGGCCCGTTCGACCCTTCGCACGGTCTGCGCTTCAACCCGTCGAAGCTGCTGCTGGACCCGTACGCCCGGGCCGTCGACGGGTCGCTGGACTTCTCCAGTCCGTTGATCTACGACTCGTCCGACGGCGATTCGGCCGGCCATGTCCCGGTCGGCGTGGTCGTCGCGGACTCGGCTCCGCCGCCCCCGATCAGCAAGCCGGTGCACTGGGGCGAGACGGTTATCTACGAGCTGCACACGAAAGGCTTCACCAAGCGGCACCCCGACGTACCTGAGCATCAGCAGGGCACGTACGCCGGACTCGCGCATCCGTCGGTAATCAAGTATCTGACCGAGCTCGGCGTGACGTCGGTGGAGCTGCTGCCGATCCACCACTTCCTCACCGAGCCGGCGATCGCCGCGCGCGGCCTGCCGAACTACTGGGGTTACAACAGCCTCGGCTTCTTCGCGCCGCACGCGCCGTACTCGTCGTCCGGTTCACGCGGTGAGCAGGTGGCCGAGTTCAAAGCGATGGTCGCCGCGTTCCATGCCGCGGGCATCGAAGTGATCCTCGACGTGGTCTACAACCACACCGCCGAGGGCGGGTTCGACGGGCCGACGCTGAGCTTCCGTGGGATCGACAACCGCGCGTACTACCGGCTCGCGCACGGCGCCGCGATGTACGACGTGACCGGCACCGGCAACTCGGTCGACACCTCGCACCCGCAGGTACGACGGCTCGTGATGGACTCGCTGCGCTACTGGGTCGAGGAGATGGGCGTCGACGGGTTCAGGTTCGACCTCGCGGTCACCCTGGTGCGGAACGAGCGGCACGAGGTGGACATCCCCGGCCATCCGTTCCTCGCCGAGGTCGCGGCCGACCCGGTGCTCGGCCGGGTGAAGCTGATCGCCGAGCCGTGGGACGTCGGGCCGTTCGGCTACCAGGTCGGCAACTTCGGTCCGCCGTGGTCGGAGTGGAACGGCAAATTCCGCGACAGCGTCCGCGACGTCTGGCGGAACACGTCCGACGGCGTGAAGGACCTCGCGTACCGGCTGTCCGGCTCGAGCGACCTGTACGGCGACGACGGGCGGTACCCGTACGCGTCGATCAACTTCGTCACCGCACACGACGGGTTCACGCTGCGGGACCTGGTCAGCTACGACCACAAGCACAACGAGGCGAACCACGAGGACAACCGCGACGGCACCGACGACAACCGCTCCTGGAACTGCGGCGTCGAAGGCGAGACCGACGACCGGCGCGTGATCGCGTTGCGCAAACGGCAGATGGCGAACCTGATGTCGACGCTGATCCTGTCGACCGGCGTACCGATGATCACCGCCGGGGACGAGTGCGGCCGGACGCAGCACGGCAACAACAACGCCTACTGCCAGGACAACGAGATCTCCTGGTTCGACTGGTCGTTGCCGGCAGCATGGTCCGACCAACTCGAGCTGACAAAACAGCTGATCGCCCTCCGCGCCGCCCATCCGGCCCTGCGCCAATGGCACTACTTCTCCGGCCGCCCCGTCGTCGCCGGCGGCCGCAAGGACCTGTCCTGGATCGCCCCGCACGGCGGCGAAATGACCGACGCCGACTGGTTCGACGGCAACCTCCGCACGATCGGCATGTTCCTCGCCGGCGACGCCCTCCGAGCCACCGACACCGAAGGCAACGCCCTCACCGACAGCTCGTTCCTCCTGGCCCTGAACGCCACCCCCCAAACCCAGCCGGTAGTAGTCCCCGACGCCTCCTGGGCCCCGGCGTACGAGGTAGTCCTCGACACCAGCCACAGCATGGTCACCGAAGTAGAAGCCGGCGCCACAGTCCCCCTCGCCCCCCGCTGCCTGGTCCTGCTCCGCGCTCTCTGAGGGTTGTTAACCTTTCGCCTGTACATTCGTCGGTCACCTGCTGTTCATCTCTGGGGGGATCGATGTTTCTGCTGCAGCGTGGGCGTGAGCGGACGACTCCTATTGGGGCGCTGCACCGCGCGATCATGCGGTGGGGGGAGGCTGAGCGGACCAGTTCGCGGCTCGCAATTCAGCGGTGGGTGGACGGTGTGGCGTACGTCGACGTGCAGGCGCGGACGTATGCGGAGTACTGGACTCGGCAGAACTCGGCGGCGTTGTCGTCCGAGGGACCGCTCTGGGTTGTGCTGGGTGATTCGACCGCACAGGGTCTGGGTGCGTCCTCGCCGCTGCACGGGTACGTCGGACAGGTGCTGAATGCACTGCGTCGGAAAGGCACGCCGTGGCGGGTGCTGAACCTGTCGCGGTCCGGTGCGCAGACGCGGCATGTGCTGCACGACCAGCTGCCACTGCTCGACGGACTGGCGCCGGCGCTCGTCACCTGTGGCATCGGCAGCAACGACATCCTCGCCACCTCGCCGAAGCGGCTGCGCGACCACCTCCGTCAGGTGATCGACCGGCTGCCCTCATCGTCAGTTGTGATGGACCTGACCGTCCCGGACCGGCTCTGGCGAGTCGGTGGAGCTGTCAGCCCGTACGTCGCCGGCATCAACCAACTGATCAGCAACACGGCCACTTCGCGCGGACTGCCTGTCGCCGAGGTCTCCCGGTACGCCCGGCCGCCGTGGCGAGGCATGCTCGCGCCGGACGCGTTCCACCCGAACAACCTGGGCTACCGCCGCCACGCCGACGCCCTGCTCGCCGCACTGCCGGCCGACGTACTCAAGCCCTGAGCAGGCGCTCCAAACGGTCGAGCGACTTGGCACTCTCCTGCCGGACCCGGATCGGCACGATCGCCGCCCGGCCCGGTACCCGAATGCCGCCGGTCAGCGCCACGCGCGTACCACCGCCCGGCTCGGCCGCGACCGCCATGCCCATGATCAGGAAGCGACTCTGCAGCCAGCACCACCCCGGCCGCAACTGCCCAGTCAGTCGCGCACGCTGACCGAGTCGGCCCTTCGCCAGTACGACGACCCGGTCGCCGTCGCGTTCGAGCACAGTTGCCGAGACGAGGTCAGCCTGGATCTCGGCGAACACGTCCAGGTCCGCGAGCATCGACTTCACTCGATCCGGCTCGGCGGGCAGTACGCGTTCGGTGACTACGGCGCCCGGCACGCCCGCGGCGAGAGCACGAAAGCGCTCGATGTCTGTCAGTTCGATGGTCGGCCAGTCGGTCATGATCTCCACGCCTTCCGAAAGCTCGCCCGCGCACGGTGCAGCCGCGACTTCGCCGTACCTGCCGGGACGTCGAGTACGGCGGCTGCGGCCTGCTCGTCCATTCCTTCGAGGTCCCGCAGTACCAGGACCGCACGGTGCTCCGGCGACAACCGCCGGAGCACGTCCTGTACGTCGACCGTCAGTTGCGGATCGTCCGCAGCAGGCAGGTCCGCCAGCTCGGCCGGCTGCTGCCGCTGCCCGCGCCGCGCAACTCGAACTGCCTCGCGCACGGCGATCGCGCGCGCCCAACCGAACACGGCGGCCGGATTCTCCAGACCGCGCAGACCGCGGAAGATCGCGATCAACGCCTCCTGCGCCGCGTCCGGTCCATCGCTGAGGGCGATCGGTCCGCAGATCCTCCCGACGTACGGCGTCAGCGCGTCGAGCACGTCGTTCATCGCGACCGTGTCGCCGCGCTGCGCCGCACGGACAAGCTGTTCCTCGATCATCTGAGGAAAGCTGCGATCAACGGCGTCACGTCGTCCGCGCAGTCGACGGTGAGCGCGTGCCCGCAGCCCGGCAGCACTCGAACGGTTGCGTTTGGCAACAACTCGCCGAAGCGGGCGGCCTGGGCGACCGGCAGCACGGTGTCGTGGTCACCCCACAGGACGAGCGTGGGCTGTCGCGTGAACGGGAGTGCTTTCTCGGTGACGCTCCAGTCGAGACCGCGCTCGAGGGCGTACATGGATCGCACGTTGTCACGATACGTTCCGGGGACCCACATCGAGTCGACGAGCTGCGACGTGACCAGGTTCTGGTGCACGAACAGTCCGCGGACCGCCGACTCGACCATGCTGCGGTTCGCCGCGAGCTTGGCGAGCGCCTCGCCGACCAGTGGTTGTTTGAGCATCTCCCAGCTCCAGACATCCGGCTCGTCCAGACCGGACGGGGCCAGCAAGACGAGCTTGCTGACCCTGTCCGGGTGCTGTTGGGCGTATGCGAGTCCCCAGCCGCCGCTCCACGAGTTGCCACCGAGCACGACCTGCTGAAGCTGCAGTGCGTCAAGGAACTGACCGAGTGCGTCGGTCATGCCGTCCAGATCGAACGCGAACTGTTCATTGTGCAGACGGGTCTCGCCTTGACCGGGAAGATCCACGGCGTAGACGGTGTGGTCGTGTGCCAGAGCTGCCAGTTCTGCGTCCCACGCGGAGGCAGGTGAGGCACCTGGTGCCAGCAGCACCACTGGTGAGCCAGTCCCCCGCTGCAGGTAGTGAAAGCGCGCCAGGGCCGTGTCGACGTAGCGCGAATCAGCTGACGCGGTCGGGTGCAGCTGTTGACCCGGTTCGTAGACGTAGGCAACCAAAGCGACCACCGTCACCACAGCAACCGGCCCTGCCACCACAGCTGCCTTCAACCACCGCATTCGCAGCAGCCTCACATCCGCAGCACACAGTGCGATGCAGGCCGGCGTATAGAGCAGCAGGTTGAGCCAGAAGAACGCAGTACCTGCGCTGGTGAAGATCCACACCAAGCCGAGAGCGGCTCGGGCGGCCAGCCCTGCTGCGAGGCCCGCTACTACAACGCGAGCCGCCGCGGACCGGTCAGACCGAAGTACCGCGAAGGCCAGCAGCAGGTGCAGCACTGCGAGTGGCAGCACCATCTGCGGAGCGAATGACACTTGGACACCGAGCACCGCTCGGGAGAGTGATCGCTCGTCGGGCGCGGGCCAGGTGGCGCCGGTCGCCCAGTAGATGTGTAGCGCCGCAAGCAAGACGTGTGCGCCTGCGACGATCCTTCGAGACCCCATCCCGACCCCTCCTCAGCTGTACCTGACATCTGCGAAGAGGAGTCGTTCGATCGAGACGTTCCCTGCGTGACGCAGGTCTCACGCCTCGGGGGTCTTCGGGGGCTCGGGGACGACCGGAGCGTCGGCCAGGAGCAGGTAGAGCGAGCGGCGCGCTTCGGCCAGGACCTTGGCGGCGGCGGTGCGCTGCTCGTCGGAGCCGGTGCGGGCGACCTGTCGAGTGGCTGACGCCAACTCGTCGAGCAGTCCGCGCAGGTCGGCCCCAGGACCTGTGCCGGCGTACGGAGCGAACGGGTCGATCGACGTCTCACGACGGCCTTCGACGTACTCGCGACCGGCGTCGGTCAGTGTGACGAGCTTGCGGCCGGCCTCCGCGGTCACGGTGACCAGGCCCTCGTCTTCCAGTTGGTTCAGGGTTGGGTAGATCGCACCGGGGCTGGGGGTCCAGCGCCCGCCGCTGCGGTCGGCGATGGCCTGCATCAACTGGTAGCCGTGCATCGGCTCCTCGGCAAGCAGCATCAGGACGGCCGCTCGGACATCACCGCGCGGCGCTCGACGGCCGGAACCACGGCCCGGGCCGCGTCGGGGTCCACGCTCACCACGCTCACCACGGCCGCTGCGCTCGCCGCGTCCACCGTGCATCGGCATGCCTTCTCCCATCCGCGGTCCACCGCGGCGGGGGTGATGGTGGCCGCCTCGGCGGCGGCCTCTGATCTCGTTGGGGGTGTTCATAATATCCTCCTCGATATTGTTCATGACACTAACGATATATCGTTACTGTCTCTAAAACAACCCCCTCTTCGAAACTCGGTTGCGGGCGCACCTCGGCGTGCCGAACGTGGGGAGATGGACACCTTCGAGGAACTGATGGGCGAAGTGCTGTCGACCGCCGACAGGTTCGGCCACCGCGAGCATGTGCGGCTGACCTGGCTCGCCGTACGACGCTGTGGGACGGCCGGCGCGGTCGACCTGGTCAGCAACGGGATCCAGCAGACGGCGCGGTACGCGGGGGCGCCGCAGAAGTACAACGCCACGGTCAGCAGGGCGTGGGTCGAGCTGACGGCGTACCACATGAACGAGGCACCCGACGAGACCTTCGACGAACTGCTGGAGCGCAACCCCGGCCTACTGAACAAGCGCCTACTGACGCACTTCTACGACCCCGCACCCTCGCCTCAACCGAGGCACGCACCAGCTGGGTGGAGCCTGACGTGAGACCTTTCCCGGTCTGACAACCCCGCCCCCACCACGAGGGCTGGCCGCCTCCCTCACCACGAGCCCGGGCGCCGCCCTCCCCACCCTGACCACGAGGATCGGGTTCCCTCCCCCAACAAGGCCGGGCGCCACCCTCCCCACCCTGACCACGAGGACCGGGTGCCCTCCCCCCAACAAGGTCGAGACCACCCTCCCCACCCCCACCACGACGGCCGGGCGCCGCCCTCCCCACCCTCACCACGAGGGCCGGGCGGCCTCCCCACCCCCGGCACGAGCGAAGCGAGTGGCGGGTTTCTTTACCTTGCCCCTGGGGCAGAGGGTTTGATGGTTGCGTGTTGACGATCAGTGAGTTCGGGCGACGAACCGGCCTTTCCCACAAGGCGTTGCGGTTGTACGACGTATCCGGCCTGCTCGCGCCCGCTCAGGTCGACCCGGCCAACGGTTACCGCCTCTACGACGAGGCACAGCTGGAGCGGGCCCGACGGATCAGTGTGCTGCGGCAGTTGGACATGCCGCTGACCACGATCGCCGAAGTACTGGCGGGGACCGACGAGGAGGGCTTGATCCGGCTCGACCGCTGGTGGGCCGCCGAAGAGGCGACCACGGAAGCCCGCCGGTCGACCCTGCAGTACCTGCGCGACCGCCTGTCCCGCTCGGGTACGACGGGACTGGCACCGCGCCGGGTACTGACCCGGGACGTGCCGGCGACCAAGATCGCGTCGATCCGCGCCGACACCAATCAGCAACTGCTGGTCGGCATCATCGTGACGTGTACCGACGAGATCATGGCGCATCTGAGCGCGGCCGGCGCTAGTGCGACCACGGGGTCGTGGGTGATCTATCACGGCGCGGTGACGCCGGAGGGCGAGGCCACGGTCGAGGTGTGCGTGCCGTTCGACGGCCTTGTCGACCCGGCGGGCCGGATCGGGATCCGGGTCGAGCCGGCGCACCGGGAGGCGTACTGCACGATCACGATGAACGAGTGCGCGTACCCGCGGATCATGCTCGCGTACGACCTCGTGACGGACTGGGTCCGGGCGAACGGCGTACCGGAAGCGGGTCCGCCGCGTGAGGTGTACCTCCAGGACTGCCAACTGATCCCCCGCGACGAACCGGCCGTCGACATCGCTCTACCCATCCTCGAGAGGAACATCTGATGGACTACACGACCCAGAGCCGGTTCAGCGATCCCGGCGACCACGCCGGACTGTTCGACGCGCTGCCGGACGACATCCCCGGGATCGCCGCCGTGACGCGCGGCCTGATCATCCACTACCGCGCCGGCGGTATCGAGTTCACCGGCGAGCGGCTCGCCGAGATCGACAGCCGCTGGGTATCGGCCATCCTCGCCACGGACCAGAAGCGCAACGGTACGCCGCTCGCCGTACCGCGGGAGCCGGGCGACCGGGTCGTCGGCTGCTGCCGCGATCACACGCTGCTGTTCGTGTCGGCCCTGCGGCACAAGGGGATCCCGGCGCGGAGCCGGGTCGGTTTCGCGGAGTACTTCGCCGAGGGGTTCAACCACGATCATGTCGTCGCCGAGTACTGGAACGGCAACCGCTGGGTGATGATCGACACCGAGCTGGATCAGGCCGACTACCCCTTCGACGTGGAGGACATGCCGGCCGGCCCCTTCAAGTCGGCAGCGGAGGTGTGGCTCGGGTACCGGGCGGGTGAGCTCGACGGCGACACGTACGGAGCCGATCCCAACCCGGACGCACCGCTGAAGCTGCACGGCGGCTGGTTCATCCGCAACTACGTGCACTACCAACTCGCCCACCTGAACGGAGACGAGCTCCTGCTCTGGGACAATTGGGGCGCGATGTCGGACCGGCTCGACGGCGCCGACCTCGACCTGACCGATCGGATCGCGCGGCTGATGGTTGCCTCTGACAACGGAGACGAGACCGCGACGAAGGAGGTCAACGAGCTCTACCGCATGGATCCGGACCTGACCTTCGCCGGCCGGTCGTTCCACACCTCACCCGCCGGCGCACCACCCTTCACGTGGGTCGACATCAGCTGACTCGGCCTGGTCTGGGTTACCGGACAGAGCCGAGGTCCGCGACCACCTGGTCGATGCTGTTCAACAGGGAGAGATGACCTTCGCCCGGCAGGAAATGGAAGGTGCAGCCCGAGACGTGCGCGGCGAGCCAGTGACCGTGGTCCGCAGGGACCATACGGTCCTGGTCGCCCTGCCAGATCGCCACCGGGGTGGTGATCCGATCCAGGGGGAAGCCCCAGTCCTTCACGAACGCTAGGTCGTCGTCGCGCCAGCCGGCGATGCTCTCGGCCACGGAACGCCGGCAGGACGCCGCGAGCCAGTCCAGGATCGGACCGGTCATCGCCGCCTTGTCGACCTCGGACACCAGGTCACCGAAGGCAGCCGCCAAGTCCGCCGGAGCAGCCGCGGCCAGCCCGCTCGACGCCGCTTCCAGCAGTGGTTCGAGGGCATCGCGGCCCTCGAACGCGGCACCGAACTCGGCAAGGTTCTCCTCGCCCATACCGACCATGAAGTCCAGCCCATCCGCGTTGGCCGGACCCACGCCGGCCACTGAGGCCGCCGCGATACAACGCCCGGGAAGCAGCGCAGCACAGGCCAGCGAATGCGGTCCCCCACCGGACATGCCGATGCTGTAGAACCGGTCGGCACCGATCGCGTCGAGCAGAGCGGCCGTGTCGGCCGCCACATCGGCGATCGACCGTCCCGGATTCGGCGTCGACGCGCCGTACCCGGCCCGACCGGGGCTGACCAACCGCAGCCCATGCCGCACGGCCGACTCCGCGAGCGGAGCGAACCGCACCGCGGCACCCGGAGTGCCGTGATGGAACACGAGCGGTACGCCGTCCGCCGGCCCCTCGATCAAATACTCCAACTTGCGGCCATCGGCGAGCTGCACGAATTCCATGGCGCACAGCGTAGCCTCAGCCAACTCCGTTCCGGAGGCCGTCGAACAACCGGTCGAGCCGAACGCGATGGTCGGCCGCCACATCCTTAGGCGCGTCGCCCGCCGTCATGCGCCGTGCGGTCTCGACGAGCACGGTGGTGTAGCCGGCGATGAAGAACGCGGCCAGCAGTGATGCATCGCCGTCGAAGGCCGGGTCGCGGTCAAGCTCTTCCTCGAGCGTCTGCTGGAGCTCGGACGCGATCTCCCGCGACCGGGCGATCAGTGCGGGTGAGGCCGCGACGGTCCGGTAGAACGGGACCGATCCGTCCTTGACCCCGGCGAGCGCGTGCTCCTCGTCGAGGAGGCGGATGGTTGCCTGCTGCAACGACGTCAGTACGTCGGCAGGGCGGTCGCGCACGGCGGATAGCAGTACCTCGACGGCCTCATCGGTGCGGTCGAGGAGCAGGTCCTCCTTGCGGGGGAAGTGCTTGAAGACGGTCACGCTCGAGACGCCGGCCTCGCGCGCGACCTCGGCGACCGTGACGCCGTCGAACCCGCGTTCGAGGAACAACCGCGTCGCGACGTCCGAGATCCGGGCTCGCGTCTGCGGGCCGCCGCGTGCATCGGTTCTGGGCATCTTCCCTCACTTTCTTGTGTCACTAAGCTTAGTGGGTTAATTTAGTGACATGACCTCTCCACTGGCAACCGTCATAGCAGCTCGCCCGGCCCGCTCGCTGCGGGACGCGTGGGTGGCGCTGGCCGGACTGTCGGCGGTGTTCCTGTTCGAGATGCTCGACAACTCGATCCTGAACGTCGCCCTGCCCACGATCGGGCGTGACCTGCACGCGTCGACGACCGCCCTCCAGTGGGTGACAGGCGCGTACGCCGTGGTGTTCGGCGGGCTGATGCTGGCGTTCGGGGCAATGGCCGACCGGTTCGGACGGCGGCGGATCATGCTGGCCGGGCTGGTTCTGCTCGGTGTCGCGAGTCTCGCGACCGCGTTCGTGTCCACCGTGGAGCAGCTGATCGCTGTCCGGGTCGCGATGGGGGTCGCCGCTGCGATGACGACGCCGGGGTCGCTCGCGTTGTCGTTCAGGTTGTTCGAGGAGGACGAGCTGCGCGTCCGCGCGACGACGCTGATCTCGACCGTGGGTCTGGTCGGCCTGGCGATCGGTCCCACAGCAGGTGGTTTCGTACTCGCGATCGCGCCGTGGCAGGTCCTGCTGCTGGTGAACGTGCCGATCGCCGTACTCGCTTTCTTCGGCGTGCGTCTCGGCATCGCGGCGGATACCCCTGCCGAGCTCCACCGGGATCCGATCGACGTCGCCGGGGCGGTGCTCGGTACGGCGGCGATCGTGCTCGCGCTGGTCGCGCCGACGCTGTTCGTCAACCAGGGAGCTGGTTCGGGGGCTCCGTGGGCGATGGCGTCGGGTGCCGTCCTCGGCCTGGTGCTCTTCTATCTGCGCGAGCGTTCGGCGACGTATCCGCTGCTCGATCCCAAACTTGTTGCCCATCCCCTGGTTTCCAGCGGCCTGGCGTTCAAAGCCGCCGCGGGCCTCGCGACGGCCGGCCTCGGCTACCTGGTGACGCTTCAACTGCAGCTCGACTGGGGCTGGACGCCGGCGCTGGCCGCGATCGGCATGCTCCCGCAGGTGGTCGTCCTCGTCGCTGGCGGCGCTTTGATCGGCCCGTTCGTACGACGAGTTGGTCTCGGGCGAGCTGCCTGGATCAGCGCCGCGGCGGTCGTGTTCGGGCTCGCTGTGTACGGGTCGCTGAGCAGATTCGGCTACGTCTGGATCGCGGTTGCGCTGGTGCTCGTCGCGGCCGGGATGCGCGTGGTCGGAGTAGTTGCCGGAGTCAACGTACTCCGAGGTCTGCCGGCCAACCGCACCACGATCGGCGCGGCCCTCACCGACACCGCGACCGAAGTCACCTCCGGTGCAGGCATCGCCATCACCGGCACGATCCTTGCCTTGGTCTTCACCGGCCCACTCACCACGCCGAACTGGAGCGCCGGCCAGACCAGCGAGTTCCACCTGGCATCTACCACCGCTGCGCTGACGTTGACGGCCCTCGCCGCGGCGCTGGTTGCCTACGGCATCATCCGCACCCGGCATCTCCGGAAAGAATCTGCCGCCTAGCGCCGAAGATGTTCCGGGAAGCAGGCAAGAACGCCCCCGCCTGGTGAGGCAGGCGGGGGCGTGTCTGTTTCAGAGGAGGCTCAGAACTCCGAGCCGGCCGGGAGGTCGGGAGCGGACGGGTCGTCGGACTCGGACGGGCCGGCAGCCAGACCGAGCTCCGCGACGCTGGCCAGAGCCGGGTGATTCGGGACGACGCGGACCGTGTAGCCGAACGGACCCGTGCGGTCCAGCTTCAGCTCGCCTTCGTAGCGGTGGCGGTTGCCCTCGTACGTCTCGGCCAGCGACAGCGGCGTCCGGACCGGATCCGTGATCTCGTCGTTGGCGTCGACGCGACCGTGCAGCACCTCGACACAGATGTCGTCCGGCGCGAGATCGCCGAGCGCCGCGAAAGCGCGGATCCCGACGGTCGTCCCGAGCTGCGGCACGTCGCCGAGACCCTGCAGTTCCACGTGGTCGACGCGGATCTGCGGCCAGGCCGCGACCACCTTCTGCTTCCACGCGGCCAGCTCACGGGCACCGTCGTACGTCGAGTTCAGCGAACGCGACGACTGCGCGGCCGGCACGTACAGCTGCTCGACGTAGTCGCGCACCATCCGGGTGGCGAGCACCTTCGGGCCGAGATCCTTGATCGTGTTCCGCAGGTTCTGGATCCACCGGGCCGGTACGGCGCCGTCGTAGAAGCGCGGCGCGACCTGCTTCTCGATCAGGTCGTACAGCGCGTGCGCCTCGAGGTCGTCACGCCGGTCGGTGTCCTCGATTCCGTCCGCGGACGGAATCGCCCAGCCGAACTCGTCGTCGTACCACTCGTCCCACCAGCCGTCGCGGATGGACAGGTTGAGCGCACCGTTCAGCGCCGCCTTCATGCCGGACGTGCCACTCGCCTCGTACGGGCGGAGCGGGTTGTTCAGCCAGACGTCGCAGCCCGGGTACATCGGCTGCGCCAGCGCGATGTCGTAGTCCGGGACGAACACGATCCGGTGCCGCACGTCCGGGTCGTCGGCGAACCGGACGACCTCCTGGATCAGCTTCTTGCCGCCCTCGTCGTGCGGATGCGACTTGCCGGCGATGACGATCTGGATCGGCCGCTGCGGGTGCAGCAGCAGCGCCTTCAGCCGGGCCGGGTCGCGCAGCATCAACGTGAGCCGCTTGTACGACGGGACCCGCCGGGCGAAGCCGATCGTCAGGATGTCCGGGTCGAGGATCGAGTCGACCCAGCCGAGCTCGGCCTCGCTCGCGCCGCGGTTGATCCAGGACTGCCGGACCCGCGAACGGGTGTCGTCGATGAACCGCTGCCGCAGCAGCCGCTTCGTCTCCCAGATCTGCTGGTCGGTGGTCTTGTCGAGGCCGTCGAAGATGTTCTCGTCGGCCGTGTAGTTCGCGTACGTGAGGTCGTGGATCTCACGCGCCACCCAGGTCGGCGCGTGCACGCCGTTGGTGATCGAGGTGATCGGCACGTCGGTGGAGTCGAAGCTCGGCCACAGCCCGGAGAACATCCCGCGGCTGACGACGCCGTGCAGCTTCGACACACCGTTGGCCCGCTGCGCCAGCCGCAGACCCATGATCGCCATGTTGAACAGCGCCGGGTCGCCGCCTTCGAAGTCCTCGGCGCCGAGGGAGAGGATGCGGTCGATCGGCACCTCGGGACCGAACACGTCGGCCGAGAAGTGCTGCTGGATCAGCTCGACCGGGAACCTGTCGATACCGGCCGGGACCGGGGTGTGCGTCGTGAACACGGTGCCGCCGCGGTTCACCTCGAGCGCGGTGTCGAAGTCGAGGTCCTTCTCGGCGGCCAGCTCGCGGATCCGCTCCACACCGAGGAAGCCGGCGTGACCCTCGTTGGTGTGGAACACCTCGGGCGCCGCGTGACCGGTGATCCGGCAGTACGTGCGGACCGCGCGGACACCGCCGACGCCGAGCAGCAGCTCCTGGAGCAGGCGGTGCTCGGTGCTGCCGCCGTACAGCCGGTCGGTCACCTCGCGCTCGGAGGGCTCGTTCTCCTCGATGTCGGAGTCGAGCATCAGCAACGGGACCCGGCCGACCTGGGCGACCCAGATCTGCGCGTGCAGCTGCCGGTTGCCGGGCAGGGTCAGCGTCACGGTCGCGGGTGCGTCACCATCCCGGAGCAGGCTGATCGGCAGCCCGTCCGGGTCCACCAGGGGGTAACGCTCCTGCTGCCAGCCCTCACGGTTCAGCGACTGCGTGAAGTACCCGTGCCGGTACAGCAGGCCGACGCCGATCAGCGGTACGCCGAGGTCGCTCGCCGCCTTCAGGTGGTCACCGGCGAGGATGCCCAGACCACCGGAGTACTGCGGGAGGACGTGGGTGATGCCGAACTCCGGGGAGAAGTAGGCCACCGCGTTCAGCGGCGATCCGGCGCTCTGGAACCACCGGTCCTCGGTCACGTAGCTGTCCAGGTCGGCTACTGCCAGTTCCAGCCGGCGCAGGAAAGCGTGGTCGTTCGCCAGCTCGTCGAGCCGGGCCGCCGGTACCTCACCGAGCAGCTTGACCGGGTCACCGCCGGTGGTCCGCCACAACTGCGGGTCGACGGCCTCGAAGACGTCCTGCGTCTCCGGGTGCCAGGCCCAGCGGAGGTTGTTCACCAGGGTGCCCAGGCCGGTCAGCGGCGCAGGCAGGACAGGGCGGACGGAAAATCGTCGTATCGCTCGCACCGGGACACCGTACCGGGCCGGGGTTCGCAAAACACCTTCGGCGTGCATCGATCTTGCAACGCGAGCAAGATTTTGCAGGCACGTGTGTCACAGACGACTCCTGGGAACCGATAACGTCAGTCCTGTAGTTCCCCGACGTAGTTACCCACCCGCCGGATCCGCATGCGGGCGGATCGACATTGAGCAAGGGAAGGTTCACCTACGCCATGACTGGGCGCATCCCGATCACCGAGGTCACCCCGACCGTCGACGCCGGAGCGTATCCGGCCAAGGCGGCGGTCGGCGAGACATTCACCATCGCGGCCACGGTTTTCCGCGAGGGCCACGACGCGGTGAACGCGAACGTCGTGCTGACGTCGCCGTCGGGACAGACCAGACGCATGCTGATGAGCCCGGTGGGCCAGGGCTCCGACCGCTGGACCGTCGACGTGACGCTGCAGGAGCAGGGCGCGTGGACGTTCGCCGTCGAAGGCTGGAGCGACCCGTACGGGACGTGGCGGCACAACGCCGAGATCAAGGTGCCGGCCGGCATCGACGTCGACCTGATGTTCGCCGAGGGCGCCGCGTTCTTCGATCGCGCGGCGGCCGGCGTACCACCGGCAGTGCGTGCCGACCGCGGGACATTGAGCGACGCCGCGCATGCGTTGGCGAACGGTGCCCTGCCGCCGGAAGCGCGTCTGGCCGCCGGCATCTCGCCGCAGGTCCGCGCTGCTCTCGGTCGGTACCCGGTGCGTGAACTGATCACGTCGTCGGAGACCTACCCGGTGTGGGTCGACCGGACGCGTGCGTTGTACGGCAGCTGGTACGAGTTCTTCCCGCGCTCCGAGGGTGCGAAGTACGACGAAGAGTCGGGTCAGTGGACCTCCGGCACCTTCCGTACTGCGGCGCAGCGGCTCGAGGCTGTCGCGAAGATGGGCTTCGACATCCTCTACCTGCCGCCGATCCACCCGATCGGCCACTCGTTCCGCAAGGGCCCGAACAACACCCTCGACCCGAAGCCGGGCGACCCGGGTTCGCCGTGGGCGATCGGCTCCGAGGAGGGCGGCCACGACGCGATCCACCCCGAGCTCGGCACGTTCGAGGACTTCGAGTACTTCGTCGGCCGCGCGCGCGAGGTCGGCCTGGAGGTCGCGATCGACCTTGCCCTGCAGGCGTCGCCGGACCACCCGTGGGTGAAGGACCACCCGAAGTGGTTCACGAAACGCGCCGACGGTTCGATCGCGTACGCCGAGAACCCGCCGAAGAAGTACCAGGACATCTACCCGATCAACTTCGACGACGACCCCGAAGGCATCTACGCCGAAGTACTGCGGATCGTCCGGTTGTGGATCTCCAAGGGCGTCACGGTGTTCCGCGTCGACAACCCGCACACGAAGCCGGTCAACTTCTGGGAGTACCTGCTCGGCGAGATCCGCAAGACCGACCCGGACGTGGTGTTCCTGTCCGAGGCGTTCACCCGCCGCCCGATGATGCGCGAGCTGGCGAAGGTCGGCTTCCACCAGTCGTACACGTACTTCACCTGGCGCAACGAGAAGTGGGAGCTCGAGGAGTACCTCACCGAGCTCACCAAGGAGACCGGGCACTACCTGCGCCCGAACTTCTTCGTGAACACGCCGGACATCCTGACGGCGTACCTGCAGTACGGCGGACCGGGCGCGTTCAAGATCCGCGCCGCGATCGCGTCGACGTCGTCGCCGGCCTGGGGTGTGTACGCCGGGTACGAACTGTTCGAGCATGTCGCGCTGCGTCCGGGATCCGAGGAGTACCTGGACACCGAGAAGTTCCAGCTGCGCCCGCGGGACTGGGCTGCGGCCGAGGCGGAGGGTCGCTCGCTGGCGCCGTACATCACGCTGCTGAACAACATCCGCCGCCGGCACCCGTCGCTCCAGCAACTGCGCAACCTGTCGCTGCACACGGTCGATGACGAAGCGATCATGTGCTACTCGAAGCGCTCGACCGCGCCGGACGGCCACACCGACACGGTCATCGTCGTGGTGAACACCGACCCGCATTCGGTCCGCGAGTCGATGGTCCACCTCGACATGGCTGCCCTCGGCATGCGGCCCGAGGACACCTTCACCGTCTACGACGAGATCAGCGGCGCGACCTGGCGCTGGGGCCAGCAGAACTACATCAAGCTCGACCCGAACGGCGAGCCGGCCCACATCCTCGCAGTACGCCGCGGACAGGCGTAAGTCACAGCGGCACGGTTTCCGGGTACTTCAGTCCCGCGCCGGTGTTCAGGGCGACTACCTGGTCATCGGCGCGGATCCAGCCGGACTCGCGCAACGTGCGGATCGCGGCGAAGTTGGCTGCTCCCTCCGGGCAGATGAACGAGCCCTCCAGGCGAGCGACCTGGTGTTGCTCCGCGAGGATGTCCTCGTCGTCGACGGCGACTGCGCAGCCGTCGGTCTCGGCGATCGCTTGCAGGACGAGGAAATCACCCAGAGCCTTGGGCACTGTGATGCCGAAGGCAACAGTTTTCGCGTCCGGCCACGGCTCGCTCTCCGGCAGGCCCTTCTCCCACGCGCGAACGATCGGCGCGCACCCGGTCGACTGGACGGCGACCAGCCGCGGCAACGGGCCGGAGATCCACCCGAGTTCGAGCAGTTCGTTCAGCGCCTTCCAGATGCCGATGATGCCGACCCCGCCGCCGGTCGGGTAGACGATCACGTCCGGCAGCTTCCAGTTCAGCTGTTCGGCGATCTCCAGCCCCATCGTCTTCTTGCCCTCGATGCGGTACGGCTCCTTCAGCGTCGACGCGTCGAAGTACCCGGGCTGCTCCCGGACGTACGCCGCCGCGTCGCCGATCAGCCCGTCGATCAGCACCAGCTCCGCGCCGACCACCGTCACCTCGCGCCGGCAGATCTCCGGCGCCGCGATCGGCATCGCGATCAGCGCCTCCATGCCGGCGCGGGCGGAGTACGCCGCCCACGCGGAGCCGGCGTTCCCGTTCGTCGGCATCGCGATCTTCCGTACGCCGACCTCGTACGCGCGCGATACCCCGACAGCCGCACCCCGCGCCTTGAACGTCCCGGTCGGGATCAGGCCCTCGTCCTTCATCAGCAGCCGGTCGACCCCGAGCTCAGCGCCGTACCGGGGCAACGGCAGCAACGGCGTCATCCCCTCCCCCAGCGTCACCACGTTGTCCGGCGACCGCACCGGCAGCAGCTCGTGGTACCGCCACAGGTTCGGCGCACGATCGGCCAACGCGGCGGGCGTCACCGTCACGGACGGCAGGTCGTACCGCGCAAGCAGCGGCGATCCGCACGGGCAGAGCCCGATGATCTGGTCGGCGTCGTGGGTTTCCCCACAACGAGGGCACTCGAGATGACTCAGCGCAGAGAAGGTCACAACCTCAGAAACTACCCCGCGCGGCGGTCGGTGATCATCGGGCGTTGGTGATCGGTGAGACGGAAGCCGATGCCGCGGACGGCGTCGATGGTGACCGTCGTGCCGAGTTCGTCGAGTTTGCGGCGCAGGCGCTTGACCACCGAGTGGACGTCGGCGGTGCCGCGGCCGTTCAGGTCGCGCCAGACGGCCCGGTGCAAGGCGTCGTACGACCAGACGCGGAGCGGCGTGGACATCAGCCGGGTGAGCAGGTCGTGCTCGAGCTCGGTCAGCTGGATCTCGCTGTCGCGCCAACGAGCCACCGAGCGGGCCCGGTCGATGGTGAGGACGTCGGCGTCCGGCTCCTCGCCCGGGGCTCGGACCGCGGCGGCCTGGACCGCGTCGGGCTCAGGCGGTTCCGGCTGCTCGGGCGCGGCGGGCGGGGGTTGCTGGGCGGGCACCAGCAGCCTGCGCAGTTCGTCGAGGCTGGACACGAGCAGCAACGGCGCGACGTCGTCAACGAGCTCGGCCAGCCGGACACGTTGGTCCGCGGAGGCCGCGACGGCGATCAGCAGCGGCAACGGCTCTTCATCGGGTCCGGAAGTGGTCAGGTCTATACGGGCGGTGACCATCTGATCACGATGTCAAGCCCTGCCTCAGATCGTCAACGAATTGCCAGGCTTTGCCCAGGTTGCCTCGATCCGC
Organism: Kribbella pratensis; assembly: GCF_004365355.1. Taxonomy (GTDB): domain Bacteria; phylum Actinomycetota; class Actinomycetes; order Propionibacteriales; family Kribbellaceae; genus Kribbella. Next base: position 248,219 of record NZ_SODP01000005.1, on the reverse strand, counting down.
GCGACAGTTAGTCACAGGTTGCTCACCAAGTGTGCTTGTTACCACGTTGTTCTGACACATAGATTCCACGTCAGGCTTGCGGTGTCACATGCCGCGACCTGGGGGGCACGGAGCGTTCTCACGCCCTCCGGCAGCAAATGACTCGGGGGAGTCGAACTCGGGGTCGTTCAAGTGAGGGGCTGCAGAGATGTCATATCAACGAAAGGGACTCACCAGATCCGTGGTGAGCACCCTGGCGGCGCTGGCCGTCGTAGCGACCGGGATGGCCGCCGCCGGCCAGGCCCAGGCGTCACCGCCGGCCAAACCCGCATCCACACCGTCGCCGGCCGCCAAGATCAAGCCGGAACTGATGGCGAAGCTGGACGGCAAGGACGCCAAGTCCGCGACGGACTACTGGGTCCGGTTCGGCGCCAAGGCCGACCTGACCGCCGCCAGCAAGATCACCAACTGGAACGAGCGCGGCACGGCCGTGGCCGCCGCGCTGAAGAAGGCCGCGGCGGACAGCCAGGCGCCGATCCGTGCCGAACTGGACGCGCAGCATGTGAAGTACCAGGCGTTCTGGGGCACGAACGCGATCCGGATCGAGAGCGGATCGCTGGCCCTGGCCCAGGACCTGGCCACCCACAACGAGGTCGAGGGCCTGTACGCCCCCGTCCAGATCGAAGTACCCAAGGTCACGCCGGGCCAGCAGGAGAAGGCGATCCAGTCCGTCGAGTGGGGCGTCGCGAACATCAAGGCGAACCAGGTCTGGTCGCAGTACGGCGACAAGGGTGAGGGCATCGTCGTCGCCAGCATCGACACCGGGGTGCAGTACGACCACCCGGCGCTGGTGAAGCAGTACCGCGGCAACAACGGCGACGGCACCTTCAACCACAACTACAACTGGTTCGACGCGGCCGGCACCTCGCCGAACGCACCGTCCGACGGCAACGGCCACGGCACCCACACGATGGGCACCATGGTCGGCGACGACGGCGCGGGCAACCAGATCGGTGTCGCCCCGGGCGTGAAGTGGATCGCCGCGAACGGCTGCTGCCCGAGCGACGCCGCGCTGATCTCGTCCGGCCAATGGATGCTCGAGCCGACCGATCTGCAGGGGCAGAACCCGGACGCGAGCAAGCGGCCGAACGTCATCAACAACTCGTGGGGCTCGACCCTGCCGTCGAACGACCCGTTCATGGAGGACATCACCCTGGCCTGGACCGCGTCCGGGATCTTCGGTGCGTTCGCCAACGGCAACAGTGGCGAGGGCGGCTGCAACACCTCCGGTTCGCCGGGCAGCCTGACCAGCAACTACTCGGCCGGCGCCTACGACATCAACAACAACATCGCGTCGTTCTCCGGTCGCGGCGTCGGCCAGGACGGCACCATCAAGCCGAACATCTCGGCTCCCGGTGTCAACGTCCGGTCCAGCCTGCCGGGCAACACCTACGGCGCGTTCAACGGTACGTCGATGGCGACACCGCACCTGACGGCCACTGTTGCCCTGCTGTGGTCGGCATCGCCGTCCCTGAAGGGTGACGTCGCCGCCACGCGGGCGCTGCTGAACCAGACCGCGATCGACACCCCGAACAGCCAGTGCGGTGGTACCGACGCGAACAACAACGTCTTCGGCCAGGGTCGTCTGGACGCGCTCGCGCTCCTGAACGCTGCCCCGATCGGAGACACCGGCACGCTGACCGGCACGGTCACCGCCGCCACCGGTGGTGCCCCGCTCACCGGCGCCAGCGTGACGGTGCACCAGGACGGTCAGCCCGACAAGTCGCTGACCACCAGCAGCAACGGAACGTTCTCGTCGGTGCTTCCGGCCGGCGACTACACCCTCACGGTCGCGTCGTTCGGGTACAAGACCCAGACCGCCACGGCCACCATCACCACCGGTCAGACCACCACCAAGAACTTCGCCCTGGAGAGCACTCCGCAGGTGAGTGTCGGTGGCACCGTCACGGACGGCTCCGGCCACGGCTGGCCGCTGTACGCGAAGGTGTCGGTGGAGGGCCCGGGTGGCGTGTTCGACTACACGACCCCGAGCAACGGCCGCTACAGCCTGAAGGTCCCGTCCGGTGCGGCGTACTCGCTCAAGGTCGAGGCGAAGTACCCGGGCTACCAGACCGTCAGCCAGCCGATCACGGTCGGCAGCGGCAACCTGACCAAGAACATCGCGGTCCCCGCGGACCCGGACTCGTGCACCACCGCGCCCGGTTACAAGTGGGGCTCGGACGGCGTCTACGAGACGTTCGACAGCGGCTCCGTACCGAGCGGCTGGACCGTCGTCGACGGCAAGGGCAACGGGCAGGTCTGGAAGTTCGACGACCCGGGCAACCGGGGCAACCTGACCGGCGGCAGCGGCAAGTTCGCGGTCGTCGACAGCGACAAGTACGGCAGCGGCGGCTTGCAGGACACGTCGCTGGTCAGCCCGGTCGTCGACCTGAGCTCGGTCACCGCTCCGGTGATCCGGTTCAACCAGGATCTGAACTGGTACCAGGGCGAGAAGGCCGACGTGGACCTGTCGGTCGACGGCGGCGCGACCTGGACCACCACGCTGACCCAGATCGCGGATGTCCGTGGAGTCAAGGAGATCGCGATCCCCGAGGCGGCCGGCAAGTCCGCCGTACAGGTGCGGTTCCACTACTGGGACGCGTCGTACGCCTGGTGGTGGGAGGTCGACAACGTCCTGATCGGCAGCCAGGTGAGCTGCGTACCGACCGGCGGCGGCATCGTGGTCGGCAATGTCAAGGACGCCAACACGAACGGTTTCGTGAACGGTGCGGTCGTCACCCATGACGGCACCACCGAGAGCGCGACCACCGTGGCGACGCCCGACGACACCGGCCTGAACGACGGCTTCTACTGGCTGTACTCGGCGGCCGATGGCAACCAGGGCTTCACCGCCAAGGCCGGCAACTACGTCAGCTCGACCGCGACCGTTCCGGTCGAGGCGGACTGGACCACCACGGCCGACTTCACGCTGCAGGCCGGCCAGTTGGCGGTCACGCCGGGCAGCATCACCGGCAACCTGAAGCTGCCGACCGGCACCGTGACCAAGTCTTTCAAGGTCACCAACACCGGCGGCGCGGCGGTCGACGTGAAGTTCGGTGAGAAGGACAGCGGCTTCGTCCTGGAGAACGCGAACGGCACCAAGACCACCAAGGCGCAGGTGGAGAGCGGGACCGGCGCACCGCTGCAGCGGATCGCCGTGAACACCTCGTTCGCCCGGATGCTGTCGGGCAAGACCGGTGCGGCACCGGTCGCCGCGCAGCCGCAAGCCGCTCCGTGGGCCGACATTGCCGACTACCCGGCGACCGTGATGGACAACCGCGTCGTCAACCTCGACGGCAAGGTCTACTCGATCGGCGGCGGCAACGGCAGCGCGTCGACGGCTAACAGCTACGTGTACGACCCGGCCACGCTCGCGTGGACCGCGATCGCCCCGCTGCCGGGTGCTCGCAACGCCATCACCGTCGGTGTCGTGGGCGGCAAGATCATCGCCAGCTCCGGCTGGGCGGACGCCGGCCCGGCGCCGGAGACCTGGTCGTACGACCCGGCCGCCAACGCCTGGTCCACGGTGGCTGCCAACCCGGCTCCGCGCGCGGCTGCCGGTCAGGCTGTGCTCGACGGCAAGCTGTACGCCGTCGGCGGGTGCACCACGTCCGGCTGTCTGCCGATGAGCAACACGGTGGTCCGCTACGACGCGGCCGCCAACACCTGGGAGACGCTGGCGAACTACCCGCAGTCGGTCGCGTTCGCATCCTGCGGCGCCATCGACGGCAAGCTGTACTGCGCCGGCGGCAACGACGGCACGAACTCGCTGAAGTCGGCCTACGTCTACGACCCGGGAGCAGACTCCTGGACCGCGATCGCAGACGCTCCGTCCGACCACTGGGCGGCGTCGTACGCCGTCGCCGGCGGCAAGCTGCTCGTCGTCGGCGGTGTCCAGGCCGGTGCGGTGACCAACGCAGGGTTCTCGTACGACCCGACGTCGGACAGCTGGACCGCGCTGCCGAACGCCAACCTGCCCCGGTACCGTGGCGGTGCGGCGTGTGGGTTCTACAAGATCGGTGGCTCGTCCGGCGCGTTCAACGCCACCGCGGACAGTGAGGCCCTGCCGGGTCTCGAGGACTGCACCGAGTCGTCGGCGGACGTGAGCTGGATGTCGCTCGACAAGACCGAGGCCACCCTGGCGCCGGGACAGTCGACGACCGTCAAGGTCACGCTCACCGCGAGCGTCGACCAGCCCGGCACCTACAGCGGTGCCGTGACGATCGGCGAGAACACCCCGTACACCGTCCCCGCGGTCGGCGTGACGATGAACGTCACCCCGCCGACCACCTGGAGCAAGCTGCAGGGCACTGTCACGGGCGTCAGCTCGTCCGGCGCCACCGCCGCCCTCCCGGGTGCGATCGTCGAGGTGGACTCGTGGGCGCAGTCGTACACCTTCATCACCGACAAGAACGGTCAGTACGCCTACTGGCTCGACCGTCGCAACAACCCGCTCACCCTGATCGCCGCCAAGGACGGCTACAAGCCACAAACCCGTACGACGAAGTTGGTCGCCGGCACGCCGGTCACCGAGAACTTCGCACTGAAGTCGATCAAGTAACCCAGCAGTAAGCGCGCGGCCCCCGGACCACCTGGTCCGGGGGCCGCGCCCTTTGCGGAACTTTCTTGTCACCCGGTGGCGAATAGCTTCCGGAAACCGCGTCAAGCAGTGGGGAGGAGGTGGAAGCCGACGCCGCGGACGGCGTGGATCGTGACGGTGGCGCCGAGGTTCGAGAGCTTCTGACGCAAGCGTTTGACGACCGAGTGGATGTGCGAGCCATGGCCGAGGTGCTCGTTGCCCCAGACGGCGTGGTGCAGACGCTGGTACGTCCAGACCCGGCCGGGCTCGGTCACCAGGCAGTGCAGGAAGTCGTGCTCGAGCCGGGTCAACGGCATCTCGCGGTCCCTCCAGCGGACCACGCGGCGGTCGACGTCCAGGCGCAGTTCGGCGACCGGCTCCGGCACCGCTCTGATCGGCTTGGCGACCGGCGCCGTGGGGGGAGCAGCAGTGGGAGCAGCCGTGGTGGGAGCCATGACAGCCGAGCTCGGGGCGATCGTGACTCCGGTGAGCTCCAGGAAGGCGCGGGCCTGATCCGCGCTCGACACCAGGAGCAGCGCGTCGGCATCGCCCAGCAGGCGAGCCAGCTGTACCCGTTCGGCCGTGGACGCGGCCACGCCGATGATCAGTGACGAATCGGACTGCCTCTCCAACGACATCACAGCAAGCCCCTCCCCAGTCGAACTGCCCGCCATAAGTACGGTTTACGGCGCGAACTAAGTCAAGGGATTCCCTGCGCAGCGGGCTGGCACATATGCGTCCTGTCCAAGACAGGACAGCTCCCCGAGGCAGCTCCCCGACAGCTCCATAACCCGCTTCTGCAGAAGGAAAATCGGCGACGCTCCCCCGTGGAGTGTGCGGAGCCGGGGCGATGCGGAGTAGTCTCCTCGCGCACGGCCACTCTGACCGCATCCACGGAGGAACAGTGCCCGGTCTGGTTCGGCGGCCGCTCGTCATCTGGTTGCTCGCGGCCCTCGCAGTACCCGTACTGCTGACGGCTGTGCTGATTCCCGCCAAGGCCGGCACCACCGAGGACGATCTGCGCGACCGTACGGTCGCGGCGTTGAAGGCCCGGGGGATCGAGAACGCGTCGGTCGATTTCGACGGCCGGGACGCGAAGATCGTCGTCGCCGGTGACGTCGATCCGGCGCAGATCCAGGCGATCGCTGCCGGAGTCGAAGGGGTTCGCTCGGTCCGAGTCGAGGGTGCGTCCACAGCTACTCCGGCACCTACTCCGACACCTACTCCGACACCTGGTGCGACGCCGACTTCTCCGAGTGCGCCGGCCGAGGAGTCCGGCGTACCGGCGTTCGAGGTCGGGCGGACGAATCAATCGATCCGGGTGCAGGCGCCGGTGCGGAGCCAGGCGGTCAAGGACGCGATCTCCGCTGAAGTCGAGGAGTTGCTCGGCCCGGACCGTCAGTACGACGACCGCACGACGATCGATCCGGCCAACGGGATCGCCGATGCCGCGACGCTCTCCGCGCTTTTGCGGGCGCTCGCGATCGGGACGGGCGACGCCTCGGTGCGGTACGACGGGGACACCGTCACGCTCTCCGGCGAGGTGCCGGACCAGGCGACCAAGGCGACCGTCGGACGGGCCGCTGCGAAGGCGGTGCCCGGTGCGGTTCTCGCGGACCAGCTGCAGCTGCCGAAGCCGCCGAAGACCGCGCTGAGCGAGCCGTGCCGGACGTTCCAGACCCGGCTGGCCGAGTTCAGCCGGCAGTACAAGATCAACTTCCTATCCGGCACGTCGATCGTGAACGACGCGTCGAAGCCGTCGGTCGTGCGCGCGGCCGCACTGCTGAGGACGTGTACGACGGTGCGGGTCGAGGTCGCCGGTCACACCGACAACCTGGGTTCGCCGGCCACCAGCCTGCCGTTGTCCGAGCGTCGCGCCGCCGCGGTGAAGGCGGAGCTGGTGCGACTCGGGGTCAATGCGAACCGCATCCTCGCGCACGGGTACGGGCAGGCCTTCCCGATCGCTTCCAACGCCACCGGTGCCGGGCGGATCGCGAACCGCCGGGCCGAGCTCCGAGTAGTGCAGGGGAACTGAATGAGTTGGCTGATCGCCGAGACCTGGATCCTGCTACTGGTCGCCTTCGTCCTGGGCAGCGCGGCCGCGTGGCTCGTACATCGCCTGGTGAGGGAGGCGCGCGGATGAGCTGGCTGTTACGCCACAACTGGCTGTGGTCGCTGCTCGCGTTCTCCCTCGGCGCGGCGATCACCTGGGTCCTGCTCGACCGCCGCCGCCCCGCTCCCGCCCTTGCCGACGAGCCGGCCGAAAAGGAACCCGTCCTCGTAGGAGCCACGACGGCACCTAGCGCCGGGGCCGCATCACAGCCCCTCGCCGTCCCGCAGACGCCCGTTGCCAGACAGACTCCCGCCGCCTCGCAGACGTCTGCCGGACGGCAGGCACCTGTTGCCCCGCAGACCCCCGCCGCCCCGCAGACCCCCGCCGCACCGCAAACGCCCGCGACACCGCCAGCGCCCGCCGCGCCACCAGCGGCGGCTGCGCCGCCCGAGGCTCCTGCTCAGGAGGCGCCGCAGCCTGTCTTCTCCCGGGTGATGGAGTCCGAGCCGACCCTGTTCGAGGTCGACATGGCGGCGCCGGAGCCGCAGACTGCCGACGTCGTACCAGGAAGGTACGGCGAGGGCTCGGCGGACGCCGTACCGCACCAAGGACCGCCGGACGGCTTCACGATCAAGGGCAACGCGCAGTCGATGCTGTTCCACACGCCGGATTCGCCGTACTACGGCCGGACGAAACCCGAAGTCTGGTTCCGCACCGAGGCCGACGCCGAGCGAGCCGGTTTCACCAAGTACACCCGCCGCCCGCGCAAGTCCGCCGACCCCCGCGACTGAGGATCCCCGTGCCCCGACTCCACGTCCCGTACGTCGTCGAACAGGACGAAGACGGCACCTGGCTGGCCGAAGCAGCCCTCACGCCCGACATCTTCCTCCAGGGCGAAGGCGAAACCCGCGAAGCAGCCCTCGAGGACCTCCGCACCTCGATAACCCAAGCCACCGCCGAATCCGGCATCCCCGACCAACTCGTCATCGACCTCCCGTAGCTGACCCCAGCCCGGTCCTACGATCGCGACAACACTCAGTAGCCAGGAGGCGAAGTTGCAGCGAGACATCACAGTGTCCTTCGTCGTTACCGAGGACACCGAGGACGGCGGCTGGACAGCCTCGGCGGCGCTGACCCCGGACGCGTTCGCCAATGGTGAAGGTGAGACCCGTGAGGCCGCCATCGAGGACCTGAAGGCCGCCCTGGTCGCACTGGCCGACGTGGTAGGCATTCCTGAGCAATTGGTCGTGACGCTCGAGGAAGACTGATGGCGAAGAAGCGCCTGGACGCCGAGGCTGAACTCCGGGCGGCCGGGTATCGGCCGGTCCCGGGCAAGAAGCGGGGCCACGGCGACCATGTCATCTGGCAACGGGGCAAGCGAACGGTGTCGGTCCCGAAGCACGACGAGATCAAGACGGGCACCTGGAGCGCCATTCAGAGGCAGGCCAACCTCAACGGCAAGGGCGAACCGGACCGGCAGCCACCGGACCAGCAGAAGGCGATGGACCTGCTGAACGGCGGTAGCCCCGCACCAGGGAGCGGCGGTGCGTCCGGGTCCGGTCGGCGCGACCAGCCGGTGACCCAGCGACATGGGAAGAAACGCGGCAGGAGGCGCTGAGACGTGGCGAAGGAGATTCCGGCGGCCGGCGGTTCGGACGAGGCGGACGAGGTGTTGACGCCCGATGCTGTCATCACTCCTGAGGACCGGCTCTTTCCCTATGACAAAGGGCAGCCGCCTGCGACCGAGGCGGTGAAGCGACGACCGCGGTGGCTACGCGGCGGAGGACGGCGCGGGACAACGCAGTACACGCAACGGGAGCAGGAGCGCGGACCCCGGCGCTGACCGCCGGGCCTGGTGGAGGACATGTCTGCGAGCCCATTTGCTTGTACTGGCAAAGGGCCGTCAGACTAGGCGGAACGCCTTGCGGGACCGTCCGGCCGACGGCGTCACCACATCACCGCGGTACCCCCGGGGATCTTCCGGGAGCAATGCACTGCCCTCCCCTTTTAGGTGCGCCCGAACGGGGTACGGGAACTAGGTTTGAAGACACCCGATGGAGGTGAGCGTGACCGACATGCTGCCGGAGCAGCACCACGGACTGACGAAGAGTGACCCGCTGTGGTTCAAGCGGGCCGTCTTCTACGAGGTCCTCGTGCGGTCCTTCAAGGACTCGAACGCCGACGGCATCGGCGACCTGCAGGGTCTGACCGAGAAACTCGACTATCTCGAGTGGCTCGGGGTCGACTGCCTCTGGTTGCCGCCGTTCTATCCGTCGCCGCTGCGCGACGGCGGCTACGACATCTCGGACTACACCGAGGTGATGCCGGAGATCGGCACGGTCGCCGACTTCGCCGCGTTCCTGCAGCAGGCCCACGCCCGCGGCATCCGGGTGATCGTCGACTTCGTGATGAACCACACCTCGGACCAGCATCCCTGGTTCCAGGCGTCGCGGTCGGATCCCGACGGCCCGTACGGCGATTTCTACGTCTGGTCCGACACCGACGACAAGTACGCCGACGCGCGCATCATCTTCGTCGACACCGAGCAGTCGAACTGGACCTGGGACCCGGTCCGCGGCCAGTACTTCTGGCACCGGTTCTACTCCAACCAGCCCGACCTGAACTTCGAGAACCCAGACGTCGGCGACGCGATGATCGAGGCGCTGAAGTTCTGGCTCGACCTCGGCGTCGACGGGTTCCGGCTGGACGCCGTCCCGTACCTGTTCGAGTCCGACGGGACGAACTGCGAGAACCTCCCCCGCACCCACGAGTTCCTGAAGCGGGTCCGCAAGGAGGTGGACGCGAACTACGAGGACCGTGTCCTGCTCTGCGAGGCGAACCAGTGGCCGGCCGACGTGGTCGAGTACTTCGGCGACCGCGACTCCGGCGGCGACGAGTGCCAGATGGCGTTCCACTTCCCGGTGATGCCGCGCATCTTCATGGGCGTCCGCCGGGAGTCGCGCTTCCCGATCTCGGAGATCCTGGCCCAGACGCCGGAGATCCCGGACACCTGCCAGTGGGGCATCTTCCTGCGCAACCACGACGAGCTCACGCTCGAGATGGTCACCGACGAGGACCGCGACTACATGTGGTCGGAGTACGCGCAGGACCCGCGGATGAAGGCGAACATCGGCATCCGCCGCCGGCTCGCACCGCTGCTGGACAACGACACCAACAAGATGGAGTTGTTCACCGCGCTGCTGCTGAGCCTGCCCGGCTCCCCGATCCTGTACTACGGCGACGAGATCGGCATGGGCGACAACATCTGGCTGGGCGACCGCGACGGCGTCCGTACGCCGATGCAGTGGTCCCCGGACCGCAACGCCTCGTTCTCCACCGCGACGCCCGGCAAGCTCAGCCTGCCGGTGATCATGGACCCGGTCTACGGCTTCCAGGCGGTGAACGTCGAGGCCGAGATGGAGAACGCCTCGTCGCTGCTGCACTGGACCCGCCGGATGATCCAGACCCGCAAGCAGCACCCGTGTTTCGGCATGGGTACTTTTACGGATCTGGGTGGTTCCAACCCGAGCGTGCTGTCCTACGTTCGCGAGTTCGGCGACGATGTCGTGCTGTGCGTGAACAACCTGTCCCGCTTCCCGCAGCCGATCGAGCTGGACCTGCGGCAGTGGCAAGGAGTGGAGCCGATCGAGTTGCTCGGCGGTGTGCACTTCCCGACCATCGGGGAGTTGCCCTACCTTCTGACCCTCGGCGCCCACGGTTTCTACTGGTTCCGGCTGGCGAAGCCGGCTGACCACGAGGAGAGCATGTAGTGAATTCGCATCTGGACCAGGTCCAGTCCTTCTGCTCCGGCCAGAGGTGGTTCGGGGAGAAGGGACACGACGTCCACGTCGAAGCGATGGCCACCTCGGTGTGGCTGTCGGACGAGGGCGCCTGGCCGGCGGTCCGGATCGGGTTCGTCTACTGTGCGGGTCCGCCCGGGGTGGAGATCCCGATCCGGGTGTACCAGCTGCCGCTCAGCTACCACCGCGCACCGGTCGACAACCTCGGCCACGCGCTGGTCGGCGAGTGGGCGGAGCCGGACCTCGGCGACGCCGACGTCTGGGTGTACGACGCGTTGCACGACAAGGAAGCAACGCCGTACTGGCTGGACGGGCTCACGCACGGACGGCAGCTGGACGGGCTGGAGTTCCATCCCGTCCAGGCTCCGGACCGGACCATCGAAGTACCTGAGGACGCGCAGTCGCTGGTCCTCACCGTGGAGCAGAGCAACACGTCGCTGGTGTTCGGCGACGTCGCGCTGCTGAAGGTGTTCCGCCGGCTCGAGCCCGGGAGCAACCCGGGGGTCGAGATCGAGTCGGCGCTCACCGAGTACGGGTCCGAGCTGGTCCCGGAGGTGCTGGGTTCCGCGCGCGGCAGGTGGCCGCGCGCCGGCGGCGGCAACGACTCGGGCGAGCTGGCGATGATGACGGCGTTCCAGAAGAGCGCGACCGACGGCTGGTCGTTCGCGACCTCGTCGGTGCGTGACCTGTACGCCGAGGCCGACCTGCACGCCGAAGAGGTCGGCGGTGACTTCGCGGGCGAGTCGCACCGGCTCGGCGCGAGCACCGCGCAGGTGCATTCCGAGCTGGCCAAGGCCCTCGGCACGGACATCTGGGAGCCGGCGAAGCTGGTCGAGCATGCGGGCGCGATGCGTCGCCGGCTCGAGAAGGCCGCTGCCGCGATCCCGGAGCTCGCGCCGTACGCCGATGGTCTGGCGCGCGCCTTCGACGCGCTGGCGGAGTACGACCAGCCGGTCACGGTGCAGCGGATCCACGGCGACTTCCATCTCGGACAGGTGCTGCGGACGATCGACGGCTGGAAGCTGATCGACTTCGAGGGCGAGCCGGCCAAGTCGCTGGTCGAGCGGCGGGCGCTGGACACGCCGGTGAAGGACATCGCCGGGATGCTGCGCTCGTTCGACTACGCGGCCCGGTCGTTGCTGCAGGATCACGAGGGCGACCAGCAGATCGCCTACCGCGCGGCCGAGTGGGCCACGCGCAACCAGCATGCCTTCTGCGACGGGTACGCCGAGGTGGCGGGCACCGATCCGCGCGAGCAGCCCGTGCTGCTGAACGCGTTCCTCGCCGACAAGGTGATCTACGAGGTGCTGTACGAGGCCCGCAACCGCCCGACCTGGCTGCGGATCCCGCTGTCCGCAGCGGCTCACCTGGCCGAACAGTAGTTCGCCGAAATCTCCGGCCGTCGAGGGCCGGATGACGATTGTGTACGTCGTGACTCCGCGGGTACGGGGTGCAGTGAAGACGATGCTGATCGGGCAGGATGGGATTCATGGGAGAGCGCGAAGCTTTTGAGGAGCCTGTGGTGGCGGTTGAGGAGCCTGTGGTGACAGCGGTTCCGGTCGATCGGACCGACCTGGACAGACTCGTCGCCGGCACGTATCACGATCCTCATCAGGTGCTCGGCCCGCATCTCGGCGAGCACGGTGTGACGGTGCGCGCGCTGCGGCCGTTCGCGAAGAGCGTCACGGTGCTGTACGGCGATGACACCGAGCAACACCGCCTCGACCTCCGGCACGAGCACGACGGCATCTGGGTCGGCGTACTCGACGTCGACAAGGTGCCGGACTACCGCCTCGAGGTGACCTACACCGACGGTCCCGCGGTCGTGGTCGACGACCCGTACCGCTATCTCCCGTCGCTCGGCGAGGTCGACCTGCATCTGATCGGCGAAGGCCGGCACGAGCAGCTGTGGACTGTGCTGGGCGCCCACGTCCGCCGGTACGACGGCCCGACCGGGACCATCACCGGCACGTCGTTCGCCGTCTGGGCCCCGAACGCGCAGGGGATCCGGCTGACCGCGGACTTCAACTTCTGGGACGGCCGCGCGCACCCGATGCGTTCGCTCGGCTCGTCCGGCGTGTGGGAGCTGTTCGTGCCCGGCGTCGGCGCGGGCACGCGGTACAAGTTCGACATCTGCGGCCGCGACGGCGTCTGGCGGCAGAAGGCCGACCCGATGGCCAACCTGGCCGAGACTCCGCCGGCGAACGCGTCCGTCGTCACCGAGTCGTCGTACGAGTGGAGCGACGCCGCGTGGCTCGAGCGGCGCGCGCAGGCCGAGGCGTACGCCGAGCCGATGAGCGTCTACGAAGTACATCTCGGATCTTGGCGCAAGGGCCGCTCGTACCGCGAGCTGGCCGACGAACTCGTTGCCTACGTCAACGACATGGGGTTCACCCATGTCGAGCTGATGCCGGTGATGGAGCACCCGTTCGGCGGATCCTGGGGCTACCAGGTCACGTCGTACTTCGCGCCGACCTCGCGTTTCGGCGACCCGGACGACTTCCGGCTACTCATCGACAAGCTGCACCAGGCCGGGATCGGCGTCATCGTCGACTGGGTGCCCGCGCATTTCCCGAAGGACGCCTGGGCCCTGGCCCGCTTCGACGGTACACCGCTGTACGAGCACCCGGACCCGCGCCGCGGCGAGCAGCCGGACTGGGGCACGCTGGTCTTCGACTTCGGCCGGCCCCAGGTGCGGAACTTCCTGGTGGCGAACGCGATCTACTGGGCCGAGGAGTTCCACATCGACGGCCTGCGCGTGGACGCGGTCGCCTCGATGCTCTACCTGGACTACTCGCGCCAGGACGGCCAGTGGGTCCCGAACCAGTACGGCGGCCGCGAGAACCTGGAGGCCGTCTCGTTCCTGCAGGAGATGAACGCGACCCTCTACAAGCGCGTCCCCGGCGTCATCACCGTCGCCGAGGAGTCGACGTCCTGGCCGGGCGTCACCCGCGCGACGCATCTCGGCGGGCTCGGGTTCGGCTTCAAGTGGAACATGGGCTGGATGAACGACTCGCTCCGCTACCTGGAGCACGAGCCGGTGCACCGGCAGTACCACCACTCCGAGCTGACGTTCTCGATGATGTACGCGTACTCCGAGAACTTCGTCCTCCCGCTCTCCCACGACGAGGTCGTGCACGGCAAGGGATCGCTGCTCCGCAAGATGCCCGGCGACCGCTGGCAACAGCTGGCGAACCTGCGCGCGTACCTGGCGATGATGTGGGCGCATCCGGGCAAGCAGCTGCTGTTCATGGGCTGCGAGTTCGGCCAGGAGTCGGAGTGGTCGGAGAAGGGCGAGCTGGACTGGTGGCTGCTGGACCACAGCGACCACCAGGGTCTGCAGCGGCTGGTCCGCGATCTCAACCGGGTCTACAAGGACAACCCGGCGTTCTGGCGGACCGACCATGACGCGGAGAAGTTCAGCTGGATCGACGCGAACGATGCCAGCAACAACATCTTCTCGTTCGTCCGGTACGGCGAGGAAGGTGAGCCGACCGTGGCGTGTGTCGCGAACTTCTCCGCGATCCCGCACTACGGCTACCGCCTCGGTCTCCCATACGCCGGCCGCTGGGAAGAGGTCGTCAACACCGACGCCAACACGTACGGCGGCTCCGGTGTGGGCAACTTGGGCGCCGTCGAGGCCGACGGACCGGGCTGGCACGGGATGACCACCAGCACCGAGCTGTCCGTCCCACCCCTGGCAACGGTGTACCTCCGCTTCACCGGGTAGCGTTCAGGGGGTGACCGCCGTGGAACCCCTGTCAGATGGTGAGCTGACGCTGCGACCTTCGCAGCCGAACGGGCAGGTGACGACGTTCATAGTCGAGCACAACGTCCCGGGCATCACGGGCGACACCATGGGCACGGTTGAGCTGCGCCAGACCACGCCGGGTGTCGCTCTGGTCGTCTGGTCGCTCGACGGCGGCCCCGGGGTGGCTGAGCAGGCTATGCGGCTCGTGACGGAGTACGCCTTCGGTGAGCTCGGGTTCGAGCGGCTGCAGGTGGAGGTGGACCCGGAGCTGCATTCGACCGCGCGGGTCGCCATCCGGTCCGGTTTCCGGCGCGAAGGGGTACTGCGTGGTGCCGCGCTCGTGGACGGTGAGCGCCGGGACGTCGCGATCTACGGCATGCGCGTCGACGACCCACGGCCGAACACGGTGACAGGCTGGACGGCGTTGATGGACTCGACGCTGCCCAAGAAGCGGGTGATCGCCCACGTCGTCGTACGCGACACCGCTGGGCGTGTCCTGCTGTGTCAGGTCAGCTACAAGAAGGACCTGGAGCTGCCCGGCGGTGTGGTCGAGCCCGACGAGGACCCGGCGACGGGTGCGTCCCGCGAGATGCAGGAGGAGATGGGTACGGCGCTGCCGCTGCTCGGCGTACTGGCCATCGACTGGCTACCGCGCTGGGAGGGCTGGGGCGACGCGGTCGAGATCCTGTACGACGGCGGCGTCCACGACCCGTCACTGATCGACGAGCTCCACCCGGACGGCTTCGAGATCCGGGCCCTGTCGTGGCACGCACCCGAGGAGCTGGAGGGCCTGGTCTCACCGCTGAACGCCCGCCGCCTCCCCATGCTCCTGGCCGCGCCGAACCAGCTCTACAACCTACGAGCCGGCGTACCGATCACCTCGTGAGCTGGTTGACACACCAGACGTAATGCCCGTCACCGGCGTTCTCGTCGTAGATGGTCGCGGTGATGACGGCGTACGCCTGCCGGTACAACCGCATCCGGTCCCGATCGTGCCCGAGCTCCGCAAACCGATCCAGCAACAGGTTGTCGAGCCGCCGCGCCTCCGGCCCGTACATGTCAAAGAACCCCGCCGCCAACGACGCCTCGAACGTGTTGTCCCCGGCAGTCGACAGAAACCCCCAGTCGAGCACCGCGGCAACCTCTGAGCCGTGCATCAGCACATTGGGCGGACACACGTCCCCGTGCACGACGCTCAACTCGAGCTCCGGCAGACCGCGCAGCCCCTCGACCAGTGTCTCCAGCAGTCCAGGGAAACCGGGCACGTCCCGCTCGAAATGAACCTTCGACGCTGCTGCACGACGACGTACAAGGGCGGCCAGACTCTCGCCCCACGACCGTCCGCCGAACGGCTCGTCGATCACCGGTAGCGCTCGGCTCGCCGGACCGGGCCGCGCTGTGCGGAGCGCCTCAACCACAAACACAAAGGCATCGAGCGCCCTCGACTCGGGCAGCCCAGCCTCATGCAACGGCACGCCGGTCAGCTTGTCCTCCACGCTGACCGCGAGCCCGTTCTCCCCCACGTCAACCTCGCGGATCCGCGGTGTGCGAAAAGGCAGCTCGGGCAGCTCGTCCAGGAACGCCTTCAGCGGCAACACATCCTCCGGCCGCCGGTCGAACCAGACCTTCCGCACGGTCCCGTCCCCGAGGTCG
Organism: Kribbella pratensis; assembly: GCF_004365355.1. Taxonomy (GTDB): domain Bacteria; phylum Actinomycetota; class Actinomycetes; order Propionibacteriales; family Kribbellaceae; genus Kribbella. The sequence goes on along the minus strand of NZ_SODP01000005.1, from coordinate 232,344 downwards.
TAGACCGCGCCTTCCATCCCCTGGCCGATGAGCTCCACCGGCCAGACCCTAGCGGACGAGCCGGATCGTCAGCGGGTACTGGTACTCCTGCCCGCTCGACGCCGCGATCGTCGCCAGCACGATCACCACGACTGCCGCGACCGCACCGATCACGATCAGCGGCACGATGATCAGCACCCCGAGACCGAACGTGATCAGCACCAGGACGACGGCGATCGCCGTGTAGATCAGCAGCGAGATCTGGAAGTTCAGCGACTCCACCGCGTTCTTGCGGACGAACTCGGACCGCCCCCGGAACAGCAGCCAGATGATCAGCGGACAGAGGAACCCCATCGCGAACCAGGCCGCGATGAACACCCCCACATGCGCGAGCATCGCCCACGTGCGTTCTTCCGAGGCCGACAACGCCGGCTCTGAGCCCGGAGTGCTCATACTCCCAGTGAAGCACGCCGATTCCTTTTCGCGGCAGCGCTGGTCAGTACTGATAACGACCAGCAACGAGAGGATCCATGATGCCGAGCACGGGCGGAGACGATGCCATCCGGCGGATGGCAGGCTGGGCACGGCCGGTGCTGGGCCGATGACGACGGAAGAGGTAATGGTGAGCGACTTCGACAGCCGAACCGAGCCGTTCCGCAAGGAGCTGCTCGCGCACTGCTACCGGATGCTCGCATCGGTGCACGAGGCGGAGGACGCCGTCCAGGAGACCTACCTGCGGGCGTGGCGGTCCTGGTCGGGGTTCGAGGAGCGTTCGTCGGTGCGGGTCTGGCTGTACCGGATCGCGACCAACGTCTGCCTCACCGCACTCGAACAGCGCGGCCGCCGCGCCTTGCCATCCGGGCTGGGCACTCCGGCGTCCGACCTCTCCCCCGGCTCGCCTCCCGACGACCCGTCCGTGCTCTTCATGGAGCCGATCGCGGAGTCGTTGGTGCTCGATGATCCGGCGACGATCGTCACCACACGGGAGAGCCTGCGGCTGGCGCTCATCGCGGCTCTGCAGTACCTGCCGGCCAAACAGCGCGCCGTACTGATCCTGCGCGAGGTTTTGGCGTTCCCGGCCGCCGAGGTCGCCACGATGCTGGACACCTCCGTCGCGGCGGTGAAGAGCACGCTGCAACGAGCCCGGGCCCGGCTCGACGAGAACCCGACCGAGGCGATCGTCGAGCCGGACGACCCCCGGGCGCAGGCTCTGCTCGCGGATTACGTCAGCGGCTTCGAGAACGCCGACATGGCGGCCCTGGAGCGGGCCCTGCGTGCGGACGCGGCGATCGAGATGGTCGGCACGACTGCCTGGTTCAACGGCCGGGTGATGTGCCTGCAGCTGCTGGCCTCCGCGGTCGGCTCACCTGGCGACTGGCGGATGCTACCGATCGTCGCGAACGGTCAGCCCGCGGTCGGCGCCTACTTCAAGGGCGAGGCGTACGGCATCGCCGTGCTCACTCCGACGGCCACCGGGCTCACCCATATCCATGTGTTCAGCACACCCAGCCTGGTCACGCACTTCGGTCTGCCACTCACACCGCCTGCACCGTAAGGAGTGCGCGGCGGCTCGTGCTCACCAGGGCCAGCGCCAGGACGACGAGTCCCATCGCGATGATCGGCCACCAGACGAGATGGGCGGCGTGGACGAACGCCTGCGGATCGGTCGTGGCCTTGGCACCGACGATCGATCCGGCGATCGCGACACCGAGCGACATACCGGTCTGCCGCCCGACCGACGCGAGCGACGCCGCGAGCCCGGTCATCGACGCGGGCATCCCGGAGACCGCCGAGTTCGCGATCGGCGGGTTGATCGTGCCCAGGAAGACGCCGAACAGCAGAAAGATCGCGAGGACCACGGGAAGCGGGGTGGCGATGCCGATCGTCATCGACGCGGCCGCTCCGAGGGTGAGCGCCGTACCCGCGACAACTAGCGGCAGCCGCGGACCGAGCGAACCGACCACGCGGCCGGTGAGCGGCGACAGCACGCAGATCAGCAGACCGACCGGCAGCAGGGACAGGCCGGCATCGAGGGCGGACAGGTTGCGGACGCTCTGCAGGTAGAGCGTCGTGACGAAGAGGAACGCGCCGAAGCCGCTGTAGGCGAACAGCGCGATCAGTACGGCGGAGCTGAACGGGACGCTGCGGAACAGGCGCAGCTCGAGCAGCGGCTCCTCGCGGCGACGTTCGTACGCGATCAGGGCGACCGCCGACACGGCCGCGATCACGAGCAGTCCGACGATGAACGGCGTACCCCAGCCGTGCTTCTCGGACTCGATGATCGCCGACACGACACCGCCGAGGACGAAGATCACGAGGAGCTGTCCGATCGGGTCGAACCGGCGGCCGTGGGCGGCACGCGACTCCGGGACGAACAGGCTGGTGAAGACCACCGCGAGGACGACGATCGGGAGGTTCACCCAGAAGATCGACCGCCAGCCGAGGCCGTCGACGAGCACGCCGCCGAGGATCGGGCCGAGGACGAGCGACAGCCCCGCGGTCGCGCCGAAGATCCCGATCGCCCTGGCCCGCTCGGCACGATCGGGGAACACGGTCACCACGATCGCCATCGCGACCGGGTTGAGCATCGTGCCGCCGACCGCCTGCACGGCCCGCGCGGCGATCAGCCAGCCGATACCGGGCGCCAGGCTGCACAGCAGCGAACCGATCCCGAACACGATCAGCCCGAGCCGGAACATCCGGCGGCGACCGAACCGGTCGGCGGTCGATCCGGCCAGCAGCAGGAAGCTCGCGAGCACGAGCGTGTAGGCGTCGACGGTCCACTGCAGTCCGGCCGTCGAGGCGCCGAGCCCGTCACGGATCGCGGGCAGGGCGACGTTGACGATCGAGATGTCCATCACCGAGATCAGCAGGCTGGCGCAGCAGATCACCAGGACGGCGTACCTGCGAGCACTGGTCAGACCAGTGTCCTCGAGCGTTGAGAGGGTCATACCATCGACGGTAGGATTTAGAGCGTGCTCGAAGTCAATGAACGCGGGATCAGCATTGCCGAGGCCGCCGAACGCACCGGCGTCAGCGTCCACACGCTGCGGTACTACGAACGCGCCGGCCTGGTGGTCACCACCGTCGACCGCACCGCCGGCGGGCGCCGTCGGTACCGCCAGATCGACCTGGACTGGATCAAGATCTGCACCAAGTTCCGCGCCACCGGGATGCCGATCCGCACCATCCGCCAGTACGCCGAGCTCGTTCTCGCCGGGCGCGGCAACGAGAAGGACCGGCTCGAGCTGCTCGAGGCGCACCGCTCCGACGTACTCACCCAGCTCGCCGAGCTGCAGGAGAGTCTGGAGCTCATCGACCACAAGATCGACGTGTACCGCGGCCGGATGGAAGCCGGCGACGCCGATCAGCTCTGGGCCCCGCGCGCCTGAAGCCTCGCGGTCAGGAAGCGGCGTTCGGTCTCGTTGGCGGTGAGCTGGATCGCCTCCCGGTAGGCCTCGGCGGCCTCGTCCGTGCGACCGAGCCTGGTGAGCACGTCGGCGCGAGTGGCCGGCAGATAGGCGTACGTCGCCAACGCGGGTTCCTTGCTCAAGGCATCCAATTCGCCGAGGACCGTGTTCAGGTCCGCGCCGGGGACGAGGCTGTGCGCGGCGGCCCGGTTGAGAGCGACGATCGGCGTCGGCCAGCTCACCAGCATCGCGTCGTACATGCGGACCACTTGACCCCAGTTCGTCCTCGACCACGACGGCGCGGTCACGTGTAACCCGGCAACGGCCGCCTGCAACGCGAACCGCCCGTGGCCGCGCTCCAACGCCGCCGTCGCTCGCGAGACGCCCTCCGCGAGCAGTTGTGCGTCCCACCGCGACCGGTCCTGATCCGCGAGCAACACCAGCTCGCCGTCAGCGCTCACTCGTGCATCACCGCGCGCCTCGGTCATCAACAGCAACCCGAGCAACGCCTGCGGTTCCGGCTCGTCCGGCATCAGCCGCTCGAGCATCCGTGCCAACTCGACCGCGCGGCCGGTCAGATCGGTGCGAGTCAACGCCGACCCCGCCGCAAGATGCCCGGCCGTATAGACCAGATGTACGACGGTCAGCACGGCGTCCAACCGCTGGGGCAGCTCGTGATCCGCCGGGATCCGGTACGGAATGCCGGCCGCCGCGATCTTCTTCTTGGCCCGCGTGATCCGCGCTGCCGCCGTCGACTCGCTGATCAGCAGGACGGCCGCCACCTCGCGGGTCGTCAGTCCGCAGATCAGCCTCAACGTCAGCGCGACCTGCGATTCGCGCGCCAGCGCCGGGTGGCAGCAGGTGAACACCAGCCGCAGCGGATCCGTCGGCTGCTCGATCTCGCCGGGTTCCTCGACCAGCAGTGGGAGCTTCCGCCACAGATTGGTCTCCCGCCGGAGCCGGTCCAGGGCGAGGCGTCGCGCGACCGTGGTCAGCCAGCCGCCCGGGTTCGACGGGATCCCGTCCGGCCAGGTCCGCAACGCCTGCACGAACGCGTCCTGCGTGCAGTCCTCGGCCAGGTCGAGGTCCCGGGTCAGACGCACGACCGACGCCAGTACGGTCGACCAGCTCTCCCGATGAGCCTGGTCCACCACCCGGGTGACCTCTACCGCCTCAGTCATCGCTCGTCCCCCCGCTCGTCCCCCGCGGGTACGCCGACAGCACGGAGCGTCGGCGTACCCGGCTCAGGCATGTCAGGCCGGCGGCTGACTGTCCGACGAGGTGTTCATCACCGGACGGACCTCGACGTTGCCGGACGGGCAGATCTTGGCCAGCTCCAGCGCCTGGTCGAGATCACGGGCCTCGATGACGTAGTAGCCGCCGAGCGCCTCCTTGGTCTCGATGAAAGGACCGTCGGTGACCAGCGGCTCGGCGCCCTCACGCTGCTTCACGGTGCTCGCCGTCGTGGACCGCTCGAGCGCCTCCCCGCCGAGGATCCGCGCCCCGGCCTTCTCCACCGCCTCGGCGAACGCCCCGTGCAGCTTCATCGCCTGCTGCCAGTCATCCGGCGTGACGTTGTCGTACCACTCTTCGCTGTCGTACAGCAGGAACATGTACTGCGCCATCTCAGGCTCTCCCTCGTGTAGGGCTTGTACTGAACATCTTGCTGACGATCGCCGCCACACGGAATCGACAACACCCGGGAAGAATCTTCATTACTGTTGAGTACTGTGACTTCGGTGGAGCATCTGGACGTCCTCATCGTCGGCGCGGGCCTGTCCGGCATCGGCGCGGCGTACCGCCTGCAGACGCGGTGCCCGGACCGGACGTACGCCGTGCTCGAGGCGCGGGACGCGCTCGGCGGCACCTGGGACCTGTTCCGGTACCCGGGGGTGCGGTCGGACTCGGACATGTTCACGCTCGGGTTCCCGTTCCACCCGTGGAAGGCGGCCAAGGCGATCGCGGACGGGCCGGCGATCCTCGACTACCTGTACGTGACGGCGTCGACGTACGGGATCGACAAGCACATCCGCTTCGGCCAACGCGTGGCACGCGCCTCGTGGTCGTCTGCCGAGGCGCTGTGGACGGTCGAGACGGGCGACTCGGTTTACACCTGCTCGTTCCTGTATGTGTGCAGCGGGTACTACGACTACGACGCGGGGTACGTGGTCGACTTCCCGGGGCAGAGCTCGTTCGAGGGCCGGATCGTGCATCCGCAGCACTGGCCGGCCGATCTGGACTACACCGGCCAGCGAGTGGTCGTCATCGGCAGCGGCGCGACCGCCGTGACGCTGGTGCCCGCCATGGCCGGTACGGCGGAACACGTCACGATGCTGCAGCGTACGCCGAGCTACGTCGCCTCGCGCCCCGCCCGCGACGCCTTCTCGGACCGCCTCCGCGCCGTACTCCCGGAGAACCTCGCGCACCGGCTGATCCGCGGGAAGAACGTTGCCCTGAGCACCGCGCTCTACAGCGCGTTCCGGAAGTGGCCGGCGCATGCGGCCTGGTTGCTGAACGCCGGTGTGGCGCGCGAGCTGCCGGAGTCGATCCCGGTCGATCCGCACTTCACCCCGCAGTACAAGCCATGGGACCAGCGGTTGTGTCTGGTGCCGGACGCGGATCTGTTCAAGGCTCTGCGGGACGGGTCCGCTTCGGTGGTGACCGACGAGATTGAGCGGTTCACTCCTCGGGGCGTGCTGCTGCGGTCCGGTATGGAGCTGGAGGCGGATCTCGTGGTGACCGCGACCGGTCTGCGGATGGTTGCACTCGGCAACATCCAGGTGACGGTCGACGGGCGGTCCGTTGCGCCGCACGACACGTTCGTCTACAAGGGCATGATGCTGAGCGGCGTACCGAACCTTGCCTGGTGCATCGGATATACCAACAACTCCTGGACGCTGCGCTCCGACCTGACCTCGCAGTACGTCTGCCGGCTCCTCAACCACCTCACCGCGACCGGCACCCGGATCTGCGTCCCGGAGGTCGACCCAGCCGAATACGACGCTCCGCCCCGGCCGGTCGTCGACCTGTCCTCCGGCTACATCCGCCGCGCCGCCGCCATCCTCCCGCGCCAGGGCAGTCAAGGGCCCTGGCGCCTCCGGCAGAACTACCCGCGCGATCTCGTGACGTTGCGCTTCGGGCCGGTCGAGGACGGGGTCATGCAGTTCGTCGCCTAGCTGCCTAGTCGATCGGCACCGGCGGCTGCGGGCCGACGTACGTCGCGATCGGACGGATGATCTTCGGGTCCTCCGACTGTTCGAGGATGTTGGCGGACCAGCCGATGATGCGGCTGACCGCGAACGTCGGCGTGAACATCGCGCGTGGGATGCCGCAGAGCTCCATCACGACGCCGGCGTAGAACTCCACGTTCGCGTAGAGGTTGCGGCCGGGCTTCAGTTCGGCGAGGACGTCGACGATGCGCTGCTCGACGGTGGTTGCGAAGTCGACCAGGTCGCCGCCGATGCCGCGGGCGATGTCGCGGAGCATCAACGAACGCGGGTCCTCGGTGCGGTAGACCGCGTGACCGAAGCCCATGATCCGATCGCCCGCGGACACCTTCGCGCGGACCCAGGCGTCGATGCGGTCCGGCGTACCGATCTCGTCGAGGCTGGCCAGGGCGCGGTCCGGCGCGCCGCCGTGCAACGGGCCGGAGAACGCGCCGATCGCTCCGGCAACGGCCGAGACGACGTCGGCACCGGTGGAGGCGATCACTCGCGCGGTGAACGTGGACGCGTTGAAGCCGTGGTCGAGCGTCGAGACGAGATAGTGCTCGATCGCGGTCGCATGTACTGCGTTCGGCTCGGTGCCGGTGACCAGGTAGAGCCAGTTGGCTGCGGCCGAGAGGTCGGCGCGCGGCTCCAGCGGCTGCTGGCCTTCGCGGAGGCGGTAGAGGGCCGCGAGGATGGTCGGGGTGACCGCGCAGACGAGCATCGCGTCGGCCTTGCGGCGGGCCGGGTCGGCATCCCAGAGCGGCGGGAGGCCACGTACTGCCGCCAGCAGCGACAGGGCAGTGCGGAGACCGGCGAGCGGGTTGAACTTTGCGCCTGCAGCCGCGATCGCCGGGAGGACGGCGCTGACCTCGTCGGGCAGGACCCGCAGCGGCGCCAGTTCGGCGATGAACCGGTCGCGCTCGGCGTCCGTCGGGAGGCGGCCCTCGAACATCAGGTACCAGACGTCTTCGAGCGTCTTGGACTTGGCGAGATCGATCGCCGAGTACTGGCGGTAGTGGTAGAACCCCTCGTCACCACGGACGTCGCCGAGGGTGGTCTCGGTGACGACGACGTTGCGCAGACCGGGCGGAACATTGATCACTGTTGACATAGCTTCAGAGTTGACAGCCAATCAACTATTGTCAATATTGATCCAGTCAATGTTCGTCTGAGTGAATCGCTGTGAGGAGCGTGGATGACGGCCGAAGGTGACGAGAATTACCTGACCACCGCGGAGGTCGCACGCCGCCTGCAGGTCAAGCCGGAGACGATCTACGCCTACGTCAGCCGGGGCCTCCTCACCAGCACCCGGGCCCGGGGCCGCCGCGGCAGCCTCTTCTCGGCCGCCGAAGTAGACCGCCTGGCCGCCAGATCGGTCGACCACTCCGGCGTGGTGGAACGCATCGAGTCGGAGCTGACCCTCCTCGAAAACGACGAGCTTTACTACCGAGGCCAGTCAGCCCGAGCCCTCGCCACCAGCTGGACAGTCGAACAAGTCGCCACCCTCCTCTGGACCGCCCAATCCCCCGCCCAATCCCCCGAGCCCACGTCTGCACCCTCTCCCGCACCCGGACCCGCTCCCGCGTCTGGGCTCGCGCCCTCCCGCTCTACGCCGAGCACCGCCAAGGCGGTGTTCGGGGTAGAGCGGGAGGGGGTGCTGCTTGCTCGGGCTGCGATGGGGGTGGTGCCGGACGGGGCTCGGTTGACAGATCGGCTGCGGGTGGCAGTGGCGGTGCTGGGGGCTGCTGATCCTCTGCGGTTCGACCTGTCTGCGCCATCGGTGACTGCTGCTGCTGGGCGACTGATCGGCACCCTGGTGACCGCGCTGCCTGGCGAGCACGTGGACTCCGGCGCGACTCTCGGTGCGCGGCTCTGGCCCAAGCTTTCTGACGAAGCGCCTCGTCCTGAGGTGCTCGATGCCGCGCTGATCCTGCTGGCCGACCACGGGCTGGCGGTCTCGACGGTCGCCGCGCGGGTCGCCGCCAGCGCACGCGCCAACCTGTACGCCGTGATCTCCGCGGGGCTCGGCGCGCTCGACGGGCAGTACCACGGCGCCGCACCGACCCTCGCGTACGAGTTCCTCCGACGCGCACAGCAGGATCCGCTGAAGGCCCTGTCAGACCAGTTGCGGTCAGGCGAACCGATCCCCGGCTTCGGGCACCGGATCTACCAGCACCGCGACCCGCGCGCCGACGTACTGCTCGGACTGCTCGGCGATCACCCGATCGTCGGCACGATCGCCGCGGTCGCCGAGCGCACCCCGATGTTCCCGAACAGCGACCTCGCGATCGCCGCGACCATGCACGCCTACAACTTCCGCCCCGATGCCGGCGACGCCCTGTTCGCGCTCGCCCGGATGATCGGCTGGACCGCGCACGCCCTGGAGGAGTACGCGGCCCCGGCCCTCCGCTTCCGTGCGATGGGCATCTACACCGGTCAGACCAGCTGACTACTTCGCTGCGAGCTTGATCAACGTCGCGGCACCGGCGTCCAGCGAGACCTGCACCGGCCCGACCCGCTGCGACACGTACGTCTGCCTCGCCGGCTGGAAGACCCCGACCGACCCGACCGTCTGCTCGTTGACCGCGACAACGGCCCGAGCTCGCGCGCTGTGCGAACGGTTCGCAACCAACACCCAGCGATCCCCCGACGCGGCGTCCCGTGACCGGAAGGTGCCGACGACAACCGAATCCCCGGAGATCGCCGAGACCAGGTTGGTCGCCGTGAACCCGACGGCACCGTTCGGCAGCGGAGTCTCGTTCGCATGGACGACGGACTCCGACACCAGCGGTTTGAGCTCGCGCCCGACCTGATGCAACCAGCCCGTGTTGATCTGCTTCGCGGCGTCGTACCGCGACGTCCGCTTGCCGTCGACCGTGATCAGCGCCGGTCCGAATCCCTCACCGCGAGCGGCCTCCGGCGTCCAGTACGTGAAGTACTGGATGCCCTTCGCGCCGTACGCGAGGCTGATGTTGACCTGCCAGAGCAGCTCCGCCGCGGTCGGTTCGCGATGGTTGTTGTAGGCAAGCGTCTGGATGTACACCCAGGCCGGGATGTCGCCGTGCAGCGCGGCGTCGCGGACGATGGCCCAGTTGTGGAAGTAGTTGGCGTCCTCGCGCCCCTCGGAGAGCAGCGGGTACCGGTCGAACGAGATCAGCGACGGCTGCACCACGTCGACGAAGTTGCGATAGTACGTCGCGTCGTCGGACGGCAGCAGGTTGATGTACGGCAGCAGTTGCGGCGCCAGCTCACGCGAGATCGAGAGCGCCTTCGCCAACGTCGCGAACCAGCCGGCCCCCGGTTCGTCGTAGAAGTTGAAGCCGGCCAGCGACGAGTACGGCCCGTACGCGTCGCGAGCGCGGATGTAGAGGGCACTCGCCTCGGCCGGCGTCACGCTGAGGAAGTCGGTAGGGGTGTCCGAGATCGAGAACCAGCGGGACATGTTGCGGATCTGGATGTCGTCGGAGATCAGCATCTTCAGGCCGGCGTCGCGGGCCAGGCCGAGCTGGTACTGGAAGATGTTGCCGTCGCCGGCGTAGTTGCCGGAGATGATGAAGTCGAAGCCGGCGTTCTTGATCTCTGCGAACCGTTGCGCGGTGCTCGCGTACGGATGCGGCGGCCAGAACAGCCCGATCGGGAAGTCCGGCCCGCCGGTCAACGGCAACGTATCCGGCGACGGCACGACGGCCGGCGCCGCCCCGGCACCAGCCGCTCCGACACCAGCCGCCCCGAAACCAGCCGCCGCGGCGCTCGGCGCGCCGGCAGCGGAGGTCGCCGCGCCGGTGCTGGTGGTCGTGGCGGCGGCGGTGGTCGTGGCGGCGGCTGTTGCGGCTGCCGCGGTGAGGGCGGTGGCGCCGGCACCGAGCAGCAGGCTGCGTCGGCTGGGGCGGCTGGGGTCAAGGATCTGGTGCGGACTCTGCATGTTTCTCCTTCGGAAGGCGGTCGAACGGAGCTTGCGGCAGAAGACTTCTCAGGACCGTCGGCGGTGATCCGCGACGGCATCGGCGGTGGCGTCGAAGGCCCGCTCGGCCGACGGATAGTCGCGCTGGGCGACGCCCAGGTACAGCGCGTCGAGCACGATCATCTGGGCATGCCGGCCGGACAGTCCCCCGGTCCGGAACGTGACATCGCGAGCCGCGGTGACCAGCACGATCTCGGCCGCCCGCGCCAGCGGCGAGCGCGGATAGTTGGTGATGGCAACAGTCGTCGCCCCTTGCCGCCCGGCCCTGATCACGGGTTCGAGAACCTCGAGCGTCTCGCCACTGTGCGAGATGCCGATCGCGACATCACCGGTCCCGAGCAGTGCCGAGCTCGCCAGAGCAGTGTGTACGTCGCTCCAGGTACTGGCGCCTCGTCCGATCCGGTGCAGCCGCAGCCGCAGGTCCTCGGCCACCGCCGCCGACCCCGCCACGGCGTACAGGTCGATCCGGCGTGCGTCCGAGATCGCCCGGACCGCACGCCCGAGCGCGTCGACGTCCAATGACGCGACCGTGTCCTCGAGCGCCCGCGTGTCGGCGCGCAGCAGCGTCCGGAGTACGTCGTCCAGTGAGTCGTCCGGTCCGACCTCCGACCCGGTCCCGCGTTCCCAGCTGAGACTGGTCCGACCACTCTCGGCCGCCAGCGTGAGCCGGAGCTCGGCGTACCCGGACAGACCGAGCGCCAGGCAGAAGCGCGTGACGCTCGGCAGCGACGTACCGCAGCGGGCCGCCAACTGGCCGATCGTCGATCCCGCGACCGCCGCCGGATCCCGCAGTACCTCGGCGGCGATCCGGGCCTGCGCCGGACTCAACGCCGGCAGCAGGCCGTGGATCCGTGCCTCGAGACTCGGCGGCGGCGATGCGACAGCACTCATGTGAAGAATTCTCAGAGCACTTCAACATCAATTACAAGAATTCACACTGTCCGATTCCGGTCAGTGCCCTCAGTACGCCGCCATCCGCCGGATAGTGAACTGGTCAGACCAGCCGCCCGCGATCAGCACATCGATCCGCCCGCTCAGCACATACGTCCCGAAGGGCGTGATCGCGGCCGTCGTCGGACCTGAGACCGGCCACGGCTCGACCGACCGAACCTGGGCGGTGCGGTAGTTGTCGCGACTACTCAACACAGTCGCCCGCTCGACGCCGGCCGCACCGAGCTTGTTGGTGATCGCGATCAGCCGACCATCACGCGCCAGCGCCAAGCCGTCTCCCCCGACCAGTGCACTGGTCAGACCAGTCGTACTGAGTTCACCGCGCAACGAGATCCGGAACAGCGTGCCCACGTCGTACCGGACCACCAGCAGATAGCCACCCGGGTGCCAGACGATGCCATTGGCCCCGATTGTGTCGCTCCGCAACCGCTCGTCGCGGACGAGAACCGACGCCGCACCGTGTGGGGTGATCCGGTAGATCGCGTCCCCCGCCGGGTCGGTGACATAGGCGTTGCCCACGGCATCGATCGCCAGGTCGTTCACGCCGTGACGACCGCCGGCCGGATTCAGCTGCGGGGTGTTCAGATCGACCCGCCGCTCGAGCCGCCCGGTCCGCAGGTTGTAGATCGCGACACCGGACTGCTTGTAGAGCGTCGCGTCCGACGTCCGCTCACCGTTCCCGATATCGGCGTACGTGACGAGCACACGGTTGCGCACGGCATCGACATGCAGCCCGAACGTCGACACCCCGGGCGCGACGCCGAACGGATGCGGTACGCCGTCGCGGCCGACCACCGAGATCCGCCCGGTAGCCAGCGACCCGATCAGGAACGCCTGCCGGGTCGGATCCCAGGCGATGCCCTCCGGATACCGATCAGCCGTCCGGCCGTCGATCTGCGCGGGCATCCCTTGCGAAGCAGCAGCTGCCACGGGAACTGCGGCCGGCGACGCCGTCAGGGCGAGCAACGCCGCCACAGCACCAGCAGCCAACACACGAAACTTCATCAAGAACTCCTCCTCCGGATGAATACGAGCACAGACATTAATCAGAGTTCTGATGGTCGTCAATGCATATATCATCGACGCCGTTCGTAGGATGGTCCGCATGCGGATGTCCTTCGACGAACGGCTCGGCAGTCACTTCAAGCGGGTCGAGCAGGAGCTGCAGGCGGCGAAGTCAGCTGCAGTGAAACCGGCCGGGCTCACGGTTCCGCAGTACGCCGCTCTGTTCGTGCTGGACGAGCAGCCGGGCATCTCCGCCGCCGAACTGGCCCGCCGCTGCGCCGTCACCCCGCAGACGATGACGACGATCCTGCGCAACCTGGAGGCCGGCGGGCTGATCGAGCGCACGCCGCATCCACTGCACAAGCACGTGATCGAGACCCGTCCCACGCACGCCGGGCGCAAGGCTCTCGATCAGGCGGACAAGCGCGCCACCGGCGTCGAGCGCCGGCTGGCCGCGGCTTTCAGCGAGGAGGAGGCGGAGACCCTCCGCTCCCTCCTCGCCCGGGTCTCCGAGACCCTGACAACAGATCCGATCCTGAAGGGTTAGAACAGGACGGACATCAGCCGACGGCGGGCCTTCATCACCCGGTCGTCGTCGGCGCCGACCACCTCGAACAGCTCCAGCAGGTGCAGCCTGACGGTGTTCCGCTCGTCGCCCGAGGTCGCCTGGACCGTGCTGATCAAGCGCGCGAAGGCATCGTCGACATGCCCGCCCATCAGATCCACGTCGGCGACCAGCATCTGCGCTTCGATATCGGTCGGGTTCTCCGCCGCCCGCGTCCGTACGTCGGCCGGCACGTCCTGGGTCCGCTTCACCAGCTGCACCCGCGCCAGCCCGGACTTCGCCTCGGCGTCGGCCGGCGTCTCCTTCAGCAGCTCCTCGTACGCCGCGATCGCGCCGTCCAGATCGCCCGCCGCGACCGCGTTCTCCGCCTTCTCGTACCGCGGGTTCGGCGGCGGCTCCTCGGCCGATTCAGCGTCCGGACCAGCCGGTCCGACCGGCTCGGCGCGACCGGTGATGCCGTTCGCCACCGCCACGGTCAGCAGCTGGTCGAGGTACTGCCGGACCTCGGGCTCGCCCAGGACGCCCTGGAACAACGGGACCGGCTGACCGCGCAGGATCGCGATCACGACGGGCACCGACTGTACGCCGAACGCCTGCGCCACCTGTGGGTTCGCGTCGACGTCGATCCGGGCCAGCAGGAACTTCCCGGCGTACTCGGTCGACAGCTGGGCCAGCACCGCGCCCAGGGCGTTCGAGCCCTGCGAGCGGGGCGACCACAGCTCGACCACCACGGGCGCCTGCAAGGAGCGCTCGATCACGTCGGTCTGGAAGTTCGCCTCGGTAACGTTCAGCACATACGCGCCGGCGGCGGCACCAGCCGGAGCGCCGGGACCACCGGCAGCACCGGACGCCGCACCGGCCGGCTTACGCAGGCCCGACAGGTCGATCGCCCCGGGACGGGAGAAGTTGGACTGGCTCACCACTGTCCTCGCATTCCGTGCGCACATACCCGATCTACGTTCACAGGTCCATCCTCTATGACGACGCCGAAGTCCGCTGCGCCCGGGTCGCCATCAACAACCGTGCCAGCCCGCTCCGGGTCCCTGCCACCGCCATCCGGTCCCCCGCCCGGAGTTCCCGCTCGACCGCCGGAACCCGCCCTGCCGACCGGGTCTCCCGCTCGGACGCCGCCGTACGACCACCAGGCCGGGGCTCGGGGCCCGACGTCGGACTCCAGTCCCAGGCTCCGCCCAGGTCCTGCCTCGCCAGCACCCGCAGGCCGCCGGCCTCGTCCAGCTGCCCCATCCGCTTCCCGACCGCGACCGACCCGGGCTCGACAGTGACCTCGGTGAGCAGCAGAACGCGACGACCGGCCGGGACCGTCACCTGGCTACGCCGGTTCGCCACCGCAGCGGCCACGGCCGGCGCGACGAGCATCGACACCGATCGGCTGTTGCCCAGCCCGAGCCGGCGCTCGACCCGCTGCGCCAGGTCGTGATCGAACATCCGCATCGTGATCCCGGCCTCCGGGTTCAGATCCCGCGCCATGATCGCGCACTCCAGGTTGGTGATGTCCCCGTCGGTGATCGCCAGCACCGACTGGCACCGCTGGACGCCGGCCAACCGCAGCGTCTCCTCGTTACTGCTGTCCCCGACCACCACCGGGATCTTCAAACGGTGTGCAGTCTGGATGCCAGGCGCATCGTCGTCCTGGTCGACCCCCACCACCGCAACACCCCGCTCGGTGAGGATCTCGAGCACCCGCGACCCGACCGTACCCAGACCGCACACCACCACGTGGTTGCGCGGCCGCCCACGGACGCCACCGATGAGCCGCGACAGCCGCGCACCGATCAGCGAGTCGACCACGACCGCGGTCAGGAGCGCCATCAGCACGATCCCCGTCAGCTGCACCAGGACCGCACTGACCTTCACCCACGGCTGCGCGTCGTTGAACTTGTCGTCGTCGATCCCGGCCGACGTCACGACACCGGCCGCGAGGTACAGCGCACGCCACCACTCGATCCCGCCGAAGTAGTGGATGACGCCCGTACCGGCCACGATCAGGAACGCCATCACCGCAGCGATCTTCCGCACCCGGCTGTCGAGGATGTCGCGCAGCGCCATGAACCAGCCGGCCGGGCGGACGTCACGACTTCGCCACAGCGTCCGTACGCCGGTCCCCAGCACGATGTCGCCGTCAGGGTCGGAACTCGACAACGGGAGCAGAGTCGGCGTCGCGGACGAGGTCGTGTCCGCGAGCACGGTCAGGTGCGGCTCCCGGATCAGGTCGGCCTGCCCGGCCACCAGCCGTCGGCCGCCGAGGTCGAGCCAGGTCAGCTCGTCGTCCTCCAGCGCGTCCGACACGAAGGCGGGCGCGGCGAGCGACGGCCCGTTGATCACGACACAGTCCCCGAGCAGCCGATTCATGTGCTTGCCCAGGCGCGGATTCACCATCTGTACGACGATCCGCAGCTCCGGATCCATGTCGCGCGCGGTCAGAGCCGTGTGCACGTTGTGGACGTCGTCGTTGTCCAGCAGCACCAGGGCCCGCGCCGTGGACGGCGCCCCGTCGTCGGCAGCGTCGACACCGGCACGCCGCAGCAGCGACTCGCTGATCACCCGGGCGCCCATCACGTTCGCGCCGAGCTCTTTGATCCGGTCGTAGTGACGCGAGTCCGGGTTCACGATCGCGGTGACCCGCTCGCCCGAGCTCACCAGTTCCGTTGTCACCCGCAACATCGTGCGGTCCGACCCGCAGACCACCACGCGACGCCCGTCGGCCGGCCCGATCGCGCCGGTTGCCGCGGAAGTCAGATCGGGCTGCGGCTGCTCCTCAGAAGCGGGCGGGCTCTCGGTACTCGCCCCATTGTTCCCGAAGAACGTGACAGATTTCCCCCATCGTGGCCTCCGCACGCACTGCCTCCAGCATGGGCTCGATCAGGTTGCCAGTGCCGCTGGCCGCCTCCACCAGAGCCGATAGCGTACGCCGTACCAGGTCCTCGTCACGGTTCGCCTTGCGTTCCGCGAGCACCCGGCACTGCTCGATCTCGACCTCGTGCGAGACGCGGAGGATCTCCAGGTCGCCGGAGACGGTGTCGGTCAGCGTGTTGACGCCGACGATCTTCTTCTCGCCCTTCTCGAGCTTCTGCTGGTACTCGAAGGCGGCATCGGCGATCTCGGCCATGAACCAGCCGTCCTCGATCCCGCGCAGGATGCCGCCGGTCATCGTCTCGTCCGGGCTCATCTCCTTGATCCGGGCGAAGATCTGCTCGGCCTCGGCCTCAATGGCATCGGTGAGCGCTTCGACGTACCAGGAGCCGCCGAGCGGGTCGGCGACGTTCGTGACCCCGACCTCTTCCATCAGCACCGACTGCGTCCGCAGCGCGATCTCGGCGGACTCCGCGGTCGGCAGCGCGAGCGTCTCGTCGAGCGCGTTCGTGTGCAGCGAGTTGGTCCCGCCGAGCACCGCGGCCAGCGCCTCGACGGCCGTCCGTACGACGTTGTTGACCGGCTGCTGTGCGGTCAGCGACACGCCCGCGGTCTGGGTGTGGAAGCGCAGCGACTGGGCCTTGTCGGTCTTCGCCCCGTACACGTCGCGCAGCCAGCGGGCCCAGATCCGGCGGGCCGCACGGAATTTCGCGATCTCTTCGAAGAAGTCCAGGTGGCTGTCGAAGAAGAACGACAGGCCCGGCGCGAACACGTCGACGTCGAGCCCGCGGGACAACCCGAGCTCGACATACCCGAAGCCGTCGGCGAGCGTGTACGCGAGCTCCTGCGCGGCCGTCGATCCGGCCTCACGGATGTGGTACCCGGACACGCTGAGCGGCTTGTACGCCGGGATCGTGGTCGCGCAGTACTCCATCAGGTCGCCGATCAGGCGCAGATGCGGCTCCGGCGGGAACAGCCATTCCTTCTGCGCGATGTACTCCTTGAAGATGTCGGTCTGCAAGGTGCCGTTGAGCTTGGTGATGTCCGCGCCCTGCCGCTCGGCGGAGACGAGGTACATACAGAACGCCGGCACGGCCGGGCCGGAGATCGTCATGGACGTGGTGACGTCCTGCAGCGGGATGTCCTTGAACAGCCGGTCCATGTCGGCGGCCGAGTCGATCGCGACACCGCAGTGCCCGACCTCGCCGAGCGCCTTCGGGTCGTCGGAGTCGCGGCCCATCAGCGTCGGCATGTCGAACGCGACCGACAGGCCGCCGCCACCGCCGTTGAGGATCATCCGGTACCGCTCGTTGGTCTGCTCGGCGTTGCCGAAGCCGGCGAACTGACGGATCGTCCAGGTCCGGCCGCGGTACCCGGTCGGGTACAGCCCGCGGGTGAACGGGAACTCCCCCGGCCAGCCGATCCGCTCCATCCGCGGGTCCTCGACCCCCTCGGGCGGCCCGTAGACAGGCTCGACCTCGGTGCCGGAGAGCGTGGTGAAATCCGCCTCCCGCTTGCGCGCCGCGTCGTATCGCTGCTGCCACCGGCTCCGGCCGGCCGCAATCGAATCGGCATCCATCAGTCAGACCTCCCTGTTACCTTCCCCGCCCCACCACCCCGGTCAGGGGGAACTGGTCCCAAACTACTAGGACGTCCAACTATTTCCAACCGCAGGCGGATCCCCAGGCCATCACAATCGACCCCGGCCGCCTCGCTCCCGCGTGGGCGGGGCGATCGCGGGGATTGTGATGGCCTGGAGATCCGGGGTCAGAAGTCGCCGGCGTTGTGGCGGAGGGGCTCGAGGACGGTCCAGAGCATCTTCAGTTGCTCGTCGGTGAGCCCGGAGAGGGCGAAGTCGGCGGCGACCAGGTCGGCAGTGGCGCGCTCGACCAGCTCACGGCCTTCCGGGGTGATCTCGCACAGGATCGCGCGGCCGTCGTCGGGATGCGGCGTGCGCGTGACCAGCCCGGCTGCCTCGAGCCGGCGGACGATCGACGTGACCGAGGTCGGATGCACCTGCAGCCGCTCCCCCATCTTGCCCAGCGGCAGCGAACCGCGCCGCGAGAACGTGAGCAGCACCAGCGCCTCGAACCGCGCGAAGGTCAGGCCGTGCTTGCGGAGGATGTCGTCGAGCTCGTTGATCACGATCTGCTGCGCGCGCATCAGCGACGTGACGGCACGCATCTGCTCGACCGCGCCCCACCGCCGGCCCCACTGCCGCGACGCCTCGTCGATCGGGTCGAACGGCAACGCCCTCTTCCTCGCCATGGGCCGAAGATTAGCCCGACACTAGGCAGACCATGTCGAAACTCAGAGATTCGGACTTCCCCGCTCTCGGGACCGAGACCCCCGCCGAACAACTGATCAGCCTGCGGTTCCAGTGGTACAACCGGCAGGCCAACTGGGCCCGGATGGCCTACCGCGGCCTCGGGACCGTGCAGCTCGTCGCCGCCCTGCTGATCGCGATCTCGGTCGCGTTCGACGTACCGAAGTGGTTCGCGGCCGCGCTCGGTGGCGTGATCGCGCTGGCCGAAGGGATCCGGACGCTGTTCGGGTTCAAGGACTCCTACCCGACCTATCGCCGGACCGCCGAGGACCTGCGGAACGAGGCGTGGCTGTACGTCCAGCGCGCCGGGCAGTACGCGACCGCCGAGGACGCCGGCAAGTTGCTGACCCAGCGGGTGGTCGAGATCAGCCATTCGGAGACTTCCGACTGGGAGGAGGCGCTCAAGGCGCGGAGCGTATGAAACTGTCCACGAGGTCTGGGAGGGTTCGGGCATGAGATTTCTCGAGCAGGTGCGGGCCGAGAGCGCGCGGCTGGGTGAAGTGGCGCGGATGGGGCTTCAGGCGCCCGTGCCCAGCTGTCCGGGGTGGACGGTCGACGATGTGGTCCGCCATGTGGCGATGGTCTACGCGCACAAGGTCGAGGTGCTGAAGCTCGGCGCACGCCCCGACCCGTGGCCGCCGGACTTCTCCGCCCGCGAGACCCTCGAGTGGTACGACGAGGCGCGCGCGGCGCTCATCGGCGCTTTGGAGGCAGCCGGGACCGAGACGGAGACGTGGACGTTCAACCCGCGCGACACGACCTCCGCGTTCTGGCACCGGCGGATGGCCCACGAGAGCGCCGTCCACCGGATCGACGTCGAGCAGGCCCACGACGTCGTCACGCCGATCGACCCGGACCTGGCGCTCGACGGCATCGACGAAGTGCTGTACCCGAACCTCGGCGGGCCGTGGTGGGAGGAAGGCGACACGGAGTACCCCATCGACGCGACGGTCCGCATCACCGCGGCCGGCCGGTCCTGGACGATCACGGCCGACGCGACCAGCATCGACATACAGCAGGATGCGGAAGGCGAGGTCGCGGCGGAGATCTTCGGCGATCCGACGCCGATCTATCTGTGGATGTGGGGCCGGGTCGGCGAGGACGCCATCCAGACCGTCGGCGACCCGAACGTCATCCGGGCCTTCCGCGGCCGGATCTCGGAAGCAACGCAGTAGCAGCGCAGTAGCAGCGCAGTAGCAGCGCAGTAGCAGCGCAGTAGCAGCGCAGTAGCAGCGCAGTAGCGATGTCCTCTGCGGGTCCGGCTGTTCGTTCCTTTCCCGAGAGACCACAGTGGTTTCAGCGAGAAGGAGGACTCCGATGGCGCAGTACCTTGCACTGACCTACACCGCGGACGTGGACTGGTGGGCGCCCGAGCAGGCGGAGGAGCTGGCCGAGTACCGGAAGTTCGGCGTTGAGTACGCCGAACAGGTCAAGGCGAGCGCCGTGCTGCATCCGACGGCGACGGCGACCGTCGTCCGGGTCGAGGGCGCGCGCGGCGGCCCGGTGATCACCACCGACGGCCCGTACGCGGAGACCAAGGAAGCGCTGACCGGCTACTACCTGATCGAGGCCGACGACCTCGAAGCGGCGGTCAAGATCGCGGCCGAGATCCCGGCGGCGTGGGGCGGCGCGGTCGAGGTACGCCCGGTGATCGTTGCCAGATGAGTCAGCGGGCCACCTTGAATGAGCGGTATGTCGCTGTCGCCGACACGATCCGGATCGAGGGGACGCGGATCCTCGCCACCCTGATCCGGACGGTCGGCGACGTACAGCTCGCGGAGGACGCCGTCCAAGAGGCCGCGCTGGCCGCTCTCGGCGCGTGGCCGGTGACCGGCGTACCGCCTGAGCCGCGGGCCTGGCTGACCGTGACCGCCCGGCGCAAGGCGATCGACATCATCCGCCGCGAACGCGCCCGTGCCGGCAAGGAACGAGCCGGGGCCGAGCTGCAGGATCTCACCCGCCGCCACCCCGACGGGTCGCTCGAGGCCCTCGACCCGGACGGCGCGCT
This sequence comes from Kribbella pratensis, assembly GCF_004365355.1. Taxonomy (GTDB): domain Bacteria; phylum Actinomycetota; class Actinomycetes; order Propionibacteriales; family Kribbellaceae; genus Kribbella. The sequence goes on along the minus strand of NZ_SODP01000005.1, from coordinate 212,059 downwards.
GGACCCCGACGAGGTCGTGCAGGACGATCTCCTGCGGCTTATCTTCACCTGCTGCCATCCGTCGCTGTCACCGCCGACCCGGGTCGCGCTCGCCCTGCGCACGCTCTGTGGGCTGTCTCCCGCGCAGATCGCCGCCGTGCTGCTCACCACCGAGGTCGCGACGACCAAGCGGCTCGTCCGCGCCCGCCAGAAGATCGCCGCCGCCCGCATCCCGTACCGGGTCCCGGCCGAGGACGAGTTACCCGACCGGCTGCCCGCGGTGTGTGCGGTCATCCACAGCCTCTACACCGCGGGCCACGCTCCGTCCGAGGGCGAGGCGGCGTACGACGTCGACGTCTGCGCTGAGGCGATCCGACTGGCCGAGCTCCTGCACACACTGCTGCCCGACCAGCCGACGCCGACCGCGGTGCTGTCGCTACTCCTTCTGACTGAGGCCCGCCGACCGGCCCGCGTCGATGACGCCGGCGACGTGGTGACCCTCGACCTGCAGGACCGCTCGCGCTGGGACCAGAGCCTGATCACGCGCGGCGTCGCGCTCCTCAACGAGTCGCTGGAGCGCTCGAATCGCCAGGCCGACGCGTACCAACTCCAAGCCGCGATTGCAGCTGAGCACGCCCGGGTCCCGAGCTATACGGCCACCGACTGGCGCGAGATCGTCCGCCTGTACGACCTACTCCTCGAGGTCTCGCCCAGCCCGGCCGCCGAACTGGCCCGCGTCGTCGCCATCGCCGAAACCGGGCAAGTCGACGCCGCACTCAAACTCCTCGACGGCATCCCGCAAAGTTCACGCCGGCACGCGATCCGCGGCGAGCTCCTCGCACGCCAGAGCCGCTACAGCGAGGCCGTCGACGAGCTGGACGAAGCACTGGCCACCGCCGCGGCCGCCCACCCCGAGCGAGCCCACCGGGCACGTCGCAGGGACCGCTTCCAGCAACTCGCCGCCGAGCAACCCGCTCCCGCACGGCCGGCCAGGCAGCCGCGCGCTGCCGGAGACTAACTAGTCCTCGTCGCTCCAGTTGCCGCGTTCGCTGTTGAAGATCGACTTGGCGCCGCCGGACGACGGGGCGGGGCGCGCCTCGGGGGTGGTGGTCTTGGTGGTCGCCGTGACCGGGGCATAAGCGCCGCCGACCTCTTGCGCTGAGTCCATCCCGATCGGACCGGTGCCGTCGTCGTCGGAGTCCTCGTCGCCCTGCAGTACGTCGACGCTCGCCGACGCGCGCAGTCCGGTGCGCTGGATGACGCGCTGGATGGTCAGGTCGCGGTCGTCGGGCCGGCTGACCCACCTGATCTCACGGAAGCCCTGATCCTGCGCGGCCGACTCGAAGACGAAGTGGCCGTAGCCCAGCACCCGGCCGATGATCGGCTTCTTCAGCGTGATGTCCAGGACCCTGGCGATCGGGGTGGTCGCGACGGTCTGGGAGAAGACGCCGCGGATCCGCATCACCCGCATGTTGGTGACCACGAAACGGTCCCGGTGGTGGGTGAGGAACTGCCAGAAGGCGTGTGCCAGCAACACCAGCACGATCGCCAGCAGCACCGGCTGCACACCGATCGTGGTGGTGGCCATCGTCAGCAGCAGGGCGGCCGCCAGCGCAACCTCGAGCATCGGCACCGAATACACCACCCAGTGCTGCCGAACCTCGTCGATGACGACCTCGCCCTCGTCCGAGATCAGGTGGCGCCGGACCTTCGGGTCGAAGATCCGGAACACGCCTATTCCGGCCATCCACTCACTCCCCTGGCGCGCTGTTGTGTGACCCCGTACAGCCAAGTGTCCCGCACGATCGCTCGCAACGGGACACTAGGACAGCAGATCAGCTGAACAGCGCGGTCAGGAAGGTGATGACGCTCTGGAACGCGTCACCGACGGCCGAGAACGCGCCTCCCACCGCGTCGGCGGCGTTCGCCGGCTGAGTGAAGAGATAGAAGCCGGCAAAGGCGATGAGCGACCAGATCAACAGCTTCTTCGGCATGTCGCCACTCCTTGTTCCTAACCACTCGGTCGACTGTGTTGGAATTTGTATCACGGACCGTCACCAATTGTCACTGACTGAACACAGCCCACCGCACATGCTCACCAGCTACAAGTTCTATTCTGTAACGGATTCGGGGGCAAGGTGGCTCCCGGCGCGCCGCCCTGAGACGCCCGCCGGTCCCGGCAGCGGAAATCCTGGGGCATTTGCCCGAATTCGGCACAACATCCGGTGAACGGAAAGCAAAGACACATTGTGACACTGTGTGGTCGACTGTTCCACAGCGAGACCGACGTCACAATGCCGCGATCAGCTCGTCCGCCGCAGAATACGGGTCGGTGCCGCCGTCCGCGACCTTGGCCGCCAGGACGTCGAGCCGCGCGTCGCCGTGCAGGTGCGCGAACCGGGCCCGCAGCGCCGTCGTCGCGATCGCCTCGATCTCGTCCCTGGCCCGGGACTGCCGGCGCTCGGTGAGGACGCCGTTCCCGCGCATCCAGACCAGCCTGTCCTCGATCGCCTGCACCACCTCGGCGACGCCTTCATTGCGGGAGGCAACCGTCTTCAGGATCGGCGGCGTCCAGGCGCCCTCGGCCCGCTCGGCCAGCGCAAGCATCGACCGCAGGTCACGCGTGACCGACTGGACGCCGTCGCGGTCCGCCTTGTTCACCACGTAGATGTCGCCGACCTCGAGGATCCCGGCCTTGGCCGCTTGGATGCCGTCGCCCATCCCGGGCGCCAGCAGGACCAGCGTCGTGTCCGCCATACCGGCGATCTCGACCTCGGACTGCCCGACCCCGACCGTCTCCACCAGCACCACGTCGAACCCGGCCGCGTCCAGCACGCGCAGCGCTTGCGGTGTCGACCACGACAGCCCGCCGAGATGCCCGCGCGAAGCCATCGACCGGATGAACACGCCACGGTCGGTCGCGTGATCCTGCATCCGGACCCGGTCCCCCAGCAGCGCACCACCGGAGAACGGTGACGACGGGTCCACCGCGAGTACGCCGACGCGCTTGCCGGTCTCGCGGTACGCCGAAACCAGCGCGGACGTCGAGGTGGATTTGCCGACGCCGGGCGAGCCCGTGATGCCGACGATGTGGGCGTGCCCGGCATGCGGCGCGAGCGCGGCCATCACCTCGCGCAGCAGCGGGGACTCGTCCTCGACCAGCGAGATCAGCCGGGCGACCGCCCGCGAGTCCTCCTCGCGGGCGCGCTCGACCAGCTCACCGACCGGCGGAGTACGTCGTGGCATCAGGTGTCTGTCAGCTCTGTGTCGGCTCTGGGTCAGCTCTGGGTCAGCTCAGTCAGCTCTGGGCCGGCTGCTGCGGAACCCGGACGATCAGCGCGTCGCCCTGGCCGCCGCCACCGCACAGCGCGGCCGCCCCGACGCCACCGCCGCGGCGGTTCAGCTCGAGCGCCAGGTGCAGGACGAGCCGGGCGCCGGACATCCCGATCGGGTGGCCGAGCGCGATCGCGCCGCCGTTCACGTTGACCTTGTCCTCGCTGACGTTCAGCTCGCGCGCGGACGCGATACCGACCGCGGCGAAGGCCTCGTTGATCTCGATCAGGTCGAGGTCGGCGGGCTCGATGCCTTCCTTCTTGCAGGCCTTGGCGATCGCGTTGGCCGGCTGGCTCTGCAACGTCGAGTCCGGTCCGGCGACCGAGCCGTGCGCACCGATCTCGGCGATCCAGCTGAGCCCGAGCTCCTCGGCCTTCGCCTTGCTCATCACGACGACAGCACAGCCGCCGTCGGAGATCTGCGATGCCGAGCCGGCCGTGATCGTGCCGTCCTTGCCGAACGCGGGCCGGAGCTTGGCCAGCACCTCGACGGAGGTGTCGCCGCGGACGCCTTCGTCGGCGTCGACCACCAGCGGGTCACCCTTGCGCTGCGGCACCTCGACCGGCACGACCTCGTCGGCGAACACGCCGTTCTTCCAGGCCTCCGCGGCGCGCTGGTGCGAGCGAGCACTGAACTCGTCCTGCTCCTCGCGGCTCAGCTTCTCGTCCGCGTTGTTCTTCTGGTCGGTCAGCGCGCCCATGGCCTGATCGGTGAACGCGTCCCACAGGCCGTCGTACGCCATCGAGTCCACCAGCGGCACGTCGCCGTACTTGAAGCCCTCGCGGGACTTCGGCAGCAGGTGCGGCGCGTTCGTCATCGATTCCATGCCGCCGGCCACGACGATCTCGTACTCGCCGGCGCGGATCAGCTGGTCGGCGAGCGCGATCGCGTTCAGCCCGGACAGGCAGACCTTGTTGATCGTGATGGCCGGAACGTCCATCGGGATGCCGCCCTTGACCGCGGCCTGGCGGGCGGTGATCTGACCACCGCCGGCCTGCAGCACCTGGCCCATGATCACGTACTCGACCTGGTCCGGCGCGACGCCGGCCTTGTCCAGCGCGCCCTTGATCGCGAAGCCGCCGAGCTCGGCGCCGGTGAAGCCTTTGAGTCCGCCCAGCAGCCGCCCGATCGGGGTCCGCGCGCCGGCGACGATAACGGTGGTGTTCCGCGTGTCAGACATATCGTCACGATACCTGCGGCGGCACTGGTACGCCGCTGGTCGGACGCGTCAGACGGGTCACACGGATCGTGCCCTCTGCCACTTTCGATGGCCACTCGATGGGGGTTTGCGCCACGCTGGCGGGATGGATCAGCTGTTCGACGCGATCGACCATGTCGGCATCGCGGTCGCCGACTTCGACGAGGCCGTCCGGTACTACGCGGATGTGTTCGGCATGACGGTCGCCCACGAGGAGATCAACGAGGAGCAGGGCGTCCGCGAGGCGATGCTCGCGGTCGGCGACTCGGGTTCGTCGATCCAGTTGCTGGCCCCGTTGTCGGACGCGTCCCCGATCGCGAAGTTCCTCGACCAGCGCGGTCCCGGCATCCAGCAGCTCGCCTACCGGGTCAGCGACCTCGACGCAGTCTCCGAAGTACTGCGCGAACGCGGCGCCCGCCTGCTGTACGACGAACCACGGCGCGGCACGGCCGGATCGCGAGTGAATTTTGTTCACCCGAAGTCGGCCGGCGGCGTCCTGGTCGAACTCGTTGAGCCACCGGCGTAGAACAGTCGGTGACGGCGCGCGCTGAGCCCCTCCTCGGTCCGGTCGGCGGACTACTCTGTTCAGGTGCTGAAGGACAGCGCCACCGACTCCTTGCACGGTGCGCCGGCCGGGTTCAAGCACGACGCCTTCGTCCACGGAACGGACGAGGAGTTCGTGCTGCGCGCGGTTGCGTTCGTACGCGAGGGGCTGGCGGCGGGGGAAAGGGTCGTGGCCGTGCTCCCACCGGAGCGGACTGCGGTACTGCGTGACGCCCTGGCCTCGGAGTACTCCGAGGTGACCGTCGTCGACGCGACCGTTGCCGGGGGCAACCCTGCGCGGCTGATCCCGTTCTGGCGCGGCATCCTCGAGCAGGAGCCCGGCCGACCGGTGCGGGGTCTCGGCGAGGCCGCGTACCCGGGCCGGAGCACCGCGGAGTACGACGAGGTCCTCCTGCACGAGGCGTTGAGCGATATCGCTTTCGCCGCGGATCGTTCGTTCCAGCTCTGCTGTGCGTACGAGGCGTCGGTCGGCATCGACCCGACCTCGACTCATGCCGGCCAGAGCGGCATGGAAGCCCTTGCGGACAAGTCGTTCCGGACGGCGCTCGACGACGTACCGGATCGCGCCGAGAGGTGGGAGTTCGGCCCGGACGAGCTCGGCCAGGTGCGGCAATGGGTCGGCGGTCAGGCCTCGTCGCACGGGGTGTCGCGCGATCGGCTCGAGGACCTGGCGCTGGCGTTGCACGAGATCTGCACGAACAGCATCCGGTTCGGCGGCGGCCGTGGCGCGCTGGCGGTCTGGATCGCGGACCGGTCATTGATCTGCGATGTGACCGACCGCGGCCGGATCGACGACCTGCTGGTCGGGCGCGTGCTGCCGCCGCTCGACGGCCTCGGCGGGCGGGGCGTCTGGCTGGCGAACCAGCTCTGCGATCTGGTCCAGCTGCGCTCCGGCGACGACTTCACCCAGGTCCGGTTGTCCACCCGGCTGCGCTAGTCGGCGGGTAAGACCACTGACAACGGTGGACTGCTGAAGTGACGGTCGTCTCACCCGTCGCTCGCTGTGTTACAGCGCACAGCCAGGCGTGCATACTCAGCGGTAAGTTCCGCTCACTGCGTTGACCTTGGCCGCCGTTGCAGGAGGTACTTCCGTGAAGCAGATCCTCGAAGCGATCTTGTCCGGCGACACCGGCGCCGTCGGCGAGCTCGACGTACCGGAGCACTACCGCGGGATCACCGTGCATGCCGATGAGGCGGGCATGTTCGAGGGGCTGGAGACCAAGGAGAAGGATCCGCGGAAGAGTCTGCACCTGGACGACGTGCCGACGCCCGAGCTCGGGCCGGGTGAGGCACTGGTCGCGGTGATGGCGAGCGCGATCAACTACAACACCGTGTGGACCTCGATCTTCGAGCCGGTGTCGACGTTCTCCTTCTTGAAGCGGTACGGGAAGCTGTCGCCGCTGACCGCCCGCCACGACCTGCCGTACCACGTGGTCGGCTCCGACCTGGCCGGCGTCGTACTGCGGACCGGGCCCGGCGTGAACGCGTGGAAGCCGGGCGACGAGGTGGTCGCGCACTGCCTGTCGGTCGAATTGGAATCGCCCGACGGACACAACGACACGATGCTCGACTCCGAGCAGCGGATCTGGGGATTCGAGACGAACTTCGGCGGTCTCGCGGAGCTCGCGCTGGTGAAGTCGAACCAGCTGATGCCGAAGCCGGCCCACCTCACGTGGGAGGAGGCTGCGTCGCCGGGGCTGGTGAACAGCACGGCGTACCGGCAACTGGTGTCGGCGAACGGCGCCAACATGAAGCAGGGCGACGTCGTACTCATCTGGGGCGCGTCCGGCGGACTGGGCTCGTACGCGACGCAGTTCGCGCTGAACGGCGGCGCGATCCCGGTCTGCGTGGTGTCGTCGCCGGAGAAAGCGGAGATCTGCCGGGCGATGGGAGCGTCGCTGATCATCGACCGGTCCGCCGAGGGGTACAAGTTCTGGAAGGACGAGCACACCCAGGACCAGAAGGAATGGAAGCGGTTCGGGGCGCGGATCCGCGAGCTGACCGGCGGGGACGACCCGGACATCGTGTTCGAGCACCCGGGGCGGGAGACCTTCGGAGCCTCGGTGTACGTCGCGCGACGCGGCGGGACGATCGTGACCTGCGCGTCGACGTCCGGATTCATGCACGAGTACGACAACCGGTACCTGTGGATGAACTTGAAGCGAATCATCGGCTCGCATTTCGCCAATTACCGCGAGGCCTGGGAGGCCAACCGGCTGATCGCCCGCGGAATGGTGCATCCGACGGTCAGCAAGGTCTATTCGCTCGAGGACACCGCGCAGGCGGCGTACGACGTCCATCGCAACCTCCACCAGGGCAAGGTCGGCGTCCTCACCCTCGCCCCGACCGAAGGCCTCGGCGTCCGCGATCCTGCTTTGCGGGAGCAGCATCTCGCCGGGATTAATCGCTTCCGCAACAGGTAGTTGTCCACAGCGCTCGATTGGCTGGTTTCGGGTGGGTTCTGACAGGCTTATGGTGGGGGATTCACGCTGAGCCGCCAGAAGGGAATCTCGGGAGATGCCTGACGAGTCGAGCCTGCCGTTCTTCGACCGCACGGCGACCGCGGCCGGGGGCTTCCCGGTCAGCCGTCGTGGGTACGACAAACAGGCGGTGGACGACTATGTTCGCGCGCTGGAGATGCAACTCGTCCAGGCGCGTAACCGCGCCGACGAGCTCCAGCAGAGTGTCGCGCCGCTGCAGCACCAGCTCGAGGAGACGCGACGCCAGCTCGAGGCCAGCGCCAACCCGTCGTACGCCGGACTCGGCGACCGGGCCGCGCAGATCCTCCGGCTCGCGCAGGACCAGGCGTCGGAGGCGCTCGAAGAGGCCAAGCGCGAGGCCGAGGAGCTTCGGGCGAACGCGGCCAAGGAGGCAGCCGCGGCGCGGGCGACCGGTGACCGTGAGGCCGAGGACATCCGGACCGTCGCGCTCAACGAGGCCGACAGCATGCGGCGTACCGCGGAGGGCGACGCGGCGGAGGTCCGGCGTACGGCGGAGACCGAGGCGGCCGAGGTGCTCGCGGCGGCGAGGCGGAAGGCCGAGCAGCTGCAGCTGACCGCCGAGTCGCAGGCGAGCACGCTGAAGAACGGCGCGCTGCACGAGGCGGAGAAGATCCGGACCGCGATCCAGCGCGAGTCGGCGGCGCTGCGGGCGCGGCTGGCGGACGAGCGCGAGCAGCAGGCCAAGGAGCTCGCCGACAAGCACCAGCAGATCGCGGCTGACACCGACAGTCTCACCACCCAGATGAAGGAGGCCGCCGAGGCGTCCGAGCGTCGGGTGGCCGAGGCGACCGAGCAGGCCCGCAAGATTCGCGCCGAGGCCGAGGAGTCGGCCGAGCGGACCCTGTCCCGCGCTCGCCGCGAGGCCGAGCAGCTGCTCACCACCGCGCGGACCCGCGCCGAGGCCGAGCTGGCGAACGCGGCCGACGAGGCGGAGCGGTCCCGGACCGTCGTCGCCCGCGAGACCGAGCGGCTGGCGAAGCGCCGCGACGGCATCCTCACCCAGATCGCCGGGCTCAACGAGATCGCCAGCAACATCGCACGCCAGGCGGCCGAGCTCGACTCCGAGACCGCGGCACCGGCGTACGTCAACCCTTTCGCCCGACCGAACACCGGCCCCACCACTGGTGGAGCCGGCACCAGCGCTAGCGCCGGCGCGGACGACGCGCTGGCGGCCAGCCCCTTCAGCCCGGCCCCCGGTTCGGCGACCGGCAGCCCCTTCGCGGCCACCGATCGGTCGGACACCCCGTTCACCCCTGGTTCAGCAGCCCAGGGCAACAGTCCGTTCAACTCCGGCACGACGGACTCGACCGACAGCCCGTTCAACTCCGGCTCGAACGCTTCCGCCGACAGCCCGTTCAACTCCGGCACGACGGATGCGGGCGAGAGCCCGTTCAACTCCGGCGGCAGGGACTCGGCCGACAGCCCGTTCAAGTCTGGCGCTACGGACTCGGCCGACGGGCCGGTCGGTGCTGGTGAGACGGAGTCCGCGTCCGGCTCTGGGACCGCCGACTCGGCGGCGCCCGGATCCAGCGCCGACGACAACCCGTTCCCGGGTGCCACACCGGCGGCGAGTCAGTACGCGCCGTCGAGCACGTCCGGCGCGTCCGGTGCGTTCACGGGCGATTCGGCGTACGACGACGGGGACGGACCGTTCACCGGAGCGAGCCCGTTCGTCGGGATCGGCGCCGGCGACGCGCGCGTCGACGAGACCCGCATCGACACCGCGCTGCGCGTCGACCCGAAGGACGCGTCCGACCTGGCTGACAAGACCAGCAAGACCGCCGGCGGCCCGGCCGATGCCGATTCGCCTGTGCGTTCGCTGAACGGCTCCGCCGACACTGCCGACTCCAAGAGCGCTGAGGCCTCGGACGACGAGGACGAGCCGAAGGATTCGACGAAGGTGGACGAGTTCCGGCTCGATGACCTCGCCGACGAGGACACTCGTCCCCAGACGCGGCCGACCGCCTCGGTGAAGTCCTCCGGGAGCAAGTCGTCCGCCGACGACGCGAAGACCGATGCGGCTACCTCGAGCGCGCGATCCCCGAAGGACAAGATGTGACGCCAGCCGGCGACGACTCCTCCACAGCGACCGACCCGGACCTCGCCGAAGCCACCCGCGAAGCGAAGACCGCCGCTGCCCAGGCCGAGGCCGCCGCCGAGAAGGCCGACGACTCGGCCGACGAGGCGGAAGCTGCTGCTGGACAAGCCGCCGGCTCGGCGCGCGCCGCCGATGCATCCGCCGACAAAGCCGACTCGTTCGCCGACAAGGCGGAGGAGTCGGCCGACAAAGCCGACTCGTCGGCCGACAAAGCTGATTCGTCTGCCGACAAGGCGGACGAGTCGGCTGAGGAAGCTGACGATGCTGCTGACAAGGCCGCGGCGTCCCTCAAGGAGGCGGAGGACGCCGACGAGAACATCGCCGACGAACTACTGATCGAGGAGCGGCACCCGTCCGTCGGGATGGGTGTCCCGGGACCGCCGCTGCGTCGCGGCAACCCGTTCACGTTCGGGTTCTTCGCGGCGCTCGGCGTCCTCGTCGCCTGGGGTCTGTGGAACGCAGCCGGCCAGGCCCGCTCGGTGCTCATCCTGCTGCTGGTCTCGATGTTCATCGCCGTCGGCCTCAACCCGCTGGTCGAATGGTTCATGCGCCGCGGCCTGAAGCGCGGGTGGTCGGTCGGCGTGGTGTTCCTGCTGATGATCCTCGCGGTCGTCGGCGTCGGATTCGCGATCGTCCCGGTCGTCACGGATCAGATCGACAGCCTGATCAAGAACGCGCCGGGCTACCTCGACCTGCTGCAGAAGTCGAGGACGCTCAACCAGCTGGACGACAAGTACCACTTCATCCAGAAGGCCCAGGACTACATCCAGGACCCGGCGCTGGCGCAGCGCGCATTCGGCGGCATCCTCGGCGTCGGCAAGGTGGTCGCGAACGCGCTGTTCAACACGTTCACGATCCTGGTCCTGACGCTGTACTTCCTCGCGTCGCTGCCGTCGGTCAAGCGCGCGGCGTACAGCCTCGTCCCACGCACCCGCCGGACCCGCGTCGCGATCCTCGGCGACGAGGTCCTCGGCCGGGTGGGCGGTTACGTCAGCGGCCAGTTCGTGGTCGCGCTGTGCGCCGGCGTCTGCATGTTCATCTTCCTGGAGATCGTCGGCCTGCGTGACTACGCCGTCGCGCTCGCGATCGTGGTGATGTTCTGCGACTTCATCCCGATGGTCGGCGGCCTGATCGGCGTCGTCGTCGTCGCCCTGATCGGCTTCACCAGCGGCCTGTGGACCGGCCTCGCCTGCCTGATCTACGGCATCTGCTACCAGCAGGTCGAGAACTACATCGTCGCCCCCCGCATCATGCGCCGCGCCGTAGACATCCCCGGCGCCGTCACCGTCATCGCCGCCCTCCTCGGCGGGGCCCTCCTAGGCGTAGTAGGCGCTCTCCTGGCCATCCCCTCCGCCGCCGCCATCCTCCTCATCATCCGAGAAGTCTGGGTCCGCAAAGCCGACGCGTCGTAGGCGGACAGCTCAGCCTTCTTGCAACACCCACCGAAGGGGCTGCAGGCGGCAGACCGGAGTTGCCATACCGAGAAACTTGAAGTCGACGCTGGCGATCGCCGATTCGCGAAGTCGCTCGGCCATCGCAAGTACGATGCCATCCACATATCCGAGGGGTCCGGACACCAATTGAGCGCTCAGTTCCGCCGCGCGTGTCCGATCGGCGTCCGTAGGATTCACGACCTCGAATGCGTCTGTACCTCGTGCCACAGCCTCCAAGAACCGGACCTCGAGCGCCGGGCCGTTGCGGACGTTGTTGCGCAGGAAGTTGCAGGTCTCGCCGAGCACCGGCTCGGGGATCAAGAGTCGCCCCTGCCAGCCCTGTAAGAGCCGGGCACACCGCTCATGATTCACGTCACGGGCATTGAAAGTGGCAATGAGAGGACCGGAGTCGCACAGCAGTGCGGTCACGCGCTCCGCCGTGCAGCTTCGATGGCCGCCACGATCTCCCGATCCTTGCGCGCATCGGCGAGGATCTCCCGATAGCGGGCCGACAGCTCCGGCTCCTCGACGCTCGCCAGCCCGACCCACGGGAAGCGCTCCCGGAGCGAGTCGACGTCGATCTGCTGATCGTCCATAACACCACTCTAAACGAGGAGCCTGCAGGTGCCAGGCAAGCACACTCCGGCGGCTTAGGTGGTCCGGGCGCGGCCGACGATTGTCAATCGGTGACGTCGAGGATGAAGCGTTGGGCTGGGGTTAGGCGTTTGTAGGTTTCGACGCGGATGTAGGTCTGCTGGTCCAGTTGCTGCGGCAGGTGGCGGAGGGCGAAGTAGGAGTGGAGAGCGCGGCGGGGGGCTTGGGTTCGGTTTTGGGTGCCGCCGTGCCAGAGGTGGCTGTTGAAGACGACGACGGTGCCGGCTTTGCCGGTGAGTTGGATCTGGTCGGGGTGGGGGTCGCCCGGGTTCGACATCTCGTCGCCGGGCATGGTGCCGCGGCGGTGGGAGCCGGGGACTACGCGGGTGGCGCCGTTCTCGGGGGTGAAGTCGTCGAGGAGCCAGATCGAGTTGCAGACCTCGTACTCACCGGGCTGGACGGGATGCCCGAAGTCCGCGTGCAGACCTTGGTGACCTTCACCGGGTAGCGCGGCGCGGCTGTTGAGGGACGACAGTTTGAACTCGCCGAGGACGTGCTGCATAGCGGCCAGCACGCGTGGATGGCTGAAGCAGACCTCGAACTTCGGGTCCTTGTTGACGAGGTCGGCGAGCCGGTCGGTGCCCTTCTCCCGGTGTACTTCGAGGCCGGCCCGGTCACCCTCGGCCGCGGTCAGCTCCGCCAGCCGTTTGTTGAGCGCCGACACCTCTTCCAGGGTCAAGATCCCCTCGAGCGGGAGGTAGCCGTCCCGGTCGAGCTGGTCCTTCTCGGCTTGGGTGAGTACGTCGTCGGTCACGCCGAGCTCGGTCAACGCGGTCGCCATATCCATCGCCAGATCCATCACCGGCTCCTTCCCAAGATGCACGAATCGATGCCAGCATCGATCCGACGCACCCGGGAAACAATGCAGAAGGCGACAGGGCTTATGCACAAATCGCTACGACTGCTCGGCGCCGGCGTACACACCGCGGCACCCGGCAAGGACTACCCGCTGCACGCGCACACCTCGTGGGAACTCGTGTACTACGTTCGCGGGCGCATCACCTGTCCCGTCGGCGAGGAGACGTACGCCGCGACGCCCGGCACCGTACTGCTGACTCCACCGAGCACCTGGCATGCCGAAGAGAGCCGCACCGGGTACGCCAACCGCTTCCTCCAGGTCGACGCCGCGGCCGCCCACCCGTGGCCCCGACTCTGCTACGACGACGCCGATCACACCCTCGGCCGAGTCTTCGACGCTCTCGTACGTGAGAACGACGAGGAGCTCCGCGCACTTCTCCTGTCCGAGCTGGACCTCCGTCTACGCCGCTCAGCCGCGGCGCCACCCACAACCCCAGCTGAGCAGCTCGTCATCGAAGCGGAACGCATCTTCGAGGAGCGCTTCGCCAGCGGTCTCCGGATCGCCACCGTCGCCGCCGACCTGGGCATCTCCCCGTCCGGCCTCCGCGCCGCGTTCACCCGGCTTCGCAGCACCAGCCCGCAAGCCGCACTCCAAGCGGTACGCCTCCGCCACGCCCTCGCGCACATCCGCAACTCGACGCTCCCGCTCCAAGCGATCGCCGACCTCACCGGCTACCACTCCGTCAGCCACCTGACCCGCCATATCAAGTCTGCAACCGGCTCACCGCCTGGCGCCCTCCGTAGTACCGAGTTCGTCCTTGAGCAGTGAACCGATCCACGCATCAACCCGCTGCCCGCGATGCACGAGCCGCTTGCGCAACTGCCCCTCCATCACGAAGCCGGCCTTCTCGGCAACCCGACGCGAGGCGTCATTGCCGATCTCGGCACGCCACTCGATGAGCTCCAATCCCTGCGTCTCAAAGGCCCACCGGCATACCGCCCGCACTGCCTCCGGCGCCACGCCACGACCGCGCGCCGCCGGGGCAGTCCAGTAGCCAACCTCCGCAGTACCGTCGCCGCGCAGGCCGAGCCCGACGCGGGCGAGCCGCTCGCCGTCCTCCTCGACCACGAACTCGACCCGCTGGGGATTCCCGATGGCGAGGTGCTCCACGAAGTACTGCGCATGCTCGATCAGGTACGGCGAGGGCACGCCGACGTACTGCTGCAGCACGGGATCCTGCGACACCTCGCACACCCACGAGACGTCCGCCGTCGTGAATGGCCGCAGCAGCAAGCGGCCCGCGGTGATCACGAGAAGGCAGCGGCGACCGTTGTGAGTTCGATGCCGCGTTCCTCGATTGCCTTGCGGATTTCGGGATCCATGACGAGTTCCTGGTCGGACAACCGGTACTCCTCGGCCCAGCGGTACGTGTACGAACCCGGCTTGTGCAGGGCGCCGAGCTCAGGCTCCGCAGCCGCGCAGTGCGTGACCAGCAGGTGCACTCCCGGCGTGAGCTTGTCGAGGTACTCGAGCAGCCACGCCCTCTTCACATCCGCGTCCCGATCGCTCAACGTCTCGATCGACGCGAACCGCTGCGACTCCACCTCCCCATAGATGAACGGCTTCCCCGCAGCACTCGACACCTCGTCGTACGCCGCGGGCGTCGCCGACTGACCCATGTGTACGTCGAGGTACTCGATCTCCAGCCCTTCCGCCGCAAACTTCGCGACCTGCGCGTTCAGCTCACGCACCGAGTCCTCATGAGTCACCGACGCCCGCGCCTCCTCAACCGACCGCAGGAACGTCCCGTCCTCCCCCACCAACGACGCCCCGTCCGTCAACGGCCGCCACCGCAGAAAATCCCACTCACACGTCAGCGTCTGATGCACCCCCAACGGAATCCCGAACTCCCGCGCCAACGCCGCCGCCTCGGTAAACCAAGGACAGGCCGCCATCGTCGACACCTGCGTCACGATCCCGTCCCGGAACGCCTTCACCGTCCCGACGTTGACCGCATGAAGCATCCCGAAGTCATCCGACTGCACAACCAACCGAACCTCAGCCACGCCCACTCCATCCCTAGCCGACAGAACCGCCTACGACCGTACTTCCAGCACCCCGTCAACCGCACCGGTGTCCACGCAGTGAAGATCTACGGTCCGGCGAGCTTGGTGATCTCTGGGGAGTGGTTGGTGTGGAAGGCGCAGGCTCGGGGGTAGGAGGCTAGGCAGCCTCGGGTGGTCATGAGGGCGGTGTAGTAGTCGATGTAGCGGAAGCCGTAGGTTTCGCCGCGGGCGAAGGCCTGGTGGCGGATGGCGGAGACCCAGCGGTAGAAGGCCTCGTCGGGGATGGGGACGTAGAGGGACGGGGTGAAGCCCTCCATGTCCTCCCAGTTCTCGGCGTGGAGGAAGCTGCGTACGCCGTGCCGCGGGAGCTCGGCCAGCTTGCGGACCAAGTCCGGGTACGGCGTGGCGAAATCGTCGGTCGGGTCGATCGGCAGGCCGGCCAGGAAGCGGGCGCGCTCGGCCAGCACGGCGGCGTTCTCGTGGTCGCTGTGGATGGAGTGTTTCCAGTGGGTGATGATCGTGTCGGGCTGCTTCTCGCGGATGATCCGGGCCAGCTCCAGCGCCACGTCGTCGCCGGCGGTCAGGAAACCGTCGCTCTGGTCGAACACGACGAAATCCGCGCCGATCGCCTCCGCGAACGCCGTCCCCTCGGCGATCTTCTGCTTCTTGTACGCCGTGGGCGTCATTCGCGGGTGACCGCGTTCGCCCGGCGTCAGCGCGACGATCGTGGCCGACGCGCCTTCCAGGACCAGCTTGGCCAGCGTCGGCCCGGCGGTCAGGTCCATGTCGCCGATGTGCGCCCCGATGGCGAGCACGTTTCTGTTCACAAGGGTCTCCTCACTTCAGGCCGCTGAGTACGACGCCGCGGACGTAGTACTTCTGGAACAGCAGGAACACGACCAGCACCGGCAGCGTGCTGATCACCAGGCCGGCCATCACGATCGGCATCGTGCGGTCCGGATCGAGGAAGCTCTGCAGCAACTGGATACCGACGGGCAGGGTCTGCAACGAGGGATCCGAGGACGAGATCAGCAGCGTCCAGATGTACTCGTTCCAGGTCCCGATGAACGTGATCAGCCCGAGCGTGATCGCCACCGGCTTGGTCTGCGGCAGCACGATCAGCCGCCAGGTCTGCCACTGGTTCGCGCCGTCGATCTTGGCCGCCTCGAGCATCTCGTCCGGCAAGGACACCATGAACTGCCGCATCAGGAAGATGCCGAACCCGCTGACCGCGAACGGCAGGATCAGCGCGACCAGACTCGTCGTCAGTCCGCCGTCACCGCCGCGGCCGAGGATGTCGTTGCCACCGGCAAGCGGCCAGTTCAGCATGATCAGGAAGGTCGGGATCAGCAGCAGGAACGGCGGCAGCATCATCGTCGCGAGGATGAACCGGAAGATCACCGCACGCCCCCGGAACCGCAGCTTCGCCAGCGCGTACCCGGCCATCGACGAGGTCACGAGCACCGAGATCGTCACCGACACCGTGACGATCACGCTGTTGCGGAACAGCCGGAGCAGCTCCAGCTGCGAGAACGCCTCCCGATAGTTGTCCAGGTTGAACGACGACGGCAGGAGCTTGTATGGAATCACGCCGTACTCCCCCGGACCCTTGAACGAGCTCATCACCATGTCGAGGAACGGCATCACCATCGCCACTCCACCGAGGATCACCACCAGGTACGCGAACCACGGGAACCTGCCGCGCCGCTTCACGAGGTCTCCTCTCCGCGCCGCCGCGCGATCCACAGCTGCAGCAACGTGATCGCGAGGATGATCACGAACAGCACCATCGCCATCGCGCTCGCCGTCCCCCACGCGCCGAACTTGAACGCCCGCTGGTACATCTCGAACGCCGCCACGTTGGTCGCGTTCACCGGCCCGCCGTCACCGGTCATCACGATGATCAGCGCGAACGACTGCAACCCGCCGATGAACTGCGTGATCAGCACGAACAGCACCGCCGGCCGCAGCAACGGCAACGTGATCGACCAGAACGTGTGCCACGAGTTCGCCCCGTCCACCTCGGCGGCCTCGTAGTACATCTCCGGGATCGCCTTCAGGCCGGCCGTGAGGATCAGTACGGCGCCGCCGATCGAGGCCCAGGCGTGGACGACGGTCACCGCCGGCAGCGCGTAGGACGAATCGGACAGGAACCCGACGCTGTTCACACCGAGCTTGTTGAGTACTGCGTTGATCAGGCCGGCCGGCTGATACATCATCTTCCACACGTTGCCGATCGCAACCACCGTGGCGACCACCGGCAGGAAGTACAGCACCCGCCAGAACCCCTGGAACGACAACCGGTCGATGCAGTAGGCAACCAGCACCGAACCGAACGTTGCCAGGAACACCGATCCGAAGGCGAACAGCAGCGTGTTGACGAGGATCGGCTTGACGAAGGTCCCGTCGAAGCTCAGCACGTCGCCGAAGTTCGAGAACCCCGCCCACTTCAGCGTGCTGAGGTCGAACCCGCCCCAGTCCGAGAACGCCAGCACGATCGCGAAGATGAACGGCAGGATCAGGAACACGCAGAAGAACAGCAGCGCCGGGGACAGGAACAGGTACGCCGCCAGTCCCTCGCGGTGCAGCTTGCCGACCCGCCGGGCCGGCGACGCCACCATGCCGTCGTCGCCGACCCTACTGACCGCGGTCGTCATTGTGGCTTGACGGCCTTCGCCGCCTGCGCCAGCGCATCGTCCGGATTCTTGCCATCGGCAAGCACCGTCATGATCGCGTTGTGCAGCGCGGTCTTCGCCTCGTAGGCCCCCGGCTGGTTCGGCTCGGCCATCGCGTACGTCGCCGCGTCGTAGATCGGCGCCAGGTTCGGGTCGGACAACGACTTCTTGTACTCCGCCTGGTCGGCCGTCCGCGGCGGGATCAGGCCCTGGTCCGCGAGCCACTTCCCGGTCTCGGTGACATCGCCGCCCGAGGCCTTGTGCTCGTTCAGCCAGGTCAGGAACTTCCACGCCTCGTCCGCGTGCTTGCTGCGCTGATTAACGCCCATGAAGAACCCGTACGCCAGTGAGCCCTTGCTCCCCGGAGTCGGTCCGGGGATCGCGGTCACGCCGACGTCCGAGGCGTACTTGTCCTTCATCTGGGTCTTGAGGCTGCCGATCCACCAGCCGGCCTGGATCGCCATCGCGACGCCGCCGCTGCGGAACTGCTTGGTCGGTGAGATCGACGTGTTCGACGCCTTCGCGGCCGCCAGGTCGCCCTCGAACTTCAGCGCGGCCTTGCCCTGGTCGTTGTCGAACTGCGGTGTGCCGTCCGTGCCGAGGAACGTGCCGCCGGCCGAGTCGAGCAGCGACAGGAACGGGTGGACCGACTTGTTGTCGCCGTCCTGGATCAGGCTCAGGCCCTCGACCTGGATGTTGCCCTTGGCATCCCGCTTCACGGTCTTCTTCGCGTCGTCGGCGAGTTCGGCCCAGGTCGTCGGCGGCTTGGTGATACCGGCCGCGGCGAGGATCTTCTTGTTGTAGAAGAGCACGTAGGTGTTGAGCTCGGTCGGGTAGCCGAGGAGCGTGTCGCCGGTGGTCACCGCGCCGAGCGCGGCCGGGCTGTACTCCGCCTTGATCTTCGTGGCGATATCGTCCGGCACCTTCGCCACGACGTTCGCCTTCATCAGCTGTCCGCCCCACAGGCCGTACGCGCTGACGATGTCCGCGCCGCGACCGCCGGTCTGCCGGACCGTCATCGTGGTGAGCAGGTCGTCGAACTTGACCACCTGTGCCTTCACCTGGATCTTCGGGTTGTCCTTGTTCCACTCGGCGATCATCTTGTCCAGCCCGTCCTTCGACGGGCCGTCGCTGTAGTGGCTCAGCAACGTCAGCTCGACCTTGCCGCCGCTGCCGGCGTCACTTCCACCTCCGCAGGCGGCGCTCGTAGCCAGGAGCCCCAGGACAACGGCAAGCCGCAAACATCTGGCAATGCGCATGTCACTCCTCAAAGTCAGCCGGGCGCAGAGGCGCCCGGAGGATGGTGAACGTGCGGGTGATGTCGAACCCCGTCTTCAGGTACAGCTGCCCGGCCGCGGACTTCTCGCCGGTCCACAGGAACCACGCCGAGTGGGCGCCGGCGGCAACCATCCGCTCGAGCGTCAGGTGCAGCAGGACCTTCCCGAGCCCGGTGCCCCGCGAGGCCGGCAGTACGCCGAACGGCCCGAAGCGGTCGATCACCTCTTCGTACGTGCCGTGCATCGCCCAGCCGAGGATCGCCCGGCCGGGGTCGCGCGCCACCACGATGCGCTCCAACGGCAGACCGGACACGACGCCCTCGCGGATCGCGCGCGCCCAGTCCGGGTTGAACTCCGCGCCGGCGATCGTGATCAGCGCCGTCAGCTCGTCGTCGGTTGGTATACCAAAGCTGTAGCCCTCGGCCGTCAGCGCATCGATCCGCTTCCGGACCTCGTCCGGAATGGCATACCCGACCAGACCGCGGTCCATCGCGACGGCGTCGTACTGCCGCTCGAAACCCAGGTCGGCCAGCAACCGAGCGGCGTCCGGATAGCGAGCGCTGTCCAGGCCTGGGAGGAAGTAGTTCGGCGTGTACGACGAGAAGAAGACCTCGGACCGCCCGTGCGACCGCAGCCAATCCATTGCCGCCGACAACAACGAGCGACCGATACCGCGTCGCCGGTACTCCGGATGTACGAAGAAGAACGGGATCCACCCGGCCGCCGGCTCGAGATCATCGGCGTCGACCGCGATCAACCGCCGAACCGCGTACGCCGCGCCGACGATCTGATCATCGATCACGGCCACCTGCAGCCCGGCCGCGTCGAAGTTCCGATCGAGCAGGAACAGGTCGCGAAACCGCTGGTAGGAGATCGGGTCCGCCGGCGCGGCGGCGGTCCATCCGTCGGCGATGGCCGGTCCGTCGCCGACCTGGAACGAGCGGATCGTCATCCAGCAGTCCCTTCGTAGAGAAGCACGTCAGGTCCCACCCAACCCGCGGGTGTGGTTGCCGCAGGCAAGAGATCGACCGGGTCGTCGCCGGCCTCGAGGGCCTTGCGCAGCGAGTCCGAGCCCCACAGCCTGTCGAGTGACGGCAGCATCCCGAAGTCGCCCGGATACAGCTCGTTCAGCACCCGGAGCATCACCAGCGCGGTCCGCACCGGCTCGAACGCATCCCGATCGACAACATGCAGCTGTACGCCGGACACCGCCTGGCCGGCGTACTTGCTGAACACCGGCTCGAACCAGGTCCGCCGGAAGATCACGCCCGGCAGCTCACACGCCGACAACGCCGGCACGAGCCGATCGTCGACGTACGGCGCCCCGATCGTCTCGAAGGGTCGCGTCGTACCGCGACCCTCGCTGAGGTTCGTCCCCTCGAACAAGCCCGTCCCGGGGTATACCAATGCTGTGTCCGGCGTCGGCATGTTCGGCGACGGCGGCACCCATGGCAGACCGGTCCCCGACGACTCGCGGGTCCAGCCGTCCACCGGGATGACCGTTGCCTCACCCAACTGCCGGGCGAGCTCCCCGACGGTCAGCCCGTGCCGCAAGGGAATCGGCGCCCGCCCGACGAAGCTCTCGAACCCCGGCTGCAGCAGCGGTCCTTCGACCCGGACACCGCCGAGCGGGTTCGGCCGGTCGAGGACGACGAATGGCATACCAAGCCGCGCCGCCGCCTGCTGGCAGTCGTACATCGTCCAGACGTAGGTGTAGAACCGCGTCCCGATGTCCTGGATGTCGAACAGCAGCACGTCGACACCGGAGAACAGGTCGTCGAGCTCCCGCCCCTGCCGCAGATAGGTGTCGAAGACCGGGAGCCCGGTGTCGGGGTCGACTCCTTCACCTTCACTCGCACCCGCTTGCGCCGTACCGCGGAGGCCGTGCTCGGGACCGAACAACGCCGCCAGCGGCAGACCGGCCGCACGCAACGCGACCGAGGTCGGCGTGAGGTCCGGCAGCACGCCGGTGAAGTTCGTGATCAGTCCGAGGCGCCCGTCGGGCACCAGCCCCCGGTCCTCGGCCAGACGCTGTGCGCCGGTCCGGACCATCATCGCCGCCACCACCAACCCAGATCATGGATCCTGCAGGAACTGGGTTGAAAACTTACCGACGATTTCGGGCGAAGGTCAATGGATTACGGACAAACGTTTACCAGGGGTCACCCGAGGAACGGCGTGAGCGCGGCCAGGAAGTCGTCGAGCCGCTCGGCGTGAACCCAGTGCCCGGCCTCGGGAACCTCGGCGTACTGGACGTGCGGGAAGTATGCGGCGATCGTCGCGCGATGGTCCTGCTGCACGTAGTCGGACTTCCCGCCGAAGATGAACAGCGTCGGTCCGTCGTACCGCAGACCGGCCGCCTCCGCGGGCCAGCCGGAGATGGCCGGCAGTGCGGCCTCGATCACCGGAAGGTTCGGCCGCCACCGAGCACCGTCGGCGTCGAGGATCAGGTTCTGCAACAGAAACGCACGGGTCCCGGGCGTGGGTACGGCGTCGACCAGCTGCGCGTCCACCTCGGCACGACGGGCGACCGACGACAGGTCGGCGTTCCGCATCGCCTGCGCGTACTCGACGAAGGCAGGCGGATACTCGACCGGAGCCGCATCGACGACGACGAGCCGCTCGACCACCTCCGGGTACTGCAGCGCAGTCAGCATCGCGGTCTTGCCACCCATCGAGTGCCCGACCAGCGCGACCGGCCCGACCCCGAGCGACTCGATGGTCTCGCGGACATCGGCGGCCATCTCCGGGTAGCTCATCGTATCGACGTGTGGCGAGGTCCCGTGGTTGCGCAGGTCGAACGCGAACACCCGGTGCTTGTCGGCCAGCCGGCGCGCGGCGGTCATCCAGTTCCGCCCGGAGCCGAACAGCCCGTGCATCACCACGACCGGCGTACCGGTGTCGCCGTACGACGTGACCGGAAGCTTCATGCAGACACCTTTCCGTGCGGAGATCAGTGCCGAGACCCGTGCCGAGATCAGCGGCTGCGTTGCCAGCACGCAGTGTGCCAGTGACGCCGCTCGTCGAGCGACTGGGCGCCGCCGATGGCGCCGAGCAGGCTCGGGTTGTCCGGCCACACCACGACGTGCGGGGTGACGGGCGGGATCAGCTGGTCGCAGCCCGGGCAACGGTACGACTTCGCGGACGCGGACCCGGAGACCCGCCGGACGTTCCACTCGCCGTCGGCCTTCACCTCACGCGACTGGGTACCACCGAGCAGCGGCCGGTCACTGACCGGCCGCTGCCACTTGGAAGGCCTTCTGCGCGACATAGCTCTTCAAGGCTAGCCGTATGAGCCAGGTCACCCCGGCAGCAGTCAGCTCAGGCCGCGCGCAGCTCCTCGCCGACGTCGTGCATATGGCGCAACCCCATGCGATACGAATCGATCAAACCCGTCGAGACATAGGGCATTCCGATGCGCTCGCAGTACGCGCGGACGATCGGCTGGGCGAATCTGAGGTTGGCCCGCGGCATGCTCGGGAAGAGGTGGTGCTCGATCTGGTAGTTGAGCCCGCCCATCATCCAGTCGGTAACCAGCCCGCCGTTGACGTTGCGGGACGTCAGGACCTGCTTCTCGAGATGACCCCAGTTGCTGTCGTCGTCGGGCATCTCCATGCCCTTGTGGTTCGGCGCGAACACGCTGCCGAGGTGCAGCCCGAACACCATGTGATGCACCAGCGCGAACACCAGCGCCTGCGCCGGCGACATGATCAGGAACAGCGCGGTCAGGTACAGCACCACGTGCGCGGCCATCAGGCCGAGCTCGAGCTGATGCGTACGGCGACGAGCCAGCAGGAAGCGGATGCTCGACACCTTGAGGTTGAAGCCCTCGAGCGTGAGCAGCGGGAAGAAGACCCGCGCCTGGTTACGCGTGAGCCAGCCCTCCAGCCCCTTGCGGCCCTCGGCCTGCTGGAGCGTCCAGACGAACACACCCTCGCCGACATCCGGGTCCTTGTCGGTGTGGTTCGGGTTGGCGTGGTGGCGGTTGTGCTTGTCGTTCCACCAGGCGTAGCTCATCCCGAGTACGACGTTGCCGTGCAGCATGCCGATCCAGTCGTGCAGCTTGCGCGAGCTGGCGATCTGCTGGTGACCGGCGTCGTGCCCGAAGAACGCCGCCCGGGTGGTCAGGATCCCCAGCGGCAGGGCGAGCAGCACCACCCACCACGAGGCGCCGACCGCCGCGATCGCTGCCCAGGTGAGGGCCATCAGGCCGACGTTGATCCCGATCGCCATCGCGTACGCCGCCGTACGGCGTTCGAGCAGGCCCGCGGCCTTGATCTCCCTGAGCAGTGGCGAGAAGTCGCTGCCCTTGGTCCCTGGTGGGGTCACTGTCGCTGTCATGTATCCAGCCTCATCCTCGGCACCGCTGAAAACATGAGCGCTACTACCCAGATGCCGGGGGGTGGCAGCCCTCCGGCCAGAGGGGACTTAACACCACCGCGCCTGAGCACACGCTGAGTCATGATGGAGGCATGAGCACCGTCGTGACCACCGAAGCACCGCCGATGCGGTATCCCAAGCTTGCGCAGCCCTGGATCGCGCTGTTCCTGGCGATCCTGGCCGAGCTGGGCATCGCTCTGTTCGTGCTCAGCGTGGTCTCCGTGCCGCTGATCGCGGTGTGGGTAGGCATCCCGCTGCTGCTCGTGGTGGTGCCGGCCGCGCGCTGGTTCGCCAACTGCCACCGGACGATCCTCGCGGGCTTCCTCGGCGAGCGGATCCCCCGGCCGTACAAGCAGCCCCCGATGCCCGGCATGCTGATGCGGCTGCGGACGATCCTCACCGACCCGCAGACCTGGCGGGACATCATCTGGCTGCTCGTGAACGCCGTCATCGGGTTCACGCTGTGCCTGCTGAGCGCTGTGCTGTTCCTGGCCATGCTCTTCTATCTCGTCTACCCGCTGCTCGTCGGCGTGACGCCGGAGGGCGTGTTCACCGAGCCGTTCGGCGGGTTGCTCACGGTGAACTTCTGGACCAGCTTCCTGCTGATGCCGGTCGCGCTGATCGCGTTCCTGATCTGGCAGGCCGCCGGCGAGCGGCTGCTCAAGGCGAACGCCTTCCTGGCCCGCTCGCTGCTCGGCCCGACCGAGAGCGCGAAGCTGGCGATGCGGGTCCGCGAGCTGGCCGAGTCCCGCGCCGAGACCGTCGACACCCAGGCGGCCGAGCTGCGCCGGATCGAGCGTGACCTGCACGACGGCGCGCAGGCTCGGCTGGCCGCGCTGAGCATGAACCTCGGCATGGCCGAGGAGATGGTCGCCCGCGACCCGGCCCAGGCGGCCGCCCTTCTCACCGAGGCCCGCGAGTCGGCGAGTACTGCGCTGTCCGAGCTGCGTGACCTGGTCCGCGGGATCCACCCGCCGGTGCTGGCCGACCGCGGTCTCGACGGCGCGGTCAAGGCGCTGGCGATGTCCTGCCCGTTCAAGGTCGACGTCACCTACGACGTACCGGGCCGGCCGCCCGCGCCGGTCGAGTCCGCGGCGTACTTCGCTGTGGCCGAGTGCCTCGCGAACACCGTCAAGTACTCCGCCGCGACCACCGCGTGGATCCAGATCACCCACGAGGACGAGAAGCTGCACATGATCGTCGGCGACGACGGGGTCGGCGGTGCAGTGATCAGGCCCGGTGGTGGTCTGTACGGTATCGAAAGGCGGCTGGCCGCCTTCGACGGTACGTTGACCGTGGTGAGCCCGAGCGCCGGGCCGACCACCGTGATCATGGAGCTGCCTTGCGAGTCCTCATCGCTGAAGACCACGCCCTCCTCCGGGACGGCCTGATCCGCCTGCTGGAGGCGCACGACTTCGAGGTCGTGGAGGCGGTCGACAACGGACCCCGGCTGGTGCCCGCCCTGGTGGAGCACCGGCCGGACGTCGCCGTGGTCGATGTCCGGCTGCCACCGACGTTCACCGACGAGGGCCTGAAGGCGGCGATCGAGGCCCGCAGCCAGGTGCCCGGTCTGCCGATCCTCGTGCTGTCGCAGTACGTCGAGCAGCTGTACGCGCGCGAGCTCCTCACCGGCGGTGGTGGCGGCGTCGGGTACCTGCTCAAGGACCGGGTGTCGAACGTCGCCGAGTTCCTCGACGCGGTACGCCGGGTTGCGGGCGGCGGCACCGCGATGGACCCGGACGTGATCGGTCAGCTACTGGCCCGCAACACCCGCGACGAGCCGATCGGCCGGCTCACCCCGCGCGAGTCCGAGGTCCTCGGTCTGATGGCCGAGGGACGCTCGAACGCCGCGATCGCGAGTGCACTGTTCGTCACCGAGAAGGCGGTCAGCAAGCACACCAACAACATCTTCGCCAAGCTCGACCTGCCCCCGTCCGAGGACGACAACCGCCGCGTGATCGCCGTCCTCACCTACCTGTCGTCCCGCTGACCCGGCTCAGGAACTCCCTGGTTCGCGCCTCGCGGGGTGCGTCCAGGACCTGGGCGGGCGGGCCGACCTCGAGCGGGCGGCCGTGGTGGAGGAAGCAGACGCGGTCCGCGACGTCGCGGGCGAAGGCCATCTCGTGCGTGCAGACGAGCATCGTCATGCCCTCGGACTTCAGCTCGCGGAGCAGGTCCAGCACCTCGCCGACAAGCTCGGGGTCGAGCGCCGAGGTGACCTCGTCGAGCAGCATCAGCTGGGGCGAGTTCACCATCGCGCGGGCGATCGCGGCCCGCTGCTGCTGACCGCCGGACAGCTCGTCGGGCTTGGCCGTGGCCTTGTCGGCCAGCCCGACCCGCTCCAGCATCTCCAGCGCGCGGGCCCGCGCGACCTCCCGCCGTACGCCGTGCACGCGGATCGGCGCCAGCGTGATGTTGTCGAGCACGCTCAGATGCGGGAACAGGTTGTACGACTGGAAAACGATCCCGATCCCCGAGCGCACCTTGTCGGCGTCGACGCGCGGATCCGTGATGTCCACGCCGGCGAGCTCGACCACGCCATCGTCGACCGTCTCGAGCAGGTTCACGCACCGCAACAACGTCGACTTCCCCGATCCGGAGGCGCCGATCAGTACGACGCACTCCCCCGCGTCGACGTCCAGATCGAACCCGTCCAGTACGACGTTCTCGCCGTACACCTTCCGTACTCCACGCAAGGAGAGCAGGCTCATACCGGACCGCCTCCCCCGCCGTACCAGCCCTGGCGCCGGGCGACGTAATCGGTCAGCCTGGTCAGCGGGATCGTCAGCGCGACGAACAGCAGGCCGGCCACGACGTACGGCGTGAAGTTGAAGTCCTCGGCCGTCTCGAGCTGGGCGGCGCGGATCGCGTCGATGACGCCGAGCACGGCGATCAGTCCGGAGTCCTTCTGCAGGCTGACGAAGTCGTTCAGCAACGGCGGCATCACCCGGCGGACGGCCTGCGGGAGTACGACGAAGCGCAGCGTCTGGCGGTAGGTCAGCCCGAGCGAGCGCGCCGCCGCCCGCTGCGACGGATGCACCGATTCGATGCCGGCACGGAACACCTCGGCGACGTACGACGAGTAGGTCAGCACGAGCGCCGCCCCACCCCAGATCACCGCCTGGTTCGGCAGCCCACGCAACTGCAGCGCCGGTACGCCGAAGCCGAGCAGGAAGATCACCAGCAGCAACGGGAGGCCGCGGAACACGTCCGTGTAGGCGGTCGCGAACACGCGCAGCGGGAAGAAGATCGGGCCGCGCAACGTGCGCATGATCGCCAGCGTCATCCCGAAGATCACGATGAGCACCGCGCAGGTCAGCATCACCCGGATGTTCAGCCAGAGGCCCTGGGCAACGATCGGCAGCGCCTCCCAGCCGCGGTGGACGTCGAAGAACGTGGCCCGGACCCGCGGCCAGCCCGGCGTGGAACCGATGCCCACAGCAACCAGCACGAGCAGCACCACCGAGCTGACCACGGCGATCAGGGTCGATCGCCGGGCCCGCCTACGCCGGTACGCGATCCTTTCGAGCTGAAGCGCCGAGGGCTGCCAGTCGGTCACGACAGTTCTGGAGCGCCGGACTCGGTCAGGTACTGCTTCTGCAGGTTCGCCAGGGTGCCGTCGGTCTTGAGCGCGTCGACCGCCTGGGCGACGCAGCCGGTCAGCTTCGAGCCTTTCTCGAGCACGAACCCGAACTGCTCGGTGGTGCCGGTGGACGGCAACTGCCCGACGATCTTGCCGTTGTCGAGCTGCGCGCCGGTCATGTAGAACGCGGTCGGCAGGTCCACCACGATGCCGTCGATCTGTTTGTTCTTCAGCGCCTGCACGGCCAGGTCGTTGGTGTCGAACACGGCCGGGGTCTGCTTCGGTTTCACCTGGTCGCGCAGGGCGGTGTAACTCGTCGTACCGACCTGGGCACCGAGCTTCGCATCAACCAGTTCGGCGACCGACTTGGCGTTCGCGATCTTGCTGCCCGCGGTCGTGATCACGGTCTGCCGGACGTCGTAGTACCCGGACGAGAAGTCGACCGCCTTGCGCCGGTCCTCCGAGATCGACACCTGGTTCACGTCCAGGTCGAACGGCTTCGTCCCGGGCGCGAACGCTGTGTTGAACTGGACCGTCAGCCACTTGACGTCGGCTTGCTCGAACCCCAGCTTCTTCGCCACCGCATAGGTGACGGCCGACTCGTACCCCTTGCCGTTGCTCGGGTCGTTGTTGCTGAACCACGGCTCGTACGCCGGCTTGTCGGTGCCGACCGTCAGCTTGCCGGCAGCCTTCACCGCCAGCTTGTCCTTCGCACAGGCATCCGCCCCCGACGGCGTCGATGACCCCGACGACGAGTTGTCCTCCGGCGCACACGCCCCGAGCCCCACCACCGCAAGCACCGCCAGCCCCACCACTGCACGCGTTCTCATGCCGAGGATCCTAAGACCTCTTGCGGTAGGTCGTGGGGCTTGATCCAGTGTGTAGACGGAAGCGGGTTGAGAAGTAGAGCGGGTCCGCGTAGCCGACCTCGGCCGCAACGGAGGCGACCGGGCGGCTGGTCAGCTCCAGGAGGCGGGCCGCGGCGTCGAGGCGGCGGCGTTCGACGAACTGTTGCGGACTGACGCCGAGCTGGTCGCGGAACAGGTGCGCGAACCGTGAGACCGAGAGGTTGACCGCTCGCGCGAGCCGCGGGATGTCCAGATTCGCGGTCAGGTCCTGGTCGATGAGCTCGATCGCGCGCAGCAGCCGGTCGTCGATCTGGACGGCCTTCGGGTTCTGGGTGTCGCACCACAAGAGCGCGGCCTCCAGCGAGTTGGCGCTCAGCTGCTCGGCCTGCGGGAGCACGCTGCGTTGGTGACGTACAGCGTCGCGCAGGTGGTCGGCGATCCGGTCGAAGGTAGGCCTGGCCGGCTGCAGCTGAACGATGCCCGGAGCAACTTCCGGCCAGTCGAGCAGCGGGAGCCAGTCGGGTTTCGGGTTCACGTGGGCGTAGAGGAAATGCCAGCGATCGCCGACCGTGGCGTAGTCGTGCAGCGTGCCGGGGCGGACGAGCGTGACACTGCCCGGCGCGGCGCGAACCTGACCGAATCGTCCCTGGCCGTCGAGCGTCTGCACCAGCAGCCAGTCCGTCGTACCGCGGCGCCGGTACGTCGCGTAGTCAGGGCCTTCGTCGAACTCACCGGTCGCCACCCGGCGGACGACCGGGATCGGCGAGTCAGCAGGATCTCGAAGGTTCACAGCTAGATAGGCTATCGTCCGGCAAACGGCTCCGACAGATCCTTGAGATATGACAGTCGTGGACATCTACCAGCGGGACGGCATCGTCCAGGTCCCTCAGTTGTTCGATTCCGCTGAGGTCGAGCGGATCAAGACCGTGTTCATGGAGCAGGTCGCCGTCGACCATTCGCTCGCGATCGACGACGGCGTACCCGCGGACGACCCGCTGGCGAAGTACCCGCGGTTCGTGCATCCGCACCGGCGGACCGACATCGAGGCCGGGCGGCTCTCGCTCGAGCTGATGCTGGACAGCCGGATCCTCGATGTCGTGCAGGCGCTCATCGGTCCGGCGCTGGGTGCGCAGTCGATGTTCTACTTCAAGCCGCCGGGCGCGCGCGGGCAGGCGCTGCACCAGGACAACACGTTCCTGCGCGCCGATCCGGAGACCTGTCTGGCGGCATGGATCGCGGTCGACGACGTGGACGCGGACAACGGCGGGCTCGCCGTCGTACCGGGATCACACAAGACCGAACTGGTCTGTCCGGAGCCTGCCGACCTCACCGAGTCGTTCACCAGCGTCGAGGTCCCGATCCCGGACGGCCTCAGCAAGGTGCAGACGAAGATGAAGGCCGGTGACGTCCTGTTCTTCCACGGCAGCGTCGTGCACGGCTCCCGCCCGAACAACACCGACGACCGCTTCCGCCGTTCGCTGATCTTCCACTACATCCCCGAGGACAGCGTCGAGATCGCCGCCTTCTACAACCCGCTCGTCAAGCTCGACCGCCGCGAAACAGTCCTCCCCGAGGCGATCGGCGGCGGTCCCTGCGGCGACTACGCACAGGCCGAGCCGTAAATCGTCAGTTCGCGTAGTCGCGGAAGCCTCGGCCGGTCTTGCGGCCGAGGTACCCCGCGGTGACGAGGTGTTCGAGCAGCGGGGCGGGCGCGAAGCCGGGCTCGCGGAACTCCAGGTACAGGGTGCGCTGGATCGCGAGCGCGACGTCGAGGCCGACCACGTCGAGGAGGGCGAACGGGCCCATCGGGAGTCGGCAGCCGAGCTTCATCGCGGCGTCGATATCGTCGACACCGGCGTAGTGCGCCTCGAGCATCCGGACCGCGTCGTTCAGGTACGGGAACAGCAGCGCGTTGACGATGAAGCCGGCGCGGTCGCCGCAGCGGACCGGGTGCTTGCCAGCGGCAACGGCTACGGCGGCCACCGTGTCGGCGACCTCGTGCGCGGTGCTGACCGTGCTGACGACCTCGACCAGCTGCATCACCGGCGCCGGGTTGAAGAAGTGCAGACCGACCACGTCGGACGGCCGCTTGGTCGCCATCGCGAGGTCGATCACCGGCAGCGACGAGGTCGTGGTGGCCAGGATCGCGCCCGGCTTGCAGATCTCGTCGAACGTCTCGAACAGCGCCTGCTTGACGCTGAGCTCCTCGACCACGGCCTCGATCACCAGGTCGACCGTGGCCAGATCGTCGAGCTTCGCCGTACCGGTCACCCGGCGCAGCGCGGCGTCGCGCTCCTCCGAGGACAGCTTGCCGCGCTGGACACCCTTCTCCAGCGAGCGTTCCAGCGTCGCGCGAACGCGGTCGACCTTTTCGGTGCCGCGGGCAACATACAGGACATCGTACCCCGCCTTGGCGCAGACCTCGACGATGCCGACCGCCATCGTGCCGGAGCCGACCACGCCGATCTGCTTGATCGGGCGGACCGCGATCTCGTCGCCGCTGCGATGCGGGGTGCTCTCGTCGTCGACCACGACCGGCGAGTCCGGCCCCTCGTAGGTGTAGAAACCGCGCCCGGTCTTCCGGCCGAGCAGTCCGGCAGTGACCATCTGCTTGAGGATCGGCGCCGGCGCGTGCAGCCGGTTGCGGCCCTGCTTGTACATCGTGTCGAGGATCTCGTACGCCGTGTCGAGCCCGATCAGGTCGAGCAGCGCCAGCGGACCCATCGGGTACCCGCAGCCGAGCCGCATCGCCGCGTCGACGTCCTCACGCGTGGCGTAGCGGGATTCGACCATCGACACGGCGTGGTTCAGGTACCCGAACAGCAGCGCGTTGGCGATGAAGCCGGCCCGGTCGGCCGCGACCACCGGGACCTTGTCGAGACGGCGGGCCAGGGCCTGTACGTCGTCGACCACGTCCGGCTCGGTGACGACGGTCTTGATCACCTCGACGAACTCCTGCACCGGCGCCGGGTTGAAGAAGTGCATGCCGACGACGCGGCGCGGGCGCTGGGTGGCGACGGAGATCTCGGTGACCGACAACGACGAGGTGTTGGTCGCGAGGATCGCGTCCTCGCCGACGATCTTGTCCAGCGCGGCGAAGATCTCGCGCTTCAGTTCGAGCCGCTCGACGACGGCCTCGATCACCAGGTCGCAGTCGGCCAGCGCCTCCATCGAGGTGGCGAACGTGACCCGGTCGAACAGCGCCTGCTGGTCCTCGACCGACAGCTTGCCGCGCTTCACGGCCCGGTCGGTCGAGTGCTGGATGTGGCCGCGGCCGCGCTCGGCGGCCTCCTCGTCACGCTCGACGCCGACCACCGTCAGCCCGTTGCGCGCGAACACCTCGGCGATCCCGGCGCCCATCGTGCCGAGACCCACCACACCCACAGTCGTCAATTCCCGAGCCATGTCTTGCACTATGCCAGTCCGGATAGTGGTCCGCCCATGAGTTGCATCACCGGCGAGGCCAACCTCACACGTTCTCGTCGTACACGACCGGGGTCTCCATCCAGCCGTCCAGCAACCAGAGCGGATCCGGGGCTGCCACGAGCGCCGCCGTGATCGGCCGTGGCCGGAGGTCCAGCCCGGCGAGCTCGGGCAAGGGCAGCCAGACCGCGCGGTAACTGCCCCGCTCCGACTCGGCCGGGCTCGTCATCTCAGGACCGTCGCCGGTGCCGAACTCGCCGCCGATGACGTCCGCGCAGAAGTAGTGCTGCGTACTGTCGC
Organism: Kribbella pratensis; assembly: GCF_004365355.1. Lineage (GTDB taxonomy): Bacteria > Actinomycetota > Actinomycetes > Propionibacteriales > Kribbellaceae > Kribbella. Next base: position 180,948 of record NZ_SODP01000005.1, on the reverse strand, counting down.
CGAAGTGCACGACCGCGACAACGCTGCGGATCTTCACCAGCAGCCCGAGCTCCTCGTAGATCTCGCGCCGCGCGGTCTCGGCCGGGCTCTCGCCTTCTTCGACCTGACCGCCGGGCAGAACGTAGTACGTCCTGCCGTCCCGGACGCGTTCGATCGCGGCGATCCCCTGGTCGGTGAGCAGTACGACGCCCGCCCGGATCATGCGCGCGTCGCCAGCACGTAGAACCACATCCCGAACTTGCCTTCGCCGCGATCAAGCCGCTGCACGTCCCAGCCGGCGTTCGTCAGCACCTGCCGCAACGCATCCTCCTGCCAGAGGACGAAGTGCCGCGGCAGATCCAGGTTGCGATCCGACCATTCCTCGCCCTTGCCTTCGCGCGTCGCGAACACCAGCACCGGGGCGGATCGCGCCGCCTTCCGCAGTACCTGGGCCAGGCCGGGGCGGTCGAAATGCAAGAACACCGCGTCCGCGAAGATCGCGTCGTACGGTCCGCCGAAGTCGTCGGTGAGCGCGTTCAACCGGTCGACGGCGTATCCGTCGGCCCGCATCATGTCGATGAACGCCTGCGTCGCGTCGGTGCGGCGTACGACGAAGCCGCGGCGTTCCAGCTCGAGCGCATCGCGCCCGGTCCCGCTGCCGATCTCGAGCACCCGCGCGCCGGGGCCGACGCGCTCGGCGAGCAGATCGATCAACTGGTCGTTGGGCCCGGGCGGGATCGAGTCACGGAACTTCTCCGCCGCCATCTCGTACGCCGACAGTGTCACCTCGTTGTCGGTCGCCACCCGCGTCCAGCCGTCGCCGGTGTGCTCGACGGTCGCCGGAAGCTTGAGGCCGAGGTCCACGCCGAGCACGACGACGGTCTCCCCGCGGTGGAGGTCCGCAATCGACTGCAGTTCCTGGTCCGGCCGCTGCGTCAGCTCCGGTACGACGGTCAGCCGGACGCCGAGCCGCTCCGCCAGCCGCGATCCCGCGCTCGCCTCGAAAGGCCCGGCGTACACGTGAGCAACCCGCTCCCCGACCGCCGCCTCCTGCACGTCACCAGGCAGCAGCAGAATCCGCGCCGGACACATGAGATTCATCGGCTGACGTACTCCAATGCCTCGGCGGCGTACTCCGGCCAGGCCTCCGACTGCGCCAGCGGGATCACGACCCACTCCTTCATCGGCCGGCCCATCCCGGGGTCGAACGGCTCGGCGCCGGGCAGCGCGAGCGCCTTCTCCCGCGGTTCCGGCGGCAGCTTGAACGTCATGGCGTCGCCGAACATCCCCGCGAGCACCTTCTTGCCGACCTTGAGACAGGGCATACCGAACATGCTGCCCCGGACCACTCCGGCCGACTCCAGTCCGGCGGCCACGACGTCGTACGCGGCGACTGCCTGATCGCTGACCTTCGGCATCATGCTCACCACCCTCCCACTACCGGCGGTCCGTGCACTACGGTGCTTTCTCGTGCGCTTGGTGATTGCTACTTGTTCTGTCGACTACTCGGGGCGGCTGACGGCTCATCTGCCGATGGCGCCGCGGCTGCTGATGGTGAAGGCGGACGGATCCGTGCTGATCCACGCCGACGGCGGGTCGTACAAACCGCTGAACTGGATGTCGCCGCCGTGCAAGCTGACCGAGGAAGAGGGGGTCTGGAGCGTCACCAACAAGGCTGGTGAGGAGCTCCGGATCACGCTCGAGGAGGTGCACAGCGACACGTCGTACGAGCTCGGGATCGACCCCGGGCTGATCAAGGACGGCGTCGAGGCGCACCTGCAGGAACTGCTGGCCGAGCACGTCCAGACCTTCGGCGAGGGCTGGACGCTGGTACGCCGCGAGTACCCGACCGCGATCGGGCCGGTCGACCTGCTGTGCCGCGACGCCGAGGGCAAGCACGTCGCCGTCGAGATCAAACGCCGCGGCGAGATCGACGGCGTCGAGCAACTCACTCGCTACGTGGAGCTCCTCAACCGCGACCCGTTGTTGGCTCCGGTCCGCGGTATCTTCGCCGCCCAGCTCATCAAGCCCCAGGCCCAGTTCCTGGCCACCGACCGGGGCCTCGAATGCGTCACCGTCGACTACGACGCCCTCCGCGGGATGGAATCCGACGTACTCCGGCTCTTCTAACTCCTGACAAAACAGGAAATTTGCCCGATTTCGGGCAGAAGCTTTGCAGTGACCTCGAAAACACTGCATGGTGGTCGGGTGATCAGTGAGGCGGCGGCTGTGGAGCCGGTGGACGAGCTGGCCGATCAGGTCAGCCGGACGACCGGACTGTCGGCGGATGTCGCGCGGCGCGTGGTCGCCGACGTACTGGCCTATTTCACCGAGACGACCGAGGAGTACGTCCGGCGCCGGCACCGTGAGTTGCAGACCTACGGCGCCCGCAACGACGAGATCTTCGCCCGCCTCGGCACCGAGCTCCGGCACTGGCCGGTCCGCTCACCCGAACTCTCCGCCCGGCAGCTCCGACGGATCGTCTACGGCTGACCGGGCCGCTCAACCGAACCTACGAAGGGGCACCACTACATGTGCGGAATCGTCGGGTACGTCGGCACCAAGCCGGCCGCGCCCATCCTGGTGGACGGACTGGCCCGGCTCGAGTACCGGGGCTACGACTCGGCGGGTGTCGCCGTACTGGGGTCCAGCGAGCTGAAGGTGCACAAGGACGCGGGTCGCGTCCGTGAGCTGGAGGCGTCGCTGCCGAAGCGGTTCGGCGGCAAGCTCGGCATCGGCCACACGCGCTGGGCGACCCACGGCGGTCCGAGCAAGGACAACGCACACCCGCACGCCAGCGGCAACGAGCGGATCGCCGTCGTCCACAACGGCATCTTCGACAACGCCGGCGCGCTGCGCACCCAGCTCGAGGACGCGGGCGTCAAGCTGCGGTCCGAGACCGACACCGAGGTCCTCGCGCACCTGATCGAGCAGTCGGACGGCGCCACCCTCGAGGACAAGGTGATGGCCGCGCTGCGCCGGATCGAGGGCACGTACGGCATCGCCGTCATCGACCTCGACTTCCCGGACCGGATCGTGGTCGCCCGCAACGGCAGCCCGCTGATCCTCGGCATCGGCGACGGCGAGATGCACGTGGCCTCCGACGCGGCCGCGCTGATCCGCTACACCCGCCAGGTCGTGTACCTGGACGACGGCGAGATGGCGACCGTCCGCGCCGACGGCTACCGCACCTTCACCCAGGACGCGTCCCCGACCACGAAGACCGCGAAGACGGTCGAGTGGGAGGCCGACGAGTACGAGCGCGGTCTGCACGAGCACTTCATGATGAAGGAGATCCACGAGCAGCCGGACGCGGTCGGCCGGGTCATTCGTGGTCGCCTGGACGAGCGCTTCCACACCGTGCACCTCGGCGGTCTGAACATGGACGCCCGCGAGGCGCGCGAGATCAAGCGGGTCAAGATCCTCGGCTGCGGTTCGGCGTACTACGCGGGTCAGATGGGCGCGCAGTTCATCGAGGAGGTCGCGCGGATCCCCGCCGACGCCGAGCCCGCGTCGGAGTTCCGGTACCGCAACCCGGTCGTCGAGCGCGACACGCTGTACGTCGCCGTCTCGCAGTCCGGTGAAACCCTCGACACGCTGGTCGCGGTGCAGGAGCTGAAGCGTAAGGGCGGTCGCGTGATCGGCCTGGTGAACGCGGTCGGCTCGAGCATCGCCCGCGAGGTCGACGGCGGTGTGTACCTGCACGCCGGTCCGGAGGTCTCGGTCGCGTCGACGAAGGCGCTGACGAACATGGCGGTCGGGTTCGCGATGCTCGGCATCCACCTCGGCCGGATCCGCGACGTCTCCCCCGCCGACGGCCGCCGGCTGATCGACGGCCTGAAGAAGCTGCCGGAGCACATTGGCGCGATCGTCGCGCAGGAAGAGGAACTGGCCAAGATCGCCGGCCGGCTCGCCAAGCACGAATCGCTGTTCTTCGTCGGCCGGACCCGTGGTTACCCCGTCGCGCGGGAGGGCGCGCAGAAGCTCAAGGAGATCTCGTACCGGCACGCCGAGGCGTACCAGACCTCCGAGCTGAAGCACGGTCCGCTCGCGCTGATCTCCCCGGACGTGCCGACCGTCGCGATCGTCCCCGACGACGAGCTGCTCGACCGCAACATCGGCGCGCTGCACGAGATCGGCGCACGGTCAGGTCCGCTGTACGTCGTCACCCACCCGGGCGTCGACGTACCGGACGGGGTCGCGGCGAAGATCGTCGTACCGAAGAACGAGCCCGAACTCGACCCGATCCTGCTGACGATCCCGCTCCAGATCATCGCGTACTACGCAGCCGTAGCCCTCGGCCACGACGTCGACAAGCCCCGCAACCTGGCCAAGTCAGTCACCGTCGAGTAAACCTGCGGATCCCCAGCTCATCACAACTGCAACCCACTGCCCCCGCCAGGCTCAACGCGGCGGGGGCAGCTGCATTCTGATGGCCTGCAGATCCGCTCTGATGGCCGGCGCGGTCTGCGGTCAGAGCTGCCGGGTCGGCGCGGTGTGGCGGGTCGCCGCAGCGGCCGCCCGGTCGGTGTCGGTGGTGCGGGCCGCGCCCGCACCACCACTTCCAGGTCTGGCCACACCGCCCAGTGCACGTTCGGCGGCGCTTGCCAGTTCGGCCCGCTTGTCGGCCTCGTTCAGTTGCCCGGGCCGCGCGATGACTGCATCGCGGACGCGCTCGGCACCCACGCGGTACGGATGGAGGCCGAACTCGTTGACAAAGCGTTTGCAGACCTCGACCCCGCGGACCGAGTTGCCAGTCGCGTCGAGGCGGGGCGAGTACGTCACCACCGCCAGCCCTTTCGACGGCACCACCATCATGACGTTGCCGGAGACACCGCTCTTGGCCGGCAACCCGACCTGGTCGGAGAATTGCCCGGAGCCGTCGTACATGCCGCTGTGTCCCATCACGGCCAGCACACGTCCAGCGGTCTCCGGAGAGAACACGCGCCGGCCGCTCGGGGCGATTCCGCCGTTCGCGAGCGTCGCACCAGCCTTGGCCAACTGCTCGGCGTCCATGGTGAGCGAGCAGACCATGGTGTAGAACTCGACGGCGTCCTCCGGAGCACGCCGATCGTTCGGCCGGGCACCTCTCAGCTTGCCGGCCTGCATGAGCCCGTTCGCGAACCTGACGTTCCCGAATCCCGTGTCGCGCTCGGCCAGGAATGTCGCACCGTGCAACTGCGGTCGTTTACCCGTCATCGCCGCCCAGGTGTCCCGGACGGTGGTGAACCGGTCCGACTGGTCCTTGCCGGTATCGACCAGCGCGAGGGTACCGATCGCTCCGGCGTTGATCATCGGGTTGCGCGGCCTGCCATCCGTGCCCAGCGACAGATGCGGATCGTTGAACGGGCCGCCGCTCTGCTCCTGGCCGACCCAGCGATGTACTTCGTCCGGCCCGAGCTGTTCCAGCGCGATCGCATAGTTGAACGGCTTCGACGTCGACTGGACGCTGAACTCGTCCGCCGTGTCGCCGATCGAGAACACCTGCCCGTCCGCAGTACAGATCGCGATCCCGAACCGCTCCGGATCGGCGTCCCGCAACGTCGGGATGTAGTCGGCGACGTTCCCGTCCAGGTTCGACAGCAGGTCGTCGTGCATCGCCTTGATGCTGCGCACGTACTCCTGGAACTCGTCCGGAGGCACAGCCAGCTCGCCCGCCAGCGCCCGAAACACCACGCCGTCGCCGTGCTGAGCGATCTCGGCGTACTGCCGGAAGTCGATCTCCACCGGCTGGATGTCGATCCCCACCGGACGGCCGACGTCCGCGAGCGCGGTCCGGACCCGCGGATCGTCGGGCTGGATCCCCGCCTGTCCCAGCTTCGCGAGCAGTTCCCAGGCCCAGATCCGGCCGTTGTCGTCCTTGTCCACCGCCGTGAACGTCCGCAGGAGCTCCGGCTCCGACACATCCATCGCGACTTCCTTCCCCAGGCAGATCTGGTCACGCGACGACGTTGTCCGCGAGAGAGCAGCCTCGCCGACTGGTGTTTCCGCCTGAGTCACCTGGTGTTACGAAGGTGTCAATCGAGGCTCTTGTTGGACAAGTTGACAACTTGTACGATCACTGGCCATGGATCGCATCCGCGAGGTGAAGCTGTCGTCCGTGGTTCTTCCGCTCGACCAGCCGATCAGCGACGCAAAGGTGCTGACCGGGCGGCAGCGGCCGATGACCGAGATCGTCTTCCTGTTCGCGGAGATAGCGAGTGAGCAGGAGCAGCACGGGATCGGCTTCAGCTACTCCAAGCGGGCCGGCGGTCCGGCGCAGTACGCGCATGCGAAGGAGATCGCGGCGGGGCTGATCGGCGAGGACCCGTCGGACATCGGCAAGGTGTACGACAAGTTGCTCTGGGCCGGCGCATCGGTCGGCCGATCCGGCGTCGCGACGCAGGCGATCGCGGCCATCGACATCGCGCTCTGGGATCTGAAGGCGAAGCGGGCCGATCTCCCGCTGGCCAAGCTGCTCGGCGCGCACCGGGACTCGGTCCGCGCGTACAACACGTCCGGCGGCTTCCTGCACGCGCCGATCGAGGAGGTCCAGGAACGCGCCTCGAAATCGCTGGCCGACGGCATCGGCGGGATCAAGATCAAGGTCGGTCAGCCCGACACCCGCATCGACCTCGAACGGGTCCGAGCCGTCCGCGAGCACCTCGGCGACGACGTACCGCTGATGGTCGACGCGAACCAGCAGTGGGACCGCCCGACCGCGCTGCGCTTCGGTCGTGTGCTGGAGGAGTTCAACCTGGTGTGGATCGAGGAGCCGCTCGACGCGTACGACGCCGTCGGACATGCGGAGCTGGCCGCAGCGCTGGACACTCCGATCGCGACGGGTGAAATGTTGTCGAGCGTCGGTGAACACGTCCGGCTGATCGAGGCCCGGGCGGCCGACATCATCCAGCCGGACGCACCACGGATCGGCGGCATCACGCCGTTCCTCAAGCTGGCAACGCTTGCCGACCACAACGGTCTTCAGCTGGCTCCGCACTTCGCGATGGAGATCCACCTGCACCTCGCGGCCGCGTATCCGCGCGAACCTTGGGTCGAGCATTTCGAGTGGCTGAATCCCTTGTTCAACGAGCGTCTGGAGACGGTCGACGGCCGCATGCTCGTGCCGGACCGGCCCGGCCTCGGCTTCACGACCAGCGAACAGTGCGCGCGGTGGACGGTCGACAGTTGCGAGTTCCGGCGATGAGCGGTTTGGCATACCAAATCGTCGAGGAACTGAAGCAACGGATTCTCAGCGGAGAGATCACTCCTGGTGAGAAGCTGCCAGGCGAGAACAGCCTGGTGGAAGAGTTCGGCGTCAGCCGGACTGTCGTGCGTGAAGCCGTCTCCCGGCTGCAGGCGGCCGGTCTCGTGGAGACGTTCCAGGGCCGTGGCTCTTTCGTGCTGGAGGTTCCGGAGCGTACGTCGGGACTGCGCGAGGTGCGATCGCACCGCGACGTGCTGGAGCTGATGGACTTCCGGATCGGCGTGGAGAGTGAGGCAGCCGGGCTGGCAGCGGGCCGACGTTCGGTATACCAACTGAAGGGGATCGAGCGGGCGCTGGACGAGTACCGGCGGATCGGGGACGATCCGGCGCGGTCGGTGGATGCGGACTTCGCGTTCCACCTGAAGGTAGCGGTTGCTTCAGGCAACCGTTTCTACTCCGACCTGATCGGCGAGCTCGGACCGATGATGATCATGCTGCCGCGGACGCGACTCGATCCGGCGTACGAGATGTCCGACCCGGACCACCTGGCCCGGGTGATCCACGAGCACGAGAACATCCACGCGGCGATCGAACACGCCGACCCCGAGGCGGCGCGTGCGGCGATGCGGGTCCATCTCTCGAGCACACGCCATCGGCTGCTGACCCACCAGCCCGGATAGCGCCCGGGACTGCCAGCGAGCGATGCGGGAAGCCTGATCATGCGTGTTCAAGGCCGATTGGGCAGCGAGTGATACCTTTCGGGAATCATGTTCTCGCTCGATCAACTGAGCGCCTTCGTCGCCGTCGCCGAGGAACTGCACTTCGGCCGGGCCGCGGAACGGCTGAACATGACGCAGCCGCCGCTGAGCCGGCAGGTACAGAAGCTCGAACGCGCCGTCGGGGCGCGATTGCTGGAACGCGACAACCGCAAGGTCGAGCTCACTGAGGCCGGCCAGGCTTTCCTGGTCGAGGCTCGCCGGCTACTCGCGCTGGTCGAGACCGCGGGTGATCTCGCGCGGCGCGTCGACCAGGGCGCGGCGGGGACGCTGCGACTCGGCTTCACCGCGACTTCGGCGATTCGCACACTCGGTCCGCTGCTACGTCGGATGTCGGAGGAACTGCCCGACGTCGACGTCATCCTGCACGAGCGGGTGACGCCTGCTCAGCTCGACGGCCTCCTACGTGGCGAGCTCGATCTCGGTCTGGGCCGGCCGCCGTTCGACAGCGACGTACTGGACTCGCGGGTGGTGGACCGCGAGCCGCTGTGTGCTGTTGTCCCCGGCAACCATCGACTGGCGGCGCTCGGGCGGCCGCTGTCCGCAGGCGACTTCGCCGGTGAGCGGGTGATCAGCTATTCGCCGACGCAGGCACGCTACTTCCACGAACTGACGGTCCGGTTCCTCGCCGAGTCGCATCCGCGGATCGAACAGCGGGTGCAGCAGATCCTGACGGTGATCCTGCTGGTCGCGGCCGGCCGTGGTGTCGCGCTCGTCCCGGCGTCGGCCCGCAGCCTCGGCGTCGAGGGCGTGACGTACTGCGACCTCGAGGGCGCCGGCGACCCGGTCGAGTTGCACGCGATCTGGCGGCGGGACGCGACCAGTCCGGTCCTGCGACGGGTGCTCACGATGCTCCCAGAGCATCACTAGATCCAAAATCGATCTTGGACAGGTATCCACGAGTCTTCTTACGCTGACGAGCGTGACCCATCACTCCTCCCGCTACTCCCCCGGTGAACTCGCCGCGCAACTGAAGACCGGGCTGCTCTCGTTCCCCGTGACGCATTTCCACCCGGATCTGAGCTTCAACGAGGCCGGGTACCGCGAGCACCTGTCCTGGCTGAGCCAGTACGACGTCGCAGGTCTGTTCGCCGCAGGCGGTACGGGAGAGGGTTTCTCGTTGACCACAGCCGAGATCGACACCGTCGTACGAGCTGCTGTGTCCGAGGTGAACGGCCGAGTTCCGGTGATCGCGCCGGCCACCGGCGGTACAGCGACTGCGATCGCGGGAGCGCAGGCGGCCGAGTCCGCTGGGGCGGACGGGATCCTGCTGCTTCCGCCGTACCTGACCGAGGCGGGGCAGGCCGGTTTGGTCGAGCACGTGTCGGCGGTCTGCCGAAGCACGAGCCTCGGCGTGACCGTGTACAGCCGAGCGAACGCGATCCTGAACGACGCGTCGGTCGCCGCGCTCACGGAGCGGAATCCGAACCTTGTCTGCCTCAAGGACGGCGTCGGCAACATCGAGATGATGACCCGGACGTACGCGCGGGTGGGCGAGCGGCTCACGTACATCGGCGGGCTGCCGACGGCCGAGACGTTCGCGCTGCCGCTGCTGCAGCTCGGGTACAGCACGTACTCGTCGGCGATCTTCAACTTCGTGCCCGAGTTCGCGCTCGGCTTCTATGCAGACGTGGTCGCCCAGGACCGTACTTCGGTCTACCAAAAGCTCAACGAGTTCGTCCTGCCGTACCTGGACATCCGCGACCGGACGAAGGGGTATGCCGTTTCGATCGTGAAGGCCGGCGTGAACGCGATCGGGCGGTCCGCCGGGCCGGTGCGGCCGCCGTTGCAGGATCTGACCGAAGACGAGCTCGCGCTGCTGACCGAGTTGATCGGGAAGGTCAAATGACGCCGACTGTCACGTCTGTCGAGGTCGTGCCGGTGGCCGGCCACGACAGCATGCTGCTCAACCTGAGCGGCGCGCACGGGCCGTTCTTCACGCGCAACGTGGTGATCGTGACCGACAGCTCGGGCAACACGGGGCTGGGCGAGGTGCCTGGCGGCGAGAAGATCGCATCCACCATCCGCGACGCTGCACCGCTGCTCGTCGGCCACTCGTTGGCCACGCATCGGCACCTGCTCCGCAACGTCTCCACCACCTTCGCGGGCCGGGACAGCGAGGGCCGCGGATCGCAGACCTTCGACCTGCGCACGACGGTTCATGCGGTGACGGGGCTCGAGTCGGCGCTGCTCGACCTCCTCGGCCAGCACCTTGGTATACCAATCGCCGAACTGCTTGGGGACGGCCAGCAACGCAGTGCGGTCCCAGTGCTGGGCTACTTGTTCTACGTCGGGGATGCAGCGCGGACTGCTCTGCCGTACGTGACTGATGGCGGCGACGACGCTTGGGCGCAGCTGAGGCGGCGCCCGGCACTCACCCAAGAGGACGTCGTTGCCTTGGCGGAGGCTGCTCAGGAGCGCTACGGGTTCGCGGACTTCAAGTTGAAGGGCGGCGTCTTCGACGCGCAGGTCGAGATCGACGCGGTCCGCGCGTTGCACGAACGGTTCCCGGAGGCGCGGATCACGGTTGACCCGAACGGCGCATGGTCGGTCCGCGAAGCCATCGCAGTCTGCTCGGGGCTGGACGATGTACTCGCGTACGTCGAGGACCCATGTGGTGCCGAGCCTGGGTTCTCCGGGCGGGAGACGATGGCCGAGTTCAAGCGGCATACCGGACTGCGTACGGCGACCAACATGATCGCGACCGACTGGCGCGAACTGGCACACGCGATCCGGATGGACGCGGTCGACATCCCCCTGGCCGACCCCCACTTCTGGACGATGGCCGGATCGGTACGGGTCGCGCAGCTCTGCAACGACTTCGGGCTGACCTGGGGTTCGCACTCGAACAACCACTTCGACATCTCGCTGGCGATGTTCACGCAGGTCGGCGCGGCCGCGCCCGGCGACATCACCGCACTCGACACGCACTGGATCTGGCAGGACGGTCAGGCCCTGACCAAGGAACCGTTGCGGATCGTCGGCGGCGAGATCGCCGTACCCACGCGCCCCGGTCTCGGCGTGGAGCTCGACCGCGACGCATTGGATGCCGCGCACGAGCTGTACCTGCAGCACGGACTCGGCGCACGCAACGACGCGATCGCGATGCAGTACCTGATGAAGGACTGGACCTTCGACCCGAAACGGCCCTGTATGGTGCGCTAGATGAGGGTCTTCTTGTCAACGGACATGGAGGGTACGGCGGGCGTCGTCGACTGGAGTCAGTGTCGGGGGCCGGGTCAGGAGTACGAGTACTACCGGGGTCAACTCCAGGCGGAGGTCAACGCCGCGATCGACGGCGCGATGGCCGCGGGCGGCACGGAGTTCCTGGTCAACGACTCGCACTCGACCATGCAGAACCTGCGTCCCGACGAGCTGCACGGCCGCGCGAGCTACCTGTCGGGGAAGCACAAGCCGCTGTACATGATGGAGGGACTTGACGATTCGTACGACGCGGCGTTCTTCGTCTCGTACCACGGGTCGGCCGGGTCGACGGGTTCCGTCCTGCACCACACGTACAACCCGCGCGCGATCGCCGAAGTACGCCTCAACGGCTCGATCACGGGTGAGGCCGGCATCAACGCGCTGGTAGCGCTCGCGCACGGCGTTCCCGTCGTACTGATCTCGGGCGACCGGGTGACGATCGACGAGGCGCAGCCGTTCTGCCCGGACATCGAGTCGGTCGTCGTGAAGGATTCGATCTCGCACAACGCGGCACTGTCGGTCCATCCGGAGCGGGCCCGCGAGCTGATCCACGACGGCGCCCGGCGCGCGCTGGCGCGGCTGAGCGACATCAGGCCGCCGAGCATCACGCTGCCGGCCGAGCTGACCGTCCGGTTCCACAGCCGGGCGTTCGCCGAGCTGGCCTGCGCACTGCGCAACGTCGAACGCCGCGAGGACAAGGTCGTTGCTCTGCGCAACGATGATCCGCTGCAGCTCTACAAGACCTTCATCGCCACCGTGCTGCTGAGCCGCGGGGTGAGTGAGTAGCCGGACGTTCAACCGCTGGTGCGCAGGTCCCGATCCTGTGCCACTGACCAACTGCGGCGCCACAGATCCCACCACGCTCAACAGCGCGTGTGAGCGGCCGTTCACCGCGGGTTGATCAGTGGTGGAGGTCCGGCTGCGGGCGAGGGCGGTGGCATGATCGCGCCGGCCGGGTGACAATCTGAGGATGCGCGTGATCGTGGTCGGGGCGGGCGTGATCGGGCTGAGCTGTGCCATCCGGCTCGCCGAGGGCGGGTACGACGTGGCGGTGTTCGCCCGGGACCTGCCGTTGGAGACGACGTCGTCCGTGGCGGCCGCGATCTGGTACCCGTACCTGTCGGCGCCGGAGGACCGGGTGGCGGGCTGGTCCCGGACGTCGTACGAGGAGTTCGCGAAGCTGGCGGAGATCGAGCCGTCGGTGCAGCTGCGGCACGGGCGCGAGTTCCTGACTGGCCGTACGCCGGATCCGCGGTGGGCCGACGTACTGCCTGATCTGACCCGGGTGGGATCGCCGCCGGAGGGGTTCGTGGACGGGTGGTCGTTCACGGCGCCCGTGCTCGACATGCCGGCGTACCTGCCGGCGTTGGTGAAGCGACTCGAGCAGGCGGGCGGGACGCTGACGCGGGCGGCGCTGTCGGCGTTGCCGACCGGGGCCGACCTGGTCGTGAACTGCACCGGGCTCGGTGCGCGACTGACTGCGGGCGATCCGACGGTGACGCCGGTCCGGGGTCAGGTGATGACGGTCGAGCCGTGCGGGCTGACCGAGTGGCTGCTTGCGGATCGGTCGCCGACCGAGCTGACGTACGTCGTACCGCGTGAGCACGACGTGGTCGTTGGTGGGACCAGTCAGCCGGGCGACTGGAATCTGGCGGTGGATCCTTCGACCAGCGCAGCGATTCTGGAGCGGGCCGCGGAGCTCGTTCCTCAGCTCCGCAAGGCGAAGATCATCCGGCAGCGCGTCGGTCTGCGTCCTGCTCGGCCGACGATCCGGTGCGAGCTCGTGCGTACGCGGACCGGTGAGCCGGTGATCCACTGCTACGGACACGGCGGATCCGGCGTGACGCTGTCGTGGGGTTGCGCGGATGAGGTCTTCGAACTTGTCCAAGGCCTCTGACCGGTTGGTCATCCTGGACGGCGGTTTGTCGAATGCTCTCGAGGACCGCGGGCACGACCTGTCCGACGCACTGTGGTCCGCGCGGCTGCTGAGGGACGATCCGGCGGAGATCGCGGCGGTCCATCGCGCATACTACGAAGCCGGGGCGATGGTCGCGACGACGGCGAGTTACCAGGCGAGCGTGATCGGCTTCGAACGGGCCGGCGTCGAGCGCGCCGAGGCGGAGCGGCTGATCGCGAGCAGTGTGCGGATCGCGCGGGAGGTGCGTGACGAGTTCCCGGGCGGACTGGTCGCCGCGTCGGTGGGTCCGTACGGCGCGATGCTGGCGGACGGCTCGGAGTACCGCGGCCGGTACGGCGTGCCGGCGACCGTCCTTCGCGACTTTCACGGGCCGCGGCTGGAGTTGCTGATCGCTGCCGGCCCGGACCTGCTGGCCATCGAAACCATCCCGGACACCGACGAGGCCGAGGTGCTGGCGGGGCTGCTGGGTGAGCTGGACTTCCCGGCTTGGTTCTCCTACTCGATCGACGGCCCTCACACCCGCGCCGGTCAACCTCTGACCGACGCCTTCGCGCTCGCCGCGATCGACCAGGTGGTTGCCGTAGGCATCAACTGCTGCCGGCCTGTCGACGTACTGCCCGCCGTCGAAACCGCAGTAGCCGTCACCGGCAAACCCGCGATCGCCTACCCCAACCGCGGCGAATCCTGGAACGCCGCCGCCAGAAGCTGGGTCGGCAACGGCACCGGCCCGGCACCCTTCGCCCGCGCCTGGGCAACAGCCGGCGCGACCCACATCGGCGGCTGCTGCCGGGTAGGCCCGGCGGAGATCCGCACCCTGGCCGATGCCCTCGACCGAGGCTAGTCGGTGTGGCCCGGCCGGTTCTCGGCGTACACGATGAGCCGATTGCCGTCCGGATCGGCGAGGTGGAAGACACTGACGGTGCCGATGTCCTCAACCGGGCCGACCTCCTTCGCATGCTCACTCGCGAACGCGTGGGCGGCGTGGATGTCGCCTGCCTGCAGCATCAGCAGCGGCCCACCCGGCTGGAACGTCCCCCGCACCTGCGAGTGACCGTCAAGCGTCAGCCCGGTCGGGCCGGACATCGGGACGTCGTAGATGAGTCCTTCGTGACTCGTCGCTGACTGCGGCACGCCGAGAAGCGTGCTGTACCAGGTGATCGCGCGCTGCATGTCGGTGACGTGCACGAACACCGCGCCGATCCGGTTCTGGATCGGTGACGTGGAATCGGCGGACATGGTCACACTCCTAGCACCTGGCAGAGGAGGTCCAGGGCGCCGGGGTAGGCGTGGTCGGGTGGGGTGCCGTAGCCGACTATGACTGCTTGGCGGGTGGCGGGGGTTGGGTTGAAGTGGTAGGTGGAGAGGCTGGCCAGGCCTAGGCCCTGGCGGGCGGCTCGGGCGACGATGTCTTCGGCGTCGGCGGGGACGTCCAGGAGGACGTGCAGGCCGGCGGAGATGCCGGCTACCTGGACGTTGGGGGCGCGGACGGCCAGGAGTTCTACCAGGCGGTCGCGGCGGCGGCGGTAGTGCAGGCGGGAGCGGCGTACGTGGCGGTCATAGTGGCCGGAGGCAATGAACTCGGCGAGGATCAGCTGCTCGAGCGTTCCGGTCTGGTAGTCCGCGGTGCGCTTCGCGGCGACGACCGGCTCGATCAGGCGCTGCGGCAGCACCATCCACGCCAGTCGCAGACCCGGCGCGAGGCTCTTGCTCGCCGTCCCGGTGTAGACGACCCGCTCCGGATCGAGCGCCTGCAACGCCCCCACCGACTGCCGGTCGTACCGGAACTCACCGTCGTAGTCGTCCTCGATCAGCACCGCGCCGGTCTCCCGCGCCCACTCGACAGCCGCGGTACGACGCTCCGGGGCGAGCGGCACGCCCGTCGGCATCTGGTGCGCCGGGGTGAGCAGGACGCCCTGCCCGGCGAGCTGTGACGTCTGCGCACCGAGCTCGTCCACCGGCACAGCCACCGCGGACAGCCCGCGCGCCCGGATGACGTCCCGATGCAGCCCGTACCCGAATTCCTCGACCGCGATCGTCGTACCGCCGAGGTTCTTGATCGCCTCGCCCAGCAGACTCACCGCCTGCACGTACCCCGAGCAGATCAGGATCCGCTCGGGATCCGCCCGTACGCCGCGCGCACGGGCGAGGTAGTCCGCGAGCACCCGCCGCAGCTCGAGCCGGCCGCGCGGATCGCCCAGCCCGAACGACTCGTTCGGCGCCAGGGTCAGGGCCTTCCGCGCCGCCGCCAGCCATTCCGTCCGCGGGAACGTCGCAAGATCCGGCGCCCCGGGCCTCAGGTCGTACCGGTACGACCGCTCCTCGGGCAGCGCCACAGCCGGCATCGACGGCACGGCGGCCCGATTGGCAACCACCGTCCCCGATCCCTGACGCGCAGTCAGCCACCCTTCGGCCACCAGCTGCCCGTACGCGTCCGCGACCGTGTTCCGCGCGATCCCGAGATCCTTCGCCAGCGACCGCGACGACGGCAACCGAGTCCCGGCGGGCAGCCGCCCCGTCCGGATCGACTCGTGCAAGGCCCGCACGAGCTCATTGCGCCCCCGCGCCGCGGCGAGGTCCAGGTGCAGGTCGGCCCCCGCCTCGGAATCCTCCATGGAACCGGACTTTATCCCGCCGGCTGTGTTACTTGACCTCGGCTCGCATCACCATCCGGAGCCCGGCGAGTAGCGGTACGACCAGCCAGACGACCCCGGTCACGCCGATCTGGGCCCATTGCTCGCCGGTCAGGGACTTGTCGAAGACGAACAGACCGCTCTGCGCGAACTGGATGTCCACCCACGGTTGCAGGCCGCGGAACCAGTGGGAGCCGGTGGCCAGCAGGCTGAAGATCGTCGGCAGCAGGAAGGTGAGGACGAAGTACGTCACCACCGCCCCGATCGACGCCCGGATCAGGACGCCGAGCATGAAGCCGACCAGCAGGCTCAGCACCATGCCGAGGACGTAGTACAGGCACTGGGTGATCGTGACGTCCCAGACCAGCGGGGCGCCGGTGACGGCAGCGCCCACCAAGTTGCCGAGGGCACCGACCGCGAAGGTCAGCGCCATCGCCGCGATCGCGATGACGACCGACGAGATCGCCTTGGCGGTGATGATCCGGCCCCGGTGCGGGATCAGCGTGAACGTGGTCAGACCGGTGCGCTGGCTCCATTCGCTGGTGACGGCCAGGATCGCGACCAGCGGCAGGATGATCACCACCGGGAAGCGGATCGCGGTCGCGAAGGTCGAGTACGTGAGCTGGTCGTCCGCGGCGAACAGGATGACGCCGGCGGCAGCCAGTACGGCGGTGATCGCGATGCTGGCGATCAACCAGAAGCCGGACCGGGTGTCGAACATCTTGCGGAGCTCGACCGCGATGATCCGGCTCAGTGGAACGGGACGGACGACGGCCCGGTGCGGCCGGACTCCTTCTGCTGCGACGGCGGTCATGCCCGGGCTCCTTCGCGCTGGGTCGTGGAGGTGAGCTCGAGGAACATTTCCTCCAGGCCGGCGCCCTCGGCGGCCCGCAGCTCGGTCAACGCGACACCCGACTCGAGCGCCACTGTCCCGACGAGTGCGGCGTCCGCGTCGGTCCGCAGCGCGCCGTCACCGGTCGCGTTCGCAGTGAGTCCCCAGTCCGTCAAAGCCTGCTCGAGGCGGGCCAGGTCGACGGCGCGAACGATGGTGCCGGCCGCGTGCAGCAGTTCGGTCTTGGCGCCGTGCGAGACGATCCGGCCGTGGCCGATCATGACGATGTCGTCGGCGATGACCTCGATCTCGTGAAGCAGGTGCGAGGACAGCAACACGGTTCCGCCGCGGTCGGCGTACCCGCGGAGCAGGTCACGCATCCAACGGATGCCGGCCGGATCGAGCCCGTTCGCCGGCTCGTCGAGGATCAGCACGTCCGGGTCGCCGATCAGGGCGGTCGCGATGCCGAGCCGTTGGCGCATGCCGAGCGAGTACTCCCCCACCCGCCGGGTAGCTTCGTCCGGGGTCAGGCTGACCGCGGTCAGCATCTCCTCGACGCGTGTGCGCGGCAGGCCCATCAGGCGCTGCGCCAGGGTCAGGATCTCGCGGCCGGTGCGACCGGCGTGCTGTGCGGACGCGTCGAGCAGTACGCCGACTTCGCGGCCCGGGTTCGGCAGGTCCGCGAACTTCCGCCCGGCGATCGTCGCCGTTCCGGACGTGGCCCGGGTGAGGCCGACCATGATCCGCATCGTGGTCGATTTGCCGGCGCCGTTCGGGCCGAGGAATCCGGTCACCCGGCCCGCGGCGGCGGTGAAGCTGACGTCGTCGACCGCGAGTGTGCCGCCGTACCGCTTCGAGAGTCCGTCGACGGTGATCATGCGGACATGCCGGTGATCGCGAGCTTGCCGCGGACCTTGCCGGTGGTCAGGTGGTGCATGGCGTCCGGGACCTGGTCGAGGCGATAGGTGCGGTCGAGGCTCGGGGTGATCTTGCCGGCCTCGATGAGGGCGGTGAGGCGTACGAGTTCGCTGCCGCGCACCTTGCCGACGAAGAAGGTCAGCCGTTGCCGTACGAACAGCGACAGAGCCAGCGCGCGGAACTGCCGGTTCATCCCGCCGCTCGGACCGCGGCCGTCCTCGCCACCGGTGATGACGACCGTGCCGGTTGGCGTCAGCGCGCGCCGCAGCCTCGAGAGCGTGGGGTTGCCGGCGATGTCGATGATCAGGTCGTAGCGGTCGCCGGTCGCGGCGAAGTCGTCGCGGGTGTAGTCGAGGACATGGTCGGCGCCCAGCGCACGGACGAGGTCGAGCTTGGAGGTGCCGGCCACGCCGGTGACTTCTGCTCCGAAGGCCTTGGCCAACTGTACGGCGAAGCTGCCGACGCCACCCGAGGCGCCGATGACGAGGACGTGCTGCCCGGCCTCGATCCGCCCGGTGGTCAACGCGTCCAGGGCGGTCGACGCCGAGGTCGGGACCACCGCGGCCTCCTCGAAGGCGAGGTTGGCCGGCTTGTGGGCGAGCTTGTCCTCCTGGGCGACGGCGTACTCGGCGAACGAACCGGGCGCCTCGCCGTACACCTCGTCGCCGACGGCGAACCTGGTGACCCCGGACCCGACGGCCTCGACCGTGCCGGCGACATCTCGTCCGGCTACGGGGTTGCGCGGGCCGCGGAATCCGAAGGCGAGCCTGAGCAGGTACGGCGTACCCGTCATCAGGTGCCAGGTCCCGCGGTCGAGGCCGGCGGCGTGCACGCGGACGAGTACCTCGGTCGCTACCGGTTCGGGGCGGGCGATCTGCCTGAGCTGCAGGACGTCGGCATCGCCGTACCTGTCCTGCACGATCGCTCGCATGGTGGTCGTGGTGGTGGTCGTGGTCGTCCGGGCCATGGTGTTCCCCCTGGTGTGCTGGATGTCGGAGCCCCCAGCGCCGATGGCCTTTCGTACTAAGTACGATGACAGTATCGTACTTTGTACGAAACTGCTATGGTCCGGGGGTGGAGAAGTCTGCTGGTAGCTCGCAGGGTCGCCGGCGGCTGACCCGGGAGCGGGTGCTGACGGCCGCCGTCGGGGTGGCCGACGCGGGCGGGATCGGAGCTCTCACGATCCGCTCGCTGGCCCAGGAGCTCGGGGCGAAACCGATGTCGGTCTACTACCACGTCGCCAACAAGGACGCGATCCTCGACGGCATCGTCGATGTGGTCTTCAGCGAGATCGAACTGCCGTCGCCCGGCGGCGACTGGCGCTCGGAGCTGCGCCGGCGCGCCGCGTCGGCCCGGCAGGTGCTGCGGCGGCATCGCTGGGCGATCGGGCTGATGGAATCGCGGACCACCCCGGGCCCGGCGACGCTGCGCCATCACGACGCGGTGATCGCGACGCTCCGGGCGGCCGGCTTCTCGCTGGAGATGACGGCCCATGCCTATGCCCTGATCGACAGTTACACCTACGGATTCGCACTCCAGGAAGCCGGGCTCCCCTTCGAAGGGCCCGACACCGTGGCGCCGGTCGCGGACTCGATCATGGAGCAGTTCGCCGCGGGTGACTATCCGCATCTCGTCGAGATGGCCACCGGCTACTACTTCAAGACCAGCTACGACTTCGCCGACGAATTCGACTTCGGCCTCAACCTGATCCTCAACGGCCTGAGCAACTCGCTTCACCCAGGTAACGACAGCTAGCGCTTTCCGGTGCGAACCGGCGTACTCTGGCGGTAGCTCCGGAACGACGACATCCCACCTCGTGGTGAAGCCAAACCGGCCCTCCCGTGAGGGAACGTCATGTCCGATCCTCAGAGCACGCCCGAGAACCCTGCCCCCGTCACGCCGCCGCCGTCGCCTGTCGACGAGTTGATGAAGCCGCTGACGAAACGGGCGCCGCGTACGCCGTTCCGCAGCACCTGGACGCAGCTGCGCAATCTCGTCCGGCGCGACAAGGCCTGAACCACGCCGTTCTGGCCGTCGACTGGATTGGCCCAGGGATTGTCCGCGGAAGTGGACCACGTACCTGGGCCGATCCCGTCATAACGTGGAGGCATGAGTTCAACGACGCGGCGAGTGAAGCTCGCCAATCTTGCGCCCGACTTCTACCAGGCCCTGATCGAGGTGGACAAGGTGTCCGCCACCGGGCTGGACCCGAAGCTGGCGCACCTGGTCCGGATCCGGGCCTCGCAGATCAACGGCTGCGCCTACTGCACCGACATGCACTCGCTGGACCTGATGGAGTTCGGCCCCGACCAGCAGCAGCGGATCGCGCTGCTCCCGGTCTGGCGCGAGGCGCAGAAGTTCTACACCGAGCAGGAGAAGGCGGCGCTCCAGCTGACCGAGGCGATCACGCTGATCAGTGTCGACCACGTGCCGGACGACGTGTACGAGATCGCGGCCGCGGCCTTCGACGAGAAGGACCTGGCCCGGCTGATCGCGCTGATCATCACGATCAACATGTGGACCCGGGTCGGCGTGACCGGGAAGATGGAGCCCGGCCACTACAAGCCGTGAGGTCGCACCCCTGATGACGCAGACTGCAGAGTTGTTCAGAGCACTGCACCACGGCGGCACTCCCCTCATCCTTCCGAACGCGTGGGATCCGGTGATCGCCCGACTGATCGCCGAGGCCGGCTTCCCCGCTGTTGCCACCAGCAGCGGGGCGGTCGCCCGCGTCCTCGGGTACGACGACGGGCAGCTGACGCCGCCGGCGACCATGTTCGACGCGGTCGCCAAGATCGTCCGTGCGGTCGACGTACCGGTCACGGCGGACATGGAGGCCGGGTACGGCCTGCCGGCGAAGGAGTTCGCGGAGCGGCTGCTCGAGACAGGGGCGGTCGGTTGCAACCTGGAGGACTCGCTCGACGGCGGGCTTGTCGATGTGGCGAAGCAGGCCGACTACTTGGCCGAAGTACGCGCCGCCGCGGGAGCCGAGCTGGTGATCAACGCGCGGGTGGACACGTTCGTCCGGCCCGTCGACGATCCGGTCGCCGAGGCAGTACGCCGGGGGCGCGAGTACCGCCGCGCCGGAGTCGACTGCGTCTACCCGATCCTCGCGCCGGTGGACCAGCTGGCCGAGGTGGTCGAGGGCGTGGGCGGACCGATCAACGCGCACGCTTCGCCGGGTGGACCGACGCCGGCGGAGCTTGCGGCGGTCGGTGCGACCCGGATCTCATACGGCACGAGCTTGCACGCGTACCTGATGACCAAGTTGCAGGAACTCCTGCCGACGTTGGGCTAAGCGCTCAGCGGCTGAGCAGGCGCAGGGCGTAGACGAGGGCCCAGTCCTGGTCGTTGGCGAGGGGGTCGGCGATGTGCGCGGGCTGGCCGTTGACACAGCTCGGGTAGACGAACGCGCAGGTCGCCGATCCGTCCGCGCTGAAGCTGACCAGGTTCGCGCGAAGGATCGCGCCTTCGGCGGCGTCGAGCCACGCGGCCTGCTCAGGCGTCACGAGTTCGCGCGGCCAGGCGGCGTACACGACTGCGCTCAGCGCCGACCAGTAGTGCGGGAATACGTCGCCCCACAACCGCAGCCGGCCGAACCAGTAGCCGTCCCAGTGCCGGATCGGAACATGCCGCAGCCGTACGTCGGGCTGGTCGGCGGCGAACGCGGTCAGCCAGGGCAGGCGGCGGGTCAGCTCGGCGCCGTCGATCTCGTCCGGCGCGATGTGGTATGCCGAAACGAGGAGTTCGAGGAGCGGGGCAACCATCGATTGCTCGTAGTTGACCTCATGCGGCGGCAGCTCGTCGCCGTACCCGATGAAGGTTTTGGCATGCCGGATCAGGTGCTCGCGGAGACCGAGCTCGCTGAGCAACGGGCCGAGGTCGAACGCCAGGAAATGGTCGCCGCCGAGTTCGTAGTACCGGTTGAGGATGCGGGTCGCGCCGGCGCGATCGCCCTGGCCGAGGAGGAAGCGCGCGAACCACGGGAAGTTGTACAGGCGTACGGCGCTCTGGTGGACGCTGTCGTCCTGGATCGTGCCGGCGTCATCGAGCAGATACTCGCGGACGAACTGCTCGTAGCCGTTGAGCGCCTCGTCCAACTCGGCGCGATCGCCCCAACCGCGGTCGCGGACCTCCTGCAGGAGAAGGGCCATCCCGACTCGTTCGCGCGCGTCCGACCAGTCTCGCCAGGCGCTCGACAGGACGGTCAGGCCGCTGTCGTTGTCGTACGGCACGAAGGCGTACTTGCGATTGCCTTCCAGTTCCGGGCGGCGCTGGTGGTCGAGGATGAAGCGGACGCGGCGTTCAGCGATCTGCTGGAGCGGTTCGTGGAAGAGGACGGCGATCCGGGACCTGCCGTCGGTTGATTCGACGTACGTCAGGCCGGGCTCGGTAGCGGTGATCTCGCGGCCGTCGTGGAGCCGGATCGACTCGGTGACCTCGGTTGCCAGGCGGTCGGCTCCGATGAGTGGTTGACGATCCGCGTGGAAGGCGGGCAGATCGGTATACCAACCGAGCTGCCAGGTCCACCGGTACGAGGCGCCGGGCTCGAGCGTGATGGCCGGCTGGCCTCCCATCGCGTGGGGTGCGCGGGCGCGGTCGGTGACGTGGAGGTAGATGTGCCCGCGGATGTTGCTGCTGGTGCCCGGCTCGCGGGACTCGACGGAGTACGCCCAGAGCTCGCCTTCCTTCAGCTGCAGACCGAGCCCAGGTCCGCTGCCGTCCATCGGCACCGCCCAGGCCCACGCGTCCGCGCCGCCGGTCCAGACATGCGCGTGCACAGCGCCGGTGAGGCTCTCGCGGCTGGACGTGTAGACGTCGCGGTACGGCGTACTGATCGCGACGGAGCCGATCTCGATGGACTCGGTGCTCGTGTTCCGGAGCTCGTACGTCTCGGTCCAGTGCTCGCCGAACCGGCGGCCGACCCGGAGCTCCAGCTCACCGAACCGGTACATCAGGTCGATGCCGCTGCTCCGCCACCGGGTGAACGCGGGGCTGTCGAAACGGTATGCCGCGCGGTCGGTGATCACGAATCCCTTGCCCCAGGCATGCAGGCTGTCGTGCACCACTCCCTCGTCCAGCAGCACCGCACGGCCGTCCGGGTGCACGATCTGCGCCACTGCACCGTCGTCGAACAGCTGGACACGTCCGGGACCGAAGTCAAAACTCTCCACGATTCGCCAACCTATCGATGTCGAGAAGCCCGGGGCGGCTCCGTCCCCCTGATGAGAACCCACTCAGATCGGAGACCGAGATGAACCAGCAGCAGATCGCCGAGATCCTCGCCAAGCCGTACGCCCAGCAGCTCCTCAACGGCCCCGAGCCGGCGCGCTTCGCGTACGACGGCCTGGACGGCGACCCGCGCGTCATCCCGATCGGCTTCTGGGTCGAGGGCGAGCAGATCCTGGTCGCCACCGTGCCGAAGTCCGCCAAGGTCGCCGCGCTCCGCAAGAACCCGAAGGTCGCGCTGACCATCGACACCGGCGCGTTCCCGCCCAAGGTCCTGCTGATCCGCGGCACCGCCTCGGTGGAGCTGGTGCAGGGCGTCCCCGAGGGCTACCTGACCGCCGGCCACAAGGTGATGACCGACGAGCAGTACCCGGACTGGGCCGCCGGCGTCCAGAGCCTGTACGACGAGATGGCCGTCATCACGATCACGCCGACCTGGGCCAAGCTACTCGACTTCGAGACCACGATCCCGAAGGCCGTCGAGGACCTGATCAAGGAGAAGAGCGCCGGCTGATCACGGCCCGTGCGGCACCCTGTCGGTGCGGTACGGCATGCTGAGGTGGTGGTGACCTCCTTTCTGCTGGCTGACGTGCGTCCGTGGGGCGGTGAGCCGGTCGATGTCGTGATCGCCGATGGTGTGATCACTGACATCGCCCCGACGGGAGAGCGGGCGTCGGCGGATCCGCAGCAGATCGACGGGCGCGGCATGCTGGCGCTTCCGGGCTTCGTCAACGCGCACGCACACGTCGACAAGAGCTGGTGGGGCCAGCCGTGGGTCTCGTACGGCGGCGAGCCGACAACCCAGGGCCGGATCGCCCACGAGCGTGCCGAGCGCGACAAGTACGGGATCCCGAGCGTCGCGGGCGCGACCGCAGTACTGCGTGAGTTCTTGCGGCACGGCACGACCGCCACCCGGACGCATGTCGACGTCGATCTCGGCGTCGGGCTGCAAGGAATCGCGAACGTGCGCGAGGCCGTCGAAGCGCTCGGCGGCGCGGTCGAGGTGGAGATCGTCGCTTTCCCCCAGGACGGCGTACTGCGGCGTCCCGGCGTCCTCGACCTGCTCGACAAGGCTGCTGCCGAGGGCGCAACCAACATCGGCGGTCTGGACCCGGCGTCGATCGACCGTGATCCGGTCGGCCAGCTCGACGCGTTGTTCGAGATCGCGGTGCGGCGGGAGGTCGGGATCGACATCCATCTGCACGACCGCGGCGACCTCGGTGCGTTCCAGTACGAGCTGATCATCGAGCGCACCCGGCAGGCCGGCCTCGGCGGCAAGGTCAACGTCTCCCACGGCTTCGCCCTCGGCGAGCTGGCCCCGGCACGACGGGCCGAAATGGTCAACCAACTCGGCGAGGCCGGGATCTCGTGGACGACGGTCGCGCCGATCAACTCGGCGCCGCTGCCCTGGCGCGAGATGCGTACGGCGGACGTCGCGATCGGCCTGGGCACCGACGGCATCCGCGACCTGTGGTCGCCGTACGGCGATGGCGATCTGTTCCAGGTTGCTCGCCAGTTCGCACGGCTGCACGGGCTGCGCGCCGACGAGGACCTCACGTACGCGATCGAGCTGGCGACGACGCACGGCGCGTCGTTCGTGCATCGCGAGAACTACGGCCTCACGCCGGGAGCACGCGCAGACGTCGTCCTGCTGGACGCCGAGAACGTGCCGGATGTGCTCGTGCGTGCGCCGCGTCGTGAGCTGGTCGTCGCCGGCGGGCGGGTCGTCGTACGCGACGGCGAACTCCAGGTGTGAGTACCAACTCTGTCGTCGAGCGGACGCTCGGCTCGCTGCGCGGCAACCGGGCGTTCCGGCTGTTCTGGTTGTCGAATCTGTTCTTCTTCGGCGGCGTCTGGACGCAGACGCTGGTGCTGGGCTGGCTCGCGTACGAGACCACGCACTCCGACTTTCTCGTCGCGGTGTTCGGGGCGGTGCGGTTGGCTCCCTTGCTGCTCGGGCCGTTCGCGGGTGCGTTCGCGGATCGGCACAACCGGGTCCGGCTGCTGATCATCGCGGCCTCGTGGGCGCTCGTCGCGGTCGGTGTTGTGGCCACGCTTGCGTCGCTCGGACGTGCGACGTACTGGGTGCTGGTGCTCGGTGGGTTCGCGATCGGGCTCGCGCAGTCACCGTCGCAGCCGGCGCGTGCCTCGCTCGTGCTCGACCTGGTCGGCCGTCAGAACCTCAGCAACGCCAACGCGCTCAACTCGATGGCGCTGAACATGACCCAGGTGATCGGGCCGGCGATCGGCGGGCTGATGATCACCGGACTCGGTGCGCCGACCGCGCTGTGGGTCTCGACATTCTGGTATGCCATTTCTCTCGTCACCCTGCTGCCGTTGCGGCAGTACGGGCAAGTGATCGGCGGGCACACCGAATCGGCGGTCCGGATGGTCACGAGCGGCCTGCGCGAGATCGCCCGGAACCGGCTCGCCTCCACCGTTCTTCTCATCACCCTAGCCGCGAACACTCTGCTGTGGCCGGTAGCGCAGTCCTTCATGCCGGTCTTCGCGCAGGAGTCCCTCGGCCTCGATGCTGCCGGCCTCGGCTGGCTGCTGACTTGCGCCGGTGTCGGAGGTCTGGCTGGTTCGCTGGTGATCGCCTGGCTGGGCGACTTCCGTTTCAAGGGCGGCATGTTCGTCGTCGGCACAGCGGTGTGGGGCACGCTCTGGGGGCTGTTCGGTCTGTCCCACAGCGTCGTTGCGTCGTTCGTCCTGATGACCGCGATCGGGGTGATGAGCGCGGCGTTCGGCGTACTGCAGACCACGCTGCTCCTGATGACGACGCCCGAGTCCCTTCACGGCCGCGCGCTGGGCGTCCAGGAGCTTGCCATCGGCATCATGCCCGCGGCGTCCCTGGTCCTCGGCGCCTTCGCCGAGCGCTACGGTGTCGACATCACGACGTTCGTCAGCGCCGTCCTGCTGGTCCTGATGGTCGCCGTCCTCGGCCTCTGGACGCCACGACTCCTCCGCTACGGCGGCGACCACGCCGGCGACCACACCGCCGACGACAGCACCCAACGAACTACCGTGGCTCCTTGAGCTTCCTCTGGAGGAGGGCTGATGGCGGTAAGGGTTCGGCGGGTGTACGACCCGGTGGAGGACGACGGCGGGCAGCGGGTGCTCGTCGATCGACTGTGGCCGCGCGGGCTCAGCCGATCGAAGGCGCGGATCGACGACTGGTGCAAGGACGTTGCCCCGTCCACCGAACTACGCGAGTGGTACGGCCACGACCCGAGCCGGTACGACGAGTTCGCGCGCCGGTACCGCACCGAGCTCGACGATCCGGTCCGTGCTGCCGCCCTCAGCCAGCTGCGCGAGCTCGCCGGGAACGGCACGCTGACGCTGCTGACCGCAACGAAGGACTTCTCGATCAGTCAGGCAGCCGTCCTCGCCGAGCTCCTCGGCTCCTGAGAAGGAGATCAGCGCAACACGACGCTGGACTCCGACGTCAGCGCGAGGAAGGTCAGCGACTCCTGCAGGTAGAGCTCGACGGTGTCGGCGTCGTGGGACAGGTAGCCGATCGACAGGTCCTGGCCGAGGTGCAGCTCGTAGTCACCACCGCGCGTCGACACCAGCAGGGCGCCTTCGAGAGCCGGCGCCCAGATGATCTCGCCGTCGCCCACGAGCCGCGCCAGGTGATCGCGGATCGGGTAGCCGTGGTCGGTGGTCTCGGCGACCGCGGTGTACAGGTCGGCGGACAGCAACAGGCTGTACGGCCCGTCCACCCCGGCGAGTCGCAGTACGCGCAGCGCCTGGGCGACGGAGTCGGGCAGATCCTTCGCCTCGGACGGCAACGCGAGGACGTCGTTCGAGCTGCTCGGCGCGAGACCCTCGATCCCGGCGGCTCCGGAGCCGTGGAAGACCAGGTGGTCCTCGGCGTACGCGATCTGCTTCGCGGCGTCCTTGACCGGCTGCCAGTCGGAGTCCTTGGCGCCGCGCTCCACGTCGTCGACGGCCTGCCGGGTGACGGTGAACGGGACGCGCAGCTCGATGATCGGCTGGGACAGCCGGCGGTGCGCGATCACGCCGTCGCCCGGCGCCGCGACCGTCTCGAGGTGGCCGGTGCCGACCGAGGACAGCTCCGGTCCGGACGGACCGACCAGGTCGACCACCCGGCGGCCGGCGATGTCGCGGGTGAAGGTGCGGCGAGCCTCCTCCTCGATCTCGCCCCAGGCGGCGTCCGAGACCGGGGCCAGCTCGCGGTGCAGGTTGTTCGTCATGTGCGACTCCTTCTGAGGCTGCCGATTCCGAGCGACCCGTCCGCAGGGTTCCCGGCTTTCCTGACGGGCGTGGTCGCGGCGGGCGCCGGCGACGGGTCTTCGAGGAACTCCGCGGTCGGCACGAAGAACAGACTGCCGGTGACCGCGGTCGAGAAGTCAAGGATCCGGTCGTGATTCCCGGGCGGCTCACCGACGAACATCCGGTGCAGCATCCGTTCGATCACGTCCGGCGTGGCGGCGTACCCGATGAAATACGTGCCGAACTCGGCCGCGCCGGGTGAGCCGAAGGCCATGTTCTCCCGGACGATCTGCCGCTCGGTGCCGTCCGGGTCCACGATCGTGGTGGCGGCGACGTGCGAGTTGGCCGGCTTGTCCGCGTCGGACAGTTCGATGTCGCTGATCTTCTCCCGGCCGATCACGCGCTCCTGCTCCGCGACCGGCAGCGCCTGCCACGCATCGAGGTCGTGCAGATACTTCTGTACGACGACATAGCTGCCGCCGGCGTACGCCGGGTCCTCGTCGCCGACCGTGATCGCGGCGACCGCCTTGGGCCCGGTCGGGTTCTCGGTGCCGTCGACGAAACCGAGAAGATCGCGCTCGTCGAAGTACTTGAAGCCCTGTACCTCGTCGAGCACCTTCACGTGACCGGCCAGCCGCGCCATCACCTGGCGGGCGAGCTCGAAACACAGGTCGAGGCGGCGGGCGCGGAAGTGGAACAACAGGTCGCCGTGCGTCGCCGGCGCGGTGTGCTTCGCGCCGGCCACTGCACGAAAAGGGTGTAGCTCGCGCGGAGCCGGCGCACGGTACAGCCGGCTCCACGCGGACGCGCCGATGCCGACGACGCAGCTCAGCTGGTCGTTCGGCGCACGGAACCCGACGGCACGCGTGAGCCCGGCGACGTCCTCCAGCAGGGCCCGCGCGGCGTCCTCGGATCCGGGACGCACGGCGAGCACCAGGAAGACCGCCGCCTTCGCGGGCTCACGCAGTACCTCCTGGATCAGGACCACCACTTCCCGCTGCTGGACAGGGCGTCCGCGGTGCGGTTCGTGGTGTCGAGGGCGTCGAGGTCGGCCATCGCGGCGTCGTCGAGCTCGAAGTCGAAGACGTTGAAGTTCTCCAGGATCCGGTCCTGGTGGACGGACTTCGGGATGACCGAGAGCCCCTTCTGGATCGCCCAGCGGATCAGGACCTGCGCCGGGGTGTGGCCGGTGGCCTCCGCGATCCGGGCGACGGCCGGGTCGTCGAGGTGCCGGCCGGTGCCGAGCGGGCTGTACGCCTGCGAGACGATACCGGCCTGCTCACCGGCGGCGACCAGCGCGGCGCGGTACTCGAACGGGCTGAACTGGATCTGGTTCACGGCGGGCTGGATGTTGGCGACCTTCGAGAGCTCCTGGATCTCGTCGGCGCCGAAGTTCGAGATGCCGATGCCCTTGGTCAGCCCGGCCTCCACCGCGGCCTCCATACCCGGCCAGGCCCACGTCGGCCCGCCCTGCGGCCAGTGGATCAGGTACAGGTCGACGTACTCCATGCCGAGTCTCTCGAGGCTCTTCTCCGCCTCGACCCGCGCATCCTTGCCGCCCGGGTAGAACTTGGTCGTCAGGAAGATCTCTTCCCGCGGCACGCCGCTCTCGCGGATCGCCTTCCCGACACTGACCTCGTTCCCGTACGCCTGGGCGGTGTCGATCAGCCGGTAGCCGGCCTCGAGCGCCCAGGTGACGGCGCGCTCGGTCTGCACACCGTCGTCAACCTGCCAGACCCCCAATCCCAACATCGGGATCTCAGTTCCATTCGAGAGCTTACGAGTCGATACGGTCATGTACTCCTTCTACCACGCCCGGCCTACAGCTTGTTGGCGTGGCGGATTACTTGGACCACGTCGGCCATCATGCCGGTGAGGTCGTAGTCCTTCGGGGTGTAGATGGCGGCTACGCCGGCAGCGCGGAGAGACTTGGCGTCAGTGTCGGGGACGATGCCGCCGACTACCACAGGGACGTCCTCCAGGCCCGCCTCGCGGAGACCGGCGACCACCTGCGGGACGAGCTCCATGTGGGAGCCGGACAGGATGGACAGGCCCACGCAATGGACGTCCTCGGCGACGGCGGCAGCGACGATCTGTTCGGGGGTCAGACGGATGCCTTGGTAGATGACCTCGAAGCCGACGTCGCGCGCGCGGACCGCGACCTGTTCGGCGCCGTTCGAGTGGCCGTCCAGACCCGGCTTTCCGACGAGCAGGCGGAGGCGGCCGCCGAGCTCCTCCGAGGTGGCGGCGACCTTCGCGCGGACGGCGGCGATCTCGGCACCGCCCCCGGAGACGCCGACCGAGCCGGAGACGCCGGTCGGCGCGCGATACTCGCCGTACATCTCCCGGAGCACCCCGGCCCACTCCCCCGTCGTCACTCCGGCGCGAGCGCATTCGAGCGTGACGGGCATCAGGTTGTCGGTGGTCTTCGCGGCCGCACGCAGGTTGCCCAACGCGACCTCGACAGCAGACGCGTCACGCGAGGCACGCCAGCTCTGCAACGACGACAGCGCAGCGGACTCGGCCGCAGGGTCGACCGTCTGGATCGCGGTGTCGAGGTCGGCGGTCAGCGGTGACGGCTCGGTGTTCTCGAACTTGTTCACGCCGACCACGACCTGCTCGCCGGACTCGATCCGCTGGCGACGTTCGGCGTGCGACGCGACGAGCGCTTGCTTCAAGTACCCGCTCTCGACGGCGGCGACCGCGCCGCCCATCGCCTGCACCCGGTCGATCTCCTCGCGCGCGCCTTCGACCAGCGACGCAACCTTCGCCTCGATCACGTGCGATCCGTCGAAGATGTCGTCGTACTCGAGCAGGTCGCTCTCATAGGCCAGCACCTGCTGCATCCGCAGCGACCACTGCTGGTCCCATGGCCGCGGCAGGCCGAGCGCCTCGTTCCACGCCGGCAGCTGAACTGCACGGGCCCGCGCGTTCTTCGACAGCGTGACGCCGAGCATCTCGAGCACGATCCGCTGCACGTTGTTCTCCGGCTGCGCCTCGGTCAGGCCGAGCGAATTCACCTGTACGCCGTACCGCAGCCGCCGCGCCTTCGGATCCGTCACGCCGTACCGCTCCAGCGTCAGCTGATCCCACAGCTGCACGAACGCGCGCATCTTGCACGTCTCTTCGATGAACCGCACGCCGGCGTTCACGAAGAACGAGATCCGCTGGACGACGTCCCCGAACCGGTCGGCCGGCACCTGCCCGCCGTCGCGGACCCGGTCGAGTACAGCGATCGCCGTCGACAGCGCGAACGCCAGCTCCTGCACCGGCGTCGCACCCGCCTCCTGCAGGTGGTAGCTGCAGATGTTGATCGGGTTCCACTTCGGCATCTGTGCAACCGTGTACGCGATCACGTCGGTCGTCAGCCGCAGCGACGCATCCGGCGGGAACGCGTACGTCCCGCGCGACAGGTACTCCTTCACGATGTCGTTCTGCGTCGTACCGGTCAGCTCGTCCGGCAGCGCGCCCTGCTCCTGGGCCGCGACCTGGTACAGCGCGAGCAACCACATCGCGGTCGCGTTGATCGTCATCGACGTGTTCATCTGCGCGAGCGGGATCTGGTCGAACAGCGCCCGGACGTCGCCGAGATGCGCAACCGGTACGCCGACCTTGCCGACCTCACCCTTCGCCAGCGGATGGTCCGCGTCGTACCCCGTCTGCGTCGGCAGGTCGAACGCGACCGACAGCCCGGTCTGCCCCTTCGCCAGGTTCCGGCGGAACAACGCGTTGGACTCCGCCGCCGACGAGTGGCCCGCGTACGTGCGCATCACCCAGGGTCGATCCGAGGTCGCCATGTACCCGAGAGTAGGACTGTGTGCCCTTGTGAGTCTGCCTCTCGTGACTGGCGTCACCAGGGGCATGGATCACACTCAGGCGCTGAGCGGTAGGGGTGTTCGCTCGACCTTCAGGACTCGGTGGAGGCGGGTTACCGCGAGGATGCGGATGACCGATGGCAGGGGGTGCCAGAGGACCAGTTGGCGGCCGAGGGACTGGGTGCGGCGGTGGGTGGCTACCAGGAGGCCGAGGCCGGTTGCGTCGACCGCGTCGACCTCTTCCAGGTCGACGATCACGTCGCCGTCGGAGGTGTCGATGAGGTGGTTGAGAGTTTGGCGGACGTCGCCGACGGACCGCACGTCGAGGATGCCGGTCAGGTGTATGACGTTGTCGGGCTCTGCTGATGTTCTGTGGGTCGGTGCGAGCATGTCCGTGCCCTCCGCTCTTCCGGCGGCCCCCGAGTGATCGGCCGCGTGGCAGCGTCGTACTGAGTGATGCTGGGTCGTGCCGGGTGTTGATGGTACAGACTCCCCGGAGACACGGAAGGTTGCCAAGACCTCAGGATCTTTTGTTTCGCGAGACAATGGTGTCCGTGTTCGCCGAGCATTACTTCCTGTTCCCGGTGGTGGCGCTCGCCCTGGCCGGCGTGATGGTGCTGCTGTGCCGCTGGGCGTTCTCCAAGGCCAAGGGCGGCTCGCTGGTCCGGCGCGTCGACGACCGCCCGGCCGAGCGGGACGCGTTCGGCCTGCTCACCGACATCCGGACGGTGGCGAACTACAACGAGGCCCGTGTGCTCGTGTCGCGGCTCAAGGACTTCGGCATCAAGGCGACCGCGGCCCACACCAAGGACGGCTGGACGATCTACGTCTGGCCGCGCGACGAGGCCGCGGCACGCGGACTGCTCGACCACTCCTGATCCAGCTCGCCTGATCCTCTCCGGTTGTCATCCGGAGAGCGCTCTCGTGCGTCCTTCCACCGTGGCTCTGACAATTCCTGCGCAGGTGGACCGTGATGCCGTACCCGCGCACGACGACGGGTGGGAGCTCGAGGCGTCGGTCGCGGAGCCGGAGCGGTTCGCGGCGATCTTCGACCGGTACTTCGGCCAGGTGCACTCGTACGTCGCCCGCCGGCTCGGGAGCGATGTCGCCGACGATCTGGCCGCCGAGACGTTCTTGATCGCGTTCCGGCAGCGTGCGCGGTTCGACCGGCGCAACGGCGTGGTGCGGGCGTGGCTGTACGGCATAGCGACCAATCTGATCCGCCGGCACCGCCGCGACGAGGTACGGGCGTGGCGTGCAGCGGCGAAGCTCCCGCTGCCGGTCCCGGCCGCGACACATGAGGACCGGGTCGCCGCACAAGTGACCGCGGAAGGGGCCTCGCCTGAACTGGCGGCGGCGTTGGCAAAGCTGAACGCGAAGGACCGGGAGGTCCTACTGCTCGTGGCGCTCGGACAGTTGACGTACGACGAGGTGGCAGCGGCTCTGGGGATCGCGTACGGGACGGTGTGCTCGCGGTTGTCCCGTGCACGTCGGGTAGTACGGGCGGCCGTGACCAACCCCGCGGAGGACCCGGCATGAACGAGTTCGACGTACTGCGGAAGGCGTTCCCTGAGACAGACGGGCCCACACCGGAGGCGACCGACGCGGCCCGGCACCAGGTGGAGGAGCTGATCCACCAGGCCAAGCCGGCCAGGTCGTTCACGAGCTTTGTGCGAGCAGGGTGGCTCGGGACTGCTGTTACCGCGGCTACTGCTCTGGTGGCGGTAGTCGGGCTAGGTGGCGCGCTGGTGGTGGGGCGAGGCAACGGTGGTGGGTCGTCACTGCCGAGTGGCCCGACGACTACTACTGCGCCTCGGCTGACGGCGGCAGCAGAGGTGCTGATCGCGGCAGCGGTGCGCCAGGAGAAGGACGAGAAGGTGTCCGGGAAGTACTACCGGGTGCGCAGTCTGCAGCTGAACCCGACGACGCGGGTCGGCAACCCGAAGTACACGCTGGAGCGGCGGTCGATCATCGAGAGCTGGATGCCGATGAAGCCAGGGGTGGAGTCCTGGTTCGGCTGGGTGAACCTCGGCTATCAGCTCGCGAGCCCGGCCGATGTCGCGAAGTGGCGCGCGCAGGGATCACCGACGTCCTGGCAGCTGCCGTACGAGCGCACCCCGATCACCATGTCCGACGGAGTACCTGTGGTGAACAAGATGTCGTTCCGCGACGTCCCGCTCGGGTATTACCTGACCGGCGACAAACCGCTCAGCGCCGAACAGATCGCGGCCCTCCCCACCAGCCCCGTCCAGCTCTACCAGTACCTCGCCAACACCGCCGGCACGACCGGGTCGGCAGCCGACCGCGAGTACGCCGTCTTCGCCGCGGCCGGCCGGCTCCTGTTCGAGATGCCCGCTCCCCCGAAGCTCCGCGGCGCCGCACTCCGGGTGCTGGCCACACTGCCCGGCACACGTGTCCGCACGAGCGTCAAGGATCCGCTCGGCCGCGTCGGCACCGAGGTGAGCATCACCGCCGCCCTGAACAAGCCCAGCAGCAACCGGACCAGCCTGTTCTGGAGCGGAGCGACGTACATCATCGACCCGACCACCGGTCGGCTCCTGAGCTCCACGATCGGCGGCCCGAAGCCCGGCTCGACCGTCGTGCTGGAGTCCGGCTGGACCGACGACAGGCCGACTCCTCCGTCTACGGCCATCCGTTGACCGGTTGGGTCCAGCGTCTAGGGTCGGTGTATGGGGACTCTGCTTGAGCTGGATCTGACCCGTGGTGTTCTCGAGACGCCGCCTGCCTCTCCGGTGGCGGCCTTCCGGGCCCGTCATCTGCCGACGCTGCGCGAGCTGGTGTCTGCCTTGCGGAAGGGCGCGCGGGACGACTCTGTCGTCGGCGTGGTCGCCCACCTGGGCGGCCATCGGCTCTCGCTGGCGCAGGTGCAGGAGCTGCGCGAGGCGGTGGCCGACTTCCGTACGTCGGGGAAGCCCGCCGTCGCGTGGACCGAGTCGTTCGGTGAGGCCGGTCAGGGCACGGTGCCCTACTACCTGGCGACCGCGTTCGACGAGATCTGGCTGCAGCCGTCCGGTGACCTGGCGATCACCGGTGTGACCGTGCAGGCCGTGTTCATCCGCGGTGCGCTGGACAAGGCGGGTGTGATCCCGCAGTTCGGCAAGCGACGTGAGTACAAGACTGCGGCGGACACGTTCACCGAGAAGGAGATGACCGAGCCCGGTCGCGAGATGGCATCGCGGCTCGCGGAGTCGGCGTACGAGCAGATCGTCGAGGGCATCGCCGTACGGCGGCGTCTGGACACCGCGCGGGTCCGAGAGCTCGTCGACACGGCACCACTGCCCGCACAGGACGGTCTGGACGCCGGACTGGTCGATCGACTCGGCTACCGGTCCGATGTGTACGACGAGCTCGAGAAGCAGCTCCAGTACGACGACCGGCTGTTGGCCGAGCGATACATCCGGCGTGGTCCGCGCAGTCTCGAGGACCTGCGCAAAACGCTCCCCTGGCCGCAGAAGCCACTGGTAGCGGTAGTCCGCGTGACCGGCGGCATCTCGGTCGGCCGCAACTCCAACAGCCCGATGGGCGGCCCAGGGTCCGGCTCCGACACCGTCGGCGCCGCGCTGCGCGCCGTGGCCGAGAACGAGCACGTCAAGGCCGTCGTACTGCGAGTGGACAGCCCCGGCGGCTCGTACGTCGCCTCCGACGCGATCCGCAACGAGGTGCTGCGGCTCCGCTCGACCGGACGACCTGTGATCGCGTCCATGGGCAGCGTGGCCGCATCAGGCGGGTACTTCGTGGCGATGCCGGCCGACGTGATCGTTGCGGAGCCCGGCACGATCACCGGGTCGATCGGCGTGCTGACCGGCAAGGGCGTCGTACGCGATGCACTGGGCCGGATCGGGATCTCACGGGACGCCGTGTCCGAGGGTGCGAACGCGCAGATGTACTCCGCGCAGGAGGAGTTCACCGACGAGCAGTGGGCACGGCTGGAGGAGACACTCGACCGCATCTACAAGGACTTCGTCGCCAAGGCCGCTCAGGACCGCGGACTGCCCGAAGAGCGGCTTGAGGCCCTTGCGCGCGGACGTGTCTGGACCGGCGCCGACGCGCACGGCCACAAGCTCGTGGACGAGCTCGGCGGGTTCCAGCACGCACTGATGCTCGCCTGCAACCGCGCCGGACTGGACCGCGACGAGATCGGCGTGACCGCCGTACCGCATCGGAATCTGCTCAGCCAGCTGCGCGCGCCGGCCACGACTGATGATCTGGCCGTCAGCGCGGCGCCGCTGACACTCGACGGCCTGGCCACCGGTCTCTACAGCGCGTTGGGACTCCCGCCGGCCGGAGTACTCCGGATGCCCTTCAACTGGGAGATCAGCTAGCTAGCGCTCGCCGCCCGGGACCCAGAGGACGTCGCCGCCGGAGGACAGGTTGGCGACGCGGCCGAGGATGAAGAGCAGGTCGGACAGGCGGTTCAGGTACGTGATCGCCAGCAGGTTGACCGACGGGCCGTGCGCCTCGACGGCGGCCCAGCCGGCCCGCTCGGCACGGCGTACGACGGCACGCGTGACGTTCAGGTAGGCGGCGCCCTCGGTCCCACCAGGCAGGATGAACGAGCGGAGCTTGGTCAAACGACCGTTGTAGTCGTCGCACCAGCCTTCGAGGCGGTCGATGTAGTCCTGGGTGATCCGCAGCGGCGGGTACTCCGGGTCGGGCGTGATCGGGTTGCACAGATCGGCCCCGACGTCGAACAGGTCGTTCTGGATCCGGGTGAGCAGCACCACGATCGTGCTGTTCAGGTGGCCGGCCGCGATGGCCACACCGATCGCGGAGTTCGCCTCGTCCACCTCGCCGTACGCCGCCAGGCGCGGATCCGTCTTCGAGGTCGTGGAATTGTCGCCCAGGCGGGTCTCGCCGGCGTCACCGGTGCGCGTGTAGATCCGCGTCAAGTTCACAGCCATGCCAGGACTCTACGCAAAGCCCGACTCGGTCAAACGCTACAGTCGACCGGTGGAACGGTTTCGGATCGCAGGTGAGGCACGGCTCGACGGCACTGTCGAGGTGGCCGGGGCGAAGAACAGTGTGCTCAAGCTGATGGCGGCTGCGCTGCTGGCGGAGGGTACGACGACGCTGCGGCAGGTGCCAGGGATCCTGGACGTCACGTTCATGGCCCAACTGCTGGACACGCTCGGCTGCTCCGTGAAGGTCGACCCGGACGGCCGGCTGGCGACGATCGCGGTGCCTGCCACGGTCAAGTACCAGTGCGACTACGACCTGGTGCGCAAGCTGCGCGCCTCGATCTCGGTCCTCGGCCCGCTGCTGGCCCGCTGCGGTCAGGCGGAGGTTGCGCTGCCGGGCGGCGACAACATCGGCTCCCGCGGGCTGAACATGCACGTCGCCGGCCTGGAGTCGATGGGCGCGAAGGTGCATATCGAGCACGGTTTCGTCATCGCGGAGGCGCCGCAGGGGCTGCACGGCGCCGAGGTGTGGCTGGACTTTCCGAGCGTCGGGGCGACCGAGACGCTCATGATGGCGGCGGTGCTCGCGAAGGGTACGACGATCATCGAGAACGCCGCCCGCGAGCCGGAGATCCAGGACATCGCCCAGATGCTCGTCGAGATGGGCGCCCAGATCGACGGCGCCGGCTCGCCGCGGATCGAGATCACCGGCGTGGACGGGCTGCTGAACCCGGTCGACCACACCGTCGTACCGGACCGGATCGTGTCCGGGAGCTGGGCGTTCGCGGCCGCCATCACCAAGGGTGACATCACGATCGCGAACGGGCACGCGGAGCACCTGGAGCTGCCGCTCGACAAGCTGCACCGGGCCGGCGCCGAGATCACCGTGCTGGACCCGGGCTTCCGGGTCCGGATGGACGACCGGCCGAAGCCGGTGGATGTGGTGACGCTGCCGTACCCCGGGTTCGCCACGGACCTGCAGGCGTTCGTGATCGCGCTGAACGCGCTGAGCGACGGCGCGGCGATGGTCACCGAGAACCTGTTCGAGGGCCGGTTCACGTTCGCGCAGGAGCTGACCCGGCTCGGGGCGCAGATCCAGACCGACGGGCATCACGCAGTGGTCCGCGGCGTACCGCGGCTGTCTGGTGCGCCGGTGGTCGCTTCCGACATCCGCGCCGGCGCTGCATTGGTGCTCGCCGGTCTTGCGGCCGAGGGCGAGACGCTGGTGTCGGCCGCACACCACGTGCACCGCGGCTACACCGACTTCGCCGGCAACCTCCGCCGCCTCGGCGCGGACGTCGTGGTCGAGCCCGACGACGCGGAGATGTACTGGAACTGACACCCGCGGCCCGCTGGCGGGTTATTTGCCTGCTGGCGCGTTGTAGCGCGTCATCCGTCACACAACCCGCCAGCGGGCCCGCGGGTTAGGGTCTGAGGCATGACAGAGCGCGTGATCAAGCCCCTCGGCCGCGGTTTCCTCTTTCTCGACTCGCATCCGGCGGGTTGTGCGCGGGTGGTCCGGGAGATGGCGGCGGAGGTGGAGCCGCGCAACCCGGCGCGTCGTACGGCGCTCGTGATCGGGTCGAGCTCCGGCTACGGTCTGGCGACGACGATCGCGGGGTTGGCGCGGTACGGCGTCGACGGGATCGGGGTGTCGTTCGAGAAGGCGCCGACGGCTCGTCGTACGGCGACCGCGGGCTGGTACCGCACCGCCGAGACCGCGGCGCTGGCGGCCGAGCTCGGTCGCTCGTGGAGCTTCGTGAACGCGGATGCCTTTGCGGACACCACCAAGGACGAGGTGCTCGATCTCGTCGCCGAGCGGCTCGGCGGCATCGACCACCTGATCTACAGCGTGGCCGCGCCGCGGCGGGTCGATCCGCGCAACGGCGAGACGTACCAGTCGGCATTGAAGACGATCGGTACGCCGTACTCGACCAAGAGCCTCGCATACGAGGACGGCCAGCCGGTGTTGCAGGAGGTCGGGATCGACGTCGCCACCGACGACGAGCTGGCCCAGACGGTGAAGGTGATGGGCGGCGAGGACTGGGCCCGCTGGATCACCGCGCTCCAGGAGCGTGACCTGCTGAAGCCCGGATTCAACACCGTCGCGCTGACCTATATCGGCTCTGAGCTGACCGGTCCGATCTACCGCCAGGGCTCGATCGGCGCCGCGAAGGCCGACCTCGAGCAGACCGCGCTGAAGCTCGCCGCCGACGGTGTGACCGCGATGACCTCGGTCAACGGCGCCGCCGTCACCCAGGCCTCGTCCGCGATCCCCGGCATCGGTCTGTACGTCAGCATCCTGCACAAGGTCCACGGCCTGCAGACTCCCGTGCAGCAGTCGATCGCCCTCTGGGACCAGCTCACCGGCGAAGCCCCGCTCGACCTCGACGACGAAGGCCGCATCCGCCTCGACCGCTGGGAACTCGCCGACGACGTCCAGTCCGCAATCCGCACCCAGTGGGAATCCGCGACCGCAACCACCATCGCCGAGGTCGCCGACACCGAGTGGTTCCTAGCCGAGGTACGCCGCCTCTACGGCTTCGACGTCCCAGGCGTGAACTACGAAGCCGAAACCGAGGTCGACGTGGAGTGGCCCACCTGACCCAGGTGTTCGCGGGCAGCCATCAGAGCGAAGCCGAGCAGGTTGCTGCCGGGCCACTGGGTAGGGTCTTCTGAGCGGGGGTCGGTTGCGGTGCGGCCGGTGCCCCAGATGCTGTCCACGGGGCTGGCTTCGACGAGGACCCGAGTGCCGGTACCGACGAGGTACGCGCGGAGCTCCGGGTGTGCGGTGAACTTGTGGATCGAGCCATCGACCACCAGGTTCATTCGTTGCTCGTTCCAGCGCAGGTCGTCGAAGTCCCGCACGGTGCGGCCGGCCGCCTTGGCCTCACCCGGGTGCGTCGCCGCGAGTACGGCGGCGAGGGCGGACGCGTCGCCGAACAACCGCGCCTTGCCGGCCATCATCCAATGTTCGGCGGTGAGATAGGTGACGCCGTCGACGCTGAACGGCGCCGGGTACCACTGGCTGAAACAACTCGCGTCGACTTCACCCGGGCGCCGAGGTGTGTGACCCCAGAAGAAGACATAGCGATAGCGGTGGCCCTGCTCGATCCCGTCGACCAGATCAGCGACGGACCGCGGCGCGTCCAAGCCGCCTATGCCGTCGCTGTGGGAGACCGGGGACTCGGTCATGTCCTGCCTGCCTTCAGAGTGGTTTGAACGACACCATTTCGAGGACCAGTTCGCCGGCCTCGTCGGAGGCGTTGAGGTCGACCGAGGCGGTGATTCGCCAGTCGTGGTTGCCTTCGGGGTCGTCGATGATTTGCTGGACCTCCCAGTAGCCGGGGTGTTCCTCGATCAGGAACAGGGCTGGGCCGCGGGCGGCGGGGCCGGTGTTGACCACGTCGTGTTCGGCGTAGTACGCCGTGCCGGCCTCGGCCCAGCGGGCGGCGTCCCAGCCGGCGTCGGCGTCGAGTTGGCCTAGCTCGGCCCAGCGGTGCAGGGCCAGGAGTTCGACGCGGCGGAACATCGCGTTGCGGACGAGGACGCGGAAAGCCCTTGTGTTCAAGGTGATCCGGCGCGGGCCGGTCGGCGTGACCTCCGCCTCCGGCTCGTCGGTGGGGTTGGTCAGCTCCTCCCACTCGTCCAGCAGGCTGGAGTCGGTCTGACGGACGACCTCGCCGAGCCATTCGATCAGGTCGGTCAGGTCCTCGTTCACCTTGTCCGGCGGCACGGTCTGCTTGAGCGCCTTGTACGCGTCGCTCAGATACCGCAGGACGACGCCCTCGGACCGCGCCAGTCCGTAGAAGCCGATGAACTCCCCGAACGTCATCGCCCGCTCGAACATGTCGCGGACGACCGCCTTCGGCGACAACCCGGTGTCCGCGATCCACGGATGCGTCTGCCGGTACATCTCGAACGTTGCCTCAAGCAACTCATTGAGCGGCTTCGGCCAGGTCACCTCCTCGAGCAGCTCCATCCGCTCGTCGTACTCGATGCCCTCGGCCTTCATCGCGTTCACGGCCTCGCCGCGGGCGTGGTGCTCCTGCGCCCACAGCACCGCGCGCGGATCCTCGAGCGTCGCCTCCACGACCGACACCACATCGAGCGCGTACGACGGATCCTCCGGGTCGAGCAGATCCAGCGCGGCCAGGGCGAACGTCGACAGCGGCTGGTTGAGGCTGAAGTCCTTCTGCAGATCCACGGTCAGCCGCAACGACCGGCCGTTCTCGTCGGGCTCGTCGAGCCGCTCGACCACGCCGGCGGTGAGCAGGGTGCGGTAGATCTGGATCGCCCGCCGGATCAACCGGACCTGGGCGCGGGAGTCCTCGTGGTTGTCGCGGAGCAGGTGCCGCATGCTCGCGAACGCGTTACCGTCGCGTGCGATGACGTTCAGCAGCATCGCGTGACTGACCCGCATCCGCGACTGCAGCGCCTCGGGCTCAGCAGCGACGAGACGGTCGAACGTGTCCTCGCCCCAGGTGACGAAACCCTCCGGCGGCTTCTTCCGCTGCACCTTGCGCTGCTTCTTCGGGTCGTCGCCGGCCTTCGCCAGGGCCTTCACGTTCTCGACGACGTGATCCGGCGCCTGGACGACGACAGTGCCGGAGGTGTCGTACCCGGCCCGGCCGGCCCGTCCTGCGATCTGGTGGAACTCGCGCGCCTTCAGGATCCGCTGCCGACGTCCGTCGTACTTGCTCAGAGCCGTGAGTACGACGGTCCGGATCGGCACGTTGATACCGACCCCGAGCGTGTCCGTACCGCAGATCACCTTGAGCAGCCCGGCCTGCGCCAACTGCTCAACCAGCCGGCGGTACTTCGGGAGCATGCCGGCGTGATGCACGCCGATGCCGTGCTTCACGAGCCGCTGCAACGTCCGGCCGAACCCCTTGCTGAACCGGAAGTTGCCGATCAGCTCGTTGATCTTGTCCTTCTCCTCCTTCGAGGAGACGTTGATGCTCATCAGCGCCTGCGCGCGTTCGAGCGCGGCGGCCTGGGTGAAGTGGACGACGTACACCGGGGCCTGATGGGTGGTGAGCAGCTCCTCGAGCGTTTCGTGCAGCGCAGTGGTGACGTACTTGTAGATCAGCGGCACCGGGCGTTCGCCGGACGCGACGATCGCGGTCGGGCGGCCGGTACGGCGCGACAGGTCGATCTTGAACCGCTCGACGTCGCCGAGGGTCGCGGACATCAGGATGAACTGCGCCTTCGGCAGCTCGAGCAGCGGGACCTGCCAGGCCCAGCCGCGATCCGGCTCGGAGTAGAAGTGGAACTCGTCCATCACGACCTGGCCGACGTCCGCGTCCGACCCTTCGCGCAGGGCGATGTTGGCCAGGACTTCCGCCGTACAGCAGATGATCGGGGCGCCGGCGTTGACGGACGCGTCACCGGTGAGCATGCCGACCTTGTCCGCGCCGAACACGTCGCACAGCGCGAAGAACTTCTCCGACACCAGCGCCTTGATCGGGGCCGTGTAGAACGTCCGCTGCCCGTGCGCGAGCGCCGCGAAGTGCGCGCCGGTGGCCACCAGGCTCTTCCCGGAGCCGGTCGGCGTCGACAGGATCACGTTCGACCCGGTCATCACCTCGATCAACGCCTCTTCCTGAGCCGGGTACAGCGAGATCCCCTGCTCCCCCACCCAACGCGCGAACACGTCGTACAGGTCGTCAGGCTCGGTCGTCCCCGGCAGTTGCTCAGTCAGCGTCATCGCGACCCATTGTCCCCGACACCCGAAAACAGCTGCCGTCGCACCTCCGCGAAGATGCGACGGCAGCGGCGATTACTTGCGGCCCTGGATCGCCAGGGCTTGTTCGTACTCGTTGCGGATGGCGTCGGCACCGGACTTCCGGTAGTCGGCCACGGCGTCGTCCCAGGAGTTGACGTCGGCACGGCCGAGCTGGATGTCCTTGGTGATGGCGTCCATCCGGGTGTCGAGGATCTTGCCCTTGGTCGACTGGGTCGGTGAGTACAGACCGTACGTCGGCGGCAGGATCGCCGTCGGCAGTACCGCCTTGAAGTGGTTGTACGCGGTGTCGACGGCCTCCGGATGGCCCGGGAAGTACGCCGGGTACGGCCCGTCGGCGAGGTACTGGATCGGGAACTCGCCGAGGCAGACCTCGCTGCCGCCGTCCTTGGTCAGCACCGGGTCGGTGCCGTTCAGCGTGTAGTGCCGCCCGGGAAGACCGAACTTGCGGAACAGGTACTCCTCCGTCCCGAACGGCGCCGCCATCCAGTTCAGCACCCGCAGCAGCATCTTCGTGCGCTCCGGCGAACTCGGCCGGATCGCGGCGATCGAGTTGTTCGGCGAGCCGAGCAGCACCCGACCGACCTTGCCGTCCGCGGCCCGCGGAACCGGGATCGAGATGCTGAAGCTGTCGTCCGTGGCCCGCCGGTAGAAGCTCTGGATCGACGAGTACGTGTCCTGCGTCATCACCGCCGATCCCTGGGTGAACCAGACCTTCTGGTTGTTCTTCGCGACGCCGTCCGGATGGATCACGCCGTCCTTCACCATCTGCCGGGTGATCGCCAGCATCTCCTTGTGTTCCGGCAGTTCCCGGCTGTGCACCAGCTTGCCGTCGCGCACCTCCCAGCCGTTGGGCAGGCCGAGCATCGCGCTCACGGCCGCGGTCGGCGGCACCGCGAAGCCCCACCGGTTCTTCTTCCCGTCGGTGACCGCCTTCGCGACCTTCTGCAGCTCGTCGACGTTCGGCGAGCCGAGCTCGACCCCTAGCTTGTCCAGCAGGTCCTGCCGGACCAGCAAGGTGTTGGTGGACATGACCCCGCGCTGGATCGGAACGGCGCGGATACCGCCGGAGAACACGCACCCGCGCCACGACGCCTGCGGCGCGTTCGCCAGGAACGGATACTCGAGGATCGCGTCGCCGGACAGGTACTCGGTCAGATCCTGCGCCCGCGCCTCCAGGAACTGCGGCAGGTAGGCGAATCCGCCGTCGATGTTGAACAGGTCGCCCAACGTGTCACCGGCGACCGAGGTGGCGAACTTGTTCGGATAGTCCGTCGCCGCGGTGATGTTCAGCTCGAGTGGCGTCCCGAGCCGCCGGTTCAGCT
Source organism: Kribbella pratensis (assembly GCF_004365355.1). GTDB lineage: Bacteria > Actinomycetota > Actinomycetes > Propionibacteriales > Kribbellaceae > Kribbella. The sequence goes on along the minus strand of NZ_SODP01000005.1, from coordinate 138,232 downwards.
CCTGCCAGTAGGGGTTGCGGTCCGCGGTCGGCGGGATCGGGTTCGACGTCAACGTCGTACCGGTGATCTTGCTTCCGTCCCCCGGAGCGCCGTCGGTCACCTTCGCCGGCTTCGCCGGGAACCGGTAGAAGCAGTCCGGCATCAACGGATGACTCCGCGGCAGGTCCGGCTTCGGCCCGTCGAACCGCTTGTACGTCGGCAGCGCGACCGGCTTGTTCAGCGCCGCGATGTCGTCGGAGCGGGTCACGGTGGAGCACCCGGTGAGGCTGACCGCGGCCGCCGCAAGCGACCCGCCGAGGAGGGTCCTTCTGCTGACGGTCATCCCTTCACCGCCCCGGTCAGCATGCCCTTGGCGAAGTGCCGCTGCAGGAACGGGTACACGATCAGGATCGGGACGAGCGATACCACCAGGATCGCCATCTGGATCGACTCCTGCGGCGGCAGCTGATCGGCCGCAGCTCCACCGAGATCACCGCTGCTGAGCTCGGTGTTGTTGATGACGTACGTCCGCAGTACCAGCTGCAACGGCCACTTCGCGGTGTCGCTGATGTAGAGCATCGCGTTGAAGAACGCGTTCCAGTACCCGACCGCGTAGAACAACCCGACGACCGCGAGCACCGCCCGGGACAGCGGCAGCACGATCGACCAGAAGATCCGGAAGTCGCCGGCGCCGTCGATCCGGGCCGAGTCCAGCACCGAATCCGGGATGCCCATGAAGAACGAGCGGAGCACGATCACGTTGAAGCCGCTGATCGCCGTCGGCAGGATCAGCGCGAACAGCGAGTCGAGCAGCCCGAACTGCTTCACCACCAGGTAGTTCGGGATCAGGCCCGGGCTGAACAGGATGCTGAACAGCACGATCATCAGGATCGGCCGCTGCCCGAACGACCCCGGCCGGCTGAGCGAGTAGGCCAGCATCGTCGACCCGGCGAGACTGATCAGCGTGCCGCCGACCGCGATCACGACGCTGACCAGCAGCGCCCGCTGCACCACTCCTCCGTTGAAGATCGCCTTGTACGCATCCAGGTGCAACGCGTCCGGCCACAGCACGAACCCACCAGAGTTCGTGACGTGTTGCTGGCTGGCGATGCTGGTCGAGATGACGCCGAGGAACGGGATGACGACGACCGCGCAACAGACCACCAGGACGACGGTCTTGAGAACCCGCGACGACATCGCGGGTCCGTCCTCGATGCCTTTCTGGATTGTGCTCATTTCTGGTACACCCCCGCCTCACCGAAGATGTGCGCAATCTTGTTGGCGCCGAGCACCAGGACGACGGCAACAAGACCCTTCACCAGGCCGACCGCGGCCGACACACCCCATTGACCTGCGAGTACGCCGTTGTTGTAGACGTACGTGTCGAGTACTTCGGAGGCCGGTCTGCCGACCAGGTTCTGCTGCAGGATGATCTGCTCGAAGCCCACGGTCAGTGAGTCGCCGAGGCGCAGGATCAGCAGCAGGATGATCAGGCCACGGATGCCGGGCACCGTCACGTGCCACAGTTGCCGCCATCTGGAGGCGCCGTCGACCCGGGCGGCCTCGTACAGCCCGGGATCGATCTGGGTCAGCGCGGCCAGGAACAGGATCGTTCCCCAGCCGGTGTCCTTCCAGATCACCTGGCTGGTCAGCAGCGCGATGAAGCTGTCCGGATTGCCGAGGAAGTCGATCGTGCCCATCCCGTGCGAGCGCAGGAAGTTGTTGATCAGCCCGCTGCCGCCGAGGATCTGCTGGAAGATCGCGATCACGATCACCCAGGACAGGAAGTGCGGCAGGTACAGCACCGACTGCACGACCCGCTTGATCCGCTCCGACAGCAGGCTGTTCAGCAGCAGCGCCAGCGCGATCGGCGCCGGGAACACGAAGATGACCTGCACCAGGGTGATCAGCAGCGTGTTCTTGAGCGCGTTGAGGAACTCCTGGTCGCCGTTGAAGATCACGGCGAAGTTGTCCAGTCCGACCCACGCGCTGCGTCCGAACGGGACGAACGGCAGGTACTCCTGGAACGCGATCAGGTTCCCGAGCAGCGGCAGGTAATGGAACACCAGCAGCAGGACCAGCCCCGGAAGGGCCATCAGCAACAGGACCTTGTCCCGGCGGGCCCGCGCCCACCAGGACAGCGGCTTGCCGCCCGACCGGCTGCCGGACCTACTGCCGGACCGACTGCCGGATCTTCTGCCGAATCTTCTGTCGGTAGCCGTGCCCGGTGGTCCGGACCCGGTCGCTCCGGCCCTGTCGCTCGGGGTCGTCCGGTCCGTCTGGAGGCTGTTGAGTGCGTCTGTTCGAGCCACGCGAGACTCCCTGGGTGGTTGTCGTCGCTCCCGCAACGGAGAGCGTTTTCCGTTCCCCTTTGTTCGATGCTGTCGTGCCTTGGGGAATCGCGCAGCTTCGGTCGGAGCGTCATCCAGGATTCGTGACCAGTTGACCACCGGACGTGATCAACCGCACGGACGGTTACCGTCCCTTCACTCGCGATGGGTGCGGATCTCGTCCGGCCAGGCCAGCGGGATCTTCAGCGTGTCCGTGAGCAGGCGCTGATAGTCGGCCAGGTGGGTCGGATCGTTGCGGACCTTGCGTGGTGACAGGCCCTCGGTCAGGCAGAAGCCGACCAGTGCGCCGACCGCCTCGCCGATGCTCCATTCGACCGGGTGCAGGCGGTAGCAGCCGTTGGTGATGTGCGTCGTGCCGATGTTCTTGTTCGCGGGCAGCAGGTTGTCGACGCGGACCGGGATCAGCGCACCGAGCGGGATCTGGAACGGGTACGCCTCGATGTCGACGTACGTCCGCCCAGCCGTGCTCGGGTGCAGATCGATCCGGTAGCGACCGAGCCCGACGGTGTCCTCGAACACCTCACTGCCCGCGCCGTCCGGCCGCGCCTCGACGCCGACGTGCTGCTCGAGCACGGTGAACTCGGCCTGGATGCGGCGCGACTCGCGGATGTACGGCGCCTTGGCCAGGCCGTCCGAAGTACCGGTGACATCGGGACGCAGCGTCAGACCGGGATAACCGCCCTCGGTCTGCATCCAGTAGAGGAAGGACAACGAGAGATCGCGGCTCGCGGCAAGCGCCTTCGCCGGGTCGGGCCCACCGACCAGCGGCTGTTCCCAGTAGTCGAGCTGCGGCCAGTTCACCACCGTGACGTCCGGGATCGCCTTGTCGATAAAGTTGCTTCTGGCAAGGATTTGTCGATACCGCCAGAGCGAGAACGGCGCCCGGCGAGCCGGGTTCGCTTCGAGCAACTTCCACTCGCGCTGCTCCAGCGTGACCGGTACGACGTCCGTCCAGGACAGCTGCGGTCCCGGCCAGAACGGCGCGACCGTGTCCCGCCAGTGGTCGTAGGTGGCCGGGCGGTCGATGGTGTGATCCTCCCCTGCCCGGTGCTCGAGCGCGAAGCACCACGAGAACGCCTGCTGATCAAGGGGATTCGCAACCTCCGGCGCGTGCAGCTCGCCGGTCTGCTCGTGACCTTCCGCACCGATCACGTGCTCGACTCCTCCAAGCTCGAGCAGATCGCCGAGCTCGGTCGCGTCGACGACGTACGTCGCGGACACCGTCAGCTCATCGCCGCTGCGCACATCCCGAAGCGTCACCGCCTCGATCTCGTCGCCGACAACGTGTGCCGCGACCGACTGATGCTCGAGGAACACCCGGAGCCGGCCGGACGCTCGCCAAGGAGCGAGCATCTCCTCAAGTACGGCGGCGGCCACCCGCGGCTCATGGCAGAACCGGCTGACGACACCGAGGCCGGGATCGAGCAGTGGATCGGCGGCCGCCTCGGGCGTCAGCGGATAGTTGCGGCGGTAGTAGTCGCGGATCCGGCGGCGCAGTTCGGCGTACCCGCTCGCGGCGTACTGCTCGATCCACGGGTGCTCGTCGGGTGGCACGAGCTGGCTGGTCAGCTGCCCGCCCAGCCAGTCGGTCGGCTCGGTCAGTACGACGCGGCGACCGAGCCGTACTGCGGTCAGCGCCGCAGCGACCCCGCCGAGACCGCCGCCGACGACCAGCACATCCGTCGCGAGTTCCACCCGTCACTCCTTCGATTGGGGTGGCGCGGCAACGGTTTCGCCGGCCACCAGCTCACAGGCCACCAGTCGGCTGACCGGTTCCTCGTCCGGGTTCTCGACCCGGGCCACCAGGGCGTCGATCGCGATCCGGCCGATCTCCTTGCGCGGGACGACCAGGCAGTCCCAGCGGTGACCGGCTTCGTTGCCCGGCCCCTCCAGCACCGCGACCGACAGGTCCGCCGGGATGCTCAACCCACGCACTGCCAACCCGGTCCGCAGTTGCTCGGCCAGGCCGACGGTCTCGGCGACCACCGCGGTCTCGGGTCCGGACGCCAGTTCGTCCAGCCACTCCTCGGTAAGCTCCGGTTCGCCGCGGAATCCGGGCGAGCGGTCGTGCAGCCCGAGCCGCTCGATCGCGGCGCGGTAGCCGGCCCGGCGATCGGCGTACGCCTCCTGGTCGATCCCCGAGTGCAGGTAGGCGAAGTGCTGGTGACCGCGCTCGGCCAGGGACGTGACGAGCCGGTCCGCAGCCGAGACATAGTCCGGGATGATGCACGGGATCTCTGCGTCGGCGACCTCGCGACGACCGATGTGCACGAACAGGTACCCGTCGTGCCACAGCCGCGCCAGCTCCTCGCGGTCGGTCGCGGCACCGAGCAGCACGGTGCCGTCGGCGAGGTTCAGCCGGTTCGTCCCGTTGCGGTAGATCCGGCGCCGGCCGTCGCTGGTCCCGGTCGAGGTGAACAGGACCAGGTCGTACCCGATCTCCTCGGCGCGCTCCTCGATCCCGAGCAGGAACTCGAAGTAGAAGTCCTCACGTGCGTGCGGGAACACGGCCTCGAAGGTGTGTACGCCGAGGAGCCGGTTGCGTTTGTTGCGGAGGTTCCGGGCGGCCGCGTTCGGGACGTATCCGAGCTCCTTCACCGCGGCCCGGATCCGCTCCTGGGTCTCCGCCGGGATCCGGTCGATGTCCCCGCTGACCACCCGGGACACAGCGGACTGCGACACGCCCGCGAGCCGGGCGACATCGGATTGTCTCGGCGCTTTCACGCATTCTCCTGCAACTAGAGCGGCTGCACGTTCATACGTATGAGCACTCTGGTATGAGCTACTTCCGGATTGCTCTTACGTATGCGCAGGAACCTACGAACGGTACATGCGCATGTCAAGACCGAGACGGCTCGGCAACGACAATCCGCGGATGCTGCCCGGCGACGGACAGGTCGTAGACGGCGTCGACGCGCCAACCGCGGCCGAATCCGGCAGCCTGCTGCGGGTTGAGGATCGCAACCAGGCGACCGTCGAGAGCTCGGTGCCATCGACGGAGGTACGGCGTGAGGTCGCCGATGCTCAACTGCACGTTCCACGGCGGATTGGTCACGATCCGATCGACGGTCCCCTCCAGCCGAGCCGCATCACCACACCGCCACCTGATACCCGCGCCTGCGGCGTTTTCGTGGGCGGCGGCGATCGCGGTCGGATCCCGATCGATACCTGTGTAGCTTGCTCGTGGCTCGACTGCGTGTGCTTCGAGCAGGAGTGTCCCGGCGCCGCAGAACGGGTCGACGACCCGGTGGTCTGGCGCGATCCCCGCCAGCCGCGCCATCGCAGCGGCAACGGGCGGATGCAGACTCCCCCGCACGGTGCGCGTCCGCCAGCCCCGCCGATGCAGCGGTACGGCGTACGGGCGCAGTCCGACCCACAACGTCTTCCCATCCAGCACGACCCGCCACTCGGACCGCTCGGCCGGCGGCACCGCACCATCGCGCCGCGAGTAGTACCGCCCGCCGAGCCGCGCACCCACCAGGTCCTCGATATCGAACCGGTTGAAGTTCCGCGGTCCGACGAACGACGCACTAACCGCGAACGCACCCTGCCCCGCCGGCAACTCCAGCGACCGAACCGCCGCCGCCAGCGCGTCCCGGGTCCGCCCAGGATCCACCACAACACCATGGACGACGAAGACATCGTCCGCCAGCCGCGGCCGAGCGGACTCGCCCGGCGCCCACTCGACAACCACCTGCCGCTTGGACATCTCAACCACCCGATGCCCCGCAGCGACGACTTCTTCAGCCGCCAGCTTTTCCAACCCCGCAACAGTCCGCACCAGCACCAAGTGCATGGAGAATCTCCCGGATAGCACCCGGGAACAACCAACCGGTCACTCCCGCATCGCTGACCGCGGGAAACCTCGAACAGGCCAGCGGGAAGCCAGGTCCTGGCTGGTGATCCAGCGCCGTAGCGAGGAGGTGCTCGGTGCGGTGCATCGGCGTGCGGGGGCGAAGGGGGCGATGCGGAGCATCGTTCCCTTTGCACCCGTGCGGCGAGGCGCCGTGCCGAGTGCCCCGCAGTAGGCGGTGGATTACCAGGCAGGACCTTCGCCGACGCGGAAGAAGTATGTCTCCATGCCGGAGATGATGGCACGCACCGCATGCCGCAAACTATCGAATTACGGCGCGGCCGGAACGGTCGCGAGGAACGCCCGCGTCTCCGCGACAACCCGCTCGCTGAACCCGGGATCACGCACCTGCGCCGAGCCGAGCATCGGCTTGCCGCGCTCGTCGTAGTAGACGCCCGACGCGTCGGAGTCGGCGGTCAGGACCTCGGCGATCACCCGAGCGGCGCGCTTCGGCGTGCTCCAGTACTTGATCATCGGCGCCAACGGCGACAGGACGTACTTCGACAAGAACACCAGCAGCGGTCCGGCGTCACGGCTGAGGCCGCTACCGGGGCTGAATCCCGGCTCGACCGCGTTGAAGCGCAGGCGGGGCGTCTCGCGCGCGAACGCCAGTACCGTCGCGAGATTGCCCTGCTTCGAGGTCGCGTAGGCGTCGAGGCCGGGTCGCGTGGACCCGCCTGGCTTCCACTCACCACGGACACTCGCCTCGACCGAGACGAAACGTGCGCCGCGAAACCCGGCCATGACGGCAGGCCTGCGTTCGGGATCCTCGACGGCGGAGCAGACGAACACCACATTGGCACCGTCCGGCAGGTGCGGCACAAGAGCCTCCGTGAAGGCGAACGGACCGAGGTGGTTGGTCGCGTACGTGAGATCCCAACCCTGCCGCGTCGTGCGGCTCTCCAGCGGGAAGATGCCGGCGTTGTTCAGCACCCCGGCGATCTGCAGGCCGAGGGCGACGATCTCGCCGGCGGCTCGCCGTACGCTCCCGACATCGGAGAAGTCGGCGACGACCGGAACCGCCTGTCCGCCTCGCGCCTCGATCTGCTGCTCGACCACGGCGAGCTTGGCCGGATCGCGCCCGACCAGTACGACCGTGCCGTACGCGGCGAGTTCGAGGGCGGTACGACGGCCGATGCCGGACGTCGGCCCGGTGATGATCCATGCATTCTGCGAGTTCATACGACGAGTCTCGGTCGGTCGTCGGCGCCCGAACAGCCGTCTGGTTTTCGTAGGACCGAGAGGGCCAGGACCGGCGCTCACTCCACCAGCTGCTGCGTCCCGAGGACGACCGCAAGGGCCAGCCGGTCCGCGTCCTCGGTACCCGGCTCGGCAGTGTAGATCATCAGCCGTACGTCGTCGGCGGCGACGAACAGAACGTCGCAGTCGAGAGCGATCGGCCCGACGGTCGGATGATCGACCACCTTGCGCTTCGACGGCTCGGAGTACAGCTCCGGGTCGTCCCGCGCCCACAGGTCAGCGAACTGCGGACTGTGCTCCGCGAGCTCGCGGACCAGCGCGCGCAACTGACGGTCCGCCGGATAGCGCGCCGCAGTCCGGCGCAGGTCGGCCACCTGCCCGGCCAGCAGCTCCGTTTTCTCCTCGGGCGAATGAATCACGCGGGAACCGGGCCCGACGAAGTTGCGCCAGAGCGCATTCCGCTCGAGCCCTTGCCACGCGGTCGTCTCGCCCATCAGCGCGTCGTACGGCGTGTTGGCGTCGAGCAGCGTCCACGTCGCGTCGTACACAGCCACCGGTGTGTCTGCCACCCGATCAAGCAGCCGTTGCACGCTCGCACTGATCCGCGACGGCACCACGTCCGGGCCCGGCGCCGAGAGCCCGGCCAGCTCGAAGAGCAGGTCACGCTCGGAATCGGACACTCGCAGCGCGCGAGCCAGCGCCTCGACCACCTGCGGCGACGGCGATGTCGCCCGGCCTTGTTCCAGCCGGGTCAGGTAGTCGGCCGAGATACCCGCCAGGGCGGCGAGCTCCTCCCGCCGCAGCCCGGTCGCACGGCGACGGCTGCCCGGTGGCAGACCCACCGCGCCGGGCGACACCCGATCGCGCCATCGACGGACCGCCCGGCCGAACTCCCATGCTTCCACCGGTCCAGTGTGCTCGTCCACGACGTACTTATCGTGGCCCTGACACTCCTACGACGAGCGGACTACAGGTAGGTCTGGGTGCTGGGAGGTGCGGATTCCATCCAGGCCAGGACGCCGGTGAGGGCTTCTTCGGTCATGGCGAAGTGGACGGTGCGTCCTTTGAGGTCGGCGTCGACTATGACATGACCGGCGTACGTCACCAGGGGCTCGTTGCCCATCGGGCGGCGGGTGCTGATGCCCTCGAGCTGGCGGCGGTTGACGACGAGCTTCGGCCACCACGCCAGGCTGAAAACGCGGAACCACTGCAGCTCGTCGCCGACGTAGCGGGCCAGGCCGAGGGCCCAGCCGCGGCCGTGGTCCTTCTCGGCGAGCTGCAGGCTGCAATCAAAAGTTCCGCCGTCCCTGGACAACCAGCGACGGCGGAACGCGACAAGCACGATGAACAGTACGGCGGCAAGCAGACAGACCCCGACGACATCGAGGACTGTCCTCATACCTTGCCGACCCTTTCCGGTGCCCAATGTCCGGTACACCCCGGGCACCGGAGGAGAACCGTACTGTCAGTGACGATATTTGATTATGGCAGGTGGGGTTACGAGGTCTGTTCGGCGGCCCGGACCCTGGCCTCGGCGAGGCGCAACTCGTCGGCGTCGGCGTCGGCCAGACCGGCCGCCAGCGCCTGCTCGAGCTCGCGCCGAGCCTCCTCCAGGTCGATGTCGTGACCCATCTCGGCGTTCTCGGCCAGGATCGAGACCCGGTCGTTGGCCACCGAGATGAACCCGTCCGGCGCGGCCGCGACGAAGTACTCGTCGTCGACGGTCCGCACCTGGACGGTGCCGCCCTGCAGCAGCCCCAGCAGTGGCGCGTGGCCGGGCAGGATGCCGACGTCGCCGTCCGTGGTGCGGGCGATCACGATCTTCGCCTCGCCCTGCCAGACCGTCCGCTCGGCGGCGACGAGCGCCACCTCCAAGTGGTCAGCCATCTCAGTTTTCCTTCTGCAGCTCGGCCCACTTGCGGTCGACGTCCTCGAGCGAACCGACGTTGAAGAAGGCCTGCTCGGCGACGTGGTCGTACTCGCCCTCGGTGATCTTCTTGAACGACTCGATCGTGTCCTTCAGCGGCACGGTCGAACCCGGGATGTTGGTGAACTTCTCCGCCATGTAGGTGTTCTGCGAGAGGAACTGCTCGATCCGGCGCGCGCGGGCGACGGTGATCTTGTCCTCTTCGGAGAGCTCGTCGACACCGAGGATCGCGATGATGTCCTGCAGTTCCTTGTTCTTCTGCAGGATCTGCTTCACCCGGACGGCCACGTCGTAGTGCTCCTGGCCGATGTACTGCGGGTCGAGGATCCGCGACGTCGAGGTCAGCGGGTCGACGGCCGGGTACAGACCCCGGGCGGCGATGTCACGCGAGAGCTCGGTGGTCGCGTCCAGGTGCGCGAACGTGGTGGCCGGCGCCGGGTCGGTGTAGTCGTCGGCGGGCACGTAGATCGCCTGCATCGAGGTGATCGAGTGACCGCGGGTCGACGTGATCCGCTCCTGCAGCACGCCCATCTCGTCGGCGAGGTTCGGCTGGTAACCGACGGCGCTCGGCATCCGGCCGAGCAGCGTGGAGACCTCGGAACCGGCCTGGGTGAACCGGAAGATGTTGTCGATGAACAGCAGCACGTCCTGCTGCGCGACGTCGCGGAAGTACTCCGCCATCGTCAGCGCCGACAGCGCGACCCGCAGGCGCGTGCCCGGCGGCTCGTCCATCTGGCCGAACACCAGTGCGGTGTCCTTGAAGACGCCGGCCTCTTCCATCTCGTTGATGAGGTCGTTGCCCTCACGGGTCCGCTCGCCCACGCCGGCGAACACCGACGTACCACCGAAGTTGTGGGCGATCCGGTAGATCATCTCCTGGATCAGAACGGTCTTGCCGACACCCGCACCGCCGAACAGGCCGATCTTCCCGCCCTGCACGTACGGCGTGAGCAGGTCGAGCACCTTGATGCCGGTCTCCAGCATCTCGGTCTTGGACTCGAGCTGGTCGAAGGCCGGCGCCTTGCGGTGGATCGGCCAGCGCTCGGTGATCTCGAACTCGGACTCGTCCTGGCTCAGGCACTTGCCGGTGACCGACCAGACCCGGCCCTTGGTGACGTCGCCGACCGGCACCGAGATCGCAGCGCCGGTGTCGCGCACCTCGGCGCCACGGACCAGGCCGTCGGTCGGCTTCATCGAGATCGCGCGGACGATGTTGTCACCGACGTGCAGCGCAACCTCGAGGGTGATCGTCTGGGTCAGGTCGCCCAGGGTGATGTCCACCTCGAGCGCGTTGTACATGTCCGGCATCGCGTCCACTGGGAACTCGACGTCGACGACCGGGCCGATCACCCGGGCGACGCGACCGATGCCGGTGGCACCCGCCTCGTTGTTCTTCTCGGTAACCGTGGCAGTCATCTCTCTCACTCGCTCCCGGCGTTCGCGTCGGCCAGCGCGCTGGCGCCACCGACGATCTCGCTGATTTCCTGGGTAATTTGTGCCTGCCGGGCCTGGTTCAGATCCCGGGTCAGGCTCTCGATCAGGTCCTGCGCGTTGTCGGTCGCAGACTTCATCGCCCGCTGCCGGTTGGCCAGCTCGGACGCAGCCGCCTGCAGCATGCAGTAGTGGATCCGGCTGGCGACGTACTTCGGCAGCAGCCCGTCGAGCACCTCTTCGGCGGACGGCTCGAACTCGTACAGCGGCAGGACGTCGTCCGCGGCCGGCGCCTCCTCGCCCTCGATGACCTCCAGCGGCAGCAGCCGGATCACGTCCGGGCGCTGGGTCAGCATCGACACGAACCGGGTGAAGACGATATGGATCTCGTCCACGCCGCCCTCCTCGGTCGGGGTCAGGAACGCCTCGATCAGCGCATCCGCGATCTCCCGGGCCCGGGCGAACGACGGCGCGTCGGAGTCGCCGGTCCACGACTGCGCGATCTCGCGCTGCCGGAACGTGTAGTACGCCAGTCCCTTGCGGCCGCTGAGGTAGGAGACGATCTGCTTGTCGTCCTCCCGCAGCATCTGGTGCAGCCGCTCGCCCTCACGGATCACGTTCGCCGAGTACGCACCGGCCTGGCCGCGGTCGGAGGTGATCAGCAGAACGGCGGCCCGCTTGGGGTTCGGCTTCTCGGTGGTCAGCGGGTGGTCGACGTTCGAGAACGTCGCCACCGCCGACACGGCGCGGGTGAGCTCACGCGCGTACGGACCGGCCGCCTGGGCGCGCTGCTGCGCCTTGACGATCCGGGACGCCGCGATGAGCTCCATCGCACGGGTGAGCTTCTTGATCGTGGAGACCGAGGCCTTCCGATCACGAAGCTCCCGCAGGTTGGCCGGCATCGGTCAGCTCCGCTTCTGCTTGACGATCTGCTCCTGCTCGACGTCCTCTTCGTCCATCGCCTCGGCCTCGGCCTCGGTCCCCAGCAGGGTGCCCTCGGAGGTCTGGAACGTCGGCTTGAACGCCTTCAGGGCGTCGGTGACGGCCTGCGCCTCGTCGTCGCCGAACAGCCCGGACTCACGGATCGCGTCGAGCACCTTGCTCTCGCGCCGCAGGTAGTCCAGGAAGTCCCGCTCGAAGCGGAGTACGTCGTCGACCGGCACGTCGTCGAAGTGGCCGCGGGTACCGGCCCAGATGGAGACGATCTGGTCCTCCACCGGGTACGGCGAGTACTGCGGCTGACGCAGCAGCTGGACCAGCCGCTGACCGCGGTCGAGCTGCCGGCGGGAGGTGGCGTCGAGGTCGGACGCGAACATCGCGAACGCCTCCATCGCCCGGAACTGGGCCAGGTCGATCTTCAGCGAGCCGGACACGTTCTTCATGCCCTTGACCTGCGCGGCGCCGCCGACCCGGGAGACCGAGATACCGACGTCGATGGCCGGCCGGATGTTGGCGTTGAACAGGTCCGACTGCAGGAAGATCTGGCCGTCGGTGATCGAGATGACGTTGGTCGGGATGAACGCCGAGACGTCGTTGGCCTTGGTCTCGATGATCGGCAGACCGGTCATCGAGCCCGCGCCGAGCTCGTCGGACAGCTTCGCGCAACGCTCGAGCAGACGGCTGTGCAGGTAGAAGACGTCACCCGGGTACGCCTCGCGGCCCGGCGGGCGGCGCAGCAGCAGCGACATCGCGCGGTACGCCTCGGCCTGCTTGGTCAGGTCGTCGAAGACGATCAGCACGTGCTTGCCCTGGTACATCCAGTGCTGGCCGATGGCCGAGCCGGTGTACGGCGCGACGTACTTGAAGCCGGCCGGGTCGGACGCCGGGGAGGCGACGATCGTGGTGTACTCCATCGCGCCGGCCTCTTCGAGCGCGCCGCGGACGGCGGCGATCGTCGAGCCCTTCTGGCCGATGGCGACGTAGATGCAGCGGACCTGCTTGTCCGGGTCGCCGGACTCCCAGTTCGCCTTCTGGTTGATGATCGTGTCGATCGCGATCGCGGTCTTGCCGGTCTTGCGGTCGCCGATGATCAGCTCACGCTGGCCACGTCCGATCGGGATCATCCCGTCGATCGCCTTGATACCGGTCTGCAGCGGCTGGCGGACCTCCTGGCGGTCCATCACGCCGGCCGCCTGCAGCTCCAGCGCGCGGTCGCCCTCGAGGCCCTGGATCTCGCCCAGGCCGTCGATGGGCTTGCCCAGCGGGTCGACGACCCGGCCGAGGTAGCCCTCGCCGACCGGAACCGACAGCACCTGACCGGTCCGGCGGACCTGCTGGCCCTCCTCGATCCCGTCGAACTCACCGAGAACGACGACACCGATGTCGCGGACGTCCAGGTTCAGCGCGATGCCCCGGGTGCCGTCCTCGAACTCGAGCAGTTCGTTGGTCATCGCCGAGGGCAGACCCTCGACGTGCGCGATACCGTCGCCGGCGTCGACGACGGTGCCGACCTCTTCCGCGGACGTCTCGGCGGGTTGGTACTCGTGAACGAACTGATCCAGGGCGTCCCGGATCTCCTCCGGCCTGATCGTGAGCTCAGCCATCTCTATATCCTGCTTCCTTGACCTTGCTGGCCTGTTGTCTGTGAGCCGTCAGCCCGCGATGCGCCGCTGCGCTTCGTCGAGCCGGGCCGCGATGGTTCCGTCGATCACTTCGTCGCCGATGTCCACCCGGACGCCGCCGACCACCTGCGGGTCGACGATCACGTTCAGCTGGACCTGGCGGCCGTACTGCCGGCTGAGCGCGTCGGCCAGCCGGGTGCGCTCCGCCTCCGACAGGTCGGTGGCCACCCGCACGGTCGCGATGCTGGCGTTGCGCCGGGCCGCCGCGGCGACCTGGTAGCTCCGCATCGACGCCGCGAAGCTCCGGCCCCGCCCGTCCACGGCCCGCTCGGCCAGCCGCACCGTACTGACGTCGGCCTTGCCCTCCAGCAACCCGCGGATCAGCTGCTGGCGGTGCTCGACCGGGATCACCCGGTCCCCCAGCTTGTCGGCCAGGGCCCGCTCGACCGCGACCACGCGGTCCAGCCGGAACAGCTCGTCCTCGACCTCGTCGAGCTTCCCGCGGCTGTCGGCGTACGCCACCTCGGCCTCGACACTCAGCTGGTCGAGGGCGTCGGCCAGGTCACGACCGCTGACCCAGCGGCCGGACACCGCGACGGACAGGATCTCCAACGCCTGGGGGGAGATCTTGCCGCCGAACAGCTGCTGCGCCAGGCCGACCTTGGTGTCCTTCGGACGGGCCGGGTCGGTCAGCGCGCGCCGGAGCGCGCCGTTGCCGTCGAGCAGCTTGGCGATCGAGAACAGCTCGCCGCCCAGCGACTCGGCCGGGCTCACACCCGCCAGGGCCTCTTCGGCCCGGGCGAGTGACTCGTGCGACGCGCCGCGCATCAGCGGTCCGTTCCGACGGCCTGACGAGCCGACTCCGACTCCTCCAGCTCCGCCAGGAAGCGCTCGACGGTCCGGCGCTGGCGCGCCTCGTCCTCGAGCGACTCACCGACGATCCGGGAGGCCAGGGTGGTCGCCATCGTGCCGACCTCGCGGCGCAGCGAGGCGACCGCCTGGGCCCGCTCGGCGTCGATCTGGGTGCGCGCGTGCGTGACGATCCGCTCGGCCTCCGCGTTCGCCTGCTCGCGCATCTCCGCGATGATCTGGGCGCCCTGCTCGCGGGCGTCCTCGCGGATCTTCGCAGCCTCCTGGCGGGCATTCGCCAGCTGCGCGTTGTACTTCTCCAAAGCCGCCTTCGCTTCGGCCTGGGCCTGCTTGGCGTCTTCCATCCCGCCTTCGATCGCCTGGGTCCGGTCGGCGTAAGCCTTCTCGAACTTCGGGACGACCACCTTGGCGAAGGCGATGGCCAGCAGGATCAGGAAGACGAAGGCGAAGATGATCTCGGCGGTGTGCGGAAGCAGCGGGTTGACGTCCTCGCCCGCGGCCGCGGCCAGAGGTAGCACCATCGTCATCATGTCTGAGTCCTGTCAGTCAGTCTGGAAAGTTGGGTCAGCTGGCCTTGAAGACGAAGGCGAGCGCGATACCGATGATCGCCAGAACCTCGGTGACGCCGAAGCCGATCCACGCGATCGACTGCAGCTTGCTCTGGGCCTCCGGCTGACGCGCGGTGCCGTTGATGACGGCAGCGAAGATCAGACCGACGCCGACGCCCGGGCCGATCGCGGCGAGGCCGTAGCCGAGGACTGCGATGTTGCCGGCAATCTCGAGAGCCATTTCAGGTGTTTCCTTTCGGTACGGATAGGGACTATCCGGGTTTCCGTTACTACGGGTCTATGTAGGGGGTACTGCGGATCAGTGGTCCTCGGCGATGGCGCTGCCGATGTACTGCGCGGTCAGCACCACGAAGATGTAGGCCTGGATGCACTGGACGAACAGCTCCAGCCCGGCGATCGCGAGGCCCATCAGGAAGGTGACGACACCTACGCCGGCGAGCAGCACCTTGCCGGACTCGAACACCAGGTAGTCGGCGCCGAGCACGAACACGAGCAGCAGGATGTGCCCGGCGAACATGTTCGCGAACAGCCGCAGGCTCAGCGAGATCGGCCGGACCACGATGTTCGAGATGAACTCGATCGGGATCATCAGCGGCATCAGCCACCACGGCACACCGGCGGGCATCGTCTGGTGCTTGAAGTAGCCCCAGAGGCCGTGCTTGCGGATGCCGACCGCGTTGTAGATGATCCAGCTCAGGATCGCCGCCGAGTACGCCCAGCCGATGTGGCTGAAGGTCGGGAACTGGATCAGCGGGATGGTCGCCGCAACGTTGTTCAGCAGGATGAAGTAGAACAGGCCGCACAGGTACGGCACGTACTTCATGTACTCCTGGCTGCCGATCGCGTCCCGGGCGATCGAGTTGCGCACGAAGTTGTACCCGAGCTCGCCGGCGAACTGCAGTCTGCTCGGAACGATCGCGGACTTGCGGGACGCAGCCCAGTAGAACCACACGATGACCACGACGGTCAGCATGCTGACCAGAACGGGCTTGGTGAACCAGTCCACGCCGTTGATGATCGGCGGGGTGTCGAAGCTCTGTGGACCGGGTGCGATGAACTCGGTCGGAACGCCGGCGGTCACCGGGTCTCCTCTCGCGTCGTGCTCAAGTCGGACGCCTTGTACGTAAGGGCAGGGCGGCTCAGGGCATGGCGGTCAACAACGTCAGACCCGGTGCGGATCCGTCCTTGCCCCGAAGGGTTTAAGACTTTCCGTACCGGAAGTGCAGCAGCAGGATGGTGAGCCCGGCACCGAGGACGATGCCCACCGGAAGCAAGAATTCGGTGCCGAAGAGGCGATCCAGCCCGAAGCCGATGCCCCCGTAGAGCAGGACACCGCCGATCAAGTAGGACAGGACCCGCCAGCCGTCGCCCGAATTCGGGGGTGATGGCTTCGGATCCTGATGCTCGCTCATTGGCACCCGAAACGTACCAGTTGGCGACAGATGCGGTCACATCGGCCCCAGTAATCTCCACCACAGCACGGGAATCACTACCAAGCGTGCTCATGCGGTCACCTCTTTGTCGAGGTCGTAGATCGGCACGCGGAGCCGGGACCAGGCCCAGATCTCGCCGGCCATCCAGCCCATCACGACGACCAGGGCGACCAGGCCGAGCACGGTCAGATTCACGTGCCTGGCCAGGCTGTCCGAGCTCAGCGCGACCGCGAGCAGACCGCCGAAGACCGCGATCCGTCCGGTGTACGACGCCATCGCAACGGCCAGCTGCATGGTCGGAGAAGTCTTGCGGGACAGGTGCAGCGCGATCAGACCGGCGCCGGAGAAGACGATCACCATCAGCAGGCCGAGCAGTGCGCCCCAGAGACCGGCGACACCGGCCGCGACCGTGGACACAGCGGTCGCATTGACTCCGACGACCAGTGCGGCGATCAGAGCGCCACGCAGCATTGCCAGCGCCGGGTGCTTTGTCGCTTGTCCGGCGGGTTTCGGGCTGTGGTCCGTAGGAGCCATCTGGTGGTTCCGTCCTGCTGGCGAAACTGGCTCGCGGCCAATTCGTCGGGTGGGCGGGGTCAGGGGTGTCGCTGTTCTTTGCTGGTGCTTGTGAAAACTAGCACAAAGTCTGCACCGTCAGCAAAACGAGCGTCCTTCCCGCTGTACAGCCACACCTTATCGGTATGCCAGGAAGGCGAGTGGTCTGGTCCCGACCGGCGAGGATCAAACTTTGGCGAGCGGTTTCCGGGAACGCCTCGGGAGACCGGTCGTGAGCAGGACCGCGGTGACCGCGACGGCCAGCACGATCAGGGCCGTCCACCAGTACAGGACAAGGCCGAGAACCACGACGCCGTACGCGATCAGGGCGGTCCAGAGGTACATCAGCAGGACGGCGCGGCGGTGCGAGTGGCCGCGTTGCATCAGGCGGTGGTGGAGGTGCTGCTTGTCGGCCGCGAACGGCGAGCGGCCGGCCTTGGTACGGCGGATGTAGGCGAGCGTCAGGTCCAGTGCGGGGATCGCGAGGATGGCGATGGGGAGGACCAACGGAAGCAACGCGGGCAGCAGGCTCGAGCCGCCGACCTCGTACGGGACGGCGTTCGGGTCCATCTGGCCGGTCAGGCTGATCGTCGACGCGGCCAGCATCAGGCCGATCAGCAGGGCGCCGGAGTCGCCCATGAAGACCCTGGCGGGGAAGAAGTTGTGCGGCAGGAAACCGAGGCAGGCGCCGGCCAGCGCGACCGTGATCAGGGTCGAAGTGGTCGCCCGGTCGAGGTTCTCGTGGAAGTTCAGCAGGTACGAGTACGCGAAGAACGCCGTCGCGCCGATCGCGGTCACGCCGGCCGCGAGGCCGTCCAGGCCGTCGACGAAGTTCACCGCGTTGCAGGAGACCAGCAGGATGCCGGCGGTCAGCACCGCCAGCTGCGCGGGCGACGGCGAGATCACGCCGCCGGGCAGCGGCAGCCAGTACAACTGGATGCCTTGGACAACTAGTACGCCGACCGCGAGGACCTCGCCGGCCAGCTTGGTGATCGCGTCCAGCTCGTACAGGTCGTCGACCACGCCGACCGCGCAGATCACCACGCCGCCGACCAGGATGGCGCGGGCATCGTGGGCCACCTGCAGGCTGTTGCCGAGGAACGGCAGGTTGGAGGCGACGATGTACGCGGCGATCAGGCCGCCGAGGATCGACAGGCCGCCGAAGTACGGGATCGGTACCTTGTGCACGTCCCGGGCCCGGACCTTGGCGACCGCGCCGTACCGCAGCGCGATCTGCCGGGCGACGCCGGTCAGCAAGAAGGTCGTGGCCATCGCCACGAACAGGACCAGCAGGTACTCGCGCACTAGTCGGCAGGCCTCGCATCTGGATCGGACTTCTCGTCGCCCTCGTTGGACGCCGCGACCGGCTCGTCAGTTGGCTTCGGCTCGTCCGTCTTCGGCTCGTCCGTCTTCGGCTCGTCCGTCGGTTCGTCCGGCTTGGTTTCGTCGCCCTCGGTGCTGACCTCGGGGACGACGGCGCGCAGCTGCTCGAGCGAGAGAGCGCCGACGCGGACCACGCGGGGTGTCTCGCCGGTGATGTCGACGATCGTGGACGGTTCGCCGCCGCTGACCTGGCCGCCGTCGAGGTACACCGCGACCGATTCGGCCAGCTGCTCCTCGGCGTCGTACACGTCCAGCGCCGCCGGCTGACCGGACTTGTTCGCCGAGCTGACCGCGAGCGGCCCGGTCCGGGACAGCAGTTCGCGGGTGTTCTCGTGGTCAGGCACCCGGAGCGCGACCGTGCCCTGTGTCTCCCCCAGGTCCCACATCAGCGAGGTCTGCGCGTGGCAGATCAGCGTCAGCGGCCCGGGCCAGAACTCCTGCGCGAGCTTGCGCCCGCTGTCCGGTACGTCGGTGGCGAGCGCGTCCAGCGACTCGGCCACCGAGATCAGCACCGGCGGCGGCATGTCCCGGCCGCGGCCCTTGGCGTCCAGCAGCCGCTGGACGGCGTCGGCCTTGAAGGCGTCCGCGGCGATGCCGTACACGGTGTCGGTCGGCAGGACGACCAGGTCGCCGGCCTCGATGGCGTCCACAGCCGCGCGGTACGCCGGTGCCAGTTCGTCCCCGGTGAAGTCGAAGCGCTCACTCACGGGGTGAATCGTGCCACTCAGGCGGGCCCCGCCCCTAACCGGGTCGATGCTGACAATCGATTGTCAATTTCCGGGCAGACCGGTCCGCGAGCTCCTTAAGATCCCGGTCATGACTGTGTCGCGTGAGTTCCTCGCCGGGTTGCCGAAGGCCGAGTTGCATGTCCACCACGTCGGGTCCGCGTCGCCGCGGATCGTCGCCGAGCTCGCCGCGCGGCACCCGGGATCGCCGGTGCCGGCCGATCCGGGCGCGCTGACGGAGTACTTCAAGTTCAGCGACTTCGCGCATTTCATCGACATCTACCTGTCCGTCGTCGAGCTGATCAAGACGCCGGAGGACGTGCGGCTACTGACGTACGAGATCGCCCGCGAGATGGCCGAGCAGCAGAACCTGCGCTACGCCGAGCTCACGGTCACGCCGTACACCTCGGTGGTGCGCGGGATCCAGGCGGAGGCGTTCTGCGAGGCGATCGAGGACGCGCGGGTCGCGGCCGAGAAGGAGTTCGGACTCGTGCTGCGCTGGATCTTCGACATCTCCGGTGAGGCAGGGATCCCGGCCGCCGACGAGACCTTGCGGATCGCGACCAAGATCCGGCCGGAGGGGCTGGTCGGGTTCGGGCTCGGCGGTCCGGAGATCGGCGTACCGCGGCCGCAGTTCCAGCCGCACTTCGACGCGGCGATCGCGGCGGGTCTGCACAGCGTGCCGCATGCGGGCGAGACGACCGGACCGGAGACGATCTGGGACGCGGTCCGGGTGCTGAAGGCCGAGCGGATCGGCCACGGTACGTCGACGATGCAGGACCCGGAGCTGGTCGAGTACCTGCGTGAGCACCGGATCCCGCTCGAGGTCAGCCCGACGTCGAACATCGCCACCCGCGCGGTCGCGTCGTACGACGTCCACCCGCTGCGCGCGATGGTCGACGCCGGCTTGGTGGTCACGATCAACTCCGACGACCCGCCGATGTTCGGCACCGACCTCACCAACGAGTACGTCGTCGCGGGGCGGCTGCTCGACCTGGACGCGACCGGCGCCGCCGAGCTGGCGAAGACCGCCGTCCGGGTGTCGTTCGCGGACGACACGGTGAAGGACTCCCTGCTGACCGAGATCGACGCCTACGTCGAGCAGAACAAGGAGTAGCTACGTCGCTCCAGCCGGCGTCGGAAGCGCGGGCTGGATCGGATCAGGCCCGGCGGATCGAGTGTGATTGGCTGGTGCGGTGCGGAGAGTCTGTGGGGCGCTGGCCGTCGGCCTGTTGTGCCTTGCGGCCTGCAGCGATACACCGTCACCCGCACCGGCCGGCTCGCCGGCGCCGACGCCTGTGCGCGCGACGCCGACTCCCCCTCCCCCGCCGGCGAACGGTGATCTGCCGCGGGGCGGGCGGGTGATCTTCCCGAAGTACCAACTCGTCGGGTACGTCGGTCTACCGGGCTCGCCTGCACTCGGGCCGCTGGACAAGGACCTCGACGCGAAGGCAGCCAAGCTCGAGAAGCTGGCACAGGCGTACGCGGGCGGTCGGACTCCGCAGCCGGTGATGGAGCTGATCGCCGTCGTCGCTCGTGGGTCGCGCGGCAAGGACGGCCTGTATCGCGGGCGGCTGGACGACGCGGCGATCGAGCGGTACCTGACCGTCGCGCGGAAGCACAAGATGCTGTTGCTGCTCGACATCCAGCCGGGGCGGGCGAAGATCCTGCCCGAGGTGAAGCGGCTCGAGCGATGGCTGAAGGAGCCGGACGTCGGGCTGGCTTTCGATCCGGAATGGGCGGTCGGGCCGGGGCAGGTGCCGGGACGGGTCTTCGGGCATACGACGGGCGCGGAGCTCGACAGCATCGCGGCGTACCTCTCGGGGCTGGTGACGGCGAACGACCTGCCGGAGAAGGTGTTCGTGTTCCATCAGCTGTCGGCGCGGATCGTCAGCAACGAGAGGGCGCTGAAGCCGCATCCGGGCGTGGTGACGATCAAGTCGGTCGACGGGATCGGCGCCCGCGAGGACAAGCTCAAGACGTGGGCGAAGCTGACGACGGGGCTGTCGCCGGCCGTGCATGCCGGGTTCAAACTCTTCTACACCGAGGACACGCGGCACGGTCCGTTGATGACGCCGGCGCAGGTGCTCGCGCTCAAGCCGCGACCCGAGCTGGTGATCTACGAGTGATCTCGATCGCTTTCGCGAATGTCGCCGGCGGTCGCTTCGTCGACTCGTCTGGGAACTACGTGGACGAGGACCGTACGGCGGACTTCGGCCGGGCGCTGGCAAGGTTGCGGCCGGAGGTGCTGATCGTGACCGAGCTCGACCCTTCCGGCGATCAGCTCGAACGGCTGACCGCGGCCGCGATGCCCGGTGCGCAGTTGGTACGGCACGCGTTCTCGGACTCTCATATCCCGGGTGTACGTCGGTTGGGCGTCGGCATCGCGTCGTCGTACCCGCTGGTCGAGCTGGATCGGATCGACCTGCCGAACCCCTCGATCGACTTCCTGCATTGGCGAACCGGCGAGCCGCTTGTTGCCCACGGCAAGGGATTCTTGGTGGTGCGGGGCGACTTCGGGGCGCTCGGCGAGATCGACATCGTGGGCGGACAGGTGTGCCCGATCCACATGTTCCGGAGCGCAGAGGGGGTCGAGTACACCTATCGCGAGGGGCCGGGGCGGGAGGCCGGCGAGCAACTGGCGGCGTACTTGCGGGAGGAGTTCGCGGCCCGCGGCATCCAGCGCGCGATCGTCGCCGGCGATCTCAACATGCCGAACCCTGAGGACTTCTTCGGCAAGTCCCTCGGCCTGGTAGATGCCTTCGGCAACCCACCACCCGTCACGACCCCGGACGGCCGCTCCATCGACCGCCTCTTCACCACCCCGGACCTCGTCGCCCGCGAGGTCGAGGTACTCCGGTTGCCCGGCACGGACCACTTCCCGGTCGTCTGCCGCGTCGACCGCCGCCGTCCCGAAGCACCCGCACCCAGCCGCATCCGCGCCCAGGACCTAGCCCGCCCACCCGCTCGTCCAACCCCTCGGCGCCCTGGCATCACCCGCAGCTAAGCCCGCCGCCACGCCCGGCTGTGGTTAATCACGGAAATGGTCCGTTCCTGACCCGCATGCGGCGGGCGAAGAGGCGGCCTCAGCGGTTAACCAGTGAGATTGTCAGATGCGGCGGCCGGTGGTGAAGCGGTGGCGGCCGGAGAGGTCCAGTTGGTCGCGGACCTCGGTGAACGAGCCGGTGGCGGTGAAGACGGCAGGGGCCGACTCGCCCTGGACGTCGGCGTGCTCGCAGGCGAACCAGCCGCCGGGTTTGAGCAGGCGGGCAGCGGTGGCGGCGACCACCTTGATCTCATCGAGGCCGTCGTCGCCGGACCACAGGGCGAGCGCCGGGTCGTGGTCGCGTACTTCGGCTGTCACGGACTCCCAAGCAGTCAACGGGATGTACGGCGGGTTGGAGATCACCGCATCCACCTGACCGTCGAGCTCCGGCAGGCAACCGTCGATGTCGCCCTCGTGCAGGATCGCGCCGGTGCCGTCCAGGTTCCGCCGGGCCCAGACGCACGCCTCGGGGGACAGCTCGACAGCGTGTACGACGCTGTCCGGGCGCTCGGTCGCCACCGCACCGGCGATCGCACCCGATCCGGAGCAGAGGTCGACCACCAACGGGTTCTTCACGCCGGCGATCCGCTCGAGAATCCAGCCGACCATCACCTCGGTCTCCGGCCGCGGCACGAACACCCCCGGCCCGACAACCAGCTCCCGATACCGAAACCCCGCCGTACCAGTCAGATGCTGCAAGGGCTCGCGAGCCGCCCGCCGGTCAATCAACTCGCGATAAACCCGCCGCTGCTCCTCACTCGGCTCAGCCAGCTGCATCCGACTGGACCCGGTAACAAACGCAAGCAACTCAGCCGCGTCATACTCAGCCGAAACAACCCCCGCAGCAGCCAACCTCCCAGCCGCCCCAGCAACCAACCCCCGCACTCCCCCGGCATCCCGCCGGTCCAGAGCGTCCCCACCCCCAGACCGAGCCAAGCCCTCTCCCCCAGCCTCCGACCGAGCCAAACCCTCGCCCGCACGCCCAGACCGAGCCAAGCCCTCTCCCCCAGCCTCCGACCGAGCCAAGCCCTCGCCCGCACGCCCAGACCGAGCCGACCCCTCGCCCCCCGCCTCCGACCGAGCCAAGCCCTCTCCCCCAGCCTCCGACCGAGCCAAGCCCTCGCCCGCACGCCCAGACCGAGCCAAGGCCTCTCCCCCAGCCTCCGGCCGAGCGAAGCCCTTGCCCGCACCCTCAGACCGAGGCGGGCTCTCATCTACTCCCCCGCCCCCGAGCGGAGCGAGGGGGTGGGTTTCTTTTTCGTTCACTGGGATTCGACGGCCTCTAGCCGGGCGTTGAGGTCGGCTTCGGTCAGTGCTGTGATGACTGGCTCGAGTTCGCCGCCGAGGACCTGGTCCAGGTTGTGGGCCTTGTAGCCGACCCGGTGGTCGGAGAAGCGGTTCTCGGGGAAGTTGTAGGTGCGGACGCGCTCCGAGCGGTCGACGGTGCGGATCTGCGAGCGGCGCGCGTCGGAGGCCTCCTGGTCGGCGGCCTCCTGCGCAGCAGCCAGCAAGCGCGCACGCAGTACGCGCATCGCCTGCTCGCGGTTCTGCAGCTGGGACTTCTCGTTCTGCATCGACACGACGATGCCCGTCGGCAGGTGCGTGATGCGTACGGCGGAGTCCGTCGTGTTGACGCTCTGCCCGCCCGGACCCGACGACCGGAACACATCGATCCGCAGGTCGTTCGGGTCGATCTCGACGTCGACGTCCTCGGCCTCCGGCAGCACCAGCACGCCGGCGGCAGACGTGTGGATCCGCCCCTGCGATTCGGTCACCGGCACCCGCTGCACCCGGTGCACGCCGCCCTCGAACTTCAGCTTCGCGTACGGCGCATCGCCCGGCTCCGGCGTACCTTTCGCCTTCACCGCGACCGTGATCGACTTGTACCCGCCCAGGTCGGACTCGGCCGAGTCGAGCACCTCGGTCTTCCAGTTCTGCGACTCGGCGTACTTCAGGTACATCTTCAACAGGTCGCCGGCGAACAGCGCGGACTCGTCGCCGCCCTCACCCGCCTTGATCTCGAGGATCGCGTCCTTGTCGTCGTTGGGGTCCCGCGGCACGAGCAGCGTCTGCAGCCGCTCGGCCAGCTCCTCGCGGCGTGCGGTCAGCCGCGTCGCCTCCTCGGCGAACGCCGGGTCCTCCGAGGCGAGCTCCCGCGCGGCCTCGATGTCGTCGCCGGTCTGCTGCCACTCGTGGTACGTGCGAACCACCGGCGCCAGCGCGGCGTACCGCTTGCCGACCCGCCGGGCGTTGGCCTGGTCGGAGTGCAGCTCCGGCTCAGCCATCTGCCGCTCCAGCTCGGCGTACTCCGCCTTCAGCGTCTCAACCGCCTCGAACATGCCGCACTCCTCCTCTCGGACAAACCCTGACAACACAAACCGCGCGCCGGTCCCGCCCAGGACAGGCGGAACCGGCGCGCGGCAGGAAAGCTACTTCTTGGCGTACCGCTTCTCGAAGCGGGCGACCCGGCCACCGGTGTCGAGAATCTTCTGCTTGCCGGTGTAGAAGGGGTGGCACTGCGAGCACACGTCGGCGTGGATCACGCCGTTCTCCGCGGTCGAGCGCGTGGTGAACGTGGCGCCACAGGTGCAGGTCACCGTGGTCTCGACGTACGTCGGGTGGATATCAGCCTTCACAACAGGTCTCCTAGGAATCAGGTGCCCCGGGTCGTCCACACGGTGTGAACGTGAACCGGAACCGACCATCTAGTGTGCCACGACCCGCCGATCCGGCGGAAATCCGGGTCAGCGCCCGCCTTCCTCGGCCGCCTCCGCCCCGCTCGCCGGGACGCCCCGCGGCGCCGGCATCGGGCTGTCCGCGCCCTTGACGCTCTTCCAGATCGCCTCGTTCAACTGCCGCTCGGGAGCCAGGTCGGCGCCGCTGAAGTTCATCTTCGACGACTCCGCCGCCAGCGGTGCGGCCGCGGTGTTCTTCTCGTCGAGCGACTGCGCCGGCGTCCGGGCGTCGTACGGCGTGAAGTCCGGCTTGGCGGTGAAGCTCGCCGTCATCGGGGTCGCCGCGGCGTCGAACTGGGTCAGCGGCCCGATCCCGGCGATCAGCTCCATCGTGCGCATCATCGCCACCGTGCTGTACATGGTCGAGTCGACCTTGCCGGTCTGCGTGTACGGGCTGATCACCAGCGCGACGGTCCGGTGCGCGTCGACGTGGTCGGGCCCGTTCTGCGCGTCGTCCTCGGTGACGAAGATCGCGGTGTCCTTCCACTCCTTGCTGTGCGACACAGCGTCGACGATCCGGCCGAGCGCCAGGTCGTTGTCGGCCACCGCGGCCTTCGGCGTCGGCTTGCCCACCGACGTACCGAACGTGTGGTCGTTCGCGAGCCGGATGAACTGCATGGTCGGCACGGTCCCGGCCGTCGAGGCTGCCTGGTACTGCTGGATCCACTCGTCGGCCCGGGTCACGTCCTTGATGTCACCGTTCTGCGCCGCGTAGTTCGGGTCGGTGTGTGCGGCCAGTCGCGGCTCGGTTGCGAACACCTTGGCGGGCAGCGGGCCGCCGGCCCACATGCCGGAGTTGCGGTACGAGATGCCCGCGTCGTCGAGCCGATCCCAGATCCGCGAGTCGCCGGTCAGCTTGCCCGGATCCGTTGCCTGGTTGGTGTACACGTCGTCGCTGCGTCCGCGGCTGCTGTACGCGACCGGCCACAGGTGCTCGTTGTAGGCGTTGGACTCCGACCCGGTGGCCCACTCCCAGCCGTCGGACGAGACCGCGCCGTCGGCGTAGAAGTTGTCCAGCGTGACGAACTGCCGGGCGAGCTGCCGGTGGTTCGGCGCGGACTCGTCGCCGAACAGGTTCAGCGCCGGATCGCCGTCGCCCTTACCGAGCGAGCCGAACACCTGGTCGTACGTCCGGTTCTCCTTGACCACGTAGATCACGTGCTTGATGGGGCTCGGGTCCCCGGGCCGCGCCGGTACGACGTTCGCCGGGCCGTTCGGGTGCACGGCCGTGTCGAACCCGTCGTTCTGCCGGACCTGTTTGGTGTAGTGCGCCAGCTCGGGCGGGCGGGGTACGGCGATGTCGGACAGCGTGCCCATGATCATCGAGCCGACGTACTGCGAATAGTCGACGACCGGGTTGGTCGGCTGCGGACCGCCCGGGTTCGGGCCTGCGCCGAGTCCCTTCGCGTTCGTCACCAGCAGCCGGTGCTTGTCCTTGGTGACGGTGACCGTGGTCGGGTACCAGCCGGTCGGGATCAGCCCGCTGACGTGGTTGTTGGCGAGATTCACGACCGCGACGTCGTTGTCGCCGGCGTTCGCGACGTACAAGGTCTTCCCGTCGATCGCCAGGCCCTGCGGGCTCGAGCCGACCGGAGCGTGCCGGTACGGCGCCAGGTCGATCGTCCGCGTGATCGCGTCCGTGGCCGGGTTGACGCCGATGACCTTGTCGGCGTCGGTGACCGCGACCAGCATTTCACCGGTGGCCGGGTTGCGGACGATCGCGGTCGGGTGGCTGCCGACGGTCAGCGTTGCGCGGACCTTCAGGGTCGCGGTGTCGACGGCCGAGACCGTGTTCGTCCCCCAGTTCGAGACGTACGCCGTCTCTCCGTCGCCGGTCAGCCCGACCGTGAACGGGTTCGCGCCGGTGGCGACCGTACCGAGCACCTTGCCCGTCGCGGTGTCGACTGCTGCCAGACCACCGCTGCCGTTGTCGGCCACGTAGAGCTTGGAGCCGTCCGCGCTGGTCGTGAGGCCGGCCGGGAACGAGCCCTTGGGCAGCGTGATCGGGGTGGTCTCGGTCAGCAGGCCATCAGCCAGCGAGTAGACCCGGATCTTGTCGTTGCCACCCGCGGCCGCGTACAACTTCGTGCCGTCCGGACTCCAGGCGAGACCGATGAACAGCGCCTCCGGACTCGTGTACGGCAGGCTCTGGAGCACCTTGCCGCTCGCGGCCTCGACCAGCGAGAGGCTCTGGGTCCGAGTGCCGTCGTTGCTGACCGCGAGGTACTTGCCGTCGGGGCTGAGCACCGCACCGAACGGCTTCTCACCGAGCTTGGTCTGGTTCCCGGCCGGTGTGACCCGCCAGCCGTACGTCGTGACCGCCGAACCGTCCGGCGCCGGGCCTGCGTGCCGCTCGGGCAGCACCTTCGCCGCCGCGACGCCGGTGGCCGCGACCAACGCGATCCCGACCACCGCCGTGAATCGCCAGTGTGTGCGCATTCCAACTCCCGCCGAAGTCTGTGACTACTTGACGGGTTGGAGCATTCCTCCGGGGAGAAACCTTCGATTAGGTCGAGATGAACCCCGGGCACAGCTTTTCTCAGCTTCTCTCAGCTGGCTGAGAACATCCTCAGCCAGCCGAGAGTCAGCCCCGGGCACGTCTCAGCCCCGGCACGTCTCAGGGGTCAACCCCCGAGCTGGTCGGTTCGTCCACCTGCATGCAGGGTGTCAACCGGCAAGCTCAGGGGTTGACCCCTGAGACGGACTGGGCCGGCGCGGCGGGTGAGCCGCGCCGGGGTGGTCAGTCGCCGTTGGTGGTGCTGTGGCCGGCGCCGGTCGACGGCGTGGTCTTGTTGACCTGGAGCAGGAACTCGATGTTCGACTTGCTCTCCTTGAGCTTGCCGATCAGCAGTTCCAGCGCCGCCTGACCGTCGAGGGCCGAGAGCACGCGGCGCAGCTTCCAGACGACCTGGGTCTCGTCCTTCGACATCAGCAGCTCCTCGCGGCGGGTGCCGGAGGCGACGACGTCGATGGCCGGGAAGATCCGCCGGTCGGCGAACTCACGGCGCAGCCGGAGCTCCATGTTGCCGGTGCCCTTGAACTCCTCGAAGATCACCTCGTCCATCTTCGAGCCGGTCTCGATCAGCGCGGTCGCGAGGATGGTCAGCGAGCCGCCGTCCTCGATGTTGCGGGCCGCACCGAAGAACCGCTTCGGCGGGTACAGTGCGGACGAGTCCACACCGCCGGACAGGATCCGGCCGCTGGCGGGCGCCGCGATGTTGTACGCGCGGCCCAGCCGGGTGATCGAGTCGAGCAGGACGACGACGTCGTGGCCGAGCTCGACCAGCCGCTTCGCCCGCTCGATCGCCAGCTCCGCGACCGTGGTGTGGTCGTCGGCCGGCCGGTCGAACGTCGAGGCGATGACCTCACCCTTGACCGTGCGCTGCATGTCGGTGACCTCTTCGGGCCGCTCGTCCACCAGCACGACCATCAGGTGCACTTCGGGGTTGTTCGTGGTGATCGCGTTCGCGAGCGCCTGGAGCACCATCGTCTTACCGGCCTTGGGCGGCGAGACGATCAGGCCGCGCTGGCCCTTGCCGATCGGGCTGACGATGTCGACGATCCGGGTGGTCAGGATCCCCGGCTCGGTCTCCAGCCGGAGCCGCTCGGTCGCGTACAGCGGAGTCAGCTTGTTGAAGTCCTGCCGCTGCTTGGCGATCTCCGGGTCGGCGCCGTTGACGGTGTCGATCCGGACCAGCGGGTTGAACTTCTCCTTGCGCTCGCCCTCCTGCGGCTGCTTCACCGCACCGGTGATCGCGTCGCCCTTGCGCAGGCCGTAGCGCTTGACCATCGAGAGCGCGACGTACACGTCGTTCGGGCCGGGCAGGTAGCCACTGGTCCGGACGAACGCGTAGTTGTCGAGTACGTCGAGGATGCCCGCGGCCGGGACGAGGACGTCGTCCTCGCTGATCGTCGGCTCGGCGTCGAACCGCTCGCCGCGACCACGGTTGCGGTTGCTGTCGCGACCGCCGTCACGCCCGCCGTCCCGGCCACCGTCGCGGTTGCCCGGCTGGCCGTCGCGGTTGCGGTCCCGGTCGCGTCCGCGGCGGCGACGACGACGTCCGTCGCCTTCCTCACCGCGATCGTCCTGGCGGTTCCGCTGGTTGTCGCCCTGACCATCACGCTGGCCATCGCGCTGGTTGTCACGCTGACCATCGCGGTTCGTGTCGCGGTTCCGGTCCCGGTTGCCGTCACGGTTGCCGTCACGGTTGCCGTCACGGTTGCCGTCACGGTTGCCGTCCCGGTTGCCCTGACCGTCGCGCTGGCTGTCGCGCTGACCGTCCCGGTTGGTGTCCCGGTTCTGGGTGTCGCGGTTGCGGTCCCGGTTCTGGCTGCCGTCGCGGCCGTCCCGGTTGCGGTTGCGGCTCTGATTGTCGCCGCGGTCGTCGGCGCGCTCGTCGTCACGGGTCTCGACCCGCTCGGAGGCGCCGTTCTGAGCGGCGGTCCCGGCGTGCCCGGCGTGCCCGGCGGCCGGCGCCTCGGCCGGAGCCGAGGCGGTGACGGTCGCGGCGGCCGGAGCGGTCACCTCGGGAGCGGCGCCGTTCCGCGCCGATTCGTCCTTCGGAGTGTCTTGCGGCGTCTCTTTCTGGGCCGCGGCTCGGGTCCGGCGGCTGCCGCCCTCGCGCTTGGCCGGCGCCTCAGCGGTCTTCGCCGCGGGCGCTGAGGACGCGGAGGACTCGGCGGCCTCGTCCAGCGTCGGCTGCGTCGCCTTCGCCCGGGAGCCACCGGTCGAGCCGCCGCCGGCGGTGGAACCACCGGCCTGAGCGGCCTTGATCGCCTCGATCAGCTGGCCCTTGCGCAGTGCGCCGGTGCCCTTGATGCCGAGCGTCCCGGCGAGCTGCTTGAGCTCGGGGAGCAGCATGCCCTCGAGGCCGCCACCAGCTTTGCGGCGACGCGGCGCGGTGGTAGCCGCGGCGTCTCCTGCGCTGGAGGCTTCAACAGTTTCTGTCACGTGAGGTCCTTCCCACACGGATCGTCGAAGGCCTGCACGGCTCATCGACCAATTTCATTCCACCCACGACCGCACAACGGGCACGCGGGGTACAAGAGGCTCTCGCTCGATCTGAGTCCCCCCGGACTTCTCCGACGCAGGCGGCGCAAGGTCACATCCACAGGAGGGTCGCCACACAACACAGGGTGCCGGGAGCACAGCCCGGATCGTGACGAGAGTTCACCGATCACCTGGAGGGGATCGGGTGAGTCGAGACTAGCACCACTACGGGTCGTCCGGTTGACTCGGTCTGTACAACGCGTGTCAGCAGCTCAGGATTCCCCGTTTCAGCCGGCTTCCATGGACCAGACCTGTACGCCGACTGGATCAATCTCCAGCTCGTACTTCGTCCAGCCGTCCGGCGGCTCCGGAGTTCCGCCGAAAAGATTGCCGTGACCTGCGCCTTTACCGTCCTGAATACCCAGTACGGCGACCGTCGGGCCGGCTCCGCTGACGATCGCGGCCAGCCCGCTACCGCGCAGTTTGTGCACCAGCGCAAGGCTCTCGGGCATCGCCGGCTCGCGGTACTCCTGATGCAGCCGGTCCTCGGTCGCGGTCAACAGCAATTCCGGCCGGCCGGTCATCGCCGCGACGAGCAATGCGGCTTTGCCCGCGTTCGCCGCCGCGTCGGTGTGGGAAACAACGCCCGGCAGCAGTCCGCGCGCCTCTTTGGTCAGCACGCGATTGTCAGGTACATAAGCAACCGCAGCCAGTCCGTCCGCCGGTTCCAGACGAACCGCGCGGCCACGCCCCTCGGTTGGCTCTGCTCCTTCTGTCCAAGCGATCGTGAACCCGCCAAGGGCTGCGGCCGCGACGTTGTCCGGGTGCCCTTCGAGCTCGTTCGCGAGTACGACGAGACGCTCGCGATCGACCGGCTCCCCCGCCAACGCGTACGCCGCCGCGAGGCCGCCGACGATCGCCGCGGACGACGAACCGAGCCCGCGACCGTGCGGGATCCGGTTCTCGCAGCGCAACGTGAACCCGGGCACCGCTGCACCGAGCGCCTCGAGGCCGGCCCGGATCGACTGCACCACGAGATGGGTCTCGTCCAGCGGCACTTCGCCCTCGCCGCAGCCGCTCACCTGGACAGTCACGCCGGACCCGCCGGGCGTGACGACCAAGTCGTCGTACAACGTCAGCGCGAGGCCGAACGCGTCGAATCCCGGGCCGAGGTTCGCGCTCGTCGCCGGAACCCGCACCCGCACCTGGTCACACGGCCGGCGTTGCGCACCGCCCGTGGACTGCGCGGCGGCGGAACCTGCCGACGATTCGGCGGCGGGCCGGTCGGCGGTCGAGGGCGGCACGGCCGCGCTCATGCCAGGCCGGCGACGCGGGCTACCGCGTCGGTGTCGGCCGCGGTGACCGGCGACTCGTCCATGCTCACGTGGTCGAGGGCCGTGTCGATGTCCTTCAGGCCATGGCCTGTCACCGTAATGGCGATGGTCGAGCCACCGGGCAGCCAGCCCTGCGCCTTGGCGTGGAGCAGACCGGCGATCCCAGCGGCCGAAGCCGGCTCCACGAACACGCCCTCACGAGCGGCCAGCTCACGCTGCGCGTTCAGGATCATCTCGTCGGTGATCATCTCGATCCGGCCGCCCGACTCGTCCCGCGCGGCCTCGGCCAGCGTCCACGACGCCGGGTTGCCGACCCGGATCGCGGTGGCCGCGGTCTCGGGCTTCTCGACGATCGCGCCGCGCACGATCGGCGCTGCGCCCTCGGCCTGGAACCCCCACATCTGCGGGGTCCGGGTGGCGAGCTTGTCCTTTGCGTACTCCTGATATCCCTTCCAGTAGGCCGCGATGTTGCCCGCGTTGCCGACCGGAAGCAGGTGCAGATCGGGCGCGTCGCCGAGCGCGTCGCACACCTCGAACGCCGCGGTCTTCTGCCCTTCCAGGCGGACCGGGTTGACCGAGTTCACCAGGGCGACCGGGTAGTGCTTGCCCAGTTCACGGACGATCCGCAGGCAGTCGTCGAAGCCGCCGTCGATCTGCACCAGCTTGGCGCCGTGCACGACCGCCTGCGCGAGCTTGCCCTTCGCGATCCGGCCGGCCGGGATCAGCACCAGCGGGACCATCCCGGCGCGCACGGCGTACGCCGCGGCCGAGGCCGAGGTGTTGCCGGTCGAGGCGCACACAACCGCCTTGTCACCTGCCTGCGCGGCGAGCGAGATCGCCACGGTCATGCCGCGGTCCTTGAACGAGCCGGTCGGGTTGTTGCCCTCGACCTTCAGCCAGACCTCGCAGCCGGTCTGCTCGCTCAGCCACTGCGCGGCCACCAGCGGCGTACCGCCCTCGCCGAGCGTGACGACCGGCGTGTCCGCCGACACAGGAAGCCGGTATCGGTACTCCTCGATCACGCCCTGCCACTGGTGAGCCATAGTTCTACTCGCCTTCCACCCGCATCACACTGCTGACTTCCCGAACGATGTCCATGTCGCGCAAGGCGTCCACGGTCGCGGCCAACGCGGCGTCGGTCGCGGTGTGAGTGACCACAACCAGCTCCGCGTCACTGCCCCGGCCTTCCTGGCGGACGGTCTGGATCGACACGTCGTGCTCGGCGAACGCCTGGGCCACCGCCGCCAGCACACCGGCCTTGTCGGCCACATCCAGCGACACGTGGTAGCGGGTCATCGCGTCGCCCATCGGCCGCACGGACCGCTGGGTGTACGACGACTCGCCGACACCCGGCACGCCCTTGAGCCGGTTGCGCGCGGCGGACACCAGATCCCCGAGGACTGCACTGGCCGTCGGGGCGCCGCCGGCACCACGACCATAGAACATCAGCCGCCCGGCTGCTTTGCTTTCCACGAAAACCGCGTTGTACGCGTCCCGGACACTGGCCAACGGATGCGTGAGCGGGATCATCGCCGGATACACGCGGGCGCTGACCGAGTCGGTCGTCTCGTCGAGCTCGCAGATCGCCAGCGACTTGACCACGCAGCCCATCTCGCGGGCCGATGCGATGTCGGTCGCGCTGACCTCGGTGATGCCCTCGCGGTGTACGTCGGCGATCGAGACGCGGGTGTGGAACGCCAGGCTGGCCAGGAGCGCTGCCTTCGCGGCGGCGTCGAATCCCTCGATGTCCGCGGTCGGGTCGGCCTCCGCGTACCCGAGGGCCTGGGCCTCCTCGAGCGCCTCGTCGAAGCCGGCGCCGGTGGTGTCCATCTTGTCGAGGATGTAGTTCGTGGTGCCGTTGACGATGCCCATCACCCGGATCACGTCGTCGCCGGCGAGCGACTCGCGCAGCGGCCGCAGGATCGGGATCGCGCCGGCGACGGCGGCCTCGAAGTACAGGTCGCGCTCGTACTTCTCCGCGGCCGCGAACAGCGTCGGGCCGTCCTCCGCGAGCAGCGCCTTGTTCGCCGTGACGACGGAGGCGCCGTGCTCGAGCGCGGTCAGGATCAGGCTCCGGGCGGGCTCGAGACCGCCGATCACCTCGATCACCAGATCCAGATCGCCGCGCGACACCAGCGCCTGGGCGTCGGTCGTGATCAGCGCCGGGTCGACCGCGATGTCGCGGGCGCGGCCGGGGCGGCGTACGGCGATGCCCGCGATCTCCAGGCGGGCGCCGACGCGGGCCGCGAGATGGTCCGCCTGCTCGGTCAGGATCCGCACCACCTCGGTGCCGACCACTCCGCAACCGAGCAGGCCTACCTTGAGAGGTTTGTTGTCGTTCGCGGTCTCGATCATTCAGCGGTCCCCATATCAAGGCGAAGCAGGTCGTCTTCGGTCTCACGGCGTACGACGACCCGCGTTCGGCCGTCCTTCACCGCGATCACCGGCGGCCGCGGCACGTGGTTGTAGTTGCTCGCCATCGAGCGGCAGTACGCGCCGGTCCCCGGGACGGCGATCAGGTCACCGGGCTGGACATCGGCGGGCAGGAACTCGTCCTTCACGACGATGTCGCCGGCCTCGCAGTGCTTCCCGACCACGCGGGCGAGTGTCGGCTCGGTGTCGGAGTAGCGGTTGGCCAGCGTGCAGGAGTAGTCGGCGTCGTACAGCGCGGCGCGGATGTTGTCGCTCATGCCGCCGTCCACGGACACATACGTCCGCATAGCGCCGGCGTCGAGCTCGACCTCCTTGACCGTGCCGACGGAGTACACCGTGCACATGGCCGGACCGACGATCGCGCGTCCCGGCTCGATCGACACCTTGGGGATGTCGACCTCGAAGGCGCGGCACTCGTGCTCGACGATCTTGCCCATCTCGGTCGCGAGCTGCGCGGGGTCGGACGGGTCGTCCTGCGTCGTGTACGCGATCCCGAACCCGCCGCCGAGATCGAGCTCCGGCATGTCCACGCCGAGCTCGTCGGAAACCCTTGCGTGCAAGGCGATCACGCGCTTCGCGGCCACCTCGAACCCCGACGAGTCGAAGATCTGCGAACCGATGTGCGAGTGCAGGCCGAGCAGCTCGAGCTCCGGCGCTTCGTTGACCCGGGCAACGGCTTCGAAGGCCGCGCCGGACGTGATCGAGAAGCCGAACTTCTGGTCCTCGTGCGCGGTCGCGATGTACTCGTGGGTGTGTGCCTCGACGCCCGCCGTCACCCGGATCATCACCGGCGCGACGACGTTGCGCTCCCCCGCCAGCTCGATCAGCCGGGAGATCTCGTACTGCGAGTCGACGATGATCCGCCCGACGCCGGCGTCCAGCGCGCGAGCCAGCTCGGACTCGGACTTGTTGTTGCCGTGGAAGCCCAACCGCTTCGGGTCGGCACCGGCCCGAAGCGCGACGGCAAGCTCTCCCCCGCTGCAGATGTCGAGGTTCAGGCCCTCTTCCATCACCCAGCGGACGACCGTCGTACACAGGAACGCCTTGCCGGCGTAGTAGACGTCGAAGTCCTTGAACGCCGTCTTGAAGGCACGGGCGCGGGCCCGGAAGTCGTCCTCGTCCAGGACGAAGGCCGGGCTGCCGTGCTCGGCGACCAGGTCGCGGACGTCGACGCCGCCGACGACCAGCGAGCCCTCGGCCGTCTTCTTGGCCGACATCGACCAGAGCGAGGTGACCAGGTCGTTGGGGTCCCGCGGCGCGCGCAGCCACGGTGGAGCCCGGTGGCCGATGTCGGCGTGCAGCGCGCCCGCCTCGTGCGCCCTCACATCCGCTCCGGTGCGGAGACGCCGAGCAGGTCGAGCCCGTTGGCGAACACGGTCCGGGTCGCGGAGACCAGGGTCAGGCGAGCCTTGTGCACCGGCTCGACCTCCTCGTCGCCGCGCGGCAGCACGCGGCAGCTGTCGTAGAACTTGTGGAACGCCGACGCCGTGTCTTCCAGGTACCGCGCGATTCGGTGCGGTTCGCGCAGCTCGGCAGCAGTCGCGACGACGCGCGGGAACTCGGCCAGCGCGCGGAGCAGGTCGCCCTCGCGCTCGTGGCTGAGCAGGCCCGGGTCGAACTCGTCCAGCTTGATGCCGAGCTCGTCCGCGTTGCGCAGGATCGAGGCCAGCCTGGCGTGCGCGTACTGCACGTAGTACACCGGGTTCTCGCTGGCCTGGCGGGTCATCTCCTCGATGTCCAGGGTCAGCGGCGAGTCGGTCGGGTAGCGGCAGAGCGTGTAGCGCAGGGCGTCGACGCCGCCCTCCTCGACCAGCTCGGCGAGCGTGACGATCGTGCCGGCCCGCTTGGACAGCTTCATCTCCTCGCCGCCCTTGAGGATCTTCACCAGCTGGCCGATCAGGATCTCGATGTTGTGCTCGGGGTCGTCGCCGGCGCAGGCCGCGATCGCCTTCAGCCGGTTCACGTAGCCGTGGTGGTCCGCGCCGAGCATGTAGACGCAGGTCTCGAAACCGCGCTCGCGCTTGTTCACGTAGTAGGCCGCGTCGGAGGCGAAGTACGTCGGCTCGCCGTTCGAGCGGATCAGCACGCGGTCCTTGTCGTCGGCGAAGTCCGTGGTCCGCATCCACAACGCGTCGTCCGCGTCGTACAGATGGCCTTGCTCGCGGAGCTTCTGGATCGCGTGGCCGACGCCGTCCTGCTCGTGCAGGCTGCGCTCGGAGAACCACACGTCGAACTTGGTCCGGAAGTGCTCGAGCTGGGACTGCTGCTCCTTGAGCTGGCGCTCGTACCCCGCCTCGCGGAACGCGATCAGCTGCTCGTCGTCCGGCAGTTCGGTGATCCCGGGCACCTCGGCGACGATCTGCTTGGCCAGGTCGAGGATGTACTCCCCGTGGTAGCCGTCCTCGGGGATCGGCTGCCCGTGCGCGGCCGCCTGCAGGCTGGCGCCGAACTTGTCCATCTGGTTGCCGCGGTCGTTGATGTAGAACTCGCGGGTCACGCTCGCGCCCGCGGCGGACAGCACCCGGGCGAGCGCGTCACCGACGGCAGCCCAGCGGGTGTGGCCGAGGTGCAGCGGGCCGGTCGGGTTGGCCGAGATGAACTCGACGTTGATCGTGCGGCCCTGCAGGCTGTCGCCCGTGCCGTACGTCGGGCCCGCGTCGAGGATCGCCTGCGCGACCTTGCCCTGGGCGTCGGCAGCGACCCGGAGGTTGATGAACCCCGGTCCGGCGATGTCCACCGCGGTGATCGCCTCGTCGTCGCGGAGCCGGGCGGCGAGCAGCTCGGCGAACTGCCGCGGATTCATCCCGGCACGCTTGCCGAGCTGCATCGCGACGTTGGTGGCGTAGTCCCCGTGCTCGGGGTTCTTGGGGCGCTCGACCTTCAGCTCGCGCGGCAGCCCGCCCTCGACGGTGATGGCGCCGTCGTCGGCGAGCGCGGCCAGGGCCTGCAGGATCTTCTCAGCGAGCTGTTCCGGAGTCACCGCCTCAGCCTAATGGGCCTGCGCCCAAACCCTTGACTCGCTATCCACAGCCCGGTACGCGATCAGCGCCGGCCGGCGAGCTCGTACAGGTTCCCGTCCGGCGCCCGGACGTTGATCCACTCCCACTTCTCGTCCGCCCCCGGCGGCCCCACCAGCTCGATCCCGCGCCGCCGGAGCTCCTCGGTGGCAGCGTGCACATCGTCAACCTCGAAGAGCGGCACCGGCCCACCCGCGTACTCGTCGAAGAACCCGAAGAACCGGTCGCCGGGAGCCATGATCTGCACGGTGTCGCCTTCGGCCGTCGAGAACTCGGCGGTCGTCTCCTCCGCGAACACCAGGTCGAGCCCCAGCACGCCGCGGAGGAACTCGAACATCTCCTGGTAGTCCCGCGTCGCCACACCGATCCACCGCACACTCAACACCCTCACAGCGACCCGGTGCCCCGAACGAAACCGGGCAGTGCTCGGCAGCTCGGACTACTCCCAAGGGTTGACGAGCCGGATGCCGGTCCCGGCGAAGTCCTCGGTGTTCCGCGTCGCCAAGGTCGCATCCACAATCCGGCAGATCGCGGCGATCTTCGCGTCCGCGTCGTCAATCGGCAACCCGGCTCTGAACCGGCCGACGACCACCTGCGGATAGAGCACAGCGGCTACGACGTCGAACGGCAGGACGGTGGCGGAGAACGCCGTGAAGGCCTCGCCCGCGGCCTCCGCCATCCGCGTCTTCCGCCGGCCGTCCGGCATCTGCTCGATTCCCAGCCGGATCTCGGCCACAGTGATTGCGGTCGTGTACATGCCGTATTCCTTGTGCGCCAAGGCCCAGCTCAGCACCGCCTCATCCGGCGTCGCCTTCATCAGTTCTGAGACGACGTTGGTGTCGAACACGATCATCAGTCGAATTCCACGATCCTCGGGGCGCTGTTCCGCGGCGGAATGTCGAGATCGACGCCGCCGAGCTCGGCGAACCGCTCGTGCAGTGCCATCAGAAGATTCTTGGGCTCGTCTTCGCCGACGGCATCGACGAGGATGGCTCGCACCTCGGCCTCCATCGACCGTCCGTGCCGTGCGGCTCGGACCCGCAGCCGCTGTTTGATGTGATCATCCAGATTTCGCACCGTGATCGCTGCCATCATCGATCACCTCCTCTGCACCCGATGCTAGCAGAAGAGGCGACGAATGATTGCATTTCAGTGACGCACTGTGATGGTGATCTTCGCTTTCGGAGTCAGTGCGGTGTCCCAGGGGGCGGGTGTGCCGTTGAGCGTGATCTTGAGGCTCTTGCAGGCGTCGGCGAGGCAGGTGGCGTCGTACCTGATGCCCCAGAGGGTGAAGAACTGGGCGAGGGTGGGGTGGTCGGAGGTGGTTTTGGCCTCGACCCAGACCAGGCCGTCGGTGGTGTGGGTGTGTACGGCGGCCTGCTCGGCGCGGAGCTTGTCGATGCCGATGCCGGCCGGGACCTGGACCGGTTTGCCGTCCACGCTGACCGCGATGTGCACGGTGTACGGCGCGGGGCCGGAGAAGTCGAGTGGGAGGCGTTCGAAGCCCGCCTTGTCGATGTACGAGACCGCATCCCGCGGGGCATCCCAGGGCGGTGCGCCAGTACGCAGTACGGCGGCGGCCGGCGGCGCGGGACCGACCTGGCAGCCGCCCACCACGCTGCTCGTGAGCAGCAGGACGGCTGCCGTTACGGCCGTTCGCCAGCTGCCTGCTCTCATGCAGAGCAGGTTGCCATGCGGCGCGGCGTGGGTTGCCGGAGGGTCAGCGCTCCGAGGGCATCAGGATCCACAGGACGATGTAGATCAGGAACTGCGGGCCGGGCAGGAGGCAGCTGACCACGAAGATCAGGCGCATCGTGTTGGACGAGATACCAAACCGGCGAGCGAGTCCGGAACAGACACCGCCGATCCAGCGATCATTTGACGGGCGGACCAGAGAGCTAGCCATGAGTAGCGTTCCTTTCCACTGTTGTGCCTTACGACCACTATGACGGTGCCCATGCCCGATCCGATCCCGCCGCACCCGCCTTCCAGGGTCCGCTCAGGGCTCCCCCGTACGACGATCGGCCCGGCCCCGGACACGGCGGGCCTGATTCGGGATTTGAGCGAACTTCCTGCTACTGTTCTGCACGTTCCTGAGCCCCCGTAGCTCAGGGGATAGAGCACCGCCCTCCGGAGGCGGGTGCGCAGGTTCGAATCCTGCCGGGGGCGCGACCGATCTGGCCGATCTGTGTTCGCGGAGAGCGCGAACCTGGATCGGCCGTTGTGTTTTGTGGGGGCCAAGCCCCCACACCCCGGCCGGAGGGGCTTCGCCCCCCGGACCCCCCGTATGTCCGGCGTCTGCGCCTGCGGAATGGTTGGTCTCGTGGCTGGCGGCAGTCACCCAGCTTCAGGCTGGATGCCTGCGGCTGCTCGGCAGTAAGCCCAGATCTTGCGGCGGTCGCCGTCGGATTCCTGGGTTCGGGTGAGGTAGTGGGTGGGGCGGGGTTCGCGGTCGTGCCAGAACTGGCCTGTGGGGGGTTTTGGTTCGGTGGCTGCCAGCCAGATGGTGGTGTCGGCTCCTTCGGCTGGTGTTCGCAGCAGGTGCTTCGTCAGGCGGGTGAAGCCTGGGAGGGAATCCGTCAGGCCTGGGGTTTCGGACCAGCCGGGGTGCATGGTGGCTACGAAGGTGGGGGCCAGCTCGGTGGCCAGGAGTGGGGTCAGTGCTACCTGGATGCGTTTGGACCGCGCATAGGCGGTCGCACCTCGGTAGGTGCCGTGGCGGTACTCCGGATCGTCGGTCGGCAGCTGCTGCGTGTACATGCCTCCGGATGCGACGAAGACGACGCGGCCGTTCACCAGCAGGGGTTTCAAGAGCTCTGTCAGCAGGAGCGGACCGAGCACGTGGGTGGCCAGCGTCAGCTCGTGGCCCTGGGGTGATTCGGTGCGCTTCGGCGGCATGACGCCGGCGTTGTGGATCAGCGCGTGGATCGGCTCGCTCAGTCCGCCGGCATAGCGGCGTACGGCGTCCAGGTCGGAGATGTCGCACTCGTCGACCACAAACCTGGCGTCGGGGACCTCACCGCGCAGATCCGCGACCGCACCGGCAGCCTTGCCGGCGTCGCGGACCACGAGGTGGACGGTGGCGCCCAGCCCGGCGAGTCCGGATGCGGTGGCTTTGCCCAGCCCGCTGCGCGCACCGGTGACCACGACAGTCTTGCCTTGCAGGGCGTCGCGTGCGGGGTCGTTGTCGGGCCAGTTCCGCCTGCGGAGCCGATAGCCCAGCTTGCTGTAGCCAGGGATGACCGTCCGGTCCAGGAGCGTATCCAGCATGCTCATGCCGCCAGCTTCCCCAAAGCGTCGCGCAGCCCCTGCTCGGCTTCCTCACCGAGCCGGTCGAACGGCTTGCGGAAGAAGGGTTCCGCCAACCGGGCCAGGCCTTTGAGCTGGAACTCGGCGCGATAGGTGACCCGGGTGAGGTGCGCATCGGTGCTGAACGACATGGTGTCGTGGGCAACGACTGTGCGGTTCTCACCCCGCAGAACGATGCGATCCGGCCGAATGCGTTCCACGACCTCGTAGATCAGCTCGGTCTCCCGGCCGGCGAAGCGTGAGGTGTTGCGGTACGTCGTACCGATTCCGCCGTCGCCCTGCAGCAGCACGGTCCGGACCGTGCCGGGATCCCATTCCTCCGTACTGCGGAAGTCGGCGAGGTAGTCGAAGACCCGCCCGGGATCGGCTGCGACGACCACTTCACGTTCGATGACGATCATCGGGCCTCCTCGGCTCGTTCGGCGGCGTGCGCGATGTTGCGCTGCATGCCGCCGAAGACGACGTCGTGGAACGGCCGGATGGCCGCCCAGTACAGCTCCCCGAGCAGACCCCGGGGATGGAACAGCGCGCGCTGCCGGAACAGCGTGCGTCCGTGTTCGTCGGTCCCGGCCCGCAGCTCGAGCCAGGCCTCCCCCGGCAACCGCATCTCGGCGCGCAGCCGCAGCAACCGGCCGCGCTCGAGCGTCTCGACCCGCCACCAGTCGAGCGGATCGCCGACCGACAACGTGTCCGGGTGCAACCGGCCGCGCCGCAGCCCGGGCCCACCGACGATCCGGTCGAGCAGTCCGCGGGTCCACCAGCCCAGGCGCCACGAGTACCAGCCGCGGCGACCCCCGATGCCCTCGATGACCTTCCAGAGCCGCTCCGGTGACGCATCGACCGCACAGTCGCGTTCGTCGACGTACAGCGAGCCGCCCGACCAGTCCGGGTCGCTCGGCAACGGATCGCTCGGCGCACCGAGTGTCGAAGCGGACGCCCACGACGTACTGACGTCCAGGTCGTGCACCTTCTTCAGTGCGAGCGCGACCGCGCGGTCGAACCCGATCCCGCCGGACGGACGCGGCTCGACGTACTTGTCGATGTCGTGGTTCTTGCAGACGACCTCGTGCACCAGGCTGTCGACCAGCGGCCGTGCGATGCCACTAGGCACCGGCGTGACCAGACCGACCCAATGACTGGACAGGCTGGGAGTCAGCAACGGCACCGTCCTGATCCGGCGCGGACGCAGGCCCGCAACGGCGGCGTACCGCTGCATCATCGCGCGGTACGTCAGCACGTCCGGTCCACCGATGTCGAAGCCCTGGTTCACCTCGATCGGCATCCGGGCGGATCCGACGAGGTAGTGCAGTACGTCGCGAACCGCGATCGGCTGGATCCGCGTGTCCAGCCAGCGCGGCGTCACCATCACCGGCAGCCGCTCGGTCAGGTAGCGCAGCATCTCGAACGAGGCGGACCCGGAGCCGATGATCACCGCCGCCTGCAGCACTGTCGTCGGTACGCCGCTGGCCAGGAGGATCTCTCCCACCTCACGGCGAGAGCCCAGATGCGGCGACAACTCCTCGCCCTCGGGGTGCAGACCGCCCAAGTACACGATCCGCCCGACACCGGACTCGCGGCTGGCCGCGCCGAACGCCAGCGCCGTACGCCGGTCGCGCTCCTCGAACCGC
This sequence comes from Kribbella pratensis, assembly GCF_004365355.1. Classification (GTDB taxonomy): domain Bacteria; phylum Actinomycetota; class Actinomycetes; order Propionibacteriales; family Kribbellaceae; genus Kribbella. Next base: position 96,906 of record NZ_SODP01000005.1, on the reverse strand, counting down.
CGGCCGGTGCCCATCGAGTGGATCAGGTAGTACGCGACGTCGACGCAGTCCAGTGCCCTGGTCAGCACGGCCGGGTCGGAGGCATCACCCTCGACCACGTCGATCCGGCTCCGCCACGGACGCCCGTCGAGCCGCTGCGGATTCCGGGCCAGAACGCGGACGTCGTACCCCGCGGCGAGCAGCTCCGGCACCAGCCGGCCGCCGATGTAGCCGGTCGCTCCGGTCACGAGAACCCGGCTCATCGGTTGGTCCATTGCTCGGCAGCGGTCACCGGGTCGCCGTCGACGTACTGCGCACCGACGGCAGCCGCAAGCTCGGAGGAGGCGCCTGGTCCGGCCAGCGCAAGGGACGTGGTTTGCGCCAGCCGGACGAGTTGGGGGTGGACAGAGTCGAAGCGTGCGGAGTCGGACGCGGACAGCATCACCAGCTCAGGTCCGAGCACCGTGGCGGCGTGTTCCACATCGGCCATCGGCGAATCCGCACCGAGGTAGATCACCCGCCAGCCGGACCGCCGCAGTACCAGTCCGAAGGACAGCAGAGCGATGTCGTGTAGCTCACCGGGCGGACACGCCAGTAGCGCCCGCGGACCCTGGCCCCCACCCCACCCAGGAGCCAGGCCCGCGAGCCGGGACCGGATCAGGTTGCTGGCGAAGTGCTCCTGCCCGACGCTCACCTCTCCCCGGCCCCATCGGTCACCCAGGTCGTGCAGGTAAGGAATCAGCACGTCCCGGATGACAGCCTCGATGGTCAGCGCGCCGAACAGTTCGTCCAGCACGTGGTGCGCCGCCCGCTCGTCCAACTCGTCCAGCGCCGCTCTCAGGTTGGCTACGCCGCCGGCCTCGGCCTTGCGTACGGAGACCGGGTCGGCAGCCAAGGTCGAGCGTTCGGCCAGCACGGCGCGCGCCGCCTCGGCCGCGGACAGTCCCTGGGCGAGGAAGGCCCGCATGCGCTGCACCCGGCGTACGTCGCTCTCCGAGTACAGCCGGTAGCCGCCGGCCGAACGGGTCGGCGACAGCAGCCCGTACCTGGTCTCCCAGGCACGGAGGACGTGCTCACTGACGCCGGCGCGCTTGCTCAACGCACCGATCCGCAGACCGCCGGGCACCGAAGTCTCCACAAGGACACTATACAAACTCTAGACAGTCCTTTGACAAGTCCGAGGCGACCTGCCTAATCTCTAGACAAACCTTAGACAAAGATGTGAGGTACCGCCGATGCGAGAGACCGTGGCCGTGGTCGGCGCCGGAGTGTCCGGCCTGACCGCCGCGTATCTACTGACCCCTGGGTACGACGTGACGCTGTTCGAAGCCGAACCGCGGCTGGGCGGGCACGCCCACACCCACGACGTCACCGACCCCGCCGGCCGCCCGCTTTCGATCGACACCGGCTTCATCGTGCACAACGCCCGTACCTATCCCCTGCTCCGCCGGCTGTTCGCGGAGCTCGGCGTACTGACGCGACCGACCGAGATGAGCATGAGCATCAGCGACCCGGCCACCGGCCTGGAGTTCGCCGGCGGTCGCGGGCTGACCGGCGTCTTCGCCCAGAGCCGCCGCCTGTCGGACCCACGCTTCCTCCGCCTGCTGACCGAGGTACGCCGCTTCCACCGCAGCGCCGCCGCCTACGTCGAGCGGACCGGCGACGACGATCTCGCGACCTTCGGCGAGTTCCTCGAGGCAGAGCGTTTCAGCCCGGCCTTCATCCGCTTGTACGCCGTCCCCGTCGTCTCCTGCGTCTGGTCCTGCGGCGGCGGCTCGGCCCTCAGCTACCCGGCGCGGTACCTGTTCCGGTTCCTCGACCACCACGGGATGCTCTCGGTGAGCGGCTCGCCGCAGTGGCTGACCGTCACCGGCGGCTCCCGGCAGTACGTCGATGCCCTCGCCGCGCGGCTGGATGCGATCCGGACCGGACTTCCTGTCCAGGCTGTACATCGCCACCCCGACGGCGTGACGGCAACCGTTGCCAACGGCAACACAAGGGACTTCGACCGGGTCGTGCTGGCGACGCATGCCGATCAGGCGCTCGACCTGCTCACGGACGCGACGCCTGCGGAGAAGGCGGTGCTCGGACAGTTCGAGTACAGCCGGAACGAGACCGTCCTGCACACCGACTCATCGTTGCTACCTGCAACGAAGAACGCCCGCGCCTGCTGGAACTACGTCGTCCGCGACGACGCGCCGCTCACGACGTACTGGATGAATCGGTTGCAGGGCCTCGAGACCGAGGAGACATACCTGGTCACGCTGAACGGTGCCGAGGCGGTCGATCCGGCGAAGGTGATCGCGCGGATGGAGTACGAGCACCCGATCTACACCCCGACGGCGGTGGCCGCGCAGAGCCGGCTGGCGGAGTTGAACACCGGCCGGGTCGCATTCGCGGGGGCGTATCACGGCTGGGGCTTCCATGAGGACGGCTGTCGCGCCGGGGTCGCGGCGGCGGAGTCCTTCGGGGTGCGCTGGTGACGGTCGTCGGTGAGTTCCCCACCCTTCCGGCGGTCGTCACCGGCTTCGTCCGGCACGCCCGGTCGATCCCGATCCGGCACGCGTTCCGGCACCGGGTCTACCAATGGCTCGTCGACCTCGACGACCTGCCGCGCCTGCCCTGGTACCTGCGGCCGTTCGGCGGGTTCGACGTACGCGATCATCTGGGCGGCGACGGTCCGACGATCAAAGCCGGTGTACGCCGGTACCTGGCCGAGCAGGGCATCGAGTACGACGGCCGGATCGTGATGCTGTCCAACGCCCGCGTACTTGGCCACGTCTTCGACCCGATCACCGTGTTCTGGTGCATCGACAGCCCATACGTCGTCGCCGAGGTACACAACACGTACGGCGAACGGCACACGTACCTGCTCACGCCGGATGCGCACGGCAATGCCGAGACTGCGAAGAAGTTCTACGTCTCGCCGTTCAACGACGTGTCCGGCGACTACCGACTCCGGTTCGAGCTCGATCGCAGCCGGGTGCGGGTCCAGGTCAGTCTGTCCCGCGGCCACCACACGGTCTTCGGTGCGAGCTTCGAAGGCGTACCGCGACCGGCCACTCGCCGCGCGGTGCTCGCGGCCGCCGTACGGATGCCACTCATGCCGCAGCGGGTGTCGGCACTGATCCGGGTGCACGGCTTGTACCTGTGGGCGCGACGCCTGCCGGTCGTGAAGCGGAAGACGCGGAAGACCTTGCGTGGCCGCGCTGCCCGGATGATCGTCGACCGCGTGCTCGACCGCGTGCCGGTCCGTGCGGTCTACCCGGACGGTTCCGTCCGCGGCGGCGGTGGCCCGGACGCGCCGACGCTGCGGATCGCCCGGCCTGACGCGATGTTCGAGCGGCTCGCGCACAACCCGAAGATCGGTCTCGGCGAGGCCTATACGGCAGGCGACTGGACAGCCGCCGACGGCACGGACCTCGGCGAACTGCTCACCCCGTTCGCCGCGCAGCTCGCTCAGCTCGTGCCGCACTGGATGCAGCGCTTCCGTCGGCTGGTCGAGCAGCGCGTCCCCGATCGGCTGCGCAACACCCCGAATGGTGCCCGCAGCAACATCAGGGCGCACTACGACCTCAGCAACGCCTTGTTCGCGGCCTTCCTGGACCCCGGGATGTCGTACAGCTCAGCCATGTTCGAGAGCGCCGGGCAGTCCCTGGAGGACGCCCAGACGCGCAAGGTGGAGCGCATCCTCGATCTGGCCGGGGTCCGGCGAGGCAGTCAGGTGCTCGAGATCGGCATCGGCTGGGGCACGCTCGCGATCGCCGCCGCACGCCGTGGCGCCCACGTCACCGGCATCACGTTGTCCAGCGAGCAGCTGACACTTGCGCGCGAGCGGGTCGCCGACGCCGGGCTGAGCGATCGCGTCGACCTGCGGTTGCAGGACTATCGCGCGGTCACCGGTTCGTACGACGTGATCGTCAGCGTGGAGATGATCGAGGCCGTCGGCGAGGAGTTCTGGCCGGAGTACTTCGGCACGCTCGACCGGCTGCTGGCACCCGGCGGATCCGTTGCACTGCAGGCGATTCTGATGGACCACGACCGGATGCTCGCGACCCGGAACTCGTACAGCTGGATCCAGAAGTACATCTTCCCGGGCGGCCTGATCCCGTCCCGGACCGCGATCGACGAGACGCTGGCCCGCCACACCAAGCTGGTGGTGCAGGCCGATCATCGGTTCGGTCCGGACTATGCCGAGACGCTGCGCCGCTGGCGGCGGCAGTTCACCGCGAACTGGCCGGTCATCCGCGCGCAGGGGTTCGACGAGAGCTTCCGGCGTACGTGGGAGTTCTATCTGGCCTACAGTGAGGCCGGGTTCGCTTCCGGCTATCTCGACGTGGGCCAGTTGCTGCTCAGGCGCTCCGGTCCTCGCCCGGTGTCCGGCCGAACGCCTGATGGTAGGTCCGGGTGAAGTGGGCGGAGCTGGTGTAGCCGACCTGGAAGCCGACCTCTGCCGCGGTGAGGGACTGCGTGCGGAGCAGGACCCTGGCCTCCTGCAGACGGATCTGTTTCTGGAACTGGATCGGTGTCATCGAGGTCGCCGCGCGGAAATGCCGGTGGAACGTCGACGGGCTCATGCCGGCCAGTTCGGCGAGGTCCGCGACCAGAAGAGGTTCGTTGTGGTGGCGGCGGATCCAGCTGATCGCTCGAGAGATGTGCGCCAGCATTCCATCGGCCAGACCGATCTGCCGGACCAGTCCGCCCTGTTCACCGGTCAGCAGCCGCCACAGGATCTCCCGCCGGATGCCCGGCGCAAGCACCCGTACGTCGTCCGGGCGGCCGGCGATCCGCAACAGCCGGACGACGGGATCGAGCAAGTCAGGTGTCGCATCGCTCACCACGAGACCGGCGTACTGCGGCTTCCGCTCGGGGGTGTCGAGCAGCAACGGAGCGATCTCGACCGGATCGAGTCGCAGGCTGACGACGGCGAACGGTTCGTCCGGCGTCGCCTTCAACGCCTGGCCGACGACCGGGAGATCCAGCGAGGTGACCAGGAACTGGCCGACGCCGTACTCGTAGGGGACGCCGTTGAGCAACGTCAGCTTGACGCCTGAGGCAACGATCGCGACCGACGGCTGGGCGATGCCCGCGGTCAGCTCGGTCGGTTCGTCGCGCCGGCTGACCTGGACCCCGTCGATCAGGTGCACGCTGTGCCCGCGCTGGCCGGCCGTATGCCGAATGATCAGAGTCCTGAGCTCGTCGAGCAGATCCACCTCTCCAGTGGAGCGACTTTGACAGGATCGCGCAAGCCGGCGCCAGGATGACGCTCACGCCCGGACGCCGCGCGGTGCTCTGATGAAAGGACCACCACGAGAAAGGCACCACCCGTGAATCGCAGAACCCTCGGCGGCACCGGTATCTCGGTCAGCGACGTGGCCCTCGGCGCGATGATGTTCGGCGCGATGGGCAACCCCGACCACGAGGACTCGGTCCGGATCATCCACCGCGCCGTCGACGCGGGGATCAACCTGATCGACACCGCCGACGTCTACTCCGCCGGCGAGTCCGAAGAGATCGTCGGTACGGCGATCCGCGGCCGGCGCGACGACGTCGTCCTGGCGAGCAAATTCGGCCTGCCGATGGGCGAGGACCCGAACCAGAGCGGCGCCTCCCGCCGCTGGATCCGGCAAGCGGTCGAGGCGAGTCTGCGGCGGCTCGGCACCGATCACCTGGACCTGTACCAGTTGCACCGTCCGGACCACGACACCGATCCCGCTGAGACGTTGTCGGCGCTGTCGGATCTGGTCCAGGCGGGCAAGATCCTGGCGTTCGGTTCGTCGATGTTCCCGGCCGAGACGATCGTCGAGGCGCAGTGGACCGCCGAGCGTCGCGGCACCCACCGGTTCCTGACCGAGCAGACGATGTACTCGATCCTGACGCGTCGGCCCGAGGCGTCGGTGTTCCCGGTGACGCAGCGGCACAACCTCGGCGTACTGACGTTCAGCCCGCTCAACGGGGGCTGGCTGTCCGGGCGGACCGACCTGTCATCGAGCCACCGGGCCAGCGGGCGGCCGAGCCACTACGACCCGTCCAGCCCCACCGGCCAGGCCAAGGCGGCCGCGGTCGCGAAGCTGTCCACGCTGGCCGCCGAGGTCGGTGTAACACTCCCCCAGTTGGCCGTCGCCTTCGCCCGGTCCCACCCCGCCGTCACCTCGGTCCTCATCGGCCCACGCACGCAGGAACAACTCGACAGCCTGCTCCCGGCCGCCGAGCTCGACCTGACCGCCGACATCCTCGACCGGATCGACGAGATCGTCCCGCCCGGCACCGAGCTGGACCCGGCCGACAACTACAACGCCACGCCGCCCGCGATCGAGCACGCCCACCTGCGTCGCCGCCTCCAGACGTCCGGGAGCTTCTAGATCTAGTCGTCCGGGAGTGCAATCAGCGACAGCGTCACGCGGTCCTTGCCGGGGGCTTCGGTCAGGTGCGGCTCGATGACGGCGTTGATCCCTTCGCGGATCGCGTCGAGGTCCTCGGGAGCGACGTACAGGGCGAGCTGGCTGTAGCCGACTTGGGGCAGCCGGGTCTCCAGATCGCCGCGCTCGACCGCGCGGTCGAAGTCCGCGGCCAGGCGCGTGAGCATCATCAGGAACGCCTGGCGGTGCTGCTCCGGCGTCATCGCCCGCGCCTCGCGCTCGTCGATCCGGCCGACCTTGGTCTGGTCCAGGCTGAGCGTGCGCTCCGTCGTACCGCGGACCTTCCGTTCCCGGACCACCGTGAGGAAGCCGGCGTCGATGAGTACGGCGACGTGGCGGTACAGCGACGTGCTCGGGACGTCGGGGAGGTCGCGCTTCAGATCGGTCGTCGTCACCTCGCGGCCGAGGACGCGCTGGACGATCCGCCAGCGGATCGGGTGCAGGAGCAGGTCCGACACCGGAGTGGATGACGGCTGGTCCATCAGGGTCGCTCCAGGGTTTTCACGGGTCACCATTAGTCCCAAGTTTGGTAATAATAGCGTGAACGGAAGCATTTCCCTGTCGCCCAAGGAGAACGTGCTGTGTCGCTCACTCGTCGTACCGTGCTCAAGTCCGCCGCTGCCGCCGTGCCGGTCGCCGCGCTCCCAGCTCTGCCTGCATCAGCTCTGCCCGCATCAGCCACCGCTACACGGGAACCGGTCGCGCTCGGGCGGCTGGCCGACAAGATCGAGGCCGGGATGGCGAAGTACGCGATCCCGGGTGTCGGTCTCGGTCTCTGGCACCGCGGTCGCGAGTACGTTCGCGGCTTCGGCGTCACCAGCGTCGACACCAACGAACCGGTGTCCGGCGACACCGTGTTCCGGATCGGCTCGACCACCAAGACGTTCACCGCGACCGTGATGATGCGGCTCGTCGAGCGCGGGCGGGTCAGCCTCGACCGGTCGGTGCGCGCGTACCTGCCCGATTTCCAGACGGCGGACCCCTCTGTCGCGGCGCGGGTGACCGTGCGCCAGTTGCTGAACCACACCGCTGGCTGGCAGGGCGACTACCTCGAGGACTACGGGGAGGGCGACGACGCTCTCGCGAAGTACGTCGCCGGGATGGCGAAGGTCCCGCAGCTCACCCCGCTCGGGAAGGTGTTCGCGTACAACAACGCCTCGCTGGGGGTGGCCGGCCGGATCATCGAGGTGGTGACCGGCAAGCCGTACGAGATCGCCGCCCGCGAGCTCGTGGTGGATCCGCTCGGGCTCGACCACAGCCGGTTCTTCCGGAGCGAGTTGGGCGGTTTCAGCGTCGCCGCGTCGCACAACATCGTCGACGGCAAGGCGGTCGTGGAGCCGTCGTTCGATGCGATTCCGCGCAGCCTGCAGTCGATCGGCGGGCTCATCTCGAGCGCCCGCGACCAGCTGCGGTACGCGCGGTACCACCTGGGTCATCGGGATCTCCCCCACCTGCTCAGCGACCGCAGCCGGTTGGCGATGCAGTCTCACCCCGGTCCCGGCGGCACTCTGTTCGTCGAGCTGAACGGTGTGGGCGTCAGCTGGATGCTGCGTCCGACTGCGCAGGGTCCGACGGTGGTGCAGCACGGTGGTGACTGGTCCGGTCAGCACTCCGGCTTCCTGTTCGTGCCACAGCGGGACTTCGCGATCACGCTGCTGACCGACTCGGAGAGCGGTCCGCTGTTGGTCGCGGAGCTGTTCGCGGACGACTGGGCGCTGCAGGAATTCGCCGGCCTCAACAACCTTCCCGCCGTACCGCGGGAGCTGCCGCCGCGCCGGCTCGCGGAGTACGAAGGAACGTACGTCTCGCAGCAGATCGGTGTCGACGGCAAGCCGGCGGACCTGGCACTCGACGTGACCGCCGACAAGGGTCAACTGGTCGCCGGCGCGGGTGGGGAGCCGCTCCTCCGTCTCGCCTTCTACCGCAAGGACTACGTGCTCGCCCTGAACCCAGACGGCACTTCGACCCACATCCGCGCCAACTTCGTCCGCGGCACGGCCGGCCAAGTGGAGTGGTTCAGGTACGGCGGACGCCTGTTCCGTCACCACCCCACCGGAATCGTGCGAGCCACCGCCCGCGCAGCGAACCTCCGCCTGCTCAGTCGGTAGTAGTAACCATCCACAGATGGCCGTCCGGATCGGTGAAGGTGGCCAGGTACGCCCACGGCTTGCGTGTGGGCGCAGTCACCTGCACCGCTCCGGCGGCGATCGCCTTGGCGGTCTGTGCGTCGACGGCAGCCTCGTTGTCGACGGTCACCGTGAGGATGCACTCGCTCTGGCCACGCTGCGCGGCGGGCTGGTCGCCCAGGACCCAGCCGAAGCCGTCGGTCGGGATGAGCATGAGGCGGACGTCGTCCGCGAGGGCGAACTGTAAGGGCTCGGGGATGCCCTCCTCGTCCAGCTCGCCGACCGGCGTCAGGCCGAGCGCTTCCTGGTAGAAGACGTGCGAGCGGGGCCGGTCCTCGATCGGGAGGCTGATGATCATCGGGTCACTCCAGCGGTGAAACGGGCTGCGTCGGTGCCGGTCAGGTGGTTCGGTGGAAGGGTGCGGCCGCAGAGAACCAACAGGAGGTCCTGGGCGGCGCCGGTGAGCGGTGTGCCGGTGCCATAGGTCCAGTCGAGGTCGGTGGCCTGCAGCTGGATGCCGTTGAGTTCGACACCGAAGTACTTGACCTGCCGGGGGTTCATGTCGTCGAGGATGTAATGCAGTCGCCCGGCGGGGACCTGGCGATCGATCCCCAGTGCAATGGTCATGTCGAGGCCGTGGATCACGTCGTGGGACAGTGCGCCCACGTAGCCGCCGCCCGGGGGCTTCCACGGGTGGTTGACGTTCTGGCGAAGGCATTCGAGCAGTTCGGCTGATGACAGCGCGGCAGCGTCCGCGCGGGCCTGCCGGTCGGCGTACCGGTCGAACTTGCCGCCGGCCCGGATCAGTCCGGCCAGGAACCGGGGCGTCGAGATCCGGTACGGCATAGTGATGTGCGCGACCAGCTCCCGCACCCGCCACTCCTTGCACAGCGTGGGCTGGTCCCAGTCGTCCTCCGACAGTCCGGCCAGCACCTCCGCCAGCTCGGTGCGCTCGGCCGCAATCGCAGTTCTGATATCCGTCATACCCCACCGACGAACGGCTCAGGACCGCACAGACACCTCTCGCAATCTTTTCTGGAGGTACAGCCGCTCCGCGTCGGTGGTCGCAAGTTCGAGAGCTTCTTCGTACGCCGTCTTTGCGTCGGGCCAGCGCTCCAGCCGACGGAGGAAGTCGGCTCGGGTGGCTGGAAGGAGGTGGTAACCGGCCAGAGGGCCTTCCGCGAGCTCTTGTACGAGGCGAAGGCCGACGGCTGGGCCGTCCGCCATACCGATGGCTACCGCGCGGTTGAGCGTGACGACCGGGGTTTGTGGGAGGCGGGCGTACAGAGCGGCGACCTGCGGCCAGTCTGTGTCGCCTGCGGTGCGGGCGGTCGCGTGGCAGGCGGCGATCGCGGCCTGGATCTGGTACGGGCCCGGAGCACCACGGTCGAGGGCTGAGTCCAGCAGGTCGACGCCTTCTTTGATCTGGCCGTGGTCCCACCGGGAGCGGTCCTGCTCATCGAGGGTGATGAGTGCACCGTCGTCAGCGAGCCGTGTGTCGCGTCGCGCGTCGTGCAGCAGCATCAGGGCGAGGAGTCCGCCGGCCTCAGGCTCGGATGGCATGAGCTGGACGAGCAGTCTGGCGAGTCTGATCGCTTCACCGCTCAGATTGCTTCGGACGACATCGGAGTACCCCTCGTTGAAGAGTAGGTACAGCACGGCGAGTACGGCGGGTGTCCGCTGCGGCAGGAGATGCGCAGGCGGTACGCGGTACGGGATGTGGGCGTGCTGGATCTTCTGCTTCGCGCGGGTCAGTCGTTTCGACATCGTCGTCTCCGGGACGAGGAATGCCCGCGCGATCTCCGCAGTACTCAGACCCGCCAGCGTGCGCAGCGTCAACGCCACCCGGGCCTCCATGGCCAGTGCGGGATGGCAGCAGGTGAACATCAACCGCAACCGGTCGTCCGGTACGTCGTACGGCGGGTCCTGATCGTGCTCGAGAGCGGCAACCTGACGCAGCTTCGCGGCGCCCACCGCCTCACGACGCAGCCAGTCGACCGCACGGTTGCGCGCGGTCGTGGTCAGCCAGGCACCGGGCCGGTCCGGTACGCCGTCGACCGGCCACCGCTGGAGTGCCGCGGCGAACGCCTCCTGCGCGCACTCCTCGGCCAGCTCCCAGTCACCGGTCACCCGGATCAGAGTGGCGACCACCTGGCCCCACTCCTGCCGGTAGATGTCCTCCAACGTCACACCGGCGGCTCCAGCACCGGGCGGATCTCGATCGTGCCGTAGCCGGCCGCAGGGTGCTTCGACGCGATCTCGATCGCCTCGTCCAGATCGGCGCAATCGATCAGCACGAAACCGCCGATCTGCTCCTTCGTCTCGGCGAACGGCCCGTCGGTGAGCAGAAGCTCGTCGTCGCGCAACCGCACGGTGGTGGCCTCGTGCGGCGGATGCAGCCCCGCCCCGCCGGCCACCACGCCGCGGGCCTCCATCTCCTCGGACCACCCGCCGCAGCCGTCGGTCGCGTACTCGGTCCCGGAGGGGTCACCGCAGATCATCAGCAGGTACTTCACCCAGCCATCGTCGCAGGTCTAGCGTCGACGGCAAGGAACTTCAGTCGGGAGGTCGTGTGATGACCGGACGGATCGTGCACTTCGAGGTGCCGTACGACGACGGTGAGCGAGCGCGGACGTTCTACCGCGAGGCGTTCGGGTGGAACCTGATGGAGATGCCCGAGATGAACTACACGATGGTGTCGACCGGACCGGTGAACGAGCAGTCGATGCCGTCCGAGCCCGGCTTCATCAACGGCGGCATGTACCAGCGCACCGGCGAGCTCACCCGCCCGATCCTGACCGTCGACGTCCCGGACATCGACGCCGCCTGGAAGACGATCGAGAGCCTCGGCGGCGAGCGGGTCGGCGAGAAGCTTCCGGTCGGCGACATGGGTTTCGCGGCGTACTTCAAGGACCCGGAGGGCAACATCCTGGGGCTCTGGCAGACCGCCTAGGCTCCAGGTGGAGCAGCAGCGGCCCGAAGGAGTGCCTTGAGAGCGATCGTCATCCGGAGCAAGCTCGACCTGATCGCGACCGAGCTGCCGACCCCGGAACCGCGGGCCGGCGAGGTTCGCCTCCGGATGGCGTACGGCGGGATCTGCGGGTCCGACCTGCACTACTACCACGACGGCGCGAACGGCTCCTTCGTCGTCCGCGAGCCGCTGGTGCCCGGTCACGAACTGTCGGGCACCGTCGATCTCGACTCGTCCGGAGAGTTCATGCCCGGCACACCGGTGACCATTCATCCGGCTACCTTCGGCACTCCGGAGCCGGGCATCGAGGACCGTCCGCACCTGTGGCCGAACGGCGCGTACCTCGGCAGCGCATCCACCTGGCCGCACACGCAGGGCGGCCTGAGCGAGTTCGTTGTCGTAGGCAAGCACATGCTCCGGGCACTGCCACCGACGCTGCCGCTACGCCGTGCGGCGCTCGCCGAGCCGCTCGCGGTCGGGCTGCATGCGCTGGCGATCGCCGGCGGCGTTGAAGGCCGACGCGTGCTGGTCTCGGGGTCGGGCGCGATCGGTCTGCTGACCGCATCGGCAGCGCTGGCCGCCGGCGCGACCGAGGTGGTCACCACCGACGTCGTCCCAGGCCCACTGCGGCGGGCCCGAGAGCTCGGGGCGCATCGCACGCTGCAGGTCGGCACGGACGAGATCCCGTCCGGGTACTTCGACGTCGTCCTCGAGTGCACCGCCGTACCGGCCGCGATCAATACTGCGATCGACGCAGCGCGCCGCGGCGGGATCGTCGTACTGGTCGGCATCCCGGCCGACGAGCCGCGCGGCGTGAACCTCGCGCCGGTGGTCTCCCGCGAACTGCAGGTCCGCGGAACGCTCCGCTTCAACGACGAGATCGACCACGCGATCCAGCTCCTGGACGCGAATCCAGAGCTCGAGCGGGTCGTCACCCACGAGTACCCGGCGGACCAGGCCGTCGACGCCTTCGCAACCGCGACCGACTCCGACGCCTCCGGCAAGGTCCTCCTGTCGCTGTGGCTTCCGGATTGATGACAGTTACGCCTAGGTTCCGCGTACACCGGTAGTTCATCGTGGAGTGCCTAGACTGCGAGGTGTGTTGGCTCCGGTGGTGTCCTCGGGAGGACTGAATGCCTGACCGTATCCAGACCATTGCGTATCCGGCGCCGGGATCCCGGCCGTCGCGGCGGGACCCGGATCCGCTCGCGCCGCATGTGATCGTGCTGTTCGGCGCGACCGGTGACCTGGCCAAGCGCAAGCTGCTGCCCGGGCTGGCCTACCTGCAGCAGTCCCGGTTCACGCCCGACGTGCGCATCATCGGCACCGCGACCGAGGACATGACGACGGAGGAGTTCCGCGCTCGCGCCCGCGAGGCCGTCGAGATGTTCGGGATGCACAAGCTGACCGACGAGCAGTGGGCGCAGTTCGCCGAGACGCTCGACTACGTGCCGGTCACGGCCGGGCCGGAGGCGCTGGCCAAGGCGGTCAAGGCGGCCGAGGAGCACCTCGGCCCCGACGTCCGCCGGTTGCACTACCTGTCGGTGCCCCCGAAGGCCGCCCAGTCGGTGATCGCGATGCTGCGCGACGCGGACCTGGTCGACCGGGCCCGGGTGGTGATGGAGAAGCCGTTCGGCGACGACCTGGCCAGTGCGATCAAGCTCAACGACTTCGTCCACGAGACCTTCGACGAGTCGCAGATCTTCCGGATCGATCACTTCCTCGGCAAGGAAGCGGCGCTGAACATCCTCGCGTTCCGGTTCGCGAACGGGCTGTTCGAGCCGATCTGGAACCGCAACTTCATCGACCACGTGCAGATCGACATCCCGGAGTCACTCGGGCTGGACCAGCGCGCCACCTTCTACGAGCCGACCGGCGCGTTCAAGGACATGGTCGTCACGCACCTGATGCAGGTGATGTCGTTCGTGGCGATGGAGCCGCCGACGGCCCTGGAACCGCGGGCGATCTCGGAGGAGAAGAACAAGGTCTTCCGGTCGATGCTGCCGATCGACCCGAACTGCGTCGTACGCGGTCAGTACACCGGCTACCGCCACGAGGAGGGCGTCGCGCCGGACTCCGACACCGAGACGTTCATCGCGCTCAAGGTCGAGATCGACAACTGGCGCTGGGCCGGCGTGCCGTTCTTCCTGCGCACCGGCAAGAAGATGGCCGAGGGCCAGCGGATCATCTCGATCGCCTTCAAGGAGGCGCCGAAGACGATGTTCCCGACCGGGTCCGGTGTCGGCTCGGAGGGTCCGGACCACCTGACCTTCGACCTGGCCGACTCGTCCCGGGTGTCGCTGTCGTTCTACGGCAAGCGCCCCGGACCGGGCATGCGGCTGGAGAAGCTGTCGATGCAGTTCTCGACGCAGGAGACCGAGAGCGCGGGCGACGTCCTCGAGGCGTACGAGCGCTTGATCCTCGACGCGATGCGCGGCGACCACACCCTGTTCACCACCGCCGAGGGCATCGAATCGCTGTGGGATCGCTCGGCCCCGCTGCTCGACGACCCGCCGCCGGTCAAGCCGTACCAGGCCGGCACCTGGGGCCCGAACGCGATCCACCAGCTGATCGCTCCGCGTGCCTGGCGCCTCCCCTTCGAACGCGAGTGGCGGGAGTAAGCAAGACCTTGGCTAGGCTGCGGCGCATGCGGGAGATTCTGGTCATCGGCGTCGGTGCGGGCGATCCGGAGCAGGTGACGATGCAGGGCGTGTCGGCGCTGAACCGGGTCGACGTGTTCTTCGTGCTGGACAAGGGCGAGGTGAAGCAGGAGCTGGTCGACCTGCGCTCCGAGATCCTGCGCCGGTACGCGACGTCGAAGGATTACCGCGTCGTCGTCGGCCGCGACCCCGAGCGGGACCGCACGGCTTCGGCGTACGTCGAGGCCGTGGACGACTGGCGCCGGCGCCGGGCCGATGTGTGCGCGGAGCTGATCGAGTCCGAGCTGGGCTCGGACCAGGTGGGCGCTTTTCTGGTCTGGGGTGATCCCTCGCTGTACGACAGCACGCTGGCGATTCTCGACGACATCCTGGCGCGCGGTGAGCTCGCGTTCGAGGTCGAGGTGATCCCCGGGATCAGCAGCGTGTCGACACTGGCCGCGCGGCACAAGGTCGGGCTGAACCAGGTGGGTCGACCGATCCAGATCACCACCGGGCGACGGCTCGCGGCGGGCTGGCCGGAGGATGTGGACGACGTGGTGGTGATGCTCGACGCGCAGACGGCGTTCACCGAGCATCTCGACCAGGACGCGGACATCTATTGGGGCGCGTACCTCGGGACACCGGACGAGATCCTCATCTCCGGCCCCCTGCGCGAGGTCGCAGCGGAGATCGAGAAAACCCGCGCCGAAGCCCGGGACCGCAAGGGCTGGATCATGGACACCTACTTGGTCCGGAGACCTAGACCAAAGGTGTAGGTCTTCTGGACTTCGGACCGACGCGTCGCTGCTGTGGCCTCGGCGACGCTGCAGGTATGAAGAGACTCTTGGTGACGATGACGGCCGCCCTGGCGCCGGTCGGGCTGCTGGTAAGCCTTGCCGGACCGAGTGACGCGGCCCAGCAAGACGTCGTACGAACAGACAACGGGCTGGTGGCAAGCAAGACGGTCGGGGACGCACAGGTCTTCGACGGCATCCCGTACGCCGCTCCCCCGGTCGGCGCGCTGCGCTGGAAGGCGCCACAGCCCGCCAAGCCGTGGACCGGCGTACGCGAGTCGAAGCTCGGCAATGTGTGCCCGCAGCAAGCGAACTCGGAGGCTCCGGACGGATCGTCCACCGAAGACTGCCTCTACCTCAACGTGACCACCCCGACCAAGCCGTCCACGAAACCCCGCGCGGTCGTGGTGTGGATCCCCGGTGGCGGGTTCTTCTCCGGCGCCGGCAGCAGCTACGAGGCGTCGAAGTTCGCCGCCCGCGGCGACGTGGTCGTCGTGACGGTCAACTACCGGCTCGGGATCTTCGGCTTCTTCGGGTACCCGGGCCTGCCCGGATCCGGCACGTACGGGCTCCAGGACCAGCAGGCAGCGCTCCGCTGGGTGCAGCGCAATGCCCGCGCGTTCGGCGGCGATCCGCGCAACGTCACGGTCGCGGGTGAGTCCGCCGGCGGCATGAGCGTGTGCGCCCAGCTGACCTCTCCGACCTCCACCGGCCTGTTCTCGAAGGCGATCATGCAGAGCGGCTCCTGCGCGTTCAACTGGGCCGACAACAGCCAGTACCCCGGTCAGACCGCGAGCTCTTTCTGGCTTCCTGCCGGCACAGTGAAGGCGCACGGCAAGGAGTGGGCCGCCGACAACAAGGCCAAGTTCGGCTGCAAGCCCGGGCAGTCGATGCTCGACTGCCTGCGCGCTGCGAAGTCCGACGTACTGGTCGACGACACGCTCGAGTTCACCCAGATCGGGTACGGCGAAACTCCCGTCGTACCGCTGTCACCCGCTCGCGCGCTGAAGGCCGGGCTGTTCCACCGGGTGCCGATCATCTCCGGGAACAACCACGACGAGGCGAACGGCTGGCTGGCCACATTCGGTGACATCAAGGACTACCCGCAGCTCGTGAAGAACATGGTCGGCGCTCAGAAGGCTCCCCAGGTGCTGAAGCACTACCTGCAGAGCAACTACGAGTCGCCCGCCGCAGCGTGGGGCGCGGTCACCACGGACCGGATCTGGTCCTGCACACAGGTCGCGTCCGACCAGCAGGCGGCCGCGAAGGTACCTGTGTACGCGTACGAGTTCGCAGACAAGCACTCCCCGATCGCGGCACCCGGACTGGGAGCCGCGCACGCCATGGAGCTGCCCTACCTGTTCCGGCTCGGCGGGTACGACTTCCCGATGTCCGAGACCCAGCAGACGCTGTCGAACCAGATGATCGACTACTGGACGGCATTCGCCCGGACCGGCAACCCGAACGGGGCAGGCCGACCGCACTGGTCGCCGACCGGCGTACGCGAGGTCAAGGGCCTCTCACTCGCGCCGACGGACCAGACCGGCATCCACCGGGTGAACCTCAGCTCTGAGCACCAGTGTGGGTTCTGGGCTGCTCTGGGTGCCTAGCGCGCCAGACCCGCATCACGACCGACGGCAGAAGCAATAGCAACATCGCATAGAAGTTGATGCCCGGTACGAGGGACGCCAACAGGAATGCGATCAGGGTCAACCCGGTCAGCACCAAGGAGCCGACCAGCTCCCGGTAGCTGACCGGGTTGTCGGGCGCTTCGAGCTCCCGGTGTCCGCGGACCATGAAGACGAGGGCGGACTGGCAGATGCTGAGCACGAGGATCGTTCCGATGTAGAGACCGGCGACGAACCGGCTGCTGTCGAACGCCCCGATGATCTCGGTCGTGAACGGCAGCATGACGATCGTGAGCAACCAGAGCAGGTTCAGCCGGATGACGCCCGTGGTGTAGACGCGGACGTGCTCGAAGATCCGGTGGTGTCCCATCCAGAAGTTCGCGATCACGACGAAGCTCAGCAGGAACGTGAAGATCTCCTGCCGGTGTTCGGTGATCACACTGGTCGCGTTACCGCCGTGCGCCTTGATCTCGGGGACCAGGTCGACCAGCGGCAGCACCAGCAGCGTGATCGCGATTGCGACAACCGCATCGGTGAACAGGACCAGCCGGTCGGGGTCTCTCGACGTACTCACGGCGGACACAGTAGCGGTCAGGTGTGTCGCTGACGGAGCAAGCTGATCGACAGGACGGCCGCGGCGAAGACGAAGCCGGCCGCCGCGAGCCACGCGGCGCCGTATCCGTCTCTGAGGGCTTGGAGAGTGCCCTCGGTTGCTCGGTGCGCGGTGGTCGACGCTGCGAGCGTCGCCAGTACTGCGGTCCCGATCGCTGCACCGGCTTGCTGCGCCGTGTTGTTCAGCCCGGAGGCCAGGCCGGCGTCACTGGCGTCCGCGCCGGACATGGCGAGCATGATCGAGGCCGGGATGGCGACACCGATGCCGGCGCCCATCACTGCGAGCACAGGACCCACATTGACGACGTACGAGCCGTCGACCGGCGCCTGGCTGATCCAGAGCAGCGCCAGCAGGAACACCACCAGGCCGGCGATCAGCATCTTGCGTGCACCGAAGCGGACGGTCAGGCGGGGAGCGATGGACAGCGACATCAGTGCGTTCATGATCGGCGCGGGCAGGAAGGCGAGGCCGGTGGTGAGCGAGTCGTAGCCGAGCACGCGCTGCACGTAGAGGGCGGTGGTGAACTGGAAGCCGAATCCGGCGGCGAAGAGCAGTACGACCACGACATTCGCCACGCTGAGCTGACGGCGACGGAAGATGCGCAGGGCAAGCAGTGGGTTCTTGATCCGCGCCTGACGGATGACGAACGCAGCCAGCAGCACGATCGACGCGGCGGCCTGGAGGAGCGTCCGGGTGAGGGTCGCGTTGGGCTCTGCAGTCTGGACGATCGTGTAGACACCCAGGGAAAGGCCTGCGGTCACCAGCACCGCACCCAGCACGTCGGCACCTTTCGCGAGGCCGAGTCCGGGCTGGTGGGACAGCAGCCGTACTGCGAACGCCAGCGCGATCGCGCCGATCGGGACGTTGATCAAGAACGCCCAGTGCCAACCGATGGTCTGCGTGATCACGCCACCCAGGATCAGTCCGATCGACGCGCCACTGGCCGCCGTGAAGCTGTAGACGCCCATCGCCCGCGCTTGTTCCCCGGGAGCCGGGTACAGGTTCACGATCATTCCCAGGATCACCGCCGAGGCCAGCGCCCCGCCGACGCCCTGCAGGAACCGTCCGGCGATCAGCACCTCGGCGCTGCCCGCCACTCCGCACAGGAGCGACGCGGCGGTGAAGAGGGCGAGGCCGGCAACGAAGATCCGCTTACTCCCGATGAGGTCGCCGATCCGCCCGGCCAGCAGGAGCAGGCCCGCGAAGGCGATCAGGTACGAGTTCATCACCCACGCCAGCCCTGCCTGCGAGAACCCGATATCCCCTTGGATCGTCGGCAACGCCACCGTCACCACGGTCCCGTCGAGGATGATCATCAACTGCATCACGCACAGCACGACGAGCGCTCTGCCGCGCCCCCGCACGACTGTCTCCACCACATCCACACTCACAGGTCTCTCCTCCGTCGATCACTTAGAAAGACCATAACAGATAGTCCCGTAACAGACGATCTTTTATCGAACGACTACTGAAAATGAGCTGACCCCCCTGCTCGGAGCGCGGTTAGGGTCGCTGGGGTGAGGGACGAGCCGACGGACATCTCGGGCGAGCTGGTGGCCGGGATCCTCAACGAGCACTGGGAGTTCCGGGCCACTGAGGTGACCTATGCGCCAGTGGGATTCGGCAGTTACCACTGGATCGCGGCCCAGGGCGACAGTCCGCGCTGGTTCGTCACCGCGGACCGGGTCGGCGCTGCGGGCGGGCAGTTGATCGAGGCGGCCATGCAGGCGAGCAGGGAGCTGGCCGATCGGGGGTACGAGTTCGCGGTGGCGCCGCTACCCGATCGTCGCGGGCAACTCGTCCGCGAGGTGCTGCCAGGTTGGACGTTGACCGTCCTGCCTTACCTGCACGGGTGGAGCACGCCGGACGGGGCTTGGGATGACCCGGCGGAGCGTGAGCAGATCGCGCGGATCCTCGGCCGGCTCCATGCGGCTCCGGTGCCGGAAGGCTTGCAGTGTTGGGATTTCGCCATTCCTGACCGCGATGGACTGCTGGCGGCACTCGCCGATCTCGATCAGCCTTGGTGCGGTGGGCCGTACGCCGAGGCGACACGACTGCGGCTGGCCGGCGCGGCGCCGTACGTCCGCAGCAGACTGGAGTACTACGACACGCTCGTGCGCGAGGTCGAGGCGTCGGACGACCCGTGGGTCGTGACGCACGGCGAGCCGCACAGCGCGAACGTACTGCGCACCGCCGACGGCATGCGCCTCGTCGACTGGGAGACCGTGCGACTCGCACCGCGTGAGCGCGACTTGGCCGCGATCCTCGACAGGTCGGCCGACGCGCTCCCGGCGTACCAGTCGGAGGCCGGCCCGATCAGCCCGCGGGCCGCCGCTCTGGAGCTCTTCGATG
This sequence comes from Kribbella pratensis, assembly GCF_004365355.1. Classification (GTDB taxonomy): domain Bacteria; phylum Actinomycetota; class Actinomycetes; order Propionibacteriales; family Kribbellaceae; genus Kribbella. The sequence goes on along the minus strand of NZ_SODP01000005.1, from coordinate 77,385 downwards.
TCTGGTGGTCGCTGGACGAGATCGCGTCGTACGTTCAGTCGTTCCGGCAGGCGCACGCCGATTCCGAGGACAGCAAGGAGTCCTGGCGGGAGCTGACGGAGTACCTGCCCGGATAGTTCAGCCGGCGCGTTGGCGGGAGCGGCGGACCGGCTGGGCTGTGACCGGGGTGGAGAGCGGGCCGTCGACGAGGGTGGTTACGGCGTCGACGAAGGTTTTGCGTTGGGTCGCAGTCAAGCTGTTCAGGGCGTCGGCGTGGACCTGGTCGACGATCTTCTGGCCTTCGGCGGCGATCTTGGCGCCGGCGTCGGTGACGGCGATGATGCGGGCCCGGCGGTCGGTTGCGGAGGGTTTGCGTTCGGCGTATCCGGCCTCCTCGAGCGCATCGACGGTGACGACCATCGTGGTCTTGTCCATGTACGCGAGCTCGGCGATCTGGATCTGCGTGCGTTCCGCCTCCAGCGCGTGTCGCAGTACACACTGCATCCGCAGAGTCAGGCCGATCTCCGCCAGCGCCGCGGACAGCTGGGTCTCCAGGACATGGCCGGCGTGCGTGAGGTAGCCGGTCAGGTCGGGCACGGTACGTTCCGGAGGTTGCGCCATACTTCGAGAGTAGCGCGGGATCGTCTGTCCACAGATGATCCGCAGCTAGATCATTCCCCGCGAGCGCCGTCGATCAACTCCCGGACGACGTCCAAGTGGCCGAGATGACGCGCCGACTCCTGCAGTACGTCGAGCAGCAGCCGCTCGACCCGGATCGGGCCACGGTAACCCTCGACGAACCCGCTCCAGTCCACCTGACGGAGCGTCTGCTGCGACCGCTCCCACTCTGCGTCGTACGCCGCAATGACCGACGCGACCGTCTCGTCCGCCCCGATCCGGAACTCGTAGTCGTGGTCGTCCGACCGCCACAACGACGGCAGGTCCTGGCCGCCGATCGCCCGCTGGATGTGCTGCCGTTGCACCGCGGTGAGGTGCTTGATCAGCCCGAGCGGACTCATCACCGGCGACGTGACGAGCGGGGTCGCGCGCGCTTGCTTCTCGTCCAGCCCGTCCAGTTTGTTCACCGCGGTGGTGTGGACGAACTCGAAGTACCCGATCACCGACTGTGCGAGTGTCAGGTCGTCATCGGGCCACGGGCGGTCTCTCAGCACCATGGGCCGCACCCTGTCACCCCGTACCGACAATCGCGGAAAAGCGACGGCTTGCTCGATGATCACCGCGGTGTCGCGAAACCGCGAGTCTGGCGTCACTGCAACTAGTTCGCTCGACACTATGACTCTTCTGGAAACCCGTACGCCGACCGTCCGGTGGTTCGGAGTCGTCGCCGTGACGCTCGGGATCTTCGCGATCGTGACCACCGAGATCCTCCCGATCGGCCTCCTCACCCCCATCGGCGCGGACTTCGCGCTCACGCCCGGCCGCACCGGCTGGCTGATGACCATGCCCGGTCTGGTCGCAGCAGTCGCCGCACCGGTCGTCACAGTCGCGACAGCTCGGCTGGACCGCCGCCTGATGCTGTGCGTCCTCATGGTGCTGCTGGCCATCGCCGGCTTCCTCGCAGCGGCCGCAGCGGTGTTCTGGCTCGAGTTGGTGGCCAGATTCCTCGTCGGACTGACCATCGGCGGCTTCTGGTCGATCGGCGCCGGCCTGGCCGGGAGACTGGTCCCAGAACGCTGGGCGCCGCGCGCGACGGCCGTCATCTTCTCCGCGGTGCCGCTCGGGTCGGTGCTCGGAGTACCGACAGGCACGTTCCTCGGGGAGTTCGCTGGCTGGCGTACGTCGTTCGCGGCGCTCGGAGTGCTCGCACTCGTGGCGCTGGCCATGCTGCGTGCCACCGTGCCTCCACTGCCGCCGCTGCAGGTCACAAGTGCCGCCGTACTCCGCGACGCGCTCCGTGGCAGTCGGAACGCGCTCATCGTGACCTGTCTGATCGTGACGGCTCAGTTCGCGACCTATACCTATGTGACACCGTTCCTGCGCGACGTCGTACGACCGGAGCTCATCGGACTGTTCCTGCTCATCTACGGGGCCGCAGGTCTGGTTGGCAACGTCATCGCCGGTACGGCGGCGGCGCGCAACCTCAACGCGACGTTCGCCACCTGCGCGGGACTGATCGCCGCTGCGACGCTGCTGCTGCCGCTCGCGGGGCACACAGCGGCTGGGGCGCTTGTGTTGCTCGTCGTGTGGGGACTCGGGTACGGCGGCATCCCGGTCTGCTCGATGACCATGTTCGCGCAGGCGGCACCGCAGTCGCGTGAGGCGGCGACGGTGTGGTTCACGTCGTCGTACCAGGCGGTGTTGTCGATTGGCGCGCTGCTCGGCGGGCTGGTGGTCGACGCGTGGTCGATACCGGTGGCGATGGTGGCCGGTGGTGGGTGTGCGGTGCTCGCGGTGGCAGTGCTGCTGTGGTCCAGAACACAGCAGGTTCCGGGGACGTAGCATCGCGGGCATGGCGCGGACCGAGACCGATCGATGCCCTGGTGTGCTGGCAGTGCACCAGGCGGCAGACGGCGGTCTGGCTCGCGTCCGGTTGCCCGGTGGATGGCTGAGCGCGCAGCAGCTTGAAGTACTGCGGATTGCCGCCGCCGAACTGGGCGATGGACGGCTCGAACTCACGTCCCGCGCGAACGTACAGATCCGCGGGCTGGATGCGCGTGGGCCGCGGGAGCTGTCGGACCGGTTGTTTGCCGCCGGTCTGCTGCCGTCGATCGCCCACGAACGAGTCCGCAACATCCTGGCGTCGCCACTGTCCGGGTTGGACGAGCAGTCGCGGTACGACGTACTCCCGGTGGCCGCTGCGCTGGACCGGGCGCTGTGCGCTCGACCGGGGCTGGCAGAGCTGCCCGGCCGGTTCTTGTTCGCGTTGGACGACGGGCGGGGCGATCTGGCGGACGTGCAGGCCGACGTTGCTGTGCGCGCGCTGGACGACCGGAGTGCTGTGCTGTCTCTCGGCAGTCGCGGTGCGCGAGTGTCGTGGACCGAGGTGCCCGAGCTGATGCTGGCAGCCGCGGAGGCCTTCCTATCCGTCCGTGACCAGGAGTGGCGAATCGCCGAGCTCGCCGACGGCGAGGAGCGCATCCTGAAACGCCTCGGCCTGACAGCGGACAAGCCGCTGAACACCAGTACCACCCGCGTGACAGCGGGTGCGCACGGCCAGGCGCTGGTCGTGACAGTCCCCCTAGGAAGCCTCACCCAAGACCAGGCAGCCGCGCTTGCCGCTGCGGGGGCTGGGGTGCGGATTACGCCTTGGCGGTCTGTGGTGGTGCCGGTGGGGGCTGCTGGGCTGGAAGAGGTTGGGTTGGTCACTGCAGCCGACTCGGTCTGGGAAGGTGTGACTGCCTGTGCCGGGAAGCCGGGGTGTGCGAAAGCTCTGGCCGACGTTCGCGCGGACGCGAGCCGGCTGATGCCCACGTTCAACCGAGACGGACAGCGGGTGCACTGGTCGGGATGTGAGCGGCGGTGTGGGAAGCCGGCCGGCGGGTTTGTGGATGTTGTTGCGGTGAGCGATGGCTACTTGGTGGATGGGGAACGGGTGTGAGTTACGACTACGTGCGGGACGGCGCGGAGATCTATCGGCGGTCGTTTGCGACGATCCGGGCCGAGGCGGAGCTGGGTGGGCTGCCGACGGAGGTGGCACAGGTCGCCGTACGGATGATTCATGCCTGTGGGATGACCGACCTCGTCGCCGATCTGGCCTGGTCGCCCAACGTCGTGAAGAACGCGCGGGCCGCACTGCAAGGTGGTGCACCGATTCTGTGTGACGCGCAGATGGTTGCCGCCGGCATCACCCGGCGGCGGTTGCCCGCGGACAACGAGGTGATCTGCACGTTGCAGGACCAGCGGACGGCCGGGCTCGCGCATGACCTGGGGACGACGAGGAGCGCTGCGGCGGTCGAGCTGTGGGGTGAGCACCTGGACGGCGCGATTGTTGCTATTGGCAACGCTCCGACCACGCTGTTCCATCTGCTCAACCTGCTCGCCGAAGGAGCACCGCGGCCGGCGGCAATCCTCGGCATCCCGGTCGGCTTCATCGGCGCGGCCGAGTCGAAGGACGCGCTGGCGGCGAACGAACTCGGCCTCGAGTACCTGGTCGTCCGCGGCCGCCGCGGCGGCAGTGCAATCACGGCCGCCGCCGTCAACGCGATCGCCAGCGAGGAGGAGTGATGACCGGCAGACTCTGGGGTGTCGGACTCGGGCCGGGTGATCCCGAGCTGGTGACGGTCAAGGCCGCCAGACTGATCGGCGCCGCCGATGTGATCGCCTTCCACAGCGCACGCCACGGGCGGAGCATCGCCCGCGGGGTGGCCGCGCCGTACCTCACGGCCGGGCAGATCGAGGAGCACCTCGTCTACCCGCTCACGACCGAGACGACGGACCACCCGGGCGGGTACCAGGGCGCCATGGACGACTTCTACGCCGACTGCGCCGCCCGCCTCGCCGCGCATCTCGACGCCGGCCGCGACGTCGTCGTACTCGCGGAGGGCGACCCGCTCTTCTACGGGTCGTACATGCACATGCACAAGCGCCTGGCGGATCGCTACCCGTGTGAGGTGGTCCCAGGCGTGACCTCGGTGAGTGCGGCAGCCGCAGTACTCGGGCGACCGCTGTGTGAGCGCGATGAGATCCTCACCGTGCTCCCCGGCACGCTCCCGCCGGACGTGCTGGCTGAGCGCCTGAGAGAAACCGACGCGGCCGCCGTGATGAAGCTCGGCCGGACCTTCGCAGGAGTCCGCGAGGCCTTCGAGCTGGCCGGACGAGCAGACGAGGCCTGGTACGTCGAACGCGCCACCACCGACGCGCAACGCACAGCCCCGCTCAACGAGGTCGACCCGGACGAGGTCCCGTACTTCTCCCTCGCACTCCTCCCCAGCCCCATCAACAACACCTTCACGCCCCCGGCAACCAAGACGGCGACCGAGGGCTCAGTGACGGTCGTCGGCCTGGGCCCGGCCGGACCCCAGTGGATGACTCCAGAGGTCCGCGCCGCGATAGCGAGCGCTGACGACGTCATCGGCTACACCACGTACGTCGACCGCCTGCCGGACCGAGCCCGTCAGCGCAAGCATGGCTCCGACAACCGCGTTGAGTCCGAGCGCGCCGCCTTCGCGCTCGACCTCGCCCGCAAGGGCTCCAACGTCGTTGTGGTCTCGTCCGGCGACCCCGGCGTGTTCGCGATGGCCAGTGCGGTCACCGAGGTCGCGTCGGAGCCGGAGTACGCCGATATCGCCGTACGCGTGCTGCCCGGGATGACCGCAGCCCAGGCTGTGGCCAGCCGGGTCGGCGCGCCGCTCGGGCACGACTACTGCGTCCTGTCGCTCTCGGACCGCCTCAAGCCGTGGGACGTGATCGCCCAGCGGCTGACCGCGGCCGCCGCAGCGGACCTGGCCATCGCGATCTACAACCCCGCCTCGAAGTCCCGCACGTGGCAGGTGGCGGCGACGCGCGACCTCCTGCTCGAGCACCGCTCCCCCGGTACGCCGGTCGTGATCGGGCGCGACGTCGGCGGACCGGAGGAAGCGATCACCGTGACAACTCTGGCCGAACTCGACGTACAAACGGTTGACATGCGGTGTCTGCTCCTGATCGGCTCGTCACAGACCCGCACGGTGCCCCGCCCCGACGGCCCGCTGGTTTTCACCCCGCGTCGCTACCCCGCGACGGTGAGTGAGGTCACCCCAGGAGCCGGTTAAATCCGCTCCCCGGCTGTGTCAGGCGGGATCCGGACGGGTAGGGACCCGCGCGGAAGCCGACCAGTGAGGAGCCAGCGGAGATGAGTCAGCAGTACCCGGGCGACGCAGGCAGCGCAGGCAGCACGGCGACGATCGCGACACCCGCCGGCGAGGACACCACCACTCAGCGGTACGAGGAGGCTCGGGCCGCGGCAAGCCGGGCCATGAGCACGATCACGATCCCGGAGCCGCCTGGCGCACGTGCCGCGGAGCCGGAGGTCGCGCCGGAGCTGCTGTCGTACCGCGGGTTCAAGTTCGGCGCGGCGTTCTTCGGCTGGCTGATCGCGATCTCGATGTCGGTCCTGCTGCTGGCAGCCGTGTCCGCGGCCGCGCTGGGCACTGCCACAATCCTCGACTACACCACCAGCGACGCGAAGGCCCAGCCTGGCGCGGCGTTGATCACGGCGGCAGCGGTGTCGACGTTCATGCTGATGATCGCCTTCTACACCGGCGGGTACGTCGCGGGCCGCCTGGCGCGCTTCGACGGCGGACGGCAGGGCTTCGGCGTGTGGACGATCGCACTGGTAGTCGCAGTGCTCGCGGGCGGCGCAGGCTGGGCGCTCGACAACCAGTACGACCTGATCGGCAAGATCAACTGGCCGGACGTGGCACTGAGCGACAACACGCTCCTGCTGGGCAGCATCGCCGCCACGGCCGCGCTGCTGGTCCTGACGCTGCTGATGGCGATCCTGGGCGGGAAGAACGGCCGGCGGTACCACGACCGGATCGACGAACTCCTGGACTAGAGGGTTTCACTGCGGGGTACCGGACGGCTACACGGGGCTGTCTGGTGAGGAGACACTGCTATGACCCAGCAGCATCATGAAGACACACGTATTGACCGGGTCGATCCGTCGGAGACCTACGACGACGATCGAACCACCACGTCCGACCGGAGCACGCTGCCGACCAAGGATCGGGTCGATCCGTCGTACCGCGGATTCAAGGGCGGCGCCGCCTTCTTCGGCTGGATCGTCGCGATCGGGCTGATCGCGTTGCTCACCGGGATCGTCGGCGCGCTCGCGGCCGCCGCCGACTACGCCCTCACGATCGACTGGAACGGCTCCGCCGGCACGGTCGGGATCGCCTCCGCCGCAGTCCTGCTGGTGATCCTGGCGATCGCCTACTACAACGGCGGGTACGTCGCCGGACGGCTGGCGCGCTTCGACGGCGCCCGGCAGGGGTTCGGTGTCTGGATGATCGGCGTCATCGTGACGGCAGTCGTCGCAGGGCTCGCGGCGCTGGCCGGTTCGCAGTACGACGTACTGGACCGGGTGAACCTGCCGTCGGTGCCGATCGACGACCACACGCTGACAACCGGCGGAGTGGTCGTGATGATCGCGGCTGTGGTGCTCACGCTGCTGGCGGCGCTGATCGGCGGCATGGCCGGACAGCGGTACCACAGGCGGATCGACGCGAGCTGACAAGCGGCGACCCGGACGGCGGACAGCCGTGATCCGTCGTCCGGGTCGCCCTTGCCCAGCCACCGCTGGACGGCCAGGATGCGAGGCATGACACGCACCGCGCTCGTCGTCGGCGGCACCAGCGGCATCGGCGCGGCAACAGCACGCCGCCTCGCGGCAGACGGTCTGCATGTCATCGCAGCCGGCCTCGGGGCCAACCCGCCGGACACGAGCGGGTCCGAAGCCACTGCGTCCTCGCCGACCGGGACGCACCCGAGCGGGCCCGGGCCGCACCCGGTGCGGGTGGAGCTGGACCTTCGACGGCCGGGTGAGATCGAGGGGTTGATCAGCTCGCTCGGGGCTCTCGACGTGCTGGTCAATGCGGCCGGCATCATCCGGCGTGGCGACGAGCACCAGCCTGATGTGTTCCGTGAGGTCGTGGAGATCAACCTCACCGGCGCGATGCGAGCCGCCGAGGCCGCACACGGCCTGCTCGCCGCGAGCGGCGGCTGCATCGTCAACGTGGCCTCGATGCTCAGCTACTTCGGCGGTCCGCTCGTCCCGGCGTACAGCGCCTCCAAGGGCGGGATCGTCCAGCTGACCAAGTCTCTCGCCGTCGCGTGGGCCGCCGACGGCATCCGGGTGAACGCGGTCGCGCCCGGCTGGATCGCCACCGACCTGACCGCCGCGCTGCAGTCCGACCCGGTCGCCTCCGACCGGATCCTGTCCCGTACGCCGATGGCCCGCTGGGGCACGCCGGAGGAGGTCGCGGGCGTGATCGCCTTCCTGTGCGGCCCCGACGCGGGCTTCGTCACCGGCACCGTCGTACCCGTCGACGGCGGCTACCTGAGCATGTGAGGAGAACAAGATGATCCCCGTATCCGCAGGTGTGCCGGCCGAGATCGCAGTACAGGCGGTGCCGGATGACGATCGGCTCTGGGTGCAGCAGGCGCCGGATGTGTGGTTCCGGCCGTTGATGCTGAACACGATCACCGGGCAGTGGTGCAACCTGCTCAAGGTCACGCGCGCCGGCATCGTGTCGCGACATCGCCACCCGAGCGCGGTCTTCGGCTATGTGATCAAGGGCAAATGGCAGTACGACGAACACGACTGGGTCGCCGAGACCGGCTCGTTCGTGTACGAGCCGCCGGGCGAGATCCATACGCTGCGCGTCCCCGAGGACTGCACCGAGATGATCACGTTCTTCAACATCTCCGGCGCGATGATCTACGTCGACGAGGCCGGCAACCAGATCGGGTACGAGGACACGTTCACCAAGATCCAGCTTTGCCGCGACCACTACGGCGCCAACGGCCTCGGCGCGGACTACGTGGACCAGTTCATCCGCTGACTGCCGGGAAGACGCGGGCGGGGGCCGGCGTTGATCAGGGTGTGCTTGAGGTAGCGGTGATCGGTGCGGGACAGGCGGGGCTGTCGGCGGCGTACCACCTGGTGCGGCTCGGATTCACGCCGTACGACGAGGTTGTGGTGCTGGACCGGAATCCGGCGCCCGGCGGCGCCTGGCAGCACCGGTGGGACTCGCTGACGATGCATGATGTGCACGGGATCGCGAACCTGCCCGGCGTACCGGTGCCGCCGAGTTCTGACTCTGAGCGGGCCAACGCGTTCGTGCCTTCGTACTTCGCGGACTACGAGAAGCGTTTCGACCTGCCGGTGGTGCGGCCGGTAGCGGTCGAGAGCGTGCGTGAGAACGGTGGAGGCTTCGAGCTGCAGGCTTCGGCGGGCGTGTACTCCGCGGCCGCACTCGTGAACGCGACCGGGACGTGGGACCGGCCGTTCATTCCCTGGTATCCGGGGATCGAGACGTTCAAGGGCCGGCAGCTGCACACCGCGGACTACGCGGGTGGTGCTGAGCTCGCCGGGCAGCACGTCCTGGTGGTTGGCGGCGGGGCGTCGGCGGTGCAGTTGCTGGCGGAGATCTCTGCTGTTGCGACCACGACGTGGGTGACTCGGCGGCCACCGGAGTGGCGGACGGGTGACGACTTCACGCCCGAGTACGGGCGGCAGGTGGTCGCTCGGGTCGAGGAACGGGTGCGCGCAGGGCTGCCGCCCCGGAGTGTGGTCAGCGTGACCGGTCTGCACCTGCGTCCGCAGGAACAAGCCGCCTGGGACCGTGGCGTCTACACCCGCTACCCGATGTTCACGCGCATCACACCGGACGGCGTGGAGTGGGCAGAGGGCACGGCGTGGCCCGACGGTATCGATGCGCCGGCGAGCGGCCGTCTCCACGTCGACACCATCCTCTGGGCGACCGGCTTCCGCGCCGACCTTGCACACCTGGCCCCGCTCCACCTCCGCGAGCCCTCTGGCGGCATCCGCATGAACGGCACCGCCACCGCCGCCGACCCACGCATCCACCTGGTCGGCTACGGCCCCTCCGCCAGCACCATCGGCGCAAACAGAGCCGGCTTCACCGCCGCCCGCTCTTTGAGGGACCTCCTCAAAGAGCAAGCTGCGTAGCGTTCGCGCGGTGGCCGGCGACGGTTCCGGGGATCAGCAGGCCCGCGATCAGGAAGAGGGCAGCGACGAGGAGCCAGCCCGGCCAGCCCCAGGAGATCGCGACAGTGGTGAGAAGCAGGGGCGCGACGAGGTCGCCGAGTTGGCGGCCCATCGCGTACGCACCCTGGTACTGCCCCTGCGCACCGGTCGGCGCAAGCTCGAAGCTGATCCCCCAACCGCCGGCCGACTGGAGCATCTCGCCGAGGACGTGGATCAGCGCGGCGACGATCAGCAGGCCGACCGTCACCAGGCCGGACGTCGCGCCGGTGAGAGCCAGCACCAGGCAGGCGCCGGCCAGCAGCAGTCCGGCCCGGCGGCCGGCTCGGGCGGCGCCGGAGAGGTGTTCGGTACCGCGGGCGACTCTCACCTGCAGCAGGATCACCGCGACCGAGTTGATCACCAGTAGCACCGAGATCATCCACCGCGGCGCGTCGGTCGCAGTCGCCACCCAGAGCGGGATCCCGACCTGTGCCAGCGCAGCGTGCATCGTCAGTACGCCGTCCAGCGCCACGAACACCAGGAACCGCCGGTCTGCCAGCGCAGTCAACCCCGACGGCCCGCTGGCCCGAGCCACCTTGTCCACCTCGGGCATCCCGAAACGGACCAGTCCGGCGGTGACCACATACGTCGCCGCGTTCGCCAGCAGCGCGATCACATAGACCTCTCGCCGGTCGACCGCGAGCACGATCCCGGCCAGCCCCATGCCGACACCCATGCCGACGTTCGTCGCGACCCGCAGGATCGCCCGGGTCCGCACTCGCTGGTCGGCCGGCGACAGTCCCGCGATCAGCGCACCCTTGGCACCGCGCTGCCCGGAGTCCGCGATCGCGGTCACCGCGGCGACCACGACGTACGGGACGAACGACCGGACCTGGGTGAGCGCGGTCATCGTCAGGGCCTGCAGTAGCAGAAATCCGACGTACGCACGGTTCGGGCCGAGGCGATCGGCGACGACACCGAGCGGGGTGCTGGTCATCAGACCGACCAATGCGGCCACAGTCAGCCCGATGCCGACGTGTCCGACGGACAGGCCGGCCGCCCTGGTGAGGTAGAGCGCGCCGACAGCCGCGTAGACGCCGTTCCCGAGCGTGTTCACCAACGTAGCCAGAATCAACCGACGCACAGCAGGTGGAAGAGAAGTCACGTGATCAGCCAAAGCCCACGAGCCGGGGCCGCGCGGTGAATTGACGGATCCCGTCAGTCCAACCGCGGAATCAGCGCATGATCAAGGTCAGGAGGTCGGTGCCCAGCATGGTGAGTGCCTGGTTGTCGAGGCGGTAGGCGACGAAGCGGCCTTGGCGTTCGGCGGTGACCAGGCCGGCTCTGGTGAGGGCCCTCAGGTGACGGGTGACCTGCGTGGGGTGGAGGCCCCAGAGGGCGGCGATCTCGCCGGCGGTGCGGGGTTCGCTGGCGACGGCTCGGCAGACCTGGAGACGGTCAGGGGACGCGAGGGCGTCCAGCCGTGCGCGGATCTGCTGCGCCGTGGGTACGGCGACGCCGCGGCCGGTCACGGGGTAGATCATCGTGATCGGCTCGCCGGGGATCTCGCCCACGAACAGGTGCGGGGCGATGTAGTTGCTCGGGACAAGCAAGAGGCTGCGGGAGCTGATGTCGATGCGCTTGCTCTGCACCTTCTGTACGACGACGCTGTCCGCATCACGGAGGTCGATCGAGCCGTCCAACGAGCGCAGCATCGCTCCGGCTCCGTCGCGGATCGCCAGGTCGCGGTCGTGCCGGCCGCGGGCGGCCAGCTCGTCGCGTGATGCCGACCAGACGTCAGCGAACCACTCCTGCCAGCAGGCATCCAGCAGGTCGAGGAAACGCCGGACCGGATCGGCAGGAGACGTCACGAGTGACTCGACCAGTGCGGCCACCGCACGGCCGCGACTGCGAGCCCAGTGCAGTACGGCGTCTGTGTCGACGGACCGGCTGCTCAACGGGCGACCGCGCAGCGGCCGGACGAGCTCAGCGGCCACCTCCTCCGGCGGACGCGACCGCAGCGCAGCCAGCTCATCGGACCACGACGGCATGCCGGGAGCAGCCGTGGTCGCGAAGAAGCGTGCACGGACCGCACGCACCGTCCACGACCACTGCGCCAGCTCAGAGCGCAGCTCTGTCGACAGCGGTACGGAAGCCGCCCACTCGACCCGGTCGTGGTGCGTCGGCTCAGCCAGCACATGCAGCGCACAGCCCAACTCGATCAACGGCGACGCCACATGCCGAATCCGCTCCGGCTCAAGCCGACTGACTCCCGCTAGAACAGTGGGCACTCAGTCCTTCAACTTGAACTGGAGGTCGGTGGTCCAGTCGTTCATGTCTGGGACCTCGCGGGGGTTGGAGCGGTAGATCTCGAGGCGTGCGGTCCACTGGTTGCCGTTGGCGTCCCACTCCAGGCCCTGCTCCTCGCCCCAGGCCAGCAGGTCGCGCGTGGCCTCCCTCAGGCCGTCGGGGTGGCCGTGGTGGGTGGCGGTCGCGTACCGGCCGGCCGGGAGTACGCCGGTGACGATCTCGCCCTCGCCGGAGCGCAGGTCGTCGACGGGGAACCCGATCTCCATCACCAGTTCGGCGTCCATGTCGACCACGTCGTACTTGAAGAACGGCGCGTCGTTCGGAGCGATCTCCTTGGCCGCGAGCCAGTCGATCACCTCCCGCATCCGGTCCGCGAACGCCCCGATCCCGTCCATCGCAACCTTGCCCCGCAACGCGACGTACGGCCGTTCCCCGATCTCGACGATCTCCGGCATGGTGACTACCCTCCGACACTCGATGTTGGCCACAACCTACCGCTTGGCGATTCCTGAGCGTCTACTGAGACCAGGGGTCATGCTGAAGCTCAAGGTCCTGATCGCTGCTGTAGCACTCTCGATTGCCGGCCTACCCGCGTACGCCGAGCCGACGACGCCGATCACCTACAACGCGGGTACGACGGCAACGCGGTTCACCGGGCTGGCCTTCGACACATGTACGGCGCCGACGCTGGCGCAGATGACCGCCTGGAAGGCTTCGCCGTACAAAGCGGTCGGTATCTACTTCGGTGGCGTCAACCGGAGTTGTGCGCAGCCGCAACTGACGCCGGCGTGGGTCACGGCGGTCACTGCGATGGGCTGGCGGCTTGTGCCGATCTATCTGGGTCTTCAGGCACCCTGCGGCACTCGGAAGTACAAGATGTCCACGGCCTCGTCCAACCGCGACGCAGTCCGGGACGCCGACGATGCGGTCGCGAAGGCGAAGGCACTGGGCCTCCTGCCGGGTAGTGCGCTCTACAACGACATGGAGAACTACGACCGCACCAACGCGGTCTGCCGGTCCGCCGTGCTGCACTACCTGTCCTCCTGGACGAAGGAGCTGCACCTGCAGCGCTACGTCGCCGGGGTGTATGCCAATCTGAGCTCAGGTACGCTTGACCTCGCTGCGGCGTACAACTCCACGTCGTACGCCCGGCCGGACGCCCTGTGGATTGCACGCTGGGACAACAGCAGCCTGCTCACCGGCTGGGCGGGTGTCCCCAACACCTTCTGGGCCGTCGGACAGCGCGGCAAGCAGTACAGGGGCGACCACACCGAGACGTACGGCGGCGTGACGCTCAACATCGACAACGACCGCTTCGACGCGCCGGTCGCGTCCGTCGCCTACAACTACACCGTCCGTACGACGATCCACTCGTACTCCGGTCCGTCGACGGCGTACCCGGTCCGCTCGACGATCGCAGCCAACGCTGGGGTCCGAGTGGTCTGCCAGACGTTCGGGCCGAAGATCGGCACGAGCTCGGTCTGGGACAAGCTCATCGACGGCACGTATGTCACCGACTACTACGTCCGTACGCCGAGCAAGCCCGGCTACAGCGCTCCGCTCCCCGGCTGCAGTTTCCCCTTCCAGACAACGATCAGCGGTCTGAGTCGGCGGCACGGCCCGGGCACGGCGTATGCGACGTACCCGAGCACTCTGCCCGCTGGGTCGCTGGCGTGGATCACCTGCCAGCAAGCCGGATCCAAGGTCGGCACCACGTCGGTCTGGGATCGGCTGAGTGACGGCAGCTGGGTCACTGACTACTACGTCGCCACGGCGAGTCAGACGACGTACACGGCACCGATCCGCCGCTGCTGACTTCTACTGCGCCCAGGGCGGCTGGACCGCTGTGCCGTCGGCCATGTAGCCCGTGAAGCCGGCCGTGATGGCGACGTACAGCTCGGCCGGGCCCTCGCCGAGGTTGGTCAGCGAGATCGGCTCCCCGGCCGGTACGACGACCGCGTCGCCCGGACCGAGCTTGTCGGCGCCCAACGACACCGTGCCGCTGAGCACCATGAACACCTCGTCCCGGTCGAGCGTGTGCGGCGCGTCGCCGCCGTGCCCGGGCTCGACCGTGAGCTTCCACGTGCACAACCCGGCCGACCCGCGGCTGGGCGCGGCGAGCGCGGTGAACTCGACCCCCGGCAGCTGGAACCGCTCCGCCTCGGCAGCGTGAATGACGTGCATCTCGTCCCCCAATCCTTTAGACAAGCTGACTTGACCAAGTCAGCTTGACTATCATGACTGGCATGACGCGATCGGGCAAGCCGGATATCGGGATCTTGTTGCTGCTGGCGGACCAGGAGTTCGTCCGCGAGTTGCGCGAGCACGTGGCCGCGGAGGGGTTCGACGACCAGGGCCGGTCGGACGGATTCGTCTTCCGGACGCTCGGCGCCGGGCCGACCACGATCAGCGGGCTGGCCGAGCGGCTGGAGATCACCAAGCAGGGCGCCGGCCAGATCGTCGACGACATGGAGCGCCGAGGGTACGTCGAACGCCGGCCGGACCCGTCGGACGCGCGCGCGAAACTGCTCCACCTGACCGAACGCGGCGAGGCCGCCCTGTCCACGGCGCGGAAGTTCCATCAGACCTACGAACGCCGCCTCCGCAAACGGTTCGGCGACGAGGCGATCGACACCCTGCGCGACGTACTGACCGACATGGCCGGCGAGGCCCAGGTCAGCACGCCGCACTTCAGGGCGTTGATGTTCTAACGCTTGCTCCGGGTCACGGCAGCTTCGAAGCCAGGACGTCGACCGTCTGGATGGCAGGACTGCCGGTGAAGAGGTCTGGCGCCTGGGCCATCAGGGCCTCGGCCACTTTGCCGTTCAGGTGTGCCTGACGTCCGTCCTCGTCGGGGAACACGTCATAGATCCCGAACGTCGATTCACTGAGACGGAACGCGAACCAGGCGGTGGTGGCCGGCTCCTCGTCGGCGAGAGCCCGGCCCGATTCCAGGAACTTCTCGACATCGCTCTCGCGACCCGGTTTGGCCTCCATCGTCACGAGCAGCCCTACGCTCGGTGCGTCTGTCATGAGCCTTCTCCTCAAATGTCGCCAGGCATGTCGAAGGTCGTCATGCCTGGACCCGACATCACGTCAACGTAACCCCGTTGCGAACGCCGCACCAGGGCAGCCACGGACGGGAGGGACGGCGGAGCAGCTCGCGAGATCAGGCGAAGTACTGCGGGAAGAGGTCGTTCGTGGGCCAGGACTTGACGCCGTTGGCGGCTGTCCAGAGGGCGGCGTCGATGTCGCCGTACGACTTGCCGCTGGCGTCGTCGCGGCGGTTGAACAGGGCCGCCCAGCTCATCCCGTTGTAGGTCCGCACCATGATCGTGAACGTCCCCGGCATGCTCCCGGTGTGCCAGGTGTTGCGTCCGGTGCCGCCGGTCACCGGACGGACCTGCCACCCGAGACCGTAGTACCAGCCATCGGAGTTGATGCCGATCGACGGCTTCGCCCACACGCGGCCGAGCGAGGTGCTGTTGAGCACGCTCGACGGCGCGTCGAACATCTTCGCCCAGCGGACCAGGTCCGGCGCGCTCGCGATCCAGCCGCCGTTCGCGTCCTGGATCCGCATGCTGAAAGTGCCGTACGGCGCCGGCACCGTCTTGCCGGACATGTCGAGCACGGTCGGACCGGAGTACTGGGACTCGTACGACGTCTCGCCGCTGTGCTTGGCGATCGAGTAGCCGAGCGACATCCGCTTGATCTTCAATGGCGCAAGCAGCTTCTGCTTGACGTACTCCTCGTAGCTCAGGCCGCTGACCTTCTCGATCACCCGGCCGGCGAGCGTGTACCCGAAGTTGGAGTACGCGTACTTCGTCCCCGGGTCGAAGTCGAGCTTCTGCCCGGCGACGTACTTGATCACGTCGGCCTGGTGCAGCTCCATCGGCACGCCGAGCGTCCGGGAGATCGTGGCGTCCTTCCACTCCGGGTCGCCGGACACATCCCGATCCCAGCCGCCGAGGTGCTGAAGCACCTTCCACAGGGTGATCTGCGACCAGCGCGGGTCCCGGGTCAGCCCGCTCGCGGGCGTGATGTCGATGATGTTCGCCACCGGCGTGGACAGGCTCAGCTTCCCGTCCTGCGCGAGTTTGACGATCGCGGCGGCGGTGAACGACTTGCTCAGGCTCGCAATCCGGAACAACGACGTCGGCTGTACGGTCAACGCAGTCGACGTACTGTAGCCGCGGGCAAGCACCAGGCGGCCCTTGTACGTCGCCGCGACCTGACCCGCCGTGATCCCACGCGCCTGCATGAACGCCTTCATCTGATTGTCGAACCCAACCAGCGCAGGCACAGCAGTACCGGTCGTCTTCCAGGTAGCAGCAGCATCAGCAGGCCGCCCGATCAGATAGCCGGCCCCGGTACCAACCGCAGCGGTAGCACCAGTAGCAACAGCCAACTTCCCGAAATTCCGGCGCGACAACTCCACGAACGTCTTCTCCTTCGAGCCAGGGGGGCACAACCCCGAAAGTCTTTCACCCAAGGGGTCTACTCCCCGCACAGAACCAACCCGTGCTCGCCCGACACCAACCCGCGACCGGACGGCAGCCAGCCCGGGTGACGGCCGGCGCACCCGGGTCAATCCCCTGGCATCTGGATGGGGCCAGGACACCTCATAACCGGGTCCGACGCGGTCTACCTGGGTCCCCGATCGTGGGACTCGCGCGCAAACCTCCCGCCTAATGCCCTTTACTCACGCGGTTCGGCTCTCGCCTCGGCGCCCCGGCGCACCTGTTGTCGGGATCGACAAACCGTACCGCTCGGAGACGACCGGGCGCATCCGCGTTTCCATCTCTCGCCGCACCCGTAACTCGAAGCCGCGACCACCGGCCAACCGGCTGCAACAGCACACGTTCTCACGGGAGTCGCCTCATCGCGGCAGATCAAGATGTTCTGCCACCACGATTCCGAGATTCTGCAAAACCCAGTCATCGACAGAACTGATGAACTCCTGGGCGGCTTGCTGGATTTCGGCTGGCGAGAAGACCTCGAACGACACATCGTCCTGATGAATTGACCCGACTCGGTACCCGCCGCCAGGTTGTGGCCTGAACCAGACAAGGCCCGGCTCGTCGGACTCAACCGAGTTGAACTCGAATCCGACGACCGCACTATCTGACTTGCGCAACCAGTGATCGAACGCCAATCGCAACTCGAATACTGTGAAGCCATCCTCGCTGTAGATGACCTGCTCTGCCACGCGGAGCCTGAAGTCCGCAACCACTCCCAACTCCAGGTCCCGAAACTCCCCGGACCACAGTCCCTCGAAACTCGCATTACGAAACTCAAATCGGAGCATCTGCCCTACTTCACTGAGTAGATCAGGAATGAATTCCGCCTTGTCAGCTCCACGGCGAACAGGCACGCCCCCGGAGGCCGCCAATAGAACGGCCGCCGCGGCGCGGTGTCCTTTGGGCTTAGTCGACGACGGTGGCGTACGAGATTACGCCTCGGCGGATTTGGTCTACTACGGAGCGGGCGGTGGATCGGAGGGGGGTGGGGCCGGCGGCGTCGGCTATTTGTTCGGTGAGGTCTATGAGTTGTTTGACCCAGCGGACGAAGTCGCCGGCCGCGAGGTCTGACTCGTACAGGACCTCGGCCAGTGATGCACCGGACGCCCAGCGGAAGGCGGGCCAGCAGAAGTTCAGGTCCATCGAGCGGAGGAAGTCCACTCGCATGTCCCGCTCGAGTGCGGACAGGTCGCGCCAGATCGACCCCATCCGCTCCAGGGCTTCGCGTACGTCGCCACGGGGCAAGCGCGGCGAGGTCGGCTCGTCCTTCGACCGCGACTCGTAGACCAATGCGGCCAGGCACGCAGCCAACTCGGGCACAGTCAGGTCGTCGAAGACACCTTGCCGCAGGCACTCAGCGGCGACCAGGTCGAGCTCGGTGTAGATCCGCGCCAGCCGATCGCCGGCCTCGGTGGTCTTGTCGCCGTCGAGGTAGTGCAGTGCGTCCAGCACCTGGCAGACCCGGTCGAACTGGCGGGCGATCGTGTTCGTCCGCTGCTCGATCTTCCGCTGGACCTCACGGTTCTCCCGGTCGAGCCGGAAGTACCGCTCCGCCCACCGCGCGTGGTCCTCGCGATCCGAGCACCCGTGGCACGGATGCGCACGCAGCTGCGCCCGCATCTCCTGCAACTCCGGATCATCGGCGTGTGCAACCGCGTCACGACCACGAGTACGCGACGGCGGTCCGTCCTCACCGAGCAGGTCGGTCCGCGTCCGCAGCACCTGGGCCAGTTCGCGACGCTGCTGCGGGTTGCGCGGGTTGAACTTGCGCGGGATCCGCAGTACGCCGATCGCCTCGACCGGGGTCGGGAAGTCGACCATCGACAGCTTCCGCACCTGCCGGTCCAGCGTCAGCACCGTCGGCCGCGGACCTTCGCGCTCGGACCGCATCCCCGGGTCGAGCACCAGTGCCCAACCGGCGCTGCGGCCGGCCGGGATGCGGATGATGTCGCCGGTCTTCAGCTTCTCGATCGACTCCTGCGCCTCGACGCGGCGGTCGAGCTTGCGCCGCTTCGAGCCGGACGCCTCGCGATCACCGATCCGCCGGCGCAGGGCGGCGTACTCGAGGAAGTCGCCGAGGTGGCACTCGATCGACTCCTTGTACCCCTCCAGCGCTTCGGTGTTGCGCTGCACCTGCCGCGCCAGCCCGACCACGGCCTGGTCGGACTGGAACTGCGCGAACGACAACTCGAGCATGTCCCGCGCCCGCGTCCGCCCGACCTGGCGAACCAGGTTGACCGCCATGTTGTACGACGGCGAGAACGACGACCGCAGCGGATACGTCCGGGTCGACGCGAGACCCGCAACCTCGCGCGGATCGAACCCGGGCTGCCACAGCACGACCGCGTGGCCCTCGACATCGATCCCGCGACGCCCGGCCCGGCCGGTCAGCTGCGTGTACTCCCCCGGCGTGATGTCGACGTGGGCCTCGCCGTTCCACTTCGAGAGCTTCTCGAGCACGACGGTGCGCGCGGGCATGTTGATGCCCAGGGCAAGCGTCTCGGTGGCGAACACGACCTTGATCAGGCCGCGCGCGAACAGCTCCTCGACGACCTCCTTGAACGCCGCGAGCATGCCCGCATGGTGCGCCGCGATCCCGCGGCTGAGCGCCTCGGCGAAGTCGTGGTACCCGAGCACGCCGAGGTCCTCGTCCGGCAGGTCCGCCGTCCGCTCCGCGACGACTCGCTTGATCTCGTCGCGCTCCGACGGCTTGGTCAGCCGCAGACCGGACCGCAGGCACTGCACGACCGCATCTTCACAACCCTTGCGGGAGAAGATGAAGTAGATCGCCGGCAGCAACGCACCGGCGTCCAGCTCCTCGACGACATCCGAGCGGTACGGCGTGAAGTGCGAGCGGGATGGCCTGCTCTTCGGCAGGTCGCGGCGCCGGCGGGGTTTGCGCGAGTCGTCGCGAAAGATCCGGTTGTCGTCGCGGGCGATCCGGACGAGCTGCGGGTTGACGAGATCCTTGACGTCGGCCCTGACCGGTGCGTTCGCCTTCGCCGGGTTGCCGGACTTGCTGGGCGCACCGACACGCGCGGTCGGCGCCTCGCCGGCGAACAGGTCGTGCAGCCGCTTGCCCACCATCACGTGCTGGAACAGCGGAACCGGCCGCTTCTCCTCCAGGACGACGACGGTGTTGCCCCGGACCGTCTCGAGCCAGTCGCCGAACTCTTCGGCATTGCTCACGGTCGCCGACAGCGACACCACCGAGACCGAGTCCGGCAGGTGGATCAGCACCTCTTCCCAGACCGCGCCACGGGACCGGTCGGCCAGGTAGTGCACCTCGTCCATCACGACGTACGAAAGACCGAGCAGTGTCTGCGATCCCGCGTACAGCATGTTGCGGAGGACCTCGGTGGTCATCACGACGATCGGCGCCTCGGAGTTGACCGAGTTGTCGCCGGTGAGCAGGCCGACCTTGTCAGCGCCGTAGCGGCTGACGAGGTCGCCGTACTTCTGGTTGCTGAGGGCCTTGATCGGGGTCGTGTAGAAGCACTTCTGGCCGCGCTCGAGGGCGAGGTGGACGGCGAACTCGCCGACCAGCGTCTTCCCGGAGCCGGTGGGCGCCGCGACCAGCACCTGGTGGCCGTCCTCGAGGGCGGCGCAGGCGCGCAACTGGAACTCGTCCAGCGCGAAGTCGTAGAGCCCCCGGAACTCCTTCACGGCCGGATGCTCCTGGTCCGAGCGGAACGAGGCGTACTTCTCGGACGGGGTACTCATGGGCCCCAATCTATGCGACGCCACCTACAGATTTGTCCCGGAGCCGGTTCTTGACGAAGGTCGCGGCGTGGTCGAGTGCTTCGTCGGCCTCGGACATGGCGCCGGCGAAGTACTGGAACACGTGCGGGGCGCCGGCGACCACGTCGAGGCTGACGTCCACGTCCTGCTCGGCTGCGCGAGCGACCAGGCGGAGTGAGTCGTCGAGCAGGATCTCCGCCGTACCGACCTGGACGAGCAGCGGCGGGAGGCCCTTCAGGTCGGCGAAGACGGGGCTCGCCAACTCGTTCGTCGGGTCCGCACCGCCCATGTAGAACTCGGCCGCCTCGGCCATGTTGGCGCGACTGAACAGCGGGTCGTCCTCGTCACGGGTGCGCATGCTCGGGCTCTTCAGCGAGACATCGGTCCACGGCGACAACAGAACCGCACCGGCCGGCAGCGGCAGGCCTTCGGCCCGCGCCGCGATCATCGTCGCCAGCCCGAGCCCACCACCGGCCGAATCACCAATGATGACGACCTTCTGACCACTCTCGACCAGCTCCCGGTACGCCGCCAGCGCGTCGTGGATCGCGGCCGGGAAGGCATGCTCGGGCGCAAGCCGGTAGTCGAGCGACACGGCCGGCACACCGCTGCGGCGGGACAACGGCGCCGCCAGGTTGGCACCGGTCCGGGCGGAACCGAGGACGTACGAACCGCCGTGCAGGTAGAGGATGACGCCGTCCGCATTTGCGCCGTCGACGTGCACATCCAGCGCCGGGACTCCGCCCAGCGTCCGCTCGACCAACTTGACGTCGTCACCGAGCGGGAGGTTGGCGAACCGTTCGTCGAAGCCGGCCCGTTGCTGCTCCGGCGTCCGCCCGAGCTCGGCCTTCTCGATCATGCCGCGTGCTGCTTCACGTTCTTCAGCGCTCATGAGTCCGTCTCCTGGTGATAGATTCCGAGGAATATAGTTCTCCACAACTACGTTCCGAGGAATCTAATTCCGTGACTGATCTCACAGCATTGTTCACGGACCTGGTCCGATTGGAAACACGCCTCTACAACGTGCTCGACACGCGTCTGAAGGCGGAACACGACCTCCCGCTCGGTCAGTTCGAGTTCCTGCGCTTCACAGCGGCCCACGGCACTACCCGGGTCTTCGACCTGGCCCGCGAGATGGCCATCACCGTCGGCGCCACCAGCAAGGCCGTGGACCGGCTCGAGTCCGCCGGGCGCGTCCGCCGTACGGCGAACCCCGACGACCGCCGCTCCTCCCTCGTCGAGCTCACATCGGAGGGCGAACGCGTCCTCACAGCGGCGGCCCCGACCGTCGAGGCCGAGCTCAACATCTGGGTCGGCTCCGTGCTGCCAGCGTCGGTCCTCGACCAACTCGCCACCAGCCTCTCGATGCTGCGTCAGCGCGCCGAGCTCGATCCCCGCACGGACCGCCACCACTCATCAACCTCAGGCGGCTGACGCGGCGCACGCTCAGCCACAACCGCGACCGGTCTGCTACGCACATTGGTGAGTGGTGGCGGTCCGACCTCGACATGACGCAGCCGGGCTCCCTTCCCTGGTGGTTCGATGGGAGCCCGGCTGCGCGCCTGGGAGGACTAGCTGATGTGGTACGAGTCGCCGTACACCTTCCAGCTGAGCGGGGTGTCCAGGTTGAAGTTGCCGTTCTTGAGGAAGACCCGCTGGGCGGTGTCGACGCGGCTCGTGTCGCTGTGGGCCTCCTCCTGCTTCATCGCCCACACCCGCGCGTCGAGGAACGCGTTCAGCCAGGTGGTCTCGTTGCCGCCCTGCGACGGCGGCTTGGCCTTGCCGAGCGCGCGCTTGCGGATGCCGCCGAAGCTGGTCGAGTCGTTACCCGGACCATGCATGACGATCGCGTCGTAGTAGCAGAACTGACCGAGCGTGCGGACCCCGTCGGCCTTGCCCTGCGCCACTGCCGGGTTGAAGTACACCCGGTCGCGCTCGTCGTTCTGGCAACCCTGGAAGACGGTGTCCTTGGCGGCGGTCTTCCAGTCCTTGGTGTAGTTCGGGTCGAGGCCCTTGTGCGAGTCGCTGCCGTTCACCTTGCGCAGCGCCGGTAGGTACTTCGCCAGCACGTTGCCGGGCTTGCGGTCGGTGTACAGCTCGACCAGGTCGAGCATGTCGCCGGTACCCGAGCAGAACCCGATGATGCCGGCCGTGTAGCCGCGGCCGTCGTCGATGTCCTCGATGTACTTGTACTGCGCCTTCCAGTCCAGCGACGAGTTCTCCGCGCTGCAGACGATCTCCATCGCGATCTCCTTCTTCGCGGGATCGTCCAGACCGGTCGCCTGTACGGCGGCGTCGGCGTGCGGCGCGTAGCGGGAGATGGCCAGGCCGACGGGGACGGCCGCGAGCGACAGTCCGAGCATCAGTGCGGTCCTGCGGGTGGGGCGGTTCTCCATGACTCCTCCGAGGGGCGTCCGAGGGCACTAACTGTTAGGAAGCTTTCCTATCAGACGGAGGACGGAAATGAGAATACCTCGGACGTTAATGTTTTCGGCGGTTCCGGCGAAGGCTCAGGCAAAGACGGTGAGCGCACCCGGCGCGATGCCGATGTCGACCGGCAGTTGGCCCAGCGGCTCGCCGTCGGCGTACGCCGTGATGCCGGGCGACTCGATCCGGACCGAGCGGCCCTGGAGCGTGCGAACCGCCGGATGGCCGACATGAGTGCCCTTGGAGAGCTTCGGGAACAGCTGCAGCAGCGTCAGCCGGGACACCGGCTCGATGATCGTGATGTCCAGCAGGCCGTCGTCGATCGTGGCGCCGGCACAGCTCTGCAGTCCCCCGCCGTACGTCGGCCCAGTGCCGACCGCGACGAGCATGGCCCTTGTTTCGATCGGGTCGCCGTCGACCGTCACGACGTATTCGAGCGGGCTGAACGTGCGCAGCTCAGCCAGGGTCGCAACCGTGTAGCGGGAGCTGCCCTTGGGCCACGACATCGCATTGGCCCGCTTGTTGACCAGCGAGTCGAAGCCGCCGGCGACGACCGTGGTGATGAAGACGTCCTTCGCCGTGGCGAGGTCGACGGTCCGGGTCTTGCCGGCCACCACCAGGTCCGCGGCCGCGAGCGGATCCTTGAGCGGTACGCCGATACCGCGGGCGAAGTCGTTACCGGTGCCGGCCGGGATCACGCCGAACGGCATCCCGGAGTTCGCGAGCACCTGCGCGCCGAGGTGGATCGTCCCGTCGCCGCCGATCAGCGTGACCGCGTCCGCCCCGGACGCGACCACCTCAGAGGCGATCCGGCCGACGTCCTCGGCGCAGGTCGTGGCATGTACGTCGACCGTCAGCCCGGCCGCGGCCA
The DNA here is from genome assembly GCF_004365355.1 of Kribbella pratensis. Classification (GTDB taxonomy): domain Bacteria; phylum Actinomycetota; class Actinomycetes; order Propionibacteriales; family Kribbellaceae; genus Kribbella. The sequence goes on along the minus strand of NZ_SODP01000005.1, from coordinate 53,885 downwards.
GCCGATCCCGGACCATCGGCGCAATCCGCGCACCCAGGCCCCGCCCGCTGGTGGGGTTGACCACCAGCGCGATCCGTCGACTCATCAGTCGGCCAGCAGCTCTTCTTGACGCTCGCCGCGCCGCTTGTCGTTGATCCGGGCGATCACCTCGGCCGCGAAGAACAGCAGACACATCGGGATCGCCAGCAGGCACATCGTGAACGGGTCACCGGACGGCGTCGCGACGGCCGCGAACACGAAGATCACCAGGATGATGTACGGCCGGAACTTGCCCAGCGCCCGGGCCGGGACCACGCCGACCATGTTCAGCAGTACGACGACCAGCGGGATCAGGAACGCGACGCCGAAGACCAGCATCGTCCGGATCACGAAGTCCAGGTACGTCGGCAGCTCGATCAGGTTCTGGATGTCGAGCGGGGTGAAGCTGATCAGGATCGCGATGCCCTTCGGCAGCGTCCAGTACGCGACCGCCATACCGCCGGCGAACAGCGGCGCCGCGATCGAGGAGAAGATGTACGCCCACTTCCGCTCGTTGCGGTGCAGTCCCGGCGCCACGAAGGCCCACAGCTGGTACAGCCAGACGGGGCTGGCGAGCACGAGACCGAACAGGGCGGAGATCTTGATCCGGAAGGTGAGCGCGTCGCCGACACCCGGGAACGTCAGGATCGGCTCCTTGCCCTGCTCCCGGGCCAGGTCGCCGACGCTGGTGTGGAACGGCTGGGTCAGGAACTTGAACGCCTCGTCGTACAAGATCCAGCCGAGCACGGTGCACACCACGATCGCGAGCACACTGATGAGCAGCCGGTTCCGGAGCTCGACAATGTGCTCGCGCAGGGTCATGCGACCCTCAGGGTCTTTCGGGTGGCGGTCCTGCTTGTCCTTCCGCCGCCCGAACTTCACCATCGACACAGGTGCGGCGTTCGGCTCAGTTGGCGGTGTGGGTCGGCGGCAGACCGTCGCCCGGCGCCTGGCCGTTCACCTGGTTCGGCTGCGCGGCCTGGGCCTGCGGGGCCGGCTGCTGCGCCGGAGGCTGCGAGGCCTCCTGGGTCAGTTCCCCGTCCTTCTTCTTGGGGCCGACCTCCTCCTCCCAGATCTTCTTCGACTTGCCGAGCTGCTTCACCAGGGCCGGCAGCTTCGCCGATCCGAACAGCAGCACGACGATCGCGAGGATGACGAGCCACTCTGCGCCTTGGGGCATACCGAGGAGCGGTGCCATGTCGATCTCCCTTTCCAACATCAACTCGAAGCTCGAGCCTGAGTTCGTGGCCGAATACTACGCCGGAGCGTGCGCTTCCTCGCGGGTCTGTCCAGACCCGGACGTGGACTGCGCGGCTTCCAGCTTGGACTGGGCGGCGACCAACTCACGCGTCAGTGCCTTGGCCTGACCCCAGACCCTCCTCGCGAGCAGGGCGAGGACGAGCAGCCACACCGCCACCACCGCAAGGAAGAGCAGGAACCAGTACATACCCAGGAGCCTAGCCGGTTCCTGGCCATCGCCCACGCCCGCCGGGGCGTCTCGGCGGACAACGGTGTCGGAACGTGATGGTAAAACCGAGTGTCTCCGCAGTGTGACAGCGCGGGACAGCTGGTACGAGAACGGCTGGGAACGGCCGGCAAGGGAGCGTGGATGGCGCGGATCAGCGTCGACGAGCGGCGGGCGCGGCTCGGTCGGAGACACCGACTCGGGGCGGGCTGCCAGGCGGCCGACCCGGTCGAAGCAGCCGCGTCGATGGTCGCGCTGCACGCCACCGATCCGGCCACTGTTCACCTGAGCGTCGCCGCGCGCGTGCCAGGGAGTGACGTCGCGGCCACGGAGCGTGCGTTGTACGACGATCGCTCGCTGATCCGGATGCTCGGCATGCGCCGTACGGTGTTCGTCGTCCCGACGCCGTTCGCGCCGGTTGTGCAGGCAGCGTGCACGGACGACATCGCAGTTAAGCAACGAAAGCTGCTGGTCAAGCACCTGAACGAGGCCGGCGTCGCAGAGGGGGTCGAGGCCTGCGGACGCTGGCTTGCTGCCGTCGAGGAGTCGACTGCGACCGCACTGGCGCTACGCGGGTCTGCGACGGCGCAGGAGCTGTCCGCAGACGAGCCGCGGCTGCGGACCAGGCTGAGCATGGCGGCCGGCAAGACGTACGCCGCTCAGCCGTATGTGACCAGCCGCGTGTTGTTCCAGCTGTCCGCAGAGGGGCGGATCGTGCGTGGACGCCCACTGGGGACGTGGCTGAGCGGACAGCACCAGTGGTCGCCTTCTGCCGACTGGCTGCCCGGTGGGCTCGGTGACAGGCCGGTGGCGGACGAAGCGCGGGTCACGCTCGCGCGGGCCTGGCTGTCGTCGTTCGGTCCGGGGACAGCGGCTGACCTGCAGTGGTGGGCCGGCTGGACGGGCGGACAGACGAAGAAGGCGCTGGCCGCGGTCGAGGCGGTCGAGGTGGAGCTGGACGGTCAGGTCGGCTACGTGCTGCCCGGCGACGAGGCACCCGAAGTCCCGGTCGAGCCGTGGGTGGCGTTCCTCCCCGGTCTGGACCCGACGCCGATGGGCTGGAAGGAGCGTGACTGGTTCCTCGGTCCGCACAAGTCCAAGCTCTTCGACACCACCGGCAACATCGGCCCGACGATCTGGGCCGACGGCCGCATCATCGGCGGCTGGGGGCAGCCCGAGTCCGGCGAGGTCCGCTACAAGCTCCTCGAGGACGTCGGCCACGACACCACCGCACTGGTCGAGTCCGAAGCAGCTCGCTGGACCGCCTGGCTGGCCGGTGTCCGCGTCACTCCCCGCTTCCGCTCCCCCTTGGAGAAGCAGCTCAGCAACGGTTAGTCGTCGTACGCCGAGAGGGCGTCGCGGGCGGTGGCGGCGATCTGGGTGCTGAGGTCGGGCGGATCGAGCACGGTGGCGGCTCCACCGAGGCGGAGGACCAGGCGTTGGAGCCAGGAGGTGTCCGCGACACGGAGTTTGACGATGAGCGAGTCGTCGGGGCCTTCTTCGACGGACTCGTTCGGGTAGTACTCGGCGACCCAGCGAGCCGGAGGTGCCAGCTTCACCGTGGCCAGGAGGTCCTGCTCGGAGGGCTGGAACATGCCGTTCGACAGGTCACGCGGCGTGGCCTCGGGCGGCGGCTCACTCGGCAGGTCCAGGAGTTTGACCGCGGCGATGCGGTCCAGGCGGAACAGCCGGACGTCCTCGGCCAGGCGACACCAGGCCTCGAGGTACGTGCGGCCTTCGGACACGACGAGCCGCATCGGGTCGACATCGCGCTCGGTCGTCTCGTCGCGCGACGGTACGTCGTACGTCAGGTGGAGCCGCCGCTTCCCGGCCAGCCCGCGGTTGACCGTCTCGGCGATCTCCGGCGCGGCCGGCTCGACGTGAACGTGTGCCGCAGCGCCCTCACTAGCCGCCGCAGCCTCTCCCGCTGCCCGCTCCAGCTTCGCGATGGCCCGGTCGACCGCGTCCCGGTCCGGGCCGGCCGTCACCTCGCGCAGCGTGCGCAGCGCGGTCAGCAGGGCGAGGGCCTCGGCCGCGGCCAGCCGCAACGGCCGCGCGAGGTAGTCCGCGTTGTTGATGTGGATGACGCCGTCACCCTCGGCCGCTTCGATGTCGATCTCGATCAGATCGCCCATCTGCGCACCGGGCAGCCCGCAGAACCACAACACCTTCAGGTCCGCGATGATCTGCTTCGGCCGGACGCCGAACTCCTTGGCGACGTCGTCGACGCGCGCACCGTCGTTCTCCCGCAGGTACGGCACCAATGCCAACAGCCGCTGCACCTGGTCACGCGCATTACTCATGCCCCGGCCACCGTCCGCAGCCGCCACAACACCCCGTCCAGCACGTCCCCAGGGCCCTCGACGACCGCATCCGGTCCGTACGACGCGATCTCCTCGGCCAGCACGGACGAGTCGGCGTACGGAACGTGCAGCAGGTCCCAGCCCTCTTCGTACTCCTCGATGGCGTTCGCGCGGCGACGCAGGCTCACGCACGAACCGGTCCGCGCCCGCACCTTCGCCTCGGACGTCGGACGCGGCGGCGCGAGCTCGGTCACCAGTGAGCGCAGGTCGGTCCCCTCGGGCACGGTGAACGCGCCCGGCTCCCCCACGGTCTTCACATTGCCGCCGATCCGCGACAGCCGGAACATACGGGTGGCCTGGCGGTCGCGGTCCCGACCGACGACGTACCAGCGGCCGTGCCAGGAGACGATGCCCCAGGGCTCCAGCGTCCGCGTCGTCGACTCCGACTCACCACTACGCACATGCTGGAACCGGACTACCTGCCGCGCCACGACAGCGGACCAGAGTGGGTCGAAGGCCGGCTCCGACGCGCCAACGTGCGGCTCGATCGCGCTCAGCGCGGACTGGTCGGTCTGGATGCCGGCTGCCTTCAGCTTCAGCACCGCCGACGTGGTCGCCTCGGACAGACCGGCGTGCTGCCACACCCGCGCGGCCACGCCGAGCACGGCGGCCTCGTCCGGCTCCAGGTGTACTTCGGGGAGCTCGAAGACGTCGCGCCGGATCCGGTAGCCGACCTCGTCGGAGAAGAACTTGTCGATCGTGCCCATCTCGATCGGGATGCCGAGATCGCGCAGCTCGTCCTTGTCCCGCTCGAACATCTTCTCGAACGCGTCGTCGGTCTGGCCCGCGTACCCCTCGACGACCTCGCGGATGCGTTCCTTCGTCACGTAGGTGCGCGCGACCAGCAGGCAGATGACCACATTGAGCAGTCGCTCACTCTTCCGCGCCGACACCCGACCACCTTACGGCCTCCGGGCGTCCAAAACCCGCCTTTCCGCACCGAAACTTCGAACACACCTTCGACGCGCTAAGGTCGCTGCGTGATTCGCTGGCGGGACGGTGTGGTGGCGCAGGTCGGCCGGAGCTGGGCCGGCGCGGTTGAGCTGACTGTGACGGTCGGTGCGCAGTCTGTGCGCGCCCTGGCCTACCCGGACCTGGTCGGTACGCCGGTGGCGGGCGACCGCGTGCTGCTCAACGTGAGCGCGCTGGACCGCGGCCTGGGCACGGGCGGCTACGCGCTGGTGGTCGCCATACCGGACCGGCTGCCGGAGGACCCGCCTGAGCGCGGGCATCTGGTGAAGGCCCGCTACACGCCGATGCAGGCGATGGTCCTGGGCGCGGACGAGCAGGACTCCCCCGACCACGACGTACTGCGGGACGCGGACGACCTCTTCGGTACGCCGGTCGTCGTCGCGGACCTGCACTCTGCCCTGCCTGCCGTGTTGGCGGGCGTCTACGAGGCCCGGCCGACCACGCGGGTCGTTTACGTCATGACGGACGGCGGTGCGCTCCCGCTCGCGTTCTCGCGGACCGTGGCGACGCTGCGCGAGGCCGGCTGGCTCAGCGGGACAGTGACCGTCGGCCAGGCGTACGGCGGGGACCGGGAGGCTGTCACGGTCCACACCGGGCTGTTGACGGCCGTGCAGGTCCTGGCGGCGGAGGTGGTCGTCATCACGCAAGGGCCAGGCAATCTGGGCACTGGAACGCGCTGGGGCTTTTCTGGTGTGCAGTCCGGTGAGGCGGTCAACGCAGTCGGCACGCTGGGCGGCCGGGCTGTCGCATCGCTCCGGATCTCCGAAGCTGACCCGCGTCCACGCCACCGTGGCATCTCGCACCACAGCCTCACCGCGTACGGCCGTGTAGCGCTCCAGCCGGCGGATGTCGTCGTACCGGATCTTGCCGGTGACTTCGGGGACGCGGTGCGAGACGCGGCCGAGCCGTTGAAGGCGCGGCATCGGGTCGTGCGGGTCGGCGTGGACGGGTTGTACGAGGCGATGGAGGCGGCGCCGGTCAAGCTGTCCACCATGGGTCGTGGGCTCGACGAGGACCGTGCGTACTTCGAGGCCGCGGCCGCGGCAGGCCGGCATGCGGCGGGTCTGGTGGATGTACCTCCACCCGGAGTGGGGACGCAGTACTCCTGATCCTGCGGGCCTTCGCGGCCACGCTCGAAGCATGAGAACGATTAGTCGGGTTGAACCGCCGCTGACGGCCCGGTCGGCGACGATGTTGTGGTTGCTGGCGGTGGCCGCCGGGGTCGTGGAGACCGTCGTCCAGGTGGGGCTGGCGCTGGGCGACGACGTCTCGACGTCCGCTGTCCTCGGGCAGATCGCAGTTCGCGCAGTCATCTACGGCGCGCTGTTCGTGATCATCGACCGGTACTTCCGGCGCGGCGTGCGCTGGTCGCGCTATCTGCTGGTCGGCGTACTCGGGACGGTCGGCGTGGTCTCGCTGGTCACCGAACCGATCGGCTGGCTGGTCGACAACGGCGACTTCACCACGATCGACTGGTCCGTCAGCTTCGTCACGATCGCCGCGCTTCGCGCAGTACACCTGACCGCGGTGATCAGCGCGGTGTACTTCACCTTCCACCGCGATACCGCCCACTGGTTCAACGCGAAAGGCCGGCCTCCCAGGTAAGGAGACCGGCCTTTCGGGTGAAGAGCTGTGACTACTGGCCCGTCTGCTTCGGGGCCGGGAAGGCGTTCAGGATGTCGATGACGGCGAAGGCGTTGACCGTCTTGCCGGCCTGGTCCTTGGAGGCCGGGAGCTCGACCAGGACGCGGCTGCCGATCGGGATGCCGGCGAGGCCGTCGAGGGCACCGGTCTGGCCGGTCGGGCTCGGGCCGACCTGGAGCTGGTCGGTCGGGGCACCCGGCTGAGCGGGGCTCTGCGCGGTGGCGGGCTGACCGTCCCAGGTGCTGGCCTGCTTCTTGCCGGTGTAGTCGTAGACGACGTAGCGGCCGATCAGCTGGCTGCCCTTCTCGATCGGCTTGCCCTTGCCGAGCGCGAACACGACCGGCTTGCCCGGCTTCGCCGGCGGCTTGGTGCCGGCCGCGACCGTCACCTTCGGCTCGGCGTTCAGCGGGCCGCTGACCGAGATCTTGGTCGGCGTCGACGGGGTGACCGGGTTCGCGTCCAGCGGGGTGTCGTTGGCGGCCTCGCCGACCAGGTCGACGACGAAGATCAGCGTGTCGTCGCCCTTGATGCCGGCCTGCTCGTTACCGGTGGACTTGTAACCCTTGTCGGCCGGGATCGACAGCAGCACGCGGCTGCCGATCTTCTTGCCGACCAGACCCTCGTCCCAGCCGGCGATGACGCCGCCGACCCCGATCGGGAACGACGACGGCGCGCCGCGGTCGTAGGAGTTGTCGAAGACCTTGCCGTCGCGCCAGATCTGGCCGAGGTAGTTCGCGGTGAGCAGCTCACCCTTCTTCACCTCGGGACCGTCGCCCTCCTTGAGGACCTCGGTCACCAGGGTCTTGTCCGGGTCACCGTCGCGGTGGGTGATGGTCGGCTTCTGCCCGAAGTCGGAGGTCACCTTGACACCGGCGGCCCCGAACTCGTCCTTCTTGTCCGATCCGCACGCCACCAGGGACGATCCCAGCGCCGCAACCACGACCAGCCTCAACAACTTGCGCACGAAACCCGCACCTCGAACCATCCCGGCGCGCCTGGGCGCCGCTAGCCTCCGGTCAACAACGCCGCCCACCCTAGCCTGCGGGTTCAAAGGGGTGGGCGGCTGGCTGCGTCACCGTTGAGTCACACCACGTACAGTCACGGCGCCCGAACACGACTCAGAAACCGACGGCGTTGTGCGGTGCGCGCTCGGTTCGCAGTGCTGCGTCCAACCGGGACACTGCGCCCGGAGTGTGCTCGTCGATGCGACCGGCGTGGGACAGCTCACTTGCTTGGACTCCGCCGAGGTACAGCGATCCCAGCTCGGCAATGCCCAGGGACAGGTCAGCCGTCTGGTCTGTGGCGGTGCAGGTGGCTCCATCCGGTGCTGCGTCCAGGCGCCACCGGCCGGGGCCGAACAGGTCGTCCGACACGTCCAGCACGAGCGCATCGGTCGCGCCGTACGTGCGCGCCTCCAGAGCACCTTGTACGTCGAGGATGCGCAGCCACAGGTTGTCCCGCGTCCGTGTGAGCTTCAGCGCCCGCGGATTGGTCAGCATCCACCGCAGTGGCTCGTCGACGGGTCGCCGTGCAGCAACCACCCGCTTGGTGAGGTCGAAGTCGAGCAGCAACTCCCATAGCGCCCGGTACGCGTCGACTGTCAGCGCCTCGAAGGCTTCTACCTGCAGTACGCCGGCCTGGGCCGGATCCGGCGACCATGGCAACCGGAAGATCGCGGCACCGTCCACTGCACCCGCGGCGTCACGATGCACTAGGTGGTGCGCCGGCCCGGAACCGTCCGCCGGCAACGCACCGGCTGGGAGCCCGTCCCACTTACCCGGCAACGGACTGATCTCCCCCACGCGCTCAGCCCGTACCTGCTCGTGCAGCACCGGCCACACCTCGCCCGCCACCACGCCGTCCACCAACTCGAGCCCGCCCGAGTCCGAGAACTCGGACCGGAAGGCCACATCGGTACGCCGTACCTCCCAGCGGTGCTGGAACGTCGCGGGCGAGAACCCGTACCGGCCGTAGATCGTCCCCTCGCTCGCACTGAGCCCGGCCAGGAACTCACCGCGCTCGCGGCAGTCCGCCAGCATCGCTGACATGATCTTCCGCAGCAGTCCACGCCTCCGATACGTCGGCAGTACGGCGGTGGACGTCACGCCGCCGAGTGCCAACTGCCGACCGCCCGGGACGGTCATCTGCACCGACACGATCGCCGACCCACCTGCGATCTTGCCGTCCACGAACGCTGCCTGCGGGCGGAACCAGTCCGCCTCAAGCTCGTCGGCGTACCGCTCGAGGTCGGAAGCCGTCGGCGGGACCTGCGGTGGCCAGGCGGCTGTTCCGGCGTACCAGGCCGACGGCTCGGGCTCCTCCTGAGGGAAGCCGTTCACGTACGGCAGGACGCTCAGGTACTCCTGGGTCTCGGCCGGAGTGACCGGCCGGATCTCGATCGCCATGCGCCCTTTCTAAGCAGCGCACAGCGACCAAGCACGTGATTTAGCCAGGAACTACATGCTCGCGATGAGCTTCTCGACCCGCTCGTCGCGGGCGCCCTCCCGCCTCTTCTTTCCTTCCCTTACATGCTCGCGATGAGCTTCTCTACGCGCTCGTCGCGGGCGCCTCCCCGCCTCTTCTTTCCTTCCCTTACATGCTCGCGATGAGCTTCTCTACGCGCTCGTCGTGGGACTTGAAGGGGTCTTTGCACAGCACAGTCCGCTGGGCCTGGTCGTTGAGCTTGAGGTGCACCCAGTCGACGGTGAAGTCGCGGCGGCGCTCCTGCGCGCGCTTGATGAACTCGCCGCGCAGCCGTGCCCGCGTGGTCTGCGGCGGCACCGACTTGGCCTCGAACACCCGCAGGTCGTCGACGACCCGGGTGACCGCGCCCTTGCGCTCGAGCAGGTAGTACAGCCCGCGCGGCCGGTGGATGTCGTGGTACGCCAGGTCGAGCTGCGCCACCCGCGGGCTGGCCAGACCGAGGTTGTTCTGCGCCCGGTACCGCTCGATCAGCCGGTACTTGATCACCCAGTCGATCTCGCGCTCGATCCCGGACATGTCGCCGGACTCGATCGCCTTCAGCGTCCGCTCCCACAGCGACAGTGCCCGCTCGACCGCCGGCGTCCCGAGCTCGCGGCGGTCGACGAAGTCGCGCGCCTTGGTCAGGTACTCAGTCTGGATGTCCAGCGCCGACGCCTCGCGGCCGTTCGCCAGCCGGACCTCGCGGCGACCCGTCATGTCGTGGCTGATCTCGCGGATCGCCCGGATCGGGTTGTCCAGGGTCAGGTCGCGCATCACGATGCCGGCCTCGATCATCCGCAGCACCAGGTCGGTGCTGGCCACCTTGAGCAGCATGGTGGTCTCGGACATGTTCGAGTCGCCGACGATCACGTGCAGCCGGCGGAAGCGCTCGGCGTCCGCGTGCGGCTCGTCCCGGGTGTTGATGATCGGCCGGGACCGGGTGGTCGCGCTGGAGACGCCTTCCCAGATGTGCTCGGCCCGCTGCGACACGGAGTACACCGCACCGCGCGGCGTCTGCAGCACCTTGCCGGCGCCGCAGATCAGCTGCCGGGTGACCAGGAACGGGATCAGCACGTCGGCCAGCTTGGCGAAGTCGCCGTGCCGGCTGACCAGGTAGTTCTCGTGGCAGCCGTAGCTGTTGCCGGCCGAGTCGGTGTTGTTCTTGAACAGGTAGACGTCGCCGAAGATGCCTTCGTCGTGCAGCCTCTTCTGCGCGTCGACCAGCAGTCCCTCGAGGATCCGCTCACCGGCCTTGTCGTGCGCGATCAGGTCGGTGACCGAGTCGCACTCGCCGGTCGCGTACTCCGGGTGGGAGCCCACGTCGAGGTAGAGCCGGGCCCCGTTGCGGAGGAAGACGTTGCTGCTCCGCCCCCAGGACACGACCCGCCGAAACAGATACCGCGCGACCTCGTCCGGGGTCAGTCGCCGCTGCCCGCGGAACGTACAGGTCACGCCGTACTCGTTCTCCAGACCGAAGATTCGCCGGTTCACATCACCCACACTACGGCGCTGTTCCGACAAGCGGGCCAGATCTCAGGCGCGCCGTCGTCCGGCGTTACCCCTTTGATGCACCTGCGGGCCGCAACAATCAGCTGTCCGCCCGCATCAAGACTGTCGCGAGGAAGGACTTCCAGATGACCAAGAACAGGCGGGCGCTCGGCGCGATCGCCACCGGAGTGCTCGCCGCGGGCACCCTTGTCAGCGCACCCGCCGGAGCAGCTCCGGCCACCGCGACCAGCCAATCTGCAGCGTGCTCGCTACGACTGGGCTCGATCACGCCCGGCGGCGATCACACCCAGCAAACCATCACCGCTACGCCGTCAGCCGGCGCCCGCCAGGTCGGACCGAAGGACATCTATGCAGACGGTCAGGCGCACCTGCCGACCTCGGTCCGCACCGAGCTGGTCGTACCGGCCGGTGAGGAACGCACCGGTCTGGCCGTCGTCGGCGTGCGGATGTACGGCACCAGCTACATGACCGACGGCACCGGTACGGCGATCGTGCCGGGGACTCTCAGGCAGACGCTGGTCGGCGGCGGCTGGGACGACCTGCACAAGTACGTCGAGCTCAGCCGCTCCACCGCCGGGGGAATCGAACGGTCCAACGTCTACTCGTTGATCAACCAGTTCACCGACGGACTGATCGCTCGCTGGACGGTCACCCCGAGTGGCTGGAAGTACTACACGACCTTCGGTGGCTTCAAGGCGGTCAAGACGATGGCGCTGATCGGCCAGGGCAGCACCTACGACACGTTCCTGGCCACCACGAACGGCGGTGCGCTCTACACCGTCCGGATTCCGACTGGCTCGGGGAAGCCGGTGGTCACGAAGGTGCGCACGTCGACCTGGCAGAGCTTCGAGACCCTGATCGCCGAGAAGTGCGGCAACTACGGCACCCTGCTCCTCGGCATCGACAAGGACACCGGCTCCGGCTACCTGTACGCGGTCGGCCACGCCAACGGCACCGCCACGGTCATCAAGGGCCTCGGCAAGGTCCCGACGACGTTCCCGGCCACTGACTCGTACTTCCGCTACTACAGCGCCGGCACCAACCTGACCGGAGCCTGATCACAATGACGAGACTTCGGATCGCGGCCGGCGTGCTCGGCGTGGCGATGACGGCGGCAGCCTTGGTGCCCGGGCCGGCTCAGGCCGGGGCTGCCCGGGCCAGTGCGGCCTGCAGCCTCACCCTAGGCACGGTGACCGTCCAGGGCGATCACAAGTTCCAGAGGATCACGGCGACGTCACCGGTCACCGCCGGTACGCCGGTAGTCCGCCCGAAGGGCCTGTTCCCGGTGGACCAAGTCCGGCTCGCCACGTCGGTGGGATGGGAGCCGGACCCACCGTCGGCCACGGTCAGCCGCGGCTACGTGACGATCGGGACCGACCTCTACCGGTTCAGCTACGCCATCGACGACGGCACCGGCCAGCTCGATCCGGCGTCGTACGAGAAGTCCAAGGTGGGTGGCGGCTGGATCCACCAGACGTACCTGGACCAGTCCACGTTCTTCACACCCAGTGGCCCCCGCACCAACACCTACGCGCTGCAGGGCGACGTGATCACGCGCTGGACCGTGGCGGGATCGGCCTGGCGCAACAAGGCGACGTACGGCGGGTTCTCGGCCGTGAAAACGATGGCGCTGATCAGCCAGACCGCGACGTACGACAGCTTCCTGGCCAACACCCGCGGCGGGGCGCTCTACACGATCCGGATCCCGGTAAGCGGCGCTCCGGTGGTCAAGAAGGTGCGCACGTCGACCTGGCAGGCCTTTGACACGCTGATCGCCGAGAGGTGCGGCAAGCAGAGCACTCTGCTGCTGGGCATCGACAAGGACACGCGCACCGCCTACCTGTATGCCGTCAGCCACGCCAACGGAACCGCAACGGTCATCAACGGCCTGGGCAAGGTGGGCAACCAGCTCGTCGCGCCCGAGGACAAGGCGTACTTCCGATACTTCGCCGGCAGCTCTGAAGCCGACGACCTTCTCTACGGGGAGTGAGCAAGGATGAAGAAACGTGCAGCTGGGCTGCTGGGGGTAGTAATGGCTGCCGGAGCGCTGGTCCAGGCCGCACCGGCGAGTGCTGGTACGACGGCGCCGCCGCCGTTCTGCCAGTTGGCGTTGGGCTCGACGACGAGCGGTGGGGACCTCATCCTCCGGGGGCTGTCGGGGACCGTCCCGCCGAGCGCCGGGGCGAGCACCTGGGGCGGCAAGGACCTCCTGCCGGACGACACCATCAAGGTGGCCGGCGGGCTCGGATTGCAGGTCAACGCGGACCAGACCGGCGTCAGCCGGCGCCAGTACGTCGTACTGGACTCCACGCTCAACCTGCTGACGTACGACGTGAAGGGCTTCGGCGGCGAGGTCGACCCGGGCTCGGTGACGCGGACCGCGGTGGGCGGCGGGTGGGGCGCCGCCCGGTACGTCGAGAACTCCCGCTACAACGTCGGCAGCAAGCTCGTCCGGAACAGCGCGTACGCCCTCATCGGTGACACCATCCTCCGCTGGAGCGTCGACGGCACGTCGTTCACCCACAAGGCGACGTACGCCGGGTTCAGCGCGGTCAAGACGATGACGCTGATCAGCCAGACCGCCACCTACGACACCTTCCTCGCCAACACGTTCGCCGGAGCGCTCTACACGATCCGGATCCCGGTCTCTGGCAAGCCGGTGGTGAAGGTCGTACGGCGGACCACGTGGCAGGGCTTCGAGGCGCTCGTCGCCTCCAAGTGCGGCACCGGGACGCTGCTGCTCGGCGTCGACAAGGAGACCGGAGCGCCGTACCTCTACACGATCGGGCACGCCAACGGGACGGCGACCGTGATCAAGGGTCTCGGCAAGGTGCCGCGCACGTTCAGTGAGGTCGCCTACTCGCGGTACTACGACGACACGCAGGACTACGACCAGCTGTCCGGCGAGTAAGGCCGATTGTCTGGGGAGTTTCCGGTGCCACACTGGAACTCCCTGGACTCATCGGGGTGATCGAGAGGTAAGACGTGAGCCGGACCCGAGTGGCTATCGCAGACGACGACGTGCTGCTGCGCGAGGGTCTGGCCAGTCTGCTCGAGCGCTCCGGCTTCGCCGTCCTCGGTACTGCGGGCAACGCCGAGCAGCTCCTCGACCTGGTACGCCGCGAGGCGCCGGAGCTCGTCATCGTCGACATCCGGATGCCACCCGGGCTCTCGACGGAGGGCCTCGACGCGGCGGACGTCATCCGCCGGGAGCATCCCGAGACCGCCGTACTGCTGCTGTCGGCGCACGTGGAGGTCGAGCACGCGCTCCAGCTGATGGCTGCCGGGCAGGGCGTCGGCTACCTGCTCAAAAGCCGGGTGACGGACGTCGACGAGTTCCTCGAGAGCCTGCGCCGGGTTGCGCGCGGCGGGTCGGTGGTCGACCCCGCTCTGGTCCGGGAGCTCGTTGACGCGCGACGCCGCCATGACCCGCTGGCCGCCCTCAGCGAGCGGGAGCGGGAGGTCCTGTCGCTGGTAGCAGAGGGCCGCTCGAACGCCGGTGTCGCGCGGCGGCTGTGGGTCGCCGAAGGGACCGTCGAGAAGCACGTCCGGAGCATTCTGACCAAGCTCGACCTGCCCGAGACCGACGACGACCATCGCCGGGTCCTGGCCGTCCTGACCTACCTCGACGGCGTGCGGCGCCCAGCGACGTGATCGGCGGAGTCGCCCGGCGAGTGCTGGTCGCGAGCGGGCTGTTGATGGTGCTGGTCGGCTCCGGGTTCGTCGTACTGCTGATCTCGGTGCAGGGACTGCGTGCGTCGGAACACCAGGCCCGCCACACCTCCGCCGTGCTGACCAGCGCGCACCAGGTGGAACGGCTGGTATCCGACCTGGCAACAGGACAGCGCGACTTCGTCATCACCGGTCAGGAGAAGTTCCTGCAGCCGTGGCAGGCAGCACAGGCACAGCTGCCGTCGCAGACCGCCGCGTTGCAGCAGTTGGTTGCCAGCAGCCCCGATGAGCTCACTCGGGCGCAGCAGGTCAGTCGGAGCGTCACGTCGTACCTGCGTGACTACTCGATGCCGGAGATCGAGTCCGCGCGCCTCGACCCGGACGCTGCCCGCACCGAGGCCGCTACCGTAGAAGGCGCGCAGCGGGTCGCACAGATCCGCTCGGTGCTCGACCAGCTGATCGGCTCCGAGCAGCAGTTGTCGGTGACCGAGCAGCGGCACTCCGACGCGGTTGCCAATCAGGCGGTCGTCGCCGCGACGATCGGGCTGGCCGGTTCCGTCGTACTCATCCTGGGCTTCACGATCTATCTGACGCGGGCGATCGTCCGGCCGGTGCGGGTCACGGCGGAGATGGCGAACCAGCTGGCTGCGGGCGATCTCGACGTCCGTGTGCCGGAGACGGGCGTCGGTGAGATCCGCACACTGGAACGGACGTTCAACACGATGGCGACCTCGCTCGGCGCGGCCAGCGCCGACGTCGCCGCGTCCCGGGCGCGCATCGTGCGATCGGCGGACGAGACCCGGCGGCAGATCGAGCGCGATCTGCACGACGGGATCCAGCAACGGCTCGTCTCGCTGACCCTGGACGTCCGGGCGATCCAGGCCGACACCCCGATGGCCGAGCTCGACAAGATCGCCGACGGGCTGTCGTCGACGCTGGACGAACTCCGGGAAATTGCCCGAGGCATCCATCCCGCGATCCTGTCCGAAGGCGGCATCGGCCCGGCGCTGCGGATGCTCGCCCGCCGGTCCAAGGTCCCGGCCGAAGTCACGGTCGGCTTCACCACCCGGCTCCCGGCGCCGATCGAAGCAGCCACGTACTACGTCGTGTCCGAAGCCCTCACCAATGCCGCGAAGCACGCCGACGCGTCCGTCGTACTGATCGATGCCGACATCACCAATGGCCGGCTGATGCTGCAGGTCCGCGACGACGGTCGTGGTGGCGCGGACCCGGCGATCGGCTCCGGACTGATCGGGCTCGACGACCGCGTCCAGGCTCTGGGCGGCACGTTGGAGGTCGACAGCCCAACAGGAGCAGGCACTACGCTCTCGGTCGCGCTGCCTATCACCTCGTAGTACAGGCAGCAGGAATGCCACCGCGTTGTGTGCCTGCAATCCTGGATCCATGCGGTGCCTGATCGTCGACGACAGCCGGCACTTCCTCGAGGCGGCGCGCGGCCTGCTGTTGCGCGAAGGCGTCACAGTCGTCGGTACGGCGACGTCGGCCGCCGAGGCCGGTGAGCTGGTCGACGACCTGCGTCCGGACGTCGTCCTGGTCGACATCGACCTCGGCGACGAGAGCGGCTTCGACCTGATCCTGCAGTTGCGGTCCGCCGGCTCGCCGCCGCCGATGATCCTGATCTCCACGCACGCCGAGCAGGACTACGCGGACCTGATTGCCGCGAGCCCCGCGATCGGCTTCGTGCCCAAGACGAAACTCTCGGCCGCCGCGATCCAGAGGCTGCTGGACAGGGTCTAGCTCGAGCACAGGGTCTAGCTCGAGCACACGGTCTAGCTCGAGCGCCCGCGGCGTACGACGGCGTCGAAGCCGGCAGCCAGCAAGAGGACTGCGCCCGTGACGACCCACTCGTAGCCCGACGAGTTCGAGCCCTGGATCAGGTCGCTCATCCCGTTGATGATGACGGCAACCACCAGGCCGCCGAGTACTGCGTCTATCATCCGGCCGCGTCCGCCGAACAACGACGTACCGCCGATGACCGCTGCACCGACCGCAAGCAGCAGGGTGTTCCCGGCGCCCGCGTTCGACTGCACCGATTGCAGCAGCGACGCCGCGACAATGCCGGAAACGGCCGCCATGCCGGAGCAGATCACGAACACGGAGATCCGGATCCGCGACACCACGACACCGGCCCGACGAGCGGCCTCCTCGTTGCCGCCGACGGCGTACACATGCCGGCCGTAGCGAGTGCGGCTCAGGGTGAAGTGCCAGACCACGAACAGCAGAACAAGCAGTACGACGGCCCACGGCTCGCCTTGCGCCTTGTTGCTGAAGAACGCGTTGGTGATCAGGTTGCGGTTGATTCCCATCTCGTACGTGAACGCGCTACCCAGCAACGCGACCACAACCACCTTCGCCACGATCACGACGACCGGTGTCGCGGGCAGTCCGCTCTGCCGGCGTCCGCGCGCGTCGATCAGCTTGATCGCGGCGTACCCGAGGACGAAGATCCCCAGCAAGGTCCAGCCGAGCCAGATCGGAACGAAGCTGTTCTCCAGCGCGATCAGCGGTGAACCGGTCGGCAGGATCACCGAGCCCTGACCGCCGATCAGGATCAGCGTCAGTCCCTGGAACGCCAGGAACGTCGCCAGCGTGATGACGAACGACGGAATGCCGGCCCGCGCCCGCAACCACCCCATCACGAACCCGATCACCAGCCCGACGGCGAGACCCGCGAGTACGCCGATCCACCAAGGCTGCCCGTGCCGCAGCAACAGCACAGCCATGATCGCGGAGCAGAGACCGCCGGTCGTCCCGGCGGACAGATCGATCTCGCCGAGCAGCAGAACGAAGACCAGCCCCATCGCCATCACGATGATCGGAGCGGCCTGGATCACCAGCGCCTCGAGGTTGTACGCGCTCAGGAAGCCTTGGTGCACGATCGCGAAGAACGCGGTGATCACGACCAGCCCGACGATCGCCGGAGCCGATCCGAGTTCGCCGCCCCGCAGTCTTGCCAGGTAGTCGCGCACGTAAGCAATCAACGGCGCCGGCACGGGCTCGTGCTGCGGTTTCTTGTCGGCGACCACCGGTTCGGCGTGCACGTTCACTGGGTCGCTCCCCTCGACTCGGCCGGCAGTCCGAGCTCCCCGGACCGGCCGCTGGTGATCAGCTCGACGACCTGGGTCTGGGTGACCTCCTTTCGCCGTACCTGGGTGGCCATCCGGCCCAGGAACAGGACAGCGATCGAGTCGGCGACCTGCATGACGTCGTTCATGTTGTGCGAGACCAGTACGACGGCGACGCCGCGATCCGCCAATCGGCGTACCAGATCCAGCACCTGCTCGGTCTGGGCGACGCCGAGGGCCGCGGTCGGCTCGTCGAGGATGACGATCTTCGAACTCCAGAGCACGGACTTCGCGATCGCGACGGTCTGCCGCTGGCCGCCGGACAGGCTTGCGACTCGCTGCCGGACCGAGCGAACCGTCCGGACTCCCAACGAGGCAAGGGTTTGCGAGGCCAGTTGCTCCATCGTGTTCTCGTCGAGCGTGTGCAGCCGGCCGACCCGTTCGCGGCCGAGGAACATGTTGCCGACGACATCGAGATTGTCGGCCAGGGCCAGATCCTGGTGGACGATCTCGATGCCGAGCCGCGCCGCGTCGCGCGGCTCGTGCAGCTGCTGCGGCGTACCGTCGACCAGGATCTCGCCGGTGTCGATGCGGTGGATGCCACCGATGCACTTGACCAGCGTCGACTTGCCCGCTCCGTTGTCGCCGACCAGAGCGGTCACGTCACCGGCCTCGGCGCTGAAGTCGACTCCCGACAGCGCGACGACCGGACCGAACGACTTGCCGACGCCTCGTAGTTCGAGTGTCTTCACGGGGTGTGGATGCCGTTCTCGTTGCAGAGCTTCACCAGTGCGGGCGTCGGGCACACCGACGCCGCTGTCTCGTAGCCGTCCGTCACCGGCAGCGCGACGTTCTTCTTGGTGATGACCGTCGGATCTGCCAGGTACGACGGGACCTCGCGACCGTTGGTCGGGTCCTTGATCGTTGCCGGGGCGGTCGGCTTCTGGCCGGACAGGATCTGGCCCGCCAGCTTGATCGCCACATCGGCCTCGCCGGCGACCGGCTTGTAGATCGTGAAGCATTGGGTGCCGGCCATCACGTTGTCGAGACCGCCTGCGGTGGCGTCCTGTCCGGACACCGCGACCTTGCCGGCCAGGCCCTGCGACTTCAGCACGTTGATGACCGATTGCGCCATGGTGTCGTTGGCAACCATCACGGCGTTGAGGTTCGGGTGCCGGCCGAGCATCGTGGTGAACACGGTCTGTGCGGTGGCCGGGTCCCAGTTACCGGTCTGCTCACCGAGCTTGGTCCAGCCGGCCTGCTTCGACAGGACCGAGTTGTAGCCCTGGGCAAACAACGTTGCGTTGTTGTCGGTCGGTGCGCCGTCGATGTCGACGTACCCGACGGCGCTCTTGCCGGCGACCTGCGGGCACGCGGTCAGCGCCGTACCTTGGTCCTCGCCAACCTTCACGTTGTCGTAGGACACGTAGTACTCCGCCGTACCGCCGGTGGTCAGGCGGTCGTAGTCGATCGTCACCACGTTGTGCTGCTTGGCGAGCGACTCGATCGCCTTGCCGGACCCCGAGTCGAGGTTCGTGACCAGCAGGACGCCGACGCCCTGGTTGATCAGCGCCTGCGCCTGGGACTCCATGTTCGTCGCGCTGTTGTTCGCGTTGTCGATGTAGCAGGTGAGCTTGTTGGCCGCGCATTGCTTGCGCAGCTCGTTCGGATCGGCTGAGACCCAGCGCGGCGAGGACGCGGTGTCGGGAAGGAGTACGCCGACCTTGGTGTTCGGCGGCGGCGCGCTGCTGCTCCCGGACGAACTGTTGTTGTTATTGCCGCAGGCAACCAGACCCGCCATCAATGTGAGCGTGAGTCCGGCCAGCGCGACAGCTCTCGGTGGTGTTCGCATCTCGCGTCCTTCGTGATCGCCGCAGGGTTCTCTCCTGCCCAGCATGCGATCGGCGCCACGTCCCGTCGTCGCAGCAGGCACCCAACCCCTCTGCCAACCAGCGGGTACGGCGAATACCGGCTGGCTGGGGGCCAGGACGGCGGACACCCTCACTGCATCGTCCGGCCGGAGCGCGCCATGGTTCTGGGTATGGCCACATCCGCAGCAGTACCTTCCGCTCGGCAGAGCCGGCCGGGCCTGAAGCGTGACATCGGCTTCATCGGTCTGATCTGGGCGTCCGAGGGATCGATCATCGGCTCCGGCTGGTTGTTCGGCGCACAAGGCGCCCTGTCCACCGCCGGCCCCGCGGCGATCATCTCCTGGGTCATCGGCGGTACGGCGATCCTGATCCTGGCGCTCGTGCACGCGGAACTCGGCGGCATGTACCCGGTCTCCGGCGGTACGGCGCGCTTCCCGCACTACGCGTTCGGCGGCGCGGCCGGTGCGTCGTTCGGCTGGTTCTCCTGGTTGCAGGCGGCCACCGTGGCGCCGATCGAGGTGCTGGCGATGATCACCTACGGCCAGCACTACTCGTTCGCGAACGGCTGGCTGAAGACGGTCAACGGACAACACGTCCTGACCGCGTCCGGGATCGTGGTGGCGGTGCTGCTGATGGCGGCGATCACCGCGATCAACTTCCTCAGCATCCGGCTGCTCGCGCGGACCAACAGCGCGGCGACCTGGTGGAAGGTCGGCATCCCGCTGCTGACGATCTTCGCGCTCGCCGTGGTCCAGTTCCACGGCAGCAACTTCACCGCCGCCGACGGCTTCAACCCGTACGGCGCCAAGGGCATCCTGTCCGCGGTGTCGACCAGCGGCATCATCTTCGCGCTGCTCGGCTTCGAGCAGGCCGACCAGCTGGCCGGCGAGAGCAGCAACCCGCGGCGCGACATCCCGCGTGCGGTGATCGGGTCGATCGTGATCGGCGCGGTCATCTACATCCTGCTGCAGGTCGTGTTCATCGCAGCCCTGCCGAAGGACCAGATCCAGGGCACGTGGGCGCACGCGGCGTACACGACGATGACGGGACCGTTCGCGCAGGTCGCGACGTTGCTGAGTATGGGGTGGCTGGCAACGATCCTGTACATCGACGCGGTGGTTTCGCCTGGCGGTACCGGGCTGATCTACATCACCGGTAGCTCGCGGGTGTCCTACGGGTTGAGCCGGAACGGGTACGTGCCGTCGGTGTTCGAGCGGACCAACAGGCGTGGCGTTCCGTGGGTCGGACTGATCACGGCGTTCATCATCGGGTGCATCTGCTTCCTGCCGTTCCCGAGCTGGCGTTCGCTGGTCGGGTTGATCACGAGCGCGAGTGTGCTGATGTACGCCGGTGCGCCGTTGTCGCTCGGGGTGTTCCGCCGACGGCTGCCGACCGCGCGCCGCCCGTATCGGTTGCCTGGGGCAACGTGGCTGTCGCCGCTGGCGTTCGTGGTCGCGAACCTGCTGATCCTGTGGTCCGGGTGGATGACGGACTGGAAGCTCGGCGTAGCGATCCTGCTCGGCTATGTGATCCTGATCGGCAACCGCATCTTCAAGCTCAACCCGATCGTGCCCCAGCTCGATCTGCGCGCGGCGCAGTGGCTGCCGGTGTACCTGGTCGGGATGGGGCTGATCGTCTACCTGAGCGACTTCGGCCCGTTGAAGCACCCGTGGTTCCCGCTGTGGTGGGACATGCTCGTGACGGCGGTCTTCAGCCTGGTCATCTACTTCTGGGCGCTCGCGGTCGCGCTGCCTGCCGAACAGATCCAGGCGATGGTCGACCAGGTCGTCGTACCCGAAGAAGCCAACCTGGGCTAGTTCCCCACCGCCCTCGGCCTGCCACCCCAGCCCACCACCCCCGGCCTCGGCGCCCCGCACAGACGCCCCGCACCGGCGCCCCGCACAGACGCGCGGCTCGGCGCCTCGGCTTCGGGCCATTTGAGGGGTTGACCCCTCAGATTGTCGGTTGTTCCCCCTGCATGCAACGGGCTAACCGACAATCTGGGGGGTCAACCCCTGAGCTGGTGGGTTGGCACCTCGTATGCAGGGGGCCGAACCCACCAGCTCAAGGGTTGACCCCTCAGATGGTCAGGCGTGATCGGCGGCGGGGTTACAGGTCGACGAGGTCGAGGAGTTGGCCCAGTTCTTTCTGGTTGAGGTCGCGGAGTTCGCCGGTGTGGAGGTTGCCGCGGCGGACCGGGCCGATGGCGGTGCGGGTGAGGCGCTTGACCGGGTGGCCGACCGCGTCGAACATGCGGCGGACGATGCGGTTGCGGCCCTCGTGCAGGCTCATCTCGACGAGCGTGCGTCCGGGGACGGTGGAGACGATCTTCACCGTGTCCGCGCGGGCCGGGCCGTCGTCGAGCTCGATGCCGTCGAGGAGCGTCCGCAGCACGCCGGGTTTGACGTTGCCGTCGACCTCGGCGACGTACGTCTTGGAGACCTCGTACGACGGGTGCGCGAGGCGATGCGCGAATTCGCCGTGGTTGGTGAGCAGCAGGAGCCCTTCGGTGTCGGTGTCGAGCCGGCCGATGTGGAAGAGGCGCTCGGGGCGATCCTGGACGTAGTCGGTGATGCAGGGGCGCCCTTGTGGGTCGGACATCGTGCTGACGACGCCGCGCGGTTTGTTGAAGACGAGGTAGACGTTCGCACTGACCGGCGGGATCCGCTCGCCGTCGACCCGGATGACCGCGGACTCCGGATCCACGCGAACCCCGAACTCCGTCACCACCCGGCCGTCGACCTCGACCCGGCCCTCCTCGATCAGTAACTCCGCGTTCCGCCGGGAAGCCACGCCCGCCCGAGCCAGAACCTTCTGCAGCCGAACCCCGCCCTCATCCCCCATCCCGCACACCCTCCCCGAACCTCACCGCTCCAGCCGACGAACTCACATCCGTCGCGCCCCCGTCCTCCACATCCCCGTCATCTTCCACGTCGCCGTACGCCGTTTCCGCTGCGGGCATGTCGGTTTCCGTGCCCTCGGGGTACTCATCAGCATCCGTGGCCTCAGCCTCGGAGACCTCCGTAGGGTCTTCCGCAGTAGCCAAGCCGTCCGACTCGAGGCCCTCGGCCTCCTCGCGGACCTCGGCCTCCTCGCGGACCTCCGCGTCCTCGCGGACCTCCGCGTCCTCGCGGACCTCCGCGTCCTCGCGGACCTCCGCGTCCTCGCGGACCTCCGCGTCGTCCCGGTCCCCGGCGTCCCGCAGGTGATCCGGCGTCTCGTCCGACTGAGTGGACTCCGCGCCAGCCTCCTCCGCGCCAGCCTTCTCCGCGTCAGCCTCCTCCGCGTCAGCCTCCTCTGCGTCAGGCACAGACTCGGAGTCCTCCGGTGACTCTGCAGGCTCCGTGTCCTCCGGTGACTCTGCAGGCTCCGTGTCCTCGGGGTCGTCGTCGGCATCCACGCCCTCAGCTTCGGAGACCTCCGTAGGGTCTTCCGCAGTAGCCGAGTCCTCCGACCGAACCTCGTCGGCGTGCGCCGTCTCGTCTGCAGGCTCCGCGGACTCCGTCTCCTCTGACGCGGTGTCGTCTGTCGAGCTTGGGGCGGGTGGGAGGGTTTGGGCGGCCAGCTCCTCCTCGATGTCGTCCATGTCGGGAAGGTAGGGAGCCAGCTCCGGCAGGTCATCCAGGGACTGCATGCCCATGCGTTCGAGGAAGTAGCTGGTGGTGCGGTAGAGCGTGGCTTGGGATTCTGTGTCGGCGCCGGCTTCCTCGACCAGACCGCGGGCTACCAGCGTTCGCATGACGCCGTCGACGTTCACCCCGCGGATCGCGGACACACGGGCCCGGCTGACCGGTTGCTTGTACGCGACCACCGACAGCGTCTCCAGCGCGGCCTGCGTGAGCCGTGCCTGTTGGCCGTCGAGTACGAAGCGTTCGACGTACGGCGCTGCCTCGGCTCGCGTGTAGTACCGCCAGCCCCCGCCGACCTCACGCAGGTCGAACCCACGCCCCTGCTCGGTGTACTCCTCCGCCAACGTCTTCAGTGCGTCCGCCACATCCCCCGTCGGCCGCCCGATCGCACGCGCCAACGTGAGCACCGGCAGCGGCTCGTCCGTCACCATCAGGATCGCCTCGAGCGCCCGCCGCATGGTGTCGTCATCAATAACGACCTCATCCCCCACCGGCACCTCAGTCTGCCCCGCCGGCAGGTGGTCCTCATCCTCCCCCCGGACGCCGCTCGCCCCGTCCTCGCTGTCCGGTGCCTCGGAGGGTTGGGGAGCATCTTGGGCCGATTCGGGTGCAGGATCCTCCCCAACCTCGCCAGCGTCCGCAGCCTCGGCGTCAGCCGGCTCGTCCACCGCGTTCACAGCGTCCACAGCGGGCTCGTCGGTTGACGACTGCTCGAGCGCTGTTTCCTCCGGGGCCAGGTCGCGGGGAGGGGTCTGCTCGGGGGTGGGGTCGTTGGTCACTGGTTTGCCGTCTCGTCTGGGGCGGGGGGTAGGTCGGATTCGTCGGTGGCGCTGGCACCGGGTTCGAGGAAGTCGGTGTCCTCGGCAACTACCGGCGCTTCGCCTTCCTCCTCGGACGGTTTGGATTCCTCGTCGAACTCGTCGCTGACGTCGATCTCGCCCTCGTCCGTACCTGTCCACCGGATCGTGAGCTCACCCAACGGCGTCACCTGATCGAAGGACACCGCAGCCTCACGGAACAACTCCAGCAACGCCAAGAACCGGCACACCGTCGTAACGGTGTCCGGCGAGTCCGACACCAACGCACGGAACGTCGTACTGCGCTGCCGCCGCAACCGATCAACGATCACGATCGCCTGTTCGCGCACCGTGACGGCCGGCGCGTGCAGGTGAGCGAGCGAAACCCCTTCAGGTACGTCGTTCTTGGGCGCCATCGCCCGTGCCGCGAGAGCAGCCAATCCGGCCGGATCGATCCCGAGCAGCACCTCGGGCAGCAGCTCCGCGAACCGGGGCTCGACGCCTACCGCGCGCGGGAACCGCCGCGACTCGGCCGCCATCCGCTCCTGCACCAGCGCCGCGATCTGCTTGAACGCCCGGTACTGCAACAGCCGCGCGAACAGCAGGTCCCGTGCCTCGAGCAGCGCGAGATCCTCGTCGTCCTCGACCTCTCCCTTCGGCAGCAACCGCGCCGCCTTCAGGTCGAGCAGCGTGGCCGCGATCAGCAGGAACTCCGACGTCTGGTCCAGATCCCACTCCGACCCCAGCGCCTTGATGTGGGCGATGAAGTCGTCGGTGATCACCGACAGCGCGATCTCGGTGATGTCCAGCTTGTGCTTCGAGATCAGCTGCAGCAGCAGGTCGAACGGGCCCTCGAAGTTCACCAGGTGAACACTGAACCCCTTGCCCTCGGCAACAGCCGGTTCGTCGCCCGAGTCGGCAGAGTCGGCCGAGAGGTCCAGCGGTAACGAGTCCGAGGACACGGTCACTCCGTGCCCTTGAGCTCCGCGGCCCGGTCGTCGGACGCGCGGAGCCGCCGTACCAGCACCGAGTCCGGCCCGTGGTCGACGAAGTCGGCCAGCAGGACGTCGATCGCCTCACGGACGATCCGGCCGCGGTCGGCGGTCAGGCCGTGCTCCGCACGCAACGCAAGTCTGGTCTGTTCCAAGCCGAGCAGCTCCTCCTCCGTCACGTACACGGTGATCTTCGTGTCGTGGCGAATCCGACCACTCGACTTCCGGTCGTCGACGACCGTCGTACGGGACCGTACGGTGGACGGTCCGTCAGTGGTGGTGCGCTTCTCGGGTCTGGTCTGCTTGGGTGCCGCACCCCCGAAGAGTTCACTGGCACCTGGCAGGCTCACCCGGCGGGACAACGCGCGAGCACCTCCTTGGCAAGGTCGCGGTACTGCGTAGCCGCTTGGGACGAGGGGGCGTACGTCGTGATCGGTTCGCCGACGACCGTGGTCTCGGGGAACTTGACCGTACGCCGGATGACGGTGTGGAAGACGCGTTCGTCGAAGGCCTGGACCACCCGGTCGAGGACCTCCCGGGCGTGCGTCGTACGCCCGTCGAACATGGTGCCGAGGATCCCGACGATCTCGAGCTTCGGGTTCAGCCGGTCCTGCACCTTGGCGATCGTGTCGGTCAGCATGGCCAGACCGCGGAGCGCGAAGAACTCACACTCCAGCGGTACGACGATGCCGTTCGACGCGGTCAGCGCGTTCACCGTGAGCAGACCGAGCGACGGGGCGCAGTCGATCAGGATCACGTCGTAGTTCGGGATGATCGGGTCGAGCACCCGCTGCAGCGTGTACTCGCGGGCGACCTCCTGGACCAGCTGTACCTCGGCCGCGGACAGGTCGATGTTGGCCGGCAGCAGGTCGAGGTTCTCCACCCGGGTCGGCTGGATCACCTCGTCGGGCGTGATGTCGCGCTGCATCAGCAGGTTGTAGACCGACAGCTCGAGGTCGTGCGGCTGCACGCCGAGGCCGATCGAGGCGGACCCCTGCGGGTCGAAGTCGATCAGCAGCACCTTGCGACCGGTCTCGGCGATCGCCGCACCGAGGTTGATCGTGGTCGTCGTCTTACCGACGCCGCCCTTCTGGTTGCACATCGCGATCACCTGCGCCGGACCGGTCTTGGCGGGTGGCTGCGGCACCGGCAGGTCCGGCAGCGGCCGGCCGGTCGGCCCGATCTTGTGACGCGGGCCGTTCGGGTCGTTCACGGGTGCAAGGTCCTCCGCGGTGAGCTTGGCCGTCGGCTTCGGCATCTCCGCATAGTTGTCGGGCAGCGCCCGGGGCGTCGTCACCGGGCGGGGTGGCGTGCTGAACGGCTGGGCCGGCTCCGGGGTCGGTTGGTGCCCCGGGAGGCGGCCCGAAAGGTGGTCTGTCACGTGCTCGGTGCCCGGGAATGTCGACTCGTTCATGACTCGTCAAACCTTTCAACCGATACGGGCGATCCCAGCGACTGTAAGCGTGCATTCAAGCACTCTCAACCAGCCACTCCGCACCGGGGTGGGGCTGTTTGTCGACAAAGCTCCGAACCTGGCCGATCACCCACTCCGAGTTACCAGCCGTGAGCAGATGATCGCACACCGTCCCCAGCGTCCGGCCACCGGGGGTCAGGACGACAGCGCTCGCGGGTGGGAGGTCGCGTAGACCTCCCGGAGCTTGTCGACCGTCACCAGGGTGTAGACCTGGGTCGTCGTCACGGACGCATGTCCGAGCAGCTCCTGGACCACGCGTACGTCGGCCCCGCCGTCCAGCAGATGCGTCGCGTAGGAGTGACGCAGCGTGTGCGGGGAGATCTCCTTCGAGATCCCAGCCCGCTGCGCGGCACGACGCAGTACCGTCCAAGCGCTCTGGCGAGACAGGCGGCCGCCGCGGGCGTTCAGGAAGAGCGCGTGGGTGCCGCGTCCGCGCGACACCAGATCAGGGCGACCGCGGACCTGGTACGCCGACAGCGCGTCGCGGGCGTACGACCCGACGGGTACCACCCGCTCTTTGCTGCCCTTACCGCGCAGCAGCACCGCACCGGCGTCCAGGTCGATGTCGTCGACATCCAGGCCGACGGCCTCGGAGATGCGCGCTCCGGTGCCGTACAGGAACTCCAGCAGCGCAGCGTCCCGAGTGGCGAGTACGGCGGGCTCGGCCTCGGCTCCTGCGGCCGCTGTGAGGATCCGGGTCACTTCGTCGACAGACAGCGCCTTCGGCAGTCGCTGCGGCGGCGCAGGCGGCTTCACGGCCGCCGCAGGGTCCACAGCGGCCAGGCCCTCGCGTACACAGAACTTGTGGAACCCGCGGACAGCCACAACCGTCCGCCCGGCACTGGAAGCGGTCAGCGGCGGATGGTCCGCGTCACCTTCGCGCAACCGCATCAGGAAGTCGCCGACGACGGCCTCCGTGATCCGGCTGAGGTCGTCGATCCCGACGGAGGCGAGGTAACCGTCGTACCGGCGTAGGTCACGCCGGTACGACGCCAGAGTGTTGGCGGCCAGGCCGCGCTCCACCGTGAGGTGGTCCAGGTAGGTGCCAACTGCTCTGCTGATGCCCGAGGTGCCCGAAGACGTGCTCAGACCAGCACCTCGTCGAGCTTCAGCTGGGACAGGTCGTGCGCCTCGGCGACCGGGCCGTAGGTGACGTGACCGTCGAAGGTGTTGAGGCCGAGCGCGAGGCTGTGGTCGGACTTCAACGCCT
Organism: Kribbella pratensis; assembly: GCF_004365355.1. Lineage (GTDB taxonomy): Bacteria > Actinomycetota > Actinomycetes > Propionibacteriales > Kribbellaceae > Kribbella. Next base: position 26,720 of record NZ_SODP01000005.1, on the reverse strand, counting down.
CCCGCCAGCCCAGGTTGGCCAGCTCGATCGCGTACGGCAGCGTCACATTGGTGAGCGCGTACGTCGACGTGTTCGGCACCGCACCGGGCATGTTCGCGACGCAGTAGAACAGCGAGTTGTGCACCCGGTACACAGGGTCGGCGTGCGTGGTGGGACGCGAGTCCTCGAAGCAGCCGCCCTGGTCGATCGCGATGTCGACGAGCACGCTGCCCGGCTTCATCCGGCGGACCATGTCGTTGGTGACCAGCTTCGGCGCCTTCGCCCCGACCACCAGCACCGCGCCGATGACCAGGTCGGCCTCGAGCACGGCGCGCTCGATCTCGTACGCGTTGGAAGCGATCGTCAGCAGGTGACCCTGGTAGATCTGGTCGGCCTGACGCAGCCGGGCGATGTTGCGGTCGAACAGCTGCACCTGCGCCTGCATACCGAGCGCGATCGCCGCCGCGTTCATCCCGGAGACACCCGCACCGAGGACGACCACGCGGGCCGGGTGTACGCCGGACACGCCGCCGAGCAGCACGCCGCGGCCGCCGCCCTGCGCCATCAGGTGGTACGCACCGGACTGCGGCGCGAGCCGGCCGGCCACCTCACTCATCGGCGCCAGCAGCGGCAGAGTGCCGTCCGGAAGCTGCACGGTCTCGTAGGCGATACCGGTGATACCGGACTTGAGCAGCGCGTCGGTCGTCTCCTGGCTGGCAGCGAGGTGCAGGTACGTGAACAGCACCTGGTCCTTGCGCATCCGGTGGTACTCCTCCGCCACCGGCTCCTTCACCTTGAGCACCAGCTCCGCGTCCGCCCAGACGTCGTCCGCCATCGGCACGATCCGCGCCCCGGCCGCGACGAACTCCTCGTCCGGGATCAGCGAACCGTTGCCCGCCCCCTGCTCGATCAGCACCTCGTGCCCGCTGCGCACGAACTCGTGCACCCCGGACGGGGTGATCGCCACCCGGTACTCGTGGTTCTTGACTTCCTTCGGTACTCCGACCTTCACAACTTGCCCTTCTTTCACGTTCCAGGTGTGCGGCTCACGTCGTTGTGTCCGCGGGCCCGGCGGTTGAGGGGTGTGCTGCCAGGTCGCTGCCGAGTGTAAGCCCGTGCGGTTCATACCACCCGAGGGGATGGTCTGATCTTGACACGACCTTTCGCAGAAGATGACGCGACGGAGAACGAAGTGATACCTGGCTACGGCCGGTGAGCTTCCCCACACGGAGCGATCACCGGCCAGCCCTGATCTCCTCTGAGACCTCCTCTGACCTCGGCTGACTTGGCAACGATCATTGACGGCCATTCGTTGGCGTCAGAGATGCTTGGAAACGGAGCCCGTCCGCCCCGGGTTGCACGCTGAGGTTGATCGACGAGAGGAGTACGGCGTGGCAGTCGAACTGGGACGGTACGGCGTCTGGCACGGACCCCAGCACTTCGGCCCGGAACTGGCGGCGGGGCTGGAGCAGGTGGGGTACGGCACGCTGTGGCTGGGCGCCTCGCCCGACACCGGCCTGCGCGACGCCGAGGTGTTGCTCGCCGCAACGACTTCGGTTGCTGTCGGCACCAGCATTGTGAACATGTGGAAGTCGCCGGCGGCCGACGTCGCCGCGTCGTACCACCGGCTGGAGGACGAGCACCCGGGACGGTTCCTGCTCGGCGTCGGGATCGGTCACCGCGAGCGCAACGACGACTACCGGTCGCCGTACGAGACGATCGTCAGCTACCTCGACGAGCTCGACGACGCGAAGGTGCCGGCCGACCGGCGGGCGCTGGCCGCGCTGGGGCCGAAGGTGCTGCACGTCGCGGGCACCCGGACCGCCGGGGCGCTGCCGTACCTGACGACGCCGGAGCACACGAAGGAAGCGCGGCGGATCCTCGGCGGCGGGGTGCTGCTCGCGCCGGAGCAGATGATCGTGCTGGAGACCGATCCGGAGATCGCGCGGGCGACGGCGCGGGACCGGCTGGCGTCGTACCTGCAGCTGTCGAACTACACCTCGAGCTTCAAGCGGCTCGGGTTCACCGACGACGACCTCGCCGACGGCGGCAGCGACCGGCTCGTCGACGCGATGGTCCTGCACGGCTCGGCGGTCGAGGTCGCGGAGGGCCTGAAGGCGCACCTGGACGCGGGCGCGGACCATGTCGCGATCCAGCAGCTCGGGCGGGAAGGGATCGACCTGCTGCCCGGATACGAGGCGCTGGCAACTGTGCTCGTGTAGAGCTTGATTCCGCCCGGGATCGAGGGAACATCAGCAGTAGGTGCACCACATGGCGCGGTGCACGTTGGAGGTGTTTCCCCATGACCGAGCGACACGAGTTGCGATGGGGCGGCTTCGCCGGACTGGCCTTCGTCGTCCTGGCAATGCTGGGCAGGTTCCTGCCCGGTAATCCTCCGACGGTCGGTGATTCCGACAGCACGGTTTCGGGCTGGCTCACCGACCACCGGACCACGATCCTGTTCAGCTCGCTGATGTGGGCTGCCGCGGCCGGACTGGTCATCTGGTTCGCGGCCGCCTTCGCCGAGGCGATCCGCGAGCGGGCCGAGCGCAGCGACGTACACCTTGCGTTGCTGGCCGGATCGGTGCTCGTCGGCAGCGCGATCTTCGTGAATGCCGCACTGACGGCGGCGACCGCGTTCGAGATCGGCGGGCGGGACCCGGCGATCACGATGACGCTGTACGAGCTGAGCGCGGTGATGACGACGATGATCGGCTTCGCCGCGGCGCTGCCGCTGGCGGCTGCCGGGATCGGCGTGATGCGCACGCACGTGATGCCGAACTGGCTCGGGTACCTCGCCCTGCTGGCCGCTGTCGTGTCGTTCGCCGGGGCGTTCGGCGTGTTCGCGACCAGTGGCACGTGGGTTGCGGGCGGGTTCCTGATGACCACGGTCCCGTTGCTGCTGACGGCGATCTGGATCGTCTGCGCGGGCGGTTTCATGGTCCGCGAGCACCTGCCGGAGCTGAGCACCGGGGAGGCCGCCGTACCGCAGCTGTAGTCGCGATCGGTGCCCCTGGCAACAGTTGCCAGGGGCACCGGCTACGGCATCGTGAAGTCGGCGAAGTCGAAGCCCGGTGACACGACGCAGGACACCAGCACGGCCTCGTCACCGGCGGGCCGCGCGGTCTGCCACGCGCCCGGCGGGATCACCACCTGCGGCTGCTGTCCCGCTCGTACGTCGGGTCCGAGCACGACGGACTCGTCGCCGTACTCCAACGTCAGCGGTCCGCCCGAGTGCCACAACCAGATCTCCGCCGACCGCACCCGGTGCAACCGCGACTCCTCCCCCGGTGCCAGCAGGAAGTAGATCGCGGTAGCACTGGCCCGCGACCCGTCGTACCCCTCCGGCTCGAACTCGATCCCGGACCGCCACGTCTCCCTGTACCACCCACCCTCCGGATGCCGTTCCATCCCCAGCAACGCCGCCAACTCCGGCTTCTCCATGAACCGATTCTGCGGCAGAGTGCGGTGCATGCTGCCTTCCGAATACCACCGCAGGCTCCCGTACGGCGAGCGGATGTCGCCCGAGCCGTTGGTCGGGCATCCGTTCTTTCCGTTCGAGGGGGATGTGCAGGTTGTGCCGTTGGCCGAGCCTGTGCTGCCTGAGCCGCCGCGGGCTGGTGAGCCTGGTGGGAAGCCGTGTGCGAAGTGTGCGGATCCGGACGGGTTTGTGATCTGGCGGGACGATCAGTGGTCGTTGAAGGCGTTCGGTCCTACCGGCTTGCCGTTCGTGGCGGTGCTGGAGCCGCAGGAGCATTATCGGCTCGACAACCTGCCGGCGGAGTTGACGGCGACGCTCGGGCCGATGATCCAGCGGGTGGCGAAGGCGATCCAGGGGATCGACAGCGTCGCGCGGACGCACTTCAACCGGTGGGGCGACGGCAGCGAGCACTTCCACCTGTGGTTCATGGCGCGACCGCTCGGGATGATGCAGCTCCGCGGCGCGATGATCGCGGCCTGGGACGACATGCTGCCGAAGATCCCCGAGGACGAGTTCGCCGCCAACGCCCGGCAGGTCGCCGCCGCCCTCGCGGAGGACGGCGGCGAAACTGTCGGTCGCTGACTACGAGGCCACGGTGAAGAGCCGTAGGTCGCGGTTCTTGGGCAGCGTGATGCTCACCGGGGTCTGGGGCAGGGTCACAGGCGCGGTGGCGAAGATGTGCGTGGTGACGTTGTCCTTCCCGCCGCCGGATTCGTTGCGGTACGGCGTGGTCGCGACGATGAGGTTGCCGTAGTGGAGCGTGTCGCCGCCACCGCCAAGGGTCCAGTCGCTGAAGGACAGGTCGATCGGCGACCTACTGCCGTCGGCGTAGTTGAGCGTCGCAGTCGTCTGCTGATTGCCATTGACCGCGCTGCCGATGAACGACAGCTTCGTCGTACCGGCTGGCAGGTTCAAGCTGAGCAGTTGACCGTCGGCAGGCACGTTGTCGGGGTCGCCGGCCGGCACGTCGGGCCATGTGAAGGTGAGGCCTTGCACCGTTCCGGTACCACCTGGTGTTAGACCGGCGGCCGCGAGCGCCTGGCGGGAGTAGCTGACGCCACCGCCGTCGTAGTCCGCCTCGGTGTGGTCCCCGTTGTCGTCGGAGATGCCCACGCCTTCCCGCAGTACGAAGAACGAGTTCGGTTGACCGACAACCACGGTGAAACCGACCTGTGGCAACGCCGTACCGTCCGCCGCCTTCATCGACACCGTGACCGGGTAGCGGCCGTCCGGCGTACTAGCTGCAGCAGTGATCGTCACCGACGCGCTGCCGACCTTGTCCACGTGGAAGGTGCCAGTAGTAGGTGTCGCAGTGAGACCAGCAGGTGCGTTGATCGTGTAGGTGACGTCCTGTGCGGTCCCACTTAGTCGGTGAGTTTGCACAGCGATCGGCGCGCTGGTGCCGCCTGGGGCAACGACGACCCGGCTTGTGTCGGTGGACGTCTGGAACGGGATCTCACCGGTCCGCCACGACGGTGGTGCGTCCTTGGCTGCGGACCCCCACGAGGTGTTGGCCGTAGTACCCAGCTTGAAGTCCAGCGTCCCGCCCTGCTGGACGAACGACTCCGGCAGCCAGGGCTTGGTCGACGACTTCCCGTTGACCTTCAACGACTGCACGTACTGCGCATCTGCGCCCAGAGCGTTGATCCGGATCGTCCGGCTGCCCCGGTGGATCACTGCACGTGAGAACAGCGGCGCGGCGACCTGAAGCTCCGCACGGCTCGGCACGTCCGGGTAGAGCCCCAGCGCGGTCCACACGTACCAGGACGACATCGCACCAAGGTCGTCGTTGCCGGGAATCCCGCCGGTGCTGGTGTTCCACAGCTGGTTCATTGCCTGCCGCAACGTCTCCTGCGTCTGGTACGGCCGGCCGGTGTAGTTGTAGATCCACGGTGTGTTGATGGACGGCTCGTTGTCCATCTCGGCGTGCAGCTCGCCCGCACCGGTCAGCGCCCACGTCCCGTCCGGGTTCTTGAAGAACGCGTCCAGCCGCTGGTTCGTCGCCTCTACACCGCCGATCGCGTCGACCAGTCCGGCCCGGTTGTGCGGGACCATCCACGTGTACTGCGCACTGCTGCCCTCGGCGAACCCGTCGTACGTCGACGGCGTGAACGCCGGCCAGGCGCCGTTGTCGTCGCGGTTCTGCACGTAGCCGCCGTTGTCCGGGTTGAACACGTTCTGCCAGTACTGCGACCTGCTCAGGAACTGCTTGTACGTCGGCTTGTCGCCGGTGCGCTGTGCCAGCTGGGCCAAGGCGAAGTCGTCGGTCACGTCCTCGAGCGTCTCGACCGCACCGCCCCACGCGTTGGACTTGGTGGGGACGTAGTGCAGTGCGAGGTACTTGTCGAGCGACGGCCGCTGCCCGATCGTCATGACCGGCTTACCGGCTGAGCTGAGGTCTTTCGCGGTCGGTACGGTCGCAGCCTTCACCAGCGAGCGCAATGCGCCACGAGCGTCGAAGTTCGTACCGCCGAACGCATAGATGCCGGCCACCGCAGGCGCTGACGGGTCGCCCGTCATCACCGACGTGCTGCCGGAGGCATGCGTCCAGCGGTCCCAGACACCGGCGTTCTGCGTGGCCTGGTTCAGCAACGATTGCGCGATGTCTCCGGCACGCTCCGGATCGAGCAAGGTAACTAGTTGCAGCTGCGACCTATAGACGTCCCACCCGGAGAACGTCGCGTACTGCGCTACCTGTCCGCGCGACACATAATGCGCCTTCTGGTCGAAACCCCAGTACTGGTGATTGACGTCGCTGAACACGTTCGGGTGCAGCGACGCGTGGTACAGCGCGCTGTAGAACGTCGTGCGCTGGTCCGTCGTACCGCCGGTGATCTCGATCCGGTCGAGCTGCTTCCGCCATGCCTGCTTGGCTTTCACGGCAGTCATCGCGACGGATGTACCGCGCGGGTTCTCGGCGCGAAGGTTCGCCGCAGCGTTGGCACCGCTCACGTAGGAGATGCCGATCCGCATCGTCACGTTGTCGCTGTCGAAGCCGACATAACCACCTGATCCCTTGTTCGCCGGCATCCAGCCGTCCGTGCCGTACGTCGTACCGCCGCTCGCCTGGGTGCTCCCTGGCGTGACCGTGGTGTCGGTCCAGGTGCCCTGGTTCTTGAAGGGCTGGTCGAACTCGGCGACGAAGTGCAGCGTGTAGTAGCTGCGCTGCCCGACGCTGGCCAGGTAGCCGCAGAAGTTGCCGCTCGTCACCGATCCGCTGACCGTGCGGTGCGCTGCGTCGATGCTGACCTGTGCGTCGCTCGAGCCGACCTCGGAGTTCGACGTACGGAACATCAGCGTCTTGGCCTTGTCGGCCGGGAACGTGAACGCCGCCGACCCGGTCCGCGTCGTCGCAGCCAGCTCGGCCGTCACGCCGGAGTCGAGTCCGACCTTGTAGTACCCCGGCTTGGCGACCTCGTTCGCGTGGCTGAAGGTCGACGCGTAGGTCTCGTCCTTCGCATCACTCTGGGGCGAGCTCGTCACCTCACCCGCCAACGGGAAGATCGGGATATCCCCCGAACCACCCGCACACCCGGTCCCGCTCATATGCGTGAGGCTGAACCCACGGATCTTGCTCGCGCTGTACAGATACCCACCGGGTGCGGCGGTCCGGTACGCGTTCCCGCGGCTCGTCTCCGGGCTGAACGAGAACATCCCGAACGGCAGGACGGCACCGGGGAAGACGTTCCCGGCATTCGACGTACCGATCAACGGATCGACCTGCTCGGTCGGATCGAGAGAGCTCGCGGTGATCCGGCTCCTCCCGACCGCGGCAGGCGCACGCAGGCCCGCAGCCAACGGATCCGGCGGCGTGGCAGTCGTCGGACGGACGCCGGAGCCGCCCGAGGAAGGCGACGGCGACGGTAAGGGCACGGCGTGAGCCGTGGGAGCGACTGCGACGATCAGGGCGCCGGCGAGCAGCAGGCTCGCGCGCCGGGACGGCAGGGGACGACGGACGGGACGACGCATGGGCGGGACCAACCTTGGGCGGAGTGAGGTGGGCGTGACATCGTTGTCAGCAACAGATACCCTCACCCACCGCAGTGGGTCAAGACCTCCGCGTAGTTCCGGTACCTCAGCGGTCCTTGGCCGGCCAGGGTGAGTCAGCTGGGCGGAGGGTGTCGAAGCCGGGACCGTTGAGGGCGGTCCAGGTGGCCAGGGAGCCCATCACGAGGATCGGGTTCTGGAGTTGGCCGGCCAGGACGGCGCCGACAACGTCGATCAGCGGCGCCCAGACCGTCTCCATGTCGGCCTCCTCATGGAGGCGTTCGAAGGACTCGTCGGCGGGCGACAGGTCGCGGGCCAGGAAGATCCGGACCGCTTCGTTGGTGAGGCCGGGCGACGTGAACGCGTCGACCAGGATTCGCCAGTCGGCGGCCTTGGTCGCGGTCTCCTCCCACAGCTCGCGCTCGGCGCCCAGGCGGTACTGCTCCCCCTGGACGTCCAGCAGCCCGGCCGGCGGCTCGAGCAGTTTGTAGCCGACCGGGTGCCGGTACTGGCGCACCAGCAGCATCCGGTTGTTCTCGTCGAGGGCGACCACGCCGACGGCCCCGGGATGTACGACGACATCGCGTACGAACGACTCGCCGCCCGGCGGGTCGATGGTGTCCCGGCGTACCGAGATCACCCGGCCGGTCTCGTGCACGACCTCGGACGAGGAGACCGGCCAGTGCTCGGGCTGGTCGGCGAGACCGGCGCCGAACCGCAGCTCGGGATGGTCCGTCATCGGGTCTTGACCGGGGTCTTCTTGGCAGCCGCCACCTTCGGCTCCTCGACCGGGAGCCGCGACTCGCGCTGCCGGTCCAGCGCCGCCGCGACCAGGCCGGAGAACAGCGGGTGCGGCTTGGTCGGCCGCGACCGCAGCTCCGGGTGCGCCTGCGTGGCCACGAAGTACGGGTGCACGGACCGGTCCAGCTCGATGAACTCGACCAGCTCGTGGTCCGGCGACAGGCCGCTGAACACCAGGCCGGCGGTCTCCAGCTTGTCCCGGTACGCGTTGTTCACCTCGTAGCGGTGCCGGTGCCGCTCCTGGATCGACGGAGCGCCGTACAGGCCGCGGACGATCGAACCGTCGGCCAAGTTCGCCGGGTACAGACCCAGCCGCATCGTGCCGCCCATATCGCCGGTGCCGGACACGATGTGCTTCTGCTCCTCCATCGTCGCGATCACCGGCTGCTCGGCGTCCGGATCGAACTCGCTCGAGTTCGCATCCACCAGGCCGGCCAGGTTCCGGGCCACCTCGATCACCATGCACTGCAGGCCCAGGCACAGCCCCAGGATCGGGATGCCCTGCTCGCGAGCGAACCGGATCGCGCCGATCTTGCCCTCGATACCGCGCACCCCGAAGCCGCCGGGGATGCAGATCGCGTCCACGTCGCCGAGCAGCCGGGCCGCGACCTCGGGCGTGGCGCACTCGTCGGAGGCGATCCAGCGCAGGTTCACCCGGGCGTCGTTGTCGAACCCGCCCGCGCGCAGCGCCTCGGCGACCGACAGGTACGCATCCGGCAGGTCGATGTACTTGCCGACCAGCGCGACCGTGACCTCGTCCTTCGGGTGGTGCACGACCCGCAGCAGCTCGTCCCAGCGGGTCCAGTCGACATCACGGAACGGGAGGTTCAGCCGACGCACGACGTACGCGTCGAGGCCCTCGGCGTGCAGCACCTTGGGGATGTCGTAGATCGACGGCGCGTCCGGGGCGGCCACCACGGCCTCCTGGTCGACGTCGCACATCAGCGAGATCTTCCGCTTCACGCTGTCCGGGATCGGCCGGTCCGCCCGGCAGACGACCGCGTCCGGCGCGATACCGATCGACCGCAGCGCGGCGACCGAGTGCTGGGTCGGCTTGGTCTTAAGCTCGCCGCTCGGCGCCATGTACGGGACCAGCGAGATGTGCAGGAAGAACACGTTGTCGCGGCCGACGTCGTGCCGGACCTGCCGCGCGGCCTCGAGGAACGGCAGCGACTCGATGTCACCGACCGTACCGCCGATCTCGTGCAGCACGACATCGACATCGGGGCCCGCCATCGCGAGCATCCGTTCCTTGATCTCGTTGGTGATGTGCGGGATGACCTGCACGGTGTCACCGAGGTACTCGCCGCGGCGCTCCTTGGCGATGACGCTGGAGTAGATCTGTCCGGTGGTGACGTTGGCGACCTGGGAGAGGTCGCGGTCGAGGAAACGCTCGTAATGCCCGATGTCCAGGTCGGTCTCGGCGCCGTCGTTGGTGACGAACACCTCGCCGTGCTGGAACGGGTTCATCGTGCCGGGATCCACATTCAGATACGGATCCAGCTTCTGCATCGTGACGCGGATGCCCCGAGCCGTCAGCAGACTGCCGAGGCTGGACGCTGTCAGTCCCTTGCCGAGACTGGATGCCACGCCACCGGTGACGAATACGTGCTTGGTCTGCTGGGAAGTCGAAGCCCTGTCCACGGGTCTCCAGCCTACCTCTTGTCAACCACCGGTCGCGACGAGACCCGCGTAGATGTCGAGCAGATTCTTTGCCACCGCGTCCTCGTCCATCCATCGGGCGGACAACTCCCGGCCGCGTGTCCGCATAGCGTTCGCGGTCTCCGGCTCGGCCAGGACGGCCCGGACACCGTCCGCCAGCCCGTCCGCGTCCCCCGGGAACGCCAGTACGGCGCTGTCCCCGACCAGCTCGGGTACGCCGCCGACCGCGGTCGCCACGACCGGTACGCCGACCTGCATGGCCTCCTGGATGACCAGCGCGCGGGCCTCCCAGTGCGAGGTGAGTAAGAACACGTCGGCCGCACCGAGCAGGTCGGCCACGTCGTTGCGGTGACCGAGCAAGCGGACCGGCAGCTGCTCGGCGTCGATCCGCGCCTGCAGGTTGTCCCGTAAGGGCCCGTCACCGACCACGACGAAGACAGCGTGCGGGGTGGACTCGTGGACCCGCGCGGCGACCGACAGCAGCGTCGGGTAGTCCTTCTGCGGCGCCAGCCGGCCGACGGTGAGCACCATGGGCCGGTTGCCGATACCTAGCTCGTGTCGGACGTCTGCGCGCGGCGTACGGATCGTGGGCATCGCGGGTGCCGCTACCGGAGCCAGCTGTGCGTTCCGAGCGCCCAGACTCTTCGCCAGCTCCACCAGGTCGCTGGAGGCCCCCAGGGTCAGATCCGCACCCCGGGCGACCAACCGCTGCCCCATCCGCATCATCAGGCCGCGTGGTCCGGGCGCGATCACCGCGTTGTGCCACGTGACGACCAGTGGGCGCAGTCGCGATCGGTCCCGCAGCGCAGTCATACCGGCGCGGTAACCGTGTGCGTGGATCACGTCGCAGCCGCGCAACCCGGCCGCCTGCGTGACGACCGTCGCCGGACCGAACTCGAAGTGCTCGGCCGTGCCGGGCGGTGCGCACACGATCACCTCGTGCCCGGCACTCACGAACCGCGGCACCAGCGAGGCGACGTGCTGCCCGATGCCGCCCCGCGACTCCGCGAGCAGCAGCCCGATCCTCATGGCTTCTCCCGTCGAACGAGTGCGCGGGCGTCCGCGCGATCCAAGACAAGTACGACTCCGGCGTACACCAGGACGACGGTCAGGCCGGAGAGGAGAGCGAACACGACTGCCTTCGCCGGTCCTGCGTCGCCGGCCGGCGCGGAGACCAGCCAGCCCGCCGCTCCTGCCAGAGCGGCACCGACCAACGCAGCAAGGGTCGCACGGGCAAATCCAGCCAGCACAGTGGGTCCTGCCTCCCGTCGCAGTACTCCGAGCAGCACAACCGCGCCGATCACCATGCCGACCGACATCGCTGCCGCCAGTGCGGGCACCGCAGCCCATCGAGCAGTCAGCGCCACACCGGCCAGTGCCACCAGTACCCAAGCCCCAGACGTCACCACGGCCACCTCACGACCGCAGTGCCGCGCATACAGAACCCGGCCGACATGCATGAGCACAGCGAAGCCGATTGCGGCCGGGGCGAAGAAGATCAGACCGTTGACGAGCAAGGTGGCTCTGGCCTCCTGTACGACGCCGTCGTCGTACGCGAAGATCCTTGCGACCGGTACGGCGGTGCCGACCAGCAGCGCGGCACCCGCGCCGCCCGCCAGCATCACCGCGCGGGTGGAGGTCGCCGCGTAGTGCTCGAACCGCTCCCCCGCGTCGAACGCGGCCGCCAACCGCGGGAACACAGCGGTCGTGATCGGAACGGCGAGAACCGCGTAAGGCAACAGGTACACGGCGTTGGCCCACGTGTAGACCGCGATGCTGCCTGCCACACCACGATGGTTGGCCAGGTACGTCGTCACGACGAAGGTCAACTGCTGAGCGACGAGTACGGCGAGACCCGCGAGCGCGAGCCTGCGCAGAACCGGGCCGACGCCCGGATCGAGGCGCAGCGTCGGCCTGATCGGAAGACGGAGGAACAGCATCGGGATCAGCACCGTGAGCGCGAGCGCCGCGACGCCGGCCGTCGTACCCCAGGCCAGTAGGTCGGTCGCTCCACGCGCGGCCGCGTCTGCGTTCGGTGCCTCGGCCGCGAAGAGGAGGTAGGTGGCAACGACCACGAGGCTCGAGATCAGCGGTGCCATCGCACCGGCCGCGAATCGCTTGTGGGATTGGAGAACTGCGGTCGCGATCACCGCTACGGCGTACCCGAAGACCTGCGGCACGAAGATCGCGAGCATCCGGGTCGCGGTCCCCGTCGTGCTGCCGCAGTCGGCGCCGGGATCGAGCATCGCGTCGGTGTACCGGCCGGCCAGAAGCCAAGCCAGTAAGGCAACCGGCGCCAGCAGCACGAACGACCAGGACAGCAACGCCCCGATGATCCGTCCCTGCGCGGCCCGATCCGCCCGCGCCACCGGCCCCGCGAGGACCGGGATGACGGCCCCGGCCAGCGCGCCGCCGGCGACGACTTCGAAGAGGATGTTGGGTAGCTGGTTCGCCGTTGTGTAAGCCTCTGCCAGGCACCCGGCGCCGACGGTCTTCGAGAACACCAACCACCGGGCGAACCCGACCACCCGCGCCAGAACAGTGATCGCCGCGACAACCAGTGCGGCGCGGGCGAGCCGACTCACCTGGGTCGTCGGCCCCATTGGTCGATCTTGTCGAGGACCGGAGTGTCGGCGATGAATTTGGTGAAGCTGACCTTCTCGCTCGCCAGGTTCAGCCCGACGACGGCCGCCAGGACGAGGGTCTTCAGCGGGCGCGGCAGCAATGCGGCCAACGCCGTACCCGTGATCGCGCCGAGGCCGTTGGCGCCGCAGTCGCCGAGCATCGAGCGCTCGCCGAGATCGGAAGGCGCGGACGCACCGGCGGCGCCGACGACGGCACCGGCCGGACCGCTCACGACTGCGAGCGGAGCGTTGAGCGCCGTGACCGCCTTGAGCGCGCGGCCCGGACGCAGGTCGAGCAGGTTCGTGAGGTTCGCCGTACCGGCGATCAAGGCGCCGTCGGCAACGACTCCGGCGAAGGCCTTCACACCACGGGACTTGCGCGGCAGCAGCGCGGCGGCCGCGAGGCCGGCGGCGCCGACGCCCAGGATCTTCACCGCGCCGCTCGTCACCTCTCCGCGCTTCAACGCGCTGAGGTGGCCGCGGAAACCCTTGGCCTGCGTGGTCCCGCGCAGATCGTCGTACGCACCGACCGCACCCGACACCGCTCCTGCCACCACCGCGGCAGTTTTCACCTTGCCGTTGCCCCGGGACGCGGCGACGCCGGCAAGCGCGCCGAGAACCGCGACCGGGCCCTCGAGCAGCGTCACCGACTCACCGCGGTGGTTGGTGCGCTCGAACGGCTCCCGGTTCTCCTTCGGCAGCTTCTCCGCTGCGCGCTCGAGACCGGCTGTAGCGGCCGCCGCAACGACGGCGCTCAGAATTCCCACGTCAGTTGTCCTTCGTCTGTACGGCCGACGGCGCGACGCCGTCCTTCGCGTTGATCGCGCCGTACTGCCCCGCCTTGCCCGCGGCCTGCTCGACCAGCGCGAAGACGACCGTCATCTGCCCGGCGGGGAGATCGGCCACGTCCACCGAGGAAACGATCTTGGTGGCGTCGGAGTCACTCCGCAAGGCCTTGATCAGTCCGCCGTCGCTCGCGCTGGCCGGCGTACCGGCCAGGACGACCCCGCCGCTGCCGATGTCCAGGCCCTTGATGAAGTCGACCGCGTCGCCGTACGTCGAGTTGTCCGGCGCCGGTGTCGGCGGCTTGGCGGCGATCACCACGATCAGGCTGGCGCGGTCCTTGGGCTGCGACGGCTTCAGCGACAGCAGCTTCGCTCCGGTCAGCCCGCTGATCACCTTGGTCGCGTCCGCGTCGGCGGTCTTGCCCTCTTCCTTCGCCGCGATCCCCCGCGCCAGCAGCAGTCCGGCCCGCTGGTACGTCGTGCTGTCCTTCGGGAAGTCCATGTCCGCCGTGACGAGCTGGTTGACCAGCGACTCGACCAGCTGGCGCTGCCCGGTGTCGAACAGCTTCGCGTCCAGCGCGACCTTCGTGTTCACCACGCCGCCGGCCTTCTCCAGCTCGCCCTGCACGCCGTCGCTCAGGTCGCTGTCGGCGTTCGGCATCGTGACGATCGCGATCTTCTTGTTCGCCAGCTTGCCGTGGGTCAGCCCTGCGGTGACCTTGGCGACGTAGTCGTCGCGGTACTTGTCCAGGGCCTTCATCTGGGTCAGCTCGTCCCGCGCGTCGGCGAGTTGCTGCCGGTCCTTGTCGGCCTGGGCCGCGACGACCTCGCTGGCGGTGCCCTTCAGCGGGCCCGCGCCGAGCACCACACCGGCGCCCAGGGCGAAGAAGATCGCCACGATCGAGACGATGTGGTAGCGAAAGTCGATCACGTGAACAGCTCCCGGATCCAATAGACGAAGTCGCTCCAGCGCGCCCGCAGGATCGACCAGAGCACGTCGTCGGCGCCGATTGCGACCAGCGCCATGGCGAGTGCGAACAGGCCGGCCGCGGCGAGCGCGACGACCTGAAGAGTAGAGACCCGGCTGCGGTACAGCCGGCCGACGCCCTTGGCGTCCACCAACTTGGCACCGACCCGCAACCGGGTGATGAAGGTGCTCGCCATCCCGGAGCGGCCCTTGTCCAGGAACTCCACCAGCGAGTTGTGGGTGCCGACCGCGACGATCAGCGAGGCGCCCTTGGAGTCGGCCAGCAGCATCGCGACGTCCTCGCTGGTGCCCGTGGCCGGGAACTCGATCGAGTCCACACCGAGTCGTTCGAGCCGCTCCGAACCGGGCGCGCGGCCGTCGCGGTACGCGTGCACGACCACTTCGGCGCCACTCTTCAGCGTCTCGTCCTTGACCGAGTCCATGTCGCCGACGATCAGGTCCGGGACATACCCGTTCTCGACCAGCGCGTCCGCGCCGCCGTCGACGCCGATCAGGACCGGCCGGTACTCACGGATGTACGACTTCAGCGCGACCAGGTCGTCGCGGTAGTCGTACCCGCGGACCACGATCAGGACGTGCTTGCCCTCCATCGAGGTGTGGATATGCGGTACGCCGACGCCGTCGAGCAGCAGGTCCTTCTCGCGCCGCAGATACTCCAGGGTGTTCGCGGTGAACGCCTCGAGCTGGGTCGACAGCCCGGCGCGGGCGTCGTCCATCAGCTCCGCGACCGACTTGCTGTCCTGGGTCATGCCCTTCGCGACCGCTTCGGTACCGCGGTACAGCGTGCCGTCGTCGAGCCGGACCTGCTCGCCCTCGTGCAGGATCGAGAACACCTCGCGGCCGACGCCGTCGACGAGCGGGACGCCGGCCTCGACCAGGATCTCCGGGCCGAGGTTCGGGTACCGGCCGCTGATCGAGTCGGCTACGTTCACCACCGCGGCGACCTTGCAGTCGACCAGCGCCTCGGCGCTCACCCGATCCAGATCGACATGGTCGATGACCGCGATCTCGCCCGGTTTGAGACGTTTGGTGAGATTCTTGGTACGTCGATCCAGCCGGACCACTCCGGTGACGCCGGGCAGTTCAGTGGGTCGTGCTCTCCGCAGGCTGGGCAGTTTCATCGCCCTCTCATCCTGCCATGTCAAGAGCCCCCTTCCGGTTCATTTACCCGGGTGGGGGCTCGTTAACGCACTGAAATAACAGTGACTGTGCGTCAAATCATCCTTTGGAACGACTCTTCTTCCGTGGTTTGTGCCGTTCGGCAGCCAGGGCGAGGAGTTCCTCGGCGTGGGCCTGGGCGGCATCGGAGTTCTCCAGTCCGGCCATCATCCGGGACAGTTCCTTCAACCGCGCGTCGTCGTCGAGAGCCACCAGACCACTGGTGGTGACCGAACCGTCGTCGCTCTTGAGCACCACAGCGTGACGGTCCGCGAACGCGGCGACCTGCGGCAGGTGGGTGACCACGATCACCTGTGCCTTCTCGGCCAGGCGCGCCAGCCGCTTGCCGACCTCGACAGCGGCGCGGCCGCCGATACCGGCGTCGATCTCGTCGAACACCAGCGTGGGCACGGGATGCGTGTCGGACAGGATCACCTCGAGCGCGAGCATCACCCGCGACAACTCACCGCCGGACGCGGCCTTCTGCAGCGGGCGGGCCGGGCTGCCCGGGTTCGCCGCGAAGCAGAACTCGACCTCGTCGATGCCGAACGGACCGGCCGCGGTCTCGTGCACCTCGACCGAGAGCTTCGCGTGCGGCATCGCCAAGCCGGTCAGCTCCTCGGACACCGCGACGCCGAGTCGTTGCGACGCTTCGATCCGCGCTTCGCGGATCTGCCGGCCGAGCTCGGCGAGCTTCGCGTCCAGCTCGGCAAGCTCTGCGGTCAGTTGCTCGACCCGCTCGTCGCTGCCGTCAAGATCGGCGAGTCTCGCCGCGGATCGCTTCGTCCAGTCCAGTACTTCGTCAACGGTGCCCTGCTCGGCGCCGTACTTGCGCACCAGCCCGTGCAGCAAGGAACGCCGCTCGCTGACCACGGCCAGCCTCGCCGGGTCGGTGTCGACATCGGCCGCGTACGACGAAAGCTCCTGCGCCAGATCGGCCGCGAGATACCCGAGCTCGCCCGCGCGGTCGGCCAGCTCGGCCAGCTTCGCGTCGTGGTCGCGCTCGGCGTCCAGCACCTGCTTCGCCAACGCGAGCAGGCCGAGTACGTCGTTGGGGCGGGTCGAGTCCAGGTCTTCGGATGCCAGGGCGTCGCCGGCGGACGTGGCCGCAGTACGCAGACCGTCGGCGTACGCGAGGCGTTCCTCCTCGGCGGCGAGCTCGATGTCCTCGCCGGGCAACGGCTCGGCCTTGGCGATCTCGTCCAGACCGAAGCGCAACAGGTCGGCCTCGGCGAGGCGATCGCGCTCGCGGGTCGTCAGCTCGGTCAGCTCGGCCTCGACCTCGCGGTGCCGCTTGTAGGCGGCGGAGTACTCCTGCAGGGGGACGAGAACCGCCTTACCTGCAAAGGTATCCAGCGTTTCGCGCTGCCGTGCGGGCTGCAGCAACCGCCACTGATCGGCCTGCCCGTGGATCGCGACCAGGTCGCCGGACACCTCGCCCAGCACGGACACCGGCACCGACGCACCACCGAGGAACGCACGGGACCGACCCTCGGACGAGAGCTCACGAGCGATCAGCAACTCGTCGTCGTCCAGTTCGCCGCCACGATCCTCGGCCTGCTGCACGATCGCCCGCGGTACGCCGCTCGCGCGGCCCTCGACCCGCGCCCGGCGGGTCCCGTGCCGCACCAGACCGCTGTCGGCACGGCCGCCGAGCAGCATGTTCACGCCGGTCACGACCATCGTCTTGCCGGCGCCGGTCTCACCCGTGACGGCGGTGAATCCGGGGTCGAGGTCCAGCGTCGCGTCCTCGATCACGCCCAGCCCGGTGATGCGGATCTCTGACAGCATGGCTCTAGTGTCCTGTTCCGTTTCCGTTGCGTTTGCGCTCGGCGGCGCCCCGCCAGCCGAGCACCGGGAGGTCGAACTTCGCCACCAGCCGGTCGGTGAACGATGCCTCGTGGGCGCGGGCGAGCCGGACCGGCGTCGCGCCCCGGCGGACCGTGATCTCGGCGCCGGGCGGCACCTCGACCATCCGCCGGCCGTCGCACCACAGCACCCCGCGCCCGTTCCAGGTCGGGACCAGCTCGATCGACAGCCGCGACGTCGGCGCCACCACGATCGGCCGCGAGAACAACGCGTGCGCGCTCAGCGGGACCATCAGGATCGCCTCCACCTCCGGCCAGAGGATCGGTCCGCCCGCCGAGAACGCGTACGCCGTACTGCCGGTCGGGGTCGCGACGACGACACCGTCGCAGCCCCAGCGGGACAGCGGGCGGTCATCGACCTCGACCAGGACCTCGAGCATCTTCTCGCGGGCGGCCTTCTCGATACTCGCCTCGTTCAGCGCCCAGGTCTCGAAAATCAGCTCGTCGTCCAGCCGGACGTCGACGGCCAGCGTCATCCGCTCCTCGACCGTGTAGCTGCGGTTGACGACCACCTGGACGATCCGCTCGAGGTCGTCGACCTCGGCCTCGGCCAGGAACCCGACGTGGCCCAGGTTCACCCCGAGCACCGGTGTGCCGTGCGGGCGGGCCAGCTCGGCGCCACGCAGGATCGAGCCGTCGCCGCCGAGCACCATGATCAGCTCGACGTCGTTGGCCGCCTTCTCCGGGTCGTCGACCACCTCGACCGGGTCCAGCTTGAGCGCCTCGTCCTCAACGCCGAGCAGCCGGACCTGCATCCCGGCGCCGGTCAGCAACCGATGTGCCTCGCGAGCGACCTCGACCGCCAGCTCCCGGCCGGTGTGCGTCACCAGCAGCACGCGCCGCGGCTCGTGCTCAGCCACCCTGCCTCCACCTCATTGAGGACCGTTCTCGATCGCGCTTTGCAGCATCGTCTCATCGAGAACCGGTGCTTCCCGGCGTATCCACAGGAAGTATTCGACATTTCCTGACGGACCAGGCAGTGGGCTGGCCGCCACCCCTTCGATTCCCCACCCCAGGTCGTGAGCCTTCGCTGCCACCGAGCGTACGGCGTCGGCCCGCAGCGCCGGGTCGCGGACCACGCCGCCCTTGCCGAGCCGCTCCTTGCCGACCTCGAACTGCGGCTTCACCATCAGCACCAGCTCGCCGTCCGGCTTGACCACGCCGATCAGCGCCGGCAGCACGAGCGTGAGGCTGATGAAGCTCAGATCGCTGACAACGAGGTCGACCGGCTCACCGCCGATGTCGTCCAGCGTCAGCGTCCGGACATTGGTCCGGTCCATCACCGTGACCCGCTCGTCGGTCTGCAAGGCCCACACCAACTGGCCGTACCCGACGTCGACAGCGATCACCTGCGCGGCTTCATTGCGCAGCAGTACGTCGGTGAAACCGCCCGTCGACGCACCGGCGTCGAGAGCGCGGCGGCCTTTGACCTTGACGGCTGGGAACGCCTCGAGCGCGCCGATCAGCTTGTGTGCACCACGGCTCGCGTAGCCGGGGTCCTCGTGCTCGGACGTGTCGACGACGATCGGCGCGTCGGAACCCACCCCGGTCGCGGGCTTGCCGGCCACGGTGCCGGACACCTTCACCTTCCCGGCCGCGATCAGCTCGCTCGCATGCTCACGCGACCGCGCCAGGCCGCGGCGTACCAGCTCGGCGTCGAGCCGCGAACGCTTGGCTGCCTTGGCCACTCAGCTCCGGTCGCCCTGCTCGGCGTCCGCCTCCACCAAGGCACTCTGGAGTCGTTCGTGCAGGTCGGCGTACACCTCGCCGTGCTCACTCACCGGCCGGTCCCGGAGCTCGTCGAGCCGGGCCATGGTCTCCTCGACCAGCGGGTGACCGCCCTCGTGCTCAGCGGGGTCCTCCGCTGACTCGGCTTCGAAGGAGTGCTCGTACTCCTGACCGGGTGGCCGCGCGAACTCCGGGCCGAACTCCACCGCGGCCGGATCCACGTGCTCAGCGGCTTCGGCAACGTCTTGGGCACCGGGCTCGGTGTCGTAGTCCGGGTGGGTCGTGGGCTCCTCGGACGGGTCCGGGTCGAAACCGGGCTCGACGTCGGGGTCGACGTCCGGCGGGAACTGCTCGCCTGGATGCTCGGTCACGTCACGCCTTCTTCGCCGTCTTCTTGGCAGCCTTCTTCGCGGCGGCCTTCTTGGCCAGCGGCACAGCCTTCTTGGCCGACGCCTTCTTCGCGGTTTCCTTCTTCGTCAGAACCGGCGCGTCCCCGACCAGCGGGTCGGGCACCGGGCCGGCGGCGTGCGCCTCGGCCAGCTCGGTCTCCAGCGCCTTCACCCGGCGGGTCAGCGCCGCAACCTCCTCGGAACGAACGAATCCGAGCCGCGCGACCGCGCCCTCGACCTCGTTCGCCACGATCGCCTGCAGCAGCTGACGATTGCTCTTGCTGGTGGCAACGATCTCGTCGGCCAGGTCGCTCACCTTGCTGGTCAGCGCGTCCGCCCCGGTCTGCTGCAGCAACGCTTTCGCAGCCGCCTGGGCCTTCTGCTTGGTGACCTCGGTCAACCCGCTCGCCAGCTGTACGTAGCCGCGCACTGCGTCCATCACCATGACTGCCTCCTCGCATCGTTCCCAGCAACGGTATCGCCTCGGACGTGGGATACCAGCCAGCAGCACCTACTTGTCGAGGCCCACGCGGTGCAGCGCGGCGTCGATCGCGATGGAATCCGGCGTCGGAGCTGGCTTCGGGCGCGGACGACGGGTGCGGCCGGCGGCCTTCGCGGGCTTGGCCGGTTCGGTCGGCGCGTCGACGGCGGTCCACACCGCGGACAGGATCGCGCGCAGTCCGTCGTACGGCTTGCCCTCGCCCTTGACCGCGACGGCGTTGTTCACGATCTCGGCGGTCCAGCCTTCACAGGAGTGCTTCGCGCCGTCGACGGTGACGCCCGGCTGCTTCTCGGCCAGCGCGCCGAGCCCGGCGGCGACGTACGTCGGGCGCTGGTTCTTCGGCGCCCGCGCCAGGTCGTACGGGTCGTTGACGCCGGTCGCGACCCACAGGCTCGCGATCCCGACCGCGTTCGCGCCCTCGATGTCGGAGTCCAGCCGGTCCCCGATCATCAACGGGTGCTTGGCTTTCAGCCGTTCGATGCTCGTCTCCAGCAGCGGCGGCTCGGGCTTGCCGGCGACAACCGGATCCACGTCGACCGCAGCCCGGACCGCCTGCACGAGCGTCCCGTTGCCGGGCGCTTTACCGGCTGCGGTAGGGATGGTCAGGTCCAGGTTGGTCGCGAACCACTTGGCGCCTTCGTGGATCGCGTGCGCGCCGTCCGCGAGCATCACCCAGTTCACATCCGGGTGGAACCCCTGTACGACGGCGACCGGGTTCGCGTCGCTGCTGCGGACCGGCGTCAGGCCGTACTCCTCGAGCGCGACGTACAGCCCCTCGCCGCCGACGACCAGGACCGGCGAGCCCTTCGGGTACTCGCTCGCGATCAGCTTGGCGGCCGCCTGCGCGGACGTCACCACGTCGTCGGCGATCACGTCCAGCCCGAACGATGCGAGATGCTCGGCAACAACCCGCGCCGGCCGGCTCGCGTTGTTGGTGATGTACCCGATCCGCATGCCTTCCTTGGCAGCTTTCCGCAGGTTCTCCGGGGCGTCCGGGACCGGGTCCGGTCCGACGTACACGACGCCGTCGAGGTCGAGCAGCGCCACGTCGTACCGGCTCGCGAGCGGTTCCTCACACGCCGACAGCGGTTCCGGCGCCTTGCGTTCCGCGCTCATGCTTCACCCCGTACGATTCCGCGCATGCCGGATACGAGCGGGAGCGTGCTGAGGCTCGAGCCGCTGCGCGCGTGGCGGTTCGTGGCCGGCAAGGTGAGCGCACTCGGCGCGGTCACGTCACCGCCGTACGACGTGCTGGAACCCGCCATCGTCCGGCGGCTGACTGACTCTGATCTGCACAACATGGTGAGGCTCATCCTTCCACGCGATCCGGACCTCGGCCCGGGCCGGTACGACGAACCCGCCCGGCGGCTCGCCCAGTGGCAGCAGGACGGTGTCGTGGTGCAGGACGATAGCCCTGCGCTGTACGTGTACGAGCAGCGGCTGGGGAACGCCGTACTGTGCGGCCTGGTCGGATCGCTGCGGCTGGATCCGGCACGCACAGTGGTGCTGCCGCATGAGGAAGTGATGCCGCACTGGGTCGACGACCGCCTCCGGCTGATGGAGGCGACGGACGCCGACCTGGAGCCGATCCTGCTCGCGTACGCCGGTGGCAGCGTGGCAAGCGATGCTGTGGACGCCGCGCGGGCCAGCGAACCGTGGCTGGAGGCCGAGACGTACAACGGCGCCGAGCACCGCATCTGGCGCATCGACGAGCCAGAGGTGCTCTCGGCGATCTCGACGGAGCTGGCGAAGCATGAGGCCGTCATCGCGGACGGGCACCACCGGTACGCGGCGTACCTGGAGAGGCAGCTGCGGGAGCCGTACAGGCCGGGTGCAGAGGTCGGTTTGGCGATGTTGGTGGACTACATCCGCCATCCGCTGACGCTGGACCCGATCCACCGCGTCGTACCGGGTCTGAGTCTGGAGATTGTGCGGACACATACGCCGACAGGCTGGCAGATGCAGCCTGGTCGGGTGGACGGCGATCCGGACCGCATCTCGATTACTGACGGGACCAGCTGGCTGACGCTCCACACAGACGTGGACACGCCCACGGTCGCGCTGCTGCACGAGGTACTACTGCCGGCCTGGGGCGTCGTGGAGGAAGACATCAGCTTCCATCACACGCTCGCGGACGCGTTGGCGTTGGCTGGCCCGCAGCAGGCGGCTGTGGAGCTCGCAGCGCCCAGGATGGATCAGGTACTGCGTTCTGCCGCGCACGGCGTCGTACTGCCGCAGAAGGCCACGTCGTTCGGGCCCAAGCCGCGGGTGGGGCTGCTGTTCCGGATGCTCTGAAGGGTCAGGGCCGGTGGTAGAGCGTCAGGAACTGCTCGCGGAGGGGCTTGCGGGCCGCGCGGTGGCGTTCTGTGAGCCGTCCGAGGGTGAAGGAGAGCTCCGGGTCGTCCTGAGCGGCCGCGTCCGCAGCCATACCGGTCAGGGCGTCTGCTGCGGCACAGTGGTCCTGGTGCTGTCCCAGGAGCTCCTGGTAGGTGGCTGCTTGCGTCGCGGTGGCTTTTGCTCCTTCACCGAGTACGGCGGCGGTGGTGTCGGCGGCGTACCGAACTCGCTTGGCCAGGAGACGGACCTCGTGCCAGTCGTCGTCGGGGGTCCAGGGCTTGAGCTTGCCGGCTTCCTGGGCGAACTTCGCGGTGGCCGACTGGAGGAGCTCGGGTAGCACCTCGCCGCACGGCCTGTCTGCGTTCGGCTTCAGGTCCGGGGCGGCGGCGACCGACTCGATGGTGGTGAGCAGGTCCTTGGTGGTCTCCCCCAGCACCACCTCGGCGGAGCGCGCGGCCGCGCGGTCGAGTCCGAGGGTCAGCGTGGTGAGGATCGTGTCGACGTGTTCCTCGTTGTCCTCGCTGGTGGCGTTCTCGCGGACGAGGGCGGCGATCACTTCCAGATCGCGGGCCTCACCACAGGCCTGTGCGAGCGCCGCCAGATCGGCTCGGAGCTCGGGCGCCCAGTCGCCGGCCAGTAGTTTGCGGAACAGCTTGAGATCACTGCGCAGCCGCCGGCAGGAGACGCGCACCTGGTGGATGGCGTCGTCCTCCCCCGCCGACACCATCGCCACGGACTTCTCGAGCCGGCGCGCCCCCTTCGCGAGGGCGACGCCGACAAGCATGCCGACCGGGCTCTCAGCCACCACCAAGTCCCGGTCAGCCACAGCTCTACTCCTCAGCGCCCTTGGGTTTGTCGCCCTCGTCGTCGGCGGCCGAGTCCTTCACGCCCTCAGCCACATCGTCGAACTCGTCGAACCCGTCCTCATCCAGGTCGTCCCCGGCTTCATCCGCGGCATCCTCAGCCTCTGCAGCCGCATCCTCAGCCTCATCGGCCTCGTCCGCTGCCTCGTCGGCCTGGTCCTCAGCTTCGTCGGCCTCGTCCTCAGCCTCATCTTCAGCTTCATCGGCTTCGTCCTCGGACTCGTGGTCCGCGTCCTCCGCCTCGGCCTCGGTGTCGCCGTCAGTGTCGTCTTCGGGCTCGTCGAGGTCGGCTTCGTCTGCCAGGTCCTCGTCGTCGTCCTCGACCTCGTCCTCCTCCTCGAAGTACTCGTCGTCGAGAACGGTGTCGTCTTCGTCGAGGTCGGTGAACTCGAGGCCTTCCAGCTGCGCAGCCCGCTCGGCGGCACCGGTCAGACCGTCGCCGTCGACACCAGCCGCCCGGTGGAACCAGACGAGCGCCTCGTCCGTACGACCGGCCTCCTCCAGCGCGTCGGCGTACGCGTACCGCAGCCGCGGCAGCCATTCGGCCCGCGTCCGCTTGGTCAGCTCCGGCACGTCGAGTGTCTGGATCGCCGCAGCGGTCTGCCCCATGTCACGCCGCGCGCCGGCCGCGACGATCAGCAGCTCGATCTGCGTCGGCTCCGACAGCTCGTTGACGTGCTTGTCCTTGGTCAGCGCCAGCGCCTTGTCCGGCCGCCCGAGCGCGCGCTCGCAGTCGGCCATCATCGCGATGACCTCGTGGTTACCCGTCATCCGCCGTACAGCCCGGAATTCAGTCAGCGCCTCGTCGTAGTGCTCAGCCAGGTACGCCGTGATCGCCACAGCCTCACGTACTCCGCCAAGTCGCGACGCGAGCCGCCGTGCAACCCGCGCATGCTGGTACGCAAGCTCCGGGTCGTCATCGAGGAACCGCCCCGACGCCACCAGGTGCTGCGCCACCAGATCCGCCAAGGTCCGCGGCAACGACCGCAGCTCGGCCTTCACGCCACGATCGAGCTCGGCACCCGTGATCCCTTCCGGAATCTTCGGATCGTCCCGACGCGGCCCGGCCTTCTCCTCGCGATCCTCCCGCCGAGGCCCGCCCCGCCGCTCATCGCGACCCGCCGACCCCCGCCGATCGTCCCGACCACGCCCGCGCGAGTCGGCAACGGGCCCACGTCCACGCGAGTGGCCACCACGGTCGTCCCGGTTGTAACCACCGCGCGAGTCGCCGCCTCGGTCGTCAGTGTTGTAGCCACTGCGCGAGTCGGCGGAGCGCTCGTCACGTCGGTATCCACCGCGAGCATCACCCGCACGGTCGTCCCGCCGGAATCCACCACGCGAGTCGCCACCACGGTCATCGCGGCTGTATCCACCGCGGTCGTCGCCAGTGCGCTCGTCCCGCCGGTACCCACCGCGATCGTCCCGCCGAGCGTCGCCGCGGTCATCCCGCCGGAACGCTCCACGCTCTCCACGCGCCGGCCCGCCACCGCGAGCCCCGCCCGGACCCCGCCCACGCGAGTCACCACCCCGCGAGTCGCCAGGCCGATCGTCCCGCCGGTACCCGCCGCGAGAATCGCCCGCCCGGTCATCCCGGTTGTACCCACCCCGCTGATCGCCCGACCGCGCGTCCCGATACCCACCACGGTCACCACCAGACCGCTCATCACGCCGGTAGCCACCACCGTCCCCGCCGGACCGATCGTCACGCCGATAGCCACCGCCGTCCCCGCCTGAGCGGTCGTCACGCCGGTAGCCACCACGGTCGCCGGACCGCTCGTCACGGTTGTAACCAGCGCCGCCGGCCCCGCCGCGGTCGTCCCGCGAGCCGCCACGGTTGCCTCCGCGGTCATCCCGCGGGTACGAGCCACGCCCGTCGCCACCACGATCATCCCGCCGGGCCCCACCGCGGTCATCGCGCTGATACCCACCGCGCCCGCCGGACCGATCATCACGCCGATCGTCGCCCCGGTAACCACCAGACCGGTCACCGGCCCGGTCACTGCGCCCAGCGCCGCGACCACCGTCTCCGCTCAGCTGACCACGGAACGGATCGCGCTGACCCTTGTCATCACCACGCGACCCGACATACCCACGCCTGGTCTCCGAACCGCCCTCATCCCGGTACGACGAACTGCCGCCCGAACGCGGCCCACCGGACCGTCCGCCCGACCCGCCCGAACGCCCGCCGGCAAACCCACCCGGACGACTGGACGTACCACCAGAACGACCACCGGCAGCACCGCGACCGCCCCCGGAACCCGCGCGACCCGAACCCGAGCCACCCGCTCCAGAACCCGAACGCCCACCGCCCGAGCTCGAGCGACCCGCTCCAGAACCCGAGCCTCCGCTGTAGCCAGAACGTCCGGAACCAGAACCCGAGCCTCCGCTGTACCCGGAACGCCCAGTACCAGAACCGGAACGACCCCCGCCGGAACCCGACCGACCAGCTCCAGAACCAGAACTGCCGCCGGACTGGGGCCGTCCACCTCCGCTGCCGCCGGAACGGCCGGCGCCTCCGGAGGAACCGCGGCGGTCCCCTGAGCCGGAGCGAGGATTGCGAGGTGGCGTAGCCACGGTGACTCCTAAGGAAGCTGAAGAACAGTAATCGGACAAACGTTACCCCGTCCGCAGCGGTGCCGAGTCCCTGGCCGCCACTCAGACACCAACAACGGCACAAGCCAGTGCAACAAGCCAGAGAATCTCGCCAGCAAAACCGCCCAAGGAAGCCGACCGGACACGACTGGCTGGAAGAGCTGGCTAGGAAACTGGCTGGAGACAACTGAGCGGAAACTGGCTCGGGAGAACTGGGCGAAGGAAACTGGCGCGCGAAGCCGACCAGGCAAGCCGGCTAGCCAGGGAACTAGGTGGAGAGAACTGGGCGGGAACTGGGTGGAGAGAACCGGGTGGAGGGAACTGGCCAGCCAAGCCGGCCAGGCAAGCTCGCTGGACGAGAACTAGCCAGGGAACTGGCTGGAGAGAGCTGGGCGGGAACTGGCTCGAGGGAACAGGCCAGCCAAGCCGACCAGGCAAGCTCGCTGGACGAGAACTAGCGAGGGAACTGGCTGCAGAGAAATCTGGCCAGGGAAACCGTCCAAGGAAGCTGGCCGGACAGAACTGGCTGGAAGAGCTGGCTGGGAAACTGGCTGGGGAGAACTGGGCGGGAACTGGCTCGAGGGAACAGGATCGAGGGAACAGGCCAGCCAAGCCGGCCAGACGCGCGGGCTGGACGAGAACTGCCCAGGGAACTGGGTGGAGAGAATCTGGCCAGTGAAATCGCCCACGGAAGCTCCCCGGACAGGACTGGCTGAACGGAACTGGCAACCGAAGCCGGCCAGAGAAGCCGGGTGGACGAGGACTTGGCCACGCTGGCTGGCTTGAGACCGCCTGGAGGAAAGCTGACAGGAGGAAAGCCGACTGCAGTACAGCCGACAGAGGAAAGCTGGCCGAGGAGGACTTGGCCGGGGGGAACCAGCCATGGAAATGTTAAGGGCCACCCCGGGTGGGGTGGCCCTTAACAGTGTGAATGTCCGGCGGCGTCCTACTCTCCCACGACCTCCCGGTCGCAGTA
>NZ_SODP01000004.1:342265-760584 GCF_004365355.1 Kribbella pratensis | reverse complement strand
AGCATCCGCAACGCGGTCGACTTACCCGAACCCGACGGCCCGACCAGCACCATGAACTCGCCGTCGGAGATATCGAGATCGAGTTTGTCCACCGCCGGGACGTCATTGCCCGGATAGACCCGGGTAGCTCCCTTGAACGAGACAGTTGCCATCTTGCGCTTCCTCTCCTTCGCCGGCAGGAACGTGCCGGACGATCCGTAGCAAAGGCCCCCAGGTCTTGGGTGTCTGCTTGGTGACGCATCAGCAAGCACTTCCTACAACGAGCGAACCCCCGCTTACATTCCTAAGTGATGTAAATCTCCCGATTGACAAAAGAGATTTTTACGTACAAAGTTCTTTGTGTGATGAGAGACGTGATGCACCTGGAGCAGCTCGAACAGGCCGAGGCGCTGTTCAAGCCGCAGCGGATCGAGGTGCTGCGGCGGCTGGCCGAGCCGGCCACCTGTAGCGAGGTGGCCGAGCAGCTCGGGCAGACTCCGCAGCGCGTCTACTACCACGTCAAGCGCCTCGTCGAGGCGGGCTTGGTGACCCAGGTGGACGAGCGCAAGGTGCGCGGCATCCACGAGGGCATCTACCAGGCGACGGCTCGTTCGTACTGGTTGTCGCCGACGCTCGTCGGCCGGATCGGCGGGCTCCGCCGGACCACCGACGACCTGAGCCTCGGCTACGTGCTGGACCTGATGGAAGAGGTCCAGACAGACATCGCCGCGCTGGATGGGTCGGCTCCGGAGCTGCCGTCCATCGGGGTGTCCGGTGAGATCCGGGTTCCACCGGACCGGCGGCGGGAGTTCTTCGAGGACCTGCGCGGCACGCTGCAGGACCTGTTCTCGCGCTACGGCGGCAGTGAGGGCGACGCCTTCAAGCTCGCCGTGGCCTGCTACCCCAAAGGAGACCAAGACCAATGACCACACAGACGGAACCTCTCGTTCTGCAAGCGCGCGCCAAGGCCGGTATCGACGAGGTCCGGCAGGCTCTGACCGATCCGAAGGCCCTCAACCTCTGGCTCAGCGAGCACTCGAACGTCGACCTGCCCGGCACGTTCGAGTTCTGGGGCCGCTCCATCCCCGAAGGCGACGCACCCCACCAGCGCGTCGTCGGGTACGACGGAAGCACGCTGACGCTGGCGTGGACACTCGGCGGCGAGGAGACAACCACCGAGATCACGCTCACGCCCGACGCCGACGACGCGACCGTGATCAAGCTGTCGCAGACGCACTTCGACTTCGCGGACGCGATCAGCGGCGCCAACATCCGCGGCGTGCTGCAGACCTTCTGGTCACTGGCGCTGGCCAATCTCGTCGACCACCTCGAGGGGCGCGAGCTCACGACCAGGCCCGACTTCACCTCGCCGGTCTTCGAGGGCGAGGCGTTGATCGACGCGCCGATCGAGCAGGTGTACTCGTCGCTGACCGAG
The DNA here is from genome assembly GCF_004365355.1 of Kribbella pratensis. Lineage (GTDB taxonomy): Bacteria > Actinomycetota > Actinomycetes > Propionibacteriales > Kribbellaceae > Kribbella. The sequence goes on along the minus strand of NZ_SODP01000004.1, from coordinate 759,170 downwards.
TCCGAGAAGGCGTCGGCCTGGTTCGGGTACCCGGTCGGCATCGACGCCCGCAAGGGCGGCCGGTTCGCGATGGGCGGGTTCGACGTCAATCCGGGCGTCGAGATCATCGACCTGGTCGAGGGCCGGAAAATGTCGACGGACTGGGGGCCGGCCGGCATCAGCACCTGGGAGCTCGCCGAGTCGGACGGGAAGACCCGGCTCACCTTCGTGATGAGCGGATTCGACGAGTCCAACCCGCCGTACGGCGCCTGGCTCGGCTGGCTCAGCGGCGTCGCGGCCCTGCGTCGGTACTCCGAGCTGCCGGACTGGTCGATCTGGGTCGCCTAGAAATACGGGCGGGTGCTTTCGCCGATCAGATCGAGTAGGGCGGTCACCGCCCTGCTCGGTCGCCGTCCGGACGCTGTCGCCACCGACAACGTCCAGGTCAGCTCGGTGCCGTTGATCGGCACCTTGGCGACATCGGGCTCCTCGGGCAGTTCGAGATCGGGCACCACCGCCACGCCGAGCCCGGCCCGGACGTAGTCGGGGATGGTCGTCAGTTCCGGGACCTCGACCTGGATCCGCCGCGGCATCCCGATTGTGTCGAAGGCACGGTCGACCATCTTCCGGTTGCCGAAGCCGGGCGGCATGTCCACGAACCGCTCACCGGCCAGCTCTTCCAGTCGAACGCCGGGCATACCATACGGTTTGGTATGGCGAGTCTCCGGACCAGGCGCGGCTTCGCGGCCGCCGGTCCGGCCGGCCAGCGGATGCGAGGCAGGCAGCAGCGCGACGAACGGGACGGTCGCGATATCCCGGACGTCGAGCCCGCTCAGCTCGGGTTTCGGCAGCCCGAGCAATGCGACGTCCAGCCGGCCGTGGCGTACGTCGTCCGCGAGGCCCGTCGATCCGGTCGGCGAGGTCGCGACGTGGACCTCGACCAGCGGGTACTTGCGGTGGAACGCACCCAGGAGCTCGGCCATGTTCACCAGGTTGAGCCGCGCAAGGGTCCCGATCCGGACGTTCCCGCGGAGGCCGGTCGACGCTTCCTCGACAGCTGCCCGTGCCCGATCCAGCGCCTCGAGTGCAGCTTTTGCCTCAGGCAACAAAGCCTCACCGGCCGCGGAGAGTGCGACCCGGCGGGTGGAGCGGTCGAAGAGCGTCGTCTTCAGATCGGCCTCGAGAGCACGTACGGCGGCCGACACCGTGGACTGCACCGTGAACAGTCGCTGCGCCGCCCGGGTGAAGCTCAGTTCCTCGGCGACCGCGACGAAGTACTCGAGTTGTCGGCTGTCCACAGTACGAATTATCGGATCTGACGATAAGAGCGTGCAAGAACTTTCGTTGGACTCGATAGATGGCGCGGGGCACGCTGGGAACATGTCCACCATGACGTCTTCGCGGACCGGCGTACGGATCCGGTTCGCATATGCTCCCGGGTTCTGGGTGATCGCGGCGGCCTTTCTCATCACGATGGCCTTCTCGACGATCCCCACCCCGCTCTACGCGATCTACCAGCACCGGGACGGGTTCCCGACGTACGTGATCACGGTGATCTTCGCCAGCTACGCGGTCGGCGTGATGGCGTCGCTGTACCTCGCCGGGCATGTCAGCGACTGGCTCGGTCGCCGCCGCGTCGCGCTGGTCGCCGTACTGGCGGAGGCGTTGTCCGCCGCGATCTTCCTGATCTGGTCGGCCGTTCCGGGTCTGCTGGTTGCGCGCTTCATCTGTGGTGTCGGGGTCGGCGTACTGACCGCGACCGCTACCGCGCACCTGTCCGAGCTGCGACAGGTCGCGCGGCCGGGCGAGGACCCGAGCCGGTCGGCGTTGATCTCGAGCATGGTGAACCTCGGTGGACTCGCGTTCGGTCCGCTGATCGCTGGGCTGCTGGCGCAGTACGTTTCCGCGCCGCTGCAGCGTCCGTACGAGATCTTCCTTGTGCTGCTGTTGCTCAGTGCGGTCGGGATCGCGCTCGTGCCGGAGACCGTCGAGCGGTTGGAGGAGCGACCGGCGTACCGGCCGCAGCGGGTGGCACTGCCGTCATCGGCGCGACCGCTCTTCTTCGCATCGGCGGTCGGCGCGTTCGCCGCATTCGCGATCTTCGGGTTGTTCACGTCGCTCGCACCGACGTTCCTGGCCGGCGTACTCCATCACACCTCGCGCCTGCTGGCCGGTGTCGTCACGTTCGCCGTGTTCATCGCGGGCGCGGTGAGCCAGGCCGTGTTCGTCCGGCTGTCCCGTCCGCATCAGCTGCGGTTGGGCCTCGTCGCGATGTCCGTCGGCTTGGTCGGTGTCGCGGCCGGCGGCCTGATCCCGAACCTGTGGCTGTTCGTCATCGGTGGTGTGGTCGCCGGCGGCGGTGTGGGCCTCGTCTTCCGCGGCGCCGTCGCGACTGCCGCGTCCCTGGCCGACCCGAGTTCACGCGGCGAGGTACTCGCCGCGCTCTTCCTGATTGCGTACGCCGGGTTGGCAATCCCGGTCCTCGCGATCGGACTGGGCATCGCGCTCCTCCCAGCCCAGGTCGCGCTGCTCGTCTTCTCCGTCCTCATCCTGATCCTCGTGAATGCCGCCGTACTCCGCATGCTGGCCGCCCAGAGGTGATGTGATGCGGGGATGGATCTCGAACGCGACTACGGGCTGACCGTGTCTTCGCTGCAGTCGCACGCCGGCGGGTTCGCCACTGACGGCTGGGTGGCGGACGAGCAGTGGTTCGTGAAGGTGTGGAAGGAAGGCGAGCAGCCGATCGGGCTGGAGCTGCTAGGCGAGTTGCGTGCGCTCGGACTCCCGGTCGTCGAACCCGTCCGGACCGTGCAGGGCGAACTGTCTGCGATGAACGGCGACCGGCCGTATGCCGTTTTCCCTTATGTGCAAGGGCGTACGGCGACCTGGGACGACTGGCGCGTCGCCGCGGGGGCGTTGCGGCAGGTGCACGAAGTACCGCTCGAGGTGGACCTGCCGGCCGCGGACGTTTCCGAGCCGTGGATCAGTGAGCTGGGCCGGAACCTGCACCATCCGTGGATCGCGGATCGAGCGGACGACGTGGCTGCGGCGATCGCGCGACTCGACGGCGTACGGGCACGTCTCGAGCCTGTGCGGGACGTGGTGTGTCACACGGATATGCACGGTCTGAACCTGCTGATCGACGACGCCGGCGAGATCGCGGCGATCCTCGACTGGGAGAACGCCGTCATCGGGCCTCGTGAATTCGATGTGTGGGTCGGGGCGGACGGCAACGAACTCGGTGCATTCCTCGGCGAGTACGGCGCCGACGACCTCGACCTCGATCACCTCGAGTTCGCGCTCCTCGCCCGCGGGCTTCGGGACATGTCGGCCCGCGTGCTGAACGCCGTCGATCGACCGGGTGTGGACACGTGGGGCTTCGACCGGATCGCCCGGTTGGACACCGATCTCGACGTGTTCCGCGCGTACTGCTCCTAGGCGGCCGCGCCCGGCCCGGGGAGTACGTCGATGTCGTTGGCGTGCATCGGCTTGCCGCAGTGGGAGCAGCTGAGCTCGACGTGGCTGACCTCTCCGCAGGCGTGGTGCCGGTACAGCACCGGCGGACCCGCCTCGCCGGCCAGCCATTTGTCGCCCCAGGCAACCATCACCATCAGGACGTCGATCAGCTCGAGGCCCTTGCCGGTCAGGACGTACTCGTACCGCGGGCGCTTGTCGTAGGGCCGGCGCTCCAGCACACCGCGGTCGACCAGATGGTTCAGCCGCTCGGTGAGCACCTTGCGGGAGATCCCCAGGTCCGACTGGAGCTGCTCGAACCGCGACATCCCGACGAAGATGTCGCGCAGGATCAGCGGCGACCACGGCTCGCCCATCACGTCGAGCGTGCGCGCGATCGAGCATGCCATCTCACTGAAGTCTGTGCGCTGCATGAGATCAGCTTAGCAATTGGGGTTCCCTGAAGGAACCCCAGCATGTTAGCGTTCCCTCAAGGAACTCCAAACGGAAGGTGGGAACGATGAGCAAGGTCTTGGCAGCCCTCGCGGTCTCGGTCGACGGATACATCACCGGTCGCGACTCCGGTCCGGACCGCGGCCTCGGCGATGCGCCGATGCTGTTCGACTGGTACTTCGACGGCGATACCCCGAGCCAGGTCTTCGACGGCTTCAAGCTCAGCGCCGCGAGCGCCAAGATGTTCGACGCGCTCGCCGGCCGGGTCGGTGCAGTCATCGCCGGGCACAAGACGTACGACGACTCGGGCCACTTCGGCGGCGGCAGCCCGCACGCGAAGGCGCCGCTCGTCGTGTTGAGCCACGGGCCGGTGCCGGAGATCAGCGAGCAGCAGACGCTCGCCAACACCATCGAGGACGCCGTCGCCGCGGCGCGCGACATCGCGGCCGGCAAGAACGTCGGCCTGATGGGTGGCGGCGCCGTGACGGCGGCACTGAAGGCCGGGCTCGTCGACGAGCTCGTCCTGCACCAGGTCCCGATCCTGCTCGGCGGCGGCCGGCCGTTCTTCCAGGAGCTCCTCGAGCATGTCCGGCTGAACCTCGTCGAAGCAGTGCCCGCCCCGGGTGTGACCCACCTCCACTATGCCGTCGTCCGCTGAAGGAGCAGAACCATGTTGAAGCCCGCCGTACGCCGTGCCGTCGAGAGCAACTCGATCGCTCATCTGGCCACCGTTCTCCCGGACGGTTCGCCGCACTCGATCCCGCTCTGGGTCACCACGCTCGACGAGCGGATCATCTTCCTGACCGGTCCCGACTCGCAGAAGGCGCACAATCTCCGCCGCGATCCACGCGTCGCCCTCTCGCTCGCCCCCGTCGACAACCCGCACGAGCCGGTCATCATCCGCGGCCGCCTCACCGAATGGATCGACGGCGACGCCGGCTGGACCCTCGTCGACCAGATCGCGATGAAGTACCTAGGCCAGCCGTACACCCGGGACGTGGACCGCATCATCGGCGTCATCGAGCCGGACCACCAGACCGTCGGAGTCAGCTGACAGTCCGCAAACGAGGGCTTGTAACGGCCGGGCGCCCGGGGCGATATGAGGGCGAGGCGGCTCGGGCAATTCGGTTCTCGGCGCCGAGAGATTCCTGGGAGTCCGCGTGCGCGGTGTTGGTCGGATGGTGGCGTCGGTCGTCGGGATGGCGCTCGCGATGGGTGGCGTGGGCACGGCGTACGCCGTGGATGGATCGCCGTCGGTGGCTGTACTGAGTCCGGTGATCGGGAGCACGGTCGCTTTGGGCGATGTGCCGGTCACGCTGGCCGTGGACCTTGGCGGCGAAGCATCTGGACGGGTGGACGTGAGCCTGGGGTACGACGTCCAGGGGTCGGCAGAGATCCCGGCCGGCACGTGTGACAGCGGGTGTCAGGTGACGGTTCCGCTGCACGTCGGCGATTGGGATCACCCCGGCCCTGGGTTCGGCAGCTACCTGCTGTCGGCCGAGCTCACGACAGCATCCGGAGCGCAGACCACGGGTGGCGGAGATCTCTTCTTCGACACCCCGCACGAGATCTCCGACCTGCAGCATGTCCGCGACGGCCAGTTGTTCAGTGCAGCGGTAGTCGACACTGTCGGCCGATTCCGCGTCACTTCGGAGTACCCGCGAGATGATGTCGGTGAGCTGCGGCTGGTCGATCTCGCGACCGGCGGCGCCGTGCTCACCGCGTCGGCACCGTTCAGTAGCGCGCGCGGCGTGGACCACGACGCCGTGATCGACCTCGGATTCGGCGCCGTTCCGAACGGTCTCTACCGCCTCGAGGCGAAGGCTCGCGACACCGACGGATTCTACGGAGCCGGGTCCTACACGTTCGTTCGCGTCAACCACGCCGAGCCGGTCGTGTTCGACACCGGAACCGACGTACCGCTCGTTGGTGGCGACGGCTCCGCGCGGGTCGCCGGCAACCTGAAGGTCAGTGGTCCGCTGCTGAGCGGTAGCAAGCCGGGCGTTGCCACCTTGACCGTCGACGGCGTGCAGCGGAGCATCGCGCTCACTCCGACGTGGAAGCCGGTCGACTGGCAGGACCCTGCGGTATCGCAGCAGAACGTCATCTTCACCATGGAGGGGCCGGAGCTTGCCGTGGGCTCTCATCAGGTGACGCTGAGCCTGCTCGACACGACCGGTCGCTTGATCGGCAACCCGACCACGAAGACCATCACGGTCACCGCATTCAGCGCCGCAGTTACCACCCCGACGCTGGTGGTCGGGCGCCGGTCGACTGCGACCTTCACCGCTGATCCGCCGGCGATGCGACAGTTCGACGGTTGCGACATCGGGCTGACGACGCCGGGCGCTGCCGGCGTGTCCGTCGGGAGTTGGTGCTCGGTTCAGAAAGTCCTGCCCAACCTGCGGACCTCGGCGGTTGTGACACCGCGCGCAGCCGGCGCGAGTTCCTTCGTGTTCCACTTGCACACCACCGACGGCAATGCCAGGTTTGTCTCCGTCCCTGCCACCGTCTACGCCGCCCGCAGGGCGACCGTCTCGGCGCCGGCCGTCCCGCACGGCGGTCGCGGTACGGCGAAGGTCGTCGTACAGGACCAGCGCAGCCTGAACGTCTGGACCGCGGCTCCGGCCGGTGTCGTCGTGTACCTGCAGCGTCTGTCGGTCGGCACGACTCGGTGGCTGACCTTGGGCTCGGCGAAGACTGTGACCGGCGGGGTAGCGTCGATCCCGTTCGTGAGCGCCACCAACGGGGCATTCCGGGCTGTGCTGGCTTCGAGTGTTCCGGGCGAGACGCTCATCACGACTCCCATCGGCGCCGTCTCGAGCGCGGTGGTCAGTTGGCGCGTTGCACCCAGGACCGCGGTACACGGCCGTGCCGTGGCCTACGAGGGCCTGGCCAACCCGTACGACGTCGGGTCGACCGCGATCCTGCAGGTCCGCAAGGCCGGCGCGACCAAGTGGACGACGGCGAAGACCATCAACGTGCCGTCCACCCGCATCGCGCGCTTCGCCTACGCGTTCCCGACAGCCGGAAGCTGGTCGGTGCGCATCTACCGGCCCGCGACCAAGCAACACGCGGCGGGGTTGTCGGTCGCCGTGGCGGTCAAGGTCAGCTGAGCAGCTGGCGCGTCTAGGATGCGCGCATGGGTGTGACGGTGACGGTTGGGGAGCAGGACGCTTATCTTGCGCGGGTCGGGCGGGCCGGCATGTTGTTGCTGCCGATGATTACCGGGATCGGCGAGCAGGTGCGGGCCTGGGCCGATGAGCTGGCGGGGGAGGGGATCACCGCGCTGGCGTGGGATCCGTTCAAGGGGCGCAGTACGGACAACACCAGTCGGCAGGAGCTGAGTGGTTTGCTGCGACAGATGGACGACGACACCGCCCTGGCCGAGCAGAGTGCGCTGCTGGACTATCTCGTCGACGAGCTCGGGTGCAGCAAGGTCGGCGTGATCGGCTGGTGCCTCGGTGGACGGTTCGCGTTCCTGCTCGGGGCGCGTGACCAGCGGGTCGCGAACGTCGTCGCCTTCCACCCGACCGTTCCGTCCGATCGGCCGCCGCATCACACGTACGACGCGATTGCCGAGGCGGCCGCGATCACGGCGCCGGTGCTGGTGAGCTATCCGAGCGCGGACACCGCCGTACCGAATTCGGACTTCGAGACGCTGCAGACGGTGTTGCAGGCGCGGACGGCCGGCGCGACGTTCACGCAGTACTTCCCGGGTGCGGACCACGGGTTCTCAGACAAGTCGCGGCACGACAAGGACGTGAACGCGGACGCTTTCCGGCTGGCTTGGCCGCAGGCGTTGGCGTTCATGAAGGCGACGGTTGCCTGAGCGCCGTCTCCAGTTGGCGGTGCAGTTCGCCGAGCCGGCTGCGGCCGGGTGTGCCATCCGGGTAGCGCCGCAGTACGTCCCGGACCACAGGTGGCACTCGCTCGATCGCCCATCTGACGACGGCCTCGGGATCGCGTCCGGCCAGCTCGTGCGCGTACGCCGCATACTGCGCCGCCCCCACGATGTGCTTGACCTGGGTGGCTGCCGCCAACGGATGCAGGTACGCCGAACCCGCTGCCGCAACGGCTGCTCGCGCAGCAGCTTCCGCGGCCGGATCGGCTACCTCGCCGGCCGCTTTCAAGGCGCCCCACGCGGCCGTCCGGATCGCCTTGGTTCTGTTGCCCCCGGCACCGAATTCTCGGGTGACCTCGATCGCTTCGCGCGGCCGGCGATCGCCGGGACTAACCGCCTCGTAGACGGGCAACGCCCACTCCGCACAGTCCGCGCTCCAGAGGCTGAGCTGCCGCAGTTCGTCGAGGCTCAACGCGATCTCCATGAGCCTCAATCGTATCGTTGAACCTCGCGCTTTAAGCTTCTACGCCGCCCGGCGGTGATCGGTAGGCGTGATTCCGCGGACCCGCTTGAACGCAACGCTCAACGCGAAGGCGTTCGCGTACCCGACCCGCCGAGCGATCGTCTCGACCGTGTCCCGGGTCGACCGCAGTTGATCGGCGGCGAGCGTGATCCGCCAACCGGTCAGGTAGCTCATTGGCGCCTCACCCACCACTGCGGTGAATCGCCGGGCCAGCGAGGCCCGGGACACCCCGACTCGGTCGGCGAGATCGGTGACGTTCCACGGGTACGCCGGATCCTCGTGCAGCAGACGCAACGCAGTACCGGCGACCGGATCAGTCTGGGCCTGGTACCACCCCGGCGCGTGCGAGTCGGGCCGGTCGAACCATGCTCGCAAGGTGGTGATCAGCGCCAGGTCGAGCCATCGGTCCAGCACCGTCTGCTGTCCGACCGCATCCCGCTGGATCTCACTCGTGATCATCTCCATCACCGAGCCGGCGACCTCCGCGGCCGGTACGACGAGGACCGGCGGCAGGGCGGTCACCAGGCGCCGGCTGACATCACCGGCCACCTGATAGGTGCCACTGGCGACCATCACTTCACCCGACTTCCGGCTGCCGTACGTACGCACTCCGAGCCGTGCCGAGTAGTCGGCCGGTGCCCCGGGCAACGGTTCGCAGATGCCGCCGGGATGGATCCGCAGTTGTGGTGCGGTGTGCACGCTGTCGCCCACGACGTACGGCTGTGGGCCGGTGAAGATCGCCACGTCGCCCTGCTCCAGCCGTTGCGGCGCGGTCCCTTCGCGGGTCACCCAGCCCGAGCCGCGGACGAGGGTCGCGAGAGCGAGCGGCGCCTCGTCGCGGATCTCCAGCGCCCAGGGCAGATCCAGGATCGTCAGATTGAAAACACCGTCCTGGGCGCGGGTCCCGGCCAGTAGTTCGTCGAGCACGTCCATGCGTTGAGCGTACGCCATGGTGAGCGCCTCGAACATCGAATTGCGCCCCAGAGCCATGGTTTGTCTCACTCAACCCCGCTGAACTTGATACATGACACCGATACTGATCCTCAGCGGCAAAGGCAAGACCGGCCGTCGCGTCGCGGCCCAGCTCGATGCGCGGCAAGTCCCGTACCGCCTCGCCTCACGATCCAGCGAGCAGCGGTTCGACTGGTACGACGAGAGCACCTGGGCGCCGACGATCGCCGGCGTGGAGAGGGCGTACCTGGCGCCGCCCGTCGGGCCGACCGGGCTCGCTCAGGCGGGCAAATTCGTCCAGCAAGCAGACGGTCTGCGGCGACTGGTCCTGCTGTCCGGTCGTGGCGTCGGCAGCCCGGGTCGCGACTTCGCCGTGTACGACGGCCAGCTCGAGCTGGAGAAGGTGGTCAAGGCGAGCGGCCTGGACTGGACGATCGTGCAGCCGGCCTGGTTCGCGCAGAACTTCAGTGAGGACTTCCTGCAGTACCACGTGCTCGCGGGCGAGATCCGGCTGTCCGCCGGCACCGGAGCCGAGGCGTGGATCGACACCAACGACGTCGGCGACGTAATGACCATGGCGCTTCTCGACGAGTCATACGTCGGCCGGACCCTCACCATCTCCGGCCCGCGCACCCTCACCATGACCCAAATCGCCGACGAACTCTCCGCCGCCACCGGCCGCCCGATCACGTACGTCGACCTCGAGCCGGAGGCACACGTCGCGGAACTGATCGCACAGGGCCTTATCCAGGAGGACGCCGACGCGGTCCGCGACTTGTTCGCGGTCATCCGCAACCACCGCTCGGAGTACGTCTCCGACGGTGTCGAGCAGGTCCTCGGCCGCCCGCCGCGTGACTTCACCGAGTGGGCCCGCGAGACCGCGAAGACCGGAGTCTGGTCGGTCTGAACAAGCCGAAGCCCTCGCACCCACCTGAAGGCGCGAGGGCTTCGGCTTGACCACTACTGGTGCTGCATCGACACCCACTCGTCGTGGGTGATCTCGTGCAGCTCCGACGCCGGCGTCTTGGTGCGGGGCGTCGTACCCCCACCGACGGCGCCGCCGCCGAAGACGATGTTCGCCCAGTTGTTCTGTGCGATCAGGATCGATGTGGTCTTGTCGCCGTTGATGTCCGCGGCGGTCGTCGTGTCGGTCGTGTCACCGTCGCAGTTCCAGTCGATCGGCTGGTTCGCGGCGCCGGCCGTGGTCCTGGTCGAGCCGTTCGGGCACTTCCAACTGGTCTTGTACCCCGCGCCCAGGCTGCCCAGGCCGACCGTCTCGTCCGGTCGGGCCTCGTTGATCGACGTCGGCTGGACGTTCGAGTAGCCCCAGTACTTCGTGCCGTCGGACTTGAGTACGCCGCCGAGCTGGAACGAGTAGTTCATCACGCTCAGGTAGTTCGGCTTGTAGTTGAGGTTGTCGGTGCCGCCGTGCTTCAGACCGATGTTGTGGCCGAGCTCGTGGACGAACGTGCCGACATTCGTGTCGTCGGTCGCGTTCCACCCGCACTTGGGGCCGACCGTGACGATGAACGTGTCGTTCGGGATGTTGAACGCCTGGCCGCTGCTGCAGCCGCCGTCGTAGCTGTCTCCCCAGATCATGTAGTGGAAGACCGCCTTGCGGGCCGCGGCGAAGTTGGCCGCCTTGATCGCGTTGGTCTGGGTCGCCGACGGATTGAGATCGTCGTCGTACGTGACCTCGTTCCCGCCTCCCAGGTTGTACGCCGCACCGCGGGCGGCGCCTGCGTCGAGGTGGATCTTGACGCCGGTCGTGCCGTCCGGGTTGCTGACCGGGGCGCTCGCGAAGACCTGGACGATCCGGTCGAGCGCCGCCGTACTCGCGAGCCGGCCGGACATGTAGTCCATCTCGACGAACAGGTCCTTCTTCTTCGGGTTTGCACCCATCGCCGGCAGGTCCACGTCGACGACGCCGTCGCCGTTCGCGTCGTACCCGTTGGTTTCCCAGGTGTCCGGTAGCGAGTCGCCGTCGGTGTCGGTCGCGGCGACGAGTGTCGTTGCGTTGTCGGCGGAGGGAGCCGGAGCCGCCACCGCGCTGGACATTGCGAGCGCGGCGGCGGCCAGCGAAGTCAGGACAGCGAGCAAGGCGGGGCGGGGCCTCATCAGATCTCCTTGGGGGCGGTGGGTGATCTGAGCGCTACCGTAGGTGAAATTCAGCGTTGACAACGGCCCAGCCGGGTCACTGGCTCAATTGGGTCATGCGGCCGAGCGGAGCATCGCCCGGATGCCGACGGTCAGTCCGAGTGCCGCGGTCACGATCGCCGCGACCAATCCCCAGAGCACGGCGCTCGACCACACATCACCCGAGAACAGGGTCCGCTCGGCGTCGACGAGGTACGACAGCGGGTTGAACTTCGATGCCACCCGCATCCATCCCGGACCGGTCTCGAGCGGCAGCAGCATCCCGGACAGGATCATCAGCGGGAACAGGAACGTCTGCTGCACGACCCAGAACATCCAGTCCTGCTTGCGGACGGCGATCGCCAGCGCGTAGCTGAACGAACCGAGCCCGACGCCGAAGACCGCGAGCAGCGCCAACCCGACCAGCGCACCACCGACGTGCAGGTCGAACGCGAACGGCGTCATCACCCCGATCACGATCACCGCCTGCCCGAACAGCGGCACCATCTCCTTCAGCGCGCGGCCGATCAGCAGCGACGAACGGGACAACGGCGTGACCAGCATCCGCTCGTGCGCACCGGTCTGGAACTCGAACAGCAGGTTCGCCCCTGTGGTCGACGTACCGAAGAGCGTCGTCATCACCAGGATCGACGGGACGAACCACTGCCAGACGCCGTCGCCGAAGGTCCCGCCCATCGAGCCCGACAACAACGGTCCGAACAGCGCGAGGAACACCAGCGGCTGGATCATCCCGAACAGCAACGAGAACGGGTCACGCAGTACCGGCTTCAGCTCGCGCGTCATCACGATCCGGATGTCACGCAACAGACTCCGGGACGGCTGCTGCACCGCAACTACGGGCGTGGAAACGGTGAGGGTGGTCATCAGGCTGCCTTTCCGTTGGACTCTTCGCGCAGGCTGCGGCCGGTCAGGTTGAGGAACACGTCGTCGAGGGTCGGTCGATGCACCTGCGCCGACGCGATCGGTACGCCGTTGTGCTGGGCGGCTGCGATCAGCTCGGGGAGCGCTGCCGGGCCGTTCGCGACCCGGACGCTGAGCTCGTCGCCAACGGCAACCACTTCCCGGGCTCCGGGCAACTTTTCGGCCAGCGCGGTCAATCGTGCAATGTTGCTGGGAGCAACTGTCAGGGCGAGTCGGTCGCCGGCGAGCCTGGCCTTCAGCGCGCTCGCGGTGTCATCGGCGATCACCTCGCCGTGATCCACGACGACAACCCGCTCGGCCATGGTGTCGGCCTCGTCCAGGTAGTGCGTCGTCAGCACGATCGTCATCGCGTGCTCCTCGCGCATCCGCAGGATGTGGTCCCACAGGTTCGCCCGGTTCTGCGGGTCGAGGCCGGTCGACGGCTCGTCCAGGAACAGCAGCGACGGCGCGTGCACGAGACCCATCGCGACATCGAGCCGCCGGCGCTGACCACCGGACAGTTCCGACACCTTGCGTTGCGCCAGCTCCCGCAACTCCAGCGCGTCGAGCAATTCATCGGCCCGTTGCTTCGCGGCGCGACGGTCGAGGCCGTAGATCACACCTTGCCCGCGGAGTTCGTCGCCGACCCGTTGGGTATGGCCGGCGCCGTTGCCCTGGCCGACGTACCCGATCCGTCGACGGACCTGGCTGGGCTGCGTCGTCACGTCGTACCCGGCGACCGTCGCGGTGCCAGACGTCGGGGTGATCAAGGTGGTGAGCATGCGCAGCGTGGTGGTCTTGCCGGCGCCGTTCGGGCCGAGGACGGCGACCAGCTCGCCGGGTTCGACGTCCAGGCTGATGCCGCGGACGGCGCGCACGGTCTCGGTACGGCTCACCACGAAATCCCGGGTGAGCGCTCGGGTGCTGATCACGGATGACTCCTTCGGTTGGACTTGATGAGCACGACATTTCCAGCAGTAGCGGCCAGGTTCTGTCCCTTACTCATGCGAAGCTGACGTCATGTCCGAAACCTCTGCTCGACTCCTCGCGCTGCTGTCGCTGCTGCAGGCACGGCGCGACTGGCCGGGAGCCTTGCTCGCGGAGCGACTCGAGGTCAGCCCGCGCACCGTCCGCCGCGATGTCGATCGGCTCCGGGATCTGGGCTACCCGGTGCGCGCGAGCAAGGGGCCCGACGGCGGTTACCGCCTGGATGCCGGGGCGGACCTGCCGCCGCTGCTGTTCGACGACGATCAGGCGATCGCGGTCGCAGTCGCGCTGCAGACCGCCACGACCACAGTCACCGGGATCGAGGAGGGCGCGTTGCGTGCGCTGGCCACGGTTCGCCAGGTGATGCCGGCGCGCCTGCGGCAGCGGGTCGACGCATTGCAGGTCACGACGGTCGATCGGTACGCCAACCGGCGTACGACGGTGGACTCGGAGAAGCTGATCGCGGTCGGGATGGCGGTGCGTGCGCAAGAGGTACTGCGGTTCGACTACGCGTCACCTGGTGCGTCGGACGAATGGGTGCCGCCGCGCAAGGCGGAGCCGCACCACCTCGTGACGTGGGGCGGGCGTTGGTACCTGGTCGGCTGGGACCTGGATCGGAAGGACTGGCGAACGTTCCGGGTGGATCGGATGACGCCGAAGACGCCGACCGGGCCGCGGTTCACCCAGCGCGAGCTCCCGGCGCCGGACGTGGCGACGTACATCTCGAGCCGGTTCCACGGCCAGGACCAGAACCCGTGCCGGGGCGAGGCGATCCTGCAGGCGAAGGCGTCGGACATCGCGCAGTGGGCCGGGCGCGGCGCGTTCGTCGAAGAGGTCACGCCGACGAGTTGCCGGCTCGTGCTGACGGCGTGGTCGTGGACCGGGCTGGCCGCGACGTTCGGGATGTTCGAGTGCGACCTGGAGTTCGTCGGACCGCAGGAGTTGAAGGATGCGGCGGCCCACCTGGCCGCCCGCTATCAGGAGGCTGCGTCATGAGTACCGAACTGATCGTTGTGGACGCTGCTGCTTGGCAGTCATGGCTGCACGAACATCACGCAGCGTCGGACGGTGTCTGGCTCGTGCTCGCGAAGAAGAACGTGACGACGCCGACGAGCCTCACGTACGCCGAGGCGCTCGAAGAGGCCTTGTGCCACGGGTGGATCGACGGGCAGCGCAAGAGCCGCGACGAGCAGACCTTCATCCAGCGGTACACCCCGCGGCGCGCGCAGAGCATGTGGTCCAAGCGGAACGTGGACCTCGTCGCGCGGATGGAGGAGGAAGGCCGGATGCGCCCGGCCGGACGCGCGGAGATCGAGCGCGCCAAGGCCGACGGCCGCTGGGACAAGGCGTACGGCGGATCGAGCGCGAAGGAGATCCCCGAGGACCTCGCCGCGGCGCTGGCCGCGGAGCCGCGGGCACAGGCGATGTTCGAGATCCTGACCAGCGCCAACCGGTTCGCGGTCGTGTTCCGGGTGAACAGCGCCAAGAAGCCCGAGACGAGGGCCAGGCGGATCACGCAGTACGTCGAGCAGCTGGCCCGCGGCGAAACGATCTACCCGCAGAAGCGGACGCTCTAGACCAGGTCGAGCGTCGCGTCCTGGCCCGCGGTGAGCGGGAAGTAGGCGAGGAACGTGACGCCCTCGTCCTCGGTGTCGAAGCGGGAGATCCGGTCGACCGCGGGCTCGTAGAACACGTCGCCGGGGTGGAGGACCTGGACCTCGCCGCCGGCGGCCTGCTGGTAGATCGCCTTGCCCGAGACGATGTTGCCGAACACGGGGCCGTTGTGGACATGGGCGCCGAGCGCGGTGTGCGGCTCGATCGTGATCCGGCGTACCTCGACGTGCTGCACCGGGAGCGGCTCCGGCAGGTGCTGGTCGAGTACGACGATGCGGCTGATCGGTGACTCCGATGAGGTCATGACGGCATCGTACATACCAATAGGTACAGACGTCCTCCGGGTTTGTCCGATGGGCCGTGCGGGGTGGGTCAGTAGAGGATCGGGTTGAGCGGGGAGGAGATGGTCTCGCCGGGCTGGTTGCCGGGCATCCAGTTGGCCAGGTCGGCCTCCTGGTTCTTGTTCACCGGCTGGGAGATCCCCATCGCCGCGTCCACATAGATCACCGTCATCACCCGGCGCGGGATGTCGGTGGTGTTAGGCGGCGCATGGTGGAAGGTCCAGCCGAGGTGGTAACTCACCTCGCCGAGCTCGAACGGCTCGGAGATCTCCGCGAACTCCTGTTCGGCCAGGGCCTCCTGCAGTACGCGCTCCGACTCGTCGCTGATCGGCAGGTCGCGACCGTGCTCGAACGTGTGGCTGCCGGCCGCGAACGACAGCGGACCCATCTCCATCGGGGTCTCCTGCAGCGGGATCCAGACCGTGACGCAGCGGTCGGTCGCGAACGGCCAGTAGTACTGGTCCGCGTGCCACGGCGTGACTCCGCCGCCGGACTCCTTGTACAGCGCCTGGTCGTGGTACAGCCGGACCGACTGCACGCCCAGCAACTGCGCTGCGATCCGCGCCAGCCGCGGTGACGACACGAACTCGAGCACGCGCTCGCTGTCCTGCCACAGGTTCGTCACCTGCAGGAGCGCCTTGCCGTAGGTGTCCCGCTCCTCGAGTGGCAGGTGCTGCGTGTTCAGCTCGATCACCTTGCCGGTGATCTCCGGCTCGTACGCCTCGATCGTCTCGGGACTCAGCACGTTCTTCAGCTTCACGAAGCCGTGCTCGGCGAAGTGCCTGATATCGGACCGGCTGAGGGTGTAGTCGGTCTCGAGCTCCGGGCGGGTCGACTGGGGCGGTGGGGCGGGGAAGGAATCCAGCTCAGTCATGGGACTCAAGGGTTCATGAACGTTTCATCGCTGTAAAGATCAGTGATCAAATCTTTGCCCTCCGTGCACGTGCACGTGAACCGGTCATGCCCGTAATGCGAACCGGTCCAACGCTCCGAGGATCAGCTCGCGCGTGCCGTCGCCGCCCGGGCCATGGCCTTCCTGCTCGACGAGGTGCAACTCGGCGTCGGGCCAGGCCTGAGCCATCCGCCACGCGACATCCGGCGGGCTGCTGATGTCCAGCCGGCCATGGATCAGCACGCCCGGAATTCCCGACAGTTTTCCGGCCTCGCGGACGAGAACGTCCTCGTCCAGCCAGGCGGCGTGACCCCAGTAGTGCGTGACCAGCCGGGCGAGTCGCAGGCGGAACACGGGATCGTCGTACCGCGAGTCCGGCCGCCAGCCGGGAGCTGTCCGGACATGCGTGTCCTCCCAGTCGCACCAGTCACGCGCGGCCTTGTCCCGGACGGCTGGGTCGGGGTCGTGCAAGAGCCGGCTGTAGGCCAACGGAAGGTTGCCGTCGCGCTCATCCTCCGGTACGCCGTCGCGGAAGCGGGCCCATTCCTCGGGAAAGATCCGCCCCATGTCGCGGGTGATCCACTCGACCTCACGCCTGGTCGTGTTCGTGACGCTGAACAACACGATCTCGGAGATCGCCTGCGGGTGCTGCTCGGCGTACGCGAGCCCGAGCGTCGCACCGTGTGATGCGCCGAGCAGCAGCCACTTCTCGATCCCGAGCTCCCGGCGCAGTTGCTCGAAGTCCGCGATCAGGTGCCAGGTGGTGTTGGTGCTGAGATCCACGTCCGGCTCGGCGGCATCCGGCGTACTCCGCTCGCAGTTGCGCTGATCGACCAGCACGATCTTGTACTTCGCGGGGTCGAAGTACCTGCGCCAGCCCGCACCGGCGCCGGAGCCCGGGCCGCCGTGGACGACGAGCGCGGGCTTGCCGTTGGGGTTGCCGCAGACCTCCCAGTAGACGCGGTTGCCGTCGCCGACGTCGAGCAGGCCGTGATCGTAGGGCTCGATGTCCGGGTACATGCTCAGAGGACTCCCGTGTAGGTGAGGGCGAACGTCCCACAGGGGAAGAGGAACAGGGACGCGAGGACGATGATGCCCTTGAACGACTGGCCGGGACCAATGAGTTTGCGGTAGGCGGCGACGAGGACCGGGACCATCACGAGCTCGAGCGGCAGCATGCTGCGCGGGATGATCGTGCCGGTGGCGGCGAGTACGACGGACAGTGCGGCTGCCGCGATCCAGGCGGCGTACCCGATGCGGTACGTCGTGCGGGCGCCGAAGCGGACGGCGATCGTGTGGTAGCCGGCGGCGCGGTCGGCTTCGAGGTCGGCGAGGGTGGTGGGGAGGTAGAGGCCGATGGCGGCGAGCGTGCCTTGGAGGCCCATCAACCAAGGGAAGCTGCTGAGGTCGGGGTTGATCGCGGCCCAGCCGGCGAGTGGGCCGAAGGCGCCGAGCGCGAGCGCGTTGACCGCGACGTCGAAGCCGGCGCGGGTCTTCAACCGGACGGGTGGGACGGAGTACGCGTAGCCGAGCAGGACGGCGAGGAGGACGCCGAGTGCGAACACGACGCCGACGTGCAGGCTCAACCCGACCGCGGCGACGGCGGCCGCGAAGGCGAGTCGCTTGGCCGCGCGGAGCGTGATGCGTCCGTCGAGCAGCGGCGACTTCGCCTTACGCGGGTTGAGCCGGTCACTCGGCAGGTCGTACGCGTCGTTGACCGCCAGCACGGCCAGCCACACCAGCGGCCCCATCACCACGGCTCCGACGATCAGCCGCGGCCACTCCGCGACCGGCGGGATCAGCCGATGCGTGGCGAGCAGGATCCCTGTGTAATAAGGGACGATCGACACCACCCAGAACGCCGGCCGCCCCACCGCGATGATGTCGCGAACTCGCGCGGTCGTTCCCCTGACCTGCACCAGCGTGCTCACAGCACCACTGTCCACCCGCCGGATGCCCGCCGTCCTCCCTCCAGCGGGTGAACCTCCTCACCCTTACGGCTGGATGTGAGCCAAGGAACCTTTCTCCAACGCCACCCACACCGACTCACCATCGATCGCAAGACCGTGCGGCTCGGAGCCCTGCCCCAGCGCGTACTCGGCGATAACGTTGCCTTGAGCATCCATCCGCGCCAGCGCACCGGCTGCCCACAAGGTGACCCAACATCCGCCGTCGGCAGCCGCCGCAACCGCGTGCGGCTTACAACCGGCAGGCAGCGGAAACTCTTCGATCTTGCCGTCCGAGCTGATTCTCCCCACCCGGTCACTCAGAATCTCGACGAACCACACGCCATCCACACCCGCGCAGATCCCGACCGGGCCAGCACCCGTAGTCGGCAGGGGATAGGTCGTGACCGCCCCGCCAAGACTCATCCGCCCGATCGCATTCCCCTGGTTGAGCGTGAACCACAGCTCTCCGTCGTAAGACGTGATCATCGCCGGAAACGCCCCACTGACTCCGATCGGGTACGTCGACACCTCGCCGTCGACCGTCACGCGCCCGAGAGCATCAGCGCTCATCAGCGTGCACCACAACGCCCCATCCGGCCCGACACACAGCCCGTACGGCGCCCCGGCGATGTCGACCGCCGACACAACTCCGTCGTACCCGATCCGCCCGAGCCGGTCGTCGCCGTTCCGCGTGAACCAGACCGCCTCATCGGGTCCTTCGACGATCACGCTCGGACGGGACTCGGCAGCGTCGAGGTCGATAACACGTCCCGAGCGGGTGGCAACGCGGCCGGCATGGACGAGCGTCGCCCACACCTCACCGCCCGCCACCACACGCCGTACGGACCATCACTCGTGGCGCCGATCGCATATTCAGTGACTGACACAGGGCTTCTCCTTCACGTCGCGGGCCATTTCCCTAATGCGACGAATGTTGCGTTAAGATGGTGTCATGCAGACGAGTGATCGTGCAAGCAGGCCGGGTGGACGGACGGCTCGGGTGCGGTCCGAAGTACTCGCTGCCGTCGAGGCCGAGCTCGCCGAGCAGGGGTACGACGGACTCACGATCGACGCGGTCGCTGCACGCTCCGGCGTCCATCGCACAACGGTCTACCGCCGCTGGAAGACCGTCGCCGGCCTGCTCGTCGATCTTCTGCAGGCCGGAGCCGACGACTCGTGGGAGCCGGCCGACACAGGCTCGCTCGAGGGCGACCTGATCGCGGTCAACCGCGAGGTCCACGCTGCGCTGACCGCCCGCCCGTCGGTTACCCAGGCCGTCATCGCAGCCTCCTTCCGGACGCCGGAAGCCGCCGAGGCACTTACGCGATTCTGGGCAGATCGCTACGAGCGCACGGCGATCGTCGTACGGCGAGCCGTCGAGCGTGGCGAGATCCCATCCGGCACGGATGCCCATCAGCTCCTGCTCACCGCGACGGGTCCGCTGTACCACCAGCTGGTCCTGCTCCGTCGTCCGATGAGCCGCTCGATCGCCGATCACCACGCCAGGGTCGCGGCGGCGTCGGTCGGTTAAATCTCTTTGCGGCGCTCGTTCTGCCCGAAATACGGTGGTACCTCCGGCGGATGGGAGTCCCGATGAGCGTCCAGATCTATGCACTGTCCTTCGACGCAAAGGATCCTGCGGGGCTGGCGCGATTCTGGGCCGGGGTGCTCGGCCGGGACCTGGGTGCGGACGGGACCTCCGTACTGCCCGACAACGACCTCGGATTCATCCTGCGATTCCTGCCGAGCGACGTCGAGAAGCACTGGCGGAACCAGATCCACTTCGACCTGCCCAGTCAGACGCTCGAAGCGCAGCGGGCGATGGTCGGTCGTGCGTTGGAGCTCGGTGCGCAACACCTCGACGTCGGGCAGACACCTGAGGACGAGCACGTCGTACTGGCCGATCCCGAGGGCAACGAGTTCTGTGTGATCGAGCCGGACAACAACTTCCTCGCGGGCACCAGGGTCATCGGCGCGCTGTCGTCGGACGGCAGCCAGGCCGTCGGGTACTTCTGGAGCAAGGCGCTCGAGTGGCCGCTGGTCTGGGACCAGGACGAGGAGACCGCGATCCAGTCGCCGCGGGGTGGGACGAAGATCAGCTGGGGCGGTCCGCCGTACAACGAGAGGGCGCCGAAGAACCGCCTGCACCTCGACCTCGTGCCGTCGGGCGATGCCGAGGCAGAGGTCGAGCGACTGATCGGCCTCGGCGCGAAGCGGCACGCAAGCGGTCAGGCGCACACCGACGGGATCGAGCTGGCCGACCCGGACGGCAACGAGTTCTGCATCCTGACCGCACGCTGATACAACTCAGAGGCGCGATTTAACCGGGCGGGCCAGGGTTGTAGGCGCAGGACGAGGTCAGGTCGCCGTCGTCGGGCTTGGGTGTGGTTCTGGGCTGGGTCGCCGTCGAGGGCTTGGTCGTCGTGGTCCTGCGCGGCGTCGCGGGCTTCGGGGCGAGCGCCTTCGCGACGATCTCGCGCATCGCGGCGTAGTTCGGGTTGCGGCCGTTGGGGAAGTTCTTCTTCTTGTCCAGGTCGATGTTGGAGATCTTGGCCGTCTTGACCCGCTCCCCGAGGGTGACGAAGGCACCCACCAGTTTCTGCGGGATGTCGGTGCGGATCAGCTGCTCGCCGGCGTGCGCGATCTCCTCGTAGTTGGCGACGACGTTCTGTGGGGTGGCGCGCTCGACGAGCGCCTGGATCGTGCAGTGCTGCCGGGCCTGGCGGGCGAGGTCGGCCGTCGCCAGGCCGTACCGGCCGCGGGCGAACCACAGTGCGTCGGTCCCGTTCAGCTTCCGGTTCGGTCCCGGTTGGAGGTACCGGCTCGGCGGGATCTTCTTGTCGTCGTTACCGCCGACCGGCACCGGGTAGTTGATGTTCACGGTGATCCCGCCCAGCGCCTCGACCAGCTTCGCGAACCCGGCCAGGTTGATCTGCACGTAGTAGTGGATCTTCAGCCCGAGTGCCTCGCCGACGGAGAGCTTCAGGATGTCCGCACCCTCGTTGTCCGACGGCCCGATCACGCCGGGGTGCAACTTCGGGATGTTGCGGTACATCGCGTCGAGGTAGAACTCGGACTGCTCCTTGCTGGGATCGATGCTGGGATCCCAGAAGCCGGTCGGATAGATCTTGTGCAGCGGCGAGTCGGCCGGGAACGGCATCCGCATGAAATTCCGGGTCAGCGAGATCAGCGAGGTGTTGCCGGTCTTGGTGTCGATGCTCGCGACCATGACGGTGTCGGTCCGCGTGCCCTGCCGGTCGTCGCCGTCGTCCGCGCCGAGCAGCAACACGTTCAGCCGTGGCAGTTGTTGCCAGACGTCCTTCGCGGCGCTGATCGTCGGCCGGGTCTGGCTCTTCGAACCGGAGTCGGCGAACACCTTCTTCACCAGGCTCCGCTGTGCCATCAGGGTCTGCGCACCGCTCGCCGTACCCACCGTCATCGCAAAGCAGACCACGCCGACCACCAGCGACCCGAGCAGCCGCGAGCCCGGTCCCACGGTCAGTGGCCGGAGCATCTTGTACGACGTGACCAGCACGACCATCCAGGCCAGGGCGATCACACCGAGCCCGGCGATCATCCACAGCAGCAGACCAGGATCCAGCGCCCACGAGATCACCGCGTCCCGTTTCCGCAGACCGACGTACGCCGCGGTGCCGTAGAGCGTGAGGCTCAGGACGGTCACCACCGCGCCGAGCCGGGGCCGACGCGCGACCAGGTACGCAGTACCGGGAAGCAGGATGCCGGCGACGGCGATCGCCAGCGCGACGAATGCCGACCGTCGCCGCGGTCTCACTCTCCGTGCTCGGCTGCTGCGCGACGATCGCTGCGCTCTGCTCGGGGCCATGCCCCCTTCGATTCATTGACTCGGCAAAAAGTTGGCAGGATGGACCGCGTGAGTGACATTCAGGTACGACGAGCCGGAGCGGATGACGCGGAGTCTCTGGTCCGTTTACGTGGGCTGATGCTCGCTGCCATGGGCAACGACATCGACGGACCCTGGCAGGCGACCGCCATCGAGTGGTTCGCCGGGCAGTTGGCGTCACCGGACACGTTCGCGGCGTACGTCGTCGAGGACCCGGACGCCGGTGTCGTCGCAGGGGCCGCAGGCAACGTGTTCGTCCACCCGCCGGGCCCGAACGACCTGACCACGGTTCGCGGCCACCTCTACAACGTCAGCACCGAGCCTGCCTTCCGCCGGCGCGGTCTGGCCCGCGCCTGCGTCGTCGCGCTGATGGACTGGTTCGAGAACGAGACCGGCGTCGGCCAGGTCGAACTGCACGCGACCGACTACGGCATCGAGCTCTATCGCGAGCTCGGTTTCAACGAGTCGAAATACCCGTCGCTGAGGTTCCGGACCACCAGGGCGTAGCCCCGCCGTGGTGGGAGAAGGGTTTGTGGGCACAGTGGCAAGAAGACAGTGAGGACGCGCCCGGCCGGGTGCGGTGGGAGGAGCTCGCCGGAATGCGCCGCTGGACTGTTGTCAGGACGATCGGCCTCGCGACTGCGGCGGTGGTCGCGGTCGGAGTGGTGTACGAGTTGCCCGCCAGCCCGTTGTCGCGCCACGGCGCCCTCGAGCGGCAGGTCGTACCCGCGTCGGTCCGGACGACCGCGCCGTCGTTGGACTCGCCGGCCGTCGCGTCACGCCGTACGACGGATCCGGTCGTGCCGGTCAAGCCGGCCGAGGTGATCTCCTACCCGAGCGCGGGGTCGCAGTCGTACGCCGTACTGCCCGCGGATCCGGCGGTGATCGGGCGGGGCGGCAGGCTGATGACGTTCCAGATCGCGATCGAGGGCGGGATCACCGGGATCGACAAGACTGCGTTCGCCCAGTTCGTGCGGACGACGTACGGCGCGCCGCAGGGGTGGGCGTCGCAGGGGAAGTGGCGGTTCCAGCAGGTCGGGCCGGGGGCGACGCCCGACTTCAGGTTGATGCTGGTGACGCCGCGGACGCGGGACCTGATCTGCGGCGGCGGACCGGACCGGTACACGAGCTGCCGGATCGGGGACTCGGTCGTGCTCAACGTCGCGCGCTGGGCGCACGGCGTGCCGAACTTCGGTGCGTCGCTGACGACGTACCGGCAGTACATGGTCAACCACGAGACCGGTCACCGGCTCGGCAACGGCCACGAGCTGTGCCCGGGGCCGGGCCGGCCGGCCCCGGTCATGCAGCAGCAGACCCTCGGCCTGCACGGATGTACGGCCTACGCCTGGCCGTACCTGAACGGAGCCCGCTACTCCGGCAGGCTAGGTCAGTACAACGATCCGGTGCCTCACTCCTGAATGATCGACAAGACGTTGCCCGCCGGGTCCTTGAACCAGGCAATCAACGGGCCTTGGCCGCGGTAGATCCCGGCCTCGTCCTGCTCGTTGTTGTAGTGCTCGAACGTGACGCCGCGGCCGGCCAGCTCACGTGCGGTCGCCTCGATATCGGTGACCGGGAAGTTGAGCACGGTGTACTCCGCCGGCACGTGGTTCGATTTCGGATACACCAGGATCGGGGTGCCACCCGCGATCTTGAGGCGCAACATCCCGTTCTCCTCGCCGACATCGATCCCGAGCGTGTCGGCGTAGAACGCCTTCGCCTTCTCGATGTCGTCCACCGAGAACCCACTGAACGCCTTGCTGTCGTGCAACATCTGATGTCCTCCCTTGATCGCCTGACATCAGCTACGTCGAGACCCAACCTGCGATTTCGACACCGAGGGTGTGTCTCCCGACCCCACGCCTACTGCGCGGCACTCGGCGGGCACCTCGCCGTGCTGGAGCGAAGGGAACGATGAACACCGCATCGCCCCCTCCGCTCCAGCACGCCGAGGCACTCCGCCGAGCACCTGCTCGCTACGGCGTGGGATCGCGAGACACACCCTAGTTGTGCGAGACGACCTGCGGGAGGGCGTCGTTGACGGCGGCTGCGACCGAGGCTGACTCGAGGCCGTCGGCGACCGTGTGGAGGAGGCGGACCAGGTGGGCGGCGTCGGTCGGGCCGAGGATGCCGGTGATGACGTCGAGGACGCGGACGGTGAGAGCGTCGAGCTGCGAGAGCCGGGCCTGACCCATCGACGTGACGGCCAGTGCCGGCGTGGTCCGGACCATGCCGAGCGTCTCGAGGTCGGCGATCGCCAGCTCTGCCTCGCCGGGCGTGATGCCGACCTGCTGCGAGACCTCGTCCGGAGTCGTGCGGCCGTTGGCGACCGCATTCAGCACGAGGGCGGCCGGCATGGTCATCCCGACCGCTTGCTGCAGGCCGAGGATGAGCGGGTGGGCGTGGCCGCGGACGCGCTCCACCGCGTCGAGCAGCCGGAGAGCGTCGCCGATGTCACCGATCAGGTGCTCTGTCTGGACAGCCGCGATCCCCGTTGGCCCCGTGCGGACGGGCGACGGCACCACGCCGCCGATGACCCGCTCCGGCACCACAAGGGCGTTTGCCACGACCCGCTCGTCGGCGGATCCTTGTGGCCTGATTCCAGCGTCTTCGATGGTCACGCCTCCAGCCTACGGAGCCGTTCCGACAGCTTCGGCGTGTCTTTCCTGAGGAAACCCTATGAATCTCAGGCCATTCCTGGCCTACGCTCCGCCCATGCAACTGAACGGGAAACGAGCTCTGGTGATCGGTGGCGGTGGCGGCGGGATCGGTCGCGCGACGACGGAGGCCTTCGGCAACGAAGGTGCGGCGGTCGTGGTCGCGGACCTCGAGCTTGCACGCGCCGAGGAGGCCGCTGCCGCGGTGCGGGCAGGCGGCGGTACGGCGTACCCGGTGTCCGGTGACGTCCGTTCGGCGAGCGACATCGAGGCGATGATCTCGACCGCGGCCGAGAAGCTCGGCGGGCTCGACGTACTCGTCACCGTCGTCGGCGGGCAGGTCGCGTTCGTGCCCGCGGTGAAGCTGCACGAGATGGCCGACCAGGACTGGGACACGATCTACGAGGTCAACCTCCGGTACGTCGCCCGCGCGGTCCGGGCGGCGCTCCGCGTCTTCCTGGACCAGGGCAACGGCGGGACGATTGTCAGCGTCGGCTCGGTCACCGGTTTCATGGCAGCCCCCGAGCAGGCGGCGTACGGCGTGATGAAGGCGGGCATCCTGAGCCTGGCCCGGACGGTCGCCGCGGAGTACGCCCGCGACGGCATCCGGATGAACGTTGCCGCGGCCGGCGCGATCGCCACCGCGGTGGCCAATGCGAACGTCGACGCCGAGGTTGTCGAGGAGATCCCCGTCGGTCGGTTCGGTCGCTCCGAGGAGGTGGCTCAGGCCGTGGTCTACCTGGCGTCGGACGCGGCGTCGTACATCACCGGACAGCAGATTGTGCTGGACGGCGGCGTCTCCGTACGGGGTCCGTTCGGGTAATCGAACATACCGGCGAAGAATTGGGTTCCGGCCGGTTCCGAAAAAGCTGGGAATTTCTGAATTCGGGCGTGACCTCGGCTCGCCGTACTCCGTTGGATCTGACGTGACGGTGAACACAACACGGCGCACCGGCACCGCGCTCGCCCGCGTTTTCCAGGCCGTACCACCCCCGAAGTAACAGCCAGGAGGACCAGTGACAACCGCCACCGCCATCCAGACGATTGAGCGCCGACGCGTCCGTGTCTGGTTCGGTGAGCACGTCATCGCCGACTACAACGCCGAGCCGGCGTTGGCCGAGCGGTACGCAGACGCCATGAGCCGTCGGTTCGCCGGACTCCGGGTCACCAACGACCCGATGCCGGCCGTCGACAAGCTCCCCGACCCCCTGCCCGGCGAGCGTATGTGGGATGTAGCACCCCGCTGAGAAAGCTGTGCATCTGGAGAAGGGCATCCGGCGCCTTTCGCGTTCCGTATCTCACCAGACAACCCACCCGGAACGTGGCCCAGGTCGAGAACCTCACCTCGATCACACAAAGGCACCGGTGATTGGGCGGCAAGCGAGCGTGGGCGTTCTGCCCCTCGCTTGCCGCCATTTCTCTCGATGAGCACTCTGCACACTGCGCCTGAGACAACTGAATAAACCTCATCGTTCGCACCGGATCCCCCAGGTCCGGTGCGAACTTGTTTGTCTCAGAGGTTTGCGTAGTACTCCGGTTTCATCTGGATGAGCTGGACGTAATTGCCGTCCGGGTCGATCAGCGTCGCGAACCACCCGACGCCGCGATCCTCGGGGTGCACCAGCCAGTCGACGTCGAGCGTGCGCAGGTGCGCGGCCGCCGCCTCGATGTCCTCGACCTCGAAGTTCACGATGTGCCGCCCCGGCTCGGCGGTCTTCGCGGCGACGTCGTCGCGCTGCTCGATCACCAGCCCGAACCCGCCGAGGTTCAGGTTCCCGTAGCCGTCGACCTCCGCCTGGAACCCGTCGCGGTACCACGCCTTCAACCGCTCGGCGTCGGTACTGCCGATCAACATGCTGTTCAGAACAGGCTTCGCCACGATCTCTCCCTTTCCACGGACCTCTGTCGTCCGGTACGTCGGAACCAGCGCGCCGCTCTCGACATGACCTGGTCGACTCCGATGATGATCAGATGAAGTTCACCGCCGAACTGCTCTCCACCGGGAAGAACACGGCCGGCTTCGAGGTGCCCGAAAGCGTCGTCGAGTCGCTCGGCGGTGGCGGCCGGCCCAAGGTCAGCGTCACCGTCAACGGGTTCACGTTCCGGACTTCGATCGCGCGGATGGGCGGGCGGTACCTGCTCGGGTTCAGCGCGGAGCGGCGTACCGAAGCGGGCGTCGCGGCCGGCGAGGTCCTCGAAGTCGACGTCGAGCTCGACACGGCTCCGCGAGAGCTCGAGGTGCCGGAGCCTTTGGCCGCTGCGCTGGCCGCGGATCGAGAGGCCCAGGCGTTCTGGGAGACGTTGAGTTACAGCAACCGGCAGTGGCACGTCTTGCAGGTGACGTCGGCGAAGACGGACGCCACCCGCGAGCGACGGATCGAGAAGTCGATCGGAATGCTTCGCGAAGGCCGGGCTCGCTGACTGGTACTAGCAGTACTCGCGGCAGCCGTTGTCCGCGCCGTACGCGCGGTGTGTCTTGGCGACTGTGCTGACCGGTGAGAGTTGGCCGCCGTGGTGCCAGCTGTTGAGGAACTGCTGCGGGGCGACCGCGCCGCGGCGGATCCACCACGTGTTCGGTTTCGTCGGCCAACTGATACCGAAGTGCAGGTGCGGCGGGGTGACGCGCGCGCTGCCTGTCTTACCGGTACGGCCTAGCGTTTGTCCGGCGTGGACGCTGACGCCGGGGCGGACTCCTGGTCCGATCGCCGACAGGTGTGAGCCGTAGTACCTGACTCCGTCGACCCCCACGATCGAGACCGAAAGGCCGCCGCGGTCGGGTCCCCGGTTGGTCTTCGGGTCCCAGTTGTCGACGCGCGTCACTTCGTCGACGCGGCCGTCGATGGGCGCGACGAACAGGCAGCCTACGTTCGCGAAGATGTCCGAGGCGGGGTAGTCGTGGTGGCTCTGTGAGGCGTCCGCCCGGCAACCACCCACAGGAAACACGTACCGCCGAGTCGGCTGTGCGAGGTTGCTCGGGCGCGGCGGAGTGGTTGGGCGCGTCGGAGACGTTGCGTGCGACGGAGACGTCGGGCGCCCTGGAGTGGGCGGTTGTGTCGTTGTGCTTTCCGGCTGCTGTGGTCTCGTCGGCTGCGGTGTGACGGCGGTCGGTTGGGGTGTGACGGCGGTCGGTCGGGTGCGGTCGAAGACGCCGGCTGCGGACAGCGCGAACAACCCACCGCCGGCGACAACCACCAGCGCTGCGACAAAGAAAGCCCAGAGGCGCCGCGTCACGGATACCAGAACGCGTTGACGGCTGCAGACGAGTACACGGTTTCACACGGTATCCCGTTCTTGTCCGCGTCCATGCGATCCGGCATGCCGTAGTACCACCAGTATCTGACGGCCTCCGCGTACGAAGCCCCTCGCGCGGCCAGGTCCCGGCAGTACAAGCCGGCCGACCAGAACACCACGCCGCTGATCTCGCGCCTGTTCCAGTACGCGGCGACATCGCTGCGCGGATACACGGTCTCGCACGGAATTCCGTTGCGGTCGGCATCCATCTGGTTCGGCTGCCCGTGCAATCGCCAGTAATCGATCGCCGCGACATAGCTGTATCCCTTGGCGTTCAGGTCGCGGCAGAACAACCCGGCCGGCAACGACCGGACATCGCCGGCCGCCGGTGCCGAGTTCGACCGGCCCTTCACGGTCGGCTTCGGTACGACGGTCTTCGTGATCACCGGCGCCGGCGCCGACGCGACCGGCGCCGAGGCCGCTGTCGACGGCGCGGTGTCCGCCGCTCGCGGTGCCGGATCATCCTTCGTCATCAGCACCACGAGCCAGGCCAGCAGCACCAGGATGACGCCGACCGCCACCCCTCCCAGGGCTGCCAGCGTCGCGTTACCGCGCTCGTTCCGCCGGTGACAATGCGTGTGCGTATACGGCTCTCCATTCATGATTCCCCCCGCAGGCCATTGAAGCCTCGTCACTCTGTGTTGTCCACAGCTCGGGCCGGAATGGTGTTCATCGGGCGAACATCTGGTGGTCATGCGGACGGGTGATGATCGCGCGGAATCCACCGGGGAGAGGACTGTGATGGCGCACTCGCATTCGCACGGATCACCGCCCAGACGCTGCCGAACTGGGCGAATTTCGTGCCCGCGCTGAACCGCGTCGACGTCATCCAGGGCGCGGTGACCGGGCCGGTCGGTGACAAGGACACGATCACCGCGCCGAACACCAAGGTCGTCAAGCAATGGGACACGTCCGGCAAACGCGGTACGTTCGAGCTTGTCTACCCGCTGGGTCGCGCCGACGAGGCGCAGTACGTCCGCGTTCGCGGCACCGACGGGAACCGTTGCCAGCCCGGATACCTGGGCGCGACCGTGGATCCCGCCGGGCCGAAGCTCGATGTGGTCGGCGACGCGGACCCGTGGGTGGATCTGTGGTTCTACACCAACCCCCTTTGGGTGCTGCCCAAGTAAGGAACTCAGTTGTGATCATCGCGATCGATGCCGACAGCTTGGACACGGCCGCTGCCGACCACCTGCTGTACGAGCTGATCGACGCCGTGGACCAACCGGTCGTCGCCCTCACCCACATGGTGTCGGGCGACGACCGTCCGCACGTCGCGGTGTCGCTGACCAGCGCGG
Source organism: Kribbella pratensis (assembly GCF_004365355.1). GTDB lineage: Bacteria > Actinomycetota > Actinomycetes > Propionibacteriales > Kribbellaceae > Kribbella. The sequence continues at coordinate 730,019 of NZ_SODP01000004.1, read as the reverse complement.
CCGATCTCGCGGACCCGATCCGCGCGGTAGTTGCCGACCGCAACGTTGGCCTGGCCGTCACGAGAGCCGGTGCCTCGGAGCCGGAGCTCGCGGGTCCGAGCCGGTTGGTCCGCGGTGCGTATGTCGCCGCGGTCGAAGCGGCTCTCGGCACGACGGGCCGGGTGGTCCGCTGGCCCGGTCACGAGCAGGCACACGGCGTACTGCCCGCGGCCGAACTCCGCGCCCGCTGCGGTATCGATCAACTAGAAGGCATCGGCGGCGTACCCGTCGAGGACGACACCTTGGTCGACACCCTCGACTTCCTCCGCCCGGTACGCCGCGACGGCCGCCTGGTCCTCCAGGTCCAGCCCGCCGCCGACAACTTCCTCATCCCCTTCGAACTCCAACACCAACAAAACTGCTGCACCGACCACTAGGCCCAAGCAGCTGAATCCTCCAGCACCTCGGGAAGCCGGCCGATCACGCCCAGGCGTTGGGTGCAGCGGGTCAGGGCGACGTAGAGGTCTCGGAGGCCGCGGGGGGACTCGACGACTATGCCGTCGGGGTCCACCACGAGGACCGAGTCGAACTCGAGGCCCTTGGCTTCGCGGGCGGTGAGGACTGTGACGCCGGCCAGGCCGTCGACTGCCTCCTGGATGAGTTCGAGCCGGTTGCGCGAGGTGATGACGCCGACCTCGCCGTACGCCGTCTCCTCGGCCGCCATCTTGTACACGTACAAAGCCTGCTCGGCGGCGGGAACGTCCGCGTGCCACGGCTTCACCCCGGTCGAGCGGACCGATTGCGGCGCCCGCGCCGACGGGTCGACCTCCCGCAGTACGTCGTTGGCCAGCTCCATCACCTCGGCGGGCGTGCGGTAGTTCAGCGTCAGCTCGGCCAACCGCCAGCGATCGCCGAATGTCTCGCCGAGCGCGCTCGCCCAGGAAGTCCCGCCGCCGATCGAACTCGTCTGCGCAACATCACCGACAATGGTCATCGACCGCAGCGGGCACCGCCGCGCGATCGCCCGCCACGCCATCGGCGACATCTCCTGCGCCTCGTCGACGATCACGTGACCGTACGTCCATCGCCGGTCCGCAGCGGCTCGGTCAGCCAGCGTCCGGTCGTCGTCCGCCTCGTACCGCTCGGCCAACGCCTCCGCGTCCAGCAGGTCCTTCGCAGTAAGGATCTCCGCCTCGTCGTCCTCGTCCCAGTCAGTCGACCCGGAACCGCTCAGCACGTCCAAAGCCCCTTGTGCATAAGCGATTGCGCGCGCCCGAGCGGCCCGCTCCCGTGCCGCTTCGGTCCCGTCGTCGCCAAGCAACTCGGCCGCCTCGTCGAGCAGCGGTACGTCGGCCGGCGACCAGTCGTCGCCGTACCTCAACAGATGTTCGCGATCCAGCTCCGACAGCTGCGGCGCCGCCGACGCCAGCCGGGCCTCGTCGCCGTACAGCTCCTCGAGCAGTTTCTGCGGACTGAGCAACGGCCACAGCTGCTCCAACAGAGCCTGTACGGCGGGCTCGGCAAGCACCTCCTTGCGCAACTCGGCCAGGTCGTACTCGTCGAGCAACTGCTCGCCGTCGAGCGGATCGGTGCCGATCAGCTCGGCGTACTGGTTCGTGAGGTAATCGGTGAACTCGTTGAGGATGAACGGCCGCGCCTGGTTGTGGGTCAGACCGCGGTTGCGCACCCGCGCATGCGTCTGCTCGCACACCGTCGGGTCGAGCGTGAGCTCGGTCCGCTCGACCGTCACCCGAACCGGCTCCTCCGGGATCCACTGCCGATCGGCGACCGCCTTCGCGATCACCTCGGCCATCACCGTCCGCCCCTTCACCTCGGCGCTCTCCGGCGGCTCCGGCCGGGTCGCGTTCAGCCCCGGGAACAGCTCGGCGATCGTGACCAGCCGGACGCCGTCCTCACCGAGCGACGGCAGCACCTGACCGATGAACCGCAGGAACGCCGCATTCGGCCCGACGACGAGAATTCCGCGCTTTTCCAGCTGCTCGCGATGCGTATACAGAAGAAATGCCGCCCGGTGCAGCGCGATCGCGGTCTTTCCGGTGCCGGGACCGCCTTGAACGACCAGGATTCCGGGCAGTTCGGAACGGATGATCCGGTCCTGGTCGGCCTGGATAGTCTGGACGATCGACTCCATCCGGCCGGTCCGTCGCGCCTCGAGCGCCTTCATCAGCACGGCCTCGCCGATCACGCCGGTGCCGGGCTTGGACGGGTCGGCTGCCTCACGACCGAGGTCGAGCTGCTCGTCCTGTACGTCGATCACCCGGCGCAACCGGGTCTGGACGTGCCGTCGGCGTACGACGTCGTGATTCGCCACCGCGGTCGCGATGTAGAACGGCCGCGCCGCGGGGGCGCGCCAGTCGACCAGCAAAGGCTCGTAGTCCGCGTCGTGCAGGCCGATCCGGCCGATGTGCAGCACCTCCCCGTCGGCGGTGTCGAGGCGGCCGAAGTACAGGCCTTCCTCGGCGGCGTTCAGCCGGGCCTGCCGGAGCTTGAGGTCGCGGATCCGGCCGTCGCGCTGGTGCAGGGCCTGCGCGTTGCGGGTATGGACCAGTTGCTCGTCGTCGGTCCGGGCGTCCGTACGCTCGCGCTCGTTGTCGAGCGCGGTGTAGAACGTGGTCAGGTGAGCCTGTTCGGCATCGACCGGATTCGGCAATTCAAACCCCTTGTGTTAAAATACGTCCCGTTGGTTCCAAGGCCGCATTTCAGTCGTTCAGGAAATGGCGCGCGCGGCAGCCACAAATCCTTGAGTTTATCCCTTTCCGGGGTTTTCCTGTAGTGGTGTTCCACTCGATCATCCCGCCGTACCTGCTCGAGCAGCTCGAGCGGTCCGCGAGCGATCCCAGCCTCCGCGCCCGGTACCGGCAGTCGCTGCAGCATGACGCCGTACTGCGGTCGCGCCCAGCCGCCGGTCGTGAGACGGAGGCCGCAGCCCCGGGTGGCCGGCAGCGCAAGGTCTACGACGCCGAGAACGGCACCGATCTGCCGGGCACGTTGGTCCGCGCCGAGGGTGACGATCCCGTCGAGGACCAGACGGTGAACGAGGCGTACGACGGCACCGGTGCGACCTGGACGCTGTACAAGGAGCGCTTCGGGCGGGACTCGATCGACGGCGCCGGCCTGGTGTTGACCTCGACGGTGCACTATGACCGCGGGTACGCGAACGCCTTCTGGGACGGCGCGCAGATGGTGTTCGGCGACGGTGACGGCGAAGTGTTCGGCAACTTCACGGCGTCGATCGACGTGACCGGGCACGAGCTGACCCACGGCGTCACGCAGTACACGGCGAACCTCGCCTACGACGGTCAGTCGGGCGCGCTGAACGAGAGCATCTCGGACGTGTTCGGGTCGCTCGCCAAGCAGTACGCGCTGGGGCAGAGCGCGGCGGAGGCCGACTGGCTGATCGGCGCGGGGCTGCTGCTGCCGGGGGTCCAGGGGGTGGCGCTGCGGTCGATGAAAGCGCCCGGCACGGCGTACGACGACCCGCGGCTCGGGAAGGATCCGCAGCCGGCCGACATGTCCGGGTACGTCGACACCCAGGACGACAACGGCGGCGTACACATCAACTCGGGCATCCCGAACCGCGCGTTCTACCTGGTCGCGGCTGAGCTCGGCGGCAACGCGTACGACGACGCCGGCAAGATCTGGTACGAGACGCTGACGTCGGGCAATCTCAGCGAGTCCGCCACTTTCAAGGACTTCGCCGAGGCCACCCAAGCCACCGCGCGGAGCCTCTTCGGCGACGACTCCACCCAGCTGGCCGCCGTCACGAAGTCCTGGCAAACCGTCGGCGTCCTGGATGACCAAAGCTCGCTGATGGAGGCTGCGAAGTCTTCTCTGGAGCCCTCCACGCCACCCTCACTGCCACCAGACGGATGAGATGGTTTGACCTCGAGTCTTGTTGAGGTATTAGCGTCGTCGGTGTGACTGTTCATCCGCTGCGGCTCGTCGTGCTGACGCGCAATCTCGACAGCGGACGGTTCGGTACTGCGGTCACGCGGTGGTTCGCACGGGAGGTAGAGCGGGCGGACGAGTTCAAGCTCGACCTCATCGATCTGAGCGTGGTGCCGCTGGCGGAGTTGCCCGGGCGGATCGGGGACGCGGACGCGGTCATGATCGTCACGGCTGAGTACAACCATGCGTACCCGGGCGACGTGAAGACGGCGATCGACGCGGTACGGCGGCCTTGGTACGCGAAGCCGGTCGGGTTCGTCGTGTACGGCGGAAGGTCGGGCGGACTGCGGGCCGCGGAGCAACTGAGGCTGGTCTTCGGTGAGCTGCATGCGGTGACGATCCGCGACAGCCTGGGCTTCCGCGAGGAGGACTTCACCGCCGAAGGCGAGCCGACCGACCCCAGCACCTCCGCGGCCGCTGCGGCGATGCTCCGCCAGCTCGCGTGGTGGGCTCGATCACTTCGCGACGCCCGGGCAAACACGCCGTACCCGGAATAGGTCGCCGTGGGCGGCGGTTGGGTGTTCTAAGTGAGCGCCGAACCGATGCCCCTGTCCGTGCTCGACCTCTCGCCGGTGCCGTCAGGCACGCGGCCGTCGGAGGCGCTGCACGAGACGCTCGAACTGGCCCGCACCGCGGAAGCGGCCGGGTACTACCGTTACTGGCTCGCGGAGCATCACAACATCCGCAGCGTGGTGAGCACGAGCCCCGAGGTGATGATCGCTGCGGTTGCTGCTGCCACCTCGAGCATCCGCGTCGGGTCGGGCGGGATCATGCTGCCGAACCACTCGCCGTTGAAGGTCGCGGAGACGTTCCGCGTGCTTGGCGGGCTGTACCCGGACCGCATCGACCTCGGCATCGGCCGGGCGCCCGGCACCGACCAGCGCACCGCGCTCGCCCTGCGCCGCAGCCGCGAGGCGCTCGGCGCGGACGACTTCACCGAGCAGTACGCCGAACTCCGCGCGTACGTCGAGGGCTTCCCGGCCGGTCACCCGTTCGAGCCGATCAGCGCACAACCTGACGACGTACCGCTGCCGCCGGTCTGGATCCTCGGATCCAGCACGTACGGCGGTCAGGCGGCGGCCGCCCTCGGAACCGGGTTCGCGTACGCCGGGCATTTCGGCACGCTTGATCCGGCCGGCGTCATCTCGACGTACAAGGAGAACTTCCAGCGCTTCGAGAACGACGGTGAGCCGCGGGCGATGCTGGCGCTCGCCGCGATCGTCGCCGAGACCGAGGAACGCGCCCAGGCCCTGGCCCGTGCGAATGCCCTCTCCATGCTCCGGCTCCGCTCCGGCCGTCCGGGACCGCTGCCGTCCCCCGAGGAAGCCGCGGACTACCCGTGGTCAGAGGCGGAAGAGGCCGCCGTCGAGGAGTGGGCCGGACTGGTGTCCGTCGGCACGCCCGACCAGGTGGCCGCCGACCTGCTCCGCCGCGCCAACAAGGCCGGCGCCGACGAGCTCATCATCACCACAAACATCCACGACCCTGCCGAACGACGCCGCTCCTTCGAGCTGCTGGCCGTCGCTTGGGGCCTGAAGCCTCGCTGATTGCGGACCTCCCGCACTGACCAACCCGTGGGCCAACGTCTGCCGCCCGCCTGCCGCCCGCCTGCCTGAGCCGCAGCCGGCCGGTGTGGGCCGAGTTGGTCAGTGGTGTGCGTCCGGCATCGCGCGGATGTGCTCGAAGATCAGGCTGGTTTCCGCGTGGCTGACGGCCGGATCGGCCGTCAGGTGATCGAGGACGAACTCCCGGAGCGCATCCGGGGTGGCTGCGCTGACGTGCAGAAGATAGTCGTTGGCTCCGCTGACATGGAACAGCGAGAGCACGCCCGGCAACGCCGGGACCTTGGCGCGGAAACGGTCGATCTCGTCGCGCGAGTGCGCGCCGATGCGGATCGCGATCAGCGCCTGCAGCGGCTGACCCAGCGCGCCCAGATCCACGTCGGCATGGAAGCCGCGGATCACCCCACGCTCACGCAGTGACCGCACCCGGGTGAGACACGTCGACGGCGCGATCCCGGTCGCCTCAGCGAGCGCATTGTTCGCCATCCGCCCGTCGGCGGTCAGCAGTTGCACCAGCTTCCGATCGACCTCGTCGAGGCCGCCGGGGGCCGGCCGCGGAGCCGGTCCCGGGCTCCGACGATCCTTCGGCATGCCCTCACTCTAGGGCCCGTCCACAGAATCCACAGCCTGTGGACGACACTGTGGACGAATTTTCTTCGGAACTATTGTGCCAATCCCGCAGAAGATTCCATCCTCTCCGCGAGGAGGCAGCCATGACCCAGCTCGACACCCGTTCGGTCCACGCCGGTCGCGACGACCTGGCCGCTCTCGGCGTCCACGTTCCACCGATCGACCTGTCCACCACGTATCCGCTCCCCGACGTGAATACGGGCGGAGCGTCGTACGACTCGCTCGCGCAGGGGCGCGGGCCGGACGGCGGCAGCCTCGTCTACCAGCGTCTGTGGAACCCGACCGTCGCCCGTTTCGAGGACGCGCTTGCCGAGCTCGAGCACACCGACGGGGCGGTCGCGTTCGGTTCGGGCATGGCCGCGCTCACCGCCTGCCTGCTCGCCGGCGTCGCCGCCGGTCGTCCGCATGTGGTCGCCGTGCGACCTCTGTACGGCGGCAGCGACCATCTGTTATCCACAGGCCTCCTGGGGACAACCGTGACTTACACACAGCCGAGCGAAGTCGCCGGAGCGATCCGCCCGGACACCGGTGTGGTGATCGTCGAGACCCCGGCCAACCCGACGGTGGCCCTCGTCGATATCGCGGCGGTCGCCTCCGCGGCCGGCGACGTACCCGTGCTGGTGGACAACACGTTCGCGACGCCGGTGCTGCAGCAGCCGGCTCGGCACGGGGCGAGCCTGGTGTTGCACTCGGCAACCAAGTACCTCGGCGGTCATGGTGACGTTATGGGTGGCGTCGTCGCGGCCGGCGTGGAGTGGGTCGGCCGGCTCCGGCAGATCCGCGCAGTAACAGGGGGCCTGCTGCATCCGTTGGCGGCGTACGAACTGCACAGGGGACTGCAGACGCTGCCGGTTCGGGTACGGGCGCAGCAGGCAACCGCAATCAAGGTCGCCGACTGGTTGTCCGCGCAACCGTCCGTGGGCGAGGTGTACTACCCGGGCCTCACGGACTCCCAGCACCTCATCGGACGTCAGCAATCAGGTCCAGGGGCCGTGCTCGCCTTCACCATCTCCGGAGGATTCGAGGCTGCCTCGAGGGTCGCCGGCGCCCTGAAGCTCATCACCCACGCGGTCTCTCTGGGCGGCGTGGACACGCTCATCCAGCACCCCGCCGCGCTGACTCACCGCCTGGTGCCCGCCGAGGCCAAGCCGTCCGACGGGCTGCTCCGCCTCAGCCTCGGCCTCGAAGACCCCGAGGACCTCACCGCCGACCTCGCCAACGCCCTCGCCAACGCCCTCGCCTGACGCTCTTTGGGCACCCACCAACCATTTCGGGGCCGCCGGAACGGTTGGTGGGTGCACAAAGTGCGGTTCGGGAATCTGCTCAGGGCAGATCTTTGCGCGGGGGACCTGGTGGGAGTGGCACACTCGGTACAGGACATCCGGAGGCGAGGAGGGCCAGACGTGTTGCTACGCCAGGTGATCGGGAACGTCTTCCGCCGCTTGCGGCGCGAGCGGGGGATCACCCTGCGCGAGCTCGCTGAGCTGGCCCAGGTGTCGGTGCCGTACCTGTCCGAGATCGAGCGTGGGCGCAAGGAGCCGTCCTCGGAGATCCTCGCCGCGATCTGCCGGGCGCTCGAGCTCGAGCTGACGGATCTGCTGTCCGAGGTGCAGTTCGACCTCGCGACCGCCGTACGCTCCACGCTGCCGGTCCGGCTGCAGACCGCCGCGATCCGGGTCGAGGACCGCACCGCGCACCGGATCCCGTCCGGCCCCCGTGCGTACTCCGCGACGGCGCAGGCGTTCGCACTGGTCGCTTAGTTGGTCGACTGGTACGAGAACCCGGCCGCGAGGTCCTGGCGTACGTCGCCTGCTCCGGCCGAGGTGCTCGCGTTCCACCAGAGCCTCCCGTCGTACCGTCCGACTCCGCTGACTCCTGTCCCTGCACTGGCTGCCGAGCTAGGAGTCGGCCGAGTGCTCGTGAAGGACGAGTCGCAGCGGCTCGGGCTGCCCGCGTTCAAGGCGCTCGGTGCATGGTGGGCGATTCACCGTGCGGTGCAGGAGCAGCCCGGCGCGTCCGAGCTGGTGACCGCGACCGACGGCAACCACGGTCGGGCTGTCGCTCGGCGGGCGGCGATGCTCGGGCTGGCAGCGCACGTCTTCGTCCCGGACGTGGTGAGTGATGTCGCCGTGGATGCGATCCGCTCGGAGGGCGCGGTGGTGACCGTCGTACCGGATTCGTACGACGCCGCGGTGGCCGAGGCTGCGGCGTACGCGGGGGATGATCGGCTGTTGATCCAGGACTCCGCGTGGCCGGGGTACGAGGTGATCCCGCAGTACATCGTGGACGGGTATTCGACGCTGTTCCGCGAGATCGACGTACAGCCTGACCTGGTCGTCGTTCCGATGGGTGTGGGCTCGGCGGCGCAGGCGGCTGTGACGCATTACCGGAGCGGTGAAGTGGCCCCGGCCCTCCTCGGCGTCGAGCCCGCCAGCGCGTCCTGCGTCACCACGAGCCTCGTCGCAGGGGAGTTACTGACGATCCCGACCGGCAAGACCGTGATGGCCGGCCTCAACTGCGGTACGCCGTCGTCGCTGGCGTGGCCCGTACTGCGCTCCGGCCTCGACTACTCGGTGACGGTCGAGGACGACCCGGCCCTGCAGGCCGTGGACGACCTCGGGGCAGCGGGGATCTCGTCCGGACCGAGCGGTGCGGCGACTCTCGCTGGGCTCCGCGCGGCCCGGGACCGGCTAAATCTGATGGAGGACAGCACTGTTGTCCTGATAAGCACTGAGGCGTGCGTATCCAGGTGAAGTTTCCGGTCGATGATCGGGAGTTGTCCGAGCTGCATGCGGCGGCGTTCGAGAGCGAGCCCGAGGTCACCGCGTGGGGCGAGCGGTTGGAGCGGTGGGCCTTGACGTGGGTCGGTGCCTTTAGCAACGAGCAGCTGGTCGGCTTCGTGCAGGTGTGCTGGGACGGCGGCGCGCATGCGTTCGTGCTGGATACCGCCGTACATCCGGATCACGGCCGGCGCGGTATCGGCAAGCAGTTGGTGCTGACCGCGGCCGAGGAGGCGCGCAAGGCAGGGTGCGAATGGCTGCATGTCGACTTCGAGCCGCATCTGAGCGCGTTCTACCTCGACGCGTGCGGGTTCCGGCCGACGGACGCGGGGCTGCTCAAGCTCCGATGACGGTCAGCCGTTCGGTGGAGATGCACGACGTCAGGCAGCGTTCCTTCGCGTCGCCGAGCAGGTCCGCGGTCCAGGTCGTGAACCCGCCGTCGCCGAGTCCTTCGCCGCCGCGATCGATGCCGAGTGCGGTGCCGGCGTAGTAACCCGCGCTCTTGGTCCGCCCGGTGTCCTCCGTGAACGCGACCCCGAGCGCCGGCCGGACCGTGTCCTCGATCCGTTCCCGCAACGCCGACTCCTCGAACGCGGTGAACGTGAGCTCTGCCTTCTCGCCGAGTACGTCGTGCCAGAAGCTCAGGTGGTCGATCAACAGCTCGGCCTCCGTCCGGCACGAGCCGGTGTCACGCGCGCTCGACACCAGCACGAACAGCTCGAAGTGCGCGGACATGCCCGGCCCGTCGAACGGCTGCGCCCGTACCACCCGCTGACAGGCCGCCAGATGCACGCGGTCCTGGCCGGCACGACGGCGTACGGCGGCCTCGATCGCCAGCTCGTTGGTGGGGTCGCCGGCGACCTCCGTCCCGCGGATCGTGCTGAGCACCTGATGCTGGTTGATCGTCGCGATCGCCGAGCACGTGCCCAGCGGCGCCACCGGGGACAGCTGGACGCCGTCGAACTTCTCCGGCAGCGCCGCCCACAGCCGCTGCTGGGTCTTCACCAGCTCGCGCGGATCGATGGTCGACGGCCGCACGAACCGGTCCTGCTGCCAGCGCTGCAACAGCCGCGCCGGCGTCACCTTGGCGGCTCGCTCACGGGTCACGTCGAGCAGCACCGACTGCAGCTCGGACTGACTCAATCCGTCGACGAGGGCATCACGGCTGCCTTCCGGCAGCTTCGCCCAGAACCGTTCGCTGACCTGTCCCATCGCTCTACTCTGACCGATATTCCAGCGGCTTCGCGCGTCATTTTCGCGTATCTTCGATGCATGAGACTGCCGAGCCTGCATCTTTGACGTTCTGACAGAGGTCTGGTCGCCCGGGTTGTTGCCTTCGAGGCGTTCCACGACTTCATCCCGCTCTACCCGCTGTACCAGCTGCTGTTCGCCGATCACGGACTGTCGGCTGCCCAGATCTCGACGCTGTTCGTCATCTGGTCTGCGACCGCGTTCGTCCTCGAGGTGCCGTCCGGCGCCTGGGCGGATACCTATTCACGGCGCAAGCTGCTGGTTCTCGGCGCCCTGATCAGCTCACTCGGGTACGCCGCGTGGATCACGCTCCCGTCCTTCACCGGCTTCGCGCTGGGCTTCGTCCTCTGGGGTACGTCGTCCGCGCTGATCTCCGGTACGTACGAAGCCTTCGTGTACGACGAACTCGCCGCGCGGGACCGCACCGAGCAGTATGCGACCGTGCTCGGCCGGGCACGCTCGGCCTCGTTCATCATGAACCTCGCCGCGACCGCTCTCGCGACACCACTGTTCGCGCTCGGTGGCTACACGCTCGCCGGAATCGTCAGCGTGCTCAGCGGCCTGCTGCAGGCGGTCGTTGCGTGGACGCTGCCTGAAGCGCGAGTCGTCGAGACCGCCGGCGAGGCGGACGAACCGGGTACTCGAGCCGCCTTCGCGGTTTACCTCCGCGTCCTCCGGACAGGTGTGACGGAGGTGCTGCTCAGCCGGTCGGTACGCCGGGCGGTAGCGCTGGTGGCGTTGTTGGGCGGGTTCCTGGCCTTCGACGAGTACTTCCCGCTGCTCGGCCGGGAGGCGGGCGCGACGACCGGCGCTATCCCGCTGCTGATCGCGGGAACCGTTGCCGCGCAGGCGATCGGCAGCGCGCTCGCGGGACCGGCGTACAAGTTGCCCGCAGCAACTTTCGCAGTGGCACTCGGGGCAACGGCGGTGCTGATAGCTGGTGGGGCGCTGAGCGGGTCGGTGTGGGGGTTCCTGCCGATCGCACTGGGCTACGGGCTCATGCAGCTCGTCATCGTGGTGTCGGAGTCGCGATTGCAGGACGCGATCACCGGGCCGGCGCGGGCGACCGTGACCTCGGTGTCGGGCTTCTTCGCCGAGGTCTTCGCGATTGCGGTGTACGGCGGGTTCGCGCTGGGATCGCTGTGGTTCACGATGTCGGTGCTGGTCGCAGGTCTGACGATCCCGGTCCTGCTCACGGCGTTCGTCGTACCGTTCGCGCTGCCGGAGCCCCGGAGTTCGGTCGCCGCCGAAGCGTCCGACGCCTAGCCTCACACCATGACCCTGGATGACGTTGTATCAGCATGAAGAAGCAGGGTGTGCTGGCCGCCGGTGCGGCCGCGGTCACGGTGGTGCTGTGGGCGTCGGCGTTCGTGGCGATCCGCCACGTCGGTCAGGAGATCTCGGCCGGTGCGCTCTCGCTCGGGAGGTTGCTCGTCGGGAGTGTGCTGCTCGGGATCTTCGTGTTCGCGCGGCCGCGACGCTGGCCGGCTCGCGGTGACTGGAAATTCCTGCTGGCCTGTGGCCTGCTCTGGTTCGGCGTCTACAACCTCGCCCTGAACGAGGCCGAGCGGCACCTCGACGCCGGTACGACGGCCATGCTCGTCAACATCGGACCGCTGCTGATCGCCTTGCTCGCCGGTGTCCTTCTCCACGAGGGATTCCCGCGTCAGCTGGTGATGGGGAGCATCGTCGCGTTCGGCGGGGTGGTTCTGATCGGGCTCTCGTCGTCCAACGGCAGCGCCGAGACGTGGGGAGTCGTGCTGTGCCTCGTCGCCGCGGCGGCGTACGCGATCGGTGTCGTTTCGCAGAAGCCGCTGCTCGCGCGACTGCCCGCGCTGGAGGTGACCTGGCTGTCGTGCGTGATCGGGGCGATCGCGTGTCTGCCGTTCGCGCCGACGCTGGTTCGTGAGGCGGCTGATGCACGACCGTCGACGATCTGGTGGGTCGTGTTCCTCGGCGCCTTCCCGACGGCGATCGCCTTCACGACCTGGGCCTACGCGTTGGCCCGGACGACGGCCGGCCGGATGGGCGCCACGACGTACCTGGTCCCGCCGATCACGATCTTCCTCGGCTGGCTGCTGCTCGGCGAGAGCCCGGCGCCGCTCGCGTACGGCGGTGGCGCGCTGTGTCTGGTCGGGGTCGCGATCTCGCGCTACCGGCGGCGTGCGGTTGCCGCGATGCCCGCGGTCAGCGTCGAGAGCCCGGACTCGAACCCGTCGTCGAAGTCATAGGCGAGACCCTCGACGCCGAGTCCGTCGACGATTCTTGTCAGCGTCGGTGCCTTGTCCGCCGGGAGGGCGCGTACGCGGGTGAGCAGGTCGGGCGCCAGTTCGAACGTCTGGGCCCGGACGGACGCCTCGCCGAGGCTGAACCCGTGGATGAAGTCGATCAGTGTGTTGGCCGCCTCGAAAATCTGACGCGGTGACAAACCTGCCCGGTCGAGTGCGAGGTAGAACGGCTCCATCGTGACCACGACGACGTCCGAGACCGCGGACGTGTCCGACAGCACCTGCAGGGCCAGGTTGGGATGTTGCCGAAGGCCGTTGCGATAGGCGCGCGCCGCCTCCTTGAGCTGCTCGTCCCACGGTACGGCGTCGCCGGGGTCGGGCAGCTCCAGCCCCGCGAACACGAGCTCCGCGAGGCCGGCCAGCACGGCGGCTTTGTTCGGCAGGTGGTGGTACAGCGACATCGGGTTGACCTGCAGCGTCGCCGCGAGTCGCCGCATCGTCAGCGCGTCGATGCCCTCGTCGTCGACGATCCGTAGCGCCGCGGTCAGGATCGCCTCCCGGCTCAGCCGCTCCTCCCCGGCGCGGGGCCGCCCGGAGCGCTTGCCGACATTAACCATACGTCGTATGGTACATAATCGTACAACGTATGGATTAGGAGGAGCGATGAAGCCGTTGGCGGGGAAGGTGGCGTTGGTCGCCGGGGCGACCCGGGCGGCCGGACGGGGGATCGCGGTCGAGCTCGGCGCGGCCGGCGCGACCGTGTACGTGACCGGCCGGACCACCCGGTGCCGGCCGTCGGAGATGAACCGGCCGGAGACGATCGAGGAGACGGCCGAGCTCGTCGACAAGGCCGGCGGGCGCGGCATCGCCGTACCGGTGGATCATCTCGATCCGTCGCAGGTGCGTGAGCTGGTGGCGCGGATCGAGACCGAGCAGGGCGCGCTGCACATCCTGGTGAACGACATCTGGGGGCAGTTCGGCGAGCCGGAGTGGGACAAGACCGTGTGGGAGAGCTCGCTGGACAACGGTCTGCGGTTGCTCGAGCTGGGGGTGAACACGCACGCGATCACCAGTCATTTCGCGCTGCCGTTGCTGATCAAGACGCCGGGCGGGCTGGTCGTCGAGATGACGGACGGCACCAACGAGTACAACGCGTCGAACTATCGTGTCTCGTTCTTCTACGACGTCGCGAAGGGCGCCGTCAGCCGGATGGCGTTCGCGCTGGCCCACGAGTTGAAGCAGTACGACGCGGCCGCCGTACTGCTCACGCCGGGATGGCTGCGGTCGGAGGCGATGCTCGACGGGTTCGGCGTACGCGAGGAGAACTGGCGGGACGCGACGTCGAAGGTCCCGCATTTCGCGATCTCTGAGAGCCCGTCGTACGTCGGCCGCGCGGTGGCGGCGCTGGCGGCGGACCCCGACGTACGGCGGTGGAACGGCAAGTCGACGTCGAGCGGGGAACTCGCCCAGCTCTATGGGTTCACCGACCTGGATGGCAGTCGTCCCGACGCCTGGCGCTACATCGTCGAGGTGCAAGGCGCCGGCAAACCCGCTGGCACCACGGGCTACCGCTAAAGCTTGTACGGCGGGCACACCTCGTCGCCGTTGCCGTTGGAGGCAACTGGGATCGCGTCGGCCGACAACGCCGCATGCGGATGCGCGGCCGCGATCGGCACACCCATTGCGGCCGCCAGCTCCAACACTTCACGCCGCGAGGTCACGGCTTGCGCGGGATCCCGCTCGTACACATAGGTGAGCTCCGGCCACCGGGCCTGCGCCGGATGCACCAGCACGTCACCACCCAGCACGGCCCGGTCCGTCACCACCGACTGATGCCCAGGCGTATGCCCCGGCGTAGGCACCAGCCGCATCCCCCGTAGCGCGGTCTCCCCGTCCACCACCCGCAACTGTCCGGCCTCCTCAATCGGCCGGATCCTGCTCAGGTACGTCGACCCGCCGCGTACATGCTCAAGCTCGTCCCGCTGCACGACGTACTCCGCCCGCGGAAACAACGCCCGCACCCCATCCGAAGCCCATCCGACGTGATCCAGATGCACATGTGTCAGCACCACCGCATCCACATCCGCGACCTCCACCCCCACCTTCCCCAACAACCCAGGCAGCCGTCCAGCCACCCCCAACCACTCAGCCGCCTCCCCACCGGCCGGCCCCACCCCCGCGTCCACCAACACCAGCCCGTCACCCGAACTCACCAAGTAACTATGAAAATGCAACAACCACCCACCCGCCCGAACGTTCCCCGGCACCACCCGCCCCGTCCACTCCGCCTCCCCCAACCCCCACCCAGGCAACGCCTCCCCAACCCCCTCAGGAAACACCGCCACCGCATCACACAACACCGTCACATCCATGGCCACCGCCCATCCCACCCCGCCGGAAACCCCATCTCCGACAAGCTCCGTCCGCACCCGGGCACCTCGACCCCCACCAACTCCCGAAGCCCCGCAACCCAGTCCCCACGCCCAACCCGCTCCAACAGAAATGCGAGCACACAGAGTGTGGAGTAGATGCGGTGGTGGGAGACCTCCGGCCGGCTGAGGTGCCGCAGGTCGGAGATGCTCGCGAGTTGCCGTGCGCCGATCTTGTTGACCATGTGCCGGTTCCAGAGGCGGGAGTGGTGTGCGCAGATGTTGCGGACATAGTTCAGCACGCGGAGCCAGTTGCCCAGGGTGTGGCCGTTGCCCTGCCCGACCTGGTCGACGATGTCGAGCTCGCGGGCAATCGAGTTGCGGTCAGCGGCTTTCAGGCCGCGATACAGATGCGCTGTGGAGCCGAAGTCGAGGATCTCGGTGACGACCCATACCGGCAGGCGGCCGTCATACTTCTGCTGGAAGTGCACGACGAAGTCCTCAGACGATCGGCCGTGCGCATCCAGCACCTTGGCGATCCAGGCGTCGTACTTGCTCGGACGTCCGTCTGCGGACCGCGTGAACTGGCCGTCGAGGTTGGCCCGATCGAGGTGTGCGTAGGCACCGCGCTTGCCGAGGGTGAAGCCGATCATTACTCGAAGCGCGATCTCAACTCGCTCGATCGCATCAAGAACATGGAGTTTGAGACGGCGGTCGGCGTCGTACAGCCGGACGACCGTCGTGAAGTTCGTGCCCGCGACGAACTGATCGTCGCGTTGCGTTGGACCGAGTTGGCGACGGTACGGATACCAGTAGCCGCTCAGCCGGTAGTAGCCGATCACGCTCAACAGTCGCGCGGCGGCAGCAGGATCGTCGATGACCATGCCCCGGCGCTGAAGCAGTTGGACTTGGGCATCGAAGGACAGGTGTGGCTTGGAGTAGGAAGTCACGTGAATCCCCCGGAAAAGACGACCAGCCCGTGCCCGAGTGGGCAGAGGGGCTGGTCTTGCTACTCACAGTTTATCCGGTAGTGCAGTTCGCGACCAACTGTGATTGATGCCTGTGGATATCAGGTGAGGAGCATCCAGGTTGCCAGGGTGGTCATGATCAGGGCTATGGCGGAGTCGAGGAATTGCCAGGCTCGGGGGCGGGCGAAGAGGTTGGTTAGTTTGGTGGAGAAGAAGCCTAGGGCGAAGAACCAGGTGAAGCTGGCGGCTACTGCGCCTAGGCCGTAGAGCCAGCGGCCGTCGGTGCCTCGCTGGTTGGCCAGGGAGCCTAGAAGTACGACGGTGTCCAGGTAGACGTGCGGGTTGAGGTACGTGAAGCCCAGGCAGGTGAGTACGACGCTGCGGAGGGCGGCGGGGGCGTGGTCGGCGGGGGTGATCGCGCCGGGGTTGAAGGCTCGCCTGGCGGCCAGGGCGGCGTACGTGTAGAGGAAGGCGGCGCCGCCGAACTTGGCGATGTCGAGCGCGAGTTGGCTGCGGGTGAGGAGAGCGCCCAGGCCGAGGATGCCGCTGGAGATCAGGAGTGCGTCGGAGAGTGCGCAGGTCAGCACCACCGGGAGGACGTGCTCGCGGCGCAGGCCCTGGCGGAGTACGAAAGCGTTCTGGGCGCCGATCGCGACGATCAGGGAGATCGACGTGGCGAATCCGGCGAAGAGGGGCATGGCTTCGACGGTAGGCAGTTGTGCGGCTTCAAACCAGCTAAAGATTCTGAAGTAGCATTAGGATTGCTTCATCATGCAGTTCGACTCCGTGCAACTCGAGACGTTCGTGGCCGTCGTCGACGAGGGCAGCTTCGACGCGGCGGCCCGGCGTTTGCGTGTCACGCCGTCCGCGATCAGCCAGCGGATCAAGGCCTTGGAGAGCCGCCTCGGTCAGGTCGTGGTGATGCGCGGCAAGCCGGCCCGGGCGACCGCGGCGGGCGAGGCGCTGCTCCGGCTGGCCCGCCAGGTCTCCCTGCTCGAGCTCGAGGCGATCGCCGCCGTCCGCGGTACGGTCGACGCGCAGCGCATCCCGCTCGCGGTGAACGCGGACTCGCTCAACAACTGGTTCCTGCCCGCGATGCTCGACCTGTCCCGTACGCACAACGCCCGGTTCCTGGTGCACCAGGAGGACGAGGAGCACTCCGCGGAGTACCTGCGCAACGGCACGGTCCTGGCTGCGGTCACCGCAGATCCCCGGCCGGTGCAGGGCTGTCGCGTCGTACCGCTCGGCAAGATGCGGTACCTCCCGCTCGCCACCCCGGAGTACGCCGAGCGCTGGCTGACCGGGAAACCGTTGCCGGAGGCACTTGCCGAGGCGCCGATGGTGGTGTTCAACGAGAAGGACGTGCTGCAGCACCGGCTGCTGCGCAAGGTGACCCGGCGGAAGCTGGATCCGCCGTCGCACGCGATCCCGGCGTCCGCGCCGTTCCACGAGGCGGTCCGGATCGGGCTCGGCTGGGGGATGATCGAGGACCAGCTCTCCGGATCCGAGCTCGCCGCCGGCCGCCTGGTAGAAGTTGCTCCAGGCAAATACATAGACGTGCCGTTGTACTGGCAGCACTGGAAGCTCGAGTCCGGCATCCTGGACGCGCTCACGGACGCGGTGCTGCGGGCCGCACAGGAAGGTCTTCGTACGTCGTGAGCTCGATCGCGTTCCCGACCTTCAGCGACATGTCCCGGATCAGGTTCCGCCACGGCAGGTACGGCATCATCCGGAAGGTCAGGTTGCGCAGCTTCATGAACCACTTGCCGGCCGGGATGAACCACATCGCGCCGTCGACCGCCTGCTTCTGACAGGCCGCCACGAAGTCCTTCATCCGTACGTCGTACGCGGCGAACGCCCGCTCGTGGTTCCCGCCGGCCGCGTGCAACTCTCCGGCGAGTACGTAGGCGCCGACGACGGCGAGGCTCGTGCCCATTCCGGACAGCGGCGAAGCGCAGTACCCGGCATCGCCGACCAGTGCGATCCGGCCGCGCGAGTAGCTGTCCAGCTTGATCTGGCTGATCGAGTCGAAGTAGAAGTCCGGCGCGGTCCGCATCCCCTCGAGCAGGGTCGGCACCTCCCAGCCGAGGTCCTTGAACTGCTCCTCGACGATCGCCTTCTGCGCCGGCAGGTTCCGCCGGTCGTACTTCAAGTCCGACGAGGTGAAGTAGAACAGCGCCTTCGCCTCAGTGTTGTCGCGGGCGCTGTAGGTGCCGACGGTTTTGCCGGGCACGTTGAAGATCTGGCCGGTGTGGTCGAGGTCGAGGTGGTTCTCGACGGTGCAGACCGAGGCGTAGTACCCAAGGTGGTGGATGTACGACGACTCCGCGCCGAACGCCAACCGCCGTACGTTCGAGTGCAGTCCGTCGGCGCCGATCACGAGGTCGAAGCGCCCCCGCATGCCGCTCTCGAACACTACGTCGACACCGTCAGCGTCCTGACCCGAGCGACACGATCGAGTCGTCGAAGAGGTGCTCCGTGCTGCTCTTCGTCAGGTTGTAAAGGATGTCGACCAGGTCGCCCCGGAGGATCTCGAGCTCGCCGCTGAACGCCTCGGACGAGGTGGTCGCGGCCACCTTCCCGGATTCCGTCACGTACGACATCGCGCCCATCCGGGTCGCCTTTTCCTCGACCTCGGACAGGATGCCCATCCGCTCGAGCACCTTCATCGACGCGCCGCGGAAGTCGACCGCATAACCGCCGGGCCGTGGCGCCGGAGCGCGCTCGACCACGGTGGTGGTGAAGCCGTACCGCTGCAGCCAGTACGCCAGGGCCGGACCCGCCACGCTCGCGCCGGAAATCAGAACTGTCGTCATCGGAACCCCTCCAGAAGTGGTGTGCCACGACTGTACGATGGTCTTAGACGAGTGTGCAAGACGATTGTGTGAGACGGTCGTGTTAGAGTTCCGGCATGGGTAACCGCGAGGCGCTGGTCGAGAGCGCGAAGGCGTGTCTGCTGGAGAAGGGCTACAGCCGGACGACGGCGCGCGACATCGCGACCGGGGCGGGGGTGAGTCTGGCCGCGATCGGTTACCACTTCGGTTCCAAGGAGACGCTGCTCAACGAGGCGCTGCGAGCGCTGCTCACCGACGAGTGGGCGACCGAAGTGGCCGGCGCGGCGGGCACAGGCGGCGGTGATGACCGTGCGGCGGTTGTGGGTGGACCGCACGAGCAGTTCGTCGCGACCTGGCGTCAGATCATCGACAGCCTGTCCAACCCGCGCTTGAAGGCGTTGTGGGCGACCCAGTTCGAGGTCCTCAGCCTGGGCGCGAGCATGCCCGAGCTGGTCGCGGAGTTGACGAAGATGCAGGGCGAGGCGCGCGACGGTCTGGCGCACCTGTTCGGCGGCGTCGATCCGGATGCCGACCCCGAGGAGGTCCAAGCGATCGGCTCACTCCTGCAGGCGCTGCTGCTCGGCGTGGTCGCGCAGGGCATGTTCGATCCGGACAGCGCGCCGACCGGTGAGCAGCTCGCTCAGTCGCTCCGTGCGCTGGCCGACCGGATCAGTCCCAGCGCATAGCCATCGGGTTGTCTGCCGGGATCAGCCCGGCCGACATCAGTACCGCGCTCATCGGCCGTACGACGTCGTGCAACTCGCCGGCTCGCTCGTCGCCCAGTGCGCGCCAACCCTGGTCGGCCAGCGCATCCGTCGTATCTTCCACCTGCTGCCGCAACGCCCGCCCGGAGTCGGTGAGCGCGCCGTCGGCGTCGAGCAATCCGCGGCTTCGCAGGTCGTCGGAGGCGGTGGCCCACTCCTCGTCGCTCCAGCGGCGGTTGAGCTGGAAGACCTCTTTGGACGGCCCGCCGGCAGCGGAGATTGTCACCAACGCCTGACACGGACTGAGTTCGGCCGCGACCAGCGCCGCGACATGTCCGTCACCGCGCGACTCCCGCAGGATCGTGGTCGCGTGCCACAGCACGAGATGCGGCTCGTCCGGCCACTCCAGCGCAGCGTTGGCCGCCGCGATCGGCCGCCCGGCAACCGGCGCGAGTTCGGCTGCCTGCCTAGCCAGCTCGGCTGCTCGCTTGACGGCGTCACCAGACCATACGGTTTGGTATGGCGGCTCGTCGGGGAACAACCGGCGTACGGCGTTGTCCACGGCCGTCAGGCGCGCGTCGAGCAGTTGTTCCGGGGTCGCGTAGGTCCACGCGTCCGGCAGGGAGCGGGCGACCATCGCCGGGTGGAAGTTGTAGAACATCGCGGCGACGAGCTCCGGCCCGACCGCGCCGAGGGGAGCCGCCCGGCAGCCGAAGTAGCTCATCCAGCCGCCCTTCAGCCCGAGCGCATCGGTCGCCTGCCGCGTCTCCGGCGAGAAGTACGTGATCGCGTGAAACGGCTCGAGCGCCTTCCACATCCGGCGCGCCCTGGTCATGGGACGAGTCGCGGCATCAGCACCGTCATGGCAAGGGACGGTACATGACGTGTAGTCCGACGTACCCGAGTCTGGGGTGGTCGAAGGCCTCCGGGACGGTGCCCGCGATGCGGAAGCCGAGGGACTGCCAGAGGTGTACGGCGGGTTCGTTCGTCTCCACGACCGCGTTGAACTGGATCAAGCGGAATCCGGAGCGTCCGGCCCACTCGATCATGTCCTCGCAGAGCAGCCGCCCGACGCCTCGTCCGCGAGCCTTGCTGTCGACCATGAAGCTCGCGCTGGCGACGTGCGCGCCGGGACCGGGCCGGTTCGGGTACATGTTCGCGCTGCCGAGAACGGTGCCGTCGGCATCGACCGCAACCGTGGTCCGGCCGAGCGGGAAGTTCATCGGCGCCATCCACATCGCCCGGGCGTCTTCCTCGGTGATCGCCGGGTCGTAAGTGTACGTCTCCCGCGCGGTCACGATCTGATGGAAGAACGGCCAGATGGCCGGCCAATCGGCATCGGTCGCGTTCCTGATCTGCACAGTCATGGTGGGAGAAGCATCACCCGATGTCCCCCGGATGCCAAGGGGATTCCCGATAGACTGTCTGAGGATGAGAATCTCCGTGATCCAAGGGCTGCCGCGCTGGACGTTGGTCGTGCCGCCACTCGTTTTCGTTGACCTCCTGCTGACCTGGCATCGCCACCTGGGCGCGGTTCTGCTGATCTTCGTGTGCCTCGGTCTCGGCGCCGCGGTGATCGCGGCCGTTCATCACGCCGAGGTTGTCGCACACCGCGTCGGTGAACCGTTCGGCACGCTGATTCTCGCGCTTGCCGTGACGATCATCGAGGTCGCGCTGATCGTCACGCTGATGGCGCCGGGTGGGGAGAAGACCGCCTCGCTGGCCCGCGACACCGTCTTCGCCGCGGTGATGATCACCTGCAACGGGATCCTCGGGTTGGCTCTCGTCGTCGGCTCGCTGCGGCATCGCGTGCAGGAGTTCCGTGTGCAGGCGTCGTACTCCGCGCTGACCGTGATGACTGCCCTGGTCACCTTGAGTTTGGTGCTGCCGACGTTCACGACGAGCGCGCCGGGGCCGCGGTTCAGCTCGGCGCAGCTCGCGTTCGCCGGCGTGACGTCGTTGGTGCTGTACGGCGTCTTCGTGTTCATCCAGACGATCCGGCACCGCGACTACTTCCTCCCCGTGCGTGCCGACGGTGACAGTGACGTCGACGACGAGGATCAGCACGCGGCGGCGCCGAGCGGCAAGACCGCGCTGCTCAGCCTCGGGCTGCTGTTCGTCTGTCTGGTCGCGGTCGTTGGTCTGGCCAAGACTGTTTCGCCGAGGCTCGAGTCCGCGGTGGAGTCGGCCGGCGCGCCGCTGTCCGTGGTCGGTGTCGTGATCGCGCTGCTGGTGCTGCTTCCGGAGACGGTTGCCGCAGTGCGCGCGGCACTGCGGAACCGCCTCCAGACCAGCGTCAACCTGGCGCTCGGCTCAGCACTCGCCAGCATCGGACTGACCATCCCCGCGATCGCGCTCGCGTCCATCTGGCTGAGCGGACCGCTCGTCCTCGGACTCGACGGCAAGGAGATGGTGCTGTTCGCGCTGACGGTTGTCACCGCGATGCTGACGCTCGCGACCGGGCGCGCCACGTTGCTCCAGGGAGCCGTTCACCTCGCGGTGTTCAGCGCGTTCCTGTTCCTTGCGGTAAGCCCCTGAGGTAGTCGGCCACCGCCTGCTGGTGGTTGTGCTCCGCCCAGCCGAGCGCGTTCCCGTTGTAGTTGGGATCGCGCAGCTCCGGGTCGGCGCCCAGTTCGATGAGCTTCTTGACCGTCTCCAGGTGACCGTTGAGCGCCGCGCGGTGGATCGGCGCCGCACCGCCGGAGATCGCACTCAGATCGAACCCGAGCCGCTGCAGCGGTTCCATCGCCTCGGTGCGGCCGATCTCGGCGGCTCGAACGGGCAGATGACGTTGGCGAGCCACCGCCCGCGCGGCGAGCCCGGCGTCGATGTCCGGCGTTTCACCGCGCATCGCCGCGGCGTACACGTCGTCGATCTCGTCCAGCGGTGCCGCTCCTCGGGCGCGCAGCAGCTCCGCGATCTCCGTATGCCCTTGGATCGCGGCCAGTTCGTACGGTCGATTGCCGCCGAACACCGGATGCCTGGTGCCGGTGCCCTCAGGATCGGTGCCCTGGGCAAGCACCAGTTCGGCCCGGTGCAGCAGGCCCGCCCAGGACGCGAACACCAGCTCGTCTTCCAGTAGTTGCTGCGGAGTCGGGTGCGCGGTCGTCATCCGTTCGTGCCACGGACCGCCGTCGCCGCGGCCCAGCCCGTACTCGATCAGCAGCTCCAGATGCACATCGTCGTACGGCGGGGGACAACCGGGACCGCAGTTGTACATGGTCTGGCTGTCGTTCGGGTCCGCGCCCGCATCGAGCAGTACGCGAGCGAGTTCGACCCGGTTGGGATGCGGTGGTTGGTCGCCCTCACCGCGACCGAAGACGCCCGTGATCGCGGTGAACGGCGACGGCAGTCCCTGCCAGAGGTATCCGGCGTTCGGATCGGCACCGTTCTCGAGGAGGAGACGGGCGATCTCGACCTGGTTGGGCGCGTCGAGGCGGCTGTACGTGAGGTAGAGCAACGGCTCCCAGCGGTACGGTCCCCCTTCTTTCGCTGCATTCGACAGGTCCGCGCGTACGCCGTCGATGTCCCCGGCAACGACCTTCGTATAGATGTTGCTCTGGGCAATCTCTGGGAACTGGTCCAGGAGATCACGTGCGGATCGTTGGCGCGCCGGATCGTCCTGCCCGTAGTGCAAGGTCGCCAGGCGGAGGAACTCGTCGGCTCGTTGCTCCGGAGTATCGAGCGGGCCGCCGACGGTCTGCCGATGCGGTGACCGGCTGTACCTGCTCACCAACTCCAGGTGCCGCACGATCCTCGGCCAGCTGGGGAATCCGTAGCTGCGGGCAACGACCAGTTGCGCGTCCGCCAGCGTGTGCACAGGGTGGAACTCGTCCGCGAGTGCGATCGCGTCGCGGTCGCCGGCGCGGACGCCCTTGAGCAGCGCTTTCGCCTGCTTGCGAAGGTGTTCGAGGTGTGGGTCGTCCGGAAGATTTCGGGTCGGCATCACCGACCTCCTCTCTACGAGCCTGCTGTCCGCGTCGTCAGGCGAGAAAGGAGGTGAACAACTGCCACAACCGTGCTCATTTCAGGTGGGCTGAGCCCTTCCCGCGGACCGGTGGCACCCTGAGCGCCTATCCGCGAGCATAGGGCATGTCTCCCGATCCCGCACCTACTGCGCGGCACTCGGCACGGCACCTCGCCGCACTGGAGGAAAGGCCACGATGAACCACATCGAGGCCTCCCCTCCAGCACGCCGAGGCACCGCACCGAGCACCTGCTCGCTACGGCGCGGGATCGGGAGACATGCCCTGGCTCACAGCGGCTTTTCCATCCACCATTCGGTGAACTCGTGTGCCCGGTCGCGGTCCAGCCGGATCACCCAGAGGTTGCTGAACTCGGCCGGTGGATTGGTCAGGTACGTCGTCCAGCCGCGCACGAAGCCGACCCCGTCACCGAACCCGAGCACCTGGTACTCGAAGTCCGTCTCGCCCGGGCCGTCCGCGACGTCGAGCCAGGCCGCCACGATCGCGTCCCGCCCGAGCACCGGCGCCTCGTCCGGACGCCGGTACCAGGCGGCGTCCTCGGTCCAGAGCGCGGCGATATGCGCGGGATCGTTGCTCTCCCACGCCTTCCGGTACCGGTCGACCCAGCGGTCGAGGTCCTTCTCCTTCATGAGATCCGGCGGTTGTTCAGCACGACGGCAGCCGGCGTCGCCAGTACTTCGGGATGCTCACGCGGGTCGGCGTCGTACGTGACGAGGTTGCCTACGCCGGTGAGACCGAGGAAGTCCTGTGCGCCAGTGGAGGCTGCGGTGAGGGCCTGTTCGACGGACAGCCCGTGCTGGACCAGCATGTCGATTTCGCGGGCGACCGTGCCGACGACGTCGGACCCGGTCAGCACGCGGACGCCATACTGCTCGGCGAGCGGCAGGATCGATGCCAGGTACTCGGAGCGGCCTTTGCGACGAGCCGTCTGCTCGGGGGTCTCGTTCGGGCTCGGGCTGACCGAGGCGCACAGTGTCGGGGTCCACGCGCCGCCGCGGGCGCCGAGGGTTTCCAGATCCCGCTCGGTGAGCGCCGTACCGTGTTCGACCGAGTCGATTCCGACCCGGATCAGGTCGCTGACGTGGTCGGTGTTGACGTGTGCCGCGACCCGGGCGTCGCGGGAGTGGGCCAGGTCGACCACGGCCCCAACCACATCCAGACCGTACGTCGGGCTGACCTTGCTGCCGCGGATCGGGCCGTCCGGACCCACCTCGGGGAAGTCACCGACCAGCTTCAGCCAGGTGGCGCCGTCGGCGATCTCGGCCTCGACCGCGGCGAGCAGATCCTCGGGAGCGACCGGCTCGTACGCCTGCGGGAAGTAGCAGCCCTCCGGCGCGAGGAACCGGCCGGCCGCGAGGACGAGCGGGCGGCTGTCATCGGGCGTACGCGCCAGCTCGAGCGTGACCTCGCGGTTGCCGCCGACATCCCGGACAACGCTCACGCCGGCGCCGGCCAGCTCACCGAGCCGCTCGGCCGCGAAGTCCGCGTCGCGCAGCACGGGTCCGTTCGGACCGGCGGCCATGGTCAGGTGACAGTGCGAGTCGACCAGACCCGGTACGCCGTACCGCCCGGGCAGCACCTCGCCGATCTCGCCCGGGCCGAACACGACGCGCGCGGCGTCGCCGGACGGGAGCACGGTTCCTTCGAAGACCCAGGTCGCCATGGTTCCCATCCTGCCCCAGCCGAGATCCACGTCACGTGATCTGCGACTTGAACATGTTCAAAAAGTCGGCGTACGGTCGGAGCAGTCAGAGATCTGAACGTGTTCAAGAAGAGTGGGGACGAGATGGACATGACGGTGACGACATACCTGGTCTACCTGGCCATTGCGGTGCCGCTGACGGTCTGGGTGGCGCGGACGCTGAGCCGGAACGGGCGGATCTTCCTGGTCGACGTGTTCCACGGCAACGAGGACTTCGCCGACGCGGTGAACCGGCTGCTCGTGGTCGGGTTCTACCTGGTCAACCTCGGGTTCGTGACGCTGTTCCTGCGGGGCGGGAGCGCGGTCGACGACGCCCGCGGGGTGTTCGAGCAGCTGAGCGTGAAGCTCGGGATCGTGATGCTGGTGCTCGGGGTGGTGCATCTGACCAACGTCTGGATCTTCAACAAGATCCGCACCCGCAGCCGCCTCGAGCTGCAGACGACCCCGCCGGTGCCGCCCAACGACACGGTCCAGCCGCTGACCATGACCGAGCAAGCCGCGCGGTACGGGTATTGAAGACCGCCGAATCGTGCGTGAGTTGACGGTGCTGTACGACGCCCACTGCGGACTGTGCCGCCGGTTCAAGGACTGGCTGGCGGCCCAGCGGCCGGCGTCGAACGGAGAGGGCGGCGTGGTGCGCCTGCGGTTCGTCGCGGCGGGGTCGGCGGATGCGCGGGCGCAGTACCCGACGCTGGATCACGAAGCGACGTTGCGCGAGGTGACGGTGATCGCCGACGACGGGTCCGTGTACGTCGGCGATCGCGCCTGGATCGTGTGCCTGTGGGCAACGGGGGAGCACAGGCACACCGCCGTACGACTGGCGAGCCCGGCGATGCGACCGGTGGCGCGGGCGATGGTGCAAGCAGCCGCAGGACTGCGGCGGTTGAGCGGAGGTGACTACGCTGACGGATGTGACGGACGGTGCGACCGCGAAGGGTGAGCAGACGCGCGAGCTGATCCTGTCGACCGCGCTACGGCTGTTCCGGGAGCAGGGGTACGGGAAGACCACGATGCGTGCGATCGCCGCCGAGGCCGGGGTCTCGGTGGGCAATGCGTACTACTACTACGGCTCCAAGGACCACCTGATGCAGGCGTACTACGACCTGCTCCAGGACCAGCACCGCGCAGCTGTCGAGGAGCTTCTCGCCGCTGAGAAGGCGTTCGTGCCGCGGATGACCGGTGTACTGCGGACGTGGCTGGAGGTGGCGGCGCCGTACCACGAGTTCGCAGGCACGTTCTTCAAGACGGCGGCGGATCCCAAGAGCCCGCTGTCTCCGTTCAGCGAGGAGTCGCGGCCGGCGCGCGATGCGGCTGTGGACATCTTCCGCCAGGTGGTGGAGGGCTCGGACCTGAAGGTGCCGGCGGACCTGCGAGCCGAACTGCCGGAGTTGCTGTGGCTGCTGCAGATGGGCGTCGTCCTGTTCTGGGTCCACGACTCCAGCGACGACGTCCGCCGCACCCGCGCCCTGATCGACCGAGCCGTTCCCCTGGTCGACCGCCTCCTCCGCCTAACACGCATCCCAGGCGTCCGCGGCGTAGTAACCGACCTCCTGGGCCTCATCCACTCAATCAAGCCGTAGAAGAATCCCCCGCGTGCTCCCGCCCGCCTCTCGTCGCTGCGCTCCTCAGCGCACCCACTTCGCGCAGGCAAACTCCCGTTACTCGCCGGTGGTTCCGTCGAGGCGTTCGCGGAGGAGGTCGGCGTGGCCGTTGTGGCGGGAGTATTCCTCGATCATGTGGATGTAGAGGTAGCGGACGGAGTACGGCTCGTCGTACCTCGGGCGGGTGAAGGTGTCGTCGAGCGAGTAACCCGCGGCCAGCGAGTCCGAGGTCCTCACGATTTCGCGGAAGTCCTCGACGTCCTGCTCGGCCTGTGCGGGGTCGACCAGGTCGAAGTCGCCGTCGGGGTGTTCGGCGGTCCAGTACTTCGGGGGTGAGTCGTGGCCGGCGAGCGCCCGGTGGAACCAGTACTTCTCGACCTCGCTCAGGTGTCTGACCAGCCCGATCAGCGACATGCTGGACGGATCGACGGTGCGCTGGACCAGCTGCTCACCGGTCAGCCCGGACACTTTCCACAGCAGAGTGCCGCGGTGGAAGTCGAGGAATCCCTGCAGGAGTGTGCGCTCGTCGGCGGCCGTGGGTGGGTCCACCCGGAACTCAGTCGTCACGTGCAGAACCTAACCGTGTGACGAGGGTCCTGTGAATATCCGCCGGGTGTCGGCCATCGATGCCGTAGACTAGTAACGACGGCCCGCCCAGTTCTGCCTCGGGCCGGTGAGCGCAACTACTGTGCGCCAGCAGTCGACCACCACGCGCCGCGGCCCACCAGGCCGCGCCGGGCAGGACGACCCCCGACTTTTGGAGTACTTCTATGGCGGCCCGCCGCCCCACGTCTACAACCACGTCCACGCAATCCACCTCCCCGCGCCGCACCGCGAGCGCAACCCCGCAAGGCCCTGCCGCGTCCACGCGACCGCGGCGCCGGCGCCGTTCGGATGCCGCGCGCAGCAACCAGCCGGCCGCACAGCCTGTAGTTGCTGAAGACAACGAGACTGTTGCTCCTGACAACCGTGTGCCGGAGATTGCCCCCGACAACCGCACGTTCGCAGAGCTCGGCGTGCCGGCTCCGCTCGTGGCCGCGCTGGACGCGTCCGGTGTCACCAAGCCGTTCCCGATCCAGGCGGCGACGTTGCCGGATTCGCTGGCCGGCAAGGACGTTCTCGGTCGCGGCCGGACCGGGTCCGGCAAGACCTACGCGTTCGTACTGCCGGTCCTCGCACGTCTCGCCGCGAGCGGGACGAAGCGCCGGCCCAACCAGCCGCGCGCTCTGATCCTCGCGCCGACCCGCGAGCTCGCCACGCAGATCCAGGCGTCGATCACGCCGCTCGCGGACACGCTCGGCCTGCGGTCGATGACGATCTTCGGCGGTGTCGGACACGGCCCGCAGATCAACGGCCTGCGCAAGGGCGCCGACATCGTCGTCGCCTGCCCGGGCCGGCTCGAGGACCACATCCAGGCTGGTCACGCGAAGCTCGGCGCGGTGGAGATCACCGTGCTCGACGAGGCCGACCACATGGCTGACCTCGGCTTCCTTCCCGCCGTACGCCGGATTCTCGAGGCCACACCGGCCACGGCTCAGCGGCTGCTGTTCTCGGCGACGCTGGACGCCGGCGTCGACGTTCTCGTCCGACGCTTCATGAGCAACCCGGTCACGCACAGCGTCGACTCGGCGCGCTCGCCGGTCGCCAAGATGACCCACCACGTGCTGCACGTCCAGCCCGACACCCGGCTCCCGGTGCTGGTCGACCTGACGGCTGCGCCGGGGCGTTCGCTGGTGTTCACGCGGACGAAGTACGGCGCCAAGTCACTGACCAAGAAGCTGATCGCCCAGGGCGTCCCGGCCGTCGAGCTGCACGGGAACCTGTCCCAGGGCGCCCGGACCCGCAACCTCGAGGCCTTCTCGGACGGTACTGCGAAGACGCTCGTCGCCACCGACATCGCGGCCCGCGGCATCCATGTCGACGGGGTGACGCTGGTGATCCACGCCGACCCGCCGATCGAGCACAAGGCGTACCTGCACCGCTCCGGCCGTACGGCGCGCGCCGGCGCCGAGGGCACCGTGGTCACGCTGATGACCGACGAGCAGGTCCGCGACGTGCGCGATCTGACCCGCAAGGCCGGCATCGCCGCGACGGTCACCAAGCTCACGACCGGCGACCCGCTGCTGTCGGAGCTGGCCCCCGGCGAGCGCACGTACGTCGAGCCGCCGGCGAGGCCGGCCGTCGAGACCTCCGCGCCACGCGGCGGAGGCGGCCGATCGGGCTCGCGCCGACGTTCCGCCGGATCGACAAACCGCACCGCCGGATCGACAAACCGCACCGCCGGCTCGGGCCGCACGGCCAGCTCAGCCGGACGCACGGCCAGCTCGGTCGGCCGAGGGGCGAGTTCAGGCGGATCTGTGGGTCGGACGGGCGGCGCTGGTGGTTCGGCGCGCGGCGCGGCCGGTTCCGCGGGTCGCTCGGCCGGCTCGGCGCCGGGTTCGACTGGTTCCGACCGCCGCTCGACCGGCCGCGGCCGACGCCGCCGCGGCCCAGGCAAGCAAGCCGCCTGAGCCAGGCTCCGGCAGCAAGCCGCCTCCCGCTCACCTGGCGAGGCTCAGGCGGCCCACGCCTGAGCCAGGCTCCGGCAAGCGAGCCGCCTGAGCCGCTTCCCGCTCACCCGCTGACTGGCCGAGGCTCAGGCAGTCGAGCCGCCTGAGCCGAGCGCTGATCAGTCGTTGAGACCCCGTCGGGCCGGCGGGGTCTCGGCGCGTTCGGAACGCTACGTTGGTGGTGTGATTCGTACTGTTCTGGGGGACCTGCGGCCCGACGCGCTCGGCATCACCGACTCGCACGACCATCTGTTCTTCCGCTCGGCGGCCTTGCCCGGTCAGGAGCTGGACGACGAGGCGGCCGCGGTGGCTGAGGTACGCGCGTTCGCGGATGCAGGTGGTCAGTCGATCGTGCAATGGACGCCGTACGGGTTGAATCGGCGCGCCGAGTTGCTGGCTGGGATCTCAACCAGCACAGGGGTTTCGATCGTCACGGCGACTGGTCTGCATCGGCGCGAGCACTACCTCGACGGATTCGTCGACAAGGTGCAGGACCAGCTGGCCGAGATCTTCGTCCGCGAGCTGACCGCGGGCATCGGCGATACTCAGGTGCGGGCCGGTCTCATCAAGGTGGCCGGCGGTTTCCACGTCCTCGACGCCCACGCCGAGCTGGTGATGCGGGCGGCGGCGGAGGCGCATCACGCGACGAACGCGCCGATCGCCATCCATCACGAGCTGGGCTCCGCGGCGGACGCAGTACTCGATCTGCTGGTCGACGAGCTCGACGTGCATCCGGGCGCGGTCATCCTCGGGCACCTCAACCGCTTTCCGGATCATCGCGTGCACGTCGAGTTGGCGCGGCGGGGCGCGTGGCTGGCGTTCGACGGGCCGTCGCGGGCCAACAACGCCACCGATCCGCGGCTGATGGATTGCCTGGCCGCGCTGATCGACGCCGGGTACGCCGACCGCCTGCTGCTCGGCGGCGACACGACGACCGCTCGCGCACGGGCCTCCACCGGCGAGGGCCCTGGCATGCCGTACCTGCTGACGCACCTGCGGCCGCGGATCACGCGGTACTTCGGTGCCGACGTCGCGGACGCCGTGTTCCGGACCAACCCAGCGCGTGCCTTCACGACGGACTGGCGGGCGTAGGGGTACCTTCCGGGCATGAGTTTGATCGCGCAGGTCTTCGTGGTGATTGCCGGCGTGTTCCATGTCGTCGTGTTTGCGCTGGAGAGCCTGCTGTTCCGCAAGCCGAGCACCTATCGGCGGTTCCTGGTCAAGGACGACACCGAGATGGCGGCCGCGCGGCCGTGGGCGTTCAACCAGGGCTTCTACAACCTGTTCCTGGCGATCGGCGCGCTTGGCGGGCTGATCTGGGGTGGCGACAAGGGGCATGCCATCGCGCTGTTCGCGTGTGCGTGCATGGCCGGTGCGGGCGTCGTACTGGTCGCCTCCGATCGCCGGATGGTTCGCGCCGCGGCCACGCAGGCTGTGCCGCCGATCCTCGCGTTGGTGCTCGCAGCCTTGACTTAAAGTGCACTTGAGGACCGAATCTTCTCGGCATGACCACCCTTGCCGAGCCGACCAGCACCGACACCGGCGGCGTCCTCTCCCCGCAGTACCGCGCACTGACGATCGGGATGGTTGCCCTGATCACCCTGGTCGCGTTCGAGTCACTGGCCGTCGCGACGGCGATGCCGACGGTCGCGCAGGCGCTCGACGGTCTTCGTCTGTACGCGCTTGCGTTCGGCGGACCGCTCGCGTCGGGTGTGGTCGCGATGGTTGTCTCCGGCACCTGGAGTGACCTGAAGGGCCCGGCTCGCCCGCTCTGGCACGGTACGGCGTGGTTCCTGGGCGGGCTGCTGATCGCCGGGTTCGCGCCGACGATGGAGGTCCTGGTCGTCGGCCGGATCATCCAGGGGTACGGCTCGGGTCTGCTCACGGTCGCGCTGTATGTCGTCGTCGGGCAGCTGTATCCGGCCCGGCTGCGCCCGAAGATCTTCGCCGCGTTCGCGACCGCTTGGGTCGTCCCGTCGTTGGTCGGTCCAGCGATCGCGGGAGTGATCGTCGAACACACCAGTTGGCGGTTCGTGTTCCTCGCCGTACCGGCGCTTGCGGTGCCGGCTGCTCTGGTGATGCGGCCCGGACTGGCGCGGGCGGGCGAGCACGAAGTACGTCCGGGAAAGCTGTGGGACAAGCGGGCGATGTGGGCGATCGCGGCAGCGGTTGGGGTCGGGCTGCTGCACTACGGCGGGCAGCAGCGCGGCGTACTGCAGGTGGTTCTGCTGGTGGTCGGGCTGGGCGGCGTGATCGCGTTCGGGCCGCGGTTGTTGCCGTCCGGGACGTTCGCGTTCGGGCGTGGACTGCCGTCGGTGGTCGCGTTGCGTGGGCTGGTCGCGGCATCCGGGTTCGGTGCGGAGGTCTTCCTGCCGCTCATGCTCACCCGGGAGCGCGGGTTGTCGCCGGCGCTGGCGGGGCTGGTGCTGACGGTGAGCGCGCTGAGTTGGTCGGCGGCGTCCTGGTACCGCGGGCGGCCGAATCAGCCGTTCTCGCACTCGGTCTTCCTGCAGGGCGGCATGGTGCTGATCGTGCTGGGGATCGTGACCGCGACGTTGACGCTCAACCCGCAGGTCCCGGTGCTCGTCGGGATTCTCGGTTGGAGTCTGACCGGACTCGGGATGGGGACGGTGTTCCCGACGCTGTCGGTGCTGACCCTGGAGTACTCGGAGCGGGACGAGCAGGGCGCGAACAGTTCCGCGGCGCAGCTGAGCGACTCGTTGTCAACGGCAACTGTACTGGCGATCGGCGGGTCGTTGTTCGCGGCAATCGAACCGCATTCCGACATCACCGCGTACGTCGTGGCGTTCGGGTTCCCGGCACTGCTCGCGTTGCTCGGCGTACAGGCGGGTCGGCGTACTACTCCTTAGAACCGGTCACTGCGATGCTGGCGCCGAGGCCGATGATCATCAGGCCGCCGGTGCCGCCGACCAGCTCGAGCCGGCGCGGTGAGCGGGCGAACCACTCGCGCGCCGTACCGGCCACGACTGCCCAGACACTGTCCGAGCAGAGCGCGATCAGGATGAAGATCAGCCCGAGGACGAGGATCTGTCCCCAGGCCGGGCTGCTCGCACCCTTGTCCACGAACTGCGGGAGGACGGCCGCGAAGAACACCGCGGTCTTGGCGTTGGTCACGCCGACGAGGAAGCCTTGGCGAACGGTCTTGCGGCTGCTGCCCGGCTTCACCCCGCTGGCAAGCGCCTCCGCCAGCGACTTCCGCGATCGGAAGGCCTGTACGCCCAGATAGATCAGGTACGCCGCTCCGCCGAGCTTGACCACGGTCAACGCGATCGCACTGGCCGCGATCAACGTACCCAGACCGAGCGCGATCAGGACCAGCATGACGGCAGCGCCGAGCGTGTTCCCCACCATCGTCAAGACCGCTTCGCGCCGCCCGACCGCGAGCGCACGGCCCACGATGAACAACACGCTCGGCCCCGGAACCACGATGATGATGAACGCAGTGATCGCAAACGCAAGCAGATGATGAGCGGACGGCATCCACCCAGAATAGGTGAGACGAGTGCCGCTCAGCTGGCGGTGGCCACGGACTGGCGAATGGCCTCCGTAAGCGAGCCAAGGTCTTGAGGGCCGTCGTGGCGGTGGTTGTTGATGAAGAACGTGGGGGTGCCGGCTACGCCGCTGCGGTCGGCCGAGTCGATGTCTTGGGCAATTCGGGTGGCGAAGTCGTGGGAGGTCAGGTCGGTGCGGAAGCGCTTCAGGTCGAGCTGAAGTTCCGCCGCGTACTTCAGGATGTGTTCCAGCTCGAGGTTCTCCTGATTGGCCAGGAGCAGGTCGTGCATGGGCCAGAACTTGCCCTGCCGCCCAGCGGACTCGGCTGCCTCCGCGGCCAATTGAGCATGCGGGTGCACGTCATGCAGCGGCAGGTGGCGCCAGACGTAGCGGATGTCGCTGTTCCTCGCGAGCAGTTCGCGGGCCGTGGGCGCGGCCATCTGGGTCCACGGGCACTCGAAGTCGCCGTACTCGACCACTGTGACGACCGCATCCGCCGGACCGCGCAGATGGTCGCGGCTAGGGTCCACCGGAGTCGCCAGGTCGACCAACTGGCGACCGGTGCCCAGCAACGCCCGCGTGTGGCCGGCCATCAGGCGGTAGAAGCCCAGCGTGATGACAGAAGCGGCGACAGCGCCCGCGAGTACGCCGATCTTCGCTTCCTGCAGCGCCGTACCAGTGAAAGCAAGGTCGGCGATCAGCAGTGACACCGTGAACGGCACTCCGGCGATCAGTCCACTCCCGACAACGCCCGCCCAGCCGACGGACGGCCGCACCGAGCCGTGCGTGGTCTTCATGAGTGCCCACGACGTACCGGCGACAGCAACCGGCTTGCCCACCACGAACGCAACGAACAGACCGACAGCCACAGGTGCCGTCAGCGCGTCCGACAGCAGACTCGGCCGGAGTGAAATGCCCGCGTTCGCCAGCGCGAACAGCGGCACGATGACATAGCTGGTCGCGCTGTGGTAGGTGTGCTGCAACCGAGCGTTGGCCGACAACGTCGCGGTCAGCCCGGTGGTCGCCTCGCGTACCAGCTCCGGCGTCGGCTGCTCGCGGAACAGCCGGACCAGGGTGGTCGCCTGCTCAAGTGCATCCCGCCGTGGCAGGTACGCCGAGGTGGCCAGCCCGACCGCCAGACCTGTGACCACTGGGTCGATCCCACTGGCCAGCAGCGCGCACCACAGCACGACGGCGAGTGCGGCAAAGAGGACCCGCCGCTGCCGGTACGGCACCCGCCTGGTCGCCAGCAGTCCGCCGTACGCCGCGATCGCGACCAGCAAGCCGACGACATGCACCTCGCTCGTGTACGCGACGGCGATCACCACGAGCGACACCACGTCGTCGACGACGAACACGGTCAGCAGGAAGGTTCTGATCCGGTCCGGTACCTGCTTGCCGGCCACCGCGAGCACACCGAGGGCCAGTGCGGTGTCGGTCGACATCGCAGCGCCCCAGCCGTGCAGCCCGTCACCGGAGTGGTTGAACGCCAGGTAGATCAGCACCGGTACGACCATCCCTGCCAGACCGGCAGCGAGTGGGAGGACCAGGCGGCGGCGTTCACGTAGCTCACCGAGGTCGAACTCGCGGCGTGCCTCGAGTCCGACGACCAGGAAGAACAGCGTCATCAGGCCGCTGTTCACCCAGGTCCGGAGGTCGAGGTTCGCGGACAACGGTCCGATCCGGATCGGCAGCTCGGTCGTCCAGAAGCTCTCGTACCCGGTGCCGCTGAGGTTGGCCCAGATGAGTGCGATCACGATCGCGGCGACCAGAACGGCCGCACTGGCCGCTTCGGTGCGCAGGAATGCGCGCAGCGGACTGGTCGCGGCACTCGTCCGCGACATCCCGCTGGGGTCGAGCTCGGTCATCTGTTGCTGATCTCCTGCAGCGTCCAGGTGTTGCCGTCCGGGTCGCTGAGCTCGGCCATGCTCGCGTACGGCCGGCGCTCCGGGTCCAGGCCGGGAGCGAGTTCGCCCGCCCAGGTGTCGATCGGCTCCTTGTGCTGGACGTCGCCGACCTTGATGCCGTTGGCAACCAGTTCCCGATGGGCAGCCTCGAGGTCGTCGACGACGAGATAGTTGGTCCGCGCGGAGCCCGGCGCCGCGTCGGTCAGCCCTTCGCCGAACTGGATCGAGCAGGCCGAGCCGGGTGGGGTCACCTGGACGACGCGGAAGCCGTCGCGCGGGTGATAGTCGACGTCGACGCTGAAGCCGAGCGATCGGTAGAAGGCGAGCGACGCGTCGACGTCGCTGACCGGCAGAGTGACAACTTCGATTCGGTAATCCATCACATGTCCAGAACGAGATCGGTCGTCGGGCGGGTGCAGCAAAGCAGCGTCTGACCGTCCGGCGGGGGTTCGAGTGGAGTCGGAGAGTAGGTGACCTCTCCTGAGAGCAGTGGAGTGACACAGGTCTGACACACCCCGGTCCGGCAGCTCCAGCGGGTCGGAACATCGCATGCCTCCGCCAGCTCGAGCAGACTGCCTTCCCGCATCGCTGTAGAGATGCCACTGCGGGAGAAAGTCACTTGCGGTCCGTTTCCGGGCGGTCCGTCCGGCTGATGCGGCGTGCGGGCGGTCTGGTCGACCAGGCCGGGGTTGATCGCAGCCAGCGCACCGAACAGCTCGGTGTGGACCTGAGTGACCCCGATTGCGGCCAGTGCGGCCTGCATGTCGGTCATGAAGGCCGCAGGTCCGCAGATGTACGCCGTTGCGTCGGACGGTAGCGCCAGCTCGGCCAGCTTCGCTTCGGTGAGCCGACCGTCGACCGAGCTGTAGTAGATGCGCTCGTGGCCATTGGGCATCTGGGCGAGCAGTTCGTGCGCCTCGGAGGCGAGCGGGTGCTCGGAGGGTCCACGGGCGGTGTGGATCCACCACACCTCGCGAGAGCTACCGGCCAGCGCGTGCAGCATCGCCAGAACGGGAGTCAGCCCGATACCGGCCGAGAGCAGCACGACCGGCGTAGTGCCGTCCTGCAGGAGGAAGTCACCACGAGGTGCGGCGACGTCGAGGACCGCTCCAGCAGCCAGCCGGGTCATGTAGCCGCTGCCAACCCCGTGCGGCTCCCGCTTGATGCTGACGCGGTAGTCGGTCGTTGAGGACAGCGAGTAGCTGCGCACGGCGTCCGGCAGGCGGAAGGTCAGGTACTGGCCGGGGCGAGCAGGAGGTAGGTCGCTGCCGTCGATGGTGGCGAGGCGCACGGAGTACACGTTGGTGCTCTCCGGAACCACTTCCGTCACCCGTAGCTTGCGAAAGCCGTCCCACGCCGGCTTCGGCTTGTCGTCCGCGGCCAGCAGGTCCTGGAAGGACCCCAGCCACCCAGGACTCAACGCAGGGATCTGTACGGCGACCTGCAGCTTGGCCCGATCCCGGTGCGGCAGATAGAGCAGTGCGTCCGTGTCAGCCACGCTCAGCGCACCGGGACCGGTAGAGACCTTGACGATCGGGTCGCCGGCCTGCACCGGTCCTTCGGTGATCACGCGGCAGTAAAACCCTGGCCGGTGATGGCTGACGAGCAGCGCGGGCAGCTCGGGTTCGCCCATCCGCAGTCCGACCCGGTAGCACGTCACCCGCGGTTGCGTGACCTCCAGTTCGGCGCCGCCGATCCGGTACCGGTCGCCGATGCACACCTCGTCGTCAGGCAGCCCGTCGATGGTCAGGTTCTCGCCGAATTGCCCGTACACGAAGTCGTCCCGCCCGAAATGCTTCTCCCAGTGACGGTACGAATCGATCTGGTAGACCATCACGGCCCGCTGCTCGCCGCCGTGGCCGGCCTTGTCGCCCTGCCCGTCGCCGTCCAGGTTCAGCCGCCGGACCATCACCGGCCCGTCGACCGACTGCTTCCAGACTCCGGTGAAGACGGTCTTGCCGTTCCATTCGACGTTCTTCGGCATTCCGACGTTGACCGACAAAACATTGGCTGCGCTCATCCGGACAGTTCCTCCACGGTCAGGTCGCGATCGACACCATGCGAGACCACACCCTGACCAGGCTCCTGCCGCATCCGCTTCCCGTCCAGCTCCACCTCGACCTTGTCCGGTTCGAACGACACGAACCCTGAGATCCGGCGCACTTCGGTCCACGCGTCCTCGTACGACCACGCGGCGCGTGCCGCCGTACCGATGTCGTAGTAGCTGCACAGGCCCTTGTAGGGACAGAAGGTCTGGCCTTCGACCGGTGTGAGGGCACCGTCGGTGACGTCTTCCCGCGGCACGTACCAGCGCGGTGCGAAGCCCGACTCGAAGAGCACCAGCGGACGCGACGAGTCGGCGATGAGCTTGTCGCCGTCGCGGACGATCAGGTGCCGGCTGGTCTGGCGGATGTCGATCCGGTGGTACGCGTCGGCCGCGTGGCCGACGATCCGCTCGTCCTCCTCGTAGAAGGCGTCCATCGCCCGCCACGCGAAGGCGACCCGTCCGTTCAGTTCGCTTGCGTAGTCCGGCAGCTCCACGTGCTGCCAGGCCGAACGCGGCCTGCTCGTGTCACCGGCAGTCACCGTGTACCAAGCGGTCGCACCGAGGTCCTTGTGCTGCGTGGTCCGGTCCTCCGACTTGAGTACGTCGGCCACCACATCCTCGACCGGGAAATACGCCACCGGGTACCGCGCCGGCTCGTGCAGCAGTACGACGTCCTCGCTGTCGGCGATCCAGTTGTCGCCGAAACGGACACGCATCCGCCGCCGCGCCGGCTCGGCGTACAGCATCCGCTCCGGCAGCTCGACCGGTACCAAGAACCGTCCGATCGCTCCGGTCCCCAATGGACCTTGTTGCCAAGCCAGTCCCATCACGCATCTCCGTTCAGATCACCAGAACGCTTACGGAACACGAACGGCTCTGAGGGCTGCTCGTCGCACCGATAGAGGGTGCGACAGGCATGAATCGGTTCGCATCCGCCACTGGCTAGCCACTCGGCGACGCCGGCAAGCGCGGGATACCTTGAGGCTGTGCTTCCTCTCCATCGCTCTGCTGAGCTGACTGGGCGCGACACGGAATGCGATGCGCTCGATCAGCTCATCAGTGCGGTGTGCTCGGGGCAGAGCCGGGCGCTGGTGCTGTCCGGCGAAGCTGGGGTCGGCAAGTCGGCACTGATGGACTACCTGGCGGCTCGGGCGCACCGCGGGCAGGTAGTACGGGTGTCTGGTGTGCAGTCGGAGATGGAGTTGGCTTTCGCCGCACTCCACCAGGTGTGTGCGCCTGCGTTCGACCTGCTCGACCGGTTGCCCACGCCGCAAGCCGAGGCGTTGCGGACTGTGTTCGGTATCAGTGCCGGGCCGCCCCCGGACATGTTCCTGATCGGTCTGGGCGTTCTGAGCCTGCTGGCGGAGGCTGCGGTCGACCAGCCGCTGCTGTGCCTCGTCGACGATCAGCAGTGGCTGGACCGGTGTTCTGCGCAGATCCTGTCGTTCGTGGCTCGTCGGCTGGGCGCTGAGTCCCTTGGCCTCGTCTTCGCCACCCGTGAGGTCGGACAGATTCTCACCGGATTGCCGGAGTACCAGATCGGTGGCCTGCGTGATGCCGACGCGCGTTCGCTGCTGGACGCCGTACTGACCGCGCCGATCGATGCGCAGGTCCGCGACCAACTGGTCGCTGAGGCGCACGGAAACCCGCTGGCGTTGCTCGAATTGCCGCGTGGGTTGACCCCGGCGCAGTTGGCCGGCGGCTTCGGGCTGCCCAGCGTGACCGGTATCGAGGAAAGCTTCATCCAGCGAGTGACCGCGATGCCGCCCGAGACCCGGCGCCTGCTCCTGCTTGCGGCGGCTGAGCCCTCCGGCGACGACGCTTTGGTACGACGGGCCGCCGTACGGCTCGGGATCGATCCGCAGGCTGCCACTCCGGCGGCCGATGCGGGGCTGGCGGAGTTCGCGAACCGGATCCGGTTCCGGCACCCGCTGGTGCGATCCGCGGCGTACTGCTCCGCGTCGGCAGCCGAGCAGCGCGAGGTCCATCAGGCGCTGGCCGCTGAGACCGACGCCGCGTCCGACCCGGATCGGCGCGCGTGGCACCGGGCGCAGGGCGCGGCCGGGCCGGACGAGGAGATTGCGGAGGAGCTGGAGCGGTCGGCCGGGCGGGCACAGGCCCGGAGCGGGTTTGCGGCAACAGCTGCGTTCCTGCAGCGGTCCGCCGCGCTGACGATCGACCCGGTCAAGCGAGCCGCGCGGGCACTGGCAGCCGCACAGGCCGAGCTGCAGACCGGCGCGTTCGACTCGGCGGCCGAGCTGCTTGCCATGGCCGAGGGGGAGCAGCTCAGCGAGCTCCAGCGGGCCCGGGCGGACCTCGTACACGCACGGCTCGCGTTCCTGACCAACAGAGGGAACGACGCGCCGCAGCTGATGCTGAAGGCTGCCAGGCGGCTCGAAAAGGTCGATGTGCTGCTGGCACGTACGACGTACCTGGATGCGTTGTCGGCGGCGATCTTTGCCGGGCACCTGGCCACACCGGACGGCGATGTGCTCGCTGTCGCGCAGCTGGCCGTCGCTGCTCCCCAGCCCGACGTCGCGCGCTCTGTGGACCTGCTGCTGGAGGGTTCTGCGCTCTATTACCGGGACGGGTACGCGTCGGGTGCTCCGACATTGCATAAGGCGCTGGCCGGCTTCGGCCCTGGTCTGTCTGTCGAGGAGGAGCTGCAGCTGCTGTGGATGGCCACCACGACGGCGCTGCGATTGTGGGACGCAGAGCGGTGGGCGCAGTTGTCCCAGCGGCACGTGGAGCTCGTGCGGCAGACCGGAGTACTCAGTGATGTCGCGTTGGCTCTTACGTCGCTGGCCTATGTGTCGGTGTTCGCCGGCGACCTGCAGACGGCCGCCACTCTGACTGACGAGGTGGAGGCGGCGAACGAGGTGACCGGTGGCAAGCTCGCGCCGTACGGTCGGCTCGCGCTGGCCGCCTTCCGTGGGGATCGGTCCGAGACGCTGGCGCTGGTCGAGGCGACGCAGCGGGACGGAAGGCGACGTGGCGAAGGCATCGGGGTCGCGTTCGCGGACTGGGCGGCCGCGGTGCTCGCCAACGGGCTGGGGCGGTACCAGGACGCGTTTGATGCGGCTCATCGTGCAGGTCAGGACCGCTCGATGATGCTTTCGCCCAGTGAGTTGGTGGAGGCGGCGGTCCGTACCGGCGCGATCGACACTGCGCACCGGGCCGCGCAGACGGTCGAGGAGATGGCCAACGCGACCGGGACGGACTGGGCGCTCGGAGTGTCCGCGCGATGCCGCGCGCTGGTCACGGCCGGCGAGACGGCTGAGGGGCTGTACCGCGAGGCGATCGCCCACCTGGAGAAGACCGCATTGAAGGTCGAGCTCGCCCGTGCGCAACTGCTGTACGGCGAGTGGTTGCGGCGGGAACGGCGGCGTACGGATGCCCGCGAGTACCTCCGCACGGCACACTCCAGCTTCGAGACGATGGGCCTGGCCGGATTCGCCGACCGTGCCCGCCGTGAGCTCCAGGCAGCCGGCGGCACCGCTCGCAAGAGAGCCGTGCCGACACGCACCGAGCTGACCGCCCAAGAGGCCCAGATAGCCCGAATGGCCCGGGACGGGTTGTCCAATCCGGAAATCGCCACGCGCCTGTTCATCAGCGCCCGCACTGTCCAGTACCACCTCCGCAAGGTCTTCTCGAAGCTGGAGATCGCCAGCCGCAGCCAACTGGACCAGGTCTTGCCACGCTAGTCACGCTGCGCAGTTCCGGGGGCCTGTGCCGCTACGCTGCTGGGACGGTTTCGGTGTGGGGCTTGAGCGAAGGTGGCTGCAGGTTGACGGGTTTGGCTGTGGTCGCGCATGCCCTCACGCCTGCGTTGCAGGCGCTTGTGCTCGGCGGGGACGTGGATCCGGACCCATCGGGTCTCGAGGCGGCGCGAGAGCTGAAGCTTTCGGCCGAGGTGGTGTACGCCGGGCCCGAGCGGGCCGCCGTACGGACCGCCTCCGCGCTGGGATTCGACGCCGTGGTCGAGCCGGCCCTGCGGGACCGTGAGTACGGCGAATGGGCCGGGCGCGAGCTGGAGGAGTTGCTCGCCGCGGAGCCGACGCAGGTGGCGGCATGGCTTGAGCGACCGCACACCGCGACGCCCGGCGGCGAGACGGAGAACGACCTGATCGCGCGGGTCGCTGATTGGCTGGGCGATGTTGCCGAGCGCCACAAAGACGACAGCTCGGTGCTCGCGGTCGTGCATCCGGCGGTGGTCCGGGCGATCGTGCTGTACGTCGTCGACGCGCCCGCCGAGTCGCTCCGGCATGTCGACGTACAGCCGCTGGCGAGCGTCAACCTGTCCCTGAACGTCGGCTCCTGGTCACTCGCCCTGCGCTGAACCTCCGACCTGACCGGCAGGCTCGCGATCGTCACCAGGATGTCCACAGGTCGTCGGTTGACGGGATGCGGCGGACCTCGTCGCCTGGCAGACTGCGGTCAGTCCGGTCTCACGCCCAGGTGACCGGCTGTCACGGGGAGTCATGCCATGGACGAGCTGGCTGAGCGGTATCGCGCGAATCTCGAGTTGCTGGAAGCTGCCCGCGTCCGCCTGCAGTCAGCAGTCGACTCGGGTTCCGCGAGCGACGCCGAGCGGCGACGGCTGGCCACCGTCAAGGAATTGCTGACGCCGGTCACGGAATCGGCGTTGGATGCCGAGGGCAACGTTGTCGCCGTTCAACGGCCGCGGCAGTTCCTCAAGGTCGATGTGGATGGACAGGGGCGCGCTGTCGAAGTACTCGGCGATCTTCGGCACGCGAAGAACGTCGCGGTCCTGGTGCCCGGGATGGGGAACAGCCTGGACACCTTCCGTGGACAGTCGGACCGCGGCGACCTGATCCGGCAGGAGGCCCGTCCGTCGGAGACCGCTGTCGTGGTGTGGCTCGATTACGACTCGCCTCAGGGTTTGGTGCAGGCCGCGAGCAAGGATGCGGCGCTTGAGGGTGGGCCGCGGCTGGCGGAGTTCCTGAACGAGCTCGACGGGTTGAAGGCTGACGGCGCCGAGGTGACGGCGGTCGCGCACTCGTACGGCACCGACGTGCTCGGGCAGGCGCTGCTGGACGGCGGACGGGCCAAGCGCGTGGTGATGACCGGATCGCCGGGCATCACGAAGTACGTCGACGAAGCCTCGGACTTCGTGCCACCGCCGACCCGGCTGTACGTCGAACGCGCGCCGGGGGACTACGTCGCGTACTCCGAATGGCACGGGCCTGATCCGGCGACCTTCCCAGACGCGATCCGGATGGCGACGAACGATCCGATCGCCAACGACGAGGCGGTGTCGGTGCACTGGCACAACGAGTATTACCGCCCCAACAGCGAGGCACTCCGCAACATCGGACGGGTGGTGCGCGGCGATTTGGCTTCGATCACGACGACGGACACCAGCCGGTCCGCGGAGACCAAGTTGGTGCTTGGGACTTCGTGGGGCGGTCCGCTGAACGCAGTCGCCGGCGCAGCCTCGAAGGTGTACGACGGTGTTGTGTCACTGACCAAACCGTCGAGGGCCTCCGCCCGAGCCGCTGCCTCAGACATCGACGCCGGTGGACCGGGCGGCGGTGGGCAGGGTGGCAGCGGGCAGGGCGCCGGCGAGTTGGGTGCCGGTGAGCGGGCAGGGGCTGCTGGTCGGGGCGCTGTCGGGTCGGGCTCTGCCGGGTCCGGTGGGGTTGGTCCCGGGGCCGGCCAGCTCGGCGCCGGTGAGCGGACGGGTACTGGCGGGCGGGCTCGTGCTGCTCGGGCGACCGGGGTGACGCGCGGTCGGCGAGCGGAAGGGCCGAGGCGATGACGGGGCGTGAGTTGATGCGGAGTCAGGTGGTGGCGGCAACCGTCGTACCGGGACGCGGCGAGTTGGATGCTCGCGAGCAGACTGGCTCTGCTGGACGGAGTGCTGCCCCGGGGGCTGCTTGGGCGGCTGGGGTTGTGCGGGGTTGGCAGGCGGGAGGGGGGCGGGGATGACGGACGGTCGGGAGTTCTTGCGGAGCGAGTTGGTGGCGGTCGCGGCGGCCGTCGTACCGGATCAGCAGCCTGTGGTGACGCATGATCCTGGGCCGGTGAACCCGGGTGTGTTGTTCGACGGGCGCGGTCCCGCGACCGTCTGCCGGGTGTCGGTTGAGACGGGCAACGGGAAGGACCCGGACCCGGCAGCTGTGGTCGCGGCTGCGGCGGACGTTTTGCGCGCTCGAGGATGGAACGCCGAGGTTGCCGAGCCGGAGAACGGGCATTACCGGGTTGCCGCATCGCGTGATGGGTTCGAAGTCGCCGTACACGCTTGGGCGTCGGACTGGAGGATCACCTTCACCGGGGAGACGCCGCTGGTTTCCTGATATCGAAACGCGGCCTGGTGTCGCGTGGCTCGGCCGCACGGTGTATCACGGATACCGTGACGTTGACCGAAGCGCGAAACTACCTCCGCTCGGAGCTCATGGCGGTGGCGGCGATCGTCGTACCGGACCAGACACCGAGGGTCACCCAGGACGTCGGCCCCGCCGACCAAGGCGCCCTCTCCGACGACCGCGGCCCCGAGTCCGTCTGCACGATCACCGTCGAAACCGGCGATCCGACAACCCCCGACCCGATCGCACAAATCGGCTTCACCGCCGAAACCCTCGAAGCCCGCGGCTGGAAGGTAACGGTCTCCGACGCAACCGACGACCACCACCAACTGACGGCCCGACGCCAGGGCTACGACCTGACCGTCGACGCCCACACCACCGACTGGCGGCTAACCTTCACCGGCCAAACCCCCTACGTCGACGACCTGTAGACCATCCGGCCAAGCCGCCCCGCGCGGAGCACGCGGGGTGCTTGTCTGCACGCGGGGGGGTCTCTTAGCTGGTTGCAGCTCGTTCGGCGGCGCTTCGGAGTACGCAGAATTCGTTGGCTTCGGGGTCGTGCATTACTACCCACCCGGTGCCGTCGGGGTTGCGGTGGTCGGTGGCGATGGTGGCGCCGAGGGCGATGAGGCGTTCGACCTCTTCGTCGCGGGGGATGTCGGGTTCGAGGTCCAGGTGGACGCGGTTCTTGGCAGCCTTCTCGTCGTTGTTCTGTTCGAACAGGAGCGTCACGGAATCGGTCACCACGGCCGCGTACGGGTCGCCGGGGTGATCGTCGTCGGGGCGTGGGGCGTTCAGCACCTGCAGCCAGAAGCCGGCCAGTTCGTACGGGTTGTGGGTATCGAACGTCACCGATCGCACTCGAGATGTCATGCGCAGAGGCTACTTCTGGAAGAGCAGACGGTCGTGGGGAATTTCGGTCGCCACGTACGGCGCGAAGCCCGCCGCGACCGCGAGTTCGGTGAGCGCGGGCGCGGTCCACCGGTGGACGTGGATGTTCATCGGGTGGCCGCCGTACCCGGACGTCTTATGGCTCGACTCCGAACCGACATGGAAACCCAGCAGCAGGACACCGCCGGGAGCGAGCACGCGGTAGAACTCGGCGAAGGCCTGGGGTACGACGTCGCGCGGCAGGTGAATGATCGACCACCAGGACACGACGCCCGAGGCCGAGCCGTCGGCGACGTCCAGCGCGGTCATCGACCCGACACGAAAGTTGAGATCCGGATGGTCGCGCCGGGCGACCTCGATCATCCCGGGCGACAGGTCTATGCCGGTCACGCGTAGACCGCGCTCAGCGAGCAGGCCGGTCGTCCGCCCCGGCCCGCAGCCGACATCGAGGACTGTCCGTCCGCTACCGGCGACGAGCTTCGCGAGCAGGTCGAAGGCTTCGTTCTCCCAGTCGGCGCCGTCGACCACGAGCTCGGCGTACGAGACGGCGACGGTGTCGTACGAGGTGCGGATGTTGTCCAGGAAGTCAGTCACCCGGCCGACCCTAGAGCCGGCCGGGGACAGTTTTCAGGCCTTGCC
The DNA here is from genome assembly GCF_004365355.1 of Kribbella pratensis. Taxonomy (GTDB): domain Bacteria; phylum Actinomycetota; class Actinomycetes; order Propionibacteriales; family Kribbellaceae; genus Kribbella. The sequence goes on along the minus strand of NZ_SODP01000004.1, from coordinate 685,581 downwards.
GAGGGACTGCTTCTGGCGACCCAGGCCCTCGATCTCCATCTCCATCGTGTCGCCCGGAGACAGGTACGGGAACCGGCCCGACAGCGCCACGCCCTCCGGCGTACCGGTGTTCAGGATGTCGCCCGGGCTGAGCACCATGTACTGCGAGAGGTCCCGGATCAGCGCCGCGACCGAGAAGATCATGTCGCGCGTGTTCGAGTCCTGCCGCGGCTCGCCGTTCACCCACGACTTCAGCGCGAGGTTCGTCGGATCCACCTCGGACGCCGGCACCAGCGAGGGCCCGAGCGGGTTGAACGTCTCGCAGCACTTCCCCTTCGACCACTGTCCGCCGGAGACCTCGATCTGGAAGGTCCGCTCCGACACGTCGTTCGACACGGTGTACCCCGCGATGCAGGCGAGCGCCTCTTCGTCGGATTCGACGTACCGCGCCTGCTTGCCGATGACGACGGCGAGCTCGACCTCCCAGTCGGTCTTGGTCGAGCCGCGCGGCACGAGTACGTCGTCGTTCGGGCCGACGACAGTGTTCGGGTGCTTGAAGAAGACGATCGGCTGCTTCGGCGGTTCGGCGCCGCCCTCGGCCGCGTGCGCCGCGTAGTTCATACCGATACAGACCACCGCGCCCGGGCGGGCGACCGGCGCGCCGATCCGGAGACCGTCGACGGAGGCGACCGGCAGCTCCCCGGCGTCCAGGGCGGCGCGGGTCCGCGCGATCCCGTCGGAGCCGAGGAACGCGGCGTCGATATCGGCGGTGATCGGGGTCAGGTCGTGGACGGTGCCGTCGGCGGCGCGCACGTACGGGCGCTCCTCGCCGATCGGACCGAGGCGGAGCAGTTCCACAGAGTCTCCCTGGTTCAGTCAGTCCTGGTCGAAGATGGGACGCAGCCGGGCGCGCGAGGCTTCGATATGCGACCGCATCGCCGCGGCCGCCTCCTCCGGGTTGCCCTTGCGGACAGCGGTCACCACTACCTTGTGCTCTCGCAACGCCTTCGTCGCGATGCCGCCACCGTAGTACAGCCGGAACAGATGCAGGTGGCAGTGTGTCCGCTGGAAGGACAGGCGGGCCGTCTCGTTGCCGGCCAGCTCCAGGACGAGGTCGTGGAACCGCTGGTCGTGCGCCGCCATCGCGCGATAGCTCTCGTACGACGGACGGTCGGGTACGTCGGTGTAGCTGAGCATCTCCGCCTTCAACCGGGCCAGGTCCTCGGATCCGGACCGCTCGGCAGCCCGCGCGGCCGCCCAGGGCTCGATGTGCAGGCGGTACTCGAACAGGTCCTCGAACTCCTCGCGGGTCAGCCGCGAGGACACGCGGTACCCGCGCAGCGGCTCCTTGATCACCAGGCCGTCGGACTCCAGCCGGGCCAGTGACTCCCGGATCGGGGTCTGGGAGATGCCCAGCTCGCGGGTCAGCGCGTCGATGTTCAGCCGGGTGCCCGGCTCCACCACGCTGTCCATGATCAGGCCCTTGACCGTCTCGTAGACGTCGTCGCTCAGCACCTGTCGCTGGGGCAGGCGGGCGAGCTGCCCTGCGAGCCCAACATGCGCATCCGTCACTGTCACTCCTCCCGGAACGCTCATTCTGCCCCACACTTGACGGCTCCAGTGTGAAGCGGGAGCATCAGGTACGCAATATCCTATAGGATCTGGAGCCGCCCGATGATCATCAGCTGTCGTCGAACCGCCGTGAGCTGCCGGTGAGCACGATCACCGAGGCTACGGCCTACCTGGTCGATCTCGAGGTCGAGACGGTACGCACCGACGCCGTACAGTCGTTTCTGAAGCAGGAGACGATCTTCGTCTCCCTGTCGACCACCGACGGGCTGACCGGACTCGGGTACTCGTACACGATCGGCACCGGCGGCACAGCCGTGCTTGCGTTGTTGCGGGACCACCTGCTGCCCAGATTGGTCGGCAAGGACGCGCGGAACGTCGAAGAGCTCTGGTCGGACCTGTTCTGGTCCACCCACGCCACGACGGTCGGTGCGATCACGTCACTCGCGCTGGCGGCCGTAGACACCGCACTGTGGGATCTGCGGTGTCTGCGGGCCGGTGAGCCGCTGTGGCGGCTGGCTGGTGGCTATCGGCAGCAGGTGCCGCTCTACGACACCGAGGGCGGTTGGTTGCACCTGACAACCGATGAGCTGGTCGCGGGCGCACTGGCGTCGCAGAAGGCCGGGTGGCCCGGTGTGAAGCTCAAGGTTGGCAAACCGCGGGTACATGAGGACGTGGAGCGGCTGCGCGCAGTACGGGATGCCGTGGGGCCGTCGATGGACATCATGGTCGATGCGAACCAGTCCATGACGTACGCCGAGGCGAAGCGCCGGGCCGCCGCGTTCGAGGCGGTAGACCTGTCCTGGTTCGAGGAACCGCTGCCGGCGGACGACGTGACCGGACATGTGCGGCTGGCCGAGTCGACGTCGATCCCGATCGCGGTGGGGGAGTCCTTGTACTCCGTCTCGCAGTTCCGGGAGTACGTCGCTGCCGGTGGTGCCGGGATCGTGCAGGTGGACGTGGCACGGATCGGTGGGATCACGCCGTGGCTGAAGGTCGCGCATCTGGCCGAGGCGTTCAACCTCGAGGTCTGTCCGCACTTCCTGATGGAGCTGCACGTCAGCCTGACCGCTGCGGTGCCGAACGGACGGTACGTCGAGCACATCCCGCAGCTGCGGGCGATCACGCAATCAGAGATGGCTGTGGTCGACGGGCATGCGGTAGCGCCCGACGTACCTGGTCTGGGCATCGACTGGGACCAGGACGCGGTTGACGACCGGCGGGTCGGATGAGCGTCTCATCTACCACCGGTGAACTGCCGAACGACCACGAGTGCGACAAGATGAGTCGACAAGCCATCCGCCTCATCGACGCCGAGGGGACAATCGCAGCATGAGCCGAGTCGACGCGCATCACCACGTGTGGGATCTGAGTGTTCGTGAGCAGACGTGGATGGTGGGCCCGGAGCTGGACCCGATCCGGCGAAACTTCTCGATCGAGGACCTCGCGCCGCTGGCCGCGGCGGCCGACATCACGTCGACCGTGCTGGTGCAGACGGTCGGTGTGGTCGAAGAGACCGTCGAGTTCCTGGAAATTGCCGCTGGCAACGATCTCGTGGCCGGTGTCGTCGGTTGGGTCGACCTGACGGCCGACGATATCGCCGACGTGCTCGACGGTCTGCTGTCCCGTCCCGACGGCTCCTACCTGAAGTCGATCCGTCACCAGGTCCACGACGAGCCGGACGACAACTGGCTCCTGCGCGCCGACGTACAACGCGGCCTGACCGCGGTCGCCGACGCCGGTCTCGCGTACGACCTCCTGACGAAGACCCCGCATCTGCCCGCCGCGATCCAAACCGCCCGCAACCTGCCCCAACTCACCTTCGTCGTCGACCACATCTCCAAACCCGTCATCGGCGAACCGCTCGAGCCCTGGGCAGGGCAGCTCCGCGAGCTCGCGGCCCTCCCCAACGTCACCTGCAAACTCTCCGGCATGGTCACCGAAGCCCCGTGGACCACCTGGAAGCCCGCGGACCTCCAGCCGTACGCCGACGTCGTACTGGACGCCTTCGGCCCCGACCGAGTGATGTTCGGCTCCGACTGGCCCGTCTGCCTCCTGGCCGCCACCTACGACCAGGTCGTAGAAACCGCCGAAACCCTCACCTCCAACCTCACCCCCACCGAGCTCGACGCAATCTTCACGACAACAGCCACCCGCACCTACAAGCTGTAATGGATCTCCTGGCGATCTGTCGGCGTACGCTCGGCGCGGAGCTGACGGAAGCCGTCGAGCTCGGGTACGGGTCGTACAACAGCGTCTACAGGGTCGAGCTGGCCGGGTGGGACGAGCCAGTGATACTCCGGGTGGCGCCCGGAGAGGATCAGCAGTTCGGATCCGAGCGACACCTGATGCGGAACGAGTACGCCGCCGTGCCTTGGCTGGGCGTGATCGCCTCGTTGATGCCACGGGTGCTGGCTGTCGACTGGTCGCACGACCTCATCGACCGGGACTGGATGATCCAGTCGTGCCTGCCTGGGGTGCCGGCGCCGGACGGGTTGGGGCGTTATCCGCGGTCGGGGCGTACTACGTTCTTCCGGCAGCTCGGCGCGATCGCCCGCGCGGTGCACGACGTACGCGGACCGTACTTCGGTCGCGTGGACGGGCCGAGGTACGCGTCGTGGAGTGAGGTGGTGATCTCGTCGTTCACGCAGATCGCGGAGGACTTGGATCGGGTGGGGCTCGACGCGGCGGATGTGCGGAGGGCTGCGGTGATGGCTGCGGACGGTCCGCTGGATGAAGTGCAAGAGCCGCGGCTGCTCGCGGGGGATCTGTGGACGGTCAACTGCCTGCTGGATGCTGACGCAGCTGAGCCGCTCATCTCCGGGGTGCTGGACTTCGATCGGGCCGAGTTCGGTGACCCTGCGGCGGACTGGACGATCCGGATGGCGCAGGCGAAATCGGACGAGCGCGAAGCGTTCTGGGAGTCGTACGGCGCATTGGATCGCTCACCCAACGCGCTGTGGCGGGCGAAGATCTACGAAGCCCGTCACCTTGCGGCGATCCGCCTGGAGCGTCATCGGCTCGGCAAGGTCGAAGCCGTCCGGGAGAGCTACGAGGCGATGGCGAAGGTCCTTAGTTAGCGTCGGGTGGGACGAACTCGACGCGGACGCCGATGAGGCGGATCGGGCGGCGGATTTCGAACTTCTGGAGGAGGTCGAGGGCTGTGGTGGCGATGACCTCGGGGTCCTGGGTCGGGGTCTTGAGTTTGCGGCTCTTGATCGGGGTGTAGAAGCTGATGAAGCGGAGCTTCACCCAGACGCGCTGGATGGTGCGGCCGTCGGCGACGACCTCGCGGGTGACTTCTTCGGCGATGCGGCGGAGCTCGCGTTCGATGTCGGGGAGTTCGACCAGGTCTGTCGCGAAGGTCTCCTCGTGGCTGCGGGAGACCGGTTCGCGGGGGACGTCGGTGACGTGTGTGTCGCCGAGACCCCGCCCGAGGGCGGCGTACCAGGCGCCCATGTTGGGGCCGAAGCGTTTCTTCAGCACGTCGACGTCGGCGGCCGCCAGCTCGGCGACGGTGGTGATGCCGAGTTCGTTGAGGTTCTTCTCCATCCGGCTGCCGATGCCCCAGAGGTCGCGGATCGGGCGGTGGTCCATCACCTCGCGCCAGTTCGCGGCCGTGAGCCGGTAGATGCCGGCGGCGGAGCCTTCGCCCGCGCCGGCGAAGGGCGCCGCGTGGGAGCGGGAGTGCTTGGCGAAGTTGGTGGCGAGTTTGGCCCGCGTCTTGTTGTCGCCGATGCCGACCGCGCACGTCAGTGAGGTTCGCTCCTCGACGGCGGCGCGCAGCGCGACGGCCAGCGCCTCCGGATCGTCGGTCTCCGCGCCGACGAAGCATTCGTCCCAGCCCCAGACCTCCACCACGACCGGGAACGAGCGCAGCGTGTCCATCACCTCGGCCGACGCCGCGTCGTACGCAGCAGGGTCCGACGGGAGGAACACCGCCTGCGGACACTTCTTGTACGCCGCCCGCACCGGCATCCCGGAATGTACGCCGAACTCGCGCGCCTCGTACGACGCCGTGGCGACCACCTGCCGTGGTTGGGTCGGATCGCCGGACCCGCCCACCACGACAGGTAGCCCACGCAGCTCAGGCCGCCGCCGGATCTCCACGGCCGCGATGAACTGATCCATGTCCACGTGTAGGACCCACCAGCTCATACCCCACAGATAACCACATCAGCTCGACGCGCTGGAGTACGTCAGCAAGCCGCGCCGCCAGACCAGCCGAACTAGTGTCATCGCCACTACCGCGAGTCCAAGCCCGAGCGCGACCGGCCCCCAGCTGAGATCGCCCGCGAGCGCCCGCACCGGGAAGGTTGTCGCGAACGCCACCGGAAACGCGAACGTCAGGAACGTCCGCACCACGCCCGGGAAGAACGCCAACGGGTACCGCCCGGCCTCCACCATGCTCAGGAAGACGACCCCGATCGGGTTCACCGACTGCAGCCAGAACGCCAGGAAGGACATCGCCGACCACACCGCCGTCAGCAACACCAATCCGCAGCCGACCAGCACGACCCCCTGCACCACCTGCCCGAACCCGGGCCGCAGATCCGACTGCACCAGACCGATCACGAGCACAACGAGGCCGCTGGCAACGTTCGTCAGCTCGGCGACATTGATCCAGCGCAGGGTCAGGTAGAACTGACTCGACACCGGCCGCAGCAGGACGCTGTCCAGCTCGCCTTCGGTGAGGTACGTCGTCATCCGGTTCAGGTTCGGCGCCACGAAGGTCGCGATCAGCCCGGTGACGATCTGATACACGCCGACCAGCGCGATCACCTCGGCCCGCGACCAGCCGTGCACCTCGGCCGTGAACCCGAACAGCAGCAAGGTCGGCACGATCCCCAACCCCAACTGCACAAGACCCACCAGCAGCGTGGTCAGGAAATGCGCGCGGTACTGCGTTTCGCGAACCACCGCCTGAGCGAAGAACCGCCGCCACAGCCGGACATGCCGCCAGTGCATGTGCAGCCGGTTCCGGTCGAGCGAAGTCCGCTCCTCTGCGTGCGTGTTCATGCTCCCACCGCCGAATACGCCCGGATCCCCGCCGCCCACACGAGTCGAGCGAGCGCGCCGAGCACAACGACGTACCCGAGCTGGATCCCCAACCCGGCAAGCAAGTCGCGGCCGGTCAGCTGACCCGCGACGATCTCGACCGGGAACGACACCGTGTACCGGAACGGCTGGTGGTCGACGAAACCGCGCGACCACGAAGGCATCAGCGCCAGCGGTACGACCGCACCGGACAGAACGCTCGCGATGATGACGCGCGCCTGGACCAGCGCGCCGACGTCGTCCATCCAGAACGCCAGCGCCGCGATCAGGATGTCGATCGTGAACACCAGCACTGCACCGAGCACGATGCTGATCGCGAACAACGCCCACCGCCCAGCATCCGCCGGCAGATTCATCGAGTCGCGGAAGATCCACCAGACGATGCCGATCATCGGCACCAGCGCGAACACCTTCAGGAACTTCTCCGACAGGTTGTTCGCGACGAACTTGACCAGCAACGACGCCGGCCGCACCATCCAGCTCGACAGCTTGCCGAGCCGGATGTCGTTGGCCAGGAACGCCGCCATCCACGACGACGTCGCCATCGTGACGAACCCGAGCAGCACGAAGTACGTCGTGATGTACCGCTCGTCGACCGGGAGCTGCGCGCCGTTCGCGAGCGCGGTCCGCCAGATCAGCAGCGAGATGATCGGCACGCAGATGTTGGCCAGCATGAAGATGATCCACGCCCCGCGGTACACGGACTGCTGGGCGATCTCCGCCGCCGTCATCCGGCGTACGACGCGAAGGTTTCGCACGACTGTGCTCACGATGCGTCCCCCAGCGTGCTGCGGCGCAGGAACAGGTCGCGCATGATGTCCTCGACATCGGCGTCCGCGACGTCGAGGTCCACCAGCGGACCCAGCCGGGTGAGCTGCTCCATCACGACACCGGCCCGCTCCCGATCGGCTTCGAGCTTCACCGTCTGGCCGTCGACGTCGACCGCGGTCACGCCGTCCAGCCCGTCCAGGCGTGTTCCGTCGACAGGCGTCGCGTACGTCGCCCGCACCAGCTTGCGCGGTTGCGCCGTACGAACGAGATCGTCCAGCCCACCGTCGAACTGCAGCCTTCCGCGGTCGATGATCATCACCCGCGAGCAGAGCGCCTCGATGTCGTCCATGTCGTGGCTGGTGATCAGGATCGTCGTACCGCGCAGCCGGTTGACGTCGGCGAGGAACGAGCGCACACGGGCCTTCGCGACCACGTCGAGACCGATCGTCGGCTCGTCGAGGAACAGGATCTCCGGGCCGTGGATGAGCGCAGCCATCAGCTCGAGCTTCATCCGCTCACCGAGCGAGGTCTTGCGGACCTGGACGTTGAGCAGGTGTTCGACCTCGAGCAGCTCGGCGAGTTCGGCGACGTTGCGATCGAACTCCGCTGTGGACAAGCCGTACATGTCCTTGTGCAGCAGGAGACTCTCCATGGCCGGGACGTCCCACCACAGCATGGTCTTCTGCCCCATGACGAGCGCGATCCGGCGCAGGTAGTCGTGCTTGCGGTCCGATGGCGTGTGGCCGAGGACCTCCAGTTCTCCTGCGGTCGTGTACAGCAGGCCGGACAGCATCTTCAGGGTGGTCGTCTTGCCTGCGCCGTTCGGGCCGAGCAGGCCGACGACCTCGCCGCGGCCGATGTCGAAGGTGATCCGGTCGACGGCGAGCCGGGTCTCGTACTTGCGTTTCACCAGACTCTTCAAGGCTCCGCCGAGGCCGGCGGTCTGCTGGTGGAACGTGTAGGTCTTGGTCAGATCATGTGCCGCGATGACAGGCGGCAGGGCGTGCACAGGTGTCACGGAAGGAACACCGCTTTCGAAAGAGTCAGTTGACAGGACCGGGCAGCGCCACCGCGCAAACGCGCAGAGCGCAGGACGAGCACTTCGCCAAGAGGGTTCGGCCGGGGGACTCCGAGGTCCGTCCCGGCTGCGCGATCCGGTCCGATCGCGAAGTTCGCTAACCCTTATCCAGGCGACGTGTCGACATCGCTCCCTGTGGTCCTTTCGATGCGGCTACCGCCGACCACGGTATGACGACCGGAAAGCGTCGTCCAACAGGTTTCCACCATATATGAGATTCGTATAATATGCTTCTCATATGAACGAGATCGAACTGTCCGCCGGAACGGTGCAGTACGTCGACAGCGGGACCGACGGACCCGTGGTGGTCCTGCTCCACGGGCTGCTGATGGATGCGTCGCTCTGGGACGGCGTGATCGCCGACCTGAGCGCCGATCACCGTTGTATCGCCCCGACGCTGCCGTTCGGAGCGCACCGGCGGCCGATGAACGCCGGCGCCGACCTGTCGCTGCGAGGGATCGCCGAGCTGGTCGTCGAGTTCCTGGATCGACTCGACCTGCAGGACGTCGTACTCGTCGGGAACGACACCGGGGGAGCCGTTGTGCAGCTCGTCCTGGGAGCTGATCCCAAGCGCGTCGCGCAGGCCGTGCTGGCATCGTGCGAGGCGTTCGACAACCTGCCGCCCGGCCTGACGGGGCGCGTCCTCGCGTTCTCCGGGAGGTTGTCGCCGCGGCTGTTCGGAGCGTTCATGCAGCAGTTGCGGCTCAAGGCGGTACGCCGATCGCCGCTTGCCTTCGGGACGTTGACGAAGCGCGGCGACGCGACCACGGCGCGATGGATCAGGCCGTTGCTCGAGCAACCCGAGCTGCGCGCTGAGACAGTCCGGATGCTGCGGGCCGTGTTCGCAGACCCGGAGCTGTTGACCGAGGCGGCCGAAGGTCTCCGGCGATTCGATCGCCCGGCGCTGATCGTCTGGGCCGCAGACGATCGTGTGATGCCTACGGATCACGGCCGTCGGCTCGCCGAATTGTTGCCGCAGGCAAAGTTCGTCGAGATGGCCGACAGCTACACGCTGATTCCCCTGGACCAGCCGAGCGAGTTCGCCGGTCTGATCAGAGCTCTTTGCGCATCTGCTGGGAGATGACCGCGTAGCCGAGCGAGTCGTACAGGCCGATCGCGGTCGTGTTGTCGCCGAACACGTTCAGGTCCAGCTGCTTGTGGCCGAGGCGACGGCACTCGTCCTCCGCCGCGAGCATGATCGCCCGGCCGTAGCCTTTGCCGCGGTGGTTGCTGTCGACCTCGATGGCGTAGATGAACGGCACCCGCGATCCCGTGCTGATCCACAGGTTGCCGACCGGCTCGTCGCCGACGAGCGCGATCCAGATCAGCTGGTTCTCGGTGGCGGGGCCCTGCGGGAGCAGCCTGTTGGTCTCCTCGCGTGCGAACTTCAGCGCCTCGTCAGCGGTCAGCCCACGGACCGGGCCGATCCCGGCCGCGAATACTTCGGCGGCATGGTCCGACCAGCTTGGGTACTCGGAATCGGTGATCGGGCGAAGTTGCACCGGTGGCGTGGTCACTGACCTGACGATAGACCCCCGCAGAGCGCCGTACACCATGCTTTGCAGCAAGTGGCATATCGTGCGGCGGGTGACGGAATTGACCCTCGAGGTAGCCCAGAAGCTGTTGGCGGCGCAGCCGTTCAGTCTGCTGGTCGGGGCGCGGGTGACCGCGTTCGGGGACGGCGGCGCGACGCTCGAGCTCGACATCCGCAAGGAGCTCCAGCAGCAGAACGGGTTCCTGCACGGCGGCGTCCTCGCGTACGCCGCCGACAACGCGATCACGTTCGCGGGCGGCTCGGCGCTCGGCCCGGAGGTGCTGACCGGCGGGTTCACGATCAGCTACCTCCGCCCGGCCCGGGGTGCGATCCTCCGGGCCGAGGCAAAGGTTGCCCACTCGGGCAGGCGCCAGGCGACGTGCACCTGCGAACTCACCACGCTCGACGACGCCGGCACGCCGACCTTGTGTGCGATCGCCCAGGGCACGGTCATCGCCCGCTAGTCGAACAACTCCTCGAGGAACGACTTCTTCTTCTTGCGCGCGTGCTGGTTCCCGTACCGCCGGTCATCGTCGTACCGGCGGTCGTCGTACCGCTTCTTCTCCTCGTACCGCTTCTCCTCGTAGCGAGGCTGCGGGGACGGGGAGTTGTACTGCAGCTCGGCATCGACCAGCCGCTCGAGCTCACCCCGATCGAGAAAGATCCCCCGGCACTCTCCGCACTGGTCGACGGTGACGCTGTTGCGCTCGTACGAACGCATCTCACCGCGGCACTTCGGACACGTCAGGCTCTCCATCCAGAAACCCTAAGTGACGATTTCCGGCCGAAGGCCAACTCTCAGCGAACTCTCAGCAAGTCCTCATTTGAAGCTGGAGAGGAAGGTTTTGAGGATCGGGCCGGCGGTGTGGGAGCCGGACTCGCCGCCCTCGACGATGACCGCGAACGCGACGTCGCCGCGGTAGCCGGCCATCCACGCGTTGGTGATGACCTTGCCGCCGGAGACGAGCTCGGCCGTACCGGTCTTCGCCGCGACCGCGCCGTTGCCGGCCAGCACCTTCGCCGTACCGCTGGTGACCGTGGTCCGCATGAACGTCCGCAGCGCGGCAACGGTTGCTGCAGGCAACGGAGAGGCGGCCGCGCCGGCGGCGTCCTTACCCGGCACGAGCACGGGCTTCATCGCCGTACCGTGGTCGACCGTGGCGGCGACCAGCGAGATCGCCAGCGGACTCGCGGTGACGGTGCCCTGACCGATCATCGAGGCGGCCTCGGCGACGTCGTCCTTCGGCAGCGGCACCTGACCGCCGTACGCGTTGATCGACAGGTTCAGGTCGCGCCCGATGCCGAACATCGCCGCGGCCTTGGTCATCCCGTCCTTCGGCAGTCGCGCGTGCTGCGAGATGAACGCGGTGTTGCAGGACTCGTTGAACGCCTTCTGCATCGTGCCCGCGCCGTACGCCGCCAGACCGTCGTAGTTCTTGAAGGTCTTGCCGAAGACGTTGATCGTGTTCGTGCACGGCAGCACGGTCGCAGCCGTCTCACCGCTGCCGATCAGCGCCGCCGAGGTGACGATCTTGAACGTCGAGCCCGGCGCGTACCGGCCCTGGAACGCGCGGTTGTAGCTGGCAGGAGTCGGACCGTTCGCCGCGGCGAGGATCTGCCCGGTCGACGCCTGTACTGCGACCAGCGACGCTGGCAGCTTGCTCGTCGCCAGCGCGGCCTCGGCCGACTTCTGCATCGCGGTGTCGAGCGTGGTCTTCACCGGCTTGCCCGCGGTGCCCTTCTGGCTGAAGACGGTCTTGATGGTCAGCTTGGTCTTGCCGTCCCGCAGCGTGACGGTGCCGCCCGGCGTACCGGCGAGCTGCTGCTGGAACGCGTACTGCAACCCCGTCGTCCCGACCTGGTCCTGCGCCGAAGCCGTCGGACCGGCGTTCTTCAGCGTGTCCGCGGTCGCGGTCTTCATCGTGCCGAGCAGCGACTTGGCGAACGACGCGGTCGGCGGCAGCGACTGCGTACCGCCCATCGTCAGTACGCCGGGCAGCTTGCCCATCGTCGGCCGGAGCGCCTCCCACTCCTCGGCGCGGATCGTGATCGCGTCGACGAACTGCCCGGCCGGCGCTGCCTTCGCGCGGGCGGCGAGCTTCGCGCCGTCGACATCGAGGTACTTCGTGAACGCCGCGTACGTCGCTGGCGTCGCCGTGGCGCCCGATGCGACGCCGACGATCACGACCGGCCGGTTCGCCGTCAGCGCGACGCCGTTGCGGTCCAGGATCGAGGCACGTGCGGGCAGCGCGCGGACACGCTTGAGGTAGTTGGTGTCGCCGAGGCCCGGGTAGATGGTGTCGCCGGACGCCTTGATCTTCCACGCATCGCCGGTCTTCACCGCGGTCGCCGTACTGGTCCACTTCATCGTGCCGATACCGCGCAGCTGCGCCTCGACCGCGAGCTCCTGCGTGCAGTTGCTTGCATCGCTGCACTTCGGGTCACCCTGCGGGGTCACCGTCACGGTGCTGGCGACCAGCGCGGTGTCGGTGTCGTCGAGCCGCTTCGCGAACACGGTCGGGTTGTCGGTGAGCGCCCCGGCCGCGTCGGGCTTGCCGTCCGGCGCCCACGCCTTGACCCAGGCATCGGCGAATTGCTGGATGACGGCGCCGGAGGCCTTCTGCTCGTCGTTCCCGGACTTCCCGCCGCCGGACTTGCTGTCGGAACAACCGGCGGTGATCAGCAGACTACTCAGGCAGACGATCGCAGTGGTTCGCTTCACTTTCCCAACTCTCGCACGACGACGGGTGGACACCGGGCACAGTCTTCGGCGTGTGGCATCTCGCCACGAGGGCGAAACTACTCAATCCGCGCAAGTACGACGCGCCTGACCGCTCAGGAGTTGGCGTCAGAGCGAGCGTGAATCAGGGGCAAGAGGTTGCGTGAATCGACCGGCTCTGATTGTGGAACCGCGTTCCAGCGCCGCCTGACGCGGCGTATTCTGCTCCTTTGTGACCCGCCTAGCGCTGCACAGCCGACTGATTCCCGGTACCGAAGAGGCCTACGAGCTCGAGCACGCTCGCGTCTGGCCGGAACTGATCACGGCGATGCACGCCGCCGGTATCAGCGACTGGTCGATCTGGCGCAGCGGCCGCGACCTGTTCCACCTGGTCGTCGCCGACGATTTCGAGGCCGCGGTCGAGTACCTCCGCAACGACCCGACCGACCAGCGCTGGCAGCAACACATGAGCCAGTTCGTCGAGGGCTTCGCCCAGAACCCGGAAGGCGTAGCCGGCCAGTCCCTGCGCCACGTCTGGACCATGAGCGAACAAGTCGACTAGTACATCTCCCAAACCAGCAGCTCAACGCCTGCTGGTCCGGCCGTGATCCGCTGGCCGTCGGACGGAGTCAGGCGTACGGCGTCCGCAGTGGCCAGCTCGCCCGCGCCCTCGAGCGTCGCCGTTCCCGTCGCGACGAACAGGTGCAGGTACGGCGCTGCAGGCAGCTGGATGCCCTGCGCCGGGGCGAGGCGGGCCACTGACATGCCTGCGGCCGGCTGATTGAGGCGGATCGCGGTACTGGCAGCGTGCTTGGACAGCCCCGAAGCGACCGGGATCAGTTCACCCGTGCTGAGATCCAGCTCGGTCTGCTCGTACGACGGCGGCAGGTCGAGCCGCTCCGGCCGGACCCACATCTGCACGTAATGCACCGGGTCGTCGCCGTCGTTCCACTCCGAGTGCTGGATCCCCGAGCCCGCACTCATCCGCTGCGCCAGCCCCGGATACACCACGCCGCTGTTCCCCTGCGAATCACGATGCGCCAGCGCACCCCGCAGTACCCAGGTCACAATCTCCAGGTCCTGATGCGGATGCGTCTCGAAACCGGTGCCCGGAGCAACCGTCTCGTCGTTGTGCGCAACCAGGAACCCGAACCCCACGTTCGCCGGGTCGTAGTGCGCCCCGAACGAGAACGAATGCCGGGAGTCCAGCCACTCGCTCGCCGTACGAAACCGCTCGCCCGCCCGACGGATCTCCATGAGGTCTAGTAATACCCCGTCTGCCCGTCGAGCGACTCCCGCATGGTGTCCAGCTGACCGAGATGCCGGGCGGTCTCCTCGACCATGTGGATCAAGATCCACCGCAACGACGGCTGGAACTCCGCGTCCTTGCTGACGTCATCCAGCGCGTGGGCAGCGGTGATCTCGTTCGACTGCGCCCATTGCGCCTTGTACTCGTCCAGCAGACGCGCCAGCGGTACTCCGTCCACTCTCCAGTCGGCGCTCTTCGGCTCCTTCTGGAACTGCGGGTTGGTCGTCTCCGGCTCTCCCAGGAAGATCACGTTGAACCAGCAGTGCTCCGTCCAGCGCAGGTGCGACACCAACCCGGCCGGCGTCATCAACGGCGAGGTCGGGAACACCGCCCGGTGCTCGTCGGCTTCGGCGAGCCCTTCCAGCTTCCGCCGTACCAGGGCCCGCTGCAGGTCCAGCCAGCCGACCAGCTGCACCCGTTCATCGGCCGTCAACGGCGGCCGCTTGTCGTAGAAGTTCATCCCCGGACCGTAGTCAACGAACCGGTCCACCCGCACAAAAGGGACTGCGCCGCTCGGTGGGCGGCGCAGTCCCGGTTCTGGTACGACGGTTGGTCAGCCGGTCGGGTTCCCGTTGTCGGAGCCGAGGGTGGCCTTGATGGACTGGGGCTTGCCGTCGCGGGTGACGGTCAGCGTGACCTGGTCGCCCGGGCGGTGCGAACGGACTGCGGCGACCAACGCGTCCCCTGACGAGATCGCCTTACCGTCAACAGCGGTCACCACATCACCTGACTGGAGACCGGCTTTGTCCGCCGCACCGCCGGACGTGACCTCGCCGAGGCGTGCTCCGTTCGTGAGCCCGTCGGAGGACTGCGCGTCGCCGACCGTCACACCGAGCCGCGCATGCGTGGCCTTGCCCTTGGCCACCAGCTCGTCGATGATCGGCTTGGCCTGGTCGATCGGGATAGCGAACCCCAGGCCGATGTTGCCGCCTTCGGATTGTCCCGATCCGCCGGCGGTTTTGATCGCGCTGTTGATACCGACCACCTGGCCGGCGAGGTCGATCAGGGCGCCGCCGGAGTTACCCGGGTTGATCGCGGCGTCCGTCTGGATTGCTGGGAAGACTGTCGTGCTGTCCTGCTGCTCGTCGCCCGACGTCACCGGCCGGTTCAGCGCCGAGACGATGCCGCTGGTGACGGTCGCCTCCAGGCCGAACGGCGAGCCGATCGCCACCACGCCCTGCCCCACCGCGAGCTTGCCGCTCGACCCCAGCGTGGCCGGGGTCAGGTCGGTCGCGTTGGCGTGGATGACGGCGAGGTCGGTCAGCGGGTCGGTGCCCTTGATCGTGGCGTTGACCGTGCGGCCGTCGTTCAGCATCACGGTGATCGTGGCGCCCTGCCCGGCACCCGCGACCACGTGGTTGTTCGTGACGATCAGGCCGTCCTTGCTGATCACGATGCCGGACCCGGTCGCTGCGCCCTGGGACGTCGCGACGGCGATCTTCACCACGCTCGGAAGCACCTTGGCCGCCGCGCTCTGCACGGAGCCGTCCGGCGCGGCCGCGGGTGCGGCCTGGTTGCCGTTCAGCGGTGCGGTCACGGACGGCGTGTTCGTGGTGTGGTCGTTGGTCGCCGAGTACACGGCAGCTCCGCCGACGCCACCGGCCAGTCCGACGAGCAGCGCGGTCAGCGCCACTACTGCCAGGCCGGCCCGCTTCTTCGGCTTCTCCGCCGTAGCGGTCGCCGTGCCCGGCTGCGGTCCGAAGGGCCAGCTCGGGCCCGGAGACGTCCCCTGATGCGTCCCCGGCGCTCCGAACTGCGGGTAAGCACTCCCACCTGCGGGGTACTGTCCCGGCCGCTGCCCCTGCGGCCCCGAATCCGGCCTCTGCTGTCCCGGCTGACCACCCTGCGGCGCGAACTGCTGTTGCTGATGCTGCCCGTACATCGGCAACTGCTGCGTCCGCTCCGGCCCCTGCGGACCTGGCGGGTTCTGGCCGGGCTGGTTCTGCGGCGGCTGGTTCTCGGTCATGTCAATACTGTGTCCGCCGGACCTGAGAAGGCCCTGAAGATCCGCTCGGAGTGACCGAAGAACTCCATGAAGATCCTCTGAAGGATCGGTCAGGAACTCTTCAGCGCGTCTGAGTGGCGGCGTGCGGCAGCCACAGAGTGAACTGCGCGCCGGCGCCGGGAACGTTCCGGGCGTAGATCATGCCGCCGTGCTGCTCGGCCGCGTGCTTCACGATGGCCAGCCCCAGGCCGGAGCCGGGCCGGCTGCGGGCCTCGCTGGAGCGGTAGAAGCGCTCGAAGACGTGTGGCAGGTCCGCCTCGGCTATGCCGGGCCCTGAGTCTGTGACTGTCAGTACGCCGTCCAGCAGGCGAACCGTGACGTGTGCGACCGGCTGCCCGTCGCTGCGCGGCTCCGCGCCCTCGGGGACGCTGTACTTCGCCGCGTTGTCGAGCAGGTTGGTCACGGCCCGTCCGAGCAGGCGCTCGTCGCCCCAGACCGGGAACGGAGTGATCTGCACGTCCCACTCCAGCCCGGGTGCGCGGCGGCGCACCTTCATCACCGCGTCCTCGACCACGTTGGAGAGCTCGATCAGCTCCGCGTTGCGCACCTGCGGTGTATCGCGGGCCAGCTCGGTCAGGTCGCCGATCAGCGTGGTCAGCTCGTCCATCTGAGCGCGGACGTCGTCCAGCAGCTGCTGGCGGTCCTCCGGGCGGAGTCCGCCGCGTTTGTCCGCCTGGGCGAGCAGGTCGAGGTTCGTGCGCACGCTGGTGAGCGGCGTACGCAGCTCATGCCCCGCGTCACCGACCAGCCGGCGCTGCCGGTCGCGCGACTGTGCGAGCGCGCCGAGCATCGCGTTGAACGCCATCGCCAGACGGGAGATCTCGTCCGTGCCGCCCACCGGGATCGGCTTCAGGTCCTCGGTCCGCGCGACGTGTTCGGCCGCTCCGGTCAGCCGGGCCAACGGTCGCAGACCGGACCGGGCTACAGCATTGCCGGCCAGGGCGGCGCCGATCACACCGATCAGCCCGAACGCCCACAGCACCACGCCGAGGTTGTGCAGGGTCTCGTCGATCGGGCCGAGCGATTGTGCGACCACCAACGCCCCGGGCTGGAGGAAGTTCTCCGGCTCCGCTCGGCAGGCGTCGGTCCGGCCCTGCGGGCAGTAGCTCGCGGGGACGGCGACCACGCGGAAATGCGATCCGCCGTTGCGTATGCCTGCGGTCCGCAAGCTCGCCGCGCTGCCCTGGTCCCGCGCTACCTGGAGCTCGTCCTGGCCCATCGGCGGCAGCAGGCTGTTCGGCGGCCCGAACTGCTGCCCGTCCGCGCCGATCACGCCGACGCGGATGTCGCTCAGACCCAGAGCGTCGGAGGGAACGCCCTGCAGGATCGTGAGGTCGGTCAGAACGCCCTTCTTCGCGGCCGCGACGGCTCGCTGGGTCAGGCTGTTGTCGAGGTTCTGGTACATCTGCTGGCGCACAGTGATGTACGCCGCGACGCTGACGATCGCTACCGCCAGCCCGACCGCAACGGCGGCGAGCAGCGTCACGCGTGCGTGCAGGCTGAGTTTGTGGAGGGTCTCGTTCCACCAGGTCTGGGTGCGGGCAGCCGTCGCCGCAACCCGGTTTCCGTTGCCATTGGCAGCGGGCGGCGCGGGCTGTTGCGGTTCGCGTTGCGGTTGCTGCGGTCGTCCGGCGTACGACGGGAAGTCGTCGGGGTGTTGCTGACTCACGGTGGGGTATCCCTCAGCACGTACCCGATGCCGCGGACGGTGTGGATCAGGCGGGGCAGGCCGTTGACCTCGGTCTTACGGCGCAGATAGCCGATGTAGACCTCGAGCGAGTTCGCCGTCGTGGGGAAGTCGTAGCCCCAGACCGCGTCCAGGATGACCGCGCGCTCGAGCACCCGGCGCGGGTTGCGGATCAGCAGCTCGAGCAACGAGAACTCGGTCCGGGTGAGCTGCATGGCGACGTCGCCCCGGTGCACCTCGTGCGCGTCGACGTCGACCACGAGGTCGGCGTACTGCAGCACTTCGC
The DNA here is from genome assembly GCF_004365355.1 of Kribbella pratensis. GTDB lineage: Bacteria > Actinomycetota > Actinomycetes > Propionibacteriales > Kribbellaceae > Kribbella. Next base: position 667,586 of record NZ_SODP01000004.1, on the reverse strand, counting down.
CGCGCTGGCCGCCCTCGCCGGGCGTGCTGCTGCGGCGCAGCAGTGCGCGCAGCCGGGCCAGCAGCTCCTCGAGCGCGAACGGCTTGGTCAGGTAATCGTCGCCGCCGGCGTCCAGGCCGTCCACCCGGTCCGCGACCGCGTCCCGCGCGGTCAGCACCAGGATCGGCACATTGTTGCCCGCGGCCCGCAAGGCCTTGGTGGTCTCGAGCCCGTCCAGCCGCGGCATCATCACGTCCATCACCACGACGTCCGGCTCGACGTTGCCGATCACCGCGAGCGCCTCGGCGCCGTCGGACGCGGTCACCACCTCGAAGTCGTTGAACTCCAGCGAACGGCGCAGCGAGTCCCGGACCGCACGGTCGTCGTCCACCACCAGTACTCGCATCGTCTGCCCCGCTCCACTCGAAGTTCCGAAACCGAGAGTAAGTCGCTTCTGTGAGAATCGCCTGAGAACCCGCTGATCGCTCGCACAACACCTCCAGGACACCTTAGGTTGCCAGCTGTGGACCTTCTCGAATTCACGCCCGAGCCCGCCGAACTCGCCTGGACCTTCGGCGGCGCGCCGCCCGTACGCCGGGTCAAGCCCGGCACCGCCCTCCGGTTGTGGACCGAGGACGCGTTCGCCGGCAGCCTCCGCAGTACGACGGACCTGGCGAGCGCCTCGCTGAACATGCCGTTCGTCAATCCGCAGACCGGGCCGTTCTACGTCGAGGGCGCCGAGCCGGGGGACACCCTGGCGCTGCACTTCGTCGAGCTGACGCCGGCCCGGAGCTGGGGCGCGTCGGCGACCATCCCGTTCTTCGGTGGCCTGACGAGTACCGACCGGACCGCCACGCTGCAGGACCCGCTGCCGGAGCGGACTTGGATCTACGAGGTGGACACCGCGAACCGGACCGTCGGGTTCCAGGCGCAGGGCAGTGACTTCGAGGTCGCCCTGCCGCTGGAGCCGATGCTGGGCACGGTCGGCGTGGCGCCGGCCGCTGGGGAGGTCCGGTCAGCGCTGGTGCCGGACATGTTCGGCGGCAACATGGACACGCCGGAGATGCGCGCAGGGGCGACCTGCTACCTGAGGGTCAACGTCGAGGGTGCGCTGTTCTCGGTCGGTGACGGTCACTACCGCCAGGGCGAGGGCGAGTCCTGCGGTACGGCGGTCGAGGGCGCGATGAACGTCGTACTGATCGTCGACCTGCTCAAGACACCCGGACCGGTCTGGCCGCGGCTGGAGAACGACGAGTACCTCGCGGTCATCGGCTCGGCCCGGCCGCTCGAGGACGCGTGGCGTGCCGGCCAGGTCGACATGGTCAACTGGCTCGGCTCGCTCTACGGCCTGGACAAGCTGGACGCGTACCAGCTGCTGAGCCAAGTCAGTGAGGTCCCGCTGGCCAACGTAGTGGACGCCAACTACAGCGTGGTCACCAAGGTCCCGAAGCGACTGCTCCCACCGGTCACGGCGTACGACGGCATCCACCAGCAGCTGCGGACTGCGCTCAGCTGAACTCTTGTACGACGTCCTCGGCGTAGCGCTGCATCGGCTCGTGGTCGTATGCGACGCCGGGGATGTACGAGATCACGTAGTCGACCCCTGCCTCGGCCAGCTGCTCGATGTGCTCGCTGAGCTCCTTGGTCGTGATCACATCCGCCAGCACGTGGGACGTGCCGCCGGAGCCGATCTCCAGGAACTCCTCCAGGCTGTACCGCCCGCGGGCCTTGGCTGTCGCAATTTCCGGGTCGGCGCCGGACTCGATCGGGAACACGTTCAGGCTGGTCGACTTGATGATCTCGTCGTAGTCGCGGCCGACCTCCTCACAGTGCTGCCGGAGGATCGCGAGCTTGTGCTTGATGACCTCGACGCGTCCGGTGCCGAAGTTGCAGGCGTCGCCGTACTTTGCAACTAGTCGCAATGTGACGCGTTCACCGCCTCCGCCGATCCAAAGCTTGGGTTTGCGCCGCGGTTCGACGTACGGCTTGTCGACCGAGTGGTATTGCCCCTCGAACACCACGTCGTCCTCGGTCCACAGCCGATGGATCAGCTCGATCGACTCGACGAACGAGCCCATCCGCTCCTTCTGGCTCGTCCACGGGTACCCGTACGCCTTCCACTCGTGCTCCGACCAGCCCGCGCCCAGTCCGGCGTACATGCGCCCGTGGCTCGCGACGTCCACAGTGGCTGCCATCTTGGCGACCAGTGCGGGGTTGCGGTAACCGTTGCAGCCGACCAGTTGGCCCAGGTTCACCCGCGAGGTGTCCCGTGCCAGAGCCGCTGTCGTGGTCCACATCTCGAAGACGGTCTCGCGGACGGGCTCAGGAACGGTGTGGAAGTGATCGAAGAGCCAGATCGAGTCCCACGGACCTGCGTCCGCTGCCTTGGCCACTGCGGTCATGGCTTCCCACTGCTCGACCGGGTCCTCCAGCTCGATCAGATCCATCCGCCAGCCCTGCGGTACGAACACTCCGAATTTCATGCACTCCTCCGAGAGATTGCGACTCCAGTCAGGCACAGCGCCCCGCCGGCCAGCGCAAGCACGGCAGGGGTCTCGCCCAGGAACAGCCAGCCCAGCACGATCGCCACAACCGGTACGGCGTACACCGTGACGCCCATGCGTCCCGCACTGGTACGGCGGAGCGCGAAGGCCCAGGTGGTGAAGCCGAGCGCGGTGGGGAAGGCGGCCAGGTACACGACCCACCAGATCGTCGATGCGTCAGCAGTGCGGAGCTCATCGACCAGCGTGGGGGCGAAGGGCAGGCAAACGACAGCACCGATCGTGCAGGCGAGCCAGGTGACCTCAGCGGCGGGCAGTCTGCTCAGCAGCGGCTTCTGCGTGACCACACCGACGGCGTACGAGATCGCAGCGACGACGCAGAGCACGACGCCCCAGGTCTCGGCGCGGCCGCTGGAGGTCGACGTACCGATGATGACGATGCCCGCGAACGCGACCAGGCTGCCGATCACCAGCTGCCGCGGGAAGCCTTCACCGAGACCCAGGCCCGCGAGTACGGCGATCAGCAGCGGGGCGATGTGGACGAGCATGGCCGACGTACCGGCGTCGAGCCGCCGTTCGGCCTCGTTGAGGGCGATGTTGTAGACGCCGAACCACAGCACCCCGCAGGCGATCAGCGGCAGCCAGTCGCGCTGGGAAGGCCATCGGCGTACGGCGGGCGTGCGGCGGGTGAAGAGCAGTGCGCCGAGGAAGATGCTGCCGAGCCCGAGCCGGGCCAGCGACAGGGCGCCGGCTGAGATCTCGGTGCCGACATGCCGGATGGCGACGAAGGACGAGGCCCACAGGACGACGGTCACGGCAGCGGCGCCGGTGGCGAGTCCGGCGCGGGGCGGGGCTTCTGCGATGGTTGTCACGGTCACTACAGTAGGAACGGAGTCTGCGAGTTTCTATGGCAGATCGGAGCCTAGGAGGCGGTTTTGCTTACCGAAACGAGAAGCCAGATGCCGGATGAGCTCAATACCCGCATCCTGGACGAGCTGATCGCCGATCCGCGGCTGCGGACCACCGAGCTGGCGCGCCGGCTCGGCGTCTCCACGCCGACCGTGCGGGAGCGGGTCGCGCGGCTGGAGGAGTCGGGCGTGATCCGCGGGTACCGCGTCGACATCGACCCGGCAGCGCTCGGCCGCCCGGTCGCCGCCTGGGTCCGGCTACGCCCCGGGCCGAACCAGATCCCGAAGATCATCGAGCTCGCCGGTCGTACGCCGGAAGTCGTCGAGTGCCACCGGATCTCCGGTGAGGACTGCTTCCTGATGCGGGTCCAGGTCGCCGAGATCGCTGCGCTCGAGGACGTTCTGGACAAGTTCCTGGTGCACGGCCAGACCACGAGCTCGTTCATCGTCTCGACCCCGGTCCCGCCACGCAGCGTGCCCTTGTCCGCTGGGTGAACCCCAACCACCGTCGGGAGTGGTCTGCATCACTAGTCTGGTGCCGACTTCACAGCGACGTTCCCCGGAAGGACCCTGGCCCATGGCTGCCGACAAGTCTGTCCGCAGAGTTGCCCTGCTCACCGCCGGCGGGCTTGCGCCCTGCCTGTCGTCCGCCGTCGGCGGGCTGATCGAGCGCTACACCGAGGTAGCGCCCGACGTGGAGATCATCGCCTACCTGAACGGATACCACGGTCTGCTCAGCGGCCGGTTCCTCGACGTGACGCCGGAGGTGCGGGAGAAGGCCTCGCTGCTGCACAAGTTCGGCGGCAGCCCGATCGGCAACAGCCGGGTCAAGCTGACCAACACCGCGGACCTGGTCAAGCGCGGCCTGATCCAGGACGGGCAGAACGCCCTCCAGGTCGCCGCCGAGCGGCTGGTCGCGGACGGTGTCGACGTACTGCACACCATCGGCGGTGACGACACCAACACCACGGCCGCCGACCTCGCGGCGTACCTGCACGAGCACGACTACGACCTGACCGTGGTCGGTCTGCCGAAGACCATCGACAACGACGTGATCCCGATCCGGCAGAGCCTGGGCGCGTGGACCGCGGCCGAGCAGGGCGCGCTGTTCGCCCGCAACATCATCGCCGAGCACAGCTCGAACCCGCGGATGCTGATCGTCCACGAGGTGATGGGGCGGAACTGCGGATGGTTGACCGCGGCAACGGCTCGGGAGTACCAGCAGTGGGTCGACGAGCAGGAGTGGAACCCCGGCATCGGCCTGGACAAGGCCGGTTGGTCGGTGCACGCCGTGTATGTGCCAGAGGCAACGATCGACCTGGACGCCGAGGCCGAGCGGCTGCGCAAGGTGATGGACTCCGAGGACTGCGTGAACATCTTCCTGTCCGAGGGCGCCGGCGTGCCGTCGATCGTGGCCGAGCTGGAGGCCCGCGGTGAGGACGTCCCGCGGGACCCGTTCGGGCACGTGAAGCTGGACACGATCAACCCGGGCGCGTGGTTCGCGAAGCAGTTCGCGGAGCGAATCGGTGCCGAGAAGACCATGGTGCAGAAGAGCGGGTACTTCAGCCGCTCGGCCGCGTCCAACGACCGCGACCTCGCGCTGATCAAGGAGTGCACCGACTACGCGGTCGACGCCGCGCTCCGCGGTGAGAGCGGCGTGGTCGGTCACGACGAGGAGCGCGGCGACGAGCTGCGCGCGATCGAGTTCCCGCGGATCGCCGGCGGCAAGGAGTTCGACCCGACGGTCGACTGGTTCGTCAGCCTGAAGTCGGGGATCGGCCAGGCCTAGTGGCTGAGGCGGCCGACCCACTGGTCGGCCGCCTTCTCGATCTGTTCGAGGACCACGTCGAAGCCGTCGTCCTCGCCGTAGTACGGATCCGGTACGTCGTCCGCCGCGAACAGCTGCGCCGTCGTACCCCGGCGGCTCAGCTCGGCGACATGCCCCGAGTCCATCGCGAGGGTGAGATCCGCGGCCCGCTCGAACCGGCGAGCCCGGTGCGCGCTGCCGTCGTACCCGCGCCGGCGCAGTGCGGCTGCGGCGCGTGGGTCCATCGGGTCGCCGACGTGCCAGCCGCCGGTGCCTGAGCTGGTCACCTCCACGTCGTCGATCCCGGCGTCGGCGAGCTTGGCCCGCAGGACCACCTCGGCCATCGGTGACCGGCAGATGTTCCCCGTGCAGACGATCTCCACGTGCCGCACTAGTGGACTTCGGCCTTCTCCGGCAGAACGACGTTGATGATCATGCCGACGATCGTGATGATCAGCGCGCCGAACAGCGCGGACCAGAAGCCGTTCACGTGGAACTGGACGTCGAGCTTGCCGGTGATCCAGGACGTCAGCCACAGCATCAGCGCATTGATCACGAAGGTCAGCAGACCGAGCGTGAGGATCAGCAGCGGGAACGACAGCACCTTCACCACGGGCTTCACGATCGCGTTCACGACACCGAAGATCGCGGCGACGATCAGCAGCGTGAGCACGCGCTTGCCGGTGGTCGCACCCTGCAGGGTGATGCCGGCCACGAGCCAGCTTGCCACTGCCAGCGCGACCGCGTTGGCCAGCAGCCTGATGATCAAGTTCTTCATGGCGTCGATCCTCCCATCCACGCGGTAGCAACCACGCTCGGTACACACCCTGATCCAACCCTGGGTCTTGACAGCGAAAATGACCAAGTGATCTGATCATTTTCATGTCGCGCCCCCTGGTAGCAGTTGTCGCGTTGTCTCTCACGGCAGCGGGCCTCGGTATGCCTGCCGCCTCCGCCGCCCCCGCCACCCCGTCGAGCTGCAGCGCGGTGAGCACGAACTGGACCGCCCGGACGACCCCGCACGCCGCGCCCGAGCAGCTCCTGAACGCCTACAGCAACACCGGGAAGGGATGGACCGGAGCGGACAGCACGTACTCCGTCGCGCTCCCCGGTGGACGGACGGCGTGGATCTTCTCCGACACGTTCCTCGGACCGGTGAACCCCGACGGCAGTCGCCCGACGACCGCGCCGTTCATCAACAACTCGTTCGTGATCCAGCAGGGCGAGAGCCTGAAGACGGTCACCGGCGGTACGTCGACCAACCCGACGGCGCTCATCCCGCCGCCGTCCGACGGCTGGTACTGGGTCGGTGCCGCGCAGACCAGCCACGCGGGCCGAGACCTCGATGTGGTCGCGCTGCGCTTCGTGAAGACCGGCACCGGTCAGTGGGACTGGCACTGGGCCAGCAACTACCTCGCCCGTTTCGACAGCAAGACCTTGAAGCTCGAATCCCTTACGCCACTGCCTTCGGCGGCGAATGTGCAGTGGTCGGCTTGGTTGCTGCGCGATCGCGGCTACACCTACATCTACGGGGTCGAGGACCTGGGCGCCTCGAAGTACCAGCACGTCGCTCGCGTCCGTGGTGATGACCTGACGGCGAAGCCGTGGGAGTACTGGACCGGCTCCGGCTGGTCATCCGACGAGAGCGCCTCGGCACGCGTGCTCGAGGGGGTGGCCAACGAGCACAGCGTCACCAGCTTCAAGGACGGCTACCTGCTGGTCACGCACGACACCAAGGAGCTGTTCAGCAAGCGTGTCGTCGGGTACTTCTCCTGCTCGCCGACCGGTCCGTGGGTGAAGCCGGTCGAGCTGTACCAGACGCCGGAGACGGGTGGGAACATCATCACGTACAACTCGCACGAGCACCCGGACCTGCGCCGCGGCAACGAGCTCCTGGTGAGCTACAACGTCAACAGCCTCGTCAGCGACGACCTGTACGGCGACGTGAGCATCTACCGGCCGCGGTTCCTGGCCGTGACGCTGGTGGCCGCCAAGTGAGCACTCCGGGTGGCGTCGTACGCCGCAGTCTCCTGGATGATCTGGCGACGTCAATGCTCTCGCTGATCGCCGACCGGAAGCTGTCGGTCGGTGACCAGTTCGAGTCCGTCCGGTCGCTGGCCGAGCGGTTCAAGGTCGCCGTACCCACCGTCCGGGAGGCGCTCCGCCGACTGGAGGCGACCGGCGCAGTGGAGCTCCGCCACGGCTCCGGTGTGTACGTCGGTCCGAACGTGGGCCGACTTGTGCTGGCCAACCCTCTGGCGCTCGCGCCCAGTGCCGACCGGTTGGTCGAGCTACTGCAGGCTCGCGCGCTGATCGAGCCACCTGTTGCCGCACTGGCCGCGGCGACGCGTGGCGCGGCCGCACTCGAGCAGATGGAGCAGGACCTGGCCACTGCGGCTGAGCTGATCGCATCCGGCGACCATGCCCGGTTGGCCGAGGTGAACATGGACTTCCACCGCTCGCTGGCCCAGGCGTCCGGCAACGCGACTCTGGCCGAGGTGGTCGAGTCGGTGACCGTCGTTAACGCACGGGAGCAACTGGAGATCCTGCACATCCACGGCGACCGGCAGGCCGACCTGGACGAGCACCGCGCGATCTACGAAGCGGTTCGCTCCGGCGACTCAGATCTCGCCGAGCTACTCACCCGCGAACACCTTGACGGCGTACTGACCGTCATCAATGACCGACTTCAGCACCCCTGAGCTGGAAGGACGCACCAATGCAACGCAAGACCAACCGGAAGGCGCTGGCTGCCCTGGTGATCGCCGGCGCGCTCGCGCTGTCCGCCTGTGGAGGTGGCGGAGCGGCCGCCCCGAAGAAGGGCGAGGACAAGCCGGTCGACTCGCTGAAGTTTTACAACGACAAGGGTGGCTGGAAGGACGCCTTCACCCAGGTCGGCGCGGCCAGCAAGAAGGACATCGGCGTCGGCATGCAGCCGGTCGGGTACTCCGACTCGAACACGTACACCGCCTTCATCCGGTCGTCGTTCCGGACCAAGGAGAAGGCGGACCTGTTCACCTGGCACACCGGCAAGGAGCTTCAGGATCTGGTGGACCAGAAGCTCGTCGCCGACACCACCGACCAGTGGACCAAGGCGATTGCCGATGGCAACATTCCCGAGCAGCTCAAGCAGTACTTCACCTACGGCGACAAGCAGTACTGCGTGCCGCTGAACGCGGGCTACTGGGTGATGTACTACAACAAGGCCGTCTTCAAGAAGGCCGGCATCACCGACACGCCGAAGTCCTGGGCGGACATGCTCAAGGATGCCGACAAGTTGAAGGCGATCGGCGTGAAGCCGTTCTACCAGACCAACATCCTGTTCTCGTTCGTCTGGTTCGAGACGCTGCTCGCGGGCAAGGACCCCGACCTGTACGACGCGCTCGCCGCCGGCAAGGCGAAGTACACCGACCCCGGCGTGGTCGAGGTGATGAACGAGTGGAAGAAGATGATCGACGCCGGCTACTTCAGCGACCCGGGCTCGAAGACCGAGCCGCAGGCGCAGCTGAAGAACGGCGACGTCGCGATGATCAACTTCGGCACCTGGTTCAGCGGCAACCTGAACACGCTGAAGATGAAGGCCGGCACCGACTACGACTTCTTCGTGATCCCGAACGTGAATCCCGCTCTGCCGAAGACCTCGATGATCTTCGAGACGGGTCCGGTCTGCTCGGCCGCGGCCAGCGACCACGCGTCGACGGTGAAGAAGTGGACCGACTGGTGGGTCACGCCGCAGGCGCAGACCGCGTGGGCGAACTCCCGCGGCGACCTGTCGTTCAACCCGAAGGCCGAGGTCAAGGACCCGAGCCTGGCGGCGCTGAACAAGGACGTCGGCGGTGACGGCTACCGGCTGATCAACCGGTGGTTCGAGGCGACGCCCGTACCTGTCGCGAACAAGGCGCTCGAGGTGTTCGGCGCGTTCGTGACCAAGCCGGGTGACCCGATGCCGGGCCTGCAGAAGATCCAGGCCGAGGCGGACGCGTACTGGGCCAAGCAGAAGTGACTTCCACGATCGAACGGCCACCGGTGAAGGTCCGGGCGAGGACTCAGCGCCCGGACCGGACCGGGGCCCGCATGGCGCCACTGTTCGGGCTACCGGCTGCCGGCGTGGTCGCACTGCTGCTCTACCTGCCGTTCCTGTGGACGACGTACGTCAGCTTCACGCAGTACGACGGGCTGGCGTCGCCGGTGTGGACCGGGCTGGCGAACTACAAGGCGATGTTCAGCGACCCCGATCTGACCGGGGCGCTCGTCAACACGCTGCTGTGGGTCGTCGGCATGGTGACTCTGCCAGTCGTGCTCGGGCTGCTGATCGCAGTACTGACCTATGGGCACAAATGGGGCACGTGGCTGCGGTTGCCGTTCCTGCTGCCGTACGCGATCTCTGGTGTGGCTGTCGGTGTCATCTGGGGCTTCGTACTGCAGCCGGACGGTGCACTGGGCCAGGCACTCGGCTTCTTCGGGCTACCGGGTGCCCACACGGGCTGGTTGCAGGCAGGTCCTGGCAACACGCTGATGATGATCGTCGCGGTCACCTGGCAGGCGGCCGGCGTGAATGCGTTGCTGTTCGTGGTCGGTTTGCAGTCCATCCCCGGTGAGCCGCTGGAGGCTGCGCGGCTGGACGGTGCGGAGGGGTTCAGTCTCTTCCGCCACCACCTCTGGCCGCAGCTCCGGCCGATCACGACAGTGGTCATCGGGCTGTCGATCGTCGGCAGCCTGAAGACGTTCGATGTGGTGTGGGTGATGACGCAGGGCGGGCCCGGTACGTCGTCCGAGACGCTGGCGCTGTCCATGTACAAGGAGACCTTTGTGCTGAACGACTACGGCCAGGGTGCGGCGATCGCGCTGTTCCTCAGCCTGGTCACGTTCGCCGCGTCGATCCTGTACCTGCGCTACCAGTTGGGGGACGCCCGTGAGCAGGGTTAAGACAGCGTTCCTGATGGTGCTGGGCCTGATCTGGCTCGCGCCGGTGTACCTGCTGGTCGTCAACGCGTCGAAGTCCGTCGACGGGTACGACGCGAAGACGGTCTGGAAGCCGGCCGGCTTCTCGCTGTTCTCGAACTTCGGTGACGCGTGGAGCAAGGCCGCGCTCGGCGACACGTTGGTCGCGACCACGATGTACAGCGTGATCGCGCCGGTGCTCGCGGTGCTGATCGGCGCGGCCGCCGGCTACGCGATCGTCGTACTGCGGTTGAAGCGTGGGTTCCTGTGGTTCGTGTTCATCTTCGGCGGGACGATCTTCCCGCTGCAGATGATCCTGATGCCGCTGTTCTCCGGATACGCGAACTCCGGGCTGTACGACACGCGGGTCGGGATGATCATCGTGTACACCGCGATCAGCGTGCCGTTCTCGGCGTTCGTGATGCGCAACTTCTTCACCGGGATCGCGCGGAGCGTGTTCGAGGCAGCGGTGGTCGACGGCGGAGGGCTGTTCCGGATCTTCCGCAGCATCTACCTGCCGATGGCGGGGTCCGCGCTGGCCGCGATCTTCATCCTGCAGGCGACCTTCGTCTGGAACGACCTGCTGCTCGGCCTCACGCTCTCGCAGTCCGACTCGGTCCGACCGATCATGCCGGCGCTGACCGGCCTGCAGAGCACGTACGGCGGTGCTTCGTTGCCGACTGTGCTTGCCGGCGGTCTGCTCGTCTCGCTCCCGACCGTGATCTTGTTCCTCGCCGCCCAACGCTTCTTCTCCCGGGGCCTCGCCCTGGGTCAGTTCTGAAAGGAACCATATGCCGCAGCAGTCGAATGCCGCCTCGGGCGGACAGAACGCCGCCTCCGGCGGCGGGGTGGGGGGTGGTCGCACAGTCGTGGTCACGGGGGGAGCCGCCGGGATCGGACGAGGTGCAGTCGAGCGGTTCGTCGCCGCGGGGGATCGGGTGGTCGCCCTCGATCGGGATGCCGCCGCGCTCGCCGCCCTGGAGGCCGAGCTCGGTGAGCTCGTGACCGGACGCGCCGTGGACGTTGCCGACCGCGCGGCTCTCGCCGCGATCGCCACCGAGGCCGGACCCGTCGATGCGCTGGTCTGTGCCGCGGGAGTCCAGCGGTACGGAACCGTCGTAGACACGCCGGGCTCCGTGTACGACGAGGTGATGGCGATCAACGTCGGCGGCGTGTTCTTCGCGTGCCAGGCGTTCGTACCCAAGCTGCCACGCGGTGGCAGTGTCGTCGTGGTCTCGTCCGTCCAGGCGTACGCCGCGCAGACGAGCGTCGCGGCGTACTCGATGGGTAAGGGCGCCTTGCTCAGCCTCGTCCGGGCGATGGCCGTGGATCACGCGGCGGACGGTATCCGGGCGAACGCGGTCTGCCCCGGCTCTGTGGACACGCCGATGCTGCGGACATCCGCTGCGCAGTTCGGCGGTGGGCGGTCGACGGACGAAGTGGTCGCCGAATGGGGCCGGTCGCATCCGCTCGGCCGGGTGGCGACACCAGGAGAAGTTGCCGAGGTCATCTACTTTCTGTCCTCACCGGCCGCGTCGTTCGTGACCGGCGCGGATGTGAAGGTCGACGGCGGGCTGACCGCCGGGCTGGCCGTCGTACTGCCGGAGGACGCGAAGTGAAGATCGTCGATATCCGCGCCACCACGGTCACCGTCCCACTCGAGGCACCGCTACGGCACAGCAACGGGGCGCACTGGGGACGCTTCGTACGGACCGTGGTGGAGGTCGAGGCCGACAATGGGCTGATCGGCCTGGGCGAGATGGGCGGCGGCGGGCAGAGTGCGGAGGCCGCCGTCGCCGGGTTGAAGCCGTACCTGCTCGGGCACGACCCGGCACGCACCGAGGCGTTGCGCTGGATGCTCGCCAACCCGACCGCGAGCCTGTACAACAACCGCACTCAGTTGCTCGCAGCAATCGAATTCGCCTGCCTGGATCTGCAGGGTCGCGAGCTCGGCGTACCGGTGCACGAGCTGCTCGGCGGCAAGGTGCGGGACGTCGTGCCGTTCGCGAGCTACCTGTTCTTCCGGCACCCGAACGACGACGGCACCGGCGAGATCCGGACCGCGTCTCAACTGGTGGAGCATGCTCGCGCGCTTGTCGACGAGCACGGGTTCAGCGTGCACAAGCTCAAGGGCGGCGTCTTCCCGCCCGACTACGAGCGCGAGTGCTTCCGCGCGCTGGCCGAGGCGTTTCCGGGCCATCGTGTCCGGTTCGACCCGAACGGAGCGTTCAGTGTCGAGGAGGCGATCCGGTTCGCGCGCGGTATCGAGGACCTCGACAACGACTACCTCGAGGACCCGACCTGGGGCCTGAACGGGATGCGCCGCGTCCGCGAGAACACGCCGATCCCGCTCGCCACCAACACGGTCGTCGTGAACTTCGAGCAGCTCGCGGCCAACGTGCGTGATCCAGCGGTCGACGTGATCCTGCTCGACACCACGTTCTGGGGCGGGATCCGGCCGTGCATCAAGGCGGCCGGTGTCTGCGAGACCTTCCAGCTGGGCGTGGCCGTGCACTCCTCGGGCGAGTTGGGCATCCAGCTGGCGACGATGCTGCACCTCGGCGCCGTCGTACCGAACCTCTCGTTCGCCGCGGATGCGCACTACCACCACCTGTGCGACGACATCATTGCCGGCGGCAAGCGTCCGTACGTCGACGGCGCGATCGCCGTACCGGACGGGCCCGGGCTCGGCGTCGAGCTGGACCGCGACAAGCTGGCGGAGTACGCCGAACTGTTCCGCGAGCTCGGTCCCTATCCGTACGACCGCGATCCGGCGCGCCCGGACTGGTACCCCCTGCTCCCGAACACCGATTGGGCCGACCCCTCATGATTCCTCGCAGTGCCGACCTGGCCAGCGATGTCCTCACCCACACGTACGACGACATGTTCAACCCGCCCGGGCTGACGAACTTCCTGGGTACGGCGCAGGTCGACCACGATGTCGTCGCGATCCGCAGCGTGAACTTCCCGCCGTACTCGCACGGCGACACGATCACCGCTCAGCTGTACGTCGACGGCCGGCTGGCACGCTCGTACGGCGGAACCGTTGAGGTCGTGTGGCGCCCGGACTGCGTCGTTCGCTCCACCACCGTCGACGGCCTGCACGTCCGCACCACTACGGCCTGCGCCCCGGGCCGCCCAGCCGTCGTCGTACACGTGGAGGTGTCTGGCGCACCGGGCCGGACGGTCCAACTGGGGTTCGCACTGGAGAGCACGGCGACTCGCTCGTCGACTGGATGGTTGCGCCCGGAGCCGCCGTCGGAGCCCAACACGCTGTCAGCTGTCGACGGTCGGGTTGTCGGCACTGGTGAGTCCCGATCGGCTGTGAGCCTGCAAGGCCTCGATGTGCCCAGCACTGTGGACAGGGGGATGCTCGAGACGAGCCTGGTTCTGGATGAGGCAGGGCGCGGGAGTCTGTCGTATGTGCACGTGCTGGCGGGGTCGTTGGAAGAAGCTGCGGAGCACTTTGACGTCTGTGTGGCCGACGTACCTGCGGTGATTGCAGTGGCGGAGAGCATGTGGGATGTGGCGATTGCCGACGCTTTCGACCCGTCCAGCCAGGGCTTCAGCGGGTCCTTGCCTGTGCTGGAGACGTCGAACGAGGCGCTGCAGAAGCTGTACTGGTGGGGCGTGCTGGGCGTCATCTGGTTCCGGAGGGACAACCCGGCCAGCGTGCTCGGCCGGACCTACGACACGTTGATGCCGAGGTACTGGCAGACCACGACGTTCATCTGGGACTACAGCTTGTCGTCGTTGACGCATGCGCTGCTGGACCCGGAGCCGATGCGCAAACACATCGAGCACTGGATCGGCCTCGACACCCACAAGCACTTCGGCACCGAGTGGCTGACCGGCGGACCGGTTGGCTACTGGTACTCGGTCAACGACTTCGCCATGACCAGACTCGTGCGCGACTACGTCCGCTTCACCGGTGACGAGACGTTCCTCGACGCTACGGTCGGTCCGAAGGCTGTCGGGGAGCATGTGCACGACTGGGCGACCGCCTGGCGTGGTCTGCGCGGCGAGCACGCGCTGGCGGACTACGGCGGCATCGACAACCTGATGGAGTGCGTGAGCAGCTACGTGCACGAGGTCGCCAGCTTCAACGCTGCGAACGTCTGGTGCATGCGGGTCGCGGCTGAGATCGCAGACCGGTCGGGGGACTCCGATCGCGCCGCATTGCTGCGCAAGGAGGCGTCGGCACAGGCCGGCCACGTCAACGAGTTGTACGTCGAGGGCAAGGGCTTCTGGCACGCCCGGCAACCAGACGGATCACTGGTACCGGTGCGGCACTGCTACGACTTCAACCTCATCGCTACGACGATGCCGGACGACCTGTCCGAGTCGCAGTGCGCCGAGATGGTGTCGTTCTTCCAGGAGGAGCTGCAGACGCCGACGTGGATGCGCGCCCTGTCGCCGTACGACGCTGATGCTGCGTTCAGCGTCCGCCCTGATCACCAATGGAACGGTGCGTATCCGGCGTGGCCGGCGGATGCAGGGCGTGCGCTCTTCGCGCTCGGCCGCGGTGACGTACTACTCGACTGGCTGCCTGGGCTGGCGAAGACGGCGAACCAGGGCCCGTGCGGTCAGGCGCACTTCGTGGAGGAGGCGCAGCCGGCGATGGCCGGTGGAGCAGCCAAGTCCCCGCCGCAGTTCCCGTACCTGATCGACTGGTCCTGCTCGTCGTCCGGCGCCTGGGTCAGCCTGGTCCTGGAGGGCATCTTCGGCATCGAGGTAGCGCTCGACGGCACCGTCACTGCCAACCCACAGGTCGCGGCGCTGGACCCGGACGCCCGGCTGATCGGCCTCCGCGTCGGCTCCACCACCTACACCGTCACCGCCGACGGTCTGGCCTGACCCGCACCCCCATCTGAGGGGTCAACCCCTGCGATGGTGGGTTAGGCCCCGAGATTCTGGGGGCCGAACCCACAAGCTGCGGGGTTGACCCCTCAGATGGGATCAGCTGGGCGGCATGGCGATGGCTTCCAGGAGAGATTCCTGGGCGCCTTCGAGGTGACGGCGGAGCTCGTCGACGCATTCGTCGAGCTCGCCCCGCTCGAGCAGCCGGATCAGCTTGCGGTGGGACGCGACCTGTTGGCGCGCGTCCTGCCGCAAGGCATCCACCCGTGCGAGCGCGAGCCGGGCCTCGCCGGTGATCGAGTCGGCGGTGGCGATCAACCGCTCGCTGCCGGTCAACGCGACCAGACTGCGGTGGATCGCGAGGTGGGTCTCGGTCAAGGCCTCCGGGTCCGCGCCATCCTTAGCGGTCGCGGCGAACACCCGCATCGCCTCCCGGACCCGCTCCCGAGCTGCCTCGTCCGCGTCGAACCAGGCCCGGATCCCGGCCGACTCCAGCACGAACCGTGCCCGGCAGATGTCGGCCACCGCCTCGGGGTGCAGGATCGCGACGCTGACGCCCTTGTTCGGCTCGCGGACCGCGAGACCTTCGGTGACCAGCATCGTCATCGCTTCCCGGATCGTGCTCCGGGCGACCCCCAGCGCTTCGGCCAGCGGCTGCTCGCGCAGCGGCGTACCGGGCTCCAGGTCGCCGGCGAACAGCGCGGCGCGCAGCGCGTCGACCACCCGGTCCACCGTGGTCGAGCGGTCCACCCGCAGCCGTTCGTACATGGTGTGATTCTCGTCCAGACCCGGTCCGTTGTCGCGCGCGACCCGGTTCGCGGACCACCCCAGCCGCCGGCCTGTGGATAACTTCCGACACGATGACCCGGTTTTCGGGCAGCATTTCCCCCAGTGGCCGCCCCTCTTCGCGGACCGGCGCGGGAGTCCACTCGAGTGAGCGAGGAGCACAACGTGGGAGACAGCAAAGTGCTGCCGATCCTCGGCGCGATCGGGCTGATCCTGCTGCTCCCGCTGCTGATCGTCCTGCTGATGCTGCTCGGTGTCCTGGGCGGGATGGACACGGCCGAGGCGCAATGCGCTCAGCAGGCCACGGAACAGAGCCTGTTCGCGTACCCGACCGACTCGCAGAAGATCGACGTCGACTGGACCGACCCGCTGTCCGTCGCTCCGCACCAGGGATACGACTTCAAGGTCGACGAGGGCAGCAAGGTCTACGCCTCGCAGGACGGCAAGGTCGTCAAGGCCGACGGCGGCGAGGTCCGGATCCGGCGCGAGGACGTCGAGACGCGGACGAAGTACCTCAAGACCATCAGCGTGGCGCTGAACGCCGACGTCAAGCGCGGCGACGTGATCGGCACCTCCGGCACCGGCGACGAGGTCGCGCCCGGGCTGGTCGGCCCGCACATCCACTGGGAGATGTGGGTCAACAAGGCCGAGAAGAAAGACGATCCCGCGGATTGGGAGACCCAGAAGCCGGACAAGAACCCGTTCGAGCTCGACACCTCCGACTCCGGCGACAGCGGCTGCTCCTGCCTCAACGGCGACCTCAGCGGAGCGAACAACCAGCAGAAGGCGTTCAACTTCTTCGTCCAGAACGGATACACCAAGGAGCAGGCCGCCGGCATCGTCGGCAACATGATCAGCGAGTCCAGCGTCGAGCCCGGCCGCAAGCAGGGCACGGCGCCCGGGACGGTGACCAAGCCCGCGGACGTGCTCGGGTACTCGGGCGGCTGGGGCATCGTCCAGTGGACGCCGGCGTCCAAGATGATCAACCCGTCCCGCGATGCCGGGGTCGGCGACGACGTCATCGGCTCGCTGGCCTACCAGCTGGAGTTCCTGCACAAACAGCTCCTCGGCAAGCCGCCGCTGTCGGAGAAGGCCGCCGGTGACGCGGTCAAGGCCGCCACCAGCGTCGACGCTGCCGCGGTCGCGTTCGGCGGCCAGTTCGAGCGGTTCGCAGGATACGAGAACCCGAACAACCCGCGGTACGCCGAGCGCAAGGCGAACGCCGAGCACGTGCTGAACACCTTCGGCGGATCGGCTCCGGCCGCCGGCAAGGGCGGCGGCGACGACCCCAGCGGGTGCGGCGCCGGCAGCGGCAACATCGCCGCGGTCGCGAAGAACCTGGCCTGGCCGGAGAGCGGTCACGACGGCGTCGCCGCGAGCATCGCGAAGCCGGAGTTCGTCGAGGCGATGGCGAAGTACAACGACGGCGGCAGCGGCGAGGATCCGTACAGTGACTGTGGCCGGTTCGTCGCGACGGTGATGCACATGAGCGGCGCCGACCCGAAGTACCCGAATGTAGGCACCGATGTGCAGCGCACCTACCTGGAGTCCTCGGGGAAGTACGACTGGTGGCACGGTGAGCCACCGGGCGGGATGAAGCCGGGTGACATCCTGAACGGTCCCGGCCACACGTACCTGTACGTCGGTCCGTGGGGCAAGGACGGCGGCGGGTACAACTCGGCGTCCGGCTCGCTGCACGATCACGTGCCGGAGGCCGGTCACCTGTACGGCGTCGGTGGGCAGTTCACTGTCTACCGGCTGAAGAGCGCGCCGGTACCGAAGAGCTGAGGAAAGGAACGGGTGCAGCTGATGCTGGAGGAGAACCGGCGGCCGTTGTTTATCGGCGTGGTCGCGCTGGCGGTCGTCGTCGTGCTGGTCGGCGGCATCCTGCTGTTCCGCGGCGGCTCGCAGACCAGCCTGACCGTGGAGTCCATCCCGAACGACCTGACGCTGAAGCTGGACGGCCACGAGATCCCCGCGAACGGTGAGATCAAGGTGAAGGCCGGCCAGCACACGCTCGAGGGTCAGCGCCGGGGCTTCGAGGGCTACACGATGACGTTCACCGCCGAGGGCGATCGGCAGGCCGTCAAGATGTACCTCTATGCCAACAGCGCCGAGGGTCGCGAATGGGCCAAGAACAATCCCGGAGAGGAACTGAAGCTCGAGGCCGAGGCGGGTCGGCGGTACGACGAGACCCAGGCCAGGCTCAAGCAGAAGTACCCGATCCTCAGCCAGCTGCCGTACGTCGGCGACGGCTTCGAGGCCACCTACACCAAGTCCAAGACCGACCCGACCAACCCGGAGGCGATCTCGGTCGTCATCGAGATCTACGGTCCCCAAGGCAGAGAAAAAGCCGACCAATGGATCCAAGGCTATGGCTGGGACCCAGCCACCCTCGACCTGATCTGGACCACCGGCAAGTAGAAGGGGGGCTTCTCGCGGCGGGGTGGACCCACTGCGGTGTCGGCGACTGGGCGACAGCACTCCTGTCCCCGGACGGTACGGCGGTCGCGCGCATCAGCCCGTTCGACCCGGCCGGTCCGTACGTCGCCGCGTTCTACCGCGAGGCGTCGTACACCGGCCAGGTCCCACAACTGTTCGCCCACCACCGCCTGACCGGCGGCGGCGACCTCCAACTGATGGAGCCACTCCAGCCGGTTCCTGAAGCCGAAGCCGCGGCGTTCCACGACGCGATTGCTGCACGAGCACCGGAAGTCGCCGATCTCGTCGACGTGGTGCACCGCGTTCACGAGCGCGCCCAGGCAGAGCTGCCCTGGTGTGGACCGCTGGACGACAATCCGGACAACGTCATGCGGACCGCCGACGGACGACTGGTCATCGCAGACCTGTTCTCCGCCGATGGTCCGACGATTTACGCGACCGTCGTCTCTGACCCGGATCTCGTCGTCGCTCGGATCCCGGAGGCCGAGCGGCGGTTCATGACCGAGATCCCGCTCGCCAACACGGGCGCCTGGGAGCCGGCGGTCCGGGAGTCGATGCGTGCTGGGCTGGCGGCTGCTGACGCGCGCTCAGGCTGGTAGGAGTAGTTCGCCGCCGGGGGTGGTGATGTCGGCCAGGGGGAAGTCCAGGGGGTTGGTCAGGCAGCGGGCCGAGCCGCCGCCCTTGTGGAACTCGGAGAGGTCCAGGACGACTACTCGTAGGCCCAAGTCGGTGAAGATTGCGCGAAGGCGTGGGGAGCAGGCGGGCATGATGATCGTCTCGTTCACGACGATGGAGTTCGCGGTGAACGCGAAGGCCTCGTCGTCGGTCAGCACGATCGGGTCGGGAACGATGGCGGCTAGTTCGGCCTGGCTGGCGGTGTCGAACGCCGGCGGGTAGACCATCGCGTGGGTGCTGTCCACCGGGCAGAACGGCAGGTCCAGGTGGTACATGCCCTCGTGCGCGATCCGCAGCCCACGGACGCGGATGTTCCACCCGGTCGCGAGGTGCTTGAGTGCGTCGGCCTCGGTGCGCGGACCGTACCCGACGACCAGGCTGTCGCCGAACACGAACGCATCCCCGGACTCGAAGTGCGGTCCGACGCCTTCACCGCCGGTCCGGTCCAGCTGGAAACCGTGCCCCGTGAACCACTCGGCCGCGGTCAGCGACTCCTTGCGGCGCGGCTCGAACCGCATGTGCGAGAGCATCGCGCGCCCGTCCGCGGCCGCCAGCCCGAGGTTCATCGCGTACACCATGTCGGGGGAGTCCTGGCGCTGCGCCAGTACTTCGACCTCGCCGCCGGCGTCCACGATCGCCTGCCGCAGGGAGTCCCACTGCTTGAGCGTCAGCGCCGGGTCCGGCTGGTCCTGGGTCGACATGTACGGGTTGATCACGTAGTCGATCCGGAAGTGGTCCGGCCGGACCATCAGATAGCGACGACCCCACCCCAGTGGCTGCCCCATGAACACCCTCCCTGACCCGATGAGATCCAGTGTCAGATCTCCTGATTGTCCGACAATCAGTCAGTTTGAGGCTCGACGTACCCGGAGTCAAACGGTGTGCGCGAGGTCGCTCGAAGGAGGGTGGTTCCGGCGTGAGGTAAGGACTAACCTGCGGGCATGACCCCTGACAACGAGGTTCGCTTTCGCGCCTGCCTGGACGACGTCGCGGCTTACAAGCCGGGCCGTCCGCCGGCGCGCACCGACGGCCGGCCGACGTACAAGTTGTCCAGCAACGAGAACCCGTACCCGCCGCTCCCGGGCGTGCTCGCCGCCGCGACCGAGGCTGCGGCCCAGATGAACCGCTACCCGGACATGGGCTGTGTCGAGCTGCTCGACGCGCTCTCGGCCCGGTTCGGCGTACCGGTCAGCGATCTCGCGGTCGGGACCGGATCGGTCGCATTGCTGTACCACCTGCTGCAGGCCACGGTCTCGGAGGGTGACGAGGTCGTCTACGCCTGGCGCTCGTTCGAGGCGTACCCGATCGCTGTTCAGCTGACCGGCGCCACGTCGGTCCAGGTGCCGCTGACCGCCGACGCCCGCCACGACTTCAAGGCGATGGAGGCCGCGATCACCGACCGCACCAAGGTCGTGCTGGTCTGTACGCCGAACAACCCGACCGGCCCCGTCGTACGCCGGGACGAGCTGCTCGCGTTCCTGGACGTCGTACCGTCGAACGTGCTCGTCGTCCTGGACGAGGCGTACCGCGAGTTCGTCCGCGAGACCGACGTTGTTGACGGCGTCGAGGTGTACCGCGACCGGCCGAACGTGGTCGTGATGCGGACGTTCTCGAAGGCGTACGGTCTGGCCGGCTTCCGCGTCGGGTACGCGATCGGCCACCCGCCGGTGGTCGCCGCGATCCGCAAGTGCGCGCTGCCGTTCGGAGTCAGCTACGTCGCACAGTCCGCGGCGATCGCGTCCCTGGCTGTCGAGGAGGAGCTCCTCGAGCGGGTCGACGCGCTGGTCGCCGAGCGGACCCGCGTTGTCGATGAGCTGCGTGCCGCCGGCTGGGACGTGCCGGAGTCGGAGACGAACTTCGTCTGGCTCGACCTGGGCGAGGACACCGTCAAGTTCGCCGAAGCTGTGCAGGCCGAGGGCGTCTCGGTCCGCCCGTTCCCCGGCGACGGCGTCCGCGTCACCATCGGCGAGTCCGAAGCCAACGACCTCTTCCTCGGCGTCGCCCGCGCTTGGCGCCAGTGAGCGCGCTCGTCTGGATCTCCGGCGCATCGGCCGGGATCGGCGCCGCCCTCGCCGCGGCGGTGCCGATCCCGGACGCCCGCGTCATCGACATCTCCCGCCGGGGCGGTACGCCGAACCACCTGCGGGCCGACCTCTCGGACCCCGCCGGCTGGGCCGTTGTCGAAGCGCACTTCACGAAGGAACTGGCCGAGTACGACGGCGACCACGCGATCTTCATCCACAACGCCGGCACCATCAGCCCGATCGGCCCCGCGGCCTCTGCTGATCCGTCCTCGTACACCCGTGCGGTCCTGCTCAACTCGGCCGCTCCGCAGGTGCTCGGCGCCGCGTTCCTCCGCGCGTCCGCTCACCTCACGTGCGAACGCCACCTGATCCTGCTCTCCTCCGGAGCTGCCAAGACGGCGTACGCCGGTTGGTCCTCTTACAACGCGGGGAAGGCGGCCGTAGAGCACTGGGTCCGCACGGTCGGCCAAGAGCAACCCGCCAACTCCTACGTCATCGCCGTGGCTCCCGGCGTGGTCGACACCGCCATGCAGTCCGAGATCCGCGCCACAGCCGAGGCGGACTTCCCATCCGTGTCCCGCTTCCACGAGCTAAAGCGCTCCGGCTCCCTCACCACCCCAGAAGCAGCCGCCACCGGCATCTGGTCCCTCCTCACCCGAAACCTCCCCAACGGCTCCTGCGTAGACCTCCGCCACCTCTAGGTACTGCGGTCACCCGGGCGATAGGTACTACGGACAGCTCGCCCGGGTGCGGTCGGCGCGCGTGGTGTTACGCGCGGCTCCCGCCCAGCCGGCCAGCTCGCCCGGGTGCGGTCGGCCCGCACGGTCTTACGCGCGGCTCCCACCCACCCGGCCAGCTCGCCCGGGTGCGGTCGGCCCGCGCGGCGTTACGCGCGGCTGCGACCCACCCTCCGACTCATCGTCAGCGAATCCTTTCCGGCTACCGCCGTACCAGCGCGCTGCCGCGCGTAGAACTGCTTCGTGGTGGGCCGCGACCGTGGTGATCGATCGACTCGTGCTGCACCGCCGCGATCGTCAAGCTCGCGCAGGACGGGAAGCTGACGGAGCTGACGAACCGGCGCACACGTCCGAGCCACCGCTGGCCACCAAGCTGCGTCGCCCGGCACGGGAGGGGTTAACCCGTCCACTTGCCGGTTAGCGGCCTGTATGAAGCGTGTGAACCGGCAAGGCCAGGGGTTAACCCCTGAGACGTTCGCCAACCGGAGCCGCTCGGGGAGCTGGGGTTCGCCGGGCCGATCCGGCTCCCGCCCCAGTCCGTCCGCTCTGCCGCCGACTCGTGGCGTTTGGCGGGTGTCCGCCGCGCCGAGTCGTGAACGAGGTCGCCACGGCTCGCCCAATCCCACGACTTGGGCTCACGGCGCGGCTTGGTGAGCGATCTGTGGGGAAGGTCCGGCGATAGGGCGGGGGGAGGGACGTCGGCTCGCCCGATCCCCACGACTCGGGCTCACGGCGCGGCTTGGTGAGTGATCTGTGGGGAAGGTCCGGCGATAGGGCGGGGGGAGGGACGTCGGCTCGCCCGATCCCCACGACTCGACTCACGGCGCGGCTTGGTGAAACAAAAGAGCGGCGCCGGGAGGAGTGAGGCTTGCTCCCGGCGCCGCGGTTGTTGCGTGTTGCTCCGAATCAGTCAACCCACCGAGGTGGCTGGTTCGGGTCCTGCATCACTGACCAGGGAGGGTCAGTTGTTCTGCTCGTTGCTCTGCTCGCAGGTCTTGAGCGAGTCGACGGAGTTGCCGTCGTTGTCCAGGCCGAGGATGCCGGTCGGGTTCGTCAGCGGCACGGTGCCGCCGATGCCCGTGGCGTCGATCTCGTTGTGGCAGACCTGCCACGGACCGACCTTGTTGTCGCTCACCGAGACAACGCCGTTGCCGTCAGCCTTGTACCACTTGCGGTTCTGCTCGTTGCTCTGCTCGCAGGTCTTGACGGCGGTGATGCTGTTGCCGTCGTTGCCCCAGCCAACGATGCCGGTGATGTCCTCGGCCGGCACGGTGCCGCCGATGCCGGTGCCGGCACCGAAGTTGTGGCAGGCCTGGACCGCACCGAGGTCGTTGCGGTCGATCGCGACCAGGGAGCCGTCCTTCTTGACGCCCCACCAGCGAGCGTGGCCCATGTCGTAGCCCTTGCTGGCCGCCGATGCCGCGTCGGCCAGGCCGGTGTCCTGAGCCTTCTTCTGCGCGTCGTCCAGAACGTTGGCGCTCACCATGGTGGCCAGGCCCAGGGTGGCGACGGTCGCCACTGCCGCAGCTGCGACGATCTTGCGAGTTACCTGCATTATGCCAGGTTTCCTTTCGGGTTTGACGGATTCGTCTTAGTGCTAACGACACCTGGCAGCACCGGTTACAAACTTTTTCGTCAACTTTTTCGCCGCAGGCGGGCACATAGGTCGACGGTGATGAGTTTCCTGACAAAGCAATCAATCCCGTGCTGACCAGGCAACTTACCAGCAACGGCACGGTCGGAAGAGCGAGTGGAAGTTGAAACAGAAGCACCCGTAACCGAGCCCGTGGTGCGTCGTTGAGTCAGCGCGGGTGACGGATGCCCGGTGAATCGGGACATTGTTTCGGTGGGCTCGGTGGTCGCCGAATTGGCAATAGCACGATCTGCCGGAATATCGTTGGAACCATTGCCGAGTTTCGTGCCGTGTTTTTTCGGGGCACGGTGCGACCGGCGTCAGACCCGCTGCCGCGCGCATCGGCAGCGGTGGGAGACCCGGGTCCCTCGTGGGCCCGGGTCTTTCCTTGTATCCGGCTCTGTACTACGTCACTTCGTACCGGGGTCGTACTACGTCACTTCCGCCGGCGCTCCGACGTGACCACGAGGGCGACGCCGACGATGATCACCGCGCCGCCGAGCAGGATCTGCCACGTCAGGCTCTCGCTGAGGATCAGCCATCCCAGGAACACAGCCACCGCCGGGTTGACGTACGCGTACGTCCCGACCAGCGAGATCGGCGCGTTCGCCAGCAGATACGAGTACGCCGTGTACGCGAGCAGCGAGCCGAACACGACCAGGTACCCCAGCGCGATCCACCCCGACCCGTCCACGCGGTCGAGGTGCAACCGCCCGGGCTCGCCTCGCAGTACGCCGAGCAGCACCATCGCCGTACCGCCGAAGACCATCTCGTAGAGCGCGGTCACCAGCGGATCCCGCGGCAGGCCGAGCCGCGGTGCGAACCGCGAACCGATCGCCCAGCAGATCGTGCCGACCATGAGGATCGCGACCGACAACGGCTTCGCGCTGGTGTTGCCACCTGACAACGCCAGCAATGCCGCGCCGCCGAACCCGATCAGTACACCGATCCACGTCATCGCGCGCGGCCGCTCGCCGCCACCCACCCGCAGCAACATCAGCCACAACGGGATCGCCGCGACGAGCAGCGCCGCCAACCCGGACGGGACGGTCTGCTCCGCGATCGCCACCGCACCGTTGCCAAAGGCAAGCAGCAGTACGCCGACCGTGGCCGCGCCGACCGCCTCCTGGCGCGTGATCCGCAGCCGCTTCCACCCGGACTTCACGGCCAGGCCTGCCGCCAGCAGTACCGCCGCGGTCAGGAAGCGCGTCGCCATCCCCAGCATCGGCGGGATGTCGGCGTCCACGACCACCCGGATCGCCAGGTACGTCGAACCCCAGACGATGTACACGACCGTGAGCGCGGTCCAGATCATCGCGCCGGAGGCCGGACGGGAACCGGTCCCGACCACTGGGGCCGGAGCGGAGGCGGCCATCCGAGTCTCCTCACCTGTCAGGGGTGTCATGCAGGAATGATGCTTACGCTATGGCTGGGCGATCCGGCGCGCAAGGCGGTTTCCGGCCAGCAATCCACTGTTTCCCGCCAGGCCATCGGCACCCGGCAGGGTGCGGCTACTGCCGTGATCGTGAGGAGAATGAAGATGCGGATCGCCGGGGTAGTCGTGGCTGCGCTGACTGTGACGCTCGGGGTGCACCCGGCGTACGCGAGTGGGCCCACTGGGGTGACAGAGTTGACGGGGGTGACCGCCGCCGCCGAGACCGCTCCGAACTGGGACGACGAGGCCGGCGGCAATGCGAACGCGGACGATCCCGCGATCTGGATCGATCAGAAGGACCCCGGACGCAGCGTCGTCCTCGGCACGCTGAAGAACGGCGGGCTGACGGTCTTCGACCTCACCGGCAAGCAGGTGCAGCGGTTCGCCACGCCGCCTGCGCCGGAGGAGGGGCAGGAGTCGGGCCGGTTCAACAACGTGGACATCGTCGGGAACCTCGCCGTCGTCACCGACCGCGGCCGCGACCAGCTCCGCACGTACGCGATCAAGAACGGCCGCCTCACCGACGTGACCAGCGCCAACGCCCCGCTCGTGTTCAGCAAGGACAGAGAAGAGGTGCAGGATCAGCGGACGGCGTACGGTCTCGCGACGACCTCGATCAACGGGCAGCCTGTCGTCGCGGTGACCCGGCGGAGCGAGACCCGCGTCGCGTTCCTCCGGCTCGTCCCGGACGGCCGCGGGAAGACGACATACCAAACCGTATGGTATGTCGATCTGCCGGCGAGCTTCACGCTCACCGACGGGACCACGTGGTCGCCCTGCGAGGACCCGGGCGACCGGCCGCAGCTCGAGGGCATGGTGTTCGACCGCACCACCAACGACCTGTACGCCGCCCAGGAGGATGTCGGCGTCTGGCGCATCCCGCAGCACGGCAAGCCTGAACTGCTGGAGAAGGTCCGTGAGTTCGGCCAGAAGGCTGTCTATAACGAGCAGACCGAAGAGTGTGAGGCGGCCGGACCGGTCAGCCCGGACGCGGGGAAGCACCTCAGCGCGGACGCCGAGGGTCTGACCATCGCGTACGAGCACGGCCGGCGCACGCTGTACGCGTCCAGCCAGGGCGACTCGACGTTCGCGAGCTACCGGATGGACGGACGCCGACTGTTCTACCGCGCCGGATTCGAGGTCGTCGACGGCCCCGCGGCGGACGGCGTACAGCACAGTGACGGCGCCGCGGTGACCACCGAGCCGCTCGGAGCGCGGTTCCCGCACGGGCTGTTCGCCGTACATGACGGAGATAACACTCCGGGTGACGGCGACCGCGAGGGCACGAACTTCAAGCTGGTCCGGCTGGAGAAACTGCCCTGATCGAGACGAAGTTGTGACGCATGTCGTCGATGCGCCGGAAATCTGTAATATGAGCGCTGGGATGGGACCAGTAGGTGGACTGGTGTCTCATCCTGAGACCGTTTTCGGTACCGGCGTACCTGCCGGAGTCCAGACAGTTAGCGGATCAGGCACCTGCTCGGTACGGTGTCCGGCAAGATGGGAGTGAGACCGGTGAGGAGGTCCACTGCCTGCAGTGCATCAACCCCTGGAATCACGCGGACCAGCCTGCGAAAGCCTCATCCGGCGAAACGGGCCGGCCCCGTGCAACGTTGCGGTCGCGGCGATCCCGCGCTCGAACCCGAGGAGTGCATGTGAGTGAGTCGGTGCCGGGCCCTGCCCCGGAAGTGTTCGCGCCCCACGAGGCGCCGGTCAGTCCGCCCCAGGCCTCCGAGGAGGTCGAGTTCGTCCAGCTGCTGACGCCGGAAGGTGAGCGCGTCGAGCACCCGGACTATTCGTTCGACCTCGACGACGACGCGATCAAGGGCTTCTACCGGGACATGGTCCTGGTCCGCCGGATCGACTCCGAGGCGACCGCTCTGCAGCGCCAGGGTGAGCTCGGGCTGTGGGCGTCGCTGCTCGGTCAGGAGGCCGCCCAGATCGGCTCCGGCCGGGCGTTGAACGACAGGGACATGGTCTTCCCGACCTACCGCGAGCACGGTGTCGCGTGGTGCCAGGGCGTCGACCCGCTGCGGCTGCTCGGCCTGTTCCGCGGCGTCGACCAGGGCGGCTGGGACCCCAAGGACAACAACTTCCACCTCTACACGATTGTGATCGGCGCCCAGACGCTGCACGCGACCGGGTACGCGATGGGTCAGCAGCGCGACCACGCGATCGGCGACGCCGAGAACGGCGAGGCGACGATCGCGTACTTCGGTGACGGCGCCAGCAGCCAGGGCGACGTCAACGAGGCGTTCATCTGGTCCTCGGTCTTCAACGCGCCGGTGGTCTTCTTCTGCCAGAACAACCAGTGGGCGATCTCGGAGCCGATCGACCGGCAGACCCGGATCCCGCTGTACCAGCGCGCTGCCGGCTTCGGCTTCCCCGGCGTCCGCGTCGACGGCAACGACGTGCTCGCGACGTACGCCGTCACCCAGCAGGCGCTGAAGCGGGCCCGCGAGGGCAGCGGTCCGTCGCTGATCGAGGCGTACACGTACCGGATGGGCGCGCACACCACCTCCGACGACCCGACGAAGTACCGGCTCAACGAGGACCTCGAGCACTGGAAGCTCAAGGACCCGATCGAGCGCGTGCACGCGTACCTGGCCCGGCATGCCGGGGTCGACCACGACTTCTTCGACCAGGTCGAGGCCGACGCGGACAAGATCGCCGCCGAGCTGCGGGACGGCTGCCTCGCACTGCCGGATCCGGTGCTCACGGACTTCTTCAAGCACGTGTACGTCGAGGAGACCCCGCAGCTGGCCGAGCAGCGGGACCAGTTCGCCGCGTACGCCGCGTCGTTCGAAGGCGAGGGCTGAGCGATGACCAAGATCACTCTCGGCAAGGCCATCAACGCGGGCCTGCGGGCCGCGATGGAGAAGGACCCGAAGGTCGTCGTCATGGGCGAGGACATCGGCAAGCTCGGCGGCGTCTTCCGCGTCACCGAGGGTCTGCAGAAAGACTTCGGCGAGGACCGAGTCATCGACACCCCGCTGGCCGAGTCCGGCATCATCGGCACCGCGGTCGGCCTGGCGCTGCGCGGCTACCGGCCGGTCTGCGAGATCCAGTTCGACGGCTTCGTGTTCCCGGCGTACGACCAGATCATCAACCAGGTCGCGAAGATGCACTACCGCTCCGAGGGCCGGATCAAGATGCCGGTCGTCATCCGGATCCCGTACGGCGGTGGCATCGGCGCGGTCGAGCACCACTCGGAGTCGCCGGAGACGCTGTTTGCGCACGTGCCCGGGCTCAAGGTCGTCTCGTGTGGCGACCCGGTGGACGCGTACTGGATGATCCAGCAGGCGATCTCGTCCGACGACCCGGTCGTGTTCTTCGAGCCGAAGCGCCGCTACCACGAGAAGGCGGAGCTGGACGAGTCCGTACCGCCCGTGCAGCCGCTGCACCAGGCGAAGGTGGTCCGTGAGGGCACCGACGCGACACTGTTCTGCTACGGCCCGATGGTGAAGACCTGCCTGCAGGCGGCCGAGGCCGCGGTCGAGGACGGACGCAACCTGGAGGTTGTCGACCTGCGGACGATCGCGCCGCTGGACCTCGCGACGATCTTCGCGTCGGTCAAGAAGACCCGGCGGGCGCTGGTGGTGCACGAGGCGCCGCTGTCGCTAGGCACCGGATCCGAGATCGCGGCGCGGGTGACCGAGGAGTGCTTCTACCACCTCGAGGCTCCGGTACTGCGCGTGACCGGGTACGACACGCCCTACCCGCCATCGCGGATGGAGGACGACTACCTGCCGGACCTGGACCGGGTGCTGGACGGCGTCGACCGGGTGATGGAGTACTGATGGGCATCCAGCAGTTCCGCCTCCCCGACGTCGGTGAGGGGCTGGTCGAGGCCGAGATCGTCAGCTGGAAGGTCAAGCCGGGCGACACGGTCAAGCTCAACGACACCATCGTCGAGATCGAGACCGCGAAGTCCCTGGTCGAGCTGCCGGTGCCGTTCGCCGGCGTGGTCAAAGAGCTCCTGGTTCCCGAGGGCGAGACGGTAGACGTCGGCACCCCGATCATCTCCGTGGAAACCGAGTCGCCGGCCGAGGCTCTGGCCGACGACCTGGTGCCCACCGTCCCCGAACCGGCCGAAGAAACCGGCGGCCGCACCGCGGTCCTCGTCGGCTACGGCCCCAAAACCACCGAAGCCAAACGCCGAGCCCGCAAGCCACCTGCCGGCTCGCCCCCGGCTGCGGGTGGAGCTACCCAGCCGACGCCGGTCGCCGGCCCCGCCGCCGCACCCCCGGCCCGCCCGGCCGCAGCTCCGGCTGCCTCTTCCGCTCCGGCCGCCGCTTCCACCCTCACCCCGGCGCCACAGGCGCCGGCAGCCGCACCCGCGGCGCACGCCGGTGATGTTGCCGGAGGCAACGGTGTTGCCGTGCACGTGCTGGCTAAGCCGCCGGTTCGCAAGCTGGCCAAGGATCTGGGGATTGATCTGGCTGTGGTGACCGCGAGTGGGCCGGGTGGGATCATCACCCGGGCTGATGTCGAGGGTCATGCGGCCGCTCCGGCTTATGAGTCCGCTCCGGCCGAGCCGGCTTATGAAGCTGCTCCGGTGGTGAGTGGTCAGGGTGACACTCGGGTGCCGGTGAAGGGTGTGCAGAAGGTGATGGCGCAGGCGATGGTTGCCAGTGCGTTCACCGCGCCGCATGTGACCGAGTGGATCACCGTCGACGTCAGCGCCACGATGGAGCTGGTCGAGCGGTTGAAGGGCGACAAGGCGTTCCGCGACCTCCGCGTCTCGCCGCTGCTCATCGTCGCGAAGGCCGTCACCCTCGCGGCCCGTCGTACGCCGATCATCAACGCGGCGTGGGACGAGCAGGCGCAGGAGATCGTGTACAAGGGCGCGGTCAACCTCGGCATCGCCGCGGCCACCCCGCGCGGGCTGATCGTCCCGAACATCAAGGGCGCCGACTCGCTCACCCTGCCCGAGCTGTGTAAGGCGCTGAACGACCTGGTCGCCACCGCCCGCGAGGGCAAGACGCAACCGGCGGACCAGGCCGGCGGTTCGTTCACGATCACCAACGTCGGCGTGTTCGGCGTCGACGCCGGTACGCCGATCATCAACCCGGGCGAGGCCGCGATCCTCGCCTTCGGCGCCGTCCGCAAGCAGCCGTGGGTTGTGGACGACGAGATCGTCCCGCGCTGGGTCACCACGCTCGCGCTCTCGTTCGACCATCGCCTGATCGACGGCGAGAAGGGCTCGATCTTCCTCTCCGATGTCGCAAGCATCCTCGAGGACCCGGCCCGCGCACTGATGTTCTGAGCAACGTTCCACGAAGGCCCGGGTGGGCAACCACCCGGGCCTTCGCCCGCTCCTGGACCAGGTTTGCGGAAGCAATGTTGCGCCGGGTGGCAGAAATGTTCCGCGAACAGCGGCGCCGTGCTGTTTGACCTCAAGCGCTTGAGGTGTGTGACCGTGGGTCACATGACGAGCTTCACCATTCAGGAGGTGGCGCGGCGGAGCGGGCTGAGCGAGCCCACGCTGCGTTACTACGAGGACGTCGGCCTGGTCGGCCCGATCGACCGCGACGCCAGCAGCGGCCATCGCCGGTACGGCGACACCGACGTGGACACCCTCGAAGCGCTGGCCTGTCTCCGCGCGGCCGGCGTCGGCATCGACGATATGCGCACGTACCTGGCCAACCGGATCCGCGGTCGCGAGGCGGCGGCCGAGCAGCGCGACCTGCTGCTGCGCCACGCGGAGCGGGTCGAGGCGGAGATCGCCGCCCAGCGCGTGCGGCTCGAGTATCTCCGCGAGAAGGCCGCGCTCTGGGACGCCCGCGACCGCGGCGACGCGACCGCCGAGGCCGAGACGATCGAGCGCCTCATCGGCGTGGTGGAGGTATTGCGATGATCCTGGTCACCGGCGGTTCCGGCTACCTCGCCACCCACCTGATCGCGCGCCTCCTCCGCGACGGGCAGGAGGTCCGTACGACGGTTCGCTCGACGACGGCCCGCTCCGCCGAAGTGCGCGCCGCCGTACGCCGAGGTGGTGCCGACGATTCGGGGCTGGAGATCGTCGAGGCCGACCTGATGTCCGACGACGGCTGGTCTGCTGCGGTCGCAGGCTGCTCGGAAGTTCATCACGTCGCGTCGCCGATCCCGCTGACGCAGCCGGAAGATCCGGACGAGCTGATCATCCCGGCACGCGAGGGAACGCTGCGGGTACTGCGGGCAGCGCGTGACGCCGGCGCGCGGCGCGTCGTAGTGACGTCGTCGTTCGCGGCTGTCGGGTACACGCCGAAGCCCAGTGCCGAGTTCACGGAGGACGACTGGACGGATCCCGCTACGCCCGGACTTGCGCCGTACCCGCGCTCGAAGGCGATCGCCGAGCGAGCTGCATGGGAGTTGATGCGCGGCGCTGACACGGAACTCGTGGTCGTGAACCCGACCGCGATCTTCGGCCCGACGCTCACCACCGACCTGCGTTCGTCGACCCAGCTGATCAAGCTGATGCTCGACGGCACGATGACCGTGGCGCCACGAGCGCGCTTCGGCGTGGTCGACGTACGCGACGTCGCCGATCTCCACGTCCGCGCCATGGCCGAACCCGATGCCGCAGGCAAGCGTTTCCTTGCCGTAGCCAACGATCCGACCGTCAGCTTCCTCGAGATCGCCCAGATCCTCGGCCCGCCCGCGCCCACCGAAGAGGCGCCGGGCCCCGACCTGCCCCGCCCGATCATCCACAACGACCGAGCCCGAACCGAACTCGGCTGGCAACCCCGCGCCCTCAAAACCACCATCCTCGAAACCGCCGAAAGCCTCCGCAACCTCGGCCTAGCGCCAGGCATCCTCTGAACCTCACCGCCAGCCGACCCGTTCCAGCTCGCGCGCCGGGATGATCAGCGGACCGTCAGCGACGCCTCAGGCCACCGTCTGCGGCTGGCGTAATCCGGCTGCCTTCTGACGTGGGCGGTGAGATGGTGGGGCGGTGCTGGTGATCTTTGTGGTGCTCGGAGCGGCGGTTCTGCACGCCACCTGGAACGCGATGGCGCACGGGGCACCGGATCGCGTCGCCGGGCTGGCGTTGTTCGAGCTCGCCGCCGGGGTGATCGGTCTCGTCGCCATCCTGCTGACGGGTCTTCCGCCGGCCGGCACCTGGGGGTACATCGTCGCGTCGGCGCTGCTGCACCTTGCGTATTTGGGCGGGTTGCTGGCGTCGTACCAGCTCGGTCAGTTCAGCCAGATGTATCCATTGGCTCGCGGTACGTCGCCGTGGGTCGTCGCTGTGGTGTCGATCGTCGTACTGCACCAGCACCTGGCGGTTATCGAGCTGGCCGGCGTACTGCTGATCTCGGGCGGTCTGATCGGCCTGGTCTTCATCGGCCGTCCCGGCCGCCGTCAGTTGCCGGCGCTGCTCGCCGCGTTCGGCACCGGCTTGATGATCGCGTCGTACACGGTCGTCGACGGGGTCGCCGTCCACAAGATGCCGGTCGCGACGTACATGGGCTGGGTCTTCATGCTCCAGGGCTTCGCGGTCCCGCTGGCCGTCGTACTCTGGCGCGGTCCACAAGCCTTCAACCTGCCCAAACCCGCGATCTTCTCGGGCCTGTTCGGCGGAGTCGTCTCGATGGCCGCCTACGGTCTCGTCCTCTGGGCCCAAACCCGAGGCACCCTCGCAGCCATCGCCGCCCTCCGCGAAACCAGCATCATCTTCGGGGCCCTCATCGGCACCCTCTTCTTCAACGAACGCTTCGGCCCCAAACGCGCCGCAGCCGCCGCCGTAGTAGTAACCGGCATCGTCCTGATCACCCTCGGATAGGCGTACTGCGATCAGAGCCGATCGTCGGCGGCCGCTCCCCAGAGTCTTGCCACCATCTCGGTCTGGTTGTGCAAGTCGAGGGTGCCGACCTGGATGTGATGATCGGCGTCCGGAGGGTTCGCCGTGTCCGACTCGTGGAGCATGCGGAACTCATCGTCGGTCAGCCACACCTCGCGGGACTCCGCGCGCTGCCGCGCGTCTGGCAGATCCAAGGTCATATGCACGATCAGGCACCCGGGTAGCTCTCGTCTGTACAAGGCGCAGGTCTGTGGTGTGAGCACGTCAGCGACGACGACTTCGATGCCGGAGGCAAGGAAGTTTCGACCAAGGCCGCAGGCGTTGATCACACCGAGCCGCTGCTGCGCCTGGCCTTCCTGGCCCTCCCACGGAGCGACGCCGCCGGAGACGACGAGTTGGCGCACGTCGTCCACGTCAATGACTGCGCACCTTGGGCGACCTTGCGCCAGAGCACGCGCCGTCACGCTCTTTCCTGCCGCAGGTCCACCCGTGAGGATCAATGGTGGAAGAGTCATCGGTCCTCCTGAGATGCGTCCGAGGAATAACCGTATTGAAAGACGTATCCCAGTGATTGGCGATGGGCTCGAAGTGAGTTACCGGACGCGGAACGTCCGGAATCGGGAGTACGTTGCCGGTATGTCCGACTTCACGATCAAGGCGCTCACGCCGGAGACGTTCGATGACTTCGCCGCTCTCGTCGAGCGGAACAAGGGCATGTTCGCCAGCTGCTGGTGCACGCATTTCCATCCCGATTGCGCGGAGAAGGGCCAGACCGCCGAGGGGAACCGGGCGCTCAAGCAACGTCTGGTGGCCGACGGGATCGCGCACGCGGCGCTGGTCTACGACGGCGACCGGGCCGTCGCCTGGGCGGAGTATGGATCACCCGAGGAGCTGCCCAACATCCAGCACCGCAAGGAGTACGTCGCCACTGCCGAGCGACTGCCCGACTACCGGGTCACGTGCATCCTGGTCGAACG
Organism: Kribbella pratensis; assembly: GCF_004365355.1. GTDB lineage: Bacteria > Actinomycetota > Actinomycetes > Propionibacteriales > Kribbellaceae > Kribbella. Next base: position 634,095 of record NZ_SODP01000004.1, on the reverse strand, counting down.
CGGTGTTCGCGGTCAGGGCCTTGCGGCGATCGCCCTGCGCGGGGCCGTCGACCTGATCGCGCAGGCCGGCGGCGGACTCGTCGAGGGCTACCCGCACGACACCGGCGGCGTCCGGAAGAAGAACTCGTCGTTCCTGTACAACGGCACCCGCACGATGTACGAGCGCGAAGGCTTCACCTACGACCGCCCCAAGGGGCTGGGCAACTGCGTAATGGTGCGCGAGGTGGCCCCAGCCACACACGCCTGAACCAGCCCAGCGGTCGACGCGGAGCTGGCGGTCGATGGGCCGAACCACATTCACCCCGACCGCAGTTCGGTCGAAGACAGGTGATGAGTGAGTGGGGGTCCCGGGCGGTGGACCCCCACTCGGCTTGTTAGCGGTGGACGGCGTCGAGGGCGTCGGCGATGCCTTCGCCGTAGAAGGCGTTGTTGGCGGTGGTGCCGGTGCAGCGGGCGTCCGGGGTGGTCGGGCAGGCGGTGTCGTCGGCCTCGCGCTGGAGGGCTTGTTCGAGGTCGCGCGGGCCCCACCACGGGTGGGTGGACTTGAGGAGGGCTGCGATGCCGGTGACGTGCGGCGACGCCATCGACGTACCGCTCATCAGGCCGTAGCCACCACCGGGCAGCGTGGACAGGATCGAGCTACCGGGTGCGGCGACGTCGATCTTGTTCAGGCCGAAGTTCGAGAAGCTGCTCTTGGCCCGCGCCTGCGTGGTGCTGGCGACGGTGATCACGCCGGGGAGCTCGGTCGGCATGTCGAGGCAGTTGTTGTCGATCGTCCGGCTGACGGGGGTCGAGTCGTTCGGGCTGGTGGTGTCGGTGGTCTTGTTGGCCAGGTCGTAGTTCGAGTTGCCGGCTGCGGCGACCGACAGCGTCCCGCGGTCAGCGGCCCACGCGTACGCGCGCCGGACCGCTTCCTGCACCGCGCCCTGGTCGCCGTTGTCCTTGCACCAGAACTGGAACGGGTCGATGAAGTAGCTGTGGTTCGTCACGTCCATGTGGTGCTCGGCGGCCCACACGATCCCGCAGATCGAGTACTCCGGGTAGATGAAGCCGTCGTCGTTCACGACCTTGACCGACGCGATCCGCACCCCCGGGGCGACACCGACGATGCCCACGCCGTTGCGCGCCGCGGCGACGGTGCCCGCGACGTGCGTGCCGTGCGGGCTGGTCGTCGGCCGCCAGATGCCGGGCGTCTGATCCGGTACGCCGTTCTTCACGCAGCTGACCGAGTCACGTGCATCGAAGTTCGGCGCAAGGTCGGGGTGGGTGTCGTCCACGCCGCTGTCGTTGATGCCGACCAGCACGCGCCGCGAGCCGTCGGTCACGGTGTGAGCCTGGTCCGCCTTGATCTGGACCATGTCCCACTGCTCGCTCTCGCGCGGGTCGAGCACCGGCGTCGCCGTGGTCTCATCCACCGAGCCGACCGAGTTGACCGACGCGGCCGAGCTCAGCCCGCTCGCCCCCTCGCTGACGGCCGCGGTCCGGGTGGCGCCGACGGACTGCACCTCCCGCCCGTTGTGTCCGGCGCGCACGTCGACCTTGAAGTTCGCGTTGGTCGACTGCGCGACCACCACCCCGAACTCCCGGTACGACGAGAGCACCGTCCCGCCGGCCTGCTTCACCGCGTCCTCGACCTTCCGGACATGGCCCGGCGAGGCCTTGGTGTTGATCACGTAGTTCATCAGGGGACCGGGCGTGGGGTTGTCGAGCGGTGCGGCGTACGCCGTCGCGGCGCTGAGGGACGTCAGCGCCAGCGTGGCCGCGGCCAGGCCGGCCGACAGCCGGCGGGGACGGGAAGTTCGGGACACGCTGCCTCCTCGGAGCTGGGCCCGGGCGGACGGGGCCGGGCCGTATCCGGAGACTCTAGAGCGGATTCCGGACAGACGGAGTTCCTTATCCACAACGCAGGGGAAACCCTGCATTCGTCACTACCGAGCGTCCACCCGTTCACGCTCAGTTGCCCACATCCTGTGGATCTGCCTGTGGATAACTCGTGGACAAGCTGGGGAATAACCCGCCCGGCCGGTGGATTGAGGTGTGGGTAAGATAGATACAACAGAGATACCAGTCGTATGGGTGGGGAGTTTCAGTGGTGAGCGGGGCGCCGGAGCCGGCGAGTGATGCGTTGATCCTGGGAGACCAGACCGCGGAGATCGCCCGGGTGGTGGTCGAGGCGGCGCCGGGGGTGGAGAAGATCCCCGCGGCCGAGCGCGTGTACGCGTACGTGAAGGCGGCGATCCTGGACCGCGTCTACCCAGGCGGCGAGCTGCTGACCGAGGGCGAGCTCGCTACCGCCGTCGGAGTCTCCCGTACGCCGGTCCGCGAGGCCCTGCTCCGCCTGGAGGAATCCGGACTCGTCAAGCTGTACCCGAAGAAGGGCGCGCTTGTCCTGCCCGTCCTGCCGCAGGAGATCGAGGACGTCCTCGAGGCCCGCGAGCTGCTCGAGACGCACGCCGCCGCCAAGGTCTGGCCGCGGCGCAAGCAGTTGATCGAGCGGCTGACCCAGCGCGTCGACGAGATGCGCGCCCACCGCAAGGCGGGCGACGCGAAGAGCTTCCTGGAGGCCGACCGGGCCTTCCACGAGGCCATTGTCGGTGCCGCCGGCAACGAGATCCTCGCCAAGCTCTACAACAGCCTGCGTGACCGTCAGGTCCGGATGGGCGTGCCCGGTATCGAGGTGCAGCCCGCGAGGATGGACAAGTCGATCATTGCGCACCAGGAGATGATCGACGCGCTCGGCGGCAACAGCGTCAAGCGGTTCCGTGAGCTCGTCGTCGCGCACATTGCCGAAGCCGCAAATGATCTGCGAGGCGCTCGGTGACCGAACTTCTCTTCCCCCTGGGCGGTCGGCGAGCCTGGGCGGTGTGGATCACTGCTGTCCTGACGTACCTCGTCACCGTGCTGCACCGCGGTTCGATGAGCGTGGCCGGCCTACAGGCCGCTGAGCGCTTCCACATCTCCGCATCCGCACTGGCCAGCTTCACCGTCGTACAGCTCACGGTGTACGCCGCCATGCAGGTGCCCGTCGGCATCCTGCTCGATCGGTACGGCTCCAAGCGTTTGCTGATCGCTGCGTCCGGACTGCTGTTCGTGGCGCAGTCCGCGTTCAGTCTGGTCGATTCGTACCCCGCTGCACTCGCGGCACGCGCCGTACTGGGTGTAGGCGACGCACTGGTGTTCATCAGCGTGCTGCGTGTGGTCATGTCCTGGTTCCCCGCACTGCGGCAGCCAGTGATGTCACAGGCGACCGGAATGCTCGGTGGTCTCGGAGCGATCATGTCGACCGTTCCGATGGCTGCTGCCTTCCACGCCTTCGGATGGACTCCGACGTTCGCGGGTGCGAGCGTGCTGAGCCTCGTGGCCGGCGTACTGGTGCTGTTCCTCATCAAGGACACGCCGTACGACGAACCGCTCCGCCGCGCGAAGCAGCCGCTCCACGAGGTCAAGCAGAACCTGCGTCGTGCCTGGAAGGAGCCGGGCACGCGGCTGGGGCTGTGGACGCACTTCACCACCAGCTTCTCCGGCAGCACCTTCGGACTGCTCTGGGGCTATCCGTTCCTCGTGCAGGGTCAGGGCGTCGCGCCGACGACCGCAGCGGCAATGCTGATCATCCCTGTGCTCGCTGGGCTCTGTTACGGCCCCCTGGTCGGGCGGTACGCCGCTAGGTTCCCGTTCTACCGGTCGTGGATCGTGCTAGCGGTGATCGCCGGCTCGGTGCTGATGTGGACCGTAGTACTGCTGTGGCCGGGCCGTGCGCCGATGCCGGTGCTCCTGCTGCTGATCGTCGTACAGGCTGCTGGTGGTCCGGGGTCTATGCTCGGGCTGGACTACGCGCGGACGTTCAACCCCGCGACCCGGTTCGGTGCGGCCAACGGGATGGTCAACACCGGCGGGTTCATCGCCACGCTGCTGTGTATCGGCATGGTGGGCATCCTGCTCGACACCTCGTCCGGTGGGGCGCCGCAGACGATCGAGGACTTCAAGTTCGCGCTGGCGTTCCAGTACGTGCTGTGGGCGATCGGCACGCGGCAGATCCTCAAGTACCGCCGCAAGGCGCGCGGTCACCTGGCCCGCTACAACCCGGAGGCCTACCAGGCCTTGCTGGCGAACCAGATCGTCCCCCTGAAGGGCTGAGACAGCGCGCTGGCACGGGGTGTCAGGCAAGTGCCAGGTCGGTGACAGGGCAGAGGGCCAAGGTAGTCCCAGTGAAGTAAGGCCACTGGGAGGAACTGATGACCACAACGAACCAGGTCGCCATCGAGGCGGTCGGTCTGGTCAAAAAATATGGCAACACCACCGCGCTTGCCGGCGTCGACCTGAGCGTGCCCACCGGCACGGTTCTCGGCGTCCTCGGTCCGAACGGCGCCGGCAAGACGACCGCGGTCCGCATTCTCGGCACCCTGCTCCGGCCCGACGCCGGCCAGGCGACGGTCGGCGGGTACGACGTCGTACGGGAGGCCGGCAAGGTCCGCAGCATCATCGGGCTCACCGGCCAGTACGCCTCCGTCGACGAGGACATGTCCGGTCGCCGGAACCTGATCATGATCGGCCGGCTCCTCGGGTTCTCGCGGGAGCAGTCCCGGGCCCGGGCGGACCAGCTGCTCGAGCGGTTCGAGCTGACCGACGCGGGTGAGCGGATCGCGAAGACGTACTCCGGCGGTATGCGCCGCCGGCTCGACCTGGCCGCGAGCCTGGTCGGCAACCCGAGCATCCTGTACCTGGACGAGCCCACCACCGGTCTCGACCCGCACGCCCGCAACGGCGTCTGGGAGACGATCCGCAACCTGGTCCTCGACGGCACCACCGTCCTGCTCACCACGCAGTACCTGGAGGAGGCCGATGCGCTGGCCGACTCGATCGTGGTGTTCGACAAGGGCTCTGTGGTCGCGTCCGGCCGTCCGGCCGAGCTGAAGGCGCAGGCCGGCAAGCAGTCGCTGGATGTCCGCCCGGCCGAGCCGGCGCACCTCGAGCGGGTCGCCGCGATCGTCGCGGAGTCGACCGGTACGCGTCCGAGCGTCGACGTGGTGAACACCCTCGTCAGCGTTCCGGTGAGCGACGGCTCGTCGATGCCGGTCGTCGTACGGCGGCTGGACGAGGCCGGGATCGCGGTCACCGAGCTGTCGCTGCGACTGCCCAGCCTGGACGAGGTCTTCCTCGCCCTGACCGGTCACACCGCCGAAGAGAAGAAGTCCGACGCCGTACTGGAAGGAGTGGGTCGGTGACCACCGCAACCCTCGAACCACCTACCCAATTGGGCCACCGGTCACGGCCGTTCGCCTGGGTCTCGCAGAGCCTGACGCTCGCCTGGCGCAACATCGTCCGGATCCGGCAGAACCCGGAAGCGCTGGCGGACGTGACGTTCCAGCCGATCATCTTCCTGGCGCTGTTCCTGTTCGTCTTCGGCGGAGCGATCGCGGGCGGTGGCGGCTGGCGCAGCTACTTGCCGGTTCTGCTGCCCGGCCTGCTGGTGCAGACCGTCGTGTTCGCGACGATGGGCACCGGGGTCGGCCTGAACGACGACTTCGCCAAGGGCGTCTTCGACCGGTTCCGCAGCCTGCCGATCGCCCGGATCTCGCCGCTGATCGGCGCGGTCCTCGGCGACGCGGTCCGGTACTCGCTGTCGATCGTGATCCTGATGACGAGCGGATTCGTGCTGGGCTTCCGCTTCCACAACGGCGTCGGCAACGGCCTCCTCGCCATGCTGATCGTGCTGCTGTTCGCGCTGTCGATGTGCTGGATCTGGGTCTGGCTCGGCCTCACCATGAAGACCGCCCAGGGCGTCCAGGGCATCGCGTTCCTGGTGATGTTCCCGCTGACCTTCGGCAGCAACATCTTCGTCCCGACCAGCACGCTGCCGGGTTTCCTGCAGGCCTTCACCAAGGTCAGTCCGATCACGTACCTGGTCAACACCGAACGCGCCCTGATGGGTGGCGGTGCGGTCCAGAAGCCGTTGCTGATCACGCTGGCCTGGATGGTCGGTCTGGTCGCGGTCTTCGCCCCGCTGGCGATCCGCGCCTACCGCCGCCGTACCTGAAATCTGTCGGTGGTGAGCGTCAAGGTGGTCGTATGACGACGAACTGGACGCTCACCATCGACTGCGCGGACCCGGCCGTGGTCGCGCGCTTCTGGTGTACGGCGCTGGGCTACACCGAGGCGGATCCACCGACCGGGTGGGACACGTGGGAGGACTGGCTGACCGCGTTGAACGTCCCTGAGGACGAGTGGAACGACGGCGCCTCGATCTCCGACCCCGACGGCATCCTCCCGTCGATCTCGTTCCTCAAGGTCCCCGAGCCCCGGACGGTCAAGAACCGCCTCCACCTCGACCTTCAGGCAGCCGGCGGCCGTGCCGAGCCCCAGCACCTGCGCGAACAACGCATCCGCTCCAAAGCCGAAACTCTGCTGACCGCCGGCGCCACCCTGATCCGCGAAGTCCCGATGGAGAACTCCACCACCCTCGACCACCTCTGGATGCAGGACCCGGAAGGCAACGACTTCTGCGTGGTCTAGCCGGGGTTGATCTCGCTGAAGGCCAGCGGTTGACGGGTGCAGAGGTAGGTTGCCCAGTGCAACTTTTCGGGCGTGCCCGAGGAGTCGCGGGTGATCTGCAGGAGTTCGCCGGTCTCGCGGCCGGAGACGGTTCGGTAGGTGTCGGCGGCGATCTTTTCGAAGACGGCGGGTGACTGCCACTCGGCGGCCGCCGGGGACTTGGCCTGGAGTACGCCGTTCTTCACCGTGAAGTTGAACGGGCTGCCCTCGGTGAACCAGGTCCCAAGGACACCGGTCAGCTCGGACGGGACCTCGGTGCCGGGGACCCAGGCCTCGGGCGGCAGCGGGTCGTCCTCGAGCACCTTGATGATCAGGTCGGTCGCCAGTGCGCTCGGGGCCGGCGAGGACGTCGAGCCGAACAGCGCGATACCCGCAGTACCGGACTCGCGGTCGACGAACGTCGACGTGATGTGGCCCGGCATGCCGCCGTCGTGCCCGACGAACAGCCGGTCGCCGCGGCGCAGCAGCATGAACCCGAGCCCGAACGCGAGCTGCCAGCGGTCCACATCGGCCATGATCTGCACCTGGCACATCTCGTCGAGGGTGTCCTTCGACAGCACCTCGTCGACCGGGTTCGCGACGAACATCGCCCACTTCGCCAGGTCCTCGGCCGTCGATGCGAGGCCGCCGCAGGCGTCCATCGCGCCGATGTCGAGCAGCGGCTCCCGGACCGGTACGTCGGTCCACGGCGGCACGTAGTACCCGATCTGGGCCGGTCCGCCGTCCATGCCGACCGTCGTACGGCGCATCTCCAGCGGGTCGAGGATCCGCGCCTTGACCGACTCGTACCAGGACCGGCCGTCGATCCGCGCGACGATCTCACCGAGCAGCGCGAACACGAGGTTGGAGTAGTGGAAGCGGTGGTGCGGCTTGCCGATCCGCTCCGCGTCGTTCCACCCGTCGACCAGCTCGTCGCGGGAGGGGAACTTCATCAGGTCCCACACGTCGCCGACCGGCTCCCGCTGCATGCCGCTGGCGTGGCTCAGCATCTGCCGCACGGTGATGCCTTCGTGTTTGCTGCCCGGGATCAGCTTGTCGACCGTGTCGTCCAGGGTGAGCTTGCCTTCGTCGCGCAACGCCATGATCGTGACCGCGGTCAGCGTCTTGCTCTGCGATGCGATCAGGAACTGCGAGTCCGCGGTCGGCGGTACGCCGGGATTGTCCAGGTCGGCCGATCCGGCTCCGGTCGACCAGGCCAGCTTCCCGGCGCGGGCGACAGCGCCCACCACCCCGGGAACCCGGCCCTTCGCTTGCCGCTCGGCGACGATACGGGTGAGTGCGTTCTGGGTCTGCTCGGCGATATCTGTCACGAGTTCCGACCTTAAGGGAGGTGGATGACAAAAGGCAGGGGGATTTGGTCGGTTGGATATGCGAGGCTGGTGGGGTGCGCATAGCGGTGCTTGGGCCTCTCGCGATGTGGGCGGCTGACGGGACTCCGCTCGACATCCGCGGCGTCCGCCTGCGCGGACTGCTCGCGCGCCTCGCGCTGAGCGCCGGGCGGCCGGTCAGCGTCGACACGCTCGTCGACGGCCTGTGGGGCAGCGAGGCCCCCAGCGCGAACGCTCTGCAGTCCCTGGTGTCCCGCCTGCGGGCCGGTCTCCCGGCCACCGAGTCGAGCATCTCGGTCCAGTCCGGCCCGGCCGGCTACACGCTCACGATCGGTCCGGACTGCGTCGACGCTCTCCAGTTCGAAGATCTGGTACGCCGCGGCCGCGCCCTGCTGACGACCGAGCCGGAGCGGGCCCACGCCCTCCTGACCCAGGCCGACAAGCTGTGGCGCGGTGAAGCCCTCACCGACCTCCGTGACCTCCCGTTCGCGGCAGTCGAGGCGGACCGCCTGGCCGAGCTGCGCCTTGCCGCCGCGGAGGATCTCGCCGAGGCCGCTGTCACCTGCGGCCAGGCGCGTGACCTGATCACCGACCTCGAGCAGCTCGCCGTCACGCACCCACTCCGCGAGCGCGTCCACGAACTTCTTATCCGCGCTCTGTACGCCGACGGTCGCCAGGCAGAGGCCTTGGCGGCGTACGAACGGGTCCGGACCACGCTGGCCGATGAGTTGGGCGCCGACCCCGGCATCCGGCTCCGCGACCTCCACGTCTCGGTACTGCGCGGCGACAGCGTCGACCCAACCGCCAAGTCCTCCGCAGTACCAGCTCCTGTGCCTTCAGCGCCGCGTAGCAACCTGCGTGCTCCGCTGACCAGCTTCGTAGGGCGCCGGGAGGACGTGGCCGAGCTGACCCGGTTGATGAGCAACGGGACCCGACTGGTCACCATGGTCGGCCCGGGTGGCGCCGGCAAAACCAGACTGGCCACCGAGGCCGGTAGGACGCTCGTAGACCAGAGCGGCGACGGCATCTGGTTCGTTGAGCTCGCGCCACTCGGAGACGCCGCCGATGTGGCACCAGCTGTCCTGTCCACTCTCGGCGCCAGCGAGTACGTCGACGTGCAGCCGGCCACCTTCGCGCCGAAGCACATCCCGACCAGCCGGGCTGCAACGCTTCGGCTCGTCGAGGTGATCGGCGACCGCCGCGTCCTGCTCGTGCTCGACAACTGCGAGCACCTGATCCAGGAGGTCGCCGGACTGGTCGACTCCCTGCTTGCCTCCTGCCCGCGGCTCCGGGTGCTGACGACCAGCCGCGAGCCGCTGAGCATCCCCGGCGAGCACCTGCATCCGGTCGGTCCGCTCGCGATGCCGCCCGACGACGAGCACAACGACACCGACGACTACCCGGCGATGCAGCTGTTCGTCGACCGGGCGCGCGCCGTACGCCCGGACTTCATGCTGATCGACAAGAACCGGGACGCGGTCGCCGAGATCTGTCGCCGGCTGGACGGGATGCCGCTGGCGATCGAGCTGGCCGCGGCTCGGTTGCGGGCGCTCACGCCGCCGCAGATCGTGGACCGGCTCGCGGACCGGTTCCGGTTGCTGACCAGCGGCTCCCGGACCGCACTGCCCAGGCACCAGACCCTGCGAGCCGTTGTCGAGTGGAGCTGGGACCTGCTCGACCCGGACGAGCAGGCGGTCGCCAGGCGGCTCTCACTGTTCTCCGGCGGCGCGACGCTCGACGCGGCCGAGCAGATCTGCAGCGACGACCGCATCCCGCCAGAGGCCGTGCTCGGTGTGCTCGCCTCCCTTGTGGACAAGTCCCTCGTGGAGGCCGCGGCCGACGAGCGGTCCGTGCGCTACCGGATGCTGGAGACGGTCCGTGCGTACGGGGCCGAGCAGCTGAAGGCCTCGGGAGAGTACGACCACTTCCGGCGCAAGCACACGGCGTACTTCAGCCGGATGCTGCGCCAGGCGCGGCCGAAGCTGCGGACCGGTGAGCAGATCCAGTGGATCGCCCGGCTGACCGCCGACAACGAGAACCTGCTCGACGCCCTCCGTACTGCGATCGACATCGGCTCGGCACGGATCGCCGTACAGATGGTTGCGGTGCTGGGCGAGTACTGGACGATGAGCGGTCGTCCGGCCGAGGCGGTCAACTGGATGCGGGCGGCTCTGGCCGTGCCGGGAAAGAGTGTGCCGCTGGACAAGGCCGAGGCGCTGTACCTACTCGCGCTCGGGCAGATGTCGAGCGGTGATGATCCGGCGAAGTCGTTCCAGCAGATGATCCGCGGACTGGCGACGGTCCGCTGGATGACGCGGCGGCACCAGCAGCTCGTCGACGCCGGGATCGGACTGTTCACCAACGCGGTCTGGGCAGCGATCCGGCGGGACAAGGCGACCTGCTTCCGGGAGCTCGAGGCGGCCGGCGAGCATCGCGATCCGTGGGTCCGGAACATGGGCGTGATGATGGGCGCGATGTTCCGCGAGAACGAGGGCGAGGTCGAGCAGATGGCGGCCAACCTGACGGTCGCGCTCGCCGGCTTCCGGCAGCTCGGTGACCGCTTCGGTACGTCGATGGCGTTGCGCGGGCTCGCGGGCTACCAGGCCAACACCGGTGATCATGCTCTGGCGCTGGAGTCGCTGATCGAAGCGCGCCACCTGATCGAAGAACTCGGTACGACCGAAGGTGTCGCGCAGTTGCTCGGCGGGGCCGCGATGGCCCGGATCGAGCTCGGCGACCTGGACGGTGCCCGGGCGGACCTGGAACGCGCCTTGCGGCTGTCCGAGGAGACAGGGTCCCGCGGCAGTGAGGCCATGACCTACATGGGATTCGCGCGGATCGCGTACCGGACCGGTCAGTTCGACGAGTCGAGGGATCTGGCGGAGCGCGCGTACGGGTTGCTCGACCTCGAGGCGGAGCGGGTCGCGCCGCACGGACAGGCGAGCATGCTCGCGCAGCTGAGCCGGACGAACGCGGCCACCGGCGACCTCGAGCTGGCGCAACGCCGCAACCAGGAGTCCGTGCGGTTGGCGCTGACCACAGAGGACATGCCGCTCGTCGCTTCCGTCGTCGAGACCGCGGTGGATGTGGACCTGGCCGCGGGCGAGACCGAGACGGCGGCGCGGACCCTCGGGATGACAACGGTACTGCGGGGGATGCGCTCGATCCCGGACGGCGACGTACAACGGTCTGTCGATCGCCTGCGTGATGCCTTGGGCAACGAAAAGTACGACGCCTGTTATGCCGCCGGCGCCGCACTGACCCGCGAAGAGGCGGTCGCCGAGCTTCGCAAACGCTACAGCTCCGACTAAGCGGTGATCAGCTGTACGGCGAGGTCCCGCAGTGAGTTCTGCACCTTCTGCTCCGGCGGCCGTGGTTCGGCCAGCATCCAGTCGTAGACGACGGTGTTCACCGCGCCGAAGAACGCCAGCGCGAGGAACCGGAAGTCCTTGCGCTTGATCTCACCGCGCTCGACTGCGGTGTCGCCGAGGTCGCGGACATTGCCGATCAGCAACTCCCGGAACGCGATCCGCTGCTCCTCGACCGCGGGGCTGGTGCCGACCACCTCGACGAACGAGATCCGCGCCCGGCGGAGGTCGGCCATGATCGTGCGCAGGTACGAGTCGACGGCCGCGGTGATCCGCTCCCGGACCGGTCGGTCGGCGGTCCGGCGGAGCGCATCTCCGGTGCTCCGGACCGCCAACTCGATCACCTGCGCGTGCACGGCGAGCAGTACGGCTTCCTTGTTCTGGAACTCGTGGTAGAAGTGCCGGGTGGACACTTTCGCCTGTGTACACAGGCGTTCCACGGATGTCGCCGGATATCCTTCGGTCCCGAAGAGTTCGAGCGCGGCGGCCAGCAACCGTTCCCGGCGCGCGGCCTTCCACTCCTCGACTGACCGCCCGGAATAACGGCGTACGGAGGGTTCCCTCATCACACCTCTTGTCGCTACCCCGTGCCAGATGCCGGACATCCTATCCACCCCTCGGCGCAGGTGTAACCGGGTTACCTCCTCGTCAGTTCGGCTTGGTGTATCCCGTCACTCCGTCGAGCAGCTCGCGGATGATGTCGAGGTGGCCGACATGGCGCGCGGTCTCCTCGATCATGTGGCACAGCACGTACCGCAGCGATGCCGCCTTCTCGGCCGGCTGACCCTTCTCGACGACCTCGAGCGGGAGGTCGGCGATGGTCTCGTTCGACCGGCGGCACTCATCGTCGTACTCGTCGAGGAGTTGCTTGAGCGGTACGTCGTCGACGAACATCTCGGCGTCGACGTGCGCGCCCTCGACCCACGGGGTCTGACCGGTGTCGGGGACGCCGGCGATGCCGAGCTGGAACCACGAGTACTCGACCCAGCGCAGGTGGGCGACGAGCCCGGCGGCGGTCATCAACGGTGAGGTCGGCAGAACCTTGCGGTGGGCATCTTCCTCGCTGAGCCCGGTGCACTTCATCCGGACGAAGGAACGTTGCAGGTCGAGCCATCCGGTCAACTGAGCGCGCTCGTCGGCGGTCAGGGACGGACGTTGTACTTCGGTCATGCGACTAACTCCTTGGTGGAACGGAGCCACCCGGTCAGCCGCGGGCACGGCGGACGGGCAGCACGACAATCGGACTCGACATCGCGCTCACCTCCTCTCGCCGCCGGAGGTGTCGATGCCCCCGGCAGGAGGACCGTATCCGATCACAGCCGGGGAGGAAACCGCATTTCTGGCACTCTAGTTCTGACAAGCGCCCGCACCGCGCAACGAGGTGACACGTGGATCCACGGTTCGACCTGCCGCTCTACACCCGCGCTGAGGTTGCCCTCCACCTCGGCCTGCCGGCGACGACGCTCGGGGACTGGCTGCGGTCCGGTGCGCTGGAGGCCGGCAGCGGCGGTCGTGGTGAGCCGACGATCACGTTCGCCGGGCTGGTCGAGACGCATATGCTGCGGCACCTGCGCCGTACCGGGTTGTCATTGCAGGCGATCGGCGAGGCGGCGGTGGCGCTGCGATCGCGGGCGGGGCGGCACTATCCGCTGGCGTGGTCCGGGCTCGCTCACGATGGACGCGATCTGCTCGTCGAGATCGCCGCGGAAGGGCGTGACGCGGGTTGGGAGCGGATCCGCGACAGCCAGGGCGGCTTCCCCGGCGTACTGCGCCGTGGATCGGCCGCGATCGGCTGGGCCGACGACGGGTACGCCGGCACGCTGCGGCTGGTGATCTACCACGACATCGACGTGATCGTGGACCCGGCGCGATCGTACGGCCGCCCGATGGTTGACGACGTACCCGTGGAGGACGTGATCGACGAGGTCCGCACCGGAGCGTCGTACCGCGAGATCGCAGCCAAGTTCCACCTGGAAGACTTCGAGGTGGAGGCTCTCGTCCGCCCCCACATCCGCCCACCAGCCTTCCGCAAACCCCGCCACCCACAAACCCAACCCGACTCTCTCCTCTGAGGACCTTCGGGTCTAGCGGTTGTCCTTGATGCGTTTGGCTTTGCCTAGGGAGCGTTCCAGGGCGTGGGGAGGGACGACCTCTACTGCTGCGGTGACGCCTACTCGGTCTTTGATGTGGCGGGAGAGGGTGGCTGCGGCGGGGGCGTAGTCGTCGAGGTCGGGGGTGGCTTCTACCTGGACGGTTAGTTCGTCCAGGCGGCCGGGGCGGGTCAGGATGCAGAGGTAGTGCGGGGTCAGGCCGGGGACCAGGAGGATCTGCTCCTCGATCTGGGTGGGGAAGACGTTGACTCCTCGGACGATCATCATGTCGTCGGTGCGGCCGGTGATCTTCTGCATGCGGCGCAGGCCGGGGCGGGCGGTGCCGGGGAGTAGGCGGGTCAGGTCTCTTGTGCGGTAGCGGAGGACCGGGAAGGCTTCCTTGGTGAGGGTGGTGAAGACGAGCTCGCCTTCGGAGCCGTCGGGCAGGACCTCGCCGGTGACCGGGTCGATGATCTCGGGGTAGAAGTGGTCCTCCCAGATGTGGAGGCCGTCCTTGGTTTCCACGCATTCCTGCGCGACGCCTGGACCCATGACCTCCGACAGACCGTAGATGTCGACGGCGTGGATGCCGGTGCGTTCCTCGACCTCGGTGCGCATGGCTTCGGTCCAGGGTTCGGCGCCGAAGATGCCGATCCGCAGCGACGTGTCGTGTGGGTCGAGGCCGCGGGCGGACATCTCGTCGACGATCGAGAGGAAGTACGACGGGGTGACCATGATGATGCGTGCGCCGAAGTCGCGGATGAGGTCGACCTGGCGCTCGGTCATCCCGCCGGAGACGGGTACGACGGTGCACCCGAGGCGCTCGGCTCCGTAGTGTGCGCCGAGCCCGCCGGTGAACAGACCGTAGCCGTAGGCAACATGACACACATCCCCTGCACGCCCACCGGCAGCGCGGATCGATCGCGCCATCAGGTCGGCCCAGTTGTCCAGGTCGCGCTTCGTGTAGCCGACCACCGTCGGCCGCCCCGTCGTACCGGACGAGGCGTGCACCCGCGCCACCTCGGTCCGCGGTACGGCGAACATGCCGAACGGGTAGTTGTCGCGCAGATCCTTCTTCGCCGTGAACGGCAGCCGGCTCAGATCCTCCAGCGACTGAAGATCGCCAGGCTTGAACCCGACGCCGTCCAGCGCGGCCCGATAGTGCGGCACATTCTCGTAAGCACGCCGTACGGTTGCCTGCAGCAACGACAACTGGTGGGTGCGGAGTTCGTCGACGGACAGCCGTTCGCCGGCGTCCTGCAACTCCGAAGGACAAGCCTCACCGAGCATGGAGAACCCCTAAGGACGAGCGAGCAGGGTCGCGATGCCCTGTCCGACACCGATGCACATCGTGGCCAGCGCGTACCGGGCGTCGCGGTGGCGAAGCTCCAGCGCCGCGGTCAACGCCAACCGTGCCCCCGACATCCCCAGCGGGTGGCCGAGGGCGATCGCTCCGCCGTTCGGGTTGACGTGCTCGGCGTCGTCGGGCAGGCCGAGCTGCCGCAGTACGGCGAGGGACTGGGACGCGAACGCCTCGTTCAGCTCGATCACGTCGATATCGGACAAAGCGACCCCGGTGCGATCCAGCAGCTTCCGCGTCGCGGGCGCAGGCCCGATTCCCATGATCCGCGGCGGTACACCGGCCGCGGCCGTCCCGACCACCCGGGCCAGCGGATTCATCCCGAAACGCTCCACCGCCTCCCCGCTCATCACGAGCAGCGCGGCAGCCCCGTCATTCACCCCTGACGCATTCCCCGCCGTCACAGTCCCGGGCGAGCGAAACGGAGTCTTCAAACCGGCAAGAGCTTCGAGCGACGTCTCCCGCGGATGCTCATCGGCATCGACCACCGTGACAGCCCCACGCTTCCCTGGCACGTCAACGGCAACGATCTCCTCGGCCAGCCGCCCGTTCGCCTGCGCCTTGGCCGCCCGCTGCTGGGACCGCAACGCGAACAGATCCTGGTCCTCACGAGAGATCGAGAACTCCGCCGCGACGTTCTCCGCCGTCTCGGGCATCGAGTCGATCCCGTACTGCGCCTGCAGCGCGGGATTCACGAACCGCCACCCGAGGGTCGTGTCGAAGATCTCTGCCTGCCGCGAGAACGGGGTCGTTGCCTTAGGCATCACAAAGGGTGCCCGCGACATCGATTCGACTCCACCTGCTACGACGATGTCGTTGTCTCCGGCAATGATCGACCGGGCCGCGGACGCGACCGCGTCGAGCCCGGATCCGCACAGCCGGTTGATCGTAGTACCGGGCACCGAGTCCGGCAGGCCGGACAGCAGTACCGCCATCCGGGCCACGTTCCGGTTGTCCTCGCCGGCCTGGTTCGCGCAGCCGAGGATCACGTCGTCGATCAGCGCCGGGTCGAGCGCGGTCCGGTTCACCAGCGACGAGATCACGTTCGCCGCGAGGTCGTCGGGCCGTACGGCGGCCAGCGCGCCGCCGTACCGTCCGATCGGGGTCCGGACGCCGTCGACCAGGAACGCTTCCCTGGTCATGGGGCCTCCCGGCCTGGACCGAGGAGCGGAGCGACGAGGGAAGGCCGGGAGCAACAGCCCCATGACCCGCGCGCCGGAGGCGCGCATTCACTACAGTTCATGACTGCTCCTCGAGAATGGTGCCGGACAGTTGGCGGCTGCGGCCGCGGAACTCGGCGATCACCGCGTCGCCGCGGGTGACCGTCACGTCGTAGATCGCGTTCCGGCCGAACGTGGTCCGCTCCTGCGCCTCGGCGACCAGCAGATCGCCGCGGCGGGCCGGGGCGACGAACACGATGTCGCAGGCCTGTGCGACCGTCACCTGGTTGCGCGAGTTGCAGGCGAAGGCGAACGCCGAGTCGGCCAGACTGAACACGAATCCACCATGCGCGATCCCGTGCCCGTTGACCATGTCGTCGCGCACGCTCATCTCGAGCCGCGCCGTACCCTCGCCGACCGCCACCAGTCGCATGCCCAGCCCGGCGCTGGCGGTGTCCTCCGCCCACATCGCCGCGGCCACCCTGGCTGCCAAGTCCATCCGGCCCGCCCCATCGAGAAGAAGGTTTATGACACTCTAGTCCCGGTTGCGCCCACGACTGTAACATCGCAGGCATGACCGATCTGCTCGCCGCTCATCGTGACCGACTCGACGCCGCTCTGACCGCGATCCGCAGCCGCGGCTACCACTCCGCGTTCCCCGAGTCGCCGAGCCCGCGGGTGTACGGCGAGAACGCGGCGGCCGACGGCAAGACGGCGTTCGAGGCGCATCTGGCCAAGACTTACGAGCTGGACATCCCCGGCGCGCACGGAACGGTCGTCACCGAGCAATCGCCGTTCGGGATCCGGATGGACGTCGCGTACCCGCGCGTCGTCGAGGAGGGCCTGGACGAGCTGCTCACGGCTGCCCAGCAGGGGCTCGCGGACTGGCGCCGGGCCGGGATCGACGGCCGTACCGGCGTGGCGCTGGAGATCCTCGATCGGTTGCACAAGCGGGTGTTCGAGCTGGCCAACGCGGTTCAGCACACCAGCGGGCAGGCGTTCGTGATGGCGTTCCAGGCCGGCGGCGCCCACGCGCTGGACCGTGCGCTCGAAGCGGTCGCCTACGCGTACGAGGAGATGCACCGCTACCCGGCCACCGCGACCTGGGAGAAGCCTGCGAAGGGCGACCCGATCCGGATGGAGAAGACGTTCACCGTCACCGGTCGCGGCGTCGCGCTGGTGATCGGCTGCAACACGTTCCCGACCTGGAACTCCTGGCCCGGCTTGTTCGCCTCCCTGGTCACCGGCAACGCGGTCGTCGTGAAGCCGCACCCCCTGGCCGTCCTGCCGCTCGCGATCACCGTCGACGTGTGCCGCGAGGTGCTCGCCGAGGCCGGATTCGACCCGAACCTGGTCACCCTGGCCACCGAGCGGGCCGGTGACGGCCTGGCCAAGCCGCTGGCGCAGCGGCCCGAGGTGAAGCTGATCGACTTCACCGGCGGCAGCGAGTTCGGCGAGTGGCTCGAGCAGAACGCGACCCAGGCGACCGTCTTCACCGAGAAGGCCGGCGTGAACGCGGTGATCATCGACTCCACCGACTCCTTCAAGGCGCTGTGCAACAACCTCGCCTTCACCCTGAGCCTGTACTCCGGCCAGATGTGCACCACCACCCAGAACCTGTTCATCCCGGCCGGCGGCATCGAGACAGACGAGGGCCACAAGTCGTTCGACGAGGTCGGCCAGGGCATCGCGACTGCGATCAGCAAGCTGCTCGGCGACGACGCCCGTGCGGTCGAGATCCTCGGCGGCATCGTGAACCAGGCTGTGATCAGTCGCCTCGAGCTCGCCCCGGAGTACGGCGACGTGGTGCTGGAGTCGCGCGCGATCGAGCACCCGGCCTTCCCCGATGCCGTCGTACGGACGCCGTTGCTCGTCGCGATCGACGCCGAGGACGCCGACGTGTACCGGCGGGAGTGCTTCGGGCCGGTCTCGTTCCTGGTCAGGACCGCGGACACCGCGCAGTCGATCGACCTGTTCAAGTCGACCGTGACCGAGGGCGGCGCGATGACCGCCGGCATCTACTCGACCGACCCGAAGATCCTCGACGAAGCCCGGGACGCGGCCCTCGACGCCGGCGTCGCCCTGTCCGAGAACCTGACCGGCCAGGTGTTCGTGAACCAGTCCGCCGCGTTCAGCGACTTCCACGGCACCGGCGCGAATCCGGCCGCGAACGCGACGTACACCGACGGGGCGTACGTCGCGAGCCGCTTCCGCGTCATCCAGTCCCGCCGCCACAGTGCTGAAGTTGCTGCCGAGCGTCGTTGAGCTGACCCTGAGACGGAGGGTATGACTGACTCATCTCCATCCGCCGATCCGTCCAGGAGACCCACCGTGACTGAAAGCTTGACCGAGGCACTCGCTTACTACGACAGCTGGCTGGCGTTCAACCAGCGTTATCAGCGGGTGCCGGGCCTCCAGGTCGCGGTGTACGCCGAGGACGCGATCGCGTTCTCGGCGGCCTACGGGCTCGCGGACGTGGAGAACGACGTACCGCTGACCGAGCAGCACCTGTTCCGGATCGCGTCGCACTCGAAAACGTTCACGGCCACAGCCGTGTTGCAGCTGGTCGAGCAGGGCCGCCTGCGGCTGGACGACAAGGCCGAGCAGCACGTCACCGAGATCGTCGGCACGCCGCTCGGCCAGCGGACCGTCCGCGAGTTACTGGCGCACGCGGGCGGTGTCACCCGGGACGGTCTCGACGCGGACTGGTGGCAGCTGTTCACCAGCTTCCCGGACCGCGACGAGCTGCTCGAGGTCATGCGGCACGAGTCATCGGCCGTCATTCCCGAGAACGATCGCTTCAAGTACTCGAACATCGGCTACGGCCTGCTCGGTCTGATCATCGAGGCGGCGTCCGGTACGCCGTACAACGCCTACGTCCAGACCGCGATCGTCGACAAGCTCGGGCTGGCCGGGCTCGGCCCGGAGCTCGATCCGGACCGGCTGACGGAGTACGCCGCCGGCTACAGCGCACTGGCGTACGCCGACAAGCGCGTGCCGATCGAGCACATCAACACCCGGGCGCTGGCATCGGCGACCGGGTTCTTCGGCAACGCCCGCGACCTGGTGACGTACTTCTCCGCGCATCTGCCCGGCGACGACCGGTTGCTCACCGACAAGTCGAAGCGCGAGATGCAGCATCCGCTGTGGACCACCGGCGCGGACGACAAGGCGCGGTACGGCCTCGGCCTCTCGGTGACGAAGGTCGGCGAGGTGGACGTCTTCGGTCACGGCGGCGGGTACCCGGGCCACATCACCCGGACCCTCGTCGACCCGGAACGCCGGCTCGTCGTGTCGGCGCTGACCAATGCGATCGACGGTCCCGCGGCGCAGTTGGCCGAGGGCCTGCTTCGGCTCCTCAACCTGGCCGACTCCAAGGACCGGGTCGAGGAGGCCGGGCTGGGCCGGTTCACCGGCCGGTTCGCGAACCTGTGGGGCATCACCGACTTCGTCCTGCTCGGCGGCCGCCTGTACGCAACCGACCCGACCCTCGCGAATCCGGCCGAGGAGCCCCAGGAGCTCGAAGCCGACGGCGACACGCTGCGCGTCACCGGCGGGAACGGCTACGGCTCGTACGGCGAGTCGTACCGCTTCACCTTCGACGCCAACGGCGCCGTCGAGTCGGTCCGCGGCTCCAGCGGCCTCACCCTGCACCCCATCGACACGTTCACTCTCCCGGAGCGCGTTACCGTGGCGGAGTGACCATCCACGGCGACCACCCGTTCCTGCCGCCCGAGTCCGAGCGGAGTCCGGTACGGCGGTTTCGCGGGCGGCTGCCGTCACCGGTCGGGCTGTGGACGACGGCGTACGACGGGAAGCGGGCCGGGCTCACGGTGTCGTCGATGCTGGTGGCCGACGGTGAGCCCGGCTACGTGATCGGGCTGATCGACCCGGACTCGGACCTGTGGGAAACGTTGCGTGAGGCAAGGACCGCGGTGGTGTCGCTGCTCGGCGCGCCGCATCGGCAGTTGGCGGACGCCTTCGGGTACGTCGCACCGGCCCCGGGCGGGCCGTTCCGGTTGATCGACTGGACGGACACCGCCTGGGGGCCGGCACCGGTCGGGGTCAGCACCTGGGCCGGCTGCACGCTGGTCGACCAGGACCCGCCCGAGGTCGGCTGGGGCTTGCAGGTGCAGCTGGAGATCGTCCACGTCGAGCTCACCGACGACGGGGTTCCTGCCCTGGTTCACCGGCGCGGACGCTATGTGACGATCTGACGAATCAGCACGACGATCGAAATCCTTTGACGCTCATCGGCTAATGCCATTAGCCTATGAGCTATGGTAGTTAAGAAGCCGTTGACACCCGCTGTCGTGGTCGACGTGGCCCTCGGCATCGTGGACGAACACGGGCTCGAGGGCCTCACGCTCGCCGCCGTGGCGCAGCGCTGCGAGGTGGCCACCCCGTCGCTGTACAAGCACGTGGCGAACCTTGGTGAACTGAAAGCACTCGTCGGGGTTCGGGTGCTGGACGACATGACGGAACGGTTCACCGCCGCCGTTCTGGGCCGCGGCGGCGACGAGGCGGTCACAGCCCTGATGGGTGCGTACCGCGCCTATGTCAACGACCATCCGAAGCGGTACTCCGCGATGCCGATGGATCCGCTGCACGACCCGATCCAGAAGACGGCCGGCGCGAAACAGATCGACGTCATGTTCGCGACGCTGCGGAGCTACGGACTCGAGGGCCCGGCCGCGGTCCACGCGGCCCGCCGGCTGCGGGTCCTCGTGCACGGCTTCGCCTCCATCGAGTCCGCGGGCGGCTTCGGCCTGCCCGAAGGCCTCGACGACACCTACGACCAGCTCATCCAGATGTATCTCGCCAGCCTGAGGAAAGACACATGAGAATCCCACTGTCCGTCGCAGGAGTGCTGTTCCTGCTGTATCCCGTCCTGCGCCCCTGGCATGACGAGACGACCACGTCCGGCGCCGCAGCCGCGATGGGCTCCACCGCCTGGGTCGTCGCGCACCTATGCGCGATGCTCGGGTTCGTGCTGGTAGCGCTCGCACTGCTCGACATCCACCGTCCGTCGGCGATCACCTTCTGGATCGGCGCCGGACTGACTCTGCCCTACTACGGCGCCGAGGACTTCGGCCTGCACGCGATCGCCGCGCAGCCGAACCTGGTCGACCTGGCCGGATCTGTGCGCTACAACCCGGTCGCGATCACGATGTTCGGTCTCGGCCTGCTGACCATGGCCGCGGGCGCCGTCATGGTTGCGATCCGGCTGCGAACCGTCCCGGCGATCCTGTTCGCGACGGGTTTCGTTCTCTTCCTGCCGCAGTTCTTCGCCCCGCCCGCAGTGCGGATCGTCCACGGTGTGCTTCTCGCCGTCGGGTGCGTGTGGCTGGCGTCGAGCCCGAAGCGGGTGGAGGCTGTGCTCAGTCCGGCCTGATGATCCCGCGGATCCCGGACAGCTTACTGTGGGCTGCATGCGAGCCACAGTGATCCATGCGCCGTTCGACGTACGGCTGGAAGAGCTTCCGGACCCGAGGATCGAGGGACCGGGCGATGCGGTGGTCAAAGTCGTTGCCTCATGCATCTGTGGGTCCGACCTCTGGCCGTACCGCGGTGATCCGCCGGTGAAGCAGCCGCGGCCGATCGGGCACGAGTTCGTCGGCATCGTCCAGGAGGTCGGCTTCGACGTCCGCACGGTCAAGCCGGGCGACTTCGTGGTCGCGCCGTTCGTGGTGAGCGACGGCACCTGCCCGCACTGCCTGGCCGGCTACCAGACCGCCTGCCAGAACCTCGTCGGCTATGGCCAGGGCAAGGCCGACGGCGGCCAGGGTGAGTACGTGAAGCTCCCGTACGCCGACGGCACGCTGGTGGCGACGCCCGAGGTGCCGGACGACGCGCTCGTGCCGTCCCTGCTCACGCTGTCCGACGTGATGGGCACCGGCTGGCACGCGGCGCGCTCGGCGCGGGTGAAGGCCGGCGACACGGTAGTTGTCGTGGGCGACGGTGCGGTCGGACTGTGCGGCGTACTTGCGGCTTCGCGGATGGGTGCGGAGCGGGTCGTTGCCCTGTCGCGGCATGAGCCCCGTCAAAAGCTGGCGAAGGAATTCGGTGCCACGGATATCATTTCCGAACGCGGCGACGCGGCCAAGGACGCCGTACTCGAACTGACGAAGGGTGTCGGGGCCGACGCGGTGCTGGAATGTGTCGGCACCGCGCAGTCGATGACGACCGCGTTCGACGTCGCCCGGCCGGGGGCGACGGTCGGGTTCGTGGGTGTGCCGCACGGCGTCGAGGTGCCGATCAGCACGATGTTCCGGAACAACATCGGGCTCGCGGGCGGTGCTGCGCCGTGTCGCGCGTATCTGCCGGCCCTGATGGCCGACGTACTGAGCGGGGCGATCGACCCCGGCAAGGTGTTCGACTCGGAGCTCCCGCTGGCCGACGTGGCCGAGGGATACGCCGCGATGCACGAGCGGCGCGCGATCAAGGTGCTGCTGCGGCCCTGATTGTGCGCAGTCGGGTTGCGCACTGTGCCCTGTCGGGCCGTGAATGTGCGCGCTCTCACACTGTCAAGGTCTGCGGGGTCACGGCTGCGCAACGCGCCTGCGCGGAACGTTGACACCCGGTGCGCGCCGTCCGAGAGTTGCACAGTCAAGGGGGCATCGTTGTCACAGGCGGCTCCATCAACTGATCGGAGAGTAATCATGCGTGGTGGTCTGAGTAAGACCCTGGCGCTGGTGGGTGCGGCGGGTCTTCTCGCGGTGAGCGCCTGCGGTAACAGCGACAACAGCGGCGGCGGCGGTGGAGGCAACTCGTCCGCGAGTAAGGACGTCACTGTCTTCACCTGGTGGGCCGACGGTGGTGAGAAGGCCGGTCTGGACGGTCTGGTGTCGGTGTTCGGCACCGCCTGCAAGGACTACAAGTTCGTCAACTCGGCCGTCGCCGGTGGCGCAGGCTCGAACGCCAAGCAGGTGCTGGCCAACGACCTGCAGGCGGGCAAGCCGCCGTCGACGTTCCAGGCGCACGCCGGTGCGGAGCTGAAGGACTACATCAACGCCGGCCAGGTGGACGACGTCAGCCAGCTGTACAAGGACTTCGGGCTGGACAAGGCGTTCCCGCAGAACCTGATCGACAACCTGACGGTCGACGGCAAGATCTACTCGATCCCGGCCAACGTCCACCGGGCGAACATGGTCTGGGTGAACCCGACGGTGCTGAAGAAGGCGAGCATCGACGCCACGAAGGCCCCGGCCAACGTGGATGCGTGGATCGCCGACCTGACCAAGCTGAAGGCCGCCGGGGTAACCGCCCCGCTGGCGATCTCGAAGGGCTTCGCCCAAGAGATGCTCGTCGAGGCTGTGCTGCTGGGTGAGCTGGGCCCGGACAAGTTCAAGGGTCTGTGGGACGGCAAGACGGACTGGGCCGGCGGCGACGTGACGGCGGCGCTGAACAAGTACAAGACGCTGCTCACGTTCACCAACACCGACCGCGAGGCGATCGACTGGCCGGACGCGCTGGGCTACGTGAACTCCGGCAAGGCCGGCTACACGCTGATGGGTGACTGGGTCGCCGCGCAGCAGCTGGCGGACAAGATCCCGGACTCCGCGTACACCTACTGGCCGTCTCCGGGCACCGGTGAGGACTTCCAGTTCCTGTCCGACTCGTTCACGCTGCCGACCAACGGCGCGGACCCGGACGGCGCGAAGTGCTGGCTGAAGACCGTCGGTTCGGCCGAGGGCCAGAAGGCGTTCAACACCAAGAAGGGCTCGATCCCGGCCCGTTCGGACGCCGACCCGGCTGACTACCCGAAGTACCAGCAAGGTGCGATGGCCGACTGGAAGAAGGACACGATCGTCCCGTCCTGCGCCCACGGTGCCGCCTGCACGGCCGGTCAGAACAACGACATCCTGTCCGCGCTCAGCCAGTTCAGCGGTAGCCCGGACGTCGCCAAGCTGCAGTCGGCGCTCGCCACGGCGATGAAGACCAACTGACGCTGCCAAGAAAATGAACACAGAGTTGAGGAACCGTATGGTCGACGAGTTGGAGGACTGAGCGTGCACGGAAGAATCCGCACCTGGGGGCCTGGTGCCCTGGTGCTGCTGCCGACCGTGCTGCTGCTCGGGTACTTCGTCTACGGGCTGATCGCGTGGTCCTTCAACACCTCGCTGACGGATCGGCACACCGCCCGCAAGGGCCCGGCGCAGCACGTCGGGTTCGAGAACTACGCGAACCTGTTCAGCGAGGACCGGTTCATCAACTCGCTGAAGAACCTCGGCGTGCTCACGGTGGTATTCATCGTGGGCACGCTGATCTTCGGCCTGCTCTGGGCATTGCTGCTGGAGAAGGGCGTGCCCGGGGAGTCGATCTTCCGGTCGATCTACCTGTTCCCGATGGCGATCTCGATGATCGCCTCGGGCGTCGTCTGGGGCTGGTTGCTGAACCCGTCCCAGGGCGAGGACGCGCGAGGCCTGAACCGGTTGTTCGAGATGCTCCACCTGCATTTCCTGGAGAATCCGTGGTGGACCGGCGGCAGTAGATGGACGACGATGGCGTCCATCGCGCTGCCCGCGGTCTGGCAGATGTCGGGCTACATCATGGCGCTGTTCCTGGCCGGATTCCGGGGAATCCCGCCGGAGCTGCGCGAGGCGGCCCGGGTCGACGGTGCGTCCGAGTTCAAGCTCTACCGGCACGTGCTGTTCCCGCAGCTGTCGCCGATCGCGCTGTCCGCGCTGATCATCCTCGGCCACATCTCGCTGAAGCTGTTCGACCTGATCTACGCGATCACCGGGCCGAACCAGTTCCGCACCGAGGTACCGGCCATCTTGATGTGGAACACGCTGCTACGCAGTGATCTGGCCAAGGCGTCGGCGATCGGGATCGTGATGCTCGCGGTCGTCGCCGTACTCGTCATCCCGTACCTCGCGTGGACCGTCCGGCAGGAGACTGAGCAATGACCGCCGTAGAGGCTGCGACCGGCCATACTGCCGCAGCGATCCGCCAGAAGCCGCGCCGCGCCGGAATCGCCGACGGCACGACCCGGCGCAGCCGGACCACCCGCTACGTCCTGCTGCTGTTGTTCCTGGTGTTCGTGCTGATCCCGGTGTACGTCGTACTGATCACCAGCTTCAAGACCTCCGGTGACACCACCGCGGCCTCGCAGTGGAACCTGCCGAAGACCTGGACGCTGGAGCCCTGGCGCAAGGCCTGGGACGTTCTCCAGCCGTACATGATCCGGTCGCTGTCGCTGGCGATCCCGGCCGCGATCATCTCGTCGCTGATCGGTTCGGCGAACGGGTTCGTGCTGGCCCGCTGGCGGTTCCCGGGCGCGAACCTCGTGTTCGCGTTCATCCTGTTCGGGATGTTCATTCCGTACCAGGCGGTGATGCTGCCGCTGCGTACGACGTTCACCGCGCTGGACGTGACCCGGGGTGTGCCGACGCTGATCATCGCGCACTGCATCTACGGCATCCCGATCTGCACGCTGATCTTCCGGAACTACTACGCCACGATCGTGCCGAACGAGATCATCGAGTCGGCCCGGGTGGACGGCGCCGGGCTGGTCCAGACGTACCTGCGGATCATCCTTCCGATTTCCATCTCCGGCTTCGTGGTGACGCTGATCTGGCAGTTCACCTCGGTCTGGAACGACTTCCTGTTCGCACTGTTCCTGACCCAGCAGAACAACGGCCCGGTGACCCTGGGCCTGGCCGCGCTGGCCGGCGGCCAGAAGGTCGACTACGCCGCGAGCATGGCCGGCGCGCTGATCACGTCGTTCCCGACGCTGATCGTCTACATCCTCCTCGGCCGCTGGTTCATCGGCGGCCTGATGGCCGGCGCCCTCAAGGGCTGACGCCCCCGTACGCCCGACTGACGACGTCTCAGGGGTCAACCCGTGAGCTGGTGGGTTGGCCCCCGAGATTCTGGTGGCCGAACCCACCAACTGCGGGGTTGACCCCTGAGACGTCGGATGGCGGGGCGGGGTGGCTCCGGGGTGGCGGGGTTGTCCACAGGACGCGCGCACGGGACTGCGGCGGACTGGTTCCGGACGGTAATCTCACGAAGGTGACCAAGTCTCCACGCGGACGGGACGGGCGGCGCAGCCACTTACGGCTCGTCCCCGATCCGGGCGAGCCGCACGGGCCGACGGCGGGTGTCGATGTCGACACGACGCCGAGCGTCGCCGTGCTGGAGACCCTGCTGGAAACGCTCTCCCTCGACCTGGCCGCGGTGCCGGCCGCCCTGCATCCGGTGATCGCGGAGGCGTCGGTGGCCCGCTCGGCCTCGATGCTCGCCGATCAACTGTGGCCGGCCGGGCGGCCGGACGAGATCGGCGAGGTGGAGCGGTTCTTCTGGGCCGACGCCGCGCGCGTGCTCGCCGAGCGGCGCGATCTCGAATCCTTCGTCCTGCTGACGAGTCTGGCGCGGACGGTCGGTCCGGCCGGGCGGTTGCCGTTGCAACGGGCCCATATCTCCCGGTTACGCACCCAGGACGAAGTGCCCGAGTGGGTGACCCGGATCGCCGGGTTCCGGCTGACCAGCGCGATCGTGTCCGAGGACATCACCGGCGACGGCCTGAGCGTCGTGCTCGACTACGACGACGAGCAGCATCCGCACACCGTGGTGGTGTTCATCGACAACAACCTCGGCGCGATCGTCAAGGACGTGTTCGTCGGCCCACCGGTCGATCGGGTGCTCGAGGCGTACCAGCGCGGCGGCCGGGTGACCATCCGGACCGTGCGGCCCTCGACCGCGGCCGGCATCATCCTGCAGGCGCTGGGGGAGACCCGCGACTACGACGATCCGCCGGTCAGCGAGGACTTCGAGTTCTTCACCGGCCTGCTGGTGAACCGGCTGACCCAGTTGCCGGAGCGCCCGATCCGCCCGCCGGTCCGGCCGCTGCTGTCCCCGCGTCAGCGCGATCAGCTGGTCGAGGAGTTCCTCGAGTCCACGCCTGCGTTACCGGATGACGCCGCGGACATCGTCAGGCTGTGGATCGACCACGCGGTGGATCACACGGTCGGCGGTCCGTTGCGCGTCAGTGCCGTGCTCGTCGAGCTTTTCCTTGCCCACTGGCTGCCTCGCAAGGTCCTTGCCGACAGCACGTATTTCGACGCGGTTCCCGTGGTGGTGAAGGCCTGGCTCCGGTTCGCGGGGGACCGCACCCAGTTGCCGCTGGATGCGATCGACGAGGCAGTCGATGCCGTCGACGTCTGGCAGCCCGCGCTGGAGGCCGCCGCGATGACCGACCCGGTCGGCTCGAAGCCCGGCGAGCGGGTTTTCCTCGACGACACCACCAACGACCTGGAAGACGCTTACCGAGCCCTTGCCGGCCTAGGTTCTCCGCCCCAACCGGACCTCCGCGGCCTCGACAACTCGCAAGCAGCCACGCTCTCCGTCCTGGCCCCGCACGCCTGGCTGATGGCCGGCGAAACCCTCGGGACGGCGTACGCACCCGACGCGTTCGACATCGCCGAACGCCTGGTCCGCGACGCCCCCGACCTCCTCGCCAAGGCCCGCCTCTCCACCTGGCCCCGAGCCATCGTCTGGCTCCTCGCCCACCGCCACCGCCTCGTCGGCCCCGGTGAAACCCTCACCCCCTACGCCCTCGCCACCGATCTCTCGTCCTCCCCGGCAACCCTCCGCAAAACCGCCAAACTCCTGACCGACACCCTGATCCTCCCGCTCTGATCTCAGCCGCCGGGCCCGGCGCGGATCGGGTTGAGCGGCGGCGGACAATGGGGCCATGCATGTGCGTGCGCCGGAGTTGCGGGGTCGGGGTTGGTTGAACACTGGTGGTCAGGAGCTGTCGCTCGCTGACTTCCGGGGGCGCTTCCTGTTGCTGGACTTCTGGGCGTTCTGCTGCATCAACTGCCTGCACGTGCTGGACGAGTTGCGGCCGTTGGAGGAGAAGTACGGCGATGCGCTGGTGATCGTCGGCGTGCACTCGCCCAAGTTCGCGCACGAGGGCGAAGAGGCCGCGGTCCGGGCCGCTGTCGAGCGGTACGAGGTGGGTCATCCGGTGCTGGACGACCCGGAGTTGATCACCTGGCAGAACTACACCGCCCGCGCCTGGCCCACGCTCGTGCTGGTCGATCCGAACGGATACATCGTCGCGCAGTACTCCGGCGAGGGGCACGCGCACGCTTTGGACGCGCTGCTGGCCGAGCTGATTGTGCAGCACGAGCAGGCGGGGACGCTGACCCGCGGCAAGTCGCCGTACGTCGCACCTGTTGCCGAGCCCACCGATCTCCGCTTCCCGGCGAAGGTCGTTGCTCTGGACAACGGGTTGCTCGTCGCGGATGCCGGAAACCACAGCATCGTCGAGCTCGCCGCCGACGCGACCACCGTCGTACGCCGGATCGGGACCGGCCGGCGTGGCTTCACGGACGGCTCCGCTGATGAAGCGTCGTTCTCGGAGCCGAACGGGCTCGTGGTTCTTCCGCCCGACGTCGCCGGTCGTCTCGGGTACGACGTGGTCGTCGCGGACACCGTCAACCATGCACTGCGGGGAATCTCGTTGGCGGATGGTCAGGTGCGGACATTGGTTGGCACGGGCAAGCAGTGGATGGATGGCGACGGCACCGACGTACTCAGCTCGCCCTGGGACGTGGCGTGGTGGGGCGACAAGGTGTGGATCGCGATGGCCGGCGTACATCAGCTGTGGACGTTCGATCCGTTCACCGGTGTGACTGAGGTTGCTGCGGGTACTACCAACGAAGGCTTGAAGGACGGGCCGCTGGCGGACGCGTGGTTCGCGCAGACCAGCGGACTGGCGGCGGATGGCGATCGGCTGTGGCTGGCCGACTCCGAGATCTCTGCGCTGCGATGGATCGACACCGAGGTGCACACTGCCGTCGGGACCGGGCTGTTCGACTTCGGCCTGCGGGACGGGAAGGCGAGCGAGGCCCTGCTGCAGCACCCGCTCGGCGTGACCGTTCTTCCCGACGGGTCGATAGCGATCGCCGACACCTACAACGGCGCCGTACGCCGCTATGACCCGCGCACCGAGGTCGTGGAGACGATGGCGACCGGTCTGGCCGAGCCCAGCGGTGCGGTTGTCGTGGGCAACGAACTGGTCGTCGTCGAGTCGGCGGCCCATCGCCTCACCCGGGTGCCTTTGGGAGCGTCCGCCACCGCTGACGAGTTCAGCACGCAGACCCAGCGCCCGCCGATGGACGTGGCCGCCGGCGAGGTCACCCTGGAAGTCGTGTTCACTCCGCCGCCCGGCCAGAAACTCGACGACCGCTACGGCCCTTCCACCCGTCTGCTGGTGTCGGCAACCCCGGACACGCTCCTGCGCGAAGGTGCCGGCGACTCCAGCGACCTCGTACGCCGCCTGGTCATCGACCCGCACGCGGGCACCGGCGTCCTCCACGTCGCCGTACAGGCAGCCTCCTGCGACGACGCGTCCGAGGTGGAGTTCCCGGCGTGCCACATGCACCGGCAGGACTGGGGGGTGCCGATCCGCGTCACTCCCGACGGCCCGGCCCGGGTCGAGTTGGTGCTCTCCGGCGGCAAGTAACCGGTCACCGAGCGCTTCCCGGGCCGACGGCCGGGACGTACCGTGAGAGCGTGGCGTCCAGATCCCTGCCGCAGCGCGCAGTTCACGCGGTCGGCGAAAGCCCGCTTTCCGAGCGGCTGGCCCGTGCGCAGGAGCTGGCCTACCAACCGCTGATCGACTGGGTGCGAGACAGTCCGCTGCACACCGACGTACTCGGTCATTCGTTGCACCCATCGCTCACCGATGTGACCACCGGGTGCTGGCTCGGTACGTCGCTTCTCGATCTCGCGGGTGGGTCCCAGTCGCGTCGCGGGGCGACGCTCCTGGCCGGGTTCGGGCTGCTCGCGTCCCTGCCGACGGCTCTCGCGGGCGCGGGCGACTGGGCGGAACTGTCGGGCGAGGAACGGAGGATCGGGGCAGTCCACGCGCTCGGCGCGGACACCGCGACGTTCCTGTTCGCCGGCTCGCTCGTGGCGCGACTGCGCGGGAGGCACGGCCTGGGCACGAAGCTTGCGATGGCCGGGAACTTGGTGATGGCGGGTGCGGGGTTCCTCGGGGGGCATTTGGCTCTGTATCGCGGCACTGCCCGCCGGTCTTCCGTCAGTTAGCTGTTTCTTGTGTGGGTACAGGGAGGTAGCTTTGACGAAGTAGGACGACTCACTGGGAGACTCACATGAGCGAGCGAAGCGAGCTCATCATCAAGCACAGTGCGCCACGTGTCTCATCGGCGCCCGGAGCGAAGCGAGGACGTCGATGAGCATCGGTGTGGGGATCTTTCTGATGGTGGTCGGCGCCGTGCTCGCGTTCGCTGTCCGCGACACCTGGGACGCCGTCAACCTGCAAGTGGTCGGCTACATCCTGCTGCTGGCCGGTCTGGCCGGCATCCTGCTCTCCTTCTACATCACCAACCGCCGCCGCCGCGTGACGACCGACGCCATCGACCCGGCCGTCGAAGAGGAGTACCGCGTCGTCGAGGAACACCACCGCGACATCACGGAGTAGGCGGAGTTCCCGGTCGTCCCTGAGGAACGCTCAGGGACAGCTCGGGGGATCTGCCTGATCCAGCGAGCACGCCTCGCCACCTACTGTCGATGCGACAACGTGGGTGGGCTCGAGAAGAGGCGGACGATGGCGGAGAACAAGCAGCTCGGCGTGATCCTGCTGGTGGTGGCGGCCGGGCTGGCGTTCTGGCAGTTCGGGGACAAGGACTCCGACGACACGCACAAGGTCGACGACAAGATCACCACGGTGCAGCTCGCCGCCGGACACTCCGACATCACGATCAACGTGTCCGACGACGACACCACCACCGTCCAGGAGCAGCGCAAGTACTGGTTCTTCAAGCACGGCGACGCGTACTCCGTGAAGGACGGCGTCCTCAAACTCGACGGCGATTGCGGCTGGCAATGCAGCGCCGACTTCGAAGTCACCGTCCCGCGGGGAACAAAGATCACCGGTGAGAACGGCAGCGGCGACCTCGAGCTGAGCGGCGTTGCCGGCGTCGACGTGAAGTCCCGCTCCGGCGAGGTCACACTCCGCGAGATCAACGGCGATCTGAACCTGGACCTGACATCCGGCGATGTGTCCGTCAGCGACCTCACCGGCAAGCTGGATGTGAAGGCGAACTCGGGCGACATCGAGGCCGCCGGCCTGAAGGGCGGCCCGGTCGACGTCGAGACCTCGTCCGGCGACATCGAACTCCAACTCGCCGAGGCCAACGATGTCCGCGTGAAGGGGACGAGCGGCGACATCGAGATCACCGCGCCTGGCGGCGACTACAAGGTCTCCACGGAGTCCCGCACCGGTGACGTCGAGAACTCACTCGGCAACTCCGCCGACGCCTCCCACAGCCTCACCGCCACGACGACCTCGGGCGACATCGAGCTCCACGCACGGTAAACCACCGGGGGGTTAGCGGTGTAGCTCGCCTCGCGAGACGGACTCGGCCAGGTCCTCGCCGGTGGTGCCGTAGAAGGTGCGGGCCCAGAGGGTGTCGTCGTACCAGTAGGGGCCGGCGTCGCCGGGGAGCGACGCCGGTGCAGTGCCGCGTTTGAGGGCTCGGCGACAGTCGGCGCAGAGGGGGAGCGTGAGCGTGGTGCCGTCGGCTTCTACCTGGGTGGGCTTGCCGGCCGACCGACCGTGCAGCGGGTTGAAGGCACACAGATCCGGTACGGCGTCCGGCCGGCCCGTCACCGCGACGTCGTACTCCCGGCGAGCCTTGTCGAGGAGCACCATCGCGCCGACCAGGTCCACCAACGACGTGGACGAGTCCAGAACCTTCCCGGCCGCCGCGTGATCGTCGAGCGCCGCCTGCTGATGCACCAGACCTGGCCCGTCGGTCGTGGGCAGGGCGGCGAGCTTCGTGCCGAGCGTGGTCAGCTCAGCCGTCGTGTCCCGTTCCAGTCGCCGGCGCCGCTCGGCCGCGACCGTCGCGGCCACGTGCGGCGGGATGCGGAAGGCCTTCTCCCGCTGAGGCGCGCGTCGCCGCAGCCCGATCACCAAACCGAGCAGAATCAGTACGACGAGCCCGCCGACGATCGACAGCGCAACGACCCAGCCATGCCCACCCGAGTCCGAGTCGGAAGCGTCGGAGGGGCTGCCCGGCGTGGTCGCACGGGGCGTGGTCGAAGGGATCCCCGGCGCCGCGAGCAGCTCGTACATCCGGGCCAGGACCTCGGTCGGCCCGGCGTCGTACCCTTCGTCGTCCAGCGCACGTTCGCGCGCCGCCTGCAGTTTGTCCTCGCTGACCTGCGGTACGTCGCGCGCCTCGTACCACGGGAAGCGGTCGCCGCCGTCGACCACGACGTACAACCCCGGCTTGCGCAAAGCGTCCATCACCAGGGTGAGCACGGTGCTCTCCTCGCCCTGGAACTCGTCGCTCGGCGTCAGCGGCAGGATGATCGTGTAGATCGGGTACCCGACCGCCTTGGCCTTCGTCCGTACGTCGGCCCGCAGCTTCTCCGGCAGCGCCGACGCGTACGCCGGATCGATGTACAGCGGATCCTTGGTCAACGCGGTCGCGATCTCCCGAGCCCGTTCCGCCGGCGTCCGCGCCGCATCCGCGTCGGCCTCAGCCGGGACCGCGACCAACAACACCAAAGCCGCCAAGCAGCTCAAGAGGCCCTTCACGCGCTTCCCTTCCGACGCCGGGCGGCGATCGCCGCCACGATCAACACGATTCCGGCGAGGATCCCGCCGCCGATCATCCCGAGCACACCACCGCCGAGACCGTTCCCGATCGCCTTGCCGACAGTGAACTTCTCCTCCGGGTACGAACGCTCCGGCGCCGTCGGCACCGGTTCGGTCCGGGCCGGCTCGGGCGAGTAGCGAGCGTTCAGCTCGACATTGTCGAGGTACTTCGACAGCTGCGCGCTCAGGGTCTCGTCCTTCTCCCGCCAGGTGCTGTCCGGCGCGTACGCCGCGAGCTGATGCGCCACGCCGTACGTCGTGTCGCCGTCCATCACGACGTACACGCCCGGCTTCCCGTTCGCGGCGGCCAGCCGGCCGGCGAGGAGATCCGCGTCGCCCTTCTCCGGGAACCATTCGCCGGTCGGTACGACGGCAACGAAGACCGGCATCTTCGCCGACGAGATCACCCGCAGCATCTCGTTGCCATCAGCAATCGAGGTGAAGTCGGGATCGACGTACAGCCCCTGCTTCGTCCAGGCGGCGGTGGCCGCGGCGATCCGGGGATCGGCGGGCGTGGCCGCCCAGGCCGTCCCGGTCAAGGCCGCCCAGGCGGTCCCGGTCAGGGCGAAGGCAGTGGCCAGCAGCAACAGAACGAGGCGCCTCATCGGACTGCGATCCGTTCGGGCAGGTCGTCGGACAGCGCGCCGAAGCCGGTCGCGACCATCGGGTTGTCCTCCGGATCGAGCGTCCAGTACGGCACCTGCTTGCGGTCGTGACCGAGCAGCCCGGACTTGCTCCACACCCGCAACCCGGTCGGCGTCCGGCCGCGCCGGATGACGCTCGCACACGACTGGCATGCGGGTACTTCGACCTCGTCCTCCCAGTCGACCGTGGCCGTTCCGGGATTGTGCGTCGGATTGAAGAAGCACGGCGGTTGCACGGCAGCTCCCGAGGCCACGCGCTCGGCCTGCCGCGCGAGGACGAGCGCACCGGCGGCCGCGAGCAGGTCCTCCGGCTGATCCGCGCGCAGTCTGCGCGCCGCATCCAGCCGGCGGTACGCGTCATCGCGCTGGTCGAGCTGCTTCGTCGACTTGTTGTTGCGCTCGTCGAGCCGCGCGAGTGCGCGCTCGGCCTGTTTGATCTTGTCGTCGGCCTTGAGCTCCACGTCCCACGCGTCGATCGGCGGCTCGTCGGCGCGTTGCCGTTTCGTCCGCTTGGCCGGCCGACGGCGACGTAGCCCGAGGAACAGGACCAGCGCGAACCCGATCACCGCGCCGGCCCCGAGGCCGACGTACGCGGACCGATCCTCCTTGTCGGTCACCGAGAGCCCGCCGTCGCTGCGCCGCGGATCCAGATCAGCGGCCGGGACCTGCGGCAGCGGACGACCGTCGTACGCCGTGGAGGCCTGCTGGATCGTCCGGACGATCTGTGGGGCCGGACGCTCGTCGACGAGATCGGAGTCCTGCTTGTCGTCGGCCCGAACGCTGGAGAGGTCCCGGCCACGCAGCCCGGCCGGCCGGAACAGCTCGGCGCGGTCCGACCAGTAGGTGTCGTAGACAACCGCGACGATGTAGACGCCGGGCTCGCCGATGCGCGCGTGCAGCAACGTCGGCAGGTCGTAGCCGCTCGCCCGGAGGTACGGCGACTGCGGCACGAGCGCGACGTACACCGGCAGACCGGCGGTCCGCATCGCAGTACGGATCCGGGCCAGCTCGGACGCCGGCATCGTCGCTCGCAGTCGCTCGTCCACGGACAGGTGGTCGGTCCGCCAGGCCGCGGCGATGCGGTCGGGCAGCTCGGGGGTATCGGCCTGCGCGGGGAGCACCGGCAGGAACGCCAGGGCCGCAACCACGGCGCAGAAGAGTCGGGCGGACATCGCGGACAGCCTACGACGACCGGATCTGGACACACTCACACGGACGCCGAATCCTCCCGCGCGGTTCCCGAGATAGACGCGACCCTGGCTCGGACAGGGGAAGCCAAGCCAGGGTCACGGTGTTGCAGGGCAGAAACGTTGCTACAACGCCCCGCTTTACAACAGGGCAGATCGCGGGGCATCCCGGGGCAGATGAATCTGCCCCGAGTTGGAACCCTCCGGCTCGACCGCGCAAGCACCCGAGCCGGAGGAGCTGTCAGAAGGCGGACTCCGGGAGGTCCATCACGTCGAGGTCGGTGAGCTCGGCCTTGACCCGCTCGGCCCGGACCGACGGCATCGTGCTGCGGACGAACCACTGGGCCGCCGCCACCTTGCCGGTGTAAAAGTCCTGGTCAGCAGGGGAAAGCTCGCCGCCCAGCCGCTCCAGCGCGACCTCCGCCTGGCGGAGCATCAGCCACGAGCAGACCACGTCGCCGAGGACGAACAGCAGCCGCGAGGTGTTCAGGCCGACCTTGTAGATGTTGCGCGGGTCGCCGTTCTCCGCCTGCGGGTTGCTGGCCATCAGGGCCTGCCCCATGATGCCCAGGATCTTCTGGGTGTCCTCGAGGCCCTTGGCGAGCAGTCCGCGCTCCTCCTTCAGCCGGCCGTTGCCGGCTTCGGAGGCGACGAACGCCTGCACCTGCTCGGCCAGGTGACCGAGCGCCTTGCCCTGGTCCTTGATGATCTTGCGGAAGAACAGGTCCTGGCCCTGGATGGCCGTCGTGCCTTCGTAGAGCGTGTCGATCTTCGCGTCCCGCACGTACTGCTCGATCGGGTAGTCCTGCAGGAAGCCGGATCCGCCGAACGTCTGCAGCGACTCGGTGCCGAGCAGCGTCCACGACTTCTCCGAGCCGTAGCCCTTGACCAGCGGCAGCAGCAGGTCGTTGACCCGCTCGGCGAGGTCGTCGTGCTCACCCGCGTATCGCGCCTGCTCCGCCCGGTCCTGGTACGTCGCCGTGAACAGCACCAGCGCCCGCAGCGCCTCGGCGTACGCCTTCTGCGTCATCAGCGAACGCCGTACGTCGGGGTGGTGCGTGATCGTGACCCGCGGCGCGTCCTTGGCCGGCTGGGTCAGGTCGGCGCCCTGCACCCGCTCCTTGGCGTATTCGAGCGCGTTCAGGTAGCCGGTGGACAGGGTGGCGATCGCCTTGGTGCCGACCATCATCCGTGCGTACTCGATGACCTGGAACATCTGCGCGATGCCGTCGTGCACCTCACCCAGCAGCCAGCCCTTCGCGGGCACGCCATCGCCGAAGGTGATCTCGCAGGTCGTGGAGACCTTGATGCCCATCTTCTTCTCGACGTTCGTGACGAAGGCGCCGTTGCGCTCGCCCGTCAGCTCACCGGTCTCGAGGTCGAAGTCGTACTTCGGGACCACGAACAGGCTCAGGCCCTTCGTACCCGGGCCGCCGACGCCTTCGATGCCCTGCGGCCGCGCGAGAACCAGGTGGATGATGTTCTCGGTCAGGTCGTGCTCGCCCGAGGTGATGAACCGCTTGACACCCTCGAGGTGCCAGCTGCCGTCCTCCTGCAGCGTGGCCTTGGTGCGGCCGGCACCGACGTCGGAGCCGGCGTCCGGCTCGGTCAGCACCATGGTCGCGCCCCAGCCGCGCTCGATGATGTGGTGCGCGATCTTCTTGTCACGGTCGACGCCGTTGCGCCAGAGCACGTGCGCGAAGTTCGGGCCGGCGGCGTACATGTGGACCGGCGGGTTGGCGCCGAGCACCAGCTCAGCGGCGGCCCAGCGCAGCGACGGCGGCGTCGGCTGGCCACCGAGCTCGGCGGGCAGCTCGAGCTTGAACCACTCGGCGTCCATGTAGGCGTGGTAGCTCTTCTTGAACGCCTCGGGCATCCGGACCTCGTGCGCGTCCGGGTCGAAGACCGGCGGGTTCCGGTCGGCCTCCGCGAACGACTCGGCCAGCTCGTGCTTGGCCAGCCGGTCGACCTCCGCGAGCACCTCACGGGCGGTGTCGACGTCCATGTCGGCGTACGGGCCCTGACCTAGGACGTCACCGCGGCCCAATACCTCGAGCAGGTTGAACTCGATGTCCCGCAGATTCGACTTGTAGTGGCTCACAGAAGCTCCCCATACCTAATAGCCGCATGTTTACTCGCCGGTAACTTGAGTATATACCCGCCGGTAACGAGGTCAAAGGGAGATTGACTGTGAGGTATGAAGCTGATTTACGAGACCCACTCGATCACTGTCGACAACGAACGCGGGATCGCGACCGGTTGGCTGCCCGGTGAGCTGTCCGACGAGGGGCGGCGGCTCGCGGCTGAGCTCGGGCCGCGCCGACAAGATGTCGACGTGGTGTTCAGCTCCGACCTGCGTCGTGCAGTACAGACCGTCGAGCTGTCCGGCCTGACCGTGCCGCATCTGCAGGACTGGCGGTTGCGCGAGTGCAACTACGGCCAGCTGAACGGCGCACCCGTGGACGCGCTCGACCCGAGGGTCAAGCGCGTCCACAGTCCGTTCCCCGGCGGTCAGAGCTACACCGACGTCGTCGAGCTGACCCGTTCCTTCCTCGAGGACGCCAAGCGCTGGTACGACGGCCGGGTGGTGCTCGTGGTCGCGCACTCGGCGAACCGGTGGGCCCTCGAGCACCTCCTCGGCGGTCGCGCTTCGATGGAGGAGCTGATCGTCTCCCCGTTCAACTGGCAGCCGGGCTGGGAGTACCGGGTCTAAAGCGTGTAGACGGTCGCGCTGCCGTACAGCTTCTTGGTGAAGGCCGACATGTACGACGACGTGTCGGACTCGGTCAGGTTGTACGTCAGGAAGACGCCGTACCCCTCGCTGACCGTTCGCTGGGCGAGGCTCGCGGCGGTCGACGAGCTGGTGTCGGTGTAGGAGACGGCGGCCGGCGAGAGGCGGGACTTCTCGCTCGGTCCGCTCGGGACGCCCCAGGTGCCGTAGTACGGATTCCAGGCGTAGTTGAAGGTCTCCGCGATGCTCTGGCCGTTGTAGGTGAGGCGGTCCGCCGCGGGGCCGATGTCGTACAGCGTGATCAGCTTGTTCGGGAGCTTGGCGCGGAGGGCCTGGACCAGGTAGACGAACGAGAAGTCGTTGGGCTGACCGGTGCCGTTGTTGCCGTACTCCGCGTACTCGTCGTCGAAGTCGATGCCGTCCAGGCCGTACTGGTTGACCGCGTCGGCGAGCTGCTGCGCGAACGCGTCGGCGGCCGCCTGGTTCGGGAAGTTCGCGAAGCCGGCGCCCTGGTGGTTGCCCAGGACCGACAGCAGGACCTTGATGCCCTTCTGCTGCAGCGGGCGGACCTGGGTGGCGACGTTGTTCAGGACGTTGGTCACCTGGTCGTTGAAGAACAGGTACGCGTTCGAGCCGTCATAGTTGATGTTCGCCGCGAAGATCACCGCGACGTCGATCACCTGCGCGCCGCCGTTCGCGAGCGTGTACTTGCCGGCGCTGAGCATGCTGTAGTTGTTGACCTCGATGTACGCGACGGTGACCGGACCGGTCTTCTGCGCGCGGCGGCGCTTGGTCGCGGCCTCGGCGGGCAGCGCGGCACCGGTGGCGGCCGCGGCGGTACCGGCGGCCAGGGCTGACAACAGGGTCCTTCGTTTCATGAGCGATGAACTCATCCGATCGACTCCTCGTCAAAGGTGGGCGGTGTCGCTATATCGGTTAAGTACCGGTCGCCGCTCGGGCGAGAGCCGAGGCGGCGGCAGGAGATAAACCGGTATAGCGACACCGATCATCGATCCGGCGAAACCCGGTGTCAAGAGTTCACGGTAGGACCGGAAGGCTTGCCCCGCCCGGGTCGCGGCGTGGCGGGGTTGTGGATGAAGATGGACGCTTCGACCGCCATCGACGGGAGTTGATATGCGAGTGATCGGGCTGATGTCCGGGACGTCGTACGACGCGATCGACGCCGCTGCCGCGGACCTGCGGCTGGACGGCGACGTGTTGGTGCTGACGCCGCTGGGCATGCTCAGCCAGCCGTATCCGCCGGAGTTGCGGGCTGCGGTCGCGGCGTCGTTGCCACCGGCATCGACGACGGTCGAGCAGGTCTGCCGGCTCGACACCGGGATCGGGCAGGCGTTCGCCGCGGTGGCTCAGCAGGCGGTTGAGCAGCTCTGCGGTGGGTACGCCGACCTGATCGTCTCGCACGGGCAGACGGTGTTCCACTGGGTCGACAACGGAATTGTGCGCGGGACGCTGCAGCTCGGGCAGCCGGCGTGGATCGCCGAGGCGACGGGGGTACCGGTGGTGTCGGACCTGCGGGCGCGGGACGTGGCGGCGGGCGGGCAGGGTGCGCCGCTGGTCAGCATCATCGACGTGCTGTGGTTGCGCGGGCGTCCCGGCGTACCGGTCGCTCTGAATCTCGGGGGGATCGCGAACATCACCGTCGTCCACGGCGAGCCGGTTGCCTTCGACACCGGTCCGGCGAACGCGCTGATCGACGCCGTGGTGACGGAGCTGACCGGGCAGCCGTTCGACGCCGACGGGGTGATGGCGGCGCGGGGTCAGGTACACGAGGAGCTGCTCGCCCGGCTGCTGGCCGAGCCGTACTACGCGCGGCCGGCGCCGAAGTCGACGGGCAAGGAGCTGTTCAACCTCGCCTACGTTGCCAAGGCGATGGAGGGGCTACCGGAGATCCCGGCGGAGGACCTGGTCGCCACTGTGACCACGCTGACCGCTCG
Organism: Kribbella pratensis; assembly: GCF_004365355.1. Classification (GTDB taxonomy): domain Bacteria; phylum Actinomycetota; class Actinomycetes; order Propionibacteriales; family Kribbellaceae; genus Kribbella. Next base: position 595,075 of record NZ_SODP01000004.1, on the reverse strand, counting down.
GACGGTCGCCGACGCCGTGCGGAGGTACGGCGGGACCGAGGTGGTCGCATCGGGAGGCGGGATCCAGAACCCGGCGCTGATGCATCTGCTGGCGGACGAGTTGGAGATTCCGGTGCGGACCACGGACGAGCTGGGCATGCCGTCGGCGGCGAAGGAGGCGTACGCGTTCGCCGTCCTCGGGTTCCTGAGTGTGCACGGCCTCGGCGGGACCGTGCCGAGTTGCACCGGCGCCAGGCACTCCAGCGTGCTCGGCTCGGTCACGCCCGGGCTGAGCGGACTACCGACGATTTCGGGCGAGGCACGACCTCCAATGCGCCTTCTGGTCCAGTGACCGCACACTAGTGCTGTGACGAGGATGTTCGTGGTGACGGGAGCACCCGGGTCGGGGAAGACGACGGTGGTGCCGGAGCTGGTGCGGCTCAGCCCGGGGAACCTGGTCGTGATGGACATGGACGAGCTGCTGGACGACAACGGACGGCTGCTCGGGATCGACATCGCCAGTCCGACGGCGGCGCCGATCTGGCCGGCGTACAACGCGCTCTGGTTGCGGATCACCGAGCTGATCAGGCGATCCGGGATTCCGGTGCTGCTGCTCTCCCCGCTGCTGCCGGCCGAGCTGCCCGAGGGCCGCTGGCTGCACCTGGACTGTCCGGACGCCATTCGCCGCAAACGGCTCGCGCTCCGCGGCTGGGCCGAGGACCAGATCGCCGACGCCCTCGCCGACGCGGCCGAACTCCGGACCCGGGTCCCGCGCTCGGTCCGCGGCGACCTCTCGCCCGACCGCGTCGCCCGCAGCATCCTCGACTGGATCCGCGGTGAACGCTTCGGTAAGACCCTCAACCTGTGGGGCCGGCTCCGGAGTTGACCTTCGAGTTGGTTCAGGGATCAGGGTCGGGCCCATGAGGCTGACGATCAGTGAGTTTGCGCGGGTAGTGGGGCTGGCCCCGAGCGCCCTGCGGTTCTACGACGACTGCGGGCTGCTGCCGCCTGCTTTTGTGGACGCGGCGAACGGTTATCGGTACTACGACAGGTCGCAACAAACCAGGGCTCGGCTGCTGCGCGACCTGCGCGAGATCGACCTCCCGCTCCCAGAGGTCCGCATCGCGCTGGATGCCGACCCTGCCGACGTTGCCGACCTCGTCCGCTCCCATCTCCGCACGCTCGAAGCCAAGTCGACTGCCACCCGGGAGGCTGCCACCCGCCTCCTCACTCAGCTCCTCTCGCACCAAACGACAGCAGCCCTGGGTGGACCTGAACTTGCCAGCGCGATCCGCCAGGTCTCGCCGACCGCGGCCGCGACAGCTGAGTACCCCGGCCTGGACTGTGTGCTGATCGAGTTCTCGCCCGACGAGATCACGTTCGTGGCGACCGATCGCTATCGGCTGGCGGTGCGGACGGTTCGGCCGGTGGAATTCGGTGGGGTGGCCGGGCGCGTCCTGGTACGGGCGGACGAGCTCGCGCAGGTGAGTCGGTGGGCCGCGGCAGGGGATGTTGTGCGGGTCGAGGTCGACGGCGGGCTCGTGCTGGTGCGGGGTGACGAGTCGCGTGAGCTGGCCGTGGTTGATGCGGAGTATCCGGCGTACCAGCAGATTCTCGACGGGTTGACGCCGCCGGTCTGCCGGGTGGTGGTGGATCGGGTCCAGCTGCTCGACGCCCTGGTCGGGCGGGATGTTGTTGCCTTTGACATCGACTCCGGGAGCCTGTCGATCGGCGACGAGGTGAAGCTCGACGCGATCGGGTCCGGGGCGGTGCGGGTCGGGCTCACCGCGAGTATGCTCGCCGCCGCGCTGGAGACGAGTGTCGGGCCGGACGTGCTGCTCGAGATCTGCGAGCCGGCGCGACCGGTCGTCGTACGGTCGGCCGACCAGGGCACGTTCACCACGCTCGTTATGCCCGTCCGGCTGGACGGGTGACGCGGTCGTACTACGGCTGGCTGGCAGGATCGACTCTCTCGGTACTCGGCGACACCGCGCTGTTCTTCGCGCTCGGTTGGGCGGCGACGGGCATCGGCCCGCAGGTCGCCGCGCTGGTGCTGACCGGGTTCACCCTGCCGCGTGCCGTACTGCTCCTGCTCGGTGGCGTCCTTGGCGACCGGATCGGTCCGCGCCGGCTGCTGCTCGCCTGCAGCGCGATCGTCGGCACGTGCTGCTTCCTGCTGGCCGCGGTGGTCGGGATCCGTGGGACTGCGGCCGGTCTGCTGTTGCTGACGGCGGTGGCTGTCGGGACGGTTGATGCCTTCGCGCTGCCGGCGGCGGGGGTGCTGCCGCGGCTGTTCGTGGCGGACGATCAGTTGCCTAGGGCAATGGCTCTGCGCACGTCGGCCACGCAGCTCATCACGCTGGCCGGCGGACCGCTCAGTGGGTTGCTCGTTGCGACGGTCGGGCTGGTCGGGGCGCTGATGCTCGACGGGCTGACGTTCGCGGTGCAGTTCCTCGTGCTGTTCATGCTCAGGCCGCCGTACGACGTGAACCCAGCGGGCCGCGTCGGCCGTTCCGTCGTCCGTTCCGTTGTCCGCGAGGCGCTGGATGGGTTGCGGGTTGCTGCTGGGGATCCTGTGCTGCGGATGGTTCTGGCTGTGGTGGCATTGGTCGCAGCATTCGTTCTGCCGGTCACGTCGTTGTGCATTCCGTTGCTCGCCCGATCGCACGGCTGGGCGGCCGGGCAAGCAGGATTTGTTGTGGCGGGCAACGTTTGTGGTGGGCTGGTCGTGACGATCCTGGTCGCCCGGTTCGGCACGTTCGAGCGCGCCGAACTGGCGGGCGGCGTCGGGTGCCTTCTCGCCGCGCTCGGGATCTCGGGTCTCGTGGTGGCGCCGTCCGTCTCCCTGGCGGTCGGCGCGACTCTTCTCCAGGGCGTCGGTATCGGGCTCTTCACGTCCCACCTTGCGCCGGTGTTCGTTCGCAGTACGCCGACATCGCATCTGACTCGGCTTCAGTCGCTGCTGTCGTTGGTGCAGACCCTTCCGCTGATCGTGTCGACGAATCTCCTCGCCACGCTCGACGTACACCGTGCGCTCATCCTCGCCGCCGCGACCGCACTCGCCGGCCTCCTCCAGGTCCGCGCCTACCTGCCGAAGTCGATCTCGAAGGTCGGGTAGTCCGGCTGCGGACACGGCTCACCGCGATACCCCAGCTTCTCGTAGAACGGCGCCGCCCGCTCGTGATGGCCCTGCCACTCGAGATGCCGGACCCGCGTCGACGCCCACTCCGCGACCGCATCCATCAACGCCCGCCCAACCCCACCGCGCCGCCGCCCCGGCATGACGTACAGATCGTGCAACCGCCCGTGATGTCTCCGCCCCGCCCGCAAGTGCGTCCCGTAGTCCTGCACCACGGCATAGCCAATCAGCTCCCCAGCATCGTCGTACCCCAACGCCACCCACCGCGGATCCTCCACCAATTCCTCGAAGAACCCCCGCGACTCCACCTCCGAAAACTCAGTCCCGAACCCCTTCACCAAGGGCCACAGCCGCCTCCAGTCCTCCACCGCCAACTCCCGCACACCCATCCCCTCACCCTTCCAGTAGACCCACCTTCCAACCATCCAATTTCTGGTTTCGTAAGACAGATCGTCTTACGCTGGTGGTATGGCGGACACGATCACGATTCGTACCGACGCGGAGACCGAGCATGCGCTGGCGGTGCTGACGCAGGGCGGGCGTTCGCGCTCGGCGGTCATCAGACAAGCGGTGCTCGAGGCGGCGTCCCGCCGGGAGCGGGCCGCGGAGATGCGCCGAGCCGTACTGCGAATGCCGCTCGGCGAGCCGGATGGCATCGACGTCGGGGGCGAGCTGTCCCAGGACCGGGACGGTGAGCGCTGAATGATCTACCTCGACTCGGCCGCGATCGTGAAGCTGGTCCACGCCGAGACCGAATCGCAGGCTCTCCGTGACTGGCTGGACGAGCGGGCCGAGGTGGGTTGGGTGAGCTCCGTCCTCGCCGAGATCGAGTCGTTCCGGGCCTTGGCCCGGCACGCTCCTCACGCGGTGTCTCGACTGCATCTGGTCCTGGATCTCATCGACCTCGTCGACCTGGATGTAGGTACGCGGATTCTCGCGCAGACCGTTCGGCCGGCGACCGTGCGGAGCCTGGATGCTATCCACCTCGCGACCGCCCTCCGCATCCAGCCGCTCACCGCCTTCGTCACCTACGACAAACGCCTCGCCGACGCGGCCCGAGCAGCCGGCCTGACTGTCGACGCACCTACCTGACTCATTGACAATATGTTGTCTAAATGACAGCATGTTGTCTATGAGGACAGCTTATGTGGCGGTTTATGAGACGTTGGCGGATTGGGAGATCGGGCACCTGGTGGTGGAGTTGCGGACGGGGCGGTTTACCGGGGTGCCGTGGGCTGTGGTGACGGTGGGGGAGTCGCTGGAGCCGGTGGTGACCATGGGTGGGATGCGGGTCGTGCCGGACGTGACGATTGCCGACGTCGAGCCGGATACGGGTGACCTGCTGGTGCTGGCTGGGTCGGGGCAGTGGGACAACGGGGGTGGGGACGCGTTCGCGAAGTTGGCGGCGCGGTTCCTCGAGGCATCGGTGCCGGTGGCGGCTATCTGCGGCGCGACTGCTGGGCTCGCTCGGGCGGGGCTGCTGGATGAGCGCAAGCACACGAGTGCCGCGAAGGAGTATCTGCAGGCGACCGGATACCAGGGCGTCGGCAACTACGTCGACGAGCGGGCTGTTGTCGGTGGGGACCTGATCACGGCGGGGCCGGACTCGCCGGTGCAGTTCGCGCGGGCGGTGTTGCAGCGGCTCGAGCTGGCGGACGAGCGAAAGCTGGATGCGTACGAAGGCGTGTTCCATCGCGCCGACCCCGCGGCGTACGCGGTACTGGTGGGATGACGCGAGAGCCGGTTCGGCTGGCGCGGACCGGCGTACCCGATGATGGTCGGATGACGGTTCCACCTCGGGAAGAGTGGCCGAAGCCGACGAAACAGTCGGAAGGTGGTGCGGTGTTGACGGATGTCGTCCTCGCCACCTTCCGGCTGAACGCGCGGCTGATGGAGGCCGCCCAGGACCTCGCTGCGCACGGCGGCCTGACGGCTGCGTGGTGGCAGGTGCTGGGCGGGGTGCTCGACGAGCCGCGGTCGGTCGCCGACGTCGGCCGGATCATGGGCGTCAGCCGGCAGGGTGTGCAGCGCATCGCGGACCTGCTTGTGGAGCGCAGGCTGGCGGAGTACCGACCGAACCCGGCCCACCGGCGCGCGAAGCTGCTCGCCTGCACCGAGGCCGGCTACTGGGCGATCCGCCAGATCGCGGTCGCCCAGCACCCGTGGACGTCGCAGCTCGCGAAGGCCGTCGACCTCGACGACCTCCGGACGACGCTCGCCACCATGCAGGCGATCATCACCAAGCTGGAAGAAGCTTGATCGCCAGACTGCTCCCGTAGGTGTGGCGGGTGGTGAAGGTCAGTCGCGTGCCGGTGAGTGTCCGCGTCACCTGAACGCCTGGTACGGGCGTCGCGGGCTTAAGGTACTGCGCCCAGAGGTTGAGGGTGATCGTGTCGCGCTGCGCCGTCGGATCGGACACCGCAACCTGCACGCTCGACGATTGACGGCGGAGGAGCAGCGACGCTGGACCGTCGATCGTGAGCCCGGGAAGGTTGTGAGCTCCGGGGGTGAAGGTGTTGGCAGCCGTCAGGCGCAGGCCCAGGTGCTGGATCGCCTGCACTTTAACGGTGTTGGCAAGGGTCAGGATCCGGTTGTGCTGGTACGCCTTCAGCGCGGACTCTGTTGCGTTAGGCACCAATGCGTAAGCCAAGGATCCGTTGGCGCCGGCGGGTTGGGTGGCGGTGAGAGCGAAGACCTGTTTGGTGATCGCGGTGTCCGGGTTGGACGTGCGTACGACGCGCCGGCTCCGGGTGATCGCCTGCACATCGACTGAAAGCTCGGTCGGCTGGAGGAAGTGGTAGCCGATGGAGGCCGTGCTGTTGGCGTACCGGAGCCATCGTGGGGTGACCGTGCCGGAGCCGGTCCACGGGCGGCCGTCGCGACGTACGCCGGTGATCGTGACAGGGTCGGTTGCGCCGGCGATGCGGGTGTCGAGGGTGGTTGTGACCGCGCGGGTCGCGTCGCCGACGCCGGCCGCGAGTACGACGACCTCGTCGTCGAGGAGGAACCACGACTTGGTCGCCGACGCGTTCTTGTAGACCACGAAGTCGTCCGGCAGGCTCGCGCGCGACGCGTACGCGAAATCGTCCGACTGCATCCAGCCGACCGCGCCGTACGCGTCGAGGGTCGCGCCGCCGGAGTGGACGTTGGTGCCGCTCGGGAAGTACACGTAGGTGTTCTGCGACTCCGACGACGCGGTGAAGGTCGGCGGATTGTCGTAGTACGCCGTCCCGTACAGCTCCGGCACCGTCTTGCGCGTCTCGACCGGCGCCGTCACGCCGCCGAGCGCGTACGGCGAGACCGTCGTGTAGTAGTCGATGCCGAACGACTTCGTCTGGTCCTCGCCCGCCAGGTAGAGGTAGTGCGCGCCGTCGCCCTGGAACCATGGCATCAGGTTCTCGCCGCTCATGTACTCGTACTTGCTGATCCGCTGCGAGTTCCGCGCGACCGCGAACGCGTACCCGGGCCGTCGATGCACGGTCCGGTCCATGGCGTTGAAGGCCGTCGTACTCGCCTCGGGATTCAGGTCAGCCGGGACGATGGCGGGATCGTTCTTCAGATCCGCGAACCGGCCGATGCTGACCGGCGAGACGAACGAGTTCAGGTTGATCGTGGGCCGCGCGGTGAACTTCGCGAACGCCTTCAGGCGCAGGGCATCCACGCCGGTCGCGTAGTCGGCCAGGTCGACGATCGCCTCGACGACGACCGCGACGTCGTCGTACCCGGTCGCCGTCCGCGAGACCGCGCGACCCTTGACGATCTCCATCATCCAGCCCTCGAAGATCAGCGGCGCGAACCCGTCCTCGACCCAGCCCTGCACCACGCCGACCAGGTCGCCACCCTGCGCGTAGTCGGTCCCCGCGAGTGTCTTGATCGTCTGCACGACCCGGCTGAGCAGGCCCTTTCCGTACGAACCCGTGTACGCGACCGACGCGTGCTGGATGAACGAGCCGTCCGCGTAGTACCCGTCGGTGACGTCGTGCTGGAGGTTGTACGGGTCGATCGTCGCGAAGACCGTGAACTGGTCCTGCAGCGCCTTCCGGATCCGCGCGTCGTCGTTCAGCAGGGCGCCCTGGAGTACGCGGTTCGCGGTGATGTCGACGAGGTTCGCGCCGGTGTGGAAGCGCGAGTCGAGGTCGACGTCCCCGTCCTTCCCGTTGCGCAGGTACGCGTCCATCGAGGCGACGTACTGCGTGATCAGGTCGGTCGGGGCGTCGATCAGCGCGAGCGTCTTCGACACGAACGTCGAGATGCCGATCTCCCAGGTGAACCAGTTGCCGTAGTAGCCCTTCGACTGGTCGCCGTAATAGTTCTCGTGCAGCCAGAGCAGTTTCTCCGCGATCCTGGCGCGCACCTGCTCGTTGCCCTGCAGGTCGGATGCCGGACCGGGCCGGCGGAAGGCGAGCGCGATCTCGTAGAGGTGCTGGTACGACGAGCTGAGGTTCGGATCGCTCGTGCCCAGGGGCAGGCCGGCGAACAGCTCGCCGGCACCGGCGCGGTCGAGCGCGGCCAACCAGGTCCGCGCCGTGCTGTCGATCGAGGCGACCTTCGCGGCGACCTCGGCGCGCGCGTTCGATTCCGCCGTACCGGCGTAGATCGCGATCGCATTGGCCAGCAACTGACCGGGCTCGGCGCTCACCGTCCGCCCGTCAGCACGGGCGGCCGGAGCCGGGTTGACCGCGGTCAACAGGGCGGTGGCGGGAACGAAGGACAGCAGGCGGCGACGGGTGATATCCACTGAAACTCCCAGGCGGTGGGAAAAACCTCACCCCGAGAGTCAATCAGCCGGAACTATCTTCCGGCAACCGCTTGCCACTGACTTCTCAACGAGATATGACATCGTTCCGCCGTGACCACGCAGACCGCGCCGGACAGTCGCCTTGCCTCAGCGCTCCGCTTTGCCACCGAGTTGATCGCCTGGATCGGTACACCGTGGGCGCTCGCGCCGCATTCGATCCTGCTGGCGATCGCCTCGGTCGTCGTGCTCATCGGCCTGCCGACGATCTTCCAGACGCCGGGCGACAAGCCGCGCGTCGTCGTACCGGTGCCTGGCGTCGTCACCGTCTTGCTGGTGCTGCTGCAACTGGTCGCCGCCGTCGTGGCCGCGTGGTTCGCGTGGCCGGTCATCGTCGCGGTGGTCGTCAGCGTGCTCGCGGCTGCCTGTGTGGTGACTGAGCAGCCGCGATGGCGGTGGCTGATGTCAGGACCCGCCGGCGCCGATTAGTTGGGGGTCGATGGAGAGGACGCGGACTGCTTCGTCGGTGGACTTGGTGGGGATGACCAGGGCGACCTGGTGGAGGTAGTCCTGGTGCAGGCTCTGCGTGTACTTGACCATGCTGCTGAAGGCGGTCGCCTCGCCGCTGGTCCAGTACGCGTTCGAGCCCGGCTCGACACGCTGCAGATACTGCTCGGTGAGCGTGAGGAACACCAGTGCGTCGCCGGACGACGTGATGAAGGTCAGCGGCTCGCCGGACGCTGCGAACGCGTCGGTCACGCTCGCGATGTACGGCTCCGCGGTGTCATTGGCCTTCGACGTCGCACGCAGCTTGCGCAGGCTCGAGAGGGCGGGTGACGGCGTGAACAGCTTCGACTGCGGCGCGTTCGGGCCGCCGCTCAGGTACGCCGCGAGGTCCTTCGCGACTGTTGCCGGCTGACTCTGCAGCTTCTTCAGGTCGCTCTTCTCCGGCGTGCGCATACCGTCGACCGACGGCAACTCGACCCCCTTCGGCGGGTAGACCGAGTGAGTCAACAGCCACGGGCTGCCGGCGTTCTGCCGCTGCCAGACGCCGAGCTGCCGGTTGCCCGGCGCATTGGAGACGCCCGAGCTGACCACGAACCGCATCGGGTACGACGCGAACTGCGGTGCGCCGATCTCCGGGTCGGTGTAGCTGAACGGCTTCGAGACGTCCTTGCCGGCGGCATCGAGCTTGCGCCCGATCGCGAAGCCCGCCTGGGTCTGCGCGAGCGTCGGGTTGCCCTCGATCGTCGCGGAGAGCTTGGCGTCGCGTGTCCGGTTCGCCTGGTTGTTGAGCTGGTTGTAGCGCTGGACGACGGCCTGTGCGTCGGCGAGCGTGACGGCCGGACGGCTGTCCGGCGCGGCCAGGCTGTTCTTCGGCGGCATCAGACCGCAGCTCGTTGTCGTCAGCAACAAAGCACCGCTGGCCAGCAGGGCGGCCGTACGGCGGACCGCCTCGTCGCTCTTCTCGAACTCGGGCGACGCGGCGAGCGGAACGGTCTCCGGCTCGACGGTCTCGGTGCGCTCCACGGTCTCGGTGCGCTCGACGGTCTCGGTGCGCTCGATCGTCTCGGTGTGCTGGACGGTCTCCGCGTGCTCGACAGTTTCGGTGCTCTGGACGGTCTCGGCGTGCTCGATGGTCCCGGTGCGGTCCACCGGTTCGGCGTACAGCGGCGACTCGGGCTGCTGGGAGGCGCCGGCGCCGATCAGGGCCGGCGACTTGGCCCGGGCGACAGCCGCGGCCGACATGAACATCGGCGCGGCCGGCAGCGGCGTCGGCTTGATCGGAGCGGGCGTTGCCGGCTTCGGCTTGGCGGCCGGGGGCTTCGGCTGGGTAGTGGCGAACGGGCTGACCCGCTCAGGCGCGAATGGCGACACCCGGTACGCCGGCTCGTTGGCGTCCGACGTACTGGCTGCGACTGGAACCAGGACCGGGATGCGCGAGGTGACGGGCAGCGGGATCTCGGTCGTCGCCTCGGCGTCAGCCGCGACCGCGACCTTCGGGCGACGGAACATCAGCGCCAGCCCCAGCGCCAGCACCAAGACACCCGCACCCAAGACCAGCAGGCAAATACCGAAGAGCCGGTGCATCTGCACCCCGAAGCTCACGTGCGCTCCGACGGCCGGGGTGCCGTCCGCGTTCATCACGACGACCTCGTACCGGCCGTCCTGCATGGGCCAGCTCAGCGACTGCGAGCCGGAGGCCGACTGCGCGACCCACCAGTCGAGCTGGCCGGGCGGCGTCAGCTTGCCGTTGCGGCCGCGCAGGTCCTGCGTGCCGAACGTGCCCGGCGGCTCGAAGCGGATCAGTTGGGTGTGCGCCGACCCGGCGAGATAGTCGCGAACGTCGAGGTCCTGCCCGATACCGACGAACAGCGGCTTGTCGCCGGACGCGTTGACGTGCAGCGTCGGGCCGTGCCGGTCGAGCAGCGTGGGCGCGGTGACGACCGCGAGACCCGAACTGGCGAACTCACGGCTGGGGGTCGAGATCGTGTTGTCCGGACCGACCAGCCAGAAGGCGGCGACGGCTCCGGCCACGGTGGCCACCAGGCCTGCCAGCGACAGCAGCAGGCCCAGGGTGATGCGGGCGAAACGCATGAAGAGGCTCCCGTTGTACGACGAGCCCGGCGACGGACGGGTGCACCGGACGGCGGGTTGACCGGTCCGGACCCCTCTCCAGGTATCCGGAAGCTCACCCGTTGTTACTAGATAACTGAGCCAACAAGGATCTGTTACGGGACCGGGCTCAGACGGGTGCAGCGGACGTCCGTGGCCATCGGCAACAGGTTGCCGGTTCAGTGCAGGTACGACGCGCCGTTGAAGTCGAGGACCGCTCCGCTCGCCCAGTTCGCCTGCGGTGAGGCGAGCCAGAAGATCGCGTCGCCGACCTCCTCGGCGGTGGCGACCCGGTCGAACGGGCTCTGCGCCCGGATCGCGTCGCCGCCGGGACCCGCCAGGAAGCTCTCGGTCATGTCCGTGGCGATGAATCCGGGCGCGATTGACGTCACGCTGATGTCATGTGGCGCCAACGATGCCGCCAACGACTGCCCGAGCGAGTGCAGTCCGGCCTTCGAGGCGCCGTACGCGGGCACATCCGGCTCGCCGCGATAGGCGCCGCGCGATCCGACGTTGACGATCGCGCCCCGCCGTACGCCGTCCGCCGGGTTCTTGTCGAGCATCTGCCGCGCCACACACCATGTCACATGGGCCGCCCCCTCGAGGTTGACGGCCAACGTACGGCGCCAGGTCGCGACCCACTCCTCGTACGACGTCTCGGCCAGCGGGTGGCCGACCCGGCGCGAACCGCCGACCGGCTCGTCGACGAACATCGCCGCGTTGTTGACGAGTACGTCGATCCGTCCGAGCGTGGTGGCCGATTCGTCAACCAGGGCAGGGATTGCGGCCGCGTCGCCGAGGTCCGCGGCGATCACCGCATGGCCGTCGCCAGGCAGTCCGGCCCGGATCTCCTCGGCGCGGTCGACCGCCCCGCGGCAGTGCAGCACGACCCGGTCGCCGGCTCGTGCGAACGCTTGCGCGGCGGCCGCGCCGACGCCCCTGGACGCGCCGGTGATGAGTACCCCTCTGGACACGGATCCTCCCTTGGTTGACTGCACGTCATTCTGCCTGTGCCGCCACTCTGACGACGACCTGACATCAGAAGGGGTTGACAGTGACGTCACGATGACGTCATGCTTGCTGTCATGGAACTTGACCACTACCTCGAGTCGGTGCGGCGGAGCGTCGAGAACGCCACCGCCCTGGCCGACGAGCAAACCCGCTCCGTGGCCCAGCGCCTCGGGGCAACGCTGGATGACGCGGGCCGCCTGGCCCTCATCTCAGCCCTGTCCGACGCCGCCGGGGAGATCAGCCGCGAGCTGTCCCCGGGCTCGGTCGAGCTCCGGATGGCCGGTGGCCGTCCTGAGTTCGTGGTCACGCCGGCGCCCAGCCAGCTGACCGGTCCGGACGAGACCGACGACGACATCGACGACGAGGCCGACGCGGAGGCGAGCGAGCAGTTCGTGTTCGACGCCGACGAGCCGACCGCACGGATCACGCTCCGGCTGCCGATGTCGATCAAGAACAAGGTGGACGAGGCCGCGAATGCCGAGGGCATCTCCTCGAACGCGTGGCTGATGCGCACCGTGATGACCGAGCTGAGCGACCGTGGCCGCCGCGGCGGCTCGCGTCCGCCCCGGCCGCCGCGTCCGCCGCGCGGTCCGGTCTTCGGTCCCGAAGGCCCGCTGGGCCCGAACGGCCCGCTCGGCCCCGACGGTGTCTTCGGTCCGAACGGCGTGTTCGGCCCGAACGGACCCTTCGGCGACGAGGGCGTCTTCGGCCCGGAGCGCAGCCGCCGGGACCGCGACCGCCGGCGTGACGACCGCGACCGGCGCCGCGAGGACAAGGAACGACGCAAGAGCGGACACGGCCCGGGACAACGGATGACGGGATGGGTCGAATGAGCGGCTTCAGCCAGCAGATCACTGACGACGAGAACGATCGGATCGAGCGGATCCGGATCGAGATCGGCTCCGGCCTGGTCGAGCTCAAGGCCAACCCGGACGGTGCGGGGACCGCGGTCGCCATCGAGGTCGACCAGGGCCGGGAGGAGGACGTGATCGTGGAGGTCGTCGACGGTGAGCTGATCATCGAGGGCCCGCGCAACGTCCGCCGCGGACCGGAGATCCAGGTCCGGATCGCCACCTCGGCGGTCCTCGAGGCCAGGGTGAAGACCGGTTCCGGAGACATCACCTCCGAGGTTCCGCTCGGTCCGGCCCGACTGTCCACCGGCTCCGGCGACGTACAGCTGACCCGGGTCGAGGGCGAGCTGGGTGTCAACACCGGCAGCGGTGACGTCAAGGTCGAGCAGGTCGACGGCGCGGTCAAGGCCAGCACCGGCTCCGGTTCGATCGACATCGACGAGGCCGGCGACGCGCTCGGCCTGAGCACCGGCTCCGGCGACGTCACCGTGGGCGAGGCCAACGGTCCCACGTCGGTCAAGGTCGGCTCGGGTGACATCACCATCGAGCGGATCCGCGACCACTCGGTCGCCACCTCCGGTTCCGGCGACGTCAGGGTCGAGATCGCCGACGGACCGAGCGTCCAGGCCGAGACGGCCCGCGGCGATGTCCAGATCGGGGTGCCCGAAGGCCTCCCGACGTACCTCGACCTGAAGACCGTCACCGGGCAGATCAGCTGTGATCTCGAGCCCGGCGAGAAGCCGGCCGAGGGGGAGCGCGCCCTGATGCTCCGGGCCCGCACCGTCTCCGGCGACATCACGGTCTACAAGGTCTGACCCCGAGTAACGCCGCACGCGTCGGATCGGCGCGGTCGGGTTCGTTGGGTTGATGTAAGCGATCAAGGTCCCGCCGACTGGGGCGGGACCCGGGCGAAGCATTGCCGAAAACCACTACTGCACCGGAATTATCCGAAGGGGAACACGATCATGATCACCGAACACCAGGAAGTTGCCCGCTACCGAGTTGCCGAGCAGCTGCGCGCCGCCGAGGCCCGCGCCATGCTTCACGACCGCAAGGCGAACCGCACCAGCCCGCGCGAGGGCCTCGCCAGCGCACTGCGCCGGCTGGCCGACCGGCTGGAGCCCAGCCGCCTGGCCGAGCCCGCGTCCCGGGTCCTGGCCGACCAGCAGCCCCGCCACCGCCGGACCGGGCTCTCGATCGTCCGATGAACGGTGTCAAGCAGAACGGCGTACCGCTGAACGGCACTGCCGCCGCGCTCTATCACCTGCTGCAGCGTCTGGGACTCGCCCGGACGAGCTGAGATTCTCCGGACGCTGCAGCTTGGTGCAACGCCTGTGGATAACTGCCGGGCCGACCCATGGACACTGCTAGCGTTCAGTCGATCATTCTCGGTCGACCTTGGGGAGAGTTACCAACGATGTTGCGCCCGATGGTGGCAACTACAGCCGTCACCGCCGCCCTGATCCTCGTGGCCGGTTGCGGCGGCAGCGACAAGAAATCCGACTCGGGCTCCGGCAACGGCGGTCAGTCCACCACCTCCGCCACACCGTCGACTCCGACGGTCCCGTCCTTCGATCCGCCCAAGGCGCTCACCGTCGCGGCAGCGTTCCCGTCGGCCGACTACCAAGGACGCTCGAGTCTCGACGAGGCCCAGATGGGCATCGCCGGCCAGGTCGCGCTGATCGGCGGCTTTGCCGGCCTCAGCGGGCACGACGTCGCCAATCCGAACAACCAGTGGATGATCCCGTCGAAGGCGGCCGACACCACCACAGTCAGCGGCGCCAGCAAGCCGATGGCGGCCAAGATCGACGGCAAGGATGTCGCGGTGGTTGCCTACGCCGAGACCGACAAGGGCAACGGCACGCAGAAGCCGAAGGGCCTGGTCGTCGTCCAGTGGATCGACGTGATGTCCGGCAAGAAGATCGGCGAGGTGTCCACGCCGGTGAGCACGGTGCAGGGTGAGGGCGACGGCGCGGTCGGCTCCCCGAGCCTGATGAACACCGCGTACGACCCGGAGACCGGGCAGGTCGCCGTCGGAGTGTCGGCGGCCGGGAGCGTGTCCGTGAAAAGCATCGAGATGACGGTCTTCGCGGACCCGAAGACGCAGAAGTCGACGGTCGTGCCGGGCATCATCGCGGCCGCCGTAGCCAACGGCGTGGTCGCGGGCGCGAAGGCCGCCAGCCCGGGCGAGAACTCCCAGGACGCCATGGTCCTGCTCGTCGACGGTGCGAGCGGGAAGGTCACCAAGCAGATCCCGGCCAAGGAGGGTGTGCTGAAGCCGGTCGCCGGCGCTGCCAAGCACGCGTACTTCTACGGCTCGAGGTACACGAACTACGGCCAGGGGACGACCGCCGAGGCGATCATCTCGGTCGATCTGTCGACCGGCGCGATGGTGCAGACGGTGCCCGCGGTCCCGTTCGAGTCCGACACCACCATTGCCTGCTACGCGGACCAGGCGACCTCGGTCGTCTGCGCCACCACGACGATCTCCCAAGGCCCGCAGGAGATCATGGGTTTCGACGACGCGACCGGCAAGAAGGTCTGGGGCTTCACCAGCAAGTCCGGAAGCCGGGTCGTGCCCACCGTGACGGCCGCATACCACGGTGTCGTGTACGCGAAGGCCGAGGCGCAGCCGGTGCTGCTCGACGCGAAGTCCGGCCAGGACCTGCCGAGCGCGGCGCCGTCGGGCGGCCCGAGCTCGAGTGACACGCCCTCGTCCGGTGTCACGCCCTCGTCAGGTGACAGCCCGTCGACCGGTGACACCCCGTCCGAGAGCGACTCCCCGTCGGACAACGGCACGCCGGGCAACGGCGACCTGGGCCTGACCCTCTACAACGGCAAGCAGGAGTCGCCCGTTGCCGTCTCGCCGTTCGGAGGCGTCTACCGGCAGTTGCCGACCGGCAACGACTCGTCGGATCTCGAGTCGGTCTGCATCTTCGTCAAGGCGACCGCCTGATCGCTGTCAGACGTAAAGGCCCGGGACTCTCGTCCCGGGCCTTACTTTTCTGTGGTCAGACGTCGCTGCGGTGGAAGTTGCGGTAGGAGCGGGACGGCGTCGGGCCGCGCTGGCCCTGGTAGCGGGAGCCGTACTTCTCCGAGCCGTACGGGTGTTCCGCGGGGGAGGAGAGGCGGAAGAAGCAGAGCTGGCCGATCTTCATCCCCGGCCAGAGTTTGATCGGCAGTGTCGCGACGTTCGACAGCTCCAGCGTCACGTGCCCGGAGAAGCCCGGGTCGATGAAGCCGGCCGTCGAGTGCGTCAGCAGCCCCAGCCGGCCGAGCGAAGACTTGCCCTCGAGGCGGGCCGCGACGTCGTCGGGGAGCGTGACCAGCTCGTACGTCGATCCCAGGACGAACTCACCGGGATGCAGGATGAACGGCTCCTCGCCGTCCGGTTCGACCAGCCGGGTCAGATCCGGCTGTTCCTCGGCGGGGTCGATGTGCGGGTATCTGTGGTTCTCGAACACCCGGAAGAACCGGTCCAGCCGCACGTCGACACTCGACGGCTGCACCATCGCAGCATCGAACGGGTCCAGGTGGACCCGCTTCGCGTCGAGCTCGGCCAGGATGTCACGGTCGGAGAGCAGCACGGTCGCACGTTAGCAGCGTGCTGCTCATCCGCACAGCGTCAGGCCCTTCCCGCGGGCTGGTGGTGAAGTCGTCCGGAGCCCTCAGCTCTCCGGCAGGATCGCACCACCAACCTGGGCCTGAGGCAACTACCTCAGTCGGACAGCTTGTTGAACTTCGACACCTGGCTGGCGAAGGTCTTCACCTGGGCCGGCGACCAGTCCTTGAGCAGGTCCTCGATCACCTTGTGCCGCTTCTTCCGGGCCGCCGTCAGCTTGCGCTTGCCGGCCGCGGTCAGTGTCAGCAGGGTCGCCCGCGCGTCCGACTTGTCGGCGGCACGCTTCAGCAGACCCTCTTCCTCGAGTCGCGCGCAGGCCCGGCTGACCGGACCTTTGTCCACCTCGAGTGCTGCCACCAGGTCGGCCATCCGCACCGGCGCCAGGTCCTCGACGTGGTTCAGCAACGCGTACTGCGCCGGCTCCAGGTCCGGGTGCGCCTCGTCGGACAGCGTCCGCTGCAGACCCCGCAGCCGCCGTGCCAACGTGACGAGCTCCTTCTCGAGGTTGTCCACCGCGTCACTTGTGTCTGTTGCCACCGTTCACCCCTTCATCCAGTTGCCCCGCAACCATCTTGTCCGGTCCGGAGGACCGCGTCCTCACGTTGCGTCGAATGTTGCCCCCGGCAACGCGTTCTAATCTGCCAGAAGATGACGTACCTGCCCAGTCCTGAACGCGCCCTTTGTGGAAAACTGCCCAAGAACCCCCGGCGCAAACCGTCCGTACCCCTCTTTTCGATGCATTCGGCACCTTCTGCGGACAAGCCGCTGACCGCGCAACAACCGACGCGCGGACCCGGCGTGGTTGCGAGCCCCGTGATCGGCTATCCTCGTCACTGCTGCCGGGAGATCCGGCGGACGCGCGGGTGTAGTTCAATGGCAGAACATCAGCTTCCCAAGCTGACAGTGCGGGTTCGATTCCCGTCACCCGCTCCACACCTCAGCCCCGGGTCGGAAGCAGGTTTCCGTCCCGGGGCTGAGTCATGTCAGTGACCTGGAACCGGTCGTGTGCCCGTGACGCTCCTGACACGCTCTATCGTTTGGCGGCATGAGCTACCCGCAGCAGCCGCCGCCCCAGTTCCAGCCACCTCAGTACCAACCGCAGCAGTACCAGCCGCAGCAGCAGTACCCGCCGCAGGGTCCGATGGGGATGCTGCACCTGACCATCCAGGGCAGCGCGTTGACGTCCAACATGATTCCGCCGACGGTGCATCTGAACGGTTATCCGGTGCCGGTCAAGTACGGACGGAACGACATCCCGGTCCTTGCCGGACCGCTGCACATCGACATCCACTCGCAGTGGATTCGCACCTATGGCAAGGCCGCGCTCGACTGCACGGTGCAGCCCAACCAGGCGGTGCCGGTCTTCTACGCGTCGCCGTACCACCAGTTCACGTCCGGGAGCATCGGCCACAGCAAGGTGAAGCGGAAGGGTATCGGCACGCTCCTCGGCGTGGTCGGGGGAATCTTCGCTCTGGTCCTGCTCGCGACCCTGCTCCCGGCGCTCGGCTGATTCAAACGGTTGACCCAGGCGGAAACCGTTGCCCGGGCCAACCGTTCGTGTTGTTCAGTTCCGTAGCGCGGCCGCGTTTCTAAGGAAGCTCTAAAGCTGGCTGAAACCACACCTGAGGGCGCGCTGTTTGTGTTGTTCCCACGGCGCCGGTTCTCGACCGGCGCGCTCTGTGGACGAAGGGGACTCACGATGATGAAACGCTCACAGCGGATCGTGGCCACGGTCGTGCTCGCTGCGCTGGCCACGACCGGTACGGCGTCGGCGGGGACGTCCGGTTCGGATCCGAAACCCGCTGCGAAATCCGGTGCCGCGGCAAAGGCGGACGGGAAGTCCAAGCCGACCGCGGATGCCGACTTCGCCAGGATCGCGGCGAAGCTCGGGGTGACGACCGACCGGCTCACCGCCGCGCTGGTCGCCGCGAAGCGGTCACTGGCCGGCCGGACCAACGTGACGCCGCAGGCATTCGTCGCGGCGGTCGCGGCCAATCTGGGGCTGCCAGTTTCCCGGGTCAAAGCAGCCGTGGAACCGCTGTTACTCCAGCCCGGGCGCCCTCGTGCCGGCGACAAGGAGCCCAAGGGCAAGGGCGAAGGGGACCCGAAGAACTCGCCGTTCGCGTCGAACGCCGCGGCGGCACAGTTGGCGGCGAAGCTCGGCGTCTCGCAAGCCAAGGCCAAGGCCGCCCTGATCACCTTGGTGTCGGCACCGAACGGCATCACTCCGACCTCCAAGGGCTTCCGTCAGGTCGCCGCCTCTCTCGGAGTCAGCCCTGACCGCCTCATGACCGCGTTGGGAGAGCTGAAGCAGTCCTTGGTCAACGGCTGACAGCCGTTGTGTCTGACCTCATCAGACCTTCATGATTGACGGCGAGGATGGACGACCATGCGGATACTTGTCGTGGACGACGACCCGGCGGTACGGCGGTCGTTGGAGAGTGCGTTGCGCCGGGACGGGTACGACGTGGCATCCGCCATGGACGGGTCGTCCGCCCTCGCCGAGCACGGTGTCTTCCGTCCGGACGCGGTGGTGCTCGACGTCCTCATGCCCGAACCGAACGGCCTCGAGGTCTGCCGGCGGCTGCGTTCGGGCGGGCACGACACGCCGATCCTGATGCTCACGGCCCGGGATCTGGTCACCGACCGGGTCGCCGGGCTCGACGCGGGGGCCGACGACTACCTGGCGAAGCCCTTTGCGCTGGAGGAGTTGCGGGCTCGGCTTCGAGCCCTGCTGCGGCGTAGCGGCGCACGAGCCGAGGTGCTGCACTTCGCCGACGTCGATCTGGACCTGAGCGGCCGTCGGGTCGAACGCGCCGGTCGGCGCCTCGAGCTGACCAAGACAGAGTTGTCCCTGCTGGAGCTGTTCTTGCGCAATCCCGAACGGGTGCTCAGCCGGACCCAGATCTTCGAGTCGGTGTGGGGCTACGACTTCGGCCCGGAGTCGAACGCGCTATGGGTCTACATCAGCTACCTGCGCAGGAAGCTCGAAGCGTACGGCGGCAGCAGACTGATCCAGACGGTGCGCGGCCTCGGGTACGTCCTGCGTGAGGAGCCGTGAACCTGCGCACCCGGCTGGCCATCGCCGGAGGCTCCATCGCCGCGGGCGCGATGCTGCTCGTGTCGGTGGTTCTGTACCCGGCCGTAGAGGCCAACCTCCGTGGCCAGATCGACAGCTCGCTGGTGGCCGCGGCCGGAAAGGCCCCGGACGTGGCCAAAGCCATCAAGGAGAAGTTCAAGGGGACGGCCAACGAATCGTCCTTCCCGAGTGTTCCGCTGGGCATCGGGAGTACCCAGCTGCAGATCGTGCCGGACCCGGTCCGGGCCGGGCCGTCGACGGAGTTCGTCGACGTCACCGCCCGCGACGTCGAGGTGGCGAAAGGAACGGCCGCTGCCTACTTCCGTACGGCGGTGTACGACGGTGTCGCCTACCGCATCTACACCGCCCCCTTCCCAGGGGCACCCGGAACGCTCGTGCGCACAGCGATCCCGCAATCCGATCCGGCGCCTACCCTGCACCAACTCGCCTGGCTGCTCGCCGGATCGACGGTAGCCGCAGGACTCCTGGCCGCACTCGCCTCACGCCTGGCGGCACGCCGCGTACTGCGCCCGGTGCGCCGGCTCACGGAGACTGTCGAACTGATCCGCACGACCGGAGACCTGGCCATCCCGATCCCCACCGACAGCCAGGACGAGATCGGCCGGCTCGGCTCCGCGTTCGCAGGGATGACCGCCGCGCTGGACGACTCCGTCGGTGCCCAGCGGCGCCTGGTCGCAGATGCGTCGCACGAACTGCGCACACCACTCACGAGCCTGACCGTGAATCTCGAGCTCCTGGCCGAGAACCTGGCCGACACCCAGGCCCCGCACCTGGCTGCCGAAGCGCTCGGCCAGGCCGGCGAACTCAGGACACTGATCAATGACCTGGTCGACCTCGCCCGCTACGGTCAACCCGCTTTCCACACCGAGGACGTCCGTCTCGATCTGGTCGCGGAGCGCGTCGCGGCCCGGGCGGCACGCCGGGCAACAGAGATCGGATTCGATCTGGCGTGTGCGCCCACCCTCGTCCACGGCGATCCTGACGCCCTGGAACGCGCCGTTGCGAACCTCGTCGACAACGCCGTGAAGTGGAGCCCGCCTGGCGGCAGGGTCCTGATCAGCCTCGAGGCGGGCGCTCTCGATGTCGCGGACGCCGGCCCGGGGATCCCCGACAGCGACCTCAGGTTCGTCTTCGACCGCTTCTACCGTTCGCCCGCCGCCCGTGCGCATCCCGGCTCCGGGCTAGGTCTGGCCATCGTCCGGCAGGTCGCCGAGGCGCATGGCGGGACGGCCGAAGCCGTGCCGTCCCGGACCGGTGCCCTGCTCCGTCTGAAGCTGCCGGTCTGTCAGCTTCCGTAGACCTCGAGTTCGACGATGCGGGAGTACGTGTGGTCGTTGCCGTCGAGGCAGAGGATGCGGACGGCGTCCGCCTGGACGGGGGTGAACGTGGAGGTGACGTGTCCGACGGTGTTGCCGCGGACCTGGGCTACGGTCTGCCAGGTGCCGCCGGACTTGACCTGGACGTCCCAGTCCTTGAGGCCGTTGACGCGGGCCGGGTACTTCGCGGAGTCCAGCGTGTAGAGCTCGACCCTGTTGATGGTGGCCGGCGTCGACAGAGCCACATCGTACGTGTCGGGGAAGGCGGCGCGGGTGCCGTCGTTCCAGCCGGTCAGCGTGTCCCAGTGCTCGGAGTCCTTGTCGCCGTCGACGGCGCCGCAGAGGGTGAAGTTGCCGTGGGTGGAGGATGCTGTCGCCTGCTCGCCGAGCGCGAGGTTGTCGCCTGGACCCTTCGGCGGTAGCGGGGTGACGGTCACCGGTACGGTCACGCGCTTGCGGTCGACCTCGACGCCGATCGTGTACGAGCCGGGCTTGGCGTCGCGCGGTACGCGGACCTCCACGGGCGCAGAGACCGGCTGGTCGGGATCGAGTGCGGGCAGCCAGGACGAGAACAAGGTGCGCGACAGTTGCAGCGGGCCGGTCGGGTCGAGCGTGAGGTCGGCGTACCGGTCCTGCGAGCCGGTGTTGGTCATCGTCAGGTTGAGCAGGCCGGGGAAGCACGGGAGGCCGACGACGCTCAGCTGCTCCGGAGCGATGCTCACCGCCACGTCCGAAGTAGTTGCCTTGGGCACCGAGCTGGAGCCGAGCAGCGCGGCCGCCACGAGCGTGCCGGCCGCGATCACGGTCTGCCGGGGGATGTTCATTCCTGGACCTCCGAGATGCCGGGGCGGCCGTCCTCGACGAGGAGCTTGGCGCGGGTGCTGACAGTGCCGTGCTGGACCGACACCTTGTCGACGACGCGGTAGTCCGAGACCCACTGCTGCGGTGTGATCGTGCAGCTGACGTAGCCGCGCTGGAAGTTGCCGAACTTCATGTGCGGGTTCTCCCGCAGCAAGGCGGCCCCACCCGCATCCAGGTCCTCGCCGTCCATCCCGGACGAGATCGACGTACCGACGAACTCCGCGCCGACGGTCGCCGACGCCGGATCGGTGAAGTCGAGCTTCAGATCCGACGCGACGCTGCGGTGCAGGTCGCCGGCGATCGACACGAGGTTGCGGACCTTGCGCTGCGCGGCGCCACCGAGGATCCGGTTCCGCGACGCCTCGTACCCGTCCCAGGTGTCCATCGGGACGAGCACCTCCGGCCCGTCCTTGGTGTCGAGGCGGGCGATCGCGGTCTGGTGCGCCATCACGTTCCACCGCGCCTGCGACGCCGACCAGCCGTCGAGCAACCACTTCTCCTGCGCGTCCCCCGTGATCGTGCGGGCCGGATCGGCGGTCTCCGGTCCGGGCGCCTTCGTGCCGTCGCCGTACGCCTGGTCCGATCGGTACTGCCGCGTGTCCAGCACGTTGAACTCCGCGAGCCGCCCGTACTTGATCCGCCGGTAGAGCTGCATGTCCGGGCCTGTCGGCAGTTGCGCCAGCCGCAGCGGCATGTGCTCCCAGTACGCGCGGAACGCGTTGGCGCGGCGTACGCGGAACTGCGCGGGCGGAGCGCTCGGATGCGCCTCGTCGGCCCAGTTGTCGACCACCTCGTGGTCGTCGAGCGTGACGATCCAGGGCGCGTTCGCGTGCGCGGTCTGGAGATCCGCGTCCAGCTTGTACGCCGCATAGCGCTGCCGGTACTCGTCCAGCGTCACGGTCTGCTGGGTGATGTACGGCTCGTTCGAGTGCGGGCGGATGCCGCGGTCGATGCCGAACTCGTAGATGTAGTCGCCGAGGAAGAACACGACGTCGTGGTCGCGCTGCGCCAGATCTGCGTACGCCGTGTACCAGCCCTCCCACCACGCCTGGCAGGACGCGAACGCCAGAGAAAGCTTCGACAGCTCGGTGTCGGCGGTCGGCGCGGTCTTCGTCCGGCCGACCGGGCTGAGGTGACCGTTCACGCGGAAGCGGTACCAGTAGTGCCGCCACGGACGCAGCCCGCGGACGTCGACGTGGACCGAGTGACTCGCTTCGGGACCGGCCTTCACCGCACCGTGGCGGACGACGCGACGGAAGTGCTCGTCCTCCGCGACCTGCCACTCCACGTCGACCGGGCGGCGATCCATCCCGCCGAACGGCGCGAGCGGATCCGGCGCGAGCCGGGTCCAGATCACGACCGCGTCCGGGAGCGGATCGCCGGACGCGACGCCGAGCGTGAACGGGTCCCGCCGGTCCGGACGGCCGGTCCAGCCGGCCGCGGCACTCTTGATCTCCGGGAGACTGCCGGTCAGCGCGAGCGCTGCCGCCGCCCCGGTCGCTGTCAGAAAGCTTCGTCGACTACTCCGCATCGGCACAGGCCCCACCCGATCATCGAGAGGTGATCACATCCGTAACGGGAGATTACGAGAAGTTCACACAATCGGGTGGGGATATGACCGCATCCGGCCTCAGCGGGTGACGATCTTCGAGGCGGGTGGGGTGGTGATGTGGACCGGCTTGTTGTAGTCGGACATGGTCATCACCATCGACAGGCCCTCGAGCTCGAAGGTCATCCGGCGGACCAGGTGGGACTTGTCCATCCACAGCTTGTACGTGATGGTCCTGGGTGCTCCGGCGGGCAGCTTCCTGCCCTGCAGGTTGAGCGCCTTGGCGGTGCTGATCGAGACGTCGTACCGGTCGAGCAGCTCGCCGTCGATCCGCTCCGAGCGGACGAAATTCACGCTGCCGACGCCCCCGCCGAACGACTTGACGATCTTGGTCGGGTCGCCGCCGTCGAGCATTTGGCCCACGTCACCGGCCTGCGCGCCCGTGACCTTCAGGTACTTGCCGGCAGGGGTCATCCCCGGGATCGACAGGTAGGCGGTCTTCCCGATCGCCAGCACCTTGAAGCTCTTGCCCCCGAACGCGCCGCCGGTCATCGTCAGCGACGCGGCCGGCGGCTTCGCGGTCTGGAAGCCGTCCATGGTCATCACGGTCGTGCCGTCCACGGTCATCTTGCCGACGATGCGCCACGACTTCTGCTTGGTCAGCGCGGAGTTCATCGCCGGGACGAAGGTGACCCGGTTCAAGCGGGCGGCCGGAGCCTTCACGATCGGCGGTGCGGTCTTGGTGGTGACCGCGGTCGGTGTCTCGGCCGGGATCGACGGGCGGTAGCCGGTGGCTTTCGGGTCGCTGTTGCCGCAGGCGGCCAGGCCGAGAGCGAGTGGTACGGCGGCCAGCGTGGCCACCGCAGCGCGGTACTTCATGGACTTTGTCCTCCCCAGGTGATGCGCAGCCGTCGGATCTTACGGTCTGGACCACCTGGGGAGGAAGAGATTTGCAGCTAGTTGCAGGTCAGCTTTCGCCACGCTTTACAGAGGCGAGCAGCAGCTGGGCGACGTCCTGGACCTCGACGGACTCGCGGGCCGAGCCGTCCGCCTGCTTCGCGGTGAGGCCGTCGGACAGCATGACCCGGCAGAACGGGCAGCCGGTGGCGATCTTGTCGGCGCCGGTCTCGACCGCCTCGGTGGTGCGGTTGAGGTTGATGCGGGTGCCGAGCTTCTCTTCCATCCACATCCGGGCACCGCCCGCGCCGCAGCAGAACGACTTCGTCTGGTTGCGCGGCATCTCGGCGTACTGCGCTCCCGGGATGATGTCGAGCAGCTCGCGGGGGGCGTCGTACACCTGGTTGTGGCGGCCGAGGTAGCACGGGTCGTGGTAGGTGATCGTCTGGCCGTTGAGCGAGCTGTCCGCCGGCGCGACCGGGGTCAGCTTGCCGTCGCGGACGAGGCGGTTGAGCAGCTGGGTGTGGTGGATGACGTCGAGCTCGACACCGAGCTGCGAGTACTCGTTCTTCAACGTGTTGAAGCAGTGCGCGCAGGTGGAGACGACCTTGCGGACCTTGGTCTCCTTGAAGACCTCGGCGTTCTGCATCGCCAGCTGCTGGAAGACGAACTCGTTGCCGGACCGCCGGGCCGGGTCTCCGGTGCAGGTCTCGCCGTCACCGAGTACGGCGAAGGTCACGCCGGCGATGTTCAGCAGCTCGGCCACCGCCTGGGTGGTCTTCTTCGCGCGATCCTCGAACGCGCCGGCGCAGCCGACCCAGAACAGGTACTCGACCTCGTCCAGCGACTCGACGTCCGTGCCGACCTGCTTGACCTCGAACGGCAGGTCCTTGGCCCAGTCCATCCGGCCGGACGGGTTCATGTTCCACGGGTTGCCCTTGTTCTCCAGGCCCTTGAACAACCCGTTGAGCTCGGACGGGAACGACGACTCGATCAGCACCTGGTACCGGCGCATGTCCATGATCGCGTCGACGTGCTCGATGTCGACGGGGCACTGCTGCACGCACGCGCCACACGACGTACAGGCCCACAGCGCGTCCTCGTCGATGACCGCAACATCCGCGGGACCGACCAACGGCTTGTCCTGCTCGGCGAGCACGAGCTCCGGCAGCGACTTGCGGGTGTCGTCGTCGCTCGCCAGCAGGTACGGCGCTTTGGCGTACGCGTGCTCGCGCAGGTTCATCATGATGAGCTTCGGCGACAACGGCTTGTCGGTGTTCCAGGCCGGGCACTGCGACTGGCAGCGGCCGCACTCGGTGCAGGTGGTGAAGTCGAGCAGGCCCTTCCAGGTGAAGTCCTCGACCTTGCCGACGCCCAGCGCCGCGTCCTCGTCGAGCTCGTCGATGTTCTCGAAGTCGATCGGTGCGCCGTTGACCATGATCGGCTGCAGCGCGCCCAGCGCCGTACCGCCGTCTGCCTTGCGCTTGAACCAGATGTTCGGCCAGGCGGTGAACCGGTGCCAGGCCACACCCATCGTCGCGTTCAGCGAGATCGTGATCATCCACGCGAACGAGATCAGGATCTTGATCATCGCGACCAGGTAGATCGCGTTCTCGAGTCCGTGCTCGCTCAGCCCGCCGAACAGCCCGGACCCGATGAAGAACGTCATCGGGAAGTGGAACTTGTCACCGTCGCCGAGTTGGTACTCGAGTCCGCGGAGCAGCAGGATGCAGACCAGTACGCCGAGGATCGTGTACTCGACGTAGTACGCCTGCCAGGACGTCGAACCGTAGAACCGGCTGTAGCGACCCTCTGAGCCGTTCGGCAGATGACGCAGCCGAATCAGGATCAGCCCGATGATCGAGACCAGACCGGTCCAGGTGAGGGCCTCGCTGACCCACTCGAACACGAACCAGTGGCCGATGACCGGCAACGCCCAGTGCGGGTCGAACAGCTGGCCGAACGCCGTCACCAGGGTCAGGAACAGTCCGATGAACCCGAACGCGACGAACCAGTGCATCACCCCGATGTGACTCCACTGCAGCATCCGGGTGTGGCCGAGGGTCTCCTTGGCCAGGGTGGCGGTCCGCTTGCCTGGGTTGTCGGTCCGGCCGGCCGGCTGTCCGAGCTTGATGACGGACACGATGTGCCCGATCGTCTTGCCGAACAGCGCAACGGCGACGAGCGTCACCGCGAGCGAGACGACGATGGCGAGGATCTGCATACCAGCGATGTTATTGGTTGGTTACTCGTCAGTCATGTGCTTGCGGTCATCATCACGCCCGCGTGTTGTGTGTCACGTTGTGCTCAGTCGAGCAGCCGGGCGAGACGTGCGGCGACCGCGGCGCGGCGTGGATCGTCCGTCGGCAGTACGGCGGCCAGCGACTCGAAGATCTCGACGTCCTCCGCGCCGGTGGTCGTCTGGGCGAACTGCCACAGGACGTCCGGACTGTGCGTGTCGAGGACAGCGCGGCGGATGGTGGCGTCGAGTTCGTCGCGCTCCGCTCGGAGAGCCGGGGCATCGGATCGGGCGAGGAGCGGACCGGCGTACAGACTGAGCGCGGTGTCCAGGTTTCCCTGGCGCAGAGCGGTCTGGACCTGGGTCACGTCTCCGGTGACGTCGGCGATGATGCGGTACGGCTTGGTGTCGAGTACGCCGCCGCCGAGCAGATTGCGTAGCCGGTGCATCTCCGCGCGCACAGTCGTCGGGTTGCCCTCGTCGCCGTACAGCTGGAGCATCAGCTGCTCCGCAGTGAGACCCGACGGGTGCAGTAATAACAGTGCGAGTACTTCGGCCCGCCGCAACGTCAGCGCGATCTCGCGGCCGCCGACCACCGCGATCGGCTGGCCGGACCCCAGCAGCTTCAGCTGGAGCGAGGGGCGCGAGCGGCGTCCCGGCGTACCGGGCATGCGGAGCAGATAGCCCTCGTCGAGTCGCTCGATCAGTCCTTCGCGTCCGTCGCCGAGATCGATGCGGTCGGCGCCCTCGGGTACGACGAGGCGGTCGGGCAACCATTCGAGCGGCTGTACGGCGAGCACGCGGCCGGTCGGGGTCAGCAACGCGCCCGGTGCATCGCCGAGCGCCATCAGGTGCCGCATGTTGCGCGCGCGGAGCATCTCGTCCGCCGCGGCCATCCGGACCTTCAGCTGGCCTTCGGCGAGCTGGGCCGCCGCGGTCACCAGCGCGACCATCGCGGGATGGACCGTGCGCAGCGGTCCGGAGACGTCGACCGCGCCGAGCAGCTTGCCCGTGTCGGGGTCGTGGACCGGCGCGGCGGCACAGGTCCACTCGTGGATCCGGCGTACCAGGTGCTCGGCCGAATGGATCTGGACGGGCTCGCCGACCGCCAGCGCCGTACCCATGCCGTTCGTGCCGATCTGGTCCTCGGACCACACCGCACCTTCGGAGAGCGCGATGCGATCGGCCTGGCGTTTGACCTCGGCAGAGCCTTCGCGCCACAGGATCATGCCCTGGGCATCGGTGACGATCATGATGTGTGACGCCTCGTCGGCGATCGTCGTCAGCGTCTGCCGCAGCACCGGCAGGACGGCGCGGAGCGGATGGTTCTCGCGCAACGTCTCGACCATCTCCTGGTCGAGGACCACCGGCGGCTGATCGAGCTCCGGGTCGACCGCTGCGGCGAGGGAGCGCTCCCAGGACGCGGCGACGAGCGCCCGCGGCGCATCCGGCGCCCGCATGCCGCCGAGCACCTCGTCGTACAACCCGCTCAGCCGGCGGGCCTGCTCCGGTTGGTCCATACCGCCTCACTCCGCGCTGCAACGTCCGTGCAACGTCCCGCTGCCTAGGGTCGTTCCCACCGTCGGGTATCCGAGGAGGACCTATGACGATCTTCGCAGCTCCCGGGCAGGATGGCAGCCCGGTCACCTACAAATCGCGCTACGAGCATTACATCGGCGGCGAGTGGGTGCCGCCGGCCAAGGGCCAGTACTTCGAGAACCCGTCTCCGGTCACCGGGGAGAACTTCACCGAGATCGCGCGCGGTACGGCGGACGACGTCGAGCGCGCCCTCGACGCCGCCCATGGTGCCGCGCCCGCCTGGGGCCGCACCTCACCGGCCGAACGGGCGAACATCCTGAACAAGATCGCCGACCGGGTCGAGGCCAACCTCGAGCTGCTCGCGGTCGCGGAGTCGTGGGACAACGGCAAGGCCGTGCGCGAGACGCTCGGCGCGGACATGCCGCTGGTGATCGACCACTTCCGGTACTTCGCCGGCGCGCTCCGGGCCCAGGAAGGCTCGGTGTCGGTGATCGACGACGACACCATCGCCTACCACTTCCACGAGCCGCTCGGTGTGGTCGCGCAGATCATCCCGTGGAATTTCCCGATCCTGATGGCGACCTGGAAGCTGGCGCCCGCGCTGGCCGCCGGCAACACCGTGGTACTGAAGCCGGCCGAGCAGACCCCGGCGTCGATCCACGTGTTCCTGGAGCTGATCCACGACCTGCTGCCGCCCGGTGTGCTGAACATCGTCAACGGCTTCGGCGTCGAGGCCGGCAAACCGCTTGCCTCAAGCAACAGAGTTGCCAAGGTCGCGTTCACTGGTGAGACCACGACCGGCCGCCTGATCATGCAGTACGCGTCGGAGAACATCATCCCGGTCACGCTGGAGCTCGGCGGCAAGAGCCCGAACGTGTTCTTCGCCGACGTCGCGTCCTCGAAGGACGACTTCTACGACAAGGCGCTCGAGGGCTTCACGATGTTCGCACTGAACCAGGGTGAGGTCTGCACGTGCCCGTCCCGGGCGCTGATCCAGGCGTCGATCTACGACGACTTCCTGGCTGACGCGACCGCGCGGACCAAGGCGATCAAGCTGGGCAATCCGCTCGACACCGAGACGATGATGGGCGCGCAGGCCAGCAACGACCAGTTCGAGAAGATCCTCGCCTACATCGACATCGGTCAGGCCGAGGGCGCGAAGGTGCTGACCGGCGGAGCTCGCGCGGAGCTGGACGGTGACCTGGCCGGCGGGTACTACATCCAGCCGACCATCTTCGAGGGCGACAACAAGATGCGGATCTTCCAGGAGGAGATCTTCGGGCCGGTCGTCTCGGTGACCAGGTTCGACGACTACGCCGACGCGATGAAGATCGCCAACGACACGCTCTACGGCCTGGGCGCGGGCGTCTGGTCGCGGGACATCAACACGGCGTACCGGGCCGGGCGGGAGATCCAGGCCGGCCGGGTCTGGACGAACAACTACCACGCCTACCCGGCGCACGCGGCGTTCGGCGGGTACAAGAACTCCGGCATCGGCCGGGAGAACCACAAGATGATGCTCGACCACTACCAGCAGACCAAGAACCTGCTGGTCAGCTACAGCCCTTCGAAGCTCGGGTTCTTCTGAGCGTGGTCGACAAGGTGGTGCTCTCGGACGAGGCGGCGGACTGGCTCCGTCGCCTCACCGAGATGCACGGTCCGCTGATGTTCCACCAGTCCGGTGGCTGTTGCGACGGCAGCTCGCCGATGTGCTACCCGGACGGGGAATTTCGAACGGGGTCGGCGGACGTGCATCTCGGCGACCTTGTCGTCGACGGTCTGGACGCACCGATCGCGTTCTGGATGTCCGCGAACCAGTACGAGTACTGGAAGCACACCCAGCTCACCGTCGACGTGGTCAAGGGCCGCGGCAGCGGCTTCTCGGTGGAGGCCCCGGAGGGCATCCGTTTCCTGATCCGCTCCCGCCTCTTCACAGACCAGGAGTCCGCAGCGCTCGGCCTCCTCTAAAGCGAGTGCCGACCGTCCGGTGGCGTTGCCGGGCGGCCGGCACTCTTCAGTTGGTTGATGGATCTGCCCGAAGTCACCGTCACTCGCGCGGGTGGATGACGAAGGGTTCTCCGGGATAGATGCGGGTGTCGATCGAGTGTTCGGTGCCGTCGATGAGGACTGTGGAGAGGTCCAGGAAGCCTGCGTGGCACGTGAGTGTGAGGTTGTCTGCGGAGTGGGTGGCGGTGGCCCAGCCGGTGTCGGTGGTGAAGGGGAAGTGCCAGGCGTCGGTTGAGCGGGCGATCGGCAGTGGGGCGAACGTGATGGTTTTGGTGAGGGCGTTGTGGTGGTAGCCGGTGAGGGCTTCCAGGACGGACCAGCCGGCGGCGTTGCGGATGTAGTGGTCGCCGCATTCGATCGGGTTGAAGGGATTGCGGCGGGTGCCGTCGTACCGAGCCCAGAGGCCGTTCAGGACCGACATGCCTTCGTCGGTGAGGCCTTCGTACAGGCAGTGGGCCGCGACCTGGTACTCCGATCCAGTCCACACCTCGTCGCAGTACCGGGTCGGTACGTCGGGGCGCCCGCCATGGGGCCATGTGCACATGAGGAGCCCGGTGTCGTCGGCGTCGGCGAAGACACGGTACGGGTGGTGGAAGTCGTGGAACCCGGTCCGCAGGTTGTGGCGTACGACGTTGCGCAGCGCGATCCGCACGTGGTCAGCCGGAAGGATGTGGCCGAGCTCGAGCTGGTGCGCCCACCACTGCCCGATCAGCTGGTCCGCGAGACAGCCATCGCCCCACTGGAAGTCCCGGGTCTCGTCCGGCTCGAGGATCTGCCGGTAATACTCGCCGGTGAACAGCAGCTCGTCGTACGCCGTGCTGCCGGCCTCGAAGAGCGCTCTGAAACCCTTGGAGTCCTCACCGAGCAGCAACGCCATCTCCTCAGCAGCACGCAACGCCGCCAACCAGAGCGTGCCCATGAACGAGTTGACGCCGCACAGGTCGATGTCGTGTGTGCTGGGCTGGATGCCACGCAGTACGCCGTCCCGCAGCCACCTGTCGTGGATGTGGTCGAGCAACCGGACCACCTGAGGCCAGCGTCGAGCCAGCCAGTCCAGACCGGCGCCCTGACGCACCTCGCGGTAGGTCTTCAGCACGCTGCCGAGCATGCCGTCCAGTGCGGGCTCCTCCGGGCCGCCGATCACTACGTCCCACAGCTGCTTCATGTAGAGCGGCGCACGGACGCGGTGCGGGATGTACCCCTCCGGTGCCTGCATCACGTCGTACTCCGTGTCCCGCATGTTCCGCTCCAGCGAGGGAAAGAGGCGGGAGAGCGTCTGCTCGTAGTTCCACACGTGCGTGCAGTTGAGCGGACACGAGCCGCCGTACCGGCCGCCCCACATCGCCGTCGACGCACCGAGCACACCCTCGAACCCCAGTACGTCGCCGTCGGCGGTCTGGAACACCGTTGGGCTTCGTACGTCGGCCACGAGCGCAGCGAGCCGTGATCCGGCCTCACCAGGCAGACTGCTCGACTCGAACGCCTCGACCCACGCAGTAGTCAGCGCCTCCTGCTCGGACCACTGAGCGATGAAGGACTCGGCCGCGGCGACGGCGTCCGGCGTACGACGGGTGTACGCGTTGCCGAGCCAGAAGCGGCTGTGACCGTACTCCGGGTGCGGGCCGAACTGGTTGAAGTCGACATATCGGTTCGGGAAGTGCCACGCGATCAGGAACCGCACCTGCTTGGTCTCACCCGGCTGCAGGTTGAACGGGACGGCCAGTCCTCCGTTCCACGTCGTGCCGGGTGCGCTTGCGCCGCTGACGGGCGTGGTCGGCCCGTTGAGGAAGGCAACGAATTCTTCGGGGCGGGACCATTGCGGATGGGCGAGCGAATCAGCCGTGTCAGTTGAGAGCACCAGCTGCCCAGAACCGGGATGGTCGACGGGCAGGGTGGTCTTCTCGAGGACCAGGTGCGTCCAGTCGCTCGTACGGCGGATGCGGTTGGTGTTGCCGCCGTATTGGCTGCAAGCGACCCCGTCGATGGGGGAGACGCCGTCCCAGCCGGCCGAGTTCTGCAACGCACCGGCCAGCTTTCCGTGCAGCGCGATCTCTCCGGGGTTGTGCAATGTGAACGTGAACGCCACCACCGGCTGCGAGCTGGCGGTCGGATCGCTTGGCACCACCGGGTTGAAGACATCCAGGCTCAGCTGGACAGGCAGCTCGGTCTCGTAGTTCACACGTGCCCGGGGGTACGTCGCAGTCACCGTGGTCGGGCCGATCGGCGGGATGACTTCCTGCAACCGCCGCTCACCAGCCGGCACCACGTCGTCGGTCACCAGCGGAGTATCAGTCGGTTCCAGCGGCGGCCCTTGCAACAGACGTACCTCATCCAGCGGCGGCTCGACCTGCGAGAGACGAAGGGCGAAGAAGCTGTCCGGCACATGTCCCTCGTGGTTGCCGATGTTGTGTAGTTGCCACTGGCGCAGCGCACCGTTGCCGGCCAGCGCGACCGTGCCGGTGCCAAGGCCACCGAGCGGCAGGGCGAAGTGTCGAAGGTTGTCACCGGTGTAGTGCATGTTTCTCCGTCCATGTACCAGCAGAGGCGAACAACGCCACCGGACCGGGGGCGAGCAGAAGCAGCGAGGCAGTCACAGAGGTGCCGAGGAGCAGAGCGACGAAGGCGAGCGCGAGTACGCCGAGCGGCACTAGTGGTGCACGTGCAACTAGTTGCAATGCAGCCAACCAGAGCGTCTTGCCACGCAAACCGGCGGTGACTCGCAGGCTGAAGGCGTAGCAGGAGGCGAGGAGCAGCAGGACGCCCGCACAACAGCTGACTGCGAGCGGCACTGCGAACAGCGGACCGGAATACACGTGCCAGTTGAGCAGTGCGAGTGCGGCGACGACCGCCGGCACACCGGCGACCTCGAGGCCGGCAAGACAGTGGCGCTTGAGGTTCTGAAGTAGCAGCAGGACGCCGCCATGATCGTCGCGGACGATGGAGTCGGTCGTGGCAATCACGGCCGCCCACGTCGGTCCGACCAGGACCGCACCCAGCACAAGGCTGAGGGGCGACAGGCCAGGACTGACGAGGACGACGAGACCAGAGCCCGCGCAGACCAGCACACCTGCCGCGGCCAGGAACGGGAGTTCGTGCCAGAAGGCTTTGAACGCACTGGGTAGGTAGGTCATGCGCGGAGGCCCGTCGACGCGATGGAGGCGATGAAGGAGCGCTGGAAGATCAGGAACAGTACGAGGATCGGCAACACCACCAGTGTGATCGCGGCGAACAGGACCACGGCCGGACCGCCGCCCATCGCGCCCTGCAGCGAGACCAGCCCGACAGGCAGCGTCATCTTCTCCGGGGACGACAGGAAGATGTACGGCCAGAAGAAGTTGTTCCATGACGCCTCGAAGACGAAGATGCCCAGCGCGGTCAGGCCCGGCCGAGCCAGCGGCAGGATCACCCGGAACAGGATCCAGAAGTGGCCGGCGCCGTCCATGATCGCGGCCTCGTCCAGCTCCCGCGGGATCGAGGAGATGTACTGCCGCAGGAAGAAGATCCCGAACACGTTCACCAATGCCGGCAGCCAGATCGCCACGGTCGTGTCCACCAGATGCAGCCAGCGCATCATGATGAAGATCGGCACCACAGTCAGCTGAACAGGTACGACGAGGGCCGCGAGCAGCACCGAGAAGATCTGATCACGCCCCGGGAACCGCAGCCGGTTGAACGCGTACGCCGCCAGCGCGCTGGTGAGCAAGGCCCCCGCCGTCGTCAGCACCGCGATCTGCAAACTGTTCCAGGCCATCTGCGCGAACGGGATCAGATCCGGCACCTGCTGGAAGTTCTGCAGTGTCGGCGGCCGGGGGATCCACTGCGGTGGCAGTTGGAACGCGTCGATCGGCTCCGACAACGCGTTCACGATCAGCCAGACCAACGGCGCGATCATCAGCAGCCCGCCGAGCACCAGGATGAGGTCGAGCAGCTTGCCCTTCACTGATGGACCCACCGTCGGCTCAGCCGGAACTGCAGACCGGTGACGATCATGATCACCACGAACAGCACGAGCGACAGTGCGGCGGCGTACCCGACCTCGAAGGATTGGAAGCCCTTCTCGTAGGTGTACTGCACGATGCTGCGGGTCGCGCCGTCCGGCCCGCCCTGCGTCATGATCACCATCGGGTCGAAGATCTGGAACGCGCCGATGAACGTGATCACCGTGGCGAAGAAGATCGTCGGCGACATCACCGGCAACGTCACGCTCCAGAACCGCCACCACGCGTTCGCGCCGTCCACCCGGGCTGCCTCGTGCAACTGGGCGGGCACCGTTTGCAGACCGGCAAGCAGGATGATGAACGTGTATCCGATCGTGTGCCACCAGTCGACGACGATCAGCGTTGGCAGCGCCCACGTTGGGGACGCCAACCAGTTCGTCGTGGTCGAGAGGTAGTAGTTCGCCAGCCCGAAGGCCGGATCCAGAACGTACTTCCAGATCAAAGCGACCGCGGCCCACGACACCAGGAACGGAAAGAAGTACGCCGTCCGCACGAAGTACTTCGTCCCCCGCGTCATCGTCCGATGCACGCCGAGCGCGAGCAGCATGCCCAGACCGATGTGCGTCACCACCGATGCCAGCGCGAACACGAAGGTGTTGATCACGGCCCGGATCGTCGCGCCGTCGCTGACCAGTTGTTTGAAATTGTCCAGCCCGGCGAACTCCGGCGTACTCAGCAGATCCCAGTGGAACAGGCTCAGCCCGAACGCCGCGACCAGTGGCAGGGCGACGAAGACCACGAAGAGCAGGACGGCAGGGCTGATGAACAGGTAGCCCGGCAGCCAGTCCCGGCGTTGGGGTTTCAGACCAATCCCTCCAGCGTGGTCTGCGCCTTGCCGAGCGCATCGGCCGGCGATGCATTCCCGGTGAGCACCTGCTTCCAGCCGTCCTCGATCGCCTTCTGTACGGCGGCGCCCTTGTCGGGCGACGGGATCGGCGTCGCGTAGGACAGCGCCTGGTACAGGTACTCCGTGCCCTTCGGCGCGTCCTCGAGGAACGACTGGCTGTTCGCGACCGACTTGCGGGCCGGCACGATCGTCCCGCCGAGCTGGGCGAAGAACGACGAGCCTTCCTTCGAGATCAGGAACTTGATGAACGTCCAGGCGTCGTCCTTCTTCTTCGACGCCTTCAGGATCGGGTACCCGTTCCAGCCGACCGGCGAGCCCTGCCCGGCCTTCACCGGCCACGGCACGATCCCCATCTTCGCGGTCGCCTTCAGGTTCCGGATGCTGATGATCGGCCAGCGGCCGCCGCCGAACATCGCCAGCTTGCCCTGCGCCGCCGCGGTCGTCGCGTCGAACGTTCCGCCGGGCGGCGGCGACAGCTTGTCGGCGACCAGCTTCCGGTTGAAGTCAGCGGCCTCGATCACGCGAGGGTCGTCGTACGTCGGCTTCGACCAGTCGTCGCTGAAGCTGCTGGTCCCGTTGGTCAGCAGCCACGGCATGATCGCCGCGAAGTACTCCGGGCCCGCGGCGTACCCGAACGCGCCCGTCTTGGCCTTGATCTGCTCGCACGCGTGCCGGAAGTCGTCCCACGTCCACTTCGGCGTCGGCTCCGGTACGCCGGCCTTCGCGAACAGCTCCTTCGAGTACCACATGCACATCGTGTTGAACTCGCCCGGCAGGTAGTACGTCTTGCCGTCGGTCGACGCGTACTTCTTGTCCCACTCGACCAGGTTCGGATCCATGTCGCCGTAGTACTCGTCGATCGTCGACTTGTCCTTGGCGATGTAGTCGTCGAGCGGCGCGAGCAGGCCCTTGGACGCGAACAGCCGCTGCCCCTCGGTCGCGATCTGGATGACGTCCGGCACTTGCCCCCCGGCGATCCGGGTGGACAGCTGGTTGAAGAAGTCGCCCCAGTTCGACAGCGGAATGCCCTCTGCCTTGAGCTTGATCTCCGGGTGCTGCTCGGTGAACTTCGCGAACAGCTTGTTCCAGGTCGCCTGCTGCTCGGCCGTGCCCATGTACACGAACGAGAGCTCCTTGGACGACGAGCCGCCGCCGCTCCCGCCGCCACCACCACCGCAGGCGGCCAGCGCGGCGGCCAGCGCCGTACCTCCCGTCGCCTGGAGAAGGTGCCGTCGACTGAGGGTTCGCCGACTCATCAGGGGTTGATCCATGACCGGACCTCCAGGCTGGGAAATCGATTTCTCACAGATTCCCGGCAGCATAGCCCCCGCTGTCCAAACCGTGTCAAGACTCGGCGCCCGGGAAACTCAGGGGGAAACCTTCACCGCGTTGCGCACCCTGTGTAAGCCCGCGATCACGCGGAAATTCGGGCTCGATCGGGGCGGGTGTCATGGGTTCACCCATGACATTTGTCATCGGTCCGATCGCTGGCATCTCTACGTCCGGCCGACGGACGATGCGATGACCCCCACTAATGCTGGCCTCCGCCCCGGCCGTGAGGGTCGTGTCAGCGGAGGTCTGCCCAACTCGAGGAGTCCAGTTGAGGCAACGGATTCTCGTGTCCGCCCTGGGCGTCGGCGCACTGGCCGTCGCGGGACTGACCGTCCAAGCAGTGTCCGCATCGGGAGCCGACGCGGCCACCCCCTACACCGCCGGGAAGCACGCCGCCCGCGTGTGCTCGGCCGCCACGGCCAAACACACCGCCAGCTGCAACGCGCTGAAACTGGTGAACCCGGACGGGTTCACACCGGCGACCAGCACGCCGCCGTCGACCGGCCTGACCCCGACCGGTCTGCGCGACGCGTACAAGCTCAACGGCCTCAGTGCCGGCGGCCGCACGGTCGCCATCGTCGACGCGTAC
The DNA here is from genome assembly GCF_004365355.1 of Kribbella pratensis. Lineage (GTDB taxonomy): Bacteria > Actinomycetota > Actinomycetes > Propionibacteriales > Kribbellaceae > Kribbella. The sequence continues at coordinate 558,848 of NZ_SODP01000004.1, read as the reverse complement.
GGCTACCCGAACCTGGAGCGCGACCTCGGCGTCTACCGCTCCCAGTTCGGCCTGTCCGCGTGTACGACGGCCAACGGCTGCTTGAAGGTCATCAACCAGACCGGCGGTACGTCGCTGCCGCGGTTCAACGCGGGCTGGGCCGGCGAGCAGGCGCTCGACGTCGACGCGGTCTCCGCCGCGGCGCCGGACGCGAAGATCGTCGTCGTACAGGCCAACTCCGCGAGCTTCGCCGACCTCGGTACTGCGGTCCAGACCGCAGCCAAGCAGGCGGGTGTGGTGGCGATCTCGAACAGCTACGGCGGCGGCGACGCCTCCGATGCCACCTACGGCGCGTACTACAACCACCCGGGCATCGCAGTCACCGCATCCACCGGTGACAACGGCTACCAGGGCGGCAGCTACCCGGCGTCCTCGTCGTACACGACGGCCGTCGGCGGTACGTCGTTGGTTGCCGCCAGCAACTCTCGGGGCTGGAGCGAGACCGTGTGGAGCGGTGCGGGCTCGGGCTGCTCGACGTACAACACCGCACTGCCGGGCGCAGCGTCGTTCAGCACCGGCTGCTCGAAGCGTGCGATGGCGGACGTCTCCGCCGCGGCCGACCCGGGCAAGGGCGGCATGGCGATCTACTACCCGACGAGCAAGACCGCGTCGACCTGGGCGCAGTTCGGCGGGACCAGTGAGGCCGCGCCGATCATCGCCGCGGTCTACGCGCTGTCCGGCAACACCAGCGGCTACGCGAACTCGTTCCCGTACGCCCACCCGGGCTCGCTGTTCGACGTGACCAGCGGCAGCAACGGTTCGTGCCCCACGTCCCAGTGGTGCAACGCCCGGACCGGCTGGGACGGTCCGACCGGCCTCGGTACGCCGAACGGCGCCGGCGCTTTCTGACCCGCTGTAACACTCGCGGCGACCGGACAATGGCTGCGTGCAACCATTGTCCGGTCGCTTTTAGTACTGTTCCGAGCACGAAGGACAACCCTCGACTCCGCGACATTCCGGAGATTTCTCTTCCCCGGAGGCTTCGGCAGGCTTAAGGTCAGCCCCCGGGACGGGTCGTGGAGGGCGACCCGCTAATTCGAACTCCATGGAGATTTGCTGTGACAACATCACGCAGAGGGCGGGGGCTCCTGGCAGTCTCAGCCGTCTCCGCGGCCGCCGTTGTGCTGGCCATGACCGCCGGTGGCGCGGACGCCGCGCAGAAGCCCGGCGGCGCCGACGCCAAGAAGCCGGCCCAGGCCGACAAGCAGGCATCGGGCAAGGAGCGTAAGGGCAACTACGACGCCCGGACGCCGAACGCCAAGACCACCTACGCCCGGACCGCCAAGGTGCAGGGCAAGGAGACGGCCGCGTCGAAGAAGTTCCGCGACTCGCTCGGCACCCAGGGCGTCGTCGAGGTCGACCCGAACACCGGCACGCCGGCCCAGGTCACCAAGCTGAACGGCTTCCTGACCGGCAAGAGCGCCAAGAAGGCCACCGACGTCGCCCTCGGGTACGTGAAGGCCCACCCGGAGATCTTCAAGCTCTCCGACGCGGACCTCGGCACGCTGAAGCTGCGCAAGGACTACGTCGACGACCTCGGTACCCACCACATCTTCTGGACCCAGGTGGTCGACGGCGTCGAGGTCTTCGGCAACGGCCTGAAGGCCAACGTCACCAAGAACGGCCAGCTGATCTCCGTGATGGGCTCGCCCGTCTCCGGCCTCACCGCGGCCGCGCAGTCGCGCTCCGCCGAGGCCGCGCCGAAGGTCTCCGCGGCCGGCGCCCGCAGCGCCGCCATCAAGGACGTCGGCGGTACGGCGAAGTCCGCGACCGCGACCACCTCCGGTGTGAGCACCAAGTGGAGCAACGGCGACACCGCCCAGCAGGTGTGGTTCCACACCGCCGACGGGCTGCAGAAGGGTTGGTTGACCTACACCAACTCCGGTGGCCAGAACATCTACAGCCACGTCGTCGACGCCCAGACCGGTGCCACGCTCTACCGCAAGGACCTGGTCAGCGAGGGCAACGGCGACGCGCTGGTGCAGGACTACTACCCGGGCGCCGCCAAGGGCGGTACGCAGCGGACCGAGAACCTCATCTACAACAAGTGGCTGCCGAAGAACGCGAAGACCCTCCTCGACGGTACGTCGGTCGCGGCCTGGGCGGACGTCAACGACGACAACCAGCCGAACGCCGGTGAGACCGTCAAGGTACCGGGTACCAAGACGGGCTCGGAGTACAAGCTGACGACGTTCCAGAACGCCTCGTCGTTCTGCTCGGCCTCGTTCATCTGCACCTGGGACCCGGCGAAGCCGGACTCCTGGAAGACCAACATGAACCAGGACGTCACCAACGCGTTCTACCTGGCCAGCAACTTCCACGACTGGCTGGCCAAGCCGCCGATCAGCTTCACCCCCGCGGCCGGTTCGTTCGACGCCGCGGGCGGCGATCCGGTGCTCCTGAACGCGCTGGACGGCGCGGCCACCGCCGCGAACGGCGGGCCGGACGCCAACCACATCGACAACGCGAACATGTCGACCCCGCCGGACGGCACCCCGCCGACCATGCAGATGTACCTGTGGCACTTCCCGGGGACGACCGACCAGCAGGAGGGCTACGTTCCGTCCAGCGGCGCGAACGACGCCAGCATCCTGTACCACGAGTACACGCACGGTCTGTCGAACCGCCTGGTCGTCGACGCCACCGGCAACTCGACGCTGAACAGCATCCAGGCCGGCTCGATGGGTGAGGCGTGGAGCGACTTCTACGCGATGGACTACCTGGTCTCGCACGGCCTGGAGAAGGACACCACCGCTCCGGGTGAGGTCCTCGAGGGCCGGTACGTCTCGCACGGCGAGCTGTTCCGTACGCAGGCGATCGACTGCCGCGTGAAGGCGGTCAGCCCGAACTGCATCCAGCCCGACGGCTCGAAGGGCGGCTACACCTACGCCGACTTCCCGACCATCGGCGGCTCGCCCGAGGTGCACGCCTCCGGTGAGGTCTGGGCGCAGACGCTGTGGGACCTGCGTGAGCGCTTCGGCCGTAGCTACGCGATGAGCATCATCACCCGCGCGATGGAGCTGTCGCCGGCCGACCCGACGATGCTCGACATGCGCAACGCGATCGTCCAGGCCGACCTGGTCGCCAGCGGCGGCAAGAACGCCGACACGATCTGGACCGTCTTCGCCAACCGCGGCATGGGCTGGTACGCCGGTGTCATCGACGGCGGCGACGCGTTCCCGGCCGAGGACTTCCACAAGCCGCCGACGGGTGCGACCACGACCCTGACCGGCAAGGTGACCGACAAGGACACCGGTGCTCCGGTGGCCGGCGCGCTGGTCTACGTCGGCGGCCACTCCTCCGGGTACGCCGGTGACTACGCCGGCACCACCGATGCGAACGGCAACTACGCCATCACCGGTGTCGCGCCGGGTACGTACCCGAAGCTCGTGATGTCCGCTCCGGGGTACGAGCTGCTGGTCCAGCCGGCCACGGTCAAGCCCGGCGCCAAGGCGAACTTCGCGCCGCGTCGTAACTGGGCCGCCTCCTCCGGCGGTGGCACGGTGACCGGATTCAACGGTCCGGACTTCACTCCGCAGTGCGGCCCGGCGTTCGCGATCGACAACGCCCAGGGCACCGGCTGGGGCAGCACGACCGGCGACAACGCCGGTACGCCGACCAACACGATGATCGAGAAGCACATCGACATCAAGCTGCCGGCGAAGGTCAACGTCAGCGGGTTCAACATCGACCCGTCCAACACCTGTGGTGACCCGGGCAGCGCTTCGACCGGTGGTTACCGGGTCGAGACGTCGGTCGACGGCACCACCTGGGCGGTCGCGGCGTCGGGCACCTTCGACGCCACGAACCGGGGCAAGTACAACCTGGTCGCCCCGACCGGCAACGCGACCGGCATCCAGTACGTCCGGTTCGTGATGACCAGCCCGCAGGTCCCGGACTTCAAGACGAACTGCCCCGACGGCGCCTTCGGCGGATGCCAGTTCACCGACATGACCGAAATCCAGGTCTTCGGCAAGAAGTAACGCAGTACCGCTGAACGGAAGGCCGGCCGAGCTCGTTGCTCGGCCGGCCTTCCGGCGTTTCGAGAGGACATCCACCGCTGTTGGGGGTTCTCCGGCGGTATACCAGCGGAGAACCCCCAACTCGAAGGGTTATCCGTTCGCGTGAGGTGGGGTGGGTTTGGCGGGCGGGACGGTCTGTGCCCATTCGGCCCAGTCGGCGAGGGCGGAGTACAGGCGGATGCCGGCTTCGATGGTGACGCGCATCGACTGGGTCTGCTCGCTGTAGCCGAATTCGCCGCGGTCCTTGCGGGCCGCGTAGTCGCGGTACTGGTCGGCGAGCTCGCGATAGTAGCTCGCCTCGGCCTCGAGGTGGCGCTGCAGTTCGTCGGTGTCCATCATCCAGAAGAACAGTGAACGCAGCAGCGGCTGCAGCCGCATCGTGTGGTCGACGTCGACGTCGGTCAGCCAGCGCTTCACCTCCACCACGCCGGGATCGGTGATCCGGTATGCCTTCCGCCGCCGCGGCCCCTCGCTCTCGACCTCGACCAGGCCCTCGGCGGCGAGCTTGTTCAGCTCGGCGTAGATCTTCGGGTGCTGCGCCGGCCAGATCGAGCCGAGTACCTCGGTGAACCGTCTGGCCAGGTCGTACCCACTCGCCGGCCCTTCGGCGAGCAGCCCGAGCAACCCGTGCCGCAATGACATGTCCACCTCCTGTGTTGTCCCGCCATCTTGACATGTCCGCTGGGACATGTGCATGCTCAGATATGTCCCTAGGGACATGTCCTAGAGAACATCTGTGAGGAGTTCATATGACTGAGGCACGGGCGGTTCTCGTCACCGGATCAACCGGCGGCATCGGCATGGCGACGGTCCGGCTGCTGCAGAGCCGGGGCTTCACCGTGTACGCCGGGGCGCGTGGACCAGCCGCGTTCGAGCCGGGGGTGCGGGTGGTGCCGTTGGACGTTGCGGATCCGGAGAGTGTGGCCGCGGCGGCCAAGCGGGTCGCGGGGGAGGTGGACGGGCTGTGGGCGGTGATCAACAACGCCGGCGTGATCGTCCAGGGTCCGCTCGAGCTCGTACCGGCCGATGAGTGGCGACGGCAGCTGGAGGTGAACACGCTCGGCCCGGCATCCGTCGTACGAGAGTTCCTGCCCCTCGTGCGGGCCGGCCACGGCAGGATCGTCAACGTGAGTGCGGCGACCGGGAGAGTTGCGATGCCGTTGCTGGGTGCGCTGTCGGCGAGCAAGGCCGGGTTGGAGGCGCTGTCGAACGCGCTGCGGTTGGAATTGGCCGCGTGGAAAATCCCGGTGGTGGTGGTCGAGCCGGGGACGACAGAGACCGAGATCTTCGCGCGTGCGGGTGCCGCGGCGGACGCCGCGATGCAGCAGGCTGATCGTGAGCGGGTGGAGTTGTATGCAGAGCACCTGGCCGCTTATGGGAAGGCGATGGGGCGGTTCAAGCCAGGCCCGGTGGAGAAGGTTGCGGAGGTCATCGTCCGAGCGGTTGAGGCACGTCGCCCGCGCCGCAGGTACGCCGTCGCCGAGGCCCGCACGCTCGGCGCAATCCTGCCGAAACTGCCTGCGGGGTTGCGGGATCGCGTAGTCGGCGGAGCCGTCGGCCTGAACGGCATCAAACCGTGAGTACGGTTGTGCTGATTGGTGCGACTTCGGGGCTCGGACGGCAGGCAGCGGAGCAGATGGCTGCGGGCGGGCATCGGCTGTTTCTGGTGGGGCGGGATCCGGAGCGCGCGGCAACGATGGCCAAGCGGTTGCCTGATGCAACGGTTATCGCAGCGGACGTGTCGGTGCGGGAGGGCATCGAGAAGGTCGCCGCCGAGGCGCCGCGGCGGATCGACGTACTGATCAACAACGCGGGCGTCATGACACCGACGCGGCAGGTGACCGCTGAAGGGGTCGAACTCAATCTCGCCGTACACCATCTGGCTCCGTGGTCGGCAGTTGCCTTGCTGGGGCCGCTGATCCCGGCCGGCGGGCGGATCGTGAACGTGAACTCCGAAGGGCACCGGTCTCCGATGCGGGGCGGTGTGGTCCGGCTCGATCCGGCGCGATTGGCGGACGGGGAGGAGGCGTTCGATCCGTTCCTGACCTACAGCCGGAGCAAGCTGGCCAACCTGCTGTTCACGTACGAGTTGCAGCGCCGGCGGCCCGACTGGAGTGTGGTCGCCATACATCCGGGGGTGGTGCGGACCGATCTCGGCCGGCAGTTCCCCCGATTGCAGGTCGCAGCGATCTCGGCGTTCGCGCTGCCGGCCCGGCGTGGCGCCGAGCCGGTGGTGCGGCTCGCGATCGGCGACGACCCGCCGACCGGGTACTACGACCGCTTCACCAGGGTCCGCTCGTCGACGATCTCGTACGACGAGGACCTCGCGCGCCGGGTGTGGTCGGCAACCGAAGAACTCCGGCCACATGATGGCTCGCCTGTCCGGATCGTGGACAACGGGCAGTAAGTGTAGTGAATTAGTCTAGTTTCGAGCGCGTGGATCCTGTCGGGTATCGGTGGCCGGCTCGCCTAGGTGGACGGCGGGGCGGCGACCGAGCCGCGCTCTATCAGGGTTGGCGTGAGGGTGGTGCGGCGGACGCGGCGGTTGGTGTCGACAGCGGACGTGACGCGGGTGACGACGTGCGTGACCAGCTCGTCGAGGGGCCAGTGGAACGTCGACAGCGGTGGCGTGAGCAGCTGGGACATCGGCTGATCGTCGTACCCGAGCAGGGACAGGTCGTCCGGGATGCGCAGGCCGAGCTCGCGGCTCGCGGCGTACACGCCGAAGGCCATCGAGTCGGCGAGCGCGAGGATGCCGGTCGGGCGGGTCGGGGTGGTCAGCAGCGTCCGAGCGACGTCGGTCGCGCCGGCCAGGTCGTGCGGGCACTGCAGCAGGCGGAGCTCCAGCCCGAGGTCGGCCGCCACCCGCTGGGCGAGCTCCTCGGCCGGACGCTCGACCTCGAAGCGTCTGGTCGGGCTGAGCACGGCGACGCTGCGATGACCGGCATCCGCGAGCCGGCGCAGCGCAGTGCTGACGCCGGTTTCGTTGTCGAAGATCACCTCGGACTTCGCCTTCGCGCCGGGCAGGGCGTCGCCGATCGCGATCACCGGCGCCTGCTTCGCGATCTCGGCCCAGGCTTTGGCGGCCGGGTCGATCGGGATCACCACGATCGCGTCGGCGCGGTGGTCGACGAGGTGCTGGGCGAGCTCGAGCTGCCGGTCCGCGTCGCCGGCCGAGTCGATGATCCAGGCATTCCGGTCCGGGGCCAGGAGCTCGCGGCCGAGCGCGGCCGCGACGCGCTGCTGCCAGAGATCCTCGAGGGACGCACACAGCACGCCGATGGAGCCGCTCCGGCCCGAGGCGAGCGCGCGGGCGACCGGATCGGCCTGATATCCGAGGCGATCGGCCGCGTCCTGGACCCGCTGCCGGGTCTCGGGCGTGCCGTGCAGCCCGCGCAGTGCGTACGACACTGCGGCCATCGAGAGCCCGGTCTCGGCGGCAATATCCTTGAGGGTTGGCCTCCGGCCGGTTCCGGACATGCCCACGACCCTAGCCGCAGCCATGGACAGAAACTTGACAACCACGCCTTTGAAGCGCTTCACTCTAGTCATCCTGAAGCGCTTCAATCTGATCAAACTCCGGAGAGGGGGAGCCGATGATCGACGTCCACCAGCACCTGTGGCCGGAAGCGTTCGTCGACCGGCTCCGGGCGCGCCGCGAGCCGCCGTACCTCGACGGCTGGACGCTGCACACCGCGACCGAAGCGCCGTACGACGTGGATCCCGCGGCGCACGAGCTCGGCAAGCGAGTGGCGCTGGAGCAGGACGCCGGTACGACGCTCGCTGTCGTCTCGCTCTCGAGTCCGTTGGGCATCGAGGAGCTCGGGGACGCCGGACTGCTCGACGCGTGGCATGAAGGTGCGGCAATCTTCCCCGAGCCGTTCAAGGCCTGGGCATCCGTCGACCTGCTCGAACCTGACGTCGAGCAGCTGGAATCCCTTCTGAACAAGGGATTCCTCGGGTTGCAGCTGCCCGCCCACGTGCTCGGCGCGCCGTCCTCCTGGGAAGCGCTGGGCGAGTTGCTGCAGACGCTGGAGCGGTTGAACAAGCCGATCCTCGTCCACCCCGGCTCGGCCCGATCGAACGAAGCGCCGTGCTGGTGGGCGCCGGTCGTCGACTACACCACCCAGCTGCAAGCGGCCTGGTGGGCGTGGCATGCGTTCGGCGGACGACGCACGTACCCGCGCCTGCGGTTGTGCTTCGCCGCCGCGGCCGGTCTCGCGCCGGTGCACCACGAGCGGCTGGCCGCCCGCGGCGGGCGACTCGGCACGATCGACCCCAATCTGTACGTCGACACCTCGAGCTACGGCCCGCAGGGGATCGACGCGGTCGCGCGGATCCTCGGCATCGACCAGGTCGTGCACGGCACCGACCGGCCGTACGCCGGAACCACCGACCTCCGCCAGGGCGACGCCGCAACCGCGGTGATCCGCCACGACAATCCCCACCGGCTGCTCTTCGGCGCCGGTACTTCTACTCCTGAGAGGGGAGTGCAGTGACTGCCCAGCCGATCGACGTACCGAACGTCCCAGCTCGCCAGGCCAGCCGGCTCGTGGAGCTCAACAACTGTCTGTCGCTGGACGACCTTCCGGGCCGGGACCTGAGCCCTGACGAACTGTCGGAGCTGGCCGCGTCGATCGCCGCGCAGCCGCACCTGTGGGAGGACCAGGTCGCGTACTCCGACGAGGAGCGCGTCTTCGCCTCCCTGCACCGCGATGCGAACGTCGATGTCTGGCTGATCTGCTGGACCCCGGTCAACGATACCGGCTGGCACGACCACGACGTCTCCTCCGGTGCGGTCGCCGTCGCCCGTGGCCGGCTTGTCGAGCACAATCTCGCGATCGGCGTCGAGTCGATCGAGACCGAGGTCGAGGCCGGCGACGTCTACGGCTTCGGCCCCGACCACATCCACCGCCTCACCGGCCTCGACAAGGGCAGCGTCACCGTCCACGCCTACAGCCCACCCCTGTGGCGCATGGGCCAGTACTCGGTGAAGGAAGGCGTACTCCGCCGCGTCTCCGTCTCCTACGCCGACGAACTCCGCCCGATCGACTGAGAACAGAGCAGGGAGAACAGCGGGGCATCCCGGGGCAGATCGATCTGCCCCGGGATCTGGCCTGCCTGAGGGCGGTTTTTGTGCTCAGACTCGGGTGTCATGACGATGCACTTGGAGCTCGAGGAGCACTACACCGAGCGGTACGACGAAGCCAGCCGGCTGGGCTCGACCGTCAAAGGACGGCTGGAACTGGCCCGGGTACAGGACCTGCTCAACCGGTACTTGCCGCCACCTCCCGCCGCGGTCGCGGATATCGGCGGCGGACCCGGAGTCCACGCGAGCTGGTTGAAACACCGCGGGTACGACGTCGAGCTGCTCGACCCGGTCGAGCATCACGTCCGCCAGGCGACCGCCACCGGAATCAGCGCAGTACAAGGGGATGCGCGGCGGTTGCCGTGGGAGGACGAGGAGTTCGACGCGGCGTTCGTGGCCGGGCCGATGTATCACCTCCGGGAGGCGGACGAACGGCAGCTCGCGCTGCGGGAGGCGATCCGGGTGACGAAGCCCGGCGGGTTCGTGGCGGTGGTTGCGATCAACCGTGCTGCCAACCTGATCGGCTCCACCCTGGCCAACACGTTGATCGAACGGCAGGCCGTGGTGACGGACATCCTTCGCGACGGGTACAGCCCGCGCAACGAGCGGATGGCGCACACGACGTACCACACCGTCGCCCAGCTGCGGGCCGAGCTCACGCACGCCGGCCTGCGCGGGGTGATGATCCACGGCCTGACCGGGCCGGGCGGCTGGCTGACCGTGATGATCGACGCGCACTATGGAGACCGTCCGCTGCCGGACAGCCTCCAGGAGCCGGATCCGCTCCGTACGGCGCTTGAGTGCGCGCGCCTCGCGGACCGGTATCCGGAGATGGTCCAGTCGAGTTCTTTGCTGTTCGGAGTAGGCCAACGGGCCATTCTCTGACTAAAGTCAGAGAATGGATGTTGTCGGGGTGCGGCGGTTCAATCGGATGGTGACGCAGCGGGTCGGGGCGTTGCAGGAGGACTATCTGGCGCGCGGTCGTCCGCTGGGGGAGGACCGGGTGCTGTGGGAGATCGGCGCCGAGGGCTGCGACGTGCGGACGTTGCGCGCTCGGCTCGACCTCGACTCCGGGTACCTCAGCCGGTTGCTGCGGTCGTTGACGAGCGCCGGCCTGGTGCAGGTCGAGCCGAGTGCCGCGGATGCGCGGGTGCGGATGGCCAGGCTGACGAAGAAGGGGCTCGCGGAGCGGCGCGTGCTCGATGCACGGTCGGACGAGTTGGCGGCTTCGATCCTCGAACCGCTCGACGAGCGGCAGCGGGCGCGATTGACCGCGGCCATGGACGAGGTGACCCGCTTGCTCACCGCGTCGATGGTCCGGGTCGAGATCGTCGATCCGCGGCTGCCGGTGGCGCAGTACTGCCTGAACGCGTACTTCGAGGAGCTCGGGCGGAGGTTCGAGACCGGGTTCGACCCGGCGCGGAGCATCTCGGCGGACCACGCCGAGTTGACCCTCCCCGCCGGATTGTTGCTCGTAGCAACGTTACGTTCGGAGCCGGTCGGCTGTGGTGCACTCAAGCTGCACGGCTCCGAACCGGCCGAGATCAAACGGATGTGGGTCTCTCCGGATGCGCGCGGGCTCGGCCTGGGCCGTCGACTGCTGGCAGAGCTCGAGGGTACGGCGGCCGCCCACGGCGCCACCGCCGTACGCCTCGAGACCAACCACAACCTGAACGAGGCGATCGCCCTCTACCGCTCCGCAGGCTTCAAGGAGGTGCCGGCCTTCAATACCGAGCCCTACGCACATCACTGGTTCGAGAAACCTCTCTGAGGTCTACGGCTTGCGGAGTTGGCCTAGCAGGCCGTGGGTTTCGTCGTTCGGGCCGGCGGAGAACCAGAGGGCGTCGGTGCCGCCGGTTGTGGCGGTGCCTTGGAGGAGCGCCCACAGGCCGTCGATCACCAGGGTCTTGCCGTGACTGTCGCGGACCTGGCCCGCGAAGGTGTAACCGCCGTACCGCTTCGGGTGGAAGATGTTGATCCGGCCGTCCCCGAAGTTGCCGACCAGGAGCGTGCCGGTGGGCTGACCCCAGGCGGTGGGGGCGAGGGCCAGGCCCCACGGCGCGTTGAGTGTGCCGCGGGAGGCGACCCGGGTGACGAACCTGCCATCGGCGGTGAACTCGTCCACGAAACCGAGCCCGTGGCCGGCGATCTCGTCGCCGGTCTTGGCGTTGACCTTGGCGTAGGCGACGAAGATCCGGCCGTTGAGGGTCTGCACGTTGAACGGCCCGTACCCCTTCGGCAGCCGGAAGTCCCGGAACGCCCACCGAGGCTTCTTCACCAGGGTGAACGTGCTGTCGAAGACGTCGATCCTGCGTTGGGTGAAGTCGGCGGCGTACAACCGGTCCCCTGCTCCGGTCGTCGCGATCGCCAGTCCCTTGTAGCTGGCGCCGTGGACCGTGGCCTTGATCTCGGCCGGACCGATCAGGGCGTCGACCCGCGGACTCCAGGCCGCGATCTGGCCGGTCTCGGTGGCGAAGATAAAGGCGGCCGGCGCGCTGGTCGTCCCGTTGGTGAGGACGAATCCGGTGCCGGGATTGTTGACCTGCCCGGTCGGCAGCGGCATGGTCACCCTGACCGTAGGCACCTTGGTCGCCGTGTCCGAGCCCGGCGCGGACGAATACAGCGTGGAGGACGACGTGCCGTTGTTGGACGACCACAGCGGGGTAGTCGCACCGAGGGACAGACCCCATGGGTTGACCAGATCGCGATCCTGCAGAGCGGCCTTGCCGGCTTGGTCCGAGACCAGGTTGACCTGCTGCAGGGCGAGAGCGTGGCGCGAATCGTGCGCGCTGGCGGTCACCGGGGTGACCAGTGTGAGGCCGCTGACCAGCGCGGTGGCTACCGCGAGTGGCCGGCCCTTCGAGCGGAGTGACATGTCACTTTCCTGTCGGTAGGGATGCGGAACACCATCGATACGACCGGGTGGGCCAGGCGGTTCAATCGGTGCACGCTAGACATCGCGGAGTACTCGGGTGCCGGACACGTTCGAGGCCGTTGCGGTGGCGTGAGGGGTCCACCTGGTGCCGAAGTGGCTATGGAAACCGCCTGCTGTGCTGTTTAGCGTCGAGCCATGAGGATCAGGGTTGTCGACGCGTTCGCCGATCGTCCGTTCGGCGGGAACCCGGCCGGGGTGTGCCTGCTCGAGACCGGCGAGTGGCCGGACGAGACGTGGATGCGGTCGGTTGCGGCCGAGCTGAAGCATGCCGAGACCGCGTTCGCGCGGCCGTCGGAGCGGGCCGACGCGGACTGGGATCTGCGCTGGTTCACGCCGACGAAGGAAGTGACGCTCTGCGGCCACGCGACGCTAGCGACCACTTCCGCGCTGGCCGCGGATGGCAAGGTTTCCGGGAAGGTCGCGTTCGCGACGCTGAGCGGGATCCTTGTCGCGGCGGTCGAGGACGACGGGATCACGCTGGACTTTCCGGTCAACCGGCCGTTCGAGGTCCCGGTCCCGGACGGGCTGGCCGCGGCCCTGGCGGTCGAGCCGGTCGAGGTCTACGTCACCGGCGAGCTCCGCGATCTGCTGGTCGTCGTACCCGACGAGGCGACCGTGCACGCGGTGGTGCCGAACTTCGACGCGATCACCGCGATCACGCAGCGGGAGAAGCTGCGTGGGGTGATCGTGACGGCCCAGAGTTCGGAGTACGACTTCGTGTCGCGGTTCTTCGCGCCGGGGAGCGGGATCCCGGAGGATCCGGTGACCGGGAGCGCGCACACCAGTCTGGCGCCGTACTGGGGTGAACGCCTCGGGCGGAACGAACTGGTCGGCTACCAGGCGTCCGCCCGAGGCGGGGTCGTGCAGGTCAGCTCGTCCGGCGACCGCGTCTACCTGAAGGGCCAGGCGATCACGGTCCTGGACGGCGAGCTTCTGGTGTAGGTCGTGTCCGGCGATCCCACGCCTATTGCGTGGGCTCACCGGACACGACCTAGGCCCAGGTCTCGGCGTGGGTGGCGACGCCGTTCGGGGCGATGAGTTCGGTGACGACGTCCTCGGCGTCGGCGTCCAGCGGCTCGAACGGCGGCTCCGGTACGACGTACGCCCGCGCTCCGGCGACCATCTCGATGCCTGGCAACTCGAACCAGGCCTCGCCGACCTCACGGCTGATCTCGTAGATCGCCTGCTCGGCGGAGTCGACCGGCTCCCGCTCGCCGGACTCGTCCAGCTCGGCCGGGTGCCGTTCCTGCGCGGCCCGGCCGGCTTCCAGCAGCGCGTCCAGGTCGACCACGCGCAGGTCGAACCGGGACACGACACTGATCACCTGCTCCGGCTCGACGTCGTCCTCGTCCTCGTCGTCGTCGGACTCGTCCAGCAGCAGCGGCGTCGTACCGGTGTGCTCGAAGACGGCTTCGTTCCAGTCCTCGACGACGCCCTCGAGCGCGGCGTTGTGCTCGAAGAGCTCGGAGTTGTCCTCGTCGCCGGTCATCGCAAGCAGCGCCTCGGTGTGGGCCTGCAGGCGCTCGGCGAGCTTCCGGCTCGCCTCGGCCAGCGCGGTCCGGGTGTCCGCGGAGAAGAACTGCTCTGCGGGGGCGGGGGTGTCCAGTTCAGTCACGTGCGGGATCTTCCCTTGTCTGTCGGTGGGGATGCCAGCCGTAAGTATGTGAGAAGCCTGTGAGAGCTCTGTCAGCGGGTGTGAGAGGCCTGCGAGAACCCTCCTGACCGGGCAGCTAGCGGTGTGCAGTGAAGCCATGAGTACTTACACCGCGAGGTCGTGCCGTCATGGGTGACGTCATCTACCTCGCAGTCACCGTCGTCGTGTTCGCAGCCGTCTGGCTCGCGCTGCGCGGAGTGGAGAAGCTGTGAGCGCCGAGAACATCGCCGGCCTGGTCGTGGCCGTTGCTCTGGTCCTCTATCTGATCGCCGCCCTGGTCTTTCCCGAGAGGTTCTGATGTCCGACACCGCAGCCGGCTTGTTACAGGTCGGCCTCCTACTCGCGTGCCTGGCAGCCGTCTACCGCCCGTTCGGCGGCTACATGGCCAGGGTCTACACGTCTGACAAGGACCTGCGCGTCGAGCGCTGGACCTACAAACTGTTCGGCGTCGACTCGAAGGCCGACCAGACCTGGGCCGTCTACGCCCGCTCGCTGATCGCGTTCTCCGCGCTCAGCGTCATCCTGCTGTACCTGCTCCAGCGCCTGCAACACTGGCTGCCGCTGTCGCTGGGCCTGCCGAACGTCGAGTCCGGGCTGGCGTTCAACACCGCCGCGTCCTTCGTCTCGAACACCAACTGGCAGAGCTACGTGCCGGAGGCGGTGATGGGCCACCTGGTCCAGTTCGCCGGCCTGGCGGTGCAGAACTTCCTGTCCGCGGCCGTTGGTATCACCGTCGCGATCGCGCTGATCCGGGGCTTCTCCCGGTCGAAGACCGACCGGGTCGGCAACTTCTGGGTCGACCTGGTCCGGACTGTACTGCGTGTGCTGGTGCCGATCGCGGTCGTCGGCACCGTCGTGCTGGTCGCGATGGGCGTTGTGCAGAACTTCTCCGGCGGGCATGAGGTCACCTCGGTCGTCGGACAGACCCAGACGATCCCCGGCGGCCCGGTGGCCAGCCAGGAGGTCATCAAGGAGCTGGGCACCAACGGCGGTGGCTACTACAACGCGAACTCGGCGCACCCGTTCGAGAACCCGAACCCGCTGTCGAACCTGTTCGAGATCTTCCTGCTGCTGGTCATCCCGGTCTGCCTGACCCGGACCTTCGGCGTGATGGTCAAGGACAAGCGTCAGGGCTACGCGATCCTCGGCGTGATGGGCACGATCTGGGCCGCCTTCGTCTTCCTGGCGACGCTGTTCGAGGTTCAGGGCGCGGGTACCGCGACCCGGGCCGCCGGCGCTGCGATGGAGGGCAAGGAGACGCGCTTCGGAGAGTGGGCGTCCTCGTTGTTCGCCGTCTCGACGACCGGTACGTCGACGGGCGCGGTCAACTCGATGCACGACTCGTTCACCCCGCTCGGCGGTGGCGTGCCGCTGTTCCACATGATGCTCGGCGAAGTGACGCCCGGCGGTACGGGCACAGGTCTGTACGGCATGCTGATCCTCGCCGTGCTCGCGGTGTTCGTCGCGGGCCTGATGGTCGGGCGCACCCCGGAGTACCTGAAGAAGAAGATCACCGCGCGCGAGATGAAGCTCGTCTCGCTGTACATCCTGACGACACCGACCGTCGTACTCGTCGGCGCCTCGCTCGCGATGGGACTCGCGGTGGCCCGGGCCTCGATCCTCAACACCGACAGCCCGCACGGCTTCTCCGAAGTGCTGTACGCCTTCACCTCGGCGGGTAACAACAACGGCAGCGCCTTCGCCGGGATCAGCGCGAACATTCCGTTCTACAACACGGCTCTCGGGCTGGTGATGTTGCTCGGCCGGTTCGTCCCGATCGTCTTCGCGCTGGCGCTGGCGGGTTCCCTCGCCAAGCAGCAACCGGTGCCGGTGACCCAGGGCACGCTGCCCACCCACAAGGCCCTGTTCGTGACGATGCTCGTCGGTGTCGTCCTGATCGTGACCGGCCTGACCTACTTCCCAGCTCTGACCCTCGGACCCCTCGCGGAGGGACTGTGACCACGATCGTGAAGACCCCGTCGTCCCCGGCCCCCAAGAAGGCCGCGGACACGGTGGCGAAGAAGGCGCCGACGGGTGCGTTCGACCCGAAGATGCTGCTGACGTCCTTGCCGGACGCACTGAAGAAGCTCGACCCGCGGGTGATGGTGAAGAACCCGGTCATGTTCGTGGTCGAGGTCGGTGCGGCCGCGTCCACGGTCAAGGCCATCACCGACCCCAGCGTGTTCGTCTGGTGGATCGTGGTCTGGCTCTGGCTGACCGTGATCTTCGCGAACCTGGCGGAGGCGGTCGCGGAAGGCCGGGGCAAGGCCCAGGCCGAGACGCTGCGCAAGGCCAAGACCGAGACCACCGCGCGCCGCATGGTCGGCGACGGGGAGGAAGAGGTACCGGCCACCCAACTGAAGCTCGGTGACCTGGTCGTCGTCGAGGCCGGACAGATCATCCCCGGCGACGGTGACGTCGTCGAGGGCGTGGCGAGCGTCGACGAGTCGGCGATCACCGGCGAGTCGGCCCCGGTCATCCGGGAGTCCGGCGGCGACCGCAGCGCGGTCACCGGCGGCACCAAGGTGCTGTCGGACCGGATCGTCGTGAAGATCACCACCAAGCCCGGTGAGAGCTTCATCGACCGGATGATCGCGCTGGTCGAGGGTGCATCGCGGCAGAAGACACCGAACGAGATCGCACTGAACATCCTGCTGGCCAGCCTGACGATCGTGTTCCTGATCGCGGTGGCGACGCTGCCGACGTTCGCGAACTACGCACACACGAACCTGAGCATCGTGATCCTGGTGGCCCTGCTGGTCGCCCTGATCCCGACCACCATCGGTGCGCTGCTGTCCGCGATCGGTATCGCCGGTATGGACCGGCTCGTCCAGCGCAACGTACTGGCGATGTCCGGCCGGGCGGTCGAGGCCGCCGGCGACGTGAACACCCTGCTGCTGGACAAGACCGGCACCATCACATTGGGCAACCGGCAGGCGTCGGAGTTCATCCCGGTCCAGGGCGTGTCCGACACCGACCTGGCGGACGCGGCACAGCTGTCCAGCCTCGCCGACGAGACGCCGGAAGGCCGGTCGATCGTCGTACTGGCGAAGACCGGGTACGGGCTGCGCGAGCGGCACACCGGAGAGTTGCCGCATGCAACGTTCGTGGAGTTCACCGCGCAGACCCGGATGAGCGGCGTGGACGTCGACGACCGGCAGATCCGCAAGGGTGCGGCCGGTGCGGTCAACGCCTGGATCAACCAGCACGGCGGGACGATCGACTCGCAGCTCGGCGAGATCGTCGACGGTATCTCGGCCTCCGGTGGAACCCCGCTGGTCGTTGCCGAGAGCATCGGTGGGAAGGCGCGTGCACTCGGCGTCATCCACCTCAAGGACGTCGTCAAGGCGGGCATGCGGGAACGGTTCGACCAGATGCGCTCGATGGGCATCCGGACCGTGATGATCACCGGTGACAACCAGCTGACCGCGAAGGCGATCGCCGAGGAGGCCGGGGTCGACGACTTCCTGGCCGAGGCGACGCCCGAGGACAAGATGGCGCTGATCAAGAAGGAGCAGGAGGGCGGCCGCCTGGTCGCGATGACCGGTGACGGCACCAATGACGCGCCGGCGCTGGCCCAGGCCGATGTCGGCGTGGCGATGAACTCCGGTACGTCGGCCGCGAAGGAGGCCGGCAACATGGTCGACCTCGACTCGAACCCGACCAAGCTGATCGAGATCGTCGAGATCGGCAAGCAGTTGCTGATCACCCGCGGATCGCTGACCACATTCTCGATCGCGAACGACGTGGCCAAGTACTTCGCGATCCTGCCGGCATTGTTCGCGGCGGCCTACCCGGGCCTGGACAAGTTGAACGTGATGGGCCTGCACTCGCCGGAGTCGGCGATCGTGTCGGCGATCGTGTTCAACGCACTGATCATCGTCCTGCTGGTGCCGCTGGCACTCCGCGGCGTCCGGTACAAGCCGTCGTCGGCTTCGGCGATGCTCCGGCGCAACCTGCTGGTGTACGGCGTCGGCGGTCTGATCTCGCCGTTCATCGGCATCAAGCTCCTCGACCTGGTGATCTCCTTGATCCCCGGTCTCCGCTGAAAGGTATATGTCAATGGCAAGCAATCTCCCGGGCTCGGTACGCCAGTTCGGGGTCGCGCTCCGGGCTCTGCTGGTATTCACCGTGGCCCTCGGCATCGTCTACCCGCTGGTGATGACCGGGGTGGCGCAGGCGCTGTTCCACGGCAATGCGAACGGTTCGATCGTCAAGGTGGACGGCAAGGCCGTCGCCTCGGACCTGATCGGCCAGGCGTACACCATGGACAGTGGCAAGAAGGACGACGACGGGAAGGCGATCATGGTCGCCGACCCGAAGTGGTTCCAGACCCGGCCGTCGGCGAGCTCGTACGATGCGATGGCCAGCGGCGGCTCCAACCTCGGACCGAACAACGCCGACCTGGTCGCGGCGGTCGAGCAGCGGCGCAAGGACGTCGCGGCACTGGAGGGCGTCGACCCGTCCCAGGTCCCGCCGGACGCCGTCACGGCCAGCGGCAGCGGTCTCGACCCGAACATCAGCCCGGCGTACGCCGCACTGCAGGTCAACCGGGTGGCCCGTGAGCGGAACCTGCCGGTGGACAAGGTCCAGCAGCTGGTGCAGGACAGCACGGAAGGCCGCACCCTCGGATTCCTGGGCGAGCCCCGGGTGAACGTGGTCAAGCTGAACAACGCCCTGGCCGCGCTCGGCTGACCTGAGATCATTCGAGTATGAGCAAGAGCGGCCGTGGGCATCTGCGGGTCTATCTCGGCGCCGCGCCCGGCGTTGGGAAGACCTACAAGATGCTGGGCGAGGGTCAGCGCCGGCTGGCCCGCGGCACCGACGTGGTGGTCGGGTTCGTCGAGACCCACGGCCGCGCGCACACCGCGGAGATGCTCAGCGGGCTCGAGGTCGTCCCGCGGCGGATCATCGACTACCGCGGCGCGAGTTTCACTGAGCTCGACATCGACGCAGTACTGGCCCGGCGGCCGGAGGTCGCGCTGGTCGACGAGCTGGCACACACCAACGTCCCGGGCAGCCGGAACGAGAAGCGCTGGGAGGACATCGAGGAGCTGCTGGCCGCCGGGATCGACGTGATTTCGGCGGTCAACATCCAGCACCTCGAGTCGATCAACGATGTGGTCGAGAAGATCACCGGCGTACCGCAGCAGGAGACGGTCCCGGACCGCGTGGTCCGGGCCGCGGACCAGATCGAGCTGGTCGACATGACGCCGGAGGCCCTGCGCCGGCGGATGGCCCACGGCAACATCTACACCGCCGACAAGGTGGACGCTGCCCTGGGCAACTATTTCCGCGTCGGCAACCTGTCCGCCCTGCGCGAGCTGGCGCTGTTGTGGCTGGCCGACCGGGTGGACGCAGGGCTGCAGCAGTACCGCCAGGAGCACGACATCGACTCGACCTGGGAAGCCCGGGAGCGCGTCGTGGTTGCGCTCACCGGCGGTCCCGAGGGCGAGACGCTGATCCGGCGCGCCGCCCGGATCGCGGCGCGGTCATCCGGCGGGGACCTACTCGCCGTACACGTCGCACGCTCGGACGGACTGACCGGGGCGAACCCGAGCAAGCTGGCCGAGCAGCGCAACCTGGTCGAGAAGCTCGGCGGGACCTATCACCAGGTCGTCGGCGACGACATCCCGTCCGCTCTGCTGACGTTCGCGAGGGCGGAGAACGCCACCCAGTTGGTGCTCGGCGGCAGTCGTCGTTCGCGGATCAGTTCGCTGTTCACCGGGCCGGGGATCGGCGCCACCACGATCCGCGATTCCGGCGATATCGACGTACATATCGTCACGCACTCGTTGATGGGCCGTGGGCGGTTGCCGCGGTTGCGGGGCAGTCTGTCCCGGCGCCGGAAGATCCAGGGATTCGTGCTGTCGATCGTGCTGCCGCCGGTCCTTGCGCTGGTGCTGGGGCTCGGCGGCGACACGCTCAACCTGACCAGCAACGTGCTCGCGTTCCTGTTCGCGGTCGTGGTGGTCGCGCTGGTCGGTGGCATGTGGCCGGCGATGGTGACCGCGGTCGGCGGATCGCTGGTACTCAACTGGTTCTTCACCCCGCCGAAGCGGACGTTCACGATCGCCGAGCTCAACAACGCGTTGGCGCTGGTGATCTTCATCCTGGTCGCCGCGATGGTGAGCTCGGTCGTCGACCGGGCGGCACGACGCACCAGGCAGGCGGCCCGGGCGGCCGCGGAATCGGAGACGTTGGCGACCTTGGCCGGATCGGTGCTGCGGGGAGAGACGGCCCTGCCCGCGCTGCTCGAACGGGTGCGCGAGGCGTTCGGGATGACCGGGGCGTGCCTGATGGAGCGTGTGGACGACGACGAGCTGACCGAGATCTGGCGGCCGCTGGCCTCGGCCGGCTCCCTGACCTGCACTCGTCCGGAGGAGGCCGACGCCGAGATCCCCGCGCGGGACGACCTGGTTCTCGTGCTGCAAGGTCATCAGCTGGAGGCCGACGAGCGGCGGCTGGTCGGGGCGTTCGCGGCCCACGCCGCCGCGCTGGTCGACCGCGCCCGGTTGAGCGAGGCCGCTGCTGAAGCGAAGCCGCTCGCCGAGGCCGACAAGCTGCGTACTGCGTTGTTGCGCGCCGTCGGCCATGATCTGCGATCGCCGTTGGCATCGGCCAAGGCCTCGGTGACTTCGCTGCGTAGCGACGACGTCGAGTGGAGCGAGTCCGAGCGGGCCGAACTGCTGGAGACCGCGGACGAGTCGCTGGATCGGTTGTCGCGGTTGGTGGACAACCTGCTCGATCTGAGTCGGCTGCAGGCCGGAGTACTGCCGGTGTTCACGCGGCCGATGGCGCTCGACGAGATCCTCCCCGGCGTACTCGCCGAGTTGGGTGACGAAGCCGACCAGGTGACGGTCGACATCCCACACACCTTGCCGCTCGTCGAAGCGGATCCGGCGCTGCTGGAGCGAGTGGTCGCGAACCTGCTGGCGAACGCGATCCGCTACTCGCCTGCTGGCCGTCCGCCGCTGATCACCGGCAGCGCACTGGGCGACATCGTCGAGGTCCGGGTGATCGACCGCGGGCCGGGGATCCCGCGCGAGGACCGGAACCGGATGTTCGCGCCGTTCCAGCGCCTCGGCGACACCGACAACACGGTTGGCGTCGGGCTGGGCCTGGCGCTTGCTCGCGGCCTCGCCGAGGCCATGCACGGGACGCTGCTACCCGAAGACACCCCGGGCGGTGGTCTGACCATGGTGGTCACCATGCCGACCGCCGCCCTCCGCCCGACCGATGCCCCGGTCCCCGGAGCCCGCGAACGATCGGAGCAAGAGTGACGAGAGTGCTGGTGGTCGACGACGAGCCGCAGATCGTGCGGGCCTTGCAGATCAATCTGAAGGCGCGCGGGTACGAGGTGCATCTGGCCGGCACCGGTACGTCGGCGTTGAAGGTCGCGGCGCAGCATCCGCCCGAGCTGGTGATCCTCGACCTCGGGCTGCCGGACTTCGACGGCGTGGACGTGATTCGCGGACTGCGCGGCTGGACCGACGCCCCGATCCTGGTGCTGTCCGGGCGGACCGACCAGACCGACAAGGTCGAAGCGCTGGACGCCGGCGCGGACGACTACGTGACGAAACCCTTCGGTATCGACGAGCTGCTGGCCCGCATGCGCGCCGTACTGCGTCGCAGCAACATCGCCCAGGACCAGCCGGTGGTGACCGTCGGCGGTGCCGTCGTCGATCTGGCCGCGAAGCGGGTGACGCTGGAGAACGGCGAAGACATCCGCCTCACCCCGACCGAGTGGCACCTGCTCGAGGTGCTGGTCCGCAACCCCGGCAAGCTGATGTCGCAACGCCAGCTGCTGATCGAGGTATGGGGCCCCGGCTACGAGACCGCCAGCGGCAACCTGCGCTTCTACATGGGCCAACTCCGCCGCAAACTCGAACCCGATCCGGCCCGCCCCAAGCACCTCCTCACCGAACCGGGCATGGGCTACCGCTTCGAACCCTGAGCGTGTCCGTTTCGTTCAAGACCTCCGGCACGATCTGCGCGAGGGTAGGCGCATGGACATCTTCACCGCAGGTCGGGACTTTGTACGACGGGACGCTCGGCTGCTCGAGCGCCGGCTCTTCGCGACGGTTTTCGAGGGCGCTGATCCGCAGGGCGTGGTCGACGCGTTGCGCGGGTTCCAGAACGCCGACGGCGGCTTCGGCTGGGGGCTGGAGCCGGACAAGCGGTGTCCGGACAGCCTCCCGCTCGACGTCGAGGTCGCCTTCGACACGCTGATAGCGGCCGGTGCCCGGGACGACGAGATGGTCCGGCGGGCGGTCGACTGGCTGGGTCAGATCGCGACGGCCGACGGCGCTGTCCCGCTGTGCGGTCCCGCGGTGGAGGGTTACCCGCGGGCCGAGCACATCACCGAGTGGACGTACCAGCCCGGCATCAACCCGACTGCGGGCCTGGTCGGGAGGCTGTACACGCTCGGTGTCGAGCACCCGTGGCGCGACAAGGCCGGCGCGTGGTGTGCGGCGGAGCTCGCGAAGGAGTTCCCCGAGGACGCCCACGGGATGCACGAGGCGCTGGAGTTCCTGGAGCACACCGACGACGTCGACGTCGACCGGGTCCGCGACTGGCTGCCCAAACTCCAGTGGTTCCGCGCCGATGCCGCGGATCCGTCGTACGGCGTGACGCCGCTGCACTTCGCGCCGACGCCGGACAGCTTCTGGAAGCAGCTGTTCACCGACGCCCAGCTCGAGGCCCATCTCGACCGCTTGATCGCCGACCAGCAGGACGACGGCGGCTGGGCCCTCACCTGGGAGCCGCCCGGCCCCGCGGCCACCCTGGAGTACCGCGGCATCGTGACCGTCGGCGCGCTCCGAACGCTGAAGGCGTACAACCGCCTGTAGACACAGCAAAGCCCCCCGCTGCGGCGGGGGGCTTTGACGTGTTACCAGGAAGACTTCGTGATCCCGGGCAGTTCGCCGCGGTGGGCCATCTCCCGGAATCGAACCCGCGAGATGCCCGCCTTGCCGATGTAGCCGCGCGGGCGGCCGTCGACGACGTCGCGGTTGCGGACCCGGATCGGGTTCGCGTCGCGCGGCAGCTTCTGGAGCTTCAGCTGCGCCTCGGCGCGGTCGCCCGCCGACGTGCCGGGGTCGGCGATGATGCGCTTCAACGAGGACCGACGCTCGGAGTAGTGGGCCACGGTCCGGCGGCGATGCTCGTTGCGAGCGATCTTCGCGGTCGTTGCCATTTACCGCTCTTCGCGGAAGTCGACGTGGGCCCGGGTCTTCGGGTCGTACTTGCGGATGATCAGCCGGTCGGGATTGTTCCGGCGGTTCTTCCGCGTTACATAGGTGAAGCCGGTGCCTGCGGTGCTGCGGAGCTTGATGATGGGGCGGAGGTCGTTGCGCTTGGCCATGCTGTCCTTTCCCGGATCACCTGGCGGGTGACCCACACTGCTCTCAACGCCGGCCGGGTGGCCACTATTCCGGCCGACAGGGTACTTTGTAGTGGTTATCGTTTTCAACAAGACAGGAGAGTCGATGCTGCCGGTGACCTTGCTGACGGGCCTCGACGACGAGTTCCGCGGCGCCGTGGCGAGCAATCTGCTCGCGGCTGCCGGCCCGACCGGCGTCCTGGTGGAGTACGACGTGAGCGGCCTGAGCGCCGGCTCCGTCGTCCGGACCGCCCGCACTGCGGCCGGCGTGATCGACCGCGAGGTGATCACCATGGACCACCCGTGCGTCTCCTGCGCGATGCGCGATTCCCTCGTCCAGCTGCTCTCCAGCATCGCGGCCATCGAGCGGTACGGCGCAGCGATCGTCAACGTCCCCGCCGCCGGAGACACCCAGGCGCTCGCGACCGAGCTCGCGACGGCCGACGACTTCCGCATCGACGCCGTCGTCACCACCGTCGACGCCACCACCGTGCTCGCTGATGTGACCGGCGACGAGCTGATCCGTGATCGCGGCATCCCGACCGCGGTCGAGGACGGCCGTGCGATCGCCGAGGTCGTCGTCCGGCAACTGGAGTCGGCTGATGCGGCGGTGCTGAGCGGTGACGGTCCGGCTGCGCTGGTCCGGGCAATCAATCCACGGCTGCTGATCAAGACCACGCCGACCGGTCTGCTCGGCGTGGGGCTGCATGCTCCTGGGAACGTCGTCGAGCCCGGTTCGATCGCGGCGCCCGCGGACGGCGAGGTGCCGACACTGGTCTGGCAATCCAATCGACCGTTTCATCCGGAGCGTCTGTACGACGCCCTGGAGGACCTCATCGCCGGGTCGGCCCGCGGACGCGGCACGCTCTGGATCGCGACCCAGCACCGCAACCGGCTCAGCTGGGACAGCTTCGGGACGAACATCTCGATCGGCGTGCTCGGCCCGTGGCTGGCCGACCTCCCGGCCGATCGCTGGCCGGCGGTCGGGCAGCAACACCAGGCCCGCTCCGCCCTCGAGTGGCACCCGGAGTACGGCGACCGCGCGTCGTACCTGTCGATCACCGGGCCCGGTCTGGAGCTGCGGGAATTAACCGACCGCCTCGACGGTTGTGTCCTCCGTGCGGATGAAGCGGTCCACCCCCTGACCGACCCGTTCGCCCCTTATCTGGAAGGAAGTACTGCAGCATGAAGAAGGACATTCACCCCGACTACCGCCGGGTCGTCTTCCGGGACAAGTCCGGCAACTTCAGCTTCCTCACCGGTTCGACCCGCGAGAGCAACGAGACGGTCGTCTGGCACGACGGGAACACCTACCCGGTCGTCGACGTCGAGATCTCGTCCGCGAGTCACCCGTTCTACACGGGCCAGCAGCGCGTGATGGACACCCAGGGCCGCGTGGAGAAGTTCAAGAAGCGCTACGGCCAGAAGTAACCCCTGGTCTTCTCACAGCCCGTCGCCTCCCGAGGCGACGGGCTGTTTGCGTGTTCAGGCGGCAACCGTCGCCTTGTGGCAGAACGCCTGCAGCCAGCGGCCGTCCGAGCGGACGTAGACCTGGCTGATCCACTCCTCGATCTCGTACGGCGTCGCGTCCCAGGTGCCGGTACTCGCCTTCCGGGCGGTGAGGACGACCGTGTCGCCCACCCGAGCGATCCGCTCACCCCCGACGGTCCTCATGCTGTGATGCTGCAGCCGGCCGGACGCGATCCAGCCGATGATGTCGGCCTTCGACGTGACTCCGGTGGCATCGACGGCGACCCAGTCGTCGGTCCAGCAGTTCGCGATCAGTTCGGCGTCGTTGCCGATCAGCACCGCGTCCGCCTCGGCCGCCTCCGCGCGTACTTCGTCCTCGACTGTCATGCGTCGAGTCTGCCCGTCTCGGATTCGAGACGTTTAGGTGGGCGCGGCGCTTACCCGACCGGGCAGCGCGGTTCCACACTGTGGGGATGGAGCCGGTTGAGCTGACGGGTGCCGGGTTGAGCCCGTTGGAGGCGGTGGCGCTCGGGCAGCGGCGTACGGCGGTTCGGCTGAGCGAGGTCGCGCGGAAGCGGATGGAGGCGTCGGCCGCGGTGGTGGCCGAGGTCGCGGGCCGCCGGCCGGTGTACGGGCGGACGACCGGCGTCGGCGCCAACCGCGACGTGCTCACGTCCGACCCGGAGCACGGAGCACGCCTGCTCGGGTCGCACAGCACGACCGGTACGACGTCGTACCCGAAGGATGTCGTCCGGCTCGGGCTGCTGATCCGGGTCAACCAGCTCGCCGCGGGCGGGTCCGGGCTCGACCCGGCGGTGGCCGACGCGATCGTTGGTCTGCTCAACGACGACGATCTGCCCGACCTGCATCGCGGTGGTGCGATCGGTACCGGCGACCTCGGTCCGCTGGCGGAGCTCGGGCTCGCGCTCGGCGATGTCGTCGACGGGACCAGCGCCCTACCGCTGTTGTCCAGCAATGCGCTCACGCTCGCCGAGTGCTGCCTCGCGTACGTCGAGGCCGGCACGCTCATCAACGTCGTACCGCTGGTCGGCGCGCTCTCGCACGTCGCGCTGCGCGGCAACGCCGAGGTGTACGACGTACGCGTGCACGAGGCTCGTCCGCAGCCGGGACAGGTGCGGGTCGCGCGGCGGATGCGCGGGCTGCTCGACGGTCTCCCACTCGCGCCTGCCCGCGTCCAGGATCCGTTCGGATTAAGGGCTTTCGCGCAGGTGCTTGGACCGGCCGTCGATCATTCCGATGCCTTGGGCAATAGCGTGCGGATCGATATCAACGCGGCCGCGGAGAACCCACTGGTGGCGGGCGACACCGTGCTGCACAACGGCAACTGGCACGCGATGCCGATCGCGCTCGCCCTCGACTCGCTCCGGCTGAGCCTGCACAGCGTCGCGACCCTCTCGACCACCCGCGTCGCGAACCTGGTCGATCCGGACTACACCGGCCTCAGCCGTTTCCTGGCCAGCGGAGCGGCGGCGAGCTCGGGCGTGATGATGATCGAGTACGTCGCCCACGACGCGCTCGCCGCGGTCCGCTCAGCCGCCCAGCCCGCGACGCTGGGCACGGCGACGTTGTCGCGGGGCGCCGAGCTCCACGCGAGCTTCGCACCACAGGCCGCAGTACTAACCGCTCAGTTGCTGGATGCCCTGCGCGAGGTCCTTGCCAGCGAACTGGTCACCGCCGTACGCGCAATCCGCCTCGCCGGCCTGACCCCCGACGACCTGGCACCGGCAGCCGTCGGCCCCTGGCTGGCAGACGCCCTGGCCGCCCTACCGGCCAGCCTCGCCGACCGCTCCCTCCGCGAGGACCTCGAAATAGCCCGCGGCCTCCTCACCCAATGGGGCGACCGCCAGGTCGAACACCCAGCCGAGTCGGGCTGATGGGCCCGCTAAGGACAGGAGGTATGGCCCTCGGTCCGCCACAGCCACGCTCGCCTACCCCGGTCGAAGGCCGATTTGTGCCACCACCTCCTGTCGTTAGAGCTGGGTGCAGGGGTTACCCGTGGAGGCGGCGGGAGAGGGCGGCCGCGGCTTGGCGGATGCGGTGGGCGAGCTGCGGGCGGTCCGGTGGTGGGATGGCGTCTGTGCGGAAGGTGACGCTGATGGCGGCAGCTGGGTGGCCCGCGTGGTCCACGGCGGCGCTGGCGACCGAGGCCATGCCCGGGGTGATGAAGGAGTCTTCGACCGCGTAGCCCTGACGTTTCTCGTCGGCCAGTAGGCGCCGGAGTTGGGTGAGGGTCTGCGGGCCGAGGTCGGTGCGGCGGACGAAGGATTCAGGCGTTGGGAAGAGCGCACGAACTTGAGCCGGCGGCAGCTCGGCGAGCAGCGCGCGCCCGGATGCCGTGAGGGTGGCGGGTAGCCGCACCCCGACATCGGTCACCAGCGTGACCGGCCGCGGCGGCTGTTCTTTGAGCAGGTACACGAGCTCCCGACCGTGCAGTACGCCGAGATGCGCCGTCTGCCCCACCTCGTGCACCAGCTGCACCAGCAACGGCCGCGCCAACCGCTCCAACGGATCGTGCCGCAGGTAGGCCGACCCGATCTCGAACGCAGCAACCCCGAGCCCGTATCGCTTCTCCTCGGGCAGATGGACGACGAACCCCTCGTCGATCATTGCCCGCAGCAAGTGGTACGTCGACGAGCGCGGCAGGCCGACCGCGGAGGCGATGCGCTCCATCGGTACCGGACCGGGCTGGGTGGCCAGGAACGTCAGCACCCGCAGCGTGCGGGTCGAGGCGGGAACGTTGCCGCTCACAACGGCAGCGTAACCCGGCCGGACTAGATCCCTGACGATTCGCGTTTCTTCGCGCGGCTGCGTCCCAACCAGAACCGCAGCCCCTCACCCGCGACCGCGATCGCGAACAGCCCGCCGGCCAGACCCCAGTCCAGGAACTCCGAGCCCGAGAGCAGCAATCCGACCGCGAGCGACACAACCAGGAAGAACAGCAAAGAGATGACCAGTCGCTTCACAGGGCTTTCTCCGCAGTCCACGCACCGGTCGTCGCCCGGTAGCCGAGCCACCGGTTCACCGCCAGCATCGGCGCATTGCCGGCGTCGTTACCGGTCGAGGCCGTCACGAACCCGGCGTCCCGGGCCGCGGCCAGCGCGTGTGACTTCACCACCTTCGCCAGTCCGCGCCCGCGATCCGAAGGGATCGTGCCGGTCAGGTTCGACCAGATCACCCCGCGGTCCGGATCAGCAGTCGTGGTGACGAACGACAGCACCCGGTCACCGTCGAGCACCGCGAAGCTCAGGTCCCGCCGGGTGTCCGGGTTGTTCCACGACACCTTCACCCATTCGTCGTACGCCGGCCCGCTGGAGAACCCACTCGGGTCGTCGTCCCGGACCTGGATCTCGGCGTCGAACAGCTGCCGCGGCTCGAGGTGTTCGTAGGTGGTCAGACGTAGGCCGGCCGGCGGCGCAACCGGCTCGCGCACCTCGCGCAGGTCGGCAGCGGCATGGCTCATCCGCCGCCCCAGCACGAACCCGCGGTTCTCCGCGAACGCCTTGGACTCGTCGTCGTCCGCCACTGCGACCAATAACCGGCCGGCCCCGGCGGTGAGTGCCTCCGCGGAGATCGCGGTCAGCAATGCGCTGCCGATCCCGCGCTTGCGCTGCGACGGTGGTACCTGGACGGTGATCCGCACCCGCGCGCCGGCCAGGTCTGCCTCGGGGAGATAGAGGTTCGAGTACCCGACCACGTCCGGACCGTCCACGGCGAGCAGGATCACGCGGCTCCGGCCGCCTCGCAGTTCGGCCTCGATGGCCCGCGCCGACTTCACCAGCTGCGGCATCACGGCAGCCCAGACCTGGGCGACGCCGACCGCGTCCGCCGGCCGCGCCGGCCGGATCTCGAACACCATGGCTTGACTCTATGTGTTCGCGGGTCCACACCTGACGTCTCAGATCCGAGACAGAAACTGGTCTGCCGCTCCTGTCGAGGAGCATCCGGGCGCGGTCCAATGATCGGGTGGAAGACACGGTGATTGTCGGTATCGGTCCGCTGACCCCGGCCGAGGTGGTCGCGGTCGCACGGTACGGCGCGCAAGTACAGATCGACGACCAGGCCCTGGAGGAGATCGCGAAGTCACGCGCCGCGATCGAGGCGCTGGCCCATGCGGACACCCCGCATTACGGCGTCTCGACCGGGTTCGGCGCACTCGCGACGCGGCACATCGCGCCGGAGTTGCGGGCGCAGTTGCAGCGCAGCCTGATCCGTTCGCACGCGGCCGGCTCAGGCCCCGAGGTGGAGACCGAAGTCGTACGGGCGCTTGCCCTGCTGCGGCTCTCCACCCTCGCAACAGGCCGGACGGGCGTGAAGGTCGAGACCGCCCAGGCGTACGCCGGTCTGCTCAACGCGCACCTGACTCCGGTCGTGCACGAGTACGGCAGCCTCGGCTGCTCCGGCGATCTCGCACCGCTGTCGCATGTCGCACTCGCGATCCTGGGCGAAGGCAAGGTCCGCGATGCCGCGGGCAACCTTCTCGAGGCCGGCGAAGCCCTGCGGCGGAATGGCCTCACGCCGATCGTGCTCGCCGAGAAGGAAGGCCTGGCGCTGATCAACGGGACCGACGGCATGCTCGGCATGCTGGTCCTCGCGCTCGCCGACCTCGACCGGCTCTTCAAGACCGCCGACCTCGCCGCCGCCATGAGCGTCGAGGCCCAGCTCGGCACCGACCGCGTGTTCGCCGAGGACGTGCAGGCCCTGCGCCCGCACCCCGGCCAGGCTGCAGCTGCTGCCAACCTCCGCGCGATCCTCAAGGACAGCGCTATCGTCGCGAGCCACCGTGGTCCGGACTGCAACCGAGTCCAGGACGCGTACTCGCTCAGGTGCTCCCCGCAGGTCCACGGCGCCGCTCGTGACACGGCAGCGCACGCGGCATCGGTCGCCGACCGCGAGCTCGCCGCCGCGATCGACAACCCCGTCGTACTGAAAGACGGCCGGGTCGAGTCCAACGGCAACTTCCACGGCGCCCCGGTCGGGTACGTGCTCGACTTCCTCGCCATCGCGGTCGCGGACCTTGCGTCGATCAGCGAACGGCGTACCGACCGTTTCCTCGACGTGGCGCGCAATCACGGGCTGAACGCGTTCCTCGCCGACGACCCCGGTGTGGACAGCGGGCACATGATCGCGCAGTACACCCAGGCCGCGATCGTGTCCGAGCTCAAGCGTCTCGCCGTACCCGCCAGCGTCGACTCGATCCCGAGCAGCGCGATGCAGGAGGACCACGTCTCGATGGGGTGGTCCGCCGCCCGCAAGCTGCGCAAGTCGGTCGACGGGCTGCAGCGGGTGCTGGCG
This sequence comes from Kribbella pratensis, assembly GCF_004365355.1. Classification (GTDB taxonomy): domain Bacteria; phylum Actinomycetota; class Actinomycetes; order Propionibacteriales; family Kribbellaceae; genus Kribbella. The sequence goes on along the minus strand of NZ_SODP01000004.1, from coordinate 528,941 downwards.
ATCGAGATCCTCACCGCCGCGCGGGCGCTCGACCTGCGCGCGCCGCTGACCCCCGCTCCGGCCACCGCCGCCGCCAAGGCCGTACTGCGCGAGCACGTCGAGGGCCCCGGCACGGACCGCCATCTGGCGCCCGAGCTCGAGCACTCCGTCCAACTCGTTGCCAACGGCACCTACATCGAAGCCATCGAGGCCGTCACCGGCCCGCTCCTCTAGAAAGGCTGGATCACCCATGTCCGGACCCCGTCCTGTGCGCGCACCCCGCGGCACCGCCCTCACCGCCCGCGGCTGGCAGCAGGAAGCCGCGCTGCGGATGCTGCAGAACAACCTCGACCCAGAGGTCGCCGAGCACCCCGACGAACTCGTCGTGTACGGCGGTTCCGGCAAGGCCGCCCGCGACTGGAACTCGTTCGACGCGATGGTCCGCACGCTGACCACGCTCAAGGACGACGAGACCATGCTCGTGCAGTCCGGCCGACCGGTCGGCGTGATGCAGACGCACGAGTGGGCGCCGCGGGTGCTGATCGCGAACTCGAACCTGGTCGGCGACTGGGCCACCTGGGAGGAGTTCCGCAAGCTCGAGGCGATGGGCCTCACGATGTACGGCCAGATGACGGCCGGGTCGTGGATCTACATCGGCACCCAGGGCATCCTGCAGGGCACGTACGAAACGTTCGGCGCGGTGGCCGAGAAGCGCTTCGGCGGCACGCTGGCCGGGACGATCACGCTGACCGCCGGCCTCGGTGGCATGGGCGGCGCGCAGCCGCTGGCCGTCACGATGAACGACGGTGTCGCGATCTGCATCGACGTCGACTCGTCGCGGATCGACCGCCGGATCGAGCACCGCTACCTCGACGTACGGGCGAAGGACCTGGACGACGCACTGCGGTTGGCGGAGGAGGCCAAGAAGGCCCGCCGGCCGCTGTCGATCGGTGTCCTCGGCAACGCCGCCGTGATCGTGCCGGAGCTGCTGGAGCTGGGCGCGCCGATCGACATCGTCACCGACCAGACGTCGGCGCACGACCCGCTGATGTACCTGCCGGTCGGCATCGAGTTCGACGACTGGGCGAGTGCTCGGGAGAAGGACCCGGCCGGGTTCACCGAGCGCGCGCAGGCTTCGATGGCGCGGCACGTCGCGGCGATGGTCGGGTTCAAGGACGCGGGTGCCGAGGTGTTCGACTACGGCAACTCGATCCGGGACGAGGCTCGGAAGGCCGGGTACTCCCGGGCGTTCGAGTTCCCCGGCTTCGTGCCGGCGTACATCCGGCCGTTGTTCTGTGAAGGAAAGGGCCCGTTCCGGTGGGCCGCGCTGTCCGGTAATCCTGCCGACATCGCGAAGACCGACCAGGCGATCCTCGACCTGTTCCCGGACAACGAGCACCTGACGCGCTGGATCAAGTTGGCCGGCGAGCGGGTCGCGTTCCAGGGTCTGCCGGCCCGGATCTGCTGGCTCGGACAGGGCGAGCGGGACAAGGCCGGTGTGCGGTTCAACGAGATGGTTGCCTCCGGCGAGCTCGAGGCCCCGATCGTGATCGGCCGGGATCACCTGGACACCGGCAGCGTGGCATCGCCGTACCGGGAGACCGAAGGCATGCTCGACGGTTCGGACGCGATCGCGGACTGGCCGTTGCTGAACGCGATGGTGAACGTGGCCAGCGGTGCTTCCTGGGTGTCGATCCACCACGGCGGCGGCGTCGGTATCGGCCGGTCCATCCACGCCGGCCAGGTGTCGGTTGCCGACGGCACCGACCTGGCCCGGCAGAAGCTGGAGCGGGTACTCACGAACGATCCGGCGATGGGCGTGATCCGTCACGTCGACGCCGGCTACGAGAAGGCTGTCGAGGTCGCCGACCAGCGCGGTGTGCGGATCCCGATGCGGGAAGGCTAACCGTGGGCGACCGTGGCAATCTGTAGTGCTACGGTGCACATTTCAAAAGACGAGAAACCGCGCGATCGCGTGGATTCGGTCTGTCGTTCCGCTAGGGTCGCATCCGCGACCGACGACGAGCGCGAAGGGGCGCCATGATCGAGTTCGAGGACGTCACCAAGCAGTACCCGGACGGCACCGTCGCCGTCGACAAGCTGTCCCTGCGGATCCCGAGCAACCAGATCACGGTGTTCGTCGGGCCGTCGGGGTGCGGCAAGACCACGTCGCTGCGGATGATCAACCGCACCATCGAGCGGACCAGCGGGACGATCTCGATCGACGGTGTGGACATCAACTCCCAGGACCCGGTCACGCTGCGCCGCGGCATCGGGTACGTGATCCAGAATGCCGGCCTGTTCCCGCACAAGACCGTTGTGGACAACGTCGCGACCGTCCCGAAGCTGCTCGGCTGGGACAAGCGCAAGGCCCACGGTACGGCGATGGAGCTGCTCGAACGCGTCGGCCTCGACGTCAAGCTGGCCGAGCGGTATCCGGCCCAGCTGTCCGGTGGCCAGCAGCAACGAGTCGGCGTCGCCCGGGCGCTGGCGGCGGATCCGGCGGTCATGCTGATGGACGAGCCGTTCAGCGCGGTCGACCCGATCGTCCGGCACCAGCTGCAGGAGGAGTTGCTCCGGCTGCAGCGCGACATCGGCAAGACGATCGTGTTCGTCACCCACGACATCGACGAGGCGATCAAGCTCGGCGACAACGTCGCAGTACTGCAGGTCGGCGGGAAGCTGGCCCAGTTCGCGCCGCCGGCCGAGCTGCTCGGTGAGCCGGCCGACGACTTCGTCCGCGGCTTCGTCGGCCAGGATCGCGGTTACCGTGCGCTGACGTTCGTGCATCCCGACGAGCTGCCGGTGCAGCCGGTGCCGGACGAGCTCGCGTTGAAGGACGGCGTACCTGTCGGTTGGAAGAACGGGTCCGGCGAGCTGCTGCCGCTCGGCGCGGTGTTCAAGCGCGGCGATTCGCTGCGCGCGGCGCTGGACGCAGTACTGACGTCGCCGACCGGCTGCGGCATCTGCGTGGACGACGAGGGCAGGGCCATCGGCGTCATCGACCAGTCCACCGTCGCCCAGGCGCTGCGATCATGAGGTGGATCGGTGACAACCTGGGACTGATCTGGGAACAGCTGCGCGAGCACATCTACCTGGCGATCATTCCCGTGATCCTCGGGCTGATCATCTCGGTGCCGCTGGGGTACGTCGCCACGCGCTACTCGTGGCTGGCGAACCCGCTGATCGCGTTCGGCGGTCTGCTGTATTCGCTGCCGTCGATCGCGCTGTTCATCGTGATCCCGGCGCTCCTCGGCACCAAGGTGCTGTCGACGATCAACATCATCATCGCGCTGACCCTCTATACGGTCTCGCTGCTGATCCGGAACGTGATCGACGGACTGCGCTCCGTGCCACCCGACGTACGGCAGTCCGCGATAGCGGTCGGGTACGGGCCGCTGCACCGGCTGGTCGCGGTCGACCTGCCCATCGCCGTACCGGTCATCTTCGCCGGGCTGCGCGTGGTCACGGTCGCGAACATCTCGATGGTGAGCGTCGGCGCTGTCATCGGGATCGGCGGCCTGGGGGAACTGTTCACGCTGGGCTTCCAGAAGGACTTCCTGACGCCGGTCGTGGTCGGGGTCGTGCTCTCGCTGGCGCTGGCTCTGGTCGCCGACCTGATCCTGGTGTCGTTGCAGCGGGTGCTGACCCCTTGGGCTCGGGTCTCTACGCCTGTGGTGGAGGTGGCGTGACATGTGGCAGTACCTGACCGACTCGTACAACTGGTCCGGCAACGAGGGGATCTGGGCGCGGATCCTGCAGCACCTCTGGTACACGTTTGCCGCCCTCGGACTCTCCGTGGTGATCGCACTACCGATCGGATTGCGGATCGGGCACACCCGGCGTGGTGCGTTCCTGGCGATCAACCTCGGCAACGCGGCACGCGCCCTGCCGAGCCTCGGCCTGCTGATGATCGCGGTCCTGCTGACCAACCAGATCGGCTTCCTGCCGGTGCTGATCGCGCTGGTCGCGCTGGGCATCCCGCCGATCCTGGCCTCGACGTACGCCGGTCTGTCCGGTGTCGATCCGGCCACGATCGACGCCGCCCGGGGGATGGGGATGACCGGACGCGAGATCCTGACCAAGGTGGAGATCCCGATCGGGCTGCCGCTGATCATCTCCGGCATCCGGAGCGCCACCCTGCAGATCGTCTCGACCGCGACGATCGCCGCACTGGTGTCGCTCGGCGGCCTCGGGCGCTACGTGGTCGACGGGCTGAAGCTCCGCGACTTCCCGCAGATGTTCACCGGCGCCCTGCTGGTGGCGCTGCTGGCGATCGTGCTGGACGCGGTCTTCGCCCTGATCGGCCGGATTACTGTGTCCGAGGGGCTGAAGATCGGCTGAATTGTCCGTCGTACCTGCTGAACTTGAGATGCATCCATCGGCACCGGCCGGTGGCTGAACGAGAACACTGGAGGCTCTCGTGTTGAGATCCACACTCATCCGTACTGCGATCGCCGGGGTGGCGGTGCTCGGCCTGGCTGGTTGTGGGGGTGGGGGCGACCAGCTCGGCAGTGACAACGCAGGCAAATCGCCGGCGCCCTCGAAGGTGAGCAGCATCACCGTCGGGTCCGCCGACTTCTCCGAGAGCCAGTTGATCGCGGAGATCTACGGCCAGGCGCTGGCCGCCAAGGGCATCGAGGTGAAGAAGAAGCCGAACATCGGCAACCGCGAGACCTACATGGCCGCGATCAAGGACGGGTCCGTCGACCTGGTCCCGGAGTACACCGGCGCCTCGCTGGCATACTTCGACAAGAACTCCACCGAGACCGACCCGCAGAAGGCGTACGACGCGCTGAAGAAGGCGCTGACGCCCGGGCTGGAGATCCTGGAGATGTCGCCGGCGACCGACGAGGACACCATCGTGGTGACCAAGGCGACCGCGGACAAGTACAGCCTGAAGTCGATCGGCGACCTGAAGGACAAGAACCTGGTCGCGGGCGGTAGCTCCGAGTTCAAGGTCCGGACCGCCGGGCTGAAGGGTATGAAGGAGAAGTACGGCGTCGAGTTCAAGGACTACAAGACGCTCGACGCCGGTGGTCCGCTGAGCATCAAGGCGCTCGAGGACAACACCATCCAGGTCACCGACCTGTTCACCACCCAGGCGGTCATCAAGGACAAGGGCTGGGTCCAGCTGGAGGACCCGGAGCACATCCTGCCGCCGAACAACATCGTTCCGTTGATCCGGACCGACCACAAGTCCGACGACGTCGTCGCGACGCTGAACGCGGTCGACGCCAAGCTGACCACGGATACGCTGACCGACCTGGTCAAGCGGATCGACGTCGGCAAGGAGAGCGCGGACGCGGTCGCCAAGGACTGGCTGTCGAAGAACCCGCTGTCTTGAGCTTCGAATCCCTCTGGGCCGACCAGTCCGCCATCGGCCGCGACCCCGAAACCGGCGGTTACACCCGAGGCGGCTGGACCCCCACCGAACGCGAGGCGACGCACTGGTTCCTGAACCAGTGCGCCACCCGCGGCCTATCCGTCGAATCCGACGGCATAGGCAACCTGATCGCCTGGTGGGAACCGGAGCCCGGGACCTCCGTGGGCTCCGCTGTATCCTCCATCCAGGGCGGGGAGCCGGCCGGAGGGCCGGCTCCCCGCCCTGGGGTGGTGACTGGGAGCCATCTGGACTCGGTGATTGATGGTGGGGCTTTTGACGGGCCGCTGGGGGTGGTGTCTGCGCTGGCGGCTGTTGATCGGTTGCGGGCGGAGGGGTTCGAGCCCAGCGTGCCTATTGGCGTGGGCGCGTTTGTGGAAGAGGAAGGGTCGCGATTCGGGATGCCGTGTTTGGGGTCTCGGGTCGCGGCCGGTGTGTTGTCGGCCGAGAAGGCGTTGGCCCTGACGGACCGGACCGGCATCCCGTTGGCGGTTGCTCTGGAGCAGTCGGGGATCGACCCGGCGGGAGTCGGGCCCTCACCGCTGATCGGGCAGATGGGGACGTTTGTCGAGTTGCACGTGGAGCAAGGGCGCGGGTTGACCGCGCCGGTGGGTGTGGCCAGCTCGATCTGGCCGCACGGGCGCTACCGATTCACGTTTACCGGCGAGGCCAACCACGCAGGCACCACGCTGATGGAGGACCGCCACGACCCGATGCTGACGTACGCGATGACCGCCCTCGCCGCCAACAAGCAGGCCCGCCTGGCCGGTGCTCGCGCCACCTTCGGCCGGGTATCGGTCGAGCCCAACGGCACCAACGCCGTACCGTCGCAGGTGACCGCCTGGCTGGACGCACGAGCCGCCGACACCGCAACGCTGGAATTGTTGCTCGCAGCAATCACCAGGCAAGCCGTCGAACGCGCCGAACGCGACGGCACCACGCTCGAGGTGACTCCGGAATCGGTCTCGCCGATCGTCAACTTCCCGACCGGCCTGCGCGACCGGCTGGTCGGCGTACTCGACGGCGCCCCGGTCCTCCCGACCGGCGCGGGCCACGACGCGGGCGTTTTCTCGGACGCCGGCATCCCGACCGCGATGCTGTTCGTCCGCAACCCGACCGGCATCTCCCATTCACCCGCCGAGTACGCCGAGCAGGACGACTGTCTCGCGGGCGTGGAGGCATTGGCCGCAGTACTGAAGGACCTTGCGAAGTGACGTCGTACTGGTGTGAGACCGCGATCCTCCCGACCGGCCTCGCGCGCGGCGTCTTGGTGACAACGTCGAACGGTCGCTTCACCTCGGTCGAGCCGGACGCGGCTCCCGGCGACGCGCACGTCCTCAACGGCCTCGTCATCCCGGGCCTGGCGAACTGCCACAGTCACGCGTTCCACCGCGCGCTCCGCGGCCGGACGCAGACCGAGCGCGGCACCTTCTGGACCTGGCGCGAGCAGATGTACGCCGTCGCCGCCGCGCTCACCCCCGACACGTATTACGACCTCGCTCGCGCGGTGTACGGCGAGATGCTGCTCGCCGGCATCACCGCGGTCGGGGAGTTCCATTACCTCCACCACCCACCGGGTGGCAGGCGGTACGACGACCCGAACGCGATGGGTCTGGCGCTGATCGCGGCCGCGCGTGACGTCGGCATCCGGATCACGCTCCTCGACACCTGCTACGTCGCCGGCGGCATCGACGAGCCGCTCAACGAGGTCCAGCAACGCTTCAGTGACGGCGACGCGACGGCGTGGGCTGCCCGGGTCGCGCAGTTGAGCGCTGACGATGACGTCGTGATCGGTGCGGCCGCCCATTCGGTGCGAGGTGTGCCGCAGGATCAAATCGGTGCGGTCGCCTCGGCGTTTCCCGACGTACCGCTCCATATTCATCTGTCCGAGCAGGTCGCGGAGAACGCGGCTTGTCTCAAGGCGTACGGGCGGACGCCGGCCCAGGTGCTCGACGAGGCCGGGTTCCTCAGCGGGCGGACGAGCGCGGTACACGCCACGCATCTCACCGATGTCGACGTCGGGCTGCTCGGGAGCTCCGCGACGTACTCCTGCTTCTGCCCGACCACCGAACGCGACCTCGCCGACGGCATCGGGCCGTCCGTGCAACTGCGTGACGCGGGCTCGCCGCTGACGCTCGGCTCCGACAGCCACGCGATCATCGACCTCTTCGAGGAGATGCGAGCCGTCGAGCTGAACGAACGCCTCGCCACCCAGGAACGCGGCCACTGGTCCGCCGCCGAACTCCTGAAGGCAGCCGCTACGGACGGCCACCGCTCGATCGGCTTCGAGGACGCGGGCGCGATCCGGGTCGGAGCCCGCGCCGACCTGGTAGCCGTCCGGCTGGACACCATCCGCACCGCGGGCACCGGCGGCAGCGCTGAGACCGCGGTCTTCGCCGCCACTGCCGCGGACGTCTCGGATGTAGTCGTCTCAGGCAACCATTTGGTTGCTGATGGCAAGCATGTGCACCTGGATGTCCCGGCGCAGCTGACGACATCGATCGAGGCGGTGACCGGATGACCTCATTCCTGCTCACCAACATCGGCTCGCTGGTGACCAATGACCCCACGCACGGCGGTCTCCTCGGCGAGCTCCACGACGCAGCTCTGGTCATCGACGGCGCCAACGTCGCCTGGGTCGGCTCGCGCCGTGACGCGCCGGCGGCCGACGGAGCGCTCGACCTCGGCGGCAGGGCCGTCATCCCCGGCTTCGTCGACTCGCACTCGCACCTGGTCTTCGCAGGCGATCGCTCCGAGGAGTTCGCCGCCCGGATGACAGGTACGCCGTACTCCGCCGGCGGCATCCGCACCACCGTCGCCGCGACCCGCGAAGCCACCGACGAACAGCTGACCGCGAACGTGTCCCGCCTCGTGACCGAGATGCGCCGGCAGGGCACCACCACTGTCGAGATCAAGTCCGGCTACGGGCTCACCGTGGCCGACGAGGCCCGTGACCTCGAGATCGCGGGCCAGTTCACCGACGAGACGACGTACCTCGGGGCGCATGTCGTGCCGTCGGAGTACGCCGACGATCCGGCCGGCTACGTAGAGCTGGTGACCGGCCCGATGCTCGACGCGGCCGCGAAGCACTCGAAGTGGATCGACGTCTTCGTCGAGCGCGGCGCCTTCGATGCCGACCAGGGCCGCACGATCCTGCGGGCCGGGATCGCCCGCGGCCTCCAGCCGCGGGTCCACGCGAACCAACTCGGCGAGGGCCCCGGCGTACAACTGGCCTGCGAGGTCGGCGCCGCCTCTGCGGACCACTGCACGTATCTGACCGACGCCGACGTTGACGCCCTGGCCTCGGCCGGCGTGGTCGCCGGGCTCCTGCCCGCGATCGAGTTCTCCACCCGCTCGCCGTACCCCAACGCCCGCCGCCTCCTGGACGCAGGCGTCACCGTCGCCCTGGCCACCGACTGCAATCCCGGCTCCGGCTACTCCTCCTCCATGCCCTTCTGCATCGCCCTCGCAGTCCGCGAGATGCACATGACCCCCGCCGAAGCCCTCTGGTCCGCCACCGCCGGCGGCGCCGCCTCCCTCCGCCGCCCCCACCGAGGCCACCTGACCCCCGGCTCCCGAGCCGATCTAGCCGTCCTCGACGCCCCCTCCCACCTACACCTCTCCTACCGCCCCGCCGTCCCCCTCATAACCCAAACCTTCATCGCCGGCCGGCCGGTTTGAGGGGACGCCCCGCACTGATCAACCTCGACCGAAACGGCAACTGCACGCTCAACTCCTTGATCAAGCCGCCCGCAAGGCCTGCATGGTCAGTGGCTGGCGTCCGCCTGCCCGTTCGACAGCATCGACGACCCAATCCCCGTCGAACATCACGTCCTCCCAGGTGAACCGAAGGATCGTCCACCCGCGGATGGCCAGGTTGACGTGCCTTCGGCAGTCCTTCACCAGAGCTCGGCGGGTGCCATGATGCTCGAACCCCTCCGCCTCCAGACCGAGGCGGCGGGCGGGATTCGCCAGGTCCAATCGTGCCGAGAACTGGCCGTCCTGGACGACCACCTGTGGGACGAAGCCCTCGATTCGCCGCTCGATCAGAAGCGCCCGCAGCGCCGACTCCAGCACCGATTCCGACCGTCCATCGGCGAGTGCGGCAGCCCGGAGAATGCGTTTACGATGCGGACCGCGCAGTTTCGCCGCGGCGTCGAGAAGCTCGTCCTGCTCGACGCATCCCGAACGCAGCGCCGAATCCGCCACCGCGAGCGCCTCCCCCATCGGCAGAGTGCGCAGACAATCGAGCACCGTACGGAGCGGGGTCGTGACGTCGTCCAGTGCGGGTACCGACGCCCAGTGCAAGATGCACGGGAGTCCGGTCCGGCGTCGAACACGAGCCGGCTCCAGGGTGACGTGTGGCAGCACCGGTCGGTTGACGACCCCGAGACCCCAGTGCTGCGCAGCACTGAGATGAGACACGACACCGCCGTGGCTGCGAGCCGCGGTCAACGCGGGTGGTGCATCCGGCAGGGCGTAGACGCCCTTCGCGACCCGACGGATCTGACCCGAATCCAGCGCGTTCCGGATGGATCGCGCGGACACGAGCGCCCGAAGATCGGCGAACGTCGCGCTTCCTCCCCGCCGGCCGAGGACGTCAACCACATCTGCCATGAGCTTCATGGTGACCGAATCCCGGCCCGCGTGACGTGATCCATCCACAGGCGCATCTCCCACACTGACCAAACCCGGCTTGGTGGATCGACTACACCAGATCTGAGCGTGATGGCGCGAGCCCTGGTGACGTTGGTCAGTGCGGGAGATCCGCGTAGCTGCTAACGGGAGGAGGTGCCGGTCCGCCGGGTGCGCGACGGGCGGCGGCTTTAGTCGGCCAGTTCCTTGGTGAGGAGGAGGGCGGGGGTGCCGTCGGGGAGGAGTTGTTTGCCTACCTCGATGTAGCCGCGGGTGGTGTGGAAGGTGAGGCCGCTGTCGTCGAGGGGGTGGGTGCGGACGCGGGCGACGGCGCGGTCGAACGGCTTGGCGGCGCGTTCGATCGCGCGGTAGACCTGCGACGCGATGCCCTGCCGGCGGTGCTCGGTCGCCACGACGATCCGCTCGATCAGCAGGAAGCGGTCCGCGTACGTCTGGGTGAACCAGTCGAACTCGAGACCGTCGTACGCCGAACCCGGGGTGAAGGTCAGCACGAAGCCGGCGGGTTTGCCGTCCAGGTCGACGATCGCGGCGTGGGCGGCGATCAGCCGGAGCCAGTCGAGGCGGTCGGCGCCGAGGGGATCGACCAGCCCGGCGGCAGCGTTGTTCAGCGCGAGCACCGCGCCGTAGTCGGCGGGATTCATCGCGCGGAGTTTCACAGGGACAGGGTCGCACGGTAAACCTTTCCCCGGGAGGGGTCTCCCTGGCCGCACCCCGGCCCGGACCCCGAAATCCGGACCCACCCTTGGGAATGACCCGGGCCATGTGCAATGTTGAGTCCAGTGAACTCAAGTTTGTTGCGTCACGGATTTGAACCGAGGCGGACGAACGGGCAACATTGAGTCTGCATCACTCAACTTCGTGGAGGTAAAGCATGGCCCGCGCGGTCGGAATCGATCTCGGTACGACGAACTCCGTCATCGCCGTACTGGAAGGTGGCGAGCCCACCGTCATCCCCAACGCCGAGGGAGCGCGCACGACGCCCTCGGTGGTGGCATTCGCCAAGAACGGCGAGGTCCTGGTCGGCGAGGTGGCGAAGCGCCAGGCCACCACGAACGTCGACCGTACGATCCGCTCCGTCAAGCGTCACATGGGTGAGAGCTGGAGCGTCGACATCGACGGCAAGAAGTTCACCCCTCAGCAGATCAGCGCGTTCGTGCTGCAGAAGCTGAAGAGGGACGCCGAGGCGTACCTCGGGGAGCAGGTCACCGACGCGGTCATCACCGTGCCGGCCTACTTCTCCGACGCGCAGCGCCAGGCGACCAAGGAGGCCGGCGAGATCGCGGGCCTGAAGGTGCACCGGATCGTCAACGAGCCGACCGCGGCCGCGCTCGCGTACGGCCTGGACAAGGGCACCGAGCAGACCATCCTGGTCTTCGACCTCGGTGGTGGCACGTTCGACGTGTCGCTGCTGGAGATCGGCGACGGCGTCTTCGAGGTGAAGGCGACCAGCGGTGACAACCACCTCGGTGGTGACGACTGGGACAACCGGATCGTCCAGTGGCTGGTGACCCAGTTCAAGAACAAGAACGGCACCGACCTGTCCGGCGACAAGATGGCCATGCAGCGCCTCACCGAGGCCGCCGAGAAGGCCAAGATCGAGCTGTCCGCCGCGGCCGAGACCACGATCCACCTGCCGTACCTGAGCCTGACCGAGTCCGGCCCGCTGCACCTGGAGGAGAAGCTCTCCCGGGCAGAGTTCCAGAAGATGACCAACGACCTGCTCGAGCGCGCCCGCGCGCCGTTCAAGGCCGTCATCAAGGACGCCGGCATCGACGTGGCCAAGATCGACCACGTGATCCTGGTCGGCGGTTCGACCCGGATGCCCGCGGTGGCCGACCTGGTCAAGGAGCTGACCGGTGGCAAGGACCCGAACAAGGGCGTGAACCCGGACGAGGTCGTCGCGGTCGGCGCCTCCCTGCAGGCCGGTGTGCTGAAGGGTGAGGTCAAGGACGTCCTGCTGCTCGACGTGACCCCGCTGAGCCTGGGCATCGAGACCAAGGGCGGCGTGTTCACCAAGATCATCGAGCGCAACACCACGATCCCGACCAAGGGCTCGGAGATCTTCACCACGGCCGAGGACAACCAGCCGTCGGTGATGATCCAGGTCTACCAGGGCGAGCGCGAGATGGCCCGCGACAACAAGTCGCTCGGCAACTTCGAGCTGACCGGCCTGCCGCCGGCGCCGCGGAACGTGCCGCAGATCGAGGTCACCTTCGACATCGACGCGAACGGCATCGTGCACGTGAACGCCAAGGACCTGGCCACCGGCAAGGAGCAGCGGATGACGGTCACGGGTGGCTCCGCGCTGCCGAAGACCGACATCGACCAGATGGTCCGCGACGCCGAGCAGTACGCCGAGGAGGACCGTCGGCGCCGCGAGGCCGTCGAGAGCCGGAACCAGGCCGAGAGCCTGGTCTACCAGACCGAGAAGTTCCTGCAGGAGAACGAGGACAAGGTCCCCGACGACGTCAAGACCGAGGTCAAGGACGGCGTCGCGGAGCTGAAGAAGGCCCTCGAGGGTGAGGACGCCGAGGCGATCAAGGCCGCGTCGGAGAAGCTCGCCCAGTCCAGCCAGAAGATGGGCGCCGCGATGTACGCGAACGCCCAGGCCGCCGGCGGGTCCTCGGAGGAGACGACCTCCGACGAGACCTCGGCCGGCAACGACGACGATGTCGTCGACGCCGAGATCGTGGACGAGGACCGGCCGCAGGACAAGACGGAGGACAAGTGACGGATCGACCCACTGGCAGCGAGTTCGGTGACGGCGAGCCCGTCGTCCGGGACAAGCGCCGGATCGACCCGGACACCGGCGCGGCGCGGGAGCCTGCTGATTCAGCGGCTCCCGCGCCCGGCGCCCAGCCGGGGACGCCGGGCACTCCGGGCGCACAGCCGCCCCGGGACCCGTCCGACCTGGTCGGGCCGTCCGCCCAGGAGGCCCTGTTGACCGAAGCGCTCGCGGAGCGTACGGCGGACCTGCAGCGACTGCAGGCCGAGTACGTCAACTACAAGCGCCGCGTCGACCGGGACCGGGAGGCGTCGCGGGAGCTCGTGATCGGCTCGGTGCTGACCGAGCTGCTCGGGACGCTCGACGACGTCGGCCGGGCCCGTGAGGCGGGTGAGCTCGAAGGTGCGTTCAAGGCGGTCGCGGAATCGCTGGAGCGCGTCACCGAGAAGCTCGGCCTGGTGAAGTTCGGCGAGAAGGGTGACCCCTTCGACCCGCGGATCCACGAGGCCCTGCTGCACAACTACTCCGACGAGGTCGACGGTCCGACCGCGACGATGATCATGCAGCCGGGCTACCGGCTGGGTGAGCGGGTTCTGCGGGCGGCCCGGGTGGCAGTCTCGGAGCCGACCGAACAACTGCCGGCCGACGCGGCGAAGGCCGACGGACCGGCGGAGAGCACAGATGATGACGCGGACAGGTCCGCGGAGTAACGACCACGACGGGAGGGGAGGCGTCAGATGAGCACGAAGGACTGGCTCGAGAAGGACTTCTACAAGGTTCTCGGCGTCTCCAAGACCGCCGAGGCCGACGAGATCAAGAAGTCCTACCGCAAGCTGGCGCGCAAGTACCACCCCGACTCCAACGCCGGTGACGCGTCCGCGGAGGCCAAGTTCAAGGAGGTCTCCGAGGCGTACGACGTCGTCGGCGACCCGAAGAAGCGCAAGGAGTACGACGAGGCGCGCCGGCTGTTCGGCAGCGGCGGCTTCCGGATGCCGACCGGCAGCGGTCAGGGCGGCGGCGGGTTCAACTTCGACGTCGGCGACCTGTTCAACCGCAGCGGCTCCGGCGGCGGCGGTGGCGGGCTCGGCGACATCCTGGGCGGCATGTTCGGCGGTGGTGGCCAGCGCACGACCACCTCGACGACGGCCCGTCCGCGGCGCGGCCAGGACATCGAGACCGAGGCGACGATCGAGTTCGCCGAGGCCGTGAACGGTGTCACGGTCGGGCTCCGGATGACCAGCGACGCGCCCTGCCCGACCTGTCACGGCACCGGTGCGAAGTACGGCACCGTGCCGAAGGTCTGCCTGAAGTGCGAAGGCACGGGAATGCAGACCTCGGTGCAGGGCGGCGTGTTCGCGATGACCGAGCCGTGCACCGAGTGCAAGGGTCGTGGCCTGGTCGTCGACCAGCCGTGCGAGACCTGCCATGGCTCCGGCCGCGGCCAGTCGAGCAAGACCATGCAGGTCCGCATCCCCGCGGGCGTGCAGGACAACCAGCGGATCCGGCTCAAGGGCAAGGGCGCGGCCGGCGAGCGAGGTGGCCCAGCGGGCGACCTCTACGTCACCGTGCACGTCAAGCCGCACCGGATCTTCGGCCGCCAGGGCGAGCACCTGACGCTGAACGTCCCGGTGAGCTTCACCGAGGCGGCGCTGGGCGCCGAGATCAAGGTTCCGACCCTCGACGGCCTGCCCGTCACGGTCCGGATCCCGGCCGGTACGGCGAACGGCAGCAAGCTGCGCGTCCGTGGCAAGGGATCGGTCCGGCGGGACGGGACCAAGGGCGATCTGCTGCTCACGCTCGAGGTGCAGGTTCCGCACGAGTTGACCGACGAGCAGAAGGAAAAGCTGCAGGAGTTCAACTCTGCGTCGGATCACCCTGATCTGCGGGCCGGGTTGTTCGGGAGTCCGTGATGGGTATCCCGTTCAGCCAGGTGCCGACCTGGGACGACCGCACCCCGATCTACGTGATCTCGGTGGCGGCCCAGCTGGCCGGCATGCATCCGCAGACGTTGCGCCAGTACGACCGGCTCGGCCTTGTGGTGCCGAGCCGGGCGTCCGGCCGCGGCCGGCGGTACTCGGCGTACGACGTGGCGAAGCTGCGCTATGTGCAGCACCTGTCCCAGGAAGAGGGCATCAACCTCGCGGGAATTCGCCACATCCTCGCGCTACAGTCGGAGGTGGAGGACCTGCGTCAGCGGGTCAACCAGCTTCTGGCCGAGGTTCAACGCGGTGTCGGCGCCTCCCGGCGCACCGCCACCAGCCGGGTCTTCTCGGCCGGTCCAGCCGGCGACGTGATCGCCATGGGCCGGCAGCAGACCACGACACGCTGGATCCGCACCCAGCCCCTGGAACTCGGCTCGCGCTGATCCTTCACCTCGGGGGTTTTCACCTGACCACCGGAGGTACTCCGAAACCCACCCTCGGAGTCCTCCGGCTCCGGTGGAGGCCGTCGTTCCCCCGCGACGCCTCCACAGTCGAAGGCGCGTCATTCCCCCGGCGCCCTTCGACCGCCGCGGGGTGGTCCGTTACCGGACCGCCCTGCGGTCTCTTCCACCGAAGCCTCCGGCCGGACAGGCCGGAGGCTTCGCGTGCGTTCACCTGCCGGTCACTCCCGAACCTGTTGTCTGCGGCCACCGACCGCATACCCTGGCGGGGTGACGCTGAAGCTGGAGACGGACCGGCTGCTGATCCGGGACTGGGAGGAAGACGACGCCGACGCCGCGCTGGAGATCTTTGGCTCCGCCGACGTGGCGCCCTGGCTGTCACCGGCCATCGACAAGGTGCCGGACGCCGCGACCATGCGGTTGATCCTGCAGTCCTGGATCGAGGCCCAGCCGAACTTCGTGGTCCCGGCCGGCCGCTGGGCGGTGGCGCGTCGCGACGACGGCGAGATCGTCGGCGCATTGCTGATCCGGCTGCTCCCGCCGTACGAGGAGGATCTGGAGATCGGCTGGCAGCTGCGGCCGAGCGCCTGGGGCAACGGATACGCGACCGAGGCCAGCCGCGGGCTGATGAGCTGGGCGTTCAAGGAGGGCGATGTCGACGAACTGTTCGCGGTCGCCCGCCCGAACAACAAGCGTGCGATCGCGACCGCGCAGCGCCTCGGCATGCAGTGGGTCGGCGAGACCGACAAGTACTACGACCTGAACCTGCAGGTCTATCGGATACGCGCCTCCGAGTTCAGCACGTAGCGGCACGACTCTCACCAGCTACGTATCGCCGGCCACCGACTGGTGCCCGCGCTCGGCGACGCATGTCAGCTACCCAGCGTGCTCACCCTGAATGATCCCTGGGATTTCTCAGAGTTGAGTGGAATGGACTCAAGTTTCGATAGGTTGTGTCTGGTGAGACTTGTACGTTGAGCTGGAAAGGCTGGAAATAGATGGACGTTCAGCGGTTGACGACGCTGGCCCGGGAAACCCTGTCGGTCGCGATCCGTCAGACGTCCGCGGCGGGCAACCCGACCGTGGAACCGATTCACCTGCTCTCCGCGCTGCTCGCGCAGCCCGAGGGGACGACGATCGGTCTGCTCGAGGCAGCCGGCGGCGACGTTGACGCCGTACGCCAGAGGACGGCCGCGCAGCTGAGCCGGCTCCCGAAGGCGAGCGGTGGCAGCGTGCAGGCGCCGAGCCTGTCGCCGAAGACCGGCGACGTGCTGAACCAGGCAGAGCAGCGGGCCCTCGGACTCGGGGACGAGTATGTCTCCACCGAGCACCTGCTGATCGCGCTCGCGACCGTCGAGGGCGTGGCCAAGACCGCGCTCGGCGTGACCGCGGACGCGCTGCTGCAGGCGTTCGACCAGATGCGGGGCAACCGCCGGATCACCTCCCCGGAGGCTGAAGGCACCACCAAGACCTTGGAGAAGTACGGCGTCGACCTGACCGAGCGGGCCAGAGACGGCAAGCTCGACCCGGTGATCGGCCGTGACTCCGAGATCCGCCGCGTGGTCCAGGTGCTGTCCCGTCGTACCAAGAACAACCCCGTGTTGATCGGTGAGCCCGGCGTCGGTAAGACCGCCGTCGTCGAGGGGCTGGCCCAGCGGATCGTGGCCGGTGACGTGCCCGAGTCGCTGCGTGGCCGCCGGCTGATCAGCCTGGACCTCGGTGCGATGGTCGCGGGTGCGAAGTACCGCGGTGAGTTCGAGGAGCGGCTGAAGGCCGTGCTGACCGAGATCAAGGAGTCTGACGGTCAGATCATCACGTTCATCGACGAGCTGCACACCGTCGTCGGCGCCGGTGCGTCCGGCGAGGGCGCGATGGACGCCGGCAACATGCTGAAGCCGATGCTGGCCCGCGGTGAGCTCCGGATGATCGGCGCCACGACGCTGGACGAGTACCGCACGCGGATCGAGAAGGACCCGGCGCTGGAGCGCCGGTTCCAGCAGGTGTTCGTCGGCGAGCCCTCGGTCGAGGACTCGATCGCGATCCTGCGTGGTCTGAAGGAGCGGTACGAGGCGCACCACAAGGTCGCCATCTCCGACTCTGCGTTGGTTGCGGCGGCCACGTTGTCGCATCGCTACATTTCCGGCCGTCAGCTTCCCGACAAGGCGATCGACCTGGTCGACGAGGCCGCGTCCCGGCTGCGGATGGAGATCGACTCGTCCCCGGTCGAGATCGACTCGCTCCGTCGTACCGTCGACCGGCTGAAGATGGAGGAGCTCGCGCTGTCCCGCGAGGCGGACCCGTCGTCGCAGGAGCGGCTGGAGCGGCTGCGTGCCGATCTCGCCGACCGCGAGGAGGAACTGCGCGCCCTCGAGGCCCGCTGGGAGCGCGAGAAGTCCGGCCTGAACCGGGTCGGTGAGGTCAAGGAGCGCATCGACGAGCTGCGCGGCCAGGCCGAGCGGGCCCAGCGCGACGGCGACCTGGAGACCGCGGCGCGGATCCTGTACGGCGAGATTCCCGAGCTCACCAAGGAGCTCGAGAAGGCGTCCGAGGAGGACGAGGTCGTCGAGGGTCCCGAGGCCATGGTCAACGAGGAGGTCGGTCCGACCGAGATCGCCGAGGTGATCGCGATGTGGACCGGGATCCCGACCGGGCGGCTGCTCGAGGGTGAGACCGGCAAGCTGCTCCGGATGGAGGACGAGCTGGGTCGTCGGCTGATCGGTCAGCGCGAGGCGGTCAAGGCCGTGAGCGACGCCGTACGGCGGGCGCGGGCCGGCATCTCCGACCCGGACCGGCCGACCGGTTCGTTCCTGTTCCTCGGCCCGACCGGTGTCGGCAAGACCGAGCTGGCGAAGGCGCTTGCGGACTTCCTGTTCGACGACGAGCGGGCGATGGTCCGGATCGACATGTCGGAGTACGGCGAGAAGCACAGCGTCGCGCGGCTGGTCGGCGCCCCGCCCGGCTACGTGGGGTACGAAGAGGGCGGTCAGCTCACCGAGGCAGTACGGCGGCGTCCGTACTCGGTGATCCTGCTCGACGAGGTGGAGAAAGCACACCCCGAGGTCTTCGACATCCTGCTGCAGGTGCTGGACGACGGGCGGCTGACCGACGGCCAGGGTCGTACGGTCGACTTCCGCAACGTGATCCTGATCCTCACCAGCAACCTGGGTTCGGCGTACCTGGCCGACATGTCGCTGGACGACAAGGCCAAGCGCGACCAGGTGATGGCGGTCGTGCGACAGTCGTTCAAGCCGGAGTTCATCAACCGGCTGGACGAGATCGTGCTGTTCGACGCGCTCGGCAGCGAGGAGCTGACGCAGATCGTGGCGCTGCAGATCGCCGCGCTGCAGCGGCGGCTGACCGACCGGCGGATCACGCTCGAGGTGGACGACGGCGCGATGGAATGGCTGGCGATGACCGGGTACGACCCGGTGTACGGCGCCCGTCCGCTGCGCCGGCTGGTCCAGTCCGCGATCGGTGACGAGCTGGCTCGCGGGTTGCTCGAAGGCTCGATCCGCGACGGCGAGACCGTCAAGGTCACGCTGAACGAAGCCAAGGACGCCCTCGAGGTGTCCTGACAGAACAAGGGCCCGGTCTTCATGACCGGGCCCTTCTTCGTTAGATCCGGTAGCTCAGGATCGTCACGCCGTTGTCCAACGTGGCGTGGCTGTCGAGCGTCAGCTTCGTGGGCGGCGTTCCGTCCAGGAACAGCTTCGAACCCGTCCCGAGCAGCACCGGGAGCAGCATGAGGTCGAGCTCGTCGACCAGGTCGTTCTCGAGCAGGCTGCGGAACAGCGTCGGGTTGCCGTACATCATGATGTCGCCGCCGTCCTGCTCCTTGAGCTTCTTCAGGGCGGCGATCGCATCGCCCTCGAGGAGTTCGGCATTCCAGGTCAGGTCGCCCTTGAGGGTGCTGGAGGCAACCAACTTCTTCAGGTTCCGCAGCCGATCGGGATACGGTCCCTCGGCATTGCCCCATGCGGCCGAGAACATCTCATAGGTACGGCGTCCGCAGAGGAAGTAGTCGCAGCCCGCGAGCTTCTCGATGGACAGCCGCACGGACTCCTCCCCGAAGTACGGCAGCGCCCATCCGCCGAACGACGTACCGCTGTAGCCGCTGGGATCCTCGGCAACCCCGTCGAGCGTCACCAGCGTCGAGGCGATGATCTTGCGCATATGTCTTCCTTTCGGGCTTTTGCTGTGTAGACCGGCCAGCGGCCCGAAGGGAATCGGGGAGAATGGGGAAGTGACGCAATGGATCAACACGACGCACGACTGGGCGGCCTCGGTCGACCGAGATCATCTGGACGCGATCCGCGCTGAGGTCGATCGGTATGCGCCTGGCGGCGTACTGCATCTGGTGCTCGAAGTGCTCGCCTACGCGGACGACGAGGCTGAGTCCGCCGGGCAGCACGGGCAGTGCACGGTCACGCTCCACGGGGACGGCTCGATCTCGATCGCCGACAACGGACGCGGCACCGACACACGCGTCGATGAGCACGGGAACGTAGTGAAGAAGCCGGTCATGGCCACGAAGGACCTCCGCTTCTTCGACGACCTCGCCGCCCCGTTGCTCCCCGACGGCCACCCGCGGCGCGGCATGTCCGTCGTCGCCGCCCTCAGCGACTGGCTGATCCACACCAACCGCCGCGAGAACGGCTCATGGACCCAACGCTACGAACACGGCATCCCAGTAACCGACCTCGAGCCGATCGTGGACGACGGCACGACCGGCACGACAGTCCACTTCCTGTGTGACCTACCGCACGCCGAGATCACGCCGTACCTGCGCTTCCCGCACCTCGACATCACCGTGCGTCAGAGGTCCTTACGGAAGAAGTAGTTCGTGTGCCCGGGCGGGTAGTCGTGCTTCACGCCGTACTGGACGTAGCCCGCGTTCCGGTAGAAGCCAGGCGCTTGGAAATCGAAGGTCGTGACGTCTGACCATCGGCACCCGCGGCGGCGGCCTTCGTCCTCGATCGACCGGAGGAGTGCGGAGCCCAGACCCAGGCCGCGCTTGGCCTCGTCGACCCACATCGTGTCGATGGTCAGCCAGTGCCAGCTACGCTCGACCCGCCCGGCACATCCGCCGAGCATGACCCCATCCGGACCAAGTGCAAACACCTGCACCGGCTCGGACTCGAGATTCGCCGGCTCGAACCGCTCCCGGACGACAACACATTTCCCGGAGCCTCCTTGGGTCATCTGGCAGGATCGGGGAGGGGGTAGGTGGAAGGAACAGCGGACCGAATGAGTGAGCAGCGCGGCGACGTGCCGGGCGAGGAGCGGCCAGGACCGTACAGCGGTCTGTTCGGTGCGGCTCCGGATACGTACGGCGGTCAGCTGACTCCGCCCAGGCAGGTGACGATCGCCTCGGTGATCGCGATCGGGCTGGGCGTGCTGTGCCTGCTGCTGGCGATCCTCACGCTCACGTCGGCCGGCGACCAGATCTCCGAAGTACTGACCGGCTCCCGCGGCAACGCGCCGGTTGCGGTCGCGGCGGCGATGATCTGCGCGTTCATCTACCTGGTCCCGGCGCTGTACCTCCGCAAGCGCCGCCGCTGGTCGCGCTACACGCTGATCGCGGTCGCGGCGCTGGGCATCGCCGGCGGTGTGATGTCCCTACCCGCCGGCCTCCTCGGCCTCGCGATCCACGTCACCCTGCTGATCCTGATGCTGCAACGCCCCACCAAACTCTGGTTCCACCCCTAGCTGCTCGGGAGCACTTCCGTGGAGATCTGGATCAACCCCGCCTGCTCCAAATGCCGAGCAGCCACTGAAGCCTTCGACGAGGCCGGCATCCCCTACACAGTCCGCCGCTACCTCGACGACCCACCCACCGCCGAAGAACTCGAGGCCGTCCTCACCCGCCTCAACTTAGAACCCTGGGACCTCATCCGCCCCAACGAACCCGAAGCCGAACCCCTCCGCACCGTCCCCCGAGACGCAGCCCACCGCCCCACCTGGATCGAGGCCATGACCACCCACCCCATCCTCATCCAACGCCCCATCATCACCGCCGATGACAACACCACAGCGGTAGCCCGAGACCCCGAATCCCTCGCCAAGTTCCTCCCCTAACCAATCTGCCCCGGCCTGCCCCGCAATGCCCCGCGACACCTGTGGATAGTCGCGGCCCTGACTTCAGCCTTTCCTGGACAATCCTCGGGTGTCCGATTCCACCCGCGAGTTCACCTTGTCCGCATGGGTCGACGAGTCGGTGATTATCGACGGGCCGCGGTGCCCGGGTGGGACGTATACGTTGGCAGCAGCCGTCGTCGAGACCGCTTCGGTGACCGCAATGCTGGAGAGCCTGCAGGCCCTCACTCTGACCAAAGGTGGTCGCCTGCACTGGGTCGACGAGTCGGCCAAGCGTCGCGACCGCATCGCGGCGGCGATCGCCGCGTTCGATCTGGCGGCGATCGTCGCTACCGGGGCGCCGGTGCATCGCTCCAAGCAGGAGCGAGCCCGGCGCTGCTGTATGGAGCGGCTGTTCTACGAGTTGGCGCTGATCGGCGTCGACGAGGTCTGCTTGGAGTCTCGTACGAGTACGCCCGATCAGCGTGACCTCCGGCTGGTGGACTCGGCGCGAGACAAGGGCCTGATCCCGCACGGGTTCAGGGTCGGATTCGCGCGGCCGCGGGACGAGCCGATGCTCTGGATCCCGGATGCTGTCGCCGGCGCGCTCACTGCGGCGAGACTGGGCGAACCGCGCTGGCTGCTGGCGATGTCCGAAATCCTGACCGAGCACGAGGTTGTCGTGCGCTGAAAGCGCGAAAGCTGGGTCCCATCCTCCGGTGGGGGTCCCAGCTTCACTTCTCACCAAGCAGCACCTGGCGAGCTACCTCAAGTCTGCCACAAGAGGCCGGTCGATGTCCTACCGCGTGCACAGCTCAGAGTTTCTGGAGGCGGTTGAGGGCTTCTTCTAGTACTTCGGGTTGTTTGCAGAAGGCCCAGCGGACCAGGGGACGGCCGGGGGTGGGGTTGTCGTAGAAGACTTGGTGGGGGATGGCTACGACGCCGGTTTTTTCGGGGAGCATGCGGCAGAAGGCGATGCCGTCGGTGTGGCCGAGGGGGCGGATGTCGGTGGTGATGAAGTAGGTGCCGGCGGGGCGGTGGACCTCGAAGCCCAGGTCGGTGAGGCCGTTCGCGAGGAGGTCGCGGCGGGACTGGAGGTCGGCGCGCAGGGCGTCGAAGTAGTCGTTGCCTAGGGCAAGTGCGTTGGCGACGGCGGGCTGGAACGGGGCGCCGGACGTGAAGGTGAGGAACTGCTTGGCGGTCGTCACGGCGGTGACCACCTCGGGCGACCCGGTCACCCACCCGATCTTCCAGCCGGTGACGGCGAAGGTCTTGCCGGCGCTGCTGATCGACACGGTCCGGTCCGCCATGCCGTCGTACGACGCCAGCGGCCGGTGCTGGAGGCCGTCGTACACCAGGTGTTCGTAGACCTCGTCGGTGATGACCACGAGGTCGTGCTCGATCGCGACGTCGCAGATGCCCTGCAGTTCGAGATCCGTGAGGACGGTGCCGGTCGGGTTGTGCGGTGAGTTGATCAGCAGGACCTTCGTCCGCGGCGTGACCGCGGCCCGCAGTTCATCCAGATCCAGGCGGTACGACGGTGCGCGCAGCGTCACCGGCACGCGCCGTCCGCCGGCGAAGGCGATGCCGGCGGCGTACGAGTCGTAGTACGGCTCGAGGGCGATCACCTCGTCACCCGGCTCCACGAACGCGAGCAGCGCCGCCGCGACTGCCTCGGTGGCGCCGGTGGTGACCAGAACCTGCGTGTCCGGGTCGTACGCCAGGTCGTAGAACCGCTTCTGATGATCCGCGATCGCCTGCCGCAGCGCGGGTACGCCGCGAGCCGGCGGGTACTGGTTCGCGCCCGCGCGGATCGCCGCGATCGCGTCCTCGAGCAACGAGTCGGGCCCGTCGCGGTCCGGGAAGCCCTGGCCGAGGTTGACCGACCCGGTCGCCACCGCGAGCGCGGACATCTCGGCGAAGATCGTCGTACCCAGTCCGTCCAACCGCTCAGCGTGTGCGCGCATTACCTAACCCTCGACGGCCGTGACCATGTGCGCAAGCCAGGCGCGCGCGGCCGAGCGGTCGGCTGCCGTGAACGAGGCTTCGAGTTCGTCCTCGACCTTGCGGATCGCCGGGGTCGCCTCGTCGAGCCGGCGGGCTCCGGCGTCGGTCAGGTGGACCTGCTGGGTACGCCGATCCTTCGGGTTCGGCCTGCGCTCGACCAGGCCGGCCCGCTCCATCCCGGTGATCAGCTCGTTGGCGGACTGCCGCGTGGTGCCGACCACCCGGCCGACGTCGGCGATGGTCAGACCCGGATCCTTCCGTACGCACAGCAGCGTCCCGTACTGCTGCACCGACAGCCCGTGCTCGTCGAGCGCCTCGGCGAGCACGGAGCGCATGCTCAGCCAGGCGTGCCGGACGAGGAACGTCACGCAGCCGTCGTCGCCATAGGAGTCCATGCTCCCCATTCTGCCCGGGTCCGCGAGTGGACACGAAAAGGCGATTGACAGGTTCCTGTCAATTGAGGATGATCGAGATCTCGTCAGGGTCCTGACAATTATAGGAGATTTCGTGTCCTCCATCGACCCCATCCCCGAGCGGCGGCAACGCCGCATCCTCGCCATCCTGGTCGTCTCGGCCGTCCTGATCTGGATCGACTCGACCGTTCTCGGTATCGCTCTCGAACGCCTGGCCGACCCCGTCGACGGCCTCGGCGCCACGCCGGGCCAACTCCAGTGGGCCGTCGGCATCTATTCACTGCTCTTCGCCACCGCGCTGTTTCTGGCCGGTGCTCTCGGTGACCGCTACGGCCACCGGACCATCCTCATGCTCGGTCTGCTGATCTTCGGCGGCGCCTCGGCCTGGGCCGCCTGGGCCACCGGGCCGGTCGCGCTCGTCCTGGCTCGCGCCGCGATGGGCCTCGGCGGCGCGCTGATCATGCCGACGTCGATGGCGATCATCGGCTGGACGTTCCCGCCGGCACGCCGGGCCGGCGCGATCGCGATCTGGGGCTCGTCGGCCGGTGTCGGGGTCGCCGTCGGACCGGTGCTCGGCGGTCTGCTGATCGACCACTTCTGGTGGGGTTCGGTCTTCACCATCAACCTGCCGATCGTCGCGTTCGGGCTGGTCGGCGCCCCGCTCGTACTGCCGAATCCACGAAGCCCACAGCGCCGCCGCCTCGATCCGCTCGGCCTCGGCCTGTCCACCCTCGGTCTGCTCGGCCTCTCGTACGGACTGATCGAAGGCGGCCACCAGGGCGGCTGGAACCGCTGGCAGGTCTGGGCGAGCATCGCGGCCGGCCTCGTCCTGCTCGCCGGATTCGTCTTCTCCGAGTGGCGGGAAAGGGAGCCGAGCTTCGATCCGCGCCTGTTCCGCAACCGCCGGTTCGCGGCCGGCAACTTCACCCTGGCGGTCGTGTTCCTCCTGCTGACCGGCCAGAGTTTCTACCTCGCGTTCTACCTGCAGGGCGCCCGCGGGATGAGCGCCCTGTCGGCCGGCCTGATGTCGTTGCCTGCAGCAAGTGGTGTCATCGTCGGCTCGCAGTTGGGCTCGAGGCTCGCGGCACGGTTCGGCGTGGCTAAAGTCTCGGGTACGGCGGTCTTCGTGCTGGCTGCGTGCTCCGCGCTGAACCTGATCTACGACGTCGACACCTCACTGGTGTGGGTCGGAGTGGTCGGCGCACTCGTTGGCCTGTCCATCGGTATGACCACGGCCCCGACCACGACCGCCGTACTGGCGACGCTTCCGCTCGATCGCATGGGTGCCGGATCGGCCGTCAACAACGTCCTTCGCCAGGTCGGCAGCGTGCTCGGGGTCGCCATTCTCGGCACGATCGTCTCGTCGACCTACCAGCACCGGATCGCGCCGTCGCTCGTCGGCCTCCCGGATGCCGCTGGTACGTCGGCCGAGGCGACCCGGCACGTGGCGGGCACGCTCGGCCGCCCGGAGTTGGTGAAGGCCGCGAACGACGCGTTCATCCACGCGATGCACGTCGCGGCCCTCGTCGGCGCCGGGATCGTCCTGGTCGGCGC
This sequence comes from Kribbella pratensis, assembly GCF_004365355.1. Taxonomy (GTDB): domain Bacteria; phylum Actinomycetota; class Actinomycetes; order Propionibacteriales; family Kribbellaceae; genus Kribbella. Next base: position 503,766 of record NZ_SODP01000004.1, on the reverse strand, counting down.
CATCGTCCTCGTGCTCGCGTTCCGGATCCCCACGCCATCGCAGTCGCCGGCGCCCCGGCCCGGCGAGCGTGAGCCCGCCGACGCCGGCCGATTGTGATGGGCTGAGGATCCTCAGTTCCAGGGTGACGGCGGCGGGGGCGGTACGACGGCGGGGCGGTCCTCGCACCACGTCGCGCCGGTCCAGCCGCCGTCGTTGCCACCCAGGTCCCGGACTTCGAACTCCGGCGGCCCGTTGAAGTGGAACGTCCCGCAATTGTTGACGAACGGCGCGCCGACGTTGCGCGCGTCGACGTTCTCGAACGTCGCCCAGCCGCCGACCCGGGCGTTCACCACGTTGGTCCCGGTGCCGTCGACCTTGATGTTGCGGACGGCAACATTCGTGATCGCGTAGTCGTCCTTCACCGGCCAGTCGACGACGAACATCATCGCGTTGTACGTCGAATCCAGGAACGAACTGTCGGTGATCTCGATCGTCCCGGACATCGTCGATTGCAACGCGTACAGCCAGATCGCGCCGAGCCCGATGTCCCAGTTCAGATCCCGCGGACCGCCGCGGACCGTGGTGTTGCGGGCGAACGTGAGCGTGCCCTCGAACGGCGTCGCGTTGAACCGCGAACCCGCGTGCAGCGTGCTGCCCTCGCGGATCGGATCCGCGACCAGGTTGTCGGTCACAGCGTTGTCTCGCCCGCCGTAGATCGCGATGTCGTTCGCAAGCACCGGCGTCTGAACGGTGTTGTGGTCGTACACGTTGTCGTGGTTCACCAGCCCGTCGGCGTTCGACTCTGACCACATCGCCAGCCCGTCGTCGCCGCTGTTGCGGACGAAGTTGTTGGTCGCCCGAACGTTGGACACACCAAGATGCAGGTTCATGCCGTCGGCAACGGCATCGGTGATGATGTTGTTGCGGATCAGCAGCCCGTCCATCGGGCCGTCGAGCCAGATGCCGACCTTGGTGTGGTGCAGGTACAGGTTCTCGATCGTCGAACCGCCGCCGATCGCACCGCCGATCCCGTTCACCTGATCGGTGTCGATCCGCTCGCGGACATCGCTCTCGATCGCGAAGTCCGACAGCTGTACGTCGGTGCTCCCGCCGTCAGCGGCGTACTTGCCGTAGAACCCGGGTGCGCTGTGCACAGACTTGTCCGGCGCGGGCTCGGCCAGCGGCAGGACCTTGCCCTTGATGATCGTCCACCAGTTGCCGGCGCCGCGGATCGTCACCTTGTCGACGACGATGTGCCGATTGACCTGGAACGTGCCTGCCGGGATGAACACCGACCAGCCGATCCGTTGTGCTGCGGCGATCGTGCGTTCGATCGCCGGCGCCGCGTCGTGCCGACCGGTCGGGTCCGCACCGAACAGCCGCACGTCCAACGAGCGACCAGGCTGCTTGAGAGGCTCTCGGACCAGCTCGAAGTCGGCGACGTCGAGCACGGTCCATGCCGCGGCAGTCGCCCGAGGTACGGCGAACCGGACGCGTGAGCCGGCCGGATACGTACGGTCGAGCAACACGCGCTGCTCGTCGTAGAAGTGGTTCGGCCGGAAGGGCTTGGCGACTGGGTCGGGCTCGGGTTTCCACCAGCCCGGGGTCGGGTCGACGTTCGGGTCGTTGGAGAACGGATACATGCCGTAGAGCCAGGCGTACTGCGACGTCAGCGTCATCGTTCGCTTGTGCTTCCCGTCGACCGAGACGTCGAGCGGAGCAGTGATCCCGCCACCAGCCGGCGCGTCCGGGATGCTGTACCGCAACGTCAGCGCATTCGCCGGACGCGTCAGCGTGAATTCGACGTACTGCTTGGGCTGCAGCCGTACGGCGGCCCGCCCGGAGGCCTCAGCCGGGAGCGTGTACGCGTCGCGCCCCGGGCCGATCTTCTCGCCGGTGAAGACGGCGTTCTCGGCCTCCTGTTCGACGAACGGTACGTCGGCGCCGCGGCCGGCGACGAGGGCGGGATCGAGCCCGGCCCGCGTGATCCGCGGGGCCGGATGCGCGGCGGCTGGTTGAGCTACGAGGACGGCACCGAGGAGTGCGGTCGCGCCCGCGACCGTGAGCAAGCGTGAACGGGACATTGGCGGATCCCCTCCGGACGAATTGTCTGGAGGTTATGCACCCGACGATCTGCGCGCAAGATCTCAACAGCTCAGAGAAATTTCCGGACCATGAAGACGTCAACTGGGTCCTCGCTCTCCACGACGAAGCCGTGGCGCTCGTACAGCTTGCGGGCCGGACTGCCCTGCAGGACGTTGAGCCAGACGGTTCCGTCAGTGCTGTCCAGAACGGTGCGCAGGACCTCGGTGCCGAGGCCTTGGCCCTGATGCTGCGGAGCCACATAGAAGTGCTCCAGCCATCTGCGATCCTCGGCCGGACGGACGGCGATCGAGCCGGCGAGCTTGCCGCCGACCTCGATGATCTGTGTGTGCTCGGGCGAGAACCCGTCGCGCAGTCGTTGCCGGACGCGATGCGCGTCGTACCGGCCGAGACGCTCGAGGTCCGGGCGCATGACGACGGCCCGGATCTCGACCAGGTCCTCGAGATCGGTCGGCTCGGCACGGCGCAGGGTCCACCTCATGGCAGGTCGGGCCGGGGGACCGGGCGGAGGGCCCGGAGCCAGAGCTCGGTCTGGGCGATGTGGGCGGAGGCTGCGGTTGCGGCGGCGGCCGGGTCGCGGGTGGAGATGGCGTCGAGGATGGCGCGATGGCCGCGATCGCTGGTCTGCTTGATCGCGTCGAAGTCCGCGCCGGGCTCGAAGATGCGGTAGTGGCCGCCGCGGCCCCGGATCACGCCGGTGAGAGCGGTGACGGTCGGGTTGCCACCCGCTGTGCAGATCGCGTTGTGGAACTCGGCGTCGAGGAATTGGATCTCGATCGCGTCCGTGGTCGACTCGAGCCGGTCGAGGATGTCGCCCAGTCGCGCCTCCAGGTCCGGGTCCTGGCGGGCCGCGGCCGAGGCGGTGGCGTGCGACTCGAGCACCCGGCGTACCTCCAGCAGTTCGAGCACGCCCTCGAGCGGGATCAGCTCGACCGACAGCGAGAACCGGCTGATGATCGCGGCCGGGTCGAGCGCCGAGACGTAGGTGCCCGATCCGTGCCGGGACTCGATCACACCGAGCGCGGCCAGCGACCGCACCGCCTCACGCAACGAACTGCGGGACACCCCCAGGTGGTCGCACAACTCGGGCTCCGGCGGGAACTTCGCCCGCGGCCCGAGCTGGCCCGACGCGATCATCTGACGCAGACCGGCCAGCGCCTTGTCCGTGGCAGCCATTCGTCACCTCCTCCCCGAAGCGTAAGTCCTCAGACCATTTCCGGTCACATCCCGCGCTCGCCCGCCTGGCGCGCGGGAGCGGTCGTGCGATTCATCAGACGTCAAGCGCGCCCAGGAAGGTGCGGAGGTCGGTCGTCCGCCACCGGCGTTCGGCCACCTGCTCGTACGCCGTCCCGTCGGTCACCCACACCGTGGTCATCCCGCGCTCGTGCGGCAGCGTGAGGTTCACCTCGAGATCGTCGAACATCGCGGCGCGGGCGGGGTCGACGCCGTACAGCTCGAGGAACGCGTCGAGGCTTTCGGCGTACGGCTTGGGGATCAGGTCGCCGGCGAGGATGTCGAAAACGCCGTCGATGCAGTCGGTCAGGCCGAGGCGTCCGAGGGCCTGTTCGGCGTGGTACGCCGAGCCGTTCGTGTACACGTACCGGCGGCCGGGGAGCGAGGTGAGCGCGTCCGTCAGCAGGGGATCCGGGCCGATGACCGAGTAGTCGATGCGGCGCTCGAAGCCGAGGAAGTCGTGCGGGTCGATCGTCCCGGTCACCATCGCGCCGCGCAGCGACGTGCCGTACTCCGCCACCAGCTCGGACTGGATCCGGCGGGCGCCGGCGAGGTCGGTCCCGTAGTACTGCGCGATCGTCGACAGGATGCCATGCGTGAGCTGCTCGGCCAGCGCGGAGCGGGCGGGATAGAGGGTGTTGTCGAGATCGAGAACCCAGGTGTCGATGTCCGCCAGCACTCGACCAGCGTAGGTGACAGACTGAGGGTGATACACGGTGTCCCGTGAGGGAGGACGGAGAACATGCCGACTGCGCTTGTCACCGGGCCGGCGACCGGGATCGGCCGTGCGTTCGCGGACAAGCTGGCGCTCGAGGGCTACGACCTGGTGCTGGTTTCGCGGGACGAGGCCAAGCTCAAGGAGGTCGCCGCCGACATCACCCGGCTGCACGGGGTCGAGTGCGAGGTGCTGGCCGCCGACTTGACCGACGCCGACGATCTGGCCCGGGTCGAGGAGCGGTTCCGCACCGGTCCGATCGAGGTGCTGGTGAACAACGCCGGCTTCGGGCAGAAGAAGCCGTTCTGGGCGAACCCGGTCGACGTCGAGGAGAAGCAGCTGGATCTGCTCGTTCGCGTCGTACTGCGGCTCACGCACTCGGCCGTCCTGCCGATGATCGAGCGCGGCTCCGGTGCGGTGATCAACGTGTCGTCGGTGGCCGGGTTCCTGCAGCGCAACGTGTACAGCGCGCACAAGGCCTGGGTGACGAACTTCTCGGCCGGCCTCGCGCTCGAGTTGCACGCGAAGGGCGTCGCGGTGATGGCGCTGTGCCCGGGATTCGTGCACACCGAGTTCCACGAGCGGATGGGGATGGACAAGTCGCTGATCCCGTCGTTCATGTGGCTGGACGCGACCGACCTGGTCGACGCCGCCTGGAGGGACCTGATGCGCGGCAAGGCGATCTCGATCCCGAGCCGCCGCTACAAGCTGATCGTCGCCGGGACCCGCTTCATCCCGCGAGCGCTCATCGCGCGGGTCTCGACCGTGGGCCTGGACGGCCGACGCCGCGCTTGAGCGGGTTCGGGCGCAGGGACTCGTAGATGGTCCTGCCGAGCGCGCCGGCGTAGGCGTTGTGCTCCTCGACGGACGGCGTGACACCGGAGAAGTTGACCTCGAAGCCGCGCTGGAAGCACGCGCCGAACAGGAGCGCGGCCGCGGCTCCGACATCCGCGGTACGACGGACGCGGCCGAGTTTCTGCTCTTCCTGCAGGTAGCGGACCAGTCCCTCCTGCGCCTTGTGCGGCCCGGCGTCCAATTCCTGTAGACGCCGGCGATGGGCGGTCAGAAGGTCCTGGGACGAGAACAGTGACACCAGGATCGGGAAACCCTCGATGTAGAAGTCGATGGCGATCCCGGCCAGTCGGGTCAGGTTGGCGTGGACCGTCGCCGAACCCGGGCTGCCGATCAGCTCCTTGAGTGAACCGGGGAGCGTGGGCATCCGCTCGTGCATGACGGCGAGCAGGATCGCGGCCTTGTCCGCGAAATGCTTGTAGAGCGCGGCTTCGGAGTACCCGGAGACCTGGGCGATCGACTTGGTCGTGGCCCGTGCGAATCCTTGCGTCCGCAGCACCTCCGCGGCCGCGTCCAGGATGTCGTCTCTCGTCCCCATGGGCGGCAGCCTATCTTGACAGGTTGGTGAGTGTTCACTAACCATGGTGAGTGAGTGTTTACTAACCTGGAGGGGTTCACGATGAAACTGGTGGTGTTCGGGGCGTCCGGCCGGATCGGGACCGAGCTGGTGCGCCAAGGCGTGGCGGCCGGGCACACAATCACGGCCGTTGTCCGCGAAGGATCGAGTCTCCAGGTGGCACTACCTGAGCTCCGGCTGGTCGCCGCGCGGGCCGGCGTCACCGGCGGACTGGTCGATGTCGTGACCGCCGACGTCATGGATCCGCAGGCGATCGCGCCGGTCCTGGAGGGACACGACGCCGTGCTCTCCGCACTGGGTCCTCGTCCGTCAGGTTTGAGCACAGTCCTCACCGACGGTGCGCAGAGCATCCTGCAGGCGATGGGTGAGAGCGAAGTACGACGATTCCTCGTGGTCAGTGTCGCGGGCATTCACAGCACAGGCGACGACCCGTACACGAAGTACGTCGTGAAGCCGATCCTGCAGCGGATCCTGCGGGAATCGTTCGCGGACGCTCGCCGGATGGAGGCCGTCGTCGGGGCCAGCGAGCTGGATTGGACCATCGTCTGTCCGCCGCGATTGACCAACGGCGCCGCGAAGGGGACGTTCCGCAGCAACACCGAAGGGACCGTGCGCGGCGGATTCTCGATGACCCGAGCCGACGTCGCGACGTACCTGCTCGGCGCGATCGACAACGCCGACCTGATCCGGAAGACGGTCCTGATCGCCAACTGACTACAGCTTCTCGGCGACCTCGGTCAGGATGGCGAGGGTGGCGGTGATGAGTGGGTGGTCGGCGCGGCTCGCGCGGACGGCGGCGTACACGCGGCGGGCCGGCACCGGGTCGGGGAGCGGGCGGATCAGCGCGAGCGTCGGCTCCGGTACGGCGAGGCGCGGGACGAGCGAGACGCCGCCGCCTGCCGCAACGAGGGCGGCGACGGCACGGAAGTCGTCGGACTGGTGGACGATCCGCGGCTGGAATCCGGCCTGCTCGCAGGCGAGGACGACGACGTCGCGGATCGGGTTGCCCGGCGCGGTCATCACCCAGTCGTCGTTCGCGAGCATGGCGAGCTCGATCGTGTTCTGGTCCGCGGCCGGGTGTGTCGGCGGCAGGACGGCGACGAAAGGCTCGGCGTACAAGGGGATCCGGACCAGCCGCCGGTCGTCGGGGCGGGGTGAGCCGCGGTGCTCGACGGCGATCGCGAGGTCGGCGTCACCGTCGAGCAGGTGGGTGATGCCTTCGTGGCCCTCGGCATCGCGTACGACGAGATCGAGGCCGGGAGTCGTCTCGCGCAACCGGGGGAGGGCCGGCGCGACGAGCAGCGTGATCGCGGTGGCGAAGGCGACGACGCGGACCTCGCCGTTGGCGCCATTCGCGTGCAGGCGCATCGCGTCCTCGGCGCGTTCGACCTCGGTGAGGATGGTGTCGGTGTGTTCGAGGAGCAGGCGGCCGGCGGAGGTGATCGCGACCCGGCGGCCGCGGCGTTCGAGCAGTTCCTGGCCGACCTCGGACTCCAGGGCCGCCAGTTGCTGCGAGACGGCCGAGGGCGTCAGATGCAGCACCTCGGCCGCCGCGGTCACGGTCCCGTGGTCAGCCAGCGCGCGCAACACCCGCAGGCGTCGTACCTCGATCACGGACCTCAGCTTCGCATGCAACGGCTGGGGAAGCGATCAGGGTCAGCTCGACGGCCTGCGGCGCCGGCGTACGGCGTTCCCGCCAGCGCCGTACGGCGTCGCGGATCGGGTGGCGTTTCGGGACATATGGCCGGATCGGGGCGCTCGGCATGGCGGAGTGGGTCTGCTCGTGGATCGACTTGATCACGGAGAACGGTACGTATTGCACGGTGGTTCCTTTCGACCCTTCGACAGTAGGAATCAGAACCTTGATGCGTCCAATGAAAGTTCTGCGCGGAGTTGATGTGTCTGGTGCATCATTGGGGTCATGGAACTACGGCAGCTCAGGTCGTTCGTGGTGGTGGCCGAGGAGATGAACGTCGGGCGCGCGGCCACGCGGCTGCACCTGACCCAGCCATCACTCAGCCGGCAGATCGCGGCGCTGGAACGCGATCTGGGCGTGGAGTTGTTCGCTCGAGTGAAGCGGCGGTTCGTGCTGACGGCTGCGGGCGCGACGTTCCTGGCCGAGGCCCAGGACCTGCTGCGCCGGTCGGAAGAAGCGGTCCGCGCGGCGCAGCGGACGCAACGCGGTGAGCTCGGGACGCTGCGGCTGCGATTCGTGCAGTCGGCAACCTTCGAGCCGCTGCCCCAGATCCTCGGTGCGTTCCGACGGGCGTATCCCGAGGTGGTGCTCGATCTGGAGTCGTGGACGACACTTCGGCAGACCGAGGCCCTGCGGGACGGGCGCATCGACGTGGGGCTGCTGCGCCCGACGGCGCCGGCCGATGCGACGGCTGTGGTGCGGTTGGCGCCGGGACTGGCGTCCCGGGTGGTCGCCGAGGATTCGCTGGTGGCGGTGCTGCCGGCACGGCATCGGCTGGCTCGGCGGAAGCGGCTGCGGCTTGCGGAGCTCGCGGACGAGCCGTTCGTGTTCTACTCGCGGCCGAGTGGGCCCATCGTGCACGACACAATCATCGGGTTCTGCCGAGCGGCCGGATTCACCCCGCGGATCCAGCAGGCCGCCGACGTGCAGACGATCGTTGCGCTGGTCGCGGCCGGTCTCGGGGTCTCCCTGCTGATCAGCCCGACCCCACCGACCAACCCGGACGCCGTGGTCTACCGCGAGTTGTCCGACGACCTACCACCCTGGCCACTGTCCGTAGCCTGGTCGCCGGACAACCGCTCGCCCGTGTTGGAACGCTTCCTCGAGCTGATTTAGGCTCCCCGCCTACTGCGCGGAGCAGCCAGACACCCCCTAGCCGAACACGTCCGGGTCGCCGCCGGTGCGGACGCCGGTCTCGAGGTCGGCGATCGTTGCCATGTCGTCGTTGTCGAGGCGGAAGTCGAAGACCTCGAAGTTCTCCTTGATCCGGCTCGCGGTCCGGGACTTAGGAATGACCACGTTGCCGAGCTGCAGGTGCCAGCGGATCATCACCTGGGCCGCCGACTTGCCGTACTTCGCGCCGATCGTCTTCAGCGCCGGGTCGTCGATCAGCTCGCCGGACGCCAGCGGGCTCCACGCCTCGGTGACGATGTCGTTCTCGGCGTTGAACGCGCGCAGCCCGTCCTGCGGCAGCGCCGGGTGCAGCTCGATCTGGTTCACCGCCGGGCGGATCGTGGTCTCCTCGAAGATCCGTCGCAGCGCGGGTTCGTGGAAGTTCGAGACGCCGATCGCGCGGATCCGCTTGTCGGCGTACAGCTGCTCGAACGCCTTCCAGGTGTCGACGTACTTGTCCTTCTTCAGGCATTGCCAGTGGATCAGGTACAGGTCGACGTACTCGAGGCCGAGCTGGTCGATGCTCTTGTCGAACGCGGCGAGCGTGGAGTCGTAGCCCTGGTCGCTGTTCTGCAGCTTGGTGGTGATGAACAGCTCGTCACGGGGCAGGCCGGACGCGGCGATGGCTCGCCCGACGCCGGCTTCGTTGCGGTACGCCGCGGCGGTGTCGATGTGCCGGTAGCCGGTCTCGAACGCCGTGGTCACCACGTCGGCGACGATCTCGTCCTCGACCTGCCAGACCCCCAGGCCCAGCTGCGGGATCTCGACGCCGTTGTCCAGAGTGATGGAGGGGACTGTGCTCATCTGCCCATTCCACCCGGCAAAGGGTTTCTGGCCCAGTCATCCGACGTGTGACAACAACCTCATTAACCGGCAGTAACCACTTCATGGGTCTTGGCATCCGGCTCCAGAAAACGAATCAGTGCGGCGCCCTCACGCTCCAATTCGGCCTGCGTCTTCTTCAGCAGCTTGCCGAACGGCGTGACCGTGAGAGTTGCCACACCACGCTTCTTCTCGGCCGTCCACAGCCCGGCGACCAGCCCGTCGACGAGGTAGGTCGCCTTGACGCGAAGGTTCTTCGTGAAGACGTGCGGCTTGTGCTCGTCGGCGATGATCCGCTCCCGTTTCGCGTGTGAGAGCAGCACGTTGTCGAACTCCGGCAGGAACCGCACCGGCGCCGGCGTGTCCTCATCGGGACGCGGTCCGTCCGGTACGTCGTACAACGTCTTGCCGGCCTCGTCGGTGAACGTCGCCAGGTCGAGCTCGTCGAACAACGGCTTGGCCTTCTGCAATCCGGACCAGGTCTGGAAGTCCGCGGGTGTAGCCGGTCCGAAGGCTTGGAGGTATCGGGTCACCAGTTCGAGCGGCTCGGCGCGTTTGTGCAGTTTCTTGCCGATCCATTCCTCGGCCGGCGTGAACCGCGAGTTCGCGGTCCAGGACCACCGCACGTCCGCCGGATACATCACCAGCGGCACGAGCATCCGCGTGCAGAACCCGAGCGCCCGCTCGTTCACCTCCGGGAACTGCTCCTGCAACGCGTCCCGCACCTCGGTGAAGGTCAACGGCTCCTTCGCCAGCAACTTCTCCGCCGCCGCGACGACCTTGTCCGGCTCCAGGCCCGCGCCCCGATCGCCCAGCACCTTCAACCCAGCCTCCAGCACTGGGCTCACCGTGGTCCGAAACCGCAGGTAGTCGGCCGCCGTCACGAGATGCAGCGTGCCCCGAAACATGGTCGCCCGGACGACTGTGCGGTCCAGGACTGCCCGATCCAGCTCAGCTTCCTCGAACCCGGTGATCCGCGACCACAACCCGACGTACGGATGCTTGGGCTCCTGCCCCTGCATCCCCGCCAACCGCCCGACCACATCCACAGCCGACGTCTGCTCCCGCTCCAACAACACCTGCCGAGCCAACGTCGCCCGATTGACCGCCTTCGCACTCAGAACCGACATGCCCACATCCTGCCTGTGTGGACCGACAAGTGGGGCAGTGGACCGTCCGCATATCGCCCCTCCGGGATGAGTCGGGCCCTGCGCAGGAGGTGGGATCTTCGTCGTGAGAGCCCGAGCCGCGCACCATCGAGCCGGAGGGGATGTGCCACTGATGAGGCAAGCGGTTGGTCTGGTGCTGGCGGCGTTCCTGCTCGTGTCCTGTGGCGGGTCCGGTGAACGGCCGTCCGGCTCGTCGACGCGTACGCCGGCCTCGGTTAGCGCAACACTCCCGAGTGCGACTCGTACGCCCGAACGCCCGGAGAAGCCGGCCGCAACGACGTCCGCGCCAACCGAGCCGGAGACTTCCAGAACGACCAAGACGCAGACGGAGACCGAGACCACCAGGGCGACGAAGACAGAGACGAGCAGGGCCACCGAGACCGAGACGACCAGGGCCACGGAGACCAGGAAGGCCACGCAGACCGAGACCACCACGGCGACCCGGACAGCGTCGGTCGTGCCATCGGCGGCGACCACCCCCTCGACACAGCCCACCTCGGCCGAGACCGGTGGGGCGCCTACCTGGCTGTGGTGGGTGCTGGGGGCGATCCTGGTCGCGCTCGCCGTAGGGATCCCGCTGATCGTCAGGTCGCGGCGTCGTCAGGCCTGGCGCGACGACCTCGCGTCCGGTGAGGCAGAGGTGGCGTGGTTCGCCCGCGTGCTTGTCCCCGAGCTCCGCCGGCAGCCTTCCACGGCCCAAGCCGCCGGCGCGTGGAACGTCGAGTCCAGCCGGGTCGTGACGGCCGAGGACAAGCTCACCGCACTCGAACAGTCGGCGCCCGATCAAGCCGCCGGCACCCGGGCTCGCACCCTCCGGGACGCCGTCCGGGCGGCCCGCGGCGACATCGAGAACCTGCTGGCCTCCGCCACGCCGCTCACGATGCCACCGGACCTGGACGCGGTCGCCGCGCGGCTCGAACAAGCCCTCGGACAGCCGCGTCCGGAGGCGGCTACCCCGCCAGGGCCGACCGGGCCTCGATGAAGGCGGCGATGGCTTGTTCTACGTCTTCGGTGGAGTGGGCGGCGGAGAGCTGGACCCGGATGCGGGCCTTGCCCTGGGGGACCACCGGGTAGGAGAAGCCGATGACGTAGATGCCGAGGTCGAGGAGCTTGTCGGCCAGCCGGCCGGCTTCGGCGGCGTCCCCGATCATGACGGGGGAGATCGGGTGGTCGCCGGGGAGGACGTCGAAGCCTGCCTCGGTCATCTTGGTCCGGAAGAGCTCGGTGTTGGCGGCCAGCTTGTCGCGCAAGGCGCTGGAGCTGCCGATGAGTTCCAGGGCCTTCAAGGAAGCGGCGGTGACCGACGGAGCGAGGGAGTTCGAGAACAGGTACGGGCGGGAGCGCTGCCGGAGGAGCTCGACGATCTCGCGCCGGGCGGAGACGTAACCGCCGGACGCGCCGCCCAGGGCCTTGCCCAGCGTCCCGGTGACGATGTCGACGCGGTCCTTCACGCCGAACAACGACGGCGTACCGGCGCCGTCGGGGCCGACGAAGCCGACGGCGTGCGAGTCGTCGACCATCACGAGCGCGTCGTACCGCTCGGCCAGGTCGCAGATCTCGTCGAGCGGGGCGACGTACCCGTCCATCGAGAACACGCCGTCGGTCGCGATCAGCCGGTACCTCGCGTCGGCGGCGTCCTTGAGCTGGGTCTCGAGGTCGGCCATGTCGCGGTTCTTGTACCGGTAGCGCTTGGCCTTCGAGAGCCGGACGCCGTCGATGATGCTGGCGTGGTTGAGCTCGTCGGAGATGATCGCGTCCTCCGCGCCGAGCAGGGTCTCGAAGAGTCCGCCGTTCGCGTCGAAGCAGGAGCTGTAGAGGATGGTGTCGTCCGTGCCGAGGAACTTGCTCAGGGCACCTTCCAGGTCCTTGTGGATCTGCTGGGTGCCGCAGATGAAGCGCACCGAGGACAGCCCGAACCCCCACCGGTCGAGGGCCTCCTTGGCCGCCGTGACAACCTCCGGGTGGTCGGACAGCCCGAGGTAGTTGTTCGCACAGAAGTTCAGTACTTCGTTGCCTGAAGCAACCGAGATCAGCGCCTGCTGCGGTGAGGTGATCACTCGCTCGGACTTGTACAGCCCGGCGTCCCGGATCTCGCCGATGGTCGCCGTCAGGTCGTCCCGCATCCGTCCGAACATCAGTGCTTCTCCTCCAGAGATTCAGCCGTCCAGTCCATGATCACCTTGCCGCAGTGCCCGGCGCGCGCCACGTCGAAGGCGCGCTCGAAGTCGCCGTACCCGAACCGGTGGGTGATCACCGGCGTCAGGTCGAGCCCACGCTCGAGCATCACCGACATCGAGTACCAGGTCTCGAACATCTCCCGGCCGTAGATGCCCTTGATCGTCAGCATGTTGAGCACGACCGTGCCCCAGTCGATCGCGATCTCGTCCGACGGCAGCCCGAGCATCGCGACCTTCCCGCCGTGGGTCATGTTCGCGAGCATGTCGCGCAGCGCGGCCGGCTGACCGGACATCTCCATCCCGACGTCGAATCCCTCGCGCATGCCGAGGCTCTGCTGCGCCTGCGCGATCGTCTCCTCGCCGACGTTCACCGCGCGGGTGACGCCGATCTTCCGCGCGAGGTCGAGGCGGTACTCCGAGAGGTCCGTGATCACCACGTTCCGTGCCCCGGCGTGCAGCGCGACCGCGGCGGCCATGACTCCGATCGGGCCCGCGCCGGTGATCAGCACGTCCTCGCCGACCAGCGGGAACGACAGAGCAGTGTGTACGGCGTTGCCGAACGGGTCGAAGATCGCGGCGACATCGAGGTCGACCGGGTCCTTGTGCACCCACGCGTTGGTCGCCGGCAGAGCGACGTACTCCGCGAACGCGCCCGGCACGTGGACGCCCAGCCCGCGGGTCTTGATGCAGAGGTGGCGCCGGCCGGCCCTGCAGTTGCGGCAGCGGCCGCAGACCAGGTGGCCCTCGCCGCTGACCAGGTCGCCGACCGCGACATCGCGGACACCGACGCCGATCTCGACCACCTCGCCGCAGAACTCGTGCCCGGTCACCATCGGCACCGGCACGTTCTTCTGCGCCCACGGGTCCCAGTTCTGGATGTGCAGATCGGTGCCGCACAAGCCGGTGCGGAGGACCTTGATCAGAACCTCGTCGGCCTCGATCTTCGGCTCCGGAACGTCCTGCAACCACAGACCGGGCTTGGCCTCAGCCTTCATGAGCGCCTTCATGCCCACATCGTCGTCCCGGGCAACCATCGCCGTCCATCGACACGTCGTACACAGCCTTTACAGCCGAACTGCATACTTGTCCGCATGCGGGGAGTAGTCAGGGGACTCGGGATCGTGTTCCTGGTGGCGGGGGTCGGGCTGCTCGGGTGGGTGGGATGGCAGTACTTCGGGACCGGTATCAGCTCGAACCATCAGATGGGCAAGGCCGAGGATTCCCTGCGCAACCAGTGGAAGGCGCCCGCGGCCAAGAAGACCGTCAAGCCGTCGACCGGGAAGGCGTTTGTGGTGTTGCGGATCCCGCGGTTCGGCGCCGATTGGGAGAAGCCGGTCGTCGAGGGTGTCGACGCGGACGACCTGGCGCGCGGGATCGGGCACTATCCACACACCCAACTGCCGGGCCAGCCGGGCAACTTCGCGATCGCCGGGCATCGGGTCACACATGGTTCGCCGTTCCGCAAGCTGCTCGACCTGCGCAAGGGCGACCAAGTCATCGTCGAGACGCAGGACGCTGTTTACACCTACGAACTCGACGGCTCCCCCCGCGACCTTACCGTCAAGCCAACCGATACCTGGGTCCTAGACCCGGTCCCCGGCAAGCGCGACGCCCCGACCACCTCGCTCATCACCCTCACCACCTGCCAGGACCTCTTCCACTCCCCAGACCGCTCAGTCGCCTTCGGCCACCTGGTCAAGGTCCAGAAGAAATCGTGAGCTCACGCTTGTTCTAAGCTCAACGCCTATGAGCTACGACCGGGACGGATTGCTGGAGCAGGTCAAAAGCAAGGCGATTGTGCATGGGCGCGTGACGTTGGCGTCGGGGAAGGAAGCTGACTACTACGTCGACCTGCGGCGGATCACGTTGGATGCGGCTGCGGCGCCGCTGATCGGGCCGGCGATGCTCGAGTTGACGAAGGACCTGGAGTACGACGCTGTCGGCGGCCTCACGCTTGGCGCGGATCCGGTGGCGATGTCGATGCTGCACGCCGCCGCTCAGCAGGGCCGGACGCTTGACGCGTTCGTCGTACGGAAAGCAGAGAAGACGCACGGCCTGCAGCGACGGATCGAAGGGCCGGACGTGAAGGGCCGGCGGGTGCTCGCAGTCGAGGACACCTCGACGACTGGCGGATCGGTGCTGACCGCGGTCGAGGCGTTGCGCGAGGCGGGGGCCGAGGTCGTAGCCGTCGCGGTGATCGTGGATCGGTCGACCGGCGCGCAGGAGCGAGTCGAGGCAGAGGGCCTGGAGTACCGGTCGGTGTTCGGGCTCGAGGATCTGGGTCTGAGCTGATGCAGAGCAGCACCATCCTGCTCGTCGTGGTGGCGGTCGTCGTTGGTGTCGGTCTCGTCTACTTCAACTACTACCGGGCGAAGAAGCGTCGCGAACAGTTCTCCGCTCTCGCGGCCCAGCAGGGCTGGTCGTACGTGCCGTCCAACCCGTCGCTGGCCGGCCAGTGGTCGGGTACGCCGTTCCAGACCGGTGACAACTACCGCGTCAAGAATGTGCTGTCCGGCGCGTACAACGGGCACCCGATGGTTGCCTTCGACTACAGCTACCAGACCCACACGACCAACGGACGGGGTCAGCGGCGGACCACGACGCACCGATACGCGGTGGTCGTAATGCAGCTCCCGGGAGCGCTGCCGCACCTCGAGGTGACGCACGAGGGGATCTTCGGCGGCGCGGTGGCGAACGCGTTCGGCTTCCGCGACATCCAGTTCGAGAGCGAGCAGTTCAACCGGAGGTTCCGGGTCAAGGCGACCGACGAGCGGTTCGGGCACGCTGTGGTCACCCCGCGGATGATGGAGCTGCTGCTCGCCCGCGGTGAGATCGGCTGGCGCACCGAGGGAAACTCGCTGGTCGGCTGGGGCAAGGGCGACCACGACCCCAACCAGCTGATGAACCGCCTCGGTCTGCTCCAGCAGGTGATCGAGAACGTCCCGCCGTACGTCTGGCGCGACTACGCCGGCATCGACCCCCGCGTCCAGTAACCACCCGGCGGACCCGGCTGAGGGGGTGTCTCCCGACCCCACGCCTACTGCGCGGCACTCGGCACGGCACCTCGCCGCACGGGAGGAAAGGCCACGATGAACCACATCGAGGCCTTCCCTCCCGCACGCCGAGCTACCGCGCCGAGCACCTGCTCGCGACGGCGTGGGGTCGGGAGACACCCCCTGCCCGTAGAGTCGCAGGCAGCACTGCCAACACTCGGGAGCTTGCCATGGTTTGGGTCATCATCGTGATCGTCGCGGTGCTCGTCATTCTGGCGATCATGCTGATCACGTCGTACAACCGGTTCGTCAAGCAACGGAACCTGATCCAGGAGTCCTGGCGGCAGATCGACGTCGAGCTGCACCGCCGCTACGACCTGATCCCGAACCTGGTCGAGACCGTCCGGGCGTACGCCGCGCACGAGCGGCACGTGTTCGAGGAGGTCGCCCGGCTGCGTACCCAGGCGGTGAACGTGCAGGGCGCGACCCCGGAGCAGCGGGCCGCGGCGGAGGGTCAGCTGTCCGGCGCGCTGCGTCAGATGATGATCTCGGTCGAGGCCTACCCGCAGCTGCAGTCGAACCAGAACTTCCTCGGCCTGCAGCGCGAGCTGACCGACACCGAGGACCGGATCGCCGCCGGCCGCCGGTTCTACAACGCGAACGTCGGCGACTACAACACCCGGATCGAGGCGTTCCCGTCGAACCTGATCGCCGGCGGCTTCAAGTTCGAGAAGGCCGGGTACTTCGAGGTTAAGGACGAGCAGGTCCGGGCCGTACCGCAGGTCTCGTTCGGCACGATCGGGTCGGTCGCCGGCGAGCAGGCGCCGCCGCAGATGCAGCCGGGCGCGCCGTCGTCGGGGCAGATCCACCCGCAGATGCCGGGTGACCAAGGCAACTACCAGTCGCCGCCGCAGCCGATCCCGGGCGGATACCAGCAGCCGCCGGCCCAGCCGCCGTACCAGGGCCAGGGCGGTCAGTACCCCGCGCCCGGGCAATACCAGGCACAGGGAGAGCCACCGGTGGGCGGGCCGCCTGCGGGTTCCCCCGCACCGCAGGACGGTCAGCCGCCATTCACCGGTGGCCAGTAGGCACCGGTTCCCCGTAGCCCAGGACCCCCGACCCCGGACTCTCTCCCAGTGCCAGACCCGGTGTGACGGCGGTCAAGTCGCCACGCCCGGGCCTGCCCTCCCCCCGGTACCTGAGTCAACAGTGCCGCAGCGAGATACATCCGGCGTACATCGGGCTTCCGCATGGTGCGACCGGATGACACGATAAGCCGATTCAAGAGTGGAGAGGTCGGACGAGTGGACAGTCTGAGGTACGGGATCCTCGGACCTCTGCGCCTCGTCCACGTCCAGGGCCAGCCGCTGAAGGCAGCCAAACCGCGCCAGCTGCTGGCGACCCTGCTCCTGCACCCGAACCGGTTCGTCTCGACCGATCTGATCGCTGACGCGCTCTGGGAGAGCAGTCCGCCGCGGTCGGCCACCGCGAACATCCGGACGTATGTCCGCGCCCTGCGTGGCGTGCTGCATGACGCCGGGCTGCCCGCGCCGATCGACACCTCGGCTGCCGGCTACAGCATCGAGGTGGGCGTCGACGAGCTCGACGCGAGCCTGTTCGAGTCGCTGCTGGCCGAGGGCGGCCACCTGCGGGACGCGGGCGACGGCAGGCAGGCGATGCAGGTCCTGTCTCGTGCGTACTCGCTCTGGCGCGGCCGTCCGCTCGACGATCTGCCGATGCCCGCGGCGTGGGAGGGCTCGATCGCCCGCCTGGAGGCACAGCACCGCGGCCTGGTCGACAACCTCTTGGACCTGCGGCTCGAGTACGGCGATGCGAGCGGCGCGGCTGTGCTGCTCAGTGCCCGTCTGACCGACGACCCGTACGACGAGCAGCTCTGGCGGCGCCTGGTCGACGCGCTCGTCGCGGCCGGTCGGGTCGGTGAGGCGCGCGCGGCGTACCAGAAGGCGGTGCAGACGCTCGCCGAGGAGCTCGACATCAAGCCAAGTCCGGAGCTGGAGGCCGCCGGTGCGCGCGCCGAGCACGGCCGCTCGGCCAACTGGCCCAACCCGGGCATCCCTGCGGACCGTACTGCGGAACGCCCCGGGCCGACCGCACAACCCGGACCGATGGCCGCGCCTGAGCTGACCGACCCGGTCAGGCCGCCGAGCCAGCTCCCGCTCGACCTGCCTGACTTCAGCGGCCGGCAGAGTCATCTGGAGCAGCTGCGGGACTTGGTCTGTGGTCGTGACCCGGTGCGGCCGCCGATCGCGGTCATCTCGGGCGCACCGGGGACTGGGAAGACCTCCCTGGCCGTTCGGCTCGGCCATCTGGTCCGGGAGTACTTCCCTGACGGGCAGATCTACCTGGACATGCACGGCGCGACACAGCCCCGCGATCCGGCCGCCGCACTCACCGATCTGCTGCTCAGCCTCAACCTGCCGGACTTCGCGATCCCGACCGATCCGGAGCGCCGGTCCGCGATGCTGCGGTCCGAGCTGGCAAGCCGTCGGGTATTGATCATCCTCGACGACGTCGCTGCGGCTGGTCAGATCACGCCGCTGATGCCCGGCACCGGTGCGTCGGCAGTAGTAGTGACGAGTCGCAACCGGCTGATGGACCTGGCCGGGGCGGACAGCGTGCCGCTCGACACGTTCGACGACCGCGAGGCCGCAGTACTGCTGACATCGGTGGCCGGGTCCGGGCGGATCGATGCCTCGTCGCCGGAAGCCGAGGAGATCTTGACCGCCTGCGCGAACCTGCCGCTCGCCATCCGGATCGTTGGCAGTCGGCTGGCCCAGCGGCCCGATCTGAGTGCGCGGGAGCTGGCTCGACGGTTGCGGGACGAGACGTCGCGGCTGGACGAGTTGAGCATCGGCGAGCTCGCCGTACGGACCAGTGCGGACTTGAGCTACGGCGCTCTCAGTCCGGAAGAGGCCCGGCTGTACAGGCTGATCGGCCACTTCGCGGTCGGTGTTTTCTCGGCCCGTGCGTTGGAGGCGGTCGCGTCGCCGGCCGCAGTACGGCGGAGTTTGGACCGGCTGATCGAGGTCAACCTGGTCCGGATCAGCTCGGTGGACCACCGCGGTACGGCGCGCTATCGCGTCCACGACCTGCTGCGGCTGCACGCGCTCGGGGTCGGCGACGAGGAGCAGAAGGCGCAGGCGGTCCGCGACGTCGAGACTGTGGTCGAAGCGATTCTGAACAAGATCCGCCGCGCGAACGACGCCTTGTCGTTCGAGTACTTCGGCGTTCTCGAGCACATCGGGCCGTTGACGGCGCCGGACCCGTCGCCGTTCACCGAGGCGGACGCGATCGCGTGGCTGGACAGCGAACGCAGTACGTTCGTGCCGGCGATCCGGGCCGCGGCGCAGAACGGGTTGCACGACCACGCATGGCGGATCGCGGCCGCCTGGGGGCCTTACCTGGACCTGCGCGCCGGGTTCGACGACTGGAACAGTTCGCACCAGCAGGGTCTCCTCAGTGCGATCGAGTGCGGCGACCGGCACGGCGAGGCGATCATGCATCGCAACCTCGGCCAGCTCGCCGTCTACCAGGACGACTGGGACAACGCGCGGCGTCACTTCGACGCGGCCGCGGAGGCGTTCGCCGAGGTGGGCGACCGGCTCGGCGAGGGCGTGGTGGCCGTCGGACTCGGCACGTGGCTGCGCGAACGCGGGCAGCGCGACGAGGGGTTGGCGCAGTACGAGAAGGCGATCGAGGCGTTCGTCGAGGACGGCAACGGGAACGCCGAGGCCCTGGCGCGGACTGCGGCGGCGAACGTTTACCTGGGCCGCGGCGATCTCGATATCGCGCGGAGCCTTCTGGCGCAGGCGTTCCTGATCGCCGTACGCCGTGCCGACGCGCATCGGGAGGCGAAGGTACGACGCCGCATTGCAGCGCTCCGCGTCGCTCAAGGGCGGCATGAGGAGGCGGTGCGCCAGCTGCGTAAGGCGCTGGCGATCTTCGACGGGATGGGCGACGACCACTGTGCGGCGTACACCCGGGCGCTGCTCGGGCAGGCGTTGATGGAACGCGGTGAGGTTGCCGCTGCGCGGAAGACGCTGCTGGACGCGATCGACATCGGCCATCGGCTGGGCGATCGCAGTGTCGAAGGCCAGGCGGCGCAGCACCTCGGTGAGCTGTACCTGTCCACAGGCAGCCTTGACAACGCCCGCCGTACCCTCGAGCGCGCCGCGCGTGTGTGGCAGCAGGCGGGCAACGACGCCGCGGCAACTGCCTGTCGCGGGCTGCTCTCAGCGTCTGAAACAGGGGTTGCGGCCGGCTGAGCCGAATGTACGGCGGCTGTATCGCGGTCGGACAGGATCTGACCATGCCACGGCACAGGCCGAGGTTTTCGGGGGAATCGGGGGAGAGAACCTATGGCCTGGGGGGAGGTAGCCGTGGAGCGCCCGAACGTCCCGCGGGTGGCAAACCCGCGGGACAACGAGGCGGCGCTGAACTGGCAGCTGGAACGTCTCGGATCGGCGGCCTGGAAGGACTGGCCGCTGAAGTTCCAGCGGATGGCGTTCGGCTATGCGCACGACAGCGGTTGGCACGATGCGGCCGATGCGGTTGGTTGGCTCAACCACCACGACCTGCTCCGTGAAGGGGCGGCGCCACGGGGGGCGCTGGTCTGGTACCAGGCGGCAGACCGGATCCGGGTGGCCTGCTCACTCGGCTCCGGTCAGGTGCTCGGCCCCCTGCTGCTCGGCCCGGTCGAAGTCGCCGACCTGTCCCTACTCAGCACCGACTTCGTGTGGTCCGAACCACACTTCCCGTTCGGTCACTGACCGGGACGTCCCTCGATAATTGGGCGGTGGGAGAACTCGAAGCCGCCAAACCGCTCCGCCACGGCGCCGGACTGTGGCTGAGCCACCGGTTCTCGGCCTCCTGGGGATGGGCCAGGCTGCTGCTGGCCAAGAACTGGGCGGTCGTCGCCGGCACGGTCCTGTCGCTCATCGGTGTGCTGGCGCTCGGAGTGGAAAGCCTGGGCACTGGCGTCGTCGCGGTGGTGCTCGCGATTATCGGACTGATCCCGCTGGTCAGCGACTGGGTCAAAGTGCGGCAGGAGCTGCAGGACCTGTACTCGCTCGACCATCCCGTGCCTGACGTCGTACTGGAAGGTGACTGGCAGCTGGTCCGCTGTGCGCAGGGCCGCATCGTCACCAGCCCGTCGGTCGACCGCAGTCTGGACCGGCCGGTTGCGGTCGACTCCAGGACGTACTCGCTCCCGCCCGACCTGGCGGCCATCAAGCCGACAGTCATCGCGCTGGCCCGATCCCAGCGGTCACGTTCGGCGGCTCCTCCGTTCGACGGGCTGAACGTCGGGCTGTGTGACGATCCGGATCCGGCCGGCGGAGCAGTCCGCCTGCAGCCGGTGCGGTACTTCGACATGATGGCCTCGAACTACCTGGCCGGTCGCCAGTGGCTGAGCCGGAGCCTCGGCCGGACGGTAGCCGACATCAACCCGCGTCTCATCACCGACGACGGCCGTCTGATCCCCTTGAATGCCACGGGTCTCGGCAACCAGGTGGGCGTCTCCACGGTCGCGTTCACGGCCGATGGCTGGATGATATTGGTCCACCAGGGCGTTGCCTCGCGATCGTCGGCAGGGCTGGTCGCGCCGAGCGGCTCGGGGAGTCTCGAACCACTCGACCTGCTCGGACGCGACCGCCTCACGGACGTAACCGCTGCGGGGATGGAGCGGGAGCTGCGTGAAGAGCTCGGTCTGGTCACCCCGGCCATGCGCGACATTCGCATCGAGACCCAGGTGCTCGGGTACGGCCGCTGGCTGGAGAAGGGCGCCAAACCCGAGTTCTACGGAGTGTCCCGGATCCACGCCGAGCTGCGCGATCTCCAGCTGCACATTGATGTGTCCGAGCGGCAGTTCGTCACCCGGCACGTGCCGATCAGGCCGGACGACGTACGGCGGTTGCTGACCGGCGAGCGGTTCGAAGTACTCGGCCAGGGGATTCCGTCGGTGCCGCTGGAGTTGTGCCTGGCGCGGTGGCGCGAGCTTCAGTCGGTGTGATTGTTCGTGACTGCGTGCTTCGGGGCGGCGTGCTTCGCGGCGCCCGGGCCGTCGGAGTTGTTGCGGTTGCGGCGCTTGGCGAGGAAGTACTCGACGAGCATCGGGATCAGGGAGACCAGCACCAGCAGGATCAGGGCTGACTCGAGGTGGTCGTGGATGAACCGGACGTTGCCGAGGGCGTGGCCGAGCAACGTGATGCCGGGGGCCCAGATCAGCGCGCCCACCGCGGTCCAGAGGAAGAACTTGCGGGGGTCCATCCGGCCGGCGCCGGCGACGATCGTGATGAACGTGCGGACGATCGGCACGAAGCGGGCCATCACCAGCGCCCGCGGCCCGTACCGCTCGAAGAAGTCGTGCGTCTGCTCGATGTACTTCGGTTTCAGGAACCGGGCGTTTGGATTGCGGAACAGCGACGTACCCAGGAATCGGCCGATGTAGTAGCCGGACACGTTGCCGAGGAACGCGGCCACGGTCAGCAGTACGCAGGCCAGCCACAGCGGTACGTCGATCGTGCCGCGCGCGATGAACAGGCCGACGGCGAACAGCAGTGAGTCACCGGGCAGGATCGGGAACAGCAGCCCGCACTCGATGAACACCACAATCAGCGTGCCCCAGAGGGCCCAGTTACCCATCCAGTTCAGAAGGTACTCCGGGTCCATCCAGTTCGGCATCAGCATCGCGACAAGAGGAAGCACGCGGACAGGGTAGCGTCCCGACCTGTGCATGAGCTGAGCAGCGACCTCCGGGGAGCGGACATGGTCGGGCCGAACGAGGTCGGCGTCGGCCCCTGGGTGGGTGATTGGCCGGACGACCCGCGGCTGGACCCGGAGCTGCTCGCCGAGGGTGATCGGCGCAACGTGGTCGACAAGTACCGGTACTGGAAGCTCGAGGCGATCGTCGAGGACCTGGACCGGCGGCGGAACCCGTTCCACGTCGCGATCGAGAACTGGCAGCACGACCTGAACATCGGCTCGGTCGTGCGGACAGCGAACGCTTTCCTGGCGGCCGAGGTCCACATCGTCGGGAACCGGAAGTGGAACCGCCGTGGCGCGATGGTCACCGACCGCTACCAACATGTCCGCCACCAACCGACGCTGGCCGACCTGGCCGCGTACGCCGCGGCGCACTCACTGCCCGTCATCGGCATCGACAACCTGCCCGGCTCGGTCCCGCTGGAGACCTACGACCTACCGCGCGAATGC
This sequence comes from Kribbella pratensis, assembly GCF_004365355.1. Taxonomy (GTDB): domain Bacteria; phylum Actinomycetota; class Actinomycetes; order Propionibacteriales; family Kribbellaceae; genus Kribbella. The sequence continues at coordinate 481,043 of NZ_SODP01000004.1, read as the reverse complement.
GTCCTGCTCTTCGGTCAAGAGGGTCCCGGGCTGACCGATGATGCCCACGCGATCTGCACGGCCGTCCTCTCGATCGCGCAATTCGGCTCGACCCGGAGCATCAACGCCAGCGCGGCCGCCGCGATCGCCATGCACGCGTGGATCCGGCGCCACACTTTCGGTCAGCCGTCGAGCAGCTGATCGAGGATTCCCGCCGCTAGCTGAAGGACCGCCCGCTCGGTCGGGTTGAGCCGGGTTTCAATGGCTTCGGCCAGCCAGTCGTCGGAGCTCTTCATGTGTTCGCGGAGTAATTGCCGCCCGTCCTCGGTCAGCTCGATCGTGTGCCGGCGGCGGTCCTGAGCGTCCTGCTCCCTCTTGATGAGGTTCTGCTCCTCGAGACTCGCGAGCACCCGCGTCAACGACTGCGGCTGCACCCGCTCGGCCGCCGCGATCTCGCTCGCCGTCAACGCTCCCCGCCGATGCAGCTGCCCCAGCACGGCAACGCCCGTACTCCCGAGCCCGTCACCAGTCCGCTCAGCCCGCAGCCGCAGCGCCAGCCGAGTGCTGGTCCGCCTCAGCGCCACTGCGGTGTCATAAGCCTCCACTTACTATCCCTCCATTACTGACGCTCAAGAATGCTAAGCTCAGCTTACTATGAGTGTTCACCTCATCCATTGGTCGCGGGACACGCCTGTCGTCCCGGCCCAGTTGGTCACCGCGGCTCTCGCGATGGCTGTTCCGATCACCTACGGCGTCACCACCGACCACCTCGCCCACGCCTCCTTCGCGGCGCTCGGCGCCCTGGCCATGTCGCACTTTGGGCGCCCACCAACCGTTCTCAGGCGGTTCGTGTGGTTGGCCGGTGCACAAAGTGGTCTTGGGGCGGTTGTGACGGTCGGCGCGCTGGCGGGGGCGTGGCTGGGTGGGCGGGGATGGGGTGGCGCGGCCGGCGTGGTCGGGCTGGTAGCGGTAGCTGCTGTTGTGGGTGGGTTCAGCCGGTGGATGGCGGACGCGACGACGCGGTTTGTCACGTTCCTCGTGATGGCGACCGGGCTGGGCGCGGCGGATCCGTGGGAGGTGGCTCGCTGGTTCGCGCTCGGGGTCGCGTGGGCGATCGTGCTGGGGTTGGCGTTCTCGTCCAGCGAGCCGGAGGCCGCGCGGCCGACGTACCGGCAGTTGTGGCGGCGGTGGCGGGGGAAGCTGCGGCAGTTCGATGGCTGGCTGTACGCCGTGCAGTTGGTCCCTGCGCTTGCTGTTGCGGAAGTGATAGGGCAGCTGTGGCACCAGGAGAAGGGGTATTGGATCGCACTCGCAGTGGTGATCGTCGTACGTCGCCGCGGCGGATCGTTGCTTCGGGCAACACAGCGCTGCGCCGGGACCTGTGCCGGCGTGTTGGTCGGTGGAGCGCTCATCCTGTGGGTGCCACCGTCGTGGGTGATCGTGGCGGTCGTCAGCGTCCTGGCCGGATTGCGGCCGTTGCTGAAGGAACGCAACTACGCTGCTTATGCCACCGTCATGACCCCGCTCGTCGTCCTGCTGATGGACCTCGGCCGTACGCCGGGGTTCTCGACCGTCGGGTACCGGCTCGTCGACACCGTGATCGGCTGCTTGATCGCGATCGTTCCTACTGTGCTGTTGAGGAGAAGACATGTGGGCTGACCACGCGATCTGGTGGCAGATCTACCCGCTCGGCTTCACGGCCGATCGCACCGGCGCCCGCCTGGCGCACCTGGAGAACTGGCTCGACTATGCCATCGAGCTTGGCTGCAACGGGCTCCTGCTCGGTCCGATCTTCGCCTCCGAGACGCATGGCTACGACACTATCGATCACTTCCGCATCGACCCTCGGCTCGGCGACGATGCCGACTTCGACCGGTTGGTCACCAAGGCGCACGATCGCGGTCTGCGGATCGCCCTCGACGGTGTCTTCAACCACGTGGCCCGCTCCTTCGTCCACCCGGAGTGGTTCCGCAGCGACGGCGCTACCTTCGAGGGCCACGAGCACCTGGTCGCCCTGGACCACAGCAACCCCGCCGTCGGGGAGTACGTCGGCGACGTACTCCGTCATTGGCTCGACCGCGGCGTGAACGCATGGCGCCTCGACGCGGCGTACGCCGTGCCGCCCGAGTTCTGGCGCGCCGTGCTGCCACGAGACCGCGACGCCTGGTACTTCGGTGAGGTGATCCACGGCGACTACGCCGAGTACGTCGAGAGGAGCGGGCTCGACTCGGTCACGCAGTACGAACTGTGGAAGGCGATCTGGAGTTCACTGAACGACGGCAACTTCTTCGAGCTCTCGTACGCGCTGGGCCGGCACAACGCGCTGCTCGACACCTTCGTCCCGCAGACATTCGTCGGCAACCACGACGTGACGCGGCTCGCGACCCGTCTCGAGGACGAGCGGCATCTCGGTCATGCGCTCGCGATCCTGTTCACGGTCGGCGGCGTACCGAGCATCTACTCCGGTGACGAGCAGGCGTTCCGTGGGCTGAAGGAGGACCGCGTCGGTGGTGACGATGCGATTCGCCCTGCTTTCCCGGAGACGCCCGACGAGTTGGCGTCGTACGGCTGGCCGACGTACCGCCTCCATCAGGAGCTGATCGGTCTGCGCCGACGGCACTCGTGGCTCACGCGTGCCCGGACGAAGGTCGAGCACGTGACCAACCAGACGATCGCGCTGCGGGCCCGGCACGACGACGAATCGGTGCTGCTTCTGCTCAACGTGTCGGATTCCGACGCGGAGTTCCCGCTGGAGGATGCGGTCGTCGTTCCGCCGCACAGCTGGAAATTCTTGACACATCCGTAACGTGCGCCCGGGGTGCCGCGTTGTACCTGGTGACAGAAGTGAGGCCTTCTCGACACAAAGTCAGCCCCAACTCGGGGGGCTCGGCGTGCATCAAGCACGTCGTACTGGGTTTGCGACGGGGACATGGGGGTTTGTTGATGAACGCTCTGTGGGACGAACTGATCCACGAGTTGGGGACCGTGCGCGCCTTGAGCGCGGCGGCTCTGGAGGCGCGCACGGAGACCTCCCGGGTCGCGCTGATCACCTTGCTCGACGCCGAGACCGCGGAGATCTCGGCGATCCTCGACCAGATTCTCCGCTCCGAAGCGTCGTCCGCGGCTTAGGAGCGGTCAGGCGCGCCCTGGAAGCTGTCAGGCGCGTCCTAGCAGCGTGCTGACGGCCTGCCGCAGCGCATCCGTCGGGTCGTCGGGCTGTTCGAACGAACGGTAGGCGATGTGTGCGTCCGGACGGACGAGGAGACAGCCCTCGTCCGGGATCTCGCGCACCCGCGCCCAGTCGCCGTACAGGTCGTCCAGCTCACGACCGGGTCCGATCACGTACGGCTCGATCGGTACGCCGAGGTGCTCGGACACGGACTGGGCCGCCTTCACCCACGCGTCGCCGCCGATGCCGGTGAGCAACGTGAACCGGCCCTTGCCGACAACGTCCAGCGTGCTGACGGTCTCCGACCCGCGGGTCAGCCAGCAATGCGGGATCCGTGCGCCCGGCCAGGTCGTCGGGTGGTAGTACAGCTCCTGATCCCGCTCGTACGGCGGCTCGGGCGTACCGTCCTCGAGCACGGCGGACGACTTGTAGCGCTGGCCGAGCTCGACACCGTGCGCGTTGAACTCGTAGTCCTTGAGCTCGATCGCCTGCCGTAGTTCCTCGCGCTGCGCGGCGCCTTCGGGTGTGTCGTCCTTGCGGGACTCGATCGTCCGCCCGGCCGGCGCGTCCGGGGTCATCCCGAGCGCGCGGAAGATCTGCCCGAACTGGTTGCGGCTCTTGTTGGCCCGGTCAACGATCTGCTTCGCGATCGGCGCCCGTTCGTCGTCGTAGGTCTTGAGCAGGTCGGGGGAGGCCTGGCCCTTCACGACCAGTGCGAGCTTCCACGCCAGGTTGTACGCGTCCTGGATCGAGGTGTTCGAGCCGAGGCCGTTGCTCGGCGGATGGCGGTGGATCGCGTCGCCCATACAGAACACGCGACCCTTGGACGCCTTCTCGGCATACATGTGGTTGACGCTCCAGACCGACGTACCCTTCAGCTTCACGTCGATGGTGTCGTCGCCAACCAAGTTGTGCACGATCTCGGTCGCCATCGCCTCGTCGACCACCGGCGCGGGCTGCGAGATGTCGTAACCCCAGACGATCAGCCACTCGTTCCACGGGCGGACCATCCGGACCAGGCCGGCGCCGATGCCGCCGATCTGCGCGCCCGGCTGGAGGACCCAGTACAGGACGCTCGGGCGATGGGCGACGTACCGGCTGAGGTCGGCCTCGAAGACGATGTTCATCGAACCCTCGATGTCCATCGCGCCGGCCATCGGCAGATCGATGTCCTGGGCAACCTTGCTGCGCCCGCCGTCGGCGCCGATCAGATACTTCGCCCGGATCTGGTACGTCGTGTCGCTGAGCCGGTCGCGAACCGTCGCGGTGACGCCGTCATCGTCCTGCTCGAGCGACAGGTACTCGGTGTTGAAGCGGAGCTGTGCTCCGCGGCTGGCCGCCGTACTGACGAGGATCGGCTCGAAGAGCGTCTGCGGGAGATCGCACGGCAGGCACGGGCTCGCCTCGGTGTAGTCGGCGAGCCGCCGCGGATGCGTGCCCCACGTGCGGATCCGGCCGATCTCCTCGCCCGCCAGGCTGGTACAGAACGCCGTCTGGCCCATCAGGTCGTGGGCGGTGCCGCTCTCGTTGATCTGGTCTTCGATGCCCATGTCGCGCATGAGTTCGATCGTGCGCTGGTTGGTGATGTGCGCGCGGGGTGTGTTCGCCGTCCAGCCGTACCGGGTCAGGACGATGTTGTCGACGCCGTAGGTGGACAGGAAGAGTGAGGCGGCGCCGCCGGCTGGGCCGCTGCCGACGATGAGGACGTCTGTCGTGATCACTGCTGCGTCTCCTCGGTGGTCGCGAGCACCAGGTCGTACTCGACGGAGTAGTAGGTCTTGCCGTCGTCCTGGTGTTCGGTGAAATCGGCGATCAGGGAGTGCTTGACTCCAAAGACCGCGTCCGTGTCGAGGTACTCGTCGCCGGCCGCGAAGACGTGGGTGATCAGGCGTGCGTATCCCGGTGCGGTGACCATGAAGTGGATGTGCGCGGGTCGCATCGGACCGCGACCGCCGGCTCGGAGCAGCTCGCCGACCGGTCCGTCGTCCGGGATCGGGTAGGCGACCGGCTTCACCGCCCAGAACCGGTAGTTGCCTTCGGCATCGGTCGTGAGATGGGCCCGGTTCTGCGGTCCGTCGAGGTTCTTCTGTACGTCGTAGAACCCGTCCTCATCGGCCTGCCAGGTCTCGACGAGCGCGCCGGCGATCGGTTCGCCCTTGGTGTTGAGGACCTTGCCGCTCACCAGGCACGGCTGTCCCGGGGCGCCGTTCGCGATGTCGTCGCCGAGTTGTGCCTCGGGCGATCCCTCGACGAAGAACGGGCCGAACACAGTGGACTGCGTGGCTTCCGGCGGCTTGCGGTTGCCGAGTCCGACGGTGAGCATCGACAGCCCGAGTACGTCGGCCAGCAGCACGAACTCCTGCCGCGTACCGGTGGAGATCTGACCGGTCCGGGTGAGGAAGTCGATCGCGGTGAAGTACTCGTCCTCGGTCAGCTCCACCTCCCGCGCGAACGCGTGCAGGTGGCGTACGAGAACGCTCATCACATCCTTGTAGCGGTCGCTCGCGCTGCCGTCGAAGCTGGCCACCACCGCCTCGGTCAGGTCATCGCCTTGCAGATCCATCGGTCTCCTCGCTCGTCAAGGTCGCGTACCGGCCCAGGCGCGAGTGAGGATCTCGCGCACCAGGTCCTCGGTCACGGGGATCGGGTTGTCGGTGGGCTTGAACGCCTTCGCTGCTTGTCCCGCCTGGTCCTCGGTCAGCCCTAAATCCCTCAGGCTGGTCGGGACGTCCGCCGCCGTGAACAGGTCGAACAGGCCGTCGGCCAGGTCTGCGGTGCCGAGTGCAGCTTGAAGTCGTGCTTTGGATCGGGGTACTGCGGGAGCGTTGACGCGGGCGACTTGTGGCAGGACCGCTGCGTGCGTCTCCGCGTGAGGGAGGTTGTAGGTGCCGCCGAGCAGGTGGCACAGCTTGTGGTGCAGTCCTGTCCCGGCGGTCGCCAACGCCGACCCGGCCAGGCAGGCGCCGTACAGAAGGTTGCTTCGGGCATCTAAATCTAGTGGCTCGGTGAGTGTTTGACGGAGGCCGGTGGCGAGGGCGCGGAGCCCTTCGACCGCGGTGACCTCGGTGATCGGATCGGCTTTCGGGGTCCAGACGGCCTCGACGCAGTGCGCGATCGCGTTGGCAACGCTTGCTGCGGTGACCTTCTTCGGCAGGTGCTGACTGAGGACCGGGTCGTACACGACAACTCGCGGCAGCACCCTCAGGTCGCTGCCGGTCGTTTTGCTTCCGCCCGAGGTCTCGCCCCACACCGGCGTCATCTCAGAGCCCGCGTAAGTCGTGGGCACCGCGACAATCGCCACGTCGCTGGTGAGGGCGACCGCCTTGGCGAGGCCGATTGCTGAGCCGCCGCCGATGGCGATGATCCCGTCCGCGTCGACCTCGCGCGCCTTGGCCCGGGCGTGCTCCGCTACCTCGGTCGGCACGTGCTGGGTGACGCCATCGATCCGCCCCGCGAACCGGTCGCCCAGCTGCACCTCTACCACGTCTGCCGCGTCGCGTGCGGATCTGGTCGCCACGACCAGCGCCCGCCGTACACCGAGGCTCTCGACCTCGCCTGCCACCTGGTCGAGCGAGCCCGCTCCGAGCACCACTCGCCCCGGCAGGAACGTGTGCACGAACCCGGCTTGAGGCTCCGCTGGTCCCGTTTCAGCTGGACGCGGCATCGGCAGCTCCGATAGGATTTCGCTCAGCGAATAGTTCTTCTTTCAACGAAAAGTAGGCTAGCCGATGGTGAGTGACGCGTCTACAGGCACGTTTCTGCAAGGCCTGGAGCGCGGCCTCGCGGTGATCCGCGCGTTCTCTGCCGAGGCGCCCTCGCTGACGCTCAGCGAGGTGGCGCGAGAGGTCGGCATCACGCCCGCGACCGCCCGGCGGATCCTGCTCACGCTCGAAGAGCTCGGGTACGTCCGCAGCGACCACCGCCGCTTCTCGCTGACACCGCGCGTCCTCGCCCTCGGCTGGGCCTACCTGTCGTCGCTGGACCTCGGCGAACTCGCCGGCCCGTTCATGGAGGAGCTCAGCGCCAAGACCCGCGAGTCCTGCTCGATCGCCACCCTCGACCTTCCGGACATCGTCTACGTCGCCCGCGTCCCCACGAGCCGGATCATGACGGTCGCCCTGGGCGTCGGCGCCCGCCTCCCGGCGTACCCGACTTCCATGGGCCGCGTCCTGCTCGCGGGCCTGCCGGAGGACGAGCTCACGTCGTACCTCGACTCATTGCAGGCCGAGGCGCTCACTCAGCGCACGATCACATCCCCGGACAACCTGCGCGCCACGATCGCCCAGGCCCGCACGGACGGCTACGCGCTCGTCGACCAGGAACTCGAGCAGGGCCTCCGCTCGATCGCCGCACCCATCCACAACTCCCGCGGCCGCGTCATCGCCGCCCTCAACGTCTCCGCCCACGCGTCCCGCTCTACCCCCACCTCACTCCGCACCGAAGCCCTGCCCCACCTCCAGCAAGCTGCCGCGCAAATAACCACCGCCCTGACGCACCGCGGCAACTTCTAGGCGGTCTTGAGGTCTTCGAGGATCTCCAGGTAGTGCGGGTTGTTCATGATGCCGATGAGGTTGCCGAACGGGTCGACTACCGCCGCGGTGCGGAAGCCGGTGTTGTTCCCGCGTTCGGTGATTGGGTCTTGGAGGGTGGCGCCGTGGGCGAGGAGGTGTTGGAGTTCGGCTTCGAGGTCGTCGACGTGCCAGTAGACGACAGCCCCCGCGGGGCCAGTGGTGACCTGGTGCGTGGCGTACTTGGCGTCGATGATGCCCAGTTCGCACTGGAAGTCGCCGAAGCGGAACTCGACGTACGCAGGGTCCTCGGCGCTCGGCACGGCGTAGTACGCCTCGATGCCGAGCAAGTCTTCGTACCAGGCGCGTGCCGCCTTCACATCCGCGGCGTAGAAGCTGACGGTGGCGAGTCCTCGCAACATCGTGGTGGTCCTTTCCTGGGGTCTTCCCGGTTGATGACCACCACGATTCCAGTCAAAGTGCTCACCGAGTGAGCACTTTGTTGGAAGGGTTTATCCGTCGGTGCGCAGGCGGCCGTGGAGGTGCCAGTCGTGCCAGCCGTCGGCGTGCTTGATGGCCTGCCGCAACGTGCCCTCGGCCCTGTAACCGGTTCGCTCGGCGACTCGGCAGGAGGCGCTGTTGGCGGTGGAGTGCTGGATGTTCAGCCGGTGGAAGCCGATCGACTCGAACGCCCAGGCGGACAGCGCCTGGACCGATCTCGCGGCGATGGACCGGCCTCGAGCGGCCGGGGTCACCCAGTACGACAGGCTGGCTGACCCCTCTGCGAGCGAGATGTTGCGCAGGCCGATCTGTCCTATCGGCTGATCATCGCCATCGACGATCGCCCAGCTCGCCGCCGTCTCGGTCTCCCAGCGCTCGGCCCACTGCCCGACCCACTCAACTGCTTCTTCGAGTGTGTCGAGCCGGCGAACATGCCACCGCTGGATCTCGGGACAGGCGAACGCCGTCCGCACTGCGTCCGCGTCGCCGTGCTGCCACGGCCGCAGGGTCAATCCGTCGTGCTGCGACGGCCGTAGGGCTAATCCGTCGTGCTGCGACGGCCGCTGGGTTGATCCGTCGGTCGTCGTCAGTCGCGGCTGAGGGAGATTGCGCAGCGTTCCTTGGGGTAGCGCTGGATCGACGAGCAGCGGCACAGGTCAGTCCGTCTGGGTGACCTTGCGGAGGCCGCGGGGTGCGTCGGGGTCGAGGCCCAGCTTGCGGGCGAGCAGTTCGATGGCTCGTTGGGCAGGGATGACGAGGGCGAGCGGGGCGAGCGTCTCAGGGAGGGCAGGACCGGGGAGGTTCACGTCGCAGCGGGAGGCGAACGTGGGGTCGCCGCCGATGCCCAGGATCTTGCTGCCCTTCTCGCGGACGAGACCGGCCAGCTCGGTCATGCCAGGGAGCGCGGGGCCGTCGCCTGCCGCGACTAGGATCGTGACCAGGTCGGCGTCGACGACGGCGATCGGGCCGTGCTTCAGGTCGGCGTACGAGAGTCCGCGCACCGGTTGGAGGCAGGTCTCCTCGAGCTTCAGCGCGACCTCCAGGGTCGTGCCGAACGTAAGGCCGCGACCGCTCGCGAGTACGTCGTGTGCGCCGGCCAGCAGGTCCGCGGCGGCCTCGACCGACCCGGACAGCATCTTCGCCGCCTCGTCCGGCACCCGCGCGATGTCCGCGTCGAGCGTCCCCGGCCGCTGCGCCAGCGCATCCACGGCAACCGTGATCGCGGCCAGCTGCGTCGTGTACGTCTTGGTGGCCGGTACGGCGAGCTCCTTGCCGGCTTGCGTGATCAGCGCGACGTCGGCCGTCGACGCCAACGGGCTGTCGCCGTCGTTCGTGATGCCGACGATCGCGGCGCCGTTCCGCTTCGCCCACTCGGCGGTGTCGACGATCTCCTGGGTCGCACCCGACTGGCTGACCGCGACGACCAGCGAGTTCGAGAGGTCGAGGTTCGCGCCGTAGAGCGTGGCCACCGACGGAGCGGCCAGGGACGCCTGCCGGCCGGCGTGGATCTCGGTCAGGTACCGTCCGTAGACCCCGGCGTTGTCCGATGACCCCCGGGCCACGAAGATCACGTGCCGCCGCCCGGCGGCGAGCCTGGTGATGTCGTGCCGCAGCGGCAGGACATGCTCGAACGTCGCCGCGAGCGCCGCCGGCTGCTCGGCGATCTCGCGCGCCATCTGGGTTTCCTGGGCGGGCACAGACACCACTGGGATCACTGGTCCTATCTGGTCTTAACAGGTATGCTGCGCACGATAGCAGTGAGCGGCGTCCCGGGGCACCCCCGAGATCCGCCCAGGTCTGGAGGATCGAGATTCCATGGTGGCGACCAAGCGGGCCCAGGTCCGATCGGTGCTGGAACGGCTGATCGATGTCGAGCTGCATCCCGGCGATCCGATCCCGTCCGAGCGGGCTCTGGTGGACAAGCTGAACGTCTCGCGGGTGACCGTCCGGCAGGCGATCAGCGACCTGGTCGAGTCCGGCGCGCTGGAGCGTGTGCACGGCAAGGGCACCTTCGTCACCGGCCCCCAGGTCGACTCCCAGTTGCACCTGACCTCGTTCTCCCGGGAGATGCGGGCCCGTGGCCTCGAGCCCGGGACCGTGGTGCTGTCGGCCAGCGAGATCGAGGCCTCCGACGAGACTGCCAAGGGCCTGCGGGTCGCCAAGGGCACCAAGGTGATCCGGGTCGAGCGGCTGCGCACGGCCGACGCGTCGCCGATGGCCTACGAGGTCGGCTACTACCCGTCCGCGCTCTTCCCCGGCCTTCTCGGCCGCGAGCTCGGCACTCTGTACGACGTCTTTGCCAGTGAGTACGACGTTGTCGTCACCTCCGGTGAGCAGACCGTCCGGGCGGACAACGCCGACGGTCATGTCGCCCGGGTGCTCGGCGTGGCCAGGCGGGCACCCCTGCTGGTCCTCGAGCGCACCACGTTCGCCGGCCGCAAGGTCGTCGAACTGTCCTGGTCGGCCTACCGCGCCGACCGTTACCGGCTGCACATGGCCCTGACCCCCCGCGGCCCGCGAACCGGGTCCGCCTGACCGGTCCCGGAGCGGCCTCCGCTCCTGGAGGACATCCGGATGCAACGAACTGGATCGGTCCTGTTCATCAACTGGTCTACCTCCCTGCCGATCGCTCCCCGGCCACCGGGCCGGCCCGGCAGGCAGGCCGCTGGTCACGACGAAGTGCCAGGCGGCAATACTGGAGCCGAACCCACAAGAACTGTGTTGTGAGGAGTACCGCGAGACATGCCTATTGCAACCCCTGAGGTCTACGCCCAGATGCTGGATAAGGCCAAGCAGAACCGCTTCGCCTACCCGGCCATCAATGTCAGCTCCTCGCAGACGCTGAACGCCGCGATCCGCGGTTTCGCCGAGGCGGGCTCGGACGGCATCATCCAGGTCTCCACCGGCGGTGCGGAGTACCTGTCCGGTCCGACCGTGAAGAACATGGTGAGCGGTGCGGTCGCGCTGGCGGCGTACGCGCACGAGGTCGCCAAGAACTACCCGGTGAACATCGCGCTGCACACCGACCACTGCCCGAAGGACAAGCTCAAGGGCTTCGTCCGGCCGCTGCTGGAGATCTCCGCCGAGCGCGTCGCGCGAGGCGAGAACCCGCTGTTCCAGTCGCACATGTGGGACGGCTCGGCGGTGCCGCTGACCGAGAACCTGGAGATCGCCAAGGAGCTGCTGGCCAAGACGGCCGCGGCGAAGATCGTCCTGGAGATCGAGGTCGGCGTGGTCGGTGGCGAGGAGGACGGCGTCGCCAACGAGATCAACGAGAAGCTCTACACCACGGTCGAGGACGGTCTGGCCACGGTCGAGGCGCTCGGCACCGGTGAGAACGGCCGCTACCTGACCGCGCTGACCTTCGGCAACGTGCACGGCGTCTACAAGCCGGGTGCGGTCAAGCTGCGGCCGGAGATCCTGGCGGAGATCCAGGAGCAGGTCGGCGCCAAGGTCGGCAAGGAGCGTCCGTTCGACCTGGTCTTCCACGGTGGTTCCGGCTCGACGCTCGAGGAGATCCGGGCCGCGGTCGACCACGGTGTCATCAAGATGAACGTCGACACCGACACGCAGTACGCGTTCACCCGGCCGGTGGCGGCGCACATGTTCAAGAACTACGACGGTGTGCTGAAGGTGGACGGCGAGGTCGGAAACAAGAAGGCCTACGACCCGCGCGCCTGGGGCAAGGCGGGCGAAGAGGGTATGGCGAACCGCGTCGGCGAGGCTTGCGAGAGCCTTCGCTCGACGGGTACGTCGCTGAACGGCTGACGTCATCTGGGTCCTCCTCAAAGGGATCTGTCGAAGGGCTCACCACCGCGTGGACTGCATGCGGCGGTGGGCCCTTCTGTCACATCCGGGCTCGGGCCAGGTCGAACTGGCGGATGCCGGTGCGGCGGGCTGCTCGGGTGAACGTGGTTCGGATGCGGTCGGCCACGGTCGGTGGGTCGTCGAGGTCTGCCCAGGCGATCCGGCAGTGCTCCACGGGTTGCGGTCCGTCGGGATCGGCTGCTCGTGGTTCGGGGAGTGGTTCCTCGACGGAGGGCTCGAATTCCTCGCACCAGAAGGGGAAACGGGCCTCGAAGTCGACGACCGTGCGTTCCTCGGGGAACCAGAGTCCTTCGGCCGGGAAGTCCGGGTCGTCGGCTTGTGGGGGTAGTGATGGGCTGGGGGTCGGCAGGCCTGCGGTGGCGAGGATCAGGCGCAGGCGGGACTCGGCGATCGAGGCTGCACCCGTGAGTTGGTCCAGGACCTTGAGCGCACGTTTGTTGCCGTGGTCGAGCGAGGACACCGCGTGTTTCAGCGTGCGCTTGCTGACAAGACCGGCGTACAGGGCGGCGTCGGCGAGCACGACCGCAGACGCCGGTGGCGCGGTGGCGGCCACCTCGGCGACCGCGCGGGCGGGTGAGGCCATGCGCAGCCCATTCCACAGTTGAAGGCCCGAGCCGACGGGATCGCGGATGTGGCGATGGACACCGCCGCGTATTCGGCCGGACCGCCCGTCGGGAGCTGTCACATGGACGCGCGTCAGGTCGAGACCCCAGACAGGTAAGGCGTGCAGGGCCGCGGCCGATTGGTGGCTCGCGAACACGTTGGGACCGCCGGCGCGGAGGACGCGATACACCTTCCGCAGGTGCAGAACCTCGTCGGTCACGAGCATGAGCGAACGTTGGGCGGCATACGTCCCGCGCCGGATCCGGCGCCAGCAGCCGGTGTCCAGCAACGAGTCGATGTCAGCGTCGGGATAACCACAGGCACGCGCGTCGGCCCGGGTGAACACACCACCCCGGATCGACGCCATCACAGCAAGTTGAGGATTCATGCCCTAGAAACTGCCGCGATCCACCCTCCCGCAGACCACCAACTTTCATCCTGTGGAGAACTCGTGCCGGACCCACACATTCGGCTCGATGTAGCCGACCCGCACAGGGCGTCCAGGACCTCTAGCCCGGCACCGCTCCGCGGGCATGAAAAAAGCTCGTCATCTGTCTATGACGAGCTCGGCGCGGGTTGGTACCCAGGGTTGCCAGAGGAGCGGCATGTTGGCCTCGGACGGGGTGCGGTTGCCTTTCCGCTCGTTGCACGAGGCATGGGCGGCCACGGCGTTCAGCCACTCGGTGCGGCCGCCCCTGGATCTGGGTTGGACATGGTCCATGGTGTCGGCGTTCTCGAGGCCGCAGTACGCGCAGCGGAACTTGTCCCGGCGGAGGACGCCGTGCTTGCTGTACTTCATCCGGCCGGCTGCGTAGCGCCAATGCGTGACGACGTAGCGGACCAGGCGCAGGACACGAGGGACCGGGAAGGGGCCGATAGTTCGCTCTCCGTGCGCCTCTTCGACCACTGCGACCTCACGCACCAGCATCCGGATGGCGTGCTGGATCGAGACGGTGTGCAGCGGTTCGTACGACGCGTTCAGGACTATGACGCTCATCCGGTGCCTCCTTCCGGCCGTAGCTGGGAACCACGGCGGTTTGACGCAGGGTCTCAAGCATCCGTGGCCGGTGGGTGAACGGTCAACAGATTTCGTCAGACGGTCACGTGCCGGTACGGCTGCGTGATCGGCGAAGATGTGCTTATGGAATTGAACAATCTGCTCTCAGGCCCACCCGAGACACTACTACCGGTCGACCCGGCCGCGGCGGAACTCGCCGACGGGGCCGCTCCGGCCGACGTCGCCGCCAGGTACCCGACGTCGTCGCTGGCCTGGGCCGTGCTCGCCGAGGGTGCCTTGGCGGACGGCCGGACCATCGAGGGGTACGCGTACGCGCGGACCGGCTACCACCGCGCGCTGGACCTGCTCCGGCGGAACGGCTGGAAGGGGCACGGACCGGTGCCGTGGGAGCACGAGCCGAACCGCGGGTTCCTGCGCGCACTGGCGGCGCTGGGCAAGGCGGCCGCGCTCATCGACGAGAAGGACGAGGCCGAGCGTTGCGCCACGTTCCTGCGCGACTCGTCACCCGCTGCTGCCGACGCCCTGAGCTGAAACCTGCTTGTCGGGGCGGCTGCCCGACGGCATGATCCGTCGGGTGGCTGGCCCATATGCACAGAACGGCTTCAGTGTCGGGTTCGACTGGGGACCCGTCGGAGCCGAGGTGGTTGCCGGGGACATCGTTGCTGTGGTGGACGTCTTGTCGTTCACCACAGCGGTGACAGTCGCGGCCGATCTCGGGATCGCGGTTTACCCCTATCAGTGGCGTGACCAGTCGGCCGTCGCTTATGCCGAGCGATGGAGCGCGAAGCTGGCGGTGGGGCGGTCCGAGGCCCGGCCGGGTGACGTGAGTCTGTCGCCGGTGACGATTCGGAACTCGCAAGGTGTCAACAGGTTGGTGCTGCCGTCGCCGAACGGATCCACGATCGCCAAGCAGCTCAGTGACGGCGGTGCGACGGTGATCGCGGTGTCGTTGCGTAACCGCCGAGCGGCCGCGGACTGGGTCAGAGAGCAGGGCCCCGACCAACGGGTTGTTGCGATCGCGGCCGGGGAGCGGTGGTCCGACGGATCGCTTCGGCCGGCCGTCGAGGATCTATGGGGAGCCGGCGGGTTCTTGAGCGCGCTCGACCAGGACGGCCTGTCCCCGGAGGCGCGAGCGGCAGTCGCGGCGTATGACGCGGTTGCCGACGAGCTGCCCAAACTCTTGCACGAATGCGCCGGTGGTCGCGAGCTCACGCAGTACGGCTATCCGGAGGACGTCGCGATCGCGGCAGAGGTGGATCAGAGTACGAGCGTGCCGGTGCTCGAGGACGGTACGATGTTCCGGTCAACCTGAACCAATGAATGCCCGTTGACAGTGCCGGCAAGCGGCGAGCGTCCCCGCTTCTTGCCGAACATGGACGGTTCTAGGCGGACGGACAGACCGGCGAAGCTGGACGCCCACGGTCGAGTCCCCCGCCCCTCCGGGCAGCGGAAGGTCACACCGTGCCGGCTCTCACCGGACGGATAGGCACGCCCACTTACACGGCGGTACTGCGTACCCCTGGCGCGTGGAAGTTCTACCTGGCAGCGGCCCCGGCAAGGATCGGGATCGCTATGACCGGCCTCGGCGTCGTCTGGCTGGTCCACGGATCGACCGGCTCGTACGCCGCGGCCGGCAGCGTCACCGGCGGCTTCGCCGTCGCCGAGGCGGTCGCCGGACCGCAGGTCGCGCGGCTGATCGACCGTTTCGGTCAGACCCGGATGTTGCCTGTCACGCTGCTCGCCCACGCGACGGCGATGGCTCTGCTCATCAGTCTCACTGTCTTCGACGCGTCGCTCTGGTCACTTGCTGTCGCCGGCGTGCTGGCCGGCGGATCGCTCCCGCAGGTGAGTGCACAGACAGCGGCCCGGTGGTCGTACGCGCTCCGCGACACCCCACTGCTCTCGTCGGCGTTCGCGTTAGAGGCACTGAGCGTCGGCATCGCGTTCATGGTCGGCCCAGGGCTGGTTGGCGTCGTCAGCTCGTCCACCAGCCCGGCAGCTGGCTCGATCCTCGCGACGAGTCTCCTGCTGGTCGGCGGCCTCCTCCTGGCGATGCAACGAGGTACGGCGCCGCCGCCGACCGCACCTGGTGAACACCAGAGCGCGAAACACCTACTACACAAGCGATTCGCCGGCCTCGTCGGTACGAACATCGGCATCGGCCTGTTCTTCGGCAGCATGCAGGTGTCCGTCACGGCCTTCGCAGTCTCGAGAGGTACGCCGGGCCTGGCCGGACCGCTCTACAGCATCACCAGCCTGGTGAGCCTGTTCGCCGGACTCGTGTACGGCGCACGTCGCTGGCGGACTGCTCCGGAGACCCAGTTCGTCATCGCATTCGTCTGGCTGACCATCAGCTGCGTGCCCTTGATCGCAGCGCACACCCCACTGACCGCAGCTCTCGCGTTAGCGCTTCCTGGCTTGGCGATTGCACCGTTCCAGACCCTGTCCGCGGTGTTGACCGAGTCGACTGTCCACCCTGCGATCCTGACCCAGGCATTCACCTGGCTGAACTCAGGCGGCGCAGCGGGCATCGCACTGGGCTCCGCATTCGCCGGCTGGGTCGTCGACGGGCACAGTGCGCAGTCCGGCTTCGTCGTCGCGCTCGCAGCGGCGGTGACGGCAACGTTGATGGCGATGACGGTGAAGCTCAGCGGTAGGTGATCTGGCGTTCGGCGGCGGCCCTTGTGGCGTACTCCGCCGGCGTGAGACCGATCTGCTGCTTGAACTCCTTCGAGAAGTGCGCCTGGTCGAAGTAGCCGAGGGACGCGGAGAGCTCCGCCAGCTCGGTCGCTTCGCCCTGCGCCAGTAGCTCGGCGCCGTCGTGCAGCCGATAGCGCCGCAAGATCCACTTCGGCCCCACACCGACGTACCGCCGGAACAGCCGCTGCAGAGTCCGGATCGGTACGTCGAAGCGCTCGGTGATCTCATCCACGCGGGTCATCGACCGGTCGGACGCGATCGTCGTGACGATCTCCCGCACCAACTCGTACGACGGATCCGGTGGCGCGAGGTGGTCACGCAGAAACGCCTCGAACACGGCGCGGCGTCGTTCGTCGGACTCGGCCGTGAACATGAGGTCCGCGAGCCGATTGCCGTCGGGGAAGACATCGGTCAACGGCAGGACTTCGTCGCGGAACGAGCCGACGTCGAGACCGGTGATCGCCCCGAAGCCGCCGGCCCAGAACTTCACTCCGAAGGCGCGGCCGCGACCCACCAGCTCACGCTCGAACTTGCGTGTGCAGA
This sequence comes from Kribbella pratensis, assembly GCF_004365355.1. Classification (GTDB taxonomy): domain Bacteria; phylum Actinomycetota; class Actinomycetes; order Propionibacteriales; family Kribbellaceae; genus Kribbella. The sequence continues at coordinate 464,194 of NZ_SODP01000004.1, read as the reverse complement.
CCCCGTTCACGAACGCGCCGCCCGGCTGCTCGAAGGTCACGTTCACGCTCGGGAACGGCAGCACCTCGGCCGTGTAGGGCTCGTCGAGGTCCCACTCGACGATCCAGTACCACTCCACGAACCGGCCGGCGTCCGGGCCGGGTGCGAGGCGGTACAGCGAGCGGTGCCGGGCCTGCTCCCGCGGATGCAGGATGCCCTTCTCGCTGTCCGGCGGCTGGGTCACGGCTGTCGCTTTCTTACAAGACCGGGACGCCGGTCACCCCATTGACTAAGAGTCATGACGACGAACACGGTAAACCCCATCCCCGACGGTTATCACTCGCTGACCCCGTACCTCGCCGTCTCGGACGGGCCGAAGGCGATCGAGTTCTACCGGTCGGTGTTCGGGGCAGAGGTGATCAGCCGGCAGGACATGCCGGACGGGCGGGTCGGTCAGGCCGAGCTGAAGTTCGGTAACTCGATGCTGCAGTTGAGCGACCAGATGCCGCAGATCGGGCTGCGGGCGCCGAACGGCGAGTGGGTGCACTCCTCACTGGTGCACTACGTGCCGGACGTGGATGCGACGTACGCGAAGGCGATCGAGGCCGGCGCGAGGTCTGTGGAAGAGGTGCAGACCTTCATGACCGGGGACCGGTTCGGCACGGTGATCGATCCGTTCGGGCATCGCTGGGCGATCCTGACGAAGGTCGAGGACGTCTCGCCGGAGGAGGCAGACCGGCGGGTGAAGGAGTGGCTTGCCTCGAACCCGGAGGGCCTCGAGTAGACCGACTTCGCTGCTGAGGAACGAGGAAGCGGCCCGCCGGAACCGTCCCCTGCGGCAGTTTCGGCGGGCCGCTGACTAAGAGTGTGCACGCGATCACGCAAATTGGCAACCCGTCACTTGATGAAACAAGTACTTGAAACGGTCGATTGGGGATTGTGGACAGGCCCGAAACGCTGGGCCCGCGTTCCGGTAGGCTTTGGTCGCAAGAGCCTGGATGCGTTACCGGATGAACGTCCGGTGAACGTCTCCGGGCTTCACCGTTTCCAGTGCCGGGCCGTTACGGGGTGTGAGGCCGTTCGCCGGCGCGTGAAGAGGAGGGCTGAGATGCCCGCAATCGTGCTCGTCGGCGCCCAGTGGGGCGATGAGGGCAAAGGCAAGGCGACCGATCTGCTCGGCAACACGGGCGAGGTCATCGACTACGTGGTGAAGTTCAACGGCGGCAACAACGCCGGCCACACGGTCGTGATCGGATCCGAGAAGTACGCGCTGCACCTGCTCCCGAGCGGCATCCTCACACCGGGTGTGACCCCGGTGATCGGCAACGGGGTCGTGGTCGACCTCAGCGTGCTGTTCGAGGAGCTCGACGCGCTGCAGGCGCGCGGGGTGGACACGTCGCGGCTCGTGATCAGCGCGAACGCGCACGTCATCCCGCCGTACAACCGGACTCTCGACAAGGTCACCGAGCGGTTCCTCGGCAGCCGGAAGATCGGGACCACGGGCCGCGGTATCGGTCCGACGTACGCCGACAAGATGAACCGGGTCGGCATCCGGATCCAGGACCTGTACGACGAGAAGATCCTCGAGCAGAAGGTCACCGGCGCGCTGGAGCAGAAGAACCAGCTGCTGGTGAAGGTCTACAACCGGCGCGCGGTCGAGATCCGCGAGGTGCTGGACGAGCTGCTGGCCTACGCCGACCGACTGCGGCCGATGGTCGCGGACACCAGCCTGCTGCTGAACAAGGCACTCGACGACGGCAAGACCGTGCTGATGGAGGCCGGTCAGGCCACCCTGCTCGACGTCGACCACGGCACGTACCCGTTCGTCACCTCGTCGAACGCGATCTCCGCGGGCGCCTGCACCGGCACCGGCATCCCGCCGACCCGCATCGACCGGGTGATGGCCGTCGTGAAGGCGTACACGACCCGCGTCGGCGAGGGCCCGTTCCCGACCGAGCTGCTGGACGCGGACGGCGAGTGGCTGCGCCAGCAGGGCGCCGAGTTCGGTACGACGACCGGCCGCCCGCGTCGCTGTGGTTGGTACGACTCGGTCATCGCCCGGTACGCCGCCCGCGTGAACGGCGTCTCGGACTTCGTGCTCACCAAGCTCGACACCCTCACCGGTCGCGAGAAGATCCCGGTCTGCGTCGCGTACGACGTGAACGGCGTCCGGAACGACGAGATGCCGATGACCCAGACCGACTTCCACCACGCGGTCCCGGTCTACGAGGAGTTCGACGGCTGGTCCGACGACATCACCGGCTGCCGCACATTCGAGGACCTGCCGAAGGAAGCGCAGTCCTACGTCCGCGCGGTCGAGTCGCTCAGCGGCGCTCGGATCTCCGCGATCGGCGTCGGCCCCGAGCGCAGCCAGATCGTTCAGCTGTAACGCCGGCCGACCTCCCCGTCGTCAGTTTCCGATGATGGGGAGGTCCCGGATGAACGGTGCGTTGCGCAGATCTCCCACCGTCGGACGGTCGATGTTCGGCGTCTCGATCGGAGTGCGTGCCCATTCCGCGCCGGCGCCCTGGGTGGCCTGGTAGAACGTGATGCCGCCGATCGCCAGCAGTACGACGGCCATCAGCGCGGAGAGCCAGTGCGCGCGGAACGTGTTCCGTGCGGCGATGTGGGCGCCTCGACGCAGCGAGCTGCCACCGGGACCCCACCAGGCAGTGAAGAGCGCCGTTAGCGCGGCGCTGCCGAAGCCGACCGCCGACAGCGGCTGCCAGTTGATGTCATACGTCGTGGCGGCCACGGCGGTGACGATGCCGCCGATGACCACCGCCATGATCAGCGGAAGGATCAAGCAGGGCAGCGTGATCAGCGCAGCCATCGCTAGCTGCAGCGGACTGGCGGCTGCTGCGATCACGCCATCGGACTTGCCGGAGCGTCCGCGGACCTGACGGCGCCGCATCAACGCCGTACTCGAACGGTCGACCGTACGTGCGAGCACGAGCAGTAGGACGGCGACCGCTGAGCCGACCAGAGGCGTCAGCGCGATCAGACCGGTCAGGGCGACCATGAAGCCGACGATGACCGCGGTACGCCGACCGGTCGGCGGGGCCTTGGCGGGCTGCGCAGGCTGCACGGGTTGAGCGGGTTGAGCGGGCTGAGCGGGCTGAACGGTCGCCGGCGGACCAGCCTGCTGGTACGGCTGCGGGTAGGGCTGTGAGTACGGCTGTGCGTACGGCGCCGGTGGACCGCTCTGGTACGGCAACGGCATCCCAGCGGGAGCAGCTGCGTTGGGCGCCGGGCTGTACGTCGCCGGATGCGGTGGCACGCCGGCGGCTGGCTTCTTCGCCGTAGCGTCCCGGAGCTTGTCGCGGATCGGAGTGAAGGCGGACAGCGGTGGGATCACCGGCGGCACAAGCTGAGCCACCTCAGTAGGTGTAGGTCCGCCAGACTCTTCTTCCGTCGGCAGGAGCTTCGTCACGAGCCGGGTCGGCGGTACGGCAGCGACCGTAGGCGTCTCGCGGGGCAGGAGCGCGTCACGACCTTCGGAGTACCGGGTGAGACCGTTCATGATCTCTTCCTGCGTCGGCCGGTCGGCCTTGCTCGGAGAGAGCGCCGCGGCGAGCAGTGGCTTCAGTCGCGGGTCCAGACCCTCCAGGTCAGCCTGACCGGAGTGCACGCGCGCCAGCACCGCCTCGAACGGACCCTTGCCGAAAGGCCGGCGTCCAGTCGCAGCGAACGCCACAGTGGCCGCCCAGCCCCACCAGTCCGCAGACTGCGACACCATCTCGCCCTCGATGAGTTCGGGCGCCAGATAGCCCGGCGTACCGATCACCAGACCGGTCTGGGTGAGTCGCAGGTCGTCGGCGGCCTGGGCGATGCCGAAGTCGATCATCACCGGCTTGCCGTTGAACATCATCACGTTGCCGGGCTTCAGGTCGCGGTGGATCACGCCGACCGCGTGGATCGCCTGCAGCGACTCGGCCAGGCAGCCGGCCAGCGGCAACCACTTGCGGGGAGTCAGCGGGCCGCGCTCGTCCACCTGCTCGTCCAGCGGCCGTCCCGGCACGAAACGCGTCACCAGGTAGGGTCGCTCGGCCTCCAGGTCGTGGTCGAGGATGCCGGCCACACCGGGGTGGTCCACCTTCTGCAGCGTGGTCGCCTCGCGCTGCAACCGGGCCCGGGCGATCGGGTCGTGAGCGACGTGCGGCCGCAGTACCTTGACCGCGACCTCCTGGTGCTCAGGGCCTTCGGCGAGGTAGACGACTCCCATGCCGCCCTGGCCCAGCCGCCGGATCAACCGGTACGGCCCGAGCCGCTCGTCCTCCACCTCCTCCGCGTGGGTGGAAGGCGGTCCCCCTGTGACTGACATGGCATCTACGGTACGTCGGGAGCAGATCAAGGCCTCCTGATGACGTCAGAGGTAATCGTGCGAATTCTCCCCGTGGTCAAGGCTGGAGCCATGACACGGAGAATGAAGGCTTACGCGATCGCTTACCTGCGCAACGTCCGGATGGGCGCGGACATCGTCGAGTACCTCGAGCGAATCGACGAGACGCTCGCGCCGTACGACGGTTACTTCCTCGTCCACGGGGCGAAGCCCGAGCAGATCGAGGGGGAGTGGGAAGGGACGCCGATCGTGATCGAGTTCCCGGACTACGACCACCTACGGGACTGGTACGAGTCGCCCGACTACCGCGAGATCCTGCCGTTGCGGACCGAGAACTCCGACGGTGTGGTGATCTTCGTCGAGGGCGTCGACCGCAAGCACAAGGCCACCGACGTCCTGGTCTGAGGATGATGGCCAGATCCTTGCGAACAGCGGCGTCGTGGCCACTGGCCGCGCTCGCCGCCGCGCCGGTTGGGTGGGGGTATGCGAATCGAGATCCTGGTGTTCGACGGTGTGGACGAGATGGATGTGATGGGGCCGTTCGAGGTCTGGAGTCACGCGGCGCGGCGGCCTCAGTTCGAGCTGGCGCTCGTCGGGCTGGACGGGCCGGCCGACGTGACCGGGCTGCACGGCCTGCAGTTCAAGGCGCCGGAAGGCCTGGGGCAGCCCGATGCGCTCTTCGTTCCGGGCGGCGGGTGGATGAACCGGGCGGAGAAGGGCGCGTGGGCCGAGGCTCGGCGTGGTGTGATGCCGGAGCGGATCGCCGCGTTGGCGCCCTCGCTGCAGTGGATCGGCTCGGTGTGCACCGGCTCGATGCTGCTCGCCGAGGCCGGGCTGGTGAAGGGGCGTCCGGCCACGACGAACCGCGGTGCATGGGCGGAGTTGGAGGCGTTCGGCGCTGACCTGAAGACCAACCGGGTCGTCGACGACGGCACCCTCGTCACGGCCGGTGGAATCACCTGCGGAATCGATCTCGCGCTGCACGTCGTCGAGCGTGAACTCGGTGCGGACGTCGCCGACGGGATCGCGGGTGCGATGGAGTACGCCAGAGACCGGGACGTCTGGATCTCGGACACTGACCAACCGGTCTGAGGACGACCGCGACGGGTCGCGTGGAGCGTGCGACCCGTCGGCGACCCCGGGTTGGTCAGTGGCTGACGTCCGCGAGTTCGGGATAGACGGCGGTCAGGTCGCCGGAGATCGCGGCCTTGGCGCCGCGGGCGGTGTCGTCGGCGAGGACCTCGTGAGCGCCGGACTCGATGCCGTCGAGGGCCTGCTTGGCGATGTCCTCGGGGCGGGACTTCGGGGCGGTGACCCCGGAGGCCATATCGGTGTCGACGTACCCCATGTGCAGGCCGGTGACGCCGATGCCGCGGTTGAGCAGCTCGAGGCGGATCGCGTTGGACTGCAGCCAGAACGCCGCCTTGGTCGCGGAGTACGCACCGTGCCGGCCGACCCAGGACAGGGCCGAGTGGGCGTTGAGGATGTGGCCGCCGCCGTTGCGCTCGATGATCGGGACGAATGCTTTGGTGAGCTGCAGCGGGCCGAAGAAGTTCGCGTCGAAGACCGCGCGGACGTCCTCGATCGAGCTGTCCAGGTAGGTGTCCGGCGAGCCGGCGCCGGCGTTGTTGATCAGGATCGTGACGTCCGGGGCGGCCGCGGCCAGGGCGTCGATCGAGTCCTGGTCGGTGACCTCGAGCGGCAGCGGTACGACGCGCGGATCGGTGCTCGGCTTCGGCGTACGAGCCGTCGCGTAGATCTTGGCGGCGCCGCGGTTCAGCAGGTCGTCGACGAGGGCCTTGCCGATGCCGCGCTGCCCGCCGGTGACGAGGACAACGGCGCCTTCGAGTGTGGTCATCTGAAACTCCTTGAGAGGAAACCGATCTGTTTCGCTCACAGTAAACCGATCGGTTTCCGTTTTCAAATCCAAGCGGTACCCTCGTTCCATGAGCACTTCGGCGACACCCCGTGAGCGACTGCTGGACGCCGCGGGGGAACTCTTCTACCGCGACGGCGTGAACATCGGAGTGGACGCGCTCTGCAAGGCGGCCGGGGTGTCGAAGAAGTCGATGTATCAGCTGTTCCGGTCGAAGGACGAGCTGATCGCGGAGAGTCTCGCCAGCCGCGGCCCGGCCTACCAGCTGTTGCTGCACCCGGGGCCCGAGGATGACCGGTCGCCGCGGGAACGGATCCTCACCGTGTTCGAGCGTCAGGACGAGCTGGTTGCTTCAGGCAACTACCTCGGCTGCCCGTACGTGAGTACAGCGGTGGAGCTGAAGAATCCGGAGCACCCCGGGTCGGTGGTGGCGCGGCACTTCAAGCAGCAGCTCACCGACTTCTTCCACCGCGAGCTGGTGAAGGCCGGCGCCGAGGATCCGTCGACGCTGGCGATCCAGCTCACGATGGTCTTCGACGGCGCGAACGCACGCGCCGTCGTCCGCGCCCAACCGCTCGGCGGCATCGGCGCAGTCACGGCTGCGGCGCTGTTGGACGCCGCCGGCGTGCACGCCGGCGAGTTCGCCCTCAACTGAGCCCGTGGAGATTCCGAGCGAGTTTCACGACCTGCTGTCCTCGAAGGCGATCGCGATGGTCGGGACGATCGGCGGGCGCGGCGAGCCGCAGGTGACGCCACTGTGGTTCCTCTGGGACGGCGAGCGGGTGCGCATCAGCCTGGTCGACGGACGGCAGAAGCTGCGGAACCTGCAGCGCAACCCGGCGATCTCGCTGGTCGTCGTCGACCCGGCTCGGCCGACGTACTACGTCGAGCTGCGTGGCCGGATCGATGATCTGGTGCCGGATCCGGAGTTGGTGCTGGAGCAGGCGGTCGCGCGGAAGTACACCGGCGGCTGGACCGACGTCGAGCCGCCGGGTACGACGCGGTACGCGACGAGCATCGTCGTCGAGAAGATCACCAGCCAGCGCGGTCACTAGTGGTGGGACAAACTCTCACTTTGTTCCACTGAGCTGGGAAAACCTGGCCGCCTGTTCCGTTCCGGCTGGGGTGTTGACGCCCTTGCTTCACGTCGTCAACACTTTCGCAAAGACCCTGCGCTAGTGGGGGAAGCGCACGTGTCCACCGCCCCGAAAGACAGGACACCGCCCATGAGAAAGAAACCCTTGGTCCTGGCCGCAGCCTGTGCTGCGCTGGTTGCCGGGACCCTCAGCAGCCCCGCAGTCGCGTCCTCGAACGCTCCGGCGACGGAGGATGCACCGGCCACGTTCACCCATCCCGGTGTCGGTGTGAGCGTGGCTCAACTCGACTTCGTCCGGGCCAAGGTGCAGGCCGGCGCGCAGCCGTGGACCAACGCGTTCAATCAGGCCAAGAGCAGCACGTACGCATCCCTCTCCCGTACCCCGAAACCGCGAGCGGTGGTCGAATGCGGCCCGTACTCGAACCCGAACCTCGGCTGCACCGACGAGCGCGAGGACGCCATCGCGGCGTACACGGATGCTCTGCTCTGGTACCTGACGCGTGACGACCGGTACGCGCAGAAGTCGATCCAGTTGATGGACGCGTGGTCGGCGACGATCACGGACCACACCAACAGCAACGCACCGCTGCAGACGGCCTGGTCCGCCTCCTCGTGGCCGAAGGCTGCGGAGATCATCAAGCACGTCTACGGCAACTGGCCGAACTCGGGCCGGTTCGCGACCATGCTGCGCAATGTCTATGTGCCGGAGATGATCAACGGCTCGAACTCCAACGGGAACTGGGAGTTGAGCATGACCGAGGCCCTCCAGGGCATCGGTGTGTTCCTCGAGGACAGGACCATCTACGACAAGGCGATCTCGCTGTACCGGCTGCGCGTTCCGGCGTACGTCTACCTGGAGTCCGACGGCGCGCTGCCGAAGACGGTGCCGAGCCAGAACCTCAACACCCGCGACAAGATCGTCAGCTACTGGCAGGGCCAGGGGACATTCGTGACAGGCTTGACTCAGGAGACCTGCCGCGACTTCACCCACACCGGCTACGGCATCTCGTCGATCTCGCATGTGCTGGAGACCGCGCGGATCCAGGGCATCGACATGTACCCGGAGTTCGGTGAGCGGCTCCGCCAGGCGCTCGGGTTCCAGTCCCGCTGGGAGCGCAACCTGGAGCCGGTGCCGTCCTGGCTCTGCAACGGCACGGTGAACCGCGGCCTCGGCCCGATCACCGAGGTCGGCTACAACGCGCTGCACACCCGGCTGGGGATCGCGATGTCGAACACCCAGGCGCTGACCGAGTCCCGTCGCCCGGCGGGTTCGAACAACCTGTTCGTCGCGTGGGAGACGCTGACCCACGCGGAGAACCCGTCCTAGCTGAAGACTTCCGGGAGGGCTGGGCCGACCGGGGCGGTGGGGTGGGGAAGGAATTCAACACTGCCCTCCGGCTCTCCCGGATCTTCAGCAGTGGGCTTCGCCGCGCTTCCAGTAGCCCTGGAACGAGATCGACGTCTTCGGCATCCCGACGACATTGACCAGGTGGCGGCGTACCGACTTGATCATCGAGGACTCGCCGGCGACCCAGGAGTAGTCCGCGTCGAACGGCAGCGTCGCCGACTTGAGTGCCTCCAGCAACGATCCGTCGGCGACCCAGGTGATGTCAGCATTCCCCGGCAGCGGCCGCACGTCAGCAGCATCAGGTACGGCGATGAACACGGTCGCATGTACGTCGGCCGGCAGCTCCTCGAGGATGCCGGCCACCGCCGGAAGCGCGGTCTCGTCCGCGACCAGGATCCGACGCACGCTGCTTGCCGGCGGCACGTAGTCGACGCCGGAGTGCAGCAGTCCCTTGATGCTCGTGGTGTCGACCGCGAACGGCAGCAGCAGACCGACGGCGTCGCCGACCCGGGCCTGGCTGACCCACGCCGACGCCGGCCCGTTGACCCCGTGCAGGACGAACTCGACGTCGAGTTCGGCGACCTCCGGCCGGAGTGCGCGCACGGTGTACGTCCGCATGATGAAACGCTCGTCGACGGGCTGCGCGCACCATTCGGCGTACCACTCGGGTCCGGACGGCAGCTTGATCGCGGTGCCGTTCGGCGGCGCGAGCAGGACCTTGATCCGCTGGTCAGGGCCGGCTGTGACCGCCTCGGCGATCCTCGGTGCGACGAACGTCACGCGGCGCAGGTGCGGGCTCAGGTCCTCGACGGCCGCCACGGTGGCCAGGAGCGAGTCGAACTCGATCGGTCGCTCGAGCACAGTCGTCATACTGTGGTTTCTCCATAAACTTCGCAGGGGGAGGCGCAGTGTGCGCACCCGAGGGCGGCCGGGTTATGGTGAAGCACCCAGAGGTTAGCCTTACCTAAGAGGATCCCGAAAGTCCAATGCCACCGCCTAGTGCCGTCGTCTCCGCCGACCCCGACCTGGCAGCCGCTTCTCCGCGTCCTCGGCGGCGGGCCCGGCGGACCACGCTCGTCCTCGGACTGATCGGGTGCGTCGTCCTGCTGATCCTGGTGATCCTGCTCAGCATCGCGGTCGGGTCGAAGCAGATCCCGCTGTCGACGGTGATCGATGCCCTGCGTCACTACGACGAGTCGAACACCGATCACGTGATCGTCCACTCGCTGCGCGTGCCGCGGACTCTGATCGGGCTCATGGTCGGTGCGGCGCTCGGGTTGTCGGGGGCGTTGATGCAGGGCGTGACCCGCAACCCGCTGGCCGACCCCGGCATCCTCGGCGTCAACGGTGGCGCTGCCCTGTTCGTTGTCGGGGGCATCTACTGGTTCGGGTTGTCGACGCTGACGTCGTACGTCTGGCTTGCCTTCGCCGGCGCGGCCGCAGCATCCGTCGTCGTCTATTTCCTCGGGTCGCTCGGGCGCGAGGGTGCGACGCCGGTGAAGCTCGCGCTGGCGGGTGCGGCGCTGACGGCGATGCTCGGGTCGTTGACGACGGCTGTGCTGATCGGTGACGTCGACACGTTCGACCAGTTCCGGTTCTGGTCAGTCGGATCGTTCGCGGGGCGCGGTTCGGACGTCGCGGCGCAGGTGGCGCCGTTCATCCTGGTCGGGATCGTGCTGTCGCTGTTCTGCGGGCGGGTGCTGAACGCGATGTCGCTGGGGGACGACGTGGCGAAGTCGCTTGGCCAGCGAGTCGGACTGGCGAGGTTGTTCGTCGCGGTGGTCGTCGTACTGCTGTGTGGAGCAGCGACCGCAGCGGCGGGGCCGATCGGGTTCGTCGGGCTGACCATCCCGCATGTCGCGCGGCTGGTGACCGGTCCGGATTACCGCTGGATCCTGCCGTATTCGATGCTGCTCGCGCCGATCCTGCTGCTCGGTTCGGACGTGATCGGCCGGGTGGTCGCGCAACCCGGTGAGCTCCAGGTCGGCATCGTGACCGCGGTCCTGGGTGCGCCCTTCTTCATCATCCTGGTACGCCGACGGAAGCTGGCGGACCTGTGACGGCTGAGGCAGTTCAGATCGTTGCCCGGGCGCGCGCCGCTCGGCAGACCCGTTCACTCGTCGTCATCGTCGCGTTGGCCGTCGCGGTGTTCGCGACCTTCTGTGTCTCGTTGTCGCTGGGTGATTTCAAGATCCCGGTCACCGACGTGGTCAAGACGCTGTTCGGCGGCGGCGACCACGCGACCGAGTTCATCGTCAACACGCTTCGGTTGCCCAGGGCACTCACCGGCCTCCTCGTCGGTACGGCGCTGGGCCTGTCCGGCACGATCTTCCAGAGCATCGCCCGCAACCCGCTGGCCAGCCCGGACATCATCGGTGTGACGTACGGCGCGAGCGCGTTCGCGGTATTCGCGATCGTGACGCTCGGCTTGACCGGGGTCGCGGTGTCGGTGTCGGCGATCGTCGGTGCGGTGCTGACGGCGTTCCTGATGTACGTGCTCGCCTGGCGGCACGGGGTGTCGAGTTACCGGCTGATCCTGATCGGCATCGGGATCGGTGCGATCGCCACCAGCATCACGTCGTACCTGTTGACGAAGGCGCGGGTGGAGATCGCTCAGCAGGCGCTGATCTGGTTGACCGGGAGTCTGAACGGGCGGGATTGGTCGAACGTACGGTCGCTGGCGATCACGTTCGTCGTGCTGCTGCCGTTCCTGCTGTTCCTCGTGCAGCAGCTGCGGATCCTGCAGCTCGGCGACGAGACGGCGTACGGGCTGGGGTTGCGGGTGGAGGTGTCGCGGCTCGGGCTGATCGTGATCGCGGTACTGCTCGCTGCGGTGGCTACTGCGGCGGCGGGGCCGATCGGGTTCGTGGCGTTCGTGGCGCCGCCGATCGCGAGGCGGCTGACCCGCTCGCCAGGGCCGGCGATGATCGCGTCCGGGCTGCTCGGGGCGCTCGTGGTGGCGTTGTCGGATCTTGTTGCCCAGCACGCGTTCGGCGACACGCAGTTGCCGGTCGGCGTGGTGACCGGCGTGGTGGGTGCGCCGTACCTGATGTTCCTGCTGGCCCGGGCCAACCGTGTCGGAAGTGGTGGCTGAGAGATGGAGAACGGTGTGGAACACAGCTTGGCTGCCGACGGTCTTGCGGTCGGGTACGACCAGCGGGAGATCATCCACGACCTGTCGGTGCGGATCCCGACCGGGAAGATCACCGTCATCGTCGGCGCCAACGCGTGTGGCAAGTCGACGTTGCTGAAGACGCTGGCGCGCTTGCTGAAGCCGTCGCGCGGGACCGTGCTGCTGGACGGCAAGAGCATCCAGCAGATCCCGACGCGCGAGGTGGCGACCAAGCTCGGCCTGCTTCCGCAGTCGCCGACCGCACCGGAGGGGATCACGGTCGCGGATCTCGTCGGCCGCGGGCGGTACCCGCGGACGCGATGGATCCGGCAATGGTCGAAAGCCGACGACGAAGCCGTCGCGGAGGCGATGACGTCGACCGACGTCCTGTCGATCGCGGACCGGCCGATCGACGAGCTGTCCGGCGGTCAGCGGCAGCGGGTCTGGATCGCGATGGCGCTGGCGCAGGAGACCGACATCCTGCTGCTGGACGAGCCGACGACGTTCCTGGACCTGACGCACCAGTTCGAGGTGCTCGATCTGCTCGTCGACCTGAACAAGTCCGACGACCGGACGATCGTGCTCGTGCTGCACGACCTCAACCAGGCCTGCCGGTTCGGCGACCATCTGATCGCGATGAAGGACGGCGATATCGTTGCCGAGGGCAACCCCGCGGAGGTGATCACCGAGGACGTGGTCCAGGACGTCTTCGGCCTGGCCGTCAAGGTCGTCCCCGACCCGGTCGCCGGCACGCCGATGGTCGTACCGATCGGCCGGCACACCACTCGCACGGACCCCGCCGCGGTGTCCGGCAACCCGGCAGCCGCAGCCCTGGCAGCCAGCGCGGCGGCCAACGGCGTCTGCCGTCCAGCACCCGACTGACCTGTCCTTGGCACACGTTTTCGTCGGTCGGGGTGGTTATGGTTGCCGGCATGTTGTCCGTCCTTGGGTATCACCGAGCTGTCCTGGCGGTCGTGCGCCGTCAGGACGAGCGCGCGTGGGCGGCGTTGCACGGTGAGCCGGAGGGCTCGCTCGACGACGTGCTGTTGCGGAACGCGTACCGATTGGAGCCGGACGCCCATCCGTCGGTGTTCCGGGCCGGACAGCGGGCGGCGCGAGCGCTGGAGCTCGATGAGGAGATCGACTATTTCCAGGTGAGTGGGGAGCCCAACGCGGCGTACATTCACCAGGTCAGACCGGTCATTCTCTTCCAGGGGCCGTTGCTCGATCGGCTGGACGAGGACGAGCTGACGGCGGTGATCGGGCATGAGCTCGCGCACCGGTTGTTGTGGCAGGCCGAGGACGGCGGGTACCTCGCTGTCGACAGGCTGCTCGACGCGGCGGCCGGTGATGCGCGGACGCCCTCGCAGTACCTCGAGACGCATCGTCGGTGGTCTCTGGCGACAGAGCTGTTCGCGGATCGTGGCGCGCTCACGGCGTGCGGTGACCTGAGTACGACGATCCGCGCTCTGCTGAAGCTGGAGACAGGCCTGAGTACTGCGGACCCCGCGGCGTACCTGCGCCAGGCGGAGTCGCTCGATCTGCGCTCGGGGAGTCGCGGGACCACACATCCGGAGGCCGTTGGACGGGCCTGGGCCTTGAAGAACTGGGCCGACGGTGAGTACGTCGAGGAGCTGGTGACCGGGCCGCTCGACGTGGATGCGCCGGATCTCCTCGACGCTGTGGTGTTGCGCGAGCTCAGCCGTGATTTTGCTGGCGTGATCGCACAGACCGACGGCCTGCGGACCGATGCGGTGGCGACGGCGGCTGCCGGGTTCGCGGACAGTCCGGGCGAGCCCGCGGGAACTGTGCGGTTCGACGAGCCGTTGACAGTGCGTCCGGTGGATGGGGCCCCGACGCCGCGACCAAGACCGCTGGCAGCGGCGACGAAGCGGTACCTGTGTTATCTGCTCCTCGATCTCGCGACGGCCGACCCGGATGTCGGCGACGCCGGGCTGGTCGCGTCACTGGCGCTCGCGCGGCGTTCAGGACTGCCGGGGTACGTCGACGTCGCGGACGACGAGCTGGGATGGAGCGACAAGCAACGAGCGAGGTTCGTGCAGGCGTCGGAGGTGGTCGGATGAGCGCTGAGGATCTCGTTGCGCTGGCCGTCTCCCAGGGCGGGCTGGGTAACGATGCGTTGCTGGCCGCCGTGCTGCCGTTGTTCCACGAGACAGCCGCAGTGCATGAGCGCGGGCTGGTCGCGCCGTTGCGTGGTCTGGATCGGATCATCGTCGACGAGCAGAACCGGCTCGGCTTCGCGCCTGAGGACGCGGGCCGCCCGACGCTCGCCGTGCGTGAGCTCGATGCACGGCAGGGGTCGCGACCGACGGCTGTCGAGGTCGTCATGCACCGGCAGTCCGACATCGATCTGGGTGAAAGCGGCGGTCAGGAGAAGACCGTCGTGCCCGAGCCGGTGCCGGCTGCGATCACTGCCCCGACGCTGGTGGCCGGCTGGCAGAGCTGGGAGCACGTAGTCGGCCACCACGATCAGCTCACCGACATCTTCAGCCTCGGGCAGTTGCTGCTCGCGCTCGGCTGCGGCCTCGACCTGTCCCGGACCGCGGATGTCGCCACGCTGATCGATGCCCGAGGCAACTTGTACAAGCTCGATCCGGATCTGCATCCGGTGATCGTCTCGGTCGCGGCGCAGATGGTCGAGCCGGACCGGCACCGGCGCGCGCAGGACCTGCATTCGCTGATCGAGCAGCTCGAGAACTACCGCGATCAGCCGTTGGACTTCGACGTCGAGGCGATCGTCCGGGGTGCGGCGGACCGGCGTACGGCCGTCTTGGGAGCGTTGCGGGACAGGCTGTTCGACCTGTCGCGGCGTAATCGGCTGATCAACTTCCGGCCAACCGCTCAGACGCTGAACCTCACCGAGGTGTCGGTGCCGCTGATGCTCGACGTACGGACGATCCGCTCGGAGCAGCTGTTCACGTGGCGGGACGACCTCGCGGGCGAGTTGCTGAAGAAGGCGCAGCCGCTGGGGAAATGGATCCGGTACGACGAGGCGCCGTACGCCGCGAACACGTTGGACAAGCTGATCTCGACGGCTCGCCGCGACCGGGCCGACTATGGGCAGGACCAGTTGCGGTTGGTGCCGGCGTTCCTGCGCTGGCATGACTTGAAGAACGATCGGGATACGCGGATCGCGTCGCCGCTGGTGCTGGCGAAGGTGGAGCTGACGCGGAAGCGCGGCGTACGGGATTCGTACACGTTGCGGGTCACCGATCCGATCGCCGAGGTCAACCCGACGCTGCGACACAGTTTGCGGGTCTTGTACGGGATCACGTTGCCGGAGACGGTCGATCTGTCGTCGCCGGGTGCACTGCGGGAATTGCACGAGCGGTTGGCGAAGGAGATCCAGGCGACGGAGCCGGGGTTGCAGCTACACCTGCGGGAGAAGCCTCGGATCGACCTGGTGCGGCAGCGGGCGATGACGCGGCTACGCACGTACAACCGGCGGCGGCGCGGGAACGTTGCGACGGGGTTCGGCGGGAAGCAGTACCCGTACTCGTATCGGCGTGCGGACTATCAGCCGCTGGGTGTGCAGATCTACCGGACGCAGATCGCGGAGCAGACGCTGCCGTTGGGGATTGCGCTGGGCGAGGCGCCGCGGCCGGCGAGGGCTCTCGAGACCGACGTGTACTCGCTGGATACCGAGGGCGGGCCGTACTCGTGGGACGTCGACCTGTGCGCGGTCTCGCTGGCTAACTTCAACTATCGGACGCTGGGGCTGGTCCGCGATTACGACGATCTGCTGACCAGCGGGGAGTCGGCGCCGTCTTTCGAGCAACTGTTCTCGGATCGTCCGCGACCGATCGGCAGTACTCCGCCTGAGCTGGCGCCGGCTGATCGACATCTCGTCGTACCTGCTGATGGTTCACAGGTGGCGGCGATCGCTCGTGCGCGGCGGGGCGAGAGCTTCGTGATCCAGGGTCCGCCTGGGACGGGGAAGTCGCAGACGATCACGAACCTGATCGCCGACTTCGTGGCGCGGGGGAAGCGGGTCCTCTTCGTTTGTCAGAAGCGAGCTGCGCTCGACGTGGTGCACGCGAGGTTGGCCAGCCGGCGGTTGGACGGGTTGTGCGCGCTCATCCACGACTCCCAGGGTGACAAGAAGGCGTTCGTCCACGGGCTGCGCGAAACCTACGAATCCTGGCTAGCGGCCGAGGACGACCTGGACACGCTAACCACCCGCCGCGCCGAGCTGACTATGCGCGTCGACCGTCTGTTGTCGACGGTCGACGCCTTCGAACATCAGTTGGCCTCTGGAGACCCCCGGCTACGCGACCTCATCACCCGCCTGGCCGAACTGCACGTACATGCTTGGACTCCTGACTCGGTGGTGCCTGAGGTTGGGGATTGGTGGGCGGCGCGGGATTCGGTGCGTGAGGTTGCTCGCGAGCTGGCGTCGGCGGATCCCTCTACGGGCGGGGTGTTGGCGCGAAGTTCGCTTGCCTACGTCGCGACCGAGCGCTGGGACGGCGCCGACCTGACTGCCGACGCGCGGGAACTCCGAGCAAGGTGGGACGTGGTGGCAGCCGCCGTGGAAGCGCTGGAGGCGGCAGGGTCGGGGGTGCGGGAGGTTCGGGCGCTGGCTCGGCTTGGCCGGGTGCTCGAGCCGTTGGTGGCTGTGGATCGGGTGGAGGCGATTGTTCCCCGGTCCGGTGAGGCTGCTGAGTTGGCGGCTGCTGGGGCTGAGCGGAAGCGGTTGACCGTGGCTGAGGGCGCGGCTTGGAAGGAGGCCGGCGGGTGGAGCGAGCCGCTGGCGCCGGCTGATGCGCGGGCGGCGTTGAAGGTTGCTCAGGGCAAGGAAGGTGGGGTTTTCTCCTTCCTGAGCGGTGATTGGCGCCGGGTGAAGAACCTCGTTCGCGCCCGCTTCGACGCGACCGGCCGCGCCGTACAACCATCGATCACCGACACCCTCACCGACCTCGTCGGCGCGCAATCCGCCTCGGCCGCCGTCGAGCGACACACCGAGCAGACCCGTCGCGACTGGGCTGTCGACGACCCGCGCGAACTAATCGACCAACTCGCAGCTGCCCGCAAGACCGTGCCCGGCTGGCAGTTCGTACTCCGCGAAGGCGCGCCCGCCGAGCTCTCCCGCCTGGCCGACGCGCTCGACGAAGCCGAAGAGCCAACGCAGGACCTGCTCGCCGACCACTGGGACACGCTGACGGTCGACGGCCTCCGTGACCTCGCCGACCGGCTTGTCGCCGAGAGCCCCGTCGTACGCGCAGTCGGTCCCAAACTGCGCGACCTCGCCACCGCCCCGCCGTCCGTACTCACCGCTCTGCGCCAGCTCGACGCCTCACCCGACCAGCTCGAGTACGCCGTCTGCGCCGCCGAATGGGAACGCGCCCGCGCGGTCGCACCCCTGCAGCTTTCCTCCGCTCGAGTCGACGCCATCGTCGGCGAACTGAGCATGGTGTACGACGACTTGACCGAGCTCAACGCCCAGGTAGTCATCGCCCAGGTCCGCCGCCGCTTCCTTGCCGAGGTCGCGCACTCCGAGCAGAGCGTCACCGGGATGTCGCCCGAGGACCGCGAACGGAAGAAGACCTTCGCGACCGGTCGCCGGGAGCTGGAACACGAGTTCGGCAAGGTGATGCGGTACCGGTCGATCCGCGACCTCGCCTCCGGCGCGCCCGGCGAGGTGGTTTCGGTCCTCAGGCCGGTCTGGCTGATGAGTCCGTCCTCGGTCTCGGAAACGTTGCCTCTGACAACTTCATTCGACGTCGTCGTGTACGACGAAGCCAGCCAGATCCCGGTCGAGGAGGCGATCCCGGCACTGCACCGAGCGCCACAGGTGATCGTCGTCGGCGACCAGATGCAACTGCCGCCCACGCAATACTTCCGCGTGCGGACCTCAGACGAAGAAATCGACGTCGAAGACGAGGCAGCCGAGCAGGTCGGGATCGCGCTCACCGAAGACAGCTTCCTCTCGATCAGCGCGCTGCGGCTCGCGTCGACGATGCTCACCTGGCACTACCGGAGTCGTTCGGAAGCTTTGATCTCGTTCAGCAACTCGGCGTTCTACCAGGGCAAGCTCGCGACGGTTCCGGATCGGCTGCCACCGCATGCCGCGCCGCCGTGGACCGTGCGGTCCGACTCCCCGATGGTGTCCGAGGTCTGCGACAGCATGCTGGCGGGAAGCATCACGGCGGTGCGGCTCGTCGACGGCGTGTACGTCCGGCGCACCAACCCTGCCGAGGCACGATGGATCGCCGCCTTGGTGCGCGAGACGTTGGTCCGGCAGACCGGGAAGAGTCTGGGGATCGTGGCGTTCTCCGAGGCCCAGCAGGGTGAGATCGAGCGGGCGCTGGATCAGTTGGCGGAGGCAGACCCGGAGTTCGCGGCGCTGTACGAGGCGGAGCAGGTGCGTACGCATGGCGAGCAGGACGCCGGCCTGTTCGTGAAGAACCTGGAGAACGTGCAGGGCGACGAGCGCGACATCATCCTGATGAGCGTCTGCTACGGCACTGGACCGGACGGTCGGATGCTGATGAATTTCGGCCCGATCAACACCTCCGGCGGCGAGAAGCGCCTGAACGTCATCTTCAGCCGCGCCCGCGAGCACATGGTGATCGTCAGCAGCATCGAACCCGAGGCGATCACCAACACCTACAACGACGGCGCGAACACCCTCCGCCGGTTCCTCGCGTACGCCACCGCGGTCTCCCGAGGCGACCAGGTCGCCGCGAAGGCCGCCCTCACGCCGTACGCCGTCAAGGCCCCGGCGTCAGCGCGACCGAGCGCCGTGATCGAGCACCTCGCCGCGGCGCTGGAGGCCCGCGGTGTCGAGGTCGACACCGCGGTGGGCGAGTCGGTGTTCCGTTGCGACCTGGCGCTCAAGTTGCCGGAGGACGCCGGCCATCGCCTCGCAGTACTCGTGGACACGCCCGACCGGGTCGCGTCCGACACCCTGCTGGAACGACTGACCACTCACCCCAGCGCTCTGACAACCACGGGCTGGCGAGTCCATCACGTCCTGACCACCGACTGGACCCGCTCGCCGGAGACGGTCACCTCACAGCTGGTCGACGCCCTTCATCGCCCGTCGGACTGATGCGGACCTGATAGACGATCAGTCCGGCGAGCAGTGCGCCCATCGTGCCGAGGGCGAGGTCGCCGAGGGTGTCGGTGTAGGCCGTCTGTAGTTCGGGCGAGTTGCGAACGAACGCGACGTACTCGCCCAGTTCCCACACGACCGCAGCCGTGGCGCCGAAGCCCAGCGCCACGAAGGCGGTGAGCCCTCGGGACAGGTCGCGGGGTGCGAAGGCCAGCAGAACACCCGCGGTGAGGAAGCCCCAGAGGACGAAGTGCATCGCGTCGTCCCACCAGTCGACGGTGTCGAACAGGTTGAGCCGGTTGCCGATCAGGTCGATCAACCACGGCAGCGTCATCAACAGGTCCGCATGCCATGGGAACGTGCTGTGGAGTTTGCTGCGGGTGCGCCCGTAGGCCCACCACCACAGCGGAAGCACCATCGCGCCGATCGGGTACACGACCAGGCGCGCGGTCGATGCCTTGCCCTTGATCCCGCTCAGGTCCGGCCAGATCAGTGCCGAGAGCAACAATGCGAAGAGCAGTACCTTCGCGGCCAGGGCGGCGTACCGCAGCCAGTTGGCCCGCGTGCCGGGAACCGTGGTCACAGCCATCGTCGTCATGCCTCCCAGTCAATCGGGCCGCTGGGCGAGGCGGATGAGTACAACTACGCGAAGAACCCCCGCGCCTCCGTCATTGTGACGGAGTCGCGGGGGTCCCGGACAGCGTTGGTTTCAGCTGACGCTGACGAGGTCAACGACGAAGATCAGGGTCTCGCCCGGCTTGATCGCGTTGCCGGCGCCGCGGTCGCCGTAGCCCAGGTGCGGCGGGATGACCAGCTTGCGGCGGCCGCCGACCTTCATGCCCTGGACGCCGGTGTCCCAGCCCTGGATGACCTGGCCGACGCCGAGCTGGAACGCCAGCGGGGCGCCCCGGTTGTACGACGCGTCGAACTCCTCGCCGGTCGAGTGGGCCACGCCCACGTAGTGCACGTTGACCCGCGAACCGGCCTTCGCCTCGTCGCCGTCGCCAACGGTGATGTCGGTGATCTCGAGATCCGCCGGGGGCGGCCCGTCCGGAAAGTCGATCTCTGGCTTCTCAGTCATACCTTCCAGCTAAGCAGATCCCGCGGCGGCGTCGAGTGCTGGACCCTCCAGGTCAGCTCCGTTCCGCTGTTAGCGGAACGCCGGACACAACCGGTCACCCGGTCGGGACCGGTTGTGGCCTCTGGGCGCGATCAGCCGAGGACCTGGCGCAACGTGGTGGCGAACTCCTCCGGCTTGCCCGGCTGACCGTACTCATTGCCGAGGAAGCCGCCGTGGCCGCTCGGGAACAC
The DNA here is from genome assembly GCF_004365355.1 of Kribbella pratensis. Lineage (GTDB taxonomy): Bacteria > Actinomycetota > Actinomycetes > Propionibacteriales > Kribbellaceae > Kribbella. Next base: position 444,052 of record NZ_SODP01000004.1, on the reverse strand, counting down.
GACGGGGTCCAGCCCCAGCTTCTCGGAAACTGCCTTCCCGCCGCGGGCGGCCATCTGGTTCGCCGACTCCTCACCGACACCGATCACGATCCGCTCCTTCGCCTTGGCCAGGGCGTCGAAGTCGGGCCGGTACGACGTACAGCCGCGAAGGTTCTGGCCGAGGAGGGCGTCGTTGCGGGAGCCGTCGTCCTCGGTGGGGAGGCCGAACATGGCCGGGTCCGGCGCGGGCTGCTGCGTGTAGTCGGCGGGGACCTCGCCGTCGTACCCGACGAAGGCGATGAACTTCGCCATGCCGGCGCCCATGCCGTCTCGCTGGTACGTCGCGTACATGTCGGCGACCGCGGCCAGAGCCGCCTCGCTGTCGGGGAGGATCGCGGCCAGTGGCGGCTCGTGGGCGACCAGGGTGTTGATGAGGTCGGGACGCTTCGCGGTCAGGGCCAGCGCGTTCACCGCGCCGCCGCTGCTGGCGAAGATGTCGACCGGGCCGACGTCGAGGTGCTCGATGAGCGCTGCGAGGTCCGCGGCGTGGTCGTCGGGGGACAGTTCGGTGATCTCACCGGTGCGGACGCTCCGCTCGACGCCGCGAGGGTCGTACGTGACGACGGTGCGATCGGCGAAGTGCGAGGCCAGGGTCGGGAATCCGCTGGCGCCCATCGGTGAGCCGATCATCAGCAGCACCGGGCGGTTCGCGAGGTCGCCGCGAACGTCGTACGTCAGCGTGGCTCCGGGCACGTCGAGCGTCTGGGTCACAGGCTCTGGCATCACAGCTCCTCTGCGGTCGGTCTCGTGATCGAGAGCCTAGACCGCTCCGGTTGCACGGAACAGGAACTCAACCGGAACCCGATCGGCACTAAAGTTGCCGTCCGTGATCAAGACGCTCGCTCTGGTGATCGGCCTGTCCGCGGTACTGACGACGGCGGTCGCGGCGGCTGATCCACGGAGCTCTGACGCCGCGACGGAGACCTATGCGCAGTACTCGCTGATGTTCGAGAAGTCGGCTGGTCAGTACTTCGCGGGCGGGACCGCTGCCGGGCAATGGGCCTGGACCCCGCTGAGCGCCACCGAGTCCGACATCTCCTGGGGCGACCCGACCGCCTGGCCGCCGAAATCCGCCGAACACTTCATCCACGACGGCGACTGGGTCCTCCTCGACGGCTACAGCGACGGCGCCGGCCGCCCACTGACCCAGGTCCAACGCGTCACCAGCGAAACCATCGGCGACGCGAACTGCAACAACATGCAGCCCCTCCCGTCGAACGGCGGCCGCCAGCACTACGTCCGATGGACCATCCCCACCACCGGCTACTGCCTGGACGCCACGGGCACCATCAAGCCGCCCAACGGATCGACCACCGTCAACTTCCGCCACTTACAGAAGTGGCTCCCGCCCCACCCCTGCACCAACCCGTACTACAGCTCCCAGACCTGCATAACCCAGTACGAACAGTGGTGGGACGACAACCATCACCCGTACTCCCTGCAGCTGACCCGCACGGTCGAACTGGCCCGCGGCCTGGGCATGGCTTTCACCAACCGCACCACCGTCCCCCTCACCTGGAACGCCGACGGCCGCTACTACTGGCATTACTGATGAGACAGCCGGACAGGACGACGCGGACCGCAGTCGGAGCACGCTAGGCTGAGCGCCCGTGAAGGTTTTGGTGATCGGGTCCGGCGGTCGTGAGCATGCACTGGCCTGGGCGTTGACCCAGGACCCCGAGGTCGAGCAGGTGGTGGCGGCGCCGGGTAACCCTGGGATCGCCACGTTGCGTCCTGCGCACGACGGGCAAACGATCGTTTGCCGGTCGGTGGATATCGAGGACCACGACGCAGTCCTGGCGCTGGCGCAGGAGCTGGACGCCGACCTGGTCGTCGTCGGTCCGGAGGCGCCGCTGGTGGCCGGCTTGGCCGACCCGCTGCGGGACGCAGGCATCGCGGTGTTCGGTCCGTCCCGCGAGGCGGCGCAGATCGAGGGCTCGAAGGCGTTCGCGAAGGACGTGATGGCTGCGGCGAGCGTGCCGACCGGGCGCGCGTACGTGTGCACGACGCCTGAGGAGGCCGCGACCGCGATCGACGCGTTCGGGCCGCCGTACGTCGTGAAGGATGACGGGCTCGCGGCGGGCAAGGGCGTTGTGGTCACGTCGGACCGCGAGGAGGCGCTCGCCCACGCGGCCCAGTGCGGGCAGGTGCTGATCGAGGAGTTCCTGGATGGGCCCGAGGTCTCGCTGTTCGCGATCACCGACGGCACCACGGTGTTGCCGATGCAGCCCGCGCAGGACTTCAAGCGCCTCGGCGACAACGACGAGGGTCCCAACACCGGCGGCATGGGCGCGTACACACCGTTGCCGTGGGCACCTGACGACCTGGTGGCCGAGATCACCGAGAAGGTCCTGCAGCCGACGATCGACGAGCTCCGCCATCGCGGTACGCCGTTCAGCGGTCTCCTGTACGCCGGTCTCGCGCTGACGTCACGTGGTGTCCGTGTGATCGAGTTCAACTGCCGCTTCGGTGACCCGGAGACGCAGGCGCTCCTGCCGATGCTGAAGACGCCGCTCGGCGGTCTCCTGCTCGCTGCCGCCACCGGCAAGCTCGCGGACCAGGGCGAGTTGAGCTGGCGCGACGCCGCGTCGGTGGCGGTCGTCGTCGCCGCGAAGAAGTACCCGTCCAGCCCGCGCAAGGGCGACCCGATCGCCGGCGTCGAGCAGGCCGAGAGCGACGACGTACGCGTCTTCCACGCCGGTACGGCGCTCGAGGACGACGAGCTCGTCACGGCCGGAGGCCGCGTACTGGCGGTCAGCGCCGTCGGCAAGGACCTCGCCGAGGCCCGCCAACGCGCGTACGCCGGCGTCGGCCAGATCCGTATCAAGGGTTCCCAGCACCGCACCGACATCGCCCTCAAGGCCGAGCGCGGCGAAATCACCGTCTGACCTACCCGGCGGTCCAGGTGCCAGAAGACGGCCCGATGGAGAACTCGGTCACGCCGAGCCCGCTGTCCGGGACCAGGGCAAGGGCGGCGGCCTCGACCGGGTACGTCGACTCCGTGCGGGCCACCTTTACCCGCTGCCGCTTGTAAGCGATCTCCAGCCGCCCGTCCGCGGCCAGCGCCACGAAGGTGACCAGTGCGGCTCGCTCCGCGCCGCCGACCAGCCAGGCGACCTCGTACGTCGATAGCTTGTCCATGTACTCAGAGTGAGCTTCGATAGGGTCAGCGATCCGATGGAACCGGATCAAGGGGTCGGGGGTGTTAGTGGGCATGGAGACGGAGGGGCTGCGGGAGTTCTACCGCGCGCACCAGCCACGGCTGGTCGGCGTGATCTCGCTGCTGACCGGGTCGCGAGCCGAGGCGGAAGACATCGTCCAGGAGGCGTTCGTCCGGCTGGTGCCCCGGTGGCAGAAGGTCTCGCGGTACGAATCACCGGAGGCCTGGGTGCGCCTGGTCGCCGTGCGGCTGGCCGCGAACCGGCACCGTGACGGCAACCGGTTCACGCAACTGTTCCACCGGCTGCCGGCCGAACACGTCCCGGACCCCGCCGACAGGTACGCCGGTGATCTCGAGCAGGCTCTAGCCGGCCTGCCGATGCCGACCCGGCAGGTCGTCGTCCTCCATTACGTCTGTGACCTGAGCGTGGCTCAGGTGGCGGACACGCTCGGGATCGCGGAAGGCACGGTCAAGTCGCGCCTGTCCCGCGCCCGGGACGCCCTGTCCGATTCATTGCTGTTGAGGAGTGACGACCATGCCTGATCTGCAAGAGGACCTGCAGGCCCTGGCGGACCGCAAGGCCGCCGAGTCCGCCGGTGACTTCGACTCCGTCCTGACCGCGGCCCGTTCCCGCAAGCGCCGCCTGACCGCCGGCCTGACCGTGCTCGGCGCGGCCGTCGTGGTCGGCGCCGTCGCGGTCGTCCCGACGCTGCGGCCGGCGCACAACGCGCCGGTGGCCGACAGCCCCGTCCCGACCAACCTGGTCGCCCCGCCGCAGGTGTCCGAGCAGCCGAACCCGGCGCCCGTCGTGAAGGCGGGCCCGCTGACGCTGACCTCGGCGAAGGCGCTCGTCGCCGGTGGCCAGGTCGTCGCCTCGTTCCCGGACAAGCAGGTCCGCAACGTGACCTTCAACCTCGCGTCGGCGGCCAAGCCGGACGTGCCGCTGTACACGCTCGTTGCCAAGGTGCCAGGCGACGCCTCCACGCCGTACTCGATGAAGGTGATCCCGGGTGAGTCGGGGATCGCGATCCCGCAGTACACCAGCGCCGGACCATACACGCTGGCGCTGCCGAAGGGGCTCGCGGCCGGTTCCTACCAGCTGTGCACGCTGTCCGGCGCCAAGCTCTGTGGTCTGGTGACCGTCAAGTAGTCGCCGTCTGGGAGAATGGGGCTCGTGACCAAGCCCCTGATCCCCAATGTTCTCGCCGCGCGCTACGCCAGTCTGTCGATGGCGGAGCTGTGGTCACCGGAGCACAAGATCGTGCTCGAGCGGAAGCTCTGGGTGGCGGTGCTGAAGGCCCAGAAGGAGCTCGGGGTCGAGGTTCCGGACGGGGTCGTCGAGGACTACGAGCGGGTGATCGACCAGGTCGACCTGGCGTCGATCGCGGCCCGGGAGCGGGTCACGCGGCACGACGTGAAGGCGCGGATCGAGGAGTTCAGCGCGCTCGCCGGGCACGAACACATCCACAAGGGGATGACGAGTCGTGACCTGACCGAGAACGTCGAGCAACTCCAGATCCGCGCCGGTCTCGAGCTGGTCCGGGACCGCGCGGTGGCAACCGCCGTACAGCTCGGTCAAAAGGCGGCCGAGCACGCGGCGCTGGTGATGACCGGTCGTTCCCACAACGTCGCCGCCCAGGCGACCACGCTGGGCAAGCGGTTCGCATCGGCCGCGGATGAGCTGCTGGTCGCGATCGCGCGGATCGAGGAGCTCATCGAGCGGTATCCGCTGCGCGGCATCAAGGGCCCGGTGGGTACGTCGCAGGACATGCTCGACCTGTTCGGCGGTGACGAGACGAAGCTCGCCACGCTCGAAAGCACGATCGCGCAGCACCTCGGCTTCAGCCACACGCTGACCAGCGTCGGCCAGGTCTACCCGCGGTCGCTCGACTACGAGGTCGTCTCCGCGCTGGTGCAACTGGCCGCCGGGCCGTCGAGCCTCGCGACGACGATCCGGCTGATGGCCGGGCACGAGCTGGTGACCGAGGGCTTCAAGGAGGGCCAGGTCGGTTCCTCCGCGATGCCGCACAAGATGAACACCCGGTCCTGTGAGCGGGTCAACGGTCTCGCGGTCATCCTCCGCGGATACGCGTCGATGGCCGGCGAGCTGGCCGGCAACCAGTGGAACGAGGGCGACGTCTTCTGTTCCGTTGTACGACGGGTTGCGCTGCCGGACGCGTTCTTCGCGCTGGACGGACTGTTCGAGACGTTCCTGACCGTCCTCGACGAGTTCGGGGTGTATCCGGCGGTCGTGGCGCGTGAGCTCGAGCGGTACCTGCCGTTCCTGACCACGACCAAGGTGCTGATGGCCGCCGTGAAGAACGGCGTCGGCCGGGAGACCGCGCACGAGGTGATCAAGGAGCACGCGGTCGCGACCGCGCTCGACCTCCGCAAGGGCCTGGCCGGGAACGACCTGTTCCACCGGCTCGGTGTGGACGGGCGACTCGGGCTTACCGAGGAGCAGATCGTCGGCATCGTCGGCGAGCCGTTGACGTTCACCGGTGCGGCCGTCGCCCAGGTCGGGGCGGTCGTCGCGAAGATCGACGATCTCGCGAAGCGCTACCCGGAGGCGGCCGCCTACACGCCGGGTGACATCCTCTAACCCGTGTTCGCACCGCTCACCTGGTTCCTGGTCGCGCTGTCGCTCGCCGCGGCGCTGTTCGCCGTCGTACTCGCGGCCCGCGACAAGCGGATCAACTGGACCTTGCTCGGCGTGCTCGGGGTGATCGAGGTCGCCCTGCTGGCACAGCTGGTCGTCGGCATCGTGCAGCTGAGCCAGACCACCCGGGACGTGTCCGGGCCGTTCTTCATCGGGTACTTGGTCGGGTCGCTGATCATCCTGCCGATCGGGGCGTTCTGGGCGCTGGCGGAGAGCAGCCGCTGGGGCGCCGGCGCGCTGGCCATCGCCTGCGTGGTGATCCCGATCCTCGAGCTCAGGTTGTACGACGTGTGGACGGCCTGACGTGACCGATCCCGCAGCGACCAAGCACGGCCCCGGCCGGATCCTGATCGCGGTGTACGGCGTGTTCGCGCTGGCCGCGACCGCGCGGGCCGGCGTACAGATCGCGACGAAGTTCAGCGATGCGCCGATCGCGTACCTGTTGTCGGCCATTGCCGCGATCATCTACTGCGCGGCGACGTTCGCGCTGGCCAAGGCAACGAAGGTGTCCCGCAAGGTCGCTACGACCGCGATCGTGATCGAGCTGATCGGTGTGCTCGCGATCGGCGCGTTCAGCTACGCCGTACCGGACGATTTCCCGGACGCGACCGTGTGGTCGCACTTCGGCCAGGGCTACGGCTTCGTACCGGTGGTGCTGCCGGTGCTCGGTCTGCTCTGGCTGCGTCGCACCCGGTAGCTGCCAGCAAACTGCCAGCCACGCACAGGGGCTGACACAGGTTGACCGGACAGCATCGGTGTCATGCAGATTCCAGGTCATCCTCGGGTCGAGATCGTCGTACCCGTCAAGAACGAGGAACACGACCTCGGACCGAACATCAGACGGCTGCGGGAGTTCCTCGACACCGCTTTCCCGTTCCCGGCCGAGGTCTGCATCGCGGACAACGGAAGTACGGACGCGACCTATGAACTCGGCCTGCTGCTCGCGAGCGAGCTGCCCGGGGTCCGGATCGTCCGGCTCGAGCAGTCCGGGCGCGGTCGCGCGCTGAAGCAGGTCTGGTCCGCGAGCAACGCAGAGGTGCTCGCCTATATGGATGTCGACCTGTCCACCAATCTGAACGCCCTGCTCCCGCTGGTCGCGCCGCTACTGGCCGGGCACAGTGATGTTGCCATCGGCACCCGATTGGCGAAGAGCTCCCGGGTGGTCCGGAGGCCGAAGCGCGAGTTCATCTCCCGCTCGTACAACCTGTTGCTACGGGCAACCTTGAGCGCGCATTTCTCCGACGCCCAGTGCGGCTTCAAGGCGATCCGTGCCGACGTGGCGCACGAGCTGCTGCCGCTGGTCGAGGACATCAGTTGGTTCTTCGACACCGAGCTGCTGGTGCTGGCGGAGAAGGCCGGGCTGCGGATCCACGAAGTACCGGTGGATTGGGTCGACGACCTCGACTCCCGCGTCGCGATCGCGAAGACGGTCGGCGAGGATCTGCGGGGGATCGCTCGGCTGATGCGCAGTCGCGTCGACCTCGAGCCGGTCCGGCAGAAGTACGGCCGGCCACGGATCCTCGATCCCCGAACGGCGATGGCGGCCCGCGTACTGCGCTTCTGCGCGGTCGGTGTGCTGAGTACGGCGGCGTACGCGCTGCTGTATCTCGTACTGCGGCAGGGCATGCCGGCGCAGGTGGCGAACCTGCTCGCGCTGCTGATCACGGCCGTCGGCAACACCACGCTGAACCGCCGGATCACCTTCGGTGTACGTGGCGTGGAGGGCCGTTGGCGGCATCAGCTGCGCGGTCTGGTTGCCTTCGGCATCGGCTGGAGCTTGACCGCGGCGTCCCTCTGGTTGTTGCACACGGCAATCGCCGTACCGCATCAAGCGGTGGAGATCACTGTGCTGACCATCGCGAACCTGGCTGCCACCGTGGTCCGGTTCAGCCTCTTCCAGACGTGGGTGTTCGACGATGACGCGCCTACCCTGCCCGCCTTTGAACCCCCAGCGGTTCTCGACCAAACCCGGAGCAACTGATGACCACGCTGACTGATCCGGTCGAGGCCACCAGGTCTCGCCCGATCACAACGCAGTACACGCTGAGCCGGGACAAGATCCTGTACGGCGGCCTGTTGGTGCTGACCGCGATCGCGTACCTGTGGGGATTGTCCAAGAACGGATACGCCAACGAGTACTACGCGGCCGCCGTACAGGCCGGGTCGACGAGCTGGAAGGCCTGGTTCTTCGGGTCGTTCGACGCGTCGAGCTTCATCACCGTGGACAAGACTCCGGGCTCGCTGTGGGTGATGGGGTTGTCCGCGCGGATCTTCGGCTTCAACAGCTGGAGCATGCTGGTGCCGCAGGCGCTGATGGGCGTCGCGAGCGTCGGATTCGTGTACGTGTCGGTGCGGCGCTGGTTCTCCGCGAACGCCGGTCTGCTGGCCGGCGCGATCCTCGCGACGACGCCGGTCGCGGTGCTGATGTTCCGGTTCAACAACCCGGATGCACTGCTGATCCTGCTGCTGTGCGCCGGCGCGTGGGCCGTGACGCGGGCGATCGACTCGGTGAAGCACTCGGCGCGGTGGATGATCCTGGCCGGTTCGCTGGTCGGGTTCGGGTTCCTGACGAAGATGCTGCAGGCGTTCCTGATCCTGCCGGCGTTCGGGATTGCCTATCTCGTGGCCGGGAAGCCTGCGCTGGGGAAGCGGCTGCTCCATCTCTTGCTGGCGACGGTCTCATTGATCGTGAGTGCCGGCTGGTGGGTCGCGATCGTGGAGCTGCTGCCTGCGTCTGCACGACCGTATATCGGTGGGTCGTCCGACAACAGCATCCTTGAGCTGACCCTTGGGTACAACGGCCTCGGGCGGTTGAGCGGCAACGAGTCGGGGTCGGTCGGCGGCGGTGTCGGGAATCCGGGTTGGGGTGGCGCGACCGGGCTGCAGCGGCTGTTCGGTGGCGAGTTCGGATCGCAGATCTCCTGGTTGATGCCGGCCGCGCTGCTGGCCACCGTCGTACTGATCGTTGCTGCGGGCAAGGCGCCGCGGACGGACAAGACTCGTGCTTTCGCGCTGCTGTGGGGCGGGTGGCTCGTGGTCACCGGGCTGGTGTTCAGCTACATGCAGGGCATCATCCATCCGTACTACATGATCGCCCTGGCGCCGGCCTTCGGCGCGGTGATCGGCGGCGCGATGTCGGTCCTGTGGCGGCGCCGCGCCGAGTGGTTGCCGCGGGCAACTCTCGCGGGTGGTGCGTTGCTGACAGCCGGGTGGAGCTTCGCGTTACTGAACGCGACGCCGACCTGGCATCCCTGGCTGCGTTGGGTGGTGCTGATCACGGGCGTGCTCGCGGCTGGCCTGGTGATGCTGTTGCCAGAGCTCAAGCTGCATCGAACGGCCGCTCGACGGGCTGGGATTGCGGCTGCCGCGGTGCTGACGTTCAGCGCGCTGGCCGGGCCCACGGCGTACTCCTTGGACACCATCAGCACCGCGCACGCCGGCGCGATTCCGACCGCTGGTCCTGCCGGGATGGGTGGCATGGGCGGCGGACGCGGTGGCGGCTTCCCTGGTGGGCGGATGGGTACGCCGCCTGGGCAGACCGGTACTGGAACTGGGGCCGGCACCGGCACTGGTACGACGGGGCAGCCGGGGACGGGCCGGACCACTACTGGAGGCGGAATGCCTGGTGGTGGCGTCGGTGGGTTCCTTGGTGGTGGCGGGACGAGTGGGGTCTCGAGTGAGCTGGTGACGCTGCTGCAGCAAGGGGCGAAGGGGTACACCTGGGCCGCTGCGGCGGTGACCGCGAACGGGGCCGCGCCGCTGCAGATCGCGTCCGGCGAGCCGATCATGGCGATCGGCGGGTTCAACGGGACCGACCCGGCGCCGTCACTGGCCGAGTTCGAGCAATTGGTTGCCCAAGGCAAGATCCACTACTTCGTCGGTGGTGGCGGGATGGGCGGCGGATTCGGCGGCCGGGGCGGGACCTCGAGCGAGATCTCCACGTGGGTCTCGGAGAACTTCACCGCCCAGACCGTCGGCAGCACCACCGTGTACGACCTCTCCACCGGAACAGGAGCATAGATATGACACAAGAAGCCCAATGGCAAGCCGCGAAAGCCGCCTCCACACCGCAGGCGGGTACGCCGCACGCGGGTCCGGCGGTGCAGGCGGGGTCTGCTCCGCAGGCACCGAGCGGCCCCTCGGATGCTTCCACCCCCTCACAGCAGTCCGCTCCGGCTGGGAAGCGGCCCAGCAGCGCGGTGTTGGCTGGGGCCGGGTCCGTGATTGCGGTGCTTGCATTCCTTGGGGGGATGGCGGTCGGTCACTCGTGGGACGGGACGAGTACCCAGCAGAACCAGTTCGGCGGGCCTGGTGGCGGCGGCTTCGGTCGCGGTTTCCAGGGACAGGGCAACGGTCAGGGCACGTCGCCGGGCCAGGGGATCCAGCCAGGGCAAGGAACCCTTCCAGGCCAGGGAACTCAGCAAGGACAGGGCATGACGCAGAACGGGTGACGGTCTGCGTGACGTAGACCGCCCGGCGGGTCAATGAGCGGACACTCGGCCCGCCGGGCGCTGTTTCTGGACGATCGTCAAGCCATGAGACGACACGCTGAATGGTTCACCGGCCCACGGGGTGGGGTAGGGATGGGGGCGTGGAATGGTCGAACGTCACCTGGTTTCTGACCGCGCTCGGTGCGGTCGTCGTACTGATCACGCGCGTCCGGCTCGGCGGAACGGTGGTGGACGGTACCGGTCACGGCGCGGGGCGGCACGGGTTTTCTGCTGCCCTGCTGCGGTTGCACACCGTCGTCGGTGTGATCACCCTGCTCGGCTGGGTCGTTGCCCTGGTCACCGGTCGGCACGGGATCGCCCTGGTGATGCTGACCGGGTGGTGGTTGCTCACCGTCATCGGATTGTTGCTTCTGGCCCGTTGGTTGCCGAGTGGAGGCAAGCATTCCGAGGACACGCAGAGTGATGCGTGGGGTTCCGGCGCGGGCCTGTCCGTGCTCGGCCACGTCGGCATGCTGATCGGCGTCTGCTACTTCACCTTCGTCACGCTCACCGAGCGCCTTTGAGGCCGGCGACCAGCGCCACGACAGAGCGTCGTACGGCGGCCTCGAACGCTTCTGGTGAGAGCGTTGCGCCCGCCCCCGCGACCCGGTCGTACATCAGTCCGTCCATCATCGCGGCCACCGGCCACGCCGCCGCTTCCGGTTCGGGTACGCCGAGCCCGTCGAGCAACTGCGCGAGCATCGCCCGCAACTCGCGCCCACCCTCGTTGATCGCCGTCCGCAGCTCGGGCTGACGACTCGCCTCCAACGACAGCTCGTACCGCGCGACCAGATCGTCCGGCCGATCGTTCGCGAGCCCGACCGTCATCCCGACCATCAACTCGACCGGATCCGCGCCGGCCAGTGGCATCGTGCTCACGTCCCGGCTGAGCATCCGGCGCACGCACGCCGTCAGCAGGGCGTTGCGCGTGCGCAGGTAGTACGACGTCGAGCCCGGCGGCAGACCTGCCTCGGTGTCGACCGCCCGGTGCGTCAGCCCGCGCAGACCGCGGGTCGCGACCAGGTGGATCGCAGCGTCGGCGATGGCGTCCTGGCGATCCGCACCGCGCGGAACGGACTTAGGCCCTGTCACGCCGGTCAGTCTCGCACTTCCCAACCAGACTCTACAGATGTAGAGTCCAGTTCATGGGTACGGCGATCGTGGTCGGGGCGGGTATCGGAGGGGTTACGGCTGCTGTCGCGCTGCAACGGTGCGGCTGGCAGGTCACGGTGCTGGAGCGTGCTCCGGAATTGGGCGAGGTTGGGGCCGGCATCTCGGTCTGGCCGTCGGCGGTCGCCGTGCTCGAGGAGCTCGGGGTGAAGGGCGTCGAGAAGGCCTCGGTGCAGTCCAAACCGGCCGGCATGCGGAAGGCGGACGGCCGGTGGGTGGTCACCGCGGCCGAGCTCGGCGTCGAGCTGCCGGTGATGATCCACCGCGCGCAGTTGCATGAGCTGATCACCGCCGAGTTCGGTCCGGCCGTCACGGTCCGGACCGGGTACGACGTACGAACCGTCACGCAGGATCAGGACGGCGTCACGGTCAATGGCGAGCTCCACGCCGACCTCGTGGTCGCCGCGGACGGGATCCGCAGCGTGGTGCGGGGCGCGTTGTACCCGCAGTACAAGGGCCCGCGGTACTCCGGTTTCTCGGCGTACCGCGGGATCGCGGACGTGGATATCGACGACGGTGGTGGCGAGACCTGGGGCCGAGGGCAACTGTTCGGGTTCGCGCGACTGATCGACGGGCGCTTCTACTGGTACGGGACTGTGAACCAGCCGCCCGGCCGGACCAGCGAGCCGACCGTGTTCATGCGTTGGCACGATCCGATCCCGAGGCTGATCGCGAGCACCGAGAAGGTGCTGCAGAACGACATCTACGACCTGACGCTGCCGCTGGTCCCGTTTGTCCAGGGCCGGATCGTCCTGCTCGGCGATGCCGCCCACGCGATGACGCCGAACCTGGGCCGCGGCGCCTGCTCCGCGATCGAGGACGCCGGGGCATTAGCGCGACACCTTCACGCCGGCGAGCTCACCCAGGCGCTCACGGCGTACGACGCTGAACGGCGGCCCGCGACGACCAAGCTGGTGAAGCGGTCCCGCAGTCTCGGCCGGCTCGGGCAGGTCGAGAATCCGCTGGCGTGCTCGCTCCGCGACGGGCTGTTCGGCCTAGGGGGCAAGCTGATGGCACTGCGCGCCCGCAAGTAGGCTCGCGGCGTGATCACAACGCCGCAGGCGCCGGAGATCCCCGGCGCCAAGCACATCCACTCCGGCAAGGTCCGGGACCTGTACGAGCTGGACTCCGGCGACCTGCTGATGGTGGCGAGCGACCGGATGAGCGCGTTCGACTGGATCCTGGAGAGCCTGATCCCCGACAAGGGGAAGGTGCTCACCGCGATGAGCCTGTGGTGGTTCGAGCAGCTGGACATGCCGAACCACATCATCTCCACCGACGTGCCGGCCGAGGTCGCGGGCCGTGCTGTGGTCTGCGAGAAGCTGGCGATCTACCCGGTCGAGTGCGTCGCCCGCGGCTACCTGAGCGGCACGGGCCTGCTCGACTACAACGCCACCGGCGCCGTCTGCGGTATCGCGCTGCCGGACGGGCTGGTCGAAGGCTCGCGGCTGGACGACCCGATCTTCACCCCGGCGACCAAGGCCGAGCTCGGCGAGCACGACGAGAACGTTTCGTACGACGCGGTGGCGGCGACGGTCGGCGCGGACGTGGCGTCGACGCTGCGGGACACCACGCTGGACATCTACACCTGGGCGCGGGGGATCGCCGAGGACCGCGGGATCATCCTGGCCGACACCAAGTTCGAGTTCGGCCACCGGGCGGACGGCACGCTGGTGCTCGCCGACGAGGTGCTCACGCCGGACTCGAGCCGCTTCTGGCCGGCCGACCAGTGGTCGCCGGGCAAGCAGCAGCCGTCGTACGACAAGCAGATCGTCCGCGACTGGCTGCAGTTCGAGTCGGGCTGGGACCGGACGTCCGGCGAAGCCCCGCCGCCGTTGTCCGACGAGGTGGTCGAGCGCACGAGGTCGGCCTACATCAACGCCTACGAGCAGCTGACCGGTCGCAAGTTCGAGGGCTAGAACGCGCTGATCCCGAGCGCGAGCAGGATGAAGCGGGCGCCCCGGCCGGCCAGGACGGACAGGGTGAAAACGACGGTCCTCATCCGGGACGCGCCGCCGATCAGCGCTACGCCGTACAGCGGTGGGATGCCGACGAAGGCGCTCAGCAGCGTGACCGGGACGCCCCACCGGCTGTCGCTCATCGCGTCCAGGAGGCGCTTGGTGAGGTCGCGGTTCCACTGGACGAAGCGGCCCCAGCGGGTGTCCAGGTCGACCGGCTTGGGCTCCTTGGTCTTGCGGGCGGCGTAGCCGGGCCGGTACCGGACGGCCAGGAACATCGCGACCTTGCCGATGGTCTGGCCGACGGAGACCCCGGCCGCGGCGACGACCGGGTTCAGGGCATGGGTAGCGCCGACGGCGAGGACGTACGCCTCGGCGTTCATCACCGGTACGACGGCGGAGCCGATGCCGAAGCCCACCGCGAGTACCAGTTGCCAGACCCACATGACTCCGAGGCTATGCGCCATTGCGGCCATTCCCACGTATCTCAGGCCTACCTTCGGGGGTAGACCAGGGTCCACCCCATCATCGTGGCTGCCCCGGGGAGGCGAGCCGGCGGCCGCACAGGATCATGACCAGGCGGTACGACGAGACCACCTTGACCGCCAGCGCCGCGATCGCGACGGCGTACGGTAGCCACTGCGCGCCGGTGTGACCGGCCACGACCAGTGAGATCACGACCGCGCCGGTGTTCAGCGCCTTGGCGGGTTTGGACCAGTTCCAGAGGTAGATCGGCCGGTCGACCTTGTAGAAGTAGTTCGGGCTGAGCATCCACGGCCAGAGCAGGAACGAGAACGTCAGCATCGTGTCCAGTACGCCGAACTGCGCCAGGTAGATCGCCAGCGGACCGATCGTGGCCGGGTACGTCGCCATGAATGCGGCGGCGAGCAGGAACGAGCACGCCCGGTCGCAGACGATGTCGAACACCGCCCCGGACAGTGACTCCTCGTTCCGCTTGCGAGCCACCCAGCCGTCGAGACTGTCGCCGAACCAGTACGAGAAGTACCCGAGCACCAGCCAGGCCAGATCGCCGGTACGGAACGCGAACGTGGCGACTGCCATCGCGATCAAGGTGCGGACCAGGGTGACGCGGTTCGGCAGGCCCAGCAGCAGCGCGGGCCGGACCGCTAAAGGGGTCGAACTCATGCGGCCCTCAGATTCTCGGGATCCAGTGCGTCCCGGAGTTGGTTGCGGAGAAGGTAACCGGCGGCTGTGCCGCCCAGCTGGCCGAGCACCCAGCCCCCGGCCGTCAAGGCCACCGCGATCAGCAGCGTGCCTGGCTCGAATGGATCAACCGCACCGCCGACCACACGACCGAGACCGATCAGCGTCCCCAGCAGCAGGCCGGTCGCGAGCGCCGGTGCGGCGACCGCAGTCAGCTGACGGCGGATCACCCGGCGGAGGAACGGTAGGTCCACGCCCAGCGCGGTCAGGCTGGCGAACTGGCGACGCTGGTCGACCAACTGGTCCGCGACGCCGACGATCAGCCCGGCCATCGCGGTCAGCGCGACCAGGGCGAGGCCGGCGATCGTCAGCCCGAAACCGGTGGTGTAGAACGCGGCATGGCCACCCCGGTCGTTCTCGGCGTGGACGCCGGCGATGGCGTTGGCCATGGTGCCGGCGAGGAAGCCGCAGCACCCGAGCAACATGCAGATGCGGGACGCCGGACGCGAGTCGGTGACCAGCCGGAGACCGGTCAGCATGTACGCCGGATCGCTCGACCGCTGCAGCCGCCGACCGACGGCGCGGATCCACACCGCCGACATGCTGAGGAAGAGTAGTGCGATCCCGGCGAGCGCGATCGTCGACGCGATGTAGCCCAGGTACCGCGAAGTCAGCAGACCGAGCACGATCAGCACCGGCCCAGCGATGATGCCCGTACGACGGTGCGCCGCGGACTCCGCGGCGGGCGGAAGCGGACCGTCGCGGTGCAGCAGACTGCCGATCACCGCACCGGCCGCCGTCATGGCGATCACCACTGGGATCCACAGCGCCAAGTCCAGCACCTCCGCACCCGGCAGGATGCGAGCCATCCGGGGGAGTGCGCCGAAGAGCAGGCTGAGCAGCAGGTACGCCGGTCCGGAGAGCAGGCCGCCCACCAGACCCGCGATCGCTGCGTCGGTCACCGTCAGCTGACGCAGCTGCTTCCTCGATGCGCCCGCCAGTCGCAGGGCATCCAGTCGCCGTTCGCGTGCCGCCGTACCCAGGCGCAGGGCCTGGACCGCGAGCCCTCCGGTCAGTACGGCGAGAATGATGAGGATCGCGATCAGACCGGAGCGGAGGCCGCTCTCGGCGACGTAGTTGCTGTAGACGCCTTCGCTCAGGTCGCCCTTGCCCAGGCGTGCGATCCGCAGTGCGCCGAGCAACAGGGCGCCGCTGAGCGCGAGGGTCGCGGTGGCCAGCTGGACCCGGCTGCGGTCTGCCGGAGTCCGCGAGCGGGACAGCTGCACAAGCGTCTCGAGCGTCATCGGAGCGACACCTCGTGCTGGATCAGGCCGTCGCGCAGCCTGATCTCCCGGTCCGCCGAGGACGCGACGACGTTGTCGTGCGTCACCATCAGCAGTGCGGCGCCGCGGTACCGCGCAGCCTGCAGCAGTACGTCGAGCAGCTCCTGGCCGGCGCGACTGTCCAGACTGCCGGTCGGCTCGTCCGCGAGTACGACCGACGGTCCGGTGACCAGTGCCCGCGCCAGCGCGGCACGCTGCGTCTGGCCGCCGGACAGCTCGGACGGCACCGCATCGGCGTCGTCAGCGATCCCCACCTGCTCCAGCCAGTGGCGTGCGGCCACGTGGGCTTCGCCACGTTCGTGACCGTCCAGGAGGAGTGGCAGCGCCACGTTGTCGATCAGCGGCAGGTCCGGCACCAGCTGCCCGAACTGCAGGACGATGCCGACCTTCGTACGCCGGAGTGCCGCGCGCCGCTCTTCCGGCAGGGCGGAGAGGTCCTGTCCGTCCACGCGGACCACTCCGGCGTCCGGAGCGAGGATGCCGGCCGCACAGTGCAGCAGCGTGGACTTGCCGCATCCGCTGGCCCCGGTCACCGCGACCACCTCGCCCGGCTTCAGCTCGAGGCTGACCCCGCGGAGCGCAGTGTTCCGCCGGTACGAGTACTCGACGCTCTCCAGCTCCAGCACCGGTTGTCCACTCATTGGTGAGCCCCCCTCTGCTCCGAGATGCGGTCCAAGGCGCTGTCCAGCCAGCGCAGGTCGGCGTCGAGATGGGCCACGATGTACTCGCGGACCAGTGGTGAGGTCGGGTCGTCGTCGGCGGGAGTCTCACGCAGTTCGCGGATCCGGCGCAGGTGGCTGGCACGCTGACGAGCGAGAAAGCCGGCAGCGTCCCCGCCGGTGCGGATGGCTGCTACGAGCTTCCGCAGTACCTCGTCGGCACTGCCCCAGGCCGGTGGGACCGGATCGGTGAGCCAGTCGGCCAGGTGGTCGCGGCCCTTGCTCGTGAGCGCGTAGACGGTCCGGTCCGGGCCTCCGCCGGATGTCTTGTCGACCACCTCGACCAGTCCGTCGCGCTCCAGTCGCCCTAGCGTCGTGTACACCTGGCCGAAGGCCAGTGGGCGGCTGTCGGGGAACCACGCGTCATGGCCGCGCTTCACGTCGTACCCGTGTGCCGGGCCGGAGGACAAGAGCCCGAGCACGAGCTCCGCGGTGGCCATAGCGGTGACTATACACTGCGTGTATGTACTCAGTGAATAGTCCAGGATGCGGCATTCTGGATCGTGCTCGGTAGGATTCAGGCGTCACCCCGCAACGAACCTGGAGTAGTCAGTGGCTCGCGTTGTCGTCGACGTCATGCTCAAGCCCGAGATTCTCGACCCGCAGGGCAAGGCGGTGCACGGCGCGTTCGGCCGGCTCGGCTTCGACGGCGTGGCCGACGTCCGGCAGGGAAAGCGCTTCGAGATCACCCTGGACGGTGAGGCGACCGAGGAACGGGTCGCCGAGATCCGGAAGGCCGCGGACACCCTGCTGGCCAACCCGGTGATCGAGGACTACACGCTGCACGTGGAGAACGGACAGTGAAGATCGGGGTCGTCACCTTCCCGGGCTCGCTGGACGACGCCGACGCCCGTCGGGCGGCTGCGGTGGCCGGTGCCGAGGCGGTCGCGCTCTGGCACGGTGACGCCGACCTGCACGGCGTGGACGCGGTCGTCCTGCCCGGCGGCTTCTCGTACGGCGACTACCTGCGCGCCGGTGCGATCTCCCGGTTCGCCCCGGTGATGGAGACCATCATCAAGAAGGCCGGTGAGGGCCTGCCGGTGCTGGGGATCTGCAACGGCTTCCAGGTGCTGTGCGAGTCGCACCTGCTGCCCGGCGCGCTGATCAAGAACCACCACCGCAAGTTCATCTGCAAGGACCAGCCGCTGCGGATCGAGAACAACCGCACCGCCTGGACCAGTGACTACGACGCCAACCACGAGATCACCATCGTGCTGAAGAACCAGGACGGTTCGTACGTCGCCGACGAGGCGACGCTGGACCGTCTGGAGGGTGAGGGCCGGGTGGTCGCCCGCTACCTGGACGAGAACCCGAACGGCTCGTACCGCGACATCGCCGGCATCACCAACGAGCGCGGCAACGTGGTCGGCCTGATGCCGCACCCGGAGCACTGCGTCGAGACTCTCACCGGACCGACCACGGACGGCCTGGGCTTCTTCACCTCGGTGCTGAAGGCCGTCGTCGCCTCCTGATGAGCCTCACCCGGGTGCGGTCGCTCCTGGCCCGCACCCTCTTCCTGGCAGCGGCGGTCGTCCTCGCGACCACAGGTACGGCGGCCGCGCAGCCCGCCGACCTGATGGCGAAGGTCGTGGTGATCGGCGTACCCGGGCTGACGTGGAGTGATGTGCAGGCGTCGCCGGAGCTGACTGCTCTGGTGAACCAGTCGCACGTCGGGTCGATCTCGGTGAAGGCGGCCGGGCCGCGCACCTGTCCGATCGACGGCTGGCTGACGATCAGCGCGGGTACTCGTGCCTGGGGCAATGTCCCGGGCCAGCCGTGCGGCGACCTGCCTGCAGTGACCGACGGCAAGATCACCGGCTGGCAGACGTACGTCGACCGGCAGGCCGAGCATCACACCGGCGCTCCTATCGGCCGCCTCGGCGTCAGCCGTGACCGCGTCTGCGGCTTCGGTCCGGGCGGGGCGATCGCCGTAGCGAAGACGGACGGCACGGTCACCAACTGGAGCCCGGAGTTCGACGCCGCCAAGCTCGCCGGTACCGCGTGTGGCGATGCGATCGTCGACGCCGGAGCGATGCCGCTCCGCGAGGGACGCGCCGAAGCGCGCAAGCATGTCGCCGACCTGGTCGCGCAGGCCAGGGCTGCGGGCGGCTGGGTGCTGCTCGTCGGCGTGGCCCAGGAGACGGCAGATGCGCATCGGCAGACCCTGGTGGCGATGCAGACCCCTCCGGACAACGGGCCGCGCTGGCTGACCAGCGACTCGACCCGCCGCCCCGGCATGATCCAGCTGACCGACATCACAGCCACGGTCCTGCGTGGTGAGGCCAAGCCGGTCGATCCTGCCGGATCCGAGAAGGCAGGACCGCTGGACGGCGCGGAGATCCACTTCACCGGTGACCTGCACACGAATGCGGCGGCGGTGATCGAGGACAGGCTGGATGCCAACCAACGGTTCGAGCAGCCAAGGCCGATGTTGTTCGCGGTTGCGTTGACGATCGTCGGCGCCGAGCTGCTCGCCTTGGCGTGGTTCCTGATCAGGCGCAGCCCCGCGTCCCGTCGTACTGCAGTGTTGGCGCTGCTCGTGCAGGGTGGGTTCTTCATCGCGGTCTTCCTGGCGCAGGCGACTGTGTGGTGGCGGTGGCCGTCGCCCAGGTTCTCCTTGTACGCCGTGACGATCGGTATCAGCGTGTTGTCTGCAGTCGTCGCGCAGGTGTTCCTGAAGCGCTACGCATACCTCGGGCTCGCGTTGGCGGTGTACCTGCTCTTGCTGGTCGATGGCGTGCTCGGTACGCCGATGCAGGTCGGCAGCATGTTCGCCGACGGACCTGTGATCGGCGGGCGGTTCTATGGCTTCGGCAACTCGACTTTCGCCGCGCTGGCGGTCGGTGCGCTCGTCACTGCCGGGTGGGCCGCGCAGAAGCTGCTCGACAAGAGCAGAGTGCAGGCCGCGCTCGCCGTCCTGGCCATCGGCGGCGCTGCGATCGTTGTGGACGGCAAACCGGGCTGGGGGACCGACTTCGGCGGCATCATTGCGCTGACCCCGGCCGTGCTGCTGATGGCCTGGCTGACCTGGAAGGGCACGATCTCGCTGCGCGCACTGATCGGCGTGGGCGTTGCCGGCGTACTGGTGGTGTCTGTGGTCGCCTTCCTCGACTATCTGCGTCCGCCCGAGCAGCGCAGCCATTTCGGTGCGTTCGTCGCACGGCTCCTCGACGGTGACGTGGGCGACGTACTCATCCGCAAGCTCCAGATGGCGGGCCACTATTTCAGTGGACCCGGCGGCTGGGGGATGCTCGTCGGCGTCGTCCTCTGCATGCTGGCTACCGTGCTGCCGGACCGCGTGCCCTCGACGTCCTTCCGTGAGTTCTACCGCAGTGTGCCGATGGTCAGGCCCACGCTGCTGGCCATGTCGACCTGCGGTCTCGTCGGCATGCTGTTGAACGACGCCGGGGTCACACTGCCCGCGATCATGGCCGGCTTCGCTGTCCCACTGCTGGTGGCTCATCTCATGGCCTCCCGGCAGCCCGCTACCGTTTCACCTGAGTCCCACCTAGTGCAGGAGTCCTGAAGTGTCCCCGCAATCACACGCAGACACCGTTAGCAACGCGAACAGCACCCCGGACGTCGAGCAGCCCTGGGCCGAGCTCGGACTGAAGCCGGACGAGTACCAGCGGATCCGGGACATCCTGGGGCGTCGGCCCACCAGCTGTGAGCTGGCGATGTACTCGGTGATGTGGAGCGAGCACTGCTCGTACAAGTCGTCCAAGGTGCACCTGAAGCGGTTCGGCGAGATCCCGCAGGAGACGCCGGCCGGGAAGATGCTGGCCGGGATCGGCGAGAACGCCGGTGTGATCGACATCGGCGAGGGGTATGCCGTCACGTTCAAGGTCGAGTCGCACAACCACCCGTCGTACGTCGAGCCGTACCAGGGTGCGGCGACCGGCGTCGGCGGCATCGTCCGCGACATCATCGCGATGGGCGCCCGCCCGGTCGCGGTGATGGACCCGCTGCGTTTCGGTCCGCTGGACGCTCCGGACACCAAGCGGGTACTGCCGGGCATCGTGTCGGGCGTCGGCGGCTACGGGAACAGCCTCGGCCTGCCCAACATCGGCGGCGAGGTCGTCTTCGACCCGACGTATCTGGGCAACCCGCTGGTGAACGCGCTCTGCATCGGCGTGATGCGGCACGAGGACCTGCACCTCGCCAACGCGACCGGCGTCGGCAACCAGATGATCCTGTACGGCGCCAAGACCGGCGGTGACGGTATCGGCGGTGTGTCGGTGCTGGCGTCGGAGACCTTCGCCGAGGGCGGTCCGACCAAGCGGCCGGCGGTCCAGGTCGGCGACCCGTTCATGGAGAAGCTGCTGATCGAGTGCACGCTCGAGCTGTTCGCCGCGAACGTGGTCGAGGGCATCCAGGACCTCGGCGGCGGTGGCCTGTCCTGCGCGACCTCGGAGCTCGCCAGCGCGGGCGACGGCGGCATGCGGGTGTCGCTGGACAAGGTGCCGCTGCGGGACGCTTCGTTGTCGCCCGAAGAGATCCTGATGAGCGAGTCGCAGGAACGGATGATGGCCTGCGTCACCCCGGAGAACGTCGAGGCGTTCCTGAAGATCTGTGCGAAGTGGGACGTCCAGGCCGATGTGATCGGTGAGGTGACCGACACCGGCCGGCTGGAGATCGACTGGCACGGCGAGCGCGTCGTCGACGTACTGCCGGAGACCGTCGCGCACGAGGGCCCGGTCTACCACCGCCCGTACGCGCGGCCGGACTGGCAGGACGCGCTGCAGGCCGACGGCGCCGAGAAGTTGCCTCGGGCAAGCAGTGGCGCGGAGCTGCGCGACACCCTGCTGCGGCTCGTCGCGTCGCCGAACCTCTGCGACAAGTCGTGGGTGACGGACCAGTACGACCGGTACGTGCTCGGCAACTCGGTGCTCTCGCAGCCCGAGGACAGCGGGATGATCCGGGTCGACGAGACCAGCGGCCTGGGCGTCGCGGTCTCGACCGACTGCAACGGACGGTTCGCCAAGCTCGACCCGTACACCGGTGCGAAGCTGGCCCTGGCCGAGTCCTACCGGAATGTGGCCACCACGGGTGCGCGGCCGGCGGCGGTCACGGACTGCCTGAACTTCGGCTCGCCGGAGGATGCGGGCGTGATGTGGCAGTTCACCGAGGCGATCCGCGGTCTGGTCGACGGCTGTATCGAGCTGGGCATCCCGGTTACCGGCGGCAACGTGTCGTTCTACAACCAGACCGGCGAGACCCCGATCCTGCCGACGCCGGTGATCGGTGTGCTCGGCGTGATCGACGACGTTACCCGCCGGACGCCGATCGGGTTCACGGCCGAGATGGAGGGCCACCAGCTGTACCTGCTCGGTGAGACCGAGGAGGAGCTGTCCGGATCCGAGTGGGCGAACGTCATCCACGGTCACCTCGGTGGGCGGCCGCCGGCGGTCGACCTCGAGGCCGAGAAGCAGCTGGCCGACATCCTGATCAACGCTTCGCGGGACGGGCTGATCGACGCCGCGCACGACGTGAGCGACGGCGGGGTCGCGCAGACGCTGGTCGAATCCGCGCTGCGCGGTGGCGTCGGTGCGCGGGTGTGGGCGCCGGACGGGCTCGACCCGTTCCTGTTCCTGTTTGCGGAATCGGCCGGCCGCGCGGTCGTCGCCGTACCGCGGACCGAGGAGGTCCGGTTCACCGACATGTGCACCGCCCGCCGCTTCCCGCACGCGAAGATCGGCGTCATCACCGGCGACACCCTCGACGTACAGGACCAGTTCGAGATCCCCCTGACCGAGCTCCGCACCGCGTGGACAGCGACTCTGCCATCCGTCCTCAACTAGACACCCGTCTGGCACACTCGGTGGGGACGAGTGAGGTGATGGATGGCAGAGCGGCGGCCGGTCAAGCCGGGGGAGTTGATGGGGCTGGCGGCTGCGGCCGGTCAGGAGGCTCGGGCCGCGGCGGCGCGGCGGCGGCTGGCCCAGCTCCGGTTGACGGACGAGGAGCGTCGGGTCGCGACAGATGAGCTGGCGGAGCAGTTCGCGGTCGGGCGGCTGGATGAACTGGAGCTGCACCGGCGGGTCGATCTGCTGAACGATGCCGTGACGCACGGCGACCTGCAGCCGATCTTCGCCGGACTTCCGACGCCGTCGCTCTACAAGCCGGCCGCGCGGAAGCCGGGGAAGTGGCGGTGGGCGGCGTTCGCCGGAGCGGTGTGGATGGCGGTGCCGTTCGTGCTGGTCGGGCTACTGATGCTGGTGTTCGGGCGCGAGATCGCAGCGGCGATCTTCGGGCTGCCCGCGCTCGCGTGGGTGTTCTTCACGTACCGCTGGGCCTCGCGGCCGCGGCGGGAGGACCGCAGGCAGTCAGGCGCCTAGCGTCGACTCCCGGGTGACCAGCTGGGCAGGGAGTTCGAGTACGCCGTGGTGCGGCTTGCCGGCGATCGCCTCCAAGAGCAGGGAGGCAGCGCGGCGCCCGAGGTCTTCGAGGCGGAGGTCGACAGTGGTGAGCGGCGGCCTGCTGGCCAGAGCCATCACCGGCCAGTTGTCGTAGCCGGTGACGGCGATCTCGTCAGGCACTGAGCGGCCCAGCTCGCGGAGCCGGTCACAGACACCGCGAGCGATCTGGTCGCTGCCACACGTGATGGCGTCCGGGCGCTGGCGCAGTACCAGGTCTGTGGCTTGGCGGCCCCAGCGTTCGGTCCACTCGCCGAACAGCGGCTCGGTGCAGAGGGCAGCGGCGACGGCTTCGGCGCGTTCTGCCGCGGAGCGGTGGTGGGCCGGCCCGGTGATGTGGGTGATCCGGGTGCGACCGAGACCCTGCAGGTGGGTGATCGTCGCGGCGGCGCCGGCCGCGTCGTCGACGATGACCGAGGCGTCCGCCGGATCGGTCGAGGCAGCCAGCGCGTAGACGACCGGCAGCGGTACGTCGATCGGCGGGCGCGGCTCGGTCCGCCGGCCGGTCACGACGATGCCGTCGACGCCACGGGCGACGAGCGCGCGCAGGTAGCTCTGTTCGCGGAGCGGATCGTCGCGGGTGTCGCAGAGGACGGTCGCCAGCTCGCCCGCGCTCAGCACGTCCTCGACGCCGCGCATGATCGGGATGCTGAAGCGGCCCGAGCTGTCTGTGGTCAGCAATGCGACCGTGTACGTCCGGCCTGACGAGAGTGCCCGGCCGCGGGCGTCCGGCGTGAACCCGAGCTGTGCGGCCGCCCGTCGTACCCGGGCTCGCGTCTCCTGGCTGAGCTGGCCGGTGTTGTTCAGCGCCTTCGAGGCGGTCCCGGCGGATACGCCGGCAAGCGCCGCAACGTCGGTGATCCGCACGCTTGGCCTCTTCATGACGTTTCCTCCCACTCTCGCGCCGAAGCCTAGCAGGAATCCGCGGTATCCCCTCTGACCTGCACTTTGATCTTGACCAAGCGCCTTGGCGGTCCTACGTTGTCAGCGACGGAAAACGTGTGCGGCCTTTCCGTCGGTGTGATGTCCGCCCCCGTCACCCGAAAGGCGTATCGCCATGCCCGAACCCACCCCAGAAGGAATGCCCCGACGTGACTTCCTTGGTGTCTCTCTCGCAGCGGCTGCCGTTGTGACCGCCCTCGATCCTGGCCACGCCGACGCCGCTCCATCGTCCGGACCACCTGCCGGCCGCGGTGGGCACTACGTCCCGCAGCGCGCGCCGCTCAGGCCGGTCCCGTTCCAGAAACTCCCACCGGGTGCGATCGAGCCCCGCGGCTGGCTCGCGCAACAGCTCGAGCTGCAGATCGATGGACTGTGTGGCCGGTACGACGAGATCTCGGACTTCCTGGTCTACGAGACGAACGGCTGGGTCGACCCTGCGCAAGGAGCGTGGGAGGAGCTGCCGTACTGGCTCCGGGGGTTCGGCGACCTTGGGTATGTCACCGGCAACACCGGCGTACTGACCAGGACGCAGCGATGGATGGAAGGCATCCTCGGGACCCAGGCCGCCGACGGATGGTTCGGTCCGGAGCGGCTGCGGACCTCATTGGAGAGCGGACCGGACTTCTGGCCGGGCATGCCGCTGCTGGCCGCGTTCCGGTCCTGGTACGAGTATTCCGGCGACGAGCGCGTCATCCCGTTCATGTCGAAGTACCTGGGGTTCCAGAACACGCAGCCACCAGAGGTGTTCAACCGGTCGTGGGGTGCGTTCCGTTGGGGCGACAACATCGACAGTGCTTACTGGCTCTACAACCGCACCGGAGACGAGTGGCTGCTCGACCTGGTGACCAAGATGCACAGCGGGTCGGCGGACTACGTCAACGGCATTCCAACGTGGCACAACGTCAACCTGGCACAGGGGTTCCGTGAGCCGCTGCAGTACTGGCTGCTGTCCGGCGACGAGAAGCACCGCGCGGCGACGTACCGGAACTATGCGACGGTGATGGGGCTCTACGGGCAGTTCCCCGGCGGTGGGTTC
This sequence comes from Kribbella pratensis, assembly GCF_004365355.1. Taxonomy (GTDB): domain Bacteria; phylum Actinomycetota; class Actinomycetes; order Propionibacteriales; family Kribbellaceae; genus Kribbella. The sequence goes on along the minus strand of NZ_SODP01000004.1, from coordinate 418,956 downwards.
GCCGGTGACGAGAACTCGCGGCCCGGGTTCGGTGACCCGCGGCAGGGGTTCGAGACGTGCGGGATCGTCGAGCTGATGCACAGCTGCGAACTGCTCACCCGCTTCACCGGCGACAGGGCGTGGACGGACCGGTGTGAGGAGCTGGCATTCAACTCGCTGCCGGCGTCGTACGACCCGCAGCAGCAGGTGATGCATTACATCACCTGTGCGAACAGCGTGCAGCTGGACGACCAGCCGAAGCACGGGCAGTTCCAGAACCCGTTCCCGATGCAGGCGTACAAGTACGGCGTGCATCAGTACCGGTGCTGTCCGCACAACTACGGCATGGGCTGGCCGTACTACGCGCAGGAGCTCTGGCTGGCGACTACGGACAACGGTCTGGCTGCGTCCATGTACGCCGCCAGCAAGGTGACTGCTCGCGTCGGGGCTGCCGGTGAGACGGTGAGCATCGTGCAGGACACGGAGTACCCGTTCTCTGACCACATCTCGTTCACTGTGCAGGGAGCGGCTCGTTTCCCCTTGTATTTAAGGCGTCCTGGGTGGGCACATGACGTGTCGGTCAAGGTCAACGGTCAGCCGGTTCACGTCAGCGGCGACTGGCTCAAGCTGGACCGCACCTGGCGGTCGGGTGACCGCGTGGAGCTCGTGTTGCCGATGCGGACGAGCACCAGGGTCTGGGACGACAACCAGCGCTCGGTGTCTGTGGACCGTGGTCCGTTGACCTATTCGCTGCAGATCGATGAGCGGTACGAGCGCATTGGTGGGACCGACGAGTGGCCTGAGCTCTCCGTCTATCCAGAGTCCCCCTGGAACTACGGTCTGGTCGCCGGTGCACGCTTTGACGTCGTACGACGGGATGCCGGCGCGAATCCCTTCACTACCGAGGGAGTGCCGGTCGCGCTGACCACGCAGGCGCGACGGCTCCCGCAGTGGGAGACGGATACCGAAGACGTGGTCGGACTGCTGCAGCCTGGTCCAGCGCGGTCGGATGAGCCCGTTAAGACTGTGACGCTGATTCCGATGGGTGCGGCTCGACTGCGGGTCACGTCCTTCCCACAGGTCTCGCCGCGCGGCAAGGAGTGGAGCTACCGGACGCGGATCACGGCCTCCCATGTAAACGACGGCGACTCGCTCGAAGCTCCTGACTCGGGTCGGGTACCGGAGTCCTCTGCAGACACGTCGATTCCGCGCTTCACCTGGTGGGACCGCCGCGGGACGACGGAGTGGATCTCGTACGACCTGCGTTCGCCGCGTGAGCTGTCAGAGGTCTCCGCCTACTGGTACGACGACACGGGCTCCGGTCAGTGCCGCGTACCGCAGTCCTGGCGGGTGCAGTGGCTGGACGGGGACACCTGGCGGGCGGTCGACAACACCACGCCGTACGACGTTGCAGTCGACCGGCTCAACACCACCACGTTCACGCCGGTGCATGCGCAGTACGTCCGGCTGGAGGCAGTACTGCGCCCGACGTACTCCGGCGGATTGCTGCAGCTCCTGTTCGCATGACGGGGCCGAGCTGTCAAGTGCGGCAGGCCGAACAGGCCCCTTACAGCTGCAGGGCGCTGGGGAATCTGGTCTCGAAGTCGAGGACGGCCGCCCAGGTGGGTCGGACGGCCACGCGTGCCATCGGCATGCCCCGCATCTGGGACAAGAACGCGGCACCCTGCTCGGGTCCCATGTACCGGTGGGCGGACTGCGCGTACTCCGGTACGACGTCGTCCTGCAGCTCGACCGTGGCGTCGCCCCGAACCAGCAGGACCTTGTACGGCCACGCCGCACTCTCGTCGATGGTGACCGCGACGTCATGGTTCGCCGCCAATGCCTTCAGCTTCGGAGCCCTCGGCGGAGTGCCGAACACGATCTCCTCGCCGGTCCAGGTGAACCAGATCGGCACAACCCGCGGTGTGCCGTCGGTCCACAGATAGGCGAACCGGGCCGGCTGACGGCATTCGAGCAACTGCTGTGCGACCGGATCTTGCAGAACTGCGAGATCTCCCTGCATGGTCGTCATGACTACCTCCCCCGCGGGGCACCGAGCGCCCCGCACCCTGTCGCCGACACTACGCCGCACACCAACACCAGGCGAGGCGCCAGACGAAGCGACTCCGGACTGAACTAGCCTGTGCGCGTGGAGGCTGTTCTGCGGCTCGCGGTGCCGGCGGACGGACACGACGGCACCTACTACGTGCACGAGGCTGACGGCGAGATCGTCGCCTGCGGCGGGTGGAGCCGGCGGAACAAGCTGTTCAACACGAGGGGGTTCGCCAAGTTGGCGCTGATGTCGACGCTGCCCGGAGTACCGCTCTATAAGGCTTTTGGCTTCACCGAGGTGGAGGCGGCTCAGCTGCCGATGCCCGACGGCACTGTGCTCGCCGGCGTCGCGATGGAACGATCGATTGAGGAGACCGCATGACTGCAGGCACCACTGTCACCGCTCCGGACGGCAGCGAGGTCGTACTGGGTGAGATCGGGACCCGCGTGCTGCTGAAGAACTCGCGTGTGCGCGTGTGGGAGGTGTCGCTGCAGCCCGGCGAGGCACAGGGCTGGCACCTGCATCACAACCCGTACGTCGTGTTGTGCCTGTCGACATCTCCGTGCCACATGGACTGGCTGGACGGCAGTCCGGCGCGCCAGCTGAGTGAGACGGTCGGCGGGTCGGTGTACCGCCCGGTGTCCCCGGTGCACATGCTCACGAACGACGGCGACGCGTTGTACCTCAACCGCCTGATCGAGGTACTCGACCTGGGCGAGGAGGCGAGCGGCGACCCGTACTTCGTGATCGCGGGCGTCCCGGCGGAGTCCGGCTTCGATCAGGCCGGCGAACTTCCGGTGAAGGTGGTCGTCGACGAGGACGATGTACGCGTGCAGCACGTGACACCCGAGGCCGGCGAACTTCCGGTGAAGGTGGTCGTCGACGAGGACGATGTACGCGTGCAGCACGTGACACCCGAGGCCGGCGAGTCGTACACCTGGCACACCGGCGCGTACCCGGCCCTCGTGGTCGACCTGGACCTCGAGCACCCCGACGTGACGTACCTGGAGCCCGGCGAGTCCTACACCCTCCCCGCCAAGCCCTCACGCACCTCTGGCTTCAACCTGGTTGAGCTGCGCTACTACAGCAGGCCGCGCACCTGATCCGCGTCCCTTGCATTGAGCACTGCGGCAGTGTCGACCTGACTGAGGTCGGCCTGTCGCAGTCGTGCTTTGACGAGGGGCACCTGTGGGCCGACAGCGCTGAGTTCGGTGACGCCGAGGGCTGCGAGTAGTACTGCGGCCTGTGGGTTGCTGGCGAGGTCACCGCAGACTGCGACGCGGACGCCGGCGTTGCGTACGACGTGGTCGATGAGCTGGAGGACTGCGGGGTCCAGACCGTCGGCGAGCGACGCGACCGCGGTGTTGGTGCGATCCGCGGCGGTTGTGTACTGCGTGAGGTCGTTCGTGCCGATGCTGACGAAGTCGAGATCCTTGGCGAGAGTGGCAACGCGCAACGCGGCGGCGGGCACCTCGACCATGATGCCGACCTCGAGACCGTGCCGTGGTCCGAGCTCGTCCAGTGCCCAGGCGACTTCGTCGGCGGTCGTGACCATCGGGAACATCACGTGGACCGGCGTCTCGGTCGCTACCCGACGGATGGCTTCGAGCTGGTCGCGCAGGAGCTCGGGGCGACGGCGGAAGACGCGGAGGCCGCGCTCGCCGAGGAACGGGTTCGCCTCCTTGGCCTGGGGGAGGAACGGGAGCGGCTTGTCGCCGCCGATGTCCCAGGTGCGGATGGTGATCGGCCTGTTCTTCAGCGCTTGTGCGATCGCGCGGAAGGTCTCGACCTGTTCGTCGACGGTCGGCGCGGTCCGACGGTCGCCGAAGAGCACCTCGGTCCGCACCAGGCCTGACCCGTCCGCGCCACGTGCGTCGACGGCATCCTGGACGACACCGACATTGACCAGCACGTCGATTGTCTTGCCGTCGCGGGTGATGGCGGGCTCGTTGGCTTCGGTGACCGCTTGCTCGCGCTCGCTCTGCCGTTCGCGGATCGTCGCGTGGACCTGGTCTTCGTCCGGCTCGACCTCGAAGGATCCGGTCCGCGCGTCGAAGGCGATCGTTGCGCCGGGCTGTACGTCGACCTCGCCGATCCCGGTGATGAGCGGGATGCCGCGCGAGCGCGCGACGATCACACCGTGGCCGGTCGTCCCGGCGGCTCGTACCGCGATCCCCGCGATCCGGGTCGCATCGAGCGTTGCCGCAGTTGCCGCGTCCAGCTCTGGTACGACGAGGATGCCGTCCGTCGGTGTCTCCTCGGTCGCGCCGACGAGGATCCGCAGTACGCGATCTCGTACTGCGCGGACGTCTTGCGCCCGCTCGCGCTGGTAGGCGTCGTCGAGCCCTTCGAAGGTGGTCGCCAGCTCGTCGTACACGTCCCGCCAGGCGGCCGGAGCCGGTGAGCCGCCGGAGATCGCATGCTCGACAGCCTCGAGAATCTTCCGGTCCCCCAGCAAGGCGAGGTGAGCCACGAAGATGTCCCCGTGCTCGGGGGTTGTGTCCCGCAGCTCGCGAAGCTGCTCGGCGGCGGTTTCCACGGCCTGGTTCAGTCGCTCGAGTTCGTTGTCCTCGGCAACATAATCACTCAGGTCAACCTCAGACCCCAGGACCACCGCAGGCCCAATGGCCACATCCAACCCAGACCCACCTGCTGTGGACCTGTCGGCTGTTCCGCTAGGGGAGTCAGACACGCTGGACGGTCCCCCGGCTGTTGAGCCGCTGGGCGCGGCTCCTGTTGCGGGCGCGTCACCGAAGTTTTCGGCGGCCAGCTTCTCGATCGCGGCCAGGGCTTCGGATGCCTGCTGACCGCTTGCACTCACACGGACCCGATGGCCTTGCTGGGCGTTCAGTGTTGCGACCATGCTCAGACTGCCGGCATCCACGGGACCGCGGGCGGTGTCCAAGTCCGTGAGCGTGACCGTCGCGTCGAACCCGTTGACCAACCCGACCAACCGGGCGGCTGGTCGGGCATGCAGACCATGTTCGTTGCCCAGCACAACCTCAACGCTCTGGTCGGCCTCCACAACAGCCGCAGCCTCCGCGGCCGGAGTATCGCCGAGGTGGTCCTGCTTACCGACCAAACCGCGTTCTGCCTCGGCAACCACAGCATCGAGCGATGCGCCGGTGGAAGCAGTCACGACCGCCGCGACCAGCCCTTCCACCAATGGAGCACTGCTCAGCCGGACGTGGTCCCCAACGGACGGATCCACGAACTCGAGCGCCATCTCCGCACTCAGCACAGCGCTACCGAGATCCAGCAGCACCAGCACGCCGTCCGGGCTGTCCGCAGCAGTCAACGCCTCCGAGACCGCCATCGCGTCGGTGCCGAACGTCGTCGCGTCCAGCCCAGCGGCGACCGCGATCACCGGACGCTTGTCCTCGGCAACCATCTCCGACGCAAGCCCCACCGCCGCCTCAGCCAATGCGCGGCTGTGCGACACCACCACGATGCCGATCATGCAGTTATCCGAACCGTCATGCCAGCGTGCGCGCGGCGGACTCGAGGATCAGCGTCGTACTCGTTGCTCCCGGATCCTGATGCCCAGCGCTCCGCTCGCCCAGATAGCTCGCTCGCCCCTTCCGCGCGACCAACGGCACCGTCGCATCCCGCCCCTTCGCCGCAGCCTCCGCCGCCGCGGTCAGCGCCGGACCGACCTCCGATCCGCCCGCCACCGCAGCGTCGTACGCCTCCAGCGCGGGTGCCCAGGCGTCGTACATCGTCTTGTCGCCAAGCTCAGCCTTGCCGCGGGCAAGCACACCCTCGACCCCCGCGTGCAGCGCCTTGCCCACCGCCTCGGCATTGATCGACGAGACACCGGCCAGCGCGGTCCCGAACCGCAGGAAGAACGTGCCGTACAACGGCCCACTCGCCCCACCGACCTTGCTGACGAGCGTCATCCCGGCCTTCTTCAACAGCTCGTCAGCGCTCTCGAACGACGTCCCGTCCAGCACTGCAACGATCGCCTGAAACCCGCGATCCATATTCGCGCCATGATCCGCGTCCCCGATCGCCGAGTCCAACTCGGTCAGATACGCCGCATTCTCATGCAGCACACCCGCAGCATCCCGCAACCAGTTGACGAAGGCATCGACTCCCATGCTCACGCGCCCCAGCGTAGGCCTGGGGTGTTTACCGGGGCGTCCCAGAGGCGTACCAGTTCGTCGTCCACCTTGAGGAGGGTGACCGAGCAACCGGCCATCTCCAGTGAGGTGATGTAGTTGCCGACGAGGGAGCGGGCGACGGTGATGCCGGCGCGGTCGAGGAGTTGGGCTACCTCGTTGTACATGAGGTACAGCTCGATCAGCGGTGTACCGCCCATGCCGTTGACGAAGGCAATGACCGAATCGCCTTGCTGGTAAGGAAGATCGGTGACGACCGGGTCGACCAGCATGGCGGCGATCTCGCGCGCCGGGGCCAACGGCAACCGTTGACGGCCGGGCTCGCCGTGGATGCCGATGCCGACCTCCATCTCGTTGTCGGCCAGGTCGAACGTCGGCTTGCCCGCGGCCGGGACCGTGCACGACGTGAGCGCCATCCCCATGCTGCGGCCGTTGTCGTTCACCCGGCGGGCGAGATCCGCGACCTGAGGCAGCGGCTGGCCCTCCTCGGCGGCCGCGCCGACGATCTTCTCCAGCAGCACGGTCACACCGACGCCGCGGCGACCGGCCGTGTAGAGGCTGTCCTGGACGGCAACGTCGTCGTTGGTCACGACCGACTGCACCTCGGTGCCGGCGTCGGCCGCGGCCAGCTCGGCCGCCATCTCGAAGTTCATCACGTCGCCGGTGTAGTTCTTCACGATGTGCAGTACGCCGGCGCCCGCGTCGACCGCCTTGGTCGCTGCCATCATCTGGTCCGGCACCGGGGACGTGAACACCTCACCCGCACACGCGGCGTCCAGCATCCCGAGCCCGACGAACCCGCCGTGCATCGGTTCGTGCCCCGACCCGCCGCCGGAGATGAGCCCCACCTTGCCCGGTCTCGGCGCGTCCTTGCGGTAGACGATCCGGTTCTCCAGATCCACCCGCAACCGATCCGGATGCGCTGCCGCCATCCCCTGCAGCGCTTCACTCACAACATCACCTGGGTCGTTGATGAGCTTTTTCATGTCCCCATCTGAGCACACGCCCGCCCAGAACGGGAGCCCCCGATCAGACGGCCTCCACCTCGGCCAGCAACGGGATCGACCTGATCGATCGACTGACGGTGAGCAACACTGAGCCGGCCACGAGCAGGCTGCCGAAGATCAGCAGCGCTGTACTCGTGCCGAATGTCTCCAGGAACAGTCCACCGAGGAACGGAGCCAACGGCATCGAGATGTTCGACAAGAACATCACCGCGCTCTGCGTCCGGCCCTGGAGGTTGTCGGGTGTGATCAGCATCTGGTAGCCGAACAGGCCCGAGTTCAGCGCCGGCAGCAGGAAGATCGCGAACGCCGGCAGCAAGATCAGTACGGCGGGACGCGTGGTGGCGGCGGTCGCGGTGAACGTGACGGTGATGATCCAGCAGGCGACGACCGTGATCCGCCCGGTGGTGAATCTGGACAGCAGTTTCGGTGACGCGATCGCGCCGGCCAGCCCGCCGATCCCCATCGCGGTCTCCAGCAGCCCGATCACCGACGGCCGCACGCCGCGCTGCTGCATGCTGAGGATGAGGACCAGGATGGTCCCGTTCGCGGCGAAGTTGAGGATCGTGCCGACCACCGCGATCGTCCGCAGCGACGCCTGCCGGAACAGCCAGGTCAGGCCGGAGCGGATCGCCTTGAGCATCGGCTCGTGCGCGTCGCCGTCCGGCTTCGCGGCCGGCAGCGGATGGCGGATCGTCACGAGCAGGATCGCCATCACCAGGTACGAGATCGCGTCGACCGCGACCGGGATGACCCGGCCGATCGAGAACAGCAGGCCGCCGAGCGGTGCGCCGGTCAGGCCGGCGAGGTTCTGCCGGCCGTGCGCGGCGGCGAGGGCGGTGCTGATGTCCTCCGGGGCGACGATCTGCCGGAGCGCGCCGGACTCGGCGGGCATGAACATGGCGAACCCGGCGCCGTTCAGGAGGCTAACCACGACCAGGTGCGGGAGCGTGAGGTGGCCGAGCCAGCCGGCGACCGCCACCGAACCGAACAGGACGGCGCCGAGGAAGCTGTAGCCGATCAGGATCCGGCGCCGGCTCCATCGGTCCGCCAGCGCACCCGCGGGGAGCGCGGCCAGGGTTGCTCCGAGCGCGTACGCCGTACCGATCAGGCCCGCCTGGACCGGGGAACCCGTGATCGCGAAGCCGAGCAGGGTGAAGACGAACGAGCTCATCGCGGAGCCGATGGAGCTGATCGTCTGGCCGGTCAGCAGCTTGAGATAGTCACCGTTGTGCAATAACCCCCGGGCGGACATAACCCGGAGGGTATGCCTGGGCTAGGTCAGTCCTTGGGGCGCAGCAGCGGGCGGACGACCTCGCGGGCGTCGTGGATGCGGGACTTGACCGTGCCCAGCGGTGCGCCGACCTCGGCGGCGATCTCCTCGTAGGACAGTCCGTAGACGTCGCGGAGCACCAGCGGCGTGACCATCTGGGGACGGTCGCGCTCCAGGGTCTCCAGCGCCTCCAGGAGGTCCAGACGGGTGCCGGCGATCACGCTGGTGGTGCGCGGGTCCGGCTTCTCCATCTGCTCCGGGTTGTGTGCGGCCTGGGCGCTGCGCTTCAGCTTGCGGTACGTCGAACGGGCCGAGTTCGCCGCGACGGAGTGGACCCAGGTGGAGAAGCTGCTGCGGCCGGAGTACGTGTTGATCTTGGTGGCGATGTTCAGCAGCGCTTCCTGGGCCGCGTCCTCCGCGTCGGCGGAGTACGGCAGGACGCTGCGGCAGATCCGCAGGACACGGGGATAGACCTGCCGCAGCAGGTCGTCCATCGCGTTCTTGTCACCCGCCTGCGCCTGCTCCGCGAGGGTTGCGAGGTCGTCGGTCGGGCTGGTGCTCTCGCTCATCTGCGCCTTTGCTCTCGATCGGCCCCGGCACGGGACACTCCAGTACTCCATAATGCCCTGTATGGGGGTCCCAACCAGACTCGGGCGTTACGTCGTGCGCCGACGCCTGGGCTCAGGCGGTTTCGCTACGGTATGGCTTGCTCACGATGAGCAACTGGATGCTGAAGTGGCGATCAAGGTGCTCGCGGACAACTGGGGGCACGACGATTCGGTCCGGCACCGGTTCCTCGAGGAGGGCCGGTTCCTGCGCCGGGTCGAGTCCGAGCATGTCGTCCAGGTGCACGACGTCGGCGAACTGGAGGACGGCCGCCCTTTTCTGGTGCTGACGTACGCCGATCGCGGCACGCTGGCCGACCGGTTGAAGGAGAAGCCCCTTCCGCTGGCCGAGGCGGTGGACGTGGTGGTCCAGGTCGGCCGTGGCCTGCAGGCGCTGCACCGGCGCGGTCTGCTGCACCGCGACGTGAAGCCGGCCAACGTTCTGTTCCGCAGTACGGACGACGGTGAGCGGGCTGTCCTGTCCGACCTCGGCCTGGGCAAGTCGCTCGACGAGGTGTCGAGGATCACGATGCCCGGCGGCACCCCGTCGTACGTCGCTCCTGAGCAGGCGCTGGGGGAGCGGTTGGACCAGCGCGCCGACCAGTACTCGCTGGGTGCCGTCGCGTACGCCGCTCTGACCGGGCGGTCCCCGCACCAGGTCGACGGACTCGGCGCAGCGAGCCGGGTCGAGGTGGCTCCGCCGCCGAGCTCGCTCGGGTTCGAGCTGCCGGAGCAGGTCGACGCCGCGATCGTCCGGGCGCTGGACCCGGACCGGGAGAAGCGCTGGCCGGACGTGCAGTCGTTCACGCGGGAGCTCGTGGGCGGGCTCGACGAGACCACGCACCATTTCCCGCTGGCGATCCCTGATCTGGTTGCCGTGGACACGGATCACCTGGGTGTGAAGACCGCGCTGAGCGACGAGAACCAGCCGACGGTCGTGAAGCTCGCCGAGCCGTCGGTGGACGCAGAGACCGTCGCGGTTGAAGCACCCGCCGTACCAGAAGAAGTCACAGAGAAGGTCGAGCCGGAGCCCAGGCCGAAGCGGAAGCGCAGCCGGTGGGTCGTCGCCGCCCTACTGGCGCTGGTGGTCGGCGGCGGCGCCGGGTACGCCGGACAGTGGTACCTGTCCAGTCGCAAGGCGATCGTCGTCTCGCAGGGACCGTTCCAGGTGACAGTGCCGCGGTCCTGGGCGAGGTCGATGGCCCAGACCGACTGGCTGGCACCGGGCAGCAAGGCCCGGACGCCTGCGTTCCGGGTCAGCCGGGACGCAGACTGGTCAGCGAGGACGCCGGGAGTGTTCATCGGCGTCGCGGGCTCGAAGCTTGCCCTCCCGGACAACAAGGCGCTCGGGTGCAAACCCGGTCCGACGTATCCGGGCACGTTCAATGACCGGCCGACCACGGACCGGATTTCCAGTGGATGCGCCGGGGCGGATATGGTCCTGTTCGAACGGGTCGTCGATCGCGGGGACGGCGGCTCGCTGCTCGTCCAGGTGATCACGCCGGATGCCGCTCGGGCTGCCGAGATCGCCAATTCGGTGAAGTACTAGCGCTGAGGAAGTCCCCCATGCGTTTTCCGACCGAACGGCTGCGGCCGTCGCCGGCGCTGATGCAGTCTGCCCGTCGTACGTTCTATCGGCTGCGTTCCACGATCTTCCGTACCATCTGGCCGGTCGATTAGTCGACTGTCAGCCAGGTGATGCCGAGCGTAACCACCCACAGGCCGCCGCCGACCCAGGCAAGGGTGTGGAGACCTGCGGTGAAGGTCGCGGAGTGGCTCAAGACCGCACTGTAGAGCGCTACGCCCGCTGCGCCGACGGCCTGCCGCGCGGTGTTGTTGACGCCGCTGGCCAGTCCGGCGCGATCCGGGGGCAGCGCTGCGATGGCCGCATGCACAACCGCGGCGGTCAGCAAACCCATGCCTATGCCCAGGCAGATCTCCACGGGAATGACCGCGCCGTAACGGCTGTCCGGGCGGACGACCAACAGGCAGAACGATCCGATCGCCCCGAGAGCAAGGCCGAACGACATCGGAAGCCGAGAACCGTACCGAGCGGTGATCCGGCCTGACACCGGGCCGAGGACTGCTAGCGGCAGCAGGACAGGCAGTAACTCCAGACCGGAACGGAGTGCGGATTGGTCCAGATGCTCTTGTAGATAAAGGGTCAGAGCGAGCAGCGTGCCTAGACCAACCAGATTCATCAGGCCGGAGACCACGTTGGCGCCGACCAACGCCGGACCGATGCGCAGCCGGACGTGTGCCTCGCGTCGATCGGTACGGCGTCGCGGCACCATCCGCCACGCCATTGGCAGCACCAACGCGATGATCGGCAGGTTGATGAGGAACACCGCCCGCCAGCTGAATCCGCTGACCAGTACGCCGCCGAGGATTGGCCCGGCGACCAAAGCGAGTGCGCCCGCGCCGGCCCAGATCCCAACGGCACGGGCCCTCGCGGCGCTGTCGACATACTGACCCGTGATGACCGCCAGCGTGCCCGGTAGGAGCAGCGCGGCGCCGACGCCCTGGAGTGCCCGGGCTGCGACCAGGAGCTCAATGTTCGGCGCGATGCCGCACACCAGGGACGCGCAGCCGAAGACCATCAGCCCGGCAAGCACCGAACGGCGGTGGCCGATGCGGTCGCCCAGTGCTCCGCAGACGAGCAGGAGCCCGGCCAGCGTGATCATGTAGCCGCTCACTACCCACTGCTGCCCGGATGCGCTGGTGTCGAGGCCGGTCCGGATCGTCGGCAGCGCGACGTTGACCACGGTCACGTCGAGCTGGACGAGGAAGATTCCGCCACAGAGCAACGCGAGAAGCATGCTTCCCACGTTTCCACCGAAACACTTCGGGTTGCGCCGAAGTATGACGGTGTGAGCATGGACTGCATGAGCGGAGATGCCGATGTGGCTCGCGCCGCCGGCCTGATGGCCGAGCCTGCGCGGGCGAAGGTCCTGATGGCGCTGGCGGACGGCCGCGCGCTGCCTGCCTCCTTGCTGGCTTCAGAGGCCGGTGTGTCTCCGCAGACCGTCAGCGGTCACCTGCGCAAAATGCTGGACGGCGGTCTGGTCGCGGTCGAGCGGTCCGGGAGACACAGGTACTACAAGCTGTCCGGACCGGAGGTGGCCGCGGCCGTAGAAGCCCTGGCCCGCATCGCGAAACCCCAACCGATCAAGTCGCTCAGGCAGAGCACCCGCGCGGCAGCACTCCGCGAAGCCCGCACCTGCTACGACCACCTGGCCGGTCGCCTCGGCGTCGCCCTGTTGGACGGTCTGGTACGCCGGGCCGCCCTGACCCGCACCGACGGCGGCGTCGGCGCAGACCGTCGTCCGAACGACCCACTGGCCGCACAACTTCCGGACGCCCCGTATGCCTTGGGCCCCAACGCCACCGAGGTATTCGGCGAACTGGGCGTCGACCTGAACGACCAGCCGTCCCGCCGCCAACTCCTGAGATTCTGCGTCGACTGGAGCGAACAACGCCATCACCTGTCAGGCCAACTCGGCGCATCCGTCGTCGACAGCCTCCTGACCCGGAACTGGCTCCACCGCCGCCCGAACCAACGAGCCGTCGACCTGACCCCCACCGGCCAAGAAGCCCTCGCCGGACTGTTGACAGGCTAGGAGGGGCGTAGCGGTGAGTCGTCCCGGGTCGCCGAGTTGGCCGCGTGGTCCAGGATGTCTTCCATGGCTTCCCGGTCCTGTGGCAGCCCTGTGACCGCGATCTCGAAGGTGCACAGACCCTCGTGGTTGGCGACCCACCGGATGATCACGTAGCGGAGCGAGTTCTCCGGCACGTAGGTGTAGACCAGCGTTGCTTCCTTGGTCTGCGGGTCCACGGTGCTGGACTTGATCGAGAGCATCTGAGCGGCCGGCACCGTGGCGAGGTCCGTGAGCCTCTGGGCCATCGACTCAGCGGGTGGCCGACGGATGGTGAACCCGGCCTCGATCCGGATCCAGCGCTTGGAGGTCGGGTCGGTGTAGCGGCCGATCTTCGGGGGATCGGGTTGGGTGAAACCCCAGTCCCTCGGCACCTTGAGTCGGACATCCGACCGCACCACGCTGGTCGCGGTGAATTCACGGATCCTGTACTCCAGGTCGTCCTTGTCCAGCGCCTTGGTGTCGTCGGGGACGATCTGCTTCGGCGGCGGGGCCGGTGTGGTCGGCGTCGTCCCTGGCTCCGAGGTGGCTGCCATCGGCAGCGGCGCCGCAGTACCGGCCAGGCTGGGTTCTTCGGTGAGGAACAGGCCGACGCCGTACCCGCCGGCGCCACCGACCCCGGCCAGCGTGAGCAGGCCGGCGCCGAGCAGCGCGCGCCGCGACATCGTCCTCTTCACGCCCCCACCTTCCCCAGTTCCTTACTCAACAGAAGACACCTGAGTACAGTCTCAGGTTGCATGTCTCGAGGTAACAATTCCGTGAAAGCGCTCAGCCGACCTGATGGACCGACGTCGAGGTCCGCTGCAGAACCTCGTCCAGCGCGGCGGCGTCCTCGGGGATGCCGGTGATACTCATCTCGACGTTCGTCAGCTGGCCGTCGATCGCGATCCAGCGCACGATCACATAGCGGAGCGTCTCGCCCGGGATATAGGTGTAGATCAGCGTCGCGACCGGGCGGGGATCACCGTCCTCGCCGTTGATCTGGCCGGTGGTGTGGCTGACGATCCGTACGTCGTTCTCCGGCGCCTGGCTCTTCTTCAGGTCGACGATGAGCTGGGCCATCGCTGCCGCGGGAGTCGTGTCGACCGGCTCGACCGCCTCGATCCGGACCCCTCGCTCCTTCTGGTCGTCCAGGTACTTCACCTCTTGCGGCCGCTTCGGGTCGCGCGTCTGCTTCCAGCCCTGGGGGATCTCGATCGAGAGCTGTACCGACGGCTCGTCCTGTGGCGTGACGGTGAACGAGCGGCGGGTGTATTCGAGGCCTGGCTGGAGGGGCTCGAGGTTGCTCGGGACCGGGGTCTTCACCGGCAGGGACGGCTCCGTGGGAGTGGGTGACGGGGACTCCGACACGGTGCCCAGGGGGCCGGCGGTGCCGGAGGCGGTTGGTTCTGGGGCGTCCAGGCGGTCGCCGGTGTAGTACCCGCCGCCTACGCCAAGCGCCAGAGCCAGCAGCAAAAGGCCGGCCAGGAGGACTCGTCTCACGCGTGCACCGGCCCACAGGTCGAGCGCGTGGACAGAGCGGGACCGCCGGGCAGCAGTACGGAGTACGGCGTACCGGCCGGATGCGGGGAGGCGGTCACGGACACGGCGCCATCTTCTCAGGAGAGACGGGCACGAGCCCAAAACCCCGGTGGAGACCTTTTCGGACCGCTCCTGACTGAATCCTTTCAACGAGGGCTTGACACTCTCCCGGGCCATACGTAGCGTCCCGGTGACGAAAGTAACACGATCCTGCGGTTACTTCACACTCTTCGCCGGTATCTCCGGCGCTCAGGAGGACCCATGGCACTCGACCAGTCCGTCAGCCGACGGCGGCTCCTGCAGCTGATCGGCGGTGCCTCTGTCGCCGCCACTGCGGTCGGCACGCTGGCGGCCTGCGGCGGAGGCGGCAGCGGCTCGTCGTCGTCCGGCGGCACGCTCAAGGTGATCGGCGTCGGCGACCAGGAGGCCGGCCTGCGGAAGGTGCTCGACGCGTACAAGTCGTCGCACTCCGGCTTCGACTTCAACCTCTCGTTCGCACCGGCCGACCAGGTGCAGACCGCGCTCCGGACCCAGCTCGGCGGCGGCAACGCACCCGACGTACATGTCGTCTACCCCGGCAACGGCAGCGCGATGTCGATGGCCCAGCTGGCCAAGGCCGGACTGCTCGCCGACCTCAGCAGCCAGTCCTGGACGCAGAAGATCCCGGACGGCTTCAAGGGCGCGTTCCAGAGCGACGGCAAGACGTACATCTTCTCGCCCGGCTCGAGCATGCTCGGCGCGATCTACAACAAGAAGGCGTTCGCGACCGCGGGCGTCGAGCCGCCGACCACCTGGTCAGAGCTGCTGTCGGTCTGCGAGAAGCTCAAGGCGAAGGGCATCGTCCCGATCGCGCTCGGCGCGCAGACGCCGTGGATCACCCAGCTGATCCCGTACGCGCTGGTCCCGGGCACGGTCTACGCCAAGACGCCCGACTTCGACGACAAGATGCTCGCCGGCCAGGCTTCGTTCGCGGAGTCCGGCTGGGTCGACGCGATGAACAAGTACCTCGAGCTGCAGAAGAAGGGTTTCTTCAACGACAACCCGAACGGTACGACGTACGAGCAGGCCACTTCGATGGTTGCCACCGGCAAGGCTGCGATGGCGGTCCAGGTCTCCGCCGTGCTGTCGGCGTTCCGGGCCGCGTCGCAGACGCCGGACGACCTGTCGATGTTCCCGTTCCCGGCCACGGATGTTGCCGCTGACAACTGGATTCCGGCCGGTGTCGTGGTCGGTATCGCGGTCAGCGCGAAGAGCAAGAAGTCGGATCAGGCCAAGTCGTTCCTCGACTACTGCGGCCAACAGGAGAACCTGAACACCTGGGCCGAGGCCGTCTCCTGCGTCCCGTTGTACGGCGACGCGAAGGTCGACCCGGCGCTGACGCTGTTCCTGCCCGCGCTGAAGGCGAACAAGGCGGTCCCCTTCATGGACCAGCGTTGGCCGAACGCCGAAGTACAGCCGACCCACTTCGCCGTCGTCCAGGAACTCCTCGGCGGCAAGACAACCGTCGACGCCGCCCTGAAAAAAATGGACGAGGCCTACCGGAAGAAAGCTTGACGTCCTCCCGACTGCAAAGCGGGGATTCCAACTACCACGCGGAGGCAGACAGTTGAGGTTCACGCGTAGGCGAGACCCGAACCGACAGTTCCGCGTCCTCGAAGGGAGGCAGTCGCGGCGCACTCCTTCCATGGATGTCCGGAGCCCGCGACCGGTCCAATGACAGCCGTTGTTGCTCCAACACCTGAATCGGTACGACGAAAGGCCGCGGGTAAGGGAAGGGGGCGAGGCGGGATCGTCCCGCCGTGGTGGTTCGCGGTGCCGGCTGTGCTGGTGTACGCCGTGGTGGTGTTGTATCCGAGCATCGCGGGTGCGGGGTCGGCGTTCACGGACTGGTCGGGGATCGGGAACGCCAAGACCTTTGTCGGGATCGACAACTTCAAACAGTTGGCGCACGACAGCCAGGCGCTCGGGGCGTTGCGTAACACGCTGCTGCTGACGGTCGCGATCGTCGTTGTGCAGAACGGGATCGGGCTCCTGCTGGCGCTCGGCGTACACACCGGGATCAAGAGTCGGATGGCGTTGCGGCTGGTGTTCTTCGCGCCGGTCGTGGTGAGCCCGGTGATCGTGTCGTTCCTGTGGAAGTTCGTCTACAACCCGGCGCCGGACGCGGGGCTGAACGCGGCCCTCGGAGCGGTCGGACTCGGTGCATTGCGGCAGGACTGGCTGGGGAATCCGTCGCTGGCCTTGTGGTCGGTCGCGTTCACGGTGATCTGGCAGTGCGCCGGGTACTCGATGGTGATCTTCCTGGCCGGGCTCGAAGGCGTGCCGGCCGAGCTGCACGAGTCCGCGATGGTCGACGGCGCCGGTACGGTCGCCCGCTTCCGCCATATCACCTGGCCGCTCCTCGCGCCGGCCGTGACGATCAACGTGATGCTGTCGACGGTGGGCGGCCTGACGCTGTTCACCCAGATCATCGCGATGACGAACGGCGGACCCGGGTACGCGACGGACACGCTCTCGACGGTGTTGTACAAGCAGGCGTTCGTGTTCGGGAAGTTCGGCTACAGCACCGCGGTCGCGCTGGTACTGGCGATCTTCGTCGCGGCCGTGTCGTTCCTGCAGATCGGGTACTTGAGGTCGAGGGAGACGGCGGCATGAAGTATCGCCCGCGCACGTTCCTGCTGGAGCTGGTGATGATCGCGGTCGCGATCGGGTTCCTGTTCCCGGTGTACGTGCTGGTTACGCTGGCGTTCAAGGATCCCCAGCAGATCGCGAACCGGCCGTTGTCGTTGCCGTCCCCGCCGAGCGTGGGGAGCTTCGGCGAGGCCTGGCGGTCGGCCGGACTCAGCTCGGCCTTACTGAACAGCACGTTGATCACAGTCGTCAGCGTTCTGCTGCTGATCGCGCTGGGCTCGCTCGCGGCGTACTTCCTCGCTCGTACGGCGACCCGCCTGAGCTACAGCCTCTACATCCTGTTCCTGGTCGGCATCATCCTGCCGTTCCAGCTGGGGATGATCCCGCTGTACCAACTCGTCGACAATCTCGGTCTGCTCGGGACCTATCAGGGCATGATCCTTTTCTACACAGGGATCCAGCTGCCGTTCACGGTCTTCCTGTACACGGGCTTCATCCGCTCGCTGCCGGCGGACTACACGAACGCCGCGCTGATCGACGGGGCTTCGCATCTGCAAGCGTTCGCGCACGTGATCTTCCCGTTGCTCCGGCCTATCACCGGAACAGTCCTGATCCTGAACGCCGTACAGATCTGGAACGACTTCTTCACACCGTTGCTCTATCTGGGCGGCTCCGGACACGAGACCGTCCCGGTGCGGGTGTTCGCGTTCGTCAACCAATACACGTCGAACTACGGGCTGGTCGCGGCCGGCTTGATCCTCGCCGCCCTCCCGATCCTGCTGCTGTTCCTGGTCCTCCAGCGCTACGTCATCCGCGGCTTCGCCTCCGGCCTGAAGGGGTGACGACCAGGTCGACGGGCTCGCGGTACGTCGTACCTGATCGGCTAGTAGACCTCGATGCGGTCCAGGCTGATGACTGTGCTGGTGGACGCCGGGTTCTTGTCGCCGGTGACTCGCACCTTCAAGGTGTGGGCGCCGGGGGCGAGCGTGGGGCTGATGTACATCAGTTGCTCGCCGACGCGGATCGAGCTGTAGTAGTCGATGCGCTGCTCGGGGCCGCCGTCGACGGAGATCGCGGCGATCCCGTTTCCGGTGTCGGCGACGCTGAGCAGTGCGGCGCGTGTGCCGGTGAAGTGGATCGTGGCGGTCGCGTTGGTCTCGCCGCTCCAGTGGTCGTTACCCCAGAAGCACTGGTTGCCGCAGCCGGATCCCGAGCTCCAGTTCCCGGCGTACACCACTGTGCTGTCGGTGTCGTTGATCCAGTAGTTCGACGAACCGGGGTCGCCCGACGGCAGGTTCTGCGTGGCGCCGGCGGCGAGCGGTCGGCCGAGGTTCGGGGTGCCGTCGGCGTTCCAGGTGATCTTCTGGACCCGCGTCGTACGGAATGAATACGTGTACGTGCTGGTGTTCTTGCCGTGGTACGCGATCCAGTCCTCGGTGCCGTCGGGCGACTTGAAGAACGAGTGGTGGCCCGGACCCCAGACGCCGGTCTCGTCGTTGCGGGAGAAGATCGGGCCGGCGTGCTGGACCCAGTTCGACGCCACCATCGGGTCGGCGCCGTTCGCGATGCTCTTCATCCACAGCTGGTAGTCCGGCTTGCCGGTGTCGCACGTCGAGTAGGTCAGGAACGTACGGGTCGCGCTGTACAGCGGTGTCGGTCCTTCGCGGACCTCCGAGCAACCACCGTCCGCGGGAATCGCGACGCGGTCGCCGCTCGCCGTCCAGGGGTTGCTCATCCGGACGATGTACAGCTGCGCCGGTCCGCCCTGACCGCGGCCGGGGCCGGTCCAGACAAAGTACTGCTGACCGTTGACCGTGATCGGCTCGCCGTCGATCGCGTACTCATCGAAGTCCGCGATCTTGGCCTTGAAGGAGTACGGTCCGAGCGGGTCGTCGCCGGCCGACTCGAGGACATACATCCGGTGGTTCGCGTCGACGCCGTCCGAGGCCGTGTAGTAGATGTACCAACGGCCGCCGACGTGGCGGAACGCCGGCGCCCACATCTGCGTGTTGCGCGAGGTGTCCGAGTCCCGCCACACCACCTGCTCCGGTTGCACGAGCAGCGTGGCGAGACTGGCCGACGACCAGATCCCGATCCGGTCGCCGCGGGTGGTCGCGACGTAGTACTTGCCGTTGTAGAACATCAACGACGGATCCGCGGCCGAATTCACCGGATTCCGAAAGGTCTGCGAGGCCACGACACCCTCCTGCTTCTGAGCGGCTGGTGCGGCGGGAGCCAGGACGCCGGTCAGCAGTACGGCGGCTGTTGCGGTCACTGCGGCACGGAAGAACCTCATGGCACACCTCTCGAAACCTGGGGGGCGGACCGGTCTCGCTCAAGGTTCTACTGGCTCTTTGTCAACGTTGTAAACCCTTTGCGCCAGGATCGAACGATGTGGCGGAGTACCTCAGGACCTGGGTCGAAGGAACTTGTGGATGAGGTATGGCGTCTCACCCCACATGAAGCTCAAGGTTCGGGTCGTGAACTACCGGCACGACTGCTGGTACGCCGACATCGACGACGCGGATGATCGTCAGCCGGACGATCCCTACTGGTACGCCGCCGGTTGCCGTACCCAGGCCGAAGCGGTCGCGCTCGCGTGTTCCCAGCTCGCCGTGCTCGACCAGGCGGTTGCCGCCGGCGCGCTTCCGTCCCGGATCAGCGAGACCATCGCCGCCTGATCCGGCGGACCGAGCCGAGCAGCTCGAACTCATTCTCTTCGAGATGTAACACAACGTCACGGTGACCGGATGTAACCCCGGAGGGGGAACTCACCATGGCAACTTTCAATCCACCACCGGCCTGGCCGACGCCACCGGAAGCGAACTGGCAACCGCCACCCGGCTGGCAGCCGGACCCGTCCTGGCCACCGGCGCCGCCCGGCTGGGCGTTCTGGCTGAATGCGCGTGGGTTGCGGACGCGCGGACCGAACGGAAGGTACGGCGCCGAGCCGCCGGTGAAGCTGATCGCGGGCTGGGCCGCGGGAGCGGTCGCGTTCATCGTGATCCTGGCGGCGATCGGCGCGAACAACAGCCCGGCCGCGGTCTCGTCGACGCCTGGCACCACGGTCACCGTCCCCGGTCCGACAACGACGGTGACGGCTCCGGCGGTCACCGTGCAGCAGACCGTTCCTGGGCCGACGGCAACGGTCACCCAGCCGCCGCTGCCTGCCCGGACCGTCACGGTCCCGGCGCCGCCGACGAGCCACAGGACCACGAGAACCACCGCGCCGGTGCCGTTGGCCCAGAACACCCAGAGCACCGAACCCAAAACGACAAAAGCTCCGGAGACCAGCGTGTACTACGCCAACTGCGCGGCTGTCCGGGCCGCCGGCAAGGCACCGCTTTACCGGGGCGACCCGGGGTACGCCGCACATCTCGATCGTGACGGCGACGGAGTCGCCTGCGAGTAAGGCCACGCTGTGTCCACAGAAACGCCTGTGGATAACAGGGTCTGGTTGTGGATAGGTGGACGGTTGCTGTGGACAACTTGAGGTTGGTTGTGGAGGAGGCAGCTAATGCCGGTGAGGCTGCACGTGCAGTCCGGCTGGTGAGAGAACGGTTGCCGGGGTGAGGTTCTGGTGGTGAGATAGGTGGCCGTGTGCCGGATGAAACTTTACGAAGATTTATCCGTGACATTCGGCGCGCCAGGTCGTTGATCTGTCAGGCAGTTCGCGAATCAGCGGATCGCTGGGGAATCCGGAGGGACCGCTCGTGCACAAGTTCAACGCTCCACCCGACTGGCCTGAACCACCGAGTGACAGCTGGCGTCCGCCGATGGGCTGGGAGCCCGACCCGGCCTGGCCCGACGCACCGGCCGGCTGGGGCTTCTGGACCAACCGCAACGGCCGCCGCAGCAGCGGCCCGATCGGCGCGTACGGCGCGGTCGACGCCGGCCGCATCGAGCTGGCGACGGTCGACCCGGCCCTGGTGCTGATGCACTCCTGATCGTCAATCCGGCTCCCGTCGGCCGACCGGCTGCGGGAGCCGTGGTGTGTCCGCGTTCGGCCACGAGGCTGGCGCGTTCTTATCGCCTTCTGGTGTTATGTTATCAACCTAGATAACACTCACCTGGGAGGCTTCGTGGGCTGGATCGGTCTCGACCTCGGCACGCAAAGTGTGCGCGCCGTGCTGGCCGATGCCAAGGGCCGCGTGCTGGCCCGTGCAACCCGCCCGCTCACCAGCCACCGTGACGGCGTCCGCCACGAGCAGGATCCACAGGGCTGGCTCGACGCCGTCGACGCAGTCCTGGCTGAGGTCGGCACGACCGGGCTCGACGGCATCGCGATCTGCTCGACCTCCGGCACCTTCCTCCTGACCGACCGCTCCGGCCGACCGGTCACCCCGGCCCTGATGTACGACGACGCGCGCGCGGCCTCCCGTCGCGACCAGATCGTGGACGCCGACCCGGACCGCTGGGCCACGAGCATGCAACCCACCTGGGCCCTACCGAAGATCCTCGACCTCGTCGCGGACGGTCACGACCTCGCCGATCGTCGCGTCGTCCACAGCGCCGATTTCGTGGCTGCCCACCTCGTCGGCCATCCCGTCGCCACTGACACCAGCCACGCCCTCAAGACCGGATATGACCTGATTGCCGAGGCCTGGCCGACTGCGGCTTTCGAGAAGCTCGGCCTCCCGCTGTCCGCCTTCCCCGAGGTTGTCCGTCCCGGCGTCGAGCTCGGCCGCACACCCGCCGGCGTTCCCGTCCACGCGGGCATGACCGACGGTTGCGCCGCCCAGATCGCCGCCGGTGCACTCAGCCCCGGCGCCTGGAACTCCGTCCTCGGTACGACGCTCGTCCTCAAAGGCGTCAGCAACGAGCTGCTGACGGACCCCACCGGCGCCGTCTACAGCCATCGTCATCCCGACGGCGGGTGGCTCCCCGGTGGCGCGTCCAGCACAGGCGCCGGCGTACTCACCGAGCTTCTTCCCGGGGCCGACCTCGACGCTCTCGACCGCGCGGCCCGCGCCCGGGGCCCGATCGATGCCGTCACGTATCCACTCACCAAGACCGGCGAGCGGTTCCCCTTCGTCGCGCCGCAGGCCGAGCGCTTCACCCTCGGCACCACCGCCGACGATCTCCACACGTACCTCGCCGTGCTGCAAGGCGTCGCGTTCATCGAGCGGCTCGCCTTCGAGCACCTCGAGACGCTCGGCGCCGATCCAGTCCGCTCGGTCTCGCTGACCGGGGGAGCGACGCGGAGCGGGTACTGGAACCAGCTTCGCGCCGACGTTCTCGGCGTACCGGTGGAGCTTCCGGCCGTACCGGATCCGGCGTACGGCATGGCTGTCCTGGCTGCGTCCGGCGGGACCGACCTCACCGGCACCGCGCGCCGCATGGTCCGAGTGGATCGCGTGCTCGAACCGGGCGGCCAACGGCTTGACGACCTGTACGGCGCATTTGTCGCGGAGCTCGACCGTCGGGGGTATCGCGGATGAGAACGACGATCGTCCTGGCCCGCCATGGCCGGACCGAATGGCATCACGGCAACCGGTACACCGGTTCGACGGACCTCCCGATCGACGAGGTCGGCGTACGGCAGGCTGAACAGTTGAAGGACTGGGCGCTGGACTACGCGCCGGACGCGCTGTGGTGTTCACCGATGCTGCGGGCCCGGCAGACGATCGGACCGATCGCTGAGGCTTTGGATCTGGAGCCGACTCTGGATGCCCGGCTGCGGGAGGTCGACTTCGGTTCGGCCGAGGGCAAGATGATCAGCGAACTGCCGCCGGCGGTGGCGAAGGCGTTCGTGCTGGACCCGGTGCTCGATCACTTCCCGGGCGGCGAGCATCCCGCCGACGCGGCCGACCGGGTGCACGAGGTCTTCGGGGAGATCGCCGAGCGGCACGAGGGTCAGCGGGTCCTCGTCGTCGCGCACAACACACTCATCCGGCTGCTCGTGTGCAGGGTGCTCGGACTGCGACTGAACGACTACCGCAGACTGCTACCTGCGCTCGGTCCCGCGGCACTGGTGCGTTTCCGGTGGCAGGACGGCACAGTGGGTCTCGAGGCGTACAACGTTCCGCCTGTGCCCGATCCTGTGCGAATGGAGATCCAGGAATGACATCGGAAGTCGATGGCGACACCACCGAACTGAGCCGGCCCGCGCGCCGGCAGGCCGAGATCGCGGCGTACGTCGTGAAGCACGGCTCGGTCTCGGCCAACGACCTGGTCGAGGCGTTCGGGGTGAGCGTGATGACGGTGCACCGCGACCTGGACGAGCTCGAGCGGCAGGGCGTGGTCCGCAAGTACCGCGGCGGCGTCAGCGCGCAGCCGACCAGCGTATTCGAGAGCAACGTCGCGTACCGGCTGAACACCGCGCACGCGGAGAAGGCCGCGATCGCCCGGCATGCGCGGGCGATGATCGAGCCGGGGATGTCGGTGATGCTGGACGACTCGACCAGCGCGCTGGCCCTGATCGACCTGATCGAGGACATCACACCGTTGACCGTGGCAACGAACTTCCTGCCCGCGATCACCCGGCTGTCCCAGCTCCGCGACATCACGCTGCTCGCGCTCGGCGGGATCTACTCCGCGACCCACGACTCGTTCGGCGGGATGCCGTGCGCGGAGGCCGTCGAGGCGCTGCACACCGACCTGCTGTTCTGCTCGGTGTCCGCGGTGTCGTCGACGCATGCGTTCCACCAGGAGGAGGAAATCGTCCTGGTGAAGCGGGCGATGTTGCGCTCGGCAAGGACCAAGGTGCTGCTGGTCGACCACGCCAAGCTGCAGCGCACCGCTCTGCACCGGCTCGCGCCGCTCACCGATTTCGACGTCGTCATCGTCGACGAGAAAACCCCGCAGGATCTGATCGAACCGCTGCGCGACCACGGCGCCACCGTGGAGGTAGCCAAACTATGAACGCTGCAGCTCAGGTGTCCTTCGGCGCTTGCGGCGCCCAGGCACGCACCTCGCGGCACTTGACCAGCGCCCACGATGCTCCGCATCGAGGCCACTGCTCAAGCACCCCGATGCACGCACCTGGACACCGCAATCACTCGAAGGACACCTGAGCTGCAGCATTGAGGAGGGTGCGTATGGACGTCGGAGTAGACGTCGGCACCACCGTGACCAAGGCGGTCGCCTTCGACGCCGACGGCCGGCCGCTGGCCGAGGCCTCCCGGCCGACGCGCCTGGTTCATCGCAGTACCGGGCGATTCGAGCACGAGACCGCAGAGATCGTTGCCTCGGTCAACGAGGTAGTGCAGGAGCTGGCCGGCGCAGTCGGGACCCGGCCCGGTGTGCTGGCGATCACCGCGCAAGGTGACGGCCTCTGGCTGGTGGACGACGAGGGTACGCCGGTCCGCCCGGCGATCTCGTGGCTCGACGCGCGGTCGAGCCCGATCCTCGAGCGCTGGACGACGGATGGTGTCGCCGAGCAGGTGTTCCGGCGTTCGGGCAACCGGATGTTTCCTGGTGCGTCCGGGCCGCTGCTGGCCGCAGTACGGGCGGAAGAGCCTGAGGTGATCGATCGGGCCGGTACGGCGGCGTACTGCAAGGACGTTGTGATGCAGGCGTTGACCGGAGTACGGGCGACGGATGTTTCCGATGCGTCGGCGCCGTTTCTTGATCCCAGGACCGGGGAGTACGACGCGGAGGCGCTCGCGGCGACCGGGCTGTCCGAGGTGCGTCACCTATTGGCGCCTGTCGCGGTGGGCGGGCCGGTTGGCGAGTTGCGAGACAACTCGACCGGCATGGCCGCTGGGACCAGGGTGTCAGCCGGGCCGTACGACCTTCCCGCCGCTGCGGCCGGCGCGGGAGTGACCGATCCGGGAGACGCGCTTCTCACTGTCGGTACGACGTTGGCGTGCCAGGTCGTCACCCGTGAACTGCCCGTCGACGGCGAGCCCGCCGGCCTGTTCCTCGGCACCTGGACCCCCGGCGTCTGGCTGCGCGCGATGCCGGCCATGGTCGGTACGGCGGCTCTCGATCGCGTGCTCGCGCTTGTCGGCGTCGGTACTGCTCAACTGCCCGGTCTGCTCGCCGAAAGCCCGCCCGGCGCGTCCGGCGTGACCGTCCTGCCCTACCTGTCCGAGGCTGGTGAACGTGCGCCGTTCGTCGACACCCGTGCCCGCGGAACGGTCGACGGCATCTCGCTGGCCACGACCACGGCCGACCTGGTCCGCGCCACCTGCGAAGGAATTGCGTACGCCGCTCGCCACTGCCTCGACGCAGCCGGGTGGACCGGTCGTGTGACGGTCTGCGGCGGCGGCGCCCGGAGCAGCGAGTGGACCCAGATCCTCGCCGACGTACTGAACGCACCGTTGCACACAGCCGAGGCCGAACAGGTCGCCGCGCGCGGTGCGGTGATCTGCGCGCGACGCGCTGTCGACCCGGACAGCGCCGGCGCGGAGTGGATCGCCGAGACCCGCCAGGTCGACCCGGATCCGGCCCGCGCCGAGTTCTACGCCGAGGGATACGCCCACTACCTGCGCCGGATCGAGGCGGCCCGCCCGCGCTGGTCCGACCCAGCACCCACGTTCACAGGAGATCGATGAGAACCGTCAGGACGCTGCTCGCCGGCGACCACTTCGTACGCAACGAACTGCTCGCCGCGGCGCTCAGCACGATCCCGGACGTCGCATTCGAGTTTCGTGAGGTCATGTTGCCGTGGCCGTTGACGCCGTACGGGCGGGTCGCCGAGGTGGACGAAGCGAGCGATGTCGAGGACCAGCTGATCGAGGCGCTGGCCGGGGTCGAGCTCGCGGTCACGCAAATGGGGCCGTTCACGGAGCGGGTGCTCGATGCCGCGCCCGACCTGCGGTACCTGGTCGTCTGCCGCGGTGGCCCCGTGAACGTGAACGTTGCCGCTGCGGCGAGGCGAGGGATTGCGGTGGCGTCGACGCCCGGGCGCAACGCGGTGGCGGCCGCGGAGCACGCGGTCGCCCTGATGATGGGTGCCCTGCGCAACCTTCCGCGACTGCAGCGGACGCTGGAGCTGGGCGAGTGGCGGTCCGACCTCTACGCGTACGACGAGTGCGGCGGCGAGCTCGACGGATCCACCGTCGGGCTGGTCGGATACGGCGCGATCGGGCAACGGGTCGCGCGGGTGATGGTTGCCTTCGGCGCCCATGTCCTGGTCGCCGATCCGTACGTCGATCAGGCGCCGGAGGGCATCGAGTTGGTGGATCTCGACGAGCTGCTGAGGCGGTCCGACGTGGTGAGCCTGCATGCCCGGCTAACAGATCAGACCCGTGGGATGATCGGTGCGGAGCAGCTCGCCTCGATGCAGCGCGGCGCCGTACTGGTCAACACTGCGCGCGGTGGTCTGCTCGACTATGACGCAACGGTGGACGCGCTGGAGTCGGGCCAGCTCGGGGCGGCGGCGTTCGACGTGTTTCCCGCTGAGCCCGTGCCCGCCGGGTCGCGATTGCTGACGGCGCCGAACATCGTGATGACCCCTCACCTGGCCGGCGCAACCCGGCAGACCGCCCACCGGGCGGGCTCGATCGCCGCGGAGGCGGTGGCAGCCTTCCTGTCCGGAAAGGACCCGGTAGGACTGGTGTCCGCGTAGTCGGGGCACAGGGTACGAACCATGAAACTGGCAACATCGAGTACCGGGATCGAACTCCTTCTGCTGCTGATCGCGTTCGTGCTGTCGATGATCATCGGCATCGAACGGCAGATCCGGCAGAAGAGCGCGGGAATGCGGACGCACACGCTGGTCGGCACCGGCGCGGCCCTGTTCACCCTGGTCTCCGGCTTCGGCTTCAACGCGGTCCTCGGGACGGAGGTCAACCTGGACCCGTCCCGGATCGCCGCCCAGGTCGTGTCCGGCGTCGGATTCCTCGGCGCCGGGGTGATCTTCATGCGGCGCGACGTGGTCCGCGGGCTCACAACCGCGGCCACGATCTGGATGACGGCGGCGATCGGGATGGCCTGCGGAGCCGGGATGCCGGTGCTCGCGGTCGCCGCGACCGTGCTGTATCTTGTTGCGGTCGGTCCGTTCGCCCGGCTGGCCCGGGTCCTGCCCTCGCCGGACCGTCGCCGCATCGTGACGGTGCGGTACGACGACGGCTCCGGCGTACTGCGGTCGATCCTCTCGACCGCTACGTCGATGGGGTTCGAGGCGTCTGTGCTCGGGACCGAGGTGCAGCGGCGGGACGGGTCGCGACCGCAGGTACTGGCGTCGATGCGGTTCACCGGTCGGGCGCCGTTGCAGCACCTGGTGCTCGCACTGGACGACCTCGACGGGGTCACCGGGGTGCGGCTGCGGGACGACGACGACGATTGAACCATCAGCTATGCTGATGGTATGAGTTCGACGGATGTTGCTGCCCACGAGATCCGGACCAGCCTGTTCCGTCTGGTCCGCCGGCTGCGGCAGGAGCGTCCCGAGGGTGAGCTCAGCTACTCCCAGTTCAACGTGCTGGGCTGGCTGGAACGCGAAGGCGCGATGACAAACGCCGACCTGGCCGCCGCCGAGCGGGTCACCCCGCAGACGATGATGCGCGCCACGACCGACCTGGTGGCGAGCGGTTTCATCAGCCGTGCTGATAATCCCGCCGACCGACGGCAGGTTCTTCTCGAGATCACGCCCGCCGGAGCCACTCTCGTCCGCGAAGACCGCCGTCGCCGGGACACCTTCCTCGCGAAGGCCATGGACGCAACCCTCACCCCCACTGAACAAGAACTTCTCCACCTGGCCGCCCGCCTCATGGACCAACTCTCGGAGGTCGTGGAGTGACCAAGGCCGTGGAGGAACGGGAGGCAGTTCGGACCGGGGAGCTGCCGGCGCGGTATGCCGCCTCGGTCGGTCTCGGCACGTTGCTGCAGCCGCTGAACTCCTCGATGATCGCCGTCGCGCTGGTCGCGATCGGCGCGGACTTCCACGCGGGCACCGAGACGCAGTGGCTGGTCTCGGGGCTGTACCTCGCGACCGCGGTCTCGGCGCCGACGGCCGGGCGGCTCGCTGATCTCGTCGGTGCCCGGCGAGTGTTCCTTGCCGGACTAGCGCTCGTGGCGGTCGTGTCGGCGTTGGCCCCGCTCGCGCCGAGCCTCGGGTGGTTGATCGTCGCGCGGGTCCTGCTCGGAATCGGGACCGGCGCGCAGTTCCCCTCGGGCGTTGCGATGATCCGCAGGATTGCCGACCGTCGCAAGGCTTCCGCCGTGGGTGCGCTCGGACTGCTGTCCGTCTTCGCCCAAACCTCCGCGGCGTTGGGCCCGAGCGTCGGCGGTCTCCTTGTCGGCACGTTCGACTGGCAGGCGATCTTCCTCGTCAACCTACCGGTCGCCGCCGTCGCGGGCGTCGCCGTACTCCGGCTTGTGCCCAAGGATCCGCCCCGGCCGGCGGACGACGACCGGAAACTCTGGCGGGAGATCGACCTCGCCGGGCTGGTCCTGTTCACGCTCGCGATGACCACGCTGATGCTGGTCCTGCTCTCACTGACCACCAACCCGAACTGGTGGTTGCTCGGCGCAGCAGTCCCGCTCGTTGTGCTCTTCATCCTCTGGGAACGTCGCTCCACGACCCCGTTCGTCGACGTACGCCTGCTGGCCCGCAGCGCGCCGCTGTCCCTCGGCTACCTCCGCACGATGCTCACGTATGTCGCCTTCTACGCGATCTTCTACGGTCTGCCCGGCTGGCTCGAGCAAGGCCGGGGGCTCGACCCGACACAGGTCGGACTGGTCGTCCTGCCGATCGCGACCCTCGGTGCGATCACCGTCGCGATCGCGACCAAACTCGCTCGCCGCCACGGAGACCGGCTGCTGCTCCTGATCGGTTCGGCCGGCCTCCTGGTCGGGGGCGCCGCGCTCGCCTTCGGAGTTCACACCGGTACGCCGATCGCCGTGCTCGTCCTGATCAGCGCGATCCTCGGCGTACCGAACGGGTTCAACGGGCTCGGCAACCAACTGGCCGTGTACCGCGCCGCCCCGCCCGAGGTCGCCGGTGCCGCGGCCGGCCTGTTCCGCACCTCGCAGTACGTCGGAGCGAACCTCGCCGCCGCCGCGATCGCCCTCGTCTTCGCCGGCCCGGCCACCGACGCCGGCCTGCACCGCCTTGGCCTACTGGTCGGCGGGATCGCGGTGATTCTGCTCCTGGATGTGATCTTCGCGAGAAAATCACAGTGATTCTCTATACGTAACCATCAAGCGGTGATAATTTCACCGGCATGCCCGCCCCCTCGACACCTGTTGACCTGTGTGAACTGGCCGTCCGGCTGGCCGTCGCGGCAGGCGAGGAGCTGCTGGTCCGTCAGCAGAGTCTCTCGATCGACGCCGCCGATGTCGAAACCAAAACCTCGGTCAGCGACCCGGTCAGCGCGGCCGACCGCGCCTCCGAGAAGCTCATCACCGACGGTCTGACGTCCGCCCGGCCCGGCGACGGGCTGCTTGGTGAGGAAGGTGCGTCCCCGTCGGCCACTGGCCTGACCTGGGTGATCGATCCTCTCGACGGCACGGTCAACTACCTGTACGGCCGTCCCGACTGGTGCGTCTCGATCGCCGTCGAAGACGAACAGGGCGCCGTTGCCGGCGCAGTCCACCAACCTCGCACCGGCACCACCTGGTCCGCCACCCGCAACGGCGGCGCTCATCGCCGCGACACCCCGCCATACCAAACCGTTTGGTATGCCCGCGACGACGCTCCATACCAAACGGTTTGGTATGGCGGTCGGCGGTTGGGGCCGATGCGGGAGGTCGGGTTGGAGACGGCCTTGGTGGGCACGGGCTTCGCCTACCTCCCCGACTGCCGCGCCGAACAGGCGGAGCACCTCCGCCGGCTCCTCCCCGCCGTACGCGACATCCGTCGTGGCGGATCCGCCGCCCTCGACCTGTGTTCGGTCGCGGACGGTACGTCGGACGCGTACTACGAGCACCTCATCCAGCCCTGGGACATTGCCGCCGGCGCGCTGATCGCCCGCGAGGCCGGCGCCACCGTGGTCCGCGGACCCGGAACGGCTTTTCCAGAAGGCATCCTGGCGGCCGCGCCCTCCCTCGCGGCCGGACTTCTCGACATCCTCACCCCTAGGAGGTCGGTGTGACGGTAGTAGAACTGCCGGCGCGGACGCATCCGGACGAACGAACACTTGCCACCGGCAACGATCAGCTGAAACGCCGGCGCCGTCGCGAGTACGGGCTGTTCGCCCTACTCGTCGCGCCGAACCTGCTGGTGATCGCGGTCTTCGCGTACTGGCCGATCATCTACAACGCGTTCCTCAGCCTGACCGACTGGAACATGATCGCCGCCCGGCCGAAGTTCATCGGCCTGGCCAACTACGGCCGTACGCTGACCGACCCGGCGTTCCACAAGACGCTGTGGATCACGGTCGTGTTCACCGGCCTGATCGTGGTCGGCAGCCTGATCATCGGGCTGGCGCTTGCGTTCCTGTTCAACCTGCCGCTCAAGGGCCGGGGCGCGGTCCGGACGATCGCGTTCGCGCCGCACATCCTGTCCGGTGCGGCGGTCGCCACGATCTGGGCGTTCATCTTCGACCCCGGCTACGGCCTGCTGCGGGCGCTGATCGAGCCGTTCGGCGCGGAGCCGCCGGACTGGATGAACAACTCCGACTGGGCGCTGCCCGGGCTCGTCATCGTCTACCTGTGGAAGAACGTTGGCTTCGCGGCCCTGATCTACCTGGCCGGTCTGCAAGGCCTGCCCAAGGAGCTCGACGAGGCGGCCGCGATCGACGGCGCCTCGACCTGGACCCGGTTCCGGGCGATCAAGCTGCCGTTGCTTGCCCCGATCACCTTCTTCCTGCTGATCACCACGGTGATCGGCACTTTCCAGGCCTTCGACGTGATCGCGGTGATGACCGGTGGTGGCCCTGGTGATGCCACCACCACGCTGAGCTGGTCGATCTACAACGAGGGTTTCCAGGCATTCAACGCGGGCCGCGCGGCGACGCTGTCGATCATCATGTTCGTCATCCTGCTGGTCGTCACCACGGTGCAGGCCAAGGTGATGGAGAGGCGGGTGCATTACCGATGAAGCTCCGCGCGATCCAGTACGTCGTACTGATCGGTGTGGCGGCCGTGTTCCTCGGACCGCTGTACTGGCTGCTGTCCACGGCGTTCAAGCAGCCGAGTGAGATCTACCAGTGGCCGCCGGCGTGGTGGCCGCATCTGACCTGGGAGAACTTCAGCCTGGCCTGGAAGGCCGCGCCGTTCGACCGGTACTTCCTGAACTCAACGATCATCACGGTCGTGGGTACGGCGCTGAAGGTCATCAATGCCGTACTGACGGCGTATGCCTTCGCGTACCTGCGATTCCCCTTCAAGAAGGTGCTGTTCTTCTTGGTGCTCGGGGCAATGATGGTGCCTGGCCACGTGACGCTGCTGCCGAACTACTTGACCGTGGCAACACTCGGCTGGATCAACACGTACGCCGGGCTGATCATCCCCGGCATCGGATCTGCCTTCGCGACGTTCCTGATGCGCCAGCACTTCCTCACGCTACCGACCGAGGTGACGGATGCGGCCGCGGTCGACGGCGCGGGACACCTGCGCACGCTGTGGCGCGTCGTACTGCCGATGTCGCAGCCGATGCTGGTCACGGTCGTGGTGATCACCGCGGTCGAGGAGTGGAACAACTTCGTCTGGCCGTTGATCGTGACCAATACCGCCTCGATGCGGACGCTGCCGGTCGGCCTGCTGATCCTGAAGGACGAGGAGGGCCTCGCGGCCTGGGGGACGATCATGGCCGGCACGCTGCTGGTGCTAGCGCCGATGCTGCTGATCTTCCTGATCGCCCAGCGCTACATCGTCGGCGGAATCACGCAGGGAGCTCTGAAGGGATGACGATGCTCAAGCGCAGGATGTTCCTCGGGCTCGCCGCCGGCGCGACGCTGGCGGGCTGTGGGTACCGGTCTGTGGATGCGGTCTACTCGCAGCCGGCCGGGGCGGTGCCGAAGCAGTACGCGAACCGCACGCGGGTGGTCTTCTGGTCGCCGTACGGCGGGGTCAACGGCAAGGCAGTCGACAAACTCGTTGCCAAGTTCAACGATTCGCAGGATCACGTCTACGTCGAGACGCAGTTCCAGGGCAGCTACGACGACGTCGCGCAGAAGGTCGCGGCCGCGCTGGTCGCGAAGCAGGCGCCGGATCTCGCCGTACTGTCCGACGTCACCTGGGAACGGTTCTTCCTGAACGAGGCGCTCGAGCCGCTGAACGGCTACTTCAACGACGGCTTCGGGCCGGGGGTCTATCAGGAGAAGCTGTTCGGGGAGTACGTCGTGAAGGGGCAGAGCTGGGCGGTTCCGTTCGCCCGGAGTACGCCGATCCTGTACTACAACCGCGACGCGTTCGAGAAGGCCGGGCTGCCGGATCGGGCGCCGCGGACTTGGAGCGAGCTGCGGTCGTGGGTGCCGTCACTGGCGAAGGTGCAGTCCGGTGGGCGGTCGCTGCGGACGATCGCGTTCGCGAAGATCGACGGGGACTGGCAGTTCCAGGGGAACGTCTGGCAGTTCGGCGGCGCGTACTCGCGCGGGCTGGACGTGACGATCGACGAGGCCGGCGCCGTCGCGGCCGGTGAGTGGCAACGGTCGATGGTGCACGATCTCGGGGCGGCGTACATGGCCAGTAGCCCGAGTACGGACTTCGCCAACGGGCTGGTCGCGGTGATCCAGGAATCGACCGGTGGCATGAAGACCATCAGCAGCAAGGCGAAGTTCAAGGTCGGGGCCGGTTTCATCCCGTCCGAGGTCGCGACCGGGCTCGCGACCGGCGGCGGCGGGATCGGGATGCTGCGGAACATCTCGGACGAGCGCAAGCAGGCCGCGGCGACGTTCCTGCAGTTCCTGGCGCGTCCGGAGAACTCGGCCTGGTGGACGACGCAGACCGGCTACCTGCCGGTGGTGAACAAGGCGCGTGAGGATGCCGAGCTGAAGAAGCTGATCGCCGAGCAGCCGAACTACGGGGTGGCGATCGCGCAGCTGGAGAACGCGCGGAAGCAGGACGCGATCCGGCTGTACGGACGGAACGCGAACGTGCAGATCTACACCGGCCTGCAGCAGATCTACGCGGACAATGCCCAACCGAAGAAGGTGTTCGGCTCGGTCGCGAAGCGGCTCGAAGCGATCGGCACCGAGGTCAAACGGCTCTACGAGGAGAAGGTGCTGTGATCATCACCGGGTCGGACGAGGGACTGCTGTCGTGATCATCACCGGGCATCGCGGTGCGCTGGGGACGGAGCCGGAGAACACGCTGCGTTCGTTCCGCCGGGCGGTCGCGGACGGCTGCGACGAGATCGAGCTCGACCTGCGGGTGAGTGCCGACGGGGAGCTCGTGATCATGCACGACGCCACCGTCGACCGGACCACCTCCGGGTCGGGCGAGGTCGCCTCGTTGACGCTTGCGCAGCTCCGGGCACTGGATGCGGGCCTCGGCGAGCAGGTCCCGACCTGGGCCGAGACGGTCGCTGCCGTCGACGTCCGCATCCAGGCGGAGATCAAGGCCGAGTCCGCCGTACCGCTGCTCGCCCAATCCCTGAAGTCGGACCGGGCACTCGCCGCCCGGACGCTGGTCACGTCCTTCCACCCCGAGATCCTGCTGGCGATCCGCGAGGCCTTCCCCGACGTGACCACCGGCCACATCTTCGGCCGTACTCCGGACATCCCCGACGTAATCACCCGCACCCGAGCCGCCCACGCCACCTGGGCGCTCTGCGGCATCACCGGCCTCACCCCCGCCGCCGTCAGCGAACTCCACGCCGCCGGCCTGTCCGCCACCGCCTGGCCGGTCCCCGACCCCGAAACCCTCGCCACAGCCGTAGCTCTCGGCGTCGATGGCATCACCACAGACAACCCCCACCTCCTCACCTCACCCCACCCCCACTGACCGCCCACCCCCACACCGCCCACACCGGCCCACCCCGCGCGTCCGGACGGCACTTTGAGCACCCATCAACCGTTTCGCCGCGACGAAAATGGTTGGTGGGCGCCCAAAGTCCAATCGGTCCGCAGGAGACCAGGCGGTCCACCACCGCCCGTCCAGCCCGCCGCTGGAGGCGGTGGACTCGGACTCCCACACGCTCCAACGCGGCTCCTCGTGCCGCCGCGGGAGGTGGCGTGGGTTTGGGGCGCAGGTTCCAGCGCGGCTCCTCGTGCCGCCGCCGGAGGTGGCGTGGGTTTGGGGCACAGGTTCCAACGTGGCTCCTCGTGCCGCCGGAGGCGGCGGTCGGCTGGGGGCACATGTTCCAACGTGTGAATTTGTTCTTCCGTAGAACATAAATGTGTGATTGCCTAGCGTGCATGGGAATCAGCATCGGCGTGGTTGGCGCCGGACAGTTTGCTCCTTCGTTCCTGCGGCTGTGGTCCGCGCACCCGGATGTGTCCGAGGTGCGGCTGACCGACGTGATCCCGGAGCGGACCGCGGAGATGGCCGCCAAGCAGGGCATCGCAGTCACGCACGCGTCGTTCGAGGAGATGCTCGAGTCGGACCTGGACGCGGTCGCGATCTTCACGCAGCGGTGGCTGCACGGGGAGATGGCGATCAAGGCGCTCGAGGCCGGCAAGCACGTGTACTCGACGGTCCCGATGGCGATCGAGGCGGACCAGATCGCGCGCATCATCGAGCTGGTCAAGGAGACCGGCCTGACGTACATGATGGGCGAGACCAGCTTCTACTACCCGTCGTCGGTGTACTGCCGGCAGAAGCTCGCCGAGGGTGCGTTCGGCCGGGTGTTCTACTCCGAGGGTGACTACGTCCACGACATGGACCTCGGCTTCTACGCGGCGTACCAGTACTCCGGCGGCGACGACTGGAAGAAGACCGCGTCGTTCCCGCCGCTGCTCTACCCGACGCATGCCGTCGGCAACGTTCTCTCGGTGACCGGTCAGCACGCCACGCACGTGTCGGCGATCGGGGTCGAGGACGACCGCGGCGACGGCGTCTTCGACAAGGACGTCAGCCAGTTCAACAACGACTTCTCGAACGCGACCGCGCTCTTCAAGCTCGCCGACGGCGGCATCATGCGGACGAACGAGATGCGCCGCGTCGGGTACCCGTCGCACATCCGCGAGTCGCGGCTGCGCGTGTTCGGCACCGAGGGCAGCTTCGAGCAGCTCGCCACCACGACACTGTGGCAGAACAAGGAAGGCGTCGAGGATGTCTCCCACCTGATGGAGACCAAGCCGAGCAGCTCACTCGACGACGCCGACCTGGCGAACGTCGACCCCGCGCTGCGCGACGCGTTCCGCTCCGGCCTCTCGCCGGTGCACGACCGCAGCCGCCTGCCGAAGGAGTTCGCCGGCCTGCACAACGGCCACGAGGGCTCCCACCACTTCCTCGCGGACGACTTCGTCCGCGCGGTAGCCGACAAGACCCTCCCGCCGATCAACGCCTGGATCTCCGCCCGCTACACCCTCCCCGGCATCATCGCCCACCAGTCCGCGCTCCAGGGCGGCGTACAACTGGAAATCCCCGACCACGGCGACGCGCCTGTGTAGCCGACCTTCGTTCGCGGGGCGACCGCCGCTACGATCGTCACGCCGCTCCTCGCGGCGGCTGCTCCGCGAGCACTCCACTCTCCCCGGGTCAGCGCCCTATCTCTAGGACGCGCCGAAGTCAGATTGGCATTGCCCCAGCAACTCCGCGATCGGCTGCTCTCGTCTGGCGGCATAACCAGCTGCGACGGTCTCGACATCGTCTCCGGCGGGATACTTGATCGCTGCGGCGAGCGCGTCGACCGCCTCTTGGCCCGCAAGGTTCATGTCGGCGCCAACCAGCCGGAGTGCTTGCCGTCGCGGCTCCTCGGTGGGCTCGGCCAGCTTCTCCACATCGAAGGTCCCGTCACCGCGGAAGACGAGGAAGACCTCGTCGCCAATGCCGAGGTCGTCCGCCTCGAGGAACCGTTTGATGCTGCCGTACGCCGGCTGGTGGTTCTTCCACGAGAAC
The DNA here is from genome assembly GCF_004365355.1 of Kribbella pratensis. Classification (GTDB taxonomy): domain Bacteria; phylum Actinomycetota; class Actinomycetes; order Propionibacteriales; family Kribbellaceae; genus Kribbella. The sequence goes on along the minus strand of NZ_SODP01000004.1, from coordinate 383,276 downwards.
TTCTGAGGTCCGAGTCGAGTCGGCAGCTCGGCCGTCTCGCCAGGCGACAGTCCGACGATGGTCGCGATCGCGGTCGAGGCTCCCCACCCACTTCCCCGCAGGTGATCACGTGTGACAGTCGTTCGATGCAGCCAGTCTTGGCCGCGGCGGTAGTAGCCCTGAACCTTGGCCGGGTTCTTTCCGCCGGCAGTACGGATCGCTTCAGAGCGCACGATTCCATTGCGGACTTCGTATGGCGCGCTCCCCGCGTAGACGTTGACGGATGCCGGGGAAACGCCGAAGCGTTCGACGAGCGACTCAACAATGGTCGCCAGCGGCAGCTCTCCGCCCGCCTGCTCAAGGAGCTTGGCGATCTCCGTCCGAATGTTGCTGTAGCCGTCCATACCCCACGCGGTCAAGGCCCAGTGCTCGACATCGACCTTGTGAAAACGAGGATCAGTGTTGAGCTGGTTACGGAGGCTACCGATCGATCCTCGGTTGGCCCGCTCGAAGAGCACCTCGAGGGTCAGCGGTCCGCCCTCGATGGACAGCGCGGCTGCCGCGACATCACCTACTGAGCTCGTGCGCAGCAGTACGAAGCCATCGCGCACGTCGCATCCGAGGTGTTGTAGCCATTCGGTAAGCCAAGGCAGAGTGCCAGGCTCACCGGAGCCGACGAGGCCAACGTCGGCGAGTCTGACCACGCCGAATTCGTCGGCTAGCTCGTCGAGGTAAATCGCCGTCTCACGCTTGGCGGCGTCAAGGCTCGGTTCTGCACACCAGCCATCGGCAATCTCGTAGGAGTCGTCGAGAATGTCGATGACCCGCCACGCCGGCTGGCCGACGCTCTCGACGGTGCGCGCGAGCGCAGGGATCTCGGTCAGCAGCTCTTGTAACGGCCGCACGCCGCGGACCTCACTGCGGACGACGGCCGCCACCTGCCCCGCCGGGGTGCCCTCCGCGACTACCTCGTACAACTTCGACCGGGCCTTGGATTCCAGCTGGCGAACTCGCTCCCGAGTCACACCGAACTCCTGCCCGAGCTGCTCCAGGCGCATGGGCTTCCACGCGAACAGGCGCCGGGCCAAGATGACGCGGAACCGTTCGTCCATGCCAAGAATCGCCTGCTCGAGCACCTCGGCAACGTCGGCACTCGACGGCGGCGCGACTGCGGTCGCCGACAATGCGAGTATCCGCTCGCGAGCTGCGGCAATCTCCATTGGCGCTCCGAGCGCCAGCGGTGCCAAGAGTCCGCGGTCCTCTTGCCCCAGCAGCAGGTTCCACTCGGCGAGGGCCTCGATGTCGTTGATGAGGCCACCGAGCAAAGCAGCAGACGATGCGGGTTCCACGAACATGGTGGTGTCATCAGCCAACGACGCCTGCGGCAAAGAAGTCGATCGGTCAGCCAGGTTCCGGAGGATGTCCCGTACAGTTCCGATCCCGGCATTGCGGCAGGCGAGGAGATCTTCAATGCGCACGTCTGCCAAGTCGCTGGTCGTCAGCTTTCGTTCGCGGTGGAGGACGTTGTACGCCCGGACGGTCAGGTCGAGGTCATCGATCGGCATCTCCAGAGGCATTCCGGGGAAGACCTCGCCGATAGGCCACTTCTCCAAGTGATTGATCGCGAGAGACACAACAGAGCTCAAGACTCGTCGGCGATCCATCCCCGCTGCATCGTCCATCGCCATGTCGCGCCACGACCGAAGCTCGTCGTCGCCGGACAGGCTGCCGCGCAGCCAGGGAAAGGCGTCCGACCAGACTCGAGGGTGCGTGTCGACAAAGTCGACATCATGCATCGTGGCCACCTTCATGGTCCGGTCGGAGCGACTTGTCGATGGCTGCGTCGTCTGCGTCCGCGACGATGACCGAGTATTGGATATGGTCGCGCTTGCTCCGAACAGATCTGTCGGGAACCCGCAAAGAGATCATTCCGACAACCTTGTTGGGGGTGACCGGCTCGCTCTCACTCGTCTCGGCTTGGTCCGCGACCAATGAGATGACTAGTACTCCACGGGTGGGACTAGCCCCTAGGACGGGCGTTTCCCGTCCCGCCGGCACAGCCTCCGCTGCTCGAAGGTTGCGCTTGTTCTCCCCGGTAAAATCGATGCGGGGGGACTCGCGGCGCTTGCGCTTCCAGATCGGTGCTGGCTGTTGCAACTCTTCGAAGACAAGCGCGCGTCCGGGACCTCTGCGCTGCGGCCAGACGATTGCCCAATCTTTGATGCGCTGCTTCTCCGTCGCAGTGGTGATGAAGGACTTCAGGGGATCGATGACAGTCGCGTAATCTTCGTGCCACTTCAGCTTGTCGAAGTACGCGAGGAACTCGGCTGCATCGATGAGCCCGACCTTCGTTTCCTGGTCCTTGATCTTCTTGTCGTCGTCTTCATACTGCAAGGTCGCGTCGTTGGTCGCCCTTTTCAGCAACGGAAGGATGACCTCCCTTAGGTTCTGCTCATTCTCGTCGGCTCCCCGCGGTGGGATTGACGACAGCTGGTGGAACGCCCCCACTGAGGCCCGTGACTTCACGACGGCGTTGAACATCTTGTTTCGCGCGGTCGGCTTTAGCCACGGCAAATGCTGGCTAACCAGCGGTGGAATCTGTCGCGGTTCGACGATCGGTCTTCCGTCCTCGTCGAATCCCTCGTATTTCGCCAGCTCGTCTCGGAAAGCCTCCTCGTCGAGCAGTAGAGCCTCGAATGCTTCGTAGAGGTCGACGACCTTGTCGCGCCGGATGTACAGCCGGACGAGGTCGCGGTAGCCCTCGCGGAAACCGAACCATCGGCCGGCCTGCATGAGCGTGTCTGCCTGCCCGGCCTTGCGACGGAAGAACGAAACTGTGAGTCCCTCGACCGTGAATCCCCGGCTGAGCTTCGCGCCGCCGATAAGGATTCGCCAGACGCGTCCAGCGTCGAAGTCGAGCGCCTCTTGCTGTTCTTGGACCGCCTTGTCGGAGTTGACAACGAGCACGGGATCCGAGCCGCCGCTGTCCATCTCCGCCAGAGCTCTGGCTACGAACGGCTTCACGTCGTCGAAGTCGGCCGGTACCGGCTCACCGTTGGCGCGCGCTTTCATGACCGGCAGAAGGTCGTTGTCGAAGAGTTTCCGCAGCCGCCTGAGGCCCTCTCCAGAGGTGAATCTCCCTGTGTTCCACAGAGCACGAACGACAACAGCAGACTCGGACTGTGTCTTGTTCGTCAGTTCCTCGTGAACGAGCATCGTGTGGTGGCGGTACGTCCGTCCGGTCACCGACTCGCGGTACTTCTTGATGGCACCGCTGAGCACCCAGGAGTCGAGAGCTTCGCGCAGCTCCTCCTTGCGGAGCTCAGAGTCCCGGAGCGGATCCCCTTGGATAGCACGTGCGTACGCCAGCTCGTTGGAGGTCGCGACGGTCTTCTCCACGTTCTCCCAATCGGGGTCCACGTCGTGAAATTCCTGAACCCCCATGTAGTCCGCGGGCCGCGGGAGTGAGAGCACGAAGTCCGACGGGAACAGGTTGCGTTCATCGTCGGGGTCGATGAACACGTTTGCGAACGGTGTTGCCGTGTACCCGACGTACTGCGCTCGGGGGACGATATCCATCAACTTGGTGATGAGCTGATTGATGGTGGTCCGGTCGCTTGACTTGGCCGGGTCCTTGGTGTTGACCGAGGCGAGGTCTGACTCGTCGTCGATGATCAGAGCGGGAAGCTCGCTGAGCATGGCTTGTAAGGGCTGCAGGTCCCTGATCAGCTTCTTCAGCGGTGCCGAGTTCTTCTTCACGATGACTACGTACGCGTCGGTGTGGAGGAGGTTCTCTGGCGCGTTCAGGGGTCTGGTCTTGTCGTGCCGCTCGTAGCGAAGCTGCGACATCCCCTGGGGCAGGCTCTTATAGTCGTTGTGATGCGTGGTCACGCGGCGAATGCGGGCCACGCCGGGCTGGTTGAGCGCACGCTCACTGTGCTCGACGAACCTGTTGGCCAACCAGTCTTCGTCCTGCTGGTAATCGAGTCCCTTCGCTACGTCCGGGTCTGACGGATCCTGGCCGGCGAGGACATTTTCGACGCCCATCAGCTCCATGTCGATGCGACGTTGGGTCTGGGAGCGGAGGATCTCGATTGTGCCGGTCATGACGACAACCAGCCGGTAGCCGGCGTCGACGGCCTTTGCGATGACGCCGGTGAAGTTCGCTGTCTTTCCGCTCTGCACGTAGCCGACAACTAAGCCTTTGGTCTGCTTGATCTCGCTGCGAGTCGGGTCACTCAGCCGCTCGATCACCGAGTTGGTGCTCCGGTCGAGCGTCGTGATCGATGACGTGGGCCACTTCTTGACCTCGGCGAGGTACTTCTCGTAATCGTCCCAATAGAGCGAGCTGCGCTGCGATCGCGCATCCTCGTACCACGGTTCGAACTCTCGGCTGATGACGATCGTGGTTTCCTGATGCACGGGGATGACCGCCCGGATCGTCGCCTCGGTGTCGGCGGACAGCCCGAGAGCTGCCACTACCGCAAGTCGCCGTGCGATCGTTCCGGACGCCGTCTCGGCGCCTTGTGGATCGTGTAGCACGATGTCGTCGCTGCCGTCCCACTTGGCGAAGGCTAGCCGGAGCGCGATGAATGCGTTGTCGTTGACCGGCGCGCTTTGGATGAAGTCGACCAGCTCGGCCTCGGAAACCTCGCCGCCGAACATGGCAAGCGCCGGAAGCAGCGGTCGAGGCGCCTGCTCGGCAAAGCCTTGCAGCAGGTTTCGCAACGGCATCGCCCACGCCGGCACCGTCCAGTCCTCTGGCATGGTCATGAGTGCTCCGTATCAGTGGTGACGAAACCCAACAGCGGCTCTGGCAGCACGTCGGACGTGAAATGCGTCAGGTCGACGCTGTAGGCGAGATTGGCGACCGCCTTGAAGTTGGGGATCGCGGCCTCAAGGCGGGCCGAGGTCAGGGCCGGGAACCGTTGGTCGACGTCGAAAGCGCGCGGCGTGTTCCGCCGAGTCCAGAACGTGGTGTACAGGTCAGCGTGGCCGTCATCCCATCCCACGGCCTCAAGGCTCGCGTCGACGGGTGGGCGGTAGCCGCCAGCTTTCGCCCGGACGCGAGAAACCATCTGACCGAGACTAAAACCGCCGTCATGGCTAGCCCGCGTCAGCTGAATGGAGACGAGGCTGAGCGGGATTCCCCGTACTGACTCAAGCTGTGTGAACCCGTGCATCATGTGCTTGCGGTGCTCGCCTGACGTCGTCTTGACCTCAAGATGGATCCCCGGCAGGACGAAGTCGTGCTCTTCCGACCGTGGACCCTGCCAGGACTCAATCGCGCGACGGGCGCCGATCATCTCGATCAGATACTCAAGCACCAACAGCTCGCCGAAGAGCCCCAATTCCTTCTCCGTGGTGAGACCGGCCTGACCCGCGAACAGATCGCGGTGCTTCTTGATCGAGATCGCCACCGCGGAAGCGAGCGGCTCGTGGTGCAGTTGCAACTGGTCGGCCACACTCGTCAGCAGACCGTACGCACCGTGCAGGTTGTCTGCGATCACGACTCTCAGCTCCGCGAGCTCCTGCTCGTCGGACATCACTCGCTGGAAGGTGATATTGCGCCACTTGGCGACGTCGGGTTCCGGCGGTGTGAAGGCGGTGATCAGCGTGATCGTTCCGTTGGGCGGGTGCACGTCGAGCCGGCATTCCGGTTCTCCCGAGAGTGGGAGAACCACCGGGTGCCGGCCCGACCAGACGAGGTCGAGGTTCTCGACGGTTAGATGACGCGCATCCTGGGATCGTTCGGTGGCGTCGACGCCGGGGTGGTCAATCACCGCGCATCGCCTCCTCAGCCTCGACTGCGGCGCTGAGGATCGCGCTCCAGAGCGCGATGTTGTCCTTGTCCTTCGGCCCGAGATGGGCGCCTTCGAAGACTGTATGGGTAAGCAGGAAGAGGAGCGCCTTGAGTACCGGCGCATCGTTCAGGCTCCCACGTTCCGGAGCGAACAGGTAGCGGTAACGGGAGTTGAGCCAGAGCGTGCTGTTGCCGAAGTCAACGTCGATGAACTCGTCCTCCGACAGTCGTTTCCACTGTATGTTGAGCGCGTCGGAGTGCAGCAGCGGCAACTCCGCGCCGATCGACTTGCGCAGCTTCGGACCGAACCCTTTCTCGGGCGCAATGACGGGCTGACGCCTGCTGATCCGCCGATTTCCCTCGACGTAAGCGGCTTCGGCATCCTTCAGATAGGAGTCGAAGGTGGTTCCGTCCGCCGCCTCCGCGTGGGCGAGGGCGTCCCTGAAGATCGGTTCGAAGCGCAGGCCGGCCTTCTCGGGGTTCATAGTCAGCAGAGAGCCGATCGCCGTCTCGTCATCGAGAACGACGCGAGCGAGCTGGCGATGCGCCGAAGAGTTGGCGACTTCCGACCAGCCGCCTACTTGCAAAAGTCGATCGCGTCTGTAGATATAAAACCCCTGGAAGCTTCCACCGGTCTTGCCGCTGATCCGGAAGCCCGGAATGTCCACCTTCGGCGGCCAGATGTGGCACTGAAGGATGACCTGCTGATCACCAGACTCCGCCACGATGTTCTTCGGATATCCCGGACGGCCCGAGGCGGGGTACCCGAAGGGGTCGATCGCCCTGACCGGAGTGCCGATTGCCTCATCGGCGTACTCGATATCGTCAACGATGATCTCGATGTCGAGGATCTCCTTGGCGATCAGGCGATGGAAGGTTACGCCGAGGTGTGACCGAAGGCTTCGCTCGGCGTTCGACATCCACGTCCGCGCCTCGTCGGCGTTCGTGCCGCGGTAGGTACCGCGCAGGTCAGTCCACACCACAGATGTGCCGCTGCTGGTGCCAGTCACTCGCTTCCGATGGGCGGCGGCCGTAGCTGCCGCGTGTTCGGAAAGAACCTCGCAGGAAAAGTCCTTCGAGAAGTCGGCTCGTCGAATGCGACGGCCGACGGAAACCATGTCGCGCCGGGACGACCAGACAGTCAGGGTGTCCGCGTGGCCGAAGGAAGCGGCCTTGAGCCCGATGCCGAAGTGGCCGAGGTCATGGTCGGCGTACTCTCGCTGATGGCCGAGTGTCATCGCCTTGTCGGCGGCGCTCGAGTCCATCCCGCATCCGTTGTCGATGACCTCGACCTGTACGAGCTGGTCGGCCGAGGTAAGAAGCTGGACGACTACCTTGGTCGCCCCAGCATCGAGGCAGTTGTCGACCAGGTCGGCGACCGCAGACTCGAGGGTGTGATGCGCCCCGAGGCTCTTCACCAAACTCGCGTCGGGTTTGAGTGTGATGGTTTCAACTACGTCGAAGTCGCTCACGATCGAACCCCCCGCCTCGACCGGCAGCTCCTGACCTGCTGGCGCGTCAGCTGGCGAGCCAGGCCGGCCGACCTCAACGTGAGCAACCAAAGACTGCCCGTCCCCATACATCCCCCCACTGGTCCCCCAGGTGGCAAATCAGTGCTCCATCCGCTGTGGATAAGAGCAACTGCGCTCAAACCGACGATGCTCGAAGCGTCATCGGTCACTCTCCGTAGGTCGTATCGGAGAGTAGGCATGGATCGTTACACTCAGTCGCCGAAATGTCTATGAGTCGGTCCGAAGGACCAAGGTGTCGTGGTGCGGGTCGCTGCTCCGATGCCGCCTATGTCAGGGTGTGCCGGCGTTGAGGCGTTGGCAGGCGTGATCGAGCGGAATATGAGTGGTCGGACGGCAGGTCGTGCACGAGCAGGACACCGGCGGGGACGCGACGCCCAGCTGGGTGCCGTCGGCGGTGGCTACGTTGGGACCACCGCTGCAGGAACCAACGTGCGAGAAGTCCTACATAGCTCGGGTTTCGACTAACGACGCTGGTTCCCCGACACTGACGTGAAGATGTTCGGCGGGACGTGCGGGTGGCTGACGAAGGTGGCCGCGTCGAGGCTGAATGCAGGCCCGTATGGGCCGATCGACGACGATGCCTCGTACACGAAGGACTGGGTTGTGAGCTGAGAACAATCACCGCGTCGGCGCTGCTGCTGCACGGGAGCGCGGACGGGACCATCCCGGTCAACCATGGTGAGTTGCCGCGGTGTGACCTGAAATCGTCACCGGGGTGGACAGGGCCTCCGCCCGGAGGACAGGTCCTTCCTGTGCGGCGCGTACTGAACCAGGTCTCCGGTTGGGCGTACAGGATCCGCGCGGTGCTAGTCAACGAGGACGGCGACCCCGGAAGTCGACTAGAGGTAGTTGCTGAGCTCGATCAGGTTTTGGTCGGGGTCGCGCAAGTACACGCTGAGGATCGGTCCGGTCGCGCCAGTGCGCTCGACCGGACCTTCCTCAATATCAACGCCGTGTGCAATGAGCTCGGCTTGGATCCGGTCGATCGGCTCGTCGACGATGAAGCACAGGTCGGCGGTGCCAGGGCCGGGGTGCTCGGCCTTGGGCTCGAACTCGTGCCCGGCCTGGTGCAAGTTGATCTTGCTGCTCCCGAAGGCGAGCGCCCGCCGGCCGCCCTTGAAGCTCACCGGCTTCATCCCCAGCACCCGCTGGTAGAAGTCGACGGTCACATCCACATCCGCAACCGTCAGAACAAGGTGATCCAGCCGATCGACACGCACCTGGCCGAGGCTACCTGTCGATAGGGTTCGGTATGGACCTGTTTGCGGGAGTATCCGTGCGCGACTACGACACGGCGGTCGCCTGGTACACGCAGTTGCTGGGTGGGCCGCCAAGTTTTCTGCCCAATGACATCGAGGCGGTGTGGGAGCTCGGCGAGCACCAGTTCCTCTACATCGAAGTGGTGCCCGAGCACGCGGGGCATGCGCAGCACACGCTGTTCGTCGAGGACTTCGACGCGGTACTGCGGGCGATCGCCGACCGCGGCCTCGTCCCCGCGGTACGGGAGACGTACGACAACGGCGTACGGCATGCGACGTTCTTCGACCCGGATGGCAACGAGGTCTCGTACGGCGGTGCGCCGCTGGAGTGACGTTTGTTGTTCAAGAACACGACGCTCCGCTCAGGTTGCGACAGGGGAGGGCGGAACGTAGGAACGTCCTATGACCCTGCGACGTCTGGGCCTGTCCGCCCTCTGCCTTTCCCTGACCCTCGGTGGCACGACCGCTGTCGCCACCCCGCCGACGCAGCATCTGCCACTCGGCCCGGACAACCTCACCGAGACCCGCGACACCCGTACGCTCCAGCCGGGCGTCACGCTGACGACGATCGTCCGCGGCAAGACCGACACCAACGCCGGCTGGACCGTCGAGATCGCGATCCCCTCCTCCTCGCCCGATCCGGACGCGCCCGCGGCCGCGATCTCCGATCAGGCCGCCGCGAACAAGGCCGCTGACAAGCTCCGCGCCGCGGGCCTCGAGCCCCGCGTCGAGGATGTGCCGACGCCGCGCCTCGCCGACGCGGGCGGTGGCAGCCTCGGGTACCGCGTCCGCCTCGGACTGTTCGCGAACAAGGCCGACGCCGACGCCTTGCGTACCAAGGTGACCGCGGCCGGGCTGAGCGGATCGAGCATCTACACGGGCTGGGACGGTGAGCCCGACGACATCGCCGGCTCGACCGGTCCCTGGCACGTCCAGGTCCTGACGATCGACCCGAAGACGTTCCGCGGCACGCTCGATGCGACGTACGGTCCGGACATCGAGCAGCGCGAGACGACCAGCACGCTCGCGACCCTGACCGGTGCGACGGCCGCGATCAACGCCGGCTTCTTCGTCCTCGATCCGAAGTCCGGAGCGCCCGGCGATCCGGCCGGCGTCGGGGTGTACGACGGACGCCTCGTCAGCGAGCCGACCAACGGCCGCCCGGCCCTCGTGCTCGGCCCGCGCGGCACATCCGTCGACCGGTTCACTTGGCGTGGCGAGGTCCGCGGCGTCGGCAAGCCGCTCCCGCTCGACGGCCTGAACCGCGTGCCCGGGCTGATCCGCAACTGCGGCGGTACTGCGGATGACCTGCCGACCGCGAAGCCGATGCACGACACGACCTGCACCGACGCGGATGAACTGATCGCGTTCGACGAGTCGTACGGCGTTGCCACGCCCAGCGGACCCGGTGCCGAGGTGGTGCTCGACCGGCGCGGGATCGTGACTGCGATCCGTACGACGACTCGCGGCGGGGCGATCCCGGAGGGCGGGCGCACCGTGCAGGCGATCGGCAACCTCGTAGCGCCGCTGCTGGCCGCCGCTCGAGTCGGCAAGCCTCTGACGGTCCGCTCGACCTTGTTCGACGAGCGCGGTCGACCGGTTCCGTTGTCCCGCCGTACGACGATCGTCAACGGCGGACCGGAGCTGGTCCGCGACGGGCAGATCCATGCGACCGCGGCGGCGGACGGGATGGTGCAGGGTACGGCGAGCTTCTACTACGGCTGGGTCCACAAGCGGAATCCGCGCACGATCGCGGGCGTGGACGACCACGGCCGCACGGTGCTGATCACCGCCGACGGTCGCAACGTCAACAGCCTCGGCCTGTCGATCTCCGAAGCGGCCGCCGTTGCCAAGTCGTTCCACCTGACCGAAGCGATCAACCTCGACGGCGGCGGGTCCACGACGATGGTTGCCGATGGCAAGGTGTTGAACACGCCGTCGGATGCGGCCGGCGAACGTCCGGTGGGCGACGCGCTGGTCATCACGAAGTAGACGTGTCGCGTGCGGGGGTGGGAGACCGCCCCCGCACAGCGATCTGATCGAGGTCTTCCCACGGCAGCACGCGAACTTCAACAACAGCCCGACCCTCGAGCTCGGCCCGCAGCAAACGGTGCACGCCGTCAAGGATCGTGATCCGCTCGTCGCGGCGTCGTACGACGTCCAGCGGATGACGCAGATCAGCTGCCAGTGTGCGTTCGTACTGCTCGCGATACGTCACCGGATCCGCCCCCACCTGCCGAGGCGTCACCCGAAACGGACGTCCGCCGTACGCCCAGAACGGCAGATCGAGGTGATGTGCCAAGTCGGCGACGGACAACTCAACCACCGGCAGGTCGAGGGCGTGCAGCAGTTCGAGGTCCCAGTGGAAGTCCAGGATGTACGCCGCAAGCTCCGGCGGCACCACCAGTGGGAACGGGCGCCGGGTCATTCGTAGATGCGTCGGAGGCGGAGCGTCATCGAGTTTTCGATGTGTTGGGTCATCGCGGCCTCCGCAGCCGCCGGGTCACCGGATGTGATCGCCTCGACCAGCATGCGATGTTCGGTCAGGACCTCCGGCCCGATGTCGCGGTCGTAGTGGAGCCGGAAGATGTGCAGGTGGCAGTGGGTGCGTTCGAAGGCCAGGCGGACCTGCTCGCTCCCCGACAGCGACGCGATCAGCGAGTGGAACCGGTTGTCATGCGCGGTGAGCGACTTGTACCCGGCGTAGTCGACCGACGTCGGCTCGACCGCGTTCGCCAACTCGGCGCGCAACAGTTCGCGCCCCGAGGAAGAGATCAGCTCAGCGGCCCGCCGCGCGGCCCACGGCTCGAGCAGCAGCCGGAAGCGGTACAGATCGTCGAACTCCTCGAGCGTCAACAGCGGCGTCGCTCGGTAGCCCTTGAGCGGCTCCTTGACCGCCAGCCCTTCCGACTCCAGCCGCGCCAGCGCCTCCCGGACGGGCGTCGACGACACCTGGAACTCGCGCGCCAGCCCGTCGATCGAGATCCGGGCGCCGGGCCGAATGACGTGGTCCATCAGCATCGTCTTGATGGCTTCGTACACGTCGTCGGCGAGCATCTGCCGCCGCAGCACTCGCCGGTCCACCGGCGATACCGGCTCCATCGGCCCCAACGCCTCCGCCATCAGCTGTCTCCGGAATCTGGTCGCGCCCTTGACCCCACCGGGCAGGTTTCGGCAGGGTAACACTGGTAATCATGCATCATGCACGATTCCGCGCGGAGCAAGCTATGGGAAGGCGCGAACGATGGTGAGGTTCGAAGAGGTCGGCGTTCTGCCCGAGCCCGGGGACAACGTCGCGATCGCCTCCCGGCGGCTGGAGGCCGGTATCGAGGTTCAGTTGGACGGTACGACGGTGACGCTGCCACACACCGTGCTCGAAGGGCACCGCTTCGTGGTTGCCCCGACCAGCACCGGCGATGCGTTGACCTCGTGGAACACCGCCTTCGCCCGGGCGTCTCGCGACCTTGTCCCCGGTGACTATGTGTGTACGCCGACCAGCCTCGCCGCTGTCACGGCCCGTGGCGTCGAGGGCCTGCCCGAGGTGCCGAGTGCGACCAACGAGCCGCTCGACCCGTACGAGCTGGACGAGTCCGCGCTGAACTTCGGCGCCCAGGTGACGAGCGTCGAGCAGCCCGGCACGTTCCTCGGCTACCCGCGTGAACAGGGCCCGGCCGGCACGCGCAACCACGTCGTACTGATGGCGACCAGTTCGCGCAGTAGCGGATTCGTCACGGAGCTCGCGCGGCGCTTCGACGGCGCGGCGGCCGGCGACGGCGTCGTACCGGTTGCGCATACAGAGGGCGGCGAGGACGAAGTACCGAACAACCTGCATTTCCTGCTCGCCACGCTGGCCGGCTTCACGCTGAACCCGAACGTCGGCGCAGTCCTGATCGTCGACACCGAGGGCGACGTCGTCTCGGGTGAGGCGATCAAGAACTTCATGGCCGAGAACGGCTACCCGTCGATCAAGGTGCCGCACGCCTACTTCACCCGGAAGGCCGGCTTCGAGCACGACCTGACGATCGCCGGTGCGCTGATCGAGCCGTGGCTGCCGGTCGTCGATGCTCAGCAGCGCCAGGAGGTCCCGCTGGCGGATCTCAAGATCGCGCTGCAGTGCGGCGGGTCCGACGCGTTCTCCGGCATCTCGGCGAACCCGCTGGCCGGTCAGGTCAGCGCCGAGCTGATCCGGCACGGCGGTACGGCGGTACTCGCGGAGACCGACGAGCTGATCGGCGCCGAGCCGTACGTGCTGAACAACGTCCGCGATCTCGCGACCGCCCGGCGCTTCCTCGAGATCATCAAGTCGTTCAAGGAACGCGTCGGCTGGCACGGCCACACCGCCGAGGGCAACCCCTCCGGCGGCAACGTGTACCGCGGGCTGTACAACATCGTGCTGAAGTCGATCGGTGCCGCGCGCAAGCTTCCGCGCGAGGTCCGGCTCGACCACGTGATCGAGTACGGCGAACCGCTGCCGGGCAGCGGCTACATCTTCATGGACAGCCCGGGCAACGACCTGGAATCGGTCGCCGGCCAGATCGGCAGCGGTTGCAACCTGATCTTCTTCACCACCGGCAACGGTTCGATCACCAACTTCCCGTTCGTGCCCACGCTCAAATTCGTCACGACGAGCGCCCGGTACGAGCGCCTGCACGCCGAGATGGACGTTGATGCAGGCAAATATCTGACCGGTACGCCGATGGCGGACCTGACCGCGGAGACGTTCGACCTCACGGTCCGGGTCGCGTCCGGGGAGAAGAGCGCGGGCGAACGCGCCGGCCACAGCCAGGTATCGATCTGGCGGAACTGGAAGCAGGTCGGCCCGGTCGAGGGAATCTCGATCAGCACCGACGGCCGGATGAGCCGCAAGCTCACCGACCTCCCGGCGGAGGACCGGGACGCTCCGCTCGACGGCCTGCCGCTCCATGGCCTCATCTCCGACAGCCGGACCCCCACGGAGCTTCTGCGGGTCGACGACCGGTTGGTGCCCGAGGCAGTCGGCCTGATCCTGCCGACGAGCCTGTGCTCCGGTCAGATTGCGCTGCGCATCGCGGCCCAGGCGGAGTTGGAGAAATGGGCCGGCGACGCGGTCACGCGGATGGTCGCGCTGCCGCATACCGAGGGGTGTGGCAGCAGCGGCGGCGCGTCCGAAGAAACGTTCGCGCGGACCATGCTCGGGTATCTGTTGCACCCGAACACCCGGATGGCGCTGCTGCTAGAGCACGGCTGCGAGAAGACCCACAACGACTACTTCCGCTCGCGTCTCGTCGAGGCCGGCGCGGATCCGTCCCGCTTCGGCTGGGCGAGCATCCAGGCCGACGGCGGTCTCGACGCGGTCGGCGAGAAGGTCAAGGACTGGTTCAGCAGCTTCCAGCTGGCCGCGCCGGTCGATGAACGTGGAAACCTCGGTGCACTCACCGTCGGCCTCGAAGCGCGAGGTCCGTTCTCGGACGCGACAGCCGAGGCGCTCGCGCTGATCGGCCGCGAGATCGTCGGCTCGGGTGGTTCCGTCGTACTGTCGTCGCGTGGCGCACTGCTGGCGCATGACGGGTTCCGTACTGCGGCGTTCGGGTCGGCGGAGCCGGTCGGGCCGACGGTCGCGCACGGGCAGCGGTTCGTGGCGCCGGGGTGGCACGTGATGCGGATGCCGGGGACGGACTGGATGGAGACCGCGACCGGGTTCGGTGCGACCGGTGTCCAGCAGATCCTGGCGCATGTTGCCGGCGGCACCTTGTCGGCGCAGCGGTTCGTGCCGGTCGTTGAGTTCAGCAACGATCCGGAGACGGTTGCGACGTACGGCGACGACCTGGACGCGGTCGCGACCGGTGACGCGGCAGAGCAGGCGCGGATCGGGCTCGACACCATCGCCGCTGTTGCGAGTCGTCGACTCGTCCCCAAAGCTGTTGCCTCCGGCAATGTTGGTTTCCAGATCACCCGTGGTCTGCTCGGCACGTCGATGTAACTGTGCTCGAAGAAATGAAAGGCCTCTCAATGCACTTGGTCCGATATCTCTCCCCGGTGGACGGCCGCCCGATCCCCGGTGTGCGCACCGGTGAGACCGTGGCGTCGCTCCCCGGCATCAACACCTTCGCGGAGTTGCTGCAACTCCCGCTCGAGGATCTGCAAGCCGCGGTTGGCAAGCTCGGGGAGGGCGAGCCGGTCGAGGGGCTGAAGTTCCTGCCTCCGCTCGACGGGCGGGGTGAGGTGTGGTGTGCGGGCGTGACGTACGAGCGGTCGCGCGGCGCCCGGATGGAGGAGAGCACCGAGCAGTCGGTGTACGACAAGGTCTACAGCGCCGACCGGCCTGAGCTGTTCCAGAAGGCGCCGGCCTGGCGCGTGGTCGTGGACGGCGAGCCGGTCGGGATCCGGACCGACTCCGGTCACGACGTACCCGAGCCGGAGCTGGCGGTCGTTGCCAACAGCCACGGTCAGATCGTCGGGTTCACGGTCTGCAACGACATGAGCTCGCGCTCGATCGAGGGCGTCAACCCGCTGTATGTGCCGCAGGCGAAGCTGTTCGCGGGTGGCTGTGCGCTGGCTTCGGGGATCCGTCCGGTGTGGGAGGTCACCGATCCGAAGAACCTCGCCATCCGGCTGGTGATCGAGCGGGCCGGCGCGGAGGTGTTCTCGGACACCACCTCGACGGCGAAGCTGGTGCGGGAGTTGCAGGACCTGATCGACGTACTGTTCCTGCCGAACGACTTCCCCGACGGTGTGATCCTCGCGACCGGCACCGGGATCGTTCCCGAGCTGGACTTCGCGCTCGCCGAGGGTGACGTCATCACGATCACGATCGACGAGGTCGGCACGCTCACGAATACCGTGGCGGTAGGCCGGGAACCGTTCACGTTCCTCGCAACCGACAACCTGGAGGGAACCCGATGACGCACGACACCACGCCGGCCGAGCTCGAGCAGGCGCTCGCCGCCGCGGCAGCTGCTGCGCCCGCGTTCGGTGCGTCCGAGCCGGGCGTGCGGGCCGGGTGGATCCGCGCCGTCGCGGACGCGCTGGATGCGGCGTCCGACGAGCTGGTGCCGATCGCGATGCGTGAGACTTCGTTGCCTCAGGCCCGGTTGACCGGCGAGGTCGCCCGGAGTACCGGCCAGCTGCGGATGTTCGCGGACGTGCTCGAAGAAGGTTCGCTGCTGGAAGTCATCATCGACACCGCCGACGCGCAGGCCAAGCCGGTACCGCGGCCGGATCTCCGTCGCGTGCTCGTGCCGCTCGGGCCGGTACTTGTGTTTGCCGCCAGCAACTTCCCGTTCGCGTTCAGCGTCTGCGGCGGCGATACCGCCTCCGCGCTCGCGGCCGGTTGCCCAGTGATCGTCAAGGCACACCCTGGGCACCCGGAGCTCTCCGCGCGGACCGCGGAGGTGATGATCGAGGCGTTGAAGTCTGCCGGAGCACCGGACGGAACGTTCGGCCTGATCGCGGGCTTCGACGTCGGTGTCACTGCGCTTAAGGATCCGCGCATCACCGCGGCCGGCTTCACCGGCTCGGTCCCGGCAGGGAAGGCGCTGCACGAGATCGCGGTCACCCGCCCGGAGCCGATCCCGTTCTACGGCGAGCTCGGTAGCCTGAACCCGGTCTTCGTCACGCAGGCCGCGATCGATGCTCGGGGCAAGGACATTGCCAGCGGGTACGTCGACTCGTTCACGCTCGGCGTCGGGCAGTTCTGCACCAAGCCCGGGCTGCTCTTCCTGCCGACCGGCCACGGCCTGCAAGAGCAACTCGTCGAGGCAGTCGGCGGAGTCGCCGAGGCCCCGATGCTCAACGACCGGATCAGGGACGGCTTCAGCTCCGGCCTCGACCGCCTCGAAAAGGTCGACGGCCTCCGGGTCTGGTCGACCGGCGCCGCGACTCTCCTGCAGACCACGGTCGCCGAGCTACTCGCCCGCCGCGACGAGATCCTCGAGGAGTGCTTCGGTCCGGTCTCCATCGTCGTCGAGTACGACGGTGCCGACCAGCTGAAGGCAGCGATCGAGGCGTTCGAGGGGAATCTGACTGCGACTCTTCACGCGGAGGACTCGGACGCCGACCAAGCACGTGAGCTCCTTCCGCTGCTGACGGCCCGGGCAGGGCGCGTGTTGTGGAACGGCTGGCCGACCGGCGTCGCGGTGAGCTGGGCGCAGCACCACGGCGGCCCCTTCCCGTCCACGGTCGGCTCGATCCACACCAGCGTCGGCGTGACGGCGGCCCGCCGGTTCCAGCGCCCGGTGGCATACCAGGACGCTCCCGACGCGGTGCTTCCCGACGTACTCAAGGACTCGAACCCGGCCGGTATCAGCCGCCGGGTGAACGGAACCGTGACCACAGACGAGGTGTCGCGATGACTGACGAACCCACCCCGGAGAAGACCGGCACGCTCGGCGAACCGGGACGCCCGGATGCGCCGATCGGGCGCCGGAGTTTCGACCACTGGTTCGGGGAGAAGGACCGCAACGGGTTCATCCACCGGTCGTGGATGCGCGCCCAGGGCTTCACCGACGAGGTGTTCGACGGCCGCCCGGTGATCGGCATCTGCAACACCTGGTCCGAGCTCACGCCGTGCAACGCGCACCTGCGCCGGCTGGCCGAGTCCGTCAAGCGCGGGGTCTGGCAGGCCGGCGGGTTCCCGCTCGAGTTCCCGGTGATGTCGCTCGGCGAGACGATGCTCCGCCCGACCGCGATGCTGTTCCGGAACCTGCTCAGCATGGACGTCGAGGAGTCCCTGCGCGGCAACCCGATCGACGGCGCCGTGCTGCTGACCGGCTGCGACAAGACCACGCCGGGCTCGATCATGGGCGCCGCGAGCGTCGACCTGCCGACGATCGTGGTGACCGGCGGCCCGATGCTGAACGGCAAGTTCCGCGGCTGCGACATCGGCTCGGGTACCGCGGTGTGGCGGTTCACGCAGGACCGCAACGCCGGCCGGATGTCCGAGGAGGACTACGCGGCGGCCGAGTCGGGCATGTCCCGAAGCAACGGGCACTGCATGACGATGGGTACGGCGTCGACCATGGCCTGTATGGCCGAGGCGCTCGGTCTGCAGCTGACCGGGTCGGCGGCCATCCCGGCGGTGGACGCGCGGCGGTACTCGATCGCGCAACAGGCCGGTCAGCGGATCGTCAAGATGGTCGAGGAAGACCTCAAGCCAAGCGACATCCTGACCCGCGACGCGTTCGCGAACGCGGTCCGGGCGAACGCGGCGATCGGTGGTTCGACCAACGCTGTCATCCACCTGCTCGCGATCGCGGGCCGGGTCGGTGTCGAGCTGACGCTCGACGACATGGACGAGTGGGCGCGCGGCGTACCGTGGCTGGTCGACCTGCAGCCGTCGGGCAAGTACCTGATGGAGGACTTCTACTACGCCGGCGGTCTGCCCGCGGTGATGAAGGAGATCCTGCCGCTGCTCAAGGCCGACGCGATCACCGTGACCGGCAAGACCATGGGCGAGAACGTCGCGCAGGCGCAGCGGACCGACTGGAGCGGGCAGGAGGGTGCGCCGGCCGCTGCCGTCATCCGTCCGGTCGGCGATCCGCTCGGCAGCGGCGCGGGGACCGCCGTACTGAAGGGGAACCTGGCGCCCGACGGCGCGGTGATCAAGCAGTCCGCGGCGTCCGAGCGGTTCATGCAGCACCGCGGGAAGGCGCTGGTCTTCAGCAGCATCGAGGAGTACGACAAGGCGGTCGAGGATCCCGATCTCGACGTCGACGAGGACACCGTGCTGGTCCTGCAGAACTCGGGTCCGCGCGGGTATCCGGGGATGCCCGAGGTCGGCAACATGACGATCCCGCGCAAGCTTGCGGAGATCGGCGTCGACGACATGGTGCGCATCTCGGACGCGCGGATGAGCGGTACGGCGTACGGCACCGTCGTACTGCATGTCACCCCTGAGGCGGCCGTTGGCGGACCGCTTGCCCTCGTCCGGACCGGGGACTGGATCGAGCTCGACGTGGCGGCCCGGCGGTTGCACCTCGACGTGTCGGACGAGGAGCTCGAGAAGCGCCGCGCCGACTGGCAGCCACCCGCTCCACAGACAGACCGCGGCTGGGCGCGCCTGTATGTCGACCACGTAACCCAAGCCAACCAGGGCTGCGACCTGGACTTCCTGGTCGGCCGGACCGGCTCGGCCGTCGCGCGACAGAGTCACTGATGAGCTGGGGACCCTTCGAGGCGGTTCGAGGACTCCGGCCGTCCGGCACCCTCCCACAGGTGACGCCGATCAGGCGGATCCTGTCGGAGGTGCAGACCTCGGCCGATCCGTACGCCGACGCGCGCGCTGCGCTCGAACCGCTTCGCGAACGGATCCTGCCCGACGCCCGGATCGCGGTCACTGCCGGCAGCCGTGGGATCCGCGACCTCGTGCCGGTGGTGAAGGCCGCTGTCGAGTGGCTGAAGGACGTCGGCGCGGCACCGTTCGTGATCCCGGCGATGGGGTCGCACGGCGGCGCCACCGCGGACGGGCAGCGGGAGATGCTCGAAGGGCTCGGCATCACGCCGGAGTCCGTCGGCTGCCCGATCGAGGCGACGATGGAGACCGTCGTCGTCGGCACGCTGGACGACGGCACCGAGATCCACCACGACGCGATCGCGGCCAAGGCCGACGGCGTACTCCTGGTGAACCGGGTCAAACCGCACACCGACTTCCACGGACAGATCGAGAGCGGGATCGCGAAGATCCTCGCGATCGGCCTCGGCAACCATCGCGGCGCCGCGTCGCTGCACGCCGGCGGCATCCCGTCGCTCGGCGGCAACATCGAAGCGGCGGCCCGGATGGTCGTTGCGCAGGGCAAGATCCTCGGCGGTCTCGCGATCCTGGAGAACTCGCTCGATCGGACCGCGTCGGTTGAATTCGTCGAGGCCGACGGAATCGCCGGAGCGGCTGAGAACGCATTGCTGCAAAGGGCTTCCAGCATGCTCGGCCGGCTGCCGTTCGACGAGCTCGACGTCCTGGTGATCGATGAGCTGGGCAAGGACAAGTCCGGCGCGGGCATGGACACCAACGTCATCGGTCGTTGCTGGGTGCACGGGATCCCGGAGTTCGAATCGCCCTCGATCGCGGCGATCAGCGTGCACTCGTTGACGCCCGCCTCGCATGGGAACGCGTCCGGTCTCGGGCTCGCCGACGTCATCCCGGCGCGGTTGCTGGAGCAGATCGACCTGCGGGCGAGTTACGTGAACGCGTTGACCTCCGGCGCCGGCGGTGCCCGGCGTTCCCGGTTGCCGATGGTGATGGAGGACGACGAGGCCGCCGTACTCGCAGCTGTGACGATGTGCGGGCGACGGCACTGGTCCGAGCTGCGGCTGGCCCGGATCAGGGACACGCTGTCTCCGCACGAGCTGATGGTGACGCCGGCACTGCTCGACGAGGCGGCTGAGCGTTTCGACCTGGAGATCATTGGTACGGCGCGCGACCTGACGTCGAGCGGGAGCCTCGGACCTTGGAGCGAGTGATGAACCTTCGCGAAGCACGTGCCCTGCTCGCCGATCGCGGTTTCGCACCGGGGGACACTTCGACCCGGACGTTCCCGGACGGGTCGCCGTACAAGGTCGAGATCCCCTCGTGTGAGGGGCCGGGGGTGATGACCGCGGTGCTCGAGGAGGCCAAGTCACGCGGGATCACGATCGACCGGGTGTCGCAGGGCAGCGGCGTGATGATGCTGACGGACGGCGAGATCGAGGAGATGCTTTCGTTGGGCGCTTCCGCCGGTGTCGAGGTTTGCCTGTTTCTCGGGCCCCGCGGTTCATGGGACATCGGCGGTCAGGCGAAGGTTTCGGCCGCCGTCGGCGGTGTTGCTAGGGGCAACGATCAGGTCGCGGCCTCGCTGTGCGACGCTTTTCGTGCGGTGGAGCTCGGCGTCAGGAGTCTGCTGGTCGGGGACATCGGTGTGCTGGAGATCATGGGCCGGTTGAAGGTCGAGGGCGAGCTGCCTGCGGATCTGGTGCTGAAGACCTCGGTGCTGATGCCGTTGCCGAACGCACCGACCGCCCAGCTGTACGAGCGTCTCGGCGCGACCAGCCTGAACGTGTCGACCGACCTGCCGGTGCCGGTGCTGGCGGAGATCCGCTCGGTGACGACGGTGCCGATCGACATGTACATCGAGGTCCCCGACGACCAGGGCGGGCACGTCCGGTTCTACGACGTACCGGAGATCGTCCGCGTCGCGGCACCCGTCTACCTGAAGATGGGCCTGCGAAATGCGCCGAACATCTACCCGGTCGGAGCACACCTGGCCAGTACGGCGGAAGCCCTCGGACGGGAGCGTGTCCGGCGGGCGGAGTTGATCCTGCGGCTGCTAGCCGAACAGGATGAGGCATGACTGACGCGCTCGTAGCCCGGCTCCGGTCCGCGTTGGGGGAGGCGGCGGTTGTCGACGATCCCGATGTGCTGGACAGCCATCGGCACGACCACGCGACGTTCTCGCCGGCCGGTGTGCCGCGGGTGCTGGCGCGACCGACCTCGACCACTGAGGTCGCGGAGGTCCTGCGAGCCGCGGGGAGTTTCGGCGTACCGGTTGTCACTCAGGGGGCGCGGACCGGGCTGTCGGGCGCGGCCAACGCCATCGACGGCTGCTTGTTGCTGTCGACCGCGCGGATGAACCGCATCCTCGAGATCTCGGTCGAGGACCAGGTCGCCGTGGTCCAGCCGGGTGTCGTGAACGCGGACCTCTCGCGGGCAGTGCTGGAGAAGGACCTCTTCTATCCGCCCGACCCGTCGTCGTGGGAGATGTCGACGATCGGCGGCAACATCGCGACCAACGCCGGTGGGTTGTGTTGTGTGAAGTACGGCGTGACGTCGGACTTCGTGCGCGCCGTCGAGGTGGTGCTGGCGTCGGGTGAGATCGTCCGTACCGGTCGGCGTGCGGCGAAGGGCGTTGCCGGCTACGACCTGACCCGATTGATCGTGGGATCCGAAGGCACGTTGGGTGTGGTCACCGAGGCGACGCTCGCGCTGCGTCCGGCGCCCGAGGCCGCGCTGACCGCGGCGGCGACGTTCCGCTCGATCGAGGACGGGATCGCAGCCGCGGCGGCGGTGATGGCCTCGGGGCTGCGGCCGTCGCTGCTGGAGTTCCTCGACCAACCGACGCTGCGGGCGATCCAGGACTACCGCGATATGGGTCTGCCGGGCGATGTCGGCTCGATGCTGCTCGCGCAGTCCGATCGCGGGCCCCGCGCGGCCGAGGACGTGGCACGCATCGCGGCGATCTGCGCAGAGCACGGCGCGATCGAGGTTGCGGAGGCCTCGGACGTGGAGGAATCGCGGATGCTGCTCGAGGCGCGCCGCCTGGTGAACTCCGCGCTGGAGCCGCTCGGGACCACCTTGATCGACGACGTGTCGGTACCGCGTTCGCAGCTGGTTGCGCTGCTGCGCGGGATCGCCGAGATCGGCGCGAAGTACCAGGTGCTGATCTGTTGCCCGGGGCACGTAGGCGACGGCAACATGCACCCGACCGTGGTCTTCGACCGCAACGACCCGGCGGCCGAGGAGCGAGGCCTGGAGGCGTTCGGCGCTGTGATGGAGCTAGGCCTCCGCCTCGGCGGGACGATCACCGGCGAACACGGCATCGGCACCCTCAAGGCCGGCTGGCTCGAGACCGAACTCGGTCCGGTCGGCCTCGAGCTCCACCGCCGCATCAAACAAGCCTTCGACCCCGACAACCTCCTCAACCCGGGGAAGGTCCTCCAAGCCTTCTGACCCGCACCGCGTTAGGTCAGGCGGACCAGGGAGCCGCCCGCGGTGATGCCGATCGACGTGCGTACACCGGCAACGCTCAGGTCGACCACGTACGTCGTACCGGACCAGCGAGTCGCGTAGGTGACGGCGCCGGTCGCCTTGACGGGGGCGATGAACGACAGGATCGACGCCGTGGTGCCGGAGCGCGCGAACATCAGGGTCGGCGCCGAGAGCCGGGTGTTGATGTTCGGGTAGGTCCAGCCCTGGATCGGCTTGGTCTGCGCCTGCTTGAGCAGGATCGCGCCGGGCGGAAGGGCTTGCCGGTACGGCACCTGGAACAGGATCGTCCGGGTGTCCTCGCCCGCCTTCGATGCCAGGGCGGTGGTCCGCGAGTACACGGTCGCCTTCTGGTCCGCGGGCAGGTGCCACAGCGTCTGGAACTGCTGGGCGGTCTTCGACGACGCGCGGTCGAGCGTGACGACCAGGTCCGGATTGTTCAGCACGAGTACGGCGCGAATGCGACTGATGCCGGCCCCGGGTACGTCGGAGAACTCGAAGAAATCGGAGCCCGGCTTCACCTGGGACCGGGTCAGCTTGGTCGCGGGCAACGTGTCGGCCGAGAGCGGCGTCGTCATCGCGCTGCCGGCGAACGGGCTCTTAGCCCAGGTCCGCCAGACGTCGTTCTGGTAGCCGGCGTGGCCGCCGTCGATCAGGATGTCCCGGCCGCGAGCGGTGTAGGTGAGCGACGTGTGGTCACTGTGCCCGTGCAGCTGCCGCGTCGGCCCGTACCTGATGCTGTACGACGACTGGCCCGCGAAGTTGCCCCATCCGGAGCGGCCGAAGACGTAGCCCGCGGAGAACATGCCGACACGGTCCGTCGGGGCGACACCGGTCGCGCCCTGCGTTCCGGCGTACTCGAGCGGGGTGCCGGCGACGGGCGCCGTACGGACGACCTCGGAGTCGCCGATCTGGTGCAGGTTGCCGAGCGAGTTGGTTGCCAGCGCGAGCCAGTTGGCCAGCAGCGCGCGGCGCGCCGTGATCGTCGTACCGGGGTCGGCGCCGCACGCCCGCAGTACGTCGACGGCACGGCCCCAGAGGGAGTAGTTGAACTGCGCGTACGCCGTCGACTGTTCGTTGGTCGACCCCTCGGCATCGATCGAGGTCGTGATGCCGGCGTTGAGGCGCTGCTGCGCGAGCGTCATGTAGTCGGTGCGGTCCAGCGTGCAGCCGACGCCGAACAGCGCGATGCTCTCGTCGGTGCCGTGGTTCCAGGCGCCGCTCCAGTTGTTGACCAGGAACGTCGCGTGGTCCAGCAGTGCAGCGTCCAGCCATGCGTACTGCGTCGGCAGGGTGGCCACGTTCAATCCGGCGAGGACTGCTTGCCGGGTGCAAATGATCACGTTGGTGCGGTGCATCGTCGACTCCCAGGCGCCGACGTCACCCTTCCAGGAGTACGGATTGTCGCGAACCCAGTCGTGGACGATCGTCGTCACGTGGTCGAGCGCGGCGGTGTCGCCCAGGCTGGCGGCCGTGATTCCTTGGCCGATCCAACGGAGTGAGTGGAACCACATGTACCAGCTGGGATTGCTGTACGGGTTCAGCTTCCAGTTGATGTTTCCCTTGCCGTCACCAACCTTGTACGGCTTGAACCCGCCCCACGTGTAGGTGTCCTGCATCACGGACGAGAGCGGTGTCGCGTCGTCGACAGTGCTGAAACCCGGGCAGGTATAGGTGCCGCCGGTTGCTGTGGTGATCGCTTGGGCACTCTTCGCAGCCACCGCGGTCGCCGGGACCACGTTTGTTGCCCCTGGCACGAACTGCGCTGCCTCAGGCTCCGGAAGATCGGCGGCGATCGCGATCCCTGGCCCGGTCTGAGCCGTCGCGACACCGGTGGTGCCTGCGAGCCCCGCGGTAACGAGGCCGAGCACCAGTAACCATCTCATCATGCGTTTCCCCACCCACTCGCGCGCGGCCCCCCGGCCGGCGGTGACAACCTGTACAACCGCACGATGGTGAGTTGGTGGAGAAAGTTGCGATGAGTTCTGGTGAGTTTCCGGCGAGCTCGGTGCGCCGCCCGCCGTCTCCCCTGACGACGGCGGGCGGCGTAACCGAGTGACTACTCTTCGACTGCTTACTCTTCGACCGAGATGACCCGGATCCAGTCGGAGCAGTCGGCCTCACACCACACGTGATCGCCCGCGTGGGCGATCCGGTCCCGCTGCACATGCCCGCAGGCGAGCTGCACCCGCCGCAACGCATGACCCTGCTTCACCGGAGCACCGGTCCTACCGCCGGGCACCCGCTTCTTCCTGAGGTCGGCCATAGCCGGTCCTCCTCTCATTTTTTGGTTGTGGCAGGGCAGCCGGTCGATCCCGGCCGCCCAGCGGTGAGAGTGAGATTCGAACTCACGAGCCGACATGCCAGCCGACCGACGGTTCAGCAAACCGCTGCCCCTACCCACAGGCGGATCTCACCTGAGGTTCCTGCCGTCACCCTGGGACGGCAGGAACCTGTTCAGCCCTTGACGCAGATGACCTGCTTGAGGTGGGCGACAACCTCGACCAGGTCGGACTGGGCGGCGATGACGGAGTCGATGTCCTTGTAGGCGGCGGGGATCTCGTCGATCACGCCGGCGTCCTTGCGGGACTCGACACCCCTGGTCTGCGCGACCAGGTCGTCGACCGTGTAGCGGCGCTTCGCCTCGTTACGGCTCATCCGGCGGCCTGCCCCGTGTGAGGCCGAGTAGAACGAGCGTTGCGAGCCGAGACCGCGAACGACGTACGAACCGGTGCCCATCGATCCCGGGATGAGCCCGAGGTCGCCGAGCCCCGCCCGGATCGCGCCCTTGCGGGTGACGAGCAGATCGAGCCCGTCGAGGTGCTCCTCGGCCACGTAGTTGTGGTGGCACGAGATCGGCTGTTCGAACCGCACCTCGACCTCGAACGACTCCCGGACTGCCTGCATCACCAGTGCGAGCATCACCGCACGGTTCCGCGCGGCGTATTCCTGGGCCCAGGTGAGGTCCCGGCGGTACGCGTCCATCTCCGGCGTACCGGACAGGAACACCGCAAGGTCACGGTCCGGAAGGTCCGCGTTGTGCGGCAGCTCCCGGGCGATCCGCATGTGGCGCTCGGCTAGCTCCTTGCCGATGTTCCGGCTGCCGGAGTGCAGCATGAGCCACACGCGGTCCTCGTCGTCGAGGCACACCTCGATGAAGTGGTTGCCGCCGCCCAGCGATCCCATCTGCTGCTTGGCCTTGCGCTCGCGGTCCTGCACCCCGTCGTGCAGACTCGTGAACCCACCCCACAGCCGGTCCCACGGCCGCGGGTCCAGCCCGAGCCGACGTACGCCGACCGGGTCCCCGTGCGAACGGAATCCGACCGGAACGGCGGCCTCGATCCGCGAACGGATGCGCGACAGGTCGTCCGGCAGATCCGCGGCCGTCAGCGAGGTCAAGACACCTTCCATCCCGCATCCGATGTCGACGCCGACGGCAGCCGGCGACACGGCCTGGTACATCGCGATCACAGACCCGACGGTCGCGCCCTTGCCGAGGTGCACGTCCGGCATCACGCGGACTCCGTGCACCCACGGCAGCGCCGCGATGTTCCGCAGCTGCTGCAGTGCCTTCGCGTCGACGTCGTACTCCTGAGCCCACATCAGTGTGGAGCTCTTCGCCCCACTCAGCTCGATCGGAAGCTCCACGGTTCCCTCCCTTTGTCGTGTACGTGCAGCTGCCAGGGCAGGAGTCGAACCTGCGGGGCCTCGGGTCAGAACCGAGGGTGGGTCGCCGGCGCCCACCTGGCATCGCGCTCCGCCGCGACACCGGATGGGTGTCGCGTCAGAGCGCTAGCTCGGCACGGGAAGGGATCCACGGCTGCCACAGCAGTGGCATGCCGGCCTCTTCCGGTGTTCGCGAGCCCTTCTTCTCGTTGCACCCGGAGTGCGCGGCGACGGCGTTCAGCCACTCGCCGCGTCCGCCACGTGATCGTGGGATCACGTGATCCATCGTGCTCGCACCGGGCTTACCGCAGTACGCGCAGAGGTACTTGTCGCGTTTCAGCACGCCGGCGCGCGTGTACTGCAGCCGGCCGGACGCGTACCGCCAGTTCATCACCACGTACCGGACGAGACGCAGTACGCGGGGGAGGGGGAACGGTCCGATGCTGGCGCCGTCGTGGGCCTCCTCGACGACGGCGACCTCGCGGACGAGCATCCGGATGGCGTGCGGGATCGACACGACGTGCAGCTGCTCGTACGAGGCGTTCAGGACGATCACACCGCTCATCTGGGACCTCCTCCCTTCCAGTGTGCCCGACCCGGCGTGCCCAGGTCGGAGATCTCGGTACTGCGTGGTGTTGCGTCCGGCGACTGTGCGTGAGGCCGGCGTACTGAGGGTGTCCGGCGGGGCTCGAACCCGCTTCCTCCGGGGCCACGTCCCGGTGCATCGCCCGCTTCTGCTTCGGACACAGCACGCCCGGCAGGATTCGAACCTGCACCCCCCGGCTTCGTAGGCCGGTGCTCTGTCCAGTTGAGCCACGGGCGTTCGGTGCCCTGCGCCGGATGTACTGCGGATTTCCGTCGCAGGGCACGTCTGTGGCGCCCGCTCGGCCGGTAGCAAGCATGCTGCGGGCGCCTGGTCCAGCTGGGAGGACTCGAACCTCCGATCTCCTCAACCCAAATGAGGTGGCCTGGCCACTGGCCTACAGCTGGTTATTAATGTGCAATTGTCAATTGTTCGTGCCGGTATTCGTGAATACCGGAAATAATGCGCAGGCGAAGCAGACCCGGATTCCGGGCAAAAGAAAAGAGCCGCCTGCTGCCGGTGCCCGGCTCAGACGGCTCCTGGAGGTCTCCAGACGCGGAGATCACCCAGGCGGACCGCCTGCACGCGGGCTCGGCTCGATGCTGAGCCGGTGGTATTCGAAGGCGTTGTCGTTCACGGATCGCAGACATGCCGACAAAACCATGCGGCCACGCCGCCAGGTCTTTGTCAGGGTGCTTGCGCCGTACACGATGTCTCCTCAGGGTTTCGGTCCTTGCGGGAAATAGTCTCGCCCATCCCGCTCGACGAAGTCAACGCATTTCCCGCATCATTCATTCCACCGGTTAATTCCTCGCCCGTCCGACGTACGCCGCCCCCCGCAGGTTCCCCGCCGCCCGTCCCCGGGTGATCCGGGCCACACCCCCACCCCCTCCACCAGCAACCGATTCGGAATCACCCCCCGACTCCCGCTACACTCTTGCCTCGGCACCCGCCGCCTTAGCTCAGTCGGCAGAGCGTCTCACTCGTAATGAGAAGGTCGTCGGTTCGATTCCGACAGGCGGCTCCATCAAACCCCCAGGTCAGTGGCCTGGGGGGTGCTGTTATTGGTGCTCCAGGTGGTCGGTCTCGTTGAGGGTGAGGACCTGGTGGCTGAAGTGGGTGTCGTTGCGACGGAGGGTCGTGATGCTGCCTGAGGTCAGGGGGAAGAAGACGCGGTCGGTCGAGGTCATCGGCATGCCGATCCAGGCGGCGATCAGGTAGCTCGAGGCAGAGCCGTGGGAGACGATGATCTGGTTCGTGGCGGGGCTGGTGAGGATGTCGGCGAGGGCGGGGTATAGGCGTTCGACCAAGGCCAGGCGGGTTTCGGCGCCGGCTGGGCCGTCATGGTGGGCTAGGCGGTCGCCGTACTCGGGAAGTGGGACGCGACGCTCGGCTAGCCACGTCTGGGGACGGCCGTCGGCCTCGCCGTTGGATCTTTCGCGGAGGCGTGCGTCGAGTTGGACCTCGACGGAGAATCTGCGGGCGATGCGTTCGGCCGCTTGGCTGGCTCGGCGTAGGTCTGAGGAGTAGATCTCGACCGGCTGGGGTCCGATTCTGTTTGCGAGTACGTCGGCGATGCGTTCGGCCTGCTGGTGTCCGCGGGCGGTCAGGACTGAGTCGTGCCAGCCGCCGACGAGGTCGTCGACGTGGTGCTGGGCCTCGGGGTGCGTGACGAGGTAGATGTGTCTCATTGCTCTCCGATCAGGTCGAGGAAGAAGAGTATGGAGTAGCTGTCTGCGGGGCTTTCGATTCCAGCGCCGGCGCGGAGCAGGTTGGTGAGGTAGTCGGTTCCGGTGGCAGCGGCGTAGGTGGCGATGAGATCTACGGCGAGGTCGGATTCGCGGGTGGTGAGGGGGC
Organism: Kribbella pratensis; assembly: GCF_004365355.1. Lineage (GTDB taxonomy): Bacteria > Actinomycetota > Actinomycetes > Propionibacteriales > Kribbellaceae > Kribbella. Next base: position 354,886 of record NZ_SODP01000004.1, on the reverse strand, counting down.
GGGTTGCGTCGTACGCCTCGATGAGTTGGTGGATACGGGTGAGGTCTGCGTGGCGGTCGGGGGTGCGGCCCCAGGTTTCGGCGACGCGGCCTAGGTCGTAGAGGTGGAAGGACGTCATGCAGTCGTCGAAGTCGATGAGGGCCGTGATGTTGCCGGGCTCGTCGAGGAGAAGGTTGACGGCGCTGATGTCGTTGTGGACCAGGCCTTGGCGGAGGCCGGCTGGGTTGGCGTAGACGGCCGCGATCTTCTGCCGCAACACAGTCAGGTGATGGGTCGCATCTCGAAGGACCGGCAGATCTGCGTACGGCGAGCGCAGGAACGACTCGATGCGCTCGAGGGGATCGAGTCGCGTGGTCCGTCGGCCGGGGAAGGTTCGGTCTGCGGTCAAGGTGTGCAGCTGGGCGGCGAGTGCTGCGGCGGCGCGTCCGAGTCGTAGGTCGGTCGAGAAGTAGCCGTCGATCAGGTCGGATGGATGTGCGCCGGCGGCGTATACGAAGAGCGCCGCTGGGCGGTCGTCGATCCAACCCCACAATGATCCGTCGTCGGCCGCGATCGGAGCGGGCGTGGGGAATCCGGCACCCGCTAGGAACTCGATCGCGTGCAGCTCATACTCCACCTCGTCCCGCGTGCTCGTGCTGTAGCTCCGGGCAACGAACGTGCCGTCGACCAGCCAGCTGCGGTTCTTCTCGCCGCCGAGGAGCGGTACGACGTCAAGCGCGTCAACGCCTCGCCCGCGAAGAAAGCCGGTCAGGTCGGAGGCGCTCATGGTGCCCGACCCTTCCACGGCCGATCAGCAAGCGCGACCGGATTCCCGTGGTTGAATGCGTCGATGGAGGTCCACCCCGTTGATCAGGAGCGATGGGACGACCTGGTCGAGCTCTTCGGACCCAGCGGCGGCACGCGCGGATGTTGGTGCATGGCACGCCGCTTGCCCCCTCGCGAGTTCGCCGGCAGCGAGAAGAACCGAGCCGCGCTCGAGCGCTTCGTCCAAGCAGGCATGCCGGTCGGCCTGATCGGATACGTCGACCAGCGCCCGGCCGCCTGGTGCGCGGTGGCGCCGCGGCCGGAGTACTACGCGATCGTCCACTCACGCGTGCTGCCGATCGACGACCGCGACGACGACTCGATCTGGGCCATCAACTGCCTCTTCGTCAGGGCCGGCTACCGCCGCCGCGGCCTGACCCTGCCGATGATCGAGGCAGCCGTCGACTACGCCCGCACCGAAGGCGCCCGCGTCATCGAGGCCTACCCCGTCAAGACCATGCCCGCCGACCCGGGTCGAGGCGTCCTCCCCACCTTCCTCGACGCCGGCTTCACGCAGTACGCCGAGAACCGCACCCACGCCAAACACAACGTCGTCGTACGCCGAGACCTATGAGTCCCAGCTCCAGTCCACGCCGTCCAACGTGAACGTCCACTCCTGACGTCGCACCCCGTACGTCAGGTAGTCGATCGCCGGCACCGCGATAGGCGGATACGGCAGCCGGCCGAGCCGTCGTACGGCGTCCTCCGCGGAGAACCAACGCACCTCCAGGACCGACCCGTCCGGATCGTCGATCGCGAACGCCGGGTTCTGCACGTTCACCAGGTAGTTCCACGACCGCGACGTCACGCGACCGCCGGTCCACACCTCAGTCGTCCACACGAGCTCAAGATCCGCCTCGACGGCCAGCAGCCCCGACTCCTCGCGCAGCTCGCGAATCGCTCCGGCGCCTGGGGTCTCGCCTTCTTCGACGGCGCCGCTCGGAAGATTCCAGTACGGCGCGTCCCACGCCTCATACCGCTCCCGGACAAGCGCCACCTGACCGCCGTACCGCGCGATCACCCCCGCATACCGTCCCCCCCGCCGAACCCTAGTCGGGTAGATGGGGGAGGACCTTCTCGTGGGGCCAGGTGTTGGTGAGTACGGCGGTGAGGGCCGGGTCGGGGGACTCGGTGAGGTAGGGCGTTTCGTCGGGGTTGCGGACAGTTGCGATGACCGGAGCCGCGAGCAAGCCCCACGGGGCGATCTTGTTGGCCAGGAAGCCCTCGAGACGTAGGTCGACGTACTCCGGCTCCCACCAGACAGCGAACGTCGGCTGCAACTGAGCGGGATGGATGCCGAGCCAGGCGCCGAACGTCACCCGATAACCGCCGTCGAGCTGTACCGGCAGCAGAACCCGGACGAACGCCCCGGCCCCCGGAACCTGCATCATCACGGACTCGCGAGGCGTCCCATGGCTGAGCCAGGTGTCGGGCGTGCGCTCCTGGTCCGGCAGATCCAGAACAGGGTCCGGCAGCGTGAACCGGATGTCGCGATCGTGGGCGTCCAGGGCCCGGCCGCAGCTCGGGCAGGTGTCGGCTGACATGCCGAGAAGTATGGCTGGTGGTTCCGGAAGGGGAGTGTCCGGAATGGGGTTTAGCGTGCTGGCATGGCTGAGAATGAGTGGGTTTCGCCGTGGTGGGAACCGCCTCTGGCGGGGAGTGATGCGGAGCAGCTGGTCGGGGCGTTGGATCGGTTGCGTACGACGTTCCGGTACAAGGTGGACGAGCTGGACGCCGACGGGCTGAACACGCGGATCGGGAAGTCGTCGATGACGCTCGGCGGGTTGACGAAGCACCTCGCGGCGAACGAGGACTACATGTTCAACGTGAAGTTCCGTGGGTTGCCGATGGGCGGGCCGTGGGTGGAGAACGGCTGGCGGGACGACAACGATTGGGAGTTCAACTCCGCGGTCGACAACACCCCGGAGGAGCTTTACGCCCTGTGGGACGGTGCAGTCGAGCGTTCCCGCGCGACGCTCGCCGCAGCCATCGCGGAAGGCGGGCTCGACCAGCCGGCCGACATCAGCTGGCCGAACGGGCAGCACGCGAGCCTGCGCCGCCTAGTCTGCGACCTGATCGAGGAGTACGGACGCCACACCGGCCACGCGGACCTCATCCGCGAGGCCGTCGACGGCCGGGTCGGCGAGGACCCGCCGCGGGAGTGGAAGCCGGTCGGCGCGAAGACCAGCTGACCCGGATCGCCACGCCATCACAATCGCAGTGCCGGGCATGAGGCCACGCTCAGCGCCGGGCGGGTTCCGCGATTGTGATGGGCTGCAGATCCGGCACCTACTTGATGCGCTGCAGGGTCCCGTCTGCGGCGACGGCGATGACGGTGGTCACGCCGTCGACCTTCAGGTTCAGCAGCATGCGGGAGCCCTGCTGCGTGGTGGTGTAGCTGACGACGGCCTTGGTGCGCGTCGCCGCGATCACGGACAGGATGCTCGCGTCGTGTCCGGAGCGGTTGAACTTCACCACCGGCGCCGGCGCCCGCTTGTCGATCGTCTTGTAGTGCCACCCCTGGATCGGATCCTGCGAACCGGAGACAACCTCGATCGGCGTCGTCTGCTGCTGGAACGGGATCTGCAGCAGCGTCGTCTTCACCCGATCGCCCGGCTTGGCGGCCACCGCACGGTTGCCGCTGACAACCACCTTCTGGTCAGAAGGCAGGTGCCAGAGCGTCGAGTAGTCCTCCTCGGACCCAGACGTACCGCGGTCCAGCACGACCATCAGGTCCGGGTCCTTCAGCACGAGCACGTCGCGGGTCCGGTCGATACCGGCGCCCGGCGAATCGTGCAGCTCGTAGTACTCCGACGTCGCGCCGATCGACGACCGCACCAGCTTGGTCTCCGGATGCCCGGTCGCGGACTTCACCGTCAGCTCGTTGTGCGCGAACTGGCTCTTCGCCCAGAACCGCCAGTCGTCGATCTTGTACCCGGCATGCCCGCCGTCGATCAGGATGTCGCGCCCGTGGGACGTGTACGTGACGGACGTGTGGTCGTTGTGCCCGTGCAGCTTCTGCGACGGGCCGAACCGGATGCTGTACGTCGACTCCTGCGTGAACGGTCGCGTCTCGCCCCACCCGGTCCGCCCGAACACATACCCACCGTCGAAGATCCCGACCCGCTGCGTCGGCCGGATCCCTTGCTTGCCGAGCGTCCCGGCGTACTCGAGAACGGTCCCCGGAACGGGCACCGTCCGCACGACCTCCGAGTCGCCCAGTTGCGGCAGGTTCCCGAGGGAGTTGGTTGCCAGCGCGAGCCATTTCGCGAGTTCCCGGCGGCGCGCGACGATCGTCGTACCGGGATCGACCCCGCATTTGCGCAGTACGTCGATTGCCCGTCCCCAGAGCGCGTAGTTGAACTGCGCGTACGCCGTGGACTGCTCGTTCGTCGACCCCTGCGTGTCGATGGACGTCTTGATCGCGCTCGTCAGCCGATCGGACGCGATCTTCTTCAGGTCGTTGCGCTGCAGCGTGCACCCGATCCCGAACAGCGCGAGGCTCTCGTCGGTGCCGTGGTTCCAGTCGCCGCTGTAGTTCTTCTGCAGGAACCACGCGTGCTCCATGAGCGCGTCGTCGAGCCAGGTGTACGTCAGCGGCAACTTGACCACATGCAACCCGGACAGCACCGCCTCCCGCAGGCAGATCAGCACGTTGGTGCGGTGCATCGTCGACTCGTACGCGCCGACGTCGGACTTCCAGGAGTACGGGTTGTCGTTGACCCAGTCGCGCGCGATGTTGCTGACCCGTTGCAGCGCTCGCTTGTCACCGCGCGCGCCGGCGTTGATTCCTTGCCCCAGCCAACGAAGCGAGTGCAGCCACATGTACCAGCTGGGGTTCTTGTCCGGGTTGATCCGCCAGTTGATGTTTCCCTTGCCGTCGCCGACCTTCGTGGGCGGCGTCGTACCCCAGGTGAACTTGTCCTGGTAGAGGTTCGCGACCGGGTTCGCGTGGTCGATCCCGCTGTACGCCGGGCACGTGTACGTGTTCTGCTTCACCGGCGTCGGCGGTGCCGTCGGCGGTTCGGGGGTGTGGCTCACGGTCGGGTCCGGCGCCGCCTCCGGCTCGGAGCCGCCCCACGGGATCACCAGGACGGCGGCCAGGACGGCGGCGCTCACGAGCAGCGGGATCATGAGTCGGAGCGTCGTTCTGGTCGTGCGCAGATGTCTCGCGGGCATCGTTCGTCCTCCCCCGCATGCTTTCGGGCATGCCCGTTCTGGCCTAGACCTGAATTCGGGTCGGGCGATCCCCGGGAAATGGTCAGGGTGTTTTCGTTGCTACTTCAGAGACGCGCGTAGTTGAGAAACGCTGCACTTCAGAAACGGCCGGCGGACCACGGAAGGTTGCTTCCGGCATCAAATTGGCTGCCGGTCATACTCCGGTCGGGTACGTCGCCATCGATTCCCCCTGAGGTTCAGCTTGGTTCCTCTGTTGTATAGATGTCGCGAGGGGGTCAAAAGGTTGCCTCGGATCGGCCACTCCGGTTGGGCGTTGCCCGGAAGGGCAGCATCGACCTCGCCGGATCGCCTGCAGAATCAGGGCGTTCCGAGCGGTTGTCCTAGCGGCTGTTCTTGATTGCCTCGGTGATCAGCTCGTTGCGGGCACTGCCGCCGAGCGGCTCGCTGGTGTGCACGCCGTCGCGCAGGTACGGCGTGGGCCCGTCCGGCCGGGAAGTGAGGAACGAGGACCAGTCGATGATCCGCAGGTTCGGGTGGTGGAGCGAAGCCTCGTAGAGCTCGTTGTTGACCCAGGCGCTGTTCGCGAGATCCGCATCGCGTACGGCGGGCGGCTGCTTGGTGCGGCTGGCGTAAACGTTCACCCAGTACACCGTCCGGTTCGGCCCGGCGATCTTCATCGCGCGCTCGACCTGGGCGGCGAACGCGGGTGGGTCGAAGATGTCGTTCGTACCGACGGCCATCACGATCCGCCGGGGCAGACCGTAGTCACGCGACCACTCCTCGAGTGCGTCGACGGCCGCCGAGGTGGGTTGACCGGACCAGTCGTGGAAGGCGATCGAGTCGCCGGTGCTGTCGGCCAGCCGCCGTTCGAGGGACACGCTGTCCTGTACGGCGATGCTGTCGCCGAACAGGAAGATGCCGTCGAACGTGAGCGTGTCGCGGATCTGGTCCTCGGGGGAGATCCGCCGGACCAGGTCCTGCCACGGGCCGAGCGTGCCCGATCCGTACCGGCCGGCTCCTGTCGTCGGCACGCTGTACGAACCGTTGCCGTCGGCTGTGGTGTCGGCATCGGTGGTCCGCGGCTCGAGGACGACGAGCACGCCCGCGAGCACGGCCAGGACCACCAGCGTGACGAAGATCGAGGCGACGGACCCCAGGAACGCCCGGAGCAGCGAGACACGCTCGTGGTGAGGATGGATGTGGGCCTGTTTCAGCGTGCGCCCACCCCCCAGCATGAGTCGTCGTCTCCCCGCCGCGACGTGACGCGGCGCGCCCCGAACCTGGTGCATCCCCCGGCTCCTACTTACTAAACGCTCCGGCCGCCCATTTGGTTGCATCGGGCGGTCAGTGCTTCAGCGTGTACCCCTCACCCGTCAGACGAGCCCGAAGGTCCTTGACCTCGTCCCGCCGCATCCCCCGCCGCCGAGGCTCCCCGTCCTCCTCAGCAGCCTTCTTCTTCCGCCGCCACCACCACTTCACCCCTCAAGCATCCCCGAAGACCGGACCCACGCATAGGGTTCCGGCCCATGCCGCATTTAAGCCGAACCGGGCGCAGGGGGTCGCCGCTGACGGACCGTGGGCGTTCGACCACGACGCGTGGAACCCGAGCCGGTCAGCCGGCGCGTTCGGCTTCGCTGCGTTCGACGCAGAACTCGTTGCCTTCGGGGTCTTTCATGGTGACCCAGCCGCGGCCGTCGGGGAGGCGGTGGTCCTCGTAGATCGTGCCGCCGAGGGAGAGGATGCGCTCGACCTCTTCGTCGCGGGAGCGTTCGGTCGGGCCCCAGTCCAGGTGCACCCGGTTCTTCACCGACTTACCTTCGGGTACTGCGATGAACAACAGCCCGGGAACCGGCGAGGGCGCCACGACCAGCACCTCGTCGTCGCCTGGTACGTCGCCATCGGCGACCGGCCAGCCGGTCACGGTACTCCAGAATTGCGCCAGCTCGTAGGGGTCGGCCGCATCGATGGTGATGTGTCGCAGGATCATCCCGAGACCTTAACCGGACGGCCGGGTTCGAGGTGTCGCGGACTGTCGGCGGCCGGGTCTACTGTGCGGGCATAAGCGCCGTACCAGAGGGTTCGGCTCGTTGGGGGAAGGAACGATTCGATGGCATCCCGGCTCAATCCGTACATTCAGTTCAAGAGTGAAGCGCGTCCGGCGATGGAGTTCTACCAGGGGGTTTTCGGCGGGGACCTGGCCAAGAACACCTTCAAGGAGTTCGGCGCGGGCCACGGCCCGGAGGACGACGAGCTGCTGATGCACGCCCAGCTCGAGACCCCCAGCGGGTTCACGTTGATGGCCTCCGACACCCCGCAGGGCATGCCGTACAACCCGGGCGACAACATCTCGATCAGCCTGAGCGGCGACGGCGACGAGCTGCGCGGGTACTACGAGAAGCTGTCCGCCGACGGCGGCAAGGTGACGGTCCCGCTGGAGAAGCAGATGTGGGGTGACGAGTTCGGCATGGTGACCGACAAGTTCGGCATCAACTGGATGGTCAACATCGGCGCCAGCTGATTCCGCCGCGCCTGCGCCTCGCCCGGGGCGAAATGCAGTACCCCGGGCCGGGCGGGCACGGCTAGCTTGGCCTGCATGGGACTCAACGACCTGCTGTACGACCCCATCCGGCACAACAACTGGGCGACCGGCAGCCTGACCCGGTTCTGCCTGGACCGGAAACTCACGGCCGAACAGCTGGAGATCACCGGCGTCGGCACGTACGGCGGCATCCTCGCGACCCTCGACCACATCGTCCGGTGCGACGGCAGCTACCTGCGCCGGATCGTGGACCGGCCGCTCGACTACGTGGACAGCGACCCCGCGACCGACCTCGAGACCATCGCCGGCTGGAACGCCGAGGCCGGCGCGCTGTGGGAGGTCTTCCTGACCCAGCCGATCGACGTCGAACGCGTGATCGTCGTCGACAACAACACCCGAGGTACCCGGGTCGGCATCTTCATCGCCCAGGCGATCAACCACGCCAACCACCACCGTGAGCAGGTCTGCGCCATCCTCACCGGCCTCGGCATCGAGCCGCCGGACATCCAGGCGTGGGAGTACGCCTGGGAGTCCGAGCGGATCTGGGATCTAGCTGTTGACGGTCGCTGACATCAGGCCCGGCTCGTAGGAACCGCCGAGCTGGTTGAGCGTCACGGCCATCCGGTTGGTGGCGTTGATCATGGCGATCAGCGTCACCAGCGCGATCAGCTGGTCCTCGTCGTAGTACTTCGCGGCGCGGGCCCACGTCTCGTCGGAGACACCCTCCGAGGCGTCCGCCAGCCGGGTCGCCTCCTCGGTGAGCGCCAGCGCGGCCTGCTCCTCCTCGGTGAAGACCGTCGAGTGCCTCCAGCCGGCGACCAGGTTCAGGCGGGTCGTGGTCTCGCCCTCCGCCGCGGCCTCCTTGGAGTGGATGTCGATGCAGTGCCCGCAGCCGTTGATCTGGCTGGCGCGCAGCATCACCAGGTTCTGCGTCACGTGCGGCAGGCCGGTCTGCTGGAGCAGGTTGTGGACCGCGAACAACCGCTTGGCCAGCTTGGCGCCGAGCTCGTTCTGCATCACGTCGATACGGGGTTCGGTCATCATCGTCCTCATTCATGAGATCTACTGGATGACCACGAGATGCCGCCGGCCCGTTCGCCGTGACGCCCGCCGGACGTGACGAGCGCCATACCGGGCTTCGTGTCACAGAAGTACGGCGGCCGGCATCTGTTGGGTGACACCCGCGCGTACAAGGAGTCCAGCATGACCGGTACCGACCAGGCCACCGAGGCTTTCGTTGCCCATCGCAACCTCCTGTTCACGGTCGCGTACGAGCTCCTCGGCTCGGCCGCGGACGCCGAGGACGTCCTCCAGGAGACCTGGCTGCGCTGGGTCGGCGTCGACCTCGACACGGTCCTGGACCAGCGCGCGTACCTGGTCCGGATCGCCAGCCGCCAGGCCCTCCAGCGCCTCCGCACCCTGGGCCGCCGCAAGGAGTCGTACGTCGGCCCGTGGCTACCCGAGCCGCTCCTCACCGCGCCCGACGTGGCCGAGGACGTAGAACTCGCCGACAGCGTCTCGATGGCAATGCTCCTGGTCCTCGAGACCCTCAAGCCCACCGAACGTGCCGTCTTCGTCCTCCGTGAGGTCTTCGGCCTCGAGTACGACGAGATCGCCGAGGCCGTCGACAAGAAGCCGGACGCCGTCCGCCAGATCGCCCACCGAGCCCGCTCCCACGTAGCCGCCCGTCGCCCGGCCGGCCCCGTCAATCCAACCGAGACCCGCAAGGCACTGGCCGCCTTCCAGCGAGCGATCGAAACCGGCGACCTCCAAGGCCTGGTCGACATCCTCGCCCCCGACGTCGTCTTCCTCGGCGACGGCGGCGGTGTCGTCCAAGCCGTCCAGCGCCCGGTCGTCGGCGCCGACAAGGTAGCCCGCCTCCTGGCCGTCGCCGTGGACCGCCTCACCGAAGCCACCCTCGACCTCACCCAGATCAACGGCCAACCGGCCCTGATCCTCCGCTTCAACGGCGAGATCGACACCGTCACCGCCCTGAGAATCGACCACGGCCAGATAACCGGCCTTTACTCGGTCCGCAACCCCTCGAAGCTCTCCCATCTGACCAAGGAGGTCCCCCTCACCCGCTAGCCCAGGTTCCTGGCGGCAGGACCGATGAAGGCCAGCAGGTCCGTTGATGACGTCCGCCTGCGTAGCGGGCATCCCGTGCGGGAACCCCGGTCACGTCTTCAGCGTGCCGTTCGTGGAACAGTCTCGAGAGGGGATCTGCAGGAACCAGATCGAGGTGGTGGCAAGACTTGGGAGAGCACGTCAGTCATCTTTGGTTGATGGCTGGATCGCCTTGAAAATAAGGGGATTCGAGTTTGAAAACTGTCGGAGGGAGTGCCTATCGTTGTGGGCATGGAGCCTCTGGGTGAGCGGCCGGTCTGGTCGATGAGCGACAGCGAGCTGCTGCCGACCATCGACCAAGTGGACGCTGCAGTCACCCAGCTGTTGACCTACCGCCTGCAGCTCATCGCCCGTGTCGACGAGATCGGCCTGGCCTCGGAGTTCGGTGCCCGCGACACCGCCGAGCTACTTGCCATGCGCCACCGCATCGACCGCCGCGACGCCCATCGCGATGTCAAGCTGTCCCGCAGTCTGCCGAAGTACGACGCGGTGTCGACAGCCCTCACCGATGGGACTCGGCCGCTGCGGCCAGCCCAGGCAAGCGCCATCGTCACGGCGCTGGAGCGCGTCGCCTCGAGGGTCGCGGTGGAGGACCTGGAGGTGGCAGAGGAGCAGTTGGTCAACCTCGCCGCGCACCTGTCGCCGGGCGAGCTGGCCAAGGCCGCACGGCAGATCTGTGACCTGCTGGACTCCGACGGTCCCGAGCCCGACGAGAACGCTGCGTATGCCCGCGAATCGCTGACCCTGGTCGAGGCTGAGAACGGCGTGAAGTTCCGCGGCTACCTGGCCAACGAGAACGCCGAGCTGCTCCGATCCCGCATCCACGCCGCCGCCCGGCCCCACAAGACTGCAGACGGCGAGCTCGACCCACGCTCCCGCGAGAAGCGCCAAGCCGACGCCCTCACAGCCACGCTGACCATCGCCGCCGCGGCCGCCGAGAGCGGCTTCAAGCCACCCGCCACCGAGACGTGTGCCACGGACGCCGGCGCCGAAAACCTTCTGCCGGTCCGTGCGGCAGACGATGTGGCCGCGAACGCTCAAGCTGCGCGTTCCGCAAGGTTGTCTGCCACGCAGGACGGCGCCGCGCAGGACGGCGCCGCGCAGGACGGCGCCGCGCAGGACGGCGCCGCGCAGGACGGCGCCGCGCAGGACGGCGCCGCGCATCGTGCGGATCGTTGGGTACCTGGATTCGGCGCGAAGGCGAACATCACCGTCACGATCGACTTCGAGGACCTGAAGTCGGCCCTTGCCGACGCGACCGGGGAACTCGTGTACGGCCCGGGGCTATCGGCTGCGGCGATCCGGCGCATGGCGTGCGACGCGAAGATCATCCCGCTGGTGCTCGGATCCAACTCCGAGCCTCTCGACGTCGGACGGGCCGAGCGCCTGGTGACACGGGCGATGCGTCGCGCCTTGAACGTTCGCGACAAGGGTTGCGTGGTGTGTGGCGCCCCGCCGATCCATTGCGACGCACACCATCTCCGGTCGTGGATCGACGGCGGTGAGACCGCGATCCACAACCTGGTGCTGCTCTGCCGGGCACACCATCGCGCCCTCCACGCCGGTCACTGGGTCATCACCATCACCGACGGACTCGTCCAGGTATCCCGCCCCACTTGGGCCGATCCACCACCCCAACCAACACCGAGCATCTCAGCTCTCCTCGAAGCGCCGGTCGCTCTGCGACCCGACGCCGCTGCCCAGCGACCCGACGCCGCTGCCCAGCGACCCGACGCCGCTGCCCAGCGACCAGACGGCGCTGCCGTCGCAAGACCTGGCACGGGACCTGCCACGGGATCTGCCGCGCCGAGGCGCCGTTCCAACGGGCGTTCAGGGCGGCGTTCCAGTCGCTGGTCGGCCGACGAAACGATGATGCAGGAAGCCGCCCGCTTCGCGGTCTGGGGCGAGTCCGCGGCGAGCGACGCCACTGACATCGCTGGGCGAACTCACGGCAGGCCATTGACCTCAAGCGATCCGATTCACCCGGACCCTTGGCCCGATACAGCACTCATCTAACGACCCGCATCCGTCGTGGCGCCACACCAGAGCGAACGTGCCGGCACGTTCGCGCCGCTGGGCATGTCCACGCCGCTGGGCATGTCCGCTCCGAAGGCGCGTTCGCTCCGTCGGCACGTTCACTCCGTCCGGCATGTTCGCTCCGTCGGCATGTTCGCTCCGCTGGTGCGGAGGTCCTGTTTTGCTCGATGGGACCATCAAGCGCCGCGTAATGCGGCGAGGCGACGCTTCCTCGACCTCGACCTCGACGTCGCCGGACATGGGGCATTCGGGTTACGGCGACATGCGCCGATCGCCCGGTTCACCCGCAGGGAACTCGCCGGCATCGGTCGGAATGCGGCATGACCGACGTTGCTACGGTCGGTCGTCGACGGCGATACCTGGCGTCTCCCGAACCACGCGGCCATGGGCAGGCGGTCCACGCGAGCACCGTTCGCGCAGTCCCGCCGCTTTTGCCCATAACGCCGACCTACGCAGTCGCCCACGCGATGAGCGCGCACTCGCGGGCACAGCCCGCAGGGTCCGGGATAGCCGGATGGGATACACCGGCGATGAGCGGGGTGGGGCCGGGCGTAGCAGTCGCGGGAGGAGCAGCGCGACGGAGCGGCTGCGCGCCACGTCGGGTCGACCACAGTACGCGGGCAGGCGGGGCTCGCAGTCGTACGTCGGCGTGGGGTTGGCCGTAGAACGCGGGCAGGTGGGCTCGACCGGAGTACGGGGGATGGGGGGCTAATCGGAGTACGTCGGCACGAGGAGGACAACGGCCGGATCGCGGCGTTCGGTGGGGCTCGCTGTCGTGCGTCGGCAGTCGGGCTTGGCCGTCGTACGTCGGCGCGCGGGTCGACCGCAGTGCGCGGGCAGGCGGGGCTCGCAGTCGTACGTCGGCGTGGGGTTGGCCGTAGAACGCGGGCAGGTGGGCTCGACCGGAGTACGGGGGATGGGGGGCTAATCCGGAG
>NZ_SODP01000004.1:0-342176 GCF_004365355.1 Kribbella pratensis | reverse complement strand
AATCGGAGTACGTCGGCACGAGGAGGACAACGGCCGGATCGCGGCGTTCGGTGGGGCTCATTGTCGTGCGTCGGCAGTCGGGCTTGGCCGTCGTACGTCGGCACGCGGGTCGACCGCAGTGCGCGGGCAGGCGGGGCTCGCAGTCGTACGTCGGCGTGGGGTTGGCCGTAGAACACGGGCAGGTGGGCTCGACCGGAGTACGGGGGATGGGGGGCCTCACCGGAGTACGTCGGCAGATGGGGCTCGCTGTCGTACGTCGGCAGGTGGGGTTGGCCGTAGTACGTCGGTGGGCTACTTCAGGAGCTTGGTGGATTCGGGGACCGGGGTGAGGGGGGTGCCGTCGGACAGCCAGTGGTGGATGTTGGCGACGACGAGGTTGGCCATGGCGGTGCGGGTGGGGATGGTGGCGGAGCCTACGTGGGGGAGGAGGACGGCGTTGGGGAGGGTGAGCAGGTCGGGGTGGACCTTGGGTTCGTGTTCGAAGACGTCCAAGCCGGCGGAGAGGATTGTGTTGGTGCGGAGCGCGTCCACCAAAGCCTGCTCGTCGACGACCGTGCCGCGGGCCACGTTGATCAGGATGCCGTCGGGGCCCAGTGCTTTGAGGACCGAGGCGTCGACCAGGTGGCGGGTGTTGTCGCCGCCGGGGATGACGATCATCAGGATGTCTACGTCGGCGGCCATTTCGGTCAGCGACGAGTAGTACTGGTAGGAGACGTCCTTCGGGTGGCGGTTGTGGTAGGCAACGGTGACGCCGAAGGGCTGGACGCGGTCCGCGATGGCTTGGCCGATGCGGCCGAGGCCGAGGATGCCCATCCGGCGGCCGTGCATCGTTGCGGGGGTCAACGGGTACGGGCGGCCCTCGGCCCACTTGCCTTCGCGGAGGTACTGCTCGGCTCGTCCCAGTTCGCGCACGGTCATCAGCAGCAGGCCGAGTGCCGTGTCGGCGACCTCGTTGTCCAGCACCCCAGGCGTGTTCGTGACCACGACGCCACGCGCTGCAGCAGCGGCCGCGTCGATGCGGTCGTACCCGACACCGAAGCTCGCGACCAGGCGTACGGCGGGGAGCTGGTCGAGGAACGGGCCGTCGATCGTCGTACCACCGGTGGCGACGGCAACGATCTCGTCCCGGCGGGCCGCGAGTACGGCGTCCGGGTCGCTCTCCTCCCAGAGCCGGATCAGCTCGCAGTGGTCGGCGAGGCCCTCAGCGACGGCGGGGTGCATCGGGCCGGGCATGAGTACGACTGGCAGTCCCACGGCATCTCCTCACGGATGTTCACCACTGCTTTCCCGGTCAACCCTATTTCCTATCGGCCGCGCGTACGACGATCGGGGGAGGAGGTCACCATGATCATCGACTGCGCTTACTACCGGGACGGACGCCGCCAGCACGTCGAGGCGATGTCGGTCGAGGATGCTGCTGCCCGCTGTCAGCAGGGTGGGTTCGTCTGGTTGGGCATGTTCGAGCCCACGGCCGAGGAACTCGCCCAGACGAGACAGAGTTTCGGCCTGCACGAGCTGGCCGTCGAGGACGCGCAGACCTTCCATCTCCGGCCCAAGGTCGAGCCGTACGCCGGTGAGGTCGAACTGGTCATCCTTCGGACCGCCCGGTACGACGACGAGCGCAAGGAAGTGGACTTCGGCGAGGTGAGCGTCTTCGTCGGGCCGTCGTTCGTGATCACGGTCCGTCAAGGTGTCGCCAGCGACCTGCACGGCGCGCGGATCCGGCTCGAGCAACGCCCTGAGCTGCTCGAGTGCGGGACGAGTTCGGTGCTGTGGGCGATTCTGGACCAGGTCGTCGACAGCTACGGACCGGTCGTCGCCGAACTCGAACGCGACATCGAGCGGGTCGAGCAGACGGTGTTCGCCGGTGCCGTCGCGCCGACCGAGCAGATCTACTTCCTCCGTCGCGAGGTCACCGACTTCTACCGCGCGGTCCACCCGCTGCTCGCCGTCCTCGCGACGATCGAGCGCGGCGCCCGCGACACCGCCCTGCTGCCGTACTTCCGCGACGTGCACGACCACCTCGTGCTGGTGAACGAGGAGGTCGCCGCCCAGCGCGACCTGCTCGCCACGGTCCTCGAGGCGAATATGGCCGTGATCGGCGTCGAGCAGACCAAGGTCAGCGTCCGGCAGAACGCGTCCATGGAACAGCTCACCAAGCTGGCCACGGTCTTCCTGCCGCTGACCTTCCTGACCGGATTCTTCGGACAGAACTTCGGCTGGCTGATCGACCACATCAACGCCGAGTGGGACTTCCTCGTGCTGGGCATCGGCGGGCTGGTAGTGCCGTGCATCGCGCTCGCGATCTGGTTCCGCCGCCAACGAACAGCCCGACGGCAAGCCTCCTGACGCATCAGATTCACGCGCCGTTCCAACGGTGAAACGAGGGTCGGGGGAGCAGGATCCATCCCCTCGGAGGTTGTGATGCGAAAGCTCCCCGCCCTCATCGCGGCGTCGACCGTGCTGGCCGCCGTCGCGCTCCCGCCCGCCTCGGCCGCGCTTCCCGTCGCCCAGGTCCATACCAAACAGTCTGGTATGGCGGCCGCCGCTGCCGAGCCGCCGACGTACGACGCCATCCCGCTGAAGTCGTACCCCGCCTTCGACGCGAACCAAGCGGTCGCGGTCGACGCGAAGTACTTCTACGCGGTCAACAACACCACGATCACCAAGCACGACCGCCACACAGGCGAGCCGCTGCTGCAGTTCGCCGGTGATGAGGACGGCCCGTTCATCCACATGGACAGCGGCATGGTCCTCGGCAACAAGCTGTACGCCGTCCACTCGAACTACTCCGACTGGCCGATGGAGAGCTCGATCGAGGTGTTCGACACCAGGACGATGCGGCACATCGACTCGTACTCGTTCGGCATCTACCGCGGCTCGCTCACCTGGCTGGACCGGCACGACGGCGCATGGTGGGCCGGGTTCGCGAACTACGACGACGTCTCGGACGAGACCGGCGAGCCGTACGGTCAGACGTACAACACCCAGATCGTGAAGCTCAACGACAAGTTCGAGCCGCTCGCGTCGTACACGATCCCGAAGCAGATCCTGGACCGGTTCAAGCCTATGTCGAACTCGGGCGGCTCGTGGGGCCCTGACGGCCGACTCTGGCTGACCGGTCACGACCTCGGTGAGGCGTACGTGATGGAGCTGCCGACGGCCGGCTCCGAGCTGCGCTGGATCGCGACCGTCAACCTGCCCGACGTCCAGGGCCAGGGCATCGCGTGGGACCGCTCGGACCCGCGCCACCCGACCTTCTGGGCGATCAGCCGCCCGAACCGGCTGGTGCACACGTTCTCGATGCCCATTACCTCGATCAAGACTCCAACCGCGAAGGGCTGGTCGGTCCTCGGCCCGGGCCAGTTCCGCAAGTAATCGAGTGGGGTAGCGGCCGGATTCCGCCCGCTACCCCACCGATGCTAGGACGACCAGCCGCCCAGGTTCAGGTCGGCGACTGTGACCGGCTGACCGGTCGCAAGGGACTGGTTCGCGGCGATGCCTACGGCAACGGCTCGTACGCCGTCGTTGACGTCCGCGGCGCGGGCGAGCGGGTCGTTGGTCGGTCCTACGAACAGATCGGTGTAGAGGAGACGGTCACCGCCGCCGTGACCGCCTTCGCCGCGCGGGATCTCGACCTCGACCGCCGTGGCCCAGTGCTTCTGCAGAACCAGCCGCTCGCCGTTGGTACGAACGTCGCCGGCAATCACGCGGTCGGACGGGTAGCTCGGGTCGATCTGGTCGTCAACGACCGCGGCGCGTTCGACAACCTCAAGCTCAGCACGGCCGAGGGTGCCGTTGACCGACACGCGGTACCCCTCCCACGGCGAGTGCGCGTTGAGTGAGTAGCTCAGCCGCGCGCCGTTCGCGTATTCCGCGATCACGGACATGTTGTCCTCGATCGTGATCCCCGGACCGAACACATCCTGGTCGCGCAGGTACCCGTCGTACTTCTCGCTCTCGTAGTACAACTGCCGGTTGGTGTCATCGTTGCGCAGGTCAAGCAACCACGGATCGTTGGCCGATCCATCGATCGTTCCGCGCTCCGGTCGTTGCCCGAGGCCCCGAGCCGCAGCGTTCTCGTCGCCGTAGAAGAACAATCCGCCGGACGCGAAGACCCGGGTCGGCGACGAGGCTATCCACCAGTTCACCAGGTCGAAGTGGTGGGACGCCTTGTGGACCAGCAGGCCACCCGAGTTCAGCTTCTCGCGGTGCCAGCGGCGGAAGTAGTCCGCGCCGTGCCGGGTGTCGAGCACCCACTGGAACTCGACGCTCGTGACCTTACCGATCTCGCCGTCGGCGATCACCTGGCGGAGCGCGCTGTTCCGCGGCGAGTAGCGGTAGTTGAAGGTGACGACGACGGACTTGCCCGACTCGTTCATCGCGTCGACGATCTGCCGCGTCCCCTCGGCGTTGATCGTCAGCGGCTTCTCCACGATCACGTCCGCGCCGGCGCGCAACAGCCGCGACACGACCGACGCATGCGTGTAGTCGGGGCTCGTCACCACGACGCGGTCGACGGACTGCTCCTTGACCATCCGCTCCAGGTCGTCGGCGCCGTACTGCGGGAGCTCCGGGCCGCCGAGCTCGGTGACGAGCCGCTGGTGGAACGCGAGCCGGCCCGGGTTCGGGTCGAGCAGGGCAACGAGCTCGGCTTCCTCGGGGTGTGCCTGGAACATCGCGCGGATGTATGACTGGGCCCGCGATCCGGTTCCGGCGACGGCATAGCGTCTGGCCACGGCGGTCTCCTTCTACTCGTGTAGACGACACACGCTAGCAACCGCTTTCCACGGCGGTCAACCGTCGTACCATCAGTGCATGCCGAAGGAACCGGTCACGCGCAACGACGTGGCGGAGTACGCCGGGGTCAGCACGGCCGTCGTCAGCTACGTGGTCAACGAGGGTCCGCGCAAGGTCGCTCCCGAAACGCGCGAGCGGGTCCTGGAGGCGATCCGCGCGCTCGGGTACCGCCCGAACGCGACGGCGCGCGCGCTGAGGATGGGTACGACGCGGACGTTCGGCCTCATCACCCCCGACGGCGGGAATCCGCTGTTCGCAGAGCTGGCCAAGGCGATCGACCGGGAGGCGGCGTCCCGCGGGTACGTCGTACTGCAGACCAGCGCCGACGGCGATCCAGCCACCGAACGCGCCAAGATCGCCGAACTCCTCGCGCGCCAGGTGAGCGGACTGCTGCTGGTAGCGCCCCACGAGGACCCAGACCTGAGCGACGCCGAGGTGCCCGCGATCGCAATCAACCGCGTGCTACCGACGGTCAGCTCGGTCCGCCCCGCGTATCGCGAAGGCGCCCGCCACGGGGTCGAGCACCTGGTGGAACACGGTCACCAAGTAATAGGCCTGGTCATCGGCGGCACCGGCCGCCCAGAACGCGAACTCGGCTGGCAGGACGCCCTCGAGGCAGCCGGCCTTCCCGCGGGACCGATCGCCCGCGCGGCGTTCTCTCGCGAGGGTGGTTACACGGCCGGCCGCCAACTCGTGGACGCCGTCCCGCGCCCAACGGCGATCTTTGCCAGCTCAGATCTGCAGGCCATTGGTGTTCTGCGAGCCCTGCACGAGGCCGGTCTTCGCGTCCCTGAGGATGTCGCAGTCGTGGCCTTCGACGGCACCCGTGAGACTGAGTACACCTGGCCCCCGCTTACCGTCGTCCGCCAGCCCCTCGAACACCTCGCCCAAGAGGCAGTACGCCGCTTGATCGAAGGTGAAGGAGCGGTCGAGGCGCTGACCTTTCCAACCGAACTGATCCTGCGCAGGTCGTGCGGCTGTTAAAGGGTTCCTACGTCTTCGAAGATCAGTGCGGTGCGGGTCGCCAGTACCTCGGGGATGGCTTGGAGTTTCTCCAGGACCAGGCGGCGTAGGCCTTCGTTGTCGGCGGCTCGGACCAGCAGGATGGCGTCGAAGTCGCCTCCGACGAGAGCCATGTGCTTGATCTCCGGGATCGCCTGGAGTTGCTTCCGGAGGGTTCGCCACGAGCTCTGGCGCAGACTGAGCGTGACGTACGCAGACGTCGCGAGCCCGAGCCGAAGCGGATCGACAGTCACGGTGAAGCCGGTGATCACCCCGGTGTTCGTGAGGCGCTCGACCCGCGCGTAGGCGTTCGCCCGGGAGATGTGCACCTCGTCGGCGAGAGCCCGGATCGACAGCCGTCCGTCGCGTCCGAGAGCCTCGATGATCTGCCGATCGATCTCGTCGAGCGCGGGAGCGACGACAATCTGTCCAGGACCGGCCCGGTGGACCATCGCCTCGTCGGACATTGTGCGACCTCCTGATGCGGCGACCCGGGCCAAACGTCTCTCAATTCTTCCAGCTATAGATCCACTTGGCCAGGAGGCAGGACGATGTGGCTACCGTCCGTCTCCTGCGCTGGAGGGTCCATGACTACCGTCGAGGAGCGTTTGCTCCCCTCCGCGGAACCCGTTTGTCTGATCGATCAGAACGGTCTGCCGCACGAACACCCGTCGTACGAGCTGCCCACCAAGGCTGCTCTGCTCGACGGCTACACAGAGTTGATCCGTGGCCGCCGTTTCAACGACCAGGCGAGTGCGCTCGTCCGCCAGGGCCGCCTTGCGGTCTACCCGTCCTCGCACGGGCAGGAGGCTTGTCAGGTCGCGGCGACGATGGTCCTCAAAGAGGGAGACTGGCTGTTCCCGACGTACCGCGACTCGGTCTCGATCGTGAGCCGCGGTGTCGACCCGATCGAGACCCTGACACTGCTCCGCGGCGACTGGCACTCGGGCTACGACCCGTACGCGCATAAGGTCGCGCCGCAGTCGACCCCGCTCGCGACCCAACTGCCGCATGCGGTCGGCGTCGCGCACGCGGCGCGCCTGAAGGGTGAGGACACGGTGGTGATGGCGCTCGTCGGCGACGGCGGTACGAGCGAGGGCGACTTTCACGAGGCGCTGAACTTCGCGGCCGTGTTCCACGCGCCGGTCGTGTTCTTCATCCAGAACAACGAGTACGCCATCTCCGTCCCGCTTGCCAAGCAGAGCGCCGCGCCGTCCCTTGCTCACAAGGGCGTCGGGTACGGCGTACCGGGCGAACGGGCCGACGGCAACGATCTGGCCGGCCTGCTCGCCGTACTCGGACAGGCTGTGGAGAAGGCCCGCGCAGGGGAAGGCCCGCAGCTGGTCGAGGCGCACACGTACCGCGTGCAGGCGCACACCAACGCCGACGACGCGACCCGCTACCGCCAGGACGACGAGGTCACGCCGTGGCTGGACCGCGATCCGATCCAGCGGCTGACGACGTACCTCGAGCAGCAGGACTGGCTGGACGACGACGTACGCCGGCAGGCAGAGGCCAAGGCCGCCGAGGTAGCGACACAGCTGCGCGACGGCCTGATGCCGGAGCCCGAGGTGGACCCGGCGGATCTGTTCAAGTACCTGTACGCCGAGGAGACCCAGCAGCTGCGCGAGCAGGCGGCGTTCCTGCGTGACGAGCTGGCGCGAGAGGAGGCCTGACGCCATGACGCACACGAAGATCTCGATGGCCCAGGCGCTCAACCAGGCGTTGCGGGACGCGATGCACGCGGACGACACGGTCGTGATGTTCGGCGAGGACGTCGGCGCGCTCGGCGGTGTCTTCCGGATCACCGACGGGCTGACCGCGGAGTTCGGCGAGAATCGTTGCTTCGACACCCCGTTGGCCGAGGCCGGCATCGTCGGTATGGCGGTCGGCATGGCGATGAACGGGATGCGCCCGGTCGTCGAGATGCAGTTCGACGCGTTCGGGTACCCGGCGTTCGAGCAGGTCGTCTCGCACGTGGCGAAGATGCGCAACCGGACCCGCGGACGCGTTCAGCTGCCGATGGTCATCCGGATCCCCTACGGCGGAGGCATCGGCGGCGTCGAGCACCACAGCGACTCGTCCGAGAGCTACTTCGCGCACACGCCCGGGCTGACAGTGGTGACCCCGGCAACGGTCGCGGACGCGTACGGGTTGTTGCGCAAGGCAATCGAGTTCCCCGATCCCGTGGTGTTCATGGAGCCGAAGAAGCTCTACTGGGCCAAGGAAGAGGTCGACCTCACCGAGGACCAGCCGGGCATCGGCACGGCCGTCGTACGGCGTGAAGGCGCGGACGCGACGTTGATTGCCTATGGCCCCGCGCTGCCGGTCGCGCTCGAAGCGGCCGAGGTCGCGGCAGCCGAAGGGCGTCAGCTGACCGTGGTGGATCTGCGCTCGGTCGTGCCGTTCGACGACGAGACCGTGTGCGCGGCGGTACGGCGTACCGGCCGGGCGGTCGTGGTTGCCGAGGCGAGCGGCTTCGCGAGCGTGTCGTCCGAGATCGTTGCCCGGGTCACCGAGAAGTGCTTCCACTCGCTGGCGGCGCCGGTGCGGCGGGTGACCGCGTTCGACATCCCGTTCCCGCCACCGAAGCTGGAGAAGTACCAGCTGCCGAGCGTCGACCGGATCCTCGACGCGGTGGACGACCTGCAGTGGGAGGACTCGTGAACACGTTTCTTCTCCCCGACCTCGGTGAAGGGCTGACCGAGGCCGAGATCGTTCGCTGGCTGGTGAAGGTCGGCGACGTGGTCGTCGTCGACACGCCGGTCGCGGAGGTCGAGACCGCGAAGTCGATCGTCGAGCTGCCGTCGCCGTACGCCGGTGTCATCGAGGAGCTCCACGGCGAACCCGGTACGACGATCCCGGTCGGCAAGCCGCTCATCACGGTTGGCGATCCGGCGGGAGAGGCATACCGCGAGGAAGAACGCGCCGGCTCGGGCAACGTCCTGGTGGGCTACGGGACCAGCGAGATCTCTGGTGCGGGGCGACGGCGGAAGCCGCGGTCGGCGGTTTACGGAAACAATCTGCCGCCTGCTGCGAAAAATGTTCCGCAGAGCGAGGGGCCGGAGCACAGGCGGGTGCCGTTGGTGATCTCGCCGCTGGTACGGCGGTTGGCGCGGGACGCCGAGGTCGATCTGCGTGCGCTCGAGGGCTCAGGTCCGGACGGGCTGATCGTCCGCCGGGATGTCGAGCTGGCCATCGCCCGCCGCACCCAACTCGCCCCGGCCGCGCAGCAGACGCAGGCCGCACAGGAGACCCAGCCCGCGTCGACGCGAACGGGTCTGCGGGAGCTGCGCCGTACGCCGATGAGCGGCTTCCGCAAGGCCGTCGTCGCAACGCTGACCCGGAGCCGCGCCGAGATCCCCGAGGCCACCACCTGGGTCGACGTAGACGCGACCGCACTCATGGACCTGCGCGCATCGTTGCGCTCAGCAACAGACCCCGGACCGGGCCTGCTTGCCCTGATGGCCCGCTTCGTCGTCGCAGGCCTGCTCAAGTACCCGGAGCTCAACGGGTACGTCGACACCGAGCGCGAGGAGCTCGTCCAGTACGACGGCGTGAACCTCGGCCTCGCTGCGCAGACGGACCGCGGTCTCGTCGTACCCGCCGTCGCCAACGCGCACGCCCTGACCACCCGTGGGCTGGACGTCGAGATCCGAAGGCTGACCGAATCGGCACGGGACGGCAAGCTGACCCAGCAGGAGCTGACGTCGGGGACGTTCACGCTGAACAACTACGGCAGCTTCGGTGTCGACGGCAGCGCGGCGATCATCAACCATCCACAGGTCGCGATTCTCGGCGTCGGCCGGATCATCGATCGCCCGTGGGTGGTGAACGGCGAGCTCGCCATCCGCAAGCTCACCCAACTGTCCCTCGTCTTCGACCACCGCGTCTGCGACGGCGGCACTGCAGCCGCCTTCCTCCGCTTCGTCGCCGACGCCTTCGAGAACCCGGCCTCGGTGTTCGCGGACCTCTAGGAGAGTTGACGCGGCCTCAGGCCGATCAGGATGACCCGGAGTCCGGAGGCGAAGCGAGCCTCCGGGCCGGAGCGGCTCTTGCGGTTGAGGTATGCAGCGAGGTGGGTGGCGTCGACGCCCATCCGGCCGGCCGACTCGGTGGCCCAGCGCGATTCGTCCATGCCGCTGCGGCGTACGACGGAGAGCCAGGCCGAATCGGTGACCGCGGAGCCGACCAGGTAGTGGAAGATCGCGGACACCGCGGAGTCCAGGTGCGTCCCTTTGAAGCCGGCCGCGTCCAGGACGGACTCCACCCGATCGATGAGCGCGTTGTAGTTCGGCCCGAGCGCGCCGTGGGAGGCGAGCAGTCGCGCAGCCCACGAGTGCTCGCACAGAGCGTCGTACGCCGCCTGGACGACGACGGTGACGTGGTCGCGCCAATCGCCGCGCTCGGGCGGCGGTACGAGCGCGTCCGCGAAGATCTCGTCGACCACGAGCTCGAGCAGGTCGTCCTTGGTCGCGATCCGCCAGTACAGCGCCGACGTCGCGGCCGCGTCCAACTCGGCCGCCATCATCCGCATCGAGAACCTGTCGAGGCCCTCGCGGTCCAGCACCCGGATCGCGGTCCGGACGATGTCGTCCCGGCTCAGTCGCGCCCGCGTCGGCTCCGGCTCGTCCCGCAGCCACACCGATCCCAGCACCGATCGCCGATCAGCTTCTCGCACTGAAACAGTGTGTCACAATCAAACACACCGTTTCAGCCGACCAAGGTCGTGACAGGCTGCGGGGATGAGCTCCACACACTTGGGTGTCTACGGCGACTGGATCGAGCACGCGAGCGCGCCGGCTGTGCGCGAGTCCGCGCAGCCGGCCGCGGATCAGGTTCGCGAGATCGTGCGGCGGATGGTGTCAACCGCTGGTGACGACGACGGGCCGTCGGACGTGCGCATCGAGCGGCGCTGGACGGCGGACGGGCTGGTGGGCGAGGAGATCTCGTACTCCGTCGGTTTCGGCCCGCGGACTCGTGCGCGGGTGCTGAAACCCGCAGACGCTACCGGCCCGCTGCCCGGCGTACTCGCTCTGCACGGTCATGACGGCTTCAAGTACTACGGCCGCGAGAAGATCGCCGACACCGACGAGGAGCCCGCTGCCGAAGTGCGGGCGCTGCGAGAGCAGTACTACGAGGGCCGCGCCTACGCCAACGACCTCGCGGCCCAGGGGTACGTCGTCATGGCGCCGGATGCCTTCTGCTGGGGCAGCCGCCGTTTCCCCTTGGCGGAGATGCCGCCGCAGGTCCGGGAGGACGCGGTGGACGGAGACGCCGCCGCGTACAACGCAGCAGCCGGCCGTCACGAGCACCTGGTCGAGAAGTACTGCACCCTGCTGGGTACGACGTTCGCCGCCGTCGTGGCGCGGGAGGACCGGATCGCGCTGGACTACCTGCGCGGCCGCGACGACACCACCGACCGGACTGCCAGCATCGGACTGTCCGGCGGCGGTTGCCGGTCTGCGTTGCTACGGGCAACGAGCAGCGAGCTGACTGCTGCCGTCGTGGTCGGGATGATGGGCACGTACAACTCGTTGCTCGACCAGAACGTCGTGTCGCACACCTGGATGCTGATGCCTCGCATGTTCCCGCCGCAGGTCGACTGGTCGGACGTCGCCGCCTGCCAGGCTCCGGCGCCGCTCCTGGTGCAGTACAACCGGCATGACGAGCTGTTTCCGCTGGGCGGTGAGGAGGCGGCGCATGAGCGCATCTCGGCGCACTACGCCGCCGCCGGGTCCTCAGCGTCGTACGTCGGTCAGTTCTTCGACGGGCCCCACAAGTTCGACCGGGCGATGCAGGCCGCCGCGTTCACCTGGCTGCGTGACGTCCTTGCGGTCAAGTAGGCCGGAGACGAGAGCAACGAGCAGACCGGAGACTGCGAGGGCGGCGCCGACCCAGTTGGGGGCGGCGTAGCCGAGGCCGTGCTCGATGGTCAGTCCACCGAGGTATGCGCCGGCTGCGTTGCCCAGGTTGAACGCGGCGATGTTGGCTGCGGACGCCAGCGCTGGAGCACCCTTGGCCTTGTCCATCACGCGCTTCTGCAGCGGAGCGACCGTGGCGAAGCCCGCTGCGCCGAAGAGGGCGATCGTCACGGCGGACGGGAGCTTGGCGTGGGCCGTGAACACGAAGGCGACCAGCACAGCGGCCAGTAGTGCCAGGATCAGGTAGAGACTCGGCATCAGCGACCGGTCTGCTGCCTTGCCACCCAGCAGGTTGCCTACGACGAGCCCAGCGCCGAACAGCACGAGCAGCCAGGTCACCGAGCCCGCAGAGAAGCCCGCGACGCCGGTCATCATCGGTGCGATGTAGGTGAACGACGCGAACACTCCAGCGAAGCCCAGCGCAGTCATGGCCAGTGCCAGCCACACCTGAACGTTCTTGAACACAGCCAGCTCGGTCCGCAACCCCGGCCCTTCAGCGGTGCCCTGTCGCGGTACCAAGAACACGATGCCGAGCAGACCGACCACGCCGAGCGCAGTGACGGCCCAGAACGTCGATCGCCAGCCGAAGTGCTGTCCGAGCGCAGTCCCGCCTGGTACGCCGAGCACGTTGGCCACTGTGAGTCCGGTGAACATCAGCGCGATCGCACTTGCCTGCTTCGCCTTCGGTACGAGCGACGCGGCGACAACCGATCCGACTCCGAAGAACGCGCCGTGCGACAGCGCCGCAACGATCCGCCCGGTCATCAGAACGCCGTACGACGGAGCGAGCGCGGACACCAGGTTGCCCGCGATGAACACGCCCATCAGCGCGATCAGCACGGTCTTGCGGGAGACCTTCGAGCCGATCGCGGTGAGCAGCGGAGCACCGATCACGACGCCGAGCGCGTAGCCGGAGATGAGCAGACCGGCGGACGGGATGCTGACGCCGAAATCGGTCGCGACGTCGGGCAGCAGACCCATGATGACGAACTCGGTCGTGCCGATCCCGAACGCACCGATCGCCAGGGCCAGGAGGGCAGCAGGCATGACGCGGAATCTCCTTGAATGTAGCCTTATGACTGTTACCGGCGTGCGCGATAGTTGCACACGCGGGCTATTGCATAAGCGCTATGATTGCGCATGCAAGCGTGATGTTCAAGTGGAGGTGTCGTGGGACTACCGGATGACGCCGCGGAGGCGCGGGCGCAGGGGTGGCGCACCCTGGCGGCGCTGCATGCCCGGATCGAGGACGAGCTCGAGCGCGCGTTGCAGAAGCAGCACGGCCTGTCCGTGAGTGAGTACAGCGTGCTGGACGTGCTGGCGCGGCAGGACGACTACCACCTGCGGATGAACCAGCTGTCCAATGCTGTGGTGCTCAGCCAGTCCGCGACTACCCGCCTGGTGAACCGGCTGGAGGACCGCAAGCTGCTGCAGCGGTACCTGTGCCCGACAGACCGGCGTGGCATCTACACCGAGGTCACCGAGGCCGGCCGCGAGCTGCTCGACAAGGCGCAGCCCACCCACGACGCCGTACTGACGTCTGCCCTGAAGAACGCCTCCGAGCTGCCCGAGCTCTCGCCGCTGGTCGACGCCCTCGGGAAGCTGTCGCTGGCGGTGTGAGATGGCGCGCGGGTGGAACAACCGGAAGGCCTACTACTGGCTGATGGGCAGCTGCCTCGCGCTGATCGGGCTGGCGTGGTTCGTCGTCCGGCTGTTCTCGATCCCGGTCGCGATCGGGATGAGCGCGGTAGCCGCCGTACTGCCGCCGATTGCCGTCATCGTCGCGAACTGGGGTCACGATCAGCGCTGACGTGTGCGTCCGCGGGCGTCGGGTCGAGGTAGAGGTGCCGCACCATCGGGAACGCCTCCCGGACCTGTGCGTCGATCTTCTCGGCGAGCTGTTCGACGGCAGCGCCCGTCGTCTCGGAGTCGTCCAGGTCAACCGCCGCGACGACGAGGACCTGGTCGGGTGCGAGCTGCAGAGTGAGCAGATCGAGTACTTCGTCGATGCCCGGCGTCCTCGTGATCAGCTCTCGTAGTTCGCGTTGGGTGTCGGCCGGTAGCGCACGTCCGATCAGCATGGTCATGTTGTCCCGGCCGAGCGTGAAGGCGACCACGATCAGCAGCAGGCCGATGGCGATCGACGCCGCGCCGTCCCAGATGTGATGGCCGGTGACGACTGCCAACGTCACGCCGGCCGCTGCGATGAGCAGTCCGATCAGCGCCGCCGAGTCCTCGAAGGCCACGGTCTTCACGGCCGGCTCGGCACTGCGCACGTGCGTGAGGATCGGTACGCCGGCTTCCCGGGCCTCCCGCCGGAGCTGGAGCACCGCTCGCAGCCAGGAGCTTCCCTCGAACACGAACGAGATCGCCAGCACCGGATAGATCACGGCCAGCGCGGCGATCGGCGAAGGCGCAAAGATCGAGCGCAGGCCCTCGGTGATCGAGAAGCCGGCGCCCAGGACGAGAATGCCCACCGCGGCGAGCAGGGACCAGAAGTACCGCTCCATGCCATAGCCGAACGGATGCCGGGCATCGGCCGGCTTGCGGCTGCGGTGCAGCGCCGCCAGCAGGAACACCTGGTTGAGCGTGTCCGCGACAGAGTGCGCTGCCTCGGCGAGCAGCGCGGTCGATCCGGACAGCAGCCCGGCGACGATCTTCGCGATTGCGATCGCCAGGTTCGCCGTACCGGCCACAAGGACTGTTGCGTCGGACTCTTCGTCAGCCATCACCTCCGCGTGCCCGCGGCGTGCTCACCCCAAACGAGGACATCGATGAACGCCGCGGCCAGCGGATCGGGTTCGCCACGGGTGTACGCCGTGAGCGTGCGACGGACCGGTGGATCCAGGCGGAGGACGTGGCTACCTCTCGGCAGGTTGCCGTCCAGGATGTTGTCGGGGACCAGAGCAGGTCCGAGACCGGCGGCGGCAAGAGCCGGCGCGGCAGCGGTCTGCTCCGTCCGTACGGCGATCCGCGGCTCGAAGCCCGCCTGTGCGCACGCGTGGTCGAGGACGTCTGCGAGTCCGTGGCCGGGCGCGTAGTGGACCCATGCGCGGTCAGCGAGGTCCTGCAGTTTGATGGTGTCCCCGGTGGCGGCGGGATCGTCGGAAGCAACCACGACGACGAGCTCTTCGGTGCCGAGCGTGCGGGTGACGCCAGACCAGTCGGTCGGCTCAGCTCCGACAGCGACGTCGGCTTCGCCGGCGTTCATAGCCTCGACGAGCTCCTCGGTATGGCGGTGCTCGAAGAGCCGGATGCCGACGTCCGGATGCGTCTGTCGCCATCGGCGTAGTGCGGCCGGGAGGACGCCGAGGGTGAGCGAGTAGAGCGTCGCGATCTGCAGTTCGCCGACCTCGAGCCCTGCGGCCTGACGGGCGGCGCAACGGGCGCGCTCGGCATCGGCGAGGGCAGCGCGCGCGTGCGGGAGCATCGCGCGGCCGGTCGGGGTGAGGCGGACCGTGCGGGGGAGCCGCTCGAGCAGCGGTCCGCCGGCTGAGCGTTCGAGCGTGCGGATCTGATGTGAGAGCGCCGGCTGGGTGACGTGCAGGAGCTCGGCGGCCTTCGTGAAGGAGCTTTCGTCGACGACCGTGACGAAGTACTCGAGCTGCCTCAGCGTTGCCATGATCTGAGCTTATGGCTTTGGTGAAAACTATGCCTTGGTTTTATTCGCGCAGGTCAGCAAGGCTGTCGGACATGGAGAACGTCGCGTTGGTCGTGGGTGCCCGGGGTGTCATCGGGACGAATCTGGTCGAACATCTGGCCTCGCTGCCGGACTGGCGGGTGATCGGCCTGTCCCGTCGCGGCGGTGTCGACGTACCCGGTCGCGTCCGTCACGTTGCTGTCGACCTGCTCGATCCGGACGACACGCGGACCCGACTCTCGGGACTGTCCGACGTGACGCACGTGTTCTACGTCGCCTACCAGGACCGGCCGACCTGGGCCGAACTCGTGGCGCCGAATCTCGCGATGCTCGTGAACGTCGTGGACGCGATCGAGCCGGTGGCGCGCGAGCTGCGGCACGTGAGCCTGATGCAGGGCTACAAGGTGTACGGCGCGCATCTCGGGCCGTTCAAGACGCCGGCGCGGGAGGACGACCCGCCGCATCTGCCGCCGGAGTTCAACGTCGACCAGCAACGGTTCCTGGAGGAGCGGCAGCAGGGCAAGGCGTGGACCTGGTCGGCGTTGCGGCCGTCCGTCGTCGGTGGCGCGGCGTTGGGGAATCCGATGAACCTCGCGGTCGCGATCGCTGTGTACGCGTCGATCTCCAAGGAGCTCGGCGTACCGCTGCGCTTTCCTGGAAAGCCTGGTGCGTACGACGCCCTGCTCGAAGTGACCGATGCGGGGTTGTTGGCGAAGGCAACGGTCTGGGCGGCGACCGCGCCGGCCGCGGCGAACCAGGCGTTCAACATCACGAACGGCGACCTGTTCCGGTGGAGGGAGTTGTGGCCCCGGCTGGCGGCCTGGTTCGGACTCGAAGCGGCGCCGCCGCTGCAGATGTCGTTGCAGGACGTGATGGCCGACAAGGAGCCGCTGTGGAAGGAGATGCAGGCCGGCCACGGGCTGACCACGACGTCCTTCGCCGAGGTGTCGTCGTGGCCGTTCGCGGACTTCGTGTTCGGATGGGACTACGACTTCTTCGCCGACTCCTCGAAGTCGCGGCGAGCCGGCTTCCACGAGTACGTCCAGACGGAGCAGATGTTCTACGACGTCTTCGCCGAGCTACGGCAACGCCGCGTCATCCCGTGACGTAGTGGTCGCGGGGCCTCCCGTCCTGGACTGAGGAGCGCAGGGAGCGAAGCGACCGGAGCGACGAGGGAAGGACGGGGAGCCAAGGCCCCGCGACCCGCCGTGCCGGAGGCGCGGCCGTTCAATATGGCATGCTCCGGGCTGTGACGGCGATGGGTGCGGGAAAGCTGCTCGGGACCAACCTGCGGGCGCGGCGGGACGAGCAGGGCATCTCGCTGTCCGAACTGGCCCGGCGGTCCGGGATCGCGAAGGGCACGCTCTCGCAGCTCGAGTCCGGTGCGGGTAACCCGACGATCGAGACAGTGTTCAGTTTGTCGAACGCTCTCGGCGTACCGGTGTCCGCTCTTCTGGCCGAGTCACCGGCGTCCGACCTGGTCCTCGTGCGGTCCGCGGATGTCGACGTACTGTCCGGTGAGGCGATTGATCTGCGGATGCTGCGGCGGCTCGAGCATCCGGGCGGGCTGTTCGAGATCTACAACCAGGAGATCCGGCCGGATGCGGTCCAGCACTCCGACGGGCATCCGGGGACCGAGCACCACATCGTCCTGACTGGTCGGCTGCGCGTCAGTACACATGGGCAGACCGAGGAACTGGGGCCGGGTGACTACCTGGCTTTCCGGGCCGCCGGACCGCACGGCTACGAGGCTGTCGACGGTCCGGTGCGGTCGGTGCTGCTGCTCGAATATCCGCCGGATGTGTACCCGACGGCGGCCGGTGGGCCGCATCTGCCGGGATAGTTCCGGGAGAAGTCCAGGAGAGGTCCGGTTGAGTGCATTGACCGGTCGTCGGCACCACGCGTACTCTCGATATCGTTCATTTTAGCGAACGTCTTCGAGGAGAGCCGCCATGCACCGGTCCGCGACACCCGATGTAGTGGTGGTCGGCGCGGGCATGGTCGGGGCGGCGTGCGCAGAGGCGTTGTCGGCGGCCGGCGTGCGGGTGCTGGTCATCGACCGCGACGGACCGGCCGCGGGGACGACGGCGTCGGGCGAGGGCAATGTGCTGGTGTCGGACAAGGAGCCGGGGCCCGAGCTCGATCTGGCAGTCGCGTCGCGTGCGGAGTGGGACGTCGTGCGCGGGCGCCTGCCCGAGCAGGTCGCCGACATCGAGTGGGAAGCCAAGGGTGGCGTGGTGGTGGCGACGGGTGATCCCGAGCCGTTGACCGCCTTCGCGGCGAAGCAGCAGGAGGCCGGTGTCGCGGCGCAGGTGATCACGCCGGCTGAGGTGTTCGACCTCGAGCCGCTGATCACGCGCCGAGTGACGATCGGGGTGCACTACCCCGACGATGCGCAGGTGCAGCCGGTGCTGGCTGCGACGGCTCTGCTGGCGGCCGTCCGCGAGCGCGGTGGCGAGGTGAGATCGGGGGTCACCGCGCTCGGGGTGCGGCAGTCGCGCGGACGCGTGGTCGGCGTGGATACCTCCGACGGCGACATCGCTTGTGGGGCAGTGCTCAACGCGTGCGGACCGTGGGCCGGAGCCTTCGGCGCGGCGGCGGGCGCGCCGATCGAGGTGCTGCCGCGGCGCGGGATGATCCTGGTGACCGCACCGTTGCCGGAGTCCGTGCGCCACAAGGTGTACGACGCGGACTATGTCGGCGCGGTCGGGAGCGGCGATGCCGAGTTGCAGACCTCGACGGTGGTGGAGTCGACGGGCGCCGGGACGGTGCTGATCGGGTCGAGCCGGGAGCGGATCGGGTTCGACGAGGCGGTCAGGGTGCGGGTGCTGCGGGAGCTGGCGCGGAAGGCAGTCGGGCTGTTCCCGTTCCTCGGCGATGTGCCGGTGATGCGCGCGTACGGCGGGTTCCGCCCCTACGCGCCGGATCACCTGCCGGTCATCGGTGCGGATCCGCGAGTGGTCGGGCTGTGGCACGCGACCGGGCACGAGGGCGCCGGCATCGGACTTGCACCTTCGACGGGTCGGTTGATCACCGAGCTGTTCCTTGGCCTCACGCCACACGTCGACCCATCACCGTTCCGCGTCGACCGACCGGCGGTGATCGCATCATGAGTGCCTATCTTCGCTCCCGCTCCGGCGATCCGGCTGAGGTCGGTGCGCCGTCTGCGGTGGACGTCACGGTCGACGGACATCCGGTCACGGCTCATGCCGGTCAGACCGTGGCCGCCGTACTGCTTGCGAACGGTCGTGACACGTGGCGGACGACTAGGGTCCACGACCGTCCTCGCGGGATCTTCTGCGGGATCGGGGCGTGTCAGGACTGTCTGGTGACCGTCAACGGTCTTGCCGACGTGCGCGCCTGTCAGCGGACGATCGCGACCGGCGACGCGATCACGACGCAGACAGGCGCAGTTCTGCCTGCTACGTCGGAGTCTGAGACCGTCGTGCATTCTGCGATGTCGGCGGAGATTGTCGTCGTGGGTGCTGGTCCGGCGGGTGTCGCGGCCGCGCTTGCTGCTGCGGAGGCCGGCGCTGAGGTGCTGCTGGTCGACAACGGCCGGTCGATCGGCGGGCAGTACAACCGGCAGCTTCCCGAGGAGTTCGCCGCGCATCGGCCGGACCGGCTTCAGCATGAGTGGAAGACGTTCGCGGCTCAGCGCGACGTGCTCGGTAGTCATCCGCGGATCACTCACCTCCCGGACACCTCGATCTGGGCGATCGAGGACCTTCGCCTCTGGGCGCAGCAAGGCCCTGCGGACGCGGCCGGTCGCCAGCCGTTCCCGATCGATGCGAGGGCCGTAGTGCTGGCGACCGGCGCCTACGACCGTGTGCTTCCCTTCCCTGGTTGGGATCTACCCGGTGTCTACACAGCAGGTGCAGCGCAGGCGTTGGCCAAGGGACAACGCATCGCGGTCGGGCAACGCGTCCTGGTCGCAGGCACCGGTCCGTTCCTGCTGCCGGTGGCGGAGTCGCTGCTCGGTGTGGGTGCGGAGGTCGTTGCGTTGCTCGAGGCCAACTCGCTGAAGACCGTGCGCAAGGGCTGGGCGACTGACCCATTGGTTGCCCCTGGCAAGCTCAAAGAGGCGCTTGGGTACGGCGCTCTGCTCGCTCGGCATCGCGTGCCGCTCCGGCATGGCTGGACGGTGATTGCCGCGCACGGCACGTGCCACGTCGAGGCCGTGACTATCGCGCGCCTCGACTCGACGTGGCGGCCCATCCCCGGTAGTGAGCGACGTGTGGAGGTTGACGCGGTGTGCGTCGGCTTCGGCTTTACCGCCAACCTGGAGCTGGCGGTCTCGGCTCGCTGCAACCTCACCACTGGTCCCGATGGCGGGCCGGCGGTTGCCGTCGACGCCAACCAGCAGACCACCACGCCCGGTGTCTACGCCGCAGGCGAGCTCACCGGAATCGGTGGCGCCGCCCTCTCCACCGCAGAAGGCACCCTGGCCGGCGCCGCAGCAGCCCAGCACGCCCTCGCACGACACCCCGATGCAGCGGGCTCGTCTTCCTTGGATTCGGCGGCTGTGGTTCGGGGGCGGCGGTTTGCGGTGGCGTTGGCGAAGGCTTATCCGGTCCAGGACGGATGGAAGAGCTGGAGCGACGCGGACACGATCGTCTGCCGCTGCGAGGAAGTCACGCGGGGAGAGCTCGAGACCGTCGCCGGGGAGCGCGGTCTCGACGACGGCCGGGCAATGAAGCTCAGCAGTCGCGCGGGGCTGGGGATGTGCCAGGGACGGGTGTGTTCGCGCACCGTCGCCGCTTTGCTGGCCGCGCCGGGCGACGTACCGAAACCAAGCATGAAACGACCGATCGCCGTACCAGTGCGGCTGCGCGATCTGGCTCAAGTCGAGGAGAACCCATGAGCGAGAAGTTGGACGGCGTGATCGTTGCGACCGCGTTGCCGTACGCCGAGGACGCGTCGGCGCCGGCGGGGTTGCGGCCGGACCTGGACAAGTACGCCGAGCATTGCCGCTGGCTGGTGGACAACGGCTGCCGTGGCGTCGGGCCGAACGGGTCGCTCGGCGAGTACTCGTCGCTGACGGACGACGAGCGGCGCGCCGTGGCGAGGACCGCGATCGAGGCGGTCGGTGACGACGGCGTCGTGGTCGTCGGCGTCCACGGTGTCGGTTCGCACCAGGCGCGCGCGTGGGCGGAGAAGGCGGCCGAGGACGGAGCGGACGGCGTACTGTGCCTGCCGCCGACGATGTACCGGGCGAACCGTGGCGAGGTGATCAACCACTTCACCGAGGTCGCGAAGGCCGGGCTGCCGGTGATGGTCTACAACAACCCGATCGACACCAAGGTCGACCTGACCCCGGACCTGCTCGCCGAGATCGCCGGGATCGAGAACATCGTCGCGGTGAAGGAGTTCTCCGGTGACGTCCGCCGGATCCTGGAGATCCGCGAGCTCGCGCCGGACCTGGCCGTGATCGCGGGCGCCGACGACCTCACGCTCGAGGCGCTGCTGATGGGTGCGACCGGCTGGTTCGCCGGCTTCCCGAACGTGTTCCCGAAGGAATCGGTCCGTTTGTACGACCTGGCTGTGGAGGGCAAGCTGGAAGAGGCCCGCGCGCTGTACGAGCCACTCGTCGCAGCCTTCCGCTGGGATTCACGGACCGAGTTCGTCCAGGCGATCAAGTACGGCATGGACTACGTCGGTCGGTACGGCGGACCGTGCCGGCCGCCGCGTGGACCGCTGATTCCCGAGCACGTCGCCCAACTGGAGCAGGACATGAAGAAAGCCGTGGAGTCTCTGCGATGAGGTCCGTCCGGACGATCTCCGCGATCGATTCGCACACCGAGGGCATGCCGACCCGCGTCGTCACCGGCGGGGTCGGCGTTGTCCCGGGGGCGACGATGGCCGAGAAGCGTGAGTACTTCATCAAGCACCTGGACGACCTTCGGTTGTTCCTGATGAACGAGCCGCGTGGTCACGCCGCGATGAGCGGAGCGATCCTGCAGCCGCCGACGCGTTCCGATGCGGATTGGGGCGTGTTGTACATCGAGGTCTCCGGCCTGCTGCCGATGTGCGGTCACGGCACGATCGGCGTCGCGACCGTGCTGGTCGAGTCCGGCATGGTCGAGGTGACCGAGCCGGTCACGCAGGTGCGGCTCGACACGCCCGCCGGACTTGTCGTCGTAGATGTTGCCGTGAGCAACGGTCGGGCGGAGCATGTGACGTTGCGAAACGTCCCGTCGTACTCGCATGCCTTGGACGCCTCGGTCGACGTGCCCGGACTGGGGAAGGTCAGGTACGACCTGGCGTACGGCGGGAACTTCTACGCGATCCTGCCGCTGGAGCAGCTCGGGATCCCGTTCGATCGCGCCGAGAAGGACCGCATCCTGCGGGCCGGCCTGGACATCATGGACGCGATCAACGCCGCCGACCGCCCGGTCCATCCGCTCGACCCGGGCATCAACGGCTGCAAGCACGTCCAGTTCACCGCGCCTGGTGACGACGGCGCCGATTCCCGCAACGCGATGGCGATCCACCCGGGCTGGTTCGACCGCTCACCCTGCGGCACCGGTACGTCGGCCCGCATGGCCCAGCTCCACGCCCGCGGCGAGCTCCCGCTCGACACCGACTTCGTCAACGAGTCCTTCATCGGCACCCGCTTCACCGGCCGCCTGATCGAGGAAACGACAGTCGGCCCGCACCCCGCCGTCGTACCTACTGTCACCGGCCGAGCCTGGATCACCGGCACCGCCAACTACCTGCTGGACCCCGACGACCCCTTCCCAACCGGCTTCGTGCTGTAGGCCAACGGCCAGTTCGTGCGCTAGATCGTCGGCCAGATCGAAGCTAGCTCGACGACCTCGAGCTCGCCCAGCGTGCAGTCGGCTCCGGACGCGGTGAACGTCAGCTCGAAATGCCCCGGCAGCACGCACGCCGTCAACGAGGCCTCGCCATCGTTGGCAAACACCTCGATCGACGTCGTGTCCACGAGGATGTCGAGCTTGCGGACTGCGGTGATCGTCGCCTGCTCGGCCGCGCCGACAGCCACCTGCTCGGCCGGAGAGGCAGGCGGTTGCCCGGCGGGGGTGGTGGTTGGTTGTTCGGCTGGGGTGGTTGTTGGCTGGGCTGACGCGAGGATGGCGATTGTGCCTGGCGTTGCGGTGACGTGTGTGCCGCTGATGTTGAGCGTTAGCTTGGCGTTCGGCGGGAGGGTGACGTTGCAGGTGATGCGGAGTAAGGGCCAGGTTGTGCCGATGTGCCACGGGGTGTTCGGGGACAGGACGCGCGTGGGCCAGGTGTGTCGGGTACGTTCCAGGGTGGCCAGTTCGGGGATCGGGTTGCGGAGCATTCTCAGGCCGTCTGCGGTGTGGTGCAGGGAGAGGTCGCACGGGATGCTTACCTGCTGGTTGAACGGCATGTTCGGGTAGCGGCCGCCGCGCATCCAGGCGACCTGGACCCGGCGTGGAGCGGTGCCACTGCTTGGCGCCGCCCAGCTCTGGGTTGCGTAGAAGTGCGGACCGCCGTCGACCTGCAACTGAGACGTCTCCTCGACGAAAGTCCGCCCATCGAAAGAGCCGATCGAGTAGCGCCCGTCGCCACGAACGAGGACCCATCGCGACTCGTCCGAGCCGGCCACGCCGAGTTCGAAGAAGTCCGGACACTCGAAGCTGTCCGAGATCGAACTGTCCAGCGGCTCCCAGTGCAACAGGTCGTCGGAGCGCAGCAGCTGGTAGCGATCGTCGCCGTACAACACCATCATCCACTGCGCACGCCGGTGATCGCGGAACACCATCGGATCCCGCTCCGGCAGGTCCATGATCGGGTTGCCGGCATAGTGCGTCCAGGTCCGCCCGCGATCCAGGCTGTACGAGACGCACTGCGACCGGTTGTCGTTACGCGACCAGAAGGCAACCATCGCCGGACCCTCGCCCGGCCCAGCAAGGCCCGAGGTGTTGTCGACATCCACGACGCAACTGCCCGACTGCACGCCGCTGCCGAGGGACTCCTCGAAGAACGCCGGCTCCAGCTCCGTCCAATGCACCAGATCGTTGCTGACGGCATGGATCCAGCACTTGTTCCAGCGCTGCGCGAACAGGTGGTACTCGCCGTCGTGGAAGACCAGCCCGTTGAGGTCGTTGAGCCAGCCCTCCTCACGCTCGACCGGGTTCAGCCGGTGCATCGCCCACTGCCGTGCCGTGAAGTGGAGCTGTGGTCGCAGAGCCTCGCGATACAGCGGGGGTTTCGCGGTGACGACGGCCGGCGTCGAGCTCAGAACGATGTCGCCGACGCGGACGTAGCCCCACTCACCGTCGGCTTCGTCGACGAGATCCAGGTACGCATCCCGGCCGAGCCAGTCGGTCAGGTCGAAGGTGGCCGCGTGCAGGCGTTCGGTGGCCCGCCCGGTCTCGGTGCGGACGACCCGCCCGTTCACAACAACGTTCAGGCAGGTCTTGTACTCGTAGTCGCCGCCGCAGATCTGGAAGTTCAGGTACGGCCGGGAGACGACGAACGGTGCCGAGACCTGCCGTCCCGGCGTGGGCGTGGTGAAGTCGCCGACGACGACATCGGCGGACAGCTCAGTCACGCGGCCTCAGCGGTGGAGCTTGCTCTGCCAGCCGGTGGGGACGTTGCCGCCGGGGACAGGCTGATCCTCGGGGTGGGCGGCCGGCGGGGCCAGCTCGGGGCCGTTGTAGTACTCGGACTCGCCGTAGTGCCAGAACCAGTCCTCGCCCGGTTCGAAGCTGCGGACGATCTGGTGACCGGTCTCGGCCGCGTGGCGGGACGCGTGCTGCTCGGGGGAGGAGTCGCAGCAGCCGATGTGGCCGCACTCCGCGCAGCGGCGGAGGTGGAACCACCAGCCGTCAGCTGCCAGGCACTCGACACAGCCGGTGCCGCTCGGAGGGACAGAACTGTCGATGCCCGGGATTCCAGAACTCTCCGTCATACCGCACATCCTCGCCGGTCCCCGCCCCCCTCACAAGCAAGGTCCTACTCGGGCCACGCGGAGTTCTTGATGATGTCGACGAAGTCGGTGTGGTGGAAGCCGGGCACGAAGTGTTCTAGGACGTCCGACTTGACGTTGCCGAACGTCGTCGCGGGCCGGTCCTGGATTCCCTCGGCGAAGGCCTCGAGGATCCGGTTCTTGAAGTCCGGGCGCGGGTGCGCGGCGGTGACGGCGTCGCGCTCCGCGTCGGTGATGACGTCGTACCCGAGGCCGAGTACGTCGAGTTCGACACCGCGGGTGACGAGCGCGACCTCGGCGGCCATGTGGAGCGGGATCTCCGGTGTGGTGTGCAACGCGATCGCTGTCCAGACCCGGTCGGCGGCCTCGCCGGTGACGCCGTGCTGGTGGAGGAAACGCCTGGCCTCGTCGGCGCCGTCGATCTCGAAGCGCTGGTCGATCCGGCGGTAGCGCTCGGTCAGGCCGAGGTCGTGGAACATCGCGCCGACGTACAGAAGCTCGGGGTCGTACTCGAGGTCCTTGCCGCGGAGCGCGCCGAACAGGAACACCCGGCGGGAGTGGTCGAACAGCAGCGGGGAGGCGACGTCGCGGACGAGTTCGGTGGCCTCGCGGGCCAGGGTGCTGTCGGGGATCCGCACCCCGGCGATGGTTTCGGTCATGACTCCAGATTCGGGGTCCGGGTTACACTGTCGCCATGTCCAATTCGCCACATCAACCACAGATTCGGACACACCGAGTCGCGTTCGTGGTGTACGACGGCGTGACGCTCCTCGACGTCACCGGTCCGCTCGAAGTCCTCCATCAGGCCAACCGGGCGCAGGGCAGCAACCGATACGACACGGTTTTGGTATCCGAGAAGAGTGGGCAGGTGACGACGGCGTCTGGCGTCGTGCTTGCCGGGGTGGTCGCGGCGGCGGAGGTTGGAGCGGTCGACACGGTGGTGGTGGCCGGTGCCGATCACCTGGTCGATGGGGTGCCTACGGAGGTCGCCGAGATAACGCGGGCGCTTGCGGACGGAGCTGAGCGGGTGGCGTCGGTCTGTAGCGGCGCGCTCGTGCTGGCGGGACTCGGTCTGCTCGACGGGCGGCGGGCGACGACGCACTGGCGGCACGCGGCCGCGATGGCGCGGCAGTACCCGACGGTGAACGTCGAGCCCGACGCGCTGCACATCACCGACGGGCGCTACGTGACCTCGGCCGGGATCAGCGCCGGCATCGACCTTGCGCTCGGTCTCGTCGAGGCCGACCACGGCGCCGAACTCGCGCGGGCAACAGCACGCGAACTGGTTGTCTTCCTGCAGCGGCCGGGTGGGCAGTCCCAGTTCTCGACAGCGCTGGACACGCCGCCGGCGCGAAGCGATCCGCTGCGGGTGGTGACGGAGACCGTTGTGGCCGACCCCGCGGGCGATCACACCCTGCCGAACCTGGCGGCATCTGCGGCCGTGAGTCCGCGACATCTGACCCGTCTGTTCCAGAGCGAGTTCCAGACCACGCCCAGCCGCTGGGTCGAGCGAGTGCGACTCGACCGGGCCCAGCAGCTGCTGCTCGACGGCCACAGCATCACCAAAGCAGCTCGACTGAGCGGGCTGGGCAGTGACGAGACCCTGCGTCGCGCCTTCGCCAGACATCTCAGCATCACGCCGACGGAGTACCTGCGTCGCTTCCAGACAGCGTGAACGTCAGCTGACGAGCCGCACCGGCTGGCCGGGCCTCAGCTGCGCGCAGGCATCCAGGTCGGCGTCGGCGACGTACGCGATGACGGGGTAGCCGCCGGTGACGGGATGGTCGGCCAGGAAGATGACTGGGGTGCCGGACGGTGGGATCTGGATGGCGCCGAGGGCCATGCCTTCGCTCGACAGTTCGCCGGTTCGCGCGCGTTCCAGTGGCGAGCCGTCGAGGCGTACGCCGACGCGGTTGCTGTTGCTGCTGACCTGATAGGTCTGGGAAAGCAGCGACTCCCAACCGGCGTCGGTGAACCAATCCCGGCGGGGTCCTGGAGTCACGCGGAGTGTGACCTTCCCACCGGCCGGATGGGCGACGGGGGCCTGGTCGACTCCAGGCATCGGCTCGACAGCGCGACCGACCGGGAGTGTTTCCCCGGGCGTCAGCGGTGCGGGTCCAAGGCCGGACAGCAGGTCGGTGGAACGAGAGCCGAGGACTGCCGGTACGTCGATCCCGCCGCGGACCGCAAGGTACGTCCGCAGACCCGTGGCCGGCGGACCGAGACGGAGTACCTGGCCGGCGCGCACCGTGGCGGGAGCGTTCAAAGGCACGCCGGTGCAGGGGGCGCCGGTGATGGCGACGACGAGGTCCGCGTCGGCGTGCATCACCAGTCCGCCGAAGGTGACCTCGAGCGCCGCCGCGCCGGGGCTATTGCCGACCAGACGGTTCGCGAGTTCGTAGGCAGACCGGTCGCAGGCGCCCGACGCCGGTACGCCGAGTGCCGCCTGACCCGCTCGCCCGCGGTCCTGGATTGTTGCCAACGGCCCCGGTTCGAGAACGGTCAGGCTGCTCATCCACGGCCCGCGTCGACGAACCGGACCCTCCGGCCCGGGTGGAACAGTGCGGCCGGATCGCGCTCCTGGTCGAAGATCTTCGCCGTGGTGCGACCGATCAACTGCCAGCCACCGGGAGACTCGCGCGGGTAGACGCCGCTGAACTCTCCGGCCAGCGCGACCGCGCCGGCGGGGACCTTCGTGCGGGGTGATGACCGGCGCGGAATGTTCCAGGTGTCGGTGGAGGTCAGATAGCCGAAGCCCGGGGCGAAGCCGCAGAAGGCGACGGTCCATTCGTCGGCGGTGTGACGGGCGATCACGTCGTCCTGGGAGCAGCCGATGAGGTCGGCGACGTCCCCCAGATCCGCTCCGTCGTAGATGACCGGGATCTCGATCAGATCCCCGGTCGTCCGGCTGTCCCGGGTAGGGGTCAGTTCGTGCAGGGTCCGCGACAAGGCGGCGAGGTCGCCGGTGGTCGTGACCAGCACGGTCCGCGCTGCCGGGACGATATCCACGACGTCCGCCGGTGCATCCGCGGTCAACGCGGCGTAGTAACCGAGCACCTGGTCGAGATCGTCGAGCTCGACCAGCAGCGCCCGGTCGCCCGCCGGGAGGATTCGCATCAGCCGGTGAACGGGCGCAAGGTGACGCCCGCTCCCTCCAACGCGCCACGCACTCGCCGAGCGATGTCGAAGGCCCCAGGGGTGTCGCCGTGAACGCAGATGGAGGTCGGATCGACGAGCAGCGAGCCGCCAGAGCTGTCCCGGATGGGCTGCCCGGTCGCCATCGCCGTACAGCGGGCCGCGATCTCGTCCGCATCATGCAGCACGGACCCGGCCTCGCGCCGCGAAACCAGCGTCCCCTCAGGGGTGTAGGCACGATCCGCAAAAGCCTCATGCACCGCCGTCAGACCAGCCTCCTCCGCGAGCCGCAGCCACACCGAGCCGGGAAGACCCAGCACAGGGAGGGTCTTGTCGTACTCCGCGACCGCGGCGACCACCGCGGTCGCCTGCTCCACGTGATGGCCGATCGTGTTGTACAGCGCGCCGTGCGGTTTCACGTACCGCACCCGGTCGCCCGCGATCCGCGCGAACGCGTCCAGCGCACCGATCTGGTACACCACCTCGTCGCGCAATGCGGCCGGCTCGATGTCGAGGAAGCGCCGCCCGAAGCCGGGCTTGTCGGCGTACCCGACGTGGGCCCCGATCGCGACGCCGCGCTCGACCGCCTCGGCCGTCACCCGCCGCATGATCGACGGATCGCCGGCGTGGAACCCGCAGGCCACGTTCGCGCTGGTGACAACGTCCAGCAAGGCCGAGTCGTCGCCCATCGACCAGGAACCGAATCCTTCACCCATATCCGCGTTGAGGTCCATGCGGCCACCTCCCTCGACCGAGCCTAGAGATTGTTCAACAATCCTGCAAGAGCCTTGTTCTACTTTTCCTCGCCGCTGCCGTGCGGGATGATGCGGAGATGAGTACGGGTGGGGCCGAGACCGAACGGCAGGCGTGGCTGCGAACTGTCGCCGCCGACGTCGCGCGACTGGACCGGAGCAGCTCCGCGGAGCGTGCCGCCGACATCCTTCGCCGCAGTATCACCGAAGGTGCGCTGCCGCCCGGCGCCCAACTCTCCGAGATCGAGCTGACCGAGGTCCTGGAGGTCAGCCGGAACACCCTGCGCGAGGCCTTCCGCCTGCTGACCCACGAGGGCCTGCTCGTCTACAAGCTGCACCGCGGAGTGTTCGTCCCCGAGCTGGACGAGCACGACGTCATCGACCTCTACCGACTCCGCCGAGTCTTGGAGGTGGACGTCGTACGCGGACTGGCCGACCGCGACCCGGAGCTGCCGGCGAGCCGTCTCGAGCCGCTGCTGGACGACGTCGAGGCAGCCGAAGCCGCCGCCCGCGCGGACCGCTGGCCAGTCGTCGGTACGGCGAACATGCGCTTCCAC
This sequence comes from Kribbella pratensis, assembly GCF_004365355.1. Classification (GTDB taxonomy): domain Bacteria; phylum Actinomycetota; class Actinomycetes; order Propionibacteriales; family Kribbellaceae; genus Kribbella. Next base: position 313,446 of record NZ_SODP01000004.1, on the reverse strand, counting down.
GAGCACCTGATCGGTCTGGCCGACAGCTCCCGAATGGACGCGATGACCGGCCGGCTGCTCGCGGAGTTGAGGCTCCTTTTCCACGTGATCGCGACCCCGCGCGAGCTGCACGAGCCGTACATCGAGCGAAACCGCAGGCTGTTCGAGCTCCTCGAGGCGCGCAAGTACGACGAGGCCGCGGCCGACCTGAACGAGTACCTGCTGCACTCCGAGCGGGCCATCCTCGCCGCCTTCCGATCCCGGTAGCCGATAAGGGCTTGCGCCGCGTGGTGCGTACCTGCGTTGATGAACTGACAACGTCAGCCGTAAAGGGGAGCTCACTCATGTCCGATGACGCCCGGACCGACCAGACGCCGAAGTCGTACCGCCCCATCGACGCCAAGGGGTTCCGGGACTTCGTCTCGCGTGGCTGGGGGCCGGTGGACCGCTCGGTTTCGGTACCGGAAGGGCTCGCCGAGGCGGCTGCCGAGCACCGGCGGAAGCTCGCCGCGGCGCTGCCGGGACGGCGGATCGCGCTCGCGGCCGGCCGCGCGCCGGTCCGGTCGAACGACACCGACTACCAGTTCCGCGCCGACAGCGACTTCGTCTGGCTGACCGGTTGCCAGGCCGAGGGCGCCGTCCTGGTGATCTCCGGCGACGGCGACGCGACGCTGTACCTGCGTGAGACGGCCGGTCCGGACGAGGCCGACTTCTTCGCGAACGCGCGCGACGGTGAGCTGTGGATCGGCCCGGTGCCGGGTCTGAAGGACTGGTCGGACGCGCTGCAGATCGCCTGCCGCCCGCTCGAGGAGCTGCCCGCGGCAGTGCGTGGCGCGGTTCCGTTCATGCTCTCGGTGCCCGGCGTCGAGCCGATGCTGGACGCGTTGGTACGCACGTCGCCCACCGACGGCAACGCGCTGCGGCAGACCCTCGCCGAGCTGCGCCGGATCAAGGACGACTGGGAGCTCGACCAGCTGCGGGAGGCGGTCGCGGCCAGCGTGCTCGCGTTCGGCGACGTGGCCGGCGAGCTGCCGGAGGCGATCCGTGGCGGCGGCGAGCGCTGGCTGCAGGGCACCTTCGACCGGCGCGCGCGGACGGCCGGCAACGGCGTCGGCTACGCGTCGATCGTTGCTGCTGGCAACCACGCGCCGGTGCTGCACTGGGTCCGCAACGACGGCCCGGTGAACGAGGGCGACGTGATCCTGCTGGACGCGGGCGTCGAGACGCGCACGCTCTACACCGCCGACGTGACCCGGACGTTCCCGGCGACCGGCGAGTACACCGCTGCCCAGCGGCAGGTACACGACCTGGTGCACGAGGCACAGCTCGCATCACTCGACGCGGTCAAGGTCGGTGCGCCGTACCGCGCCTTCCAGTACGAAGCGCTGCGGGTGCTGGCCGAAGGGCTGCGGGACTGGGGTCTGCTCGACGCGTCGATGGACGAACTGCTCGGCCCGGACGGCCAGCAGCACCGTCGCTACATCGTCTGCGGGACCGGCCACTACATCGGCCTCGACGTACACGACTGCGACGCATCGCGGCCGGAGGCGTACTTCGCCGGCACCATCGAGGCCGGGATGGCACTCGCGGTCGAGCCGGGGCTGTACTTCCACCCGAACGACGAGACCGTGCCTCCGGAGCTGCGGGGCATCGGGATTCGGATCGAGGACAACGTCGTCGTGCACTCCGACCGGCTGGAGATCCTCACCGAGGACCTGCCGATCACCACCGACGGCCTGGAGCAGTGGACCAAATCACACCTGAAGTGATCAAGCGATCGCTCAAAATTAACCGTCACAACCGGTAACACTCGCCCGCCCAGCACGATGTAAAGAGCGGGGGAGGGTCGAACTCGGCCGGGCGCGTGGCTAGTGGGGGGCCGCGTAGCACGCGCCAGGCCGAGGCGGCCCCGACTGGGGCCAGGGGGGACCCAGGATCCCTGGGTACGGGGAGTAGTCATCATGAATCTACGGGTGCGAGTAGTGCACTACAGCAGTCGGCACTGGTACGCCGACATCGACGACGCCGATGATCCGCAGCCCGACGACCCGTTCTGGTTCGTCGACAACTGCCGGACCCAGGCGCAGGCGCTGGAGACGGCCTGCAGCGAGCTCCGGTTGATGACGGGCCGGCTGGTCCGCGGGGACCAGCTCGACCGCGTCCTCGAAGTCACCGGCGTACCGGTCTGAGCTTCAGCCGACCGGCGGTACGGCGGCGCAGCTGCTGCCGCGCTTCGGCACCTCACGCGAGATCAGGTAATCGTCGATCGTGGTCCGCATGCACGGGCTCGAGTTGTAGCTGCCGTGTCCCCAGCCTTCGTACGTGAGCAGCACTCCGGACCGGCCGAGCTGACGCTGCACGCTCTGCGCCATGGCGTACGGCGTGGCCGGGTCGTGGATCGCGTTGGCGAGCAGGACCGGCGTCTTGAGCCCGTGCACCTTCAGCACGTGCTGCGGGTTGTTCGCCTTCGGCGCACCCAGACAGATCGACACCGCCATCAGCTGACCCGGGTAGCGCATGTCCTGGTTCTTGCGGGCCAGCCGCTGCAGATGTGCGGCGTACTCGCGGTAGTCCTTGACCGGAAGGTTCCAGTCCTGACAGAACACCGCCAGCGGGTACTGCGCGAGCCCGGTCGGCGCGGCGGTAACCGTAGGAGCGTCCATCTCCTTCAGCGTCTGGGCCAGGGCGGACCATTCCGGGTCGTAGAGCATCCGAAACACCTGGAAGCTCAGCTTGAACGGATCACTCGACCGAGCCAGCAGTCCAGCCCACAGTGCGTGAGTGTCCTGCCCGTGCAGCGCACAGCTCGCCGACGCGTCACACCACTGCACGAACTCGTCGAACGAGTCCTGTGCTGCGGCCGCCTGGACGTCGAGGAACGACTTCGTCGTAGGTGAGGCGTGGTCGATCACGCTCTCCACCACCATCGCGCGGACCCGGTTCGGATACGTCTCGGCGTACTGCGCTCCGAGCAGCGTGCCGTACGAGCTGCCGTGGAACGAGATCGTGGACTCGCCGAGCGCCCGGCGTACTGCGTCGACGTCGCGCACCGTCTGCCAGGTGTCGATGTGGTCGTAGAGCGGACCGGTGTTCTCGCGACAGTCCTTCGCGAGCTGCCGGTTGTAACTGATCGTCGCGGTGAATTCGGCCGTGCTCGTGATGATCGGTGACGGCTGCTTCGCGAGCAGCGCAGCCGAGCACTGCACCGGATTGCTCCGCGCGACGCCCCGCGGGTCGAAGCTGACGATGTCGAACCGGTTTTGCAGGTCCGCACTGAACCGTGTCATCCCGGTCTTGATCCGGTCGACCCCTGAGTCCCCGGGCCCGCCGGGTCCGAACACGAGCACCCCGACCCGCTCGCCCTTCGCAGTACGGCGGGCGATCGCGAGGTCGAAGGTCGGTCCGTTCGGGTTCCGCCAATCGACAGGTAGTCGGAGGGTCGCGCACTGCGAGCCCTTCACCAGAGCGGGATCGTCGTGCCCTTCCGGTTTGCAGTCGGCCCAGTGCACCTGGGTTGTGGTCGCGGAGGCGGACGTCGTCAGCCCCGCCGCGGCGACGCCGAGAACTACAGCGCCGGCCAGGGCGCGTCGGATGAACTTCATGCGAACGATCCTTCGGCAATCGCTTGCTGCAGGCATCCGGGACGAACCCCGCCAGACCCCGAGCACGGCCCGGGGCTTGTTGGGGGTACCGGTCGGACAGGTCCGCCGCGGCCGGATTGACGTTGGCGGGCGGACCGCCGTACCGTCCACAGCGTCAGTCAACTCAACAGCCGCATGAACCCGTGCGGGAGAGTCCCGGGCCAGGTAGACGAACTCTGGACCCGGGCGCCGTAGGAGCAACTCTCCCCAAGAATCTCTCAGGCACCTTCACCGCACGGGCGAGGCATCTCTGGAGGACGTTGGGTCCAACAGAGCGGGGAGGACACCAAACGGTCAACGACGACCGGAAGGAACCTCCACACGATGGCGATCAGCGTCTTCGACCTGTTCAGTATCGGGATCGGCCCGTCGAGCTCCCACACCGTGGGACCGATGCGTGCCGCCCGCACCTTCGCTCGCGGCCTGGCCGACGACGGCCTGCTGGCCGCGACGGCGACCGTCCACGCCCAGCTGTTCGGCTCGCTCGGCGCGACCGGGCACGGTCACGGCAGCAACAAGGCCGTCCTGATCGGCCTCGAGGGCGCCGACCCCGAGACCGTCGTCACGCACTCGGTCGATGCCCGGGTCGAGACGATCCGTGAGCGCGGCCGGATCGTGCTGGCCGGCGAGCACGAGATCGCGTTCGACGAGAACACCGATCTGGTCATGCACCGCCGCAAGGCCCTCCCGTACCACCCGAACGGGATGATCTTCAGCGCCCGCGACGCGACCGGCGCAGTACTGCGGGAGCGGACGTACTACTCGGTCGGAGGCGGATTCGTCGTCGACGAGAACGCCGCGGCGGGTGACCGGATCGTGCTGGACACGACCCCGCTGAAATACCCGTTCACAACCGGCGCGGAGCTGCTCGACCGCTGCCGCGAGTCGCAGCTGTCGATCAGCGAGGTGATGCTCGCGAACGAGCTGGCCTGGCGGACCGAGGACGAGATCCGCGACGGCCTGCTGCGGATCTGGCAGGTCATGCAGGACTGCGTCCGCGAGGGCTGCGAGACCGAGGGCATCCTGCCCGGCGGGCTGACGGTACCGCGCCGGGCGCATGCCCTGCACAAGAAACTCAGCCAGGACCCGTGGTCGGTGGATCCGCTCAAGGTGATGGACTGGGTCAACCTGTTCGCTCTCGCGGTCAACGAGCAGAACGCGTCCGGCGGCCGGATCGTCACCGCGCCGACGAACGGTGCCGCGGGCATCATTCCCGCCGTACTGCACTACTACCGGCGGTTCGTGCCGGGAGCGACCGAGGACGGCGCCGTACGGTTCCTGCTGACCGCCGGCGCCATCGGCGTGCTCTACAAGGAGAACGCGTCGATCTCCGGCGCCGAGGTCGGCTGCCAGGGCGAGGTCGGATCCGCCTGCTCGATGGCCGCTGCCGGTCTGTGCGAGGTCCTCGGCGGTACGCCGCAACAGGTCGAGAACGCCGCCGAGATCGCGATGGAGCACAACCTCGGGCTGACCTGTGACCCGGTCGGCGGCCTGGTCCAGATCCCGTGCATCGAGCGGAACGCGATGGCGTCGGTCAAGGCGATCAACGCGGCCCGGATGGCGATGCACGGTGACGGCGTCCATGTGGTCACGCTCGACAAGGTCATCAAGACCATGCGTGAGACCGGTGCCGACATGAAGATCAAGTACAAGGAGACGTCCCGCGGCGGCCTTGCCGTCAACGTCATCGAGTGCTGATCGCCGTTCTCCTCACCACGGAACGGTGCCGTGCAGACTCAGGTACTCCGCGGTCGGGCCGGTCTGATCGATCTGCGCGAGCCGGACGATGATCTCCGCGCCCTCCTCGACGGTCTGGTAGCCGCTGTGGCCGTTGAAGTCGGTCGCGGTGTAGCCCGGGTCGACGGTGTTGATCCGCAGGTTCGGCAGCTGCCGCGCGTACTGCACCGTCAGCATGTTGAGCGCTGCCTTCGAAGAGCCGTACGCCGGAGCGGGCACCCAGACGGGCACGTTGCTCGCCACGTCCGGATCCACCGCGGTGGCGATCGAGCCGAGACCGCTGGAGACGTTCACGATGACCGGGTTGTCGCTGCGCTCGAGCAGCGGCAGGAAGCGGTGGATCATTCGCACCGGGCCGTACACGTTCAGCTCGAAGACCTCCCGGAAGACGTCGGCGGTCAGCTCCCGGATCTCCTTGCGCGGACCGGGGATACCGGCGTTGTTGATCAGCACGTCGAGTGAATCCAGCTGTTGCGCGGCCGCGTCGACGGACTCGTCGCTCGTGACGTCCAACTGCACGTACTGCGCTCCGAGGTCCGCGGCTGCCTGCTTGCCGCGTTCAGGGTCGCGGGCGCCGAGGTAGACGGTGTGTCCCGCCGCGATCAGCTGCCTGGCGGTTTCGTATCCGAGGCCTCTGTTCGCCCCGGTGATGAGTGTCGTGGTCATGCCTTCACCCTCCCGCCGGGGGGATCGTGCAGGTAGTACCCGCAATGTCCTAGGGAATGGCAGTACCAGGCTGCGGCGGAATCAACGCGGAATACTAGGGGTATGGCTGAGCTCGGTAGGACGCTGCACGCCTGGCGCGATCGCGTGACCCCGGAGCAGGTCGGACTGCCGGCTGGTGGAAAGCGGCGCGCGCCGGGGCTGCGGCGCGAGGAGCTGGCCCAGCTCGCCGGGCTGTCGGTCGACTACATCGTCCGGCTCGAGCAGGGCCGGTCGGACTCACCGTCCGCGCAGGTGCTCACCGCGCTGGCCCGGGCGCTCCGGCTGTCCGATGCCGAGCGCAACCATCTGTTCCTGCTAGCGGGCGAGGTCGAGCCGTCGCCCGGCCGGCTGTCGGCGTACATCCCGCCCGGTGTGCAGCGGATCGTCGACCAGCTCGACGGCGCACCGCTGTGCGTGTGCGACGCCGCCTGGACGATCATCACCTGGAACCCGCTGTTCGCCGCCGTGATCGGCGATCCATCGGAGTGGCGTGGGCGGGACCGCAACATCATCTACCGCCACTTCGTCGCGCCCGGCGATCGCGTCGTACAGACACCCGAGCAGCAGCGGGACTTCCGGACCGCGATGGTGACGGATCTGCGGGCGTCGCTCGCCCGCTACCCGCACGACCCCGATCTCCGGGCGCTGATCGACGAGCTTCGCGCTCGGCGCAAGGACTTCGCGCGACTCTGGGAGCGGCCGGTGGTCGGCTTCCACCGGTCCGAGCGAAAGACGATCCGGCATCCCGAGGTCGGTGCGTTCACGATCGACTGCGACGTGCTTGCGGTCCCGGGCAGCGATCTGCGCATGGTCGTGTACACGGCCGCGCCGAATACGGAGGCGGCCGAAAAGCTCCGGCTGCTGTCGGTCATCGGCCTGCAGGCGCTGACCTGAGCAGTCAGCTAACGCACTGCATTCCTACGGTCGCGTAGGCGGTTCGGAATTACTGGAATATGAAGTTCTTTCGTTCAATTTCTTCCAAGGGCTGTTTGAATCGGCTCTTCGACCGATAATCTGCGGGCCTTGTGAAGCCCATCTCTGCCACGGCCTCCCGCCGCCCGCCCTGGCAGAACCCGCGGCGCCGTCGTCAGGCCGCCGCCGGCGCGGGCCTGGTGCTGCTCGGCTGCCTCGTGCTCGGACTGCTCTCGTTCTGGAGCCGTGGTCCGCAGCCTGCCAGTCCGGTCGCCGGGATCGAGCCCGGCCGGCCGACGCAGAACCTCCCGGCGATCCCGCGCACCGCGGCGCCGTCGACGGGTACGACGCCCAGCGCCGTACCGACGCAGTTGCCGACAGCAACCAAGCCGGGCGAGATCCAGTTGCCGACCGGTCTCACGACCACGGGCTATCCCGCGATCACCGCCGGTACGCCGACCCCCCAGATCCTGGAGACGACCGGGCCGACGACGGTGGTGACCGAGCGGCCCCCGACTGTGCCGCCGACCGTGCCCCCGACGGCGGCGACCACGCTGCCGAGCGCCCACCCGACCACCGTGCCCAGCGAGCGACCGACGACGTCCACCCCGACCGAGCCGCCGCCGACCAGCAGCACCCCGACCAGCCCACCCGATCACCCGGGTGGTGGCGGCCTCGGCGGTCTCCTCGGCGGTCTCCTGGACAAGCTGGGGCTGTAGGGTCAGTAGGCCTCGACCTCGGTCGTGTCGGCGTTGCCGCCGGGCGTGGGCTGGAGGTTCACCTGCCAGCCCTGGTTGCGGCCGAAGGTCTGGTCGAACTTCTTGAAGGCGCAGTCGGCGCGAAACTTGCGCTTGTCCGGGTCCCAGTCGGTGCCGCTCTTGAAGTAGAGGTGGTAGGCGCCGCCGATCTCCTTCACGGCGGTGGACTTGGTCGCCCGGATATAGATCATGACCTGCGGGCGGCTGGGCGGCTGGCCGTCGGTGACGATCGAGACCGCGACGTCCTTCGCCGTGCCGTTGGTGATCTTGAGCTGTCCGGTGCCGCCCGGACCCCGCTGTACCAGGACGTCGCCGCTGTCCGGGCGTACCTGCTTCGGTGCGGGGCCGGGGTCGGGCAGCGTCTTGCCGAAGGTCAGCTTGAGCTGTTGCAGCAGCGTGAGCGCGGAGCTGAGATTGGTGCGCAGTTGACGCTGGACGTTCTGCGAGGTGTACGCGACACCTCCGCACCGCGCGTCGTCCTCGGTCTCGTCCGCCAGGCCGGTCAGCTGGGTAGCGGCCACGCCGATGCGCACCTGCAGCAACGAGTGTGCTGCGTCGAGTCGCGGTGTCACCTTGATCGCGGCCAGCCGTACCGAGACCGTGTTGAGTGTCTCCGCCAGCGTATTCATGGCGTCACTCAGTCCCTCGGCGGTGCGGACGCGCGTCAGCCGTGAGGCCGGTGCGGCCAGCACCTGGTCGATCCGGGTCAGTTCGGCCTGGTACGCCGCCGTACCCAACGGCCCCGCCGGCGGAACGGACGACGCCGGCGCCGGTGCAGCACTGGCCGGAGCCGACGACGGAGCAGTCGGCGAAGGCCCCGGCTTCGCGGCGCACCCCGCCAGCAGTCCCACCCCGACACAGAGCGCAGCCCAGCGCCTCATCCCCAACCCCCCAGCAGCCCCTCACCCCTGAAGCAGCCAGGGTACCCGTCAGTCCCTGGGGGCGGGACGAACGAACGGGAACGCCAACGTACTTCGAATGTTCTGGCCGGTCAGCATCATCATCACCCGGTCGACACCGATGCCGAGACCGCCGGTCGGCGGCATCGCGTACTCGAGTGCCGACAGGAAGTCCTCGTCCAGCGACATCGCCTCGGGATCGCCCGCGGCCGCCTTCAGCGACTGCTCGGTCAGGCGCCGGCGCTGCTCGACCGGGTCGACCAGCTCGGAGTACGCCGTACCGATCTCCGCGCCGAAGGCAACCAGGTCCCAGCGCTCGGCCAGCCGCGGATCTGAGCGGTGGTTGCGGGTCAGCGGCGAGGTCTCCAGCGGGAAGTCGGTGTAGAACGTCGGGAACGTCGTGTTCGGCTCGACGAGCTCGTCGTACAGCTCCAGCACCAGCTCACCGGCCGACATCTCGAACGTCGTGTGTACGCCGTGCTCCGCGCAGATCTCCCGCAGTCGCTCGACCGGGGTGCTCGCATCGACGTCCGCACCGGCTGCCTGGCCGACGGCATCGTGGACGGTGACGACCGGCCATTCGCCGGAGATGTCGATCTCGCCGTCGGCCCGGCGTACCACCGGCTTGCCGAAGACCGCGGTCGCGGCCTCGATCAGCAGCTCACGGGTCAGTTCGCGCATCACGTGGTAGTCGGCGTACGGCTGGTAGGCCTCGACCGAGGTGAACTCCGGATTGTGGGTCGCGTCCGCGCCCTCGTTGCGGAAGTTCCGGTTCAGCTCGAAGATCTTGCCCATCCCGCCGACGCTGAGTCGCTTCAGGAACAGCTCCGGGGCGATCCGGAGAAACAGTTCGGTGTCGTAGGCGTTGATGTGGGTGACGAACGGCCGCGCGTTCGCGCCGCCGTGCACCGCCTGCAGCATCGGCGTCTCGACCTCGATGAACCCGCGCGTCTCGAAGCCGTTGCGGATCGCCCGTACGGCGGCGCTGCGCTGCTGCATCATCCGCAGCGAGTCCGGGTTCATGACCAGGTCGATGTGCCGCTGCCGCACCCGCGCCTCGGGGTCGGTGAAGCCCTTCCGCTTGTCCGGCAACGGATGCAGGCACTTCGCCGCCATCATCCACGACGTCGCCGCGATCGACAGCTCACCGCGCCGGCTCGTCACCACCTCGCCGGTCACGCTGACGTGGTCGCCGATGTCGACGAGCCGGCGCCACTGCTCGAGCGGTACGTCGCCGCACGCCTCGGCCGTGAACATCACCTGCAGCTGGGTCAATCCGTCCTGCAACTGCGCGAACGCGAGCCCGCCGTGGCTCCGCATCCGCATCACGCGCCCGGTCACCGACACCAGGTGATGGGTGTGGTGATCCGGCGGCAGGTTCGGGTACAGCTCCCGCACCCGCTCGAGTGTCTCGGTCCGCGGCACGCTCACCGGGTACGGATCGATGCCCGCGGCAACGAGTTCGGTCAGTTTGGTCCGCCGGATCTGCTCCTGCTCGGTCAACCTGCGCTCCGGCAACGCCGGCCGTAGCAGTTCCTCTTCCTGTGCGCGTACCGCGGTCGCGAACGCACGCCCGTCTGCGGCCATGATCGCGTGCCGCTCGGCCGCTTCGACGGTGTCGACGCGGGTCCACGGCCGGGGCGCGGGCAGGAAGCCCTCCGCCGTACCGGCCGCCAGCACGACCTGTGCGAGCGACGCACCCCGTGAGTAGCACATCAGCCGCGGCGACCAGCGCGGTAGGTACTTCTCGTTCGACTGATACAGACTCTCCAGCTGCCAGAAGCGAGAGGCGCCGGTGAGCAGCGCGTTGGTCAGGCGCAGTACCGGACCGGCGCCGACCCGCTCCGCATCGCTGAAGATCTCCCGGAACATCGCGAAGTTCAGCGAGATCCGGTGTACGCCGAGATCGTGGGCCGCCTCGATCAGCGAGGTGACCATGAACTCCATCAACCCGTTCGCGGACTCCGGGTCGCGCCGCATCAGGTCCAGCGACACACCACGCACGCCCCACGGGACGAACGACAACAGACCGCGGACGACGCCGTCCGCATCCCGCGCGATGACCATCACGCACCGCGCATCGGCCGGATCGCCGAGCCGTCCGAGCGCCATCGAGAACCCACGCTCGGTCCGCGCGCCCCGCCACCGCTCGGCCAGCTGCACGTACTGCGACAACGTCTCCGGCGACAGATCCCCGTGCCGCACAACCTCCGCGTGGTACCCGGCCCGCTGTACGCGCGTCACCGCCTGCCGCACCGGGCGCATCGTCCGGCCTTCGAGTGTGAAGTCCGCGACATCGATGATCGCCTCGTCGCCCATCGACAACGCGCGCAGACCCGCGTCGACGTACGCCTGGGCCGCCTCCTCGCTCGCGGACAGGACGGCGGGGGACCAGCCGTACAGCCGGGCCTCGGCGAGCCAGCGCTGGATCGCGGCCGGCCAGGCGACCGGATCGCCCAGTGGATCACCGCTCGCGAGACTGACGCCGTTGACCACCCGGTAGGCGATCGCGGCGTCGTTGTCCGGCGAGAAGACCACCGCCTTGTCGCGGCGGGTCGCGAAGTACCCGAGCGAGTCGCGCTCTCCGTGCAGCAGCAGGAGTCGTCGTACTTCGAGCTCCTCGGCCTGGGTCAGGTACCGGACGCGCTGGACCGAGCGGAGGAAGATCCAGAACGCGATCACCAGCGAGGCCGCGGAGATCGCGCCGACCGTCAGGCCGACCCAGCCGTGCCCTTCGTGCCCGCCGAGCTTGCTCCGGGACTGGCCGAGGGCGGCGATGATCGCCCAGCCGATCTTCTGTCGCTGACCCTCCAGCGTCCGCGGGAAGATCTGGGTGAGCGTGATGCTGACCGCGATCGAGATCAGCATGCCGAAGACCAGCGCGCCGACCGCGAGCCGGCGCGTCCCGGGTGCGAGGCGGGCCGGGAAAGCACCGCGGATCTTCCACAACAACACGATGATCGCGGCGACGACGACCCATTGGACGATGGCCCACTCGACGTCCGCGACCGTGGTGCGGTCCAGGTCGGACAGCCACTCGGCGCCGCCGGGACTGCTCAGGCGAACGAAGCTGAACGCGATGTAGGTGGTCAGGCCGAGGAGCCACAGCGCTTCGAAGACCCACAGCACCCAGAGCAGCGCGGCTCGCTTACCGCGCAGCAAGGCGCTGCCGACCACCGCGAGGTAGACGGCGGAGAAGAACGTGTGGCCGGCCGGGATGCCGACGAAATCGAACGCCATGTCCACGTGTTTGACGAGGACCGGCGCTCCGATGTGCAACGGGATGGCAACGAAGGACCACACCGAGGCGAGCACAACGGCGCGGCCGACCCAGACCGCGGCTCGGTGCTGCCACACCGGTATCGCTACTGCTTGTTCCGACCGCACCAGCCGATCATCCCATTAGTTCGCTGAGACTTCGGTCGACCTAGCACTACCTCGACCCTACCCCTGACGCCACAGCCGATACTTTGGTTGTCATGCCACGCTGACTGGCATGGACTCCGTCCCGTACCGTCCGGTCCGCAACCTGCTGCTGGCCGCGGCCGCGCTCTACTGCAGCCTGTTGCTGGAGGCGGCGGCCGGGTTCCCGTTGAACGTCCATACGTCGTTCCTCAGCGAGCTCAGCGCCCGGGACCAGTCGACCAGCCTGTACGGCCGGGCGATGGACCTGTCGAGCAGCGTGCTGACACTGCTCGCCGTCGTCCTGGCCCGCCGGAGTCGTGAGCTGAGATGGCTGCTGATCAGCACGGCGGTCTTCGCAGTCGGGACGATGTTCGACTCGTTCTCGCCGATGGACTGCGCGCCGTCGGCGAGTGCCGCGTGCCGTGCGAGCGAGGCGAACGGGCAGGCCGGTGCCGCGTTGGTGTTACACGAGGCCACCTCGACCATGGCCGGCGCCGGCACGATTGCCATGGCCGTCTTCGCTCTGATGGCACTGCGCCGCCGTGGCTGGGGCGGTTGGTTGAGCAAACTGCTCGCCGTACTGGCTGGTGGAGTCCTGGTCACGCAGGTCTGGCTCGGGTCGGTGGTCGCATACGAGACGCTGAGTGGCCAGGAGGTAACTGCGCCGGGCATCCTGCAACGCGCTTCTACCGTGCTGTTCTGCTTAATGTTGGGGACTTTGCTACCAGGTCTGAGGCAAGCTTTGTCTCGATGAGCGTGATCTGGATCGTGGTGCCCGGCCTGGCGGAGACTCCGGAGGAGTTCGGCCGGGTCGTCGAGCTGTTGCCGGACGAGGATGTCCGCGTGATCGACCCGTGGCTCACGCCGATCACATCGGATGTGGATGCGTTGCGCGCGGCTGCCGACGTACCGTCCAACGCGGAGATCGGATTGATCGGGCACTCGATCGGCGGACTCGCCGTACTGCGGTGGGCGCTGACCCGGCCGCTCGAGGTGACCCGGCTGGTGCTGGTCGACACCAGTCTGACCTCGGAGACGGGATGGCGTGCGTTCTACCCGGGCACGCGTGGTGACCGGGCGGTGCGGGCGCTGGCGCGGTTCCTCGGGCGGCTCGGCCTGCCGAGCGTCATCGGCACCGGACTGCGCCGGCTCAGCGTCCGCGTCGGCAGCATGTCGAACCACGAGCTGTTGTCGAAGGCAACGGCAAGGAGCAGGTACGGCGCGGACTCGTCGTGGTTGCTGTTCTGGGACGAGTTGGCGGGCAGCTGGGAGCTGGCCGCCGAAGTGCAGAAGCTGGTCGCGGGACCGGTCGGCGCGCTGGCTCCGACGACGCTGCTCGTCGCCACCGGTGGCAGCTCCCGCTTCACCGCCACCCGCTGGCTCGCGGGCCAGCGCCGCCTGGCCGACAAGCTCGGCGGCACTGTCGAGGTGCTGCCCGACTCGGCCCACCTGGTCCACCTCGACCGCCCGGACGCGGTCGCCGCCGCCGTACTGCGGTAAACCCCTTCCACTCCGCGGACCGGATGCTCTACGCTCATTCTACTGAAACAGTCGTGGCAGTAACGATCCGTGGCGGATGTGCGCAATGAGCGATCAGATGCAGGTGAGCCGCAGTCTGCGGTGGCGGTGGTTCCTCGACGACGTGCGGGAACACTCGCGCCTGATCTGGCGGCTCTACGCCAGCCGCATGTACACGTGGGACAGGCGATGATCGTCATCACCTGCTCGGTGTGTGACCGGCGATCGCTGCTGCCGCTCACGATGGTGAACGGGTTGGATCGCCGGATCGACCTGGCGGGGCACGTGTTGTACGAGCTCACCTACACCTGTTGGTGTGGTGCGCCCGGGGCGAAGGTAGTGAAGGGGCCTAGGTAGTGCTGGTCATGGCGGGGGTGGGGAGCTTGCGCTGCCACACCTCGTCCAGGGCCATGCGCATCGCGCCGGTGACTACGGCGTCCTCGGCCAGCGCGGACAGCTCCAGCTTCGGGTGGTTGAGGGTCAGTAGGCGCAGCTGGTCGGAGATCGCATCGAGCAGTACGGCGCCGGCGCGCGCGACACCGCCGCCGATGACCACGGCGGTCGGGTCCAGCACCAGGATGGACGGAGCCAGAGCGCGCGCGAACGATCGCGCGACCTGCTGTACGACGGCCTGCGCGACCGGGTCACGATCCGCCGCAGCCGCGAACACGTCCGCGGTGTCGAGCTGGTCACCGCCCAGCTCGGCCAGACGCGACTCCGGGTGGTCCAGCGCGGCCTGACGTCCGAGTGCTGCGATCGCCTCCGAGCCAACGGCACGCTCGAGCGGTCCGCGGCTGTCCTCGGGGTTGATCACGTCATCCGGACCTGTGGCGATGAAGCCGATCTCGCCGGCCGCTCCGGTGCCCCGGTGCAGCCGGCCGTCGATCACGATGCCGGCGCCGAGCCGTTCACCCCACTGGACGGCCAGCAGCGTGCCAGTGCCGCCTCGCGCGGCAGCGATCGCGAGCGCGGCCAGGTTGGCGTCGTTGTCCAGCATGACCGGGCAGTCGAGCAGCCCGCGCACGTGCTTGATCAGGTCGATCGCCGACCAGCCCGGCACGCTGGGGACAAGCTGGACCCGTCCGGTGTGCTCGTCGACGATGCCAGGGCTCGCAGCGACCGCAGCGGCCACATCCTCGGCCGGCACCTCGGCCTCCGCGAGCGCCTCGGTGATCACCTCACCGATGACGCCGAGCAGCTCCTGCGCGGTCCAGCCCGGTCCGGAGCGGCGTACCAAGGACAGCTTGCGGCCGGCCAGGTCGGAGACGCCGACGGTCACGCGGTGCGGGCCTACATCGAGGCCGAGCACGGGCGCGGCGCGGCCGCGCAGCGAGACGCGGATCGCCGGACGACCCAGTGATCGGTCCGCGGAATCAGGGCCGTGCTGCTGCAGCCAACCGGCGTCGAGCAGCTCGTCGACAGCCTGTGCGACCGTCGGCCTGGCCAGACCGGTCCGCTCGACCAGTTCAGCGACGCGCAACGGTGCCGGCGCGGATCGTCGGACCGCATCCAGGACCGAGGCGACATTGATCCGCCGCAGCATCGTCGTACCGCCGCCGCCGACCGTTCCCTTGCTCATGTCCGACCCCTTGCCTGCCACTCGCACAGTATAGATAGCGAGCGTTCGTAAATACTGTCCACTGGCCGCGTCGGGTGGCGGATGCCGATGCGTGAGTCGACAACTATCACCCAACAGGTGCCAGATGTTCCAGCACACGCATCGCTGCCCGGAATCGGGTCGGCTCCAGGCTCAGCCCTGGAGTGCGGTGCGGGCGAAACTGCTCAGTGCCTCCCGATCCGGTTGCTGGGTCTTGGTCATCAGACTCGCCACGTGCTTCTCCACCGTCCGCGGCGAGATGTGCAGCCGGGACGCGATCGACTTGTTCCCGATCCGGTCCACCAGCAGCTGGCAGACCTCGAACTCACGGGTGGTGATCCCGAGCTGCCGCAGATGCGCCGGCACCTGCTCCGAGCCGTTCCGGCGCTGTGACACGGTCGCACCGAGCTGCCGCATCAGACTGCGGCAGGCACTCGCCACGGGCGAGATGCCCGCGGTGTGGAAGTAGTCCTCCGCCAGCCGCAACCAGCCGACCGGATCACCCCAGCCGTCCGCGTGGGCAGGCTCGGCGACCAGGCGCAGACCGAGGTGCCGCGCCATCGGGAACAGCGACGCGGTCTCCGTCGCTTCCTGCACCTTGGCGTTGGCCGCTTCGACCCGACCGTCCCGGCCGAGCAGTACGGCCTCTGCGAGCTGGACGAACTGCTTGTTCCACCGCATCCCGCTCGCAGCGGTCGCGGTGACCGCCTCGAAGTGCGCCCAGCCGTTGCGGCCGGACAGTACGCCGAGCAGCAGCGCCAGGCCGTTCTTCCCGGAGAGCTGGAAGGTGGTCGGGTTCTGCGCGTCGTACGCGAGCGCCTGCGCCAACTCGGAGTCGGCGAGCTCCCGGTTCTCCTCCAGGAGTGCGCAGAACGTCCGGGCCAATCCGTACGAGTACGGCAACTCGTACGACGCCCGTTCGCCGCCCCAGTTCGCGATCTCGGCCAGCGTCGCCTCCATCGCCGGCCGGCGGCCCTGGTGCGCCTCCAGGATCGCCTTCGTGGCCAGGAAGAACGTCGCCGACCGGCCGAGCCGCATCCGCCGGGTGACTTCGACGCACTCGTCGATGATCTCGGCGGCCCGCGAGTACTGGGACTGCAGGATCAGTTGCTGGCCGAGCATGCCGTCCACGTCGTAGACCAGCGAGATGGCGCCGATGCGGAGCGCCTGCTGCCGGGACCGCTCCAGCTCGACGATGCTTCCGTCGGCGAGGTAGAGGCTGACCGCCTGGAGGATGTGCGAGGTGACCCGCTGGAGCGCCATCCCGTGGTCCTCGGCGATCTGCCGGGCCCGATGGAAGTAGTCGATCGACCGGTCGAGGTCGTGCTCGCGGGCCAGGATGCCCAGCAGCTGCAGGGCTTCGCAGGCCACCTCGGGCAGCTCGGCGCGTTCGGCCGCCGCGGCGGCGCGGGTGGCCAGCTCGGTGGCCGCCTTCAGCCGGCCGGGGTTCGTCCGGGCGAACTCGAGGTTGGCGGCGACCACGTCGATCGGCGCGAGGTCGGCGTCGCCGGCGTCGCTGCCGAGTAGCGACCGGGCGGTCGCGACATGCTGGAGCGCGGCCGCCCAACGGCCGGCGACCATCTCGGCGTCCGCGAGCTTGACGTGCAGCGCGGCGACCTTGCGGCTGTCGAGATTGCGGTCGGCCAGTTCGTCGACGGTCGCGGTGTGGACGGCCAGCTGCTCGAAGCCGCCGGTCGCGGTGAGTGCGAGCAGCAGGGCACCGAGCACATCGGCCCGGTGGCCGATGTCGGGATCGGCTGCCAGCAGGGTGTTCGCGCGGTCCAGCAGATTGGCCGCCGAGCCGGTAGAGCCGTCGTCGAACGATCGTCGTCCGGCGAGGGCGAACAACTGGCCGGCGCGGATGGTGTCGCCACCGGACTCGGCGAGTTCGGCGACCATCGGGCACCATTCGCCGGGCAGTCCCGGATGCAGTTCCTCGACGGCGTCCGCGCACCGGCGGGCCATGGCGGAGCGTTCGGTCGGCGTCAGCCCGGCGAGCAGCGATTCGGCGGTCAGTGGATGCCGGAACGCGTACCAGTCCGGCGCCGGCTCGTCCGGACCGACCAGCTGGGCGGCCACGCCGGCCCGCAGTGTGGCCAGCAGCAACCGTTCGTCGGTCCCGGTCGCCGCGCGGACGATGCTCAGCGGGAACCGGTGCCCGATGACCGCGGCCAGCACGAGGATGTCCCGCGACTGCGGCCCGAGCTGCGCGGTCCGGCTGCTGATACTGCGTACCACCGCGGCCGGGACGATCGTGTGCAGGTCGTCGACGACCTCCACGCTGCCGTCCGGCCCGGACACCAGCTGCCCGCTGCGGTTCGCCTCCTGCAGCAATTCCTCAACGATGAAAGGGATTCCGGCGCTGTCGTTCCACAGCTGGTCCGTCAGCTGTTCCGGTACGTTGTCGGCCGGAACCTCCAGGCAGCCCGCGGCGAGTTCGGCGACCTCGCTCCGCTCCAGCGGTGGCAGCTCGACCAGTTCGGCGATCCCTCGCTGTGCCGACAACCGTGCCAGTTCGTACGCCGGACACGTCTCGGCGCGCATCGTCGCGACGAGCGCGATCGGCTGCTCGTCAAGGTTGTCGAGCAGGTACTCGATCACGGCCAGCGTCTCCGGGTCGGAGCCGTGCAGATCCTCGAGAACCAGGAGGCAGCCGCGGTCCCTGCCGACCAGGGCCAGCAGTCGCAGTACTGCCTCTCCGAGCACGACCGGTGACGCAGCGGTGTCGTGTGCGGTGCCGTCGTCCCAGTCCGGAACGAGGCGGCCGAGCACGTGCCGGTACGGGCCGAGACCTTCGGTCGTGGGCATCTCACCGCGCCGGATCAACGACAGAAGCGCCTCCGTGAACGGGCGGAAGGCAACCATCGTGCCGATCGCCCCGACCCGTCCGCGCAGTGTCGTCATCCCCGCATCGAGGGCCTGCGTGGTGGCGGTCGCGGCCAGCCGGCTCTTCCCGATGCCGGGTTCGCCGACGAGGAAGATCGCACCACCCCGTCCGCCGCGGGCTCCGGCCAGCAGGCGGTGAAGGCTCTCGATCTCCCGCGCTCTGCCGACCACGGTAGGCGAACGGGTCTGCATGATTGCCAACTGTAACTACTGATGCTTGTCGCCGCAGGAGCCCGACCGAGGACCGGCCGCCCGCAACGGGCGGCCGGTCACTCCATCAAACGTTCGCTGCTGCCGGCAAGCTGCTTACCCGCCGACGACCCACGGGCTGCCGTTGGGCACGGCGATGGCAGCCGCCATCGTGCTCACGCCGATGACGCCGATCAGGCCCATCACCCGGGCGACGACGCGGTACCGCTTCGGCATCGTGATCGGGTCGGTGTGGTCCGGCGCAGTGAAGTGCTCGTCTGCCGGAGTTTCGTGCTGAACATCGTGGTGCTGGGCGGTCATGCTGCTCTCCTGTCACAGTGTGGGCTTTGGCGCTGTGCCACACCTCGACCCGGCGGTTGGTTCGAGCAACAGGACGGACGGAACCCGTTCGGGGTACGCAAGACGAAGCAGCCCGTACCCGATCCCTGCCAGGCCGGTCAGCAGGCCTGGAGACGGTACGGCGCGTGGTGTTCCGCACTGCGGTCCGTACTGCTGTACTGCCGCGAGCACCAACCCGGCACGACGTCGCCGTGCCGCCTCTGCAGTTGGGTACTCACGTGCGGCGAGCCACATCAGTGACTCCACCGCGCCGAGCTCGCCGTGGCACAGACTGAGGTCGGCGAGCACCGGGCGTTCTGCCGCGGCCCTCAGATAGCTGTCGAGATCCGCTGGTACTCCGGCCGCCGCCCGGGCGAGCGCTGTCCCGGCGTCGCCCGAACACCAGCCGTGGCCGGCGGGTGCGTTCCGCCGGTCCAGGTCGGCTGCCGTCCGGGCGGCATCCAGGTACCTGTCTCCAGGTACGCCGTACTGCCCGAGGGTCCATGCGATTCCCTGGAAGCCGCGAGCGAAGCCGTGTTCCGCTGCTACCCGGCCACGGAGGCCGCTCTCGACTGTGGTGACCAGGTGATCCGCGTACCGCTCGGCCAGTCGGCCGGCGGCCGGAAGTCCTGTTATTGCTTGCATCGCGGCCAGTCCGCCGGCCGCGCCTTCGACGTACGACGGGAACTCGGTGGGGTCCGTCGTGAGCTGCTCGGTGAGCTCCAGCGACGCTGCCAGCCAGCTGGTCAGCCCGGAGTCTCCGAGCAGGGTGGACAGCCGGTGGAGGCCGTAGCTGATACCGCCGAGGCCGTGGAAGCCTGGTCCGACGAAGTGAGCCGACTCCAGGTCACCGGCCAGCGCTTCGAGCAGCAGCGGGATCGGACGGATCGCGTCGCGGGCCAACTCGTAGTACTTGCCGGCTCCGGTGAGTGCGCCGACCTGTGCGAGGAACAGCGCCGCACCGGTGTAACCGTTGGACAGGCCGGCGCCCATGGGACGCACAGCCCAGTGGTGGTCGTCGAGCAGTTCGAGACCGAGCCAGTTGGCCGCGCCGCCGGTTTCACCGATCACCTGCGCGACGATCTCGTCGGCGATGTCGGTAGCCGCGGCGAGGAGCTGATCGGGGTCGGCTTCGGTCGTGCCGACATGTTGCCTCGTCCTCGTACTGGCGTGCTTGATCGGCTCCGGACGGGTGGCCAGCGACGCGGAGATCAGCCAGGTCTGCCGATGCTCGTCCACGTCGCTGAGGCTTGCGATCTTCGCCTCGACCGCCGCGAGCCCTGTCATTGCGAGGACATCGGCGATCCGGGTGCCGTCCGACGCCCACACGTCGGTGCTGTCCGGGCGAGCAGTGAACAGCGGTACGTCGCCTGCCCACAGGTCGGCGAGCTCCTGCGGGACGATCGCGTGCAGCGACTCGTCCGCGTCCCACAGCAGGTCCAGCAGCTGACTCCGGCCGGCCGCGTCACGCAGTGCGTCCGGGTGGGTCGACTCGTCCAGCAGACCCTTGTACAGCGACGTGCTGCGCGGCACGAACCGGAGTTCGTCCGAGGCGCACTGCGTCAGCATTCCGTCCGGTCCGAGGAACTCCTCGCGGTGCCGGGCGATCGCCTCATACGCGGCCCGAAACCCTGTCAGCACAGCGATTTCGTGCTCGCGCGGCTCGATCGTCGCACCGTCCAGCATCGGCCGGTTGGCGGCGATGGGCGTCTGTCCGGGACGACGTACCAGGTGCATCGAGTCCAGTCCGGCGTCGGCCCAGTCGACCACGCTCATCGGCGCGGTCGACCCACCGCCGAGACCGGACACATCCGCGACGCCGAACTCTCCTGGCACGAGCAGCGGCAGGAGCGCCGTGCGGTACACCGAGGCAACCAGTGCGCGGTCGGCCGGATCGTGGCTCGACGCCGTCGCCGGGAGGCGACTGGGGTGGAACAGCGTCTCGACGTCTACCAGCACCGGTTGGTCGCCGGCAGCGATCAGGTTCTCGAAGTGCATGTCGGTGCCGTCGAGCACGTACAGCAACGCCAGCAGAGCACCTTGTCGCTGGTAGAACCGACGTACGCCGGCGAAGTCCGCGCACGGCTCGTGCACGACATACTCGAGCCAGCCGTAACCGTCCCGGGTCAGCAGGCGGGCCGTGCGGATGTCCACTGCGGTCTTTGCGTTCAGCCAGTCCACGAAGGCGTTGAAGTGCTGGTGGAGCTCCAGGGACCGGGGCTTGTAGACCAGCCGCCGGCCGTCCGCGAAGGTGAGGATCGCGGTGCACCGACCGCCCCGATGGGGATCGCCTCCGGGGTCGATCGAGGTCAGCGTGCCGGGGTCGCGGCCGTCGAGCAGTCCGGTGACGAGTGACTCACGGTCCTCGGCGAGTCGGGCCAGCAGCTCGAGGTGACCCTCGACGCCCTGTCGGCACGACTCGCCCAGAACCCGGGCCAGCACCGGATACGCGGCCAGGAACTCCGCCAGCTCGCTCCCTCCCACGAGCCGGTGGGTGAAGTCGAGGAACCTTGCGGCCGGGGTGTCGCCGGCCAGCTCGCCGCGGTCCCTGGCCCGGGCGAGCTCCAGGACCAGCGTGCGGGCGGCCAGCTTCACCAGGCGGAGTCCTAACCGCTGCAGGAATTGCTCGGCGAGTACGCCGGTGTGCCCGGCTGCGGCCAGATCCCGGCGAGCCGAGTCCAGCAGCGGTTCCAGGCAACGCATGAGCGCCTGCCGCCAGTCCGTGCCGGACCCATCCGTTGCCGCGGCCGCTCCACCTGACGTGTAGCCGCCAATGACACCGGTCCCTGCAGGGTCTCGACCGGCGGCAGGCGCGCTCGGTGGGAGAGAGGTACTGCGCTCCACGTACTCGGCCCAGGCCGGCGCGGAGTGGGTCAACTCGTGCGGTCGAACGCCCGCCGACCACCAGCTCTTGCGCTGGTTGATCCGGGCCGTTCCCGCGGTCGCTGAGTTGAGCACGGGCTCAGGCTGCCATCGGGGGCAGGGCCCGGGCATGGGTACTCAGCCCCCATATTCTTGGCCGTTCCGGGTCGGCGTAGCTGAGTGTCGATCGGTGTCTGCCGCGGGGTGACGACTGGGGGGTTGACGACCCCGCGACAGCGGACCGGGCCGGCCGGCCCTTGGTGGAAGGCCGTCGGCACGCCGGGAACGATGCCCGTGGCGGAGCGGGCCGGGCAAGGGCTCCGAACCCCCATTTTCGGGTGTCGGCGGGCCCGTCGAGGATGGGGGCACGCCGCCCGGAACTTGGGTGCGGAATCCCCATGCGTGAACCGTGTCCGCACTGTCACGGTGGGCGCGTGCTCACTGTCGCTCCCGGACTTCCCGTCTCAGCCCACTCTGTGCTGGACGTTGTACCGCAGCTGCCCGGTCAGTCGGCTGCGGCCGCGCTCCGGGAAACGGCGGAGGTAGCACTCGCTGCCGACGACCTCGGATACCGCCGGTTCTGGCTAGGAGAGCAGCACGGTGTCCGAGGCGTCGGCGGGGCAGCACCGGCAGTACTCGCGGCAGTGCTGGCCGCTCGGACCGACCGGATCCGCCTGGGGGCCGGCGGGGTCCTACTGACCAACCATCAACCGCTGGTCGTCGCGGAGCAGTTCGCCGCACTCGCAGCGGCGTACCCGAGTCGTATCGACCTTGGGGTCGAAGAGCAGCGCACGGTCGCACCTAGTACTGCGGCAGCACTCGCCGGCGGGGCACGTGACTCGTTCGCGCAGCGGCTGGACGAGCTGTGCGGGTTCTTGCGCGACGGAACGCCCGGTCGGGTGCCGGTAGGCGACGTACGGCTGTCACTGGCCGGACTGCCGCCGCCGGTGTTCGTGCTGGCCGATCACCCGCGCACTGCGGTGACCGCCGCCGTACGCGGACTGCCTCTGTTCCTGGCGCACCACTGCGCAGCAGCGGCGACGTCTGCCGCGGTCGAGGCCTACCGCGAGCACTTCCAGCCGACAGGGCCGAAGGTGCGGCCGTACCTCGCTGTCACGGCCGGCGTGGTCGCAGCTGACTCCGAGGAAGAGGCCATGGCTCGGTTCGCGGAGTACGTCCGAGTGAAGACCCGGCTGGCCGCCGCGGGACCACGTGTCACGTCGGCCGAGCTGACAGCGCTTCTGGACCCGCCGTTGACCGGTCGCGAGCGTGGCCGCGCAGAACGGCTGATGGACGACCACGGGTACGTCGTCGGCTCCCGTGCGACGGTGGCGGCCCAGTTGGGCGAACTGGTCGCGAGTACGACGGCAGACGAGGTCATGCTGGTCCCACTGGCCTTCGACGGACTGATCCGCTCGGCCATCCTCCGCACCGTCGCAGCCGGCCTGACCCGCATCGTCCGTACCGTCCCGAGGAGCGCACCCCCGCTGATAGCCACCGCCTAATCTGGGTACTGCGAACCAGACGAGAGGCGGATCCATGTCATCGGAGCGGGAAGTCGTCGAGGCGTGTCCGACCGAGTTGTTCATCGGTGGCAAGTGGGTAGCGGCCGACGGCGGCGAGACCCTCGCCGTCGAAGACCCGGCCACCGGTGCGACGCTCTGCGACGTGGCGGATGCCAGTCCGGCCGACGGCAAGGCAGCGCTCGACGCAGCGGTTGCTGCGCAGGCGGAGTGGGCCGCCACGCCACCCCGTGAGCGCGGCGAGATCCTGCGCCGTACCTATGAGCTGATGACCGAGCGGGCCGACGACCTCGCGCTGCTGATGACGCTCGAGATGGGCAAGCCGGTCGCCGAGTCCAAGGGCGAGATCGCTTACGCAGCTGAGTTCTTCCGGTGGTTCGCGGAGGAAGCGGTCCGGATCGAGGGCGGGTACCAGATCGCACCGAACGGCTCAGGCCGCTTCCTGCTGATGCGCCAGCCGGTCGGGCCGTGCCTGCTGATCACCCCGTGGAACTTCCCGGCGGCGATGGGTGCGCGCAAGATCGGACCGGCTGTCGCCGCCGGCTGCACGATGGTGATCAAGCCGGCCGCACAGACGCCGCTGTCGATGCTCAAGCTGGCCGAGTTGATGACCGAGGCCGGTCTCCCGGCAGGGGTGCTGAACGTTGTCACCACCAACGATGCGGGCGGCGTGATGGAGCCGCTGATCCGCGACGGCCGGGCCCGCAAGCTGTCCTTCACCGGTTCGACCTCGGTCGGCCGCAAGCTGATCGAGCAGGCGGCCGACCAGGTACTGCGGACGAGCATGGAGCTCGGCGGGAACGCGCCGCTGCTGGTGTTCGAGGACGCCGACCTGGACAAGGCGGTCGACGGCGCGATGCTGGCCAAGATGCGCAACGGCGGCGAGGCCTGTACGTCGGCCAACCGGATCTACGTGCACTCGGCCGTGATGGAAGAGTTCTCGTCCCGGCTGACCGAGCGGATGACTGCGCTCAAGGTCGGCCGCGGTACGGAGGCCGGTGTCGACGTCGGTCCGCTGATCGACGGCAAGCAACGGGACAAGGTCGCCGACCTGGTCGCCGACGCGATCGCCCAGGGTGCGCGTCCGCTGACCGGTGGCTCCGTTGCTGAGGGCAACGGATACTTCTTCCAGCCGACCGTGCTGGCCGACGTACCGGTCACTGCGCGGCTGCAGAAGGAGGAGATCTTCGGACCGGTCGCGCCGCTGACCGCGTTCGAGACCGAGGACGAGGCCGTGCGGATGGCGAACGACACGGAGTTCGGTCTGGTCTCCTACTTGTTCACCAAGGACCTGAGCCGCGCCCTCCGGGTCTCCGAACGCCTCGAGGCCGGAATGATCGGCCTCAACCAGGGCATCGTCTCCAACCCGGCCGCCCCCTTCGGCGGCGTAAAACAATCCGGCCTCGGCCGCGAAGGCGGCACAGTAGGAATCGACGAATACCTGGAACTCAAGTACGTCGCCGTCAGTCTCTAGGCCGAACTGGGCCAGCTGTAATGTTTCCAGGCAGTGGCGATGGTGATGTCGTAGCCGTCGAAGAACTCTTCGCGTCCGCGGTCCTGGGTCTCGACATGCTCGGGTTGCTGGTGCCACGCCTCGATCGCTTCGCGGGACTCGAACCGGGCGACGGCCAACTCGCTGCCGTCCTCTCCGGCGAAACCCTCGATCCCGGCGAACCCGGGCATCGCCGAGACCAGCTCGAGCATCCGCTCGAAAGCCTTCTGGTACGCGTCCTGATCGATGCCGGGTTTGGTGCGGATGTGGAACAACACGATCTCCATTGCGTTCACCTTCTCGGTGGTTGCTCTATGTTGCCTGTGGCGTCGAGAGAGCGGTCGGCGGCCACACGTCGCTCCCGAAGAAGTCCGCGGGCCGGGCGTAACCAGTGGTGCGGAACAGCGACGCCGACTCCTCGGAGAGCATGATCTGACCGGCGCCCCGCTCTGCGTCGGTCAGCGAGATCGTGGCGCCTGTCCCGCGGGCGAACCGCAGATCCAGCTGGCCGGACCGGAACTCGGCATGGTCGAGCCGCATCGTCGCGTCGTCCCACTCGGCCCGGCTCAGATCGATGACGCGATCGACGATCGCGTGGTCGAAGGCAATCGGTCCACGGAACGTCGCCTGCTGGAACGCGACCTTGCCGGCGCTCTGACTCTCGGCGAAGTCTGTCCACGCGAAGGACAGGCCCGGGCCCGTCACATCGGCATCGGTGAAGCTGAGCTCGGCCTGGTCACGGATCGTCGCGTGGTCGAAGGTGACGGCGCAGCCGGGACCGAACTTCGCGGCCCGGAACGAGACCGCACCGGCCTCGAATCGTGCGTGGTCGAAGCAGACCCGCCCCCTGGTGAACTCCGCTTCGTCGAAGTTGATACGACACTCCGTCCCGAAGGTTGCGCCGCGGAAGGTGACGTTGGCGCCGGCGAACTTCGTGCCGGCGAACGAGACGGTCTCGTCCAGCCAGGGCTCGATGTCCGGACCGGAGACAGCGAACGTCGCGCCGTCGAAGCTGAACGAACCCCCGGTCAGATCGAGACCGTGGAAGTCGGCCTCCACCACAGCGATGTTCGACAGGTCGAAGTCGTGGCCGGACCAGCTGACCCGCGCGTCGGAACGGAGATGGTCGATGATGACGCGGAGAGCCGCCGCTCGGGACGGCGACGAGGATTGTCGCGACGAGGAGAGCCGCGCATGTGCGCAGATGACATCGATACAAGCCTGTCGCTGATGCCGGGACTCGTCCGCGAGTTGCGCGATCGCAAGCAGGCCGGACAACCGGATCGTTTCGTTCCGGTGTCCAAGTTGTGCGGCCGCATTCTCGAAGCGTTCGATCAGACGATCCGCGACGCCGAGTCTGTAGGTGGCGATGGTGTAGGCCAGACCGCCGGCCCCGGCGAGCGCCGTCAGCGTGGCGATAACGCCGGATCTGGTGTCGGCCACCGCCTTGAGGCGGTCGGTCTCGCTCAGCCGGCCGCTCTGGACCAGCAGGGTAGGGACCGGCCAGATGGCGATGATCACCAGGATGGTGAGCAGCAGGATCCAGACCGTCGGGTACCGCGAGATGGCGGTAGCGACCTTCTGCCATCTCGGACGGATCGGGCTGCTCACGGCCATACCTCGCTGGTGAGGTCGGTCAGAATGCCAGTGCGCTTGACGGCCGCGACGTACCTGCGGCATTCGATGCTGAAGTCGGACCGGCGCATGTGCAGCTCTTCCACCTGAGGACCGCGCGGGAAGAGTTCTTGGGCGAGCAGCAGCGGTTGCTGTCTGTCGAGCAGCCGGCCTATCGCCTCCTCCGCCCGGGGCACGCCGTCGTCGTCCTCGAGTGTCGACCGGAGGACCTGAGCCGGTGAGGGGTCGGCACTCACAACGATGGGCATTGCTCGGGCCATGATCGCGGCGTACTTCAGTGCGTTCGGCCGTTGATCAGGATCCAGCCCGAACAACCGGCTTAGTGCCCGTGCGCGCACGTCGACGTAGAACTGCAACGTGTATTCATCTGGCGCCGGACCAGCGAGATGGAACAGATAGGCGTGCAGCACCGCCTTGCCGTACGACGCCGCGGCGCGCGGGTAGTCACCGATCGTCCAGCAATAGTCGGCCCGGACTCGGTGGAGGTTGCTGATCAGTTCGTCGTCCGGGGCGGACTGCGGCTCGTCGCCGGGTTGCGCGAAGGCCGCCGCCTTCTCCCACGGGAGCTGCACAGCGGTCAGCTCACCGCACTCCAGATGCAGATCCGCGCGCTCGTACTCGACCCAGGCGACGTCCCACGGGTCGGCGAGCGCCGCGGCTGCCTGGACGTAGCACGGGTCCGCCTGTGATCTGTCGGTGGGCGGGTAGCGCCACGTGTGAGCGGTGAACAAGGCAAGCAGACCGGCCAGTCGCTGTTGCCGCTCACTGAGCGATCCAGCCGGCTTGCTGGTCAGGCCGCACACGTCCTCGACCATTGCCAACGCGTCGCGAATACCCTGCCAATCGGCGTCGGCCGGTTTCACCGAGCGTGGTGGGTACTCCCGGAGTACCAGCCGCAAGGAATCGTAGAGAACGCCGAGTTCCGGCCAGTACGTCTGCTTGATTCGCTTGTCGCCGCGATGTACGGCGAGCTGGGCGAGGTCGGTCAGGTATTCATCGCAGAAGTCGAAATGGATGTAGTTCGCCCACCACCAGTGCGCTTCCGCGAACACGGTGGCGAACTCAACCAGCGCATCCTCCTTGTCGGCGCTGGTGACGGCAAGTCCGTTGTGATAAAGCCATTCCCGCTTGTAGCCCTGCCACGTGGTGTCCTCGTAAACCGAGGCGTCGGAGTAGGTGGCTGTCGACGACTTGTATTCCAGAACCTGCTGCCGGTAATACTCGGCGGCCTTCCGATTCAGGTCGGTGAAAAGGTCGCTGTGGAGCCTCGTCATGCGGTCCAGAATCGCGTTTCTGATGTAGGAGTGGAGCCGCAACGAGTGCCGTGGGGCTTCGCTCGAGTCATCCGCGGACACGTCTTCGACAAGCAGCGACATCTTTCCCAGGTCTTCGAAGATCGCGGCTTGTTCATCGGCGCTCAGCGACTGACCGTCGAGAAGGTGCCGCAGCAGGTCGGCATCGAAGGTCCTCGGGACCGCCGCGGCCCATAGTGCCGTTCGCAGCACCGGCCGGCCGGACCGCTCGACGAGTCGATCCACCAGTACAGCGATTCGTTCGTGCTGGGGCTCCGGCAGGTCGGTCAGTAGGGATTCGGGATTGTCCGGGCGGACGGCCCGATCGCTCCAGAGCAGTTCGTAGACCAGCGACAGGGTGGCGGGATGGCCGGCGCTCACGTCGAAGACCCGCTGCGCGAGTTGCCCCCGGACGCCCAGGCGCGCCAGCTCCTTGATGACGGTCGACTGCTCGAAGTTGTCCAGCGCGCTGACCCGGAGGCCCGAAGCGGAGGGCTGCTTGATCCGCTCGGCCAGGATGTCGTCCGAGGACTCGCCGATGATCTTCGCGTCCGGCTGCTGGGTGGCCACCACGATGGTCTTCTCGAGTTGCGGCAGGAGCGTCCCGAGCCAGTCGCCGATGTCCTGGTCGGCGATCGCGTCGGCGTTGTCGAGCAGCAGCAGCCGGATGCTGTCGCCGGTATCTGCGTTCCAGTGCCGCAAGAAGCAGTCACCGATCACCGCGGCCGCTGCCCGCCAGGCGTCCGCGAGGTCGGTCGGCCGGAGCGGAGCGCTGAGCTCTTTCATACTGTCTTCGAGCGTCGAGATCCGGGCATTGGTGACTTCGCTGTTCCGGGCGCCCATCGCCTCTCGGCGAAAATCGTCGACAGCGCCCGGCGCGTAGCAGACCAGCAGTTTCTCGAGCAATGCGCGGTACTGCTGGAAACTGCCCTGCACCGCGCCGACCGATGCGCGCGGGCCCCGCTCACCGTGATGTCCGGGATCGTAGTTCTCCAGCGACACCCGCTGGGGCTTGTGATTCTCGCGCGGCTTGGCCAGCAGATGGGCCAGAACCGTTGTCTTTCCGGCCCCTGCTACCCCCGCCAGGATGCCGATCCGTCGCTCGTTGTCGACTGTCAAGATTCCGGCCTCGATCTCGGACCGTGGCACAACAAACACAATCCCCTACCCCCCTGGTACAGGGGGCACCCGTTTTTCCGGCCCCGTGAAACCCCCCTCCCAGAATGCGCTCCGGAGTCGCGGCCGTCCAGCACCCGGGGCCTGGTCAGGAACGCCCCGTCGGTGCACGATCGAGCTATGTCCCTGCCCGGCCTGACCGCGCTGTCGCTGCGCGACGTCGACGACGCCACGCTCGCGCGATTCCACGCGGAGCTGATGGTTCCGATGTTCCCGCCGGCCGAGTTGATGACGTACGCCGAACTCCGGTCGGAGCTGGCGGATCTGGCTGCCGACGGGACGATGTTGCTCGACGATGGCCGGCCGGTCGGTGGCATCGTCACCGAGCCCTACCTCGACGGCCGGGTGCTGCTGCTCGCCTACATCGTCGTCGCCGATGCGATGCGCAGCCACGGCCTCGGCTCCGAGCTGCTCGCGACGATCGCACCGTCCAGCCCCGCTGCGAAGGGACGGCTGGTCCTGGCAGAGATCGACGATCCACGACGCCACCAGCCCGGACCGTACGGCGATCCGGCCCGCCGAATCGGTTTCTACCAACGCGAAGGATGGCGACTCCTCCCGCTCCCGTACTTCCAGCCGTCGCTCCGGCCCACGACGCCCCGGGTCGAGGGATTGCTACTGATCACGAACTCGGCGCCTGAACCCAAGGTGGACGGGTCGCTGGTGGCCGACTTCCTCGAGGAGTACTTCGCCGTCTGCGAGGGTGCTGCGCACCTGATCGGTGATCCTGACTACCAGTCGTTGCACCGCGCGGCGCAGGGTGACGACGGATCGCTGCAGCTCCGTTCGCTCTCCGACCTCAATGCCGCGCGACGGCTGCCCTGAGTCAGTGACTGACGAGTTCGGTCACTGTGACCAGTTGATAGCCCCGCGCCCGGAGTTGGCGGACTATTGGGCCTACGGCTTGGGTTGTGTAGGGGGCGTTGTCGCCGCCGTGCATGTGGAGGACGACGATGGAGCCGTTCTGTACGTGGTCCAGGACCTGTTTGATGATGGGTTGGGGGGACTTGGCGAAGCCGTCTGCGCCTGGGACGTCGAGGCCGACCGCGGTGACGCCGGCCGGGGCCAGTTCGTGGAGCGCGGTGGTGTCGTAGCAACCGCCGGGGAAGCGGAACCACCTGGTGGCGTGTGGGTCCACCCGATCCAGCTCGACGATGGCTCGGCGTACATCGGCGAGCATCTGGTCGCGTGGGACAGTGCCCAACGTGTAGCAGTGCTTGGTGAAACCGCGGTGGTCGTAGGTGTGCGTCCCCAGCTCGAACAGTGGGTCGTTGGCGAGCTGACGGGTGACGTCGGGGTACTGCTCCATCCACATCCCGGTCAGGAACATGGTCGCCGGTACGTGCAGTGCGTGCAGCTCGTCGATCAGCGCCTTGTTGTAGTACGACTTGACCTTGCCGGAGACCAACCGTCTCCGCATCAGCGCAGTCAGGTCCGCGTCGAACGTCAACGCGATCTGCTTCCTGTCCCGCGGCCCGTGATCGAGCACAGGCATGAGCTTCGCGTTGGTGGACGCACCAGGCTTGGCTTGCACCGGTGCAATGGTCGGCCGGATCGGCTTCGCCGTACGCACAGGCGCTGAAGGCGCGCGGGTCTGCGGCGTTTCGACCGGTCTGGTGTTGCTGCAAGCAACAAGCGTCAACAGCAGGGCACCGGCCGCTACGTGCTTCCCCCAGGTCACGATGTCCCAGTATGCCTACCGCCAGGGTCGCTGCTCCCAGTCGGTCCGGGTCATCGCCCACACCTGTACGTCGTGTACGCCGTGGTGCACGAACGCCTGTCGCAGCGTGCCCTCGAGCACCATCCCCAGGCGCTTCGCTGTCGCAACGCTCCGGCTGTTGTCCGCAGTACAGCGCCATTCGACCCGATTGAGACTGCGTACGCCGAACGCCCAGTCGATCATCCGCTGGGCGGCCCGCGTGACCAGTCCGCGGCCCTCGGCCTCCGGCGCTACCCACGCGCCGAGCTCGGTGATCCCCAGATCGGTGTCGAAGCCGCGGAACTGCATGCCGCCGACGAGCTCACCATCGAGCCAGATCCCGTACATCCGGCCCTCGTCGGCCGCCTGCCGGCGCGCATACCGGCCGAGATAGCTCCGGGCCTTCTCCTCGTCCGTGACCACCTCGACCCACGGCGCGTACGGCGCAAGCGCGTCGCGGGCCTTGTTCACGTGAGCCAGGAACTCAGCAGCCTGCCACGGCTCGAGCGGCCGCAACTCGGCCGACTCGGTCAGCGGTACGGCGAAGCGCATCCACTCACTCTACGGTCAGCGTCAGCCGCTGGATCCCCCAGTTGTCAGCGTCCGGGCCGGGCGGGAACCAGACGTCGACGATGTCGTCCTTGATCCAGCTGCCGATGTCGGCCGCGTAGCAGTGGCCGTAGCCGGGGACGTAGAGGCGAGTGCCCCACGGGATGATGCGGGCGTCCACCGCGCAGATCCCGGTGCCGGCGTTGTAGCCGAGCGCAGTCTGCGCGACATCGTTGTACGCCGACACCCGGTAGTTCAGCGTGGTCCCGACCGGCATCCGGTACGACGCCAGGTGGTTGGACGAGTCGAGCCGGTACGACGTACTGATCTGGCCGATCGACGACGCCGAAGTGTCCTCGGCCGACATCGCATACACCTGGTAATGCGCACCGGCGCACGGGCTTGCGTCCGTGACCTGCAGCGTCGGCTGGCCCCAGTCGCTGATCCATTGCAGCGCCTGGCCGTTCCGGAACGCGCGGTACGCCTTCGCGCCGGCTACCCGGTTGAACGTGAACGTCACCTTCCCGTCCGCCCCCAGACCACCGCTGATCCCACTCGGCGCGGGCAAGCGGCTGCTGACGTCGTACGGCGGTGCTGTGGTCCCGTTGCCGTGACCGCCAGAGACCGGCCGGTCGGGGATCGGCCCGGTGTAGAAGTGCTGACAGGCCGGTAAAGCGGCCGATGCGGTGGTCGGAGCCACCAGCAGGGAAGTGAGGCTCAGCAGGACGATGGCAAACGAGCGCATGACGGCAAGACCTCCGAGGTGGGGCGGGACCAGGGGGTTTCACTCCCAAGTAGCGGTCCCGCCACACCTTTAGTCAAGGTCTCGACGTAAATCAGTTCAGCAGCTCATTGGCCGATCGCAGCACGGGTACGCCGACCTCGGACGGGGCGAGCGCACCCGTGACCTTGAAGGTATGCGTCTCGCCGGCTGAGAGCGTGATCAAGCAGGAGTCGACCCGCGCCGCCCGGTCCAGCCGGTCCGGGAAGAGGGCCAGATCCTTGGCCAGCGCCGTGGCCGTCACGGTCACGTCGTAGCCGCCATCGGTCTTCGTGATGCTGGTCGAGTAGGCGTCGGCCACCAACTCCAGGGTGGTGTCCTCGGCGAAGTACCAGTGCGCCGTGCTGCCGTCGGCGCCTCGCACCTCGAGGTACTCGCTCGTCGGGTTCGACGTCACCGC
The DNA here is from genome assembly GCF_004365355.1 of Kribbella pratensis. Lineage (GTDB taxonomy): Bacteria > Actinomycetota > Actinomycetes > Propionibacteriales > Kribbellaceae > Kribbella. The sequence goes on along the minus strand of NZ_SODP01000004.1, from coordinate 281,472 downwards.
AACAGACTGCGGAAGTTCGCTGATCCTCGCGGACCGAGCCGGCACCTCGAGAGTGAAGGTCTCACGGGCCAGCACCTCACCGTCGCGGGCGGTCGACCGTCGGGTCACCGTCACCTCGGTGGTCCAGGCGTTGTCCGTGTCGTTGTGCGCGGCAACGACCAGCTCGGTTTCCCGCGGCTGCACGGTCAGCAGGCGATCGGCGTACACCCGCTTCAGCGCGTACCACAACGGCTTGCGGATCCCGTGTCCGTCGACGGCTGCCCAGGAGACGACCGGCCAGTTGTCGTTCAGTTGCCAGACCACCGCGCCGGTGTTCAACGGGAACAGCGAGCGGAAGTGTTCGATGCCATAGGCAACAGCCCGCGCCTGGTTCAGCTGCGTGGTCCAGTGCCAGTCGTCGATGTCCTTCCAGACCGGCAGGTGCTCACCAAGTCCGCGCTCCAGCTTGAGGTTCCCCTCGAATGCCTTCTGGTGCACCAGCATCTGCGAACCGTACGGATCCAGCGGCGCGTCGTGGACGACCGACGTCAGCGTCGACCAGGCCGGCGGGCCCTGGAAGCCGAACTCCGACACGAACCGCGGCTTGTACTTGCGGTACGTCGTGTAGTCGACCTGGTTCCACACATCCCAGATGTGCATGGTCCCGTGCCGCTCGTCGTTCGGGTGGATGAACTGGTCGAACGAGTACGGGCTACCGGCGGAGTACGGCGTCCGCGGGTCGAGCTCCGCGACGATCTTCGGCAGCAGGTCGAGGTAGTACCCGGCGCCCCACGGCCGTCCGGCCAGCGGGACCCGCCAGCTCCACTCGACGTACCCCCAGATGTTCTCGTTGTTGCCGTTCCACACCGCGAGGCTGGCGTGCTTGCTCAGGCGCGTGACCGCCTGCCGTGCCTCGGCCTCGACCTCGCTCCGCAGCGGCTCCTCCTCGGAGTACGCCGCGCACGCGAACAGGAAGTCCTGCCAGACAAGGATTCCCAGCTCGTCGCAGACGTCGTAGAAGTCTTCGCTCTCGTAGATCCCGCCGCCCCACACGCGCAACAGGTTCATACCGGCATCGACGGCGTCCTGGATGCTGGTCCTGTACGTCTCGGCATTCAATCGGGTCACGAATGCGTCGTCGGGGATCCAGTTCGCGCCGCGCACGTAGATCGGCTTGCCGTTCACCGACAGCACGAACGGCGTACCGTCGTTGTCCGGGGCAACGTTCACGGTGATGTCGCGGAAGCCGACCCGCCCGGTCCAGCTGTCGTCGGCCAGCGTGACCACCACGTCGTACAACGGCTGTTCGCCGTGCCCGCGCGGCCACCAGAGGTCAACCTCGGGGACCGTGTTGGTGAGTACGACGGTGTCCCACCCGGGCTTGACACTCGCGGTCTGCGTCGTCCCGCCGACCTCGACGGTGACGGTCGCGTACTCGGAGGCGGTGTCGGTCCAGGCCAGCGAGACGAAGGTGTTCAGTACGCCGTCCGCGCCCGCGAGCGGCCGGACCGCGTCGATCCGTACGCCCGACCAGGACTCGATCCGGATCGGCTGCCAGATCCCCGCGGTCGCGACGTCCGGTCCCCAGTCCCAGCCGAAGTTCGAGGCCATCTTCCGCAGCTCGTTGTACGGGTGCAGGTTGGTGTGCGGCCAGCTGCCGACCTTCGCCCGCTCGGCCTCGGCCGCCGCCACCGGACCCTCGAACTCGACTACCAACTCGTTGTCCCCGGCAACCAGAACGCTCGTGACGTCGAACCGGTACGACCGGTGCTGGTTCGCGGTCCGGCCGATCTCCTGACCGTTCAGCGTGACGGTGGCTACCGTGTCGAGCCCCTCGGCGACCAACTCCTGCCGGTCGTTGCCGTCAGCAGCCCAGCTGAACGTCGTCCGGTAGCTCCATCGGGTCCGTCCGATCCAGTGCAGCTTCGACTCGTTGTCGCCGTCGAACGGGTCCGGGATCTCGCCGGCCGCGAGCAGGTCGGTGTGCACCTCGCCCGGCACGGTCGCGGCCACCGGGCGGTCGATCAGGCCGTCGGGCACCGGACCGTCGACGGCGCGGACGGTCCAGGCGGCGCCGCCGTCGGTGGTGAGGTCAAAGGTCTTCAGCGATGTCACAGTCGGACTCCAGGGGTGAACCGGTTTAGTAAAGCCGCGCCGGTACGTCGGCGGATCGGCGGAGGTCAGTTGTCCAGCACGTACCGACGCCACAGGTCGGCGAGGGCACGGTGTCCGGCCGGGCTCGGGTGCACGCCGTCCCCGGCGAGCATTTCGCGGCCGACGGACGCGGCCTGCTTCGTCAGTTCGACGTCGGTCGGCACCAGGATCGCGCCGTACTCGACGGCCAGCTTCCGGACCACCTCGAGCTTCGGGTCCAGGTCCTCACGCCACGCGTCCTGCCCGTCCTTCACCGGCAGCAGGAACGGTTCCATCAGGACCACCGGACAGTTCAGCGGGTCGAGCAGCGCCCGGTACGACGCCTCGAAGGACTCCGCCGTCGTCGGGTCGTTCTCGTCGTACCGCCGCCAGGTGTCGTTGATCCCGATCAGGATCGACACCAGCGACGGATCGTGGGCCAGCACATCGTCTGCCCACCGGTCGGCCAGATCGGCCGCCCGGTTGCCACTGATGCCGGCATTGACGATCTTCGGCCGGCGTTCGCCGAGATCGTCGTACAGGGTGCGGACGTAACCGCCGCCCAGCCCGTCGGGGTCGGTGCGGCGGCCGCAGTCGGTGACCGAGTCCCCGGCGAACACGACGGTCCGCCGGGGATCGAGGAAGATGCTCGTCATAGCGTTGCTGCGGTCACGTCCCAGTCGTCCGGCAGGATCGGCGCGACCTCGACCGCGCTGTTCACGTCGACGAACGCGCCGGTGTCGATCGAATCGGTGATGGAGGCCATCACGTCGACGATGTGGAACGCCAGCGCCCCGGTCGCCCGGTGCGGCCGGCCGGCCCGGATCGCCCGTGCCATCTCCAGCACACCGGTGCCGCGCTGAGCCACCGCCTTGGTCTCGGCGACGGTCTCCCAGTCGTCGGCGCCGCGGCGACGGATCTTGATCTCACCGTCGAACCCGTTCGGGTCCGGTACGGCGAGGGTCGCGTCCGAGCCGGTGATCTCGACGAACCCGGCCCGCGACAGCGGCGAGTCGAAGCTGAAGATGCTTTGCGACGACTGACCCGACTCGAACTTCGCGATCGCGCTGACGTGCGTCGGCACGGTCACGTCGAAGTCGGTCCCCGCCAGTGGACCGGAGCCGATCGTGCGCTTCTCCTTCGACTTCGACCCGATCCCCGCGACCGCGGCGACCGGACCGAACAGCTGCACCAGCGTGGTCAGGTAGTACGGGCCGATGTCCCACAGCGGGCCGGCACCTTCCTGGAACAGGAACGCCGGGTTCGGGTGCCAGGACTCCGGGCCGGGTGACTGCATCAGGGTGAGCGCGGTCAGCGGCGTACCGATGTCGCCGCGCTCGATGATGCGACGGGACTCCTGCAGTCCGGGGCCCAGGATGGTGTCGGGTGCGCAGCCCAGCCGCACGCCCGCGTCCTGTGCCGTGGCCAGCAGCTTGAGCCCGCTGTCCTGGTCCAGCGAGAACGGCTTCTCGCTCCAGACATGCTTGCCTGCAGCAACCGCTGCTAGGGCCACCTCGACGTGTGCGATCGGGATGGTCAGGTTGACCACGATCTCGACGTCGGAGTGGTTCAGCACGACCTCGGGGCCGCCGTGGGCCTCGATCCCGTACTCCTCGGCCTTCGCTGCGGCAGCCTCCGGCCGGAGGTCGCCGATCGCGACGACCTTCAGGTCCGGGAAGCTCTGCATGCTCTTGATGTAGGCGTCGGAGATGACTCCGGCGCCGATCACACCTACGCCGACAGGGCTCATGCAGGTGCCCCTTCTCCGGTCAGGAACGTGTAGCTGCCCTGGACCGCGTCCATGATCTCGCCGGTGAAGTCGTCCAGCTCGACCACGCGGAGCGCGTTCGGTGCGGCGGCCAGGATGTCCCGGACCGCGATGACGCCGTCGCCGACCGCGACCTGGGCCTTGTTGTTCAGCGTGCCGTCGCCGTCCTTGACGTGGATCGCCTTGACCCGGTCGCCGAACTTGCCGAGCAGCGCCGGTACGTCGGCGCCGCCGACGGCCGCCCAGTACGTGTCGACCTCGAGGATCACGTCGTCGGACAGGTTGTCGACCAGGATCTCCAGCCCGTGCACGCCGCCGATCTTCGACTCGAGCTCGAACTGGTGGTTGTGGTAGCCGACCGTGATGCCGTGGTCGGCGGCCTCGATCGCGGCCTTGTTCAGCCCGTCCGCGATGACCTTGATGTCGTCCGCGGTCTGCCAGCGGGCGGGATCGGTGTGGGGGTCGATCACCGTGCTGATGCCCAGGCGCTTGGCGGCGGCGTAGATCGGGCCGGCCTCGTCCCGCAGCAGGCCGGCGTGCGTGGTGGGGGCCGAGAGTCCGTGCTTGGGCAGCGCGTCGGCCAGACGGTCCGCGTAGGCGGTCACACCGAAGGGCTCGACCTTCGTGTAGCCGATCTCCGCGATACGCGCCAGGGTGCCGTCGAAGTCCTCGTCGAGCTTGCCCCGGACCGTGTACAACTGGAGGGACAGGTGGTCCACTGCGACCATTGGTTTCTCCTTGTCGGCGGCGCGTCACCCGCTGCCCTGGGGTTTGCGCCGACTGATAAGCCGAACCGGTTAAGTAACGACGGCAACGGTATCCCACCGAGCCCCGGCGGCACCACCCTCCGCCCAACGACTGGGCGGTCACCTGGCAGGTCTCTCAGATTCCCGAGATTGATCAAACGGTCACTTTGTGTGCTCAAGTGATGACACGGTGTTCAAGTCGGGAGCACACTGGAGGATTCCGGACCGACCGTCAGCGGTCCGGCCGCCCGTGAGGAGTGAACCGTTGTGTCCCGTGTGACCATCAAGGAGATCGCCCGTCGCTGTGGGGTCTCCCAAGGCGCCGTCTCGTACGCGCTGAACAACCGGCCCGGGGTGTCGGAGGCCACCCGTGCGCGGGTGCTGCAGGTCGCCGCGGAGCTGGAGTGGGCGCCCAACCGGGCCGCCCGCCAGTTGTCCGCCGCGCGCAGCGAAACGTTCGGGCTGGTGCTCGCGAGGTCGGCGCAGACCCTGATCGAGGAGCCGTACTTCATGGGCTTCGTCGGCGGCGTCGAGTCGGTTCTCGCGGAGAAGTCGTACGCGCTGGCCCTGCAGGTCGTGGCCGATCTCGACGAGGAGTTGGCGACGTACCGGAAATGGGCCGCCGAGCGCCGGGTCGACGGTGTGATGGTCGTCGATCTCCGCGTCGCCGATCCCCGTCTTCCGGTACTGCGCAAGCTCGGTCTGCCGGCCGTTCTGGTCGGGGATCCGGCGCTCGCGGACGGGATGCCGTGCGTCTGGACCGACGGGACGGCGGCGATGAACGCGGCCCTGGATCACGTCGCGTCGCTCGGGCATCGGGTGATCGCGCGCATCGCCGGGCCGCCGGAGTACGGCGATGTCTGGATCCGCGACCAGGCGTTCGAGTTGGCCGCCCGCCGGTTGTCGCTCGAGACCCGCATCCATCACACCGACTACTCGGCCGCTCAGGGCGCTGCCGCCACGCGGGATATCGTCACCGGCTCGCCCCGCCCGACCGCGATCATCTACGACAACGACCTGATGGCGGTGGCCGGCCTGGCCGTCATCCAAGGCCTCGGTCTCAGCGTCCCCGACGACCTCACGCTGGTGGCGTGGGACGATTCGGCGCTGTGCCGGATCACCCATCCCACGCTCACGGCGCTCAGTCACAACATCGTTGGCTACGGCGCGGAAGTGACCCGGCGTCTGCTGGCCCTGATCTCCGGCGCCCAGCCCCAGGCTCACCTGTACTCGACGCCGTTGCTGATCATCCGGGACAGTTCGGCGCCTCCGGGTTAGGACGCTGTCACCGTGACCGGTACGCCGTTCACCGCGGCGGTACCGGCTACGGCGTCGGTGTAGCCGGCGTCGGTCACGTCGTTGACGCTCTGGCCCGGCACCTGGTTCGCGATCGTGAGGCGGGCGCCGGGCCGGTTGTGGCCGAAGCCGTGCGGGAGGCTGACCACTCCGGGCATGATGTCGTTGCTGGAGGCAACTTCCACGGAGATCGAGCCGGCCGCGGAGGTGACCGTGACGAACTGGCCGTCGGTGAGTGCGCGCTCGGCCAGGTCGCCGGGATTCATCAGCAGCTGGTGCCGGGGCTTGCCTTTCACCAGCCGCGCCGAGTTGTGCATCCAGGAGTTGTTGTTGCGGAGGTGGCGCCGACCGATCAGGAGGAGCTGACCGTCCAGTTCGTTGAGTGAATCCAGTCGCGGCAGGTCGTCGAGGATCATCCGCTGCGCCAGATCGATCCGCTTCGACTTGTGATGCAGCGCGGCCGGCAAGGCGGGCTGCAGCGGTCCGAGATCGATCCCGCCCGGTGACTTCCGGAGCTTCGCTACCGACAATCGGTACGGCCCGATCCGCAATCCGACGTCGACGATCCGGCGTGGTGAGACCCGCAGGCGAGCAGTCACCTCGACGCGTCGCCGGCTCCACGCAGTACGTCGTACCAACGCCAATCCGAGATCCCGGAAGATCTCCCAGTCGTGCCGGGCGTCCGCGGGCTTGGGGAGTACTGCGTCGTTCCAGCGCGCGGTGTTGCGTACGGCGAGTTGGTGGAAGATCAGGTCGTAGTGGTCGCGCTCGAGCGGCGGCGCCGGCGGCAGGATCACGTCCGCGTGCCGCGTCGTCTCGTTGATGTACGGATCGATCGCGACCATGAAGTCCAGTGATCCGAGCGCCTCGTCCAGCTTGCGGCCGTTCGGCGTCGACAGCACGGGGTTGCCGGCCACCGTCACCATGGCCCGGATCTGGCCGTCGCCCGGCGTCAGGATCTCCTCGGCCATCGTCGACACCGGCAGCTCGCCGCCGAACTCCGGCAGCCCACGCACCCGGCTCTTCCAGACCCCGACATGCCCGCGACCCAGCCCGAGCAACGCGTTCACCGCCGGCCGCGGGAACATCGTGCCGCCCGGGCGATCGAGGTTCCCGGTGATGATGTTCAGCACCTGGATCGCCCACTGGCAGATCGCGCCGAACTGCTGCGTCGACACCCCGACCCGCCCGTAACAAGCGGCCCGGTCAGCCTGGGCGAACTCACGAGCGATCCGCCGGATCACATCGGCCGGGATGCCCGTGATCCCCGCGGCCCGCTCCGGCGTCCACGCTTCGACCACGGTCTCGATCGTCGCCAGTCCGTCGACGTACTCCGCAGGCCGCGCAGCACCCAGCGAGATCACTTCATGGATCAACGCGAGCAGGAACGCGGCGTCAGTCCCCGGCCGGACGAAGTGATGCTCGTCGGCGACGGCCGCTGTCTCGGTGCGCCGCGGATCGATGACGACGACCGTGCCGCCGCGCTTCCGCACGTCCTTCAGCCGACGCCCGAATCCGGGCGCCGTCATCATGCTGCCGTTCGACGCCAGCGGATTCGCGCCGAGCATCAGCAGGTACGACGTCCGGTCGATGTCCGGCACCGCAACCATCAGCTGATGCCCGTACAGCAGGTACGACGAGAGCATGTGCGGCAGCTGATCGATCGACGTCGCGCTGAACTTGTTCCGGGTCCGCAGCTGCCTGACCATCGTCGGCATGTGCGTGAGCGCACCGAGACTGTGCACGTTCGGGTTGCCGAGGTACACGCCGATCGAGTTCCGGCCGTGCTCCCTCTGGATCCCGGTGAGCTTGTCGACGACGAGCTCGTACGCCGCGTCCCACCCGATCTCCTGCCAGCCGTCGGACGTCCGTCGTACCGGTGTGGTCAGTCGGTCGGGGTCCTCCTGGAGATCGCGAAGGGCGACCGCCTTCGGGCAGATGTGACCGTGGGACAGCGGGTCCGACTCATCGCCCCGGATGTCGGTCACGTGGCCGTTCTCGACGGTCACCAGCACACCGCAGATCGCTTCACACAGGTTGCAGGACGTCCGCCGTACGGTCATCCACACAAACTACCCTCGGGTAAGGAGAGCCGCCATCAGTCGAAGACGGCCTCGTCGAGTCGCCCGAGAATCGCGTCGACGGTCTCACCGACCGACAGGTCGGAGTTGTCCAGCCACAACCCGCGCCGCGGACTGAACGCGTGCAGCTCGTAATCGAGTTCGTCGACCAGGTGACGCGCGCCGCCGAGCCGGCCGGAGATGACCTCGGGCCGAGGTGTCAGTACGACCAGGTACCGCGGGCGGGTCCGGATGCCGTCGAGGAATTCGCGCAGCAGTTCACCGATCACGACGTCCTGCAGTACGACGGTGAAACCCGCCTTCGCGTACTCGTCGGCGGCCAGGCAGGCAAGCCGGTAGCGGAGCTGGAGCTGACGCTGCGCCTCGAGCACGTCGTCGGCCATCGAGGCCTGTCCGCTGACGATCATCCGCCGGAAAACGTCCCCCCGCAGATGCACGCCGTACTGGAATCTTTCGGCCAGCATCTGGGACACCGACGACTTCCCCGCCGCCATGATTCCACTGACGACGATCACCCCCTCGGATTCCATGCGGTGATCGTGCCACGTGGCGCAAGGTTTTGAACCGGTCGCGGCAATTCTTCTCCGAAAACCCCCAGTTTCTCAGGGGTTCCGGGCCATCAGCGACTCCAGATGCCGGCGCATCAGCTGCCGCAGCCGCGTCGGCGTCGTACGGTCCGGCTGAATCGCCGCATGCAAGGCGAGGCCGTCGAGCAGGGCATGCAACACCTCAACCTCGCGACGCAGATCGAGACCCTCCTTGAGGACGCCGGCGTCCGCGAGCGAACGAAGCAGCGACTCGCACAGTTGGCGCAGTCCGTTGTGCACGGTGTCGACATGTTCTTGCAGAGTGCCGGCGCCGGATTCGGCCCGAGCCTGGGCCATGAACGCGAGCCAGACGTCGAACTCCGCGCGGCGTTCGGCGTCGAGCGGCAACACCTCGTCGAAATACCGCAACACGACGGTCTCGATGCTGCCTTTGGGCTCGATCGCGCTGACCCGTTCGGTCACCCGCCGCGAGACCAGGTCCATCGCGAAGCTCAGCAGTCCGTCCTGATCCGGAAAGTAGTAGCGCACCGCCCCAGCCGACCAGCCCGCCTCGGCGGCGATCGTCCGGACGGAGGCGGCCCGGATCCCGTCCCGGCGGACCACCCGCCACAGCGCCTCGGCGATCTCCTCGCGGCGGGCGGTGTGGTCGACGATCTTCGGCATGCGGTCCTTTTTAGCACAGTTGTGTTAGTATCGTTTTACAACACAGTCGTGCTGAAAAACTCGGAGGGGAACGGCGTGCTGGTTGCTGTGATCGCCGCGTGTGAGATCGGGTTCTGGGTGCTGCTCGCCGCAGGCCTGGTCACGCGGTACCTGCTGAAGTTGCCGAAGGCCGGAATGGTTTTGCTGGCCGCCGTACCGCTTGTCGATGTCGTGATGCTGGTGGCTAGCGTGATCGACATCCATCGCGGAGCCGAGCCGGCGTTCAAGCACTCACTGGCCGCGATCTTCATCGGGGTCAGCGTCGGCTTCGGGCACCAGACGCTGAAGTGGGCGGACCAGTGGGCGGCGCACTTCCTCGGCGGTGCGCCACGTCCGGTGAAGCCGCCGAAGCGAGGTCCTGAGCGTGCACGCCGCGAACGGGCCGGGTGGTTCCGGCACCTGGTCTCGTACGTCGTGGGCGTCGGGGTCATGATCGGGCTCGGGCTGCTGTCCGGTCGTGGGTACGACGCGGTGCTGGCGCCGGCCGGGGCGTGGACGCTCGTGCTCGTCATCGACGCGATTGTGTCGTTCAGCTACTCGTTCGACCGGGACCGCGAGAAGCAGTCGGTTTGACGTCCCCGGTCCGAGGGGTTGGTCGTCGTACATTTCGTGCATGACGACGGTGGGACGGATCTGGGCTGCGGTGACGGTGGCGGTGGTGGTGTGCGGGATCGTCATCCAGCTCTTCGTGACGGCGAGTGGGAACGACGGATTCTTCCCCGACAACCCGGAGCGCGTGTTCAACGTGTTCGCGTACTTCACAATCCAGTCGAACCTGCTGCTCGGCGGTACGGCGCTGGTGCTCGCCCTGCAGCCGGGCCGTAGGGGCGGCGTGCTGTTCAACACGCTCCGGCTGAACGGTGTGCTGTGTATCGCCGTGACCGGAATCGTCGCCCACGCGGTGCTGGCGGGTCTGGTCGATCTGCACGGTTGGGCTGCCGTGGCGGATTTCCTGCTGCACACCGCCGCGCCGATCGTGGGTGTTCTGGGATGGCTGCTGTTCGGTCCGCGTGGTCTGGTCGACTGGCGGGTCGTCGGCTGGTCGATCGTGTTCCCGCTGCTCTGGCTGGTGTTCACGCTGGTCCGCGGCGCGTTCGTCGGGTTCTACCCGTACCCGTTCGTGAACGTCGACGAGCACGGGTACGGACGGGTCTTGCTGAACTGTCTGCTGGTGGCGGTACTGTTCCTGGCTCTGGCGGCCGGGGCGACCACTCTCGATCGCCGGTTGCGTCGGAAGACAACCGTCGAAAGGTAGACCCGTGCTGGTGACCTCGCGCTCGTATGCCGAGTACGAAGCGATGTTCGACCTGAAGGAACTCCCGGACTCCATCCTCGACTGCTGCGCCGGGGGCGCCGGCTTCACCGCCGAGGCCGCCGAACGCGGCGTCGACGCGATTGCCGCCGATCCGGCGTACGAGCTGGAGACGTCCGAACTCGTGGACAGCGTCCGGCGGAGCCTGCCGGCCACGTCGGGAATCGTCGACGCGCATCAGGGCAGTTTCGTCTGGCACTGGTACGGATCCCCGGAGCGGAAGGACCAGTACCGGATCGAGGCGGCCGACCGGTTCCTGCAGGACGTGATGGCGGCGCCGGAGCGGTACGTCGCCGCAGGCCTGCCGGACCTGCCTTTCGGCGATCGCCGTTTCGAGCTGGTGCTGTGCTCGCACCTGCTCTTCACCTGGTCGGACAAGTACGACCGGGACTGGCACGAGGCCGCGTTGCGCGAGCTGATCCGGGTCAGCAACTCCGAGGTTCGGATCTTCCCGCTGGTGCAACAGGGTGCAGGCGACCCGGTCCCCTGGCTCCCGGAGCTGCTCGCCTCACTCGAGGGCGTGACCACCGAGATCCGCAAGGTCCCCTACGAGTTCCAGCTCGGTGCCAACGAAATGCTGGTCATCACCCGCAGCTGAGTCTCTGGTGCTTCCCGCTCATCGCGATCACGGATGAGTTTGCGCCTACCCGCCACGATGAGCGGGAAGCGGTCCAGGGGTGCCGGGCACGTGGCGGGGAGGACGGTCTGGCCACCGACGCGCCCGGTCGCCGGCTCAGCGCAGGTACTTGCCGCAGACGGGCCACGGGGAGGCGCCGCGCTGCGCGTAGAGCTTCTTCGCGCGCATCAGCTGCTCGGCCGCCGAGGCCTTCGCCGGGTTGCCGGAGCCACCGACGCTGCGCCAGGTCTGCAGGTCGAACTGGAACAACCCGTAGTAGCCGGCACCATTCACGGCGCGCGGGTTGCCGCTGGACTCGCAGTTGGCGACCTTGGCCCAGGCGCCGCTCAGGTTCGCCTTGCCGCTGCTCGCCTTCGGGCGGTCCTCGGACCGGCTCGAGCGGGTGTCGCGATCGGCCTTCTTGGTCGCGGACTTCCGGGTCTCGGACTTCCAGGTCTCGGACTTCTTGACCACCCTCGGCGCGGAACTGGCCGTCTTCGCGCCGTCCAGGGTCAGGGTCTGCCCGATCAGGATGAGGTTCGGGTCCTTCAGGTTGTTGATCCGGGCCAGCTCGTGCCAGTCGGCACCGTTGGCCTGGGCGATCTCGGAGAGGGTGTCACCGGCTTTGACCTGGTAATCGGTTGCGAACGCCGCGCCGGCTCCGGCGGCTGTGATACCGGCTCCCAGACCGGCGATGGAGAGGGTTCGAGCCACCCGGCGAGTACTTCGCCGGGCGCGCGCATGTCGGGCCTTGGACATCAGGAAGCGCTCCTTGTGAGCTCGGGCATGGTGAGGCACACCAGGCCCTCGTGCAGGGGGAGGGGCAATCCGGACACATCCCACAGCAGGTCACAGGACAGCGTCCGAATGATCACGCCACGGTAACGACGCGACCTGAGTCATCCTCGGTGAGGTTCGCGCGAAACGCAAGTGCAGATCCGGATCTGCCCCGAACTTTTTCCATGCTCTGACGTACCGAAACCCCAACAACAGAACGGTTTCCGGGCCGACACGCCCAGCGCGGAGGGCGGTGAACCGATCGGTTTATCAACGTTTGAAATAGCGTTCCGGGACCAGTTTCACGGTCAGTTCGCGGATCGTGTCCCGGACGTCGTCCGGCCACGACTCCCAGACCTCGCGAGCCCACTTGAGCAGGGCCGACTCAACCTCGTCGACCCCGCCGGACATCAGGACGTCGTACGCCGTGAGCTCGCCGACCCGATCCGGCGGAACGAGCCGCGGCCAGTCGTCGTACGCGTTCGCCATGATGCCGTGAGCCGTGCGTACGTCGAGGTTGCCCGAGCCGCGCTCGAAGAACATGTAGAGCCCGTTCAGCGCGAACACCGGGCCGATGCGCGGGGCGTCCGGGTTGACGTGCTGTCCGCCGTACGCGTCGATCCGCAGCTGGTGCAAGTATCCGAGGCGGGCCGCGTGCTCGACCTCGAAGCCGAGCAGCTCACCGGCGACCTCCGCACACTCCGGCGAGGCGTTGTACTTCGGGGTCCCGGGCCACTCCGACGATGGAAGTACGGCGCGGCAGCCGGGACAAACCGTTGATTCCTGCGTGTCATCGGGCGAGTTCACTCGTTGATCGAAGCACGGGTACCGCCGTCCCGGCAGCTGCCGCCTCGAAATTGGCAGAGACCGTCGGGGTTGCGCGGCGCCGGCGGATGAGGCGACGGATGTGATGGGGGCAGTAGGCGTGATCCGAGTGGCTCTCGGCCATCGCGGCACGTTGGTGCGTGGTGCACTGGCCGCGGTGCTGGCAAGAGAGAACGACCTGGACGTGGTGGCAGAGCTGGACCGCTCGGAGGACGTCCTCCAGGTGGCCGGGCGGCGCCCGGACGTGTTCCTGCTCGATCCACAGCTGCCCGGCCGGATCCGGATCGAGGAGCTCTGCCGCAAGCTCGCCGGTCGCGGCGTACTGGTGCTGATCGACCATGAGGCCATCGCGGCCACCAGCCTGGCGTTGGTGAAGCAGGCGCCGCGGATCGGGCTGATCGCGACTGACGCGACGACTGATCAGCTGGTCCAGGCTGTGCGTGATGTGGCGAAGGGCCTGCCGGTGGTCGACGTACGCCTTGCTGTTGCTGCGTTGAAGGCGGGCGACAACCCGCTCACCGATCGCGAGTGCGAAGTACTGCGTCAGGTCACCACGGGAGCGACCGCGCAGGAGGTCGCGCGCACGCTCAGTTTGAGCGCCGGGACCGTGCGGAACTATCTGTCCCGGATCCTCGCGAAGACCGGCTCCCGGAGCCGGATCGAGGCGATCCGCAAAGCTCAGGATGCGGGCTGGATCTGAGCGCTGGGCGTCCAGCTGCCGTGCAGGTCGCGGTAGAGACGCGACGTGCGCATCAGGCCGGCGTGCGTGCCGATCGCGGCCTGGTTCCCGTCGAGGACGAGGATGCGACGCGCGCGGAGGGCTGAGCTGATCCGGTGGGCGATGACGATCAGCGTCCCGTTGCGCTGGGCAAACGCCTCTTCGGCTTGACGTTCGGCCTCCGGGTCGAGGAAGCAGGTCGCCTCGTCGAGCATGACCAGCGGTGCGGGTGAGAGATAGGCCCTGACCAGCGCAATCAGTTGCTTCTCGCCGGCGGACAGCTCGCCCGGCCGGATCTCGTCGAGTCGCTCGATCAGCTGCGTGGCACCCACTGCTTCGACTGCTTGCCTGACCTGGTCTGTAGTTGCATCGGGCAACAAATAGGTGAGATTGTCGTGCACGCTGCCGCTGAAGACGTAGGCCTCCTGCGGGATGAGCACCCTGGTCCTGGCGAGTTCGTCTGTGGTCACCTCGGTCGGTGGCGCCCCGCCGAGCAGCACGCGGCCATCCGTTGGGGTGAGCATGCCGCAGACCAAGCCGGCCAGCGTCGACTTGCCGATACCGCTCGGTCCGACCACCGCAAGGTGCTCGCCCTCGGGGATGGTCAGCTCGAGTTTGTCGAGTACAGGCTCGGCGTTCGGTCCGTACGCGAACGTCAGTCCGCGCAGCCGGACCTGATAGCCCTTCAGTTCGTCGACCGGCCGCGGCTGGTCCACCGGCGTGGACGTGTCGAGGATCCGGCCGAGCGTGATGACGTACCGCAGGCCGCTGTCGCCGAGTGCGTTCATCACCGTGTTCAGCGCAGGCTGCAAGCCGATGAGCACGTAGGTGAGCCCACCGAGCAGCGTGCCGGTGCTGACACCGCGGTCGACCAGCCACGGCCCTGTCGCGAGCAGGATCAGCAGCGGCAGCCACCCTCCGACCGCGAAGCACAGCGTTCGCAGGGCCGCGACCTTCGCCAGCGCGCGCTCCGCCGCCGCGTGCGCCTCGATCGGCTGGCCGACCAACCATTCGGCATACTCCTCGGTGCCTGCCGCGGTGACGTCGCGGACGCCGCCGAACACCATGCCCGCCGACGCTGCCAGCTCCTCGTCGGCCGTCAACGACGCGCGGACCCGATCCGCCGCCATCCCCAGCACCGCAAGCGACAACGCGAATCCGACGAGGAACGGCGGTACGACGAACGCGGCCACGAGCGGAGCCAGCGACAGCAGTCCGGTGAGCACGCCGAACAACGTGACCGCGAAACTTCGCAGTACCAGGACCAATCCCGCGAACGTGTCGCGGACGATCTCCACCTGCCGGTTCAGCCGCGCGACGGCACCGTCGTCTCCCGAGCGCAGCGCGCCGCCGACGACCCGTCGTACCAGATCGTCGCGGAGCGGCTCGACGAGGTCGCCGAGCCGTGCATAGACCTGTCGCGCCCCGGCAGCGCCGAGGCCTGCTGTCGCGACCAGCCCGGCGAGCCAGGCGATGCCTTGCCACGCGTGCCCGGCGAGAAAGTTGTCCGTCGCCCGCGCCACCGCGATCCCGTACACCGCCGTCGGCAGGATCTCCGGAACCGACCACGCGACCAACTTCACCGTGGCTCGTTTCCGCAGCGCGGTGACGCCGTACGACAGCTCTCGTTTCATCCGAAAATTTCTCGGTACGACGTGTTGTGCCAGAGGTCGGCGTGGGGGGCGATGGCGCGGATCTGGCCGTGGTCGAGCCAGATGACCAGGTCGGCGCGGGCCGCGGTCGCGGGGCGATGCGTGACGATGAGGCGGGTGCGCTGGTGCCGGTCCTCGGTCAGCGTGCGGGTGATCTGGCGCTCGGTGGCCGTGTCGAGGCTCGACGTGGCGTCGTCGAGTACCAGGAGGCGGCTGGCCGACCAGGCGCGGGCGAGGCCGAGCCGCTGACGTTCGCCGCCCGACATCGGTGCCTTGCGCAACGAAGTGAGGTAGCCGTTGGGCAGTCGGCTGACGAAGTCGTGGGCATGGGTGGCACGCGCGGCGGCCAGCGCCCGGATCGGGCTGACCGCGTGCGGATCGATCGCCTCGCCCACCGTCCGTCCGACCAACTGCGGACGCTCGAACGCGCAGCCGACCGCGCTCCGCAGCGCACGGCGGCTGATGGCCTGCAGCGGTACGCCGTCCAGCGACACCTGCCCCGTCGACGGATCCCGCAGCCGAGCCGCGACCGCTGCGAGGACGGACTTGCCGGCACCGCTCGGGCCGACGACAGCGACGGTGACCCCGCCCGGAAGGTCGAGATTCACGTTGTCCAGCAGGACATTCCCGTCGGCGATCACGCTGACACCGTCGAAGCTGAGCAGCCCCGGTCCGGCCGGGACCGGCAGCGTGCCGTGGGGGATCGGGTCGATCGCGATCACCTCGGCGGACCTGCGTACGCCGGCCCTCGCGCGAGCGAGTTCGCCGAGGACACCGGTCAGGTTGCCGAGGCCGGCGCCGAGCACGGCGTACTGCGAGGCGGCGAACAGCTCGCCCGCGGTGATGTGGCCGGCGACGAGCTGCACACCGCCGACCGCGAGTACGGCGACGAGCACGAGCGGGCCGACGACCGCGGCCTGGGCGCCGGAGCGGGCGAGGATCCGCCAGGTGACGACGCCGTTGCGGTGGAGTTCGGGCAGGAGGCCGAGGATGCGGCGCTCTTCGCGTTCCGTCGTACCAGCGGCTGTGATCGTGCGGATGCCGGTGAGTGACTCGGACAGCAGGGCGGCGATCCGGCCCTGGGTCTCCTGATAGTTGAGGCTGACGTCGGCGGTCCGCTTGGCGAACGTCCACAGGACGACGATCACCAGCAGTACGCCGCCGAAGAACGCGGCGGCAAGCCACGGGTCGATGACCGCCAGGAGGACGAGACTGCCGAGCGGCGGCGCGATCGCGGCGATGGCTGTCACCGCGGCCGGTCCGGCCTGAGCGGCGTCCGTGGCGTTGGCCGAGACTCGGGTGACCAGGTCACCGGTCTCGAAGTCGCGCGTCCCGGCGGGGCCGCCGCGGACCACGTGCCGGACCAAGCGATGACGTAGCCAGGCCGTGGTCTCAGCGACACAGGCCGCGCCGGCGAACGCGTCGACGATGCTCGCCGCGATGCCCAGGCCGATCAGCGCGGCGGCGGCGATCAGCCAGCGGGTGTACCCGCTGCCGGCCACGATCGCGTCAACGGAACGACCGAGGATGGTCGGCAGCGCGAGCGTCACGCCGCTACCGATGAGCGCGTTGAGACCGATCAGCGGGAGCCAGCCGCGACCACGTTTCGCCACCTCTTTGAAGGTGATCATCGGTCCAGGCCTGTCTCGGTGGCGAGGAAGGCCAGCATGTCTGCGGCCAGGTTGATCCCGCCGGTCGTATGACCTGCATCCGGCTCGAATCTGAGCAGCACCGGCCGTTGGCTCGCGGTCGCGTGCTGGAGCACCGCGCACATCTTCCTTGCGTGCAAGGGATCCACGCGGGTGTCGTTCCCGAAGGCCGTCAGCAGGACCGCCGGATACTTCACGCCGCTCTTGACGTTGTGGTACGGCGAGTAGCTCGCGAGCGTCTCGAAGTCGTCGGGGTTCTTGGCCGAGCCGTACTCCGCGGTCCAGCGTTCGCCGAGACCTGAGAGTTCGTAGCGGAGCATGTCGGTGAGTGGGGCTGAGGAGACGGCCGCGGCGAAGAGCTCGGACCGTTGGGTGAGGGCGGCCGCGACCAGTAGACCGCCGTTGGACTCACCGCAGATCGCGAGCTCGTCGGCGGTGGTCCAGCCTTCGGTGATCAGGTGCTCGGCGCCGGCGATGAAGTCGTCGATCGTCTGCTGCTTCGTCGCGTTGCGGTGTGCTGCGTCGCCCCGAACGGTCGCGGTCACGAAGGCGCCGCCGGCTTCGACCCAGGCGAGCGCGAAGGCGGAGTACGTCGGCGTGAGCGATTGCCCGAAGCCGCCGTACCCGTAGAGGATCGTCGGTCCGCCTGGCTTGCCGATCACGTTCAGTTCGAGCTCGGTGCCATCGGGGGACGTGTAGTTCAGTCGCTGCGTTTCTGCTGCCCGGCCGCTAGTCGGCCCTGTTATTTGGCCGGTGCTCGCGTCGTAGCAGTAGACCGTGGGCGGCGTCACGCTGTCCGTGTAGGTGAACCAGGCCTGATTCCGGTGGGCGCTCAGGGATCCGACCGATCCGAAGCCGGGGAGGTCGATGTCTGTTTGGTAGCGGCCCGTCTCGCGATCGTGGATGGTGATCGTGCTGGTTGTGCTTGTGAGGACGACTTCGTCGAGGATCGCGAGGCCGGTCAGCGGTGCATCCAGCTGGATGTAGTCACGCCAGACAGTCGGCTCGGTCGGGTCGCCGATGCGGATCCCGTCGGCCGTCACGACGTACAGCCGGTTGTCAGGGCCGACCGACATGATGGTGGTGGATTCCTGCGGGAGGTGTGCGGGCGGCTCATCTTTCGACAGGTCCGCGAACCACAGGTCGTTCGTCGTACAGATCGTCAGCCAGCGGCCGTCCGCGCTCAGCTCCAGCCCGTAGGACGCTTCGCGGTCGAGGATCGTGGTGTCATCGGGGTCGCCCAAGCGATGGCGTCGTACCTGACGGAAGCGCACGTAGTAGAACGCGCTGCCGTCGGGGAGCCAGGCGACGGGGGAGTAGCGGCAGCCGACGAGCGGGCCGTCGATGAGCTCGCCCGTCGTGACATCGACGACGGTCAGAGTGGAACGCTCGTCGCCGCCGCGGGAGAGCTGGTACGCGAGCTTGGTGCCGTCCGGTGACGGCTGCCAGGCGTCGAGCGTGGTCAGTCCCGTCGGGTCGAGCCGCTTCGGATCGATCAGCGGAGTCTCGTCGACGAAGAGTACGGGCTGCCGGCCCGGCTCGCGCCGCAGCGTGAAGCAGCGGCCGCCACGCCAGACAGGTGTGGACACGCTGCTGACCGCGGACAGCTGTCGCACCCGGTTCTTCCAGCGGAACCGGCTGCTCAGCGTGCCGGCGTACGTCAGCCACAGGTCGTCCTGAGCCCTTGACCAGTCCTTGGTCTCCGCGGTCGAGGAGTCCTCGAGCCAGCGGTACGGGTCCGCGACGCTACGACCGTGCACCTGCTCCACGAGCGACAAGCGCTCGGCGCATGGATAGGACTGCACGGAATCGATCACCTCGCTCTCCTTCCGTCCCCCACCAACACAACGAGCACCAGTTCGTTGAGCTACAAGAAGCCGCCCGGCGACCGAGGCGAGTCGGTCACCGGCGGGCCCGATCGGCACCCGAATGCAGGTCGGCCCCGGGTGGATTGCCGCCCACCCAGGGCCTCTACCTGGCATTACAGGTGCCGTATCAGTGGCAGAGCAGCAGGCTCAGGTTGCTCGGGGTCTGCGAAGCGCAGCCCAGCACGGTCAGCGTGGAGCCGCCGTGGTGGTGGCCGCCGTGGCCGTAACCCGGGGTCTCCAGACCCTGAAGGTCGAGAAGTGCCATGTGTTTACACCTCCTTCGGTGCAGATCGTCGGGACATGGACTCGGACCACTGGGGAGGTCCGAGGAACGGGAGGGCGACCGGCGCATCGTGCAGTGCCGCACCCAGGGCCAGCAGGACGCCGGCCGATCCGGTCGCCAGGTCCATCGAGAGACGGAGCAGCTGGTTGCCCGGGTACGCAAGGCCGCCCTCGAACGGCATCGCGTGCCAGCCGAGACCGTGCACGAGGTCGTCGACCGTCGCCTGGTCCTCGCCGAGTGCAGCGGCGGTGAGGAGCAAGCCGGCGCGACCCATGAACAGGCCGGGCTGGACGTAGTAGTCGCAGTGCGTGACCCGCTTCAGCTCCTTGAGAGCGAGAGCGAGCTCTTCGGACGGCCGATGGCGCAGGTACCGCTCGAGGACCAGTGCGACGCCGGCCGAGCCTTCTTCGAGGTACGGCAGGGTCCGCCAGCCCTGATTGACCTGGCGCATCCCGTCGTCGGTGAGCACGGTCCTCTTGAGGTCCTGCCGGATCGCGATCTCGGCGAGGTCGAGCAGACCGGTGTCGCCGAGCTGCTCGAACGCATTGAGGAACAGCAGCGCCGGTCCGGACGATCCGTACATCAGCCCGGCGCGCGCGTGCTGGCCGCCGCTGATCTCCGGTACTTCGACCTGCAGCCGATCGGCGACCAGATCGAGGACGCGGACGGCCTTGGCGCGGAGCGTCGGCTCGGTGTCGAAGTACAGGAGGTTCAGACCGATGCCGGCGAGGCCGGAGTGCAGTCCGAGCTCGCGGGAGCTCCAGTCGTCGGCGAGCGTACGGTCGACCAGGTCGAGCGCGTCCTGCCGGTAGCCGAGGTCCTCGAGCACATGCGCGACACCGTGGAGGCCGTCGTACAGGCCCGGGCCGGTCTCGGTGTCGACGGCTCGCTTGCGCAGCCATTCGTCATACTGCGGGAACCGGGCGCCGGTCTTGCTCAGCGCGTAGAGCACGCCGGCTGCACCGGTCGCGAGGTCGATGCCGCCGCCGTCGCGGAACTGTGCGATGTCGCCGGGGAACAGCCGGTCGGTGCGTTCCGGCGTCGCGCTGGCGACGATGGCTTTGGTGAGCGCGTCGCGTACGTCGGTCCACTCGGCCTCGCCGGGCAGCGCCAGGTCGACCATCGCCGGGTCGTGCGTCTTGCCCGGGCCGACGATGGTCTTGACCGCCTCGTCGAGCGTGGCCCGCGGCACCGGGAAGGTATCGGCGATCATGTCGGCGAGCTGGAACGCCTTGCCCGGATGGAGGTTCAGCAAGATGGTTGCCTGGGGCGCATAAATGCCGAGCGCGATGCAGGCGAGCGCGTACCGGTCGACGTCGACGCCTTGGCGGTCCTGCGGAGCGGCGTACCCGGGGTGGGCGAGCGTGGAACGGGCCTGGTCCTCGGCCTTGGTCGCGACCTCGAAGTCGATCAGCGTCAGCTTGCCGTTCGCGTCGAGCAGCAGGTTGTCCGGATGCAGGTCGCAGAACACGACACCGCGCTCGTGAAGCTGTCCCACGGCCTCGCCGACCTTGGCGATCATCGCGGCCGCCCATTCGGCGTACTCCGCCTTGTCGGCCTCGGTCGCATCCGGGTGGGTCAGCGGATACCGCCGGACGAGCTCGCGTTGCAGCGACACCGAGTCGATGTGCTCCTGCACGAGGAAGTGATGCTCACCCAGCTGCAGGTAGTCGTGCGTCTTCGGTACGGCGTCGAGGCCGTCGAGTTGCTCGAGGATGTCGCGCTCGTGGGCGATCCGCGCGACCGCGTCCCGGCCGGCCATGTCGAGCCCGGCGTACGGACGACCTTCCTTGAGCACGACGCGGTCGCCGGTCTCGTTGTGGTGGCCGACGTACACGCCGCCGCCGTTCGAGAACTGGATGACGCCGTCGATCGTGTACGCGAGGTCGTTCGTGGTGACCGAGTTGCGCGCGTCCAGGTGTGGCTGCAGGAAGTCCGGCAGCGTGATCCACGGCGGCGTGACGAAGGTCGGGCCGCGGTGGTCCGGGACAAGGTTGCCCTGGGCATCTTCGATGGCGAGGACCCGTTCGCCTGACGGGGACAGGCAGTGCCGGCTGACGAATGCGCCGTACCGGACGAAGAGCGGACCTTCGGCGTAGCGCAGATCGCTCAGGATATAAGGGCCTTCGACGCCGGCGAGGATCTCGTTGAGCTCCCCGAGCACGAGCTCGAGCTGCGCGTCGTCGGCCGGGTAGATCGTCACCAGCTTGCCGCTCGACCCGCGGGGAGCAGCCTTCGAGTTGACCATCACCAGGACGGCTTCGTTGCGCAGGAACTTGAACGCGATGCCGCGCGGGACGCAGTACTCCCACACCGCCTCGAGCGTCTGCTCCACGTCCTGCAACCGCGCCGACACGTGGATCTTCCACCCCTGCGCGGGCAGCCGGAGATTGTCGGGCGCGTAGTGCATCCACTGCTCACCCGGCACATGCCGCCACCCGTCCGGCACCGCCCGCCCGGCGATGGCGAAATCCGGATGCTGAGCACCGCGATTGGCCGGCGTCTCGTAGAACCGCCGATCCGCAAGGCAATAGAACTCGTAACTCTCATGCATGACTGTCCGACCCCCTTTCGTGGTGCCCCGGCACATCTTGGGCGCCGTCCTAGGGCTCGGCGTAGTGCACGATGTCATCACTCTCGTGTGAAGAATCCACACACTACGAGTGAGTAACTAAACACTCTTCGTTACCGTACTGCGCACCCTGAGCGTGAATCCGCCCGTAACAACATGTCAATCCGTCCCGATGCCATCACAACCCGTAACCTGATGCGCGCTATCTCGTGCGAAGCTCCTTCGCACGTTCGCAGGTCGGCGTTCTTACACCGGGTAGGTGTGGACCTCGGTGGCTTTGAGGGTGGCTTGGAGGGGTTGGCCGGGGGCCAGGTGGAGGTCGGCTACGGCGGCGGGGGTGATGTCGGCGAGGAGGTCGGCTGGGCCGGTGGGGGAGGCGTTGAGGCGGACTCGGACTGTGTGGGCGTGTTGTTCTATGCCTGTTACTACTGCGGGCCAGGTGTTGCGGGGGCTGCCGGCGGGGGCGGTGGGGTAGAGGCTGACCGCGGTGGGTGGGAAGGCGACGTGGACCGGGCCGGTGGCTGGTTCGGCGAGGGTGATGGTGCCGCCGGCCGACAGCTTGACGGTGGTGCCGGTTGCTGTGCCTCGGTAAAGGTTCAGGCCCACTAGTTGGGCTACGTAGCTGGTGCGGGGGCGGTGGGCTACCTCGGTGGGTTTGCCCTCTTGGACTACCTGGCCGTTCTCGATGATGACCAGGCGGTCAGCTAGGACCATGGCGTCGAGCGGGTCGTGGGTGACGAGGAGTGTGCGGCCTTCGAAGCGGCGGAGATGTTGGCCCAGTTCGGCTCGTACGTGGAGTGTGGTGCTGGCGTCCAGGGCGGCGAGTGGTTCGTCGAGCAGTAACAGCTCGGGGTCGGTCGCCAGGGCACGGGCCAGGGCCACGCGTTGGGCCTGGCCGCCGGATAGAGCGCGAGGCCGCGCACCGGCGTACTCCGACAGTCCAACGGTCTCTAGCCAACGGGCAGCTTCTGCTCGGGCGGTCTGCTTCTCGACGCCGCGGGCTCTGAGGCCGAACGCAACGTTCTCCAGGCAGCTCATGTGGTTGAAGAGCAGGTAGTCCTGGAAGACGACGCCGATCGGTCGCCGGTCGGGCGTACGGAAGGTGCGCGGCGGCTCATCCCAGACAGAGGAGTCCAGTGCGATGCGTCCGCCGTCCAGCGCGAGCAGTCCGGCGATCGCACGGAGCGCAGTGGTTTTGCCGGCGCCGTTGGGGCCGAGGAGTGCGACTACCTCACCTGGCTCCACAGTCAGGTCGACGGACAGCGTGAACGAACCACGCGTCACATGCAGGTCGGCGTACAGAGTCATTGCAGCCCGCTGATCCAGCGCTCGCGCAGAGACGCCAGTACGACGACAGAGACCAACAGCAGCACGAGACTCAGTACGACGGCCACATCCGGATCAGTCTCCAATGCCAAGTAGACAGCCAGCGGCATAGTCGTCGTACGGCCCGGGAAGTTGCCGGCAAAGGTGATCGTGGCGCCGAACTCGCCCAGTGCGCGCGCCCAGCACAGCACAGTCCCTGCAACGATCCCGGGCGCGATAGACGGCAGCGTCACTCGGCGGAACGTCGTCCAACGGCCTGCGCCGAGTGTTGCGGCCGCTTCCTCGTACCGCGGGTCGGCGGCACGCAGTGCGCCCTCCACGGAGATCACCAGGAACGGCATCGCCACGAACGCCTCTGCCACGATCACACCCGCAGTTGTGAACGGCAAAGAGATCCCGAACCAGGAGTCCAGGTACTGACCGACCAGACCGCGCCGCCCGAGCACCAGCAACAGTGCGACGCCGCCAACCACCGGTGGCAGCACTAGAGGCACTGTCACGAGCGCGCGGATCAAGCTACGCCCTGGCAGCCCGCCGCGAGCCAGCAACCACGCCAGCGGAACACCCAGCACCAGACATAGCGCAGTCGCAGACGTAGCGCACACCAGAGACAGCCTCAGCGCCTGCCAGACGTCAGCACTGTGCAGCTTCGCCGGCAGCGTCGACCAAGGTGCTTTGACGAGCAGACTGATCAGAGGGACGAGCAGGAACGCCAGTCCGACCAGAGCAGGCAGCAGGAGTACGAGGGGCAGTCGCCCGGTCGTGCTCCTGCCACGGCGGCTCACGGTGCGGAGAAGCCGGCTGCGCTCAGGACTGCCTTGCCCTTGTCGGACAGGACGTAGTCGACGAACGCCTGGGCGCCGGCAGCGTTCGGAGCCTTGGTCAGCGTGGCGATCGGGTATTCGTTCACGGCCTTGCTCGCTTCAGGGAACTCGATGCCCTCGACCTTGTCCTTGGCGGACAGTACGTCGGTCTTGTAGACGAGCGCGGCGTCGACCTCACCGAGACCGACCTTGGTCAACGCGGCCTTCACGTCCTGCTCGAGGCTGTCGGGCTGCGCGGTGATGCCGGTCGCCTTGAACACCTTGTCGGCCGCCGCACCACACGGAACCTGTACGGCGCAGAGCGCGATCTTCTTGTTCTTGTCGGCGAAGTCCTTCAGGCCGGTGATCTTGCCCGGGTTGCCCTTCGGTACGGCGATCTCGAGGGTGTTGCTAACGAAGTTGGTCGGCGTGCCCTTGTCCTTCACGTCGCCCATGTTCTTCGGCGCCGCGGAGGCGAAGACGTCCGCGGGCGCGCCCTCGTTGATCTGCTTGGCGAGCGCGGAACTGCCGGCGAAGTTGAAGGTGACCTTCGTGCCGGGATGCGCGGCCTCGAAGTCCTTGCCCAGCTGGGTGAACGTGCCGGTCAGCGACGCGGCCGCGAACACGGTGATGGTGCCGGACACTGTGGGCGTGCTGCTCGAGCTGCTCGAAGGCGCGGACGACGCGGCCGGGCTGTCGTCGCCACAGCCGGCCATGGTGAGGGCGGCAACTGTGGCGAGGGCGGCGAGCGCGGTACGGCGGAACATCAGGCCTCCGGTATTTCGACGACGACATGGGTGGACTTGATCGACGCGACGGCTACCACCCCAGGCTCCAGGCCGAGCTCGTCCGCTGCCTCACGACTCATCAGCGACACGACGCGGAACGGCCCGGCCTGCATCTCGACCTGGGCCATCACGCCGTCCTTCAGCACCCGGGTGACGATCCCCCGCATCCGGTTGCGCGCCGAGGCGGCGGTGGTGTGGCCGGGCTCCGGGGAGTCGGCCAGCTCCTGGGCGAACGCGGCGAGCGCTTGCCCGTCGACGGCCATGCGGCCGCTCTCCTGCTTCGACGGCAACCGCCCCTGATCGATCCAGCGCCGAACCGTGTCGTCGCTGACCCCCAAAAGGGCCGCCGCCTCACTAACCCGCAAGTTCGGCACAGCAGACACCATACCGCCGCACCTGCGGATTGGTGCCAGGTTCTCCACAGTTACGAACCGATGACGGATCGCGGTTGGCAATCCGCATAAGTTAAGGACATGAGCACATCGGGGATGCGGGACTACTTGGACGGGCCGTACAAGGCGGCGCGGGACGTTGTGCGGGACAGGTTGGCCGCGCACGGTGAGTTGGCGGATCTGGCGGTGCGGTTGCCGCGGGACGAGTACCGGGACAAGGTGCTCGAGTTGTTGCTGGAGTCGGCGGCGGACGGGCTGCCGGCGCGTGGGTATCCGAAGGAGTACGGAGGTGAGGGTGATCTCGGCGGGTTCATCGCGGGCTTCGAGACGCTGGCCTTCGGTGACCTTTCGCTGATGGTGAAGGCGGGTGTGCAGTTCGGCCTGTTCGCCGGCGCGATCCTGCATCTCGGGACGGAGAAGCACCACGAGCGTTATCTGGCGGATGCGGTCAGCGGGCGGTTGCTCGGTTGCTTCGCCATGACGGAGACCGGTCACGGGTCGAACGTTCAGGCGCTCGGCACGACGGCGACGTACGACGAAACAACGGGAGAGTTCGTCGTTCATACGCCGACGAACGAGGCACGGAAGGATTACATCGGTAACGCGGCGCGGCATGGGCGGATGGCGGCGGTGTTCGCGCAGCTTGTCGTCGGCGGTGAGAGTCATGGTGTTCACTGCCTGCTGGTGCCGATCCGTGCCGAGGACGGTACGCCGCTGCCGGGCGTGAGGTTGTCGGACTGCGGACCGAAGCTCGGGCTGAACGGCGTCGACAACGGGCGGATCGTGTTCGACCAGGTACGGGTGCCGCGGGATGCGCTGCTGGACCGCTATGCCCAAGTCGATGCCGATGGCAACTACACCAGCGCGATCGAGAACCCGGACCGACGGTTCTTCACGATGCTCGGGACCCTCGTGCAAGGACGCGTGTCGGTCGGCGGCGCGGCGATCAACGCGAGCAAGGTCGCCCTGACGATCGCAATCAGGTACGGCGATCAGCGGCGTCAGTTCGGCGCTCCGGGTAAGGCCGAGGAAACGGTGCTCCTCGACTACCGGATGCACCAGCGGCGGTTGTTGCCGTTGCTCGCGCGGACGTATGCGTTGCATTTCGCGCAGGCCGAGCTGGTCGAGGAGTTCGCGCGGGTGTTCAACGACGATCGCGACGAGCACGATCGACGGGCGTTGGAGGCGCAGGCGGCCGGCACGAAGGCGCTCGGGACGTGGCATGCGACCGAGACGATCCAGATGTGCCGCGAGGCGTGTGGCGGCGCCGGTTACCTGGCGGAGAACCGGTTGGCCACGTTGAAGGCGGACACCGATGTGTTCACGACGTTCGAGGGCGACAACACGGTCCTCCTCCAGTTGGTAGCTAAGGGTCTGCTGACCGATTACCGGGAGTCGTTCGGAAAGCTCGATCCACTCGGTACGGCGCGGTTCATCGCGGCGCAGGCGGTCGAGATCGCGGTCGAGAAGGCTGCGCTCCGACCGGTGATCGAGCGGCTGCGGGACGTCGTACCGAATCGGAGTGATGCGGCGGATCCGGATGCGGGGTTGCGCGACGATGCGTACCACTCGGGGTTGCTGCGGTTCCGCGAGGAGCACATGTTGTCCGGCGTCGCGCGGCGGTTGAAGGCCGGTATCGATGCGGGCGATGAGCCGTTCGACGTGTTCAACCGGTGCCAGGACCACGTGATCGCGGCCGGGCGCGCGCATGTCGACCGGGTCGTCCTCGAAGCGTTCCAGGCGGCGGTGCGGGATGCCCCGGAGGAGATCAAACAGCGGCTGCGCGACCTGTACGACCTGCATGCGCTGGCGACGATCGAGGCGGAGCGCGCGTGGTACCTCGAGCATGGGCGCCTGTCGGCGGGTCGGTCGAAGGCGATCACGGCGCTGGTCAACGAGTTGTGCGCGGCCGTCCGGCCTGCCGCGGTGGAGCTGGTCGACGCGTTCGGAGTACCGGGCTCGGCAGTGGAGGTGCCGATGGTTGTACCGTCACAGCATGAGTGAGTCGATCGAACCCGCGTCGGCTGCCGAGGCCGCCCGCGAACTCGCCCGGGTACTGCTTGAGCAAGCCGACGCTCTGGACCTGCACGACCTGCGGGCCACCGGCGCGATCGAGAACGTCCGGGTCCAGGCCCGGGCGCTCGCGGACGCGGTGCACGAACGTGGCTGGGGCGACATCTTCCTCGGGATCGACTCGTACGACCCCGACGAGCTGGACGACCTGCCGCTGGGACCGGACGACTTCGACGACCCGGCGGACTACCGCGAGATCGTCGAGGGCGGTGGTCTGGACGATCTCGAGGAGCTGGGGGAGCCGCTGCTGCCGGAGGACGGCGTCCGGCTCAGCTATCAGGCGCGCTACGACTACGTGGTGACCGACCCGGAGGCCTTCGTGCAGTACGTACGGAGCCGCGCGGACGAGGCGCAGAACGACGAAGTGATCGACGACATCGAGGACGCGCAGTCGGCGTTCGAGCTGCTCTGCTACCTGGACGGACTCGGCTCGAAGGAGTACGAGTCGTTCGGGCTGATCCCCGGCGGCGGCGAGGAATCGCACAAGGTGGTCGAGTTCTCCCTGTGGGACCTGGACCCGACCCGGCGCGACGACACCTACCCCTACTAGCAGACCGGAACCCGGCAGACCCCGGAAACGGAACTTCCCCGCCGTACTGGTCCCCAGCAGCACCAGTACGGCGAGGAAGTCTCCACATAAAAACGCCGACCGTGCCGGACGTTGGTCGCCACCTCACTGGCGACCAACGCCCGACCGGCACGGCCGGCGTCCTGCTGTTGCCCCGAGAGGGCAAGTGGCCCGAAGGAGGGTGGGCCCGATGCTCATTCCGAGGCCGGCAGGGGAGGTGCAGTCCGGTCGCGGACGGGAGCTCGTCGGGAAACCACCTGGACCCGTTGCCGGCGACCCGTCCGTCGCCGACAAGGCAACGTTGGCATGGGGCCGCTAGTACCGGGAATCATCCGGTTCAAACATTTGCATTGCCTTTGAAGTAGGCGACGCTCAGTGAAAGTTCCCTCACTTTCCGTGCAGATGTTGCCTTCTGCAACAACTAACCACTTGTCAAGATCCTCACTGACGCAGCTGAGTGAGGACGGCGAGCACCCGGCGGTGGGTGTCCGGCGCCTCGTCGATGCGGAGCTTCTGGAAGATGCTGCGCATGTGGCTCTCGACCGTCCGCTCGGCGAGCACGAGGTGCGCGGCGATCGCGCTGTTCGAGCGTCCTTCAGCCACCAGCGCGAGCACTTCACGCTCCCGCGCTGACAGGGCGGCAACCGGATCGTCGATACGCGTCGGCGTCACCAGCGCCGCGACGATGGCCGGGTCGAGTGCGGAGCCGCCGTCCACTACCCGGCGCATCGCGTCGAGGAAGTCCCCGACGCGCAGGACCCGATCCTTCAGCAGATACCCGAACCCGCCGGTGCCGACCAGTCCGACGACGTGACGCGTCTCGATGTGCTGCGACAGCATCAGGATCGGCCGCGCCGGCGACTCCACCCGCAGGATCACGGCCGCCCGCGCGCCGTCGTCCGTCATCGTCGGCGGCATCCGTACGTCGATGATGGCCAGATCGGGATCCGCCGCGCGAACCACGTCGACCAACTCGTCGGCCGCGTCCGCCGTACCGACGACGTCGTGGCCGTTCTCGGTGAGCAGGCGGCTCAAACCCTCACGAAACAAGGCGGAATCCTCGCCGATCACGATGCGCACGGGATCTCCACCGTGATCGAGGTCCCGGCCCCGGGCGGGCTGTCCACGGTGAACTCCCCGCCGACCGAGGCGACCCGGTCTCGCAATGACGTCAATCCGAACCCTTCCTTGGCTCCACCCACGCCGTCGTCGCGCACCACCGCGCGTAGTACCTGATCCGTCAGTCCGACCGAGATCGAGATCCGGGTCGCCCGCGCGTGCTTCAATGCGTTCGCGATCGCCTCACCCACAGTGAAGTAGACCGTTGTCGCTGCGCTCTCGCCCACGTCCAGTTCGGGTACGACGAGATCGACCGGCAGGGCACTGTCCGCGACCAGGTGACGCAGCGCCACCGCGAGACCGTCGTCGAGCCGGCTCGGCCGAACCCCATGCGCGATCCGCCGCAGCTCCGCGACAGTGTCCTCGAGCGTGTCCACGACCTCATCCAGCTCGCGGTACGCCGGTACGCCGGGCTCGAGCTGGTACTGCACGGATCGCAACCGCATCCCGATCGCGATCAACCGCTGCTGCGCGCCGTCGTGCAAATCGCGCTCCAGGCGATGCCGCTCGGCGTTCACCTCGTCCATCAGCCGGGCGCGGCTGGTCCGAACCTCGGTCAACGCCTCACGCAGTTCGAGCTGCAGCCGACTGACCTCGATCGGCAGCCGGGCTTCGACGACGGCTTCCCGTGCTCGCCGGACTCGCCGCGCGGACGTCGTACCGAGGACGAGCGCGCCGACCACGGAATCGCCGGTCTGCAACGGGATCGCGCCGTCGGGCGGCTCGAGTTCCGACCCGGGTCGTCGCAGCAGGACCCGCAGGCCGGGGTCGTCGAGCGCTGAGCGCAGTACGGCCTCGATCTGCTCCGGCTCCGCCTCGCCGTCACGCACCCGCCGTACGAAGTCGCGGATCCGGGCCAGCGCGACCGTGCGATCCGGATCGACCACTCGGCCGACCGTGCGATGGATCCAGTGGTAGACGGGAAGCAGGACCAGCGCGGTCGCGAAGGCCGCGGTAGTGATGCCGACCCGGTCCGGGAAGAACCCACCGATCGCGAGAACCACGGCTGCGAAAACGCCTGCGGAGATCAGAGTCGTCACGAGCCAGCTGACGGTCGCGCCGAGCAGCCGATCGATGTCGAACAGGTCGTGCCGCAGGATCGCGACCGTGATCGCGCCTGGCACGAGGACGAGCATGGCGATCAGGAACCACGTGTAGGCCAAGGTCCCGGGAGCACCCAATGCGCTCGCCAGCCAGCTGAGGCCGAGCAGGATCGGTACCGCGACGGCCGCAGCCATCAGCCAGCGCAGCCGCTGCCGGGTGAGCTGATCGCCGTGTCGGTACCGCACGACCAGGCTGGACGCGGCTGCGAGCAAGCTGGCCAGGAACGTCGCAAATGCGATGACGATCAGGACTGCCCGTGCCGGCGTGGTCTCGGTTCGCGCGGCGTCTTCCCGGGCGACGACGAAGTTCACCAGAGCTGCCGAGACCGGCATCGCAGCCCAGATCCACCGCCAATGCCGGCCGGGCAGTAGACCGTCCGGGAACAGGAGGACCAGCGTGACGAAGCCGAGGAACAGCCACGGCCAGGCCCCTACCGCGACTTTGTCGACTACGGATGCCGCCGGCCACGGTGTCGAGGTCCGTGCCGTCATACCCCAGTCCTCGACAGTGAAGACAAGTGCAGGCATCGTCGCGGTCAGCGCCAGCGCCGGTCCGATGGGACTCGCCGGAGCCCGTATTACGACCAGCCAACCGAGCAGCAGCGCTGGCAGCAACAGAGCGCTGGTGAGCGGCCAGTCGGCCGGCTGCCCGATCGAGGGCGGCCCGTAGGCGAGTGCCGCGCGTAGGGCTGCGGCCGCGACGAACAAGACCGTCGCGGCGACGACCAGACGCCGACGCCGGAGCACATCCACATGATGACCGCGGACCGCCGCTTGCGCACCAGTGCCAGCACGTAGCGGCTGTCCACGGGCAAGGTCCGGCGACAGCACCGATGCGGTACGCCGCCCGCGAACGCGACCGTGGGGGAGTCAGCTACTCGAGAAGGGATTTCCCATGATTGCCGCCGCCACCATCTTGTTCGCCTTCCCGCTCGGATTCTTCCTGCGGAACCGGCTCGCCGCGTACGTCGCGTACATCGCGATCTTCGCCTACTGCTTCACATTCCAGACGCTCTACCTGCTGAGGTCGTGGGTCGGCGACAGTCACCAAGCCTTCCCGGCCGACCCTGACGCCTTGCCGTTCGGCTACCTCGGCGTCACCGCCGGGATCTATGCCGTCGGGTTCCTGCTCGTCACCATCGGTCACCGGGTCGGGGCCAAGCGGCGTACGCATGCCGTCGACCTCGACCCGGTGCAGTGATCAGGCCAGTTCGAGCGACGGGCGGGCCGGGACCTCGCCGTACGTCGTGGTGCGCTGCCGGGCCGGTCGCCCGGCAGCGGTCGCCATCGCGGTGAGCTCGGCGATCGACTTGCGGCTACCGTGCTTGGAGCCGGCCATCCGGCTGATGGTCTCCTCCATGAGCGTGCCGCCGATGTCGTTGACGCCGCCGTTCAGCACGGCGACACAGCCGTCGACACCGAGCTTCACCCACGAGCACTGGATGTTGTCGATCCGCCCGTGCAGCATGATCCGCGCCATCGCGTGCACCGCCCGGTTCTCGTCGTACGTCGGACCCGGGCGCGCGACTCCCGCCAGGTAGATCGGCGAGTTCTGGTGGATGAACGGCAGTAGGACGAACTCGGTGAAACCACCGGTCTGGTCCTGGACCGCGGCGATCGTGCGCAGGTGCTGGACCCAGTGGTGCGGCGCGTCGACGTGGCCGTACATCATCGTCGAGCTGGACGGCAGACCAACCTTGTGCGCGGTGCTGATCACCTCGATCCAGTTTGCCGTGGGCAACTTTCCCTTGGTGAGGATCCAGCGGACGTCGTCGTCGAGGATCTCGGCCGCGGTCCCCGGGATGCTGTCCAGGCCGGCCTCCTTCACCGAGATCAGGAACTCCTCGATCGACAGGCCGGTGCGGACCGAGCCGTTCACGATCTCCATCGGGGAGTACGCGTGGACGTGCATCTGCGGAACGCGATCCTTGACCGCGCGGACGAGGTCGGCGTACGCCGTACCGGGGAGGTCGGGGTGGATACCGCCCTGCATGCAGACCTCGGTGGCGCCGATGACCCAGGCTTCCTCGGCGCGCTGGCCGACCTCGTCCATCGACAGCGAGTAGGCGTCGGCGTCGGTGCGCCGCTGGGCGAACGCACAGAACCGGCAGCCGGTGTAGCAGACGTTGGTGAAGTTGATGTTCCGGTTCACCACGTAGGTGACGTCGTCCCCGACCGTTGCCTTCCGCAACTCATCGGCGATCCGCGCAAGCTGGTCGAGCGCCGGTCCGGTGACCGTCATCAGGGTGAGTGCCTGGGCGTCGGACAGCCCGGCCGGGTCCCGTTCAGCGGCGGCCAGCGCTGCCTTCACTTCCGCGGAGATCCGCTCGGGTGAGGCAGTTGCCGCCCCGGCCGTCGTTCCGACAGTTGCCGCTGCTTCTGCCGCGCGTCGCGCCGCGACGTCCTCTCGTAGTACGTCCCAGTCGCCGTAGGCGGCGTCGAAGTCCGAGCGGGTTTCGGTGCGACGGCCCTCGGTGTCGATCGCCGTGTGGAGGTCGGTTCGCCCGACGCTGTCCCAGCCGCCGTCCGGCTCCTGCCACGGCAGGCCGACGGGCTTTGCCTCTTCACGCGCCAGACCGGTCGCGGGATCGACCAGAGCCTCGACGTGGGAGATCAGGCGCGGGTCCAACCACGGTTCGCGCAGGTACTCCGGGTGCGCCGTCAGCCGCTCGTGCAGTACGAATCCCGCGTCGGCGGTGACCGTGGCGAGGTCGTCGATCTGGGGCCACGGACGCTCCGGGTTCACGTGGTCAGGCGTCAACGGCGAGACCCCACCGAAGTCGTCCACGCCGGCGTCGAGCAGCGCACGGCATTCGGCGAGGTCGACGAGGTTCGGCGGCGCCTGTACCCGTACCCGCGGCCCGAGCACGATCCGCGTGACCGCGATCGCGGCCAGCCACTCGTCCAGCGGTACGTCGGCGTCGTTGCGCATCGCGGTGTCCGGCTTCACCCGGAACCCCTGGATGATGACCTCCTGGATCCCGTTGTACTGCCGGGCAACCTTGCGCAGCGCGAAGATCGAGTCCGCCCGCTCGGGCAGTGTCTCGCCGATCCCTATCAGCAGCCCGGTCGTGAACGGCACGTTCGACCGCCCGGCATCCTCCAGCACCCGCAGCCGAATCGCGGGGTCCTTGTCCGGCGACCCGAAGTGCGGCTGGCCCTTCTCCTCGAACAGCCGGCGCGAGGTGGTCTCGAGCATCATCCCCATGCTCGGCGCGACCGGCTTCAACCGCTGCAGGTCCTGCCACGACATCACGCCCGGGTTCAGGTGGGGCAGCAGGCCGGTCTCCTCGAGGACCCGGATCGCCATCGCCCGTACGTAGTCGAGCGTGCTGTCGTACCCAGCCTCCTCCAGCCACTGCTTCGCTGCGTCCCACCGGTCCTCGGGCGCATCGCCCAGCGTGAACAGCGCCTCCTTGCAGCCCAGGGCCGCGCCCTGCCGCGCGATCTCCAGCACCTCGTCCGGCGAGAGGTACGGCGCGTGCACCCGGCCCGGCGTCGTCGCGAACGTGCAGTAGTGGCAGCGGTCCCGACAGAGGCGGGTGAGCGGGATGAAGACCTTCTTCGAGTACGTGACGACGCCGGGCCGGCCGGCGTCGGCCAGGCCCTGGTCGCGGACGCGGGCCGCGGTCGCCATCAGGGCGGTCAGCGCGTCGCCACTCGCGCCGAGCAGCACCTCCGCCTCCGCCGGGTCGAGGGTCTTGCCGTCGTCCGCACGCTTCAAGGCGCGCCGCATCGCAGTACTCAAATCGTTGGCCACGAAATCCGAGCCTAAGACGGGAAAACCGGTCGATCTCGCGATTCCGGGCACCAAAAACAATCCGTACAGACGTCCTGATAGTTTGCTGTTCGTGCAGGTCAGGAGGGTTGCGGACGGTCGGCGGCTGCGCGGTGAGCAGCGGCGGAGCGAGTTGCTGCGCGCGACCTTGACCGTCATCGAACGCGACGGAGTCGCAGGTGTCAGCCATCGCGCGGTGGCTGCCGCGGCCGATGTGTCGGTCGCTTCGATCACCTACCACTTCCCGACGCTGGACGATCTGCTCGTCGCGGCCCTCCGATCGGCCGCCGACGATCTCGCCGTCGAACTGCACGGACGGGGCAGCGAGCTCGGCGCGCGCCCGGCCGATGAGCTGGCGCGGTTGATCGAGCACAGCGTCGTACGGCGGCGTGGCCGGACGCTCGCGCTGTACGAGCTCTATCTGTACGCCGCGCGGCGGCCGGAGCTCCGCGAAACGGCTGGAGCGTGGTTGGAGCCGTTGACGGAGATCGCCCGTACGTTCACCGCGGATCCGCAGAAGGCGACCTTGCTGGTCGCTGCCCTGGACGGGTTGCTGATGCAGGCACTGATAGGTGCGCGTGAGATCGACCAGCAGGATGTCGCTGCGCTGGTGCAGGTGCTGAGGTAGCGCACGGGCTACCTGCGATCGGGTGCTGAGGCCAGAGTGCTGCTGCGGTCGGAGCAGGTTGGCTGGGCGCATGCTGAGGTTGTCTGTGGGAGCGCTGCGGACCAGGTGGCAGTTGTTCGCCGGCGCGGTGGTTGCGGTCGCATTAGGGGTCGGGCTGGTGCAGTCCGGGTTGCAGATGCTGGCTGCGACGGATCGGCCCGTGCTGCCGACCGGGCTGTCGGTGTACCAGCGCGCCCAGGTCCGGGAGGGGTACGTCGGCGCCGCGACCTTGCTGGGGATGTCGGTGATGCTGGCTGTCTTCCTGAGCGTGTTCATCGTCAGTACGACGTTCGGCTTCATGACTGTGCAGCGGCGGCGGGAGTTCGGGCTGCTGCGGCTCGTCGGGGCGCAGCGGGGCTATCTGTGTCTGATGGTGGTCACCGAGGCTGGACTGCTCGGGCTGGCGGGCAGTGTGGTCGGGCTGCCTCTCGGTGTGGTCGCTACATGGGCGCAGTCGTGGCTGCTCGTGCAGTTGGGGATGTTGCCGAGCTGGTTCGCGGCGCCGTGGGATCAGGGTGCGGTGTGGGCGGCGATGATCGTGGGCGTGAGTACGGCGCTGGCCGGCGTACTCGCGGCGGCCTGGCGGGCTTCACGGATCAGTGCGCTCGAGGCGGTCGTGGAGGGGTCGGCCGCACGGCGGGTGATGACGGGGTGGCGATGGTTCTGGGGGTTGTCGGCTGCGTTCGGCACGGTGGTGCTGGTGATCGCGGCACAGGCGGCGCGGGATCTCGTTGCCGGGTTGATGATCGGGCTGGTCGTAATGATCAGCGGGTCGGTCGCGCTGAGCCAGTTGAGTCCGGTCGTCGTACCGCTTGTCGGTCGTCTTCCCGCGATCGTTGTCCGTGGCAACTTGATCGCTGACCTGGCGCGGGCCGGCGTGTTGCACGCGGTACGGCGGAGCGCGGCGACCGCGGCGCCGTTGATCGTGCTCGTCGGACTGGTTGTGGGGCTGTGGGGGACGTTCGGCTCGCTGGCGAAGGCGGTCGGGGTGGAGCAGGAACGCCTGATCACGGCGGATGTCGTCGTCGATCATGCGGTTGCGCCGGGGCCGGGGATCGTGGCCGCGTCCGCGCAGACCGCCGTACCGATCGTTGTCACGCGGGGGAAGAATGCGGTGTACTCCGAGGCGATCGGGATCGACGCGGCGGCGTACCAGCAGACGCACAAGCTGCGGCCGCGGAAGGGTTCGCTGGATCGGTTGACCGGGCGGACGATCGCGATCGGGCCAGGGATGGCGGTGGAGGGTTACAAGCTCGGGTCGGTGCTCAAAGTTGCTCTTGGCAACAGACGGATCGCTGTGAAGGTTGTCGCGATCATGCCGGAGACGCTTGATGTCAGCGAGAACTTCTTCATCCCGCGGAGCCTGCTGCCTGCCGGTGGGCGCACCGAGACGCTGGTCAAGCTCGCCCCTGGTACGACGATGGTGGGTCAGACTGTTGAGGAGTGGGCGCAGGCGCGGGGCGAGGCGCAGCAGCGGAGCAACTCGGGGTTGTTCGCTGCGTTGATGGGGTTGGCGGGGATCTTCACGGCCGTCGCGGTGGTCAACGCAGTC
The DNA here is from genome assembly GCF_004365355.1 of Kribbella pratensis. GTDB lineage: Bacteria > Actinomycetota > Actinomycetes > Propionibacteriales > Kribbellaceae > Kribbella. Next base: position 245,778 of record NZ_SODP01000004.1, on the reverse strand, counting down.
GTGATGTCGACGGCTGATCGGCGGCGTGAGTTCACGTTGGGGCGGATGGCCGGGCTGACGCGTGGGCAGGTCGTTGCGATTGCGGTGGTGGAGTCCGCGACGGTCGTGGTGGTCGGCGTACTGCTCGGAGCTCTGGTTGCGGCCGCCGCGCTGGCTGGGATCGCGGCGGGGCCCTATGGCCTTGCTGCGTTGGCGATTCCTTGGCGGCTGCTCGGGTTGATCTTCGCGTCGGCGTTGGTCGTGGTCGGTACGGCGGCGGCGCTCACCGCTTGGCGTGCGACGTCTTGCCGGCTCCGCACATGCTGAGCATGACGAGGTGGTGGAACGGGCGGATCAGGTTGTAGTAGAACCGCCCGGCCGGTCGCAGGTACTGCACGAGGGTGACGACCTGGAACTTGGCCGGCCGCTGGTTGTCGGTGATGAATGCGAGGTAGCCGATCAGGTGGTTGTCGGAGACCTTCAGCAGCAGGTAGTGGTCCTCTTCACCGCGCAGGACCGTGAAGAACGCGTTCTTCTCGCCGGGCGTGAAGCTCACGGTCTCGGGGCGGATCCGTCGCGAGTCGGGCGCGACTGTCTTGAGACGCAGTACGGCCGCGACTGCGATCCTCATGGCGAACAATCCCTTGACCCACAACGGACTGTGGCCCAGCGCACCCGCGACGAACTCCCGGAGCGTCACGTCCCCGCTCGCCGTCTTCACGTCGATCTCGTCCGCGACCGGGATCAGGTCGTCGAGCTCATGCAGGGTGGTCGGCATCGTTCGCTCCCTCTAATCGATCAGGCGGAGAGTGAGGTTGTAGATCTCGCGCAGATCGGTGCGTTCGACCGGCGGCAACACCTGCTCGGCCCCGATGAGAATCAGATACAGCAACTGCGCGTACCGGTCCGGATCAACGTCGGCGCCGAGCCCACGACACAGCTCCTTCAGGTACGCCGTCCGCGCCTCGTCCACCCGCTCCTGCGCGGCCCGCACCTCGGGATCCTGCAAGGCCCACGCCCGCACGGCAATCTCCAACGCCGCACTATCCGGATCAGCCAGCACCAACCGCAACAAGTGCTCCAACTTCGCCCGCGGCTTCGCGTCCTCGGCGTCGATCGTGTCGATCAGCCGGGTCGTGTACTGCGCCTCGAAGTACTCCATGAGCGCCGCCTTGAAACCGCCGGCACTCCCGAAGTGGTGGTAGTAGGACCCCTTCGTCACCCCGAGCTGATCGGTCAACCGCTCGATCGTGATCGCCGGCGCCCCCTCGGTCGCCAACAACTCGAGCCCCGCATCCAACCACTCAGTCCGCGTAACCACCCCAAAAACATACCATACGGTTTGGTATGGTCCGCCAGTCGAGAGCCAAGGCGAGGACCCGCCGGAGAAGCGATCTCCGCCGGGTCAGGGGCTGGGGTCGTGAGTCCGGGTGGGGAGGGGGCGGGTCGGGCGGGGCCGGGTCGGGCGGGTTCGGGTTGGGGCGGGTTCGGGTTCGGGCGGGTTCGGGTTCGGGCGGGGTTGGGGGGTTGGGCGGGGTTGGGCGGGTTGGGGTTTGGGCGGGGTTGGGCGGGTCGGGGTTTGGGCGGGGTTGGGCGGGTCGGGTGTGGCAACGGGAGTGCGGGCCGGGAGCGGAGTCGGGGACGGCAACCGGCAAGCTCCGGCGAGCTCACGGCCGCCGGCAAGGACCTCGCCCACCAGTGTCACGACGCGGTCGTCGACCAGATCCAGGACCTCACCTCCGAGCTCCCCGCCGCCATCCGCACAACCCTCACCTCCGGGCTCCCCGCCGCTACCCGCACAACCCTCACCAAGGCCCTGCAGTCGATCCTCGCCCAATGACCTGCAAGTAGGCCGAGTCAGCCGGCGCCCGTATCCCTCGTACAACCGAGGGCTGCCACACGTAGTGGTGGGCTTGAACAGGCAATAACTTGTTCAAGCCCACCGCTACGTGTGTCGTCCCCCGCGAGTGTTACCGCCTGCCGCCGAGGTAGCGGCCGCGGCCGTAGACGAGGTGCTGCGTCACTTGCCGGCAAGCTCCGGCGGGTGAGTCTGGGGGCGGCGAATCGGCAAGCTCCGGCGGGTGAGTCTGGGGGCGGCGAATCGGCAAGCTCCGGCGGGTGAGTCTGGGGGCGGCGAGCCGGCAAGCTCCGGCGGGGCGGGCCGTTGGGGGTGGCTGGCTGCTCGCGGGTCAGGCGTCGGCGGTGGTGAGGGCTTCGGCTTCGGCCTTGGAGTGGGTGGTGGGGACGCGGAGGTGGGACAGGGGCTTCCAGCCGGTCGCCAGGACCCCGACCGCCAGGAGGACGGCGATCGCGCCGACGTAGAACGGGAGCTGGATGTTGAACTCCTCGCCGAGCTTCCCGGCCAGCCACGGGGCGACCGCGCCGCCGGAGAACCGGACGAAGGAGTACGCCGCGGACGCTGTGCCGCGCTCGACCGGAGCGGCCGACATGACGGCCTCGGTGATCAGCGTGTTGTTGATGCCCAGGAACAAACCGGCCACGACGACGCCGATTGCCAGCACCGCCTTGTGGTGGGCGAAGAGACCCATGACCGCGAGGTCCGCGCTGAAGAGGAGCAGCACAGTCATCGCGACCGGCAGTGTGCCGAACCGGCGCTGCAACCGCGGTGCCACGAACACCGACGTGAACGCGAGACACAGGCCCCAGCCGAAGAAGATCAGACCGATCTGCCGCGCCGACATGGCCAGCGGGAACGGGGTGAACGCAAGCAGTGTGAAGAAGCCGAAGTTGTACAGCAGGGCGGTGATCGCCACGGTCGCCAGCGACCGGTGCCGCAGTGCCTTCAGCGGCTCGACGATCGACGTACGGCGGGCTTCCGGCGGCGAGGCGGGCAGGAGGAACGCGGTCGCGGCCAGCGCGATCGTCATCAGTACGGCGACGCCGAAGAACGGGCCGCGCCACGAGATCGTGCCGAGCTCACCGCCGACGAGCGGTCCGGCCGCGATGCCGACGCCGAGGGCGGCCTCGTAGAGGATGATCGCCTCGGCGACCGAGCCGGCTGCCGAGTTCACGATCGTGGCGAGGGCGGTCGCGATGAACAACGCGTTGCCGAGGCCCCAGCCGGCCCGGAAGGCGACGATCATGCCGATGCTGTTGGACATGCCGGCCAATGCGCTGAAGACGACGATGATGGCCAGGCCGATCAGCAGGGTGCGCTTGGCGCCGATCCGGCTCGAGACCGCGCCGGTGATCAGCATCGCGACACCGATGACCGCCATGTAGCTGGTGAACAGCAGCGAGACCTGGGACGGGCTCGCGTGCAACTGCTCGGCGATCGGCTTGAGGATCGGGTCCACCAGGCCGATGCCCATGAATGCGATCACACAGGCGAACGCGACCGCCCAGACGGACTTGGGCTGCTTCAGGAACGATGAGTTGCTCACCGGGGCGTGTCCTCCAGAGGTTCGAGGGTGAGGAGTTTGTGGATGACGGCGACCGCGGCCTCCAGGGTGGTGAGGTCCGTCGCGGAGAGTTGGTGAAGCCGGGAGGCCAGGGCGACGCCGGCTTGCCGCCGGGCGCTGTTCAGTTCGGCGAGGCCGGCGTCGGTGAGGCTGATCAGGCTGGCGCGGGAGTCGGCCGGGTCGGCCGCACGGCGGACCCAACCCTGCTCTTCCAGGCGTTGGACGAGGTTGGACATCGTCGGCTGGGAACACCGGTCGGCCTTGGCCAGCTCACTGATCCGGGCCTGTCCCAGCTCGTCCAGCCGCCCGAGAACGCGCATCGCGGCGTGCGGCAGCGTGTTCACGTCGCGGGTCGCCATCCGGCTCAACCGTGACGACGCGACGACGACATCCTCGCCGAGCCGAGTCAGCTCCGTAGCAATCACACCTCCAAATATACATAGGAATGCTATGTATATCCACCGAAGTGAACCAGATCACTTGTCCGGGGCGGCACTGCAGGCGGTGCATACTGGAAGGGGGAGAACATGCCGATCGGAAAACCTGAGGGAGCTCTCCGGCTCGATGCCGAGACGGCGATCATCCTGCGTGAGGCGTTCCACAAGATCGAGGCGCTGGATCGCGCCGACCATCATGGGTTGTACGACTATGTCCGCGGCGTTGCGTGCAAGCTCGCCCGCGTCGACACGTTCTATGTCGGATTCCTGCAGGGCTCGAACCGGGTGCGCTATCCGTACGGCTACGACGGCGGCAAGTTCGACGATCCGGCGACGCATACCTACGGACCGAACGGTCAGACGGCCTGGCTGCTCAAGCATCGCCAGACTTACCGCTTCGCGTACGACGACGGCGCCGTGCTCAATGCCGGCGTACCGTGCGGTGACACCGGCAAGCAGTCGGCCGATGCCGTCACGGTGCCGCTCTTCCGGCCCGGGGGCCAGCTGCACGGGATGATCTCGATGCAGAGCTACGAGCCGGACAGCTACGACGACAACGCGGTTCGCGCGTTCGAGTGGCTCGCCGAGATGGTCGCCCGGGTGCTGAACCGCGAGGTCGAAGACCGCGATGCCCTGCGCCTGCTGCCGGCCGGCGACGACACTCCCGACGTACTCACCTCCGACCATGTCATGGAGTACCTCTCGAACCGGATCGCCTCGTTGCGTACGACGGCGGCCGAAGCGCTCGAAGCCGGCGAGATGGCCGAAGCCGTCAGGGTCCACCTCGAAGCCCTGATCCGGTCCGCCGAGCAGACCCAGTCCGAACTGATCGAGATGATGCTGGACGTCGACGAAGGCCCGGAGCGCCGCTTCACCGCCCTCACCCCCGCGCAGCAGGGCGTGGCGTTACTGCTGGTCGAGGGCTACGACAACGACCAGCTCGCCACCGAGCTCGGGATCAGCCTCAACACCGTGAAATCCCATCTCAGCACGATCCTGCGCAAGTACGAGCTGGACAGCCGCGCGCAGGTCGCCGACGACGTACGGCGGTATCTGGCCCGCTAGGCCGCGGTGAGGGTGTGGCCGGGGATGGCGGCGATCAGCTGCTTGGTGTATTCCTCGCGCGGGGACCGGAAGATCGTGTCCGGGTCGCCGGACTCGACGACCTGTCCGGCGCTCATCACGTAGACGTGGTGGGACACCAGTCGTACGACGGCCAGGTCGTGGCTGATGAACAGGTACGAGAGTCCGAGCTCGTCCTGCAGCGAGACCATCAGGTCCAGGATCTGTTCCTGGACGAGCACGTCCAGCGCGCTGACCGCCTCGTCCATGACGACCAGCTCCGGGTTCAACGCGAGAGCGCGCGCAATCGCGACGCGTTGCCGCTGACCGCCCGACAGTTCGTGCGGGTAGCGGTCGGCGAAAGAGGCCGGCAGGGCAACCTGGTCCAGCAGGTCGGTCACTGCTTTCCGACGAGTAGCGGCGTCGCCGATCTTGTGCACGCGCAAGGGCTCGGCAACGACCTGTCCGATGGTGTACCGCGGATCGAGCGAGCCGTACGGGTTCTGGAACACCGGCTGGACGGAACGGCGGAACGCCATCAGCTCCTTGCCCCGCAGAGCCGAGACGTCGGTTCCGCGGTAGCGAACGGTGCCGCCGTCGGCATCCTCGAGCCGCAGCGCGAGGCGCGCGGTCGTGGACTTGCCGGAGCCGGACTCACCGACGATCGCGACGGTCTGTCCACGCGGGATGACCAGGTCGACGTTGTCGACGGCAACGAACGGGTCATGGCGGCCACGGATGCGGTACTTCTTGACGGCGCCGGTCAGCTCCAACAGGTTCTCCCGCTCTGCCTCACCGGCGGCAGGACGTACCGAAGCGACCTTCGCACTGGCCATGCCCGGCGCGGCGGCGAGCAAGCGGCGGGTGTACTCGTGCTGCGGATCCGCGATGAGTTCGGCGGCCGGACCGGTCTCGACGATCTCGCCGCGATACATGACCGCGACCCGATCGGCGCGCTCCGCGGCCAGCGCGAGGTCGTGCGTGATCAGCAGTACTGCGGCGCCGAGCTCGGAGGCGAGCTGCCCCATCTGATCCAGGACGAGGCGCTGCACGGTCACGTCGAGCGCTGAGGTCGGCTCGTCGGCCAGCAGTACTTCGGGCCGGCACGCGAGCGCCATCGCGATCAGCACCCGCTGGCGCATGCCGCCGGAGAACTCATGCGGGTACTGGTTGAAGCGCGCCTCGGCATCGCTGATGCCCGCCTCTCCGAGCAGCCGGATGGCTTCGGTGCGAGCGGCCTGCCCTTTGGCCAACCCGTGGACCTCGAGTGCCTCGACGATCTGCGCCCCGATCTTCATCACCGGGTTCAGGTTCGTCATCGGGTCCTGCGGGACCAGACCGATGCGGTTACCGCGAATGGCGGTCATACGCTTCTCGCTCGCGGCGGTGAGGTCCAGATCGTCGAGCATGATCGTGCCGCCGGAGATCCGGCCGTTGTCGGCCAGCAACCGGTTCACACACGCGACCAGGGTGGACTTGCCGGAGCCGGACTCCCCGACGATCGCGAGCGTCTCACCAGCGGCGACGTCGAGGCTGACGTTGCGGACGGCTTCCACCTCGCCGCGCGAGGTGCTGAAGGTGACCGACAGGTCGCGCACCTTCAGAACCAGCTCGCGAGCCGGTGCGGGGCTGATGGTCATCGTTCCTCACTCGCGGTCGCGGACTGATCGAGCAGTTGTACGGCGCCGTCCAGCAGGCAGGCGTTGATCTCGGCGCCGGTGACCAGGCGATCCGTGGGGACTGCTGATCCCAGCGGGCCGAGGGTGCCGTAGAGACGCATGGCACCACCGGCGATCACGACGGGACGCTCGACCCCGAGGGCGAAGAAGGTCCCGGTGAATCCGCCGTGGTGGAGCAACGTCAGCGGTCCTTGAGTAGTCCGGCGAAATCCGACCGCCTGATCAGGCTGAATAGTCGTCGGTCGTGCGAATCGCTCCAACACTTCACGACCGAACAGCTCTCCACTCTGCAGGGCGGCACCCAGACGCAGGAGATCGTCGACAGTACTGAAGAGACCGGCGTGACCGGCGACGCCACCCAGCGCATGGGCGGCGTTGCCGTCGTTGACCTCACCGCGGAGGACTCGGTGGCGCCAACCGTCAAACGATTCAGTGGTGAAGGGAACCGCGTACGGCCGGCCGGTCGCGATCATCTGGAACTCGTAGGCGTCGCTGTCTGCGCTGGTGACGGCTTGCCCGGCGGGGATCGAGCCATAGGAAGCGGTCAGAGCCAGCGGCTCGGCGACCAACTTCTGGAAGGCTTCCGCCTGGTTGAGCGTCGTGATGCGTTCGATGACAAGTCCGGCCAGGATCAGTCCGAGGTCGGAGTACCTCCACGTGGTGCCGGCCGCGGCGGCGAGCGGGATTGCCTGCGCACGGTGCAGGGCAGCGTCGCGGTCGCCCGGTTCGCAGTACAGCGGCCACCAAGGTTGTAGCCCGGCTGTGTGCGTCAGCAACTGTTCGACGGTCGCCTCGCCTATGAAGTGGGGGAGATACCGCCGGGCCGGTGCGTCGAGGTCCAGTTGACCTTCCGCGACCAAACACATGGCGAGCGTGGTCGTCGAGGCAACCTTTGTGACGGAGGCAAGGTCGAGGGCGAGCCCGCGAGTCATCGGGACACCGGCGGCGCCGGGACCCGGAAGCACCGCCCAGCCTTCGGCCTCCACCTGGCTCTTCGAGCCGATCCGTACTCCGACGATCGCGCTGGCCGACCGATGGCGCTCGTCGCCGAGACCGAGCAGCCGGTCGACGACGTCGCCGAGTGCGGTCATCGACGGCCCCCGGTCCTGGGGTCGAGGGCGGCGCGGAGGCTGTCACCGAGCAGGTTGAGACCGATGACTGCCACGATCAGCGCGATGCCCGGGAACAGCAGCATCCACGGCGCAACGCTGGACAGCGTCTGGGCGTCGTACACCATCCCACCCAGCGACGCGGCCGGCGGCGGCGTACCGAAGCCGAGGAAGCTCAGCGAGGCCTCGGTCAGGATCGCCCAGGACAGCGACAGGGTGATCTGGACGACCAGGATGCCGCGCATGTTGGGCAGGACGTGCTCGAACAGCGTCGAGAACCGGCTGCGGCCGATCGCGGTCGAGGCCAGCACGTAGTCGGCGGAGCGCAACGTCAGTACGGGCCCGCGCGCGACGCGGGCGAAGATCGGCAGGTAGACGATGGCGATCGAGAGGCTGACCGTCAACCAGTTGCGCTTCAGCGTCGCGGCCAGGGCGAGCGCCAGCAACAGCGACGGGAAGGCGAAAAGCACGTTGGTGACGACGCCGACGATGCGGTCGACGATTCCCTGGTAGTAGCCGCCGAGAACGCCGAGCACAGTTCCGGAGATGGCGGCCGCGGCCACCGAGACGATTGCTATCCGCAACGAATTCGCCAGTCCGGAGGAGACCCGCGAGAAGATGTCCCGGCCGAACTGGTCGGTGCCGAACAGGTGGCCCGAGCCGGGAGACTTGAGCGAGTCTGCGACGTTCTGGTGCGCCGGGTCGTACGGCGTGAGGCCGAACAGCGACAGCAATGCGACGACGAGCACGATCAGCATCAGGATCACGCCGACGACGCCTGCCGGGGTCCGGAACGCCGACAGCCACGCGCGCGTGCGCCGCGTCGCGTCGATCGGGACGTCGGGAACGTTGTTCAGCTCGGTCGCCGCGCTCATCGGACCCGCGCCTTCGGGTCGACGACGCGGTAGACGAGGTCGGTGAGCAGGTTCACCAGCACGAACATCGTGGCGATGATCAGCACGGTGCTCTGCACGACGGCGTACTCCTTCTGGGTGAGGCCGAGCAGGACCTGCCGGCCGATCCCCGGGATAGCGAAGATCTGCTCGGCAACCAGGGCGCCGCCCAGCAGGAAGCCGAACTGCAGGCCGGTCATCGTCGCCACCGGGATCAGGGCGTTGCGCAGAATGTGCCTGGTTTGCAGGCGTCGTGCGGGCACGCCCTTGGCCCGGGCCGTGCGGACGTAGTCCTCGGCGCGGATGGCCAGGATCGCTGTCCGCGTGGTCTGCAGGACGGGCGGAGCGATGCTGATGCCGAGCACCAGGACCGGCAGGATCATCTGCTGCAGGTTCAGGCCGGGGTCCTGGACGAGTGTGCGGAATCCCTCGCCGTTGGGGTACCAGCCGAAGTTGTTGGCCAGCCAGCTGGCCAGGACGGTGGCCAGCAGGAACGACGGAACGGACAACGCCAGCAGACTGCTCAACTGCGTGAGGTTGTCCCGGGTCTTGCCCGGACGGCTCGCGGCGAGCACGCCCAGCGGCACACCCAGGAGGAGACCGACCAGGATCGACAGCACGGCCAGTTCGAGGGTGTTCGGCAACGCCTGCGCGGTCAGCTGCGCCACGCTGACGTGCGAGGTGGTGGAGACGCCGAGGTTGCCGGTCAGGACCCCGCGAAGCCAGTCGAAGTACTGGACCGGCAGCGACTTGTCGAGGCCGTAGTACGCCTCGAGGGACCGGACCTGCTCCGGCGACAGCTCACCGGCAGCTGTTCCGTACGACGCGGTGATCTGGTTGCCGGGGACAACGCGGAGGAGCACGAACGTCAGTACGGACACACCCACGAGCGTCAGGACGGCCTCACCGACCCGTCGGGTAATGGGGTGACGGAGGTACATCATCAGGACAGCGAGGCTTTCCAGAGCGTCGACAGGCTCGCGTCGCTGCGCGCCTCGAAGTTCTTGACCTTGGTGTTGACCGCGATGAATTCCTTCGGCGTGAACAACCAGACCCACGCCGCGTTGTTCACCAGCTGCTCGGACAGCTCCTTATAGATCGCCTGCCGCTTGGCCGTGTCGGTGGTGGCGATGCCTTCGGCGAACAACTTGTCGAGCTCCGGCGAGCTGTAGCCGGCCACCTTGTTGTAGCTGCCGGTGGATGTGAAGTACCGGGCGTACATGGTGTTCGGGTCGGCGCTGCCGCCGTTCTGCGCGATGGCGGCCTCGAAGTCTCCCGCGAGCCACTTCTGTACATAGGTGTTCGAGTCCAGCGTCTGAACGTTGACCTTGATGCCGACCTTGCCGAGCTGGGCCTGGACGTTCTGGGCCTCGTTCACCGCGGTCGAGTACAGGCCCTGCGACGTGATCAGGTTGAGGGCGAATCCGCCGGGCTTGCCCGCCTTGGCCAGGTAGTCCTTCGCCTTCGCGAGATCCTGCGTCGCGCACGGCTGGGCATTCGGGTCGGACTTGAACTCGGGGGAGGTGATCGGGCCGGTGACGTCGCCCGCACCGAGCGCGGCGGAGTCGACCACCTCCTTGCGGGCGATCGCGCACTGGATCGCCAGCCGGGCGTTGACGTTGGCCAGCACCGGAGCCGCCGCCCGGAGCTGCAACACGTGGTACTGCAGCGAGGAGACGGTGTCGACCTTGACCTTGTCCGACGTCGCGGTCTTGGCCGTCACGGGGTTGTCGAAGACCGCCACATCGACCGATCCGGTCTTCAGCGCCGAGACCATCGACTGGTCGTCGGGGATGATGCGGAACTCCAGCTTGGCCGCGCCGGGCTTGCCGCCGGAGAAGTCCGGATTGCGCTGCAGCGTGATCGACTCGTTCGGCGTACGGCCGACGAACTGGTAGGGGCCGGAGCCGACCGGCTTCGTCTCCAAGCTGTCGACCGGGACGTCCGACGGGACGATGCCGGTGTTGACCCCGGTCAGCCCGACGGGGAACGACGCGTCCGGCTTCTTCAGCTTCACCACGACCGTGTTGGGGTCCGGCGCCTGGACACTGGCGACCGAGGCGAAGTACGACCTCGAGCTGGCCTTGGAGTCAGGGTCCATGATCTTGTCGAAGGTGTACTTGACGTCGGTGGCGTCGAGCGCGGAGCCGTTGGTGAACTTCAGGCCCTTCTTCAGGGCGAAGGTGTACGTCATGCCGTCGGCGGAGATCTTCGGGAGCTCCGCCAGGCCGGCGACCGGATTGTGGTCCGCGTCGGTGTCCAGAAGGGTCGAGTAGACCTGCGAGAGCACCTGGATCGACTGCTCGGAGGTGCTGGTCCACGGGACCATCTGGGTCGGGTCCGCGGTGATGCCGAAGACCAACGTGGAGTCGGAGCCGGCCGACCCGGAGCCCTGGGACGCGTTGCCTGAGCACCCTGCGAGCAGCAGGGTGGCGGTGGCAACCGCGGCGCCGGCACTGAGCGCGCGACTGCCGGTGCGGCTGACCTTGTACACAGGATCCTCCTCGGCATTGGGTGGGTCGACCCTAAGTCAATTTCTTACCAGACTCGAACTCCAATTGGCGATCAACTCACCACGGGTGTGCCGGTGCTGGTCCGGAAGAGGCGCTTGGGGATCGGGCCGCGGTGCAGGATGTGCGGGATGTCGGCCCAGGGATACAGCGGCTCGGTTGCGTTCAGGTTGCGGAGGCGGTGGAGCGCCTTCTCCGACGGAGTGGAGAGCGCGGCGGCGGCGTCGGCGGAGTACGGGATGAAGTCCTCGGGCGGTTGCGGGCGCTGCGCGGGATCGTGGCGTTTGAGCAGGATGCACGTCCTGGCCGGGTCGAGGAGCTCGGCGTCGAGCGTCCAGTACTTGATCACGGCGGGGCCGATCCGGCCGGACTCGTGCAGTGCTTCGAAGATCGGGGCCGGGTGGACCGGTGACAGGAAGACGACGTCGGCCCAGGTGCAGTCGAGGGGATAGACCGGGGCGCTCGCGCGCTGCGGGCGGTCGGCGTACTTCGCGAAGTGGCGTTCGTAGAGGTCGGGGTAGTGCACGCGCAGGTCGTTCAGGGGCAGGATGTCGTCACCGCGGATTTCGCCGGCGGCTTTGTAGAGAAGAGTCGTCATACGAAAGAGCCTCCGCACACGGGAACCGTGTCGGAGGCTTCCTATTAATTATAAGGGATTCCCGATGGTCAGAGCCATCCTTGGCAGCACGGTGTTCTTCTTCGCGGCGCCGTGTGTGGTGGGCGGCGTGCTGCCGTGGTGGATCAGCGGCTGGGCGGCGCCGAGGTTCTGGCCCGGCTTCGTGATCGTGGCCGCGGGTGCGTTCGTCGTACTGCGAGCCTTCGTCCGCTTCGTCCGGGAAGGCCGCGGTACGCCGGCGCCGGTCGCGCCGACGGAGGAACTCGTGGTCGGCGGCGACTACCGCTTCGTCCGCAACCCGATGTACGTCGGCGTGGTCACCGCGATCCTCGGGCAGGCTCTCCTGTTCCTCGACTGGCGGGTCCTCGGGTACGGCGTGATCGCGTGGGCCGTGATGGCCGCTTTCGTGAAGGCTTACGAGGAGCCAGTGCTACAGCAGCGCTACGGCGTGCAGTACACGGAGTACCGCCGAAAAGTACCGGCGTGGATCCCGGTTGCGGATACGTTGAACCGCATGGACAAGCGCTTCCTCGGCCGGACCGGCCTCGAGGTCACCGAGTTGTGCCTCGGCACCATGACGTTCGGCAGTGAGACCGACGAACCCACCGCCCACCGGATCCTGGACGAGTACGTCGCCGCCGGCGGCACGATGATCGACACCGCCGACACGTACTCGGCCGGCTCCTCCGAGGAGATCATCGGTAGCTGGCTCAAGAACCGGAATCGCGACGACCTGGTGATCGCCACCAAGGTGTACGGCGAAGCCGGGCCGGGCCAGCCCGTTCGTGGTGCCGGGCGGAAGCACATCCTGGCGGGTGTCGAGGACAGTCTGAGGAGGCTGCAGACCGACTTCATCGACCTGTACCAGATCCATGTCTTCGACGACGCGACCCCGCTCGAGGAGACGCTGAGCACCCTCGACGCTCTCGTGACGAGCGGGAAGGTCCGCTTCATCGGAGCGAGCAACCTGACCGGATGGCAGCTGCAGAAGGCGATCGACCTGTCCCGCGGGCACGGTTGGGAGCCGTACGTCTGCCTGCAGCCGCTCTACAACCTCCTCGACCGCGACGCCGAGCTCGACCTGATCCCGGTCTGCCTCGCCGAGGGCGCCGGCGTGATCGCTTGGAGCCCGTTGGCTGGCGGCTGGCTGTCCGGGAAGTACAGCAAGGACGCCGGCGGTCCGCCTGAGGGCAGCCGCGGCAACCAGGCCGACTGGGACGCCCACGACAACGACCGGACCTGGCGCGTCCTCGACGCGGTGCGCGCCGTGGCCGACGAAGTACGCCGTACTCCGGCTCAGGTCGCCCTGCGCTGGGTCGTGCAACGGCCGGGGCTGACCGCGCCGATCATCGGCGCGCGCACTCCGGAGCAGCTCGCCGACAACCTCGGCGCAACCGGCTGGGCACTCACCGACGACCAGATGGACCGGCTGACCGAAGCCGCGGACCGCCCGCTCCCGTACCCGCACAACATCCTGCGGCTCCCGCAGTTCGTCCGCCGCCAGGGCTGATACTTGCAGGCCTGCAAAGTTGCAGGATTAATAGTTTGCACTGGCTGCAAGTTTTTCTTACCCTCGATCGTGTGGGGGCTGAGGGTGGGTTGCGGGAGCGCAAGAAGCTGCAGACGCGCGCGGCGCTGGCCGATGCGGCGCTGCGGCTGGCGCTGGAGAAGGGGCCGGATCACGTCACGGTCGAGGAGATCGCCGAGGCGGCTGACGTGTCGGTGCGGACCTTCTTCAACTACTTCCCGCACAAGGAGCACGCGATCCTCGGGCGCAATCCCGAGCACCTCGAGCGGGCGCTGGACCGGATGCGGACGGCGCCCGCCGGGGAATCGCCGCTGACCACGATGTGGTACGCCGTCCAGGACGTCCTGCGCGACCTGGAGAGCGACGGCGAACTGTCCCGCCGGGGTGAGCTGATCATGAGCTCCCCGACCCTGCTGTACCAGCTGATGCTGTCGAGCATCGACGACGAGCGGCAACTCACCGCCGCCCTCGCGGAACGGATGGGCGAACCGGCCGGCTCCACCCGTCCGGCGCTGATCGTCAGCGCGGCAGGCGCGGCCTGCCGGGTGGCGATGGAGCTGCACAAGGCCGCGCCCGGCCGCCCCGTCCTCGAGTTCGTCCGCGAAGGCTTCCAACTACTTGCCCAAGGCATCGATCCTGCCTTCGACCCGAAAGGTCAGTCATGACGACGACGTCATCCACGCCGGATCCGGCGGCGGGTGAGGCCACCGCCACCGTTGCACTCACCCCGCGGCAGACCGTGCAGGCGATGTCCGGCCTGATGATGGGGCTGTTCGTGGCCATCCTGGCCGGCACCATCGTGTCCACCGCGCTGCCGCGGATCATCCACGACCTGGGCGCGAGCCAATCGTCGTACACCTGGGTCGTCACGCTCGAGCTGCTGACGATGACCGCAACCGTGCCGTTGTGGGGCAAGCTGGCCGACCTCTACAACAACAAGTTGCTCGTCCAGCTGTCGCTGGGCTTCTTCGTGGTCGGTTCGCTGGTCGCGGGCTTCGCGCCGAACATCGAGGTACTGCTCGGCAGCCGCGTGCTGCAGGGCCTGGGCGGCGGCGGTCTGACCGCGCTCGTGCAGATCGTGATGGCGGCGATCATCCCGCCGCGCGAGCTCGGCCGGTACTCGGGCATCTTCGGTGCGATCTTCGCGTCGGCGACGGTCGGCGGGCCGTTGCTCGGCGGCTTCCTGGTCGACTCCCCGCTCGGCTGGCGGGCCTGCTTCCTCGTCGGGGTCCCGTTCGTGCTCGCGGCGATCATCCTGCTACAGCGCACGTTGAAGCTGCCGACCGTACGGCGGGAAGTGAAGATCGACTGGTGGGGCGCGGTCCTCATCATGGGCGGCGTGAGTACGTTGCTGGTCTGGTCCTCGTTCGCCGGCAACAAGTTCGACTGGGTCTCCGGCTGGAGCTTCGGACTGGTCGGCGCGGCGCTGGTCGTGCTCGTGGCCGCCGTGCTGGTCGAGCGCCGGCACCCTGAGCCGATCATCCCGATGGACCTTTTCCGCAACCGGACGGTGACGCTGTCGATCATCGCCAGCGCGCTGGTCGGTGTGTCGATGTTCGGCGGCTCGGTGTTCCTCGCCCAGTACTTCCAGATCGCGCAGGGCTACTCGCCGACCAAGGCCGGCCTGATGAGCCTGCCGCTGATCATCGGCATGATGGTCGCGTCGACGATCGCCGGTGGGCTGATCACGAAGTACGGCCGGTGGAAGATCTACCTGATCGTGGGCAGCGTGCTGCTGCCGATCGGGCTGGCGCTGTTCGGCACGATCGACGCTCAGACGTCGAAGTACATGCTGTGGGGGTTCATGCTCGTGCTCGGTGTCGGCATCGGTCTGGTCATGCAGAACCTGGTGCTGGCCGCGCAGAACGACGTACCGGCTCGGGAGCTGGGTGCCGCCACCTCGGCGGTGAGCTTCTTCCGCAGCATGGGCGGCACCATCGGCGTCAGCGTGCTCGGCGCGATCCTCGCGAACAAGGTCACCGAGACGCTGAACCCGGGCGGGGCCTCGTCGGGCGGCAGCGCCGTACCGAACATCAAGGACCTGCCGGAGCAGGTCCGCACGGTCGTCGAGAACGCGTACGGCGACGCGACGGCCGACCTGTTCATGATGTCGGTCCCGTTCGCGATCCTCGCTCTGGTCGCGGTCCTGTTCATCAAGGAGAAGGCGCTGCTGACCACATCTGGAGCCGAGCGCCGCGCTGCCGAGGAGCCTGACAAACTGGACGCATGATCGTCGCTTTCAGCATCAGCCCGTCGGCCGGTGACGAGACCGGAGGGGTGAGCGAGGCGGTGGCCGAGGCCGTCCGCGTCGTCCGCGCCTCCGGTCTTCCCAACGAGACCAACGCGATGTTCACGAACATCGAGGGCGAGTGGGACGAGGTGATGGCCGTCGTGAAACAGGCCGTCGACGCGGTCGCCGCCGTCTCGCCCCGCGTGAGCCTCGTCCTCAAGGCCGACATCCGGCCCGGGTACACCGGCCAGCTCACCGCGAAGGTCGAGCGCATCGAGCAGGCATTAGTGGACTGAGTTCAGGACGCCGAGGACGTTTTCGTAGCGGTTCTCGCGTTCGGCGTGGCGGAGGAAGCGGACCCGGTCCACGAGGACCTCTTCGGCGTCGGGCTGGTCCTGGAGGATGCGCATCGTCTCGTCGAGGTACTCGTCGAGAGGCATCGCGCGCTCGTCGTTCTCCTGGTTCATCAGCGTGGTCTGCACCGCCGGCGGGACGAGCTCGATCACCTGGATGCCGGTGTCCGCGAGCTGGATCCGCAGGCTCTGGGTGTAGCTGTGGATCGCGGCCTTCGTGGCGCTGTACGTCGGGGTGATCGTCAGCGGCACCGAGGCGAGACCGGACGAAACGGTCAGGATCACCGGGTCGGTCTGCTTCAGCAGGTACGGTGTGAAGGTGGCGACAGCGCGGATCGTGCCGAGCAGGTTGATGTCGATGGTCTGCTCCGCGGTCGGCAGGTGACCTGGGTCGCGGAGGTCCTCGATCTGCATGATGCCGGCCATCGTGACGAGCACGTTGACGTCGTGAGCGCCGGTCACCTTCTCGAAGGCGGCCGTGATCGAGGCGGGGTCGGCGACGTCGAGGTAGATACCCTCGATGCCGTCCTCGGCGGCGATCGTGTCGAGCAGCTCCTGGCGGCGGCCGCTGATGATCACGGTGTTGCCGAGGTCGCGGAACCGGCGGGCGAGCTCGAGGCCGATACCCGACGTACCGCCGGTCATGAAGATCGTGTTCCCTGTGGTTTTCATGTCTCCAGCCTGCGACCGGATGCCGACGGCAACCAGGCCGCGCTCAGCCACTGCTCCGCAAGCAGTGGATAACGGCTGAGCGGCGTGGACACTGGAGTCATGGAGTACGCCGATCTGTCCGACTTCCTGCGCAAACGCCGGGAGGCCCTGCAACCCGAAGACGTGGGCATGCCCCGCGGGCGCAGGCGCCGTACCCCCGGTCTGCGGCGCGAGGAGGTCGCCGCGCTGGCGTCGATGTCGGCCGACTACTACAGCCGGCTCGAGGGCGGACGCGGCCCGCAGCCGTCGGTCGAGATGCTCGGCGCGATCGCCCGCGCGCTCCGGCTGACACTCGAGGAGCGCGACCACCTGTTCCTGCTGGCCGGCCACGGTACGCCGCCGCGGGCGACGCGGGCGTGCCACGTCGACCCCGGCATGCTGCGGATCCTCGACCGCCTGCACGACACCCCGGCGATGCTGCTCAACCGGTGCGGCGAGGTGCTCGCGCAGACGCCGACGCACGTCGCCTTCGCCGGTGAGCTCACCAACTTCCAGGGCATGGAGCGCAGCGAGGTCTATCGCTGGTTCGCCCACCCCGAGACCCGGACGCTGTACGCCGAACCCGAGCTGACGACGCACAGCAAGCTGCTGGTCTCGATGCTGCGCACGACCGCGACCATCGACGGACCGAAGTCGTACTCCGCCTCGCTCGTGAAGGCGCTGCAGAAGCTGAGCCCGGAGTTCGTCAAGATCTGGGACGCGCACGAGGTCGTCGTCGCGCACAGCCGGACCAAGCGGTTCCGGCACCCGTCGGTCGGGGACCTCGAGCTGTACTGCGAGCTGATCGACAACCGGGACCAGCAGCAGACGCTGATCGTGTTCACCGCGGAGCCGGGCAGCGAGAGCGCGGAGAAGCTGGAGTTGCTGAGTGTTCTGGGCAGTCAGGCGATGAACTCTGGACAGGGCTTAGATCGGGAGTTAATTTAAGCTCTGAAATTTCATAAAGTTCTGACGGAAAGGTCCGCCCCCATGCTTTCCGATCGATTTCGCCTGCCCGCCTTCCTGCTCGCACTGGTGCTGCTGATCAGCGGGCTCACCTCCACTGCGGTCGCCAAGGTCGAGGCGACGTTCAACGTGCTCGCCTTCTACAGCGGCACCTACGACGCCGCGCACATCGACTTCGAGAAGGAAGCGAATCAGCGCTTCCCGCAGTTCGGTGCGCAGAACGGCTTCTCGTACACATCGACCAACAACTGGGACCAGCTCAACAACTTGAGCGCATCGCAGTACCAGGTGGTGATGTTCCTCGACGATTCGCCACACAGCGACGCGCAACGCAACGGGTTCAAGAACTACATGGATCACGGCGGTGCGTTCTTCGGCTTCCACGTGTCGGCGTACAACGACGCGAGTGGCGGTTGGCCGTGGTTCAACAACACTTTGCTCGGCACCGGCCGGTTCGAGTCGAACACCTGGGGACCGAGCGCGGTCACGCTGAGGACCGAGAACCGCTCGCATCCCTCACTGGTGAACACCGGAGCGACGTTCCGCTCGTCGGTGAGCGAGTGGTACAGCTGGCAGAACGACCTGCGGAACAACCCCGATATTCAGGTCCTGGCCTCGATCGACCCGTCCAGCTTCCCGGTCGGCAACCAGCAGGGCAACATCTGGACGTCGGGCTACTACCCGATCATCTGGACCAACAAGAACTACAAGATGATCTACGCGAACTTCGGCCACAACGCGATGAATTACGAGACCAACACCCGGCTCTCGTCGACGTTCGACAGCCCGGCACAGAACCAGTTCATGATGGACGCGTTGAAATGGCTCGGTGGTGGCGGTACGACGCCGCCGGTCGACCAGCCGTCGCTGACCGCGTGGTACCAGCTCGCCAACAAGGGCAACGGAAAGTGCGTCGACGCCCGCGCGGCCGGAGTCGCCAACGGGACCGTCATCCAGCAGTACACCTGCAACGGCACGCAGGCGCAGCAGTTCCAGTTCCAGCCGACGTCCGGTGGATTCACGCGCGTCAACAACCGCAACGACGCCACCAAGGTGATCGATGTGACCGGGGTGTCCGCGGCCGACAACGCCGGCCTGCAGTTGTGGACATACAGCAACGGCAACAACCAGCAATGGCAGGCCGTCTCCGAAGGCAGCGGCTATTTCCACTTCGTCAGCCGCTTCAGCAGCAAATGCCTCACGGTCCCCGGCGGCTCCACCGCCGACAGCACGCAACTCGTCCAACTCACCTGCAACGGCGCCGCGACGCAGTCGTTCCAGCTGACGGTGGTTTGATGTTGGGCTAGGTTCTCGCGCATGAGAATCCTGCGTGTGGCCGCTCTCGCGGCAGGAGGTCTGTTGTTGATGTCGTCCCAGGTCATCCCCGCCCAGGCGCACGGCGGGCCGTCGTACCGCTGGGAGCTGACGCCGACCGGAAGTACGGCGCAGTTCCGCGGGCTCGCGGCGGTCAGCAAGGACGTCGCCTGGGTGGGTGGGACCGCGGGGACGGTACTGCGAACCGTCGACGGCGGGAAGCACTGGCAGAACGTCAGCCCGGCGGGTGCGGAGGCGTTGCAGTTCCGCGATGTCGAGGCGTTCGACGCGAAGCGGGCGGTCGCGCTGTCGATCGGGGTCGGTGAGGACTCGCGCGTGTACCGGACCGTCGACGGCGGCAAGCACTGGACCGAGACGTTCCGCAACACCGACGTGAACGCGTTCTACGACTGCTTCGCCTTCAACGACGACAAGCACGGGCTGGCGATGAGCGACCCGGTCGACGGGAAGTTCCGGATCGCGGCGACGTCGGACGGCGGGCAGTCGTGGAAGGTGCAGTCGAACGCCGGTATGCCGGCCGCGCTGCCCGGCGAGTTCGCGTTCGCGGCCAGCGGGACCTGCCTGGTCGCGGGACCCGGACGGACCGCGTGGTTCGCGACCGGCGGCGGCGACCGGCCGCGGGTGTTCCGGACGAGCGACGGCGGGCGGCACTGGCGGGTCTCGGACTCGCCGATGGCCAGTGGCCAGGCGGCCGGCATCTTCAGCCTCGCCTTCCGCAACCCGCTGTTCGGCGTCGCGGTCGGCGGTGACTTCGAGAAGCCGACCGACGCGGTCAAGGCGGCCTCGATCACGTACGACGGTGGCCGCACCTGGAAGCTCGTGCCCGCGGACAAGGCGCCGAAGGGGTACCGCAGCGGGTCGCACTTCGTGCCGTGGTCGCCGTCGACCGTCGTCGCGGTCGGCCCGTCCGGGAGCGACGTGAGCTTCGACGGCGGGCGTAGCTGGAAGCAGTTCTACGACGGCAGCTTCGACAGCGTCGAGTGCGCCGGCCACGGCTCCCAGGCCGGCTGCTGGGCCTCAGGCGCGAAGGGCGCGGTCGGCCGCCTGGTGCACTGACCGTTCAGACCGGCGACACTCGTTCGTTGTGCGGGTGTCGCCGGTTTTCCGGAAGGATGGGTGCATGCGTAAATTGCTAACGGTCCTGGTGGGGTTACTGATGGCGGTGCCGACCGTTGCCGCCGCGCAACCGGACGCCGGGCGGCCGGAGCGGCCGTTGACGGTGATGACGTACAACATCCATCACGGTGCGGGGATCGACGGTGTGCTCGATCTCGAGCGGATCGCCGTACTGATCGAGCAGTCCGGGGCCGACGTGGTCGGGCTCCAGGAGGTCGACCGGCACTGGGATGTGCGGAGCAACTGGGTCGACCAGCCGGCCTGGTTCGCCGCGCGGCTGAACATGCACTACGCGTACGCCGCCAACCTCGACCTGCCGCCGGTGAACCCGGGCGAGCCGCGGCGTCAGTACGGGACCGCGATCCTGTCGAAGTACCCGATCAAGGACTTCGAGAACACGCTGTTGCCGCTGTATCCGACCGGCGAGCAGCGCGGTCTCGCGGTCGCGAAGATCAAGGTTCGTGGGGCCGACCTACGGTTCGCGAACACGCACCTGACCAGCAACAACAACGCCGAACGGCTGGAGCAGGCGCAGAAGGTGGTCGAGCTGCTCGGCAACTCGAAGACCCCGACGCTGCTCGTCGGCGACCTGAACGCGACGCCGACCGCGCCGGAGATCAAGACCCTGACCGCCGTGTACGACGACACGTGGACCGAGGTCGGTGTCGGCCCGGGCTACACGATCGAGGCGGGCAACCCGACCAAGCGGATCGACTTCCAGCTGCACAGCGCGGGCCTGCGCCCGGTGACGGCCGACGTACCTGTGACGCCGGCTTCGGACCACCTCCCGGTGGTCGCCTCGTTCGCCCTCCGCTGAACCCCTGACGCGTCACCTGAACGCCCTCCGGCTCCGGCCGGAGGGCGTTTTCGTGCGCCGACCTGGGACTTCGCGGAATTACAAGCTTGTAGTTTGTCAAGTCGACACACGGGTGAAACAAAGATACTTGTGTGAAAGCTGTTCCCAATGGGGCTCTAGGCAACTAGTGTCACGTATGTGGTCCAGGAGGACCAAAAGTTCACGAACCCTGGGGAAGGGGTTCGTGACCGGCGGAAGGAACGATCCCGATGCGGACGCCCCTCAGGGCCACGTCCGGCGAGCGGGTCGCGAGCACTGGGAAGACCGGTCGGGCAGGTAAGGCCCTGCTGTCCGGGGTGCTCGCGATCTGCTTGGCCGCCACGATGGCCATGCCCACGCTCCCGGCCGAGGCTGCCAAGCCGAAGCCGCCGGTGATCCCGTCCAAGGCCGCGGTCGAGCGGGCCAAGCAGGCCGCCGCCTCGAAGGCCGGCCAGGTTGCGACGATCGAGCGCCAGCTCGCCGCGGCGAACGCGCGGCTCGAGCAGCTCGGCATCCAGTCCGGCATCGCCGACGAGGCGTACAACGGCGCCGTCTACCGGCTGCAGCAGGCCCAGGCCGAGGCCACCGCCGCCGCGGCCCGCGCGAAGGAGGCCGAGCAGACGCTCGCCACCCAGCGGGCGCAGATCGGCCGGTTCGCCGCCGCGTCGTACCAGGGTGGCGGCGACGTGGCGAAGATCGCGCCGCTGTTCACCGCGAACGGTCCGCAGGACCTGCTCGACTCCGCCGGCGCGGCCCGCTCGGTGTCGGCCGCGATGCAGGGTTCGTACCTGCGGTTCTCGGCCACCCAGGTGATGACCAACCTGTTCAAGGTGCAGGCCGACCAGGCGGTCGTCAAGGTGAAGAAGGCGACCGACGAGGCGGCCGCCGCGAAGAAGGCGGCCGAGGACGCGGAGGCGGCTCAGTCCGCGGCCGTGACCGCGATCGGGGTGCAGCGCACGAAGTCGATCGCGCAGCTCGCCGTACTGCAGAACACCTCGGTGAAGGTTGCTGCCCAGCGGCAGCGAGGGCTCGAGGAGCTTGCGCGACAACGAGCCGCCGCCCTGGCCGCGAAGAAGGCCGCCGAGCTGAAGCGCCGGATCGCCGCCCGTGAGGCCGCGGAACGCCGCGCGGAGGCGGCCGAGCGGGCCCGCGAGGCGGCCGAGGAGGCACGCCAGGAGAAGGAAGAGCAGAAGCAGAACCACGGGAAGAAGCCGCCGAAGCACCACAAACCGAAGCCGGGCAACGACGGCAACGGTGGCAACGGTGGCAACGGCGGTGGGCACAGCTCGGGCGGCAGCGCGCGGGACGCGATCAACTTCGCGCTGAAGCAGCTCGGCGACATGTACCTGTGGGGTGCGACCGGTCCGTCGCGGTGGGACTGCTCGGGACTGGTGATGGGCGCCTGGGAGCGTGCGGGCGTCCAGCTTCCGCACTACAGCGCAGCGCAGTACGAGCAGATCCAGCACATCAACGAGGACGACCTGCGGCCCGGCGACCTGATCTTCTGGGCCACCGACCCGAACGACCCGGCGACCATCCACCACGTCGCGATGTACATCGGCAACGGGCAGATGATCCACGCGCCGCGGACCGGGAAGCCGGTTCAGATCGCCAGCGTCTACTACTGGATCCCGCCGAACTTCTTCGGCCGTCCCTGACGCTTCTGTCTGCCTAGACCAGCCGGTGTCCGCCGTCGGCGTGGAGAACGGTGCCGGTGATGAAACCATTGCGTAGCAGGGCGATGATGGCGGCCGCGATGTCCTGGGTCCGGCCGATGCGGCCGACCGGGAGGCGCGCCGCCATCGCGGCCAGGGTCGCGGGCGCCGCGTCGCCGGCGACGTCCTGCCAGATCGGGGTGTCGACCCAGCCGGGGGACACCACGTTGACCCGGAGCGGCGCGAGCTCGACCGCGAGCGCTGCGGCCAGTGACGCCAGCGCGCCGTTGAGTGCCGCGAGCAACGATGCGCGCGGCCCGGGACGGTACGCCGCGATGCCCGAGGTGAACACGATCGAGCCGCCGGGTTCGAGCACCGGTGCGCCGTGTTTGGCGAGCAGCAGCGGTCCGAGCAACTTGGAGTCGACCGCGGATCGGGCCGCGTCCACGTCGTACTCGCTGATCGGCTGGTAGGCGCCGCCGACGTCCGCGGCCGTCGTGACGATATGGCTCACGGTGCCGGTGGCGGCGAAGAGCCGCTCGATGTCCGCCTCGATCCCGATGTCCATGGCAACAGTCCGTACGCCGAGCTCCCGGCGTACGGCGTCGAGCTTGCCGGGTGAGCGGCCGGCGATCGTGACTTCGCTGCCTTGGGCAATGAGTTCCGCGGCGAGCGCGTATCCCATGCCGGAGCTGCCGCCGACGATCACTACGTGTTCCTGCACTGAATCTCCTTCGGTGGTTGACGTTTCGAGCCAACCACTGCGGGAGTCAGTCCGCCACGACGTGCTGGCTAACGACCGTTAGGCCGGGGCTAACGACCATTGCCTGCAGCACCGGATTGCGCGAGTCGGTGCGCCAGACGGCGGCGTACCGGGCCACCAGTGGACGGCCTGAGATCGGCCGCCAGACGACGTCCGCGGTCGCGGCTCGACGGGACCCGAGGCTGATCGCCGACCGTCGGACGAGCAGGGCCGAGCGGAGTTGCGAGTGGCTCATGCTGATGTCGCTGAGCCGTACTCCGGGGCCGATGGCCCGCAGCGCGTCGTCGTGGAACTCGGGGGCCGAGTCCCGCGGGATCCAGATCAGCTCGAGGCCGGCCAGGTCGTCCGGTGTGAGCTCGGGTCTCGCGGCCAGCGGGTGGGTGGCGGTCAGCAGCACGCCGAGCTCCTCGGCCGCGAGGTGTTCGGAGGTGATTGCCGGAGGCAACGTCAATGGGGTGCGGACCAGGCCGAGGTCGATCTCGCCGGCAGTGAGCATCCGGACCTGGTCGGTGGTGGTGCCGGCCTCGAGGGTGACGGTGCTGTTCGGGAAGCGTTCGGTGGCGAGCTGTTCGAGCGCGGCGGGCAACCAGCCGGGGATGCCGTTCAGCAGGCCGAGTCGCAGGACCGGTTCGTCCAGCCCGGCGGCCCGGCGCGTGTCCTTCAGCGCCAGGCCGGCCGCCTGGATCGTCTCGCGGGCGCGGGCCAGGAACACCTGGCCGGCCGGGGTGAGCTCGACGCCGCGGCTGTGACGGATCAGCAGGGTGGCGCCGATCTCGCGTTCGAGCTGCTTGATCTGCTGACTCAGGGTCGGGGTGGAGATGTACAGGCGCTCGGCGGCCTTGCCGAAATGCAGCTCCTCCGCGACGCCCACGAAGTACCGCATCTGCCGCAACTCCACCCGGTGATTCTAGAGCGCCTCAGGGGATGGCGATGAGTCGTCCGAGGTTGGCGCGGGCGTCGAGGGTCTCGTGGATCCGGGCGACCTCGGTCAGCGGGTAGGTGGCGTGGACGACCGGGCGGAGCTCACCGGTCTGCCATCGGCGGATGACCTCGGCGATGTCGGCGCGGGCTTCGTCCGGCCGAGCCTGCTGCCAGCCGTAGAGGGAGACGCCGGTGAGGATGCGGAGTTGGAGTCCGAGCACCGGTACGGCGGGGACCTCGGTGGTGATGGCGCCGTACGAAACCATCCTGCCGAGCGGCTTCACCAGTTCGAGGCCCTGCTCGAAGACCGTGCCGCCGACCGCGTCGAGGACGGCGTCGACGCCGTCCGGCGCGAGGGCGCGGACCTTGGCCGCCCAGTCGGGGTCGCTGATGTCGACGGGCTCGGCGCCGAGCTCGCGGACGAAGTCGAGCTTCTGCGGGCTGGACGCCGTACCGATGATCGTCTTCGGGTCGTAGAAGCGGGCCAGCTGGGTGGCGAGGTGGCCGATGGTGCCGGCGGCGGACTGGATCAGGACCGTGCCGCCCGCCGGGATGTGACCGGACTCGAGCACGCGAAGCGCGAGCGGCGCGGTCAGCGACATCATCGAGGCTTCGCCCGCGTCGGCGTCGTCCGGGATCGACGCGAGGAAGGCGGCGTCGGCAACGGCATAGTCGGCGAAGGCGTCCACGGTGAGCGCCGAGACGCGCTGACCGACGGCCACGCCGGGCGGGGTGTCCGGCCCGAGCTTGACGATCCGGCCGACGACGTCGCCGGTGAGGGTGCCCGGGAGTGGACGGTCCCAGGGCGAGCCGCCGCGGCGGAGTACGGCGTCGATCGCGTTCGCGCCGATCGCCTCGGCCTCGATCAGGACCTGACCGGCGGCCGGTTCAGGTACGGCGACCTCCTCGAGCTGGAGGACTTCGGGGCCGCCGTGGCGGTGGAAGCGCACTGCGCGCATTGTGGGATCTCCATATCGTGGGGTTTTGAAATAATAGGAGACTCCCACGATAACGCCATGACTGAACGATGCCAATAGAGTTGGGGCGTGAAGAAGGCGCCGACGCATCGGCTGGCCGACCGGGTGCTGTGGGCGCTCGGACGGTCGAGCCAGCATGCCCAGCGCCTCGTCCGGCAGCACATGACGCAGGCCGGTGTCCGGACGCAGCACTATCACGTGCTCGCGAGCCTGGCCGACGACGGCGAGGCTGCTCAGGCGACGCTTGCCGACCGGATCGGCTTCGACCGCAGCGATCTGGTCACGCTGCTCGACGAGCTCGAGGAGCTGAAGTTCCTGGCGCGGCGGGTCGACCCGGCCGACCGGCGCCGCAAGATCGTCGCCATCACCCCGGCCGGCGAGAAGCAGCTGGACGCGATGGACCAACTCATCTACGCCGCCGAGGCGGACCTGCTGGAGCCTTTGACGGCAGCGGAGCGCAAAACCCTCCTCGCCCTACTCAGCCGCCTATCCGCGGACTGACCCCTGAGCCGGTCAGGTGCGCGGGCTAGTGGCCTTCGGTCTTCAGGCGCTGGAAGGACGCGGTGATCTCGGCCTCGGCCTCGGCGCGGCCGACCCAGGTCGCGCCTTCGACGGACTTGCCGGGCTCGAGGTCCTTGTAGACCTCGAAGAAGTGCTGGATCTCGAGCCGGTCGAACTCCGGCACGTGGTGGATGTCGCGCAGGTGCTCCTGGCGCGGGTCACCGGCCGGGACGCAGAGCACCTTGTCGTCCGGGCCCTTCTCGTCCGTCATCCGGAACATGCCGATCGCCCGGGCCTTGATCAGGCAGCCGGGGAAGGTCGGCTCGGGCAGCAGGACCAGCGCGTCCAGCGGGTCGCCGTCCTGACCGAGGGTGTCCTCGATGAACCCGTAGTCGGACGGATACTGGGTGGCCGTGAACAGTGTCCGGTCCAGCCGGAGCCGCCCGGTCTTGTGGTCCAGCTCGTACTTGTTGCGGGTGCCCTTGGGGATCTCGATGAAGACGTCGAACTCCATACGGCAGATACTGTCACGGTTCCGACCGACCCGATGACAGGAGCAGCCAGGTGGCACGACCTGCCCGTGCGGCATTCGTCACGCTGCTCACCACGGCGCTGTGCACGAGCCTGTGCGCCGGCCTGGTGAGCAGCGCACGCGCCGTACCCGGATCAGTCCAGACCACCGAGCAGGCACCGCCCGTCCTGGCTCCCTTGACCACCGAGGGCGCCGCTCCGACGGCGGCCGGGGTCGGCAGGGCGCTCGCTGCCGTCCTGAAGGACCCGTCGCTCGGCCCGCACCACGGTGTCTACGTGTACGACGCCTCGCGCGGCAAGCCGGTGTTCTCGGTCGGCGCGGCGACGCCGTACACGCCTGCCTCGACTCTGAAGCTCCTGACCACGGTCTCGGCGCTGGCGACGCTCGGGCCGGAGCACACGTTCACCACCAAGGTCGTGAGCGCCGGCAAGGGCTCGATCGTCCTGGTCGGCGGCGGTGACCCGCTGCTCGCTGCGAAGCAGGCGCCGGACTACCCGGCCCGTGCGACCCTCCAGACGCTCGCTGCCGGCACCGCGAAGGCGTTGAAGGCGCAGGGCGTCACCAGGGTCTCCCTCGGGTACGACGCGTCGCTGTTCACCGGCCCGGCGGTCAACGCGAACTGGGAGGCCAACTATGTCCCGGAAGGGATCGCCGCGCCGACGACGGCGCTGTGGGTGAACGAAGGCCGCATCTCGCCGGGCATGGCCAAGCGCGCGCCCTCGCCGGCACAGGCCGCCGCCACCTCGTTCTCGAAGCTGCTGGGCACCTACGGGATCACTGTGGCCCCGACCGTCAAGGCTGCGACGGCCCAGGCCGGCGTCGCCCCGCTGGCGCTGGTGAAATCGCCGACGCTCGGGCAGATCGTCGAGTACATCAACCAGCACAGCGACAACGACGGAGCCGAGGTCCTGCTGCGGCAGGTAGGCATCGCGACCGGCAACGGCGGTTCGTACGTCGGTGGGGTCAAGGGTGTGCGGGCCACGCTCACCAAGCTTGGCCTCGACGTCAGCAAGGCTCGCATCTACGACGGCAGCGGTCTGACCCGGGCGAACAAGGTCCCGCTCGACCTGCTGGCCGGAGCGGTCCGGGTGGCGGTCTCCAAGGACCACCCGGAGCTGCGGCATCTCCTGACCGGACTCCCGATCGCGGGCTTCAACGGGAGCCTCCGGGAGCGATTCACGACCGTCGGCACCGGCACCGGGACCGGACTGGTCCATGCGAAGACCGGGACGCTGACCGGTGTCCACAGCCTGGCCGGGTACGCCCGGGACCGCTCCGGCACGCTGCTGGTGTTCGCAGTCGCCAGTGACAGTGTTCCGGTCCCGAAGACGCTGGACGCCCGCGCCGCCCTCGATCGAACCACCGCAGCCTTGGCCAACTGCGGCTGCTGATCAGCAGCGCATGTTGGGACATAGCACTAGGGTCGTTATATGAGTACGGCTGAAGGCGAGACCACGACCGAGATGGTCGACTGGCAGCTGGCGACCGGTGTGGCGCGGAAGCTGCTGCGCCCGGGCCCGGCGGTCAGCCGCGCGCAGGCGGACCAGGTGGTCGCGGACCTGCGTCAGTTCGCGGCCGAGTCCGAGGGCCATGTCCGCGAGTTCACCGGGCTGCAGGCCACGTCGGCCACGGCGCCGGTGGTGATCGTCGACCGGCCCGGCTGGGTGCAGGCGAACGCGGACGGCTTCCGGACCGTGCTGCAACCGCTGGCGGACAAGCTGCGGGAGAAGGCGGACCGGATGCCCGGTCTGTCGTCCGCGGTCGGCTCACGGGTGACGGGTATCGAGGCCGGCGCGCTGCTGGCGTTCCTGTCGTCCCGGGTGCTCGGCCAGTTCGACCCGTTCTACCCGGCGGAGCCCGACCCGGATCGGCCGCACCTGACCGGTCGGCTGCTTCTCGTGGCTCCCAACGTCATGCACGTGGAGTCCGAGCTCGACGTCGTACCGCGGGACTTCCGGCTGTGGGTGTGTCTGCACGAGGAGACGCACCGGGTGCAGTTCACCGCCGTTCCGTGGCTGCGGGACCACCTGCGGTCCGAGATCGCCCTGTTCCTCGACCAGGCTGAGCTGGACGCGTCGGCGTACGCCGCGATGTTCCGGGAGGCTGTGCAGCGGCTGGGGCGGTCGGTCCGTGGCGAGGCTGAGCTGAGCCTGGTGGACCTGATGCAGTCGCCGGAGCAGCGTGCGGTGCTGGACCGGCTGACCGCGGTCATGTCGTTGCTGGAGGGTCACGCGGACTTCGTGATGGACGGGGTCGGGCCGACGGTCATTCCGACGGTCGAGAACATCCGGTCCAAGTTCACATCGCGCCGGCAGAGCGGCAACCCGGTGGACCAGCTGCTGAAGCGGCTGCTCGGGCTCGACGCGAAGCTGCGTCAGTACAAGGACGGTGCGGCGTTCGTACGCCGCGTGGTCGACCAGGTCGGTATGGAGGGCTTCAACCGGGTCTGGACCGGCCCCAACACGCTGCCGACCAAGACCGAGATCGCGAACCCCGATGCCTGGGTCGCCCGACTCCACGGCTGAGTCGGCTGGGTTCGCTATGGAGGAGCTGGTCGAGCGCAGACGCGGGAAGCTGCACCCGGCCATAGCCCGCGCCCGGGAGGCGGTGCGGGCGACGCTCGCCGAGCTGCCTCAGGGGACCACTGTGCTGGTCGCCTGCTCCGGCGGCACGGATTCGCTCGCCCTTGCCGCCGCGACCGCCTTCGAGGCGCCGAAGCTCGGTCTGCGGGCCGGAGCGATCGTCGTCGACCACGGTCTGCAGCCGGACTCCGCACACGTTGCTGAGACCGCAGCGGAGCAGTGCAGGACGCTCGGGCTCGAGCCTGTCCAGGTGCGTGCGGTGGAGGTCGGCAGCGACGGCGGTCCGGAGGCTGCGGCGCGGGCTGCACGGTACGACGCCCTGCGGGACGCGGCGGATGAGCTGGCAGCGGACGTCGTACTGCTGGCCCACACCCGTGATGACCAGGCCGAGACTGTCCTGCTCGGGCTCGGGCGCGGATCGGGGGCGCGGTCGCTGGCTGGGATGGCCCCGGCGGTCGGACTGCTCCGGCGGCCGTTTCTAGAAGTACCGCGGGCCACTACGGCGGCGGCGTGTATCGCGTCGGGGCTTCGGCCGTGGCACGACCCGCACAACGACGATCCGCAGTACACACGGGTGCGGGTGCGGCACGAGGTGCTGCCGGTGCTGGAGGAAGCCCTGGGGCCTGGTGTGGTCGAGGCGCTGGCCCGTACGGCGGGACTGCTGCGGGCGGACGCCGATGCGCTCGATCTGCTGGCTGCGGATGTTGCCGAGACCGCACTGAGTCGCGCCGAGGGCGAGGTGCGCGCGGACATCGGCGTACTGACCGACGAGCCCGCTGCGATCCGCACGCGGGTGCTGCGGCAGGCCGCGCTGGAAGCCGGCTGTCGGGCCACGGACCTCACCGCGGGACACGTCGCGTCCGTCGACGCGCTGGTGACCGACTGGCGCGGCCAGCGCTGGATCGACCTACCACAGGGGATCCGGGCGATCCGCAAGGGCGGATTCATCATCCTCGGTCCTGATGTGACAGGCTGAGGGCCGTGGATGCGGCGGACATCGAGAAGGACCTGACCAAGATCCATTACACCGAGGACCAGATCCTCGCGAAGCTGCGGGAGCTGGCAGCGCGGATCGAGGCCGACTACGAGGGCAAGGACCTGTTGCTGGTCGGTGTCCTGCGCGGTGCGGTGATGGTGATGGCCGACCTGGCCAGGTCGTTCAGCCGGCACGTGGAGATGGACTGGATGGCCATCTCGTCGTACGGCTCGGGGACCAAGTCGTCGGGTGTGGTGCGGATCCAGAAGGACCTGGACACCGACATCACCAACCGGCACGTGCTGATCGTCGAGGACATCATCGACACCGGGCTCACGCTGAGCTGGCTGGTCAGCAACCTGGAGTCACGCAAGCCGGCCTCGCTGGAGCTGTGCACCGCGTTCGTGAAGCCGGACGCAGCCAAGATGCGGGTCCCGGTGAAGTACGTCGGCCTGGAGCTGCCGGACGAATTCGTCGTCGGCTACGGGCTGGACTACGCGGAGAAGTACCGGAACCTGCGCTGTGTGGCCACTCTGGCCCCGCACGTCTACTCCTGACCGGCTCCCACAAGGCAGACTTGGTGACGGCCTGTACAACGGGTCGTACTGTCCTTTGGTGACCCTCGTGCTGTGTTGTCTTGTGCGACACGAGACACTTGGACTGGTATTACCGTCACAAGCCCGCCATACCCGGGCCTGCCGAGCTAGGAGGGACGGGGCTTAGGCCTCGATCATGGACGTGAAGCGCATCTTCCGCGGACCCCTGTTCTGGATCGTCGTCGCCTTCCTGGGCGTACTGGTGATCGGGCAGCTCCTGACCGGCTCGACCGGGTACAAGACCGAGGCCACCGGCCAGGTCGTGCAACTGATCCAGCAGGCCAAGTCGTCGAGCGACAAGACGATCAAGTCGGTGACGCTGATCGATCCGGACCAGGAGATCCGGGTCGAGAAGACCGACGGCACCAAGCTCCGGGCGCACTGGGTCGACGGCCAGGCCGAGACCCTCGGCGCCGACCTGCAGTCCCTGTTCCAGGACGGCAAGATCGAGCGGTACGACGTCGAGAACCCGAAGCCGAGCTTCATCGGCCAGGTGTTCTCCACGCTGATCCCGTTCCTGCTGATCGCGGTCGTGTTCATCTTCCTGATGAACTCGATGCAGGGCGGCGGCTCCCGGGTGATGAGCTTCGCCAAGTCGAAGGCCAAGCTGATCACCAAGGACACCCCGAAGACGACGTTCGCCGATGTGGCCGGCGTCGACGAGGCGGTCGAGGAGCTCGGCGAGATCAAGGAGTTCCTGCAGGAGCCCGGCAAGTTCCAGGCGGTCGGAGCGAAGATCCCGAAGGGCGTCCTGCTCTACGGCCCGCCCGGTACCGGTAAGACCCTGCTGGCCCGCGCAGTCGCCGGTGAGGCCGGCGTGCCGTTCTACTCGATCTCCGGTTCGGACTTCGTCGAGATGTTCGTCGGTGTCGGCGCCTCCCGCGTCCGCGACCTGTTCGAGCAGGCCAAGACGAACGCCCCGGCGATCGTGTTCATCGACGAGATCGACGCCGTCGGCCGGCACCGTGGCGCGGGCCTCGGCGGTGGACACGACGAGCGCGAGCAGACGCTGAACCAGTTGCTGGTCGAGATGGACGGCTTCGACGTCCGCGGCGGTGTGATCCTGATCGCGGCCACCAACCGGCCCGACGTCCTCGACCCGGCACTGCTGCGGCCCGGCCGCTTCGACCGGCAGATCGCCGTCGACGCGCCGGACCTGCCCGGCCGGGAGAAGATCCTCAAGGTGCACTCCCGCGGCAAGCCGATGGCGCCCGACGTCGACCTGGTCGCCGTCGCCCGCCGGACGCCGGGTATGACCGGTGCCGACCTGGCCAACGTGCTGAACGAGGCGGCCCTGCTGACCGCGCGGTCGAACGCGCAGATCATCGACAACCGCGCGCTGGACGAGGCGATCGACCGCGTCATCGCCGGCCCGCAGCGCCGGACCCGGCTGATGTCGGACAAGGAGAAGGTGCTCACGGCGTACCACGAGGGCGGGCACGCCCTGGTCGCCGCCGCGCTGCCGCACTCCGACCCGGTGCAGAAGGTGACGATCCTGCCGCGTGGCCGCGCGCTCGGCTACACGATGGTGATGCCGGACGAGGACAAGTACTCGACCACCCGGTCGGAGATGCTGGACAAGCTGGCCTACATGCTCGGTGGCCGCGCCGCCGAGGAGATGGTCTTCCACGACCCGACCACCGGCGCGAGCAACGACATCGAGAAGGCGTCGGCGCTGGCCCGGGCGATGGTCACGCAGTACGGCATGACCGAGCGGCTCGGCGCGATCAAGTTCGGCCAGGACGGCAGCGAGCCGTTCCTGGGCCGCGACTTCGGCAGCCAGCGGAACTACTCCGAGGAGATCGCGGCCGCGGTCGACGAGGAGGTCGGCAAGCTGATCCTGAACGCGCATCAGGAGGCCTTCGACATCCTGGTCGACAACCGCGCGGTGCTGGACCACCTGGTCGAGGAGCTGCTCGAGAAGGAGACGCTGGACAAGCACCAGATCGCCCGGATCTTCGAGCCGGTGATCATGCGGGAGCGCCGGCCGGCCTGGACCGGCTCGTCCACCCGGGTGCCGTCGGACCAGCCGCCGGTGATGCCGACCGGCAGCAACGGCCGCGCCGAGCAGAACGGTTCGCTCCACGACGTGCTGCCGGGCGGTTCGGTCGGTCCGGACGAGGCCATCCGGCCGACGGACTACGGCAGCGGGCCGACCCCGCCGAACAAGCAGTGACACCTGCGACGCCGCCACCCACCGGGTGGCGGCGTCGCTGTTTGTGGCGTCGAAATTTACAGTGGCCGGATGACTTCACCGAATTTCGACCACGAGCGGGCGGCGAACGCCATCCGCGAGCTGCTGTTCGCGATCGGGGAGGACCCGGACCGCGAGGGCCTGCGGGACACACCGGACCGGGTGGCGCGGTCGTACGCCGAGATCACCGCCGGGCTCGGCCAGACCGCCGAGGACGTCCTGACGACCACGTTCGCGCTCGAGCACGACGAGATGGTCCTGGTGAAGGACATCGAGGTCTGGAGCATCTGTGAGCATCACCTCGTCCCGTTCACCGGCGTCGCGCACGTCGGGTACATCCCGAGCCGGGACGGACGCATCACCGGGCTGTCGAAACTGGCCCGACTGGTCGACGTGTACGCGAAACGACCGCAGATCCAGGAACGGCTGACCACCCAGGTCGCCGAATCGCTGGTCGAGATCCTCGAGCCGCGCGGCGTGATCGTGGTGATCGAGTGCGAGCACCTCTGCATGACCATGCGCGGTGTCCGGAAACCGGGCGCGAAGACGATCACCTCCGCGGTTCGTGGCCAGCTGCGCAATCCCGTCACGCGCGCGGAGGCGATGAGCCTGATCGTCGGCTGAGGCGTAGCCCCCGGCCCCTGGCCCTCGTTGGAGTTTGAGAGTCCGGGACTATGGACATTCTGTCGCTGAGCGTTTACTTTCCGTAGTGGCACTCGGCCAACGGGGACCAGAGTGCCGGTGTGAGGAGGACAGGATGTCGGGGCGTTTCCGGGTCGGCGCCGCACTTGCCGGGGTCGTCGTCCTGACGGCCGGCGGGCTGGTCGCAGCGAACTGGGCCACCGCGGACACGCGGAGCAGGACTACTCAGAAGAGTTCCCCCAAGCAGACCGAGGACCCGCTGGTGGCGGAGACCTTGGAGTCGCGGCTCGGGTCCGATTCGGGTGTGGTGGGCAGCTACTACGACAACTCCGGCGAGCTGATCGTCGCCGTGTCGGATGTCGCGACGGCCGAGCTGGTCCGTCAGATCGGCGCGATCCCGCGCCTGGTCCGGTTCACCGCTAGCCAGCTGAACGCCGTGCAGGGTGAGCTGAACAAGCTGGCCATGACGTCGAGCGCCGGCAAGGTGCGGTCGTGGTACGTCGATCCCGTCTCGGGGACCGTGGTCGTCTCGGTGCCGAAGGACGCGCACGACTCGATCACCAACCGCTTCCTGTCCCGCGCGATGGCGAACGGCGAGCGGGTCACGGTCCGCCAGGTGACGGGGACGATCCGCCCGACCGCGGACGACTTCAGCCTTCGCGGCGGCGTCCAGGTCGACAAGAACACCGGGTATGTATGCTCGCTCGGCTTCAACGCCCGGACCCGCAAGGGCACCCGGATCTTCCTCACCGCCGGGCACTGCACGGCGGGCAAGCCGTCGTTCTCCCGGAACGGCTACGTCCTCGGCAACACGTACACCTCGAGCTTCCCCGGCAACGACTTCGGCTCGGTCGGCGTGATCGAGGGCTGGGACCAGCAGGGGTACGTCGAGGGCTGGGGCGCCGGCAACGTCGCGGTCAAGGGGCTCGCGGACGCCACCATCGGATCGACGCTGTGCAAGTCCGGCAAGAGCACCGGCTGGACCTGCGGGCGGATCGTCGCGCGGAACGTCACGGTGAACTACGGCAACAACCGCATCGTCCGCGGGCTGTTCCAGCACACCGCCTGCGTGGAGGCGGGCGACTCCGGCGGCGCCAACATGACCGGCAACTACGCCCAGGGGATCACCAGCGGCGCGGCCCTGCTCAACGGCCAGTGCCTGGAGAAGTCCGGCCAGACCAACGAGTCCTACTCGCAGCCCATCGCCGAGGTTCTGCAGTCCACCCAGTCCCGGCTGATCCTCGCCAACTGAGCCCAGGCGACAGACTGGGGGTGCGGGCCACTACGGTGGTCTGGTGAAGGATCTCGAGCGGGTTCACGTGGACGGGCTGCCGGTGGTCGACCGGTGTCTCGTCATGGGCGTCGTGAACGTGACGCCGGACTCGTTCTCGGACGGCGGTGAGTGGTTCGAGCCGGCCGCGGCGATCAAGCACGGACGTGAGTTGCTGGCCGAAGGCGCCGATCTTCTGGACGTCGGCGGTGAGTCGACGCGGCCGGGCGCAGTCCGGCCGTCGCCCGAGGAGGAGATTCGCCGCGTCCTCCCGGTGATCGAGACCCTCGCGGCCGAAGGCGCGATCATCTCCGTCGACACGATGCGGGCCGGCGTCGCGGAGCTGATGCTCGACGCGGGCGCCACGATGATCAACGACGTGTCCGGCGGCCAGGCCGATCCGGACATGCTCCCGCTGGTGGCCGAGCGCAGAACGCCGTATCTGTGCATGCACTGGCGCGGGCACTCGATCGACATGCAGAACCGGGCCGAGTACGACGATGTCGTCGCCGAGGTGATCGCCGAGCTGGGCGAGCGGCTCGAGGTACTGCGGCAGGCCGGCATCGACCTGAACCGGGTCGCGCTCGACCCGGGGCTCGGTTTCGCCAAGAACGCGAACCACAACTGGGAGATCCTGCGCCGGCTGCGGGAATTCGCCGTCCTGGAAAGACCGTTACTGATCGGTGCGTCCCGGAAGACGTTCCTCGGTAGGCTGCTCGCCGACGAGCAGACCGGCGAACCCAGACCGGCCGTACGACGAGACGACGCGAGCGTGGCCGTGACCGCCCTGGCCGCCGCAGCGGGTGCCTGGTGTGTCAGGGCGCACGCGGTGGCACCGAACGCGGACGCGGTCAGAGTGGCGAAGAGATGGGGAACGGTATGACGGACGGACCGCGGCAGGGCACCGGTGGCGATGGTGCGCGCGGTGCCACCGTCGAGGACGTCGTACTGAATGCGAACACCGCGTTCTACAACGCGTTCGAGGCCGGCGACCTGGACCTGATGGCGGCCGTCTGGCTGCCGGAGCCGGATCCGGTCTGCATCCACCCGGGCAACGCGGCGATCTCCGGGTACGCCGAGATGATGCGGGCGTGGGCGATGATCTTCGCGAACACGCCGTACATCCAGTTCTTCCTGACCGATGTGCAGGTCCGGGTGGATGAAGACGTGGCATACGTCACGTGTACGGAGAATGTCCTGTCCTCGGGTGAGGGTGCCCCCGAGGACGGCTTCGCGGGTGGCAAGGCGCTCGCCACCAACGTTTTCCGTCGAACTTCCACCGGCTGGCGGTTGTGGATCCACCATGCCTCCCCGGTACTGTCGTCGTCTGGGGGCCGACAGGAGGAGGCGGAATGAGCGGTCCCGTTGTATTTCCTCCTGATGTGATCGAGATCCGGGGCATCCGTGGTTTCGGGCGTCACGGGGTGTTCGAGCACGAGCGGGCCGACGGGCAGGAGTTCGTCGTGGACGTCCGGCTGGAGCTGGACACCCGGTCCGCCGCGGCCTCCGACGACCTGGCCGACACTGTGAACTACGGGGTGGTGGCCGAGCAGGTGCACCGGGCGATCGAGACCGACCCGGTGGATCTGATCGAGACCCTCGCCCAGCGCATCGCCGATCTCTGCCTCGCCGACAAGCGGGTGACAGCGACGGCGGTCACCATCCACAAACCCTCGGCGCCGATCTCGGTGCCGTTCGACGACGTTGTCCTGACCGTGCAGCGCAGAGCCGGAGAATCCTCGTGACTGAGACCCCTAGTCCCCACGTCATCGACGCGGACACCCTGAGCGGTGGTCTGAAGCCGATCCGCCAGCTGATCCTGTCGCTCGGCAGCAACCTCGGCGACCGTGAGGCGAACCTGCAGGGCGCGGTTGATGCGCTGCGGGACACCC
This sequence comes from Kribbella pratensis, assembly GCF_004365355.1. Lineage (GTDB taxonomy): Bacteria > Actinomycetota > Actinomycetes > Propionibacteriales > Kribbellaceae > Kribbella. Next base: position 209,517 of record NZ_SODP01000004.1, on the reverse strand, counting down.
CGGACGTCGTCGTGGTCGAGGTCTCGCCGGTGTACGAGACCCAGCCGATCGGCGGCCCGGAGGAGTCCGGCCCGTACCTGAACATCGTCCTGCTCGCCGACACCACGCTGGCCGTCGACCTGCTGCTCGAGCGCGCCCAGGCGATCGAGCAGGCGTTCGGCCGGGAGCGCAGCGTGCCGGGCGCGCCGCGGACCCTCGACGTCGACCTGATCACCTACGGGCAGAAGACGATCGAGACCGAGGAGCTGACGATCCCGCACCCGCGGGCGCACGAGCGGGCGTTCGTGCTCGCGCCCTGGCTCGACATCGAGCGGGACGCCGTCCTGCCGGGCCACGGCCCGGTCTCCGAGCTGCTGGCCAAGGTCGGGACCGACGGCGTGACCAAGCTCGACATAGAGCTGCAGTAGTGGTGTCCGGCGGTCCCGAGCCGGGGCAGGCACCCCGGGACAAGCAGGAGCCGCCACGTCCGGGCTCGGTGCGGCCGACGTCACGCCGGCTGCTGATCGCGATCGCCGTCCTCGGGCTCGCGATCGGCGTCACGGTGGTGCAGGCGATCGAGTCCGGCGGCGGGGTCGCGCCGGCGGTGTCGTGGCTGACGCTGATCGCCTGGGCCTTCCTGGCCGCGCTGCTGTTCGCCGCCGCCCGCAACACCCACCAGCGGATCCAGGTCCGCCGGGAGCGGATGGAACCGTCCCGTGCGGTGTTCCTGTTGATGATCGGGAAGGCCAGCGCTTTCGTCGGCGCGTTGTGTACCGGGGTTTACGCAGGGTTCGCGTTAAGGTTCCTGCAAGCGATGGGCTCTTCCGGTCCTCGTAACCGTGTGATCATGGCCGCTGCGGCGGCGGTGATCTCTGTGCTGGTCGTCACGGCCGGATTGTTGCTCGAACGCGCGTGTCGCATTCCCGAGGACCCCGACGAGACCCCCTAACATGTCGGTCCATGGGGTCAAGGGGTAGCCGCCGTCGAACCAGGACCACCGTTCTCACCGTTGCCAACGCATCTCTGATCGTTGTCTGCCTGGGCGTGAGTGTCGCGCTCTTCTCGCAGAATGCCTGGATTCTCCGGGCGGCCGCGGTCGGTGCAGCTCTGGTCGCGATCGCCGGCGCTGTCCTGTTCCGCCACCAGTTGCTGGTCGAGCGGCTGGCCCATTCGGACGAGCGCGCGCAGGTCGCGCAGGAGTACTCGCGGATCACCAGCGCCCGCGTGGTCGAGAACGCGGAGTTCGTCGACCTGATGCAGCGCCGGCTGGACAAGATCGACCAGCGCCTGGACAAGATCGACGAAGAGGTCGCCACTGTCGTTGCCGCCGGCGACAAGCACTCCCAGGCCGACGCGCCGACCGTCGTGGACCTCAGGCTCCGAGGTCTGGCCGCATCCTGAGTCCTGCGCCCATACTGCGGTCATGGGGCTCGATGCGAACTACCCGGCTGTGACGATGAACGATCCGAACGGCCATGTCACGGTCTACAACGAGGACCATTTGCCGATCGGGCAACTGGGACCGACGCCGTACGAGTCGCCGTCGGTGAACGTGACATGCCGGCGCAAAGCGTGGGACGACCTGTACTGGTACCGGCTGCTGAACCCGGAGGGCTTCCCGTTCCCGGCCACAGAGGCGTACGTCTCAGCCGACGAAACGCATGAACTGAACCCCGGCCAGCCATACGCAATCCCCGACTGCGCCTCGGGCTGCCCGATCAAGATCGGCCAGGCAGCGGCGGTCGGTGCCTTGGCGATCGGCGGCCTGGCCGCGGCCGCCGCGTGGCGCCGTCGCCGCGCCCTGGACACCGCCTGAACGTCTGCGGGTGGGGTGGGGTGGGGTGCATCGCGTAGGTTCGGGGTGTGGATCTTGCGAAGTTGCTGAAGGTTGCTGAGGCTGCGGTGGCGCGGGGGCGGGTGGTGACGCAATCGCAGGCGGTCGGGGAGTTGACGTCCAAGGGGGACCGGGACATGGCCTCCGAGGTGGACTTCGCCGTGGAGCGGGAGGTGCGGGCGTTTCTCGAGCGGGAGACCCCGGAGATCGGGGTGCTCGGCGAGGAGGAGGGCGGCGCGACCGACGGCACGCGCTGGGTCCTCGACCCGGTCGACGGCACGGTCAACTTCATCCACGGCGTACCGCTCTGGGCGATCTCGCTCGGCCTGATCCACGAAGGACGGGCCGTTGCCGGCGTGATCGATCACCCGGCACTCGGTACGACGTACGTCGCCGCGGAGGGGCTCGGTGCCACCTGCAACGGGAAGCCGATCCGGGGCAGTGAGTGCACCGACCTGACCGAAGCATTGGTTGCCGTGGGCGACTATGCCGTCGGGCCGAATGCCGACGCGGTGAACGCCGATCGAATCGCCCTCACCCAGCGCCTGTACCCGCGCGTGCAGCGGCTGCGGATGATCGGTACGGCGGCGACCGCGCTCACCTGGACGGCGAACGGGTTCTTCGACGCGCTGATCATGTTCTCCAACAAGCCGTGGGACACGATGGCCGGCGTGGCGATCTGCCGCGAGGCCGGCGTCACCGTCCTCGATCTCGACGGCACCGAGCATGCGCCCGAGTCCCGCGGCGTGTTCGCCGTCGCCGACGGCATCCGCGAACCGCTACAGGAATTGCTGAGGGCAGCAAGGAGCTAGGGCGATGTCGACACTCGGAATCATCGGCAGCGGGAACATCGGCTCGGTGGTCGCCTGGCTCGCGGTCGACGCGGGCCTCGACGTGGTGATGGCGAACTCCCGCGGCCCGGAGAGCCTTGCCGACAAGGTCCGCGACCTCGGCGTCCGCGCCGCAACCGTCGAGGAGGCTGCCCGTGCCGGTGACTGGGTCCTCGTGACCATCCCGCTCGGTCGGTACGCCGAACTGCCGGTCGAACCGTTCGCGGGCAAGGTCGTGCTGGACACGATGAACTACTACCCGCACCGCGACGGCCGGATCGATCGGCTCGACCGCGAGCTGGTGACGACGGCGCAGCTGTTGCAGGAACACTTGCCCGAGGCCCACACCGTGAAGGCGTTCAACAACATCAGCGCCCGGAACATCGTCACGCTTGCCCGGCCCGCCGATGCGACCGATCGCAGTGCGTTGCCGATCGCCGGCGACGACGCGGACGCGAAGGCCGCAGCCACGACCCTGATCCAGACGCTGGGGTTCGACGTGGTCGACGTCGGTCCGCTGAGCGAGAGCTGGCGGTTCGAGCCGGAGACGGCGGCGTACGTGACGCCGTACCTGTCGAAGGCGAGTACGGCGAAGCAGCGCGCCGCCGGGCACGCCGACCCGGGCAAGCCGCTGCCGGTCGCCAGTCTCGTGCAACTGATCGCGGGCGCACACCGGCCGCCGGTGGCCGGGCGCGAGTTCTGACGCGCTACTTGTCGATATCGCCGACGACGAAGAACATGCTGCCGAGGATCGCGATCATGTCGGGGATCATCGTGCCGGGCAGCAGCGCCGGGAGTGCGGAGATGTTGTTGAAGCTGGCCGAGCGGAGCTTCAAGCGCCACGGCGTCTTGTCGCCGCGCGAGACCAGGTAGTAGCCGTTGATGCCGAGCGGGCTCTCGGTCCAGGCATACGTCTGGCCCTCCGGGACCTTGAGGATCTTCGGCAGCCGTACGTTCACCGGTCCGGCCGGCATCGCAGACAGCTTGTCGAGGCAGGCGTCGACCAGGTCGAGCGAGACCTTCACCTGTTCGAGCAGCACGGAGAAGCGCGCGTAGCAGTCGCCTTCGGGGCGGGTGACCACGCGGAGTACGTCCTGCAGGTCGCCGTACGCGAGGTAGGGCTCGTCGCGGCGGAGGTCGGCGTCGACACCTGACGCGCGGGCGATCGGGCCGGAGACGCCGTACTGCGCGATGAGCTCGGGGGCGAGTTTGCCGATGCCGATCGTGCGGGCCCGGAAGATCTCGTTGCCGAGGATGATCTCCTCGATATCGGGCAGGCGCTTGCGGACCGCGGCGGAGGCGGCGGCCGCGCGACCGAGCCAGCCGTACGGGAGGTCCTCCTTGAGTCCGCCGACCCGGTTGAACATGTAGTGCATCCGGCCGCCGGACAGCTCCTCCATCACCGCCTGGATCGTCTCGCGCTCGCGGAACGCGTAGAACACCGGCGTGATCGCGCCGAGCTCGAGCGGGTACGAGCCGAGGAACATCAGGTGGTTCAGCACCCGGTTCAGCTCCGCCAGCAGGGTCCGCAGCCAGACCGCCCGGTCCGGCACCTCGAGTCCCATCATCCGCTCGACCGCGATCACGACGCCGAGTTCGTTCGCGAACGCCGACAGCCAGTCGTGCCGGTTCGCCAGCACGATGATCTGCCGGTAGTCGCGGACCTCGAACAGCTTCTCGGCGCCGCGGTGCATGTAGCCGATGATCGGCTCGCAGCTCACGATCCGTTCGCCGTCGAGCGTGAGCCGCAACCGCAGTACCCCGTGGGTGGCCGGGTGCTGCGGACCGATGTTGAGCACCATGTCGGTGGTCGGCAGGTCCGATCCGGCTCCACCACGCTCATAAGCAGGGTCGAATCCGGCAGCTCCGGTCCCGACTCCGACGACTCTTTCCGTGCTCATGCCCCCTATCGTGACAGGCTGGGTACGTGGATGACCTCTTCGCACCCTCGGATGTCAGTTGGACGCGGGTCTCGCCCAAGCTGGCGACGCTCCGTCGGCTGAACGCGTCGATCGTGGCGGGACTGGCTGCGATCGTCGCGCTGCTCGCGCTCGGACTGACGCTGGGCTGGCTGTACGGCGTGCTCGCGGTGGTGGTGATCGCGCTCGCGCTCGCCTGGGCGTGGATCCTGATCGGGCGCAACCAGCGGTCCTGGAGGTACGCCGAACGCGAGGACGAGCTGCTGGTCAGCCACGGGATCATGTTCCGCGAGCTGGTTGTCGTGCCGTACGGCCGGATGCAGTTCGTCGACGTGACGGCCGGCCCGCTGGAGCGTGCGTACGGGATGGCCACCGTGGAGCTGCACACCGCCACGCCGGCGACTGACGCGAAGATCCCGGGGCTGCACCCCGACGAGGCCGGTCGGTTGCGTGACCGGCTGTCCGCTCTCGGTCAGGCGCAGGCGTGGGGCCTGTGACCCAGGAACCGATGACACAGCAAACCGCTGAGGTGGTAGGGCAGCGGCTCCACCCACTGACCCCGTTCGTCAAGGGCTGGGGGTACTTCGTCGTCGCGGCCGTCGCGCTGGTCAACAACGAGGGTCTGCGGCAGAACCTGACGTTCGCCGGCATCGGCCTGGCCGCCGTCCTGGTCGGGGGCATCGCTCTCGGCGCACTGTCCTGGTGGTTCACCAAGTGGCAGCTCACCGGCGATGCGGTCCGCGTGGACAGCGGCTTCCTGTTCCGGCGTACCAGGATCATCCGGTTCGACCGGATCCAGGCGATCGACGTCGCGCAGCCGTTCGTGGCGCGGCTGTTCGGCATGGCCGAGCTGCGGATGGATGTGGCCGGGGGCGGCAAGAGCGACGGCAGGCTGAGCTACTTCAGGTACGACGAGGCGCAGGAGCTCCGTACGACGCTGCTCGTCCGTGCGAAGGGCCAGCAGGCCGCTGAGCAGCAGGAGAGCGAGCAACAGGCCGAGGCTCCGCCGCTGCTCACTGTCCCGACCACCCGCCTGCTCGGTGCGACCCTGCTGTCGTCGACCGTCGTGGGTAGTGCCGGCGCACTGATCTGGCTGATCGTCGCGACCATGGTGCTGAACTTCCACATCGGTCTGTTCGCCGGTCTGCCGCTGCTGCTCGGTGTGGTGCAGCCGATCTGGAAGCAGGTCGTCGGCAACCACGGATTCACCCTGTCCGACACCAGCCACGGTCTGCGGACCAAGCGTGGGCTGTTCGACGTACAGCGGCAGACGATCCCGCCGGGGCGGGTGCAGGGCCTGCTGATCACCGAGCCGGTGATCTGGCGGCTGATCGGCTGGGCGCGGGTCGAGCTGGACATCGCGGGCGTGGCTGGTCAGAAGGACGACGGTGACAACGACCACGAGGGCGCGCAGTTGCTGCCGGTGGGTGAGCGTACCGAGGTGGCCTACGTGCTCTCCCGGGTGCTGCCTGGATTCGATCTGGCCGGTATCCAGATGCACGTGGCGCCGGAGCGGGCCAAGTGGCTGCGTCCGATCGGCTGGCGCTACCTGACGTACGGCGTGGACGACCAGGTCATGGTCACCACGCGAGGCTGGGTGAGTCGCCGTACGTCGATCGTGCTGCACCACAAGACGCAATCCGTGCGAATGGAGCAGGGACCGCTGCAGCGCCGGCTGGGACTGGCCAACGTGCATGTGGATACCCCGCTCGGGCCGACGGACGCCATTGCGTTGCACCGCGACCAGGTGGAGGCTGCCGCGCTCGTGCAGGCTCAGGCGGACAGGGCGCGGGAGGCCCGGCGTACGGTGTCGGCGCCTTTCGCGGTCCAGACCCAGCCGAACCCGCCGAGGCCGGACGGGTCCAGTAGCTCAGCTGCTTCACCGGCCGAGGACAGCTCGGACAGGTAGCGCATCGGCTCTGCTTGCGCCAGGTCGAGCGGGGGTCTGGTTGCGCTGACGCCTAAGGCTCGCAGTGCGTCACGCTGGCTCACGATCGTGCCGCCGAGGGAGTCCAGGGCTACGTGGGCGGTGATGTCGCAGGTGCCGTCCGGTACCGGGTCGCACTCACGGCCGTTGCGGAAGCCGGTCAGTGTCCCGTACGGCGGCCTGGCTGCTCTCAGGTGACCGTAGTCGATCGCAACGGCGACACTCCCCGGCGCAAGGCGGTCGATCACGCCGGCCCAGGACTCGTCACGAGCGGCTCCGATTTCAGCCCGATCACCCGGCGTACCGGGCCACCAGCGGTCGAGCCAGGCCAGATCGTTGCCTTTGACAACGGGCCCTGGAGTGGCGTCGGCGAGCAGGTAACGCGGCATGCCTTCGTCGTCCCACTCGACGACCTCGCACGGGATGTTGTCGAGCCACTCGTTGGCGATCACCAACCCGGACAGGCGCTCGGGGAGCTCGTCGTCCAGTTCGATGTCCAGGACGGTGAGGCCGTCGGCGCGGAGTACCTTGCCCAGTTCGCCGGACCCGGCGCCGATGTCCACGACCTCGTCCAAATCGAGCAGATGAGCGAGGCGGGCGATGGCCTGCCCGAAGAGCGTCGACGCGTGCACCGACGTACGGAAATGGGCGGCCGGGCGCTCCCGGCGGTAGAAGCCGTCGGGGCCGTAGAGGGCCTGCTGCCAAGCTGCTCGGAAGCTCATCCGAGCGGTACGGCGCCGAACTGGTGCCATGCCCCGTCCGTGTCCTCACGCCACAGTCCCAGCTCAGTCAGCTGGATAGTCGGGGCCGGTGTCGCGGCCAGAGCGGCCTGCGCCTCGGCGACCACGGCCGGGCCGCCCTGCGTGGACGACGAGATCGTCAGATGCGGATGCACGTCCGGGAACTCACCGCCGTACGGCGGGCACTCCGGGAAGGCTGCGAACACGCTGTGAAGTAAAGAGCGGACGGTGTCGAACGGTTCCGGCTTCAGCCAGGCCGTGCCGTTCGGGAACTGACCAGCGGTCGGGAAGCTGAGCTCAAAAGGCTCGATGGACGAAACAGCGGACCGTAGGCGAGCAATGTCGGCGTCGCTGGGCTCGGCAACCCACGGAACCAGCACAGTCACATGCGGTGGGATCAGCTCCGTCAGTGGCACCTGGGGTCGAGCTGTCGACCGTGACACCGAACGCCAACGATCGGTATACGCCGCCAGCTCGGGCACTGTGATCAGAATCGCCGTCAATCCGCTCCGTGCTGCCCACGCATCGCTCACCGAGCCATGCTCTCATCACCTACTCTGACAAGTAGATCGTCTGGTACCCCGCCGCGGGACTGGAACGAGAAGAGAGTGAGTGATGGAACGGATCGGCTTGATCGGAGCCGGCCGGGCCGGGACCGCCGTGGGAGCAGCCTTGGCGGCAGCCGGGTATCGGTTGGTCGGAGTGACGGCGCGTTCGGACGCGTCCCGGGACCGCGTTGCCCAGCTACTGCCCGCTGTGCCGGTGCTGACCGCCGACGAGGTCACCCAGCGCGCCGACGTCGTACTGGTCGCCGTACCGGACGACCTGATCCGGGACGTGGCGCACACGCTGCCGTTGACCGGCGCGCAGTACGTCGTACACCTGTCCGGCGCGCACGGGCTGAGCCCACTCGAAGGTCTGGCTGCGACACCGGTCGCCTTGCACCCCTCGATGACCTTTCCCGGCGGTCCGGTGCAGCTGGACGACGTCATGTTCACCGCAACCGCTCCCGACGCGGCCAGGCCGGTTGTCGAGCGATTGGTGAAGTCGCTGGGTGCACAGGTGCAGTGGGTAGCCGACGAGCAGCGAGCGCTGTACCACGCCGGTCTGGTGCACGGTGCGAACCACCTGACCACGTTGGTCTCCCAGGCGATCGGCGTACTGCGGGAGGCCGGCGTGGCCGATCCGGTGGCGACGCTACAGCCGTTGCTGGCCGCAACCCTCGACAACACGCTGCGATCCGGTCATCATGCGCTCACCGGGCCGATCGCCCGCGGCGACGTCGACACGGTGGCAGCACATCTGACAGCACTACAGGGACTACAGGTACTGCGGGACCGCACGGCGACGACGTACGCCGAGCTGGCCCGCGCGACGGTGGAGATCGTGGAGGCGGACGGGCGGCTGGACGCGGAGACGGCCCGCCGGTTCACGCAGGTGCTGGACGGGCACCGGGCAGGGGTCCCAGGGCAGGATCGGACAGGGGAGACACCGCGATGAGACTCACCCAGACCAAGGCCGAACTGCGAGCAGCGGCCGCGATCCGGCCCCGGGCGGTCGTGATGACGATGGGCGCCCTGCACGAGGGCCACGCGGCGTTGCTGGCCGAGGCTCGCGAGCGGGTCGGACCGGACGGCAGCGTGGTGCTGACGATCTTCGTGAACCCGTTGCAGTTCGGGCCGTCGGAGGACTTCGACCGGTACCCGCGGACGCTGGCCAGCGACCTGGCGATCGCGAAGAACGAGGGTGTCGACCTGGTCTTCAACCCGTCGCGCGACGAGCTGTACCCGAACGAGCCGTCGATCACCGTGCACCCGGGGCCGCTGGCCGACGAGCTGGAAGGGGTGTTTCGGCCCGGGCACTTCTCCGGCGTACTGACCGTGGTGTCGAAGCTGCTGCACCTGACCGCGCCCGATCTGGCGCTGTTCGGTGAGAAGGACTACCAGCAGCTGACGCTGATCCGCGAGATGGTGTGCGACCTGGACATGGACGTCGACATCGTGCCGGTGCCGACCGTGCGCGAGCCGGACGGGCTCGCGATGTCCTCACGCAACCGGTACCTGAGCGAGACCGAGCGTGACGAGGCGCTGGTGCTGTACCGCGCGCTGAGCGCCGGTGCGAAGGCCGGGATGAACGGCCCGGATGCGGTGATGACCGCCGCCCAGGCCGAGTTGGAGGCTGTTCCGTCGGTGAAGATCGACTACCTGGCCCTCCGCGCGCCCGATCTGGGTCCTGTCATCGGGCCGGGGGAGGCGCGCATGCTGATCGCCGCCCGGGTCGGTCTGACCCGTCTCATTGACAACATTTCCATCACCCTTCGATGAAATCGGTTGATACGGTCGCCGAATGACCGCGGTCCCCCAACGGTCGGCCGCGCCTGAACCCGGCTGCCTGGCCGAGCGGGCTGTGCCGCAGGCCACGTTCGTTCCCCACGTTTCCGAGGAGAATCACCGGCATGGATGAGACAGTCGACCGGGAGTGGGTCGTTGACCTCGTGCGGGCAACCATCGAGGAGGACCTCGCCGGGGGCGTCGACGTGACCACCACGGCCACCATCGATCCGGACCAGATCTCGGTCGCCGAGCTGGTCGCGCGCACCGACGGAGTGGTGGCCGGGCTGGAGATCGCCGAGCTCGTCCTGCGGCTGGTCGCCGCACCGGACGAGCTCGAGATCGAGTACTCCGTTCGGGACGGCGCGTCCGTGCGGGCCGGCGCCATCCTGATGACGATCCGCGGCAAGACCCGTCAGCTGCTCACCGCCGAGCGCACCGCACTGAACCTGCTGTGCCACCTGAGCGGTGTCGCCACACTGACCCGGCGCTGGGTTGACGCAGTCGCGGGCACCGGCGCGGTCATCCGCGACACCCGCAAGACGATGCCCCTGCTGCGCACCCTGGAGAAGTACGCCGTCCGCTGCGGCGGCGGGAAGAACCACCGGATGGGGCTCTCGGATGCGGCGCTCATCAAGGACAACCACGTGATCGCGGCCGGCGGCGTCGCGGAGGCGTACCGGCTGGTGCGCAAGGCGTACCCGGATATCTCCATCGAGGTTGAGGTCGACTCGGTCGACGACGCGTTGATCGCCGTGGAGTCCGGCGCCGAGCTGATCCTGCTCGACAACATGGACATCCCGCTGCTGCGCGAAGCCGTGGAGAAGGTCGGCGGCCGCGCGCGGCTCGAGGCCTCGGGCGGACTGACGCTGGACAAGGCCCGGGCGGTCGCCGAGACCGGGGTCGACTTCCTCGCGGTCGGTGCGCTGACCCACTCGGCTCCCGTGCTCGATATCGCCCTGGACCTCCGGGAGGCCTGATGTTGCTGGCCGTCGCCGTCGAGAACACCAGGACGCTGGTCGGCCTGGTGTTCGAAGGCACGGTCAAGCGGCATTGGTGGGTCGGCACGGACCCACGGCGTACGGCGGACGAGTGGGCCGTGCTGTTGCAGGGCCTGCTCGCCGGTGAGTCGCCGGTGTCCGGGATCGCCGTGTGTTCCGCCGAACCGCACGTTCTGCACGAGTTGCGGGACGTCGTCGCGCGGTACTACCGGGACGTGCCGAGCGTCGTTGTCGAGCCGGGCGTGAAGACCGGACTGCCGGTGCTCGTCGACAACCCGCGCGAGGTCGGCACGGACCGGATCGCGAACGCGCTCGCGGCGGTGCACACGTACGGCGCGCCCTGCCTGGTCGTCGATGTCGGTACGGCGATCACGATCGACGTGGTCAACCCGGCCGGCGCCTTCATCGGCGGAGTGATTGCCCCAGGCATCGAAACCGCGACCGACGCGCTCGGGTCTGCCGCCGCGCAGCTGCGCCGCGTCGAGCTGGTCCGGCCGCGATCGGTGGTAGCGAAGAACACGGTCGAGGCACTGCAATCCGGTGCGATTCACGGCTTCGCCGCGCTGGTCGACGGCCTGGTCGCACGGATCCGGACCGAACAGTCTCTGAACGCGGACAGTCCGGTCGTCCTCACCGGCGCGCTGGCTCCGCTGCTGGTCGGCCAGCTGACCACGCCGGTCCGCGACGAACCGTTGCTGACGCTGCACGGTCTGTACCAGGCGTACGCCCGGAACCACGGCTGACCCTTTAACCCCTTGTGCCCTCGAGGTGATCTGGATCACGATGAGTCCAGCTACTTTGGGGGGAAACCATGAGAGCTGTCTATCGGGTACTCGCAGGTCTGATCGCCATCGGTGTCGTGGTTCAGGCGATGGCCATCGCGGTCGGCTGGTTCACGGCGCTGAAGGACGTGGACGACGGTCTGGTGATCGACAAGAACTACGACGGCAACTGGGGGCACAACGTCCACAGCATCGTCGGGTCGACGGCCATCCCGTTGTTCGCGTTGCTGTTGCTGATCGTCTCGTTCTTCGCCCACGTCCAGGGCGGCGTCAAATGGGCGCTGTACGTGTTCGGCCTGGTCGTGCTGCAGATCGCTTTCGCCTTCGCGGCGTTCGCCGCGCCGGTGGTCGGTGCGCTGCACGGTGCGAATGCGCTGGTGCTGCTTGCCGTTGCCGGGATGGCGGCGAGACGCGCTGCCGGTGCTCCCACGCCGGCGGCCACGACCGAGGCGACCGCTTAGATGCCTTTGGCAACTGACGGGCGGCGGCCGTGAAGCTGCGGCCGCCGCCGCGCCGGGTTCTGATCGCGTTGCTCGCGACAATCGTCGTACTGACCCCGATCGTGTTCTTCTGGACCCGCAGCCTGGTCCCGAACGACCTGTCGCCGATGTCGATGGGGTACGCCGACTTCGGCGGCGGCCCGGTGTCGGAGCATCTGCATCACGGCGTCGACGTCAGCGAACTGACCGGACCGCCCGAGCAGAAGCCCGATGTCGCGGTGGATCTGGTCGCCCGCAAGGAGCGCTTCGACATTCCCGGCCGGGGTCAGACGGACGGCTACACGCTGAACCACACGTCGCCCGGGCCGCGGATCGTCGCAAAACAAGGCGATCTGATCCAGGTCACGTTGCACAACGACAACGTGGCCGACGGGATCACGCTGCACTGGCACGGTGTCGACGTACCGAATGCCGAGGACGGTGTCGCGGGTGTCACCCAGGACGCCGTCCGCCCGGGGCAGTCGTACGTGTACCGCTTCGTGGCGAAGGACGTCGGCACGTACTGGTACCACTCGCACCAGATCGCGCACGAGCAGGTGCAGAAGGGTTTGTACGGCGTGCTGATCGTCCAGCCCGCAGCGGATGACGTGATCGCCGTCGTGCACACCTACGACAAGGTCCGCACCGTCAACGGCGAGTACGGCGAACGGCGGGTGAAGGCACCGGGACCGACGGCACGCGTGCGGTTGATCAACACCGACAACGGGCCGATGGCGATCTGGGTCGACGGCGCGCCGTACAAGGTGGTCGCGGTCGACGGGACCGACGTCAACGCGCCGACCGAGGTGAGCGGGAAGAAGGTGCTCGTGACGGCCGGCGGGCGGGTCGATCTGGAGATCCGCACGAACCAGCCGGTGCGCATCGCACTCGGCGGCGGACCGACGACGCTGGTGATCGGGAACGGTGACGCGCCGAGCGGGACCGAGCCGAAGGACCGGGTGGATCTGCTGACGTACGGGTCAACGAAGGCGATCGGGTTCGATCCGGCGAGGGCGACCCGGGTGTTCCGGTACGACATCGGCCGGACGATCGGCTTCTTCGACGGGAAGCCCGGGCTGCGGTGGTGGACGATCAACGGCCACCAGTACCCGGACGTGCCGATGTTCGTGGTGAGCGAGGGCGACATCGTCCGGATGACGATCAAGAACACGTCGGGTCAGGTCCATCCGATGCACCTGCACGGCCATCACCTCGTCGTACTCGGTCGGAACGGGGTGAAGGCGACCGGGAGCCCGTGGTGGACGGACTCCCTCAACGTCGAGGACAAGGAGACCTACGAGGTGGCCTTCGTCGCGAACAACCCGGGCATCTGGATGGACCACTGCCACAACCTGCCGCACGCGTCACAGGGCCTGATCACGCACCTCATGTACAACGGTGTCAGCACGAAGTTCCACCTCGGCGGCGGACCGAACAATCACCCCGAGTAGATCGGGCGGCCGACGGTCAGCGCCGTGCGGAGGGTGTCGGGCAGGTTGTTGAAGACCGAGTCGGGCTGCGTGCCGGTGGCGTCCAACGTCTTGGAGAAGAACGCACGCGCTGCGGCGGCCAGGGCAACGTCGAGTACGTCGGCATCGGTCAGGCCGACCGCTTTCAGTCCGTCGACGTCTGCCTGGGTGACCGTGTCGGCTCCCAGCGCGACCTTCCGCGCGAAGGCCATCACTGCCTCGTCGACCGGGTTGTTCGGCGGCTCGTCGACGAGTGCCGCCACCTCCTCGGCTGTGTAGAACTTGTCGGCCAGCACCTGCCCGTGGGCGAGGCTGCAGTAGCTCGACTTCAGCGCGGTCGCGGCGGCCAGCGTGGCCAGTTCGTAGCGGCGCAGGTCCATGGACTCCTTGATCGCGCCGTTCAGTTGCTTCCAGGCGTCGTAGACGGCTGGGCGTGCGGCGAAGGTCCGGACGAAGTTGGGCACGTGCCCGGCCGGTGCCCGGTTCGCCTCGAAGAACTCCGGTTCCGTCGGTGTGTCGATGAACGCCATCGTGTTCCCCCCTCTGTGGCTCCTCTCACGGTAGGAGCGTGATACCGATCCGGCAACGGCCGTGCGGATTGGGTACCGCGGACTGGGTATGGTTCACCGGTCGGTCGTGACACTGGCACAGTGAGGCAGCTGAGACGAGGTGGTTCGAGTGCGGCGGATGCTCGCCGTGGCGCTGGCAGTGGTCGTGGGTGCGACCTCGCTGACCGCGTGTGCCTCGGATCCGGCGCCGAGCGATGTGGCGGTGGCCTGGGCGCCCAAGGGCCGGGCGGCGGTGCTGGTGACCTGGAAGGACACCAACCAGCCGAACCGGATCACGATCGAGGGTGTGCTGAGCGAGAGCCCGTCGTACGTGAAGTACATCCCGGCCGGTGACCCGAACCACTGGGAGATCCCGACCTCGGCGTTCCCGCCAGACGGGAACTACAAGGTCGCAGTGGCGACCGGGACCTCGCAGGGCGGCGTGACCAGCAAGCTCGCCAAGTCGCCGGTGTTCGACACCGACGGCCCGGTGCGGCCGAGCGCGGCCGCGGTGGCTCCGCAAGGGCGCGGGGTGCTGATCAGATGGTCGGTGCCGGTCGCGCCGCAGGACTTCACCCCGAACGACCCGCTGGACGTCAAGGGCACGAAGACGCAGCGGTACGTGCCGATGGTCGGACGGCCCGGTCAGCTGCTGAAGGTGATCGGCCCGGCGACGACGTCGAACCGGCAGGTGATCAAGAGCATCAAGCCGCCGTACGCCTTCCAGCTCCGGACGACGAACGAGTGGAGCACGCGGATCGGTGGGCAGGTCCTCGGCCTGACCAGCTCGATCAGCGGAGCGGTGCCACCGCTGGCGCAGTTCAGCGTGCCGATCCGGGTCCGCGGGCGGGTCATCCTGCACCAGGTCGGCTGTGACCTGGACAGCCCGTGCACGAGTCAACGGGCGACACCGGCCGGGGTGCCGATCGTGGTCCTCACGCAGGTCACGCCGGGCTCGCGGTGGACCCCGGCGGCGCGTGGTGCCACGACGGCCGGCGGGTACTACGACATCGGCGTGCCGACCACCGGGAGCCGGCCGTACAAGATCACCGTGCCGGTGTACACGAAGGCCGGCATGATCACCGGGACCTCGACCAGCAAACCGGCGTACACGAAGAGTGTCGTCCGGCTCGCGTCGGCCGGGTTCGCCGGTGGGGACACGGCCAAGAAAGCCGGCTCGATGGTGACCATCTCGGCGACGGTCAAGCCGGCCCTGAACACGGTCGTCATGCTGCAGGCCTGGAACCGGCAGACCCGCACCTGGGCGAACCTCAAGGCGATGGCGATGCGCCAGGGGCAGACCGCACTGGCGTTCAAGGCCGGGCAGCCGGGCGACTTCGTCTACCGGTTCGTGGTCCCGGGCGCGATGATGTTCGGCCGTCCGATGCAGGGTGTCACCACCCCGGGCCTGCAGCTACACGTCCGCTGACTCGGCCGGAGCCGGCTCCAGTACGTCGGTGTGCTTGCGCCGCGTGCGGACCTTGTGGACGACGTACAGCGTCACCACGACGACCGCGATCCCGGCCAGCGCCCACAGCGACACCCGGCCGAAGATCTTGTCGGCGTTGTCGCCGACCTTGTAGGCGACGACGCCGATGGTGACCGACCAGGCGATACCGCCGGCGGCGTTGGCGGCCAGGAAGCGCGGGTAGTGCATCCGCAGCATGCCGGCCATCGGGCCCGCGAAGATCCGCAGCAGGGCGACGAACCGCCCGAAGAACACCGTCCAGACGCCGTACTTGTGGAAGTACTTCTCGGCGCGGGCGATCCGGTCCTCGGAGAAGTGGTGGAACCGCCGGCCGAGCCGTTCGAACAACCGGCGGCCCGCCTTGCGGCCGACGAAGTACCCGATCGAGTCGCCGATGATGGCGCCGGTGGCCGCCGCCAGGATCACGAACTCGATCCGCAGATGGTGCTGTGAGGCGAGCAGCGCGGCCGCCACCAGGGTGGTCTCACCCGGCAGCGGCACACCGATGCTCTCGATGCCGATGACGAGTCCGACCACCAGGTAAGCGAGGACCGCCACCCCGGTCGGGATGGCGATCGCCTGCGCGAGCAACAGAGGTTCCCCCATGTGCCCATAGTGACATCGAGCGACAACCGGTTTGGTGACGGGGCAACTATGCCCGGGGGATTTCAGGGTTGTGGCCGTTCTCCGACGGGATCGCCGGGGGCGCCGGCTCCCCGCTGAACGCCTTGGTGACGTTCTGCAGTGCGGTGGTGACCTCGGACGGGATGACCCAGAACGTGTTGCCGGGGCCCTTGGCGAGTTCGGGGAGCATCTGCAGGTACTGGTACGCGAGCAGCTTGGGATCCGGGTCGTTGCGGTGGATCGCCTCGAACACCGTGTCGATCGCCTTCGCCTGGCCCTCGGCCCGCAGGATCGCCGCCTGCCGCTCGCCCTCGGCGGTCAGGATCCGGGACTGCCGCACGCCCTCTGCCGTGAGGATCGCGGCCCGCTTCTCCCGGTCCGCCCGCATCTGCTTCTCCATCGACTCCTTGATCGACGGCGGCGGGTCGATCGCCTTCAGCTCGACCCGGTTCACCCGGATGCCCCATTTGCCGGACGCCTCGTCCAGTACGCCGCGGAGCTGGGAATTGATGTGCTCGCGGGACGTCAGCACCTTCTCGAGGTCCAGGCTGCCGATCACGTTGCGCAGTGTGGTGACGGTGAGCTGCTCGATCGCCTGCTCGAAGTTGGCGATCTCGTACGCCGCCGCGCGGGGATCGGTGACCTGCACATAGAGCACTGTGTCGATGTCGACGACCAGGTTGTCCTCGGTGATCACCGAGCGCGGCTCGAACGAGATCACCTGCTCGCGCAGATCGATCAGCTGCCGGGGGCGGTCGACGAACGGGATCACGACGTTCAGTCCGGGCTCCAGCGTGCGCAGGTACCGGCCGAGGCGCTCGACGTTGCTCGCCCGTGCCTGCGGGACGATCCGGACGGTCCGCAGTACCAGCACGACCGCGAGCAGTGCGACGACGATTCCGATGATCAGTTCGGCCATGGCTCCTCCTGAGGGTGGACGAGGGCGGTGGCCCCCTCGATGGCGAAAACGTCGACCCGGGTGCCCGCGGGGATGTGCAGGTCGGGGTCGTACGAACGGGCGCTCCACTCCTCCCCGCCGATCCGGACGCGGCCGGCGTCGCGGTCGCACGGAGCGAGCACCACGGCCTCCCGTCCGATCAGGGCGGCCACCCCGGTGCGCAGATGCGGGTGCCCGGTCAGATGCCGGCGTGCCACCGGCCGGACCAGGATTGCCAGCGTGGCGGCCGTGACTGCGAAGGCGAGTACCTGGAAGCCGATCCCGAGCCCGATCCCGGCGATCGCACCCGCGGCGAGCGCCGCGATGGCGAGCAGGAGCAGGTCGAAGGTCGCTGCCATCAACTCAGCCGTGCCGAGGACGGCGGCGACGATCACCCATAGCACCCAGGACTGCATCACAAGTACCTCTAGTTCGAAGGTACTCCTGGATACGTCGTTGTGTAGCTAACGGTTCAGCTCTCTTCGGGCGCCTTGTCGATCGGTACGACGGCGTACAGCGAACTGATCTGCCGGGCGCCGGCCGGGTGGTCGGTCTGGGTGCGCTTCTTCTTGAAGCGGTCGACCACGTCGTTCAGCTCCTTGCTGAAGCGGACGGCCTCCTCATGGGTCAGCCACAACCGGGACCGGCTCAGCGTGCTGACGTCGTCCCACGGGTCGTCCTCGGACAGGTCCTGGAACTGCTCGAGGACGCCGTTCATCGCGGTGCGCATGATCGCGTGGCCCGCCAGCCGCCCTGCTCCCGCGCTGGTGGAGTCGATCCGGAGACTCGCGGCCTTCGACCGCCACGGCCGCTCCCGGCCGTCTGCGGACTCCTCGGCGCGCTCGATGATGCCCCACTTCTCCAGCGCCCGCAGGTGGTAGCTCATCGCGGACGGCGTGAGGCCGGCGATCTCGGCGCACTCGGTCGCGGTCAGCACCTTGCCGTTGTAGAGCTCGTCGATCACCCGCTGCCGGGCCGGGTGGGCCAGGGCGCGGATCGCCTGCGGATCGGAGATCACCACGACGGGCTTCTGCTTGGCCACGACGTCAGCGTAGCGAACCCCTTGACGAATCGGAATATGAAGCATTAACTTCACATCTATGAAGCAAACCCTTCAGACTTCGATCTGGTCGCACCGCGACATCCGCCTGGTGCTGCCGGCCCGTGCGCTCTCCTACGCAGGTGACTCGATCGCCCTGATCGCGTTGATGCTGCGCGTGTCCGACGGCCACGGCCCGGCCGCGATCACGGCCCTGCTGCTCGCGTTCGCCGTGCCGACGGTCGCGATGATCCCGTTCGCCGGGCGGATCGTGGACGGGTTCGATTCCCGCACGGTCCTGGTCTGGTCGGGTCTGCTGCAGGTCGTGGCCGGTGTCGGCCTCGCCTTCGTGCACGACCTGGTCCACACGCTGCTCCTGGTCTGCGTCCTCCAAGTAGGACAGGCCGTCGCCGGTCCTGCGTGGGGAGCGTTGATTCCGCGGATCGTCGGCGAGGAACTCGTTGGCCGGACCACCGGGACGAGTCAGGCCCTGATCGGCGTCGCGACGCTGGCAGGCTCGGCGGCCGGCGGGGTGCTGGTCGGTGCCGCCGGGACGCGTGGTGCGCTGCTCGTCGACGCCGGGACCTTCCTGGTCCTCGTCCTCGTCGCCCGGCTGGTCCAGACCCGCCGCCGCCCGGAGCCGGCCACCGCCGACCAGCGTGGCGGGGTGTCGGCCGGGCTGCGAGCCATCTTCGGCGACGACGTACTGCGGATCCTGGTGCCGGCGCTCTGGGTGTTCGTGGTTGCCGGTGAAGCGGTGAATGTCGTGGAGGTCTTCCTGATCACCGGCGAGCTCGGCCTCGGCCCGGGCTTGTACGGCGCAGCAGGCGCGGCGACCGGCGCCGGTGCCATCCTCGGCGCCTGGTACAGCGGCCGGCTGCGTGACGACCGGGCGCGGTCCATGGCGGTCGTCGCCGGAATGGCTGCGATCGGCGGGTCCAGCGTGCTGATGGGCCTGGCCGGGAACTTCGTGACACTGATGATCGGGGCCACCGCGATCGGCGTCGGTAGCGGGTTGCTGAACGCGGCGACCAGTGCGCTCCTTGTGATGCGCTCGGCCGAGGCGGTCCGCGGCTCGGTGATCGCCGCCCTGAACGGGACGGTCCGGTCCTTCAGCATCCTGGCCATGTTGCTGGGCGGTCTGGCGGGTGCGCTGCTCGGTCCCCGCGGGACGTTCGTGACCGGCGGGGTGGCGTGCGCGGTGGCCTCGGTGGCGGTCGGCGTGCTCCTCGCCAGGGTCGAGGACGGAACAAAGGATTCGGAGCTGGAGGCGGTCAGTCACTAGCCTTAAGCCATGACTGATACGCACGTGGACCCGGTGAACCCCGACAGCGGACAGGATGACCTGCCCGAGCAGATGCGGGTTCGCCGGGAGAAGCGTGACCGTTTGCTGGCCGAAGGCGTCCCGCCGTACCCGATCTCGGTACCGCGGACGCACCTGCTGAAGGACCTGCGGGCGAAGTACGACGGCCAGGACCTGGCGCCCGACACCCGGACCGGGGAGCAGGTCTCGGTGGTCGGCCGGGTGATCTTCCTGCGCAACACCGGCAAGCTGTGTTTCGTCCGGCTCCGGGAGGGCGACGGGACCGAGCTGCAGGTGATGCTGTCGCTGGCCGACCTGGGCGAGGAGGAGCTGGCCCGGTTCAAGCAGCTCGTCGACATCGGCGACCTGCTGGCTGTTCAGGGTGAGGTGATCACCAGCCGGCGCGGTGAGCTGTCGGTGCAGGTGACCGCGTGGCAGATGGCCGCCAAGACGCTGCGCCCGCTGCCGAACGAGCACAAGCCGCTCAGCGAAGAGGCCCGCGTCCGGATGCGGTACGTCGACCTGATCGTCCGGCCCGAGGCCCGCGAGATGGTCCGCGCGAAGGCGGCCGTGCTGAAGTCGCTGCGCGCGACGTACGACGAGCACGGCTTCGTCGAGGTCGAGACGCCGGTGCTGCAGCTGACCAACGGCGGCGCCGCGGCCCGTCCGTTCAGCACCCACCTGAACGCGTTCGACCAGGAGATGAAGCTGCGGATCGCGCTCGAGCTCGATCTCAAGCGCGCGATGATCGGCGGCGTCGACCGGGTCTACGAGATCGGCCGCACGTTCCGCAACGAGGGGCTGGACTCCACCCACTCGGCGGAATTCTCGATGATCGAGGCCTATCAGGCGTACGGCGATTACGACTCGATGGCCGAACTCATCCAGGAGCTGATCCGGAACG
Source organism: Kribbella pratensis (assembly GCF_004365355.1). Classification (GTDB taxonomy): domain Bacteria; phylum Actinomycetota; class Actinomycetes; order Propionibacteriales; family Kribbellaceae; genus Kribbella. The sequence goes on along the minus strand of NZ_SODP01000004.1, from coordinate 189,404 downwards.
CGGGCCGTGCGATCGGTCGTACGACGATCACTGGGCGCGACGGTTCGACGATCGACATCGAGCAGCCGTTCCAGCACGCGACGCTTTTCGGGTTGCTCTCCGAAGCCGTCGGCGAGAGCGTCGACGTGACCACCGACCTGGCCACTCTGACCAAGTTGGCCGAGCAGCACGACGTCGAGCTGCAGCCGGGCCGGAATGCCGGTGAGATCGCGGTCGACTTGTTCGAGAAGCTCTGCGAGCACACGCTGATCCAGCCCACCTTTGTCCGCGACTATCCGGAGTCGGCGCGGCCGCTGGCCAAGCCGCACCGGGAAATTCCGGGCCTGGTCGAGGCCTGGGACCTGTTCTTCAACGGGGTCGAGCTCGGGGTGGCGTACTCCGAGCTGAACGACCCGGTGATCCAGCGCGATCGCCTGGTGTCGCAGTCGTTGCTGGCCGCGGCCGGCGATCCGGAAGCGATGGAGCTGGACGAGGACTTCCTCCGGGCGATGGAATTCGGGATGCCGCCGGCCGGTGGCATGGGGATGGGCCTGGACCGCTTGGTGATGCTTCTCACCGGGACCGGTATCCGGGAGACGATTCTCTTCCCGTTGCTGCGGCCGGAATGACGCTCCGAATCCCCCCGCAGATCGTTGCATAGCACAACGGACTCGTTCGGCAAATCCGGGGTCAATTGATTCTGGTCCAGCCGGTTTCGGACGGGTTGAATACTCATAGTTACGATCGCTGCGCGGCGTCGATGAATGACACGAACCCGGTTTGTGCGGTACAAATCAGGTGCAAACAATTCGGCAGGGGGATTGTGCCCGATGGCGGGCGCGGAAAGGTTGTCATCGATGGCGCAAAGGGTTCAGGTGGTTCTCGAGGACGATCTCGACGGCGGTAAGGCCGACGAGACCGTCACCTTCGGGCTGGACGGAACGACGTACGAGATCGACCTGTCCAAGAAGAACGCCGCGAAACTGCGTGACGCACTGGCCGCCTATGTCGGCTCGGGGCGCCGGGTCTCCGGCCGCCGCGGTGGCGCGGGCCGCACGCGGGGCCGCGGCCGCTCGGCGTCGGACTCCGCCGACATCCGGGCCTGGGCCAAGGAGAACGGCTACGAGGTCAGCGAGCGGGGCCGGATCTCCGCCGAGGTGCGCGCGGCGTACAACGAAGCCAAGTAACTTTTCCGGACCGCCGGTCCCGGCCCCCTTCATTGGGCGCCGGGACCGTCCGCATTCCGGTTGTTTCACAGAGTGGGACACGGCGTGTCGGGGCTGATGACTGACCGGGCAGCTAGTTGGGGAAATTCGCTGGTGGCGAACATGCTGTCTGATCGGGTCCACGCGGGAACACGCTGGTGATCAGTGCGGTTGTCCCCTTGTGATGCCACCCGGGAAGTCGACGGACGCGTGATCGGATGTTCGCCGAGAGCGAGCCTGTCGGCACCGGGGACTAGCATGCATGTACGGGGGTCGGCCACCACGGCACGTCCGACTCCTCTGAGGCAAGGAGCGCTTTGGCGATGTTTGAACGATTTACGGACCGCGCCCGTCGGGTAGTCGTCCTGGCTCAGGAAGAGGCCAGGATGCTCAGCCACAACTACATCGGGACCGAGCACATCCTGCTCGGCCTGATCCACGAGGGTGAAGGGGTCGCCGCCAAGGCTCTCGAGAGCCTGGGTATCTCGCTCGAGGCCGTTCGTTCCCAGGTCGAGGAGATCATCGGCCAGGGGCAGCAGGCCCCGAGCGGGCACATCCCGTTCACCCCCCGCGCCAAGAAGGTGCTGGAGCTCTCCCTGCGCGAGGCCCTGCAGCTGGGCCACAACTACATCGGCACCGAGCACATCCTGCTCGGCCTCATCCGCGAGGGTGAGGGTGTCGCCGCGCAGGTCCTGGTCAAGCTCGGTGCGGACCTGAACAAGGTCCGGCAGCAGGTCATCCAGCTGCTGAGCGGTTACCAGGGCAAGGAGACCTCGACTGCCGGCGCGCCCACCGAGGGCGCCCCCAGCAGCTCCCTGGTGCTCGACCAGTTCGGCCGGAACTACACCCAGTCCGCTCGTGAGGCGAAGCTCGACCCGGTGATCGGGCGCGAGACCGAGATCGAGCGGGTCATGCAGGTGCTGTCCCGGCGGACCAAGAACAACCCTGTCCTGATCGGTGAGCCGGGTGTCGGCAAGACCGCCATCGTGGAAGGTCTGGCCCAGCAGATCGTCCGTGGTGACGTCCCGGAGACGCTGAAGGACAAGCAGATCTACTCCCTCGACCTGGGCGCCCTGGTAGCCGGTTCGCGCTACCGCGGTGACTTCGAGGAACGCCTGAAGAAGGTGCTCAAGGAGATCCGCACCCGCGGCGACATCGTGCTGTTCATCGACGAGATCCACACCCTCGTCGGGGCCGGCGCGGCCGAGGGCGCGATCGACGCCGCGAGCATCCTGAAGCCGATGCTCGCCCGTGGTGAGCTGCAGACGATCGGCGCGACCACCCTCGACGAGTACCGCAAGTACGTCGAGAAGGACGCCGCGCTCGAGCGCCGGTTCCAGCCGATCCAGGTGGCCGAGCCCTCGATCGCCCACACGATCGAGATCCTCAAGGGCCTCCGCGACCGGTACGAGGCGCACCACCGGGTGACGATCACCGATGCCGCGCTGGTGAACGCCGCGCAGATGGCCGACCGCTACATCTCGGACCGGTTCCTGCCGGACAAGGCGATCGACCTGATCGACGAGGCCGGGGCCCGGTTGCGGATCCGCCGGATGACGGCTCCGCCGGACCTGCGCGAGTTCGACGAGAAGATCGCGACCGTTCGCCGGGAGAAGGAGTCGGCGATCGACGCGCAGGACTTCGAGCGCGCCGCGCGGCTGCGTGACGACGAGAAGAAGCTCATCAACGCGAAGTCCGAGCGGGAGAAGCAGTGGAAGGCCGGCGACATGGATGTCGTCGCCGAGGTCGACGAGGAGCTGATCGCCGAGGTGCTGAGCACCGCGACGGGCATCCCCGTGTTCAAGCTGACCGAGGAAGAGTCGTCCCGGCTGCTCGACATGGAGAAGGAACTCCACAAGCGCTACATCGGCCAGGAGGACGCGGTCAAGGCGCTGTCCCGTTCGATCCGGCGGACCCGCGCCGGGCTGAAGGACCCGCGTCGCCCGAGCGGCTCGTTCATCTTCGCCGGCCCGTCCGGTGTCGGTAAGACCGAGCTGTCGAAGGCACTGACCGAGTTCCTGTTCGGCGACGAGAACGCGCTGATCAGCCTCGACATGTCGGAGTACTCGGAGAAGCACACGGCCTCCCGGCTGTTCGGTTCGCCTCCCGGGTACGTCGGCTACGAAGAGGGTGGCCAGCTGACCGAGAAGGTCCGCCGCAAGCCGTTCTCCGTGGTGCTGTTCGACGAGGTGGAGAAGGCCCACCCGGATATCTTCAACTCGTTGCTGCAGATCCTGGACGAGGGTCGTCTGACCGACGCCCAGGGCCGCGTGGTCGACTTCAAGAACACCGTGATCATCATGACCACGAACCTGGGCACCAAGGACATCGCCAAGTCGGTGAGCCTCGGCTTCTCCCAGGCGAACGACGTCAGCGGCTCGTACGAGAAGATGAAGGCGAAGGTCACCGAGGAGCTCAAGCAGCATTTCCGGCCCGAGTTCCTGAACCGTGTCGACGAGATCGTGGTCTTCCACCAGCACACGATGGACGACATCGTCCGGATCGTGGACCTGATGGTGGCTCAGATCGAGCAGCGGCTGAAGGACAAGGACATGGGGATCGAGCTCACCCCGGCAGCCAAGAAGCTGGCCGCCGAGCGTGGTTTCGACCCGGTGCTGGGCGCCCGTCCGTTGCGTCGCGCTCTGCAGCGTGACATCGAGGACGTGCTGGCCGAGAAGATCCTGTTCGGGGAACTGCGTCCCGGCCAGATCGTCCTGGTCGACGCGATCCCGGAGGGCAAGGTCAACGACGACGGCGTGACCGAGTTCTTCACCTTCAAGGGCAACGAGAAGTCCTCGGCGTCCGACCTGGAGCTGACCGACCTGACCGCCGGCGGCGGCACCGGTCCGGCTTCCGGCGTCCAGGACTCGTAACAAACGCCAACCCAGAAGGCCCCGCTCCGGCGGGGCCTTCTGCATGTCCGGCGACACGCTCGATTTGCGCGGAGGCTACTGATTGGTCGTATCGTCCTGCGGAGCGTGACCAGTTCGATACGGGAGTGGGTCGCGCCCGCCAACGTATCGATGGGAAGATCGCGCAACTGCTGATGAAGCAGTTACCTACCGCCTGTCTACCGCGTTGTAACCCTGTGAGCACGCTGTTCGGACCCGGACTGTCGGAAAGGGGGCCGGGGATGGAATCATCTCGTCGCATGGACGCTCCGCGTCTGCCCCTGACCCAGGAACCGGTCGCTGACACCGGTTCCTTTGGCGTGCGGCAGGCCGGTGGCGTGCTCGAGCGGGCCCAGCGGATCGCCGACACGTTGCGCGAGCAGGCCGAGCACGAGAACGACCTGGCCCGCGAAGAGGCCACCCGGATCCGCGCCGAGAGCGAGCGCCTGAAGGCCGAGGCCGAGGCCGCCGCCCGGAAGCTCCGGACCGACGCGATGACGGCCGCCCAGCGGGTCCTGAACGACGCGGAGCGGGCCGCCGAGCAACTCCGTACGGACTCCGAGGCCGAGGCCGAGCGGATCCGCTCCGAGGCCGAGGAAGCCGCCGACCGGCTGCGCGCCGAGTCCACCGCCGAAGCCGATCGGGTCCGACAGGATGCCGCCGCCGGGGCCGACAAGCTGACCACCGATGCGAACGCCGAAGCCGAGCGGGTCCGGTCCGAGGCCACCGCGTTCGCGGAGCGGTTGAAGACCGAGTCGAAGTCTGCCGCCGAGCAGCTCCGCGCCGCCGTCGCCGACGAGGTCGCGAAGCGCCGGTCCGAGTCGGAGGCAGCGGCCGAGAAGCTGCAGCTGGAGAGCCAGGCGAGCGCCGACCAGTTGCGGGCCGAGTCGCAGGCCGCTGCGCAGCGCCGGATCGCGGCTGCCGAGAGCGAAGCAGCTCGGCTGAAGGAAGAGGCCGACGAGCTGCTCGAAGAGGCCCAGCTCGCCCGGGAGTCGGCGCAGGCCACCGTCGAGCGGGCCGGCAAGGAAGCGCAGCAACTGGTCTCCGACGCCGGCGAGCAGGCCGGGCTGGTATCGCAGGCCGCCGCGCGCAACGAGGCCGCCCTGATCGCCCGGGCCGAGTCCGAGGCGGCCGAGCTGCGGGCCGCGGTCGAGCGCGAGGTCGAGGCGGCCCGGGAGAAGGCCCGTCGCGAGATCGGCGAGGCGCATGCCGAGATCGAGCGGCTGCGCGGCGAGAACCGGACCGAGCTCGAGCGCCGTACCGCGGAGCTGGAGGAGACCGAGCGGGCCAAGCTGGCCGCGATCTCGCTGGAGATCGACAAGCTGCGGGCCGAGGCCGTCGCCGAGATCGCCGAGCGCAAGGCCGAGGCCGAGGCCGGTAACGAGCGGCTGATGGCCGACGCGAGGGCCCAGGCCAAGCTCGTCGTCGACTCGATCGAAGCCGACCGGCGGACCGCGTCCGCCGAGGCGCAGCGGATCGTCGAGGACGCGAACAAGGCGGCCGAGGCGGCGATGGCCGAGGCCGAGAAGCAGACGCTGTGGAGCAAGAAGACCGTCGACGACCTGATCGGCGCCGCGGAGAAGGAAGCGGAGGCGATCCGCGCCGCGGCCGCCGCCGACGCGACCGAGCTGATGCGGCGCAAGCGTGCGCATCTGCGCCGCGTCGTCGGCCGCTCGACCAGCCGCCTGAAGCAGACCCAGGACGCGATCGCCAAGGAGAACGCCGAGCTCACCGCGCTCGCCGAGACGACGCTGTACTCCGCCGGCGAGCAGGCCGAGGCGACGCTGGCCGCCGCCAAGCAGGAGGCCGAGAAGGTCACCGCCCAGGCGCAGGCCCGGGCCGACCGGCTGAAGGCCGCGGCCGCGAACGACGCCCGCGAGATCATCGAGCGGGCCAACCGTCGTGAGGCCGAGGCAGAGGCCGCGACCCAGCATCTGCGCGAGCGCGCGGCCAACGACCTGGCCGAGGCACAGCGTCAGTCGCACGAGCTGATCCGCAGGTCGCGGGGCGAAGCCCAGCAGCTCGAGGCGCAGGCGCGCGACCACGCCGATAGTCTGCGCGCACAGGCCCGAAAACTTCTCGCCGAAGCCGAGGCGAGGGTCGCGGCGTTGAACCAGCGCCGTGATGAGATCACCAAGGAGCTCACCCAGCTTTCGGGTGTGATCGAGGCACTCGCTGTACCGGGGTTCCGCCCAGGTGGTGGAATGTCCTCCAGTGAGGGTTCCACGGGGGAATCAGGATGAGGACGTGACAGTCAGATCCTCGTCAGTGACAATGTGTGATCCACCCACCCATCGAAGTGAGCATCGGAAAACATGAGCAGTGAAAGCCCAACCCCGTTCCGTACCGTTCTGCGTGGCTACGAGCCTGCCCAGGTGGACCAGCACATCCGTGAGCTGACCACCTCTCTGACTGCGCTGCAGCAGCAGTCGGAGCAGCTGCAGCGTCATGTGCAGGAGCTGCAGTCCCGCACGGACGCAGCGGAAGCGGCCGTCATCTCCGCCCAGGAGGACTCCAAGGACCGCACGCCCACCTTCACCGAGTTCGGTGAGCGCGTCGCGAAGATCCTGTCGCTGGCCGACGACGAGGCCCGTGACCTGGTGACCCGCGCCCGCACCGATGCGGAGGCGATCGTCGCCGACGGTGAGGCGCACGCGAAGAAGGTCCGCAAGGAGGCCGAGCAGTACTCCCTGGACTGGAAGAGCGAGGTCGACGCCGAGGCCGCCCGGATCCTCGAAGAGGCCCGGACCCAGGCCGACGACATGCGCGACGAGGCCGAGCGCGACGCCACCGCGCGCCGCAGCGAGGCCCAGGCGCTGTACGAGCAGGAGCGGGCCAAGTCCGCTCAGGCCGCGGCCGCCTTCGAGACCACCCTGGCCGAGCGCCGGGGCAAGGTCGAGCAGGAGTTCGCTGCTCGCACCGCGCTGGCCGAGCAGCAGCTGGCCGCCGTCACCGACCGCGCCGCCCAGGTGCAGCGGGAGGCCGACAGGTCGCGTTCGGAGGCCGAGCGGTTGTCGCAGCAGCAGCTGGCCGACGCCAACCGGCAGGCCCAGGAGATCGTCGCCGCCGCGAAGGACAAGGCCGAGCGCATCCGCGCCGAGTCCGAGCGTGAGCTCGCCGCCGCGACCCAGCGTCGCGACAGCATCAACGCGCAGCTGACCAACGTCCGCCAGATGCTGGCGACGCTGTCCGGCAGCCCGGCGATGCCGCTCGACCTGCTGGCCGACGACGAAGAAGAAGCCGCAGGCAGCAAGAAGAACTGAAGCGATACCTAAGAGGCCGGCTCGAGTCGTCGAGCCGGCCTCTTGCTATTCGGGTAGCCGGTAACGCTTACGGGCGAGCGGTTCGACGAGGCCGTCGGCAACCAATCCGTCCAGCGCACGTTCGCGCTGCACGGCATCCGGCCAGGAGGCGTCCAGCTGGTCCTTGGGCACCGGCGCCGACGCTGCCCGCAGTACGGCGAGGAGCCGGCCGCGGGCTTGGCGATCGGTGCCTTCGTACGTCTGGCCGCGGCGCGGCGGGCCGTCGTACGGCGGGCTGCCGGCGCGGACCCAGGCGCACTGCGAGCGGATCGGGCAGTCGGCGCAGCGCGGCGTACGCGCGGTGCAGATGAGTGCGCCCAGCTCCATCGAGGCGACGGCCCAGCGGGCGGCCGTCGGCTCGTCAGCAGGGAGTGCGCTGGCCGCCAGACGCTGATCTGCGGCGGTGGGGGAGATGCTCGGCTGGGCGACACCGGTCAGGGCTCGGGCGAGGACCCGGCGGACGTTCGTGTCGACGACGGCATGACGCTGGCCGAAGGCGAACGACGCGATCGCAGCGGCCGTGTACGTCCCGACGCCCGGCAGTGCGAGGAGTGCGGCGTGGTCGTCCGGCACCTCACCGCCGTGACGCTCCACAATCGCCTGAGCCGCCGCGTGCAGCCGCAGGGCGCGCCTGGGGTACCCGAGCCGGTCCCAGGCCCTTACAGCCTCACCAGGGGCCGCTGCGGCCAGGTCCACCGGCTTCGGCCACCGCTCCAACCAGCTCCGGTACGCCGGCAGCACCCGGTTCACCGGCGTCTGCTGCAGCATGAACTCACTGACCATCACCGCCCACGCCCCCGCGCTCGGCTCCCGCCACGGGAGCACGCGCGCATTCGCGTCGTACCAACTCAGCACCGGTTCGTGCAGAGCGGTGGCGGCGAGTGACGGCGAGCCTGACTGGTCGAGCACAGGCCCGATATTAGAGTGCGCTTCATGAGCAGCCTGCTCCGTCCGGTCGGGCACCTGCCCGCCAGCGTGTACTGGTTCCGCCGGGGACTGGTGCTCGCGGTCGTAGTCGTGCTGGTCTTTCTGATCTCCCGGCTCTTCTCCGGCGACGGCGACGCGCAGAACACCGCCGCGACCGACCCGCAGCCGAACCCGTCCGGCGCCCCGCCGGCCTCGGCCCCGAGTACCTCACCGAGTACCTCACCGAGTACAACGCCGACGCGGACGCCTACTCCGGAGCCGACGAAGACCACGCCACCCGCGGACCTGGCCTGCAAAGGCTCCGACGTACGGATCGACGCGCTGCCGGGCAACCGGAAGATCGTCTCCGGCTCAGCGCTGAACTTCGTGGTCCAGCTGACCCCGGACGACGACGGGTGCAAGGCAACGATCAGCAACGACACGCTGACCGTGACCGTCACGTCGGGCAAGGACCTGATCTGGAGCACCAGTCAATGCAGCAAGGTGATCCAGACCGCCACGCTGGTCGTTGCCAAGGGCAAGCAGGCTGCCGTCACGGTGCCGTGGAACGGGCACCGCTCCGGGCCCGGCTGTCTACCGGGTCAACCGGTCGCCAAGCCCGGAACGTACGTCGTCAAAGCCGAGTACGACGGCCACCTGTCGAGCGCACAGGCCTTCCAGGTCGTCTGATCAGACCACCTTGGTCTGCTGAGTCGCGCCTTCGGTCTTCTTCTGCAGGTGCGACGGCGCCACGAACAGCAGCGCCGCAACCAACCCGATCAGCAGTACTGCGGCCGGCAGCAGCAGCGACTGCGCCATTGAGTCGCTGAACCCCTGGCGCACCGCCTCCGGCAGCTTGCCCGTGAACCCCTCACCAGCCGCGGCACCACCTGGCAGCGGAGGCAGGTTGTGTGCCAGCAGCGCCTCCATCAGTGCGGCGATGCTCGCACTGCCCAGCACCGCGCCGACCTGACGTGTCGTGTTGTAGACGCCCGCGCCGGCGCCCGCCTGGTGCAGCGGCAGGTTCCGGGTCGCGGTCGTGCCGATCGGCGCCCACATGAAACCGTTGGCCACACCAAGCAGTGCGATCGGCAGCAGCAGCTCCCAGATCGCGACGTCGGGCTCGATCACCTGGCTCAGCCAGAACATCGACACCGAGCAGCACAGCAGCCCGAACCCGGCGATGAACCGCGGCGGCGTGCGGTCGACCAGCCGGCCGACGAACGGCGCGAGCGCACCGGAGATGACCGCCATCGGCACCAGCAGCAGCGCCGACCTGGTCGGCGACAGCCCGCGGACCGCCTGTGCGTACAGCATCAGCGGGAATGCCATCGCGGTGATCGCGAACCCGACAGTGGTGATCGCGACGTTCGCCAGCGAGAAGTTGCGGTCCTTGAACAGCCCCAGCGGCAGCAACGGCTCGCCGCGATTGCGGGACTGCCAGAAGATGAAGATCGCCAGCACGACGAGGCCGGAGATGATCAGCGACCACACCGTGATCGGGCCCTTGATCTGACCCCAGTCGTACTTCTGCCCCTCCTGGATGCCGAACACCAGCAGGAACAGGCCGACCGCGCTCAGTGCGACGCCGATCAGGTCGAACTTGTGCCGGTGCGTCGGCAGGTCCGGCACCAGCCGCAGCGCCAGGAAGAAGCCGACCACGCCGACCGGCGCGTTGATGAAGAAGATCCACTGCCAGCCGAGCCCGTCGACGAGCACGCCGCCGAGGATCGGGCCGACCAGCGTCGCGACGCCGGCGGTCGCGCCCCACAGGCTCATCGCCCGGCCGCGCTGGTCCGGCGGGAAGATCCGGGTGATGACGGCCATCGTCTGCGGCGTCATCATCGAGGCGCCGAGACCCTGGAAGACGCGGGCCACGATCAGCATCTCGATCGAGTTGGTCAGCCCGCACCAGACCGACGCGAGCGTGAACAACGCCAGTCCGGTCAGGTAGATCTTCTTCGGGCCGACCCGGTCGCCGAGGCGTCCGGTGATCAGCAGCGGCACGGCGTACGCCAGCAGGTAGGCGCTCGTCACCCAGACGACGGTGCCGACGTCCGACCCGAAGTCCTCGAGGATCGCCGGTGTCGCGACCGAGACGATGGTCGAGTCGACCAGGATCATGAAGAAGCCGAGCACCAACGCCCACAGTGCGGGCCACGGCCGCACCTCGGGCCTCACTGCGTCTTGTCCGGTTGCCATTCCAGGTCCTTGCTCTCGATACGTTCGATGATGGTGGTGAGCCAGTCGCGTTCCGCCGCGACCTGTGCTCGGACATAGGTGCCGGCCAGCCAGTACGGCTCCGGTACGTCGCGGGCCTTGGCGGCGGCCATCGCCTTGTCCACGTCGGCCAGCCAGAAGTCCATCTCCTCGATCCGGCGGCGGAACCGCAGTACGGCGTCCTCGGCGTCGAGGTTGTGCGCCTCGGCCAGGAACACCGGGAAGACCGGGTACTCGTAGACGAAGGTCTCGATACCGCTCTCGACCCGGCGGACCATCGCGTCCCGACCGGCCGGGGTGAGCTCGTACGTCGTCCGCTCAGGGCGGTTCCCGGCCCGATCGGTGCCGATCGCACGGACGTACTCCTGCCCGGCCAGCCGCTCGACCGTGTGGTAGAGCGAACCGGGCCGGACCTTCACGATCCGGTGGTTATGCCGGCTGACGAGCAGTTGGTACATCTCGTAGGCGTGCATCGGCTTCTCCTCGAGCAACGCCAGCACCGAGATCGCCAGCGGGGTGAGGTCGGCCATGATCCTCCAGCTGGATTGTTCCGCGCCAAATGTTCCATGTGGAGTATTAGCCGATCCACGCCGAAACGCAAGACGCCTCCGGTTCTTTCACGAACCGGAGGCGTCGAGTTACTTTCAGTGGTCAGACGTAGCGTTCCAGGATGCTGGACTCGGCCAGCCGGGACAGGCCCTCGCGGACCGTCCGGGCGCGGTTCTCGCCGACGCCCTCGACCGTCTGCAGGTCGTCGATGCTTGCCGCGAGCAACTTCTGCAGGTGGCCGAAGTGGTCGATCAGCCGGTCGATCACCGCACCGGGCAGGCGCGGGACCTTGGCCAGCAGCCGGTAGCCGCGCGGGGTGACCGCGGCGTCGAGCTGTTCGGCGCCGCCGAGCTGCAGGGCGCGGGCGACCTGGCCGATGTCGAGCAGGTCGGTCGGGCTGACCGCGTCGAGCTCGAGCAGTACGTCGTCGGCCGTCTTGGCCCGGCGACCCGTGGCCGGCGGGAGGTAGTCGCGGACGACCAGCTCGCGTTCGCCGGCGACCCCGGCGACGAGCTCGTTGAGCTGGAGTGTGAGCAGGCGGCCGTCGGTGCCGAGCTCTACGACGTACCCGTCGATCTCGGTGGCGATCCGGCGGACCATCTCGAGCCGCTGCGCGACCGCGGCGACGTCCCGGACCGTGACCAGGTCCTCGATCTCGAGCGCGGACAGTGTGCCGGACACCTCGTCCAGACGCAGCTTGTACCGCTCGAGGGTCGCGAGGGCCTGGTTCGCGCGGGACAGGATCGCGCCGGAGTCCTCGAGCACGTACCGCTGGTCGTCGACGTACAGCGCGATGATGTGCATCGACTGCGAGACCGAGATCACCGGGAACCCGGTCTGCCGTGCCACCCGGTCGGCGGTCCGGTGCCGGGTGCCGGTCTCCTGGGTGACGATCGCCGGATCCGGCATCAGGTGTACGGCGGCCTGGATCAGCCGGGTTGCCTCGCGGTCGAGGACGATCGCGCCGTCCATCTTGCTGAGCTCGCGCAATCCGGTCGCGGTGAATTCGACGTCGATCTCGAAGCCGCCGGTGGAGATCGCGTCGACGGCCTTGTCGTGGCCGAGCACGATCAGCGCGCCCGTCCGGCCGCGCAGGATCCGTTCCAGGCCTTCGCGCAGTTCGGTGCCGGGCGCGACCGCCGCGAGCGTCGCACGCAGGCGGGCGCCGGTGCTGTTCTTGTCCGAGTTCGGTGCCACGGAACCTGAGTCTATGCGGTTACGCGGATGCAGTTGTGCGGATATCTGCTGCTCGGCCGGACGCGCGCGATGTCGCGCGGTCCGCACTGGCGGTTGCGCGTGCACCCGCCCGTGCATCCGGTCCGTGCAGTACTGGATTCCCGCGTGATCACGCGGGACGGCGGTCCGTCGGTTGCCGCGTCAGGGGCAGCGGATGACCTGTCCGGCGTACGAGAGGCCGCCGCCGAATCCGAACAGCAGCACCGGCGCGCCGGACGGGATCTCGCGCTTCTCGACCAGCTTCGACAGGGCGATCGGGATGCTCGCGGCCGACGTGTTGCCGGACTCCACGACGTCCTTGGCGACCACCGCGTTGGTCGCGCCGAGCCGCTTCGCGAGCGGCTCGATGATGCGCAGGTTGGCCTGGTGCAGGACGACGCCGCCGAGGTCTTCGGGCTTCAGGCCGGCCTTCTCGCAGACCTGCTGGGCGATCTCGGGCAGTTGCGTGGTGGCCCAGCGGAAGACGCTCAGGCCCTCCTGCTGGAACGGGCCCTCGCGGCCCTCGATCCGGACCGCGTCCGACATCTCCGGCACCGAGCCCCAGACCACCGGGCTGATCCCGGCTGTGTCATCGGTGTCGTCGGCGACCACGACGGCAGCGCCGGCGCCGTCGCCGATCAGCACGCAGGTCGTGCGGTCGGTCCAGTCGGTCCAGTCGCTGAGCTTCTCGACGCCGATCACGACGGCCTTCGTCGCGGCGCCGGCCCGGATCGCCTGGTCGGCGGTGGCCAGCGCGTACGCGAAACCGGAGCACGCGGTGTTGAGGTCGATCGCGGCCGGGTTGCCGAGGCCGAGCCGGGCGGCGACGCGGGCGGCGATGTTCGGCGAGCGGTCGATCGCCGTACAGGTGGCGACGACCACGTAGTCGATCTCGGCGATGTCCAGGCCGGCGTTCGCGATCGCCTTGTCGGCGGCGCGCCAGGCCATCTCGTCGACGGACTCGTCCGGGGCCGCGATCCGGCGCTCGCGGATGCCGACCCGGCTCTGGATCCACTCGTCGTTGGTCTCGACCATGGTGGCGAGCTCGTCGTTGGTGAGCACCCGTTCCGGCTGGTAGTGGCCGAGCGCGACAACTCTTGATCCGGTCATCAGGTGCTCCTGCAGTCATCCGGGTGATACCCAGGTTCGACGATGAACCCGGCGTGGGGGCGCACCCAGGGTACGTTCCCGACCGGGAGTCTGGTGATCCCCTGTCCGTCCTGTGGCGGGGAACACACAGCCCTCAGGCGAGACCGGCAGCCATCAGCGCGGAGGGCAGGTCCGGCGCGGCGAAGGTACGCAAGCCGTACTTCTTCTGGATGTCCATCGGCTTGAGATCCTTGCCCCGGTTCGGGATGTCGGCCGGGACGATCGCCTTGGTGAACCCGAGCCGGGCCGCCTCCGCGAGCCGCTTCTCCAGACCGCCGACCCGCCGGACCTCGCCCGCCAGGCCGACCTCGCCGATCGCGATCAGCCCGGGGTGGATCGGCTTGTCCATCACCGAGGACGCGACCGCGATCGCGACGGACAGGTCCGCGACCGGCTCGGTGATCTTCACACCCCCGACGGTCGCGACGTACACCTCTTTGTCGGTCAGCTTCAGCCCGGCCCGGTTCCCAAGCACGGCGAGCACCATCGCGACTCGCGAAGACTCCAGCCCCGAGGTGGTCCGGCGCGGTTGTGGCGCCGCGGACGGCCCGACCAGTGCCTGTACTTCGGCCAGCAGCGGGCGCCGGCCCTCCATCATCACCGTCACACAGGTCCCGGCGACGGGCTCGGCGTGCTCGGACACGAACAGCCCGGTCGGGTCGGTGACCTCGACGATCCCGGTGTCGACCATGTCGAAGCAGCCGACCTCGTCCGACGGGCCGAACCGGTTCTTCGTCGCGCGCACCATCCGGAACCCCGAATGACGGTCGCCGTCGAAGGCGAGCACGACGTCGACGAGATGCTCGAGCATCCGCGGACCGGCGATCGCGCCGTCCTTGGTCACGTGGCCGACCAGCACGACCGCGATGTGCCGCTCCTTCGCGAGCCGGACCAACGCGCCGGTGACCTCGCGGACCTGCGTGACGCCACCCGGTGCGCCGTCGACCTCGGGGTGGGCCATCGTCTGCACCGAGTCGATCACCAGGAACGCCGGCTCGACCGCGTCGATCTGCCCGACCACGGCGGACAGATCGGTCTCCGCCGCAAGAAACAGTTCGTCGACGAGAGCGTCCGTACGGCCGGCGCGCAGGCGCACCTGAGCCGCTGACTCTTCGCCGGAAACGTAGAGAGTCCGCTGGCCGCCGCGCGCGGATTGCGCCGCGACCTCCAGCAGCAACGTGGACTTGCCGACACCCGGCTCACCCGCGAGCAGGATCACCGCGCCCGGCACGACGCCGCCGCCGAGCACGCGGTCGAGCTCGCCGATGCCGGTCGGGCGCGATTCGGCCTCGATCGCGGACACCTTGGCGATCGGCATCGCGGGCGACGACACCGGACCTGCCGTGATCCGCGCGGCCTTCGGCGCACCGACCTCGGCGACCGTGCCCCAGGCCTGGCACTCGCCACAGCGCCCGATCCAGCGCGCGGAGGTCCACCCGCACTCCGAGCACGCGTACGCCGGCTTGCCCTTAGCCTGTGTCGCCACCTTCGCCATGGCACCAACCTAAACGGACCGTCCGACAAATCCCTTCAACGACCGAAGGCGCCGCCTCAGCCAGTTGGCCGTACGGCGGGGCGCATCGTCGGTCACGACCGGCACGTCGGAGGTCTGCCGCGCCGCGTCGAGGTATTTGACGAGGATGTCGCTCTCGGTTCTGCGCAGCATCGCGCTCTGCTCGAGAAGTTCGACCGCGGCGGTCATCCGACCGGCGACGACCTCCGCGGAGCCGAGGTGTTGCAGGCAGCGGGCGTGGCCTTCGCGTTCGTCGATCTCGGCGTACAGGTGGGCGGCGTGATCCCAGCGGCTGACGGCCTCGTGCGGATTGCGTTGCATCCACGCGGCCACGCCCATGAGCTCGAGTGCGTGCGCCTGGCCGCTCAGATCGCCCGCGGCTGTTGCTCGGGCGACGGCCGGTCGCAGGTGGTCCAGCGCACCCTCGGCGTCCTGCTGGTACAGGTGTACGACGGCGAGATTGACGGCGATCGCGATATCGGCCGCGAGGTCCGGACCGGGCCTCTTGAGTCGTGCCTCGTCCAGCCGCTCGCGAGCGTTCAACACTGCTTCGTCGCGGTCGTTCCCGGCCGGTGAGCGGTCCGCGCGGGCAAGGGACAGCAGCGCTCGTTCGACCTGTCGTCGCGTGGTCATCGCGGCCGCAGTACGAGTGTGGGTCGCGATGTTGTCGGAGATGCCCAGCCGGGTGCTGGCCGTGTCCAGGTCACCCAGCATCCGGTACGCCGTTGCCGCGCGCGCCGCAGCGAGCTCGGCGAGGTCACGGCGACCGCACACCTCGGCTGCGGCACTCAACAGGTCGCTGAGCTGGAGCAGCGCATCCGGATCGGCCCGTCGTACGTACCAGGCCTCGAGGGCGTCGCAGATGCGAGCGAAGTCGTCGATGGTGTCGACGTGCGGCTTCTCGGCCATCAGCAGTTCGCGGAGCCACTCCTCGTTGAGGGCGTACCACTCGGCCGCCGCCATACCGCCGGCGTGGGAGCCGAGCGCGATCATCCACTGCTCGGCCTCCTCGGCGGTCGTGTGCAGTTCGGGAGCGCTCTCGCCGCTGTGCTGCCAGGAACGCCGGATCGCCGGGCCGTACTGGATGATCGTGATGGCGCCGAGCAGCACGGTCACGCCAAGACCGATCCACTGCACCCAGCCGCCGCTGTCGAGGCTCTGGTTGAGCATCTCCGACGCGAGCCCGGTGAGCAGTGCGGATGCCACAGTGCCGATGACGAAGCGGAAGCCGCGCGTCTGGTACGGCGACTCCTGTTTCTCCGGCGCCTTCTCCTCCGGCTCGCTCATGGCCGGCTGCCTGTCGTCAGCCCGCGCACCACTGTCCGCCAGAACGACAGCATCAGGACCACAGGCACGATCGAAGCGACGACCGCCGCAGCCGCGACCGGTCCGCTCGATGCGGAGAATTGTCGAGCCTCGCCCCACAGCACGAGCGACAACGGCGTCGTACCGGGGCCGCTGATCAGGAACCCGACGATGAAGTCGTTCCACACCAGTGCGAACTCCAGCACCGCGACAGCGATCAGCGCGGGACGGTACGTCCGCTGCACAGTCGCCAGTACGGCACTCTGCCGGACTGGGCCTTGTAGCGCCTCAGACACCAACGCAGGTGGGGCAGACGCGAAGGCGGACCGCAGCAACAGAACGGCGAATGGGAGACCGGCAGCCGCGTGAACCAATGCTAGTGCGATCCGGGAACCAGCCAGTCCAGCGGCGTCGATCGCGTCGCGCAGCGGAGCGGCGTACATCTGCACTGGTGTCACTGCGAGTACGACGAACACTGCCATCACGGTCCGGCCGACGCGCATCGGCAGACCGCCCCACGCGACCAGATAGGCCGTCGGTACGGCGATCACGAGCAGCACGGCGGTAGCAGCGCTCGCGATGATCAGGGTGGACAGGAGGGCCCGGAACAGCCCGACATTCGCCGCTGCAGCGAAGGACGAGAACCCGAGCCCCGACGCCGACCACCAGCCACGCACACCGGCCTCCGCGGGGGAGTGCAACGCAGTGATCACGAGTACTACGGCCGGGAAGATCCACACCAGTGCTACTGCGAGTCCGACGAGCCAGCCGAACCGGCGTACGGAACGACGGGGCTTTGGTCGCCCCAGCGACGGGTCCGGACGTACGACGGTGACCGGCATCGCCCATCGCCGCCGACGCAATCCCCGTACGCCGATCAGCCCCACCGCGGCGACGATCGCGAACAGCACGACACCGAGCGCCGCCGTACGTCCTGGGTCGTCACCACTGGTGGTCGCTCGCCACCAGTTCAGCCCGAGCACGTCGGCGGACCGCTGCATCGACCCGGGTACGACGATCAAGATGAGGTCGAAGACCCGCACCGCAGCGATGACCACCGTCAGCGTGACCACGCCGGTGATCGGCCGCAGCAACGGGATCTCCAGCGCACGCAGGCGACGCCAGCCCCGAACGCCTTCTGCCGTGAGGGTTCTGGTTACATCATCGGGGATCGCATCCAGACCGGCGCGGAAGAGCGACACGACGTACCCCAGCCAGGTCCAGCCGAACGCGGACACCAGCACGAGCCAGAACAGACCAGGCCCGAGCCACACCGGGCTCGTCCCGAACAGCCACGTCCAGACAGCCGTGACTGTCCCACGCTCGGGTGTCGGGTCGAAGAGCAGCCGGAACGTCGCTCCGGACACCAGGACCGACACTGCGAACGGAATGACCAGTGCGGGCTGCAGGAACGTCGTCACCGCGGGCAGCCGATAGCTCAACAGGGCAAGGAAGAACCCGATCACCACGATCCCGAAGGCAACCAGCACCCAGAGCAGACTGTTGCCTACGGCACGCAATGCGCCGGGGTCGGTCATCACCGCGAAGTTGCCGAAGCCGAACCCGGCCGGCGTTCGGAACGCCGCCACCACTGTCACTCCGATCGGCACCAGCAGCAGGCAGCTGAGCACCAACGCCGGTAACCCCAGCAGGTACGGTCCGGCCGGCCGGCGCGGTTTGCCGGGGACCGGGCGACCGGAGATCTCCCGGCCGACGATCTCCAGGGACAAGCCGTTGGTCTGCAGCCCCATCAGCTCTCCTCCACCGTGCGCAGCTCGTTGATCGCGTCGTCCACAGCCCCCGGTACGACGGCAGCGCCGCGCCCGCCGACCTGGACCAGGAAGTCGGTCAGCACGCGCCACAGCCCGTTGATGTCGCCGAGTCGACCGAGCTGGTCCGACAGGTCGAACTGGAGTTGCTCACCGGGCTTGGTCAGCTGCATGGCAAGTCGAGTGAGCTCAGGCGTGTACCCGGAGACCCGTCCGTCGACCAGGAAGCCGCCCTCCTTGATCCACGGGTCAGCAGCGGCCGGCGCGGACAAACGGCGTACGAGATCGCGGGCGTCGTCCCTGGTCGGCTTCGGTAGCACCATCACGTCGCCGCCGACCACTACAGGTGCTGCAGCTCCCGGACTCATCGGGGGAAACGTGAAGAGACCGATGTCATCGGGGTCTGCGGCAAACGAGCGGACAACCGGCTCAGCGAAGTCGGATGCCAGCACCATGGCTGCTCTGCGATGGCCAAACACCTCGATCAGCGCGTCTGGGAACTGCTGGACGAGCGACTCCTTCACTCCGCCCGCCAGTGCTCCAGGCGCTGACCACATGGTCCCCAACAGCCGTAGTGCCGCACCGAACTGCGGCTGCCGCGATGGACGTGGATCGGTCGCCGCCGCGAGACCTACGTAGACGCTGGGCGCAATACCGAGCAGCACGTTCTCCAGGAAGTCGGTGAGCACCCAGCCGTCACCTGCCGCCAGCGACAACGGTGTGATGCCCGCCTGCGTCAGCGTCCGGTTCACCGTGAGCCACTCCGACCACAACCGAGGCGGTTGTACGCCGGCCTGCTCGAACACCGACGGCCGATACCAAACCGCCGACTTGTGCGCCGTCTTGAACGGCACGCCGTACGTCGTGCCGTTGTGTGTGAGGAGCTCGTCCCAGAGTCGGGCCCGCCCGAGTGGGGCGAGGTCGTCGGGCATCGGCTCGAGGTCGTCGAGATGACGGGGGACCAGTCCGGGCTGCGGGAGCATGACGATGTCCGGACGTCGCGTGGAGCGTGCACCGAACGCGGTGGAGATGTCGTCGCCGAGCGGTACGACTTCTACCGGGTACTCGAGCGTTCCCAGACCATCGAGGACCTTGTGAAAGGCCCGCAACTCCTGCCCACTCCAACTGACCGCCACCCGGACCGCACGCCGCAGTCCCAGCACGTCACTCGAGCACCCGGTCAGCAGGAGCGCTCCAGCCGCGCCGAGGAACGCTCTGCGGCTACTCGGCATCGTCAAACCCGGTAATGCGTGTCGTGCTGGTCGTGATGAGCAGCAGTGCGACCGAGGCGAGGTCAGGGTTAGGACGGATCGACAGGAGCGATCCCCAGGTAGGCAGGCCGGTCGCGTCCTCCAGCACGATCGCTCGCGGGTACGCGCCGAGCGCCCGGGCCACGCCGGCCAGCCGACGACGCCCTGGGGTGATCTCGTGCGGATAGCGGTTCTGGACGTCCTCGAGACCACAGCCGATCACCTTGACGAGACTCTCGTCCCGCGCAGCCTGTGTGGTGACCTGATGCGTGGTGCGATGGCCGTGCATCACGTTGCCGAGGACGGTCAGGTGGGGGAGCAGCCCGCCTTCAGCGGGTACCAACCGGACCGGTCCGCCCTTGAGCACGACCGCACCGGGCGGAGGGTCCTCCAGCCCGGTCAGTACGTCGGCCAGCCGGCGACGATCGGCGGCCTGCGGTACGACGACCGCGCGCTGCTCACCGACATCGATCCGGAGCCGCTCCGGCAGCCCCGGAACGCGTTCGAGCAGCAGACCGTCCATCTCGGCAACCCTATGAGTACTGAAGGTCGATCTGCAGCCCACAGAGAGTGTCGTCAGAAGCTCTTGCTCCACAGGTTGACGGCGTAGTCGACCTCGGCGCCGACGTGCGAGGCGATGATCCGCTCCGCGTCCTTCGGCGTGAACTCGATCCGCACCACCGCCTCGAAGTCGGCCCGGCTCTCGAACCGCCAGCCCATGTCCAGCGGCGTCCGGTGCCAGCCGCGGTCGGTCCAGAACCGCTCCACCTCGGCCGGTTTGATCATCGGGTACGACGCGCTGAACCAGCCGCCGAACGTCGACCGGCTGCCGTCGTTGTCGATCACGAAAGCCGTCCCGCCGTGGCGCATCACCCGGTCCAGCTCGGCCAGCCCCGGCTCACAGCCCGGTCCGAAGAAGTACGCCCAGCGCGCATGCATCACGTCGACCGACGAATCCGCCACCGGCAGCCGCTGCGCCGTACCCTGCCGTACTTCGACGTTCGGCAACGCCTGCGTCCGTCGACGGGCGGCGTCGGCCAGCGCGCCGTGCGGCTCCACGCCGATCACTCGCCCGGCGGTCGCGGCGAACTTCGGCAGGTGGAACCCGGTACCGCAGCCGATATCGAGGACTGTCGCGCCGGCCCAGTCCCGGATCGCCCGCATCGCCGACTCGATCACGCCGTCCGGGTCCACGGCCCGGTTCTCGATCTCGTACACCTTCGGGTGGTGCCAGATGTTGGGACTCGGGATCCCGCCCTCCGCGATGCTCACGACGTTCGACCCTAATGCAGTTGAGTCGCCCTCCCGGCACTGCGATGCTGCGCTCCGTGCAGATGACCGAGTACGCCGGCCCTGACGGGCTCAATGACATGCAGGAGCTGGTCCGGCGGACCTGGAGTCCGGCGTCCCGGCTGCACCTCGGCGACGTCGCCTGGGAGCGCAGCGTGAACGCACGCCGCTCGTCTGCGGATTGGCGTACGGCGGTTTGGCGCGACGGCGAGGACGTCGTGGCCTGGGGATGGCTGGAGCAGCCGGGCCATCTGCTGATGACAGTCGACCCGGACCGAGCGGAGCTCGCCACCACAGTCGTCGAGTGGTTCCGGGCGTCAGCGAACGGCCCGCGATTGGCTGCCGGCGTACTGGAGACCGAGAAGCACTTGCTGGCTGCACTGGAGTCGGCCGGCTTCGGGCGTGACGATAGCGCCCCGTACTTCACGCACCACTGGATTTCGCTGGACGGACTGGCCGAGCCAGTGGTGCCCGATGGGCTGACCCTGCGCCACGTGCGGCAGGACGAGGTGGCGAAGCGGGGTGCCGTGCACCGCGCCGCCTGGTCCGACTTGGGACCGTCGAAGGTGACCGACAACGACATGGCCCAGGTGATGTCGACCTGGCCCTACCGACCCGAGCTGGACTGGGTGGTGGAGAACGAGGCGGGGGAGTTCGTCGCGTCGGCGTTGATCTGGCTCGACGAGCAGCACCAGGTGGGTTTGGTCGAGCCCGTCGGGTGCTCTCCGGCGTACCGGAGGCGTGGACTCGGCGCGGCAGTCAACCTGGCCGCACTGCACGCGCTGCGCGAAGCAGGTGGGACCAAAGCGGTCGTCTGTCCGCGGGGTGATGACGGCTACCCGCAGGCGCGGGCGCTGTACCAGAGCATCGGTTTTCGGCCGGGGTCACGCACGCTGCATCTGCTGCTTGGTTAGGGCGGCAGTCAGGGCGGCCGGGATCAGGAGCAGCCCGCAGAACACCGCCAGCCAATGGAAGCCGAGGTAGGCGAGGACCGGGCCGGCAGCTGTGCCCGAAAGGGAAGCCAGGATGCCCATGGTCAGGTCGGACAGGCCCTGAGCCGAGGTGCGGATGCCGTCCGGGACAGACCGGGACAGCAGGGTCGACCCCGCGACCAGACAGGCGGACCAGCCCAGCCCCAGAGTGAACAGCGCGAGCCCGGTGAGCGCATGCGCGTCATCCGGCGCAACAGCGGCCAGAGTCATCGCGATCGCGAGTACGCCGAGGCCGATGCCGATCGTGGGGATGCGGCCGAGCCGGTCGGCCAGCCAGCCTGTCACCGGGGACAGCGCGTACATGCCGGCGACGTGACCGCTGATGACGAACCCGACGATGGTCAGGGACGCACCGTGGTGTCGCAGGTGCACCGACGTCATCGACATGACCCCGACCATCACCGCATGTGCAGTCGCGATGGCCAGCAGTCCCAGGCGTGCATGCGGAATCGCGATCACCTGCCGGAAGGTCACGGCCAGCGGCTGGCGCTCCACCCTCATCGGCCTTGCCTGGCTCCGCATACCCACCCAGACGGTGGCTGCACTGAGTCCGAAGGCGACCACCGAGAAGACGTACGGCCCGGCCAACGCCAGGATGCCGAGCGACGATCCGATCGATCCGCCCACGCCGGTCAGGTTCGGTCCGACGATCACGCCGATCGTGGTGGCCCAGACGACCAGCCCGAGCGAGCGGGCCACGCGGCTGGGTTCGGCGGCGTCCGTGGCGGCGTACCGCGACTGCAGGTTGGAGGCGGAGCCGCTGCCGAAGAGGCAGCCGGCCGCGAGCAGCAGCGCCAACGAACCGATCTGTGCCGCCAGGATCGTCAGCGCAGCGCCGACGAACGCGATCAAGTAGCCGAGGCTCAGCGAAACCCGTCGGCCGTGGGAGCGGGCCAGCCCTGCCAGCGGTACGGCGAGGGCGGCGGCGCCCAGCGTGGTCGAGGTGGCTACCAGGCCGGCCAGGGACGTCGAGCCCGAGACGTTTTCGGCCAGAAGTGCGGCTACCGCGAAGCCGCTGGCGGTGGCGACTCCGCCGAGTGCGTTGCTGGCGACCAGCACGCGTAGGGTCGTCCGCTGCTGCTCGCTGGTCACGGGCAAACCCTCTCATGAAACCTGACAGGGAGCTGCTTATAGGATCGTCCTGACATAAATCGACCCAGGCTGCTTGGAGTCCGGATGTCCGACATCGCGATCGTCCCTGCCCCGCGACAACTCACCGTCGACGAGGGCCGGTGGATCACCGCCGATCCGGTCGGCGACGCCGTCCGGGACGTGGTCGACAACCTCGACGCGAACGAGTACCGCATCGACATCAGCGCCGACGGCGCGCGGCTGACAGCCGGTTCCGAGGACGCGCTCCGGCACGCCGAGACGACGTACGGCCAGCTGGTCGAGGCCGCCGAGCCGGCCGAGGACGGCAAGGTCGCCGTGCCGCTGGCCCGGATCGCCGATGCGCCGCGGTTCGCCTGGCGCGGGATGATGCTCGACGTCGCCCGGCACTTCATGCCGAAGGAGTTCGTCCTCAAGATCATCGACGTCCTCGCGCTGCACCGGCTGAACGTGCTGCACTTCCACCTCACCGACGACCAGGGCTGGCGGGTCGAGATCGAGGCGTACCCGAAGCTCACCGAGATCGGCGCGTGGCGGGCCGAGACGATGGTCGGCAAGATGACCCGCGGCCAGACCGAGTTCGAGTACGACGGCCGGCGGCACGGCGGGTTCTACACCAAGGCGGACCTCCGCGAGATCGTCGCGTACGCCGCCGAGCGCGGGATCACCGTCGTACCGGAGATCGATCTGCCGGGGCACATGCAGGCCGCGATCACGGCGTACCCGGAGCTGGGGAACCACCCGGACCAGCAGTTGACGGTCCGCCAGTACTGGGGCATCAGCGAGGACGTGCTGAACGTCAACGACGCGACGGTCGAGTTCGTGAAGACCGTGCTGCGTGAGGTGCTCGACATCTTCCCGTCGCCGTACATCCACCTCGGTGGCGACGAGTGCCCGTCGGTGCAGTGGGCCGAGTCGGAGGCGGCGCAGAAACGGCAGGCCGAGCTGGGGCTGGACGAGCCGGGCCAGCTGCAGGGCTGGTTCACCGCGCAGGTCGCGGAGGTGCTGGCCGAGGAGGGTCGCCGGCTGGTCGGCTGGGACGAGATGGTCGAGACCGACTGCCCGAAGGACGCAGTCATCATGGCGTGGCGGAGCGCGGAACGTGGCGTGGTCGCGGCGAAGGCCGGCCACGAGGTCGTGATGGCGCCGTGCGAGTCGGTGTACTTCGACTACTACCAGGGCGACCCGGCCACCGAACCGCTTGCCATCGGCAACTTCATCCCGCTGGAGAAGGTGTACGACTTCGAGGTGATCCCGGAGTCGCTGACCGACGAGGAGAAGGCGCTGATCGTCGGCACCCAGTGCCAGATCTGGACCGAGTACATGGAGGGTCCGGAGCAGGTCGGTTACATGCTGCTACCGCGGCTGTCCGCGTTCGCCGAGCGCGCCTGGGGCTCGGAGAAGGTCTCGTACGACGAGTTCCTCAGCCGGCTGCGCCCGCACCTGGCCCGGATCGAGAAGATCGGCGTGAACTACCGCCCACTCGATAGCTGAGGGGATAACTAAATCTCCGTTATCCCTGTTAGCAGGGGTAGACGACCCGGCCACCTCTGGCGAACGATGAAGCGTCAGAGGGGTCGGGTCGGGAGCGGAGGGACCATGACCGCGGTGGGGCCGCTGGACGCGATGTTCCTGGGTGGCGAGACCCGGGAGCAGCCGATGCACGTCGGTGGGCTGATGTTGTTCGAGCTCCCGGAGGGGGCCGGACGGGATCATGTTTTTCCCGAGAGCTCGCGGGATTTCGTGTCACGGCTGTACCACGAGATGCTCGCCGCGCCGTCGGTCAATCCCTTGTTCGAACGGCGGGTGCGGAACCGGCCGCAGGACCTCGGCTACTGGTCCTGGGAGCAGGATCCGCACATCGACCTCGAGTACCACGTCCGGCTGTCCGCGCTGCCTCGCCCGGGGCGCTACCGGGAGTTGTTCGAACTCACCAGCCGACTGCACGGCACGCTCCTGGACCGTCACCGCCCGCTGTGGGAGATGCACCTCATCGAAGGCGTCGAGGGCCGCCGCTTCGCCCTCTACAGCAAGATCCACCACGCGCTGATCGACGGCGTCACAGCACTCCGCTGGATGCAGGACACACTCACGACCGACCCCACCAGAACAAACATGCCCGCCACCTACGCGCTGCCGCAGTCACACGAGCCGGTTGGGGCCGGTGCGGGACGGCTGCCGTCGGTCGCACGCCTGCCGGTCGACGCGGTCAAGACGTTCGCCGGTCTGGCAGGTCTTCCGTTGGCTGGGGTCAAGGGCCTGCTGCAGTCGACCATGCCGTTTCAGGCGCCGAAGACGATCTTGAATCAGGCGGTGACCGGGGCTCGGCGGTTTGCGGCGCAGTCTTGGCCTCTCGAGCGGTTGGAGAAGGTTCGGGCGATCACCGGCGCGACGCTGAACGACGTCGTGCTCGCGATGTGTTCAGGGGCCTTGCGCAACTATTTGCTCGAGCTGAACGCCCTTCCGGACAAGACGTTGACAGCCATGGTCCCGGTCTCGTTGCGGGATCGCGACGGGGCACCCGGCGGCGGCAACTCGCTCACCACGCTGATCGCCGACCTCGCCACGGACCAGCAAGATCCCGAACGCCGCATCCGCCGCATCATGGCATCGACCGCCCAGGGCAAGGGCGTGCTGTCCGGGCTC
This sequence comes from Kribbella pratensis, assembly GCF_004365355.1. GTDB lineage: Bacteria > Actinomycetota > Actinomycetes > Propionibacteriales > Kribbellaceae > Kribbella. Next base: position 164,113 of record NZ_SODP01000004.1, on the reverse strand, counting down.
AGCCCGCTGCAGAACCTGATCGTCGGCGCGCTCGGCTTCGGCGTGGCCGGCCCGGCCGCAGTACTCCCGGGCGTCGCGGGCCGTACGACGCCGCCGTACAACGTGGTGATCTCGAACGTCCCGGGACCCACCGAGAGCCCGCTCTACTGGAACCGCTCGCGGCTGCTCGGCATGTACCCGGCGAGCATCGTGCTCAACGGCCAGGCGCTGAACATCAGCGTCACCAGCTACGACCACCAATTGCACTTCGGCCTGATCGGCGACCGCCGCACCGTCCCGCACCTGCAACGCATGCTCGGCCACCTGGAGACCTCACTGGCGGACCTCGAGAAGATCCACTAGGCGGCGAGCAGAGCGTCGATCTGCGACATCGCCTGCTCCATGCCGATGTCCATCTGGATGCCGAGCAGTTGATCCATCTGCTCGCGGGTGTCGAACGAGGCACGCAGCTCCATCCGGGTGCCGCCGTCGTGCGCCGTCAGCTCCAGATGCGCGACGTACGGCGGGAGCGCGCCGTCGATCTCCCCGTCGGCGTTCGCGAACGCGTCGACGAACTCGAGCGACTTCGGCGGGTCCACTGCGATGAACTGCCACAGCCCGTGGAACTTCTCGCCTTCCGGGCTGGTCATGTAGTAGAACACCCGGCCGCCCGGCGTCAGGTCGTGGTCGACCATCGTCGCCGGATGCGTCGGCGGCCCCCACCACCGCTCGAGCTTGCGCGGGTCGGCCCACAGGTCCCAGACCTTGTCGGTGGACGCCTCGAAGTCCGCCACCAGCGTCAGCGTCAACGCCTCGAAATCCTTGTTAATGCTGGTCACGCTCATGTGTTCCATCTCCTTCGTCTTCGGCCAAGATGTCGGACATCCGCTCGATCCGTCCGCGCCAGGTCGCCTCGAGCTGGTCCAGCGCCTGCCGGGCCTGCCGTACGGCGTCGATCTCGCTGCGCACCAGTTGCTCCCTCCCGCGTCGTTCCTTGCTCACCAGGCCGGCCCGTTCCAGGACGGCGACGTGCTTCTGCACCGCGGCGAAACTCATCGGGTACACGTCGGCCAACCGGGACACCGACGCCGCCTCGCCCAGGCACCGCCGCACGATGTCGCGCCGCGTCGAATCCGCCAGCGCGTGCAGCAACCGATCTGTGAGAACCTCATCTACAACCATTTGGTTGTACGTTAGGCCGAAGAAAACCCCCGGTCAAGAGCGACCGGGGGCGAAGTACTACAGCCGGACAATGCCGTTCGGGGTGTCGAAGACAGCCGCGTTCAGTCCGGGCTGGCCGTTGGGCCCGACCCAGGCGACGTCGAGGTCGTTCAGCAGGTGGTCGGCCGGGTGGCCGATCCAGTCGGTGACCCGGACCGGGTCGCCGGCGATCTCGAGGGCGGTCAGCTTGATGCCCTTGCCGCCGACCGACGGGTGCTCACCGAGGTCGTCCCAGTGGATGAAGAACGGCAACTGCGGGTCGGCGATCAGACCCTTCACGCCGATCTGCCGCCAGGTCAGGTTGACCCCGTCGGGCCGGTGCCGGTTGCCGGGAACCGCCTGCCGGCCGAGGCGCTGCTCCATCCGCTCCATGTCGCGGACGGCAACCACCCAGCCCAGCCAGCCGCCGCCGAGCTCCTTGCGGGCGCGCACCGCCTGACCGAACGGGGCCTTGTCGGAGGCCGGGTGGTCCAGGACGTCGACCACCTCGATGTAGCGGTCGTTCTCCAACGGGAGGATGTGGTTCACCGTGCCGAAGCGCGGGTGCACCCCACCGTCGACGAACTCCGCTCCGAGCAGCGTGGACAACCGCTCGACGGTCGCACGGCACCCCTCGGGCCCGCACGCGTACGACAGATGATCCAGACGCATGCCAGTCATTGTTGCGTCCCCCACCGACATTCGTCGTACCGGGTGTGTCGTTAGGCCCTAGGCTCTACGACATGCGTACGGTCGTCATCGGAGGCACTGGTCATATCGGCACCTATCTGGTCCCGGCGCTGGTCCGCCTCGGTCATCAGGTCACGGTGCTCAGTCGCGGCGAACGGACGCCGTACCAGTCGGACGGAGCGTGGCAGCGGGTCGAGCTGATCCAGGTCGACCGGGAGGCCGAGGATGCGGCCGGGACGTTCGGGCAGCGGGTCGCCGAGCTGAGTCCGGACGTCGTGATCGACCTGATCTGCTTCACCGAGGACAGCGCGCGGCAACTCGCCGAGGCGGTGCAAGGAAGGATCCAGCACCTCCTGCACTGCGGCACGATCTGGGTGCATGGTCCGAGCGGGATCGTCCCGACCCGCGAGGACACGCCGCGCAGGCCGTTCGGCGAATACGGCGTCCAGAAGGCGGCGATCGAGGCGTACCTGCTCGGCAAGGCGCGCCGCGACGGACTGCCGGTGACGATCGTCCACCCCGGTCACATCTGCGGACCCGGATGGACGCCGGTCAACCCGGCCGGCAACTTCGATCTCGGCGTCTTCGACAAGCTTGCCCAAGGCGACGGTGTGCTGCTGCCGAACTTCGGCCTCGAGACGCTCAACCCGGTCCACGCGGCCGACGTGGCGGGCGTCTTCCTGGCCGCGATCGCGAACCGTTCGACGGCCCTCGGTGAAAGCTTCCACGCGGTCGCCAGTGATGCGGTGACCCTGCGCGGGTACGCCGAGAGCGTGGCCGGCTGGTTCGGTCAGGAAGCCGGGCTGACCTTCGCGTCCTGGGACGAGTGGCGCCAGACCGTTTCCGACCAGGACGCGGGGGCTACGCGGGACCACATCCAGCACAGCCCGAACTGCTCGATGGACAAGGCGGCCCGCCTGCTCGGCTTCCGGCCGCGCTACTCCGCGGTCGAGGCCGCCCTGGACGCGATCGGGTGGCTCGTCGACAACGGCAAGATCACTGCTTAGACGCCGGGTGGGGCAGCAACGGTCGTGCTGCCTCCAGGTGCTGACGGCACAGCTCGGCGAGTACGTCGTACGCCTTGGGGCCCATCAGGGTCTGAAGCTCGACCTTGCTCGACTCGAAGACCGCCTCGACGTTGATGTGGGCCTCGGTGTTTCCGGTGCAGTACCAGTCGAGGTCGTGCCCGCCCGGGCCCCAGCCGCGCCGGTCGTACTCAGCGATGCCGACCTCGGTGTACGTCGTGCCGTCGGGTCGCTCGACCTCCCGGAAGGTCCGGCGGATCGGCAACTGCCAGCACACGTCGGGCTTGGTCTCGACGAAGTGGATGTCGCGCTTGAGCGCCAGCCCGTGCAGGGCACAGCCCGCGCCGCCTTCGAAACCCGGACGGTTCAGGAAGATGCAGGCACCCTCCCAGACCCGGGTCTTGCGCTCACCCTCGTCGTCGGTCTCGACCCAGCCGTTGGCCCGGCCTTCCTTACGGAACTGCCAGTCCTCCTTGCTGAGCTCCTTGGCCCACTTCTTCACCCGCTTCTCGTCGTCGGAGTCGGAGAAGTGCGCGCCCAGCGTGCAACAGCCGTCGTTCGGCCGGCCCTTGTAGATCCCCTGGCAGCCACCGCCGAAGATGCAGGTCCAGTTGGACGTCAGCCAGGTCAGGTCGCAGCGGAACACCTGGTCGGAGTCGTCGGGGTCGATGAACTCGACCCAGGCGCGGGGGAAATCGAGAGAAACCTCAGGCACTCAGAAAGCGTACGCGCCTTCACCCCCCAACTGTGAACCCCGACTCCCGACCCGCCGCTGCACCCACGTCCAGTAGCGTGGGGGAATGCGGCTCGGCGTACTAGACGTGGGATCAAACACCGTCCACCTGCTCGTGGTGGACGCACATCGCGGTGCCGCGCCGCTTCCGGCGTACTCGCACAAGACCGAGCTGCGGCTGGCCGAGCACCTCGACAAGGACGGGAAGATCGACCAGTCCGGGGCCGACGGGCTGATCGCCTTCACCAAGGAAGCGGTGGAGCTGGCCGAGGACAAGGGCTGCGAGTCGCTGCTCGCGTTCGCCACCTCCGCGCTGCGTGAGGCGCCGAACGGCGAGAAGGTGCTGGACCGGGTCCGGTCGGAGACCGGCGTGGACCTCGAGGTGCTGAGCGGCGACGACGAGGCCCGGCTGACGTTCCTCGCCGTACGGCGTTGGTTCGGCTGGTCCTCCGGCCGGCTGGCGGTGTTCGACATCGGCGGCGGGTCACTGGAGATCGCGGCCGGATCGGACGAGCAGCCGACCGTGGCGGTCTCGGTCCAGCTCGGCGCCGGCCGGTTGACCCGTGAGGACCTGACCGTGGACCCGCCGGACAAGGAGCAGGTGCGCGCGCTGCGCAGGCGGATCCGGCTGGAGATGGCGGCGGTCGCAGGTCCGGTGCTGAGGGCCGGCAAGCCGCAGCGTTCGGTCGCCACCAGCAAGACGTTCCGCTCGCTGGCCCGGATCGCCGGAGCCGCCCCGTCGGCCGACGGACCGTACGTGCCGCGCACGCTCAACCGCGACGACCTGAGCGAGTGGATCCCGAAGCTGACCAAGATGTCGGCCGCCGAGCGGGCCGCGCTGCCCGGGGTGTCGGCCGGTCGCTCGTCGCAGCTGGTCGCCGGCGCGCTGGTCGCGGACGCCGTGATGGATCTGTTCGACCTGCAGGCCCTCGAGGTCTGCCCGTGGGCGCTCCGCGAGGGCGTCATCTTGTCCCGGCTCGACCAGCTGCAGCCCCGGTGAACCGATGAACCCCCGCACAACCGCGAAGATCGGTCTGTCCACCGCCTCCGTCTACCCCGAGTCGACCGCGAGCGGGTTCGAGCTCGCCGCCCGGCTCGGGTACGACGGTGTCGAGGTGATGATCGGGATCGATCCGCTGAGCACCCAGATCGACGCGATCAAGCGACTCGTCGACTATCACCAGCTCCCCGTGCTCGCGCTGCACGCGCCGACGCTGCTGATCATGCAGCGGGTCTGGGGGACCGACCCGTGGAGCAAGGTCGAGCGCAGCGCCGAGGCCGCGAAGGAGCTCGGCGCGGACGTCGTCGTCGTCCATCCGCCGTTCCGCTGGCAGCGGGACTACGCGCGCGGGTTCGTCGAGGGGATCGCCCGGCTGGAGGCCGAAACCGGCGTGACGCTCGCGGTCGAGAACATGTACCCGTGGCGTGCGCCGGGGCGTGACCTGCAGGCGTACGCGCCGAGCTGGGACCCGACCGAGCAGACGTACGCGCACACCACCCTCGACCTGTCGCACGCGTCGACGGCCGAGCAGGACTGCGTCGAGCTCGCCGCGACGATGGGCAAGAGCCTCACCCATGTCCACCTGACCGACGGGACGGGGTCGGCGAAGGACGAGCACCTGGTGCCGGGCCGCGGCACACAGCGCGCCGCGGACCTGCTCGGCACGCTGGCCAACCAGGACTTCCGCGGGCACATCATCATCGAGATCAACACCCGTCGCGCGACCAGTCGCTCCGAGCGCGAGGTCGACCTGGTCGAGTCGCTCGAGTTCACCCGCAAGCACTTCGTCCGCGGCACCTCCCGCCGTACGTCGTTCGCGGTCACGCCGGAAGGTGAGATCTCGGAGCTGACGCCGTGACCGCTTCCCGACGTACGCCGGGACGCCGCCCGGGCGGACCGGACACGCGGGGAGAGATCCTGCAAGCGGCCCGGGAATCCTTTGCGGACAAGGGATTCTCGGCCACCTCGATCCGTGCGGTCGCGCGGCAGGCCGGGGTCGACGCAGCGTTGGTGCACCACTACTTCGACAGCAAGGAAGAGCTGTTCATCGAGGCGATGGCGATCCCGGTCGACCCTCGCCAGATCGCCGCGACCATCGTCAATGGACCGCGCACGGAGATCGGCCGGCGGATCGCGACGGCGTTCCTCGGGGTCTGGGAGTCACCGGAAGGCCAACAGCGGATGAAGGCGCTGTTCCGCAGCGTGGTCAGCAGCGACGAGGTGGCCCGGATGATGCGGGAGGGGATCAGCCAGATGATCATCCAGCCGGTCTCCCAGACGCTCGACGCGCCGGACGCCCAGCTGCGGGTCGGCATGGTCGCCACCCAGCTGGTCGGGGTCGCGATCGTCCGCTATCTGGTCGGGCTCGAGCCGGTCGCGTCCGTCGACGTGGAGACGCTGATCGATCGGCTGGCGCCCGTCCTCCAGCAGCAGCTGACCGGCTGATGCAGATCCCCACCGACGCCGAGATCCGCGCGTTGCACCGGGCGTACGCGCCGGCCCGGGACGCGTTCGAGATCGTCTTCGAGCACTGCCGGCTGGTGTGTTCGCTCACCGAGCAGTTCTTCGCCGGGCGTGACGTGGACACCGATCTGGTGCGGGCCGGTGCGCTGCTGCATGACGTCGGGGTCTATCGGCTCGAGTCGTCGCCTTATGTCCGGCACGGCGTCCTCGGGCACGAACTCCTTGCATCGTTGGGTTTTCCGGTCGAGATCTGCCGGTTCGCTTCGTGCCACACCGGAGTCGGGATCACACGGGACGACGTGGTGCGCCAGGCGCTGCCGATCCCGGTCGACGACTACCTGCCGCGGACGCCCGAGGAGGAGCTGGTCCTCTACGCGGACAAGTTCCACAGCAAGCGGACGCCGCCGGTGTTCATGACCGCTGCCACGTACGCGGCGGAGGTCGCGCGGTTCGGGCCGGACAAGGTGCGGAGGTTCGCCGAGCTGCGCTCGAAGTACGGCGAGCCCGACTTGAGTGCGTTGAGCGCCGCCACCGGGTACGCCGTTATCTGACCGGGCACAAGCTGTTGCCAGGGGTCGTCGTCCGCGCTAAATTCATCATATGATGAAAAACGCGGTGAGTTGCCGTGAGGTCGTCGTCGTACGCGGCGACCGCGAGGTGCTGCACGGGGTCGGGTTCGACCTCCGGACCGGGTCGGTGACCGGGCTGCTCGGGCCGTCCGGCTGCGGCAAGACGACGCTGATCCGCGCCATCGGGGGCCTGCAGGCGAAGGTGACCGGCGATGTGTCCGTGCTCGGGCTGCCCGCGGGCGCGTCGAAGCTGCGCGGCCGGATCGGGTACGTGACCCAGGAGCCCAGTGTGTACGGCGATCTGACCGTCACGGAGAACCTCCGCTTCTTCGCCGCGGTCCTCGGCGTCGCGTCGTCCGACGTGGAGCGGGTGATCGAGGCCGTCGACCTGACGAGTCATGCCGGCTCCCGCGTCGACCGGCTCTCCGGCGGGCAGCGCTCTCGCGCCTCCCTCGCTGCCGCGCTCCTCGGCAGCCCCGAACTCCTGGTGTTGGACGAACCAACGGTCGGTCTCGACCCGGTGCTGCGCCGTGATCTCTGGGAGCTGTTCCACAAGCTGGCCGACGACGGCGCGACGCTGCTGGTCTCGAGCCACGTGATGGACGAGGCTTCTCGCTGCGATCGCCTGCTGCTGATGCGGGACGGTGACCTGCTGGCCGACGACACGCCTCAGGGGCTGCTCGACTCGGTCGGCACCGACGACATCGAGCAGGCGTTCCTCACCCTGATCGACCGGAAGGCTGGTGCGCGATGACTCCACGGGTGACGTTCGCGGTTGCGGCTCGGGTGCTCGCCCAGTTGCGGCGGGACCACCGGACCGTGGCGATGCTGATCGTGCTGCCGGCCTTGCTGGTCAGTCTGATGTGGTGGATCTTCCATGACTCGCCGGGGACGTTCGACCGGATCGGCGGGCCGCTGCTCGCGGTGTTCCCGGCGATCATCATGTTCGTCGTCACGTCGGTCGCAACGCTGCGCGAGCGGTCGAGCGGCACGCTGTCCCGGCTGTTCACGATGCCGATGGCGAAGCTCGACTTCCTGCTCGGGTACGCGCTCGCGTTCGCGCTGATCGCCGTCGTACAGGCGCTCGTCGTGGTCTCGATCGCCTTGTATCTCTTGGATCTGAACATCCAGGGTGATGCGTGGCAGTTGGGGGTCGTCGCGGTCCTGGACGGCGTACTCGGTGCCGCGCTGGGGTTGTTTGCCAGCGCGTTCGCGGCGACCGAGTTCCAGGCTGTCCAGATGATGCCGGCCGTGATGATCCCGCAGATCCTGCTGTGCGGGCTGCTCGTCCCGCGCGACCAGTTGCCCTCGGTGCTGCACGCGGTCAGCGACGTACTGCCGTTGTCCTACGCGGTCGACGCCGTCATCGGAGTTGCCAACGGCAACGGTCTCGCCAGCGGTGCCGGCGGCGACGCCCTGGTCGTGCTCGCGTTCGTCCTCGCAGCCCTCGGCCTGGGCGCCGCCACCCTCAAACGCCGTACTGCTTGAGAAAACGAAGAAATACAAGAGAGTTCAGAGGGGTGGCCGGTTTCGGTGAACGCCCGCGAGTTTGCTGGGCTGCACAGCGTGTCACGGCAGACGGCGACCCATCGCGGCCGGGGAATCGGAGTCGCGACGCAACGTGCCCGGCCCGCGGGATGTGCCGGCAGAGCACGAACGATCGAATCAGCACAGCGAACTGGTCGGTCGTCAGTTCATGAAGGGGCGCAGTTTGCGGGGACGCCGCGCGGGTGCCCTGCACGACGATGTCCTCTGTCCACGTTGAGCACGGGATCCCCGCCGCGACCAACCGGTCCTCGCAGAGGCTGCTGACCCCGCCCGCAGAACCTGCCCGCGATCTCCGGGACACGCGTTTTCGGCTTGTAAATAAGGGGTTTCGAGGCTGGTTCGATTTGGCCTCGGAGCGTTAGACAGCTAGAATCGAACACATGTTCGAGACTGATCTGAGTGAGCTCTCCACGGCCGACCTGCTGGAGTCGGCCGCCGAGCACCGCGCGATCGCCAACCAGGCCGACGCCCGCCTGCTCGAGCACGCCCAGATCTACGCCGACCGCTTCCACCCATCCGTGTGCGGCATCCGGCCCGGCCGCCGCTCTGCCGACGGACGCGAGCGCGCCGTGGTGCTGGGCGGCGAGGGCTGCCCGGAGATCGCCGAGTTCGCGATCGCCGAGTTCGGTGTCACGCTCGCGATCTCGCCGATGGTGGCACGCCAGTTCCTCGGCGAGGCCCTGGCACTGCGCCACCGGTTCCCCTTCACCTGGGCCCGGGTCCAAGCCGGTGACGCCACCCCCTGGAAAGCCCGCCAACTCGCCACGCAGTGCCTGAAACTGTCCGAAGATGCCGCCCGGTCAGTCGACAAGCGGGTCGCGCCATTGATCGACGCCATCAACCCGTACCGCCTGGACAAGATCATCCGCGCCGCCAAACTCCACGCCGACCCCGACCTGGCCCGCGACGAGGCCGCCGAGGCCGCCCAAGAGCGCGGCGTCTTCGTCGGCCGCAGCGACCACCACGGCAACAAAACCATCTACGCCAAGGCCCCGGCCGGCGCGGTGATCCGCCACGACGCGACCATCGCCGCGATCGCCGAGGCCCTCAAGACCTTCGGCGACACCCGCCAAGTACAGCACCGCCGCGCCGACGCCATCGGCATCATCGCCGACCCCCGCTTCACCCAAGAACTCCTCAACCAAGCCCGCAACCGCCCCACCCCACCCAACTCCGCAAACACCTCCACAAACAGGTCCACAAACAGGTCCACAAACAGGTCCACAAACACCGCCGCGTCCCCCGCCCACACCGCGAGCTCGGCTTCAAGCCCTGGCCGACAGCCGGCGAACGCGACGACCTCTGAAGCAGCCCCCGACTCGCGTCCAGTGGATGCAGCCTCGCAATCAGCGCCCGGCACCCGCTCGCCCGCGACAGGCCCCAGCGCGCCCAGCCCACGCGACACGACGACAGGCCCCAGCGCATCCAGCCCACGCGAGACGGCGACAGGCCGCAATGCGTCCAGCCCACGCGATACGGCGACAGGCCACAGCGCGTCCAGCCCACGCGCTACCGCGACAGGCCCCAGCACGTCCAGCCCACGCAACGCGGCGACGGGCTCCACTGCGTCCGGCCCACGCGATACGGCGCCGGACCACAGCGCGCTCGGCTCGCGGGACCGCTCGAACGACACGCCGCGCACGTCGGCAGACCCGGCGCGCGCTGGTTCGACGGCGCACCCGGCAAGCTCGCCGTACGGCGGCTGGCGCGACCCCTCGAACGACACACCGTGCACGTCAGCAAACCCGACCCACAGTGACACCACGGCCGACCCGGCAAGCCCGGCGTCCGAACGCCGGCATGCCGGTGATGCCAACCTCGCTGATCCCGTCGAACTGCGGGAAGCTCCGCCGGACGACGATGTCGGGCCCTACGATCCCGATCCGCCGAGTGATCCGTTCGACACTCGGCCGACGGGCTACGTTCCCGGGCCGCGGACCGAACCCGACGACGGCGCGCCGATGGACGGTGCCGCGCAACGGGCACTCGACGCCCGGCTCGCGCAGATCAAGCACGACGCCCACACCCACCCCACGAGTAGCGGCGGAGAGCTGCGTCCGGGGCAGACCGAGGTCTACGTGCACCTGACCGACCTCACGCTTGCCACCGGCAACGGCGTGCTGCGTGCCGAGGGGATCGGGCCGCTGCTGGCCGATCAGCTCACCGAACTCATCGGCCACGCGCCGTACACCGTCAAGCCCGTGATCGACCTCAACGACGCGGTCAGCGTCGACGCCTACGAAATCCCCACCCGCATCCGCGAACGCGTCCGCCTCACCTACCCCGTCGAGTTGTTCCCGTACGGTACCCGCGAAACGCATCGCAGCATCGACCTGGATCACATCGAGCCCTACGATCCGTACGGGCCCGCCGGGCAGACCAGCACCCGCAACCTCGCCCCGCTCAGCCGCTTCGGCCACCGGGTAAAAACCCACGCCTCCGGCTGGAAAGTCCACCGCCTCGACCACAAGACCCTGGAATGGACCACACCCCACGGCTTCATGTTCGAGGTCGGCCCGACCGGGACGCACCGCCGGCCAGCCCCACACCCGACAGCGCGCCCTGAGCTCCCCGGAAGACCCGATCGAGCAACTCGATGATCTCGTCTACCCGGAGACTGCTTTAGCCTCTTCTTTTCGCTTGCTCGCCGATGAGCCAGTCCGACTTCACCGGCGGTGCGAAGCGGAAGTAGGTTCGGGTCGCCGAAGGTCCCGGGCACCTTGCCGTGACCGGTGATGGACGTCTTCACCCCGTCGGCGTGGCCGCACGCCGACCGACCGCAGCGCGTACTCGTACCCCCGCGGGTGGGGTGGCATCGTCGTTGAAGGTCGACGTCTCGTGGTCGACGAACTTGCTCCACCCGCCGCCGATCCGGGCCAGCGGCGACGACGTCACCTTGCCGCTCTTGTCGAGCTCGATCCAGTGCTGGTACATCGCGTCACCGAACACGACCCGCCCGTACCGCGAGCTGCCGGCCGCCGTCAGTTCGTTCACGAACGACGCGTCCATCCGCACCGCGCGGCCGGATCCCTTTTGGGTGATCACGGTTGGAAGACTTTGACGACCTTTCCGGTCTTGTCGTACGCCGCGACCTTGGGCTGGTCGGTGATCTTGTACTTCGACTTCGTGAACCAGGTGTAGGCGAACCAGCCGCCGGGCCCGACCGGGACCTCGTACGCCGGAGCGGATCCGATCCGGAGCCGGACCGTGGTCGCCGTCGTCGACTTGACCCGGCCCCAGCCGCTCATTCCGTAGATCGAGCAGGTCCGGTTGACGCAGCCCCCGCCGCCACCGGCGCCGGCGTACATGTCCGCTCGGACGGACTTGTCGGACGGGTCCAGCACCGGGTCGCTCCTGTTGAGATTGGTCAGGGTGAGGAAGGTCGCGCTCCGGCTCAGCTCCGACCCGGGTTGCTTTGCCGAGGAGAGTTCGCAGTCGACCACCTTGTGCCCGGACGGGGAGATCGCCACGATGGCCGCCTTCCCGAGGGCCTTCGACTGGTCGGATGCCACTACGCGCCAGTCGGTCACGTCGATCCAGGCGATCACGGAGCAGTTGCGTAGCTTGTCAGCCATGTCGGCCGGCACCGGATCCTTCGCCGCGGCCGCGACAAGAGCCGCCGAGGGCCTGTCCCCGCCGGGCACTGTGCAATGCCCGCTCTTCTCGCCGATCTTGATCTGGTACAGCATCAGGTGACCGGACCGGGCGTTCCCGTCCGTGGCGCCTTCCAGCGGTCGCTTCTCGCCCGGGTTCTGCAGGCTGCAGCGGCGGGTGGCTTCGGCCTTCGTGATCCGCTGGTCGGCTCCGGCCTCGCCGCTCGGCACTCCGGGCACCGGGCTGAACCCCGCGTGCTGCGAGTGATCGTTCGCGACGCCCGGCTTGTCGTTCGCCGAGGTCAGGCCGGGCAGCAGGCTCGCCGCGACCGCGATCGCGGCCACACCGGCGACCGCCCCGCCCACGTGGAGGAGCTTGCGCCGGCGTCGTCCGCGGTGACCGCGGGTCAGCAGCGCGTCGGTGTCGAAGGGGTCCAGCGGTTCGGAATCAGCGAGCCGGTGGAGCTCGGCGCTGACCTCACGTACGTCTTCCATCTCGTTCTCCTTCACAGCGCCTGGCTCGTCCGCCGCCGGTCGATGGCTCGTCGGAGAGTCTCGAGACCACGTGCCGCCTGGCTTTTCACCGTGCCCGTCGTGCAGCCGAGGATCTCCGCGGTCTGCTCGACGGACAGGTCCTCGTAGTACCGCAGTACGACGCACGCCCGCTGCCGAGGCGCGAGCGATCGCAGGGCCTCGAGTACTTCGTCCCGCTCGGCGTGCCCGGCCGCGAAATCCTCGTGATCGACCCGATCCGGTACGTCGCCGATCGCGACCTCCCGCCGCCACGGCCGCCGTCTGCCGTCATGCGCGGCATTCACCACCATCCGGCGGGCATAAGCGAGCGGATTCCCTGCCCGCCGCACTTTCGGCCAGGCGAGGTACAGCTTGTAGAGCGCGTCCTGGACCACATCATCAGCCCGATGCCGATCTCCCACCACCAGAAACGCCGTCCGCCGCAAGGAAGCGCCCGCCCCCTCCACGAACTCCACGAACTCCCGGTCCCGCTCCGCCATCCGGTTCTCCACTCTCCATCTCCCCCTCAAGACGGAAGCCCAGAACCCCCAGGTTGCACCCCCACCAGGTGCACCTGAGAAAGAAAGGCAATCCCGGCGCGGCTCTGTTCAGTTCCCGTCGGGACCGAAGACCTCCTTGGCGACGGTGATTGCGGACATCGCGCGGGGCCAGCCGGCGTAGAACGCCAGGTGGGTGATGGCTTCTTTCAGTTCGGTTTCGGTCAGGCCGTTGTCCAGGGCACGGGCCAGGTGGCTGCGTAGCTGTTCGGTGTTGCCGCCGGCCACCAACGCGGCGCAGGTGATCAGGCTCCGGTCGCGGGAGCTCAGCTCGGGCCGTGCCCAGACGTCCCCGAACAGCACGTCGTCGGTCAGTTCGACGAGTTTCGGGGCGAAGTCTCCGATCAGGCGTTGCGCCGGGGTTTGTTGCTCGGCGTTCGTCATGCGGTCTCCTTGCTCGACGTGGCGTTGTCACCACACAGACCACACAACCCCGACCCCCGCGGACATAACAGGCCCTGTCGAGAGGGGTACTGACAGGGTCTGTTACGCCCGGAATGACGACGTAGCGTGAAGTCATGGCCGCCAAGCACGACCCCAGCAGCAACGACCTGCGAGAGTTCCTCACCACCCGCCGGGCGAGGATCACCCCCGACCAGGCCGGGCTGCCGGTGTACGGCGCCAACCGCCGCGTCACCGGCATGCGCCGCGAGGAGGTCGCCCTGCTTGCCGGTATCAGCGTCGAGTACTACACCCGCCTGGAACGCGGCAGCATCGGCAGCGTCTCCGACAGCGTCCTGGACGGGCTCGTCCACGCCCTCCAACTCGACGAGGCCGAGCGCGACCACCTGTACCGCCTGGTCCGCGCCGCCGGTACGCCGGCAGGCCGGGCGACACGACGTACCCCCGTGAAGAAGCGTGTGCGGCCGACTGTCCAGCGCATCGTCGACCAGATGCCGATGCCGGCGTACCTGCGCAACAGCCGCTTCGACCTGCTCGCCGCGAACGACCTCGGCCGTGCCCTGTACAGCCCGATGTACGACCAGGCCGCCACCCATACGCCGGGCCAGCCGCCCAACAGCGCCCGTTTCTGCTTCCTCGATCCCGTGGCGACCGATTTCTTCGTCGACTACGACAAGGTCGCGAACGACTGTGTCGCGTACCTGCGCGCCGAGGCTGGTCGTGATCCGTACGACAAGGACCTATCCGACCTTGTGGGCGAGCTCTCCACCCGTAGTGACGACTTCCGCCGGCGCTGGGCCGCCCACGATGTGCGTTACCACCGCACCGGCCGCAAGCGGATCCACCACCCCTTGGTCGGCGACCTCGAGCTCGACTACGAAGCCTTCGAACTCGCCGGCGACCCTGGCCAGCGGATCAACGTCTACACCGCACCACCCGACTCGGCGTCCGAGGAAGCTCTGAACCTCCTCGCCAGCTGGACAGCCCGCGAACCCGCGCCAGGCGTGCCGACAGCCACCGCACATGACAAGGATTGATGATGCAAACCCTGACGCTGAACAACGGTGTCCAGATGCCCGCCCTCGGCCTCGGTGTCTTCCAGACCCCGCCGGCTGAGACGCGCGCCGCGGTCGCGGCGGCTCTGGATGCCGGATACCGCCACGTGGACACCGCTGCCGCCTACGGCAACGAGCGTGAAGTCGGCCAGGCCATCCACGACTCCGGTGTCCCGCGAGACGAGCTGTTCATCGAGACCAAGGTCTGGATCACCGACTACGGGTACGACGAGACGCTGCATGCCTTCGACAAGAGCGCGGGCAAGCTCGGCGTGGACCACCTCGATCTGCTCATCCTGCACCAGGCGCTGCCGAGCGACTTCGGCAAGACCCTCGATGCCTATCGCGCGCTCGAAACCCTCCTGGCCGACGGCAAGGTCCGTGCCATCGGCGTCAGCAACTTCATGGTCGACCACCTCCGCGCGCTCCTCGACGCCGCGACCGTGGTTCCGGCAGTCAACCAACTCGAGATCCATCCGTACTTCCAGCAGCGCGAGGTCCAGGCCTTCGACAGCGAACACGGCATTCTCAACCAAGCCTGGTCGCCGATCGGCGGAATCACCTTCTACCGCGACAGCGGTCACACCAACGCTCTGGAAGATTCCGTCATCGGCGAGATCGCCCGCGCGCACGGCAAGTCGCCGGCTCAAGTGATGCTCCGCTGGGGCCTGCAGCAGGGCCGCTCCGTCATCCCCAAGTCGACCAAGCCCGAGCGGATCGCCGAGAACCTGGACGTGTTCGACTTCGAACTCTCCGTCGACGAGCTCGCAGCCATCGACGCGCTCGACACCGGCAAGCGCGGCGGACCGGAACCCGAAAGCATGACCCTGGCAAAATTCGGAACACCGATTCCCGAAGCCTGACGTTCCTAGTTGAAGGGCAGGAGCCGATGAGTAGTTGGACTGCTGAGGAGTTGCGGGAGCTCGAGCGGATCAGTGAGATCCGGGTCGCCGGGCGGCGTCGGGACGGATCGCTGCGTACGCTCACCATCGTTTGGCATGTCGTCGTAGACGGAAGCCTTTATGTCCGGTCGGTGCGCGGTGCCGACGGCAGTTGGTACAAGGGGGTCATCCGTCACCACGAAGGCGCAATCTCCTGGGACGGCAAGACCCGCGACGTCACCTACATCCCCGACGCGACCGTCGACGATCAGCTCGACGCGGCCTATTACACGAAGTACGGCAACGGCTCGGCGACCCGTGCGATCGTCAACTCCACCGCCCGACCCACCACCCTCCGCGTCGAGCCCAGGTAAGTACGGCTAGCCGGACAGGTGGGCGACGTTGTGCCAGGCGGGGTCGGGTTCTGCGGTCAGGGTTACTTTGCCGTGGGGCCAGCCGGTGGTGGCGGCTTGGAGTTGGGCGTCGGCGGGCGTGGTGCCGTCGGTGTAGTAATGCAGGATGCGGACGCCGGCCGACGTCTCGTGGGCCAAGAGGTTGCCGGAGCCACCCAAACGGTCGGTGAGGTGGTCCTCGAACGCCCGTAGTTCGTCAAGCATCTCCGACTCCGGCAGACCGTCCTCCCGGACCACCGGATAGTGGATCGCGACGGCAACATGCGTGTCCAGGTGCGGCCGCCGGATCGAGCGCAGTGGGTACTCCGCGGTCGCGATGACCCGCTGTCCGTCGCGTGTGCCCTCCAGCATCTTCCATGCCGGGCTGCCGTCCTCCAGCGTGTGCTCGGCCGCAAACCCAGCCACCGCGGGTAATAGCGAATCGATCGGTACGGCGTCATCCGGCGGCGCGGGCAGTGTGTCGATGGCGCCGACCCACGTCTCCACCATCTCCTCGCCGAGCACCAGGTCCAGGATCAGGAACGTCACCCGCCGCTGCGCATCCACCGACAGCGACGCGAACACAGGATGATGTACGCCGACGTGCACCGACGCAGTGTCCGGTTCGATCGACACCACGGACTCGTCGGTCGCGACCGGGGGCAGCCCGTCGAACTGGATCGTCACGGCGGGCCCGGGCCGGCGCAGGTCGGCGTACTCCCAGGTCTGGTCGGAGGGCGGGGCGGCGCGCAGCCAGCGGCGGGCGACCGCGCGCTGGGCCGGGTTGCCGGCGGCGGTGACGATGAGGACATGGGTGGCATGCAGTCCGGGCCCCAGCTCCCACTCCAGGTCGGGGCTGATCCGGGCGATCCGTTCGTTCAGCTCCACGTTCACGTCGGCCGGCTCCTGGCGGGCGATCGCGCCGGCGACAGCAGCAGCGCCGGACCCCGACCACCAGGACCAGAACGCGCCGATCGGATCGGCGTCCACGGCGTTGCGGCGGCGACGCTTGAAGATGGGCATGAGCGCATCTTCTAACAACGTGGGGTGCGTGTGGCCCGGGCCACAGGATTCCGCAAAGCCAGGTTCAGGCGCGTAACCTGCTGACACCACTGGCAAATGGGTGGGTTGATGAGGAGGAACACGTAGTGCTTCGGCGAGTCCTGCTGGGCATGTCCCGCAGCCCCCAGATCAAGAAAGCGGTGTCGTCGCTCCCGGTGTCCAGTGGCATCGTGGCGCGGTTCGTCGCCGGCGAGACCGCTCCGGAGGCCGTGCTGGCCACCGAGAAGCTGGTCAGCAACGGGCTGAACGTCACCCTCGACCACCTCGGCGAAGACGTCACCGACCTGGCCGCCGCGCAGGCCACCGCCGACGCGTACCTCGACCTGCTGAAGCAGCTCGCCGCCGCCGGCCTGACCAAGAACGCCGAGGTCTCGGTCAAACTGTCCGCGGTCGGCCAGGCGCTGCCCGGCGACGGCGAGAAGATCGCGCTGGAGAACGCCCAGACCATCTGCCTCGCCGCCCGCAACGCCGGTACGACGGTGACCCTCGACATGGAGGACCACACTACGACCGACTCCACGCTGGGCATCCTGCGCGAGCTGCGCCAGGACTTCCCCGAGACCGGAGCGGTCCTGCAGGCGTACCTCAGGCGGACCGAGGCCGACTGCCGCGACCTGGCACACGCCGGCTCCCGCGTCCGTCTCTGCAAGGGTGCGTACAAGGAGCCCGAGTCGGTCGCGTTCCAGGAGAAGCGTCAGGTCGACAAGGCGTACGTCCGGGCGATGAAGGTCCTGATGAACGGCGCCGGCTACCCGATGATCGCGTCGCACGACCCCCGGCTGATCTCGATCGCGGGCGCGCTCGCCGACCGCGCGAACCGCCGGCCGGGAAGCTACGAGTACCAGATGCTCTACGGCATCCGTCCCGAGGAGCAGCTCCGCCTGGCCGGCCTCGGCCACACCGTGCGCATCTACATCCCGTACGGCGAGGACTGGTACGGCTACCTGGTCCGCCGCCTCGCCGAGCGCCCCGCCAACCTGCAGTTCTTCGCCCGCTCCTTGATCAGCAAGAAGTAGCCGGAGCGCTCAGCAGTAACCTGTGCACCATGAGTGCAAAGGTGGCCGTTCTCGGGGCCGGGGTGATGGGGGAGACGTTGCTGTCCGGGCTGATTCGGGCCGGGCGGCGACCGGAGGAGCTCCTGATCACCGAGCGCCGGGAGGAGCGCGCCACCGAGCTGCGTGAGCGGTACGGCGTTGACGTCGTCTCCAACCTGGACGCCGCGAAGCAGGCGGAGACGCTCGTGCTGGTGGTGAAACCGCAGGACATGCCGGATCTGCTGGCCGAGATCGCCCCCGCGATCCAGCCGAGCCAGACCGTCATCTCCCTGGCCGCGGGCATCAGCACCAAGTTCGTCGAGTCCCGCCTGCCCGAGGGCGTCGCCGTCGTCCGCGTGATGCCGAACACGCCGGCGCTGGTCGACGAGGGCATGGCGGCGATCTCCCGGGGCGCGCACTGCGACGAGAGCCACCTCGAGCTGGCCGAGAGCCTGCTGGCCGCGACCGGTCGCGTCGTCCGGGTGCCGGAGAAGCAGCAGGACGCGGTGACCGCGATCTCCGGCTCGGGCCCGGCGTACATCTTCTTCGTGGTCGAGTCGATGATCGAGGCCGGCGTACACATGGGCCTCCCGCGCGCTACTGCGACCGACCTCGTCGTCCAGACCGTCGTCGGCTCGGCGAAGCTGCTGCGGGAGACCGGCGAACACCCGACGGTGCTGCGGGAGCGCGTGACGTCCCCGGGCGGTACGACGGCCGCCGCCGTCCGCGAGCTGGAGGACCACAAGGTCCGCGCCGCGTTCCTCTCGGCGATCGAGGCCGCACGCAACCGTTCCCGCGACCTGGCGGCAGAATAGCCGCCGAATAACACCTCTCGCACTGCTGGCGTTATGGTTGGGCGCCGCAGTTCCTTCCTTGTGCAAGGGTTGAGTCGCTATGGTCCCGCCCATGGGTAATGGTTCGGTCGAGCCGGACACCGCGCCTGCGCAGCAGCACCACGAGGTCGCGCAGCGAGCCGACGTGCCGCAGTTGCCGTGGCGCGTCCCGCTGGATCCGGCGCCGTGGTGGGCCTGGGCGCTGTTCATCCTGCCGTTCATCGTCGTGCCGGGGCTGAATTCGTGGCTCTGGATGGGTGCCCGCGACATGCTCGCGGTCGGCCTGCTGACGATCATCGGCGCCTCGGTCGTCCGCGTCGCCGGCGGCGTCGTGCTGTACCGGGTCGAGCTGACCGAGACCGCGCTGAAGGCACGCACCAGCATGCTGATCCGCAGCCTGGCCTGGCAGGACGTGGACTCGATCGAGATCGGCGACGACTACGTCGTCCTCACTCGCGGCCCGGACGAGAACGAGATCAACGGCATCCCCAAGGACCGCACCGCGGAGGTCGGCGCCGTGATGGAGGCGATCCGGGCTCAGGCCGCGGACACGCCCGTACGCCGCCATCGCCCGCGCCCCGGCATCGGCGCCGCGCTCGTCCTGCTGTACCTCGTGCTGTCGATCGGCGCCTTCCTGCTCCGCTGGCACATCGTCATCTGACCGTCCACGGTCCTTCGCCGCTGATCCGCTCGACGGTCACCCGCGTCACCACGCCGGTGTCCCAGATGCCCTCGCCGAACGGGAACTCCGGCAGGCCGAGGTACCGCTGGGTCTCCCGATCCATCAGCGCCTTGTAGTCCTCCGCGACGCCGGGACCGTGGAGCTTTACGGTGCCCCGGACGACCAGGTACTGGGTGATGCCTCGGGAGCTCACCTGGTCGTCCTGGATCAGCAGGGTCACGCGCGGATCGCGGAACAGGTTGCGGGTCTTGCGGTGGGGTGCCTGGAGACCGATCAGCAGCTCGTCACCGTCGCGTTCGACCCAGACCAGCGAGGCCTGCGGCGACCCGTCCGGGTCGATGGTGATGATCGTGACGTCCTTCGGCTCGGTGAAGAGCCGGTGGGTGCTTTCGGGAAGAGCGTTCATGGCACGGAACGCTAGACAGCGCCGTGGGAACCGCTGGGTACCCTGACAGCTGTGTACGGTGTGGAACCCGGCGACATCTTCCTGGCCGACTGCCCGGCGCGGTTGGCCGTCGAAGTGATCGCGGACAAGTGGGCGGTGGTCGTCCTGTGGGGACTCAACGACCACCCGCGACGGCATTCCGAGCTGGTCGACCTGATCGGCGGCATCTCGAAGAAGGTGCTGACCCAGACCCTGCGCCGCCTGCAGACCAACGGTCTGGTCACCCGGACCGATTACGGCGGCGTACCGCCACGCGTCGAGTACGACCTGACCGACCTCGGCCGTACGCTGATGGGCCCGATCCGCATGCTCACAGAATGGGCAGAACAGAACGGAGAGGCAGTCCTCGCGGCTCAAGAGGCAGGATGACCGCATGGACTTCTCTTTGTGGCCCGCGGCCTCCCGGACCTGGAACGACGTACTCGAAGGAGCGGAGTACGCCGAACGCACCGGCTGGCACGGCGTTTGGATAGCTGATCACTTCATGCAGAACAGCGACGACCTGACCGTGCCGGTCAACGAGTGTCTCGCGCTGCTCGCCGGCATCGTTGCCCGGACCTCCCGTGTGCGGGTCGGGTCGATGGTGCTCGGTAATACCTACCGGCACCCGGCAGTGGTTGCGAATGCGGCCGCGACGATCGACCAGATGGCGAACGGGCGGTTCGTGCTCGGGATCGGCGCGGGGTGGCAGGTCAACGAGCACGAGGTGTACGGGATCGAGCTGCCGCCGATCGGCCCGCGGCTGAAGCGGTTCGAGGAAGCTTGCCAGGTGATCAAGGGCCTGCTGACGCAGGAGCGGACGACGTTCGACGGCATCTACTACCAACTGCAGGATGCACCGTGCGAACCGAAGCCCGCGCACCTTCCGATCCTGATCGGCGCCTCCGGCGAGAAGGTTGCCCTGGGCATCGTTGCGAAGTACGCGGACGAGTGGAACCACTGGGGCCGGCCGGACCTTGCGACCCACAAGGGTGAGGTTTTCGCCGAGCACTGCGAGCGAATCGGCCGCGATCCGAAGACGGTACGGCGGTCGGCGCAGACGTTCCTCGAGGTGATCCAGCCCGGCGACACCGAGGCGGCAGAGCGGAAGGCGCGGCTGGAGGGCAACGGCGCGCACGTGATCATGGGGTCGGCGCAGGAGGTGCTCGACGTGGTCGCGCAGTACCCGGCGGCCGGGATCGACGAGCTGCTGGTGCCGGATGCGTTCCTCGGCGACGGCAACCGGCGTTTCGAGGCGCTCGAGCGCCTGCGCGAAGAGGTGCTAGCCAAGATCTAGCGTCGCGACCACGGGCCAGTGGTCGCTGGGCAGACGCCCGTCGGGGCGGTAGTGCGAGACGGCCGCGTCGGTCACCGTCCACGTCGAGGTGACGAGGATGTGGTCGATGCGGTCGTCGTCCACGGCGCCGGTGAAGTTGTGCCAGCTGCCGCCTGCCGACAGCGGCACGGCGAGGGACAGGCCGGCGTCGACGAGGGACTTGACCGGCGGTGAATCGGGGGTGGCGTTGAGGTCGCCCATCACGATCCACGGCAGCGATCCACTGATCCAGCGGGCGATCAGCCGCGACGACTGCAGCTGCGCGACCTCTCCGGCGTGGTCGTAGTGCGTGTTCACGACGCCGACCGTCGTACCGTTGCGATGCCGCAGCCACACCAGCGTGGCGATCCGGGTCAGGTCGGCGTCCCAGCCGACGGATCCCGGCGTACCCGGGTCGTCGGACAGCCAGCGGGTCTCGTGCTTCTCGATCCGCCAGTCACCGGGCCGGACCAGGACGACGGAATGCTCACCCGCACTCATCCCGTCGTCCCGGCCGGCGCCGACGATCTCGTACTTCGGGAACCGCCAGGCCAGGTACTCGAGCTGGTCGGGCAGCACTTCCTGCAGCCCGACCACGTCCGCGTCCAGCTGCTCGATCGCCGCCACCGCCGCCTTCCGCCGTACCGGCCAGGCGTTGTCGCCGTCGGGTGCGGAGGAGTTGCGGATGTTGAACGTGGCGGCACGAAGCTTCATGGAGCCGATCCTGCCAAACCCATGGCCCGTGTCGCTGCCTGGAGTCGGGGAGTGCTCGCGTCGAGTGCCCGGTCCCGGCCCTGGACGAGCAGGTGCTCGACCGCGCCGGGGTCGGTCGCGAGGCGCGCGTACTCCTTCTGCAACGGGTCGATCACCGCGAGGACGGCGTCGGCGACATCCTGCTTGAGAGCGCCGTACGACGCGTAGGACTTGGCGAGCTCGACCGGATCGCTGTCGGTGCACGCGGCCAGGATGTCCAGCAGGTTGGTGACACCCGGCTTGTTCGCCTCGTCGTGCCGGACCTCGTTCTCGGAGTCCGTCACCGCGCGCATGATCTGCCGGCGGATCACGTCCGGCGGGTCGAGCAGCCGGATCGTGCCGATCGCGTCGTCCGCGGCCGACTTGCTCATCTTCGCGGTCGGATTGGCCAGGTCCTTCACCCGCGTCGCCAGCGCCGCCTTGTTCAGCTGCGGTACGACGAACGTCTCGCCGTACTCGCGGTTGAAGCGGATCGCGATATCCCGCGCGAGCTCGACGTGCTGGTCCTGGTCACCGCCGACCGGGACCCGCTCCGCGCCGTACAGCAGGATGTCCGCGGCCATCAGGCACGGATACGTGAACAGCGACGCCCGCGTCATCGGGCGGTTGCCCTTTTCCTTGTACTGGATCATCCGCGACAGCTCCCCGACGTACGACGTGCACTCGAGCAGGTAGGCGAGCTGGGCATGTGTGGGTACGTCGGACTGCACGAAGACCGTGCCCTCGGGTACGCCGGCCGCGAGCATCAGCGTCGCGAACTCGCGGGTGAGGGCGGCGAGTCTTCGCGGATCGTGCTTGGTCGTCATCGCGTGCAGGTTCGCGACGAAGTAGAAGCCGTCCGGGTCGGTGAACCGGCGCAGCGCGCCGAGGTGGTTGCCAAGCGTCAGCCGGCCGGACGGGGTGATGCCGGAAAGTGAGGTCATGATCGTGCCCTTTCGGTGTGTGGGCCTCACCGAGAAGGGCAGAGAAAAAGGCCGCCTCGGAGAGGCGGCCTTGGTGGCTGCGTGCGAACACGCCGGGTGGACCGCCCTAGGCGGCCCACCACAGCTGCAAGTTCGTGTTCACGTAACGAGCGTACCTCATCGAGCCGTCAGCGACTGGACGATCAACTCGTTGCGGGCGTCCTGACCCAACGGCACCGACGGGTGGACGCCGTCGCGCAGGTAGTTCAGCAGCCGGTACGGCTTGACCCAGAGCCATTCGGCCCAGCGGATGATCCGCAGGTTCGGGTACTTCTCCTGCGCGTCGTACATCTGCATGTTCAGCCACGAGCTGTTGCGCTGGTCCGCGAGCTGCATGGTCGCGTCGACGCTCTTGCGGACGGCCTGGATGTTGACCCAGTACACGATCCGGTTGCGGCCGGCGATGCCCATCGCACGATCGAGCTGGGCAGCGAACTTCGGCGGGTCGAAGATGTCGTTCGACCCGCTCGCCATCAGGATCCGGCGCGGCAGACCGTACGCCGACGCCCACTGCTGCAGCGCGTCGACGGCGCCGGAGGTGGGCCGGCTGGACCAGTTGTTCACGGCCATCTGGCTGCCGTCGCGACCGAGCAGCCGGGTCGCGAGCGACTTGCCGTCCTGGACGGAGATGCTGTCGCCGAACATGTACACGCCGTCGGTCTCGAGGACGCGGTGGATCTGCGTGGTGGTCGAGATGGCCCGGGTGCCGTTCGCCCAGGAGCCGAGCACGCCCGAGCCGTACGGGCCTGTTGACGTGGCAGCGGTTGCAGAGGTTGACGCCGTGGTGGCGGATGCGGTTTCGGTCGAGACGGCCACGGTGACGGCGGCTGCCGCTCCGACTGCGAAGATCTGCCGCCGATTGGGTTTCATTTGCCTCACGGGAGGTACTGTGCGGCCTGCTCCGTGGCACCCGCAAGTCCGAATCTCACTGTCCGCAGTCGGATCACCCCGGAAACGGGGCGGAAACGGCCCGGTCCGGCGCCTGTTCAGGCGTAGGTCTGCAGGAACCTGCAAATTCTGTAACGCTTTGCAGTCCGCCGCCGATGAATCGACTGTTGGACCACAGACGGGCCGGCGCGACTGGGAGGGGTGTTGCGCCGACCCGTCTTTTCCTTGTCTCAGGCGCCCGTCGTCAGCTCCTCGATGAGCGGGCCGACGACCGCGATCAATTCCTCCGGTGACGCGTCCAATCCGTCCAGCCGGACCAGGTGGCGACTGATCACCAGCCCGAGCGTCAACGCTCCGATCACCCCGGACCGCAGTACGGCGTCGTCCCCCGGCAAGTGCGCCGCGACCTGCCGCTGCTGCGAGGTCATCGCCGCGCGCACCTCCTCGGCGGCCTCGGGATAGCTGAACATCGCCCGTAGAGCGGCGAGGGCAGCCGCGGGCTCGTCGGCCAGCTTGTCGGTCAGTGCCGCGGTGAGCTGCTGGGCGATCTGCTTCGGCGAACCCTCGATCGGCCCGTCCGCGGGGATCGCGGCCGCCTGCGCGAACAGCTTCTCCTTCGATCCGAAGTACCGCATCACCAGGCCGGGATCGCTGCCGGCTTCGGTGGCGATCGCGCGGATCGTCGTCCGGTCGAAGCCGTGCTCGCCGAACAGCCGGCGTGCGGCGGTCAGGATCCGCGCCTCGGTCCGCTGCCGCTGTTCCACCCTGGTGGCCATGAGCTTCAGTCTACGCACGTTGACTCAATGGCGTTCTGCGGTCTACCGTTCAGTCAACACTTGTAGACTGAATCGAGGCTGTTCCGATGATCCAGGCGATCGTGCTGGCCTTCCTGGCCGGACTGATGGGCTTCAACGGCATACCCCATTTCGTGCAGGGCATCACCGGCCGCGAGTTCCCGAACCTGACCGGGAACTCGGCCACCAACAACGCGATCGGCGGCCTGGCGGCCTTTGCGATCGCAGGGTCACTGCTCGCGTTGGCTGATGTGGCTGACCATGTGTGGGTGTCGCTGATTGCCGGAGCTGTCGGTGCTGTGGTGATGACCGTCTTCCATGCCCGGCGAGGCGCTTACTGGATGAGCGCCAGGTTCGGGAAGGCGCTTCCTGGCGCGTGAAGGTTAAGGTCAGGTGCATGAGCGGTGAGGCGTTGCTGGTCTTCGACGACGGATTGACGGCGTACGACTTCGGCCGTGGGCACCCGATGAGTCCGATCCGCGTGGAGCTGACGATCAAGCTCGCGCGGGCGCTCGGCGTACTCGACGACTTGAAGGTCGTGCCCGCGCCGACGGCCGACGATGCGCTGCTCGAGACCGTGCACACCCCGGAGTACGTCGCCGCGGTGAAGAGCGCGGGGGAGCACCCCGACGAGGCCGATCCAGTGCACGGCCTCGGCACCTCCGACACGTACTGCTTCCCGGGGATGCACGAGGTCTCGGCGCAGATCGTCGGCGCTTCGGTCGAGGCGGCGCGCGCGGTCTGGGAGGGCGACGTACTGCATGCCGCGAACATCGCCGGCGGTCTGCACCACGCGATGCCCAACCAGGCCAGCGGCTTCTGCGTGTACAACGACCCGGCGATCGCGATCCAGTGGCTGCTCGACCACGGCGCCGAGCGGGTGGCGTACGTCGACGTCGACGTGCACCACGGGGACGGCGTACAGGCCGTGTTCTACAACGATCCGCGAGTGCTGACCGTGAGCTTGCACGAGTCGCCGACCACGCTCTTCCCGGGTACTGGGAGTGCGGGTGAGACGGGTGGGCCGGGCGCCGAGGGGTCGGCGGTCAATGTTGCGCTGCCGCCCGGCACTGGGGATGCGGGCTGGTTGCGGGCGTTCCACGCTGTCGTGCCGGATGTGGTGAAGGCGTTCCGGCCGCAGGTGCTCGTCACGCAGCACGGGTGTGACTCGCATGTGGAGGATCCGCTGGCGCACCTGACGAAGACGATCGACGGGCAGCGGGCGGCGTACGCGGCCCTGCACGACCTTGCACATGAGGTGGCGGACGGTAAGTGGGTCGCTACCGGTGGCGGTGGCTACGCGATCATCGACGTCGTACCGCGGGCCTGGACGCATCTGCTGGCGATCGTCGCGGGCAACCCGATCGACCCGCTGACGGCGGTGCCGGAGGGGTGGCGCGAGGAGATCCAGATCCGCTTCGGCCGGGTCGCCCCGATGCGGATGACCGACGGGCAGGACGCGAAGTACGTCGACTGGTCGTCCGGCTACAACCCGAACACCTGGCTCGACCGCGCGATCAAGGCGACACGCGACGCGAGCTTCCCTTTGTTAGGTCTTGATTCAACATACTGAGTCACAGGAGTCCCCCTCTTTCCCATTCGTACCAACAGCCACTACGCTCGTTGCATGCACGGACGGAGGTGCCGGAGGGGAAGCCGGCGCACGATCCGTGCTGGAAGTGCGGTGCGCAATGGCATCAAAGAAGTCCGGTGGTGAGCAGCCGCTCGCCGAGGTGAAGTTCCTGACCGTGGCGGAAGTCGCCACGGCCATGCGCGTGTCCAAGATGACGGTGTACCGGTTGGTGCACTCCGGAGAGCTCCCCGCGGTGCGGGTAGGTCGTTCGTTCCGGGTGTCGGAGGACGCCGTGCACGACTACCTCAAAGGCGCCTTCTTCCAAGCCGGATAACAACGAGAGACGAAGGGGCCGGATCCACCTCTGGACCGGCCCCTTCGTCATGCCCGCGACCGGAAGAACACATACGTCAGCGCTGGAGGAGTGCGCGGATCGCGGCACTGATCTCGTCCGGCGCTTCCTCTGCCATGAAATGACCGGCGGTGGTGGTCTGGTGGTGGAGGTCGGTCGCCCAGGCCTTCCAGCGGGCGGCCGCGTCGAAGCCGAGGGCGGCGCCCCAGTCCTGCTGGATCACCGTGACCGGCATCCGCAGCTTGTTGCCCTGAGCAAGGTCTTCCTCGTCGTGTGTCACGTCGATCGTCGCCGAGGCCCGGTAGTCCGCGACGATCGACGGCACCGCGCGCCTGCAGGCTGCCAGGTAAGCGGCACGTACGTCGGCCGGGATCGCGGCCGGATCGTTTGCCCATAGGTCCAGGAAGTACCCGAAGAACTCGTCGGAGCTCGCGGCGATCATCCGTTCCGGCAACCCGGCCGGCTGCGCCATCAGGTAGAGATGGAACCCCACCGCCGCGCTCGTCCCTTGCATCACCTCCCACATGTCGAGCGTCGGCAACACGTCCAAGCACATCAGGTGCGAGACCACCTCCGGATGATCGAGCCCGGCCCGGGACGCCACCAACGCACCCCGGTCATGCCCTACCAGTGCAAACCGTGAATGCCCGAGCTCCCGGGCCACCGCGACGACATCCGCCGCCATCGCCCGCTTCGAGTAGTCCCCGTCCGGCTTGTCACTCCCGCCGTACCCCCGAAGGTCCGGACAGATCACGGTGTACTCCGCCGCCAACTCCCGCCCGACATGCCGCCACATCAGATGCGTCTGCGGAAACCCATGAAGCAGTACCACCGGCGTGCCGGTACCGGCGACCGCAACGTTGAAGGTCAGGCCGTTCGCGTGGACCTGGTGATAGTCGAATTCGTTCACGCCGATCAGCCTGGCGGATGCAGATGAGCGTTCGATGAGCACGCTACGGTGGCTGGGTGGAGTTCGGGGTGCTCGGGCCGGTGGTGGCCTGGGACGGGGAGCCGGTTGATCTGAAGGGGCCGCGGCACCGGGCGGTGCTCGCTCGGTTGATCGTGGCGCGAGGGCGGGTCGTGCCGGCGAGTGTGCTCGTGGATGACTTGTGGGTGGATCCGCCGCCGGGGTCGTTGAGTGCGTTGCGGACGTTCGTGGCTGCGCTTCGGCGGGCGATCGAGCCGGATCGGCAACCGCGGACACCAGCCAGGTTGCTGGTGACCGAAGGGCCTGGCTATGCGTTGCGGACCGAGGCGGTGGATGCCTGGCGGTTCGAAGCGGCTGTGCAGGCGTCGTTGCCGCCGGGGGAGTTGTTGCTGAAACTGCTTGCGGGGCTGGACTTGTGGCGCGGTCCGGCGTACACGGAGTATGCGGATGAAGGGTGGGCGCTGGCCGAGCGTTCGCGGCTGACCGAGTTGCGGCTGCGGGCGATGGAGCGGGTAGGTGAGGCACGGCTGGCGTTGGGGCTGGCGGGGGAGGCTGTGCCGGACCTTGATGCGCACGTGACCGAGCACCCGTGGCGTGAGGACGCGTGGCGGTTGCTGGCGTTGGCCTTGTATCGCAGCGAGCGGCAAGGCGACGCTCTCGCCGTACTGCGTCGCGCTCGCGAGACTCTGGTCGGTCAGCTTGGCGTCGATCCTGGTCCGGCGCTCAGCCAGCTGGAGACCGACATACTCAACCGGGCCGCGCATCTCACGCCTGCCGGGAGCGTGTGGGCGGAGACGGCCGCGGCGTACGACCGCGTGGTCGGCGGGACACGTGCCCGGATCGAGTCGACGGTCGGGCTGCTGCGCAATCTCGCGGTCACCGGCGGCGGTGGGCTGGAGACGGCTCGTCGACACCGCTTGGCTGCCATCACAGCCGCCGAGGAGCTGGCCGACCCTGATCTGACAGCGCGTGTCATCGGCGCGTACGACGTACCGGCGATCTGGACGCGCTCCGACGACGAGACGCAGGCCGCGGCGATCGTCGCTGCGGCCGAACGGGTCCTGCCGGCGCAGGAGCACCCGAGCATCCGCGCTCGGCTCCTCGCCACGATCGCACTCGAATCGCGCGGGTCGCGATCATCGCGTCCTCGCGAGGCAGCGCTCGAGGCCGAGGAGCTCGCGCGCGGGCTGGACGATCCAGCGCTGCTGGCGTTCACGCTGAACGGCGTCTTCATGCAGACCTTCCATCGAGCCGGGCTCGCTCCCGAACGCGACGCCATCGGCGCCGAGCTCGTCAGCCTCTCGCAACGCCACGATCTCTTTACCTATGAGGTTCTCGGCCATCTGATCCGGCTCCAGTCCGCCTGTGCGCGGGCCGACCACGCGGCGGCCGACGAACATGCCACAGCCGCAGACGCGCTGGCCGCTCGTCACGAACTCCCGCTCGTGGGCGTCTTCACCCGCTGGTACGCCGCCCTTCGCGACGACACTCCCGAGTCCTACCGCGCCGCCGCTGCCCTGTTGAACGGGGCCGGCATGCCCGGTCTGAGTGACGGTCTGCTCCCGCTGGCGTTGGCCGCGCACGCCATCCGTCACGACCAGCCGATCCCCGAGGCGGACTACGGGCCACACACCCCGTGGGTGAAGGGCTCGCTGACTCCACCGCCTGGGCTCCTACTGGAGACCTACTGGGCGCTGACCGCACATGCGGCCCGGCACTCAGGCGACGGTCAGCTGCTCGAGAAAGCGCAGGCAGCGCTGGCACCAGCCGCAGACGAGCACGCGGCCGGCAGCGGTCTGCTCACGCTAGGCCCGATAGCGGACTTCCTGCGCTAAAGATCGTCCGGCGATCCGCTCTCGGACTTCCGGTCGGCCTGCTGCCGCAACTCGTGGTGCGACTGATGCGCGGTCGTCCGATAGGCCTCGTCGTACGCCGCGAGCGCGCCGGCCACCCCGGACCCGTGCCCGCGCCGCTTCGCCCAGGAAGCGAACCAGGCCAGCCCCGCGAGCACCACCACGAGCCCGGCGATAAAGACGACGTACGCCATGCGACCACCGTACTGCGCATTGCCAGCGGGCTCCCAGGTCGCCCCAGTGGCAGTCCGCAAGGCTGCCTAGAGGTCGAGACTCCAGTCGTTGCAGCGCATCCAGTGTCCTTTCGGGTACTCGAAGTCGCGCTCACCGAGCAAGGTGAATCCAGCCTTCCGGCACAACGCATTGGACGCCCCGTTCGCCACCCCCGGGTAGGCGTGCAGCGTCCGATGCGTGCCGGCCGCAGCAGCAACCTTCGCTACCTCGTTCACCGCCGCCGTCGCGAGTCCCCGCCCCTGGAACTCGGGCAGGATCGCCCACCCCGTTTCCCAGACGGTCTCGCTGCCCTCACTGTGCTCCCAGTACCCGACCGACCCGGCCCGCTCACCCTCCGCGGTGACGATCACGAACATCTGGCCGACAAAGTCGTTCGCGACGTACTTCTGGTGCCGGTCCCGCAGCTTCTCCGACGTCTCCGGGCCGCCCAGGTATGCCGTCATTTCGGCCGTATTGCACCGCTCGAGCAGGGAGAAATCCAGCTCAGTCCAAGGATCCAGAGTCACCATGCGTGCAGTACATCAAGCCCCACCGACATCATCACTCCGGGCGGCGGGCGCGGAAGGCCAGGGCGTGTGGGATGTCGGGGCCGGCCGGTTCCTCGAAGCGCTCGACGGTCAGGCCGGATGTGATGATCGCGTTCAGGTACTCGGCCAGTGGGACGTGGCGCATTCCGATCCGGCGACGGATGCCTTCCGCGCTCCACCATGGGGACTCGTGGTGCCAGCCGGACTGCCGGTACGTGGGGTAGGCGGTCCGTCGGCCGTCCTCCTCGTAGAGGACATGCGGTCCGTTGAAGCAGGGGTGTACGCCGTACGCGACCAGCACCCCGCCCGGGCGCAGCACTCGCGCCGCCTCGAGCAGGACCGCGTTGAAGTCGTCCACGTCCGTCGAGATCCACATTGAGATCGCGGTGTCGAACGACGTGTCGGCGAACGGAAGCGCGGCGGCGTCTCCATGCACGAGAGGACCGTCGGTGCGGGTCCGGGCGCGCTGCAACTGATCCGTGGAGTAGTCGATGCCGACCGGTATGCGGCCGCTGGCCCGGATGGTCTCGAAGTTCCGCCCGGTGCCGCAGCCGATGTCCAGACAGGGGCCTGAACCGGTCCCGAGCAGGTCCAGGATCCCCGGCTGATGTGTCTCCGCGTCGACCACGAACCGCTCGTCGTACCACTCCGCCAGACCGTCGTACCGAGCCCTCACAACAACCTCCCCAGGTCACGTCAAGTTTAGTGGAGGAGGCTGCTTTAGGTTGCGGGAGTGACCTACAGGTAAGCTTTGCCGACGTTCTCTTTGAGTTTGGATGGTCAGACGTGGGTTCCGTAATCAAGAAGCGCCGCAAGCGTATGGCGAAGAAGAAGCACCGCAAGCTGCTGAAGAAGACGCGGGTTCAGCGCCGCAAGCTCGGCAAGTAGCCGGCAGGTACTGTTCGCCGCGCCCGGTCCGGCTGGGGGTAGCTCGTGGCACAGGTAGTGATGGTGACCGGCGTCTCGCGGGACGCCGGTGCTCGCTGTGCCCGAAGGCTGGCCGACGACCCGGCGATCGGTACCGTGCTCGGGGTCGACGTGGTCCCGCCGCGGGCCGAGCTCGGCCGGGTCCGGTTCGTCCGGGCCGATATCCGCAACCCCGTGATCGCCAAGGTGATCGCGGCCGAAGGCGTGGATACGGTCGTCCACACGGGCGTCGTGGCGACCCCCGGCAGTGCCGGCGGCCGTTCGTCGATGAAGGAGATCAACGTCATCGGCACCATGCAGCTGCTCGCCGCCTGCCAGAAGGCGTCCGGCGTGGCCAAGCTGGTGGTCAAGTCCTCGACGACCGTGTACGGCGCCGGTCCGCGCGATCCGGCCATGTTCACCGAGGAGATGGCGCCGCGGGCGATCCATCACCACGGGCTGAGCAAGGACGCGGTCGAGGTCGAGGGCTACGTGCGCGGGTTCGCCCGGCGCCGCCCCGACGTCTGCGTCACCACGCTCCGGATGGCGAACTGGATCGGCCCGAAGACCGATTCCCCGATGACGCGGTACTTCGCTCTCCCGGTGGTCCCGACCGTCTTCGGGTACGACGCCCGCCTGCAGTTCCTGCACGAGGACGACGGCGTCGAGGCGATCCAGCGCGCGACCGTCAACGACCTTCCCGGGACTTTCAACCTGGCCGGCGACGGCATCATCTCGCTGTCCCAGGCGATCCGCCGGCTCGGCCGCCCGACGGTGCGGCTGCCGTCGTTCACCGCGTCCAGCACGGCCGCTGCCGTCCGGCGGGCCCGGCTCGCGGACTTCTCGCCGGACCAGATCACCTTTCTCACGTTCGGACGCGGCGTGGACACGACCCGGATGCGGACCGAGTTCGGGTTCGAGCCGAAGTACACGACCGCGGAGGCGTTCGACGACTTCAGGTCCTCGCTCGGGGTCGGCGCGATGACGCGGGTCGCCGGGCTGCTCGGCGCGGGGCTGGGAGCGTTGCGTGGCTGACGCGGATGTGATCCCGATCGGCTCCGGCGGCCGGCCCGGCCGCGGGAGCGGACGCCGTACGACGCCGTCCGCCGCCGCGCGCGCACTCGCCGGACGAGGCGGTCAGAAGAAGAACAGCCGCGCCCGATCCGGACCTGACGGCAAGCGCACCGACTCGGACACCGCGGCCGGCGGTCCGGTGAGCGGACAGGGGGTAGCTGCGCAAGAGCCCCGGGTGGGCGAGACGGCAGGGGCCTTGCCTGACGTCGACGGGCCTGACCTGTCCGGGTTGGATCTCGGCGGGCTGGACTTCGGCCGGCTGGAGCGGGTGGTGCGGGAGCTGTTCGGCGAGGACGGCGAGCGCCGGGTCGCCGAGTGGCTGGCGTTCCTGCGCCGGCGGCTGAGCGGTGACTACGAGCTCGACGAGTTCGGGTACGACTCCGACCTGACCGACCAGGTGCTGCTGCCGATGCTGCGCCCGATGGTGGAGAAGTGGTTCCGTGTCGAGGTGCGCGGCATCGAGAACATTCCCACCGACGGTAGCGCGCTGATCGTCGCGAACCACTCCGGCACGATGCCGATCGACGGACTGGTGACCCAGGTCGTCGTCGCAGACCACACCGGCCGGCCGCTGCGCACGCTGGCGGCGGACCTGGTGTTCCAGACGCCGTTCGTCGGCGAGCTGTCCCGCAAGGGCGGCGCGACCCTGGCGAACAACGACGACGCCGAACGCCTGCTCCGCCAGGGCAACCTGGTCGGCGTCTGGCCGGAAGGATTCAAGGGTCTCGGCAAGCCGTTCGCCGAGCGGTACAAGCTGCAGCGCTTCGGGCGCGGCGGGTTCGTCAGCGCCGCGATGCGGACCGGCGTACCGATCGTCCCGTGCTCGATCGTCGGCGCCGAGGAGATCTATCCGCTGGTCGGCAACATCGCCTCGCTGGCCCGCCTGCTCGGCGTCCCGTACATCCCGATCACGCCGTTCTTCCCGCTGCTCGGACCGCTCGGGCTGATCCCGCTGCCGTCCAAGTGGCTGATCGAGTTCGGTGAGCCGATCCGCACCGACGAGTTCGCCGACGGCGCCCCCGACGACCCGATGCTGGTCTTCAACGTCACCGACCAGGTCCGCGAGACCATCCAGCAGACCCTCTACACCCTGCTGATGCAACGCCGCAGCATCTTCTTCTGACCGGAGCAACGACCGGAGCAACGAAGAAGCCCGGCACACCATCGGTGTGCCGGGCTTCTCTACGTCGTGCTCTACTTCCAGGGCGGGAGCAAAGTGTTGATGATCCCTGGAAGATCGATCAGTGGTGCGGTCGGGAACGGCCACGGCCAGGCCGGCGTGGTCGGAGTCAGCGAAGGCAGCACGGTGGGCGTCGCAGTCGGCGAGTTTGACGACGATGTCTTCGGTGGCGTCTTCAGGGCCGTCGGAGGCGGTTCCGTGGACTCCTCGACGATCGTGGTGTTCGGGATCTTGGTGGGCGACGTGCTCGGCTGGAGCGTGGTCGACGCACCGGGTGTCGGAATCGTCGAGGACGCCTTGGTGCTTGTCCCCGGCTTGGCCGGATCACTCGGCTCACCGTTGCCGGGAGTCGTCCGGTTCGGCTTGCTGGTGGTGGTGCCGCCGGTGGTGGCCGACTTCGGCGCCGCGCACTTCGGGCAGGCCGCCGTCGTGTGCTGCGCCAGCTGCTCGATCGTCGCCAGCGCCTCCACTCCGGACTTCAGCGACTCCGGCGGGAGTTTGGGCGCGAGCCCCACAAGAGCCTGGCGGGCGCTGGTGATGAAGGCCGTGATCGCGCTGATCGAACTCTCGTCGCCGTCCTGCTGGTACGACGCGACCAATCGGGACACGCCCTTGCGGGACTGCGCCGAGAAGTCGTCCAGGGTCGCGTTGATCGTGCCCACCGAGCCGCCGTTGTCGGCGAGCTGGCGGACTTCGGACAGTCGGGTCATCGCGTGCTCGAGGTCGCGCCGGCCGCGTGAGTCGTCCCCCGACGCTCACATTGGTCGACACGTTCTCGATGCTGCGCTTCATCCCGTACAAGGTGTCGCCGGGCATGGCCTGCTGGGCGGCGGCGGCAGAACCGATGCCACCTCCGAGCAGGACGAGCGCGGCGGTACTGGCCACGAGCCGGATCCTCCGGCCCTGTCGGCGGCGAATAGCTGTCACGGACGCGCCAACGTCCTCGCGACCCGGCGGGTCGTCCGAGCTGTCCGGTGCGCTGCGCACCATCATCGGAGTCGCAGTGGTCGCCGCGCGCGCCGCCGCCTGCTCCAGCAGACGGTGCCGCAACTCGGCGCTGAACTCCGGTCGCGGTGCAACTGCGCCGGCGGTCCTCAGCCGTCCGACCAGCTCCACAGCTTCCAGCAACTCGGGGTCTTCGCTCAGTCGCGCGGAGTGACGGGGCCCGTGATCGACGGCGTGCGCGAATGACTCCGCGCGCGCTCGAGCCCTGTGTAGGTCACTCATGATGTTCGTTCTCCTCAATGGCCAGTCGGGGTCACCGACAGGTCCTCATGAAGAGGAACGAGGAAACTCGCTGACGGGTTACGAAAGACATTCGTTGTCATCCGCCTCACCTCAAGTCCTTGGGGATAACCTTCGCCAAGTGCCTCACGGCCCTCAGTTGCAGTTGCTTGACGGCGCCCTCCGACTTCTCGAGCGCCTTGGCCGTTTCCGCGATCGACAGGCCGGCGAAGAACCGCATCGTCAGGCAGTCGCGCTGCTCGTCCGGCAGACCCGCGACCGCGTCCCGCAGTACCTCGGCGGTCGCGGCGGCGAGCACATCGATCTCCGGACCCTCGGTCTGCCGGTCGTGGGTCTCGATCTCGTCGGTGACCACTTCCAGCCGGACCCGGCCGGACTTGTAGTGGTCGGTGATCAGGTTCCGGGCGATCGTCACCAGCCAGGCGCCGAAGTCCCGGCCCTGCCAGCGGAACGAGTCCAGCGCGCGCAGCGCCCGGACGAACGTCTCGCTGGTCAGGTCCTCTGCGAGTGCCGACGAGGACACCCGCGCGTAGATGTAGCGATAGACGGTGAGCGAGTACTCGTCGTACAGCTCCCCGAAGGCACCGACGTCCCCGGCCTGGGCGCGATCGACGAGCTCTGCACGTCTCATCCCGTCCGGGCTTGGCTCCGGCGTGGTCAAGTTTTCTCCCCGTTCAACTGACACGTCTTCTGACACATCCGCGAATGGCCACAGTGGCTGAACCGCACCGAGCGTCGCCGCTCGGACACATACTGTCAACAGCCTGAGGCGTGCCGCCTTCCGTCCGGTCTGGTCGTCACGAATGCGCCAGCGGACTGCGTCCGCACGCGGAGCAGCCTGCTGTCGGGGAGGGTGGAGCATCGCGCATGAGGTTCCCCGCGCGGCCGGGTTTCTGCAGTGTGAGGTTCGACAGAAGCGCGCCCGCGAAGTCACCTGTATATCGGTGGTCACGCTCTGCTGCAACCGTTCTGGGCAAGCCGGTTGAAAGTCCGTGGCCCCCGTGGCCGTGACAGACTCGCCTGGTGAACGTGAATTTCGCGGACATTCTTCGTGACACAGCGCAACGGCACGGCGAGCGTCCCGCGCTGGTCGACGGGGACCGCCGGCTGACCTGGAGCCAGGTCGACGAGGCCGTCGACCGGACCGCTCAGGGACTTGCCGCGGCCGGCCTCGTGCCCGGGGCCCGGGTCCTGCTCCTGGTTGCCAACAGCATCGAGTTCGTCACGTCCTACCTGGGCATTCTCCGCGCCGGACTGGTCGCAGTGCCGCTGAACACCGGGCTCACCAAGCCCGAGATCGCGACCGTCGCGGCGCACTCAGGAGCTCGGCTGGCGATCGCCGGGCCGGGCCTGGCGGACCGGATCGAGGGCGTCCGGACAGTGGTGCCGGGCCAGCTCGAAGGTGACGCTCCGTTACCGTTGGCAGTCGATCCGGAGGCGCTCGCGGTTCTGCTGTACACGGCCGGAACCAGTGGGGACCCGCGTGCCGCGATGCTCACCCATCGAGCACTTTCCGCCAATGTGCAGAACCTCACCGAGCTCGGGGAGGACCGGATGGGGCCCGAGGACGTGGTTCTCGGGGTCCTGCCGATGTTCCACGCCTTCGGCTTGAACGCCGTCCTGGGCTGGGCCGTCGCGACCGGTGCGGCGCTGATCGTCGAGCAGCGGTTGGACCCCGAGGAGACCCTCGGCCTGGTCGGCAAGTACGGCGTGACGCGGCTGCCGCTCGCACCGCCGGCGCTGCACACCCTCCTGGGGCGAGCCGATCTGCGCGAGGCTCTGAGGTCGGTCAAGGTCGTGCTGACCGGCGCGTCCACGCTCGATCGCACGCTCGCGGACCGCTTCGAGCAGGTCAGCGGCCACTTCGTGCACCAGGGGTACGGCCTGACAGAAGCGTCCCCGGGTGTCACCACGACTCTGGGGGAGTCCGAGCCGAAGCCCGGCTCCGTCGGCCGCCCGCTGCCGAACGTCGAGCTCCGGATCGCCGACGAGCAGGGCGAGGACGTCGAGGGCGACGATCCGGGCGAGATCCTGATCCGCGGCGGCAACTTGTTCTCCGGGTACTGGCCGGACGGTGTGGACGGTCCGGATGCGGAGGGCTGGTACCGGACCGGCGACGTCGGGTTCCTGGACGCGGACGGCGACCTGTTCCTGGTCGACCGGCTGCGCGAGCTGATCATCGTGTCCGGCTTCAACGTGTTCCCGAGTGAGATCGAGGACGTGCTGGTCGCTGCTCCCGGCGTGAGCGAGGCGGCGGTCATCGGGATGCCGTCCGAGGAGACCGGCGAGGCGGTCAAGGCATTCGTCGTACCGCAGGCAGACACCACGGTGGATGTCGGGGCGGTCCGGGAGTACGCCGAGGGCCGGCTCGCCCGGTTCAAGTCCCCGGTGGAGATCGAGGTGGTGGATCAACTCCCGCACTCGGTCACGGGCAAGGTCGCCAAGGGGCGGCTACGGCAGGGCAGCCGATGAGCCGCGTCGTGATGTACGGGAAGCCCGGCTGTCACCTGTGCGACGACGCCCGGGAGATCATCCGCTCGGTCTGCGGCGAGCTGGGGGTGGAGTGGAGCGAGGTCGACATCACCCAGGATGACCAGCTGTTCACGCAGTACGGCGAACAGATCCCGGTCACCTTCGTCGACGGGAAGCAGCACGACTTCTGGCGGGTGGACCCCGCGAGGCTCAGGAAGGCCTTGACAAACTAGGGGGTGTCTTGCAGGTCACCCTCGCCGATTTTGTTCTCACGTTCACAAGCTCCTAGAGTAAGAACCGCCGCCGGCCGTCAGACCGCGGTGAACCAACCGCTCCCAGGAGAATTGTGACGCGTGCCAGCAGCCGTCGCCCCGGCCCGCCGACGAGAACCGAACGCGGCATCCCCGAGGCGACTGTCGCGCGCTTGCCGGTCTACCTGCGGGCCCTGACCGCGCTCTCGGACAACGGCATCGCGACCGCGTCGAGCGAGGATCTGGCGACCGCGGCCGGGGTGAACTCCGCCAAGCTCCGCAAGGACCTGTCCTACCTGGGCTCCTACGGCACCCGCGGCGTCGGGTACGACGTCGAGTACCTGCGCTACCAGATCGCCCGCGAGATCGGCGTCACTCAGGACTGGGCCGTGGTCATCGTCGGGATCGGAAACCTGGGCCACGCGCTGGCGAACTACTCCGGCTTCGGCACCCGCGGCTTCCGGATCGTGGCCCTGCTGGACGCCGACCCGAAGCTGGTCGGCGAGCGGATCGGCGACATGGAGGTCCGCGACTTCGCCGAGCTCGAGGACATCGTCGAGCGCGACCGGGTCTCGATCGGCGTGATCACCACGCCCGCCGGTCCGGCCCAGGAGGTCTGCGACCGGCTGGTCGCCGCCGGCGTGACCAGCATCCTGAACTTCGCGCCCGTGGTGCTGTCCGTGCCCGACGGCGTCGACATCCGCAAGGTGGACCTCTCGATCGAGTTGCAGATCCTGGCGTACCACGAACAACGAAAGTCCGGAGAGGCGGCGCTCCCCCAGGTGCCCGAACTACCAGCGATGAACGGTCTCAGTGATCTTCCGAGTGTCGGAGGAGGTGTCGGCGCATGAGTTACCTGGTCGTCGGCATCAGTCACCGTTCCGCTGACATCAACGTCCTCGAGCGGGTGGCGCTCGACGCGGACGCGGCGACCAAGCTGGCCCTGGCCGTCAAGCACACCCCGGCCGTTGCCGAGTCGGCAGTCCTTGCCACGTGCAACCGAACCGAGGTCTACGCGACCGTCGACCGGTTCCACGCGGGGATGGACGAGGTCACCGCGATCCTGTCCGACGTCACCGGCGTGCCGCTGCTGGATCTGGCCGAGCACCTCTACGTGCACTTCGAGGAGGGCTCGGTCGCGCACCTGTTCCAGGTCGCGGTCGGGCTGGACTCGATGGTCGTCGGCGAGAGCCAGATCCTCGGCCAGGTGAAGGAGACGCTGCGCGTCGGCCAGGACCTGGAGACCATCGGCACCGAGCTGAATGCCCTGTTCCAGCACGCGTTGCGGGTCGGCAAGCGGGCCCGGACCGAGACTGGCATCGACTCCGCCGGCCGTTCGGTCGTCTCGGCCGGCCTGGAGGCGGTCGGTGGTTTCGAAGGCCGCCGCGCACTGATCGTCGGCGCCGGTTCGATGGCCTCGCTGGCCGCACAGACCTTGATCAACGGTGGCGCCAAGAGCGTGACCATTGCCAACCGCAACTATGACCGCGCGGTCGCGCTGACCGATCGCATCGGCGGTACGCCGATCCACCTGGCCGACGTGCCGGACGCGTTGCGCGACGCCGACCTGATCGTGTCGTGCACCGGCGCGCGTGGCGTCGTACTGACCGAGGAGATGATCCGGAACGCGTCGGACGGGCGGCCGCTCGGCGTACTCGACGTCGCCCTGCCGCGCGACGTCGCGCCCGAGGCGGCGCGGATCCCCGGCGTCACGCTGGTGACTCTCGCCGACCTCGCCGGTACGGCGGGCGGCAGCGAAGCCGACATCGACGAGGTACGGCGGATCGTCGGCGAGGAGACCGGTGCGTTCGAGGCGACCCGGCGGGCCGCATCGGTCGCGCCGACCGTGGTCGCGCTGCGGACGATGGCGACCGAGCTGGTCGACTCCGAGCTGGCCCGGCTGGAGCGCCGGCTGCCGGGCCTCGACGAGCAGCAGCGGCACGAGGTCACGCGGACCATCCGCCGCGTCGTCGACAAGTTGCTGCACAACCCGACGGTCCGCGTGAAGGAGCTCGGGGGAGACCCGGGCGGACCGACGTACGCCGATGCGCTGCGGGAGCTGTTCGCGCTCGACCAGGCAACAGTGGACGCGGTGACGGCGGTCAAGTCTCCCGAGGACACCAGCAAGACGCCCGCGGACGCCCGCAACGCTGGAGGTGAGCAGGCATGATCCGGCTCGGCACCCGTCGATCCGCGCTCGCGACCGCGCAGTCGACCCTCGTCGCCAACGAGTTGCGGGCGCTCGGCCACGAGGTCGAGCTCGTGCTGATCACGACCACCGGCGACGTGAACCGTGCCCCGGTCGAGCAGATCGGCGGCACCGGCATCTTCGTCAGCGCACTGCGCGACGCCTTGCTGGCTGACGAGATCGACATCGCTGTGCACTCGCTGAAGGACCTGCCGACCGCGCCGGTCGACGGTCTGGTGCTCGGTGCCATCCCGCTCCGCGAGGACCCCCGCGACGTACTCATTGCGCGTGACGGTCTGACGCTCGGCGAGCTGCCGCGCGGCTCGGTCATCGGCACCGGGGCCGCCCGTCGCGTCGCGCAGATCGACGCGCTCGGCCTGGGGGTCGAGTGCACCGGAGTCCGCGGCAACGTGGACACCCGGATCTCGCTGGTCACCGACGGCAAGGTCGACGCGGTGATCGTCGCGCGCGCCGGGGTGTCCCGGCTGGGACGGTTGTCCGAGGTCACCGAGACGCTGGACCCGATCCAGATGCTGCCCGCGCCCGGGCAGGGCGCGCTGGCGATCGAGTGCCGGGCGGACAACACCGAGGTGCTGGCCGCGCTGGCCCACCTCGAGGACCCGGCCACCCGCGCGGCGGTGACGGCGGAACGGCAACTGCTGGCCACGCTCGAGGCAGGGTGCACGGCTCCGGTCGGCGCGCTCGCCGAGGTGGTCGAGGGTGAGGACGGCCCCGAGCTGTGGCTGCGGGGCGCGCTCGGCCAGGACGACGGCGTACGCCGGCTCTCCGCGAACGGGCCGGTGGACGACCCGGTGTCTCTCGGCAAGGCGCTGGCGAACGAACTGCTGGAGCGAACATGACACCGGCACAGGGCACTACGACGGCGGCCCACAAGACGGCCCACAAGACGAGCAGGAAAACGACGAGGGCGAAGGCAGACGTGAGCGCGAAGACAGCGGCCACCGCGGCACCTCAGAAGGCTGCGACCAGTACCGTCAAGCAGACCAGACCACTCGGCCACGTGACATTCGTCGGCGTCGGCCCCGGTGACCCCGCACTGCTGACGCTGGCCGGCCGTGACGTGCTCGCCAACGCCGACGCGGTCGTTGTCGAGGGCCCCGAACACGACGCGTTCCTGACCTACTGCAAGGCAGGGGTCGAGGTCGTCGACGGCTCCGGCGCCGAGGGCAGCCGGGCGCTGCGGATCGCGGCCCGGGCGCGGCTCGTGGTGAAGACCGCCAAGACCGCCGCGAACGTCGTACGCCTGCTGAGCGGCGACCCGTTCACCTTCTCCAGCGGCGCCGAGGAGGCCGCCGCCTGCAAGAAGGCGGGCATCGGGTTCAACGTCGTCCCGGGTGTGAGCGAGGTGAGCGCGGTCCCGACCTACGCCGGGATCCCGTTGACGATGAAGGGCGACCGCGAGGTCACCGTCGTCGACCTGGCCGAGAACAAGCTCGACCTGACCCGGCTGCAGCCGAAGCAGACGCTGGTCCTGCTGAACGCCACGGAGACGTTGAAGGAGACCGTTGCCGCGCTCGTCGAGGCCGGCTTCGACGCTTCGACCCCGGTCGCGGCGACGGTCGGTGGTACGACGACCGCGCAGATGAGCGTCGTCGGCACGCTGGAGACGATCGTCACCGACCTGCGCGCCGCGAAGGTGACCGGCGAGGCCGTCATCGTCGTCGGCAGCGTGGTCGAGCAGCGCGAGGCGCTGTCCTGGTTCGAGACCAAGCCGCTGTTCGGCTGGCGGATCCTGGTCCCGCGGACCAAGGACCAGGCCGGCCCGCTGATGGACCGGCTTCGCCGGTACGGTGCGATGCCGGAAGAGGTCCCGACCATCTCGGTCGAGCCGCCGCGCAACCCGCAGCAGATGGACAAGGCGATCCGCGGTCTGGTCGAGGGACGCTACGAGTGGGTCGCGTTCACCTCGGTCAACGCGGTGAAGGCGGTCCGGGAGAAGTTCGACGAGTACGGGCTGGACGCGCGGGCGTTCTCCGGGCTGAAGATCGCGGCGGTCGGCGACAAGACCGCCGAGGCGATCGGTGCCTGGGGCATCCGTCCCGACCTGGTTCCGAGCGGTGAGCAGAGCGCCGCCGGGCTGGTCGAGGACTGGCCGCCGTTCGACGAGGTGCTCGACCCGATCAACCGGGTCTTCCTGCCGCGCGCGGACATCGCCACCGAGACACTCGTTGCCGGGCTCACCGATCTCGGCTGGGAGGTCGACGACGTCACGGCGTACCGGACCGTGCGCGCCGCGCCGCCGCCCGCGCCGACCCGCGAGGCGATCAAGTCGGGCAAGTTCGACGCGGTCGTGTTCACCTCGTCCTCGACCGTGCGGAACCTGGTCGGCATCGCCGGCAAGCCGCACGCGTCGACGGTGATCGCGGTGATCGGCCCGGCCACACTGAAGACCGCCGAGGAGCACGGCCTGCGCGTCGACGCGATGGCCGAGTCGCCGTCGGTCGAGGAGCTGGCCGACGCCCTGGCCCGGTTCGGTGCGGATCGGCGTGACACCATGGTGGAGGCCGGTGAGCCGGTCACCCGTCCGTCCGAGCGCCGCTCGGGATCTCGTCGGAAGAGCTGAGTTTCATGCCTGGTGGTTTCCCGGAGGTCAGGCCGCGGCGGCTTCGGTCGTCGGCGGCGGTACGTCGACTGGTCGCGGAGACCGTCATCGAGCCGCGGCAGCTGATCCTGCCGATGTTCGTCCGGGAGGACGCCCGGGAGCCGATCCCGATCAGGTCGATGCCGGGCGTCGTACAGCACACCCGGGACACGGCCCGGAAGGCGGTCGCCGAAGCGGCGTCTCTCGGTCTCGGCGGGGTGATGCTGTTCGGCGTACCTTCGGTGAAGGACGAGGTTGGCTCTGGCGCCTTGGATCCGGCCGGGATCTTGAATGTCGCGATCGCCGATGCTGTTGCTGAGGCGGGTGACTCGCTGCTGGTGATGTCGGACCTTTGCCTGGACGAGTTCACGTCGCACGGGCATTGCGGCGTACTCGATTCTTCCGGCCGCGTGGACAACGACGCGACGCTGTCGATCTATGCCGAGATGGGCGTCGCGCAGGCTTCCGCGGG
Source organism: Kribbella pratensis (assembly GCF_004365355.1). Lineage (GTDB taxonomy): Bacteria > Actinomycetota > Actinomycetes > Propionibacteriales > Kribbellaceae > Kribbella. The sequence goes on along the minus strand of NZ_SODP01000004.1, from coordinate 121,908 downwards.
CGCGCACGTCGTCGGTCCGTCCGGGATGATGGACGGCCAGGTCGGCGTCGTACGTAAAGCGCTCGATGCGGCCGGCTTCATCGACACCGTGATCCTCGCGTACGCCGTGAAGTACGCGTCGGCGTTCTTCGGCCCGTTCCGCGAGGCGGTCGACTCGTCGCTCACCGGCGACCGGAAGACGTACCAGCAGGACAACGCCAACGCCCGCGACGCCATCCGCGAGGTCGACCTCGACATCGCCGAAGGCGCCGACATCGTCATGGTCAAACCGGCCCTCGCGTACCTCGACATCATCCGCCAGGTCCGCGACCACGTGAACCTCCCCGTTGCCGCGTACAACATCTCCGGCGAATACGCCATGGTCGAAGCCGCCGCCGCCAACGGCTGGATCAACCGCGAAGCCGCCATCCTGGAAACCCTCACCTCCATCCGCCGAGCCGGCGCCGACACCATCCTCACCTACTGGGCAGCCGAAGCCGCCCACCTCCTGAACCACAGGTGATCTGGAGCGGGTGCTACGCCCGCTCCCTCCACCCTCCGCTGGTGAAGAATGGACGGAGCTGTAAGCAACGTCTGTCCGAGGGAGATTGCCTTGCCGCTCAGTTCTCGACGTCGGCTTGCAGAGGCGGGGCTGTCCGGGGCGGCGCGCCGGGGTGTAGTGCTCGACTGTGATGGGACGGACATCGCTGCCAGGGGCATTCGGTCAGTGGTGGTTGACCGAGCCGACGAGGTGAGTAGGTTCGGGCTTCGTATCAGCAACGCGCGGATTACCGGTCAGCTGGATCTCAGTGCTTGCCGGATCGACTTCCCGATCCACTTCGAGGACTGCGAGTTCGTGGAGCCCGTTCTGCTCGAGGGCAGTGTCGTCCACTCGTTGGCGATTGTCGGTACTTCGTCGCCGGATGGGGACGCGCTGAGGTCGTCCGTCCCCGGCATCCTCGCCAACGGGATGCGCGTCGAACGGGACCTCGTACTGTCGCGCACGTTGATCACCGGGGCGCACCAGACCACCTCGTCATTGAGCCGAACCGCCGCGGTCTGGCTGACGGAGGCCGAAATAGCCGGACGCTTGATCGCTGTCGACACCACGATCGACACCACCGCGGATCGTGCGATCCAGGCTGACAGGTGTCAGGTGACCGGCGACATCCGGCTCATCCAGGGCTTCCGCGCCAAGGGCGAGATCAGGCTCATCGGGGCTCAACTCGGCGGATCCTTGGATCTTGCCGGGTGCGAGCTGGTACCTCGCAACGGACGAGCCATCGATCTCGCGGACGCGACTGTCGGAGGCAGCCTGTTCATCACCGACAGCCCTCGGCATCGGCCCGTGATTCGCGGCCGCCTGGAGATGGGCCGCACCTCGGTCAATGGCAGGGTTCTCATCCGGAAGGCAAGGCTGGAGGCCCCGGAGCCCGGCGTCGGCAGACACTTGTACAACGCCAAGGATCCTGCGCAACGACTGGCCTTGCTGGCGCAGGGCGCGACGATTCGTGGGGAGCTCACCATGAGCGAAGGCACGTCCATGGTCGGCGGAGCGACGTTTGCAGGAGCGACCATCGACGGTGGGCTACTGATCGATGGCATCTCGATCGAGAACGGGTTCGATGTCGCATTGGATCTCACTCATGCGCACATAGGTACGACGGTTTCTGCCGTCCAGGCTGATATCCAGGGCAGCGTCGATCTCGACGGCGCCGAGGTGGCCGGGCCTCTAGACGTGCGAAGGGCAGCACTGAGCAGACCGGCGCATCGCTACTGCCTGACGGCCGTCACGGCCGTGATCCACGGCGACGTCCGGCTGGTCGACGCCACGATCGGAGACTCCTATCCGGCGGCGACCACTGGTGCAAGCGGCGGACTGAGTTTCCGAGGGGCCGAGATTCGCGGCATGTTCGACGCCGAACGGGCGCAGATCCTGAGTCCTGGCGATGCCTCGATCAATCTTCATCAGGCGCAGCTGGCCGGCAACATCCGACTCTGCAGCGGGTTTCGATCGGTGGGCGTTGTGATGCTGAACCGAGCCCAGGTCGAAGGCCGGCTGCACTGTGATGACGGTAGCTTCGAGTGGCGGCGACGAGAAGACGGTGATCCGCGACCGACCAGACTCAACGAACGAGAGTCTGCCTTCGAGGCGATCTCGAGCACCGTCCGCGGCGGCATCGGCCTTGGCTGGAACATCGAGGGCGCGGTCGACTTCAGCGATGCACACACGTCGTACCTGGCGGATCGACCCGAACGGGACTGGCCTTCGCGACGGAGCTATCTGACCGGCTTCACGTACGAGCGGTATGCAGAAACGTCCATGCACGGCTCCGGAGAATGGGGTTGGAAGACCCGTACGCGATGGCTTCGGCACTGCGACCCCGCCGACAGCGGCGACCCGGGCGACCCTGGGCCGTGGGAACAAGCTGCACGAACCCTCAAGCGCCACGGCGATTCTGAAGGTTCCGAAGAAGTGCTCATGGCGTATCTGCGGACCAAGCGGCAGCGGCGGGCCGGATGGGCCAGGTTCGGTGTTGTTCGCGGCTGGGATCGAGTCGTCAATGACTGGTTCCGTGGATACGGCTATCGGCCACTTCGGGCTCTCATTCCGCTTGTTCTGCTGGTGGTCGCAGTTGCTGCCCCGTTGTTGCCCGCCGACTCGAACCGGGTGATGCGCGCAGCGGACCCGTCGGGCATCGTCTACACACCACAGGGCGAACTGAGCCAGCTCGAGTCCGGTCGGACGCCGCAGAACGCTTGTGGCAAAGGCAAGGTGCGCTGCTTCAACCCGTGGCTGTACGCCGTCGACACCGTCGTACCGATCGTCGACCTGAAACAACGCAGCACCTGGGCCCCAAGCACAGACGCGGGCGGAGGCTGGATGCTCGCCTGGGTGAACGCGGCCACCCTCATCGGCTGGGCAATCTCCAGCCTCCTCGTCGTAGGCCTCGCGCGAGCAGGAAGCCGCGCTCTCAACTGACCACTAGCGTGGCACTATGAGGTGTGCACATCTATAGAAAGGCCGATGCCGCGTAGGCGCCCGGCTCAGCTTCGTGCGCTGACCTTCCCGGCCTGTCGCCGCACGGTCGGCTGGTGATCGCACGGCTGGAGAACACCCGCCTGCAGTCTGGTCAGGTGCTGGAGGCGATCCGGCACTGGGAGCGGTTCGTCCGTGATCCCGCTCATCGCCTGTACGACCCGCGCTACACGGGGTGCGGCATCTGGGAATGCTGTCCGCCGATGGTCGAGGTCCAGGCGATCCTGCACATCGTCGTACACAACCTTCCCCGCCGAGACTCCCGCCGCCTCCAGGCCCAACTCGACCGAATCAACGAATGCTGGCGATGGCGCCCGCCGTACGCGTGAGATCACCCAGACGTCTTGTTCAGGCAGCAGGCTCGGTGTCGTTCCACGGATCGAGTGGGATGGGTTCTGCGACGATGGCGGATGTGGGCCGGGTAGGGCTGGTCGGTCGCGTGGCTGGTTCATCATCGCCCAATGGGTTTAAGAGGTCGGATGGACGGGTTGTGGGCGTGACGGGTTCTCCCCCGCCCCACGGGTTGAAGGGTGGCGCCGGGGGTTGGTGAACGATGTCCGCGATCGGTGGTTTGTATTTGCTGGGTGGGATCGGCGTGGGGTCTGCCCAGGTGGGGCGGGTTACCTGGACGGTGCCGTTGAGGATCTGGATGTGCCAGTGGCCGGAGTGGAGGTCGAGGTGATGGCGCTTGCAGAGCAGGGCGAGGTTGGTGATGGCGGTAGGTCCGCCGTCGAGCCAGGAGATGATGTGGTGCGCTTCGCACTGGATGGGCGGGGCGCCGCACACGACGCACCCTTTGTCGCGAGCGTTCAGTGCGCGGCGCATCGGGCGGGTGACGAGCCGCTGGGTAGTGCCGACGTCAAGGGGTTGTGACTTGGTGCCCAGGACCATCGGCAGGATCTGCGCGTCGCAGGCGAGGCGGCGTACGGTCGCCGCGGACAGGTTGTCGCCGAAGGTCAAGTGGCCGGTCGCGTTCGCCGTAGCAGCGGCGAGGTCGTTGTAGTCGATGGTAATGCTGATGTGCGGTCTCGGTCCGTGGCCCGCCACGAAGTCGCCGTCGGTGCTGGTAGTGGCGGCGTGTGCGGTCGCAGTGGCGTGGGCGGTTGCAGCCGAGTTGAGTACGGCGGTGAGGGCGTCGGCTTGGCGCTTGTCGCGGGGACGCGGGTCGAGCTCGCCGTCGACGGTTTTGTGGGGTTTGGCGTGGGCGTGGATGAGGGTGCGGAGAAGTTCGGCGTTCTCGTTGGCGAGGTAGCCGCGGAAGGTGACGCCGCGGTCGACGGTCTTCAGGGTGAGGGACTCGCGGTCGTACGCCGCTTTCTCGTCTGGTTCGGGGCCGTCGGGGTCGAGGATGTCGCGGATCCTGCGGCCTGCCTGGCGGAGTTCGGCGGGTGTGTGGGTTGCGGCCAGGTCGATCAGTTGCTGTTCGGCGAACTCGAGGTTCTCGGTCGGCACCGTCGCGGGGACCTGATTCAGGACCGAGACGATCGCGGCTGCCTGCGCCGGCGAGACGTGCCACGCCGTTGGAGCCGGCTGGGCGGTCACTGGGTGGGCATAGGGCACAGCTGGGTCGGGGAGGGCGGCAGAGGTGGCGGCGTACCTGGTCAGGTGGGTGGCGATGCGGACCTGGCGACGGGCCTCAGGCGCGTCGGTGCGGTATCGCTGGGTCAGGAGACGGGCGGTGTCTCCGGCGCCGAGCTCGGTGGCGTAGCCGGACTGGTCGATGGCTGCGATGAGGTGGAGCTCGAGGGTCTCCAGGCGGGCCTTCTCCGCGACCACCGCGTCGAGAGCGGACAGCTTCTCGCTGTCGCTCATCGACCAGACGGGCCGTTCGCCGAGGACCTCCATGCCGACAACTCTAGACATGCCCTCCGACAGTTTTCCAACCAGAGAATCCCTTATTTTGAAGGGATTCCGAGGCAATCAGTTATCCACAGGCAGACAAGTCGCCGATGGAGCCTGGGCCGTCTGATGGGGGCGACCGATGGGCCAAGGCCTTGGTGCTCTAGCTGGAGACTGAGTCGAGGACATCCCAGCGATACAGCCACTGGGCGACCCGATCCCGGGCGATCGCCTGATGTCCGCTGTCGCGGACCGCGTGGGCCTCGAGGCCTGCACGCCATTCCTGTCCGGGAACGATGAACAACATCGGCGCCGGGTTGGTGAAGTAGACGAGCACGACGACGTCATAGGTCTCGTCGTTGACATCTCGCCGCCAGTCGTCTGTCTGCCATTCGCCGCTGAACCGGCTGTAGACGCGGATCCTGATCCTCTGTCCCGCTGTGTCGAGCCGGTATGAACCTCTGACTGTGCGGACGGCCACGTAAATCCCTCGTTGCCCCAACTGATCGAGCACGACACCAATCGCCCGCTGATGCTTGGTGTCGTTGGTTACCGCCATGCTTGAGTCCCTCCGGTTTCAGTGCTGGATCGTGTAGTCCGATTGGGTGAAGCCGGCCTTGAGGGTGCGGGTGGCGTTGTGGGTCAGGGGGATTTCGGTGGGGAGGGGGCCGAAGAGGGGGATGCCGGTGCCTAGGAGGACGGGGGCTGTGGTGATGGTCAGTTCGTTGAGGAGGCCGGCGGCCAGGAAGGTTTGGATGGTTCGGGCGCCGTCGGTGTAGATGCGTTGGGCGCCTCGGTCGGTGAGGGTTTCTACCAGGGCGTCCAGGGTGCGGTGGACGAGGATGCGGTCGTCGGTGTTCGGGTCGAGGGTCGAGCTGAGGACCTCCACCTGCTTGCCGTCGTACGGCCAGACGTCGTACGTCAGCGCCAGCTGATAGGTGTTCCGGCCGAGTACGACGGTGTCGATCGAGGACATGAATTCGTCGTACCCGGTCTCGCCGGCCTGTTCGGCTCGGGTGGTGAGCCAGTCGACGGAGCCGTCGGGGCGGGCGATGTAGCCGTCGAGGCTGGTGGCGATGAAGGCAGCGGCGTGGAAGCTCACGCCGACATTTTAGTAGCCCGCCACCTCCGGCCGGTCCAAGAACTGTTCGAACTACGACGACACTCGCAACTGGAGTACCTGACGCCCGGGAATCCGGCCGGTCAGGTAGACGCGCAGACCGTCCGGGGTCAGGCTGCCGCCGAGGTACGTGTACCGCTCGCCCGGGTCCATCGGCACCCGCGCGGCGCCGTTCCCGGGACCGAACTCGATCCGGTCCGAGCCGACGGTGTAGCTGCCCGTGCCGGAGACGAGCTGATAGTTGCCCGAGGCATCCAACGCATCAACGCCCGCCAGGGTCCCACCAGGACGGAAGCACAGTTCGATCGCGTACGCCGTTTCGTCGCCGTCGAAATCGAAGACCAGGTCGAAGCCGTTCGAAACCTCGGTGACAGCAATCTCGGTGCGTAGCGTGCGGTACTGCTTAGGACGGTGGCCGAAATCCATCGACGCGTAGAAACGGCCTTCCGGGGTCAACGCATAACGGCCGTCAGCCCGGCGATATCGCTTCGGAAGCGGCAGGTGATACGGGACGCTCACCTCAGAGGACAGCTTGAAGGTTTTCCCCGACACCTGCAGACCATTGCTGCGGAAGTGACCGGTGCTGAAGAACTGCGGCGACAACCGGACCGAGTCCAGGATCGCCGCGCCGTTGCGGAGCTTGAAGAACGTCGGGTTCGTGGACAGCCCTGACGAGATCACCGGGATATCGTGAAAGTCCGTCCCGCCGAACACGGTCGCGGTCCGCGCCCCGCGGCGTACGCGTGCCGACGCCTGCGACGGGAAGTGCTGGACGAAATCGGTCGGCACCGGTCGAGCGTCCGGGAGCGCGGCGGCAAGCTCAGGCCGCTCGAGCACCTCCGCCAGGAAGTCGCCGAGCTCACCCGTGCCGCGCGTTTCGATGCTCTTGGCAACAGTCGTGAACCGGCCGTCGTTCGTGTGCAGTGCGAGCTCGCGGAACTGCGTCAGGTACCACCAGACCTCGCGCAGACCCTTCTGGTCCTGGCGCCGGGAGGCCGTCGTGTCGACCTCACCGTTCGGCTCCAAGAGATACAGCGTCGCCTCGAGATTCCGTCGTACGTAGTCCACCAGCGCCGGCTTGTCACGGAGCCAGGCGATGGTCAGCAGGCACGGGTTCGTGACCTCGGCGGCGTACGTCGAGCTGCGTTCGCTGTAGATCCCGTCCGGGGTCGCGTCGATGCCTTCGTCGAGCCACTCGTCGATCCGCGCCGCGTACCGCCGGTCCGGGAACAGGTGGTGTGCGCGGGCGAGCGCCGCCGACACCTCCCACCGATGATTCGGCGTGTGTACGCCGCCGGCGGCGAGGGCAGGCGCCGCCTTACGAATCACGGCGGCAAGCGTCGTACGCAGCGACGAGGTCTCCGTCGAGTCATCCGCGTCGAGCAGCGCGTACAGCACGCACACGTCCTGGATCGCGAACGAGCTGTCCGGCGGAGAGTGCAGGTTGCCGACGTCATACAGACCGTCGTCATGTTGCCGCGCCGCGAGCTGGTCGACCAGCCAGCCGAGCGGCCCGAGCAGCGTGGTGTCGTGGTGGTACGACGACCTGCCCCACACGTATCCGGAGATCAGCCGCCTGGCCTTTCGCGCGACGGTGCGGATGCTGTCGCCGGCGTTCTGGTAGTTCGCCAGCACCAGCGGGATCTGGGCCTGGTTGGCGCTGGTCAGCAGGGTCAGGAAGTCGTCGTCCACAGCAGCTACCTCAGCACGCGCCGCGGTCGGTTGTGCGCCGACCGCAACTGTGGTCAGCGAACCGGTGAGGAAAGTACGTCGCAGCATCGGCATCTCCTGGCGGTAAGCGGTTGCCAAATGCTCAGAACTGTCGCTCCGGAACTTTGTCCTGTCAATAGCTCGCACGGCGGCCGGATCCGGACAGCTCCTACCTCGGCGAACCCTTGCGGGAACCGGTTTCTTGTACTAGTTTGACCGGCCAAGGCAAGCGCTTTCCAACCGCTTTCCATCACTGTCCGGAGGTGCTACGACAATGAGTGCGCTGGGTGAGCTCGGCAGCCTCCGGGGGAAGAAAACCGCAGGTCAGAAGAGAGACAACCTGGCCGGGTATCTGTTTCTGGCCCCGTGGCTGTTAGGGCTTTTCCTCATCACGATCGGGCCGATGCTGGCCTCGCTGTACCTGTCCTTCACGGACTACAACCTGATCCAGGCCCCGAAGTGGATCGGCCTGGACAATTTCACCCGGATGCTGTCCGACGAGCGGCTGCACAACTCACTCCGGGTGACGTTCACCTACGTGTTCGTGTCGGTCCCGCTGCAGCTCGCGATCGCCCTGCTGCTGGCCGTCGTACTCGACCGTGGCGTCCGCGGGATGGCGTTCTATCGGTCGGTCTTCTACCTGCCGTCACTGCTCGGCTCGAGTGTTGCGATCGCGATCCTCTGGCGGCAGGTGTTCGGGACAACCGGCCTGCTCAACCAGTTGCTCGACCTCGTCGGCATCCACGGCAAGGGCTGGATCTCCGACCCGAGTACGGCGCTGGGCACGCTCGTCGTACTGAACGTCTGGACGTTCGGCTCGCCGATGGTGATCTTCCTGGCCGGGCTGCGACAGATCCCGTCGATGTACTACGAGGCCGCGTCGGTCGACGGCGCCGGGACGCTGCGCCGGTTCTTCAGCATCACGCTGCCGCTGCTGACGCCGATCATCTTCTTCAACCTGGTGCTGCAGATCATCCACGCGTTCCAGGCGTTCACGCAGGCGTTCGTGGTCTCCGGAGGCAGCGGCGGTCCGTCGGACTCGACGATGTTCTTCACGCTCTACCTCTACGACCGGGGCTTCGGGAACTTCGACATGGGCTACGCGTCCGCGATGGCCTGGTTCCTGCTCGTGATCATCGGCATCTTCACCGCGGCGAACTTCCTCCTCTCGAAGTACTGGGTGTTCTATGACGACTGAAACGCTCCGCACCACGGTCGCCGCCCGGCGGACCGGCGTCGTCACCTGGGCGCGGGTCCGGCCGCTGGTGATCCACGTCGTCCTCGCGGCGTCCGCGCTGGTGATGCTCTACCCGGTGATCTGGATGGTGGTCAGCTCACTGCGGCCGGGCAACGAGATCTTCCGCGACCCCGGGATCCTGGTGAAGGACCTGCGGATCGACAACTACCGGGTCGGCTGGAACGCGCTGACCGAGCCGTTCACCCGCTACCTGCTGAACTCGGCGGTGGTGGTGCTCGGCTCGATCTTCGGCAACCTGGTTTCGTGCTCGATGGCGGCGTACGCGTTCGCCCGGCTCGAATTCGTGGGCAAGAAGTTCTGGTTCGCGATCATGCTGCTGAGCATCATGCTGCCGATCCACGTGGTGATCGTGCCGCAGTACATCCTGTTCTCGCACGCGGGCTGGATCAACACGTTCCTGCCGCTGATCGTGCCGAAGCTGCTGGCGACGGACGCGTTCTTCGTGTTCCTGATGGTGCAGTTCATCCGCGGCATCCCGCGCGAGCTGGACGAGGCCGCCCGGATCGACGGCTGCGGCCGGGGCAGCATCTTCCTGCGGGTGATCCTGCCGCTGATGGTGCCGGCGCTCGCCACCACGACGATCTTCACGTTCATCTGGACCTGGAACGACTTCTTCAGCCAGCTGATCTACCTGACCGACCCGCACATGTACACCGTCCCGGTCGCGTTGCGGGGCTTCGTCGACTCGACCTCCAGCAGCTCCTGGGGATCGATGTTCGCGATGTCGGTCGTCTCCCTCGTCCCGGTCTTCCTCGCCTTCCTGTTCGGCCAGCGGTTCCTGATCAAGGGCATCGCGACCACCGGCATCAAGTAACCCCTGAAAGGTGCACATCATGAGGCTGCACATCCCCCGCGTGGCAACGGCCCTGGCCCTGGCCACCACGTTGCTGGCGGCAAGCGCCTGCGGCGGCGACTCCGGCGGTCCGGGCGGGTCGTCGGACGATGCCGGCGGCAAGGTCACGCTCCGGTTCACCTGGTGGGGGTCGGACACCCGGACCAAGCTCACCCAGCAGGTGATCGACGCGTACCAGAAGGACCACCCGAACGTCACGATCAAGGGTGAGTTCGGTGAGTGGTCCGGCTACTGGGACAAGCTCGCCACGACCGTCGCGGCGAACGATGCCCCGGACATCATCCAGATGGACGAGAAGTACCTGCGGGAGTACGCCGACCGCGGCGCACTGCTCGATCTGAAGAAGGCGCAGGGCCTGGACACCGGCAAGTTCGAGCCGGACACGTTGAGCGCCGGTGAGTTCGACGGCGGGCTGTACGGCCTGAACGCCGGCATCAACTCGTTCGCGGTGGTCGCGAACCCGGCCGTGTTCAAGGCGGCCGGCGTGGCGATCCCGGACGACACCACCTGGACCTGGGACGACTTCGCCCGGATCTCCGCGGAGATCTCGACGAAGCTGAACGGCAAGGGCTGGGGGACCGGCGCGCTCGGCACCAACGAGGCCGGCCTGAACCTGTGGGCCCGTCAGAACGGTGAGTCGCTCTGGACCAAGGACGGCAAGCTCGGTGTCTCGCCGGAGAAGACCACCGACTTCTTCAAGTACGTGCTGAAGCTGCGGGACATGAAGGCGATCCCGTCCGCGGAGTTCACCTCGCAGGACATGAACGCGGCGCTCGACCAGTCCGCGATGGCGACCGGCAAGCTGGCGATGAGCTTCATCTGGAGCAACCAGCTGCTCGCGTTCAGCCAGGCGTCCGGCCAGCAGCTGAAGCTGCTGCGGATCCCTAGCACCGACGGCAAGGCCGCAGACAACGGCTCCTACTACAAGGGCTCGATGTTCTGGTCGATCTCCTCGCGGTCGAAGCACCAGAAGGAGGCCGCCGACTTCGTCAACTACCTGGCGAACAACCCGGCCGCCGGCAACGTGCTGCTGGCCGAGCGCGGCGTACCGCCGAACACCGAGATCCGGACCGCGGTGACGCCGAAGCTGAAGCCGGCCGACGCGGCGTCCGCGAAGTTCATCCAGGACATCGGCAAGGAGCTCGGCGACCCGTCGCCGGCGCCGCCGGTCGGTGGTGGTCAGGTGGAGAAGATCATCCAGCGGTACACGACCGAGGTACTGTTCGGCCGGCAGGCTCCGGATGCGGCCGCCAAGGCATTCCTGGACGAGGTCAACGGGGAGCTCAAATAGTGTTGCTGACAGCAACTGATTGCCGATGACGGGGCCGCGCGTGGCCGTGGCGGGAGTCCACGGCCACGGCGCCTCCCATGTTCGTAACGTCGCCCGGCTGGCCGCGGCCGGCCGGGCCGAACTGGTGGGCGTCGCCGATCCCCGCCCGACCGAGGGTGTGCGCGCCTTCGACAGCCTCGAGGCGTTGCTCGCGGCAACCGACGTCGACGTCGTGATCATCAGTACGCCGATCCAGACGCACGTCCCGCTGGCGGAACTGGCGATGCGAGCTGGCGCCGACGTACTGCTGGAGAAGCCGCCGACCGCGTCGCTGGCCGAGTTCGAGGCACTGTCCGCCGTGGTTGCGGAGACCGGACGCGCCTGCCAGGTCGGGTTCCAGGCGCAGGCGTCCGAGGCGACGCTGAAGCTGGCCGACCTGGTGGCCGCGGGTCAGCTCGGTGAGATCCGCGGGATCAGTGCGGTCGGCAAATGGGTGCGGACCGCGAAGTACTTCCAGCGGGCGCGCTGGGCCGGGAAGCGGCGGCTCGACGGCGTCGATGTGGTCGACGGCGCGGTGACGAATCCGCTCGCCCACGCGACCGCGGCGGCGTTGCTGCTGGACCGGTCGACCGGCGTGGACGACGTACGGTCGGTCGAGACCGAGCTGTACCGCGCGAATCCGATCGAGTCCGACGACACCTCGACGGTGCGGATCGTGACTGCCCGCGGTACGACGATCTTGATCGCGGTCACCTTGTGCGCAGAGGAGCACCTCGAGCCGGCCGTGATCGTGCACGGGACCGAGGGGGACGCCGTACTGGAATACGCCTCGGATCGGATCGGCGAGACGAAGTACGGGCGGGCGGATCTCCTGGAGAATCTGCTCGCGCACCGGGCGGATCCCGCCGTACCGCTGTATGTGCCGCTGGCCGCGACGGGTGGCTTCACCCGGGTGGTCGAGGCCGTGCGGGTCGCGGAGCCGCCGCGCGAGATCCCGGACGAGCTGATTCGCTGGGAAGGCGAAGGACCTGAGCGCCGGCCGATCGTCCTCGACGTCGAGGGCTGGATCGACCGGGCCTCGGACGAGCTGGCGTTGTTCAGCGAACTCGGGGCGCCATGGACGAAACCATCCCAACGGGAGAGCTGACGACGCAGAACCTCGGGTGCTGGTCTACGGGACCGCGATGACCAACGTGTCCGGCGACACCATCCAGATCGGCAGCCCGACCATGGCAGGCCGGCCGAACGCTGGGTACGGCGGATTGTTCTAGCGCGGCCCTCGTGCGTTCACCAACGGCACGATCCTGGCCCCGCAAGGCAAAGGCCGCGACGAGCTCCGCGTCCGCTCGGAGGACTTCGCCGCCGTCTGCCCGGCCCCCCTTCTTCTTCGAAGAACTCCCGTTCCCGGCCGCCGACACCGCCGCTTCAGGTATGCCGTACTGGTAGCCGACGGCCTGTCCGACGACAACGGCGCCGCCGGCCTGGCCGCCCAGGTGACCAAGGCGCTGGCGGCGGGCTGAACGCCGGATCCCCAGGCCACCACAATCTGTCCCTCGGCGGTCGCGCCCGCCGGGCGTGCTTCGCAAGCGAAGATTGTGATGGCCTGGCGATCCGCCCTCAGGCCGTCTTCACGCTTCCGCCGTCGATGAGGTAGTCGGCGCCGACGATGTTGGCGGACGACACCGACGCCCTCGCGACCCAGCTTGTCGACACTCTTCTCCGCGGCGTTGGCAGCCCGACCGCCCAGCTCTAGGTAGGTAGGGCCAGGGTGAAGTTGGTGTTGCCTGGGGTTGAGGTGAGGGTGAGGGTGCCGTTGTGGGCCTCGGTGATGGAGCGGGCCAGGGAGAGGCCGAGGCCGGTGCCGCCGGTGGTGCGGGTGCGGGCGGTGTCGGCTCGGGTGAAGCGGTGGAAGACGTTCGGGAGTAGGTCCGCGGGGATGCCCGGGCCGTCGTCGTGGATGGTGAGTACGGCGGAGTTGTCGGCGAGCTTGGCTGCGACAGTGACCGTGGTGCCGGCCGGGGTGTGGCGGCGGGCGTTGGTGAGCAGGTTGGTGACAACCTGGTGGAGGCGCTGCTCGTCGCCGATGATCACGATCGGGTCAGATGGCAGCTCCAGTTCCCAATGGTGGCTGGGGGCAACTATCTGGGCATCGGTGACCGAGTCGCGGGCGAGCCGGGACAGGTCGACCGGGCTGCGGTCGAGCGGCCGGCCGGCGTCCAGGCGGGCGAGCAGCAGGAGGTCCTCGACCAACGACGCCATGCGGGTGGTCTCGACCATGACCTTTCCCATGGCGTGCCCGTAGAGCTCGGGATCGCGTTGGCGGAGGCTCAGCTGCGCGTAGCCGTGGATCGTGGTGAGCGGCGTACGGAGTTCGTGGGATGCATCGGCGACGAACTGCCGTACCTGCTGCTCACTGCGGTGTCGTGCGTCGAGTGCGTTCTCCATATGACCGAGCAGCGTATTGAGAGCGACCGCCACCTGGCCGACCTCCGTACCTTCGTCGGTCAGCTTATCCGGCACCCGCGCGGTCACCCCGATCTCCCCGGTGTCTAGCGGCAGCCCGGCCACCTCACGGGCCGTCTGGGCGACTCGCCGCAGGGGCCGCAGCTGACGCCGTACGACGAAGACACCGACGCAACCCGCGGTCAGTACGCCGATGCCGCCGAAGAGCACCTCCCAGCCGATCAGGCTGTTGACGGTGTTCTGGATGTCCTTCGTCGGCAGCCCGGTGATCACCATGACCGAACCGACGTTGGATGCGTGCACGCGATACTCGCCCAGGGCCGGCAGATCGACCGTGCTGTTCTGGCCGGCGGTCAGGTCATCGAGTACGCCGACCGCCTGGTCGCTGAGCTCGCTGAGCGTGCCGTCGGCGGTGATCACGTTGCCCGCGGCCCCGGTCGAGGTGACGTATACGGTCACCGTGCCCGCGTCCTGTCCGTGCGGAGCGTCCCGCGGCGGTCCGGTCGGATCGCCGTGCGTCAGCGCGTTGATCGCACGGCCCTGGGTCGCGGCCACCTTTCCGTCGAGCTGCCCGGTCAGGTACGAGCTGATCGCGGCGGTCGTCAGCGCGCTGATCACGAGACTCACCACCGCAACCAGCACCACCATCGCCGCCGCGACCCGCACACTCAACGACCGCGCCGCAACCCGCATGCCCCCAGCATGTGCCGCCAGCCCTCAAGCAGCCTCCACGTTCCCTGGCACCTGGCTGTGAACTCACAGCAGTACTGCGGCCGCCGCGCGCAGCCCGTCCAACTCCGCCGCCGCCCACCCCTCGGCTCTTGACTCCGTACCGCGGAATCGCGGCTTGTCGACGAGGTGGAAGCGCAGGTTGAAGATACTTCCGACAACCTGGAGGTACGGGATCGCGGCCTCGTCCTCCGCAGTGATCGCGCCGTACCCGGCCTTGAACGCCTCCCAGTGCGGCGTCGTCGCGACGCCGGTGAAATCCGCGGCCAGTGGGCCGACTGCTGCGAGGTCGAAATCGAGCAGCAGAAGTCCCTGCTCGGTCAACAAAACATTGTCCAGGGTGACGTCGCCGTGGCAGGTTCCTGCCTTTGGGTACTGCGCGAGGTTGTTCCGTACTGCGTCCGCCAGCGACCGGAGCAGGTTTTCCTCCGAGTTGTCCACGGCGAGAATCTGCTCGAGCGGTTCGTCGAGCCGATGGACGACATCGGCCGGCCGCCGGAAGTACGGCGACGTGTAGTTGCCGGCGGCATTGTGGAATGCGGCGAGTTGCGCACCGAAGGCGGCGTACAACCCGTCGGTGAACGGCCGCTCCGGCTTGCTCCCCTCGACGTACGACGAGAGGGTGAACGTGCGGGGCCCTTCCGGCGTCTCGAGCAGCCCGACCGTATCACCGTCGAGCAGCGGAAGCACCGACGGAACGAGTACGCCGGCCGACCGCAGATGGGCCGAAAGCCCTGTCTCCCAACGGATCTCGTCGGGATGGCGGCCGTCGTACCGGTAGAGCTTGAGGATGTACCGCGCGCCGTCGTCGCCGGCGAGCTCGTACACGTCGTTGACCAGCGACCGGAGCAGTACGGCGCCGGTGAAGCCGAGCCCGTACCGGCCGGTGAGGTGCGCGGCGAGGGCGCCGGGGTCGGGGAGGGAGCGCACGGACGGGACCATGGATGCGAGGATATGAGTCGTTTGAATGACGCAGGTTGCGGGGAGGTTCGAGACGTTTCCGGATTCGCCTCCCCTTCCGGGGCCGGAAACCGGTAGCCTCGTGCAGCGCGCTATATGGGGGCCGCCGTTCCACCCACCCGACGAACTGCCGGAGAGCCCAAACCGGTCAGGAGTGCACGTCTTGCAGGAGAACACCAGCAGCACCAGTACTGGCGAACTGGTCAACGTACCCCTTACCGGTGCGGACAAAGTCGCCTACGCCTTTTACGCGACCGCGGCCGCCGCGGCGCTGGTCGGCCAGGTCTGGGCCGGCGTGACCCACATCCCCTGGCCGAGCGACGGCTTCTCACCGTTGCTCAAGATCATCCTCGTGACGCCGGCGGTCGCGGTGCTCGAGCTCGGTGGTGTCGCCACCGCGGCCCTTGCCGACCTGCGCCGGCGCAAGGGTGAGCAGGCCTATGCCTACCGCGCGATGTCGTTCTTCGCGGCGCTCGTCGCGGTCGTGTTCAACGTGGTCGGCCACTGGCGGCCGGAGGAGCGGTTCCTCGCCTTCGGCTTCGGCGGCCTGTCCGCGTTCGCGTATGTGCTCTGGCTGATCCACAGCTCGGCCCGTCGTCGTGACGCGCTGCGCCGTGCCGGCCAGATGCGCGAGACCGGTCCGGTGTACGGCGTCGTGCAGTGGGCCCGCGAACCGCGGGTCACCTGGCTCGCGCGGTCACTGGCGATCGAGCACGGCTACGGGCTGTACGAGAGCCTGCGTGCGGCCCAGCACCAGATCCGCAACCGGAGTCGTCGCGAGGCGATCGCCGGCACCGTCGCGGAGTACATCCGGTCCGAGCACCAGGACGAGCGGCTGGCGAAGATCGCCGAGACGACGTACGACCCGGACCGGCTGGCCGGGATGCTCGAGGAGCGGATCAACTACGAGGTCATCACCAGCAAGCTGACCAAGGCGATCTCGCCACCGCCCGAGCCCGAGGAGGCTCCGGCCGTGCCGGCCGCGGTCTGGGTGCTCGAAGGTGGTCAGCCGCGACGGGCGGACGGCACCGGGGTAGGACTGCGTGACGACGACGCCTGGACCGGTGAGCTGATGGCGATCGTCGACCAGGACCCCACCGACAGCGGGAACGTGTCCGAGGCGGTCGTCGTCGAGGACGAGAGCGAACCGCAGCACGTCGTGAACGGTACGTCGAGCAGCCTCAAGCCGTTCGCCCCGCAGCCGAAGGCCGAACCGCTGGTGGAGAAGCCGAAGCCGCCGTCGCCGTTCGCCGTCCCGGCCGACCCGCAACCGCCGGCACTCATCACCACCCCGAAGGTCGAGCCGGTGCTGCCCGACCCGGAGCCCGTTGTCGTTGCGGAGCCGGAGGAGGACAAGCCGGAGCCGACGCTGCTGGAGAAGAGGCGGACGCGGGCGTACGCGTTGCTGTCCGACTGGGGGCCGGAGCGCGGTGAACTCACCGCCAAGAAGATCGCCGATGCGATCGCGTGCAGTGAACCGATGGCGCGCAGGTATATCGAGCAGTACCAGGCCGAGCACGGCGTCGTACTGGTTTCGCAGAACTGATTCACCCGGCTGCCGGTGAACCTCCCAGGTTCACCGGCAGTTCCGCGAGACCGCTGACCAGCACGCGACGCCATTCGAGTTCTTCGGCCGGCTTCGCGAGGCTCATCCGCGGGAAGCGGCGTACGAGCGCCAGCAACGATTCCTGCAGCTCGATCCGCGCCAGCTGGGCGCCGAGGCAGAAGTGCGGCCCGAAGCCGAACGACAAGTGCTTGTTGTCCGGCCGATCCACGCGGAGCTCGTCCGGCGCGTCGTACGCCCGAGGGTCCCGGTTGGCCGAGTTGAGCGCGGCCATCACGCCCTCGCCGGCCTTGATCTGTACGCCGTGCAGCTCGATGTCCTCGACCGCGACCCGAAGCTGACCGACCTCGCTGAAGCGGTTGAAGCGCAGCAGCTCCTCGATCGCGGTCGGGACCAGCTCGGGCTCTTCGACGAGCCGGGCCCAGTTCTCCGGCCAGCGCAGCAACGTCGCGACGCAGCTCGAGATCTGGTTCGCCGACGTCTCGTGACCGGCGACCAGCAGGTTCACGCCGAACGCGATCAGCTCTTCCTGGCTGAGCCGATCGCCCTCCTCGCGGGCTCGCACCAGCTCGTCGAGCAGGTCCTCGGCGGGCTGGTCGGTGTTCGCCAGCTTCCTCGTGACCAGGTCCTCGATGTACGCCGTCAGGTTGGTCATCGCGTCCTCGACCAGGTCCTTCTCGGCCATCTTCATGCTGTACCCGAGCTCGGTCCACTCGCGGAACTGCGCACGATCCGCATACGGTACGCCGAGCAGCTGGCAGATCACCTGGATCGGCAACGGCAACGCGACGAGCTGGCGGATGTCGGCACCGTCACCGGCACGCGCGACATCCTCGGCCAGCTGCGCCGACAGCTCCGCCACCCACGGCCGGGTCCGCTCGATCTTCCGGTGCGCGAACGTTGGCACCACCAACCTTCGCAGCCTGGTGTGCTCCGGCGGATCGGTCGTGGTCAGACTGTTCGGCATCGGCTTGGCCAGCGCCACCCGCGGCGCTCCCTGCTTCACCACCGCAGCCCGCGAGAACCGCGGATCCGCCAGCACGAGCTTCACATCGTCGTACCGCGTCACCAGCCACACCTCGGCGCCTGCCAGCGTCCGCACCCGAGCCACGGGACGTGATTCCCGCAGCTCGGCGAAGGTCGGTGAGGGATCAAACCGAAACGCATCATCAAACGGGATCTGCAACACAGGCTCGTCCGACATACCCCGACCCTAAGTTGTTAGGTAACCCTTCGCTCGCCGGTCCGCGCGTCGCGCCGGGTGACGATCGCTGCCACGATGGCGGCGGCCCCGATGATCAGCAGTACGACGGCGCCGACGAGCGCGCCGGCCGTGATGCCCTCGACGGCGGGCAGGGTGCCGCCGACGCTCAGGTCGACGGCGACGTTCCGCGAGCCGTCGGCGTTCATGATCACGACGGACCAGTCGCCGCCGCGGGTGTTCCAGGTCAGTGTGCTGGGTCCGGTGCCGGTGGCGGAGGCAACCCAGAAGGACTGCGAGGCCGGAGCGGCGGACGGCTCGTCTCCCGCCTTGGTCGTGGTGGAGAGCTTGACGGGATCGACGTCGAAGTCCGCGATCTCGTCGTGCCCGACACCGTTCAGGTATGCCGTGACGTCGGCCGCCGGACCGATGCCGACGAACACCGCCGTACCGGGCCTCTTCGACGCGAAGTCCATCCGGATGTCGCCGAGGAAATCGTCGGTGTAGAGCGCATCCGGACCGGCGCCGCCGATGTCGAGCGACGGAGCCGACAGCGCGTACGAACTGGTGGTGAGGCGTTCCGGTCCCGCGGTGAAGTATCCGTTGCCGTCGCGCTGGTGCTGGGCCCAGAGCCCGAAGCCGCCGATCGCGAACAGGATGACGCTGACCATCGCGAACAGGCCACCCACGACGACGAGCAGGGTGCGCCAGCCGCTCCAGGAACGACGTGCCGGTGGTGCGGGAACCAGCGGTGTGGTGGTCATGAGACACGCTCCGGTGTCGCTGACGAGGAGGTGGCGATGGTCGGGGAGGGACGGGTCCAGAAGCGGCGGCTGACGATCAGCAGGGTGATGGCGACCGCGCACCACACGGCGACGTACAGCCAGGTCTCGCGGGTCGCGTCCGCACCGCCGGGCCAGAGGTCCTCGGTGTTGATGCTGCCTTCGGTGGCGTGGGCGATGAGCGTGATGAGCACGCTGCCGGCCGCATGGTTGAACAGCCACGCGTACCAGAAGGTGACAGCGACGGTGGTCAAGGCCTCGAAGGGCTTGAGCCCGAAGGAGGAGATGAAGAACAGCGGTGCGTGCCAGCCGGTGATCGCGAGGGCCATGATCGCGGTCGCGGCGAGCGGCGTGCGGCTCGACTGGAGCTTCGGCTGCGCGAAACCGCGGAAGCTCGGCTCCTCGCTCAACGGTCCACCGGTCGGATCGATCATGTTCATGCCGATGACGACCGCCAGGCCGTACCAGGGGGTGAACTGACCGCTGCTGGGTGACGGTGCGCCCATCGCCTGGTTGATCCCGATGGTGACGAAGTGGACGAGCAGTGGTACGGCGATCGCAACGACGTACCAGATCCAGCGGACCCGCCAGCGGATCACCCGGGTGCCGATCGCCCGCAGGCCGGCGAGGCCTTCGGTCAGGAATACGACGACGAGAGCGGCGACCAGGGCGCCCGGAGCGAAGAAGCTCCCGAACGGGACGCCTCCCCAGGCGAGGACGTAGGCCAGGACGAAGAAGCTGATCACGGGGTGGTTGCGGACGAACGACATGACGGATCTCCTTGCGGACGAGTGGCTGCCAGGTGGTGCCGCGGCGCGGGCGGGCGGCGGGGTGCCGTCGTCGTCGGGCTGGTTCTGGATGATTCGGGTCTTCACGGCGCCTCCAGAGGGTCTCCTTCGAGACTCGCGTCGGCGCGCGTGTTCGGCAGACCGGGCAACCGGTGAAGGCGGGGTTCGGGTTTCTGGTGTCCGGTCAGGCGCGCAGATACAGCAGTACGGCGAGCACGCGGCGCGACTCGCTACGCGTCGACGGGATGCCGAGCTTGGTGAAGATGCCGGAGACGTACTTCTCCGCGGCCCGCAGCGTGACGACCAGGTCGTCGGCGATGCCCTGGTTGGAGGCGCCGGTCGCCATCAGCTCCAGCACCTGACGTTCGCGCGGGGTCAGTACGGCGAGTGGGTCGTCGCTGCGTCGTCGTTGCAGCAGGGTCGAGACGATCTTCGGATCGATGGCCGAGCCGCCGGCGGCAACCCGCCGTACCGCGCCGGTGAAGTCCTCGACGTCGCTGATCCGGTCCTTCAGCAGGTACCCGACACCCTCGGCCGACTCGGACAACAGTTGCATGGCCAGGCCGAGCTCGAGGTACTGCGACAGCACGAGTACTCCGACCTCGGGCTGCTGCGCGCGGATCTGCAGCGCGGCGCGCATCCCTTCGTCGTTGTGGGTCGGCGGCAGCCGGATGTCGAGGATCGCGACCTCCGGCGGGAAGCCGCGGACGTACTGGAGCAGGTCATCGGCGTTGTCGTACGCCGCGACCACGTCCAGCCCGGCGTCGCCGAGGATCCGGGTCAGTCCCTCACGCAGCAGCACGCTGTCCTCGGCGATGGCTACCCGCATGGGATCTCCGCCTCGAGCCGGGTGCCGCCGTCGGCAGGACTCCAGACCCGGAGCCGGCCGCCGATCGCCTCGACCCGGTCGGCGAGACCGCGCAGGCCAGACCCGCGCTCGGTATCCGCTCCGCCGACGCCGTCGTCGACGACCTCGACGACCAGTCGGCCGGCGGACCGGGTGACCCGGACGGACGCGGTTGTCGCGTGGGCGTGCTTGGCGATGTTCGTCAGGCTTTCGCTGACGACGTAGTACGCCGCGACCTCGACATGTTCGGGCAGCCGTCCGTCGGCCACGACCTCCAGCGTGACCGGGACGGCGGCCTGTGCGGTGAGGGACTCCAGCGCGACGGCGAGACCGTGCCCGGTCAGGACCGCGGGATGGATGCCGCGGGCAACATCACGGAGCTCGTCCAGTGAGGCGGTGACCTGCTGCTTGGCCTGCAACAGTCGTGCCTTGGTGTCGGCGTCGTCCGCGGACCGGCCGGCGAGCAGTCCGATCTCCAGGGCCAGCGCGACCAGGCGCTGCTGGGCGCCGTCGTGCAGGTTGCGTTCGAGCCGTTTCCGCTCCTGCTGCTCGGCGTCGATGACCCGCGCGCGGGATCCTTGCAGCTCGTGCAGCCGGGCCCGCAGCTCCGCCTGCAGGCGGCTGTTCTCCAAGGCGATGCCGGCCGCCGCCGCGACGGCGTCCAGCAACTCGTGCTCGTCCTCGAGCGACCGGTCGAACTCGAGCGCGACGACGGGTTCGTGGTCGCGATAGATCACCCGCGTCGCCCGCCCGTCGGATCCGCCGGGCAGCGTGACGGCGTGCCCGTCGGAATCCGCCCAGGTGCTGTACTTCGGCAACCAGAAGGCGAGCGTCAACGACGGATCGTGCAGGGCGCGTGCCAGCGGCTCGCGCAGGTCACCAGCCGGGTCCGCGCGCAGATCCATCAGCAGTGCGCCGACATCGGTGCGGGCAAGTCGCGCGTCGAGCAGTCCGAGCAGGAACACGACGGGAGCAAGACCGAGTACGGCGAAGGTGACGTGCCGGACCGTTTCGATCTGCGGCCAGCCACGCAGCCCGCCGACGAACAGGATCGCGAGCATGATCAGCGCGAGACCGAAGCTGTCCACGAGCAACGCCACCGGGCGTCGACGGACAGGTCTCGCGGACGGTCGCCGTACCAGGAGAAGGGCGGCGCCGGCGAGCAGCAGGGCGCTCATCGTGATCAGCTCCACCTGCTCGATCCGGCCGGCCAGGACCGGTCTGGTCGTGACGGTGAAGAGGCTGTCCGGATTGATCCCGAGCAGGATCTTCGCGAGCTGCAGTACGACGGCCGTCGCGTAACCGGCGGCGACGACCACCTGGCGGGGACGTCCCACGACCCGTCCGGTGGGGTACGCGAGGAACACGTGCAGGAACATGGCCGCCGGCACCAGGTCCAGCAGGTGGCCGATGGAGAGCAAGACCGGCACGGTCGACCACTGCAAGGCGGTCAGGGCCATGACGAATCCGGTGGCGATCATCAGCGGACCGAGCCTGCTGGCCGGGCGGCGCCACCAGGCGAGAGTGCCGCTGATCAGGTACGGGACGGTGATCCAGTTGAAGAGCAGTGCCTGCAAGCCAGGCCGGACCAGCTCGTCTCCCGCCATCGCGAGCGCGACCGAGACGACCAGCGTGCCGAAACCGGCCCCAACGGTCGCCCATAGCGCCCACGGCCCCGGTCCGCGGGCCGGTTCGATCGCCGGCGCCGCCCTCGCCACAACCCGTCACCCACCCTCTACCCGCCAGCGTGCGCCAGTTGGCCGGTGCAGGCAATGGCGAGGTGCAGGACGGCGTCCTGCACCTCGCGGGGGCTACTTGGTACCGAAGCTGTAGATCGTGGTGCTCTTGTAGGTCTCGCCGGGGCGGAGGACCGTGGACGGGAAGTTGGGGTGGTTGGGGGAGTCGGGGAAGTGCTGGGTCTCGAAGGCGAAGGCGTCGCCCTGGCGGTAGGCCTTGTTGCCGATGCCGAGGAAGGTGCCGTCGAGGAAGTTGCCGCTGTAGAACTGGACGCCGGGCTGGTCGGTGTGGACCTCGATCGTGCGGCCGTGCTCGGGCTCCCAGAAGCGGCCCGCGAGGCGCATGCCGTCGTGGTCCGGGTGGCCGGCGATGACGAAGTTGTGGTCGTACCCGCGGCCGAAGACCAGCTGCTGGTGGTCGCCGCGTAGGCGGGCGCCGATCGCGGTCGGCCGGTTGAAGTCGAACGGCGTACCCGCGACCGGTGCGATCTCGCCGGTCGGGATCAGGTTCACGTCGACCGGGGTGTACTTCGCGGCGTTCAGCTCGAGCACGTGGTCGTAGATGGTGCCGTTGCCCTCGCCGAGCAGGTTGAAGTAGACGTGGTTGGTCAGGTTGATGATCGTCGGCTTGCCCGCGACGGTCGCGTGGTAGTCGATCCGCAGGTTGTCGCGCCGGTCCAGCGTGTACGTGACGGTGCTGGTGAGCTCACCAGGAAAGCCCATCTCGCCGTCCGGGCTGACGTAGGTGAACGCGACGCCGACAGCCTTGTCGGACTTGACGACCTTGGCCTTCCACACCTTCTTGTCGAAGCCGATGGTGCCGCCGTGCAGCGCGTTCTCGCCGTTGTTGATCGGGATCTGGTACGTCGTCCCGTCGAGCGTGAACCTGCCCTTGGCGATCCGGTTGCCGTAGCGGCCGATGGTCGCGCCGAAGTACGGGCTGAGCGCCGCGTAGTCCGGCAGGTTGTCGAAGCCGAGGCTGATGTTCGTGGTCCGGCCGCGGCGGTCCGGCGTCTCGACCCGCTGGATGGTCGCGCCCCAGGTGAGCATCGAGATCGTCACCCGGCCGTTGGTGAACGTGTACACGTCCACTGCCTGGCCGTCCGGGGTGGTGCCGAACGGGTCCTTACGGATGTCGAGCTTGCCGTGATGTTCGCCCATGGCGGCCAACCTATCCGGCCTCCCACCGGCGTGGGTCGTGGCGTCCGCGGTGCTGGTGAGTGCGCCCGCGGCGGCGGCACCGAGGCCCAGTGCGCCGGCGGTCCGGAGGACCTGGCGGCGGGGCAGGTGATCGGGCATCGCAATCCCCTCAATCGTTGTAGAAAGCAGACCCTTGGCACGATAAGCGCGCCAGACCGGTGTGTGGAACAGTTCGGATCGGTGTGAATTCGTCCGATCTCTTCTCGGTCGTCGGCGGGATGACCAGATCGGTCCGGTCCGGGCCTCGATCGAGCCTTCTCCGGTACGCCGTCCGCGGGCGATCCTGGGGCCATGAGCCGAACCGCGCTGATCGTGATCGACGTCCAGGAATCCTTCCGGGTCCGCCCGAACTGGCAACTGGTGAACCACCCGGACATCGCCGAGCGGGTGAACCGTCTGGTGCAGGCCGCCCGCGACAAGGGTGACCTCGTCGTCTGGGTGCTGCACACCGAGCCCGGCACCGGCGGCCCCTTCGACCCGGCCAACGGACAGGTCCGGCTCATCGACGGTCTCGAACCGTTGCCTACCGAGCCGATGATCACCAAGACGTCCCACAACGCCTTCACCACAACGAATCTGCAGCAGCTGCTGACCCAGCACGGCATCTCCGAGATCGTTGTCAGCGGCATCCGTACGGAGCAGTGCTGCGAGACGACCGCCCGCGTCGGCTCCGACCTCGGGTACGACGTCGTCTTCGTGACCGAGGCGACCGCGACGATGGCGCTGGCGCACTGGTCGATCCGCGACGAGGCATCCGTCGAGGAGATCCTGGCCGATCCGCGGACCCTGACGGCGGACCAGGTCGCCGAGCGGGCGGAGTACGTGCTGGCCGGCCGGTTCGCCACGATCCGGACACTCGACGAGCTCACCGCCGTACCCGTGGCATCCTGACCGAATGCGTCCCACCCGGGTGGTCTTCGTGCTGGTGCCCAAGGTGCACTTGCTGGATCTCGCCGGGCCGGCGCAGGTGTTCACGACTGCGAACGACTTCGGGTACGGCTACGAGGTGCATTACGTAGCCGAGTCCGAAGAGGTCACAACCGCGCAGGGCGTGCCTTTACGGGCACAACTGGACTGGCCGGAGATCGGGGCGGACGACCTGATCGTCGTACCGGGGTGGCGATCGCCGCGGCTGTCGCCGGTCCCGCCGATCGGGCCGGTGACCCGCCGGCGGCTGCGCGACCACCACGCGGCAGGCGGCACGGTCGCGAGTGTCTGCTCGGGTGCTGACGCGCTCGGGGCCAGCGGTCTGCTCGACGGCCGGCGGTTCACGACCCACCACGACCTGACCGACGAGCTGGCCGCCCGCTACCCGCGGGCGGCCATCGTGCGCGATGTGCTGTACGTCGAGGACGACAGCGTCATCACCTCCGCCGGCATCGCCAGCGGTATCGACCTCACCCTCCACCTGGTCGCGGTCGCCCACGGCGCGGAGGCGGCCGCCCGGGTCGCTCGCGAGATGGTCGTGTACGCCCGGCGCAACGGTGACGAGCTGCAGGAGTCGGCCATGCTTCGCCACCGCGGGCATCTCAGCGATCTGGCCCACCGCGTCCAGGACGTCATCGACTCCCGGTACGCCGATCGCCTCCTGCTCTCCGATCTCGCCGGCCAGGTCGGCGTCAGCGAGCGCACCCTGACCCGCATCTTCACCTCCGCAACCGGCCTCACGCCGCTCCGCTACCAGCAACTCCTCCGCCTCGAGCGCGCCGAACACCTCATCGGGCACGGCACCACGATCGAAACGGCGGCCCGCACCGTCGGCTTCGAAGACGCCCGCATGCTCCGCCGCCTCCGCAGCCGAACTTCCGTCTAGCCCGGAGGCTGCCATCACTTACTAAGGGAGCTTCGAGGCCGCGATCAGTTTGGTGGTCGCGGTGGAGAGCTGCCCGCTGAGCAGGGCGTGGTCCGCGTCCGAGACCAGCTTGGACGCGGGTTCGTTGAGGTTCTGGCCGATGTGGTTCTGCGCGATCCAGCGTGCGATCCCGACGACCGCGTCGTCCTCGGCGAAGGTGTCGGCCTTGGTGCGCTCGAGGAGCTTGGCGGACTGTGCGGCCGCGGCCAGGGCGATAGTTGCCTGCGGCCCCGACCAGTCCTTGACGCCGAGCGCGATGCTCGCCGCGACCCCGGCCGCCACCGCGTAGGCATCGTGCTTGCGCAGCAGGCTGTTGCGGGCGTCGGTCAACGCCTGTCGTGCAGCTGCCTGCGTGCTCAGCCCCCAGCCGAACGGGTACTGCGGGTCGTACGACGCGTCGCCGACGTTCAACGGCTGCTGGTCCTCGGTGCGCGGCCAGCTGACCGGCAGGCGACCGCTGAACGGGACCTTCCCGAACAGTACGTCGGCAACCCCCGCGCCCTCGGTCCCGGGCAGCCACGACGCGACCACGGCGTTGATCTTGCCGAGCTGGTCCGCGATCACCTGCGGCCGCCCGGACACGATCAGGACGACGCACTTCATCGCGCCGCACACCTTGTCGACGGCGGCCTTGTCCGCGGCGGTGAGCTGCAGGTCGTGACCGTTGCCCACGTCACCGATTCCTTCGGCGTACGGGCGTTCGCCGACCACGACCACGCCGACGTCATGACCCTCGAGCGGAGCGGAGGCGTCCGCGCTGAACGTTGCCGTCGGCACCACCTGCTTGATCCCGTCGAGGATCGTCGTACCGGTGGTCGTCGCCCCCGAACCGCCCTGCCAGGTGATGCTCCAGCCGCCCATCTGGTTGCCCAGGTCGTTGGCGTTGCTACCGGCAACATAGACTTTCTGGCCGGCGTTCAGCGGCAACAGGTTGCCGTCGTTCTTCAGCAAGACCTGGGACTTCGCCGCCGCCTCACGCCCGACCGCACGATGCGCGGCCGATCCGATCGACGCGATGTTCGACGTGTCGGCGTACGGGCGCTCGAAGAGGCCGAGCTTGAACTTCTCGGTCAGGATCCGCCGTACGGCGTCGTCGATCCGCGTCATCGGGATCCGGCCGGCCGCGATCTCGTCGGTCAGGCCCTGGGTGAAGCCCTGGTAGTTCGTCGGCACCATGATCATGTCCAGGCCGGCGTTGATCGACGTACGGATGTCGCTCGCATAGTCGCCCGGCAGCTGGTCGATCGCCTGCCAGTCGCTGATCACGAACCCGTCGAAGCCCATCCGCTGCTTGAGGACGCCGTTGATCAGCTCGCCGTCACCGTGCATCTTCACCGGCGGCGCGCCGTCGATCGACATACTCGAGTACGACGGCATCACCGTGCCGACACCGAGATCGACCGCGGTCTTGAACGGTGCCAGATGCAACGTCTCCAACTGCTGCCGGGTGACCTGCGTGATGCCCTGGTCAATCTTGTACGAGCCGGTCGTCGAGCTGCCGTACGTCGTACCGCCGTCGCCGACGAAGTGCTTCGCGGTCGCGAGCACGTGGTTGTTCTGCTTGAGCTGGCTGCCGTCGGCCTTGCCCTGCAGGCCGGTGATGACGGTCGCCATCGACTGCACGAGCGCGGGATCCTCACCGAATCCTTCGTAGGCACGGCCCCAGCGGTCGTCGCGGACCACGCACACGCACGGCGCGAAGTCCCACGGGATGCCGGTCGCGCGGACCTCGGTCGCGGTCACCTGACCGGCCTTCTGTGCCAGCGACGGATCACGCGTCGCGCCGATCGCGATGTTGTGCGGCAGGATCGTTGCCCCGACCACGTTGTTGTGTCCGTGGACGGCGTCCACCCCGTAGATCAGGGGGATCTGCAGCCGGGTCGCCTGCGCGTTCAGCTGGAAGTTGTCGATCATCGCGGCCCAGGCGGCCGGGGTGTTCGGCGTCGGGACCGAACCTCCGCCGGAGAGCAGCGAACCGAGCGCGTACGACGCGATGTCGCTACGGGACCGTAGCGCGTTGCGCTCGGCCTGGGTCATCTGGCCGACCTTCTCGGCTGTCGTCATTCGGGCGAGGAGGTCGTCGACACGCTTCTTGATTGGGAGCTTCGAGTTCAGGTACGGGAGGTCGTGCGCGTTGATCACCACGACCGGGTTCGTGGGTGCCTTCGCGCCGGTGACGGTGAGCTCGAGCGGGATGGTCTCGGCGGCCTCGGCGGTGTGGTCTTTCACCGTTGTCACCGCCACGGTCTGGCTGGTGCCTGACGCCGTACCCGCCGGGAACGTGAGCGTGCCTGCGACGGGGGTGTAGTCGCCGGCGTCGGCGCTGCCCGTGCCGGTCTTGTAGTCGACGGTGACCGGTTCTTCGAGTGGCGTACTGCCGGTGGTGGTGACGGACACCTTCACCTGCGCGGTGCCGCCCTCCTTGACCGGGTACACGCCGGCGTCGGTGGTGACGCTCGCCTTCAGCGCCGGGTCGGCCTTGCCGTAGACCTCGACCTGGTCGATCGCGAACTCGCCGGGCGATCCGACCGGCATCGTGAACGCATAGCCCCACATGTGGGTCAGGTTGAGGATCTGGTCGATACCGCCGACGGGCTGGTAGTCACCGCGGTACACGAGCTGGCTGAACGGGATCTCGACCTGATGCCAGCCCTGCCAGTCGTCGGTGAAGCTGGTGTTCCACAGTTCGGAGGCCTCGGCGTTCGCGCCGCCGTCCTTGATCTCGAAGAAGATCCGCTTCCCGGAGCCGGGTGGGAGCGGGGCGGTGTTCTGGCCGTACCACCAGAACCGGATCCCCTTGTACGCCGACCAGTCCGCGGGGTTCACGTCGTACGTGATGTCGTGGCTGAAGCCGCCGTACCCGCTGATGTTGTAGGTGCCGTGCAGGACCTTCTCGCCGGCCGGGGCGTCGGCGCGGGTCTGCAGCTCCATCGTGGGTGGGTCGTCCGCGTCGCTGCCCCAGCCGAAGATGCCCGCGTTCGGGGGCGAGGCGAACGGCTCACCGCCTTCGAACGCCGCCAAGGTGACCGGTGTGGGGTCGTCGGCCACCGCGTCCAACGGCAGCAGCCCGGCGACCAAAGCCGCCGCCGCAACCAGAGCAATTCGGCGAAAACCACGCATGGGCGACTCCCCACCTCAGCGCGGGCCTCACACCCGCGTTCGGCCCCGACTCTCAGCCCTCCCACCCCACCGGTCAAGACCTCACCGGTTCCGGAACTAGAGCGCTCTCACAGGCGTCAGGCGCATATGCGGCCGCGGGCCGGCGTGATGGTCGGCGCGGACGAGCTCCGGTACGGCGATCGTGGTCGTGCCGACGGCCAGATGCCGGCGGGCGGCCACCCAGTCGATCAGCTCGTCCGGCTTCGCGATGTCGGTCGTGAAGTGCAGCAGGTTGAGATACCAGATGTCGCGAGGCTCGGGTTCGTACCAGGCGTCCGGACCCAGCTCGGTGGTGAGGCGGCTGCTGAAGAGGAAGGGGTCCAGTGGCTTGGCGCAGGCCATGACCGTGCCTGGGGTGAGGGTCAGCCCGGTGACCTGGAAGCGGACGGGCCAGGTGCTGGCTTTCGTCGCGCGGTGGAGAGCCGACTGGTAGCGGGTGAGGGTGGGATCGCCTGGGGGAATCACGTCGCGCCTTGGTTCGAGGGCGCGGACGGTCAGGTGGGCCGAGCCGAGTTGGCCGGTCTCCCAGTGGCCTGGACCGGCCAGTGCCGCTGCATCGGTTGTCAGCGCGTCCAGCGCGTGTGCGAGGGCACAGTCCTGCGGAGGTCGCAGTACGACGCTGAGGGGCCAGCGTCCGCCAGCCTTGGGTGGTTCCTCGCGCTGATGGGTGCCTTGCGCAATTTGTGGTGCGGCTGTCGTGAACAACTGCTCGAACTTGTCGATGAGAGTTCTCCCTTGAGTCGGTGCGGGTTAGGACGCGAAGTCTGGACAGTTGGTTGGTGGGTGGGTGACTGTGGTCCCGGCGACGACGGGGAGGGACTCCATGAAGCTTCGTTATGTGCTGAGCAGCGTGGCGCTGATCGTTCCGATGGCTGTGGTTGCGGTGGTGTCACCCGCGTCCGCGGCGTCATCGCAGGACCCAGCAGCGTCGGCCGCGTCGGCGGCGTCGGCCGCGTCGGCAAAAGTCCCGAGCATGCTGCGGGACGCTGCGAACAGCGCGGCTGCGGCGGCGAAGGGCAAGTCGGCCGGCGTGCAGCCGCGGGCATTGAGCGTGGAGAAGCCGGGTCGCCTCGGCGTTCAGGTGTACGCCGCCGCGCCCGTAACCGCCGCGCAGGAGGCAGCGCTCACCGCACTCGGTGTCACGGTCGAGAAGAACTCCGCCGACTTCAAGTCGGTTGCCGGCCTCCCGAACACCGGCCTCGTGTCCGCATCGGTCCCGTACGACAAGCTTGACGCGGTCGCTGCGCTCGACTGGGTGACTGCCCTGCGGCCCGCGCTCCGACCGGCCGTCGACGTCGGCCCCGTCACCGCCGAAGGCGTCCAGCTGCACAAGGCGGACGCGGCGCAGGCGCGCGGTCTCACCGGCAAAGGCCAGAGGGTCGGCGTGATCTCCGGCGATGTCGACCACCTCGCCGATGCGGTCGCCGCGGGTGAGCTGCCGTCGAACGTCCAGGTCCTCAGACAAGCTGCGGAGTACACGGACGACGAGGGTACGGCGATGATGGAGATCATCCACGACATGGCGCCGGACGCGCGGCTCGCGTTCGCCAGCACGGGCGTGACCAACGCCGACTACTTCGAGGCCTTCCACATCCTGGCCAACGCCGGCGTGACGATGATCGCCGAAGACATCGCGCTGGACGACGAGCCCGCGTTCCAGCAGGGCCTCGGCGCTGCCACCGCGGAAGCACTCGCCAAGCGCGGGATCTGGGTCAGCTCGTCGGCCGGCAACCTCGGTGCCCGGCACGCCCCGCGCGTCGCGGCGGTCGGCACGGGTAAGGGCCCGGACGGCGTCACCGGCCCGTTCAACGGCTGCCCGGACGCCCCGGACAACGTGGTGAAGCTGCGCGGCGACGACACGACGTACGACCTGAACCTGCTGCCCGGCGCCGCGGTGATGCCGACACTGCAGTGGAGCGAGCCGCGGGCGATCTACCCGACCGCGGGCCAGGGCGGCTTCACCGACCTGAACCTGTACCTGATGGACAGCACGGGTACGAAGTGCCTCAAGTCGAGTACCGGCGTCCAGGCGAACGGCGTCGGCGACACGATCGAGCAGTTCGAGTACGACAACCTGACGAACGCACCGCAGGCCGTCAAGCTCGTGGTCGACGTACAGGGCACCTCCTCGGCGCGGAAGGCACCGACGCTCGACCTGCGCTGGCGTGCCCTCTCGGCCGGCGTGCAGACCCTCGACCCGCCGGAGCGCGCCGGCTCGATGAACCCGGACTCGAACTACATCGGCTTCGCCACCAGCGCGGGCGCCGTCAACGCCAGCGTGTCCACCGACCCGGCGACCGCGCCGCTCGAGTCGTACAGCGCGGCCGGTCCGACGCAGCTCCTCACCACGACGCGGTGCCCGGGCGGCAAGCCCGGTCCGTGCCGCGGCATCCCCGGACCCGGATCGATCAGCTTCCCCGCGCCCTACTGGCTGGCGGCTGATGGTGTCTCGGTCAGCGGCGCCGGCGGCTTCGGCTCCGGAACCTGTCCGACGACGGTCACCGGCAACTGCCGCTTCTTCGGTACGTCGGCCTCCGCGCCGACCGCAGCCGGTGTCGCGGCGTTGACCCGGCAGGAGTTCGGCGGACGAATCGCACCGGTCGCCCTGAACGCGATCCTCGCCGCCCGAGCGGTCCACCGCCCCGGCCCCGGCGTCGGAGCGGGCGTCCTGAGCGCCCGGTGAGTCACACAGTGATTCCCACAGTGGATTAAGAAGCTGTAGTGGTCCGATTGAGTGCAAATTCAGTACTCGTAGTGATGGACCGATACCGCCATCCCCGGAAAGGATGGCGGCATGACTACACGTTTCGGGGTATTCGTCCCGCAAGGCTGGAAGATGGATCTGGCCCAGATCGCTGATCCGATCGAGCAGTGGGAGGCGATGACGGACGTCGCCAAGCGCGCCGACGAGCAGTCGTGGGACTCGATCTGGCTCTTCGACCACTTCCACACGGTGCCGGAGCCGAGTGACAACACCACGTTCGAGTGCTGGAGCGCGACCGCGGCGCTGGCCCGCGATACCAAGCGGGTGAACATCGGCCAGATGGTCGGCTGCAACGGGTACCGCAACCCGTCGCTGTACGCGAAGATCGCGTCCACCGTCGACGTCGCCAGCCACGGCCGCCTGTACGCCGGGATCGGCGCGGGCTGGTACGAGCACGAGTGGAAGGCCTACGGCTACGAGTGGACCGACGTCCCGCAGCGGATGGCCGCGTTCCGCGAGGCGACCGAGATCATCTACAAGATGTGGACCGAGGACAAGCCGGTCTACGACGGCAAGTACTACTCGATCGACGCGCCGATCAACGAGCCGAAGGGTGTCCGCAAGCCGCACCCGAGCTTCTGGATCGGCGGCGGCGGCCCGAAGGTGACGCTGAAGCTGGTCGCGCAGTACGGCGACGCCGCGAACATCGGCGGGGGTAACCCCGAGGTGATCAAGGAGAAGTGCGACATCCTCCGCGAGCACTGCCGCAAGGTCGGTCGCGACTACGACGAGATCATCAAGTCGACCGGGCTCAACGTGTTCCCGATCGACAAGGGTGACGACCCGCAGAAGGCGACCGAGAAGGCGGTCGGCCCGATGAACCGGGAGAAGTTCGACAACGACAACTTCATCGCCACCGAGGACGAGATCGCGGACAAGGTGGACGCAGCACTCGAGGCCGGCGCCGACTACGTGATCTTCTACATCCCCGGCGTCGCGTACGACCTGGACCTGCTCGAGCGCGTGGAGAACGTCGCGAAGCGCTTCGCCTGACCTTGGGCACCCGTCAACCACTTCTCCGCGGGTGGTGTGGTTGGTGCGTGCTCAAGGTGGCTGGAATCGGTCATGGCGGGTGTTCGTCAGCGGGACCGGTGGACTGGGGCCCGGGGCAACTGTGAGGCTCCCGCTGATGGCCTCGCGTGGGTCGGGGCATCGGGAGGTGTCCCGCAGTGTTTCCCCGATCGTCCCGGTCCGCGTCCGGCCTGCTTGCCGCGGTGGTCGTCAGTTCCCTGCTGCTGACGACCACCCCGGCACACGCCGCCCCGCCCGGTGCCGCCCAGCCGGCCGGCACCGTCAACCCGACGCCGGGCGCGTCGGTCAAGCGGATCACGCTCGTCACCGGCGATGTCGCCGAGCTGACCACGAGCGCCGACGGGCAGGTATCGGCCCGGCTGACCGACGACGAGCCGTATTACTTCGGCACGTTTGACGGTGAGCTCAGCCTGATCCCGTCCGAGGCCTACCCGCTGCTCACCGCGGGCCGCCTGGACAAGCGGCTCTTCAACCTCACCGAACTCGCTGCGCAGGGGTACGACGACGCGAGCAGCGATCGGCTGCCCCTCCTCCTCACCGCGCCGCCCACCCTGCGCAGCGCGCCAACCGCACCCGCGGCCGCGACCCTCCGCCGTACGCTGACCAGCGTCGGAAGCAGCGCGGTCACCGTGCAGAAGTCCGACGCCAAGGCGTTCTGGGACGGCATCAGCGGTCCGACCACCTTCAAGACCGGCCAGGTCACCAAGATCTGGCTCGACGGCCGCACCCACGCCACTGACGACCAGTCGAACCAGCAGATCGGTGCGCCGACCGCCTGGAAGCAGGGGTACGACGGCCACGGCGTCAAGGTGGCCGTGCTCGACACCGGGTACGACACCGGGCACCCCGACCTCGCCAAGCAGGTCGTCGCGTCGGAGAGCTTCGTCCCGGACGAGGCGGTCCAGGACTTGCACGGCCACGGCACGCACACCGCCTCGATCGTCGCCGGCCTCGGTACTGCGTCCGGCGGCAAGCGGAAGGGCGTTGCGCCCGGCGCGGAGCTGCTGATCGGCAAGGTGCTCGACAACAGCGGCGGCGGCTACGACTCCGAGGCGATCGCCGGTATGGAGTGGGCCGTCCAGCAGGGCGCGAAGGTCGTCAGCATGAGCCTCGGCGGCCTCCCGTCGGACGGCACCGACCCGATGAGCGAGGCCGTCGACCGGCTGTCGAAGTCCAGCGGGACCCTGTTCGTCATCGCGGCCGGCAACTCCGGCGCCGAGGAAACCGTCGGCTCTCCGGGCGCGGCTTCCGAGGCCCTGACCGTCGGGGCGGTCGACCGCGATGACAGCCTCGCGAGCTTCTCCAGCCGTGGCCCGCGCCTCGGCGATGGCGCGCTGAAGCCCGAGGTGACCGCGCCGGGCGTCGAGATCCCCGCGGCACGAGCCGCCGGTACCGCGCAGGGCCACATCCTCGGCCAGTACTACACCGCGATGAGCGGTACGTCGATGGCGACGCCGCACGTGGCCGGCGCCGCCGCGATCCTGGCCGAGCGCCACCCCGACTGGACCGGTCCGCAGCTGAAGGCCGCGCTGGCCTCGACCGCGGTCCCGTCCGCCGGCGCCCGCACCGACCAGCAAGGCCTCGGCCGGATCGACATCCCGAACGCACTCGACCCGAAGGTCCTCCCGGACGCCGCCAACCTGTTCTTCGGCGACCTCTCCTGGACAGGCCCGGCCGCACCCGCGCCGGTCGGACGGAAGGTTGCCTACCGCAACAGCTCGAACCGCGCGGTGAGCCTCGACCTGTCCGTCGACGTACGGTCCGCGGCTGGCGTCAAGGCCGCCGTCTCGGTGAGCCCGTCCCGCCTGACTGTCCCGGCGCACGGCTCCGCCTCCGCGTTGGTCACGCTGAACCTCGCCAGGACCCAACCCGCCAACTACGCCGGCACACTGACCGCCCATACCATACGGTTTGGTATGGCGGCCGGAAGTGAGTCGGTCCGCACCGGGATCGGATTTGCCGCCGGTGGTCGGCTGAACCAGGTGACGGTGAAGGCGATCGGCCGCGATGGCAAGCCTGCGACCACCGAGGCCGGCGCGAGCGGCGTGCAGTTGTGGAACCAGGACACCGGTGACGTCAACGCGATCGCCTTCGACGAGAACGGCAGCCGCACCCTCGACGTACCGACCGGGCGGTACAGCGTGATGGCGTACGCCGTGGGCGGTGACGAGGCGAACTGGGCGAACTCGATCACGCTGCTCGGCGATCCGGACGAGTGGATCGGCAGCGACCGTACGTTCACGTTCGACGCCCGCACCGCGCACAAGGTGACGATCAAGACGCCGCGGCCGGCCGACGCGCACAGCATCGGGATTGCCTGGCACCGGAAGGTCGGCGACCGGGATGCCGTGTCCGGCTGGGGATTCGACGGAAAGGTTGCCAATGGCATCTACGTGCAAGACTTCGGGAAGGTTGCCAATGGCACCTTCCAGGTCGTGCAGCGCTGGGACCTCGCCCAGCCGCAGCTGACCGTCGACGTACCGGGCGCCGGCCGGCTGCCGACGCCTGGCCCGGGTTCCTCCCGGACCGTGTACGTCGGCAACGAGAACCTCCCGCTGTACAACGGCGGCGACGGTACGCCGGCGGAGCTGAGCGGCGCCAAGGGCAAGATCGCGCTGATCCGCTGGACGTCGCCGGACGACACGACCGCACAGGTGCAGGCGGCGAAGGCGGCCGGTGCGAAGGTGGTGTTCCTCTACAACGAGGCGCCCGGCTTCTGGTCGACCGGGACCGAGGAAGACATCCCGCTCTACCTGCTGCGCTCCGAACAGGGCAAGCAACTACTGGGCACGCTCGCGAAAGGCCCTGTCTCGCTCAAGCTGAGCGGCGTCCTCGACAGCACCTACCGGTACGACGTCGCGATCGGACCGTCGACGGTCAAGGGCCCGCTGACATACGACGTTGCGAAGATGCACCCGGCCGTGGTGACCACGAACTTCCAGCGCAACGACGCGTGGTTCCTTCACACCGACCAGCGGATCGCACATCTGCCCGGGATCAGCACCGGGCTGACCTCGACCCGATTGGTGACCGGTCCGGTGAGCCGTACCGACTACCTCGTCACCGATCTCAAGGGCGTGACCTGGGACGAGACGACCTCGGCAGGGGAGTGGAACGAGAGCGGGTACGAGTCGACGATCCCGCGCTCGTACCGTCCGGGCGAGCAGGTCACGCGTGGTTGGTGGGAATCGCTGATGCGGCCGGCCGTCCCTGGGTTGTCGGATTCCGCCGGGGACGTGGCACAGGGTTGGCCGCCGGCGCGGTTCGAGAATGCGTTGCGGATCGCGATTCCGCAGTATGTGAGCGGCGATCGGAGCGTGTTCGGCTGGGGTGATCGCGGCGATGTGACGAGCATGAAGCTCAGCAGCAACGGCGTGCAGCTGGGGAGTGCCGACTGGTCGGTGGCGCAGTGGGCGGTACCGGCGCGGGCGGCGTGGTACGACCTGACGCTGGACCAGAAGCGCGGTCCGAACAGCTGGGCGACCACGTCGACGTCGACGCACACGACGTGGCACTTCCTCTCGGTGCCGACGAAGACCCGGGCGGTGCTCCCGCTGGTGCAGGTCGACTACAAGCACACCAATGGATGGCTCGAGCTCACGCCGCGGTACCAGCCTGGCGTGCACGGCCTGGGGATCTTCCGTACGACGGCTGAGATCTCCTTCGACGGGAAGACCTGGCAGAAGCTGTCGCTCAGCGGGATCGGAGGCGCTGTCCGGGCGAAGGTTCCGGCCGGTTCCTACCCGAGCATCCGGGTGACGGCCAAGGACCTGATCGGCAACAGCATCACCCAGACCATCGACAAAGCCTGGGCGCTCTGATCGTTAGCTGCATCTGATCGTTAGCTGCGTCTGATCGTTAGCTGCGTCTGATCGTTAAAAAGGCGACGCCACGAAGCCGGGGGGATGTGCTCCGTGGCGTCGCCAGGGGCGCGCCTAGGGAGGGGTGGGGGCAGGCGCGCCGGTCTGTGGGGGATCAGCTCCCGAGGATGCCTCCACCCAGAACGCCCAGCAGTCCGAGCAGGGACAGCAGGTTTCGGATGACCTGATCGACCGCCTTCGCCCCACCGGTCTGGTAGGCGGTCACGCACTTCTGCAACTGGTCCTGGGTCGGCTTGGTGATCGTCACCTTCGCCATCTCGGACTGGCAGTACGTCGTGGCCGCCTGCAGCTGGCCCACCGTGGAGCCGACCGTGCCGACGATCAGGCCCGCCGCGGTCGTCAGGGTCGCGACCCCGGGCGTCGTGGTGGTCGGAGTGGTCGGCTTCGACGTCGGCTTGGTCGTGGTCGGCTTACCGGGCGTCGGCTTCGACGTCGGCTTGTCGGACGTGGGCTTCGACGTCGGGCGCTGCGTCGGCACGACCGTCGGCCGCGTCTCGTCCCGCTCGTCCGTCGGCGTCGTGATCACCGAGGGCGGCGGTGTCGGGAGGTCGATCGTCTTCGGCAGGTTCTTGTCCGACGGCGCGTTGATGTCGCCGCCGCCGAGCTGCTTCCCGGCGTCGTCGACGTCGTCACCGGAGGTCCCGTTGCCGACCGCGATCCAGCTGCCGCCGGCGTACGCCTTGGCGATGCTGACCACGAGGTCGACGTACTGCTGGGAGTGGTTGTAGCGCAGCACGGCCGCGTTGAGGTCGGAGGGGTTGGACAGGTCGGTCTTGCCGGAGCACAGGTACACCGCGGTCGACATGGCTGCGTCGTCGATGTCCTGCGGGTTCCGCACGCCGTCGCCGTCGCCGTCCACTCCCATGGCTCGCCAGGTGCCGGGGATGAACTGCATCGGGCCGACCGCGCGGTCGAACGCCCCGTCGCCGTCGAACGCGCCCGCGTCGGTGTCGGAGATCCGGGCCATCCCGGACGACCCGTCCAGCCGCGGACCGTAGATGCCGGGAACCGCGACGCCCTGGGAGTTCAGCGCGTTGCCGCCGAAGCGGCCGTGGTTGGACTCGACCCGGCCGATCGCAGCCACCAGCGTCCAGGGCAGGTGACAGGACGGGTCGGCCTGGGCCAGCACCTGCTGGGCCCGGGAGTACGCCTTCAGTGCGGCGTTGGGGATGCCGTTCTTCGACAGGCCGGAGACCACCTGGGTCGGTTGCTCGCCAGGATCGACGCCTGGACCGACGACGCCCGGCTGCGGCACGTTGGCCGGTTGGGAGATCGGCTGCTTCGGAACGACGACCGAGTTACCTCCGGACAGACCCTGCTCCAGCGACGCCGTCGCGACCGCCGGATCATCCGTGGCACTGACGGTGAATGCGCTCGCGAACAACGCCACCGGGATCAGCGGCGCCACCTGACGCCAGCCGCTACCCGTGGCGCGGCGCTTGCCCTTCGCCATCGATGATTCCCCTCCGTGACTCATCGACCAGCCCGGCCCCACGCTGCGGACAGTCTTTGTGTCTTTCCCGGTCGCCGTCGTAATAGGTCTAACGTCCGCCCCGTTGCGTGGGTTACGCGCCGGACGAGACCGTGTACGTGCGGTTACCGGGTACCCATACTGGCGCGTAACAAAGCGCCTGTGAACCCCCTGCGCACGATCCACCCGTGTAATTCGGACCGCCCTGCCCACCGGCCCGCGTGGCCGGTCGGGGAGAATGTCCGGCGTGCCCGCACACACAGAACAGTCCGCCGCGCTCTTCGACAGGGCCTCCGCCGTCACCCCGGGCGGGGTCAACTCTCCCGTACGGGCGTTCCGCGCCGTCGGCGGCGTACCGCGATTCATGGCATCTGGTGACGGATGTCACATGACCGACGTCGACGGCAACCGCTACCTCGACCTGGTCTCCTCGTGGGGTCCGCTGCTGCTCGGACACGCTCACCCGGAGGTGATCGCCGCCGTCCAGGCCGCGGTCGCCCGGGGTACGTCGTACGGGACGCCGACCGAGACCGAGGTGCTGCTCGGTGAGGAGATCGTCGCCCGGACGCCGGTGGACAAGGTCCGGCTGGTGTCGTCCGGGACCGAGGCCACCATGTCCGCGCTCCGGCTGGCCCGCGGGTTCACCGGTCGCGCCAAGATCATCAAGTTCGCCGGCTGCTACCACGGACATGTGGACGCACTGCTGGCCCAGGCCGGTTCCGGTGTCATCACGCTGGGCATCCCCGGTACGCCGGGGGTCACCGAGGCGACCACGGCCGACACGATCGTGCTGCCCTACAACGACCAGGCCGCCGTCACTGCGGCGTTCGCGGAGTACGGCGACCAGATCGCGGCCGTGATCACGGAGGCCTCGCCCGGCAACATGGGCGTCGTCCCGCCGCGTGACAACTTCAACGCTTTCCTGGCGCAGGCCTGCCGCGAGAACGGCGCGCTGTTCATCTCCGACGAGGTGATGACCGGCTTCCGGATCACCCGCTCGGGTTGGTACGGCGTCGACGGCGTGCAGCCGGATCTGATGACCTTCGGCAAGGTGATGGGCGGCGGCTTCCCGGCCGCGGCGTTCGGCGGCCGGGCCGATGTGATGGCTCACCTGGCCCCCGAGGGCTCGGTCTACCAGGCCGGGACGCTGTCCGGAAACCCGATCGCGACCACGGCCGGTCTGACCACGCTGCGGCTGGCGACCGACGAGGTCTACGCCAAGATCGATGAGACGTCGCTCACGATCCAGCGGCTGGTGTCGACCGCGCTGGACAAGGAAGGTGTGCCGCACGTCATCCAGGCGGCCGGGAACCTCTTCAGCGTCTTCTTCGTGGAGTCCTCGGAGGGACCTGCCGAGATCCGGGACTTCGCCGGTGCCAACGCTCAGGTGCTGCCCCGGTTCACGGCGTTCTTCCATGCCATGCTGGACGCCGGCGTCTACCTGCCGCCGAGCGCCTTCGAGGCCTGGTTTGTCAGTGCGGCCATCGACGACGACGCGCTGGCCGCGTTGGAGTCGGCTCTCGCCCCGGCTGCTCGGGCGGCAGCCGCAGTACAAGACTGAAGGGACAGCGGTGACCGAAACGACGGTCGTGCACCTGATGCGTCACGGCGAGGTGCACAACCCGACCGGCGTGCTGTACGGCCGGATCCCCGACTTCCACCTGTCCGAGCTCGGCCGCACGATGGCCGAGCGCGTGGCCGAGCACGTCAAGAACCGCGACATCGTGCACCTGGTCAGCTCGCCGCTGGAGCGGGCCCAGGAGACGATGGAGCCGATCGCCAAGGTCTTCGGGCTCACCCCCGATATCGACGAGCGGGTGATCGAGGCGGCGAACCTGTTCGAGGGCAAGAAGTTCGGCGTCGGCGACGGTGCACTGCGCCGGCCCAGCGCCTGGTGGCTGTTGCGGAATCCCTGGAAGCCGTCGTGGGGTGAGCCGTACCAGCAGATCGTCCGGCGGATGCGCGACGCGATCGAGACGGCCCGGGAGAAGGCCGCCGGGCACGAGGCGCTGATCGTGTCGCATCAACTGCCGATCTGGACCGTCCGGTCCGCGATCGAGGGTCGACGGATGCTGCACGACCCGCGCAAGCGCCAGTGCAGCCTGGCCAGCCTGACGTCGTTCACCTTCCACGGCGACCAGATCGTCTCGGTCGGATACTCGGAGCCCGCGAAGGACCTGTTGCCGGTCAAGCCTCCGAAGAAGTTCGTCGGCGGTGCGTGATGATCCGTCGTACGGCGGTTGCCGTGGCCGGTCTGCTCCTCGTCGCGGGGTGCAGCTCGGGTCAGCAGGCCTCGCAGAACCGGCAGGGCCAGTCGGGCTTCGTCAGCGGCAACGGCAACGTGTCGGTGTTCGCGGCCGGCGACCGGAAGGCTGCTCCGGAGCTCACCGGAAAGACGCTGGACGGGAAGACCTGGACGCTGTCCGACCACACCGGCAAGGTCGTCGTACTGAACGTCTGGGGCTCGTGGTGCCCGCCGTGCCGCAAGGAAGCGCCTGATCTGGTCGCGGCGTCGAAGGAGCTCGGTCCGTCGGTGCAGTTCATCGGGCTGAACACGCGCGACCTCGATCAGGCCCAGGCGAAGAAGTTCGTCCAGGAGTTCGCGGTGCCGTACCCGAACCTCTACGACCCGGACGGCAAGGGCCTGCTGCGGTTCCGCGGCCAGATCTCGTCGGCCGCCATCCCGACCACGCTGGTGATCGACAAGACCGGCAAGGTCGCCGGGCGGGTGGTCGGCGAAGTCACCAAACAGACTTTGCTCGGCATGGTCAAGGACGCCGGTTGAGCTGATGGGACAGTGGTTCGCCGACTCGATGACGGGTTCGATGCTGGTAGCACTGCCGATCGCGGTGCTCGCCGGAGCGATCTCGTTCTTCTCGCCGTGCGTCGTACCGCTGCTGCCCGGTTACCTGTCCTACGTCACCGGTCTGTCCGCAGCCGAGCTGGACTCGGCGAAGCGCGGCCGGATGCTGGCCGGTACGGCGTTGTTCGTGGCCGGGTTCTCCGCGGTGTTCATCCTGACCGGCGTGGTCTTCGGCAAGGCCGGTGATCTGCTGATCGATCACCAGACCGCGATCACGCGGGTGCTCGGCGCACTGACCGTTGTGCTGGGCATCGTCTTCCTCGGCGGGTTCGGCTTCATGCAGCGGGACCTCCGGGTGCACCGGGTTCCCGCGGTCGGGATCGCGGCGGCGCCATTGCTCGGCGTACTGTTCGGATTCGGGTGGACTCCGTGTATCGGTCCGACGCTCGGGACCGTGATGACGCTGGCCACCACCCAGGGCAGCAGCGGGCGGGGCGCGGTGCTGGCGCTGGTGTTCAGCCTCGGGCTCGGCATTCCGTTCATCGTCTCAGGCCTGGCGTTCCGGCGGATGCTGGGCGCGGTGGCGTGGGTCCGCAAGCACCAGCTGCTGGTGATCCGGATCGGCGGCGTACTGATGATCGCGGTGGGACTGCTGCTGCTGACGGGAGTGTGGGATGCGATGACCGCGGACCTGCGGCAGTGGGTCGCCAACTTCGGATCGGCGGTCTGAGATGAGCGACGTCAAGGACCGGATCGCGGCGTCCTCGAAGCCCGAGGAGCCGCCGACACCGCCGGCGATGGGACTGGTCGGCTGGTTGCGGTGGACCTGGCGGCAGCTGACCTCGATGAAGACCGCGCTGGTGCTGCTGTTCCTGCTCGCGCTCGGCGCGGTGCCCGGCTCGCTCGTCCCGCAGACGCCGATCGACCCGATCAAGG
Source organism: Kribbella pratensis (assembly GCF_004365355.1). GTDB lineage: Bacteria > Actinomycetota > Actinomycetes > Propionibacteriales > Kribbellaceae > Kribbella. The sequence goes on along the minus strand of NZ_SODP01000004.1, from coordinate 80,671 downwards.
TCTCGGACTTCCTCGCGGCGCACAAGACGCTCGGGCCGATCTACGACAAGCTCGGGCTGTTCGACGTCTACAAGTCGGCATGGTTCTCCGCGATCTACCTGCTGCTGTTCATCTCGCTGATCGGTTGCGTCGTACCGCGGCTGTCTGTTTATGCGAAGGGCTTGCGGGCCCGGCCGCCGAAACCGCCGCGGAACCTGAACCGGCTGCCCGGGTACGAACGGTTCGAGGTCGACGGTGGGGACGGCGTACTCGAGGCCGCGACCCGCGAGCTGCGCAAGCGCCGCTTCCGCGTGCAGGCGTACGACGGCGCGGTCGGCGCGGAGCGTGGTTACCTGCGCGAGGCGGGCAACCTGCTCTTCCACTTCTCGCTGATCCTCGCGCTGGTCGGCGTCGCGTGGGGTTCGCTGTTCGGGTACCGCGGCTCGGTGCTGGTTGTCGTGGGCAACGGTTTCTCGAACACGGTCGCGCAGTACGACGACTTCACGCCGGGGCGCGCGTTCAGCGGTGACGACGACCTGCCGCCGTTCTCGCTGACCGTCAAGGACTTCCAGGTGAAGTTCCAGGAGGACGGGCCGCAGAAGGGTGCGGCGCGGGAGTTCAAGGCGCAGCTGGCCTACCAGGAGACGCCGGACGCGCCGGAGAAGTCGTACGAGCTGCAGGTCAACCATCCGCTGAAGCTGGACGGCAGCAGCGTCTACCTGCTCGGGCACGGGTACGCGCCGCGGGTGACGGTGAAGGACGGGCAGGGGAACGTCGCGTTCTCCGGGCCGGCGCCGTTCCTGCCGCAGGACTCGAACTTCTCGTCGTTCGGCGTGATCAAGGCACCGGACGCGCGACCGATGACGCTCGGCTTCGAAGGGTTCTTCCTGCCGACCGCGGTGATCGGCCCGGACGGTCCGGTGTCGGTCTTCCCCGACGACCTGAACCCGGAGCTGGTGATGACCGGGTACTACGGCCGGCCGCAGCCGGAGACCGGGAAGCCGGAGTCGGTGTACCAGCTGGACAAGACCAAGCTGACGCAGTTCCAGCAGAACGGCGACAAGTGGCGGTTCCAGCTCGCGCCCGGGCAGACCGTCCCGCTGCCGGACAAGGCCGGGTCGATCACGTTCGACGGATACAGCCGATGGGTGAAGCTGCAGGTCAGCCACACTCCCGGGACGGATCTGGCGCTGGCGGGCATCCTGCTGGCGATCCTCGGGCTGATGGGCTCGCTGTTCGTGCATCCGCGGCGTACCTGGGTGCGCGTGCGCGACGAGGACGGGCGTACCGTTGTCGAGGTCGCCGGTCTGGACCGCGGCCCCGAACGCGGCCTCGGCGACGAGATCCACGCCATCACCAAGAGTCTGAGACCCGCCGGCCCGAGCAAAGAGGAGCAGCCATGAGCCCGGAGACCTACGCACAAGTCTCCAACCTGCTGATCCCGACCGCCACGGTGATCTACGTCCTGGCCCTGATCTCCCACGCCATGGAGTGGGCCCTCGGGCGGACCGCTGTCGCAAAGGCCGCTGTGGAGCAGGAAGCGGACGCCGAGGTGCTGGTCGGCTCCGCCGCGTCGCCGGCCGAGGTCGGCGCCGCCTCGGTCTCGACCGGCTCTGGCTCCGGCGCGGCCGGCCCCTCCACTTCCGGCGCCGAAGGCGTCGCCTCCGAGCGGCTGGATGCCGCCAGTCGGATCGGGTTGTTGCTGACCTGGTTGGCGTTCGTTCTTCACCTGGGTGGTGTGGTGACCCGCGGGCTGGCGGCGGGGCGGGTGCCGTGGGGGAACATGTACGAGTTCTCCATCACCGCGTCGCTCGCCGTGGCGATCGTCTACCTGATCTTCGTGCAGAAGTACAAGCTGCAGTGGCTCGGCCTCGGCGTGACCTTCGTGATCTCCGCCGTACTCGGTCTGGCCTCCCTCGCGCTCTACACGCCGGCCGGCCCGCTCGTCCCGGCGCTGCACTCGTACTGGCTCGTCATCCACGTCTCCGCCGCCGCGATCTCCGGCGGTGCGTTCACGGTCGGAGGCCTGGTCTCCGTCCTGTACCTCGTCAAGGCCCGCGCCGAGCGCAAGGTCCTCGAGGGCGGCTCGATGTCCGCATCGCTACGCCGGCTCCCGACCGCCGAGGCGATGGACGGTACGGCGTACAAGGTGCTCGCGTTCGCGTTCCCGCTGTGGACGTTCGGCGTACTGGTTGCCGGTCCGATCTGGGCCGAGCACGCCTGGGGCCGGTACTGGGGCTGGGACCCCAAGGAGGTCTGGTCGCTGGTGACCTGGGTGGTGTACGCCGCCTACCTGCACGCCCGCGCGACCGCCGGCTGGCGTGGCCGCCGGGCCGCGACGATCGCGATCGTCGGCTGGTTCGTCTTCATCTTCAACTTCGTCGGCGTCAACCTGTTGGTCTCCGGCCTGCACTCCTACGCTGGGGTCTGAGATGAAAGAGTTCGCGATCTACACCGGCCTGCGGGCGGCGCTGTTCGCCGCCTGCTTCGCCGTGCTCTGGTTCGCGCTGCACAGTTGGCTGACGATCTTCCCGCTGCTCCTGGTCGCCCTGATCATCTCGTCGATCCTGTCGATCTTCGTCCTGCGCGCCGCCCGTGAACGGCTGGCCGGCAAGATCGAGACCCGCGCCGCGAACATCTCGCAGCGCCTGGAGCAGGCTCGCACCGCCGAAGACGACGACTGACCCACGTCTCCTCACCTCCGCCTCCCGCACCCGCGGTGGGCGTGAACAGTACCTGGTGGCTTTGAACAGGCAATTTCCTGTTCATAGCCACCAGTTCTTGTTCACAGCCCCCACTTAGCGGGCCCTGTTCTACTGCTCAAGCGCGCCGTACCAGTGAGCAACTGGTACGGAGAGTGACTTATGCCACTGGCGTAATCTCCGCAAAATCCTTTGTGCATCCCTTCACATGAGTCGTAGAGTGATGGATGAAACGAAACAGTTTCGTTCTATCGGTGGTTTTGTAGCTACACAGGGTGATGAAGGTGGACAACGTAGGCGTACGGCAGCGGCCGCGGGTCGAGGGTGGTCGTGAGGACGAGATCCTCGATGCGACCGTGGCGGTGGTGGCCGAGCTCGGCTACGACCGGCTGACCATGGACGCGGTGGCGACGGCGGCGAAGGCCAGCAAGGCCACGCTGTACCGGCGCTGGTCCACCAAGGCGGAGCTGGTCGTCGACGCGATCAGCCGGGCCAAGGGGTGCCCGATGCCGGAGGAGGTCGACACCGGCAGCCTGCGCGGCGACCTGGTCTCGATGGCCTGCGGCGAGGGCGGTTTCACCGACGAGCTTCCGATGTCGGTGATCGCCGGTCTGCTGACCGCGCTGCATCGCGACGACGAGCTGCAGAAGGCTTTCCGTGAGCGCTTCCTGGCGCCCCGGCAGGCCCTGACCAACAAGGTGTACGAGCGTGCCGTCGAGCGCGGCGAGATCGCGCCGGGCGTCGACGTCGACCTGCTGTCAGTGACGTTGCCCGCGGTGATCATCCACCACGCCTACATCCTCGGCGTCGAGCCGACCGACGACCTGATCCTCCGAGTGATCGACAACGTGATCCTGCCTGCGGCGCGGGGGTCGCAGGTGAGCTGACCGGTGAGGGGCCGGTCCGCGACAAAGCAAGACAGTCTGCCCAGAGGGGAAGTTCTCTTATGTCCGAAGAAGTCATCAAGGCCGATCCGCCGGAAGGCAGGCCGACCGACGCGGTCGGTGAGCCCGACGGCCACGGTCACCGCAATCTCGGTATCGCGCTGGCGCTGATCTGCATGGCGCAGCTGATGGTGGTGCTGGACGGCACGATCGTCAACATCGCGCTGCCGCACATCAAGGGCGCGCTCGGTTTCAGCGACGCGTCGCTGCCGTGGGTGGTCAACGCGTACGCGCTGGCCTTCGGCGGTCTGCTGCTGCTCGGCGGCCGCATCGGTGACATCCTCGGTCGCCGCAAGGTCTTCGTGTTCGGCGTCGTCCTGTTCGGCCTGGCGTCGTTCGTCGGCGGTATCGCGCAGAGCGAGAGCGTGCTGCTGGTCAGCCGGATCCTGCAGGGTCTCGCGGCCGCGGCGGCCTCGCCGAACGCGCTCGCGCTGATCACCACGACGTTCCCGGCCGGCAAGGAGCGCAACCGGGCGATGGGCGTGTACGCCGCGATGTCCGGTGCGGGCGCTGCCGTCGGTCTGATCCTGGGCGGCGCGCTGACCGAGGCGTCCTGGCGCTGGACGTTCTTCATCAACACGCCGATCGGCCTGCTGGTCGCCGTACTGGCCTTCCGGTTCCTGGGTGAGTCGGCCCGGCAGTCCGGCAAGTTCGACCTGCCCGGTGCGATCACCGGCACGCTGGGTCTGACCTCGCTGGTCTACGGCCTGACGCACGCCGCGACCAACGGCTGGAGCGACGCGCTCACGCTGACGTACATCTTCGGCGGTCTGGCGCTGATCGGGATCTTCCTCGCGATCGAGGCCCGGTCGAAGCACGCGCTGATGCCGTTCCGGATCCTTGCGAACCGGACCCGTGGAGTCAGCTTCTTCGTGATGCTGATCGTCGGTGCGGCGATGTTCTCGATGTTCTACTTCCTGGGCATCTTCGTGCAGAGCATCATGGGTTACAGCGCGCTGAAGACCGGTATCTCGTTCCTGCCGTTCAGCGTCGGCATCGTGCTCGCGGCCCAGGTCGCGTCGACGCTGGTGGCGCGGATCGACCCGCGCTGGATCGCCGGTACCGGTGGCGTCTTCGTTGCCGCGGGCATGTTCGGATTCAGCCGGCTCCAGATCGACTCGACGTACTGGACGCACCTGCTGCCGTACATCCTGGTGCTCTCGTTCGGTATGGGCCTGATCTTCGTGCCGCTCACGCTGACCGCGGTCAGTGGTGTCGCCGCGGAGGACTCCGGGGTCGGATCCGCCGTACTGAACACCGTGCAGCAGATCGGTGGTGCGGTCGGCCTGGCGCTGCTGGGCACGATCTCCACCAGCGCGATCAAGGACAAGTTCGCCGAGCTGGCCCCGGGCCTGCAGAAGGCGGCCGAGTCCGGGCAGTCGCCGGATCAGATCAAGCAGTTGCAGGGTCAGTTCACTGCGCTCGCCACGACGCACGGGTTCACCCGGGCGTTCGTCTGGTCGGCGTTCCTGGCACTGGGCGCCGCGCTGATCACGCTGGTCGGCCTGTCGATCAAGCACAAGGACCTGGCGAACGACGGCCAGGCCCCGGTCCACATGGGCTGAGTGCTGCTGATGCTCGAAGGGCCCGCTTCCCGGGAGGGGGGAAGCGGGCCCTTCGTCTTTGTCTACAGGGCTTTCCGCATGACGATCTCGCGGCGTACGCCGTCGGCCATCAGGTCGCCGGGCTCGTCGGTGTCGACGTACCCGTGGCGTAGATAGAGGTTGTGCGCGGGATCGTTGCCCGGGACAACGGACAGTTTCAGGACGGCGGCGCCGATGCTGCGGGCCCAGTCCTCGATGGCGGTCATCAGCGCGTTGCCGACGCCCTTGCCGCGACCGGCCGGCGCGACCCACATCGACACCAGTTCGGCGTGGTCGTCGGCCGGAAACCCACCGGCCATGCCTGCCGGCGTACCGTCGATCGAGGCGATCACCTGGTACCCGCCGGGTGCGCTGAGCCGCTCCCGCCAGCGCTCCTCGGGGGCGTCGATCCAGTCCGCGAGCTGCGAACCGAACGCGAACGGTGCTTCCTCCAGCGCGGCGAGCCGGAGCTCGCTCCAGGACTTCCAGTCGTCCGGGCCGATGGCCTGTATGTCGATCACGCGGACAGGATCGCAGTCGACCCGGACGGCAGACCAGTCAGTTTCGGGGTGGGAACCTGGCCGAGACCCAGTCGCGGACGCCGCCGAGGCCGTCGCCGAGGTCGCGGATCAGCTTGGCGAGCGGGTCCTGCGAGCGGTCGAACGCGTCAGTGTACGACTTCGCTGCGTTCTTCGCCTCCTGCGACATCGACGCGGTGGCGTCGTCCTGGCGCTTCGGGTAGTCGCCGGACACGAGCGTCGTGTATTCACCGTCGTCGACCCACCGGCGCAGCTCGTGCGCGCGGTTCACGGCCATCGGGTGCGACTGCGCCTCGAGCAGCAGCAGCTTCAGCACGCTGTCGCGCAGGTCGCCGGCGCTCTCGTACTCCGTGCCTTGCGCGAGGAATGCCGTCGTGTCGAGCTCACCGAGCTGACCGCCGCTGGCCAGCTTCATCTGGACCCGCAGCGCGACCGCCGGGTCCTGGGTCGCGAGCAGACCGGCGCGGTCAGCCGACAGCTCCGCCTTGCGGGACCACTCGTGCAGCGCGGCCACGATCGCGCGGAACCCGAGCGCGCCGATCGGCATCCAGTTGAACGCGCCGGTGAGACGCATCAGCCAGAGCAGCAGCGACTGGTACAGCGCGTGGCCGCTCTGTGCGTGACCGAGCTCGTGGCCGAGGATGAACCGCAGTTCCTCCTCGTCCATGCCCTGGAGCAGCGCGCTGTTCACCACGATGAACGGCCTGTCCATGCCGATGGTCATCGCATTCCAAATGGGGCTGTTGGTGACGTACAGCTCGGGGAGCCGGCGGACGTCCAACGTGGCGCCGGCCTCGGTGTAGAGCCGGTGCATGGTCGGGAACTGCCGCTCGTCCACCCGGATCGACGAGCCGAGGAACTGCAGCCGGAACGCCCGCTCGTTGATCATCCCCGACATCTTCCGCAGCAGGTAGTCGAAGCCCTTCAGCTGCCGCAGCGCCACCAGCGCACCGCGGTCCGCAGGGTGCTCCCAGGCCCGCGAACTGATATCGGTCAACGTCACCCGCTGCCGCGTCGGCCGATCACCGTTCTCGCTCATCGCTCCCCCTGCTTCCCGCTCGTCGTGGACCCCCAACTTAGCTCGCCTGTGGGTCCGATCGAGGTTTGAGCACTACAGCCAGCAACAGGGTCGGGATCCAGCCCAGGGGGACGGACCACCAGCCGAGGCCCTTGCCTGCTGCGAGTGCGGTCGTGGCGAGGCAGATCGCCGTACCTGTCAGCCAGTATCCGAACGCTGCCCAGCCTCGGTGGTGAGTGGACCGCAGGTGACCGACCCATGCGAAGGTGAGGGTTGCGGGGAGGGCGAGTGCGGTGGCGCCGAGCGTCAGTACGGCGAGGATCAGGGCGACGTCGCCGGGGGAGAACTCGACCGCTCCGAGGGGGATCATGGGCTCGATCCTGCCGCTCGCGGGGCCCGGTCACCGAGCGTAGGAATACTCAAATCGGCCTGTAGGTCCTAGCCTGGCCCGCATGAGTGAGGCTGACGGGGTGTGCCGGGAGGTCGACCGGCGGGACGACAAAGCGCGCGCCTGGGTGTCCGAGGCGATCCGGATCGTGGATGCCGACGCGAACCGCAGCGCGGACACGCATCTGCACGTGTTCCCGATGCCCGAGGGTACCGGCGTAGACCTGTACCTCAAGGACGAGTCCGTCCATCCGACCGGCTCGCTCAAGCACCGGCTCGCCCGGTCACTGTTCCTCTATGCCCTCTGCAACGGCTGGATCCACGAAGGCACCACGGTCATCGAGGCGTCCAGCGGGTCCACGGCCGTCAGCGAGGCGTACTTCGCGCGGCTGCTCGGCCTCCCGTTCGTCGCGGTGATGCCGCGCTCGACCAGCCCCGAGAAGGTCGAGCTGATCGAGTTCTACGGCGGCCGCTGCCACTTCGTCGAACGCTCCGGCCAGATCTACGGCGAGGCCAAGCGCCTGGCCGAGGAGACCGGCGGGCACTACATGGACCAGTTCACGTACGCCGAGCGCGCGACGGACTGGCGTGGCAACAACAACATCGCCGAGTCGATCTTCGGGCAGCTGTCTCTCGAGCAGCACCCAATCCCGACGTGGATCGTCGTCGGGGCCGGCACCGGTGGTACGTCGGCGACCATCGGGCGGTATGTGCGCTACCAGCGGTACGACACGTCGGTCGCGGTCGTCGACCCGGAGAACTCGGCGTTCTTCCCGGCGTTCGAAGCCGGCGACCACGAGTTCTCCACCGGGCGACCGTCGCGCATCGAGGGCATCGGCCGTCCGCGCGTCGAGCCGTCGTTCGTGCTGGGCGTCGTCGACCGGATGATCTCGGTCCCGGACGCCGCGTCCATTGCGGCGATGCGCTTCTGCTCCCGCGTCACCGGACGACTCGTTGGCGGCTCCACCGGCACCAACCTGTGGGGCTCACTCCGCCTGGCCGCCGAAATGCGCAAGGCCGGCACCCGCGGCAGCATCGTCACCCTGCTCTGCGACAGCGGCGAACGCTACGGCAACACGTACTACGACGACGCCTGGCTCCGCACCAGTGGCATAGACATCACCCCGTACACCACCACCCTCGAAACCTTCACCCGCACCGGCGTCTGGACCGAGCCCGAGTAGGCGGCGCCCGGCCCGCGTGGGGGCTTCGGACAAGTCGTGGGTTCCCGAGACAGGAAATAACATGTTCAAGGTCTCCACAACCTGTTCAAGGCCACGCTTCTGCCCGCTGTCAGCCGCCTAGGGCCAGGCCTACCGCCAGGCCGATGGCGTAGAGGAGTTCGGTTTGGCCGGTGGCTTTGAGGACTGGGATCAGGGCTGGGCCTACGGCGTCGCTGAGGACTACTCGGATCGACTTGATCGCCAGGGGTGCGGCGATGAAGGCGAGGAGGGTCCAGGGGGTGGCGATCGCGGAGACGGCGGCCAGGGCGAAGGCGAGGATTACCAGGGCGGCGTACAACTTGCGTGAGCGTGGGGCGCCCAGGACGACGGCCAGGGTGCGTTTGCCGGTGACGGAGTCGGTGGGGATGTCGCGGAGGTTGTTGGCGACCAGGAGCGCGCAGGCGATCGAGCCGATCGAGATGGCGCCGGCCAGGGCGGGCCAGTTGATGGTTTCGGCTTGGACGTACGTCGTACCGAGGACGGCGACCAGGCCGAAGAAGAGGAAGACGCTGACCTCGCCGAGCGCGCGGTACCCGTACGGGCGTTTGCCGCCCGTGTAGAACCATGCGCCGAGGAGGGAGGCCGCGCCGACGACCAGGAGCCACCAGGTGGTGGTCGCGGCGAGGACGATGCCGAGGGCGGCGCCGATGCCCAAGCAGGTGAACGCGGCGGCCTTGACCTGGCCGGGGGAGGCGACCTTCGAGCCGACCAGGCGCAGCGGGCCGACGCGGTTCTCGTCGGTGCCGCGGATGCCGTCGCTGTAGTCGTTGGCGTAGTTGACGCCGATCTGGAGCGCCAGCGCGACGCCGAGGGCCAGCAGCGCCTTCCACCAGACGAAGCCGTCGAGGTACGCGGCCGCGCCGGTTCCGACGAGGACAGGGGAGATCGCGGCAGGCAAGGTGCGGGGGCGGGCGCCTTCGATCCACTGGGCAGGTGTGGCCATGACCGTCGATTCTGTCAGCCGCGAGGCCGAACGTCGGCAGCGGGCCGGTCGGCGGATGGCCGAGCCGTGAGCGGGCGTCCGGGCGGCGGGCCGTACGCTCGGGGTGTTATGGCTACGTTGCGGCTGGTTTCGGGGACGCCGGATGAGGTGTTGGCGGCGCTTGCCGGTGTGCTGGACGGCAGCGGTACGCCGTTCGCGCCGCTGCCGGACGATGCGGCGGGGGCAGCCCGGGCCGAGCAGGCTGCGGCGCCGGACCGGCCGCTGGAGGACGGATGCGCTGTGGTGCTCACCACCTCGGGTTCCTCCGGTGAGCCGAAGGGTGTCCTGCTGTCCCGGGAAGCGCTGATCGCGTCCGCTCAGGCGACCCACGACCGTCTGGGCGGGCCGGGGCAGTGGTTGCTGCCGATGAAGCCGTACTTCGTCGGCGGGTTGCAGATCCTCACCCGGTCGCTCGTCGCGGGTACGACGCCGGTGCTGCTCGGGGAGACCTTCACGCAGAGCGCTGCCGCAATGACAGGCGCTCGCCGGTACACGGCGATGGTGCCGACCCAGCTGACGCGGTATCTGGAGACGGACGCGGACGCGCTGCGGTCGTTCGACGCGATCATCATCGGTGGGGCGTCGATGCCGGAGCCGTTGAGAGCGAAGGCGGCGGAGGCCGGCGTCACCGCGATTCCGGCGTACGGGATGACCGAGACCGGGAGCGGGTGCGTGTACGCCGGGGTGCCGCTGGACGGTACGTCGATCTTGCTCGACGACGAGCAGCGGATCCTGATCAAAGGGAGCACGCTGTTCTCCGGATACCGGTTGCGGCCGGAGTTGACGGCCGAGGTGCTGAAGGACGGGTGGTTCCGGACGCAAGACCGGGGCGAACTTGTGGACAGACGGCTGCGGGTCGTTGGCCGTGTCGACGATGTGGTGATCTCCGGTGGGGTGAACGTCACGCTGACCACGGTCCAGGCTCGGCTGCTCGAGCATCCGCAGGTCAAGGATGCTGTGGTGCTGGGCGTTCCGGACGCGGAGTGGGGGACCCGGGTCGTCGCGTTCGTGGTCGGGGAACCGGCTGCGATCGAGCGGAATGCGTTGCGGGACTGGGTGAGTGAGACTTTGCCTCGGGCCTGGGCTCCGCAGGACGTGATCAGGCTGGACGCGCTACCGATGCTTGCCTCAGGCAAGGTTGATCGCCAGGGCTTGCTGGAGGGTGTGCGGTGATCACGTACTCGATCGGACTGAAGAACAAGTTTCGTGGCATCACCGTCCGCGAGGGGATGCTGTTCGAAGGTCCGGCAGGGTGGGCGGAGTGGAGCCCGTTCCTGGACTACGACGACGCGACCTGTGTGTCCTGGTTGCGCGCCGCGCGCGAAGCCGCCGAGATCGGGTGGCCGGCGCCGGTGCGTGACCGTGTTCCCGTCAACTGCACCGTGCCCGCGCTCGGCCCCGAGAAGGCCGCGGAGATCGTGAGAGCAAGCGGCTGCGGTACGGCGAAGGTGAAGGTGGCCGAGCCGGGTCAGACACTGGCCGACGACATCGCGCGCGTAGAAGCAGTGCGCGACGCGATCGGCCCTGGACGCGTGCGGATCGATGCGAACGGCGCGTGGTCCGTCGACCAGGCAGTGCGGAGCCTCAAGGAGTTGCGGCGCTTCGACCTCGAGTACGTCGAGCAGCCGTCGGCGACCGTGGAGGAGCTGGCCGAGGTACGGCGGCGCACCGACGTACCGGTGGCGGCGGACGAGTCGATCCGGCGGGCCGAGGATCCCCTGCTGGTGAAGAAGCTCGACGCCGCGGACATCGCCGTACTGAAGGTGCAGCCGATCGGCGGAGTCCGCGCCTGCCTGGAGATCGCCGAGCAGATCGGGCTGCCGGTGGTCGTGTCATCGGCGTTGGAGACCTCGGTCGGGATTGCTGCGGGGGTGGCGTTGGCGGCGGCGTTGCCGGAGCTCCCTTATGCGTGTGGTTTGGCGACGGTGTCGATGTTCACATCCGAACTAGTTGCTGAGCCACTAGTGGCAGTCGACGGTTTCCTGCCGGTCAAGCGCGTTGTCCCGGATGCACAACTGCTGGAAGCGGCCCGTGCCGACGCGGAGCGGACCGAAGTGTGGGAAGAACGCCTTGAGCGAGTGAGGAGCGCGGGATGAACCCGTCCACGGCCTTTGCGACTGTGGTCGTCGATGAGCTGATCCGCAACGGCGTACGGGAAGCGGTGGTGTCACCGGGCTCCCGGAGCGCGCCGCTGGCCTTGGCGTTCGCCGAGGCGGATCGCAGCGGACGGCTCCGGCTACACGTACGGATCGATGAGCGTACGGCGGGTTTCCTTGCCATCGGCCTGATGCGCGGCACCGGTCTGCCGGTCCCGGTCGTCACCACGTCCGGTACGGCGGTGGCGAACCTGCACCCCGCCGTACTGGAGGCATCGCACAGTGGGCTCCCGCTGATCGTGCTCAGTGCGGACCGCCCGCCGGCACTCAGAGGTAGCGGCGCGAACCAGACGACCGACCAGATCAAGGTGTTCGGCTCTGCGGTCCGGCTGTTCCACGAGATGGGTACGCCGGTCCGCGAGATCGGGCAGGTCGCGTACTGGCGGTCCCAGGTCGCGCGGGCGATCGCCAACGCGACAGGTGCCCGGTCTGCTGACCCCGGGCCGGTGCAGCTCAACTGCCCGCTCAGTGAGCCGCTGGTGCCCACGGACGGACCGGAGTGGCCGGAGTTGTTGCAGGGCCGCAGCACGGGGCCGTGGACTGCAGTACATGCGGCCGCCGGGAAGCCGTCTGTCATTTCGCCAGGACCGAAGACGGTAGTGGTCGCAGGTGACGGCGCGTCGCAAGCCGCGCGGTTGGTGGCGGAGGCCGGCAAGTGGCCGCTGTTCGCGGAGCCGTCCAGCCGGGCGCGGACCGGCCCGTCTGTCATCTCGGCGTACCGCTTGTTGCTGCAGGCAAGCTCTCTGGGCGCGGAGATCGAACGGGTGCTGGTGTTCGGGCACCCGACGTTGTCCCGGCCGATCTCGAAGCTGCTGGCCCGGCCGGACGTGGAGCTGATCGTCGTCTCGCCGACCGGTCTGTGGCCGGACCCGGCCCGGCGCGCGAGGTCCGTCGTCACCGGGCTCGAGGTCAGCGACGCCGATGCGACCGACTGGCTCGAGCGGTGGCAGCACGCCGACCAGCTGGCCCGTCCGGAGATCGACAAGGTACTCGCGGAGAGCCTGAGCGGACCGCGCGTCGCGGCCCTCGTCGGTGAGGCAGCCGGCGCCGACGGCATGCTGGTCGTCGCCTCGTCGAACCCGATCCGCGATCTCGACCTCGCCCCGGTCGTCCCGATCCGCACGATCGCCAACCGCGGCCTGGCCGGCATCGACGGCACGATCTCGACGGCCGTCGGGGCGGCGCTGGCGAACGCGGGTCCGACGTACGCGCTGATCGGGGATCTCGCGTTCCTGCACGACAGCAACGGGCTCGTGATCGGGCCGGACGAACCTCGTCCTGATCTGCGGATCGTGGTCGTGAACGACAACGGCGGCGGCATCTTCTCCACGCTGGAGCAGGGCGATCCGACGCACGCCACGCATTTCGAGCGGGTCTTCGGTACGCCGCACAACGTGGACCTCGGCGCACTGTGCGGCGCGACGGGTACGCCGTACACGAGCGTCGAAACGGTCGACGAGCTGCGTGCTGCGCTGACGCCGACAGTGGCCGGCCTGGACGTCGTCGAGGTGAAGGTCGCGCGCGACGGTCACCGCCCGCTGGGTGAGGCGATGGTGGCCGCACTCAAACAGCTGTAACCGGGACCTTCGTCGTCTTCCGCGCCGGGTGCATGGTGCGGAGGTGGTTGAGCAGCGGCAGCGCCGCGGCGATCACCAGCGCGGTCGTGGTCAGGATCGGGATCGTCGCTCCGCGCAGTGACGAGTTCAGCGGCGCGGCGATCGTGAAGATCAGACTGACCGCCGTCATGATCATCGTCAGCTTCCGGCCGGGTCTCGCGACGGCCAGGAACGGCAGGCACCACAGGAAGTACCAGTCGTGCGCGCTCGGACCCAGCACGACCACTACGAGCAGTGCGATGCCGACTGCCCGTGCTGCGTAGTGGATCGACGACCGGAGACTCAGCACTGCGATCAGTCCGAGCGCAGCGACCATTCCGACCAGCCGGACGATCTGGAGTGCCTGTGCGGCCGCAGTGTCCTCACCTAGCCAGCCGAGTATGCCGGACGCCGCCATGCCGATCAGATTGGCGATGGAGAACGGTGACCGGACCAGTCCGGGCACGTCGAGCGCACCGAACCACCCAGAGCCCACACCGGTCAGCGCTCCGATCGTGAACAGCGTCAGCACCGACACAGCGCCTGCGATCGCCAGACTGGCGAACCTGAGCAGCCGTCCGGCGAGTGGGCTCATCACTGCGGCGATAGCGATCACCACGAGTCCACCTGGCAGTTTCACCGCTGCTGCGGCGCCCGCGATGACAGCCCCCGTACCCCACCGGCCGGTCAGCGCCACTGCGAACGCGCTGCAGGCCAGTCCGATCATCAGTACGTCGTTGTGTGCCGCACCGATGCCATGGGTGATCAGCATCGGGTTCAGCACGACCAGCCAGGTGGCGAAGGCCGGGTCGACACGACATGCGGTGGCCAGGCGCGGTACAGCCCAGGCGATGAGCACTATGCCCAGTACGGCGAGGAGGCGGTGCGCCAGCATCAGCGTGTACGGGTTCATGGTCAGGTGCGCGACCAGTCCGCCGTACGCGAGCGGCAACGGCCCGTACGGCGCAGGTGTCTGCATCCACATCGGATCGACTGCCTCGACGATGTGGCCGGACAGTACGCCGGGGCCCACGTCGTACGGGTTGTAGCCGTTGGCGACGAGTGCGCCCTGCGCTGCGTAGCTCCAGGCGTCGCGGCTGAACAGCGGCGGGGCCAGCAGCAGCGGTGCGCTCCAGTACGCCGTCATGCGGAGCAGCGGGAGCCGTTCGCCGGCCATCACCCGGCGGCCAACGGTCAGCCAGGCCCAGGCCATCAGCCCGAGCCCAGCGACCATGAATGTCAGACCGACCATCCGGCCGAGCAGCGAGTGGCGGAGATCGCCGGTGACCGGCAGGCTGGCGACCCAGGAGGACTGGGGCACCACCGAGGTCACCAGGCTGGCCAGAGCAACGACGACAGAGCCGACCAGCCCACGGACCATCGGCGAACGCATACGCGAAACCCTAGTTGCTCTGAGCGACCACCAAATGAACAGTGCCTAGCCTCAGGCGGACTCCTTACGGAAAGTGCGCGCTCCGACGGTCAGACCGATCACCGTGAGCAGCACGACCCAGAACAGGCCCCACATCGACGCCGAGCTGCTGATGTCGCCACGGAACAGCGCGCGTACGCCGTTGACGACGTGCTTGAGCGGACTGATGTCGGACAGCCGCTGCAGCCAGGTCGGGCCGATCTGCATCGGCAGGAGGATGCCGGACAGCAGCAGCAACGGCATGGCGATGCCGTTGAGCAGCGGGGCCAGCGCGTCCTCGCTCTTGGTGATCAGCGCGACGGAGTACGACAGCGAGGCGAACGTCGCGCCGAGGAGGGCGACGATCACGAGTGAGAGCAGTACGCCGCCCCACGGAGCACGCAGGCCGAGCGGGAGCGCGGCGAGCAGTAGCAGGATCGACTGGACGACGAGGACGACGACATCACGCAGCACGCGGCCTGCCATCAAGGCCATCCGGGACGCCGGGGTGACACGGTCGGCCTCGATCACGCCGGCGCGGTACTCCGCGATCAGGCCGAAGCCGACGAACATCGCCCCGAACATGCCGAGCTGGACGATCAGGCCCGGGATGAACACCTGGTAGGCGTTCGTGGCCTGGCCCTGGCTGATCTGCGCGGTGAGCGGCTTGAGGAGCGGGCCGAACAGGAACAGGTACAGCAGCGGCTGGCTGAGCATCAGGATCGACCACATCGGGTTGCGCAGCGACAGCCGCATCTGCCGGTGGAACACGATCCAGGTCTCACGCAGGACGGTCATGCGACGGCCTCTTCCTTCTCGTCGATAGGGGCGGCGGTGTGCTCGTCGCGCAGCGAGCGGCCGGTCATGGTCAGGAACACGTCGTCGAGGGTCGGGCGATGTACTTCGACACCGTGCAACTCGATGCCCTGGGCATCGATCGAGCGGAGCAGGCCGGGCAGCACCGAGCCGCCGCGCTGGATGCGGAAACCGACCACGTCGGCGTCGGTCTCGACCTCCACGGCGCCGTCGAGCTCTTGGACGATCTTCATCACCGTAGGCGCTTGCGAGTTGTCGGCGAGACTCAAACGGACCGCGTCGCCGGAGACCTGCTGCTTCAGGTTCTCCGGGGTGCCGGAGGCAACGATCTTGCCGTGGTCGATGACCAGGATCCGGTCGCAGAGCGCGTCCGCCTCGTCCAGGTAGTGCGTGGTGAGGAAGATCGTCGCGCCCCGGTCGCGGAGGCCGCGGATGTGCTCCCACAGGTTCGCGCGGGCCTGCGGGTCGAGGCCGGTCGTCGGCTCGTCGAGGAAGATCAGCTTCGGGTCGTGGATCAGGCCCATCACGATGTCCAGCCGCCGGCGCTGGCCGCCGGACAGCGTCTTGCACTGCCGGCGCCAGAGGCCGGGCAGGTCGAACTCCTCGAACAGCCGCTGCCCGTCCGCGGACGCCTTCGCTTTCGGTACGCCGTACAGCCGGGCGTGATCGACGACCTCGTCGCCGGCGATCGCCTCGGGCAGCGTGGAACCGCTCTGCGGTACGTAGCCGATGCCGCGACGTACGCCGACCGGGTCCTTCGCGAGATCACAACCGGCCACCGTCGCGCTCCCGCTGGTCGGCTTGATCAGGGTCGCCAGCATCCGCATCGTCGTTGTCTTACCGGCGCCGTTCGGTCCGAGAAAGCCGACGATCTCCCCGTCGGCCACATCCAGGTCAACACCCTGCACGGCTTGCACGGGCCCCCGCTTGGTCTTGAAGGTCCGCACCAGCCCACGAGCTTCGATCATCATGCGAGCCAGTGTGACTAATCAACTTTGACTAGTCAACGTTGATTAGCGGGCGGATCGGGGATCTCGCCCCAGTGCGTGACCATGCCGGGGTAAGGCTCCCAGTCGGCCGGTTCGCCGGCGAAGGCGTAGTCGCCGGCCCTCACGCGTTCGTGGAACTGGCGGGTCCACTCGAGCTCGCCGCGGTCGCGCGCGGTGGTGATGCGGAACATCTCGACGACGTGGTTGGGCGTGCCGGGGTCCTCGCGGATCTGGCGTTCGGAGTACGGGCCGGATTTCAGCCAAGCCTCCAGCTGGGAGATGCGAGCCTCGAGGGCATCGACGACCTCGTCGCGGCGGAGCGACCACATGAAGGCCAGGGCGGCCTGCATCTTGTCGGGGTGGAAGCCGTCTACGGTCCACAGCATGCCGCGCAGGAGCGAGAAGTACTCCGTTTCGCCGTCGGTCGTCAGCTTGTACGACGTCCGGCCCGGGCGATGTGCCCCGTCCTGCTCCAGCTCGAGCAGGTACCCGTGCTTGGCGAGCGTCCGCAACCCGGTGTAGATCGAGCCGGGGTTGATGTTCGCCCAGGCCTGCACGTTCCACGTCATCAGCTCGCGGCGCAGCTGGTACCCGTACGCCGGCTGGAAGATCCGCACGACGCCGAGCAGCAACAACCGCGTGGTGGACATGGTCGCAGTGTAAATCCGACGACCCGCAACCGTCTCCAGGCGTACGATCCGGGCCATGGATGTCCGGGTGACGAGCGATCCGCAGGCGTTCGAGCAGACCGTGTTCCCTTTCCTGCAACAGGATCCGGTGCTGCACACGATCATCATGAGCAACGTCCACGAGCGCGCGAACGGTACGGCGCGGGCCGAGTCCGAGCCGTCGTACTTCGTCTCCGTGCACGATCCGGACGTGATCGGCGTCGCGATGCGTACGCCGGGCCGCGGCGTCTATCTCGGCGCGCTGCCGGAGGAGCTCGCCGAACCGATCGCCGACGCGTACGCCGACGTACTGCCCGAGCTCCCCGGTGTTGCGGGCCATCGTCCGGCGGCGCACAAGTTCGCGCAGCGGTGGGTCGAGCGGGGCGGCGGAAGCCTGACCGAGACGCGCGGCACCCGACTGCACAAACTGATCGATTTCACGCCGCTCTCGGCGGACGGCGGAACGCCGCGCCCGATGAACGCCGACGAGGTGGACCTGGTCGCGGCCTGGGGCAAGGACGGTTTCGTGGAAGAGCTGTCCACCGGCCACCACGAGTGGGCCGCTGGCCGGCTGGCGGACGGGACGATGTGGATGTGGGAGGTCGACGGCGAGGCGGTGAGCATGGTCGGCTACCACCTCCCGCTCTTCGGGGTCTGCCGGGTCGGTCCGGTCTACACGCCGCCGGAGCACCGACGTCACGGGTACGCCGGCGCGCTGACCAGTCACGTCTCCGCGTTGATCCTTGCCGACGGCAACCAAGCGTGCCTGTACACGGAGCTGGCCAACCCCACCTCCAACAAGATCTACCACCAGGCCGGCTACCGCCCGGTGGCCGACTTCGTCGACGTGGACTTCAGCGCATGATCCCCCGAACCACCAGTGATCCGCTGCGCTGACCGTCAGGGGTGTGGGCGCAGGTCGTGGCGGGAGGTGATGCCGAGCTTGGCGTAGATGTTGCCGAGGTGGTATTCGACGGTGCGGGGGCTCAGGAACAGCCGGCTGCCGATCTCGGGGTTGGACAAACCATCGCCGGCCAGGCGGGCGATCTGGCTTTCGCGGGCCGTCAGCCGGGTGGTCGTGGCGGGAGTGCGTTTGCGGGCGGTTTCGCCGGTGGCGACGAGTTCCCGGCGGGCGCGTTCGGCGAAGGCTTCGGCTCCCATCCCGGTGAACAGGTCGTGGGCGGTGTGGAGTTGTTCGCGGGCGTCCTGGCGGCGGCGTTGCCGGCGCAGCCATTCGCCGTACAGGAGGATGGCGCGGGCGAGTTCGGTGCGGACCCGCGTCCTGGCGAGTCGCTCGATCGCCTCACGGTAGAGGGGTTCTGCCGACCGGTCGTCGCTGACGAGTGCGCGCGACCGGGCCTCGATCCCGAGCGCCCATTCGGTACCGCTCGCGCTGGTCATCGCCGTGAGCCAGTCCAGCGTTTCCTTCGCCGCCTCGGGTTGCCCGCTGCGGACAGCCGCCTCGACGAACTCGGTCGCGGCCCAGCTCATCGCGCCCGGAGTCGGCGCCAAGGGAGGGTTCACCTGGCCGAGTGCACGGTGCGCGGCAGCCATCGCCTCGCGGTAGCGGCCATGGCCATTGCTCAGTACCGCCGTCGCCCGTTCGGCGACGGCGACCCCGATGCCCTCGCCCCGGTGGGTCGCGTCAGGAATGGTCGTTTCGATCCGCGTGGACACCTCGGCGGTCGCACCGCGCAGCGCGGCAACGGCGAGTCCGGCGTACGGCGACGGGTTGCTGCCGGTCGCCTCGGTCACGGTCTGGATCTCGTCGACGAGTGCCCCCGCGGCACCGAGTTCGCCGGCGAACAGCAGGAGGTACGCGCGCATGCTGAGCGCGAGCGGCAGCTCACTCAAAGCGCCGGTCGTGCGGGCGAGCTCGAGGTACCGGGCGGACAGCCGATCCCAGCGCCCGTCGTCCCACACATGCAGAGCGGCCTCGCACGCCAGCCACGACCAGCGCAGTTCCTCCGGGGCGGACATATCGTCGCCGAACGAGGTCACGGCTCGCCGCAACAGCGGCAGGCCGTCCGCGTAGCCCTCGGTGAAATTGGCGGCCAGGCCGGCCAGGAGGAGATCCGGTGAGGTGGGCTCTTGCGGTCGGGGCGTCGTACTGGCAGCCCGCGCCACGGCCAGGGTGTTGCCATCCGGACCGGCCAGCCGGCCCGCGAACATGGCAGCCGTCAGTGCGTCCAGGTACGTCTCACGGGACAGCACGGTGTCGATCGGCTCGAGGCGCTTCGCGGCCTTGAGCAGCAGCGGCGCGGCGCCTCGGCCCCGGTTGGTGGCGAAGGCGACCTGCGCGCGGAGGAGGTCGACGCGAGCCTGCTGCAATTCGCTGAGCGGTCCCGCTTCGGCCATCAGCAGCAGGTCCAGCGTGGCATCGAACGCTCCGGCCCGGCTCTTCGTCTGCGCCGCGGCCAGCGCCCGGCCGGCCCGCTGTGCCGGATCGATGCTCAGTCGCGCGGAGCGCTCGAGGAACGCGGCGGCCGCGGCCAGGCCGCCGCGGGCCTGGGCGCGGCCGGCGGACTGTTCCAGTTCCGCGGCGACGGTGTCGTCGGGGCCACTCGCCGCGTGGGCGAGATGCCAGGCCCGGCGGTCCGCGTCGCGCGCCGGATCGGTGACCTCGGCCAGCGCACGGTGCGCCTCCTGGCGTTCCTCCGGCGTCGCCTCCCGATGGATCGCCGAGCGCACCAGCGGATGCCGGAAGGTGATCCGCTCGTGGAACTGCACCAGGCCGGCGAACTCGGCTGGATCGACCGTGTCGACGGCGATGCCCAGACGCTGCGCGGCACGGCGTACCAGGGTCGCGTCCCCGGCCGGTTCGACCGCGGCGATCAGGAGCAGCCGGCGGGTGTCGGACGGCAACGGTGCGAGCCGGCGCTGGAAGGAGCCTTCGATCCGATGGGTGAGTTGCTGTGCGTCGGGCAAGCCGAAGCCACCGGCCAGTTCGGCGTAGCTGAGGTCCTGCGGTAGTTCCAGAAGCGCCAGTGGGTTCCCGCGAGTCTCGGCCAGGATGCGGTCGCGGACCCGCTCGTCGATGGGTCCGGGGATCGCCGCGCTGAGCAGCTCTCGTGCGTGGTGTGCCGGGAGGCCGCCGAGGTCGAGCCGGGGTACGCCGGAGAACGGCCCGGCGTCGGCCGAGTCGCGGAGGGCGAAGACCAGGGCGACGGACTCGTGCATCAGCCGCCGGGCCACGAACGTGAGAGTTTGTGCCGAGGTGTCGTCGAGCCATTGCGCGTCGTCGACGACGCAGAGCAGCGGGTCGTCGGTCGCGGCGTCGGCCAGCAGGCTGAGGACGGCCAGGCCGACCAGGAAGCGATCCGGTGGCGGACACGTTCGAAGACCGAAGGCGGTGCCGAGCGCCTCAGCCTGTGGGGACGGAATGTGGTCGAGGCGGTGCACGAGCGCTGCGCACAACTGGTGCAGGCCGCCGAAGGCGAACTCGGCTTCGGCCTGTATGCCGGCCGCACGGATGACCCGGCACTTGGACGCCTCGCCGACCAGATACTCGAGCAACGCCGACTTGCCGATCCCCGCCTCCCCGCGGATCACTAGGGCCTGGCTCAGGCCGCTCCGGACGTGATCGAGGAGCTCGTCGAGCTGCCGGCGCTCGGCGAACCGATCAACCAGCCGATCGACCAGCATGGTCTGAAAATAGACCGGTTCGACCCCCGGGACCATGACTCCCGGTCCGGTGATCGAACCCCGGGACTCCCGGATACGAATGGCGAGACGACGCGGAAGGCTTCGGATCACCACGAGTAGCGGAGGTACGTCGCGCCATGACAACTGTCGAAGCAGCAGCGACCGAGGTGCCGCTCCGGATCAACGGCCGGCAGCACGTCGTCGTACTCGAGCCGCGCGTCAGTCTGCTCGACGCGTTGCGTGAGCACCTCGATCTGACCGGTAGCAAGAAGGGGTGCGACCAAGGGACGTGCGGGTCGTGCACGGTGTGGATCGACGGCCGCCGGGTGCTCGCCTGCCTGACGCTGGCGGCCGCCGCTTCGGGGCACGACATCGTCACGATCGAAGGGCTCGCCGACGGCGACCAGTTGCATCCGATGCAGCGAGCGTTCATCGAGTACGACGCCTTCCAGTGCGGTTACTGCACGTCCGGCCAGATCATGTCCGCGATCAAGGTGATCGAAGAGGGCAACGCCGCCACCGATGAAGACATCAGCGAGTTCATGAGCGGCAACATCTGCCGGTGTGCGGCGTACCCGAACATCCGGGCGGCCATCCGGCACGTCCGCGACGAGGCGGGAGGAAGGCCATGAGGCCCCTCACCTACAGCCGGGCCGCGGACGTACAGGACGCGATCGCGCTGGCGACGGCGAACCAGGCAAGCGCGTTCCTCGCGGGTGGGACCACCGAGGTCGATCTGATCCGGGCCGGCATCTCCCACTCCGAGCATCTCGTGGACATCAACGAGTTGCCGCTGCGTGGAGTCGAGGACCTACCCGACGGCGGCTTGCACATCGGTGCCCTCGCGCGGATGAGCGACGTCGCGCGTACGCCGAGTGTCGTCGAGCGCTACCCGGCGATCTCCCGGGCCTTGCTGCTCGGAGCCTCGGAGCAGCTGCGCAACATGGCGTCGTTGGGCGGCAATCTCCGCCAGCGCACCCGCTGTGCCTACCTGCGCGACGGCGTCTCGCCATGCAACAAGCGTGAGCTCGGGTCCGGCTGCGCGGCGCTCGACGGATTCAACAGAGGGCACGCGATCCTCGGCACGAGTGAGCACTGCATCGCCACGCATCCCTCCGATGTCGCCGTTGCGCTGGTGGCGTTCGACGCCGTCATCCGGACGGTCGGGCCGGACGGCGAGCGCGCGATCCCGTTCGACGACTTCTTCCTGCTGCCCGGCGACACACCGCAGCTCGAGCATCCGATCGCTCTGGGTGAGCTCATCGTCGGGATCGACGTACCCGGTGCGCCGATCGGCCGCGGCTCGGTCTATCTCAAGTTCCGCGACCGGCAGTCGTACGAGTTCGCCCTGGTATCGGTCGCCGCCGCGATCGAGGTCGACGACAACCTGGTCACAGGCGTGCGGATCGCCATGGGCGGTGTCGGTACCAAGCCCTGGCGGGCGCGCCGGGCCGAGGCCGCACTCGTCGGAAGGCCGGCGAACGAGACGTCGTTTCGGCAGGCTGCCGCGGCCGAGCTGGCGGAGGCCGTCGTACGGGAGCACAACGCGTTCAAGGTCGAGCTAGCCCAGCGGGCGATGGTGCGGGGCCTCGTCCACAGCTTGAACAGGAGCCAGTCATGAGCGCCGTCGGTACGCCGGTCACGCGGGTGGACGGCCCGGCCAAGGTCACCGGCGCGGCGAAGTACTCCGCCGAGATCGGTCTGCCCGGGATGACCTATCTGGCCGTCGTCGGGGCCACCATCGCCAGCGGGCGGGTGACGGCGATCGACGCCGAGGCGGCGCGGGCCGCCGAGGGCGTGCTCGCCGTACTCACCCCGGAGGATCTGCCGAAGATCGCGGCCGAGCCCCATCTGTTGCCGTCCCTGGTCGGCGGCCCCGCTCCGGGCGAGAGCTTCTTCCCGATGCAGGACGACGTCGTCCAGTACGCCGGACAGCCGGTCGCACTCGTGGTCGCGGAGGAGTACGAACAGGCGCAGCACGCTGCCTCGTTGGTGCGGATCTCGTACCAACCGACCAAGTCGATCACCACGATCGACGAGGGCCGCGACCAGGCTTACGAAGCGGAGCGGCTCTTCGGCGGCCTGATGCCGGCGCGCAGCGAGCGCGGCGACGTGGAGGCCGGACTGGCCGCAGCGGACGTGCGGGTCGAGGTGGCCTACAAGATGGCGGCCAACCACCACAACCCGATCGAAGCTCCGTCGACGGTGGCGACCTGGGACGGCGGCAACCTGACGCTGTACGAGTCGACCCAGGGCATCCGCGCCACTCAGCAGACCGTGGCCCTCCTGCTCGGTCTGCCGATCGCCCGCGTCCGGGTCATCACCCGGTTCGTGGGCGGCGGGTTCGGCGCCAAGGCAATGGTGTGGCCGAATGTGACGCTGACCGCGATGGCGTCGCGGTACGTCGGCCGGCCGGTGAAGCTGATGCTCACCCGGCCACAGATGTTCACCTCCAACGGGCACCGTGAGGAACAGGAGCAGCGGATCGCGATCGGTGCCACGCGGGACGGGCAGCTGACCGCGATCCGGCACGAGAAGCTGTCGATCACCTCGCCGTTCGACGACTGGGCCGAACCGGCGACCGGCGTCTCGTCCCAGCTCTACGGCTGCGAGAACTATCTCGGTATCCACCGGCTGATCAAGGGCAACACGATGACGCCGACGTTCACCCGCGGCCCGGGCGAGTCGCTCGGCGTCTTCACGCTCGAGACCGCGATGGACGAGCTCGCCTCTCACCTGGCCATCGACCCGGTCGAGCTGAGGCTGCGCAACCACACGCCGGTCGACCCGTTCGGCCATCCCTGGTCCAGTGACGGGCTGGTGGAGTGCCTTCGCCTCGGCGCCGAGCGGTTCGGGTGGTCCGACCGGAACCCTGCCCCACGGACGACGCGTGACGGCGAGTGGTTGATCGGCACCGGCGTGGCGGCTGCGGCGTACCCGATCGCGTTCTTCATGCCGCCGCAGCGTGCGCGGGCCCGGATCTTCGCCGACGGCAGCGCGATCGTGCAGACCTCGACCCAGGAGTTCGGCACCGGCGTGCTCACGATGGCCACGCAGGTCGGCGCCGACGCCCTCGGCGTCGCCCTGCGCGATATGGAGTTCCAGGCCGGCGACAGCGACCTGCCGAACAGTACGGCGGCCGTCGGCTCGGCCGGTGCCGGCATGGTCAGCTCCGCGGTCCACGCGGCCGGCACGGCGCTGCGCGAGCAGCTGATCGCGTTGGCCGTCGGCGATGAACAATCTGCCCTGCACGGAGCCGCACCAGCTTCGGTGAAGGTGGCCGACGGGCACCTGACGTCCGCCGAACGTCCTGGCGCGGTCGACACCTATCGGGAGCTGCTGTCGCGCAACCACATGTCCGACGCCGAGGCGCTCGGCACCTGGCGGCCACCGCCCCTGGACACACCGCACGGGCTGCTCACGTTCGGCGCCCAGTTCGCCGAGGTCGCGGTCGATCCCGAGCTGGGCCTGGTTCGCGTGCGCCGGCTGAACGGCGCGTTCGCGCCGGGGCGCGTGCTCAACCCGCTGCTGGCCCACAGCCAGTTGATGGGCGGCATGTTGTGGGGGATGAGCCAGGCGCTCCTCGAAGGCAATCACATGGATCCCCGCTACGGCCGGTGGGCGGAGACGAACCTGGCCGAGTACCTGGTGCCGGTCAATGCCGACGCGCCCGAGGTCAGGGTCGACTTCGTTGACGTGGACGACGAACTGGTCGGTCCGCTCGGCGCCAAGGGTGTGGGCGAGATCGGTCAGGTCGGTGTCGCGGCCGCCATCGCGAACGCGGTGTTCCACGCGACCGGCCGGCGGATCCGCAGTCTGCCGATGGCGCCGGAGTTGGTGATGGATCCCGCCGCCGACGGGCAATGAGCGACAGTGGGCCGACGGGCTCCGCGGTGCCCGCCGGCCGGTCCCGGCTGCCGGAACGACCACCCCTCTCGCAACCACGCACTACTGGTTCGCGGTCGTCCCGGCAGCCCGCGCTCGGCCTGCTCGGCCTGTTGCTCGTCGTCCCGATCGCGGTGCTGCTGGCGATCGGTGCTGGGGGCAACGGTTCGACCCGCCTCCTCGCACCGCTGGTGACGTTCTCCCTGCCACTCGTCGTGATGATCGCCTTCTGGTGGGAGGATTGGCCGGGCACCCAGCTACGCAGCAGTTGGTCCGGCTGGGCCGATACGGTGCTCATCGTTGCGGGTGCGATCGCCCTGACGGCCGTCGGTCAGACTCTGGCCGGCCGTCTCGATCCCGTGGCCCTGTTCGATCCTTCGCCCGGTCCAGGCCACGTACCCACGTTCCCCGCGACCATGCCGCTCGCCGGGCTGGCCTTCGTTGCCACGCTGGAGATCACGCTCGTCGGTGAGGGCTGGCCGTTCCGGCGCCTGCACCCGCTGGTCGCCGGTCCGATCGTGGTCCTGATCGCGTGGGCCATTGCGATTACCGGCTATCTGACCGTCGTACAAGTCGAGCCGCCGGCTGGTTCGGATGTGATCGCGCGGGACGGGCCGGTGCCAGGCGCCGTACTCGGCGCGGTGCTTGTCCTGATCGGCGCCTGGCAGGTGCTCTGTTTCGTCGTCTGGCGCGGGTGGCCGTTCGCGACCGTCGCGAGTCGGGCGGTTCGCCTCACGATCGCCCATGTGACGGTCATCGGCGGCGGGATCGTCAGCTACCTCGTACTGCGTCAACTGCTGGAGCTGACTCCTTCGCGCATCGCCGCGCTCAGTGGCTGCTTCATCGCCGCCGGCCTGTTGATCGGCATGCTGTTCGAGGGTTGGCTCAGCAATCGCGCGGCCCTGTTGGTGATCACACTGACGCTGACGGCCGTATCAGCGGTGGCCTTGCAGGCGACCGCCGGCGCGATGCATCTGACGCACAGCGCCGCGGACGACTGGGTCGGCCACGCCACCCTCAACGCCCTCGCGGTCTCCATCATCCTGCACGTGGCGATCGGGCGCCGCTGGCCCTTTCAGTCGATCTCGGTGGACTCGCCCGGGGCAAGGCCGAGGTAGGGCCGGTCGTCGGCGTTGAGGAAGCGGGAGAACATGCTCTGGCCGATCGGGCTGAGCAGGGCGTCGTGGATGCCGACGGTCTGCTGGGACTTGATCGAGCGGGCGTACTCGACGGCCGGCGGGAGCGCGAACCACGGGCCGGAGATCGGCACGAGGTTGGTGTGTACGGCGCGATCGGGCTGCGTGAACGAGTCGCCCGGGTGGTACACGGCGTCGTCGACGAGGAAGCCGATGTTCTCGCACGGCACGCCCCACTCGGGCAGGATCACCGCGTGGTCCTTGCCATAGGCACTCACCGAGAAACCCGCGGCCTCGAACGACTGCCCGCCCTCGACCACATGGACGCGCTCGCCCAGCGCAGTCAGTTGCGCGGCGACGCCGGCGTTCGTGTAAACGGGTACGTCGAGCGCCGCGACCCGGTCGACGTCCAGGTGATCCTGGTGCTCGTGCGTGACGAGGATCGCGTCCGCCTTCTCGAAGGCGGCGTCCTCACTGAACGATCCGGGATCGATCAGCAGAACCTTGCCGTCCTTCTCCAACCGAACACAAGCATGGGTGAACTTGGTGAGCTTCAACTCAATCTCCTAGCGCGTCTCTCATCGGTACCAGCTTGGCGTTCGTTTCGGCCAGTTCGGCGTCCGGGTTGGAGCCGGCGACGATCCCGGCCCCGGCGAACAAGCGCATGCGGCGCGGGTTCTCCGGGTCGGCCTGGCCACATCGAAGCGCGATGCACCACTCGCCGTCACCGGCAGCGTCCATCCATCCGACCGGCCCGCTGAAGCGTCCGCGTTGCATGCCCTCGATCTCACCGATCAGGTCGCGCGCGACAGGCGTAGGCGTACCGCAGATCGCCGCGGAAGGGTGCAGCGCTGCAGCCAGACCCAGAGCGGACGCGCCGTTGTTCGCGACGCCGGCGACGTCAGTCGCGAGGTGCATCACGTTCGGCAGGTGGAGGACGAACGGCGTCTCGGGCACGTTCATCGACTTGCAGTGCGGCTCGAGCGCGTCGGCGACCGACCGGACGGCGTACTCGTGCTCTTCGAGGTCCTTGGACGACCGGGCCAACGACGCGGCCAGTGCCAGGTCGTGCGCGTCGTCCCCGGTACGGCGGATCGTGCCGGCGAGCACGCGCGACGTGATCAGGCCCTTCTCCCGGCGTACGAGCAGCTCCGGCGTCGCGCCGATGAGGCCGTCGACGGAGAACGTCCAGCAGTTCGGGTACGACGTGGCGAGCCGGTGCAGCGGCCAGCGCAGATCGATCGGCTGCGCCGCGATCGCGATCAGGTCGCGGGCGAGCACCACCTTGTCGAGCTCGCCGCCGGTGATCCGGCGTACGGCCTCCGCGACGATGCTCGACCAGTCGGTTCCGGTCCGGGCGCCGTCCGCGAACGTCACGTCGTACACCGGGGACGGCTTGTGGGTGACCAGCTCGGGTGCTGCGGCCAGTGAGCTGGCCGGCGAGACCGTGGTCACCCAGGTGGTGCCGGCGCGACGGCCGACGATGATTTCGGGGACGACCAGAATGCTCGGGTCCTGGTCGGTGAAGCCGAACGATCCGAAGCAGACCAGTCCGGACCCCGGTACGCCGACGTCGTCGCGCACCACCGCCGCCGACGTGAGCTCCTGCCACCAGCGCATCGCGTCCTGGAAGCGGTTGCCACCGGCAACATCAAGCCGGGCGGCAACGCCCCAGCCGACGTGGCCGTCGCCCCGCCGGACCCAGGCGAGTCCCCCTTCGGCGGGCAGATGGTCCAGCAGGTGCGCGGACACATCGTCGACCACCTGGCTGCGGACCACCAGGCGCGGAGCCTGGTGGCGAACCGGCTCAGACAAACTCACGGGACCACTCCTCGCACGCGCTGCGGCCCCGGGGTGCGGCGGCCGGACGGCTCCCAAGAGATGTACTCACGAGATGCAAGCGTATGCCTGCCCACCGGCGGACCGCCTCACCCGTGATGAACTAGACAGGTGACGAAGGCAGACCTGAGTAAAGAACCGCATGCCGTGGCGGCCATGTTCGACAACGTGGCCGAGGGGTACGACCGGACCAACGCGGTCGCGACGATGGGTCTGGAGAAGCACTACTGGCGACCGGAGACCTTCAAGGAGATCGCACCGCGGAAGGGGATGAAGATCCTCGACCTGGCCGCCGGGACCGGTGCGTCGAGCATCAACCTCCGCGAGGCCGGCGCCGAGGTGGTGTCGTGCGACTTCTCGGTCGGCATGCTCCGGGTGGGCAAGCGCCGGCACCCCGAACTCGACTTGATCGCCGGTGACGCGCTCCGCCTCCCGTTCACCGACGACACCTTCGACGTGGTGACGATCTCGTGGGCGCTGCGGAACGTGAACGACGTCACGGTCGCGCTGAAGGAGATGCTCCGGGTGACCCGCCCCGGCGGGCGACTGGTCGTACTCGAGCAGTCACATCCGACCTGGAAGCCGTTCCGGGTCGTGTACCTCGAGTACATGATGCGCGCCGTACCGGCCGTCGCGAAGGTGGTCTCGAGCAACCCCGAGGCGTACGAGTACCTGGCCGAGTCCACCCGCGCGTGGCTCCCGCAGGAACCCCTGGCCCGGACCATCCAGGAGGCGGGCTGGACCCACGTCCAGTGGCGCAACCTGACCGGCGGCCTGGTCGCCATCCATCGCGGAGTGAAGCCGTCCCGGAGCAAAAG
This sequence comes from Kribbella pratensis, assembly GCF_004365355.1. Lineage (GTDB taxonomy): Bacteria > Actinomycetota > Actinomycetes > Propionibacteriales > Kribbellaceae > Kribbella. The sequence goes on along the minus strand of NZ_SODP01000004.1, from coordinate 52,356 downwards.
CACGGCCGTTTAATTACGCAACGGAACTTAAGCGTAATTTGCTTGCCTGCAAGGGGGTTGGGGCGAGTTTCGTGTCCGCGTCAGGCAGTCCTAGACTGTCAAGTGACGAGTGCTCGTGAAGCGATTCACGAGCGCACCAGCCCCCTCAGCCAGGCCAGGAATCGAGATGAGCCAGAGCGTGCCGAGCGCGCAGCAGGTGGAGACCGCCGATGTGATCGTCGTCGGAGCCGGGCCCGCCGGATCAGCGGCGGCGTACCACCTGGCGAACGCCGGACTCGACGTACTGCTGCTGGAGAAGACCGCGTTCCCGCGGGAGAAGGTGTGCGGTGACGGGCTCACCCCGCGCGGCACCAAGCAGCTGATCAACATGGGCATCGACATCTCCGAAGAGGCCGGCTGGATCCGCAACTACGGTCTGCGGATCCAGGGCGCCGGGCACCAGCTGCAGCTCGACTGGCCGGACCTGTCCAGCCACCCGAACTACGGCCTGACCCGCAACCGGATGGACTTCGACGACATGCTGGCCCGGCAGGCCGTGAAGGCCGGGGCGCGGCTGCGGGAGCGGACCAACGTCGGGGCCCCGATCCTCGACGACCGCGGCTTCATCGTCGGCGTCACCGCGAAGCCGGTCGACGACAACGGCCGCCGGGCCGGCGCCGACATCGAGTTCCGGGCGCCACTGGTGATGGCGGCCGACGGCAACTCGTCCCGGCTGAGCATCGCGATGGGCATCCACAAGCGCGACGACCGGCCAATGGGTGTCGCCGTGCGGACGTACTTCACCAGCCCGCGGACCGACGACGACTACCTCGAGTCCTGGCTGGAGCTGTGGGCCGACGACCCGAAGCAGCCCGGCGGCCGGGTGCTGCTGCCCGGGTACGGCTGGATCTTCGGGATGGGCGACGGCACGGTCAACGTCGGCCTCGGCATCCTGAACACCTCCGAGGCGTTCGGCAAGGTCGACTACGCCGACCTGCTGAAGCAGTGGCTGAAGGTCACGCCGGACGAGTGGCAGTTCCGCGACGAGTTCCAGACCATCCCGATCCGCGGCGCGGCGCTGCCGATGGGCTTCAACCGGCAGCCGCACTACACCCGCGGCCTGATGCTGCTCGGCGACGCCGGCGGCATGGTCAACCCGTTCAACGGCGAGGGCATCCCGTACGCGATGGAGTCCGGGGCGTTCGCCGCCGAGGTCGCCGCCCAGGCACTGCGCCGGCAGCCGAATCAGCGCGAACGCGCGCTGACGGCGTACCCGAAGGCGCTGAAGCAGGAGTACGGCGGCTACTACACGCTCGGCCGGATCTTCGTGAAGCTGATCGGAAATCCGGAGGTGATGCGGCTGTGCACGAAGTACGGTCTGCCGCGCACCACGCTGATGAAGTTCACCTTGAAGTTGCTCGCGAACCTCACCGACCCGCGCGACGGGGACGTGATGGACAAGATCATCAACGGTCTCACGAAGCTCGCCCCGGCAGCCTGACCGGCGGGGCGAGTGAGCCGAGCCACAGCGGTACTGATAACACAGTCCTGGTAACTGGGCTGACCCGATCGACTGAATCAACCGGCTGAAGGAGGGAGCACCCAGCGATGCACCCCTACACACCGATTCTCGCTCTTGGTGTGCTCGCGGCGCTCTTCGTCGCAGGCAGCATCACCGTGAGCGCGCTGGTCGGCCCGAAGCGCTACAACCGGGCCAAGCTGGACTCCTACGAGTGCGGCATCGAGCCGACCCCACAGCCGGTCGGCGGTGGGCGCTTCCCGGTGAAGTACTACATCACCGCGATGCTGTTCATCGTTTTCGACATCGAGATCGTCTTCCTCTACCCCTGGGCCGTCGCCTTCGACCAGATGGCGCTGTTCGGGCTGATCGAGATGGTCATTTTCATCGTCACCGTCTTCATCGCGTACTCCTACGTATGGCGTCGTGGCGGACTGGAGTGGGACTGACATGGGTCTTGAAGAACAGCTTCCTGCCGGCGTACTGCTGAGCACGGTCGAAGGCCTGCTGGGCTATATGCGCAAGGCGTCGTTGTGGCCGGCAACCTTCGGGCTGGCGTGCTGCGCGATCGAGATGATGACGACCGGCGCGCCGCGGTACGACGCCGCCCGGTTCGGCATGGAGGTCTTCCGGGCGTCGCCGCGGCAGGCCGACCTGATGATCGTGGCCGGCCGGGTGAGCCAGAAGATGGCCCCGGTGCTGCGCCAGATCTACGACCAGATGCCCGGCCCGAAGTGGGTGCTGGCGATGGGCGTGTGCGCGTCGTCGGGCGGCATGTTCAACAACTACGCGGTCGTCCAGGGCGTGGACCACGTCGTACCGGTCGACATGTACCTGCCCGGCTGCCCGCCGCGGCCGGAGATGCTGCTGGACGCGTTCCTGAAGATCCACGACCAGATCCAGCACATGAAGCTCGGCGCGCACAAGAAGGCGCTGCAGACCGAGCAGGAGGCCGCGGCCCTGGTCGCCGCGCCGACGATCGAGATGAAGGGCTTGCTCCGATGAGCGACACCCAACCGGAGAACCTGCCGGCGACGTCGGCCGCCAGCGACGCGCAGACGCCGCAGGCCGAGGTCATCGAGCAGCGCGAGGGCATGTTCGGTGTCCGCGGTACCGGTGACACCTCGGGGTTCGGCCGGCTGAAGCGCCAGATCGCGTTGCCGGGCAGTACGCCGAAGCCGTACGGCTCCTGGTTCGACGGCGCCGTCGACCGCCTCGAAGGGCTGGTCGGTGACGGCGCGATCGAGAAGGTCGTCGTCGACCGCAACGAGCTGACCCTGCACATCAAGCGCGAGCACCTGGTCGAGGTCTGCCGGCACCTGCGCGACGACGAGGCACTGCGGTTCGAGTTCTGCTCCGGTGTCAGCGGGGTGCACTACCCCGAGGAGACCGGCCGCGAGCTGCACGCCGTCTACCACTTCCTGTCGATCACCCACAACCGCCGGATCCGGCTGGAGGTGTCGGTGCCGGACGCGGACCCGCACGTCCCGTCGATCGTCTCGGTCTACCCGGCCAACGACTGGCACGAGCGGGAGACCTGGGACTTCTTCGGCATCGTCTTCGACGGACACCCGGCGCTGACCCGGATCCAGATGCCCGACGACTGGCCGGGTCACCCGCAGCGCAAGGACTACCCGCTCGGCGGTATCGATGTCGAGTACAAGGGCGCTGTCATCCCACCGCCCGACACGCGGAGGTCGTACAACTAATGACCACAACAGACCCGTACGCGACCACCCGGGACACCACCGAGGGCAAGGTCTTCACGGTCACCGGCCAGGACTGGGACTCGGTCGTGTCCGGTCTCGGTGACGAGCCGGAAGAGCACGTCGTCGTCAACATGGGCCCGCAGCACCCGTCCACGCACGGCGTGCTCCGGCTGATCCTCGAGCTCGAGGGCGAGTCGGTGACCGAGGCCCGCTGCGGCATCGGCTACCTGCACACCGGTATCGAGAAGAACATGGAGTTCCGCTCCTGGGTGCAGGGCGTCACGTTCGTCACCCGGATGGACTACCTGTCGCCGTTCTACAACGAGGCCGCCTACTGCCTCGCGGTCGAGAAGCTGCTCGGGATCGAGGACGAGATCCCGGACAAGGCCAATGTGATGCGGGTGCTCCTGATGGAGCTCAACCGGATCAGCAGCCACCTGGTCTGCATCGCCACCGGCGGTATGGAGATCGGCGCGCTGACCGTGATGACGATCGGCTTCCGCGAGCGTGAGAAGACCCTGGACCTGTTCGAGCTGATCACCGGCCTGCGGATGAACCACGCGTTCATCCGGCCGGGCGGTGTCGCGCAGGACCTGCCGCCGGGTGCGCTGGACAAGATCCGTGAGTACATCACCTGGATGAACAAGCACCTCAAGGAGTACGCCGAGCTCTGCAACGCCAACCCGATCTTCAAGGCGCGGCTGCAGAACGTCGGCTACCTCGACCTGGCCGGCTGCATGGCACTCGGCATCTCGGGCCCGACGGTGCGTTCGACCGGTTACGCGCTGGACCTGCGCAAGAGCCAGCCGTACTGCGGTTACGAGACCTACGACTTCGACGTACCGACCTGGGACAGCTCGGACTCGTACGGCCGGTTCCGCGTCCGGCTGCAGGAGATGCACGAGTCGCTGAAGATCGTCGAGCAGTGCGCCGACCGGCTGGAGAAGATGGAAGGCCAGCCGGTGATGGTGGCCGACAAGAAGATCGGCTGGCCGAGCCAGCTGGCCGTCGGCGCCGACGGGATGGGCAACTCGCTCGACCACATCAAGCACATCATGGGCGAGTCGATGGAAGCGCTGATCCACCACTTCAAGCTGGTCACCGAGGGCTTCCGGGTCCCGGCCGGCCAGGCCTACGTGGCGATCGAGTCGCCGCGCGGCGAGCTCGGCGCGCACGTCGTCTCCGACGGCGGCACCAAGCCGTACCGGGTGCACTTCCGTGACCCGTCCTTCGCAAACCTGCAGGCGATGCCGATCATGTGCGAGGGCGGCCAGGTCGCCGACGTGATCGTCGCCGTCGCCAGCCTTGACCCGGTGATGGGTGGAGTGGACCGCTAAATGGCCGAGAACCACACGACTGCTACCGATACGCCGGTGCCCTACAGCACCGGCGACTCGAAGATCACCGACGCCACGATCGCGGAGATGCGCGAGATCATGGCGCGGTACCCGCAGGCCCAGTCGGCGCTGCTGCCGATGCTGCACCTGGTGCAGTCGGTCGAGGGCCGGGTCACCCCGGAAGGCATCGAGGTCTGCGCCGAGCTGCTCGGGCTGACCGGCGCCGAGGTGTCGGCGGTGGCGACCTTCTACACGATGTACAAGCGCCGCCCGGTCGGCGACTACCACGTCGGCGTCTGCACCAACACGCTGTGCGCGGTGATGGGCGGCGACCTGATCTTCGACCGGCTCAAGCAGCACCTCGACGTCGGCAACGACGAGACGACCGAGGACGGCAAGATCACCCTCGAGCACATCGAGTGCAACGCCGCCTGCGACTATGCGCCGGTGATGACGGTGAACTGGGAGTTCTTCGACGACATGACGCCGGAGTCGGCCACCCAGTTGGTCGATGACCTGCGCGAGGGCACCGAGGTCAAGTCGCCGCGCGGCGCCACGATCTGCACCTGGCGCGAGGCCGAGCGCGTGCTGGCCGGCTTCTCCGACGGTCGCGCCGACGAGGGCCCGACCGGCGGCAAGGCCTCGCTGGCCGGTCTCCGGCTCGCCCGCGAGCGGAACTGGACCGCCCCGAACGGCTCCGACACCCCGAAGGAGGGCTGACCATGGCCGACACGCTGACCCCGGTGTTGTCCGACAACTGGGACCAGATCAACGCCTGGCAGCTGGCGTCGTACCAGCGCACCGGCGGGTACGACGCCCTCCGGACGGCGCTCGGTATGCAGCCGGCCGATGTCGTTGCCGCTGTCAAGGACTCCGGTCTGCGCGGCCGTGGCGGCGCGGGCTTCCCGACCGGGATGAAGTGGTCCTTCATCCCGCAGGACAACCCGAAGCCGAAGTACCTCGTGGTGAACGCGGACGAGTCCGAGCCGGGCACCTGCAAGGACATCCCGCTGATGATGGCCTCGCCGCACACGCTGGTCGAGGGCGTCGTCATCGCGTCGTACGCGATCCGCGCCTCGGTCGCCTTCATCTACGTGCGCGGTGAAGTGCTGCACGTGATCCGCCGACTGCAGCAGGCGGTGCAGGAGGCCAAGGACGCGGGCTTCATCGGCCAGAACATCCTCGGCACCGGCTACGACCTCGACGTGGTCGTGCACGCCGGCGCCGGCGCCTACATCTGCGGCGAGGAGACGGCGCTGCTGGACTCGCTCGAAGGACGTCGCGGTCAACCCCGTCTGCGTCCTCCGTTCCCCGCGGTCGCGGGCTTGTACGGCTGCCCCACTGTTATCAACAACGTCGAGTCGATCGCGTCGGTTCCCGCGATCATCAAGAACGGCGCGGACTGGTTCGGCTCGATGGGCACCGAGAAGTCCAAGGGCATGACGCTGTACTCGCTGTCCGGGCACGTCACCCGCCCGGGGCAGTACGAGGCCCCGATGGGTATCACGCTGCGCGAGCTGATCGACCTCGCCGGCGGTGTCCGCGAGGGCCACACGCTGAAGTTCTGGACGCCGGGCGGTTCGTCCACGCCGCTGCTGACCGCCGAGCACCTCGACGTACCGCTGGACTACGAGGGCGTCGGGTCGGTCGGGTCGATGCTCGGCACCAAGGCCCTGCAGATCTTCGACGACTCGGTGTGCGCGGTCCGCGCCGTACTGCGGTGGACCGAGTTCTACAAGCACGAGTCCTGCGGCAAGTGCACGCCGTGCCGTGAAGGCACGTGGTGGCTGGTGCAGATCCTCGAGCGCCTGGAGCAGGGCAAGGGCACCGAGGAGGACCTGGTCACGCTGCTGGACCTGTGCGAGAACATCACCGGCCGCTCGTTCTGCGCGCTGGCCGATGGTGCGACCGCCCCGATCACCAGCTCGATCAAGTACTTCAAGGACGAGTACCTGGCGCACTTCGAGAACGGCGGCTGCCCGTTCGACCCGATGGCAAGCACTGTCTTCGCGACCGCTGGAGCTAGCGCATGACGATCCAAGCGAACCCGCCGGCCGGGTCGGAGGTGGAGCGGACCGACCTGGTCACCGTGACCATCGACGACATCGAGGTCAAGGTTCCGAAGAACAGCCTGGCGATCCGGGCCGCCGAGCAGATCGGCATCCAGATCCCGCGGTTCTGCGACCACCCGCTGCTCGACCCGGTCGGCGCCTGCCGGCAGTGCCTGGTCGAGGTCACCGACGCGGGGAACGGCCGCGGTATGCCGAAGCCGCAGGCGTCCTGCACGCTGACGGTGGCCGACGGCATGGTGATCCGCACCCAGGTGAGCTCGCCGGTGGCCGACAAGGCGCAGCACGGGAACATGGAGTTCCTGCTGATCAACCACCCGCTGGACTGCCCGGTCTGCGACAAGGGCGGCGAGTGCCCGCTGCAGAACCAGGCGATGAGCAACGGTGGCGGCGAGAGCCGGTTCCACGAGGTCAAGCGGACCTACCCGAAGCCGATCAACATCTCCGCCGAGGTGCTGCTGGACCGCGAGCGCTGCATCCTCTGTGCGCGCTGCACCCGGTTCTCCGAGCAGATCGCCGGTGACCCGTTCATCGCGCTGGTCGAGCGCGGTGCGCTGCAGCAGGTCGGCATCTACGAGAAGGAGCCCTTCGAGAGCTACTTCTCCGGCAACACGATCCAGATCTGCCCGGTCGGTGCGCTGACGAGTGCGGCGTACCGCTTCCGCTCGCGGCCGTTCGACCTGGTGTCGGTGCCGTCGGTGGCCGAGCACGACTCGTCCGGTGCGGCGATCCGGATCGACTACCGGCGCGGCAAGGTGATGCGCCGGCTGGCCGGTGACGACCCGCAGGTCAACGAGGAGTGGATCTCCGACAAGGACCGGTTCGCGTTCCAGTACGCGTACACCGGCGACCGGTTGACCCACCCGATGATCCGCGAGGACGGCCAGTTGCGGCCCGCGTCCTGGCCGGAGGCGCTGAGCTTCGCGGCCGAGAAGCTGAACGCGGCCCGCGGCAACGCGGCGGTGCTGACCGGTGGCCGGCTGACCCTCGAGGACGCCTACGCGTACTCGAAGTTCGCCCGGGTCGCGCTGGGCAGCAACGACATCGACTTCCGGGCCCGTCCGCACTCCGCGGAGGAGGCGGACTTCCTCGCCGCCGCGGTGGCCGGCACCGGCCTGGGGACGACGTTCACCGACCTGGAGAACGCCGGCTCGGTGCTGTTCGCCGGGTTCGAGCCCGAGGAAGAGGCACCGTCGGTCTTCCTCCGGGTCCGCAAGGGCGTCCGGACGCACGGGACCAAGGTGTTCACGGTCGCGGCGCACCGCTCGCGCGGGATCGAGAAGCTCGACGGCGTCGTGGTGCTGACGTCGCCGGGCACCGAGGCCGCCGTACTCGGTGATCTCGGCAACGCCGGTGAGGCCGGGGCCGCGGCCCGGGCCGCGCTCGGCGCGGACTCGATCATCGTCGTCGGCGAGCGGCTGGCGAGCGTCCCGGGCGGGTACTCGGCCGCGCTGCGGCTGGCGCTCGACACGGGTGCGCAGCTGGCCTGGATCCCGCGCCGTGCGGGTGACCGGAGTGCGCTCGAGGCCGGCTGCCTGCCGGGTCTGCTGCCCGGTGGCCGGCTGGTGAGCGACCCGCAGGCGCGGGTCGACCTGCAGGCCGCGTGGGACGTGGAGCACCTGCCGGCCGAGACCGGCAAGGACCTGACCGAGATCCTCGCCGCGGCCGGATCGCTGCAGGCGCTGGTGGTCGCGGGTGTCGAGATCGACGACCTGCCCGACCCGGCCGCGGCGCTGGCCGCGCTCGAGGCGGCGCCGTTCGTGGTCAGCTTCGAGGTCCGCAACTCCCAGGTGACCGAGTACGCCGACGTGGTCTTCCCCGTCGTACCGCCGGTGGAGAAGTCCGGCACCTTCGTGAACTGGGAGGGCCGCGAGCGGTCGTTCCCGGTCGTGCTCAAGGTGCCGACCGCGATGCCGGACGTCCGCGCGCTGGCCGCGCTGGCGCAGGAGATGGGCCGCTCGATCGGCTTCAGCACGCCGGAAGGCGCGAAGCGTGAGTACGACGAGCTCGGCCGCTGGGACGGCGACCGCGCCCAGGAGCCGACGTACCAGGCCGCTCCGGCGCTCGGTGCGTTCGACTCCACCCGGCTCGCGACCTGGCGGATGCTGATCGACGACAGCCGGGCCTGCGACGGTGAGCCGCACCTGACCGCGACCGCCCGTACGCCGGTCGCGCGGATCTCGCTCACCACCGCACACCGGGTCGGTGTCGCCGACGGGGACGAGCTGGTGGTCAGCACCGACGCCGGGAGCATCCGGCTGCCGGTCGTGATCACCCCGATGACCGACAACGTGGTCTGGCTGCCGACCAACTCGGCCGACTCCCACGTCCGCCGGTCACTGCACGCAGACCATGGCTCGATCGTGACGATCGCCGGAGGGAACGCATGACAATCCCACTTGCCGTGCCGGATGCGGGGGTCGGGCACGATCCTTGGTGGGTCATCCTCATCAAGGTCCTCTTCATCTTCGTCTTCCTGGTTGTGCTGACGCTGTTCAACATCTGGTGGGAGCGCCGGGTCGTGGCCCGGATGCAGCACCGGATCGGGCCGAACGTGCACGGACCCTTCGGTCTGCTGCAGTCGCTGGCCGACGGCGTGAAGCTGATGCTCAAGGAAGACCTGATGCCGAAGGGCGTCGACCGGCTGGTCTTCATCCTGGCGCCGGCGATCGTCGCCATCCCCGCCTTCCTCACCTTCGCGGTGATTCCGTTCGGGCCGACGGTGCGGATCCCCTGGACCGACACCTACACCCGGCTGCAGCTGACCGACCTGCCGGTCTCGGTGCTGTACGTGATGGCGGTCGCCTCGATCGGCATCTACGGCATCGTGCTCGGCGGCTGGTCGTCGAACTCGACGTACTCGCTGCTCGGCGGCCTGCGCTCCAGCGCGCAGATGATCTCGTACGAGGTCGGCATGGGCCTGGCCCTGGTGACCGTGTTCCTGTTCGCCGGCTCGATGTCCACCTCGGAGATCGTGGCGGCGCAGTCGCACCAGACCGTGCACTGGTTCGGGGCGGCGATCCCGCTGCCCGGGTGGTACGCGTTCCTGTTGTTCCCGTCGTTCGTGATCTACGTGATCTCGATGGTCGGCGAGACCAACCGGGCGCCGTTCGACCTGCCCGAGGCCGAGGGCGAGCTGGTGGCCGGCTTCCTGACCGAGTACTCCTCGATCAAGTACGCGATGTTCTTCCTGGCGGAGTACATCAACATGGCGACCGTGTCCGCGCTGGCCACCACGCTGTTCCTGGGCGGCTGGCGGGCGCCGTGGCCGATCTCGATCTGGGACGGCGCGAACTCCGGCTACTGGCCGGTGCTGTGGTTCATGGGCAAGCTGATGGGCTTCATCTTCTTCTACATCTGGCTGCGCGGAACGCTGCCGCGGCTGCGCTACGACCAGTTCATGAAGCTCGGCTGGAAGATCCTGATCCCGATCTCGCTGGCCTGGATCCTGCTGGTCGCCACCGTTCGCGCGGTCGGCCGGGAGACCAACTTCAGCCGGACGACGCTGCTGGTCGCGGCCGCAGTGGTGCTGGTGATCGCGATCGTCAGCATGTTCGTCCCGCAGAAGCCGAAGGACGACAACCCGCCTGAGGTTGCCGACGGCAAGGAGTTCGACGCCTTCGCCGGTGGCTTCCCGGTCCCCCCACCGCTCGCCGGCACGGCGGGCCGAAGCGAGACTGATACCCGGAGCAAGGAAGGCAGCCGTGGCTAGTGTCAAAGAGTCCCTCTGGGACCCGGTAGCCGGGTTCGGGGTCACCTTCCGGACGATGTTCCGGAAGGTGTTCACCGAGCAGTACCCGTTCGAGAAGAAGCCGACCGCACCGCGCTTCCACGGCCGGCACCAGCTGAACCGCTGGCCGGACGGGCTGGAGAAGTGCATCGGCTGTGAGCTGTGCGCCTGGGCCTGCCCCGCGGACGCGATCTACGTCGAGGGCGCCGACAACACCGAGGGCGGCCGGATGTCGCCGGGTGAGCGGTACGGGCGCGTCTACCAGATCAACTACCTGCGCTGCATCCTCTGCGGTCTGTGCATCGAGGCCTGCCCGACCCGGGCGCTCACGATGACCAACGAGTACGAGCTGGCCGACACCAGCCGCGAGTCCCTCATCTACGAGAAGAAGGACCTGCTGGCGCCGCTGCTCCCGGGGATGCAGGAGCCGCCGCACGAGATGCAGCTCGGCGCGACCGAGAAGGACTACTACCTCGGTCTGACCGGTGCCGCCGTACCGGCCGAGGGGAGTGACGCGAAGTGATCACCCTGGTTACCGGACCGCAGGTCGCGTTCTGGCTGCTGGCTCCGGTGATGATCCTGGCCGCGATCGGCATGGTGCTGGTCCGCAAGGCGGTGCACTCCGCGCTGCTGCTGGCGACCGTGATGGTCTGCCTCGCGGTGCAGTACGCCGCCCAGGACGCGCCGTTCCTGTTCGCAGTACAGATCATCGTCTACACCGGCGCGATCCTGATGCTGTTCCTGTTCGTGCTGATGCTGGTCGGCGTCGACGCGTCCGACTCGCTGGTGGAGACGATCCGCGGCCAGCGGCTGCTGGCCTCGATCGCGTTCATCGCGTTCGGCGTGCTGCTGCTCGCCGCGATCGGCAACGCGACGTTCGGGCACCCGACCGGGCTGGCCGACGCGCAGCCGGACGGGAACCCGAAGGCGATCGCCGCGCTGCTGTTCGGCAAGTACGTCTGGGCGTTCGAGGTCACCTCCGCGCTGCTGATCACCGCGGCGATGGGCGCGATGATGCTGGCCCACCGCGAGCGGCTGACCAAGAAGCGCACCCAGCGCGACCACGCCGAGGAGCGGATCCGCAAGTACGCCGAGCAGGGCATCCACCCGGGTCCGCTGCCGACCCCCGGTGTGCTGGCCCGGCACAACGCCGTCGACACGCCGGCGCTGCTGCCGGACGGGTCGATCGCACCGACCTCGGTTTCGCGCGTGCTGCAGGCACGTGGCACCGTGTTCCCCGAAACCGAGGAGCGCGCGGACATCGACGAGGTCCGCAAGCTCGACCAGGGCGAGCTGTACCCGCCCGAGGCGGAGAGCACCGACACGACCTTCCGGCAGGAGGACCAGAAATGAGCACCGAGCCGTACATCGTGCTCGCGGCGATCCTGTTCAGTATCGGCGCGCTCGGCGTGCTGGTACGCCGGAACGCGATCGTCGTCTTCATGTGCGTCGAACTGATGCTGAACGCGACCAACCTCGCGTTCGTCAGCTTCGCCCGCCTGCACGGCAACCTCGACGGTCAGATCGCCGCCTTCTTCGTGATGGTGGTGGCCGCGGCCGAGGTCGTGATCGGACTGGCGATCATCATGGCCATCTTCCGCACCCGTCGCTCGGCCTCGGTCGACGACGCCAACCTGCTCAAGTACTGAGGTAAGCACCGATGAGTCATGAGCTGACGTGGCTGCTGATCGCGGTACCGGCGGTGTCCGCGGCGATCCTGCTGCTCGGTGGCAAGGCCACCAACGCGTGGGGTCACCTGCTGGGCACCCTGGCGCCGCTGATCTCCTTCGCCTTCGGCGTCGTGCTGTTCTTCCAGATGCGCGGCAGGGCCGTCGGCGAGCGGTCCGAAACGGTCCAGCTGTTCGAGTGGTTCTCGGTCGGCCACATCACGGTCGACTTCACGCTGCTGATCGACCCGCTGTCGATCCTGTTCGTGCTGCTGATCACCGGTGTGGGTTCGCTGATCCACATCTACTCGATCGGCTACATGGAGCACGACGAGCGCCGGCGGCGGTTCTTCGGGTACCTGAACCTGTTCATCGCCGCGATGCTGCTGCTGGTGCTGGCGGCCGACTACCTGCTGCTCTTCGTCGGCTGGGAGGGCGTCGGTCTGGCGTCGTACCTGCTGATCGGCTTCTGGCAGTACAAGACGTCGGCAGCGGTCGCCGCGAAGAAGGCCTTCGTGGTGAACCGGGTCGGTGACATCGGCCTCTCGCTCGCGGTGATGAGCATGTGGGCGCTGTTCGGCTCGTCCGCCTTCGCCACCGTGAACGCCGGCGCCGAGCACCTGTCGAAGACCTGGGCCACGCTGCTCGGCCTGATGCTGCTGCTGGCCGCCTGCGGTAAGTCCGCGCAGGTGCCGCTGCAGTCCTGGCTGCTGGACGCGATGGAAGGCCCGACCCCGGTGTCGGCGCTGATCCACGCGGCGACCATGGTCACCGCGGGCGTCTACCTGGTGGTCCGCTCGCACGCGATCTTCGAGCAGTCCGACGCGGCGTCCACCGCCGTGGTGATCGTCGGTGCGGTGACGGCGCTCGCGGGTGCGATCATCGGTTGCGCCAAGGACGACATCAAGAAGGCGCTGGCCGGTTCGACGATGAGCCAGATCGGCTACATGATGCTGGCCGCCGGCCTCGGCCCGGTCGGGTACGTGTTCGCGATCTTCCACCTGCTCACGCACGGCTTCTTCAAGGCCAACATGTTCCTCGGCGCTGGATCGGTCATGCACGGCATGAACGACGACGTGAACATGCGCCACTACGGCGGCCTGCGGACGGCGATGAAGATCACCTTCGTGACGTTCGGCTTCGGTTACCTCGCGATCCTCGGCGTCCCGCCGTTCGCCGGCTTCTTCAGCAAGGACAAGATCATCGAGGCCGCGTTCGGGCACAACGTCGTGATCGGTCTGTGCGCGCTGCTCGGCGCCGGTATCACCGCGTTCTACATGACGCGGGTGATGATGATGACGTTCTTCGGCCAGAAGCGCTGGGACGACGACGTGCACCCGCACGAGTCGCCCAAGGTGATGACGTGGCCGCTGATCATCCTGGCCGCGCTCTCCCTCGCCGGCGGCACGCTGTACTTCGCCGGCCACTGGATCGTCGGCTGGCTCGGCCCGATCGTCGGTCGCGAGGAGGAGCACACTCCGCTGAGCGCCACGGTGATGACCGTGATCACGCTCGCGGTCGTTGCCGCCGGCATCGCGATCGCGGTGCTGATGTACCGCCGGGACATCCCGCGCGAGGCGCCGGCCGGATCGCCGATCACCACGTTCGCGCGGCGTGACCTGTACGGCGACGCGCTGAACGAGGCTCTGTTCATGCGCCCGGGCCAGTACCTGACCCGGACCCTGGTCTGGTTCGACAACCGGGGCATCGACGGCCTGGTCAACGGCCTGGCCGCACTGTTCGGCGGACTGTCCGGCCGGCTCCGCCGCGTCCAGACGGGCTTCGTCCGTTCGTACGCACTCAGCATGGTTTTCGGCGCCGCATTCGTGGTCGTCGCCCTCCTCGCGGTGAGGTTGTCGTGAACATCGGTTGGCTGACCCTGTTACTCCTGCTGCCGTTCGTCGGGGCCATCGCGACGATGCTGGTGCCCAAGGCGAAAGGCCTGCTGGCCAAGCAGATCGCGCTCGGGTTCTCGCTCGTCACGCTGGTGCTGACCGCGATCGTCGCGATCGGCTACCACCGCAACGGCGCCGAGGACTACGCCGAGACGTACACCTGGATCAAGGCCTTCGGCGCGCACTACGCGCTCGGCCTCGACGGTGTCAGCGTCGTACTGCTGGTGCTGACCGCGCTGCTGTCGCCGGTCGTGATCATCGCGTCCTGGAACGACGCACAGAACGGCCGCTGGTCGGAGAAGTCGTTCTTCGCCTGGATCCTGGGCCTGGAGGCACTGTCGATCGGCGTGTTCGCCGCCACCGACGTGTTCCTCTTCTATGTGCTGTTCGAGGCCACGCTGATCCCGATGTACTTCCTGATCGGCGGCTTCGGCGGTCCGCAGCGCTCGTACGCCGCGGTGAAGTTCCTGCTGTACTCGCTGCTCGGCGGTCTGCTGATGCTGGCGTCGGTCGTCGGTCTGTACGTCGTCTCGGCCAAGCAGGGCACCCCGTCGTACCTGCTGAGCGACATGATGAAGCTGGACATGAGCCAGAACACCGAGCGCTGGTTGTTCCTCGGCTTCATGTTCGCGTTCGCGGTGAAGGCGCCGATGGTGCCGTTCCACACCTGGCTTCCGGACGCGGCCGGTGAGGCGACGCCGGGTACGTCGGTCCTGCTGGTCGGCATCCTGGACAAAATCGGCACCTTCGGGATGATCCGGTACTGCCTGGGCCTGTTCCCGAACGCGTCCCAGTGGGCCACCCCGGTCGTCCTGGTGCTGGCGCTGATCTCGGTCCTGTACGGCGCGCTGCTGGCGATCGGCCAGACCGACATCAAGCGGCTGATCGCGTACACCTCGATCTCGCACTTCGGCTTCATCGTGATGGGTATCTTCGCGCTGACGTCCCAGGGCCTGACCGGGTCGACGCTGTACATGTTCAACCACGGTCTCTCGACCGCGGCACTCTTCCTGGTCGCCGGGTACCTCGTGCACAGACGCGGGTCCGCCCGGATCGCCGACTACGGCGGGGTGGAGAAGGTCGCGCCGGTGCTGGCCGGAACGTTCCTGTTCGCCGGCCTGTCCAGCCTGGCGCTGCCCGGCCTGTCGCCGTTCATCTCCGAGTTCATGGTGCTGGCCGGCACCTTCAGCAGGCACCGGGCGATCGCGGTGATCGCGGTGGTCGGTATCGTGCTGGCCGCGCTGTACATCCTGCTGATGTACCAGCGCACGATGACCGGACCGGTCCGCGACGGGATCGGGAAACTGAAAGACCTGAACCCGCGTGAGCTGCTCGCGATCGCGCCGCTCGTGATCCTGATCATCGGCCTGGGTATCTACCCGAAGCCGATCGTCGACATCATCAAGCCTGCGGTCGAGGCGACCATGCAGCATGTGGGCGTGACCGACCCGGCCCCGGAGATCCCCGCGACGGAGGGACAGAAGTGAGCGCGTTGTTGCTGCCGCTGGCGGACTTCACGGCGCCGAAGATCGAGTACAACGAGCTGGCTCCGCTGCTCGTCGTCTTCGGTGCGGCGTGCGTCGGCGTCCTGGTCGAGGCGTTCCTGCCGCGGCCCTTGCGGCACCTGGTGCAGCTGGCGATCACGGTGGTCGCCGTGGTCGTGTCCGGGGTCCTGACCGGCATCCTGATGAACGACAACAAGGAACTGATCGCGGCGCAGGGTGCGATCTCGGTCGACGGCCCCGCGCTGTTCACCTGGCTCATCCTGCTGGCGCTGACGCTGATCAGCGTGCTGCTGTTCGCCGAGCGGTCGATCGACGGCGGCCTGTCCGCGTTCGCCGGCCAGGCGGCCGCCGTACCGGGCTCCGAGGCCGAGCGGGAGGGTACGGCGGCCCGGATCGAGCACACCGAGATCTTCCCGCTGACCCTGTTCGCGGTCGGCGGCATGATGCTGTTCGCCGCGTCGAACGACCTGCTGGTGCTGTTCGTCGCGCTCGAGGTCTTCTCGCTGCCGCTGTACCTGCTCTGCGGCCTGGCGCGTCGTCGCCGGCTGATCTCGCAGGAAGCGGCGATGAAGTACTTCCTGCTCGGTGCGTTCTCGTCGGCGTTCCTGCTGTTCGGCATCGCTCTGCTGTACGGATACGCCGGCACGATGTCGCTCGGCGGGATCTCGGACTCGCTGTCGACCCAGACCGGTGGCGACACGATCCTGCTGGCCGGCACCGGCCTGCTGGGGGTCGGTCTGCTGTTCAAGGTCGGCGCCGTGCCGTTCCACTCGTGGACGCCGGACGTGTACCAGGGCGCCCCGACGCCGGTCACCGGCTTCATGGCGGCCTGCACCAAGATCGCCGCGTTCGTCGGTCTGATGCGGGTCTTCTACGTCGCCCTCGGCGGGACGCGCTGGGACTGGGCGCCGATGATGTGGATCGTCGCGATCCTCACCATGGTGGTCGGTTCGATCGTCGCGATCACGCAGACCGACGTGAAGCGGATGCTCGCGTACTCGTCGATCGCGCACGCAGGCTTCCTGCTGACCGCGTTCGTCGGCCTCGCGCAGGTCGGCAGCGGCGTACACAACGGGATCACCTCGACCCAGGCGGTGCTGTTCTACCTGGTCGCGTACGGCTTCCCGACCATCGGCGCGTTCGCCGTCGTCACGCTGGTGCGCGACGCCGGCGGTGAGGCGACCCACCTGTCCCGCTGGGCGGGGCTGGGGAAGAAGTCGCCGCTGCTGGCGGGCATCTTCGCCTTCTTCCTGCTGTCGTTCGCCGGTATCCCGCTGACCGCGGGCTTCACCGGCAAGTGGGCGGTCTTCAGCGCGGCGTGGACGGGTGGCGCGTGGCCGCTGGTCGTCGTCGCCGTACTGTCGAGCCTGGTCGCGGCGTTCTTCTACGTCCGCGTGATCGTGCTGATGTTCTTCTCCGACCTGCCGGCCGACGCGCCGGACGTGGCGCTGCCCGGTTGGCAGACCACCTCGGCGGTCGCGCTGGGTCTTGCTGCCACGGTGGTGCTCGGTCTGGTTCCCGGACCGGTGCTCGACCTGGCGGCCCGAGCTGGTGAGTTCATCCGTTGAGTCCGACCCCGCTGCCGGCCGAGAGCCTGGGATTCGAGTTCGCCGACGCGGCCCTCGAGTCCCGGGTTCGTGCCGGCCTGGAACGGGTCGAGCAGGCATTGCTCGATGCGACCCAGTCCGAGGCGCCGTTCGTCACTGCGGCCGCGCAGCACGTGATGGTTGCCGGCGGCAAGCGATTCCGCCCGCTGCTGGTGCTGCTCGGGGCCGAGTTCGGCGCTGACGTCGCGTCGGACGAGGTGGTGAAGGCGGCGGTCGTCGTCGAGCTCACGCACGTCGCGACGCTGCACCACGACGACGTGATGGACGAGGCGGCGCTGCGGCGCGGCTCGTCCACTGCGAACGCCCGCTGGGACAACTCGGTCGCGATCCTTTCCGGGGACTGGCTGTTCGCGCGCGCGTCGGACCTGGTCGCGGACCTCGGGCCGGAAGCGGTCCGGATCCAGGCCCGGACCTTCGGCCGGCTGGTCGAGGGCCAGATCCGCGAGACGATGGGGGTCGGCGAAGGCCAGGACCCGTTGAAGCACTACCTGTCGGTGGTCGCTGACAAGACCGGTTCGCTGATCGCGACCTCCGTCCTGTTCGGCGCCCGGTACTCCGGCGCGTCGGAGGACGTGCAGGAGTCGCTACGGGCGTTCGGTGAGGAGATCGGCGTCGCCTTCCAGCTCGCCGACGATCTGCTCGACATCGCGTCGGAGTCCGACCAGTCCGGCAAGACACCTGGCACGGATCTGCGCGAAGGCGTGCCGACGCTTCCGGTGCTGATCTTCCGCGCCCAGGCAGATCCCACCGATCCCACGGACGCCCGTCTGCTGGAGCTGCTGGACTCCGACCTCTCCGACGACGCACGGTTGTCCGAGACGCTGGACCTCCTCCGCTCCCACCCGTCCTTCCGGCAAGCCGAGGACGACGTACGCCGCCGCGCCGCCGACGCCCGCAAGCTCCTCAGCACCCTGCCCGAAGGCCCCGGCCGGGAAGCCCTCGACACCCTCTGCGACCTGGTAGCCACCCGCTCCGTCTGATCTGAGGTCTGTGCGGCACGGCGACTCTGTGCAATGCTGTGCCGACTATGAGTAGGACTACGGGTCAGGACGTCGTGCTGCCGGTGGCGACGCTGACTGTGGAGGCGCTCGCCGAGAGCGTGCTGCTTCATCTGCCGGCGTTGACCGATGCGCTGGTCGAGACCATTCACGAGCAGAATCCGGCGTACCTCGAGATGGGGTCGGTACCGCGGCAGGATCTGTGGCGTTCGTGTCATGACAACGTTGCCCGGGTCGTGCAGATGATTGCCGCGGGCGACAACCCGGGCGTTCACTACTTCGACGCCGCGCTCGCGACCGGGCGACGACGGGCCGAGCAGCGGATGCCGTTGGACGACGTCCTCAAGTCCTTCCGCCTCGGTGGCCGGCTGGTCTGGGAGGCGCTGATCGACGAGGCGCGCGCCCAGGGAATGGCCGAGTCCGAGGTCCTGCTGGACGTCGCCGGCAAGGTGTGGGAGGTCGTCGACCGTACGTCGTCGCAGGTCGCGGCCGCGTACCACGCCGCCGAGCGGTACCTCGTCCGCGCCGACGAGCAACGCAGATCGACGCTCTGGGAGGGTCTGCTGGAGGGCCGGGCGAATCGGGCGTTCGTCCAGGAGGCAGCGGCGGTCCTCGACCTTCCGGTCGACGGTCCCTACCTGGTGGTCGCGATCGACAACCTGATCGACGACGACTGTACGACGACCTCGTTCGGGCGCCGCCTCGCCGGTATCCGCGTCTGTTCCGCCTGGCAGGTGCGGCCGCAGACCGTCGTCGGCCTGCTTGCCCTGGGCACAGAATCGTCCGGCAAGGTGCTCGGCATTCTGCGCGAGGTCGTGGACGCGCCCGCCGGCTTGTCCGGCATCGTCTCCGGCCTGGCCGAGGTCGACGTCGCCTATCGGCAGGCGATGATGGCCCGCCGGACCCTGCCCGCCGGCCAGATCGAGGTCGCGGCGCTGGTCGAGCGGCTCCCTGAGGCGTTGTTGCTCAGCGCACCGGAGTTGGCCGAGCAACTCGTGCAGACCTGGCTGGTGCCGCTGATGACGGTGCCCGCGGCCGAACGTGAACTGCTGCTCCGCACCTTGGACAATTGGGTAGCGGCGGCCGGCTCGGTCCGCCGTACCGCCGAGCTCGCGCACTGTCACCGGAACACGGTGATCAACCGGCTGCACCGGATCCACCAGATCACCGGGCGTAACCTCACCGACGACGGCTTCCAGTTGGAGCTCGGACTCGCCCTGCGTGCCTTCAGACTGTTTCCGCCCTCCCCGTGACCGAACCGCGGCCTGTGCGTTGTGCACAGTGAAACCGTGTAAAACATGGGCATCGCGGCCATGCCGCCGGGTGATCGGCGGTGCCAGACTGCGTTCCCAGCATTGCTCGAGCGCAGAGGACCCCCCATGGCCGAACATCGTCGTTCGTTGGACCGACCAACCGATCAGCCGACCGGCGGACGCGGACTGCTGGGCCGCCGTCGCGTCCTCGGGTACCTGATCGCCGCGCCCACGCTCGCGGTCGGCGTGAGCTGGATCGCCAACGAATCCGACCCGCGCCCGGCCGATGCCGCCGTACCGTCGCTGCCGCAGCCGGTCGACATCTTCGACCTCGGTGACCTGCAGAACCTCGCGGCCGCGCCGACCTCCGGCCTGATCACGGTCGAGCTGAAGACCGACGGCACGGCGTTCTTCGCGGTGCCGCGGGCCGAGGTCGGGCAGGGCATCACCACCGCGTTCGCGATGATGGTCGCCGAAGAGCTGGACCTGCCGATGGACAAGGTCGAGATCGGCCTGGCGGACGCGCGGCCGGAGCTGCTGATGAACCAGCTGACCGGCGGGTCGAACTCGATGCGCAGCATGTACCTCCCGGTCCGGACCGCCGCCGCGATCGCTCGGCAGCGCCTGGTGGACACGGCCGCGGCGCACTGGGGCGTCGCTGCCGGCAAGGTGACGACGAAGGCCGGCGTGCTCAGCGGTCCGGGCGGCCGTACGGCGACGTACGGATCGTTGGCCGAGGCGGCCGCGAGCGCCACGACGATCACGGTGTCCGCGGAGCTGAAGTCTCCGTCGGAGTTCAGCGTTCTCGGCCGGCCGCGCAACCGCGTCGACGGCCACGACATCGTCACCGGTCGCAAGCAGTTCGCGATGGACCTGCAGGTCCCCGGCGCGAAGCCGACCATGGTGGCCCGGCCGCCGACGATCAACGGGACGCTGAAGTCGATCAACAACCTCGCCGCGCTGCGGGCGATGCCGGGCATCTCCGATGTCGTTGGCATCACCCACGGTGTCGCGATCAGGGGCGACACGTTCGGCCAGTGCATCGACGCCATCCAGAAGGTCGACGCGACCTGGGGACCGGGCACGGTGGACGACGAGTCCGACGCCACCGTGCTGGCGAAGCTGCGCGCGGCCCAGTTGCCGATGGCCGTGCCGCCGGTGCTGTCGCAGACGATCGACGCCGAGTTCGTCTTCGCGTTCGCCAGCAACAGCCCGCTCGAACCGGACTGCGCGATCGCGGACGTCCGGCCGGACAGCGCCGAGATCTGGTCCAGCCTCAAGGTGCCGATCGTGGCCCAGGAGGACATCGCCAAACAGCTCGGTCTGCCGATCGACGCGGTGAAGGTGCACGTGGTCCAGGGCGGCGGCTCGTTCGGCCGGCACCTGTTCCACGACGTCGCGGCCGAGGCGGCGGAGATCTCGCAGAAGATGGGCAAGCCGGTCAAGCTGTCCTGGTCGCGGACGGACAACTTCCGCCAGGGCCGCACGCACCCGATGAGCACGTCCAGGGTCCGGGTGAACTACCTGGCCGGCAACGTGCTCAGCTACGAGCAGCGGCACACCAGCGTGCAGACCGACTTCGGGCACGGCCTCGGCGAGATGATCACGGCCTTCGCCGCGGATCTGCCGGTGGGCGGCAACCTGTCGTTCGCGGAGACGATCTTCGAGCTGACCCAGTCGTCGCCGTACAACTTCGGCGTCACGACCCAGCTGCTCAACGAGGTCCCGCTGAAGTTCAACACCGGCAGCATGCGCAACATCTACTCGCCGAACGTGGTCTGCGCCGAGGAACTGGTGGTCGATCGGCTCGCCGCGAAGATGGGGCAGGACCCGGTCCGGTTCCGGCGGAACTTCCTCAAGGACAAGCGGCTGCTCGCCGTGCTGAACAAGGCGGCCGAGGTCGGCCAGTGGGGCAAGGCGATGCCGAAGGGTACGGCGCAGGGCGTCGGCGTGCACTCGGAGTACCGGGCCGCGGTCGCGACGCTGGTCGAGATCGACTGCCGGCCGGAGACGGTCGGCCGGCCGGTCGAAGGCGAGGCCGTGACCGGTCCGCGGGTCACCAAGGCGGTGATCGTCGTCGATCCCGGGTTCTGCATCAACCCGCGGGGTCTGGAGGCCCAGATGATCGGCGGGCTGCAGGACGCGATCGCGCTGGCGCTGACGTCGAGCCTGCACATCAAGGACGGCATCCCGCTCGAGGGCAGCTGGGACAACTACTTCTACACCCGCGAGTGGAACACGCCGCTGGACGTCGAGGTGGTGATCATGCCGAACACGAGCGACAGTCCCAGCGGTGCCGGTGAGCTCGCGGTGGCTCCGGCCTTCGCGGCCGTCGCGTGTGCCTATGCGCGGGCGACCGGCACGATGCCGACGTACTTCCCGATCAACCACGGCACGCTCGGCTTCAAGCCGCTGCCGGTGCAGCCGTCCACCCCGCAGTCGCCGACCGACGGCCTCGACCACACGTTCTGAGGAATCCATGCCAACGCACACGTTCAAGCTCAACGGCAAGCAGATCAGCGTCGACGCCGAGGACAACGTCCGGCTGCTGTGGGTCCTGCGCGACCTGCTCGGCGTCACCGGCCCGAAGTACGGCTGCGCGCTCGAGGTCTGCAAGTCGTGCACCTCGCACATCAACGGCAAGGCGTTCAACACGTGCTCGGTCCAGGTGAAGGACATCGGGCCGACCGACGAAGTCACCACGATCGAAGGGCTGCCGGCGACCGTCGGCAAGGATCTGCACCCGATGCAGGAGGCCTGGCTGAAGTACGACGTGGCGCAGTGCGGGTACTGCCAGCCCGGGCAGATCATGGCCGCGGTCGCGAAGGTCAAGCAGGCCCGGAAGGAGGGCCGCGACATCACCGACGCCGATCTCGACGAGCTGCGCAATATCTGCCGCTGCGGCACGTACTCCCGGATTCGCGAGGCGGTCAAGGCCGGCGCGGAGGACATGGGTGCGTGACGTCCTGCCCCAGGTGCGCCGCTGGTACGCCGAGGGTGAGCGGTTCGCACTCGCGACGGTGATCGACACGTTCCGATCGGCACCTCGCCAGCCGGGCGCGGCGATGGCCGTGTCCAGCGGCGGCGTGGCGGTCGGCAGCGTCTCCGGCGGCTGTGTCGAGTCGGACGTCTACGCGGTGGCACAGGAAGTCATCCGGACAGGCCGGCCCGAGGTACGCCGGTACGGCGTGTCCGACGACGACGTCTTCGCGATCGGTCTGACGTGTGGCGGTGTCGTCGAGGTTCTGGTCGAGCCCGTCGACGCGGTGACGTTCGCAGACTTCGCGACGGTGGCCGACGCGGTCGGCTCGGGGCGACCGGTAGCGGTCGCGACCGTCGTCACGCCGGGAGAAGGCCTGGGGCGGCGCATCGTCGTCGAGGCGGACTCGGTCAGCGGCAGCCTGGGCGATCCTGGCCTGGACGCGGCCGTGACCGAGGATGCGGTAGCCATGCTCGACACCGGCTCGAGTGCGATCCGCGAGTACGGCGCTCAGGGTCAATGCCGGCGTACGGACGTGGCGGTGTTCGTGCAGGCTCTTGCGCCACCGCCACGGATGTTCGTGTTCGGCGCGATCGACTTCGCGGCCGCGGTCGCCCGGGTCGGCAAGTTCCTCGGCTATCACGTGACGGTGTGCGATGCCCGCGGCGTGTTCGCGACGCGGCTGCGGTTCCCCGACGCGGACGAGGTCGTGGTCGATTGGCCGCACCGGTTCCTCGCCGGTCAACTCGACGCCATCGACAGCCGGACGGCAATCTGCGTGCTGACGCATGATCCGAAGTTCGACGTGCCGCTGCTGGAGTTGGCTCTACGCACGGACGCCGGCTACGTCGGCGCGATGGGCTCGCGGCGTACCCACGAGGATCGCCTGTCCCGGTTGCGGGCCGCGGGTCTGACCGAGGACGAGTTGGCCCGGTTGTTGTCGCCGACCGGGCTCGATCTCGGCGCGCGCACTCCCGAGGAGACGGCGATCTCGATCGCTGCCGAGATCATCGCGAAGCGCAGCGCCGCCAGCGCCCGGCCGCTGTCAACGACCACCGGTCGCATCCACGCGGCTGCCCTCGGATGACGTGAGCTGAGGCTTGGCCGGACCGTGCTCTTCGACGTACCCGCCGCTGGGAAGCCGGAGGACCCGGCCGGTCTCGATACCGTTCGCCGCGACCTCGGCATCGTGCAGCTGCAGGCCGAGGCAGAGGCGGCGGGTGATGCTGAAGGCGATCGGTGGGCCGAGGATCAGTAGTGCCTGGAAGAGGTGGATCAGCGCATTCACCGAGAGGTGGAACTGGACGGCCATCGTGTCCGCGCCGGCCGCGGCCCAGAGGGTGCCGTAGAAGACGACTCCGGCCACGCCGATACCGGTGCGGATCGGGTTGCTGCGGGGTCGTTCGAGGAGGTTGTGCTCCCGCCGGTCGCGGGTCACACGCTCCTCGATGAACGGGTAGATGCCGACGAGCGCGAGGAACAGCGTGCAGATCGCGACCGGGAGCAGGATCGCGAAGCTGATGGTCTTGCCCCACCAGACGGCCTCCCACCCAGGCGCCAGCCGCAGCGCGCCGTCGAGGAAGGCGAGGTACCACGCCGGACCGACTCCGGCCGAGGTGTTCGCCGGATCGGCTGGACCGAACAGCCAGACAGGGTTGATGGTGGCCAGCGAGGCCATCAGGGTCAGTACTCCGACCACGAAGCAGAACAGGCCCGCGCCCTTGACCACGGCGACCTTCGCCGGACTTCCGACCACGTTGTCCTCGGTACGCCCGGGGCCGGCGAACTGCGCCGGCTTGTTCTTCAGCGAGAGGATCCCGCTGACGACGAAGAGCACAACGAGAAGTGCAGGTAGCACGATGATGTGCAGCGGGTAGAACCGTGCGATCACATCGCCCGGGAAGTCCCCTCCGAACAGCAGCGCCGACAGTTGCGTCCCCACGAACGGAGTCGCCTGCAGCACCCCGTCCAGTACGGCGAGACTCGTGCCGGACGCCATGTCGTCCGGGAGCGACGTACCGGTGAGGCAGGCGCCCAGCGTGATGATCAGCAGTCCGAAGACGACCAGCCAGTTCAGCCGCCGCGGCCGGCGGAACGCCGCGGTGAAGAACAGCCGCAACAGGTGCAGCAGGATCGCCGCCACCATGATCAGTGCGCCCCAATGGTGCATCTGGCGGATCAGCAGGCCGCCACGCATCTCGAAGCTGATCGCCATCGTCGAGTCCAGCGCCCGCGACATCTGTACGCCGTGGAGCGGTGCGTAGGGACCGTCGTACACAACGTGTTGGACCGACGGCTGGTACGGGACCATCAGCACAAGGCCGGTCAGCGTCACCACAACGAAGCTGTAGAAGGCGATCTGGGCGAAGAGCAGCGACCAGTGATCAGGGAACACTCTCGCTCGCAGGTTGCGCAGATTGCGCAGATTGTTCACGGGACCCGGCACGATTCGGCCCTCCTCGGTCATACATACGACCCCGCAGCGACCGAGATTGTGACGCCGAGTGTCAGACCTCACATGGCGCTAGAAGGTGTTCCGGCGGCGGGCCGCGCGCGGGCGGCCGTCGGGATCGTAGAGGTGGTCGGCGAGCCAGCCGGCCCACAGCGACTCGAACCGGCCGAGGGGCTGCGGGTGGTGGGCGCGGATCCGTCCGGCGGGCCGTGGCCCACGGCGACCGTCGGCGTACCATCCGTCGAGGGCCGCGGCGGTGGCCTGCCACTGCTTGAAACCGGAGTGTGGGTCGAGCTCGGGCGAAGCGGTGCCGAGGTGCTCGGACCAGAGCTGGTGCCGCAGCGAGCCGGCGAGTTCAGGTGAGTCGATCGCGCACGTCAGTTCGCTGTCGTTGGTCCACGACCGCCGGTTGAAGTTGTCCGATCCGCAGGTCATCCAGGCGTCGTCGACGATGCAGACCTTCGCGTGGACGTAGATCGGTACGCCGTTCTCGTTCTCCAGGTCGTAGACGGCGACCCGGTCGGAGTCCAGCCGGCGGAGCGCCTCCAGTTGGGCGTGCCGTGCGGGTGGCCCGCTGACGCGGCCGTCCTGGTCCGGGTACCGCGGGACGACCGCGATGATGTGCAGGTCCGGCGAGCGTTCCAGTGCTGCGTGCAGGCTCTCGGTCACCGCCGCCGACCAGAGGTACTGGTCCTCGATGTAGATCAGCCGCTGTGCCCGGCTGAACGCCTTCCGATAGGCGCGCGCGATGCTGTATTCACCGTGTGGAGCGAACGGGAACCCGGGGTGCTTGTGTGCGTACGTCCGCAGCACCTGGACGGCATGCGGTCCGGCCGGCGGCGGATCCGGGAACGCCTCGGGCAGGTCGCCAGGGTGGCGCGGCATCCGGGCCAGCCGCTGCACCACCATCCGGTACGGCGTTCGCCGGTCCAGCGGATGCGGATCGTCCCAGCGCTCGACGAAGGTACGCAGCAGATCCCCGACCACGGGCCCACGGATCTCGAGGGTCAGATCGTGCCAGGGTGCCCGGTCGCCGTACCGCGGATCCATCGGCGCTGTCTGCGGGTCACCCAGGTGGCGTTCGTCATCGCGCCGGCCGTGGCACAAGTCGATACCGCCGACGAATGCGATGTCGGCGGCCGGATCGTCGCGATGCCGGATCACGAAGAGCTTCTGGTGGTGCGACGCGAGCCGGCGTACCCGTTGGTCCAGCAGCACCTCACCGCCGGCCTCGTTGAGCTCGGCGCCGAGGTGCTGGTTCTCCTGGGCGTTGAAGCTGAGGTGGTCGGAGTGCGAGCGCCACAGCAGCGCACGGACCTCCACTCCGGAGCTGGCGAGATCGCACAGTACTTCGCCGATCGTCGGACCGTCGTCGTACAGCTTCTCGTCGGGATCGCCGCGCCAGTCGGTGAAGTAGACGCGATCGCCGGGCTGCAGCTTGCACAGCTCGTCGTACAGGCGTCGGAAGTACGTCGCCCCGTGGACCAGCGGCCGGACGAGGTTCCCTTCGGACCAGGCACCGTCGGAGTCGATGTCTGTCCCCGGGTTTCCACGCTCGGCCGCCGTCAGGAACCAGTCATGCGCCATGGTTCCCTGTGCCCATCAGCTCAGGACTGACGCGCCTGCCAGGCCGGGCTCTCCACGTAGTGGTTGTCGTACAGGTCGCTGGTCTCCGCGACCTCCGTCCAACTCGTCTCTCCCCGGTAGGCGCCTTCGAGCAGCCGGTAGTAGCCGAAGCGGGGCTTGGCCTGGGTGAGGACGAAGAGGACCTCGGCCGGCTCGTCGCCGGCGGCCTCGAAGGCGTGCGGGGTGTTCGGCGGGACGAGCAGGAAGTCGCCCTGGTCGAGGACGTCCAGGTTGTCGCCGGTGAGAACGCGGAGCGAGCCCTTCAGTACGAAGAACAGCTCGGCGGCCTCGCGGTGCAGGTGCGGGGGAGCGCCTTCCTTGCCTGGCTGGAAGATCGAGCGGTGGCTGGTCAGGTGGCCGCTGGTGTCGGGCACGTCGGCCAGCAGCGTGACACCGCTCGCGGACAGGACTTCGGCTTCCTCGGCGCGGATCAGAACAGTCATGACAGGTTCTCCTTTTAGTTGCTGAGGGCACGTTTGGTTGAGGACATTTGACGTCCAGAATTAGCTTCTGCGGAAGTGCGGCGGACGACGTCAGGATTTGAGGTTCGCGAACCGGTTCCGGGTGTCGTCGGGAGCGGCCGGGGTGCGGCGGACGACCTCGTCGGCGATGTCCGCGATCGACCTGCTCGCCAGCTCGCGGCGATAGGTCAGCTCGGCGCCGCGCATGGCCTGTGAGATCACGCAGATCTTGGTGTAGTCGGCTCGCGCATCGGCGCCTGGACCCTCCTTGAGGATCTCCGTGCAGCGGAACGCGTCGTCTGGTCCGTCAATCGCGACGACGATGTCGAGCAGGCTGATGTTGCGCGGGTCGCGGGCCAGCTGGAAGCCGCCCTTCGGACCCGAGACCGAGGTGAGGATGCCGGCCCGGGTGAGCGCCTGGAGCTGCTTGTTCAGGTACGCCGTGGGCAGGTTGTAGAACGCCGCGAGCCGCTTGGCGGTCACCGCCTCACCGGCCGCCCAGCTGAGATTCACACAGCTGTGCATCGCCCATTCGACCCCCTCGTTCATCTTCATAACCTGGATACTAAATGTCCTGAATACAGGGCGTCAAGCAGGTTCGGGGTGCCCGTCAGACGGCGGAGGCGGTGAGTGCGGCGCGTTCGAGGGCGAGGGTGCGGCGGCGTGTGTGCATGCTGTCGAAGGTGAACAGGGCCAGGGCTACCCAGACCAGGCCGAAGCCTGCCCAGCGCATCGGTGTCATCTGTTCGTGGAAGATCAGCAGGCCGCAGATGAACTGCATGATCGGGGCGATGTAGTTCAGCAACCCGAGGGTCGTCATCGAGACGCGGGTGGCCGCGGCGCCGAAGAGCAGCAGGGGTACGGCGGTGATCGGGCCGGTGAGCAGGACGAGGACGAGGTACGCCGTGCCGTGGTGCGTGACCGTCGCGTGGCCTTGCAGTCCGAGGACGACGATGGCCGCGAGCGCCAGGGGTGCGACTGTGCCGGACTCGACGGCCATGCCCTCGATCGCGCCGGCGTCGGCCTGCTTCTTCGCCAGGCCGTAGCACCCGAACGAGAGGGTCAGGATGATCGCCACCCACGGCGGCTTCCCGTTCTCGATCGCAAGCCCGAGGACGGCCACGAAGGCGATCCCCAGCGCGGTCCACTGCATCGGCCGCAGTCGTTCCTTCAGGACGAAGACGCCGAGCAGGACGGTGAACAGCGGGGTGATGAAGTACCCGAGCGAGGTCTCCACGACATGCCCGTGGCCGACGGCCCAGATGTAGGTGCCCCAGTTCACCGAGATCAGGAACGCCGCGGCGATCAACGGCCAGCGCCGGCGTGGTTCCGCGAGTAGCGCCTTCACCCGGCCGAACTTCCGCAGTACGGCGACCAGGATCGCGATCGTGATCAGCGACCAGACGATGCGGTGAGCGAGCAGCTCGACCGCGCCGGAGTGGTCGAGAAGCTTCCAGTACAGCGGGAAGAGGCCCCAGATCAGGTAGGCGGTGAACCCGTAGGTGAATCCTCTTCGCTGTTCCGGCACGGCGTCAGCGTAAGCCCGTCCGACAGCCGCATCCAACTACTTTGCTCATGACGTGAGACGCCCGGCCGCTAGTCTGTCCGGCGACCTGCCACAACCACAGGAGGTAACCGATGCCGTCCCGACGTGAACTGCTCGACGCGCTGGTCGACGACGTGACGCGAACCACGCTCCGATCGGCGGGCCTGGGTCCGGAGGATCGCGTTCTGGCCCGGCAACGGATTCAGCAGGCCATCGAGCAGACGGCGGTGCGCGCGCATCACGACGTACTGGCTATGACGCACGGTGACAGTCATGGGCCCGAGGCGGATCGGTTCGGCGCGCACATGGACTCTAGGCACCGGGAACAGGGCGGCCCTGATCCTGCCCTCCGGGACACGCCGGCCGGGAAGCTGGCTGCTGACCTGGTGGCGTCCGACGACCGGTCGAGCGGCTTCCATCCGTTGCTGACCCAGCGTGCCGAGGACTACATCGCGCACGAGGTCACTGTTGCCGCGGAGGCGGCGGCGAAGAAGGTGCCCGGCGGCCCGTCCCAGGTGCCGGCTGCCGGCGTCGGTGCCGCGGCCGGTGCTGCCGCCGGTGCTGCCGCCGCGGCTGGTGCTGCTGCTGGTCCGGTCGCTGCCACGGCTGCCGTCGCCAAAGCGGGAGCGGCGGGGACCAGATCAGGTCAGCCGCACCGGCGTGGACCGTCCATCGGGTGATGCGGGGCGTGGTCGGGCTGGTGCGATGGGGTTGGATGGTGGGGTGAACACCAGGAGGCGCGCGTGGGTGTGAGGACCGGTCTGGTCTCGGTGACGTTCCGGCAGTTGCCGGTCGACCAGGTGGTGGAGGTAGCGGCGAAGTCCGGGCTCGCGGCGATCGAGTGGGGCGGTGACGTGCATGTCCCGCTCGGCAACCTCGTCAACGCCAAGCGGGTGCGGAACCTGACCGAGGTCCACGGCCTGCAGGTCGCGGCGTACGGCTCCTATCTCCGGGCCGGCAACGTGGACCGGGAGGAGATGCGCTCCGCGGTCGCCACCGCCGAGGCGCTCGGCGCACCCCGGATCCGGGTCTGGGCCGGCAACGTCGGTACGGCGGATGCGGGCGTCGGCGACCGGATGGCCGTGACCCGCGGACTGGGCGAACTGGCCGACATGGCCGCCGGTGCGGGCATCGAGATCGCGATGGAGTTCCACCGGAACACGCTCACCGACGAGGTCGACTCGACGATCACGCTGCTGCTCGACGTCGGCGCTCCGAACCTCAAGACGTACTGGCAGCCGCCGGTCGATCTGGACGACGCCCAGTGCCTCCAGCAACTGGAGGCACTGATGCCGTGGCTGAGCACGGTCCACGTCTTCTCCTGGTGGCCGTCCAACAACCGGCTGCCCCTCGCGGCCCGCGAGTCCCTCTGGCGCCCGGTCCTCGACCGCCTCGCCGCCGAACCCCGCGAGATCAACGCCCTCCTCGAGTTCGTCGCCGACGACTCCCCAGAACAATTCTCCAAGGACGCCGCCGACCTCCACAGCTGGGTCTAGACGGGCAGGTAGATCGCGAGGATCAGCTTGCCCTTCGTCGGTACGCCGCCGGTGACGGTAAGGCTGGCGGTGCCCGCCGGGCCGGCCGGGCGCGGATCACGGGCGATTCCCAGTGACCCGCCCGAGCCCGCGGCGGCACCGATCCCGCTCTCCGACTTGCCGACCCGCAGGATGCCCTCGATCTGACCGGATACGCCCAGCGGCGGACTGCCGTAGGCGATCACGTACGGCGTGTCTGCGGGGGTGACCATCGACATCGTCTTGCTCGGCCCTGGGGCTGTGCGGACGTCGGCGAGCTTATAGTCGTACCCGCCGCTCTCGATCCGCTCGGGCAGGAAGACCCCGTCGACCAGGTGCTGGTTGCCCTCGAAGTAGACGCCTAACCCCAACCGGGCATCCGGGGGTGCTGCCGGACCCCCTTGATGCGACGGGACGATCTGCGCGACCACGTCGACGCGCTGCCCGGCCGGCACCGGTGAAGCGATCGTCATGCTGCTGCCGGTCCCGGCATCGGTCGAGCTCGCCTCGCAGGTCGAGCTGTACGGCGCGCCCGGCCCGACCCGGATCGAGACCGAATACGGCCGGTCGGCGGAATCGTAGCCCGCGTTCGCCGTACAGAAGTCGTGCAGGACCAGGCGGTTGCCGGTCGCGGTGAAGCTGAACCGCACCTCGGTCCGCCCCGGGTCGGCGACCTGCGCCGCGGCCAGGGTGTCGCCGCCGATCCTCGACCGGTAGACCACCCCGTACCTGCTATAGGCGTCGGGGTCGGCCGGGACCGTCCGGGTCGGGGGACCTTCGGAAGGCTTCGTCCCGGTGGAGTAGATGCCCACCGCCAGCTGGGCGTTCTTCGCGTCCGGCCGGCGGGTCTGCAGGTCGATCACCTCGGCCGTGACCTGCGCCGGTTTGCCGACTGGTGAGGTCAACCAGAGGGCGTCGTCCGGCCGGATCTCGGCGCTGGCGCCCAGGTTCCAGGTACCCGGGCCGCCGTCGCAGCCGGCATCGCCGACGTACCAGCCGTTGATCTTGAAGCGGACCCCGTACATGCCGCCGACGGCGCTGCAGTCGGCGCGGAGCGTGACCGACGTCGTCTGCGGGGTCCAGGTGAACGACAATTCGTCCTGGCCGCGGTCGCCGATCCATGCCTTGAGCAACTTGTCGTCGCCGACCGTGCCGGGGACCGTCATGCCATTCCTGGAGTAGTCGTGCGGGGTGTCGTCAGCCGGGTCGGGCGGCGTGGACCGCAGGCTGGGGACGAGGCCGGCGCCGATCGCTGCGACGACGGCGGCGACGCCGAGCGCGGTGAACGTACGGCGGCGACGGGTGGCACGGATCTTGTTCTTGACGCCCGGGAGCAGGTCGGCCGGGTGCTCGTCGGCGATGGTGGCGCGGGTCGCGAGCTCGTCGCGCAGGTCTTGGAGGTTCATCGCGGGGTCTCCCGGTCTGCCGTCGTACCGGCGGTCAGCGCGGGGTCGACGCGGAGTTTGGCGAGGGCTTTGGAGGTCTGGGACTTCACGGTGCCGACCGTGCTGCCCATCAGGCGGGCGGTCTCGGCTTCGGTGAGGTCCTCGTAGAAGCGCAGGACCACGACGGCGCGTTGGCGGCGTGGGAGACGGCCGATCGCGTCCCAGAGGTCGAGCCCGTCCTCGTCATGCGGTGTGGGGGATTCGGGCAGCTCCTCGGTCGGGATCTCGCCGTTCCAGCGGCGGCGCCACCAGGAGGAGTACGTCGTGACGAGGATCCGCCGGACGTACGGCTCGGGGTTGTCCTCGCGGATCCGCGACCAGTGGAACCAGGCCTTGGCCAGCGCGGTCTGGACGAGGTCCTCGGCCAGCGCGTGGTCCCGAGTCAACAGGTAGGCGGTCCGCAACAAGCTCTGCGAGCGCCCCGCCACGAAGACGTCGAAGCCCCCGGCACCGTCGTCGGCCCGCACCCGCGTCACCCCCGTTGTGACTACGCCATCGTCAATGCTCACATGTCGATGGACCAGTCGGCCCACCCGAATGGTTGCCCCGGCGAATGGTCGGAAAGTTTCGCTGAGCACTGGCCAATCGGTGGATTGTGCCGGAATGCTGGGGTGCGACAGGTTCCTTCACCGCCCCGGAGGTGTCCGATGTCCATCACGTTCCCGCGACTGCTCGCCGTACTGATGCTGTTTGCGGCAACCCTCACCGCGTCGCAGGTCGTCGCCACGACGGTCGCGCACGCCGACGGTTGCTATACCTGGGGTCGCACGCTCAGCCAGGGGATGAACGGCGAGGATGTGCGGCAGTTGCAGATCCGCGTCGCCGGCTATCCCGGGTACGGCGGTCATCTCGCAACCGACGGCGATTTCGGGCCGGCCACGAAGGCCGCGGTGCAGCGCTTCCAGTCGGCGTACGGGCTGGGTGCCGATGGGGTTGCCGGGCCGGCGACGTTCAGCAAGATCTATGCGCTGCAGGACGATGACTGCACGCCGATCCACTTCACGTACGCCGAGTTGGACGACGGCTGTGGCGGATCCGGGTACGACGGCGGTCCGCTGTCGGAGGCGGCGACCAAGGCCAACGCGCTGCAGACGATGTGGCAACTGGAAGCGCTTCGGCACGCGCTAGGCGACCAGCCGCTCAACATCTCGAGCGGCTTCCGCAGCATCCCGTGCAACAACTCGGTCGGCGGAGCGAGCAACAGCCAGCACCTGTACGGCCGCTCCGCCGATCTCACCGGCGTCCACTCCTTCTGCACGATGGCGAAGGAAGCCCGCAACCACGGCTTCGGCGGCATCTTCGGCCCCGGCTACCCCGACCACAACGACCACACCCACGTAGACATCCGTACGACGAACTCGTGGAGTGCGCCCAACTGCGGCATCTAGTCCAGGGGGCGATCTCCGAAGTCGGTGAGCGGCGGTAGCTTTAGTTCTATCGCCGCTGCCAAGCGATCCCAGCCGACTCGGCCGAAGGGCTCTACGGCTGCCTCGAAATGATGCTCCAGCGTGTGGGCAGCGTTTTCGGTTGCCTTGCGTTCGGCGTCGGTGATCAGGCCGGTTGCGTGGGCGGCGGCCAGTTCGTCCCAGTCCTCGGTGCCGATGGTGCCGTCGGGCTTGCGGAAGGGATCCAGCTCGAGGTCGTCGAAGGTCCACTCCGATCCGATGAGGGTCGGTTGGGTGCTCACGTCGACGTGCAGTAGTCCGCTCTGTCGGAAGTAGGCGAACCACCAGCCGTCGTGCGGTGAGAGCTGGACGCAATGCTCGCCCGGACCACCGGGACCGAGTTGGGCCACCTCGCAGATCTCGCCGTTGTCGGCGCGGTAGTGCGAGTGTGCCGGGGTGTAGAACCACGTGCCGAACTCGTCCGTGGCCAGCGGGTACGCCGACCAGAGCCCTGACCCAGAAGGCCGTTTGCGTTTGCGGATGTACGTCGGCTTCACAGCAGCTGGCTCAGGGTGTGGATGAGGAGGCCGACGAGCGCGCCGACCACGGTGCCGTTGATGCGGATGAACTGGAGGTCGCGCCCGACGTGGAGCTCGATCCGCGCGGACGCCTCGCGGCCGTCCCAGCGTTCGATCGTGTCGGAGATGACGGACACGATCTCGGCGCCGTACGTGCGTACGACGTACCCGACGGCCTCGACGGCGCGGGCGTCGACGCGGGTGCGGAGCGTTTCGTCGTCCTGGAGCCGGCTGCCCAGATCACGGATTGCCTTGATCGCGCGCGTCCGCAGCGTGCTGTCCGGGTCGTTGATCGAGTCGATGAGCGCCGTACGCATCGCGTCCCAGACCGCAGTCAGGCTCGAGGCCATGTCGGGATGCGTCAGCATCCGCGTCTTCCACGTCTCGAACCGTTCCATCGTGTCGGGGTCGTGCTGCAGATCGTCGGCCAACTGCGCGAGCAGCCGGTCGACAGCCCGTCGCGCCGGATGCGCCTGGTTGTCGCGTACGTCGGCCAGCCACGCCAGCGCCTCGCGGTGGATCCGGTCGATCACCAGCCGGTCCACCCACTGCGGCGACCAGCGCGGCGCCCGCGGCCCGACCACGTCCGCGACCAGCTCCCGGTTGCTCGCCAGCCAGTCGTACGCCTCGACCATCAGCAGGTCGAACAGTGCGTGATGCGCGCCGTCCTCGACCACGGACTGGACGAAATGGCCCGCGATCGGGCTCAACGGTTCCTTCACGAACCGCGGCAGCAACGTCCCTCGCACGAACGCCGACACATCCTCGTCGCCGATCTGCGGCAGCGCCGCCCCGATCGTCCGCGCACCTTCCGCCACGATCCGCTCGGCGTGTGTGCCGTCCGCGAGCCATTCACCGACGCGGCGGCTCACCTGCGCCGTACGCATCTTCTCCGCGACGACTTCCTCGGACAGGAAGTTCTCGGTGACGAACTGCTCGAGGCTCTCGGCCAGGCTGTTCTTCCGGGTCGGCACGATCGCGGTGTGCGGAATCGGTAGGCCGAGCGGGTGCCGGAACAGCGCAGTGACCGCGAACCAGTCCGCCAGCGCACCCACCATCGCCGCCTCGGATGCCGCGTTCAGGTACGCCCAGCCGCCGCTGAGGTGAAGCGTCGCCACATAGATCACCGCCGCGAGCAGCAGCAGCGCCAACGCCACGGACCGCATCCGCCGCAGCCCACGCCGCCGTACCTGATCGGCCGCGCTCAGGGTCATCGTCGCCATACCCCGATTCAACCAAGTGGGCGGTGATCAGCAGGTCAGGCAAGCACCTGATTTGTCCCTCGACGTTCCATCAGACCGGAAATCAAGGCGAGCAGCAGGCCCGCGACAGCGAGTGCGGCACCCAGCCGGCTCGGCCATTCGTAGCCGTAGCCGGCCGCGAGGACGACGCCGCCGAGCCAGGCGCCGAGTGCGTTTGGCGATGTTCAACGTGGAGTGGTTGAGCGACGCGGCCAATGACTGGCCCTCGTGCGCGACGTCCATCAGGCGGGTCTGCAGTGCCGGTACGAGGATGCTCGCCGAGCACCCCATCGCGAACACCGCGATCAGCGCGCCGGGTCGCGTCTGCGCTAGCCAGCCGAACGTTCCGAGTACGACGGCCACCGCGGCCAGTCCGCCGTACACACTGCCCATCAGTGACCGGTCCGCGAGCCGCCCGCCGACGACAGTCCCGACCGTCATGCCCACGCCGTACACGGCCAGCACGATCGTCACCGCGGACTCCGAGAAGCCGGCCAGTTCCGTCATCGTCGGGGTGATGTACGAGTACGTCGCGAACATGCCGCCGAAGCCGACCATGCCGACCAGCAGGGCCATCCACACCTGCGGTCGGGCCAGCGCGCTGAGCTCGCTCCGGACGTTCACGTCGCTGCCGACCGGTTGCGCCGGCACCCATAGCCACACTGCAACTAGTGTCAGCGTCCCTAGTACGCCGACCGCGAGGAACGGCACCTGCCATCCGAGCCGCTGACCGAGCAACGTCGTCAGCGGTACGCCGATGATGTTCGCGACCGGCAACCCGACCATCGTCATCGACACCGCCCGTGCACGCCGCTCAGGCGCCACCATCGATGCGCCGACGACCGCGCCGATCCCGAAGAACGCTCCGTGCGGTACGCCGGACAGGAACCGGGCCGCCATCAGGAACTCGTAGCTCGAGGCAACGGCCGACAGCACGTTGCCGAGCACGAACACCGCGACCAGCCCGAGCAGCAACCGCTTCCGCCCGGTCCGCGCGCCGAACGCCGCGATCAGCGGAGCGCCGACCACGACCCCCAGCGCGTACGCCGAGATGACATGGCCGGCCGTCGGGATCGAGATGTGTACGCCGTCCGCGATCTGTGGCAGCAGCCCCATCGTGACGAACTCGGTGGTCCCGATCGCGAAACCACCGGTCGCCAGCGCGAACAACGCCAGGCTGACGTGCCGCGTGCTACGGCGTGTGTCAGGAGTCACCGAACTTGTCACACGTGATTGTCGCAGAGATCAGCAGGGCCACCGCCAACAGGGCGAAGACCGCGTTCCCGATCAGGTCGGTGCTGCGCGGGGCGTCGAAGACCGGCGTCTCCGGGAACGCGTGCCACGCGTAGGTGAGCAGCGCGCCGCCCGCGGCGGCCAGCGTGTGCAGCCGGGTCCAGCCGGTCCGTCGGGACCCGGTGACGATGACGAAGACCGTGAGTACCTCGATCGCCAGCAGCAGGATCGCCTCGAGCCAGCCGTTCTTGATCTGGTCGTTGACGACCATCCAACCGGAGCCGAGCACCAGGGTGACCACCCCGATGATCCACGCGGACGGAACGCTTCCCGCCGTCGGAACGCTTCCCGCCGTACGGCCATGTGTCCGGCGGCCGATCCACACGGCCAGGGCGACCAGGACGACGATCGCGATGCCGACTCCGATGTTCTGGCCGGTCGACGCACGGAACGAGTCCTTGGTGTAGCCGAACGCGGTTGTCGCGGCGATGCCGGCGAGGAAGAGCATGCCGTACACCCACAGGCCGATCTTGCCGAGCCACGGCTCGCGGGGACGGCGGGAGACCGACTCCATCAGGACGATCGGGACGGTGATGCTCCACACCGTGTGCAGGCCGAGGACGAACACGGTCCACGGCGCGCCCATGCCCAGTGCGGAGATGTGGCCGGGGTCGAGCAGGCGCAGGTCGGCGTAGTTCGGGTTGAACAGCGACTGGGTGGTGATGCCTTCCTCGATCACGCCGTACGCGAGGGCGAGGACGATCACGCTGGGGTAGCCCCAGCCCTGCCGACGGACCAGCTCGCGGATCAGGACCGCGCCGCCGCCGTACAGCGGAGCCAGGGTCAGGATCGCGTAGAACGCGCTGATCGGGATGTTCCCGAGCAGGAACTCCGCGACCAGGGGCGACAAGAAGAACAGGCCGAGGGCGGGCAGGCTTCGCCTCACGCCGCTGTGCTGGGGCGCGGTCACCACGTTCGTGTTCGTCATGTCCACAACTGTCGTGGTCGCGAGGCGATCGGGTGGATGCGATCCGTCCGAATCCTGTGCTGACGGACGTCCGGCCCTTGGCCTGACGGATGTCATGGCTCAGGGTTCAGTCAGGGTAATTCTGCCTATACGGCGTATAGGGAATGTGTATTTAATGGTCGTCATGAGCGACGTGACGACGAAGGACCGCATCACCGCCGCGGCGACCTACCTGCTGACCAAGCACGGCGCGGCCGGCGTCTCGATGCGGAAGGTGGCGGCCGCGGTCGGGATCACGCCGATGGCGATCTACCAGTACTTCCCGGATCGGGAGACGCTGCTGAACGCGATCGCGGACGCGGCGTTCGTCGAGCTGGTACGCCGCTGGGAGTCGGCGGAGCGTCCTTCGCAGGCGGACGACTTGCTGCGGGAGATGCTGATCGACCACGTCGACTTCGCGCTCGAGCATCCCCGGCTCTACGACTACATGTTCACCGAGCGCCGCGACCAGGCGCGCAAGTTCCCCGCGGACTTCCGCGCCCGCAAGTCGCCCACGCTCAACCTCGTCGCCGACGCGATCATCGCTGGCGTCGACCAGGAGCTCTTCCGCGCCGACACAGACATCTGGGAAACCAGCCTGATGTTCGCCGCCCTACTCCACGGCCTGATCCAACTCCACCACGGCGACCGCATCGGCATGCCGGAACAAGCCTTCCGAGCCCTCTGCCTACGCCTGGGCGAAAGGATGATCAATGAACTACGAACCTGAACACCCCGCCGGCCCTCGCCGGCCCCCGGCCGGCTCGAGCCGGCTAGCAGGCATAGACAGCGCCGAATCGGCGGGAGCGCAGGGCGCGGGCAGCGCCGGATCGACGGGAGGGCGGGGCGTGGGCAGCGCCGGGATGGCGGGTGTGCGGGGTGGGTTGGGTGGAGTGCGGGGTGGAGTGCGGGGTGGGGTGGTTGGTGCGCTGGCGGCTGTTGCTACTGGGGCGTTGTTGTACCTGGGGTCTGGACTGCATGCCGTCCCGGCGCTTACCTGGCTTGCGCCGATTCCGGTGTTTCTGGTGGCGGTTCGGGTTCGGGCTGGTGTTGCGGGGGTGGCTGCTTTTGTGGGGTGGGTTCTGGGGCTTTCGAATCTTGTGGGTTATCTGTTGAGTGATCTCGGGTTGCCGGTGGTGGCCTTGGGGTTTCTGGTGGCGTTGGCGGGTGTGTTTGCTGGGACTGTGTTGGTTTTCAGGGGACTTGTGGTGCGGGGGCATCCGGTGGTGGCGGCGTTTGCGGCGCCGGCGTTGTGGGCTGGGCTTGATTACTTGATTGCTTCGTTCTCGCCGCACGGTGCGTTTACGAGTCTGGCGTATACCCAGGTTGAAGTTGTCCCCATCAACCAGATCGTGTCGTTGACCGGACCGTGGGGGCTCAGCTTTCTGCTGTTGTTCCCAGCTGCGGTGATTGCCTCGCGCAGGCTCGCCCTGGTCGGTTTGCTCGCGATTGTTGCCGCCGGCACCTGTGCGTACGGCGTGGTCCGTCTACAGGGCACACCACAGAGCGAGCCCGTGAAGATCGCCGTACTCTCCGCACAAGGAGCAGACAACGCGGGATGGCCGAACGCTGCCGGACCGCAGATCATCGACCGCTACCGCCCGATGATCACCGACGCCGCCCGGCCCGGCGCGAAGATCGTCCTGCTGCCGGAGAAGATCGTCGACGTCCGGACAACGGACCTGCCGCAGCTCTCCCAGCAATTCCAAACGCTTGCCACGAGCAACAAGATCGAGCTTGTCGTCGGGCTCATGGTGCTCGGCGAAGGGGACCACAACCGCGCTCTGATGTTCCACCCCGACGGCGCCGCGCCCACGTCGTACGACAAGCACCACCTGATCCCGGGCATCGAGCCGTATACGCCGGGCGACCGACTCGCGACGTACGACACCTGGGGACTGATGATCTGCAAGGACCTGGACTTCCCGGCGCTGGCTCGGCAGTACGGCGAGCTCGACACCTCGCTCCTGCTCGTCCCCGCGCTCGACTTCATCAACGACGGCTGGCTGCACAGCCGGATGGCGCTGCTGCGCGGTATCGAGAACGGCATCCCGATCGCCCGCGACGGCAGCCAGGGCCGCCTCACCCTGACCGACGCGAACGGCCGTATCGTCGCCGAAACCACCGCCCCCGCCAACGCACCGGCCGTCCTGATCGGCGAACTCCGACCGGGTCGCGATCACACGCTCTACACCGCCTGGGGTGACTGGTTCGCCTGGTTGTGCGCCCTGGTGGCGCTGGCCGGGCTGCTGTTGTTGAGGTCCCGCGGCGGGCGTGAAAACATCCGGCATGGCCAACTTCGGGGACTACCAGTTGCAGATCTACCTGCAGGGGATGTTGCAGGGGACGAAGCCGGAGATCACGACCGACCTGGCCCGGCTGGAGTCGCAGGCGGCCGGGAAGCTCCCGCTGGAGGCGATGGGGTACATCGTGCCGAGCGCGGGCGGCGGAGCGACCGCGCGGGCCAACCAAGCGGCGTTCGACCGCTGGCGGCTGGCGCCCCGGATGCTCCGCGGCAGCACCGAACGTGACCTGTCCTGCACCATCCTCGGTACGGCGATGCCCGCGCCGGTCCTGATCGCACCGATCGGGGTCCAGACCCTCGCACACCCCGACGGCGAACTGGCCACGGCACGAGCCGCCGACACCCTCGGTCTGACCTACACACACTCGACCCAGGCGAGCCACGCGATCGAGCAGATCGAGGCGAGCAACAAGTGGTTCCAGCTGTACTACCCGACCGACCGCGACGTCTGCCTCAGCTTCCTGCAGCGCGCCAAGGCCGCCGGGTACGGCGTACTCGTCGTCACGCTGGACACCGGGACGATCGGGTGGCGGCCGGCCGATCTGGATCGCGGGTTCCTCCCGTTCCTGAAGGGGGAGGGGCTCGCGAACTACTTCAGCGACCCGGTCTTCCAGTCCAAGCTGGCCAAGCCGATCGAGGAGGATCCCGGCGCGGCGGTGATGCTCTGGGCACAGATCTTCCCGAACGTGGGGCTGGCCTGGGACGACCTGTCGTTCCTGCGCGATAACTGGGACGGCCCGATCGTCCTGAAGGGCATCACCGCGGTCGAGGACGCCAAACTCGCAGCCGAGCACGGCGTCGACGGCATCGTCGTCTCGAACCACGGCGGCCGCCAGGTCGACGGCGCGGTCGCGTCGCTGGATGCGCTGCCCGCGATTGCGGACGCGGTCGGCGAGCAACTGACAGTCCTGTTCGACTCCGGCGTACGCACCGGCTCGGACGCGGCGAAGGCGCTTGCCCTGGGCGCCAAGGCCGTCCTGCTGGGTCGCCCATTGCTGTACGGCCTCGCCCTGGCTGGGCAGGCCGGCGTCGAGCATGTACTGCGGTGCTTCCTGGCCGAGCTCGACCTGACGCTGGCGTTGTCCGGGCACGCGAATCACCGCGAGCTCAACCGCGACTCGGTGGTCCGCGCGTGAAGGCAGTCATCTTCGACCTTGACAACACCCTGTTCGACCACACCGGCTCCGCCGAACGGTCGCTGCGCAGCTGGGTGACCGCTCTCGGGCTCACGCCGACGGACGAGCTGGTTGCGCAATGGTTCGTGATCGAGGACGAGCAGTACCCGCGCTGGCTGTCCGGGGAGCTCACCCATCAGGGCCAGCGCCGCGCTCGGCTCCGTGCCTTCCTCCCCCTGCTCGACCGCCCGGTCCCGGCGACGGAGGCCGGGTTGGACAAGGTGTTCGAGGGCTACCTGACGCAGTACCGGAACAACTGGATCGCTTTCCCGGACGCGCGTCCCGCGCTAGAAGTTGCTCGGGGCAACGGTTTGCGGATCGGCGTGCTGACCAACGGGAACACGGTGCAGCAGAACGCCAAGCTGGCCGCGATCGGCCTCGCCGACCTGGTCGACGTGGTCTGCACCTCGGAGGCACTCGGTTTCAGCAAACCAGCTCCGGAGGCCTACCTGCGCACCTGCGAGGCGTTGGGAGCCGATCCGTCGGACGTCCTGATGATCGGCGACAACCTCGAACTGGATGTGCTCGGCGCACAGGCAGCCGGCCTGTCCGCGAGGCACCTGGATCGCACCACGGGCCAGACTCTGCCGGACCTGCTCCGGCTCGTGTAATCTCTGCGACAGAGGCTTGACTCTCTGAAGTGAACACTACGAGAGCGTGACGAACTCATGACGCAGGTGATGACCGACGACGGCTGCCGTCTGTGGACCCAGGTGACCGGGCACGGCCCGCGCATCGTCCTGGTCCACGGCGGTCCTGGTTGGTGGGACGTCTTCCACGACCTGTCGCTGCCCGGGTTCACGCTGCACAGGTGGGACCAACGAGGCTGCGGCCGCTCGGACCGCTGCGGCCCGTACACCCTCGCTCGCTACGTCGCCGACCTCGCCACCATCTGCGGCCCCGAGCCGTGCATCGTCATCGGACATTCCTGGGGAGCCTCGCTCGCATTGGAGTTTGCCCAAGCACATCCGGACGCCGTGTCCCGGCTGGTGCTGGTTTCGTCGGTCGGGCTCGACGGCCCGCCGGCTGACTACCGCGCGCGGGTCGCCGAGCGTCTCGCCGGTACTGCGGAAGCCGATCCGTGGATCGCGCAGATCTCGGTGAATCTTGCCGATCGGGCGACGGCCCTGGAGCAGGCTCGGAAGCTGAACACGCCGTCGTTCGAGCCCAACCCGGTCTGTGCGGACGCGCTACGAGCGGAGTTGGCCGCGCTGCCGGATCGGGCGGGCGCTTGCGTGAAGGTCGTCGTACCGACGTTGCTGGTGCAGGGCGCGGAGGATCTGCGGCCGCCGTACGTCACCGACAGCCTGCTCGCGGCGCTGCCCGACGCAGAACGGGTAGTGCTCGACGGTGTCGGGCACTACCCGTGGGTGGAGGACCCGGACGGCTTCCGGAAAGTCGTCCGGGAATTCCTCGATTAGTTGATCGTCCAGGTGTCGGCGCCGGTGACGAGGGCCTGCAGGTCGCCGGTGCCCTGGGTCTCCTGGGCGGTGGTGATCTGCTGACGGACCAGGTCGTCGTACGCCGGGCGCTCGACCGACCGGAACACGCCGATCGGGGCCCGGTGCAGGACGCCCGCGTCGGTCAGCCGCGACAGCGCGAACGCGTACGCCGGGTCCTCCGTGTGCGCGTCGTGGACGACGAGGTCGGCCTCGCCGCCGGGCAGCTCCGCGACCTCCCGGACGGCGAGGGACGCGAACCCGTCGCGCACCACGCCGAGGTGTCCGTCCGTGCCGAAGCGGATCGGCTCGCCGTGGACGAGCGGGATGATCGCGTCGTCCCGGGTCTCCGGGTCCTTGAACGCCTCGAACGCGTTGTCGTTGAAGATCGGGCAGTTCTGGTAGATCTCGACGAACGCCGTACCGCGGTGCTCGGCGGCGGCCCGCAGGACCGAGGTCAGGTGCTTGCGGTCGGAGTCGACCGTCCGGGCCACGAACGTCGCCTCCGCGCCGAGCGCCAGCGAGACCGGGTTGAACGGGTTGTCGACCGAACCCATCGGCGTCGACTTCGTCACTTTGCCAGGCTCTGACGTCGGCGAGTACTGACCCTTGGTCAGGCCGTAGATCCGGTTGTTGAACAGCAGGATCTTCAGGTTCACGTTGCGCCGCAGCGTGTGGATCAGGTGGTTGCCGCCGATCGACAGCGCGTCGCCGTCACCGGTCACCACCCACACGCTCAGGTCGGGCCGCGCCACCGCGAGCCCGGTCGCGATCGCCGGCGCACGCCCGTGGATCGAGTGCATGCCGTACGTCGACAGGTAGTAAGGGAACCGCGACGAGCAGCCGATCCCGGAGACCATCGCGACGTTCTCGCGCTTGATCCCGAGCTCGGGCAGGAACCCCTGGAAGGCCGCGAGTACGGCGTAGTCACCGCAGCCGGGACACCAGCGGACCTCCTGGTCCGACACGTATTCCTTGCGGTTCTGCGGCTCGGTCGCGGCCGGTACGCCGCGCAGGCCGCCGGGCAGACTCGGCAGGCCGAGGTCGACCGTGCTCATCGTGCTCCCTCCGGGTGGTGCAGTTGGCCATTCGTGTGGCCA
Organism: Kribbella pratensis; assembly: GCF_004365355.1. Taxonomy (GTDB): domain Bacteria; phylum Actinomycetota; class Actinomycetes; order Propionibacteriales; family Kribbellaceae; genus Kribbella. Next base: position 9,602 of record NZ_SODP01000004.1, on the reverse strand, counting down.
TTGGTGCGGCCGTTCGGCTGGGTGTGCAGCGCCTCGCCGTGGGTCAGGCTGGCCGCGGCCTCGCCCATGTGCCGGGCGTCGTCGTCGATGCCCTCGGTCTCCTCGACCAGGTTGCCGATCACCTCTGCCAGCTCCGCCGCGCCCAGCGGCATACCGCGGACCTGCGCGTAGGAGACGACGTCGACCAGGTACTTCGCCCGCAGCAGCATCGCGAGCTGGCCCAGGTTCATCTCCGGGACCAGGACCTTGTCGTAGCTGCGCAGGACGTCGCCGAGGTTCTCCGGGAACGGGTTCAGGTGCCGCAGGTGCGCATGCGCGATCTTGCCGCCGACCGTGCGGACCCGGCGGACACCGGCGCCGATCGGGCCGTACGTCGAACCCCAGCCGAGCACCAGGACCTTCGCCGTACCGTCGGGGTCGTCGACCTCGATCGGCGGGACGTCGACGCCGTCCACCTTGGCCTGACGGGTGCGGATCATCAGGTCGTGGTTGGCCGGGTCGTACGAGATGTTGCCGGTCTTGTCCTCCTTCTCCAGACCACCGATCCGGTGGTCCAGACCCGCAGTACCCGGGACGGCCCAGGCACGGGCCAGGGTCTCCGGATCGCGCAGGTAGGGGAGGTATGTCGGCTCGCCCTTGTCGTTGGTCGCGTTCGGCTCGAGGGTGAAGTTCGGGTCGATCGCCGGCAGGTCCGCGACCACCGGGATCTGCCACGGCTCGGAACCGTTGGCCAGGTAGCCGTCCGACAGCACGATCACCGGCGTGCGGTAGGTGATCGCGATCCGGGCCGCCTCGACCGCGATCGCGAAGCAGTCCGCGGGGGACTGGGCCGCGAGGACGGGCAGCGGCGCCTCGCCGTTACGGCCGAACATCACCTGCAGCAGGTCGGCCTGCTCGGTCTTGGTCGGCATACCGGTCGACGGACCGGCGCGCTGGATGTCGCAGATGACCAGCGGCAGCTCGAGCATCACGCCGAGGCCGATCGTCTCGGACTTCAGGCTGATACCCGGCCCGGAGGATGTGGTCACGCCGAGCGCGCCGCCGAACGACGCACCGAGGGCCGCGCCGATGCCGGCGATCTCGTCCTCGGCCTGGACCGTGGTGACGTTGAACCGCTTGAGCTTCGACAACTCGTGCAGTACGTCGGACGCCGGGGTGATCGGGTACGCACCGAGGACCAGCGGCAGCCCGGCCCGCTGGGCGCCTGCCACCAGGCCGTACGCCAGCGCGAGGTTGCCGGAGATGTTCCGGTAGGTGCCGGCGGCCATGCTGGCCGGCTTCACTTCGTACCGGACTGAGAACTCCTCGGCGGTCTCGCCGAAGTTGTAGCCCGCGCGGAAGGCCGCGATGTTCGCGTCGCGGATGTCCGGCTTGCCGGCGAACTTCGTCTCGAGGAACGTGATCGTCGACTCGACCGGCCGCTGGAACAGCCAGGACACCAGACCGAGCGCGTACATGTTCTTCGCCCGGGACGCGTCCTTGCGGGTCAGCCCGAACTCCTTGACCGACTCCACCGTCATACCGGTCAGGTTGAGCGGGATCAGGTGGTACGCGTCGAGCTCGCCGGTCTCCAGCGGGTTCTCGTCGTACCCGATCCGCTTCAGGTTGCGGGCGGTGAAGTCCGCGGTGTCGACGATCAGCGTCGCGCCGCGGGGCACGTCCTTGAGGTTCGCCTTCAGGGCCGCCGGGTTCATCGCGATCAGCACGTCGGGCGCGTCGCCCGGCGTGAGGATGTCGTGGTCGGCGAAGTGGAGCTGGAAGGACGACACTCCTGGCAGGGTTCCGGCTGGTGCGCGGATCTCGGCTGGGAAGTTGGGCAACGTCGACAGGTCATTGCCGAACGATGCCGTCTCCGCTGTGAACCTGTCCCCCGTGAGCTGCATCCCGTCACCGGAATCGCCTGCGAAGCGGATCACCACGCGGTCGAGCTGCTTGACCTCGATGGTCACTGTTCTTTTCATCTCCAAGTCGAAGCTTGGGTCGTCCGGCCGCCTTGTGGGCAACAGGCCGATCCCCCCGTCAGGGCGATAACCCCAATATTAGTTCGCCCTTAGAACAGAACCATGCGGAAGCCCCGGTGGTCCACAGCCTGGGACGCGGTGTTAACGGGTCGTTGGGTCAGGTAGAGGCGAAATCTTCCAGTGTCACACTCCGCAGCGGCTCGCTTGCGATCCGAAGTGAGAACCGGCAGGGTGTCGTCATCAAGCTGTGACTTCGAGGAGTTGCTTCATGCGTCGTGTGCTGGCCGGACTGCTGACGTTGCTGGTCGCCGGTTGCGCGGCGCCGATCGCTCCGGCGGACAGCGCGCTGAGTCTCGGCAGTACTGCGTCCGCGGCGTCCGCGGCTGTTGGGGCGGTTGCGGCTGTTGCGGCGCCGACGCGGACCGCGAGGATCGCGAGCATCCGGACGACGGACGCGACCAAGGGCGTGATCACCGTGGTCGGGACCTTGACCCCGGCGCCCGCAGCCGGCACGCGGATCCCGCTGCATCAGTGGATCCCGTCGTTGAAGCGGTGGCAGGAGGTCGCGCACGGGTACTCGTCCGGCAGCAGCGTGACGATCACCACGGTGCAGCCCGGGTCGGTCCGGACGTACCGGATCGCGGTGGGCGCACAAGCGCCGTACGCCGCGGCAGTCTCGCCGGTGATCAGCTTCAAGCACTACGTGTGGCGCGGGATGTTCAAGAAGGGCCTGGTCGCCGCGGGCGGGGCGGGCCAGCCGCAGTTCACCGTCGTACCGCCGAACGAAGGACCGCGGCGGGCCGAGGCTGATCTGCTGGCCAACCAGGGCGGGTATGTCTGGGGCGAGGTGGACTCGACTGGTTGCCGCTACGTGCGGAACTGGCTCGGCAACCTGACCGACGGGCTGGTGCGGGTCTCGCTGCACAACGGCACGACGGCGATGACGTCGATCCGGATGCAGCAGGAGACCGAGACCTGGCTGAACTACGACATCTCCGGCGTGACCCGGCTCCGGCTGCAGGTCGCGGACATCCGGTCCGGATACGGGCCGTACGTTTCGATCGACTCACTGCTGCTCTGTACGAACTAAGCTGCTCCTGTGTCGGACAGCTATGGCGTCGTCGCCGCGGTGGTCGCGCTCGGCCTGGTCGGGCTGATCGGCGCGTTCGCGCTGAACAAGGCACTCACCGTCACGTATCCGACCGAGGGCAAGCTCAAGACCTACGAGTCAGGCGTCGACCCGGTCGGCGAAGGCTGGGCCCAGGTCCACATCAGGTACTACCTGTTCGCGTACCTCTACGTCATCTTCGCCGTTGACGCGATCTACCTCTTCCCCTGGGCCACCATCTTCACCACCCTCGGCTACGCCACCCTGATCGAGATGTTCATCTTCCTGGCCTTCGTGGCCGTCGGCCTCCTCTACGCCTACCGCAAGGGCGTCCTCCGCTGGACCTGAGCGCGGCAGACGGACCTGCGTCACTGACCAAACCGCCCCGCCGGCCGCTTTCGGCCGACACCTCAGCGTCCGCCGCACCAGCAGCCCGCAGTCGGTCAGTGGCGCGGGTCCGCTAGTCGCGGGCGAGGGCTGCGGCGATGGCCCAGTCCTGGGCGCCTACTCCGACGGACTTGAAGACTGTGCGGCCTTGTCGGGGTGGTGGGGTGGAGAGAGCGGGGCCCAGTTCGACCAGGTCTGGCTCCTGGAGGGTGCCTGAGTTGATGGCGTCGATTACTTCGCCGGATTCCTCGAGGGCGGCTTCGCGTTGGTCGACAAGGACTGTGGAGGCGGTGGCGAGGAGGTTGCGGGGGAGCTCTCGCATGGTGGGGCGGAAGGCGCCGATGGCGTTGACGTGGACGGCGGCGGGGAGGGCGTCGGCGTCGAAGAGCGGGGTCGCCGAGGAGGTGGCGCAGCAGATGATGTCGGTGTCGGCGATCGCCTCGTCGATGCTGGTGCTCGGGGTGAACTTAGCCTCGGGGAATTCGGTCGCCAGTTGGTCTGCGAGGGCGGTCGCCCGGTCCGCCGATCGGCCGGTGATGGTGACGTGGGTGATGGGCCGTACGGCGAGGACGGCGCGGACCTGGTCTGCAGCTTGGGCGCCGGTCCCGATCAGCGTGAGGCGGGTGGCGTCGACTTGAGCCAGCAGATCCGTCGCGACACCGACGACGGCGCCGGTGCGCAAGGTGGTGATCGAGCTGCCGTCGGCGACGAGTTGTTCGCCGTTGCCGGTCCAGATCACGGTCGCGCGGATCGCCGGGACCTGGTCGAGCGCGATCCCGATCTTCTTCACCACCGCGGTCCCGGTCGGCGTGTGGTACGCCGACATCACGAGCACCGCCCCGTCGCCGAAGATCTGCCGCGGCGGCAGCACGAAGTTCCCCGCCGCGAGCTCGCGGAACGCGTCCCGGACCGCGTCGACCGCCGTACTCATCGGCACCAGCCGGCGAACATCCTCAGCAGAAAGCACCTTCACCGGCCCGAGCATATTCTGGTCCGGACTTCGAGGAGGCCGCATGGATCTACACCGGGACGCTCTGGTCGCGGACGGGCACAACGACCTGCTGATGCTCGTGGCGCGGCGGCCCAAGGACGTCTGGGCGGCGTACTTCCGGGAGCGGTGGATCCCGCAGCTGCGCGAGGGCGGGATCGACGTCCAGGTGCTGCCGGTGTTCATCGATTCGGAGTTCCTGCCCGAAGGCGCGCTCCGCGAGACCCTGCGGATGATCGAGGCCGCACACCGGATCGCGGAGGCGAACTCCGACGAGGTCGCGCTGTGTACGGCGCCTGGCGAGATCGAGACCGCGACCGCCGCGGGCAAGATCGCGCTGGTGCTCGCACTCGAGGGCTGCCCGCAGATCGACACCGACGTCGAGCTCCTGCAGACGCTGCAGCGGCTCGGCGTACGAATGGCCTCGTTCACCCACTTCGGTCGCAGCGCGCTGGGTGACGGCTCCGGCGAGGACGCGACCGGCGGCCGCTTGACGCATGCCGGCGTCGAGGCGGTCGGGTTGCTCGAGGAGCTCGGCGTACTCATCGATGTCTCGCACGTCGGCCGCGCCGGGGTCGAGCACATCCTCGAACTGGCGACCAAGCCCGTCGTCGCGTCGCATTCGAGCGCGTTCGCGCTGCGCGACCACCACCGCAACCTGACCGACGAGCAGCTCCGCGGGATCGCCGCGACCGGCGGTGTGGTGTGCGTGAACTTCTTCGCCGGCTTCCTCACCACCGCCGAGAAGCCGACGGTCGACCACCTCGCCGACCACATCCTGCACATCCTCGACATCGCCGGCGAGGACCACGTGGGCCTGGGCAGTGACTTCGTCGCCGAGGTCTTCGGCGAGAAGATCCCCGCCTGCGACCGCCCGGTGATCATCCAGGGTCTTGACGCGGAGCTCTACGTTCCCGGCCTCGAGGGCCCCGCCGGCATGCCGCTGGTCACCGACGCGCTGCTCCGCCGAGGCTTGCCGGAAGCAACAATTCGCAAAATCCTCGGCGAGAATCTGACCCGCATTCTGACTACTGACGGTAATCTCTGACCAGTCGTCAAGGCTCGTTGCCTGGTCACCAATTGTGATTGCGCTGGGCAACAAACACGAGTTTCAATCACACGGCTTAACGGTATGCGTACAGACTGTCGCCAAGTGGTCAGTTCAGGGCTATCGTGATTACCCGGGGGAACGGGGCGAACACTTGGTGGTGAGGCTATGTCGTGGCAACTGTGGGTAGTGCTTGCAGTCGCTGCTGCCGGGCTGGTGCTGTTGGCGGCAACGCGAATGCGGCACGCCCGTAAAGTCTTCGACGACATCACCGATCTGAACCGCCCGATCCGCCTGACGCCGGCCGTCACAGCCGACGACCTGGCCCGGGCCCGCGCACGCCATGCCCACCCCGAGCCCGATCGCCACCGCAAACACGGCTAGAGCGTGTCTCTCGGGAGACGCACCCTAATCGGCGTCGAGCAGCCCGTCGCGACGGGCCACCGCCGCGGCCTCGGTCCGCGAGCGAACACCGAGCTTCGCCAGGATGTTCGACACGTGCACGCTGACGGTCTTCTCGCTGATGTACAGCTCACGCGCCAACTGCCGGTTGGTGCGCCCCTCGGCCAGCAACCGCAGTACTTCGGTCTCCCGCGACGTCAACGCACTCGCGCCGGCGGTCTCGCCACCGGTCTCGTTGATCAGCGGCTTCGCCCGCAGCTCACGACCGACCTCGGCAGCCAGCGCGGTCTGCTCATTGGCCTCCGCGACCCGGCCCGCGGCCCGCAGCGCAGCCGACAACCGGACCCGCGACCACGCCTGCTCGTGGACGTACCCGTACCCGAAGGCGTCCGTGGTCCGCTCCCAGGCAGAGACGAGCTCCTGCGGCGTCGGCGCGTCGACCCCGGCCAGCCACCGCAGCCGGTCCCACTCCGACTCCAGCCGCGCCAGCCACGCGAGTCCCTCAACGCCCATCAATCGCCCGGGCGGCAGACCCTTCTCGGCCGTCGCCTGCCCGAGGGCAACCAGCTCGGCACCGCGCGACACCAACTCCGCGGCCGCTGACGGCTCGCCGACCGCACGGTGGCAGAGCAGCTGCAGGCCCAGGGCCGAGAACCGGATCCGGGCGAAGAACCACTCCGTCTGGAACAGGTCGGCGCACAGCGCGGACACGTCGGCGATCAGCTTCTCCGCCTCGGCCGGCTGATCCAGCTGCAGGTACGCCTCGACGGCCGGCTGCAGCCCGATGAGCGGCAGCATGATGTCGAGATCCCACCACTTCCGGGACAGCTCGAATTCCTCGGCGACCGCGGTGTCGCCCCGCCCGCTCCGCACCGAGAACTCCACCGCCCGCAGCGCCGCCGCGGCCGCCGCGGGCGTCATCGAGTCGGTGCGGGCGGTTGCGGTCGCGTCGTCCCACTCGCCGAGCATGAACTGCGTCAGCGCGAGCATCCGCCGCGCGTCGAAGCCGTACGCCGCCCATTGCCGCCCGAGCTCACCGGCCCGTTTCGCCGCGAACGACAAGGCAGCCTTAGCGTTCAGCAGGTCGCCCTGCTCATAGTGCGTCGACCCGAGCAGGAACCGGCTCCGTACCTCGGCGGCGGGATCGCCGGTGAGCTGCGCCCGTACGGCGGCCTCCTCCAGCTGCTTCGCGGCCGTCTCCGGATCGCCGGCCCGTCGCCGGAGCTGGGCGAGCGTGATGCCGGCGTCGCTCGCCGCGGACTCCTGACCCGCCTCGCGGGCGATCTCGAGCGCCCGGTGCGCCCAGCGCTCGGCTTCCATCGGCCGGCCCAGCGCGTCGGACACCCGCGCGTACAGCGAGGCGACCTGAGCCTTGAACACACTGGACGGCTCGTCGTGAACCAGTTTGAGCGCCTGCGAGATCGCCTCGCTGGCCTCCTTGTCCTGGTCGATGATCAGCGCGATATCGGCCAGCGGCAGAAGCAGCTCGGCCCGCTGCAGCTTCGGTGCGTCGGGCGGCAGCTCGGCCAGCGCCTTCCGGAGGAGTTTGAGCGCGCGCAGATGCTGTGAGGACAGCGTTGCGGCCGTCGCGGTGTCGACGATCAGCCAGGTCTTGTCGACCTTGCTCGTCGGCGCTGCGTTCGGGAAGAGCTCGAGGGCCATCTCGTAGTGCTTCAGCGCCTCCTGCGGCGCGGCGACCGACAGCGCCTCCTGGCCGGCTCGGACGCGCGCCTCGAACGCAGTAGCCAGATCGTGCGACCTCGTGGCGTGTCCGGCCAGTTCGGCCGCCGTACCGGCGACAGTCTTGTCTTCCAGGGCTTGCACGTATGCCGCGTGCTCGCGGACGCGCTCGCCTGGCAGGAGATCGTCGTACACCGCTTCGGCCAGCAGGGCATGGCGGAAGTAGTACCGATCGTTGGTCGGTACGTCGATGATGTGCGCGTCGATCAGCTCGCGCAGCGCGTCGTCGAGCTCGCGATCCGGCAGCTTGGCGACCGCGGTGAGGAGATCGTGCGGGACGCGGCGGCCGGCCACGGCGATCACGCGGGCGACCTGCCGGGCGTCGTCCGACACCGGGTCGAGGCGGACCAGGAGCAGGTCGGCGAGGTCCGGCGGCACAGTATCGCCGTCACCCATCGAGGCTGCGGCGGCCAACTCCTCGGTGAAGAACGCGTTGCCGCCGGCCCGCTCGAGGATGCGACGCTCCTCGATCGGTGACAGCGGTTCGGCGAGCAGCGAGTTGAGCAGGGTGCGGGACTCGTCGGCGTCGAGCGGGGGCAGGTTGACCCGGCGTACCCGAGGGTTGCGGGACCACTCGGCGATCGGCCGGCGCAGCGGGTGGCGGCGGTGCAGGTCGTCGCTGCGGTACGAGACGACCAGGGCGAGGCGCTGCGAGGTCAGCCGGGTGATCAGGAAACCGATCAGGTCCCGGGTCGAGTCGTCGGCCCAGTGGGCGTCCTCGATGATCACCAGGATCGGCTCGCTGGTCGACAGCGCGGTGAACGCACCGAGCACGGCGTCGAACAGCGCGGCGCGGTCGAGCTGGCCCTCCTGCGGCGCGGGCTGGGCGCTGAGCAGGCGGTGAGCGGGGAGCAGGCGGCTGATCGCGGGGAAGTTGGTCAGCACGCTCTCGACGAGGTCGGGGCGGTCGCCCGCCAGGCGGCCGAAGATCTCGGAGAACGGCTGGTACGGCAGGCCGGCATCGCCGAAGTCGGTGCAATGCCCGACCAGTACGCCGAAACCGCGCTCGTGCGCGCCGGTTGCCACCTCGTCGAGCATGCGGGTCTTGCCGACGCCGGCGTCACCGGACAGCAGTACGGCGCCGGCGCGACGCGTTTTGGCGTCGTCGACGGCGCTCAGCAGGGCGGCCATCTCGGTCGAGCGGCCGACGAGGGGTGTCGAATTCCAGGGCACGTCGTCCATCTTCGCCCCTGGAGCCGACACAAATCGACGGCATCCCGTCCGCTGAGCCCCGGTTCTGCTGTCAGCCGAGGACTTCGCGGGAAAAAGAACGCCGTCCCTGATCGTCTGATCAGGGACGGCGGCTGGGGCGGTCATCGGGCCGTGGTGGGTCGGAGGGCGCGGCGCGAGTGCCGCGGCTCGGGCTGCGAGGCCTTCGCCGGGCGCTGCTTGCGGCTCACGGACCCGAAGTCACGCTTGGTCCGCTCCAACCGGTACGCCGTCTCCGCCTTGATCGTGTCTTGACTCAGTGGAGTGTTGAACATGGTTTCCCTCCCTTCAGGCTTTCCGGCCGAACAGGTGGCTGATGGTCCGGCGGGCCCCGGTGCTCCGGTGCTGCCGGAAGTCACGGCTGAGACGCTCCCTGCGGTAAGCAACCTCTGCCTTGACCGATTCGTTCGAGTACATGTCGTCCTCCGTCTTCGGATGCCAGCTCCTTGCTGACACCTGTAAATCTGCTCGTCTGAGGTAGCCCCGCACATCAGAACTCCTCCCTATCCCCAACCGGGGCACTGCCTTAGCCGCTCCTAGGGGGTCCTAGTGGCTGCCTAGGGACCCATGAACGAGGTCAAGATCGCCAGCTGGAACAGAGCGCTTGCAGCGGGCTGGATGCCATGGAGCAGGGCCTGGAACGACGGCGGCGGGGGGGGGGGCGCCCGGGGGCCCGCCCCCCGGGGGGGGGGGGGGGGGGGGGGGGGGGCGGCGGCCCACCCCCCCGGCCCCGCCCCCCCCGCGGCCCCCCGCGCGGGG
>NZ_SODP01000003.1 GCF_004365355.1 Kribbella pratensis | reverse complement strand
AGACAATCATCCGAAGCCCATGCACGGGGATAATGCATCTTTCGGCATTGACTTTCGGCACGCTGTTGAGTTCTCAAGAATCGGACGCACACCGCAGCTTGACCTTTCGGCCACGCTCCCGGGGCAACCTGCGCTACCTTACCGGACCAGATCCACCGAGTCAAGACCCGATTTTTCTGACCTTCCACCCGCATCCAAGCTACCGCCCCGGATCAGACAACCCGGTTCGGCTCAGCTAGCCTTGGGGGGTTCGGAGCGACCGGCCGCTTTCGCGTCCCGCGCCTCGCTCCAACAAGAAGAACATTACGTGGCCCGCAGGTGGCCGGTCAAATCGGTTCCCGGTGTGCTGAATCACAGGCTTGTAATTTGCCTTCGGCAAGCCACATGTGGGAGTGGAGACCACTCCCACACCCGACCTATCAGCCTTGGGCCGGCGACGCCAGAACCCCTGCAAATGAACGCTTCCCGCGCCGCAGCACCAGTACGCCGCCCGGCAGCAGGTCGTCCGTGCCAGGCACGTACTCCGCGTCCTTCACCTTCTCGTTGTTCAGGTACCCGCCGCCCTCGGCCACGGTCCGCCGTGCAGCCGACTTGCTGGCGACGAGTCCGGACTTCACCAGGAGGTCGCCGTACGTTGGCATCGGCTCGCCGGCGCCCAGCTCGACATGGGGTGCTTCTCGTAGTGCCGCGACCAGCGTGGAGCCGTCGAGCGACGCCAGCTCCCCCTGGCCAAACAACGCCCTCGAGGCCTCCTGCACGCGTCGCGTCTGCTCCTCGCCGTGCACGAGCGTGGTCACGTCTTCCGCGAGGACACGTTGCGCTTCGCGGGCCTGCGGACGCTCTGCGGTCGCCTGCTCGAGTGCCGCGATCTCCTCCGGAGTACGGAAGGTGTAGAACCGCACCAGCTGCATGACGTCTCGGTCGTCGGTGTTGAACCAGAACTGGTAGAAGGCGTACGGCGAGGTCAGCTCGCGGTCGAGCCACACCGTGCCCGACTCCGTCTTGCCGAACTTGGTCCCGTCGGCCTTGGTCACCAGCGGGGTGGCCAATGCATGCGCCTTCCCTCCCTCACTGCGGCGGATGAGCTCCACGCCGGCAGTCAGGTTCCCCCACTGGTCGCTACCGCCGGTCTGCAGTGTGCAGTTGTGGCGGCGGTAGAGCTCCAGGTAGTCCAGCGACTGCAGCAGGACGTAGCTGAACTCCGTGTAGCTGATCCCCTGCTCCAGCCGCGCCTTCACCACCTCGCGGCCGAGCATGCGGTTCACCGGGAAGTGCTTCCCGATGTCCCGCAGGAAGTCGAGGGTGTTGAGGTCCTTGGTCCAGTCGTAGTTGTTGACGATCCGGGCCGGGTTCGGCAGCGACTCGTCGAAGTCGACGAACTTCTCGACCTGGGCACGGACCTTCTCGACCCACTCCTGGACGACGTCCTTCGGGTTCAGCACCCGCTCCGACGTCTCCTTCGGATCACCGATCAACCCGGTGGCGCCGCCGACGAGCCCGATCGGGTTGTGGCCGGCCAACTGAAGTCGCCGTAGCGTCAGCAGCTGCAGCAGGTTCCCCATGTGCAGACTGGGCGCGGTGGGGTCGAAGCCGACATAGGAGGTGATCGGTCCCGCTGCCATCGAGGCCCGAAGGGCGTCCGGGTCAGTGGAGTGGGCAATCAGGCCACGGCTCTCCAGGTCATCCAGTACCTGGGTGCGGCGTTCGGTCACTTCGTCTCTCCTCGCGTACGTCGGTCACCTACTAGTGTCCTGTACTCGGGCGGACCGACGCTCAGGTGGGTTCCGGACGTGCCAGCACGTCACGCAGCTGCGGACGGAGCGCATGCCCGTCGGGCCCCTGCACCGTGACCGCGGTCGGGCGCTGCGGGTCGTGGGCGCCCGGATCTGGGTTCGGCACGGGCAGACCGTGTGACAGCACCTGCTCCGCCGGAGTCAGCTGGCGGATGCCGATGGCCAGGACATGATCCGGGTGCGACTGCGCGAAGTCGCCGTACAGCTGCGGGTCGTGCTGGCCGTCGTCACCGATCAGCACCCAGCGCACCTTGGGGAACTCGCGCGCCAGCCGGCGCAGTGCGGTCCGCTTGTGCTCCTGGCCGCTGCGGAACCAGCCTGTGTTGGTCGGCCCCCAGTCCGTCATCAGCAACGGCCCCGGCGGGTACCCGTGCCGCGCGAGGAAGCGGGTCAGCGTCGGCGCGGTGTTCCACGCTCCCGTCGACAGGTAGAACATCGGCGCACCGGGGTGGTCCGCCAGCAGCTCGTCGTACAGCCCGGCCATCCCTGGCACGACGCGGCGCGCCTGCTCGTCGCGGACGAACGTGTTCCACGCGGCGATCATCGGCCGCGGCAGCATCGTCAGGATGACCGTGTCGTCGATGTCGCTGACCAGGCCGAACGTCGCGTCGGGGTCCGGTACGAAGATCCGCGCCCGGGCCTGGCGTTCGCCGTGGACGCCGAGCATGATCTCGTGCCAGCCCGCCGGCAACACCTCCGGAACGGTCAGGTCGATGAACCCGCCGCGGTCGGTGACGGCGTCGTACGTCCGCCCGTTGATCGTGACCGAGACCAGCACCTTGGTCGCCGGCGCCGTGACGAAAACCCGCCAGCCGCGCACCACCTGGTCCTCGTCGTACCGCGGCTGGTTGCGCGGGTCCCGGCCGAGCACGACCCGCGCGAGCACGCGGACGAACTCCGTGTTGCCGTAGCCGACCTGCGGGATGATCCGCTCCTGCCAGCCACGACGCCGCAAGACGGCCTGCACCCCGACGTTGAACCAGTCCTCGAGACGGGACGCGTAGTGCGGACGGGCCATACCAGAAACCTACCCGGAGCATGGTCCCCTCGTCGTCCTCACTCGCGCGCGGCGGGAAGCTTTGACCCGCACTTCACGAACTGTCGGTGCGCTCTCCTACTGTCACCCCATGACCGGTCTCGGAATGTGCTTCCCGCGTACCTACCCAGCTGCCCTGGTCACCGACGTGGCCCGGCGTCTCGAGCAGGGTGGGGCTGACGAGCTGTGGATCATCGAGGACTGCTTCTTCACCGCCGGTCCGTCGCTGGTGTCGGCCGCGCTGACGTCGACCGAGCGGCTGACCGTCGGTCTCGGCATCGCGCCCGCAGTCGCGCGTACGGCGGCGGTGACGGCGATGGAGTTCGCGACACTCGAGGCCCTCGGGCCGGGGAGGTTCCTGCCGGGCATCGGGCACGGCGTGCAGTCGTGGATGGAGCAGATGGGCGTCCGGCCGAAGTCGCCGCTGACAACTCTCGAGGAAGTCACCACGACGGTCACCCGTCTGCTCGGCGGCGAAGAGGTCAGCTTCGAGGGCAAGGCGGTCTACCTGAAGGACGTGAAGCTGGACGCGCCGCCGGTTACTCCGCCGCCGATCCTGCTCGGGGTGATGGGCCCGAAGTCGATGGCGCTGGCCGGGCGGGTCGCGGGCGGCGTCGTGCTCGCGGAGCCCGCGACTCCGGCGTACGTGCGTCAGTCGGTGGAGTACGCCAGATCGCCTGACGGGTTCGTGGTCGCGGTCTTCGCGGCGATGTGCGTGCGGGAGGACCGCAAGACGGCGTACGAGTGGACTGCGCCGTGGCTGGGCTGGCGGATCGGTGACAACCACCCGGGCGTGACTGCGTTGCCGTTCTTCGACGACATGAAGAAGTTGTTCGACGACTCCGGTGTCGATGGGTTGGTGGGGATGCCGACGGACTGGTGGACGCAGATCGGCGCGATCGGGACGCTCGACGATGCCGCTGCGCATGTCGATGCGCTGGAGGCGGCCGGGGTGCATCACATCGGGCTGTTTCCGGACCCCGAGGTGGAGCACGGGCTTCCGCAGCTCGACTACGTGCTGGAGCTGGCGAGGCGTTAGGCCCGGCGCTTCGGGACGTGTGGGCGGTACGGCGAGACCGTCGGGTCGCCCGGGATCCAGAAGCGCCATGCGCGGTCGGCTGCCTCGCGGAGGCCGACGCGCGGACCGATGGACGGCTCGCCGTCGAAGCCGGGGCCTGGCAAGAGCTGGATCGGTGAGTCCTTGGCTAGCAGGTCGGTGCCGTTGCCCTCGCCTCTGATGCCGAGGGCAACACACAGGCGAGCAGGGCCTCGGGCGAGGTCCCGGTCCGGGTCGGCCTTCGGGCGCTTCACCACCGGACCTTGCCTGACGCCGGCCTGGTTGAACGCGACCTTCTCGACGGCTGGTTGGCCGCGGCGGGCGCGGGCCAGTTCGACGCCTTCGACGATCTCGCCGGCGCGCAAGAGGACGGCCGACGGTTTGCCGGGCGGGCCGACGACCACGTTCATGCAGAAGTGCATGCCGTAGGTGAAGTAGACGTACAGGAAGCCAGGCGGGCCGAACATGATCGCGTTGCGCGGGGTTTCGCCGCGGTAGGCGTGCGAGCCCGGGTCGTTGGGCCCGTCGTACGCCTCGACCTCGGTGAGCCGGGCGACGACGGTGCCCTCGTCGGTGGTGCTGCGCACCAGCATGCCGAGCAACTTCGGCGCCACCTCCAACACAGGACCATCGAGCAGAGACCGGCGCACAGGCATGCCCAGCACCCTAAATGACTCAAGACCATCCGAGGGGTTGACCCCTGAGATGGTCGGTTAGGCACCGAGATTCTCAGGGGTCAACCGACCAGGTCAGGGGTTGACCCCTCAGACGTACACCAGCGGATGGATGGTGCGCCGTGGGATGGGGCGGGGCGCGGGTGGGGTCGGGCGGGGCGCGGGCGCGGCGCGGGTGGGGTCGGTCGGGCGGGGGGTGGGGTCGGTCGGGCGGGGCGTGGGGTCGGTCGGGCGGGGAGCGGTCGGGCGGGGGGTTAGGTCAGGCGGGTGGTGTGTTGGGCGGCGCGGGTGCGGAGTTCGGTTAGTTGGGCTTCTACCCGGGGTTGGGCTGTGCCGCCTCGGGTGTTGCGGGAGTTCAGGGAGCCTTGGACGGTGAGGACCGAGCGGACGTCGGGGGTCAGGTGGGGGGAGATGGCGGCCAGGTCCTCGTCGGACAGGTCCCAGAGTTCGATGCCGCGTTTTTCGCAGGCCTGGACGCAGGCGCCGGCGAGTTCGTGGGCGACGCGGAACGGGACCTTCTGGCGGACGAGCCACTCGGCGATGTCGGTTGCCAGGGAGAAGCCCTGCGGTGCGAGCTCTTCGAGGCGGGCGGTGTTGAAGCGCAGCGTCCGGATCATCCCGGTGAACGCGGGCAGCAGGACCTCGAGTGTGTCGATCGAGTCGAAGACCGGCTCCTTGTCCTCCTGCAGGTCCCGGTTGTACGCGAGCGGCTGCGCCTTGAGCGTCGCCAGCAGACCGCTCAGGTTCCCGATCAGACGGCCCGCCTTGCCGCGGGCCAGCTCCGCGATGTCCGGGTTCTTCTTCTGCGGCATGATGCTCGACCCGGTCGAGAACGCGTCGTCCAGCTCGACGAAGCCGAACTCCTTCGTCGCCCAGATGATCACCTCTTCGGCCTGCCGGGACAGGTCGACCCCGATCTGTGCGGTGATGAACGCGAACTCCGCGACGAAGTCCCGCGACGAGGTCCCGTCGATCGAGTTCGCCGACGAGTTCGTGAAGCCCAGCTCGTGAGCGACAAAGACCGGATCCAGCCCCAGCGAGCTCCCGGCCAGAGCTCCCGAGCCGTACGGCGAATCCGCGGCAACCCGCGCGTCCCAATCTGCCAGCCGATCCAGGTCCCGGATCAGCGGCCAGGCGTGCGCGAGCAGATGGTGGGACAGCAACACCGGCTGCGCGTGCTGCAGGTGCGTCCGTCCGGGCATCGCAACGCCCAGGTGCTGAGCAGCCTGATCCGCCAGCGCGTTCACCTGCTCCAGCACGAGCCGGCCGATGATCCGCCCGTGCTCACGCAGGTAGCTCTTGAACAGCGTCGCAACCTGGTCGTTCCGCGAGCGCCCGGCCCGCAGTCGACCACCCAACTCAGCGCCGAGCCGATCGAGCAGACCGTGCTCGAGCGCAGTGTGCACATCTTCGTCAGCTTCGGCCGGGAGGAACTTCCCGGACAGGACGTCCTCGAGCAGCCCGTCCAGACCGGCCAGCATCGCGGCCAGATCCTCGTCGGTCAGCAGGCCCGCGCGATGCAGCACCTTGGCGTGCGCCTTCGATCCGGCGATGTCGTACGGCGCCAGCCGCCAATCGAACTGCGTCGACTTACTCAGCGCCGCCAACGCGTCTGCCGGTCCGCCGGCGAACCGGCCACCCCATAGTCCAGCTGTACTCAATGCAGTTCCTTACTTCGGTTCGCGTGCGGCAAGAGACAGGAAGCGGGCGGCGAGCGCCTCGCCGCCGACCGGGTTGCGGGATACGACCATGACGGTGTCGTCGCCGGCGATGGTGCCGAGTACGTCGTCCAGTCCCACGTGGTCGATCGCCGACGCGAAGTACTGGGCCGCACCCGGCGGGGTTCGCAGGATCACGAGGTTGGCGCTGCCCTCGGCCGATACCAGCAGCTCGGACGCCACCCTGGCCAGACGCGCCTCGAATGCGGCCGCCTCGCCGGCTCGCGGCGTACGGTCACCGCCTTCACCCGGTACGGCGTACACGAGCTGGCCGGTCGAATCGCGGACCTTCACCGCACCGATCTCGACCAGGTCGCGCGACAGCGTCGCCTGCCCGACAACCAGTCCGGACGCAGCGAGCAGATCAGCGAGCTCGGTCTGCGACCGCACCGGCTGCCGACCGAGCAGATCGACGATCCGTTGCTGACGCGCGGTCTTGGTAGTCGGTACGGCGATGCTCATGCCCCGAAACTCCTCGCAAGCAGCCACGACAGCAGCGCCTTCTGCGCGTGCAGCCGGTTCTCGGCCTCGTCCCAGACGACCGACTGCGGGCCGTCGATCACGGCCGCGTCGATCTCCTTGCCACGGTACGCGGGCAGGCAGTGCAGCACGATCGCATCCGGCTTCGCCTTGGACAGCAGTTGCTCCGTCACGGCGTACGGCACGAACGGCGCCTCACGCGAAGCCGCCTCGGCCTCCTGCCCCATCGACACCCAGGTGTCGGTGGCAAGCACATCCGCTCCGTCGGCCGCGGTGACCGCGTCCGCCGTCCAGGCCACCGATCCCCCAGTCGACGCGGCGATCTCGCCGGCGCGCGCCAGGATCGCGGGGTCCGGCTGGTACTCCGCAGGCGATCCCACGACGACGTGCATGCCCGCTGTCGCCCCGCCCAACAGGTACGAGTGGGCCATGTTGTTGGCACCGTCCCCGAGGTAGACCAGCTTCAGCCCGGCGGTCGAGCCTTTGTGCTGCCGCACGGTCTGCAGGTCGGCCAGGATCTGGCACGGGTGGAACTCGTCGGTCAGCGCGTTGATCACCGGCACCCGCGACGCCGCCGCCATCTCCTCGACGCGGCTCTGACCGAAAGTCCGCCAGACGATCGCCGCGACCTGCCGGTCCAGCACGCGGGCCGTGTCAGCGATCGGTTCGCCGCGGCCCATCTGCGACGTCTGCGCGTCGATGATCAGCGGTACGCCGCCGAGCTCGGAGATCCCGACAGCGAACGAGATCCGGGTCCGCGTCGAGGTCTTGTCGAAGATGACTGCGACCGTCTTCGGGCCGCTCAACGGCTTGTGCCCGTGCCGGTCCCCCGCCAACTGCGCGGCCAGCGTGAGTACTTCGTCCTGCTCGACCGGCGACAGGTCGTCGTCCCGCAGGAAGTGCCGAACGGTGGACTCGGTCCGCTCGCCCCTCGCAGCCATCAGACCTCCACCTTGTCGAGCAGCCCGGGAAGGGCCGCGACGAAACTGTCCGCATCAGCCTTGCTCAGGATGTACGGCGGCGCCAGCCGCAACGCGTTCGGGATCGGATTGTTGATCACGAAACCGGCCTCCAGCGCCAGCGCCGCCACCTGGTCCGACACGGGCTCGGTCAACTCGATCGCGAGCAACATCCCGCGCCCGCGGACACCCGCGATCATCGGGTGGTCGAGGGCGATGATCGACGACGCGAGGTGGTTGCCCACGGCATTCACCTGCGCGAGCAGGCCGTCCCGCTCGATCACGGTCAGCACCGCGAGGCCCGCGATCGACGCGACCGGGTTGCCGCCGAACGTCGTACCGTGGTTGCCGGGCTGCAGTAGGTCCGCGGCCGCGCCGAGACCGATGCAGGCGCCGATCGGGATTCCGGCGCCGAGGCCCTTCGCCACCGTCACGATGTCCGGCGTGATGCCCTCGGGCTCGAAAGCGAACCACGTCCCGGTCCGCCCGATCCCGGTCTGGATCTCGTCGAGCCACAGCAGCGCGCCGTGCTCGGACGTGATGCTCCGCGCGGCCCGCAGATACCCGGCCGGCGGTACGACGACGCCGTTCTCGCCCTGGATCGGCTCGAGGACAACAGCAGCCGTCTCGTCGTCGACCGCTGCGGCCAGTGCTTCCGCATCGCCGTACGGGACGAACTCCACGTCGCCGGGCAGTGGCGCGAACGCTTCGCGGTACGCCGGTTTCCAGGTGATCGCGAGCGCGCCCATGGACCGCCCGTGGAACGCGCCGACTGTCGAGACGATCTTGGTCCGGCCAGTCCGCCGGGTCATCTTGAACGCGGCCTCGTTCGCCTCGGTGCCCGAGTTGGTGAAGAACACCTTGCCCGGGGCATCGAAGAGACCGAGCAGTTTCTCGGCCAGCGCGATCTGCGGTGCGGAGGCGAAGAAGTTCGAGACGTGGCCGAGGGTGGCGAGCTGCGACGTCACCGCGGACACCACGAACGGATGCGCGTGACCGAGACAGTTCACCGCGAGGCCGCCGAGCAGGTCGAGGTACTTGTTGCCGTCGGCATCCCACAGGTACGCGCCCTCGCCGCGCACCAGCACGCGCTTCGGCGCACCGAAGGTGTTCATCAGCGCACTGCTGTAGCGCTCGGTGAGCGCAGCCTGCGTGCCGTCGACGGTCAGCAGTTCGGTCATGACGGGATCACCTGGGTTCCACTTCCGGCGTCGGTGAAGATCTCGAGGAGCAGCGAGTGCGGGACGCGGCCGTCGATCACGGTGGCACGGGAGACGCCCGACTGGACCGCGCGCAGGCAGGCTTCCATCTTCGGCACCATGCCCGACGCCAGTGACGGCAGCAACTCGGCCAGCTCGGCCGCGTCGATCTGCGTGATGATCTCGTCGCTGTCCGGCCAGTTCCGGTAGAGCCCGGCGACATCGGTCAGTACGACGAGCTTCTCGGCGCCGAGCGCGACCGCGAGCGCGGCGGCCGCGGTATCGGCGTTGACGTTGTGCGCCTGGCCGTCCTCGTCCGGCGCGATCGTCGACACCACCGGGATCCGGCCGGCATCGATCAGGTCGACCACCGCCTCCGGACGTACTTCGACCACGTCGCCGACCAGCCCGATGTCGACATGCTCGCCGTCCACCAACGCCGTACGACGCTCCGCGGTGAACAGGCCCGCGTCCTCGCCGGACATGCCAACCGCGAACGGACCGTGCGCGTTCAGTAGACCGACCAGCTCGCGGCCGACCTTGCCGACGAGGACCATGCCGACGACGTCCATCGCCTCCGGCGTGGTGACTCGCAGGCCGCCGCGGAACTCGCTGTCGATACCGAGCCGGCCGAGCATGTCGCTGATCTGCGGTCCGCCGCCGTGGACGACGACGACGCGCACCCCGGCGTACCGGAGAAAGACGATGTCGGATGCGAACGCCTGCTTGAGCTTGTCGTCGACCATTGCGTTGCCGCCGTACTTCACGACGACGGTCTTGCCGTGGAACTCCTTGAGCCAGGGCAGGGCTTCGGTCAGTACGGCGGCCTTCTCGACCGCGTCTGCGTGACTGTTCACGAGGAGTAGGCCGAGTTCTCTTCGACGTAGGCGTGGGACAGGTCGGTGGTCAACACGGTCGCGGACGCCGGGCCGGCGTGCAGATCGATCAGTACGTCGATCTCCAGGCCGCTGAGGTCCGCCTCGGAGCGATCGACACCCTTGCCACCGGCAACACAAATGGCGGCGCCGTTCAGCGTGATGTCGAGCAACGACGGATCGAAGGCGGTAGGTGCATTGCCGACGGCCATCGCGATCCGGCCCCAGTTCGGGTCGGAGGCGAAGAACGCGGTCTTGCAGAGGTTGTCCTCGGCAACGACCTTGGCGGCGGCCAGCGCCTCGGCCTCGGTCGCGGCGCCCTGGACGGTGATGCTGACGTGCTTGGTGACGCCCTCGGCATCGGCCTGCAACTGCTTCACCAGGTCAGCAGCCAGCACGGTCAACGCCGCCTCGAACGCCTCGGGCGTGACGGTCACACCGGATGCGCCCGAGCTGAGCAGGAGCACCGTGTCGTTGGTCGACGTTCCCCCGTCGACGTCGAGCCGGTTGAACGTCTTGGCGACCGCGTTGCGCAGCGCGTGGTCGAGATGCGGCTGGTCGAGGACGGCGTCGGTGGTGATCACGCTCAGCATCGTCGCCATGTTCGGCGCGCACATCCCGGCGCCCTTCGCGAACCCGCCGATGCTCCAGCCGTCCGGGTGCCGCAGCGCGCCCAGCTTCGGCACGTTGTCGGTCGTCATCACGGCGGTCGCGGCGGACAGGTCGTGGCCGGTCGTCGCACCGAGGGCACCGACCGCGGTCTCGATCCCGGGGATCAGCTGGTCCATCGGGAGGCGTTCGCCGATCAGGCCGGTCGAACAGACGCCTATCTCGGCGGCCCCGACGCCCAGAACGGAAGCCAGCTTCTCCGCGGTCTTGTGCGTGTCCTGGAAACCTTCCGGTCCGGTGCACGCGTTCGCGCCGCCGGAGTTCAGTACGACGGCCTTGAGCTTCCCGGCGGTCAGGACCTGCTGGGACCAGAGCACCGGCGCGGCCTTCACCTTGTTCGTGGTGAAGACGCCGGCGGCGACGTCGTACGGACCGTCGTTCACGACGACGGTGAGGTCCGGCGTACCGGCTGGTTTGATCCCGGCGATCACCCCGGCCGCGCGGAAGCCGGCCGGCGCGGTGACCCCGGCGCTCCGATCGACTTGGGTGGCTGGGGTAACTGCAACGGTCACGGTGCGACTCCTACGAGGGGCAGGGCCAGGGCTTCGTCGAGCCCGATGGCCAGGTTCATGCACTGCACGGCTCCGCCGGCGGTGCCCTTGGTGAGGTTGTCCATCGCGGCCACGATGACGGCGCGGCCGGTGCGCTGGTCGAGGGCTACTTGCAACTGCACGGTGTTCGCGCCGAGGGTGGCCTGCGTCTGCGGCCACTGTCCCTCGGGCAGCAGGTGGATGAACGGCTCGTTGCGGTAGGCATCTTCATAGGCCTGCCGGAGCGCGGCCAGATCGGTGCCGTCGGCAATCGGTGCGCTGCAGGTGGCGAGGATGCCGCGGGCCATCGGGACGAGCACCGGCGTGAACGACACGCTGACCGGCTGCTCGGCGTACGGCGTGAGGTTCTGCTCGATCTCCGGCGTATGACGGTGCACGCCGCCGACGCCGTACGCCGACGCGGAGCCCATCACCTCGGCGCCGAGCAGATGCGTCTTCGGGGCCTTGCCCGCGCCCGACGTACCGCTGACGGCGACCACGACCAGTTGGGTGGGGTCGACGAGGCCGTGCTGTACGGCGGGGAGCAGGGCGAGGGTGGAGACGGTGGGGTAACAACCCGGTACGGCGACCCGGTTCGACCCGCGGAGCTTGTCCCGCTGTCCGGGGAGCTCCGGGAGCCCGTACGGCCACGAGCCGGCGTGCTCGCCGCCGTAGAACTCGACCCACACCTCGGCCTCGGTCAGCCGGAAGTCCGCGCCGCAGTCGATCACGGTGACGTCCTCGCCGAGCTGCTCGGCGATTCCGGCGGACTGTCCGTGCGGCAGGGCCAGGAACACCACGTCGTGACCGGCGAGATTCTCCGCCGTGGTCTCGACCAGGATGCGCCCGGCCAGCGGCACGAGGTGCGGGTGGTGCACTCCGAGCGCCGTACCGGCGTTCCCGCCGGCGGTCAGGGCGCCGATCTCCACCTCGGGGTGACTGCTCAGCAACCGGAGCAGCTCACCCCCGGCGTACCCACTGGCCCCGGCCACCGCCACCTTCACACTCATATGAATGAGTATGCCACGAACCGAATGAATATCCAACCACTCTCGAGTCGTGGAAGAAGAGCCCCGCCCCTCGCTCCGCTCGGGGCGGGGAAAGGAGAGGGAGCCCGCGTCCGCCGGGGTCGGATGGCGCAGGGCTCCAGCCAACCACGGGTTGTGACGTGCGTCATGTCACGCGGGGTGGGGTGGCGGGTGTCCAGGGAGGGACGACGGACTTTGGAGGGTGAGATGGCTCGGATCGGGTTGGAGCATCGGCGGGGATGGGTTGTGCGGCTGGCGGAGTGGGGTAGTCGGCGGAAGTACGGGACGGTGCTGGAGCCGGGGCAGGCGGCGCTGCATAACCGGCGAGTGCTGGCGTCGATGCTGCTGCTGGAGGGGTCTGCGGCTCGGTGGAACAAGCTGGACCCGGGGCTGAAGGCGCTCGCGGTGATGGTGACGTCGGCGCGGATCGGGTGCAGCTGGTGCATGGACTTCGGCTTCTGGGAATTCCACCATCAGGGTGTCGACCAGGCGAAGCTGCGCGATGTGCCAGGGTGGCGGGACAGCGACGTCTACTCGGATCTGGAGCGCGCGGTGATGGACTACGCCGAGGCAATGACGGCGACCCCGCCGGAGGTCACCGATGAGCAGGTCGAGCGGTTGCGCGCGGATCTCACCGATGAGCAACTGGTCGAGCTCACCTCGCTCATCTCGCTGGAGAACTACCGCTCCCGCACGAACGCCGCCCTCGGGCTGACCAGCCAGGGCTTCAAGGAGACCTGCGAACTGAGGCCGGTCAAATGACCGAGGAGCAGCTGGCGAGTGAGTTCGCCGAGCATCGGTCCGTGCTGGTCGGCGCGGCGT
Organism: Kribbella pratensis; assembly: GCF_004365355.1. Classification (GTDB taxonomy): domain Bacteria; phylum Actinomycetota; class Actinomycetes; order Propionibacteriales; family Kribbellaceae; genus Kribbella. The sequence goes on along the minus strand of NZ_SODP01000003.1, from coordinate 1,325,149 downwards.
ACCGGGTCGTCGGCAGCGTGAGCGACGCCGAGGACGTGGTCCAGGAGGCGTGGCTGCGGTGGACCGGCGTCGACCACGACGAGGTGCGCGACACCCGCGCCTACCTGATCCGCATCACCACCCGGTTGGCCCTGAACCGGCTGCGCGAGCAGAAGGCCCGACGCGAGCAGTACGTCGGCCCCTGGCTACCGGAACCCCTCGCGACGGACGACGACCCCGAGGCAGCGGTCGAGATGGCCGACTCGGTCAGCATGGCGATGCTCGTCGTACTCGAGACGCTGTCCCCACTCGAGCGGGCCACGTTCGTACTGCGTGAGGTGTTCGATCTCCCGTACGACGAGATCGCGGACACGCTAGGACGATCCGAGCCCGCCGTACGGCAGCTCGCCCACCGCGCCCGCGAGCACGTCCAGGCGCGGCAGCCGCGGCACCACGTCGACAAGGCGCGCCATGACGAGGTAACGATGCGGTTCATGCAGGCGGCCGGGTCGGGCGACTTCGACCAGGTGGTCGCACTGCTCGCGCCGGACGCCGTCCTGATCAGCGACGGTGGCGGCAAGAAGAAGGCGGCGCTCCGGCCGATCCACGGTGCGGACAAGATCGCGCGCTGGCTGTTCGCGGTGATCGCGGAGAACCCGGGCTTCGAGATCCGGATGGGCACGCTGAACGGCGAGATCGCCTACATCGCGTACGACGGCGAGGTGCCGGACACGGTCGCGTTCCTGAAGACCGAGGACGGGCTGATCAACGAGCTGTACCTGATCCGGAACCCGGACAAGCTGGAACACATCCACTGAGCCGTAGACTATCTGCAACTCAGTCGCAGATGGAGGTGCGGTGAAGTACCTGGTGATCGACTCGGACGAGGCGCTCGACCCGAGCTTGCGGGCAGACCTGCTGGACACCTGGGTCGCGGCGACGAACGCCGGCGGCGCGGTCGGCTACACGCCGCCCGCGCCGGTCGAGCGGATCGCCGAGAACCTGGACGGCGCACTGGGCCGGGTCGCAGCCGGGTTGGACCTGCTCGGCGTGCTGCACACCGGTGAGCGGTACGCCGGGATGGGCCTTCTCGTCCGCTCGGGCAGCACGCTGAACGCACACTGGCGCACCGTGTTGCGGGTGATGGTCCACCCGGGCCACCAGGGCAACGGCGCCGGCCGCGTGCTGATGGAGGGGTTGCGCGGGTCGGCGGTCGACCTCGGCCTCGAGCAGCTCCAGCTGACGATCCGCGACGGGCTCGGCCTGGAGAAGTTCTACGGTCCCCTCGGCTACCGCGTCGTCGGCACCCATCCACGCGCGATCCGCGTCGCCCCCGACGACTACCGCGACGAAATCATGCTGGTCAAGGACCTCTGACAGCGGATCGCCAGGCCATCACAATCGGGCGGCCGCGGCGCCGGTCCGCGACGCGTCACCCTGCCGGTGGGATTGTGATGGCCTGGGGATTCACCGTCGCGTGCGGGCTAGGGCGAGAAGGGTGGCGCCCAGCACTGCCAGGAGGGTGCCGAGGGTGAGGACGATCGCGGGCGGGCCGCCTGTTGGTGGGAGTTCGGCGCGGTTGAGCGGGCGACTGACCTCGGTGGGCTGGGCGCCGACGGTGACCTTGACCGGTGCGGTGGCGTCGCCGATCTGGTAGGTCGCCTTCGCGGTACCGATGAAGGCTGCGGCCGGTTTGAGGGTGACCGTTCCGTCGCCGGCGACCGACCAGGTGCCAGCGCCATCGGTGACCTGCTTCGCGCAGGAGCCAGTGGTGGTGCGGAGGCAGACCGAGCCCGGTTCGATCGCTCCGCTGTCGTTGAGGAGCGGGTTGACGACGACCGGGTTGCCCGGCGTACCGGTCGCCGTGTCGGGCACTGCCTTGGCGAGCAATGGTCCGGCGACTGTCACGTCGAGCAATGCGGTGTCGGATGTGCCGTTCGCATCGGTGACGCGGTAGGCCAGCGATCGCGACGTACCTATGAAGTCCTTGACCGGGGTGAACGTGACGGCACCGTCTGCACCAACCGCATATGAGCCTTCGCGCGGCACCGCGACGGACTTCTTCTCCTTACCGTCGGCCGGGTCGCGCAGTACGACGGAAGCCGGTCGGAGCGGTGCAGACGGATCGCCGGGTTTGTCGTTGTCGAGGACCGGCACCACGACCGCCGTACCGAAGGCTGTGTGGGCGTTGTCGTCAACGGCGACCGGACGCACCGGCGCGACTGTGACGGTGATAGTTGCGCGGGCCGAGTTCTCGTTCGTGTCCTTCACGTCGTACGCCGTCGGTCGCGCGGTGCCTGTGAACGTCGCCACCGGCCGGAACGTGATCTTGCCGCTGGCAACCACGTACGTACCCTGTCCGTCGACGCTCACCTGATCCAGCAACGCGCCGCCAGGTCCGACCAGGAGCAGCGAGTCGGGGGCAAGCGTCGCGCCCGGGCCCGGTTTGTCGTTCGCGAGCGGGTCCATCGTCACGGCGACATGCTGCTTGGTCCGCGCCACATCCGGCATTGCCACCGGCCGATCCTGCACCGTGACCGTCAACGTGGCTGTACCGACCGTCCCGTTGCGGTCGGCAACCTGATACCCGACAGGAACCACCACGCCCGCGAACCCGTCCACGGGCGCGAACTGGATCGCCCCGGTCGGCTGCACGGTGAACGTCCCCTCCCCCGGCACAGCCAGCGTGGCCACCGGATCCCCGGTCGCCGGATCAACAAGATGTACGGCGCCCAACGGCGCACTGGCATCACCCGGCTTGTCGTTGGCAAGCACGTCGATCGTCACCGGTGTCCCGTACGGCGTCGTCGCCGCGTCGTCCGCGATCACCGGCGTAACCGCCGCGACCGTCACCGAGACCAACGCGCTCGCCGTGTTCCCAGTGGTGTCCGTGACCCGATACGCGACCGAGACGACACCGCGGTACGCCGGCTCGGGATCGAACACGAGCTTCCCGGATACGACCGAGAACACACCCTCTCCCGGGATCACCACCTTGCCGCTCCACGAACCGCTATACACCTGCAAGCTGGTCCGATCGAACTGCGCACCCGTCCCCGGCTCGTCGTTCGCGAGCGGATCGACGGTGACCGTCACGTTCTGCTTGGTCTCCGAAGTGTCGGCCACCGCCGACGGCCCCTTGCCGACGGTCAGCACCAGCAGACCTTCCGCGGTCGTCCCGTTGCCGTCGGCAATCCGGTACGTCGTCGGCGTCGTCACACCCTGGAAACCCTTCGCCGGTGTGAACGTGACCGACCCGTCGTCGCCGGCGCGGTAGATCCCCTCGCCGGCCCGCATCAGAGTCTTGCCATACTGGCCGGCTGCATCCTTCAGCACGAGGCTCGACGGGACCAGCGGCGCCGACGGATCACCCGGCTTGTCGTTCGCCAGTACGTCGACCGCGACCACCTGCCCGTACGGCGTGATCGCCGAGTCCCCGATCGCGACAGGCCGGACCGGCGTCACGGTCATGCTCAACGTGGTGGCCGCGTAGTTGCCGTCCGAATCCGCGACCCGGTAGCGGACCGCGGCGGCCTTGCCCTGGAACGCCGGCAGCGGATCGAACTCGATCGCGCCGCTCGGCTGCACGGCGTACGTCCCCTGTTTGGCAACCGTCAGCTTCTTGACGTACCCGTTCGCGTCGAGCAGACCGACCGAACCGCGGTCGAGCGTCGCGTCGGTGCCCGGGACGTCGTTGGACAGCACGTTCACCGTCACGGTCACGTTCTGCAGAGTCGACGCGGTGTCGGCGACGGCGAGCGGCGGCTTGCCGACCGTGACGGTCAACCGAGCCGTCGCCTTGGTGCCGTTGCTATCGGCAACCTGGTACGTCAGCGGCGTACCAGGACCGCGGAAGGTCGCCGCCGGATCGAACCGGACCACTCCCCCAGCCGCCGTGTACTCCCCCTCGTTCGGGATTCTCACCGATGCCTTCGGCAACCCGTCGGCAGGGTTGACCAGGAGCAGACTGCCAGGCACCAGCGGCGCCGACGGGTCGCCCGGCTTGTCGTTCGCGAGCACCTTGACCGTGACGGTCTTCCCGTACGGCGTTCGCGCGGTGTCGTCGGCCGCGACCGGCGTGATCGGGGTGATCGTGACCGTGATCGTCGATCGCGCAGTCTGACCGAACCAGTCCGAGATCCGGTACGTGACCTTGGTTGCCGTACCGGTGAAACCCGGCAGGGGGTCGACAGCGACCGTGCCGTCGGGATTGACCTGGTAGTCGGCCTGTCCGGGGACCTTGACCAGCTTCTTCAGCGAGCCATCTGCCGGATCCACGAGGGTGAGGCTGAGCGGATCGAGTCCGGACCCAAGCCCGGCGGTGTCGTTACCCAACGGCTTCACCTGCAGCGGGAGGTTCTGTCTGCCGGTCGCCGTGTCGGGCGCGGCGGTCGGCGCGGGCGGCTTGGCGACCGTAACGGTCAACGCTGCCGAGGTCGTCGTACCGTTCACGTCCGAGACGCGGTAGGTGACGGGCGTCGCGGCGCCGGTGAACTTCGGCATCGGATCGACCACGACCTTGCCCTCCGGCGTGGTCGTGTACTTCGCCTGGCCGGCGATCACCACCGTTGCCTTCGGCTCCTTCGACACCGGGTCGATCAGCCGCACGCTGCTCGGCACCAGCGGTACCGCCGGGTCGCCGGCGTCGTCGTTCGACAGCACCGGCACCGTCACGTTCGTGTCGTACGCTGTACTCGCCGTGTCGTCGGACGCATCGGGCTGAACCTTGGTCACCCGGACGGTCAACGTCGACTTCCCCAACGCATCGTTGCTATCCGCAACCTGATAGGGAATCGCGGTCGCAGTACCGTTGAAGGTCGGCAACGGCTCGAACAGCACCTGGCCGTCCGGCTTGACCGTGTACTTGCCCTGACCTGTGACCACCAGACTCGTCAACGGATCCCCGTCGGACAGCGCCAGCAGCCGCACGCTCTCCGGCTTCAGCGCAGCACCGGTCGGACCGGGCTTGTCGTTGTCGAGGACCGCGACCACCACCGAGCGACCCTGCAGCGTGGTGATCACATCCGGGTTCGCCACCGGCGGCCCGGGCGCGTCGACGGAGACGGTGAGTACGGCGCGCGCCGGGGTCCCGTTCTTGTCGAGCACCTGGTAGGTCAACGGCGTACCAACGCCCTTGAACCCGTGGATCGGTTGGAACGCCACCTCGCCCGCCGCGACCAGATAGGTCCCCTGTTGCGCGATCGTCACCTTGTCGACGAGCTGCCTGCTGCCCGGGTCGACGAGTCGCAGCGTGCTCGGGACAAGAGGTGCGTCGGGCGAACCAGGTAGGTCGTTGTCGAGCACGGGGACGACGACGTCGGTGTCGAACGCGGTCGAGATCGAGTCGCCGTTGGCGGTCGGCGTGACCGGCGTGACCGTCACGGCGAGCGTCGACTCGGCGGTCTGGCCGGTGGTATCGATGACTCGGTAGCCGATCGACGTACCGACGCCGATGAACTGCGGTTGCGGAACGAAGTCCACGCCGCCGTCGGGCTTCACCACGTACTCGCCCTCGCCGGCGATCACCACCTTCTTCTTGAAGATGGCGTCGGCCGGATCGCGCAGTACGACGGAGTCGGGCTCGAGTTGCACGCCCGCCGCGGCGTGGTCGTTCGCCAGTGGTTTGACCGACACACTCATGTTCTGCGGGGTGGTCGCGGTGTCGGGCATCGCTACCGGTCGATCCGGGAGCGATACCGTCACAGCGAGCTCGGCGGTGGCGGTGATGCCGTTGCTGTCGGCAACGCGGTACGTGACCGGCTTGGCCGAGCCGACGAACCCGGGGACGGGCTCGACGCGGATCGTCCCGTCGGACTTGGCGACGTACTTCGCCTGGCCGACGACGTTCACCATCTCGACGCATTTGCCGCCGTCAACGAGACAGAGGGTCGCGGGTGCGAGCGGCGCCGACGGATCGCCCGGTTTGTCGTTGGCGAGCACCGGAACGATGACTGCTGTGTTGAACGCGGTCGTCGCGGTGTCGTCGGTCAGCACTGGCGGAGGCGGCGGTGTGATCGCGAACGGATAGTCCTCAACCTCACCCGAATCCGCCGCGCCGGTCGGCTTCTCGATCTGTACGTCGTTGTAGCCGACCCGCACGCGCGCGTACGACGCGCCCGCCTTGGGCGCGATCTCCGACCACCTCAGCGTGACGGTCGTCTGCTTCGCGGCAAAGGGGGCACAGGCTCGCTCACCCGGCTCGAACGTCCCGTTGACGTTGAGGTCGATCCACGCGCAGGCGCGACCGGCCTTCGACGTACCGGCGAGCTGCAGGTCGGCGGAGTACGTCGTCTGGTTGGTGTGAAGCGGCTTGAAGACGACGCCGTCATCGGCCTGATCAGGTGTTGCCGGACCGGTCGTGCCGTTCGCAACATCGGCGTTGTCCTCAGTGACGTCCTTCCCGAGCTGTACGTCGCTGAGCACCGACCAGGCGGCGCCGTACGACGCCGGCGCGTCCCCGAAGTCCTCCGGCGTCGACGCAACGATCGAGAACGCGTCACCGGAGGACGCATTGTTCATGGGTGGGAGCTTCGGATGCTTCGTGAACTGCGCAGTGACGGCGAAGGCGAGCTTGTCGACGATGCCGTTCACCCGGACCGATCCGCACGCGGCGGTCGCGGAGGTATCGAGACCGGATGGGGACTTCGTGTTGACGCAGTTCGGGCCGGCGTCATGGTTAGCGGCGCTGATCGTGTCGCTGGTGACGGCGAGATTGTTGCCTTGCCCAAGTTTCGTCAGGCTGAGGCCCGCGGTCGTCAGCTTGAGGACCGAGTGCAACTCGGACTGGGCGATCGGCTTGCCGCTGTCGGTCCGCGTGACGGAGCCGCCGATGCCGCCGAAGTGCAGGACCGGGTTGCGGACGGGCTGCGAGAACGCGATCGTCACTGTGCCGCGATCGCCGCAGCCGCCGGTGGACGCGCAGTCGCCGGTGTTCACGACGACGTCCTGAGCCGGGACGTTCTTGCCGATCGCGGGCCGATAGGTGGTCGGGCCGGTGCCGCGGAAGCCCGCGGTGGTCGGATCGCCGAGCTCGGTCTGTCCGCTCGCCGTGATCGTCTGGCGCAACCCTGAACCGGGCATCACCGCGGTGGCAGCCGAGGTGAACGGCGTCGCCGGCACCTCGTAGGCCGTTGCGGTGATAGCGCCCAGGCTCAACAGAGCGGTGGCAAGAAGAATGGCCCCGGGTCGGGTAGCCCGCATGTGTCCCGCCCTCCCGAGCAATCAGGGTGCCGAAGTGCATCGGCCGCGGGCGGGCGGACCTGCGTAGACGTAACGGTCTGCGCCGACACAATGTTACGGGAAGTTCACTCTCCGAGTTCGTAGATCAGAACCTTGCCGATGCTGTGTCGGCGGACGGCGAGCCGGTCGAGGGCGGGCGAGATCGGGCCGTTGCGTGCGTCGGCGTACAGCCAGCGGACGTCGTACTCGGTTCGCAGCTGCCGGAGTACTTCGGGGGTCGGCGCGGTGAGGGCTTGGTTGGTGAGGGCGACGCGGTCCGGCCAGGGCGACGGCTGCTCGGTGTAGCGGCGGCCGCCGTTGCCTTGCTTGGCCATCGCCTGGTTCGTATACGCCCAGCCTTCGATCAGGGTGCGTCGACCGGCGATCCCGCTGACGAGGTACCCACGCGCATCGCAGCCCGGCGCCGTCGTACCGGCCGGACGGCACCAGGTGTTGGTCGCGACGACGTCTGCCGGGGCCGAGTTCTCGCCGAGCCACAGGGCTGCCTCGGCCTCATCCGGATAGACCCACCAGCGCGCGGCCCGGTACGTCGGCGCCTTCTCGGTGTCTCCGCGTACGGCGCTCTGCAGGAAGGAGCTGATCGGTGCCGTCGACAACAGCACGAGGACGACGAACATGCCGCCGCCGGCTTGCCGGAAGAACAACCGCCACGCCACGAGCAGTACGAGCGTGATGCCGAGGACCACGAGCAACATCCGCGTGCTCGACCACAGCTGCCGACCGGTCGATGCGGCCGGCACACCACGCGCCCAGACGAGCATGCCGGCATACACGATCGAGAGTGCGAAGGCAGCGATCGCTATCGGGACCGGCCGACGGGCCGCGCGTGCACTGGTCGCTGCGAACCAGCCGGCGCCGGCCAGGCTGAACGGCGCGGCGGTGTAAACGAAGTACGACTCGCTGACCGACGGATGGTCGATCAGCAGGTAGCCGGCCCAGCCCGCGATCATCGCGCCGAGCAGGAACCATGCGACCGGCTCCTTGCGACCGACAACGCCGAACCCGGCCCAGGACATCGCCTGCAGAGTCAGCAGTAGACCGAGCAGCAGGCTGAGCGTGCCGATCACGTGTCCGTGCGCGAGCGCCGGGAGGATCAGACCGCCGTCGCCTGGTTGAGTGGTGTCGCCGGTGGCCGCTGTGTAGACGGGCAGCGACTTCAGAACGGCGAGGAACTGCAGCCGCGATCCACTGGTACTCCCGGCAACGGTCAGGAAGGTCAGTGCACCTACTAGCAGCAGTGCGACCGTCGTGCCGACCAGACGCCACGGCAGACGCCGCGTGGTGATCAGGAGGTACAAGGCGGCCAGTCCAACTGCTGCGACAAGCAAGGGGAGCACTGTGGGCTTCGAACCACCGCCGACGATTGCGACCGGCGCGATGAGCAACCACAACCACTTAGTGCCGCCCTTGAATAGCAGCTCGATCAGGAAGACCGCTACCGCGACACCGGCGACCATGCCGAACGTCTGCGACGGACTGAGCAGGCTGACTGGTGGTGCGAGGTTCACGCTCGTGTCGACGAGCAGGAACAGTTGCGGGGCGGCAAGTGCGAGAGCCGCAAGTACGCCAGTCCACCACGTGCGGCTGACGATGCGGGCCAGTGTCGCGCAAACGAGCAGTGAGACGACGAGCCAGGGCAGGACCCACAGCCGAAAGAGCACGACCATCGGAGTCAGTCGGGTGGTGTCGACCGCGGCGGCCATGTCGGCGTTCGCGAACCAGTGGTACTCCAGCCGCTCCCCCACCACCTGCGGGATCTCGGGCGGCACCGTCCGGGTCAGCTCGCTCACCATCGACAGGTGGTAGAGAAGGTCCGGGTAGTAGGCCTCGCCGTTCGGCGGCATCGGGTGATAAGCCATCACTCCGAACGTGGCCGCACCCATCATCACCGCAGCCGAGACAGCGAGACCCCAGGTCCAGGCGGCCGGTAGCGGTTTGGGATCGGCAATCCGCCAATAGCTGCGCCCGAAGATCGCGAAGCCGGCCAGGACGATCGCCGGCCAGACGATCAACCAGCGTTGCCAGCCGAGCGCGGTGAAGATCGCCCAGCCGATCAGCTGCCAGGTTGCGCCGACGACCGAGCCGAGTCCGAGATCCTCGGCCCAGTTACCGGTACTGCGCCAGGCCGCGCGGAGCAGGAGCGTGCCGGGAAGCGCGATCGCCACCGCGAAGTACGCGGCGTACTTGATCAGCGGACCCGGTCCGACATCACCCAGCGAAACGAACCCGCCGGCTGCCACCAGGATCGGCAGCAGCCACGGAAGCGACCTCTTCATCTGTCAGACGGGGCCTTGTGGTGCAGGGGCTCCTGATGGCCGTGGTCGCCGAGGCTGTCGTACCCGACGAGGAACTGCGGTCTGCGCTGACTCGACTGGAACAGGCGCGCGACGTACTCGCCGAGCAGCCCGAGACACAGCAACTGGATCGCGCCGATCACGCTGACCGCGAGCACGGTCGACGTCCAGCCGGGGATGCTCCGCCCGGTCAGCTTGATCACCAGCGCGCCGACGACGAACAACCCGGACATCGCCCCACCGAGCAGCCCCAGCCACGTCGCCAGCCGCAGCGGCGCGGCGGAGAAGGCGGTCACGCTGTCGAACGCGAGCCTCAGCATCTTCGAGAAGTTGTACTTCGTCGTACCGGCGGCCCGCTCGGCCCGGACATACCGCACCTCGGCGCTCGGGAAGCCGAGCCACGGGATCACCAGGCGGAAGACCCGCCCGTCGTCCGGCAGCGCGTTCACCGCATCGACCACGCGCCGCGTCACCAACCGGAAGTCGGCCGCGTCGAACGGGATGTCCTTGCCGACCAGCCGGCACATCAGCCGGTAGTACAGCCGGGCGCTGGTCCGCTTCGCCCACGAGTCGCTCGAGCGATCGGAGCGGACGCCGTACACGACGTCGACGTCCTGCTCGTTCACCGCTTGGAGAAACTCCGCGATGACCTCCGGCGGATCCTGGAGGTCGGCGTCGATCGTGACGACGTACTGACCACGCGCTCGACGGAACCCGGCCGACTGCGCGGCTTGGTGACCGCTGTTGCGGAGCAGCCGGACAACGCGGAGCTGCGGCCAGTCCTCGGCGGCCGCGAGCAGCAGCTCCGCAGTCTTGTCCCGGCTGCCGTCGTCGACGACGAGCAGCTCATAGGTGATCCCCAGACCGTCGAGCAGCGGGTGCATCCGCTCGAAGAAGATCGGCAGCACCTCCTCCTCGTCGTACATCGGTACGACGACGGAGAGCTCGGGATGGTCCCGCATCGGGTCACCTTTCGGGTCTGAGGTGGCTGACCTTAACAGCGTGCGGTCAGGGGGAAATCGCCACCGCGCCGGTTCGGCGGGGGTCGCCGACGGCGAGCAAGCCTTCGGTCGGGTCCCAGAACGCGGCCGCGACGCCGCCGAAGTACATCGAATGCGGCGGCATCGGGCGGGTCGGGAGCGACGTCGAGCCGGAGACCGGGAGGTCGTCCTCGTAGTCGACGATGATGTCCTCGCGGACGCGGACGTGCAGGCGCGGGTGCTCGACGGCTTCACGGAGCGACAGGCCGCCGTGGGTATAGAGCGCATAGACCTGGGCGAGCGCGGTCGGGATCCGGTCCGAGCCGGGTGAGCTGATCGCGAGGACGGCGCCGTCGCTGTCGCGGCGGGCCACGCTCGGGGCCATGTTCGAGGTGAGGCGGGTGCCCGGCGCGAGGCTGTGCGGGCCGCCGTGGAGGAGCTCCTGCTCACCGAGGGCGTTGTTGAGCCAGATGCCGGTGCCCGGGGTGAGTACGCCGGAGCCGTAGCCGGACGAGACCGTGATCGCGCAAGCGTCACCCTCGTCGTCGACGACCGAGACCGTCGCCGTGCTGGGCGAGGTCAGCGCGCGCAAGTCGCCGGCCGCGGCCAGGTCGAGCAGCTTCTGGCCTTCGAGCCGCCGTACATCTTCTTCGTCGAGCTCCGCGAGCCGGCGGCCGAGCACGGCGTGCTGCACGTCGACCAGTCGCTCCAGCTCGAACTGGTTCCAGCCACCGTCGGCCGGTACGCCGTCGAGCAACGCGAGCATCGCGGCGGCTGCGACTCCCCCGACGGCCGGCGGCGGGTTGGTCGCGAGGCGCCATCCGTTCTGCTTGACGACAAGGGCCGGACGGACGACGGCCTCGTACGCCGCGAGGTCCTCGGCGGTCAGGATGCCGTCGTTCGCGGCCATGTCGTGGATCAGGAGTTGCGCGAGCCGGCCGGTGTACATGGTCTCGGCGCCCTCGCGGGCGATCAGCTCGAGGGCTTCGGCGAGCTCGGGGATCACGACCGTGCTGCCGGCCTTGATCACCTCGCCGTCCTCGTCGTGGACAACGCCGTGGCTGGGTTGGTGCCAGCCGAAGATGATCTCGTGGGTGAAGCCCAGGTAGTACCCCGAGGTGCGGCTGAGCGGGAAGCCGTTGCGGGCGACGTCGATCGCCGGCTGGACGACCTCGCGCCACGCCGCCTTACCTGCCCGGCGATGGGCCAGGTCGAGCGCCTTCATCCCGCCAGGCGTGGCGACGGAGCCGTGGCCGACGGTGGTCGTCGTACCGCCGCCGTAATCGGTGGTGATGTCCCAGACGCCCTGGCCGAATCGCTCGCTGGGCAGGCCGCGGCCGGGCATCTCGACCCAGCCGTCGATGGTGATCGCCTCACCACCCGCGACCTGCAAGGTGACGAACCCACCCGACGCCGGCGACACCACGCCGATCTCGTTCACCATCGTGACCAGGGTGGCCGCGATGGCAGCATCCACCGCGTTGCCACCCTCGGCAGCCACCCGCACCCCAGCCTCGGCCGCGGCAGCGTTCGGCGCCGCAACCGCCACCCTGGGGTGATGGCCACTCATGACGTCAGCCGACCCGTTGGACGGCGTTGAAGCGGTCGACGGCCACTTGGACGGCGGCCTGCCGCGCGGCGGCGACCTCGCTCTCCTTGAGAGTCCGGTCAGGTGCCCGGAAGCGCAGCGCGAACGCGAGCGACTTCTTGCCTTCGCCGATCTGCTCGCCGGTGTACACGTCGAACAGCCGCACCGACTCCAACAGCTCGCCCGCGCCCTCGGCCAGCGCAGCCTGCACGTCCGCCGCGGGCACGTCGGCCGCGACGATCAGCGCCACGTCCTCCTTGGCCACCGGGTACGACGAGAAGGGGTGCGCGGTGATCGACTCGGGACCGGCCGCGATCAGCGCTTCGAGATCGAGCTCGACCGCACTCGACCGGGCCGGCAGGCCGAACGCCTGGCAGACCTTCGGGTGCAGCTCACCCGCGTGGCCGACGACCTTGCCGTCCGGGCCGCCGATGGCGAACTGCGCGCACCGGCCGGGGTGCCACGGCGCGAGCTCGACGTTCGTCACGACCGGCTCGACGCCGACCGCCGACGCGATCAGCCGGGCGATCTGCACCGCGTCGGCCCAGCCGGCCGGACGGCCCTTGCCCCACCAACCGGTCGGGGTCCGCAAACCGGTCAGCACTACACCGATATGCAGCGGCTGGTCCGGGAGCGCGTCGTACAGCGATTGGATCTCGGCGTCGCTCGGGCGGTGCGCGACCGACGGAAGCGGCGCGGGCTTCGTCTCCGCCTTCGGAAGGAAGACGAGCCCGGTCTGGAAGATCGCGAGATCCGTTGCCCCGCGGCCGACGTTGCGCTCGGCGGTGCGCAGGAGCGTCGACAGCAGCATGGTCTGCATCGACGGCTCTTCGTCGGAGATCGGGTTGACCAACTTCACCGTCGTACGGCGTGGGTCGTCGGCGGGCAGACCCATCGCGTCGAAGTCGGCCTCACCGGTGAACGGGTACGACACCACTTCCGTCAGCCCCGCACCAACCAGCGCGGTCGCCACCTTCCGCCGGCGCTTCTGCGAAACAGTCAGCCCCTGCCCACCAGGCGCGGCCGGCAGGATCGACGGCACATTGTCGAACCCGAACAACCGAATAGCCTCTTCGGCAAAGTCATTAGGATCCCGCAAATCCGGCCGCCACGACGGCGGGGTAACAGTCAGCAGATCATCACCCACGAGCTCAGCCGCCACCGCCGACCCACCGGCCGCCGCGCCGCCTTCTGCTTCCCCCCGCGCCGGCCCGGCCGCAGGCCGGGCCGGCGCGGGGATCACGAGCGCTGGGGCGTGAACGCCTGCCGCGAGCGGCGCGGGCACCGCGTCCGCAGCCGCGCGGTCGACCGTGCATCCGACCGACCGCAGATGCTGCAGCGTCTCCTCGATGGTGATTGGAGCACCTGCCACCCGCGCTGCGTGGTCGGCTCGGATGGTTACCGGCTCGGGCAGTGTGTGGGTGTCTACGACGGTTTCTTCGGGGAGGATCGTGCCGCCCGCGTACTCGCCGAGGAGGTCGGCTACGCGTTGGGCGGCGTACCTCGGGAGCAGTGGGTCTACCTCGCGCTCGAACCGGCGGGATGCCTCCGACGACAGCTTGTGCCGGCGGGACGCGCGCGCGATCACGATCGGGTCGAAGTGCGCGGCCTCGATCACCACGTCGGTGGTCGCGTCGGAGATCTCCGTGGACGCACCGCCCATCACGCCGGCGACACCGATCGCGCCGGAGTCGTCGGTGATCAGCAGGTCCTCGACGTCCAGTTCGCGGGTCTGGTCGTCGAGCGTCATCAGCTTCTCGCCGGCGTTTGCCCGGCGTACGACGATCTCGCCGGACAGCCGCGCCTTGTCGTAGGTGTGGATCGGCTGACCGAGCTCGAGCATCACGTAGTTCGCGACGTCGACCCCGATCGAGATCGGCCGCATCCCGGACGCGAGCAGCCGCTTCTGCATCCACCGCGGCGACAACGCCTTGGCGTCGATCCCGGTCACCGTCCGCGTGACGAACACGCTGCACGCCTCGGGGTCGTCGACCCGCACCGGGTAACCACCCGAGCCGGACCCGTCCAGTGCCAGCTCCGCAGGATCCTTCAGCGCAACGCCGTACGCCGTCGCTGCCTCGCGCGCGACGCCGCGGATCGACAGGCAGTACCCGCGATCCGGCGTCACCGCGATATCGAGCACGTCGTCCTTCAGCGCGAGCAGCTCGATCGCGTCGTCACCCGGCGTGGCCTCGCCCGGCTCCAGCACGACGATGCCGTGCGTACCGTCGTCGCCCAGGCCGAGCTCCTGGCTCGAGCAGATCATCCCGTTGGAGACATGCCCGTACGTCTTCCGCGCGGAGATCGCGAAGCCGCCGGGCAGCACCGCACCCGGCAGCACGACGACCACGAGATCGCCGACCGCGAAGTTGTTCGCACCGCAGACGACCCACTGCGGCTCGTCCTTGCCGATGTCGAGCGAGCACCAGCGGATCGTCTTGCCGTTCTTCTGCGGCTCGTCCTCGAAGGTCAGCACCTTGCCGACCACGAGCGGACCCGTCAGGTCGGACTCCTCGACGGTCTCGACCTCGAGGCCGGCCCGGATCAGCTTCTCCCCGACGTCGCGGCCGGTCACCCCGGCTGGGAGGTCGACGTACTCACGAAGCCATGACAGTGGGACCCGCATCAGATCTCCATCCCGAACTGGCGGCTGAACCGCACGTCACCCTCGACCATGTCCCGCATGTCCTCGACGCCGTTGCGGAACATCAGCGTCCGCTCCAGGCCCATGCCGAAGGCGAATCCGGAGTACCGATCCGTGTCGATGCCGTTGGCCTGCAGGACCCGCGGGTTCACCACGCCGCAGCCGCCCCACTCGATCCAGCCCTCGCTGCCACAGGTGCGGCACGGGCGGTCCGGGTTGCCGACGGACGCGCCGCGGCAGACGAAGCACTTCAGGTCGACCTCGGCCGACGGCTCGGTGAACGGGAAGAAGTTCGGCCGGAGGCGCGCCTCGAGGCCCTCGCCGAACATCGAGACGACGAAGTGGTCGAGCGTGCCCTTGAGGTGCGCGAGCGTGATGCCTTCGTCCACGACCAGGCCCTCGACCTGGTTGAAGACCGGCGTGTGGGTCGCGTCGAGCTCGTCGGTGCGGAACACGCGGCCCGGGCAGATCACGTAGATCGGGGGCTTGCGGCTCAGCATCGAGCGCGCCTGCACCGGCGAGGTGTGGGTGCGCAGGACCTTCCCGGAGCCGGCCGGCTCGACGAAGAACGTGTCCTGCATCTGCCGCGCCGGGTGGTCGGGCTGGAAGTTCAGCGCGTCGAAGTTGAGCCACTCGGCCTCGACCTCGGGACCCTCGGCGACGTCCCAGCCGAGCGCGGTGAAGACATCCGCGACCTGCTCGGAGATCAGCGAGAGCGGGTGCCGCGCGCCGAGCTCGGGGGTGTGCCACGGCAGCGTGACGTCGACACGCTCGGTGGCGAGCATCTGCTCCTCGTGCTCGGCCTCGAGGACGGCCAGCCGGGACGCGAAGCCCTCGTTGATCGCCTTCCGGGCCGCGCCGATCCGCTGACCGGCCTCCTTGCGGGCCTGCGGCGGCAGCGCGCCGATCTCCCGGTTGGCCAGCACGATCGGCGACTTGTCGCCGAGGTGGGTGGACTTGGCTTCCTGCAGGGCAGCCAGATCGGCCGCCTCGGTAAACGCCTTCAGCGCCTCGTCGCGGGTCCGCTCCACCTCTTCGGCATGCAGCGGCGTCACTTCGACCGGGTCGTAATCAGTGTTGGGACCGGACATGGCTCGCTCTCAATTCGGAACTTCTGCGAATTGCAGTCTAGAAACCCGAACCCCAAGAGCGTGAATCGGCTGTCCACAACCCCACCCCACACCCACACACCCACCCCCGCGCCCACACCCCACGCCCACACCCCACGCCCACCCACACGCCCACCCACACGCCCACCCCCGCGCCCACCCCCGCGCCCACCCCGCGCGCACCCCGCGCCTCACCCAGGTTGGGGAGGATTTTGCCCCCGATTTGGTACAAGATCCTCCCCAACCTTGCTGGACGGGACGGGAGGGAGGGGGCAGGTGGGGGAGCAGGGGTGGGGGTGGCCGGGCCAGCCGTGGAGGTGGAGGGTGGCGGCTACCTGCGACGCCGCTTGGCATGGCCGGCTGACCACCTGGTAGCCGAAGCGCAGCGTCACCTTGCCGGTCGTCGCGGCGGCGTTGTCCCTGGTCATGTCACGCCAGCGACTGATCGAGTCCGCGTGGCCGGCGCGGCCGTCGAGCTCGACGATCACGTCGTACGGCGTGTACTCCGAGTCCCGATAGACGACTGCACCGCTGTCGGTGGCGCGGACCTGCCGTCGCGCCCGCGGCAGGCCGTGAGCGCGCTCGACGCGCCGGAGGTACGCCTGCTCGAGGAACGACTGAACCCCTTCGGCCGCCTCCGCCAGGATCCGCCCGATGACCCGGCGGCCGGGCAGTACCGGCAGCAAAGCCAGCTCGGCCAGCAATCGCGCCGGTGTCGTCCGGCGCTGCCGACACGCGTCGAACAGTACGGCGGCTCGTTTCGACACATCCTGTTCTGCGCCGGCGGCGATCAGCACCGCGACCTCCAGTCGAACCGCCGGCGGTTGGCGAGACGAGTGCACGAGCGAGGACAGGTCCCGGTGCCGGGAGATGACGATCCCGAACCTCCGACCGACCCGCCGCGAGTGCGGCACTGCGACATGGATCCGGTCGTCCCAGTCCCCTGCGATGCCGTACATACGGAGCGCGGTCGCTCCGGTCAGCGCCGCGCCCAGCCCACATGCCAGCCATGCTGCCCACATCCGGGTCTCCCAGGGCAGCGGTCCGGTGAAGTCGGCGTACACACCTGTATGAACCCGCTGCGCCTGCCGTGCCCGGCAGCGTCCCTGCAGCACCCTGTCGGTGATTCCGTGCGTCATCGCCTGCTCTCGGCTGAACGCTCCCGCCTGGCGCCGACGCACCTCCGCGAAAGTCTCGATGCTCTCCGTCACACCGAACAAGATGCAGTCGTCGCGCCGTTCGCGCTCGGTCCGGTCCTCGCGCTGTGGACAAGAACGACTCAACCCATCCGCCACCTGGTTCGGATGGTGGTGACGAGGATTGCCAGGGAGGTCGCCAGGGCGACGCCGCCGACCGGTAGGAGGAAGAGCGGGTACGTCGGGGTCGGAGTGCGGCTTTCGAGAATGAGGCAGGCTGCCCCGGCGAGGAGGTATCCCGTGGACAGGGCGGCCGACAGGATGCCGGCCGCCTGAGCCCATTTGAGGACGAACCGCTGGGATCTCCACCGACCGACGATCAACGTGACGAGGGCGACCGGTATCAGGCCGAGTACTACGACGAGCATCAGGTTCACGATCCCCTGGGCGTCCTGCATACCCGCATGCTGTCAGTGCACTGGGTCGTCCACTGCCGCCGGAGCGGCGTCCTGCATCTTGGCCTCGTCGCGCGGGAGGAGCACCACCGCAACCACCGCGCCCGCGATCGCCCCGCCTGCGCCGACGGTCATCGAGATCGACATCGCGTCGATGAAGGCATGCTTCGCGGAGCCGAAGAAGTCCGGGCCGAGCGCGAGGGTGTCTGCGATCGACTTCCGAGCCGCATCGGGCACGGAGTCCGGCAGCGCCGACGAGTACGCCGCCGCGAGCACACTGCCCAGTACGGCGACCGACAGCGCCGCCCCGGTCTGCTGCACGGTGTCGTTCATCGCTGAGCCGACGCCGCGGTGCTCCGCCGGAACGGCCTGCATCAACAGCGTGTACGCCGCCGGTCCGGCCAGGCCACCGCCGATGCCCATCACCAGCAGGCCGATGATCAACAGCCCGTACCCGCTCGAGTCGGACACCTGCGTCAGGATCCCGAAGCTGCCCGCGATGATCAGCAGCCCGAGGGAGATCAGCGTCCGGTCCGCTACCTTCTTGCCCAGCGCAGCGCCGAGGCCGTTGAACGCAGCCGCCGCAACGGCGTACGGAATCAGGGCCAGCCCGGCCTTCAACGGGCTGTACCCGAGCACGAACTGCAGGTACTGCGTCAACGCCAGCAGCAACCCGCCCGCCGTGAACGACAACAGCACGATCGAGAAGCTCGTCCCACTGAACCGCCGATCCCGGAACAGCGCGAGCGGCACCATCGGGTGTTCACTGCGCTTCTCCCACAGCGCGAAGGCGGTCAACGCGACCACTCCGACCGCGAGACCACCGAGCACCCGGCCGGAGCCCCAGCCGTGCGCCGGGATCGACACGATCGCCCAGACGATCGATGCCATCCCGACGATCGTCAGCACCGCGCCGACCGGGTCGACGTCACGCGCGGGGCCCTTCGACTCCGGGATCAGCGCCAGCGTCCCGATGATCGCGAGCAGGGCGATCGGGACGTTCAGCAGGAAGATCGAGCCCCACCAGAAGTGGTTCAGCAACACTCCACCGACGGTCGGGCCGGCGACCACGCCGAGCATCGCGACCATCGACCAGCCGGCCATCGCCTTGCGCTGCTCCTCCGGCGGGAACACGGTGAACAGCAGCGACAGCGTGCTCGGCATCAGCAGCGATCCGCCGACGCCCATCAGGAAACGGCAGGCGATCAGCTGCCACGGATTGTCGGCCAGGGTCGCCAGCAGCGAGGCCGCGCCGAAGACCACCAGACCCAGGAGCAGCATCTTCCGCCGGCCGAACCGGTCGGACAGGCTTCCGGCCGTCAGCAGCAGTCCGGCGAACGCCAGGATGTAGGCGTCGATCACCCACTGGATGTCCGCGGGCGTCGCGCCCAGATCGCGCATCAGCGACGGGATCGCCAGGTTGAGGACGGTGTTGTCGACGACCAGGACCATCAGGCTCAGGCACAGGATCAGCAGGATCCACCAGCGACGCGGGTGACCGGTCGCGGCATTCCCGACCGACTCGGATTCGGACGACTCGAACGGTGTACTAGTCACTCGCACACTGTACGACAAACTCGTACGGTGTGCGAGTGCTTTGTAGGATGGGCGCATGAGGGAAACGATCTGGACCCGGCAACGGTCGGCTGCACCGGCGCGCGAGACGCTCAGCCGGGAGCAGATCGTGAAGAACGCGATGGAGATCCTGGACAGCGAGGGCGTCGCCGGGCTGAGCATGCGCAAGCTCGCCGCCCGGCTCGGCTCCGGCGCGACCAGCCTCTACTGGCACGTGCCGACCAAGGACGATCTGATCGACCTGCTCATCGACCAGGTCTGGGCCGAGATCGACGTGCCCGAGCCGGAGCTCGCCGGATGGCGGAGCGGGGCGCTGTTGTTCGGGCACAGCCTGCGCTCCGCCGTACTACGGCATCCGTGGCTGCCCGAGGTGATGTACACGCGGCCGAGCATCGGGCCGAACGCGATGGCGCTCGGCGAGCGTGGCCTGGTGCTGTTCGGAGCGGCCGGGTTCGTCACACCACACGAGGTCGATCTGGCCATGGGCAGCGTGATGTCGTACGTGCTCGGCACGGTCAGCGCCGAGGTCGCGACCCGCGAGATGGTCCGGAAGTCCGGCCGCTCCGAGGAGAGCTGGGTTAGCGAGATGCTCGAGCAGGCGCAGTCCGTCGCGACCGACTACCCGCAGATGCAGGAGTCGGTCCGCCGCCGTACGTCGGTCGACCTGGACGGCGAGCTCACCGAGAACTTCGTCTTCGGGCTCGACGCACTGCTCGACGGCCTGCAGGCACGGGTCAAGAAGTAAGGCCGAACCACGGCTCCTTGGCGAACTCCTCCTCCAGCACCTTCCGATCGCCCTCGTTCGCGACGAGCTTGGTCAGTTCGCGCGCTTTCTCCAACTCTGCGCGTGCGGCAGCTGTGTGACCGGTCGCCGCGAGAGCCCGAGCCAGGGCCTCGCGGGCGAACGGTTCGTCCCAGTCGCTCATCTGCTCGCGGTGCGTCTCGATGAGTTCGAGACAGCGTCGCGCATGCTGCAGTCCGACCTCGATCCGCCCGATGCGGAGCGCGACCCTCGCGATCAGGTGCTCGCCGCGGGCGTGATTGGCTTCGTTGCCCGCCTCTAACCAGTGCAGGCAGGCGGCATAAGCGCCGTACAGCAACCGCTCCTGGTCCTCCAAGGGGCTCATCTCGTCGATCTCTTCGAGCAGGTCCCAGGTCTCGTTGTTCAGCTCGACGCCGAAGTACCGGTGCAGCTCGCGGCCTTCGACCAGCTCGGTCGCGACCTTCTCCATCAATTCCGGCCAGCTGGCCAGGCCGTACTCCCGTGCGATCGTCAACTGCGCATCCCGCAGCGTGAAGGTCGCGTCGTCGTACGCCGGGTGGTGCGCGCGGGCCCGCTCGATCGCGTCGGGCCTGCCTTTGGCGACCGCCTTCCGGAGTTCCTTCGCCCGGGCGCGCAGCTGGCTGAGACTCGCCTTGGCGGGCAGCGGTGTAGTCGACATCAACGGTCCTTCCAGAACAGCCCGCTCCGCTGAATCAGGCCGTCCCGAAGGGTTCACCGGCCGACACAAGTCCTACTCCCACCATCCAGGTGCACTCGGTGCTTGCCGCGAAGAGGAGGCGCCCTGGCGCGCGCTAGCCCAACGCTGACACGCCCCACCCCGAACCGTCAATCAGAACGGCAAGTACATCGGGTTGGTCCGGGCGCGGTGGCCGGTGGCGTCCTCGACGGTGATGCGGCAGTGCCGGCCGCGGAACAAGGCCCATGGGAGGGCGCACTCGGTGAGATCGGTGCCTTGGGCAAGTTCTGCGCCCGGGTGGCCGCCGGTCAGCAGGATCTTCGTTGCGGGTGAGCAGCGGACGACGACCATCTCGCCCTCGATGCGTACGTCGTACAGCTCGGGGCCGGTGCTGGAGTAGAAATGGCCGGCCTTGAGGGCGGTGAGCAGTGCGTCCGGGGCGAGCGTTTCGGCGCGGACCTGGACCCAGGCCTGGCACGGCGGCGGGTCCTGGGGTTGCAGGTGAGCGTCGTCGGCGGCGTACGTCGTCAGCCGGTGACCGCGGTTCAGCAGGACATCGGCAAGGTGCCAGCTGTCGCCGCGGTTCTCGCGGTCGGACAGTGCGTTGTAGACCTCGACCGAATGCGCCGCGTCGAGGCTCTCCGCGTCGACAGCGGTCAGGAGCGACGCCGACGGGTGCGCCATGCCGATGAACGCACCCGCGGCCCGCGCACGTCGCGCCAACTCAGGACCGGTCTCGCTCCCCGACGGCTGGGTGAAGTCGAGCGGGAGGCCGGCCGCGATGATGTGCCATTGCTGGCCGGCTTCCGTCCGCGGAGCGTGGAGTTCGGCGCCGATCAGCGTGGTGAAGTCGTCCGTCCGCAGGTCGTGGGTGTCCGTCACCGGGTACCCGTACTCGGGCCGGAAGTGGTCGGTGATCGCGACGAAGTCGTACCCGGCGCCCCGGTAGACCTGCGCGGTCTCAGCCGGTGACAGGTAACCGTCCGAGAGGTTCGTGTGCGTGTGCAGGTTGCCGCGCCAGAACTGCCCCGGCAGGTCGAACGTCATCGGCGTTGGGCACGGGCAGAGGCGTACAAGCAGACCGCGGCGGCCGTCGCGAGGTTGAGTGACTCCGCGCGACCGTAGATCGGGACCTTGACCGAGTGATCAACGATCGCGTTGATGCCGTCGGGCAGACCGTGCGCCTCGTTGCCGAACAGCCACACGGTCGGCTTGGCCAGCGTCCCGTCGTCGATGCACGTGTCCAAGTCGGTCGCGCCGTACCCGTCGGCGGCGAGCACCTGCAGACCGTGATCGCGCCACGACTCGACGGCCTCGACGATGTCGACGTCGGTGCTGATCGGCACGTGGAAGATGCTGCCGACGCTGGCCCGGACCGCCTTCGGGTTGTGCGGGTCGACGGACTCGGCCGACAGTACGACGGCACCGGCGCCGGCCGCGTCCGCAGTACGGATCAGGGTGCCGACGTTGCCGGGATCGCGAACCTGTACGCCGGCCGCGATCAGCGTGCCGGTGGGCGCGAACGGCACGGTCACCAGCGAGCAGACGGCGACGACGCCCTGCGAGGTGACGGTCTCGCTCAACGCCTCGACGGCGGCACGGTTGACCTCGAACCACGGGACGCCGGCGGCCGCGGCCAGGTCGTGGAGGTCGCGATGACGGGTCGCGACCTCGGGCTCCGCGTACACCTCGACGACGAGCTCGCGGTGCTCGAGTGCTTCCCGGACGGCCTGCGGTCCCTCGACGAGGAACCGGCCGGCTTTACGCCGGAACGCACGAGTGGCGAGCCGCCGAGCCTGCTTGATGCGCGCTGATTGCGCGGTCAGCAGACCGGGACTCGCCACTGTGGTGTAAGGGTGTTGCTCAGGCCGCGGCGTCGGTCTTCGGGGCGTTCACGTCGGCCGGCAGGGCGGCCTTGGCCACCTGCACGAGCGCGGAGAACGCGGCCGGGTCGTTGACAGCCAAGTCGGCCAGGATCTTGCGGTCGACCTCGACCTCGGCCAGCCGCAGGCCCTGGATGAAGCGGTTGTAGGTCAGGTCCTCGGCCCGGACCGCGGCGTTGATCCGCTGGATCCACAGCTTGCGGAAGTCGCCCTTGCGCGCCTTGCGGTCACGGTAGGCGTAGACGAGCGAGTGGGTGACCTGCTCCTTGGCCTTGCGGTACAGCCGCGAGCGCTGGCCGCGGTAGCCGCTGGCCTGCTCAAGTACGGTACGACGCTTCTTGTGGGCGTTGACTGCCCGCTTCACGCGTGCCATGAGGTGTTACTCCTTGTATTTCTGCGCCGGAGAGAGGGTGGCCCACTCGGCGGGGATGTTCGGGGGGTGAGGGTGATGCTCAGATGCCGAGAAGCTTCTTGGCCTTCTTCGCGAACGCGGGTGCAACCTCGACGGTGCCGCTCAGGCGCCGCTTGCGCTTGGACGTCTTCGCCTCGGCGAGGTGGCGGACACCGGTCTGCTCGCGGCGAACCTTGCCCGTTCCGGTGATCCGGACGCGCTTCTTCATCCCCGAGTGGGTCTTCATCTTCGGCATGGCTGTTGTGCTCCTGATTATTTTCGTTGACTCGAACTTCGGTGTGACCGGCTCCGGCTGCTGTGACTGACCTGGCCGCCGGAGCGTTTCGTCACTCCGGGTCGAGGTTGTCGGCCGGACCCTTCGGCTTCTTCGTGGCACCGGCGGCGCGTTCTGCCTCGTGGGCCTGGGCCTGCTCGGCGCGCTCCGCACGCTCCGCCTGCTCCTCGGCCTCTCGCTCGGCCTTGCGCTGCGCCTTCTCGGCTTCCACGTCCACGCGCGCCTCGGACTTCTTCTTGTGCGGTCCGAGCACCATGATCATGTTCCGGCCGTCCTGCCGCGGCGAGGACTCGACGAAGCCGAGCTCGTTCACGTCTTCGGCCAGCCGCTGCAGCAACCGGAACCCGAGCTCGGGCCGGGACTGCTCACGTCCGCGGAACATGATGGTGATCTTGACCTTGTCCCCGGCCTTCAGGAACCGGACCACGTGACCCTTCTTGGTCTCGTAGTCGTGCGGGTCGATCTTCGGCCGCAGCTTCATCTCTTTGATGATGGTGTTGGTCTGGTTCCGGCGGGACTCGCGCGCCTTCTGCGCGGTCTCGTACTTGTACTTGCCGAAATCCATCAACTTGCAGACCGGAGGCCGGGCGGTTGCCGCGACCTCGACCAGGTCGAGATCGGCCTCCTGGGCCAGCCGCAGTGCGTCTTCGATCCGGACGATGCCAACCTGCTCACCGTTCGGTCCGACCAGTCGCACCTCGGGAACGCGGATGCGCTCGTTGACGCGCAAATCAGTGGTGATGGGTCCTCCTGGGTTGAACTAGTACTTGTGCCACCTTGTTATCGCCGCGAGCCCCCCGGAAAACGCGAAAGGCCCCCGTGCGATCACACGAAGGCCCAATTCCCAGATCGACGACGCCCCAACCCCTCCGGGTGGTACGCCGTACGATCGCTGTGATGCTCCGGATGTCCTCCAGAATTTCTCAGCGTTGACCGGGACCCGCCGACTGTTCATCGACTGGGTGGGAGGTGGCCCTCCGCTTAGACCAGAACCGCCGGCGGCCCTTGAATATTCCACTCAGGGGTCACCATCGGACCTGGTCGGTCGCCGTGCAAGAGTAACAGCATGACCGACGCAGATGCCACTCCACGTTCCGGCGCCGAACGCCCTGACGCCGAACAGACCGACGCCGGACAGCCCGACGCCGGACAGCCGGACCCGCTGTCGACCGCTTCCCGCGACATCGCCGAGGTCCCCGCCGTCGAGATCATCTCGACCGCCGCACTCCACCTGATGAGCGCCGCGGCCGTCAACCTCGGCCTGGCCGCCGACCTCCCCGACCACAAGGACCTCGACGAGGCCCGCTCCCTGATCGACTCCCTGGCCGGCCTGCTCGACGCGGCCGCGCCCGCCCTCGGCCACCACCACGCCGCCCCGCTGAAGGACGGTCTGCGCTCGCTCCAACTCGCGTTCCGCGAAGCCAGCAGCATCCAGGACGAGGCCGGACAGGGCCCCGGCGAGAAGTACACCGGAGCCGTGTTCCCGGCCGCCTCCAGCCGCTGACCGGAACCCGCACTGCCGATCTCCGGAACATATTCGCCACCAGGCGCGAAATATCTTCCGGAAACCGCCGGGTCAACCCAGACCGGCGAAGAAGTTGAGGATGCCGGCCGGGGCGTCGGGGGCGAAGGAGATCTCGAGGTTCTGCGCGGACTCGGCGGCCGAAGCCTCGGCGCGGGGGAAGAGCGCCGACTCGTAGGTCGCCAGTGCGGCCTCGGTGTCGTCGGGCTGTGCGATCAGGGCGGCGGCCAGTTCGGCGGCGTCCTGCATGGCCAGGTTCGCGCCCTCACCGGCGAACGGCGACATCAGGTGTGCGGCGTCACCGAGCAGCGTGACGCCAGGGACGCGGCTCCAGCTGTGACCGATCGGCAGGGCGTGGATCGCGCGTGGCGTCAGCTCGCCGTCGGCTTCGTGCACGAGGCGGAGAAAACGGTCGTCCCAGTCCTTGAACTCCGCCAGCAGGTCGTCCTTCGTCATCGCGGTCCATGGCACGTCGACCCGCACGGCGGCGTACACGTGCAGGCGGTCGGGTTCCCGGTGGGCCAGGAAGCCGCGGCCGTCGCCGAGCGCCATCATCATGCCGCCGCCGATCAGGTCGGCCGCGTCCCGGTGGCGCGTCTCGGGGTCGAGCAGATTCAGCTCGGCGAACGAGAGACCCAGGTACGCCGGGGTCGCGGCCGAAACCAAGGGCCGCACCTTCGACCACGCACCATCCGCGCCGATCAGCACCTCGGCCTCGAACGTGCTCCCGTCCACCAGCCGCACCTCCCGATCGGCGGAGATCTCGACAACCTTCGAGCCCCAGCGGATCATGCCGTCCGGCAAGCTGCCGAGCAGCAGAGTGCGCAGGTCGCGACGGTGCACCTCCGGCCGGCCGCTGCCTTCGTGGTCGTGTGACAACCGCAGTACGGCGTGCCGGTCGTAGACCTTCATCGCCTCGCCGCCCGGCATCACCAGGCCCAGGAAGTCGTCGTACAGACCGGCTGCCGTGAGCGCTGCCTGGCCGGACTCCTCGTGGATGTCGAGCATGCCGCCCTGGGTGCGGGCGGTCGGTGAGGCGTCAGCTTCGTAGACGACGGCGTCGATGCCGTTGACGTGCAGGATGCGGGCCAGGGTCAAACCGCCCAGGCCGGCGCCGATGATCGTGATCATGTTGTCTCTCCTTCAGGTCGTGGAGTGGCCAGCACCCCGTTGATCAGCGCACGGATGCCCCACGAGCTCCGGTCCGGCCCCGCTCCGCTGAGCAGGTCCTCCCCCAGGGCCGCGATCCGCGGATACGTCTCCGGCTTGACCGCCCGCAGTACGGCGGCCAGTGCGTCCCAGGCTTCCGGGTCGTCGCCGCCCGCGTGCTCGGCGGCGGTCGAGGTGGCCAGCTGCAGCAGGAGGTCGATCCCCCACGACGCCTGCCCCGGCGGCACGCCGCCCTCGTCGAGCAGGGCGAGGATCGACTCGACCAGACGGAGGTAGTTCGCCCCGGTCGGCCGCGCAGTCACGGCAGATTGGGCGAGGCTCGGATACTCGAACAGCACCAGCGTGTACGACGCCAGCACCGCCTCGAGCCGCTCTCGCCAATCGCCGTCCGCGTCGACCGGTGCCAGGTCCACGGCGCCGAGCAGCTCGTCGAGCACCGCGGCGTGCAGCTGGGCCGTGTTGCGGAAGTAGACGTACAGCGACGCCGGCCCGGTGTCGAGCTCCTTCGCCAGCCGCCGCATCGTGACGCGATCGAGCCCCTCGGCCCGCATCACGTCGACCGCGGCCGCCACGATGCCCCGCCGCGTCAGCGCCTCCTTGGCCGGCCGCTCCCGCCTGCTCCTCGGTTCATCCATGCCACCCAGGCTAACGAACATGTTCGTTACGAACAAGTTCGCCGAATCCGATGGTGCCGGACAGCCCGGCCGACTACGGTCGGCAAACGTGTCTGTTGACGAGATGCCCGCGCCGGTCGCCAAGCTCGACGCCGAGCAGTTGCTGCTGGAGGTGAACGAGCGGTCCGGAGCCGGCTTGACCTTCGTCGGGCGGGCGGCCGCCGGTGAGGTCGGTGCCGGGTTCGTGCGGTGGCCCGACGGACGTGAAGGCGTCCTCACCCGGGGGTTCGGCTCGCTCGACGACCTCCGGCGTACGGCGAGAGTGCTCGACGCGGCGCGCTCGGACGGGTTACCGGTGCCGCAGTACCAACTGCTGACCGAGGTGACCGACGGCGTCGGTGTCGTCCAGGAGCGCCTGCCGGGTCGGCCGCCCGACGTGATCGACCGCGCTCTGCTCGAAGCGATCATCGCGCTGACCGACCGCTTCGCGGACGGGCCGCTGACCTTCCGGTCCCGTCGATGCACCTGCTCGAGAGCGGCCCCGGCTTCTGCCTGCGCGAGTCCCTTCAGCGGTACGACGATCGCACGCGCCGGCTGCTCGACTGGGTCCGCGAAGTCGGCCGCGACGAGCCGAGCGGCATGACCGGCGACGACCTGGTCCACCTCGACTTCCACACCGGCAACGTGCTGGTCGACGAGCGCGGCGAGCTGACCGGCATCGTCGACTGGGACGGCATCGGACGCGGCGACAGCCGGTTCGGCCTCGTCACGTTGCGGTTCGACGCTGAGTCGCGGCTGCAGTTCGACGCGGAGTCGCGGCTGCCGCTCGACTGGTACGACGAAATGCTCGACGACCTGCTCGATCCCGCCGTACTGCGGCTGTACTGGGCGCACATGAGCCTGCGCCTGGTGGACTGGTCGATCCGTCACCACACGCCGGCCGACACCACCCGCTGGCTGGACTTCGCCGAGACGCGGATGAACTGATCGCAACCCGTTTCGGAGCAGATCGAAACCGTTCCGGAACGGCCCACTGCGGGCCGCATCCCTCCTACGTTCGATGGTGAGGCCGCCGACCGGCGGCCACCACTCGGAGGGGATGAGACCATGCGCAAGATCGCGATGACTGCCGCCGGAATCGCCGCTGCTGTGATCGGTACGGGCGTGGCGCTCGCGCCGACCGCGAACGCGGCGACCACCGGCACGGCAACGGCCTGCCCGTCAGGCGCCGTCTGCCTGCGGGAGCCGAACGGCAGCATCCTGAGCAAGAACATCTGGTACAGCTACGGCGCGCACAACCTGTCGAACGTGATCGGCTCCAAGGTGGCGGTCAACAGCCAGACCGGGGGTGCGGGCTTCCAGATCTGCACGGGCTACAACGGCACCGGCTGCGGTCCGGTCTACCGCGAGACCGGCGAGTACCTCCCGCACGACTTCACCCCGATCAACTCGATCGTGCTCGTGCGCTAGTCCGGTAACGGCGTCCGGCTCCGACCTCTGCAAGGGTCGGAGCCGGTCCTGCTATCCCTTGACGGCGCCTTCTTCGACGCCCTTGAAGAAGAACCGCTGCAGCGTCGCGAACACGATCACGATCGGGATGAACGCGATCATCGTGCCGGCGGCGATCAGGCGAGGGTTGTTGCTGAAGGTCCCGGACAGGTACTGCAGGCCGACGGTCAGCGTGTACTTGTTCGGGTCGGTGAGCACGATCAACGGCCAGAGGAAGTCGTCCCACGCGCCGATGAACGCGAAGATCGCGATCACGCTGATCGTCCCGCGCACCGACGGCAGAGCGACGTACACGAAGCGTTGCCAGGCGTTCGCGCCGTCGACGATCGCGGCCTGGTCGACCTCCAGCGGCAGGGCGCGGAACGCGTTGTACATCAGCAGGACGTTGAGCGCGCCGATCATGCCGGGCAGCGCGACGCCGACCAGCGTGTTCGCCAGCCCGAACTCCCGAACCGTCACGTACTGCGAGATGATCGTGACCTCACCCGGCAGCACCAACGTCGCGAGGAACAGTCCGAGCACGATGCGACGGCCGCGGAACTGCAACCGCGAGATCGCGAACCCGGCCAGCGACGCGCCGATCACGTTGCCGCCGACAACCAGTACGGCGACCACCAGCGAGTTCCGCGCGTAGTCCAGTACCGGGATGGTGTCGGTGACTTCCTTGTAATGGGAGAACGTCGGCTGGGACGGCAGCAGCCGCGGGATCCGGGTGTAGATGTCCTCCCCGGATCCCTTCAGCGAGGTCGACAACTGCCACAGGAACGGCCCGATCGTGATCAGCAGCACGAACGCCAGTAGCAGGTAGCGCACGACCTTCTCGCGCGGTGACACCGTGTTGAAGCCGAAAGAACCGCGTCGACGAGCAGGCGGCTTACCAGGCGCCTCGACAACGGCCGGCCGGGCTGGATCGGTGACAACGCTCATGCTTCGGCTCCTCGACGGTTCAGGCGAGCCAGGACGAGCATCGGTACGACGGTGACGAAGAACAGCACGATCGACAACGCCGACGCGTACCCGAGGTTGCCCTCGAAACCCTGGCTGTACTGCTGGATCAGCATCACGACCGAGTTGTCCCGGCCGCCCGGACCGCCCTTGCCGCCGCTGAGGATGAACAGCTCGGAGAACACCCGCAGCGCCGACACGGAGATCAGGATCGAGATCAGGATCATCGTCCCGCGGACGCCGGGGATCGTGATGTGCACGAACCGCCGCAGCGGCCCGGCACCGTCGACCGCGGCGGCCTCGTGCAGCTCACGTCCGACGTTCCCGAGGGCGGCCAGGTAGATGATCATGTAGTACCCGAGCCCCTTCCAGATCGTCAGACTGATTGCGCTCAGCAACAACAGCCACTGGTCGGACAGGAACGGCAACGGCCCGGAGATGAACCCGAGCTTCTCGGCCATCCCATTGACCAGACCGCGGTCGTCGAGGATCCACTGCCAGATCAGCGCCACCACGACGGCGGACGCTACGACCGGCGTGTAGAACGCAGTACGGAAGAAGGTGATCCCGGGCAACTTCTTCTCGACCAGTACGGCGAGCAGCAGCGGCAGGACCGTGAGGAACGGCAGGCAGACCACCATGTAGATGACGCTGTTGAGCAGCGCCCACCGCAACTGCTCGTCGTGCAGCAGGGTCTCGAAGTTCTTCAGGCCCACGAAGTAGCCGCCGCCGATCGGCCTGGCGTTCGTGAACGACAGGATGACGGTGTTGATCGAGGGCCACAGGTTGAAGACGAGCAACCACGCGAGTGCTGGGATCACCAGCACCCACGGGGTGAACCAACGGTGATACCTCATTACTGGGGGAGAAGCTGGTTGGCCTTCGCCACCGCCGCGTCGAGGGCTGCCTGGGAGGTGATCTTGCCGGAGATCGCCAGCGAGATCTGCTGCCCGATGAAGTCGTTGGTCGCGCCACTGATCACCGGCGGCTGCAGGTTCTTGGCCTTGGCCAGCGACTGGAACGCGAGCACCTTCGCGTCGCTCTCCGGCGTACCGTCGGACTTCGAGAAGTACGGGTCCTGGGCGGAGGCCTTGGTGGACGGGAAGATGTTCACGATCTTCGCGAACGCGGCCTGGTTCTCGGCGTTGGTGACGAACCGGGCGAGCGCGATCGCGGCGGCCTGGTTCTTGGTCTTGGCCGACACCGACAGACCCTGCACGTACAGCGGCGGGGTGTCGAGTGCGGGCGACGGGACGACCTTGCCCTTCAGGGACGGGTTGTCCTTCTGGAAGTCCTGGATCGCGTTGCCGCCACCGGTCGTCCAGGCGACCTTGCCCTGGGTGAAGAGCTTGGAGTTGCCCAGGTACTCGTTGGTGAGGATGTCGCGCGGCATGTAGCCGGCCTTGTACGCGTCGCGGTACTTGTCCAGCAGCGCGGCGGCCTCGGGGGTGTTGAAGACGAACTTCTTGCCGTCGTCGGACAGGATCTTGACGCCGGCGTTGGTGAAGTCGCCGATGCCCGGCAGGCGGCTCATCAGGTACTCCTTGCCGCCGGTCTTGTCGTGCATCGTCTTCGCGGCCGCGAGCAGCTCGTCGAAGGTCTTCGGCGGGTTCTTCACGTCCAGGCCGGCCGCGGCGAACTTCGTCGCGTTCCAGTAGTCGATGTCGGTGTTCAGGTACCACGGGTAGCCGAACGTGCCGTTCATCCCCTGGTACTCGTAGGCCTGGACGCCGCCCTCGACGTACTCGTCCTTGATCTTCGGGTCGGCGGCCGCGACGTCGAGCAGCATGTTCTGCTTGGCCAGGCTGAGCGCGAAGTCCGGCGGCAGGTTGGTGACGTCGGGCAGCTGGCCGGCCGAGGCCTGGCTCAGCACCTTCTTGTCGTAGCCGTCGCCGGGCTGGTCGAGCCAGGTCACATGCGTGCCCGGGTACTTCGCTTCGAAGGCCTTGATCACGCCCTCGACGTACGACGTGAACTTCGGCTTCAGCGCCCACGTCTGGAAGCTGACCTCACCGGTCACCTGGGCGTTCGCGTCGACGGTCGGCTTGGCGCCACCGCTGCCGGAGTCCTCGGATCCGAGGCCGCAACCGGCCAGAGTGAGAGCGGCGGCGGCAAGACTTGCCACGAGCGCCGGACGGCGTCTACGCATGGAATCTCCTGGGTTTGATAAACCGGTATAGCTCCTGCACTATCGGGGATCGTAGAATCCGCTGTCAAGGGTGAGAGGGGATCCACGTGGCCAGACCGACGATCGCGGATATTGCGACCCGGGCGGGGGTGTCCAAGGGTGCGGTGTCGTTCGCGCTGAACGGGCGGCCCGGTGTCAGCGACGCGACCCGCGAGCGGATCCTGAAGATCGCCGAGCAGATGAGCTGGCGGCCGCACAGCGCGGCGCGGGCGCTCGGAGCATCGCGGGTCGACTCGGTCGGGATGGTGATCGCGCGGCCGGCGCGGACGCTGGGGGTCGAGCCGTTCTTCGCGCACCTGCTCTCCGGCGTACAGTCCGGCCTGTCCGCGGAGTCGATCTCGCTGCAGCTGCTGATCGTCGAGGACACGGCCGCCGAGATCGAGGTGTACCGGCGCTGGGCCTCCGAGCACCGCGTCGACGGCGTGATCCTGGTCGACCTGACGGTCAAGGACCCGCGGGTCGACGAGCTCAAGGCGCTCGAGCTGCCTGCCGTCGTCATCGGCGGCCGGGGCGGGAAGGGCGCGCTCGCGTCGGTCTGGGCCGACGACCGCGACGCGATGCTCTCGATCGTGGAATACCTGGCCGCGCTCGGCCATCGCCGGATCGCCCACGTCGCCGGTACGCCGATCTTCCAGCACACGCAGCGCCGCATCCGGGCGCTCCGCGACGCAGCCCCACGCCTGGGGCTGGTGGACGCCCCGTCGTTGACCACGGACTTCAGCGACGCGGAGGGCGCCGCGATCACGCGCAAGCTGCTGTCCCAGTCGGAGCGACCGACTGCGATCGTCTACGACAGTGACGTGATGGCGGTCGCCGGACTCGGCGTCGCGATGGAGATGGGCGTGTCGGTCCCCGGCGACCTGTCGATCGTCGCGTTCGACGACTCGATCCTGACGCAGCTCATGCACCCGGCGCTGACGGCCCTGTCCCGGGACACCTTCGAGTTCGGCCGCCAGGCCGCCGAGGTGCTGCTCGAGACCATCGCCGACCCCGCCCAGGTGATCAACCGCCGCACCGCCGACCCGGTCCTCACGGTCCGCGAGTCCACCGCTCCCCCCAGCTGACTCACCGGCACCCCACCCCGGCCTACCCGCGCACACCCCCATCCTGACCGCCGGCCCGCCCAGCCACACGGCCCACGCACACGAGCCCGACCCCGCCCAGCCCAGGTACGTCTCAGGGGTCAACCCCCGAGACGGTCGGTTGCGGACCCAGATTCTGACTCCGCAACCGACCCTCTTAGGGGTCAACCCCTGAGAGGGCGGCGGCGGCCGCTGGGTGGGACGTGGGCGGACGGGTCGCTGTCGGGCGGGGGTGTCGGGATTGGCGCAGTTGCCCTGACGGCCTAAACCGATTTAGCATCCTCGACATGCCTTCGGTCCCCCGGTTCGGTGCCAACTACGTCCCCTCCAGCGGCTGGTTCTACAGCTGGCTGGACTACGACGGCGCCGCAGTACGGCGGGACTTCGCCGACCTGGCCGCGATCGGGCTGGACCACGTGCGGGTGTTCCCGGTCTGGCCCTGGATCCAGCCGAACCGGGCGATCATCCGCGAGCGTGCGATCGCCGACCTGCTCGACACGATCGATGCTGCCGCCGAGCACGGGCTGACCGTCGCGGTCGACCTGATCCAGGGTCACCTGTCCAGCTTCGACTTCCTCCCGTCCTGGGTGCTGACCTGGCACAAGAGCAGCCTGTTCGAGGATCCGACGGTCCGCGACGGCCTCACGGCGTACGTCGGCACCGTGGCACGCGCGGTCGCGACGAAGCCGAACGTCTTCGCGATCACGCTCGGGAACGAGGTCAACAACCTCTGGCCGGACAGCCCGACCACGCCTGACGCCTCGACCGCCTGGGCGCGGGATCTGCTGATCACGTTGAAGAAGGCGGCGCCGGACGTGCTCGCCCTGCACTCCGTGTTCGACGACGCCTGGTACAAGGCCGATCATCCCTTCCACCCCGTTGATGCCGTGGAACTGGGTGATCTGAGCACTGTCCACTCGTGGGTTTTCAACGGGGTCTCACGAGTGGACGGTCCTCTCGGGCCGGCCACGCTCACCCACGCCGACTACCTGGTTGAGCTGGCTCACGCCGCGGCGCTCGACCCGGCGCGGCCCGTCTGGCTGCAGGAGATCGGCGTACCCGGGCCGGATATCCCCACGGACCTGCAGGCCGAGTTCACCCGCCGTACCGTCGAGACCGTGCTGCCGAACCCGGCTCTGTACGGCGTGACGTGGTGGTCGTCGCACGACATCGACCGGAGCCTCCTCGACTTCCCGGACCGAGAGTACGACCTCGGTCTGTTCACGGTCGACCACGAACGCAAGCCGGCCGCCGAAGCCCTCGCCGAACTGATCGCCGACGTCAGAACCCATGGCATTCCGGAGCAGCCGGCCGCCACGACGCTGACCGCACCGGTCAACCTTCGCACCGAGCCGCAGCGCCGGCCGGAAGTTGCCCCCGGCAGCGAATTCCACCTGCGCTGGGTCGAAGCCCGCGCGGCCGGCCCGGTGCGGATCGCCCTACCTAGCTAGTCCTGCCTAGCCGGTGAGGACCTGACGCAGCTCCTGGTTGACGTTTGCCCCGGGAGTCGGGTCGTAGTTGCTGAGGTGTACTGCGGTCCAGCCGCGGCTCGGATACCACTCGGCGCTCGTGCTCACGCCCGGCGCCCCGCCGAGATGGCCGGTGATCAGCGCGCCGTTGATGATCGCGCTGTCCGCGCCGTACCCGACGAAGTTGATGACTTGCGGCAGTCCGGACTTGGCCGGCAGCGTCCCCATCGCGAACTTCGGGGTGACGAACACGTCCCGCCATGTCGTGCTCAGCAGCGTGCCGTCGTTCAGGGCCTTCACGAAGCGCACCAGATCGGACGCGGTCGCGAACGCGTTGCCGGCCGGGCTGCCGATGACGCCGAACATGTCTGTGTCGAGGGCGTCGTACCGCTTGCCTGATTCATCGGTGGGATACGGATGCGCGAAGCGGCGGTCGGTTCGCCACTGGGACAGCAGGGTGAAGTCGGCGGAGGTCATGCCGGCCGGGCGGAAGACGTGCTTGCGGATGTAGTCGTAGTACGACTCGCCGGAGACTTTCTCGACGATGCAGCCGAGGACATGAAAGCCGGAGTTGCTGTACTTGCTGGCCGTACCAGGCGCGAAGGCGAGCGACTCGGTGCGGATGTACCGCAGGGTCCCGTCCATCATCTGGCGGGGCGTCGTCCAGGTGGACGATTCCTCGAAGTAGCCCGCGAGCTGCATGTAGTCGCCCAGGCCGGACGTATGGGTGAGGAGGTTGTGCACCGTGACCTTGTTTGCCACCTCGGCCTTGAATCCACTCAGGTACTTGCCGATCGTGTCGCCGAGATCCAGCGCGCCACGCTGGGCGAGCTGGGCGATCGCGGTCGCGGTGAACATCTTCGTCACCGAGGCCAGGCAGTACCTCGTGTCCGCCCGGTTGCGTACGCCGTTCTTCCTGTCGGCAAAGCCGATCGAGCGCGACAGCACAGTGCGGTCGCCGTGGATCAGCAACACCGTGCCGGAGAAACGGTCCTCGGCCGCGAGCTGATCAAGGTACTTGTCCAGCTGGCCTCGGACAGTCCCGGTGTCGGCCGCAGCGGGAAGAGCCCAGCTGCCTCCGACGACTGCCGGTGCGACGGCCAGGCCGGTCCGCCCCAGGAACGAACGCCTGCTCTGGATTGCCAAGGGAGTTCTCCTGACGTGATCGATGACCACTGAGATCCAACTCGCCAGGCTGTTTCCCCGGCGTTACCGCTTGGCGATCAGTACGTCGATGCCGTCGAGGATCCGCGCGAGCCCGAACTCCAGGTCGTCGTCGAGGCCGTCCTCGTACTCCTGGTTGAGGTACACCGACGTCAGCGTCGGGTAACCGCCTTCGATCAGCCGCGGCACCAGGAACCGCCCGACCTGCTCCGCCTGCACCGGCGCGTCCGCACTCGAGCCGAGCTGGCGGGCCAGGCTGGCGTAGTTCCGCACGTATCCGCTCAGCAGCAGCAGGCAGCCGAGATTGTCGTGCTGGCTGAGCCCTGTCGCGGACAGAGCCGTGAGCATGGCCTCCACCCAGCGCAGCTGGTTCGGCGTCACCGGGGCGCCGCGGATCGGCACGTCGAGCAGCCACGGCCGTTCGGCGTACAGCTTGACCTGCGCGTCGACCCAGGCGATCGCCGCCGGCCGCCAGCCTTCCGGTAGCTCGGGTGGGAGCCCGACCGCCTTGTCGTTCACCAGCACGATCAGCTCTTCTTTTGACCGCACGTAGCGGTACATCGCGTTCGTGGTGACGCCGAGGTGTGCCGCGATCCGCTGCAGCGAGATCGCCTCGAACCCGTCCCGGTCGCCGAACTCGATGCCGGTCGCGACGATCTGCTCGATCGACAGCGCCGGCTTCGGCCCGCGCCGCTGGACCGGCAGCACACCCCAGGACAGCGCGAGCCCCGGCGGCAGCTCCCCGTGGTCCTCGGTCATGTCTCCCATCCTGGCGTACGACGGCCGTGGAGCGGGCCGATCGCGCTGAAGAGCGGTGGAAGAGGGGTGTTAGCACCACCTCGGAACGGGTCCTGAGCACCGGGCGGACGAAACTGTGCAACCCCTACGCTTTTTCACATCGACCTCCTGAAAGGCACCCACATGTACACGCTCCTCGAACCCCTCCTGACGCCCGACCAGATCCAGCTGACCGACGCCGACCGCCGCGCCGCCGTCGCCAAGCTCGACAGCGCCGTACGGCAGGCTGTACTCACTTCGTCGCAGGCCAGCGATCGGCAGTTGCAGTTGCTCACCGCCCAGACCCGGGGCGAGCTCCGCACGATCATGGCCGGCGTTGCCGACGCGACCCCGCCCCGCGGGCTGACCACGGCGCTGCGTGCATTCACCGGCGTGTGGCTGGTGACCTGTGTGGTGCAGTTCGTCATCTGGGTGGCGCTGGCGATGTTCGGTCACTTCGACGGACCGTGGTGGCTCTGGTCGGACCTCGGTCTCGGCGCGGTCGTCGCGATCCTCTGGTGGACGAACGAGTCGTACCACCGCAAGTCCGACGTACTGGTCGCGCCATGAGTGTGCAGCTGACCGACGTTCGCAAGGTGTACGGCACGGGGCCTGGCGCTGTCGAGGCGCTGGGCGGTGTCACTTACGGCTTCAAGGCGGGCACGTTCACCGCGGTGATGGGACCGTCGGGCTCCGGCAAGAGCACGTTGTTGCACTGTGCGGCCGGGCTCGACGTACCGACCTCCGGCGATGTCTCGCTGGTCGGGCGGTCGCTGCGCGGTCTGGATGAGACTGCGCTGACGGAGCTGCGGCGCGAGGCCGTGGCGTTCGTCTTCCAGTCGTTCAATCTGATGCCGGCGCTGACCGTGCGGCAGAACGTCGTACTGCCGCTGACGCTGGCCGGGAAGTCGCCGGACGACGCATGGGTGACCGAGGTCATCCGGCGGGTCGGGCTCGATGCGCGGATGAAGCACCGGCCGAGTGAGTTGTCCGGCGGTCAGCAGCAGCGCGTCGCGATTGCGCGAGCGTTGGCCGGACGTACTGCGGTCACGTTCGCGGATGAGCCGACCGGGGCGCTCGACACGACCACTGCGCTTGAGGTGTTAGCGCTGCTTCGCGATCAGTCCCGCGAACTCGGTCAGACGACCGTGATGGTCACCCACGATCCGGTCGCGGCGTCGTACGCCGACCGCGTGGTCTTCCTCGTCGACGGCCGGATCGCTTCCGAAACCACCCACCCCACCGCCGAGTCAGTCGCCGCGGAACTCGCCCACCTGAGCGCCGGCCGCACGCCGGACGGGCGCACCCGCGGTGGAGCCGGCGGCCGCTTCGCACCCACGGAGAACTGACATGTTCCGCCTCGCCGTCACCACCCTGCGATACCGCACCGCCGCCTTCCTCGCGATCTTCGTCGCAGTCCTCTTGGGCGGGGCACTCCTGGCCGCCGCCGGGGGTCTCCTGGAAACCGCCCTACGCCTCAACGCCCCACCCCAACGCCTCGCGGCCGCGCCGATCGTCGTGGCCGGCGACCCGGCGTACCACCCACCCAACGGCAGCGGCTCCGCTCCCTTCCCCGAACGCCACCGCGTAGACGCCGCGCTCGTCGCCAAGCTCGCAAGCACCCCGGGAGTCGCAAAGGCAGTCGCCGACAGGTCATTCCCAGCCGCCGTGACAACGGCAGCCAGTCAGCCGGCCACCGGTCAAGCAACTGCTGGTCAGGCAACGGCTGGTCACCCAGCCACCGGTCAGGCAACGGCTGGTCAGCCAACGGCTGGTCAGCCAACGGCTGGTGAGCCTGCCGCTGGTCAGCCGGCCGGCGGTGCGACCGCTGGGGCGCCGGATCCCGAAGGCGGCCATACCAAACCGTATGGTATGGAGCTGGCGGGGCACGGCTGGTCGGCGGCGGCGCTGACGCCCTACGAGTTGACGGCGGGGAGTGCTCCGCGTGCCGGGCAGGTTGTGCTGGACCGGCGGCTGGTCGGGGCTGCTGTGCCTGGGGAACGGGTGACTGTGGTTGTGGGGGGTGAGCCGCGGGGGTTTGTGCTGGCGGGGGTTGCGGTGGCTCACCGGCAGGTTGATGTGCCGGCGGTCTTCTTCGCGGATGCGGAGGTGCCCGCTGGGGTGGATGCGATTGGGGTGTTCCCGGCGGACGGTACGTCGGCTCGCGAGTTGGCTGACCGGCTTGAACTGCCGGCGGGCGTGAAGGCGTACATGGGGGACGACCGCGGTGTCGCGGAGTTTCAAGGGATTGCTACGAGTCTGCCTCTGATCATCATGTCCGGCGTCTTCGGTGGGATGGTGGCTGTGGTGATGGCGCTCGTGGTGTCGGCGACGATCGGGTTGTCGGTGCGGCAGCGGCGGCGTGAGCTGGCGTTGCTGCGGGCAAGCGGTGCGACACCGCGTCAGGTCGGCAAGATGGTCATCGCGGAGACCATGGTGGTCGGCGTACTCGGGCTCGTCCTCGGCCTGCTCTGCGGACGGCTTGCCGGCAACTGGATCTTCGGCATGCTGGCGAACGGCGGGATCGTGCCTCCCCAGCTCCGGTACGACCAGGGCCCGCTTCCCTTCGCCGGCGCGGCCATCCTCACGTTCGCAGTACTGCGCATCACCGTCGGATTCGCCGCGAACCGCGCCGCCCGGATCCGTCCGATCCAGGCCGTCGCGGAGGCCGCCGTACCGAATGTCGCACTCAGCCGCATCCGCGTCATCATCGGCCTGGTCTTCGTCGGTGCCACGGTAGCGATCGCGTTGTCCACCCCGTTCATGGGTCCGACCAACGCAGCCGCGATCGGCGGCCCCGCCGGTCTCACCGGCTCGATCGCCGTCGCAATCCTTGCCCCACTCGTGATCCAGCGAGCGCTCGTCCCCCGCATCACCCGACTCGTCGAGAAGCGCGGTACGAGCGGAGTTCTCGCGGTCATCAATCTCCGCGTCCGGGCAGTGCAGTTCGGCGCGATCCTGATCCCGATCACGATCGCGACAGCAATTGCCGTAGGCAACATCTACTCGCAGACCACCCAGCAGAAGGCGGCCGTCGAAGCGTTCACCAGCAACCTGGCCGGCGACGTCGTCATCACCGGCGGCATCCCCGCCTCCCTGACCAAGGCCGCCGGCGAACTCCCGGGCGTCACCGCATCGTCCGAACTCGTCCGCAGCAAAGGCTGGATCGAGCAGCCGTACGACGCCTCCCACACCAGCGACGCCTGGCCCCTCCTCGGCCTGAGCGGCCCTATTTACAAGGACAAAGTCACCAAGGGATCGCTCGACGACCTGACCGGCAACACCATCGCCTTGCCGCCGGGTACGGCGAAGAGGCTCAAGGTCGACGTCGGTTCGGAGATCGGCCTGCGTTTGGGCGACGACGCTCTCGTCAAGGTCAAGGTGGTCGCCCTGGCAGAAGGCCCGTCCGGGTACCAATCCCTCCTGCTCCCCGCGCAACTCCTGGCCGCCCACACCACGACCGGTCTGCCGAGCCAGCTGGTCCTGAAGACCACCGACAAGCTCCACCTGGACCTCTCGAAATGGCCCGGTACGACGATCGGAGGCCGGGAACTGCTCGCCGACGGACTGGACACCGGCCTCGGCGTCGACGCCTGGATCGGCTACCTGCTGGCCGCGATCGCGGTCGCCTACACCGCAATCGCGTCAGTCAACACGATCGCGGTCGCCGTACTCGACCGACGCCGCGAGTTCGGCCTTCAGCGCCTGACCGGATCGACCCGCCGCGAGGTCTCGCGCATGCTCGGCCTCGAGGGTCTGCTCATCGCAGCGCTCGGGCTCGTCAGCGGGCTGATCACAGCGGCGTTCACCGTGCTCCCGATCGCGATGGCCACCCGAGGCTGGCCGATCCCGTCCGGCCCGGTCTGGGTCCTCATCGCCTGGGTCGCGGTAGTCCTCCTGCTGGTCCTCCCGACCACCGCGATCACCGGCCGCCTCGCAATGCGCCCCAAGCCGATGGACGCGCTCAGCTCACCCGTCGGCTGATCCGCTTTCCGGAAAGAAGTCGGCGCTCCACGGCTGTTTCTTTCCGGAAAGGCTCAGCGGGCCGGCTCGATCCACCCGTAGCCGCCGTCTTCCAGGCGAACGACCTGGAGGCCGGCGGCCAATCGGCGTACGTCGTCGGTCTCGATCACACCCGCGGCCGGCCCGGCGATGTCCAGCACGATCGCCGCCGCGCCTTCCTGGATCGCCGCGGTAGCCACCAACTGCGCCTGGGCCGGCATCGGCCGGGCCTCCGGGCTCCACCGGGCCAGGCTCTCGGTGCCGGTGAACGCGAGCAGCGCGTTCCGCCCGTCCTGCCCCTGGAGCAGCGCGACCGCCATGTCCGAGGTCTTGTCGTGCGCCAGCCCGTTCTCGTCGTACTCGACCTCGCCGAGCATCGCCACCACGGGCACCAGCAACCGTGCCCTGGTCAGCGCGGCCAGCATCGCGCCGTCGTCACCCTGCGCAAGCGCGGCCGCGAGCGCGGGATCCGCCGTACCGTCGTCGTTGTCGAACCCGGTGAACGCTAGCCGCCGCTCTGGTTGCATGCCTGCATTCTCGCCGGACCCGGACCGCCACCACTCACCAACCCCACCGGTTCGCCGCGCGGGCCGCTCGCCCAGGCGGGCTGCCGGCGGCGAGCCGGAGCTTGGTCAGTGGCGGAGGTCCGGATCCGCAGGCCATCACAATTGCCCGCGCAGGGCGGGGGCGCGCTCGGGCGGAGGAGCGGGCGCCGATCGTGATGGCCTGGGGATCCGGGGCGCGGTTTCAGGGGTACGTCAGGGCACTTCCCCCCTTGGTTCCGGCGGGGACTGTGCGAGCCTGGGTATGTGCCTGATTTCAACGATTTGACGCTGCTGCCGTTCTGCGTAGGCCTCACGCTGCTCGGTCTGATCGGCTCGTGGTTCGCCTGGCGGCGACGCGGGGTGGCGGCCGGCACGCGCGGCGTGGCTTGGTCCCTGCTGCCGGTCTCGCTGTACCTGACCGGTCTGCTGGAGCTGGTCTGGGACGTGGTCCGCTCGACGGTGAGCTGGGTCACGCACTTGATCTTCTCGCCGACCGTCTGGGCCGGGGTCGCGCTGTTCGGCGTCTCGGTGGTGCTCTACGTCGTGTCGGGTGTAGCCCGGGGGCGTGGAGGGAACCAGAAGGCGGAGAAGTCACTGAAGGCACAGAACAAGCCCGCCTCGCCCGCGGGAGAGTTGACTGCGACGGGCCCGGCGCCCGCCTCGGCCAGCACCGCCAAAGCTGCCAAGCCGTCAAAGGGGAAGGCGAAGCAGCAGGATTCGTCGGAGTTCGACGAGATCGAGGACATCCTGAAGCGCCATGGAATCAACTGACAAGGCCGCTGACCACGGCTCACCCCTGACCATCGACTCGCTGCTCGACAATGTCCAGGCCGGCTCGCCTCAACTGGGCCGGACTCGACTGATCGGCATCGACGGTCCCGCCGGATCCGGCAAGACGACTGTCGCCGCTCACTTGCAGGCGCGGGCCGAGGCCCGCGACCTGAACACCTACGTCATCCACATGGACGACCTGTACGACGGCTGGACCGGAGCCGAGCGCGGATTCGGTCTGCTCCGCGACCACGTACTACAGCGCCTTGCGGAGGGTCGAGAGGGCCGCTACCGCCGCTACGACTGGTACGTCGGCGCCTACGCCGAGCTGCACGTCGTACCGAGCACTGTGGATCTGCTCATCGTCGAGGGTGTCACCGCCTGCGACCGGGACTCGGCGCACTGGCAGTCGCTGCGGCTCTGGGTCGAGACGTCGAACGAGGTTCGCCTCGAGCGCGGCATCGAGCGCGACGGCGAGCCCCTCCGTGACCACTGGCTCGAGTGGATGCGCTGGGAGCGCGACCATTTCGCCGAGCAGGCCACTCGTTCGCGAGCCCATGTGATCGTCGACGGCGATCCGGCCATCCCGTTCGACCCTGCGGTGGAGCTTGTCACGAAGTCGGTGGCGCTGCCTCCGCACGACTCAGCGGCTTCCTAGCGCTGATCAACCGCGCCTGCGGATGGTGGACCCACTCCCCCGCCGGCGCCTTCGCCAGGTAGTTCGCCCGCAGCTCCGCGATGTACTCGTCACCACGTGCCAACGCGGTCGCACGCAGCGGGCCTGAGCGGTCGGCCGCATCGAAGTACGCCGCTGCACTGGGATGCACCATCGGGTACGACCGCAGTTCGTCCCGCTCGATCACCGCACCGTCGAGCGCCGGGATCAGCGCGTCCTCCCACGAGCGGTCGCGCCGGCCGTCGATCACCTCGTCCAGCAGCGCGAACGGACCGGTCTCCTCGGCAAACTCGGGCCAGTAGACGACACAGAGCCGGCCGCCCGGTCGAAGCGCGTCGTACCACGACCGGATCGCGGCAGGCGGATCAGGCAACTGCTGAAGTCCGAAAACAGACACGACCGCCGCCGCGCCCCAAGCCGGATCAAGCGCGGCAGCATCCCCCTGAACCACCTCAACAAGCGAACCCCCGTCGGAGCCAAGCCCATCGGCCCCATGCCCACCGGCCCCAAGCCCACCGGCGCCAAGCCCGCCCGCGCCAACCCCATCGGCCGCAATCCCATCCGCGCCAAGCCCGTCGGCACGAACCCCATCCGCGCCAAGCCCGCCCGCGCCAAGCCCGTCGGCACGAACCCCATCCGCGCCAAGGCCGCCCGCGCCAGGCCCGTCGGCCCGAACCCCACCGGCGCGAACCCCGTCCGCGCGGAGGCTGGCGGCGCGGAGGCTGGCGGCGCGGAGGCTGGCGGCGCGGAGGCTGGCGGCGCGGAGGTTGGCCAGGCGGACCATTTCGGCGGACAGGTCGATGCCGACGATTCGCCGGTCGGGGAACCACGGGGCGAGCAGTTCGAGTTCGGGGAAGGTCCCGCAGCAGGGCACGACGACCATACCAAACGGTATGGTATGGACAGCGTCAACCGCGGCTTGCACCCACGGAGCGAAGCGCGGCACGAAGTACTGTTCGTAGCCCTCGGCCGCCTCGTCCCAGCTGCGGGCGAGCCTCGAGAGGCGGTCCGTCACGTCTGCAGGCCATCCCAGGACCAGCGCGGGATCGTCAGGTCGTCGGCGACGTCGGCCGTGTTGTGGCGGTACATCGTGGTGAACGTCGCCCAGGCGAAGTAGTCGTGCAGCACCTGGCGGAGCTTCGGATCGGTCAGCCCGGCGTCGGTCATCGCCTCGTCGAAGCGCTCGATCGCGAGCCGGTTCATCTCGTCGTGCTCGCCGTTCCCGCTGTGCCGCCGCTCGACGTACGCCTCGTCGCCATAAACACCGGTGTAGCCCTCGGGCCCGCCGAGCGACTCGGCCCAGTACGCCGCCAGCCGCTCGATGTGATCCGGCTGAATCTCACCGTGGAACGCATGACTGACAACCTCGTCGGCCATCACCCGCTCGTGCCAGGCCTGCGCCAGCCGGAGCATGCCTTCGGACCCACCCGCCGCTTCGTAAACGGTCTCCATGGCGCTCAAGTCTGCTCCATCGACGCGATCCGGTCACGTGCGTGCGCCCGCTCGGGTTCGGAACCCGCCAGCCGAAGGGCACGCTCGTACGCCGCGGTTGCCTCGGGCAAGCGTCCGAGGCGGTGCAGCAGATCGGCCCGGGCGAGGGCGAACGGGTGGTAGTCGCGCAGCCGTGGTTCGTCGGCCAGCTCGTCCAGGAGCGCGAGGCCGGCCTCGGCGCCGTCGCGCATCGCGATCGCGGCGGCCCGGTTGAGCGCGACCACCGGCGAGGGGTCGAGTTCCAGCAGTACGTCGTACAGCGCGACGATCTGCGCCCAGTCGGTGTCCGCGAAGTCGGCCGCCTCGTCGTGCAACGCCGCGATCGCAGCCTGCACTGCATACGGTCCGGCGCCGCCGGTGAGCGCCGCGACGACCAGGCCGCGCCCCTCGGCGATCAGCTCCGCATCCCAACGGGCACGATCCTGGTCCTCGAGGAGCACCAGCCGCCCGTCC
Organism: Kribbella pratensis; assembly: GCF_004365355.1. Taxonomy (GTDB): domain Bacteria; phylum Actinomycetota; class Actinomycetes; order Propionibacteriales; family Kribbellaceae; genus Kribbella. The sequence goes on along the minus strand of NZ_SODP01000003.1, from coordinate 1,281,743 downwards.
GGACCACTGCGGGCGTCGCGGCGAGCATGGACGAGCAGCATCAACGCCAACAGCCCCGTCACCTCGCGCTCGGCGGGGAGGAGCCGGTGCAGGATCCGGGCCAGCCGGATCGCTTCCTCGGCGAGGTCGAGGCGCTGCAGGTACGGTCCCGAGCTGGCGGCGTACCCCTCGGTGAAGACCGAGTAGACGACCTGCAGTACGCCGGGCAGCCGCTCCGGCAACTCGCCCGGACCGGGCACGCGGAACGGGATCCGCGCATCACGGATCTTCTGCTTCGCCCGCACGATCCGCTTCGCCATCGTCGCGGTCGGCACCAGGAACGCCCGCGCAACCTCTGGCGTGGTCAGACCAGCCAGGCAGCGGAGCGTCAGCGCACCACGATCCTCGGCCGCGAGCGCGGGGTGGGTGCAGGTGAAGAACAGCTGCAACCGTTCGTCCGGCAGCTCCTCCCCGGTCGCTTGCGGCGCGGCCCGGTCCATGTCGACCTGCAGTACGGCGAGCTTGGCGGCGTACACCTGGTCGCGCCGGAGCCGGTCGACCGCCTTCCGCCGGGCGGTCGTCATCAGCCAACCGCCCGGGTTCGGCGGTACGCCGTCGACCGGCCAGCGCACCAGCGCCGCCTCGATCGCCTCCGACGTGACTTCCTCGGCCAGGTCGAGGTCCCCGAACCGCCGGGCGAGCGCGGCCAGCAGCCGCCCGCGCTCCTCGCGGAAGACCGCCTCGACCTGATCCATCGTCAGAAGTCCGCGACCGGCCGAACCACGACCGAGCCGCCGGCCCGCGACCCCGGGCACTTCGCGGCCCAATCGAGCGCGACATCCAGATCCGGTACGTCGATCACGTAGAACCCGCCGAGCACCTCGCGGGTCTCCGCGAACGGACCGTCGGTCACGGTCCGCTTGCCGTCGTTGGCCACCTGAACGCGGGTCGCGGTGACCAGATCGGCGAGCGACTCCGACGCGACCACCACCCCGGAGTCGGTGATCTCCTTGTCGAACCGCATCCAGTCCTCCGGTTCGCACCCGACCGGCGCGTTCTCCGTGTCGAGCTCGCCGGCGTTGATCAGCAGCATGTACTTCACGTCGTACCTCCTGGGAGCGTGTTTACAGCATGACCACGAACGGGTTCGCCCTCGATGGACAGGTCAGTCAGGATTGGACCATGAATGTTTTGCCATCGGGTGAGCAGTGGGTCCTCCGCGGCGGCGGGTACGAGGCGACGGTGGTGAGCGTCGGCGGCGGGTTGCGCGGGCTCACGTACGACGGCCGCCCGGTCCTGCTCGGGTACGGCGAGGACGAGGCGGCGCATGCGGGTATCGGGCAGCATCTGTTCCCGTGGCCGAATCGCATCACCGACGGGAAGTACACGTTCGAGGGCGCCGAGCAGCAGCTGTACCTGACCGAGCCGGCCCGCTTGAACGCCATCCACGGCCTGACCCGCTGGGCCAACTGGCTCCGGGTGGACGACGGCTCAGACCCCGCCGCGCTGGTCGCCGGCCACCGTCTCCACGGTCAACCCGGCTACCCGCACCAACTGGACCTGCGCCTCGACTACCGCCTGGCCGACGGGCTGACCGTCACCGCCACTGCAACCAACATCGGTAGGACCGCCGCGCCCTACGGCTACGGAGCACATCCCTATCTCAGCGTTGGACGCTCGATCGACGACTGCGTACTCGAGTTCACCGCCTCCCAACGGCTGGAAGTGTCCGCAGACCGCATGCAGCCCGTGGGACTCACACCGGTCGCCGGCTCGGAGTACGACTTCAGCGGTGGACGCGTCATCGGAGCCACCTCGATCGACAACGCCTTCACCGGCTTGGACGGCACGTGGACGGTCTCGTTGACGGATCCCGACTCCGGCGCGAGGTCGGCGCTGACCAGCGACACGCCCTGGATGCAGCTGTTCACGGGCGAAGCGGTCGGACGTACTGCGCTGGCGGTCGAGCCGATGACCTGTCCGCCGGACGCGTTCATCACCGGGCAGGACCTGGTCGTCCTGCAGCCCGGCGAGTCGCACACGACTAGTTTTTCGGTGGCCGTTTAGCGCCGGCGCCATGGTCGCGAGCCACCGCCGCGAGTTCCTTCGCGGCGCGGCTCGCCCGCGCTCCCTCCGCGGCCTGAACCGCGAGGATGCCGATCCGGTTGCCGTCGGCATCGAACAGCTGCAGCCACGCGTCCCCCGGCCGGAACCGCAGTCCGCTGATCTCCGACCAGGTCAGCATGTACGTCTTGAACACGTTCCGCACCCGGAGCCCGTCGGCGTACGCCGTCACGCGCAGCGTCGTCATCCGGTACAGGATCCAGAACACCGCGCCGAAGAACGCGATCAACGTCAGCCGCTGGAACCAGCTGAACGAGTCCCTGGCATCGGCCGGCAGCCGGATCCAGATCACCCCGAACACCGCCAGCAGCGACAGGCCCATCACGCCTGCCATCAGCGCGAGAATCCGCGGATGGAAGGTGAAGAGCCTGTCGGCGGACATCTCAGAGGGCATCGTGAACCCCTGCGCCGTCGCGAGCAGGTGCTCGGCGGAGTGCCTCGGTGTGCTGGAGGCGAGGTCTCGATGCGGAGCATCGTGGCCTTGCCTCCAGTGCAGCGAGGTGCCCGCCGAGTGCCGCGCAGTAGGTGCAGGGGTTCACGATGCCCTCTAAATCCGGCAGGCGTGGATGTCTGTGGTGAGGATGGCACGGGCGCCCACCTCCCACAGTTGGTCCATCAGGCGCTGCGCCTCGGCACGTTGCACCATCACGCGGACGGCGACCCAGCCCTGCTTGTGCAGCGGAGAGATCGTCGGCGACTCCAGGCCGGGCGCGACCGAGGTGGCCGCGTCGACGTCCTCGGCGCGGATGTCGTAGTCCATCATCACGTAGTTCCGGGCGATCAGGACGCCTTCGAGGCGGCGGATCAACTGGTGCATGCCGTTCGGCGGGTTCTCGACGCCGTGCCGCTTGATCAGCACGGCCTCGGACTTCAGGATCGGCTCGCCGAATACCTCGAGTCCGGCCTGGCGCAGCGTCGTACCGGTCTCCACCACATCGGCGATCACGTCGGCCACCCCGAGTTGAACGGCCGATTCGACCGCGCCGTCCAGGCGGACGACGGACGCGTCGACGCCGTTCTCGGCCAGGTGGTCCTGGAGCACCCCGGCGTACGAGGTGGCGATGCGCTTCCCGGCCAGGTCCTTGATCGAGTCCGCGACCCCGGGCCGCCCGGCGAACCGGAACGTGGACGAGCCGAACCCGAGACCCATGATCACGTCGGCGTCGGCGTGCGAGTCGAGCACGAGGTCACGACCGGAGATGCCGACGTCGAGGGTGCCCTCGCCGACGTACACCGCGATGTCGCGGGGACGGAGGTAGTAGAACTCGACCTCGTTGGCCGAGTCGGTGAGCGTGAGGTCCTTGGTGCTCCGGCGCTGCTTGTAGCCGGCTTCGACGAGCATCTCGGTGGCGGCTTCGCTCAGCGAGCCCTTGTTCGGTACTGCGACGCGCAGCATGGCGACTGCCCTTTCTGGGGGTGTGAACCGGTGATCTGTGGGAGGGGGCTCCTACAGATGTCGGTACACGTCCTCGAGGTCGAGGCCGAGGGCATGCATCATCACCTGAGCGTGGTAGAAGAGCTGTGACAGCTCCTCCGCGGCGCGCTCCTTGCCCTCGTACTCCGCTGCCATCCATGACTCGGCGGCCTCTTCGACCAGCTTCTTGCCGATCGCGTGCACGCCGGCATCGAGCGCCGCCACGGTCCCGGAACCCTCCGGCCGCGTCGCCGCCTTCTCACCCAGCTCGGCAAACAGCTCCTCAAAACTCTTCATCGCGCGCCCAGCCTACGGGGTCCCGCCGGCACCTACCGCCCCCAGGTCCGCCGATCGGACCGGCCCGGCCCTGATGTGTGGGTTACTGGGCAGATGGACGGAATGGACGGATTCGCACAGATCTCCGTGATGCTCGCTGTCGAAGACGCGCCGGCTGCCGCGTCCTGGTACGCCGAGGCGCTCGGCGCGGTCGAACTCTGGAACCTCGGCAGCGTGATCGGGCTGAGCGTGAACGGTGCTCCGGTCTTCCTCGGCGAGCCGGGGAACAACATCTGGAAGACGCCCGCGGAGACCGGTGCTCCGACGGTCCGGGTCGAGATGTTCGTGGACGATCCGGACGGTTTCGTGCAGCGCGCCGTCGAGGCGGGCGCCGACGGGAGCTTCGACCCGGTCCGCGATCACGAGGTGCCTTGGGGGACGCACCGGCAGGGCTCGTTCCTGGACCCGTTCGGCCACTTGTGGTTCGTCGGCGACAGGTCGCCGCTAGGACCCAGCGAGCGCGGCTGATCTGCTCCGCGGCGCCGAGTGCGCGTCGACGTACCAGTCGTGCTGCTCGGACAGGAATCGCTTGACCATGCCGTAGTCGAGGGCGTCGTCGGGCGTGCGGAGGTGGTACGGCGGCGGGTAGAACGCGTCGCCGAGCAGGGCGACACCGTCTGCGACGACGATGAGCGAGTCCGGGGCGTGGTTTCCGCCGACATGACGCAGTACGACGCCCGTCGGCAGGGTGAGGGTGTCGTCGAAGGTCTCGTCGGGGAGAACGATGCGGAAGCCGGACCAGTCGGGTACGGCGAGCGCACGCGCGCGGAAGCTCGGTCCGAGTCTGGGGTTGGCCTCGACCTGGTCGCGGAGGTAGCGGTGGCTCCACGGTTTCTGGGCTTCGCCGGTGAGGATCGGGACCGCTGACTCGTGGGCGACGACGGTGACGTCGTCCCAGGCGCACGCGCCCCAGGTGTGGTCCCAGTGATGATGGGTGTAGACGAGCCACCTCGGCTTGGGCAGTCCGGCAGTTGCTATTGCTGCTTGGACTGCTCGGGCGTGGTCCGGGCTGTTGCCGGCGTCGACGAGGACGGATCCAGCTTTGTCCGCGATGACGGCGACGGACGGGCGGATAGCGTCCGGGTCGGGGTCGTGTCCGTAGATCCAGACCCGGCCGGCGAGGTGCTCGAGCATGTGGCCGACGATAGCCGTGTGCAGAATCCCCGGAGAGTCCGCGAGCTCGGCGTCATCGTCGGCACCCTGCCCACCGGTCCGCTCAACGCGATCACGGACGTCCCCGGGGTCCGCGTCGGGCAGACCACGCTCACCGGCGACGGCCTGAACACCGGCGTCACCGCGATCGTCCCCGACGGGTACGCCGAGACCCTTCCGGCAGCTGTTGCTGTTGGCAACGGATACGGCAAGCTCATCGGCACGACCCAGGTCGACGAGCTCGGCGTGATCGAGACGCCGATCCTCCTCACCGGCACCCTGAGCACGTTCCGCGTCGCCGACGCCCTGGTCACTTGGCTCCTCGACCGCAACCCTCGCGCCACGAGCCTGAACCCGATCGTCGGCGAGACCAACGACGGCTACCTCTCGGACATCCGCAGCCGCCCCATAACTCCCGAGCACGTCCACGCCGCCCTGGACTCAGCCTCGTCATCCCTCCCCCTCGAAGGCTGCGCCGGCGCCGGCACCGGTACCACCGCCCTCGGCTTCAAGGCCGGCATCGGCACCGCCTCCCGCACCCTCAACGGGAACACGGTTGGAGTTCTGGTTCAGGCGAACTTCTCCGGCCTGCTGACTGTGCTCGGTCATCCGATCCCCGCAACGCCCATCGACGCGGACGGGAACAGCTGCATGATCGTGGTTGCGACCGATCTGCCGCTTGATTCTCGCCAGCTGGGGCGGCTTGCGCGGCGAGCAGTGTTTGCGATGGGCCGCGTCGGCTCGGACTTCGCGCCCGGGAGCGGCGACTATGCGATCGCCTTCACCAGCAACCGCACGCCGGGCTACGCCGACGGCGATCTCCGCGGCCCGTTCCAGGCCGTCACAGAATCAGTCGAGGAAGCGCTCCTCAACTCCCTCACGATGGCCCGAACCACCACAGGTCATCGCGGCCACACCGCTCACGCCGTACCCCACGACCTCATCCGCGGCCTGACATAGTCAGCTGCGAGATGCGACGCACGCGACTTTGCGCCGTCGCGTTGACCTGACTTGTCACGATCAGCAGCCCGAAGGCGAGCACGGCGGCGACTGTGCGGATCGCGTGCGCGACCTGCCATCGATCGCGGACGCTCGCCCAGTCGGACGGCGGGCTCTGCACCGACCACGCGGACTGGTCCGAGTTGATCGGCAGATTGATCGCGAACGTCGTCGCGAACACGATGACCAGCAACGCGATCGCCACCAGCACGACCCGCCGATCGTTGCCCCGAGCCCGGATCGCGAGCACCACGGTGGTGATCATTGCCGGGATCAACGTTGCCGAGGCCAACTTGTCCAGCGAGTCCAGCTCGACCAATCGCGTCTGCGTGTAGACCGCCGCATCGAAACCGCGTAACGAGTTCTCGAGCACCAGCACACACACGAGAAATCCAGCGAATACGCCGCTGAACAGCAAGCTCGCTGACCGCACGAATCGCGTCATCAGTACGACACCCCAACCGGCTGGTCGATCGTCGCCGGGTCATCCAGCACCGCAAGCATCAGATGCGCGACGTCGGCCCGCGAGACCGAGTACCCCCTGGTGACTGTGCCGCCGACGACCGTGCGGTAGTGACCGGTGAGTGGCTTGTTGTTGAGTTTCGGCGGGCGCACGACCGTCCAGTCCGTGGCGCTGCTCATGATCGCTGCCTCCATCAGCCGCAGGTCGGCGTAGACGTCGGCCGCGAAGGCGTTGATCATCGGGTAGATCACCCGGCGATTCAGAAAGCTCTCGTCGTCGGGCACCGGTCCCAGCGGCGCAGCGCTGATCGCGACGAACCGCCGTACTCCGGCGGCTTCCATGGCCGTCAGGATCGACCGCGTGCTGTTCGACGCGACCGGCCCGTCCTTGCGACCGCGGGCGCCCACCCCGGACACGACCGCCGTGCTCCCGTCGAGCGCCTCGCGCAGCGGCTCGGCGGCATCCAGACCCAGCACCCGGACCACCTCGAGGGACGGATGCTCCACCTCGAACGCCGACGACTTCCGCACCACCGCGGTCACCTTGTGACCCGCATCGAGCGCTTGCCGTACGACGTGACCGCCGATCCCACCCGTCGCACCGAACACCGTGATCCTCATCGCGCGTCTCCTTGCGCTATCGTAAATCTGATCTGTAACTCATATAGTACGGGAACCATAATATATGGAAAAGACAGAACCGAGTGACGCACGCCACCACCGGCGTACCGGCAACGAGATCAAGGCCGCGCTCCGCGACCTGCGGATCCAGCTCGCCCTGCTCAACCACCAGGTCGGCGGCAAGCTGGCGCTGAAGGACGTCGACCTGGACTGTCTCGACGTGCTCGCCCGCAGTGGACCACTGACGCCGAGTGCGCTGGCCCGGCAGGCGGGCCTGCATCCGGCCACGCTGACCGGCATCCTCGACCGGCTCGAGAAGGCCGGCTGGATCGCCCGGGACCGCGCGCGGGCGGACCGCCGCAGCGTCACGATCCGCGTACTGCCGGATCGCGGGATGGAGGTGTTCCGCCTGTACCAGCCGATGATCGGCGCGATGGACGACGTACTGGCGGAGTACAGCGAGCAGGAACTTGCACTGATCGCGGATTTCCTGCGCCGCAGCACCGAGGCCGGTCAGCGGGCCAACGGAGAGCTGGCTCAGGAGTAGAGGTCGTGGAGCGCCTGTCCGAGGTCGGCGAGTTCGGCTCGTAGCTCGGCGGGCTCGAGCACCTCAACCTCGGCGCCGAACCGGCTCAGTGAGGCTGCCGCGTTTCCGACCGACTCGATCGGGATCGTCACCACGACGCTCCCGTCGGGCTCCGGTTCGGCGGCCGCCACCGCCTTCACCAGGCTCGGGAACGAGACGTCGTACATCCTCGCGGCGAGTCGCGCGGAGACGCGTACGACGGCCTCATCGGTGTACCGGACGCGGTCGAACCCTTGGAGGTGGTCCTGCCAGAACTGGGTCAGGTTGAAGTCCGGGTCCCGCTCGAAGCTGTCCTCGGTCGGCGTCAGCTCGAGAATGTTGGAGACCCGGTACGTCCGGAGGCCCCGAGGCGTCGCGGCAACGACGTACCAACTGCCGTTCTTCAGGACGAGGCCGTGCGGCTCGAGGAGGCGCTCGACCTCGCGGGGTTCCTCCCAGCGGCGATACAGGACCTTGATGCGGCGGTCGTGGAGTACGGCGTCGGCGATGCCGGCGAGATGCGGTGAGTCCTCGGCGTCCTGATACCAGGCTGGTAGGTCGAGGTGGAAGCGGTTCTTGAGCCGGCCGGCACGGTCGCGTTGATCGGGCGCCAGGGCGGCGAGCAGCTTGAGCTCGGCCGCGCTGGTCTCGGCGGTGAGCCCGAGCGCCGCGGCCGCGCCCGGCATACCGACCAGGAACAGTGCGGCCGCTTCCTGCTCGGTCAGTCCGGTCAGCTTGGTGCGATAGCCGTCGACGAGTCGATAACCGCCGGCCCGCCCCTGATCGGCGTACACCGGAACCCCGGCCGCCGCGAGCGCCTCGACGTCGCGGTAGATCGTGCGCAGCGACACCTCGAGCTCATCGGCGAGTTCACGCGCCGTCAGCTGCCGGCGCGTCTGCAGCAACAGCAGGATCGACAACAGCCGGCTCGAACGCATCGTGTTCAGGTTAGCCGCGAACACTGCCATGGACTGTCAGGTATGACCGGCAGGCTTGGGTGCATGACGACATGGAACAAGGTCACCGGCGACTTCGACTTCCTCAACGGGTACTTCGACGTCCACCACCGCACGCTGAAACAGGCCTTCGCCAACTGCGACGAGTGGCTCGAGTACGACGGGACCACGACCGCCCACACGTACTTCGACGGACAGATCAGCATCGACGAGATGCGCTTCCCGACAAAGGGGTCGTACGGGTTGTCGCTGCGCGTGTTCGACCCGGAGGCTCGTCAATGGAGCATCTGGTGGGTCGACAGCCGGACGATGAAGCTCTATCCACCAGTGCACGGCGGCTGGTCGGAGGACGGGACCTCGTGCCGGCTCGTCGGCGAGGACTCGCTCGACGGGTTCCCGATTCTGTGCAGCTACGAATGGTCGGACATCACCGAGAAAACGGCGCACTGGGAGCAGGCGTACTCCAGCGACGGCGGCAAGACCTGGGAAACCAACTGGATCATGGACTTCACCCGGCGCGCCGATCCCCCGCCCGCCCTCGACGTACCGAAGCTCACCGACGACTTCGACTTCCTGGTCGGCCGCTGGTCGTTCCACAACCTCCGCCGCCGTCCGGTGCTCGGCGAGCCCTTCGAGTGGCACGAGTTCGACGCCGAACTGGAAGGTACGACGTACTTCGACGGCGCAATCAGCGTCGACGAAGGCTGGTACCCCACCGAGGGCTTCCGGGGTGCGACATTCCGCCTCTATGACCCCACGTCCCGCACCTGGGCAATCCACTGGATCAACAGCCAACGCGGCCACCTCGAAACCCCCGTCATCGGCTCGTTCAAGGGCGACACCGGCACCTTCGAAGGCCCCGACGAACTCAACGGCCAACCGATAGACGTCCGCTTCCTGTGGACCCGCGGCGTCGACAAGGCCTCGTGGGAACAGTCCTTCTCCACCGACGGCGGTCAGACCTGGACCGCCAACTGGCACATGAACCACACCCGGATCGGGTGACGTACTGCGTGAGGTACACCCCCGCGTGCTACGCGGGCGCTACCTTCGTCGCTCCGCTCCTCACCGCGCCCGCTCCACACGCACCCACCCACCCCCGGCTACCGCCGGTGCATCCTTTCGGCTTATCGCCGGGAGTGCCCGGCTGCCGCCGGGGTGCCGGCTTGGCGCCGGAAGTGCCCGGCTACCGCCGGGGTGCCGGCTTGGCGCCGGAAGTGCCCGGCTGCCGCCGGGAGTTGCGGGCTACCGCCCGCGGTGCTCGCTGGCGCTCGCGGGCGACTGCCATGTGGCGGCGGGTGCCTGGATCGAGGTGGATCGGCTGGCTACCTGGTTTGAGAATCCAGGCTGGTCCGTGTGCACGTGGACGGATCACGGGCGTCCTCGCCGGAGCCGAGTGACTTCCCGACGCTGCTGTCCCTGTGACGGCGAGCCGACCCGGCGGGCAGCCCGTCTTTGTGGAAACGAATGGTCGCTGGGCGGCAGAAAAGTTCCGCAAACTCCGCGGCTACAGTTTGCGGATGGCCGCCAAGGTCGAGAGAGCGGCCTGGGTTGCCTCGTAGCCCTTGTCTTCGCGGCTGTCGGGGAGCCCGGCGCGGTCGAGGGCCTGCGGGTCGTTGTCGCAGGTGAGTACGCCGAAGCCGACCGGGATCCCCGTGGTGACGCCGACCTGCATCAGACCGTCGGTCGCCGCCTGGCAGACGTATTCGAAGTGCGGGGTGTCGCCGCGGATCACCACGCCGAGCGCGACCACCGCGTCGTACCCGGACTTTGCTGCATGCAACGAAGCGACCGGCAGTTCGAAGGAACCGGGCACGCGGATGACCGTGTAGTCGCTCACCCCAGAGTCCTCCAACGCACGCACGGCGCCGGCGAGTAGGCCGTCGGTGACCTTCGGGTGCCACTGGGCCGCGACGATGGCGACGCGGGCGCCGTCGACCCGCGGGGCTTCGATGGTTGGTGCTCCACTGCCCGACATCAGCCGGCTCCGTTCTCTTCCGTGAGTACGCCGCCCGGCAGGTGATGCCCCATCCGGTCGCGCTTGGTCCGCAGGTACCGCAGGTTGTGCTCGGTCGGGTCGATCAAGATCCCACGACGCTCGACCACGTCGATGCCGTAGCCCTGGACCCCCGCGAGCTTGTCGGGATTGTTGGTGAGCAGCCGCACGGAAGTCACGCCCAGATCGGCCAGGATCTGCGCTCCAGTGCCGTAATCGCGAGCATCGGCGGGCAGCCCGAGGTCGAGGTTCGCGTCGACCGTGTCCCGGCCGGCGTCCTGCAGTTCGTACGCCTGCAGCTTGTGCAGCAACCCGATCCCACGCCCCTCATGACCGCGCAGGTAGACCACCACGCCACCCTCGGCCGCGACCTGTCGCATCGCCTCGTCCAACTGCGGCCCACAGTCGCACCGCAGCGACCCGAACACGTCCCCGGTCAGACACTCCGAGTGCAGCCGCACCAGAGTCGGACCATCGCCGATCGCCCCGCGCACCAACGCGAGCTGCTCCGACCCGTCCACCGTGTTGCGGTAGCCGTGGGCAACGAAATCGCCGTACTGCGTGGGTAGCGTCGTGGTCGCGACGCGCTCGATCTGAGACTCCGTACGACGCCGGTACCGGATCAGGTCGTCGATCGAGACCAGCACCAGACCGTGCTCGTCGGCGAACGCCCGCAGCTCCGCGCCGCGCTTCATCGTCCCGTCGTCGTTCACCATCTCCGAGATGACCGCAGCCGGCGTCAGTCCAGCCAGCCGCGCCAGGTCGATCGACGCCTCGGTGTGGCCGGGCCGCACGAGTACGCCGCCCTCGCGCCCGCGCAACGGAAACACGTGCCCCGGCTGCACAAGGTCGTACGACTCCGAGGCCGAATCCGTCAGTACCCGGATCGTCCGGGCCCGGTCAGCCGCCGAGATACCGGTGCTGATCCCGTCCCGCGCATCGACCGAGATCGTGTACGCCGTCCGCATCCGCTCGCGGTTGTGCGGCGTCATCAACGGGATCCCGAGCCGATCGAGCTCCGAGCCCTCCATCGGCACGCACACCACGCCGGAGCTGTAGCGGATCAGGAACGCCAGCAATTCCGGCGTCGCCTTGGACGCGGCGAAGATCAGGTCGCCCTCGTTCTCGCGGTCCTCGTCGTCGACCACGATCACCGGTCGCCCGGCGCGGATCTCGTCGATCGCATGCTCGATCGTGTCGAGTTTCAAGACGTTACCCATCTCAGCCCACCACCACTGGTTCCGGCGGAGCAACCCGCTCCCGGTTCTGGATCTTCCACCACGACGCGAATCCGACCACGCAGAACAGTCCGTACACGACGTACATCGTCGCCGACGGATAGAACTTCGCCTGCACCAGCAGCGGTACGCCGACCACGTCGACCGCGACCCAGATCAGCCAGAACTCGACGAACCCGCGGGCCATCCCGTACGTAGCCAGGATCGAACCGGTCAGGATCCACGCATCCCACTGCGGCCCCCACGAGCCGAGCTCACGCAGTACGAAGTACGAGATCGCGTACAGCACGACCGCAAGCCCGAGCAGTTCGATCCGCTCGCGCGTGGTCGCCCAGCGCGGCTGCACGCCCTTCGCAGCACCCTGGTGACGGGTCTGGTACCAGCGGTACCACCCGTACAGGCTGATCAGCGCGAAGAACACCTGCCGGCCCGCCTGGCCCCAGAGGTCCTTGTCCTGCGGGGTGTCGAAGATCCCGCCGACGAAGACCGTGAACAGCAGCACGTTGCCGACGATGCCGACCGGCCACGCGGCGACGAGCCGGCGCATGCCGAACAGCGCGCTGGCCAGACCGAACACGTTGCCGACGATCTCCCGGACGAGCACCGGCGAGCCGGCGATCGTCACCTGGGAGTGCAACAGCCAGTCGATCGGGTTCACTTGTTGCCTCCAGCAATTAGTCTCTCGACGTACTTCGCGATCACGTCGACCTCGAGGTTGACCGTGTCGCCGACCTTGTTCCGGCCGAGAACGGTCAGTTCGAGCGTGGTCGGGATCAGGCTGATCCCGAACGTCCCGGACGCGTCGTCGACGTCGGTCACGGTCAGCGAGACCCCGTCGACCGCGATCGAACCCTTCTCGGCGATGTATTTGAGGATCTCCGGCGTCGTCGCGATCCGGACGTCCTCCCAGTGCTCCCCCGGCGTACGGCTCGCGATGGTGCCGGTGCCGTCGACATGCCCCTGGACGATGTGGCCGCCCAGCCGCGCATGTGCGGTGACGGCACGCTCCAGGTTGACCGACGAGCCCTTGTCGAGGCCGCCGAGGCTGGTGCGCTGCAACGTCTCGCGCATCACGTCCGCGGTGAACACACCGTCGCCGTACTCGACCACCGTCAGGCAACAGCCGTTGACCGCGATCGAGTCGCCGTGGCCGGCGTCCTCGGTCACCTTCGGCCCGAGGATCGTGAGCCTCGCGGCGTCGCCGTCGAGCAGGTCCAAGGACTCGACCGTGCCGAGTTCTTCGATGATGCCGGTGAACATCTACTTTCCTCCCAGAGGAACCAGGGTCAGCCGGACGTCGTCACCCAGCCGGCTGACGTCCGCTAGCTTGAACCGCCGAAGGTGGTCGATCGATTCCGCGCCGAGATCGCCGACCGCCGCGAACCCGGAACCGAGGACCGCCGGGGCGACGTACGCGATGATCTCGTCGACCAGACCGGCGCGTACGAACGCCGCGGCCAGCGTCGGGCCGCCCTCGAGCCACAGGTGCCGGATCTGCCGGTCGTCCAGCTGCCGGAGCACCTCGGCGGGATCATGGGTCGGCAGCAGCAACGTTGCCGCGCGGTCGTTGCGGACCCGCGCGGTCGGCGGGATCTCGCGGTCGCCGACGACGACCCGCAGCGGCTGTCGCGCCGCCGGTACGTCGGTCTCGTCGCGGACCGTGAGTTCGGGGTCGTCGTCCAGCACGGTCTGGGTGCCGACGGCAATCGCGTCGCACTCCGCCCGATGCCGGTGTACGTCGGCGCGCGCGATCGGGCCGGTGATCCACTTGCTCGTCCGGTCCGGGGCCGCGGAGCGTCCGTCGAGCGTGGTCGCGAACTTCCAGGTGACGAACGGGCGACCCGTCCGAACACTGTGCAGCCACACTTGGTTGACCGCCTCGGCCTCGTCCCGCAGTACGCCCTCGACGACCTCGATGCTCTTGCTCGCCAGCTTGTCGGCGCCGCCGGCCGCAGTACGGTTCGGGTCCGGTACGGCGTACACGACGCGCGCGATCCCGGCCTCGATCAGGGCGTCGGCGCACGGGCCGGTCCGGCCGGTGTGGTTGCAGGGCTCGAGCGTGACGTACGCCGTACCGCCACGGGCCCGCGCTCCGGCCATTCGGAGCGCCTCGACCTCGGCATGCGGACCACCGGCAACGGCGTGGAAGCCCTCACCGACCGGATGCCCGTCCGGGCCGGTGATGACACAACCGACGACCGGGTTCGGATGGGTGCTGCCGACACCTTTCGCGGCCAGTTCGACCGCACGCCGCATCCACGCGACATCCATCGGCGAAGCGTTGCTCACTGCTCTTCGGTCCCTCGTCGTCACGGACGCACTACCGGGGTCTCGTGACGACCGGCGACCACGCTCCGCCACCCGGGCTTCGCCGTACGCCGCCACCTCGCGCACGTCCCGACCGGACGTCAGAGCACACCCGCCGACCGCGTGCGCCTCCCATCCGGACTTTCACCGTCGGTCCCGGAATTCCACCAGGTCAACCAGCTGCCGAACTGCAGCAGCCGGGTCGCGGACTATCACCGCCGGCTCGGAATTACACCGACCCCGGAGCACGCGAGTGGGTTCACTCGTGGTTCAAGTATGCCCCTCCCCGCAACCCGCACCACGACCCAGGTCACATCGTGGTCCGTTCCTCCACCTGATGCCGGCTCGGCGCGATCCGCCGGGTGAGGGCCAGAGCGCCCGCTGCCACCGCGCACGCCACCGCGACGGCGAGGACCAGCGGCCGGTACCCGAACGCGTCGGCCAGCCCGGCGCCGCCGAGCGGTCCGAGCGCCTTCGCGATCGTGGTCGGCGTACCCAGCATCCCGGCGATCGTCCCGAACCCGGCCGCGCCGTACCGCTCGAGCAGGATCGCCGGTGTCGCGATCGACGACACCCCGAACCCGAGCCCGAACAGCACCAGGCACCCGATCGCCCCCGCGACCTGGCGCCCGACGACCGGCAGCAGAGCGATCGCGACTGCCTGGATGGACAGGATCAGCGCAGTGATCGTCGCCATCGGCAACCACCGCGCGGACACGCTGGTCACCAGGCGGCCAGTCACCGACATCAGCCCAAGTAGGCCCGCGAGGCTGGCCGCTCGAGCCGGCGGGTGGCCGAGGCTGACCAGGTACAGCACCAGGTGCACGGAGATAACCGCCAGCGCCCCACTATGCACAACGAACCCTCCCGCAAGCACCCAGAACCCAGGATCCCGAAGCACCCTGCGGGGCGAACCCGCCCGCCTCGCACCGAGCTCCGCACTGTCGGCTGGCCCGTCGAAGGCGCGGTCGGCGGCGCGGTCGGCGGCGCGGTCGACAGGGCGGTCGACAGGGCGGTCGACAGGGCGGTCGACAGGGCGTGGTGGGCCGGGGTGGATGGCGAGGAGGTGGAGCGGGACGGTGATCGCGGCGAGGGTGCAGGCCAAGATGATCAGCGCCGTACGCCAGCCGTGCGCGTGGGCGAGGTACCCGGTGAGCGGCAGGAAGATCGAACTGGCCAACCCGCCGACCAGCGTGATCGTGAGGATGGAGTTCGTCCGCTTGGCGGGCTCGGCGACGGCGACCACGACGGCGAACGCGGGCGGATACAAGACCATCGCGCAGGCAACGCCGATCACCACGAACACGGCGTACAACTGAGCGACGTCCTGGACCTGCGACCACCCCAGTACGGCGATGGCAGCCAGCACCGAGCCGCTCGACATCAGCCCGCGCCCACCCCGCACGTCCAGCCGACGCCCAACTGGTATCGACATCAGACCGCTCACAAGTACTGCGGTGGTCGACGCTCCAACCGCCGTGGTGGTGGAGATGGACAGCTCCGCGCTCATCGGCCCGAGCAGGGCGCTGAATGCATAGGTGAGTACGCCGTACCCAACCGTCGTAGTGATCGCCAGCGCAGCCACCATCAGCCGCACCCGGTCACTCTTCGCCCCAGCGACCACTGTCGAACCCATCACCGACAGTCTTCCACGCCCCACCCGACCTGTTCCCGTGAATTACCCCTCACCGGAACAGCAACCAGGCTGCACTCCCCAACAACGCGACCGCCCCCACAAAACACCCAACCGCAACCACCCGCAGAACCCGCGCCCCAGCAGGAGCCGACGCGACTGCATTCACGCGTGCCGGCACACCGGCAGCGACAACCCTCTCCGAGGAACCAGAAGCGACCTCACCCACAGAAGCAGGCATGCCAGCTGCAGGCGAGCTCGCAGGTGCCCTGGCAGCAGCGGCTCCAGACGACCCCACCGGCATCCCTGACGCGGCAGCACCAGACCAGCCCAGCGGCGTCCCGGCCGCGGCAGCACCAGACGAACGCAGCGGCGTCCCCGCCGCGGCAGCACCAGACGAACGCAGCCGCGTCCCCGCCGCGGGGGCTCCAGACGGGTGCAGCGGTGGCTCGTCAGCCGGCGGCTGGGAGGTGGAAGCTTCGCCCACAAGGGGTGCGGCGACACCGCGCGTAGCGGCTTGCGCGGCCGCTTGCCCGGATCCCGCGTTCGAGGTGCTGGGTGTTGGCGACGTCTGGTGGGCGCGCGAACTGTCGGGGGTCCAGCTCAAGGCGCTGGGTGTTGGCGACGGCTGGTGGGCGCGGGGGCTGCCAGGGGTCCAGTTCGAGGTGCTGGGTGTTGGGGGTGGTTGGTGCGTGCGTGAGCCGGAGGAGGTCCAGTTCGGTGGGAGGGGTGGGAGCTGGTCGAAGACCTCGGGGGCGTCGGGGTCTCGGGCCCATGGCTCGGTTCCTGGGGGAGGTACGGCGCCGGTCGCGGCCAGCAGGCGCCCGGCGGAGGCTGCGGAGTCGGGGCGCTCGGATGGGTTCTTCGCCGTCAAGCGACGGACGAACTCGCCCAGGGCCCCGTCGAGGTCCGGAAGTTGGCCAGCTGTGCCGGGGCGCTCGCCGGTGAGGAGTTCGGCTGTGACGGCGCCGACGGCGTACAGGTCCTGGCGGGGGTCCGGGTCCGCGCCGGCCACCTGTTCCGGAGCGAGGTACCCGGGCGTGCCGAGGATCGTGCTGTGGCGGGTCATGCGCGGTTCGTCGAGGAGGCCGGCGACGCCGAAGTCCGACAGGCGCAGACGCGGCAGTCCGGTACCAGTGGCATCGAGCAGCAGATTGGCCGGCTTCACATCCCGATGTACGACGCGGGCCGCATGCACCGCGGACAGCCCGTGCAACAGCTGATCAACCAGCACGGCGACGTACGACTGAGGCAACGGACCATGATCGCCGAGCAGCGTCGCGACCGACCCGCCCCGAACCAGCTCCATCGCGAACACGACCTTGTCGTCGTCCGCGGCCCATCCGTGCGGAGCCACGACGTGCGGGTGCTCGATCCGCAGCGACTGTTCCCGCACGAACCGCAGCAGCGTCGCCGCATCGTGCTGTCCCAGCACCTTCGCCGCCACGTACGCGGCCCGCCGCAGGTCCCACGCCCGCCAGACCGAACCCATGCCTCCGGTCCCGACGAGGTCGATCAGCTGATACCGCCCGGCGAACGCCTCCACCCGCCAGAACCTACCGCCCCAACCGCCCACGCCCGGAAACCCACCGCCCGGAACACCAAGCGGTGATCCGGGCGGGCATGCACTGGATTAACGGTGCGGCGGCTGCTGCGGCGGCTGGCCGCCCTGGTTCGGGTAGGGCTGCCGGCCACCCTGGTTCGGGTACTGCGGCTGGCCAGCCTGGTTCGGATACTGCTGGTAGCTTCCCTGGTTCGGGTACTGCGATGGGTACTGGTGCTGCCCGTGCTGCGAGGTCCCGGTGGCCTGCGCGGCGGCAGGCTTCGCGCGGAGACGGAGTACGACGAGCACCCCGATCAGCAGCAGGAGCACGCCCCCGCCACCGAGGCCCGCGATCAGGCCGACGGGAGTGCCGTCGCCTGAGTCCGCGCCGCCCTGGATCGGACCGCCGGCTTCAGTCTTGTTGCCGTCACCGGGCGTCTCCGAGGCCGATGGCTGCGCAGTCGGCGTCGGTGTGATCGAGTCGCCCGACACAGGAGTCGCGCCGTCGACGTATGTCGGCTTGCCCGTCCCGGCCGTGCCTTCCAGGGCGACGGTCAGCGTCATCGGGATGGCGAACGGCTTGTCGTCGTCCTTGCGCGTCACGGAGAGCGCGATGTAGTACTCACCGGGCACCGCCGTGCCCTTGTCCATGGTGTTCGCGCCGTCGCGGTTGAGGTACCGGATCTCCTTGGTCGTGTTCGCCTTGACGACCCCGTCCTTGGTCAGCACCCCACGCCGGCCGACGTTGCCCGGCACCTGCTTGGCGAACGTGGCGATGACGTCCTCGCCCAGCGGTGAGATCAGCCCCATGTCGAGGTACCGGATCCCGTCGATCGCCTTCGCGGTCGCCGCCCCGAGCTTCGGCACCGTCGCCTGCGCCTGGATGCGCTGGCCCCAGTCGGCCTTGATCCGGTAGAGCTGCACCTCGCCGGGCATCAGCGTCGTCTTGAAGCTGCCCGGGGTGATGAGCGGCGCATCGGCGAAGCTCGAGCCTGGAACGATCGCCCGCGGAGTGACACCCGGCATCGGCGTCCAGGTCGGGTCATCGGCTTCGGGCGGCAGCTGAGTGGTGGCTTCGACCGGCGGCTCCTCGTCCACGCGCAGCTCGTACGGAACGCCCTTCATCTCGCGGAAGGCGTCACCGGCGGAGACCGTCAGCACCAACTGATCGTCGGTGGAGCAGCCCTTGGGGTAGTCACCGGTCCAACTGGAGGCGGCGCCGGTCGCGATGCCCTGATCCCCGTCGAACGCGAGCGGATAGCTCCAGCCACAGTTCTCACCACCGATGGTCTTCACGAAAACCTCGGCCTTGAGCACGAAGCTGCCGCCCGAAGGCCGCCGGAAGCTGACTCCAGCGCGCAGCGTGGAGTTCGCCATCGTCCGCTTGAGCAGGTAGTACTTCGCGGTCTGGTCGTTGCCGAAGGTGTCCGAGTAGTGGCCCGGGGCAAGAGTTGGCGCGCCCTCCTGCTGCGGTCCGCCGTGGACCGGCGTACCGGAGATGCGGAACGGGCGGAAGGCTCGGGTGGAAAGCCGATCCAGGCCGGCCTCGAGGTCGAGCGTCGAGTCGGCGTCGTAGTAGTCGCCGCGGCCCTCACGAGCGACACACTGCAGCTGCGTGCGGGCCTTCCCGGCGACGCGGAACCCGACCACGTCGATCTTCAGCTCGATGCCCTGCTTGGCGATCGACTGCGCCACCACACAGGGATCCGGCGCACAGGTGGCCTCGCCGTCGGACACCAGCACGATGGTGCGCTGGCCGACCGGGCCGAGATCCTTGGCCGCCTGCTGCAACGCATAGCCGATCGGAGTCTCGCCATACGGCTTGTACTTCGCGATCGCGGCCTGCAGCTGGGGCCGGTTGTTCGTGCCGATCGGGACGGTCAGCTGGGTGTCGGTGCAGGCACCGGGCTGGGTGCGTTTGAACACGGTCGCGCCATACACCCGCAGGCCGACCTCGGCGGCCGTCGGGAGCTTGGTCACCACCTGGGTCAGGGCGGTCCGGGCTGCGGCGATCTTCGTCTGCCCGTCGCCGGCCGGCTCCTTCATCGAGCCGGACGAGTCGAGCACCAGGACGAGCTTGCCGCCGGACGGAGCAGGGTCGGCCACGGCGGATCCGGTCGTCAGCCCGGCCAGCACGCCGGTCAGTGTGATGGCGAGGAGCGCCCACACCGCGGGGCGGCGGCGGTGTCCCTGGTGAGTCGTCATCGTGTCCTCCAGTGAAATTCGCTGCCGCAAACCCTGACAGTTTGCGATTGCAAATGTCAAGTCGAATCCTGGCTGGAAATCTCTGTTCGCAAGTGCGAAGATGTTTGCAATCGCGATGCGATAGCGGTGGAAGGGGTAGACCGATGGACCAGACGGCGCACAACATCCAGCAGCAGATCGAGCTGTACGGCGAGCCGCTCGGGGAGACTGTACGACGCGTGCTGGCTCCGCTCGGGCTGACCCAAGGCGGGCTCGCGCAGGTGATCGGACTGTCAGCGCCGATGCTGTCGCAGTTGGTCAGCGCCCAGCGGGTCAAGATCGGCAACCCGGCGGTGATGTCACGGCTGCGCGCCGCGTCGGAGCTCGCCGACCTGGTGATCACCCATGAGATCCAGGAGTTTGACATTCCAGACGCGGTGGACCGGATCCGGGCGACGAACGGCGCGCTCACCACCTCCGGACCGACCACGCAGTCGCCGGCCCAAGGCGGCACACCGCCGTACGCGACTCCGCCAGGGCTCGGAGCTCAGCCGCCAGGGGTCGCCGGGGCGCATGTTGCGTCCGGCACGCAATCCGCCTGGCCCGCCGCGGCCGTGATGCCACCCAACGACGGCGCCGTCCCGGCCCGGACCATCGTGAGAGCGATCCAGGACCTGCTGCGCGAGGTCGCGTCGACCGACGAGCTCCAGCGGGCAGCCGCCGCCATCGCTCCGGAGTCACCGGCCCTGGCCGAGTTACTCCTGGCCTACGGCACCGGCCGAACCGCGGACGCCGTGGCCCACTACGAACAACATCACGGCTGAGCGGGTCGCGATCGCGCGGGCCGCGGGGCCTGGCGTAAATGGTTGCCGAGGGCCACTATGGAGTCGGGCCCGGCGGCCGGGCCGACCATGGCTGGGGGTTATGGTGAGACATCCTCGATCGACGATCTCGGCGGTGCTCGCCGTCGGGCTGACAGCGATGCTGGGCCTGACGGTGAGCACCGAGCCACCACCCGCCCCGACCGCACACATCACGGCGACAAGGCAGCCGGCGAGGCAGGCGGTGAAGCCGAAGTGGGTCTATCTGACCTTCGACGACGGACCGAGCGCGCGCTACACCGCGCAGATCCTGAAGATCCTTCAGGCCTACCACGTCCGAGCGACGTTCTTCGAGGTCGGCCAGAACGTCAAGCGGTACCCGGCCGTCACCCGGCGGGTCGATCAGCTCGGCCACAGCGTGCAGAACCACTCCTGGTCGCACCCGAATCTCACCAAGGTCAATTGGGCCACGTTCAAGTACCAGGTCCGCACGACCGACCGCTACCTCCGGGCACAGACCGGTTACACCCCGCGGTGCCTGCGACCGCCGTACGGCGCGACGAACCGCGTGGTCGCGAAACGAGCTGCCATGCTCGGCAAGAAGCTCACACTCTGGACCGCTGACCCGGCTGATTGGAGCCGGCCCGGTACATCGGTGATCGTGCGCCGGGTCCTGGCGAAGGTGCGGAGCGGATCCGTGGTCCTGATGCACGACGGCGGCGGCAATCGGAGTCAAACCGTCGCTGCGCTTCCGAAGATCCTGAAGGTGCTCAAAGCGCGGGGATATCTCTTCTACCCGTTGTGGTGTCACTGACAGGCGTCCGGTATTCGTTACTTGTTGACGCGGCAGCGGCGTGGGCGCTGGCTTTCGGCGGGATCGTGCCCAGGGTGGACGGGAGGAGTGAGCCACCCACCGCCCTGGGGGACGCATGGATGTTCGCTTGACGCGCGCCGGGAACCGGATGATCGGTCTGGCGATGATGATGCTGGTGAGCGCGGTGATCGGCACGGTCGTGGTCGCGGCCGCGAAGTCACCCGCCAAACCAGCCACGCCCGCACCGCCTGCCGCGGCCCCGGCGACGGCCACAGCCACGGCCACGCCGACCAAGACTCCGCTACCCACCAAGTACGTCGTCCTGACCTTCGACGACGGCCCCGATGTCGAGTACACCCCGAAGGTGCTCGAGATCCTGGCGAAGTACGACGCGAAGGCGACGTTTTTCGAGGTCGGGCAGAACATCCAGAAGCATCCCGAGCTGACCAAGCGCGTCCACGACGCCGGCCACAGCGTCGAGAACCACACCTGGACACACGCTGACCTGCGCAAGCTGAGCGCAACTGCGTTCCGGCAGCAGATCATGTCGACAGACCAGGCGATCCGCGCACAGATCGGCAGTACGCCGGGCTGCCTGCGACCGCCGTACGGCGCGGTGAACGCAGCCGTCCAGCAACGGGCGAAGGCGCTGGGCAAGGACCTCGTCGTGTGGACCGTCGACTCGCGCGACTGGACCAAGCCGGGCACGACGGCCATCGTCCAGCGCGTGATCAAGAACGTCCACAGCGGCTCGGTGATCCTGATGCACGACGGCGGCGGTAACCGCAGTCAGACCATCGCCGCGCTGCCGCTCATCCTCAAGACCCTCAAGGCGCAGGGGTACGGCTTCCGCACCTTGACCTGCTAGTCCGACTCAGTGCCCTAAGCCAGGGCCCTAAGCCAGGGCGGTCACCAGCGGTACGACGTCGGCGATCGACTCGACGATCCGGGTCGGGCGGTACGGGAACCGCTCGACCTCGTGCTCGCCGGTCGAACCGGACAGCACGAGCACGCTGCGCAGGCCCGCCTCGAGTCCGCTGATGATGTCCGTGTCCATTCTGTCGCCGATCATCACGCTGGTTTCGGAGTGCGCCTCGATCCGGTTCAGCGCGCTGCGCATCATCAGCGGGTTCGGCTTGCCGACGAAGTACGGCTCGACACCGGTCGCCCGGGTGATCAGCGCGGCCACCGAGCCGGTCGCGGGCAGCGGGCCCTCCTGCGACGGGCCGGTCGGGTCGGGGTTGGTCGCGAGGAATCGCGCGCCGCCGGTGATCAGCCGGATCGCCTTGGTGATCGCCTCGAACGAGTACGTCCGGGTCTCGCCGAGGACCACGTAGTCGGGGTTGCGGTCGGTCAGGACGTACCCGATCTCGTGCAGCGCGGTCGTCAGGCCCGCCTCGCCGATCACGTACGCCGTGCCGCCCGGACGCTGGTCGTCCATGAACTGGGCGGTCGCGAGCGCGCTGGTCCAGATCGCCGTCTCCGGGATGTCGATGCCGGCGGCAAGCAGACGGGCATGGAGGTCGCGCGGCGTGAAGATCGAGTTGTTGGTGAGGACGAGGAACTTCTTCCCGGACGCCTGCAGCGCCGCGATGAACTCGCCGGCTCCGGGGATCGCGCGCTCCTCGTGCACCAGCACGCCGTCCATGTCCGTCAGCCAGCTCTCGACCGGTTTGTGCTCGCTCACCGGCTCATCGTAGTGGCCGGGCGGAAACTGTCGGTGGAGGCGGCAAGAATGCGGGGCATGGAGTTGTCCGGGTACCGAGAGTTGTGGCGAGCACGCGGCGTGATGTCACTGCTGGTGGCTTCGCTGCTCGCGCGGCTGCCGATGCTCGCGACGATGGTGCCGATCGCCTTTCTCGCCAAGGACGCCAGTGGCTCGTTCCGCTGGGCCGGTGTGGTGGCCGGGGCGTACTCGATCGGCACGGCGATTGCCGGTCCGATGTGGTCGCGGGCCGCGGATCGGCGCGGGCCGCGGGGCGTGCTGTTGGTGACCGGGATCGCCTGGAGTGTGGCGCTGGTCGCGATCGCGTTGCTACCGGCCGGGCTGCATCGGTTGCTGCCTGCGTTGGCGGTGGTCGCGGGTGCGTTGGTGCCTCCGGTGATGCAGACGTTGCGCGCTGCCTGGCCTCGGGTGGTGCAGGGCCCGGCACTGCGGACGGCGTACTCCGTGGATGCGACGGCGCAGGAGCTGCTGTTCATGGTCGGGCCGATGCTCGGCGCGACGGCTGTGAGCGTGGCCAGTCCACGACTCGGCGTGCTCCTCGCGGCGGCGATGTCAGCGGTCTTCATCTGGTGGTATGCGCTTCGACAACCCAAGCCGATCCCGCACGATCACCACACCAAGGTGACTGCGCGGCAGTTGCTCTGGCATCGGTATCGGTTGCCGTTGATCCTCGCGTTCGGCCTCTGGGTGACCTCGTTCAACGGGATCTCGCTGGGGATCGTCGCGTTCGCGGACGAGCACGGTCAACGGCTGATCGCCGGGATCTTCGAGGCCGTCTGGGCGTTCGGCAGCCTCGTCGGTGGCGCTGTCGCGGGTGCATTGCCTGGTCGGCGTACGTCGTACTTGTGGCGGCGGGCTGCTCTGGTGGCGGCGGGGATGCTGTTGTGCGTGTTCGCGACTTGGTCGTCGGTGTCGTTGGGGATTGCGTTGTTTGTGGCGGGGCTGACGTTGGCGCCGGCGATCGGCGCCCTGTACGAGCGGCTCGGTGCGTTGACGCCGGATGTGGCGCGGACCGAGGTGTTCGGCTGGATGGGCAGCGCGGCGATGGGCGGCGCGGCGATCGGGGCCGCTGTCTCGGGTGCGGTGATCGAGGGGTTCGGCGTGCGGTACGTGTGGCTGCTGGCCGCGGTACTCGCCGGCGCGTCGGTGGTGTTGCTGCTCCGCGTGCCGCCGGCGCAGCACTCCGTGTCGGACTCAGTGTCGGACTCAGGGGCGGAATCGCCGGCGCGGCGACACTCGGACGCGGAGTCGACGGCGGAGTCAACGGCGCCCGTCGGGCCGGAGCTACCGGCCGGTGGATTGCTCAGCGAGCGTGCGTAGGTTGTCGACCATCGCGTTGGGGTCGTCCGCCGCGTAGACGGCCGAGCCGGCCACGAACACGTCGGCGCCCGCCTCGGCGCACCGCTCGATGGTGTCGGCCGAGACACCGCCATCGATCTCGATCCACAGGTCCAGGCCGTGCTTGTCCAGCAGTTGGCGGGTGCGGCGAATCTTGGGTACGCAGATGTCGAGGAACTTCTGGCCGCCGAAGCCGGGCTCGACAGTCATGATCAGGATCATGTCGAGTTCCGGCAGCAGGTCCTCGTAGGGCTCGATCGGCGTCGCGGGCCTGAGGGCCATTGCAGCCCGCGCTCCCTTGGATCGGATCTCCCGCGCGGTCCGGATCGGCGCCCGGCAGGCCTCGATGTGGAACGTGACGCTCGCAGCGCCCGCCTCGACGTACCCGGGCGCCCAGCGGTCCGGGTCCTCGATCATCAGGTGACAGTCGAGCGGCAAGTCGGTCGCCTTCGCCAGCGACTCGACGATCGGCATCCCGAGAGTCAGATTCGGCACGAAGTGGTTGTCCATCACGTCGACATGCAGCCAGTCCGCGTTCGACACCGCAGCAGCCTCGTCAGCCAGGCGGGCAAAATCGGCGGTCAGGATGCTAGGCGCGATCTGAATCCCCATGGACGTCAATCTACCGAGGCTCGGCCCCGCTGCCGCCAGGTGGGCCGCAGGACCCCCTGAACGGCCACCGCACGCCGCACCGCACCGCGCATGCACGGCCCTCACCGCACCGCGCATGCACGGCCCTCACCGCACCGCGCGTGCACGGCCCGCTAAACGGCCCGCTGAACGGCCCACTCGACGGCTTGGTCGACGGACTCGACGGTCGTGAGGTCGGTGGGAAGCGGTGGGCGGCGGATCACGACGACCGGGAGGTGGAGCTCGCGGGCGGCGTCGAGTTTGGCCGAGGTGGCCGGGCCGCCGCTGTCCTTGGTGACCAGGACGTCGATGTTGTGCTGGAGGAGGAGCCCCAGCTCGTCGGCGAGCGTGAACGGACCGCGCGCGAGGACCAGCGCGCACCAGGTGGGGCGGGGTTCGGGCGGGTCGACGCAGCGAGCGAGCGTCCAGAGCCCGGTGGTCGCGAAGGCGTCGAGGCCTTGCCGTCCGATCGTGAGGAAGACGCGCTTGATCCTGAGATCCGGAAGCAGCCCAGCCGCAGCGGTCGCGGACTCGGCCCAGTGCCAGTTGTCGCCAGGACCGGGCGTCCAGCCCGGACGGCGAAGAACAACCAGCGGTACGCCGGTGTCGCGGCTCGCGGCGACTGCGTGCGCAGTCATCGTCGCGGCGAACGGATGCGTAGCGTCGATCATCGCGTCGACCCGATGCTCGCGAAGCCAGTCGCCGAGCCCGTCGGCGCCGCCGAACCCACCCTTCCGGACCTCGCCGAGAGGCAGCCGCGCGTCAGTCGTACGTCCAGCCAGCGAGGACACGACATCGATGCCCTCGGCGGTCAGGAGCTCGGCAAGGGTCCGCGCTTCACCCGTGCCGCCGAGGAGCAGGACCTTCATCGCGTCCGGTCTGCCGAGTAGAGATGGCTGTCACGGAAAGTCGTTGCTGAGAGCACCTTTCCGGCGATGATGACGGCGGTACGACGGATGTTCGCTGACTTCACCTGGCCGGCGATGTCGGCGAGGGTTCCGCGGAGGATCAGTTCGTCGTCGCGGGACGCGCGGGCGACGACGGCCACCGGGCACTCGCGGCCGTAGTTCGGGATCAGTTCGTCGACGACCCGGTCGATCTGTTGGACGGCGAGATGGAGGACGAGAGTCGACCGGCTGGCGCCGAGACTCGGGAGGTCTTCGCCGACGGGCATGGCGCTCGCGCTGCCGCCGATACGCGTCAGGATGACCGTTTGGCCGACCTCGGGGACGGTCAGTTCACGGGCGAGGGATGCTGCCGCGGCGGCGTAGGCGGGCACGCCGGGCGTCACGTCGTACGGGATGTCGAGGGTGTCGAGACGGCGCATCTGTTCGGCCATTGCGCTGAAGACGGAGGGGTCGCCGGAGTGGAGGCGGGCGACGTCCTGGCCGGCGGTGTGGGCGGTGGCGAGTTCGGCGATGATCTCGTCGAGGGTCAGGTTCGCGGTGTCGATCTTGCGGGCGCCGGGTGGGCAGTGCTCCAGGAGTTCGATGGGGACGAGCGCGCCGGCGTACAAGCAGACCGGCGACGCCGCGATCAGGTCGCGCCCGCGCACGGTGATGAGATCGGCAGCACCCGGGCCGGCCCCGATGAAGTGAACGGTCACTTCACCACGCTCCAGATCGTGACCGGCATGGCTGGGCGCCAGCCGGTCATGGTTCCCACGGCGGAGGCGCGTTGCACGGAGAGACGGACCAGGTCGCCGCCGTGGGACTTGTACCAGTCGGCGATGAGGGACTCGGTCTCGAGCGTCACACCGTTCGTCACCAAGCGGCCGCCGGGTTTGAGTGCATTCCAGCAGGCGTCGAACATGCCGACCGCGGTCGCTCCCCCGCCGATGAAGATCGCGTCCGGGGCCTCGAGGCCGTCGAGGGCTGCGGGTGCGGCCCCTTCGACGACAGTGACTGACGCACCGAGTGCGGCGGCGTTGCGTTCCAGTCGCTTGGCGCGATCGGAGTCGCGTTCGATGGCGATCGCCCGGCAGGACGGATGATGGCGGGACCATTCGATCGCGATGCTGCCGGCGCCGCCGCCGACGTCCCAGAGAAGTTGCCCGGGTGCGGGCGCGAGTCGCGACAGGGTGACCGCGCGTACTTCGCGCTTGGTGAGCTGACCGTCGTTCTCGTAGGCGTCATCGGGCAGGCCCGGTGCGGTCGAGAGGACGGGACCTTCACAGCCGACGGCGATCACGTTGAGCGCGTCGACGTCCTCGGACCACTCGGAGGCGCGCGACCGTCGTACGCGCTCGGTCGGTCCGCCGAGCTGTTCAAGGACGGTGAACTCGCTGGAGCCGTAGCCGCGGGCAACCAACAGCTGGGCGACCTCGACCGGAGTCTGGGCGCCTCGGCTGAGGATGAGCAGCTGTCGACCGGGCTGGAGGTGCGGGTGGACGCGCTCGACCGGTTGGTTGACCAGGCTCACCACCTGCACTTGATCCTGCGGCCAGCCAAGTCGCGCGCACGCCAACGAGACGCTCGACGGATGCGGGATGATCTCTACGGCGTCAGCGCCGAGCAGCCGCACGAGGGTCGTGCCGATGCCGTGGAACGTCGGATCGCCGCTTGCCAGCACGCAGATCCGCTGCCCGGCGTACTGCGAAAGCAACCCTGGCAGCGCCTCGGACAGGGGCGAAGGCCAGGCAACATGCAAGCCGTCCGGGACGAGGGCCAGTTGGCGGGCGCTGCCCATGACGACGTCGGCCGACTCAACGGCGGCGCGGGCTGCGGGTGACAAGCCTTGCCAGCCGTCGGCGCCGATGCCGACGACCGTGATCGGGTCAGGGTCAGGCATTGCCGAGGACCTTGGTGATCGTGATCTCGATGACCACGCGTTGCGGGTTCACTCGCGGTTCCTTGTAGCGCTTCGCGTAGCGGCGCTCGGCATCACGTACGCGCTCGGGGTCGTCGCTCACGACAGCCCGCCCTTCGAGCGTGCTCCAGCGCCGGCCGTCTACCTGCGTCACCGCGACCGCAGCCTCCCTCAGCCGCCGGATCGCGCGCGCCTTGTACGACGTACCCGAGCAGATGACCCGCACGAGCCCCGCCTCGACGTCCAGCGTCGCCCCGACAGGCGTCGCGTGCACGGTTCCGTCCGCCCGGACGGTACTCAGCACGCACAGATGCCGCTCGGCCCAGAACTCAGCCAGTCGCTCACTCAACACCCACCGATCGTAGACAAGACGGCCCGCCCGGTGAGGTGCCGGGCGGGCCGTGGTGCGCTGGACCCCTCAGACCAGCGCGGTCCGTGTCAGCCGAAGTCAGCCGAAGTCAGCCGAAGTCAGCTGACGTCAACGGGCGTCAGCCGATGTCGCGGCGGCGGAAGGTGGCGAAGCCGGCCAGGGTGAGAGCGGCGGCGATCGCGGTCAGCCACAGGACCGGCGTGACGGAGAAGTCGCCGCCGGGCAGGCGTGGGGTGTGGCCGTACGGGCTGAGGTTGATCATCCACTGCGGCAGGTTGAAGATCTCGCCGAATTGACCGATCAGCAGGAACACGCCGTACAGGGCCCAGCCGCCGGTGACGAGTTTCGGCGCGAAGCCGAACAGGACGACGACCAGCGCGGTGACCAGCCAGATCGCAGGCAGTTGTACGGCGGCCGCGCCGAGCATCCGCGGCACCTGGCGACCCATGTTGCCGAGCGACGCACCACTCGAGATGCCCGAGCCGAGTCCGGCGACCAGGATCAGTACGCCGGTCCCGAGCAGCGCCATCAGCACGTGGCTGCCGAGCCAGCGCGATCGGGTGACGTCGGTGGCCAGCAGCGGCTCGGCGCGCAGCGCAGTCTCCTCAGAGCGGAGCCGGAGCGCCGCCTGGATGCCGAACGCCGACGCGAGCAGACCCATGACGCCCATCTCCGTCGCCAGGAACGCGTCGGTGATGCCCTCCACGCCGCCGAGCTTCTGCACCATCTCCTTCGCGCTGTCGCTGGTGACGAACCCGTCGACGTTGCTGGCGATGTTGCCGACCAGCAAGCCCAGCAGCAGGAACGCGAATCCCCAGGCGTAGAAGGAGCCTCGGTGCAGCCGCCAGGCCAATGCGAGCGGCGACCGAAGTGACGCGGCTGCCCGCGGCGGACCGGGACGTGGTGGAACCAGTCCGGCTCCGAGGTCGCGCCGCCGGATCAGTGCGGTCGCGGCAGCGATCAGCACGACCAGGAACACCAGCGGGATCAGCAGTACGACGAACCGGTCACCGGCGTACGCACGGACCTGCTGCGACCACCCGATCGGCGACAGCCACGACACCCACTGGGTACTACCGTCGGCCGACGAGTCACCGATCGCTCGCAGCACGTACGCGACGCCGAGGACGACCGCAGTCAGTCCGTTCGCGGCACGGGCGCTCTCGGTGACCTGTGCGGTCACAGCGCCCACACCGGCGAACGCCAGCCCGGCACCGGCCCACATCAGCCCGAACGCGAACGAGCCCTTTGTGTCCAGCCCGCTCCCCATCAAAGCGAGTGCGGTGAGCAGACCGAGGACGATGACAGTGCCTGCGGAGACGATCAGCGCCGCGGTCAAAGCGGCGTACCGGCCGAGCACGCCGGCGCTCAGCAACTCCAGCCGGCCGCTCTCCTCCTCGGTGCGGGTGTGCCGTACGACGAGCATGCCGGCGAGCAGGCCGACCAGCAGAGCACCGAATGCGGTGAGCTTGAACAGCGAGACCTCGCCGAGCGAGGACTCGTCGAAGATCCGCCCGTACAGCGACACGAGCGCGGGCGACGCGTTCGACGTACGCGCGGCCTGGACCAGCGCGTTCTGGTCGGAGTACAGGTCGATCGACGCCTTGGCCGACCCGGCCGCCGAGATGACGAACACGACGATCCAGATTGGGATCAGCAACCGGTCCCGGCGCAGCGCCAGCCGCACCAGCGTCCCGGTGCCGACGAAGTCGTTCACCGCACGGCCGCCTCAGACTCAGCCGGCACGTCGTCCTCGTAGTGGCGCAGGAACAGCTCCTCCAGCGTCGGAGGTTGCGCGACGAGACTCTTGATCCCGCTCGCCGACAGCTGTCGCATCACTGCGTCGAGCTGTGCGGTGTCGACCTCGCACCGCACACGGTTGCCCTCGACATCCAGGTCGTGGACGCCGGGCAGTTGCGCGAGCCCGTTCGGCGAGGCGGCCAGCTCGGCGTGGATCGACGTACGCGTGAGGTGGCGGAGGTCGGACAGCGTGCCGGTCTCGACCACCTTGCCGCGACGGATGATGCTGACCCGGTCGCACAGCGCCTCGACCTCGGACAGGATGTGGCTCGACAGCAGCACGGTGCGGTCCTCGCGCCTGTCCTCTTCGATGACCTGCCGGAACACTTCTTCCATCAGCGGGTCCAGGCCGGAGGTCGGCTCGTCCAGGATCAGCAGCTCGACATTCGACGCGAGCGCCGCCACCAGCGCGACCTTCTGCCGGTTGCCCTTGGAGTAGGTCCGGCCCTTCTTGGTCGGGTCGAGGTCGAACCGGCGCAGCAGGTCGTCGCGCTTCTTCTCGTCCAGCCCGCCGCGGAGTCGGCCGAGCAGGTCGATCACCTCACCACCGGTCAGGTTCGGCCACAGGTTGACGTCGCCGGGGACATACGCGAGCCGCCGGTGCAGCTTGGCAGCGTCGTGCCAGGGGTCGCCACCGAGCAGCGAGACATCACCGGCGTCACCCCGCAACAGGCCGAGCAGGACGCGGATGGTGGTGGACTTCCCGGCGCCGTTCGGGCCGAGGAATCCGTGCACCTCACCGGTCGCGACCTCCAGGTCGAGACCATCGAGCGCGTGCGTACTTCCGTACGACTTGTGCAGTCCGGAGACCACGATGGCTGATGTCATGATTCATAACGTACACTGCGTTCAGAAGATTGTGAATCTTCCTAACGGATTCCTGACGGCTCAGAGGGGATGATGGGGCGGTGAGTGCAGATCGAGACGACGACGCCGTCAAGCGGTACACCGAGCAGTTCGGCAACCTGCTCGCCGAGACAGGCTGGCCGCGGATGGCGGCCCGGGTGTTCGCCGCGATCCTGTCCAGCGTGTCCGGCCGGATGACCGCCGCCGAGCTGTCCGACCAACTGCAGGCCAGCCCCGCCGCAGTCTCCGGCGCGGTCAACTACCTGCTGCAGCTGCGCCTGGCCACCCGCGAGCGCGAGCCCGGCACCCGCCGCGATGTGTATGTCGTCCAGGACGACGCCTGGTACCAGACGATGATGAGCGAGGACGCATCGCTCGCACGCTGGTCGGAGTCCCTCCGCAAGGTCCTCGACGCCGCCGGAGAGGGCTCCGACGCCCACCGCCGCATCCGCATCTCACTCGGCTTCATCGACTTCATCGGCGAAGAAGTGAAGGGCCTCAGCGAACGCTGGATCAAACGCAAAGCCGAGCTGGACGCCGAAATCGACGCCGACTACAACTCCCCCGACCGGTAGCCACGCCGATCGTTGTGGGCTTGCACAGCGTGGGGGGGCCTCGGCAGCCACACCGATCGTGGTGGGCTTGAACAGGGTGTGGGGGCCTGGCACAGGCTATTTCCTGTTCTGCGCCCCCGGTTGGTGTGCGCCGCCCCGAGTTGTGGTTGTCCACAGCTAGAAGATTCGCCTCGGTCCGACGGCTGGATCAACGGCATGTTCACGGGCATGAATCCGAAGTTGAGTGTGCTCGCCGCCGCCAGACACGGCTGGTTCAGCCGGGCCGACGCGCTCGCGGCCGGCTACACCGACAGCGAGCTGCGGCGCCGATTGCGGGCTGGGCAGTGGTCCCGCCTCTGCCGAGACGTGTACGTCGAACCCGGCACCTGGCCTGTCGGCGAACAGTCGTGGGACCGGGCCGTGCGAATGCACCTACTGCGGACTCGCGCCGTAGCGGACAGGATGGGCAGCGGAGCGGTTGTCAGCCATCAGTCCGCCGCCGTACTGCACGGCCTTCCCAGCTGGGGTCTTGATCTGACCAAAGTCCAGGTGACCAAACCGGCCGGCCGGGCCCGATCCGACCTCGTGACGGACGTGCACCGCTCCCGGTTCGAGCCTGGTGAGGTCACGGTGGTAGACGGCCTTCGAGTGGTCTCACCGGCCCGCGCCATAGCCGAGACGGCCTGCGCGTCGTCGTACGAAGTCGGCGTCGTCCTCGGAGACGCGGCGCTTCACCGACGTCTGGTTACTCCGGAGTCGCTCGTGCTGACGGCGGACCGCCACCGGCTCTGGGCGGGCTCGCCGGCGGCGCGAGCGGCGGCGCGGTTCGCCGACGGGCTGAGCGAGTCGGTCGGCGAGTCGCGGCTACGGGTGCTGATGGCCAACCACGGCGTACCGCCACCGGTGTTGCAGGCAGAGATCCGCGAGGAGGGCGGGCGGTTGATCGGCCGGGTCGACTTCCTGGTGGCCGGCCGGTTGATCGTCGAGTTCGACGGCGCCGAGAAGTACGGCGGAATCGGCGACGTCGTGCTGGCAGAGAAGTGGCGCGAGGACCGGCTCCGCGCCTGCGGCTACCGCGTCATCCGGGTCAGTTGGGCCGACCTGGACCAGCCGCACGCCCTTGCCGAGCGGATCCTCGGCGCGCTCTGAGGACGAGTCTGGGGACATGCACCACCGACTGGAGGCCCTGAACAGGTTATTTCCTGTTCTCGGCCACCACACCTTGTTCACGGCCACGAGTGGGCCGCCTACTCGTAGATGGTGAAGATCGTGCAGTAGATGGGTGGGGATTCCAGGCCGGGGTAGTACAGGCGGCCGGCCTCGTCGGTGATTTTGAAGTACGCCGTTGAGGCGCCGACCTGGGGTGGGGCTTGTAGGCGCATTGTGACGATCACGGTCTCGCCCGGTTCGGCGTCGGGGACGCGCGAGCGGGAGGGCGAGCGGAGCCAGCCGGGCGTGCCCGCGGCGCCCTGGCGGGTCAGCCAGCGGTCCCGCCACGGGCGCTCGCCGCTGTTGCGGATCTCCCAGGTCTTCTCGAAGGGCTGATCGCGGCAGACCCGCGTGCCGTCCGGGACCGTCTCCCCGACCAACTCGGCGCGGTCGTCGGGGTGGTGGTCGATCGGCACGGAGCCACCGAGCAGCACAGGTTGGACATGGCGGCGCATGTCCCGCTGCGACATGTCGCGGCCGGCGCGTACGGCGGCGTCGAGCTCCATCAACTGGTTCACCAGGGACTGGCCGGCGCCGAACGAGGCGTCGTACCACTCGGTCAGCTCGCGGCTGGGCTTGGTGTGGCCGCGCTCGACGCGGGACAGATGCCCCTTGTCCCAGCCGGACTCCGCCGCGGCGCGACTCAAGGGCACACCGGACGCTTCCCGGAGCTCGCGCATCCGGGAGCCGATCACAAAGCGAGCCTGTGCTGGCCTCACGGCGGACTCCCCGGTCCTGCAAGACGATCGTTGCCCACTGCGACAACACGGTAACCCTCTGATTCTCTGTAAATCAGTGCCACTTCGCCAGTCGCCCAGCGAAAAGGACCAACATCATGCGTACCGCCCTCCTGCGCATCACCCTCACCACCGTGCTGGCCACCGCCGCCGCCCTCGGCACCGGCACCCTGACGGCCAGTGCCGCCACCGGCACCGTGGTCACCGACAGCGGCCAAGGCGTCGCCATCCGATCCGGGAACGCGACCAGCTTCGGCTCGGTAGGCACCCAGCCCAACGGACCGGTCGAGATCGACTGCCAGATCTACGGCGAACCCGTCACCGGCAAGTACGGCCGGAGCCTGGTCTGGGACCACATCCCCGGCAAGGGCTACATCACCGACTCCTACGTCAACACCGGCAGCAACGGCCTGATCGCTCCGCTCTGCACCAGCAACCCGCGCGCCGACAACGCGATCGCCTGGTACGCCGCCCGCAGCGGCTCGACCGCCTACCAGGGGTACTGCGAGATGGCCGCCGAGAACTCGTACGGCAAGACCGCGATCTGGGCCTCCGCCAAGGCCGACTGGAACGACGCCGTGGCCCGCGGGGTCGCGCATCGCGGCGACCTGAACCCGCCGAAGGGCGCCCTGGTGTTCTGGGACCTGGCCGCGCCGTACGGCCACGTCGGAGTCGCGAAGGGAGACGGCACCTTCTGGGCCACCAGCGTGAGCGGCGCGATCGGCACGCGCGCACTGCCTTACTTCAACAGCTACCTCGGTTGGGCCTGGCCCAACTTCTGATCGCGAGCACCCGGACGCGCGTTCCGCCCCTCACGCGTCCGGGTGCTCGACCCTGTCCAGCCAGTCCGAAACCAACGCCCGATACACAGCCAGACCAGGCCCAGGCAGCAGGTGATCCTCCTGGTCCAGTACGGCGAAGGTCGCGCGTGGATAGTCCTCGAGAATCGCCCACGAGTCGGCGTACCCAGCCGTTGTGTCCTGGCGACCCGTCACGATCAGAGTCGGACGCTCGAAGCGGGCCGCGGGATCCTCACGCAAGGCGTACGTCGTGAAGTCGCGCTGGATGTGGCCGAGGAAGGCCAGGTCCGCGGCGGTCTCTGCCGCGTCGTAGTACTGGTGCTGACGTTGCCGATCAGGTGACGGGACGAGATGTTCGTCGGTCGGAAGCGTGCGTTTGGCGCGATCGACGACGATGCCCGGTGCCCTCAGCAACAACCCGAGAATGCGGGTCGGGTCGCGGCGGACGATGCCGCGGGCGTGCAACCCGCCGGCCGACGTGCCCGCCAACGCGAACGGCTCGCCGCCGGACAGGTCCTCGACCAGCGCGGCGATCGCGTCGAGCATCCCGTCCTGGTCGGTGATCGACGGAACGGAGGGCGACTTCCCGGTGCCGGGCGGATCGACGTAGATCCGCCGCCATCCCGCTCGGTCCGCGAAGACCGGCTCGTGGACGTCGCGACCTTCACCGGCATCGCCGCCCCAGCTGGGCAGGAAGAAGATCGGACGGCCCGCACCGAAAGACTCGTAGTACACAGGCCGACCCTAGCGAGCGCGTCCGCGGTTCATCGAGGCTTTCTCTTGGCAGCAGAATCCGGTGGGCGTTCGCCGGACCCGCGCTTGATCAGCCCGCACGGCAGCACGATCCGCTGCGGCGGACGGGTGTCGGCGCCGGACGCGCGGTCGAGCAACAGCCGCGCCGCGCTGCGACCGAGCTCGGCGATGTCGGAGGCAACGACCGTGACCGGGGTCGGCAGCATGTCGGCCAGCCGGAAGTCGTCGAACCCGACAACCGCCGGCTCACTCTCGAGTTCGCTGCCGAGCTCGCCGAGCGCACGCAGTACACCTTCGGTGAGGAAGTTCGTCGACGCGAAGATCGCGGTCGGCGGATCCGGCCGCAGCATCACCTCGTGGGTCGCCTTCTCCGCGGCCTCCGCGTTGCCCTCGGGCAACTGGATGACCAGCGACTCGTCGACGTCGATCCCCGCGGCCCGGTGCGCCCGCCGGAACCCGCGCAGACGGCGTCCGATCGTGTAGTACGACGGGGCGAGGATGATCGCGATCCGCTCATGCCCCTGCGCCAGCAAGTGCTCGGTCGCGAGCCGCCCGCCGCCCTCGTTGTCGACCATCACGATGTCCGCGTCGATACCGGTCGCCGGGCGGTCGACGAACACCACCGGCACACCGGCGCCTTCCAGGAAGGCGTGATCGCCCTGGTCAGGCACGATCATCAGGCCGGCGACCTGCCGGCTGACCAGCTCCTGGATGGCGCGCTTCTCGCCCTCCGGGTCCTCGTCGACACTTCCCAGCACGACCGCGAACCCGGACTGCCCCGCGATCTCGAGCGACGCCTTCGCGATCGTCGCGTAGAACGGGTTTGTCAGGTCACCCAGAACCAGTGCCAGCGACGTCGACTTCTTTCCCGGCCGGAGCGCCCGTGCGACCTCGTTGCGCTGGAACCCGAGCTCGTCGATCGCGGCCCGGACCCGCTGCGCGGTCTCGTCCCGGACGCCGTGCCCGCCGTTCACCACCCGGGACACCGTGCCGAGCCCGACACCGGCCCGCCGGGCGACGTCGATCATCGTCGGCCGGGGTACCTCCGGCTTGGTTGGAAACGTTTCGGACACGGGGTTGACTTCCTTTTCGCGACACGGCATCGTCACCCAACAGTAAAACGTTGGAAACGTTACCGTCCAGGAGGCTGGGTGAATTCCTCCCGAGCAGTGCGAGGGGAGCATGAGTAGAGTTTCTGCCGCCAAGACTTCGGTCGGTCGGCGGTCCGCCCGCGGTGGCATGAGCCGGAACGCCGGGTCCGACGTGAAGGCGGCGTACCTGTTCATCGCACCGGCGATGATCGGGTTCTTCGTCTTCGTGGGATATCCGCTGGTCCGGTCGTTCTACCTGGCGCTGACGAAGTACAACGGGCTGACCGACCCGGTCTTCGTTGGCCTGGGCAACTTTCGGCGGCTGTTCACGACCGACCCGGCGTTCTGGCCGGCGCTACGGGCAACCGGGTACCTGGTGGTCCTGTATGTCCCGTTGTCGCTGATCCTCGGGCTGGCGCTGGCGATGTTCTGCAACCAGCGGTTCGCCGGGGTCCGCGTGGTCCGGACGCTCGCCTACCTACCGGTCGTCCTGCCGGCGATCGCGACGATCACGTTGTGGAAGTTCATCCTCGACCCGCAGGTCGGACTGCTGAACACGGTCCTCGACCGGCTCGGGCTGCCGACGAGCCTGTGGTTGCAGAGCGCGAACACGTCGATGCCTTCGGTCGTGCTGGTGATGCTGTGGGGCGTCGGCGCGACGATGATCATCTTCCTGGCCGCGCTGCAATCGGTGCCGACCGAGCTGTACGAGGCCGCGCGCGTCGACGGCGCCGGCCCGTGGTCGGTGTTCTTCCGGATCACGCTGCCGATGATCAGCCCGATCATGCTGCTGCAGGTGATCCTGCAGACGACGGCCGCGCTGCAGACGTTCAACCAGCCGAAGATCCTGACCAACGGCGGGCCGGGATTCAGCACCAATGTGCTGATGCTGTCGATCTACAACAACGGCTTCCCGACCCTGGGCCGGATCCCGCAGCTCGGGTACGCCTCGGCGCAGGTGTGGGTGCTGTTCGTGATCATCATCGCCGTGATCGCCCTGACCGCGAAGTTCTCATCGCTCTGGACGTACAGTGACACTTCCGACTGAGGCCGCCGAGGCGACCGCGCTGACGGCCGGCACCGAGCCGGCGACGAGGGCGCCCGCTCGCAAGAAACCCCGCCTGATCGGTACGACGTCGTGGTACGTCGTCGCGATCTTCATCTGCGCGGTGAT
The DNA here is from genome assembly GCF_004365355.1 of Kribbella pratensis. Lineage (GTDB taxonomy): Bacteria > Actinomycetota > Actinomycetes > Propionibacteriales > Kribbellaceae > Kribbella. The sequence continues at coordinate 1,244,763 of NZ_SODP01000003.1, read as the reverse complement.
GATCGTGCCGCTGCTGTGGATGATCACGATCGGCCTGAAGAGCCGCACCGCGGTCTTCGACATCCCGCCGAAGTTGCTGCCGCACGAGTGGACCTGGAGCAACTTCGTCAACGGGCCGAAGGCGATCCACTTCCCGCGGTTGTTCCTCAACTCGATGATCATCACCGCGCTCAGTGTGTTCGGTGGCGTGCTGACCGCGATGATGGCCGGCTACGCGCTGGCGCGGTTGCGGTTCCCGGGCCGCAAGCTGTGGTTCTACCTGTTCGTCGGCAGCATGTTGCTGCCGGGTGTGGTCGGGCTGATCCCGTTGTTCCAGCTCTACAAGAGCATCGGCTGGTACGACACCTGGCTGCCGCTGATCGTGCCGGCGTTCCTGGGCGGGAACCCGCTGTTCATCTTCCTGGCCCGCCAGTACTTTCTCGCGATCCCCTATTCCATCGATGAAGCGGCCAAGATCGACGGCGCCGGACACCTACGGATCTTCGTCAGCGTGATGCTGCCGCTGACCCGGCCGGCCTGGCTGACGATGGCGATCCTCGCGTTCCAGGCGTCCTGGAACGACTACCTGAATCCGCTGGTCTACCTGTACTCGTCCGGCAAGTGGCCGCTGTCGGTCGGTATGGCGGCGTTCGTCTCCCCGTTCGCGGGGAAGACGCCGGACTGGAGCTACTACATGGCCACCAACCTGCTGTACATGCTGCCGCCGCTGATCATCTTCTTCGCCGCGCAGCGCTACTTCATCCAGGGCCTCGGCGCTCTCGGCAGCACGAACCAGAAATAGAGGGGATTTCCTGTGAAGAGGACATTGGGTGTGACCGCCCTGGCCTGTGCCGGGTTGCTGGCGGCAACCGCCTGCAGCGGCTCGGACTCCGGCGGCGGCTCCAGCAGCGGACCGGTCACCGTGACCGTGATGACGTGGGAGTCGGCCGAGACCAACGCCGCGATCAAGAAGGCGCTGGCCGATTTCAAGGACGACAACATCACCGTCCAGCTGCTCGACACACCGAGCGGCCAGTACGGCGACAAGCTCGCCTCGCTGACCCAGGCGAAGAAGCTGCCGGACCTGTTCTGGTGCGGTAACGACACCGAGCAGCAGTACACCTCGCAAGGCCTGCTGGTCGACTGGGCCGACAAGATCAAGGACGGCGACGGCGACTTCAAGTCGGACAACTTCGTGTCGTCCGCGATGGACAACTGGAAGACCGCCGACGGCCAGATGGGCGGGCTGCCGTCACTGATGAACACGTACGGCGTCTGGTACAACGCCGACGCCTTCACCGCGGCCGGCCTCCCGTTGCCGAAGGCCGGCTGGACGTGGGACGAGATGTACGCCGACGCCGCGAAGCTCGCCAACAAGAACGGGGCGAAGTACGGACTGGTCGCCGATCAGCTCACGTCGCCGGATGGGCCGTTCACGATGAGCATGTACGCCGTGTCCGCCGGCGGTGCGCCGTTCACCGACAACGTGAACCACCCGACGAAGGCCGAGGCCGACGACAAGTACACGGAAGGCGTCCAGAAGCTGGTCGCCGCGATCAAGAACGGATCGGTCGCGCCGCCCGGGTACGACGCCTCGAACGTGCAGTCGCTGTTCGCGGCCGGCAAGGTGCCGATGACGTTCGGCGGGCAGTGGCTGGCGGCCGGGTTCCAGACCGACAAGCCGAAGGTCAAGTACGGGTTCGCGCCGTTCCCGCAGGTGCAGACGCCGACCACGCTGTACGACTCGGTCGGCATCTGCACACCGCAGTACACGAAGGACCAGGACTCGACGTTCAAGGTGCTCTCATACATCAACACCAAGGTGTGGGACGCCGTACTGCCCGCCTCCCCGGTGGCGCCGCCCGCGTACAAGCCGGCCCAGGCGAGCTACTTCGACGCGCTCACCAAGGCCCAGCAGAGCACCGTCGCCGACACCGTGAAGGCGGACCTGGGCGCCGAGAAGACGGTCGGCGTCCGCTTCACCACCCAGTGGGCCCAGCAGGTCGGCGACCTCACCACCGCCAACTACCAGCCGATCCTCAGCGGCAAGAAGCCGGTCAGCGACCTCCCGGCGTACATCGAGAAGATCAACGGATTGATCAAGCAGGGCGGCTGACACCACCCCGCACCCGGCTCGCTCCTCCCAGCTGAGCGATGCCGACAGCATTTGCCTGGTTGACCCACGAAATGAGGGGTTCTACACCCGTAGTAGGGGTGTAGAACCCCTCATTTGCTGGGTCGGCCAGCCAAATTGGCTGGTCGGCCAGGGAAATGGGGCCTGGATGCGCGGGACGGAGGCGTCGGGGGGGTCGCTGGGGTGGACTGGGGTGGAGCTAGACGGCTTGCCAGAGTGACAAGGCGAAGCGGGCTTCGCTGTCGGTCCACCATGCGGCCGGGGTGAAGCCCGCTTTGTCGAGTTCGGCCTCGACGCCGGAGCGGTGGAACTTGGCGGAGATCTCGGTGCTGAGCTCCTCGCCCTCGTCGAACGTGACCTCGAGGTGGATCTCCGGGATCAGCACCTGCATCGCGCGGGTGGCTCGCAGGTGCATCTCGATCCACTCGTTGTCGGCGTCCCAGATCGCCACGTGCTCGAACGCGTCGACGTCGAAGTCCGCGCCGAGCTGCCGGTTGATGACCCGCAGCACGTTCTTGTTGAACTCCGCGGTGACACCGGCCGCGTCGTCGTACGCCGCGACCAGGGTGGCCGGATCCTTGACGAGATCGGTGCCCAGGAGCAGCCATTCGCCGGCCTCGAGGACGTCGCGGATCGAGGTGTAGAACGCCTCGCGCTCCGCCGGGATCAGGTTGCCGATCGTCCCGCCGAGGAAGGCGACGATCCGCGGCGGCTCGCCAGGCAGCTTGTCCAGGTGCGCGGTGAAGTCGCCGACCACACCGCGTACGTCGATCGTCGGGTAGTCGACGTTGATGGCGTCGGAGGCCTCCCGGAGCGCGGACTCGGACACATCGAGCGGCACGAAGCTGGTCAGCGTGCCGCGATCGCGCAGCCCGTCCAGCAGCAGCCGGGTCTTCTCCGACGATCCGGATCCGAGCTCGACCAGCGTGTGCGCCTTGGTGATCGCCGCGATCTCGCCGGCCCGGGCGCGCAGGATCTCCCGCTCGGCCCGCGTCGGGTAGTACTCCGGCAGGCGGGTGATCTCCTCGAACAGCTCACTCCCCCGCGCGTCGTAGAACCACTTCGGCGGCAACCACTTCGGCGTCGCCGACAACCCCGCCCGAACGTCCTCCCGCAGCGCACGTGCCACGTAGTCCGGGGTCAGATGTACGTCGATGAGGGTCACTCTTGTCCTTCCATCGGGGTGATGTGCAAGGTCGTGGCGGTAGCCACCAGCAATGAACGATCGGGTACTTCGGTCCACTGGTGGGGACCGAACTGCTCGGAGCTGACGGTCACTGAATCGGCCGTCCGGTGGACGTGCAGGGAGTGGGTCCACGTCGTGGCGACGAGTTGCTCGCCGTCGGTCAGCAGGACATTCAGCCGGGCACCGGGCGCAGCCGCTTCGACTTCTTGTACGACGGTTGCCACCGCGTCCGCCGGCGGAACACCTTCGGTGAGACGGTTGTGGATCAGGGCCCACAGCAACGCGGAGTCGACCGATGCGTCGAGCCGGAGCAGGTCGACGACGGGGAGGCGCTCGGCCAGCTTCAGGGTCGAGTCCGGCCAGCCCGGGATCCGTCCGTTGTGGCTGAACAGCCAGTTGCCGCGCATGAACGGCGCGACCGCTGCCTGCCCGTACGGCATGTTGACGGTCCCGTTCCGGATGGCGGCGATCACGGCGCCGGAGCGGATCGAGCCGGCCAGACCGGGGAGGTTCTCGTCGGTCCAGATCGGCACGCTCCGCCGGTACCGGACCGGGCCGCCGGACACGGTGACGTCACCTTCGGGGTACCAGCCCAGGCCGAAGCCGTCGGCGTTGACCGAGCCCCCGCCGCGCATGTCGGCCGGGGCCCAGCTCTGTTCGTAGATCGAATGGTCGGGGTCGAGGACGAGTGACGCCAGCGTGACCGGTGGGCCGAGGTAGGCCAGATGGCGGCACATCAGTCGTGCAGCTCCTCGGTGTGCAATTCCTCGGGTCGCGGGTCGCGGGCGCAGCGGAAGCCCGCGAAGATCTGCCGGCGGATCGGGTAGTCCCAGTTCCGGAAGGTGCCACGGGCAACGACCTCGTCGGTTCCGAACGAGCCGCCGCGGAGCACCTTGTAGTCCGGTCCGAAGAACACCAGCGAGTACTCGTCGTACGGCCACGCGCGGAAGCCGGGGTAGGGGTGGAAGTCGCTCGACGTCCACTCCCAGGTGTCGCCGATCAACTGCTCGACACCCAACGGCGACGCGCCCGCCGGGTAGGCACCGACCGGTGCCGGCCTGAGGTGGCGCTGGCCGAGGTTCGCATGCTGCGGGCCCGGCGACTCGTCGCCCCACGGGAACCGCCGGGTCCGGCCGCTGGCCGGGTCGAACCGCGCCGCGAACTCCCACTCCTCCTCGGTCGGCAGCCGCTTCCCGGCCCACTTCGCGTACGCCTCGGCCTCGTAGAAGCAGACGTGCATGACCGGCTCGTCCAACGGCAGCTGCTCCCGGTGCCCGAACCTGAGACGCGACCACTCCCCGTTGTCGTGCGACCAGAACCGCGGCGCGACCAGCGAAGCCTTCTGCACGTGCTGCCATCCAGCGTCGGACCACCACCGCGGGTCCTGATACCCGCCGGCGAGCACGAAGCCCAAGTAGTCGCCGTTCGTCACCGGGACCGTGTCGATCACGTACGGCGCAACGTGCACCGCGTGCGCCGGTCGCTCGTTGTCCAGCGCCCACGGCTCGATCGACGTACCCATCTCGAACACACCGCCCGGAACGAACACCTCCCTGCGGGGCAGCTCCCGTCCCTGCGGCGGCGGTGGCGCGTCGAGCACGGGTGCACCGGCACGTAGCTGATGCGTGGCCAGCATCGTCTCGTCGTGCTGCTGCTCGTGCTGCGTGATCATGCCGAACGCGAACGCGTTGTCGACGAGCTCACGTCCGCCGTCGAACTTCACGTGGTCAAGCACGTCCATGACCTTGTCGCGTACTTCGGTCACGTACGCGCGGGTCTCGGACGGGCCGAGCAGCGGCAATGCCGGCCGCTCCGCGCGCGGGTGCTGGAACGCGTCGTACAGCTCGTCGATGTCCTGACGCAGCGGCTCACGGCCGCCGACGTCGCGGACCAGCCAGAGCTCCTCCTGGTTGCCGATGTGCGCGTAGTCCCAGACCAGTGGCGACATGAGCTTGGAGTGCTGCTTGACCAGGTCGTCGGTGTCGACCGCGTCGGTCAGCTGCACGGTCCGCGACCGGGACCGCTCCAGCTGCTCGCCGACGAAGGCACGCAGGCCTTCCGGTGACAGGTCTGATAGTTGGTGATTCACGAAGCTCGCCTTCCGTGGGTGTCGTCGACGATGCGCTGCAGCCGGGTTGCGACGGCAGCGATGAGTTCGGGATCCGCACCGGTCCGGTCCAGCACCTCGGTGCCGAGGTCGACCACGTCTCGCGCGGCCTGCAGGACCAGCTTGTCCGCCAGCCCTTCACGAGCCGCCGGGAACCAGCGACCCGCCGCGGGCTCGGCCGCGGCCAGGACCTGGTCCATCGGCGCGGACATCAGTGCGGTGAGCAGCAGGGTCGGGGCGATCCACCCGTCCCCCGCCTGCGCGTCGAGGTACCGCACCTCGAGGTACCCGCGCGGTCGCACGGGCGGGAACAGCGTGGACAGGTGATAGTCCAGGTCGTCGTACGTCGGTCGGCCGCCGGGAACCTGTCCGTCCGCCAGTCCGTCCGCCCAGGCGCCGAAGGTCAGGCCGGTCGGTGCGTCCCAGGTGTCGCCGCGCCGCAGGCACAGCACCGGCGCCTCCATCGCCGTCCGCGCCCACGCCGCAGCCGGGTCGCCGTCCAACGGCGGCGGCTCGGTGAACGGGGCACAGGTCCCGAAGGTCGCCTCGGTCCGGGCAGAGGCCCACCCGGTGTCCGAACCGGCGCGACGGCGGGAGTTGGCGAAGAGACCGACGAGGGCGGGACCGAGATCGTGCAGGGCGCGCCAGCGCACTGCGGTCTCGTCCTGTTCGCCGGCGTCGAGACAGATCTGCAGGCCCGCCGTGCTGCACATCATCCGCGGGCCGTGCGGTCCGAGCCGCTGGAACGCGTGTTCCATCGCCGCGTAGCGCGGGACGGTGAGGATGCGGCGGGGTGCGCGGAACGGGTCCAGGCCGTAGGCGCCGGGAATCAGGCCCGCGTCCATGAGGAGCGCCGTGAGCTCGGCGGCGTCGGCGGCGGTGTCGTCGATCAACCGGGGAATCGATTCCGCCGCGGGTACTGAGATCTCGACCTGGCCGCCGGGCTCGACGGTGACCAGGGCGCCCCGGCTCAGCGGCAGTTGCGGACTGCCTCTCACCAGGGTCGCGGGGGCATGCAGCCCCAGGGCTTTGCTCAACCGGCCGGCGTCGAGGGGCCGGTGCGGATCATCCGCGTGATGCACCGTCCACTCGAGCTCGACGCCGTACAGCCGAGGTGGACCGTGCTTGAAACAGACCATCGCGACGTACCCCTCCGCTTCGGCCCGGGAGCCGATCGGAGTCGTCGCCGGAGAACCACCGGGCGAGGTCACGTCAGCGAACCTAGCTCCGGACCCAGAACTGGACAACCGACAAGGAATTACCCATCGGTGACGTCTGCACTGCCTGTCGATTCATGCACAGCATGCTTCCCGAGGCCACCGACACTTTCCGGCCGGATCAGGACACCCGATTTCGCCCTGAGCGAAATGACGTCGGAAGGCCCGCGGCCAGGCTTGGTTAGGGTCTGGGTGTGACAGTTCTGACTCGGTGGCATGTCGGCCCCTGGACCACTCGCGGCACTCGCCCCGGAGAGCCGTTCGAGCCCGGCCGTAAGCGGACACCGGACGAGTTGAACTTTGATGTGGTCGGGCTGGCGCGGATCCTGGGCCGTCGGCTGTCCGGTCGGGACGAGCTGCAGGTGCGGCTCTGGCAGAACGAACTGCGCCCGACCCACACGCGGCTGGTCGGAGTACACACGCTGGCTGATCCATCCAACGCCCGGCTCCTCGAGGACACCGCTCAGCAAGCCCTTGCCTGGCTGGCTGAGCGTGCGCCGGACGGCTACGAGTTCGTCCTGACCGACGCACTGGAGCTGCGGCCGCTGCTCGACCTCGACGCCGAGGTGGTCGCAGTCGAGGCGGTTGTCGAGCTCGCCGGTGTCGACCTTCCGGCGTCCCGGCTCGCGACAGCTCACGTACGACGTGCCGCGTCGGGCGACTGGTACGCAGGCGACGCCGTGTGCAACTGGTCCGGTCCACACGAGTCGGCCGACGCCGCGGCTGCCGTCGTACAAGCGGCCCGCACCGAGCTGATCGACCAGTTGCGGGCAGCTGGTCGCGATGACCTGGCCGCGACCTCGGCCCGTTGGCCGGACGTTCCGATCGAGCGCTAAGCAGCGGTTTGCGGTGACTTATCGGCGCTGGGTGACTGGTTCTTTCCGGAAAGGTGCCGGGTGAGGAAAGCCAGCTCGGCCTCGACGACCTGCTCGTGCGCGTCGAGGAACGGCGCGTAATGGCCGCCGGGGACCTGAAGGAGCTCTGCGGTCGGGGTGCGCTTGGCTGCGGCTACCGCGGGGGCTGCCAGGGCTGACTGGTCGGCTTCGCAGACGACGTACAGGAGCGGACACCGGACGTTCGGGGCGTACTTAGTGGGGCGGTAGAGGGCAGCTGGGAAGACGGAGCGGGCGGCGAGCGTCTGTTGCCAGTCGCGGTAGCGGTTGTCGGGGTCCAGGGCCTCATCGGTCTGCTGGGCGTCGGGGGTGTTGAGCAGGGCGACTGTGCCGGGTGGGCCGGCCAGCGCTACCAGTCGCGGTTTGCGGCCGACCAGTGCGCCCAGGTTGTCGAGGATGGCGCGGCCTACGAGGCGAAGGGCGGCGCCAGGGGTTTGGTAGCGGGAGGCGTTCCGGGTGACGGTCGGGCCGTCTACGTTCGGTGACTGGGCGATGGCGGCGGAGATACCGAGGTCCTCCGAGGCGAGCTGAAGGATGTAGCCGCCGGGAAGTGAGAACGCCCAGATCGCCACCCGCTCGACGCCCGGAAGCGCGGCGGCGTAGGCGATCGCCGCCCGCCAGTCGTCGAGCTGGTCGGGGATCCGGGCGACCTGGCGCGGCTCGCCCGCGCTCTCGCCGAAGTTCCGGTGGTCGAAGGCCAGCACGCTGAACCCGGCCGCGTTGAACCGCTCCGCGAAGCGGTCCGTCCCCGGCTCCTTCGTCACTGCGAAGCCGCCGGTCATCACCACGCACCCACCGTTGGTTCCCGGGTAGTGCCAGGCCGCACACGCGACCCCACCGCTGATGAAGCTCACTTTCTCGCGCATGAGAAAAGTGAACCACGTGGTTCGCAAACTGTCCAGGAGCCTTAGTTGGCCTGTTCTTCACGCTCCAGCGCGCGGGTCAGTGCCGCCAGCCCCGCCTCGATCCCGGCCGCGTCGCCGCTGGTCCGCCACTCGATCAGGAAGCCGCGGAGGGTGGCGAGGATCAACTCGGCGACCTCCTGCCGGCGTTGCTCCGACCACGACTCCGGACACAGCGACAGCAGCGTCGGCATGTACTGGCGCGAGGCGGTCCGCGCGAGATCGGCGTACCGCGGGGCGTCGTACATCGCGAGCCCGATCGCCTGGTCGAGGACCCACGACTCCTCGCCGATGAGTGTCGGCCACATGGAGCGCACCCGGTCCGCGAGCGAGCGGTCGCCGGGACCTTCGGATGCGGCGGCGAGCGCGCGGGTGATGCGTCGTTGGCGGAGCTGCAGGACTGCTTGCGTGAGCAGATCCTCGGCGCCGTCGAAGTGGTACAGGAGCACCTTGTGCGTCGTACCCGCCGCCCGCGCCGCGCGCCGGAGCGAGAAGTCGACCAGGCCGTTCGTCCCGAGTTCGTCCGCGACCTTGTCCAGCAGTTCGCGGCGCCGCGCCTCACCGCGCGGCGACTTCACCGATCGCCGGTACCCCGTCCGTTCCTCAGTCACCCGGTCAGTATCTAGGTGAACGCTGCGACGAGGTAGCCGACGCCGTACGGCGCGACGTTGTAGGTCAGGTCGGGCGTGAGCGTAGCGCTTTCGAGAGCACCGGCGAGTACCTGCCAAGGGGCGCGGCCGGCGGCCTGCAGTTCCGTCGCCAGGTCGGGGTCGAGGGCTGCGAGTACGTCGAGATCCCTGTGCTGCAAGGCGGATGCGACGGTGGTGTCGAAGATCTCCGCGCGCGGGTGGAGATGTACCGGCGAGTGCTCGCTGCGGCGGGCCGAGCCGTCGCCCATCACCAGCAGGCCGACACGGTCGTTGCCTGCAGCAATTTCCCGCCCCAGACCCAGGCACTCGTCGGGCGTCGCGGAGGTCGGTACGGCGACGTACGTGCGCGGCAACCCGGTCGCTTTCGACTGCTCCAGCAGCCACCCGCCGATCGCGAGCGACAGCGGGAGCACGGGGTCGCCGCTGCCGATCCGCACTCCGGGCGCCCCATATGCCGCGAACGAGCCGCCCGCGGCGGCCGGGAACCGTACCAAACCGTATGGTACGGCGGGCGCCGCCGAGCCGATGACCACGATCGTGGATGCGGTGGAGAGGGCGTCGACCGCAGCCAGGCAAGCGGTGCGCAGGTCGTCGAGTTCGGGGGCTGCGCCGGAAGCGACCTCGGGCACGAGCAGCGGCGGATGCGGGCAGACAGCAGCGGCGACAACGGGCACGACCTAGGCCTCCCGGCGATCAGCGGGCATGGGTCAGGCCTCACGGGTGTAGCGGAAGAACAGGTAGTCGTCCTCGGCCTGCAGGGTGGTCCGGAGCTTCATCTGGCGGGTGAGGGTCGTCGGAAGACCTGCTGTGATGCGCCCGGCGCCCGGACCCGCCAGGAGCGGAGCCAAGGCCAGACACAGCTCATCGACCAGGTCGGCCTCGGTGAGCGCACCCAAGAGGTGCGGCCCGCCCTCGCAAAGGATCTGCGGCATCTCCCGCGCCGCTAACTCGTCGACGACCGCCTGCAGGTCGACCTCGCCGGCCCCCAGGACGATCAGGTCCGCGACCTCCCCCAGCGCCTCCCGCCGCTCCGCCGGCGACGCCTCGTGCGTCACCACGATCGGCCGTACGGCGGACTGGAACACCGGGTTCACCGGGCTCAACTCGAGCCGCGACGACACGATCGCCAGCGTCGGGTTCTCCGCGAGTCCCGCAGCTGTACGCCATTCCCGCGCCGCCTTCGACAACCGCAGCGGGTTGTACCCCTCCTCGCGGATCGTCCCGGCGCCGACCAGCACCACGTCCGCCAGCCGCCGCACCATGCTGAACACCCGGCTGTCCGAGTCGCTCGACAGCGCCTTCGACTTCCCGTCGATCTCGACCGCGCCGTCCAGGCTGCTGACGAAGTTCGCCCGCAGGTGCGGCGCCGACCGGTCCTCGACCTCGTAGACGGCGATCAGTTCCTCGTCGGACAGTTCCTCGAGTCCACGCATCAGGCCAGGCTCCTTCGGGTTCCGGCGGGCTGCGCACTGCCCCGCAGTACGGCGATGAAATCGAGCGCCTGGCGAGCCGCTGGTACGTCGTGCACACGGAAGACCCGCGCGCCGAGCCAGGCCGAGACGCTCAGCGCAGCCAGCGTCCCGTTGCCACGCTGCCCCGGCGGCAACTCCAGCGTCTCGCCGATGAAGTCTTTGTTCGACACCGCGACCAGGACCGGCCAGCCCGTCGCGGCGAGCTCGTCGAGGCGGCGGGTCAGTTCGAGCGACTGCAGCGTGTTCTTGCCGAAGTCGTGCGTCGGGTCGATCAGGATCCCGTCCGGCCGTACGCCGGCTGCGACGGCGCGATCGGCCAGCGCGGTCGTCGTACGGATCACGTCGGCGACCACGTCGTCGTACGCCATCCGGTGCGGGTCCGTGCGCGGCGAGAGACCGCCGACGTGGCTGCAGACCAGCCCGATCCCGGCCTCCGCGGCGGCGTACACGAGTTCGGGGTCGGCGCCTGCCCAGGTGTCGTTGAGCAGATCCGCGCCGGCCTCGGCGACCCGGCGTGCGACCCCGCTGCGGTAGGTGTCCACGCTGATCACCAGCGACGGGTGGCGCGCCCGGATACCGGCCACGAACTCCACGGTCCGGCGAAGCTCCTCGTCCTCGCTGACGGGTTCGCCGTACCCGGCCTTCACGCCACCGATATCGACCAGGTCGGCACCGTCCGCGACCGCCTGGTCGATCGCCTCGTACGCCGCGTCCGTCGCGTACGTCGCACCGCGGTCGAAGAACGAGTCCGGCGTCCGATTGACGATCGCCATCAGGGCGAACTCACCCACCGCGAACGACCGGTTGCCCAGCCGCAGTACCCCGTCGCGCTCGCCAGTCACGCCACCGACTGTAACGGGGGCCGTCGTTCTCACGCCCCGACAGGTGCCGCGCTGGCCACATATCCTATAGGATTCCCTTCGACAGTCCGCCCACCGCTGCAGATCGGGTCCTCGATGCCACGATTCACCGAGTTCGAGACGTACGACGTCCGCTTTCCCACGTCGCTGGACCTGGACGGCTCCGACGCGATGAACACCGACCCGGACTACTCCGCGGCGTACGTGATCCTGCGGACCGACGCCGGTGACGGGCTGGAGGGCCACGGCTTCGCGTTCACGATCGGCCGGGGCAACGACGTCGAGACCGCGGCGATCGAGGCTCTCCGCGACCACGTGCTCGGGCTCGACCTGGACGCGACGCTGAGCGATCTCGGCGGGTTCTGGAAGTCGCTCGTGCACGACTCGCAACTGCGCTGGCTCGGCCCGGAGAAGGGCGTCATGCACATGGCGATCGGCGCGGTCGTCAACGCGGTCTGGGACCTGGCCGCCAAGCGCGCCGGCGTGCCGCTGTGGAAGCTGCTGTCCGACCTGACCCCGGAGCAGATCGTCGACCTGGTCGACTTCCGCTACCTGACCGACGCGCTGACGCCGGACGAAGCGCTGGAGATCCTGCGGCAGGCGAAGCCCGGGCGCGCGGAGCGGGAAGCGGTACTGCGGGAGCGCGGCTACCCGGCGTACACGACGACGCCCGGCTGGCTCGGGTACGACGACGCGAAACTGGTCCGGCTGTGTCACGAGGCGGTCGCCGACGGGTTCACCCAGATCAAGCTCAAAGTCGGCGCGAACCTCGACGACGACATCCGCCGGATGCAGCTGGCCCGCGAGGCGGTCGGGCCGGAGATCCGGATCGCGGTCGACGCCAACCAGCGCTGGGACGTCGCCGAGGCGATCCGCTGGGTCGAGGCGCTGGCGCCGTACGACGTCTACTGGGTCGAGGAGCCGACCAGCCCGGACGACATCCTCGGGCACGCGACGATCGCGCGGGCGATCGCGCCGATCAAGGTCGCGACCGGTGAGCACGTGCAGAACCGGGTGATCTTCAAGCAGATGCTGCAGGCCGGGTCGCTCTCGGTGCTGCAGCTCGACTCGGCCCGCGTCGCCGGCGTGAACGAGAACATCGCGAACCTGCTGCTCGCCGCGAAGTTCGGCGTACCGGTGTGCCCGCACGCCGGCGGGGTAGGACTGTGTGAGCTGGTCCAGCACCTGTCGATGTTCGACTACGTCGCGGTGAGCGGATCGATGCAGGACCGGGTGATCGAGTACGTCGACCACCTGCACGAGCACTTCCTGGATCCCGTGGTGATCCGGGACGGGCACTACGTGGCACCGGTGCGGCCCGGGTTCGGCGCCGAGATGGACGCTGAGACGCTGACCGACTTCCGGTTCCCGGGTGGCAAGATCTGGACAGACCTGACAGAGGAGAAGAAGTGACGGACTTCGCCGGCCTTCGGGCCGTGGTGACCGGCGGTGCATCGGGCATCGGCCTGGCGGCGGCCAAGCTGCTCGCGGCCCGCGGCGCCCAGGTGGTCGTGTTCGATCTGAAGCCCGAGGTCGACGCGCCGCTGACCGGGATCGCCGCGGATGTCACCGACGACGGCTCGATCCGGGACGCGGTCGCCGCCGCGGCGCTGCAGCTCGGCGGGATCGACATCGTGGTGAACAACGCCGGGATCGGCGCGCAGGGTACGGTCGCCGCGAACGACGACGACGAGTGGCACCGGGTGTTCGACGTGAACGTGGTCGGGATCGCCCGGGTGACCCGGGCCGCGCTGCCGCACCTGCGCAAGTCGGAGGCGGCCGCGATCGTCAACACCTGCTCGGTCGCCGCGACTGCCGGCCTGCCGAACCGCGCGGTGTACTCCGCGAGCAAGGGCGCCGTCCTCGCGCTGACGATGGCGATGGCCGCGGATCACGTCCGCGAAGGCATCCGGGTGAACTGCGTGAACCCGGGTACGGCGGACACCCCGTGGGTCGGCCGGCTGCTCGACGTCGCGTCCGACCCTGAGGCCGAGCGGGCCGCGCTCGAGGCCCGGCAGCCGATGGGTCGCCTGGTGTCGGCGGACGAGGTCGCGAACGCGATTGCCTACCTGGCCAGCCCGCTGTCGGGTTCGACCACGGGTACTGCGCTGGCCGTCGACGGCGGGATGCAGAACCTGCGACTGCCGGCGGTGCGCTGATGAAGCTCTTCCCGGACGACCAGCGCGTCGGGCTCGGCGGTGCGCCGCTTGGCAACCTGCTCGGCGAGGTCAGCGACGTCGAAGCCATCGCCACCGTGAACGCGGCGTGGGACGAGGGCTGGCGGTACTTCGACACCGCGCCGCACTACGGTCTGGGCCTGGCCGAGGAGCGGCTCGGCGCCGGGCTGCGGGACAAGCCGCGCGACGCGTACGTGCTGTCGAGCAAGGTCGGGCGGATCATCTACCACGCCGACGAGGCGGCGACCGACGACGAGGGATTCGCGGTCGACACGACCCGGCGCCGGCGGTGGGACTTCAGCCGGGACGGCGTCCTGCGGAGCATCGAGGACTCGCTGCAGCGGATCGGCACCGACCGGCTCGACGTCGTGTTCGTGCACGACCCGGACGATCACTACGAGGAGGCGGCCGCGACCGCCTTCCCGACGCTGATCGAGCTCCGCGAACAGGGCGTGATCGGCGCGATCGGCTCCGGGATGAACCAGTCGGCGATGCTGACCCGGTTCGTCCAGGAGATCGACATCGACGTGATCATGCTCGCCGGTCGCTACACGTTGATCGACCCGGACGCGCTCGACGACGTACTCCCGGCATGCTTGGAGCACAACGTCCAGGTCGTTGCCGTCGGCATCTTCAACTCGGGTCTGCTGTCGCAGCCGCGTCCGGTGCCGGGAGCCACCTTCAACTACGAGCCGGCAGCACAGGCCCTGCTCGACAAGGCGAACAAACTCGCCGACATCTGCGAGTCACACGGTACGACGCTGCCCGCCGCCGCGCTCGCCTTCCCGCTGGCCCACCCCGCGGTCGGAGGCATCGCAGTCGGCTGCCGCACTCCCGAAGAGGTCCACACCAACGCAGCGCTGTCCCGCGCCAAGATCCCAAGCACCCTCTGGTCGGACCTGAAGGCCGCAGGCTTACTCCGCGAAGACGCCCCGACCCCGTAGCGGGGCACCCGCGCTCCGCAACGGGTCGCAGGCCGGGGTGCCCGCGCTCCGCTACGGGTCGCAGGACTGGGTGCCCGCGCTCCGCTACGGGTCGCAGGCCGGGTGCCCGCGCTCCGCGGGTCGCAGGCGCCGGGCCGCCGCTCGCCTTGTCGCCCGCCCCGCTCCTCCCGCACTACTCCGCAGGAGTGGTGCGGGAGGCGAGATGCAGCGCCAGGCGTTCGTCGGGGTTGGTGAGGTCCACGCCGAGAAGGTGCTGGATCTTCTGGATTCGGGCGGCCGCGGTGTTGCGGTGGATGCCTAGTACTGCGGCGGTTTCGGCGACGGAGGACTCTGTGTCGAGGTAGACCGCCAGCGTGGTGACGAGATCGCCGGGCTGATCCCTGATCGGGGCTAGGAGAGCCTGGGCAGCGGGCTGGAAGGTGTCGGTGCGGGTCCACGCCAGCAGCAGTTGAGCGAGCCCCAGCCGGTCAACGTGCAGGAAGCGACCAGTTTCCGCACGTCCGCGCGCCAGCCCGGCCGCATCACCGGCTTCGGCCAGCGTGGTGGCGATACCGCTCGGACCAGCCTGCACGCGGCCGACACCGACGTACGCATCAACCGTCTGCACCAACCGACGCTGCACCCGCCGGATCGTCGCCGCTTGCTCCTGCACCTCGGTCGCGGTCGGTTCACTCACCGCGGTGATCCACGCCGACCACCCATCACCCTGCTCCACGACGACCGCCTGCAGACCCTCGGCGTCGAACGCCTCCACCACATCGGTACGCCGACCTGCGACATCCAGATGTCCGTCCGCGCCGATCCGGATGCCCGTGTGCCACCCGTCGAGCTGCCAGCCAAGATCCACCGCGCGTCGACGCGTAGCCTCCGACGGCTCACCCTGCAGCAGTTCACCGAGCAGCGACGTACGTTGGCGCGCATCCCGCTCCAACTCCAACCGCCGCAACGCCAACCGCTCCCCCACCGCCGGGGCAACCACACCCAGCACCTCAGGTACGGCGGCAACCTCGGCCGGCACCACAGCGGGCAACCGCGCCACCAACCAGCACACCGGCCCAACCCCCAGCACTGCAACGGCGATCAGCACAGCACCACTGGCCAGGTCTACCCGGTAAGGCGCAGCCCACCCCACCGGCACGCGAGGCAACGCGGCGACCAAAGCGGTCCGCTCGGCGGGCTCCAGCGGTTCACCGGCGAGTGTGCCGCCGTCGACCCCTGCCAACGTGACGGGTCGTTCCAGGACATGTGAGGTGGTCCGCAGTACTGACGTCAGGTCGCCGTTAGCCCGGCGCAGCGCCGAGACTGCCCGGAGCACCAGGTCCGACCGCACGATCTCCGGCTCAGCCGTGACGCGTCGTAGGTGCTCATGTGCCGCCAGCGGGTCCGGCGATCCCAGCACCGGCAGTTGCAACCTCTCTGCGAGCAGCTGAGCCCCACGTCCCAGTGGCTCGACACCGGCCAGCAACACGGCGCCGGCTCCGGCCGCCGAGGCTCGGCTGATCAGGGCATCGATCCGCCAGTCGGTGTGATCACCCGCGAGCAGTACGACGAGCACCTGGCCGTCCAGCGGCTCCGGATGGACTGACACCTCCAACGCCACCACGGACCCCGTCAGCCGCGTCCCAGGATCCCCACCGCCACCGAGCACTACGACATCCGACCAGCCGGGTGAAGTGAGCATGGCCGCCAGCGATGGAGACAGTCCCGGCCGCCCTGTAGTCATGATGCCTCCAGCAGCTGGGGTGCGCAGGCGAGGCCGAAGGCTTGAGGGCCGACGTGGGTGAGGCGGTCGGGCCGGCGCCACCACGTAGGTCCTGGCAGTGCGAGTACCAGCACCTTGTCGCCGGTGCGGATGGCATCTACAGCGATGGGTTGCAGCGTGCGGCGGTCCAGCAGGCACAGCAGGTCCGGTGTGGTGACTGCAGGCGTGCCGTCGACCAGTGCGAGGAGGTATTCGTTCTCCGTCTCGATCCGGATCACTGCCCGGCTGGTGGAGTCCACCACGCAGACACTGCCGCGACCGAACGCAGCGCCACCATCAGCGATCAGGTGCCGGGCAACCTGCTCCACCCGCCCGCTCGCGAGCAGCCGACCGCCCAGACCGTCAGCGATATCAGCCGGCGTAGCCCACGGCTCCAGAGCAGCATGAGCTCGGCCGAGCGCCAGAGCCCGCGTCAGACTCCCCTTCACCGCGTCAGCCGCCGCAGCTTCCACCGCAGTAGGCGCCAGCGCCAGCACCGCCCAGCCGCCGGTGTGCGCGACGAAGCTGCGCACTGCACGCTCCAGCCCGGCTGCGTCGACGTTGTCGACGACAATCACCTGACCACTCGGCTCACTGAGTGCGCAGGGCGTCAGTGAACGCCCCGCCACCGCCCACGAGAACTGATCCAGCCGCGGTAGCGCTCGGCCCATCAGATCGGCGTCGACCACCGGGAGGCCCAGGTCCAGCGCAGCGATCAGCGGCGTCAGCCCGTTGAGCCCGCCGGCCTCCAGCGGCATCAGCCCGGTGACGTCCGCACCGGCCCACCGGCTGACCGCCCGTACCGCGGTGTCGAACTCGCCACCACTCGGCAGCTTCTCCATCAACACACTGGTCGCCCCGACCACGCCGATAGGACTCACCAGCGCATCCGGCATGTCGGCGGCGTCCCGCAGTACCAGCTCGCCGTCACCCAGCCGCCGGCGCAGCATCCGCCCGAACGCACCGGTGTCGCCGCCACCGCCGGAGCCCAGCAGGGTGACGCCGACAACCAGCGCCTCCAGGTCCTGCTCCCGGATGACTGTCGTCATGGTGTCGATCCTGCCACTGGGCGGACCTGCGGCACTGACCAAACTCGCCAGACCGGCCGATCCGGCCGCCGCCTGAGCGTGCCGGTCGCGAAAGCCGCGAGGTTGGTCAGTGGCGGACGTCCGGGTGGGATCTCGGCCCGCCGCGGAGGGGTCAGCACGGCGGGCCGAGAGTCAGGGAATGGTGACGAGATCGCCGCGCAGCTCGACCGGGTCGAACTCCACGTCGAGCCCGAAACAGGCCGGGCCGAAGACAGCGAGCGCCTCCGGCGTCCGCATCAGGTCCGGCGTCGAGATGCCGACCACGGTGACCCGTTGGCCGTATCGCAGGCCCTCAGTCGTGATCGGCTCCGCAGTGTCCGCCTCCAGCACGCAGATCAGGTCCGGCACCGTGCAGACCACCTCGCCGTCGACCTCCGCGACCAGGTTCTCGTTCTGGAAGCGCAGCTCGAGCTCCGACGTCCCGTCGAACCCCGTGAACCGCGCCCGCCCGCGCGCGAAGCCCTCGAGCGTACGGCGTTCCACGTCGACCACCTTCCCGCGGAACAGCACCCGCAGGTGGCTGTAGAGCGTCGGCGCGAGCGCGGCCCGGATCGCCTCGACCGGATCCTGGTGCGCCGACCGCGCCTCCCGGACCGCCCGCCCGATTGACAGTCCGAGCGACAGCGTCCGCGGTACGGCGGTGCGCTTCACCTCCGCGCCCGTCATCGAGTACTCCGCGATGTGCGCGACCCCGCCGAGCCGGATCGTGATCCCGCGCGCCAGCCACTCCATCTGCTTGTTGTCCGTACCGGTGTCGATCACCACGGTCTCGTCGTGCTCGCCCGCGATCGCCATCGGCGACCCCGGTACGCCGTACACCGAGAACGTCTCCATCTGCAGTTCCGGAAACGCCCGGCCCATGCCGTCGGCATCGACCACCGGCAGACCGGTGCGGGCGGCAACGAGCAGCGGGATCATCGAGTTGATGCCGCCGCACTCGATCGGCATGGTGGCGTCGGCGGTCCGGCCGAGGTGCTTCTCGAGCGCGCGCAGGGCGCCGACCGGCTCGCTGCCGCGCGGGATCTTCTCCACGATCACGGTCGGCGCGCCCATCTGCGCGGTCGGGATGACGAACGCGTCGTCGTCCAGCTCGTCCGGGTCCAGGACCGTCACCGGCCCGTGCTCGCGGATCGCCTGCTCGACCAGGAGCCGCCCGATCAGCGGATCGCCGCCGCCACCGGTCCCGAGGATCGCCGCACCGCGCGCGAGATCCCTCAGGTGGTCGATGTCCAATTGCCAGCTCATGTTCGTCCTCGCTTCGCTCCGGGCGGACATGAGGCACGAATCGCACCGTGCTTTTTGATTCCCTCGCTCCGCTCGGTCATACGGTCTCCAGCGCGCGGATCGGGTCGAGGTCGTAGCCGAAGTACCGCGGGCCGACCAGCTCGATGCCTTCCGGAGAGTGCCAGCGTTCGTCCGCCGGGGCGGCCAGCACGCTGACCCGGTGGCCGTACCGCAGCGCCTCGGTGGTGATCGGTTCGCCGGTCTCGGTGTCCAGCACGATGATCAGGTCCGGCGTGGTGGCAACCGCCGTACCTTCCAGCTCCGCAACCAGATGCTCGTTCTGGAAGCGCAGCACCATCACCCGACCGTGCGACGCGTCCAGCCCGTCGACAGTCGCATCGCCGCGGGCGAAGCCGGTCGTCGTACGGCGTTGTACGTCGACGACCTTGCCGACGTGCAAGAGCCGTCCGCCGAGCTCGCCGACGACCGCCGCGACCGGGTCGGCGTGCTCACGCTGGGCCCGCTCGATCGCCCGGCCGATCGTGACGCACTTGCTGAGCGTCCCGGCGACAAACGCGCCGCGGATCTCGGCGCCCGTCATTGCGTACAGCGAGACGATCGCCGAACACCCCATGTCGATCGTCGCCGAGCGGGCCAGCCGTTCGGCCCATTCGTTGGTGACCGTGTCGAAGACGCCGCGGTTGCCCTTCTCGTCGACGATCGACATCGGGGTCGCCTCGATCCCGGCGAGCGTCGGAAGCACCATCTGCAGTTCGGGGAACGCGCGGCCCATCCCGTCCCCGTCCACCAGCGGCAGCCCGAGCTGCGCGGCGGCGATCACCGGGACGGTCGAGTTGACCCCGCCGGCCTCGATACAGGCGAGGTGGGTCGGCGTCTTCCCGACGTACTTCGCCAGGGTCTGCACCGCGACCGAGATCTGGTCCGCGGACGGCAGCTTCTCCACCATCACCGTCGGCGCGCCCATCATTGCCACCGGCAACACACAGGCATCGTCCGGAAGGTCGCCGACAGCAACGATCTCCACCGGCCCGTGTTCACGCACGGCCTGCTGCGCGAGCAGCTTCCCGATGTGCGGATCCCCTCCGCCCCCGGTGCCCAGCACAGCGGCACCGCGGGCCAGGGACCCCAGGTCCTCAGCACGAAGCTTCATCGCCACCACTCCACCCCAGCTCGGAGGCCACCGGCGCCATACCAAACCGTTTGGTATGGAGCTCCATCGCCGCCGCCATACCAAACCGTTTGGTATGGCGGGATGGCGGCGCTCATGATGCCTCCCCGAGGCGCAGGTCGCCGACGGCCTTGCAGCGGATGCGGGTCGCGTTGCCGGGCAGGTACGGGATCGGCACCTCGTCGAAGTCCACGATCCGCACGGCCGCAGGGTCGGCGCCAGCCGCGATCGCACGGTCGATCGCCTCCTGGCGCGCCTCGTCCACCACGGCGTCACGGCGGCCGGGATCGATCGCGTACACCCGGTCGACCTCGCCGCCGACCTGCGCGATCGCCGCCCCGATCGCGTTCGCGACCGCGAAGTGATCCGGCCGATGGACCGCGAGGCTGCCGGGCAGATCGTCCGGCAGCAGGATCGATCCACCGCCGACAGCCACCACCGGCAGCGGGTCGGGCGACGTGCGCATCCGCTCGACCGCGTCCGCGATGTCCGCCGCCACCCGAGCCAGAGCCGCCTTCACCAGCGTCGGATCCAGCTCGGAGACCGCCGAAGTGTCACCGACCTCGGCCCGGCCGGCCGCGACCGCGATGTCCGTTGCCGTCAGCGTCTTACCGCCGAAGACCAACGCCTCCTCGGTCAGGCGGTAGCCCACCGACCGCGGCCCGACCGTCACCACATCGTTGCCCGAGGCCACCAAGCTGCCGCCGCCGATCCCGATGCTGAGCACGTCGGGCATCCGGAAGTTCGTCCGCACCCCGGCGACATCGACCTCGGTGGTCGCCTCGCGCGGGAAGCCGTGCGTCAGTACGCCGACATCGCTCGTCGTGCCGCCGACGTCGACGACTGCGCAGGTGTCGAGGCCGGACAGCAGCGCCGCACCGCGCATCGAGTTCGTCGGACCGGACGCGAACGTGGCGACCGGGTACCGGCGGGCGAAGTCGACGTCCATCAAGGTGCCGTCGTTCTGGCTCAGGTACAGCGGCGCGGAGATGCCGTGGCCGGCGACCGCACCGGAGAGTCCGTCGACGATGCTCGCGGCCAGCTCGCGGAGCGCGGCGTTGATGATCGTCGCGTTCTCCCGCTCCAGCAGGCCGATCCGGCCGATCTCGTGCGACAGCGAGATCGCCACGTCGTCACCGAGCTCGGAGCGCAGGATCTCCGCCGCGCGCAGTTCGAACTCGTTGCTCACCGGCGAGAACACCGACGAGATCGCCACCGACCGGACGCCGTGCTCCACCATGTCGCCCGCATGCCGGCGCAGCTCGTCCTCGTCCAGCTCAGCGATGTGCCGGCCGTCGAACTCGTGCCCGCCGTGCGCCAGGTAGCTGCGCCCGCTGATCGCCTCGACCAGCCGCTCCGGCCAGTCGACCAGCGGCGGCAGCGACGCGGTGGCGGGCAGCCCGAGGCGGAGTGCCGCCGTCGGGGCCAGCCGCCTCGCCTCGACAAGAGCGTTGATGAAGTGCGTGGTGCCGATCATCACGGCCTGCACCTGCGCCGGGTCGAAGGATCGCTCCGCCTGCAGCCGGTCGAGGGTGTCGATGATGCCTGCCGTGACGTCCGCGCTGGTCGCCGATTTGTTCGCGGCCAGCACGCTCGTCCCGTCGAGCAGCACGGCGTCGGTGTTGGTGCCACCGACATCGATGCCGATACGCATTCAGATCCTCCCAGGTTGTACGACGGTGCTGATCTCAGTCGGCTCGCTGTCCATGGTGCGGCTGGTCCCGACGCCCCGGATCAGACCGAGCCTGCCCGCCACGACGTACGCCAGGAAGCCGACGACGAGCGAGTTGATGCTGGGCAGTCCCCAGCCGACGTACTTGCCGATCAGGGCCGCGCCGATCCAGATCACGATCGTGGCCGGTACCCAGGTCGG
Source organism: Kribbella pratensis (assembly GCF_004365355.1). GTDB lineage: Bacteria > Actinomycetota > Actinomycetes > Propionibacteriales > Kribbellaceae > Kribbella. Next base: position 1,223,127 of record NZ_SODP01000003.1, on the reverse strand, counting down.
CGCGGTCGCGGGCAGGGTGCCCGCGGCTCTGGTCGCGTCCAGGTCGGGGCGCCAGCGCTTCACCACGAAGTACTCCGCGACCATGATCCCGGCGATCGGCGGGAACGCGACGCCGAGCACGGTCAGGAACTCGGTGAACTTGTCCAGGATCCCGCCGGCCGCGAGCACGCTGCCGAGGATGCCGACGACCAGCGTGACCACGGCCCGGTTGACGTGCCGGCCGAAGACGGTGCCGATGAAGTTCACGATGCCGAGGCCGGAGCTGTACAGGTTCCAGTCGTTGATCTTGATCGTGCCGAGGATGATCACCAGCGTGCCGACCCAGCCGACCGACGAGGTGACGATCGTGATCACGTTCGCCGAACCGACCGCGTGAGCGAGCAGCACGCCGACCAGGCCGATCACGTACTCGCCGAGCGTGATGCCGAGGACGGTCTGCTTGACGACGTCGCCGACGCTGCGGTTGAAGCGGGTCATGTCCGGCGTGATCACCGCCCCGACGATGAATCCGCCCGCGACGAGCGTCGTACCCTCCAGCAGGCTCAGATGTGGACCGGGTGGCGCGGAGTTCACCAGCGAGCCGAAGCTGTGGTCGGACAGCTCGCTGATGATCGACCAGCCGACCAGGACCAGGAACGCCGGGACCGTCACATACGCGACCCAGGCCATCGAGTGGAAGCCACGCAGTACGACGAGCGTCACCGCGAGACCGAAGACGAGCGACCAGCCCCAGGTCGGGAGTACGCCGATCAGCTGGCTGAGACCGGCCGCCGACACCGCGGACTGGATCCCGAACCACCCGATCAGACTGATCCCGATCGCGAGCCCGATCAGCGACGAGCCGGCCTGGCCGAACCCGGTCCAGCGTGCGATCACCGACGTCTGCAGACCCTCGCGGGCGCCGATGACCCCGATCAGGATCGCGACGAGTTCGAGGATCACCGCGCCGAGCGTGAGCGCCCAGAACGCGGTCCAGAAGCTCATCCCGAACCCGAGCGTCGCGCCGAGCAGGAACTGACTCAGCGCCGAGATCTGCCCGAACCGCTGGGTCGCGACAGACCACCAGGAGTACCGCGCGTTTTCCGGGACGCGGGCGAGCGCGTAATCGTCCGCACCTACAGATGTACCGGCCATCGAAACCTCCAGCCCTGGGATTTCACCGAACGTACGACTCCCGGCGGGCGGTCTCACCGTCCAGTGTGCACACTCGGCGGGTGCTGGCTGTGCAACCAGCCCAGCTCGCTACTCTTGTCGGGATGCCTGGTCGCACACACGAACGCGGAGCGCGACTGCTCGGTGTACTCGGCGTACTCACGGTAGTCGCCGGGGTCTTCGCGATGCACGGCCTCACCTCCCACCACGATGCGGCCATGGCCAAGCCCGACGCGCCGATGGTGATGGCGCACGCTCAGCCGGCCGGAGTGCACGTAGCCCCGGCCGACGAGATGCACGACATGGGCAGCGCCTGCCTCGCAGTTCTGACCGGGCTCGTCCTGCTGCTGGCGTTGCTGCTGGGGCTTCGCAGCCTGCTGGTGTGGCGAGCAGTAGCGCTGCCGTCGGTGCTCGAGCGGCCGGCAGCAGGTGAGCGGTCTCCACCGACGATGGATTTCTCCTCCTTGGGTGTACTGCGGATATAGGCCGACGTGCGCCTGTTTCCCCGTACCTGATTTCTACACACACCCAAGGATTGTGATGACGCACGTCTACCGTACGACCGCGGCTTCGGCCGCTCTTCTTGTTGCCGTGTTCGGCGTGACCGCCTGCGGCTCGGACAGTCCGGGTACGTCGCCTTCGACGTCGGCAGCCGCCGCGTTCAACGACGCGGACGCCACGTTCGCGAGCCAGATGATCCCGCACCACCAGCAGGCCGTCGAGATGGCCGACCTGGCGTTGCGGAAGGCAACGACCGCGGAGGTGAAGAACCTGGCGACCGCGATCAAGGCCGCCCAGGACCCGGAGATCAAGCAGCTGTCCGGATGGCTGGCCGCGTGGGGCAGGCCGGTCCCGACGCCCGGTGAACACAGCGGTCACAGCATGGCGGGCATGATGGGCGCCGACGAGCTGGCCGAGCTGTCCAAGGCGTCCGGCTCGAGGTTCGACCGGATGTGGATGCAGAAGATGATCGAGCACCACCAAGGCGCGGTCGCCATGGCGAAGACCGAGCAGACCACCGGCAAGGACCCTGCCGCCATCGCTCTGGCGAAGAAGATCGACACCGCCCAGACCAGCGAGATCACGACCATGCGACGGCTGCTCGGCAGCTGAAACCGCCCTAAGGACAGGAGGTGTCGGCCCTCGGTGGCACTCGGCACGCTGGAGACCAGCCGCTAGGTGCGCTCCGCAGCCACTACCTCCTGTCCTTAGGAGCTGGTCGCCGGCTGCCAGTGGACGGTGAGTCCGTCGCGGCGGCCGATTTGCTCGACGCGCTCCGCGACCCGGGCGCTGAGTCGGGTCAGCAGGCTCGCATCGGCGGACTCGACGCGGAGCGTCAGGCCAGCCGGGTCGGCGCGAAGGGACCAGGTCGCGCCGCCGAGGTCGACGACCAACTGGCCCGGTTCGCTCGCCAGCACCTTCATCCCACCCGGCTCGTGCCCGAAGTGGCTGCTCAACTGCTCGACGTACCGCGCCGCCCGCGCGGTCTCGGCGTACCCCTCGACAACCGGCATCCCGATCTCCTTTTTTCAATACATAGTGTCTCGCATACTAACAATATGTCCAGGTAAGATCAGCGCCGTGCCGAAGTTGTGGGACGACAGCATCGCGACGCATCGCCACGCCGTGCGGACGGCGACGCTCGATGCGACCGCCGCGCTGGTCGCCGAGCGCGGGTTGACCGGCGTCACGATGTCCGAGGTTGCCAAGCGGGCCGGGGTCGGCCGGGCGACGCTCTACAAGTACTTCCCCGACGTCGAGTCGATCCTGACGGCATGGCACGAGCGGCAGGTCGGCGATCATCTGCGGCACCTCACCGAGATCTGGACCGGCACCGGGCGACTCGAGGCGGTGCTGGAGGCTTATGCGTTCATCTGCCACGAGCATCCGTCGTCGGAGCCGGCTGCGTCGCTGCACCGGTCGGAGCATGTCGCGCGAGCGCAGGAGCACCTGGTCGAATTCCTCGCCGGTTTGATGATCGACGTACGCGACGACGTTCCGCCGAAGGAACTGGCGACGTACTGCGTGCATGCGCTGGGCGCGGCCGGCGCCGTACCGTCGAAGGCTGCGGTACGGCGCCTGGTGGCGGTCGTGCTGACCGGACTACGCGGCGAGGCGGGCCGGTGAGAGGTTGAGGCGGCGCAGCAGCTGGGCGTTGAGGGCCACGACGATTGTGGAGATCGACATCAGCAGCGCACCGACGGCCGGGGAGACGACGATGCCTGCAAAGGCGAGGACGCCGGCCGCGAGCGGGACCGTGATGACGTTGTAGCCGGTCGCCCAGATGAGGTTCTGCCACATCTTGCGATAGCTGGCCTTGGACAGCTCGATCACCGAGAGCACGGCGCGCGGGTCGTCGGCGGCGAGGACGACGCCGGCGGATTCGATGGCGACGTCGGTGCCGGCGCCGATCGCGATGCCGACCTCGGCGCGGGCCAGGGCCGGGGCGTCGTTGACTCCGTCACCGACCATGGCGACCTTCAGTCCGCGGGCCTGCAGTTCGGCGACCTTGGCATCTTTGTCCTGCGGCAGCACCTCGGCGAACACCTCGTCGATCCCGAGCTCCTTCGCCACGGCGTCGGCCACCTGATGCGCATCCCCGGTGATCATCGCGACCTTCACCCCACGCCGGTGCAACGCATCCACCGCCTGCCGAGACTCCTCCCGCACCTCATCCTCAAGCGCGACAGCCCCGAGCACCCGCCCGTCCCTCACGACATGCAGCACCGCGGCGCCCCGCGTCTTCCACTCCGCAACCTCTGCATCCAACTCGCGAGGCTCCTCCAACCCGCTCTCCCGCAAGTACGCCGGTCCGCCGACGGCAACCTCCGAACCGTCGACCACCGCCTGGACACCGCGCCCGGTCAATGAGCGAAACTCCGACGCGACCATTCGTCCGCCGACAGGTACCCGATCGGCGTGCGCGCGGACGATGGCCTTTGCCAGCGGGTGTTCGCTGTCCGCCTCGACCGCGGCGGCCAGGTTCAGCAGCTCATCGTGCGAGACGGTTCCGACCGTGGCGACCCCGGTAACGGCCGGCTCGCCCTTCGTCAGCGTGCCCGTCTTGTCGAACAGGACCGCGTCGATCGTCCGCATCCGTTCGAGTGCGAGACGGTCCTTCACGAGTACGCCGGCCTTCGCTGCGCGCTCCGTGGAGATCGCGATCACCAGTGGGATCGCCAGGCCGAGGGCGTGCGGGCAGGCGATCACCAGTACGGTCACCGTCCGCGTCACGGCCTCGTCGACCTTGCCGAGCAACGCCCACACCACGAATGTGATCAGCCCGGCGATCGACGCGAAGTAGAACAAGAACGCCGCCGCCCGATCAGCCAGCGCCTGCGCACGCGACGAGGATGCCTGCGCTTCGGCGACCAGCCGCTGGATCCCAGCCAGCGCAGTGTCATCGCCGACCGCCGTGATCTCGATCCGCAGAGCGTTGTCGGTGGCAACAGTTCCCGCCACCACCGCGTCGCCCACGGCTCGCGACACCGGCCGCGACTCCCCGGTGATCATCGATTCGTCGACCTCGGCCTGCCCGTCGACGACCGTCCCGTCCGCCGGCACCCGGCCACCGGACCGGACGAGTACGACGTCACCCGCCTGCAACTCATGCAGCGACACCTCGACGACCTCGCCGTCGACCACCTTCTCGGCCGCGTCCGGCAGCAAGGCTGCCAGCGCATCGAGCGCACCGGATGCGGCACCGAGCGCCCGCATCTCCAGCCAGTGGCCGAGCAGCATGATCACGATCAGCAGCGCGAGCTCCCACCAGAAGTCCAGGTCGAACCCGCCGAGCTTCAGCGTCGTCACCCACGACGCCACGAACGCCACCGTGATCGCCATCGAGATCAGCAGCATCATCCCGGGCCGACGGGACTTCAGCTCGCTCCAACCACCCGTCAGGAACGGCTGCCCGCCGTACACGAAGATCACCGTCCCGAGCACCGGCGCAATCAGCCCCGCACCCGGGAAGTCCGGCCGCGTATACCCCAGCAGATCCGCGAACATCGCGCTGAAGAAGACCACCGGCACCGCCAGCCCCAGGCTGATCCAGAACCGGTCCTTGAACTGCGCCGCATGATCCCCGTGCCCGCCATGCCCAGCGTGCTCCCCGTGCGCCCCATGCCCACTGTGCTCACCGTGCTCACTGTGCTCCGCGTGGCCCGCGTGCCCGCCGTGATCCATCTGCCCGACGTGATCCATCTGTCCACCGTGCTCGTCCATGCCGCAGAACATACCCCTAGGGGGTATCAATCTTCAACCCCTCCCGGAAATCCGGCGGGCATCCGGGCACAAAGGAACGCCCGGCCGGGTTCGCCGGCCGGGCGTTGGGTGGTGCGGGGTTACAGCGGTTCTATATCCGTGAGGGTTTCCGGAGTCAGCTCCAGCCAGCGGGTTATGCCTATGTCGCGGAGGAAAGGCACGTCGTGGCTGGCGATGACGAGGGCGCCGTTGTACGACGCCAACGCATCCTTGAGTTGGGCAACGCTGGACAGGTCGAGGTTGTTGGTCGGCTCGTCCAGCATCAGCAACTGGGGCGGGGGCTCGGCCAGCAACAGCGCCGCCAGCGTCGCCCGGAAGCGTTCGCCGCCGGACAGCGTGCTGACGAACTGGTCGGCCGCTCGACCACGGAACAGGAAGCGGGCCAGGCGCGAGCGGCGTTCCTGGTTCTCCGTGCTCGGGGCCAGCAGCGCCAGGTTGTCGACGACGGACAGGTCGTCGCGGAGCAGGTCGAGTCGCTGGGGCAGGTACCGGAACGGCACCGCCGGCAGCTCCCCCGAAACGATCGACTGCAGCAGCGTCGTCTTGCCGGCGCCGTTCGGCCCGGTCAGCGCGATCCGCTCGGGCCCGCGGATCTCCAGGTCGACGTGCGCGCCGGTGCGCAGTACATGATCCTCGAGCCGCAGCACCACGCGACCAGCAGGTACGGCGGTCTTCGGCAGGTCCACCCGGATCGTGTCGTCGTCGTGGACCTTCTCCTCCGCATCGGCCAACGCCTCCTGCGCGGAATCGAGCCGCTCGGACTGCATCCCGAGGTGCTTGCCGGCCGACACCTGCGCCGACCGTTTCAACCCACCGGCGATGATCTTCGGAATCCCGCCCTGTTCGAAGGCCCGCTGCCCGCGGGCGCGGCGCTGATCCATCTTCATCCGCGCCTCGACCAGGTCGCGCTTCTGCTTCCGTACGTCGGCCTCCGCCGCGCGCAGCATCCGCTCGGCCGCCTCTTGCTCGACCGCGACAGCCTCCTCGTACGCCGTCAGGTTGCCGCCGTACCAGGTGACCTCGCCCTTGCGGAGGTCGCCGATCTGATCGACCCGATCGAGCAGCTCCCGGTCGTGGCTGACGATCAGCAACGCACCGCGGAACTGGTCGACGGCGTCGTACAGATGCCGCCGCGCCCGCAGGTCGAGGTTGTTCGTCGGTTCGTCGAGCAGCAGTACGTCGGGGCGCCGGAGCAGCTCCGCCGCGAGGCCGAGGAGGATCGTCTCGCCGCCAGACAGCTCGCCGACGCTGCGATCGAGGCCGATCGCACCGAGACCGAGCTTGCCGAGCAGCGCCTCAGCGCGTTCGTCGACGTCCCAGTCGTCGCCGACGATCGTGAAGTTCTGCTCCGAGGCGTCACCGGACTCGATCGCGACGATCGCCTTCCGGACGGCCTCGATGCCGAGCGCCTGGTCGACCCGCAGGGACGTGTCGAGGGTCAGGTCCTGCGGCAGGTACCCGAGCTCGCCGCTGACCCGGATCGCCCCGCGCTGCGGGGTGAGCCGGCCGGCGATCAGCCGGAGCAGCGTCGACTTGCCGGCGCCGTTACGGCCGACCAGGCCGGAGCGGACCGGCCCGGCGACGAAGGTCAGGCCGTCGAACTGAACCTCGCCGTCAGGCCAGGCGAAGAAGAGGTCGGTGCAGGACAGGGAAAAACTCATAGGCGTTGCACTCCCAACGAGGTCTCGGACGAGACCGCGCACCAGACAGGTGGCGATCGATCGACTGAAGAAAAGACCTCGGAGTTACAACGCAGACCCCTGACGCCGGGAATGAGACGTCCCCCAGAATACGGGCCGGCGCACGGACCATCAACTACTTTTCCGAACGCTTGCGCCAGGCAACAACCACCAGGTCCACCAGGGCTACCACGCCGAGCGCCCCGAAGGTGATCACCCAGCCCGCCGGCAGATCGTAGGCGACGGACAGCACCACGGCCGCCGCGAACAGCACCACCCCGAACGCCGACAACACGATCCGCAGCGTCAGCGCGCTGCGCGGTGGCGGCGGTTCGAAGGCCATGGCTAGGGGGCCTTGCGCAGCCAGGTTTCGACGCCGGCGATGTGAGCGGTCATCCACGCGCGGGCTGCCTCGGCGTCGCCGATCTCGATCGCGTCGAGGATCGCGGCGTGCTCGGCCAGCGTGCGTTGGACCGCGCCGGCCTGGGTGACACCCCGCCAGATCCGGGCTCGCTGGGTCGCGCCGGAGATGCCGTCGAGCAGCGAGCAGACGACCTGGTTCCCGGTCGCCTCGGCGATCGCGCGATGGAACCGCAGATCGTTCGCGACCAGGTCCTCGACATCCGCGTCGGGCGTGAGGTCGCTGGTCAGCAGCCGGAGCTCGATCACCTGTTCCTGCTTGATCCGGGTGGCGGCCAGCGCGGCGACCCCCGGCTCGAGCAACCGCCGTACCTCGAAGAACTGCAGGACCGAGTCGTCGCGGTGCAGGTCGACCATGAAGTTGAGCGCGTCGAGCAGATGCGCCGAGTCGAGACTGCTGACATAGGTGCCGTCGCCGTGCCGGACGTCCAGCACGTTGACCAGCGTGAGCGCCTTGACCGCCTCGCGCAGCGAGTTCCGCGACAGGCCTAACCGCGCGGCCAGATCCGCCTCTTTCGGCAGTCGATCCCCCGGACCCAGTTCCCCCGAGGTGATCATCTCTTTGATCTTGACGATCGCCTCATCCGTCAACGCCATCCAGTCAGTATGCCGCCCTACCATCCCCTCATGACCACATCCGGTTACTCGGGGAAACCGCTGGCTGCCAAACTCGGCATCAAGCCCGAGCACCTGGTCCTGCTCGACAACGCGCCGGACGGCTTCACGATCGAAGGCTTGCCGGCCGGTACGACGGTCGCGCGCCGGGCGAGCGGTTCGTCGTACGACGTCGTGCTGATGTTCTGCCCGGACCGCTCGCGGCTCGCGAAGCGGCTGCCCGTGCTGCTGGAGAAGACGGTGACGGCCGGCATGATCTGGGCCGCCTGGCCGAAGCGATCGTCCGGGGTCGCGACCGACCTCGACGAGAACGGGATCCGCGAGCTGGCCCTCCCGCTCGGCGTCGTCGACGTGAAGGTCTGCGCGATCGACGCGACCTGGTCGGGTCTCAAGCTGGTCCGGCGGCTGACCAACCGATGAAGGCCAATCATTCCCAGGTGGACTGATTCGGAGCGTGACGTTGGCCACACTTTTGCGCGCTTGTGATCATCACCGCGGGCGAGTGGACAACTGCATACAGTGGGCGTCCACGCTCGACGACCCCCTGACCGGGCGGTCGGGACAGACGCCGGAAAGCCACATCTGCAAGGGGTCCCGGAGTCACTGCCGTTGCTCTCCGCACCGACAGGTGGTGAGACGAGGGCGTGTGGCCTGAAACACCTTTGTCAGCAGTGTTTCAGGCGCCGGTCGATCGACTCGCCGGAGCCCGACCACTCGACACACTGGTCCGGTGGTCCCGGGCTGTGGAAGTGGTCGCGGTGCTATTAGCCTTTGCATGGGACACCACCCATAACATCTGAATTAACCGTGCTACCGGACCCGAATCGGAAGAGGCGAACTGCCAAGTGGCCACCGAGCCATCAGACACCAACCCCCTAGCAGCCTTCGGTGCGAACGAATGGCTGGTCGACGAGCTGTACGAGAAGTACCAGCAGGACCCGAATTCGGTGGATCCGGCGTGGCTCGACTTCTTCAAGACGTACAACCCTGATGGCGACGCGAAGCCGGTGACGACTCCCCCGGCCGACGCTCCCAGGCCCGACGCGGTGTCCGACAACAAGACCCCCGAGGCGCCGAGCCGCGGTACGACGCCGACCGTGCCCGCCTCGAACGCTCCCGCCGCGGCTGCGGCGGCGCAGTCCCCCGCGACACAGTCCCCCGCCACGCCGGCCCCTGCGCAGGCCGCCGCACCCCAGCAGGCAGCCCCTACCGGAGGCACGGTGAACCAGCCGACACCCGCACAGCCGGCGCAGCCCAAGGCAGCCCAGCCCAAGACGGCCGAGCCCAAGACGGCCGAGCCCCAGGCGGCCCAGCCCGCGGCCGACGAGGCCGAGCGGAAGATCCTCCGCGGGGCCCCGGCCCGGACGGCGCAGAACATGGAGACCAGCCTCACGGTCCCCACCGCGACCAGCGTCCGCGAGGTCCCGGTCAAGCTGCTGATCGACAATCGCATTGTCATCAACAACCACCTCAAGCGTGCCCGTGGTGGCAAGGTGTCCTTCACGCACCTGATCGGCTGGGCGCTGGTCAAGGCGCTGAAGACGCTGCCGGAGATGAACGCGTCGTACGACGAGACCGACGGCAAGCCGACCCTGGTCCACCCGGCGCACATCAACCTCGGCCTGGCCATCGACATGCAGAAGCCGGACGGCACTCGGCAGCTGCTGGTGCCGTCGATCAAGTCCGCCGAGACGATGACGTTCGCCGACTTCTGGATGGCTTACGAGGACATCGTCCGCCGGGCCCGCGACAACAAGCTCGCCCTGCCCGACTTCCAGGGCACGACGATCAGCCTGACCAACCCCGGCACGATCGGCACGCAGCACTCGGTGCCGCGGCTGATGACGGGGCAGGGCTGCATCATCGGCGTCGGCGCGATGGAGTACCCGGCGGAGTACCAGGGTGCGGCCGAGGAGACGATGGCCAAGCTCGCGGTCAGCAAGGTGATGACGCTGACCTCGACGTACGACCACCGGATCATCCAGGGCGCCCAGTCGGGTGAGTACCTGCGCCGGATCCACCAGCTGCTGCTCGGCCAGGAAGGTTTCTACGACGAGATCTTCCAGAGCCTGCGGATCCCCTACGAGCCGATCCGCTGGGCCGCCGACCTCCCGCACAGCCACGAGGAGGACATCAGCAAGCAGGCCCGCATCCTCGAGCTGATCCACGCGTTCCGGGTGCGCGGCCACATCATGGCCGACACCGACCCGCTGGAGTACAAGCAGCGCAGCCACCCCGACCTCGACGTCGCCACCCACGGCCTGACGCTGTGGGACCTGGACCGCGAGTTCGCCACCGGCTCGTTCGGCGGCGACCGGCGGTTCATGAAGCTGCGCGAGATCCTCGGCATCCTGCGCGACTCGTACTGCCGGACCACCGGTATCGAGTACATGCACATCCAGGACCCCGAGCAGCGCAAGTGGCTGCAGGAGCGGATCGAGCGGCCGCACACCAAGCCGCCGCGCGAGGAGCAGCTGCGGATCCTGGCCAAGCTGAACGAGGCCGAGGCGTTCGAGACCTTCCTGCAGACCAAGTACGTCGGTCAGCGGCGATTCTCGCTCGAGGGCGGGGAGACCACGATCCCGCTGCTCGACGAGCTCTGCGAGGAGGCGGCCGGCGCCGGCCTGGAAGAGGTCGCGATCGGTATGGCGCACCGCGGCCGGCTGAACGTGCTGGCGAACATCGTCGGCAAGTCGTACGGCCAGATCTTCCGCGAGTTCGAGGGCAACATCGACCCGCGGACCGTGCAGGGCTCCGGTGACGTCAAGTACCACCTGGGCGCCGAGGGCGAGTTCGTGTCGGAGTTCGGCGACAAGATCAAGGTGTCGGTGGCGGCGAACCCGTCCCACCTGGAGACCGTCGACCCGGTGCTCGAGGGTATCGTCCGGGCCAAGCAGGACATCCTGGACCGCGGCGCGGCCTTCCCGGTGCTGCCGGTGCTCGTCCACGGTGACGCGGCCTTCGCCGGCCAGGGCGTCGTGGCCGAGACGCTGAACCTGTCCCAGCTGCGCGGGTACCGCACCGGCGGCACGATCCACGTGATCGTGAACAACCAGGTCGGCTTCACCACCTCGCCGGCCTCGTCCCGCTCGTCGATGTACTCCACCGACGTCGCGCGGATGGTGCAGGCGCCGATCTTCCACGTCAACGGCGACGACCCCGAGGCGTGCATCCGGGTCGCCGACCTGGCCTTCGAGTACCGGCAGGCGTTCAACAAGGACGTCGTCATCGACCTGGTCTGCTACCGGCGCCGCGGTCACAACGAGGGCGACGACCCGAGCTTCACCCAGCCGCTGATGTACGACCTGATCGAGCAGAAGCGCTCGGTCCGCAAGCTGTACACCGAGGCCCTGATCGGTCGTGGCGACATCACGATCGAAGAGGCCGAGCAGGCGATGATGGACTTCCAGCACCGGCTCGAGCGGGTGTTCGCCGAGGTTCGCGAGGCGAAGAACCAGCCGGACACGCCGGCGCCGTACGTGACGGCTCCGGTCTACCCGGACAAGCCGGAGGGTCCGGACGCGACCGCGACCACGCCCGAGGTGCTGAAGAAGATCGCCGACGCGCACACCACGCTGCCGGCCGGCTTCACCGTGCACCCGAAGGTGATGCCGCAGCTGCAGCGCCGGGCGCACGCGATCACCGAGGGCCCGATCGACTGGGCCAGCGCGGAGATCACCGCCTTCGGTTCGCTGCTGCTCGAGGGCCGGCCGGTCCGGCTCGCCGGTCAGGACAGCCGCCGCGGGACGTTCGTGCAGCGGTTCGCCGCGATCATCGACCGGGTCAACGGCCAGGACTACGTCCCGCTGCAGAACCTGGACGAGGGTCAGGCGAACTTCTACGTCTACGACTCGCTGCTCAGCGAGTACGCCGCCCTCGGCTTCGAGTACGGGTACTCCGTGGCGCGGCCGGAGGCGCTGACCCTGTGGGAGGCGCAGTTCGGCGACTTCGTCAACGGCGCACAGTCGGTCATCGACGAGTACATCTCGTCCGGTGAGGCGAAGTGGGGCCAGAAGTCCGGTGTCGTGCTGCTGCTGCCGCACGGCTACGAGGGCCAGGGCCCGGACCACACCTCGGCCCGGATCGAGCGGTTCCTCGCGCTGTGCGCGGAGAACGCGATGACCGTCGCCCAGCCGTCGACGCCCGCGTCGTACTTCCACCTGCTGCGCCGGCACACGCTCGGCGAGGAGCACAACCCGATGGTCGTGTTCACGCCGAAGCAGCTGCTGCGGCGCAAGGAGGCGGTGTCGCAGCCGGAGGAGCTGACCCACGGCACCTTCCGGCCGGTGATCAACGACGCGGAGGCCGAGGCGAACCCGGCGACCGTCGAGCGGGTCATCCTGGCCTCGGGCCGGATCGTGTACGACCTGCTGGCCGAGCGCAAGAAGGTCGAGCCGGACAAGATCAGCACGGCGGTACTGCGGGTGGAGCAGCTGTACCCGCTGCCGGCCGAGGAGATCGTGGCCGAGCTGGCGAAGTACCCGAACGCGACCGAGATCCGCTGGGTGCAGGACGAGCCGGCGAACCAGGGTCCGTGGCCGTTCATGGCGCTGAACCTGACCGAGCACCTGGGCGGCAAGCCGTTCTACCGGGTGTCCCGGCCGGCGATGGCGGCCCCGGCGGTCGGCTCGCACGGTGTCCACGGCACCGAGCAGACGACGCTGCTGAAGCAGGCGTTCAGCTGACGTGTACTTCACCGACCGTGGGATCGAGGAGCTCGAGAAGCGGCGTGGCGAGGAGGATGTCACGCTCGCTTTCGTGGCCGAACGGCTACGTGAGTTCGTCGATCTGAACCCCGAGTTCGAGACTCCGATCGAACGCTTCGCCACCTGGCTGGCTCGGTTGGACGACGAAGACGAGTAGCTATTCTGAGCGAATGCCCTTCGCCTCGCATCCCGTACGCCGGGTTGCCGCGGCGGAGGGCATTCGTCCGTCCGGACACTGGCCGCACACCATCCCCGCGGTCCACCAGCTCCTGACCGACGGCCTCGACCTCGACCCGGGCGTGACGTTCCTGGTCGGAGAAAACGGCGCCGGCAAGTCGACGCTCGTCGAGGCCATCGCCGTCGCGTTCGGCCTGTCTCCCGAGGGCGGTTCGACCGGCGCCCGGCTGACCACGCGGGCGACCGAGTCACCGCTGGCCGACGACCTGCTGCTGACCCGCGGCGTCGGCGCGAAGCGGGCCGGCTTCTTCCTCCGCGCCGAGACGATGCACGGCTTCTACTCCTATCTGGAGCGGAACCCCAAGCCGTCCGGCCCACCGGAACCGGTCTTCCACGAGATGAGCCACGGCGAGAGCTTCCTCAACCTCATCAGTGACAGGTTCAGCCGGCCGGGGTTCTACTGCCTCGACGAGCCCGAGTCCGCGCTCTCCTTCTCCAGCAGCCTCGCCGTGATCGGCGTACTCAACCGTCTCGCCGAAGGCGGCTCACAAGTGCTGTGCGCGACCCACTCCCCCGTCATCGCCGCCCTCCCCGGCGCGACGATCCTCGAGGTCGGCGACTGGGGCATCCGCCGTACGACGTGGGAGGACCTGAAACTCGTCCAGAACTGGAAGGCCTACCTGCAAGCCCCGGAGAGGTACCTGCGGCACATCATCCAGTCCAGCTGACGTGTGCGAGCGCGTCGGCGACCAGGGCGGCGGTCTGTTGTGGTGCCTCGTCCGGGAGCAAGAACACTGCGCCAGGGATCGTCACCACGGTCACGTTGGCGGCCGCCTCGAGAGTGGCCCGCTCGGCGGCGCTGAGGCTGCCGTCCCCCTTCTCGGCGTGGACCACCCACACCGGGGAGCCTGACGCGGCCAGTTCGGCGGCATAGTCACGGTCGGCGGCGAGGTAGTCGAAGTACGGGCCGAGAAGCCGAAGCGCATCGCCGGCCCTGTTCTGCTTGAGGTCCTCGATCAGCTCCCGCTTGTGCGAGCCCGGTGTCTTGGCAGACCTGGCCATCAGCGGAAGCAGCTTGAACAGGACGGCCATCGGCCAGCTGCCCACCTTCTGCGACGCCGACACGACGGCGCGGAAGAATCCGGCTTCGTCCTCGGTCGTCAGGCTGATACCCAAGAGCACGACCGGGCCGTGGAAATGACCGCCCAGCAGCATCTCCACGGCGACTGTGGCGCCATGCGAGAAGCCGACGACCACGTCGCACCGGTGCAGCTTGGCCAACTCGCCGGCCCGCCGTGCCAGGCCCGGAACGGACACGTCACCCACGACCGGGGCACCCGCCATGCCCGGCAGCGTCGTGGCCACCAGACGAACACCGGCCAGCGCCGGCTCCGCCATCACCAGGTCGAACGAGCGGGCCGCGTTGGCTCCGCCGGGTAACAGCAGCACCCCGCGCTCGGCATCGTCAGGACCCGCGGTCAACAACTCCCAGGCTTCCCTCATCGCTACCTCCCCCTGCCCTGAAGGTAGGACGCGGCGGACCCGGGCGAAACCCCCGGCACCTTACCGACCCGTGACGCAGTCCCCGATGGTCAGTCGGTATGCGGCGGCCTGGTGCGGCGGGGTGGATCGGGGGCCAGGGAGCCGTCGGGGGCGATGTGCTCGAAGATCTGGTCGACGAGGTTCAGGACGTGGGGGTCGTCGACGGTGTAGATGTGCCGCCGGCCCTCGCGGCGGGCAGTGATGATCCCGGCCAGCCGCAGCTTGCCGAGGTGCTGGCTCGCGGTGGCGATACTCACGCCGACGCGCTCCGCCAGGGTGCCGACGTCGTACTCCCCCTGCGCGGCCAGCGACACCAGGTGCAGCCGGACGGGTGCGGAGAGCATGGCGAAGGTGCCCGCGGCGGAATCGAGCTGAGCCTTCGTCGGTTCAGGGTTGGTCATCGCGCAGTCATTGTGACCGGTAGACCGGTCTGCGGACAGCTCGCCGGGCCGTCGTGACGACGGTCTCATACTTTCGCAATTGCGAAAGTATCGAAACGGTGGCAGGCTGGAACCATGTTCCGAGCACTCCGCCCTGTGCTGTTGCTGTTCCTGGTGGCGATCCCCGCAGTCGCCCTCCGGCTCACCGGCACACATCCCCCGGCACTGGCCTCGATGCTGATCTTCGGCCTCGCCGTGGTCGCCGCGTCCTTCGTCCTGGCCTGGGCGGCCGAGGCGGCGGAGATGGACATCTCGGGCGGTCTGGCCATCGCACTCCTGGCGGTCATCGCAGTCCTGCCGGAGTACGCCGTCGATCTGTACTTCGCCCACACCGCCGGCTCGAACCCGGACTACGTGCAGTACGCCGCCGCCAACATGACCGGCTCGAACCGGCTGCTCCTCGGCCTCGGCTGGTCCAGCGTCGTGCTGATCAGCCTGTACGTCGCCTCGCGGCGCAGCGGGCAGTCCGTCAAGGCGCTGGTGCTCGAGTCCGGGTACCGCCGGGAGCTCGGTTTCCTCGCAGTTGCCGGCCTGGTCGCGTTCGTGATCCCGGTGACCGGCCAGATCCACCTGGTGCTGGGGATCCTGCTGCTCGCCTTCTTCGCGTACTACCTGTATCGCGCGGCCACGTCAGAGCATGACGACGAGCCCGACCTGATCGGCCCGGCCGCGACGATCGGCGGGTTGCCGAAACTGCAGCGGCGGATCACCGTGACTGCGATGTTCCTGGTCTCGGCCGGGATCATCCTGGCGGCCGCGGAGCCGTTCGCGGACTCACTCGTGCAGGGCGGCCGGGCGCTGGGGATCGACCAGTTCCTGCTGGTCCAGTGGCTGGCGCCGCTGGCGTCCGAGGCACCGGAGTTCATCGTGGCGATCCTGTTCGCCTGGCGGGGCAAGGGCGCGGCCGCCCTGGGCCTGCTGATCTCGGCGAAGGTGAACCAGTGGACGCTGCTGATCGGCAGCCTCCCGATCGCCTACGGGATCGGTGGCGGCGGTGCGGCGCTGCACATGGACGGGCGGCAGATCGAGGAGTTCCTCCTCACCGCCACGCAGACGCTGCTCGGGATCGCGATCCTGCTCAACCTGCGCTTCCCGCGCTGGGCGGCCTGGACGTTGCTGGGCCTGTTCGCGGTTCAGTTCGCCGTACCAGGTCAGACCGGGCGCTACGTGATCAGCGCGGTCTACCTCGTGCTGGCCATCGGCGCGGCGATCCACAACCGCGACCAGGTCCTGCGGACGATCACCTCACCGTTCCGCCGCACGGAAAAGCCCGCCGACGCAGAACGCGCCGACGAGCTCGTCAACGTCTGACCCCCGTCCCCCAACCCCGCCGCTGCCCGCCCCAACCGCATTTCGTGGGTGGACCCACCAAACCGGGGGTTCCTCACCCCGGTTCCGGGTCACAAACCCCCGATTTGGTGGGTGGACCCATCAAATCGGGCTCACGGTGTGGGTCAGGAAGCCTGCTGCTCGCCGATGACCTCTGCGGTCAGCGGGGGCCGGTTGCGGCGCTCCTGCGGGCCCGGGCGGCCGCGGCGGCGGCCGTAGAGGAACTTCTCGCCGGCGGCGGTGCCGGTGAACTTCGTCCGGCGGGCCCACTCCCGGCATTCCTCGATCACCGGGCAGGAGGTGAGGCAGATCGCCTGCGCCTTCCGCTGCTCCCACTGGGTCGCGGTCTCGTCGTACGACGGCGCCTGTCCGACGCACGCGGCCTTCGTCATCCAGCGGTCTGCCGGGTCAACGATCACCGTCAAAGTAGGCCTCATGGGCTCATCGCTCCTCATCGATCGGGCGGATCGGTAGGAACAGACTGAACCCGTCGCGTTGCCCCGGTGCGACGGCCATGTTTCCGGCATGAAACGTCAGCTCCGGACGAGGCGGATCTCACGCAGATCGAAGTACGGATCGTGCTTGCCGACGCCGTCCGGCGCGAACCCGTGCCGCCGGTAGAAGCCGAGCGCCTGCTCGTTTCCCTCGAAGACCCAGAGGAACGCCGGCTGTTTGCCGATGGCAACATCCAGCAGGCGGGTGCCGAGCCCGGTCTTCCAGAACGCCCGCCGGGTGTAGATCGCCTCCAGTTCGAACGGCACCGGCGCGTCCTCGTCGCGGCCGGGGCCGATCCCGGCGAAACCGGCGACCCGGTCCTGGACCGGCGCGTCCGGATCCGGGTTCACAGCGATCCAGCGGCGCCGGCCCTCACCCAGGGGTGTGCTCCAGCGCTCGATCCGGCGTTTGAGGTTCGACGTACGCTCCAGGAGCAGGTCGGCCGGCACGAGCCCGGCGTACGCCTCCCGCCAGCAGAGCAGGTGACACCAGGCCGCGGCCTCGGCGTCCTCGGGCGTGACGGGGCGGATCTCGGGTTGCACTCAGACAGTAAAGACGATCTTGCCGAAGACGTCGCCCGCGTTCATCTTCGCGAAGCCGTCGCGGGCGTCCGCGAGCGGAAAGATCGAGTCGATGTGCGGCGAGATCCCGGCGGTGGCCATGAACTGCAGCAGCTCGGCCAGCTCGGTGCGGGTGCCCATCGTGGAGCCCTGGACGCGCAGCTGGAGGAAGAAGATCCGGTTCAGCTCGGCGGACTTCGGCGCCTGGCCGCTGGTCGCGCCGGAGATCACCAGCGTGCCGCCCTGCTTGAGCGACTTGAGCGAGTGCGACCAGGTCGCCTGCCCGACCGTCTCCATCACCGCGTCGACCCGCTCCGGCATCCGCGCGCCGGACTCGAACGCCTCGTGCGCACCGATGTCGATCGCCTTGGCCCGCTTCGCCTCGTCCCGGCTCGTCGCCCACACCCGCATCCCCGCGGCCCGCGCCAGCGTGATCAGCGAGGTCGCCACGCCACCGCCCGCACCCTGCACGAGCACGGTGTCGCCCGGCTTCAGGCCCGACTGCGTGAACAACATCCGGTACGCCGTGAGCCACGCCGTCGGCAGGCAGGCCGCCTGCTCGAAGGTCAGCCCGGCCGGCTTCGGCACGACGTTCCGCGCGGGCACTGCGACCTTCTGGGCGAGCGTGCCCTGGTACCGCTCGCTCAGCAGCGACCGCTTCGGGTCGAGCGTCTCGTCGCCCTTCCACGCGGGATCCGAGATCACCGCGTGCACGACGACCTCGTTCCCGTCCGGGTCCACGCCGGCCGCGTCACAGCCGAGGATCATCGGCAGGTTCTGCTCGGCCAGCCCGACACCCTTCAACGACCAGAGATCGTGATGGTTGAGCGCCGTCGCCTTCACATCGATGGTCACCCAACCCTCGGGGACCTCAGGCTCCGGTCGCTCCCCGACCTCCAGCGCGGCGATCGGGTTGTCGGCGTCGAACTTGGCGGCGTAAGCAGCAAGCATGCGGACCACCTTAGGCGGTGGTCCGCACCAAGTCAGTTACCGAGTTCACCCGCGGGCGACGCCGTCGCTCACTGCGGCTTCGGCGACGGCGGACGCGACCGCCGGTGCGACGCGCTGGTCGAACGGCGAGGGGATGATGTAGTCGGGGCGGAGGTCGTCGGCCGCGATGAGACCTGCCAACGCATCGGCGGCGGCCAGTTTCATGCCCTCGGTGATCCGGGACGCGTTGGCGTCGAAGGCCCCGCGGAAGATGCCCGGGAAGGCCAGTACGTTGTTGATCTGGTTCGGGAAGTCCGAGCGGCCGGTTGCGACGACCGCGGCGTGCCGGTGAGCGATATCCGGGTGTACCTCGGGATTCGGGTTCGCCAGCGCGAAGATCATCGCGTTTGCGGCCATCTTCGCTACCGCCTCCTCCGGCACGGTGCCGCCGGAGACGCCGAGGAAGAGGTCCGCGCCCTCGAGCGCGTCGACCAGCCGGCCGGACAGGCCGCCGGTGTTGGTGTCGCGGGCCAGCGACAGCTTCACCGGGTTGAGGTCGGCGCGGTCCTCGTGCAGCACGCCCTTGCTGTCCACCACCGCGAGGTCGCCGACGCCGGCCTGCAGAAGGATGCGCGCACAGGCCACCCCGGCCGCACCGGCGCCGGAGATCACCACCCGGATGTCCTCGATCGACTTGCCAGTGACTCGGAGCGCGTTACGAAGAGCGGCGAGTACGACGACCGCCGTACCGTGCTGGTCGTCGTGGAAGACCGGGATGTCGAGCCGCTCCTTGAGCCGGCGCTCGATCTCGAAGCAGCGCGGGGCGGAGATGTCCTCGAGGTTGATCCCGCCGAAGGTCGGCGCCATCCGCGCGACCGTCTCGACGAAGTCGTCCACATCGGTGCAGTCCAGCGCGATCGGCACCGAGTCGACGCCGCCGAACTCCTTGAACAGCAACGCCTTGCCCTCCATCACCGGCAGCGACGCGGCCGGACCGATGTCGCCCAGCCCGAGAACGGCGGTGCCGTCGGTGACGACTGCCACCACGTTGGACTTCCACGTGTAGCGGCGTACCAGCGACGGGTCCTCGGCGATCGCGGTGCAGACCCGCGCGACGCCGGGCGTGTACGCCTTGGACAGATCATCGGCATCGCGGACGTGGATCGACGACGTCACCTCGATCTTGCCGCCGCGGTGCAGTTCGAAGACAGCATCACCGGCGAACGGATCGGAGATCTCGGGCGAAAAAGGCTGGGCGACCATGCGGGGACCCTTCAGGGAAGTGCGTGCGGAGTTGAGTGGGCGTTCGGTCGAACGGCGCTGTGCAAAGGGGGTCACCCGTGGGGCAACGAGTAAACCACACAGGCCACTGGTCTGCTGTGAGGGGCCCCACATGCCCTCTCGTGTGCCAGGATTCGTGGATTCACAACCCCTGTCGAGGAGAACTCGCGATGAATTTCGTCCCCACTCTCCCCAAGCTCCGATTCCGCAAGACTCGAGCAGCTGTCGCGCTGACAGCCGTCCTCGGACTGTCCCTGGCCGCCTGTGGCAACGACTCCGGAGGCGGCAGTTCCGATGACAAGGCGAAGGCCGCCGGCATCACGCTGGTCAAGCCCGGCAAGCTCACCGTCTGCACCCACCTGCCGTACAAGCCCTTCCAGTACAAGGACGGCACCGACGTCGTCGGCTTCGACGTGGACCTGCTCAACCTGGTCGCCGACGACCTCGGCGTGAAGCAGGACGTGGTGAACATCGAGTGGGCCCAGGTGACGTCCGGCGCCGCGTTCCAGGCGAAGAAGTGCGACATGGGCATGGGCGCGATGACGATCACCAAGGAGCGTCAGGCCGCGATCAGCATCACCGACCCGTACATGGACGCCACCCAGGTGCTGATGGCCAAGAAGGACTCCGGCATCTCGTCGCTGGCCGACCTGCGGGGCAAGAAGCTCGGCGCGCAGGCCGACACCACCGGCAAGAAGTACGCCGACGAGAACGCCGCCGCGAACGGGTACACGGTGATCCCGTTCAACGACCTCGCGCTGCAGGAGAACAACGTCAAGTCCGGCCGGGTCGCCGCCGCGATCAACGACAACGGCGTGCTGTACGACTTCGTCAAGGACAACCCGGACATGGCCGTGGTCGCCGAGTTCAACACCGGTGAGCAGTACGGCTTCGGCGCGCTCAAGGACGGCAGCGGCCCGAAGCTGGTGTCGAAGTTCAACGAGCTGCTGACCAAGGCGAAGTCCGACGGCAAGTACAACGAGATCTACAAGAAGTGGTTCGGGGTTGAGCCGAAGAAGTGAGTACCTCGCCAGAAATCGGGACTCAGACAACCGTTGAGCGGAAGGGGCTGAGCCCGCGCCGGCGGGCCCAGCGCTCCCGCTTGATCCAGTACGCCGTGCTCGTCGTGCTGGTCCTGGTCGCCGTGTTCGTCGCGAACTGGCACCAGATCGGCAGCGTGTTCTTCAAGCCGGAGTTCATCAAGTCCACGTTCACCGACGGCGTGCTCAAGGCCCTGGTGAAGACGCTCGAGTACACGGCCGGCGCCTTCGTGATCGGTCTGGCCGGCGGCACGCTGCTGGCGTTGATGAAACTCAGCCAGGTCGGCCCGTACCGGTGGATCGCGACGGCGTACATCGAGTTCTTCCGCGGACTGCCCGCGATCGTGGTGTTCATCGCGTTCAGCCTGCTGCCGCTGGCGTTCCCGGGCATGACGATCCCCTGGGATCCGTACGGCGTGGTGTGGCTGGCGCTCGGGATCGTGGCATCGGCGTACATGGCCGAGGTGATCCGGGCCGGTATCCAGGCCGTGCCGAAGGGACAGGTCGAGGCGGCCCGGTCGCTCGGCATGCCACCCGGGCTGGCGATGCGGAAGATCGTTCTGCCGCAGGCGTTCCGGATCGTGCTGCCTCCGTTGACGAACGACCTGATCCTGCTGGTGAAGGACTCGTCGCTGGTGTTCATGATCGGCGTCGCCGCGGACGGGTACGAGCTCACCGGCTTCGGCCGGGATCTGGCCAACACGTACTCGAACCTGACGCCGATCGTGGTCTGCGGCTTCTGCTACCTGCTGATCACGCTGCCGCTGGGCATCCTGGCCCGCCGGCTGGAAGCACGAACTGCGAGGACGCGCTGATGGCTTTGGTCGAGATCAAGAACCTGCACAAGTCCTTCGGCAGCAACCACGTCCTGCGCGGGATCGACTTCACCGTCGAGCAGGGCGAGGTGGTGTGTGTCATCGGCCCGTCCGGATCGGGCAAGTCGACGCTGCTGCGCTGCGTGAACTTGCTCGAGAAACCACAGCAGGGACAGGTGATCGTCCGCGGTGAGGACATCACCGACCCGGACTGCCACCTGGACGCGGCCCGGCAGCAGATCGGGATGGTGTTCCAGCAGTTCAACCTGTTCCCGCACCTGTCGGTGCTGGCCAACTGCACCGTTGCCCAGCGCACCGTTCTGAAGCGCGGGCCGCAGGACGCAGACCGGATCGCCCGCGCCAACCTGGAGCGGGTCGGGCTGAGCGACAAGATCGATGCGTATCCGGCGCAGCTGTCCGGTGGTCAGCAGCAACGGGTCGCGATCGCGCGGGCGTTGTCGATGGACCCGGCGCTGATGCTGTTCGACGAGCCGACGTCCGCGCTGGACCCGGAGCTCGTCGGCGACGTCCTGACGGTCATGCGCAAACTCGCCCTGGACGGTATGACGATGCTCGTCGTCACGCACGAGATGGCCTTCGCCCGCGAGGTGGCCGACCGGGTCGTGTTCATGGACGCCGGTGTCATCGTGGAGCAGGGCCCGCCCGCGGACGTGATCGGAAGTCCCACGGAGGAGCGCACTCGTACCTTCCTCCGTCGCGTCCTCGACCCGACGCACGTCGAACCGTCCTGATCGTCACGCTGCGTGCCCGGGTGATCGACGGGCCGCAGCGTCACGAGCGATGACGACACGAATAGGTCTCCTTTCCCGGTTGGTCCGTGCGCTGTCCACAGGTCGTTGTGTCAAGATGCGGACACATGGCACCGGGGCCGACCGGTGCCCGGGTTTGGAGGACCTAGATGTCTGTCCTGCGTAGGACGCTGGCCTTGTCCGGTGTCCTGGTTCTCGCCGCCGCCGGTTGCGGTTCGAACTCTCTCGAAGGTGGTTCGTCCACCTCACCGTCGAGCGCCCCCTCCAGCGCTCCCTCGAGCGGTCCGTCCAGCAGCGGCCCGGATCTGAGTGGTTCGCTGCCGCCGAAGATCAAGTCGGCCGGGAAGATCGTCGTCGGCGTGGACGCCAGCTACCCGCCGAACGAGTTCCTGCAGGGCGGCAAGACCGTCGTCGGCATGGACGTCGACCTGTTCAACGCGGTGGCGCAGAAGTTCGGCGTCACGGTCGACTGGCAGCCGGCCGGCTTCGACACGATCATCACCGGTGTCCAGAGCGGCAAGTACGACGTCGGCGTCTCGTCGTTCACGATCAACGACAAGCGCAAGCAGCAGGTCAACATGGTCAGCTACTTCAATGCCGGCACGCTGTGGGCGACCGCGAAGGGCAACCCGAAGGGTGTCAAGCCCGACGACGCGTGCGGCAAGACCGTCGCGGTGCAGAAGGGCACGACGCAGCTCGAGGACGACATGCCGAAGCGGCAGGCCGCGTGCAAGGCCGCCGGCAAGCCCGAGATCAAGCTGGTCGTCCGGGAGAAGCAGGACCAGGCCACCGCGGACCTGGTCGGCGGGAAGGCCGACGCGATGCTGGCCGACTCCCCCGTCGTGCTGTACGCGATCAAGCAGACCAACGGTCAGCTCGAGCAGCTCGGCGACATCTACGACGCCGCGCCGTACGGCTATGTGATCCCGAAGGCGGAGACGGCGTTCGCGCAATCGATCACCGAGGCGCTGAAGGCCCTGAACACCGAGGGCACCTACAAGAGCACGCTGCAGAAGTGGAACAACGACTCCGGTGCGCTCACCGACTTCGCCGTGAACCCGTGAGGCTCCCATGAGCACTGACGCCACCGAGACCCGGCCGACGGATGCAAGCCCCGATCGGCCGGGTGCCATCAACGCCGTACCGGTCCGGCATCCCGGCCGCTGGATCGCGATCGCCGTGATCGTGATCCTGGCCGCGATGCTGCTGCACCTGCTGCTGTCGAACAAGGCCTTCGACTGGAGATTCGTCTTCCAGGCGATGAACCAGCAGCCGGTGATCAACGGCTTCATCAAGGGCACGTTGCTGGTCACCGTGCTGTCGATGATCATCGGCGTCGGGGGCGGCGTCGTACTGGCTGTTATGCGGCTGTCCGACAACCCGATCCTGGCCGGGGTGTCGTGGGTGTTCACCTGGTTCTTCCGGAGCATCCCGCGGTACATCCTGCTGTTCACGATGGGCACGCTCGGGATCCTCTTCCAGCAGGGCATCGCGTTCGGGGTCCCGTTCGACTGGAAGATCATCGACTGGCTCGGGCTGTCCGGTGACTGGCGGTTCTACACGCTGGACGCCAATCAGATCTTCACCGGGATCGTCGCCGGTGTGATCGGTCTCGGGCTGTCCGAGGCGGCGTACATGGCCGAGATCGCCCGCGCCGGCATCATGAGCGTCGACCCGGGCCAGGCCGAGGCGGCCGAGGCGCTGGGGATGAGCAGCGGCAAGGTGATGCGCCGGGTCGTGCTGCCGCAGGCGATGCGCGTGATCGTGCCGCCGACCGGCAACGAGACGATCGCGATGCTGAAGGACACCTCGCTGCTGCTCGCCGTACCGGTGATCGGCGAGCTGTTCTACCAGCTGCAGTCGATCGGCAGCACCTACTACAAGACGTTCCCGATCGCGGTCGCCGCGACGCTGTACTACCTGGCCGCGACCAGCGTGCTGATGGTCGGCCAGTACTTCCTCGAGCGGCACTTCGGCCGTGGTTTCGGGACCAAGGCACCGCGGGCAGCGCGGCCGGCCGGAGCGGGAGGCGCCTGATGCCACTGGTTCATGCGGTGAATGTGACCAAGTCCTTCCACCACAACGAAGTCCTGAAGGGCATCGACCTCGATGTCGATGCCGGGCAGGTCGTGTGTCTGCTCGGGCCGTCGGGCTCGGGCAAGACGACGTTCCTGCGCTGCATCAACCAGCTCGAGACGATCGACGGCGGCCGGATCTGGGTCGACGACGAACTGATGGGGTACGCCGACCGCGACGGGAAGCTGTACCGCCTGAAGAACAAGGAGATCGCGGCGCAGCGGCGCGAGATCGGGATGGTGTTCCAGCGGTTCAACCTGTTCCCGCACATGACCGCGCTGGAGAACATCGTCGAGGCGCCCACGCAGGTCAAGCGTGAGTCGAAGAAGACCGCGCGGGAGCGGGCGATGAAGCTGCTCGACCGGGTCGGCCTCGCGGACCGCTGCAACGCCTACCCGGCGCAGCTGTCCGGCGGTCAGCAGCAGCGGGTCGCGATCGCGCGGGCACTGGCCATGCAGCCGAAGCTGATGCTGTTCGACGAGCCGACGTCGGCGCTCGACCCCGAACTGGTCGGCGAGGTGCTCGCGGTGATGCGGGAGCTCGCGCTCGACGGGATGACGATGATCGTGGTCACCCACGAGATGTCGTTCGCCCGCGAGGTCGCCGACACGGTCGTGTTCATGGACGGCGGCGTGGTCGTCGAGGCCGGTCCCCCGAAGGACGTCATCGGCAACCCGCAACACTCCCGCACCCGGGCGTTCCTCTCCCGACTCCGCTCGGAGCACGAACACCCCTGAGTTCGGGTACGGTCGGAATACGAGTCCCACACAAGGTGCCGCGCACGGTCATGGGGCCCTCCCGGCCTGGACTGAGGAGCGGAGGGAGCCCCATGACCACGCCGGTGCCGAAGGCCCGGCCGACAGCACAGGAGACGATGTGAGCAGCACGGGACGAGCCGCCGAGGTCCGCCTGAGTATCCCGGCGGACGGCGCCTACATCGCCGTACCGCGATCCGTGGTCGGCAACCTGGCTGCCCGCAACGACTTCACCCTGGACGCGATCGACGACCTGCGGATCGCCGTCGACGAGGCCTGCGCGCTGCTGCTGCCGGAGGCGGCCGACGGCGTGCTGGAATGCGTGTTCGAGATCGACCCGCCGCAGCTGACGGTGCGCGCGAGCGCCGTCGTGCCGGGCGGCTGGATGCCCGACACCGACTCGTTCGGCTGGACCGTCCTGACCGCGCTGGTCGAGTCCGCCGCGGCGGAGACGATCGACGGGCGTCTGACCATCACCGTGACGGCTACCGCCACCGCGACGGAGAGCCTGTGAGCAAGTGCAGCGAGCGGACGATGAGCACAGCACAGTGGCCTGTCTCCCCGCAGCCGAGCGCCGGCGAGGCGCGGGCGTGACAGACGAGCACATCCCGAGCGAGCCTCGGGAGTCTACGGATCTGCGTACCCGGACGGCGGACTTCTTCCAGCGGATGGCCGCCGCCGCGGGGCCGGGCGACCCCGCGCACACCGCGGCGCGCGACGGCCTGGTCGCGCTGCACATGCCGCTGGTGGAGCATCTGGCCCGCCGGTTCCGCAACCGCGGCGAGCCGTACGACGACCTGGTCCAGGTGGCCACGATCGGTCTGATCAAAGCGATCGACCGTTTCGATTCGGATCGCGGTGTCGAGTTCTCGACGTACGCGACGCCGACGATCCTGGGTGAGATCAAGCGGTATTTCCGGGACAAGGGCTGGGCCATCCGGGTGCCGCGGCGACTGCAGGAGCTGCGGTTGTCACTGACCGCGGCCACGGCCGAGCTGACGCAGGAGCTCGGCCGGGCGCCGACCGTGGCTGAGCTGTCCGACCGGCTCGGGCTGTCGCCGGATCTGGTGATCGAAGGGCTCGAGTCCGCGAACGCTTACAACACCTTGTCCCTGGACGCTCCCGACCAGAACGAGACCGACGCGACCACGGTCCTGGACGGCCTGGGCGGCGAGGACGAGGCGTTGGAGAGCGTCGAGTACCGGGAGTCGCTCAAACCCTTGCTGGCACAGCTGGACACGCGCGAGAAGCGGATCCTGACGCTACGGTTCTTCCGCGGTATGACGCAGTCCCAGATCGCCGAGGAGATCGGGATCTCGCAGATGCATGTCTCCCGGCTGCTGGCCCGGACACTGACCGAGCTCCGCGCCGGCTTGCTGAAGGAATAGCTGCCTAGAGCACCGGATGATCGTTGGCCTCGCCACCGGCCAGGGCGTCGGTGGATGCCTTCTGGAACACGCAGATCAGTACGGCGAGGGCCGCGACGGCGAGCGCGACGGCGACGGCCTTGGTCGATCCGCCCCAGAAGCTGTACGCGACCAGGAGCTGGATCAACTGGGTGAACACCGTCGGTCCACGACTCCAGCGCACGGCCCTCCACAACCCGCGGGCGACGAAGCCCAGCGCCACGCCGTACACGAGGAAGAAGCCGGCCGTGGTCAGACCGAGCACCAAGCGATCGCCATGAATCGTCAAGCCTTCGCCAATTCCGAGAACGATCAGTGCGAGGCCTTCCAAAGCGACCACTGCCGCGGCTAGCTTGAGCGGTCTCGGGACGGCGGCAGCTGGGGAGTCGGTCGGCACTGCGCCAGCTTAGTGCCGCCATGTCCTGGGGCGGCTTGTGGACCCGAGGCCCTACAGGGATTTGAGGGTTGTGCGTAACCAAAAGAAGGTTGGAACGGTTACCTGCAGTGAACGGGTGATTGCGGAAGAGCGGCTCCGTCCGATAACCGGATGGGGAGTACGACGCTGCGCCAGTTCCGAGTGTTAAGGAAGCGTTGTGATCGGATCGACAACTCCATAACCCTTGTTTCGATCCGCCAAGATTGGGAACATGGTCTCGTTCGTGAATGCGTTCACAACGCATCGCACTTAAAAACCCCCCGTGCGAAACGAATCGACGAGTACAGCACCGCTGATTGGGCACAGACCTTCCCGTCAGCTTACGTCAACTACTGAGAGAGATGGGATCCGCCATGGATTGGCGCCACCGGGCCGTATGCCTCGACGAGGACCCGGAACTGTTCTTCCCCATCGGCAACACCGGCCCCGCGATCATGCAGATCGAGGAAGCCAAGCAGGTGTGCCGACGCTGCGACGTGCGTGAGCAGTGCCTGGCATGGGCTCTGGAAGCCGGCCAGGACCACGGTGTCTGGGGCGGTCTGAGCGAGGACGAGCGCCGCGCTCTCAAGCGCCGCAACGCCCGCCAGCGCATCCGCACCGCCTGAGTAAGTCCTCTCGGGGCCCCGCGGAAATCACCGCGGGGCCTTTGTGTTTCACCAGCCCCCTAGTCCTTGACCGGGATGTCCAAGGTGACCTGCGTGCCGGGCTTTCCGTCGTGGCGGTTGCCGAATTCGAGCGTCCCGTCCAGCTCCCCGATCACCAAGGTGCGGACGATGGACAGGCCCAGGTTGCCGGACAGCTCGGAGTCGAAGTTCGTCGGCAACCCTTTGCCGTCGTCGATGACGTTGATGTGCAGGCGTCCGACCGACCGCTCGGCGGTGAGCTCGATCCTGCCGTTCGCCTCTCCCCCGTCCCGGGCGCCGAAGGCGTGCTCGACCGAGTTCTGCATCAGTTCGGTCAGCACCATCGCCAGCGGAGTGGCGACTTCGGAGTCCAGTACGCCGAACGTCCCGCTCCGTCGCGTCTCCACCGCGGTCGAGACCGTCGACACATCCGCGACCATCGCACCGACCCGGTCGGCCACGTCGTCGAAGTCGACGTGCTCGTCGAACGATTCCGACAGGGTCTCGTGGACGATCGCGATCGACCCGACCCGGCGGACCGCTTCGGCCAGCGCGGCCTGGCCTTCCGGGACGGTGATCCTTCGGGCCTGCATCCGGAGTAACGCGGCGACCGTCTGCAAGTTGTTCTTGACGCGATGATGAATCTCCCGGATGGTCGCCTCCTTGGTGACCAGCTCCCGCTCCCGGCTCCGCAGCTCCGTGACGTCGCGGAGCAGGATCAGCGCTCCGACGTGGGCGCCGTCGGCCCGCAGCGGGATCGCCCGGAGGAACAGCGTTGCGTCGGAGTTCTCGATCTCGATCTCCTTGGCCGCGCGCCCGGTGACCACCGACGCCAGCACGTCGTCGACCTTGTGTCCGGAATGCAGCAACTCCGCGGTGATGTCCTTCAGCCGGCTGCCGACCAGGTCGGTGACGAGCCCCATCCGCCGGTAGGCCGACAACGCGTTCGGGCTCGCGAACGTCACCATGCCGTGCCGATCGACCCGGATGCAGCCGTCACCGACGCGTGGCGTGGTGGACAGCAGCCGCTCACCGCCGTACGGAAAGACGCCGTCGGTGATCATCCGGGCCAGGTCGGTCGCGCTCTGCAGGTAGGCGATCTCCAGCCGCGACGGCGTACGGACGCCGAGCAGGTTGGTGTTGCGCGCGATCACCGCGATCACCCGGGTGCCCCGCCGTACCGGGATCGTCTCGACCCGGACGGGGACGTCGTCGCGCCATTCGGGATCGCCCTCGCGGCAGATCCGGCCGCCGTCGTACGCCTGGTCGAGCAGGTGCCGGCGGCCGCGCGGGATGAAGCTGCCGACGATGTCGTCGAGGTACGCCGTCGGGCCGGTCGTCGGGCGCATCTGGGCGCCGGCCCAGAACCCGAGTCCCTCGGTGTCGGGCAGCCAGAGCACGAGATCGGCGAACGACAGGTCGGCCAGCATCTGCCAGTCGGAGATCAGCAGCTGCAGGCGGTCCAGGTCGGGCTGGTCCAGGGTGGTGTGGTTTCGAGCCACGTCGGTCAGAGACGGCACGGGTTCGATGCTACCGACGGTCGTGAGGGTGTGTGGACCAGCACTCGGAGTGGTCCGCTCGACAACGTGGTGTAGACAGGTGTTAGTTGATTCAGCACAGATGAAAGGATGCTCGGGTGGAGTCGACGTACTGGCAGGACGTGATGGCCGCGGACTACGCGGTCCCGCACGACCGTACGCTGACCGAGCTCACCGAGGAGCTTGTCCGCGGGCTGGCCAGCACCAACCCGCAGGTGCGTGACGCCCTGGCCTACCCGACGCTCGCCACCTGGCTGGAGCGCGGGGTGTACGACGACCTGCTACCCGGGTTCGGCGACGGGCTCTGTGCCGGACTGAACTACGGGCTCGGCGAGGATGGCACCGACACCGTGTTCCGCCGCTCCTTCACCGCGCTGACGCTCGCGGAGGTCATCCACCGCGACAACGCCGAGTTCCTGGTCCACGACGAGGTCGTGATGCGCTGGGGCGACCGGCTGGCGACCTGGCTGCTGCGCGAGCGCGACCTGCGCGGGTTCGTGAAGGACTGCGGCTGGGCGCATGCCGTTGCCCACGGCGCCGACGCCATCGGCGCGCTGGCCCGGTCCCGGCACTGCGACGCCGGCGTACTGCGGGCGTTGCTCGACGTACTCGCGGACCGGATCGTCAAGGACACGCCGTACCGCTGGGTGCACGAGGAGCACGACCGGGTCGCGCATGCGGTGATGACGGTCCTGCACCGGAACATGCTGAGCAGCGACGAGCTCGAGCGCTGGCTGAAGCCGATCGCGGCGACCGCGAGCCAGCAGCCGCTGATGCACGAGACGCTGCCGGAGTGGCCGACGCCGGCGGTCTTCAACGCCCGCGGGGTCCTGCACGTCCTGCTGAGCCAGCTCGCGATCGGCGTGAAGGGGTTCCCGATCCCCGGCGACGACGAGCTCTTCGGCCGGCCGATCGAGGCCCGCGCAGATCTGCTGCTGATGCTGACCGAAGCCGTCCAGGCCTCGCAGCCCTACATCTACCGCCCGGCGACTAATCCGTCCTGAGCGCGACCGTCGCGACCACGGCCCGGTGATCCGTCCCCTCGATCGGGTATGTCGTGAACCGCCCGGGCTCGAACTGCCGCGTCACCACGACATGATCGATCTGCGTTCGCAGTAACGCCGGCTGGTCGGCCGGCCACGTACCTTGCAGGCCACCTCCGACGGTTGGTCCGACGCTGCGGCAGTAGCCGCCCAGAGCGTTCCGGAAGTCGGCGTGGTCGAGGGTCGCGTTGAAGTCCCCTGCAACTATCGTCGGCGCGTCCTGGGCGCACCACCGGCGTACGTGCAGGAGGTCGCTCTTCCAGGTGGTGACGGAGTCGGTCAGCGGCGGGAAGCCGTGGTACGCGATCAGCCGGATCGGGCCGAGGTTGCCGCCGGTCACGATGATGTTGCCGAAGGTAGTCCCGGCCTCGGACCCGAACGACACGTTCCCGAGCGAGGACGACGCGAGCACACTGGTCGCACTCTCGACCGCCTTGCTCGGCTGGGCCGTATAACCCTTGTACTGCTGGTCCTGCAGCTGCGCCCGGATCTCCTCGCGCACGTCGACCTGTGCCTCCGGCAACGAAACCAGGTCCGGCTTCCGGTCCCGGATCACCTGGGCCACATCCGCGGCGCGGGCACCGCCGCCGAGGACGTTCGCGACCATGATCGTCAGCACCCGGGAGCCTGCCGGAGCAGGCCTGGCGTCGGAGAACCGGCGCGGGGCGACCAGCGCGCCGCCGACCAGGGCGAGCGAGGCGACGAGCACGGCGGCGATGCGCCACCCCCGGCGTACCAGCATCAGGAGGGCCAGCAGCAGTACGACGACCAGGCCTTGCGGACGGAACGCGGCCAGCTGGGCGAACGGGGTCACCTCGTCCAGACCGAACAGTTCGGGATACAGCGGCACGGCAACGATGACGAGGAACAGCACGGACAGCACGACTCGCCGGACGAACCATGCCTTTTCGTTATCCATGCACCAACCTGAAGGTCTAGTCGCTTGTGCTGACGAACGGTAGCGTGCTCCGTTGCGCCTGCTGTGTCCCGAGGAGGTTTGCAGTGTCTCGATTGTCCGCGGTCAGACCCGCGTACTGGATCTCCGGTGTGCTGCTGGTTGTGGCGGTCGTCGTACCGCTGCTCGTGCCGACGTACGCCAAGGCGGATCCCCACCTGTGGGGTTTCCCGTTCTTCTACTGGTACCAACTGATGTGGGTCTTTCTTTCCGCGATCCTCGTCAGCATCAGCTACCGGCTGCTCCGCGCCGAGGAGCGCAGGCGACGGGCGGCACAGGGCCTTGGTGACCCTGAGGCCGCTGATGCCGCTGATGCTCCGGTGAAGGAGGGTGACCAGTGAACACAAGTGTCGACTGGGTGCAGCTGATCATCGTCATCGTCATCTTCGGCGCTGTGACCGTGATGGGCTTCATGGCGTCCCGCTGGCGGAGCGCCGGTCATCTCGACAACCTCGACGAGTGGGGTCTGGGCGGCCGCAACTTCGGTACGTTCGTCACCTGGTTCCTGCTCGGCGGCGACCTGTACACGGCGTACACGTTCATCGCGGTGCCCGCCGCGATGTACGCGACCGGTGCGATCAGCGGCTTCTTCGCCGTTCCGTACACGATCGTCGCGTATCCGATCGTGTTCATCTTCATGGCCCGGTTGTGGTCGGTCTCGCACCGGAACGGGTACGTGACCCCGGCCGACTTCGTCAGCGGCAGGTACGGCAGTAAGGCGCTCTCGCTGGCGGTCGCAGTCACCGGCATCCTCGCGCTGATGCCGTACATCGCGCTGCAGCTGGTCGGCATGCAGGCGGTCTTCGAGACGATGGGGCTCGGCGGCAACAACACGCTCGCCAAGGACCTCCCGCTGCTGATCGCGTTCGCCGTACTCGCGGCGTACACGTACTCCTCCGGGCTGCGGGCGCCGGCGATGATCGCGTTCGTCAAGGACTTCCTGATCTACGTGGTGATCCTGGTCGCGATCTTCTACCTGCCGCACGTGCTCGGCGGCTGGGACTCGATCTTCGGTGCGGCCAAGGAGAAGATGGCCAAGCCGAACCCGGTGACGGGCAAGCCGACCGGATCGTTCATCCCCGGCAACGCGGGCTACGTGTCCTACTGGACGCTGGCCCTGGGGTCCGCGATGGCGCTGTTCATGTACCCGCACTCGGTGACGGCGGTGCTGTCGACGAAGACCCGCAACGTCGTACGCCGGAACGCGGCGATCCTCCCGGCGTACTCGCTGCTGCTGGGGCTGCTCGCCCTGCTCGGCTTCATGGCGATCAAGGCGAACGTGAACGTGAAGGGGCTGGACGGGCTGGCCAACCCGCAGCTGGCGATCCCGCGGCTGTTCGACCAGGAGTTCCCGTCCTGGTTCGCCGGGATCGCGTTCGCGGCGATCGCGGTCGGTGCGCTGGTGCCGGCGGCGATCATGTCGATCGCGGCGGCGAACCTGTTCACCCGCAACATCTACCGCGCGTTCATCAAGCCGTCGGCGTCACCGGCCGAGGAGGCCAAGGTCTCCAAGCTGGCGTCGCTGCTGGTGAAGGTCGGCGCGCTGGTGTTCGTGCTCGCGATGGACAAGACGATCGCGCTGAACCTGCAACTCCTGGGCGGTATCTGGATCCTGCAGACGTTCCCGGCGATCGTGGTCGGTCTGTACACACGCTGGTTCCACCGGTATGCGTTGCTGACCGGCTGGGCCGTGGCGATGGTGTTCGGCACGGTGTCGGCGTACAACGTGGTGAACCCGGCGACCAAGAAGCACTTCGGCGGATCGCTGGCGAACATCCCGTTCACCAACACACCGGCGTACATCGCGCTGACCGCGTTCGTGCTGAACGTGCTTGTCGTGATCGTGCTGACGGTCCTGTTCCGGGCCCTGAAGGTGCCGGACGGTCAGGACACCACGCACCCGACGGACTACCTCGCCGACCGCGGCGACCCGGGTGTGAAGGACCTGCCGGAGATCCTCGACGACGGCGGAGCCGCAACCGCCAAGTCCTGAAGCAGTCCGGGTGACGGCGGTCCTTCGGGGCCGCCGTCACCGTTATGCGGCACCGTCACTTCTTGAAGTTAAGTCGACACGCTGCGGGGTCAGCTTGCCCGGTTTCGGGCCGCAGGTTCGGCAGAATCGCACACGTGCTGCTGGTCCTCCTCGTCATGGTGCTCGCTGCCGGGGCGGCGCTCGCGACCGGCGGCGGTTTCGGACGGCTCGCGAACAACACGTTGACCGGTGTGCACTGGCTGGCCGCGGCCGCGATCGGGCAACTGCTCGGCTCGGCCTTCGGGGGCACGGTCTACCCGGTCGGGCTGATCGGCTCAGCGGTCTGCATCGCGGTCTTCCTCCGGCTCAATGTCCGCCATCCCGGCGTCGGCCTGCTGGCGCTGGGGTTCTTCAGCAACGCGCTCGTGGTCGCGTTGAACGGCGCCATGCCGGTGTCCCTCGCGGCGCTTTCGCGCGCGGGCGTGGGCTCTGCTGTCGTCACCGATCCGCGGCACGAGTTGTCCGACGCCGCGACGCGCTTGCGGTGGCTCGGGGACGTCGTACCAGTCGCCCTTCCCGGGCTCGGTCAGGCCGTCAGCCCGGGCGACGTACTGATCGCCGCCGGCGCCGGTCTCCTGCTGTACGCCGGAATGGGCGCCTCAGGCCGGGTGCGCGCGACAACCGCCCCGGTCTGGGACGAACTGGAACCCTGCGCCGGAACCCCCACGCTGCTCAGGCTGTCGCCCGAGGCCTGCTCAGAAGCGGAAGCCGCGACCGATCACGCGCCGGAGTGACTCGACCACGACCGGGTCGTACTCCGCGCCGATGCCCAACCCGACCGACTCCATCGCCTTGTCCGGCGACTGCCCCGACCCTTCCCCCACCAGCTGCTCGTAGGCCAGCGCAACATTCACGATCCCGCTCTCGACCGGGATGTCGGCGTTGTTGGCCCGCCCCTGCCGGTACGGATCGTTGGAGTGCCTGACGATCTCGGCCACATGATCCAGCACCCCCGACCGCTCGATCACCGAAGCCCCGATCTCCGCCGCCCGCTGCCGCTCCTCCCGCGTCCGCAGCAACGAAGCCCCACCCGGACTTGGATCCGCCAGCGCCAACTGCCCCACCCCGGACAGCAACGCCGCATACTCCAACGCCTCCATCCTGGCCGGCGTCAACCCGAGATCATTGCCGATAGCAACCGCAAGCCTCGCCGTCCGCGCATTCTGCCCGGGACTGCTGAACCCGGCAATTTCCGTACTCCGAGCCATCGACCGCACCGTCGCCCGATAGGTGCGCTGCGCCGAGGCAAACCGCCGAAACGCGAACTGCGTCAGCAACAACGGTACGACGACCAGGGGCACGGCCCACAGTCCGATCAGCGACGTGCCGGCAGCCAGCAGCATCCCGCTGATACCCATCGCCAGGCCAATCCGGGTCATCACCACGAGCTCGTCGCGAAGTGCCGAGGGGAACGGACGGTTGAACTTCTCCGTGTCCTGACCCGCCCCGACCAGGGCATCAACAACTCCGGCGGACAGGACACCCAGCAGCATCGCACCGGTCAACGCAATCGCGTGTGTCCACGAGCCGTTCCAGGCAAAGTCTTCCGGTGTGATCAGGACGAATGTGATCGCCGCACAGGCGACCGACAGCACCCTTCGACTCGAGATCACCAGATCCCACGGGAGGCCGGCTATCGCGCGGGGAAACACGCCGGCGAGCGTCGCCAGCCCGGTGACCGCCACGATCTGCGCCACCTCGGGTGGAGCGTGTAGCGCAGGACCGCGCAACATGACGTACCCGAGTGCGGCGCTCGTTGCGATAGGCGCACGGTTGCGCGTGCCGTCGACCCGGAACTGAACCGTCTCGCCGACTGCGATCAGGAGCCCGAAAACGGCGGCGAACGGCCACTCCGTGACTCCGCGGCGGGCGGTGAGAAACACCGCGACCAATCCGATGGCGCAACCAGCCGCGGCGAGCACGATCCCGCTGCCGAGACGACGTGATTCGTCGAGCTCGCTGGATTGGCTCATACCGGTCCGGCCGCCGAACCGGAGGCGCCACCGCTGCTTCCCAAGCTGAGATCATCGTGGTCGATGGCCTGAACGCTGCCGTCAGGCGCCGGCTGATCGGCCGCCGCGGCCTTCCAGCCTTGGGATCGGATGACCTCGACGAACGCATCGACCAACTCCGGATCGAAATGCGTCGTCTTGTCCTGGACGAGAATCGCGAGGGTCTCGTCGACACTGCGGGCCGGACGGTACGACCTCGTCGACGTCAGGCAGTCGAACGCGTCGACGATCCCGATGATCCGGGCGAAGTACGGAATGTTCTCGCGGCTGAGTCCGGCCGGGTACCCGGTCCCGTCGTACTTCTCGTGATGGTGCAGGACCGCGGACTTGACCTCTTCGAGGAACGGGATGTTCCCGATGAGCTCGACGCCGCGGGCCGGGTGCAGCCGGATCGCGTTCATCTCGCTGTCGTCGAGCCTGCCCGGCTTCCGGATGATGCTGGTCGGCACGCCGACCTTGCCGACGTCGTGCAACAGACCAGCATGCTGGAGCGCGGTCTGCCGATCGGCGCTCAACTGCAGATGCTTGCCCAGCAAACCGACGCCTGCACTCACCCGCTCGGAGTGTCCGCGGGTATACAGATCCTTCGCCTCCACCACCTCGATGAATGCGCGCATTGTGGCTGCCTGCGCTTGTTTCTCGGCCTCGTACTGCGACAGTGCCCAGCGCGCGACCACCAGCGGCACGAGAATCAGCAGTCCGGCCGCGAATCCCATGCCACCGATCCAGACCACGGCGAGCAGCAGACCCAGGCAGCCATAGCCGAGCAGCGGCAGAAGCGTCGGTGCCGCCGCGTACCGCATCGATTTCAGCGGCGAGACCCCCTGATCGAGCAGCAGGACAGTCGACATCAGCAGCGCGTTGACAACCAAGGTCGCCAGGCAGGCCAGGGTTCCCGCCAGGACCATTCGCTGGGGAGACTCCAGAATCGGAGCCCCGACAGGACCGCCGGCCAGGTCGTACACCAGGCCACCGACGGCCGCGGACAGCACGAACTGGGCACCGTTGAAGGCGCGTTTCATCAGCGGAATACCACGCCGCTGAACCAATGAGTTGGCCGCGGACACAACCACCGCGGCGGCCGGGCCGGCCAGCGGGTACACAGCAACAAGAATGACTGTGTCGAGGGACGTCCGGTTCTGCTGGTCCAGCCGGGACCGCAGCGAGCCGCCGACGAGCATGTATGCGCACAGCAACAACACGCGGCCGTAATCGGAGACGAATGTCGACGACACGGCAAACACTACGACAGCAGCCAGCACGATCGCGCCGACGAACAGGCGGAGCATCCGCATACGCATCAAGTTACCTCGCAACCGCGCACGTCAGTGCAGCACTCCGGCCGGGGGTTCGTTCTGAGCTGATAGCACTCAGGTACGGTGATGACAGCCGCGACGCCGTATCGTAACGTCAAGAACCGACCGAGGACAACACACTGCTAGGTAGGTCCGGTGCGCAGTCACTGGACTGCCGCATAACTCAGCGGCGCCGCTGTGAGGTCGGACGCAGGCTTGGTGGGGCCGGCACGACGCCGCCACTGAAGCCCGAAACCTGAATCGGCCGCTGTCGGGGACCAGGTGACCCGCACGACGACGGCAACGAATGGAATATTGCAGTCACCACTCCCACTGGTCGGCCAGCATCTTACGTCACCTCCCATCAGCGGTCGCAGTCTTGTGCCCAGCCGACGGCGGAGCACAGGGGGGCAGACAGCACAACGCTGACTCTTGATCATTTTGCTTCGGCAGGGGCGCCGCGAAACACTGTAAGCCCAACCGTGACCCGCCGCCGAGCGCGAAGCCGACGGCGCCATATGAGAGACTGTGACTCTTTGCAGTTGTTTCAAGGAGGCTTAGAAATGGGTAAGACCGGCCGCAAGCGTCGCGCACGCAAGAAGAAGGGCGCGAACCACGGCAAGCGCCCGAACGCCTGATCCCAGGCGGCTACAGACAGCGAGGACCTCGGAGAAATCCGGGGTCTTTGCGATTTGGTCACAGCTTTACAGCAGACCACTTTTGTCAGAGGTCCTGTATTCGGAGAGTCTCTGCCCGCATACTGATTGCGATCTTTCAAACGATCGTTGGGTAATTGGCTCCCTCGTCTGGCAACGCTGTGGATAACGGCGACCGCTCGTCGGCGGATCCGCTTAGAGTTGGCTCCGGAGGTTTCCGGTACTGACCGTATCCCCAGCGGATCCGAAGAGTGAGGGAGGTGACCGCGCTGTCCGAGCCGTCGGCGCTGACGCTGAGCGAACTGCTGCGCACCTTCCGCACCCGGGCCGGCCTGACGCAGGCAGCCCTTGCCGAGAAGGCGGGCCTCAGCGAACAGGCGATCAGCGTCCTCGAACGCGGCACCCGCAGCCGTCCCCGCATGGACACCATCCGCGGACTCAGCAAAGCGCTTGATCTCACACCGGCCGAGGCAGACCAGTTCCTGGCTGTTGCCCGCGGCAAGGGCGCCCATCCCCGGCCACCCAGTACCCCGTCCGATCCGGCGACAGAGGCCGTCCCGACACCGTGGCAACTACCTCCGGCCGCCCCGGACTTCACCGGCCGAGCAGCCCAGATCGACGCTATCCTCTCGGTGCTCCGCAGCCCGGAGGGCGCCGGACGCCCAGCGGTGGCGATCGTCACGGTCACCGGGATGGGCGGAATCGGCAAGACCACGCTGGCAGTCCAAGCCGCGCACAAGTTGGCCGACAGCTACCCCGACGGAAATCTCTATCTCAATCTGCGCGGCTACGGTCCCGGTGCGCCGATGACAACGGCCGATGCGCAGCGGCAACTGTTGCGCTCGGTCGGTTTGGCCGGTGATTCGATTCCCGAGGATGT
Source organism: Kribbella pratensis (assembly GCF_004365355.1). Taxonomy (GTDB): domain Bacteria; phylum Actinomycetota; class Actinomycetes; order Propionibacteriales; family Kribbellaceae; genus Kribbella. The sequence goes on along the minus strand of NZ_SODP01000003.1, from coordinate 1,185,206 downwards.
CGACGAAGCCGCTGCCCTGTTGCGGTCCCAGCTCGCCGGCCGACGGGTTCTGCTGCTGCTCGACAACGCCACAGATGTCGCGCAGATCCTCCCGCTGCTTCCCGGTAGCGCGGGCGCGGCGGCGATCATCACCAGCCGTGGCTCACTGGTGAACCTGCCGGGAGCACGGCAGATCCGTCTCGACGCGTTGTCGGAGTCGGAGGCCGTGGAGCTCATCAGCGGCGTCATCGGACAGGACCGCGTTGCCGCCGAGCCGGAAGCGACGGAGACGCTCGCCAAGTACTCCGGCCGGCTGCCGCTCGCGATCCGGCTGATCGGTGGCCGGCTGGCGACCCGGCCGACCTGGCCGATCCGGCATTTCGTCGACCTGCTCAAGGACGAGGGCCGCCGGCTCGACAGTCTGGGCTCCGACGAGACCGGCGTACGGGCCAGCATCGCGAGCTCTGTGCATTTCCTCGAGACCAGCGATCGGGACCTGGATCGCGAGGCCGCGCAAGCCCTCCCGTTGTTGAGCATTCCGGACGGGGCCGACCTGCTGACGGCGGTCGCCGCCCGGCTGCTCAACCTCCCGGTACGCCGTACCGGCACGATCCTCGAACGCCTCGTCGATGTCAGTCTGCTCGAGTCGGTCGCGCCCGACCGCTACCGTTTCCACGACCTCATCCGTGCCTACGCCCGCGAGCTCGCCGAGCAGACCTTGACCTCGGCTGAACGCGATGAAGGTCTGGCCAGGGTGCTTCGTTTCTACATCGCCGCCGCCTGGGCCTGCCAGGCGATCACCCATCCAGGCAGTCCTAGGTTGCCCTTGGCCACGATTCACGACGACCACCTTCCGGTATTCCGCGACGACGAGGAGTCGTTGCGCTGGCTCGACGACGAACTGCGCAACCTGATGGACCGGTTCCGGCAGGCGAAGCAGACGCCTTTGTCCGGGACTGTGCTCATTCCGGAGCTTGCGCTGGCGATGTTCGGTTACCACGAGGCCCGGCGCCGCTGGAACGAGATGAGCGAGCTCGGTGAGGGTGCGCTCGTCGCCACGCAGCACCGGCGGCTCGACGCGGCGACAGCCTGGCTCCAGCACGACAGCGCGATACCGGAGGCGGAGAACGGTGACGTCACCACCGCGGTCGACAAGATCACCACCGCGCTGGCGATGTTCCGCAAGATCGGCGATCTCCTCGGTGAGGCCCGATGCTGCTCGTCGCTCGCTTATCTGGTCGGATTGCTCGGCCGGCTCGACGAAGCCTTGGAATACGCGGAGGAAGCCCTCCGGCTCAGCCGACTGATCAAGGACACCACGCTCGAGGGTGTCTCTCTCACGGCCGTCGGTGGACTGTACGACCACAAGGGTGACTACGTCAGCGCGGATCAGGCGTTCGCTGATGCCGTGGCGCTGGCCGAGCAGACCGGCGACACACGCTCGGCTTCCAAGCGCTACATCAACGCAGCGCTCTCCCATCTGAGGGTCGGCCGATTCGAGGACGCCGCACTGACCGTTACCGAGAGCCTGCGGATCTCCGGCTTGCTCGGGGACCTGATCGCCCAGTCCGAGGCGCACCATCTCCTCGCCCTCGCCACTGCATCCATGGGCGACTACGAGCAGGCCCGCGGTCATGTCGGGGCCGGACTGCAATTGGCACGACGCCGCCGGGACGCAATTCGCGAAGGACGTCTTTACCTGGAACTCGCCAGAATTGATGCTGCCGACGGCAAGCGGCGAGTGGCTATCGACAACCTGCGCCGAGCCATTGCCATCCTGAACGGGACTTCAGCGGTTCAGGCCGCCGATGCGCGGGCGCTCCTGGCGGAGCTGGAATCCGGGAGGCCCTTCACCTATACCTTCACGGCCCATTCCCTCTGACAAGGTCAGTCCGTGGTGGTGATGGTGGTTTCTACCTGGATTTGGGTTAGGCGGAGGAGGATTTTCTGGCGGAGGGCGTCGGGGGCGTGGTCGGAGCCGCAGGAGCGGTGGACCAGTTTCTTGACGCAGCGTTCCAGGTCGTATTCGTCCAGGCAGGGGGCGCACTCTTCGAGGTGCTGCCGGATCTGGTCGGAACTGGCGTCCTCGAGTTCGTTGTCGATGAAGACGTAGACCCGCTGCAGGATCTCTCCGCAGTCGACGTCGTGGTGCTCGCCGCAGCTCACGACTCCTCCTTCTCCGCGTCCGCGTCGGTGCTCGCCGCGGTCGCGTCCGTACTCTCGTCCACACTGTCGGCCGGGGGCGGGATCAAGCCGCGATCCCGTGCGTAATCACCCAGCAGGTCACGCAGCTGGCGCCGGCCGCGGTGCAACCGCGACATGACGGTGCCGACCGGTGTGCCCATGATCTCGGCGATTTCCTTGTAGGCAAAGCCCTCGACATCGGCCAGGTACACAGCCAGCCGGAAGTCCTCCGGGATCGACTGCAGGGCCGACTTGACGTCGGAATCGGGCAGGTGCTCGAGAGCGACCGCCTCGGCCGACTTCAGCCCGCCGGGAGTGTGCGACTCGGCAGCGGTGAGCTGCCAGTCCTCGATCTCCTCGGTCGGCGACTGCGTCGGCTGACGCTGGCGCTTCCGGTAACCGTTGATGAAGGTATTGGTCAGGATCCGGTACAGCCACGCCTTCAGGTTGGTACCCGGCGTGAACTGGTGGAACGAGCTGTAGGCCTTCGCGAAGGTGTCCTGCACCAGGTCCTCGGCGTCGGACGGATTACGGGTCATCCGCATCGCCGCGGCGTACATCTGGTCGAGGAACGGCAGCGCTTCGCGTTCGAACCGCGCGGTGCGCTGCTCGGGTGTCTCGGTCGTGGTGGGAGTCGGCATCGTGATCGAGAATACCGGTGACTTCCCAGTACTCCGCTCCGGAGCCACTCTCGTCGCCATCATGTTCGTCACAACGCGCCCGGTCGCGGGGTCATTCCCGAGCGCCGACCGTTATCCGGACACCTCGCGGGTGACCCACTCGAACACGGCTTCGACCAGCAGGTCGTACGTCTCCTGCTGATCCAGCTCCGCCCGCTTCGGCACCTTGAACGCATGGTCCGCGTCCGGCACGACAGCCATCTCGGTCAGCGGCGGGAACTCCTCCGGCGTACCGAACGGATCCCGCTCCCCCTGGACGACCAGCGTCGGCAGCCCGGCCTGGTGGAGCTCGTCGACCCGCGACTTCTCCGGCTTCCCCGGCGCGTGCAGCGGGAAAGACATCGCGAGTACGCCGGACGCCCCCAGGCTGCTCGCAGTACGGCAGGCCACCCGGGCGCCGGCGCTCCGGCCGCCGATCACCAGCGGCGTACGCACCCGCAACTGCCCGATGATCGCGATCCAGGCCTCGTCGAGCACCTTCGGCGCCGGCGCGAGCTTGCGGCCGGCGCGGCGCCAGGGCTGCTCGATCAGGAACACGTTCATGTCCTGTTTCGGCAGCCGGCCGGCCAGCGCGGCCAGGTCACCCGACTCGATCCCGGCCCCGGCGCCATGACCGAGAGCCAACGTCGCCACCGGCCGACGGGCCCGGTACGCGACGATCCGGGCCTCCCCGTGCGGCGTCCCCACAATGCGTTCGTCGGTCACCCGCCCCATCCTGTCATCAGCGACCGGATTCGGTGGACAGGAAACCCAGAACTGCCCAGAACAGCCGAGAACAGCTCAGAACAGCGTGGTTTCCTCGGGCGCCTGTGGTTTGTCCAGCGGGTCCACACCGTCCGGCGGCAGCGGATCGAGCAGATGGCGGCCGTTGTTCTTCACCGAGCTGACCGCCTTCGACACGGCGTACGCCTCGAGCCGGCCGGGTGCCGCGGGGACCAGGAGGTCGAGCAGCTCGTCGGGGTCGGACGACAGCGGATCGAGCCACGCGTCGTACCGCTCGCGCTCGACGAGGAGCGGCATCCGGTCGTGGATCCGGCCGAGGTCATCGGTCGCCGAGGTGGTCAGGACCGTGCAGGTCCACAACCACGCGTCGTCGGAGTCCGGGTCCTCGACCGACTTGTCGCGCCAGATCTCGTACAGCCCGGCCATCGAGAGGATGCTGCCGTCCGGCGGATGGATGAAGTACGGCTGCTTGACCGGTTTGCCGTTGACCTTCTCCTCGGCGGTGTACCACTCGTAGTACCCGTCCGCGGGCAGGATGCAGCGCCTGGTCTGGAACGCCTTCTTGAACGCCGGCTTCTCCGCGACCGTCTCCATCCGGGCGTTGATCAGCCGGTTCCCGATCGAGGTGTCCTTGGCCCAGGACGGCACCAGCCCCCACTTGACCGTGGTCAGCTTCCGGATCGTCTCGTCGGGGACCTCGCGGTTCTTCCGCTCGACCACCGCGACCACCTGGTTGGTCGGCGCGACGTTGTAGTTCTCGCCGAGCTCCTCGACGGACTCGCGCACGTTACCCGCCTCGATCTCGAACTCCTCGACGAGATCGGACGGGGCCCGGCCGGACGCGTATCTACCGCACATACCAGCAGCCTAGTGATCGACGGCGACAAAAACCCGCGTTTCATCACCAGATCTATATAGACGGGCCTATACTTATCGCATGACCACAGGCAACGACGCCGTGGGCGAGGCCCTGTTCGGGCTCGCCGCCGTGGCGATCAGGCGCCGGGACCGCACCCTGAGCCTGACCGCCATCTCCGTGCTGTCGACCCTGGAGCGCACCGGCCCGCGGCGCCTGACCGACCTGGCCGTCAGCGAGGAGGTCACGCAGCCGTCGATGACGGCGCTCGTGAAGCAGCTGACGGACCTCGGCCTCGCCGAACGCCGGCGCTACCCCGGCGATGCCCGCGTGGTCCTGGTCGCCGTCACCGAGGCTGGGAGCCGGCAGCTCCGGGCGATCCGCGCAGCGGGGGCGTCGGCACTGACCGAGCTGATCGGCAAGCTCGACGACCGGGACACCGAGACGCTCACCGCGGCCCTGCCCGCACTCCTCCGCCTGATGGAGCTCGCCGGCGAAAGTCAGGACAGCCGTACCCCGTTGCCGAAGAGGTGACCAGATGAACTACGACGCCGAAGAGCGGCGCATCCGGCTCCGCCAGGAAAAGGCCCCCGGAACACCGGCCATCGTGGTCGGGATCGACGGGTCGGCCACCAGTTGGGACGCGTTCGCCTGGGCGGCCGGAGAAGCCGTCCGCACCCACGGCCACCTCGTCGCGGTCTACGTCATGCCGTACGCCGAACCGACCGCGATCCTCGCCGCGCCATATGCGTACGGCGCAGCCGCGAGCAGCAGGCAGGAGCTCGCCGACGAGATCAAGGCCGACGCGGTACGCCGGGCCGGCGATGCCGGCGTACCGATGAGCTTCGTCAGCGAGTACGGCGACGCGATCGGCACCCTCACCGAGATTGCGCGCACCGTCGACGCCCACCTCATCGTGGTCGGCCGGTCGGCCAAACGATGGCACCGCCTGACCGGCTCGCTCGGCCACCGGCTCACCTGCCGCAAGGACGCACCGGTCGTCGTGGTGGTGCCCTGACGGGGCCGGAGGGCCACCTCCGGTAGCGAGATACAGTTAGTTTTGCTAACGAAATCTATCCCGTGGGGAAGTGCCTTGTGAGTGCAGGCAACAGGCCGGCGTCCCGGTTCGCGGTCGAGAAGGATCACCCTCACTACAAGTGGGTGGCGCTGTCCAACACGACGCTCGGGGTGCTGATGGCAACCATCAACTCGTCGATCGTGATCATCTCGCTGCCGGACATCTTCCGCGGCATCAAGCTCGATCCGCTCCGTCCCGGCAACGTCAGTTATCTGCTCTGGATGCTGATGGGCTTCCTGGTCGTCACGGCGGTGCTCGTGGTGACGCTGGGCAGACTCGGCGACATCTACGGCCGGGTGAAGATCTACAACCTCGGCTTCGCGGTGTTCACGATCGGGTCGATCGCGTTGGTGTTCGACCCGCTGACGCAGAGCAGCGGCGCGCTCTGGCTGATCCTGTGGCGCATCGTCCAGGGCGTCGGCGCCGCCATGCTGTTCGCCAACTCGACGGCGATCCTGACCGACGCGTTCCCGGTCGACCGCCGGGGCTTCGCGCTCGGCATCAACCAGGTCGCCGCGATCGGCGGCTCGTTCATCGGGCTGATCGTCGGCGGCGTGCTGGCGCCGGTCGACTGGCGGTTGGTGTTCTTCGTGTCGGTCCCGTTCGGTGTGCTCGGCACGGTCTGGTCGTACCGCAGCCTGCGCGAGACCAGCACCCGATCGGCGGCGAAGATCGACTGGTGGGGCAACGGGCTGTTCGCGGTCAGCGTGACGGCGATCCTGGTGGCGATCACCTACGGCATCCAGCCGTACGGCGGGCACAACATGGGCTGGACCAGTCCGTGGGTGCTGGGCGGGCTGATCGGCGGCGTCGCCCTGCTGATCGCGTTCTGCCTGGTCGAGGCGAACACGGTCGATCCGATGTTCGACATGTCGCTGTTCCGGATCAAGGCGTTCTCCGCGGGCAACCTGGCCGGCCTGTTGGCGTCGATCAGCCGCGGCGGCCTGCAATTCATCCTGATCATCTGGTTGCAGGGCATCTGGCTTCCCCTACACGGCTACAGCTTCTCCAGTACGCCGTTGTGGGCCGGCATCTATCTACTGCCGCTGACGATGGCGTTCCTGCTCGCGGGTCCGCTGTCGGGCTACTTCTCCGACCGGCTCGGCGCCCGCACCTTGTCCACCCTCGGGTTGTTGCTCGTGGCACTCAGCTTCCTCGGCTTCATGCTGCTACCCACCGACTTCAGCTACTGGGCCTTCGCCGGTCTGCTGGTGCTGAACGGTGTCGGCTCCGGACTGTTCTCCGCGCCGAACACCAGCGCGATCATGAGCAGCGTTCCGGCCAACCGGCGGGGATCCGCGTCGGGCATGATCGGCACGTTCCTCAACTCGGGTACGTCGCTGTCGATCGGCGTCTTCTTCACGCTGATGATCATCGGCCTCGCACAGACCCTGCCCCGCACGCTGACCGAGGGCCTGCGGTCCCATGGCGTCTCGCAGGCCGCAGCAGTGGCCATCGGCAACCAACCGCCGGTCGGCAGCCTCTTCGCCGCCTTCCTCGGCTACAACCCGATCGGCACGGCGCTCAGCGCCCTCCCCACCTCAGCCGTCAAGGGCGCCGACGTAAGCACCCTGACCAGCAAGGCCTACTTCCCCCAGCTGATCTCACAACCCTTCCACCACGGCCTGGTCATCGTCTTCTCCATAGCCATCGCCATGTCCCTGATCGCAGCCTGTGCCTCGTTGTTCCGCGGCCCGCGCTACATCTACGTGGAGCCGGAAGCGGTGGCCCAGCCGGCGACGGCTGCAGTACCCGAATGAACGCAGTACCGGAGTAGGCGCGGGCAAGCGACGGTGGATCGCCCACCCCGTGTTAGGCGATCCACCGTCGGACTGATGCGCCCGGTCGCCCCCCTGTTGGCGCCCGGACGCAGGTCTCAGGGTCTGGCGAGCTCGTCGAGCAACCTCCCGGCCATCTCGTCGGTGCTGGGCAGGCCTTCGATCCAGATCCGGGCGAGCTGGGGTACGTCGGTGTCCAGCCGCCACTGGGTGATCAGGGCTCGTACCGTCGCGACCTGCTCCGGCAGGTTCGGCTCGCGGCCGACGAGCGCCGCCGCGCGGCGTGAGCCGACGCGACCCAGTACGTCACCGCCGCAGAAGACGATCCGCAGGCATTCCGCGACGTCGACGAGCCGGAGCTCGCGGTCGAACGGCGACGTACCCGCGGGATTGAGCGGCTCGACAACCACCAGTGCATGGGTTTGCGGTACGGAAGTTCCACGGAACTCCGCCTCTCGGTAAAGCTCTCCCAGGCGGGACCGCAGGTGCGCCAGGCTGGACAGCCCGGTCAGCGGGTCCTCGCAGGACAGCGCGTGCAGGTAGACCAGCGAGGCCTCGGCCCAGCTGGAACTGAGTGCGCGTACCGCATCGAAAGCCGGCTCGCCCCCGGCGATCGAGCGGTACAACGCACTCAGCCCATCAAGTGCCTCCACCAGCGAGACTCCGTCGGTCGCCAACTGACGTCCGACCTCGTCCGATGCAGGCACGACATCGGCTCCGTCCGTCAGCGCCTCCGCGATTGCGAGGTAGGCGCTGTGGTCGGTGCCGTCTGTGCCGTGCGGCTCCCTCCTTCCGCACGGTTCCACCCCCGTGAAGTCCCCCGTGTCTTTGGACGACGCTTCCGGCCGGGTCCGGGCGGGCGACCCCGCCAGGTTCAGGGACTTGGCCGGACGCAGGTCGAAGCGTCTGCGGAGATCCGCGAACAGCGACATGGCCCTCCTCGAAACAGCCCCGTCAGTCTCCCGACCGGCCGGCCGGAAGCGTCGTACGCCGAAGAGACAGACTCGTGAGCGGTTCATGACGCGGATTCGCAGAAGTTTTTTCGCGTAACTTCCGGCGGAGCATCTCGTCAGAGAAGGAGCACGGTTCCGCGTCAGGAAGGGTGCACCAAATAGTGCGCACAGCCCGTCTCTCGTGGGAGCCTTGTCTCCGGCAACAAAGTGACGGACCGTCACGTTGCCGAACAGACAGTCAGAACCCACGGGGAGATCGATGGACACGCCGCCAGGCCGGCCGGACGTTGCCGGCGACGCCGAACTGATCGCGCGCGTCCGCAACGGCGACCTGGAGGCGTACGGCGAGCTCTACGCGCGGCATCACCACGCCGCCGAGCGGATGGCCCGGCAGCTCGTCCCGGCCAACGACGCCGACGACCTGGCCAGCGACGCCTTCGCCAAGGTCCTCGACGCGCTCCGGGCCGGCGGCGGACCGGACATCTCGTTCCGCGCCTACCTCCTGACGACGGTACGGCGGGTGCACGTCGACCGGATCCGCTCTGGCAAGAAGGTGCAGTCCACCGACGACATCGCGTCGTACGAGCGTGAGCCGGAGACGTTCGACGACCCGACTGTCACCGGCTTCGAGAGCGGCGCGGCGGCGAAGGCGTTCGCCAGCCTGCCCGAGCGCTGGCAGGCCGTTCTCTGGCACACCGAGGTCGAGGGCGAGAAGCCGGCCGCCATCGCTCCCCTGCTCGGCCTGACCGCGAATGGCGTGTCCGCGCTGGCCTATCGGGCCCGTGAAGGTCTACGCCAGGCGTACCTGCAGCAGCACCTCGCCGACGTCGCCGGCGACCGTTGCCGTTGGACGACCGAGCGCCTCGGCGCCTACGTCCGTGGCGGCCTGACCAAGCGCGAGAACCGGAACGTCCGCGAGCACCTGGACGACTGCGCGAAGTGCACCGCCGTGTACCTCGAGCTCGTCGAGGTCAACAGCGCTCTGCCGGCGCTGCTCGCCCCGGCCCTGCTGGGCACCGCGGGCCTCGGCTACCTGGCCGCCACGTCCGGTGCGAAGGTCGGACTGGTCGGCTTCTTCGTCACCGGTTGGAAGAAGGCCACCGAGAACAGCACCCGCACCGCAGTCGGCGCCGGTGCTGTGGTGGTCGTCGCGATCGCCGCCGTACTCGCCGCAATGGCACTGACCGCCAACGACAAGCCTCAGGCGGCGATCGAGAAGCCGCCGACACAGCAGCCGACACAGCCACCTGGACAGAAGCCGACGGTCCCGCCGGTCGTGCCGCCGTCGGTGAAACCCCCGTCGACCAAGCCGCCGGCGTCCAACCCCACAACGGCTCCGACCACTGCCCCGACGACCGCGCCCACGACGGCCCCGACGCAACCCGGCCAGACTCCCACGCCGACGGCGACCACACCGGTCCCGACGACGCCGACTCCGACGCCCACAAAGCCGACGCCGACCACTCCGGTGCTCGACGAGGCGCTGGTGACGATCAGCATGCCGGGCGGCGGCGGTAGCCCGGCCTACCGGGAGACCGCGGGCGCTGCCAACGGGATCCGGTTCGTGATCACGATCAAGACCCCGGCCGCGAACGCGAACCCGGTGGTGATCGGCCTGAAGTACGGCGCCGAGCTGGAATGGCCCCTCACCGGCAACCCGCCGGGCTGGACGTGCAACCCGACGGCCGGCACGTGTACGGCGAGCAACCCGGCCGCGCCGTCGCCGCTGCCGGTGACCTTCGACGCCCCGACCGGTGGCACGGCCCCGGACCGTACGTTCACCGTCTCGGCCAAGACCGGCCGGCTGTACGACGACGACTCGGCGACCGTGCAGGCCCAGCCGAGCACCGACGAGAACCTGCTGAAGATCCTCGACGGCAAGGCGGACCCCGACGTCCACCACCGGATCATCACCGTTGCCCCACGCACCGATCGGACCAAGGTGACACTGAAGCTCAGCTACGGCTCCGAGCTCGAGTGGCCGATCGCCGCCAACCCGGCCGGCTGGAAGTGCTCGTCGTCGACCAGGACGTGTACGGCGCTGAACCCGGACCGTCCCGCAGCGCTGCCGGCGAACTTCGACGTACCCGATGACTCGTCGACCGCGGCGCGGACATTCACCGTCGCCGCGACCGCGGACCTGGTCAGCGACACCGACTCGGAGGTCCTGCCGGAGGTCCAGCAGGACGAGTCGCTGCTGCAGATCCTGACCCCGACGCCGCAGACCGACCCGAACCCGTTCGTCTACAACCGGTTCCTGCAGGTCAACGGCGCCACCGGGCGGAAGGTGACCCTGGACATCTCCTGGGGCAAGAACCTCACGCTGCTGCCGGTCTGGAGTCCCGGGTGGACGTGTGACCGGACCAGCGACATCCGGCGCGCGACCTGCTGGACGAACAACTACAAGAAGCCGCTCAACTCGGAGTGGAACGCCTGGCTGCCCGGCACCGGGTCCAACAACGCGATCACCGTGCACGCCCGGCTCGGCGGCCGCGAGGACACCGACAGCGTCCAGATCCCGCCGACGTCGTCCCGTCGGTGAACAGTGCTGCTGGTGAAATGGGGTTGCTCGATCCCTTATTCTGGGTTTGTTCGCGCTGACGGAACCGAGTAGCGCCGTACACCACGTCCGAGAGAGTCGCCGGTAGCTGTGAAGGCGGCACGTGGAGCGGTGGCGAAGACACTCCCGAGCGGATGTTGTGCAAGAGGCCGGATCGCTGCGACATCCAGGGATCCGGTGAAGGTGTGGTGGCACCGCGAGATTCCCCTTCGCCCACACCTCCGGGGTTCGAGACAGACCTGGAGGTGAAACAGCAATGCGCATTCTCAGCCATGAGATCCCCTCAGCAGTAGGCCAGTCCGTCACGGTGGCCGGCTGGGTGCACCGAAGACGACGGCTCGCAGCCGTCAGTTTCCTGATCCTGCGCGACCGGTCCGGCCTGGCCCAGATCGTCGTGAAGGCACCTGACGTACAGGCGCAGTTGGACGAGCTGGGTGAAGAGACGGTCGTTCAGGTGACCGGTACGGTCGCCGCCAACCCGCAGGCTCCCGGCGGCGCGGAGATCGTCGACCCGGTGATCGAGCCGTTGACCGAACCGGCCGCGACGCCGCCGATCGAGCTCTGGCGGCCGACGGTCGGCGCGGGGCTTCCCGTCGTACTGGACAACGCACCGGTCGCGCTCCGGCATCCGGTCGTCCGGGCCGGGTGGGAGATCGCGGCGGCCGCCATGCACGGGTTCCGCGAGGCGTTGAGCGGTCAGGACTTCACGGAGATCCAGACGCCGAAGATCGTCGGTACGGCGACCGAGTCCGGCGCGAACGTGTTCGCCTTGGACTACTTCGGCGGACCGGCGTACCTCGCGCAGTCGCCGCAGTTCTACAAGCAGCAGATGGTCGGGGTGTTCGAGCGGGTCTTCGAGGTCGGTCCGGTGTTCCGGGCCGAGCCGCACGACACGGTCCGGCACCTCGCGGAGTACGTGTCGCTCGACGCCGAGTTCGGCTTCATCAGCGACCACCGGGACGTGCTGGTCATGCTGCGCTCGGCGGTTGCCGGAATGCTTGAAGCAGTGGGTGAGCGGGCAGCGGGCGCGTTGGAGAGGCTGGGCGTTGCGTTGCCCGAGATCCCGGTCGACGTACCGGTGGTGCACTTCAGCGAGGCGCTGAAGATCGCCGGCGCGGACCCGGACGAGCCGGACCTGGCACCGGCCGACGAGCGTGCGATCGGCGAGTGGGCGCGGCGCGAGCACGGCAGCGAGTTCGTCGCGGTCGAGGGCTACCCGATGGTGAAGCGGCCGTTCTACACGCATCCGCAGCCGTCGGACCCGCGGTGGTCGAACTCGTTCGACCTGCTGTTCCGCGGGGTCGAGCTGGTCACCGGTGGCCAGCGTCTGCACCGGTACTCCGCCTACGTCGCGGCTCTCGAGGCACGTGGCGAGTCGGCGGACGCCCCGGCGTACAGCTCGTATCTGCAGGCGTTCAAGCACGGGATGCCTCCGCACGGCGGGTTCGCGATCGGGCTGGAGCGGTTCGTCGCGCGGTTGACCGGCGCGGAGAACGTCCGTGAGGTCACGCTGTTCCCCCGCGACCTGCACCGCCTCACGCCCTGATGGATACCACCGAGTCGGTTGTCGCCGAGCTGAATGTTGCCCTAGGCACCGATTATCGGTTGGTCCGGCAACTGACCGGTGGGTTCCAGTCGGGCGCGTTCGAGCTGACCGGCGGGGTCGTCCTCAAATGGACCGACGACCCCGGCTGGGCAGCGCGGGTACGGCGGGCGGCCGAGCTCGTCCGTCGCGCCCGTGCGGTCGGCTATCCGACGCCCGCCTGGTTGACTGTGGGTACGACGGCCGCGGGGTCGCCGTACCAGCTGCAGGAGTTCGTGTCCGGTACGCCGGTCCGCGACTACTCGGTGGTCGACCAGGCACTTGCCCGCGAGCTGATCGCCGTGTGCGAGCTGCAGCGCGATCTGGTGCCGGAGCCGGGGATCAGCTGGTCGTCGTGGTCCCGCGGCGTGGTTCTGGAGGGCTGGGACGGCATCTGGGAACGCGTCAGCAAGTACGGCGGTGAGACGGACGAGCTGCTCCGCCGCTACGAGTTGCTGTGCCGGCCGTACCGCGACGAGGTGCTGCCGGACAACGACTTCGTCCACGGCGATCTGAACCTCGGAAACCTGATCGTCGAGGACGGGCGGATCACCGGCATCGTCGACATCGAGGCGGCCGGCGCGGGCTCCCGCGCGTACGACCTGATCTCGCTCGCAACATCGGCGGCGCGGGACGGCGCGGCACCCGGTGTCGACGAGCTGTTCGTGGAAGCAGCGCTGCGCGCCGCCGGCCGGGCAACGGTCGCGCTGTGCGCCGGGGCGGCGTACGTGAGCATTGCCGAGTTCGTCCATGACCGGGTGGGATCGGCCGAACTGATCGAGCACGGCGCCCGACGGATGCTGGAGTTGCTCGAGGGCTAACTTCCGACCGTGACCGGGGTGCTGCTACTCGGCTGGCTCGCGTTCGTCACGTTGTCGGTGCTGACGGCAACGACCCGGTATGCGCCGCCGGCCGGTTGCGACGTCCAGCTGACCAGGTAGTTGGTGGCTGCGTTGGTCGACGAACCGATAGCCGTCCAGTTGGCGCTCGTGCAGGCCCCGGAGTATCCGGCACAGAAGAAGTACGCCACTGACTTCACTCCGGAGCCGGAGTCGTCGGACGTGGTGTCGGTGAGCGTCGCGCCGCTGCTGACCGCGACGGTGACGTTGAACACCGCCGACGGGCCGGTCGTGGTGAGACCGGAGGCGGATGCGGTGAGGGTCAGGCCGAGTGCGGCCGTGTTGATCGTCACGCCGCTGAACGTGGCTCGTCCACTGCTGTCGGTGCTCGCGGAGGCACCGGCATCGATCACTCCCGCCGAAGGCGTCAGCGTGACGGTCCGACCGGATCCACTGACCGGGTTGCCGGATTGGTCCTGGACCTGGACGGTGATCGCCGGCGACAACGCCGTACCTGCGAATCCACTGGCCGGTCCCTGGACGAAGGCGAGCTTGCTTGCCGCGCCTGCTGTCAGGGTGATCGCGGCGCCCGACGACACCACGTTGGTGTCGCTGGACGTGGACACCGTGAAGGTGCTCGCCGGATACGTGCCGACCGGCGCGTTGGTGATCCCGGCGATCGTGAGAGCGGCGGCGGTGCTCTTCGGAAGTGCGCAGCTCGAGCCGGCGAGGGTCACCGTGACAACGTCGGTGCTGCTTGCGGTTGACGCCGTCGCCGTACACCCGGTGAACCCCGTGCCGAGGGTCACGGCCGGGCTGGACGGCTCAGCGAAGCTGGTGTTGAAGGTGACCACGATCGTGCTGCCGGGGCCGAGCGCGCCACCGGCGCCGTTGCTGGTGGTGAATCCGATCGTCCAGGCGGCTGTCGCTCCACCCACCAGGGACGAGCCGTTGAAGGTGACGTTGCTTACTCCGTTGGCTGCGAAGGCCGCCGGGCCGGTGAGGATGCCGGCGCCGACGAGCAACGCAAGGAGTGCGGCCAGGCAGATGCGTTTGAGGCTCATCAGGAGTGTCCGTTCACTGCTGGGCGGCTGACGGTCGGTGGGGTCGTGTCCACGGTGATGGCCGTCGCCGCGCTCGGTGCACTGACGTTGCCGGCGGCATCGGTTGCGACGGCTACGACCCGATAGCCACCGTCGGCGGCGAAGGGGGCGTTCTTCGTCAGCGAGAAGCCTGCAGAGGTGGACGATCCGAGGGCAGTCCAGTTCGCCGCCGTGCAGCTACCGGTGGAGCCGATGCAGCGGTAGTAGGTGACCGAGCGGACGCCGGAGAAGTCGTCGGTGGCCGCGTCGGACAGCGTCACCGCCGTGTTGCCGACAAAGCTCCCGAAGGTCAGAGCTGCTGCGACCGTGGGTGCCGGGGCCGTCGGTGCGGTCGCGTCGTACGTCACCGTGTTGTCCGTGCTCGTCGACGCCGTATTGCCGGCACCGCCCGAGTCATGCGCTGTGTCCGCCGCAATCGAGACGCTGACCGCGCTGCTGGTCAATCCGCTGACAGCGACGTTGTACGTCGTACCACTGCCGGACACCAGGACCGTCGCGGTGGCCGGTACGACGGAGACGTCCGCACTGGTGAAGTCGCCCACAGCCTCACTGAAGACCACGGTGAAGTTGACTGGTGACGTCGCGACCGGGTCGGCCTGCCCAGTGGCCTGGTTGACGGTGACCACCGGCCGCGCGTTATGCACGACCACGTCCGCACTCGACGCAGTCGCGGTCCAGCTGCCGGAGAGCGCAGTGACGAGGTAGTGGTACGTGCCGTCGGTGACGTTCAGGTCGGCGCAGGACGTGGCAGTCGTCGTACTGCACGCTGCCGCGGTCACACCGTCGCTGGTGCGCACTCGAGTCACGACGTAGCCGGTGGCCCGTGCCGAAGCTGTCCAGCTGACGCTGACTGTTTGACCACCTGGTGGGGCCGAGGCCGTCACTGGCGCCGGTAGGGCCAGCGTCCCGGTCGATGCGGAGCCCGAGCCGGTGCCGGCTCCGGTCCAGAATCCCCAGGCGACCTGGCCGCCGGTCATCACGAGGACGACGACGCCGAGGACGAGGAACAGGCGGCGAGTCATGATCCGCTCCCGCTGCCTGAGTACGTGAGCTTGAGTGTCGCGCCCTTGCAGCCGTCCTGGTTCGACGCGGTGTTGAGCATGGCCACTTGCGGCCAGGCCGACTGCGGTACGTGCAGTCCCGAGAGTGCGGCACTCGCGTCGCCGGGCACGGTCAGCGGATACGTTCCGGCGTACTGCGTGATCCTGTAGTCGGCCGGCCCGCACGGGAGGTTGTGAGCTACGGCGTACTGCGTCCGCGTGACCGAGGTCAGCGCGACGGTCAGGTTCGTCACGGAGATGGGTTTCTTGTTCGGGTTCGTCAGCATCAGATCGAGAGGTCGCGAGACTCCGGGCGCCAACTGACCGGACAGGTTGCCGCTGATCGCGAAGTCCTTGCCGTTGCGCTGTACGACGAGCGTCACAGTGACGTTCGCGAATCGCAGCACTCCTGCCGGGTCCTTGCCGATCGCGGTGAGATAGAGCGAGTAGTTGCCGTCAGCAGCAGTCGCCGGAGTGGTGATCTGCAGGGCCGAACTGTTCCCCGTCACCGGATCGGGTGTGTAGGTGGCCTTCGCGCCGAGAGGCAAGACCCCGATGACCGCCAGGGTGACAGGTCCCGGAAGGTTTGTCCGGTTCAGCTGTACGGCGAACACCGCAGTAGCGCCGGGCGACTGGGTGATCGACGCAGGGGTTGCGGTCATCGACAGCGAGCTGGCGATCGGAGCGTTCACGACCAGGCCGGCAGTGACGGTCGCACTCACCTTCGCGCCACGTCCTTGAACGGTCAGCGTGACCGATCCGGTCGGCGTGGTGGACGAGGTCCGCACGCTCAGCGTCGTGGTCGCCGTACGGCCGGAGCTCAGGGTCACCGAGGACGGACTGAAGGAGGCCGACCCGCTGCCCGGTCCGCCGGTGGCCTCGAACGAGACGGCCCCGGTGAACCCGCCGGTCGACGTCACACTGGCGGTGTACGTCGCTGTCTGGCCTCGGGTCACCGACTGGCCGGCCGGGGTGACACCCAAACTGATGCCGGGCTTGGCCGGCTGGGCCGCGTACGACAGACCGGCCATGGCAAGCAGGAGACACAGTCCGGCGACCAGGAACCTGATCACCCGGAACGGGCCGCTGCGCGTGCCTCGCATCTACTGCTCACTCCCCCCGGAGTTCGTGCGGTCCCGGCCTGGACGGGGCGCTGGGTCGAGGGGGCGCCCCGCCCAGGCCTGGGAAACCGCGGCGGCGAACTAGTTGCTGGCGTACGACAGGTTGACCGTCGCGCCCTTGCAGCCGTCCTGGTTGGAGGCCTTGTTGTTGAACTTGATCGTCGCGCCGGTGAAGTTCGCCGAGCCGCCCGCCGCGACGTCGGCGGCGACGGACATCGTCGGGCTCGCCAGCGTGTAGTCCGAGGCGTCGCAGGTGCCGCCGGCGCCCGACGCCTGGGTCACACTGGCGATGCTCACCGTGACGGAGTTGACGTACGCGCTGTTCGACGCGTTGTTCGTGACGGTGCCGCTGATGGTCTGCGCGCTGTCGCCGGGGTACATGTTCGCGATCGTGCTGGTCTGCGCGATCGCCAGGTTGCTGGCGCCGGCGGACGTGGTCGCGGAGCCGCTGCCGGAGCCGGTCGTGCTCCAGTAGGCGAACGCCGAGCCGGCGCCGATCACAAGGGTGGCTGCGGCGGCGATGATGATCTTCTTCTTGCGGTGCATTGCGGTTTCCCTTCCCCCCGGCCCGGATCGGGCCGTCTCCCGAGGAATGCTGTCAGCACCGGCACGGACATTCTGTCGGCCGATCGGTCAGTCTTTGTCGGCCGATCGGTGGTATTCCTGTGGCGTGACTTACGAGACCGAGCAGGCCGTCCTGGCGGCGATCGACGATGAGCGGATCGTCGCGGAGCTGCGCGAGCTGGTGCGGATTCCCAGCGCTGACGGCACCGCGGCCGAGAACGTTGTACAGGCGTGGTGTGCTGAGCGGCTGGGGGCGCTTGGGGCGTCGGTTGATCACTGGCAGCTGGACCTGGAGGGGTTGACGTCCGACCCGGAGTTCCCGGGGATGGAGGTCGAGCGGGGCGAGGCGTGGGGTTGTGTCGGCGTGCTGGGTGGGGATGGGACGCCGGGGCTGATCTTCAACGGGCATGTGGATGTGGTGCCGGGTGATGCCTTCGACGCGCGGATCGAGGACGGCGTGATGTGGGGGCGTGGGACCTGCGACATGAAGGGCGGTGTCGCGGCGATCTTCGGCGCGGTGGCGGCGATTGTTGCCTCCGGCATCCAGTTGCGCAAGCCGCTGGCCGTGCACACGGTGATCGGCGAGGAGGACGGCGGACTCGGTGCGTTCGCGACACTGCGTCGCGGTCATCGTGGCGAGGCGTGCCTGATCGCGGAGCCCACAGCCGGAGCGGTGATCCCCGCCAATGCGGGCTCGCTGACGTTCCGGCTGGAGGTACCGGGGCTGGCGACGCACGGCTCGACACGCAGTCGCGGGGTGAGCGCGATCGAGAAGTTCACGGTGATCCAGACCGCGCTGCAGAAGCTCGAGGCCGCGCGCAATTCTGATCCGCATCCGCTGCTCGCGCACCTCGACCTCGCGAACCCTCTCTCCGTCGGCACGATCGCGGCCGGCGATTGGGCGAGCACCGTGCCCGACCGCCTGATCGCCGAGGGCAGGTACGGCGTACGCCTCGGTGAGCCGGTCGATGCGGCGCGCAAGGCTTTCGAGGACGCGGTCGCCGGCATCGAGGACGATTGGCTGCGCGATCACCCGGTGAAAGTGAGCTGGCCGGGCGGTGCATTCGCGTCTGGGGTCCTGCCGGACGGTGACCCGCTGCTCACCGATACCGTGCAGGCTGTGATCGACACAGATAAGCCGGCCCCCCAAGTCCAGGGCGCGCCATACGGTTCGGATCTGCGGCTGTACGCCGGCGCGGCCATCCCGACGCTGCAGTACGGGCCTGGCGATGTCCGGTACGCCCACGCCGCGGACGAGCACGTGCTGCTGGCCGACGTACTGCACGCTGCCCGCACCTACGCCGTCCTCGCCGTCCGTCGCTGCGGCTGAGGTAACTGGAGGCTGTTGAAGTGGTACGTACTGCGAACCGACCCCTGCTGCTCGCTCTGGCCGAGGAACGCCTGGGCCGAGCCGCTCTGGAGGCCGGCGACCGTCAGACCGGTGTCCCGGCGCTGGAGCGTGCACTGGACAGGCTGATCGCTCTCGGGGCAACCGCGCCGGCCCGGCGGATCCAGGCGGTGCTGGAGCGGTACGCCGGTGACCGGCGCGCTCGGGCATGACAGCTGAACAGCCGTCGGCCGGACCGCTGACTTCAGCGGTCCGGCCGGTTGGTCAGATGGCCTGGTAGAGGGTGGTCCAGAAATCGCCGGCAAGCTGCACCGCGGACGGCACCGTCGTACCGACCTGGGTGAGCAGGATGCCGACGATCTGGTTGACCGGGTCGGCGTACGTCGAGGTACCCGCGCCACCGTCCCAGCCGAACTGACCGATCGGCGCATAGTCGCCCCGGTAGGTGCGGACGGCCATCCCGAGGCCCCAGCCGCCCTGCTGTCCCTGGCCGAAGGAGATGTGCACGTTGTCCCGGGCCAGCGTCTCGCGTGCGGCCAGTACGTCCGGTGTGAGGCTGTTGCTGGTCATCAGCTCGACTGCAGGCTTGGACAGGATCTGCTCGCCGTTGTGCACGCCGTGGTTCAGCAGCATCCGGAAGTACGCGTGGTAGTCGTCGGCGGTGGAGTTCAGCCCGCCGCCACCGCCCTGGAACGCCGGCGGAGCGCTGTGCCGGCCGCCCTCCGCCTCGTCCCACACCTGGAACTCGCCGGTCGCCGGGTCCGGCGCGTACAGCGGAGGCAGGCGGTCGATCTGGTCGGCCGGCACCCAGAACCCGGTGTCCTTCATCCCGAGCGGCTCGAAGATCCGCTCGCGCAGGAAGTCGTCGTACGACTGACCGGTGACCCTGGAGACGAGGACGCCGACCAGGTCGCTGCTGATCTGGTACTGCCACCGCTCGCCGGGCTGGTACATCAGCGGCAGCGTGCTGAGCCGGCGCATCCACTCGTCCTGCTCGGGCATCGGCACCGGTCCGTTCGGCGTGATGCCCTGCTCGAACAGGGCGGCCATGATCGGCGTACCGATCATCGTCATGTCCATGCCGAGCCCGAACGTCGAGGTGAGCACGTCCCGGACCGTGATCGGCCGCTTCGCCGGCACGGTCTCGTCCACCGGGCTGTCGATCCGCTTCAGCACCTGACGGTTCGCGAGCTCGGGCAGCCACGGCTCGACCGGGTCGTCGAGCCGCAGCCGGCACTCGTCGAGTAGCACCATCGCGGCCGAGATCGAGACCGGCTTGGACGTCGACGCCATCCGGAAGATGGTGTCGCGCTGCATCGGGGCGCCGCCGTCGTGGCGCATGGTCCCGAGCGTCTCGACGTGCGGCTCCCCGTCGCCCCGGCTGACCAGGGCGACGACCCCGGGGATCTTCCCGGAGTCGACGTGCCGGGCGAGTACGTCGTGCAGCCGGCGCAGGCCCGCTTCGGTGAAGCCGTTGGAGGTGGACATCGTGGCGTACTCCTTCGATCGGAGGTGAGGTGAGGTGAGGTTCAGAGGCTGCGGGCGACGATGTCGCCGACAGTGGTGGTCGCGTGGATGGTCAGCTGCGCACCGGCGCCTTCGGCGTTCTTGAGTGCGTTGTCGATCCGGCCGGTGGTGGTGCCGGCGTTCAGGGAGCCCGACACACCGGCGGCGGCGCCGACCTCGATCTCGCCGACGTCGGTGCGCAGTTCGAGCGCGCCGGCGGCGGCCTCGGCGATCCGGACGTCGCCCTTGCTGGTCCGGATCTCCGCGGAGCCGTTGAGGCGGCCGATCGAGACGTCGCCGGCGGTCAGGGTGAGGCGGGCGCTCGCGACGTCCTCGAGGTCGATCGAGCCGTGCGCGCTGTTGATCGCCACGTCGCCGAGACGCCCGGTGGACCGGAGCTCGGAGCTGGCGACCTTCACCTCGACCTGGGAGCCGGCGGGCAGTTCGACCTTCACCGCGACGTACCCGGACGGTCCGAAGTACTGCTTCTTCGCGGCGATCTCGACCCGCAGGACGCCGTCGGCGTACCCGACCTTTGCCTCTTCGGCGGCCTTGACGTCACGGCTCTTGGAGGGGTCCGCGGGCCGCACCTCGACGGCGGTGTCGGCCCGGTCGGCGGCGACCAGCTCGATCCGGCCGGCGGGGATGTCGAGGACTGCGGAGATCGGCTCGGGGGTGTTGAAAGTAGACATTGTCGTACCTTTCGGATTCGTTGAGTTGTTCGACTGGGACAAGCTTCGAAGACCGCCCTGACACCGGACCGCCGCGTTGCTGACACGGCCTCTGACATCCGGCGTCCCTGCCTGTCAGCAGCCGAGACGGTCGGCGATGACATCCAGGACCTGGGCCAGATCACGGGCCATCCGGGCCCGCAGACCGAGCTCGGCGATCCCCGGCGCGAACCCCGGGTGGTCGGGTAGAACCCGGTGGACGCGATGGCTCACCAGGGTTCCTTCAGCGCTCGCTGTGGCGGTGTGGACGCCGGCGTACCAGCTCTGTACGGCGAGCCGCGCGTCGTCCACCTCGATCGCCACCGGCTCGACCTGGCCGGCGAGCTCGGCCCGGTACCTGCCCGCAGTACCGACGACCGTCATCGCGCCCCGTCGTGCCGCCGAAGCCCGGGCCAGCACGAGCAGGTTGTCGTCGCCGACGCGTCCCTCGCCGACGGCGAGCAACAAGTCGGCGACTGACCCGACGGGTGCGGGGACGGTGCCTCGCACCTCCCACAGCACGGGCAACGCATCCAGTTGGGCGAGCAGCGAAGGCGTCGTGTCCATGGCCGAGATCCTGACCGGCCCCGAGGTCCGCGGACTACCCGTGCCAGTGGGTCCGGGACGCTGAATCCGAGCCTGACCTGCGCTTTTGCCTCGTCGTACGGCTGTCCCGGGACGGGACGGGACAGCTCAGGACGCGCGGGACAGGCCGGAACGCGCCTCTGGCGCCAGGTAGTCGAGTCCGTGAGCAGTGGCGAGGTCCAGGACCTCCTGGAAGTGCCGAGCAGCCGTGTCCCGGTCGCCGGTGCCCAGGCAGGCCTTTGCGAACTGGAGGTGGACTCGGGCCAGTCGGTCCGGCTCACCGGCCAGTTCGAGCATCGCGACCGCCTGGGCGTGTCGGTCTGCCGCCTCCTCCATGCGCCCGAGGTGGAGCAATGCCACAGCTACGTCCGCGAGGCTGATTGCCTCGAAGAACGCGTGGTGGGTCACCCGATTCAGTACTACGGCCTGTTCGGCGAGGTCGAGCGCAGTCTCGGCGTCCCCGAGGCCCAGTGCCGCCTGTCCGAGCACCTCCAGGCACATCCGGGCGGTCTGCCGGTCGGTCTCCCGAGCCGTCTCCAACACGTCCGCAGCGACCTCACGGGCCGCGGCATAGTCACCGAGGCTCAGCAGGGCATGACTGAGGCTGCTGCGCAGTCGCCCGCGTACGGCGACCTCGTGCGGCGGCACCACGGCCACCGCGCGCTCCAGGAGCTCCACTGCGCGCTCCGCGTTCCCGAGTTCCTCCTGGACCTCGCCCTGCTGGAACAGCGACATGGCCTCGCCGACGGCATCGCCTTCCGCTGCCATCAGCACACTGGCCTTCTCGAGCTCCGACATCGCGTCATCCAGCCGGCCCATGCGCAGCAGCAAGCTGCCCAGCAGATACCGGTGGGAGGCGAGCAGCCGACGGTCGCCGAGCCGTTCGGCGGCGGGCAGGGTGACCTCGAGATCTTCGCGCAACTGCACGGAACCACCGCGTCGCGCATGAGCCATCGTGGCGAGCTGTGCGAGTCCGACCGCCGCTACGTCGATGCCCAGCCGCACGGTCAGCGCAAACGTCGCGTTGAGGTTGTCCCATTCGGTATCGAGCCAGCCGACGGCCCTGTCCTGCCCGTCGAGCTCGGGAACCGCCGACGGCGGCTGCGACACGGTGACCGGCAACGGGATGAGGATCTGGATCTGCTTCTTCACCACCAGCATGCAGCTGAGGTAGTAGTCGGCCAGCCGGGCGACCGCCGGCACCGGATCGGCGGTCGGGTCGTCCGCGCGGGCGGCCTGTCGGAGCAGGTCATGCATCCGGTAGCGGCCCGCAGCAGGCTCCTGGACCAGATGGACGTCCACGAGATCCTCGAGCAGCGAGCGGGCGTTGGCGAGCGGGATCCCGGCGAGTGCGGCCGCGCAGTACGCGTCGATGTCCTCGCCGGGGACCAGGCCGAGCAGGCGGAACATCCGCCGCTGCGCAGGGTCGAGTTGGCGCAGTGACATCTCGAACACGTCCGACACCGCCAGCTCGCCCTCGCGCAGCCGCTCCACCAGGGTGTCGAGCGTCCACGCCGGTCGGTGCCGCAGCCGGGCCGCTGCGACCCTGATAGCTAGTGGCAGGTTCCCGCAACGACGCAGTACCTCGTCCACGTCGCCCGGGCGGGCTCCGCCCGCGGACTCGACGAACAGCCGCGCCGCGTCCTCACTCGGCAGAACGTCGAGTGAGACGGGCTGTACGCCGTCCAGCTCCACCATGCGTCGCCGGCTGGTGATGACGACGAAGATCTGCCCGGCACCGGGCAGGAGGTCTCGTACGTGGTCTGCATCTGCCGCGTTGTCCAGCAGTACGATCGCGCGCCGGGTCGCGAGCTCCGACCGCCACAGCGCCGCCCGCTCGGCCAGCAGATCCGGAATCCGGCCTGGCGGTAACCCCAGTGCGGACAACAGCACGCGTAGCGCTTCAGCGGGTTCGACTCGTTCCCGTCCCGGCGTGAATCCGTGAAGATCGAGGTAGAACTGTCCGTCGGGGAACTGCGAGGTCAGCCTGTGCGCAGCATGCACCGCCAGCGCCGACTTTCCCACTCCGCCCATACCGTCGATGGCTACGGCCGACATAGTCTCTGCAGCGGCCAGGAGCACGTCCAGCTCGGCCCGGCGTCCGGTGAAGGCGGTGACGTCGTGCGGCAGGTCGTTCCGGACGCTCACAGCAGCGGGCGGTGCCGTCTCCGGTCCGTCCTTGGCGCGCTCCCACACCTCGCGCAGCGGTCGCGGATCGCGACCGGCCGCCTTGCAGAGTGCCACGACAGCCGCCCAGGGCGGGACGGCCTGCCCGGAGCAGTACCGCGACAGGGACGAACTGCTCGTGTCGGTGTCCTGGGCGAGCTGACGCAGGCTCCGGCCGGTCAGGTCCCGCAGCTGTGACAGCTGCCCCGCCAACTCATCGCGCACCCTCAGCCCTTCGCCGGATCCCGTACTGCAGCAGGCGTATTTCTGCAGCGGTATTACAGCAGGCGTTCGAGTGCCGCCTGCCCAGCCGGTCCCCAGTGGGCCTTGCCGCCGGGGATGCCCTTCTCGCCGTTGATGCCCATCGCGATCAGGAACAGCGCACGGATCACACCCCACGCGCGAGCTCGCCGTACCGTCGCTTCGTCCGCCCGGTAGCGGTCGAAGAAGCGGTCGGCGGCTCCGTCCGGGAGCAGGACCCAGGCGGACGCGAGGTCGGTTGCCGGATCCCCTGAGCCCAGCTCCTCGAAGTCGACGACGCCCGCAAGCGTGCCATCGGCAACGACCACGTTGGCAGGGTGCAGGTCACCATGTACCCACAGCGGCGGCCCGCTCCACGCCGGCGCCGCGGCCGCGTCCTCCCAGACCGCACGGAGCGCGTCGTGGCGGCCGACGTACTCCTGGACCTCTGGGAAGCCCAGGCCCTGCGGCAGAGCGGTCCGGTCGCTGACCGGTGCGTCCGCCGGTGCCTCGGTGTGCAGTGCCCGCAGGAAGTCGGCCAGCACGTCGGCTGCGGCCGGGTTCGTGATCGGTGTGTGCTCCGCGGGTACTCCGTGGACCCAGGTGGTGATCAGCCACGGGTTGGGGAAGCGGTCCGACGGTTCACAGAGGCGGACCGGCGCGGGGACCGGCAGCGGAAGACGAGCGGCCAGGCCAGGCATCCAGCGGTGCTCCTTCCGGAGCTGTTCGGGCGATCCGTGGGTGCGGGGCATCCGGACCGCCAGGTCCTCACCGAGGCGCCACATCTGGTTGCCCCAGCCCCCGACGACCTCCTGCAGCTCGAGGTCCGCCAGGTCCGGGTGCTGATCCTTCAGGAGGGTCCGCACGAGTTCGTCGTCCATGGAGCGTCAGACGCGTCACACCGGTACCTGGTTGGGAATAGGTGCGGAAAGTGCTCAGTTGCGACAGTTATGCGCATTGATGTGTGGTCCGACGTCGTCTGCCCGTGGTGCTACATCGGCAAGCGCCGGCTCGAAGAGGCCCTGGCTGCCAGTGGCGACACCGCGACGGTCGTCTGGCACAGCTTCCAGCTTGACCCCTCGTCGACGAACGACGACCCGCGGGACCTGGCCACGCGGCTGGCCGAGAAGTACGGCCGCGGCCGCGACTGGGCCCTGCAGGCCAACGCACAGGTCACCGACATCGCCGCAGAGGTCGGTCTGGAGTACCACCTCGACCAGGCGAAGCCGGCGAACACCGTGGACGCGCACCGGTTGCTCCACCTCGCTCGCGAGCTCGAGGAGGCCGGTGAGGTGCCCGCGGAGACGCAGGGCCGCCTCAAGGAGCGGCTGCTCAAGGCGTACTTCACCGACGGCCTCCCGGTCGGTGACCACGCCACGCTGACCGAGCTGGCCACCGAGGCCGGTCTGCCCACCGAGCAGGTGCGTGAGGTCCTCGCGAGTACGACGTACACCGACGACGTCGCCGCGGACCAGGCACAGGCCCTGGCGTACGGCGCGAACGGCGTTCCGTTCTTCGTCATCGACGAGAAGTACGGCGTGAGCGGGGCGCAGCCTGTAGAGGTCTTCCAGGAAGCACTGCGCCGGGCGAACGCGGACCGGAAGCCGGTAACTCTCATTACCGCACCCGGCGCGACGACCGACGGTGACGCCGCCTGCGGACCGGATGGCTGCCCGATCTGAGCATCCGCATCAGCGGTGGGTACCGGAAGTCGTACAAACCGTGGTGTATGAAGGAGGCATGACTGTCGTGCGCGCATTGGCCAGGCCGTTGCTGTCCGTCATTTTCGTCGCGCAGGGCGCGAACGCGATCCGCAACCCCGAGCCGCTGGTACCCAAGGCACAGCCGGTCACCGACCGGCTGGTGCCGATGGTGAAGCGGGTCGCGCCGGCGCAGGTCAGCGACCGGCTCCCTGACACGACCGCCAACCTGGTCCGGCTGAACGGCGCGGTCCACGTGCTCGGCGGCCTCGCCCTGGCGACCGGCAAGGGCCGTCGCCTCGGAGCGTCCCTGCTGGCGGCTTCGCTGGTGCCGACGACGCTCGCCGGCCACCCGTTCTGGCTGGAGAAGGACAAGACCGTCCGCTACCAGCAGCGCATCCAGTTCATGAAGAACCTGGGCATCATGGGCGGTCTGCTGCTCGCCGCCGTCGACACCGAGGGCAAGCCGGGCGTCGCCTGGCGCGCCACACACGGCGCGAAGGCCGCCAAGCGTGAGACCAAGCGCGGTGCCAAGGCCGCCAAGCGTGAGACCAAGCGCGGTGCGAACGCCGCCAAGCGCGAGGCCAAGCAGTTGGCCCGCGAGGCCAAGCAAGCTGCTCGTCTCGCGAAGGCCGAACTCCACCTCGGCTGATTCGCCATGCCCTAGGCTCAGGGCTGTAGATACCTGAGATATCTGAGATACCTGAGTCGAGGGAGTGGGATGAGCGAGTTGCAGGGCTGGCCGGCGCCGCGGGCCACCGGAGCCGTGAGCGGTACGGTCACGGTTCCTGGGTCGAAGTCGATCAGCAACCGTGCCCTCATCCTCACCGCACTCGCCGACGGTCCGTCACACCTGACCGGGCTGCTGGCGGCGCGGGACACCACCCTCATGCGGTCCGCCCTGGTCTCGCTCGGCGTAGGCATCGCTGAGAGCGGTACGACGGTCACGGTCACCCCTGGCTCGCTCAAGGGCCCGGCCACCGTCGACTGTGGTCTCGCCGGCACCGTGATGCGGTTCGTGCCGCCGGTCGCCGCGCTGGCTGACGGTCTGGTCGCCTTCGACGGCGACGAGTACGCGCGGGAGCGTCCGATGGGCGTGATCCTGGGCGCGCTGCGGACCCTCGGCGTACAGATCGACGACGGTGGCACCGGGCGGATGCCGTACACGCTGTCGGGCACCGGCTCGGTGCGGGGCGGGAAGGTGACGCTGGACGCGTCCGGGTCGAGCCAGTTCGTGTCGGCGTTGCTGCTGGCCGGCGCGCGGTACGACGAGGGCGTCGACATCCGGCACGACGGGAAGCCGGTGCCGTCCCAGCCGCACCTGGACATGTCGGTCGGCATGCTGCGCGAGCGCGGCGTCCAGGTCGACGACGCCGAGCCGAACCGGTGGGTCGTTGCCCCGGGCCCCATTCGCGCGCTGGACACCGCGATCGAGCCGGACCTGTCGAACGCGGCGCCGTTCCTGGCCGCGGCCGTCATCACCGGCGGGACGGTGACCGTGACCGGGTGGCCGACGCAGACCACGCAGCCGGGTGATCAGCTGCGCGACATCTTCACTCGCTTCGGCGCGGAGGTGACTCGGTCGGCAGACGGCCTGACGGTTCGCGGCACGGGCCGTGTCGCGGCTGTCGACCTCGACCTGAGCGACGTGGGCGAGCTGTCGCCCGTGATTGCTGCGGTCGCGGCCTTCGCCGACGGTCCGTCGTACCTGCGGGGTATCGCGCACCTGCGCTTCCACGAGACCGACCGGCTGGCGGCGCTCGAGACCGAGTTCAATACGCTAGGCGGGGATGTCACGCAGCTCGAGGACGGGCTGGAGATCCGGCCGAAGACCTTGCACAGCGGGCTTTTCCACACCTATAACGACCACCGGATGGCGCACGCCGCCGCCGTACTCGGCCTGCTCGTCGACGGCCTGGAGGTCGAGAACATCGGAACCACAGCGAAGACCCTGCCCGAGTTCCCCGACATGTGGTCGGGACTCGTGAGCTGATGTCGCGGTACGACGAGGAGGCCAAGTACGACCGGCCCAAGCGCCGGACTCGGCCGCGGACCAAGGACCGCCCCTCGTACGACGACGCCGTGATCGGGTTCGTCTTCACCCGCGACCGCGGGCGGTACGCCTGCTGGGTCGACGGTCCGGACGGCGGTCGCGAGGTAACCGCGATGAAGGCCCGTCAGCTCGGCCGCACCGGCGTGATCGTCGGCGACCGGGTCAAGCTGGACGGCAACGCCACCGGTGACGAGGGCTCGCTGGCCCGGATCGTCGAGGTTCTCCCGCGTACGACGCTGCTGCGCCGCTCCGCCGATGACGACGACCCGGTCGAGCGCCCCCTGGTCGCGAACGCGGACCAACTCGTCATCGTCGTCGCGGTGGCGAACCCGGAGCCCCGGACCGGACTGATCGACCGCTTCCTGGTCGCGGCCTACGACGCCGGCATGCGGCCACTGCTCTGCCTGACGAAGACCGACCTGGCCGACCCGGATCCGCTGCTGTCGATCTACCGCCCGCTCGGCGTCGAGTCGGTGGCGACCCAGCAGGGTGGCGACCTGAGCAAACTCCGGGAGCAGCTCGACGACCGGACGAGCGTTCTCGTCGGCCACTCCGGGGTCGGCAAGTCCACGCTGGTCAACGGCCTCATCCCGGGCGCGGACCGGGCCATCGGCGTCGTCAACGAGGTGACCGGCCGCGGGCGTCATACGTCGACGAACACGCTCGTACTGCGCCTGCCCGAGGGCGGATGGATCATCGACACCCCGGGTATCCGTTCCTTCGGCCTGGCCCACGTCGACCCCGGCAAGCTGATCGGCGCGTTTCCCGACCTGGCCGACATCGCCGCCGACTGCCCCCGTGGCTGCACCCACACCGAGACCGCCCCCGACTGCGCGCTGGACGAGGCTGTCGCCGCGGGCCGGGCCGACGCCGATCGGGTCGCCTCCTTCCGTCGCCTGCTGGCAAGCCGGGAAGGCCGCGAGACCCAGCACGATGCCACCCCCGAGCCGGACGCTACTTCTTAGGCAGCGTGCCGCTCCAGACGGCCCGGGCGCCGGCGTCGCCGGTGCGGATGGTCTGGTAGATCACGACGACCCCGAGCACCACGACCGCCGCGGTGACGACCAGCTCGAGCGGACGGCTCGTGGTTGCCTTCGCACCCTTTCCGTTCGCCAGCGCCGTCGGCCCACTCAGCAGCAGGAACGCGGCCACCACCACCACGGCGAACGCCAGGACGAACCACAGGAGCAAGTTTCCCCGGGACCTGTGCAGGTCGACCAGCTTGGCCAGTTGCGGGATCGCGGCCACGAACGCGTCGCCGCTCTTCTTCGCGACGAACGCGCACACCAGTGCACCCAGGCCGAGCACGAGGGCCGGCCAGCGCAGGAACCAGCGCCACTTCGGCACCAGCGCGAAGACGATCGCGGTGAGCGCGGCCACCGGCAGTACCACTACTGCGAGATGGATCACGAGCACGTGCAGCGGCAGGTCCCCGAAGCGCTCGAACATGGACAGCCTCCATGGGAGTCGTAACGACGTGGTCAGACCCTAATGGCACGTTCAACGACCGCGTTCGGTTCAATCTGGGCCGCAACCGATCCGCAACACTTCGCGGACGGCCGGCCCGCTGGAGCGGTGCTCAGGCTAGCCTTCCGGCATGCCTTCGCACACGGATGACCTGCGGCTCGCCCACATCCTGGCCGACGACGCGGACTCGACCACGATGGACCGCTACAAGGCGCTCGACCTGCACGTGGCCACCAAGCCCGACCTCACCCCGGTGAGCGAATCGGACAAGAAGGTCGAAGATGTGATGCGCAAGACGCTCGCCCGGGCCCGTCCGCGGGACGCGTTCGTGGGCGAGGAGGACGGCACCAGCGGCTGGGGCGTCCGCCGCTGGGTGGTCGACCCGATCGACGGCACCAAGAACTACATCCGCGGCGTCCCGGTCTGGGCGACGCTGATCAGCCTGATGATCGAGGACCAGGTCGTCGTCGGCGTGGTCTCCGCGCCGGCGCTCGGCAAGCGCTGGTGGGCGTCGTACGGCGACGGCGCCTGGACCGGCCGCGCGCTGCACTCGTCGCAGCCGTGCCGGGTCAGCGACGTGAGCAGGATCGAGGACGCCTCGTTGTCGTACGCGTCGCTCAAGGGCTGGGAGAAGCTCGGCAAGAAGAACCAGTGGGCCGACCTGATGGACTCGGTCTGGCGGACCCGCGCGTACGGGGACTTCTGGTCGTACATGCTCGTCGCGGAGGGCGCGGTCGACATCGCCGCGGAGCCTGAGCTCAACCTCTACGACATGGCCGCGCTGGCCATCATCGTCGACGAGGCCGGCGGCAGGTTCACCTCGGTCGACGGCGCCCCGGGCCCCAACGGGCCCAACGCGGTCGCCACCAACGGCCGCCTCCACGACGAAGTACTCAAGCGCCTCGAGTGATCCTGCGCTGCAGGAACTCGGCCTCCACCGGGTTGCTGGTGAACGCCAGCGCCTCCTCGTACGCCGCCCGCGCCTCTTCTGTTCTCCCGGTGCGCCAGAGCAACTCCGCGCGGGTAGACGCCAGATACGGGTACGTCGCCAACGCCGGGTCGTCGGGCAGCTGCCGCAGCGCCGCATCCGGTCCGGCCACGTAGCTCAGCGCCACCACCCGGTTCAAGGCGACGACCGGCGACGGCCAACGGGCCAGCAACACGTCGTAGAGGCCGAGGATCTCGCCCCAGTCGGTGTCCTCCCACCGCCCCGCCTCCGCATGGACGGCGGCAATGGCGGCCATCACCGCGAACCGCCCGACCGTCGCACCCACGTCCGGCCGGCCAGCGAGGGCCTCCGGCACCAGCTCCAGCCCCTCGGCGATCAGTCCCTGATCCCATCGTGATCTGTCCTGATCCTCCATCAGCACCAAGCGGCCGGCCTCGACCCGCGATGCCTCCCGCGCCTGCGTGAGCAACAAGAGCGCGAGCAGACCCGCCGTCTCCGCGCTGTCCGGCAGCAGCATCCGCATCATCCGCGCCAGGTCGATCCCCCGGCGGGCGAGGTCCGGCCGGCTCAGCCCGTCGCCGTCCACTGCTGTGTGACCTGCCGTGTACACGAGGTGAACCACGTCGAGCACGGCCTCGATGCGCTCCGGCAACTCGTCGGCGCGCGGGATGCGGTAGGGGATGCCGGTCCGCGAGATCTTCTGTTTGGCGCGCGTGATGCGCGCCTGCATCGTGGCTTCCTTCACCAGGAACGCTCTCGCGATCTCCGCCGACGACAACCCGCACACCAGCCGCAGCGTCAGCGCGACCTGCGCCTCCTGCGCCAGTGCCGGGTGGCAGCACGTGAACACCAACCGCAACCGGTCATCGGGAAACGTCCCGTCCGGAACGTCCTCGACCGGCACCAGCAACGGCAGCTTCCGGCGAGCAACATCAGCTCGCCGCCGAAGCTCCAACGCCCGCCGCGTGGCGACGGTCGTCAACCACGCGCCGGGCTTGCGCGGCACACCCTGTTCCCGCCAGTGCACCAGCGCCTTCGCGTACGCGTCCTGCACGCAGTCCTCGGCCAGATCGAGGTCGGCGGCGACGCGTGCGGTCGCGGCGAGCACGGAGGCCCACTCGGTCGAGTGGGCTTCCGCGACCGCCTGCGCTATTTCCTGGGTGTCCAGGTCAGCCACCGTTGACCAGCGGGCGGACCTCGACACCACCCGTCGGCGACGGCACCTGCTTCGCGATCGCGAGCGCCTCGTCCAGGTCGGCCGCCTCGATGATGTAGTACCCGCCCATCACTTCCTTGGTCTCGGCGAAGACGCCGTCGGTGACGACGTACCCGCCGTTTCCGTCCGCGCGGATCGAGGTCGCGGTCTCACTCCCGTCGAGCTGCCCGCCGCCGCGGATCGCGGAGCCATTGGCCTCGGCAAACGCTTGATGGTTCTTGTGGTTCTGCTCCATCACCGATCCGTCGTCCGCGGCCCACTTCGCCTCGTCGTCGTAGATCATCACCAGGTACTTGCCCACTGGGGGTCACCTCTCTCGTCCGCTGCCGGTTACAGCATCTACCACTCCGATGCGCGACCCGGGCCGGAATCGACACGACCTGCCGCGAATTTCGTGAGCACGTATGGTGGCCGGTATGCCCTTGACGTACCCCATCGCGGAGCAGACGCTCGACAACGGCCTCCGGGTCGTCGTGAGCTCGGACCGCGCTGTCCCGATCGTCGCCGTCAACCTCTGGTACGACGTCGGATCGCGCCATGAACCACCGGGTCTGACCGGGTTCGCGCACCTCTTCGAGCACCTGATGTTCCAGGGGTCGCGCAATGTCGCGTCCGGTCAGCACTTCAGCCTGCTGGAGACCGCCGGCGCCAGCCTGAACGCGAGCACGTTCTTCGATCGCACCAACTACTTCGAGTCGCTGCCCAGCGGCGGTCTCGACCTCGCGCTCTGGCTCGAGGCGGACCGGATGGGCTACCTGCTCGACGCGGTCAACCAGGAGAACCTGGACAACCAGCGCGACGTGGTGAAGGAAGAGAAGCGACAGAGCTACGACAACCGCCCGTACGGCGATTCGTACGAGCGGCTCGTCCGGCTCGCGTTCCCCGAGGGCCACCCGTACGCGCATATGACGATCGGCTCGATGGCCGACCTCGACGCGGCGTCGCTGGAGGACGTGCACGCGTTCTTCCGCAAGTACTATGGCCCGAACAACGCCGTCCTGACGATCGTCGGCGACGTGTCCGAGGACGACGCGTTCGACGCCGCCAAGCGGTACTTCGGCCACCTGCCCGCGATCCCCACGCCGCCGCCGGCGCCGGACGGGACGATCGGGCCGATGACCGACGTACAGCGTGACGACGTGGAGTCCGACGTACCGTCCGACCTGATCACGATGATGTTCCGGCTGCCGGTGGACGGTACTCCGGAGCTCGACGCGGCCGGGCTCGCGCTCGACATCCTCGCGGCCGGGCAGAGCGGCCGGCTGAACCGGCGGCTGGTCCGCGACGAGCAGATCGCGCAGTCGGTGTCCGGCGGCGCGCTGCCGCTGATCGGCGGCGTCTCGTTCGGGACGCTGACCGGGATCGCGTCGGACGGCGTCGACCTGCAGAAAGTCGAGGACGCGCTGCTCGAGGAGATCGAGAAGCTTGCAACCGAGGGTGTGTCCTCGGAAGAGCTGGCCACCGTGCAGGCGCAGGCCGAGCGGGACTGGCTGGAGCAGTTGGCGACGTGCGCCGGCCGGGCCGACGAGATCTCGCACTACGCGTTGCTGTTCGGCGACCCGAACCGGATCAACACCCGCATCGACCAGGTCCAGGCCGTGACCGTCGAGCAGGTGCAGGCGGCCGCGGCCAAGTGGATCCGTGCGGCCGGACGGGTGCAGGTCAGCTACCGCCGTCAGGAGGCCAAATCAGAGATGGCAGAGACGGCAGGAGAGCAGGAATGAGCCAGGTTCTGACCACCCCACCGGCTGTCGGCGCACCGCGTCCGTGGAGGTTCCCGGAGGCGGTGACCACGCGGACCAGCGTGGGTACGCCGGTGCACGTCTTCGACCGCCCCGGGCAGTACGTCGCCACCGTGCGCGTCACGATCGCGATGCCGCTGATCGCCGAGCCGCGTGAGCTCGAGGGCGTCGCGACGATCATGTCGCGGACGCTCGACGAGGGCACCGAGTTGCATTCGGCCAACGAGTTCGCGGCCGCGTTGGAGCGGCACGGAGCGGCGTACGGCGTGGATGTCAGCTCGGACGCGCTGCACGTGGAGATCTCAGTACCGGTGTCGCATCTCGCGCCGGCCGTCGCGCTGCTCGCCGAGGCGATCACGCGGCCCGCGTTCAACCAGGCCGATGTCGGACGGCACGTGACGATCCGGCTCGGCGAGATCAACCAGGAACGCGCCAACGCCGGGTACCGGGCGCGCGAGGCGTTCGCGTCGCACCTGTTCGACTCGTCGACCCGTCGTTCCCGCCCGACCGCTGGTACGCCGGACACGATCCGGCCGCTGACCAACGTCGAGGTCGCCGACTTCTACCGCCGCAACATCGGGCCGGAGCGGGCGGAGATCCTCTTCGCCGGCGACGCGACCGGTGTCGACGCGGCCGCGATCATCGACGAAGCGTTCGGCAACTGGACGTCCACGGCCGGGACGGCGCTCGAGACGCCGGAGCCGATCTACATTCCGGGCAATCGCGTCGTGCTCGTCAACCGGCCCGGCTCGGTGCAGAGCCAACTGCTGATCGGCTGCGCGGGTCCGGATCGCCGCGACCCGGGCTGGGGTTCGGCCGCGGTCGCGAACCACGTGGTCGGCGGGACGATCACCTCCCGCGTGGACACCGTGCTGCGTGAGGAGAAGGGGTACACGTACGGCACGCGGACCAGCTTCGCCGCGCCGCGCAAGGGCGGGACGTTCAGCCTCGGCGGCGCCGTACGGACCGAGGTGACCGGCGCAGCGATCGGTGACGCGCTGCGCATCCTGCGCGAGGCCCGCGACGGCCTCACCGAGCAGGAGGTCCAGGAGGCGAAGGACAGCCTGATCCGCACCGCTCCGCTGCGCTACGAGCAGGCCGATTCGGTCGCCCAGCAGGTCGGCAGCAACATCGCGAACGGCGTACCGGTCGACTTCGCCGACACTTATCTGAGTCAGATCGCGGCGACCACCGCGGCCGAGGCGACCGACGCCTACCGCCGGTACGTCGGGACCGACGGCCTGCTGGTCGTCGTCGTCGGGGAAGCCAAGGACGTCCGGCCGCAGCTCGAGGGCCTCGACCTCGGCGACCTGATCGACCTGAGCTGACGGGTCACCTGTTCCTCCGCGCGGCACTCGTCCGGGTGGAGGAACAGCCCGGCCCGATCAGCTGCTGATGTAGTTGGAGAGCTGTTCCCTCTCGAACTCGAGTTCGCCGATGCGGGACTTGACCACGTCGCCGATGCTGACCAGCCCGGCAAGGTTGCCGTCGACAACGACCGGGACGTGCCGGATCCGGCGGTCCGTCATCAGTCGCATCAGGTTGTCGATCAGGTCGTCCGGCGTACAGGTGTGTACCTCGGCCGTCATGATCGCGCTCACGCGCACGTCGCCCGCGTCCGGCGTACCGTTCCAGAGCCGCACCACGTCACGCTCCGACACGATCCCGGACACCGTCGACCCGTCCGCGCTGACCACCACCGCGCCGATGTTCTTCTCGGCCAGCAGGGCGAGCAGCTCGGTGACAGTGGCTTCTGGGGAGATGGTGACGACCTGATTGCCCTTGCCACGCAGTACGTCGTTGATCTTCACGGAGCCTCCTGCAGATCGAGGACCAATACCCCAAGGTAACGGCATTCGCCCCATCACACCCAGTGACAACGAAGGACATGTAGGTGTAGAGAATTACCTACGCAGCCTGCATATAGTCGAGCGACCGAGGAGACGAGCGTGGACCTACTCGAGGCACCGCGGGTGGTCGAGCGACCGGAGCAGCATTACCTCGGCATCCGGGTGATCACGCCGTTCCGCGGCATGCTGGCCAAGCGCAACGAACTGCTCGACGAGTTGTTCGGTTGGCTTCGTACGGCGGGCGTCGACGACTCCGGGATGTTCTTCCTCCGGCTGCACGTGATCGACATGGCCGGGCCGATGGATCTTGAAGTAGGCATGATGACTCCGAAGCCGCTGCCCGGCGACGACCGTGTGCGCCCGGCGACGCTCCCGGCCGGGCGGTACGCCACGCTCACGTACCGTAACCACTCGCTCCGGGCCAACCGCGCCCTGCTCGACTGGATCGCCGACCAGCAGTTGGCCCTCGATCGCCGCGAGGTCCCCGAGGGCGATCTCTTCGGGTGCAGGTACGAGGCGTTCCGGACCGATCCCCGCACCGAACCGCGCAAGACCAAGTGGGAGGTCGAGCTCGAGATGCGGCTCGCCGACGGCTAGCGCGCTCTGCCCTGCGAAAACTGACCGCCAGGTCGGACCGGCCGGCCGTAGGATCAGCGGGTTCGGGATGACGGAGGGGGCGTTGTGGGGTTCCGGCAGGATCTGGCCGTACTGCGGCATCGGGACGTGCGGCTGTTCATCTCCGCGCGGTTCATCTCGATCCTCGGCTCGACGATCGCGCCCGTGGCGCTGGTGTTCGCAGTACTGGATGTGTCGGACTCCGCGAGCGCGGTCGGCATCGTGCTCGCGGCGCGCAGCATCCCGAACATCGTCTTCCTGCTGATCGGCGGCGTCATCTCCGACCGGCTCCCCCGCCACCTCGTACTGGTCGTCGCCAACACGGTCAGCGGACTCACGCAGGGACTCGCCGCAACGCTGGTCCTCTCCGGGCACGCGACCATCTGGCAACTCGCCGCGATCGAGGCGGTCAACGGGATCGCGGCCGCGTTCGTGATGCCCGCGATGACCGGCATCCTCCCGTCGATCGTGGACCGCAGCGAACTCCCGCAGGCGAACGCGATCGCCGGCTTCGCCCGGTCGAGCGCGATGATCGGCGGCGGCGCGGTCGCGGGTGTGATCGTCGGGCTGACCGGTCCCGGCGTCGGGCTCGCGGTCGACGCCGCGACGTTCCTGATCGCCGCCGCGCTGCTGTCCCGCCTGACGATCCCACGGATCGAACGCGCGGCCACCTCGATGCTGACCGACCTGCGCGACGGCTGGAGCGAGTTCGTCTCCAGGCAATGGATCTGGGTGATCGTGCTCGCGTTCGGCCTGCTGAACCTGATCTTCACCGCGTGCTACCAGACGCTCGGCCCGGTGATCGCGGACCGTACGTTCGGGCGAACCGGCTGGGGCGTGGTCAGCGCGTGCTTCGGCGCCGGACTAGTTGCCAGCGGCATCATCATGCTCCGCCTCAAACCACGCCGTCCGCTCCGCACGGGCATGCTCGGCATGCTGCTCACGGTCCCGGTCATGCTGTGCCTGGCGCTCCTGCCCTACACCTGGGCGATGGCGATCGCGGCGTTCCTCCTCGGCGTCGGCTTCGACATCTTCGGCATCAGCTGGGAGACCGCCCTCGGCCAGCACGTCCCGATCGAGAAGCTCTCCCGCGTCTCGTCGTACGACATGCTCGGTTCGTTCATCGCCGGTCCCGTGGGTCAGCTCACCGTCGGATACGTCGCTGCGGTGGTCAGCGTCAAAGCCGTCGAACTGTACGGCGCCGCCCTCTTCGTCCTGATCACCGTGCTCACGCTGGTCGTCCCTTCCGTCTGGAACCTGCGTCGTGTCTCGTAAGCGCTGTAGCTCGAGCGATAGCGGTGTCCAGGTGCGTGCATCGGGGTGCTTGAGTAGTGGCCTCGATGCGGAGCATCGTGGGCGCTGCTCAAGTGCCGCGAGGTGCGTGCCTGGGCGCCGATAGCGTCGAGCTACAGCGCTTGCGAGACACTAAGCTGGACGTGTGAGCTCAATCGTTCCGGGTCCGCAGAAGAAGCTCGAGCAGGAGATCGACGCGGCCCGCTCCGGCGCCAAGCCGTTGCAGGCGGGTGACCTGAACGCGTCCGCTCCCCCGCAGGAGGAGCTGACCGGTCTCGACGACTGGCCCGACACGCTGCGCGCGACCGTCGAAGCAGA
The DNA here is from genome assembly GCF_004365355.1 of Kribbella pratensis. Lineage (GTDB taxonomy): Bacteria > Actinomycetota > Actinomycetes > Propionibacteriales > Kribbellaceae > Kribbella. The sequence goes on along the minus strand of NZ_SODP01000003.1, from coordinate 1,148,408 downwards.
ACACGACCGTGTCACCGCGCTGGCAACCAACCGTCGCAGAACCGCCGACGGTGTCCTCCCCCAGGTCGTCCAGCGCCTGGACGAACTACTCGACCAACTCGCCAACCGCCTCCAGGCCGACAAACCGCGCCGCTTCGGCAAGTCCGCCGCCACGTCCTCCGACGACGCGGACCTGGAGCCCTTCGCCGCACTCCTGGGTATCCCCGCCGACGACCTCACCCAGGCCCCCGGCCGAGGTGAGCACCGCGCCGCTCTGCGCACCATCAAGCAACTCCGCTCCCAACTCAAAGAGCTGGAATCCACCAAGGACCACTCAAAGCTCACCCGCTTGGTCACCTTCGTGGTGCGCCTGGCCGTAGTCACCACCAACTCCCCCGAAACCACCGCCACCCTGGCGCCCTTGGCCCTGGACCGCTACGCGCAGGCTCTCCCCGACCCCCAATGGGACCGCACCTTCGACCAAAAACTCGCCACGTGGAAGGAAGCCGCAGCCCACTAAGGGGTCGCCCCATGTGAGGGGTTGACCCCTGAGATTGTCGGTTGTCCACCCAGATTCTCAGGAGCCAACCGACCACCTCAGGGGTCAACCCCGCAAACGGACGGACGATCCGCGCCCGCCGCCCGGCGCCCGCCGTACCGTGTGCGCCGCGACGAGGCCGGACGAGAGACAGCCGCCGCGAACCGGGTTCGCGGCGGCCGACTAGTTGATTTCAGCCCTTGATGGCGCCGCCCAGGGCGAAGGCGCCGCCCAGCTTGCGGCTGAGGAGCAGGTACAGGAGCAGGACGGGCGTGGTGTAGATGAGCGAGTACGCCGCCAGCTGTCCGTAGTTCGGTTCGCCGTACTGGCCGAAGAACGTGAAGATGCTGACCGAGGCCGGCAGCCGCTCGGGCGACAGCAGAAGCATGAAGGGGACGAAGAAGTTGCCCCACATGCCGATGAACGTGAAGATCAGCACGACCGCGATCCCCGGCCACATCAGCGGCAGCACGATCGCCCACAGCGCGCGCATGTTCCCGGCGCCATCAACCCACGCCGCTTCCTCCAGCGAAAGCGGTACGCCGTCCATGAACGTCTTGGTCAGCCAGATCGCAAACGGCAACGACGCCGTCGCCATGAACATGATCGTGCCGCCCAGCGTGTCCACCAGGTTCAGCTGCACGAACAGCCCATAGACCGGCACCATGACCGCAGTGATCGGCAACCCCGTGCAGAACAACACGGTCAGCAGGAACGGCCGGTTGAAGCGCGTCCTGAAGCGCGACAACGGATAAGCCGCCAGCACCGCGCACACCATCGTCAGCAACGCCGCCCCGCCGCACAGGATGATCCCGTTCAGAACAGGCCGGTACGTCGTGTCGGTGTTCAGCACCGCCCTGAAGTTCCCGAGCGTGGGATGTGTCGGGAACTCGACGCGCAGCCCCGCCGTCCGGTTGATCGATGCGAACAGCACCCACAGCAACGGCAGGACGAACAGTACGCCGATGGCCAGCAGCACCAGGTTCGACGCGAGCTTGCTCATCCGGTCGCGGGCAATCATGCTGCCTCCGAGTTCAGGCCACGCAGGTAGATCAGTGAGAAGACCGCACCGATCGCCAGCATCACCAACGCGATCGCCGTACCGTAGCCGATCTGGGAGAAGCTGAACGCCTGCTCGTACATGTACAGCGGCAGCGTCTGACTCTTGGTCCCGGGGCCGCCGCGGGTCATTGCGTAGATGAGGCCGAACACGCTCAGCGTCTGCAGCGTGATCAGCATCAGGTTGGTCATGATCGCGCGGGTGATCATCGGCAGCGTGACGAAGATCAGCCGCCGCCAGCCGCCGGCGCCGTCCATCTCCGCGGACTCCTCGATCTCCTTGGGGATCTCGCTGAGCGCGGCGGAGTACACCAGCATCGAGAACGCCGTACCGCGCCAGATGTTGGCCAGCGACACCGCGATGATCGGCGCCGCGTACAACCAGTCCTGTCCGGGCAGGCCGACCGCGTGCAGCATCACGTTCAGCGTGCCGTCGTCGTTGAAGAACGCGCTCAGCAGGTACGCCGCGACGACCTCGGGCAGCACCCACGCGCCGATGACCGCCGTACCGACGAAGTTACGCACGACCTTCGTCGACCGGCGCATCAGCAGCGAAAGGCCGAGACCGAGCGTGTTCTGGCCGATGATCGCGGAGATCACCGTGAACACCAGCGTCAGCCAGATCGAGTTCGTGAACGCGCCGCTGGAGAACGCCTTGCGGAAGTTGTCCAGGCCGACGAACTTCACGTTCGCCGCGCCGGTACCGGTGAGCGCCATGTTCGTGAACGCGGCGTACACGCAGTAGATGATCGGGCCGGCCAGGAAGACCAGCATCAGTCCGATGGCCGGCGACAGCGGCAGCATCCGGACGAGTTTGGCCCCCCGCGGCCGCCGGCTGGGGGTACCAGCGGCGGCCGTGGAGGTAGGAGCGACAGTCGTCGTCACAGGGGAGAATCCTCCGAGCTACTGGCCAGTGCTCTTCGTCGTCGTACTGTCCTTGCCGCCGACGATGCCCTCGACCGCCTGGTCGTAGTTCTTCGCGGCCGCATCAGGCTGGGACTGCCCGGTCATCACCGATTCCATCGCGGTGATGATCTCGTTGGAGACCTTCGGGTACTCCGGCAGCGCCGGCCGGTAGACGGTGACCGAGACCAGGTCGGTGAAGAACTGGGTGCTCGCCGAGGAGGACTTGTACGCCGCATCGGCGGCAACGTCCTTGCGGACCGCGATCTGCGCGCCGTCGGTGGCGTACTTCGCCGCGTTCTTCTGGGTCTGCAGGGTCTTGATGAAGTCCCAGGCCGCGTCGGGGTTCTTCGACTTGGCCGGGATCGCCCAGGTCCAGCCGCCGGAGAGGCTGACCTTGCCCTTGCCGCCGCCGTCCTGCGTCGGCATCGCGGTCTGGCCGAGCACCGTGCTCCACTGCGGCCACGGCTTGGCGCCGGACTTCAGCCAGTTGCCGTAGATCCAGGAGCCGTCCAGGTCGATCGCCAGCTTCTGCTGCGGCAGCAGCTCGGTGCCGACCTTGCTGCCCATGTTCGGGCTGAGGGCGTCCTTCGGCGACGGCGCGAGGCCCTCGGAGAAGACCGTCTTGACGAAGTTCAGCGAGTCCTTGAAGCCCTGGCTGCCGACGACCCACTTCTTCTGGTCGTAGTTGTACAGGGTGTCCTTGGTGCCGTAGAGCAGCATCTCGAAGCCCTGCATGGCCGAGGCCTCACCCATCGGCTTACCGGAGTACATGTTGAACGGGATCACGCCCGGCACCTTCTGCTTGATGGTGCGCGCGGCGCTGAGCACGTCGTCCCACGTCTTCGGCTGCCAGTCGGCGGGCAGGCCGGCCTTCGCGAAGATCTGCTTGTTGTACCAGAGCGCCCGGGTATCGGTGCCGTCCGGTACGCCGTACGTCTTGCCGTCCTGGCCCCGCGCCGCGCCCTTGGCCGTGTCCTCGAACTGGCTCCACTGGTCCCACTTGCCGATGTAGTCGTCCAGCGGCTTCAGGTACCCGGCGGTGATGTCGGAGTTGATCAGGAAGGTGTCCTCGTAGACGATGTCCGGCGCCGTGTTCGGCGACCGCATCATCAACTGGATCTTGGTGTAGTAGTCGTTCTCGCTGGCAACGACCGGAACGATCTCGACCTGGGATCCCGGGTGCGCGGCTTCGTACTCGGTCTTGACGCCGGTGAGGAAGTTCTTCATCACCACGCCCGGACCCCACTGCTGGTACGCGATCTTGATGTGCGCGGGTCCGGAGCTCTGTGAGCTGCCGGCCTCCGGCTGCTTGGTCGTCGAGCCTTGACTACAGGCTGAGACCCCCAGCAGCAGCGCGCCCGCGGCGGCCGCTGCCATGAAACGTTTCCTTGTCACCATCAGGTCCACCTTCGGGCAATCGTTGTCATCCCGGTACCACGGCCCAAACCCTGCGGGCTTCCCGCGACCGTAGGAGCCTCGAGCAACCGAAGTCAATGCTTGACAGACAACGTTGTCGCAGCAGTAAGGCGGAACCGGGGTGACCGGGTTGTAACGATCCGGTCACCCCGCTGTCATACCTTCACTTTGTCAGGCTGCGACGGTGGAGGCCTCGTGTCGAGCCGGCACGGCGCGTCCCCGCGTGCGGACCGATCCGAGCGCACACAGCGCCAATCCGCCGGCCAACCAGCAGGCCAGTACGACGAGTGGTCTGGCCGCCCCGGCGCCGTCGAAGAAGCTCACCGACCGTAGCGCCGTACCCGCGGCTCCGGGCGGCAGCAACTGCCCGAGCGTGCTCCAGCCGTTCGGCAGCATCTCCGGTGCACTCGTCATCCCGGACAGCGGGTTGCCGAGCAGCATCATCGTCGCGCCGCCGAGCGCGAGTCCCGCCGTGCCGATCAGCCATTCGAGTCCGAGCAGCGTGACGCTGATCGCACCGATGGACATGGCGATCACGCCCGCGTTGCCGAGGTAGCTGCCCTCGAACGAGCCGAGCCAGAACTGCAGTACGGCGGCCAGCGCGAGCCCACCGGTGATCGCGAACGTGAGAGCGCCGATCACCCGCTTCACCCCGGGCTTCACCAACTGGGTCAGAGCGGCGGCCGCGATGATCCCGCCGAGCACGAGCGGCAGCGCACCCGCGGCCAGGCCGGCGCCCCGCGGATCGTCCTTCGGCAGCGGGACGATATCGGTGACCTTTGCCCGCGTATCCAGCTGACCGGCCAATTGCGTCAGGAGTTGCGCCACGACCGGTCCGCCCGCTGACGCCGTGAGCACCTCGGGTTGTGCCGAGTCCAGCACGATCGCGCCGTACACGTCCCGGTCCTCGATCCGCTGCACGGCCGTCTGCCGGTCCGGCACGGCGGTGATGTCGAAGCCGCCCGGCACCGCCTGGGCGAGCCGGCCCTTGACCTGCTCGACGGCCGGTGTCGGACCGGACACCGCGATCGGGACGTCCCGCGGCGCGGAGCGCGCGGACGGCCAGGCGAAGGCGATCAGGAACACCGTGAGGACCGCGGTCAACAGCACGATGACGGCGATCAGGGGCGGCCGGCGACGTTCGGCCGCGTGCGCCTCAGTGGTCATGGCGGGAACTCCTTCGACGAAGAAAACCGAATGTCCGTTCTTTATAGACTCCTCAGGGCTCGGCGACTTGTCAAGAACGGACATTCGTTTTATGTTGCGAGCGTGCCGAAGGTCACCGAGGAACACCGCCTGGCTCGCCGCGAGCAGATCGTCGCGGCGGCGCGCGTCTGCATGAACGCGCAGGGTTTCCACAAGACGACGATGGCCGACGTGATCCGCGAGTCCGAGCTGTCCGCGGGCGCCGTGTACGGCTACTTCAAGAGTAAGGAAGAGATCGTCGCGGCGATCGCCGAGGACGCGCTCAGCACGGTCGACGAGCTCTTCGAGAACCTGCTCGCCTCCGACGAGCCGCTCACTCCGCTGGCCGCACTGGAAGCCACCGTCGACCAAGTGGTCCGGGTCGCGGGTGCGCCCGCCGGCGATGTCACCCGGATCGCCGTCCAGGCCTGGGCCGAGGCCCTTCGGAACGAGGACATCCGCCAGATCGCGAAGGGCAAGTACTGCAAGCTCCGCAACCATTTCCTGGTGATCGCCCGCCGCGCGCAGGCCGACGGCACCCTCGACCCGGACGTCGATCCCGAGCACGTCGCGCAGGTCATGTTCAGCATGATCCCTGGCTTCGTCCTGCAGCGGCTGCTGATCGGCGACATCACTCCGGCGACCTACAAGGCCGGACTGCGCGCGCTGCTGCGTTCATAAAGGGCTCATAAGGGGCTCATAAGGCGCTCGTACGGGGTGGAGTTTCACCCACCCCGTCCGGTGGTCCAGCACCATGGGGCGGTACGCCGATGCTCCGTAGCGTCGACGGCATGAGAAAGCCGAAGCAGGAAGCAGTCGACGGGACCGGATACTCGGTCGTCCTGCAGGACGTACGACGGGTCTACGGCCGTGGCGGGAACACCGTCACCGCCCTCAACGGGATCTCGATGAAATTCGCCCCCGGCACCTTCACCGCGGTGATGGGTCCGTCGGGTTCGGGCAAGAGCACGTTCCTGCACTGTGCGGCCGGGCTCGACCGGCCGACGTCGGGCACGGTGCTGATCGACGGCCTGCCGCTGGCCGGGCTGAGCGAGCGCAAGCTGACCGAGCTCCGCCGCGAGCGGATCGGATTCGTGTTCCAGTCCTTCAATCTGCTGCCCGCACTGACCGTCCGGCAGAACGTCTGCCTGCCGCAGGAGCTCGACGGCCGGCGCGTGAACAAGGCCGCGGTCCGCCAGGTCCTGGAGCGCGTCGGCTTGTCTGACAAGCAGAGGAGTCGCCCGGGTGAGCTATCCGGCGGTCAGCAGCAGCGCGTGGCGATCGCCCGCGCACTCGTCGCCCGTCCGGCGGTCATCTTCGCCGACGAGCCGACCGGCGCACTGGACACGCAGACCGCGGCCGACGTACTCGAGCTGCTTCGCGAGCCCGTTCGCACGCAGGGACAGACGGTCGTGATGGTCACCCACGACCCGGTCGCGGCGTCGTACGCCGATCAGGTCGTCTTCCTGGCCGACGGCGTCCTCGCCGGCAGCCTGACCGCACCGACGGCCGAGCAGGTTGCCGACCGGATGACCCACCTCGGCGCACGGTCCAACCTGCAGGTGGTGGCAGGATGATGCGCCAAGCCATCCGCACCTTGCGGCACCGCAAGAGCGGATTCATCGCCACCTTCGTCGCGGTCGTCTTCGGTACGGCGATCGTGATGGCCTGCGGCGGCCTGCTGGAAACCGGCGTCCGCTCCAACGTCGAACCCCAGCGCCTGGCCGGCACCGCACTGGTTGTCACCGGCAAACAATCCCACCTCCGCCCCGGCGAGGAAGACGCCACTCCCCTGCCGGAACGCGTCGGCGTCCCGGTGGACGCACTGGCGAAAATCCGTTCCACAGAAGGCGTCTCCTCCGCCATCGGCGACTACACCTTCCCCACCGTCGGTCCATCGGTTGCCGAAGGCCACAACTGGTCCAGCGCCTCCTTGGCTCCCTACCACCTCAGCACCGGGCACGCACCACGTTCCGGTCAGGTCGTCGTTTCGTCGGGCCAGCCAGGCGATCACCTCACCCTCATCATCAACGGCGACCCGAAGACCTTCACCGTCAGCGGAATCGCCCCCACGGCGGCCGGCAACGCGTTCTTCTCCGACCACGACGCAGCCCAGCTGGTCCGTAACCCGGAGCGCTTCGCCGACGTCGGCGTACTGATTGCCCCGGGCACCAACCTCGACGACGTGAAGGACCGTCTGAAGGCGATCGACAGGAACCTCACGGTCCGCGGAGGTGTCGACCGCGGCCTGGCCGAACACCCCGACGCCGAGTCCCACAAAACAGCTCTCATCGCGGTCGCCGGCTCGTTCGGCGGCATCGCAACCATGACGATGATGTTCGTCGTCGCGTCGACCCTGGCCCTGGCCGCCCAGCACCGCGAGCGCGAGTTCGCGCTCCTCCGCGGCATCGGTACGACGCCTGGGCAGGTCCGCCGGATGATCCTCGGCGAAGCGCTCATGGTCTCGCTGCCGGCGGTAGCGGTAGGCGTCATCCCAGGCACCTTCCTGGGACGATTCCTCTTCGACCAGCTCAGCACCCACGGCGTCGCGTCCTCGGTGATCGAGTTCTCACAAGGCTGGATCCCCTTCGCGGCCGGCGCCGGTGCCGCCGTCCTCGCAGCGATCGGAGCGGGACTGATCGCGGCCCGGAAGTCCGCGAAGATCCGCCCGATCGAGGCGCTGGTCGAGGCCTCGCTCCAGCGGAAGTGGTTCAGCTGGATGCGGCTGCTCTTCGGTCTGCTGTTCCTCGGCGGTGGACTCGCGCTGCTGATCGTCACCGCCACGGTGATGACCGGACCGCTCGCTGCTTCGACTGCCGGTCCGTCGATCCTCTGCTGGGCAATCGGTGTCGCTTTACTCGGCCCCTTCTGGACAAAGGCCGTGCTGGCGTTCTGGCGGTGGCCGGTGCAGGCACTGACCCGGGTCAACGGTCGTCTCGCGATCCGTAATCTCTCCGCGCGATCGGTCGCGATGTCCGCCGCGGTGATGCCAGTGATGCTTGCCGTCGGCATCTCGACCGCCAACCTGTATATGCAGACCACACAGGTCCACGCGTCCTCCGAGGCCTTCACGCGGGATCTGCGCGCAGACGCGGTACTGGTCTCGGACGCCGGCCTGTCGCAGGCACTGCTCCAGCAGGTCCGCGCAATGCCGGGCGTTGCGAGCGCGTCGGCGTACGTCCGGAGCATCGGTGCGGTCGACGACCCGCGCAAGGCGCCGTTCGACGAGGACGGTGCGCCGGTGATCGGCGTGGACGCCCAGGGCGCGGACGGTACGGCCCCGGTCCGGCTCACGAACGGATCGCTCGCCGGGCTTACTGGTTCGACTGTCGCGATCCCGGACTACATGGCCACGAAGACCGGCCGCGGAGTGGGGTCCGAGATCACGATGACGTTGGGCGACGGGACCCCGGTGAAGCTGCGGGTGGTCGCGACGTTCGCGGCGGAGCGTGGGTACGAGACGATCATCATGCCCGCGTCGTTGGTCGCCGCTCACACCACGGACGGTCTGACCAAGCAGATCCTCGTGCGCGCCGCACCGGGTGCCGACGTACGACCGGGGCTGGCCAAGCTGGCAGCTGCGCATCCGACCGTCCAGGTCGCAGACCGCAGTACGTTGGTCGCCGCCAACGCCGAAGATCTGCAGACGCAGGCGTGGGTCAACTACATGCTCGTCGGAATGCTCATCGCGTACACCGCGGTCTCGGTCGTCAACACGCTGGTGTCGTCGACCCTGCGCCGGCGCCGGGAGTTCGCCCTGCAAAGGTTGACCGGATCGACCCGACTGCAGATCCTGCGGATGTTGTGGACCGAGAGCACTCTGGTCACCCTCGCCGGAGTCACGCTGGGCACCGCGGTAGCCCTCGCCTGCCTGCTCCCGTACTCCGCGAAGGTCTCGACCAGTGCGCTGCCCACCGGACCGCTGTGGATCTACGGAGTCATCGTCGCAGCCGCCACCATCCTCACCTTCGGCTCGACGCTGCTCCCGGCAACCACGACCCTGCGCCACGCCCCCACCCAACCGAGCTACAACGACTAAGAAGCTACGCCGGAGCTATCGGGCCGGCGTAGGCTCCGCGACCGGCTGGAGGGCGATCGTGGTGGCCTGGATGATGCCGGCGTTGGCGCGGATCCAAGCGGAGAGGACGACCTGGAGGTCTTCCAGGTCACGCTCCTCGAGGATCACGCCGGGGACCGGGACGCTGGCACCGAGCTCCGCGAGGACCGGGCGGAGATGATGGTCGGCGAGCAACTTGTGGCTCGGGGCCGCCGAGACGGTGACCGGTACGACGACCGCGCCGGCCAGCGCCCCGGGCCGCAGTACGTCGAGGAAGCTCTTCAGCAGGCCGGTGTAGCTGCCTTTGTAGACCGGGGTCGCGATCACGATCACCGAGGCCGACGACACCAGGTCGATGGCGTTCTCCAACGCCGGATGCTCCTTGGCGCGGTCACCTTCGAAGATCGCCGGCGCGAACGTCACCAGGTCGATCAGCTCGTCGATCCGGTACGGCGCACCGAGCTCGGAGGCCAGCAACTCCGCGACCGACGCCGCGGCGGCCGCCGTCCGCGAACCCGCGCGTGGATTGCCGACCACCGTGACCACGGACTGGGGCCAGACCGGCCCATCCTGTGACACGGCCTGGGGCGCGACCTGCGATTCGAACGCGACTGAGGGCATCTGACCCAACTCCTGAGGCATCGGCAGTGATACCTCGAGCGTAGTCAAAGTCGAGCGCGCTACTTGACTTTCTCAGGATCTGAACGCCCGCGCAGCTTCACGACCACGAACCACGCCACGGTGGCGACCGCACCGGCGATCACCAGCTTCTGGAACACCCCGACCGACGACTCGACCAGATGCCACCGCTCACCGAGCTGGTAACCGGCCAGGATCAGCAGCGAGTTCCACACCAGGCTCCCGGCTGCGGTCAGCGGCACGAACAGCGCAACCCGCATCCGCTCGACCCCGGCCGGCACCGAGATCAGGCTCCGCACGACCGGGACCAGCCGCCCGATCAGCACCGCCTTGGCACCGTGTCGCAGGAACCACTCCTCGGCCTTGTCAATATCGGCCACCTTCACCAATGGCAGCTTCCCGGCCATCGCGCGAGTGCGATCGCGGCCGAGCACCGCGCCCACGCCGTACAACGCGAGCGCGCCGACGACCGACCCCAGCGTGGTGAACACGATCGCGCTGATCAGGCCGAGATCACCCCGGGCCGCCGCGAAGCCGGCCAGCGGCAGGATCACCTCGCTCGGCAACGGCGGGAACAGATTCTCCAGCGCGACCGCCAGCCCCGCACCCGCCGGACCCATCCGCTCCATCAGATCGGTCGCCCACCCGGCCACTCCGCCGGTCGGCTCCTGCGTCGCCTGCAGCGCGGTCATCATCACCTGATTCGTCGTCGTCATCATGGGTGCGACGCTAGGTCCGCGGACATGCCCCACACACTGGAGCCACCCACCGTACAGACCGGGGGAAAACCCCGTTGTGCGAGCATTTGCCACCAATAGAAAGGGGTTTTGGATGACAGTCGAGCACGCCCCCCGGACCAGCACGTACCCGTCGCGCGAGGAGCTCGGCCGGGCCGCGGCCGGCGCCGCCGCCGAGCAGATCCGCAAGGCGATCGCGACCACCGGACGTGCGCGGATCATGCTCGCCGCCGCACCGAGCCAGGCCGCGACCTTGGCCGCGCTCGCCGTGGAGCCGGACCTCGACTGGAGCCGCGTCGAGTGCTTCCACATGGACGAGTACGTCGACCTGTCGCCGGACGCCCCGCAGTCGTTCCGGAACTGGCTGCACCGCAACTTCCTCGATCAGGTGCCTCAGGCAACATTCCACCCGCTGGCGCCCGAAGCAGGCCCGGACAGCTACGCGGAACTGATGGGCGACGAGCCGTTCGACCTCGTCCTGTTCGGCCTCGGTGTCAACGGCCACCTCGCCTTCAACGACCCGCCCGCCGACTTCGACGACCCACGCGCCGTGAAGGTCGTCGCGCTGGACGAAACCAGCCGCCGCCAACAGGTCGACGAAGGCAATTTCGCCGCGATGGACGACGTACCCACCCACGCCGTCACGGTGACGATCCCCCGCCTGCTCAACGCGCATGCGCTGATCGGATCGGTCCCCGGCTCAGTCAAGCGACAGGCCGTCCGCGACTCCCTCACGCAACCGATCAGCCCCGACTATCCCGGCACGGCGCTACGCACGCACGCCGACGTACAACTCTTCCTGGACACGGAATCATCTGACACCGGATCAGCCGACGCCGAGGTGTAGACCGCCGGAGGCGTCCACGACCTGCCCCGTGATCCACCGAGCCTGGGGTGAGGCAAGGAACGCGACCACCTCGGCGACATCCTCCCCCGTACCCAGCCGGCCGAGTGCGGTGTGACCGACGACCAACTCGGACAGCCCCGGAGTCTCGAAGATCGCGCCGTTCGCCTCGGTCCGTGTCGCGCCGGGCGCCACCGCATTCACCGTGATGCTTCGCCGGCCGAGCTCCTGTGCCAGCGTGCGCGTCATCGTCTCGACCGCGCCCTTGGTCATCGCGAACGAGGTCTGCGCCGGGTTGGCCATCCGGGTCGCGACCGACGAGACCGAAATGATCCGGCCGCCGTCGGCGAGCACCGGCAGCAGGCGCTGGATCAGGAAGTACGGCGCCCGTACGTTCACCGCCATCAACCGGTCGAACGCCTCCTCCGAGTCCGTTCCGATCGGACCGGCCGGCGGCGCCGCGGCGTTGTTCACCAACACCTCCAGCCGTCGGCCATCCAGTGCCGCAGTCAACTGCCTGACCACCGCGCCGGTATCACCCGGCACACCGAGCTCGGCCCCGATCACGAACCCACGACCGCCGATCCGCTCGAGCGTCTCCTCGGCCCCAGCCTTGTCCTGGTTGTAGTGCACCGCCACGGAGACCCCCGCGGCGGCCAACCGCTCCGCGATCGCCCGGCCGATGCCACGCGACGCGCCCGTCACCAGCGCGACCCTATCGCTCATGTTAGAAACTATCATATTGGTAGTATCTACCACATGAGCTTGAGGGACCGCCAGCGCGCCGACACCCGGCAACGCATCCAGCGACAGGCACTCCGCCTGTTCGCCGACCAGGGGTACGACGCGACGACGGTCAACGAGGTCGCCGACGCGGCCGGCGTCTCGGCGATGACGGTCTACCGGAACTTCCCCACCAAGGAAGACCTCGTCCTGTACGACGACTTCGACCAGCAGGCCGCGGCGTCGATCGCGGAACTCCCCTCGACCGGTTCCCTCACCGATCGCATCGGCCGCGCCGTACTGGCAACCATCGAGCGCGCGAACACGGACGTGCTCCTCGTCCGGCTCCGGCTGATGATCTCGACCCCCGCCCTCCAGGCCCGTCACCTCGACAGCCAGTTCCGCCTGCAGGAGGCGTTCGTGCAAGCGATCTGCGCCGACGAGCCGACCCTCGAGTACGCCGCCCGCGCGGCCGCGAGCGCCTGCCTGGGAATAACCCACACCGCCCTGCTCCGCTGGGCCGCCGACAACGGCGACGCCGACCTCCCGGACCTTTACCGCGAAGCCTTCACGGCCGTCTTCGGCCACGCACCCTGACACGCGTGAAAAGTGAGAGATCGGGTTATATTCCTGGTATGGCAACTACGTTCGAGGTGTTGGCGGAGCCTCGGCGGCGGGACATCCTCGATCTGTTGCGCGCCGGTGAGCGGCCCGTGGGCGAGCTTGTCGACGCGCTGTCCCTCAGCCAGCCTGCGGTGTCGAAGCATTTGAAGGTACTGCGCGACGCCGGGCTGGTGGAGGTCCGTCACGACGCCCAGCGCCGCTGGTACCGCCTCCGCCCGGCGCCACTGGCCGAGGTCGACGCCTGGCTGGCGCCGTACCGCGACCTGTGGCGCAACCGCCTCGACGCCCTCGAGGCACACCTCGACCAGATGGACTAGCCCGCGACCGGCGGGGTGCCCCGCGCTCACTGGAGGGCCTGGGGCTGATCGCTTCAGCGGGTCAGGTCAGTTCGGGCACGCGGAGATGGGCGAGAGCGAGCTCGAACTCGCCCACATCGACAACTTCGGCGCCTGCGTCCTTGGTGGTGGCGGAGCGCATCGAGGCGGCGGCTTCGCGGTTGTTGTCCATGGCCTCCAGACTGTCGTAGGACACCGAGGAAACACACCGGCCGGAGGCGCGGTCGATCAGCAAGCTGGCGCTGCAGAACCCGGCCAGGTCCTCCAGCCTCGGCAGTGCGGCCATCTTGTAGACGTCGATGGCACGCTCGAGGTTCGCAGGGTCGACCTTCATCCAGGTCGCGCGGACACAGGCACCCTCGGCGGAGCGGTGGTCACGGTGCAGTACGGCGATCTCCCACTCCTCCACCTTGGGACTGCCACTGCCCATCTGATCCGCCAGCCGGTCGCGGACGGGACGGAGCTCTTCGTCGGTGGCCCGCATCGCCTCCTCCGACTGCCAGGCGCTGGTGGCGATGCAACGGCCGGATTCCCGGTCGACCAGCATGGACAAGCCGATACAGCCGTCCAGCTCCAGGATCATGGGCATCACCTCGTCACGCAGCTGCGTGATGCCGGCGTCGATCGACTCCGGCCTGGCGTTGATCGTGGTGGAACGCGCGTACACGATCCACCCCCTTTGCCTCAGGGCGGCGCCCCGGTGACGCCACCGGTCGGACTCCACGTTGCTCCGCCCGAGCCACCGACGCAAGGGGCCAGTGATTGACTGTCCCGATGACGGAACTCGGGCGGGCGCGGGCCGCGCGCTGGTGGGTGCGGGGACGACGGATCGGGTCGATCGAGCGGGCGGGCGCGTTCATCGACGATGTCGGGTTCGCCTTGTTGTTTCCGGCACCGCGCGCCGTCGTACCGTCACTGTGGGAGGCGGTCGCCGGCGAGGACGAGGAGCCGTTCCGTTCGGGGATGGGGAAGAACGAGCAACGGGTCTGGACCTGGAAGGACGAACTGCCGCGCCGCGGCCTCGCCTGGTACGGCGCGTACCTCGGCGGGCGTGGAACGTTCCTGTCGCCGAACCTTCTCACCGCGCTCTACCCGGCCGCGGGCCACCCGGGTGACCACCAGTCGCTGGAGCTGTCGCCGGCCGCCCATGAGATCGCCGAAGCCATCGCCGACGAACCATTGCCGAGCGCAACGCTGCGAGCACTGATCGGCGATCGGAGCCGCTACCAGCGCGCGATCACCGAGCTCCAGCGCAATCTGCTGGTCACCACGGCCGGCGTCCACGAGAGCGGTTCCGGCTGGCCCGCGGCGCTGATCGCCTTGACCTGCGAGCAGTTCGAGGTCGGCGGCGGCACCGACCACGCACTCGCAACCGAGCAGTTCCTGGCCACGATGCTGCAGACCACGCCAGGCGAGCTCGGCCGCGCCTTCCGCTGGCCCGTTGCGCACGCACGAGCCCGCTTGGACGAGTTGGCCGAGAACGGCCGGGCGAGATCTGACGGCACCCGGTACTCGTTCAACCACCCCTGAGATGGAGCCGAGGGTCACTCGACCCCGGCCTAGTGCTCGGCTACGTCGAAGACGTTGCCTTCCGGGTCGGCCAGGGTGATCCAGTGGGTGCCGTACTCGGTGTGCTCGTCGACGCGCTTGGCGCCGAGCCCGACCAGGCGGTCGACCTCGGCGGCCCAGTCGGTGGCGGCAAGGTCGACGTGCAGGCGGTTCTTGCCGTTGCGCGGCTCGGGGACCTGCAGGAACATCAGCGTCGGCCCGTCCGCGGCGCGGTTCACGGTCGCGAAGAACTCGTTGCCATCAGCATCGACCTCGGTGGAGAGCACGCCGGCCCAGAAGGCCGCCAGGGTCGCCGCGTCGGAACAGTCGAAAGCGATGTTCTCAAGGGAAATAGACACGTTTCAGCCTTTCAGTGTTGGATTCTTTTCCCGCCCCACCGCCCCGGTCACAGGGATCCGCTGGATCGGCCAGCAGACTTCGGTTCGGTAGTCGGCCGGATCGGGCACGTCGCCCGGGCCGATGGGGTACAACTCACGGATCGGGCCGGGTGCGACCTCGCAGTACTCCGCGACGTGGCTTCCGAGCCCGCCGTACGTGCGGTCGAAGTCGGTCATCGGGCCCGCGTGGACGGCGATCGCGAAGTACCCGCCGGGCAGGTCGACGAGCTCCACCCCGTCGGCGGGCGCCTGGTCGGGCGCGACCGGGAGGAAGCTGACGACCTCCCCCACGTCGTCGGTGAAGAACTCGTCGCTGTACGTCGCTCCCGCGGTCGCGCGGATGTCGCCGGCCACCTCGTCCAGCCGGCCGAAGGCGAACTCGCACCACGGCCCGATCTCGTCGCGCACGACCTGACCACGGACGGCGTACGCACGGAACGACGGGATGAAGCGGTACTCGACGTCGAGCACGGGCTGCCCGGGCGTCAGCAGCTCGCGCAGTGACACGACCACGTCACGCGTGTGCTGAAGCTCCTGCTCCATCCGCTCGAGATGCGTCCGCAGCCGCTCCTCCCGCGCCGCTCCGTCATCGGCATCGACCACTGCCTGTACGTCGGCCAGCGGCATCCGCAGCTCGCGCAGCCGCCGGATCAACTGGGCCGTGTCGACCTGCGCAGTGCTGTACCGCCGGTAGCCCGACGAAGCGTCGACCGACACCGGGGCGAGGAGGCCGATCTCGTGGTAGTGGTGCAGGGTCTTCACGCTCAGATGCGTCAGGCGGGAAAACTCCCCCACCGTCACCGTCGCCGTCATGCCCCAAGCTTCCACCCTCCGGTAACCGGAGGGTCAAACCGGATCTCCAGGCCATCACAATCATCGGCCCGCGACGAGCGCACATCAACGCGCGCCGTCGCGGGCCGATTGTGATGGCCTGGAGATCCGCTATCCCCGGTAGCGGCCGATCACCTTGGTGAAGTCCCAGGGGTTTTGGGAGATGCCGGAGCAGCTGTCGGCGCTGCCGCCGGTGCAGGGGCGGTCGCGGTTCGCGGACCAGAAGGTGAACCGCGCCAGGTGGTGCTGCGACGCGTAGGACAGCATCGTCTCGAAGTCGGAGACGTTCACCCGCTCGGCGTTGTCGGTGATGCCGTTCATCGACGAGATGCCGATCTTCCGGTACGCCGCGTCGTCGCTCAGGCCGTACGCCGCCTTCACCTGGTTCTTCAGGCCCTCGGCCGCCTGCACCATCAGCGAGCCCATGTTGGTGGTGCCGCCGCCGAAGTCGAACGGCATGATCACCCAGCCGTCGAGGTTCAGCCCGGACGCCGCACCGCGCCGGATCAGGTCCTGACCGTTCCCGTCCGGACCGGACGTGGTCGTCCCGAAGGTCAGGTACGTCGTGATCCCGGGATTGTTCTGCTCGATGATCTTCAGCGCGTCGATCACCTTCTGCCGCGGACCAGCCTGAGCGATCTCCTGGTCCTCGATGTCGATGTCGATCGCCTTCAGCGACAGCGCGTTGATCACCTTCTGGTACGCCGCCGCGAGCTCGCTCGCCGACCCGCAGCTCTGACCGAGCTTGTTGCCCGACCAGCCGCCGATCGAGACCACGACGTCACCGCCGTTCGACCTGATCGTGTTGATCGCCTGCTGGTCCACGCCACCGGTCAGCGGACGCCCGCCGTCCCACTGCGGGTTGCAGTACCCGTTGGAGAGGATGAAGGCCATCGTGAACCACTTCACCCCGGACGCGTTCATCACGGTCGCCGGGTTCGGCGGGTCGCCCCAGCCTTCATACAGGTACGGCGCAGCCGCCATCGGCGCACCACCCGTCGGCGGAGGCCCGTCGTCGGCGGCCGGGGCATTCCACTTCTGGTTCGCCGCTCCTGTGCAGCTCCACAACTGCAGCGGCGTACCGTTCGCGGAGTTGTTGCCGGTGACATCGAGACACTTGTTCGCTTGCAGGTTCACGAGATCCCGGCCGGAGGTATACGTCCACTGCTGGGCGGCCGACCCGTTGCAGGTCCACAGCTGGACGCGAGCGCCGTTGGCCACCGAGCCGCCCGACACATCGAGACACTTGCCGAGGGCACGCACTGTGCCGTCGCTCGAACGGCTCCACTGCTGCGCGCCGGTTCCGTTGCAGTCGTACAGCTGGACCGGCGTACCGTCCGCACTGTTCGCAGCCGCCACGTCCACGCACTTACCGGCCAAGCCGGTGATCGCTCCGGTCGCCGCCTGCGCGGGCGTTGCCGTGATCAACAGACCGGAACCGAGCATCAGAGCCCCGGCTGCCGCCGCCACGCGCTTCATGACACGGTCCACTTCTGGTTCGCGGCACCGGTGCAGCTCCAAAGCTGCAGCGGCGTACCGTTCGCCGAGTTGTTGCCCGTGACATCGAGACACTTGTTCGCCTGTGGATTCACCAGATCTCTCCCGCTCGTGTAGGTCCATTGCTGGGCGGCGCTGCCGTTGCACGAATAGAGCTGCACCTTCGCCCCGTTGGCGACGGAGCCTGCGTTGACGTCGAGGCACTTGCCGAGGGCACGGATCGTCCCGTCACCGGGACGGTCCCACTGCTGTGCCGTCGTACCGTTGCAGTCGTACAGCTGCACCGCCGTACCGTCCGCGCTGTTCGCGCCGGCGACGTCCATGCACTTACCGGCCAGGCCGGTGATCTGACCGCCACCGCCACCGCCGCCACTTTGCGTGCCGGACCAGGTGAAGGTCGCCGAGGTCTTGGTCGGCAGCGTGTAGGTGAAGGACTGCGAGCCCCAGTTCACCCGCACCGACTGCGAACTACCGGTGGTGTTGAACGCGATCAGTGCCTTCGAACCGTCAGGGTTCTTCCAGGCCACGTTCTTCACCGAGCTGTTCGCGGTCGAGTCGATCCGCAGTGCGCCCGGCTTCACGAACTTGGTCAGGTGGCCCATCGTGTAGTACTCGACGGTCTTGGTGACCTGGCCGCGCAGGCTGTCGTTGCGGTGCACGGTGACGAGTCCGGTGCAGACATTGCAGCCGGCGCCGACGAACGGCAGGTGGTCCTCGTCCAGAGCGATACCCCACTTGACCCACGACTTGTCCCAGTTGCGGGTGTAGTCGATCAGGTTGTTCATGTCCTCGACCTGCTGGTTCGCGATCCAGGTGCCGCCCGAGTGCTCGGTCATGTACGCGTTCACGTTCGGGTACTGGTTGTGGATCTGCGTCTGCAGGTTCACGTCACCGCCGTACCCGTGCCAGGCGATACCGCCGAAGTTCGGATCGTTGCGCAGCGCCGCGTCCGCGATCGGGACCGAACCGAGGTCGTTGTAGTTGCCCCAGTTGTAGTCGAGGATCAGCACCTTGGTCGTCAACCCGGCGGCGTGCAGCGCAGGCATCAGGTTGTTCTTGGTGAACTCCAGCAACCCGGAGCCGTTCCAGTTCATCGACGCGTACCCGGTGCTGTCCGTGCCGCAACAGGTCGGCTCGTTCTGCACCGAGACGTAGTCGATGTGGTTGCCCTGGGCCTCGTTCTGCTGCAGGTACTTGACGAAGTACTGCGCGTACATCGGGTAGTACTGCGCCTTCAGCCAGCCGCGGTGGACGAAGTCGTTGTTGTCCTTCATCCAGGCCGGCGCACTCCACGGCGAGCCCATCACCTTGACGGCCGGGTTGAGCTGCCGGGCCTGCTTGGTCAGCGGTACGACGTCCGCCAGGTCGTGCTGGATGCTGAAGTCGTTCAGGTCGCAGCACGTGTCGTCGTAGGAGTAGTTGAACCGGGCGAGGTCGGAGGCGCCCATCGGGTTGCGGATGAAGGCCAGGCCGATCCCGTCGACGGGGTCGAACAGGTCCTTCATCACCTGATTGCGGGTCGTGGCCGAGATCGTGTTGCTGCTGTTCAGCAGCCAGGCGGAGCTGTCGGCGAACGACGCGCCGCCGCCTTCGAAGGACTGGTACGTCGTGTTCTCGTTGACCGTGATCGTCTGGTTGGCCGATCCGCCGGCCGGGCCGAAGCTGACCGGGGTCTGCTGCTGCAGACCGCGGGTGACGTTCTGGCCGGCGCTGTCGTTGGTGGTGGTCAGCCAGATGTTGACCTGCTCGCCGGCGGCCTGCGCCGGTGGAGCGGTGCCGATGCCGAGGCCGGCGGCGGCCGCGCAGAGCGCAGCGACCACGAGCGGCAGGAAGCGTTTCATGGGGCGGTTCTCCCTTTGTATAAAGGAGTTTGGGGCGGTGGAGTTGCCGGCGTCTGCCCGCGCCGCAACAGGTGGTCAGCAAGAGGTAACCATCCGTGCACACCGGTGTCAACGCCGAAACCGAGACTTTTTTCAGATCTTTTATTTAGTCCCGGGGTTGACCTGAGAGCGTTCTCACGGCACGCTGCGGTCCAATTCCTGCCCTCATTCAGACGCCCCCCGGAAATGAGGTACTCATGAAGCGTCCCCGCATGCTCGCGTTCCTCGCGATCGGTGCCGCACTGGCCGGCACCGCCCTCCTCCAGCCTGCTGCCACAGCGCATCAGCAGGCCGCCGCCGCAACCACGGCGACGGTCTGGGAGGACAACTTCGACGGACCATCCGGCCAAGCCCCCGATCCCAACAAGTGGCGTTACGACACCGGCGGCGGTGGCTGGGGCAACAGCGAACTCGAGTACTACACCAACAGCACTCGCAACTCCGCGCTCGACGGCAACGGCAATCTGGTCATCACCGCCCGCAAGGAGAGCGGCGGCTTCCAGTGCTGGTACGGCCCGTGCCAGTACACCTCGGCCCGGCTGCTCACCGCGCAGACCTTCACCCAGACGTACGGCCGGTTCGAGGCGCGGATCAAGATCCCCCGCGGCCAAGGACTCTGGCCGGCCTTCTGGATGCTCGGCGGCGGCAACTGGCCGAACGACGGCGAGATCGACATCATGGAGAACATCGGCAAGGAGCCGGCCACCGTCCACGGCACGATCCACGGACCGGGCTACTCCGGCGCCGGCGGTATCGGTGCCGCGTACAACCATCCGAACGGCTGGTCGTTCGCCGACGACTTCCACACCTTCACCGTCGACTGGGCACCGGACTCGATCACCTGGTACGTCGACGGCGTCCAGTACGAGCGCCGGACCCCGGCGGACCTGAACGGCAACACCTGGGTCTTCAACCACCCGTTCTTCATGATCATGAACGTCGCGGTGGGCGGCGGCTGGCCGGGCAACCCGGACGGCTCCACGGTGATGCCGCAGACCATGACCGTCGACTACGTCCGCGTCTCCACGCTCGGCAGCTCCGGCGGCGGCGGCTCGCAGATCACCGGCCTGGCCGGCAAGTGCCTGGATGTCGCCGGCGCGAACTCCGCAGACGGTACGACAGTCCAGCTGTACGACTGCAACGGCACGAACGCCCAGCAGTGGAGCCGCCCTGGTGACGGCACGATCCGGGCTCTGGGCAAATGCCTCGACGTCGCGAACGCCGGCGTTGCCGATGGCACCAGAGTCCAGCTGGCAACGTGTAACGGCAATGCGGCCCAGCAATGGACCTACACAGGCGGGCACGACCTGGTGAATCCACACGCGAACAAGTGCCTCGATGTCACCGGCAACAACTCCGCCAACTCGACACCGACGCAGATCTGGACCTGCACCGGCGGAGCAAACCAGAAGTGGACCGTCTAACCCCAACCTTGCGTCCCCGGGGTCTGGTGGGTATACCCACCAGACCCGGGGTTGGCCAACCGGATTCCGGTTGGCCAACCCACCTTCTCGTGGGTATACCCACCAGACGGTCAGCGCCGGTTGGGTAGCGCGCCGCCGTCGCGCAGCAAACGCACCACGGGAAGGGTCGCGGCGCCGAGTGCTACGGCGTCGCGGCCCAGCTCGCACAGCACGATGGACACCTGAGCGTACGGCCGCCGGAGAGCGTGCTTGCCCACCTCGGCGCGCAGTTCGTCCAAGTGCTTCTCACCGAGCGCCAGACCGGCCCAGCCGCCGAGCACGATCCGTTCGGGGTTCACGAGGTTGACCAGGTTCGCGAATCCCGCGGCCAGGTAGCCGATCGTGTCCGCGATGATGGTTGCCGCCGGCTCCGAAGTCGACGAGAGCAGCGCGACGAAGGCGGTCTCCTCGTCCCCCTCGACCAGCCCACCGGCCTCGCGATACCGATCGAGAACGCCTTCCGCGCCGACATAGGCCTCGAGGCAACCGAGCGCGCCGCAGCGGCATTGGCGGCCGCCGTACACGATGGTCATGTGGCCCCACTCGCCTGCACTGCTGCGGGTGCCGCGGTAGCTGGATCCACCGGCGACAAGGGCGGAGCCGACACCGGAGCCGACCAGCGCCACGACCGCATCGGTCGCTCCGCGGCCCGCGCCGAAGTACATCTCGGCCTGGCCGAGCATGTTCGCACCGTTGTCGACGTGCACCGGAATATCGGTGCCCTCAGCAAGCATCTCGGCGAGCGGAACAGCTTCCCAGCCGAGCGTCTGCGCGTCGACGACCGCGTTGTCCTCGACCACACCGGCGACCGCGACACCCAGCCCGAGCACCTGCTGGGGCTGCACGCCGGATGCCGTGATGACGCTCGAAAGCCCTTCCAGTACGTGCTTCACGACCTCTGCCGGGGTTGGCGCGCTGGTCGGATGGTCGGCGCGGGCGAGCACGTTCATCGCCAGGTCGAACAGCTCCACCCGGACGCGCGTCTCGCCGACCTCGGCGCCTACGACGTACCGGAACGTCGGCGCGACCCGCAACAAAACGCGTGGCCGCCCGCCCTCGGACTCGACCGAGCCGGCCTCCTCGACCACGCCCTCGGCGATCAGCTCCGCGACCAGGTTGCTCACGCTCGCGGCGCTGAGCGAGGTCCGCACGGTCAGCTCCTGGCGGCTCAGCGGACCCTCGCGGTAGATGCTGGTGAGGATCACCGAGCGGTTGGACCGGCGCATGTCACGCACCGTGGTCCGGCGTACTTCCATCCTTACCTCACCCTGCCCGGCCCCGGGCGGGCCATTCGGTCCGAGTCCATCATGCCGCCCCGGCGCACGGAAGAGCTCCCTTCTTCCAGGTCGTGAACTAAGACTCGATTCGTTACCGCTCCGTGATTGACGGTGACTTGCGGTCTCCGCTTTGATCTACGGAACCGCTTCCGAAACCGGTTCCGACCGGAAATCCGCCCAGCACCCCCGACCGCCCGAGGGGAGATTCAGCGTGTCCATCACCATCGCCGATGTCGCGGCCCGCGCCGGTGTCAGCAAGACCACCGTGTCGCGTGTCCTCAACGGCAAGGGCGAGCTGGACCTGCGGACGGCCGAGCGGGTCCGGCAGGTGATCGAGGAGCTCGGGTACGTGCCGAGCGCCCGTGCCGTCGGCCTGGCCCGCGGCCGGACCCGGATCGTCGGAATGCTGGTCCCGTCGCTCACCTGGCCCTGGATGGGCGAGGTGCTGCAGGGCGCGGTCGACGTGGTCGAGAGCGAGGGGTACGGCCTGCTGCTGTTCACCTTCAACCGGGGTGCGGAATCCATGCAGCAGTTCGCCTCCCAGGTCTCGTCGCAGTCGTTCGACGGCCTGCTGGTGATCGAGCCCGAGGGCACACTCACCTTCATCGAGCAACTCCATGCGCGTGGTCTGCCGGTGGTCCTGATCGACGACCGCGACAAGCGCCCGCAGTTCCCGTCCGTCGCCACTACGAACTACGCCGGCGGCGAGTCCGCCGCCCGGCACCTGCTGGAGCTCGGTCGCCGCCGGCCACTGGTGATCACCGGCGTCGAGCGCTTCGGCTGCACCCACGAACGCCTGGACGGCTTCCGCGACACCTACGCGGCCGCCGGTACCGAGCTCGACCCGAGACTCGTGTTCGAAGGCGATTTCACCCATGAGAGCGGACGCCGCGGCGTCCAGTACGCACTGGACGAACGACTCGACTTCGACGCGGTCTTCGCGCACAACGACCTGTCCGCCGGTGGCGCCATCCAGGCCGTCCGGGAGACCGGGCGGAACGTGCCGAACGACGTGTCGGTGGTCGGGTTCGACGACATCCCGTACGCCGAACACACCGAGCCGCCGCTGACCACGGTGCATCAGCCGATGCGCCAGATGGGTCAGGCCGCGGCCCGGATGCTGATGGGGTACTTCGGCGGTACGCCGCTGCCGGATACCCCGCACGTGCTGCCGACGACACTGATCGTCCGCAGCTCAACCGCCCCGAAGGTCACATCAAGGACCAGACCCGCCCCGAAACACCGGTCCCACTGAAAGCTCCGGCGGCGGGGCAGCTGCCCCTGTTCCGCCGCCGGCGTACTCCCCCGATATCTATCCGTTAAGGCGTCCGCTCTTCCCATGAGAGCGTTCTCACGCCACGATGCACCTGCTCACGCGGCTCAGGCGTGAGCATCCGCCAACAGATACACAGGAGGAACCGATGCGAGCACGACGTACCGTCGCGCTGGCCCTCACGGGCCTGCTCGCGGCAGCCACGCTGGCTGCCTGCAGTAACGGGGACGGGAAGACCGAGAACAGCGGGTCGAGCAGCGGCGCGACCGTACTGAACATCGGCATGCCGAACGGGCCGCAGACCGAGAACCACAACCCGTTCCTCGGCTCCTCCGCCGGCGCCTCCTTGGGCTACCGCTGGATGATCTTCGAGCCGCTGGTGATGATCAACGGGATCAAGCCGACCGAGCCGGGCAAGCCGTGGCTGGCGACCGAGTGGAAGTGGGACGCCAACTACACCAAGCTCTCGCTGACCATCCGGGACGGCGTGAAGTTCTCCGACGGCCAGCCGATGACCGCCGACGACGTCGCGTACTCGTTCGAGCTGCGGAAGAAGTACGACGGCCTGAACCAGGACGCGATCCCGTACGGCACGATCACCGCCTCCGGCAACAAGGTGGACCTGACCTTCACCCGGTCGCAGTTCACCAACCAGAACAAGATCCTGACTGTCTTCGTGGTCCCGAAGCACCAGTGGTCCACGCTCAAGGACCCGACCCAGGACACGCTGAAGAACCCGATCGGCACCGGCCCGTACACGGTCAAGTCGTTCACCCCGCAGACCACCACGCTGACGCTGCGCGACTCGTACTGGCAGGACCTGCCGAAGGTCAAGGAGCTGCGGTACACGTCGTACAACGACAACAACGCGCAGACCACCGCGCTGGCCAACGGCTCGTCGGAGTGGAGCTTCGTCTTCGTCCCGAACGTGAAGGCCGTCTACCAGGACAAGGACCCGAAGAACCACAAGCTCTGGTTCCCGGCGAACCTCGGTATCCACGGTCTGTGGATCAACACCACCAAGAAGCCGTTCGACAACCCGGCCCTGCGGCGCGCGATGAACCTGGTGATCAACCGCGACGACATCTTCAACCAGGGCGAGGCCGGGTACTTCTACCCGAAGGTCGAGTCGATCACCGGGATCCCGACACCGGCCGGTGACTCGTTCATCGCTCCGGAGTACAAGGACAAGAAGCACGCGGTCGATGTCGACGGCGCGAAGAAGGAGCTCACCGACGCGGGCTTCAAGCTCGAGGGCGACGTGCTGAAGGACCCGACCGGCAAGCCGGTGACGATCACGCTGACCGACCCGGCCGGCTGGTCCGACTACATCACCGACCTGGAGATCATCAAGGACAACCTGTCCACGATCGGCATCAAGGCGACGGTCGACAAGGCCAACCAGGACGCGTGGTTCAAGAACATCGACGAGGGCAACTTCGACGCCGCGATGCACTGGACCAACGGCGGCGCGACGCCGTTCGACATCTACCAGAACATCATGGACGGCAAGATCCTGAAGCCGGTCGGCAAGGGCGGCGTGAGCGGCAACTACGGCCGGTTCAACAGCCCGGAGGCGACCAAGGCGCTGGACCAGTACGCCAACGCCGCGGACGACGCGACCCGGACCACCGCGCTGAACACGCTGCAGAAGATCATGGTCGAGCAGATGCCGATCATCCCCACCTCGGCGTCCAACGTCGGCGGTCTCTACAGCACGAAGAACTGGGTCGGCTGGCCCGACGAGCAGAACCAGTACGGGCCGGCGCAGCCGACCCAGCAGAACGCTCTGCAGATCATCCTCAACCTGAAGCCCGCCGGCAGCCAGTGACTCACGGACCGCGGCGCCGGCTCCGGCCGGCGCCGCGGTTCCCCTGAGGGGAGACTTATGACGGTCACGGAGACCGAGGTTGTTCTGGAGGCCGAGGGCCTCACCAAGCACTTCCCGGTACGCCGGCGCGTCCGCGACCTGCTGTCCCGCGAGCACAAGGTCGTGCACGCGGTCGACGACATCAAGCTCACGCTCCGCCGGGGCCGGGTGACCGCGCTGGTCGGCGAGTCCGGATCGGGGAAGTCGACGGTCGCGCGGCTGATGGCCCAGTTGTACGGGCGCACGGCCGGCGACATCCGGCTGCACGGCGAGACCGTAACGGTGCGCGGCGGCCGCAAGTTCCGGGCGTACGCGCGCCGCGTCCAGATGATTTTCCAGGACCCGTTCGCCTCGCTGAACCCGACGCACACCGTGCGGTACCACCTGACCCGGTCGCTGCGCATTCACGGTCGCGAGGGCGACCTTGAGCAGAACCTGCGCAACCTGCTGGAGCAGGTGCAACTGACGCCCCCGGAGCGCTACCTCGACAAGTTCCCGCACGAGCTGTCCGGTGGCCAGCGGCAACGGGTTTCGATCGCCCGGGCGCTCGGCGCCGATCCCGAGGCGCTGCTCGCGGACGAGCCCGTCTCGATGCTCGACGTGTCGATCCGACTCGGCGTACTGAACCTGCTGCGCGATCTGAAGGAACGGCTCAACCTCGCGATCCTCTACATCACCCACGACATCGCGTCGGCGCGCTACTTCGCCGACGAGACCTTGGTGATGTACGCCGGCCGCCTGGTCGAGGGCGGCGAATCGGAAACTGTCACGCAGAACCCGGCGCATCCGTACACGCAACTGCTGATCGACAGCGCGCCTGACCCCGACCGACTCGGTGAGCTCAGTACGCCGGAGGACCAGGCCGGCGGCGAACCACCCAGCCTGATCGCACCGCCGACCGGCTGCCGGTTCCACCCGCGCTGCGTGCACGCGATGGCGAAGTGTTCGACCGAGCTGCCACCCCGCTTCGACCTGCCCGTGCCAGGCCATTGGGCCGCGTGCTGGCTCTACGAGGCCAATCCTGATCGGACGGAGGGGGCTGCTCGATGAAGTTCCTTCTGCAACGGCTGGCGTTCTACGTCTTCACGGCATGGGCCGCGCTGACGATCAACTTCTTCATCCCGCGCCTGATCCCGGGCGACCCGGTCACCTCGCTGATCAACAAGTTCCAGGGCCAGATGAGCACCGAGGCGATCAACTCGCTGTACGTGCTGTTCGGCCTGGACAAGAACGCGTCGCTCTGGAGTCAGTACGTCGACTACTGGGGCCAGGTGTTCCACGGGGACCTCGGGTTGTCGTTCACGTTCTTCCCGACTCCGGTCGCGGACATCCTCAAGCAGAGCCTGCCGTGGACGATCGCGCTGGTCGGCATCACGACGTTCGCCAGCTTCATGATCGGTACGTCGCTCGGCGTCGTCGCCGGCTGGCGTCGGGGTTCGATCATGGACGGCTTGTTGCCGGTGACAACCTTCCTGTCGTCGATCCCGTACTTCTGGCTCGGTCTGCTGGCGATCACGCTGCTGGCCGGTCCGGACAGCTTCTTCCCGTCGTCCGGCGGGTACGAGCCCGGCCTGGTGCCCGGCTGGACCGGGTCGTTCATCGGCAGTGCGATCCAGCACAGTCTGCTGCCGGCGCTGACGATCCTGATCTCGTCGGTCAGCGGCTGGATCCTGACCATGCGGAACATGATGGTGACGGTGGCGTCGGAGGACTACATCACCGTCGCGCACGCGAAGGGTCTGTCCGAGCGACGGGTGATGGTCAGCTACGCCGCCCGCAACGCCCTGCTGCCGAACGTGTCCGGCTTCGCGCTGTCGCTCGGCTTCATCGTCGGTGGCACGCTGCTGGTCGAGATCGTCTTCTCCTACCCGGGCATCGGCTACAACCTGTTCCAGGCGGTCGGCGCCAAGGACTATCCGCTGATGCAGGGCGTCTTCCTGGTGATCACGCTCTCGGTCCTCGTGGCCAACCTGCTGGCCGATGTCGCGTACCTGCTCCTCGACCCGCGTACCCGGAAGGAGGGCTGACGTGTCCGCACCAACCAGCACCATCACCGCGGTCACACCGGAGGGGCCGGAGGTCCCTAGCAACCCAGGTGTTCCGGCCAAGCGCCGCCGGCTGCGGTTCATCGCCAACCCGAAGGCGGCCACCGGCCTGGTCGTGCTCGCGTTCTTCTGTCTGATCGCGATCATCGGCCCGTGGATCGCGCCGTACGATCCGTCCGCTCGCAGCAGTGACCTGATCCAGCCGCCGTCCGGCAAACACTGGTTCGGTACGACGCACCTCGGCCAGGACATCTTCAGTCAGGTGCTCGTCGGCACGCGCGGAGTGATGTTCGTCGGTCTGCTGGCCGGCCTGGTCGCGACCGCGTTGTCGATCCTGATCGGCGTCAGCGCGGGCTTCCTCGGCGGCGCCGCGGACGACGGCCTGTCCGCCTTGTCGAACGTCTTCCTGGTGATCCCGGCCCTGCCGCTGATCATCATCGTTGCTTCGACCATCCCTTCGGCCGGCGACCTCATGGTTGCCTTGGTCATCGGTTTCACCTCGTGGGCCTGGGGAGCGCGAGTGCTTCGCGCGCAGACGTTGTCGCTACGACGGCGGGACTATGTGGAGGCCGCGCGGGCGACAGGTGAGAGCACGTGGCGGTTGATCACGTTCGAGATCATGCCGAACCTGACGGCGATCATTGCGTCCGGTTTCGTCGGCACGGTGATCTTCGCGGTGATGT
Organism: Kribbella pratensis; assembly: GCF_004365355.1. GTDB lineage: Bacteria > Actinomycetota > Actinomycetes > Propionibacteriales > Kribbellaceae > Kribbella. Next base: position 1,120,601 of record NZ_SODP01000003.1, on the reverse strand, counting down.
CCGAGATCACGCTGGCGTTCATCGGCATCTCGACGATCTCCGATTGGAACTGGGGCACGATTTTGTTCTGGGCGCAGTCCCAGCAGGCCTTGGCCCAGGGTGCGTGGTGGTGGTTCGTTCCGGCCGGCCTCGCGATCGCGGTCCTCGGTACGGCGCTGTCGCTGATCAACTTCGGGATCGACGAGTTCGTCAGCCCGCGGTTGCGGTCGAGCGGTCACACGAAGGTGAAGACGAAGGACGGGCACTCGGTGCGGATGCGGGTCGGGTTCACGCCGGTTCTGTCGTCGTCGCGCGAACCGGTGACGCCCGTCGTACGGCGTCGTGCTGAGGAGGAGGTCGCGTGAAGGCGCCCGTGCTGGAGATCAAGAACTTCCATGTCGACTACGGCCTTGGCTCCGAAGCTGTGCAGGCTGTTCGCGACGTCACTTTGACGCTGCACCGCGGCGAAGTGCTCGGCCTGGCCGGCGAAAGCGGCAGCGGGAAGTCGACGCTGGCGTACGGCGTGACGCGGCTCCTGCCGCCGCCAGGCGTGATCAGCGGCGGTTCGGTCATCTACCACCCGCCGAACGGCGACGCGTACGACGTGATGGCGCTGACCGACGCGGAGCTGCGGAAGTTCCGCTGGGCCGAGACGTCGATCGTGTTCCAGGGCGCGATGAACTCGCTGAACCCGGTGCACAAGATCTCCACCCAGATGATCGACGTGATCAAGGCCCACGAGCCGCAACTGTCTCCTTCGGCACGGGTCGCCCGGGCGCAGGAGATGCTGAAGCTCGTCGGGATCTCGGCCGACCGGATGGACGCGTACCCGCATCAGCTGTCCGGCGGCATGCGGCAGCGCGTGATGATCGGGATGGCGCTCGTCCTCGAGCCCCAGGTCGTGATCATGGACGAGCCGACCACCGCACTCGACGTGGTGATGCAGCGACAGATCCTCGCGCAGCTGGTGGAACTGCGGGAACGCCTCGGCTTCTCGATCCTCTTCATCACTCACGACCTGTCCCTGCTGGTCGAGTTCTCCGACCGGATCGCGATCATGTACGGCGGCCGAATCGTCGAGCAGGCTCGCTCCGTCGACCTGTACAAGGACTCGTTGCATCCGTACAGCGAAGGCCTGCTCAAGTCGTTCCCGGCGCTGCGCGGCGAACGCCGGGAGCTCGCCGGAATCCCGGGCTCCCCGCCGGACCTTCGTGGAATGCCCTCCGGGTGCTCGTTCCATCCGCGCTGTCCGCAGGCCTTCGACCGCTGCTCCACGGAGATTCCCGTTCTCGGGATCCCGGCAGCACGCAACTACTCCAACCGATCCGTCGCCTGCTGGCTTCCGGGCCGCGTTCCGATCTCTGTCGAAAGGTGAACATGAGCACAACGTCTGTCTCGGGGGCGGCCGGCCTGGTCGCGGGACTTCCGCCCGGATTCCGCTGGGGCGTCGCGACGTCGGCGTACCAGATCGAGGGCGCGATCACCGCGGACGGCCGCACGCCGTCGATCTGGGACACGTACTGCCGGGTTCCCGGTGCGATCGACAACGGCGACACCGGGGATGTTGCCTGCGACCACTATCACCGGATGCCGTCCGATGTTGCCCTGATCAAGGATCTCGGTCTCGACACGTACCGCTTCTCGGTCGCGTGGCCGCGGGTGCAGCCGCACGGCAAGGGTCCGGTGAACCCGGCCGGTCTCGGCTTCTACGACCGGCTGGTCGACGAGCTGCTTGCCCAGGGCATCGATCCGTGGGTGACGCTGTACCACTGGGACCTGCCGCAGGAGCTCGAGGACGCGGGCGGCTGGCCGGTGCGCGACACGGCGTACCGGTTCGCGGAGTACTCGATGCTGGTGTTCGACGCGTTGAAGGATCGGGTCGGCACCTGGACCACGCTGAACGAGCCGTGGTGCTCGGCGATGCTCGGGTATGCGTACGGCGCACATGCCCCGGGTCGGCGCGAGTACCCGGCCGCGATTGCCGCCGTCCATCATCTGCTGCTCGGGCACGGGCTCGCGACGTCGCAGCTGCGGGAGGCGGCGCCACGACCGCTGGATCTCGGCATCACGTTGAACGTCGCGACGGCGTACCCGGCATCGGACGCCCAGCCGGACGTCGACGCGGCGCGCCGTGCGGACGGGATGGGCCGGCGGATCTACCTCGATCCGCTGGTGCACGGCCACTACCCCGCCGATGTGGTGGCCGATCTCGCCCGCGAGGGTGTCGAGTTGCCGATCGTGGACGGCGATCTGGAAATCATCTCGGCGCCGATCGATGTGCTCGGGGTGAACTACTACTTCAGCCAGAAGTTCACCGGGTACGCCGAGGACGGCAGCACCGTCGACGCGAACGGTCTCCCCATCAGCCGCGACGTACCGCTCGGCAAGCCGCGCACCGCGATGGACTGGGAGATCGTCCCCGAGGGCTTCACGGATCTGCTGCTGAGCATCGCCCGCGACTACCCCGGCCTCCCGATGGTCATCACCGAGAACGGCTCGGCTTTCGAGGACGTCCCCGACGCCAACGGCTTCGTCGACGACACCGACCGTACGGCGTACTTCACGTCCCACCTCACCGCCGTCGCCGACGCCATCGCCCAGGGCGCCGACATCCGTGGCTACCTCGCCTGGTCCCTGCTGGACAACTTCGAATGGGCCTACGGCTACGTCAAACGCTTCGGCATCGTCCGAGTCGACTACGACACGCAGAAACGCATCCCTAAGGCCAGCGCGGCGTACCTCAAGGAGCTGGCGGCCCAGCACCGAGCGCGCTGAACATCTCGGCCCAATGCCCGAAGATCGTGCGGCCGTGGCCTTCGCCTGGCCGCACGATCAGCGTGGCGCGCGGGATCCGTTGGGCCAGCCAACGGGCTTGTGAGGGCGGCACCATCCGGTCCGCCTCGCCGTACCACAACCACGTAGGCACAGTGAGGCGCGTCGGATCCACATCCCACGCGCCTCCCCACGCCACGTTGTCGCGCGCATAACCGTCGTACGACGCCAGCGCCTCCCGCGCATCGGCCGCCCACACCACCCGAGCCTCCGCATCCAGCCAGCCGAGGTCCTCGCTGGGCGCCCCCTCGAAGAACGTGTCGATCATCGCGGTGTCGTCGAGCGCGAGCATCCGGTCGAAGGCCTGCGCACCCTGCCGCCGGAAGCCGTCCAACGCGCCGGCGACATCACCCGCGTCCACCAACGCGAGCAGCGGCAGGTCCGGGTCATCGGGGTCCGGCGGCTCGATCAATCGCCACGGTCCGACCGCACCCGCAAGCCCAACGGCCTTCACACGCTGAGGATCCGCCAATCCGGTGGCGATCGCATACGGCCCACCACCCGAAGCACCGAGTACGGCGAACTCACCAACACCAAGCTCATCGGCAACGAGCAGAGTGTCGTGGCCAACCGACGCCAAACTCGGCGACGTGTACGTCGACCCGCCGTACCCAGGCCGACTAACCGAGATCAACCGAACCCCACACCGCTTCGCAGCCGCATCCCCCAACACCCCCTGCAACCGCCCAGACGGCGTCCCAGGCTGAAACACCACCGGCGCCCCCGCAGGATCGCCACCTTCCCAGACCTCGACAACCCGCTCGTCCTCGAACACGACGCGTTCTGATCCAGTCAAATTGCTACCTCGCCGGTCCTGAATGGACAACCTCCGAATGGCCCTACGACTACGCTAACCAGTTCAGCGGGGACTGTGGAGAAGTCGTGGAGATCCGGCCTCCACCCGTCCTCCATGCCGTCTCCAAGTAACTGACCACCGTCGCGCGCAGAGTCGTCCCATCAGAACTGAGAGATGGGGCCGAAATGTACGACGTCGTGGTGGTGGGGGCACGGTGTGCCGGGGCGGCGACCGGGAGACTGCTGGCCGGGATGGGCCACGACGTCCTCATGGTCGACAGGACGCCGCTGCCGAGCGACACGCTGTCGACGCACGGTCTGATCCGCGGAGGCGTCGTCCAACTCTCCCGGTGGGGGCTGCTCGATCGCGTCCTGGGCAGTGGCGCGCCGCCGATCACACAGGTCCTGTTCGACATCGAGGGCGATCCGAAGGTACGGCGAATCAAGCAGCGCGCCGGTGTGGACATGCTGGTCGCACCGCGACGCCGGGTGCTCGACAGCCTGCTCGCCGACGCCGCGGGGGAAGCCGGCGCGCGACTCCAGAGCGGTGTGACCGCGATCGGTGTGCTGAGGACAGACGACGGAAGAGTCAACGGAATCGCCGGTCTCACCACGAGGGGCGATTACATTGAACTGCCCGCCCGGATGGTCGTCGGCGCAGATGGGCGCGGGTCACGCATGGCCGGCTTCCTCGGTGCGGAGATGCTGGAGCGGTTCACCTCACCCTGTGCGGTCTTCTACACGTATGTGACCGGTCTCCGCCGGGACACGTATGAGTTCCACATCGCATCCGACGCCTTCGCCGGGGTCTTCCCGACCAACGACGGCGAGGCGTGTGTCTGGTTGATCCGCCCGACTCCGCTGCTGGAACCGATCCGGACCGCGGGCGCCGAGCGCTCGACAGTCTTCGTTGAACAGCTGGAGCTCCTGGTCCCCGACCTCGGTCGCCGGGTGCGCGCCGGCCGCATCACCGCGCGGCTGCGCGGTACGGCGAATCTGCCGAACTACCGTCGCCGGGCGCATGGCCCGGGATGGGCGCTCGTCGGTGACGCCGGGTACCACCGGGACCCGATCACCGGTCACGGCATCACCGACGCGTTCCGGGACGCGGAACTGCTGGCGACCGCGATCGACCGGAGTCTCCGTGAGCCGACGAGTGAGCGGGCCGCACTGACGTCGTACCAGGAAAGCCGTGACGCGATGGGGCGCGAGGTGTTCGACCTGACGCGTGCGCTGACCGCCTTTCCACCACCGTCGCGCTTCGTCGAACTCCAGCTCGAGCTGAGCGACGCACTCGAGCGCGAGGCCGACCAGCTCGCCGGATTTCCCGGCCCCAGAGCAAACCTTGCTGCCTGAAAGGACGAGCATCATGACCGCAACCACGACCGACGGCCACCGCAACGGCGTCGACACCGCTACGTTGTTCGCAACTCTCGACGCCGTCAAGGCCCAGCCGGAGATCGCCCGGTTCCAGTTCCGCGCCACGAACCGGTGGATCAGCGGCACGCACAACCGCGGCACGATCAACGCGTTCTACGGCGCGGGCCAGGAGAACACCCGTCCGGCGGACTTCACCTTCGACGCCGACCACCCGCCGGTGCTGGTCGGCGGCGACAACGGCCCGACACCGGCCGAGCACCTGCTGCACGCGCTGGCCGCCTGCCTCACCAGCGGTCTCGCGAACATCGCCGCGGCCCGGGGCATCGATCTCGAGGAAGTCACCTCGACCGTCGAAGGCGACATCAACCTGCTCGGCATCCTTGGCCTCGACCCGGACGTCCGCAACGGGTACGAAGCGATCCGGGTCGTCTTCCACGTCAAGGGCGACGCCGAGGCGGAGAAGCTGAAGGGCCTGGTCGAGCAGTCGAGGAACCGCTCGGCCGTGTACGACGTGATCACCCACGGCGTCCCGGTGTCGATCGACGTCGCGACCGCCTGATCACAGGGCGCGGAACACCGCTTGCGGCTCCACGCCACCAACCACCTGCTCGCCGGCGAACTCGGTCACGACACCGGAGCTGGCGAGCAGGTCGCGCACGGCCGATGTCAGCCACAACGAGCCCGGCGCCGCCTGGTCGGCCAGTGCGATCGCGGTCACTACGCCGTACGCGTCGAGCTCGGTTTCATCGCGCGGCACCTCGGCGATGGTCACACCGAGTCGGGCGGCTCCCCGAAGCTGAGCGAGTCCGGCGCGAACGGCCGTCGCGGGTCCGTCGAACAGCACCACCACCCGGCCGGCCGGACCTGAGCACGGACGACCACCGGCCGCGACCAGCCCCGCCGCCACCTCCTCGGCTCCTGGCCCGGCCGGCGCCGCCACGGCGGCAAGCGCCGACGGGCGATGCTCCGGTCCGGGCAGCCCGCGCAGGAACGGCTCGATCGCATCGAGGATCTGATCGGGATCGCCGGAGACGAAGTGGTCCTCTCCCTCGATCAACTCCAGCCGGGCGCCCGGAATGCGGTCCGCGAGGAACCGGGCGCCCTCGGGATCGACGAGCGCGTCCCCGAGCCGCTGGAGCACCAGCGTCGGGACCCGCACCGCGGGCAGCGCGTCCCGGACGTCTACCAGCGCGTTCATGTCCATCAACGCCCGTACGGTCGACGGCGTCGCCGCAGCGCGCATGCGTCGCCCCCACCACTGCTGCATCTGCTCGTCGGCGGAAGGGCAGCGCATCAGCATGTCCGCCTCCCAGTCCCAGCGACCGACGAGCTCCTCGGTGTAGGCCTGCCAGTACTCCCGTTTCAGCGCCCAGGGATAGTCCTCCGACCACATTCGCTTGGCGTACGTCCCGTACAGCACGAGCCCGGCGACGCGTTCGGGGTGGGCCGCCGCGCACAGGATCGCCATCGGCCCGCCTTCGGAGTACCCGACGAGCACCGCCCGCTCCGAACCCACGGCATCCATCACGGACAGGACGTCGTGCATCCGCGTCTCGATGTCCGGGATACCGGTCGGCCGGTCCGACATCCCCGTGCCCCGTTTGTCGAACCGGATCAACCGGCCGTACGACCCGAGCCGATCCAGGAAGTGGGCGTGCCGCGGGTCGGCCCAGTCCAGCTCGAGATGGGACACGAACCCCGAGATCAGCACGATGTCGAGCTCGCCGCCACCGGTCACCTGGTAGGCGATGTGCAGGCCGTCGCTGACGGTGTAGCGGATCGGCTCGCCCGCCCCGAGTACCGGCTGCGCCTCGACCGGCGCGACGAACCGGTAGCCCCGGCCGTGCTGGGTCCGGATCATCCGCTGACTGTGGCCGTCGTCGCCGAGCGCCCGCCGGATCTGCTTGATCCGGCTGGTGACGGCCGTCTCGCTGACGAAACGGCTGCCCCACACCCCGTCCATCAGTTCCGCTTTCGACACCACCCGATCACGGTGCGAGACGAGATAGGCCAGCACGTCGAAGGCCTGCGGCTCCAGCGGCACCGGAACACCGCCCCGGCGTACCTCGAACAAGGCCGGGTCGAACTCCAGGTCGCCGCCGAACGCGAGCACCACACATCGACTATGACGGGTCTGCCTTCCTGCGTCACCCGGTCGAGCGATGCCGGCGTCAAGGCCGCAAAGAATCCGCCGGCGCCGCGAAGTACGCTGCGGACACACATCCGCCTGACCCCGCATCCGTCAGGAGTCTCATGAACCTCCCGCTCATCCCGGCACCCGCGACGACGACCACCCACGACGGCACCTTCGTCGTGACCGACGGTCTGGGCGTCGTTGTCCAGTCTCCTGAACTCGCCGGGCTCGCCGAGCGCTTCGTCGCCGACGTCCAGGTCGACGCCGGTATCGCGCTGTTCCCCGGATCGGCCGGCATCACCGTGCTGATCGACAGCGACGGCATCGACGGCCTGGCCCCGGCCGCGGGTCTTCGGGCCGACGGCAACGCGAGCGCCGACGAACGCTACGGGCTCGAGATCACCAGCGAAGGCGTGCGCGTCTGGGGCCCGACGGCGGAGGCGGTGCACCGTGGGCTCACCTCGCTCCGCCAGCTCATCTCGACCGCAGCCGCAGACGGTACGGCGGTGTTGCCGGCCGCCCGCGTCATCGACGGGCCCAGGTTCGCGTGGCGTGGGTTGTCGCTTGATGTAGTGCGGGCCTTTCACGGGCCGGACGAGGTGCGGCGGGTGATCGACATGCTCGCGCTGTACAAGCTCAACGTGCTGCACCTGCATCTGACGGACGATCAAGGGTGGCGGGTTGAGGTGCCGTCGCGGCCGTTGTTGACCGAGGTGGGAGCGGCTGGAGCGATCGGGGATCGGCCGGGTGGTTACTACACGCGGGCAGAGCTTTCCGAGCTCGTGCAGTACGCCGCTGACCGCTACGTGACCGTCGTACCGGAGATCGACATGCCGGGGCACACTTCTGCGGTGTTCAAGGCTTATCCGGAGCTCGGGCCCGACGAGATTCGTAGCGTTGACCTGGGGAACGGCGACAGTCTGCAGCTGAACACGCTCGACCCCGGTCGCGACGAGACGTGGGCGTTCGTCGAGGACGTGCTGGATGCTGTCATCCCGCAGTTCCCGCAGAGTGCGTACGTGCACATCGGCGGTGACGAGACGTGGGGGATGTCCGACGAGGACCACGTGGCGTTCGTCGAGAAGGCTGCCGCGCTTGTCCGCGCCCGCGGGAAGAAGGTCGTCGGGTGGCAGGAGATCGCCCGCGCCGACCTCGACTCCGCGGACGTCGTGCAGTACTGGCTGGACCTCGACGTCGACTCGATGGTGCAGAACCCCGACCTCCCGACGCCGCCCGAGGACCTGCTGCCGATCCTGGTCGAGGGTCTGCGCAAGGCGAAGTACGACGCCCCGAAGGCGCTCGAGCAAGGCACCAAGCTGATCGTCTCCCCGGTCACCTGGCTGTACTTCGACCGTCCGCACGCCGACGCGTCCTCGGACCCGGACCAGGAGGAGGCCCGCAAGCGTCTCGGGCTGGAGTTCTACGGCGCCGCCTCGATCGAGCACGGCGTCTCGTGGGATCCGGTCGACGGCCTGCCCGGCATCGACTCCGCCGACCAGATAGCCGGCGTCGAGGCCGCAATCTGGTGCGAAAGCATCACCAGCCCGGAGGACCTCGAACTCATGCTCCTCCCCCGCCTCCCCGGCGCCGCCGAGAAGGCGTGGTCCCACCAAACCGCCACCGACTGGCCGGAGTACTCCGCACGCCTCGCACAACAATCTCCGGCCTGGCGGAACCGCACCTGGACCTGGCTCCGGTCGACCGAAGTCGACTGGCGCTGAGAAGCTGCGGATCTGTGACACTGACCAACGCGGCCGGTGGGCCGTCGCCGGGCCCGTGCTGAGCGTGGGCGGGCGGGTGAGAGGGACTTTGGTCAGTGCCACACGTCCGAGGCGTGGGTGGACCGTTGCCGGTCCACCCACCTCATCAGCAGGTTGCGGTTGGTGCGGCCCAGTCGGCGCGGTCGTTGTAGCCGCCGTCGCCTGCGTCGCCGACGACCAGGTCGAGGACGCGTACGCCGGTGAGGTCCACGTCGAACTGCTTCGGGGTGAAGCGGTCGACGGTGCCGCTGTCGAACAGGACCTTGCCGTCGCCGACAACCTGGAAGGTGGACGTGCCGCCCGCCGTGTCGACGTTGCTGACCACGTCGTCGATGCCCGCCACACCGGTCAGCCGCGAACACGACTTGCCGAGGTAGTAGCGAATGAGCGACGGGGAGGCGACGCCGATACCGGTCGGGTACGTCGTCCCGGTGAGCTTGATCGGATTACCGCCGCCGACGCTCTGGTCGATGGTCGGCGACATCCAACCGCTGGTCGCCGTGATCCAGTCGTGGTGCGACAGCGGCACGGTCCCACTCGGCGGCGCCGGCGCAATCACGATTGACGACAGCGCGGTCGTCTGCTTTTGCGCTCCATACAATACCGTTTGGTATGCCGTCAGCGCGGTGACGCTCGCCGTGCCGGGAGTCGCACCGGCGGGCAGCTTGACCGTGAAGGTGAAGTTCGCCTGCTCGCCACCAGCAAGGACCGCGGGTGCCTCGGACAACGGCTTGACGGTCCACCCGTTGCCGCCAGCAACAGTGACGGTCGGCTGGAATACCGGCAGTACGCCGTCATTGCGGACATTGACCTGAACCGTCAACTCGTCGCCACCGGCAACAACCGGAGCAGCATCCGCCGGCTGAGCATCCGTGCCGACCTTCGTCACCTGTGGAATCCCGGCCGTCACGTGCGGCACCCCCGGTACGCCGCGAGCCGGCTCGACGCGGAAGAGCGCCGTACCGTGCGCCGGGACCGCCGCGCTGATCACGCCGCCGCTCTCGGTCACCTTGTCGGTCCATGCGTTCTTCAGCGTGAACCGCGAGCCCTGCAGACCGACTGCCGACGCAGTCGTGGTCAGCGTCTTCGCGCTGTCGCCCCGGTTCAGCAGTACGACAGCGCGACCGCCATCAGCGAGCCGCTTGACCCATGTCTCCGTCGTGCCAGCCGCGCCGACCCGGACCGCCTGTACTGCGGCCTTGTCCTGGTTGATCGCGACGACGTCAGGATCCGTCAGCATCCCGATCGTCGTCGCGGACAGCTTCCGTATGTCGCTGCCGACGACCAGCGGAGCAGCCGCAACGGCCCACAGCGTGAGCTGCGTCCGGAACTCCTCGTCGGTCATCCCAAGCTCGGGAGCCAGGTAGTCCGGGTCACCGAACGCGCCCGGCTTGACGACTTCCGGGTGCCGCGCGTTCGCGTCGTAGTTGCGCAGTACGTCCTTGAACTTGATGTCACCCTGGAAGCCGACATCGGTGTACGTGCGCCACGACTGCGCGATCGCCGGCGCGTACGACCAGGAGTTGATCGACTGCTGGGACTCGGGGTAGTTGCCCCAGTCCGGCGACGTGACCGGGTTGCAGAGGTTGAAGATCATCGGCCGGTGGCTCGCGTTGTTCCGCAGCGCCTGGGCGAACTCGGTGTAGACCGTCTTCGGGTCCAGGTGGGCCGCGATGCCGCACAGATAGTCGACCTTGACCGCGTCGAAGCCCCAGGCCGCGAAGGTGTCGGCATCGTGCTGGTAGTAGCCGCCGCTGCCGAGACCGCACTTGCCCGGGATGTACGGACCGGCGTCGGTGTAGATGCCGGCCTTCAGGCCCTTGCTGTGGATGTAGTCGACGAGCGGCTTCAGACCGTTCGGGAACTTGGCCGGGTTCGGGACCAGGTCACCGGCCGCGCTGCGGGACTGGTCGGCCTGCCAGCCCCCGTCCAGCCAGACGATGTCGTAGCCGGCCTTCGCGAGACCGCGGCTCACGAGGGAGTCCGCTACGGACTTGATCGTGTCCTCGGTGAAGTCGCCGCCGAGACCGTAGTACGTGTTCCAGCCCATGTACGGCGTTGGGCTGAGCACTGTGGCTGGTGCGGCGGCTGGCGCGGTAGCTGTAGCTGTGGCCTGAGCCGCCACAGCCGGGGTCGTGGTGGCCGCGAACGCGCCGGCCACCAGTGCCGCCGCGATCACCCCACCCAGGAATCGCCTCATCAGTTGTCCCCTTCAAGAGAAAGCACTGTCGTTGAGCGGAACGGGGGTCAGTCCAGTGCCTCGACGATCAGGCACTGCGAGTCGGCCGGGCCGTCGAACGCGACCCCGACCTGCAGCAGGTAGCTGCCCGGGTAGGTCTCCGATCCCACCCGGTAGTTCTTCGCCGGATCCAGCCCGGCCAGCGGCACCCGCCGCGGCCGGGTCGGCAGCGTGCCACGCACATTGCCGTCACCGGTCTCCCACAGGAACACCACGGACAGCTCGGTGCCGACGTACTGCACGCCGGCCGACAGCCCATAGACCTTGCTATTGGCAATCAACTCTCGAAAGCCCTTGTACTGCTCGATATGACGAGTTGCCGTCTTCAACTGCTCGTCGGTCCACCGGGACAGGTCAGCGCCGATCCCGAGTACGCCGGCCATCGCGACATGGAACCGGAAGTCGAGCGAGCGCTCGCGACCGTCATGGGTGCCGATGGCATCGGTCACCCACGAGCTCATCAGGTGCGGCGCGAACCCGGTCCGGAAACCCTCCTGAATCCTGAGCCGATCCAGCGGGGCTGTGTTGTCACTCGGCCACAACGTGTCGACGCGCGAGGCCATCCCCAGATCGACCCGAGCCCCGCCGCCGGCACACCCCTCGACGTACACCGACGGGTGCCGGTCCCTCAACCGATCCAGGATCGCGTAGAGATTCGCCACTACCCGGCCGTCGAGATCGCGGCGTTGATCGCCGGAGTCCAAGCGCGGCCGATTCGCGTCCCACTTCAGGTACTTGATGTCGTACGTCGACAACAGGCGGTCCAGCGTGCTCCAGATGAACTCGCGGACATCGTCCCGACTCAGATCGAGCAGCAACTGGTTCCGCACCAGCACCGGCTCCAAGCCGTCCGTCCGCAGGATCCATTCTGGATGATCCTGGGCCAGCTGCGCCTTCGGGCTGACCGATTCAGGCTCGATCCACAAACCGAAATCAAGACCCAACCCGCGCAGTCGGGTGATGAAACCGTCCAGCCCCTCGGGGAACTTCTGCGGGTCGACCTCCCAGTCACCGAGCCCACCTGTGTCGTCCGACCGCCCGACGAACCATCCGTCGTCCACCACGAAGGTCTCGACGCCGATACTCGCCGCCCGCCGTGCCAGCTCGAGCTGATGCTCTGCCCGGATGTCGAACTCGGTCGCGAACCACGAGTTGTACAACACATGCGGCATCCGCGTCCGCGACCCCGCGCGCTCGTAGTCGTGGAAAGCGCGCGCGAGTCCGTCGGCGCCTTCCGCGCTACAAGCCCCGACAGCCTTCGGCGACTCCCACGTCTCCCCCGGCGCGAGCGCGATCCCCTGGCTCGACGACACGCGCCCTGCCTGGATTCGAAGCAGTCCGGTGGTGTCGACGTCGGCTGACATCTCCCACGATCCGGACCACGCGAGCTGTACGCCGTACGCGACGTCCCCCTCGGTCGCCAGGAACGGCGAGTACGAGTGCCCGGTGATCCCCTGCGCACTTCCGATCGTGAACCGGCCCCGCGGCAACGTCACCGAAGCCTGCCGGAACTCGCTGTTCCACTCGCCCCACAGGTACTTGACCGTGTTCTCACCGGGCACCACGAACCCGGCCGAGTCGTGCCGATGAAGCGTCAGCTCGTCGGTCCCGTCGTTGCGGACCGAGACCCAGCGCTCCAGCACGTCGCCGACCATCCGGTAATGCAGGACGAGCCGGATGGTCTCGACGAACTCGAGCTCGAGGTGGTCGTCCTCACGAGCCTCCACGAAGACAGGCCGGAACTCGTCCGTTCCCCCAGGAGTGGACACGACCAGGTCCACCGGCGCCGTGTACCTGACCCCGCGGACGGCGTACTCCAGCGGCTCGACATCCGCGCGGGGGACGAAGTGTTCCGTGCCGACGATCTCGACGGGTGCCAGACCCTCATGCGGGCCCCAGGCAACCAGCTGCGCCCACTGACCATGCGAGGGGACGCCGACGACGTACGACGTCGTCGTACCGCGTAGCGTCCACGTCCTCACTTCACGGCTCCGATCGCCAGCCCGCCCACGAAGTGCTTCTGGAAACGAAGGAACACTGCCACTGTCGGCACGGCCGCGATCACGGTGCCGGCGGCGATCACGTTCCACGACGATACGAACAGCCCTTGCAGACCGAGCAGAGCCGGTGTGACCGGCATCTTCTCGCCGGAGCGGATCACCGTGATCGACCACAGCAGATCGTTGAAGATCCACGTGAACGACAGCGCACCGAGCGCGGCCAGCGCCGGCCGCGTCAACGGCAGGATCACACTCGAGTAGATGCGACCCGGTCCCGCGCCGTCGATCGTCGCCGCCTCCTGGATCTCGCGCGGCAGGTCCCGCATGAAGCCGTGCAGCACGAACGTGTAGAACCCGAGCCCGAACCCGACATGGACGGCGATCAGCGCGATGAGCGTGTCGTAGTACCCGATCAACTCCACGAACCGGGAGATCGGGATCAGCAGGATCTGCGGCGGCAACAGGTTGCCCATCAACATCAGCAACAGGATCGTCCGCCGGAACGGGATCGAGTAGCGCGCCAGCCCGTACGCCGCGATCGAGGCCAGCCCGAGGCTCAGCAGCACCGCCGGGATCGTCACGAGCAGACTGTTGATCAGCGCCCGGAACTCGTCCGCGTCCTCCCAGGCCGACTTGTACGTCGAGAACGTGAACGAATGCGGCAACGATCCCAGTCCGTTCGCGGCGACGTCGTCGAAGCTGCGGAACGAGATCACGACCACCCACAGGATCGGCGCGACCCACAGGAACGACACGATCGACATCGCCACGTGGTACCCGGTACGGCGAATCACGATTCCTCCCGGAAGGCGCGGATCAGGTAGCCGAGGATCACGGCCAGGGCGAGCAGGAAGATCACCACAGCGAGCGCCGACGCGTAGCCGAGCTGCGTGGACTGGAACGCGGTCGAGTACATGTACGTGCTGAGCAGCTCGGAGGAGTGGTACGGCCCGCCCCTCGTCATCGACCAGACGATGTCGAAGGATCGCAGCGAGTCGATCACGATCACCGACAGGACGACGGAGTTCACGCCCTTGAGCTGCGGGATCGTCACATACCGCGTGCGCTGCCAGGCCGATGCGCCGTCGACCTTCGCCGCTTCGTACAGTGCGGGGTCGACCGCCTTCAGGCCGGCCAGGTACAGCACCATCACGTACCCGATCTGTCGCCAGAGCGCCGGCACGATCACGGCGTACAGCGCGGTGTCGGGGTCGGCGAGCCACGGGCGGACGAAGTTGCCCAGGCCAACGGTCCGGAACACCGTGTCGACAAGTCCATCCGGCTGGTAGAAGACACGCCAGATCAGCGCGGTGACGACCAGCGAGAACACGACCGGGGTGAACAGCGCGGCCCGGTAGATCCCGACCCCGCGACGCTCGCGCTGCAACAGCAACGCCATCCCGAACCCGCCGATCACACTCAACCCACCGAACAACACCAGCCAGATCGCCGTGTTCTTCAACGCGGTCCGGAAGATCGGATCCGACACCATGTCAGAAAAGTTGCCGAACCCCACAAACCGAGGCGCCGACAACCCGTCCCAACTCGTCAACGCCAACCAGAACCCCTGCAACGCCGGCCAGAACACCCACACCGCTTCGATCACAAACGGGACGAGAACAAAGGCGAGGATGAGAGGCGAGACTCGTCGTGGGCCAGTCCGGCGAGGACGGCGGGCTCCGCCGCCTGCCTGGTCGCCGGAGCGGGCAACCGGCTGCGCCGCCTCCGCCACGGTGGACGTCATCCGACCACCTCCGCGCATCCGGCTCCACCCGAGCCGCTCCCAGCCCGGCGGCCAACGCCCCTTGGCTTCGCTCCGTCTTTATCTCCCGCCGCGCCCCGCCGGAGGCAGGGCGCGGCGGGAACAAGCGCACAGGAGTTCTTGCCCAGCAACATCATGCTCCCGCCTTGAAGACCTTCTGGGCTGCGGCTTGCCAGTCGGCGAGGATCTTGTCGATCTGGTCTGGCTTGTCGAGGAACTTGGTGAGGGCGGCGTCGGCCGTGGGCTGGAGGGCGTCGCTCGAGTCGCGGTTGAAGAACTGCGTGATCTCCGCGGCGCCCTCGATCATCGCCTTGCCCTTCTTCACCAGCGCGGTGTCGGCGGACTTCCCGTCCGGGTTGGCCGGAATCGCCGTACCGGAGGAGCTCTGCACGTAGATGTTCTGCGCCTCCGGCGTCGCCAGCCAGGTGAGGAACTTCTTCGTACCCTCCGGATCCTTCACCTTCTTCGAGGCGAAGTAGCCGTCGGTCGGCGCCTCCTCGGCAACCGGCACAGCGGGATCGATGATCGGGAACTGGAAGAAGTCGATGTCGTCCAGCGCGTCCTTGGGAGCGGAGTCGGCGAAGAACGTCCCGATCAGGAACATCCCGGTCTTGCCCGCGAGCAGCGCCGACGTCGCCTCCTGGAACGGGAACGACTTGCCCTTCGGGTCGAAGTACGGCAGCACCTCGCGCCACTTGGTGAAGACCGCCTTCACCTTCGGATCGGTGAAGTCGCCCTCGCCGGCCAGCAGCTTGCGGTGGAACGGCGCGCCGTTGATCCGGATGTTCAGGTAGTCGAACCAGGCCGACGCGACCCACGGCGTGTCACCGAGCCCGATCCCGATCGGCGGGATGCCCTTGCTCTGGATCGTCTTGCACACGGCAACGAACTCGGCCCAGGTCTTCGGCGGCGTCACGCCCCACTTGGCGAAGTTCGACTTCCGGTAGAACATGCCCCACCAGTAGTAGCTGGTCGGCACGAAGATCTTCTGCCCCGCGCTGCTCGTCGACAGCGACTGCATCGCCTTGGAGTAGTTGCCCATGCTGTCCCAGACGCTGGTCACGTCGAGCAGCAGGTCCTTCTTCGCGTACGAGTCCGCGACCGACCCGGCGTACCAGGTGTAGACGTCCGGCGGGTTCGCCGAGGTCAGGTACGTCGGCAGCTGGGTCCGGAAGATCTCCGCGGCGACCGTGTTCAGCTTGACCTGCGACCCGCCGGTTTTGTTGTACGCGGCAACGAGTTTCTCCATCGCGGCCTTGGCCTGCTCGCTGGAGAGGTTGGACTGCAGCGAGAGCTCACCAGTCGCCGCGCTGCCGCTGCCCGGACTCTTCGTCGAGGTCGCGCATCCGGGGACCAGAGTGGCCGCCCCGAGTAGCCCGAGTCCCTTGAGGAACGTCCGCCGATCTGCTGCCAGACCCGTCATGCCGAAACTCCTGAGCTCTGCCCGACCGGCGATGCCAGTCGAGTAAGTGGTGTGTTGCGGACGATCTTGCGGCGGACGATCCCAGGTGTCAATATTAATTCGTAAATTACGAGCAAATCGCTTGACGGGACAGCGGCGTCACGGTCAACTGATGGCTCGTTCATCGTTGGAACGGGCCTGCCTGCGTGCTTGGGTAGGGGTGACGTGAGGAGGCGCGGGTGCGGCTGGCTGGACGGGTGATCGCGGTGACCGGGGCTGCGTCGGGGATCGGCGCGGCCTGCGTCGAACGGGCGCTGACCGAGGGTGCGCAGGTCGTGCAGGTGGACATCCACCCGTGCAAGGAGCTGCCGGGCAAGGCCGTCAGCGTGGTCGGCGACGTCGCGTCGCCGGACACCTGGGCCGAGGTCCGGTCCCGCGGCCGCGACGAACTCGGCCCGATCGACGGCTTGGTCAGCAACGCGGTCGTCGTCGACGTGAAGCCGGCCCACGAACTGTCCCCGGCGTCGTGGCAACGCCAACTCGACGTCAACCTCAGCGCATCCTTCCTCGGCTTCCAGGCGCTGTACGACGACCTCGCCGCGAACGCCGGCTCCGTCGTATTGGTGTCGTCCGTGCACGCGATCGCGGGGCTACCCGGTCATCCGGCGTACGCCGCGACGAAGGGCGCACTGATCTCGCTCGGACGTCAGCTGGCCGTCGAGTACGGTCGCTCGATCCGGGTGAACACCGTGCTTCCGGGCCCGGTCGTGACGGCGATGTGGGACCGCGTCGACGCCGAGGGGCGCGAGCGCAGTGCGCAGGCGACGGCACTCGGGCGGCTCGGCCAGCCGGACGAGGTGGCTCAGGCGGTGGCGTTCCTGCTGTCGTCGGAGGCGTCGTTCGTGACAGCGGCCAGCCTGCTGGTCGACGGCGGATGGTCCGCGGTAAAGGACTCGGCGTGAGGGAGAGCGGTGTGACGGGGATTCAGCGTGGGGTGTCGCGTGGTTTGCACGGGCAGATCGTCGAAGTGATGGCGGATCGCATCCTGTCCGGGCAGATTCCGGAGGGCGCGACCATCAACGTGACCGAGCTGCAGTCCGACCTCGGCGTCAGCCTGACCGCGATCCGTGAGGCGTTGAAGGTGCTGACCGCGAAGGGCCTGGTCGACGCGCGGCAGAAGCGCGGCACGTTCGTCCGGCCGCGGTCGGACTGGAACCTGCTCGACGCGGACATGATCCGCTGGCACTTCAAGGATGCCGACTCCCGGCCAGAGCTGCTCGAGGAGCTGCACGAGGTCCGCGGGATCGTCGAGCCTGCCGCGGCCCGGCTGGCCGCGCTGCGATCGGACGACTCTGACCTCGCGGCACTCGACGAGGCACTCGCGGGGATGGAATCGGCGGACGACAACCTCGCCGCGGCGGCCGCGGACCTCGCGTTCCACCGGGCGTTGCTGGCAGCAACCGGAAACGAACTGCTGACGAAGATGGAAGTGATCATGGAGACCGGGCTCGCCGACCGCGACCGGCTGGTGCACACGGTGAAGCCGTCGGACGATCCGATCCCGAGCCACCGGCTCGTCGTGGACGCGATCCGCGCGCACGACCCCGAGGGCGCCGAGCTCGCGATGCGCGAGCTGCTGGCGAAGGCGGCCGAGGACCTCACCGAAGTACGCGGATCGACCCGTCGGCGGCGCCGGTGAAGATCGAGAAGATCGAGACGTTCCTCGTCCCGCCGCGCTGGTTGTTCTGCCGGGTCGAGACGAGCGACGGCGTCGTCGGCTGGGGCGAGCCTGTCGTCGAGGGCCGCGCGGAAGTTGTGCGGGCCGCGATCGACGTGCTCGCGGAGTACCTGATCGGCCAGGACCCGCTGCAGATCGAGCGGCACTGGCAGGTGCTGACGAAAGGCGGGTTCTATCGCGGCGGCCCGGTGCTCAGCAGCGCGGTCGCCGGCCTCGACCATGCTCTGTGGGACATCGCCGGGAAGGTGTACGGCGCTCCTGTCGCGGCACTGCTCGGGGGACGGGTCCGTGATCGGGTTCGCGTGTACGCGTGGGTCGGCGGGGACGAGCCGGCCTCTATCGGTGACGCCGTCGCGGAGCAGGTCGCGGCCGGTATGACGGCCGTGAAGATGAATGCCAGCGGTCAGATCCAGACGTCGCCATCGGTTGCCGAGGTCAACGACATCGTCACCCGGCTCGCCGCAGCACGCGAGGTGCTCGGCGATTCCCGTGATGTCGCCATCGATCTGCACGGTCGCGTCGGTGTTGCCGGCGCGCGGCGGATCCTGCACGCGGTCGAGGGCCTGCAGCCGATGTTCGTCGAGGAGCCGGTGCTGCCTGAGCAAATGGCACATCTGTCCTCGGTGGTGGAAACCTCGACGATCCCGGTCGCGCTCGGAGAACGGCTGTACCACCGCGCCGAGTTCATGGCGCCCTTGAACGCGGGCGTCGCCGTCGTACAGCCGGACGTGTCCCATGCGGGCGGGATCTCCGAGTTGCGACGGATCGCCGTACTCGCGGATGCGCATGGCGCGATGCTTGCGCCGCATTGTCCGCTCGGGCCGATCTCACTGGCGGCTTCGTTGCAGGTGTCGTTCGCAACGCCGAACTTCCTGATCCAGGAGCAGAGCCGCGGTATCCACTACAACCTGTCGAACGACCTCACCTCGTACGTCGTGGATCCGGCGCCGTTCACCTGGGTGAACGGGCACGCGGAGTGGAATCCCCTGCCCGGCTTGGGGATCACGGTCGACGAGGCCGCCGTGCGGGCCGCCGACAAGATCGGTCACACCTGGCGCAACCCGGTGTGGACCCACGAAGACGGCTCGTTCGCCGAATGGTGACCGAGTACGCCGCCGGCCGGCTCGTGACCGTCGACCCGACCGACGGTGGTCGTTGGACCTCTCTACAGTTGGCTGGGCGGGAGTGGCTCTGGCACGGGCCCGGCCTCGTGACCGGATCGCGGGCCGGCCTGGCCACCTTCATCGACGCCGGCGGCCTCGACGAATGCTTCCCCACGGTGCGCGGCACACCCGACCACGGCGCCCTGTGGAACCAGCCGTGGGACGGCTCCGTCGAGTACGACGGCGCGGTGCTGACTCGCGCCTTCACTCCCGGAACTGACACGCTCACGGTCGACTACCACCTCGAAGCAGTCCCGGGCTATCGGTTCATCTGGGCCGCGCACGCGTTGCTCGACTGTGCCGCAGGTGCACTCATCTCGCCTCCGCCCGGGACTGAATGCCGGCTGTACCCCGAGGCCGCTGCTCTGCTCCCATGGGCCTGGCCGGACGACGCACCGTGGGTCACAGCCGTGTGGCCGACTCCGCTGGATCTGGCCGTCTACGGCGACTCCGACGGGACCGCCGTGGGTGCGGTTCTGGTGGACTGCCCAACGGTTTCGGTGCGGGATCGCGGCGCCGAGCTCACGGTGACGTTGAGTTGCCCGGGGCAACCAGTCTCCACCGCGTTGTGGCGGAACCAAGGCGGCTTCCCTGCCGATGCGCCGTACCGGAGTCTCGGAGTAGAGCCGATGCTCGGCCGAGTGTTCGACCTCGCGGAGGCCGGGCCTGATGACGCCGTGGTCGTGCCGGCGAGTGGTGAGCTGGCCTGGCGGCTCACGCTGTCCGCCAGGCCAGTGTGATGTCACCCGAGCGGCAGATCGAGTACGACGTTCGGCACCGTCGTGCTGTTGGTTGTGCGGATGCTGTTGATCTCCGTCGCGGTCAGGGCACGTTTGTAGAGACGGACCTCGTCGAGCGAGCCGTCGAAATGATGGGCGCCGTCCAGCCGTTGACCGACGTACATCTTGAACGGGCGGCCAGGGCTGACCGAGCCGCTCGGTGCGGTGACGCTCGCGGCCTGAGTGCCGTCGACCCAGATCGAGAGCGTGCCGGTCTTGCGTTGCAACGCGACATGATGCCAGGCGTTGTCGTTGTAGGCCTTCGTCGTCTGAACGGCCGCGGTGTTGCCGCCCGTCGTGATCAGGCCGCGGATCCGCCCGTCCGCAGGTTCGGCCCGGAGCCAGAACTGCGAGAACTCGTTGATGTTGTAGCCCCAGAAGATCGCCTGCGGTGTCGTGCTGGCGCCGTACTTGATCCAGGCCATCGCGGTGAAATCGCCCGCCCCGACCGCGAGCGACTCGGCGTACGGGAGCTGGAGCGCATCGTCGACGCCGTCGAAGTCTCTGGCCTGGCCGAACTTGCCCGTCGTCGTGGTGGGTCCGCCGCGCAGGTAGCTGTCGTTGTGCAGGCCGCTGATGTCGGGTGTGGTGGCGCCGAGCGGTGCGTCGGGGTGGCCGATGTCGTTCTCGGTGAAGCGGGCGAAGCGGATCTGGTCGCGCGCGTCGACCGTACCGCCTTCGTACAGCAGGCCGATCTCGCCGGTGTCGAGGATGGCCATGTCGGAGTACCCGGACCAGTCGCTGGTAATTCGGGTGCCCTGGGCAACGGTCTGCCAGGTCTTTCCCTCGTCGAAGCTGGAGCGGATCGTCATGTACCGGCGGCGATCCGGATCCGCCGGGGCCGCGAAGAGGATCCGGTTGTACTTGTCGCCCTGATCGACGGCTCGCATCCTCTGCAACGAACCCTGCACGACGGGCGTCGTCAGCCCCGCAATCGTGGCAAACGGCGCCGCGAACGTCTGCCCGCCGTCGTTGCTCACCGCGGCCATCCGGCTCGCGCCCGACGTACCGGCGTTGTTGCGGGCGCCGGCGTACACGCCCCCGTCGACCTTCTCGACCACGCTGATCTCCTGCGGTGTCGCGTCCGACCGGAGATCGGTCGCGCCCTTGTGCCAGGTCTGGCCGTGGTCGTCGCTGTAGACGAGCTGGCCGGCGTTCTGACCGGCGCCGTTGTCGTAGTTGGTGCCTGCGACCAGCCGACCGGCGTGGGCGCCGCGGGTGAGCTGGATGCCGTGCACCGGACCGGTCGCGTACCAGCCCCAGGCCGGGTCGTCGATCTGGTCGCCGATGTTCTCGGCCTTGCTCCACGTCTTCCCGTCGTCATCACTGAATTGGACGTACGGCGTCCGCGGGCGGCTCGTCGTGCCGGGGTCCATCGTGGACAGCAGCACGATCCGGCCGGTCTCGTAGTCCACGATCGGGGCGGGGTTGCCGCGGGTGGCGACGGCATCGGGATCAGAGTCGGTGCCGGACAGTACGGTCTGGGTCGCCGACCAGGTCCGGCCGTCGTCCTCGGAGCGGCGCAGCACGAGGTCGATCTCCTGGGAGTCCGCGCACCACGTACGCCGGGCTTCGGCGAAGGCAAGCAGCGTGCCCGCCTTGGTCTTCACGATCGCGGGGATGCGGTAGCAGCCGTAGCCGGCGTCCCCTTTGTTGAACAGCACGGTTTGGGTGATGGCGGCCTGCGCTGGAGTCGTCGGGATGCTGAGCGCGACCAGCGCCAGCGCCGGCAGCACGAGTTTGAGCTTGGGCATGGCGGATGCCTCCTGAAAGTAAACAACGGGGCGGTTGTTCACTTGGTAATTTAGCCACAGATCTGCCGTCTTCACTAGAGCTCATAGGACGTCCTATCCCTGAAGTCGTCACCTAGGTTGGAGACCATGGACCTGCTTGCCGAACTCCGCACCCGGAAGCTGCTCGCGATCATCCGCGCCGATGGGGCGGATACCGCGCTCGCCTGCGTCGAGACGCTTGTCGAGGCCGGGGTCACCGCGCTCGAGATCTCGCTCACCACGCCCGGCGGTGTGGAGGCGATCGCCAAGGCGCGTTCGCAGTACGACCCGCACATCCTGATCGGGGCCGGCACCGTTGTGACCGCGGCTCAGGCCGACGAGGTCGCCGCGGCTCGCGCCGGCTTCGTCGTCACTCCGGCGATCACGCGTGGCGCTCATCGCGCGGTTGAGCTCGGTCTGCCGCTGCTGTGCGGCGCGCTCACTCCGACCGAGGTCGTCGCCGCGCTAGATCTCGGTGCGACCGCGGTGAAGATCTTCCCGGCGAAGCTGCACGGTCCCGGGTACTTCAGCGAGTTGCTCGCCCCGCTCCCCGACGCGCCACTGATCGCCGTCGGCGGGGTCGACGCCCAGTCCGCGCCCCGGTATCTGGCTGCGGGAGCGCTTGCGGTGGGTGTCGGTTCTCCGCTGCTGGGCGACGCGGGCACTGGCGGCTCGTTGGCCGAACTCGCCATCCGCGCGAGCACGTTCCGGACCGAACTCGACGTCTGACTCGACGTCTGACCGACTCACGCCCACCCGACCTCGCGGAGTACTTGATGACGGACCTCCTCACGTTCGGCGAGACGATGGTCTCGGTGCGGACCGCTCGCCCGATGTGTCTCGGCGGCGACGCGCACCTGTCCGTCGCCGGCTCCGAGAGCAACGTGGCGATCGGGGTCGCCCGGCTCGGTCACGATGCCGCCTGGTTGAGTGCCGTAGGCAACGATGAGCCGGGTCGGCTGATCCAGCGGACCTTGCGTGCCGAGAACGTCGATACGACGTACCTGCGGTTCTCGGACGACTTGTTCACCGGCTTCATCGCGTTCGACCAGCCGTCGCACGACATCACCCGGGTCAGCTACCACCGTCGCGGTTCGGCCGCGTCCACGCTGACCGCCTCGGAAATCACCGCGGCTCTTACTGCGGCAAACCCGCGGCTGCTCCACGTCACCGGCATCACACCGGCGCTCTCCGAGACCGCGCGAGCCGCGACGTTGACCGCTGTACGCACGGCATCTGCGGCGGGCATCCAGGTCTCATTGGACGTGAACTACCGGGCCCGCTTGTGGTCTCGCGCCGAGGCATCCGTCGCGGTCCGCGAGCTCCTGCCTCACATCCACACCGTCTTCACGTCTGACGACGAACTCGACCTCCTCACCGACGCGAGCAATCCGGTCGCCGATCTCCTCAAGACCGTCGAAACCCTCGTAGTCACCGCCGGCGGGAAGGGCGCATGGGCCCACACCAAGAGCGCCGGGCCGGCCGAGGTGCACACCATCCACCGCCCCGCTCTCCCCGTCACCGTGGTCGACAGCATCGGCGCCGGCGACGCCTTCGTCTCCGGCTACCTCTCCGCCACCCTCGACAACCTCTCCACCGAATCCCGGCTCGAGCGAGCCACCACATCCGGCGCCTTCTGCGTCACTGCGTACGGCGACTGGGAATCCCTCCCCACCCGCGAAGACCTCAGCCTCCTGGCCCACTCCCAGGGCACCGCCCTGCGCTGAGGTCACCCACTGTCTGCCGGAGAGCGGCGGAACTGCGAGCGGTACTCGCCCGGCGCCTTCCCGGTGTGCCGCCGGAACAGACGGCTGAACGAGGCGGGGTCCTTGTACCCCACCTCACCGGCGATACGGGCCACGGTCTGACCGGTCGTCTCCAGTAGTCGCCCGGCTCGGCGTATCCGAGCCGCCTGCAGATACTCGAGCGGCGTCGTGCCTGTGGTCTCGCCGAACCGGCGGAGCAGAGTCCTGGAACTGACATGAAGCTGACCGGCCAGTTGCTCCAGGTCGTAGGCAGCGTTGAGATGCTGGTCCAGCCAGCGCTTCACGTCGTCCGCGAAGGTCGAGCCCGCGGCCGGAAGGATCGCCTGGTCGACGTACGGCGCCTGCGAGGTCCGGGCGTCGTCTACAAGCGCGATCCGGGCCGTCGCCCGCGCGATGGACTCCCCGCTGTGACGGCGGATCAGCGTGAGGGCGAAGTCGTACATCGCGCTGAACGCGGCGGTCGTGGTCACACCTTGATCGGTGACCACCAGTTGATCGGCTCGGACCTCCACCTCTGGATAGCGGCACGCCAGCTGGTCGGCGTACAGCCAGGAGGTGGTGGCGCTGCGGCCGTGCAGCACACCTGCCTCAGCGAGCAGGAAGGCGCCGATGCACAGCGAAACGACCGCGCCGCCACCGGCCGCGAAGGCGCGGATGGCCGCGATCTCCGGGCCGAGACGGGCCAGGACGCAGTCCACATCGACCGCCGGTCCGACCTCGAACCCTGGCACGACCAGCACGTCCGACGGCCGCAGCGGGCCGACATCGATCCGCACGTCTCCGGAGGCAAGCACCCGCCGCCGAGGTGACACGATCCGCACGTCGTACGCCGGCTCGAGCGTCCCACGCACCTGCGCGACCCGCGTGGCCATCGTCAGCAGATCCGGAACTCCATGCACCTCGGACGCAAAACACCCCGGATAAGCAAGCACCGAGACCCGAAGCGCGACCACCTGGCGAGATTAACCACCTCCTTGGCGATCCCGCCAGTCGTCATCCAACGCTTGCGGCGAAATCCTCGAGCATGAGCCAAGCCCGCCACACCCGCGACAACCCGGCCGACGCCTCCCTCCCCACCTCATCCGAACAGCCGACAGGCGCCTCCACCACCACCTCCCCCAACCGCTCCGGCGGCAGCTCTCTGGACGATTCTCTCGATGACTTTGAGCATCGGGTGGTGGAGGTTGGTGGGGTTGCGAAGACGGTCCACGTCACCGGCTCCGGGCCGGCTGTTGTGGTCATGCCGGAGATGCCGGGGATCAGCCCGGATGTGGCGCGGCTTGCGCGGTGGGTGCGGGATGCCGGCTTCACCGTGTTCGTGCCTTCGTTGTTTGGCGTGGACGGCGCCTACCCGACCGCCGAGGAGGGCGAGGCGATCATCCGGAGAGCCTGTGTGAGCGCGGAGTTCAGCGCGTTCGCGGGCGGTGGGACGAGTCCTGTGAGTGCATGGCTGCGCGGTCTCGCCCGGGTCGCGCTCGACGAAGCCGGTGGACCGGGTGTGGGCGCGATCGGGCTCTGCTTCACCGGCAACTTCGCTCTGACAATGGCTCTCGAGCCGGCGGTGATCGCGCCTGTCGTCAACCACCCGTCGCTTCCGCTGGACGCCCCGGGCGAGCTCGAGCTCTCGGCTGTCGACGCGGACGCGCTGGCGGAGCGGTTCCGCCGCGAAGACCTGCAGGTGCTCGCGTACCGGTTCCAGGGCGACCGCTGGTGCACAGGGCAACGATTCGCGGCGTACCAGCGACTCCTGGGTGACGCCTTCCTCGGACGCGTCCTGCCCGCGGAGGCCGCGAACCCGGACCCACCGCCGTTCTTCCGGGACGTCGTCGGGTGCGCGCACAGCGTCGTGACGGCCCACTTCGTTGACGAAGCCGGCCACCCCACGGTCCGAGCCCGGGACGAGATCCTGGCGTTCCTCACCGCCAAGTTGCATGTCACGCCCGAAGGCGCCGGATCGTCTTAGTCCCGACGTACTGGTTCGAGTGGGAGGTATGACGTGAGTAGGTGGGACGAGCTGCCCGAGGTGCGCAGCGTGGCCGAGCTCGAGGGGTTCGGTACGCCGGACCCGATCCCTCGCGACAAGGTCGAGCCGCGGCTGAGCGACGCACATCGGGAGTGGATCGAGGGCACGCCCCTGGTCTTCGTCGCAACGTCTTCGCTCGACGGTCGCTGCGACGTCTCACCGAAGGGCGACCCGCCCGGATTCGTGAAGGTCCTCGACGACGTCACGCTCGCCATCCCGGAACGCTCGGGCAACCGGCGGATGGACGGCTTCCACAACATCCTCGAGAACCCGCACGCCGGTCTGCTCTTCGTCATCCCCGGACGCCCCGAGACCCTCCGCGTCAACGGCCGCGCCCGCATCGTCACCGACGGCCCGTTCTTCGACGACATGATTGTGCGCTCCCACCGCCCGCGGCTCGCGCTCGTCGTACACGTCGAAGAGGCGTTCTTCCACTGCCCGAAGTCGTTCGCCCGGTCGCGGACCTGGAAACCCGACACCTGGACCCCGACCGCGGTCCGCCCGTACGCCGAAATCGCGCACGCCCTCTGGCGCCGCACCGAATCCCTCGAGTCCATCGAGGCCCGCAATCACCCCGCCCTGCTAGAGGCTGAGCTCTACCGATCCTGATCCCCCGGCACTGGATCCTGATCGGGCCCCTGATCATTGCCGGTCCGGGGGGATCAGGTGTCGTTCTCGACCGGGAACAGGATCGGGCTGAGCAAGTACCGCGATCGGCCGGGCGTGGGTTCGTTCGTGAGGACCGGGAGGATTGCTGCTCGCATGCCCTCGATCAGTTGGTGCAGCTCGGCCTCGGTCAGCCAGATGCCGTGCTGGCGGTAGCCGACGAGGTCCGCGACCGGATCGGCCCCTTCGCTTTCGAGGTACGCGTTGAACTCGGCGACCAGCGCGGCCATCGCGACGGAAAACCCACGCCGGTGATCCTCGACCGTCAACTGCGCCATCTGTTCCGGCGTGATCGACGCACGCTCCTGGCGCAACCGAAACCGGCGCTCGACCGCCCCGCGGACCCGGCGTTCCTCCGCGACCTCGAGGATCCCGCCCTCGGCGAGCAGCTCGACATGCCGGTACAGGGTCGCCTTCGAAACATCGGCGATCCGCTCCCCCAGCTCGCCGGTCGTCAGCTCCCGACCGCCGCGCAGCGCATGGACGATCCGCAACCGCACCGGATGTCCGAGCAACTCCAACGGATCCATGGCGTAACGATCTCACGTCGTGCTACCTTTCTCAAACATTGAGAAAGGTAGCTGGATGACCGCCTGGACTCCCCCTCCGTACGCCGACCCGACCTCCTTCACCGAGCAGGACCTCGTCCTCGAGGCCTCCGATCAGACCGCGCCCGCCACCCTCACGCTCCCAAGCGAGGCGGCCTCGATCGGCGTCGTACTGCTAGCCGGCGGCGGACCGTTCGACCGCGACGAGACCGCTGGACCGAACAAGCCGTTGAAGGACCTCGCTTGGGGCCTGGCCACACAGGGCATCGCAGTAGTGCGCTTCGACAAACTCACCGCGAATCGGCCCGAAGTGATGGCAGCGCCCGGCTACACAATGACCGCGGAGTACGTGCCGCACGCGATCGCCGCCGTACGCGCACTCGCCCGACACGTCGACCAGGTCTTCATCGTCGGCCACAGCATGGGCGGAAAGGTCGCGCCGAAGATCGCCGCGGAAGAACCGTTGGTTGCGGGCCTGGTGATCATGGCCGGCGACACCCAGCCGATGCACCACTCCGCCGTCCGCGTCGTGCGCTATCTCGCGGAGACGGGTGCGGTTCCGCCTGAGACAGTCGCCGCCTTCCAGCAACAGGCCGAGGTCGTCGACGATCCCGGTCTGTCCGCGGAGACCCCGTCGACGGAGCTTCCGTTCGGTCTGCCGGCGTCGTTCTGGCTGGATCTCCGCGAGTATGACGCGGTCGCTACCGCGGCGAAACTCGACGTACCGCTCCTCGTCCTGCAAGGCGGTCGCGACTATCAGACCACTGTCGCCGACGACCTACCCGCGTGGCGCGACGGCCTTCCCGACGCGACGATCAAGATCCTCGAGGCCGACAACCACGTGTTCATCGCCGGCTCCGGCCCGTCGAGCATCGCCGACTACGCGGTCCCGGGGCACGTGGATCCGGAGGCCGTCGACACCATCGTCACCTGGTTGCTCTCGGCAACCAGGTGACGAAGACCAGGTGACGGCGGCTCAGGACAGCAGGGCCGGGTCGGACTCCAGTTCGCGTTCGGGGTCGAGTGGGAGCACGATCTTGAACACCGTCCGGCCGGGCTCGGACTCGACCCGGAGGTCGCCGTGGTGCTTCTTCACGACGATGCGCCACGAGATGTCGAGCCCCAGGCCGGTACCCTCGCCGATCGGCTTGGTGGTGAAGAACGGCTCGAAGATCCGGCGCCGGATCTCTTCCGGGATACCCGGACCGGTGTCGCCGATCTCGACGACCGCGTAGGCGCCGTCCCGGCGGGTCCGGAGCGTGAGCGTCCCGGATCCACCCATCGCGCTGACCGCGTTGTCGATGATGTTGGTCCACACCTGATTGAGCTCCGCGGCGTACGCCGGGATCGGCGGCAGCTCGGGATCGAAGTCCTTCACGACCTCGTAGCCCTGCAGCTTGCCCGACATCATCACCAGCGTCGACTTCAGCAACTCCCGCAGGTCAACGGTCTGGTACGGCGCGCGGTCGATCTGCGAGTACTGCTTGGCGGCGCCGACAAGTGTCGAGATGCGGGTGACCGAGTCGTCGATCTCGTTCATCAGCGACTCGGTGTCGATCGTGTACATCAACCACCGCACCGCACCCTCGAGGTACTTCGGCCCGACGGCGGTCAGCACGTTCTCCATCCACGGCACGTCCAGCCCGGCGGCGGCCAGCACCGGTGCGATGTCCCAGCTGGCCTGCACGTCGTGGTCGTCCAGCCAGTCCGTCAGCGCGTCCTCGCGGTCGGACAACTCCATCGGCGGAACGTCTTTGTCCTTGTTCTTGTCCAACCGCTCGACCGCGTCGTCCTGCAGAGCGACGATCTGGTGCAGCTTGGTCGCGTCGAGCGTGCCGTCGGCGAGCATCGCCAGCTTCGACCGCATCCCGGAGACCCGCTGCCGCAGCGTGGCCGCGGCCCGGACCGCAGCGGCGGCCGGGTTGTTCAGCTCGTGAGTCAGGCCGGCGGACAACGAACCGAGGGCCAGCAACCGCTCCCGCTCCCCCAGCGTCTCGTTGGTCCGGCGCATGCCCATGACGAAGCCCTCGATCAGGTGCACCGCCATCGGGAACCACGTGTTCATCATCGTCGCCATCGTGTCCGCGCCGATGACGAAGAACTCCGCGGGCTGCGTCACCTGCATCGTCGCCGTGTAGGACTTGTGGTCGGCGGCACCGAAGAACGCGTTGAACGCCCCGGAGTACACCCCGCGCTGGCTGGTCCGGTTGATCTCGACCAGTTCGCCGTGCGACAGCTTGCAGAGCCGGATCTCACCGGAGAGCAGGACGTAGCAGCAGGTCGCCTCGTCACCCTCGTTGAAGACGATCCCGTCGTGCCAGCTCTCGACGTACCCGGCCTCGGACAGCCACTGAAGCTGCTCGTCGGTCAGGCTCTCGAAGAGGAACAGCGTGCGCAGCTCGTCGGGAGTCAGCCGTCGCGGCTCCACAGCTTGATCGGTCATCAGAGCATCTCCAGGTATCGGTGCACCAGTGTCACGGCCATCGCTCCGTCGCCGACCGCCGAGGCGACCCGCTTCACCGACTCGGCCCGCACGTCACCCGCGGCGAACACGCCGGGCATGCTCGTCTCCAGGTGGTACGGCTCCCGCTCCAGCGGCCAGCCCGGCGGTCTGCCGGGCAGGTCCGGTCCGGTGAGGACGAAGCCTCGATCGTCGCGGAGCAGGTCACCGGGCAGCCAGTCCGTCCGTGGGGCCGCGCCGATGAACACGAACATCCATTCCGTGTCCACCTCGCGCTTCTCCCCGGTCTCGCTGTTCAGCAAGGTGAGATGTTCCAGGTGCTCCGAGCCCATACAGGAAACGACCTGCGTGCAGGTGTTCACCTCGATGTTGTCGATCCCGTCGATCTGGTCGATGAGGTACGACGACATCGTCGCGGTGAGCGATGGTCCTCTTACCAGCATATGCACGCGTTTCGCATGCCTGGAGAAATAGACCGCCGCCTGACCGGCGGAGTTGGCTCCGCCGATGATGTAAACGTCCATGCCGGCACACGCCGGACCCTCGGTCGTCGCCGAACCGTAGTAGATGCCGCGGCCACACAGATCGTCGACCCCGGGTGCCTGCAGCGTCCGGTACGAGACACCGGTCGCCAGGATCACCGAGTGCGCCGAGATCTCGCTGCCGTCGGCGAACCGCAGCCGCCGAGCGTTGCCGAGCGTCTCCAGCCCCACGACCTGACGGGTCGTCAGCAGCTCCGCACCGAACCGGACTGCCTGGCGCCGGGCCCGGTCCGTCAGCTGGGCACCGGACACCCCGTCCGGGAAGCCGAGGTAGTTCTCGATGCGGCTGGATTGCCCGGCCTGGCCACCGGTCGCCAACTGCTCAACCAGCACAGTCCGCAGGCCCTCGCTGGCGCCGTACACAGCTGCTCCCAGGCCGGCCGGGCCGCCGCCGACCACGACCAGGTCGTAGAAGTCCTTGGCCGGCGCCGTCGACAGCCCGACCTTGTTGGCCAGCTCGGTCTCGGACGGCGCGACCATCACCGTGCCGTCCGGAGTGATCACGACCGGCAGCGTCGAGCCGTCGACCTCGGCCGCGTCGAGGAGACGCTTTGCCTCTTCGTCGTCGACGTTGAGCCAGCGGTACGGCACCGCGTTGCGGGCGAGGAAGTCGCGGGCCGCGAACGACGGCGCCGACCAGCGGTGACCGATCACCCGCGTCTCGTCGCCGGACGGCTCCGGGGTCGACTTCCACAGCTCGAGCATCGCGTCGACCACCGGATACAGCTTCTCCTCCGGCGGGTTCCACGGCTTGAGCAGGTAGTGGTCGAGGTCGACCACGTTGATGGCCTGGATCGCCGCATCGGTGTCGGCGTACGCCGTCAGCAGCACGCGGCGGGCGAGCGGGAACAGGTCCATCGCGGCCTCGAGGAACTCGATGCCGGACATCTGGGGCATCCGGTAGTCGGCCAGCAGCAGGGCGACCGGCTCGCCGCGGAGCTTGAGCTCCTTCAGGGCGTCCAGCGCCTGCGCCGGATTCTCCGCCCGGACGATGCGGTTCTCCTCGCCGTACCGACGGCGGAGGTCACGGGCGATTGACCGGGAAACGCCGGGATCGTCGTCCACGGTGAGGATCACCGCGCGGGTCGTTGACGCTGTCATGCCTCCTTCATACCAGCGGAAGACCACAAATCGGGATCGGTAATCCACAGGCCCACGCCCGGTTCGCGAGGGGCTGATTCGCGAACCGGGCGCGAGGGGCGGCCTACGGGAGGGAGTCGAGGTACGGCGCGTGGTTGTTCTGGAACTCCCAGTTGTAGTAGTGGTCCCAGTTGATCGACCACGTCATCAGCCCGCGGAAGCCCGGTGAAGCGCCGCCGCGGAGGCTGTAGCCGCCGCAGTTCTGGCCCTTCACCAAACAGTCGAGCGCCTGGTGCACGGCTACCGGGGCGGTGTAGCCGTTACCCGCGCTGACTGCTGCCGGGAGCCCGATACCGATCTGGTCGTCGCGCAGTCCCGGAAACGTCTGTCCGGTGTTCGCCACCGGGAAACCGGCCTTGACCATGTCGGTCATGGCGATGTGGAAGTCGGCGCCGCCCATGGTGTGGTACTGGTTGTCCAGCCCCATCACCGGACCGGAGTTGTAGTCCTGGACGTGCAGGACGGTCAGGGAGTCCCGCAGCGCATGGATGACCGGCAGGTACGAGCCGGTCCGGTTGTCGCCGCCACTGGCGCCGCCGTAGAACTGGTAGCCGACCTGCACGAAGAAGGTCTCCGGCGCCATCGTCAGCACGAAGCCGGACCCGTACTTCGCCTTCAGTGTCTTCAACGCCGAGATCAGGTTGACGATCACCGGAGTGGTCGGGTTGCGGAAGTCGGTGTCACCGGCATTGAGGTACAGCGAGTGCCCTTCGAAGTCGATGTCGAGCCCGTCCAGCCCGTAGCGGTCGATGATCGCGCTGACAGAGCTGACGAACGCGTCGCGGGCGGCTGTGGTGGTGAGTTGCACCTGTCCGTTCGCACCGCCGAGGGAGATCAGCACCTTCTTCCCGGCGGCCTGCTTGGCCCGGATCGCGCTGACGAACTCCGCATCGCTCTCGACGTTCGGGCACTCCGCTGCAGGGCACCGGTTGAACCGGATGTCTCCCGAGGTAACGCTGGTCGGCTCTCCGAAGGCCAGATCGATGATGTCCCACTGGTCCGGCACGTCGGCCATCCGCACGTACCCGGATCCGTTCGCAAAGCTCGCGTGCAAGTAGCCGATCAGCGCATGCTTCGCCAGACCAGTGCTGGTGCAGCCGCCCGTCGTACCGCTGGTAGCTGCTGACCGGGGCGACTCACCAACGCTGTTGTATGCCGCCACCGAGTAGCTGTGGCTAGTGCACGCCTGGAGCCCGCTGATGGTGGCTGAAGTTCCGGTGACGGTCTGGACGACGCTGGTGCCTTCATAGACCCGGTAGCCCGTGACCGTGCCTGTCGCAGCCGGCCAGCTCAACGCGATGGCGGAGTTGGTCGCACTGGTGACAGACGGCGTACCAGGAGCGCTCGGGGCACCCGGCGTACCGCCTGGACCATCCAGACTGAAGTCATCCGCCTGGTACGCCGGTTGCCCGTACCAGCCGTGCACGTAGATCTGTGCGGACGTCTGACTCGCTCCAGTCGTGAACGAGAGACTCAGCTGCGTGAAGCTCGCCGCCGACGGCGTCCAGGTGGACGAACCACCCGTGACCCCGAGGTACACGTACGAGCCGCGCACCCAGCCCGACAAGGTGTACGCCGTGTTGGGCTGCACCGACACCGTCTGACTGCACTGGGCGTAGTCGGAGCTCGTCACCGCGCCGTTCAACGCATAGCCACCACTGCGAGTCGGACTGCTGACCACCGATCCACCCGAGCAGCTCCACCCACTCAACGACCCGGTCTCGAACCCCGGGTTGCTCAGAATGTTCGCCGCCTGCGCCGGCACCGTGACCCCGGCCAGCAACACCCCAACCACCACAGCAAGCCACCGTGCACGCATGAAACCTCCTTGACGGATGGATTTAGTAGAGAGCCTCCATAAATCCACGTCAATGCATCACCCACGGCGGGAACCCGACGCTGTCGGGATCCGGCCTAGGCTGACCCGGGTGAGCGACATCGACTGGGGCCAGGGGACGTACGAAGCGACGGCGGCCGACCTGTGGCCGGCGGCCCGCGAACTGGTGGACGCGGCGCGGATCACCTGGTGAACACGTGGTCGACGTCGGCGCCGGCACCGGAAACGTCGCCCTGCTCGCCGCCGACCTGGGCGCCCGCGTCACCGCCGTCGAACCGGCCGCCCGCCTCCGTGAGGTCATCCAGGAAACCGCAGGCGCCCGTGACCTGACCGTCGTCGACGGTACGGCGGCGTCGATCCCACTGACCGACGGATCGGCCGACGCGATCCTGTCCAACTTCGCTGTGATCTTCGCGCCCGACCCCGCCGCCGCAATCGCCGAGCTGTCCCGCGTCGCAGCCCCGACCGGCCGCATCCTGCTCACCAGTTGGCTCCCCGGAGTGATGGGCAAACTCGTCGGCGTCGTCCTCAGCGCAGTCCAGGAAGTCACCGGCCAGACCTCCGCGAACGGCGCCACCAACTGGCACGACCCGGCCACACTGTCCGCCCTACTGTCCCCACACGGCTACCAGGTCACCACAGCCACCCTGGAACTCTCCGTCGTCGCCAGCACCCCGGAGCACTACTGGGAAACGCGAATCGCGAACCACCCACTAGGCGTCACGACCTTCCCACTCCTCGAGAGAGCAGGCCGCCTGGACGAGGTCCGCACTCGCTTCCTGCAGACCCTGGCCGATAACTGGACCGACGCAAGCGGTCAGGTCCGCCTTCCAGCGCAGTACCTGCTCGCAACAGCCACCCGCTGAGTGGCAGGTTTTCGCCAGCGGCCAGTTGGAGCCAAAACGGTGTAGTCGGAGCAGCCAATTGGCAGGCTCTTCCGCGTCCGGGCTCGGGGGCGGGCGGCCGGGGCTACAGCCCACGGCCAGGACAACATGCCGTGGAGGCATCACGTGAACCATCCCAACCTGCGCAGGCGTGCCGCACTCTTGGCAGGCGCCGCGCTGATCACCACCGCCTTGGTGGCTCCACCAGGATCGGCAACACCTCCCCCCACGCCGCAGGGCCGGTCGAGCTTCGCCCCCGGCCGGTACGTCGTGACGCTGGCCGACAAACCGCTGGCGACGTACCAGGGTGGCGTTACCGGGCTCAAGGCCACCAAGCCGGCGGCTGGTCGCAAGGTCGAGGTCAACAGCAGCAACGCGAAGGCGTACCGCTCCTTCCTGACCGGCAAGCACGCACAGGTCGCTGCAGAGGTCGGGGCCAAGGTCGACCACGACTACTCGACCACTCTGAACGGCTTCGCCGCTTCTCTGACCTCCAAGCAGGTCAACGAGCTCAGCAAGACGCCTGGTGTCGTGTCCGTCGTACCTGACCAGCTGCATGTCGCTCTGGACGACCGCAAGCCGACCGACTTCCTCAAGCTATCCGGCCAGACCGGCGTCTGGAACGCACTCGGCGGTACGGCGACCGCCGGCCAGGGTGTCGTTGTCGGCGTCGTCGACACCGGCATCTGGCCGGAAAGTGCCTCGCTGTCCGGCCCCAAGCTCGGTACGCAGCCGCCGACCGCGGCAGACCCGTACCGCCCGTACCTGTCGGGTACGACGACGATCATGGAGAAGGCTGACGGCAGCACCTTCACAGGTAGCTGCGAGGCCGGCGAGGACTTCACCGCCGACCAGTGCAACACCAAGCTGATCAGTGCGAAGTACTTCGGCGATGGCTGGCTCAACCTGGTCCCACCGGACCAGCGGGCCGACTACGTCTCACCGCGCGACGGTGAGGGTCACGGGACCCACACTGCGACCACCGCGGCCGGCCGAGCCAACGTGGACGTCTCGGTCGGTGGTGTCGGCTTCGGCACGGTCACAGGTGTCGCTCCGGCCGCGAAGATCGCTGTGTACAAGGCGCTCTGGTCCGGCAAGGACGGACAGAACTCCGGCGGGCTCACCTCCGACATCCTCGCCGCCATCGACCAGGCGGTCGCGGACGGCGTCGACGTCATCAACTACTCGGTCGGCTCGATCTTCGAGTCCGAGCACACCGATCCGATCCAGCTGGCATTTCTGTCCGCCGCGTCGGCGGGTGTGTTCGTCTCCGCGGCCGCCGGCAACTCCGGTCCGGACGCGTCCACGCTCGACAACACCTCCCCTTGGGTGACCACGGTCGGCGCTAGCACAGTCGCGCCGTACGAAGGGACCGTCGTGCTTGGCAACGGCCAGAAGTACGCCGGCCTCAGCACGACGGTGGCGATGCCGACCGGCAGCAAGCCGCTGGTCAGCCCTGCCGCGGTCAAGAACGCGGGCGTCAGCGACGCCGACGCACTGCTCTGTATGGCGAACACTCTGGACCCGAGCAAGACGGCCGGGAAGATCGTCGCCTGCGAGCGGGGCGTCAACGCCCGGGTGGACAAGTCCACCGAGGTGAAGCGGGCGGGTGGTGTCGGGATGGTGCTGCTCAACCTGTTCCCGCAGGACGTGGTCGGCGACTCTCACGCCGTACCGACCGTGCACCTCAACGCACCGGACGCGCTGTCGGTGAAGGCCTACGCTGCGCAGGCTGGTGCAACAGCTGAACTCGTGCCGGGCAACACAACTACTACCAAGACGCCGTACCCCCAGATGGCTGACTTCTCCTCGCGCGGTCCTTCTCTGGCGAGCCACGGCAACCTGTTGAAGCCCGACCTCGCTGCACCTGGCGTGAACGTGCTGGCTGCGGTCGCACCGCCCACCAACAACGGACAGAGCTACGCGTTCCTCTCCGGTACGTCGATGGCCGCACCGCATGTGGCGGGGTTGGCAGCGCTCTACCTTTCGAAGCACCCGGACTGGTCGCCGATGGCAGTCAAGTCGGCCCTGATGACCACCGCTGGAAGTGTGCTCACCGCTAGCGGAACTGTCGACACCAACCCCTTCGATGCAGGTGCCGGCGAGGTGCAGCCCTCCAAGATGCTGGACCCCGGTCTGATCTACGACTCGGGTGATGCGGACTGGCTGGGCTACCTGGAGGGCAGTGGGGTCAACACCGGCACCGGCGTCCCGGCGATCAACCCGAGCGACTACAACGCTCCGTCGATCGCGGTCGGCCAGTTGCTGGGCACTCAGACCATCACCCGGCGCGTGACCGCCGTGACTCCGGGCCTGTACCGGGCGACGGTCTCCGTACCCGGGATGAAGGCCGTGGTGACCCCGTCGATCCTGAACTTCACGGAGGCCGGTCAGACCAAGACCTTCAAGGTGAAGCTCACTCTGGACACCGGTGACTCCGGTACGACCACCAACGGTTGGCTGACCTGGCAGGGCGCTGGGAAGACAGTCCGCAGCCCGATCGTCGCCGTACCGACGTCCGTGCTCGCTCCGACCGCAGTGTCCGGGTCGGGCGCTGCCGGCTCGGTGTCGTTCACTGCCACCTCCGGCAAATCCGGCGCACCGATCCGCTCGTACGGCGTGGTGTCGGCTCCTCTCGTGGCCGGTGCGGTGCCTGCAGGTGCTGCGGACGCGGATCTGCCGGACTACCCGGTGACGGCGACCGCGCAGACGAAGGCGGTGCAGTGGAACATCAAGACCGTGGACCCGGCCGGCAGCATCTGGCTGGTGCTCTACAAGGTCGTGAACGGCCAGAAGCAGTTCCTGTCGTTCGTCGGTGACGGCTCGAACCAGGCGTCTGCCAGTGTGCCTGCACCTGCTCCCGGCGTCTGGGGTGTTCTCGCGATCACACTGTCGAACCCGCCCGGTGCGGACACGACGGAGTACACGATGCAGACCAACGTCGTGACCGCGTCGTCGGGCAGCACGCTCAAGGTGTCGCCTCCGGTGGCTCCGGCCGCGTTCAAGCCCTTCCAGGTCACCGCGTCCTGGTCGGGCCTGCCGACCGACAAGCGCTCCACCGGCTTCGTCGAGTTCCCGAACCGGGCCGGGACGGTGGTGACGATCAACTAGATCCAGCGGCGGCGGGCGGCTTGAACGCCCGCTTGGAACCGGGTCTGCGCGCCGAGGGCATCCATCAGCGCGCGGACCCGGCGCTGGGTCGTCCGGGGACTGATCCGCAACCGCCGGCTGATCATGTCGTCGGTCGCTCCGCCGGCCAGCAACATCAGGACGTCCCGGTCCGGTGCTCGCAGTGCCGCCACTTCACCGGCGGCGTCGAGCTCCGGCATCGGTACAGCCAGTCCCCACAGCATCTCGAACGTCGCGATCAGACCGTCAAGCAGACCGGTCGACCGGATCAGCAGATGGCACTCCGCCGGCGCCCGCTTCGTCAGCGCGACCAGGGCCATGTTGTCGTCGCCCAGCACCATCTTCATCGGCATCTGCGGCAGCACCCGGCTCTGCTCACCCGCCGACCGCAGCTCCGGCAGCACCGACATGACCTCCTCGGACTCGAAGACCTCGAACCCGTAGATCGCCCGGTACACCAGACCGTCGCCCAACCGCTCCAGCTCCAGCTTCTGCTGCGACGCCGGCGGCGCCGAGTACGGTCCCCGGTCGAGCGCCCGGATCTGCTCCCGGCAACTCCGCTGCATCTCCTCGTACGCCGCCAGCAGCGTCGGCCCGTCCTCGATCAGCTCGACCTGGTCCCCACTCAGCACCGGATTCGCCCGGGCCAACCGCAACTCGTCCGCCACCGACCGAAGCCGGGCCACCTGAGCATCCAACTCATCCAGCGGGTCTACCACCACCCGGATCACCCCTCACCAACCCAACCAAAACCCCCTCACACTAAACCGCGTCAAGTAATCCCTGACAGCGTTGTCTCAAACACGACGAACCTGCCCGGACAGCTGGTGTCCGACTCAGGACACTAAGGACCGCAGCTGAGGCAGGGCCAGAGTTGGCCGCAGCGGGAGCAGAGGCCGTCTGGGGTGGAGACCGGCAGCCAGACTGTCTTGACCGGGTCGGCTGGTGGCGGTGGGGATGATCTTCTGACGTCTGGTGTCGTGGTGAGCCAGTGGAGGGTCGTGTGGTCGGCTGTGGCGTGGACTTCCAGTAGTGCTTGGACGCCGCCGTCCCAGGTGGAGGTGCTTGGGTGAGGGGCGCGCCAGCGTAGGGCTGCCGTGCCGTCGGACCACTCGACGCCTTCGGCGAGGGTGGTGGTTTGGTGGACCAGGTGGAAGAGGCGAGCCTGTCGCTGCAGTGTGTTCACCTCTTCAGATTGCCCAGAGGGGGCTGCGTACAACAGGTGTGGGCTGTGGGCTGTGGGAACAGCCCACAGCCCACATGCCCTTGTTTTTCACGGTTTTTGTCGGCGAGGGCTTGTAGCGTCGCGGCACGCACCACATGAGCTCGAAGCGTGAACGGGGTGGTCCTGTGACCGAGACATCTACTACTGAGGCAAGCAGTGCCTTCGGGACGCACTTGCGGCAGTCCAGGCAGGCGGCCGGCCTGAGCCTGCGGCAACTGGCAGCCCGCGTCGGGTACGACCACAGCTACCTGTCGCAGGTGGAGCGCGGACAGCGGCCGGGCTCTGCGGACTTGGCGCGGCTCTGCGACCGTGAGCTCGGCACCGGCGACCAGCTGACTGTCACCTTCGAGCGAAGGCCCTCCCGCACCGAGCGGCCGGGGCAAACAGCCGACCCGTCGGAGCCGGCCCGGCAAGGCCTGATCGCAGCTGCCGGTGTTGCGGACCAGGCGATCGCGCTCGACGACTTCCGCAGCACGCCGCCGGGTGCACTGCTGCCCGATCTGGTGAGTGAGCTGCAGCTTCTGCAGGCCCGGGGCGGTGACGAGATGCAGACGGTCGGGCTGAGCATCCTGATCGCAGAGACCCTCACCGGGCTTGGCGAGCGACGTTCGGCGAGGCGCTGGTGGTTGGCCGCCCATGCATCGGCAGTCGGTGCCGGAGAGGCGCTGGTGTGTGCGAGAGAGGCAATCAGCGGTCTTGCCGAGCGGCGTCCGTTGGCGCCATTGCTGGAGCTGGCTGACAAAGCCTTGGCGCACCAGTCACCAACCGCGCTGTCCTATGCGGCGCGGGCGCTGGTCCTCGCCGAGCTCGGGCGGAGCGAGGAGGCACATCGGTCGCTGCAAGTGCTTGTGGGCATCGGCGAAGAGACCCTCGCCGCGCGGCCGGCGGACTGGATGCCCTACCAGCTGCATTGGGCCGAGGGACGAGTGTGCGCGCGGCTGGGGTTCGGCGTACCGGGCTGCATCCTGCTTGAGCGGGCGAGACAGCTCTGCCCGGAGCGCTGGATCGGCGAACGCGCCAAGATCGACCTGGCCCTTGCCGAGAGTCTGGCTGTTGCCGGAGAGGTCCCGGCCGGCCTGGCCACGGCTCTGCGGGTCCTGGTCGAGCTGCCGGACGAGTGGCGCGACCTCTGGGTGCACGACGCTGCCGATCGCGTGCTCCGCGTCGTGCCCGAGAGCGAGCGCGGTGCAGTC
Source organism: Kribbella pratensis (assembly GCF_004365355.1). Taxonomy (GTDB): domain Bacteria; phylum Actinomycetota; class Actinomycetes; order Propionibacteriales; family Kribbellaceae; genus Kribbella. Next base: position 1,081,452 of record NZ_SODP01000003.1, on the reverse strand, counting down.
GAGCTGCGCAGACTGCTGGGGACCGAGGGCCGGAGTGTGGGCAGTGGGTCGAGCTGGAGGTGAGCGCAGGGGTAGCGTGCGGTGGGTGACAGGTGAACAGCGGACAACGGCAGTGGCAGACAAGTGGGACTTCGCAGTCGAACTGCGCAGTGATCCAGCCGGCGCAGAGGCTCGGGCGGCCGTGCTCGCGGATCCGGCCTTCGGGCAGTCGTTCACCGACCACATGGTGGTTGCCAACTGGTCGCTGGATCAGGGCTGGCATGACGCCAAGGTGACGGCGTACGCACCGCTGAAGCTGAGCCCTGCAGCCGCCGTCTTCCACTACTCGCAGGAGATCTTCGAGGGGCTCAAGGCCTACCGGCACCCGGACGGCTCGGTCTGGGCCTTCCGCCCCGACCGCAACGCAGCCCGGTTCACTGCGAGCGCTGAGCGGCTGGCGTTGCCGCAGGTGCCGGAGGACGAGTTCGTCGCAGCACTGCGCGCACTGGTGACCGTCGACGAGGCCTGGGTGCCGTCAGCCGAAGCCAGCGAGACCAGTCTGTATCTCCGGCCGTACATGATCGCCACCGAGGCCGCACTGAGCGTCCGGCCGTCGCACGAGGTGCTGTTCGGCGTCATCGCATCACCAGCCGGCCCGTACTTCAACACCGGCCCCAAGCCGGTCTCCATCTGGCTGACGACCTCCACCATCCGCGCGACGCCGGGCGGGACGGGCGCGGCCAAGTGCGGCGGCAACTACGCGTCCAGCCTCGCCGGTCTGGCCGAGGCAGTGGCCAACGGCTGTGAGCAGGTCGCGTTCGTCGATGCGGTCGAGCACAAGTGGCTCGAAGAGATCGGCAGCATGAACATGTTCTTCGTGTACGCCGATGGCCGCATCGCAACGCCCGAGCTGAACGGCTCGATCCTCGAAGGCGTCACCCGCGCTTCCGTGATCGAGCTCGCCGCCGACCTCGGCCACCCGGTCGAGGAGCGCCGCATCTCCGCCGACGAGTGGCGCGACGGCGTACAGAACGGCGAGATCACCGAGGTCTTCGCGTCCGGCACTGCCGCAGTCATCACCCCGATCGGCCGAGTCGCGTGGCCCGAGGGCGATCTGACCATCGGCGACCACTCCGTCGACTACGGCGTCGGACCCGTCACCGCGAAGATCCGGTCCACGCTGCTCGACCTCCAGTACGGCCGCACTCCCGACACCCGCGGCTGGCTCACGCGCCTGGCTTGATGCCGTTTGTCCCCGGCGCCGGTTAGGTTGGCACCATGGCCGAGTCCAAGGGCAAGTCTCCGGCGATCGAGCTCGAAGTCGGCGAGCGGACGGTCCGGATCTCCAACCCGGACCGCGTGTACTTCCCTGCCCGTGGCGAGACCAAGCTCGACCTGGTCAAGTACTACCTGTCCGTCGGCGACGGCATCGTCAACGCGCTCCGCGAGCGCCCCTGCATGATGCACCGGTTCCCGGAGGGTGTCGCAGGCGAGAAGGTCCACCAGAAGCGGCTGCCGCACGGTGCGCCGCCCTGGATGGAGACGGTCCGCGTCAAGTTCCCGCGGTACAACCGGACCGCCGACGAGCTGTGCGTCACCGAGATCGCGCACGTCGTCTGGGCGGTGCAGATGTCCACGGTCGAGTTCCACCCGTGGAACTCTCGGCGCGCCGACACCGAGAAGCCCGACGAGTGGCGGATCGACCTCGACCCGATGCCCGACTGCCCCTTCGACCGGGTGCGGCGGGTCGCGCACGTCGCCCACGAAGTGCTCGAGGAGCTCGGTGCAGTCGGCTATCCGAAGACGTCCGGCGGTTCGGGGATCCACATCTACGTTCGCGTCGAGCCGGCGTACGGCTTCTCCGACGTACGGCGTGCTGCGCTCGCGTTCGCCCGTGAGGTCGAGCGGCGTGCGCCGGACGACGTGACCACGACCTGGTGGCGCAAGGACCGCGACCCGAAGAAGCTCTTCGTCGACTACAACCAGAACGCCCGCGACCACACGATCGCCAGTGCGTACTCCGTCCGCGGCAACCCCGAAGGCACCGTGTCGACCCCGATCCGCTGGGACGAGATCGACGACGTGAACCCGAAGGACTTCACCATCGAGACCGTCCCGGCACGGTACGCCGAACTCGGCGATCTGCATGCGACGATCGACGACAACGTCTACTCCCTAGAGACCCTGATCGAGTGGGCCGAACGCGACGAACGGGAAGGTGCCGAAGCGCCGCCGGAGGACGAGTAGCAGTCACAGTGGTTCCGCGCTCAGCAACGCCGCCAGCTTGAAGATCGGCAGCGTGATCTGCCGCAGCAGCCAGTACGCGATGACCGCACCGGCCGCCAGTGCAACCAGCAGACACCCGATCAGAATCGCCACTGCCCGCGTCGCCGAGCTGGGCAGCCAGTTCGTCGCGGACTGCAGTGAGCTCTGGCCAAGACTCCGGGTCTGCTGCAGCGAGTCCTCGTACTGTTTGCGCAGCGCCCGATCCGCGCCGACCGAGGCCGCGATCGCCGCCTGCTTATCGCCCGCCTTGTACGTCGCGAACTCGGCCGCGTCGCCGTCCACCAACGCTCGAAGCCCGCACTCGAGTCACTCGCCGCGCTGCGTTCCTCGTCCGTGATGGCGGCCTGTACCGCGGCCGCAAAGTCCAGGCGTGCCGCGGCCACACGCTGGTCGGCTTCTCGCAGGTACATCGCGTCGCCGGTCAGCAGGAAGCCGCGTTGGTCGTTGGCCACGCTCTTCGCGTCCAGCGACGCGGAGGCGATCGCGGTGGAGTACGGCACGTCGTCCTTCACCCGGGCCTCGCCCTGGCTCAGATTGACGACGAGCGCGATCGCCACCCCGGTCACCATCACGAGCAGCGCCAGCAACGCACCCAGTCCGGCGCGCACCTTGCGGCCGAGCGGAACTCTGCGTCGTGCGGATTCGATCTCGGCCACGATTCCTCCCCCACCAGATGCTCACATTGTGCACATCCGGTACGCCGTGCGTCAGCGCCTCAGCCGCCTACCAGCCCGTGGTGCAGCAGGTCGGTGAGGGTGTCGATCGCGGTCTCGTCGGTGACCCGCCTGTCCGTAGGCCGACCTCGCTTAGGATCCCGGGGTGCAGACCTTGGACTCAGCCGCCGCCTACGATCGTGCCGTCGAGCTGGCGACGCGGGGGCGGCGGCAGATTTTGGGGATCACCGGGGCGCCGGGGGCCGGCAAATCGACGTACGCCGAGCAACTCGCCGCGAAACTCGCCGCTGACGGCCATCAGGTCGCGCTGGTGCCGATGGACGGCTACCACCTCGCGCAGTCGGTGCTGGAAGACCTTGGGCTCGCTGACGTGAAGGGCGCACCGCACACCTTCGACGGCTACGGCTTCGTCGCATTGCTGAAGAGACTGAAGGAATCGCCGGACGAGCAGATCTGGGCGCCGCGCTTCGACCGCAGTATCGAGGACTCGATCGCCGCGAGCATCGGCGTCGCACCTTCAGTCACCCTCGTTCTCACCGAGGGCAACTACCTGCTCCTCGACGAGCCGCCATGGACGATCGTCCGCACGCTGCTCGATCAGTGCTTGTACGTCGAGGTGCCCGAGCCGGTGCGCCATGAGCGACTCGAAGCCCGGCATCGTGCCTTCGGCAGATCGCCCGAGGAAGCGCACGAGCGAACCCATGGCTCCGACGAACGCAACGCCCACCTGATCGCCGCGACCGCATCAGCGGCCGACGCGATCATTCACCCTTGACGCACACCCGGTCGATGAACGCGGCGACACCGTCCAGGTAGAGCTGCAGACCGAAGTCGAAGTCGGCCTCGTTGTCCTCCTCGAAGCTCCCGACCTCGTCGAACACGCCGGCCTCGACACTTCGCGCGACCGCCGGATAGACCCGCGGATCCGCGACCCGCCGCAACGTCGAGCCGAACCGCTGAAAGGCATCAGGGTTGTCCGCGTACCCGGCAGCGAGGTCGAACGCCATCCGGATCTCGCCCTGCACGTAGGTGATGAGCCCCATCACCACGCCGACCTTCGCCTCCTCCGGCAGGCCGGTGTCCTTCAGTACACCAAGTGCGGAGTCGAACCAGGCGAGGTTGTTCGGACCGGCCGGCGGCCCAGAGATCGGAACCTTCGCGTACCACCGGTGCCGACGGATCGCCGTGAGTACGCCGTCCGCCCAGAACGTCAGCCCGGTCCGCCAGTCGACACCCTCGGGCATCGGGTCCGGACGCTCGAGCGCCGCGTCCGACATGATCACGAGCAGTTCGTCCTTGCTCTTCACGTGCCGGTAGAGCGCCATCGTCGAGTTGCCGAGCCGGTCCGCGACGCGAGCCATGGAGACAGCCGCCAGATCCTCCGCGTCGGCGATCTCGATCGCGGCCCCGACGATGTCGTCGAGCGTCAGCGACGGCTTCGGCCCGCGCCGCGGGGTCTCCCGCAACCGCCACATCGCCGCGACATCGGCCGGCAGCTCGTCGTTCTCCACCGGGTCAGTTTAGAGCTTGCGGCGCGACACTGCGTAGATGCTACGCTATTTAGCGTACTGGATACGCAGTAAGGAGGGGACGATGATCATCGAGGCAATCGGGCTTCGGAAGTCGTACGGGGCGAACGACGTACTGAGCGGGGTCGACCTGAGCGTCGAGGAGGGGTCGGTGCTCGCCCTGCTCGGTCCGAACGGCGCCGGCAAGACCACTGCGGTACGCATCCTGACCACACTGACCAGACCCGACTCCGGTACGGCGACCGTCGCCGGGTACGACGTACTGCGCGAGCCGGCTCGGGTCCGTGGCGCGATCAGTCTCACCGGGCAGTACTCCGCGGTCGACGAGAACCAGACCGGTCGGGAGAACCTGGTGATGGTCGGACGGCTGATGCACCTGGGCCGGCGTGCTGCGCAGCGTCGTACGGCCGAGTTCCTGGAGCAGTTCGGGCTGACTGACGCGATGGACCGGCGAGTGAAGACGTACTCGGGCGGCATGCGACGGAAGCTCGATCTGGCGATGAGCCTGATCGCCCGGCCGCAGGTGATCTTCCTGGACGAGCCGACGACCGGACTCGATCCGGCGAGCCGATCGGCGATGTGGGACGCGATCGTCGACCTGGTCCGCGACGGTACGACGATCCTGCTCACCACGCAGTACCTGGAGGAGGCGGACCGGCTGGCAGACCGGATCCTGCTGCTCGACCACGGCCGGATCGTCGCGAGCGGTACGGCTGATTCGCTGAAGGCCCAGATCGGCGGCGAGCGGATCGAGTTGCGCTTCGCCGACGACGTACAGCTGCTGAAAGCGACCGGAGTACTGGACGGAGTCGCCGACGAGCTGGTGCTGAACGTTCCGTCCGACGGTACGGCGGCGCACCTGCACCACGTGCTCGACGTACTCCGCGACAACGGACTCGAGCCGGAGCGGGTCTCGTCGCACCGGCCGACGCTCGACGACGTGTTTCTCGCTCTGACGGCCTGAGGGGTTTGCTGATGTCACACCAGGGAGTTGTCGCCGCGTGCTCGGACGCCGCGACCATGATCGATCGCAGCGTGCGGCTGGCGCGGCGCAACGTCGACACGTTGTTCGCCTCGATCCTGCTGCCGTTGCTGATGATGGCGTTGTTCGTCTATGTGTTCGGCGGCGCGATCAACACCGGCACGGAGTACGTGAACTACGTCGTACCGGGGATCCTGCTGCTCACCACCGGGTACGGCGCCGCGTCGACGGCGATGGTGGTCGCCGACGACATGAACAGCGGGATGATCGACCGGCTGCGATCACTGCCGATCCACAGCTTCGCCGTACTGACCGGACATGTGGTGGCGAGTGTGGCGCGCAATGCGGCGTCGACGGCGATCGTCATCGTCGCCTCGCTGGCTATGGGGTTCCGCCCTGGTGGCGGAGTGGTCGACTGGCTCGCGGCTGCCGGCCTGCTGCTGCTCTACGTCGTCGCTCTGTCCTGGCTGGCTGCCGGTCTCGGTGTGATCGCCAAGTCGGTGGAGTCGGCCAGCACTCTCAGCTTCTTCATGCTGTTCCTGCCGTACCTGAGTAGCGCGTTCGTACCGCCGGAGTCGATGCCCTCGTGGCTGCAGCCGGTCAGCGAGCACCAACCGGTCACTCCGGTCATCGAAACGATCCGCAGCCTGTTGATCGGGACACCGATGGGCAACAGCGGTCGGATCGCTCTGGCGTGGTGTTCTGGTCTGCTCCTGTTCTCGGTGGTCCTGGCGACCTCGCTGTACCGCAGACGCAACAGCCGCTGAGCGCAGGACTTGTACCGTTCGGCGAACGGTGCGCGTTGAAACTGCCGAGCGTGACCCCTTGGGCGAGTTAACGTCAAAGTCCCCCCCAACGTGTGGTGGTCCCACTCCCCCCGGGACCCACACGGACGAGCGCCCCGATCACTGATCGGGGCGCTTTGTTTTTCCGGATTTTTCTCCGAGGCGGTGTCGAATCCGTCCCTCCCGGCTCGACGTATCAGTAAGAGCGACCAAGGGAGAGGGTCAGAATGAACATCACCACCGACACCCGGAACATGATCATCAACATGCTGGCCGAGGGCAGCCCGGTCTGGTACGTCGCCGGCATGGTCAAGATGCGCAACCACGACGTCTACGCAGTCGGTCGAGAAGCCGGCTATCCGGACAAAGCGCAGCTGCGGCGAGCCGTCTGGGCCGCCCGGAACCGCGCCCTGCAAGCAGCCTGACCACCTGTCCCAGGCCGCTCGAGCCGCTGCCTGCCCCTCTGTTCGGGGCGGACGGCGGCTTTCTCGTGTTTAAGGTGTTCGCGTGGATGATGTCAGCGTTGTGGACTACCACACGGCCGGCGAGCCGTTCCGGATCGTGACGTCCGTGGAGATTCCGGGCGCATCAGTGGCCGAACGCCGGGTCGCGGCGCAGTCGTCCGAAGAGATCGACGCAGTACGGCGGTTGCTGGTGAACGAGCCGCGCGGGCATGCGGATATGTACGGCGGGTTCGTCGTACCGGCTGATGACGACGGCGCTGACTTCGGCGTGGTGTTCTGGCACAAGGACGGGTACTCGACCGCATGCGGACACGGGACGATCGCGCTGGCGACGTGGGCGGTCGCCACCGGTCTGGTCCAAGCGCCTGACGTTGTCATCGATGTGCCGTCCGGGCGGGTCACTGCGCGCGTGGATGATTCAGGAGTTGCCTTCCGCAACGTTCCGTCGTACGTGCTGAAACGTGAAATGCCGCTGTCGACCTCTCGCGGGCATGTGCTGGCGGACATCAGCTACGGCGGCGCGTTCTATGCCTCCGTGCCTGCCTCGTCGGTCGGCTTGTCCGTGACGCCGGAGTACTACGCGGACCTGATCGCCGTCGGCCGCGAGATCAAGTGGGCGCTGGACCCGCTCGCTGTCCATCCTCACGATCCTCGGCTGAGCGGTCTGTACGGCACGATCCTGTACGACGATCTCGGGACAGTCGACGGCGGTCCACACCAGCGCAATCTCGCAGTCTTCGCCGACGGAGAGGCAGACCGCTCGCCCTGCGGCTCAGGTACGTCGGCCCGCCTGGCCCTCCTGCACGACGACGGACGCCTCGGCCCCGATCAGGTTCTCCGCCATGACTCCATCGTCGGCACCACGTTCCTGGGCCGGGTCGTGGAGCAGACCGAGGCCGGCGTCATCACCGAGGTCACGGGGTCCGCCTATCGCACCGGGACCGCCACCTTCACCCTCGATCCCCGCGACCCGCTGGGAACCGGCTTCACGCTGCGCTGATCTCAGATTGCGACCGCGCACCGGTACCGCGACCGCTAGCATCGGTCCCGGTCCCATCGATCCAGCGGAGGAAGCCTGATGATCTTCATCACCGCCAAGTTCCGGGTGAAGCCTGAACACGCCGACAACTGGCCGTCCATCACCGCCGACTTCACCACCGCGACCCGCTCAGAGCCGGGTTGCCTGTGGTTCGACTGGTCCCGCTCCCTGGACGACTCGAACGAGTACGTCCTGGTGGAAGCCTTCGCCGACGACGACGCGGCGACCCACCACGTCACCTCGGCCCACTTCAAAGCGGCCCAGGAACACCTCCCGCCCCACCTGGTCGAGACGCCCCGAATCGTCAACTTCAAGGTCCCCCAGGACGATTGGTCCGAGCTCGGCGAACTCGCCGTAAAGTAGCGTCTCGACCGCGTAGGGTGACCGAGTGGAATTGCTTTGCCGCCGGTCGCCTGCGAACCCGAACTGAAGAACAGGTACACACCCACCGCGGCGAAGACGAACACGACTACGCCGGCCACCTTCAGCACGCCGGCCGATTGCTGCAGCGTGCCGATACCACCAGCCGGGAGATCAGGTACAAGCCCTGTGTATGAAGGGCATCCGCAGCAACGATGCCGAAGCAGTTGTGCGCCAGCCCCAGGACGAGCATGCCGTAACCGCCGCGGGCACGTAGCCGACGAGTACGAGACCGAGCGCGACCAATCCCACGATGAAACTCGGGAGGCACCGCGCCCGGCGCTCAGCGGAGGCGTCTCAAGATGAGATCCGCGCGGGCCTGCGGCGGTGTGACGATCCGTTAGGTGCCGGTGCGCGCTCCTCGGTGCCGATCGAGTCACCCGCGTGGCCGACGAGAATGGGAGTACAGATGAAGGCTCTCGTGTACCACGGACCTGGCCGGAAGGCATGGGAAGAGGTCCCGAACCCCACCATCAAGGACCCGACCGACGCGATCGTGAAGGTCGAGGCCACCACGATCTGCGGTACCGACCTGCACATCCTCAAGGGCGACGTTCCCGCCGTGACCGATGGCCGGATCCTCGGCCACGAAGGCGTCGGTGTGGTCACCGAGGTCGGCCCCGACTGCAAGAACGTGAAGGTCGGCGACCGGGTGATCATCTCCTGCATCAGCAAGTGCGGGACATGTGACTACTGCAAGGCCGGCCTGACCTCACACTGCAAGACGCTCGGCGGCATCGGCTGGATCTTCGGGCACCTCATCGACGGGACCCAGGCCGAGTACGTGCGCGTGCCGTACGCCGACAACGGCCTGATCCCGCTGCCCGAGGGAGTCTCCGCCGAAGCCGGAACCATGCTGAGCGACATCCTTCCCACCGGCTACGAGATCGGCGTCCTGAACGGCGCCGTCAAGAGCGGTGACATCGTCGCCGTCATCGGCGCCGGACCGGTCGGGCTCGCCGCGATCATGACCGCCCGTACGGCCGGCGCCGCGACCGTCATCGCCGTCGACACCAACAAGTTCCGGCTCGACCAGTCGCGTGATTTCGGGGCGACCGAGACTCTCGAGGTGAGCTCCGGCCAGGACGTTGCGGCCGCGCTGCGAGAACTCACTCCCGACGGGCTGGGCGTCGACGTCGCCATCGAGGCGGTCGGCCTGCCCACAACCTTCGGCACCGCGCTGGAGTCGGTCCGCCCCGGCGGTCATGTGGCCAACGTCGGCGTGCACGGCGAGAGCGTCGAGTTCCCGATCGAGCGGCACTGGATCAACAACCTCACCATCACCACCGGCCTGGTCAACGCCACCACCGCCCCCGAACTCCTCGAAAGCATCAAGTCAGGAGCCATCGCCCCGGAGAAGTTCGTCACCCACCGATTCACCTACGACCAGTTCGACGAGGCCTACGACACGTTCTCCAACGCCTCCGAACAAGAAGCCCTCAAGGTCATCATCACCAACACCCACTAACCCCCACAACAAAACGAAGGCCCGGACCTGATGGTCCGGGCCTTCTGTGGTAGCGGGGGCAGGATTTGAACCTGCGACCTCTGGGTTATGAGCCCAGCGAGCTACCGAGCTGCTCCACCCCGCGCCGTTGTGTCTTTAGTTTAGAGGATCCGGGCTGAGCAACCAAATCGGTTCCCGGAGTGCCGAAATCCCGTGTTCGTCGGAGGCGGATCGGCGTACCTTCCGAGTATGTCCCGACACGTCATCCGTCCGTTCGAGGAGGCGGATCTGGCAGCCGCCGCCAGTCTGCTCGCCCAGCGGCATCGGGTGCACCGCAAGCGTCACCCTTTGCTTCCGGCGGACTACGAGGACGAGCGACTTGCTCTGGTCGAGGTGACCGGGGCCTGGGAGACCGAGGGTGCGTCCGGCGCCGTGATGGTCGAGGGTGGCGAAGTCACCGGCTATCTGCTCGCAGCGCCTAAGCCGTCGGCGGTCTGGGGTCCGAACATCTGGGTCGAGGCAGCCGGCCACGCAGTTCGTGAGCCAGAGCACATCCGCGACCTGTACGGCGCTGCCGCCGCCCAGTGGGTCGAGGACGGCCGCATCGCGCACTACGTGCTGGTGCCCGACGACGCCGAGCTGATCGACGCCTGGTTCCGCCTGGCCTTCGGCTCGCAACACGCGCACGCGGTCCGCCCGGTGCCCGACACTCCGTTGCCCCCGGCACGCGATCTCGTCGTACGCCGTGCCGCCCGCGCGGATATCCCTGTGCTCGCGGAGCTTGATCTCGTGCTGCCGCAGCATCAGGCCCTGTCTCCGGTGTTCTCGTCCGGGGGGATCCCCACGCTCGAGGAAGCAGTGGCGGACTGGGAGGAGTCGATCGACGACCAGGACTACGTAACCTTCGTTGCCGAGTACAGCGGTCAGGCCATCGGGTCTGCGATCGGTTGCTCTCTGGACAAGTCGAGCGCGCACAACGGGCTGGCCAAGCCGGACAACGCCGGTTTCCTCGGGTTCGCCGCTGTGCTGCCGTCGGCGCGGGGGCGCGGCGCCGGACGCGCGCTGGGCGAGGCCGTGCTGCAGTGGTCGGCCGACACCGGCTACACCTCGGTCGTGACCGACTGGCGGGTGACGAACCTGTTGTCGTCGCGGGCGTGGCCTCGGCTCGGGTTCCGGCAGACGTTCCACCGGCTGCACCGGCTGATCGGTCACTGATTCCTGGTTGTCCACAGAATCGAATTCGCGTGTTCCGGCGCGGGTCGATCGCTGCATCTTCTTGGGCGTAAGGCGTCTCGCAGCAGGCGAGGCGCCCCCTTCCCCAGGAGGCAGTCATGTCGCGTTCACCACTTCGTTCCCGAGTCGCGCCTTCCGCCCGTCGTATCGTGATCGGGAGCGCGGTCGTCCTGGCCTCACTCGGGCTCTCGGCGACCGTTCCTGCCTCAGCAGCTTCGACGTACTCCATGTCATCTCCATCGACCGAGCAGAGGGCTGGCACCTTGGACGGCTTCGTGATCGAGAACCTTCCCGACGGCATCGGCACGCCGAGCGACTTCGAGTACGAGTGGGAGGACGTGTCCTTCCACAGCCGGGTCTGGGAGACCGGCCCGGATCCGGACGGGGCGTACAAGGTCGATCTCACCGTCAAGACGATCCGCGGCGAGAAGCTCACCGACCTCGAGGCCCTGCACGACTTCCTGGTGGAGTACGAGGAGAAGGAACCGGGATCGTGGCAGCTGACCCCGGTCAAGGTCGGTGGGTACGACGGTCTGTTCTCCGGCGACGAGGTGTTCTACTTCATCGCGCCGGGCGTCGCGGCCGAAGTGACGATCGACCACGACCGCTTCACCGACGAGGACGTGCTCGACACCGCGGCCGGCTTCCATCCGGAGTCCACAACCTGATGCCCTAGGCAACTGGTAGCAACGGAACGGGGCGGCGACGCCGACTTGGTGTCGGTGTCGCCGCCCCGGGGAGCTCCCTGCGACTCAGCCTGACGGCGAAGTCGGTGGGCTTGTTGGTGTCGATGCCGGTGGAGTCGCCGGTGTCGACGGGCTCCCGGACGGCTTCGTGGTGGGTGTCGGCGTCGGGCTCGTCGTCGCTGCAGCAGCAGCCGCAGCCTTGTCGAGTGCCGCCTTCATCTGGTTGACGTTGTCCTGGTAGCCCGCGAGATCACCCTTCGTCAGGGCAGCCTGCGCCCGGGTGTACGCAGCCTGCGCGTCGGCCAGCGCCTGCTTGACGGTCTGGTTCGGCTGGTTTGCCGGCGGTGTCTTCGTGCCCGGTGGTTGCTCGCCCGTGTCGACGTTGGTGTTGAAGACCTTGCCCAGGGCTTCCTGGAGCGTGGAGCCGTAGGCGACGCGATCACCGAACGACACCAGGACGTAGCGCAGGACGGGATAGCTACCTGGCCCACTTGTCCGCACCGAGTAGACCGGCTGGACATAGAGCAGACCACCGCCGAGTGGCAGCGTCAGCAGGTTGCCGTACTGCGCTCTGGCGCCACTGCTCGGCTGGTTGATCGGGAGCAAGGCCTGTCTGATGCCTTCGTCGGTCTGGAACTTGTTGTAGACCTGCCCCGGCCCAGGTATCTGCAGGTTTCCGGGCAATCGCAGTATTCGGAACTTGCCGTAGTCCGGAGACGTCGCCTCGGAATCGACGGCCATGAAGGCAGTGAGGTTCTCCCGTTCGGCGTTCGGGACATAGACCGACGTCAGCGAGAACTTCGGATCGGTCTGATCGGGCATCCGCAACGAAAGATAGAAAGGAGGCTGGCTGATATGAGTCGTGGAGTCGCCGCCGGACGAGACCGCGGTCGGGTCGTCCGGGACGCGCCACAGGTCGCTGTTCTGGTACCAGGTGGTGGCGTCGGTGACGTGGTACTTCGCCAGCAGATCGCGCTGCACCTTGAACATGTCCTCGGGGTACCGCAGGTGCGACAGCAGGTCCGGCGAGATCGCCGAGCGCGGCTTGACCGTGTTGGGGAAGGCCTTCATCCAGGTCTTGAGGACCGGGTCGCTCTCGTCCCACGCGTACAGCTCGACCGAGCCGTCGTAGGCGTTGACCACGGCCTTGACCGAGTTGCGGATGTAGTTGATCTTCTCGCTCGGCTGCTGCGCGATCGTGCCGCGTCCAGTGGTGGTGTCACGGGTGCTGACGTCCAGGGCGACCTTCTCGGAGTACGGGTAGTTGTCCGAGGTGGTGTAGCCGTCGACGATCCAGACGACCTGCCCGTCGACGATCGCCGGGTACGGGTCACCGTCCGGTGTCAGCCACGGGGCCGCCTTCTCGACCCGCTCGCGCGGGGTGCGGTCGTAGAGGATCTTCGAGTCGGAGTTCACCCGGCTCGACAGCAGGATGTTCGCGTCCCGGAATTTGGTTGCGTAGAGCAACTTGTTGCCGAACGACCCGATCGAGACACCACCCTTGCCGTGGTAGGTGTTCAGCGTCGGGTCGCCGCCGCTCTTGCCTTCCGGCGTGTCGAGCTCGACCGGCTGTCCACCTTCTGGGCCACCGACGATCGAGTAGTCCGGCGACTGCTCGCCGAAGTAGATCCGTGGCTCGTAGTCTCCGAGCTGACCGGTCGGCGGCAGGTCCTTCTCGGTCCAGACCGGCGTACCGTCTGGGGCCCGCTGGTTCCCATTCGCCGCGACGACGCCGTAGCCGTGGGTGTAGACGGTGTGGTCGTTGTTCCAGTTGCGCTGGCCGGCCGGCAGCCGGTCGACCTGCACCTCGCGGACCGCGATGACCGTGTCGTTGACCTTGCCACCGATCTTGTACCGGTCGACGTCGAGATCGGTCGGGAACGAGTAGAAGCCACGCACCTGCTGGAGCTGCTCGAAGGTCGGCCCGACAACGCTCGGATCGATCAGCCGAATACCTGGCAGCACTTCGGTGTCCTGCACCAGTTCGGCCGGTGTCGCCGTCGTCTTTGCCGGGTAGTCAGTGATCTCGGTCGCGGCGAGCCCGTAGGCATCACGCGTGGCCTCGATGTTCTTGGTGATGTACGGCCCTTCCTTCACCGGCTCGCTCGGCCGCACCCGCAGCTGCTGGAGAGCGGCGGGCCAGAGAGCGCCGAGGAGGATCGCCGACAGGATCAGCACGACCGTGCCGACACCGGGCAGCAGCCAGGTCCGGCGGACCACATTGGCGAAGAACAGACCGGCACACAGGACCGCAATGACAGCCAGAATCTCTTTGCTGGGCAGGATCGCGTTGTCACCGGTATAGGAGATACCGGTGAAGAGCCGGCTGTCCGAGGTTGTCAGGCCGAAGCGGTCCAGCCAGTAGCTGAAGGCTTTGAGCAGCACGAGCAGACCGAGCAGGACGGAGAACTGCACCTGCGCCGCGCCAGATGCCTTCTGCCCCTTCGCGGACGGACGGAAGCCGCCGTACAGGTAGTGCGTGATGATCGCGGCGACCAGCGAGAGCAGGACGATCGAGTAGCCGAAACCGAGCAGGACGCGCAGCCACGGGTAGTCGAAGACGAAGAATGCGATGTCCTTGTTGAAGTGTTTGTCGGTGACGCCGAAGGGGCTGCGGTTCTTCCAGGCCAGGAAGACCTTCCACTCCCCCGACGCAGCCGAGCCACCGAAGACCAGCATGAGGGTCGCGACCACGCCGACCGCGATCTTCCCGTGCTGCTGCAGCAGGTCGCCGTACCGCTCGAAGCCGGGGCTGGGCGACGGTGCCAACGCGACGCGGGGACGAGTGCGGAAGGCGACGATGATGTTCGCGACGACGGCGCCGGCCATCAGCAGACCGACGACCACGAACAGCAGCACCCGGGTCCCGAGCACGGTGCTGAAGACCGAGCCGAGGTCGACCGACCGGTACCAGAGCCGTTGGGTCCAGACATCTGTGAAGACGCTGAAGAGGATCAAGAGGACGATCAGGGTCGCGATCGTCGGCAGCAGGGCCCGGGGACGTCCGCCTGTTCGCCGCGATCTGCGGGCCGGCTCCTCCGGCATGTCGTAGACGCCGTCGCTCATCGTCGCTTCTCCTCGTCGTCACTCATGCCGTCGACCTCGGAACCATCGCCCGGCCGGCTGCCGACCGAAGGCTCGAATGTCAATGACAGTACTTCGCACAGCGTGGGGACCAAGTCGACGCCGGAAAGCACCGCACTGTCCTCGTCGTGCTCACGGAGCCGGACGGCGCCGAACCGCCCGCCGTCCCGGAGCACCGCTGCGACCATCCGGACCTCGTGCCGGCGCGGGTCGCTACCGGCCAGCTGGGCCAGTTGGGAGTCGGACTCGACGCTGGACAGACCTGCCTCCGCCGACGCCGGGAGCACGATTCGCTCGATCGCCAGCGCGCAGCCGGCGACTCCGTCGGGCCATTCGATCCGGCCGAGCGCATCGGCCAGGTTGTCGTCCTCGAGACCGCCGGGAAGCTCACCCTGGGCGACCGGGGTGAGCGGCTGGGAGGCGTCGTCGGCGCCGAGCTGCGCTGCCAACTGCGGTTCGGCGCGGAGCAGTTCCTCGGTCGGGACCAGCGCGAACAACTGCGCGGGCTGGTCCCAGCCCGCGCTGCTCACGTGCTTCTCGATCTCGATGACCGCGCGGCTGAGCGCGTCAGGAGGCAGCGTGCCTACGGATTCCATGCCGGCAGGTCTTCCCTTCGGGTCACCGGGACGTACGGTTCGCTCATCAACTGCACGACGGGACATCTCCCTTGCCGCTGGCGACTGCCTGCAGCGCGCTGATCGCACCGGTCAGGGTGCTGATCTTCACCAGTCGGATGTCCTTCACATCGGCGTGCAGCGCGGCTTCGCAGTTCGGCGCCGGGACCAGGAAGACCGTGGCGCCGTCGTTCCTGGCGCCGGCGATCTTCTGCTGGATGCCGCCGATCGCACCGACCTCGCCGAGTGCGTCGATCGTGCCTGTGCCGGCGACGTGCTTGCCGTTCAGCAGAGGGCCCGGGGTCAGCTTGTCGTAGATGGCCAGGGCGAACGCCGTGCCGGCGCTCGGGCCGCCGATGTCCTGGCCGAGGTTGACCGTGACCTTGACCTGCGAGTCGACGCCGATCGTGATCCCGACCATCGGGCGGGTCGCGTCACCGGGAGTCGCGGCGGTCTTCAGTTGGACGGTCTGCTCTTCGGTGCCACGGCGGATCAGGAAGACGACGTTCTCGCCGACCTTGTGCTTGCGGACGAAGTCACCAACCTGCGGGACCTGGGTCACCGTCTGGCCGTCGACAGCCAGCACGATGTCGCCGGGCTTCAGCTTGCCCTGGGCCGGCGACTTGTCCGCGACCGTCGACACCTTTGTGTGGAACGGGACCTTCGCCGCCTGCAGCGCGGCCGCGACCGCGCTGTCCTGCGAGCCGGTCATCTCGGCGGTGTTCTGCTGCTGGACCTGGTCGGCGCTCTGGTCCGGCGGATAGATGATGTCGCGCGGGAACAGGTCGTGGTGCGGGTCGAGCCAGTTGCGCATCGCCTGCGGCAGGGTCAGCTGACGGTCGGGCGACGTGACGGACACCGTGGTCAGGTCGAGCTGCCCGGTGGTCGGGAACGTCTCGTGCCCGCTGATCTCGATGACGGGCTTGTTCTTCGACGACCCCAGGGTGTCCTTGACCGGACCCGGGCTGAACGAGACGAACGGCACCGGGAACGCGGTCACCAGCCCGAGCGAGACGAGAAGCACGACGATCGAGGTGACCAATGTGGCGGTACGACGTGTCACGAACCCTGCCCTGCGATCTTGGTGGAGGCCTGCTGATGATTACGACGACCCAGGCCCCGGCGACGTTCCGGAGTGGCCCGCGGACCGGGCGCGGCGATTGCGGCGTTGAAGCGGCGGAAGTCCTCGACCGAGGCGAAGGCGCCGCCGGACCGGCGCCGCTCGCGGCTGCGCCACCCACGCCAGCCCGCCCAGCACATCGCCAGCAGCGTGGCGATCAGCGGGAACGCCAGCCACGCCAAAACCTTCATCCGGCCACCTTCATGCGCCCAGCGTACGGGTCAGTGAGCGCCGACCCACTCGCTGCCACCGTCGATGAAGTGCTGGTGTTTCCAAATCGGGACCTCGGCCTTGAGGTCGTCGATCAGCCGCCGGCACGCGGCGAAGGCGACGTCTCGGTGCGACGCCGCCACCGCGACGATCACGGCCGCGTCACCGATCTTCAGGTCCCCGGTCCGGTGGACGGCGGCCAGCGCGGTCACGGCGGGGTCGTCACAGATACGCTCCGCAACCTTCCGCAGGTGCTCCAGCGCGTCGGGATGCGCCTCGTAGGCCAGCTTGTCGACCGGCTTCTCGTGGTCGTGGTTGCGCACAGTGCCGATGAAGATCGCGGTTCCACCCGCCGTCGGGTCAGCAACAGCAGCCAGCACCTCGTCGCTCGACAACGGGCTCTCCCGTATGTCCAGCAGCCTGATCGCGTCGCTCATCCGTCCCTCATTCCCGCCGGTCCCTCGGGCTCACTTGCACACCATCCCATCCCCCGTCGCGCAATTCTCCCTCCCGAGGCCTCTCTCCACACATCCCCTCCCCTCCTGGCCTACATTTCGGCGTACCGCGGGCTGCGGTGCGTGGTGCGCCGCGCACCCGGAGAGACTGTTGCCTTCCTCACCTACCGGCGAACACGAGCGGTGATGCGTTCGCCGGTGGAGGAACTCATGGACGGAACCAGTACGTTGGAGTTGTACGACCCACCCGCACAGGAAGGTCCTCCGATGAGCGACGAACCGGACAACCCGGACAACCCGTTCAAGGGAACGCCGTTCGAGGCCATGTTCCAGCAGTTCTCCGGTGCGGCCGGCGCGGGCGGCGCCCCGGACCTGAACGCGATCTTCGCCCAGGTCCAGCAGTTGCTGAGCGGTTCGACCGACGGCAAGCCGGTGAACTGGGACCTGGCCAAGGACATCGCCCGCAAGACCGTCGCCACGGCCGGGGACCGGTCGATGACGACCGCGGACGGCGACCGTGTCGCGGACGCGGTCCGGCTCGCCGAGCACTGGCTGGACGAGGCGACCACGCTGCCCGAGGTGTCCGCCACCTCTGCGGCCTGGAGCCGCGCAGAGTGGGTCGAGAACACGCTGCCGGTGTGGCAGACAGTGGTCGACCCGGTCGCCGAGCACGTCGCAGGCGCGATGGGCAATGCGCTGCCCGCCGAGGCCCAGCAGTTCGCGGGCCCGATGGCCGGGATGCTGCGGCAGTTGGGCGGTTCTGTCTTCGGAGCCCAGGTCGGCCAGGGGCTCGGGGAGCTCGCCAGCGAGGTCGTGAGCTCGTCCGACATCGGACTGCCGCTCGGCCCGACCGGCCAGGCGATCCTGCTGCCCGACAACGTCGCGAAGTTCGCCGAAGGGCTCGGGCTGACCGACGAGGACGTTCGGCTGTATCTGGCGCTGCGCGAGGTGGCGCACCAGCGGCTGTACGCCGGGGTCCCGTGGCTGCGGCAGCACCTGCTGGCCGCGGTCGCCGACTACGCGGCCGGCATCGAGGTCGACACCGGCAAGATCGAGCGTGCGATGGCCGACATCGACCCGCAGAACCCGGAGGCCATGCAGGAGGCCCTCGCAGGCGGCCTGTTCGAGCCCGAGGATTCCGAGCAGCAGAAGGCCGCGCTCGTCCGGCTCGAGACGACACTGGCGCTGGTCGAGGGCTGGGTGGACGACGTCGTACGCGAGGCGACGAAGGACCGGATGCCGTCGGCGGTCCAGCTCTCTGAGACTGTACGGCGCCGTCGGGCGGCGGGCGGTCCGGCCGAGCAGACGTTCGCGACTCTGGTCGGTCTTCAGCTTCGGCCGCGCCGGCTGCGCGATGCCGCCAACCTGTGGGCGGCCGTTCGTGACGCTCGCGGCGTCGACGGTCGCGACAACCTGTGGTCCCACCCTGACCTGATGCCCAGCACTGCTGACCTTGATGACCCGATCGGGTTCGCGCAGCACGCGGGCGAGCTCTCCAACATCGACATCTCCGACTTCCTGACCGAGGAAGACAAGCCGACGGACTCCACCTCGGACGACGACGGCGACAACCCCACCAAGTGATCCTTCCCGGGTCGCGGGGAGACTTGCGGGGTGCTTCTTGGGAATGCGGTTGAGGTCTTAGAGGGCTGGAGTGCGCCCGACGCGGAGCAGGAGGAGCTGCGGGCGCACTACCTGCGGCATGTCGCGGCGCATCCGGATGGGATGTGGCGGAGCTGCCGGCCTGAGCATGTGACGGCTAGTGCGCTGGTGGTTGACGCTGCGGGGCAGAACACGCTGCTGACGTTGCACAAGACCGTTGGGCGGTGGCTTCAGCTCGGCGGGCATTGCGAGCCCGGCGACACGACGTTGCCGGGTGCGGCGCTGCGGGAGGCGACGGAGGAGTCAGGTCTGCCGGGTCTGACGATCGGTCGGGAGCCGCTCCAGCTCTCGCGGCATCTGCTGCTTGGTGGCGGGTGCGCGGGTGCGTACCACCTCGACGTGCAGTTCCTTGTGACCGCGACCGCCGGCACGGAGTACGTCGTGAGCGAGGAATCGCATGATCTTGCGTGGTTCCCGCTCGATGAGCTCCCCGCGGACACGGATCATTCCGTCCAGGAGCTCGCGGCCCGGGCCCGGCACCAACTCTCCCGCACCTGACGGACCAAAGCATCCGCAATCAGCTCAGCAGAACCCGTGGGCCGACCCGAGTGGCCGGCCCACCTCCCCACAGCAGGGCATCAACATCCCCCCGCCCAGCTATCCCTCGCACCAAACCCCGCAATCCCCGCCGGTGCACCAGTCCCCGTCCCGCGTTTGGTACTGCGATCCCCCGTTGCTACTGCGATCCCCCGTTGCCACTGCGATCCCCGCTGGTGCTGCGATCCCCTCGGTACTGCGCCCCGTTCGCAATGCCCCCGTTGTACTGCGATCCCGGTTTCCCCGCCCGTACTGCGTCCACCTGTGCTGCGGTCCCCCCGTGATCCCCCAGATCCCCGTGCCCCCGGACCCATGAGTCCCCCGCTGATACAGCTGTTCTTCGTGATCCCCGGACCCGTGGGTACAGCCGTCGTATCCCGTGTCCCCAGGCCCGTGAGCCCCCCGCTGGCACAGCTGTTCCCCGTGATCCCCCCGGACCCGGTGGATACAGCTGTTTCCTGTGTCCCCGTGATTTGTCCCGCTGTGTTCATCCCCCGTGCGATCCCCGTCGTACTGCTCCCACTGCCGAGGCTGGCCGCATCCCCCCGGGTGCGGCCGGCAGTGGGCTGATGTCGGGTGCCGCCCCTGAACGGCATCGGCTATCAGCTGGACTTCCCCCGAAGTCGCCCGCCGCATGGTGAAACGAGCCGCCGGCGAGAAGGTGACGGGTCAGACATGAAAAAGTTTCGAAAGACTCACGACTTCGGCTCATCAGCCCTCGCTGGAGTGCCGTCACGATCGCCTGCGCCCGGTTCGACACCTCGAGCTTCTCGTACAGCCGCTCGACGTACGGAGACCGCGAAGACGACGACCCCGGACAGCACGCCCGGGATGCCGATCACGAGCAGCTCGAGCAGGGTGAAGCCGGACTGGTTTCTGCTGCGGGTCTGAGTCGTGCGGTTGCGGGCACGCCGGACTGTTCGGGCGACGAGGGCCCGGAGCGGGTAGTTCATGCTGCTTTCCCTTACAGATGCTCCGGCAAGCGACGGAGACGGGGTCTTCCGGGCGCGGCAGCCGCGAACGACGACCCAGCTCGACCCCTGTAAATCCAGCCGGATCCGCCTCACACATCCCCCCGGATGATGCTTGCTGCCGCGTCAAAGACTCGCCTCTGCAAGCCCCGCGTCACAGCGGGTGAACGCCCGACGTCCCGGGCCACCCGACCGACAGCTGTCGGTCGTTCTACCGACAAGCCTCAGGAACGGCGCAACAGCGACCTGGTCGCGTCCCAGCCCTCCAGACCGGGATCCAGCCGCGCGATGTCGGCAGCCGATCGCAGCCGATGCCAGCCGGGACCGATCGCGACAGCGTGCCGCCGCGGCTTTCGGGCCTCGAGTTCGGACAGCGCGGTGTCGAAGGTCGGTGCGGTTTCGGATACCCAGCCGGCCGTCGGCACGTTGACGCCGATCGCCGCGAGGGTGCCGTCCTCGGCCGGAGTGACAGCGATGTCGGCGGTGCTGAGGGCGCGGAACAGCTTGCCGATCAGCAGGCCGGGCAGATCCGGTACGTCGTGCGACACCGCAACGACGGTGGCCGCCGGAGCGGCAAGCTCCACCGCGTGCAGGACAGGGCGATCCGGATCCACGGCGTACGTCGGTGTGCCCGGCCACGTCAGCGCACTGACCTCGGCGACCGCCTCCTCGTCGCCGCCTGCGACCGCCACCGCTACCTCGACGCGATCCAGGCCCGCGAGTACCTCGTAGGTGTCCTCGGCCAACGCCAACCGCCACGCTTCAGGATCGCGGCCGGGCGGCGCCCAGGTGCCTGCGGCCGGTACGACGACAACGACAACCCGCCGGTCGCCGGTCACGCTGGGGTGCTCACGTTGTCGTAGCAGGTGCGCGCCTCGTGCACCTCGGGCATGTGGGTTTCGGCCCAGGTTTTGATGGAGGCGATGAGAGGCATCAGAGTGCCGCCCAGGGGCGTGAGTTCGTAGTCGACGCGGACCGGGACGGACGGCGTGACCGAGCGGGTGAGCAGGCCATCGCGTTCGAGGGAGCGCAGCGTTTGGGTCAGCATCTTCTGGCTGACGCCGGCGATGCGGCGGGACAGGTCGGAGTACCGCTGGGGGCCGTCGGCGAGGGCGGTGAGGATGAGCGTCACCCACTTGTCGCTGATGCGGTCGAGGAGTTGCCGGGCCGGGCAGGTCGCGAGGAATGCGTCGTACTCGCGGGCTGCCTCTTCGCGGAGCTCGGCTGCGGTGCGGGTGGGCATGACTCTCCTCGTCGTACGGTAGGCACCCTCAAGTGCGTACTTCCCGATAGAGAGTAACTCTCCCACAGTGGGTCCTGAACCCATACGCAAGGAGAGAAAACGATATGCGCGCACTAGTCGCTCGCCGCCTCGACGGGCCGGACGCGATCGAGCTGATCGAGACCGCCGTACCCGAGCCCGCCGAGGGCCAGCTCCGCATCAAGGTCGCTGCTGCCGCGGTCAACCCGGTGGACGTGGCCATCAGCACCGGAGTCCTGGTGAAGGCCGGGCTCACGGCTGCTCGCGAGCAGTTCGGTCTCGGCTGGGACGTCGCCGGCATCGTGGACGCCGTCGGCCCCAACACGTCAGCACCAGCGCAGACTGTGGTCGGAGTGGCTGTCCTGCTCGGTCGCGCCCTGAAGACGCACGCCGAGTACGTCGTACTCGACACAGACGCCGTGGTGCGAGCACCAGAAGGTGTCGACCTGGCCAATGCCTCAACGTTCGGCCTCAACGGTTTGACCGCTCTGCACGCCGTCAACGCGCTGAAGGGACAGACGGTGCTCGTCACCGGAGCGGCAGGGGGCGTCGGCGGGTACGCCGTTGAGCTGGCCAAGCACCGTGGTCTGACAGTGATCGCCAGCGCCCGCTCACACGACAAACAACAGGTAGAAGACCTAGGCGCGGACTATTTCATCGACCGTGACGCCGACCTGGCTGCAGCGGTGCGACGGATCGTGCCGGCCGGCGTGGACGGCCTGATCGACGCCGCCGTGGTCGGAATCGGAGCACAAGAGGCAGTACGCAACGGCGGCCGCCACGTACACCTGGAAGGAGGCCCACGACCGCCTCATCTCCGCGACATCACCGTGGAACAACACTTCATTCACACCAACCAGCAGGACCTCAACGAGCTGGTCCGCCTGGTCGAGGTGGGCGCTTTGTCGACGCGCGTGGCCGACAGCTATGCGCTGGAGCAGGCGGCCGTCGCCTACAAGCGGCTTGCCGGGGGCGGCGTGCGCGGACGGCTGGTCCTGACGCCCTAGGCCGGGACTCCGAGCTCGAGTTCGATCAGTCCGAGGCGCATCGCGGTCATGATCGCGTTGGCGCGATTGGTGGCACCGAGCTTCTCGTACAGGCGGGAGACGTAGGTCTTCGCCGTCGACAGGCTGACGAACATCGTGGTCGCCATCGCCGGTACGGAAAGGCCGGTCGACAGCAGCGAGAGCACCTCGAGCTCACGGGGGCTCAGCGTGATGTCCGACTCGACCGCCGGGACCGCCGGAGCCAGCGGCATGACGACCGTACGGCGAGCCAGAGCCGCACCGAGCCCGGTCGCGGTGAACGAGGAGGCGGCGACCGCGGCATGGCGGATCGCGCAGAGGACCTCGGCGGTCGGCGCGGTCTTGCCGACGAAGGCGGACACACCGGTCTCGAGCGCCCGGAACAGGACGTCGTCCTCTGCCTGGGCCGTGAGTACGACGATGCCGAGCTCGCTGTGCCGATCCCGGAGTTCCCGGGCCAGCTGCAGACCATCCGCGTCCGGCAGTGCGACGTCCAGGACCACGACGTCCGGACGGGACGACGCGATCAGCGCCGGCGCCTCGTCCGCGCGGCCGCACTCACCGACGATCGTGATGTCGGCGTCGGCCCCGACAAGGCTGACCAGGCCGTACCTGGTCAAGGTGTGGCCGTCGACAACGACGACTGTGATCGAGTTTCGCATGGTCTCTCCCCCGTAGAACCTTTCCTTGCTCCCCCAGCAGAGACGGTGTTTGTCACCTTCCGTAACGATCATCGCGCTTCACCTACACCCCGTTACGGAATTCAAACAGGTGCTTTCGGTCGCGATGGTTGAACGCTTGGTTACCAATTTTCGTCAGAAACCTTCGGGCCAACTCATCCCGCCGCGAGGACGGCGATCAAGGCACCGCCGAGCATGAACGGCCCGAAGCTCAAGCTTTGCTGCAGTGTCACGCGACGGACCAGCAACAGCGCCAGACTCACCACCGACATGAGCAAGAAGCCGAAGGACGCTCCCGCGAGCAGCGTCGGCCAGCCCAGCCAGCCGAGTGCGATCCCGAGCCCACCCGCCAGCTTGACGTCCCCGATGCCGAGCTGCCCCCGGCTCGCGAGAGCCAGCACGAGGTAGCACCCGCCGAGGACCACGCCGCCGGCGGCTGCACGCAGCAGCTTGTCCGGATCTCCCTCGGTCAGAGCGGAGATGCCGAACAACCCGAGCAGTCCGGGATACAGCGGCAACGTCAGTTGGTTGGGCAATCGCTGCACCGCGAGGTCGATGGCTGCCAGTGCGACACCCAGCGCCCCGACGAATGCGTACGCCGCTGCATCGGCAAGCCCCGCGAAGCGCCCCAGCAGCAAGGCGAGCACAGCCGCCGTCACCAGCTCGAGCACGAGCGGAGCGCCGTACCAGCCGTGGCACTGCCGGCACCGGAAGCGGCCGGCGATCGGTGCGTCGCATCGCGCGCATGTCGTGCGGTCGGGCTCGCCGTACGCGACCGAGAGCCGGAAAACCTTGCTGCGCAAGAGCAATCCGGCGACGAATCCGATGATGCCTCCGGCAACTGACCATGCGATGTCCATGCCGTGAAGGTACGGCGGGCCTGCGCGCCGTGGAACGACCGTGTCGCAGAAGTGGCCGACCGCCGCCGGAAGCCGAACGATCAGCCGACGGTGTCCACCGATCGACTGACGCCGGCCGCATCGGCTGTCGTCCGGCCACGGACCGTTGTCGGCCGGTCGACGTGTGCTTCTGACCGGTTGGCCGATGCCGGGGGTGGTGGGCGGTCCTGCACCGTTGCGGATACCGGAACGGCAGCTCGCCGCTCCGCCACCGGGGGGGGTCCTGGTACCCGCCACCAGCTAAGGAGTTCGAGATGCTCAACACCCTGCTCACCAACGTACGGAACGCCATCGAGCAGACGCGTCGCGACGAGCGCGGCGCCACCATGATCGAGTACGGCCTGCTGGTCGCGCTGATCGCCGTTGTCGTGGTGCCCGCCCTGCTGATCCTGGGTCCGGCCATCGTCGCGCTGTTCACCGGCATCGCGGGCAACCTCTGACGGTCCGGATCTGCTGATCCACTCTGCTCGATTCGCGGGTGGTGCGGCCCGGCCGGACGGCCGGGCCGCCGCTGCCCAGCTCAGGTTGGAGACCCGATGCGAACGCCCGAGATCCTCCGTCGCCTGGTGCACGACGACCGCGGCGCGAACCTGATCGAGTACGGCCTGATCGCGACGCTGCTCGCGCTGGTGGTCGTACCCACCCTCATCCTCCTCGGCCCCGCCGTCGCCGCCTTGTTCGCCGGCGTCATCGGCGCCTTCTGATCCAGGAGAACTCATGAAACCGAGACGAAGCAGCCGCGCCGGTGCGGACCGCGGCGCGGCCGCAGTCGAGTTCGCGCTGCTGCTTCCGCTGTTGCTGCTGGTCGTGATGGGCATCGTCGACTTCGGCCGGATGCTCAACGCCCAGGAGACGCTGACGAACGCGGCTCGCGAAGGCGCCCGGCTGGTCGCCCTTGGCCAGCCGAACGTCGCAAGCCGTACGCAGGCCGCCGCCACCGGGTTGAGCCCGGTGGGCGTCGCGATCCAGTCGAGCTGTCCGACCGGCGCCGGCCCGGGATCCAACGGCGGCGTCCAGACCAGCTACACGTTCCAGTTCACGCCCGGCCTCGGTTATCTCGTCGGCCTCTTCGGTGGCAGCGGTCTGAGCGGCCAGACCACCCTCACCGCCCAGGGAGTCATGCCATGCGAGACCTGATCCGGCCCCTGTTCCGGCCCCTGCTGCGCCGGCTCGGCCGCGACGACCGTGGAGCGTTCGGCGTCCTGGTCGGGATGCTGTTCGGTACCGGCGTACTGCTCGGCATGGCGGCGCTGACCATCGACGTCGGCAGCCTGTACCAGGAGCGGGCCGAACTGCAGAACGGTGCCGACGCCGGATCGATCGCTGTCGCCAAGAGTTGCGTCACCGGGACTTCCTGCACATCCGGCACCGCGGCCACCTACGCGAACCTCAACGCGAAGGACGGTGCGTCGGCCGTGACGCTGGTCTGCGGCCACGACGTCAAGGGTGGTCTACCCGGATGCCCGGGTTCCAGTGGGACGAGGGTGGACTGCCCCGCGGCACCTGCTTCGGGGACGAACTACGTCGACGTACACACGGCCACCCGCACGTCAGGTGGTTCGTCGCTGCTGCCCCCGGCATTCGCGCGCGCACTGACCGGCAACGCCGGCTACGCGGGCACCACGGTGCTCGCCTGCGCCCGTGCGCTGTGGGGACCCGCCGTGAAGAGCTCGCAGTCGATCGCGATGACGCTGTCGCTCTGCGCCTGGAACCAGGCGACCGGCGGGACTCCCCCGGCCTTCGGCAAGACGGTACGGATCTTCGTGCGGGACGCGCCCAGCGCACCCACCTGCGCCGGATTGAGCGCGCCCGGCGAATTCGGCTGGCTCGTCGACAGTGGCGGCTGTAGTGCCTCGATCGACCTGACCAAGACCGGCATCATCGCCGGCAGCGACCCCGGCAAGAACATCTCCAAGCCGTGTCAGGACGCGCTGACGTCGTACCTCGCGAGTGGGACTCCGATCTTCATCCCGATCTTCGACACCACCAGCGGCACCGGCAGCGGCGCCACCTATCACCTGGTCGGACTGGCCGCCTTCGTGCTCACCGGCTACGCGAACATGAACCCGCTCAAGGATGTCATTCCTGCGCCGTTCTCCAAGTCCGACTGCCCGAGCGGCGGCACGACCCCGTCCTGCATCTTCGGGCGCTTCACGCAGGCCTTGGTGCCTGTCACCACCACCGTCGGCACCGGAACGTACTTCGGCGCGGCGACCATCAAGCTCGCCGGCTAGCACCGTCAGCAGAAGAGAGAACACCATGAAACGTCGAGTTTTGACCATCGTGCTCGCGGTCGTGCTGGCCGTGCTCGGAACGTTCGCGGTCCTGGTCTACGTCAACAACGCGGATGCCCGCGCGGTGGCCGGCCAGCAAGCGGTAACCGTTCTCGTGGCCGGCAAGGCGATCCCGCAGGGCACGACGGCACGCGAAGCGAAAGCGTCGCTGCACAAGGAGACGCTGCCCGCGTCGTCGGTCTCGGCCGACGCCGTCGCGGACATCACCGCGGCGCAGGAGGACCTCGTCACCACCGCGGACCTGAGCCCAGGCGAGCTGCTGCTCAAGTCGATGCTGGTGACCACCGCCCAAGCGACCGGCGGCCTGACGATTGCCGAAGGCAACCTGGCGGTGACGATCACCCTCTGCAGCGCGGAGATGGTGGCCGGCAACGTCCACGTCGGGTCCGAGGTCGCGGTGTTCGGCACGGTAGTTGCTGGCAGCAACGGTGACGTCAGCGCTCAGCCGAACTGCACCGGTCAGCACAAGCAGCAGCTCGGCAAGGGCATCGGCAACACGCGCGTCGTCGTACCCAAGGTGCGGGTGATCGCGATCGGCCCGGCGTCGTCCCCGGTTGCGAGCGACGCCAAGACGACGGACAGCGCGTTCTCGCAGCAATCGGGTCCGCAGAACGACCTGACGCTGCTCACGGTAGCGGTCAAACAGGACGACGCCGAGCGGCTGATCCTGCTCACCCAGACCGGTCTGCCCTACCTGGCACTGCTCGGTCCTTCCGCGCAGGTCAAGCCCGACGACCACGCGGTGCCGCAGTTCCCGCCGGCGCCGAAGAAGAAGTGAGGACCGAGATGACCATTGTGTGCCGGCCGGGCGACGAGCTGATCGCGGTCCTCGGCGACGACGTACTGCCGGTCGACCGGCTCGACGACGCTCATCGCGCCCTGATGGACGACCCGGCGGAGGATCTGGTCGTGGTGGGACCACGGATCGCCGCGGACGAGGCGCTGGGATTCGCCGCCCACCTGCGGCTCGAGCGGCCGACCACTGGCGTGATCCTGGTCCGTGAGCACGTGGATGTCGCGCTGCTGACCGAGGCGCTCCGAGCAGGCGTACGGGAGGTGGTGAGCGCGGGTGACATCGCCTCGCTCGTCGCGGCCTGCGAACGGTCGCGTGCCCTGTCGGAGCGTGCGCGATCCGAGCTGCGATCCGCGGACGACGCCGACCCGGCACAGCGCGGCAAGGTCGTCACTGTGTTCGCGGCCAAGGGTGGCTGCGGCAAGACGACGATCGCGGTCAACCTCGCGGCAGCGCTGTCCACAGTCGAGGACCAGCAGGTCTGCCTGGTCGATATGGACCTCGCCTTCGGTGACGTCGCGATCAGCGTCCAACTCGATCCCGTCCGCACGATCAGCGATGCGTTACCGATGTCCGGCCACCTGGACACGACCGGTGCGGCGTCCCTGCTGACGACCTTCCGGCCTGGTCTGGAGATGCTCCTCGCACCGGTCACCCCGGGCGACGCGGAGAAGATCCCGGCCGGCCTGGTCGGCGAGCTGCTCACCGTTCTGCGCGGGATGTTCGACTTCGTCGTCGTGGACACCCCGGCACAGTTCAGCGAGCACGTGCTGACGGCGATGGACCTGTCCGACCACCACGTGCTGCTGACCACGCCGGACACGCCGGCGCTGAAGAACCTGCGGATCACGCTGGACATGCTCGACCTGCTCTCCTACTCACGCGACATCCGCTCGGTTGTGGTCAACCGCTCGGACTCGAAGGTGGGACTGTCGACGGGCGATGTCGAGCGCGTCGTGCGCAGTCCCCTCGACGTCCAGGTGCCGTCCAGCCGCAGCGTCCCGATCTCGATCAACCAGGGCACTCCGATCGTGATCGGTACACCGAACCATCCGGTCAGCCATGCGATCGTGAAGTTCGCCCACGAACGCCTGCTCAGCAGGCCCGCGACGGCGAAGACCAAGGCGTTCGCACGTCGTGGGGCCGGGAGGCGATGATGAATCTCTCCGAGCGCCTGGCTCAGCGGCAACCAAGTCGCGACCCGCAGTCCTCGAGCGCACCGCACACATCCGCCGACGTACCGCGTCGCGCCGCCCGGAACGCCGACCCGTTCGCCGGGGTGAAACGCAGCGTGCACCAAGGACTGCTGGAGAGCCTCGGTCCGAAGCTGTACGACGCTCACCTGGACCAGCGCGAACTGGAACAGCAGGTCACCCAGACGCTGCAAGCGGTCCTCCAGCGCGACGACACCCCGATGACCGCGGCCGATCGCGCCCGGGTCGCCCAGGAGGTCCTCGACGAGATCCTCGGCCACGGACCGCTCGAGCCGTATCTGCGCGACCCGGGCGTGTCCGAGATCATGGTCAACGGCCACGACCAGATCTACGTCGAGCGGGAGGGACGCCTGCTCGGGGTCGACGCGGCCTTCACCGACGAGAACCACCTCCGCCGCACGATCGACAAGATCGTCTCGCGGATCGGCCGCCGGGTCGACGATGCCAGCCCGATGGTGGATGCCCGGCTCCCGGACGGCAGCCGGGTGAACGCCGTCGTACCGCCGATCGCCCTGGACGGGTCACTGCTCACGATCCGGAAGTTCGCCGCCGATCCGTTCACGGTCGACGACCTGATCTCGTTCGGCACGCTCACCGGGCCGGTCGCGGATCTGCTGCGGGCCTGTGTGCGCGGCCGGCTGAACATCCTGATCGGCGGCGGCACCGGCTCCGGCAAGACGACGACGCTGAACGTGCTGTCGTCGTTCCTGCCCGACGACGAGCGCATCGTCACGATCGAGGACGCCGCCGAGCTGCAACTGAGGCAGGACCACGTCCTGCGGCTCGAGTCGCGGCCGGCGAACGTCGAGAAACGCGGCGAGATCGCGATCCGCGACCTGGTCCGCAACGCGCTGCGGATGCGCCCGGACCGCATCATCATCGGCGAGGTCCGCGACGGTGCGGCGCTGGACATGTTGCAGGCGATGAACACCGGCCACGACGGCTCGATCACGACCGTGCACTCCAATGCCCCGCGCGACTCACTGTCCCGGCTCGAGACGATGGTGCTGATGGCCGGCGTCGACCTGCCGCAGCGCGCGATCCGCGAGCAGATGGCTTCCGCGATCGACCTGATCGTGCACCAGTCCCGGCTCAAGGACGGGACCCGCCGGATCACGCACATCACCGAGGTGACAGGCATGGAGGGTGAGGTCGTCACGTTGCAGGACCTGTTCCAGTTCGACTTCCATGCCGGCGTCGACGAGCGGGGCTGGTTCCGCGGCACGTTGCGGTCGACCGGGCTGCGGCCGGGATTCCTCGACCGGCTGGCCGATCGAGGCGTCTCCCTGCCACCACGGATGTTCGGCGTGGAAGAGGTCTACCGATGAGGACCCGCTTACTGGGCGCTTTGCTGGGGATCGCCACGGCTGTCCTGCCAGGTGTCGCGTTCGCCGGCGGCGGTCCGTCGGCGAACGTCGACTCGGTGCAGGTCAGCCCTGGCCATGTCAGCTTCGTCCTCACGACAGCCAACCTGACGGGAACGCCTGCCACGAAGACGGTGCGCGTCGTGGCAGGCCGCACTGCACTGGCGGCACGCATGACCCAGGTAGGCCGCTCGACAGCGACGACAGCGCCCCCGCGAGCGGTGGTCATCGTGCTCGACACCAGCGGCTCGATGGCGGGTTCGGGGATTGCCGCTGCGCGACAGGCTGCGCTGACCTACCTGGCCAGTCTGCCTGCCGATGTGCAGGCCGGTCTGGTCACCTTCTCCGACAAGCCACAGCTTGCGGTCGGGCCGACGACGAACCGTGCTCTGGTTCGTAACGCCTTGGCCCGAGTGCGGGCGACCGGAAACACCGCGCTGTACGACGCCGTACGCACAGCGGTCGCGACGCTGTACGCCGCTCGGCTCGGTCCGTCGGCGCAGCGCAGGCTGGTCGTGCTGTCCGACGGAGTCGACACCTCGAGCAAGGCCAACCTCCTGGCGGTCACCAGAGCACTCGCTACGAGCCGGGTGCCCGCTGACGTCGTCGCCTTCCGGTACGGCAACGGCGACGCGTCCGCGGCACAGCAGATCGCATCGGCGGCGGGCGGCCGGACGTTGGCCGCGCAGAGCTCGGGCCAACTGACAGCGGCGTTCGCAGCCGTGGCCCGTAACTTCACGGCTCGGGCCAAGGTCGACGTCACCGTGCCCGACGCACTGGCCGGCCGGCGCGTGACCTTGCTGGTCAAGGTCGGCTCTGTCAGTACGGCGGTTCCTGTGACACTGGCTGCGATCAAACCGCCTCCAGCACCTGGGCAGGTTCCCGCAGTACCGGTCCGGCAGCCCGTGACGTCCTGGCAGCTCCTCGCCTTGCTCGCCGGCGTGTTCCTGATCGTCGTACTGGCTGTCGTGTTGCTGCGATGGCAGGGCTCGCGCGAAGACACTGCACGTCGTTTGGTGCAGCAGGTCGGCCGATACGGGCCACGGCGCGATGAACACCAGCCGACTGCCGAAGAAGGCGCTGCCGCGCGCACCGCGGTCGGACTGGTCGAGCAGGTACTGCGATCGACCGGTGCCGAGCAGGGCCTTGCCCTACGGCTCGATCTGGCGGATGTGAAGCGAAAGCCGGCCGAATGGGCCTTGCTGGTGTTTTGCGGCGGCACAGCGCTCGCGGTCGCTCTCCTGCTCCTCGGGGTCGATCGGCTGCTGTGTCTGCCGATCGGGCTCGTCGCAGGGTGGATGGCGCAACGGATCTTCCTCAGTGTCCGCATCGGGCGTCGCCGGGCAGCGTTCGGCGAGCAGCTACCCGACGTACTGCAGCTGATCGTCGGCTCGTTACGATCCGGGTTCTCATTCGCACAGGCGGTCGACGCTGTCGTCCGCGACGGCACGCAGCCGGCTGCCGGCGAGTTCTCGCGAGCGCTCGCCGAGACCAGGATCGGAGTCCCGTTGGAGGACGGGCTCAACCATGTCGCGGACCGCATGCAGTGCGAGGACCTGCGATGGGTGGTGATGGCCACCCGGATCCAGCGTGAGGTCGGCGGCAACCTGGCGGAGGTCCTGACGAACACCGTCGACACGATGCGCGAACGGGCGCAGACGCGCCGGCACGTGCGGGCCCTGAGCGCCGAGGGGCGGCTGTCCGGCTACATCATCGTCGGGCTGCCGATCGTGCTCGGTGGATGGCTGACGTTCAGCAAACCGCAGTACATGAGCCCTCTGTTCACCACGCCGCTCGGCGTGATGATGGTCGCCGCCGGCGTCGGGCTCATCATCGTCGGCGGATTCTGGATCCGCGCGCTGATCAAGGTGGAGGCGTGAGATGACCCCGACCGTGTTCTTGATCGTGGGCGTTGCCGCGCTCGGCGCCGGCATCGTGCTGGCCGTCATCGGTATCACCGCGCGCGCCGCGGACGGCGGCGTGGCGCGGGCGCTCGCGGCGATCGACAGCCACTACACCCGCCATGCTCCGACGGCCGCCGAGACGGCAACGGATCCGTTCGCCGCCCTACCGGGCTGGCTGCGCGGACTCGCCGTACGCCTGTCGCCGTCGGGGATCAGCGCGACGCTGCAGCGCCGCCTCGACCTGGCCGGTAATCCGTCTGCGTGGACCCCGGACCGGGTCCTGGCCGCGAAAGGCCTGGGACTGTTCATCCTCGGTGGACTGGGTGGCCTGTACGGGCTGCGGACGATCGGTCTGCTGATCGTCGGCGCCGCTGTGGCGGCGACCGCAGGTTTCTTCCTGCCGGACATGCTGCTGTACAACGCGGGGATCAAGCGGCAGGAGAAGATCCAGAAGGCCTTGCCGGACGCGCTCGACATGCTGACCGTCTGTGTGGAGGCCGGGCTCGGCTTCGACGCCGCGCTGGCGCAGGTGGCACGCAATACGACCGGTCCGCTGGCGGCCGAACTCTCGCGGGTGCTGCAGGAGGTCCAGATCGGCAAGTCCCGATCGCAGGCGTTGCGTGCGCTGACCGAGCGGACGACGGTGCCGGAGCTGCGATCGTTCGTGTCCGCGTTGGTCCAAGCGGGCGAGCTGGGCATCACCATCGCCGACGTACTGCGTGAGCAGGCGAAGGAGATGCGTCTGCGCAGGAGGCAGCGGGCCGAGGAGAAGGCGCAGAAGGTGCCGGTGAAGATCCTGTTCCCGCTGGTGTTCTGCCTGTTCCCGTCGATGTTCATCGTCATCATCGGGCCAGGCGTGATCAGCATCGTCCACGTCTTCTTCGGGAAGTGACAGCCATGGCGAATCGCCCGATGGACATCGGCCGGCTGGTGATGGTGCCCGGCGCGGTGCTGATGCTGTCCGCCGACGCAGTCATCCTCACGCGCTCGGCCGACGTACTGCCGTGGATCGGGAACGCGCTCGTTGCCGTGTTCTATGCGCTGATCATCTGGGCGTACGTCCGGCGTGGGCCGGCCAAGGCCACCACTACGTCGCACACCGCACAGGTGGCGGCCGTGGTAGCCACCCTGCTCCCGTTCGCGTTCCCGTTGCTGACCGGCGATCGCTCGGGCACAGGACGGCAGGTGGCCACCGACGTACTCCTGGTCGCCAGCACGGCATGGTCGGTCTGGTCGCTTCGCAGCTTGGGCAAGAACCTCTCGGTTATCGCTCAGGCCCGCGACGTCGTCGACGACGGCCCGTACCGCTGGATCCGGCATCCGCTGTACACAGGTGAGATCGTCTCGTCGCTCGGCCTGGCCGTCGCGGCCGGAACCGCCGGCGCCGCCGGTGCGTGGATCCTCCTCGTCAGCCTGCAGCTCTACCGAGCCCACCACGAGGAACGGATCCTCCTGATGACACTGCCGACGTACGCCGCGTACCGCGCACGGACGGGCGCCGTGCTCCCGTGGGTCAGCCGAGGGCGGAGTGGAGGCGGAGTGCTACCTGGACGTCCAGTGACCGGTCTGCAGACAGCCAGCCGTCGCCGAGTAGGGCGGTGACGCGGTCCAGTCGTTGCTGGACGGTGTTGGGGTGGATGTGCAGGGAGGTGCCGGCGCGGGTCGGGCTCTGGCCGGCGGCGAAGTAAGCCTGGAGGGTGCCGATCAGGTCGGTGCCGCGCTGCGTGTCGTAGTCAATGACCTTGCCCAGCACGTGGTGCACGTGGCTGCGAACATCTACATCGGAAGCACCGACCAGACCGGCAACGCCTAGATCGTCAGGTGTAGCCGACTCGCTCGTGCGGCCTAGCCGGAGCATGGTGGTGACCAGCCTGACGCCCTGGCGGTGGGCTTCGATCAGGGGCTCGCCCCAGGCCGCAGGGCCGGTCACAGCGATCGTGACGCCACCACGCTTGGCCACCTCGGCCAGATCACGGGCCGCGCTAGTAGGCGTCGTACGGGCGAACAGGAGCACCAGGTCCCCGCCGTACGGACCCGAAAGTACGAGTCTGTCTTCCAGCGGTGCAGAGAGTCGTGCGCGTACGGCGGTGTGGTCGCCGCGGCAGACTGCGATGACGAAGCGGTCGTGGCGATGGTTCGGTGCGAGCAGTCGGCGTCGATCGGTCAGCGTGCGTGGATCGGCGCTCCCACTGAGTACGTCGGCCAGGAGATCGGCCTGTGCACGTTGGGATTGCTCAGCGGACTGCCGTCGGAAGAGCAGAACCAGTGCGGTGACAACGGCAGCGCGTTCGACGATGCGACGATCTGCGCCGGACAGGTCGTCAGCGCCTCCGATCACGAGCGCACCGAGCCGTTCACCCTTGGCGGTCGCCGCGACGACCCAGCAATCACCGATGCGGGTCAAACGGCCGGACTCGGACTCCTGCCAGGGCACTGCTTCAGGAACTGCTCCGGCGGCGGCAAGTTCGTTGCCCGCGGCATCGACCAGCACTACCCACACGTCGAGCAGCTCGGCCAGCGCGGCGGCGATGGCGTCCACATCGCCGCCGGACAACACGATGTCGGCGAAGCGGTCATGTGCGGCTGCAGCGTGTTCGACACCGGCATGCGCGGCAGACAGCTGATCCAGCGCAGCAGCTGTCTCGGCGGCCGCACGTACTTGGACGATCGTCACCGCAGCCAGCGTGGCGAGTGAACCGAGCAGCGACACCTCATCGCGACTGAAAGGCCGCGCTGTCCGGTTGGACGCGAACAACACGCCAACGAAAGCGCCGTCGACGATCAGCGGCGTACCGCAGATCGCCACGAGCCCCTCCTCGCCGACCGCATCGTCGATCGGCATGGTGTGGCGGAAGCGTCGATCGGATGGGTAGTCCGCGGTCCAGTACGGCTTGTACGTCTCCGCGACCAGTCCGCCGAGTCCAGCGCCCAGAGGCAGTCGCAGTTGCTGGAAGGCAGCCGACACCGAGCCGTCAGTGGCACGCATGTACGTGTCACCACGCGTCTCGTCATACAGCGTCAGGTATGCGACGTCCGTGCCGATCAGAGTGCGGGCGCGGTGCACGATCGTGTCGAGTACGCCGCCTGGGTCGCGCGCCGACGCCAATTCGCGCGCTACGTCGACCAGTGCGGACAGCTCGGCCTCACGCTTCTTGCTCGCGTCCATGCCGGCCCGGATGCGCAGGGCGAGGTCGCGTGCCACCGCGTCCTCGCCCGCCGCCCGGGCCAACTCACTCCCGGGCGCATCCTCGGCCAGCAGCCGCAGAAGCTCCTCCATGGTTCTACAGAGTAGTGAGATCCCGGCGGTGCGTTTCGGAGTACGACGTCACTGCGACCACCGAGACCACTGCACACGCTGCGACGTACACGGCGATCGCATAGCCCGAGTCGTACGCCTTGAGCAGCGCCACCGCGATGAACGGCGCCAGACCGCCCGCGATGATCGACGCGAGCTGGTAGCCGACCGAGACACCGGAGTACCGCACCCTCGTGCCGAACAACTCGGTGAAGAACGACGCCTGCGGTCCGTACATCGCGCCGTGCAGGATCAGACCCACTGTCACCGCCAGCGTGGCCAATGCGAAGTTGCGAGTGTCGACCAGCGCAATGAAGACGAACACCCAAACTCCCACTCCGACAGCGCCGATCAGATAGACCGGCCGGCGACCGATGCGGTCCGACAGAGCGCCCCACGCCGGGATTGCGAAGAAGTGGATGGCAGCACCGATCAGTACTGCATTGAGAGCGAACGACTTGCCCATCCCCAGCTGTTCCTTCGCGTACGTCGCGATGACGATCGTGAAGATGTAGTAGCTGACGTTCTCCGCCATCCGCGCACCCATCGCCGTCAGCACCTCACGTGGGTACCGCGTGAGCACCTCAAGCAAAGGCAGCTTGTCCGCAGGCTCTTGCTTGGCCCGGGCCTCCTGGAACACAGGCGACTCCTCGATCCGCAGCCGTACCCACAGCCCGACCAGCACCAGTACTGCGGACAGCAGGAACGGAATGCGCCAACCCCACGCATTGAAGTCAGCGTCCGACTGGAACGCAGCCAGTCCCGCCAGCACGCCGTTCGCGATCAACTGACCCGCGGGGGCACCGGCCTGGGGCCACGACGCCCAGAAACCGCGCCTGGCCGGGTCACCGTGCTCGGACACGATCAGTACGGCGCCACCCCACTCGCCGCCGAGCGCGAAGCCCTGGATGAGCCGCAGTACCGTCAGCAGGATCGGTGCGAGCGAGCCGACCTGCGCGTACGTCGGCAGCAGGCCGATGGCGAAGGTGGCGAACCCCATCATCAGCAGTGACAGCACAAGCAGCTGCTTGCGTCCGAGCCGGTCACCGAAGTGCCCGAACACCACGCCGCCGATCGGCCGCGCGAAGAAGCCGACTGCGAAGGTGGCGAAGCTCAGCAACGTCCCGCTGAGCTCCTCGCCCTTCGGGAAGAACAGGTCGCCGAACACCACCGATGCGGCGACGCCGTAGAGGAAGAAGTCGTACCACTCGACCGTCGTACCGACGAGACTCGCTCCCACCACCCGCACGATCGACGTACGGGTGCGGACCGGTTCTGTAGCTGTCATTGGGCGGGCTCCTAGCTAGTGGGCGGTCCAGCCGCCGTCGAGTACGAACGAGCTCCCCGTGATGGAGGCGGATGCCGGGCCGCACAGCATGGCCACGAGCTCCGCCACTTCGGCCGGTTCGATCAGCCGCTTCACCGCGACCGGTTCGAGCAGGACCTTGTCCAGCACCTCTGCCTCGGACAGGCCGTGCGTCGCGGCCTGGTCCGCCAACTGCGCGGTGACCAGCGGCGTGCGGACGTAGGCCGGGTTGACGCAGTTGCTGGTCACTCCATGCGCCGCGCCCTCCAGTGCGACGACCTTGCTCAGGCCCTCCAGCCCATGCTTCGCCGCGACGTACGCCGCCTTGAACGGGCTGGCCCGGAGGCCGTGGACCGAGCTGATGTTCACCACGCGGCCCCAGCCGGCGCCGTACATGTGCGGAAGCGTCTGCCGGATCAGCCGGAACGGCGCCTCGAGCATGAGCCGGATGATGTAGCTGAACCGCTCCGGCGGGAACTGCTCGACCGGTGCGACCTGCTGTACGCCGGCGTTGTTCACCAGGATGTCGACGTCGGCCGGCAGCTCCGACAGTCGCTCCAGGTCGGACAGGTCAGTCAGAATCGTCTCGACGCCGTCCAGACCGGCCTGGTCGAAGTCCACGGCGATCACGTGGACGCCGTCCGCGGCCAGGCGTTGGGCGCAGGCGGCGCCGATGCCTGACGCGGCACCGGTGACGAGGGCTCGACGGGTCTCCATGGCTGATGACTGTAGAAATCCAGGCCACCGCGCACTATGGGATAGGGACACACAACCCACGGGGGCTGTATGGCGGGACACGCCATTTATCCACAAGTGTGCCTATCAGACCTGCGGCTGCCGATAGGTGGACCTATGGTTGAAACATGGTCGATATCGAGCACCCGAAGAAGAAGGCCGCGGGCGTCCCCGCGGTGCTCTCATCGTTCAAGTTCGGTTTCCGGGAGATGGGTCCCGCGCGGACCGGCAAGGTGTTCCTGAAGATGAACCAGGACGGCGGGTTCGACTGCCCGTCCTGCGCCTGGCCCGATCCCGACCACAAACGCAAGCACGCGGCCGAGTTCTGCGAGAACGGCGCCAAGGCGGTGGCCTGGGAGGCGACCCGCAAGCGGGTTCCCCGGGAGTTCTTCGCAGAGCACTCGGTCGAGGCGATGAACGAGATCTCGGAGTTCGAGCTCGGCAAGCTCGGCCGGATCACCGAGCCGATGCTGCTCCGGGCCGGTGCGACCAACTACGAGCCGGTCGGCTGGGACGAGGCGTTCCAGGTCGTTGCGCGGCATCTGAAGGCCCTCGTCGACCCGAACGACGCCGTGTTCTACACCTCCGGTCGGACCAGCAACGAGGCCGCGTTCCTCTACCAGCTCTTCGTCCGCGCCTACGGCACGAACAACCTGCCCGACTGCTCGAACATGTGCCACGAATCCTCGGGTACGGCGCTGTCGAAGGTGATCGGCAGCGGTAAGGGTGCCGTCACGCTGGAGATGCTGGAAGAGGCCGAGCTGATCGTCGTCGTCGGCCAGAACCCGGGCACCAACGCACCGCGGATGCTCAGCCACCTCGAGATCGCCAAGCGCAACGGCGGCGATATCGTCTCGGTCAACCCGCTGCCCGAGCCCGGCCTGATGAACTTCAAGAACCCGCAGGCCGCGCGCGGCTGGATCGGCAAGGGCACGAAGCTCGCCGACCAGCACCTGCAGATCCGGCTCGGCGGTGACCAGGCGCTCTTCCTTGCCATCGGCCACCTTCTGCTCCAGGCCGAGGCGGCCGACCCGGGCACCGTTCTGGACAAGTCCTTCATCGACTCCCACACCAGCGGGTTCGAGCTCTACGCCAAGCACAACACCGAGATCGACTGGCCGGCGGTCGAGCAGGCGACCGGACTGCGGCGCGCCGAGATCGAGGAGCTCACCCAGCGGTTCATCAAGTCCAAGGCGACGGTGATCTGCTGGGCGATGGGCCTGACGCAGCACCGCGAGGCTGTCGCGACGATCAGCGAGATCGTCAACGTCCTTCTCCTGCAGGGCAATATTGGCAAGCCGGGCGCCGGCCCGTGCCCGGTGCGCGGTCACTCGAACGTGCAGGGCGACCGCAGCATGGGCATCTGGGAGAAGATGCCGGACGTGTTCCTGGACAAGCTCGACTCCGAGTTCTCCTTCACCTCGCCGCGCGAGCACGGCATCGACGCGGCGGAGACGGTGAAGCGGCTGCGGGACGGCGCCGTCCGCGTGTTCTTCGGGATGGGCGGGAACTTCGCCTCCGCGACGCCGGACACCGAGGTCGTGCATCGCGGGCTGCGTGCCTGCGATCTGACCGTGCACGTGTCGACGAAGCTCAACCGGTCGCACACGGTCATCGGTCGCGAGGCGCTGATCCTGCCGACGCTCGGACGCACCGACCACGACCACACGGCAGCCGGTCCGCAGTCGGTCACCGTCGAGGACTCACAAGGCGCCGTACACCTCTCGACCGGCAACCTGATTCCTCCGGGTCCGGAGATGAAGTCGGAGATCGGCATCATCTGCGGGCTGGCGCGGGCCGTGGTGCCGGAGGTCGGCCAGATCCCGTGGGCCGACTTCGCGGACGACTACAGCCTGATCCGGCAGCGGATCGGGCGGGTCGCCGACGGGTACGAGGACTTCGAGGACCGCTTGCGGGCGAACGGCGGCGGGTTCCTGCTGGCGCACGCGGCGCGGGACAAGCGTGAGTTCAAGACGTCCGACGCGCGGGCGCAGTTCACCGCCAACGACCTCACCTGGTTGCCGACTGAGCCGGGCCGGCTGTTGCTGCAGACCATGCGCAGTCACGACCAGTTCAACACCACGATCTACGGCCTCCAGGACCGCTACCGCGGCGTCAACGGGACACGCGAGGTCGTCTTCGTGAACCCGCACGACCTGGCCGAGCTCGGTCTCGAGGACGGAGCGTACGTCGACATCGTGAGCGAGTTCCAAGGGGTCGAACGGCGCGCCTCGAACTACCGGCTGGTGTCCTACCCGACGGCTCGAGGCTGCGTAGCGGCGTACTACCCGGAGACCAACGTGCTGATGTCGGCCGACGACGTCGCGAAGGGCAGCAACACGCCCGTCGCGAAGGGCCTGACCGTCAGGCTGGAGCCAGTCTCTTCCTGAACCACGGCTGGAGTACTGCGAGTGCGACCGCGACCGCTGCGCTTGTCAGCCAGAGCCCTCTCGGGCCGGCGCTCTCCAGAAGTTGGGTGACTGTGAGCGGGGCGATCGTGGTCGCGATCCCCCAGCTCAGTCCGAAGACGGCCAGGTAGCGGCCGCGGGCCTGATCGGGCGCGAGGCCCGAGGCCTGCGTGAGGTAGCGGGTCAGGAGGAACAGGTCGCCGAGGCTCCAGAGGATCGCGGCGATCACGAAGACTGCCAAGGAGCCGGCGACTGCGCAGACAACCAAGCCTGCGGCGAGTAGGACGTAGCCGATGGAGATCGATCGGAAGTCGTCCAGGTTCTGCACCCGGAGCAGTCGTTGCGCGGCGATCAGGGTGATCGCGGAGATGGCCAGGATGATTCCGATGCCGGACTTCGGGAGACCTTGTTCGAGCAGCGTCAGCGGCAAACCGATGATGATCTGCATGTAGATGGTCGCAAAGATCGTGCCGCCGGCGAGGAGAAGCAGCAGCCGGCGATCACGCCACACCGAGACCACCTGCTGCCGCTCGTCCGGCGGCACTGGGACCGCCGGACCAGCCGCCGTCGCCTTGTCGGTTCCCAGCCGTGCGTCGCTCTGGAGGGCGAGTGCGACCAGCGCGGCGCAAGACAGACAGGTGATCGCGTCTGCGACGAAGAGCCAGCGGAGGTCGCCATGGCTGATCGCAGCCGCGAGCAGGCCGGCCAGGACACCGGCCGCGGCGAGTGCGGCGCTGTAGAGACCGTAGGCTGCGGGGCGGTCGGACGGCTCGGTGACGTCGGCGATCATCGCCTGGCTCGGCGGCTCGTAGATCTCGAACGCGAGGCCGAGCAGGATCGTGGCGAGCACCGCCGACCACAACGTGTGGCTCAGCGCGATCCAGAGTTGGGCGATCGCGCAGCCGCTCAGGCCGAGCACGATCGTCAGGCGCCGACCGAGTCGGTCGGCCAACTGGCCGCCGAGCAGCCGGGACGGGATCGTCGCGGCGCCGAAGACCGCGAGGATCAGGCCGGTCTGACCGAGCGAGGCGCCGAACTCGACCGTGAGCACCACGCCGAGGAACGGGAGCGTGAACGCGCCGATCCGGTTCACCGCGCGGGCGACGACCAGGATCCAGACAGTCCGGGACAGCCCTCGCCAGGGTCCGGTCAGCGTGGCAACAGCGCTCATCACGACTCCATGACTGTCTAAACGGATATGATCGGTCACGCGAGAGCCTACGGAGAGGACCCATGACCGGTCAAGTGTCTTTTGATAGTCACGCCAGGAGTGTGCTGGCGGCGTCGGTCGAGTACGTGAACCGGCTGACCCCGGGGTACTCCGGCGGCGTCGCGTACGCCGCGCCCGCCGACGACCCCGCAGCGATCACCGAAGCCGTGGCACAGGCCCTGACCGCGATCGGTCATCCCCCGAAGTCGGTACCGGTGGACGACGCCCGTCGCCTCAAGCAGCTGGCCGGCCGGATGCGGCTGATCTTCGAAGCCGCCGCAGCCGACGACCTGGACACCGCCGCGACGGAGATCAACGCGCTTCTCGTGGACACCAACGCCCGTCCTCAGCTCGATCGCGGCCGTGACCGCCCCTGGAGCCTCCACTTCCACGGCCCCGACGAACAACTGGCCAACGGCTGGGCAGCCGGCTGCGCCGCCGGCCTGGCCCTTGCCGTCGGCAGTGACCTAGCCGGCCGTCTAGGCGTCTGCGCAGCCCCCCAATGCGACCGCGTCTTCGTAGACGTCTCCAAAAACGGCCAACGCCGCTTCTGCTCCCCCCAATGCCAAAGCCGCGTCAAAGCCGCCGCCCACCGAGCCCGCCGCTCCGCCCCCGAATAGCCAGGTCTGAAGAGGGAGCGCCGGGGCTTGAACAGGAAATGGGGGCCTTGAACAGGCAATTAGCTGTTTCGACCCGCGAGAACGTGTCCCCCCCCCCCGCATATCCGACTGCGCAACGCGTCGGGGCGTCGCAGTCTGTGCCGGCCGCGGAACAGTCGTCGATCGCCATCCGGACGGTGCGATCGCCGGACCGCAAGTGCGTCGGACGCCAATTCCCCAGGACCTGGGCTCGCCTGGACCCATCCTCCACGACGCGGACGCCCCACCCGAAGCGTTTCGGGTGGGGCGTCGGGCCCGCAGCTGAGTTGTCGTCAGCCGACGGGAGTCAGTTCGCGTTCCTCCTCCGGTGCCGGCGGGAGTGGCGAGCCGTGCTTGGGGCGCTTGCCCCGTAGCCACTTCGGGGCCCACCAGTTGGTGTCACCGAGGAGGATCATCGCGCTTGGCAGGATGACTGCGCGGATGATCGTCGCATCGATCAGGATCGCGACCGCCAGACCGACTCCGAGCTGCTTCATGTCCAGCGTGCTCAGCGTGGCGAAGACCGCGAACACCCCGATCATCACCGCCGCCGCGCTGGTCACCACGCCGGCCGAGCCGGTGATGCCCTCGGCAACAGCCTGCCTGGTCGGAACGCCCCGCAGTACGGCCTCACGGATCCGGCTGACGACGAACACGTGGTAGTCCATCGACAGACCGAACAGCACCACGAAGAGGAACAATGGCAGCCAACTGACGACCGCGCCGTTCGACCGGAAGTGCAGCAGCCCTTCGGCCCAAGTGTTCTGGAAGACCGCGGTGACGACGCCGTACGCCGCTCCCGCGCTCAGCAGGTTGAGCCCGATCGCGGTCACAGCGACGACCACCGAGCGGAACGTCACCATCATCACGATCAGCGTCAGCAGCAGCACGAACCCGATCACCAGCGGCAACTTCTCCCGCGTGTGCGCCGCATAGTCGACGTCCGCGGCCACGAACCCGCCGACGGCGTACTCCACGCCCGGCA
Organism: Kribbella pratensis; assembly: GCF_004365355.1. Classification (GTDB taxonomy): domain Bacteria; phylum Actinomycetota; class Actinomycetes; order Propionibacteriales; family Kribbellaceae; genus Kribbella. The sequence goes on along the minus strand of NZ_SODP01000003.1, from coordinate 1,039,264 downwards.
CCTTGCCGACCGTCTCCGGCATCAGTTCCTTGCGCAGCTTGGTCAGCGAGTCCCGAGCCTGCTGGCTGCCACCCTCGTACGGCGTGGCGACCTCGAGCGTCGTCACCGTGCCGTCCTTGGAGACCCGCGGCTCCTCAAGACCGTCCGCCGCGAACAGCTTGTCGTCCTTCGTGCGCTGCATCAGGTCGGCCAGCGCCGCCTTGACCGCAGGCGCCTGATTGGCCGGCGCCCGTACGGCGACCTCGTGGCTCGTGCCCGTGCTCGGGAACGCCGCGGTGAGCCGGTCGTACGCCTTCATCACCGACGTCGTCCGGGGTAGATCCTCGGTGCCCGGGAACTTCAACTGCATCCCCAGCGCCGGCGAGGCAACCGCGAGCAGCGCGGTGACGGCGATGAGCAGCGTGGCGACCGGGTGCTTCAGCGCCGGCTTCAGCACTGTCGGCCAGAACCGCGGCTGGCCCTTCGATGCCGTCAACCGCCACACGAGCGGGATCCGCGGCCGATCGACCCACCGACCGAGCTTCGCCAGTACGGCGGGGAGCACGGTGAGCGAACCGACGACGGCAACCGCGACGACGAGGATCGAGCCGACCGCGAAGGACGAGAAGACCGCATCGCGAGCGAGGAACAGCCCCGCCATCGAGATGATGACCGCCGTACCCGAGACGACGACCGCATGTCCCGACGTCGCCGCGGCGATCTCGACCGCGTCGACGTGACCACGACCCTTGGCGCGCTCCTCGCGCTCACGCCGGAGATAGAACAGCGAGTAGTCGACGCCGACCGCCATACCGATCAGCAGGATGACGCTGTTGACCGCGTCGACCGCGGGTACGAGCTGTGATGCCGCGGCCGCCAAGCCGATCGCTGCTGCTACTGCGGACAGCGCGAGCAGCAACGGCACCGACGCGGCGATCAGTGCGCCGAACGCGATCAAGAGGATCGCCAGCGTCACCGGCAGGCTGAACATCTCCGCCCGCTTGAAGTCCTTGCCCAGCGTCTCGTTGAGCGCCTTGTCGATGGACAGTCCACCGACCTCTTCGATCCGGAGATCCGGATACTGCTTCTGCACCTGGGCGGTGGTGTCGAGCAACGGCTGCACCCGCGCATCGGCGTCGGCCCCTTCGGCGGCGTCCTTCAGGGTGACCCTGACGATCACCGCCTCCTTCTTCGGCGACGGCATCGGCTGCGCCACTTCCGCGACCCCACCGAGGGCGCGCATGCGCTGGATCACGACGCCGGCGGCCTTGGTCGCCGCGGTCTGGTCGAGCTGTCCGGACGGCGCCGTGATCAGCACGCTCTCCACGTCCGGGTCGTCGAAGTTGCCGGACTTGACGATGTTGTCCGCCCGGGTCACCTCACCGATATCGCCCTCGTTCTTCGACTCCTTGGTTCCGGTGATCGAGCCGAGCGCGAAACACGCGACCACGACGACAACCCACATCGCGATCGCCCGCCACGGATGGGTGGCACTCCAGCGCGCCGCCCGTACCGTGATCTGTCCCCTGGCCATGCTTCCCTGCCCCTCTGCGCCCCCTCGGGCACCCCACCCAGCGCTCCTGGCGTGACGCTGGCTACGGGCAAAAGCCTGACCGGCCGGGACCGGTCCCGGCCATGGAGGAAGCCACCCAGTCGACCCTGGGGCTAGCCCTACCCCACCCTTTCCCGTACGCCGTACGAGCGCGCGGATCGCCCCTCCGGAACCCCACTTTGAGCACCCACCAACCACTTCGGGGACGCACAAACGGTTGGCCGGTGCTCAAAGTCGCCGGCGAGCGCCGCCCGAGGCGCGACGGGGGCGGGGCGGGGGCGCGACGGGGCGCGACGGGGGCGGGGGGTGGGGCGCGGGGGGGGGGCGCGGGGGGTGGGGCGCGGGGGGTGGGGCGCGGGGGGCGGGGCGCGGGGGGCGGGGCGCGGGGGGTGGGGCGCGGGGGGCGGGGCGCGGGGGGCGGGGCGCGGGGGGCGGGGCGCGGGGGCGGGGCGCGGGGGCGGGGCGCGGGGTGGGGCGTTGGTGGGGTGGTGGGGTTAGAAGTCGTCGAGGTTTAGGGAGGAGGCGGCGGAGATGCCCTCGAGGTATCCCTCGGCGCGCTCGGCCTTCGGGTATCGGTGGACGAGGTCCCAGAAGGTGGCGTTGTGGGTCGGCTCGATCAGATGAGCGAGCTCGTGGACCAGCACGTAGTCGACGACCCAGGCCGGCATCGACTGCAATCTGGTCGACAAACGGATGGATCTGTCCGCCGGAGTGCAGGATCCCCACCGTCTGTTTTGGTTCGAAACCCACCTCACAGACGCAGGTTCGGGCACTTCTGGGAGGTGACGACACGCGAGTTCGTGTGCTCTGGCCAACAATTTTTCGTCCGACACGCGCGACCGGCTGCGCTGCTTCTCGAGCCGCGCCAGCATGGTCTCGACCCAGCGCGCCTCCTCGGCGGCGGACAACCGGTCGGGCATCAGCACGACCACCCGCTCACCGTCGCGGTACGCACTGACCGTGCGCTTGCGGCGCTTGCTGCGCCGGATATCCACGTACGGCGGGATCGGGCGCGGTGGGGAGTCGGCCATGGCTCAAAAATGTACCCCCCGAATCCGACAACTTTCTTCGGTCCACATCCTGTGCATCGGCGTTTCCGCAGGTCAGGTGCCAGATCTTGAACCTGCTGACCCGCGTTGTTCACATCCTGTTCCCCCGCCCGTCCACAGCGTCGGGCGGCGCGCCCCACAGGTTGCGCACAGAGTTATCCACAGGCGTGGACAACGCGGGCTTGCCTGCACGGCCGTCGCCTCCTAGCGTCATCTGCAACAGGCTCCCGGACCGCCTCCGGGGCCGCTCGGAGGGGAAGCCGAGCTGCTCCGGAGGCGGATCACCGGGAGCCTGTTCCGTGCCGGCGAAAGTTTCGGTAAGGGCTTTCCCCCCGGGATTCAGGCGGCGCGCTGACCGTGAGGTGCGCTTGAGCCTGCGCCAGGAGGCCGTAGGGTGAATCCCGACTGGGCCGCACGGCCTACGGCAGGACGGTCTGCCGTTCAGCATCCAACGACTGCCCGGGGCGAGACCCCGGGCTGGAATTCAAGCAAGGAGAGGGCCCTCATGGCAGAGACCTGGAGCGGCGAGTTCTACTGCGTCAAGTGCAAGGCCAAGCGCACCGCCGACGGCGAGGTCAAGGTCAACGACAAGGGCACGCGCATGGCGAAGGCCAAGTGCCCCGAGTGCGGTACGAACCTGAACCGGATCCTCGGCAAGGCCTGACGCACCACGTCGTAGGGGCGGTGCCCGGCACGCTGTCTGTGCCGGGCACCGCCCCTGGTGCGTCCCGGCTTGGGCGACCGGACAGAATGGAGGTGTGTCGGACCTTCCTCGCAAAGCGCTGAGCCGGACCGCGAAACTTGCCAGCCTCCCCCTCGGTGCCGCCGGGCGGGCGACGGTCGGCCTGGGCAAGCGCATCGGCGGCGCTCCCGCCGAGGCCGTGTTCGCCGAGTTCCAGCGGCGGACGGCCGATCAGTTGTTCGCCGTCCTGGGTGAGCTCAAGGGCGGCGCGATGAAGTTCGGGCAGATGCTCAGCCTGATGGAGTCCGCGATGCCGGAGGAGCTCGCGGCGCCGTACCGGGCGACCCTGACCAAGTTGCAGGACTCCGCCCCGCCGATGCCGGCCTCGACCGTGCACACGATCCTGTCGCGGGAGCTGGGCAAGCGCTGGCGGGACCGGTTCGAGGAGTTCGACGACCTGCCCGCGGCGGCCGCGTCGATCGGTCAGGTGCACCGCGGCCGGCTCAAGGACGGCCGCGAGGTCGCGGTCAAACTGCAGTACCCGGGCGCCGCGGAAGCGCTCCGGTCGGACCTCAGGCAGCTCGGACGGTTCGCGCGGACGATCGGCGCGGTGGTCCCTGGTCTCGAGGTGAAGCCGCTCGTCGCGGAGCTCCAGGAGCGGATCGGCGAGGAGCTCGACTACGACCGCGAGGCACAGGCCCAGCAGCAGTACGCGGATGCGTTCAAGGACCACCCGGAGTTCGTCGTACCGCGGGTCATCAAGCACTCCCCCACGGTCATCGTGTCCGAGTGGATCGAGGGCCGCCCGCTGTCGTCGTACATCACCGACGGCACCAAGGAGGAGCGGGACGCGATCGGCCTGAAGTACGTCCGGTTCATGTTCAGCGGGCCGAAGTACGCCGGTCTGCTGCACTCGGATCCGCATCCGGGGAACTTCCGGGTGATGGCCGACGGGCGGCTCGGCGTGGTCGATTTCGGGCTGTGCGCGCGGCTCCCGGACGGCCTGCCGCCAGCGATCGGGCGGTTGCTGCGGATCTCGCTGAAGGGCGACGGCGAGGCGGTCCGGGACGGGCTCAAGGCCGAGGGCTTCATCAAGCCGCGGATGGAGATCGACCCGGAGCAGCTGATGGACTACCTGGCGCCGTTCGCGGAGCCGGCGCGCGAGGAAACGTTCCAGTTCAGCCGGGCCTGGATGCGCGCGCAGGCGAACCGGACCGGTGACTTCCGGTCTCCCAACGCGTCGCTCGCTCTTCGCCTCAACCTGCCCCCGTCGTACCTGCTGATCCACCGCGTCTGGATCGGCGGCATCGCCGTACTGTCGCAGCTCGAGGCGGAAGCCCCGTTCCGCACCGTGCTGGAGGAGCTCCTGCCCGGCTTCACCGACGACTGAGGGCCGGGATCGCGCGCAGCGTGACGGCCAGCAGGACCGCGACGGCCGCCAGAGCCACTGCGGTGATGCCTGCGGCGAGGTGGAGACCGCTGGTGAAGGCGTCGCGCGCCTGGTCCAGCAGGTCCCCCGTGGCGCCCTGGGCGATCGCCTCGCCCAGTGAGTTGCCGCCGCGGCCGTCCATGTGGCCGCGGTACGCCGCAGTCACCACACTGCCCAGTACTGCGATGCCGAGCGAGTAGCCGAACTCGTTGCTGGTCTGCGTCAGAGCACCGGCCGAGCCGGCCTTCTCCGGCGGCACCGAGCCGATGACCAGGTTCGTGCCGAGCGTGACGAGCGGCGCCGGGCCGACGCACTGGATCGCGAAGGCGATCGCCAGAACCGTCGTGGACGTCGCCTGCGACATCATGACCATGCCGAGGACCGTGAACGCGATCCCCGCCGGGATCAGCACGCTCGGCCGGATCCGCTGGGCCAGCCGGGGCGCCACCTGGAAGGCGACGGTCGTCGTCAGCATGCCCGGGACCAGTGCGAGCCCGGCGGCCAGCGGGGTCATCCCCTGGACCAGCTGGAAATACTGCGCCACGAACACCATCACGCCACCGGACAGCATCGAGAACGCCAGCATGCTCCCGAGCGTCACGCTGAACGTCCGCCGCGTGAACAGCCGTACGTCGACCAGCGGGTCGTCCAGGCGACGCTGCCGCCGTACGAAGATCCAGCCGAACACCACACCGACCACCAGCGCGCCGATCGACTGCACACCGGCGCCGTGCGAGGCGAGGTGCTTCAGACCGTGGATCGCCGGCAGGATCGCCGCCAGCGACAGCAGCACACTCGGTATGTCGATCCGCCCCGCCTTCTCGTTGCGGTACTCCGGGAGCAGGAACGGCCCTACGACCAGCAGCACGACCATCGCCGGTACGCCGATGAGGAACGCCGAGCCCCACCAGAAGTGGTTGAGCAGGACGCCGCCGACGATCGGGCCGACCACCGCACCGACCGTGAAGCAGCCGGCCCAGACGCCGAGCGCCTTCGCCCGCTGACGCTCGTCCGGGAACAGCGTGGAGATCAGGGACAGCGTGCAGGGCGCGATCGCCGCGCCGGCGATGCCGAGCACCGCGCGAGCCCCGATCAGCATGCCGGGATTGACCGAGTACGCCGCGACGACCGAGGCGATCCCGAACACGGCAGCCGCGATCAGCAGCAGCCGACGGCGACCGAGCCGGTCACCGAGGGTGCCCATCGTGATCATCAGGCCGGCCACCATGAACCCGTACACGTCCAGGATCCACAGCTGCTGGCTGCTCGTGGCGCCGAGGGCTTTGGTCACGGCCGGGACCGCGAGCAGCATCACGAACAGGTCCAGTGACACCAGCAGCGTGGCGAGGCACAGGACACCCAGCGCGATCCACTGCCGTCTGCTGGTCGCCACCATGTCGGCCTCGATGGTCATGATCCGGTCCTTCCGCAGGGGTGCTGTCACTTACTGCGTCGAGTGGACCGGTCTGGTATCGACACCGACCGGGACTATCTTCGAACGATGACGACGTTCGGAAACCTGCCCGAGATCGTTGCGCCGGAGGACTGGCTCGCCGCCCGTCTGGAGCTGCTGAGGCTGGAGAAGGAGGTCACGCGGGCGCGCGACCGTCTGAACGCCGTGCGCCGGCGGCTCCCGATGGTCCGGATGGACAAGCCGTACGTCTTCGAGGGGCCGAACGGCGAGGTCGGGCTGCTGGACCTGTTCGACGGGCGGGACCAGCTGGTGATCCACCACTTCATGTTCGGCCCGGACTGGGACGAGGGATGCCCGAGCTGCTCGTCCGCCGCCGACGAGATCGGCAACCTTCGCCAGCTGTACGTGCGCAACACGTCGCTCGTGGCGGTGTCGCGGGCGCCGTACCCGAAGATCGCGGCGTTCAAGGAGCGGCTGGGCTGGACGTTCCCGTGGTTCTCGTCGTACGGGAGCGACTTCAACTACGACTTCCACGCCACGCTGGACGACCGGGTCGCGCCGGTGCTGCTGCACTTCCGCACGCAGGAGCAACTGGCGAACGAGAAGGGTACGCCGTGGTCAGGCGGGCCCTGGACCGCCGATATGAACGGCGAGGAGCTGCCCGGGATCAGCACGTTCCTGCGGGTCGACGACGAGGTGTTCCACACGTACTCGACGTTCGGACGTGGCATCGAGGATTTCCACAACTGCTACCGGTACCTCGATCTGACCGTTCTCGGCCGGCAGGAGGCGTGGGAGGAGCCGAAGGGACGCGCGGAGCCGCTCGGGCTGCACGTCGGCGGACCCGCGATGCGGGTCCCCGATCAGTACTGATTCACCAGTAGACCGAGTCGAGTTTGCCCTCGATGCTGCGGACGTTCTCCCGGGCACAGCGGTCGCAGTACAACAGCTTGCGGCCGTCCTCGATCGAGGTCATCCAGGTCAGCGGCACGTCCTCCGACTCCGCCTGCTGACCACACAACGCACAGGTAGCACTCGCCATGGCACTAGTCTGCACCGGGTGCGATGGCTGATTCACGGCGAGGCCGAGGTCTGGGGTAATCGATGGCTGAGCGTACGGCGCTTGGACGTCCAGCAACCCGACGGGAGGCGGTTCGACTATCACGCCGTACGGCTGAAGGACATCGCCGCCGCGGTCGTCACCCGGGATGAACACGTGCTGCTGATGTGGCGGCATCGGTTCCTGACCGACACGTGGGCCTGGGAGCTGCCGATGGGGATCATCGAGGCCGGTGAGAGCCCGGAGGCCGCGGCGGCGCGGGAACTCGAGGAGGAGACCGGGTGGCGGGCGGACGGGCTCACCGAGCTGATCCGGTCGGAGCCCGCCGCCGGGATCATGGACTCCCGGCACTTCGTGTTCCGTGCCCGTACGGCGGTTCGGATCGGGGAGCCGACCGAGCGGAACGAGTCGGACCGGATCGAGTGGATCCCGCTGGACGACGTACCCGGGATGATCGCGCGACACGAGATCGTCAGCGGAATCACGCTGGTCGGGCTGCAGCAGCTGCTGATCCAGGAACGCTGAAGGGGCGGCACCCCTGTGGGTGCCGCCCCTCGGTTTCAGCTGGTCAGGCTGGTGATGCTGGGTGGATCAGACGAGGCGGGCGAGTGCGAGGCGCGCACGTGCGCTGGCCCTCTCAGCTCGCCGGCCTGCCCGCTCGGCCTGCTTCTGCGCCTTCTCGATCTGGTGAGCGAGGCGGAAGCGCCGGTTCTGCTCTGCGGCCTTCAGTGAAGCCCGACAGTGAGCACGGGCGAGATCTTCATTGAGTAAATGCATTTCGGTGCTCCTAGAGAAAGTCTGGGTCGTCATCGTTCGGACTCGTTTCGGATGGTTGGGTGTCGTTCAGGCTGCGGTAACGGTGTCGCTCTTGCGGGGACGCCCACGGGGCCGCTTGCGCGGAACCACCACACCTTGGACGAACAGCTCGCCACCCCACACTCCCCACGGCTCGGAACGCTCGAGCGCTCCGGCCAGGCACTCGGCCTTCAGCGGGCAGGTCGTGCAGAGAGACTTTGCGTACTCGACGTCCGCCGGCGATTCGGCGAAGAAGAGTTCTGGCGCGTAGGACCGACAGGGCAGGTCCTGCGACGTTGCAACCTCGGTGAAGACATCGAGGAAGCTAACGCTCATTCCGGTCACCTCCCAGTGACTTTTGGATGCTGGTCTCTTGTCGTCGGTGACGATTACCGGTTGGTAATCGCCAAATCTGTGGACAAACAAAAGGGCCGCGGGACCCTTTGGTGGGTTCCGCGGCCTGGAGGTGCCGGCTCTGACGCTTGTCAGACCGGTGGACTCCATGCTCGAGAACCCGAACCGCCGAACTTCACATCGCCGACAGCTCCGCCCTTGATCTGGGCAAAGCCGGAAGCCATGAGCACAACGGTCGCGACGTGCAGACGCGGCGAGGCACCCTGAATCGGGGCGCACGGCAGCGCGGCAGCGTCGCTGAACGGCTTCTTGACCGTGTTGGTGATCATTTCCAGGGCACCTCCTCTCGTTGTTGCGAAGCGGGCGGTTAGCTCGATCGCTATGGTTGTTTGAAGTTTTCGGCCAGGCTTCGACCGCAGAAAGAACAGTACGCCGTCCGCGTCGGAGCCCGCAAACTATTTATCGCCAGTTCGCGAAGTTGGCCGGAAGTTGCCGCTGCGACGACCGGATCTAGCTGCCGGCACAGCCTTCCGGCACGCTCCGGGACGCCATCCGCACGCTCCGGGATCGTTGCCTCTGTCACCTAACTGCCACGTCTGCCAGGAGCAGAACGCGGCACGTCCTCCAGGGTGCGCCCCGGATCCCGTGCCTGGCAAGAGATTTAGTCCTGCGCTCAAGCGGATGCCGGCGGCCGGGTGTTCCTGCCCTGGCCACCGGGTACCCGCAGGGGCGACCTGGGGAGCGAGTGAGGGGTGGCGTGGCGAAGGAACAGAGCGCAGCAGTCCCAGGCGGCGAGGCCGAGAGGCCGAGGGAGATTCCGGCGCGCGGGTGGTGGCAGATCCTCCGGCGGGCGTGGGCCGAGGCGAAGGCCGACCAGGTGCCTTTGCTTGCTGCCGGAGTGGCGTTCTTCGCCTTCCTCTCGGTGTTCCCGGCGATGGTCGCCGCCGTCCTTGCGTACGGATTGATCGCCGACCCGGTGCAGATCCGGAACCAGGCCGAAGACCTGGCCGCGGCCATGCCGGCGTCCGGGCGGGATCTTCTGCTCCAACAGATCGACACCCTGACGTCCGCGCCGCCCCGGAGCCTCGGCATCGGGTTCGCGATCGCGATCGTGGTGGCGTTGTGGAGTGCCTCCGGCGGCGTCGGCTACCTCGTTACCGCGGTCAATCTCGCGTACGACGAGGAGGACAGCCGCGGGTTCGTCCGCCGGAAGCTGCTCGCGCTCGGCCTGACCCTGGGCGCCATCGTCTTCGTGCTGCTCGCCGTCACCCTGTTCGCCGCCGGCGCCGCGATCGGGGACGACGTGGCGACGCCGATCAGATACGCCTTGGTGGCGGTTCGCTTCGTTCTCGCGCTGGCGCTGATCAGCGTCGCGTTGGCGATCATCTATCGCGTGGCCCCCGACCGTGACGCACCGAGGCTGCGCTGGGTGTCGGTCGGCGCGACGGTCGCGACCGTCATCTGGCTGATCGCATCGGTCGGTTTCTCGCTGTACGTCCAGACGTTCGGAAACTACGCGAAGACCTACGGCAGCCTGGCGGCCGTGGTTGTCCTGATGCTGTGGTTGTGGCTCACGGCGTACGCAATACTCCTCGGCGCGGAGATCAACGCGGAGTCCGAGCAGCAGACGATCCGCGACAGTACGACCGGTGAGCCGCAGCCGCTGGGACAGCGCGGCGCGGTGAAGGCCGACTCGGTCCCGGACTAGCGGGTGCAGAGGTTGAGGATCTTCTCGCCGTACTTGGCCAGCTTGGTGTGGCCGATGCCGGGGATCTGGCGGAGCGCCTGCGCGTCCTCCGGGCGCGTCTCGGCGATGGCGGTCAGCGTGGCGTCGGTGAGGATCACGAACGCCGGCATCCGCTCGGACTCGGCCTGCTCGGTGCGCCACTCGATCAGGGCGTCGTACAGCTTCTGGTCGATCTTGGACGGGCAGTCCTCGCAGCGGCCGAGCTTGCGAGCGCCCGGGTCGAGCAGGCCGCGGCCGCAGACCCGGCACTTCGGGATCGGGCGGCTGGAGCGTGGCGCGCTCGACGAGCGCTCCCAGCTGGTGGGCGACGACGGCGTCCACTCGGTGCGCGCCGTACGGACGCCGATCGGGTCGAGGAAGCGGGTCGGACCGCGGGTCCCGCGGCCGCCCGGTGAGCGGGACGTGGACCAACTGATCGACAGCTGCTGCTTCGCCCGCGTCACACCGACATAGAACAGCCGACGCTCCTCCTCCACCTGTGCTGGGGTCTGGGCGTAGGTGATCGGCAGCGTCCCCTCGTGCGCCCCGACGATGAAGACGCACTCCCACTCCAGCCCCTTGGCCGCGTGCAGGGTCGCCAGTGTGACCCCCTCGGCCAGCGGCGCGTGCTGGATCGACGCCCGCCGGTCCAGCTCGGCCATCAGGTCGGCCAGCCCGGCGGACGGATGCTCGGCCGCGAAGTCGGAGGTCATCGTCACCAGCGCACTCAGCGACTCCCACCGGTCCCGGACCGCGCCTGTCCCGGTCGGCGGCTCCTGCGTCCACCCAGCTCCGGCCAGTACGCCGGTGACCGTCGTCACCAGGTCGTCCGACAGGTCCCCCGCCTTGGCCTGCCCCCGCAGCAGTACGGCGGCCTGGCGGATCTCGGCCCGCTCGAAGAACCGCTCCGCGCCCTTCAGCACGGTCGGGATCTTCCGCTCGGCCAGCGCCTGCTCGAAGTTCTCCGACTGCGCATTGGTCCGGAACAGTACGGCGATGTCGCGCAGCGCCACGCCCTCGTCCCGCAGCTTCAGGACCGCTCGTGCCACCGCGTCCGCCTCCGCGACCTCGTCGGAGTACTCGCGGTAGACCGGAGCCGGACCGGCCTCCTTCTGCGATCGCAGCGTCACCCGGCCGGGCAGGCCGGTCGGACCGGCCGCGTCGAGGATCTTGTTCGCCACGTCGACGATCTGTGGCGTCGAGCGGTAGTCGCGGACCAGCTTGATCACCGTGGCGGACGGATGCCGGGATGCGAAGCGCACGAGGTTCTCCGGCTCGGCGCCGGCCCACGAGTAGATCGTCTGCGCCGGATCACCGACCACGCACACGTCCTCGCGGCCGCCCAGCCACAGGTCGAGCAGACTCTGCTGCAGCGGCGAGACGTCCTGGTACTCGTCCACGACGAACGTCCGGTACTGCCGCCGGATCTCCGCGGCCACCCGCTCGTCCTCGGCCAGCAGCGCGACCGCACAGAGCAGCACGTCCTCCAGGTCGATCCGCCCGCGCTCCAGCTTCACGTCCTCGTACGCCGCGAAGATGCGCGCGATCGTCGGCGGGTCGAACGCAGCCAGCGTGCGGGACGACTTCGGCGCCAGGCGGGCGTAGTCGTCCGGCCGGACGTTGCTCACCTTGGCCCACTCGACCTCACCGGCCAGGTCGCGCAGCGCGGGGGTGTCCACCCGGACCCGGCAGCGGGACGCGGCCTCGGTCAGCAGCGGGAACTTCCGGTCCGCGATCGGCGGCAGCTCCCCGCCGTACACCTTCGGCCAGAAGAAGCGGGCCTGCCGGAGGGCGGCGGAGTGGAACGTGCGGGCCTGGACGCCCTGGACGCCGAGCTGCGCCAGCCGCCCGCGCATCTCCCCCGCCGCCCGCTGGGTGAACGTCACCGCGAGCACGCGGACGGGGTCGAACGTCCCGGTCTGCACGCCGTACGCGATCCGGTGGGTGATCGCCCGCGTCTTGCCCGTCCCGGCGCCGGCCATCACCACGACCGGCCCGTGCAGCGCGGACGCGACGGCCCGCTGCTCCGGATCGAGAGCCTCCAGCAGGCCCTCGGCAGAAGCAGATCGTGTGAGGTCGCTCACGGGTTGAGACACGCGGGAACAGCACCACCTACGGCATGGTTCGAATACGTCGAAGGCCACCCTAGACGGGCGGCCCGACATAAACCCCTCCCACTCCTCAAGGAGTCCGCCGATGTCGGCTTTCACCATGTACTCGACCCCCTGGTGCGGCTACTGCCACCGACTCAAGGGCCAGCTCAAGCGAGCCGGCATCGAGTTCACCGAGGTCGACATCGAGCAGGTCCCGGACGCCGCCGAGCTGGTCGAGAAGATCAACAACGGCAACCAGACGGTCCCGACCGTGGTGTTCCCCGACGGCACCGCGATGACCAACCCGTCGCTGGCGCAGGTCGCGGAGAAGCTCGCCGCCTGAACCACCCCGGCTCAGGTCATATCGCCTGAGTTATGGACTTTACGGTCATGACCGTTATACCTTGCGATGAACTACGTCGCAGGGAGTCCGCCCATGTTCTCGCGCCGTCAATTCGGTCATGCCTTGACGACCTTGGTCGTCGCCGTCGGTCTGCTCGCCGCGGGTGGACCGCACGCCACAGCGGCACCGCCGTTACCTGATCCGTTCCCGTCCGAGACCTGGCCGCTCGGTCCGCCGACGAAGCCGTTCGCGCCGGCCGACGACGTCATCAAGGACCTCGGCTCGCCGGTCAGCTCGCTCACCGTCATGGAGGGTGCGGTCGGCCGCACCCCCGACGGACGCGACGTCGTGTACGCCGTGCCCGCCGGGGAGAACGCCCGCCTCAACGTCGTGGACCTGCACACCCGCGAGCTGATCCGCGCCGTACCGCTGCCGGGAGCCGCCGGCGGCTGGGCGATCGTGGTGACGCCGAACGGGGACGTCTACCTCGGCACGTATCCCTACGCGCACCTCTACCGCTACAGCCCGGCCACGGGTGAGGTGACCGACCTGGGCCAGCCGATCCCGGGTGAGTCCCAGATCTACGGCCTCACCGCCGACGCGGAGGGCAATGTGTACGCCGGGACGTACCCGACGGCGCACGCGTTCAAGTACGACCCGTCGAACGGCCAGGTCACCGACTACGGCTCGCTCGACCCGGTGCAGCAGTACGCGCGGTCCACGGTCTACGACCCCGACCACCGCAAGCTGTTCGTCGGCGTCTCGACTCCGAATGCCCGCCTGCTTCGGATCGACGTCGACACCAAGGCGGTCGAGGACATCACTCCCCCGGGCACTACGGCCAAGGACTTCATCGACCTGGACTACGCCGGCGGCCGGGTGTTCGCGAACGCCAGCAGCCGGCTCGTGGTGGTCGACGCGGTCACCGGTGAGCAGCTCAAGTACACCGACGCCACGACCGGCCAGCAGGTGATGGACTACCCGATCGCTGCCCGCGGCGTGTCCGCAGCCGGACCCGGTGGCGTCTACTTCACCAACAACACCCTGGCCCTCACCCACTACGACTTGGACACCAACACGGTCGGTCCGGTCTCGCCGCCGCGGACGCTGACGCGTGGCGCATCCATCGGCTACGGCTGGGTGACCGAGAACGGCGTACCGGTTCTCTATGGCCTGGCCGGCAACTACTCCGGTGGGACGTTCCGCTACAACCCGGCTGACGGGACGCTGGCGCAGTGGAGTTCACCGTTCCAGTACGTGCCGTCGCCGCTGATGCACGAGCTGGCCGACCCCGTTACGGGCAAGGTGTTCGTCAACGTCTATCTGAACGGCTCGACCGCCATCTACGACCCGGCGACCGGCAAGTCCACGGTCACCACCCGCCAGGGACAGGTCGAGGGCTGGGCCTGGGACGGCACCGGCAAGATGTACGTCGGTATCTACCCGTACGGCCGCTTGTCGCTCTGGGATCCGGCGCTGCCGGACAGCACGACCAACCCGAAGGAACTGTTGAGCCTGGTCGACAGCGACCACCAGAACAGGCCGGTGTCAGTCGTCCCCGACGGCAACCACGTGTACGTCGGAACCACGCCGGCCTACGGCGAGTACGGCGGCGCGCTGACCGTGTACGACGTACCGACAGGCAGCCACACGGTCTACCGCAACCTCGTGACCGACCAGACGATCGCGTCCATCCTGCCCGCGGGTGCGAACGTGTGGGCCGGCTCCAGCATCGAGGGCGGTCAGGGCACCGATCCGAAGGCCACCGAGGCTCACCTGATCAAGGTGGACCCGTCGACGGGCACAGTGCTCTCCGACATCGTCCCGGTGCCGGGTGCGGCCAGCATCAACGAGCTGACCTACGGACCGGACGGCAACATCTGGGGTCTGGCCGACGGCATCGTCTTCGTCGTCGATTCGTCGACCGGTGAGGTACTGCGTCTGCTGCCGGTGTTCAGCGCAGTCACCGGTTCACAGGACGGCGCACTGTCCTGGCGGGACGGCTACCTGTACGGCGTGACTGGCGGGCGGCTGTTCGTCGTGGACAGCCTCAGCGGTCACACCACTGTTCTGCGCGACCACGGGCTCAACCGGCTCACGCAAACGCCGGACGGTACCTACTACACGCTGCTGCGGCCGGACGGCTTCACCAACCCGACCAACCTGGCGTCGTACACCCCACCGGTCGACTCGTGTCCGCAGTCCGACGTCAGGCCGACAGTGTGGACCGGCAACATCGACAGCCACGTGTCGAACCGCTTCCTGACCTACGGCTGCACGCTGACCGACACGCTGCCAAGCGCCAAAGCGGACTGGCCGAGTCACGCGGCATACGTCCTCGCGGTCGACCGGAAGCTCCGCCAGCTCGAGCAGTCCGGTTCGGTCGAGCGCTGGGAAGGTGTCCTGATCCGGCTCGCCGCTGCCCGGTCCAACGTGGGGCGGTGATCACCAGCTGCCGGTGAGGCTCTCGCCGTACCAGCCTTCGATCAGGCGGCGGGAGATCGAGATCGCACCCGGGAGGGCCATCGTGCCGGCTTCGACCAGCGCGCGGACGTCCTCCCGGGTGAACCACTTGGCCTCGGCGATCTCGTCCTCGTCCACCTCGATGTCGAAGCCCGTCGCCTTCGCGTAGAACCCGAGCATGAGGCTCGCGGGCAGGGGCCACGGCTGGCTGCCCGCGTACTCGATGTCTTCTCCGACGATCACGCCGGTCTCTTCGAGAACCTCACGCCGTACGGCGGCCTCGAGCGACTCGCCCGGCTCGACGAAACCGGCCAGCGTGGAGTACCGACCGGCCGGCCAGGCCTCGTTGCGGCCGAGCAGAGCGCGGTCCTGGTCGTCGGTGACCAGAACGATGATCGCCGGGTCGCTGCGCGGGAAGTGCGACAGACCACAGTTGGGACAGCGCCGGACGTGGCCTGCCTCCACCACCTCGGTGTGCTCACCGCAGTTCGCGCAGTGGGTGTGGACGGCGTGCCAGTTGGACAGGCCGATCACGTTGACCGCGATGCCGGCCTCGCGGTCGTTCAGCAGCGCGCCGAGCTCGCGCAGACCGCCGTACGACTCGTCTGCCTCGTCCTTCACCAGCACGCCGAAGACAGCCCGACCCTCCGCGGTCATGCCGGCGCCGGACTCCCTGTCGATGCCCAGGAAGATCCGGATGCCCTCGGGCGCGGCGGACGGGGGGACGAATCGCAGTCCGGAGCGGTCCTCGTTGACCTGGATCTTGTCACCGCTCACGACGACCACCTGGGTGTCATCGGCGGCCCACGCCTTCTCCAGCCAGTCGTCGTCACGGCGGCGGTCGGCGGCGCGGTCCAGGACCGAACGGGACAGTGCTAGCGAACCAGGGGTAATGGAGTAGGCCACGTGCCTCAACCTACCCCGGCACCACGACAGTGCATCGTGAGAGCATCCCCGCATGAGTATTCACATCGCCGCCGAGAAGGGGCAGATCGCACCGCGGGTGCTGTTCCCGGGGGATCCGCTGCGGGCCAAATGGATCGCCGAGACCTATCTGGACGACGTGATCTGCTACACCGAGATCCGGAACATGTTCGGGTTCACCGGCACCTACAAGGGTGAGCGGATCTCCGTGCAGGGCTCGGGCATGGGCCAGCCGTCCGCGTCCATCTACGCGAACGAGCTGTTCGCGGAGTACGACGTACAGACCCTGATCCGGGTCGGGACGTGCGGGGCGCTGACCGAGGCGGTCCGGGTCCGCGACGTGATCGTGGCGATGTCCGCGAGCACCGACTCGCAGATGAACCGGCTGCGCTTCCACGGCATCGACTACGCACCGACCGCGGACTACCAGCTGCTCCGCGCGGCGGTGGACGCGGCCGAGGCGGCCGGGCTGAACGTGCATGTCGGCCAGGTGTTCTCCGGCGACCTGTTCTACAACGACCGGGCCGACCTGGTCTCCCGGACCGCGGAGTACGGCGTACTGGGCATCGAGATGGAGGCGTCGGCGCTCTACACGCTGGCGGCGAAGTTCGGCCGCCGGGCGCTCGGCATCATGACGGTGTCGGACCACCTCATCACCAAGGAGGAGACGACCGCCGAGGAGCGTCAGACGACATTCTCGGAGATGATCACGATCGCCCTCGACGCGGCGATCGAGGTGCCGGTCTGAACCCGCGGTACGGCGCCGCCGTCCTGGCCTGCGCCGTGATGGCTCTCGGTACGGCGGCGTGCTCGGGCAGCAAGTCCGACGACACCAAGCCGAACGCGGCGGGCAGCTCCAGCAGCTCCAGTAGCTCCAGTAGCTCCACCGTGCCGGGCACCACCACCAGCAGCAATGCGTCGTCGGGTCCGGAGGAGAAGCTGCCGGACCTCACCGCCGCACAGGTCGTCACAGCCTTTGTCGGCAAGGGCTACCGGTGCAGCACCGACGAGGCGTACGAGACCTGCGCGCAGGGCGTCACGTCGATCCAGGTGCTGATCGGCAAGCACCCGCGCCCACCGGTGATCTCCCTGCAGGCGACGGGCGTTGCTGCGGAGGCGGCGACGAAGCTGTCCGACTTCACGCCGCAGGCACTGGAGCTGGCCCACGTGAACCCACGCGGCCAGATCGCCGACTGGCTCAAGCAGCAGCAGAGCAAGCCGTCCGCGACGACCACCGTCGGCGACTGGACCGTCGAGTTCTCGACCGAGGCGGACACCGATCAGCCCGGAGCGATCCTCACGCTGACCGACAAGCTCTGCAAGGTCGACTGCGGAGCCGAGTAGTACCGCGGCGTCGAGTAGTTACGGCGGCGTCGAGCCGTTACGGCGCGACGAGCTTGGGCAGGACCTGCAGGAGCCGATCCGTCAGCAGGTCCGGGGTCTTGTCCGGGTTCGCCGCGTAGCCGACCACGGCCTGCTCGAACAGTCCGTCGACCAGCGCGTACGCCGTGGGCGCGTCGACGGTCGGCATGGACGCGGTGAGATCGGCGTACCGCCCGAGGATCCGCCAGATCATCTCCTCGAGCAGCTTGTCGATCGCCTCGACGTCCGGACGCAACTGCTCCTCGAACATGCTCTGCGCGCGCAGGTCATACCAGAGCTTGTGCATCGGGGTCTCGTCGACCAGGGTCTGCGTCATCTTCGCCAGGAACCCGGTGACCAGCTCCTCCCCCGACGTCGCGGTCTCGACGACCTCGTCGTACCGCCGGGCGCACTTGGTCTTGTAGTAGCGCACGCAGTAGCTGATCAGGTCGATCTTGTCGCGGAAGTAGTAGTGCACGACGCCGTGGGTGAACTCGGAGTTGTTCGCGATCTCCCGCAGGCTGGTCCGCGCATACCCGAGCTCGCCGAGGGTCTTCAGCGCGGACTCCGCCAGCGCCACCCGGCGTCGCTCGATCTTGTCGATCCCGGAGACCCGGGCGGGCCGCTCCTGCTCAGCCGCACTCGCCGACGTCACTGCCACCACCACCCCTCCTCATCGGGTCGTTGCGTCAGAGTACCCCGCCCCGGGCCAGGCGCGTCCCGGTGCGGGGAGATTTCTTGACAAGTGTCAAACAAAGTCTTGACGACTGTCAAAAGCCTGGCCAGAGTGTGAAACAGCCAGCCCGTCCGGCCAGCCACAGCCGGCCACATTCAGCCACAGCCAGCCACAGCCAGCCTGTCAGCAAAGGAGCTACAGATGGGTTCACTCGATCTCTCCGGCCGCAAGGCCCTCGTCACCGGCGGCGCCCAGGGGCTGGGTGAGGGCATGGCCAAGGCCCTCGCGGCAGCCGGCGCGAAAGTCGTGATCAGCGACCTGCAGAAGGACGCCGGCGAGAAGGTCGCCGACGCGCTGGACAGCGAGTACGGGGCGGGCAACGGGTTCGTCGCGCACGACATCACCGACGACGCCCAGTGGGAGAACGCGGTCGTCGCGGCCAACGACATCATGGGCGGCCTCGACATCCTGGTGAACAACGCGGGGGTCGAGATCACCAGCCTGCTCACCGAGGTCGCCGCCGACGACATCCGCAAGATGCTCGAGGTCAACGTCCTCGGCACCACGCTCGGCGTCAAGTGGGGTCTGCGCACGATGCGTCCCGAGGGCCTGGCCGGTCAGGGCGGCGCGATCATCAACATCGCGTCGGTCGCCGCGACCATCGCGTTCCCGGGGATCGCGGTCTACTCCGCGACCAAGTCCGCGGTCGACCGCCTCACCAAGGTCGCCGCGATGGAGTCCGGCAAGCTCGGCTACGGCGTCCGCGTGAACTGCCTGTACCCCGGTCTGGTCCCGACCGAGATGGGGATGGGCCTGGCCAACGACTGCGCGCAGCTCGGACTGTTCGAGTCCCCCGAGGCCGCGGTCGGCGCTGTCATCGCACTGACCCCGGCCGGCCGGCTCGGCGAGGTCGCCGACATGGCCGACGCGGTCGTCTTCCTGGCATCGGACGAGGCCCGGTTCATCACCGGCATCGGCCTGCCGGTCGACGGCGGAATGGGGATGTGATCGCATGAGCAGCAAGCCTGTCGTCGTCTACGGCGCTTCTGGCTACACCGGGCGCCTGGTGTGTGAGTACCTCCGGCAGTACCACGTCCCGTTCGTCGCCGCCGGCCGTGACGAGGCCAAGCTGAAGGCCTCGATGGACGCGCACGTCCCCGGCATCGAGACAGCCGACTACGAGATCGCCACGGTCGACCACGACACCGCCTCGCTGACCGATCTGTTCAAGGGCGCATCGGTCGTCCTGAACACCGTGGGGCCTTTCAGCGAGCTCGGTCCGGCCGCTGTGGAGGCAGCGCTGGCGGCAGGTGCGCACTACACCGACACGACCGGCGAGCAGGACTGGCTGATGACCTGCGACGAGAAGTACGGTCAGCAGTTCGCCGATGCCGGTCTGGTACTGGCACCCGGCATCGCGCAGATGTACACGACCAGCGAGATCGCAGCGCAGCTCTGTCTCGAGCAGCCGGGGCTGGACACCCTGGATATCGCCGTGTTCTGGGGCGGCAGCCCGACGATTGCCTCGACGCGCACGATCCTGGTGAACGCAGCGACGTCGAAAGCGCACTACCTGGAGAACAACCAGTACACCGAGTTCCCGACTCAGGGACTGGTGCAGCTGGTCGTTCCCGGACAGCACGAGCTGGCCCTGTCGCTGCCCTGGGGCGGTATGTCGCACCCGGTGTGGTTCAAGCGCGATCCACGCGTCGCCAACTGCAAGGCGCAAGGCGGTGTCTTCAACGCGGCGTTGATGAACGGCGTACCGCAGATCGTTGCCGCGGCGCTCGAGGCGACCAAGGACATGGCGCCGGACGAGCGCAACGAGGCACTGACAGCGACCGCGCGCCAGGTGATGAACGAGATGCCGCCGCGGGAGAACCCACGGGTCAACAAGACTCTCGACTCGGTGCACGCCTCCGGCCCGCTCGGTCGGGCGCACTGTGTCATCCACGGCAACAGCAACTACCAGCAGACCGGTTTGCTCCAGGCGTACGCGGCGTACTCGCTGCTGCAGACGCCGCCGAAGCGGGTCGGTTTCGCGAGTGGCTGCCAGGCGTTCGGTCACCGCGAGCTGCTCGGCGTACTGCGGAGCTTCGGGCTGGTGTCCGAGCCGCAGCTGACCGTGCAGCATTAAAGGAGTTCCTGTGCGACTGGTCGACTACCTGGACAAGGGCGCCTCGCTGGGCCCGGATGCGGCCTGCCTCACCACGGACGGCGAGACCCTCTCGTACGCCGAGGTGCAGCAGCTGTCGTACCGGGTCGCCGGCGCACTGGAGGCGACCGGCGTACGGCCGGGTGGGAAGGTCGCGATCCTGTCAGCGAACGACCCGATCGCGTTCAGCTGCGTGTTCGGGATCAGCCGCGCCGGTGCGATCTGGTGCCCGATCAATCCGCGCAACGAAGCGGCGGAGAACCGCGAACTGCTCGACCAGTTCGACTGCGAAGTACTCATCTACCAGTCGGCTTTCACGCCGCTGGTGGACCGCATCCGGGAATCACTGCCGAAGGTGCACACGTTCGTGTGCCTCGACGGGGAGCCCGCTGACTCCGGCCCAGACCCCCACCCCAGCGGCCGGAGAATCGTCGGTTGGGACGCGTTCTGCGGGGGCGCGTCCCAACCGGCACCCGATCTGACCGATCCGGACGACCTCGCGATGATCGTCGGGACCGGCGGTACGACGGGCCGTCCGAAAGGAGTCATGCTCGGCAACGCCAACCTCGAGACGATGACCGCGCTGACGCTGATGGGGTACCCGTTCGGCGAGCGGCCGGTCTACCTCGCGCTGGCGCCGCTGACGCACGCGGCCGGGGTGCTGTGCTTCCCGGTGCTCGCGTCCGGCGGGGAGATCGTGATCATGCGTGTCCCCGACGTCCACGCCTTCCTGGAGCTGATACCGCGACACGGGGTGACGCACACGTTCTTGCCGCCGACGCTGATCTACATGGTGCTGGCAGCGCCGGAGCTGGACTCCACGGACCTGTCGTCGCTGCGGTGCTTCTGGTACGGCGCGGCGCCGATGTCGGTCGCCCGGCTCGAGGAGGCGCTGCAACGGATCGGTCCGGTGATGGCGCAGCTGTTCGGGCAGACCGAGGCGCCGATGATGATCTCGATCCTGCCGCCCGCCGCGCATTTCGATGCCGCAGGCAACATTGCGCGGAGCCGGCTGTCGTCGGCCGGGCGGCCGTCACCGTTGGTCACGGTGGCGATCATGAGCCCGGACGGCGGTCTCCTTCCCTCGGGCGAGCGAGGTGAGATCGTCGTCCGCGGCTCTCTGGTGATGCGGGGGTACTACCGCAATCCGGACGCGACCGCGGCGGCGTCGGCGTACGGGTGGCACCACACCGGTGACATCGGCTACCTGGACGGCGACGGCTACCTGTACATCGTCGACCGGGCGAAGGACATGATCATCACCGGCGGCTTCAACGTGTACTCCACCGAGGTCGAGCAGGCCCTGATGGCGCACACCGACGTCCAGGACTGCGCAGTGGTCGGCCAGCCTGACGAGAAGTGGGGCGAGAGGGTTGTTGCCGTCGTACAGCTGCAGCCGGGCAGTCTGGTCGGGCCGGAGGAGCTGATCGCGTTCGCGAAGGCACGGATCGGCAGTGTGAAGGCACCGAAGCAGGTGCTCGTCTGGCACGACCTGCCGCGCTCCAAGGTCGGCAAGGTGGTCAAGCCGGAGATCAAGGCCCGCCTAGCTACTACCTGAGCCTTCGTACCTGAGCAATAGCAGGTCCTCGGCGACACGCTCCCACGGTAGTCAGTAGTGATGGCCGTTGAGCTCGACAGGTTCGTTCAGGGTGGCGGCTGCCTCGGTGAGGAAGTCGGGTGAGAAGTAGTACCAGCGGATTGACCAGACCTTGCCGTCCTCGGTGGTGAGGCGCATCAGGTCGTTCAGAGCGGCGTGGCCGTCGCGAACTATGTGGATCGCCAGGACGGACTCACCCCAGAGGTCTACGACGTCGGCCGTGTAGTGGTAGGGCTTGGACGGGTCCAGAGTGTGTTCGATCGAGCCCCGGCGGATGTTGTCGGCGCCGTACTCCGTCAGCACGCCGAGGATCTCGCTGTCCGCGTCCTCCAGCAGCAGTGCGGTCAGCCGAGGTACGTCGTATGCCGTGAACGCGTCGGCGACCGCGTCGAGCAGACGGCGGTCCGGCGCCTCACGGTTCTTCAGGGAGCGCTCGGGGTCGGCCAGGCGCCCGCGTCCGCGGTGGAGTGCTGCTTTGACGGCTCCCACCGAGGTACGCAGCACGTCGGCGACCTCGGTGAGCGTGAAGCCGAAGAGGTCCTTCAGCGCGAGTGCAGCGCGCTCCTGCGGCGGGAGGAGGGTCACGAGCTCAGCCCAGGCGTCACGGACCTCTGCGGGGTCAGCTGTGTCCGGTGCGGCCTGCTCCGGCGCGTCGACGAGCACGGGCGACTGACGGCGGTAGCTGTCGACGTACGCGTTGGTGGCGACCCGAAACAACCAGGCGCGCGGATTAGCGATCGGGCTGTGCGCCTGCGCCGCCTGCGTGAACGCGCGCGCCAGCGACTCCTGGACGAGGTCCTCGGCGTCGAACGCGTTGCCGGTCAACCGGCGGCAGTACTTGTACAGGTCGGAGCGCAGCGGCTCGAGGCGGTCGAGAAACTCCCGCCGCGCCTGCCTGGTCGCCTTCAGTTCCGGAAGGTCGAGTGCGTCGGTCATGGTCATACCAGTCTGGACGGATGAGGCGGTCCTCAGGATACGGACCCGGTTCTTCGTGAGGCCGAGCGCATAGTAAGGTAAGCCTTAGCTAACAGGTCCGCCACCTCGAAAGCAGGGTCCGCCCATGACCAGAGCACTGCCCGAGCCGACGTACCGGCGCTTCGTTGCCGGCCTCGGCGCCCTCAGCCTCCGGCCGTTCGACCTGACCGAGGACGTGACCACGCTGCACAGCTGGGTCACCCAGCCGTACGCGCGGTACTGGGGCCTCCTGAACGCGTCGGTCGCCGACGTGCACGCGGAGTACCTCCGGATCTCGCAGAGCGCGCATCACCGTGCCTTTCTCGGCGAGCACGACGGCCGGCCGGCGTTCCTGCTGGAGCGCTACGAGCCGGCGTACGACGCGGTCGGCCAGGTGTACGACGTCGCGCCGGGTGATATCGGCATGCACGTACTGGTCGGACCGGCGGTCACGCCGATCGCCGGGTTCACCGCGGCGGTGTTCGAGACGATCATGGACAGCTTGTTCAGCGATCCGCTGGTCGACCGGGTCGTGGTCGAGCCCGACGTACGGAACGTGAAGATCCAGGCGCTGAACGACCGGATGGGGTTCCGCAAGCACAGCGTCGTACAGCTGCCCGACAAGCGGGCGTGGTTGAGCTTCTGCACGCGCGACCAGTACGCCGACGCCCACCGAATGAACGAGGCAGGCTGATGATCTCGCACTTGACCCCGGACGTCTGGGCCGTGGTCAACCGCGCCCTGGTACGGAAGGCGCTGGCCGAGTTCGCGCACGAGCGCATTCTCACACCTGTTGCTGTCGACAACGGGTTCGCGGTCGACGGATACCGGTTCGCTGCTCGGTTGTATCCCTTGAACCATTGGGAGATCGATGCCTCGAGCATCGTCCGGGACGACGGCGGGCCGATCGACGCGCTCGACTTCATCACCTCGTTCCATCAGCGGTTGGGGATCGGCGCGGAGATGCTGCCGGTGTACCTCGAGGAGATCAGCAGCACGCTGGCGTCGGCGGCGTACAAGCTGTCGAAGCCGGAGCTGACGGCGACGGACCTGGTCACCGCGGACTTCCAGGTGATCGAGGCCGCGATGACCGAGGGGCATCCGTGCTTCGTCGCGAACAACGGGCGGCTCGGTTTCGGGGTGACCGACTATCTGGCCTATGCGCCGGAGACCGGTGCGGCGATGCAGCTGACCTGGATCGCTACGCGGCGGGACCGGACGACGGTTGCGCACAGCAACACACTGACTTACAAGGAGCTGCTCCGCGTCGAGTTGGGCGATGAGGTGCTGAAGCGGTTCGCGGCGGAGATTGTTGCTGTGGGCGCCGATCCCGCGGACTATGTCTACCTGCCGGTGCATCCCTGGCAGTGGGAGAACAAGACGTCGATCACGTTCGCGGCGGACATCGCGCAGCGGCACATCATCTACGTCGGGTCGACCGACGATGTCTACCAGCCGCAGCAGTCGATCCGGACGTTCTTCAACCGGTCGCAGCCGGCGCGGTGCTACGTGAAGACGGCGTTGTCCGTGCTCAACATGGGGTTCATGCGCGGGTTGTCGCCGTCGTACATGGCCGCGACGCCGGCGATCAACGACTGGGTCCACTCGGTGGTCTCGAACGACGTTGTGCTCAAGCGCTACGGCTTCAGCGTGCTGCGCGAGATCGCAGCGGCCGGGTATCACAACCGCTACTACGAGAACGCGACGGACAAGACGTCGCCGTACCGGAAGATGTTGTCGGCACTGTGGCGTGAGAGCCCGGTCCCTTCGCTGGAGCCCGGGGAGCGGCTCGCGACGATGGCGTCATTGCTGCACGTCGATCGACACGGTGCATCGCTGGCCGCCGCGCTCGTACGGGCGTCGGGTCTCGCGCCGGCGGACTGGCTGCGGGCGTACGTCGACGCGTACCTGATCCCGTTGCTGCACAGCTTCTACGCGTACGAGCTGGTGTTCATGCCGCACGGCGAGAACCTGATCCTGGTACTTCGGGACGCGATCCCGATCCGCGTGATCATGAAGGACATCGCGGAGGAGATCGCCGTACTGAGCCCGTCGACGCCGATCCCGGCGGACGCGGAGCGGGTGCGCGCCGAGGTTCCCGACGACGAGAAGCTGCTGTCGATCTTCACCGACATCTTCGACTGCATCTTCCGGTTCCTGTCGCCGTTGCTGGATCGCGAGGGTCTGCTGACGCCTGACGAGTTCTGGTCGGTGGTGGCGGAGGCGGTGCGCGATTACCAGGCGGCGACACCGGAGTTGGCTGAGGCGTTCGCGAAGTACGACATGTTCACGCCGTCGTTTGCCCTGTCGTGCCTGAACCGGCTGCAGCTCCGCAACAACCAGCAGATGGTCGACCTCACCGACGTCGCCGGCTCTCTCCAGTTCGCCGGCACACTGGAGAACCCACTCGCCTGTGGATAACTCCAACGGCACGACGACGAATTCGGTCAAGCTGTCTGCGTGACCACCCTCGAAGCCACCCGGGACGGCCGAAGATATGAAGTAGTCAACGGCCGTCTCCTCATTACCGGCGCCCAGCCGCCCGCACACCACGCGGCCGTCATCGCCTTGATGGTCGTCCTGAAACAGGCCTGCCCGCCCGACCTACTCGTCTCGGTCGGCTCGCTAGCCTTCCGCCCCACTCCCCACACCACCCTCCGCTCCGACCTCCTGGTCTGCCCCCGCAACTACACAGCCACGCAGCCACCTGCCCTCGCCGTCGAGGTCCTCTCTCCCTCCACCCGCACCACCGACGTAGTCCTCAAACGAGCCCTCTACGAAACCCACCACGTCCCGTCCTACTGGCTCCTGGACCCCACGACCCAAGAACTGACAATCCTGGACCTCACCCCCACCGGCTACACCTGCCAAGCCGTAGTCCAGGCCGAAGAGACCTTCCACGCAACCCTCCCGTTCCCCGTGGACCTGACCCCAACCGCCCTCACCCGCTAACAGGGCATCCCGGGGCATCAGGGGCAAATTGCCGCGCATTCGGGGCAACCCGGGGCAGATCGCCAAGACGGCGCCAATCACCCGCCGGAGCCCACCATGCTGGTGCGGTGACCGAGAAGGAGGCACCATTGTGTCCGTGGAAACACTTGAGTCAGGGCCCTACACCTTGGCCTACCTCGACACTGCACCCGACGACGGGAGACGGCGGGAGATCATTGACGGCGGTCTGTTCGTGACGCCATCACCTTCACGGATCCACCAGCGAGCGGTTGTCCAGCTCGGCACCAAACTCAACATCGCGTGCCCTGCCGGATTCGAGGTTCTTGTCGCGCCGTTCGACTATCGTCCGACGTCGAAGCGCTCGGTGCAGCCCGACGTGCTGGTGTGCACCCCGGACGAGGTTGGCTCGAAACACGCAAGGAAGCCGCTGGCCCTCGCCGTCGAAATCCTGTCGCCCAGCACCAAGATGCTGGATCTCCTGCTCAAGCGTGGGGTCTACGAACAAGCCGGCGTGCAGTCCTACTGGATCCTGGACCCCGACGCGGAGAGTCTGACTGTGCTCGAGCTCGTCGACGCTGTGTACGTCGAGCGAGATGTCGTGACCGGTGAAAAGGTCTTCGAGGCGGCGCTGCCGTTCCCCGTGCAGATCGTCCCGTCCGAGCTGTTCCGGGAGCGCTGACAGCTGTCAGTTGTAGTAGCGGCGGGCGCTTGAGCCGATGCGGGTGACGTCGGTGCCGTAGATGTGGATGGAGATCGCCGTACTGTCGGACGTGTTGTTGACTCGGTGGATGTCGCCAGGAGGTGCGAAGCCGCTCACGTCGCCAACGCGGTTGTCGCTCTGGCCGACGAGCTGGAGGTCCGCGTCGTACAGGTCCTCGTGCTCGACGCCCTGGATCACGCCGAAGACGCACCAGGTCACGTGGTCGTGGATCCGGGTCAGCTGACCGGGTCGCCAGACCAGCGCGATGATCGAGAACGAGCCGTCAGGCTCGACGTGCAGCGTGTGGCTCTGGTACCGGTCCGCCGATCCGAGGCGCTGCTCGGCTGTGAGTACGTCGGGAGTCGGCAGGTGGCAGCGCAGTTGCTCGGCGACCAGCTGTGCGGTGCCGTGCCAGTCGGCGTGCTGGTCGATCGCGGTACGAACGCCCGCGGCGAGGTCGGTCAGTTGGCTGGTGGAGTTCGTTGTCGTCGTCATGTCTTGAGCCTGCGCCACCCAACCCATAGCGTCTAATGCCAAGTTTCGTTCTCACCCATAGACGGGTTTGATACATGCTCGATGTCACGAAGTTGCGCGTCATCGACGCCGTCGCGCGCCACGGATCGGTCACCGCGGCCGCGCGCGAACTGCACTATTCGCAGCCGTCGGTCACTCATCACCTGTCCCGCCTGGAGGCCGAGACCGGCGCGCAGTTGGTGCAACGGGCCGGCCGCGGCATCCGCCTGACCGAAGCCGGCCGGATGCTCGCCACTCGTGCCGCGGAGATCATCGGCCGGATCGACGCCGCCGACGCGGAGCTCGCCGCGCACGTCGGCCTGCGGGTGGGTCGGGTTCGTCTGGCGGGATTCTCGTCGGCGATCGGATCGCTCGTACCGGCAGCCGTTGCTGCGCTGGCCGGCAAGCACCCGGGACTCGAGGTGAGCCTGACAGATCTGCATCCGCCCGAGGCACTCGAGCTCCTGCGTACCGGCGAGATCGACGTCGCGATCGTCTTCCGGTACGACGAGACCGAGCCGGAGCCGAGCGGCGTACGGCTGCACCACCTGCTGGACGACCCGCTGTACTTGCTGTCGAAAGACCGGCCGGTGACGCTCGCCGAGCTCGCCGACGCGACCTGGATCGCCGGCTGCGATCGTTGCCGCAGTCACCTCACTTCGTTGTGCGCCGTGGAGGGCTACGAACCGCGGATCGGCTACACGTCCGACGACATGGTGGTGATGCAGGCGCTGGTCAGGTCAGGTCTCGGAGTGACGACCATGCCCGGCCTCGCACTACGCAGCCACCAGATCGACGGCATCTTCGCAACCGAGATCCCCGACTCGCGCCGGCACGTCTACGCCGCAACGTACGGCGAACCACCCGACCCACCCGCGATCGCAGCCCTGCTGACGGCGCTGGACGAGGCCGCCGCGCCGTGACCTCATCCGTTGAGGAGGCGGACGAGCTCTGCCTTGCCCGGAAGGTTCTCCGGGCGGATGATGTCGCCGGTGCGGACGTAGTAGAAGGCGGCGGTCACCTGGTTGAGGGGGATGTTCATCAGCTCTGACCAAGCGACCCGGTAGATGGCCAGTTGGAGGGGGTCCGCGGTCTCGGAGCGGGTGGTTTTCCAGTCGATGACGTCGTACCCGCGGGAGCCGTCTTCGCGGACCACCTGGTAGACGGCGTCGATCCGGCCGCGAATGACGCGCCCGTCGAGGGCCAGGGCAAAGGGCGCCTCGATCTCGTACGGCGTGGTTTCGCCGAACGGGCCGTCGCGGAACGCGTCCATCAGGTCGGTGAGGTCCGTGTCGTCGACGATGTCCTCGTCCGCGGCGCCGGGGAGGTCGTCCGGGTCGAGCAGCAGTTGCTGGCCGAAGTAGCTCTCCACCCAGGCGTGGAAGCGGGTGCCGAAACGCGCCGCCCGGTTGGGTTTGCGAGGCATCGGGCGGGCCAGCTCAGCGGCCAGGCCATCCGGGTCCTTCGCCAGTCGCATCACCTGCGTCGCGGACAGCGCTGCCGGGAGCGCGACGTCGTACGCCTTGCGGCTCCGACTTTCCCTTGCCTCTGACAACAACCGCTCGATCTCCGAATCCCAGCGCGCGACCGTCGCCTGCTCGTCGAGCAGCAACGACTCCTCGGCCTCGATCGACGGACCCTCCGTCCGCGACAACTCCACGAGCGCCGCCGCGTCGAGCCGCCGCTGGTACGACTCCAGGTCGTACGCCGTCGGCCACGGCGCCTGCGTCTGCTCTGCGAGCTCGGGATTCTCCGCGGTCAGCTCCGGCTGCTCGGCCCACTCGATCACGCGCTCACCGGCGTGCTTCTTCAGCATCGAGAGGTACGACGACGGGCCGCGCGGACGCTTCTGCGTCGGACCCCACCAGTGCCCGGTCGCTACGAGCAGCTCCTTCGCCCGCGTGAAGGCGACGTACCCGAGTCGCCGCTCCTCCAGCGCGTTCATGTCCTTGCACTCGTCCGCGAACGACTTCAGCCCCGCGTTCGACAGGTCGTGGATGTCCGGCAGCGTGTCCGCGTCACCGCGCAGCGGCCACGGCAGCACCTTCGCGTTCGTCGTCCACTTGTCCCGGCCGCGATCCGACGGGAACACCTTGGAAACCAGGGTCGGCACGAAGACGACCGGCCACTCCAGACCCTTCGACCGGTGCGTGGTCAGCAGCTTCACCGAGTCGGCCTCACTCGGTACGGCGAGATCGAGGCCGGCGGCGTACTCCTCTTCGGCGGCAAGGTAAGCCAGCAGGCCGTCGAGCGACCCGTCCGACTCGGTCGAGACAAAGTTGCCGACAGCATCCAAGAACGCGGCGAGGTGGTCGCGGCGGCCGGCGTCGACGTGGTCGGGCGTCGCGGTCAGCTCGACGTCCAGACCGATCGTGCTGATCACTCGCCGGACCAGATCGAGCAGCGGCTCACTGGCGTGCGTGCGCAGTTCGCGGAGCTCCGCCGACAGTTCCTTGAACCGGACCAATGCTTCCGGCGCGTACTCCGCCCGGCCCGGATCGTCGACCGCTTCGGCGAGCGAGATGACCTCGGTCGAGTCCATCCCGGCAACGGCCGCGTCCAGAGCAGCGACCAGATCGTCGGCGGCGGGTCGTTCGCCCGCGTCGGCCAGGGCGCGGGCTCGGTTGGCGAGCAGCGCGAGGTCGCGGTGGCCGATCCTGTACCGGGGGCCGGTGAGGATGCGGAGCATCGCGGCGTTCGCGGTGAGGTCGTTGACGGCTTGCAGCGTGGCGACAACGTCGACGACCTCCGGGAGCGCGAGCAGTCCGCCGAGACCGACGACCTCGACCGGGACCTTCCGGGCGATCAACGCTTCGTGGACCGCGCTGAGGTCGACGTTCGTCCGCATCAGGATGCCGATGTCTTTCCAACGGCGGTTCCGGGTGCGGTGCGCGGCGACGATGGCGTCGGCGACCCACTCGATCTCCTGCGAGCGCGTCTCGAACAGCCCGACGGTGATCGCACCCTCCGGAGCGTCCGCCGGGGCCTCGAGCGGGATGACGCCGGGATGCTGTTCGTACAGCTCGGCGGCGTGCTGGTTGGCTGCCGCGAGGATACGACTGCCGCAGCGGCGGTTGATGCTCAGCACATACCGCTGGGCGGGCGTGCCGTCGGCCTGCGGGAAGTGCTCAGGGAACTCGTCGAGGTTCGCGACCGACGCGCCGCGCCACCCGTAGATCGCCTGACACGGGTCGCCGACGGCCGTGACCGGGTGGCCCCGACCGTGCGCCGGATCCGGCCCGGCGAACAGAGCCGTCAACATCCGGCGCTGCGAGACCGAAGTGTCCTGATACTCGTCGAGGAGCACGACCTTGTACCGCGCGCGCTCGACGGCTGCGACCTCCGGACACTCCTCCGCCAGCCGTGCCCCAAGCGCCATCTGATCGGCGAAGTCGACGACACCACGCTCGGCCTTGTAAGCCTGGTACTCCTCAACGAGCTGCAAGATCTCGCCACGCTTCAACGCGGTCTCAGCCAGCTTGCGGACCTCCACGGTCTGCTTACGCGCGGCGGCGACCTCGAGTCGCACGGCTTCGTCGTGGTCGCGGATGTCGTCCGCACGCAGCAGATGATCCGCAAGCTCGCCATCCAGCGAGAGCAGACTGTTGACCAGAGTCGGCACGTGGTGCGACGCAAACCGGATCGGACCCGCGGACCGCCGTACGACCCGACCGGCGAGCTGGAAACGCGTCGCATCCGCAAGCACCCGCGAGTCCGGCTCGAGGCCGAGCCGCAGCCCGTGCTCCGCGATCAACGTGCCGGCGAACGCGTGGTACGTCGACACCACCGGCTCGCCCGGCTCTTCGGGCTCCCAGTTCGGGATATTGCTCCGCAGGTGCGCCGCCAGCAGCGGATGCTGATCCTTCGGCAAGGTCGATCCGAGGACGCCGGCCTTCGTCAGGTCGTCACGAATCCGTACGTCGAGCTCGTTCGCGGCCTTCTTCGTGAACGTCAGACCGAGCACTTCCTCCGGCTTCACCTGGCCCGTGCAGATCAGCCACACCACGCGCGCGGCCATGGCCGTCGTCTTGCCGGACCCGGCACCGGCCACGATCACGCCCGGCGCGAGCGGCGCCGTGATCGCGGCCAGCTGCTGGTCGGAGAACGGGATCCCGAGGAGGTCACACAGGTCTGCGGTGGTCCGAAGTTGAGCAGGCATCAGCACAGCTCCTCTCCGGCGGCCAGACTGTCGGGGCCTGGAACAGGAACTGGTGAGCAGGAACAGGTTATTTCATGTCTCCGCCCCCCAGACCCTGTCCAACCCCCCGACGGCTGGGTGGTGGGCCGGGACCACCGCAGGGCGGTTGGCCGGGACCACGGCTGGGTGGTCGGCTGGGTGGTCGGCTGGGTGGTGGGCCCGGACCACGGCTGGGTCGTGGGCCGGGACCACCGCAGGGCGGTTGGCCGGGACCACGGCTGGGTGGTGGGCCGGGACCACGGCTGGGTGGTCGGCTGGGTGGTCGGCTGGGTGGTGGGCCCGGACCACGGCTGGGTCGTGGGCCGGGACCACCGCAGGGCGGTTGGCCGGGACCACGGCTGGGTGGTGGGCCGGGACCACGGCTGGGTGGTCGGCTGGGTGGTCGGCTGGGTGGTGGGCCCGGACCACGGGTGGGTGGTGGGCTGGGGCGGGCGGTGAGTGGTGGATCGGGTGTGGAGGGTAGGCGAGGGCGAGTGGTGCGGGGTGGGGCGCAGGGGCATCAGACGATCTCCCGGCCTTCGGGCTGGATCGGGCAGAGGGCTCGGGCTTCGCAGCGGGTGCAGCCGTCGTTGCGTTGGGCGGTGAACTGCTCGTTGCGGATCATCGACTCGGCGTCGTCGACGGCTTCGTCGAGCCAGGTGCGGCCGTCGTCGTCGGCTTCCAACGGGCCCTGATGCTGCACCTTCGGGAAGCCGCCGTTGTCGTCATGACGCAGCTGGACCAGCTCGGCGCCACCGGCGACCGCGTCCTCGCCGAGCTTCTTCACCTGGCGCGAGTTGATCGCCCGCTGGTAGATCGCGAGCTGCACATGCCGCGCCAACGCCGGCTTGGTCGGGATCGAACGGCCGGTCTTCAGGTCGACCACTCGCACTGTCCCTTCGGCATCCTTCTCGACCCGGTCCATCCGGCCCTTCACCCGAACGGCGGGCTTGTCCTCGTCAGGCAGCAGTACGTCGAAGTCGACCTCGGTCCCCACCAGCGTCCGGTCGGGCCGTCCCTGGTGCCACGCGACAAACCGTCGCAACGCCTGCTCCGCCTCGGCGCGCTCCCGGTCCGAGATCCACGCGGACTCGAAGTCGAGCTGCGTCCACACCTTGTCCAGCCAGCCGTTGAGCTCGTCGATCGACGGCGGCAACGTCCCGGTCGCCACGGCATCGGCCAGCGTGTGCAGCACCATCCCGAAGCCGATCGCCGACGTGCTCGGTGTCTCTCCACCGGCCCGCCGCGTCAGGAACCATCGCAACGGACAGTCCACGATCGTCGTCAACGCGCTCCCCGACAACGGCACTGGTAGCGAAGGATCCGCGATCGGACGCTCCGACCGGGTCCGCTCCCGCACACCCCACCACCGCGAGGGATCGGCTGTCGGCACCAACTGATACTCACGGTCGTCAACGGCATCGGCCAACTGGGCCAGCCGATCGGCCGCCACCCGCTTCAACGCAGGTGACGACGAAGGATCCGCGAGCACGCACCTCAGATCGGCGACCAGCCCCGGCAACGACAACGGCCGCCGCGGCCGTCCCGCGACCAGTTTCAAAGGAATGTCCAGCTCGGCAAGGAATCGGGACGGTTGGTCGCCGTCGGCCTCAGGCGCCTGCACGGCCGTCACGATCAACCGCTCCCGAGCCCGGGTGATCGCGACGTAGAACAACCGTCTCTCCTCGGCCAGCAACGCACCGGCCGACAACGGATCGATCAGTCCGTCGGGGCCCAACCGGTCCGGCTCGAGCAACGACCCACGCCGCCGCAGGTCAGGCCACTGCCCTTCCTGCACAGAGGCGACCACGACGAGCCGCCACTGCAAACCCTTCGACCGGTGTGCCGTCATCAGCTGCACGCCGGCCTCGCGGTACGTCCCGTCGAACCGGTTGTCCGCCGCGATGTCCAGCGACTCCAGCTCGGACAGGAAGGCCGAAACCCCTTTGAACCCGACCTGTTCCTCAGCCCGGCCGGCGGCGTCGAACAACGCGCACAACGAATCCAGATCCCGGTTCGCCGTCCGCGCCTGCTCGCCACCGGAATGCGCCTGGCCGCGCAGCCGCCGCAACCACGGCGACTCGGACCACAGCGACCACATCACCTCGTCCGGCGCGGCGCCCGCGGTCACGATGTTCCTTGCCTTGAGCAACCGCTCGCCGAGTGCCGCGAACCGCGCCTCGGCCGGTGACGCTTCCTCGTCAAGCAACAGCGGATTCATCAACGCTTCCCGCAGCAGCTCGTCCGACGAGCGGGGCAACCGCTGACCGCCTGCAGCGTCCCGGTCGCGGCGGCGCAGCACCCGGGCGAGCCGCCGCAACTGCCCAGCGTCCATCGCCCCCAACGGCGACAACGCCAGGGCGCGCACAACGTCGACGGTCAGCGTCTCGGGATCAGCCACCGCCCGCAACGCCAGCAGCATTGGCCGAACGGCCGGCTCACGCGACAGCGGCAACTCGTCGCCCGCGACGTCGACCGGGATCCCGGCCGCGGCCAGCGCACGCCGCAGCGGCGGGATCGAACGGCTGCCGGACCGGACCAGCACAGCCATCTCATGCCACCCGACGCCGTCCTGCACATGCGCCCGACGCAGCAGATCCGCAATGTGTTCGAGCTCGGCGCCGCTCGTCGAGTACAGGTTCGCCTCGACCTTCCCCGGACCGAAGACGCACGACGAGGCATCCGGGTTGCGGAACCGCTCGAAGGTCTCCCGGTCGAGCGATCCCGGCACGCCGAGCCGGTTGACGACGTTGCGCGAGACCCGCTGCAGCGTCGTACCGAAGCGCCGCGTCGTACCCAAGGCGATCTGGGCGGCCTCGGCGCCGTCCCTGGTCCGGAACTCGTCGGCGAAACGCAGCAGACCACGGACGTCGGCACCGCGGAAGGTGTAGATCGACTGGTCCGGATCGCCCACGACGACCAGGTCCCGGCCGTCGCCCGCGATCGCCTGCAAAAGCTTGGTCTGACCCGGATCGGTGTCCTGATACTCGTCGACGAACACCGCTTTGAACTCCGCCCGCAACTTCGCTTGCACCGACGGCTGCTGCGCCAGGATCACCGCGCGGTGAATGAGCTCGGAGTAGTCCAGCACCTGCTCGGCATCGAGAACCTGTAGGTACTCCTCGAAGAAGTCGCCGACCGCGACCCACTCGGCCCGCTCCGCCGACCGCCCGATCTCCGACAGGTCCTCCGGGTCGAGGCCGAGCTGCCGCGCCTTGCCGATCACTGCCTGCACCTCGTCGGTGAAACCGCGCGTCTTCAACGCCGGATGCAGACTGCCCGGCCAGTGCACCGCACCGACCTCACGGCTGCCCGACAACGCCTCGGTCAACCGCAACGACTGCTCCGGCCCGGACGGCAACCGCAGCGGTACGTCGAACGCGTCGGCCGGGGTGAACCGTCGAAGCAGCGCATAGCAGAAGGAATGGAAGGTCATCGACGGCATCACCCGGGTCGTCCGCCCGAGCCGGCCGGTGATGCGGTCCCGGAGCTCGGTCGCCGCCTTCCGCCCGAACGTCAGCACGAGCACCTCGTCGGGACTCAGCCCGCGATTGCGCACCCGGTCGACGACGGCCTCGACCAACGTCGTCGTCTTCCCGGTCCCCGGACCGGCGAGGACCAGCAACGGGCCGCCGGGATGATTCACGACCGCCTGCTGATCAGCGTCCAGGACAGGCGCCGCCGCGCTTCGTCCTTCGGCCCGGACCAATCGATACCGGGACCCCTGTCTGCTGACCATCGCCCCATCCCAACAGACCCCACCGACAATCTGCGACGAGCCACCCCGAGCCCCGGCACGATAGCCGGAAACCGGACAACGGGGACCACAGCAACGTAGCCGGACCATAACTTTCCGCACCCGCCGCGCATCGAGTACCTCGGAAGCAACACCGACTATGAGGAGCACCGAATGAGGACGATGCGTCGCACTGCCGCCCTCCTGGGGGCGGCTGTTCTGCTGGCAGGTCTGGGGACCGCCACTGCCTCCGCGGCGAAGCTGGGTAAACCGGCGACGGCGAACCCGAAGATCCAGTCGATCTGTTCGCTGGATCTCGGCTCGATCACCGCGAACGGCAACTATGTCGACCAGGTGGTGTCCGCCGCGAGCCCGCCGGTCGCGAGCGAACGCCGGGTCGGTCCGCAGATCGCCCAGCCGGGCGAGACGCGGGCGAGCGCGACCTGGGAGTTCAAGCCCGAACCCGAGGGCGGCAGCTCGGACAGCGGCTACGCGCTGTACGGCGACACGCTCTACAGCACTGTCATCAACAACGTGCCGGGCGGTCCGTGGTGGGGCCGCGGGCTGGCGATGGAAGACATGAGCGCGTACACCTCGATCGCACGAGCGGCGTACCCGAAGGGCGACTCGCCGACGCGGCAGTACTTCTACGCGCTGCGCAACGACGGATCGCTGGTGCGCTGGAAGCTCGACAAGGAAGGGTTCCACCCGCTCGGCACGTACGCCGGCTTCTCGGCCGTGAAGACGATGACGCTGATCAGCACGACGTCGACGTACGACACCTTCCTCGCCACCACCAAGGCCGGCGCGCTCTACACGATCCACATCCCGACCACGTCGCCGCTGACGCCGGTCGTGAAGGTCGTCCGGTCGTCGACCTGGCAGGGCTTCGAGGCGATCGTCGCGGAGAAGTGCGGCACGCAGTCCACGCTGCTCGCCGCGATCGACACCGACAGCGGATCGGCGTACCTGTACGCCATTGGCCACGCCAACGGTACGGCCACCGCCATCCAGAGCCTGGGCAAGGTCCCGGGCACGTTCAACGACCCGGTCTACTTCCTGCGCACCTCGCAGGCAGGCACGCCGCTCAACGGCGAGTAAGGGTCAGTCAGTTCGGTGGATCCCAACGGGCGTCGCGCAGGTTCACGCGCCCGTTGGTGATCCGCACACCGTCCGAACGC
Organism: Kribbella pratensis; assembly: GCF_004365355.1. Classification (GTDB taxonomy): domain Bacteria; phylum Actinomycetota; class Actinomycetes; order Propionibacteriales; family Kribbellaceae; genus Kribbella. Next base: position 1,003,398 of record NZ_SODP01000003.1, on the reverse strand, counting down.
AGGCGGTGGAGCTGCTCGTCGCCGACCTCGTCAGCCGGTACGCCGGACGCGCGGATCACCCGCCACCACGGCACGCTCGCGCCGTACTCGCGCATTATCGCGCCGACCTGACGCGGTCCGCCCTGTCCGACGTACTCGGCGATGTCGCCGTACGTCGCGACGCTGCCCTCCGGAATCGACTCGACCGCCTGCAGAACGGCCTCGACGTACTGCTCCCTGTCCACGGATCCAAACCTAGGCGAGAGGCGCGAGCGCCTTCGCGAGTGGCTCCAGGACCGACGGGTGCGCGTCCAGCGGCAGGTTCATGATCACCAGGTCGACGCCGGCCTCGCCGTACGCCGCTGCCTCGGCGACCGCCTTGTCGAGTGGGCTGTCCGGGTCGATGCGGACGTTCACCGAGCAGGTGATCTCGTTGACGTCGCGGCCGACCTCCTCGCAGCGCTGGACCAGGACGTCCTTGAGGGACTTCCACTCCTCCGGGTTCGCGACGATCACGTTCCACTGCTGGGCCCACCGGGCGACCGCGCGGAGTGTCCGCTTCGGGCCCTTGCCGCCGATGGTGATCGGCGGGTGCGGGGTCTGCACCGGCTTCGGGTTGCAGTACGCCTCGGTCAGCTTGATGTACTTGCCGTCGAAGTTCGCGACCTTCTCGGTGAGCAGCGCGATCATCGCCTCGGTGCCCTCGTCGAAACGGTCGAAACGCTCCTTCAACGGGTACAGGTCGATGCCGTACGCCGCGGTCTCCATCTCGTTCCAGCCCGCGCCGATGCCGAGCTCGAGCCGGCCGTTGCTGATGATGTCCGTGGTCGCCGCCATGTTCGCGAGAACGGCGGGATGCCGGTAGATCATCCCGGTCACCTGGCAGCCGACGCGGATCCGCGACGTCGCCTGCGCCAGCGCGGCGAGCGTCGTCCAGGCCTCCAGGTTGGGGCCCTGCATGTCACCGGTGAGCGGGTAGAAGTGATCCCAGTGCCAAGCGGACTCGAAGATCTCGAACTGGTCCGCCGCGACCCACACGTCCCGCATCTGCTGCCAGGTGGTGTGTTCCGGCCTGGTCTTGATCGCGAACCGCATCCCGCGCCTCCCTAAAGGGGAACCGTTTCCCGGATGCGACATTACCAACTAGCCGACGCACAGGGATGTGATCGGACGGCTCTGCTGAAGGACCGTCACCAGCGTGAAGACCTCGGAGACGACCGCGGCCACCGCCGTCCAGAACAGGATCAGCACGATCGTCTGCCGGCTGCGCCCGAACCACCGCAGCAGCAGGAACAGCGCCACCGCGCCCACCGCCACGCCGGTGAAGCTGAGCACGAAAGCACCCGTCGGCAGCGGCAGCGTGCCGTCGCAGGCAGCATGCCGGCGGCGGGACAACTCGGTCTCGGCGTTGGCGCTCGTCAGTGACATCAGCACGCCGGCCACGATCAGGCCGAACACCACCCCCTGGTGCCGGCGGGCCGGACGGCCCTCAGCCTCCTCCCCCATGGGAGGCTTCTAGTCGAGACCGAGGCGCGCGCGAACTTCCGGGCGCCGCAACGGTGGGACGGTCTGCGGCGGGGTCCGGCGGGCCGGCATCTCCTCCAGCAGTTGTTCGGTGATCTTCGCGACCTCGGCGGCCGCGCGCTCGATCGGGCCGCGCGTGGTCGCACTCAGCGAGCCGACGCCGGTCACCTTCCGCACGTACTGCAGCGCCGCCGCGTAAATCTCGTCAGAGGTCGCGGACGGCTCGAGTCCCCGGAGCACGGTGATGTTTCTGCACATGCCACGACAGTACGTGCAGCCGGGGACAAGAGTCCCGAAACCTACGAGGTATTGACTTTCCTAATGGCGTTAGGTTTTCCTCAAGGTGTGAGTACTGCTGCGCCGGATCGGCGGATGCGTCGTCGGCGGGAGACGATGGGCGAGATTCTTGACGTCGCCGTCGAGCTGATGGAGGTCGAGGGTGTTGCGGCGCTGAGTTTGTCTGCGGTTGCTCGGCGGCTGGGCATGCAGCCGCCCTCGCTCTACCAGTACTTCCCGTCGAAGATGGCGATCTACGACGCGCTCTTCGAGCGTGGAGCCCGGCAGCTCAGGGACGCTCATCGGGCCGCGCTGGCGACGGCCACCGGGCCCGAACCGTTCGCGAACGACCTGATCGCGGTCAGCGCGTTCTGCCGTTGGTGCATGGAGCACCAGATCTACTCGCAGATCCTGTTCTGGCGGACGATCCCGGGCTTCGAGCCGAGCCCGGAGGCGTTCGCCCCGGCCCAGGACACCCTGCACGACCTCCGGGACCACCTCACGGCGGCGGTGGACGCCGGCCGCCTGCACCCGGACGCGACGAGCGAGGAGGGCATCGCTCTCTACACCTCCTTGACCGCCGGCCTGCTCTCGCAACAGATCGCGAACGAGCCGGACGCGTCGTTCGACGACGGACGCTTCATCAAGCTGCTGCCCGTCGTCCTCGAGATGTTCTACCAACGCTATGCACCAGCCAGGGGGACAACATGAACGCAGTACTCGCGGAACAGATCGGGCGGGCCGACCGGCCGCGGTGCCGGGTCCATCGGGACGCCGAGCTGCGGGCGTGGCACGACTTGCTCGCGTCGATCGAGGGTGACGAGTGGCAGCGCCGTACCGTCTGCGAGGAGTGGGACGTCGCGGACATCGCCGGCCACCTGATCGGGCAGGCCGAGGACGTGAACCACCTGCTGTCGTTCCCGCGCCGGTACGCGAAGGCCAAGCGGGCCTACCCCGGCGTACCGCGGATCGACGCGCACATGATGGTCCAGGCCGACGAGCACCGCGGTACGCCGCCGGCCGAGCTGCGCACCACGTTCGACCAGGTGTGGGCCAGGGCGACGGAAAGGATCGCCACCGGCCCGGCGCTGATGCGGCGGATGTCGATGACGTTCAACGGCGTCCGGATGAGCCTCGGCTACATCCACGACATCCTGCTCGCGCGCGACCTGTGGACGCACCGCGACGACGTCTGCCAGGCGCTCGGCCGCCGGTTCGACGCCGGGCCGTACGCCGGTGAGCTCGTCGCGCAGGTGATGTACGACGTCATCGACGGCCCCTGGTGGGGAGACCGGCCGGCAGTCGAGGTCGAGCTCACCGGACCAGGGGGCGGGACCTACCAGCTCGGGAGGGGTACGCCGGTGGGTCGTGCGGCGGTGGGCGCAGTCGCGTACATGCGAGCGCTCTCCGGACGCGACGACGCCCCGGCGGTGACGGGTGATCCCGTCGCCGCCGAGGCGGTCGCGTCGTGCCGGATGCCGTTCTAGTACGAGGGCTGGCTCGGGTCGATCTGGTCGACCCAGGCGACCACGCCGCCGCCGACGTGGACGGCGTCGGAGAAGCCGGCGCCCTTGGCGATCGCGAGGACCTCGGCCGAGCGGACGCCGGACTTGCAGTGGAAGACCAGCTGCTTGTCCTGCGGCAGCTTCTCCAGCGCGACACCGGTCTGGAAGTCGGCCTTCGGGATCAGCACCGAGCCCGGGATCCGGTTGATCTCGTACTCGTTCGGCTCGCGGACGTCGATCAGCACGAAGTCCTTCTCGCCGTTGTCCTTGAGCTTGATCCACTCGCTCAGCTGCTTCACCGAGATCGTCGAGCCGACGGCCGCGTCGGCCGCCTCCTCGGTGATCGCGCCGCAGAAGCTCTCGTAGTCGATCAGCTCGGTGACGGTCGGGTTCTCACCGCAGATCGCGCAGTTCGGGTCCTTGCGGACCTTCAGCGAACGCCAGTTGAGGTCGAGCGCCTCGTAGATGTTCAGCCGGCCGAGCGACGGGTCGCCGATGCCGGTGAGCAGCTTGATCGCCTCGGTCACCTGGGCCGCGCCGACGGACGCGCACAGCACGCCGAGCACACCGCCCTCGGCGCAGGACGGGACCATGCCGGGTGGCGGCGGCTCCGGGTAGAGGCAGCGGTAGCACGGGCCGTTGTCGGCCCAGAAGACGCTGACCTGGCCGTCGAAGCGGAAGATCGAACCCCAGACGTACGGCTTGTGCAGCAGTACGGCGGCGTCGTTGACCAGGTAGCGGGTGGCGAAGTTGTCGGTGCCGTCCACGATCAGGTCGTACTGCTCGAAGATCTCGAACACGTTGTCGTTGTCCAGCCGGGTCTCGTGCAGGACGACGTTCGTGTACGGGTTGGCCTCGAGGATGGACTCCTTGGCCGACTGGGCCTTGGACTTGCCCACGTCGGACTGGCCGTGGATGATCTGGCGCTGCAGGTTGGACTCGTCGACGGTGTCGAACTCGACGATGCCGAGAGTGCCTACACCGGCGGCAGCCAGGTACAGCAGCGCGGGGCTGCCGAGGCCGCCGGCGCCGATCACCAGCACCTTGGCGTTCTTCAGCCGCTTCTGCCCGGCCATCCCGACCTCGGGGATGATCAGGTGCCGCGAGTACCGTCGCACCTCGTCGATCGTGAGCTCATCGGCTGGTTCGACCAGCGGTGGCAGTGACACGTTGTCGGCTCCTCAGGAAGACGTCGGACGGGATCTCCGGTTTTCAACCATCTCTCCCACCCCCAATGTTCCCGCACATCCCAAGCGACCCCTCGCGGAGTCCACATCCCGGGCCGGGTGTCTCGGGAACGAGACGTGCCGGGCGCCCCCAGGGTGCCCGGCACGTCGGTGGTACTAGTCGTTGTCGATGATCGTTCCTGTGAGGGTCATCGGGACCTTCAACTCGGCGCCGTCGACCTGCTGGACGACCGCGCTGAACGTTTCGGCCGGTTCCTTGACCTTGTCGTCGAGGATCTTCACGGACAGCTCGCCGGTGGTCTGCCCCGGCTCGACGTACCCGTCGATGGAGCGGTCGACCGGGCCGGTGCCCTCGTCGTTGGCGGACGTGTAGTCCTTGCGGATGACCGCCGTACCGTCCTTGAGCACTCCGCTGAACGACACGTACTTGTCGCTCGGAGCGGACAGCTTGACTCCGAAGTTGACCAGGCCGGTCTTCTCGACCGTCGTCAGGTTGCTCAGGGTCAGCGTCGGCGTCGGGTCGTCGTCCAGGACCAGACCGTGGCCGAAGGACTCATTCAGCAGCGCGTCGTGCGGCGCCGACAGCACCAGGCTGAACGGCAGGTCGTAGCTGTCCCGCGTGTTGCCGGTGATCGGCACAGTCACCTTCTGCCGCATCTGTCCCGGCTTGAAGACCAGCTGCTGGCTGACGTCGCCGACGCTCTCGCCCAGCTCGCCGTTCGTCTCGACGTACACGCTGACCGGCCGGATACTGGGCCGCGACATGGTCACCCAGAAGTCGACTGCGTGCGTGCCCTTGTCGCCTTCCTTCACAGTGACGCTCGACGCGGACAGCTTCGGCAGCAGCGTCGCAGGCACCGGCAGACCCAGCCCGGGCGACGAGAAGGCCAGATCGCTCACGTACGCCGACCCGCTGGCCACCCTGTCCGTACGCAGCTCCACAGCACGCACATCGCGCAGGTCGATGCCCTTCAACGAGGACACCGGGATGCGGACCGTCCGGAGCAGGTTCTTCGGTAGACCGCCGTCGTTGCTGCCCGGCATCCGCACCAGCGCATCACTGACCGCAGACACCGGTACGACGGCCGCCCGTCCGTGCCCGTCGACGACGTGAACGCTCAGGTCGGTCTTGGGCGCGCCAGCCGGGTCCGGTGCGGCACGGAACGTCAGCGCGGCAACCCGCCGTACGTCGCGCTCCCCTGCCGGCACGTTGACTCGCACTACACCGTTTGTCCCGGACCACTTCAGCTTGGTGACCGCAGTGGTCGGCGTCTTCGCCGCGAACCACGCTGCGCCCCAGTGCGGTGCGTTGGACCAGTCATCCGTCGACATGCAGGTCGGTGTCGATGCTCGGAGAGCAGTAGTGGTCACACCGGCGCAGACTGTCGCAGACACCTTCCCCGCGACCGCTCCGGCCGGCAGTGCCCTGTCGAGAGGGTTCAGAACCCGTCCCTGCGACACCACCCGTACGACGGCGTTGCCCGCGGACGCTGCTCGCGAGTCCGATCCGTCGAACTGCGGCAGGAACTGCTTCTCATGTCCCAACTGCAAGCGGAAGAACCCGGCGACGTACGCCGTACCGACGGCCTGCTGCTCCTTCGGCGTCAACCGGCCCGGGTACTTCGCACCGCACGGTGACGCCTTTTCGTCGCCGAACCAGTCGTCGTTCGACGGCGCGACGGACTGCCCCGGCGTCCACTCGGTGTTGAAGAAGTTGTGGTTGGCGCCCATGACCGTGACAGTCGAGCGCGGTGCGGTGTCACCCCCGACGGAGTACCGGGTGTCGTCGTAGAACTTCTGTCCCTGCAGGTCGGACACGTCACCGTCGCAGTACGGCAGTACGACGCTCATCGCCACACCTGGAACGGTTGCGCGCGCGAAATCGGTCGGCGCGAGCGGTAGCACCGCACGGATGCCGTACTGACCGCCGCGGTCCGCGTTGAGCACGGCGGCACGCGCGACACCCTCACCGCCTCGGGAGTGGCCCATCAGACCGACGTTCCGCAGGTCGATCTTGCCGACGTACCTGGTGCCGAACGGTCCGCCGCCGATCGTCGACCACTTCCGCCACAAGGCGAGGTGGTCGAGGATCAGCTCGGCCCGCGCCTGGGCGCCCGCGTCGTACGCATCGCTGTCCCAGGCGTTGATCGCGTTGGCGCTGATCGACACGACCTGGTAGCCGTTACTGGCCAGCGCGGTCGCCGGTCCGTCGTACCCGCGGTAGCTCGGGATCGCCTTCATGCCAGGCGGGCACGGCCACGGTCTGGCGTCATCGGACGGGTGGGTCGGATCGCCGTAGCAGACCTCGTGCCGGCCGTGCAGGAAGACAACCAGTGGCCGCGGACCGCTCGCACCACGCGGCGAGTACACCTTGCCGAGCAGCTCCGAGCGATGGCCGAGGCCTGGCAGGAAGACGGCCTCGTTGCCGAGGTTGTACTCCGCTGTGTCGACCTTGTACTTGCCCACTGCGCCGGGGTCTACCGGCAAGAGCGGACCACGCCGCGCCTTTAACCAGTAGGCGTCGGTAGGGCCGGCCGCGGCGATGCCCCGGCTCAGGCCGGATTGCTTACCCAGGTCGCCGGACCAGACCAGGCGTACGTCGTGGGCCTGCAGCATGGCCGGGTCAGCGCTGACCAGCGTCAGCGACTTGCGGTCCGGCGACTGCTTCGCGACGCCCAGTGGCTTGCCGTCAACCTCCAGGAGCGGAAGCGACGCGCGCATCGGCGCAGGTGTGTCCAGGTGCAGCGTGAGCTGGTAACCGCCGGTCACCGGCCGCACGTCCCATTGATTGCCTTTAGCAACTGATGGGAGCGTTGGCGGTGCGGCGGTGGCAGTGAGTGTCCCCACACCGAGCAGTGCGACCATCCCCAGCGACAGACTTCGGGCGGTTCTGCCGATCACTCGCACAGTGGTCCTCTCGTTCGTTCGACAAGTCATCTGTAGTACTTGTCAGGCGAGAGGAAAGTTGACCGAAGCCGTCGCTCAGTCGTGTCTCAGTCGGACGTCGGATTCGACTCGATCAACTGCCGGAAAGCCCGAGCGACCTCAGCCGGATGCTCCATCTGCGCGACGTGCCCGGACTGTGGCAGATAGAGCAGTCGCGCGTTCGGGAACGTGCGCTGGGCCTTGGTGCGGATCCTTGCGTCGACCAGTCGGTCCCTGCCGCCGTAGATCAAGAGGACCGGGCACTCCACCTTGGCGGCGTCTGCCCACAGCGACCGGCGCGGTCTGGCCAGCGACGACCGCAGAATGCTCCGTGCGCCGTCCAGCGTCGCCTGCCGGCCCCACGGGTCGGTGTCGCGCCGGTGCAACTCCGCCTCGTACGCCGCCCGCACCTCTGGCGCCAGCGACCGCGGATCGCCGAACACCATCGCCAGCGAGGCCTGGAAGCGCCGCTCGAACGGCAGCCGCGCCGACCTCTCCAGTACGGCGGGACCGAGCCGGGGCGTAGCCAGCGCCGTGAACCACAACGCGCTGGCCGACACCCGCGGATGCGGTAGCGCAGGCGAGACCAACGTCAACGAGGCCACCAGATCAGGACGTAGCGCAGCCAGCGCGACCGACGACGCCCCACCCATCGAGTTCCCGAACACGTGCACCGGCTGGTCGTACTCACGCTCCAGCAGCTCGACCAGGACCGCGGCCTGCTCCGAGATCCCGGCCGCGCCCGACAGCGGCGTACGACCGAATCCGGGGAGGTCGGGGGCGATGCCGCGGATCGTGTCGTTGAGCATCAGGCCCAGGGCGGTCCAGTTCAGTGACGATCCGCCGAGGCCGTGCACGAACAGTGCGGGCGGGAGCTCCGGCGCCGCGCCAGGCAGGTCCCTGACCAGCAGATCCACGCCCGCGACCGGCACCCGCCGCTCCGGCCACCGTTTCAGCTCCGGGGGCACGCCATCCTCGGTTACTGGCCCGTAACTATCCACGGCACCCATGCTAGGACGCCCCGTAGGTGGAGACTGGGACGCATGGCGGGCGCGCAGCAGCAGCTGACGACCGAGGTGGACGGGCAGACCATGAAGCTCACCAACCTCGGCAAGGTGCTGTATCCACAGACCGGGTTCACCAAGGCCGAAGTGATCGACTACTACCACCAGGTGGCCGAGCTCCTGCTCCCCCACCTGAGCGATCGGCCCCTGACCCGCAAACGGTGGCCCGACGGCACCGAGGCGGCGTACTTCTTCGAGAAGAACGCACCCCGCGGTACGCCGGACTGGGTGCGCACCGAGACGCTGCCTACGCCCGGGAGTTCGACCGGTCGCGACGAGGCGGAGTTCGTGGTGTGTGACGACGTACAGACCGTGGTGTGGCTGGCGAACCTGGCCGCACTCGAGCTGCACGTGCCGCAGTGGCGGATCGGTCTGTCGAACGGCGGCAAGGACCCGAAGGCCGATCTGATCGTGTTCGACCTCGACCCAGGCCCGGGAGCGACCATTGTCGAGTGCTGCGACGTGGCATTGGCACTCCGGGAGCTGTTGGGGCATTTCGGTCTCGAGGGCTGGCCGAAGACGTCCGGGAACAAGGGCATGCACCTGTACGTGCCGATCGAGCCTGCGTCGTCCCGCCTGACCAGTGCGTTCGCCAAACAGCTGGCAGAGCAGCTGGCGGAGGCCCTGCCGGAGAATGTGACCGCCAACATGACCAAGGCGCTCCGGCCCGGCAAAGTTTTCATCGACTGGAGTCAGAACGCCAGCGCGAAGACCACGCTGGCGCCGTACTCGCTTCGCGGCTCCGACGAGCCACGGGTCTCCACACCGATCGACTGGGACGAGGTGGCGTCGGCCACGTCGCCGGACGACCTCCGGTTCCTCCCGCACGACGTACTGGCCCGGATCGAGGAGTACGGCGACGTGCTCGAGGGCCTGTACGACGATCCGCAGCCGCTACCTACCTGAGCCAGGAGGCGACATGTCAGAGACCGACTTCGAAGGTCCGGACTACGACCCGGCCTTCGACGCCGAGTACGACACCGAGCAGGACCCGCTGGATGAGGTCGTCGAGGAGGACGTGCCCGCCGACGCCAACCCCGCGGACGTGGAGGAACAACGCCGCGAGGTGGGTGACGACGAGGAAGACGATTACCGCTGACAGCTCCCACGGCCGAACAGCGATGGGACCTGGTTCGGCGGGGAAGCTACTGGTCAGGAGGACTGCTGGGTAGGATTCGGTGAACACCACCTGAAGGAGCGCCACCGTGTCGACCACTCCGGAGACAGCACCCAAGCGTGGGAGCCGCCTGCCCCGGCTGGCTCGGCGCGCGCAATTGCTCGAGGCGGCCCAGGAGGTGTTCGTCGCGAACGGCTACCACGCCGCCGCGATGGACGACATCGCCGACCGGGCCGGCGTCTCCAAGCCGGTCCTGTACCAGCACTTCCCAGGCAAGCTCGAGCTCTACCTGGCGCTCCTGGACACCTCCTGCGACGCGATCGTCGCCTCGGTGCAGGACGCGCTGAAGTCGACCGAGGACAACAAGCTCCGGGTCGCGGCGACCATGCACGCGTTCTACGACTACGTCGCGAACGCCCAGGGCGCCTTCCGGCTGGTGTTCGAGTCCGACCTGACCAATGAGCCCGCCGTGCGCGAGCGGGTCGACCGGGTCACGCAGGCCTGCGCCGAGGCGGTGTCCGAGGTGATCAGCGCGGACGCTGGCCTGAGCCGTGAACAGTCGATGGTGCTGGCGGTCAGCCTGGTCGGTATGGCGCAGGTCAGCGCGCGGTACTGGCTCGGTGAGGGCAACCCGTCGATCCCGCAGGAGCACGCCGCCGACCTGGTCGCTTCGCTGGCCTGGCGCGGCATCCGGGGCTTCCCCCGGACCGACAGCTGAGGACAGGCCCGAGGTTCTGCTCTGGGCGGACGGGTGAGAGCTCGGCGGCGGCAGCGGATAGGCTCGAAAGCGTTACCGGCGAGAGCCGCCGGTCGGAACGTGCCCGGAGGGTTTCGTGGAGGTCAAGATCGGCGTCCAGCACGCCAATCGTGAGTTGGTGCTGGAGAGCGAGCAGAGCCCGGAAGAGGTCCAGGAACTGGTGGCTGAGGCCCTCGCCGGCAAGACCGGTCTGCTGCAGCTGACCGACGAGAAGGGCCGCCGGGTGCTGATCCCGGCCGACCGGCTGGCGTACGTCGAGATCGGTGAGGTGTCGACCCGCAAGGTCGGGTTCGGCGCGATCTGATCGCGGTCCGGACACAGTAGAGCGTGTCCGGGTTGCGGAGGGCGGTCGAGGGGGCACGATGGCGGTAAGACCTGCCGCGTGATTGGTCTGGTTGTCACGGGGCACCAGGTACGTGCAGGTCCGCCATCCCTCACAAGGAGGAACCGTGTACTGGGTCTGGATGATCATCGTCAGTCTCATCGCGGGCATCATCTTCGGGCCGTTGGCCCGGCTGGTGCTCCCCGGCAAGCAGAACATCAGCCTCGGCTGGACCATCCTCGGCGGCGGCATCGGCGCCTTCATCGGTGGTCTGATCGCCTACTTCCTCGGCGTCAAGGACACATCGGGCCCGGACTGGATCCAGTACCTGATCCAGGTCATCTGCGCCGCGATCGTGATCGCGATCATCTCGTCGCGCAACAGCAAGGCCAGAACCGCCTAGTCCAGGCGCCACCCAACGGCCGCCGCCCCCACCAGGGGGCAGGCGGCCGTTGCCGTCTCCAGCCCGCCCACCCTCCCCAATTTGCCTGGTAGACCCACCAAGTGCGGGGTTGCACACCCGGGTTCAGGGTGACGAACCCCGGATTTGGTGGGTCAGCCAGGCAAATGCGGGGTTGACCACGAGGGTGCAAGGTGACGAACCCCGGATTTGCTGGGTCAGCCAGGCAAATCGGGCTTCAGGCCTGCAGGCCGAGCGCCGTCATCCGGGCGGTGTGGGCCTCGGTCAAACGAGTGAACATGCGGCCGATGGCGGCCAGGTCGAGGCCGGGTCGGTCGACGCTGCCGGCCAGCAGCGCGGTCAGGGAGTCCCGGTCGGCGGCGATGCGCTGGGCCTGGCTGAGAGCTTCACCGACCAGCCGGCGGCCCCAGAGCGCGAGCCGGCCGCCCACCTTCGGGTCCTCCTCGATAGCCGCGCGGACGCGGTCGACGACGAACTCGGCCTGGCCGGAATCGCCGAACACGTCCAGCACCAGGGCCCGGGTCTCCGCGTCGACGAACGAGGCGATCTCCCGGTAGAAGTCGTTCGCCAGGCCGTCCCCGACGTACGCCTTGACCAGGCCCTCGAGCCAGTCCGACGGCGCGGTGTGGTCGTGGAACGCGTCCAGCGGCGTGACGAACGGCTGCATCGCGTCCATCGGGTCCACGCCGAGCTCCACCAGCCGGTCCCGCAGTCGCTGGAAGTGGCCGAACTCGGTGGTCGCCAGCGCCGCCAGCTCCGCCTTGTCGTTCAGGTTCGACGCCAGTTTCGCGTCCTCGGCCATCCGCTCGAACGCCGTCAACTCGCCGTACGCGAGCACTCCCAGCAGATCCACCGCCGCGGCCCGGTAGGCGGGATCATCAAAGGCCGTCTGCTCCATGCCCGGCACCTTATCGGGCTGGAGGCGGAGACCAAGGACAAAAGAGCAAAAGAAGGGCCGAGTGGGAGGATGCCCGGTCCGCCGTCCGGCCGGCGCTGCGAGTGGCGCAAACCACACGAAGCGGCGTTGACAGGTTGAGCGGTTACACTGGTGGGCGATTCGCCGGTGACGCGCCCAGATGGGCAAGCTGGTGCGAGGTGCTTGCACAGTGTCCCCGCGCCTCAGGTAACAAGGCGCCCGGCCCCTGAGCAATCTGTCCGCACAAGCATGTGAGAGGCGATCAGCCTGACCACCTTCCGAGAGCTCGGCGTGCTGCCCGAGATCTGCGACGCGCTCGACCGCGTCAACATCGTGGAGCCGTTTCCGATCCAGGAAATGACACTCCCCGTCGCCCTGATGGGCACCGACCTGATCGGCCAGGCCCGCACCGGGACCGGCAAGACGCTCGGCTTCGGGATTCCGCTGCTGCAGCGCACGATCTCCCCCGGCGAGGCCGACTACGAGGAGCTCGCCGCTCCCGGCAAGCCGCAGGCGCTGGTCGTCACCCCGACCCGCGAGCTGACCATCCAGGTCGCCAAGGACCTGACGACCGCGTCCACCGTGCGCACGGTGCGCGTGCTGACCATCTACGGCGGCGTTGCGTACGAGCCGCAGCTGGACGCGCTGAAGAGCGGCGTCGACGTCGTCGTCGGTACGCCGGGACGCCTGCTCGACCTGGCGAACCGGGGCGTTCTCGACCTCGGCCACATCAAGGTGCTCGTCCTCGACGAGGCCGACGAGATGCTCGACCTGGGCTTCCTGCCCGACGTGGAACGCATTCTGCGCAAGACTCCCGAGCTGCGGCAGACGATGTTGTTCTCGGCAACGATGCCGTCGGCCGTCATCGGGCTGGCCAGGACGCACATGCGGCACCCGCTGAACATCCGCGCCGAGTCGCACGAAGACACCCAGATGGTGCCGACCACGGCACAGTTCGTCTACCGGGCGCACGATCTGGACAAGCCCGAGGTGGTGGCGCGGATCCTGCAGGCCGAGGACCGCGGCCGGGTGATGATCTTCTGCCGGACCAAGCGCGAGGCCTCCCGGCTCACCGACGACCTGCAGGACCGCGGGTTCAAGGCGGCCGCGATCCACGGTGACCTGAACCAGCAGGCGCGCGAGCGGGCGCTGACCCGGTTCCGCGGCGACAAGATCGACGTACTGGTCTGTACTGACGTCGCGGCGCGCGGGATCGATGTCGAGGGCGTCACGCACGTCATCAACAACACCTGCCCCGAGGACGAGAAGACCTACATCCACCGGATCGGGCGGACCGGGCGCGCGGGGGCGAGCGGCATTGCCGTCACCTTCGTCGACTGGCCGGACGTGACCCGGTGGAAGGTGATCAACAAGGCGCTCGACCTGCCGTACGAGGACCCGCAGGAGATCTACTCCACGTCGCCGGAGCTGTACCACGACCTGGGCATCCCGTCGGACGCCAAGGGCCGGATCCGCGCACCGCAGGCCCGCGAGGCCCGTGAGTCGCGCGAGGACGCACCGCGCGGTCGTCGCGGCGGTACGTCGGAACGGTCCGAGGGTCGCTCCGGCGGTCGCTCCGAGGGCCGCTCCGAGGGCCGCTCCGAGGGGCGCGCGGAGAACAGGTCCGAGGGTCGTTCCGACAATCGGTCCGAGGGCCGGTCTGGCGGGGACGGAGCGCGCTCGGGGCGGAAGCGGAACCGGACGCGGAAGCGCACCCGGGCCGGGCAGCCGGTCGAGGAGCTCGCCGACGTCACCACCAGGACCGAGGTCCCGCCGGCCACCGAGGCCGTGCAGGACGAGGACCGCAAGCCCCGCAAGCGCGCCCGCACCCGGAAGTCGGCCGAGGCACCACAGGCGCAGACCGTCGAGTCGGCTCAGGCACAGGACGCCCCGCAGGCGCAGGCTGTCGAGTCGGCTGATGCACAGGATGCACCGCAGGCGCAGGCCGTCGGGTCGGCAGCTGAGGTCGAGGTGACCGAGGCACCGGCCGAGAAGAAGCCGGCCAAGCGGACCCGCACCCGCAAGACCGCCGCGGCGGAGCCGGAAGCCGACACCCAGGCTGCCGAGGCGAAGCCGGAGAAGGCAGCCGAGGCGAAGCAGGAGCAGGCGTCCGACGTCCAGGTAGCTGAGCCGACCGGTCAGGCCCCCGCCGAGGCGGGCGATGCGGGCGACAAGCCCGCGAAGCGGACGCGCACGCGGAAGACCGCTGCCGTGAAGGCAGCTGAGCCGGGTGCTGAAGCCAACGCAACAGAGTCAGCCGCCGGCGAGGCAGCGGGCGCGGCCGAGAAGCCGGTGAAGCGGACGCGCACGCGGAAGACCGCGGCAGCGAAGGTAGCCGAACCGGCGACCGAGGCGGATGCCGGCGACAAGCCGGCCAAGCGGACGCGGCCCCGGAAGACCGCCGCGGCGAAGACCGCTGCGCCGGCGACTGAAGCGAGCGCAACCGAGCCGACCACTGAGGCGACCGCCGGCGAGAAGCCGGTCAAGCGGGCTCGGAAGGCGCCTGCGAAGAAGGCTGCCGGACCGGCGACGACGCCGATCTTCAGCGCGCCGGAGTGACTGTTTCCGAACAGTGATCTGAGGCTGCAACACCCAGCCCCGCGTGGGCCGTCCTAGGGCGGTAACCACGAGAGAGGGGCTGGGTGATGGGGCGGATCAGAGCGGTAACAGCCGTGCTGGCCACAGCGGGGATCGTGCTGCTGTCCGGCTGTGGAGCCAGCGGCAACGACAGCGGGACGAGCGAAGCCGCGCCCGCGCAGAAGCAGGGCGCCGAGGCAAGCGACGGCAGCGCGAGCAATGCGAAGCCGCAGGCCCCCGCGCAGCCACAGGCCGGGAAGTCCCAGGCGAGTGGCACCGACGACCCGACGCTCACGCGGGCGATCATCAAGACCGGTTCGTTGACCGTCGAGGGTGACGACGTCGCGGACATGCGCCAGAAGGCGGTCCTCGCGATCGCGGGCCTGGACGGTCAGGTCTCGTCCGAGGACACCGGCAGCGACCCCGACGGCAAGGTCACCCGGGCGAACCTCGTCCTCAAGGTCCCGACCAAGTCGTTCGAGACCGCGGTCCAGCGGCTCTCCGACCTGGGCAAACGCCTGCAGATCCACCAGGAGTCCACCGACGTCACCGAGCAGGTCGTCGACGTCGCCAGCCGGATCGAGTCCCAGCGCGCCAGCCTCGAGCGGATGCGCGCGCTGATGACGAAGGCGAACACGATCGCCGAGATCGTCTCGGTCGAGAGCGAACTCACCCGGCGCGAGTCCGACCTCGAAGCGCTCCTGGCCAAGCAGAAGAACCTGTCCCTGCAGACCGATCTCGCGACGCTGACGTTGACGCTGACTGAGAAGGGCAAGCCGCCGGTGCAGACCGAACCCACGCAGGACAAGGGTTTCCTGGCCGGTCTGAAGGGCGGCTGGAACGCGTTCACCGCCGTTTTCTCGGCGCTCGCGACCGCGGTCGGCGCCATGCTGCCCTTCCTCGTGCTGCTCGCGATCATCGCCGTACCGCTGTGGCGGTTCCGGCACCGGCTGCAGCGCAAGCAGCCAACCGCAGGTCAGTGAAGCAGCGCGCCGGCCAACGCCCGGTAGGCCTTGGCACCGGGCGAGGCCGGCGCCGTACTGAGGATGGTCTCGCCGAGCGCCGGAGCCTCCGCGAACCGGATCGACTTCGGGATCGCCGGCTGCAGTACTTCGAGCGAGTAAGTGTCCGCGATCGTGTCCAGCACCGCGCGGGCATGCGTCGTGCGTCCGTCGTACAGCGTCGGGAGCACGCCGAGGACGTGCAGGCCGGGGTTGGTCAGCCGTTGGACGTCGTACACGGTGTCAAGTAGTTGCCCTACGCCACGATGTGCCAAGGTCTCGCACTGCAAGGGAATCAGTACGTCGGACGCCGCCGACAGCCCGTTCACGGTGAGCAGGCCGAGCGTCGGCGGGCAGTCCACGATGATCCAGTCGTACGACGAACGCAGCGGCCGCAGCGCGGTCCGCAGTACCTGCTCCGGGCTGGTCTCGCGGGCCAGCTGCACCTCGGCGTGAGCCAGCTCGATCGTGGCCGGCACCAGGTCCGGCGCGTCGTCGAACTCGACCAGCACGTCCCGCGCCTTCACGCCGCCGCGCAGCACGTGGTGGATCGACTTGTCCAGGTCCTCTGGGTCGATGCCGACCGAGAACGTCAGGCACGCCTGCGGGTCCAGGTCGACGAGCAGTACCCGTTGGCCGAGCTCGCCCAGGGCTGCGCCGAGGGTGGCGACGGTGGTCGTCTTGGCCACGCCGCCCTTCTGATTGGCAACCGCGAGAGTGCGAGGCACCCGGCCATTGTGCCGCACTGCGGAACGGCCTCCTACAGGGGCGGACCAACGCAGCGGTTACCCTCTTGACTTGTGAGTACGCCGCGTACGCTGACGCTGCCCGACGGGGTGCACCCCGAGACGCTCGAGACCGATCGTGGCTCGTTCGCCACGCTCACCGCGGTACCGCAGATCGGTACGCCGCTCGGCACTGTCCTGCTGGTGCCGGGGTGGACCGGGAGCAAAGAGGACTTCACCCCTCTGGTCGACCACCTCTGCCGGTACGGGTGGCGGACTGTGGCAGTCGACCAGCGCGGTCAGTACGAGACGGCCGGTCCGGCGGACAAGTCGGCGTACTCGCTGGCTGAGCTCGGCGCGGACGTGGTGGCGATGAGCAAGGCACTCGGCGGCTACAGCCAACTGGTCGGGCACTCGTTCGGTGGACTGGTTGCGCGAGAGGCCGTGCTGACCGACCCGTCCGTGTTCTCCACGATCACACTGCTCTGCTCCGGGCCGGCCGCGTTCACCGATGAGCAGACGGTGCAGAGTCTGCAGATGCTGGCGTTCGGGCTGGAGAACCTGCCGATCGAGCAGGTGTACGACCTGAAGCTCGGACACGACCGCGAGGCCCCCGGGTACGTCGCTCCGCCGGAGGACGTCGCCGCCTTCCTGCGGACGCGCTTCACCAGCAACGTGCCGCTCAGCCTCGCCGAGATCACCCGCCGGCTGACGGACGCCGAGGACAAGACCGATCAGCTCGCCAAGTCCGGCGTACGCACACAGGTCCTGCACGGCGAGACCGACGACGGCTGGCCGATCCGTGTGCAGCAGGCGATGGCCGCGGCGCTCGGAGTCAAGGCGGAGGTCGTCCCCGACGCCGGTCACTCACCGGCCATCGATCAGCCGGCCGCGACCGCCCGCCTGCTGGTCGACTTCTTCCACGACTACCCGAGCCTGGCGACCCAGGCCTAGCCCACCGGCCGCACCTGCGGCTCGATGTCGAGCAGGTCCAGGCCGACCGGGGCGAGGGCGGCCTTCACCTGCTCGGTGTACACAAGCAGGTGAATCGGTGCGGGGCCGCCAGTCATCCCGTCGGCGCCGCCACTCATGTAGACGCCCAGGTGCTGCTTGCTCAAGATCGTGTCCAGCTCGGTCCTGACCCTGTCACTGTCTGCGTTGCTCATCAGGACAGGCGTCACGCAGAGGTTCCCGCTGTAGACCTTCTCGAAGGCGGCACGGAACGCGGCGACATCCCCGTGCGCCACGCCGACCATCATCACGACAGGCGCGTTGCGCGACGTTCCGTTCGGGTAATAGGCGACGGGGCCGTACGCCTGAGCGGCGTTCGCGGCGAGGAACGCCTTCACCGCGGCGGAGGCGATGTTGCTCGGCTTCGACGGCCAGCCTCCGGCCGGCGCGGCGCATGGGAGCTTCGGCAGATCGGAAGGCTCTGGCTCGACCGTGGGCGACTGCGTCTGTACGTCGATCGTGCCGTCGCGCCAGACACCGGTGACCGTTGCGTGGCCGACGCTGACGCCCTTGGTTGTGGTCAGGCCGCCGATCTGGTCGAGCTTGAGGCCCTTGAGCTTGACCGCGGCGTCGTCGGGGCAGTTCGGCGCCGGCTCCTTGCCGGGCAAGTAGCCGATCAACGTCTCCGGCAGCGGCAGACAGAAGACCGGCAGCTTGCCCGGGGCTGCGACGATCCGGCCGCTCACCTGCACCTTGTCGCCGGGCTTGACCAGCTGCTCGTCGTTCGGCTGGTGGTTGCCTTGGGCAATCGACTGCGGCGGACTCTGCGGCTGGTCCTGATGGTTCGGGAGTACGGCGATGATGCCAGCGGCAACGACCGCCACACTGGCGGCGGCGAGTGCCGGGACCCAGCGGCGGGGCTTACGACCGCCGCTCAGCATGTACTCGAGATCGGGCTCGGGCGGCGCCTCCTGATCGGCCCGCCACCGAGCGCCCGCCCGCGTCAGCAGGTCGTCGATCTCGTCGGTCGGCTTCATTCTGTGACCTCCAGCAAGGTGCGGAGCCGCGAGCGGGCGTCCGAGAGGGTCGACTTGACGGTGCCTTCGGAGCAGCCCATCACGGCTGCCGTGTCGGCGATCGACAGGTCGGCGAAGTAGTAACAGTCGACCGCGAGCCGCTGCCGCTCGGACAGCGACATGATGGCGTGGTCGACATCCATCCGCGCGTCGAGATCCGGACGGGACACCGGTGCAGCGTCGGGCGCGTCGATCAGCGACAAGGACGGGCCGGTGCGCATCCGGCGTACCGCTTTGCGGGCCTGGTCGGCGGTGATCGCGAGCAGCCAGGCCGACGGGGTGCCGCGGCTCGCGTCGTACTGCGAGCGCTTGGACCACGCCCGCGCGAGCGCCTCCTGCACGATGTCGTCCCGATCCGCCCCAACTGCCAGCCGCGCCGCCAGCCGAGCCATCGCGACCAGATGCGGCCGCACCCACTGTGCGAACCCCGGCCCGTCCCCCGGAGGCACCGTCACACCGGCCACAGGCCCACCCGTCATCGTCGGCATACCTTCTCTACCCCCGAATCACCCGCCCGGTTGGGTCCTTACCCGCATTCCAACGACCCCACCACCCCCGACGTCACCCCCCACCCCCTTCTGTAACCCACCCGAGTTATCCACAGATCCCCAAACCCACCCCACAGCCCCCACCCAATTCCCTACGGTCAAAGAAAGCCACACAGACCAAGGGGGAACCAGATGCCATGCGGGCCGGATCATCCGCCGGACCTCGCTGCCCTCCGTCGGGTCTTCGAGGCCGGCCGCCCACTCGACTGGGGGGACGACCCGCTCGCCCCGGCTGACATGGCAAGGCGCTACGGCACGAAGGCGGCGACGAAGAGCATCGAACTGCTCCGGCAAACAGCTGAGATCGAACCACGAGTCACCGCCCAGTTCCTCGGCTCGATTCCCGCCGGCAGCTCGCCGTACCAGCTCAGCCGCCGGGTGAAATCCCCGGAGTCGCTGGCTCGCAAGCTCCGAACCTGGTCCGACGCGAACAACCGGAACCCGGTCGAGGATCTCCTCCGGTACACCGTGCTGACCCAGTCGCCCGACGAGCTTGTCGCGTCGACGCGCAGTACGACCGAGGCTCTGACGGCTCAGGGGTGGCGGGTTCTGTACGCGATGCATTCCTACACGGACGGCTCGCGGTACAAAGGCATCCACGCCCACTTCCGCACGCCGGATATCGATCGGCTCGAGGTGCAATGGCACTCCGTCAGGTCCGCCGAGGTCAAGGAGCTCACAACCCGCTGGTACGAGGTCGAACGCAGTCTCACCACCTCCGACGACGAGCGGACCGCCGCACGTCAGAAGTGCGTGGACGCATCCGCTCAGCTCCCGACGCCGCCCGGGATCGACGCCCTCACCGAGCTGGGCGGAAGACGCGTCAAGGTTCACAACTACAGTGACTCCAGACAAATGGTGACCAACCGACGACCCGCCGCGACCGGACCGGGAAGACGACCGAGGACAGATCAGGACCGAGGCGAGGGGATCGCGCGATGAAGCTCTACCTGGTGAAAGAGGACGACCGGCTGGTGTGGGTGGCCGCGTTGGCGCATGAGCACATGTACTCGTACGTCGCGAACACCGGGAAGTTCCACAACAACAATGCCCTGCGCAACGACTACTACATGGAGCGCTGGTTCACCTACGAGCCGATCGGTCCAGCTGACGCGCGCCGGTTGATCAGCCAGGGCGTCGGCACCCTCGACGAGGACGAACACAGCGACTCCCTCGTCGACTGGCGCGCCGACCCGAACCCCCTCGACCCCGCCGACGTACTCTCCATCGCCGCCGGGTACACCGAGTAGTAGCGGCTGCCGGCATCGACAGAATGGGACTTCACGATGACGCGGTTGTTCTTGGTCAAGGACGGGGAGAAGGAGCTGTGGGTGGCGGCCCTGGTGGACGAGGATGTGTGGACGTACGTCGGGAACACCGGGAAGTTCCACTACAACGAGGGCGCTCGGCACGACTACTACTTTCTGAATGAGCTGCAGTACGTCGATATCGGGATCGCTGAGGCCAAGCGGCTCATCCAGGCCGGGGTGGGGACGGTCGACGAAGCGGAGTTGCCGGGACCGGTTCAGCGGTGGCGTGAAGATCCGAAGGGCATGGATCCCGAGGTCGTCTTCGCCTCGATGGCCGCGGACCTCGCCTAGCCGCAGGCTACGAGGATGCTGGGGCGTAGAGCTGGGTGATGACGGATTCGATGGTGGGTTCGGCTACGGAGAGGTCGACCAAGGGGTAGTTGGCGGCGATCTGGGCCAGGAGGGGGGCGGCGCTGGTAGTGGGTGGGAAGGTCAGGTGCTGGCGGGGGCCGTCGACCTTGGTGACGGTGGCGCCTTCTACGGCGATCGGTGGGAGCGAGGTCGCGAGGTCGACGACCAGGGTGCGAGGGGCGGACTGGCTGGACTTCAGGCCGTCGAGGGTGCCGTCGAAGATCTGGTGGCCGTGGTCGATGACCATGACCCTGGTGCAGAGGGCCTCGATGTCGTCCAGGTCGTGGGTGGTGAGGATGATCGTCGTACGGCGGGCGGCGTTGATCTCGGCCAGGAACTCGCGGAGCCGGGCCTTGCTGATCACGTCCAGGCCGATGGTGGGCTCGTCGAGGTAGACGATCTCGGGATCATGCAGCAGCGCGGCCGCGATGTCGCCGCGCATCCGTTGACCCAGCGACAGCTGACGAACGGGTACGTCGAGCAGATCGCCCAGATCCAGCAGCTCCACGAAGGTCGCCAGGTTCTCCTTATGACGAGCCAACGGAACGCCGTACATCTTCTGCAGGACCGCGAACGAATCCTTCAACGGCAGGTCCCACCACAACGTCGTACGCTGCCCGAACACCACTCCGATCCGCTTCGCCAGCTTCAGCCGGTTCCGGGACGGATCCACGCCGGCGACCCGGATCGAGCCGCCGGACGGCACCAGGATCCCGGTCAGCATCTTGATCGTGGTGGACTTCCCGGCGCCGTTCGGGCCGATGTAGCCCATCACCTCCCCCGGCTCGACGGTGAACGACATCCCGTCGACCGCGCGCACCTCGCGTCTGGTACGCCGCAACCCGGCCCGCGACGTGACCGTGAACGCCCGCGACACATCCGACAACTCGATGACAGACATCTCAGCTCCCTGTACTGCGATAGCGACGAAGACCGCCGCGCCAGGCCAGCGACGCGAGCGCGACCATGACGACCGCGACCAGCGGCGACAGCAATCCGATCCAGGACGGCAACCCCAGCGGGGCCGGCTTACCCAGCAGGAACAGCACCGGGTAGTAGTTGACAAAGGCAAGCGGTACGACGAACGTCACCGCCCGCACGATCTCCTTCCCGAAGACCGCCAGCGGGTACTGCGTCAGCGTCTGCCCGCCGTACGTGAACGAGTTGGCCAGCTCCGCGGAATCCACCGACACGAACTGGAACGCGGCGCCGAGCACGAAGATCGCGCCGAAGATCACCGATCCGGCCACGATCGACACCCCCAACATGATGCCGCGGGCAACTGTCCAGTCGACGTCGAGCCGGCTGAAGGCGAACACCATCACGACCAGCGCCTGCACCGGCCGGCCGAGCCGCCGCAGCGCGAACCCGTCGGCCGCGGTCTGCAGGAACGCGGGCACCGGCCGGATCAGGTACGCGTCGAACGTCCCGGTCCGGATCCGCTCCCCGACCCGCTCGATCGACCCGGTGAACAGGTCCGCGATCCCGAGCGTCATCGAGGCCGTTGCGTAGAGCAACCCCATCTCCGGCAGCGAGAACCCGCCGAACGACGAGATGTGGCTGAACATCAGCACGATCGCGACGAAGTCCATCACCGTCAGCACCATCGAGCTGAACAGCATCAGGAAGAACGACGCCGGGTACGCCATCGAGGACCGCACCCACATCATGATCAGCATCCAGTACTGCGACGGCGCCTGGAGCACGCGCTCAACCACCCTGGATCACCACCTTCCGGGTCGCCACCGACGTCACCAGCAGCGCGAACAGGAACAGCACCGCGATCCAGCCCAGCTGGAACAGCAGCGCCGAACCCGTCCCGCCGGGGCTCCGGCCGAGCCAGATGTCGATCGGCACCTGCATCGTCGCGGCCCATGGCGTCGCCCGGGCGACTTGTCCGATCCAGCCCGGGAACACCACCAGCGGCAGGACCATCCCCGAGAAGAAGGTCGCCAGCACCAGGGCCAACTGCTCCATACCCCGCGTGTCGGTGATCCAGAACCCGGACAGCGCCACCAGGTAACGGATCGCGAAGCTGATCAGGATCGCCAGGAACACACCGGCCGCGACCGCGAGCCACGCCATCGGTGTCGACGGGAACTTGAGGTCGAACACCAGCGCTCCGACCAGCAACGGCACCCCGCCACGCGCCAGCAACTGGAACAACGCCCGCCCGAGGTCGACCGACAGCCACCAGAGCAGCAGGTGCGTCGGCCGGTACAGATCCACCGCGATCTCACCGCTGCGGACCCGCTCCCCCAGTTCACTCGTCGTCGTGGCGCCCCAGATCCCGACCGACATCAGCAGTCCTTGCTGAAGCCACACGAACGTCAGCGCGTCGTCGACGTCGTACCCGCCGAGGCCGGGGCGCTCGTGCCACAGCGTCAGGTAGATGCCGCACAGGATGAATCCGAACACCGAGTTCGTGAACGTGCCGGACACGGTGGCGATCCGGTACGTCGCGAACCGCCGGAAGGACCGCACTGCGATCGCCCAATACACGCCCATTGCAGACCTCCTCTCGCACTCCTGGTGGTGTCCGAGGGCACAGCGGCACGCGAAACCGCCCCGGATCCGTCAGGACCCGGGGGTACGGACACCACTGTGAAGGCATGGTTGAACCACGCCGATTGTCAAGGCAGGGAAGGGACGCTACGCCGCGGTCCGCGGAGGCGTCAATACAAATAACCGGTCCGGGTCCGAGACCCCTCAGACTCGCACCCGGACCGGTGGCCGCAGGTTAAACCGTGTCGGTCTTGAGCAGATGAGCCAGGTGGGTGGCGAACGGACCCGGGTGGCTCGAGTAGCCGCCGTGCCCGCCGGGGAACAGCACCACGGGCCAGCCGAGGTGGTTCGCGATGACCTCTATCGGCCGCCCCGGCAGGTGCGCGTGCGAATCCAGCCCGGCCGCCGGGACGATCCGGTCCGCGACCCGCTTCAGCGCATCCAGATCGGGCTCGTAGCGGGTGAACGGCAACAGCTTGTGCTCGTAGAAGTTGGCCGCGTTCGCCTGCATCCGCTCGGCGAGCTCGCGGTACTCCGGCAGCAGGTCCTCCAGCGGCGGCATCGCGTCGCCGTCCATCCCGGTGCCCATCATGAACACCACGTCGGCCGCCGTCAGCCCGTCCGTACGGTAGGTCTCGTACACCTCGCCGAAGAACGCCCTCGCGTCGTCCGCGTCCGGCAGCACCTCGGTGCACGGCGGCTCGTGCGCCACGAGCATGCGGACCCGGTCCGGGAACCGCGTGATCAGCTCGAGGCCGGTGATCGCTCCCGAACTGCTACCGAACACGTACGCCGGTTCGCCCGCAGCGCCGTCGCCGACCACGTCGATCAGAGCGAGCGCATCCTCGGCCGACTGCCGGACGCGCTCGTCCGTCGCGTCACCGTCGTACCGGCTGCGGGAGTTGCCCCGCGGGTCGTACGTCACGACCGTGTACTCCGCCGCGAGCTGCCCGACCATCCCCGTGAACACGCCGGCATCGGCTCCGTCGCCGGCGATCAGCAGCAGCACCGGCCCCGAGCCGGTGACCTCGTAATGCAGCGTTGCCCCCGGCACCACGAGCTTGTTCACAGTCTTCGCACCCATCACGCGAACCCCTTTCATCCACCCTCAGGGTCCAGCGCAACGCTGGCACCGGCCGCACACGGCGCTGGCACGCGACTCTCGTCCGATGTCACGCTCGGGGGTCAACCCCCGAAAACGCCGGTTGCGGAAGGAGAATCCGCGTCCGCAACCGGCAATCTGAGGGGTTGACCCCTGAGAGGTGCAGCCAGGGAGAGGATCAGCCAGGGAGAGGATCAGCCAGGGAGGGGATCAGCCGGCGTCGGCGATCGGGAGCTCGTTGCCTTCGTCGAGGCCGGACCAGGGGTCGCGGGGTGGGGATTCGCGGCGGCCTTGGGGGCAGATCCGGGCGAAGTCGCACCAGCCGCAGAGCGCGGACGGCTCGGGCGGGAAGGCCTCGTCGGCCTCGGCGGGGGTCAGGCCTTCGCGCCACCGGGCCTCGGCGGCTGCGGCGTCGTCGGCCATGGACTCGGCGCGGCGCTGATGGCGGCCGAGGGACGCCTCGTCGTGGTCGGCAGCGGCGACGGTGTTGGTCGGGAGGTGGTGGAGCTCTACGCGAGTGCAGGGTTTGTGCAAGACGCGGCGGGCTCCGAGGACGTAGAGAGCCATCGCCAACGACGACCGCGCATCGACAGCGGTCAGCGGCCGCCGGCCGGTCTTGTAGTCGACGATCGCCAGCTCGGTCCCGCCGCTGCCGTCGCGGGCCGGGCGCTCGTCGATCCGGTCGACCCGGCCGCGCAACGACGCCCTTTCGGTGGTGAAGGCAACGGTGCGCTCCACTCCGCGTGGCTCGTAGTACGGGTCGGTGTCCCGCAGGTAGCCGAGGACCATCTCGGTCGAGCGATCGCGCCAGTCCAGTGACTGCTGCTCGTCGCGGAAGCCCTCGCTCCGCCAGCTCGATCGCATCTTCGCGACGACCTCGTCCGGCGTACGACGGGCGGCCGGCCAGCGCCCGAAGAAGTCGGCGAGCACCTCGTGGACGATCGCACCGACGGTGTTGTGCGCCCAGGGCGGACCCTTCGGCGGGCGCGGGGTCTCGAGGTAGGTGTAGCGGTACCTGCGCTTGCAGTCCGCGAACGTCAGCAGCTTGGTCGGCGTCGCCACGAACAGCCGCGTCGGCATCCCGGGAAGCATGTCGTTCACGTCAGCCCGCCTTGATGAAGTCCGCGACGGCGTCGGCCACGAGCTGTACGGCGATCGCGCTCAGCAGCAGACCGGCGATCCGGGTGACGAGCAGGACGCCGTTCTCGCCGAGGATCCGCATGATGACGCCGGAGAACCGCAGCGTCAGCCACATCACGATGTGGATCGCGACGATGCCGACCGAGATCGCGACCACGTCCGGCAGCGATCCGTTCGCGCGCTGCACGAACACCATCGTCGCGACGATCGCACCCGGTCCGGCGAGCAACGGCGTACCGAGTGGGACGAAGGCGATGTTCACGTTCTTGGTCTGGACCGGGTCCTCGGCGGTGTCGGTCAGCAACTGCAGCGCGATCAGCAGGAGCAGCAGGCCGCCGGCACACTGCAGCGCGGGCAGCGTGATGCCGAGGTGCTGCAGGATCTGCTGACCGAACGCCGCGAACACGACGATCACGCCGAACGCGACCAGCACCGCCTGCCACGCTGCCTTCTTCCGGGCCGCCCGGGACTGACCGGCGGTGAGCGAGATGAAGACCGGCACGGTGCCCGGCGGGTCCATGATCACGAACAACGTGACGAAGACCGAGCTGAACAGACCCGCGTTGATGACGCTGTTCACGGAAGGTAGGCCTCGGGAACCTGTGCACCGGAGGCGGCCGCGTTGTTCTTCGCAGTTTCGAGGAGCCGCTCCAGCTGCTCCGGCTCGGTGCTGTTGACGCCCAGCTCGTGGTCGATCTTCCCGGCGCCGTGGTGATCGCTGGAGCCGGTGTAGAAGATGCCCAGGTTGCGGGCGATCGCACGCAACGCCGTCCGGGATTCGGGCGAGTGGTCCTGGTGGTCGACCTCGATACCGGCCAGACCGTGGTCATCGACCAGCTTTGCCAGGTTCTCCTCGGTCATCACCTTGTAGCTGGACCGGCCCCACGGATGCGCGATCACCGGTACGCCGCCGGCCTCGCGAACCAGATCGATCGCGTGGCCGGGCTCGAGGGCGTAGTGCGAGACGTGCCCGGCGCGGCCGTCGGCCAGATACAGGTCGAAGGCCTCGGTGCGGTTCGCGACCGTGCCGTTGGCGACCAGCGCGTCGGCGACATGCGGCCGGCCGACCGACGGCGTACCGGTCGCCTGGGCCAGCACTTCCTCCACGGTCAGCGGTACGCCGATGCTGTTCAACCGGGCCACGATCGTCGGGATCCGCTCGGTGCGGCCGTCGCGGATCACCTGCAGGTCCTTCGCCAACGGCGGGTAGGACGGGTCGGGCAGGTACGCGAGCAGGTGGACGCTGATCCCGGTGAGCTTGCACGAGATCTCGAGCCCCGGCACGAACCCGATCCCCAGCTCCTCCGCGGCCTGCCGGGCCTCGACCCAGCCGTCGGCCGTGTCGTGGTCGGTGAGCGCGATCACATCGAGCCCCGCCTGCTGCGCGTGCGTCATCAGAACGGGCACCGGATCGGTGCCGTCCGAGCGGTTCGAGTGGGTGTGCAGGTCGATGCGCACGAGGTCTACGGGTCCCTTCGCCGGTCAGTTGTCACCGCTGATGCTATAGGCGTTCACCGATGAGCCCTGGCACTTATGCACAGAACACCTATCCTTCGGGTGCATGGAGCGCGTCGACTGTGTGGGAGCCCTCGTGTACGACGAGGAGCGCCGGCTGCTCGTGGTGAAGCGGGCGCACGAGCCGGGCCGGGGGCTGTGGTCGATTCCGGGCGGCCGGGTCGAACCCGGTGAGGACGACCCCACCGCGGTCGCCCGCGAGGTCGCCGAGGAGACCGGTCTGACCGTTGAGGTCGGGGACCTGGTCGGCGAGGTCGAACGGCCCGGTCCACGGGGAAAGCTCTACGTGATCCGCGACTACGAGGCCACGGCTGTCGGCGGGACGCTCACCGCGGGTGACGACGCCTCGGACGCTCGCTACGTCACGCGGTCCGAGTTCCTGGCGTTGTCCACCGCAACGCTACTCGTTTCCACGTTGGAACAGTGGAACGCGTTGCCGGGCTGACTCAGCAGGTGCTGAGCGGGACGTGGCCGGCGGCGAACGCTTTCGGCGTGACGCCCATCAACGAGCGGAAGTCCGCGATCAGGTGCGACTGGTCGGTGTATCCGGCGTACGCCGCGGTGTCGGCCCACGGCCGGCGAGCCTGATCGATCAGGCCGCGCACGCGGGTGATTCGAGCGAAATGCTTGGGTGAGACGCCGACGTCCTGACGGAACACGCGTCGCAGGTAGCGCTCGCTCACCCCGAGCCCGGCCGCCGTCTCGGCGACCCGCGGCTGGATCTTGCCAGACAGCTCGGCGACCGCATTGGTCACAAGCTCCAGCCGGCCGGGCAGCCGGGACGGCAACTGGTCCACCAGGAAGCCGCGGAGAACCTCGACCGCCTCGGCCGGCCGGTCGCGATAGCAGATCAGCTGCTCGGCAAGGTTCGACGGGCCGATGACGTCCTCCAGCGGGACGGTCCGGTCGACCAGCTCGTCCGCGGCCGTGGCGAGCAGGGTCATCACGCGTCCCGGGCGGATCCGGAGGCGCACGCATACCGGCAGTTCCTTCGTGCGATGGTACGACGCCTTCGTCCGCGGTCCTGCGATGAGTACGTCGCTGTCCCCCGCGCGTGTCATCCGCCAGACCACCGTGGTCGCCGGGTCGGGCGGCAGGACGGTGACCGGGGTGGTCGCTGGCTTCAGCGTAACGGTCTCGATCCACGGGTCGTGCACACTTAGAGCGTAGCCAGTCGGCCGGGCGGACCGTAGTACCGAAAGTTCCTATCCAGCGGAGGTCCGGGCTGGGCAGGGTGGCGTCATGATCCTGGTTACGGGTGCGACCGGCACCATCGGCACTGAGCTCCTCCGTCAACTGGTTGCCGCCGGCATCCCGGCTTTCGGGATGACGCGCAGGGAGCTGCCCGGTTTCGTACGAGGGGATTTCGACGATCCCGATTCGTTGCGGAAGGCAATCGATGGCGCAGGCACGCTGTTCATGCTCAGTGCGCCAGGGCCTCGGGTTCCGGAGCACGACCGGGCCATGGTCGCGGCCGCCGTCGACGCCGGTGTGAGCAAGCTCGTCAAGCTGTCGGCGATCGGGAGTACTGACGACGAGCTGCCGGGGAACTGGCACGCAGACGGGGAACGTGCGGTCCGCGAGAGCGGGTTGGCGTGGACGATCCTGCGGCCGGCCGGGTTCGCGTCGAACGTACTGCGGTGGTTGCCGGCGATGCGCGCCGGGCAGCCGGTCCCCAACCAGACCGGGGACGGCGAGCATGCGTTCGTCGATCCACGTGATGTCGCGGCTGTTGCCGCGGCAGCACTGGTATCCGGCGATCACGACGGGCAGACCTACACGTTGACCGGGCCGGAGTTGCTGAGCGTTCCGGATCAGGTCGCGGTGATGTCCGACGTACTCGGACAGGCGTTGCGCGTGGTCGACGTACCGCTGGAGGCTTATGCGGAGCAACTGCGGGCCGCGGGGTTGGACGAGGCGTTCGTCTCGGTTGCGCTCCGGGGTGCGGAGTTGGTTCGCGATGGCGGGGCGCGGACGGTGACGGATGACGTCGAGCGGG
Source organism: Kribbella pratensis (assembly GCF_004365355.1). Taxonomy (GTDB): domain Bacteria; phylum Actinomycetota; class Actinomycetes; order Propionibacteriales; family Kribbellaceae; genus Kribbella. The sequence continues at coordinate 974,605 of NZ_SODP01000003.1, read as the reverse complement.
TGCTCGGGCGGCCGGCGGGGACGTTTCGCGGGTGGGTGGAAACCAATCGCGCCGCCTTCGCCTGACAGGCCAGACTTGGCGGATGGACGACGCTGAGCTGGTGCGGGCGATCGAGGACAACGCGGCCGACTTGCTGATGGCGATGGGCGGTGCCGGTGGCGGCGAGCAGCGGGACGACGCCGTCGCGCGATGGACGATCGGTGGGTCGCCCATCGATTACCACAACGCGGTCGTGGCGGCGTCCGACGTACGCGCAGCCGCGGAATCCCTTGCCTTGTTGAGGAAACACGGGGTGCCGGGCTGTTGGCATGCCGGTCCGTCGATGCAGATCCCGCGTGAAGCAATCCAGACGGCAGGCTTTGTGGCGGCCGGCTCGGAGCCGGGGATGGCGGTGCGGATCGACGAGCTGGTTCCGGCCGAAGTGCCTGGGTTGTCGCTCACGCGGGTTGGTGATGACGACGCTTTGGCGGTGTGGGAGGCGACGCTCGGCCGCGGATTCGGCGAGGGTGAGCGCGAGGCCCGATGGGTGGCGTCGGTCTACCAGAAGCTCGGGTACGACGACCCTTGGCAGCACTACATCGGGTGGCTCGACGGTGAGGCGGTTGCTACCGCGACAGTCTTCCTCGGAGCGGGTGTGGCCGGGCTGTACTTCGTGATGACAGTTCCGGAGGTACGCCGTCGCGGGATCGGGGCCGCGATCACGTACGGCGCACTCCGCGACGCGAGCGCGGAGTACGCCGTACTGGGATCTTCGCCGGCCGGGCGGTCGGTGTACGAGCGGCTCGGGTTCCGGGAGTACTGCACGATCGAGCTCTACGAGTGGGCCCCGACGGGCTGAGGAGTCTCGACGGTGCGGCGCTCGCGGAGCAGGAGGGACGCGTCGAAGAGCATCACCAGCGCGGTCAGGCCGTGGATGCCGAGCGCGGTAGCGACTGTACCGCCGTGGCTCAGGACCGTGATCATGTCCACGATCGGGACGAGCGTGCTGATCGCCATCAGTACGCCGGTGGCGCGGCGCTGCTTGAGCGCGAACAGCGCGAGCAGGTTGAGGCCGAGCACGATGTCGCGGATGCCCTTGGCCACGAAGAAGCCGCCGGCGGCGGCCGTGATCCCGTACCCGGCTCCGGCGGCAGGCCCGTCGAACAGGAACTGCGTGCCGAAGGTGAGCGGGAAGAGGCCGATGAGAACAGTGAGGACGGTGGTGAAGCGGCGCATGGGATTCTCCTTGATCTAGCGTTGCTAATTTTCCTAGCAACGCTAACATTGCCGTTGCTAGATTGTCTAGCAGTGCTAGGATTCAGAGCATGCCAACCCAGACACGCCGCGAGCGGGCTCGCGAGGAGCGCCGTACGCTGATCCTCCGCGCCGCCCGCGACCTCGCCGAGTCCGAGGGCTGGGACGCCGTCACCACCCGCCGGCTGGCCGAAGCCGTCGACTACAGCCAGCCCGTCCTGTACGGCCACTTCAAGAACATGGACGCGATCGCCGACGCGGTCGCCCTGGAAGGCATCGCGGAGCTGACCGAGGTCTTCCGCGCCGCCCGCTCGAGCGCGACGGACGACACGGCCGGGCTGCGCGCGCTGGCGCAGGCCTATCTCGAATATGCCGACCAGCACCCGGCCGTCTACGAAGCGATGTTCGTCCGCCGAACCGACCTGCAGTTCGGCCGGTCGGAGACGCCGGCGTCACTCACCGACGCATTCAACGAGATCCGCGCCGTGGTGGAACCTTTCGCGACTGACGACCCGGAAAGCCTCACCGAGGTCTTCTGGAGCGCCCTCCACGGCATCGCCACCCTCACCCACGGCCGCCGCCTCCGCTCCACCCACCACCAGGCGCGCCTCGAAACCCTCGTCAGCCGTTTCATCGGAAACAAATAGCCGGCCGCTGCCGAAAAACTTCCGGGAATCAACCGTCGGCGAGGTTGTCCACAGGGCGTACGGCGAGAGCGCGCGGAATCCGTCATCCTGGGGCGGGTGGAGTGGTGGTGGAGCGGGCCGTTGCGCGACAAGGGGATCGACGAGTTGATCCACGAGCAAGGGCAGATCGTCTCGCGAGCCCAGCTGCTCGCTGCTGCCTGGCCGGACCACCGCATTCGCAGACCGCTGCGGAACAGGCGCTGGCGGACCGTTCATCCCGGCGTCTACGTCACCCACACCGGACCGATCGGATACAGCGAACGCTTGCTGGCCGCGCTGCTGTACGCCGGACCGGAGGCAGCGTGGAGCCACTACACCGCCGCGGAGCAACTCGGTCTGCTGAAACCGGACGCCCATCGGCCCGTCTTCGTGACTGTTCCGGAGCGCCGGAAGGTCCGGCCGCGGTCCGGGATCGTCGTGCACCGCGACCCGCACTGGGCCGACCGACTCGCGCCGGTCGCCCCACCCCGGCGTACCCCAGCCGACGCCGTCCTCGACATCGTGGGTATCAGTCCATCGCTCGACCACGCCGCCGCGGTGATCGCCGAGGCGTGCCAGAGCGGCCGGGTGGTTCCGGCGGACATTCTGAACTCGCTGGCCGATCGCCCGCGGCTGCGGCACCGCGGCAAGCTGCGGCCGATCATCGCCGATGTGGTTGCCGGATCACACTCGCTGCTGGAGATCCGCTACCTGCGGGACGTCGAACGCCGGCACATGCTGCCGCGCGGGCAACGGCAGCGCGCCGTGGACGGCGAGTTCACCGACGTCTTCTACGCCGGATTCAATCTGGTGGTGGAGCTCGATGGGCGCCTTCACCTCGTGCCGCGGCAACGGTGGCGGGACCTGGACCGGGACAACCGCGCAACGTTGCGCGCCGAGGCGACGCTGCGCTACGGCTGGTTCGACGTCACCGATCGCCCGTGCGAGGCCGCCGTACAGGTCCTTCGGGTGCTCCGCCGGACGAATCCGTTTCTCACCGCCACCCCATGCTCCCCAACTTGTCCCGTCGTGGATCTCCGGAACATTTCTGCCAGGTAGTGCGGGAAAGGTTCCGCGAAGTGCCTAGCTGTTCCACTGGAGGATGGCGGGGGAGCCTCGTTCCCAGCCGAGGGTGGAGAGGGTGGCGGTGTTGAGGACGAAGTGACGGCCTTCGGTGACGTCGAGTTCCAGCCAGCGTGCGGTGAGGCCGCGCAGTGCGTGTGAGTGGCCGAAGACCAGGACATCTCCCGGTACGGCGGCGATGCGGGCGACGACGCGGTCGAGGCGCGCGGTGATCTCGGCGGGCGTTTCGCCGTGGGGTACCGGATCGTCCCATACCGTCCAGCCCGGGACGGTCTTGCGGATCTCCGCGGTGGTGATGCCTTCGTAATCGCCGTAGTTCCACTCGACCAGGTCGTCGTCGACCTCGGCGTCGGGGTAGCCGGCCAGTTCCGCCGTACGCCGCGCGCGCTGCCGCGGTGAGGTCAGCACCAGGTCGAACGACTCCCCCGCGAGGCGCTCCTTCAGCCCCGCCGCGACACGCTCGCCCTCGGGTGTCAGCGGGAGATCGGTGACGGACGTGTGCCGACCCGATCTGCTCCATTCGGTCTCGCCGTGCCGAACCAGGAAGACCCGGTCGTCCCGCTCCTGTGTGGTCACGCCTGCATCCTCGCAGACCGTCGGCCGACGATGCGTGAGCCCTTGACCGTTTGAACGATCCAGGGCAGGGTATCGAAACTGTAAGCGCTTCCACTTTCCCTCCAGGAGTGAGCACCGTGGCATCCGGACCCACCGGCCGGCCGGCGACGATCTACGACGTCGCGGCCCTCGCGAAGCTGTCGATCGCGACGGTTTCGCGTGTCCTGCAAGGGACCGGACCGGTTTCGGCGAAGGCGCGGGCGCGGGTGGACCAGGCGGCGCAGGAGCTCAACTACGTACCGTTGCGTGCCGCGCGGAGTCTCGCCGTACAACGGCACGAGGCGCACGGGCTCGTGCTGCCGGACCTCGCCGGTCCGTTCTACGGGGATCTGCTGATGGGGTACGAGCGCTGGGTCGGCGAGCACGGTCAGAGCGTCATCATCACCGTGACGCACGGCAACCCGGATCCGCGACGCAGTGTGATGGACCTGGCCGGCCGGGTCGACGGGATAGTTGTCCACGGCAACGCTCTCGAACTGCCGACGATCCAGGCGCTGCAGAAGGCCGGCGTGCCGTTGGTGCTGATCGCCCATCCTCCCCTCCGCAGCTGCGACTCGGTCCGCACCGAGTCGGCGGGAAGCGCCCGGGCCCTGACCACCCGACTGCTGGACCACGGCCGCACCAACCTGATCTTCGTCGGCGATCCGTCCAGCGGGTACGACGTCACCGAGCGGTACGCCGGATTCGCGAAGGCACTCGAGGCCCGCGGGCTGCAGGTGCCGAAGCCGGTCCAGGTTCCGCTGACTGAGGAGTCCGGGCGGGCAGTGGCCGAACAGTTGCTACAGGCAAGCGGTTCGCGGCCCGACGGGCTGGTGTGTGCGAACGACGAGTTGGCGCTGGCCGCGATGAGTGTACTGGCGGCCAACGGGGTCAGGGTCCCCGAGGAGGTTGTGGTGACGGGATGGGACGACGTGATGGCGGCTCGGTACGTGTCGCCTGGGTTGACGACGGTGCGGCAGCCGATGGCCGAACTGGGGCGGCTGGCGGCGCAGCGCCTGCATGAGCGGGTGACCGGAGAACGGTCGCGCGCACGGAACGACGTACTGGCGACACAACTCGTGCTGCGGGACAGCTGCGGCACGAACCGGGGGATGTAACCGAGTGAGGAGACAACAGATGTTCACCCACAGCATCCGCCGCCGGCTGGTGATCGGCAGCGCTGCACTCACCGCCACCGCGCTGGCGCTTGCCGGTTGCGGCCGGTCGAGCGACTCCCCCGACGCGGGCTCACAGGCTACGACGACCGTCAGCCAAGGACCCGCGACCGGGAACCTGACCATCTGGGCGATGGGCACCGAGGGCGAGAACCTGCCCAAACTGATGGAGCAGTTCAAACAGGCCAACCCGGGCGTGAACGTGACCGTCACGCCGATCCCGTGGGACGCGGCGCACAGCAAGTTCACCACCGCGATCACCGCGAACACGCTGCCGGACGCCGCGATGGTCGGCACCACCTGGATGGGTGAGTTCGCCGACCTCGGCGCGCTCGACCCGACCCCGCAGGGCTTCGATAACTCGGGCTTCTACCCGGGCGCGCTGGACACGACGAAGGTCGGCGGGACGCAGTACGGCGTTCCCTGGTACGTCGAGACGCGGCTGGTCTTCTACCGCAAGGATCTCGCCGCGAAGGCCGGTTTCAGCACTCCTCCGACGGACTGGGACGGGCTGAAGGCGATGGCGAAGGCAATGAAGGACAAGGCCGGCGCGAAGTACGGGATCAACCTGCAGCCGGGCGGCACCGGGTCCTGGCAGACCGTGATGCCGTTCGCGTGGTCCGCCGGGGCGAACATCACCAGTGACGACCAGAAGTCGTTCACGTTCGACACGCCGGAGATGCAGGAGGGGCTCAAGTACTACCAGAGCTTCTTCACCGACAAGCTCGCCGGGACGGACCTGCCGCCGAACCAGACCGAGGCGCAGTTCGTGAACGGGCAGGTGCCGATGTTCATCTCCGGTCCGTGGATGGCCGGGTCCGTGGCGAAGGCGGGCGGGGACGCGATCAAGCCGAACATCGGCGTGTTCCAGCTGCCGAAGAACAAGACCGCGACGTCGTTCGTCGGCGGGTCGGACTTCGTCGTGTTCAAGTCGTCGAAGAACAAGGACAGCGCCTGGAAGCTGGTCAAGTGGCTGTCGGACGCGAAGACGCAGGCTTCGTGGTTCAAGATGTCGTCGGACCTGCCGGCCGTGAAGAGCGCGTGGCAGGACCCGAGCATCGCGTCCGACCCGCTGCTGCCGGTCTTCGGCAAGCAACTCGACGACGCGAAGGCGCCGCCGGCCATCGTCAACTGGGAGCAGATCGCGGCCCAGTTCGACTCCGAGATCGAAAAGATGACCAAGGCCGGCCAGTCCCCCGCCGACACCGCAAAAGCTATCCAGACGAAAGCAACGCAGATCGGCGCTGGCGGTAGCTGATGAGCTCCAAAGAAACCGCCCGCCCGCCGGGCCTGCGGCCCGGCGGGCGGGCGGGAGAAGAAGCCGGAGCAACGGCGGAGCCGGGAGCCCGGCCGGAGGCCTTAGCAGGCGGCCCGGGACCCCGGCCGTCGGCTGGGGCGGGGCGCTCGCGGGCGGCTGGATCGGGCGGCGCCGCCGCCCCTCGCCGTGCCGGGCGGCTCGATCGCCAGACCGCGGCGGCTTGGGTGCTGATCCTGCCGTTTGTGCTGTTGTTTCTGGCGTTTACGGCTGGGCCGGTGCTTGGGTCGTTGGGGATGAGTTTTACCGATATCCGGCAGCGGGATCTGCGGACGCCGTTCTCGGTGAACGGGGTCGGGTTCGGGAACTACGTCAAGGCGTTCCAGGACGAGACGTTCCGCAAGGCGGCGTTCAACACGGCGTACTTCGTCGTGATCGGCGTGCCGTTGACACTGGTGGTGGCGCTGGCGGCCGCGGTGCTGCTGGACCGCGGGGTCAAGCGGTTCCAGGCGCTGTTCAAGGTCGGGTACTACCTGCCCGTGGTGACGTCGATCGTCGCGATCGCGGTGATCTGGCGGTTCGTGCTGGCGCCCGACTCCGGCCTCCTCAACACCGTGCTCGGCTGGGTCGGGATCGACGGACCCAACTGGCTGGCGTCGAAGACGTGGGCGATGCCGTCGCTGATCGCGATGGCGGTCTGGCGGAACTTCGGCTCCGCGATGATCATCTTCCTGGCCGGTCTGCAAGGCATCCCGCAGTCGGTCGAGGAGGCCGGCCAGATCGACGGTGCGAGCTCCTGGCAACGATTCCGGTACCTGATCATGCCGTTGCTCAGGCCAACGATCCTGTTCACCAGCGTGACCACCGGCATCGGCTACCTGCAGTTCTTCGAGGAACCGTTCGTGATGACCCAGGGCGGCCCGTTGGACAGCACGATCTCGGTCTCGATGTACACCTACAACCAGTTCGGCTTCGGCAACTACGGGTTGGCCACGGCGATGGCGTACATCCTGTTCGTCGTGATCGCGGTGATCACGTTCATCCAGTTCCGGCTGCTGAGGGAGAAGTGATGCGCCGTACCTGGTGGATCTACCTGATCGGGGTGCTCGGCCTGGTGGCCGTGGCCGCGCCGTTCCTCTGGATGGTGCTCGGCAGCTTCAAGACGCAGGGCGAACTGCTCCGCGTCCCACCGACGTGGTGGCCGCAGGACGCGACCACGCAGAACTACAACGACCTGTTCAGCAAGGCGAACTTCCCGCGGTACTTCGTCAACTCGACACTGGTCGCGCTGGTCGTGACGGCCGGGAACCTGACCTTCTGCTCGATGATCGGGTACGCGCTGGCCAAGCTGCGGTTCAAGGGCCGCAACGCGCTGTTCGTGCTGGTGATGGCCACGTTGATGATCCCGGGCATGGTCACGTTCGTCCCGTTGTTCGTGCTCGTCACCAACGCCGGGCTGGCGAACAGCTACCCCGGCCTGATCCTGCCGTTCCTGGTCTCGCCGTTCGGCGTCTTCCTGATGCGGCAGTTCTTCCTCGGGCTGCCGGACGACCTGATGGACGCCGGCCGCGTCGACGGCAGCGGCGAGCTGGGCATCTTCGCCCGGATCATGCTGCCGCTGACCAGGCCCGCGCTGGCCACGCTCGGCATCCTCACCTTCCTCGGCTCCTGGAACAACTTCCTCTGGCCGCTGGTGATCGCCCAGACCGAGGACAAGTACACCCTTCCCGTTGCCCTGGCGCTGTACTCGACCGGACAGAACGCGCAGAACTACGGCCTGCTGATGGCCGGCGCGGTCGTCGTCGTGCTGCCGGTGCTGGTGATGTTCCTGGCCTTCCAGCGCCACGTCACCAAGGGCATCGCCATTACCGGACTCAAATAGGAGAACTCTGATGACCGCCACCATCAGTCGCCGGACCTTACTCGCATCGACCGGGGCGCTTGCGCTTGCCGGAGCCGCGTCACCCGCCTTCGGGGGAACGCCCGATCCCGCCACCCTGCTCAAAGGCGGATGGAAGCCGAGCCGCGAAGACAAGGCCCTGGTCGGGCGGTGGGCCCGTGACACCTGGCGCAGCCTCGTCGCGATGACGGACGAGCACACCGGCCTGCCGGCCGACAACATCGGTGAGTCCGTGACCAGCCCGGTGCGGAGCAACTACACCTCACCCACCAACATCGGCGGCTACTTGTGGAGCACGGTTGTCGCCAAGCACCTCGGCATCATCTCGCCGCAGGAGTCGTTGCGGCGGATCACGCAGACGCTGACGACGATGAAGAACGCCGTCCATCACGAGCCGAGCGGGATGTACTTCAACTGGTACGACGAGGCCACCGGCGCAGTGCGGTACGTCGATCCGGACGGCACCAAGCCGATCACGCCGTTCGTCTCGAGTGTCGACAACGCGTGGTTCGCCTGCGCGCTGATGGTCGTCCGCAACGCCGAGCCGCGCGCTCGCGCCCTGGCAGACTCCGTGCTCGGCCGGATGAACTTCAAGTTCTACTACAACCCCGACGCCCGGCCCGGCGGCCTGATGCGCGGCGGATTCTTCGAGACGCCGCCGCCGGACGAGGAGACCGACAAGGGCAACCACGCCGGCGTCGGCCCGGACGTTTACTACCGCAAGTTCCACTACGACACCTGCAACACCGAGGCGCGGATCGCCGGCTACATGGGCTTCGCACTCGGTCAGGTCCCGCACACGCAGTACTTCGCGACGTACCGCACCTTCCCGGACACGTGCGACTGGTCGTGGGTGGAGCAGAAGCCGAAGGGCGTGCACCGCACGTACCTCGGGCTCGACGTCTTCGAAGGCACCTACTCGTACCGCGGCATGCGGATCGTCCCGTCGTGGGGTGGCGACATGTTCGAGTCGCTGATGCCCGACCTGTTCGTCCCGGAGGCGACCTGGGCGCCGCGCAGCTGGGGCATCAACCACCCGCTCACGGTCCGCGCGCAGATCGAGCACGGCCTCGACGACGCTCGCTACGGCTACTGGGGTTTTTCGCCTGCGTCGAACCCCAAGGGCGGGTATTCCGTCTACGGCGTCGAGCCGCTCGGGATGGATCCCGGCGGCTATCCGTCCGACCTCGAAGGCACCAACTACGACGGCGGCTTCGAGGGCTGTCGTGAGGGCACCAACCCGAACCCGACGTACGGCGACGGCGTCGTCACGCCGCACGCGGCCTTCCTCGCGATGGCATACGCACCGCGGCAGGCGATCGACAACCTGCACAAGATCGAGACGAACCTGCACGCGTACGGCGGCGGCGGTTTCTACGACTCGGTCGCGGTGAAGTCAGGGCTGATCGCGAAGCGGTACCTGTCCCTCGACCAGGCCATGGTGATGGGTGCTATCGGCAACGTGTTCGGCAACGACCTGATCCGGCGGAGCTTCGGCAGCCCGACGGTGGAGAGCCGGATCCGGCCGCTGATCGGGATGGAACAGTTCGAATCCGGCCTCGAATAGGAGACCTCCTTCATGCAGAACGACGCCCAGAGATCGGCACGGACGGACTGGGACGAGCGGATCGCGCTCCGCAGCGACGAGGAGCGCGAGTTCGCCTTCCCGGACCTCGATCCACCCAAGGAGGTCCGTGCGGTCGGCGGTGTCGGTCAGGTGACGATCGACTGGACCCCGGTCGACGGCGCCGCCGGGTACCTGATCCTTCGGGGCATCGGTGAGCGCGGTCCGCTGCAGCCGGTCGACCATCACAGCGGCGACGTGCTGTCGGTCCCGTCGCCGCCGTACGTCGACACGACCGTCACCGCGGGGACGCCGTACCGCTATGCGGTGGCGAGCGTTCCCGAGGTGACGGTGCTGGACGGGCGGCCGAGCCAGACCGTCGGCGCCGTACCCCTCGTTGCCGATGGCATCGTTCCGACGGTCGAGGTGACCGTGGATGTGGTAGCCGCCGGCACCGAGTTGGCCAAGCCGTGGGTGCCGATGATCGGCAGCGAACGACTCAGCCAGCTGCTCTGCACCGATCGGACCGGCGGGCACGAGATCGGGGTGGAGCTCGAGGACGCGCTGCGCAGGATGCACGACGAGATCGGCGTACGCACGGTTCGCGCGCACGCGATCTTTCACGACGACACGCACGTGATCACCGGCTCCGGTTACGACTTCTCGGTCGTGGACACGATCTACGACAAGCTGCTCGCGATCGGGTTGCGGCCGGTGGTCGAGCTCGGCTTCATGCCCCGCGAGCTGGCGTCCGACCCGTCGAAGACGGTCTTCGAGTACGGCGCGATCATCTCGCCGCCGGCGTCGTACGACGCGTGGTACGACCTGGTCCGCGCACTGGTCCAGCATCTCGTCGACAGGTACGGCCTGGACGAGGTGCTGACCTGGGACTTCGAGGTCTGGAACGAGGCGAACCTCGAGGTCTTCTGGTCCGGCACGAAGACCGAATGGCTGCAGCTCTACGACGTATCCGCGGCGGCCGTGAAGTCGGTCGATCCCCGCCTCGCGGTCGGCGGCCCGTCCTCCGCCGCGGCGGGCTGGGTCGACGACCTGCTCGACCATACCAAACGGTATGGTACGCCGATCGACTTCGTCTCCACGCACACCTACGGCTCGCCACCGCTCGACGTACGGGCGTCGTTGGAGCGGCACGGGTACGGTGACCTGCGGATCCTGTGGACCGAGTGGGGCGTGACGCCGACGCACTTCAACCCGATCAACGACTCGGTGTTCTCCGGGGTGTTCCTGCTCCGCGGGATGAAGTCCGCGGCCGGCCGGATCGACGCACTCTCGTACTGGGTCGCGTCGGACCACTTCGAAGAGCTCGGTCGTCCACCGCGTCTGCTGCACGGCGGATTCGGCCTGCAAACCGTTGGCGGGTTGGCGAAACCGCGCTACCACGCGATGACTCTCCTGAGCCGACTCGGCCCGGTCGAGCTCCCCGTCACCCTCACCGGCGACGGGGCCGACAGCCTCATCGAGGCCTGGGCGTCCCGCGATCGCGACCGCGTCGCCGTACTGCTGTGGAACCTCACGCTTGATCAGACGAAGGCGAACGGCGCATCGGAGCTGACGCGAAACATCCGTCTAGAGCTACCCGGCGTTGATCCGTCCTGGCAGGCGACTGCAACCACGCTCGCGGTCGGCGCAGCTGATGTAGCGACGGCGGCGCAGGGTCTGCCGGACTGGCCGACAGACGACCAGCTCGCCGAGCTGGCCCAACAGACCAAGCTCGTCAGTACTCCACTGGAGTTGCACGACGGAACGGTCGAACTGTCCCTCCCGATGCCTTCCGCAGTTCTGGTGGAGCTTCGTCTTCGTCGAGGTTGACGGCCTCCTGGATCCACCGCTCCACCCCCGCGATGTGCACCGTCGCCCAGGACCTGGCCACCTCCGGCTCGCGCCCCTCGATCGCATCGAGGATGGCGCGATGCTCGGCCAGCGTCCGGGCGACAGCATCGCTCTGCGTCAGTCCCCGCCAGATCCGCGCCCGGTACGTCGGTTGCCGCAGACTGTCGATGATCGAGGCCAACGCGCGATTGCCGCTCCCCAGCGCCACCACCTTGTGGAACTCCACGTCGCTGGTCAGCAGATCCTCGACCGCCGGCTCCGGCCCCAACTCGTCGAGCATCTTGCGGAGTGCCGCGATGTCGTCGTCGGCCATCCGCAACGCCGCCCGGGCCGCCGCGGCCGGCTCGAGAATCCGCCGTACCTCGAAGAACTCCAGCACCGACGCGTCCTGATGCAGGTCGAGGACGAAACCCATCGTCTCCATCAGCAGCGACGGATCGAGACTGGTGACGAACGTGCCGTCGCCCTGCCGGACCTCCAGCACCCGGATCAGCGCGAGCGCCTTCACCGCCTCGCGCAACGAGTTCCGGGACAGGCCGAGCCGCGCGGCCAGGTCGGCCTCGCGCGGCAAGCGATCGCCGGGCCGCAGCTCCCCGGCCACGATCATCTGCTTGATCCGATCGATCGCCTCGTCGGTGACGCGCATCGCCCCACCTCCTGAATCTGCTGAGACATCCGATGTTCCTGCACCATACATCGGATGTCTAGGGCGGGATTGCCGGTTCAGGTCGTGAATTATGGCTCTGAGGTGTTGACTGCACCAAATGCCTCCGACTATAGATCGGATGAATCAGCACCTTTCTTGAATTTCAAGCACTGTCCCTGGAGGTCAGCGATGAAAGCAACACCGGCGCGGACACGCCGCTGGGTCACCGCCGCTCTGTCGGTTCTGGCCCTGACCGCCGTGACCGCCTGCGGGGGCAACAACGGCAGTAGCGGCAGTAGTTCGGGATCGGCCGACAAGGCAGACCTGACCTGGGCGTTCTGGGTCGCGGGCAGCGAGGACCAGGCTGCCTGGCAGAAGGTCGCCGACCAGGCCCATACCGATCACGCCGGGATCACCGTCAAGCTCCAAGGCGCTCCCTGGGACAGTTACTGGTCGAAGATCGGGACCACGCTGGCCGGCGGCAAAGCTCCCTGCATCATCGGCATGCAGAGTCTGCGGATGGCGTCCTACGCCAATGCGATGCTGCCGTTGGACGACCTGATGAAGAAGTACGGCCTGAAGGCCGAAGACTTCGACAAGCCGATCATGGACGGCCTGAAGGCGGACGGGAAACAGATCGCGATCCCGTACGACTCGGGCCCGATGGTGATCTTCTACAACAAGGACATGTTCAAGGCCGCCGGCGTCGCGGACCCGAAGCCGGGCTGGACGATGGACGATTTCAAGGCCGCCGCGAAGAAGCTGACCGCCGCCGGTAAGACCGGCCTGGTGACGACCCCCGGCGACCTCGGCACGATGTCCTGGGTGCGGACGATGACCGGCGCGGAGCCGCTGGCCGACGGCAAGCTCAACCTGACCGACTCGAAGTTCGAGCAGGGCTTCTCGCAGTACGCCGACTTCGTCAAGACCGACAAGATCGCCCCGCAGGTGCCGGGTGGCAACCCGGACTTCGAGACCCAGCAGTTCACCGGCGGCAAGGCGGCAATGCAGCTGAACGGTCCGTGGTCGCTGATCGACACCAAGGGCAAGGTCAAGTTCAACCTCGGGATCGCGCCGATCCCGGCCGGTCCGGACGGCTCCAAGACCTACACCGCCGGCTCGGGCTTCGGTATCGCCCGGTCCTGCAAGACGCCCGACGCGGCCTTCCAGGCCATCATGTCGATGACGAGTGAGAAGCCGCTGACGGTGCTGGCCCAGGCCGGCCGCGCGTACCCGGCGCGTACCGTGGCGCATCCGGTCTGGTTCACCGCCGCGAACATCGCCGGCGCGAAGGAGACGATCGACTACGCCTCCGAGCACTCGATCCCGCTGGTCACCTCGAAGAACTGGGTCCAGGTGGCCGATCTGCTCAACCGGTTCGGGACGCAGGCGCTGAACGGCGAGATCCCGCCGGACCAGGCGCTGAAGACCATCCAGGACCAGGCGGGCGCTGGTTCCTGATGGCCGCCGTCAACACAACGGTCGCCCCGACCGGTACGTCGCCTGCGCGCGACGACCGGCCGGGGCGCCGGCCCGCGTTGCGACGGGACGGGCGGTACGCGTCGGTCTTCCTGGCTCCAAGCCTCGGCGGGCTGGCCCTGTTCACACTGTTCCCGACCGCGATGGCGCTCGGCATCAGCCTGTTCGACTGGCCGGTGTTCGGCACCCGCTCGTTCCTCGGCCTCGACAACTACTCGCATCTGCTGCACGACCCGGTGTTCCGCCGGGTGGTGCTCAACACCGTGCTGTTCGTGGTGCTGTACGTGCCGCTGAACGTGGTCGTCTCGCTCGGGCTCGCGGTCTGGCTCGGCCCGCAGATCAAGGGCCGGCAGATCTTCCGGGTGCTGTTCTTCATCCCGGTGATGACGCCGATGGTCGCCAACGTGATGGTCTGGCGGCTGCTGTTCCAGCCCGGCGGGCTGATCGACGGCGGCCTGCAGAGCTGGTTCGGCATCGACGCGCCGAACTTCCTCGGCTCGTCGACCTGGGCCATGCCGGCGATCGTGACGATGTCGATCTGGCAGGGCTTCGGGTACAACTTCCTGGTCTTCTCGGCCGCGCTCGACCAGGTGCCGCAGTCACAGCTGGAGTCCGCGCAGATCGACGGCGCCGGGCCGTTGCAGCGGTTCCGCTACATCACCTGGCCGATGATCACCCCGTCGATGTTCTTCGCCACCACGATGACGCTGATCACCTCGTTCCAGGTGTTCGCGCAGCCGTTCATCCTGACCCAGGGCGGCCCGGGCGTGGCCACCCAGACCATCGTCATGTACGTCTACAACCAGGGCTGGCAGTTCCTCACGATGGGGCTGGCCTCGGCGGCCGGCTGGGTGCTGTTCGTGATCATCATGGGCATCACCGCGATCCAGTTCCTCGGCCAGAAGCGGTGGGTGAACTATGACGTCTGAGACCAACAGCGCCGTCCGCAAGGTCCGCAGCGGCGTCTCGCACACCCTGCTGATCATCGTCGCGATCGTCTTCCTCGGCCCGTTGGTGTACGCCGAGTCGACGTCGCTGAAACCCGCCGACGAGGTGTTCACGCCGACACCGCACCTGTTCGGCTCCGAGATCCGCTGGCAGAACTACGCGGACGCGTTCACCTTCGCGCCGTTCGACCGCTACTTCCTCAACAGCCTGTTCGTGGCGGTGGCCGGCACGCTGGTGGTGGTCGTTGCCTCGAGCATGTCGGCGTACGCCTTCGCGCGGCTGAAATTCAGGGGCCGTGAGCAACTGTTCGTACTGTTCCTCGGCACGCTGATGGTGCCGCAGGAAGTTCTGATCGTGCCGATGTACTGGTTGATGCAGTCGCTCGGCTGGGTGGACAGCTACTGGGCGCTGATCCTGCCCTGGGCGTTCACGGCGTTCGGCACGTTCCTGCTGCGGCAGTTCTTCCTCACCGTCCCGGCCGAGCTCGAGGAGGCGGCCCGGGTGGACGGGTGCGGTCCGTTCGGCTCATTCTTCCGGATCATGCTCCCGCTCGCGCGGCCGGCCATCGCCGTACTCACCGTCTTCACCTTCATCAGTTTCTGGGGCAGCTTCCTGTGGCCGTTGATCATCATCAACAGTGTCGAGGACAAGGGCACGGTGCCGTTGGGCCTGGCGCAGTTCGTCGGCCAGCAGGGCACGCAGTGGAACCTGATGATGGCGGCGTCGGTGATGGCGATGATCCCGACCGTGCTGCTCGTCATCATGCTGCAGAAACACCTTGTCCGCGGCCTGCTCGTCACCGGGCTCGGCGGCCGTTGAACCCCGCCCCTCCCCTTCTTTCCTTCCTTCATTAGGAGTTCTGATGACTGATGCGCCTCCCGCGGCTTCTGTCGAGAAGTTCCGCGACTGGCGGTTCGGCCTGTTCGTCCACTGGGGCCTGTACTCGTTGCCGGCCCGGCACGAGTGGGTGAAGAACCGTGAACGGCTGACCGACGAGGACTACCAGCCGTACTTCGACCACTTCGAGCCGGACCTCTACGACCCGCGCAAGTGGGCCGCTGCCGCCCGTGGCGCCGGGATGAAGTACGCCGTACTCACGACCAAGCACCACGAGGGCTTCTGCCTGTGGGACTCCGAGGTGTCCGACTACACGGTCGCGCACACCGCCTGGGGTGCAGGCAAGGATCTCGTGAAGCAGTTCGTCGAGGCGTGCCGGGCCGAGGGGCTCGGGGTCGGGTTCTACCACTCGCTGATCGACTGGCACCACCCGGAGTTCCCGATCGACGTCCTCCACCCGCAGCGGTACGACGAGGAAGCGCAGGCGAAGGCGGCCGGCCGGGACATCCAGGTGTACGCCGACTACCTGCATGCGCAGACGCGTGAACTGCTGACGAACTACGGGCCGATCGACATCATGTGGTTCGACTTCTCGTACCCGAACCGGAACCGCGAGGACGGTCTCCCCGGACCGGGCAACGGCAAGGGCAAGGACGAGTGGCGCTCCGTCGAGCTGATGGCGATGGTCCGCGAGCTGCAGCCGGACATCCTGATCAACGACCGGCTGGACATCCCCGGGGACTTCGTGACGCCGGAGCAGTACCAGCCGGACGGTCCGATGGAGCGCGACGGCGTACCGGTGCTGTGGGAGGCCTGCCAGACGCTCAACGGCAGCTGGGGCTATGACCGGGACAACCTGGACTGGAAGTCACCGGAGACGCTGGTGAAGATGCTGGTCGACTCGGTCTCCAAGGACGGCAACCTGCTGCTCAACGTCGGTCCGACCGGGCGCGGCGAGTTCGACCCACGAGCGCTCGCGACGCTGGCGTCGATCGGTGAATGGATGCGGTTGCACGAGCGGTCGATCCGCGGCGCGCGGCCCTCGGAGTACACACCGCCCACCGACGCCCGCTACACCCAGAAGGGCAACCGCCTCTACCTGCACCTGTTCTCCTGGCCGATGGGCCACGTCCACCTCCCCGGCCTGGGCGGAAAGGTCAAGTACGCCCAACTCCTGAACGACGCCTCGGAGATCAAGCGAATCCCCAACGACCCGAACCAAACCGCCCAGAACACGCGCATGGGCGGCGTCTCCCCCGACACGCTAACCCTCAAACTCCCCATCCAACGCCCAAACGTCGAGGTCCCGGTGATCGAGCTCTTCCTGAGCTGACCCCTCACCCTCCACCGTCTGGTGGGTATACCCACCAGACGGTGGGTTGGCCAACGGGATTCCGGTTGGCCAACCCACCGGGGCATGGGTATACCCACCAGACGGGGTGGTGAGGTCAGGATGCTGGGGTGGGGCGGGCGGGCTGTTCGCCGCCCCGGCTTTCCAGGTAGCTGTTTTTCGGGACCATTACCTTGCGGCGGAAGAGGCAGACTACGGTGCCGTCCTGTTTGTAGCCCTTGGTTTCTACGTGGACTATGCCGCGGTCGTCCTTCGACTTCGACTCCCACTTGTCCAGTACTACGGTCTCGCCGTAGATGGTGTCGCCGTGGAAGGTGGGGGCGACGTGGCGGAGGGACTCGATCTCGAGGTTCGCGATCGCCTTGCCACTGACGTCAGGGACCGACATGCCGAGCAGGATCGAGTAGATGTAGTTGCCGACCACAACGTTCTTGCCGAACTGGGTGGTCTGCTCGGCGTAGTGCGTGTCCAGGTGCAGCGGATGATGGTTCATCGTCAGCAGGCAGAACAGGTGGTCGTCGTACTCCGTCACCGTCTTGCCCGGCCAGTGCTTGTAGACGGCACCGACCTCGAACTCCTCGTAGCTGCGCCCGAACTGCATCGCGGTTCCTCCTCGGTCCTGGATTCCCCATGCTGCCGGGTCCAGGCGCATCCGGACCGTGGTCTGGCTCTCACCGAGGCGAGAGATACGTCACCCGCTCAGTCCTGGGTCGGCTGCTGCACAGGCTGGTCGGGCATGACCGGGTGGACCTCACCCTTCAGCGCCAGCTTGGCCAGGTGGTTCCGGGCCTCTTCAGCCAACTTGAAGTCGCACAGTACGTCGTACGTCGTGGCCACCACGGCAGTCCGCGAGGTGAAGTCACGCCGGCCCGCGGACTGCGCATAGCTCAGGCCGCCGAACACCAATCCGAAGAACGCACCGAGCACCACACCGGTGAGCAGCGCGGCGAGCCAGTTGCCCGTCGTGAACAGCCCCAGCAACAGACCGACGAACAGACCGAACCAGGCGCCGCTGGCCAGACCTGCCGTCAGCGCGCGGCCCCATGTGAGCCGGCCGGTGATCTTCTCCACCTGGCGCAGGTTGTTGCCGACGATGGTCGTGTGCTGCACCGGGAACTTCTCGTCCGAGAGATAGTCGACAGCTCGCTGCGCCTCCCGGTAGGTGTCGTACGTCCCGATCGTCAGACCGGTCGGTCTGGGGTCCATCGAGGGCATGCCCTGCGTGGTCATCGTCGTTCCTCTCCACGTGCGTCCACCCCCATCATTGCCGACAGCTGGTTACCGCGTCTTGATAGCCTCGCCGTGATGGCCGGGCGACGGTGGGACATGGGCGCGACACGCCGAGTAGGACGGGCCTTCGCCCGCCGCAGTGGCGCTGACGGCCGTATGCCGGACGAGGTCGTCACCGGCAAGCTCGAGGGCGCCCTGATCGACTGGGGTCTCTACCGCGACGGCGTACGCGACCAGCGGGTCAATTCGTACACCGACGCGCTGGACCGGGCCCGGCACGGCCAGGGGTTCGTCTGGATCGGCTTGTTCGAGCCGACCGAACACCAGCTCGCCATCATCGGCCAGGAGTTCGGTCTGCACCCGCTGGCGCTCGAGGACGCGTCGGAGGCACACCAGCGCCCCAAGCTCGAGCGGTACGCCGACACGCTCTTCGCGGTCTTCAAGACGGTCACGTACGTCCCGCACCGGGATCTGACCGCTACGAGCGAGGTGGTAGCGACTGGCGAGGTCATGGTCTTCTGCGGCGCCGGGTTCGTCGTCACGGTCCGGCACGGTGAGCACAGTGAGCTGACCGGACTGCGCCAGGAGCTGGAGAAGGAACCGAAACGGCTGGCCGCCGGTCCAGGCGCAGTACTGCACGCGATCGCCGACCACGTCGTAGACCGGTACCTGGAGGTCGCGGATGCCGTGCAGGCCGACATCGACTCGATCGAGACCGGCATGTTCACACCGCGTGGCTGGCGGAACATCGACAAGGTCTACCAGCTGAAGCGCGAGGTCCTGGAGCTGAAGCGGGCCGTGGCGCCGCTGACCGGTCCTATGCGCGCACTGTCGACCCTGCGGAATCCGCTGATCGCCGAGGAGACCAGGAACTACTTCCGCGACGTCGACGACCACCTGCAGCGAGTGAAGGAGCAGGTGATCTCGTTCGACGAGCTGCTCAGCTCGATCCTGCAGGCCGGGCTGGCGCAGCTGCAGGTGGCCGAGAACGAGGATATGAGGCGGATCTCGGCCTGGGTCGCCATCCTCGCGGTCCCCACGATGATCGCGGGAATCTACGGCATGAACTTCGACTACATGCCCGAACTGCGCCTCAAGTACGCGTACTTCGTCGTCCTGGGAGTCATGGCGTCCGCGTGTTTCGTCCTTTACCGCTTGTTCAAGCGGAACCACTGGCTGTGATCCAAGGGTTCTCTGCCGTCCGATAGGCGACTTGGCAACCTTTTGCCATGGCCGGGAGTACCTGCGGATTGGAATGTTCAAACGGTTGTGGACCGATCCGCTGCCTTGATTGAATTCTGCCGTCGCGTTCGGTCAGGAATCGAGCACGTTCTGCGACCAAGGGGAGGGACCTGCGGTGCTTCGAATCCACTTCACGCCACGGGATCTCGCCCGCGTCACCGTCGCGACCAAGCCGGCGCCGCTCTGGGAGGTGCTGCTCAGCCTGCACATGCTGCAGCACTCCGACGGCCGGCTGATCTTCGAGGACTGGCGCCGCCAGGTGCGAGCCAGGGTCGCGCCGGACCAGATGCGGCTGCTGCTGGAGCTGACCCCCTCGAAGGGCTACTCCCCCGACTTCCTGACACCCGCGGAGGCCGCACCGGACTTCGACTCCGCGCTGGAGCAGGCGCTGGCGACGCCCCGGCAACAGCTCCGCAGCCAGCTCGACCTGCTCGGGACGTACCGGCCGGCATCGCCGTGGACCAGAGAGCTGGCGCAGGGCAGCCGGATGTCGATGCACAAGCTCGGCCGGGCCATCCGGACATACCACGACGCGGCCATCGCGCCGTACTGGAAGTCGATCGGCACGCATGTGTCCGCGGACCACGCCCATCGTGGCGAGGCGCTGGCCCGGCACGGGGTGGACCGGCTGCTGTCGTCGCTGCACCCGCGGGTCCGGTGGGTGGCGCCGGTCCTGCAGGTGCTGGACATGAACGACCGCGATCTGTATCTCGATGGCAGGGGAATCGAGTTGCAGCCCTCGGCGTTCTGCTGGCAGGTACCGACCAAGCTGCGGGACCCGGACCTCAAACCGATCCTGGTGTACCCGATCCAGCACGCGCCGGGGATCCTGCGGCAGGCGTCGGCGGAGGCTGCCGAGTCTGCGCCGTCGAGTGACCCGCTGGGCTCACTGCTCGGCTCGACCCGCGCGGTCGCCCTGGAGGCGACCGTCAGCGGCTGTACGACGACGGAGCTGGCGAAGTGCTGCAGCATCTCCCCGGCCGCGGCCAGCCACCAGGCGACGGTACTGCGGGAGGCCGGCCTGATCACGACCCGCAGGGACGGCGCGTCGGTGCGCCACGAGATCACCCAGCTGGGCATCTGGCTGCTGTCCGGCTACGGCTCCGGTCACTCCCGGCCTCCGGCGCGGACACCCGTCTAGCCACCTGATCCCCTGCCCCGCCGCACGCTGGGCCGACCGGCACCGCCCCGCCTGTCGACCCAGCGTGCGGCCGTCAGAGCTTGTAGTCCTCGAGCAGGCGGCGGCCGATGATCATGCGCTGGATGTCGGCCGTGCCCTCTCCGATCAGGAGCATGGGCGCTTCCCGGTAGAGGCGCTCGATCTCGTACTCCTTGGAGAAGCCGTACCCGCCGTGGATGCGGAACGAGTCCTCCACCACCTGGGCGCAGTACTCACTCGCCAGGTACTTCGCCACGCCGGCCTCGAAGTCGTTGCGGGAGCCGCTGTCCTTCTTCCGGGCCGCTTTCACCATCAGCTCGTGTGCCGCCTCGACCTTGACCGCCATGTCGGCCAGCCGGAACAGCACCGCCTGGTGGTCGGCGATCTTCTTGCCGAACGTCTCCCGCTGCTGCGCGTACGAGATACCAAGCTCGAACGCCCGCCGCGCCACACCGCAACCACGCGCCGCGACGTTCACCCGGCCGACCTCGACGCCGTCCATCATCTGGTAGAAACCCTTGCCCGGTACGCCACCGAGGATCTGCGCGCCGTCGATCCGGTAGCCGTCGAAGACCAGTTCGGTGGTGTCGACGCCCTTGTAGCCCATCTTCTCGATCTTGCCGGGAATCGTGAGGCCCTTGTCGACCTCACCGAACCCGGGCTCCTTCTCGACCAAGAACGTGGTCATGTTCTTGTAGACCGAGTCCTGCCCCTCGTCGGTCTTCACCAGGACCGCGACCAGGTTCGACGAGCCGCCGTTGGTCAGCCACATCTTCTGGCCGTTGATCACGTAGCCGTCGCCCTCGCGGGTGGCCTTGGTCTTGATCGCGGCGACGTCGGAACCGCAGCCTGGTTCGGACATCGAGAACGCGCCGCGGACCTCACCGGTCGCCATCCGCGGCAGGTACTTCTGCTTCTGCTCGTCGGTGCCGTGCTGCAGCAGAATGTACGCGACGATGAAGTGCGTGTTGATGATGCCGGAGACGCTCATCCAGCCGCGGGCGATCTCCTCGACGCAGAGTGCGTACGTGAGCAGCGATTCGCCCAGGCCGCCGTACTCCTCGGGGATCATCAGCCCGAACAGGCCGAGCTCCTTGAGGCCCTCGACGATCTCGGTCGGGTACTCGTCGCGGTGCTCGAGCTCGGTGGCGACCGGGAGGATCTCCGCCTCGACGAACGCGCGGACCGTCTTCAGGATCTCCTCCTGGATGTCGGTCAGGCCCTCGGTCTGCTGCAACCTGCTCATCGTGCGTCTCCTTCGGCCGGCTTACCCGTGAGTATCGCGGCTTTCAGCATCCCGGCACGAGGGTGACACCCGCTGTGACATCGACCACCTGAGGGAGGTCGCGTGGCTCACTCGTTGTTGTCGTGGCCCGGGCGTGGGAGCGCCTGCCCGATGGACTGGAACAGAGCAGCGATCTGCGGGGTCGCCTGCCAGCGGTGGCGCTGCTGCGCCTCGAACAGCCGCTGCCGGGCTTCGTAGAAGTTCCGGGCAGCCGCGCCCATGTCGCCGTGGTCGATCGCCTCCGCAGCCCGGTCCAGCTGCTGCGCCGCGTCGCGTGGTGCCTTGCTGTGGCTGCCCTGCTGCGTCGCGCGGACCTGGGCGGCCAGCGTGCGCAGGTTTTGCAGCAGAGCCGCCTGCGGGTTCTGCTGCGTCGGCTTGGGAGTCTGCTTGGGGGAGGGCTTCTTCGACGGAGTCTTCGAAGGCGTCGGCTCGGGCTTCGGTGTGGTCTTTGGTGCGCTGGTCGCCTTCACCACGGGCGCTGACGGCGTACCACCGGCCTGCGCCGGCGGATCGGTCGTCACACCGGACCGAAGCAGCAGAGCGGCTACCACACCAGCAACGACGACAGCGGCCGCTACACCGATCTTTGCCAGTGGGAGCGTACGTCGCGGTGCTCGGTGTCCGCTCGCAGCAGCCTGGTCGTCGTCGTCCTCCCACCTGCCGACGCCGAGAACGTCCTCTGCTGCAGGCGGTGTGAACGCCAGCACCTGGGTCTGGTTGGCCGGTGCGAGGAGTGCAGCCACGTCAGCGGCCGACGACGGGCGGTCTGCCGGGCTCTTCGCCAGCAGGTGCGTGACGAGGTTCGACAGCTCCGGCGGTACGTCGGTACGCGTGATCGGCGGCGGGGGTGCGTCGAGGTGCTGGCGCATCACCACGTCGACGGTCGGCCCGGTGAACGGCGGCGTACCGGTCAGGAGCTCATGCAGGACGCAGCCGAACGAGTACCAGTCGCTGGCGG
Source organism: Kribbella pratensis (assembly GCF_004365355.1). Taxonomy (GTDB): domain Bacteria; phylum Actinomycetota; class Actinomycetes; order Propionibacteriales; family Kribbellaceae; genus Kribbella. The sequence continues at coordinate 952,150 of NZ_SODP01000003.1, read as the reverse complement.
GCGTGGCTGGTTCGCCACGGACCTGCTCCGGCGACACGTACGACGCCGTACCGAGCAGAACGCCCAGTCCGGTCGTCTCGTTGCCGGCGCGCTTGGCGATGCCGAAGTCGGTCATCTTGAGCGTGCCGTCGGGGGCCAGCAGGAGGTTGCCCGGCTTCACGTCGCGGTGGACGATCCCGGCCTCGTGCGCGGCGTCCAGCGCGCGGGCGCCCTGGGTGGCGATGTCGGTGACCAGATCGGCTGTCGGGAGCCCCGCAGTACGCATGAGCTTCTGGAGGTCGGGCCCCTGGACCAGCTCCATCACCAGGAACACGTGGTCGCCGGCAGCGCCTACGTCGTACGTCGCAACCACGTTCGGATGGGACAGCCGCGCTGCAGCCTGTGCCTCCGCCTGGAAGCGCTGCACCGCGTCCATAGGGTCGCCGTCGAGACTCCTCAGGAGTTTGACCGCTACCTGCCGGGCGAGGACGGTGTCCTCGGCCTGCCAGACCTCACCTGCACCGCCCCTGCCGAGCAGAGACACCAACCGGTACCGACCTGCCAGTACCTCGCCGTTCACAAACCACACCTTCCGCAGTGGACCGCAACACCTTAGGCGGGAAGCGCGGGATGATCGAGTCCGCGGCCGAAACCTTGAGCAAGCCTTCCGGAACCTCTGCAGACTGCGATCGGAGTACTACGGTGTGTCGCATGAAGCGATCGATACCCGCCCTGGTCGCGGCCGCCCTCGTCGCCGCGACGCTGACCACTTCGACGGCGTCCGCAACGCCCGTCCGGCACCCGAAGCCGGTGGTGACGTGCGAGTTCACGCCCACACCCGAGAACCCGGCCGCCAAACCGGTGCGGATCCCGTCCGCGAAGGCGCGCGCGAAGGGCACGGTCGACGTGTTCTTCGTGACGAATTACGGACCGTTCGTCGTCCGGATGGACCGGGCCAACGCGCCGTGCGGGGTGCACAACTTCGTGCACCTGGTGAAGAGCCGGTTCTACGACTCGACGCAGTGCTTCCGGCTGACGAACTCGGCGCGGCTCGGCGTACTGCAGTGCGGCGACATCTACCGCCAGGAGGAAGGCGGACCGGGGTACAAGTTCCCGGACGAGGTGACCGGTCAGGAGACGTACCCGCGCGGCACTGTTGCTTACGGCAACCAAGGCCCGGGCACCAACGGCTCCGAGTTCTTCGTCGTGCATTCGTTCGCGAACATCGCGCCGAACTACACCGTCCTCGGGCACGTGATCGCCGGCATGTCGACGTTCGACCGCATGGTCGCCGCCGGTATCGCCGACCCCGACCAGGACGGCCCGCCGGTGAAGCCGATCCGCATCTACAAGGTCTGGAGCCGCTGAGGGGGAGGGTAATTCCCCGCCTCCCGGCCTTACCGTGGCGTGTGGGCACCCGCGGACGACCGAGACATCCCGACGTACTGACGCCTGCCGAGTGGCGGGTGGTGCACCTGGTGCGCCACGGGATGTCGAACCGCGAGATCGCGCAGCGCCGCGGGGTCAGCGTCGACGCGGTCAAGTTCCACGTCGCGAACGCCTTGCTGAAGCTCGGCCTGCACCGCCGGGCCGAGCTTCGCAGCTGGCGCGGTGTGCCCGCCGACAGTGCCCTACAAGGACAAGGAGGCGTCGACATGATGCAACTGGGCGCAATTGGACAGATCTCCCGCCCGGTCACCGATATCGAGAAAGCGGTGGCGTTCTACGGCGACGTACTGGGGCTCCCCCACCTCTACACCTTCGGAGACCTGGCGTTCTTCGACTGCGGCGGCACCCGTCTGTTCCTCAGCACCACCGAAACTGCCGGCGAGCCGTCGATCATCTACTTCCGCGTCGACAACATCCAGACCGCGTACGACGACCTCTCCGCCCGCGGCGTCGAGTTCGAGCAGGCCCCCCACCTGATCCACAAACACGACAACGGCGTCGAAGAGTGGATGGCCTTCTTCCCCGACCCCGACGGCCACCTCCTCGCGATCATGGCCCAGGTGGGAACCCCGGATCCGGCATGATCGCCTGGTGATCGAGGACAGCGATGGTGGCAGCCTGAGCCGGATCGAACGTAGCGTCTGTGCCCTCGTCGGCATCGCCGCCGCAGGTGCGGGAGGCGTTGCCGTTTTCGTCGACGGAAGCAACATCGGCGGCGTACCGCTCCTGATCGGCGTCGGTGCGCTCTTCGGTTATCTTGCCGTGTCCGGCCAGCGGCTCAGTCAGGTGAAGGTCGGAGGCAACGAGGCGTCGTTCATCGGGCGCATCCTGCGGGACCCCAGCATGTCCGACGCTGCGAAGGCCGAGGTTGCCGAGCGACTGGACGACGTCGCGCTACCGGCCGGGACGCAGCGGGCCGTGGACGAGGTGCGGCGCGCGCAGATGCTTGCCGAGGAATACCGCTTGGCGGTGACGGCCGCGGTGGAGCGGGTGGCTGGCGGCGACATCGCGGCACGAGCCGAACTGGGCCGACCGCCGCAGGACTGGGATCTGCTGCTGCGAACGGACGGCGGCCAGGCGATCGGGATCGAGATCAAGCGACGGTCCCGTCCTGTCCCCGCCACCGAGCTCACCGAACTGCTCCAACTGACCGCAACTTACAGTTCCACCGAGTTGGGTCTGATCGTCATCAACCAGCCGTTGGCTGGTGGAGTCCGGTACGACGGGGACGGAAAGCTCTGGCTGTCGGTGTCCTGGAGCAGCCCTGCCGACGACGGGCAGCTCGCGGCCGCCATACAGGAACTACTCGAGAAATCCGGCCGCTAGTCCGCCGGCGCTTGCCAGACGTCGGTGCGGGCGAGGCCGGCGGCGCGGCCCTTGGCGGAGATGACCAGGGCCATTTTGCGGGAGGCCTCGTCGATCATTTCGTCGCCGAGCATCACTGCGCCGCGGGCGCCGCCTGCGGCCGACGTGTAGTGGTCGTACGCGTCGAGGATGTTCTCGGCGTGGTCGTAGTCGTCCTGGCGGGGCGAGTAGACCTCGTTGGCGGCGGCGATCTGGTCGGGGTGCAGGACCCACTTGCCGTCGAAGCCGAGGGCGGCCGAGCGGCCCGCGACGCGGCGGAAGCCGTCGACGTCCTTGATCTGCAGGTACGGGCCGTCGATCGCCTGCTTGCCGTGCGCCCGCGCGGCCATCAGGATCTGCATCAGGATGTAGTGGTACGCGTCGCCGACGTCGTACCCGGGCGGCTGCTCGCCGACCACCAGGGACTTCATGTTGATCGACGCCATGAAGTCGGCCGGGCCGAAGATGATCGTCTCGACCCGCGGCGAGGCCTGCGCGATCGCGTTCACGTTGGTCAGGCCGAGTGCGTTCTCGATCTGCGCCTCGATGCCGATCCGGCCCGGCTCGTAGCCGTGCACCTTCTCCAGTTGGCTGAGCAGCAGGTCGAGCGCGACCACCTGCTCGGCGGTCTGCACCTTCGGCAGCATGATGCAGTCGAGGTTCGCGCCGGCGCCGGCGACGACCTCGATCACATCGGCGTACGTCCACTCGGTGGTCCAGTCGTTCACCCGGACCACGCGGAGCTTGGTGCCCCAGCCGCCCTCGTTCAGCGCGGCGACGATGTTCTTCCGGGCGTCCGCCTTCGCGATCGGCGCGACCGAGTCCTCGAGGTCCAGGAACACCTGGTCCGCATCCAGCCCCTTCGCCTTGGCCAGGAACCGCGGGTTGGACCCGGGCGTGGCCAGACACGACCGCCGACTGCGTAGAACCTGCTCCGACATCTGACCTCCACTCGGTTACCCACCGGTCACCGGCAGCGTACGGCGAAACGCACGCGACCTGCCCGGTGACATCGCTCACTGTGACACTCTTGGCCCGTGGAGAACGCCGACGCTGTGACGGAGATCGCCGGAGTGATGAAGAAGGCCGGTCTCGTCTGGCTGTCCTGGAACGGCGGACGCCCCGCACCGGCGTGGTTCGCAACCGTCGACGGGCAGTACGTCGTACTCGCGGACGCAGGCGAGAGCGCGGAGCAGCCACTGCCCGGACTCGCCACGGCCGGGACGGCGGAGGTCGTCGTACCGGCCAAACCGGCGACTAACCGCCTGGCGGCCTGGACCGCGACCGTACGGCGGCTGGAGCCCGGGACCGATGAGTGGACGGCAGCAGCCCAGGTACTGCGGACCGAGCGCCTCAACGCGGCCGGACTGGACACGCAGCTCGACCGCTGGCAGACCGAGGCCGACATCCTCGTACTGGAGCCGACCGGCGAGATCACCGAGACACCGGGACGCTACGACGCCACTCCGCGCGCCGAGGCCCCGATCCCGACCAGTGCGACCACCCGCGGCAAGCCACCCAGGACCCTGCACCGCCCGATCCGCCGTCGCCCCAAGCTCAGCTGACTCCTGGGCTGACTCGTGGGCTGACTCGTGGGCTGACTCCTGGGCTGACTCATGGGCTGACTCATGGGCTGACTCATGGGCTGACTACAGCCAGCCGCGGTCCCGGGCGTGCCAGCCGAGCTGCAGACGCGAGCGGGAGTGCGTCTGCTCCATCAACTGCTGCACGCGGCGCGCCACCGTGCGCCGACTGATCCCGAGCCTCGCACCGGCTGCGTCGTCCGTCAGACCTGCGACCAGTAGGGACAGCAAGTGCCGGTCCTCGGCCGACATCGCCTCCTCGGCCTCCAGACTGTTCGTTTCGGTCACCGAGAGCGGGCTGGCGCGGTTCCATACGGTTTCGAACAGCGCAACGAGTGCGTCGAGCAGACTGCACGGATGCACCAGCAGAGCAGCGTCCTGCGCCGGCGTAGCCCAGTCCAGTGGCAGCAACGCCAGCTCCCGGTCCGCTACGGCGAGCTTGGTCGGCAACACATCCGCAATACGCGCCTGCTCCCCCGCTCGCACGTGGCTGACCGCGCTGGCCGCCAGTACGGCGTCACCAAGCGCCGAGCTGTCATAGACCACGCGATACGTCACGCCGGCGCCCTGCCTCGCCAACTGCGTGCTGTTGACCTCGGCCGACACGACGTACGGCGGTGCAACCAGCTCACGCATCTCGACCCGAGCCGTCCGCTGCACCCGATCGAACGCCAGCCCCACTGCGGCCGCACCAGTCACGATCTCGATGAGTTCCTCGGTCCGCCGCGCGCCTCCCTGCCTGGTCGCCTCAGCAGCCAGCCGATACGCGGCCTTGCGGATCCGCTCGAACTCCTCCTCCTGCCGCTGCACCAACTGCTCCACGGCAAGCTCCGGCGGCACCGGAACGATCAGCTCGCCCGGAGCCGGCGTACGGTGCACGAACCCTTCGGCCTGCAGTACTTCGACGGCTCGCTGAACCTCCTCCACCGGCCACCCGAGCCGCGCGGCCAGCTCCACCGGTGAAGCAGCGCCCCACCGGATCAGGTCCAGGTACGCCGCCTCGCTCTCGGTCCCGAGCCCGGTCGATCCTTGCATGTCAGTCCCCACTTCGCCGTCGCCCGAGGTAAGAAGTCTACGAAGCGTCCTCAGCTGAGACGCACGCTCCGCGGGTTAGCCTTCGGACATGACCGGATCACCGTCACGTGTGTACGTCGCCCGGTTGGCGGGGTTGCCGGTCTACGACCCGAACGGGGACCAGGTCGGTAAGGTCCGCGACGTGGTGGCGATGATGCGCCAGGGCGACCAACCGCCCCGCGTGCTCGGCCTCGTCGTCGAGGTGTTCACCCGGCGCCGCATCTTCCTTCCGATGACCCGTGTCACCTCTGTGGACGTCGGCCACGTCATCACGACCGGCCTGCTCAACGTACGACGCTTCGAGCAGCGGCCGACCGAAGTACTCGTACTGGGAGAGCTGCTCGACCGGACCGTCACCATCACGGACACGGGTGCGACCGCGGTGGTGTTCGACATGGCGATGGAGCAGTGGCGGACCCGCGACTGGCTGCTGACCAAGGTGGCGGTGCGGGAGGGCTCCAAGCGGTTCCGGCGGCGCGGACAGACCTACGTGCTCGACTGGAGAGACGTCTCCGGGTTCACCCAGGACGAGGAGGGTCAGGGCGCCACGCACATCCTGGCCGCGTTCGACTCGATGCGAGCCGCGGACCTGGCCGGCGTACTGCACGATCTGTCCGCCAAGCGGCGCAAGGAGATCGCGACCGCGCTGAACGACGAGCGACTGGCCGATGTGCTCGAGGAGCTGCCCGAGGACATCCAGGTCGAGATCCTCGATGCTCTGGACACCGAGCGAGCCGCCGACGTACTGGAGGAGATGTCCCCGGACGACGCGGCCGACCTGATCGCGGAGCTGCCGACCGAGACCGCCGAGCGCCTGCTGACGCTGATGGAGCCGGACGAAGCAGAGGACGTACGACGGCTGCTGACCTACGAGGAGCACACTGCCGGCGGCCTGATGACGTCCGAGCCGGTCATCCTGCCGGTGGACGCCACCGTCGCCGATGCGCTCGCCCATGTGCGCAACGCGGATCTCAGTCCGGCGCTGGCGGCGATGATCTACGTCTGCCGTCCACCGCTGGAGACGCCGACCGGACGGTTCATCGGGATCGGCCACATCCAGCGGCTGCTGCGCGAGCCGCCGTCGGAGCTGGTGTCCGCAGTACTGGACACGGACCTCGACGGGCTGCGTCCTGACGACAGCCTGCAGACGGTCAGCAAGTACTTGGCGACCTACAACCTGGTCGCCGCGCCGGTGCTGGACGACGACGGTCGCTTGCTCGGTGCGGTGACCGTCGACGACGTGCTGGACCATTTGCTCCCGGACGACTGGCGGGAGCAGGACCGCACCGACCACCCTGACCTCAATGACCATGGCGAGCAGCAGGAGGAGGACCACGATGCCTCGTGACGACCGCCGGTCCTCTGACGAGCGCCGGCTGTTCCGCGGTACGACGACGCGGCTCGACATACCGCGGGACTGGCGGCGGACGTTCGTGCCGCGGCCGACGTACGACGCGGACGCGTTCGGGCGCCTGTCCGAGCGGATCGCCCGCTTCCTCGGCACCGGGCAGTTCCTGGTCTACATGACCGCGACGATCCTGTTCTGGGTCGGCTGGAACATCTTCGCCCCGGCGAACCTGCGGTTCGACCAGTACCCGTTCATCTTCCTCACGCTGGCGCTCAGCCTGCAGGCGTCGTACGCCGCTCCGCTGATCTTGCTCGCCCAGAACCGGCAGGAGGCCCGCGACCGGGTGCAGTACGAGCGCGACCGCGACGTCGACGCCCGGACCCGCGCGGACATGGAGTTCCTGGCCCGTGAGATGGCGTCGCTGCGGATGGCCGTCGGCGAGGTCGCCACCCGCGACTTCCTCCGCTCCGAGCTCCGCTCGCTGCTCGCCGACCTGGACCTGAAGAGCCGCGAGGACGACCGGGTTTGACCCCGAGCTACCCTCACTATCAGGTGAGGAAGGACGTGGGATGAAGACTCGATTCGCGCCTGACCGCGGGCTGTCCAGCCGGATGCTGATCACCAGCTTCCTGCTCGGTCTGCTGTACGTCGGTTTCGTCGCACTGCTGATCGCGCTGACGAAGAGCGCCGTGCTGGCGGTCGTCATCGCGGGCGGTGCGCTGTTCGTGCAGTACTGGTTCTCCGACCGGATCGCGTTGTACGCGATGCACGGCCGGATCGTCACGCCGGAGGAGGCTCCGGAGCTGCACGGCACGATCGACCGGCTCTGCGCGCTGGCCGACATGCCGAAGCCGCGCGTCGCGATCGCCGACGTCGACCTGCCGAACGCCTTCGCGACCGGCCGCAACCCGAAGAACGCGGTGGTCTGCGTGACCACCGGCATCATGCGCCGGCTCGACCAGGACGAGCTCGAGGGCGTGCTGTCGCACGAGCTCTCCCACGTCGCCCACCGCGATGTCGCCGTGATGACGATCGCGTCGTTCCTCGGCGTACTGGCCGGCCTCATCACCCGCTTCGGGCTGTACGGCGGGCTGGGTCGCAACCGCGACCAGAACACGGCAGTGATCGTGCTCACGGTCATCGCGGTGTCGATCGCCGTCTACGCGATCTCGTTCCTGCTGACCCGCGCACTGTCGCGGTATCGCGAACTGGCGGCCGACCGGGCCGGCGCGATGCTGACCGGACGACCGTCCGCACTGGCCTCGGCGTTGACGAAGATCAGCGGGGACATCGCGCGGATACCGTCACGCGACCTGCGCCAGGCCGAGCCGTTCAACGCTTTCTTCTTCGCCCCGGCGATCTCCGGCAAGGCCGGCGCCAGCCTGTCGTCGCTGTTCTCGACCCACCCGTCGCTCGAGAAGCGCCTCGACCGCCTCGGTGTCCTGTCCCGTGAGCTGGGCGAGCAAGCTTAGGCCCATGGGTCTTCTCGATATCTTGCTCGGCCGGAGCAAAGCCGTCCCGCCGAACCTCGACCAGTTGTTCTCCGTTCCGTCGGCCGCGATCACCTTGGAGACCGCGGCCGGCTACCGTCCCACCGGCAGCGGCTCCGTCTGCTTCAAGGCAGCCGAAGGCGGCGGCTTCTCCGCCCTGCGGGACGAGGTCGACAAGCTCCTCGCGCTCGACAACGGCAAGCTCACCAGCACGACGGACTCGTACGGCTTCACCTGGTTGGTCCGGCAGACGGCACCGGACGACCTGGAGACCCTGGTCACCGACCTGCATGCGGTCAACACGTCGCTCGTCGATGCGGGCTTCGGCTCGGCGCTGCTGTGCACGTTGGTCGCCTTCAGCAACGGCACCCAGTCGGTAGGCCTCGTCTATCTCTACAAGCGCGGCACCTGGTACCCGTTCGTCCCCGCCGGCACCGACCGCCGTGACAACGCGACCGAACTCCAGATCAAGTCCGTCATCGGCGCCGACCTCAACTTCGAACAGGACCTCTCCCGCTGGTTCCCGATCTACGGCGCCCCCGGCCTGTGAAGTAAGGATTGCCTTGCCGGGCCTACGTCACATGGACCGCGGTCGGGCGGGGTGGAGTGAGCACGTAGCCTTGGGGCATGGCTCCCACTGCTGATCAGGTCACCACGGCGCTCGGTGGCGTGCTGGATCCGGAGATCAAGAAACCGATCACGGATCTGGGCATGGTCGAGTCCGTCGTCGTCCGCGACGACGGCGTCGTCGCCGTACGTGTTCTGCTGACCGTCGCGGGCTGTCCGATGAAGGACACGCTCCGCCGCGATGTCACGGCCGCGGTGAGCAAACTCGAGGGCGTCACCGGGGTCGAGATCGACCTCGGCGTGATGTCGGCCGAGCAGCGGGCGGCCCTGCAGACGCAGTTGCGCGGTGGTGTGGCCGAGAAGGAGATCCCGTTCTCGCGGCCGGATTCGCTGACCAAGGTGTTCGCGATCGCGTCCGGCAAGGGCGGGGTCGGCAAGTCCTCGGTCACGGTCAACCTGGCGGTCGCGATGGCGCGGCAGGGCCTGTCGGTCGGCGTACTGGACGCAGACATCTACGGGCACTCGGTGCCGGCGATGTTCGGCGTCGCCGACGAGCGGCCGACCGCGGTGGACGACATGATCATGCCGGTGCCCGCGCACGGCGTGAAGGTGATCTCGATCGGCATGCTGAAGCCGAAGCGCGACCAGGTCGTCGCGTGGCGCGGGCCGATCCTGGACCGGGCGCTTGTGCAGATGCTGGCGGATGTGTACTGGGGCGACCTCGACGTACTGCTCCTCGACCTGCCGCCGGGCACCGGTGACATCGCGATCTCGGTCGGCCAGCGGCTGACCAGCGCCGAGGTGATCGTGGTGACGACGCCGCAGGAAGCTGCCGCGGAGGTCGCCGAGCGCGCCGGGACGATGGCGCAGATGGTCCACCAGCGAGTGGCCGGCGTGGTCGAGAACATGTCGTTCCTGCCGTGCCCGCACTGCGGTCCTGAGCACCGCATCGAGATCTTCGGCTCCGGCGGCGGTGCTCGTGTCGCCGAGACGCTGTCTGCCCGGCTCGGGTACGCGATCCCGCTCCTGGGCGAGATCCCCCTGGACGAGCGGCTCCGCGCCGGCGGCGACCTCGGCCAGCCGCTCGTCGGCGCCGACCCCGACACCCCGGCAGCCCAGGTGCTCGACAAGATCGCGGCAACCCTCGGCGGCAAGCCCCGCGGCCTGCTCGGGCGCCAACTCGGCCTCTCCCCCGCCGGGCGATAACCGGCGCGGTAATCCGGCTGAACGTGGCCATCGGTTGGTGTTGACTTGGCCGGGTGCCGATTCCTGCTGAGCATCCGGTCCTGACCGACGGGGTGGTGACGCTTCGCGCGCCCCGACTCGACGACATCGAAGGGCAGGCCGAGCGCAACCGCGAAGGCGGCCAGTACCGCACCGCCGAGGACGCCCGGCGGTGGATGACCTTCGGCATCACCGACGCCTGGAAGCGACGCGAGCGGCTGATGTTCGTGATCGAGTACCAGGGCCGGTACGCCGGAACCGTCGCCCTGGAGCCCGATGCCGACGACAACGCCCGCGTGCACTACGGCCTCTCGGCCTGGGCCCGCGGCGCCGGGGTGATGAGCCGGGCGGTGCGACTGATCCTCGAGTTCGGCTTCTCCACCTGCGGTTTCCACGTCATCCGCTGGTGGGCGCGGGTCGGGAACTGGCCGTCGCGCCGGGTCGCCTGGGCGACCGGATTCCGGCTGGGTGAGACGATCCCGGACATGGCAGAGGAAGGCGGCGAGCGGGTCGACGCGTGGACCGGATGGATCGGGCCGGACGACGAGCGAAAGCCACGCCACCCATGGCTCGAGCATCCGATCCTGGAGACGCCGCGGTTGCGGCTGCGGACGTGGCGCGAGGACGAGATCCCACGCATCACCACAGCACGGACGAATCAGGCGACCGCGCACTTCCTGCCGTTCATCCCGCAGCCGTTCACCGCGGAGGACGCACGCTTCTGGCTGAGGGACATGGCCGAGCAGGCTGCCGCCGGACGCCGGTTCAACTGGTGCGTCGCGGACGCCGAGACCGACCAGGGGCTGGGGAATCTCACCATGTTCGGCATCCACCGCGACGAGGTCCGCGACGCCGAGCTCGGGTACTGGATGCACCCCGACGCGCAAGGCCGCGGCGTGATGACCGAAGCGATCCAGCGAGTGGCGCAGTGGTACTTCGACGCGGAAGGGTTCGGCGGACGCCGGCTCTTCATCCGGACGGCAGGCACGAACGCGTCGGCCCGCCGTACCGCAGAGAAGGCCGGCTTCCGCCACGTCGGCACCGAACGCGCCGCCTTCCACATCTCCAGCCACGTCGACGACAAGGTCACCTACGACCTACTCGCGACCGACTGACCAGATCGGGCGGAGCGGTTCGAGGCCTTCTTCGACGTACTGCGCGACGGGTCGGACTCCGCCGTCGACGTACCACTGCTCCAAGGCGGCGAAGTAGCCGAAGACCAACGCATTCGCGGCGACACGGGACTGGGTCTCGGTGAGCTGTCCGCCCGCCATCATCGGCGCGATCCGCTGGCTCGCGCGGTCGAGTGAGGCGCAGAACGCCGTGCGGACCGAGGGCTCTTTGAAGAAGTACCTGATCCGACGCCACGGGATCGGCTCGGAGCCCTCGGGCGCCGCCTCGTAGTTGCGGACGATCTGGATCATGCTGCCGACTGGGTCGTCGACATCGAGGAGCTCCTCGAGCGCCTCCTGGCTCATCGTGTCGAACTCGTCGGCGACGATCAGGCCCTCCTTGGTGCCGAAGTACCGGTAGACCGACGACGGCGACACCTCGGCCGCGGCGGCGATCTCCTCGATCGTCACCGCGTCGAACCCGCGCTCGTCGAACAGGTCGAGCGCGCGCTCCTGGATCGTCCGCCGCGCCTTGACCCGCCATCGTTCCCGCAGACCGGTAGCCATACCGGCACCGTACGAGAAAGTCACACGCTTCAGCAAGTCACTATCTAAACCGGTTGACGGCCGCCGGCCGACGTTCGTACAGTCACTTGCATGAGACAGTCACTTTCTGAAAAGCGAACGGCCCTCATCGCGGTGGGGCTCTCGGTCCTGCTGGCGGTGGTCACGATCGTCGACCAGGCGGGTAGCCACAGCCTGCTCGACCACGCAACGTCGGCGTATGCGTCGCACGGCAAACAAGCGTCCGCCGCGGCGCTCTATGGCCTGCTGTACGGCGTTGCCGTTCTTGACGTCCTGCTCTGGCTGGGGGTCGCCGCCCTGGCTCGCTCACACCGCCTGATCGCGGCCGTCCTGGGCGTCGTCGCCACACTGATCACGGCGTCCCTGGGCTTGACGCTCCTGCTTGCGTCGGAGTACGGCGTGCATCCCTACACGTCGCTCTGGGGAGTCCTCGCGCTCCTGCCCGCGGCAGCCGGTGCTGTCGCGACTGTCCTGCTCTTCCGCCGGAAGTGATCCTCAGGTGGATTCGGGGTCGTACGGCGGGCGCTGGCCGGCCGGGAGGCGCTCGGGCACGGAGTCGGTGAACTCGGTGACCGGCTTCTCGTCCTCGTCCATCGGGTCGAGCAGGTGCTTGCGGACGAAGTTCTTCGGGTTCAGGTCCTGGAGTTCCAGGTCGGCGAACTCCGGGCCGAGCTCGCTGCGGAGATCGTTCTGCGCGTTGTTCACCATCTGACGGACCTGCCGCAGCAGGCGTCCGGCCGTCCGCGCGAACTCCGGCAGCCGGTCCGGTCCGAAGACGAGCACGGCGACGATCGCGATCACGACCAGCTCGAGTGGCCCGATGCCGAACATGTCCCCACCTCACTTCTTTCCACGGACGTCGACCAGCCTATATCGAGCCCGGTCATGGGTGGTCAGCCGATCTGCTGCGCGAGAGTCAGGGTCACCGTACGGGACCGCCCGCCGCGCTCGTACGCGAGCTGCACGGCCTCGCCCGGCTGGTGGGTGCGGATCGCGACGATCAGCACCTCCGCGCTGTCCACCGGCTCGTTGTTGATCGAGGTGATCACGTCGCCGACCCGCAATCCGGCCCGCGCCGCCGGCGATTTGGCGGCCACCGCGCTGACCCGGCCGCCGCCCTCGAACGACATGTCCACGCTCGCTCCGATGACGGGGTACGACGCCTTGCCGTTCGCGATCAGCTGCTGCGCCGTCCGCCGGGCCTGGTCGATCGGGATCGCGAATCCGAGCCCGATGCTGCCGCTCTGCCCCTCGCCGGCACCCGGAACGGTCGCGATCGCGGAGTTCACGCCGATCACCCGTGCGTTCATGTCGACGAGCGGCCCGCCGGAGTTGCCCGGGTTGATCGCCGCGTCGGTCTGCAGCGCGCTGATGTACGACGACGCCTGGCCGGTGTCGTCGCCGGTCGTCACCGGCCTGTTCTTTGCCGAGATGATGCCCGAGGTGACCGTGCCGGCCAGGCCGAGCGGCGAACCGATCGCCACCACGTCCTGCCCGACGACCGCCTGGTCGGACCGGCCGAACTGCACCGACGGCGCGTCGATGCCGACGACCTGCACCACGGCCAGGTCGTACGCCGGGGAGCGGCCGACGAGCCGTGCGGTCGCGGTCTTGTTGCCGTTGGTCACGACCTGGATCGAGCCGCCGGTCGCCGCGGCCGCGACGACGTGGTTGTTGGTCAGGATGTGCCCGACGTTGTCGATGACGAAGCCGGAGCCGGTCGCCTCGGAGTTGTCCGCGCCGTCGACCTTCAGTTGGACGACGCTCGGAAGCAATGCGGCGGCGACGGCGGAGACCGAGCCGGTGCGGATCTTCGGGTCTGCGCCGTTGCCGACCGGCGGGTTGGGCTGATCGGCGATCGGGGCATTGTTGCCACCGCCGAGCGCGACGACGACGGTCGCCGCCCCGGCCCCCGCGATCACACCGATGATGACCGCGATCAGCGCCGCGATCGTGACGATGCGGTTCACCTTCGGCGGCTCGGTCGTGTACGAGCGGGCCTGCTGCGCATGCCAGTCGGCGGGCGGCGGCGGGACGTACGTCGGCCGGTACTGCGGCTGCTCGGTCGGCCAGGCCTGACCCGGGTACAGCGGCGTGAAGCGGGGCTCCTGCGGCTCCGGCTGTCCGAAGCTGCGCTGGGTGGTGGACCGGCCGCCGTTCGACGGACGGCCGCCGTTCGTCGGCCCGCCGCCGTTGGTCTGTCGGTACGCCGCGTCCGAACCGGGCGTGCGCAGCGGCATCGCTCCGGCTCCGAGCGGCGGCGGGGTCAAGGCGCTCAACGGCGACTGCTGGGGCGAGGCAGGAGCTGCAGGAGGAGGACCGGCGAACGGCTCAGGGGTGGTGGGCGTGGCCGCGGTGGGGTCCGCAGTCGCCGGGTTAGGAACTGTCGGCTCGGCGTCGTCGCTCGTCACGGTCCCCGCCTCACGTCGTCGTCGTGGTCGTCGGTCGGAGGCCCTGCCGGGGGTAACCGGAGGACCGTCCACATTCGATTATCCCAGCTTCGGCGAGAGTGCACCCATCGGAGTGAGCCAGGTTGCGATTTTGGCCAGCCCGGTGCCCAGCCGTTCGATGGCCGTGAGCTTGATCGGCACGTCGTGGCCGAACGCCCGGACCACCTGTCCGAGCTGGTCCGGAGGCAGGTCCCCGATCAGCGTGTAGACGATCCCGCCGGACGACCAGACGACGTACGACGGCATTCCGTACCGCTGGTAGACGCCCGGGCTGTCCGTGGTGCTGAAGCCCGCGACGGCGGCCGGGTCGAGCGTGCCGCGCTGCTCGAACACCGAGACGTTGAACAGCCCGTCGGAGTACGAGAACTGCAGGGAGCCGTTGGCGGTGTCCCGGTGGACGTCGTACAGCTTGAGCGATGCGGGCAGCTCCGGGGCGCACACCCAGCCCTGGGAGCGCAGGTTGTCGACCTTGCCCATGCCGACGGCCTCGACGCCGCTGGGCAGCATCGGCGGCAGGTGGCCGAGGAACTCGGAGTTTTCGATCTCAAGCTCCGTGAAGACCGTGGCCCGGACCATCGTCTTGCCGTCCGCACTGAACAGCTGACGCTGCAGGAGCAGTCCGGTCGCCTTGTCGATCCAGAACCGCGCAGCCAGCGTCTGGTCGTCCCGGAGGGCCTCGACGAGCACCGCAGTCCGTCCGATGAGGTCGGTGCAGCACTTGTCGACCAGTTGGTACGTCGCCTGCAGCAGCGCCAGCGGTCCGCCGTCGACCGCAACACCGGCGGTCGTGGCGCGCTGGACGAACGCCTTCGCGCCCGGAGCGGACGACGAACCGAGCACACTGATCTCGGAGCCCTGCGATGCCGCGTGGGTGATGTCGAACATCGCCGAGCTCGCGCCCTGCGGTCCCCAGGCCGTGATGATCTGCGTGCCGTGGTACGAGATCCGGTTCGGTGCGGCGGCTGCGCGCTGCAGCCAGCTCACCGCGGTCGGCGAGTCCGCCTTCGACAGCGCCGGTACGGCGGCCGCGGACGCGGGCAGGCCTAATCCGATCAGGGCAGTGCTGACCAGGACGGCGAGCCGGGAGAGGCTCACCGGTCAGCGCCCTGTCAGGGCCACCGGCTGGAGCGTCGAGGTGAGCCCGGCGTACCCAGAACCGTTGTAGGAGTTGAGCACGGCGACCGGATCCGCGAACGGGGCTCCGCCGCTCGTGGTCGCGTGGTCGGACGTGAAGCTCGCGACAGGCGGCTGCAACGCCGGCGGCTGCTCCGACCGGGCCGGGTCGCCGACGACGAACGCAGTACCGAGCAGGGAGGCGACAGCGGCAGCTGAGCCGGCTGCGCCCAGCACGCCGGCACGGCGGCGGGACCTGGTGCGGCGGGCAGCGCCGGGCCGGGTGCCACCGGTGCGGCCGGCGGGGAACGCGGACCGCTGCGGGAACAGGCTGACGGCCGGGGTGAGCACCGGGCGCACCTCTTCGCGCGCCTCGGTCGAGAACGAGGAGACGCCCATCAGGCGCTGCATGAGGTCGGTCGACGGGTCCTGCGAGTCCAGGCCGGCCATCCGTGCCTTCAGCCGGCGCTGTGCGTCCACCTCGGCGCGACAGGTGTCGCAGCCGACCAGATGGCTCAGAACCTTGTCGCGGGAGTCGTGGTCGAGCTCACCGTCGACCACAGCGCTCAGCTTGTCGAGCGGGTGCTGCAGACTCATCGGAGGTCGCCTCCGTCACTGAACAGGCCACCGTCGGCCGGTGGACCGCCGACCCGGGTCTGGCCGGACCGCGGGGCCCGGTGCTCCAGGTGCTTGCGCAGCATCGACCGGCCGCGGTGGATGCGGCTGCGGACGGTGCCGAGCTTCACGTCCAGGACGTCCGCGATCTCGTCGTACGTCATGCCCTCGATGTCGCACAGCACGACGGCGGCGCGGAAGTCCTCGGGCAGCGCGTCGAGCGCGTCCTGCACGTCGTGGTCGAACAGGTCGGAGTCCAGCTTCTCGGCCGGGCCCTCGCCCTTGGCCGGCAGCCGGTCGTGGGCGTCCTCGGGCAGTCCGTCGAAGCGGATCCGCTGCTTGCGGCGGGCTCCGTCCAGGAACAGGTTCGTGGTGATCCGGTACAGCCAGCCCTCGAAGGTGCCCGGCGTGTACGACGACAGCGAGCGGAAGACCCGGACGAAGACTTCCTGGGTCAGGTCCTCGGCGTCGTGCTTGTTGCCGGTCAGGCGATACGCGAGCCGGTAGACCCTGGCGGAGTGGGTGCGGACGATCTCGTCCCACGAGGGCAGCACCTCCGGCGCCACCTGCGGCGCGGGCGCGGTCCTGGTGTCGGCGGGTTTCACCGCGACGCCTCCCTGGGTCCTCTCGGCAATAAGCGTGAAGGCCATGGTGCCGCGGTCACCGTCCTCTGCGCACGTCGGGAAGACCCGGGTTCAACCCTGAGTCGCTCGTACGACGGCTCAACGCGGCGCCCCGGCCGGAAGTTCCCGACCAGACCTCTCACTGGACAAGACGCGCTGGAGGCCATTTCGGTTGAAGAGGGGGTGTCTGGTGGAACCATCAGACACCCCCTGACTTCTCTTCTATGACCGCGATCGGGTCGCCGTCGCGGACGACTTCGCCCTCGGTGACCTTCAGTTGGATGATGGTGCCGGCCACCTCGGCCAACACCGGGATCTCCATCTTCATCGACTCCAGGATGACCAGAGTGTCGTCCGGACCTACCGTGTCGCCGGCCTTGGCGGTGACCTTCAGCACATTGGCCACCAGCTCGGCCAGCACGGTGTGACTCATGGCTCGATCCTAGGCGGGGCACAAGGGTTCGGCGTAGGTGCCCCTCGGGCAGCGGACCAGGGCACCTACGCCGAGTCAGTGGGCGGCTACCGAGCCGCTAGTGCGCCGCCTCCGGTGCCAGCCGGACCGCGTTGAACAGCGCCGGGTTCTTCGTCTCCGCGACGCCCTTGCCCCAGGTCAGCCAGCCACGCCGCCCGGTGCCGTCGTTCTCGTTGATCACGACGGTCGTCGAGAGCAGTCGGTCCTCGGCCGCGAACCCGAGCGTGCTCCACGGGATCGCGATCTCGTACGTCGTGGTGTGCGCGGTCTCGTCGCGCACCACCTTGGCCTGCACGCCCGGCGGCACACCGGTCTGGGTCGTCGGTGTCCAGCGCCAGGTGTCCACCGGACCGGCGTCGGTGAGAGCAGCGCCGATCTCCTGGGTCTGGGTGGTCTCGCCCGGCGCACCTGCCGTCATCCCGAGCTGCAGACCGTCACCGCCCCAGATGTTGCCGGCCCGGTTCGGCTGCGAGAACACGTCATCGGTGACCTTGGCGGACAGGTACAGGTTGTTGTCGTCGTGGTTGAGCCACAGTGACCCGGACAGGTCGCTCGGCCCACCCCACCCGGTCACTGGCGGCGTACCGGTCCCCTCCAACGCAATCGCCGGCTGCCGCGCAACCGCTGGGTCGATGACGCCGTCCAGCTGCACCGTGTGCCGCTTGGCGACTGTCGGCGTGCTGACCGGCACCAGCGTCCCGGACGCCTTGATATCCGCCTCGCCGGTACGCCGAAGGCTCGCGGACCATGTCGAAGGAGCAGACAGGGTGATCGGCACATCAACCTCTCGCGTGGCGTTCGCACCGATCGTGCAGCCCGCCAGCAAGGTCCCCGACGCCGTACCGGACACCCAGTCCAGCCCGGCCACCGGAAGCGCCTGCGATGAGGCGTTGGTGACACGGAACCGCAGCAGGTCCTTCCCACTGCCGTTCACCACATGAGAAGCAGTCACGGACAACGGCGGAGTCGCGGTGCCCGTCGCGGACACCAGCGCGACCGCTTGGCCGTCGACGGTGACCTTGGCCGAGTACGTGCGTGCTCCGGTCGAGTCCTGCGCCGGGTAGGTGACCGCTGCGGTGGCTGTCGCGCCTGCTGCCACGGAACCCGTGGTGTCAGCGCCGCCCGCGGACACAGTGAACGCATGGGTGACCGCGTCCGGGTTAGTGAAGGTCAGAGTGCCGGTCGCGGGGTCACCCGCGATCTCTGGGTTTACGGAGAGCGAGAAGCGACTCGATGGGAGCATCGGCCCGCTGATTGCACCACGCAGGTAGACCGGGTCCGGCCCGGCAGTCACCCAGACGTGTCCACCTGCATCAGCAGTCAGCGTCGTCGTCACGCCGTACAGGTTTGTCACCTCGACGGTCGACCCCGTGGGCGCAGTCGCCGCGACAACTCCGGGGGTGGTCGACCAGACCGCGTGGACCGACTGTCCGCCCCCGGCGTTGAAGGCAACGTCGTATCCGTTCGTGCCGAAGCGGGTCTGGCCGATCAGCGGGAGCTCATCGATCTGACGAGCCAGGACCGCGGTAGCGACGTACGACGGCTTCGGAACGAGCGCGCCGCGGGTGTCGAGCCGGTTGCGCACCAGGCCGAACCGGTTCTCGACGTTCGACGGGTCAGTGCCCGAGTCCATGAAGTTGTACGAGCTGTAGCGGGCCACACCGTTCCCGTACGCCAGCAGGTTGCCACGCACCAGGTCACGCGCCTGAGCGGGCTCCGACACCGCACTGGGGTTGGTACCGGTGGCCCAGCCCTGCTCGCTGATGTAGATCGGCTTGGTCGAGCCGTGCGCCGCCATGATGCTGCGGATCGTGTTGACGTAGGTGACCGAGGCCTCTGGGTCCAGTGGCTGCACGTACGGGTGAATGGTCACCGCGTCGACGTAGTCCAGTCCACCGAGGTCGGCGAACTTGGTGAACCAGCCCTGCCAGTCGTTGATGACCGCCAGCGACGGACCGGTCAGCTTCACGTCCGGGTGCTTCGCCCGTACCGCAGCGCTCACCATCTTGAGCAGTGCGACGTAGTTCTCCGGGCTAGCCTTCGCCGCGCCGTTCGGGTCGCGCAGGTTCCATTCGTTCCACAGCTCGTACGTCGTGTGCTCGGTGCCCCACTGGTCCACGGCGGCAACGGCGTACCGCGTGAAAGCCGCACGCTGCTCGTCGGTCGACGGGGCCTCGTCCGGGTAGTAGAGCGTGTTGCCGTAGTCGAGGATGTTCAGGAAGTCGACGTTGTTGGCATCCAGCGCGGCCTTGTAGTCCTTGTAGCGCTGCGGGAACTGGATGACGCCCTTGGTGGTCTCCGCCGCGGCCCAGAACGCCTCGTCGCGGTCGGTGGAGATACCGCCGTTCGCCATCAGCGGCACGGCTTCCAGACCGGGATTGGCGGTGCTGCCGAACCCGAGCGCCCCGGCGACACCGATCCGAGTGTCGGTCGACGTGGAGAAGTCGTGCGGAGTCAGTACGGCGAAGTCCGTGCCGCCCAGCGTGGTCGTGCCGTCGGACCCGACCGCTGTGAGATCGGTCTGGTACCAGCCCGGCGTACTGATCGACAGCGGGAGCTGTCCGTTGAGCGAGGCGGCCGATGCGGAGCCCTTGGCGACTTCGGTGCCGCCGGCGTCGCGGACCGTCCAGGTGACGGTGGTGGCGTCGGTGCTGAACCCCAGCTTCACCTGCTGCCCGACGGTGAAGGTGTTGCCGACCGTGGTCGGCGTGATGGTCAGGGTCGGCGCCGCGGTGGTCGCAGCGCGGGCAGGTGACTGGAGTACGGCGGCCAGCAGCAAGCCGGCCGTGAGAAGACTGACTGCGCCGGAGCGGCGACGGGTCATCAAGAGCTCCTCCCAGGGGAAGCGAAAGCGGTTTCGCAAATCACACCCTGATACGCACCGCGCCCGCTGTCAACGGCTCGCAGCTGACTACGATGTGCATATGGCCGATTCCGTGATCACCCTGTCCGACGTGGCCGCTGCGGCCGGGGTGTCGCTCTCGACGGCCTCCAAGGCGCTGAACGGCACCGACCGGATCTCCGAAGCCACCCGGGAACACGTCCGCGTCACCGCGGACCGGCTGGGCTTCCGCCACAACGCATTGGCCCGCTCGTTCGCCCGCGGCCGCAGCCAGACCATCGGCGTCCTCACGCACCGCGCGTCGAACCCGTTCACCCGCGTGGTCCTGGCCACCGCCGCGACCGAGCTCGGCGCCAAGGAGCGGGCGATCCTGCTGTACGACGCCCGGATGGAGGAGCAGCACGACGTCACCGAGAGCATCCTGCAGCTCCGGGCCCGCCGGATCGACGGTGTGATCGTGATCGGGACCAGCACGTCCTTCCGGACCCCGTCGTTCACCAGCCGGTTCGACGTCCCGGTGATCAATGCCTTCACGGTCCCCGAGGATCCGCAGGACACCACGATCACGGCCGACGACTACGCCATCGGGCGGCTCGCGATCAGCCATCTGCTGTCGACCGGCCGGCGCCGGATCGCGCACCTCACCGCGGAGCCGCACGACATGGCCGCGCAGCGGCGGGCCGAGGGCGCCGGTCAGCTGCTCGCCGAGGCCGGACTCCAGTGGGCGGCACCGGTCCGGTTCGGGCGCTGGCGCGAGGAGTGGGGCGAGCAGGCCGCGACCGAGCTGCTGGCCGAGGTGCCCGATGTGGACGCGATCTTCTGCGGCAGCGATGCGATCGGCCGCGGTGTGGAGCGGGTCGTCCGGGCCGCCGGCCGGCAGGTGCCCGGCGACATCGCCCTGATCGGCGTTGACAACTGGGAGAGCCTGATGCACGACCAGCGCGGCACCCGGCATCTGACCACGATCGACGTCGGTCTCGAGGAGATCGGCCGCCGGGTCGCCAACCGGCTTCTGGAAGGCGACCTCGAGCCCGGCACGCAGTACGTCGAACCTCATGTGGTCATTGCGGATACCGCCTGATCGTGGATCGAGTACTGCGGCCTGAAGCCCAGGAGCTCCCGCGCCCGCGTGGTGTCGACCAGCGACTCCCGCCCCTGCACAGGTCGCCGCAGCGGGACGCTCGGCGCGAACTCGCGCAGTAGCTCATCGGTCTTCCGGTCGATGAGGATGTCGTCGGCCGCCAGACCGAGCACATGCGCACCGGGGGCCGTTGACTCCAGTGCGGCGATGATCGCTCGCACACCGTCCCGCAGGTCCAGGTAGGCCCAGCCTTCCCGGGCCATCACCGACGGGTCGTTCTCTGTCCTGGCTGCGAACTTGACCAGTTCCTCGCGAGTCTTCACCAGCGGGAAGCGCAGTGCGATCACGTTGGTCCCCCAACGTCGCCACGCCATCCGTGCACTCTGCTCGTCGACACTTTTGGACAAGGAGTACGCATCGGCGATGTCCGCCTCCACCTCCTCGTCGAGCGGGTAGTACGCCGGCTCCACGTCGTTCACGTTCATCGGTACGCCGAACGCGTTGATGCTGCTCGCGATCACCACCCGCTCGATCCCCTGCTGCCCTGCTTGCGCCAGCACGTTGAACGTCGCGGCAACGTTGTTCTCGAACACCTCCTCCGGCGTACCCAGACTGGGATGCGGAATCGCAGCCAGATGGAGTACGGCGTCCACACCGTCGAGTGCAGCCGTCACGTCCTCGGAGGACCGCGCATCGCCGACCAGCGGACGGTCCGCGGTACTGCTGTGGTCGTAGCGCAACGACAGACCGGTCACGTCGTACCCGGCGGCTTGCAGGCCGTCGACTGCGGCACGGCCGATCGAGCCGTCCGCACCGGTGACCAGAACACGCTTCACGCCTTGATTCCCCCAGACAGGCCCACACCACGTAGAAATGCTCGCTGGAAAACCAGGAACAGCAGCACCGGGATCAGCAGGGCCAGGAACAGACCCGCCAACTGGATGTTGAGCTCCGTCACCTTGGCGATCTTGGGCAACGCCACCGAGACCGGCTGCAGATCCGGATTCGTCAGCACCAGCAGAGGCCACAGGTAGTCCTTCCAGGAAGAGATGATGCTGAGCAGCGCGACCACGCCGAGGATCGGCCGCGACAGCGGGAGCACGAGCGAGGTGAACACGCGGATCGAGCCGGCGCCGTCGATGCGGGCCGCTTCGAAGTACTCGCGCGGGATGCCGTCGAAGAACCGCTTCACGATCAGCACGTTGAACGCACTGGCGGCAGGTGGCAGCCAGACCGCCCAGAACGTGTTGGTCAGATTGGCGTGTACCACCGGCACTTTCAGCACGGTCAGATACAGCGGGACCAGCGAGACGATGTGCGGCACGAACAATGTGGCCAGGATGCCCGCGGACAACAGTGCGCCCCACCGCGGGCGGAGCACGCTCAATACGTAGCCGGCCGTCGTACAGACGATCAGCGACGCCAGCGCCGTACCTGCCGCGATCATGGCGGTGTTGCCGAGGTAGTAGCCGATGTGCGCCTGTTGCCACGCAGTGGAGAGGTTGCCCCACTGCACCTGCCCGGACGGGAACCAGGCGAGTGGTGAACGGATGCTGTCCTGCGTCGGCGAGATCGCTGCCTTGAGCAACCAAAGCAGCGGACCGAGCCCGGCGATCAGCAGTCCGATCAGTACGACGACCTGTCCGACGACGAACGGGACCCGGACCCGGCCGAGCCGGCGGTCGGCGTCCGACAGCGCACCCCGCTCGCCGCTCACTCCGTACTCCAGCCACGCGTCGCGAACTGGAAGACAGCCGACAGTACAGCGAGCGCCAGCGCCAGCAGCACGCTCAACGCCGTAGCAGCGCCGTAGTCACCGTTGACGAAGGCGTAGTTGTAGATGAGCAGCAGAATCGTCATGGTCGACCCCTGCGGTCCGCCGCCGGTGAACAACAGCGGCTCGGTGAACAGTTGCATCGTGCCGATCACCTGCAAGAGCAGCATCAGCAGCAGGACACCGCGCAGATGCGGCAACATCACATGCCACACCCGCCGTACGACGCCCGCTCCGTCCAGCTCGGCAGCCTCGTAGAGATCCGCACGTACGGAAGTCAGTGCGGCCAGATAGATGATGACTGCGTTGCCCGCACCGGCCCACGTCGCTTCCAGCACGATCGAGGGCATCGCGGACGACGGACTGTCCAGCCATGGGTACGGTCCGAGCCCGACGGTGCCGAGGATGGTGTTGAACATCCCGCTCGGCGACGGGTCGTAGAAGAACCGCCAGAGCAGGATGGCGACCACGGGCGGCGTGATCACCGGCAGGTACGCCAGCGTCGAGTACAGCCAGGACCTACCCCGCAGTTCGGACAGGAACATCGCCAGCAGCACCGGCACCGGGAAGCCGAACAGCAAAGCCAGCAAGGTGAACCAGATCGTGTTCAGCGCTGCCTGACCGACACCAGGGTCCGACAACACGTACCGGAAGTTCTCCAGCCCGACCCACTTGACCGGATCGATCAGGTTGGTCTGCTGGACGCTCATCACCAGGCCCTTGACGATCGGGCCCCAGGAGAACACCACGAAGACCAGGAGCACCGGCAGTGCGAACAGCACCGCCGGTACTCCGTTGCGCAGACGGCGGAGCAAGTCAGCGCCCGAGCTTGGCATTCACAGTGCCGGCCGCCTTGGTCAGCAGCGCCGGGATGTCGGCCTTCGCATTGCCCAGTACGGTCTGCACGACCGGGTCGAGCGCGGCGTACACCTCCTGAGCCTTCACCGGCGGCTCAGGGATGATCTTCTGGTCCGCCGCCACCTTGGTGTACGGCGCGAACTGGTCCAGCGGCACGTTGACGTACGGCTTGATCCAGCCCTGGTACGTCGCCCACTGGTCAGCCGCGACCACCGGAAGGCCCGGGGTTCCGACCGGCAGCTTCCCGGCCACGCCGGCCTTGGCGCTCGTCACCGCGGCGTCCTGGTTCACGTACTTGTTCAGGTAGTTGAACTTGATCCACTTGATCGCGGCCGTCTTCTCGGCGTCGGTCGCGTTCGGGCTGACGATCTGGACGCTGCCGCCACTGAGCGTGCCGTGGTCCCCGCCCTGCTGCGGCATCGGGCCGATGCCGAAGGCCGACGACTTCAGGCCGTTCACGTTGACCAGCGTGCGGTACGCGTCCGGCGCGGACATGAACATGCCGATCTTGCCGGCCGCGAACGCCTTGGAGATGCCGTCGATGTCGTAGAGCACGGCCTGGCCCATGGACTTGTCGACCCACTTCATGTCGTGCAGCAACTGCAGCGCGTCCTTGGACGGCCCGTCGTTGAACGTCGCCTGGCTGCCGTCCTCGTTCTCGATCGAACCGCCGAAGGCGTAGGTCTGGGTGGCGAACATCCAGCCGCCGGTGTTGTTCGTGGTCATCTGCGCGTAGCCGGCCTGCCCGGTCTTCTGCGCGATCTGCTTCGCGTCCTGCCGGACCTCGTCCCAGGTCGTCGGCGGCTTGTTCGGGTCGAGACCGGCCTTGGTGAACAGCTCCCGGTTGTAGACCAGGCCGACGGAGTACGCCGCGGTCGGGACCGCGAACACGTTGCCCGACTGGTCCTGGGCGATCTTGAGCACGTTCGGGTTCAGCTCGCTCATCAGGCCGTCGTCCTTGAGCACCTTGGTCAGGTCAGCGACCTGCTTGCGGGCGATCAGGCCCTGCGGTTCGGTGAACGGCACGTTGAGCACGTCCGGCAACTGACCGCCGGCCGCTTGCGCCTGGAACGTCGTCGCGTCCCAGATCGTCTCGACCGGGTTCAGCTTGATGTCGGGGTTCGCCTTCTCGAAGTCTGCGACCCGCTTGTCGAACGACGCCCGGTTGGCGGCGTCGGAACTACTAGGACGGTCACCGACCGTGATCGTCACCTGCGCGTCGGAGCCGGTGGAGCCGGTCGAGGACGGCGCACTGGAGCAGGCCACCAGCAAGAACGGCACTGAAAGCCCTGCCGCACAACGGATTGCGAATCTGTTCATCAAAGCTCCTCTGCGGGGATGGCGATCGGCGAGCCGACCGTTCCGCAGAGTAGCGCAAGCGCTTTCGCAAATACTAGACCTCAGCGAAACTGGTTTCGCATCTGCTGGTTCAGGGGTCAGCCTCGCCGGGCGCGGTACGCTGCCACGCGTGTCCGGCTCGAGCATTTCGGCGTACAGAATCTGCGCGGGCGGCGCTCGGCCGGGTTCGCGAAGACCCGCTCGCAGTCGACCGCGGCACACACACCGAGCGCCTCGAACCCATGGCCTGCCACGAACGTCGCCACCCCCAGCGCGGTCGTCGCCGCGAGCCACTCGGCCCACGACGCGTCCGGCTCCGCGACGTGCAGATGCCACGGCGATCCGTCGTGATCCGAGAGATACGGACGGACGGCGTACTCCGCGAGCAACCCGTTGATCGCCTCGGCCCCGCCGTCGTGGAAGACCGGCCGCACTTGCTCCCGTACTGCGCGGACAGCGATCAGGTCCTCTTCGGTCACCTCGATCGGCTCGGACTCGCCGTGCTCGAGCAGGAACGAACGCAGCGCGGCCGGCGAGGTCAGCTGTTCGGGATCGCGGGTCCGCGTGTTCACCAGGTCGACGGCGAGCCGGATCAGCCGATCCGGGGACTGAATTTCCACTGGACTCCTCCCGTAACGCGTTTGTTAGTGTAACGCGTAACAGACAGGTCTACGTTACAGGAGGCTCGGCGTGCCCAGCTACTATCTCGCGGCGACGCTGGCCCGGTTCGCCGACGAGATGGTCGCGTTCACGCTCGTGCTGCTCGTGCTGGATCGCACCGACAGCCCGACGCTCGCCGGCATCACCGGCGCCGCCTACGCGCTGCCGGCCATCGTCACCGGCCCGTTGCTCGGAGCGTGGCTCGACCGGACGGCGTACCGGCGCAGCGCGCTCGCGGTCAATCAGGCCACGCTGGGCGCGGTCATGGTCGGACTGCTGATGGTTGTCGGGCACGGCCCGGGCTGGCTGCCGCCGGCACTCGCGGCGGTGGCCGGTGCGACGTTGCCGATGGTGAGCGGCGGATTCACGAGCATGCTGCCGAGCCTGTTCCGGCCGGAGCGGCTGGCGCGGGCGAACGCATTCGAGTCAGTCAGCTTCAGCAGCGCGACCATCGCCGGACCGTCGACCGCGGCAACTGTCGCGGCAGTCGTCTCGGTCGATGCGGCTGCGGTCGTGATCGTGGTCGCGGCCGTCCTCAGCATCCTCGCGATCAGCCGGCTGCCCGCACTCCCGCCGGTCGGCGCGGACGGCGAGCCGTTCTTCGGCTCGGTCGTCGGCGGCCTCGTGCACCTCGCCCGGACGCCGCGGCTGCGAGCATCGACTGTCACGACGACACTGCTGATGGGTTTCACCGGCATCTTGCTGATCGCATTGCCGCTGCACATGACGTCACTCGGCATGCCGAAGTCCGCGGCGGGCTATTTGTGGACCGCCGTCGAGATCGGCAGCGTCACCACGGCGCTACTCCTGAGCCGACTGCAGTCGCGCCGGCGTCCGGAGTACGTCGTGATGGTGTCGGTGGCCGCCTACGGTCTCCTGCTGACCACCTGGCCGCTGGCCACGACGTTCGCCGTACTCCTCCTGCTGGCAGTCGTAGCAGGCCTGGCCGAAGGACCTGCGCTACCAGCCATGTTCGCGGCTCGCCAGCAGTACAGCCCGCCCGCACTCCAGGGCCGCGTGAGCACCTCGGCCGCCAGCCTCCGAGTCGGCGCCTCCGCCGTCGGCCAGGCCGCCGCAGGCGTCCTCGTACCGCACGCCGGCACCGCCGCCGCACTGACAACCGCCGGCCTGGGCCTCCTCGCCGCCTCCACCCTCGGCTACCTCACCAACCCCACCTAGCCCCGACCCGGCACCCCGGCGAAGCACGACACCAGAGGATATCCGCTCGTGTTGCGCCTTCTCCCGTCTTGTGAGGGTGGAGAAGGAGCAACTCCAGGGGATATCCCCTCGTGTGGTTGGTGTGGGTCAGCCGAGGATGACTGAGCGGGTCAGGCTCCGTGGCTGGTCCGGGTTCAGTCCGAGAGCGAGCGACTTGGCCACTGCGACGCGCTGTGCGACGACGAGCGATGCCAGCGGGTCCAGGTCGTGGTGTACGACGGTGGCGCCGGTCGCGGCGACGTCGTCGAGCAGGCCCGCCGGCGGCTCGCCGAAGATCCACACGCCACGCCCGGGCTGCGCGATCGCGATCGGACCGTGCCGGTAGTCCATCGCCGGGTACGCCTCGGTCCACGCCGACGCGGCCTCACGCTGCTTCAGCGCGGCCTCGTGGGCCAGGCCGACCGTCCAGCGCGTGCCGAGGTAGGTGACCTGCTCGAGCTTGGCGAGGTCGTCGACGTCGATGGTCAGTGCGGTCTGAGCGTCCGCAGCGGCCTTGGTCAGGTCCTGCCCCAGCGACGCGCGCAGCAGCGCCAGCGTGGTGGTGGCGAACCGGGTCTGCACAACGGACTGTTCATCCGCGAAGTCCAGCATGATCGTGTGATCGGCCAGCTCGACGATCGGCGAGCCCGGCGTGGCCGTGATCGCGATCGTCGGCAGGTCGGTCGCACGGATCAGCTCGAGTACTTCGGTCGTCGTACCGGACCGGCTGATCACCACGATGGCGTCGTACGCGCGATCGGCCGGGAACTCCGAGCCGGCGAACGCGTCGGTCTCGCCCTGGCCCAGGTCCTCGCGCAGCGCGGCGTACGCCATCGCCATGAACCAGGACGTCCCGCAGCCGACCGCCGCGACCCGCTGGCCGGCCTTCGGAAGTGCACCGCCGTACTGCGCGAAACCGCCCGCGACCTGTCGCCAGAGGTCCGGCTGAGTGGCGATCTCAGTGCTCACAAATGGCGTTTGCGTCATGTCGTCTCCGCACTTGTCATGGTCGAAACTGCTCGAACGTGATCGAATGGTGCCAACCAGCCGCCACCCGGCTGACCGATTGTGTGAAGGAGGAGCCCCGGGTGAAGCGTTATGAACGCCTCAACACCTTGCTCGAGTCGCTCGCCGAGAAGGGCGCCATCGACGTCGACGAGCTCGCCGAGCAGTTGCACGTCTCGGCAGCCACGATCAGGCGCGACCTGGACCATCTCGGCAAGCAGCAGCTCCTCACCCGGACCCGCGGCGGCGCGGTAGCCAACGCGGTGTCGTACGACCTGCCGTTGCGCTACAAGACTGCGCGTTTCGCGTCCGAGAAGCAGCGGATCGCGCAAGCGGCGGCCACGTTGGTGCGCCGCGGCATGGTGATCGGGATGAACGGCGGTACGACGATCTCCGAGGTGGCGCGCACCTTGGCGACCCGCCCGGAGCTGTCCGCGGAGCACGGCGAGCCCGCGTTCACGCTCGTCACCAACGCGCTGAACATCGCCAACGAGCTGATCGTCCGGCCGCACGTGAAGATGGTGCTGACCGGCGGCGTGGCCCGGCCGCAGTCCTACGAGATGATCGGCCCGCTGTCGCACCGGATCCTGTCCGACCTGTCGCTGGACATCGCCTTCATCGGCGTCGACGGGATCGACGAGACCGGCGCCACCGCCCATCACGAGGGCGAGGCGAACATCAACCAGCTGATCGTCAGCCGCGCCGCGAAGGTGGTCGTGGTGGCCGACTCGTCCAAGCTCGGGCAGCGCGCCTTCGCCCGGATCTGCGAGCTGAGCGAGATCGACACGCTCGTCACCGACGCCCAGGCCGACGAGAGCCAGCTGACCGTCTTCAAGGAAGCCGGTATCGACGTCATCCGCGCCTGACCGCACTCCTCACCACCTCCCCTCACATCCTCCAGATGACGATCATATCTGATTGGGGGGCCGTTGTTATGAGCAAGAGTGCGCAGCCTCCGCGCGTGCAGCACGGAAAGCGGACCTCCAACCGCTAGGCTCTGGTTCAGCATGGGTACCGCAGCCGCAGAACACTCCGCCGACCACTGGGAGGACGCCATCGCCACCGGCATCGACCCGACGTCCTGGGCGTACGCCGAGGACTACACCGGCGAGGACGAAGTCGTCACCGGTGCGCGGGCGAGCGCCGCGGACAGCGGTGTCGCCCCGATCGGCCCTGGCGCCGCGGCCGCCCTGAGCATGCTCGCCGCCGGTGCGGGCGCGAAGGCGGTCGTGGAGATCGGCACCGGGACCGGCGTCTCCGGCCTCGCCCTGCTGCGCGGGATGCGCGCCGACGGGACACTGACCACGGTCGACATCGACGCGGAGAACCAGCGCCTGGCCCGCAAGACCTTCCTGGACGCCGGCGTCGCCTCCAACCGCTTCCGGCTGATCGCGGGCGCCGGGCTCGACGTCGTCACCCGCCTCACCGACGGCCACTACGACCTGGTCTTCTGCGACGCGGACCGCCGCGAGAACACGGCGTACCTGCACGAAGCCCTCCGCCTGCTCCGCCCCGGCGGCGTCGTCGCCTTCGCCGGCGTCCTCACCGGCGGCCGGGTAGCCGACCCCGCCCACCGCGACCCCGACACCATGGCCCTCCGGGACCTCATCCGAGCCGTCCGCGACGACGACAACCTGGTCTCAGCCCTCCTCCCCACCTCCGAAGGCCTCCTCACCGCCGCCAAACGCATCAACTGACGGTGACAGTCAGTGGTATCGCGCCACTGAAGGTAGCGAAGCACACAGGAAACGCCCTAAGAAAAGCAACAAACCTACTAAGATGATCTCCAATTAGTATGTTTGTTGGCTTCTTTCGCGGATGCGGTGCGCTCATCGCCGACGAGTACTACGCGGCGCTTCTCCGCTCCACCGACGACTGGCACGACGATCAGGCAGACCCCTGGCCCTGGCTGTCGTACTTCGTGAACGTGCTCGCGTCGGCGTACCAGGTCTTCGCGCGCAGAGCCGCGGCAGATCGCAGCGGAGGGACGAAACAGGACCGGGTCAGGACTCACGTGCTGAAGCATGCTGCGCCGGTGTTCCGGCTGGCTGACGTCCGGACAGCCCTGCCGGGGATCAGCGACCAGACCATCCGGCTCGTCCTCGAGGAGCTGAAGAACGAGCAGAAGGTCAGTCCCCAGGGAACCGGCCGTGGCGCTGTCTGGCGGCGCATCCCGGACTAGCCGGTTAGGCGGGTTAGTTCGGTGGTTAGTTCGTGCCAGGCGGTGGAGAGGGGGTCTATCAGCTCGTAGTGGGCGCAGTGGGGGACGCGGACCAGGCGGGCGGTGGGGTGGGCGGCGAAGTAGGACTCGGTGATGCTGAGGGGGACTCTCGTGTCGTCCATGCCGTGGATGAGGGTTACCGAGGCGATCGGGGCGGGCAGGTGGACCGGGTCGAGGTCGTTGCGGACGCCGCTGCCTATGAAGGCTTGTACGGCGCCTTCGTCGAGTTCCAGGCGGTCTGCCATCAACAGGTCGGCTACGGGGGCCAGGGCGATCAGGCCGCGGAGGCGGACGGGGTTGGTGGTGGCGGCCAGCCAGAGTGCCAGCTGGCCGCCGGCGGAGTGGCCTACGAGGATGTAGCCGGCGTGTACGTCGACCAGGTCGGGTAGGGCGTCCAGCGCCGTACGGATGTCTGACGTCGTCGCATCGGGATCCCCCGGCACGCGGCGGTACTCCAGGGAGACGACCGGCCAGCCGAGGTCGGAGAGGGCCTCGCCGAGGGGACGGGCGTGTTTGCGGTCGTAGTCGGGCCGCCAGAAACCGCCGTGGATGAAGACGATCAGCGGGCGGTACTCCTTCGCGTGCCAGTAGTCGATCACCTGGTCCGCGTGGTCGCCGTACCGCAGCTGCTCGTCCGGCTCGCGCGCTTCGCGCGTCAGGACGGATCGGTCCTCGGTCATTCAGACCTCCCGAGATAGCGCAGGGCATTCGCCGTCAGCAGCTTGTGCTGCTGCTCCGCGGTCAGGAAGCCGGCCTTCCGTACCACCTCCCCGACCGGCCGCTCACCCAATGGATAGGGATAGTCACTGCCGACCAGAACGCGGTCTTCCCCCAAGGTATCGACAAGTAGCCGCAAAGGCGCTGATTCGAACACCACCGTGTCGACCAGGATCCGGTCCAGGTACGCCGACGGTGGGTGCTGCGAGCAACCACGGACGATGTCGCCGCGCCGGTGCCAGGCGTTCTCCAGGCGTCCCAGCCAGAACGCGAAACTGCCACCCCCGTGGGCGAAACAGATCTTCAGCGACGGCGGCAACCGGTCGAACGCCCCGCCCAGGATCATCGCCAGCAACGACAGATGCGTCTCGGCGGGCATCCCGGTCAGCCAGCGCGCCATCCAGCGATCCAGCCGCGGGCCGCCCGGCATGTCCCATGGATGGACGAGCACCGGCGTACCGGTCTCGGCGCAATGGTTGAGGAAGGCAACAATCCCGGCGTCGTCGAGATCCTTGTCGCCGACATGGTTCCCGATCTCGACCCCGGCGTGGCCGGCCGCGCGGGCGCGATCCAGCTCGGCGCAGGCCAGGTCCGGATCCTGCAACGGCACCTGGCAGAACGGCACGAACCGCTCGTCGCCCGCCAGTGTCTCCAGCGTGAGGTCGTTGAAGATCTCGGCGAGCTTCACCGCCTGCGCCGCCGGACGCTCGTACCCGAAGAACACCGGCGTCGGCGAAACCACCTGCAGATCGATGCCGTCGGCATCCATATCGGCACGCCGTACGCCGCGATCCCAGGCCTGCGGGCCGATCGGGCGGAACTCGGTCTCGCCGATCATGATCATCGCGGCCCGTTCGGAGTCGATCCGCAGCCACGGCCAGCCGTCGCCGCCGCACGCCACCGCGAGATCCGGCCAGCCGTGCGGGACCAGGTGGGTGTGGACGTCGACCGTCATTTACCCGGGTGCAGCGTGCCGCAGTTGGGGCAGGTCCGCGCGTCCTCGCTCTCGTAGAACGCCTTGAACACCGGAGGCAGGTCGGCGACGATGTCGGTCACCTGCAGCTCGACCTCGTGCACGATCCCGTTGCAGTTCGCGCAGTACCAGCGGAACTTCTCCAGCGTGCCGGGCTCGCGGACCCGCTCGATCACCAGGCCGATCGAGTCCGCGTCGCGCTGCGGCGAGTGCGGCATGCTGCGCGGTAGCACCCACATCTCCCCCTCGTTGATGTCCACCCGGCCGGGGCCGTCGTCGGTCATCACGTCGACGTGCATCGTGCCCTTGATCTGGTAGAAGAACTCCTCGTACGGGTCGACGTGGAAGTCGGTGCGCTGGTTCGGGCCGCCGACGACCATCGTGATGAAGTCGTCCCCGGTCGGGAACATCTGCTTGTTGCCGACCGGCGGCTTCAGCAGGTGCTTGTTCTCCTCGATCCACTGCGGAAAGTTCGTCGACTCCAGATTCGCCATGTCTCAGTCCTCCTGCGGGCTGTGTCCTTGTGGGATGGCCGCAACAGCGGATATCTCGATCAGCAGCTGGGGATGCGGCAGCTGATGTACTGCGACAGTCGTCCGAGCCGGTCCCGACTCGTCGAAAAACTCACCATAGACCTCGTTGTACCCGCCGAAGTCGTTCATCGACACCAGGTACGTCGTCACGCTGACCAGGTCCTCGAGCCCGGCTCCGACCGCGCCGAGAACGTCCCGGATGTTCTCCAGCACCGCCCGCGTCTGCACCCGGATGTCCAGCGCCACGGTCCCCAGCGGGTCCACCGACGCGCCGGCGATCGAGTTGTCCGGCCGCCGACTCGACGTACCCGACACGAACGCGAAGCCCTGAGACACCTTGACGTGCGGAAACCGCCCCCGCGGCACCGCCTTCCCCGGCACAACGGTCATGACAGCTCCACGCAGACATTCGTCGTCTCGGTGTAGAAGTCCACCGAATGCCGTCCGCCCTCTCGCCCGACGCCTGACAACTTCACGCCGCCGAAGGGCGTGCGAAGGTCGCGGAGGAACCAGGTGTTGACCCAGCACAACCCGACGTCGAGCGCTGCGCCGGCCCGGTGCGCGCGGCCGACGTCGCGGGTCCAGACTGTCGCTGCGAGGCCGTAGTCGCTGTCGTTGGCCAACGCGACGGCCTCTTCTTCGGTGTCGAACGGCGCGACGTGACAGATCGGGCCGAAGATCTCCTCGCGATTGGTACGAGCGTCGGCCCCCAGGCCGGTGACGACCGTTGGCTGGACGTAGCAACCACCGTCGCGCGCATCGCCGAATGTCGGTACGCCGCCGCCGGTCACGACGTCGGCGCCTTCGAGCCGGGCGAGGTCGTAGTACGAGAGGACCTTGTCGCGGTGCTGTTTGGAGATCAGTGGCATGTTCATAGTGGCCTCGTCGGCGGGCCAGCCGTAGGTCAGCTCGGCGGCGCGCGCCGCCAACCGTTCGGTGAACTCGTCGAACACCGATCGCTGGACGTACAGGCGTTCGGTGCACAAACACACCTGCCCGCCGTTGGTGAAGACCGAGCGGACCGAGCCCTCGACAGCGGCGTCAAGGTCGGCGTCGGCGAAGATCAGGCCGGCGTTCTTCCCACCGAGCTCGAACGACACCGCCTTCACGCGATCAGCGGCCACCTTGGCGATCGACGTACCGGTGGCGGACTCGCCCGTGAACGTGATCGCGTCCACCCCGGGGTGCCGGGTCAGGTACTCCCCCGCCGACGACGGCCCGAAGCCGTGGACCAGATTGAAGACCCCGGCAGGTACCCCGGCGTCGGCCATCACCTCGGCCAGTACGGTCGCCGACGACGGCGTCTCCTCGGACGGCTTCACCACCACCGCGTTGCCACAGGCAAGCGCCGGTGCGACCTTCCACGTCAGCAGGAGCAACGGAAGATTCCACGGTACGACGATTGCCACCACACCGACCGGTTTGCGTACGGCATAGTTCAACGCCCGTCGCCCGTCCGGCAGCATCGTCGTGTACGACTCGGTCGGGATCGTCGTCGCGAAGTCCGCGAACGCCCGGAAGTTGGCCGCCCCGCGTGGAATGTCGAGCGTCCGCGCCTGGCTGATCGACTTCCCGGTGTCGCCCACCTCCGCCGCGACCAGGTCCTCGAACCGCCGCTCCAGCTCGTCCGCGACCCGACGCAGTACGGCGGCCCGTTCCTGCTCGCTCATCCGCCCCCACGGCCCGTGCAGGGCCGCCCGCGCTGCCTCCACCGCGGCGTCCACGGTGGACTCGTCGGCCTCACACACGTCGAAGATCTGCTCGCCCGTCACCGGCGAAACCTTCGCGAACCGCGAAGCGCTCTCGACGAACTCACCGTCGACGAAGTGCCGGAGCAACCCGACGGACGAGGGCTGTCCGGTCAGCAACTCGGGCGACCACAGGCTCATGCGCGGGCACCTCCCAGGGCTTCCATACCAAACCGTATGGAATGGTCGCCGTGCGGGCACGGCGTGCTCATCGGCGTTTCCTCGTGCGGGCAAGAGTCGTGAGGATGCCGAGCCCGGCCAGGACTCCGGCACCCAGGAACTGATGCTGGCGTCGGACCCGTTGCTGGACCTCGGCGTACGGCGTGGTCGAGAACGAGACCAGCTCGTAGCGGGAGACATACGTCCCGGGCAGGAGTCGCTCCAACCCGTGCTCCACGCGCTTCTGCAGGCGGAAGACCGGGGACGCGACCTTGTCACGCATTTCGACGAAGTTGGCGAGGGCCATCTCGGCGATCGCTTCGGTGTTCTCGCGCCGGCGGGCTTCGAAGAGGGGAAGCGCCCGCGCCCACGAGCCGCCGGTGTCGTCGAGGCAGCGGTCGAGTTCGACCACGTCCTCGAAGGCACAGTTGGCGCCCTGGCCGTAGAACGGCACGATCGCGTGCGCGGCATCGCCGACCAACGCAGTACGGCCGTGTGCCTGCCACGGCAGCGTGTGCACGGTCCCGAGCACACCGACCGGATTGTTCAGGTAGTCGTCCACCAAGTTCGGTGCCAGCGGCAACAGATCGGGGTAGTTGATCCTGAAGTGGTCCTCGATCCCGGACGGCGACGTGAGCGCGTCGAACGATCCGGCCGGCCAGAACAGCGTGCAGGTGAACGACTTGTCCGGGTTCGGCAGCGCGATCATCATCGACGTACCACGCGGCCAGATGTGCAACGCGCCCGGATCGAGCGCGAACTCCCCGGAAGCGGCCGGAATCGACAGCTCCTTGTATCCGTAGTCAAGGAAGTCGACGTTCTCCGCGACGATGCCCTCGGCAAGCAACTGCTCGCGCACCGCGGACCCGGCACCATCGGCCCCGAGGACGACATCGGCGGTCACCGACACCTTCCCGGCCGGCGTCGCGAACACCATCCGGCCGGCAGCAGAATCCAGCTCCACCAGCCGGTGCTCGAACTCGACCGAGACACCCTCGGCCGCCGACGCCGCCGTCAGCAGAGCGTTGTTCAACGCACCGCGGCTGATCGAATTGATCGCGCGATCTCCCGACGCCGAGTACGCCTGGAAGTCCAGCGGCCCGGTCACCGGATGAATCATCCGGCCCTTCATCGGCAGCGCATCCGCCATCACCTCGTCGACCAGCCCGATCCGCCGCAACGCGTCCAGGCCGCGTTCGGAGATCGCCAGGTTGATCGACCGCCCACGCTCGACCTGCGCAACCCGCGGGTCCGGCCGCCGCTCGTACAGCGTCACCGTCAACCCTCGCCGCGCGAGGAAGCACGCCAGCAACGAACCCGTCAGACCGGCGCCGACGATCGCGACTCTCATGCCATCACCTCGGCCAGCGCCGCGGCGGCCCGCCAGCAGTCGTGGTACGTCGAATACAGCGGCACCGGCGCCAATCGCAGTACGTCGGGCTCCCGCGCGTCCGCGATCACGCCGTACTCGAACCGCAGGCGCCGCGACAGCTCACCGGCCCGCATCCCCGTGACCCGCAACGACAACTGGGCGCCCCGCCGGGCGGGATCCGCCGGCGTGATCACCTGCAACGGCACGTCGGCCAGAAGGTTCTCCAAGTACGCCGTCAATCGCAGACTCCGCTCCCGCAGTACGTCGATACCGATCTTGTCGAAGAGCTCCAGCGACGTCCGGACCGGACCCATCGAGAAGATCGGTGGGTTCGACACCTGCCACGCGTCAGCGCTGGCGGGCGGCCGCGACTCGGGCGTCATCTCGAACCGCGTCGCCGCCTCCGTGCTCCACCAGCCTTCGAACCGCGGCAGGTCCGTGCCGAGGTGTCGTTCATGCACGAATGCACCGGCCAGGGCGCCGGGCCCGGAGTTGAGGTACTTGTAGGAGCACCACGCCGCGAAGTCCACGTCCCAGTCGTGCAAGGCCAACGGCACGTTCCCGGCAGCGTGCGCGAGGTCCCACCCGACGACCGCGCCGGCCGCATGACCGGCCTTGGTGATCATGGGGATGTCCATCAGCTCGCCGGTCAGGTAGTTCACGCCGCCGAGCAATACGAGCGCCACGTCGCCACCGAGCTGCTCGACGACATCCGCCGTACGCAGACTGTCCTCGCCCGGTCGTGGACGGAGCCTGATCACCGCGTCCTCGGCGTCGTACCCGTGGAACGCGACCTGCGACCGTACGGCGTAGCTGTCGGAGGGGAACGCGGCGTCCTCGATGACGATCCGGTGCCGGGAAGTCGTCGGCCGGTAGAACGACACCATCAACAGGTGCAGATTGACGGTCAGCGAGTTCATCACCACGGTCTCGCTCGGCAATGCCCCGACGAGCCGGGACGCGGGACCGGTCAGCAGCTCGTGGTACGGCAACCAGGGTCTGGCGGCGTCCAGGTGGCCCTCGACCCCGAGCGCGGCCCACGCGTCGAGGTCCTCGAGCAGCTCGGCGCGCGTCGCCTTGGGTCGCAGGCCGAGTGAGTTGCCGGCGAAGTACGCCACCTCGGCGTAGTCCCCGCCCTGGGCGGGCGGCACGTCGAACAGATCCCGGTGCCCGGCGTCGGTGGCATCGAGAGCCAGAGCGTCAGCCTCGGTCGTCACCCCTCGGCAACCTCGTCAGCTTCGCCGGTGCCGGCTGCCTTGGGCGCCTCGATCACCTGGCCCTTGCCGAGCACCGTCACGCCGCCCTTGGACACGACGAATCCGCGCTCCCGGTCGTAGTCCGGGTCGACGCCGATCTCGACGCCGTCCGGCACCACGATGTTCTTGTCCAGGATGACGTTCTTGAGGACGACGTCCTTGCCGATCTTGCAGTTGTCCATGATCACGCAGCGCTGGATGTCCGCACCCGCGCTGACGATCACGTTCGAACCGATCACCGAGTGGTCCACGTGCGCGCCGGTGACGATCGAGCCCTGGCAGACGATCGACTCGCCGACGGTCGCGTCGTCGGTGAACTTCGCGCCGGGCAGCTGCGGGTGCGAGGTGAAGATCGGCCAGTCGGAGTTGTACAGGTTGAACACCGGCTGGATCGAGACCAGGTCCATGTGCGCCTCGTGGTACGAGTCCAGGGACCCGACGTCACGCCAGTACGACCGGTCCCGGTCCAGAGCGCCCGGTACGTCGTTCTCCTGGAAGTCGTACACCCCGGCCTTGCCCTCGGCAACGAGCATTGGGACGATGTCGCCGCCCATGTCGTGCCGCGAGGCCGGGTTGGCGGCGTCCTTGCGCAGCGCCTCGACCAGGACCTCGCGGGTGAAGACGTAGTTGCCCATCGAGGCGAATGTCTCGTCCGGCGAGTCCGGCAGCCCCGGCGGATCGGCCGGCTTCTCCAGGAACTCGTCGATCACGTGCCCGTCCGCACCGGTCTTGATCACGCCGAACTCGCTCGCCTCGACCCGCGGCACCCGGATGCCGGCCACGGTCACGCCGTTCCCGCGCTCGATATGCGCGGCGACCATCTGCGACGCGTCCATCCGGTACACGTGGTCGGCGCCGAAGACGACGATGTACTCGGGATCGGCGTCCCTGATCAGGTTCATCGACTGGTAGATCGCGTCCGCGCTGCCCTGGTACCACTGCGGGCCGAGCCGCTGCTGCGCCGGGACGCAGGTCACGTAGTTGCCCAGCAGGGTGGACATCCGCCAGGTCAGCGTGACGTGCCGGTCGAGCGAATGCGATTTGTACTGCGTGAGCACACAGAGATTTCGATAGCCGGCGTTGACCAAATTCGACAGGACGAAGTCGATCAGCCGATAACTCCCGCCGAACGGCACGGCCGGTTTGGCCCGGTCCGCCGTCAGCGGCATCAGCCGCTTCCCCTCACCACCGGCCAGCACGATTCCGAGAACTCTGGGCGCCTTTGCCATGTCCGCACCTTAGCTCCGAGAGCCCGAAGGCATAAGCGCTTGCGAGTGTCGCGACACTGTAAAGATGCCGATCCTCGTCGTACCGACCACTGCCGTTCACCGATCGTTCCTCGCGGCCTGGGACGAGCTCGGTCCGGACGGGGAGCGGTGGATGGGTGCGCGGTCGATCGCCGCCGACGACGAGGAGTGGACCCGGCAGCAGGCGGCCGACCCGGCGGAGTTCCACCGGCTGGTCGAGGCGATCAAGGCCGAGGCGGACCCCGCGACCGAGCTGCCGCCGGGACTCGTGCACCAGACCGTGCTGTGGTTCGTCGACGGCATCGAGTTCCTCGGCCGGCTGTCGATCCGGCACTGGCTAACCCCGGCTTTGCTCGAGGTGGCCGGCCACATCGGGTACTGCGTCCGCCCGTCCGCGCGGCGCAAGGGGTACGCGACCCAGATGCTGACCCAGTCGCTGCCGATCGCGGCCGCCCTGGACATCGAGCCGGCGCTCGTCACCTGCGACGCCGGGAACGTCGGTTCGCGCAAGGTGATCGAGGCAGCCGGCGGCGAACTGGAAGACGAACGACACGGAAAGCTGAGGTTCTGGGTGCCGACACACGTCGCCTGATGACTTATCGTCGGGCCCATGAAGGTCGCCATCCTGACGCGTGAGTACCCACCGGATGTGTACGGCGGGGCGGGGGTGCATGTGGACTTCCTGGTCCGCGAGCTCCGCCGGCTGATCGACGTGGACGTGCAGTGCATGGGCGAGCCCAGGCCGGGCGCGACCGCGCACTCCGAGGACGACCCGCGGATGCCGGGTGCGAACGCGGCGCTGCGCATCCTGTCCACGGACCTCACGATGACGGCTGCCGTCGGGGACTCGCAGCTCGTGCACTCGCACACCTGGTACGCGAACATGGCCGGTCACTGGGCGAAGCTGCTGTACGGCGTACCGCACGTGGTGACCGCGCACTCGCTGGAGCCGCGTCGCCCGTGGAAGGCCGAGCAGCTCGGCGGCGGGTACCGGCTGTCCAGCTGGGCCGAGAAGACGGCGTACGAGGCGGCCGACGCGGTCGTCGCGGTGAGCCGCGGGATGCGGGACGACGTACTCGACTGCTACCCCTCGATCGACCCGTCGAAGGTGCACGTGATCTCGAACGGGATCGACGCGGACTTCTACCACCCGGACCCGTCGACCCACGTGCTCGAGCGGCTCGGGGTCGACCTGAATCGTCCGTACGTGACGTTCGTCGGCCGGATCACCCGGCAGAAGGGCGTGCCGCACCTGCTCCGCGCCGGCCTGCGCCTCGACCCGTCCGTGCAGCTCGTGCTGCTGGCCGGGGCGGCCGACACGGTCGAGCTGAAGGCCGAGACCGACGCGCTGATCGACGACCTGAAGATGGCTCGGGACGGCGTGTTCGTGGTCTCCGAGATGCTGCCGCGCGAGGAGGTCCGGCAGGTCCTCACGCACGCACTCGCGTTCTGCTGCCCGTCGATCTACGAGCCGCTGGGCATCGTCAACCTGGAGGCGATGGCCTGCGAGACCGCCGTCGTCGCGAGCGCGGTCGGCGGCATCCCCGAGGTCGTCGACGACGGCGTGACCGGCACCCTGGTCCCGTACGACGAGAACGACATCGACGCGTTCGAACGCGGCCTCGCGGACGGGATCAACGAGCTCGTCGACAACCCGGCGAAGGCCGAGGCGATGGGCAAGGCAGGGCGTGAGCGGGCGGTCTCGCAGTTCGGCTGGGACGCCGTCGCGGACCGGACGGTCCAGCTGTACACGAGCCTGCTCGGGTAGGAGAAACCCCACCCTCGGGACGGGTCTTCGCACCATTCTTCGGGTGGCGCTGCGGCGGTTGGCTTGAGGTATGACTTCTCGCCTGACACGGACCGTCGCCGCCACGCTGGCGACCGCCGCTCTGCTCACGTTCCCGCTGTCGGCATTCGGCGCCGTCAGTCAGCCGACGCTGTCCGAGGCCGCCGTCTCCAGCGTGCATGCCCGGCGCGGATCGGTGATCTCGGCGGTACCAGTCGCTCAGTTGACCGCGGCACAACTCAACGCGATGTCCGCCGACTTCCCCGGCACACCACCTGCGGCGTACGGCGTCACGGCGTACCGCTTGATCTATCGGACGATCGACCACGACGGGCGGCCGACGACCGCGAGCGGGATCGTCGTACTTCCGGACGGGCGTCGCGGCGCGCTGACGGTGGCGGAGTACCTGCACGGGACCAACCCCACGAAGACCGCGGCGGCCTCGGTGGACGACACCTCGACCGATCGGCTGGTCACGGCTCTGTTCGCTGGTCAGGGGCTGGTCGGTGTCGCGCCGGACTACCTCGGACTCGGGCTCGGTCCAGGCAAGCCGCCGTACCTCGACACCAAGACCGAGACGACCTCCTCGGGCGATCTGTTGCTCGCCGCACGGACCTTCGCGGCCAAGCACGGGATCGCGCTGAAGCGGGACGTGCTGGTGACCGGCTTCTCGCAGGGCGGGCGCGCGTCGATGGCCTTCGGCCGGGCGTTGAGCCGCGGTGAGGTGGGCTCGTTCCGCCTGGGCGCGATCCAGGCCGTCGCCGGTCCGTACGACCTGCTCGGCAGCGAGTTGCCGGCGGTCTTCACGGGTGGCGTGCTGCCCCCGACGGCGACCTTCTACCTCGGCTACCTGATCACCGCGTGGAACCGGACCGTCGGGCTGTACGACGATCCGCGCGAGGCGTTCCAGGCGCCGTACGCCGCGACGGTCGAAGGGCTGTTCGACGGCACGCACTCCGACGAGGACATCGTTGCCGCGCTCCCGGACGCGCCGCAGAAGCTGTTCACGCCGGCGTTCATCAAGCAGCTGCAGCACCCGACCGGCAAGCTGCTCCGGGCGGTCCGTGCAGCCGACCAGGTGTGTCGCGACTGGACGCCGCGGGTGCCGGTGCATCTCTACAGCGGCACGAAGGACACCGACGTGGTGGCCGCCAACGCCGACGCCTGTGCGGCGTCTTTGCGAGCACACGGCGCCGACGCGACAGTCCACTCCATGGGTCCGGTCGATCACACGGGTACGGCGTTCGCGGCGTACCCGGGAATCATCCGCGCGTTCAGCCGGTGGGCCTGAGCCCGGCGTACCGGACCCGGAGAAGTCTTAGTCCTTCGGGCGCGGGTCGTCCACGTTCGGTCCGAGCTCCGTGCGGAGGATCGCGACGCCCTCCTCGGTCAGGTCGTCGCAGTCGCTGCGCAGCTGACGACGGCGGGGATCGAGCGGTACTGCACTGAGCAGGTTGACCCCGACCTTGTAGTTCGGGGAGAACGCCACGCAGAGCGGGTTGACCGCAAGGCAGTCGGTGTA
Organism: Kribbella pratensis; assembly: GCF_004365355.1. Classification (GTDB taxonomy): domain Bacteria; phylum Actinomycetota; class Actinomycetes; order Propionibacteriales; family Kribbellaceae; genus Kribbella. The sequence continues at coordinate 910,833 of NZ_SODP01000003.1, read as the reverse complement.
CTTGTTCTCCACGTACGCCGGATTGTTGCCCAGCCCCCCGATCAGCTCCAGGATGCTTGCAGTGCAGGTCCACGAGAACCTCGAGCGCCTGGGCCTCGACGTACTCGACGTGGTCAACCTCCGCACCCCGCCCACGACGGCGCCAGCGACGGAGTCGATCGCCACTGCGTTCACCTCCCCCGGCCCTCCCCCGCCCTGCCGCGCGCCGCCGTCTGGTGGGTAAACCCATCCGTCTGTGGGTTGGCCAACCAGAATCCGATTGGCCAACCCACAGCCTGGTGGGTGAACCAACCAGAGTTGGGGCAGACCGCGATGAGGCGTGGCGCTGGCTGGCGGCGGGTCAGCCGGCCAGGCGAGTACTGCGGGAGCGGGCGAACGCATCCCGGATACGGCCGGCGGTGCGGTGTGGGCGAGCGAAATCGGCCCAGCCGGTCCGGACGAACTCGAATCCCATGCAGCGGAGCCGATCCTCCCTGTCCTTCTCCCGGATGAGCACGTCCGGGGACCCACCGGCGTACTTCAGGCGGCCATCGAACTCCACCACAGTGTTCTGGTCGGCAAAGAAGAAGTCGACGCGGGCGACGAAGCCGTCTTCGTCGTCGAAGGACACCTGCAGCTCGGGTGTCGGCAGTCCTTCGTTGTGCATCAACACCCGAAGACGCGTCTCGCCGACCGACTCGGATCTCGCATCGGCGAACGCCAGAGCCGAGCGAATCGCGGGACCGCCGGGCCAGTGTTCGGTGACATCGATCAGTCGGCGAAGCTCGTCGCGACTCACGTCCGGCCGGCGCAGCGCGGCGTCGGCGCTGATCACGGCGGCTTCGAACGATGTCCGACTGGCCGTCTCGACCACGGCGCGGGCTATCGAGGTGACTGCCCGTCCGTCGACCACAGCGATCTCCGACTGCTCGAGCAGCCCACGGTGGTGCCTGACCCCAGCTTTCAGCCCGGTGCGACCAGTCGTCCTGGTCAGTTGGACCTCGGCCAGGTCGACACCCCACACCGGTACGCCGTGCAGGAGCAGCGCGGAGTAATGGCTCGCGACCGCGGATTGCGGACGCATCGAGTTCATCGCCGCATGGACGAGTCGCCGGTGGCCGATGTCTTGCCGCTCCCACGGCGTGAGACCGCTCAGCTCGATCCGCTCGGCGTACTGGCCATATCGGACCCGCTCCCAGCGGCCGTCGGCAAGGCGTTCACGGATCTGCTCGAGGGTGTACCCGGCGGCCGTCGCCTGTGCAGTGCTGACGACGCCGCCTTGCAGGTCCGCAACCCGCTTCAACGCACGATTCACCGACCCAGCATCGCCCAAATCCCGCTCCCTCACGGCCCGCTCCACCAATCTGTGGATAGCCGCTCGTGGGTATACCCAGGCGAGTGTGGGTTGGCCAACCGGATTCCGGTTGGCCAACCCACAGGCAGGTGGGTGTACCCACCAAACCCGGGGTCAGCCGATGCCGGCGGTGGGCGCTTCGGCCGTCAGCCAGGTGGTGAGGAGGCGGGCGCCGGCGCCGGTCGCGCCGACGGAGTATTCGAACCGGTCGGCCGGGGACTCGGCGATCGACGAGAGGTCGAGGTGAGCCCAGGGGATGTCACCGGCGAAGGCCTTCAGGAACAGGGCGGCGGTGATGGAGCCGGGGCCCTTCGAGCTGTTGACCGAGTCGGCGATCGGGGTCGCGATCAGGTCCTCGTACTCCGGCGGCAGCGGCATCCGCCAGACCTCCTCGCCGGAGATCCGGCCGGCGTCGGCGAGGTTGTCGGCCAGCGCGTCGTCGGTCGCGAACATCCCGCCGTACAGCATCGCGCCGAGCGATACCTTGATCGCGCCGGTCAGCGTGGCGACGTCGACCAGCACGTCCGGCTTCAGCTCCTTGACGGCGTACGCGAGACCGTCGGCCATCACCAGCCGGCCCTCGGCGTCGGTGTTCTTGACCTCGGTGGTGCGGCCGCCGTAGTGCCGGATCACGTCGTCCGGGCGGTACGACGAACCGGACGGCATGTTCTCCGCGGAGCAGATGAGCCCCGTCACCCGAACGTTCGCGCCGAGTTCACGCAGCGCCGACATCGTCGCGATCACCGAACCGCCGCCGGTCATGTCGCGCTTCATCGACACCATGCCTTCGCGCGGCTTCAGCGACAGGCCGCCGGTGTCGTACGTGATGCCCTTGCCGACCAGCACGACGTACGGCGTCTTCTTGGTCGCGCCCGCCGGGACGTAGTCGAGGCGGATGAACCGCGGCGGCCGAGTGGAGCCTTGACCGACCGCGAGGATGCCGCCGAAGCCTTCTTCGGCAAGCTGCTTCTCGTCCCAGACCGTCACCTCGAGACCGGTCGCGGCGGCCACCTCGGTCGCTCGCGCGGCCATCCAGGCCGGGTCCTTCTCGTTGGACGGTGTGATCGCCAGCTGCCGCGCGAGCCAGCCGGTCCGGCCGACGACGATGCCGCGGTCGACGGCCGGCTGGCGCGCATCCGCCGTACCGTCGGTCAGGGTGACCTTGCCGACGGCCGGCTTGCCCGGGTCGACCGTCTTCAGCGTGTACGAGAACGAGCCGAGGACCACGCCCTCCGCGAACGCCTGCAGCGCCGCGTCATCGATGCCCTCGGCAACAACCGTGGTGAGCTCGTCCTTGCCGCGGCCGAACCGCGCGATCGCCGCACCGGCGTGTCGCAGGTCCTTCGGACTACCGTCGCCGGCTCCGACCAGCACGATCTCGGCCACCTCACCGGCCAGCAGCGGGTACGCCGCGACCGCGCCGGCGGACGCACTGAAGCCGGTCTCCTGCTGTACTTCGAGCAACCGGTCGAGGTCGACGCCGAGTCGCTCGCCGGCCTCCTTCGCGGCGGCCGGCAGACCGCTGTCGTCACCGACGACGATCACCCAGGTCGGGGAACCGTGCACCGGCAGACCGGGCTGCCAGGCAACGCCCGGAAGGCTGGGGAAAGGGGACGAACTGCTGCTGCGGCGAGCCACTAGGAGGACCTCACTGACGTTTGATCAAAGGAGGGTGCAACCGTAACGACCCCGGCCGGTGCCGGAAACGGCACCCACCGGGGTCGCAGGATTTGTCAGAGGTGCGTGGGATTCGGAGCCGGCCCCAAGGCACCCCGGGGAGAACCCGGTCAACCGACGACAGCCTTGAGCGCGTTCCCGAGCTCGGTCGCTTCGTCCGCGTTGAGCTCGACGACGAGCCGGCCGCCGCCCTCGAGCGGAACCCGCATCACGATCCCCCGGCCCTCCTTGGTGACCTCGAGCGGACCATCGCCCGTCCGCGGCTTCATCGCCGCCATGCGCGCACCCCTTCCCAGTGTCGGTGTTGAGCGACGACACCGCGCGGGGACCGTCGCCGGCGCCGTTGCGGTGATGCGCCGTCGGCGCGTATCGCAGTGTGTATCAGACCCCATTATTCCCGATCCCAGGCCAGAGCCGTGCACCATACGGCAGACTCGAGTCTTGTGCACGCCCGTTCAGCCCTCTTCGACCTGTACGGCGACCACCTGCGCGCGCGTGGCGCGCGGGCCCCGGTCGCGGCCCTGGTCCAGCTGCTCGCGCCGCTCGGCGTCCATCCGCCGGCGGTACGCACCGCCGTGTCGCGGATGGTCCGGCAGGGCTGGCTGGAGCCGGTCAGGATCGAAGGACAGCCCGGATACGCGCTGACGTCCCGGGCGCGTCGCAGGCTCGACGACGCCGCCGCCCGGATCTACCGGACCGCGCCGGACGGCACGCCGGTGGTCACCGGTTCCGAAGGCCCCGGCGACTGGGACCGGCACTGGCATCTGGGCATCCTGCGCGAGGTCCCGAACGCACGCCGCCGCGAGCAGCTGGCGAGCCAACTCGCCTTCCTGGGTTGGGCTCCGCTGTCCGACGGCGCCTGGGTCGGACTGCGCAACGACGCCGAGGTCGACCAGATTCTCGGCATGGAAGGGATCGCTGCGGACCGGTTCCGCGCGCCGGTCGACGACGGCGCCGTCGAGTTCGCCCGGCGGGTCTGGAAACTCGACGAGCTCGGCGCGTCGTACGACGCCTGGCTGATCGAGGCGAAGGCGCTGGTCGACCAGGCGGGGCGGGAGTCGGCCGACGGCAACGGCGACGAGCACGCGTTCGCCGTACGGTCGGAACTGGTGCACGAGTGGCGCAAGTTCCTGTTCCGCGATCCGGGGCTGCCGGACGAGCTGCTGCCCGCCGACTGGGCCGGGACCAGGGCGGCCGAGTTCTTCGATTTCCACGCCGAACGACTGGGCCCCGCGGCCGGGCGTTTCGTCGACAACTGCCTGACACTGCACTGAAATTCTCACCGACAGTCAAGGAGCTGACCACGATGAGTGACTCCGTTGTCTACGCCGTCGCCGACGGCGTGGCCACCATCACCCTGAACCGGCCGGACGCGATGAACTCGCTCGACACGCCGACGAAGGTTCTGCTCCGGGACACGATCCAGACCGCCGCCGAGGATCCGGCCGTCCGCGTCGTCGTACTGACCGGGACCGGGCGGGCGTTCTGCGTCGGACAGGACCTCAAGGAGCACATCGGGCTGCTGCAGGCCAACGACCAGGCGGCGCTGTGGAGCACGGTGCCGGACCACTACGCGCCGATCGCGCTGGCCCTGGCCGAGATGCCGAAGCCGGTCGTTGCGGCGGTCAACGGCGTGGCGGCGGGCGCCGGCGCGTCGATGGCCTTCGCGTGCGACTTCCGGGTGGTGGCCGACACCGCCGGTTTCAATCTCGCCTTCACCGGGATCGCGTTGTCGTGCGACACGGGGATCTCGTGGACGCTGCCCCGGCTGATCGGTCGCGCCAAGGCACTCGAGTTGCTGTACTTCCCGCGGACCATCCCCGCCGCCGAGTCGCTCGACCTCGGGCTGGCGACGTCCGTCGTACCCGCCGCTGAGCTGGAGTCGTCGATCGCCGAGCTGGCCGGCAAGCTCGCCAAGGGACCGACGGTCGCCTACGGCGCGGTGCGCCAGTCGGTCAACTACTCGGCGACTCACACGCTGGCCGAGTCACTCGCCTTCGAGGCGGGGCAGATGCAGCTCACCGGCGCCACCGAAGACCACCACAACGCCGTTGCCTCGTTCGTCGCGAAAGAGAAGCCCACGTTCACCGGTCGCTAACGACGGGAGGTAGTGGCCTCCATCGGACAACTCGCGCCTCCGCCCCGCGGAGCGGATCGTCGTGATCGGCACTACATCCTGTCGTTAGCTGCGCGCGCCCTTCTGGCACTAGCTGCGCGCCGCCTCTTGTAATCGTTTACGTAAGCGATTACAACCTGAGCTGTGAGGAAACTGCTGCTGCCTGCCCTGACCGCCGCCACGCTGGTCGGGAGCTTCGTCGTGCCCGGGTCCGCTGCCATGCCTGCTGGGTCCGCCGGGTCCCCTGTGCCTGCTGTCGAGCCGGGAGTGATCAAGTCCGCCGCTGTGCGGTCCGCAACGCTCGGCGAGGACATCAACTACAACGTCTACCTGCCGGCCGGGTACGACGCGTCCGCGCGCCGATACCCCGTCGTCTACCTGCTGCACGGGCGCGGCGACTCGATGAGTGCCTGGACGCAGGTGAAGAGCCGGCTCGACGAGCTGATCGGCGTCGGCGAGATCCCGCCGACGATCGCGGTCATGCCCGACGCGCCGTGGAGCAGCCGGGCCAGCTGGTACGTCGACTCGGCATACACGGGCAGCGACCCGGCGCGGCCGGTGGAGACCGCGTTCTTCCGGGATTTCGTGCCGCAGATCGATGCGACGTACCGGACGATCGCGGACCGCAGCGGGCGGGCGATCGCCGGCTACTCCATGGGCGGCGCGGGTGCGCTGCGGTACTCGCTGGCGCATCCGGAGGTCTTCGGCGCGGCGATCGCGCTGAGTCCGGCGGTGTACTTCCCGTTGCCGCCGGCCGATTCGAGCACCCGCGATTTCGGTGCCTTCGGCAAGGGTAAGGACCCGTTCGTCGAGGCGACCTACCTGAAACTGAACTGGCCGGCCGCGCTGAAGTCGTTCTCGGCGACCGGGCTGAAGTCGCATCTGTACATCGCGGTCGGCGACGACGAGTACAAGAACCCCAAGGCGATCGACGCCACCCACGACCTCGACTTCGAGGCCCACGTCGTGTTCAACCAGGCCTCGCGGGTGCCGAACCTCACGTCGGAGTTCCGCGTCGTCGACGGCGGGCACGACTGGGACGTGTGGGGACCGACGTTCGCCGAAGGCGCGAGGTACATCTTCCGCTACATCGGCAAGCCGCCGGCCGTCCCGATGCACGCCGCCATGACGGGTACGGCGGGCGACGACCGCGCCGGCGGGATCGCGACTGATGCCTCAGGCAACGTTTATCAGGCGGTCGCGGTGGCCGGCTCGCTCGACGGGCAGCCGTACGCGGGCGGGACGGATGTGGCGCTGATCAAGTACCGGGCGGACGGTTCGCGGGAGTGGACGCGGTCACTCGGGACGAGCGGGACCGAACGCGCGTACGGCGTTGCTGTGGACGCGGACGGGCGCGTTGTGGTGACCGGGTACACGAACGGCGATCTGGACGGCACGCATACCGGAAACGCTACGGACGATGGGTTCGTGGCGCAGTACGACGCTGATGGGAATCGACGGTGGCTGACGCAGTTCGGCGTACCAGGCGTGGCGGATCGCAGCTACTCGGTGACGGTGTCCGGGACCGATGTCTATGTCGGCGGCTACACGAAGGGCGCGTTGGACGGGGCGAATCAGGGCGACAAGGATGTATTCGTTGCGCGGCTTGACGGTGACGGGCGACTGGTGTGGTTGCGGCAGACCGGAACTGCAGGCGAGGACAAGGGGATGGCTGTCGCGGTCTCCGACGGTTCGGTGTACCTGGGCGGAATGATGGCCGGCGACGGCGGCGTCGACGGCCTCCTCGCTCGCTACTCAACCGACGGAGCTCCGATGTGGGTGAAGCAGCTCGGCACTCCCGCAGCGGATGAGGTGTGGGCAATCACCGCAGACCCCGACGGCGGCGTCTACCTCGCCGGTTACACCGCGGGCGACTTCGCCGGAACACTCAACGGCGACAAGGATTTCCTGATCGCCCGCGCCGATTCCGACGGCAACTTGACCTGGCGCGACCAGCTCGGCACGTCCACCAACGACAAGGCCGCCGCGGTGGCGGTCGACCCCGCGGGCAATCTCTACGTTGCAGGCTTCACCGATGGCTCGTTGGAGACGCCGCTCGGCAAGTTCGACGGCGTGCTGACGAAGTACTCACCTGACCACACCCGCAGCTGGACCCGCCAGTTCGGTACGGCGGACGACGATGCTGCGGATGCCTTCGCCGAAGCCAATCTCTACCTCACCGTCACACCGACGGGCACGCAGTTGAGTGGGCTGTCCGGAACGGATGTGTTCCGAACAGCCTTCACCTCGGACGGCTCCAACACCTTGCCGTAGAACGTTTGGTGGGCTCCCAGACCGCGTTCCGGCCGGGCGAGTCACGGCCGGACAACCACCTGACAGTCGGGGAGCCCGCTGAACACCTCATCACGTTCAGTGCCCGGTGCACAACTCGTTCAGCCGTTTGTGTTTGCGTTTTGCCAAAGAGCCTTTTGCAGATGCAGAAGGCAGCTGCACGTGCACGAGATTCAGCGCGCGATACAGGTCTTCAAGTGGTCGTTCACGATGCCTGTCGCCTGCATCAACGCGTACGCCGTGGTGGGTCCGACGAAGACGAAACCCTTCTTCTTGAGGGCCTTCGACATGGCCACGGACTCGGGCGTCGTGGCGGGCACGTCGCCGAGTGTCCTGGGTGCCTTGTGCTTGGCCGGCTTGAACGACCAGAGCAGCTCGGTGAACTCGCCGTCGTCGAGCTCCAGCAACGCACGGGCGTTGTTGATCGTCGCGTTGATCTTCAGCCGGTTGCGGACGATGCCGGGGTCGGCCATCAGGCGGTCGAAGTCGGCGTCGTCGAACTTCGCGATCGTCTCCGGGTCGAAATGCGCGAACGCCGTACGGAAGTTCTCGCGTTTGCGAAGGATCGTGATCCACGACAGACCGGACTGGAACCCTTCGAGCGTCATCCGCTCGAACAACCCGACATCGGTGCGGATCTCCTTGCCCCACTCGTTGTCGTGATACTCCACGTACTCCGGTGCGGACGTCGCCCACCCACAGCGCGGCTGCCCATCCGGCCCAATCACGGTCATCGGATCTCCCGCGCCTGACTAGGGACCGGAGCGACCGAACCGACCCAAGCGACCGGAGCGACGAGGGAAGGACGGGCGGTGAAGCGCGACGACCCGCCGCGGCGGAGGCGTGGCATCAGTGGCGTCATGCCTGCACCTCTCGGAGCAGTCGCCGCAGCGAGACCCGCATCATCAGCTCGAACGCCGGTCGCGCGACGATCCACCCGAGCCGGCCGAGCGGCGGGTCGACATCCTCTTCCCAGGTGAAGACACTGCCGCTGGAGACGGGCGCGATCGTGAACGTTCCCGTGCCGCGGACGATCTTGCCGAGATGCTTCACCGTGCACTCGCGCGGCGGATCCCAGTGTGTGATGACCATGTCGTCAGTGAACCCGATGCCACCGACAGAAGTCCGCGCCGCGACCCCGCCGCCGACGCCGATCCCGTCGTTCTCAGTCCCCCAGACGCGGGTAAGCAGCATCCAGCGGGACTGGCGGTCCCAGTCCATCACGACGTCCCAGGCGGCCTCCGGCGACAGCCGCAGTACGACCGACGCCTCCGCGTGACAACTCCCCGTCCCGTCCATCAGCTGGGCCGCTGATAAGCGCCTTCATCGTCCTGCCCCGCCGGCGGCCAGAACCGCCACCCCTCCCCCTCACCCTGCTGCCCATCCTCCTGCTGGCGGCTGGACTGCTGAGTGTTGGCCTGCTGCGGGCTGGACTGCTGCGGGCTGGACACCTGCTGCTGCGGGTTGAGCTGCTGCTGGGCGGCGGCCTCCTGCTCGCGCACGACGTACTGCGAGTCCTGCGCTTGCGTCCAGTGCCGCCCGGGAGCCCCCTGCTCGCCCACCGCTTGCTCCCCATCAGCCGCCTGCTGCGGGTAGGACTGCTGCTGAGGCGCGGGCAGCTGCTGCTCCTGCACTACGTACTGCGACTCCTGCGCTTGCGTCCAGTGCGTTGCCGGAGCGGCCTGCTCGCCCGCCGCCTGCTCTCCATCAGCCGCCTGCTGCGGGTAGGACTGCTGCTGAGGCGCAGACGACTGCTGCTCCTGCACTACGTACTGCGAGTCCTGCGCCTGCGTCCAGTGCGTTGCCGGAGCGGCCTGCTCGCCCGCCGCCTGCTGGCCGTCAGCCGACTGCGGTGGAACCGCTGCCTGCGTCCAGTGCGTCACCGGGGCGGCCTGCTCGGCCTGGGGGTGCTGCACGTCAGCCGACTGTTGCGGCAGCACCTGCTGCTGCGGCTCAGGCGCCTGGGTCCAGTGCGCCGCGGGAGCGGGCTGCTCGGCCGCGGCTGGCTGTGTGTTGGCTGACTGCTGGCTGGAGGCGTGGAGCGGCGGCTGCTGTGCTGACTGCTGCGCACGGGCCGACGGAGCCTGCTCCTCCGGCGACTGCTGATCGGCAGCCTGCGACTGTCGATCCGGCCACTGCTCGGCAGCAGCCTGCAGCGACTGCTGCGCGGCAGCCTGTGGCGACTGTCGATCCGGCCACTGCTCGGCGGCAGCCTGTGGTGACTGCTGGGCGGCAGCCTGTGGCGACTGTCGATCCGGCCACTGCTCGGCGGCAGCCTGTGGTGACTGCTGGGCGGCAGCCTGTGGCGACTGCCGGTCCGGCGAGTGCTCGCCGGACGCCAGGGGCGGCTGCTCGTCTTGCGGCTGCTGCTGTGGGGGTGCTGAGTGGGGTGTGGCGGGAGTGCGGCGGGGAGTGACCGGCTGGGACTGTGCCTCCAGGAGGGCGCGAGCCTCGGCTTGGAGCCGTTCGTACTCGTCGGCGGCTGCTTCGTGCCTCGTCCGCGGCAGTTCAGAAGTCTCCGGCTCGTGGTCGTCCGCACCCTCGGCAGCTGCCCCGTGCGCCACCCCGTACGACGCCCCGGAGGCCGCCCGGGACTCAACCCCGGAAGCAGCCCCGGCACCTGCCGCGGACTCAGCCTCGGACTCAGCCCCAGGTCCAGCCCCGGACTCAGTCCCGGAACGTGCCCCGGACTCAGCCTCGGACTCAGCCCCAGGTCCAGCCCCGGACCCGGCCCCAGACCCGGCCTGCGCTTCGGCAGTCGGCGGCGTCTCGGTGGGAGCTGCCGGCGTGGCGACCTGCGGGACCTCAGCAGGGGAATCCTTCGCCCCAGGCTCGTCGGCCGCGGGCTTGGCGACGGGGAAATCGCCGCCGACGAGGATCGGCTGGTGGGGACCGGTGTCCTCGAACTCCGACGCGTCGTACGGCGACTTCGACGAGAAGCCGGCACCGTCCGGCGCCTCGACGATCGGCGCGACCGCGCGCTCCAGGTCCGCGATCCGTCGGTCGCGCTCAGCGACCTCTTTCGCGACCCGTTCGAGGAGCGTGTCGACCTCGTCCATCCGGTAGCCGCGCACCCCGACGGCGAACCGCGCCGACTCGATATCCGTCGACGTCAGCGCCTGCCGTGCGGGCACGGTCATGTCGGGCCGGTCGTCGTACGCCGTGCTCATGGCACCCCAACGACCCGAGGCGACTACCGCGACAGCCCCGATCAACAGCACGACGATCAGCCCGAAGAACCACATCACGGGTCCGATCGTGCCATGCCGTCCGAGTCAACCGAACCATCACCCGGGATTTCAGCTCCCGTCGGACCCCAGCCGGCGCGCCTTCTCGGACGAGCTCTCGACCTCCCGTGCGGCCACCTCGGCGGCTTCCTCGGCCGCGGCGTCGGCCAGCTCGCCCGCCTTCATGATGTAGCTGATCGCCTCGTCGACGTCGTCGGTGACCACGAACATGTCCAGATCGGCGGCCGAGATCTTCCCGTCCTCGAGGCTCGTGTTCCGCAGCCAGTCGACCAGCCCGCCCCAGTACGCCGTACCGAACAGCACGACCGGGAACGACGTGACCTTCCGCGTCTGCGCCAGCGTGAGCGCCTCGAACAGCTCATCCAGCGTGCCGAACCCGCCCGGCATCACCACGAACCCCTGCGCATACTTCACGAACATCGTCTTGCGGGTGAAGAAGTACCGGAAGTTCATCCCGATGTCGACCCACTCGTTCAGGCCGTTCTCGAAAGGCAGCTCGATGCCGAGCCCGACCGAGACACCGCCGGCCTCGGACGCCCCCTTGTTCGCGGCCTCCATCACCCCCGGTCCGCCGCCGGTAATGACGGCGTACCCGGCCGCGACCAGCTTCCGCCCGAACTCCTCGGCCGCGGCGTACATCGGGTCGTCAGGCTTGGTCCGCGCCGAGCCGAAGACGCTGATCGCGGCGCCGAGCTCGGCCAGCATGCCGAACCCCTCGATGAACTCCGACTGGATCCGCAGCACCCGCCACGGGTCGGTGTGCACCCAGTCCGACGGTCCGCGGCTGTCCAGCAGCCGCTGCTCGGACGTGGAGTGCTGCACCTGCTTGCGCCGCATCATGATCGGCCCGCGCTGCTGCTGGCCGACCGGGCCGACCGGTCTGTCGGGGTGGATCGATGGTTCTGACATACGTCCAGATTATGGCCTGACCGGTAACGCGGGCGGCTCAGGCGCGGCCCGTCAACCAACTCCTCAACCGCTGTTCACACAGCTCGATCTCGGCCTCGGGCACGAATTCGTCCTGCTTGTGCGCGTACAGCGGATCGCCGGGCCCGTAGTTCACCGCCGGTACGCCGAGCAGCGTGAACCGCGCCACGTCCGTCCACCCGAACTTCGGCTGCGGCTCACCCCCGACCACCTGCAGGAACGCCGCCGCGGCCGGCCGCTCCAGCCCCGGCAGCCCGCCCGGAGCCGAGTCCGTCACCACGACGTCGTACCCCTCGAACACCTCGCGCAGGTGCGCCTCGGCCTCTGCCTCGGACCGGCTGGGCGCGAAGCGGTAGTTGATCGCCACCGTGCACAGATCCGGTACGACGTTCCCCGCGACGCCGCCGGTGATCGCGACCGCGTTCAGCCCCTCGCGGTACACCAGCCCGTCGATCGGCACTCGCCGCGGTTCGTACGCCGCAAGCCGCGCGAGCACGTCGCCCGCGGCGTGGATCGCGTTCGACCCCATCCACGAACGGGCCGAGTGCGCACGCTCGCCGTGGGTGGTGACCTCGATCCGCATAGTGCCCTGGCAGCCGGCCTCGACGACGGCGTTCGACGGCTCCATCACGACCGCGAACACGCCCTCGAGCAGCTCGGGGTTGGAGCGGGTCAGCTTGAAGAGACCGTTGCGCTCGGCCTCGATCTCCTCGCAATCGTAGAAGACATAGGTGACGTCCCGGACCGGCTCGTCGAGGCCCGCCGCGAGCCGGAGCGCGACCGCGACGCCGCCCTTCATGTCGCAGGCGCCGAGACCGTGGATCAGCCCGTCGGCGCGGCGCGCCGGGAGGTTGTCGTTGAGCGGGACGGTGTCGAGATGACCGGCGATCACGACCCGCTCGTCGCGCCCGAGGTCGGTCCGCGCGACCACGGTGTTGCCGTGCCGGAACACCTTCAGATGCCCGTACGCCGACAAGGCCTTCTCGACCTTGTCCGCGAGCTTCTCCTCGGTCCCGCTGACCGACGAAATGTTCACCAGCGCCTCGGTCAGGTCTGGACCGGACACGGTCAGGTCGAGCTTGGTCATGGGGCCTCCCAACGGAGTCGCGGCATCAGTACTGTCATGAAGACTCCTCCGGCGGCAGGAACACGCAGAACTCGTTGCCCTCGGGGTCGGCGCAGACGTTCCAGCCGATCTCGTCGTCCTTGGGCCGCAGCAGTGTCGCACCCGCGTCGAGCACCGGCTGCAGCGCGGGCGCGGTGACATCCCAGTGCACCCGGTTCTTCACCGTCTTGGGCTCGGGCACCGGCACGAAGACCCAGTACCGGAACGGCAGGCCGGGCACGTTCTCGAGCCAGCAGTACGGCGTACCCGGCCGGCTCATGAAGTCGCCGCCGACCACGTCCGCCCACCAACGCGCCTGCTTCTCCGGCTCGGCCGAGTCGACGATCAACTCCATCAGCCGGTACGCCGGGACCGTGCCGCGGACGAACCCGCAGAACTCGCCGCCCTCGGGGTCCGTCATCACTGTCCACTGCTGTTCTTCGGTGGCCGGCGTCAGTACCTTCGCACCCTCGCGCTCGAGATCCTCGATCGCACCGGTGATGAGGTCGAGGTGGACCCGGTTCTTGACCGTCTTCGTCTCCGGGACCTTGCACATCCAGATCGTCTTCTCCGGGGCGTCGCCGACGAGCACGTTCGGGTTGTCGGCGGGCGCGGTCAGGCCGATCACCCGGCCCCAGAACGCGGCCATCTCGCTCGGCGACGTGACGTCGACACACAAGTCTTTGAAACGCGCGATGGTCATGACCGACAGGCTATCCGGCGTGCCGTTTGCGGTAGTGACGGTTCACCCGCTCGCGGTTACCGCAGGACGCCGAGCACCACGTCTGCCGCGGATCGTCCTGCAGGAAGTACTTCACACACCGAGCCGCTGGACACGCCCGCAGCCGCCCCCGATCCGGTCCGGTCAGAAACTCGATCGTCGAGCGCCCGACCGCGGCGATGAGGTCGTCGGTCCGGCCCGCCCACCGCAATACCGGCTCACCACCCGCCGGCCACTCGAGCTCCCTCGCCCCCAAGCGCTCGGCCGCGCGGTTCACCGCCCGCACTGCCACGTCCGCATCCATCAACCGGTCCGCATCCGCCTTGCTCGGCGCACCGGGCGCCACCGCCCGCGCGAACAACGCTCGCACCGCCCGCCGGACCTCCACCAACTCCCGCCACAGGGCCTCGTCCTTGCCGACTCTCCGGGTTTCCGGAAGGAATTCGACGCCAGTTGCGAGTTTTGTTCCGGAAATCGCGCCCCCCGCCGATTCGGGACCGGCCGGCGGTCGCCCGAGCACCTCCGTGACCAGGTGCTGGTTATCGGCCAGCCACGCGGCTGCCTCCGCGGGGGTGGCCAGCAGATCCGCGACGCCGCCACGGCCGTCGTGCTTGATGGTCGCGGCGAGGGCGAAGGCCAGCGTGCTCATCCAGCAATCCTAATGGGAAATCTGGTTGCTGCCATGTGAATACGTCGCCTAGGGTCTCGAAGCGTGACCGACCTCCGCACCCGGCTGCGCGCCGTACCGACGCTGACCGGGACCCCACCGGCCTGGGATCCCGCACTTGCTCCCGAGACGCCGCATCCGCTGTTCGTCGAGTGGCTGCTGAGCGCGATCGACGAGCAGGTGCCCGAGCCGTGCGCGATGACCCTGTCCACGGTCCGCGCCGACGGCCGGCCGAACGGGCGGGTCCTGATCCTCAAAGACGTGACTGACGACGGTTGGCAGTTCGCGTCGACGTCGACCAGCCGGAAGGGCGACGAGCTCGCCACCTCGCCGTACGCCGCTCTCACGTTCTACTGGATCCCGCTGGGCCGGCAGGTCCGCGTGCTCGGGACCGTCGAGGCCGCTTCGGCGGAGGATTCGGCACGGGACTTCCTGATGCGGCCCGAGGCGGCGCGGGCGGAGGCGTTGGTCGGGCGGCAGAGCGCCGTACTCGCGGATCCTGCGGACATCGACGTCGCGGTGAAGGAGCAGGCGGAGCGGATCGCCGCCGAGCCTGGGCTGATCGCGCCGAACTGGACGCTGTACACGTTGCGCGCCGAAGAGGTCGAATTCTGGCAGGCCGATCCGGATCGCCGGCACACGCGCTTGCGGTACCGGCTCGAGGACCAATGGACGAAGGAGCTGCTGTGGCCCTGAACGAAGTAGGCGCCATCGCCGACCAGTTGCTCGCGCTCGTCGCGGACCTGGACGACGCGAGCGCCCGCGGCGATTCGAACCTGCCCGGTTGGTCCCGCGGCCATGTCGTCACGCACATCGCGAACTTCTCCGAGGCGATGACCCGTCAGGTCGACGAGGCGCTCGAAGGCCGCGTGATCGAGATGTACGACGGTGGCCGGCCCGCTCGCGACGCCGCCATCGAATCCGGCGCCGACCGTTCCGCGGCCGACCTCCGCGCCCACCTCACCCAGGCCGTCACCACGCTGCTCGCCTCCTGGGACAAGGTCAGCCCCACCGACTGGCCCCTTCCCATCCTCCACCGCAACAGCAACCTGTCCGCCGGCCTGCAAGCCACCTGGCGAGAACTGACCATCCACACCTCGGACCTCAACCTGGGCGTCACTCCCGCGAGCTGGTCCTCCTCGTTCTGTCTGCACCTGCTGGACTTCCTCCGTCCGCGCACACCCGACGGCATCCACCTGATCCTCCAAGCCGACGACACCACCTGGGAGACCGGCACCGGCGAAGAGGTGACGCTGACCGGTGCCCTCACCGACCTAACCGCCTGGTACGCCGGCCGGCCCACCCCCGGCCCGGTCACCGGCCCCGCGCCCGATCTCCTCCCCTGGCCGTGAACCGGGCGCCCTGCACTGACCAACCTCGACGCGAGGAGCTCCGCAGGCGGGGCTGCGACCGCAGGCCCCGCGTGGGGCGTGGTTGGTCAGTGAGGGGCGTCCACCTGTTCAGCTGACGGTGAAGTCGTCGACCTGGAGCCAGGTGTCGAGGTTGGGGCCGTTGAAGCCGGCGTAGACGGTTAGCTCGTGTACGTCGGCCGGGACCTTCACCGTCACCTCGTGGTGGACATAGCCGGTGCCGGAGCCGAACGTGGTGCTGGCCAGGTCTGTCGTACCGGCGCGCACCCCGAAGCGGCCTTGGTCTGTTGGGAGGTTGGCGGAGGCGTTGATCCACGAGCCGAACGTGTACGTCGTACCCGGTGTGACCGGGACCGTCTGGTACAGGTCGCTGAAACCCGTGCAGGTACAGCGGATCCAGCCGTTGTTGGCGCCGGAATGCGCGAAGCCGAGACCGCGGTCGACGCCGTTGGCCGCAGTACCTTCGAACAGCCAAGCAGGCTTTCCGCCACCGGTGCCCTCGAAGCCACCATCTGCCAGCTGCGAGACGTACCGGACCACGAGCTCGGACACAGTCGTGTAGGAGCGGGTCCCGCCTGACAACCCGATCACCCGCACCCCATCGGTCTCCTGCACCGGGAACGTGATCGTGTACGTCGCGTTCGCCCCGGCCGAGGCATCACCCGGGTACGCGGGTGAGACGGTCTGCGAGCCGACCTCCACCCATGCACCGTTCTGCTTGACCTGCACGCGCGGCCGGCCGGTGAAATACCCGCCCTCCGCCGACACCGCGCCCGACGTGAACTCGACGGTGTTGACCTTGTGCGGGGCCGGCCACTCATACCCCCACCACGTCGCACCCTTGACCTCGTCGTCGAAGTCCGACTCGGTGCCCATCTTCGCACTGTCGTTCATCAGTGCGAGACTGCCGGAGTTCGTTGACTTGGAGATCGCAACCGCGCCGGTCGTCGGCACCGCGAGGTTGTCGGACCCGGGGAGGTTCGAGGCCGGCGTCTCGACCGACGGCGTGAGCACCAGCTTGCGCAGGTTGAAGTTGTAGACCGACGTACCGATCCCGCCGCCTCCGCACGGGCAGACGTTCGCCTGGATGTACATCGTGTTGCCGTCCGGCTGGACGAACTTCGACGGGATCGTCACGCCGTACCCGCCGTACTTCGACGTCGACCACGGGTACCCGCCGAAGTCCTTGCTCATGAAGTGTTTCCACGGTCCCCACGGCGTCGGCGACTCGTAGAACTCGAAGGTGTACTCCGTCCAGGACGTGTATACGTACCGCTTCTGCTTCGCGAGGTACGTGACGCCGCCCTGGCTGATCACGCTCAGGTTGGACGCATTCGTGCCGTACGTCTGCGCGTACAACCGTCGCGTGTCGGTCAGCACCGGCTTACGATCGGCGATCTTCGACGACCACCCAGTGCCGGTGTAGAACTTCCACGCGCCGCGGTCCTGCACCTTGTTCTTGGGGACCCGTGCCAGGAACACGCTCTGCGGATCGGCAACCGTGTCGTCGAACGAGTCCCGCCAGTTCCCGTCCAGCCCGTACGCGTACACGTAGCCGTCCGGCGCCAGCGCACCGCCCTTGCCGAAGTCCGCGAACCAGATCGTCGTGAAGACATGGTCCGAGAACATCGGCTTCGCCTTGTCCCAGGTCCACGTCTTCCCGTGGTCCGTCGACTTCAGGATCGTTGCAGCCGGTACGTCGTTGAAGTCCAGGGCGAGGTCCTGGACCGCCAGGTACAACGTGTCCCCGACGCATACCATCCCGGTCGGCTTGCGGTTGTACCCGGCGCCGCTCCAGACCGAACCGACCTGATCGCCCTTGGAGATCGTTGCCCCAGACAAGTTTCCCGGTGTGCCGTTGATCTCGCTGACCGCGATGTCGGCGAAGTCCCCGTCGGTACTGAACCCTTTGCCGTCACCGTTGGCGGCGTACAGCTTGTCGTTATCCGCCCAGCAGGACGGCCAGAGGTCACCGTCGCTCTTGCTAGGCGCGCCCTTCGACTCCACCTGCGCGGTGCCGACGGATCCCGATCCCGATCCCGATCCCGCCATACCATACGGTTTGGTATGCTCGATCGAAGCCGCCGTACCATACGGTTTGGTATGGCCGGTTGAGGCGGTGGACTGGGTCAGGAGGGTCGCCGTTCCGAAGACCAGCGGCAGGACGGCAAGCAGTGCCCCACGTTTCATAGTGGTTCCTTCACTTGAGGCCGGTCGTCTTCATCGCGTCGACCAGGCGGCGCTGGCCCGCGACGAACACCACGACCGTGGGAATGGCCGCGATCACAGCGGCCGCGAGAATGAGGTTCCAGGCCGAGGCGTACTGCCCCTGCATGCCGGAGACGCCGAGTTGGATGACGCGAAGATCCGGGTTCCGGGTGATGGTGAGCGGCCAGAGGAACGCGTTCCAGTTGGCCAGGAAGAACAGCACCGACAGCGACGCCAGCACCGGCCGGCTGAGCGGCAGGATGACGCTCCAGTACCGCCGCCAGTAGCCGCAGCCGTCCAGATCGGCCGCTTCCTCGAGCTCACGCGGGATGTTCAGGTAGTACTGCCGGAGCAGGAAGATGCCGAACGCGTGGAAGATGCTCGGCACGATCAACCCGGCGTAGCTGTCGAGCAGACCTAGTTGCTTTGCCACTAGAAACAAGGGAACTAGTATCACCGGCAGCGACACCAGCAGCGTCGACATGATCCCGGAGAAGATGATCCCGCGCCCCGGGAATCGCAGCCGGGCCAGCGCGTACGCCGCCATGCTGTGGAAGAACAGCGCGATCACGGTGACCGTCACCGACACGATCGCGGAGTTCAGCATGAACCGCGGCATCGGGATCTTCAGCAGCACGTACTGCAGGTTGTCCAACGTCCACGTCGAGGGCCAACCGAAGTTGAACACGTCCTCGGCCGGCTTCAACGCACTGATCAGGATCCACAGCAGCGGAGCGACCGCGATGATCGCGAGGACATGGGCCAGGATCGGGAGGACTCTAATCCTCGTCAAAACGTCCTCCTCGGGTGACGCCGAACATCAGTCCGGTACAGATGACCAGAATCGCCACGACCACGGTGGTCAGCGCGGCGGCGTACCCCATGTTGTTGAAGGTGAACGCCTGCTCGTAGATGTAGAGCACGACCGTGCTGGTCGCCCGCGCCGGACCGCCCTTGGTGAGCACAAAGACCAGGTCGAACGCCTGCAGACCGGTGACCGCGCCGATCGTCGAGTTCACCACGACGAAGAAGCTGGTCGGCCGGAGCAGCGGCCAGATCACGTACCGGAATCGTTGCCAGGAGCCCGCACCGTCGATCTGCGCGGCGTCCTCGAGTTCCTTCGGCACGTCCTTCAGGCCGGCCAGGAACACCAGCATCTGGTATCCCATCAGGAACCACACGCTGATCACCACATAGGTGCCTAGCGCAAGGGACGGCGTACCGAGGAAGGACACGTCGCCGAGGCCGAACGGCGCCAGGATCTTCGAGAGCGCCCCGCGCTTGTCGACCAGCAGGAACTGCCAGATCAGACCGACCACGACCAGGCTGACGACGTTCGGCAGGAAGAACGCCGATCGGACCCAGCCGATGCCCTTGAAATGGTTGCGGACCAACATCGCCAGCGCGAAGCTCACCACGAACGCGATCGGCACGAACGTGACCACGTAGATCGCGGTGACCCTCAGCGAGGCCCAGAGTTGATCGTCCCCGGCCATCAGCTTGTAGTTCGCCAGGCCGACGTACTGATAGTTGCCGAAGCCATCGACCTTGAAGAACGCGACACCGAAGGCCAGCACCATCGGGATCGCGACGAAGGTCAGCAGACCGATCGTGTCCGGCGCGAGGAAGGCGTACGCCGCCAACGCCTCGCGCCGTTTTCTCGTCATACCTGCCCTGGGTTTCCCCGAAGCCTTCACCAGCGGCTTGGAGGGAGCGGCTGTTGTCGTCACCATCAGCTGATCGGCGCGCCCTGGTAGGTCTTCAGGAACGTGTCGATCTTCTCCGCCGCGTCGGCCGCCGCCTTGGCCGGATCGGCCGCGTTCAACTGGCAGGCCTGGATCGCGTCGGCGATCGGCTGGTATACCTCCGGTGGGAACCGCGGCTCGGGCTTGCCGGTCGGCGCGATCTCGCTGACGAACTTCTTCAGCGCGCCGTCGGCGAACGCACCCTTGGCATCCGCGGCCTGCTGCACGGACTTCCGCGGCGGCAGGTTGGTCTTCACCTCGGTGTTCCACTGCCGCTGCCGCTCGACGCCGGCGGCGTCAGTCGAACCGAGCGCCCACGCGATGAACTTCGCCGCGGCCTCGGGATTCTTGCCCTTCGAGTTGGCGACGAACGCCCAGCCGCCGAGGTCGGTGGCCGCCGAGCCGCCGGCCGGAGTAGGCAGCGGAATGATGCCGTACTTGAAGGTCTTCGCCTTGGTCCGCATGTCCGCGACCGCCCAGATGCCGCTCTGCTGCATCGCGGCCGCGCCGGAGCCGAGGTTCGAGACCACGTCACCGCCGCCGTCACCGAGGGCTTTGCGCGGGGCAACTTTGTTCTTGATCGTATCGCCCCAGAACTTCAGCGCCTGTACGGCGGCGGGCGAGTCGAACGCGGACTTGCCGTCCTTGATGGCGTTGCCGTCCCCCTGCCACATGAACGGGTACCAGGTGAAGTTCTGGTAGTAGCCGGGCAGCGTCTCGAACATCACGCCGTACCGCTTGCTGTTGGTCAGCTTCTGCGCGACCGCGATCGTCTGGTCCCACGTCTTGGGCAGGTCGGCCTCGGACAGCCCGGCCGACTCGAACGCGGCCTCGCTGTAGTACATCGCGAGCGGCTCGATCTCCATCGGCAGGCCGTACACCTTGCCGTCCACGCTGCGCGCCTCGAGCAGACCGGGCAGGTAGTCCTTCTTGGACTCGTCCGGCAACGCGGAGCCGAGATCCTGCAGCACGCCGCCGTTGTAGTAGCGGAGGAAGTCGCCGGGGCTGATCAGGAAGATGTCGGGGCCCTGGCCCGACTGGAACGCAGTCTGCAGGGTCGTCCCGTTCAGGTAGTCCTTGCCGGGGATGTAGCGCAGCTTGACCTTGACGTCGTTGTTCTTGTTCCACTCCGCGACGGTGTCGACGAACCACTTGCTCTGCGGTCCCTGATCGTCGGACGGGCCGTAGAAGTTCCAGAACGACATCTCCTTGGCGTTGCCGCCGGATTCGTTGCCGCCGCAGGCGGACAGCAGCGGTACGCCGGCAGCTGTCGCGGCGAACGCGCCCAGACCGCCGCGCAGGACGGACCGGCGGCTGAGCTGCCTGGCAGGGAAGGGTGTTGCGGCCATCAGGTGCTCCAGGGTGGTGAGTTTCGGGCGGGTGTTCGGGCGGCCGAGGGGCAATCGATTTCTCGCAATCTACGATCGGCGGCGTGGTCGGTCAAGAGCCGACCGGATGACGATGTGATCAACCGTGCCGGTTTCCCACGTGCTGGCAAGGGTTTCGACCTGCATGGCGGCGTTGACACGGATCAGCCACGCTGCCTAATCTGCGGAAATCGATTTCTGACATGAGAGGCACTGGGATGCCAGTTGTGCCGAACCGTGCGTCCGCCCACCGCACGGCCGACGAGCTGTCCAGGGACCTGGTCGCCCGAGGACTACAGGCGGCGCGCGATGCCATCGAGACCGAGGCCGCAGCTGTCTCGGCACTCGCGGACCGCCTGGACGGAGTCTTCCTGGAGGTGCTGCTCGCGGTCGCCCAGTGCGAAGGCCATCTGGTGGTGACCGGTCTCGGGAAGTCCGGTCTGGTCGGCCGGAAGATCGCCGCCACTCTTGCCAGCACGGGTACGCCGGCCACGTTCATCCACTCCGGCGATGCGCTGCACGGCGACTCCGGTGCGGTGACGTCGCGCGACATCGTCCTGGCGCTCTCTGCATCCGGCGAGACCGCTGAGGTGTGCGCGTTCGCGCGGATGCTGCGGGAGCGGACGATCCCGGTGATCGCGATGACCGGACGGGAGGAGTCGACGCTGGCCCAGTTGGCGACGTACACGCTCGACACGATGGTGCTGCGCGAGGCGGATCCGTTGAACTTGGCACCGACCGCGTCGACGACGGCCTCGCTGGCAATGGGCGATGCGTTGGCGTGCGCGCTCGTCGTACTGCGGTCCTTCAGTCATCACGACTTCGCGCAGTTCCATCCATCTGGTGCCTTGGGCAAGCGTCTGGCCGAGGACCAGGCATGAACGATGTGTGCGTGCTGGGTTCGTTCATGAAGGATCTGGTCGCCTCAGCGGAACGGCGGCCGTTGCCGGGTGAGACCTTGCACGGCACCGGGTTCGCGGAGTTCCTCGGCGGCAAGGGCGTGAACCAGGCGATCGCGGCAGCGCGGATGGGCGCGCGGACGGCGATCGTCGGCACGATCGGTGAGGACCGGTACGGCGAAGAGTTCCTCGAACTGCTGTCGTCGAACGGTGTCGACACGTCGTGGATCGTGCGGCATCCGTCATTAGGGACTGGCGTCGGATTGCCGCTGGTGCTGCCGGACGGTGGCAACTCGATCATCATCGTGTCGCGTGCCAATGCTGCGATCACCGCTGCGGATGTCGAGGCCGCGGGGGACGTGCTCGTTTCCAGCAAGGTGCTCAGCGTCCAGCTCGAGCTCCCGGTCGAGGCGAGCCACACCGCCCTCCGGCTCGCCTCGACCGCGGGCGTCACCACGATCCTCACGCCTGCACCGGTCGGCCCGATCGATCACTCGCTGGCGGCGTACGTCGACATCCTGGTGCCGAACGAGGTCGAAGCGGCGGCGCTCACCGGGCTGGACTGCGACGACTCGGGGGTGCCGATGGTCGCTCGCAAGCTGGCCGAGGAGTGGGATCTGCGTGGTTGCGTGGTCACGCTCGGCTCGCGGGGTGCTTTCGTCCTGGACCGGGCCGCGGGCTACGAGGAACGTGTGGATGCTCATCAAGTTGCGACGGTCGACACCGTCGGCGCGGGCGACGCCTTCTGCGGCACACTGGCCGCTTCGCTGGCCGGCGGAGCTGGATTGGTGGACGCCGTGCGCCTCGCGAATGCCGCCGGAGCGCTCTCGACCACTATGAATGGGGCCGCCGATTCGGCCCCGGCCCGCGCCGCTGCCTTGGCGCTGCTGGAGTCAGCCGCATCATGAGATCCTTTGGGTCCGCGGGACGCCGTTGCTCGGTGGTCCGTGGACGCAACTGTGGGGATCGGAGTTAGAGTGCGATCCAGACGACCATCGGATCTCCAGCGGGGAGCGGGTATGACGACGATCTACGACGTCGCGCGTAGGTCGGGGGTATCTCCGGCGACGGTGTCGCGGGTCCTGAGCGGCCGGCGCAACGTCGACCCCGAGCTGTCCGAGAAGGTCCGCGCCGCGGTCGCCGAGCTCGGCTACCGCCCGAACGGCGTCGCCCGCAACCTGCGCAAATCCTCCACGAACCTGTGGGCCGTCGTCATCTCCGACATCGAGAACCCGTTCTTCACGTCCTTGGTCCGCGGGCTGGAGGATGTGGCGCAGACCGAGGGGTATCACGTCGTACTGTGCAATTCGGACGAGGACCCGGCGAAGGAAGCGGCGTACGCGTCGGCCGTGCTGACCGATCAGATGGCCGGGGTGGTGATCTCGCCGACGTCGACGGCCGAGGGCGTGCAGTTGCTCGCGGACGCGAAGATCCCGCTGGTGATGATCGACCGTCGGGTCGAGGGGGTCGAGGCGGATACCGTTCTGGTCGACAACGAGCATGGTGCCTTTGAGGGCGTCAAACACTTGATCGACGGCGGGTATCAGCGGATTGCGTGCATCACCGGTCCGCGCAAGGTATCGACTGCTATGGATCGGCTTGCTGGGTATCGGTCGGCGCTGCGTGCCGGCGGGATCCGGTACGACAAGGATCTTGTGCGGCACGCGGACTTCCGCGAGGCCGGCGGGTACGCCGCTATGGAGAGCCTTCTCGAACTGGCCGACCCACCCGAGGCGCTCTTCGCCACCAACAACCTGATGACCGTCGGCGCCCTCGAATGCCTGGCCCGCAAAGGCCTCCGAGCCCCCGACGACATCGCCGTCGTCGGCTTCGACGACATCCCCTGGGCCGACCTCGTAGTCCCCAGCCTCACCACCGTCGCCCAACCCACCTACGAACTAGGCCGCACCGCCGGCCAACTCCTCAAAGACCGCACCACCTCCCCCGGCCGCCCACCCTCCACAGTCACCCTCCGCACCGAACTCCACATCCGCGCCACCTCAGCCCCCAAGAAGAAGTAGCGGACACCACCCAAAGGACACCGCTTCGCGGCGACCGCTCTTCCGGCCGCCTCCGGCGGCGTGCAGGATCGCCCATCGAGCGAATGCCCTGCCGCCCACACCAGCGGCGAACGAGCACCCACAAATCGGACACCGCTTCGCAGCGACTGCCCATTTGGCACCTTCGGCGCGCGCAGGACCGCACCACGGGCCGGACCCCCGTGGCCAGCGACCGTGGTGACGCGACGACCCAGATCGGACACCGCTTCGCGGCGACTGTCCTTTTGGCCGCCTCCGGCGGCGTACGGGATCACACCCCGGGCCTCGGCCCCCGCCGCTAGCAATCTGTGGTGACGCGAGAACCACGGATCTGACACCGCTTCGCGGCGGCCGCCCATTTGGCGCGCAGGACCGCACCATCAGGCGGACCCCGCGGCCAGCGGCTGGATCCGACGTCCGCGCGCATCGAGTCGTGGCAAATGGCTCGGCGCTTGAATCGCCAGTCGTGGAACGGGGTCGATTTTGGGAGCCACATTCCACGACTCGGCGAATGGGTGGCCGGGTTAGGACAGGAGTTCGACCTGGGCGAGGGTGGCTTCTTGGGCGAGAGTCAGGCGGTAGTGCTGGAAGGCTGTTGGGGTTGGGATCGTGAAGGGGCGGGTTTGGCGGGGCCAGCGGAAGGTCTGGTCGGTGCGTTCGTCGAGGAGGGTCCAGGTGGAGCCGTCGGTCGAGCCTTCGAGGCGCCAGGAGGTGGGGCCGGGTTCGGAGCGGGAGGAGGTGAGGGTGTAGAGGGTTGGGGTGGCCGGGGTCGGGAGGGACCACGTGACTGCGCCGTGTACGACGGTCTCGGTGGTGGAGGTGTCGTCGAAGAGGGGGTTGTCGGGTTGGCGTGGGATCAGGTCGACGAGCGGGGTGGGGACGGCGTCGTCGAGGGTCAGGGCGGGTGGGGAGTCGAGGGTGGCCCAGTCGGATGGTTCCGCGCCGAGGGTGAAGTCGAGTTGGTGGGCAGCGCGAAGGTCGGCAGCGGTTATGGATGCTGTAGGCAACGGTTTGCCATCGACGAGAACATCCTGAACGTAGGGGTGACCAACGTCTGAGGCGGTCACCACCAGCGGCTCCCCACCCAGAGGCGTGACGACGACGCGGGGGAAGAGCGGTGAGCCGATGGCGTACTCCGGAGCGCCGACGCGCAGCGGATAGATGCCTAGGGCAGCGAAGAGGTACCAGGCGGACATCTCGCCGTTGTCCTCGTCGCCGGGATAGCCCTGGCCGATCTGTTCGCCGACGTACAACCGTTCCAGCACCTCGCGCACGATGGCTTGAGTCTTGTGCGGGGCGCCGGCGTAGTTGTACATCCAGGCGATGTGGTGGGCGGGCTGGTTGCTGAAGCCGAACTGGCCCATCCGGACCGCCTGCGCCTCGAGCATCTCGTGAATGACGATCGAGTACGTGCCCTTTTTCACAGCCAGCTCGGGCGTGGAGAAGAACGCGTCGAGTTTGGCCTCGAGGCCGCCCGGACCGCCATACAGGTTGGCCAGACCGCGTGGATCGTGGGCGACGTGGAACGCGAAGTTCCACCCGTCGGTCTCGGTGAAGTCGCCGCCCCACTCCTCCGGGTCGAACTCGGCAGGCCGCTTGGCGAAGGTCCCATCCGCCAATCGACCCTGGAAGAAGTTGACCGCTGGGTCGAAGAGCAGGACATAGTTCAGTGAGCGCCGGCGCAGGTACTCCGCCTCCTCCAGCAGCTGCGCCCGACGTTCCCCCGAAGCCGCAGAGGCCAGCTGCGTAGCCATCGCCGCGAGCCCGAAGTCGTTCAGATACGCCTCGAGTGACCACGACACGCTCTCCTCGGTGTCCGTGCTCACGTACCCGGCGAAGAACCCAGTCTCCACGCCCTTCCGCCCGACCTCGGTCGCCTCTGGTGCGACGGTCGCGTTCCGGAGCCCGGCGTCGTACGTCGCCAGCGGGTCCGGCAGCTCGACGCCCTTCAGATAGGCATCGGCGAACGACACGTCCGAGCTCGTCCCGGTCATGCAGTCGGCGTACCCCGGCGAGGACCACCGCGCGATCCAGCCGCCGTCGCGGTACTGCTGCACGAACCCGTCGATCAGCTCGCCGGTCAACGCGGGATAGAAGAACGCGTACGCCGGCCACGCGGTCCGGTACGTGTCCCAGAACCCACTGTTCACGTACATCTTCCCCGGCTTCACGACCGCGTTGGTCAGGCTGTCGGTCGCTTCACCGTCCACAGGAAGCACCGGGCTCGCATACACGTACGACGGCTCGGCGGCGGTCCCCGCGTTCTCGAAGTGCGAGTTCGGGTAGAGGTTGAGCCGGTAGAGGTTGCCGTACACGGTCCGCAGCTGCGGCGGCGTCGCGCCTTCCGGCCGGATGACCGCGAGGCGCTCGTTCCACGCGGCGTTGGCCGCGGCCTGGATCTCCTCGAACGTCCCGCCCAGCTCCAGCGACAGGTTGTGCCGCGCCTGGTCGACCCCGATGAAGGACGTTGCCATCCGCAACGTCACCTCAGGTACGTCGAAGCTCGCCGCCCGCGCGTTCTCGCGACCACCGGACGCAGGACCGAAACCGATCGGTGCAGCCGAGAACTCGCCGTAGCAGAACATCCGCGTCCGCCCGAACTCGGCCCCGTTCTCGACCCAGCCCGTGAGCGCGGTCCCGTCGTACGAGAAGGCTCCGTTCTCGTCGATCGTGTCGAAGACCAGGTGCCGGCCTGCAGCGTCTGCCGGGAATGTGAAGCGGAAGATCGCGCCGTGGTCGGTCGGAGCGAGCTCCGCGCGTACGCCGTTCGCGAGCGCAACCGCATAGAGATCGGGCCGCGCGACCTCGTCGTCATGGCTGAAGGCAACCGCGCGCTCAGCCGGATCCCCCAGCGGCGAGGCCGCCGCGACCGGCATGATCGTCAGCTGATCGCGATCGCCCATCCACGGACTCGGCTGGTGCGAGAACGTGAGACCCTGCAGCTCGGGGCGGTTGTCCGCGTTGTTGGCGCGGTGGTACTCGTACGGCCAGCGGTACGTCGACGCGTTGGTCACCGGGGTGAGGAAGTTGAACCCGTTCGGCCAGGCGGTGATGGGCAGCGTGTTACCGCGCGAGAAGTCGTGGCTGGCGTTCGTACCGCGACGGGTGTCGACGTACGCCGCGAGGTCCGAGCCGTCCGGCTCCGCCGGGGCCGGGCCGACCTCCACGTCGTCGATCCACCCGACGAACGCATGTCCCGCGTCAGGCGCGTCCACCACGAGCAGGACGTCCGCAATCGTCTTCCCCGCGTACGCGGTCAGATCGACCTGGACGTCGTTCCACTGGTCGGCGTACAGAATCTTCGCCGCACCCTGCCCCGCCGCATCGGCCGGCTTCCCGTACTGATCAACCCCCGCCGACCGCGCATCGTCAGAGAAAACCAGCTCCACCGCCACATACGTAGCCGAGTAGCTCAGCCCCGCATCAAGCTCCGGATAAACCTTGTACCGCAACCGATCACCGGCCTGGACCACTCCCCCAACCCCCGGCAGCCCGACCTCCAGCCTCCCGCCGGAAGTCCCGGAGTACCGAGTCCCCTCCACACTGCTGAACCCAGCCCGCACACTGGTAGGTCCACCTGGTCCATCACCGGTCTCAATGATCACGGCGCAATGTTACGGACCAGGTGCGCCCGTCTGACGACATGTTTCCATCGTGGACCACCTGCTATTCTCGTCAGCACGAGGCCTTCGATGGCCGCGGAGAGAACGCCAGGTCTGCTGTCAGACCCGCCTGTCAGGTGCGGCGCTCCGGACCATCGAAGGCCTCGTTGCTATCACAACCCGTCCTTCGGCCACCACGGGTACGCCGCCATCGTGCCGGGGAGCACGATCCCTTCGAACCCGTCGGGGTACCGGATCTGCGGCCGCACCGCCAGCAGGCGATGAGCCTCGAACCCACCGAATTCGTCGGCTTCCAGGGCAGCGCGCAGCATGCCGCAGTACTGATCCGCCGCCTGCAGACCATCGAGCTGGCCCGGTCCTAGGAACGCAGGTCTACCTCGCGGGAGCTCCCAGGGCCGGTCGGCCGAGCCACTCACCCGCAGCTTCTCGAACCACGCCAAGGTTCGCGGGCACGGATAGTCGCCGGCGGCACTCGGCGATCGCACGCCGCATACCCGCGTCATCCTCGTCGGCGAGGAGCAGCGCAACCATGCCGAAGTACCGCGACGATCTCGGTGTGAGACCGCGGTCGCCGGTTTCGTCCACGTAGGCACGCACCAGCGGTCGCTCGAAGTACATGGAGCGACACCTTAGGTGCCGTAAAACCGTCGCGGAGGGCTCCGACTCGAGCCTGTGGATATCTGCCCCCGGATGCCCCTGGATGCCCCGTATCAGTGCGGCGGCGCGGGAGGAACGTTTCCATTGTGGACCCAGGTGATGTAGTCGCGGGCGGTTTCGATGGGTGGGCGGAGGTGGAGGCCGGCGGTTAGGGCTCGGGTGTTGGTTAGTTGGAAGGTGCCGTCGTTGGTGCCGTCGTGGGGGAGGTGGAAGTGGTCTTCGGTGGGGTGCCAATTGACGGGTGGGCGCGTGGGTACGGCGGAGCGCCAGGTGTCGGCGAGGTCCGTCATCGTGTGGGTGGGGCCGACCGCGTTGTACGGGCCGCTCGAGCGGGAGATGGTGAGGTGGAGGAGGAACGCGGCCAGGTCGCGGGCGTCGATGTACTGGATGGGCTGGTCGGGGCGGGCCGCGCATTCCATCGGAAGTCCGTGGGCGAGCGCCCAGCCCCAGTTGCCGAAGTCGGGGTTGTAGGGACCGACGACGAAGCCGGAGCGTACTGCGGCCGTCCGGTCGCCGAAGGTGGCTGTGAGCAACGATTCGCAGCGGACCTTCGACGGACCGTAAAGATCCATCGTGAACTCGTCCTCCGGCGCACCCTCCGGCCACGGCAACAGGTCGGCGTACTCCGTCATCCCGGCCGTCGTCTTGCTGGCATAGACCGCGATCGACGACATGAACGTGTAGAAACCGCAGCGATCCCGCAGTACCGAAGCGCTCAGTGAAACGGCGCGGACCAGGAAGCCGGACATGTCGATCACGCCGTCCCACTCGCCCGTCGCCAGCACACCGGGCGCCGCGCGTTCGCCGACCAGGCGGCGTACAGAAGGAAACAGTTCCGGATTCGTCCGACCGCGGTTGAACAGCGTCACCTCGTGGCCGGAGGCAAGGGCTGCCTCAACGACGTGGCGGCCGAGGTTCTTCGTGCCACCCAGGACGAGGAGTTTCACGACAAGCCTCCGACGATGTCCGCGAGTTCGGCGAGCAGACCGTCGATCCAGTTCACCGAGTCAGGGATCGTCCGCAAACCCTCCTCGACGATGAACCGCAACGCCACCAGGTAGAAGCATCCTCCGCCGACGAGGAGCTGACGTTCGACCAACGCCAGATTGGTGCCTGCAGCATCGATGTAGTGGGCAACGATCGGAGCGCGGTCGTGACCGAGGGACTCGGCGTCGCGGAGCAGTGTGTAGAGGTCGCTGAGATGCGGTGCCAGATAAGCCCCAGGCCAGTCGATCGCGGTCCAGCGCACCCCATCGGTGACCAGGTTCTTCGGCACGAAGTCACCATGTACGACCCCCACTGGAGCGTCCCGATGCAGTGCGGCCAGGGCCTCCGTCAGCGGGCTCAGATCGAAGTCGATCCGTCCGATTCGGTCCGCCATCTCCTTCACGCGCTCCGGCGGGAACTCACTGCCTTGCGACACCTCTCGCGACCGGATCGCCGCAGCCAACTCAGCGGCGGCAAGGAAACCGGAAGCACTCGGCTCCTGCTCCAACGTCACCCTCCCGACGTCGGCCAGGACCAGCACACCTGCCTCTGCCGAGCGATACCGGTGCAGCAACGCAGGCGCCGGCAACTCCAGCGGTACGACGAATCGCTCGTACGCCGCTGCCTCGTCGGCCTGCCCGTCGGTCCCTCTCTTCACGATCACGCTGCGAAGCCCGTACGACAACCGCCACACCTCGGACGACCCCCACTGCCGCAGCAACTCGCCGTGCAGCTCGCCGGTGCCAGGCGCCTTCGTAGCCTCGAGAACCGGATCCGACACGACCTCAAGCCAGTCTGGAAGCATCCGAAGAGTAGACCACGCCACGCGCCAGGCCGCCGCCGAATTAGGGTGTAGCCATGACCGAGAACGCCGTGCATGCCTGGGGCTACGGCCTTGCGACCGTGACGACTGCTGGAGACGTCCTCGACGTCTGGTATCCGGCGCCCGCGCTGGGAGCGCGGCCCGAGGACACCAAGGCGCCGGCCGAGCTGATCGCCGCCGAGGGCCACGACGACCTGCGCCAGGTGCGGCGTGAGGTCGTGGCGATCCAGATCGTCCTGGACGAGGCACCGAACGGTACTGCGGACGCGTATCTCCGCCTGCACCTGCTCAGCCACCGCCTGGTCCGCCCGCACGGCGTCAACCTGGACGGCATCTTCGCGGCCCTCCCCAACAACGCCTGGACGTCTCTCGGCCCGGTCCCGGTCGACGAGATCGAGAACGTCCGGCTGCGGGCGCGCGCCGCGGGCCAGCACCTCGGCGTGACCAGCGTGGACAAGTTCCCGCGGATGACGGACTACGTCGTACCGTCCGGTGTCCGGATCGGCGACGCGGACCGCGTCCGGCTGGGTGCACACCTCGCGGAAGGCACCACGGTCATGCACGAGGGCTTCGTGAACTTCAACGCCGGCACGCTCGGTACGTCGATGGTCGAGGGCCGGATCGTGGCCGGGGTCGTGGTCGACGACGGCAGCGACATCGGTGCGGGTGCGTCGATCATGGGCACGCTGTCCGGCGGCGGCAAGCAGGTCATCTCGATCGGCAAGCGCTGCCTGCTCGGCGCGAACGGCGGGACCGGCATCTCGCTCGGCGACGACTGCGTGGTCGAGGCAGGTCTGTACGTGACCGCCGGCACCAAGGTCACGCTCCCGGACGGCAGCACGGTGAAGGCCCGCGACCTGTCCGGCCAGCCCGGTCTGCTCTTCATCCGCAACTCGGTCACCGGCGCCGTCGAGGCCCGGCCGCGCAAGGGCGAGGGCATCACGCTCAACGAGGCGCTGCACGCCAACGCCTGACCTGTACGAAAGTATGACTTTGCCAACAAACGTGAGGCTGCACACGTCAACCAGTTCGTGATGGGCGAACTGGAACCTGTCCCCCGCCCTCGGACGTTGGGAGCGGTATGCCGGTGAAGCGTGGTGCCCTCGTGGCCGTGGGCGCCATTGGCGTGCTCAGCCTTGCCATCGGCGTCGGCATCGCCTGGCTCGGCGGCAAGCACGTGGGCAACCTCCTGCCGCCGCGCGAGCAGTGCACGGCCACGGTGAACGGCCAGATGGTCGTGCTCGACTTCGAGCAAGCCGAGTCGGCGGCGATCATCGCGGGCACCGCCGTACGGCGCGGTCTGCCGGCACGCGCGGCGACGATCGCGCTGGCTACGGCGTACCAGGAGTCGGACCTGCGCAACCTGGCGCACGGCGACCGCGACTCGCTCGGACTGTTCCAGCAGCGTCCGTCCCAGGGCTGGGGTACGGCGACGCAGGTCCAGGACCCGTACTACGCGACCGGGAAGTTCTACGACGCGCTGGTGAAGATCAAGAACTACCAGAAGCTCGCGATCACGGTCGCCGCGGACAAGGTGCAGCGCAGCGCGTTCCCGACCGCGTACGCCGATCACGAGGCGGACGCTCGCGTCCTGGCGTCCGCGCTGACCGGGCAGTCGAAGAGCGTGTTCAGCTGCACTGTGAACACCGACTCGGTGCCTGCGGAGAAGATCGGCGCCAACGGGCTGACGCCGCGCGCGGACGCCGTACGGAAGGATCTGGTGCGGACGTTCGGGAAGCTGTCGACCGGTGGGTACGCCGCGGGCGGGGTCTCGACCGGGCACATGGAGGGGTCGGCGCACTACGACGGGCGGGCCGTGGACGTGTTCGTCCGGCCGATCTCGACGGCGAACACGACCAAGGGCTGGGCGATGGCGCAGTACCTGGTCGCGCGGGCCGATCTGCTGAAGATCGAGACGGTGATCTTCAGTGACAAGATCTGGACCGCCGGCGGGCGGTCGGACAGCGGCTGGCGGGACTACACGCCACCGGAGCGCTCCGGCGACCCCAAGATCCTCCGCCACCTCGACCACGTCCACGTGGACGTGCTGGACCAATAGAAAGGGGACGCCCCGCTCGGGACGTCCCTTTTCCGTATTCAGCTGATCACTCGTCGTGTTCCCGCGGGCGCAGCGCGGCGACCACTCCCGCTTCTTCTTTTCGCTTTACTCGTCGTGTTCCTGCGGCGGCAGGGCGGCGATGAACGGGTGGTCCTTGTCGATCTTGCCGAGCTTGGACGCACCGCCGGGCGAGCCGAGGTCGTTGAAGAAGTCGACGTTCGCGGTGTAGTAGTCCTTCCACTGCTCCGGGGTGTCGTCTTCGTAGTAGATCGCCTCTACCGGGCAGACCGGCTCGCAGGCTCCGCAGTCGACGCACTCGTCGGGGTGGATGTACAGCATCCGGTTGCCCTCGTAGATGCAGTCGACGGGGCACTCCTCGACACACGCGAGGTCCTTCAGGTCAACACACGGCTGCGCGATGACGTAGGTCACTGCTACTCCTCCTATGGCAGGCAAGCGCAGCGTCGGATTCGGGGTGCTGCGATGCGGTGATGCTCGTGTCTCTAGTATCACGGTAGTACTTCGCCCACTTTGCCAGGAGTCCGGATCGTGTCAGGCCTCGGCGCCCGTGATATCGGCCACCGTGTCGTCGTCCGGCACCGGATACCGGGCGGCCTGACCGATGTGATCGGCGTACTGCAGGCCTGGGACCCTCACGGGCTGGCCGTCCGGCACGTGGACAGCACCGTGCACGAGATCGCCACCGGCGACATCACGGCGGCCAAGACCATCCCTGAGATGCCGCTGCGCCCGGTGGACGTCGACCAGCTATTCCTGACCGCGGCGCTGGGTCGCCCGGCGGCGGAGACCGCGTACGTCGGTCACTGGTTGCTGCGGGCATCCTCGGGCTGGACCGGCCGGGCCAATTCGCTTCTCCCGACGGGAAGCCCCGGGATGCCCGTCTCCGATGTCCTCAGACAAGCGGAGAACTTCTACGACGAACGCGGCCTTCCCCCACAGGCTCAAGTCCGCCTCGGCAGTCCAGAAGACGAGGAGATTCGTGCCTGCGGGTGGGTCGACGCCCGGCCGGAGCAGTCCGACGTCCTGGTCATGCACACCACGCTCGATCACGTGAACCCCGAGCCCCGATACGCCGTAGAGCTGGCTGAGCGGCCGAACGCCCAGTGGTATGCGGCTGCGTTCGACGGCCCGGTGCCGGAGGTAGCCCCGAAGGTTCTCGAGGGAGCCGCGAAGGCGAGGTTTGCATCGGTCACGCTCGATGGACAGGTCGTGGCGGTCGGGCGCGGGTCCATGACAGGACACTGGCTCGGTGTGGACGCGATCCGCGTCTGCGAAGGCTATCGGCGCCGAGGACTCGGTACGGCGATCGTGCAGGGGCTCGCACGCTGGGCGGGGCCGGACGGCGGGCGGCGTACCTACCTCGAGGTGCTACTCGAGAACGCCGCCGCCATGGCGACGTACACGCGGCTCGGGTACCGCGAGGCGTACCGGTACCGCTATCTGACCAGTCGATGAGCCGCAGTGCCCCCGATGAGCGTCAGTACGACGAAACCTGCCAGCACAACCTCCAGCGCCCGGCTGGGGTCCGCAGCCAGCGCGGCGTAGGTAGAGCCGGCCAGCGCGACACCTAGCGCCCCGGAGAGCTGTGCGTTCGTCGCGACCACTCCGGACAGATCAGCGGCGTACTCCGAGGACATGCGCGACGTGACGGCACCGATGAGCGTGTTGGCGCTGATACCGAGCCCTAGCCCGCCAATTCCCAGCAGAGCGAACAGGAGCGGACCGGTGTGGCCGCCCAGGAATAGGTAGGCCAGCACAGACACGTAGCCGGCAGTCAGTACGAGGCAGCCGACCACTGGCATCCAGCGCACTCCCCTGCGCAGCCTCGGCAGGATCGGTCCGGCCAGACCGAACGCAGCGACCCAGACCACCATGGCGAAGCCGGAGTACGCCGGACCCTTGTGCAGACCGCCCTGGAGGTAGAGGGCCAGCACGAATAGCAGAGCGAAGTACGTGCCGCTGGTGCACCCGTGGGCGAGCAGGCCGGCGCGGACGGAGCGATCGGCCAGTACCTGTCGCGCGACGAGCGGCCGGCCGCCACGAGCAGCCGTACGCCGTTCGCCGTACTCGAAGAGCCCTAGAGCAGGCAGGCTGAGCAGGAGGCACAGCCAGGACCACGTGGGCCAGCCGCGCTCGGAGCCGAGCAGGAGCGGCACGATGACAAGCAGAACCGTTGTGGACAACGCGAGTACGCCGGACAGGTCCAAGCGGTCGCGGCGAGCAACAGAATCGGCAGGCAGCAGGCGACGACCTGCCACAGCCAGAGCGATGCCGATGGGCACGTTGACCAGGAAGATCGGCCGCCAGCCAGTGCCGAGGATGTCCGCGGCGATCAGCACACCGCCGAGCAGCTGGCCGGCCACTGCGCCACCGGACAACGCGATCGAGAAGTAGCCGAGCGCCTTGAGCCGATCGCGGCCCTGGAAATGCAGCTGGATGCCGCTGAGCACCTGCGGCACCATCAGCGCCGCACCGGCCCCCTGGACGAAGCGAGCAACCACCAACGTCGCGATGCCGGGAGCGAGGCCGCACAGAGCCGATGCCACGGTGAAGACGGTCAGGCCGAGCAGGAACGTCCGCCGGTACCCGAGCGACGAGCCGAGGCGCGCACCGGTGATCAGCAGTACGGCGAACGCGACGACGTACCCGGAGACGACCAGGCCGACCGCGCCCTCGGACGCGTGCAGATCGGCGCCGATCGACGGTCCGGCGACGTTAGCGACCGCAGTGTCGATATTGGCCATGAACTGGCCGGTGAGCAGCACGGCGAGGATCGCGCCGCGGTTGACGGTTCGGGTCTCTGTGGTGAGCACGATGCTGGAACGCTGCGAGACCACCGTGATGTGAGGGAGGCATGCTCTAGGCTCCCGTGCCATGGCGGATCACGTGGTGGAGCGTCCGGAGTACCCCGGGGACTTCGAGGGGACCGTGCACGTGGAGTACAAGCCGCACCCGGACGACGGGGTGGCTGACCCGGGTGAGATCGTCTGGACCTGGGTGCCGTTCGAGGAGGACTACCACCGGGGCAAGGACCGGCCCGTGCTCGTGGTCGGCTCCGACGATGCCTACCTGCTGGCGCTGATCCTGACCAGCAAGGACCACGACCGCGACGCCGCCGACGAGGCGCGCTGGGGCCGGGTCTGGCTGGACATCGGCAGCGGATCCTGGGACAAGGAGCACCGGCGCAGCGAGGTCCGTCTCGACCGGGTGCTACGCATCGACCCGCACCAGGTACGCCGCGAAGGCGCCGCGATCGACGAGGAGCTCTTCAACCAAGTGGCCGCCGAGCTCCACCAACTGCACCGGAGCTAGCTCGCCGGGCGGGTCGGGGGCTTCACGCGGCCCGGTGGAGTCGTCGTGCCGCCCGGAGGTGGCGTGGGGGTGGTGCCGGGCTTCGGGCCGCAGCGGATGTCGTTGGCGGCGTTGTACTTCGTGGTGAACTGCTCGGTCTTGACCCGTGCGCCGTTCTTCGCGAAGTACCGGTAGATGGTGATGTCGAAGCCGGGGGTCGGCGCCTGGGCCTCGCAGCCCGGGGCCGGGTTGTACTGGACGACCGGCTGCTTGAAGTTCGACTTCTCCGACTGCCCGGCGGTGACGTCCCAGACCTTGGTGCCCCAGATGATCACCCTGATGCTGCCCGAGTTTCCCGGGGTGGACGGCTTGAAGATCGTCTGCACCAGTACGCCGTGGCCCGAGTCGTTCAGGAACTTCAGGTCGACGCTCGGCCACGCGACCGTCGCCTCCCGCCCGACCGGGTAGCGCGAGATGTAGACGCTGTGCGCCTTGTGCTCGAGGATCTTCAGTCCGGCGAAGAAGGCCGCGTTGAAGGTGGTGGTCGCCGACTGCGAGACACCGCCGCCGAGGTCCTTCTCGAACTTCCCGCCGCTGATGATGTAGCCCTCGGTGAAGCCGTTCTCCTTGGTCCGCTCGCCGACGATCTTGTTCAGGCTGAACGTCTCGTTCGGCTTCAGCAGCGTCCCGTTGATCTTGCGCGCGGCCGTCCCGATGTTGGTGTTGCGGTACGGCGCGTGCGGGAACTGGGTGCTGAAATCGCCCATCTTCTCGGTGATCCCGAGCGCCGTCGCCTGCTCGGTGGTGAACGCCGCCTTGACCGGCGTCAGCGGTACGGCGGCCCGCCGCTCACCGGTCGGCTTCGGCAGGATCTCCAGGATCGCCGCCCCGACCTTCGCCCTGTCGACGACCATGCCGTCGATCGCCGGTATCACCTTCGGCCCGGCGCCGACGATCTGCACCGTCGCGTCCTTGGGCAGCGTCTCGAGGGTCTTGAACCGCTGCTGGAACAACGGCTCCAGCGACTTCGTCCGCAGGCTCGGGATGACCTGGCCCTCCTGGGCGGTCAGCGTCAGCGCCGGGGCGATCTCGGCGGGCTCCAGCTCGACCGACTTGGAGCCGACCGAGAGCCGGACCGGGCCGGACATGGCCGGCTCGGCGAAGTCCGTGAGCGCCTTCTTGATCGCGTCGGTCCCGGCCTTCGGCTGGGTCACGCCGACCGGAAGGTCCTTCGGGTTCCCGTCCGAGGGGTACGCCGCGATCACGGCCGCCGGCGCCTTCGCGGCGTCCAGCTGCAGCCCGGGGGCCGGCTGATGCGTGACCGGCGTGGTGCCCTTGAACGTGATCGTGCCCTCGGTGGCCGGCCGGTTCACCTGGGCGGAAAGCTTGTCGATGGCGGCCTTGAGTCTCGCGTCGTCCTTCTCGACGACCGGCTTGACCGCGTCCCCACCGGTGAGCGCGTGCCAGATCCGCGCCGGGGACAGGCTGCGGCCCGCTCCCGCGGCGGCGACGGTGGCATCCACGTCGATCGTCAGCCCGGCATCGGCCGGCGCCACGGTGAACTTCGACTCGCCCGCCTTCAGCGCGATCGGGGCCGCGATCCGGTCCTTGAGACCGGCGTCCAGCTTGGACTTCGCGTCGTCCTTCGAGAGACCGCCGATCGGGATCCCGAGCACGGTCGTGTCACCGGGAATCTTGTCTCCGGCGAACGCGAACGCCGCTCCGTACCCCACGACGAGCACACCGAGCCCCGCGGCGGCGATGATCCCCGCGAGCTGCTTTCTCCCCACCGGACAGAGTCCTCCTGCTCGAGCCGTGGTCAAGGCACAAGCGCACATCTTACGGGACGCGGAAGGGTCTTCCGACCGCCGGGGCAGCCCCTGAATGCCCCGCGGTAACGCTCAGTTTCCCGGGAGATTCCGGTAGTGACCGGAGTGGTAGATCAGCGCGCTCGGGTCGGCCGGCTCGCCGACGCCGAGGCTCAGCACCTCACCCACCACGATCGTGTGGTCGCCTCCGTCGTACGTCGCCCAGGTGCGGCACTCGAGCCAGGACAGCGCGTCGTCGACCACCGGGCATCCCGTCTTCGGGCCGGCCGTCGTACCGATGCCGTCGAACTGGCTGTAGAGGTCCCGGCCGGACCGCGCGAACCGCTCCGCGATCTCCCGCTGCGCGCCGGACAGCACCGACGCCGCCCAATACCCGCAGTCGAGTACGGCGGCATGCATCCGCACACCCTTGTCCACGCAGACCAGCACCAGCGGCGGATCGAGCGACACCGAGGTGAACGCGTTCGCGGTCATCGCATGCGCCACGCCGTCCTGCAGCGTGCTCATGATCGTGATCCCCGACGCGAACCGGCCGAGCGCAGTACGGAACTCCGCAGGCGGGACGCTCCCACTCGGCTCGGATGAGGACACCTCAGCAGGTTATGCCTGCGGCAAGGTTGATGCCTCAACCGAGCGTGTGGGTCCCGTCACGCTGCTGGGTACCGGACGGCCGATGACAGCTGACAACGCGCCACCCAGAGCGGCCGCCTGGCTCGCGGCCGGAGCCCTGTTCGTCTCGGTCTCCTCGGTCCTCCTCGACCTCGCGGGTACGACGCCCGGCACCGCGAGCTTCTACCGCTGCGTGCTCTCCGTCCCGTTTCTCGCCGTCGCCGCCTACCTCGAGCGCCGCCGTCGCCGCACCTTGCGGCGGGACGAACTCCTCCTCGGTCTGCTGGCCGGAGCGTTCTTCGCCGGCGACATGCTGCTGTGGACGCGGGCGATCGAGGAGGTAGGCGCCGGGCTTTCGACGGTGGTGGTGAACGTGCAGGTCATCGGCGTCCCGCTGCTGGCCTGGGCAATCGACCGTGAGACCGTCCCACGGCGCTTCCTCGCCTGGGTGCCGGTGATGATCCTCGGCGTCGCGCTGACCGCGGGCCTGGTCGACGGCGGTGCGGCCGGCACGGATCCCGTCTGGGGCACCATCCACGCTGTCCTGGCGGCTGCTTGCTACTCGGTGTTCCTCTACCTGCTCCGCCGGACAGGGATGGGCGGGCGACCGCTCCAGAACTACTTCGTCGTGATCGCCTCGGCCGGCGTCGTCTCGCTCATCGCCGGCTGGCTGTGGCGAGGGGTCGACCTCGCGCCCGGGTTCCGCGTGATCGGATGGCTGATCGGAGTTGCTCTCGCGGGGACGGTGGTGGGCTGGCTGCTGGTGGCGACGTACTCACCGCACCTGCCGAGCCACGTCGGCGCCGCACTGTTGATGCTGACGCCGGTCGGCGCGCTCGTGCTGAGCTCTGTGGTGCTGCACGAGCGGCCGACCTTGCTCCAACTGTCGGGGTGCGTGCTGATCCTGGTCGGCGCGTATCTCTCCGGGAACCGGCTCAGAGGCCGGCGAACAGGTCGTGCTCCAGACCGTCGGCGTCCGGAGCGGGAGTGCCCTTGACCAGGCGGTACGGCTCGGAGCTCCAGATCTGGTTGCCGACGTTGTTCGACAGGGCGAAGAACGGCCCGTCGACGGTGATCTGGGTGGCGTGCGCCTTCATCGCGTTCATCTTGCGGTCGACGAACTGCTCGCCGTCGATGATGCAGTCGATCAGCCGGTCGGGGGTGATCATCGGCGGCATCGGCCCGTCGGGGTCCATCCCCTCGAACGTGGTGGTGTCGCCGGCTTCGCGGAGCAGCCGCAGCTGCGAGCGCATCCGGGACTCGGCCATCGCGGTCCAGTAGATCTTCGGGATGTCCCAGGCCGGGCCGAAGTCCTCCCGGTACGAGCGCGCGGCGGCGAGGTCGGCGGCGTACGTCGCGACGCGGTGTGCCTTGATGTGATCGGGGTGGCCGTAGTTGCCCCACTGGTCGTAGGTCACCAGGACCTGCGGACGGAGCTCACGGATCAGCGGGACCAGATCGTTCGCCGCGGTGACCAGGTCGGCCTGCCAGAAGCTGTCCTTGCGGGTCTCGTGCGGGACGTCGGCGTTGCCCTCGTCGTTGTAGATCATGCCGGTGTCGCGGTACTTGCCCGCGCCGCCGAGGAAGCGGTGGTCGGTGACTCCGAGCTCGGCCATCGCGTTGGCGAGCTCACCGATCCGGTGCTCGCCGAGGGCGTCGTCCTGGTCGGAGGCCAGGTGGGCGAGCTCGGGGACGAGGACCTCACCCTCCTCACCGAGCGTGCACGTGATCAGCGTGACGTGGGCGCCTTCGGCCACGTAGCGCGCCATCGTGGCACCGTTGTTGATGGTTTCGTCGTCCGGGTGCGCGTGCACCAGCATCAGCCGGCGCTCAGCAAGCTCAACCATGCCGAAAGCCTACGTCGGCCCTCGGACAGTTCGGTCAGTTCGGTCAGCCGAACCGGCGGACGAGCAGGCAACCCGCCTGGAAACGGGACTTCGCGCCGAGCCCGGCGATCAGTGAGCTGATCTCGGCGCGCACCGTCCGCAGCGACAGACCCAGGTCGCGGGCGATCGCGGCGTCCTTCGCCCCGGTCGACATCATCCGGCCGATCGTGACCTGCCGGCTGGTCAGCTCCCTGACGACCACCGGCGTCCGCCGGTGCGACCCGAGCTCGTACACCTCGCACACGACCTCGGGCGCGCCGGATGGATCGAAGATGTCCTCTCTCCGCACCACCGGAACTGCCGGAAACACCGACATACGTCACTCCTCCCCAGAAGTCCTCAGGGAAGGATTCTCGTTGCCGGATCAGACCACTCACCAGGTACAACCCATACAAACCACCCATACAGTTCCGGTGCGTGAGGCTCCGGTGGCGGACAGCGGTGTGACTTCTGCCACTCAGAATCGGTCGCGCAGCGCCCGGACGAACGGTCGATCCGGCTCCAGCCAGTCCTTCTCGTCGAGCTCGGCCGGCCCGAACCAGCGCAGTTCCGAGTGCTCCCGCAGGACCGGATCTCCGGCGACAGCCGTGGCCAGATAGACGTGCAGCCGGTAGTCCGGCGAGATGTCCACGCCCGGCCCGAGCGAGTCGCCGACCTTGATCTCCAGGTCGAGCTCCTCGCGGATCTCCCGCACCGCCGCCTGTTCGTCGGTCTCCCCCGGCTCGACCTTCCCGCCCGGGAACTCCCAGCCGCCACCCACCCGGTACGCCGCCAGCACCAGACCGTCCCGTACGACCGCGACTCCAACAACTGTCTGCATTGTCGCGACTCTGCCAGAAACTGTCCGCCGAGTCCGACATGATGCCCGTATGCCGTTGCAGAACAGGGTTCTGCCCACCCAGGAGATCGTCGCCGACCCGGGCCGCGGTCTGCTGATGGGCAACCGCGGCAGCCTGCACTCGCCCGATCGCCGCCTGGGCACCACCCGCTGGCGCTCGAAGGCGTGGATCTGCTGCGTCCTTGACTGGAAGGGGATCCGGCGCGATCCGATGCCGCCGGGACGCTGGACCGCACTGTTCTTCTTCGACGAAGCCGTCGCTCTCGCCGCCGGGCATCGACCATGTCATTACTGCCGACGCAGGGATTTCCTGCTGTACGCCGGAGCGTGGGCGCGCGGACGCGACCTGCCCGAGCGTCCACGGGCTGCGGAGCTGGACGCAGTACTGCACAGCGAACGGGTCGAATCGCGGACCCGGCGGCAGCGAACCACCGTCCAAGACCTCGCCGAGCTGCCGGACGGGGCAATGGTCCGGTTCGACGGCCGCCCGGCGCTGGTGCTCGAGCAGCACGTGCTGCCGTGGACCTGGGAGGGGTACGAACAGCCGCGGCGACCAGCTGGACTGGCGCAGGTCGAGACGCTTACTCCCCCGGCGAATCTTCTTGTGCTGAAGGCCGGATTCGCTCCATTACTCCACCCGTCGGCACGGTCGCAACTGAGGTGACCCTAACCGGAAACACGCCGTACCGATGGGTCTTCCGTTGGGCGCTTCGCGGGGGCAAAGTGTGCCCATACTGACAGCTACATAACCATCACTGGAGTCGGCATGAGTGAAGGCAACAGCGGCCGTGATGCTACCGCCGCAGTCGCTCGCGCGCTCGAGGGGCTACACGGTGCCGTCGGCAAATTGAGCCAGGAGTACGGTGACACCCTCGGCATTCGCCGCCTGGTGTCCGACGTGGCCCGGCTGAACGACGATCTCGCAGAGCTCGGCCCGCCCGACCCCAGGCACAGGCCCGGACCCGTTCCGGAGGAACTCGAGGAGATTCCCGACGTGGAGTATGACGCGTCCATGTGGACAGACGCGGAGCATGAAGGCTTCGGCGCGCCCGACAGGCACGCTCCCTGATGGCTACCGGAGTAGACAGCCCTGGCCGCGCACAGATCGGCCTCAAGACCGCGAGATCGGATCGATGGTGGCTCGCGCCGTTGCGCATCGGCGTGATCCTGGTGTTCTTCATCGTCTACGCGACGATCCGGATCTTCATGAACAAGTGGTACTGGGTCGGTGAGTTCCACTACCTGACACCGCTGTACTCGCCCTGTCTCACCAGCAGCTGTGTCGAAGGCTCCAGCCATCTCGGCACCTGGTTCGGCGCCTTCCCGCGGTTCCTGCCGTTCAGCCTGATCACGTTCGTGATCCTGGCCGGCTTCCGCGGCACCTGCTACTACTACCGCAAGGCGGGCTACCGGTCGCTGTTCTTCGCGCCGGCCGCGTGCGCGGTGCCCGAGCCGCACAAGACCTACACCGGTGAGACCAAGTTCCCGCTGGTCGCGCTGAACCTGCACCGCTACTTCTTCTACGGCGCGCTGGTCTTCGGCCTGCTCAACGTCTACGACGGCGTCCAGGCCTTCCACGGCAAGGACGGCGGTTTCGGTATCGGCCTCGGCACCGTGATCATCTGGGTCAACCTGGTCTGCCTGTGGCTGTACACGCTGTCCTGCCACGCCTGCCGGCACATCGTCGGCGGACGCCTGAAGAACTTCTCCAAGCACCCGATGCGGTACCGGTACTGGACCTTCGTGTCCAAGCTGAACCCGAAGCACGGCACGTTCGCGATGACGTCGCTGTTCACCGTGATCCTGACCGACTTCTACATCATGGCCCTCGCGGCCGGATGGTTCTCCGACCTGCGCATCATCAACTGACCGGGATTTCTGGATATGACTGAGCTGGAACGACACTCCTACGACGTCGTCGTGATCGGGGCCGGCGGCGCCGGCCTGCGCGCGGCGATCGAGGCCCGTGAACAGGGCAAGAAGACCGCGATCATCTGCAAGTCGCTGTTCGGCAAGGCGCACACGGTGATGGCCGAGGGCGGTTGCGCGGCCGCGATGGGCAACGCGAACTCCAACGACAACTGGCAGGTCCACTACCGCGACACGATGCGCGGCGGGAAGTTCCTGAACAACTGGCGGATGGCCGAGCTGCACGCGCAGGAGGCTCCCGACCGGGTCTGGGAGCTGGAGACCTACGGCGCGCTGTTCGACCGCACGCCGGACGGCCGGATCAGCCAGCGCAACTTCGGCGGCCACACCTACCCGCGACTCGCGCACGTCGGCGACCGCACCGGCCTGGAACTGATCCGCACCCTGCAGCAGAAGATCGTCTCGCTGCAGCAGGAGGACTTCGAGGCCACCGGCGACTACGAGGCCAACCTCAAGGTGTACGCCGAGTGCACGATCACCGAGCTGATGAAGGACGGCGATGCGATCTCCGGTGCCTTCGGGTACTGGCGTGAGTCCGGCCGGTTCATCCTGTTCGACGCGCCGGCCGTCGTCCTGGCGACCGGCGGTGTCGGCAAGTCCTTCAAGGTCACCTCGAACTCCTGGGAGTACACCGGTGACGGGCACGCGCTGGCGATGCGGGCCGGCGCGACGCTGATCAACATGGAGTTCATCCAGTTCCACCCGACCGGCATGGTCTGGCCGCCGTCGGTGAAGGGGATCCTGGTCACGGAGTCGGTCCGCGGCGACGGCGGCGTACTGAAGAACTCCGAGGGCAAGCGGTTCATGTTCGACTACGTGCCGGACGTGTTCCGGGCGCAGTACGCGGACAACGAGGAAGAGGCCGACCGCTGGTACAAGGACGCCGACAACAACCGGCGCCCACCGGAGCTGCTGCCGCGGGACGAGGTCGCGCGCGCGATCAACTCCGAGGTCAAGGCCGGTCGGGGTACGCCGCACGGCGGCGTGTTCCTGGACGTGTCGTCCCGGCTGCCGGCCGAGGAGATCACCCGGCGGCTGCCGTCGATGCACCACCAGTTCAAGGAGCTGGCCGACGTCGACATCACCAAGGAGCCGATGGAGGTCGGTCCGACCTGCCAC
This sequence comes from Kribbella pratensis, assembly GCF_004365355.1. Taxonomy (GTDB): domain Bacteria; phylum Actinomycetota; class Actinomycetes; order Propionibacteriales; family Kribbellaceae; genus Kribbella. The sequence continues at coordinate 867,448 of NZ_SODP01000003.1, read as the reverse complement.
TACGTGATGGGCGGCGTCGAGGTCGACCCGGACACCGCGTCGTCGACGGTTCCCGGTCTGTTCGCGGCCGGTGAGGTGGCCGGCGGCATGCACGGCTCGAACCGGCTCGGCGGCAACTCGCTGTCCGACCTGCTCGTGTTCGGACGCCGGGCCGGCATGGGCGCCGCGACGTACGTCGACCAGCTGCAGGAGCGGCCGAAGGTCGACGAGGCCGACGTGGACGCGGCCGCGACCGAGGCGCTGGCGCCGTTCGAGCTCGAGGGCGGCGAGAACCCGTACTCGATCCACCAGGACCTGCAGCAGTCGATGAACGACCTGGTCGGCATCATCCGCAAGGAAGAAGAGATGGAGCGCGCGCTCGGCCGGCTGGCCGAGTTCCGCGGCCGGATCGCGAAGATGACGGTGGAGGGTCACCGGCAGTTCAACCCGGGCTGGCACCTGGCGCTCGACCTGCGGAACATGCTGACCGTGTCCGAGTGCGTGGCCGGTGCGGCGCTGCTGCGGCAGGAGTCGCGCGGCGGTCACACCCGCGACGACTTCCCGGAGATGTCGCCGGAGTGGCGCAAGAAGCTGCTGGTCTGCAAGCTCGACGCCGAGGGCCATGTGAACGTGACCGAGAAGCAGCAGATCCCGATGCGCGAGGACCTGCTCGAGCTGTTCGAGATCGACGAACTGAAGAAGTACCTGACGGATGAGGAGCTGCCGACCGCATGAGTTACCAGGGCAAATTCCGCGTCTGGCGCGGGGACTCCGAGGGCGGCGAGCTCAAGGACTACGAGGTCGAGGTGAACGAGGGCGAGGTCGTCCTCGACGTCATCCACCGGCTGCAGGCGACCCAGACGCCGGACATGGCGGTCCGGTGGAACTGCAAGGCCGGCAAGTGCGGCTCCTGCAGCGCCGAGATCAACGGCATGCCGAAGCTGATGTGCATGTGCCGGATGAACACGTTCGCCGAGGACGAGGTCGTCACGGTCACGCCGATGCGCACGTTCCCGGTGATCCGGGACCTGGTCACCGACGTCTCGTTCAACTACCAGAAGGCCCGGGAAGTCCCGGCCTTCAAGCCGCCGGCGGACCTGAAGCCGGGCGAGTACCGGATGCAGCAGGTCGACGTGGAGCGCTCGCAGGAGTTCCGCAAGTGCATCGAGTGCTTCCTGTGCCAGGACACCTGCCACGTGATCCGGGACCACGAGGAGAACAAGGAGTCGTTCTCCGGTCCCCGGTTCCTGATGAGGGTCGCCGAGCTGGACATGCACCCGCTTGACGCGGCCGACCGGCAGCACGCGGCCCAGGACCAGCACGGCCTCGGCTTCTGCAACATCACCAAGTGCTGCACCGAGGTGTGCCCCGAGCACATCAAGATCACCGACAACGCGCTGATCCCGATGAAGGAGCGCGTCGCCGACCGCAAGTACGACCCGATCGTCTGGCTCGGCAACAAGATCCGCCGCCGCCCGGCCTGACCCGCAGTACGGGCAACATCCGCAGCACCCGAGCCCCTGGCCCCTCCCCCGGAGCCAGGGGCTCGCCCGTTCGCGCTGGACGTTTCAGGGGTCAACCCCTGACCTTGCCGGTTAGCCGGCGTCCTACACCCGGGATAACCGGCAACGTCAGGGGTTGACCCCTGAGACGTCCGCCGTGGGTCGGGGGTGGGTCACTCGTGCGGGGGAGCCGGGCGCCCTGGTCCAGCCCCTATCGTTCCCGGCATGGACGTTGTGGTTGCGGGGTTGTTCAGCCTGGGTGTGTTCCTGGTGATCTTCGTGCCGGTCGCACAGCGGTTGCTGGGGGTGCGGTTCGGGGTGGTGCGGATGGTGCTGGCCGCCGCCATCACGTTGAGCCTGTTCAGCCCGATCGCCAACGCGCTGGTCGGCAAACCGCCGTACACCGGCTCGAACGGGGTGGCGATCGCGTTCCTGGTGTTGACGACGCTGTTCTCGATGCTGGCCGGGCTGGTGTTCCTGGTCCTGGCAGAAGCGCTGGTGCCGACCGGGTCGTTGCCTCGCGCCCGCGATCTGCGCCGGGACCCGAGCGGCCGGATCGCCCGCACCCGGCGCTACCTGCAGATCCTGCGGATCGCGATCAAGCACGGCCTCGCGCCGTACCTCCGTGGCCGCCGGCGCCCCGGCCGGGAACGCCGCCGGGCAGGCCGATCTGGCCCGTTCGCTGCGGCTGGCGCTCGACGAGGCCGGCGTCACGTTCGTGAAGCTCGGCCAGGTGCTGTCCACCCGCAGCGACATCATTCCCAGCGCGGTCGCCACCGAGCTCAGCCGGCTTCAGGACCAGGTCTCCCCTGCTCCCTGGCCGGAGATCGAGCAGGTCCTCACCGAGGAGCTCGGCGCCCCACCGCGCCAGTTGTACGCCGACTTCGACAGCGAACCGCTGGCCGCCGCGTCGGTCGCGCAGGTCTACACCGCACGCCTACCTGACGGCCCGCGCGTGGTGGTGAAGGTCCAGCGCCCCGGCATCGCCGGCATCGTCGACCGGGATCTCGACATCGTCCGCCGCCTGGCCCGCCTGCTCGAGCGGAACACCGACTGGGGCCGTTCGATGGGCGTCCGCGCTCTCGCCGACGGGTTCGCCGATGCGATGCGCGAGGAGCTCGACTTCACCGTCGAGGCCGGCAACATGACGACGGTCGCGGCCGGTCGTTCCGTTGCATCTAGCAACGACCTCGTCGTACCGCAGTTGTACCCCGACCGGTCGACCCGGCGCGTCCTCACGATGGAGCGGCTGGACGGTATCGGTCTCGGCAACGCCCGGCAGGCGATCGCGGATCGTGGTCTCGATCCGGTCCGTCTCGGCCGCGCGCTCTTCGACTGCCTGCTCGGGCAGGTGGCGATCGACGGTGTCTTCCACGCCGACCCGCACCCCGGCAACTTCCTGCTGCTCACCGACGGCCGGATCGGCATGCTCGATCTCGGCTCGGTCGGCCGTCTCGACCCTGCCACGCGCGATGCCTTGCAGCGCTTCCTGCTGGCGATCGACCACGGCGACCCGGTCTCCGCGACCGATGCGCTGCTGGAGATCGTCTACCGGCCCGACGTCATCGACGAGCGCGCACTCGAGCGTGCCGTCGGCCAGTTCATGACTCGGCACCTCGCGGCCGGGGTCACGCTCGGGCCGGCCATGTTCAACGACCTGTTCAGGATCATCACGTCGCACGATCTCGGCGTACCGCCTGAGGTCGCCGCCGTGTTCCGGGCGCTGGCGACGATCGAGGGGACGATCTCGCGCATCTCGCCCGGGTTCGATCTGGTTGCCGCGTCGCGCCAGTTCGCCGCGGCCCACGTCACGGACCGGCTTGCGCCGGACGCATTGCGGCGTACGGCGACCGAGGAGCTGGCGACGTTGTTGCCGATGTTGCGACGGCTGCCGCGACGGATCGACCGGATCGCGGCCGCCGCGGAGAGCGGACGGCTGGGCGTGAATGTCCGGCTCCTCGCCGACGACCGCGACCGCCGGCACATCACCGGCCTGCTCCACCAGGCCCTGCTGGCGATCCTCGGCGCGACTGCCGGTCTGATGGCGGTGCTGCTGCTCGGTACGCCGGGCGGGCCGCAGGTCACGGCGTCGATGACGCTCTACCAACTCATCGGCTACAACCTGCTGGTGATCTGTGCGGTCCTCGTGCTCCGCGTGCTGGTGCTGATCTTCCGCCTGCCTCGCCACTTGACTTAAACCAAACTTGAACTTCGACCATATCCTTCATGCCCTCCACCACTGCGTCCCGCCCCAGGCTGTTCACCGGACAGCACCTGCCGTTGGTGCTCGGCGTGATCGGACTGGTCACGCTCGGCGCGTTCGAGAACCGCGCCGTCGGCACGGCGCTGCCGACGATGGTTCGCGAGTTCGATGCGCTCGGCAGCTTCGGTCTCGCGAACGCGGCGCCGAACGCGAGCTACCTGATCTCGCTCGCGATCGCAGGTCTCTGGTCCGACCGTCGCGGACCGATCCCGACCCTGCGCGCCGGCGCGATCTCGTTCGCGCTCGCCCAGATCCTGGTCGGGACCGCGACCGCGATGCCGATGGTCATCGCCGGCCGGCTGCTCAGCGGCCTGGCCGAGGGGCTGCTCGACGTGTCGCTGGTCGTGCTCGTGGCCCGCGCGCTTCCCGCCGTACTGCGGCCGCGCATGTTCTCGTTGTTCGCCGCGATGTGGATCCTGCCGTCCGTGCTCGGACCTGTGCTGACCGGCGTGGTCACGGAGCAGTTCGGTTGGCGGTGGGTCTTCCTCGGCGCGATCGTCCTGCTCGTTCCGAGCTGGTTGCTGCTCGGCCCGGCCATGCGCCAGTCGGCGACCGCAGAGGCACCCGAACGCAGCGCCGAGGACGTCGCCGAGCTCGAAGCGTGGCGGGCCGCTCTCCCCTGGGCGCTCGCCGCGTCCGTTGCGCTCTTCTCCATGACGCTGGCCGGTGACCACCTGCAAGCCCATCCGATCATTTGCGGTACGACGGTCGTCGTAGCGCTCGCCGTTCTCGCACGAGCCGCCGTCCGCGTGATGCCCGCGGGCACGTTCGTCGCGCGGCGCGGGTTCCCTGCCGTGGTCGCAGTACGCGCACTGGGAGGGGCCGCCTTCGCCGTCTCCGGCGCGTATCTTCCGCTGTTGCTGACGCTGCAGCACCACTTCAGCCCATCCAAGGCCGGCGTGACGTTGTCGATCACCGGAGTGTGCTGGGCATTCGGTTCGTGGCTGCAGGGTCGTGAGCATGGGATCGAGCGAGTCACCGTACTGCGGACCGGACTGGCCTTCATGGCGATCGGACTGCTCGTCACCTCGTTGCTGGCCTGGACGGACGGGACGACCTGGATCGGTCTGATCGGCTGGGGACTCGCGGGCATCGGCATGGGCCTCAGCTCGTCCAGCCTGTCCGTCCTCACGCTGGACCTGTCCGACCACAGCAATTCAGGCCGCAACAGCAGTGCCGGCCAGATGGCCGCGACGATGAGCATCGCGACCGGACTGGCCATCAGCGGGACGCTGCTGGCGTTCAACTCCGACAACCCGCGCCCGTGGGTCTTCGGCTCGATCGTCACCGCCGGCGGCGTACTGGCGCTGCTCGGCTTCCTGGCTGCGCCGCGGTGCCGCCGCGACCGAGCCCTGGAGTCCAGCAGTTCCAGTGCGGTCGGGCAGGGCTAGAGTGAGCGCATGGCTGAGCTCCTGACCGACGACCAGATCGATCTGGCGATCCGCGACCACCTGCCGCAGTGGAAGGTCGTGGACAAGGAACTGGTCCGCGAGGTCAAGGCGCCTGCCTTTCTCGACGGCATCCGGCTGGTGGCGACCGTCGCGCAGTTGGCCGAGTCGATGAACCACCACCCGGACATCGACATCCGCTACACGACGATCACGTTCCGGGTCACCACCCACGACGCGGGTGGCATCACCGACGACGACCTGGTGCTGGCCCGGCACATCGACACCGCCGCCGGCTGACTTGTTCCCGTCATGACGCTTGTCCGCCAGGACAAGCGCTGGTCCGGCATGCCTGGAAACGCCTTCAATCTAAGGCATGACCGCCCTAGGTAGTGCTCTCACCGTCCTGCTTGCACTCGTCCCGTCCCAGGCGGACCCCGGCTGGTTCTGGAACGCTCCGCACTGCGACACCGTGTACGGCGACGGCTCCGTGACGATCACCCAGTCCGACGGCGAGACCCTCGCGCCGACCACCGGCAAGCTGCGCGCCGTCACGTACGCGAAGGTCGCCACCCTCGAAGAGCCGAACACGCTGATCACCATCGGCCAGAAGTCCATCCAGCGCTCCAGCGACGCCGGCTGCAGCTGGCAGCTGCTCGACAAGGCCCCCGACGACCTCAGCACGTACGACGTACAGCCCGGGCCGGGCGACTCGGCGTACATCTACAGCGTCAACGACCAGCCGATCCATCGCGTGCACGGGTCGAAGGTCAGCACCGTGCTCGGACCGGTCGACGGAGGCGGTCTGGCTGCGCTGGACGCACGGGCCGGTCGGCTGCGCGTCGTTGCCGGCGACGGCCAGCTGTACGACTCGTCGGACGACGGCGTGACGTGGCAGCGCACCGGCGTACTGCCTGCTCGCGATCTCTTCGTGTACGACGCTGTCGTGGACCCGCGGAACCCGGACCACATCGTCATCGGCGTGATGTCCGACGGCGTCTATGTCACGTACGCCGGCGGGCGCAGCTGGAGCCGGCCGCGCGCGCTGGAGCAGGTGAATGCGTTCAGTCTGACGATCTCGCCGGCGGATCCGTCGAAGGTCTGGATGGAGGGATATGACGGGGACCGAGCGACGCGGTTCATCTGGGAATCGACCGATGGCGGACTGAAGTTCCGCGAGGTCCTGGACCAGAGCCGGGCCGATCTGATCAACGGCAACAAGATGTGGGCGTCGCCGGTTGACCCGGACCTCATCTACTTCAGCTACGGCACGTCCTTCGCCAACTTCGGCGCCGACCTCTACCGCTTCCGTCCGTCCACCGGCGAACTCACCAAACACCACAACCGCCACGACGGCATCCCGTCCCTGGCCTTCAACCCCTCCGACCCGAAGATCCTCTACCTCGGCCTCGCGGAAGAACGCTGACACGATCTTCAGCAAAACCAGCGTCCCGGCGTGCGATGCGGGCGGGAGGTCGGCGATGCTGTGGGCGTGGAGTATGTGTCCAGAGTGCCGCGGCCGCCGCTGGACGGGCTGATCGACGACCTCTACTACCTGGAGGGTGCGCCGCCGTACGCCCGGTTGATGCTGCCGCCGGCGCCGGCGGCGCTGCTCATCGTCAACCTCGGGGCGCCGTTCCGCATTCGCGCCGGCGCCGGCATCGAGACGGCCGAGTACGCCGACGGCTGCGTGGTCACCGTGCCCACCCGCGCGTGGGAGTTCGGCTACCCACTGCGGACCCGGTCCGTCGGCGTGCACGCCAAGCCGTGGGGGCTGGCGCCGTTCCTGCCGATGCCCGCGGCCGAGCTGTGTGACCGGCCGGTGACGGTAGAGCAGGTGTGGGGCCGGGCCGCCGTTGCTGGGCTGCGAGACCGGCTGGCCACGGCGGACGGACCGCACGAGATGCTGACGCTGTTCGAAGAGGAGCTGATGCGACGGCTGCGCGAGACCGCCGGCCTGGGGCTGGTCCGCCGCACGAGCAGCGTCATCACGGCTACCAGCGGTGCGGTGCCGGTCGGCGATCTGAGCGCGGCAGCCGGTGTCAGCAACACTCATCTGGCACAGCAGTTCAAGGCGCTCATCGGCGTCACGCCGAAACGGCTGGCCCGCTCCCAACGCTTTGCCTCGACCATGCTTGCGATCGACCCCGCCGAACCGATCGACTGGGGCGACGTCACCGCTCGCGCAGGCTACTTCGACCAGGCCCACTTCGGCCATGAGTTCCGGGAGTTCACCGGGCTCACGCCGACCCGGTACATCGAAGTCCGGCAGCGGTTCCTGCGCGAACATCCCGGCAGCGTGCTGGACGGTTGGTCGCTGCCGGCCGATTGATTTCTTACAAGACCGACAGCTCACGACACGCTAATTTGAGGCCACCCAAAAGCAGAGGAGGGCCCAGTGGGCAAGGTGGTCATGTACAGCTCGGTGTCGGTGGACGGCTTCGTCGCGGACGAGAACGACCAGCCCGGACCGCTGTTCGACTGGCTGACCAGCGGTGACGTCCCGTTGGACGACAGCGGCGTGCTGAAGGTGTCACAGACGTCGTACGACTACACCCGGCCGTACTGGGACCAGATCGGGGTGACCGTCGTCGGCCGCCGCGTCTTCGACCTGACCGACGGCTGGGACGGGAAACCTCCGAGCGGGATCGACCACGTGGTCGTCGTGACGCACCGGCCGGAGCCCGAGGGCTGGGACCCCCGGGCTCCGTTCCACTTCGTCGAGGGCGTCGAGGCTGCCGTGGCCAAGGCGCAGGAGCTTGCCGGTGACCGCGTCGTCGAGGTCGCCGCCGGCGACGTCGGCGCCCAGGCCCTTGCCGCGGGCCTGGTCGACGAGGTGCGCATGGACGTCGTCCCCGTGGTGTTCGGTTCCGGCAAGCGCTACTTCGGCTCGGTCGCCGCGCAACACCTGTTGGACGATCCGGCCGAGCTGATCCAAGGCAACCGAGTGCTTCACCTGCGCTACCAGGTACGCCGCTGACCGACCGAATTCAACGAAGAGGAAAGCTCAGCCGACGAAGGCGACTGTGTTGCCGTCCAGGTCGCGCACGATGAAGTCCGTGCCGCCCCAGGCTTGTTTGGTGAGCTTCTGGGCCGGCTCCACGCCTGCCGCGAGATACTCGGCGTACAACTCCTTGACGTTTCGAGTTTCTATGAAGGCCATGATGAGCCCTTCCTCGCGCGCGGCGTCTGCAACGAGCACCGGCTCATGCACGAGCCGCAAGTGCAAGGTCGCGTCGTCGCGCGACACCGAGCCGTAGAACGGCGGGTGCCCGTGCAGAAAGTCGACACCGAATCCGAGGCGATCGCGATAGAACTCGGCGGCCGCCCGGACATCGCGAACGAACAGGACCGGCCGCGCGGCGTCGAGCAGGGCGGGCTTCGGAGCCTCTGGTGGTCGCGGCGAGGCATCCTCGACGGCCGCCCTCAGCGCGGCCCAACTCTCGTAGCCCGCCTCTAGCGCAATGATCTCCTGCGCCTCCGCAAGCTTGAAGTTCAGCGCGAGCAGTTCGGGATCCGTCACATCGCGGTATCGCGGCAGCTGGCGGATCCGGCCACCGACCGAGTGGTTGCCGTCGCGCTGCCAGCGCTGGAGTTGCTTGGCTTGCTTCTTGTACGTTTCGAGTGTGGGCATAGCGACCCTCCCAGGGTTGAGCTGGAGTGGTGGGCCTTGCCCTTTCGGCGTCGTACGCCGCTGCGCCCCGGACTGGAGACCAGCCCTCGCGCTTTCGGATGAATTTAGCACGGACCGATGGCCTCGCACACCCGATCGAACGAAAGCACCGCCGTCTCTACCTGGGGGTGGCGGAAGAGCTTTGGCGGAGGCCGATCAGCACTCCTTCGCTGTCCCGGAGGTAGCTGAGGCGGCCGATGCCGGGTAGCTCCTGGATCTCACCCGCGGGCGCGCCGCCAGCGCCGCGGGCGGCCTCGAGTGTCGCCTCGAGATCGTCGACCTCGATCCACGCGATCGTCGGCTGCGATTGGTACCGGCGGCTCATGATCGCGCCGTCGATTCCCTCCCCGGGCCCGGTCTCCGCGAGCAGGTAGCCGTCCGGCATCGGCGCCGGTGTCACCTGCCAGCCGAACACCTTGCTGTAGAACTCCGCGGCCCGATTGTGGTCCTCGGCAACGATCTCGACATGCACTATGCGTCCCATGCCTGCGATCCTCACGCATCGGGATCGGCCGCGTCTTGGACAGATCTTCCGTGCATCAACGCGGCGATCCCGTTCTGTACGGCGAGGAACGACGTCGCGCTCACGCCGGTGTACCGCTTGAAATCACGTGCCGCGTGCGCCTGGTCGTAGTACCCGTGCAGCGCCGACAACGTCGCGGCCGCATCCGCGGGACCACCGAGCAGCCCGCCGACGAAGTGGTAGTACCGGATGATCTCGGCGTACTGCTTCGGCCCGATTCCGACGTTCTGCCGGAACACCCGGTACAAGGTGCTGTACGACGTCGCGCACCGGCGTACGACGTCGGCGACGGCGACCTGGCCGCGTAACTCGTCGATCGCCCGTACCGCCTCGGCGACGATCGGCGGAGCGGCCGCGGTCGTCATCCTCGCGGCGAGGAAGCCCGCCAACCGGTCAGCCCGTGCCTGGCCGAACGGCTCCGATCGCAACTCCGCCACCAGCCCAGCAGTGGTCTCCCGCCCGACCCAGTCCGCGAGCTGCCGCACCTCGTCAACGAGAGCGGGCAGACCCAGCGCGGCAAGCCCCCAGGGCGTGAACTCGACGCCGGCATAACTCGACACACCAACCTGGCCGATCACCTGCGGCCGGGTCATGATGCCGAACACCGACGCCGCGTTCGGCCACTCGGCCCCACTCACCGGATCATGCCGAGTCCCCGCATCACCTAACGCAACCGCCAGACCGGCCCGCCCATTGGGAATCAGAATCTCCCGACGAACCTCCGGCAACACCCCGGAGTCGACCAGCCACACATGGTCGATCACCTCACGCAGGTACCCAGCCGGAGAGAACCGCTCGTACGCCATACCCCACCGTCTCGCACCGACGGACCGCGCACGACATCACGCGCCGCCCGCGCGCCCCTCCTGCTCACGACGCGACGCGTAAGTCTCTGGCCCGTTTACATCGGTTACCGTTGAGAAGTGACGACTGCCGAGGAGTACCGCCTGCTGGGTTTCGCCGATGCCGACCGGGAGGCGGCCGAGGCGTTCACGCCGGATGCGGCGGTGGTGAAGGACCTGGCCGACCAGATCCGGGCCGCGATCGGGAAGCTCGGGAGTGAGCCCGAGTTCCGGATGCCGGAGGACCCGCGGAACTCGGTCCAGGCGTTCCTGGACACCGTGCCGGACATCCGCGCGTACCACTCCGGCCGCGGCATCCCCGACGACATCAGCTGGGCCTCGCTGGCCGACCTCGGACAACAGCTCAAGGTCAGCCGCCGTACCCACGGCGAGTACAGCCTGGAGACGCATTGGTGGCTGACGAACTTCTGGGTCGGCAACCTCTACACGCTGGGACGGCTGCAGTACATGCTGTTCCAGGTCACGGCCGACCAGCCCGTCCCAGGCACCGAGACCGGTGAGTGGATCATCGGCGTACACATCCCGGAGACCGGCCCACTGACCCCGGAGCTGGTCGACGACAGTCTCCAGCAGGCGCGTGAGTTCTTCCCGCAGTACTTCCCGGAGTACCCGGTCAAGACTGCGAACCTGTGGTCCTGGTTGCTCGACCCGTACCTGCTTGACAACCTGCCGCAGGACTCGAACATCGTGAAGTTCGGCCGCCGCTTCACGCCGTACGGGACGCCGAACGACAGCCAGGACAGCGCGATCTTCTTCACCTTCCGCACCCACGGCACCGACCACCTCGACGAGCTCCCGCAGGACACCCGCCTGCAGCGGCTCGTCGTCGGCCGCATCAAGGACGGCGGCACCTGGCAGAGCGCCTACGGCTACCTGAAGTTATGACGGCCGGGTCTGGTTGCTCGGTACGCCGTACTTCGCCAGCCAGCTCGCCAGCTCCATGTTGGACACGCACCGTACGTCGGGCTGCGTGCACGTCTGTTTGACGAAGTCGGTCAAGGCATCGGAGTACACGCTGTTGTTCCAGCGGTTGAAGTGGTTGCCGAGGAACAATGGCGGGTTGCCGCTCGCTCGGGACTTCGCCAGCGCCTGCTGGTACGTCGCCAGCACCTGTGCTTTCAGCGTGGGCGCCTGGGCGAGCGGAGCCTTGCGCGCCTGGGTCTGCGCGAACCACAGGTTGTAGTCCATCGTCAGAGTCTTCTTACTGGTGCCGGCCAGGGTCACCGACTCGAGCGGGAAGTCCCACAGGCCGTTCTGCTTCTTCGGCCAAGAGATGTAGCCGGGCGCGGAGGCGTCGTACAACATGCCGCGCTGGACCATCGCCTGCCGGTACGCCGGCCGGTTGCCCTCCAGGCAGGGTGTCCGCATGCCTTTGATCGTCGATGGGTCGAACGGCGGTGCCACGGTCTTTCCTGCTGCCAGCGTGGGCCCTGTCCGCACCATCCGATCGAACGCGCTCAGCTCGGCGGTCCACTGCGCGGTGGTCCAGCGGCCGATGCCGTTCTTGCCGCAGAAGTGACCGTTCGCGTGGGTGCCGATCTCGTGGCCCTCGGCGATCGCCTCCCGCAGTACCTTCGTACGAGCGAGCACGTTGGCGGCGTCGCCCCAGCCGATCTCCGAGGCTCCGGGCTGGTGGTACGGCGGCCTGTAGTCGGCGCGGTGATCTCCCGGGTAGAGGTACGGGCCGGAGAGGAAGAAGGTCATCCGCGCGTTGACCTGCTTCGCTACGGCGCGCCACCGAGCCCAGAGGGCCAGGTCGCCGGCGCCGTCGAACGAGACAACCACGAAGAGTGGCGGCTTGCCGTTCGGCAGGCGCGCGGGGAACGACCGAAGAACGGGCGCCGCGGCCGGCAACGTCGAGGTCGGCCTACCGCTCGGCGTTGGCTTGGGTGTAGGCGTTGGCTTGGCGGTCGGCGTGGGCCTCGCCGTGGGCTTCGGCCTCGGCCTGTGCGAGGGCGACGTACTGGTCGATGGAGCACCTTCCAGCGGTACGTCGGCGCATCCGGCCAGGACCGCCGCGACAACGAGCGCGACGCCCACGAGGTTCGCCCCAGGCCTCACCACGCCTCTACTGACGCATACGACGCCCTCAAGGTTGGTCCGGGACACGCGCCCGGCGGGAAACCGGGGCAGGGATCGTTAAGCGCTCGTGATCTTCACGGCGCGGCGCTTCACCACGATCCGGCGCGTCGTCTCGACGACCAGGCCGACCGTGGCGGCCAGGCCGAGGCTGAACGCGAGGCCCTTCAACTGGTCGTGCGCGAACGCGTCACCGCCCAGGTAGCCGAGCAGGGCCACGTACGTGTAGGCGATCGTGACGCCGAAGAACGTGAACACGATGAACTTCTTGAACGAGTACCGCGTCGCGCCCGCGGTCAGCGTGGCGACCATCCGGGCGCCGGGGATGTAGCGGACCGTCATCAGGATCAGTCCGCCGCGCGAGTGCAGAGCGGACGAGACTCGCTCGTAGACCTGCTGTCGGCGCTCCTGGCGCTTCATCCAGCGATGCAGCGCGGGACCGGAACCACGGCCCATCAGATAGCAGGTGGACTCACCGATGACCGAGCCCACCATCGCGACCGCGATGACGAGCAGCAGGTTCTGGTGGCCGGCGGCCGCGGCCATGCCGGCGGTGATGACCATGCCCTCGCTCGGAACTACCGGGAACACCGCGTCGACCGCCGCGGCGATGAACAGGATGAGCAGCAGCCAGTGCGAGGCCATCGCGATGCCGAGCAGGTGTCGCGCAACCTCCATCAACTCTGTCACCCGGAAAGGATGCCATCCCTTGCCAACATCGCCGCAATCCCATCGATGTGATTCAGCTGCGGTTCACCCGATGTTCAGAGCTGTACGGGCAGTTCGCGGATCGCATTCATCAGCAGTCCGGGCGTGCGGACCGGGTCGCGTTCCGGCTCGGCCAGGCGAAGGCCGGGGAAGCGCTCGAACAGCAGGCCGAGCGCGATCCGGCCCTCGAGCCGGGCCAGGGGCGCGCCGAGACAGTGGTGGATCCCGTGCCCGAAGGCCAGGTGCGCGGAGTCCGGCCGGGTGATGTCCAGCTCGTCCGGCCGCTCGACCTTCCGCGGGTCGCGGTTCGCCGGCAGCAGCGCGAACACGATCACCTCGCCGGCCTCGATCCGGCTCCCGGCGATGTCGATCGGCGCCTGGGCGATGTACGGGATCGCCGCCTGCAGCGGGCCGTCGTACCTGAGTAGCTCCTCGACCGCCGCCGGCAGCCGGTCCGGCTCGGCCTTCAACAGCTCCAGCTGGTCAGGGTGCCGGAGCAAGGCGTGTACGCCGTTCGTGATCAGGCTGACCGTGGTCTCGTGGCCGGCCGCGAGCAGCAGGAAGATCATCGAGGTCAGTTCGTCCTCGCTCAGCCGGTCGCCGCCGTCGCGGGCCGCGATCAGGCCGGACAGCAGGTCGTCGGTCGGCGCAGCCTGCTTCTGCACGATCAGCTCGTGCACGAAGTCGAGCATCAGCGTCGTCGCCTCGATGTACTCCTCGGCAGTGTGCATGGTCGCGTTCACGAACACCGATGACCACTGGCGGAAGTCCTCGCGGCGGACCGCGGGGATGCCGATCAGCTCGCAGATCACCGTGATCGGCAGCGGGTAGCTGTACGCATCGACCAGATCGACGCGATCTCCCGCAGCGGCCATCTCGTCGAGCAGGCCGGTCGCGATCTCGCGGATCCGCGGCTCCAGCGCGTCGATCCGGCGGCGGGTGAACGCGGCCGTGACGAGTTTGCGGAGCCGGGTGTGGTCGGGCGGGTTCGCACCGAGCATGTGCCGCTCGGTGCGGTTGATCAGGTCGTCCATCATCGTGTCGCGGTGCGGCCCGTCGAGCGGGGAGCGCACCACGTCCGGATGAGCGAGCAGCTCGCGCGTCTCGGCGTACCCGGTGATCAGGCAGACCGGGACGCCGGTGAACAGCGTGAGCCGCTGCACGGGTCCTTCGGCCGCGAGATCCTCGAAGCCCCAGTGCCGGGCGATTCCGCTGGTCTCCGTGAACGGCTGCCTCATGCGGGCCAGCCTACGTTCGCCGTTCCAGATGCTCAGCGAGTTCGGTGCGGGAGTGGATGCCCAGCTTCGTGTAGACCTTGCGGAGGTGGTACTCGACGGTCTTCGGACTCAGGAAGAGCCGGGCCGCCGCCTCCCGGATGCTGTGCCCGTCCGCGAGCAGTACGGCGATCTGCCGCTCTTGCGGAGTCAAGTCGTCGGCCGTGCTCGGCACGCGACGCCGTGCGGTCTCACCGGTCGCCTTGAGCTCCGCAGCGGCCTGGTCAGCCCACCCGCGCGCACCGAGCGCATCAAAGCCCTCCACTGCGAGCCGGAGCTGCGTACGTGCGTCGACACGCCGCCGTATTCGCCGCAGCCACGCACCGTACGCAAGACGCGTCCTGGCGAGCTCGAAGGCGTCCAGCGTCACCTCGTGCCGACTGAGCGCCAGCAGGAAGTCCCCCTCGCTGTCACCGGCCACACCACGCGCCCGCGCTGCGCGGGCCAACGACCACGGCTGCCCCTTCGCCTCAGCCAGAGCGGAGTGCTCCTCAGCCAGCCGCTGCGCATCGTCAACACGCCCCAGCCGCAGATACACCTCGACCAACTCCGGCGCCGGCGACAGGTCCGGGTCCTTCAACCCATACTCGGCCAGTACGTCGACCAGTCGCTCGTACTGCGGCAATGCCGCCGCCGGATCACCGCGCCCGAGCTCCAGGTCGCCCAGTGCGAACAAGGACCACAGCGTGCCCAGGTGGATCTCATGCTCCGCACAGATCCGCAGGCACTCCGCAGCGACCTCCTGACACTCCGCTCTCCCCTCGTGCGACCACAGCCACGCCAGACCGGCCAGGTTCATCGCCAGTTCGGTCGTCTGCCCGGTCTCACGCGACAGCCGGATCCCCTCGTCGTACGACGTCTCCGCGTCGGCCCAGCGATCTGTCGTCGCGTCATCGCGGGCCAGGACGAACAGGAGGCCGGGCAGGGTCCCGAGAGCGACCTGCTCCCGCCGTTCGAGCATCGCCTGCTGCAGCATCGCCCGGCCGGTACCGGTCTCGCGGAGGAACAGCGCGGCGAGCACCATCCAGACCTGGCGGCGGCGGTCGCGGTCCAGCTCGTCCGACGGCTCCAACCCGATCGCCGCCCGGATCTGATCCATTCCGCCGTCCCCGGCGAGCACCTTCGCCACACCGCTCGCCAGCATGCCCATGATCCGTGGCCCGGGCCGCTCGAGTGCCGGGCGGAGGCGATCCAGCTCGTGCGCGACCTCCAGCCCTGCTGCGGCGTCACAGAGGCGAAAGCACGCGGCGACAGCATCGGCCAGCATCCCGGTGGCGACCTCCGGATCTGTGCACTCGGCCGCCGCAGCCACGAGGATGTCGCGCGCCCGGCGTGGCGAGCCACACTTCACCTCGACGTCACCACGAATCTCCTGTGCCCGGAGCTTCACCGACAGCGGTGGCTGCAGCATCAAGGCGTCAGCGAGCAACGCGTCTGCCCGCTCAGCAAGTCCAGCCGACCACGCCGCCTCCCCAGCTGACACCAACCTCAGTGCACGGTCCTGGAGCCCACGACTCAGTCGCCCAGCACGTTCGTAGGCGGTCGCAGCGACGGCGTGCGCCCCACGAGCAGCAGCGTGCTCGGCCGCGGCGACCAGGCCGGCCGCCACGTCATCGTCAGCGCCTAGTACTGCCTCTGACAGATGCCAGGCACGCCGGTCCTCGTCCGGTGTGGTGCGGGCGACTGCTCGATGCGCAGTACGTCGCTCTGCTGGGTCAGCACTCGTGTAGATGGCGGAGCGGACCAGGGGATGCCGCCAGACGACCTCACCGTCGCGGATCGCGACCAGCCCGGCCGCTTCGGCTTCCTCAAGTGCCGCAACATCGACGCCCAGCTCTGCGCAGGCTCGCGCCACGGATCCGAGTTCACAGTCGTCGATCGCGGAGACCAGCAGTGCGGTGCGTGCATCCGGGCTGAGTCGGTTTGCCCTGCTGACGAAGGCTTCTGCGAGCATCGTCGGCACTGCGAGTGGTAGGCCGGGCGGCGTACGGTGCAGGCGATCCGGGTCGTCTGCGAGCTCGAGCAGGGCTAGCGGGTTACCTGCCACGGTTTGGTAGAGCTGCTCGACGAGATCGCCCGGCAGGTGCTGCACGAGTTGCTGCGCGGCCTCGAGCGTGATGCCGTCCAGGTGCAGCCTCGGGAGGTCGGCCTCTAGCGGATGCGGTTCGTGGGCGCGGGCTGCGATCAGCATGACGATCGGATCGGCCACCAGGCGTCGGGCGGCGAACAGCAACGCTTCTGCGGACGGACGATCGAGCAGGTGGGCGTCGTCGATGATCAGTGCGAGCGGGGCGTCTTCGGCGTACCGGCAGATCAGACTGAGGGTTGCGGCGCCGACCGCGAAGCGATCCGCCGGAGTACCGGTGTCAGGCCTTAACGCCAGCGCCGATGCGAGTGCGGACTGCTGCGGACCGGGGATGCGGTCGAGGCTGGAGAGGGCTGGCCGTAGTAGCTGGAGCAGTGCCGCGAAGGGCACCTCACGTTCGGCTTCGGCGCCGCGAGCGCGCAGGATGCGTAGTCCGCCTGCCAGCGCGGCGGCTTCGTCCAGCAGGCTGGTTTTGCCGATGCCGGG
Source organism: Kribbella pratensis (assembly GCF_004365355.1). GTDB lineage: Bacteria > Actinomycetota > Actinomycetes > Propionibacteriales > Kribbellaceae > Kribbella. The sequence continues at coordinate 850,624 of NZ_SODP01000003.1, read as the reverse complement.
CTCGCCGGTGACGAGCAGCACCCCAGCGGCTCCGACCCGCGCCCCCGCGACCAGTTGCTCGATCACCCGGCGCTCCGCCTCCCGCCCGATGAGCATGTCTCGCAGTGTGCACCAGTAACCCCACCTGATGCGACGTGCTGTCCGCGCTGCCTACGTTCTCTCGGGTACGCAAACCACTAGGGGGCAAAGCAAATGACTGTTGCAATCGACGCCGACAAACTGATGGGCTTCGTGTTCAAGGCCGTGGACGAGGTAGGGGCGACGCTGAACGCGGCGCTGGTGGTGATGGGCGATCGCCTCGGGTACTACCAGGCGCTCAGCGATCAAGGCCCGGCCACACCGTCCGAGCTCGCCGAGTGGACCAGCACCGACGAGCACTACACCCGCGAGTGGCTGAACGCCCAGGCCGCGGGCGGAATCGTCGAGTACGACGCGAGCACCGGTCGCTACACGTTGCCACCAGAGCACGCCGTCGCCATGACCGATCCGAGCAGCCCGGCGTACCTGCCTGGGTTCTTCCAGATCGCACTGGGCACGCTGCAGCACACCACGGACACCATCGAGGCCGCACGCAGCGGTGCTGGGGTCGGGTGGCACGAGCACACGACGGACGTGCACGTCGGGTGTGAGCGGTTCTTCCGGCCGTCGTACAACGCCAACCTCCTGCCCAGCTGGCTGCCTGCGCTCGACGGCGTGGTGGAGAAGCTGCAGCGGGGCGCGACGGTGGCCGACATCGGCTGCGGGCACGGCTCGTCGACCATCCTGATGGCCGAGGCATTCCCGCGGTCGACGTTCATCGGCTCGGACTACCACCAGGCATCGATCGAGACGGCCCGGCTGCGTGCGGCGGAGGCAGGTGTCGCCGACCGGGTGTCGTTCGAGGTCTCACCGGCCGACAGCTTCAGCGGGTCCGGGTTCGACCTGGTGACGACGTTCGATGCTCTGCACGACATGGGTGATCCGGTCGGCGCGGCCCGGCATGTACGGGAGGCGCTGGCGCCCGACGGCACCTGGATGCTGGTCGAGCCGATGGCCGGCGACCACGTCGAGGACAACCTCAACCCGGTCGGGCGGGCGTACTACGGCTTCTCCACGTTGCTCTGCACGCCGGCATCGCTGTCCCAGCCGGTGGGGCTCGCGCTCGGTACGCAGGCCGGTCCGGCCCGGATCAAGGACGTGACGAAGGCGGCCGGGTTCAACCGGTTCCGGACGGTGGCGCAGACGCCGTTCAACCTGGTGTTCGAGGTGCGCCCTTGACGGATTAGTTCACCATCTGGTGAAGTGTCAGGTGTGTTGGCGAAGACGTTCGGAGCGCTCGCGGACCCGACTCGGCTGGCGATCGTGAGCCGGCTGAGTCGGGGTGACGCGACTATGGGCGAGCTCGCCGAGCCGCACCGGATCACCCCACCCGCGATCACCAAGCACGTCGGCGTGCTGGTGGACGCGGGTCTGGTGCGTCGGCGCCGGGTCGGGCGGACGGTGGTGTGCACGCTCCGGCCGGAGGCGCTCTCCGAGGTGGAGCAGTGGCTCGGCGACCTCACGACGTACTGGAACAGCACCGTTGACCGGTTGGAAGAACTCCTGCGAGGGGACGACGATGGACGCTGAGATCCGGATCGAAAGGGTGCTTCCGGCAACGATCGGCCGGGTGTACGACGCCTGGACGCGGGTCGAACTGCTGGCCCGGTGGTACTGCCCGAATCCCGAGCTCGACCTGAAGGTCCAGGCCGACGTCCGCGTCGGTGGCGAGTACGTCGTCGAGATGGGACCGCACGTGGTGCGCGGGAGTTACCTCGAGGTGCAGCCGCCGCGCCGCCTGGTCTTCAGCTGGAAATGGGACGGCACCGAGGACGAGCCGACCCGGGTCGAAGTAGAACTGACGGAAGTTGCCGATGGCACCCGGATGGTGCTCAGCCACACCGGCTTCGCCGACGCCGAGGACGCCGCCAACCACCAGCTGGCCTGGGCGCCTGAGCTGCGCCGCCTGGCCGAGCTGCTCGAGCCGGTTACCGCTCGGCAGCCCGACCCCGCAGCCGATCGAGGATGAGGACGAGGACGACGGTCGTCGCGAGCAGCACCACGGCCTCGGCCGCGGCGACGAACGTCTGACCGCGGTCGGTCAGTGCGAAGATGCTCACCGGCAACGTCCGCCACGACGCCGGGTACACCATGATCGTGGCGCCGACCTCACCCATCGACAACGCGACGGACAGTCCGGCCGCCGAGGAGATCGCGGGCAGCAGCATCGGCAGCCGGACCCGCCACAGCACCCGGGCCGGCGACGCACCGAGCGACGCGGCGACGTCGGCGTACGACGGATCGACCCGTTGCAGCGCCGCGGCAACCGTTCCGTAGCTGAAGGCAACCATCAGCACGAGGTGCGCGATCACCACGATCCATTTGGTCCCGTTGAGCAGCACAGGCTGCCGCGAGAACGCGACCAGCAGGCCGAGCCCGACCACCACCGAGGGCACTGCAATGGGCAGATGATGCATCGCATCCGCGGCCCGGGCGAACCGGGACCCGTGAGCCGCCATCGCACCCCAGGTCCCGAAGAGCACCGCGAGCAATCCACCCATGAACGCGGTCTGCAAGCTCACGGACAACGAGGCCAGCTCGTCGCCCGACAACGCCTGACGCAGATGCTCGCCGGTCAGGTCCGACGGCAGTACGCCGTTCCACGAGCCGGCGAACGCGGCCGCGATCACCACCAGGAACGGCAGCAGCACGAGCAGCCCGAACACGACGGCAAACGCCGTCCAGACGATTGCCTTCCCACTTCTAGTCCAGACGAGCACGACGACCTCCCAGTGCCATCCGCAGTACGGCGTACAGCCCGAGCGACAAGGCGATCTGGACGACCGCGATCGCGCACGCGCCGGGATAGTCGAACATCACGATGCCCTTGGTGTGCACGAGCATCGGCAACGTCGTCGTGCCCTTCGCACCGAGGAACAGGACGATGCCGAACTCGTTCAGCGTCAGCAGCAAGGTCAGGCCGCCCCCCGCGACGAGCGCCGGGCGTACTTCGGGCAGCACGACCTGGCGCAGTACCCGCCACGGGCCGGCACCGAGACTGGCCGCCACGTCGAGCTGTGCCCGCGGCAACCGACTCATTGCTGCCAGCAACGGCCGCATCACGAACGGGGTGTAGAACGTGACCTCGGCCAGTACGACGGCCCACGGCGAGGTAAGGAACCCGCCCGCGCGGAGGATCCCCGTCGTGCCGTAGATGAACGTGAACGACAACGCGACCAGGAACGACGGCAACGCAAGCATGGTGTCGACAAGTCCGGCAACCACGCGCGCGCCCGGGAACGGCACGAAGCTGATCACCACAGCGAGGAACGTTCCGACGACGAGGCACCCAACCGTCGAACTCACGGCGATCTGCACGGTCCGCACCAGCGCATCCCGGAACTCCGCCGACCCGACCACATCACCCCACGCGGGAATCGACTCGATCGCCACCAACACCAGCGGATAGACGACGAGTACGCCAATCAGCACCAACGGCGGCAACACCCACAACCACCGACCATCCCGCCGCCTCGGAGTGCTCACGACAACGGTGGCTCCCAACGCCTCGACAGCCATCAGCCCACCCCCGCCGGCACCAAACTGCACGCCTCGACCGGCAACACCATCACCACACCCGCCCCGAACTCCGGCACCCGCCGACCAGCCGGCACATCAACCCGCACCGACACCTCCGCAAGCCCGTCAACCAAACAGGTCACCTGACTGGAAGCCCCGCGCCACTGCGCCGCCACAACCCGCCCCACCAACCTCACCGCATCCTCCACCGCGTCCTCCACCGCCCCCCGCGCCCCCGCACCCCCCATCGCCGCACCACCCAGCGCTTCGCTACCCAGCTCCGCACCACCCAGCTCTGCACCACCCAGCGCGCCCGCACCACCCAGGGCTTCGCTACCCAGCACGCCCTCACCACCCGCCGCGGCCGCGCTAGCGGCCGCCGGCGGCTCCAGGCGGATTGCATGCGGCCGGATGCACAGCAGGCTCTTGCCCTCCTCTGGTTTCAGGCCCGGGATCACGGCGCCTGCCACCGTCACGCCGCCTTCGTCCATCGCCACGGGCAGCAGGTTCGCCCCGCCCAGGAACGACGCGGTGAAGGCCGACGGCGGAGCGGCGTACAACTCGGCGGCCGGCGCAATGTCGACAAGTCGAGCATCGCGCATCACCGCGATCCGGTCGGCCAGCGCCAACGCCTCCGACTGATCGTGGGTGACGTAAACGATCGCAATCTCCGGCACCTCACGACGCAACTTCTGCAGCTCGCCGAGCATGTCCGCACGCAACTGCGCGTCAAGCGCCGCAAGCGGCTCGTCCAGCAGCAACACCGACGGCTGGATCGCCAGCGCCCGCGCGATGGCAACCCGCTGTTGCTGCCCACCGGACAACTCGCGCGGAAACCGACGCCCGTACGACGCCATCCCGACCATCTCGAGCATCTCGCCGACCCGCCGCGTCACTTCGGCCTTCGGCTTGCGTGCAGCGCGCAGCCCGAACGCCACGTTGTCCGCAACCCGCAGATGCGGGAACAACGCGTACTGCTGCACGACCACCCCGATCCCCCGCCGAGCAGGCGGAAGATCGGTGACGTCGTTCCCACCCAGCCGGATCCGCCCGCGCGTCGGCCGGACGAACCCGGCCACCGCCTTCAACGCGGTCGACTTCCCCGACCCGGACGGCCCGAGCAGCGCGACCGTTTCACGGGCCGCGACGCTCAGGTCGAACCCCTCCAGCGCGCACGTCCGGCCGAAGTGAACCGTGACGTCCTCGAGCTGAACCGTCATCCCACAGCCTTGGTGTACGCCGCGACGTCGCCGTCCAGGTCGCTCAGCACGGTGGACCAGTCGGGCTGCCAGACCTCGACACCGTCCGTCACCTTCTCGACCGTCTGGAAGTTCGCGTCGGTCGGCTTCACGTCGTCCCGCGCCGGAATCCCGAAGGCGTCCTTCGAGACCGTCTGCTGCGCGTCTGTCGAGAGCAGGTAGTCCATCAACTGCTTCCCGCCGTCCGCGTTCGGCGCACCAGCCCCGAGACCCATGACGTACGGCAGCGCGAGCGTGGTCCGCTTCCCGTCGGCACCCGCCGGGAAGAAGATGCTGAACGCTGACTTGTCGTTCGCGATCGACGCCGCGTTCATCTGTACGTCGCCGTTCGCGACCAGCAGCTCGCCCTTGCTGACCTTCGGCTGCAGCTTCCCGGTTGATGCGGACGGGCCGACGTTGTTCGCCTCGAGCTTCTTCAGGTAGTCGAGCGCGCCCTGCCTGCCGAGCAGGTGCTGGAGCAGCAGCAGTACGGCGGTGCCGTCACCGGCCTGCCCCGGCGTCGAGTACTGCAGCTTGCCCTTGAACTTCGGGTCGAGCAGATCGTCGAACGTCTTCGGCGTCCCCGCCTGCTGGTTCGCGATGAAGCACAGGTCGTTGTCGACCACGGCGACGTAGTCGTCGCCCTTGACGCCCTTCACCTGGTCGGCGCCGGGTACGTCGTACTTCTGCAGCAGACCGTCCTTCGACGCCTTCTGGATGAACGGCGGCAGCGTCACGACGACGTCGGCCTGCGGGTTCGACTTCTCCTTCTGCAGCCGCGACACCACCTCACCGGAGCCGGCCTCGACGGTCTGCACCTTGATCCCGGTCTTCTGGGTGAACGCGGCGAACCGGGTCTTGTACCAGTCGGCCAAGCCGTCCGCGGTGTACACGGTGACAGTCTTCTTGGCGCCGTCACCGGTCGACGCGACTCCGGTTCCGCCACAAGCTGTCAGGTTTATGGTTGCCGTGAGCAACACAGTGGCGGCGAGCAGGGTCTTGAGTGCCTTCACTTGTCCAGCCTTCGATCGAGGAGCAGGCCGGGCAGTTCCCGGACCGACTCGAGTACGTGGGTCGCACCCGCGGCATCGAGCTGTTGTTTGCCGTGGGCACCTGTCAGGACGCCGGCCACGATCCCGGCACCGGCCCGGATCCCCGTCGTCATGTCGTAGGCGGTGTCTCCGGCCACGGCAACGTTCGTCACGCTGTCGGCCTTCAGCTCGAGCAGCGCCTTGAGCACCATGTCGGGATACGGTCTGCCACGGCCCGCCTGAGCCGGACAGAGAGTGAGGTCGGCCAGCGTCTGCCAGCCGAGTGCGGTCAGGATTCGGTGTTGAGTGGTCTCGGCAAAGCCGGTGGTCAGGCAGACCTTGACCCCGGCGTCCTGGAGTTGCCGGATCGCCTCTTCAGCCCCGGCGATCGGCTCGAGCCCGTCAATCAGGTTGCTGTAGGCATCCTCGAACGCCTTGTTCGCTTCCTGCGCGACGTCCTCGCGCTCGAGTAGTGCGCGGAAGACGGTGATCTTCGATTCACCCATCGTCGCCCGGACATGCTCGATCATCCGTTCGTACTGCGGTGTCCCGGGCTGGATGCCCTGGGCACCGATCGCGGCGGTGAACGCCTGTTCCACCATGCCGTCGTCCGCGACCGTCGTACCAGCCATGTCGAGTACCGCGAGCTGGATCATGCGCCGATCCCTTCGAAACTCGCCTCGGCGATCGCCGGCGACATCGTCATCCCGCGCCCGCCCGGTCCCGTCACCAGGTGCACGCCGCGAGCAACTTCCCGCCGTACAACCACCTCGTCACTGGTGGCCTGCGAATACACCCCTGCCCATCGCTGGGTGATCGCAGGCAGCTCGCGCCCGAGAATGCTTTCGACCGTGTCCCGCAGGTACTCGTACGGCTCGCTGCGCACATCGAACGAGAACGGCTCGTCGTACTCATGGGTGTCGCCAATGGTCAGGCCACCGTGGGCGCGCTGGACCATCAACAGCTGCATCTTGTGCTCCTCGGCAACGGGAGCCTGCGGCGGCAGCTCGTCGGCCTTGTACGCCGGGTAGTAGCGGAAACTGTCTGCGTCGGCGACCGCGGTGGTGAGCGTGTCGTCGAGTGGAGCCGTCTGCATCATCTGCAGGCGCACCCGGCGTACCGGAAGGTCGTCGGTCAGCTCGCGGATCAGCCCGCGGTGCCACGCGCCGGTGCAGAGGAAGACGAGGTCGCCCTCATGCGTCGCACCGTGGTCGTCGACGATCCGGCCGTCCTGGACGTTGCGCACTTCCCGTCCCCCGAGGAACTGGTAGCGGTTCGACTTCATCAGCTCGGTACGCAGCGCCGGCAACACCTCACGCGGCTCGACGATCGCATCCCGCGCGCACCACAGCGCACCTTGCAGGTCGCCCTTCAACGCCGGGTTGCGTTCGCGGGTCTGTTCCGCGTCGAGCACCTGAAACCCGCGCGCCGCAGCATCCGGCCGGGCCGCCGCCTCCTTGGCAACCGCCAGCTCGGCCTTGCTCCGGCAGACGGTCAGCGAGCCGGACGCCCGTACGCCGATCGCCGGCAGCTCCGCCCACAGATCCCGCGCCCGCTGTGCCAACTCCACCTCGGCGCCGTCAGCCCGTCCGCTGACCCAGACCAGCCCGAAGTTCCGCACGCTGGCACCGCGGGCCTCGAGCTCGCGCTCTACCTGGACCACCTCGTGGCCCCTCCGTACCGCTTCCCAGGCGTGAAACGTGCCCAGGACACCTCCACCGACCACAACCACCCGCACACCCGCTCCTCTCGTCGGGTCACAGATTGGTCCGGACCAATGAAGAGCGCGTGCGGGGAGATCAACAATCCGGTGAATCGTCGGCGAACAGCTATCCGGATCCCCGGGCCATCACAATCCGCCTGACGCGCCGGTCCACCGCCTGTGGCCGGCCCGGATTGCGATTGTGATGGCCTGGAGATCCGCATCACCCGGGCGGCCGGGCGCCGGTGGGTTAGGGGCGGAGGGTGGCGCGGAAGCCTACTCGGTCGCCTCGGTAGAGGGAGCGGACGGCTTCAATGGGGCGACCGGCGGTGTCTCGGCTGGTGCGGTGGAGCAGGAGCATGGGGAGGGACTGGGTGGCCTTCAGGAGTTCGGCTTCGCGTGGGGTGGCGATCACGGTCTCGACGAGCTCCTCACCTTCGCCGAACCGCACACCGAGCTGATCGGTCAGGCACCGGTACAGCGAGCCGGTCGGGTCCAGCACCGCTTTCAAGGTCGGGAAGCGTTCAACGGCGAGATACGTCGTCTCGAGCCCGATCGGCTGCCCGTCCGCGAACAGAACCCGCTCCAGCCGGTGAACCGGCTCCCCCTCGGCGATGCCGAGCCGGTCCGCGAGTACGGCGTCGGCGGGGAGCTCATCGAACTCCACGACCTCACGCGCCGGTGTGTGACCCTGAGCCCGGAGCGCCTCCGTGTAGCTCACCAGCGCGAGCGGCTGCACGAGCTTCGGTGTCGCGACGAACGTGCCCTGCCCCTGCCGAGCCCGCAGCCGCCCGTCCGCGATCAGCTCGCGGATCGCCTGCCGCATCGTCCACCGGGAGACCCCGAACTCCTTCGCAAGCACCCGCTCCGGCGGCAATGCCGCCCCCTCGCCCAGACCCTCGACCACTTCAACCAGCCGGGTCTTCACCACGTAATGCAGCGGAACACTCACCCAACCGACTGTAGTCGAGCTCCAGTTCCACTCCCGGCCGTGACAAAGGTCGAGCCCCGGGCGGCAACCCGGGGCTCATGAGGATGGATGGACAGTGGCGGTCTTCAGCTGCCGGACTTGCGCCTGAACTGGCGCTTCTGCTTGTCGTTGTGCGCGTCGCCGACGCCCTGCCCGCGCACCCCGGATCCCGGATGCGAGTGCTTCCCGGCGTTCTTCTTCTCGAGCGCTTCCCGGAACTTCTTCTGCAGATCGTCCGCCGGCTCGCTGGACTTGTCGCTCATACCGTCTCCTTCACAAACCGTCAGGCGTACGCACCCCACGCTAACCGAGGGTGAAGACGAACCGCGAGTGGAATACCGGCGATCTCACCTGTGGAAAACTCCGGCCGCGCTCCGAGCCCCGCTGTTAGGTTCGGTGTACGCCGACGGAGGGACACGGAATGCTGGTGAGCAACGAGGCATTGCTGGGGATCGCGCTGGTCGAGCTCGGCCTGGTGATCGTGCCTGGGCCGAACATGATCTACCTGGTGTCCCGCTCGATCGCCCAGGGCCGCCGCGCCGGTCTGATCTCGCTCGCCGGGGTCGGAATCGGCTTCCTCGTGTACCTGCTCGCCGCGAGCGCCGGGCTCGCCACACTGTTCGCGCTCGTCCCCGAGATCTACCTGACGCTGAAGCTCGCCGGCGCGGCGTACCTGCTCTGGCTCGCCTGGAACGCACTCCGCCCCGGCGGTACGTCGGTTTTCGCTACCCAGGAGCTGGAGCCCGACCGTCCGCGCAAGCTGTTCGGCATGGGTCTGCTGACCTGCCTGCTCAACCCGAAGATCGCGATCCTCTACATCTCGCTGCTCCCGCAGTTCCTCGACCCTTCCCGCGGGCATCTCGGTCTGCAGAGCCTGGTCCTCGGCCTCACGCAACTCACGGTCGGCGTCGTCATGAACGCCGTCTTCGTGATCACCGCCGGCTCCGTCGCCGTGTTCCTCTCCCGCCGCCCGACCTGGATGCGCATCCACCGGTACGTCACGGGCACCGCGCTCGCCGTCTTCGCCGTCCGCCTGGCCACCGATCGCGCCCGGCCACTCGCCTCGCACTGACGACTGTCCGACCCGGCCGTTAGCGTGACCCGGGATGAACATCGATCGGCTGGTCGCAGCCTGGAACTCGTCCGCCCAAAGTGCCGACCTCGTCCACAACCGCGGCCTGCCCGCGATCACCCGCGAGTTCTTGCTTGCGGAGTTCCCACCTGACACCTGGAAGCGTGCCGAACAGGCAACGCACGCGCTCACCGAGCACTTCGCCGGCGCCCGCTTCGCCGACGAGGTCGAGTACGGCGTACTGCTCGTGCCGGACCCGCGCTTGCTCGACACCCGCCGCCCGCTCCCGATCGAGGCACGGATCGGCGTAGCCACCGGCGACGTCTTCGATGAGCGTCTACCAGCGGGCGTCGCGCTGCCGGCGAAGCGGCCGTGGCAGCTGGTCGTGACCGTCATCGGGGCTTACGGGCCCTCGGTCGGTAGCTACAACGACGTGATTGCCTCCGAGGACTTCGTCGTACTCGGGCAAGACACGCGACAGTGGATGACTCGGCAGGTGTGGGGTGCGCGCGTGTTGCAGTGTGGTGCGACGCCGCCGGACTGTGAGCACAACGAGCGGTGGACGTTCACGCTGTTCCCCGGCGAGGAGTTGGTCGACGGGCAGGCCGAGTCCGGGACGGTGTTGAAGGGCAAGGTGCGATTCCGGCTCGGTAGACCGGACCGCGGGATCGGATCGGCACGGGTGGCACCGGCCTTGCTAATTGATGTGCAGTAGCAGGAGGCGTCCCGGATACTGCTGCGCGTGGTGATGCATGCGGGTCAGCTGAGCGTGACAGTCGAGCTGGTCGAGGGACTGGTACGCGAACAGTTCCCGGAGTGGAGCGGGCTCGCGGTCCGCTCGGTGTCCTCACACGGGACGGTGAACGCGCTCTTCCGCATCGGCGACGACCTCGTGGCGCGACTACCGATCCTGCCCGGTGACGTCGCGACGATGCGTGCTGAGCTCGAGGACGAGGCCGAGGCAGCGCGGCGGTTGCGCCGCATCTCGCCGTACCCGACGCCGGAGCCGATCGCGATCGGTGCGCCGGGCCTCGACTATCCGCAGCCCTGGAGCGTCTACAGCTGGATCGACGGGACGATCGCGTACGACGCGGACGTCGCCGGATCGGCTGCCTTCGCCGAGGATCTGGCGCGATTCGTACTGGCGTTGCGCGCGGAGCCGACCGAGGGGCGGGTCTTCGCCAGCTCGTGGCGTGGCGGCGTACTCACCTCGCAGGACGAGTACGTCGCAGATGGGCTGGAGCGCAGCCGCGGCCTGATCGACGTCGACGCACTCGCCCGGTTGTGGGCCGACCTCCGTACGACGCCCCGCACCGAGCCTGACGCCTGGACGCATCGCGATCTGATGCCGGGCAACCTCCTGGTCAAGGACGGCCGGCTCGCGGGCGTGATCGATGTCGGCACGTTCACGGTCTCCGACCCCGCGATGGATCTCCAGCCAGCGTGGAACCTGCTCGACCCGACGGCGCGCGCCGCCTTCCGTACCGCGCTGGGCAGTGACGATGACGAATGGCGTCGGGGGATGGGCTGGTCGTTCGCGCAGGCCATCGGTTGCCTGTGGTACTACGTCGAGACCAACCCGGTCATGTCCCGTACCGCTCACCACACCCTGACGGCGCTGCTCACCGCCGCCTAGCCACGAAGACCCACTCCTTGCCCGGCCGGTCCGGAGCCTCTCGTATGTCGTCCACCGCGAACCCGGCCGCGGCCAGCGAATCCTCGACCTCGGCCCGCTCCCGGAACCGCAACGTCGAGTCAGATGTGAGCACGGCGCCATCCGACGAGAACACGTACGTCCCCCGGAACGTCACGAACGGCAGCTCGACGCTGACCAGCTCGCTCCAGCACTCCACCGTCCCACCGCCCGGGACCGGCCGCACCTGATGCGTGGGCTCCCGCGTCCACTCCTCCCACTGCCGCCGCGCCGGATCCCGCGTCTCGAACACGAACCGTCCGTCCGGCTTGAGCGCCGCATGGACGCCGTCGAGCGTCGCGGCCCACTCCTCATCGGTCAGGAACACCTGCGCCACGTTCCCCGTCATCACTGCCAGATCCACCTGCAGCGGGGGCAACGTCGTCGCATCCCCGTGGATCCACCGCACCCGGTCCGCAAACTCCTTGCCCCGAGCAACCTCCAGCGAGGCCTCGGCTGGATCCACCCCGACGACCTCCACGCCGATGCGAGCCAGCCAACACGCCAGCTCCCCCGTCCCGCACCCCACATCCAGCACTTGCCGCGCCTCGAACTCCCCCACCATCGCGACGTAATGCTCCAGATCGCCCCGCCCGGATTCCAGCACGTCGTACATCGCCACCAACCGAGGCACCCCGAACAAGGCATCAACCATGCCCGCGACGCTAACCCGACCAGCCGCTGCCCGGCGACCGCATTTCGCGTACCTAACGACAGGACGTAGATATCTACGTATAGGCCAATCCCCGCGTGAGCCGCGGCAGAATCGCTGCCGGCGAGGGACCACTACCTGTTCTTAGGCACGCTCACGACGTCGCACCGGTATAGCGCCGCAGCCCCCGTTGCCACGCCAATCCCGCCAACCCGGCTGCGGCGACCGCCGCCAACACCCCACCCACCAGCACTCCCAGCCGCGGCCCGCGCAGCAACGCGGCCGATGGGACCGAGGCGATCAGCGCCATCGGGAACACATAGGTGAGGATGACGCGAATCGGACGCGCGAAGACGTCGGTCGGGTAGCGGCCCAGCTGCCACGCGGAGTGGAAGAACACGTCCAACTGCAGCTTCGGCGCCCAGAACGCCAGGCACGCGAGCAGCACACTCAGGGCCCACGTCACGACCAGCCCCGCGACGACGAGCACCAACCAACTGAGCACCCCAGCGACGCTCAGCGACTGTCCAGCGATCCCCCACCCGAGCACCCCGAGGCCCAGCACGAACTGGATCAGCGCGAGCGGCGAGGACAACGACAGGCTGGCCAGGAACAGACTCGAGGCCGGCTGCAGCAAATACCCATCGAGCTTCCCGTTCCGGATGCCGGTCTCCGGGAACCACGACAGGTTCGGATCGATGAACGTCGCCCGCAATCCGGTGATCAGCTGATACGTCCCGATCAACACCAGGAACTCCGCCTTCGACCAACCCGCCAGACTGTCCGCACGCGTGAACACGATCAGCACGGCCGCCACGGCCGTACCGAGGCCTGTGAATGCCAGCAGTACGTCGAACAGCAGGTTGACCCGGAACGCCACGCTCCGCCGCAACGCCATCGAGAAACCGACACCCACCAGTCGGAGCAGCTTCACGATCCCACCGCCGTGTACCGCCGTACGCCGATCCGCCACACGACCGTCACCACAGCCACCAGCACCACCACCCAGACCAGTTGATATCCCAGCGAACCCTTGCCCCCAGAGGCGATCTCCGCGGGCAGACCGTTCATGCCGTAGAACGGCAGCACCTCGGCGACCCGGCGCCACGTATCCGGCAGCAGCGCGATCGGCGCCGCCGTACCGCCGAGCAGGAACGTCAGCTGACCGCCGAAGCCGACGATCGCATGCACGCGATCGGTCCAGAACGCGGTCAGCGCGAGCAGGAACGTCCACAGGAAAACCAGGACCGCGGCGAGCGCGACGTACGGCGTACTGCGCAACACCGCCGACCAGTCGAAGCCGACCTGCAGCGCGATCCCGGCGAGCAGCACGATCGGTGCCCCGAGCAACGTCAGCCACGCGCGGATGGCGAGGTTCATTCCGATGACGCCGATCACGACCGGCTGCGGACGGAGCAGTTCGTGGCTCAGCGTCCCGTCGTAGATCCGCTCGGAGAACGTGTGCTGCTCGAACGACTCCGTCATCAACGTCACCAGGATGACTGCCACGTAGTACCGCCCAATGGACGGATCGTCAGGGTAGACGGCCGACCACACGAACAACCCGATCAGCGGCGCGACCACCGCCTGTACCACGAGCGTCAGCAGGAACCACCACGCGCCGGACCACTCCAGCACCTCTTGGCGAAGCCGGAATCCCAGTAGTACCGCGGTTCTCATCGCAGCCCCTCGCGGTACGCCTGGTCGATGACCTTCTCCAACGGCGGCTCCTCGACGGCGAGATCCATGATTTCCATTGCCTGCAGCAACCGTCCTGTCGTCGCCGCCACCTCGTCCCGCGGCACCCGCAGTACCCATTGCCCGTCGGCCTTCTCGATCACCTCGCCGAACGCGGTCGGATCGCCTTGGGTGGAGATCCGGATCAGCTTGTACGGCGACAACCGGGCGGACAGTTCGGCGAGCGGTCCGTCGTACTGGACGTTGCCGTGGTCGATCAGGATCAGGCGCGGGCAGAGGGAGGCGACGTCGGCCATGTAGTGGCTGGTCAGGAGTACGGTCGCGCCGGTCTGCTCAACGTACTCCGAGACGAACTCGCGGATCTGGCTCGCGGCGCTGACGTCGAGGCCGATCGTCGGCTCGTCGAGGAACAAGACCTCGGGGCGGTAGATCAGCGCCATCGCCAGGCCGACGCGCATGCGTTCGCCGAGGCTGAGCGCGCGGAGTTGTCGTTCCAGCAGGGGTTCGAGGTCGAGGAGGGCTTCGAGGTCGGCGAGCGTACGACGGAACGTGGGGCGCGGGACGTCGTACAGCAGGCGCTGGTATTCGAGGGAGTCCATCACGGTCAGCTCCTGCGATCCGCCAACGGGTTGGCTGCCGCGGACGAACGCGATCCGCTTGAGGAAGGTTGAGCGGCGTTGCCACGGGATCGTGCCGAGGACCCGGACGTCCCCGCCGGTCGGGTGCAGGATCCCGGAGAGGATCTTCATCGTCGTGGTCTTGCCGGCGCCGTTCGGGCCGATGAAGCCGGACACCTGGCCCGGCGCGATCGTGAACGAGATCTGGTCTAGGGCCTGGACGGTCTTGTACTCGCGCTTGACCAGCGAGCCGAGCGCGGCGCGGAGACCGCCTTTGCGAACCGGAGCCCGGTAGGACATCGAGAGGTTTTCGACTTCGACGGCAGACATGAACCTGACGGTAGGAAGAAAAGACGCCCATTGATGGCTTATTTTCCTGCGATGATCGGTGCATGCGTGCCGAACGGCTCCTTCGCCTGCTCCTGCACCTGCAGACCCGCGGGCAGTCGACGGTCGCGCAACTCTCCGCCGCGCTGGGAGTCTCGCCGCGCACGATCCAGCGCGATCTCGAAGTACTGAGTCTCGCCGGCGTTCCCGTGTATTCGATCCGCGGGCGTGGTGGTGGATGGACGCTCCTGCCCGACTACCGCACGCGGATCACCGGGCTCACGCCGTCGGAAGTCATGTCCGTCTTCGTCGGCGCGACCGCGCACGTACTGGCCGACCTCGGCCTCGACGCCTCCAGCGATCAGGCCGTCACCAAGCTGATCGCGTCACTTCCCGAAGGGACGCGCCGCGAAGCCGAGTACGCCCGCCAGCGCCTCCTCATCGACCACGCCGGCTGGGACGACCGCCGCGAAACCCCACGCTGGCTGGACCTGTGCCGCGAGGCCCTGTGGGAAGAACGGCGGCTGGCGATCATCTACGCGGACGGCACCGACGCATTCGAGGTCTCGCCCTTAGGCCTGGTCGCGAAGGCCCGCACCTGGTACCTGGTCGCAGCCCGCACCGACGGACGCCTCCGCACCTACCGCCTCTCCCGCCTCACGTCGGCAACCCTCACCAACACCCCCTTCACCAGACCAGCCGACTTCGACCTGGCCACCTACTGGACCCAATCCCAACGGGAACTCCAGGCCTCCCGCCCCTCCTACCCCATCACCCTCAAAGTCCGCGACCACGCAGTACGCCGCTTCCGCCCCACCCACCCAATGGTCCCCGCCGACAACGGCTGGTGGATCCTCCACACCGACCTGGAATCCCCCCACGAAGCCCGCGCCGCCGTCCTAGCCCAAGCCGGCGCCGCCATCGTCCTAGACCCACCCGAACTAATCACGCTGGTCCACGAAGCCGCGCTCGCCATCTATCAATCCGGCAGCCACTCGGAGAACCTCTCCCGCAGCACGTCCTGATCAGGCGCGAGCACATCACCACCGCCGTCGTACGGCGCGTAGATCCACCCGAGCCCCGGCCCGACCACGATCAGATCGGTCTGGTCATCCGCAGTCGCGACGAGCAGCCGATCCAACTCGGCATCCGTCAGCCCGGATTTCACCCAGAAGAAGCTCCAACTCTCGCCCCCAAACCACCGCCGCCACGGCCAGGCCCCCGGCAGATACCGCCGCGTCCACCCGGTCGCCAGATCCCGCGGCCCGTAGTCCCGCCCGATCACCACCAACTGCTCACTCCGCAGCCCACCCGAAACAGCCTCCAGTACGGCGCGGTGCCGCCGAACAATCTCGTCGTACTCCTCAGCCGTATCCGCATACCGCTTCCCCCGAGGCAAGCTGTAAAACCGCTCCCACCCTCGAAACGACTCCACCATCGGCTGACACCCCGGCCAAACCCGCTCCCACTCCGCACTGAACCGCCGAGCCCGCTCACTGTCCTCCGCGCGCCTGAAGTCCCCCGTCAACCCCCGAACCCGCAACCACCCGCCCCTCACCAGCCACCACCAACGACTGTTCACCCCGCGAGGCTACCGAGCACACCACCCCACGACGAAGGAACGGGCGGGGCTCGATGGGACCTGGGTGCTGGCGGGCAGCACGCACGTCGTCGATCCTGTCGGCAGGTACGTCGATGTCCGCCCGGCCCGAGAATGTCGGTGGCGGCAGCTAGCTTCGCCAAGCATGTGGACGACAACGTTGGCGACCGTCGCCGCGCGGCTGAACAACGTCCACGTCGACTGGATGCTCATCGGCAGCGCGGCGACGGCACTTCGCGGAGTCGCGATCGTCCCGGGCGACATCGACATCGCCGTACTCGCTGCCGACGACATCACCCGCGCGGCAACCGTCCTGCCGACACCATCCGAGCCGCCTGCCCCAAACCTGTGGTTCAGCACGCTCGCCCAACCGGCCCTTCAGTGGGGCGACGCGGACGAGCGCTGGCACTTCGGCCGCTGGATGATCAATGACGTCAAGGTGGAGCTGGCCTACATCGACATACCCCACGTCGCCGAACTGATGGTCGAGACCCGAAGCCCGCTGGTATGGCGTGAACGCCAGACCCTCACCTGCGGCGGCCAACCCATCCCGACCGTCCCGATCGAGGTACAACTCGCCACCATGATGGCCCGACGGCAGGATGCCCGGATCGACGCGACCATCGCCCGCACGCCGATCGACCAGCGACTCCTGCGTCGAGCGATTGCCGACAAACAGTCAGAGATTCCGGGCCTGACAGTTCCCGAGCGACTGCGACAACTACTGGCCTAGGTAGGCACTGTGGATGTCGGACCAGAGTTCGCTGAGGGTTTCAGTGAGGTCGGTCAGGCGGTCGAGTTCTTCGCGGTCGTCGCCGGAGGAGGTTTGGAGGTTGCGGTATGCCTCTGTGTTGAACTCCGCGGCCGCGGCCGCGACGACACCTGCCAGGTCCGCCAAGTCAGTCCTGGAAAGATCCGCACGCAAAGCACTGATGTACGCCGCTTCGGCGCGGTCGTAGTCGTCTTCGAACTGTTGCAGGTCTGCCATGCCGGTAAGTCCTACACGTTGAAGCGGAACTCCACGACGTCGCCGTCCTGCATCACGTAGTCCTTGCCTTCCATTCGGACCTTGCCGGCGGAGCGGGCGGCAGTCATGGATCCGGCGGACATGAGGTCGTCGAAGGAGACGATCTCGGCCTTGATGAAGCCGCGCTGGAAGTCGGTGTGGATGACGCCGGCGGCCTCGGGGGCGGTGGCGCCGCGCTTGATCGTCCAGGCCCGGGATTCCTTCGGGCCGGCCGTCAGGTACGTCTGCAGGCCGAGCGTGTCGAAGCCGACCCGGGCCAGTACGTCGAGGCCGGGCTCCTCGATGCCCATCTCGGACAGCATCTCGCGGGCCTCGTCCTCGTCGCCGAGCTCGACCAGCTCGGCCTCGAACTTCGCGTCCAGGAAGATCGCCTCGGCCGGCGCGACCAGGTCCCGCATCTGCTGCTTCAGCGATTCGTCGGCGAGTTCGTCGGCGTCGCAGTTGAAGACGTACAGGTACGGCTTGGCGGTCATCAGCATCAACTGGCGGATCGCGTCGCGATCCACGTCGGTCGCGATGATCGGCGTACCGGCCTCGAGGTGCTTCTGCGCCTCGCGGACCGCGTCGAGGACGGCGACCGACTCCTTCTTCAGCCGGGCTTCCTTCTCCAGCCGCGGGATCGCCTTCTCGACAGTCTGCAAGTCGGCGAGGATCAGCTCGGTCTGGATCGTGGAGATGTCGTCGGACGGCGAGACCTTGCCGTCGACGTGGGTGACGTCGTCGTCGCGGAACACCCGGGTGACCTGGCAGATCGCGTCCGACTCGCGGATGTGGCTGAGGAACTTGTTGCCCAGCCCCTCACCCTCCGACGCGCCGCGGACGATGCCGGCGATGTCGACGAACTGGACGGTGGCGGGGATCACCTTCGCGGAGTCGTACAGCTCGGCCAGCTTGCCCAGCCGTGCATCCGGTACGCCGACCACCCCGACGTTCGGCTCGATGGTCGCGAACGGGTAGTTCGCGGCGAGCACGTCGTTCTTGGTCAGCGCGTTGAACAGGGTGGACTTGCCCGCATTGGGGAGCCCGACGATTCCGATGGTGAGTGCCACGGGCGTCAAGGTTACGCGGCCAGGGCGTGTCTCCCAATTCCACGCCGTAGCGAGCAGGTGCTCGGCGGAGTGCCTCGGCGTGCTGGAGCGGAGGGATCGATGTGGTTTCATCGTTCCCTTCGCTCCAGCACGGCGAGGTGCCCGCCGAGTGCCGCGCAGTAGGCGTGGGATTGGGAGACACGCCCTCCACGCCGAAGTACCCCAATCGTCACAGGACGAATGCCTCCAGTGAGGTGCCGTACCAGCGTTCCACCCGGCCCAGCGGACGCATCCCCAATCGACCGCACACGGCCAGCGACGCGACGTTGTCCGGGCGCACCACCGCGTAGATCTCGCTCAGCCCGGCCTTGAACCCGTGGGAGATCGCGCCGCGCGCCGACTCGGTCGCCAGCCCGCGGCCCCACGCGTCGGGATGGAAATGCCAGCCGACCTCGACCTCGCCGCGGCTCGCGCTCCCGTCCGACGGCTCGGGCAGCGGCATGAGCAACACGGTCCCTGCGACCGTCGCCGTGTCCCGCTCCTCGACCGCCCACACGCCGTACGTCGCATCGCGGTTGCGCTCGTTCCACCGCTCGATCGTGCGACCGGCCGTGTCACGATCCGCCATCACCCGGGGCGAGGCGCCGAGCCAGCGCGACACCTCCCAGCGCCGATAGATGTCGAACACCCGGTCGCCGTCCGTGTCGACCCAATCGCGCACCACGAGCCGGTCGGTCTCGTACACAATCCTCGGATCCATCGCCACACCTCCCCAACCGTTCATTTATCGGGTCCCAACCAGCGGCAAGCAAGCGACGTCTCCAGTCTGTGACCACTTGGACGGATCGCGTCGGCATCCCCTCACGCTTCGTGTTCGCCTGCCTGCAATTCCTGCGGTTCGGCTGCCTGGAGCTGGTGTCCTGCCTGTTCCCGGCGTTCCTGTTCGCGGGCCTGGCGATCTCGAAGTACGTCGACCTGCCGATCGCCCGGTACGACGCCTTGCTGATTTACTGCATCGGCCTGACGTTGCTGTTCTGGGTGGTCCGCCTGGAGACGTGGCGTGAGGTCGCGGTGATCTTCGGATTCCACCTGGTCGGCCTCGGGCTCGAGCTCTTCAAGGTGCGCGTCGGCTCGTGGCAGTACCCGGGCGACGCCGTGACGAAGATCGCCGGCGTACCGCTGTTCGCCGGTTTCATGTACGCCGCCGTCGGCAGCTACCTGTGCCAGGCCTGGCGGCGGTTCGACCTTCGCGTCAGCAACTACCGCCCCTTCCTGACCACAATCTTCGCGGTCCTGATCTACGCGAACTTCTTCACCCACCAGTGGCTCCCCGACCTGCGCATCCCGATCGCGCTCGGTCTACTCATCGTGCTCCGACGTACCTGGGTCTTCTTCACCGTCGGCGTACGCCGGTATCGCATGCCGCTCGCGGTCTCGTTCGCGCTGATCGGATTCTTCCTGTGGATCGCCGAGAACGCCGGAACGTTCCTCGACGCGTGGAACTACCCCGACCAGGTCAACGTGTGGCATCTCGTCCACCCCGCGAAGTTCGGAGCGTGGTCGTTGCTGGTCAGCATGAGCTTCGTGCTGGTCGCCAGCGTGAAGTCGCTCGAGGGCCGGCTGTACCACCGTGGCACGGCTGCAACAGTCGAGATCGCACCGCAACATCACAATGCCAACCCTGCTGACGGGTAAGGCGTCTTCAGGGGTGTGAGGCTCCTGAGGGGGAGCTGTTGCTGGGGAACAACCGCCCGATTTTGCAAGGGGAGCATGATGTCGCGAAAGCTTGCCGCCTTCGTCGCGACCGGTGTGGCGCTGGCCGTCGTCGCCGGGTCGCTACTGGTCCTGGCGCTCAGCCACCAACGCCAGCCGGAACCGACCGCGGCAACCACGCAGACCTCGACGTCCACCACGCCGTCGCCGACACCGACCGACACGCCGACGCTCAACGCACCGCCGTCGACGCCCCGCAAGCCGGCGCCGGATCCGACCGCAGCGCTTGCCACAGGCAACAAAAAGGTGCTGTTCTTCAGCTTCGACGACGGCCCGGATCCGGCCTGGACCCCGAAGGTGCTGCAGGTGCTCGCGAAGTACGGCGCCCACGCGACGTTTTTCGAGCTCGGCGCGATGCAGACCGCCCACCCGGGGCTGCGAGAGCAGGTGCTTGCCGCCGGCAACACGATCGGCAGCCACTCGATCACGCACCCGCAGCTGACCGCGATCACACCGGCCCGGCGGCACCACGAGATCTTCGACGGACCGAAGTCGACCTGCTTCCGCCCGCCGTACGGCGCGTCGAACCCGAAAGTCCGGGCTGACATCAAGGCTGCCGGGATGGTCCAGGTGCTCTGGGACGTCGACCCGCGCGACTGGGCCCGCCCCGGGACGACGGCGATCGTGCACAACATCATGACCCACGCGCACAACCACAACATCATCCTGATGCACGACGGCGGCGGCAACCGCGCCCAGACCGTCGCGGCCCTCGACAAGGTCCTCCCGCTGCTGAAGGCCCAGGGCTACAGCTTCCCAGCCATGGACTGCTGACCGCTACCGGCGCAGAATGCGCCATGGATGCTTCCCGGGAACTGCAGCGGCTGGCCGGCGGATACCAAGTGACACAGGCGATCCACGTCGCCGCCCGGCTGGGAATCAGCGACCTGCTCGCGACCAGCCCGAAGAGCCTGACGGAACTCGCCTCGTCGACCGGCACGGACGAAGAGTCGCTGGCCCGGCTGATGCATGCGCTCACCGCTCTCGGCCTCTACACGGCAGACGGTGACGCGTTCGCCAACACAGAACTGGGCGCGGCGCTGCGGGTCGACGCACCGCACTCGGTGGCCGGCTGGGCACGGTTCATCGGCACCGGGTCGCACTGGGAGGCGTACACCGGTCTCGAACAGAGCATCCGCACCGGCGAGACGGCCTTTCCGGCCGTGCACGGAGAGCCGGTGTGGGAGTACCGCGCCAAGCATCCGGACGAGCAGGCGGCGTTCGACGCGGCAATGACGTCCAGGTCGGACGCCGTGGCCGATGCTGTCCCTGCGGCGTACGACTTCAGCCGCTACCAGACCGTCGTCGACATCGGCGGGGGTCGCGGGCAGTTGCTGGCCAGGATCCTCGAGCGCAACCCGTCGGTCAGTGGGGTGTTGTTCGACCAGCCCGACGTGGTCGCGGGTGCGGACGACGTGCTCGCGGCATCCGGTGTCGCAGCGCGCTGCAAAGTCGTCGGAGGCAACTTCTTCGAGAGCGTTCCGGCCGGCGACGCAATGGTCCTGAAGTCGGTGATCCACGACTGGGCGGATGCCGAGTCGATCCAGATCCTCCGCACCTGCCGCCGTGCGCTGCCCGCCGACGGGCGCGTACTCCTGGTGGAACAGCTCCTGGACCGCTCGCCCGACCCCGTCGGTACGGCGTTCTCCGACCTCAACATGCTGGTTATGACCGGCGGGCGGGAGCGAACCACCGATCAGTACGAAGCGTTGTTCGCCGCGGCCGGCCTCGGTCTCAGCGACGTCGTTCCCACGGGCGGCCAGTCGTTCATCATCGAGGCGACACCCCGGCATCAGGCGTAGTCGTCAGAAACTGTCGGTGGGCTTCGGCACTATCAGTGACATGTCCGGTACGACGGTGTTGTTGGTGCTGCTCTTCCTCGCGGTGGGGCTGCTGTTGGGTGCTGCGTTCGGTGTCTTGTGGGTGCGCGGGCGCGACGGCGCCAAGCTGGCGCGGATCACGGCCGAGCGGGATGCGGCCGAGGATCGTGTGGTCGAGCTGACGCAGGAGCGGACGTCGGTCGGCCAACAGATGGGCGGCCAGGCTGTCGTCAAGGATGCGCTCGATCGCCTGCACGCGCAGCTGAATCAGCTCGAGAAGGGGCGCGCCGCCTGGCAGAGCCAGCTGCACCAACAGGTCAACGAGGTGCGGATGAGCGGCGAGGCACTGCGACGCGAGACGGCATCGCTGTCGACCGCACTGCGAAAACCACAGGTGCGCGGACGATGGGGCGAGCTGCACCTGCGGCGTACGGTCGAGCTGGCCGGGATGGTCGCGCACTGCGACTTCACCGAGCAGACAACGACGTTCGGCGAGGACGGCGTTCTGCGGCCTGACCTGGTCGTGAGGCTTGCCGAGGGCAAGAACATCGTCGTCGACTCGAAGGTCCCGCTGGCCGCGTTCCTCGATGCGAGCGAGTCCGACGACGCGTCGTACCGCGAGGATCGACTGCGCGCGCATGCTCGCCATCTGCGGACACATGTCGACCAACTCGCGTCGAAGGCGTACTGGACGCGGCTGTCGCCATCGCCGGAGTTCGTCATCCTGTTCGTGCCAGGAGAGTCGTTCCTGTCCGCGGCGCTCGACACGGAGCCGTCCCTGCTCGAGTACGCCGCTGAGCGCCGCGTGATCCTGGCGACGCCGACGACGCTGATCGCGACGCTGCGCGCGGCGGCGTACGCGTGGAATCAGTCGGCGCTGACCGAGTCGGCGCAGCAGGTCTTCGAGCTCGGCCGCGAGCTGTACGAGCGACTCAGCACGATGGGCGAACACCTCGGCCGGGTAGGTCGATCGCTGACGTCCGCGGTCGAGGCCTACAACGGCACGGTCGGTTCGTTCGAGCGCCGCGTCTTCATCACCGCGCGCAAGCTCCGCGATCTGCACGTCACCGAGTCCGAGCTGACCGCGATGGAGTCGATCGAGGCGTCGGTCCGCCCGCTCACCGCGCCCGAGTTCCTGGCCATCGAGGACCCCGAACCCACCAGACGCTGGCCACCCACCCAGGCCGGATAGATGTTCCGGACGGCGATCGTCCGGAACCATCGATACCCTCCTCGCCATGGACATCCTCACCGGACCACCGGTCGCCGGCTCGGAAGCTGACACACTGCTGGGTGCGCTCGAGCGCAATCGCCGTACCTTCGCGTGGAAATGCGGCGGGTTGGACGCGGCCGGACTGACCAAGCAGCACCCGCCGTCGACGGTGACGCTGGGCGGACTGCTCAAGCACCTCGCGCTGGTCGAGGACGAGTACTTCACCCGCCGGTTGCTCGGCCGGGAGCTGGGCGCCCCGTGGGACGCGGTCGACTGGGACGCCGACCCGGACTGGGAGTGGCACAGCGCGGCGGACGACTCGTCCGAGGACCTCATGAACTTGTGGGAGGCGTCCGTCGAGCGCTCCCGCGCCGCTGTCACCGAAGCGCTCGCCAACGGCGGCGTCGACCAGCTGGCCCGGTGGACCGGGCGCGACGGGACTTCGCCGAGCCTGCGCTACATCCTGGTCGACCTGATCGAGGAGTACGCCCGCCACACCGGCCACGCCGACCTGATCCGGGAATCGATCGACGGACTCACCGGAGAAGGCGTTCCTCAGCCCTAATTGTCGGAAAGCCGACAGTGGTGGGCCGTTGACAGCCGGTGGTCACCTCACGACACGATGAGAGCGCTCTCTCGGGGGGCCGACGTGAGGAGGAACCATGCGGTTCAGAACGCGAATGCTGGCTGTCGTCGCGGCCGCCGCAACCGTTGCAGGTGTGCTGTCGGCGCACACGGATCGGCCGGCGGATGCTGCAGTGCCGGCGACGATCCCGTTGACGATCACGAACAACTCGGGCCGCGGCGACGCCGTTTACATCTACAACTTGGGCACGAACCTGGCCACCGGTCAGCAGGGCTGGGCCGACGCGAGCGGCACGTTCCACGCCTGGCCGGCCGGCGGCAACCCGCCGACGCCGGCACCGGACGCGTCCATCGCCGGACCGGGCAACGGCCAGTCCGTCACGATCCAGATGCCGAAGTTCTCCGGCCGGGTCTACTTCTCGTACGGTCAGAAGCTCGTCTTCAAACTGACCACGGGCGGCCTGGTGCAGCCCGCTGTGCAGAACCCCAGCGACCCCAACCGGAACATCCTGTTCAGCTGGTCGGAGTACACGCTCAACGACGGCGGGCTGTGGATCAACAGCACGCAGGTCGACATGTTCTCCGCGCCGTACGCCGTGAGCGTCAACGGGAACACGACCGGCCACCTGAAGGCGGGCGGCTACAACGCGGTCTACAACGCACTCAACGCCAGCGGTTGGGGCGGCCTGATCCAGAAGGCATCCGACGGGTCGGTCCTGCGGGCACTCTCCCCGCTGTATGGCGTCGAGACCGGCGCGCTGCCGGCGAGCGCGATGGACGACTACATCAACCGCGTCTGGTCGAAGTACAGCTCGCAGACGCTGACGGTCACGCCGTTCGGCGACCAGCCCAACACGAAGTACTTCGGCCGCGTCTCCGGCAACGCCATGAACTTCACCGACGGCTCCGGCGCGGTCGTCACCTCCTTCCAGAAGCCCGACTCGGCCAGTGTCTTCGGCTGCTTCAACCTGCTCGACGCGCCGAACGACCAGGTTCGCGGTCCGATCTCCCGCACGCTCTGCGCGGGCTACAACCGCTCCACGCTGTTGACGAACCCCAACCAGCCCGATCCGAACGACGCCGGCTTCTACCAGGACGCCGTCACCAACCAGTACTCGAAGAACATCCACGCCCAGATGGCCGACGGCCGCGCGTACGGGTTCGCCTTCGACGACGTCGGCAATCACGAGGCGCTTGTCCACGACGGGAACCCGCAGCAGGCGGGCCTGATCCTCGATCCGTTCAACTGAGGCTTGACTCCTTGGTTCGTTAGTGGCAACTTACCGTTCGTGGGAACTTACGGATCACTCGAAGCGGCGGGCCCCGTACTGGATGCGCTCGGGGACCCGACGCGCCGCGTGATCCTCGAGACACTGCGGACCGGCGGGCCGTGCTCGGTCGGTGTTCTGGCCGAGCGCGTGCCCGTCAGCCGTCCCGCGATCTCGCAGCACCTGAAGGTGCTCGGGGCGGTCGGTCTGGTGCGGCACGAGTCGCGCGGCACCCGGAACATCTACCGGGTCCACCAGTCCGGTCTCGACGAACTCCGCAATTGGCTCGACCGGTTCTGGGGCGACGCCCTGGATGCGTACGCCGACCACGTCAGGCGGACCGAGGAGGAACGGACATGAGTGTGAAGCAAGAGATCTCGCCGTTGGTGAAGACCGTTGTGGTGCCGGTCGGCGTCGAGCGGGCGTTCGAGGCATTCACCGCCGAGACGTCGGCATGGTGGCCGATGTTCGGCCACTCGGTCGGCGGCGCCGCAGCGAACGAGGTCCAGATGGAAGGCGCCGTCGGCGGCCGCATCGTCGAGTACGGCGCCGAGGGCGAGCTCGCGACCTGGGGCACGGTGTCGGACTGGGATCCGCCGACAACGGTCGGGTTCAGCTGGCACCCGGGCGGCGATCCGAGCGAGGCCGGTCAGGTCACCGTCACATTCACGCCGACCGGCGACGGCACCGAAGTACAGCTCGTGCATTCCGGCTGGGAGCGCCGCGGCGACGGAGCGCGCGCCCGCCTCAGCTACGACACGGGATGGGACTACGTACTGGGCAAGTATGTGGAGTTCGCCCGCAGTGCCGGGTAAGCGGTGTGGGTTGAGCGATAGCGGCGTCCAGGTGCGTGCATCGGGGTGCTTGGTCAGTGGCCTCGATGCGGAGCATCGTGGGCGCTGGCCAAGTGCCGCGAGGTGCGTGCCTGGGCGCCGATAGCGCCAATCCACACCGCTTACCCGGCACTTACAGTTGGCAGATGATGCCACTCGATCCCCGCGCCTTGGAGGCTTCGTTGCGGCCGCATGGTGAATCGGTCATGCTGCCGCGCGAGGCGTACACCGATCCTGCCGTGCTGGCCTGGGAACGCCGGCATTTCTTCGCCGGTACGTGGACCTGCCTCGGCCGCGTCGACGAGTTGTCGGACGGTACGACGTACCGCGAGGTGACGGTCGGCGATATCGCGGCGATCGTGACGTTCGGCGAGCGACCGCGGGCGTTCGCGAACACCTGCCGGCATCGCGGTCACGAACTGCTCCAGCGCAACGAGACGAGCGAGCGGCGTGCGGTCGTCTGCCCGTACCACGGCTGGTCGTACGAGCTGGACGGCTCGGTGAAGACGGCACCGCGGATGGGCGATTCCTTCCATACCAAACCGTATGGTCTGGTCGAGCTGCCGGCCGAGGTCTGGCAGGGCTGGCTGTTCGTCAACGCGACCGGTACGGCGACGTCGTTCGCGGATCACGTCGGTGGCCTGACCGAACTGGTCGCGCCGTACGCGCCGGAATCCCTTGTTCTGAAGGCCCGGCACGCATACGACGTCGCGTCGAACTGGAAGACGATCGTGGAGAACTACCACGAGTGCTACCACTGCCCGCTGATCCATCCCGAGCTGTGCAAGGTGTCGCCGCCGACGTCGGGCGACAACTGGAATCTGCCCGGCGCGTGGGTCGGCGGGCTGATGGACCTGCGACCGGACGCCGAGACGATGTCGCTCGACGGCCGGTCACACGGAGTACCCCTCGAGGGCGTTGACCCGCGACGGGTGAACTACCTCGGCCTGTTCCCCAACCTGCTGATCTCGCTCCACCCCGACTACGTGATGACGCATCGCCTGGAGCCACGTACGCCGAGCCTGACCGCGATCGAGTGCTCCTGGTACTTCCGGCCCGAGGTCAAGGATCCGTCGTACGCCGTGGAGTTCTGGGACATCACGAACCGCGAGGACTGGGCGGCGTGTGAATCGGTCCAGCGCGGCGCCGAGTCCCCGCACTTCCGGCCCGGTCCGCTGGCGCCCGCGGAGGACGCCGTCTACCAATGGGTGACGATGCTGGCCCGCGGCTACCTCGGCAAACCTCTCAGTACCCCAGCGTGAAGCGCTGCTTGTTGTGGGCCGGCTGCTCGAGTTCGTTGACCAGGGCAACCGCGTAGTCCTCGGCGGAGATGTGCTCGCCGATCGGCTCGTCCTGGCCGAGGCGGAAGACACCGGTACGCTCACCCGGGGCGATCACGAAGGCCGGGGACAGCATGGTCCAGTTGACGTCGCTCGCTCGCAGGTTCTCGAGCGCCTGCGAGACGGTCAGCGACTCGTTCTTGTACTCGGCCGGGAAGTCCGGGCTGTCCACCACACGGTTGCCGTTGACAACCAAGCTGCCGGCGCCGCCGACCACGATCAACCGGGTCGCCGTCCCCTGTACCGCGGCGATCAGGTTGTCGATCGCGTCCAGGTAGTCCTGGTGGTCGCCGCCGGTCCGGCTCGGCCCGATCGCCGCCACCAGCGCGTCCGACTCGGCCGCAAGCTCCTTCGCCGACGCGATGTCCCCGGCGTTCGCCTGCACCGCGCGGACGTCGGCGGGCAGCTCGCCGCCCGACCGGGTGACGCCGGCCACCTCATGGCCGCGGCTCACTGCCTCGGCCACGATCCGGCTGCCGACCATGCCACTTGCCCCGTACACCGCGATCTTCATCGTTGTCCTTTCGTCTGCGATCGCGCCAACGGTATCTATTGGTAACTGGCTACTTCAACGTGCTATAAGTACCTTGTGGTAACCAAAGGGAACGTGTTCGACCCGAACTGCCCGACCCGGGTGATCCTCGACCGGATCGGCGACAAATGGACGGTGCTCGTCGTCCTGCTGCTGCGCGACGGCCCGCTCCGCTTCACCGAGCTCCGCGACGGTATCGGCCGGATCGCGCCGAAGGTCCTGACCCAGACCCTGCGCCGGATGGAGCGCGACGGTCTCGTCAGCCGCGAGGTCTTCGCCGAGATCCCGCCCCGCGTCGTCTACACGCTCACCCCGATGGGCGCGTCCCTGATCGACCCGATCAGCGTCCTCACCACCTGGGCCGAGACCCACATGCCCGCCATCACCAAAGCCCAGACGCAGTACGACGCGGTCTGAAATCCTTCCGCGTCGGCGCTCAACCTTTCCGGCCCGCTCGGGCATCACAAGTCTGACCGAGTTGAACGAGATGGGGGTTGGGATGGATCCAGGACGCGACCACGAATTCGCCGAGTTCGTGGACGGCCGGTTCACCGCACTGCAGAGGTTCGGGTATCTGCTGACCGGTGAATGGCACCAGGCCGAGGACCTGGTGCAGAGCGCGCTGACCAAGGTGTGGTTCCACCGGAACTCCCTGCGCAGCAGCGCCGCGCTGGAGAGTTACACCAGGACCGTGATGGTGAACACCAGCACGCAGTGGTGGCGCCGGAAGTGGCGCGGCGAGACACCGACCGAGCAGCTGCCCGAGCACCGGGCGCAGGAGCAGTACGGGTCGATCGACGACCGGGATCTGCTGCTGCGGGCGCTCGCAACGCTGCCGCGCCGTACCCGCGCAGCGCTGGTACTGCGGTACTTCGAGGATCTGCCGGAGGCCGAGATCGCGCAGATCATGGGCTGCTCGGTCGGCACCGTCAAGTCGAGCGTCTCCCGCGGGCTGGCCAGACTCCGCGAGCACGAGCTGATCACCGCGATGTCCACTCCGGTCCAGAAGGAGGCCCGACCATGACTGACGATCTCAAGCAGAAGTTCGAGCAGCTCGTTGCCGATCCGCCGCCGCCGAGCACCTTGCCAAGCCAGGCCGTGTTCGCCCGGGTCCGGACGGTACGACGCCGCCGCACTGCCGGTGCCGTCATACTGGCCGCCGCCGCCGTGGTCGCCGTCGCCCTTGCGATCACCAACGTCACCGACGTCAACGGCCGCCCGCCGGTGTCCAACTCGCCGAGCGCGCCGACGACGATCGTCACACCGGCGCCCACCTCCGCGGTGCCGACGACCTCGGGCACAACGAACTCGGCAAGCAACGCGATCCACACACCGAACACGCCGCCGCCCTCCACCCGGACCACCGGCAACCCGCCGCCGAGCTCGACGTCGAGCACGCCGGTCGCGCCGCCGGTCGCCCCGCCGCTCGGGGTGCACGTTTCGCTGAAGTCGACCGTCCAGGGCCGCAGCGTGACCTTCAAGGTGACGCTGTCGGGAAGCACGCTGGTGCCGACCGGCGAGAACGGCCGACCGCTCTCGACCTCGGGCATCGACTTCGTCGACCTGCTGGGTGGGACGCAGTACTTCTTCGGTGACGGTCAGCAGAGCGGCTCCGACGCCGGCGCGGTCAACTGCGTGAGCGGAACCCAGCGCATCAGCAAGAAGCAGACCTACACGCTGATGAACGACTCCGGGCTGCCCAACGCGTCAGGCACCCACACGTACGCGAAGGCCGGCACCTACACCTTCAAGTACACGGTCAACTACTGCAGCGCGAGCGGCTGGAAGCCGGTCACCAAGACCACTCGGGTGACGGTCAGATAGTCCACGCGTGGTCCGAGGTGCCGGTGGTGGGGAGGCCGGCGGCCTTCAGGTCGGTGCGGAGGTCGCGGGGGAGGGCGAACGTGAGGCTCTCCTCCGCGGTGGTGATCTCCCGTACGTCGCCGTAGCCGCGCTCGGCGAGCCAGCGCAGTACGTCGCGGACCAGCACCTCCGGGACGCTCGCACCGCTGCTGACGCCGACCGAGTCGACGCCCTCGAGCCAGGCCTCATCGATCTCGTCGGCGTAGTCGACCAGGTAGCCGGCCTTCGCGCCGTGCTCGACCGCGACCTCGACCAGGCGCACCGAGTTCGACGAGTTGCGGGAGCCGACGACGATCATCAGGTCGGCCTCGGGAGCGAGCTTCTTCACCGCGGCCTGACGGTTCTGCGTGGCGTAGCAGATGTCGTCGCTCGGCGGGTCCTGCAGGCTCGGGAACCGCTCGCGCAGGCGGCGTACGGTCTCCATCGTTTCGTCGACGGAGAGCGTGGTTTGCGACAGCCAGACGACCTTCTCCGGGTCGCGGACAGTGACGTTCGGTACGTCGTCAGGCCCGTCGACGAGGTGGACGTGCTCCGGCGCCTCGCCGGAGGTGCCGATGACCTCTTCGTGGCCCTCGTGACCGATCAGCAGGATGTCGTAGTCGGTCGCGGCGAACCGCTTCGCCTCGTGGTGGACCTTTGTGACCAGCGGGCAGGTCGCGTCGATCGTCTTCAACTGCCGCGCGGCCGCCTCCTGGTGCACGACCGGGGCGACACCGTGCGCGGAGAAGATGACGGTCTCCCCCTCCGGCACCTCAGCGGTCTCGTCGACGAAGATCGCGCCGCGCTTCTGCAGGGTCTCTACGACGTACTTGTTGTGCACGATCTCCTTGCGCACATACACCGGAGGCCCGTACAGATCGATCGCCTTCTCCACCGCCACCACGGCCCGATCCACGCCCGCGCAGTACCCCCGCGGCGCCGCGAGCAGCACCCGCTTGGTCTCTACGGCGGTCGTCGTACCAGTGTCCTCAGGCTGGGCAGTCACGATCCCCATGGTACGGGCCGGGGTTAACGCGGCCGGATCCGCACGACGGGCGGGACCACCGGCGTCACAGGCTTTGTGAGCAGCATCACCATCGGAAGTCGAGGAGCCGTCCGCCCTGTCCGGACGGCTCCCCCGTGGGAGGTGTTGCCAGCACCTCAAGGATGCGTGGGAAACGCCTTGCCCGCAAAGGATTTTCCGTCGGCCCAGGACCGGATCGCCGCGAAATCCGTTGCAGTCAAGCCGATCCGGGCATCCACCGGATAGACCAGCTGATGATCCGCCGTGAACTCCGACTCCCCCACCTCGTCATCCACCCAGATGAAGGGCCGGTCGCCGACCCAGTCCGCGACGTACGGCGCCTTCCAGGAACCCTGGGGCACCGGCCGCCGGTCCGACCAGGTGATCGTCGGGAGCTCGGGCAGACCAAGGACTGGCCCGAGGAGGCGGTTGGCGCCGTGTTCCCAGCTGGTGGCCCAGACCAGGTCGAAGGTGCTCGCCAGCTTGTTGAGCTCCACCCCGTGTTGCGGGTTGAGGAGCAGTCGCCACGTCTTCGTACCCTCGGTGATCTCGTGCTCCCGGTAGCCGGGTGGGATCCCGTCGGCGCGGTGTGGGTTGAGCGGGCCGTCGACATCCAACAGCAAGAGAGGGCGCATTACTCAACGTTAGGGAATGTCCGTGGCGGGCCGTAGGGTCTGGGGCGTGGCTTTGGAGACGTCGCCGGAAGCGCCTGCGGCCGTTCGCACGATTGCGAACGGTATTGCCGGCTGGATCAACCAGCTCGGCGCCGTGTGGGTCGAGGGGCAGCTGACGGACGTCTCGATCGGACGCGGTACGACGACGGTGTTCGGCACGCTGCGGGACACCGACGCGGACATCTCGCTCCGGTTCACCTGCAACCGGCGGGTGTTCGAGACGGTCGAGGTCCACGACGGCTCGCGGGTCCTCGTGCACGCCAAGCCGAACTTCTTCGCCCGCCGCGGCACGCTCGCGCTCGCGGTCAGCGAGATCCGCCACGTCGGCATCGGTGAACTGCTGGCCCGGATCGAGCGGCTGAAGCAGTTGCTCGCGGCCGAGGGACTGTTCGAGCCGTACCGGAAGAAGAAGCTGCCGTTCCTCCCCCACACGATCGGCCTGATCTGCGGGCGCGACTCGGCGGCGGAGCGCGACGTGCTCGAGAACGCGAAGCGGCGGTGGCCGGCGGTCGCGTTCCGGATCGAGTACGCCTCGGTGCAGGGCCCGTCGGCGGCCAGCGAGGTGATGACGGCGCTGCGGAAGCTCGACGCGGACGACTCGGTCGAGGTGATCGTGATCGCGCGCGGCGGCGGCTCGCTGGAGGATCTGCTGCCATTCTCCGACGAGGGGCTGATCCGCGCGGTATCGAAGACGAGTACGCCGGTGGTGAGCGCGATCGGGCACGAGCCGGACTCGCCGCTGCTCGACCTGGTCGCGGACCTGCGCGCCTCGACGCCGACCGACGCCGCGAAGCGGATCGTGCCTGACGTACGCGAGGAGCTGGACGGCGTGCGGCTGCTGCGCGAACGCGGCCTGCGGGCGATCACGTCGTGGCTGGACCGGGAGATGCACGCGCTGGCCGCGATCCGTTCGCGTCCGGCGCTAGCAGCTCCCGTCACGGATCTGCAGCGACGCTCCGACGAGGTCGCGGCACTCATCGAGCGCAGCCGCCGTACGCTGACGCATCGGCTGGATCGCGCGAGCGACGACATCGCGCACCGGCTGGCGAGCGTGCGGGCGCTGTCCCCGAAGGCGACGCTGGAGCGCGGGTACTCCGTGCTGCAGCTGGCGGATGGCACCGCCGTCCGGGAAGTGGCGCAGGTGGCGCCCGGTGACGTGCTGCAGGCACGCGTCACCGACGGCCGCTTCGCGGTCGAAGTCAAGTCCGAGGAGAACAAGTGAGCGCCGACCGACCCGAGATGACCTACGAGCAGGCCCGCGAGGAGCTCGTCGACGTAGTCCGCAAACTGGAAGCCGGCGGCACCAGCCTCGAAGAATCCCTGGCCCTGTGGGAACGCGGCGAAGAACTCGCCACCACCTGCCAACGCTGGCTCGACGGAGCCCGCGAACGCCTCGCCAAAGCCCAAGCCACGCACGAAGAAAAGCCCAACTGACCACGTCCGCGCCAAGCGGCGAACCGCCCTTGCCTGGCATGCGCACGCCGGGCGACCAGCTCGTGACGCGGCTCGCTCGCCCTGGCGACCTGCTCGGCGCAGCGCATGCGCGCATAGCCAGTTGGCGGGGTGCGTTCAGCGGTTTGGTGCCGCAGGACTTCCTGGACGCAATGGATCCCGCCTCGATCGCCGCCTCGTGGACGGAGAGCATCGCAGCCGGCCGCTCACGCCTGTATGTTGCCGCCGTCAACGATCGGATCGTCGGGTACGCCGGGGTCGGGCCCGAGCGTGATCCGTCGGCACCACCGAAGACCGGCGAGTTGTACGCCCTCTTCGTCCATCCCTCCCACTGGGGCGTCGGCGCGGGGCGAGCGCTCGCCAACGCCGCCTGCAGCGATCTCCGTGAGGCCGGCTGCGTGAATGTATGGCTGTGGGTGCTGGAGGCAAACGCCCGAGCGCGCCGGTTCTACACGACGTACGGCTTCGTCGAGACCGGCGACCGTACCCACTCCTCGCTGAACGACCTGCCCGAAATCAGGCTGGCAGCAAGGCTTTAGCCACCGCGCGGAGGCCGGACTTCATGCGGTCGAGGTCGAAGCCCTGGGTGCGGAGGGCGTTGTGGAGGTCGGCGGCTAACGGGGCGAGTAGGACGTGGGCGGTGTAGTCGGCGTCAAGGGTGGGGTGCGCCGCTTCGATCAGGTGGGAGAGGTGGCGGTGCCAGAGGTGGTACGAGCCGATTCGATAGCGGGCGCCGTCTGAGGCGTTCTCGCTGTCCATGAACAGTTCGACGTGGCGGTCGAGGAGGTCCAGGTAGGCGTCGAGGAACGCCATCACGCGGATGAGCGGCGGCGCACCGGGGCCGAGCGGCGGCGGGCCGCTGAGGATCTTCGCCTGGAGTTCCTGCTCGCGCTCGTCGAGTAGCGCGACCGCCAGGCCGGCGCGGTCGCCGAACCGGCGGAAGACCGTGCCCTTCCCCACGCCTGCCTCCGCGGCGATCGCGTCGAGGGAAACATTCTTCACCCCGTGCTCGGTGAAAAGCCGGTCGGCCGCCTCCAGCACGCGCAGCCGATTGCGCCGCGCGTCGGCACGTTCCGGGCGCGGTTCGCCCACCACCGGCAGACCCCGTTGTGAAGCGGACTGCGGTCCGGTACTGTCATTCATAAGACGGACTGTAGTCCGCTAAGCCTTCAGGAGGAAGCACATGAGCACGACACCAGGCACCGCGACCGTCGCGATCGCGTATCACTCGGGGTATGGGCACACCGCGAAGCAGGCGGAGGCGGTTGCCGACGGGGCGGCGTCGGTCCCCGGGACCGTGACGGATCTCGTTCCCCTCGACGAGCTGACCGAGGATGTGTGGGAGCGGCTGACCGCCGCGGACGCGATCGTCTTCGGCGCCCCGACGTACATGGGGAGTCCGAGTTGGGTGTTCAAGAAGTTCGCCGAGGAGAGCGTGCGGATCTGGGCGGCTGACCTCGGCTGGCGGGACAAGATCGCGGCCGGGTTCACCAACTCCAAGGCGATGTCCGGTGACAAGCTCAACAGCCTGGTCGACCTGGCCGTGTTCGCGGCACAGCACGGCATGATCTGGGTCGGCCTGGACATCTACCCGGGCTGGGCGGAGAGCACCGCGAGCATCGAGGACCTCAACCGCCTCGGCAGCTGGATGGGCGCGATGGCCCAGTCCGACGCAGACCTGTCAGCCGAGAAGGCACCCCCGGCCACCGACCTCCGTACGGCGGCCGCCCTCGGCGCTCGCGTCGCGCAGGTGACGCACCGACACCTCCGAGGAGCCTTGGCCGCGTGACCAACTACCTGAGTGGGGCTGACTGATGGCGTGGCTTGTGCTGCTCGCGGCAGCGGCGTTCGAGATTGCGTTTGCACTCAGTCTGAAGCCGAGCGAGGGTTTCAGCCGGTTGTGGCCGACGGCCGGCGTGCTGGTGTTCGGCGTGATCTCGGTCGTGCTGCTCGCGAAGACGCTCGATCGGCTGCCGGTCGGTACGGCGTACGCGATCTGGACCGGGCTCGGATCGGTCGGCGTGGTGACGCTGGGGATCATCCTGTTCGACGAGCCGGCCACCCCGGCGCGACTCGGCTGCATCGCGCTGATCGTCGCCGGCATCATCGGCCTCCGCCTGGCCGGCGCCGAGTAGGCGGACCTGCACCACTGACCACCCCCCGCAGCGGCCGGTCCGCCCGCCTCTCCCGCCCCGCCGTGCGTTGCACGCGGCCGGTTGATCAGTGTGGGGGGTCCGGGTCGGCCGCCGGCTGCAGGCGGCCGACCGGTCAGCTGGAGGCACGGCGTCGGAGGCGGGGGTGGGTGGCGACGGGGATCGGGTGCGTCTCGAGGGGCAGCTCCTCGGCGGCGGTCCCGCCCGAGATCATCCGGTGGTACGCCGCCCACGTCGTCGCCCGCGGCGGAATGTTGCCAATGGCATCGACCTTGGTGACGGGATGCGTCCCGTCGTGGATCGGCTTCCACAGATCCGAGTCGCTGCGCAGGGAACGCAGCTCGCCGAACAGTTCCCGCCCGAACCAGCACGGGTAGCTCTCGCCGTCGTCGTACCGGGTGACGCCGATCGGTGTAGCCGCCTCGGCGACCAGTGACCACACGGCCGCCGAGGTGATCCCCGGCTGATCACCGAGCAGTACGACGATGCCGTCCGCGCGCCGGTCGACCGCGTCGAGCGCCGGGACGATCGACGAGCTGTCGGTGTCGGAGTGCGGCGACTCGACCACCCGGACCCCGTCGAGGTCAACCCGGTCGCGAATCTGCGCGGACGCGCTGCCCAGGGTCACGACCAACTGGTCGAATCCGCAGTCCCGCGCGGAATCCAGCGACGAGCCGAACAGAGTGCCGCCCCGATAGGCCAATAATTGCCAAGGAACGCCGAGATGCGGTGAGCTATTTGCGCCCAGCAAGAGGCCGGTCACGAACATCGCCGGATCAACTCCCCGCCTGGAACGGCGTGAGCACGGTGGGCATGGCTGCTCGGGCCCTCTCGCTAGTCCCCGAGCGTCAGAAGCCGAGCTTCGATCGAACCCTCTGCCGTGGGCGCATGTCAACGACCGTCCGGAAAGTGGTCGGGAATGCCCGGAAAATGGTCAGCGTAAGACGGAAGCAAACGCTTCCAGGTCGGGATAACCCGCATTTCCGGTAACGATCGTGGTGACTCCGGAACCGACCAGGACCAAGGCGTTCTCGCCCTTACGGTCCAGTAGGACCTTGCGCTGCCAGGTCACGCCGGCCACCGTCGTCGTCCCGTCGTCGGAGGTCCGGCCGAGTTTCTCGGCCTGGAATTTGCCGCCGGTGACATTGGACTGCTCGAGCCCGACGTATTTCTTCTCGGTGGTGACGACGCCGAGGTGCCAGGTCATCGGCTCCTGCTCGGGCTTGCGGAACTCGACGCTGGTCGCGGTCCAGCCGGACGGCATCGGCTCCGGGCCGCGGACCCAGGCGGCAGCCGCCTTCGCGTCTTGCAACTGCGCGGTGTACTCGACCGCCTTGGGCACCTCGGCCGGCTTCGACCGCCAGGTGACCAGGATCAGGAACGCGACCACCACCAGGCAGATGACGAGCGCGAACACCATGTTCCCGACGGTCTGCGACTTCGCTTTGTCCCGTCGGTACGCCTGGCGGTACTCGTTCGCCTCCGCCTGGATCTGCGCCCGCTCGCGCGCCGCAGCCTCGTTGGAAGCACCCTGACCTGTCGAACTCATACGCACAGTGTCTCGCGAGCCGCAATCCGCCCGAACACCGGTCAGACCCGTTGGCTACGATCCGTTGGCATGAGCGACCCGACCAGCCCACCGGCCCACCTGGAGGTCGAGGCGCATGCGCCTGACCGGAACCTCGCCCTCGAACTGGTCCGGGTCACCGAGGCCGCGGCGATGGCGGCCGGGCGCTGGGTCGGCCGCGGCGACAAGAACGGCGCCGACGGCGCGGCGGTGAACGCGATGCGCACGCTGATCGGCACGGTCGGGATGAATGGCGTAGTCGTGATCGGCGAGGGCGAGAAGGACAACGCCCCGATGCTCTTCAACGGCGAGCAGGTCGGCGCCGGCGAGGGCCCGGAGTGCGATGTCGCGGTCGACCCGGTCGACGGTACGACGCTGGTCGCGAAGGGCATGAACAACGGCATCGCGGTGATGGCGGTCTCCGCGCGGAACTCGATGTACGACCCGTCCGCTGTCTTCTACATGGAGAAGCTCGTCGTCGGACCGGAGGCGGCCGAGGTCGTCGACATCCGGCTCCCGGTCGCGGAGAACATCCGCCGCGTCGCGAAGGCCAAGGGTTCCACGGTCGACGACGTCACCGTCGTACTGCTCGACCGGCCGCGGCACGACGAGCTGGCCACGCAGATCCGGGCGACCGGCGCGCGGATCAAGTTCATTTCCGACGGTGATGTGGCCGGCGCGGTCGAGGCGGCGCGGCCGGACACCGGTCTGGACATGTTGCTCGGCATCGGCGGTACGCCGGAGGGCATCATCGCCGCCTGTGCGATGAAATGCCTCGGCGGCAAGATCCAGGGCAAGCTCTGGCCGCGCGACGACGCCGAGCGGCAAAAGGCGCTCGATGCCGGCCACGACCTCGACCGGGTGCTGGACACCGACGATCTGGTCAGCGGCGACGACTGCTTCTTCGTCGCGACCGGGATCACCGACGGCGAGCTCCTCCGCGGCGTCCGGTACGGGCGGTCCACCGCACGTACGCACTCGCTGGTGATGCGATCGCGCAGCGGCACGATCCGCAGCATCGAGAGCGAGCACCAGCTGTCCAAGCTGCGCGCCTACTCCACCATCGACTTCGAGCACGCCCGGTGAGCCCCGTGACCGCACCTGTCCTCGTCATTGGTGAAGCGCTTGTCGACATCGTCAACGCTGCGGCCAAGACCACCCGCAATGGGAACGGGAAGGGCAAGGCGATCCCGGGCGGGTTCGCGGCGAACGTCGCCGTCGGACTGGCCAGGATGGGCGTGCCGACCGAGTTGGTGGCGCGCTTCGGCACCGACCAGTACGGCGACCTGCTCGGCGCGCACCTGTTCGGCAACGGCGTTCAGCTCGCTCCTGGAACGGTCGATCCCGGGTTCCGGACCAGCACCGCGACCGCGACGCTCGACGCCGAGGGCGTGGCGACGTACCAGTTCGACATGACCTGGGATCCGCCGGCGTTGTCGCTGCGGCGCGGTTGCCCGGCGATCCACACCGGCTCGATCGCGACCATGCTCGAGCCCGGCGCGACGGCGATCCACCGGTTCCTGGAGTCGGTGGTCGACCAGCCCGTCACGGTCACGCTTGACCCGAACGCGCGTCCGGCGATCACGCCGGACCCGGTGGTCGCGTGGGCCGCCGTACGGAAGCTGGCCGCGCTGTCCGACCTGGTCAAGCTGAGCGACGAGGACTGCGCGTTCTTCCGCCCCGGAGTGTCGCTCGACGAGATTGCCGCGGAGTTGCTGACCGAGGAGCGGACGCAGTGCGTGGTCATCAC
The DNA here is from genome assembly GCF_004365355.1 of Kribbella pratensis. Lineage (GTDB taxonomy): Bacteria > Actinomycetota > Actinomycetes > Propionibacteriales > Kribbellaceae > Kribbella. Next base: position 812,546 of record NZ_SODP01000003.1, on the reverse strand, counting down.
GCGTGGCGGCGAGGGCGCGATCGGTGTCGGCCGGGACGTGCAGGTCGAGGTGAAGGCGCCGGCGATCGAGGTGGTCGACACCGTCGGGGCTGGCGACTCGCTGATGGCGGCGCTCATCACCGGTCTGCTCAAGCGTGACTTGCTCGGCCAGCGCCGGCTCGCCGGGCTGACTTCCGAGGCCCTGCACGACGTCGTGGACTACGCGGTGAAGGCGGCTGCGATCACCTGCACGCGGCACGGCGCGGATCCGCCGACCGCGGCCGAACACGCTGCGCGGTGGGGCGCCTGACATGTCGGCGGAGACGTGGACGTCCGAGTTGGAGTCCAAGGGCAGCGTGGTGTTCCCGCCACGCCGCGGCCGGCTGACGGTCCGGCTGGTCGGGTTCGCACTGTTGATGGTGCTGTCCGCGTGGACGAACATCGACCACCTGCGCGCTGACGGCGTCTCCGGTGCGCTGGGCGTACTGCGGCTGACAGCGCTCGCCGCCTTCGTCTACGGTACGGCGCTGACCGCGTGGCAGCTGATCACGAACCGTCCGGTCGTCACGATCGACGCCGAAGGCATCACCCGCGGCCGCAACCTGCCCTGGTCCGGCATCACCAGCATCGACGCGCCGACCGGTCTCCCGCTCGCCCGTACGGTGCAGGTCAACCCGGCGGACCGCCGTACGCGCCCGATCTCGATCCCCCAGGACAACGTCGAGGATCTCGAAGCGCTGACGCCCTGGCTGCGGTCACTCCTGGATCAGCACCGCGATTAGGCCAGGGTGTTGCGGACCGCGCTGAGATGCGCGCGGGAGCGGGCCGCGGCGAGCTCGGGGTCCTGGAGGCGGATGGCTTCGGCGATCGCCGCGTGGGCAGCTTGGTCGTGCCGGTGGCGGTGCTGGTCGTCGAGCTTCAGCATGTCGATCATCGCCCGGCGGATCCGCGGTGCGAACGAGTCGAACAGCTCCGTGAGTACGGCGTTGTGCGCGGCCGCCACGACCGCGCGATGGAACGCCATATCGGCCTCGATGTACCAGTCGTCCGGAGCACTCAGCGCCGCGCGTTTGCGGTCGGTCAGCGTGTAGCGGAAGTTCTTCAGGTCTTCCGGAGTACGACGGGACGCCGCGAGCCGGGCGCCTTCGGTCTCGATCGCGAGCCGGCCCTCGAGTACGTCGGTGATGTCGGCCTTCCGTAGAACCTTGTCCCAGTCCTCGGCAGCCTGTCGCGCGATGACGAACACGCCTGCGCCCTGACGGCTCTCGAGCACGCGGCGGCCGGCGAGCTCGCGCACGGCCTCGCGGATCGTCGACCTGCCGACGCCCAACTGCGCGGCCAGCGTGGTCTCGCCGGGAAGCTTTTCGCCGAGCGTCCACTCACCGCTCCCGATCCGGCGCAGCAGCTCCTCGGCGGCCTGCTCGGCCAGCGGGTGACGGCGAATCATCCCGACAGTCTACGAGACCCCTCAGGTTGTCAGCTTGTCTGAGGAGTTGGTAGCGTGCTCGGCATGCGCAAGCTTTCGGGTCTTCTCCTTCTTCGCCGCCACGGCGGGAGCTGAGTCGACCGGCGCTCCCTCCGTGGAGTGCTTTCGCCTGCCGGTCCTCCCATCGCTCCGGAAGGACCACACCCCCATGAACCGCCAACAGCCCTCCCCCATGCCGAGCCACCGCTACCGCGACATCTTTGCCAAGGTCCCGGTCGCCCCGGTCGACCGCACCTGGCCGGACCGCCGGATCACCACCGCGCCGCTGTGGGTGCCGGTCGATCTGCGCGATGGCAACCAGGCGCTCGCCGAGCCGATGGATCCGGCGCGCAAGCGGAAGTTCTTCGAGCTGATGGTTGCCATCGGCTACAAAGAGATCGAGGTCGGGTATCCGTCCGCATCGCAGACCGACTTCGATTTCGTCCGGTTGCTGGCCGAGTCGGATCTTGTGCCTTCCGACGTCACCATCGTCGTGTTCACGCCGGCCCGGGCCGATCTGATCGCCCGGACGGTCGAGTCCGTCGCCGGGATGCGCGGCGATGTCGTGATCCACATGTACGCCGCGACCGCGCCGAAGTGGCGGGACGTCGTACTGCGTCGTACGCGGGACGAACTGGCGTCGATGATCTACGCCGGATCCGAGGAGATCCTGCGGTTGGCCGGCGATTCCGTTCGGTTCCAGTTCTCGCCTGAGGTCTACAACCTGACCGAGCCGGACTACGTGCTCGAACTGGCGGATCACCTCACCAAGCAGTGGGACGCGACGCCGGAGCGGCCGGTGATCATGAACCTGCCGGCGACGGTCGAGGTCGCGACGCCGAACGTCTACGCCGACCAGATCGAGTACATGCACCAGAACCTGCCTCGGCGCGACGGTGTGATCCTGTCCGTGCATCCGCACAACGATCGCGGCACAGGGATCGCCTGCGCCGAGCTCGCCGTCCTCGCGGGTGCGCAGCGGGTCGAGGGCTGCATCTTCGGGAACGGCGAACGCACCGGCAACGTGGACATCGCGACCCTCGCGCTCAACCTGCACGCGCAAGGCGTGGACCCTATGGTCGACTTCTCGGACATCGACCGGATCCGCGAGGTGGTCGAGTACTGCACGCGGATGCCGATCCACCCACGACACCCCTACGTCGGGGAGCTCGTCTACACAGCGTTCTCCGGGACGCATCAGGACGCGATCCGGAAGGGGTTCGCCGTACAGGACGACGGTTTCTGGGACGTGCCGTACCTGCCGATCGATCCGGCGGATGTCGGGCGCGGGTACGAGGCCGTCGTCCGGGTCAACAGCCAGTCGGGTAAGGGCGGGATCGCCCACGTGCTGGAGTCTGTGTACGGCGTACGGCTGTCGGCCGCACAGGAACGCGAGTTCGCGCAGCATGTGCAGCGGCGTACGGACGAGACCGGGCGCGAAGCGAGCGCGGAGGAGCTGAAGGCGTTGTACGAGGAGGTTTACGGGTGCTCGAACTGAAAGATGTCGACTTCGTCCGGGACGGCAAACTGTTGCTGTCCGGGGTGTCGCTGACGGTCGGCGACGGTGAGCGGTGGGCTCTGCTCGGACCGAACGGCGCAGGCAAGAGCACGATCCTCGGCCTCTGCGGCGCGGTCACGCACCCCACCCGCGGCACCGTCGAGATCCTCGGGAAGCGACTCGGGACGGTCGACATCCGCACGCTGCGAGAATCCATCGGGCACGTCAATCCGCGGCATCCGCTGCGTTCGCCACTCTCCATCCTCGACGTCGTCCTCACCGGTCTGACCGGCACCGTCGAACGCATGCCCCGCTGGGAACCGACACCTGAGCAAACGACCCGCGCCCTCGAGCTGATCGACCTGCTGGGCGTCAGTACCCTCGCCCGCTCGCCCTGGACCACGCTGTCCCAGGGCGAGCGGGGTCGCGCCTTGATCGCCCGGGCGCTCATCTCCGACCCGAAGCTGCTCCTCCTCGACGAGCCGTCGACCGGACTGGACGTCGCCGCCCGGGAGCAGCTCCTGGAGACCCTCGACCAAATCGACGCCAGTCATCCACACCTTGCGTGGGTCCTGGTCACCCACCACCTGGAAGAGCTCCCGACCTCCACGACGCACGCGGCTCTCCTCAACAGGGGTCGTGTCCTGGCCGCCGGGCCGGTCGACGAGACCATCACCACCGGGCTGATCTCGACAACCTTCGACCACCCGATCGAAATCAACCGCCAAGCCGGCCGCTGGACCGCCACCGCCCACCGAGGAACCCGATCAGGCTGAGCAGCCCGAGGAAGGCGCAGCCTGCGGAGAGCCAGAACCAGAAGGTGACGTCCGAGCGCGCCGATTCCACCGTCCACACACAGCGCGCGTCGGCGGGGCCCGTGGCGACGTACTGGATTGGTACGACCTCGCCGACCGCGAGCACGTGCTCGCCCGGGTCGCGTCCGGTTTCGATGACGTAGTCCGCGCCTGCGACGGAGTACCGGATGTCGACCGAGCCGCTGCCCTTCTCCCACCAGGCGGGCTCGTGCACGGTGACCACTGTGCCGTTCGTCGTCGCGGTCAGCCGGTCGTCCCATGGCTGCGACACCTGGCGGGCGTGCACCCACAGGCTGCCGAACGCCAGTGTCATCAACGCGAAGAACAGCACAAGGCTCACAGGCACGAGTGGTTCTCCACGCCGTCGCCAACCGTCTGAGGGAGCGGCGTGCCTACCGGTCGGCTTCTCGCCGGTCGCAGTCTCGGCGGGGCTCACGCCTCGGACCCACAGCACCGCCCCGACGACCAGGCTCAGCACGAGCCACGCGACCAGGAGACCGCCGCCGATCAGAGCGCCGACGCCGGCCACGTCGCCGACCGAGTTCCGGGTCACGACTCCCACCAGCGCGCCGACTGCTGCGCCGAGGGCTGCGGACAGGGCGATCGCGGCAACCGACGCGAACGAGGCGAGCGTCGACCCGGAGCCGAGGAACGCGTACGTCGCCGCCGGCCCGCGCACGAACCCCCAGCTGAGCATCGCCCTGACCCGTCCCATGGACCAAGTGTCGTGCATTACAGTGACTCTGCTCCGGGGGTGGAGTCGCGAGACTGGGGGACAACTTGGCCGTCATGGGCGAGCGCCTACCCGAGGCCTGGATGGTCGAGTGGCACCACCACAACCGCGTCGAATTCCCACTCCGCGGCTGGTCGTTCCTGCAGTTCCCGCTACTACTGGCGTTGGCACCCACGTCAATGGTGCTGGCAAGCCTTCCGGACATGCTCGCCGACGGCAACTGGCGCTTCCTCGCCTACCTGTGGATCACGGCATACGCGTGCTTGGTGCTGGTCTTCCTCTACCAACTGGTCACCCGGCGCCCGTACGTCGTCGTCGACCGAGCAGGCATACGCTCCGGCCGCCGCTTCCTCCCCTGGAACGAGATCGGCTCCATCGGTCTTGTCACCGGCCCGAACCCCATCGGCAAACTACCCATCCACCCGAAGAACGTCTGGGCCAACGACCTCGTCCTCACCCGCCGACACGTCAACGACCTCAAGTCCTTCCACACCTGGCTCGACGAACTACTCACCGACCAGCGCCGTTCAGCCAGCCCGAAGGACCAGGAATGGCAATGATCGGGGACGGGCCCAGCGAGGTCTGGACCGCCGAGCTGCGGCGGACCGGACGAGTCGTGTTCCCACTGCGGCGCCAACCGCTGCTCCGGCAGACCCGGTCCGCCGTCATCCTCCTGGTCTTGCTGGCGACCACCCAGCTACCCCACGCGCTGAAGAGCGGCGGCGTGCTTCGCGTCGTGGCCGTCGTCGTCACGACCGCGGTTCTGATCGGGCTATGCGTCAGCGGCTGGCAACTGTTGACCCGCCGCCCGACGCTGACGATCGATACAACCGGCGTGCGGCGCGGACGCAGGCGGTTCGTGTCGTGGAGTGAGATCGACACCATCAACGGGCTGGACGGACCAGCAGGCGACCGGTCGTTCGCCGTGGGATCGAGCATCCGCCGGAGGAGACTCCGCCTCGGCGAGCAGCACGTACGCGATGTGGTCGCGTTCAGGGACTGGCTGATCGACCTGCTCGAGGAACACCGCCGTACGGCGCCTAGGTGAGGCCGAGGCGTTTGCTCAGGCGCGGGCCTCGTTTGATCTTGATCTCGCCGAGGATGGCGGTGCCGCGGATGTGGAAGCGTTTCGGGGCGGCGGGCTGCGCGTTCGGGTCGGGGACGGCTTTCAGGCCGGCTTCCTGTTCGGAGACGGAGCCCAGGATCGGGTTGCTGTCGAGCAGGACGATCGCGTTCGCGGGAACGCGGATCTTCACGTCGGCGAGGATCGACTTCACGTCGACCTGGATGTCGTCGTACGGGATCTGCGCCTCGGTGTAGTCGAGCGTGACGTCGCCGAGGACCGCGTTCACCTCCTGCCGCTGCGGGACGAGCCAGTTGCCCATCCGCTTGGTCTCGGACATGAACACGTTGATCACCGGGCCGGTCTCGACCATCGCGCCGCTGTACTGCGGGCTGACCGACGGGACGCCCGGAGCGCGCGGACCGTTCGGCAGGTCGGCGGTCAGCTCGACGAGTTCGCCGTACGTCTTGGAGCCGTACAGCGTCTCGAGCCGCTCCTCCAGCTCGGCGTACGACAACCGGCCTTCGCCCGCGGCCTCGCGCAGTACGTCGGCGACCTCCTCCCGCTCGAGGTCGGACACCCGCCGCCGCAACGCCAGCTCGTCACCGGTCGCCGCCTGCGAGGGCACGGCATCCTGCGGTCGGTTCACCTGAGGAACGTCATCCTGAGCCACCCCAAAACCATACGCGCGCAGCGCGCCAGCTGCCGCCAGGTTTCTCCCCCGATTCACCCCTGACCAGGACCCTGATCCGGCCTCATACTGACGACCATGACCTGGCCCGATGGAGCCCTGGGGCGCGCACTGGCAGCCCTGTACCTGACCGCCTGGCCGGCGACGCTTGCCGGCGTGGTGTGGACCCTCATCCTGCAGTGGTCCGGGGACGACGGGTGGGGCGGAGGCGCCCTGATCCTCTTCGTGGCCGGCGTGCTCACGATCACGGGTCTGTCCGTGGTGCTCCGCAAGCGGGTGCCAGAGAAGACGAACAGGCTGACCAAGAACATGGCCGGGGACCAGCGGGCGTACCACCGGCTGGCACTTGGGCTCGAGCTGAGGGGCGCTTGGCGCGTCGTCCGTGGTGAGGGTGGCCTCACCGGCGGGTGAGACGGAGGTCGCGTCGGCTCGGCAGGTGGGGAGAACTAGGCTTTGGCCGTTCAGTCCACTCCTCCTGGAGGTATGCGCGGTGTCTGCCGACTTCAACTACTCCGATCTGTTGCCGTTGGGTGTTGACGAGACGGAGTATCGGCTGCTGACGACGGAAGGTGTCAGCACTTTCACGGCGGGCGACCGGACGTTCCTGCAGGTTCAGCCTGAGGTGCTGCAGGCGTTGACCGCGGAGGCGATGCACGACATCTCGCACTACCTGCGGACCGCGCACCTGGCCCAGCTGCGGCGGATCATCGACGACCCGGAGGCGTCCGGGAACGACCGGTTCGTCGCGCTCGACCTGTTGAAGAACGCGAACATCTCGGCCGGCGGCGTACTCCCGATGTGTCAGGACACCGGCACCGCGATCGTGATGGGCAAGAAGTCCGAGGGCGTGCTGACCGGCGCGGTCGACGAGGAGTGGATCAGCCGCGGCGTGTACGACGCGTACACCGAGCTGAACCTGCGCTACTCGCAGATGGCCCCGCTGACCATGTGGGACGAGAAGAACACCGGCTCGAACCTGCCGGCCCAGATCGAGCTCTACTCCACGCCGGGCACGACCGACCCGGCGTACAAGTTCCTGTTCATGGCCAAGGGCGGTGGCTCGGCCAACAAGTCGTTCCTGTACCAGGAGACGAAGGCGGTCCTGAACCCGTCGCGGATGATGGAGTTCCTGGACGAGAAGATCCGCTCGCTCGGTACGGCGGCCTGCCCGCCGTACCACCTCGCGGTCGTGGTCGGCGGTACGTCGGCGGAGTACGCGCTGAAGACCGCGAAGTACGCCTCCGCGCACTACCTGGACACGCTGCCGACCGCGGGATCGCCGCTGGGGCACGGGTTCCGCGACGTGGAGCTGGAGGAAGAGGTCTTCAAGCTGACGCAGGAGTTCGGGATCGGCGCGCAGTTCGGCGGGAAGTACTTCTGCCACGACGTCCGCGTGATCCGCCTCCCGCGGCACGGCGCATCCTGCCCGGTCGCGATCGCGGTGTCGTGCTCGGCGGACCGGCAGGCGCTGGCGAAGATCACGCCGGAGGGTGTGTTCCTCGAGCAGCTCGAGCGCGACCCGGCGCGGTTCCTGCCGGACACCACCGACGAGCACCTCGACGACGCGAGTGACGTCGTACGGATCGATCTGAACCGGCCGATGAGCGAGATCCGCGCGGAGCTGTCGAAGCTGCCGGTGAAGACGCGGTTGTCGCTGAGCGGGCCGCTGGTGGTGGCGCGCGATATCGCGCATGCGAAGATCAAGGAGCGGCTGGACGCGGGCGAGGAGATGCCGCAGTACCTGCGCGATCACGCGGTGTACTACGCGGGACCGGCGAAAACTCCTGAGGGATACGCGTCCGGGTCGTTCGGGCCGACGACGGCGGGGCGGATGGATGCGTACGTCGATCAGTTCCAGGCGGCCGGCGGGTCCTTCGTGATGCTTGCCAAGGGCAACCGGTCGGCGAAGGTGACGGCGGCGTGCAAGGAGCACGGCGGGTTCTACCTCGGCTCGATCGGCGGTCCGGCGGCGCGGTTGGCGCAGGACTGCATCAAGTCCGTGGATGTGTTGGAGTACGCCGAGCTCGGGATGGAAGCGGTGTGGAAGATCCAGGTCGAGGACTTCCCAGCCTTCATCGTGGTCGACGACAAGGGCAACGACTTCTTCACCGACACCCGCAAGCCGGTCCCCCTAACCGTGCGCCCGCGGAGCTGAAAGAAACAAGCAGTTGGTGAAGTCACACCCGCAGGCCGGTCCCCCCGACCGTGCGTCCCCGGAGCTATAAGAAACAAGCAGTTGGCGGAGTCACACCCGCAACCCCCCTGACCGTGCGCCCGCGGAGCTAAAAGAAACAGCAGTTGGCGGAGCCACACCCGCAAGCCAATCCCCCTGACCGTGCGCCCGCGGAGCTAAAAGAAACAAGCAGTTGGTGTAGTCACACCCGCAAGCCCGTCCCCGACCGTGCGTCCCCGGAGCTGAGCTGCTGAGTTGACCGCTCCACCCTCAGGATTGGGGGGTGGAGCGAATGGCTGTTGCGGGTCGGGAATCGCATCCGGGTGTCGGCCGGTTCGCGACGGAGGCACGGCGGACGGTGCCCGTCGCCGTGCTGGAACCGCTGGAGGAGTGACCTCAGCCGGCCTTGGTCTCGATCTGCTCGGGGAGCTTCGCCAGCAGGACGCGGGTGGCTTTGACGAGATCTGCTTCGTTGTGGCCGAAGGCCTGCAGGTAAGACCCCAGCGCCGCGCGGACGAGCTGCAGCTCCTCAGCCTCCAATTCGATGGTGTACATACTTCCAAGCTAAGCCCATCCGCCCGAGTTGCAACCGCTCGTGACCCACCTGTGTTGTCAGCCCCCCGGCCAACCCACCAGCCTGAGGATCTCCGCCGCCGTGTCCGCCACCTCGCCGTCGTTGCGAACAACGAAGTCCTCGATTGGCTGATGGGTCTCGGCAAAGGCAAGGGCCGTGGCGAGATCCCACTCCGGACCGCGGGTGGTGCGGGTGCGAGCGTCGATCAGCTCGGGCGCCGTGACGATCCGCACGACCTGCACCGCGCAGTCGGGCAGCGCGGCGGTATAGGCGTCGCGGAGCTGGGCGGAGAAGACCGGGCCACTGGCGATCAGGAACTCGGCGCCCGCCGCTCGGTAGGTCCGCCAGACCGCGGCCAGGTTGTCGATGCGGAGGTGGTCGCTGAAGCGCAGGCCGGAATCCGGCGTGCGTCGTCGAGGACCGCCGAACTGGGCGACGGCGTCCAGGTCCAGTACGCCGGTGGTGTGGCCGGCGCCCGTCAGCACACCACCGATCGCCTGGGCTGTGGTGGTCTTGCCAACACCACTGCCTCCGGTGAGAAGCAAGGCGCGGGGCATCAGCTGTGGAGCTCCTCCGCGATCAGGGTGGGCTGGTGGGTCGTCGGCGCGGCCGGGAGGCGCCAGGTGGGCGGCGGGGTCCAGAACTGCCAGTCGTCGGAGAACGGGGACGTCCACGCCTCGATGTCGCGGATGGCGGCGTGGGCGTCACCAACGATGCGCTCCGCATCGGCCTCAGAGAAGCGTCCGGCGGTGACCGCGCCCTCCAGTTCGTCCTCGTCCTTCCACTCGATGGTGCGGTCGGGCTTCATCCATAGGTCGAGCGCGTGATCGACCGTGCTGGTACGGCGGGCTGCCCAGTCGCGGACATGCTCCCGCTCGAGATTCACGTACCACCCGTGGAACGTCCCGTCCTCGCCCCAGAAGTACCAGACCGACCACGGCTTCCCGGACGGCGATACCTTGAGGATCCCGGTCCCGTGCCAGACGTCGAGCTTCAGCACTCGCTCCTCGGTGAACATCGCGACGGGACCGGCGTGCCGCGTCTCGCGTCCGTCGACGAGGACCGGTTTGAGCAACGGTGTACCCGGTGCGAGCCAGGCGACCAGCCCGTCCGCGTCGTCACGCACGACCGTCATCGGCCGCACGTTCGGCTTGTCGGCGTGCCTCCCGGTCCCTTCGTACACCCACTCGATCGTTGTCCCCGGCGCCCAGAATTCGGTCACGACTCAGCCGGGCGGGTCATGGAGAGTACGTCCAGGGCCGCGTCCAGCTGCTCCTCGGTCAGGTCTCCCTTCTCGACGTGACCGTTCTCGATCACGACCTCGCGGATCGTTTTCCCTTGTTTCAAAGCACTCTTGGCCACCGCGGCGGCGTTCTCGTAGCCGATGTAGCGGTTGAGTGGCGTCACGATCGACGGCGACGACTCAGCGAGAGCGCGGGCGTGGTCGACGTTCGCGGTGATGCCGTCGACGCAACGGTCCGCCAGCAGGCGTGAGCTGTTCGCCAGCAGGCTGATGGACTCCAGCAAGTTGCGCGCGATCACCGGGAGCATCACGTTGAGCTCGAAGTTGCCTCCGGCACCGGCCACGGTGATCGCGGTGTCGTTGCCGATCACCTGCGCGGCGACCATCAGCGTCGCCTCGCAGATCACCGGATTCACCTTGCCCGGCATGATGCTCGAGCCCGGCTGCAGGTCCGGCAGCGAGATCTCGCCGAGCCCGGCGCGCGGGCCGGATCCCATCCAACGCAGGTCGTTGCAGATCTTCGTCAGGCTCACGGCGACGGTCTTCAGTTGCCCTGACAGCTCAACGAGTCCGTCGCGAGCACCCTGCGCCTCGAAGTGGTCCTCGGCCTCGGTCAGCTCCAGACCGGTCCGGCGGTTCAGCTCGGTGATGACGGCGGCGGCGAACCCCGGCGGCGTGTTGATTCCGGTGCCGACCGCCGTCCCGCCCAGCGGCAACTCGGCGACCCTGGGCAGAGTCGCCCGCACCCGCGCGGCCCCCCGGCGGATCTGCTGCGCATACCCGTTGAACTCCTGGCCGAGGGTCACCGGCGTCGCGTCCATCAGGTGCGTCCGCCCCGACTTCACCACCTCGGCGAACTCAGATCCCTTACGAGACAGGGAATCCGCGAGGTGTTCGAGCGCCGGCAACAGGTCCTGCACGACGCCGGCCGTCGCGGCGACGTGGATCGCCGACGGGAACGTGTCGTTGCTCGACTGGGATGCGTTGACGTCGTCGTTGGGGTGCACGTCGTCGCCGAGCGAGCGGGTGGCGAGGGTGGCCAGGACCTCGTTGGCGTTCATGTTCGTCGACGTACCGGAGCCGGTTTGGAAGACATCGATCGGGAACTCGTTGTCGAACTCCCCCGCGGCGACCTTGTCCGCCGCGGCAACGATCGCCTCCGCCCGGCCCGCGTCGATGACGCCGAGCGAGGCGTTCACCACCGCGGCCGAAGCCTTGATCTGTGCCAGCGCGTGCACGAGCGCCGGCGCGAGCGGCCGCCCGGAGATCGGGAAGTTCTCCACCGCACGCTGCGTCTGCGCCCGCCACAACGCGTCGCGAGGCACCTTGACCTCGCCCATCGTGTCGTGCTCGATCCTGAATTCCACGTCATCACCCATACCTGCAGAGTACGTCGCTGAGCGTTGTCGGAACGCCCTGATAGACAAGCTGTGGACAACGACACAGGAGGGGACTGGATGAAGTTCACCCAGGTATTCGAGATCACCCAGTGGGACCAGGCGGCGTACGACGAGGCCGGTTCGATCCAGCTCGGGCGGGCGACGGTCGGGAAGACGTTCACCGGCGGCGAGCTCGAGGGCACGAGTTCGGCCGAGCTGTTGATGGTCGGGACGGCGGACGGCCCAACGGCGTACACGGCGATGGAGAGGTTCACCGGGACGCTCGGTGGGGGCAAGGGGTCGTTCGTCATGCTGCACGGGGCAACGACCGACCAGAATTCGTCTCCTGGGCGGATCGTTGCGGCTGAAGGAGATCTGGCCGGGATGACCGGCACGGTCGAGTATGTGCACGACGAGCAGGGTGCTCGGGTCTCGGTGGACTACGAGCTGCCCTGATAGACGTAGTAGGTCTCGTCCCGATCCTGCAGGCGGACCGGGACGGGGGCGACCTGGCATTTGCCGAAGACCGCTGTGACGGCTGACTCCAATGCAGCAGATGAGGACGACGACCACACGGTGAGGACGCCGTCGGTGCGCAACTTCGCCTGGCAGGTGGCGAGGAAGTCAGAGGTGTAGATGGCCGAATTCTCGTTGTAGACAAGGAAATCCGGCCCGTTGTCGACATCGAGCAGGATCGCGTCGACGGACGCGTCGGGCAGCTCCGTGACGACTGCGCGCACGTCGCCGACCACCACACCGACCCGAGGGTCGTCGAGGACCGACGGGATCAGGCCGGAGCGCATCCAGGACACCAGGTCCGGTTCGATCTCGGCGACAATCACCTGGCCGAGACGCGCATCAGCCAGCAGCGCGCAGACCGTGTAACCGAGTCCGAGCCCGCCGACGAGCACGCGGTCAGGCCGCCGTACCGCCTCCAGCGCAGCCGAAGCCAGCAGTTCCTCGCTCGACGTCTCCCGGTCGTCCATCACGAACACACCGTTGACCCGCAACTCCAGCGCCCCGTCATCACGTCGGCGCAGTACCAGCTCGCCACGCGGGCTGACCGCTCGTGCCAGCTCCACGTCAGACGCCGCCGCAGTCGATGGTAAGAATGGTGTCCTCCTTCGCTCCGGCCTCCCGGACGCGGACCAACACCCTATGCCGAGGAACGCGAGTGACGGAAAGCGGCAAGGTCGCATTGGTGACCGGCGGCAACAAAGGCATCGGTTTCGAGGTCGCCCGGCAGTTGGCCCAGCTGGACCACCAAGTGGTGCTGGGTTCGCGCGACGAGGACCGTGGCCGGATCGCTGCGGAGAAACTCCGCTCCGACGGGGCGCGGACGTCGTACGTCGTCCTGGACGTCAGCGACCTGGACAGCGTCGCGGTCGCGATCCGCCTGATCGATCAGAAGTACGGACGGCTCGACGTACTCGTGAACAACGCCGGTGTCGCCCTGCCCGAGGGCCGGCCGAGTGAAGTGCCTGTCGACGTACTGCGGCGTGTGTACGAGACCAACGTGTTCGGCCTGGTCGCAACGACGCAAGCAGCGCTGCCGTTGCTGCGCAGAGCCGAGGCCGGACGGATCGTGAACCTGTCCTCCGGCGCCGGGTCGCTGGCCCTGGTCAGCGCACCGGATTGGCGGCCGGAGTGGAACGGCCTGGCTTACAACAGGTCGAAATCAGCGGTCAACGCGGTGACCGTCGCCTTCGCGAGCGAGCTGCGGGAGACACCGATCAAGGTCAACGCGGTGAACCCAGGCTTCACCAAGACCGACATGTCCCCCGGCGCGGACCGCTCGGCGGCACAGGCCGCGGCCGTTGTGGTCCGGTACGCGACTCTCCCCACCGACGGGCCGACCGCGGGCTTCTACGACGAGAACGGCCCGATCGCCTGGTAACTCAGTACCAGCCCTTGGCCTGGGAGTGGCCCCAAGCGGAGCACGGGGAGCCGTAGGTGGCTTCGATGTAGTCCAGTCCCCACTTGATCTGGGTGACCGGGTTGGTGCGCCAGTCCTTGCCGTACGCCGCCATCCGGTTGCCGGGCAGCGCCTGCGGAATGCCGTACGCCGTCGACGACGGGTTGTCGGCGTTGACCTTCCAGCGCGACTCCTTGTTCCAGAGCTTCTCCAGGCAGCTGAACTGGCTCTGGCTCCAGCCGTGGTCGGGCAGGAGGTTCATCGCGACCTCCTTGGGCGTGCCCTGGTACTTCTTCCGCTCGGCGTCGCGGCTGGCCCGCTCCTCCTGGACCGAACGGTCGGCCTTCGCCAGCGCTTCGTACCGGCGCAGGGCAGCGTTCTTGGCCTTCATCTTGACGTCGGCCGCATCCTGGGCCGCGGTGATCAACTCGACCTGGTTCCGCATCCGGATCGCGTCGGCGGCCTCGTCCGCGGCGGAGCTGGTCGACTTCGGGGCTGCCGATGGCGTAGCGGCGCCGGAGAGCACCTTGCCACTGTTGATGACGGCCATCTCAGCTCGCCCTGAGACCTTCTCCGACGCACTGCTGCTCCCGGGGGAGCTGAAGAGGTCGATACCCGCGACAACGGAGACGACGGCGACTCCTGTTACTGCGAGAGCCGCGACGGAGCGCTTCGCTTTCATCTGTCCTTCCGAGAAAACCCGACCCCCGTCGGCTGCAACGAGAACATACTCTGACGTAAACCGTGCGTGATCACAAGCAGGTCACAAACGAACGGTGCGGCCGCCAGCGTGGCGACCGCACCGAGCGCGGAATCCTTACCTCTGCTTTACAGAAAGTTATGACCCAATAACGCGAACACTCCTTACAGCTGCAGGTCGTCGAGCATCTCCGTGACCAGAGCCGCGATCGGCGACCGCTCCGAGCGGGTCAGGGTGACGTGCGCGAACAGCGGGTGACCCTTCAGCTGCTCGACCACCGCGACCACGCCGTCGTGACGACCGACACGCAGGTTGTCCCGCTGGGCGACGTCGTGGGTCAGCACGACCCGCGAGTTCGCCCCGACCCGCGACAGCACCGTCAGGAGCACGTTCCGCTCCAGCGACTGAGCCTCGTCCACGATCACGAACGCGTCGTGCAGCGACCGCCCGCGGATGTGGGTCAGCGGCAGCACCTCGAGCATGCCGCGGTCCATCACCTCGTCGATTACGTCACCGCTGGTCAGCGCGCCGAGCGTGTCGTAGACGGCCTGCGCCCACGGCCCCATCTTCTCGGACTCGGTGCCCGGCAGGTACCCGAGCTCCTGCCCGCCGACTGCGAACAGCGGACGGAACACGATGACCTTCTTGTGCTGCCGGCGCTCCATCACCGACTCCAGGCCGGCGCACAGGGCCAGCGCGGACTTACCGGTACCGGCGCGGCCGCCGAGGGAAATGATCCCGACATCGGGGTCCAGCAGCAGGTCGAGCGCAACCCGCTGCTCGGCGGACCGCCCGCGGATCCCGAATGCCTCCCGGTCGCCGCGGACCAGCCGGATCCGCTTGTCCGGCATCACCCGGCCGAGCGCACTGCCGCGGTCGGACAGCATCACCAGACCGGTGTGCGTCGGGAACTCGCCCGCCTGCGGCAGCTCCACGGAGCCGTTCTCGTACAGGTCGTCCACGATGTGCGTCTCGACCTCGAGCTCGGCCATCCCGGTCCAGCCGGACTCCAGGGTCAGCTCGGCGCGGTACTCCTCGGCCTGCAGCCCGCACGCCGATGCCTTGACCCGCATCGGAAGGTCCTTCGAGACCAGCGTCACATCCTTGCCCTCGGCCATGAAATTGCAGGCCACGGCCAGGATGCGGCTGTCGTTGTCGCCGAGCCGGAAACCGGCCGGCAGCGTCTCCGGGTCGGTGTGGTTCAACTCGACCCGGAGAGTTCCACCCTTCTCCCCCACTGGCAGGGGCGCGTCCAGACGTCCGTGCAGGATCCGGAGCTCGTCGAGCAGTCGCAGCGCGGTGCGAGCGAAGTAGCCGAGTTCCGGGTGGTGCCGTTTGGCCTCCAATTCGGTGACAACGACCACCGGAACGACCACTTCGTGCTCGTCGAACCGCAGCATCGCGTGCGGGTCCGAGAGAAGCACCGAGGTGTCCAGCACGAAGGTGCGCTGGTCCGGTGTTGATGAGGTACTTGACGCCTTGGCGTGGATGGCCATGTCGCACGTCCTCTTCTAGGCCGTGACGTACACCCTCGCCCCGGCCCGCCAGTGGTTAGGTGATGGGTCGGGTGCCGCCCTCGGGGTCCGGTGTTGACCCCGTCCGCGCCGCCGCAGGAGCGGCAACGGCGATCAGTGAGTTCGAGACCAGGGGACACGCCCTAGGTCTCGGGGACTCCGTTCGGCCCCTCATGGGGCAACCGGCTGGAACGAGATTCTCAAACTGATCGGGCCTCCCGTGACAGCCGGCTTCCCCTCCGACCGTCTCTGCCAGAGTAGGAGCCCCCTGCAAACGGCGCAGCCCGACACGCCCGGCCACGGGGTTAACACGGCGTTACACGCCTTCAACCAACCGAGGGAGCAGGTTCACTCGGGAGGGTGATCCGGTACGCCGTTCCGCCCGGCGACGCTCGGTACATGAGGAAGAACTGGCCGTCGTGGACCGGGTACGCCACCGCCGGATGGTCGCTCCTGTACGGCGTACTCGGCGTTTACTGGAGCTTCGGCGGAGCCGGCTACCCGTTCGCGCACGTGCCGGACGACCGCGCCACCGCGTCGATCCTGGAAGGTACGCCGGTGGACGTGGTCGCGCCGGTGATGGCAACGATCGGCCTCGCCGGCGCCGTACTTGCGGTCGCGATGACCCGGATGCGCCCGCGCGGATCGGTTCTGCAGGCGATTGCCGCCGTACTCGCGGTCGGACTCGCGCTGGTGATCCCTGACTACACACTGATCGCGGTCGTTGCCCTCTCACCCGCGATCGTGGTCTTCGCGTTCACCGGCGTACCGGGCGCGCAGGGTGGCATCGGCGACATCCTGTACTGGCATCGGGTGAACTTGGTCATCCTGTTCATCGGCGGCGTCCTGTGGGCGGCGACCGCTATCGCGTACCACCGCCGCAGCCGGAACGTCTGCGTGTCGTGCGGTCGAGGAGCTTCCGAGCCGGCGTGGCAGAGCCCCACGGCCGCGCTCCGGTGGGGCAAGTGGGCCGTGGGCATCGCAGTGGCGGCGAACCTTCCGTACGAGTTCACCCGCGTCGCCTGGTACTTCGGCTGGCCGGTCGGTATCAGCGACGACTTCCACCAGATGATGGCCGACACACCCGGCATGCTCGAGATGGGCCTCGGCCTCGCCGTGATGGGGCTCGCCGGCGGCGTCCTCACCCACGGCCTCGTGCACCGCTGGGGCGAGATCTACCCGCGCTGGATCTGGTTCAAGGCAGGCAAGCGCGTGCCACCGCTGCTCGCGATCATCCCGGCCTCGATCGTTGCCGTCGTACTCGTTCCCGCCGGCCTGATGAACGCCCAACTCCCCCTCGACGGCGACAACTGGGCGATCAATGCCCCAGGCATCCTCTGGGTCGTGTGGGGAGCGGCACTCGGTACGGCGACGTACGCCTACTACCTGCGCCGCCGTACGACGTGTGCGCGCTGCGGACGCGGCGTCACGTGCCGAAGCGACGCTCTCGCTGGGCGTAGCTCCGGATCGCGCGAAGGAAGTCGACGTGCCGGAAGTCCGGCCAGAGCGCTTCGCAGAAGTAGAACTCGCTCAGTGCGCTCTGCCAGAGCAGGAAGCCACCCAGGCGCTGCTCACCCGACGTACGAATGACCAGGTCCGGGTCCGGCTGGCCCTTCGTGTACAAGTGCCGGGCGATGTGTTCGACGTCGACGCGGTCGGCCAGCTCCTCGATCGACATGCCCTTCGCGGCTTCCTCGAGGAGCAGCGAGCGGACGGCGTCGGCGAGCTCACGCCGTCCGCCGTACCCGACGGCGACGTTGACGAACAGGCCGTCGTTGTCGTGGGTCGCGGTCTCGGCGGCCTTCAGGACCTCCGCAGTACTGCCGGGGAGCAGGTCGAGTGCGCCGACCGGGTGGATCCGCCAGCGGCCGATCGCGGTCAGCTCCTCGACGGTCTGCTCGATGATCCGCAGCAGCGGCTCCAGCTCGTCGGCCGGGCGGGTCAGGTTGTCGGTGGACAGCATCCACACCGTGACGACCTTCACGCCGACGTCGTCGCACCACTCGAGGAACTCGGAGATCTTGTTCGCCCCGGCCTCGTGGCCGCGTGACACGGGATCGCCGACCTGACGGGCCCAGCGCCGGTTGCCGTCGATGATGACGCCGATGTGCCGCGGGATCCGGTCCGGCGACAGCGATCGCATCAGCCGGCGTTCGTACAGACCGTAGACCGCGTCGCGCAGCTTCTGCTTGCCAGGTGTCCGCATGGGCAGGTTGCTCTCCTCAAAGACTCTCGGTCACGAGGCTAGCCCACATCGCGGTGCGGGTGAGAGCCCTCGGAGTGCCTCACAGAAAGCTGTCAGGAAGGCCGAACTATCCTCGCCGTTCGTGCGTCGTAACCTCGGGTGGTGCTGCGCCGACCGGGTGACGTCGCCTACATTTCATCCTTCCGACCCATGCAACCTACGGTTCCGTAGGTTACGGTTGCGTAGGTACAACCCGCCCGGCAACTCTCGAAAGGACGGCGATGACCGCTACCGGCGCCCAGCCCCAGGAACTCGGTCACCGGCTCTCCGGCCGGCTCGGACCGCTCAAACCGAAGCTCCGCGGATGGCTGCATGCCGGAACGTTCCCCGTCGCCACCGCCGCCGGCATCGTCCTGATCTGCCTGGCCCCGCATGCGAACGCCCGCTTGGCCGCCGCGGTCTATACCGCCGCCGCGATGCTGCTGTTCGGCATCTCCGCGCTGTACCACCGTTTCTACTGGGGTCCTACCGGCGAGGCGATCCTGCGCCGCCTGGACCACAGCAACATCTTCCTGCTGATCGCCGGCACCTACACCCCGCTCGGCATGGTCCTCCTGCACGGCAAGGACCGCCTCCTGATGCTCGGCCTCGTCTGGGGCGGCGCCGCACTCGGCATCCTGTTCCGCATCTTCTGGCTGAGCGCACCTCGCTGGATCTACACGCCGATCTACCTCGCGCTCGGCTGGGTCGCCATCTTCTGGATGGGCGACATCTACCACGCCGGCGGCGCCGCGGTAGTCACCCTGATCGCTATCGGCGGCGGGCTGTACTCCATCGGCGCAGTCGTCTACGCCACCAAGCGCCCGAACCCGTCGCCCCGCTGGTTCGGCTTCCACGAAATCTTCCACGCCTTCACCGTGGCCGCCTTCATCTGCCACTACATAGCCGTCAGCATCGCCACCTACCACGCCGGCTAGCAAATCGGCCACGCCTCCGGCGCGGCTGACCTACTGCCGGCTGGCGTGCTGGCGGGGGAGCGTGGCGCCGTGTGCAACCGCCCGTTCTTCGATCGAGCTACCGGCTCGGCCCAGCCGCGCGGGGGGTTTCTAGCGCCTGTGGCTGAAGGCTGCCAGGAGCACGACGAGCGCGACCCCGGTGCCTGCACGAAACGCGGCGCGGGGAGGGGCCTTCAGTACGTCGCGGTCGCCGTCGCTGCTCAACAGCGACCAGCGGGACCGGGCGGAGAGTGCTGAACCGACGGAGAGCACCGAGCCGGCCGAGAAGGCGGACAGAGTTGATCCCACCGACGCGACCGACAGCGCGGAGCCGACCGATCCGATGCTGAGCACCGACCCGACCGATCCGATCGACAGGATCGATCCGCGGCTTGCGATCGAAAGAAACGAGTCCTCTGACCGCAACGACAATCCGCCCATGCCTGGCATTCTCACACGAGCCTGAGCTGAGGGATATGCACCGGCGACAGGCTCGGCCCGGGAGCAGGCGAGTGCCGACCGGGCTACGCGAGTAGCGCCTCGAGGGCTGGCAGCCGGGTGAACATGTCGGGTAGGCCGCGGATACCGTTGCGCGCTGACTCGTGGGACAGCGCGAGGTCAGGCCCGGTGCCCGCCTCGACGCCGGCCAAGCAGCGGAGGATGTTCCACCGTGTGTGGCCCAGCCAGCCGCCGATCATGAACGCGAACCAGCTTGGACCCGGCGGCGGCAGCGTGCCGCCTCCTACGACGTACCCGTCGAGGACCGAGCGGAAGATGGCGGGCTCGACGGTGTCGAAGCCGGGGCCCTTCGAGATGCTCAAGGCGGTGGAGCCGAGCTCACCGGACAGGTCGAGCATGCCCGAGAGCTCCCAGTCGAGTATCACCGGACGACTGTCTCGAGCAAGCAGGTTCCACGGCTGGATGTCCTTGTGGGTCAGTACGACGGGACCCGGCCGCTCGCAGGTGTCGACGAAGTGTGCGATCGCCAGAAACGCGTCGACTCGAGACGCGAGTTCATGGGCCCATGGCTGCCCGGTCGCCGCCGCCCGCTCGGCGAGCTCGGGCCAGTCCCGTGACGCCGGTTCCTCTGTCGCCGTCTCGGTCCACTCGACTTCCAGCCCGTGGAGGCGCGCGAGAATCTCGCCGAGCTCGAACGCATAGGCCTCCGCCACCGGCGCCTCAGGCACCTTTTCTCCCTCTACCCACCGGTGCACGAGCATGCCGTCGCTCGCCGAGATCGGCTCCGGCATCGGAATGCCGGCCGCGAAGGCCGCCCGTTCGAACCTGAACACGTCCTCGATGCGGTAGCTCCAGCGACGGTCGCCGAGATTGAGCTCCTTCACCGCGAACGACCCCTGATCGGTGTCGAGCCGATACATCCGGTTGGCGAACCCGCCATGCACACGGACCATCGGCCCGACCGGCACACCGAGCTGCGAGAGATTCACCCCACGCACTGTAGGACCCGGACTCCATCACCGCACCGCAATTGACCTGCTACAGCTAGCTGCCCAGTTCGCGGAGGGTTTCTCGTAGGGCTTCGTAGCGGGCGGGGCCTAGGCGGGTGGACCAGATTTGTTCGACTCGTTCGATGGCGGCTTGGCTGTAGGCGGCTGCTTCGTCGCCTTTCGGTGTGCGGCGGACGAGGCGGACGCGGCGGTCGGCGCGGAGGCGGTCGGATTCGGCGTAGCCGAGGCGCTGGAGGTAGTCGACGTGCTGGCCGAGGCCTTGTTTGGTCATGACCGCGACCTCGGCCAGGTCGGTGATGCGGGCGCCGTCGGGCGGGATCATCTCGAGCAGGCGGTAGTGCGAGACCCGGAGGCCGGGGTAGAGCTCCTCCGAGCTGGCCAGGATCTCTTCCCGGATGCGCTTCAGGGCGGCTCCGAGCAGGCCGGCGATGTGTCCGGACCACGGTCCCTGCACCCGGCCCGGAACGTCGTTGACGGAAGTCATAAAGCCACTTTACTATGCCGTTAGTAAGGTGGCTTTACTTCCTTGGGGGGAATCATGATCACCGCACTCGAACCGCTCGGGCGAGATGCCCTGCCCGACGACGAATTCACCGCCCTGGTCCGGACGATCACGGGCGATACAGAGGCCGTGCCCGCCGACGTCCGGGTCGAGCCGGTCGACTACCCGATCGGTACGCCGAGCACCGAGTCCCTCAACCGGGTCTTCGGTACGTCCAACGGTGTCGAGTGGTCCTGCTTCGTGAAGAAGTTCCAGTCGGTGCGGTACTGGCCGATGATGCACCTGCTGCCCGAGGAGTTCCGCGCTCTCTTCATCCACAACCTGCCGTGGCAGCTCGAGATCGCCGTCCACCGCAGCGACATCGCCGAGCTCCTCCCCGAGGGCCTGCGGCTACCAGCGGCGTACCGGATCGACGTGTACGACGACGATCGCGCCACCCTGTGGATGGAGAACGTCGTGCAGGAGTGGGGTCCGTGGCCGATCGACCGGTTCGAGCGCGCGGCGTACCTGCTGGGCCGACTCTCCGCGCGCCGTCAGCCGCACCTGGTCGAGCCGTTCCTCCCCCGCGATCACGTCACCACTCCGGGCATCGGACTGCGCTTCTACTCCGAAGGTCGGGTACGCCGTGCCGCACTGCCCGCGCTGGCGGACCCCCAGACCTGGAAGCAGCCACTGCTGAGTGCAGCGGTCTGCAACCTGGGCGAGCACGGCCTGCGCGACGATCTGCTCGAGCTGGGCGAGCGCGTCCCCGCAGTACTCGATGCGCTCGAGGCATTGCCGCAGTGCTACCAGCACGGAGACGCGAGCCCGCAGAACCTCCTCGTGCCGAGGGACCAGCCGGACGAGTTCGTAGTGATCGACTGGGGTTTCGACTGCCCGCAGGCCGTCGGGTTCGACTTGGGGCAGCTGCTGATCGGGTTGGCACACGCCGGCGAGCTGGCACCGGAGGCGCTGCCCGCGGTGCACAAAGTCATCCTGAAGTCGTTCCAGGACGGGCTCAAAGCCGAGGGGATGCAGGTGTCCGAGGACGAGGTGCTGTACGGATACTTGGGCTCGCTGCTCATCCGTGCAGCCTTCACCGCACTGCCGCTGGAGCTACTCGGCAAGTCGGACGCGTCGAAGGAGCTGTTCGAGCAGCGTGTCCAGCTGACCCGCGCAATGGTCGACCTGGTCTCACCTGTGGTCTGAAAGCAGAACATTTCAGTCGTGTCACAGCTGCAACGAACGCCCCGCCTCCGTGTATCCATAGTGCGTGACGAACCTGAGCAGATACGCAGCAGTGGCAGCCATGACAGTGACGGCCGGACTCGTGCTGAGCGGGTGCGGTAACGAGTCCGGTTCCGCCGGCAGCCCCACCACCCCGATGCCCTCAGCGCCGACGCTGCCGACCGCGAGCGTGACACAGTCCACGCCGGTCGGCGCCGGTCTGCCGTTGACCGTGAGCCGCACCGGTGGATTCGCGGGTTTCGACGACCGGGTGCAGATCAGCCCGGACGGCGTCGCGACGGTGAGCGGGCGCGGCAAGGAAACAATCCGGTGCAAGCTGGACCCGAGCTTGCTGGCGACCATCACCGCGGCTGCACAGCAGGTCGACTGGGCCGCCCTGGTCGCGACCAAGCCGACGACCAAGCACCCGGACGACATGATCCTTGCGGTCACGGCGAACGGAAAGACTGCCCGGATCGAGGATCCGAAGGTCAAGCCGCTGGCGGCCCCGGTGAACAAACTGCTCACCGAAGCCGCCATCCCACCGGGCAAGCTCTGCACGAAGATCTAGGACGCGGTCACCGCGACATCGTCGACCACGAAGCTTGTCTGCAAGGACGAGTCCTCCTGGCCGACGAACTTCACAGTGACAGTCTTTCCCCTGTACGGCGAGAGATCGAGCGTCTTCTGCACGTACGACGTACTCTTGTTCAGATTCGAGTACGTCGCGAGCGTGGTCGTCGTGGAGCCGTCGACGACCTGCACCTTGACCGTGTCGTACACCGTCGACGACGTGGTCTCGGCAGAGTCGATCCGGATCCACAACGACAACGCGGACGCCGCCGCCGAGGCCGGGATCGCCACCGCTTGGCCGATGTTCTCGGTGCTGCTGCGGCCGTTCCCCTGCAGCCAGGCCTTCCAGGTCCCGGTGCGGGCCGGGCGACCGGTGCTGCTGGTGATCACGCCGCTCGTCCCCGTCCAGTTCGCCGTACCGGACTCGAAGCCTGGGTTCTGCAGGAGGTTGTCACCGGCGGGCGGCGGCCCGCCGGTGTAGTCCTTCTGCGCGTACGTCCAGATCATGTAGCCGATCGCATCGATCTGCCGGTCCAGCGAGGTCAGGTCCAGATTGCTGATCGTGTCGCAGGACCTGTGGTAGCACGGGTCGAACGCCTGCCCCGCAGTACCTCCCCACTTCGCCGCCTGGGCGGACGTCTTCGTCTCCTCGGCGCCGGAGAACGTCCCCGCCGTTGGGATCCCCAAGGAACGGAACGCCGCATGATCGGAGCGGCCCTGTACGTCGATGAACTCGGTCTGCACGCTCTTGCCGGCGAAGTACGAGACCAGGTCGTCACGAGCGCCGTTGCCGGCCGGGTTGTCGTCGTAGACGAAGTACCCCGGGTTCGGCGACGCGATCATGTCGAAGTTCAGGTACAGCTCGATCTTGTCCCGCTCGGCCGCGGGCAGGTTGTTCACGTAGTACTTCGAACCGAGCAGCCCGAGCTCCTCGGAACCCCAGAACCCGAAACGCAAGCGATTCCTGGGGGTTTGGCCGCTGGCAGCGTAAGCGAGGGCGGTTTCGAGTACGCCGGCGCCGCCTGAGCCGTTGTCGTTGACCCCCGGACCGGCGCTGACGCTGTCCAGGTGCGAGCCTGTCATCACGACGTGGTTCGCGTCGCCGTGCGGCCACTCCGCGATCACGTTGTAGGACGTACCCGCCGAAGTGCTGAACGACTGCAGTGTTGTGGTGTAGCCGGCCGCGTCGAGCTTGGCCTTGACGTAGTCGGCCGACGCCTTGTAGCCCGGCCGGCCCGTGTACCGGTTACCACCGTTGCTGGTGGCAATCGACTGCAGCTGGTCGAGATGGGCCTTGGTGTTGGTGACCGAAATGTCCGGTGACTCCGCCGCGGTAGCGACGTTGCCGTGGGCAATCAGCGCGCCGGCCGCCAGTGCGCCGGTTGTCAGCGAGGTGGCGAGCGCGGCGACGAGGAGTTTCTGCGTGGACCGATCTCCTTCGGCCAAAGGGATCCGGGGCGCGGACCCGGGCGGTGGACCCGCGCCCCGGACGTTGGGTGTCAGCTCGCGGTCAGCGAGGTGTCGTCGATGACGAAGCTGGTCTGCGCGGAGGAGTCCTCCTGGCCGACGAACTTCACCGTGACGGTCTTGCCCTTGTACGCCGAGAGGTTCAGCGTCTTCTGCACGTACGACGTGTTCTTGTTCAGGTTCGAGTACGTCGCCAGCGTGGTCGTGGTCGATCCGTCGACGACCTGGACCTTGGCGGTGTCGTACGCCGTCGAGGTGGTGGTCTCGGCGGTGTCGATCCGGATCCAGAACGACAGGGTCGCGGTCGTCGCCGACGCCGGGATCGCGACCGACTGGCCGACGTTCTCGGTGGTGGCGCGGCCGTTGCCCTGCAGCCACAGCTTCCAGCTACCGGTGCGCGCCGGGCGACCGGTGTCGTTGGTGATCGGGCCGGAGGTGCCGGTCCAGTTCACCGCGCCGGACTCGAAGCCCGGGTTCTGCAGCAGGTTGTCGCCGGTGGGCGGCGGCGTGGTGCCACCGCCGCAGGCGGCCGAACCGGCCGGGACCGCGATACCGCTGAAGGCGGCCTCGATGCCCTTGCACTGTGCGGAATCCGCGCCGTACAGCTCCTTCGCGGAGTTGATCGCGCCCTCACGAGCGTCCTTGTAGGTGCTGCCCGAGCTGAGCTTGGTGCTCAGCGTGCGGTACCAGACCTTCGACGCCACGTCGCGGCCTACGCCGGCGAAGGTCGTGCCGTTGCACGCGGTGCTGTTGTAGGTCACGCCGTTGATGGTCTTGCTGCCGGTGCCCTCGGAGGCCAGGTAGAACCAGTGGTTCAGCGGGCCGGACGAGTAGTGCGGGTCGAGTCCACCGGTGCTGGTCGACCAGCAGTCCACGCTGGCGCCGTCCTTCGACGGCCTGTCCATGTAGCGCAGCGGCGTACCGTCGCCGTTGATGTTGATCTTCTCGCCGATCAGGTAGTCACCCGGGTCGCTCGAGTTGTTGGCGTACCACTCGACCATCGTGCCGAAGATGTCGCTGGTGGCCTCGTTCAGGCCGCCCGCGTCACCGGAGTAGTTCAGGTTGGCGGTCGCCTCGGTGACACCGTGGCTCATCTCGTGGCCGGCCACATCGATGGCGGTCAGCGGGTGGGTGTTGCTGATCCCGTCGCCGTACGTCATCTGGGTGCCGTCCCAGAACGCGTTCACGTACGCGTTGCCGTAGTGCACGCGGGAGCGGGCGCCCTGGCCGTTGTTGAAGATGCCGTTCCGGCCGTGGACATTCTTGTAGTAGTCCCACGTCAGCTGGGCGCCGTAGTGCGCGTCCACACCGGCGGTCTGGCGGTTCGACGCGGCACCGGTCCCCCAGGTGTCGTCAGCGTCGGTGAACGTGGTGCCGTTGCCGGAGGTCGACCCGTTCAGGTCGGTGGTGTAGTTGCCACCGCGGTTCGGGTCGGTCATGGAGAAGTTGCCGGACGAGCCCGACGTGCCGATGGAGACCGTGCCGGCGTACATCGAGTTGCCGGTGCCGGTCTTGACCTCGTCGTCCTGGTCGAGAACCGCGCCGGTCTTGGCGTCGATGAACGAGTGCAGCACCGACGGGGTCTGGTCGGGCTTCACACCGGTGGTCACGACCTCATAGGCGAGCACGGGCTTGGTCGGCGTCACGAAGACGACCAGCTGCCCCTTGTTGCCGGAAGCCTTGAATTTCGCTGCCTGCGCGCCCTTCGCGAGCGCCGCCGACTGGGACAGAGTCGGCTTGGTGGAAACCTCGACGGCCTTCGCGCCGCGGTTGTACGTGACGTGACCGATCGACTCGCCCTGCTGCTTGACGATCAGGTCACCGCCGACGACCTTCAGGCCGTTGTATGTGCGGTCGTAGCGGACGTACTCCGTACCGTCCGCGTCCTTCACCACGTCGTGAACCTTGAGCTGTTCACCCTTGCCGAGCCCGAGAGCGGCGGCGGTCTGCGGGGCCAGCGCCTGTTCGGCCTTGACGGCGGCCGGTTGGTTGAAGCCGGACGGCGGAAGCGGCACCGCCCGGTCGGTGGCACCCGCGGTCGAAGCGGTGAACGTCGTGGCAAGACCCGCTGCCGCGACGATGGCCACCGCCCCTGCTGATGTCAGTCGTCTCAAGACAACATCTCCTCACGTGTGGTCGCTGTTTGGGCGCAGCGACCGAATTCAGTTGGGGACGCGCCGGATGCTGACCCAGCAGTGCCACTGCCTCATTTGTGACACTACGTGTCGAATCATGCGATTTCTGTTACATCCGACATGAGCACCGACTGTTGCGGTCCGGTCGCCGTGAGTCAAGAGATATGACCGAAACGAAGGGGAAAACCTGCGTCCGACGAGCTGTCAGTCCGCAGGGCGCAACTCGCGCCGAAGGTGTTCCGGCAACGTGACCGGCAGCCGGCAGGTGAATTTCTGACAGACGTACGCCGCGCGCCGGCCGCGACCCTCCATCAGTGGTACGGCGAGACCGGGCTCGCCCGCGACGATCGCCGTACCCCATGGCGCGTCGGTGAACGCGGTCCTGATCAACTCGGGCTGCATGCCGACGATGGCGACCTCAAGGGGGCCGCCGGCAATCGTTTCGGCGACGGCGAGCGCCCGGCCGGCAAACCGCGGCGCCCGCTCGGCAATGGCCGCTGAGGCCTTCAGTGCTTCAAGGGCTGCTGTCTCGTACCGGACCGATCCGGTCAGACTCGCCAGCGTGGTGAACGCCTCCGCGGCCAAGCTGACCCCCGACGGCGTGGCGTTGTCCGTCGGATCCTGGGGCCGCCAGACCAGCTCCTCCGCATCCGCCGCAGTGT
The DNA here is from genome assembly GCF_004365355.1 of Kribbella pratensis. GTDB lineage: Bacteria > Actinomycetota > Actinomycetes > Propionibacteriales > Kribbellaceae > Kribbella. The sequence goes on along the minus strand of NZ_SODP01000003.1, from coordinate 785,610 downwards.
CAAAGTAGGAGCCATCAGCAACAAATTGCTCCAGAACCCTGTCCAGTAAGGCCTCTGCGGTCTCGAACCACTCGACCTCACCGGTCGCACCCAGCAATGTCATACATGCTTGGGCAAACGCCGCATAGTCCTCGAGTACGCCGTCCGCACTCCCCCGCACACCGTCTCGCGACGTCCGGTACAGCCGCCCGTCGAGATGCACGTCCCGGATCAATCGAGCCGCCGCGACGGCGGCCTCGACGTACTGCGGTTTGCCGAACACCACGCCCGCGCGGGTGAGGGCCGAGATCGCCAGACCGTTCCACGCGGCAACTACCTTGTCGTCGCGGCCCGGGTAGGTACGACTGCTCCGTGCATGCTTCAACGCCTGCCGAATACGCTGCCAACGCCCGGCATCGTCGGGATCCTGCCGGAGTTGGAGGACCGAGGTGCCGTGCTCGAAGGTGCCGGTCACGTCGCAGAGATCGATGACCCAGTCGGCATCTTCCGCGCTCAGGACCTCACGCAGTTGCGCCGGCGTCCACGCGTAGTACTTGCCCTCTTCCCCGTCGGTGTCGGCATCGAGCGCCGACGCAAACCCGCCCTCCGGCGTACGGAGCTCGTCCAGCAGGAAGTCAGCGGTCTCCTCGGCGATGCGCTGCGCGAGCGGATCGGCGGAGACGGTCCACCACTGCGTGTAGACGTCGAGGAGGAGCGCGTTGTCGTACAGCATCTTCTCGAAATGCGGCACGATCCACTGACGGTCGACGGAGTACCGCGCGAACCCGCCGGCCAGCTGGTCGTACATCCCACCGCGCGCCATCCGGTCGCAGGTGTGCGCGACCATCGCGAGCGCGTCCTTGTCGCCGGTCCGCCGGTGATGGCGGAGCAGGAAGTCGAGCACCATCGACGGCGGGAACTTCGGCGCCTGCCCGAACCCGGCGTCGACCGGATCGAAGTCGGTCTTCAGCAGCTGCACCGCCCGGTCCAGGTCGAACTCTCCCCCGGCCGGCTGCTGCTGCGCACCGAGTTGCTCGACCACCCGCTTCCCGATCCCGTCGATCTGTTCGCGCCGGTTCGTCCACGCGTCGGTGATTGCCTCCAGCACCTGCCGGAACGACGCCATCCCACCGCGCGCATCCTTCGGGAAGTACGTCCCGCAGAAGAACGGCTCGCCCGCCGGCGTGAGGAACGCCGACATCGGCCAGCCGCCCTGCCCGGTCATCGCGACCGTCGCCGCCATGTAGATCGCGTCGACGTCCGGCCGCTCTTCCCGATCCACCTTCACGCTCACGAAGTGCTCGCTCAGGTAGGCCGCCGTCTCCGCGTCCTCGAACGACTCATGCGCCATCACATGACACCAGTGACAAGCGGAGTACCCGACCGACAAGAACACCGGCACGTCCCGCTCCCGCGCCTCCGCGAACGCCCGGTCCGACCACTCCCGCCACTCGACCGGGTTCTCCGCGTGCTGCCGCAGGTACGGACTGGTCGATCGCCCGAGCTCGTTCGCCATACCCCAACCGTACGGAATGGACCGTTGCGTGCAGCAGTTGGACTGGTGCATGCCCGTGCATCCGTTGCTCGCCAGCCGTTTCAGCCCGCTGTGGTTCGATTCCGACTGGACCGTCACCGAGGACGACGTCGAGCTCCTCCTCGACGCGGCCCGCTGGGCGCCATCCGCGGGCAACTCCCAGCCCTGGGCGTACTTCGTCGCGCGTCGCGGCGAGCCAGAGCACGATCGCGTCGTCAAGCACCTCGCCCGCAGCTCAGCCCGCTGGGCACCGAGCGCATCCCTGCTGATCGTGACCATCGCCCACCGGTACGTCGAGAACACCGACTGGGCCTACTCGGACTTCGCCGACTACGACCTCGGCCAATCGGTCGCCCACCTGACTCTCCAGGCCCACGCCATGGACCTCGCCTGCCGCCAATTCCGGGCCTTCAACCTCGAGACCCTGACCGATGACCTGAAGCCGGGCGCCGGCTGGCACATCGTCTCGATGATCGCGATCGGCCGCGCTGCCCAAGATCGCCCGGCAGACCGCGAACGACGCAGTACCGAGGAACTCCGGACCGCGCCCTGGGACTAGATCGTCTGCGACAGGGCGATCGACAGGCCCAGAGCCAGGGCCATCACGAAGAGTTCGACGCCGACGATCCGCCAGAACGGCTGGCCGCCGTCGACGAGGTCGCCGTGGGCGCGGCTACGGTGGACGGCCGACAAGACGATCAGCAGCAGGAACGCGGCGGTCTTGACGATCAGCAATGCGCCGTACGCGTCGCCGGTGAGCGGGTCGAGGATCGAGCCCCAGCCGCCGCCCTTCGCGGCCAGCCTTCCGGCGGCACTGATCAGGCCGCTGAACAGCACGGCGATCGACGAGATGGTTGCGACCTGTCCGTAGCGCTCCAGCACGATCGGCAGTCCGGTCCGGCTAGCCCGCCCGTACCGGACCAGACCCGCGAGCCCGCCGACCCAGGTGGTCGCCGCGATCACGTGGATCACCAGCGCCGCGCCGGCCAGTACGACGTACGACTCGTTCCGTGGGAACGCCGTGACCGCGGTCGGGACCAATGCGGCGATCGCGACCAGTACGCCGAGCCCCGCGGCCGATGACGTCTGCACACGGCGGATGCCGATCGCGAGCGCGAGCACCAGGATGCCCGTGATCAGCAGCGCCTTGACCTCGGGTACGCCGAGCGCGTCGTCGAGCCGCATCCGTAGCAGACCGACCGGGGTGTCGAGCAGGATCGCCGCCGTGACGACCGCGTTGGCGAACGCGCAAACCGCCCAGATGATCGCCGAGTTGCTCGCGTCGCGGACGGCACGCCGGCCCTGGACGCCGAGCGGACCGCCGTCGATCCGCAGCAGCACGACCGCCGCGAGCAGCGCGCCGGCGCAGCCGACCGTCGCCAGCGTGGAGATCAGCTTCAGCAGCGGCAGCAGCCAGGAGATGAAGAGGTCCGGACCGCCGATCCCGCCGAGGTTCCGCGGCTGGCTGCCGGCCGCGAACAGCGCGACCACCAGAGCCACCGAGGCGATGACGACAGCACCGGCCCCGGCCGCGACCAGCCGTCCGGGCATGCGATGCCGGGCGGCGCGGGTAGCGCGAGTCGCGCTCACCGAGCGGACCGGGGAGGGGCACCATTCAGCACCCGGCTCACTATAGGGTCACGCAGAGGTGGGCAGCCCAGTCCGACACCATCTCGTGACCAGGGTGTTTCCGAGCTCCCAGGATTCGGTTACCGCACTGTCATGGAATCAGTGCTGAGAGTGTTGCTTCGACTCCTTCGCGGCCTCGGTCGCCGCGTCGCCCGCGGTGCCCGTCGCCGCGTCAGTCCCCTTGTCGGTCGCCGGGTCGGTCGCCGGGTCGGTCGCCGGGTCGGTCGCCGGGTCGGTCGCCGGGTCGGTCGCCGGGTCGGTCGCCGGGTCGGTCGCCGGGTCAGTCGCAGCCGAGGTCTCCGCCGGAGTCTGCGTCGGTGTCCGGTCCGAAGTCGTCGGCGCTGCAGCGCCATCCTGGGACGGCGAGCTGTCCGGACTCGCTGGGTCGCCGGACGGTGCTGGGTCGTCCGCACCATCGCGGTCCACGTCGATGCGCTTCAACTGCTTGCCCATGTTGCGCCACAGGAGCACCGTGGCGGCACCGAGAGCGAGCACGATCAACAGCGCGACCCAACCGGGTTTCACCGTATTCGGGTCGATCTCGGCCGTCAGAAGGGAGGTCGTCGCTGTCACGCCACCAGTCTCTCACTGTCTTGGATTCCTTCCCCACCCCACCGCCCCGGTCACCCAGCCGCCCGTCAGCGCAGCCCCGCGAACAGGTCATCTTCAGGCAGCTCGGATTCGACCAGACTCCGAGCCAGCTCGTAGTCCTCGGTCGGCCAGGCCGCCTGGTGCACCTCGAGCGGCACGGTGAACCAGCCACCGTCCGGGTCGATCTGCGTGGCGTGCGCGAGCAGCGCCCGGTCCCGGACCGAGAAGTACTCGGCACACTCGACCCGGGTGGTGATCCGGCGCTCGTTCTCCGGGTCCGGCTTCCAGTCCTTCAGGCGCTCGGCGTACGGCGACTCGAGGCCGCGCGCGACCATCGCGTCGTGCAGGGCCTTCATCCGCTCGTAGTGGAACGTGTGGTGGTAGTACAGCTTCAGCGGCTGGAACGGCTCGCCGAGCTCCGGATACGCGTCCTTGTCACCGGCCGCCTCGAAGGCAGCGACGGTGATCTGGTGGCACATGACGTGATCCGGGTGCGGGTAGCCGCCGTTCTCGTCGTACGTCGTGACGACCTGCGGCCGGAACTCGCGGATCAGCTTCACCAGCGGGGCGGCGGCGTCCTCGACCTTCATCAGGCCGAAGCAGCCCTCGGGCAGCGGCGGCAGCGGGTCGCCCTCGGGGAAACCGGAGTCCACCCAGCCCAGCCACTCCTGCCGGATGCCGAGGATCTCGCGGGCCGCGTCCATCTCCTTGCGGCGGATCTCCGTGATGTTCGCCAGCACCTCCGGGCGGTCCATCTTCGGATTCAGGATCGATCCGCGTTCGCCGCCGGTACAGGTGGCGACCATCACCTCGACGCCCTCGGCCACGTACCTGGCCGTCGACGCGGCTCCCTTGCTCGACTCGTCATCCGGGTGGGCGTGCACATGCAACAACCGAAGATCTCCACTCACAAGACACAATGGTCCTCCAACCTCCGGCAAAACCCACGACCGACCCCCTGGACTACCTGTGTCTGAGCCATCTGCGTCACCTGCCGCCACCCCGACCTCCGACCTGAACACGCGGTACGGCAGGCGCGGCCGGTCCCGGCGGCCGCTGGTGATCGGGGTTCTGGGGGTCGTGATCCTGGCCGGCCTGGTCTGGCTGGTGTGGGCGGCCTGGGTGCAGTCGAATCCGCCGGTCACCTCGCAACTGAACGGTTTCGAGATCGTCTCGCCGACGAGCGCGAAGGCCACGATGCAGGTGGACCGGACCAAATCGGTCGAGGCCAGCTGCCGGCTGCAGGCGAAGGCGGCCGACTTCTCGATCGTCGGCGAGGTGACCGTGACGGTGAAGGCGGATTCACCTCGCCATCAGGTGGTCCCGGTCACGCTGACAACGCAACGCTCCGCAACCGCCGTCGTACTGGTCGGCTGTACGACGGCCGACCAGCACCGCCCGCACTGAGCCCCACCGGCCCGCGATCGCGCCGGCCAACCTGACACGGCAACCGATTACCGCGACTCTGCCCGCATAGCGGCGAAAACCTTCCGAGCAAACGTTTTCCAAGCGTTTGCGTCGCCCTGGAACCCCTGCGTTATCGGCGGTCTCTTGCTACGCTCGTTGGATTGGTCGCCGTCGACGACGGCGGCCAGCAGTATTTTCCTGCCCATCCCAACCGACACAAGGAGCAGCCCGTGACGCAGAAGATCGATGAGGACAGCGTTGTCTGGCTGACGCAGGACGGTTACGACCAGTTGAAGTCGGAGCTCGAGCACCTCAAGGGCCCGGCCCGCGCGGAGATCACGCAGCGGATCAGCGAGGCCAGGGACGAGGGCGACCTCAAGGAGAACGGCGGCTACCACGCCGCGAAGGACGAGCAGGGCAAGATCGAGGCGCGGATCCGGCAGCTCGAGGACATGCTCCGTCGCGCCCGGGTCGGCGAGACCCCGAAGGCCGGCGGCAAGATCGAGCCCGGCATGAAGGTGTCGATCACCTTCGCCGGCGACGACGACGTCGAGACCTTCCTGCTCGGCTCCCGCGAGTTGCTCGCCCTGGACGCGTCGGTCGACATCGACGTGTACTCGCCGCAGTCCCCCCTCGGCGCCGCGATCCTCGGCAAGAAGAAGGGCGACAAGGCCACCTACGAGGCGCCCAACGGCAAGCCCGTCACGGTCCAGATCGTCGCCGCGGAACCCTTCACCGGCTGACCCACCAAAGCTCGCAAGCGCCCCGGTGGACACCCCACCGGGGCGCTTGCTTGTCAGGGTCAGTGCGCGGCCGGCGCAAAGAGTTCCAGCTGGATGTTGTCCTGGTCCCGGAAGACCAGAAGCGACGCATAGGGCTCGTCGGCGATCGGGGACTGGGTGAGTGGCTTGTCGGCGACGTCGGCGCGGGCGACACCGTGGGCCTCGAGGTGGTCCTGCCAGGCTTCGAGGTCGGCGCGGGTCGCGACCGTGAAGCCGGCGTGGTCGAGCCCGGTCACAGTCTCGGCGCAGAGGGATCCGTCGTTGGTGTCGTGGTGGTGCAGCGCGATCATCAGCTGCCGGTCGGCGTCGGCGAGGATGCGGCCGACCCCGCCTTCGTGCGGCACGTCGAGGATCGGGTGTACGTCGAAAACGTCGCCGTACCACTGAACGCTCGAGTCGAGATCGGTCACGGTGAGAGCCAGGTGATGGAGTCTGGGCTGCGTGACAGTGGTCATGATTCCCCCTTGTGCTGGGTGGCGTCCCCGTACTGCGCGAGGAACATCCGGGTCACGTCCTCGATCAGACCGGTCCACCGATCACCGCCCGGGTCGTTGGAGATCTGCTGGCCGACCAGGCCGGTGGTGATCGCGGTCCAGATGTCGAGGTGCCGTGGATCGTGCACGCCGTTGCGTGCGAGGAGGTCGCGGGCCAGCGCGAGTGCACTGAGCGCGATCCCGTACGACTCGGGCGACGGCGTGAAGCCGGGGACCGAGTGCTGGAACAACAGTTGGTACCGCGGTACGTCGGACACGCAGAAGTCGCTGAACCGGCGCGCCGCAGCAACCATGTCCGCCAGCGGATCGTCGCTCGACGGCATTGAGCTCATCAGCTCCACGAACGACTGCGCGGCGTCCGCGAACATCGCGTCCAGGATCGCGTTCTTGGACTCGAAGTACGCGTAGACGGTCGGCGTGGTGATCCCGGCGCGCTTGGCCAGCTCGCGCAACGACAGCGCGGCCAGCCCGTTCTCCCGCACCAGACCCCACGCGGCGTCCAGCACCGCCGCCCGGGCATTCGCCCGGCGGGCCGCACGCCAGTCCCCGTCCGAACTCTTTAACACAGTTCGGATTATTTGCACGGTGTCTAAACCTTGTCAATGCCGAGTGCAGCCGGAGAGCAGACATTGCATTCGGCTCAAGCTTGAGTCTCCTCGGCTCAACTTTGTTGATAGTTGAGTCGACAGGGCTCAACTCAGGCTCTACGGTCGCGGAATGGGTATCCTCCGTCACCCGGATTTCCGGCGGCTGTGGGCCGCTGACCTACTCAGTCAGCTCGGTTCACGCCTGAGCATGAGCGCGATCCCGCTGCTCGCCGTGCTCACGCTGGACGCGTCGACGCTGCAGGTTTCGCTGCTGCGGACGTGCGAGACGGCTGTATGGCTGGTCCTCGGCCTGTTCGCGGGCGCATGGGCCGACCGGATCCGCTGCCGCCCGGTCCTGGTGTACGCCGACCTGCTCCGGGCGCTGCTCTACGCGTCGATCCCGATCGCCTGGTGGTTCGACGTACTCACGCTCGCACAGGTGTACGCCGTACTCGTGCCGGCCGGGATCCTCACGGTGCTGTTCGACGTGGCCCACAACTCGTACCTGCCGCGGCTGCTCGAGCGGGATCGCCTGCTGCCGGGCAACGCGAAGCTCGCGGCCAACCACTCGATTGCCGCGGTGGTCGGCGCGGGCGCGAGCGGCATCCTGGTCCAGTGGCTCGGCGCCGCGCTGACGATCGGCCTCGACGCGCTCAGCTTCCTGTGGTCAGCGCTGTGGCTGCGCTCGATCCGTACGCCGGAGGCCGAGCCGGTCAAGCCCGAACGGCCGGACCTGCGGCGCGAGATCGCAGACGGCATGCGGCACGTGTTCCATCACCCGCTGATGCGGCCGCTTGCGCTCAACACGATGGTGACGATGCTGTTCCAGGCGGCAGCCGGCGCGATCATGGTCGTCTATCTCGTCCGCGCGGTTCATTTGCAGCCGGCAACCATCGGCGTACTCAGCATGATCGGCCTCGGCGGCGCGATCGTCGCCTCGGTCGTCACCGAAAGACTCAGCACCCGGTACGGCGAAGTGCGCACGCTGCTGGTGTCGTCGACGGGGATCGGTGTCGCGTTCACAGTGCAGGCGATGACAGCACCGGGCTGGCAGGTCAGCTGGTTCGTGGCCGGCACGCTGCTCGCCGGCTTCTGCATCATCGTCAGCTACATCCTGCAGGTCAGCGCACGGCAACGGCTGTGCCCACCCGAGCTGCAGGGCCGGGTGAGCGCCACCATGAGCTTCGTCAGCTGGGGCGCCGCACCCATCGGCAGCCTGCTCGGCGGGGCACTGGGCACAGCATTCGGCCTGCACACCACACTGTGGATCGCAGGCCTCGGCACCCTCGCGGGGAACGCCGTCCTCTACTTCTCCCCGCTCCGCACCCTCCGCACCGTCCCGACCGAACTCGCCCGTCCGAGGGGTTGACCCCTGAGTTGGTCGGTTCGGCACCCAAAATCTGAGGGGTCAACCCACAACCTCAGGGGTCGGCCCCTGAGATGGATCCCTCGGAGCGGGACGGACGGGCGGGGCACGGGCGGCGGGGGTGCGGTCAGTCGGAGGCGATTTGGGCGGTGCCGACCAGGACCTCTACGTCGAGGGCAGCGCGGCCGCGGCCGATCTCGACGTCCTTGGACTGGCCGGAGACCGCGCCGGACCAGGTGACACGGCCGAGCTGGGCCTCGGTGTGGACGTGGACGTCGGAGCCGCGGCGGAGCGCGACCTGCGCCGTACCGGACTCGACGCGGACGCGGGAGCGGCCCTTGGTGATCTGGGCGTCCAGGCTGGCCGAGCCGGCCTGGACGAGTACGTCGATCGGGCCGTCGACGTCCGCGACCTTCGCCGTACCGGCGGTGACACGGACGCGGGTCAGACCGGGCAGGCGCTCGGCGTTGACGCTGCCGCCGGTGACCTCGACCTCGACCTGCAGGCTCGGGTTGACGCGCACCGACAGCTCCTTGGCGAGACCGTTGACGTGCGCCTTCAGGTCGGTCGGGTTGCGCAGCATGCTGAATCCGTCGATCGAGACGCCCATGTCGCCTTCGCTGCTGATGGCGAGCGTGTCTCCGTCGCGCTTGATCACGTGCGGTCCGTCGACGGCCACGCCGTTCACGGCCGGCTCACCGATCAACCGCACCCGGCGCCCGATCGCCCGCACGGTAACCCGCTGCACCCCCGCCGGAACCGGCACGTTGCTGTGCTCCTCTTCAACCGGCTCGGCCTCGTCTTCGGCCTCCACAACGTCCTGCACCGGCGACGGGTCGGTGGCGAGGCGGCCTGCGGCCGGCTCGCTGCTGGGCTCGGAAGACGGCTCGGAAGACGGCGGGGTCGCGGCAGGCGCCGGGTCCGCGGTCGGGGAGTCGACCGCCTCGGCCCACACGGCCGAGGTCGGTACGTCGTCGCCGGTCGGCCACGGCGGCCTACCGTTCGCGTTCTCGCTGTCGGCAACCGGAGCTTGTGCCGCCGGAGCTTCAGGCTCGGAGGGGGTGGTCTTGATGGCGGCGATCAGGGTGGTGGCCTCCTCGGTGGAGAGGTGGCCCTTGGCGACCCGGTCGAGGATGTCCTTGACCTGCTGGTCGTAGCTCTGGTTGCTCATGCCCCCAGTGCAGCACCCCGACGGGTCGAAACCAATCGGGGAATCCCCCGAAAAGTAGTGGTGCGGACCCCCGAGAGAAGTCCGCACCACTCATCTATAACCTCACAGCCCCGCGCGGGAGCTGGTTGTTGTCACGCCGCCGGCGTCATCTCCTCCGACGCCAGCTCGTCCTGTACGGCGGTCAGCTCGGCCGCTTCCTCCTCTTCGAGGGCGCGGCGAGCCTTGAGCCCGCGCAGGCCGGTCAGTGCGATCACCAGTCCGAGCGCCGCGATCCCCGTCACGACTCCCAGCCCGGACTTGTACGCCGGCAGCACCCCGGCCGCCGTGGTAACACCGACCGACTGGCCGCTGATCACTGCGGTCACGATCGCGAGAACCACCGCGCCGCCGACCTGGTTCGAGGTGTTGAACAGCCCGGACGCGAGCCCCTGCTCGTGGTCCGGAACCCCGGACACCGCCTGGATGTTCAGCGACGGGAACCCGATCGCGAACCCGAGCCCGAGCAGGATGATCGTCGGGAACACGGTCGAGAAGTACGCCGACTCCGGGCCGATCCGCAGGCTCAGCGCGTACCCGGCGACGAACAGGCCCATCGCCAGGATGATCATCTTCTCGGTGCCGACCCGGTCCACGATCTTGCCGACGTTCGGCGAGAGCGTGGCGACCAGCAGGCCGGCCGGGAGGAAGCCCAGCGCGGTCTGGAAGGACGACCAGCCGAGCAGGTTCTGGAAGTACATCGTGCCGATCAGCTGGAAGGCGACGTACGAACCGAAGACGGTCAGGATGGCCAGGTTCGCCCGCCGCAGCGACGGGTTGCGCAGGATGCCGAGCCGGACCAGCGGGTGCTTGGTGCGCAGCTCGATCACGACGAAGCTCGCCAGCAGCACGATCGCCAGCGCGAACAGCCCGAAGGTCTGCACCGATACCCATCCGGCGTGTTCGGCGCCGACAACGGCGTACACCAGGGACAGCATTCCGCCAGTGACGGTGACGGCCCCCGGTACGTCGTACCCGCCGGCGGCGTCGTCACGCGGGCTGTTCGGGATCAGCTTGAGGCCGAACAGCAGCACGATCAGGGCGACCGGGCCGGGCATCAGGAAGGTCCAGCGCCAGCCGACCTCGGTCAGCGCGCCGCCGAGGATCAGGCCCATCGAGAAGCCGCTGGCGGCGCAGGTGGTGAAGATGCTGAGGGCGCGGTTGCGATCCGGGCCCTCGTGGAAGGTCGTGGTGATGATCGAGAGCGCGGCCGGGGCGGTGAACGCCGCGGCGACACCCTTCACGAACCGCGCCGCGATGAGCAGTTCGGGGTTGCTCGCCAGCGAGCTCAGCATCGAGACGAGGGCGAACACGGCCAGCGCGATCAGGAAGACGCGACGCCGGCCGAGCAGATCGGCGGTCCGCCCGCCGAGGAGCAGCAGGCCGCCGTACCCGAGCACGTAGCCGGTCACGACCCACTGGAGAGAAGAAAGGGAGACGCCCAGGTCGGCGCCGATGGACGGCAGTGACATGCCGACCATGGACACGTCCAGGCCGTCGAGGAAGATCACGCCGCAGACCACCAAGAGTGCACCCCACAGGCGCGCGTCCCAGGTCATACGGGCTGGAGATGTGGTTTGCGTAGTCACGAGGAGAGACTATTGCATGCATGTGCATCTAATGTCTAGGCATTAAATGCGTTTGCATTGAATGCGCGTGCATGCTATGGTCACCGTCATGACCGCTACGAAGGTCAGCGTTGGGACTGGTGAGACCAACGCCGATGTGCGCGAATGGCGCGAGCTCCTGGCTCGCCACGCCGACCTGACCTGTGCCCTCGACCGGGCGCTGCAGGCGGGCCACTCGCTGGGCATGAGTGAGTATGAGGTGCTCGAGCGGCTCGCGGAGCTGCCGGAGCAGTCCGCGAAGGTGGCGACGATCGCCAAGTCCGTGCATCTGAGCCAGAGTGCCCTGTCCCGCGTGATCGGCCGCCTCGAGGTCGCCGGTCTGGTCGAGCGCCACATGTGCGCGGAGGATCGCCGCGCGATCAACGTCCGGCTGACCGACGAGGGTCTGCGGCTTCAGGGCGAGGCCCAGCCGACCCAGCGTCGTGTTCTCGCCGAGCGCTTGCACGCACCTCTCGTGAAGAGCTGCGAGCCTCTACCCTCAACGGGTGACTGAGACCTTCGACGACGCCCGCGAGGTCATCGCGGACCTGCATCGCATCGTGACACCGTCCGGTGTCCAGGAGAGCTACGAACTCACGGCCGGTGGCATCGACCACTGTGTCTACGCCCGCGGCAGGGATCGCTCGAACCCGGTCATCTTCTTCATCCACGGCGGTCCGGCGTCGCCGCTCGCCCCGGCTGCCTGGCAGTTCCAGCGCCCGGTCGAGGAATACTTCACCGTCGTCACCTATGACCAGCGCGCGGCCGGCCGCACCCTGCGCGCAGTCGACCCCAGCACGATCTCGGACACGCTCACTGTGACGCAGTACGCCGCGGACGCGATCGAGCTCGCGGAGCAGGTCAAGGACCGGTACGGCGTCGAGAAGCTCATCCTCCTCGGCCACAGCTGGGGCAGCATCGTCGCCCTGCAGGCCGCGCTGACCCGCCCCGATCTGTTCCACGCGTATGTCGGGATCGGCCAGATCATCGATGGCCGCGCCAACGAGGGCCTGTGTTTCGAGTATGCGATGCAGCAGGCCCGCGAGCACAATCACACCGAGGCGCTCGAGCAGCTGGCGTCGATCGCGCCGTACCCCGGTGACGAGCCGGTAACCCGCGAGCGGATCATCATCGCTCGGCAATGGGCGCAGTACCGCGGCGGCCTGTCGGCGTACCGCGAGGACTCGCTGTACTACTTCCAGGCCCCGCTGCTCTCGCCGGAGTACACGGTCGAGGAGAGCGAGACGATTGGCGAGGGCAACGAATTCACGCTGGGCCGCGTGCTGGACGAGATGCTCACGGTCGACTACAGCGGGGTGACCGAGTTCCCGATCCCGGTGCTGATGTTCTTCGGACGGCACGACTACACGACACCGACGAAACCCGTGGAGGCCTGGCTCGAGGCGGTCGAAGCGCCTTATAAACAAGCGGTTTGGTTCGAGCACTCGGCGCATCTCGCGCCGTGGGAGGAACCGGGCAAGTTCCTGATCAGCCTGGTCGACCACGTCCGTCAGTTGAGCGTGTAGCTGTAGCCGTTGGCAACGAGTCCGGCGAGGACACGTTCGCGATGGTCCTCGCCGCGGAGCTCGAGCTGCAGCGCGACCTCGACCTCTTCGAGGCTCAACGTCTCCGAGATCCGCTCGTGCACGATCTCGATGATGTTCGCGTCCAGCGCCGCGAGCTGGTTGAGCAACGTGGCCAGTCCGCCTGGTGTGTCCGGGATCCGCACGCGCAGCGACAGGTACCGCCCGGCCGCCGCCATACCGTGCCGAATCACTCGCATCAGCAGCAGTGGATCGATGTTGCCGCCGGACAGTACGACAACGACCGGTGGCTTGAACCGTTTCGGCTCGTCGAGTACGGCGGCAACCGCGGCGGCGCCGGCCGGTTCGACCACGAGCTTCGCACGTTCGAGGACGAGCAAGAGGGCCTTGGACAACGAATCCTCGTCGACGGTCCGCACCTCACCGACATAGCTCTGCACCGCCTCGAACGGCACCTTCCCCGGCAGCCCGACGGCAATCCCGTCCGCCATCGTCGCCATCTGCTCGAGCTGCACCGGCTCCCCCGCCAGGAGCGACGCCGGGTACGCCGCCGCGCCGGCCGCCTGTACGCCGACAACCTCGATCGGCAGCCCGTCGCGCTGCATAGCGGACGCGATCCCGGCCAGCAACCCGCCGCCACCGGTCGGTACGACGACGGTCCGCACCTGCGGGCATTGCTCGACGATCTCGAGCCCCGCGGTCGCCTGACCCGCCACGATGTCGGGATGGTCGAACGGATGGATCAGCACCGCACCCGTCTCGTCCGCGAACGCGCGGGCCGCGATCAGGCAGTCGTCGATCGACGTGCCGACGAAACGGACCTCCGCGCCGTACGCCCGCGTCGCCTTCTCCTTCGGGATCGGCGCGCCGTGCGGCATGAAGACGGTCGACTTGATGCCGAGCAACTGCGCGGCGAGCGCGACGCCCTGCGCATGGTTGCCTGCGCTCGCCGCGACCACGCCCCGGCTGCGCTCGGCCTTCGACAGGCGGGCCATCCGCACGTACGCGCCGCGCAGCTTGAACGAGCCGGTCCGCTGCAAGTTCTCGCACTTCAGGAACACGTCGCCGCCGACGAGTTCGCTCAACCACCGCGAGTACTCCAACGGCGTCGGCGCCACCACGTCGTGCAACAGATCGGCCGCCCGTGCAATGTCCCTGGCATCGATCACAAAATCACTTTACGTTTCGCAGTGGGCACATACGCTGCACCACATGAGAGTCACGGTTGTCGGCGTGTCCGAGGTGCCGCAAGAGATCGAGGTGCCGGACGGGGCCCAATTCCTCAACGTCGAGCCGACGATTCGCGCATTGCGGGACCAAGGCGTCGACACCGCCGTGCTGACGTGTCTGTCCGAGGAGCCGCTCACCTATCAGGTGCTGCCCTCTGACGGCTTCATCAGCTCGGATCTGGCGCCGTGGACAAAGCCGGAGTGGTACGACGAGGCGCTGCCATGGATCGCTGAGCATGTAGAGGCGACCGGTCCATGGACGCAGGTCCGCTCGTGGGGCCTGTCGAATGTCCTCCGCATCCCGACAACCGACGGCGACGTCTACTTCAAAGCAATCGCCCACTCCACCACGATCGAGCCGACCGGCCCGGACCCACTGCCCCTCCTGTTCGCGCACGAGCCCTTGTTCCTGCAGAAGGCCTCCGAGGACCACCCCGGCGGGGTCCCGGCGCCACTCGCCATCGACTCGCAGCGCGCTTGGATGCTGCTGCCCGACCTCGGCACACCACTGGCCGCCGAGACCGACGTCGAGGTGTGGATCGACGCCGTACGCCGTCATGCGCGCCTGCAGCGCAGCTACGTGGATCACCCCGAACGCCTGCTGGAACTGACCTGCGTCGACCGCCGCCTCGCCGTACTGGACGCCGAACTGGAGCGCGTGCTCGGCCCCACCCCGGCAACCGACCGCCTCGAACCGCACGAACGAGCCCAGCTGCCCATCCGTGCCAAACAGTTGCGTGAGGCAATCTCCGAACTGTCGTCGATCGGCCTCCCCGAAACTCTGCTCCACGGCGACCTGCACCCGGGCAACGTGGCAGTCCGGGACAGCCAGGTGCTGGCCTTCGACTGGACAGACGCGTCCTGGTCGCACCCGTTCCTGGACCTGGTGACGTTCATCGAGGAGGAGCGCTCACCGCTGTCGGCGGACCCGCGCGTACTGGACGCGTACCTCAGCGAGTGGGAGGAGTATGCGACCCCGACAGACCTACGCCACGCCTTCGACCTCGCCACACAACTGGGCGCGCTCCACCAAACCATGACCTACGCCCACCTCCTCGACCACGTAACCGGCCCGAGCAAAGTCTCGATGCTCCGAGGCGGCGTGTGGTGGCTACGCCAACTCCTCAAGCCGTAACCAGAGCCCGCTGCCGGTCAGCGGTGGAGGATGGCTAGTTGGTTGCGCATACCGCGGCGTACGGGCGGGTCCAGGTGGCGATCCCAGTCCGGGTGGCGTTCGCCGCGCAGCAGGGCGTAGTAGGCGAGGGCCTCAGCGAGCGCGGCCTCTCGCAGGTATCCGCGGGCGACCGGCTGCTTACCTCGCCCGTTCGGTCGCGGACGACGTTCGTACGCCGCGTTCGCCGTGAAGATGCCGAGCCCGTAGAAGACGGTGATGAGGTCGGTGAGCGGCTCATGGTCGGGTCGGCGCGTCAGCGTGATCCGCTCGCCGCCGAGGAGCAGTTCGTGCCCGACCTCATGCGCGTAGATCGCGATCAGCGCGACCGGATCGGCGGCCAGCGTAGGCGAGAGCTCGATCTGATTCTGGCCAACCCCTCGGCTCCAGCGACCGTGCTGTTCCTTCACCACCACGGTCGTCCCGCGGTTCGACGGACGACGCACACCGTTCAGTTCGAAGCTCAGCCCACACTGACCTGGCCGTAGGTCCATCCGGCCGTCAACCCGACCGCAAAGCTCGGTGGCCGCAGCCCGGCTCCCGTCGTACCCGTCCGGAATGACCTCGGCCGGCAGCGCGATCGGCCGAAGCAGGATGTCGCGGCCGAACTCCGCGACCAACCAGTCCATCGACGACCGGATCCAGCGGCGACTACCGCCAGGCAACCGTTCCCGCGGGGCCTTGAGCTGGGACCGCACTTGCTGGCTTCGTCGCATCATGCCGATCGGATTCCTCACTCGCCGGATCATGCCTGCCCGGCGTCACGCCAAACCTTCCGGGGTCGATCCGTCACCGTCGGTTGACATCAGGCCAATGGAGCACCCTCCTGGATCGACGCGATCTCGACGTCCTTCACCATCGCCGCGAGCCGGGCGAACGTACGCATCCGCACCGACCGGTCGAGTTCCGTCGGCATCACCGGCAGCATCGACACGGGCCACAACTCATGCCGCCGGAAGCAGTACGCAGCCAACGCCTCCGACGCCCCGCGCTCCCCCAGATAACCGAGCGTCTGCAGCGCCGAACGTCGGCCTGGCATCGGCTCGACCGCCTGGTTCGCGAGGAAGATCCCGAACCCGTGGAAGATCGCGAACAGATCGGTCACCGCCTCGGCATCCGGCCGCTGCCGGTCGATCAGGTGATATCCCCACAGCACCTCATGCCCGAGCTCATGGGCCGTCGCGGCCACCACCGTGGAGGGGTCGGCGAGTACGTCGGCCGACAGCATCACCGCAGTACCGTCGAGGGCACCGCTGCGCAGGTCGAGCCAGCACGCGCGCGATCCGCTGCCCGGCGGCTTCGACCAGAAGACCTCGGCGCGATCGCACAGCTCGGCCCGCCGGTCGAGGTCGGTCTCCTGGACGATCGCCGTACAGCGATTCAGCTCTGCCTGCAACTCCCGCTCGGCAAGCACTGCGATCTCCGGCGCGAAACCCGCGGCGGCGAGGGCATCGACCTCGGCTGTCATCATTGTTGCCCGCAGCCCCGATACCGCCGCGATGTTCGCGCGCTGCTCCGCGCGAAGCCGGCGTACGGCCGTGCTGCGGGCGGCGGCGCGGACCTCCTCCATCCGGAAGCTGAACCGGATCCGGTCGTCCGGCACCTCCATCCACGCGCAGACCTTGAGGCAGAGGTCACGGGCAGCTCGCTCGGAACCGTCGTACCCGCGGGGCACGAACTCGCTCGGCAGCACCGGCGGACGACGCAGCGGCTCGACCCCGAACCGTCCCGTCAACCAGTCCAGCGTGTCTTCGATCCATTGTTCGGGTCCCCCAGGCAGCATGACCTTCGGCCCGTACAGCAGCCTCCGATCCCGTTGCCGGCGCCGCCACGCACCGATCAGCTTCATACCGAACTGACGCGACCCGACGGTTACCCGTTCCATCGCGACCAATGCGGTTGGACGAAGCCGGCAGAACTCCCCGGCGCGACGGCGGGCCGTGGTTCCGGCTACTTGAGGAGGAGCTTGCCCAGGCGGCGTGAGGCGACGTACATGCCGAGGGTTCCCATGGCGGCCAGGTAGACGGCGTGGACGAGGAGGAACCAGCTGACGGTGCCGGTGGCGAAGGCGCGTTCGAGGACGACGCCCTGGTAGAGCGGGGTGATCTCGACCAGCCAGCGGATCGCCTCCGGGTACGTTTCGACCGGATAGAACGTGGCCGAGAACAGGAACATCGGCATGATCGCGAGCTGCACGAACTCGAAGTCCTGCCAGCTGCGCATGAACGTGGTCAGCGCCATGCCCGCACCGGCGAACGCGAACCCGATCAGCACGGCGGCCGGTAGCGCGAGCAGCGCCCACCACGACGAGACCAGACCCATGACCAGCATCACCAGGATGAACATCGCGGAGTAGATCGCCCCGCGCAGCAGCGCCCAGGTGATCTCGCCGGTCGCCACGTCCCACGGCCGCAACGGCGTCGCGAGCATCGAGTCGTAGAGCTTGGCGTACTTCATCCGGAAGAAGATGTTGTACGTCGAGTCGAAGATCGCGCCGTTCATCGCGGAGCTGGCCAGCATCGCGGGCGCGACGAACGCGGCGTACGCGATCTTCGTCCCGTCGGACAACGTGAAGTCGCCGACGAGGTGAGCGACACCGATGCCGATCGAAAGCAGGTAGAACACCGGCTCGAAGAACCCGGACAGGAACACGACCCACGACCGCCGATAGAGCAGGAAGTTCCGCTCGACGATGTGCCGGCCCCCACCGAGCCGAACCGGAACCGGGACAACCCGGGCAGCGATAGTTGCCATCAGCGGATCAACCTTCGGGTGAAGCCGCGGACGGCGAGCCAGGTGCCGACGATGAACCACGCCAGCAGGTAGACGACGTTGACGAGCGCCAGCCACGGGTTCACCGTGCCGAGGCTCAGGTTGCGGGACAGGTCGACCGCGTGCCACAGCGGACTCACGTACGCGAGCCACTCGATCCAGTCGGGCAGCTGCGAGACCGGGAAGAACGCACCGGAGAACAGGAACGCCGGAACCACGCCGAAGCGGAAGACCATCGCGAAGCCCGAGTCGTTCTCCAAGGTCGTCGCGTACGCCGCGATCGGGCCGGCGACCGCCATCCCGACGAGCAGCGCGACCGGCAGACCGAGGATCCCGAGCGGCGACTTCAACCCGCCGAACAACGCGATGATCACCAGGAACACCGCGCACGAGCTCAACACCCGGAACGCGATGAACGCCAGCTGCCCGTACACGACATCGGCCGGTCGCAGCGGCGTCGCGATCATCGAGTGGAAGAACTTCTGCCACTTCAGCCCGGACATCACCGGGTACGTCGATTCGCCGACCGCGATCTGCAGCGCCGTCGCGGCCAGCAGCCCCGGCGCGATGAACTGCAGATAGCTGACCCCGCCGAGCGCGCCCGTCCCGTTGCTGTCCACGAACGAGCCGAGCCCGATCCCCATCGCGGCCAGGTAGAGCATCGGCAGCAGGAAGCTGCTGATCATCGTGCCCTTCCAGGTCCGCTTGTAGACGGTCAGCCAGTAGTCGAACATCCGGCGACCGTTCTCGAGTGCGAGCGCCATCAGTCCACCAACGTCCGGCCGGTGAGGCGCAGGAACACGTCCTCCAGCGTGGAGCGGCGCACCAGAACCGCAGCCGGTTGCAGACCGCGCTCGTGCACTGCCGCGACCGCGCGCTCGCCGTCGTCGGTGTAGAGCAGCAGACGGTCCGGCAGTACTTCGATGCGCTGGGCAAGGTCCTCGACCTTGCCGGCCAGGGCGTCGTGGTCGGCCAGCATCACGTCCGGCCCGAACCGCAGCTCGGTCACCTCGCGCGTCGAATAGTCCCGGATCAGGTCCGACGGCGAACCCTCGGCCGCGATCAGACCGCCGTCCATCACCACGAGCCGGTCGCACAACTGCTCGGCCTCGTCCATGTAATGCGTGGTGATGATCAGCGTGACGCCGGCCTGTTTGAGCCGGAACAGCTTGTCCCACAACAGGTGCCGCGCCTGCGGGTCGAGGCCGGTCGTCGGCTCGTCGAGGAGCAGCAGGTCGGGCTTGCTGACCAGGGAGCGGGCGATCGTCAGGCGGCGCTTCATCCCGCCGGACAGCTCGTCGACCTTGACCTTCGCCTTCTCGGTCAGCGCCACGAACTCGAGCAGCTCGTCGGCCCGCTCGCGGCACTCGGCCCGGCTGAGACCGAAGTACCTGCCGTAGATCGTGAGGTTCTCCCTGACTGTCAGCTCGGTGTCGAGGGTGTCGTCCTGCGGGCAGACTCCCAGTCGCGCGCGGATCGCCGGGCCGTCGGTGGCCGGGTCGAGGCCGAGGATGCGCAGGGTGCCGCCGCTGGTGGGGGAGACCGCGCCGATCATCCGCATCGTCGACGACTTGCCCGCGCCGTTCGGCCCGAGGAACCCGAAGGCCTCGCCCCGCCACACGTCCAGGTCGATCCCGCGAACCGCTTCGAAGTCGCCGTACGACTTCCGCAGGTCGCGGACATGAACCAAGGACTCCCGCTGCTCACTCACCTGCCCGACACTAGACGGCTCGCCCGACACTTTTCTTGTTGTTTCGAGCGGCTCCATCCAGCGACGGTAGAACCTCAACAGCGCTGGAGGTCAACCGCGGCCGACGTACGGCATACCGGCGGCCATCACGGTCAGGGTCGGTACGGCGACTGTGGTCGGGAGCTTGGCGATCTGGACGACGAAGTCCGCGACGATCTTCGGGTCGAACGTCGGCTCGACCGCGACCGAACCGTCCGGCTGGAGTACGCCCTGCTCCATCCGCGCGGTCATCGCGGTCGCGGCGTTGCCGATGTCGATCTGGCAGGCGGTGATGCCGTGCGCACGGCCTTCCAGCTCGAGGCCCTTGGTCAGACCGGTGATCGCGTGCTTGCTCGCGGTGTACGCGATCCCCTGCGGCCGCGGCACATGCGCCGAGATCGACCCGTTGTTGATGATCCGCCCACCCTTGGGATCCTGTCGCAGCATCAGCTCGAACGCCGCCTGCGCACACAAGAACGACCCGGTCAGGTTCGTATCCACCACCCGCCGCCAATCCTCCTCCCGCACATCCTGTACCCCCGCTGCCGGCGACCCGGTCCCCGCGTTGTTCACCAACACATCAACCCGCTCGAGCCCCCCGAAGAACCTCCGAACAGCATCCCCATCAGCCACATCGAGCACAGCACCTTCCACCACACCCCACCCAGCGCCCCCGCCGCTCCCCCCAACCTCGACCCCTCCGGCGCTGTCCCCACCCTCGCCCCCTCCGGCGCTCCCCGGACTTCCCGCCGCCGCAGCCGCGCCAGCGGCTGCGGCGGCGGTTTCTTGGAGCTTTTCCTCAGTCCGACCAGTCACCCACACGTGATACCCGGCCGCCGCCAGCGCCAGCGCCATCTCCCGCCCCAGCCCGGATCCGCCGCCCGTCACCACGGCCACCTGCGTCATCGCGCCACCCTTCTGCCTGTTCTGACTGGCGTCCAGGATGGCAGCAACGCCGCAGCGACCACGATCATGACCACCAACTCCAGCCAGACCCCCTTACCGAGCGGCGGCACCAGCTCTTCGGTCAGGTTCCAGGCAGCGTGTACGAGGATCGCCCCCGGCACCCCGCCCCGCAGCTTCTCGCTCACGAACAACATCAGGAACGTCAGCGGGAACAGTTCCAGGAAGAACGTCACCCCCGCCGCCGTGAACAGCCCGTCATCGTGCTGCCCCGTGCCGTTCAGGAAGTACAGCGGCACATGCCACAACCCCCACGCCGCCCCGAGCACCACAGTCTTCCCCAGCGGACCGAAGTACGCCCGCAACCGAGGCTGCACGTAGCCGCGCCACCCGAACTCCTCCGAAACCGGCCCTGCCAGGAACGTGTACGCCGCCGCGCCGAGCACCCCTCCGGCTCCCGCGACGACCGAGGCAGCGTGGTCGGGCAGCTCGGGCAGCTGCCCGCAGATCACGCACGCCCCCAGTGGACCGATCGCTCCGAGTACGACGGCAACCACCGGCCAGACCGGCGACCAGCGGACCACCCGCCGGCGCTCGCGGTACCGCAGCCACATCACCAGTGCGGCCAACGACGGACCCGACGCCGCCAGCGAGAACACCAGCATGCCCGCGCCCTCATCCAGATTCACCCCGAGTACGCCGAGCACCTCCCACGGCAGCCACGTCAGAACAAGTCAGATGACCCCGAACTCCACCAGCCGCCGCTTGATCACCGACCCAGCCTCCCGGCGGCCGCAGCGCCCGAACCAGGGTGCTGGACCGACCTCCGAAGGGGATCCAGGACTACCTCGCGTCACAAAACACCCCCCTTCCGCCGTCGAAAGAGTGAAGGAACTGCGGCCTTCACTGCGGACAGTGATCATCCTGTGACGGAGAGCAAATAAGTGGCGACCCACTTGAACTTCTTGGAAACTCATTTGCGTGTATCACGCAAGCATGTATATGCTTGCAGCATGCAAGTAAACGACGCGTACTCTCCGCAGACCCCCATCGAGGGCGTCATGCACGCGTTCACCCGGATCGGACGCCGACTGAAGGCCAAGCAGCCCGGCGACACGATCGACCACAGCGCGCACATCGTGCTGTTCGCACTGCGGTGCAACGGTGCACTGCGCCTGTCCGACCTCGCCGGGCGACTCGAGCTCGACGCTTCGACCACCAGCCGGCATGTCCGGTCCCTGGAGCAGCTGGGCCTGGTCCGCCGCTCCCCCGACCCCGACGACGGCCGCGCCTTCCGGGTCGAGCTGACCGACGAGGGCATCGAGCAGTGGGAAGCCAGCGCCCGTCACCGGATGGAGCTGCTGAGTGCCGCGATGGAGGGCTGGTCCGAGGAGGACGTGCAGACCTTCGAGCGGCTGATGACCCGCTTCGCGGACGGCGTCGCCGCCCGGACCGAAGCACCTTCCAGCGCCGCCTGGGCCGAGAAGGGGTGGGCCGCCGTGGCCCCGAGACCTTCCCCCAGCGCAGAGCGCAGTACAGACCAAGACTTCGCGGCCGGCGGCGATCCCGCACACCGCGAGAACACCGACAAGAACCTGGAGAGCACCAAATGAGCACCACAGAGCCTGCCACCGCCGGCGGCGCTGCGCCTGATAGCGGTCCCAGCTACCTGTCCCACAAGCAGATCCTGGTGATTCTCGGCGGCCTGATGGCCGGGATGTTCCTGGCTGCGCTCGACCAGAGCATCGTGGGGACGGCGCTGCCGCGTATCGTCAGCGAGTTCAACAGCCTCGACAAGTTGTCCTGGGTGGTCACGGCGTACCTGCTGACCTCGACCGCCTCGACCCCCCTGTGGGGAAAGATCTCCGACCTCTACGGCCGCCGCCCGCTGTTCATCGCGGCGATCGTCACCTTCCTCGCCGGTTCCGTGCTGTCCGCGCTGTCGCAGAACATCGAGCAGCTGATCGGCTTCCGCGCCGTCCAGGGTCTGGGCGCCGGCGGTCTGATGTCACTCGCGTTCGCCACCATCGGCGACGTGATCCCGCCCCGCGAGCGCGGTAAGTACATGGGGTACTTCGGTGCCGTCTTCGGCCTGTCCTCGGTGGCCGGCCCGCTGCTCGGCGGTCTGCTCACCGACGGTCCCGGCTGGCGCTGGATCTTCTGGATCAACCTGCCGATCGGACTCGTTGCCCTGGGCATCGTCGCCGCCGTGCTGAAGCTCCCGCACGTGAAGCGTTCGCACAAGATCGACTACCTGGGCGCCGCGACGGTCGCCGCCGCGGTCACCACCTTGCTGCTCGCGATCTCCTGGAGCGGCCCGACCAACGGCTGGGGCAACGGCACCACCATCGCCCTGCTGGTCGCTTCTGTCGTACTGGCTGTCGCCTTCGTCCTGATCGAGCTGCGGGTGGCGGAGCCGATCATCCCGATGGACCTGTTCAAGGGCCGGATCTTCTCCGGGTACGCGGGGTACGCGTTCCTGCTGGGCTTCGCGATGTTCGGTGCGCTGATCTTCCTGCCGCTGTACCTGCAGGCGGTCAAGGACCTGTCGCCGACCCGCTCCGGCCTGGCGTTGCTGCCGATGATCGTCGGTATCTTCTCCGCGTCGATCCCGAGCGGTCAGATGATGAGCAAGAGCGGCCGGTACAAGCACTTCCCGATCATCTCCGCGGTCCTGGTCAGCGGCGCGATGGTGCTGCTGTCCACGCTGAGCCTGACCACGCCGTACTGGCAGCTGGCGATCTACATGTTCGTGATGGGCGCCGGTCTGGGTCTGTCGATGCAGATCACCGTCACCGCCGCGCAGAACAGCGTTCCCCGGCTGCACATGGGAAGCGCGACCTCGACGATGACCTTCTTCCGCTCGATGGGCGGCGCGATCGGTACGGCGGTCTACGGCGCCGTACTGACCAGCCGGCTGAAGGACCACCTGGGCGACATCATTCCGAACGCCACGCAGTCGATGGTCGACGGACTGGCCAAGGCGGCCAACAGCGTCCAGGCGCTGCACGCGCTGAAGGAGCCGATGAAGGGCTTCGCTCTGCACGGGCTCGTCGACGCGATGGACGACGTCTTCCTGGTCTCGCTGCCGTTCCTGGCGATCGCGCTGATCATCGCGATCATCACGCCGGAGCAGCGGCTGGCCGGCCGCAACGACGGCCCGAAGGCAGAGGGCGAGAGCCCGGAGTCGCTGGAGTCCTCGGCCGCCGCGGCGATGCACTGACACGCCACTGATCCGGCACTCAGGTTTACCGCACTGAGACCAAACTCCGGTTGACCTACCCGACAGCCGCCCTGGGAAGCTTCCCAGGGCGGCTGTTCTTGTGTTCTGCGTGAGACGAACGGCCCGCCTGACCCCGCCGGGGTCTTAGTTTCGACAGCAGAGCGTGATGCACCCCAGTCACAGGAACAGGAACAGCCTCACGGATGAAGACTCTTGACCGGCCGTTGGACGACGACGACCGCGCGATGGCGGACCTCGCCGAGGTCCGCGACTGGCGACGTCTCGGCGGACCGCAGACGGGCGCTACCGGTCCCGACCCGGTGCGCCGCTTGATCCGCAGGGTCAAGTCCGCGACCAATTGGAAGCCGTGGCCGATCACCCGCAGGACCGTGATCGACGACCAGCTGGACGGTTGGGGTTTCCTGACCCGCCGCAAGACCGAGCTCGCGGTGTACGACGACCAGGTCCTGCCGCACAGCCCGTTCAGCGGCTGGGTCGCGTTCGCGATCGAGCGCAGCGACATCGACGCGGCGATCGCCGGACTCGACGAACACTGGCCGGCGAAGTTCGACCTCGCCTGCCGGCACTGGGGACAGCCGGCGTACGTCGGAATCGACAGCAAGACCGGATTCGTCGACGACTGGTCCCCGGGCGCCGGCGCCGACCGTCGCCACCTCGCCGTGTGGACGCCGCCCGGTGCAGAGATCCACCTGTACAGCAACAAGCCGACAGCGCGCCCCTTGTCGGTATCGGTCGGAATCAACTACACGGTCTACCTCAACGAGGAGGGGACATGAGGACACCACTTCACGCGGCCCGCGAACGGCAGCGCGACGACATGTTTGCGAACGCCGGGAACCCGCCGCCCACCGGAGCCGTCGACAGTACCGTGTCGGACACCTCGCTCACCGCTCTCGCCCAAGAGCGTGCCGCGGCCCGCGGTGGGCAAGCAGCTTCGGACGCGCGTTCCGCGGACCTCGACGCCCACGTCCGGGCCGCGACCCTCCCACCCGGCACGACTCGCGCCGCCGGCGACGGCGCCCGCCCCCAGGCCGGAGGCCCGGCGTCGAACCACCGCGGCGCCGACCGGAACGGTCCGGCTCGCTAGCCCCGATCCCCTTGTTTTCCACCAGATTCCACGACCCCCACCCCGCACCGACGGAAGGAACAAGCCCGGAATGAAAACGCTGGACAGACCACTCGACGAGGACGACCGGGCCTTCGCCGACTTCGCCGACATTCGCGACTGGACGGCCATCGCCGGACCGAACAACAACGACAGCGGACCGAAGGTCGTCCGGGCGATCGTTCAGCGAGTCACTTCGGCCACCGACTGGCAGCCCTGGCCGCTCGCCGCAGGTGAGGAGATCGACCGCGCAGTCGCTTCGTGGGGCTTCACCACCAAGCGCAACAGCACGATCATCGTGTTCCCGGGAATGGCGTTCGCGGACGCCAAGAACAGCGGCTGGTGCGCGTACGACATCGAGCCGGGCGACATCGCCGACGCCGAGGCCGGTCTCGACGCGCACTGGCCGGAGCACCTCGAGCTTGCCCGCAAGTACTTCGGCGAGCCGACGTACGTCGGTGACGACAGCCAGCCGGGATTCCTCGACGCGTGGGGTCCGGGCGCCGGATCCGACAAGCGCCATCTGGCCACCTGGCTGCTGCCCGGCGCGCACCTCCGGCTGTTCAGCACCAAGCCGGCCAGTTCCCCGTTGACCCCCGCGGTCGGCGTCAGCTACGCGGTCTACATCAACTAGGAGACGTAATGACGACCCCTACTCAGGAAAGCCCCGCGTGGCCGCAGGGCAGCTGGATGCAGTCAGGCGAGTGGCTCGCGAACCTGACCGAGAACGAGCAGGCGAACCTCCGCGCCTTCGTCGGTATGACGCCGGAGCAGCGGACAGCCTCGATGCAGTACGCGAGCCTGGACTCGCGCCAGCAGGCGAACCTGATGCGCGCGGCGAACACGGACCCGTTGCGGGACCGGGTGAACGCAGCGATCCGCGGTGCTGTCGCCCGGGTCCACCTGGCGTACGACAACACTCAGCACCGGCTGAGCGAAGCCGCGCAGACGCTGGCCACCCAGGCCCGCGAGTACCGCGACGCCGCGGTCGGCGGCGCAACGCGCGCCTACCAGGAGGCCCGGAACACGGTCGTGGAGGGTGCTCAGGACGCCCGGGCCGCGGTCATCCGCGGCGCGAACGCCGTCGGGGACCGGGCCACTGAGGTCGGCCAGCAGGTCGCCGGTGCGTACAACCGCGGGGTGGATCAGGTGAACGCGGCGGGCCGGCAGGTCGCGGACACCTACCGGGGTGCCCGGGACGGCATCGTCGATGCTGCTCAGCGTGGTCAGGTCCACCTCGACCAGGCGTGGCAGGCCGGAGCCGACCGGCTGAACGAGACCGGCCAGCAGATCGCCCAGGGCGCCCGGGATCTCCGGACGGCCGCGGCCGGCACGGCTCGCGACGCCCGGGACGCGGTCGTCAGCGGCGCCCGGACTGCCCGGGAGGCGGTCACCTCGGCGCCCGGCAAGGTCGGCCGGTGGTTCGAGGGCAAGTTCAACAACACCATGCTGAAGGCCGAGAGCTCGCTGGCGACGTTCAACGCCAGCCGGCACAACCCGCCGCTGGGCGCCGACATGAACCAGGCGATGGACACCAAGACCCAGCTGGCAGTCATCCAGCAGTGGAGCGAGAACCTCCCCGGCCAGATCACGGTCGAGACGAACGAGGCCATCCAGAACCTGGCCCAGGCGTCCCAGGCCCAGATCGACGCCCAGAACGCAGCCCGCCTCGCAGGCGGCGTCGCCCCGGCCAGCCAGGCCGTCGCCGCTCCCGCGCAGCCGCAGACGTCCGGACAGGGTGAGCAGACGAACCCCAACCTCACCAAGAACACCGACAAGGGCGGCCTCAACCGCTGACGTCGACCACCCGAAGACGCCGCCGAGCCACACGCCCGGCGGCGTCTTCGCGTACGGCGCTAGCTAATCGGTGGGGGTTGGGCGGGGACGGCGTCTGGGGAGGGGGCGTGGGGGTTCGGGGTCCTGGTCGTTGCCGGCCAGGTGGTTGACGATGGCGTTGAGGACGGCGGCGGTGGGGACGGCTACCAGGGCGCCGACGATGCCGGCGATGATTACTCCGGTGGCGATCGCGAGGATGACGGCGAGAGGGTGGACGCTGACCGCGCGGCCGAGGAGGAACGGCTGCAGGACGTGGGCCTCCAGCTGCTGTACGCCGATCACCACCGCGAGCATGACGATCGCGACAATGGGGCCCTTGGCAACCAACGCGACGAGGACCGCGACCACGCCGCTGACCAGCGCGCCGACGACCGGTACGAACGCGCCGACGAACACCAGGATGCCGATCGCGCTCACGAGCGGCAGGCCGAGGATCGCGGCGCCGAGCGAGATGCCGATCGCATCCACGGCCGCAACCACGATCGTCGCGCGGACGAACGCGGTCAGCGAGACCCAGGCCCTGCGCCCGGAGGAGTCCGCCTTGTCGCGGGCGCGGCGCGGGAACAGCCGGACCAGCCACGCCCAGATCTGATCGCCCTGGTACAGGAAGAAGAACAGGCAGAACAGTGAGATGAACAGCCCCGCGACGACATGCGTGGCCGTCGTACCGACTGCTGCTGCTTGCTGGCCGATCGCCCCGCCGGAGGTGATCTGTTCGCGCAGTGTCTTGATCGCGTTGGTGACGTCCTGGTCGGTCAGGCCGAAGTTGATCCGGCCCAGCTCGCGCAGCTTCTGCACACCTTCGCCGACTTGCGTCGACAGACTGTCGAACTGACCGGCGATCTGCGTGCCGACCAGGGTGAGGAGGCCGGCCACCAGCACGACCGTCGCGATCACGGTGATTCCCGCCGCGGGGCCGCGCGGGAGACGAAGCTTCTGCAGGCCGTTGGTGATGGGCACGAGCAGTGCGGTCAGGAGAACACCGACAGTCACCGGTACGACGACCTCGGACAGGTACCGGATGCCGTACCCGATCACAACCACGGCAGCCACGATCACCAGGAACCGCCACGCCCAAGTACTGGCGATGTACATCCCACGCGTCACGCCGGCGTCATCGACCGGCGCGGCGTCATCGGCAAGCCTCGGCTGCTCCGGCTCGCCGGCCTCCTCCAGGACCTCGTTGTCCGCCACCGGACTCCGGTCCTCGGAGACCTCCGCGTCGTCCCGCCCCGCCTCGCTCATCGCACCTCCGCAGCTCGGTTGCTGCTGAGACTAGTGCCCGCGCGCACCGGTTCCATGAATGTGGGCCGCCAGCCCCTCCGCCGCCTTTGGCTCGTCATCCGCCAGCAGGCCGACGGCTGCGAGCACGTAGTCCGAGTCCACGCACACTTCCGCCCGCTGCGGGACGAGCCAGCCCTCCTCCTGCGCGTTCGTTCCGATCGAGCCCAGGATCCGGGCCGCGACCTCCGGCGGGTTATGCCGCAGTACGCCCCCGGATCCGACCAGCAGGTCCACCTCGCGCAGGTCCTTCCCGGAACGCTCGATCACCCGCCCGCCGGGCCCGAACACGATCCGCTGCCGTCCCGCATGCCGCCTCAGCGCGACCGTCGCGGCGACGCTCGCCAGCGTCTCGTCGTACGACGCTTCCTGCTGGTCACTGGGCAGAAACGAAGGATCGTCATGCCGGCGTTCTGCAGCTGCTCGTACTGCGTCCGCGTCCGCGATCAGCCCGGCCTCGGCGCCCGCGGCGACCACCGGTACGGCGCTCCAGCGCATGCCGAGATCGCCCTCGACCGTCCGGGTGACCGGATGGGTGGCGACGACCTCCCGGCCGAGGTTCGCGTCCTCCGGGTCGAGCTCGATCACCGAGTGCACGTCGGTGGTCGCGCCGCCGATGTCGACGACCGCCACATCGCCGTGCAAGCCGGCGAGCACCTCGACGCCCCGCAGTACGACGTCCGGCGTCGCGGCGCGGATCATGCTCGCGAACGCCGGATCGCGGGACAGGTTCTTCCCGCCGATCACGTGCGCGAGGAACATCTCGCGGATCGCCGCCCGCGCGCTGTCCGGCGCGAACACACCGATCTCCGGCACGACGTTGTCCGCGAGCACGTGCGGTACGGCGGCCTCGGTGAGGATCTCGCGGATCTCGTCCCGGGCGTCGATGTTGCCTGCGACAACGACCGGTTTCCGCCACGTGTACTTCGCCAGCGTCTGGGCCGCCTTCAGCAGCACCGCCGAGTTGCCGCCGTCGGTCCCACCGAGCAGCAGCACGACGTCCGGGCGATCCTTGCGCAGCTCCCTCTGACTGGTTGCCGTCAGCCCGCCGTTGACGACGGCAACTACCCGGCCGCCACTGGACAACGCGACCCGCTTGCCCGCCTCCGCGGTGACGAGCTCTTCGTTGCCCACGACACCGATCCGCAGCCCGCCGCCCGCACTCGAACAGGCCAGCACCTCGGCCTTCTTCACGCCGCGATCGACGTCCTCGAGCGCGACCCGGCAGGCATGCCACCCGTCCATCACGTCGGTGTCGATCGTCGTACGGTGTTCGGCTCGGGCGACCAACTCGCCCGAGCCGATGTCCACGGCAACCGCCTTCGTGAACGTCGACCCGAAGTCGACGGCCACTACGAAGCTCATGCCATCGCGCGGTCGAGGTCGAGCAGCAGGTCGTCGACGGTCTCGATACCGACGCTTAGGCGGATCAGGTCGGCCGGCACCTCCAGCGGCGTACCGGCGACCGAGGCGTGGGTCATCTTGCCCGGGTGCTCGATCAGCGACTCGACGCCGCCGAGGGACTCGCCGAGCGTGAAGACCTCGGCCCTGTTGCAGATGTCCAGCGCGTGCTTCTCGCCGCCGGTGACGCGGAAGCTCACGATCCCGCCGTACCGCTTCATCTGCTTGGCGGCGGTCTCGTGACCAGGGTGCCCGTCGATGCCGGGGTACAGCACCTGGCTGACCGAGTTGTGCCGCTGCAGGAACTCGACGACCTTCTCGGCGTTGTCGCTGTGCCGGTCCATCCGGACGCCGAGCGTCTTGATGCCGCGCAGCACCAGCCACGAGTCGAACGGCCCGGCGACGGCGCCGATCGCGTTCTGGTGGAAGGCGATCTTCTCGGCCAGCTCGGCGTCGCGGACGACAAGCGCACCGCCGACCACGTCGGAGTGGCCGCCCATGTACTTCGTGGTCGAGTGGACGACCACATCCGCGCCGAGCTCCAGCGGCTGCTGCAGGTACGGCGAGGCGAACGTGTTGTCGACGACCAGCAGGGCGCCGGCGTCGTGCGCGATCTGGGCGACGATCGCGATGTCCGCGACGTTCAACAACGGGTTGGTGGGGGTCTCGAGCCAGACGACCTTGGTCTTGCCGGGCTGGATCGCGGCGCGGATCGCCTCCGGGTGGGTGACCGCGGCCGGCGTCATCTCGACGCCCCAGTTGCCGAGCACCTTGGAGAACAGCCGGAAGGTGCCGCCGTACGCGTCGTCGGGGAACACCACGTGGTCACCCGGCACGCACAGCGAGCGGATCAGGGTGTCCTCGGCGGCAAGTCCGCTGGCGAACGCGAACCCGCGGTTGCCCGCCTCGATCGCGGCCAGGCACTCCTCGAGCGCCGTCCGGGTCGGATTCGCGGAGCGGGAGTACTCGTAGCCGTTGCGCAGCCCGCCGACGCCGTCCTGCTTGTAGGTGCTGGTGGCGTAGATCGGCGGGACCACCGAGCCGGTGGTCGGATCAGGCTCGTTCCCGGCGTGGATGGCGAGCGTCTCGAAGCCGTAGTGGTGTTCCGTGTTCACCGGACCAGCGTACGGCCTGGTCTGATCCGGCCGTGCAGGCCGTCCACAGGCGGGGCATGGCCGGCCGACGTGCCCTCGGATGATTGCCGGGATCCAGGTTGTCCACAGGCGCGTCGAACCGGCTGGCGAATGACCCACTGCGCCACCTACGGTTGCGGTCAGTGGTTACCGCCGGGGACTGATCAGGAAGGACGACGGGGCCGGATGAAGACGCAGGACAGGCCGCTCGACCAGGACGACCTGGCGATGGCGGACCTCGCCGAGATCCCGGACTGGGGCACGATCGCCGGTCCCGACGGCGACGAAGCCGGTCCGGAGGTCGTGCGCGCCCTGGTGAACCGGGTGATGAGCCAGACCACCTGGCAGCCGTGGCCGCTGGAGGCCGGCGAGGTCATCGGCGACGAGATGGTCTCCTGGGGTTTCACCACCCGGCGCGGGACGACGATGATCGTGTTCGACGGGCTCGCGTTCCCGGACTGCCCGGACAGCGGCTGGTCGGCGTACGACATCGGTCCGGACGACATCGCCGCGGCCGAGGCGGGGCTGGACGAGCACTGGCCGGCGCACCTGTCGCTCGCCACCAGGCACTGGGGACAGCCGGACTACATCGGTGATGAGAGCAGCGTCACCTTCGTCGACGAGTGGGAGCCAGGCGCCGGCACCGGTCGCCGGCACCTCGCCGTCTGGCTGCGTCCGGGCGCCCAGATCCACCTCTACAGCAACAAGCCCAGCAAGGACCCGCTGACGACGTCGGTCGGGGTCAACTACGCCGTGTACATCGACTAGGAGACCTGCCATGAGCGAGCGCAGCGAGCGAATCAACAGAACAGCCGAGCAACTCGCTCATGCCGGAGCCGAGCGTAGCGAGGTGGAGGCATGAGCGAGCCTTCCGCTGAGCCCGGGCAGGGGCGGATCTCCCGTTGGCGTGCGCGGTCGCGCGGCACAAAGACGATGAAGGCCGGGTACGCACTGGCCGCGCGCGACGTGAAGAACTGGGACAGGGACGTCCTGGCGCGCATCGGCAGCTCCCGGATGACGCCCGCGCATCTGGCACGTCTGGCGCAGGTAGGCGTCAACGGGCAGGTCCGCCCGGATCTGCACGCCGGCACGTCGCAGACGATGAGCCAGCGCGCGACCAACCGGATGCAACGGACCCAGCGCCAGCAGAGCCCGACCAGAAACCCGCTCCGCCAGGCCGCGCGACGGTACTCCCGCTGGCAGGACGTCCGGCACGGGACCAAGATGGTCAAAGCCGCGATGGTCCTGGCTGCCAAAGAGGCGAAGAACGCCGATCCCAACGTCAGGCTGGCGATGGGCAACGACCCGACCATGACCAAGACCCAGATCTCGAACATGGTCCAGGGTCAGATGGAGACCGCGTTCAAACCCGAGGTGTATGCGCCACGACCCGGGCAGCAACAGGGCGTCGGTCAACAACAGGGTGCCGGTCAGCAGCAGGGCGGCCCCGGGCAGCAGCAGGGCGCTGGTCAGCAGCCGGTTCAGGGCCAAGGGCAACAGGTTCAAGGTCAGGGCCAGAGGCAACAGATCCAGGGCGGGCGGGTGCAGGCGCAGCAGGGGGCGGCGGTGATGCAGCAGCTCGTGGCTGCGGCAGGCGGCCAGGCGGCTGGGGAGACCGAACAGGCGCTGGTCCAGGCGCTGGCCGAGTTCCAGCGGCTGCAGGGCGAGATCAAGCAGCTGATCGAGACCCGAATGGCCCAGATCCAGCAGGAGAACGCCAACCTCGCCGCCCTACTGAACCAGGTCGACCGCTCAGGCCAGCAACTCAACCAACAGGCCAACCAGCAGCCGGGCCAGCAGGTCAACCAGCAGCCGAGCCAGCGGCCGGAGATCGACCCAAACCTCCACAACGTAGGCCAGCACCCAATCGTCCAGACCGGAGAGTCAGACCAGCAGCAGCCCACCGGCCCGCAGCCCGAAGGCCAGCAGGCCGCCGACGGCCAGCAGACCGGCGAAGGCCAGCAAGTCGGCGACGGTCAACAGGTCGGGGACGGTCAGCAAGTTGGCGAGGGTCAACAGGTCGGCGAAGGCCAGCAAGTCGGGGACGGTCAGCAAGTTGGCGAGGGTCAACAGGTCCGCGAAGGCCAGCAAGTCGGGGACGGTCAGCAAGTTGGCGAGGGTCAGCAGGTTGCCGGAGGCCCGCAAGTGGCTGAGGGGCAGCAGGTTGAGGGTGGTGAGCAGGCGGTCGGTGAGGGGTCTCAGCTGCCAGTCGCGGCGAGCGGTCAGCAGGTAGTCCAGGGCGGGCAGGAAGGCACTCAGCAGCAGGCCGAGGCTGCCGAACAGCCGGTGAGCCGGAGCGAGACCTGGACCAGGGCCGCCGAGGCACCCGAAGCCCACGCCGAGCAGCCCGTCGGAACTCCCGCCCAGGGACAGCCCCAAGTCCAGGGACAGCCCCAAGTCCAGGGACAACAGCAGGTCCAGGGACAACAGCAGGTCCAGGGACAGTCGCAAGGTCAGGGACAACCGCAGGTCCAAGGACAGCCTCAGACCCAAGGACAACCGCAGGTCGGGGGACAGCCGCAGGGCGAGAACTTTGCGCAGCTCCAGACAGGAAGCGACCCCAAGGCGATCCGAGCGAAGGCGGAGGCCGCACGAGCCGCCGCAGCGGCCGGAGATGTCGCGCCGGTGCGCAACTCGACCCAGGCGGCAGCCACCAAGACGGCGGAGGCCGCGAGACAAGACACCGGGACCCGAGCAGCCGGCCAGACCGCGAGCAGAAATCCGCAGCAGACCGGCCCCAGCAAGTAATCACCAGCAGCTGATCACGCCACCACCCGTCAACGATCACCAGCACGCACTGACGCGCGCCGAACGCCGCCGGTTGACCGGCGGCGTTCGGCGTACTCCGGCCTAGAGGTCGACGTCCAGCCGCGCGTCGGCCGGCGTCCGTCGTACACCGACCTAGGAGTCGACGTCGTCCAACCGCGCGGCGACTGGCGTCCGTCGTACACCGACCTAGGAGTCGACGTCGTCCAACCGCGCGGCGACTGGCGGCGGCGTACTGCGGTCTAGAAGTCGACGACGTCCAGCCGCGCACCGGCCGGCGGCGCCGCCTTACACCGGCCTAGAAGTGGACGACGTCCAGTCGCGTGTCGGCCGGCGGCGGTCGGCGTGATGTGGCCTAGAAGTCGAGGAGGTCTAGTCGGGCGTCGACTGGTGTGCCTTCGAGTAAGGCCTCGGCGAGGCGGACCGGTTTCTTTACCGGGAGTAGGTAGGTGCCGGACTTGCTGGGGAACAGGGACGTCTGCCACGTGCTTCCGCCGACTGTCACGCTGACGCGTACCGACCCGAATCCCTTGCGCCGGCCCGCGGTCAGGTCCGCGATGTCGTCGCTGATGTCCTCCGGGACCGCGACGAAGTACCAGCTGCCTTCGCCCGGGTACTGCCAGAGCGGCGCCGAGAACCGATAAGTGCTCACGCCTCAGGATTTCAGGCGGACGGTGAAGATCGGTAGCAGGAAGTGGACGAGCGGGCCGATCGCGAGGGCGTACACGACGGTGCCGACGCCGATCGATCCGCCGAGGAGGAAGCCGGTCGCGAGGACGGTGAGCTCGATCGACGTACGGACGAGGCGGACGCTCAGGCCGGTACGACGTACCAGCCCCGTCATCAGCCCGTCGCGCGGACCGGGGCCGAACTGCGCGCCGATGTAAAGCGCGCCGGCGAGCGCGTTGACGACGACACCGGCCAGCATGAAGACGATCCGGAGCCAGAGCGCGTCCGGACGGTCGACCGTGGCCAGGGTGAGGTCGGTGACCAGGCCGATCACGATGGCGTTGCTGATCGTGCCGAGGCCGGGCCACTGCCGCAGCGGAATCCAGGCCAGCAGTACGACGAAGCTGACCGCGATCACCACGGTGCCGAAGCTGAACGGGAAATGCCTCGTGATGCCGGAGTGGAACACGTCCCACGGATCCAGTCCGAGGTTGCCCTGGATCATCAGGCCCATCGAGGCGCCGTACAGCGTCAGTCCGACGTACAGCTGGACCAGGCGACGCGGCAGGTGGCCTGCTTTCAGCTGCTGGATCGGGTTGATGGGCGCGAGCTGACGCGGCGGGGCATCCGGAGTGGCGGTCACGTTCTCCAGTGTCGGCGCTAAGTGGCCTGGTATTCGATAGCCAATTACGCCATAGTGGACTGCATGAAGGGGCAATATTTCCCGGCCAGCACCCTCGTCGGCCTGCTCGGTGCCTGGGCCGACGGCACCGGCCCGGCGTACTGGCTGCTCGCCGAGCGGCTTCGGCTGCTGATCGCGGACGGCCGGATCACGCCCGGATCGCGGCTGCCGAGCGAGCGCGAGCTGACCGAGAGTCTCGGCGTGAGCAGGACGACAGTCGCATCGGCGTACCGGGAACTGCGCGACCGCGGGTACGTGATCAGTCGCCGCGGTTCGGGCAGCGTCACCGCTCTCCCGGGTCCCGTCCAGCCCTCACTCAGCCGGCATCACGCGCCGACGTTCGAGACCGACGGACACTACGACTTCACCGCGGCTGCCCCCGCCGCCATCCCGGGGATCAGCGCGGCGGTCGCATCGGCCATGGATGACCTCCCGGCGCAGCTCGCCACCCCTGGCTATCACCCACAGGGCTTGCCGGAGCTGCGCGCGGAGGTCGCGGCCGTGTACGCCGAACGCGGGCTGCCGACCTCGCCCGACCAGATCATCATTACCGCCGGCGCACTGGCCGCGACGTCGATCGCGATCCGCGCGATGACGCAGATCGGCGACCGGGTACTGACCGAGAGCCCCACGCACCCCAACTCAGTCGACGCGATCCGGCACAGCGGATGCCGGATCGTCGCCACCCCGATGGGCCCGGACGGCTGGGACCTTCCATTGCTGGAGGCAACCATCAGGCAGACCGCGCCGCGGGCCGCGTGGATGGTGGTGGATTTCCAGAACCCGACCGGGTGGTTGATGCCGGCAACGGACCGCAAGCAGTTGGCCGCCGCGTTCGCGCGGAGCCGGACGACGGTGATCGTCGACGAGACGCTGTACGGGTTGTCGCTGGACGGACAGGAGATGCCGCCGCCGTTCGCGTCGTACAACCCGGACGGCGTGATCACGGTCGGCTCGGCGAGCAAGCTGTTCTGGGGCGGCCTGCGGATCGGCTGGATGCGGGTGCCGGAGGCGCTGGTCGCCCAGGTGCTCGACGCCCGCGCGTCGCTCGATCTCGGTGCGCCTGTGCTCGAGCAACTAGTTGCAGCGCAACTACTCCGGGAGCGCGAGTCGTTATTACCCGACCGGCGGCTGACGATCGCCCATCAGCGCGACGCCTTGGCCCAGGCCGTGTCCGAAGAGCTGCCGTCGTGGCGATTCCGGCTCCCGGGCGGCGGGCTGTCGTTGTGGTGCGAGCTGCCGGAGCCGGTCGGGTCGAGCCTGGTCGGGCTGGCCGAGCGGAACGGCGTACTGCTGGTGGCCGGCGCACGGTTCTCCCCCGACGGCGGCCTGGAGTCGTTCATCCGATTGCCGTACACGCTGCCCGTGGATGCGCTCCGTGACGGAGTACGCCGACTTGCCACGTCGTACGCCGCCCTCACCACCGGCGCAACGCGGGCCCGGCGTTCCGCGGCGATGATCGCGTAACTGCGGATCCCCACACCATCACAATCGCGCCTCACATCCCGCCGCCCGCCGGGTTCTTGCCTGGACGCCCGATTGTGATGGCGTGCGGATCCGGCACGTCATCGCGCCGTAAGGGGTGCGGGGAAGGTTCGCCTTACATCTGGCGTTGAGAGACTATGAGAGTCACTCTGCGAGAGGCGTGAGAATGTCGTTCTTCACCCGCAACACCGCCATGGTCGAGCCGTCGGCCGCCCTGCCCGGGCGGGACACCCCCGGATTCGCCGTACCGGACGAGAACATCGTCCTGCACACGCCGCAGACCGCCGCCGCGCCCGAGGGGTTCGAGGAGGTCTGGTTCGGCACCGGATGCTTCTGGGGTACCGAGGAGATCTTCTGGCAGCAGCCCGGCGTGTACACCACGGCCGTGGGCTACGCGGGCGGTTACACCCCCAACCCGACGTACGAAGAGGTCTGCACCGGCCGCACCGGCCAGACCGAGGCCGTCCGTGTCGTCTACGACCCCACCAAGACCACCTTCACGGATCTGCTGAAGGTCTTCTGGGAGACCCACGACCCGACACAGGGCATGCGCCAGGGCAATGACCTCGGTTCGCAGTACCGCTCGGCCATCTACTACACCACCGACGCCCAGCGCGCCGAGGCCGAGCGCACCCGCGACCTGTACGCCCCCGTGATCAAGCCCCTCGGCTACGGCGACATCACCACCGAAATCGCCCCCGCCACCACCTTCTACTACGCCGAGGGCTACCACCAGCAGTACCTCTACAAGAACCCCAACGGCTACCGCTGCCACAGCAACACCGGCGCGAAGTTCCCGGCTGAGGTCTGACCTTTGACGAAGAGGGCGCACCTTTCTGGTCGCGCCCTCTTGGTCACCCTTCGCGTGAGGCAGCGAAGAACCCAGCTACTTCGGCGCTGAGTGCCTGCATCTCGGCGCCTGCCTCGAGGTCGAACTCAGCTGACCCTTCCCGACCGGCTGGGTGGCATGTCGACCGCAGCTGGAAGCGCGACGTCACATGCCCGCGATTTGCCCAGTTCGCCTCTACCGGAGCTGCCCCTCGAGGCTTCGCCGCTGACGGACGCCAGCCAAGCACGGAACCGGTCAGCCAGGTCGCTGGGGTAGGCAACCACCGGATCCCCTTTC
The DNA here is from genome assembly GCF_004365355.1 of Kribbella pratensis. Lineage (GTDB taxonomy): Bacteria > Actinomycetota > Actinomycetes > Propionibacteriales > Kribbellaceae > Kribbella. The sequence continues at coordinate 748,351 of NZ_SODP01000003.1, read as the reverse complement.
AAAGCTCTGACCACGGTCTCGGCCGCCAAGCCCTCACCGGTCACTGAGATCAGGTAGTCCAGAACAGCATCTTGCGAAGGCCGGTGAGGCCCGCTCAGCATCAGCTGGTCCGCCCGAAGCCAGGACCACGGTCGGTTCGCCAGGCATAGGTTCCCGCACGTGCGCACCTTCCCACACGCAGCTTCTATCGCTCAGCCGATACCGCTCCCATCGGGAGTACTTGCACAAGGTCCCAACGGCCAGGCGCCACTCCCCAACACCTCCACCACATTCCGTACAGACAATCTGCAACCCAGTAGTGAGCGCCGGACCGCGAAGGGGTCGGGAGCTCATCGTGTGGCGGGCGGCCCTAAGGCCCCGTCGCCCGGCGCCTGGGAGAGCCTGTCAATGAGGAGACGTGACCGCTCGTCCATGCGCGCCCTGTCCTCCTCGCTCGGAGGTTCGCGCACAGTTACGGCTGCGACGACCCTGCCGTCTTCGCGCTTGCGCGGATCGGACTGGAAGGTCGCAACCCTCCAACCGAGCAACCGCCCGCGCGACGACCAGCCGAGCGAACCTCGGCGATCCGATCAACGTTCCCAGCTTCGACATGCTCGACGTACTGCCAATCCACCTCAAGGTGTCGCGCGATGGTCAACACCAGATCGTCCGCCTGCGCCACTGTGGCCCCCGGTCACCGTCTCATGGGATCGTCGTCAGATAGCAGCACAGGCGGTGCTAGCTCTCAACTCGTTCTATTGCCTCGCCGGTATCGGCCTGCCGTTGCCCCGCTAATTGATTCCTGGTGCGGGATCTCCGCTGGATCGTCATCCCGCGCGGCCCTGACCGCGTACTCCGAGCTGACGCCGTCAGATCCTCGCGTCCCCAGCGTACGAACACCTGCAGGCTAACCTCCAGCGCCTTCAGATCACTTCGTTGCTTGGTGTAACGCAGCAGCGTGTGCAAACGATTCTGAGAGAGGGCGGGCAAGCGCACCGGCCTGTGTGCTCGACTGGGGGTCATGTTGCGTCTGCCAATAGTGCTGATGCTGATCGGTGTATTTCTTTCTGGTTGTACGTCAGCAAGAGACAAGGGTCCTGCGACGTTCGTGGCAACGGCGTCTGATCAGCTGTCGATCGTTCAGTGGACCGAGGACGGCGACGGCGTACTGACGGGGACCTATCAAGCGGTCTCTGCATCGAGCAAGTCGGACGGGCCAGCCACTGAAAGCTCGAACGCCAGTATCCGGGGGCGTGTTTCGAAAGGTGCGCTGAACCTGACTGTTGACGGTCTCACCACGATCACGGGGACGTTGTCAGGCGACACCTTGATCCTGTCTGTACCCCAGACGAACGGCGGTGTTCGGACCGTGACTTACTCGCGCTCGACGATCGAGGCGTACAACCGTGCTGTTGAAGCGCTCGCGACGCGTGTCTCCGCTGAGCGGGCACAGCAGGCCAAGGCCGCCGCGGACGCCAGTGCGGCGGCAGCACTCGCAGGCGAAGAGCAAGCACTCGCCGAGAGCGTCGGCAATGTCCCCGCGCTGACCACCGCCGTCCAGACAGCCGCCGGCGGATTGACGGCAGCACTCGGCAAGGTACAGAGCGCCCTCAAGGCGCAGCGTGCTGCTCTCGCCGCCGTGAAATCGGCTGCCTGTATCGACGTGTTCACCAGGATCAGCGACGAGGGCACCGCGTACGGGGACCTCATGACTGCCGAAGGGGATTTCGAAACCGCTACCGCGGACCTGGCGAGCGCCGAGCAGGATCTGCAGACAGAGATCACGTCCATTCAGGCGTCCGTACAGAGTGTCCAAGCGCAGGGCGGCACGGTGCCCAATCTCTCGAGTGTGACTGACGCAGCCGGAGTTCTGCGCCAATCAGGCGCGACGAAGACGAAAGCAACTGCGACAGTTCAGAGTCTGACAACCTCTGCTGAGCAGATCGACACAGCAGCGAACGATCTTGCGAGCCGCGCCTGCTGACTTCCCGGCGAGAGTGGCTGGCGCATAGCCCGAGAGTTGTACTGTCGCGAAGGCGCCCTGAGGCGCAGTCTGATCTCATGGCCAGCTTCGAGAGTGTCTGGGAACGCATGAAGGCCTGCGAGGGCCAGGAGTTCCACACCAAAACACATCTTCCGTTCACGTACCGGATCGACGGCACAACCGTCGTCCCAGACCGAACTGGCTATCCGATCCATATCAGCCAGTTTCGGAAGGCCTTCGACCTGATGCCGCTAGAGGGTCCAGGTGAGATCAATCGATTGGTTCGCGGGCCTGCCTACGTCTACGCGATCCTGAGCGACTGGCGCACACGCCCTTAGGCACAGCTCATGTGTGCCGCTTGCCGCATGAGCACCCAACTCAGGCATCGGCTCGCGTTAGGCGTGGTTCTTCGCCTTCACGACATAGTTACCTCCAGCAGTACTTGCCCTCCTCGACCGCGATGCCTCTGGACTCTCTGAGTTCAGGGGCATTGCTGGTCAGGTGTTTAAGGCACTGCCGATCCGTGCCGGTGCCTCGGTCGGGCCGGGCGCGCTGTCCCGGGTGCGGCGGCGCGCGAGTAACAGAACGACGGCTCCGGGCAGCGTGGCGACCAGCGCGAGCATGCCGTAGACCACCGCGACGGTGACGCCCAGGGCCGCGCCGAGTCCGAGCGAACTGAACGCCCATGCGGCCGCGCCCTCGCGCGGGCCCCAGCCTGCGATGTTCGTCGGCACCGCCGAGGCCGTCAGCACGACCAGCGCCAGAGGTAGCAGCCGAGCCGGCGACACGTCTGCCCCGGTCGCTCGTACTGCGATCAGGAACACCGACGCATGGCCGAGCACGGCGACGACAGAGGCGAGCACGATGCCCGGCCAGGCCCGCGGCGCGAGGACCGCGTTGCGGAGATCGCTCATGAAGGCGCGTCCGATCCGCGAGGAGAGCCGACGTCGGTTCAGGCACAGGAGTACGACGATCAGCGCCGCACCGGCGACGACGACCGTCACGGCGACCGAGGGAACAGAGGAGCCCGCGGGCAGCAGAAACAGCACACCCACCGTCAGCACAAGCTGCACCGCAAATCCCGACGCCCGCTCCCACGCGACGGCCCGCAGGCTCCTCCCCAGATCGCCGACCTCACGCCCGTGACGGACGGCGCGGTGTACGTCGCCCACCACCCCGCCGGGCAGCGTGGCGTTGAGGAACTGGGACCGGTAGTACGCAGCCACCGCGGTCCGCAGCGGCATCTCGACGCCGAGTCCGCGGGCGACGAGCCTCCATCGCCATGCACAGCACAACGTGGTCAGCGACGTGATCGCGAACGCTGCGGCGATCGGCCAGCCGGTCGTCAGCCGGAGCCCATCCACCAACGGGCCCGTGCCGACCCGCCACACGAGAACGGCAAGGATCGCGGCGCCGCCCGCCAAGCGCGCCCAGGTCCAGATGCTTCGGCTGATGGCGGTTCCGATCTCGTAGTTGGGACTCGTACCACTAACACGGCTGTCACCTGCCGCTGGTTCATCCGGCGACTTCGGTCAGCACGGCCGACAACTCGCGTGAAGTCTGCGCCCAGTCGGACAGCGTCAGGCGCCGCGACCTGGCCGCCGCGCGCAATCGAGCGCGCTCCAGCGGGTCGCCCAGCCACCGACGCAACGCCTGCGCGAGAGCGTGTGGGTCGTCCGGCGCGACCAGCACGCCAGGCCGGCTGCCGTCGGACGCGTGGCCGAGAGCCTCCGGTACGCCGCCGACCTCTGTGGCCACGACCGGCAGCCCGCGGGCGAGCGCCTCGGTGACGACCATGCCGTAGGTCTCGAACTGAGAGGCCAGCACCAAGGCGTCCGCCTCTGCGTAGGCACGCTCCAGTTCGGCGCCCGCGAGCGGGCCAGCGAAGCACACCCGGTCGGCCAGGCGCCGGTCCTTGGCGCGCCGGCGCAGTGCGTCGACGAACTCCAGATCAAGCTCCAGCGAACCGACGAAGACGCACTGCCAAGCCAGATCGTCGACCGTGGCCAGCGCCTCGAGCAGGACGTCGGGGCCCTTGGCCGGGGTGATCGCTCCGACACACAGCAGCCGCCCGCCTGACGCCGAACCCGCTGCCACCTCGGCCATGTCAGCCCCGGGCCGTACGACGTACACCTGATCCCTGGGCAGGTCGTAATGGTCGAGCAGCCACCGCTGGGTCCATTCACTCGTGGCCACGATCGCCGATGCCGCCGACAGAGCGGCGACCTCCCGCGCATCGTCCCGCGGCATGTGCAGGAGTACGACGAGCCGCAGGCGGTCGGCCTCCGGCTCCATCACCTCTGGGAGCACCGAGGCCAGCAGGCCATCGACCAGCACCACCCCGCCGTCCGGGACCCGGGCCAGCGCCGCGGCTGCGGCCAAGCGTGCCGGCGCGTCAGGGCGGGGCCACTGGCCGGCCACGGCGTGCTCGTGGACCGACCAGCCGAGTGCCATGAGGCCGCGACAAACTCGGCGGTCGTAGACGTTGCCGCCGCTCGGCCGCAGCGGATCGTCGATCCCATCCGGGACCAGGACGTGCACCTGTCTCACAACGACCTCTCGTAGCCCGCGTGGGGTTCGCCGATCCAGAACGCGCGTACTTCGGCCGGCACCGCAGCCTCCTTCGCCCGCCCCGATGAACCGGTGCGACGCTGTTCTCGTATGAGTCTCGTACCCGTAGATACGGAGGCATTGTGCGCCTGGTTCAGGGTCGAGTGCGCAGCCGCATCCTGACCGGCCCGCTCGTCGGCTTCGCCGGTCTGCTCGTCCTCCTCGGCGTGCTCGCAGCCGTCATCGGCCTGGACGTCGCCGGGTGGGTGACCGGTGTCGTCTCCGGAGCTGGCCTTGCCGCGCTGCTCGCCCGCGCGATGGCCCATCACCGTCGTGACGGGCTCGGGCCTGCGGACAGAGTGACACTGGCCCGCGCGGTCCTCGCCTGCGGGGTCGCGGCACTCACGGCGGACTCGTTCGGCGGCCAGGCGCCGGTGGCGATCCTCGTGACGCTCTCGACGATCGCGCTGGTCCTCGACGGCGTGGACGGCCAGATCGCTCGGCGTACCGGTACCGCTTCGGCGTTCGGCGCGCGCTTCGACATGGAGGTCGACGCGTTCCTGATCCTGGTCCTGAGCGTGTACGTCGCCGGTACGGCGGGTTGGTGGGTGCTTGCGATCGGTGCGGCCCGCTATCTGTTCGTTGCCGCCAGCTGGGCGTTGCCGTGGCTGCGCGGCTCGCTCCCGCCTCGCTACTGGGCCAAGGTCGTCGCCGCGATCCAGGGCATCACCCTCACCGTCGCGGCGAGCGGCATCCTGCCCGATGCCGTGACCAGGGTGGTGCTGCTCATCGCTCTGGGACTGCTGGCCGAGTCGTTCGGCCGTCAGATCTGGGGGCTGTGGCGCCAGGCCGGAAGCCCGCGCGGCACTCGTGCCACCGTGGCGTCGGCGGTCGCGGTGCTCCTGCTGTGGGCCGCGCTCGTCGTGCCGGACCACACCGGCAGCCTGTCGCCGGCCTCCTTCCTCCGGATCCCGCTCGAGGGCCTGGTGTTCGTCCTTCTCGTCTGCGTACTGCCGTCGAGACCCGCACGCTTCCTCGCGCTGATCGGCGGGCTCCTCGTCGGGGTGCTGCTGGTTCTGCGGCTGCTCGACAGAGGCTTCTACTTCGCCTTCGACCGCGCTTTCCACCCCGTGTACGACGCGGCGTACGTCGGCTCCGCGCTGGGCCTGCTCAGCGACTCGATCGGCCGAGTCGGCGCGATCGCAGTCTTCATCGGGGTCGGACTCCTCTGCGTGGGCCTGCTTGCCCTGCTGCCGCTGTCGGCACTGCGGGTGACCCGGCTTGTGGCGAGACATCGGCGGTCGACGATCCGGATCGTCGCCGTACTGGCCGTGCTCTCGATCGTGCCCGTGCTGACCGGCGTCGGACCGGAGCCCGTGCGACCTGCCTCGGCCTCCGCGGCCCGGCTCACAACACAGGTCCGTGCCGACCTCCGCGACCAGCGGGAGTTCGTACGGGCCCTCAAGCAGGATCCTTTCCGCAACACCCCGGGCAGCGACCTGCTGACCGGCCTTCGGGGGAAGGACGTGCTGCTGGTCTTCGTGGAGAGCTACGGACGCACGGCGCTCGACTCTCCTGCCGTCGGGTCGGCGCTCGTGGCCGGGGACCGGCGGCTGCAGCAAGCCGGCTTCTCCTCGCGCAGCGGCTTCCTCACCTCGCCGACCTTCGGCGGCATCAGCTGGCTGGCGCACTCCACTCTGCAGTCCGGGCTGTGGGTGAACAACCAGCAGCGGTACGACCACCTCGTCACCCTGGACCGGGTCACCCTCGCCGACGCGTTCGGTCGGGCCGGCTGGCGGACGGTGGCCGACGTACCGTCCAATAACGAGGACTGGTCGGTGGCGAAGAGCTACTACCACTACGACACGGTTTACGACCGCCGGAACGTCGGGTACGCCGGGCCGTCGTTCAGCTATGCCTCGATGCCTGACCAGTACACCCTGGCCGCATTCCAGCGGCTGGAGCTGGACAAACCGAACCGCGCTCCAGTCATGGCCGAGCTCGACCTGGTTTCCAGCCACACTCCCTGGGCGCCACTCCCCCGGATGGTCGACTGGAGCCAGCTGGGTGACGGCTCGGTCTTCGACCCGATGCCGGCCGAGGGCGACTCTCCTGAGGACGTATGGCGCCAGCCGGACCGTGTGAAGGCGGCGTACGCACAGTCCATCGCCTACTCGCTCGACGCCCTGACCTCGTTCGTACAGCAGCTCCACGACCGCAACCTGGTGCTCGTCGTCCTCGGCGACCATCAGCCGGCCAGCATCGTGTCAGGCAATGGGGCGAGCCACGACGTACCGGTGAGCATCATCGCCGCCGACCCAGCCGTAACGGATCGGGCCGCGGACTGGGGCTGGCAGACCGGGCTGCGCCCCGCCGCCGGCGCACCGGTCTGGCCAATGGACACCTTCCGCGACCGCTTCCTCACCACCTACAGCCGTTAGTACCGCTGCGGTTACTCGGACCGCTGCCCGCGGAAGACGTGCTCAGCGAATCCGTCCGGGCTGTCGTCGGGAGCTGGTGACTGCTCGCGAACCAGCTCGTTCAGCTTCGCCCGGAGCTCCGCGGCCGGCTCGCCCAGCACGATCCCACTGAGCACCAACTCCAGCAGGACCAGGTTGAAGGCATCGGAATCACGGCGCCGACCGGGCAGCAACCGCGTCAGGAGGTCGGACCTGTCACGCGCGACCTTCCCCGAGGAGATGCGCCATCCACCGCCCTCGACCGGCGCGAATGTCACCTCGAAATATCCGAGGCCCGTCCAGCTCCGATGGCAGAAGACGGTCTGGCCCTCCGCGAAGACGTTCCACTTCTCTTCCATCGCGCCGGCCCGATGCCCGAGCTGTAGACGCCGCCACTCGTCGTCCGACCAGATCCTGCTCGGCACCTCCCGCAGCCGCCGCGACCAGCGCATCCGCCTGAGTCCGCCGCGTTCTACCTTCTCCATCCGGTGGAGGCCGGTTACTTGGAGGTGAGTTGCTGGGCGAGATATTGCTGGGGGCCGATGCGGTTGATGGCGTCGAGTTGGCTTTCGAACCAGTCGACGTGGTTCTCCTCGTCGCGGACCATTTCCTCGAAGACTGCTGCGGAGCCGTGGTCGCCGAGGTCGTGGCACTCCTTCGCGGCGGCGTTGAACTGCGCGACCGCGGCGAGCTCGCCTTCCAGACCGAGGCGGAGCATTTCCTGGGCGTCCTCGCCGACGGCGATCGCTCCGAGCTTCTGGAGGTTCGGGTGGCCGTCGAACAGCAGGATGCGGCTGATCAGCGCGTCGGCGTCCTTCATCTCGTCGATGGACAGGTCGTAGAACGCCTTGCCCAGCCGGCCGAAGCCCCAGTTGTCGAGCATCCTGGCTTCCAGGAAGTACCCGTTGATCACCGTCAGTTCGAGCGTCAGCGCCTCGTTGAGCAGCACCACGACGCGTGGATCAACCGGTTGCACTTGCCACCTCCGTGAGCGAGTGTGCCGCGACAGGCCTCCCATGCTGGCACAACAACCGCTTCACGGAGAACACACACCCACCGCAATTCCGCCCCGCCCCCGTCGCCCCACACACCTGCGCAAGCGTCCGAGCGCCGTCGTCGATGCTCCGACGAACGTCCCGGTCGCTGACGACCTCACAGTGGCAGACGATCACACAGGAAAGGCTACCCTAACCGCGCCCGCTTGAGCATGGTCGCGTCCGTCACATATCAGCTAGCGGACACCGGTCCAGATCACTCGGTTCCGCAGAGCTCCGTTAATCGCCCCAGCCGAAGCGTTCGATGGTGGTGTTGATTTCGGTGTCGGTTGCTTGCCAGGACCAGCCGCGGAGCTCGATCAGTTTGACCAGGCCGAGCAGCGCCACCGGGCTCTCGGCGATGAAGGTGCCGCGGTCCGACACGGCGATCATCGTCCCGCCTTCTTGCTCCGAGAGCTCGAAGCCGGCCGCCTCCAGCGCAAGCACCGCCGGCACGACGACATTGCCGGCATCTGCGATCCCGTGTTGCTCCGACACATGTCCTCCTGCAGTCGAGACAGACCGTCAGCCTAGAGCCAGGAGGGCTCCCCTCCAGCCGGTGCAGACGTACGAACGGCTGCTGCGTCCCGCACGGCGCGGCAGCCGCTCATACGTAGGTTTGCCGGAACGACAGAGGGCTAACGGACGCGGTAAAGAGAGCCGCCGCCCGAGATGGCGATGCTGGTGGTTTTGCCGGCTACGTTGAGGTTGACGATGAAGGTCGTGCCGGATTGGCGGACGGTGTAGGTGACCGAGCCGGTGGAGCGGACCGGGACGACGAAGGACAGGATCGATGCCGTTGTGCCGGAGCGGGCGAGCATCAGCGTCGGCGCGGACTTGCGGACGAAGCTGCTCGGGTAGACCCAGCCTTGGATCGGATTCGTCCGGGCCTGCTTGACCAGCATCGCCCCCGCCGGCAACGCCTGCTTGAACGGCACCTGGAACAGGATCGTCTTCGTCGTGTCGCCGGATGCAGCCGCGATTGCGGTGGTCCGCGAGTACACACGGGCCCGCTGATCGGACGGCAGATGCCACAGCGTCTGGAACGCCTGTGCCGTCTTCGCCGATGCACGGTCCCACGTCACCAGCAGGTCCGGGTCCTTCAGCACCAGCACCGAACGCACGCGACTGATCCCACTCCCAGGGGCATCGCTGAACACATAAGACTCGGCGTTCGTCTTCACCGATGACGCGGTCAGCCGGGTCGTCGGGTTCAGGTACGTCGACAGCGGCGTCGTCAGATCACTGTGCGCGCTAGGACTCACCACCCACGTGCGATACGCACCGGCGTTGTAGGCCGCATACCCGCCGTCGACGATGATGTCTCGCCCGCGCGCCGTGTATGTGATGCTCGTGTGGTCGAAGTGCCCGTGGAACGCCCGCGGCGGACCGAACCTGATGCTGTACGCCGACTCGCCCGTGAAACCTCTCGCCGCGTCGGTACCCCAGCCGGTCCGCCCGAACACATACCCGGCCGAGTAGATCCCGACCCGCCACGGCGGCACCGCACCCTTCGTGCCGAACGATCCGGCGTACTCCAGCGGCGTACCGACCCAGGGGTACGTCGACTGCACCTCGGTGTCGCCGAGCTGATGGAGCTTGCCGAGCGAATTGGTTGCCAAGGTCAAGAACTTCGCCAGTAACGCCCGCCGGGTGGAGATCGTCGTACCGGGATTCACTCCGCAGTTCTGCATCACGGCGATCGCGCGGCCCCAGAGCGAATAGTTGAACGACGCGTACCCGGTCGACTGTTCGTTGGTCGCACCCTGGGAATCGATCGAGGTCGTGATGCCGGCCGCGAACCGTTGCTGGGCGAGGTTCTTGTAGTCGGTGCGGTGAAGCGTGCAGCCGACGCCGAACAGCGCGATGCTCTCATCGGTGCCGTGGTTCCAGGCGCCGCTCCAGTAGTTCGTCAGGAACCTCGCGTGACTCAGCAACGCCGTGTCCAGCCAGGCGTAGCGGGTCGGCAGCGTGGTGACCTTCAGCCCCGACAGGATCGCCTGACGCAGGCAGATCAGCACATTCGTCCGGTGCATGGTCGACTCCCACGCGCCGACATTCGCCTTCCACGAGTACGGGTTGTCGCGGTACCAGTCGTAGGCGATCGTGTTGACCCGCGTCAGCGCGGTCAGGTTGCCCTGGCCGGCCGCGATGATTCCTTGCCCGAGCCAACGCAGCGAATGGAACCACATGTACCAACTGGCGTTCTTGTACGGGTTCGACGCCCAGTTGAGGTTGCCGCCGCCATTGCCGACCTTGTACGCCGCATACGGCCCCCACTGGAACTTGTCGACGTACAGGTTCGCCAGCGGATTGGTCTTCTCGATCCCGCTGAACCCCGAGCACGCATAGAACGGCGCCGCCAACGACTGGACCTGCTTCTTCCCGATATCGGTCGCCGGCGCGGCAGTCGGCGGTACGACATTTGTTGCCCCCGGCACGAACTGCGCCTCGAGCGGATCCTCCGGTCCCGGCACGATCTGGATGCCCGGCGAGGCGCCCGGCGTACGTGTCTCCCCTGTTGCCGTTCCCGCGCCCAGCACGACAACGGCCATCCCCGCGGCCAGTCCGGCCGCGCCCCTGAATCGCATGAAGTTGTACCTCTCCCCCGCCGTCACCGGGTGCCGGTGCCGGCCTGCACTGCGGACTGGCGCACCTGACCCGCAGATACGCCGTACCGTCGGCATGCGCGCGAGGCTCCGCGGGGGCGGTCACTTGCCGAGGTTTGGTAGCTCCCCTCTACCTGCCTCGATGCACCCGCAGCACAAAATGTTTCGGTCAGCCCATGGTCTTCTGGCCGTCGATCGACTCGCGGATGATGTCGGCGTGGCCGGCGTGCTGGGCGGTTTCGGCGGTGATGTGGAGGAAGACGCGGCGGACGGACCAGAAGACGCCGGGGGGCTGCCACGGCGCGGCGGGGAGTTCGTAGGACGTGTCGAGGTCGAGGGTGCGGACCAGCTCATCGGTGGCGGCGGCGACCTTCTCGTACTCCGCGAGTACGCCGGCCAGCGTCTCGCCCTCGACGAGCCGGAACTGGTTCTCCCACGCCGCGATCACCTCGGGTGTGTACTCCGTCGGCGTCGCCTCGCTGCCCTGCGCGAAGTCGGCCCAGTGCTGCTCGACCGAGGCGACGTGCTTGATCAGCCCACCGACCGTCAGCGCGCTGACCGTACTGCGGGTGTTCGCCTGCTCGTCCGTGAGGCCCTGCGCGGTGTGCCGCAGGAAGTCCCGGTGCTTGCCCAGGAAGTCGAGGAGGTCTTGCCGCTCACCGCTCTGGTTCGTCGTCATACTCCGACCTTAAGGACAAAAGCGGCCAGATACTGACCTCTATCCGAAGAAGATGTCAGCATCCGGATTCGGTGGCACGGACCGGTCGTCGCGGGTATCGTGACCCGAGGCTGGCTGGGGGACATCCTTTGTACACAAGGGTTTTCGAGCTGAGGGGGTCCGAACCATGGGAACGATCACTACCAGCGACGGCACGGAGATCTTCTTCAAGGACTGGGGCGAGGGACAACCGATCGTCTTCAGCCACGGTTGGCCGTTGTCGGCCGACGACTGGGACAACCAGCTACTGTTCTTCCTCTCCAAGGGGTACCGCGTCGTCGCGCACGACCGCCGCGGACACGGCCGCTCGACGCAGACCAGCGACGGGCACGACATGGACCACTACGCCGACGACATGAAGGCGGTCGTCGACCACCTCGACCTGCGCGACTGCATCCACGTCGGTCACTCGACCGGCGGCGGCGAGGTCGTGCGCTACCTGGCCCGGCACGGTGAGGACCGGGCTGCCAAGGCCGCGCTGGTGTGTGCCGTCCCACCGCTGATGGTGAAGACCGACGCCAACCCGGAGGGCCTGCCCAAGGAGGTCTTCGACGGCTTCCAGGCCACGCTCGCCGCGAACCGTTCGAAGTTCTACCGCGACCTCCCGGAAGGGCCGTTCTACGGCTACAACCGGCCCGGCGCGGAACCGTCCGAGGCGAACATCGCGAACTGGTGGCGCCAAGGAATGATGGGCGGCGCGAAGGCCCACTACGACGGCATCGTGGCCTTCTCCCAGACCGACTTCACCCAGGACCTGCAGCAGATCACCATCCCGGTGATCGTGGTGCACAGCGAGGACGACCAGATCGTCCCGTACGCCGACGCCGGTCCCAAGTCCGCCGCGTTGCTCAAGAACGGGGTCCTCAAGACGTACAAGGACCTCCCGCACGGCCTGCCCACGACGCATGCAGACGTGCTCAACGCCGACCTGCTCGAGTTCTTCCAGTCCTAGTCCGGCAGTTCCCGGCACCACAGGCTTCGTCACGCTCCCGCGCGCCCTCCCGGCGACAGTCGCTTGACGAAAGGCTTATCCATGCATCACCACCGCACGCGAGTACTCGCGGTCCTGGTCGCAGTACTCGCCCTCGTGCTTGCCGCCGTCACGCCGGCGGCGGCATCACACCCGAGCGGTCCCAAACCCACCATCGTCCTGGTCCACGGCGCGTGGGCCGACGGCTCCAGCTGGCAGAAGGTCACCAACAGACTCCTCGACGACGGCTACACGGTCCGCGTCCCACCGAACCCACTCCGCAACCTCACGACGGACGCGGCGACGATCCGCGACTTCCTGTCGACGCTGTCCGGCCCGATCGTGCTTGTCGGTCATTCGTACGGCGGTGCCGTGATCACCAATGCGGCGACCGGTAACTCGAACGTCAAGGCACTGGTGTACGTCGACGCGTTCGCCCCGGCGCAGAACGAAACCGTCCTCCCGCTGGCCGGCGCCGGCTCCGCGCTCGCCGTACCCGATCCCACGACGGTGTTCGACTTCGTCCCGTACCCCGGTGCGCCGGCCGGTGACGTGGACCTGTACCTGAAGCACGACACCTTCGTGAACTCGTTCGCCTCCGGGTTGTCGCGCAAGGCCGCGGAGAGGCTCTACCCGTCGCAGCGTCCGCTGACCTTCAGCGCCGGCAACGTCCCCTCCGGGCCGCCGGCCTGGGCAACGATCCGGTCCTGGTACGTCCTCGGCACCAAGGACCTGATCATCACCCCGGCGTCGCAGAACATGATGGCGACCCGGGCCCACTCGATCATCACCCGCATCCCGACCGGCCACCTCGGACTCATCTCCGACCCCGGCCCGGTCACGAAGGTCATCGAAACCGCAGCACGCTCCACCCGCTGACGCACCAACCATCGACGCCGCGACGGCTCGTGTTCGCAGGAGCGCGAGCCGTCACGGCCGGTTTCGAAGTGTTGTGCCTCCCTGGCTGTAGGTGCAAGGTCGAGACGTCCAGGCGGGCCGGGAAACGGTCCCGGGCCGATGGTCGGGTCCCGGGGAGGGGATCATGGGCAGACCACGTCTCATCATCGCTTCCGTCGCTGCCTTCGCAGCCGCAGTCTTCGGCGCCGCGGTCGCTGCCTACGCGGCACCGGACACCGAGGTCACGGTCGGCAGCCCACCGACGCCGTTCTCGCAGAACAAGCAGAACGAACCCGCCGTCGCGATCGACGCGCATGATCCGTCGGTGGTCGTCGCCGGGGTGAACGACGAGATCGACATGGAGTCGTGCGCGGCCGGTGACCCGAGTACGTGTCCGTTCACCGACGGCGTCGGGGTCTCCGGCGTGTACTTCTCCTTCGACAGTGGCGCGAGCTGGACGCAGCCGGAGTACACCGGCTGGACCGCACGGCACTGCCTGGGCCCGGCCGTCTGCACTCCACGCGTGGGGCCGATCGGCACCTTGCCGCACTACTACGAGGCCGGGCTGGTATCCGACGGAGATCCCGCGGTCGCCTTCGGGCCACGGCCGGCGGCTGACGGCACGTTCTCGTGGTCCAACGGCTCGCGGCTGTACTACGCCAACCTCACGTCGAACTTCTCCGCCAACAGGAAACTGGAGACGTTCCGTGGCGTCGAGGCGATCGCGGTGTCGACCACGGACGACGTCCACGCGGCGGCAGCCAACGACGCTTCGGCCTGGACGGCACCGGTCATCATCTCGAGGCAGTCCTCGACGACCTTCTCCGACAAGGAGCAGATCTACGCCGACAACGCGTCGAGCAGCCGGTTCTTCGGTCACGTGTACACCTGCTGGGCCAGCTTCCGCAGCAACAGCCAAGGGCAGGCATTCCCGGTACCACTCACCGTGGCGCGATCGGCCGACGGCGGTCGTACCTGGGTCACGAAGCAGGTCGGACCGGCCACCAGCAACGGCATCAACCAGCAGCCCGACGGCTGCGTCGTACGGACCGACAGCGTGGGCAACGTGTACGTCTTCGGCGTCGGCGCGCGCAGGGGCGCGAACCTGCAGTTGATGTACAAGTCGACCGACGGCGGTGCGCACTGGGTCGGTCCGACCGCGATAGCGCCAGTGGTCGAGCCCGGCGTGTTCGACCCGGTCGAGGGGCGTCCTGTGATGGACGGCATCGCCGGCGCGCGCGTCGACCTGGCCGGCGGACCGAACGTCGACATCGCCAATGGCCGGCCGACAGGAGCCGGCGCGACCAACGAGATCTTCATGACCTGGTCCGACGGCCGGCTCGGACTGAACAACGAGCAGCTGATGCTGACCTGGTCCCGCAACGGTGGTGGTTCGTGGGCGACTCCGACACCGCTCGCTCTCACTACCGGCGACCGGCCGGTCTACACCGCGCCTGCGGTGTCCCCGGACGGAAGCGACCTGTACATCGTGCACAACTCCTTCACGACGCCGTACCGCAACAACACGACGAGTCCACGCGGTCTGATCGGCGAGGTCCGGCACGCGAACGTGACTGCCGGCGTCCCGTCCGGCTGGTCCACGCTGGAGCGCGCGATGGCCGGTGATCCGCGCGGGAGCAGTGCGAACGCGCTGACGTCGGAGTTCCTCGGCGATTACGTGTACGCCGCCGCGACGAACGACCGTGCCGTCGCCGTCTGGAACGATGCCCGCGACGCCGCCGTCTGCCAGTCGATCAACGACTATCGCGCCTCGCTCTACACCACGACCCCGTTGCCGGCGCCGAACGTGCTCGGCACCTGCGGGTCCAGGTCCACCTTCGGCAACACCGACATCTTCGGAGGCAGCTACCCGGATCCAACTCCGTGACCGCCCGTCGGGGCGTCATCCCTGTGATGGCGCCCCGCGCCTAAACCGATTGCGTCGTGATCAGCTCTGCACCAGCCTGGGCGCGTGACGGGATTGGAGATTCGACCGCTGCGACCGGACGATCCGGCGGTGATCGCGGCGGCTATGGCTGCCTTGGGGTGGGACAAGCCGGAGAGTCAGTACCAGCGCTACCTCGCGGAGCAGGCCGCCGGAACGCGGGATGTCCTGGTAGCGACCGTGGACGGCGCGTACGTCGGCTACGTGACCGTTTGCTGGACTTCGCCGTACTTCGGGACCATCCCGGAGATCTCGGACTTCAACGTGCTGCCGTCGTACCGGCGGCGTGGGATCGGGTCGGCGCTGATGGACGCCGCCGAGGCCACGGCGGCGGAGCGGTCCCCGGTGGTGGGGATCGGCGTCGGTCTGTACCCGGACTACGGGCAGGCACAGCGGATGTACGTACGGCGCGGGTACCTGCCGGACGGACGCGGCCTGATCTACGACGGCAGGCAGGTGCCGCCGATGGAGACGATCCGCAACGACGACAGCGCCTGCCTGATGTTTACCAAACAACTGAGGTAGCGTCTGTGGGGTGCGTGCGATCGAGTACTCGCGAACCGGTGAACCTGACGTCCTGACGCTTGTGGATCGACCGCTGACCGATCCGGGGCCGGGAGAAGTGCGGGTGCGGATCCACCGGTCGGGCGTCAACCCGACCGACTGGAAGTCGCGCCGAGGCAGCGAGCCCGGTACGCAGGTCGACCCGCCCCAGGTGCCGAACCAGGACGGCTCGGGCGAGGTCGACGCCGTCGGCCAGGGCGTCGACGCGGGCCTCGTCGGTCGCCGCGTCTGGATCTGGGAGGCCGCGTACCAGCGCCCGTCCGGAGGCACGGCCCAGGAGTACGCCGTCGTGCCGGTGCGCCACGTGGTGGAGCTGCCGGACGAGGCGTCGTACGACCTCGGCGCCAGTCTCGGCGTGCCGTTCCTGACCGCGCATCGCTGTCTGACAGTGACGGAGGACGGGCCGGATCACCTCGGCCCGGGCAGGCTGGCGGGGCGGACCGTGCTGGTTGCCGGTGGCGCAGGCGCGGTCGGTAACGCCGCGATCCAGCTGGCGCGCTGGTCCGACGCGACCGTGATCACGACCGTGAGCAGCCCCGAGAAGGCCAACCTCGCCGCCCTCGCGGGGGCCGACCACGTCATCAACTACAAGCAGCAGGACGTGATCGAGGAAGTCCGCGAGATCGTGCCGCACGGCGTGAACACGATCGTCGAGGTGTCGCCCGCGGCGAACGCGGCGATCGATGCCGCGATCATCGCGATGCACGGTTCGGTCGCGATCTACGCGACCGACGGCGGCAACACGTTCGAGCTGCCGGTGCGCCCGTCGATGGTGCCGAATGCCCGCTGGCAGTTCGTCCTGCTCTACAACGCGCCCGAGTCGTGGCGTCCGCGTGCGCTGGGCGATGTCGAGGCCGCGGTCCGGGCCGGCGCCGTCCGAGTGGGACCCGAGGCCGGGCTCCCGTTGCACCACTATCCGCTGGAGCAGGCCGCCGAGGCACACGCCGCCGTCGAGCAGAGCATCGTCGGCAAGGTCCTCATCGACGTACGCTGATCAGCTGCTGCAGGGCGGCTGCGCAGCGGCACTCAGGATTGTCGGTGCAGAGCAGCGCGGCCGGGTCGGCCTGGATCAGTTGCCGCGTTGCCGCGAGTACGGCGTCCTTCGGGATCCGGCGTACGCGCGCCTGCCCGATGCGGATCTCCTTCGTCGCGGGACGCAGTACCGGCTCGATGTCGTCGAAGTGATGGCTCTCGCCGGGGATGTTCGGGAGCTCGATCCACAGGCCGTCGGCGTTCTTCGCGTAGCGGTAGAACAGCGAGCGGCCGAGCTGCTGCTCGGCGAGATGGATCGTGGTGTTGGACGTGTGGGTGACGCCGAGCAGGAGTACGTCGCCGTCGAGCGCCTCGATCGGCCCGAGCGGCCAGTCGGGGCGCTGCGCCTCGAGGAGCCGCTCGGCCGCGGGGCCTGCGGCCTGGTAGGCGAACAGCGGATGCGAGGTGCGCAGCGGTGAGCAGGTCCGCCGGAACACCTCCGGCACCCGCCCGAGCCAGCGATCGACCGGCAGATCGGACCGGAAACTGGTTGCCTCCGACAACTTCTGGTCGAACTCGGACCAGTCGGCCGCATTCCAGTAAGCGTTGTCCGGCCGGACAAGCCCCGGCGGTGCGGGGATCCCGGTGAGATCCCACGTCCCACCAGGCATCAACACAGTCCCGCAAACCTCCGTCAACGCGGCACAAACCGCCTCCGCTCCACCGTCGACGTACCCGAACGAACTCAGCGACGAATGCACGATCACCTCGGACGTCCGGTCCAGCCCGAGCTGCTGCAGCCCGTCGACGAGATCTGCTGCGGTCACCGTGTGCATGCGGGAAATATCCCATCCCGGCCACCAGATTCGCCTGGTATTTACCACCAGCCGGTGACGGCGCGAGCTGCGGCAGGCACTCCGCGACCAGCCCGACAGAGGCGGGATTGCGCTCCCTGGTCGGCGGGAAGCGGCGGTGGGACGATCAGTCTGAGGGGAGAGAAGGTGGGTCACATGTTGCTGGTCGTTGGTGGGACAGGCGACCTGGGGGGCCGCGTCGTACGGCGGTTGATCGCGCAGGGGGCGGAGGTCCGGTGCCTGGTGCGGCCGCAGACTGACGCGGAGGAGCTCGCGCGGATCGGGGTGAAGGTGATCAGGGGAGATCTCACTGATCCCGCGAGCCTGGCTGCGGCCTGTGCAGGTGTCGAGACTGTCGTCGCGACGGCGACGGTGATCGGGCGGCGGCTGGCCGGCGTACCCGGGCCGTCGATCCGGGCGGCCGACGAGGCGGGCATGGCGGACCTGGTCAGCGCGGCTGAGGTGGCCCACGTGCAGCGGTTCGTCTACGTCTCGTTCGCCGGTCTGGACGGGGCCTTCGGTACGCCGATGGAGAACGCCAAGCTGGCGATCGAGAAGCGGCTGTCGGAGTCGCCGCTGCGGAGCGTGCGGGTGCGGCCCGACGCGTTCCAGGACATCCATCTCGGGCCGCTGGGACGATTCGACGTGCGCGCCGGGAAGGTCGCGGTGATCGGGAAGGGCGATACCAGGCGCCGGTGGGTGAGCACCGACGATGTCGCGGCGCTCGTCGCGGCGGTGGCGCTCGAACCCGACCCGCCCGCCGTGGTCACGTTCGGCGGTCCGGAGGCGATCAGCAAGAACGAGGCGATCGCGATCGCGGAGAGCCTGACCGATCACAAGATCACGACGCAGCGCATGCCGCGCCCGGTCGCCCGGCTCGCGATCCGCCTGCTCAGCCGGCGCAACGATGCGCTGGCCTCCGCGTTCGGCGCCGGCCTGCACCAGGACCTGAACGCGGCCGACTGGGACGACGAGCCCTTACGCCAAAGGGGAATCACGCCTCGCTCCACCACCGAGTTCCTCCGCGAACAAGTGAGCCGGCTCCCCTGACCGACCCGCGACATCGCGGCGGAGCTGGGAGAAGTAGGAGTCCACCAATGAGAGGGTAGGGCCCGTGGAATGGGTGAGGCGGCGGGCTGGGTGGGTGCTGGGGTTAGGGCTGGTCGGCGGCCTGGTGTGGACGGCAGTCGTCACTTTGTCGCAGCCGGGCTGGTACGACCCGACCAGGGATTGCTCGCGCAAGCTCGGCCCCGACTCGACCGGCGTCCACACCTCGTGGTTCCCGCCGACCGCGAGCTGCCTGTACGGCGACGAGTCCCGCGCCTACATGTCGACCTCGCGAACCCTCGTCCTCTCGATCATCGCCGTACCGCTCGTGATCATCATCGTGACCGGCCTGATCCTGACCGTACGGCGCCTCACCGGCGACCCGGGCCCGATCCGCCCGGCCGGTGACCTCGACCTCCGCAAGCGGTGGATCAAGCACCTCACTTTCGGGGCAGCGGACCTGGCCATCGTCTTCGCGCCGCTGACCTTCCTCAACGCGGTCGCGATCGTGTTCGGCGCCATCCCCGGCGGCATCCTGTTCATCGTCACGTCACTCGTCGCCCTCAGCGCGATCTGCACCGCCCTCGACCGACACCTGGGCCCGCTCCCGAGCAGTGCGCTGGACAGTCGCCGGCGCGGCACGATCGCCGGTATCACGACGTACGCCGTCGTCTTCGCCGCCACCGCGATCACCGGCGGGCTCCCGTTCCTCCGGCTCTGGTCGGTTCCGCTCGGCGGGATCACGTACGCCGTGATCGTCGCCGTCCAATGGCATCGCTTGCGGGGCGCTAACGCCAACCAGGTTCAATATTCTGGTTGAGGTGGAACACGTTGTCGGGGTCGTACTCGCACTTCACCCGGGCCAACCGGTCGTAGTTCGCCGCCCCGAATCCGGCGATGACACGATCCTGTCCCTCGTATCCGATGAAGTTCAGGTACACCTGCCCGGTTGACCACGGCTCCAGGTCCGCGCACACGTCCCGCACCCACCGGATCGCCTGTGCGTCGGCACACGGATCCGCCCACGCCCCGAACGGGTGCGCCACCCACTCCGCGTCCCGGTACGCCTGCGGCCAGTCCCCGGCAGAGCGTCGTACGGCGCCACCCCACGGCAGGACGACCTGCTGCGACGGTGACGGCGTGATCATCTCCCGGGCCCGATCACAGAACGCGAGTACGGCGGGATCCGGGAAGGCCCACAGGTGCTCCGCGGACCAGTAGTTCCGGAACCCGGCCGGACTGTCCAGGGCGGTCTGCAGGTCGGCGTACGGTAGTCCCGCGATGAACTGGCCCTCCGGCGCCAACGCGTACATCGGTGCGAACGCCTCGCGTGCCTCCTCCACCCCACCGGCGTACACCGCGACTGCGAGCACAGCGGGCTGGCCCTGCAGACCCTCCGGCACATACGGAGCCCGAGGTGCGGTCAGGAACACCACTCCGCCGCCAAGCTCCTCCGGCGCAACCTGCAGGAGATCGCGGTACGCACGCAGTACCGAAGGCCCGGCCGCCATCGGCCAGATCAGCAACGCCAGGGTCGTCGTCACCACCTGCGTGAGCCGGAACGTCAGCGCGGTCGCCACCCCGAAGTTTCCGCCACCACCGTGCAGCGCCCAGAACAGCTCGGTGTTCTTGGTCTCGTCCGCGATCAGCAACCGCCCGTCCGCGGTGACGAGCTCGACCGAGACCAACGCGTCCGACGACAACCCGAGCTTTCGTTCAAGCCACCCTGAGCCGCCGCCGAGCGTCACACCCGCGACTCCGGCCGACGGCACGCGCGCACCGGTCGCCAGCAGGCAGTACCGCTGGCCGGCGCGGTCCAGATCCCGCCAGGTCGCGCCGCCGCCGACCCGCGCGAGCCGCGAGAACGGATCGATCTGCACGCTGTTCATCCGCCGCAGATCCAGGACCAGACCGCCGTCCGACACGCCGGCCCCGGTCACCGCGTGACCGCCGGCACGGACGGCCAGTTCGAGCTCGTTCTCGACGCCGTACCGCACCGCCGCCTGGACGTCCGCGACCGACTCGCACCGCGCGATCATCGCCGGCTTCCGGTCGACCATCGCGTTGAACACCGTGCGGGCCGCGTCGTACTCCGTGTCCCCGGCCTGCAACAGAACGCCACCGAACCCCGTTGGTCTCATCGCAGATCCCCCACTCCCCCCAGCGAGAATGCGCCGGGACCTTTGCCCCGGTCAACATCCTGGATGGGTAGGGTCGGAGCGTGACCAATGCGGCGGTGATCGGTGGTGCGGGCCAGGTCCTGACCGAGGACGAGGTGACGGCGTTCGTCGGCGCGGCGCTGGCCGGAGCGGGGCTTGAGGGGCGCAGCGTCTGCGTGATCGTCCCGGACGCGACCCGCAGTTGCCCGTTGCCGCTGCTGCTCAAGGCGGTCACGGGGGCCTTGAAGGACAGCCAGGTCACGATCTTGGTTGCCCTGGGCACCCATGCGGAGATGACCCCGGAGCAGCTGCGCAGGCACCTCGGCGGTGACTACCCGAACGTGATCAACCACGAATGGTGGAAGCCGGACACCTTTGTCGATCTCGGCACGATCAGCTCCGAGCGGGTCGGGGAGATCTCCGACGAGATGCTCCGCGACGAGGTGCCAGTCCGGCTGAACCGGGCCGTCGTCGAGCACGACGTCGCGCTGGTGGTCGGTCCGGTGTTCCCGCACGAGGTGGTCGGCTTCTCCGGCGGCAACAAGTACTTCTTCCCGGGCGTCGCCGGCCAGGAAGTGATCGACTTCTCGCACTGGCTCGGCGCCCTGATCACCAGCGCGCACATCATCGGTACGCCGGGCATCACGCCCGTCCGCGCCCTGATCAACGAGGCCGCGGCGCTGATCCCGGCCGAGAAGCTCGCGTTGTCGGTGGTCGCGCAGTCGGGCACGGACGCCCTGCACGCCGTCGCCTTCGGCGACACCCAGTCCTCCTGGCAGGCTGCCGCCGAAATCTCCGCGCAGACCCACGTCCGCTACCTCGACCATCCGGTCCAGCGGATCGTGTCGGTGATGCCACCGAAGTACGCCGATATCTGGACCGCGGCCAAGGGTTTCTACAAGGTCGAGCCGATCGTCGCGGACGGCGGCGAGGTCATCCTCTACGCGCCGCACGTGACCAAGCTGGCGGCGATGCACCCGGAGATCGAGCAGATCGGGTACCACTGCCGCGACTACTTCCTCGGCCAGTGGGACCACTTCCGCGACCTGCACTGGGGCGTCCTCGCCCACTCCACCCACCTCCGCGGCGCGGGCACCTGGGACCCGGTCAGCGGCGAGCACCTCCGCGTCCAGGTCACGCTCGCGACAGGCATCCCGGAGGACGTCGTACTCGCGGCCAACCTCGGTTACCTGGACCCCGCCGAGTTCGATCTCGCGGCGTACGAGGCCGACCCGGACACGTTCGTCGTACCGAATGCCGGAGAGACCCTCTACCGGCTTCGGTGACCCGCCGGTAACCTCAGGCGGTATGGCTGAGGTCGTCATCATCGGGTCCGGGTTCGCCGGGCTGTGCATGGGAATCAAGCTGCAGCAGGCCGGGTGTGAGGACTTCGTCATCCTCGAGAAGGCGGACGACCTCGGCGGCACCTGGCGGGACAACACGTATCCGGGCTGCGCCTGCGACATCCCGTCGTACCTGTACTCGTTCTCGTTCGAGCAGAACCCGCGCTGGACGCGGATGTTCGCGCCTTGGGACGAGATCCTCGCCTACCTGCGGCACTGCGCGGACAAGTACGGGATCGCCGGCAAGATCCGGTACGGCGCGGAGGTCACCGAAGCCGTCTTCGACGAGGCGACCGGCCACTGGACCGTCACGGTGAACGGCGACGAGACCATCGAGACCCAGGCGCTGGTCACCGGTGTCGGCAGCCTGCACGAGCCGAAGCTGCCGGACATCCCCGGCCTCGACTCCTTCGGGGGTACGACGTTCCACTCCGCGCAATGGGATCACTCGGCGGACCTGCGCGGGCGCAACGTCGCGGTGATCGGGACCGGCGCATCGGCGATCCAGTTCGTACCGCAGCTCGCCGGCGAAGTCGCACAACTGGACCTGTACCAGCGGACGCCGCCGTGGGTCACACCGAAGCCGGACCGTGCCATCGGCCGCTGGGAACGCAAGCTGCACGAGCGCTTCCCGGCCGGGCAGCGAACGATCCGCAACGCCATCTACTGGGGTCTCGAAGGCCGCGGCGCCGGGTTCGCGGGCAACCCGAAGTTGATGAAAGGCCTTGAAATACAGGCGAAACGGCACCTGCGCAAGCAGATCACCGATCCCGAGCTACGCGCCAAGCTGACGCCGGACTACCAGATCGGCTGCAAACGCGTGCTGATCTCGAACGACTACTACCCGGCGCTGACCCGGCCGAACGTAGACGTCGTCACCACGCCGATCGCGCGGATCACCCCGACCGGCGTGGTCACCGCCGACGGGACCGAGCGGGCCTGCGACGCGATCGTGCACGGCACCGGGTTCGCGGTGTCGGCCAACCTGACCCGGATGCCGATCCTCGGCAAGGACGGCGTCGATCTCGCCGACCACTGGAAGCGCAACGGTATCGGCGCGCACCTCGGCATCACGGTCGCCGGGTACCCGAACCTGTTCCTGCTGGTCGGTCCGAACACGCTCCTCGGCCACTCCTCGATGATCTTCATGATCGAGGCTCAGGTCCGGTACGTCATGCAGGCGCTGCACCTTCTGCGCCGGCGCAACGCGACGTACGTCGAGGTCCGCGAGGACGCCCAGGAACAGTTCGTCACCGGGGTTCAGGGCGAGCTCGGCGACACCGTCTGGAACGCCGGTTGCACCAGCTGGTACCTGGACGCGTCCGGGCGGAACTCGACCATCTGGCCGGAGTGGACGATGTCGTACTGGCGTCGCACCCGGCGACTCGATCCGAGCGACTTCGCCGTCGTCCATTAGGGACAGCGTCCCTTAAGGGCGGCGTCCCTTAGGTGATGGCCCGGACTCCTCAAGTAGGAGTCCGGGGGTCACGACGTACGACCTTGGGATGAAGGAAAGACCGATCCGGAGGCCGATGTTTCCGGCGTCGTGCTGAAGGACTCTTGAGACATGGAAATCCTTCAGATCGCAGGAGCGGCGGTGATCGTGATCGGCATCGTGATCACGGCACTGATCGCCATCATCCCGTCAGTCGTCGACCGTTAACTCCTAGTCGGCGGACAGATGGACCAGTAGGTCCTGCCGGGTCAGCACGCCCACCGGCTTGCCGTCGTCCAGAACCATCAGGGCGTCCCGATCCTCCAGCAGCTCGACCGCCTTGGTCACCGGCTCGCCGGCGCCCAGGGACGGCAGCGCCGGATCCATGTGCACCTCGACCATGTCGGCCAGCCGCGCCTTGCCGGAGTACAGCGCGTCCATCAGCGTCCGCTCCGACACCGCGCCGGCCACCTCGGCCGCCATCACCGGCGGCTCGGCGCGGACGACGGGCATCTGCGAGACGCCGTACTCGCGGAGGATGGCGACCGCCTCGGCGATCGTCTCGTGCGGGTGGGTGTGTACGAGCGGCGGCAGGCTGCCGTCCTTGCCGGCCAGCACGTCGCCCAGCGTCTTGCCCTGGCGGGCGTGCGCGAGGAAGCCGTACTGCGCCAGCCAGTCGTCGTTGAACACCTTCGTCAGGTAGCCGCGGCCGCCGTCGGGCAGCAGGACGACGATGACGGCCTCGGGGTCGTCGAGCTCGTGCGCCAGCCGGATCGCGGCCGCGGCCGCCATCCCCGCGGAGCCGCCGACCAGCATGGCCTCTTCGCGAGCGAGCCGCCGGGTCAGCGCGAACGAGTCCGCGTCCGAGACCTCGATGACGCGGTCGCAGATCTCACGGTCGTACGTCTCCGGCCAGAAGTCCTCGCCGACGCCCTCGACCAGGTAGGGCCGGCCGGTGCCGCCGGAGTACACCGAGCCCTCCGGGTCGGCGCCGATGATCTGGACGCGGCCGCCGGAGACCTCCTTGAGGTACCTGCCGGTGCCGGTGATCGTGCCGCCGGTGCCGACCCCCGCGACGAAGTGGGTGATCTTGCCCTCGGTCTGCTCCCACAGTTCGGGACCGGTGGTCTCGTAGTGCGAGCGCGGGTTGTTCTGGTTCGCGTACTGGTTCGGCTTCCAGGCACCCTCGATCTCGCGGACGAGACGGTCGGAGACGTTGTAGTACGAATCGGGGTGCTCGGGCGCGACCGCGGTCGGGCAGACCACGACCTCGGCGCCGTACGCCTTGAGCACATTGCGCTTGTCCTCGCTGACCTTGTCCGGGCAGACGAAGACGCACTTGTAGCCCTTCTGCTGGGCAACCATCGCCAGGCCCACGCCGGTGTTGCCGGAGGTCGGCTCGACGATCGTGCCACCGGGCTTCAGCTCGCCGGACGCCTCCGCGGCCTCGATCATCCGGACCGCGATCCGGTCCTTCACCGAGCCGCCGGGGTTGAAGTATTCGACCTTCGCGAGCACGAGCGGCTTCGCGCCGTCTGTTGTCTTCGACAACCGCACCAGCGGAGTGTTGCCGACCAGGTCCAGGAGTGATTCTGCGTAGCGCACGATCTTTACTCTAGTGATATCGACGCCGTTGCCCTATTTTCACTTGCATCGACGTAACTGCGTGTAATCCTTGTCCTTATGAGTAGAGCCAGGGCAGCCAAGAAGCTGGCCCAGGCCGCAGCCTTCGGAGGCGGGGGACTCGGACTCATCGGTGCCACGTTCTACGGCGTACTGACCGCTGAGGCCGAGTACGCGAAGCGCGTGATCGGACCGACGAGGTACTACCCCACTCCGGGCGACGGCCTGTACGGCCGGTATCCAGGACATCCGATCACGTTCGCGATGATCGGCGACTCGAGCGCGGCAGGTTACGGTACCGAGTCGCCCGACGAGACTCCTGGGGTGCTGCTCGCCTCCGGTCTGGCCGAGCTCGCCAAACGCCCGGTGCGGCTGGTCGACGTGTCGAAGACCGGCGCGAAGTCCAGCGATCTGGCCGGCCAGGTCGACGCCGCGCTGCAGGCCGGGCCGCATATCGCGGTCATCCTGATCGGCGTCAACGACGTCAAGGCCAAGATGCCGCCGTCGACCTCGGTCCGGCTGCTGTCCACCGCCGTACGCCGGCTGCGCGCCGCGAACTGTGAGGTGGTGGTGGGGACCTGCCCCGACCTGGGTGTGGTCCGGACGATCATGCCGCCGCTGCGACAGGTCGCCCGGTCCTGGAGCCACCGGCTGGCCGCCGCTCAGACCATCGCAGTGGTCGAGGCAGGCGGCCGGTCCGTGTCACTGGGCTCGCTGCTCGGCGAGGTGTTCCGGACCAACCCGTCGATGTGGGGCCGCGACAACTTCCACCCGTCCGCCACCGGGTACGCCGCCGCGTCGGCCGCGTTGCTGCCGTCGGTGGCGGCTGCGATGGGAGTCGGACCCGAGTCGTTCGTCCACCCGGAGCCGTTCCGCGGAGAGGCGATCCTCCCGATCGCGGAAGCCGCCGTACAGGCCGTGCGGAAGGCGGGCACCGAGGTGGCTGCCACCGAGGTCGCCGGCCGGGAACGCGGTCCGCGCGGTCGCTGGGCGGCGCTGCGGCATCGCCGCCGGCACCCGAAGGCCGACGTCGACCGAGTGGACGAGCAAGCAGACGAACAAGCCGAGACAGTGCCTGTCGGCCAATAGTTGTTGGGTTGTGCGTCCGCTGAGCGACACCTTTCATGTCGAGAGTCTTGCCTCCGGGCGGCCGAGTGGTGCACAGTCGATAACTACGCGGTACCCCGATGACGGGAGGCGAAGATGGGCTTGAACCACTCCGAGGAGACACACCAGCGTTTGGTGGAGGCCGTGCCCAGGTGCACCGGACGCCAGATGACCGAGTGGTTCCAGCTGATGAACGACGGACCGTCGTTCCTGCGCTTCGACGACAGAGTGCGATGGCTCTCCAGCGAGTACGAACTCGCGCACGGGCACGCGACCGCCATCGTCCACGAGTTCGACCTGGTCAAAGCGCACCGGCGAATGGGCTGAGCCGCAAAGGAGACAACGAGAAGACCTGCCCTTTCAGGTGGAGGGGCAGGTCTTTCACGTTTCCGGGGTCAGCGGAGTGCTTCGAGGGTCTTCGCCAGCGGCTCGAGAACGGCCGGGGTGTGCGGCGGCGGCAGGTACACGATGGCCAGGTCCAGTCCGACCGCACCGAGGGCCTCAGCTTGCGCGGCCACCTTGCCGTAGTCGCCGTCAGGCCCCAGCCGGACGTGTGACGACAGCGTGATCTCGCTCGGATCGCGGCCGACGTCCGCGCAGTGTGCGTAGAGCACGTCACGCTTGCGAGCGAACTCCTCCGGCGTACCACCGACGAAGTTCCAGTGCTGGGCATACTTCGCCGTCGTCCGCAGGGTCCGCTTCTCGCCGCTGCCACCGATACAGATCGGCGGATGCGGCTTCTGCACACCCTTCGGCTCGCAACGGGCGTCGGCCAGCTGGTAGTGCTCACCCTGGAACGTCGTGGTCTCCTGCGTCAGCAGGCCGACGAGCACCTCGCAGGCCTCCTCGAACCGGTCGCTGCGCTCCTTCAGCGAGCCGAGCCGCATGCCGTACGCACCCGACTCCTCTTCGTTCCAGCCTGCGCCGATGCCGATCTCCAGGCGGCCGCCGGACACGATGTCGAGGGTGGCGGCCATGTTCGCGAGCAGCGCGGGGTGCCGGTAGTGGATCCCGCTGACCAGCGTGCCGATCCGGAGCCGCTTGGTCGCCTGCGCGAGCGCGGTCAGCGTCACCCACCCTTCCAGGCACGGGCCACTGGAGTCGGAGAAGATCGGATAGAAGTGATCGAAGGTCCAGCCGGACTCGAACAGTTCGATCTCGTCGGCGGCCTGCCAGACGGCGAGCATGTCGGCCCATTCGGTGTTCTGGGGCGAGGTCTTGATCGCGAATCGCATGATCCCGATCGTATGCCTGCCTAATGAACCGTGAGGATGTCGATCTCGTTGCCCTCCGGGTCGCTGAGGAGACAGTGCTGGTCGCTCCGGTCCAGGACTCGCCCGCCGGCGGACAGAGCTGTGTCGATCCGGGCCTGCGCCTGGTCCTGCGGTACGACGAGCTCGAAGTGGATGCGATTGCGCTGCTTCGTCCGCTCGTCGTTCGCATCCAGCTGCTGGAAGAACAGGACCGGGTTCAGCCGGCGAGGATCGTAGATGTCGGACACCTGCTCCCGCGGATCCGGCTGATAACCGAGCAGTGTGCGCCAGAGCGTGCTGAGTACGTCGGCGTCGACCGCATCGATGCCGAACTGGACGAAGCGCAGTGGCTGCGGGTCCGGTGCGAGTCCCAGCTCGTGTGCGGCGTCCTGGATGCGCCGGGCCAGCTCGACGAAGGCCGCGCCGCCGTTCGGCGCGTCGTCCTCCCACTGGTCCTTGCTGCCGTCGATCATCACGCCTGCTGGTCGCAGATCGATCTGCAGCGGAGTGTTTGCGTCGTCGGCCAGCTTCGCGACGGCGGAGACCAGCCGGCTCGCCTGCGTTGACGATGTCGTCGGGTAGAAGACCATCGCGGCGAAGTTGGCCCACCAGTCGGTGGCCTCCGGCGACAGCTGGTCGCCGGGGACGACATCGGCCTCGTTGCCCTCGGGATCCGCGAGCGCGACGCCCCACGCGCCGTACGGCTCCTGCCCGCTCGCGGCCCGGACCGCGTCCACCGCATCGGAGGGCCGTACGACGTCGACGTGGATGCGGTTGCGGAGTGGCCGGGAGTCGGTGAGCTGGTGGACGGAGACTGTTGGATCGCGGCGGAGCGGATCCTGGAGGCCGTCGGACGTGTCCGCGTAGCCGAGCGCCGTACGCCAGAAGGTTGTCACAGCGACCGGGTCGGATGCCTCGAAGGCCAGGCGGACCTCCTGCAGCACGCTCGGATCCGCGGTCAGGCCCAGGTCGTGCGCTGCTTTCGAGATCTCGCCGGCGGACTCTTCATCGCGAGTGCGCAGTCGTAGACCGTTCGCGCGGAGGTCGACGTCGACGCCGGTAGCTGCGAGACGCTCGACCAGTGCCGCGCCGGCGGCGTGCGAGGAAGCGTCGTACCAAGTGGTCAGGGTTCCTTCGACGAGCCGCCATTCGGTCATGGACCCACAGTAGAACCGGAACCGGACGGACCGCGTCCGGAATGCCAGAAGGGCCGGTCCACCTGAACCGGCCCTTCTCAAGACAGTACGGCTGTCGCGCCGCTGCGGTTCAGTCGCCGCCGCGGAGGATCGCGAGGATGCGCAGGATGTTCCAGTACAGCCAGACCAAGGTGACGGTCAGGCCGAACGCGGCGCGCCAGGCCTCGTTCTGCGGGGCGCCGTGGCGGACGCCCTGCTCGATCATGTCGAAGTCGAGGATCAGGTTGAAGACCGCGAGACCCGCGCCGATCGCGGCGAAGATCAGGCCCATCGCGCCGAAGCCGCCGATCCCGGTCTGCACACCGAACAGGCTCAGCAGCAGGTTGATGACCACCACGCCGGCGAAGCCCATCGTGCCGATGATCACCATTCTGGTGAACTTCGGCGTCACCTTGATCGCGAAGTACTTGTACGTCGCCAGCGTCAGGCCGGCCGTCACCAACGTGGCCAGCACGGCCTGGACGATGATGCCGGGGTCACCGACCCAGTTGGCGATGAACTTCGAGCCGATGCCGAGGAACACGCCCTCGGCCGCGGCGTACACCATCACCAGCGCCGGGTTCACCCTGCGGGCGAACGACAGCACCAGCCCGATCGCGAGCGCCGCCAGCATGCCGGCGAAGAACACCGGAGTGACGATGGTGTCCGGGATCGTGTTCCAGGCGATCGCCGCGACCACGGTGACGACACCGAGGGTGGCGGCGGTGCGGACGATCACGTCGTCCATCGTCATGGGGCGGCTCGCGGCCGGAGCACCTCGGTACTGCGGCGGCATACCCGAGCCGCCGTAGCCTTGGGGCCCGGGCTGACCGTACGGAGCGGCGCCCGGATAGGCCTGGCCGTGGCCAGGCGCAAATGCACTCGACCGGTTCAGGACCGGGTTACTGCTCTGCATCATTTCCTCCTGATGACCCACTTCCGGGGCCGTATCGAGATACTACGGCCCCATCCTGAACAACATCTGAGAATCGTCGGGCTGTTCCGCAACCGAAATCCCTTGCAGACAAAGCGGTTGCGCAATCCAATCGCTTCGTTATCGATTCCTATTCCCGGCCGTCGTAATCGGCACGGGAGGCGTGGATCTGGTGGGCGTGCTCGACCGACCATTCGGCGATCGCGGTCGTCAATTGACCGGCTTCGACGCCCAGTGGGGTAAGGGCGTACTCGACCCGGACCGGGACCGCCGGATAGAGGGTCCGGGTGACCAGCCCGTCCCGCTCCAGGGTGCGCAGGGTCTGGGTCAGCATCTTCTGGGTGACACCGTCGAGGAGCCGGCGGAGCTCGTTGAAGCGTAGCGGGCGGTCGAAGCGACGCAGCGCGCCGAGGACGTAGAGGGCCCACTTGTTCGCCAGTACGTCGATCACTGTCCGCGAGGGGCACTCGCGCCCATACGTCTTGACCCAGTCGTCGAAAGCCGTCCTGGTATCCATGAGGTACCTACATACCAAACAAGTGCCTTCTTCACAACAGATACCGCTGGAGTCGAGGATGTGAGCATGACGATGAGGGCCATCACCCAGTACACGTACGGCGCTGCCGACGTCCTCGAACCCGCCCGGCTGGATCGCCCCGAACCAGGCCCTGGCGAGGTCCTGGTCCGGGTCCGTGCGGCCGGGGTGAACCCGAGCGACTGGAAGGTCCGCTCCGGCCTGCTCCCCCGCTTCGGCCCACCGCCGTTCGTCCTCGGCCTCGACTTCGCCGGCACCCGCGAAGACACCGGCGAGGAGGTGTACGGCGTCGTGTACCCGCCCCGCGGCGCGTACGCCGAGTTCACCGCCGCGAGCCTGAATCGCCTTGCCCGCAAGCCGTCCACGACCGATTGGGTCCACTCGGCAGCCCTTCCCACCGCCGGGCTCACGGCGTACCAGCCCCTGGCCGGGATCGCGAACGTCGGTCCGGGCGACCGTGTTCTGATCCACGCCGCGGCCGGCGGCGTCGGCCACCTCGCTGTACAGATCGCCAAGTCCCGCGGGGCGTACGTGATCGGGACGGCACGGGCGGCGAAGCACGCCTTCGTTCGTGCTCTCGGCGCCGACGAACTGATCGACTACACCACGACCGACTTCACCACGGCGGTCGGTGACGTGGACGTCGTACTGGATCCGATCGGGGCCGAGTACGCCGTACGGTCGCTCGAGGTACTGCGGCCGGACGGCATTCTGCTCGATGTCCGCGGGACCGGGCCGGACCGCGATGAGGTCCGGGCCGAGGCGGCCGCCCGCGGTATCCGGTACCACGAGTTCCGGATGGCGCCGACGACCGAGGACCTGCAGGCCCTCGCGGCCTTGGTGGACGCCGGGGCGTTGCGCGTCTCGGTCGAGCAGGTGTTCCCGCTGGAGCATGCAGCCAAGGCCCACGAACTGAGTGAGACCGGCCGTGCGGCCGGGAAACTGGTACTCACGGTCTGACGGCGTCGCGCCTGTATGGGCAGGCACGACGCCGGACCGGCGGCCACCCAGGACGTGATGCTCCCGCAGGCCGGAATTCGGGGGTCAGACGTGGGGATGAATGGCTTCCTGGCTGGAGAGGGCGGCGCCGACCTGGTCGGCCAGGGCTACGGCCACCAGGCGCTGTTCGAGGTCGGGGCGGGCGATGCGGCTGGCGGCGGTGAGGAGGAAGCGGCCGCGGGTCTCGCCGGCGTGCTGGACGGTCAGCTCGATCTCGGCGTTGGTCGGCAGGCCGTCGCGTTCGACCTTCAGGACGTGGGATCCGCGCGTGACCGAGCCGTCGGCGTTCAGCCGCGGCGCCGTGGTCTGCTTGCTGCCGGCAACGAACTTGGCGCCGTCGATCCCCAGCAGCGCGGTCAGTTCGGCGCGGACCTGGTCGATCAGGTCGTCGGTGGACCCGCCGGCGGCCACCGCCTGCGAGGCGGTGATCACGCCGTCGAGGTAGCCACGCCGCCGGGACGCGTTGGCTTGTTGCCTCCGGCCCCAGATCGCGATCTGGGTGACCGCGATCCCGATCACCAGCAGCAGCACGGCCTGCTCGACGTCGTTGCTGCTGTCGATCGTGAAGCTGTTGTACGGAACGGTCAGGAAGAAGTCGAACCACACCGCGCTCGACACAGCGGCGAGCACTCCGGCCAGCCGGATGCCGAACACCGCGACGGCGACGATCACGACGACCAGCAGCAAGGCCGCGTTCGCGTTGTCGAAATGCTCGCGGAACGGGGTCAGCAACGCACAAACCGCCGGGGGCGCGAGCAGCGAGGCCGTCAGGACCGGCGTGCGGTAACTCTCCACACCCCTATTCACGCGCACTTCACCTGTCCCGAGCAACCCTTCTCGCGGAACTCTGTCGCGCCTACCGTTGGCGGATGCCCGAGATCACTCGCACCCGCCCACCTGAGGACGCCGACGAACGCAGTACGCTCACCGGCCTGCTCGACTTCCTCCGCGCGACGGTCGAACTCAAGCTCAGCGGCCTGACCGAGGGACAAGCGTTCGCCCGGCCCGTCGACCCGTCCGTGCTGACGCCGGCCGGCATCGTCAAACACCTCACCGCGGTCGAGCGTTTCTGGTTCTCCATCGACTTCGCCGGCCTGGACCTCGAGTGGCCGTGGTCCGAGGACGACCCGCACGGCTGCTTCCCGATCGCACCCGACGACACCGTCGAGGGCATCCTGACGGCATACCGGACCGAATGCGCCCGCTCCCGCGAGATCACCGCCGCCGCGTCCTTCGACGACAAAGCCCGCTCGGACGGTATGTCGTTCAACCTCCGGTACGCCGTGGCCCACATCATCGAGGAAACCGCCCGCCACCTCGGCCAGCTCGATCTCCTCCGCGAAGCAACCGACGGCGAGGTAGGCGAGTGACGCCCCCGCCGCACCGCATCCGACCAGCGGTCCCAGACGACGTCGCGTTCCTCGCCGACGTGAGCCTCACCGCAACCCGCGCTCAGGGCCGGTTGCCCGCGGACTTCGACGAGGCCGACTGGCGCGGCGGCTTCGAGGAGTGGAGCCTCGAGTCGATCGACGACCCGACAACCGACCTCAACGTCATCGAGCTCGAAGGCCGACGCGTCGGCCGCCTGCGCATCACCCGTACGCCGGAATCCGTCGAGCTGAACGGCATCCAGCTCTACCCCAACGCCCAGAACCACGGCATCGGCACAGCCATCATCACCGAGCTGCAGTCCGAGGCGGCAACCCGCGGCGTACCGCTCGAACTGCACGTCGAACGCGACAACCTCGACGCCCGCCGCCTCTACGACCGCCTCGGCTTCACCAAGACCGGCGAGGACGGCGCCGAGGATGTTATGCGATGGGACCGAGGGGGGCTTGCGGTTCTGTGACGGTGGGGTTGGGCACTGGCCGGGCGGTGGTCCCGGGGCGACCATGAGGGGATGAGAGGTCCCTCGGGTGGGGGATGTTCGGTGGGTGAGATCACTCGCGGGAGGGTTTGTGAAATGTTTCACGAGCGCTTAGCGTTGAAGTGAACATGAAGTCGGAGAACCACTCAGGAGGAGTGAACCGCATGACAGCCCAGGTACCGCACATCCTCGTCGTCGGAGGCGGTTACGTCGGGATGTACACCGCGTACGGCCTGCGTCGCGCCGCCCGCAAGGGCCGGATCCGCGTGACGGTGGTCGACCCGCGCTCGGTGATGACCTACCAGCCGTTCCTGCCCGAGGCCGCGGCCGGCTCGGTGGAGCCGCGGCACGTCGTCGTGCCGCTGCGCAAGACCCTCAAGGGCTGCCGGGTGGTGACCGGCCGCGTGACCGGTATCGACCACGCGCACAAGGTCGCCAAGGTGATGCCCGAGGAGGGCCCGGAGTACGAGCTCGCCTACGACCAGATCGTCGTCGCGCTCGGCTCGATCGCCCGGACCCTGCCGATCCCCGGCCTGGCCGACGAGGCCACCGGGTTCAAGAACGTCGAGGAAGCGATCGCGCTGCGCAACAAGGTCCTCGACCGGCTCGACGTCGCGTCGTCGCAGCCCGACCCGGTGCTGCGCAAGTCCGCGCTGACGTTCGTCTTCATCGGCGGCGGGTACGCCGGTGTGGAGGCGTTCGCGGAACTCGAGGACATGGCCCGCTACGCCACCCGCTACTACGACAACATCGAGCCCGAGGACATGCGCTGGGTCCTGGTCGAGGCCACCGGGCGGATCCTGCCCGAGGTCGGTGAGGAACTCGGCCGGTACACCGTGGACCAGCTCCGCAAGCGCAACATGGACATCAAGCTGGAGACCCGGCTGGAGTCCTGCGAGAAGGGCCACGTGATCCTCAGCGACGGGGAGGAGTTCGACGCGGACACGATCGTCTGGACCGCCGGCGTGAAGGCGAACCCGGCGCTGGCCGCGACCGACTTCCCGCTGGACGAGAAGGGCCGGATCAAGACGCTGGCGAACCTGCGGATCGAGGGCGTCGACGACGCCTGGACCGCCGGCGACAACGCCGCCGTACCGGACCTGACCAGCGACACCGGCGCGTACTGCGCCCCGAACGCGCAGCACGCCGTCCGCCAGGCGCACCAGCTCGCCGCGAACATCCTCCGGGTGATCGACGGCCAGCCGCCGCAGGACTACCGGCACAAGTACGTCGGCTCGGTCGCGAGCCTCGGCCTGCACAAGGGCGTCGCCCAGCTGTACGGCGTGAAGGTGAAGGGCTGGCTGGCCTGGTTCCTGCACCGGACGTACCACGTGTCCCGCGTCCCCACCCTGAACCGGAAGGCCCGCGTCATCCTCGACTGGACGCTGGCGCTGTTCTTCCGCCGCGAGGTCACCAGCCTTGGCAGCCTGCAGACCCCGAATGAGGAGTTCCGCAGGGCGACGCAGTCGTAACCACCTGATCGGCCGGCCCTCGACTCGCCGGGGGCCGGCCTTCTCAGTGCAGCAGGTCCGCGTCGTGGACCAGCAGCGCGATCTGGACGCGGTTGTTCAGGTCGAGCTTGGTGAGGATGCGGGAGACGTGCGTCTTCACCGTCGGGACGCTGAGGTAGAGCGTCGCGCTGATCTCGGCGTTCGACTTCCCCTCCCCCACGGCGACGGCGATCTCGCGTTCGCGGTCGTTCAGGCCGGCGAGCCGGGCGACGGCCTTGACCTTGCGACTGTCCTGGCCCGAGTCGGCGACGCGGGTGATGAGGCGTTTGGTGACGGCCGGCGAGAGCACGGGCTGGCCGGCCGCGACCCGGCGTACCGACTCGACGATCTCGCCGGGTGGGGTGTCCTTCAGGACGAACCCGGCCGCGCCGGCGCGGAGCGCCCGGAGTACGTGCTCGTCGGCGTCGAAGGTGGTCAGGATCACGACCTCGGGCGCGCCCGGACGTCGTCGTACCGTCTCGGTCGCGGTCAGGCCGTCGGTGCCGGGCATCCGGATGTCCATCAGGATCACGTCCGGAGCGAGCCGATCGATCAGCCCTTGGACGCCGGACCCGTCGCCGGCCTCACCGACCACGCGGATGTCCTGCGCACCACCCAGCATCAACTTCAGCCCGGCCCGCAACAACGGATCGTCGTCGACGATCAGCACCCGAATGGTCACGATGGCCACGGTAGCCAGGCGTAGAGGCGGAAATCGCCTTCGGGGGTCCGGCCGTGTTCGATCCGGCCTTCGACCAGGGCGGCGCGTTCGGTGAGTCCCTTCAAACCTTGGCCGTCTCCTCGTCTGCGGTCGGGCGCGGGATTGCGCAGCTCGACCGACAATCCGTTGCCGGGGGCACCGGTCACGCTGATCGTCACCGGTTCGCCCGGCGCGTGCTTGACCGCGTTCGTGAGGCCTTCCTGCACGATGCGGTACGCCGTACGCCCGACGTGCTCGGGCATCGCGCCCGGCGCGTCAAGGGTCAGGTCGACGGGGATGCCCGCCTCGCGGGAGCCGTCGACGAGGGCCGGCAGATCGGAGAACGCCGGCTGCGGGAGCTCGCCGACGGGAGCCCGCAGTACGCCGATCACCTCGCGCAGATCCTGCAGCGCCTGGTGCGCGCTGGCCCGGATGATCTCGGCGGCACCGGCGACCTCGTCCGCGGACGCGTCGGGGCGGTACGCGAGCGCACCGGCGTGCACGCTGAGCAGGGACAGCCGATGCCCGAGTACGTCGTGCATCTCGCGGGCGATCTCCTCGCGGGCGCGGAGCTGGCCCTGCTCGGCCTCGAGCCTCGCGACGGTCTCGGCGCGATCGGCGCGGTCCCGGAGCGTCTGCAGGAGCTGGCGGCGCGATCGGACGTAGAGGCCCCAGCCGGCCACGGCGGCGTACAAAGCGACCGCGGCGATCACGATGGCCACCGGGTCGTCCGGCTTGTCCCGGATCTTGATGTAGGCGGCCAGGCTGATCGCGTTCACCCCGAAGATCAGCACGGTCGTCCGCAGCGGGCGATGGATCGCCACGGTGAGGATCAGGATCAGGGCGGCCGTCCCGGCCGTGTCCGAGAACGTCGACACGGCGGCGCCGATGATCGCGAGCTGGACCGGCCAGCGCCGGCGGAACCAGAGCGTGACGCACAGCGCCATCCCGACCCAGAAGTCGATCGCGAGCAGACCCGGGCTGATCGGGTCCTTGCTGCCCGCCTCATACAGCAGGAGCCCCGTCGACACCGCCACCACGAAGACGAGACTGTCCACGATCCAGTCGCGTCTACTCCGGCGGAAGAGCTCCTTCATGGTCCGAATGTAGCGGTGCGTAAGCGTTTTCCGGGGTCGTTGGGTTGTCCGGATACCGAAGTCGCTTCCTTGCGGTACTTAGGTCAACGGTAGGTTGCCGGGCATGAGTCAGCTCGCTGTCACCGTCATCGGCCCGGACCGCCCGGGCATCATCGCGGACGTCACCGGGGCCCTGGTCGGCACCGGGGTCAACCTCGAGGACTCCACGATGACGCTGCTGCGCGGCCATTTCGCGATGATGATCGTCTGCGCGGGACCGATCGACGAGGTGGAGGCGGCGCTGGAGCCGCTGCAGGGCGAGCTGGTCATCACGGTGCGGGCGATGGGGCCCGAGCACGAGCACGCGCCGATCGGCGCGCCGTACATGCTGAGTGTGCACGGCGCCGACCGGCCCGGGATCGTGGCCGCGGTGACGCGGATGATCGCGGCGGCCGGCGGGACGATCACGGATCTCGCGACACGGCTGAGCGGCGGGCTGTACGTGTTGACCGCGGAGGTCGAACTGCCGCCGTCCGCGGAGCTGGAGATGCTGGACCGGGCGCTCGAGATCACCGCCGAGGAGCTCGGGGTCGGCGTCACCCTGCGCCCGGCGGAGAGCGACGACCTGTGATCTCCTCCTGGTCGCCCAAGCTGCTTGATGTCGAGGGCCAGGTCCTGGACGTCGTCCGGGCGCCCCATCCTGTGCTGGCCGCTGAAGGCGCCTCCGTGGACCCGCTCGACCCGTTCGTGATCCAGTTGGCGGCCGACCTGGTGGCGACGATGCGGGTCTCCCCCGGGTGCGTCGGGCTGGCCGCACCGCAGGTCGGGGTCGCGGCGCAGATGTTCTCGCTGGATGTGAGCGATCACCCGAAGACTCGTACTTGTCATGGGGTGTTCGTCCTCTGCAACGCCGTCGTCCTCGAGGCTTCTCGCAACGAGAAGGCGCGTGAGGGGTGCATGTCCGTCCCCGACTTCACCGGTGACGTCAAAAGGGCGACCCGGCTGACCGTGCGCGGCGTACTCCCTGGGACCACTGACCCGGTGACCATCACCACCGACGCCTTCGAAGCTCGAGCCCTCCAGCACGAGATCGACCACTGCAACGGCAAACTCTTCCTCGACCGGGTCGCCGGCGCCCACGCCGTCTACCCCCGGAAGAACTACCAGTAACCGGGCCTGCCTCCTCGTCCCACGCCGTAGCGAGCAGGTGCTCGGCCCCTAGTACTCTCGTCCCGACGCCCGGGTGGCGGAACGGCAGACGCAGCGAGCTTAAACCTCGCGGCCCTAACAGGCATACGGGTTCGAATCCCGTCCCGGGCACTGACCTCTGACCTGCAGGTATCACGAACTGTGACCTAAGCCGCGACTTAGCTACAGCCGCGACAGTTGCACTGCTAGTTGCAACCACCCACCGACGAACCCGGCCGCGCCAGCCAAAGAGCAGGTCCGTGACAAGACCTTACAGGCCGACCACAGTGAGATGGATGCTGACTGACCCCACACACTTCGCGTCAACAAAATGGCACGAAGTGACATCAGCGGACGGGGTCGCCGGGAAGCAGGGCTCGCCACCAGGGAGTGGCGAGCCATCGGTCGTAGCGGGCCGACTGCTCGTCGACGGTGGCGGTCTTGGCGGGTGGGGCGTAGTCGAAGAGGAAAGCCTTGTGCCGGAACCCGAGCAGGGTCCGCCGGCTCAGAAGGTCCACGATGTCGCCGTCCGACCATCGGCCACCGCGCATGTTGGCATCGAGTTTCGCCCCCGCGCAACACAACTTGTAGCCGACCGGCTCGAGTTGACGTCGCAGCTCGAGGAACGCGGTCCACAGCCCCTGGCCGGATCCGGTCCAGGTCCTGCCGTCCGGCGTTGTCAGGACCAGCGTCCAGTGGGAGTCGGTGGTGGAGGTCTTGTCGACGGAGCACTGCTGTTCCTTGCCGTCGAGCCAGACCGTGAGCGGCGCCACCTGGTGATAGTCGATTCGGCCGTTCATCGTCCTGCGAACCCCGGATTCTCGATCGTGGGGCCTTGCCATCCCCACTTACCGGTGAATCTAGCGGACTTGATGAACTCGGGTGCGATCCCGGCCTCGAAACTGATCTCCGGCGCGGACCGCAGCACCGGCTTGCTCAACGGAAGGTGCTTGTTCGCCCGGATTCCGTTCCCCGGATCGGCGATCTCGCAGACCCACCGCTCGCCGCCTCGTTTGCCAGACCCACTCACAGGTCCGGTGGGGCCACCAGCCCAGACCCTGGCCCGAGCCATAGCCAGCAGTGGGAGGCAAGGTGTCGGCAGGCCAGCGGATCGTCCAGCCAAGTGGGAGAGATCTGAAAGCCGAACAGGCGCAACAACGGCCCTCAACGAGGCCCAACTAGCGCCAACCAGGGGAGCGGCAATCCCTTGCGCTACAGGGCATACGAGGCTCACGGCGACGAGCGCGACAGTGACCCTCGCCCATGGCATGGAAGTAGTCAGGTGTCTATGTTCATAGTTGCATCGGTAGTTGCAGTTCACCTTGATCCGCCAACGTTCGCAGAGGTGCAGCATCCAGACGGCGAGCGCAACGCGGACCGTCGCGAACCACCCCGGACAGGAGCTGATCAAACTTAAACCTCGCAGCCGAAAGGCATACGGGTTCGAATCCCGTCCCGGGCACCGCACGCGGTGGTGGCGAGCACTCCCCCATGGGCTTCCGTCTCGGCCCCCGAACCGTCTCGTGAAGGCTCGCCGGTCCCGTCGCGGGCACAGTTCGCGTGCGGAGTGGACCTGTTGTCGCCTAGGGTCGGGTGTTTGTTTCAGGCGAGATGGGGGCGGATTTCGTGAGAGCGGTCCGGATCGGTGTGCAGTTGGCGCCGCAGCGTGCCGATTACGTGGATATCCGTCGCGCGGCTGCTGAGGTTGAAGAGCTCCGGGCGGACGCCTTGTTCACCTGGGATCACTTCTTCCCGCTCGGGAAGGATGCTGAGGGCAAGCACTTCGAGGGGTGGACGGCGCTTGCCGCGCTGGCTGAGCAGACTTCGCGCGTCGAGCTCGGGGGGCTGGTCAGTTGCAACAGTTATCGCAACCCCGACCTACTGGCCGACATGGCGCGGACCGTCGACCACATCAGCGACGGGCGGGTGATCCTCGGTGTCGGAGCCGGGTTCAAGGAGCGTGAGTTCCTCGAGTACGGATATGAGTTCCCGTCGGCCGGGCGCCGCGTCGCCGACCTGGCCGAATCCCTGCCCAGGATCAAGAAGCGCCTGGCTGCGCTGAACCCGCCGCCGGTCGGCCGGATGCCGATCCTGATCGCGGGCGGCGGCGAACAGAAGATGCTCCGGATCGTCGCCGAGCACGCCGACATCTGGAACACCTTCGCCGAGGGCGACGACCTGGTCCGCAAGCTGGGCCTGCTGCGGAAGTACTGCGCCGAGATCGGCCGC
The DNA here is from genome assembly GCF_004365355.1 of Kribbella pratensis. Lineage (GTDB taxonomy): Bacteria > Actinomycetota > Actinomycetes > Propionibacteriales > Kribbellaceae > Kribbella. Next base: position 708,656 of record NZ_SODP01000003.1, on the reverse strand, counting down.
GATCCGTCGACCATCGAGTACTCCGTCCACGTCGGAGGCGATCCCCGCGAGTCCGGTCCAGCGTTGCGCGAACTCGGCGTCAGTCTGTTCACGACCTCGACCGGCGGCCCCGACTACGACCTCGACACGGCTCGCCAGTGGATCGCCTGGCGAGACGAGCAGAACGCTTGACAACGGCCCTCGGTGGTACTGCGGGTCAGCGGGCGATGTCGGCCTGGTAGCAGGTTAGGTGCCAGGTGGCTTGGGTTGGGGGTGTGCCTGGGGGGCGGGTGCAGTGGCCGGAGGCGAAGGTGACCGTGTGGGTGCCGGCCAGGTAGCACCAGGCGTCGTAGTCCTCGTCGGTGCCGTAGGCGTAGGACAGGTAGTGCTTGACGGGTTGGCTTCCCAGGAAGGGTGTTTGGAGGCGGTGTTGGGCTTCCAGAGGGAGATTGCCCAGGAAGCCGCGCATGTCTTGGGTGAGGTTCAGTTGTGGGGGTGGGGCAGAGGGCCCGGGTGTGGTGCCGGCTCGGCCTGGGACGAGGTTGCGTAGGGCACCTCGTGGTTTGGTCGGTTGTTGCTGTACGACGGCGTGCTTGAGGCTTGACGGGACGAACGGGTCGAGGCGCACGCTCTGGGTGCGTTGGCCCTGCGCATTAACGCGTGGAGTCGTCACGGCCAGACCGTTCGGGCCGAGAACGACGGCGTACGGGCGATCGCGTTCCCGTTTGTGGCGGTCGGCCCACCAGTCGATCCTCGGCCCCACCTTGCGCTCGACGTACGCCTTGACGTCGTCGTGGAGCTCGTCCCAGAAGTGGAACCGGTCCGGGGACGGGACGAAGTTCATATCCGCTGCCTCATGGGCTCCGGGCAGCTGCGGCGTGGCGGTCGAACGCTCCAGACCGCCCGCCTCGCGACGCGTGGCGGGACGTCCGCGGGACTGCTCGGGCAGATTCCCACCGGTCATGTGAACACCCGCTTCGGAGACATGCCGGGAGCTTCCACCACCTTCGCCATCCGGGTCAACCTCACTCCTGCGGCTCTGTGGATAACCCGGCCAGCCACTTGGCACGGATCAGGACGGCGTCGAGCATGGGCTCGGTGAGTTTGCCGGTGAAGGTGTTCTGCTGGCTGGGGTGGAAGCAGCCAAGGACGGTGATTTCGCCTTGTGGGGTTGGGATTTGGTGCTCCACGGCGTGACCGAACTTGGGACGCGGTCGTGGGACGGTTGCGCCCAGCGAGGCCAGACCGTTGAGCAGGGCGTCGTACCCGAACTTGCCCAGGCACACGATCGCTCGCGTAGTCGCGAGGGACAGCTCCAGTTCGCGACGGAACCACGGAGCGCAGTTGTCGCGTTCCTCAGGCGTGGGTTTGTTGGCGGGCGGCGCGCAGCGGACGGCGGCGATCATGCGGGCGCCGGTCAGACGGAGGCCGTCGCCGGCGTGTTCGCTGGTGGGTTGATTGGCGAGACCTACCCGATAGAGCGACGCGAACAGCCAGTCGCCGGAGCGGTCGCCGGTGAAGACGCGGCCGGTGCGGTTACCGCCGTTCGCCGCGGGGGCGAGTCCTGCGATGAGGATGCGCGGGGCTGGGTCTCCCCACCCGGGGATCGGCCGGCCCCAGTACGGCTGGTCGGCGAACGACTTTCGCTTGCCGACAGCAACATCTTCCCGCCATTCCACCAGCCGAGGACAAGCACGGCACACAGACACTCGCGCTTCCAGCTCGTGCAGATCGTCGGTCGCCGCGAGCCGCACGACCTCGGCCGGGTCATGCGCCACCGGAGTACGCCGTACGGCGGGATCCTCCGGCCAGCCGGTCCCGGGCGGCACCGGGCTATCGAACAACTGCCCGGTCAACGGATGCGGAAGCTTCATCCCCCCACCCTAAGGACAGAGCGGCTGGCCTTTGCGGAAGGTAGTTGGCAGTGGGCGACCAATTGTTTCCGCAAAGGCACTCGGTTACGCGACCAGTTTTTCTGGGAGGGGTTCTGGGGCTGCCTGGATGGCCCGGGTACGGCGGGGGGTGGGGATTGCCAGGGCCAGTACGACGGCTGCGGCGGCGAAGGCGGATAGGAGGAGGAACGTGTCGGTGAAGCCGGATTCGGCGGGGAGGCCTGATGGCTGGAGGTGGCCGGTGATGATCGAGCTGGCCAGCGCCGTACCGATGGAGCCGCCGATGGTGCGGATGTTGGTGTTCATGCCGGTGGCCGCACCCGTCTGCTCGCGTGGGACGTTCTGGACGATCAGGCTGGTCATCGACGCGTAGGCGAGACCCAGCCCGATGCCGAACAGGGCCGTCGACACCGCGACCTGCCACTGCTGGTCGTGGAACTCCGCGAAGATCAGCGCCGCAACCAAGCTGAGCGCCGAACCGGAAACGACCTGTGCCTTCACGTTGAACCGCGGTGCGAGCGGACCGCTCAGCGACCCGGTGACCGCCATCGTCACCAGCATCGGCAGCATCAGCAGGCCGGCCTGTGTCACGCTCGCCCCGAAGCCGAACCCAGCGGCCTTCGGGATCTGCAGGAACTGAGGTACGAACGCGTACACCGCGAACATCGCCGCGCCGAACAGCAGCGCCACGAGGTTCGTCGTCCACACCGCCGGGCGGCGCATCATCCGCATGTCGATGAGCGGGTTCCGCGAGCGCAACTCAACGGTGATCCAGCCGACGAGCAGCACGACGGCCAGTACGAACAGGCCAACGGTACGGAACGAGCCCCAGCCCCACGTGCGGCCGGTGCTCAGCGGGAGCAGCAGGGCGATCAGCCAGCCGGACAGGAAGGCGGCGGCGAGCCAGTCGATTCGGCCGGCTACGCGATTCGGCGATTCCGGGACGTACCGGCGTACCAGCAGGGTCGACACGGTGACGACCGCCATCGGGATCCAGAACAGCCAGCGCCAGCCGAGCCACTCCACGATCGGGCCGGCCAGGACGATCCCCAGCCCGCCACCGGCGGCGATGATCGCGGAGACCACGCCGACCACGGACGGCACACGCTCGGCCGGGAACTCGTCCCGGATGATCCCGAACGCCAACGGGAACACGGCCCCGCCGACGCCCTGGAAGACGCGGGCGGCGATCAGTACGCCGATGTTCGGCGCGAGGGCCGCGATCAGGCACCCCACGGCGAGCGCGCCGAGGGCGATGAACAGCGTGCGCTCCTTGCCGACCATGTCGCCGATGCGGCCGAGGAGCGGCGTTGCGACCGAGACGGACAGCAGGAGCGCGGTGAAGACCCAGGTGACCGTGCTCGGGGTGGTGTGCAGGTCGTGCTGGATGACGGGCAGCGCCGGGCTCACCAGCGACTGCAGCATCGAGAACGATGCGACGACCGTGGCGAGGACCGCCAACGTCAGTCGCGGGTTTCCAGACCTGATGACAGGCATGCAGAAGTCCTTCGAAAGGGGTGTGATCGCGCCGTACGACGGCGCGGGAGTCCCCGGCCTGGTAAAGTCGAGGTGTGCCTCCACTATAACGGAGGTATGCCTCCGGTAACAACTGGCTAAGGTGATCGAATGGTGAGCGAGCAGAGCAGGCCGGCTTTGCAGGTCGACGTACGGCGGCCGCAGCGGGCGGACGCGCGGCGGAATTTCGACGCGCTGCTCGTCGCTGCCCGGGACGCGTTCGCCTCCAAGGGCGTCGACGCGTCGCTCGAGGACATCGCCCGCCAGGCCGGTGTCGGCATCGGCACGCTGTACCGCAACTTCCCGAACCGTCAGGACCTGCTCAACGCGGTGTACTTCGGCGAGATCGAGGAGCTGTGCATCGCGGCGGAGAAGGTGGCCGACCTACCGCCGTGGGACGCACTGACGACGTGGCTGCACCGCTTCGTCGAGTACGCCGCGACCAAGCGCGCGATCTGGGAGTCCCTGAACCGCGAGACCGAGAGCTTCAAGGCGGCGCGCGCGGCGATGTATGCCGCCGGGACACCGCTGTTCGAGCGAGCCCAGGAGGCCGGCGAGGCCCGCAAGGACGTCTCGTTCGACGATCTCCTCCGCATGGTCAGCGGCCTCACCGCCGCCGGCTTCGTAGACCAGGCCCAACGCGACCGAGTCCTCACCATCGCCCTCGACGGCGTCCGCTCCCACCAGGCCTGAGGATTCCGGGCCGATTCACGGTCCGGTGACGCTGTGCGGCGCCAGGCCGTCGGCCGGCGAACTGGCATACGGGACAGTGCGGAAAGCTGCGTCGTGGTGGCGGGTGAGTTCGCCCAGCGTCCGGAAGATCTGCGACTCCGCCGAACTTCCGGAATCCAGTACGTCGAACGAAAGGATCTGCTTGCCTTCGTCGTACGAGATCAGCAGCGTGTGGTCGTACAGGGCGAAGTCGCGGGGAACGGCCAGCGCAGGATAGTTGCGCCGATAGTCCGTGACCGTGATCCAGTAGCTGGCGACATCTCCGGTGTGTTCCCAGTAGTACTTCAGGAGCTCCTGATCGGCGAGGTCGTGCTCCATCTGATCGACGTCAGCGTCGTCGATCACGAAGAGCCGCGTTTTGAACCTCATCCGCTTGCTCTTCAGTTCCATGAGATATGCCGTTCCGCCGCGTTGCTTGTACCAGCGCAGCGTGTTTCGCTGAATTCCCTCGTACCCGTCCGAATGCTCGATCGCACTCTGCAAGTAGCCGAGGTAGTCGGCGGGCCCGACGTACGGAATGTTCCTGAAGTTGTCGCTCATCGAGGACCGGATCAACTTCGTCAGCGCCTCGTTGTGGCGTGGACAACTGGTCAGCATGCCCAAGGCCGTCTCTTGGTAGTCGATGCGCTCGGTCAGCGCGCCGAGACTCGCGTTGAGCCTGCCGAGTTCGGTCAACGAGTCGGACGTCGCCGACAGCAACTGCCGGAACAGTTCGAAGATCCAGCCGCCGAGCGTTCCGACGATCACTGCCAGCACGTGACTCGGCAATTGCCGCGCGGTGAATGCGTTGGTGGTGCCCGCGGAGAACAGGAGAATCAATTCCAGCGTCAGCGTGCCGACGATCGCTCCGCGGGCCAACCGCCTCGGATCGACGGACTGGATCAGAGCCTTTCCCCCTGGCGACGCGTTCATTTGTCCCCCCGCCGTCGCGGCAATACCTCCTGGTCAGCTCATTTACCCATGCCGTTCGTCGGCAAAACTCGGCTGCGGGATCATTCGAGGGACAGTGCCACTCCGTCGAGGATGTCGTGTTCGGAGACTGTCAGGGCGTCGACCGGGAGCCGGTCGGTGAGCCTTTGCAGGATGAGGGCGCCCGCGCCGATGACGTCTACTCGGCCGGGGTGGATGGAGCGTACGGCGGATCGTTCGGCGCGGGTGGATGTGGTCAGCCAGGTAGTGGTCCGGCGTACGTCGGCAGCGGTCAGGTGGGCGTGATGGACGGCATCCCGGTCGTACTCCGGGAGATCGAGGGCGACCGCGGCCACGGTCGTGGCGGTGCCGGCTACTGCGATCAGCGCGCGGGTGTCCGCCAGCGGGACTGTCGTGCTGTCGAGGAGGGCGTCGATGTCCTTGGTGATGGCGGCCAGCTCGGCCGGGGAGATCGGGTCGGTGGTGACGTGGCGTTCGGTGAGGCGGACGGAGCCGATTTCGAGGGATTCGGCTGCTCGTACGCCGTTCGCGTCGCCCAGGACGAGTTCGGTGGAGCCGCCACCGATGTCGGCTACCAGGTACGGCGCGGGGAGGTCGAGGGAGGTGGTGGCGCCGCGGAAGCTGAGCTCGGCCTCCTCACGGCCGGAGATGATCTCGGGGCGTACGCCGAGGCGCTCTTCGATGCCGGCGAGGAATTCGTCGCGGTTGCTGACGTCGCGGGCGGCGGAGGTGGCGACGAAACGGAGCCTGGTGACGGCTCTGGACTGGAGCTGAGCTGCGAAGTCTTCAGTCGCCTTGAAGACGCGAGCCAGAGCCTCGGGAGCGAAGGCTCCGGTGGCGTCAACACCCTGACCAAGGCGGACGATCGTCATTCGGCGATCGACCTCGACCAGCTGCCCGTCCACCAGATCGGCAATCAACAGCCGGATCGAGTTGGTCCCACAATCGATCGCCGCAACCCGCTCAGACACACGGGCCCCGACGGCCCCAGTCGTCCAGAGCTTCCAGTGCCTCGTCGCCCAGCGGGTTCACACCGGGACCGGCGGCCAGCGAGTGACCCACGAGCACGTGCAAGCACTTCACCCGCGTCGGCATGCCGCCGGCTGTGATGCCGGCGATTTCCTCGACGTGTTCGATCGACTCGCGGTGAGCGAGGTACGCCTCGTGGGCGGCCCTATAGCGGGCGGCCAGGTCCGCGTCCTCCGCCAGGCGGTCCGTCATTTCCTTCATCATGCCGGAGGCCTCGAGCGTCCCGATCGCGGACGCGAGGCGCGGGCACGTCACGTAGTACGTGGTGGGGAACGGCGTGCCGTCCGGCAACCGCGGCTCGGTTTCGACCACGTCCGGGAGGCCGCAGGTGCAGCGATGCGCGATCGAGCGGATGCCGCGCGCAGTACGGCCGAGCTGTTTGCTGACTGCTTCTTGATCGGCGGGGCTGACGCTCACCTGGTCACCTTAGGTGAGGGCGTGATGATCGGCTTCGGGGTGGGCTTGGCCGGCGTCGGCGTCGCGGCCACCGGCGGTTTGCCGGCGCCCTCGACGCTCCCCCACAGCTTCGTGTACCAGGTCGGCTTCTGCGTGTCCGTCGCGCCGTCCGACGGCGTCGACGGCTCCGGCGGGGCGCCGACCGGTTTCCCGTCCGCGCCGATCACGCGGTACCCGACCTCACCCGGCATCACCCAGCCGAGCCGCTGCCGCGCCTGCGCCTTCACGTACGCATCGTCGTCCCAGCGGGCGATCTCGTCGTTCAGCTCGCCGACCCGCTTCTCCCGGTCGCGGATCTCCTGCTGCAGCGCGCTGACCTGCTGGTGCTGGTCGAACCACACCCGCAGGCTCTGCGCGTACGACACGATCAACGCTCCGAGGACGAGCAGTACGACGGCCGCCCGCCCGGTCAGGTTGCGCGAACCCCTGGTCCGCGCCGGCTCCGGCTGGGTTCCCGCCGTACGGCGTTTGGGCTGGTCGCCCCGCCGGGCCGGTGGACGCGACTGGGTCCGGCTCGACGGACGCGAGCCGGGGCGTGCACCGGATTCCCGACGGGACGGCATACCTGGGTCCTCCTGCGATCAGCCCTGGAAACGCGGGAAGGCCGAGCGACCGGCGTACGTCGCCGCGTCGTCGAGCTCCTCCTCGATCCGGAGCAGCTGGTTGTACTTCGCGGTGCGGTCGGACCGGGCCGGGGCGCCGGACTTGATCTGGCCGCAGTTGGTCGCGACCGCGAGGTCGGCGATCGTGGTGTCCTCGGTCTCGCCGGAGCGGTGGCTCATCATGCAGGTGAAACCGCTGCGGTGGGCCAGGTCGACGGCGTCCAGGGTCTCGCTCAGCGAGCCGATCTGGTTCACCTTGACCAGCAGGCTGTTCGCCGCCCTCTCGGTGATGCCGCGCTGCAGCCGCTCGACGTTGGTGACGAACAGGTCGTCGCCGACGATCTGGATCTTGTCGCCGAGCTGACCGGTCAGGCTCTTCCAGCCGTCCCAGTCCTCCTCGTTCAGCGGGTCCTCGATCGAGACGATCGGGTACGACGCGACCAGGTCGGCGTAGTAGGCGATCATCTCGTCCGCGGACTTCTTGCCGCCCTCGAACGCGTACACGCCGTCGGTGTGGAACTCGCTCGCCGCGACGTCCATCGCCAGCGCGATGTCCTTGCCGAGCTGCAGACCGGCCTTGTCGACCGCGACCGCGATCAGGTCGAGGGCCTCACGGTTGCTGGCCAGGTTCGGCGCGAAACCACCCTCGTCGCCGAGACCGGTGGACAGGCCGCGCTCCTTCAGCACCGCCTTCAGCGCGTGGTAGACGGTCGCGCCCTGCATCAGCGCCTCGCCGTACGTCGCGGCGCCGATCGGCGCGATCATGAACTCCTGCACGTCGACGTTGCTGTCCGCGTGCGCGCCGCCGTTCAGGATGTTCATCATCGGCACCGGCAGGACGTGCGCGTTCGGGCCGCCGACGTAGCGGAACAGCGGCAGGCCGGAGCTGTCCGCGGCCGCCTTGGCGACCGCGAGGCTGACGCCGAGGATGGCGTTCGCGCCGAGCTTGGCCTTGTTCGGGGTGCCGTCCAGGTCGAGCAGGGCCTGGTCGATCAGCCGCTGCTCGTGGACGTCGTACCCGACGATCTCCTTGTCGATGTCCTCCAGGATCGCGGTGATCGCCTTCTGGACACCCTTGCCGCCGTACCGCTCCTTGTCGCCGTCACGCAGCTCGACGGCCTCGAACTGACCGGTGGACGCGCCCGACGGGACGGCCGCCCGGGCGACGGTGTCGTCGTCGAGCAGAACCTCGACCTCGACAGTGGGGTTGCCGCGCGAGTCGAGGATCTCGCGGGCGCCGACGGCCTCGATGGTGGCCACATTGACTCCCAAGTTCTCGATGACGAATCGGTCCCGAGCCTAGCCTCCAGACCACCAGCCTCAGTGGACCGCGTCGGTCCTAACGATCGCATCCACAGGTACCTCCCGCGTCAGTAACACTCCGTTGGGCGCCCGAAAGACCGCGAGATTGCCGGAATCCACACCCAGCAAGACTTCTACGCGTGCGCGCCGCCCGACCGGACTGTCCTTCGACGGCGCGAGATGCACATGTGTACGCCGTCCGGCGCGCAAACCTTCCCGCCGGATCGCCGTCAGCGCGGCGCGGGTGGTGCCGTGCCAGAGCAGCTGGTCGGGGTGCACGCGTTCCCAACTGTTCTCCAAGGCTTCACGTGTCACCGGCATCCCTTCGAGCGAATGCCCCTGACACGCGCGGATCCGGTCGCCGTCGACCTGCAACCGCTGCTTGTCGTTCTCCTCGACCGCCTTGTCCAGGGCGGCGCGGTCCATGGCGAGTTCTCGCAGTACGTCGTCGATCGCCGCCCAGCCGTCCGCACTCATCGTGAGGCCACGCTCACCCGCGGTGTGGCGGAGCAGCCTGGAGATCGCTCGACTGTCGCGACTCACGTCAGCATCCTCATCAGCTCCTCCACCCGCTCATCCCGGTCCGGCCGCGACACGACGTAGTACCGCACGGGCGGAAGGTCTTTCACGGGGATCTTCCGGAGCGCGGCGGTCGTCCGCACGGACCCGTTGACGACTGCCGGCCCGATACCGAGACGGACGAAGTGGACCAGCAGTTCCCACCCTTCCGCCTCGACCGCGACGGACCACCGGATCCCCTGGTCGAGCATGCTCCGCTCCAACTGCTGCCGATGCGGCCGATCTTTGGGCGGTACGACGAGCGCCTCGTCCTGCAGATCCTTCAACCGCACGGTACGACGCTGCGCGAGCCGGTGGGCCTTCGGAACGATCAGCACCTGCGGGACCTGCACGAGCAGCGTGCAGTCCAGATCGTCGGGCGGGATGCCGAGCGCGGTGACGCCGACGTCCGCCGATCCGTCCCGGACCGCGTCCAGCGTCGCCCCGGCATCGCCGGTCCGCAGCCGGAGCTCGCGTCCGCGGGTGAGGTAGCGGCGGAGTTGGTCGCCGAGCAGGTACAGGTAGGCACCAGAGCCGGCGATCAGCACCAGCGGTCGAGGCGGGGCGTTGTCCAGCGTGCGCAGGAAGTCTGCTGCCCGGTCCTTCGCGTCGTTCGCAAAAGCCGCCAGCCGCTCCCCGGCGCCGGTCAACAGCAGTTGCCGGCCCTGCTTCACATACAGCCGCTCACCCAGCCGCGCTTCCAACTTCCGGATGCGCGTGTGCAGGGCCGGCTGACTGACATGCAACTCCTCAGCCGCACGCGTGAAGTTGCGATGCTCAGCAAACACCGCAAACGCCTGCAGATCCTCCGCCACCAACTCCATCAACAGAAACTATAGCTATGTCGATAAGAACTAGTTCTGCTGGATAACTACTGCGGCCGACGCTGGAGACATGAACAGATTGGGAATCGACATCGGACGGGTGATCATCGACGGATCATCCGGGCCCGATGACACGTCGTTCTTCTCCGGGGACACAGCAGCCATGCTGCGGACGCCCGCAGTACCAGGTGCTTTCGAGGCGCTCGCGCGGCTGGTGCCGCTCTTCGACGAGACCTGGTTGGTGTCGAAGTGCGGACCGCGGGTCCAGCAACGCTCACTGGAGTGGCTTGCGCACCATCGCTTCTGGGAGCGCACAGGAGTTGCCGAGGGCAACGTCCGTTTCTGCCTGCGGCGCCCGCAGAAGGCGATCCACTGCGCCGAGCTCGGCATCACGCACTTCATCGACGACAAGCCGGACGTGATCAGCGCAATCACGCCGGTTGTCGCGAACCGCTACCTCTTCAAGAACTGGAAGACGACCGAGGCAGCGGTACTACGAGACCTGCACGCCGAGCGCGCGGGGCGCGTCGGTTAGGTCTCGCTGGTCAGCGAGGGGTCAGCACCACTGGACGAGGACCGGGCAGTCGGGGCCGGCGGCAGCGGCAGGCGTGGCGACGCCGGCTACGGCCAGAACAGCGAGTCCCGCCAAGGCGATCAGCTTCTTCATCGTGTCTCCATCCCCAGGAATTCTTACCGCTCTCTCTGACGAGAGTAGATCTGATCCAGGCCACAATGCCTACAGGCCGAACGAGCGACGCGCGTCAGCCAGGCCCTTGAGGTTGTCGGCAGGGCCGGAGATGCCGGTCAGGACGTCGTTGGTGATACGCCAAGCGAAGTACCCTGCCTGCACAGCCCAGCGGACCCGCAGGAAGGTGCCCAGACCGCGGTCCAGCTCGGCGGACAGCTCCGGGCGTTGGCGCAGGTACGCCGGTACTACCAGGTCGCCGGTGTACATGACGGCGGATGCGACGTCGTACAGGATCGGACCCTGCATGGCGCTCCCCCAGTCGATCAGCGCGACCTTGCCGTCGGGCTGCCGCCGGAACGCCTCGACGGCCGGATCGCCGTGCAGCCAGGCCCACGAGAGCCGACCGAGCGCGATCACTTCAGTCACCGCGCCCTCGACCGCCGGCCGGATCCAAGGCTCGAGATCCAGACTCTCCTCGAACGGCAGCAGGAAACGCAGCCAGTCGGCCGTATCGCCAGGTTCCACCGCTGCGGCCGCGTGCACCTGCCCGAGCAACTCGCCGATCTCGGCCTGATCGGTCTCGTCCAGCTCCGGCCCGTCGACGTACTCGAGAACCGCAACCTGCCGCCCGTCAACCCGCTCCACCAGCCGCCCGTGCTTGCTGGGCGTCGGCCGGCCGGTGGTGACCCCGGCATCGTCCAGCCGCACTGCAAGCGCGAGGCCTGGCTCGAATGCGGTGTCATCCGCATCAACAGCTTTCAACACCAGCCGCCGGCCATCACCCGAGACCAGGTACGCCGCAGAGTTCATCCCGCCGGTGAGCGGCTCGACGGCGTCAGGTTTCAGGTTCCAGTGCTCCCGCAGTACCTCGGCGACGTCCACGCCGCCAGCTTGTCAGCCGACGACCCGTCCCGCCGGTGAATTAGGCGGTCTCGGCCGCGCGGACCTGGTCGGCCAGCTCGCCGACGGCTTGCCGCAGCGCCTGCTCGGCGTCGACGCCGAGGCGGCGGGCTTCGCGCACGATGGCGAGGAGCTCCGGCCCGATCTGGTCGGCGGAGGTGACCGCGGGAGACGCGGCGTCCGACGGGAGGACCTTCGCGGACCGGCCCAGGACCTTGTCGGCCAGAGCTAGCGCAGGCAGGGCGAGGGGGATGCCTTCGAGGACCGAGGAGCGCTGCTTCTCGGCGGCCTTGATGGTTTCCCAGTTGGCCTCGACGGCGGCGGCGTCCGCGGCGTCGACAGTACCGAAGACGTGCGGGTGGCGGCGGATGAGTTTCTCGACGATGCCGCCGGCGACGTCGTCGATCGTGAAGGCCTCGTCGGGATTGTCCTCGGCGATCCGCGAGTGGAACGCGACCTGCAGCAGCAGATCGCCCAGCTCCTCCTGCAGGTGCGAGAGGTCGCCGGTGTCGATGGCCTCGAGGGTTTCGTAGGTCTCCTCGAGCAGGTACTTCGCGAGGCTCTCGTGGGTCTGCTCCTGGTCCCACGGGCAGTTGCGCCGGAGCCGGTCCATCACCCGCACGAGGTCGATCAGCCGGGCACCGGGCACGTCGTACGAGCCGTGAATGATCTCCACCTGGTACGACGGCTCGCGGACAAGCTCGTCGGACACGACCCGGAGCAGACCCGGCTCGCCGTCGTCCCCGGTGAGCCAGACCACCTGTCGACCGTCGGCGGCCGCGGAGGACAGCCAGGTCCAGGCGCCGGAGACGCCGGCCTCGACCTGGGTGACGACCAGCCCGGAGCCGATCACGGCCTGTACGTCGGGCCGGTCCGGACCGCCCGCGGCGCCGATCTCGTCGGCGGCCTCGAGGGCTTGCCAGGTGGCGCGGGTCAGCAGGCCCGGCGCCACCCGGGGACTGGTGAGTACGACCGTGATCGTCCCACCGCTACTCATGAACCGTCAGCCCTGGGGTTGGGCCTGCTGGGCCGCGTCAGCGGCGGCCTTGCGCTTGGCGGCAGTCTGGTCGGACTCGACGGACAGCGAGCCGGAGACCGTCGTGTCGAGCTTGCCGTCGGTCCACTGGCCGAAGCGGGGCGCGATCGAGACGTTGATGTCCTTCGAGGCGTCCTTGGCCGCCAGCAGGCCCTGCTGCAGCTTGGCCTGGTCCTGCAGGTCCTTGATCGTGCCACCGCCGAGCTTGATGGTGACGACCGCAGCCGTCGCGACCTCGTTCAGGAAGTCGCGCGAGACCGTGTCGGTCTGGAACTTCTGGTACGTCGCGTCGTCGTCGCCGACCGCGCTCTTGGCCGCCGCGGCGGTCTCCGCGGGCGTGACCGTGATCGACTTCTCCTGCTTGACCTGCCCGAGGATCGCGTTGTTCACCAGGTCGCTGAGCGCGGCGGCGGTGTTGTAGTTCTGCCCGAGCGCCGTGGTCACCGCCTGCGAGGTCTTGTCGACGTCACCGATGCTGATCTCGGTGTTGCCGACAACGGCCGCCGCGCCGGGGTGTGTGCCCGCCGCGCAACCACCGGTCAGCAGCACGATCGCCGCCACCGCACCGAGAGCCCGTAGCCGTGTGCTCACCGAATCTCCTCGTATCCCACTCGTAAGTTTCACGCCGGCACCACAATAGGTTCGCCGATCACGTCGTCGATCAACCGGGTGCACCATTGCAGCAACTCCTGGTCGCGGAGCGGCTGACCGCCGACCGGCCTGGTGGCCGGTCGCGGCACCAGAATGGTATGCAGTTGCGGCTTCACCAGGCTCTTCGGGTACAGCCTGTTGAGCCGGAGCACCTTCGAATCGGGCAGCTCGACCGGCCCGAAGCGGATCAGGTTCCCCTGCAGGGTGACGTCGTGCAGCCCCGCCCGGCGGGCGTGGTTGCGGAACTTCGCCACCTCGATCAGGTTCAGCACGGCCTGCGGGATCTCGCCGTACCGGTCGTGCAGCTCCTCGACCAGCTCGGCGATGCCGTCCTCGTCGCGGACCGCGGCCAGCCGCTGGTACATCTCGAGCCGCAGCCGCTGCGACGGGATGTAGTCGTGTGGCAGGTGCGCGTCGATCGGGAGCTCGATCTTGACCTCGGGCTCCTCGGCCTGCGTGTCGCCGCGGTACTCCGCGACCGCCTCGCCGACCAGCCGGACGTACAGGTCGAAGCCGACGTCCGCGATGTGCCCGGACTGCTCGCCGCCGAGCAGGTTGCCCGCGCCGCGGATCTCGAGGTCCTTCATCGCGACCGCCATACCGCCGCCCAGATCGGCGTGCTGCGCGATCGTGGCCAGCCGGTCGTGCGCAGTCTCGGTGAGCGGCTTCTCCGGCGGGAAGAAGAAGTACGCGTACGCGCGCTCCCGGCCTCGGCCGACGCGACCGCGGAGCTGGTGCAGCTGGGACAGGCCGAGCAAGTCGGAACGCTCGACGATCATCGTGTTCGCGTTCGAGATGTCGATACCGGACTCGACGATCGTCGTACAGACGATGACGTCGGACTGCTTCTCCCAGAAGCCCTGGATGACCTGCTCGAGCGTGTGCTCGTTCATCTGGCCGTGCGCGACCGACACCCGCGCCTCGGGCACCAGCTGACGGATCCGCGCGGCGGCCTTCTCGATCGTGTTCACCCGGTTGTGGACGACGAAGACCTGGCCCTCACGAAGCAGCTCGCGCCGGATCGCGGCGGTCACCTGGTGCTCGTCGTACGCGCCGACGAAGGTCAGCACCGGGTGCCGTTCCTCGGGCGGGGTCGCGATCGTCGACATCTCGCGGATGCCGGTGATCGACATCTCCAGCGTCCGCGGGATCGGCGTCGCGGACATCGTCAGTACGTCGACGGCCGTCCGCAGCCGCTTCAGCTGCTCCTTGTGCTCGACGCCGAACCGCTGCTCCTCGTCGACGACGACCAGACCGAGATCCTTGAACGCGACCTCGCCGCTGAACAGCCGGTGCGTCCCGATCACCACGTCGACCGACCCGTCGGCGAGGCCGTCGATCGTTGCCTTCGCCTCCTTGTCGGTCTGGAACCGCGACAGCGGCGCCACGTTCACCGGGAACGCGGCGTACCGCTCGGCGAAGGTCGCGTAGTGCTGCTGGACGAGCAGCGTGGTCGGCACGAGTACGGCGACCTGCTTGCCGTCCTGCACCGCCTTGAACGCGGCCCGGACGGCGATCTCGGTCTTGCCGTAGCCGACGTCGCCGCAGACGATCCGGTCCATCGGCATGACGCGTTCCATGTCGTGCTTGACGTCCTCGATCGTGGCCAGCTGGTCCGGCGTCTCCACGAACGGGAAGGCGTCCTCGAGCTCGCGCTGCCACGGGGTGTCCTTGGCGAAGGCGTGTCCCTTGGTCGCCTGGCGCGCGGCGTACAGCTTGATCAGCTCGCCGGCGATCTGGCGGACGGCCTTGCGGGCGCGGCCCTTGCGCTTGGCCCAGTCGCCGCCGCCCATCTTGTCCAGCGTCGGCTGCTCGCCGCCGACGTACCGCGTGACCTGGTCGAGCTGGTCGGTCGGCACGTACAGCCGGTCGCCCGGTTGACCGCGCTTGCTCGGCGCGAACTCGATCACGACGTACTCGCGGGTGGCCTTCTGCGAGCCCGAGCCGACGGTCCGCTGCATCATCTCGACGTACCGGCCGACGCCGTGCTGCTCGTGCACAACGTAGTCGCCCGGCTGCAGCTCCAGCGGGTCGATGGTCTTCTTCCGCCGCGACGGCATCCGTTGCTGGGAACGGCGTTCGGCCGCGGACCGCTGGCCGGCCAGGTCGTTCTCGGTGAGTACGGCGAACTTGATGCCGTCGGCAATGAATCCGTGGTCCAACTGCCCCTGCGAGATCAATACGACGCCGGGCTCGGGGATCTCCTCGATCCCCTCGACCACACGCGCCGGCAGCTCGGCCTCGGAGAACACCTCGGCCAGACGTTGCGCGGGACCGTGTCCTTCGGTGACGCAGACGACGCGCCAGCCGTCCCGCAGCCAGCCGCGGATGTCCTCGGCCGCGGCCGCCGTCTCACCGCGGTACGGATCGACTTCGTGGACCGCGAGGATCTTGCTCGTGACCGCGCCGGCCTCGGCGTCGATGTCGAACGAGACGCGCTCACCCATCGAGTCGCGCAGCTCCGGGGTGTCCGTCGGCCCCGCCGCGAACGGCGAGAGGCTCCACCAGGCCAGGCCCTTGCCCAGGGCATGCGACCGGACGTCACCGAGCGACATGTACGCCGCTGCGCCGAGGTCGATCGGGGCCTCGCCACCACCGGCGGCCGCGGCCCACGACGCCTCGAGGAACTCCTGGCTGGTCGCGACCAGATCGTGCGCCCGGGCGCGAACACGCTCGGGATCGCTGACGATGACGTGCGCACCCGCCGGCATCAGGTCGACGAGCAGCTCCATGTCGTCGACGAGCACCGGAGCCAGCGACTCCATGCCCTCGACGGCATGCCCCTCGGCGAGCTTCTCGAACAGCTCGGCCAGCTCGGGATGTTCCTTCGCGAGGACCGCGGCGCGTGAACGGACCTCGTCGGTCAGCAGCAGCTCGCGGCAGGGCGGCGCCCACAGACCGTGCTCGGCGATCTCCAGCGAGCGCTGGTCCGCGACCGCGAAGTACCGGATCTCTTCCACGTCGTCGCCGAAGAAGTCGACCCGCAGCGGGTGCTCCTCGGTCGGCGGGAACACGTCGATGATGCCGCCGCGGACCGCGAACTCACCGCGGCGCTCGACCAGATCGACCCGGTGGTACGCCGCTCCCGCGAGCCGCTCGACGACGTCCTCGAGCTCGACCGAGTCGCCGACGTGCAGCTGCACCGGCTTCAGATCGGCCAGGCCGGCCACCTGCGGTTGCAGCACGGAACGCACCGGCGCGACCAGGATCTTGATCGGCCCGGTGGTCTCGTCGGACGGATCGGGGTGCACGAGACGCCGCAGTACGGCGAGACGCCGGCCGACCGTGTCGGAACGGGGCGAGAGACGCTCGTGCGGGAGCGTCTCCCACGCCGGGTAGTAGGCGACCGTGCCGGGCTCCTCGACGAGGCACTGCAGCGCCTCGGTGAGCTCCTCGGCCTCGCGGAAGGTGGCGGTGACCGCGAGGACCGGGCGGTCGGCGCCGTTCTGGGCTGCCGCGATCGCGGCGAGCAGGACCGGGCGCACCGGGCCGGGTGCGCTCAGGTCGAGGGTCGTGACGCCGTCGCTGCGGGCGTCACGAACGGCCTCGGACACCACCGGATCGGTGATCAGGGTGTCGACCAGACCGCTCAGTTTCACGAGTTGTACTTCCCTTGCGTGGCGTCGAGGCCGTCGGTGAGCAGGCACTCGACGGCGTCCGCGGTCCGGTCGACGGCGAACGGAAGATCCTTGCGTTCGGCCGAGGAGAACTCGTTGAGGACGAAGTCGGCTGGCGCCTGCCGGCCCGGTGGACGACCCACACCGAACCGCACTCGATAGTACTCACCGGTGCCAAGCGATTTCCGCAGCGACCTGAGCCCGTTGTGGCCGTTGTCCCCGCCGCCGAACTTGCACCGCAGTACGCCGAAGTCGATGTCGAGCTCGTCGTGGACGACGAGCAGGTTGGCCGGGTCGAGCTTGAAGAACTTCAGCAGGCCGGCGACCGGACCGCCGGACTCGTTCACGTACGCGCGGGGCTTGGCCAGCACCACCCGCAGGCCGCTGATCCGGGTCTCGATCACCTCGGCCTTGACCTGCTTGCTCTGCTTCCACTTCCCGCCGGTCCGGGCGGCCAGCTCGTCGGCCACCAGCTGACCGATGTTGTGCCGGGTGCGGGCATAGGAAGGGCCGGGATTCCCCAGTCCGACGACCAACCACACGTCGTCCGCCACGGATCCCGGCCCTCCTGAAGTTCGGCTGCTGATGCCGAGTGCAGACTACTCGGCCGCGGCGGCCACCGGCTCCTCGGCGGCAGTCGGCTCGTCGCGCTGCACGCCGGCCTCGGCCTCGGCCTCGGCCATCTCGGCGTCGACCTGCTCGGCGGTCGGCTGTGCGGTGACGTTCACGACCAGGGTGTCCGGCTCGATGGCCAGCGTGGTGCCGGTCGGGAGCTTCAGGTCGGAGGCGTGGATCTGGGCGCCGATCTCAAGGCCCTCGATCGACACGGTGACACCGTCGGGGATGTGCGTCGCCTCGGCCTCGACCAGGATGCTCGGCGCCTCCAGGACGACCAGCGCGTCGCTGACGGCCTCGCCCTCGAGGTGGACCGCGATGTCGACCTGGACCTTCTCACCGCGGCGCACGATGACGAGGTCGACGTGCTCGATGAAGCCCTTCAGCGGGTCGCGCTGGACCTGCTTCGGCAGCGCGAGGTGGGACTCTCCGCCCTCGACCTCGATCATCAGCAGGGCGTTGGCGGTCTTCAGGGCCAGCATGGTGTCGTGACCGGGCAGCGTGATGTGCACCGGGTCACTGCCGTGGCCGTAGAGGACGGCGGGAACCTTGTTGTCCCGGCGGATTCGGCGGGCAGCCCCCTTGCCGAACTCCGTACGCGATTCGGCTTGGATCTTGACCTCGGCCACGAGATGAACTCCTAAAAGCGTTGCGGTGATCAGTTGTCTGTATGGAACTCGGCTGCGGCCTCAGCGGGCGCCTGCTGACCCCGGAGAAGGCGTCAGGCAACGAACCACCGCGTCGATCACGGAGCCGCGCCCTGCACTTCTCGGGGGGCGTCCCTCGCCGAGGCAACCAAAACAGTCTACCCACCACTCCGGCCAGACGGGAAATCGTACGTCTGGGGCACTTTGCTCCCCGCGCGGCGTGGTTCCTGTGACCCGTTTCCCGCCGTACGTTGCCACGGTGATCTCGCTGCTGGCCGTGCTCGGTCTGCTGTTGCTGACGGCGCTCGTCGCAGGCGTCACCTGGCTGTCGATCCGGAACTCCAGACGGCACCTGGCCCGGCTACGGCAGCGCGCCGCGGAGGCAGCGCGGTTCGGGTGGTACCTGGTGCCGCCGAACCCCTGGCTGCTGGACGTTGCCGGCCGCCTGTACCGGCGCGGCAGACCGGGCGAGACGTTCGCCGGCGACTTCCGCGGTCGCGGTATGTGTGCCTTCGACTACAGATATACGACGAGCAGCGGCAACAGTCAGCAGACGCACCACGTGCATCTGGTGGTCATGAACCTGCCGGTCGCGCTGCCGCCGCTCACCCTGTCGCGCCACTCGGGCTTGCGGCGCAGCGATTTCGAGCTGGAGAATCAGAAGTTCAACGACACGTTCCGGATCGCCTGCCTGGACAACCGCTACGCGTCCGCGGTGGTGCATCCCCGCCTGATGGAGTGGATGCTCTACAACCCCGGCCTGGAGTGGCAGATCGCCGGCAACGCCCTCGTGAGCTGGGGGCCTGGCGACTTCACGATCGCGGACGTCGTCGGCCGGCTCGAAGTGATGAGTCGCCTGGTCGATCTGATTCCGCCGTTCGTGCTGCGGGACTATGGGCGGCCGGTGTTCAGGTGAGTTTGGTCCAGACCTGGCGGAGGGCGCGGGCTGCGTCGCCTTCGAGGCCGGCGTTGTCCAGGGTCTCGGCGAGTTCGTCGAATTCGGGGCCCCAGCGCCACGCCACGCTGCGGAGCTGCTCCGGAAGCGACGGGTCCTTCAGGGAACCGCCGTCGGCGCGGGTCTGCTGAGCGACGAGCGCCTCCGTCACGCCGTGCTTCTCGGCGAGCTGGAACGCCAGTACTGCCAGCGCCGCCTTGCCCTTGTTGTAGAGCGCGTACGACGACTTCGCCGCGCTGGCCGCGCCCGGTTCCGTGCCGACCACCATCGAGGTGACCGCGGTCCCGTCCCATAACGCGGCGACCTCGCCGGCCGCAGTACCGGACAGCATCAGGTGGGTCGGGCTCGGTCCACCGGTCGGCGGTGGCCCGACGACGCCGGCGTCGACGAAGGTCGCATCCGGTACGGCGGACCGGGCCTCGCGAAGCGACGTCGGCGACAGCGGATTCGCCTCGACGTACAGGCCGCTGAATCCCTGACTGCCGACCTGCTTGGCAACGTCCACGGCACCCTGCGGTGCGCACGAGCACAGGACGACCTCGGCACGCTCAACGGCCTGGGCGAACGGCGTACTGATCAGACCAGCTTCCTCGGCCCGCGCCCTCGACGCCTCGCTGCGACCCTCCGGGACCCAGTGCACCTCGTGACCTGCGACGACCAACTGCGCCGCGAGTTTGGAGCCCATGGCACCGGGGTGGAAGACAGCGATTCGCATGGGCCAGTCCTCTAGGAGAGCGGTCAGTGGTCTCCAAGATAGGCCAGTACGGCGAGCACCCGGCGGTGCTGTTCATCGTTGGTGATCGGCCTGACCGTCCAGATCCCGATAGCAGCAGCGGAATCGGCATCGCTTACTACGCGTGGCGTCGCAGCAGCGCTGTGAGCTGGTGCGCAGTACGGCGAGAAGCCGGTGTGCTACGCCTCGGGGTCGAGGGGATCAACGTGTTGCCACGCACACAGGCCGGGTGCAGCGTGGAAGAAACAGCGGATCTCTGGGGAGGGGACTCCAATGGGTGAGAACGCAGTGGGGCGCCGCCAGGCGCTGAGAGGGGCAGGAATCGCCGCCGGTGGTGTGGCGATCGCTGGGCTTGCGACAGCCGCGCCGGCGGTGGCAGGCAACGACAACGACCACGGACTGCTCGGCAGCTGGATGTGCGTGCGCCAGGACGACGGCTCGCCGGACAAGGTTCGGCTGGTCCTGAGCTTCGCCGGCGGCGGCGTGATCATTTCGCACGACATCAGCCCGGCGGGACCGCCGTTCACGGGTACCTGGTCCCAGCGGGGCAACTCGTTCCGCGCGACGTTCTGGACCGGTTTCCCGGGCGCGCAGGGCCAGGATTCGGTCGGACAGACGGCACGGGTGCAGCTGAGGGGCACGCTGTCGCACGGCACGATCGCGGCGACCTACCGGGTCACCGTCTTCGCGCCGGGGAGCGCGACCGAGGTGGTGGCGACCTTCACCGGGAAGGTGACGGGACGCCGGATCTACGCCTGACCGACGACGCCAGGGCGTACGGCGCCTGGTGTGGTACGCCCTGCCGGTTCAGGCGCGGCCCTCGAACAGGCTGGTGACCGAGCCGTCCTCGAAGACCTCGCGGATGGCTCGGCTGATCAGCGGGGCGATCGACAGCTCGGTGAGCTTGTCGAAGCGGCGGTCCTCGGCGATCGGGAGCGTGTTCGTGACGATGACCTCGCTGGCCTGGCAGTTCTTCAGCCGGTCCACCGCCGGCCCGGACAGGATCGCGTGGGTCGCGGCGATCACCACCCCGGCGGCGCCCTCGGCGTACAGGGCGTCGGCGGCCTTGGTGATCGTGCCGGCGGTGTCGATCATGTCGTCGACCAGGATGCAGACCCGGCCCTTGACCTCGCCGACGACCCGGTTCGCGACCGTCTCGTTCGGGCGCTCGATGTCGCGGGTCTTGTGGATGAACGCCAGCGGCGCCCCGCCGAGCCGGGCCGACCACTGCTCGGCAACCTTGATCCGGCCGGCGTCCGGCGAGACCACGGCCAGCTGCTGGTCGCCGTACTTCTGCCCGACGTAGTCACTCAGGATCGGCAGCGCCATCAGGTGGTCCACCGGGCCGTCGAAGAAGCCCTGGATCTGCGAGGTGTGCAGGTCGACGCAGATCAGCCGGTTCGCGCCCGCGGTCTTGAACAGGTCGGCCATCAGCCGGGCCGAGATCGGTTCGCGGCCGCGGTGCTTCTTGTCCTGCCGCGCGTAGCCGTAGAACGGGAGTACGACGGTGATCCGCTTGGCGGACGCCCGCTTCAGCGCGTCGACCATGATCAGCTGCTCCATGATCCACTCGTTGATCGGCGAGGTGTGGCTCTGGATCACGAACGCGTCGCTACCCCGGACCGACTCCTCGAACCGGACGTAGATCTCGCCGTTGGCGAAGTCGTACGCCTGCGTCGGAACCAGGCCGCTGCCGAGCTCCTCGGCGACCTGCGCGGCCAGCGCGGGATGCGCCCGGCCGGAGAAGACCATCAGGTTCTTCTCGGTGGTTCGTTTCATCCCGCTCATCGCAGCGCCTCCCGTAGTTTTGCTGTTCAGGACTGCTCGTCGCCGGCCTGTTCGGCGAGCGCCGCTTCGGCCGCCTGAGCGGTCTTGGTACCGGCCCGCTTCCGCGCGACCCAGCCCTTGATGTTGCGCTGCCGCCCGCGCGCGACCGCGATCTCGCCCGGGCCGACGTCCTCGGTCAGCGCCGTGCCGGCCGCCAGGTAGGCGCCGTCCGCGATCGTCCGCGGGGCGACGATGACAGAGTTGCTGCCGATGAACGAGTGCTTGCCGACATGGGTCGGGTGCTTCGCGACACCGTCGTAGTTCGCGAAGATCGTGCCGGCGCCGATGTTCGCGCCCTCGCCGATCGTCGCGTCCCCGGCGTACGTCAGGTGCGGGACCTTGGCGCCGTCGCCGATGGTGGAGTTCTTGGTCTCGACGAACGTGCCGATCTTGCCCTTCACACCGAGCTTCGTGTTCGGCCGCAGGTACGCGAACGGGCCGACCGACGCGCCGTCGCCGATCACCGAGAGCGAGCCGTGGGTGCGGATGATCGTGGCGTTCGCGCCGATCTCCATATCCGTCAGCGTGGTGTCAGGGCCGATCGTCGTACCGCTGCCGACGGTGGTGGCGCCGTGCAGCTGGATGTTCGGCAGCAGGGTGACGTCGCGGGCCAGCTCGACGGTCGAGTCGATCCAGGTGGTGTTCGGGTCGACGATCGTGACGCCCTCGAGCATGTGCTTGAGGAGCGTACGGCGGTTGAGCTCCGCGCCGAGCGTGGCCAGCTGGACGCGGTTGTTGACGCCCTCGGTCTGCATCGCGTCGTCGGTGACGTGCGCACCGACGCGTTTGCCGTCGTTCCGGGCGATCGAGATGACGTCGGTCAGGTACAGCTCGCCCTGGGCGTTGTCCGTGGTCAGGCGGCTGAGGCCGTCACGGAGTGTGATCGCGTCGAAGACGTAGATGCCGGCGTTGATCACGCGGATCTCGCGCTGCTCGGCGGTGGCGTCCTTGTGCTCGACGATCGCGTCCACCGCGCCGTCCTCGCCCTGGACGATCCGCCCGTACCCGGTCGGGTCCGGCACCTCCGCGGTCAGAACGGTGACCGCGTTCCCCTGCTTGTCGTGATCGGCGACCAGGTCGTGCAGCGTCTCCGCCTCGAGCAACGGAACGTCACCCGAGGTGACGATCACCGAGCCGTCGAAGTCCGCCGGTACGGCGGTCAGCCCGGCGCGGACCGCGTCGCCGGTGCCGAGCTGCTGCTCCTGGACGGCCGTCCGTACGTCGGAGTCGACATCCTTCAGGTGCGCCTCGACCAGTTCGCGGCCGCTGCCGACCACGACGACCAGGTGTTCGGGGGCGAGTGCCCGGGCGGTGACGACGGCGTGCCCGACGAGGCTGCGCCCGCCGATCTCGTGCAGCACCTTCGGCGTCGCCGATTTCATCCGGGTTCCGAGCCCGGCGGCCATGATCACGACCGCCGCGGGGCGATGGGAAGTCACGCGGTCTTCTCCTCGAGTTCCCTGCGAGTTTCTTTCAACAAGTATCAGCATGGGCACCCGATGCAGTGCCCGCGCAAGCCTACTTGCTCTCCAGAACCCCCCACACCCGGCCTCGACGAGACCGATCTCACCCTCCGTCGTGCCCGGGACGCTCAGTGACCGGTCAGGTGATGTAGGGAGCCGTACACCCCAGAATCTGCCACGCTGAGAACCATGGCCCTCACCATCGGAGCAATCATCCTGAACGTCCCGAAGACCGGCCCCGCCGCCGAGTTCTGGAGTCAGGCTCTCGGTTTCACCACCGATGGCAACCCCGACTTCCTCATCCCGCCCCCGTCGACCCCGCCCACCCGCCTCCACTTCGACGAGACCGACCGCACCCATCTGGACCTGTGGTTCGACCACGAATCCTCAACCCTGGAAGCCGAAGTGGACCGCCTCATCTCCCTCGGCGCCGAACGAGTAGAAGACTGGCCCTACCCGCCGAACCCCGACTTCGTCGTCCTCAAGTCCCCCGACGGCACGGTCTTCTGCATCATCGATTGAACAACTTCGCAGCCAGCGGTACGGCGCTGTCCCGGCCGTACGGGTCCTCGTCGTGGGCATTGGCGATGAGGAGCGAGTGAATGCGTCGGTAGACGAGCAGCCGCTCAACGTCGTACCCAAGCTGTTCGACGAACGCCTGGTCGAACGCCGCCTCGACCTCACGGACCCTGGGCGACCAGATCTCGTACAAGCTTCCGGCCGCCGCCGCGGCGAACACCGGATCACCCGGCATGGTCAACAGGCCGAGATCAAGCAACGCCACAGGCCACAGGTCCTCGTCGACGAGGATGTTGCCCGCAGTCACGTCACCGTGCACGAGCCTGGTCTCCGGCTCCTTCAGCTCGGCCAGCTGGTTCAGCAGTCGCTCGACCTCGCCGTCGAAGTCGTCGATAACCGACGCAAGCTGATCGCCGAACCGCGCCACCCGCCGACGTACCAGACCTGTCAACGCCTCGATCCACGACACTCCCTCAGGTCTGAACGGGTCGGTCTCATCGAGCACCGTCATCCGCCGCAAGACCTCAGGCACCTCGATCTCCGCAAGCGCCGCAAGCACGTCGACAACGCAGTCCCGCGCCCGCTCCCACCCTGCCTCCCCGAACTCCGGCGCGACGGCCTGCAGCGGTACGCCGGGCAGCGCAGCCTCGACCGTCACGCAGTACGGCCCCGGCCGACGCAGCTCGAGCATCCGCGGCGTACGAAACGGCAACCGCCCTTCGATCGCGCCGTACAACTCCCCGAGCGTCCGCAGCTCCTCCTCGCCGGCATGAAACCAGATCTTCGCGACCCTCTCCCCAGGCAGCCGATAGACGGCCCCCTGCATGCCGATCGCGATCTGCTCCACCTCGCCGTACCCACGCAACTGCTCCCGCAGAAAACTGTCCGACAGTGGCATACGCACCTCAGGTGAAGGGTTGTTCGGCGAAGCTCGGGCCGCCGCGTTCGGATTGGGTCAGGTATTGCGCTGCGGGGCTGTGGATCGGGGGTTTGCGGAGGTACTGCGTGTACGCCGGCGCGCGCAGGCGGAGGTCGAAGTTCTGGCCTTCGACGTGCCACAACGGATCCGGCTTGTCGTCGGGCGGGTCGAGGCGGTGGAGGTCAGCGATCTCGAGGAGGTTGTTCATCGGGTCGAGCTCGCCGGTGACGTCCCACGCCTCGTCGAACACGAGCGTCGCGGGCGTGATCCAGAAGCTGAAACGGCCCGCGTCGGGCTTCACCCATTCCACGATGTAGTCGAGATCGAGCAGCACCCGGTTCCACGGGAAGCCGTCCTCGGCTACACCGATGCTCACGGCGTGCACGCGGCAGTCGTGCCAGCCCATCACCTCGAAGTCGGCCTCCGTCCACGTCGCCTTCTCCAGCTCCCGCATCGGCCAAGTATGTCGGAGGGGCCTGACATCCTCGGGTGCATGCGTGATTCGTTCGTGGATGCCGGCGACGTGACGCTGTTCGTGCGCGAGCTTGGGCAGCGCAGCGAGAAACCTTCGCTGGTGGTGATGCACGGCGGCCCGGACGTCGGCCACGGGTACCTCCTGCCCGGGTTCGAGCCGCTGGCCCGCGATCACCACGTCGTACTGTTCGACTTCCGCGGTTGCGGGCGGAGCAGCCGCGGCCTGTCCGACGACGAGCTGCAACCGGAGTACGTCGTACGCGACACCCATCGCCTGATCGAGCGACTCAATCTCGGCCAGGTCGATCTCCTCGGCTTCTCCACGGGCGGACGCGCCGCGATCGGCTTCGTCGACAAGCATCCCGAGCAGGTACGCCGGTTGGTGCTCGCCTCCACGTCGGCGTACCCGTCCGCGGACAACGCCCCGTATCTAGCGAACTGGGACGAATACCACCGCCGGCAACGCGTCGAGAACCAAGCTCATGGTGCCTTGCGCAACTCCACACTCTTCGTCTGGGACCTGGACCTCGCCCCGGCGTACCTCAAGCTCCTCAACTCCCTCGGCACCGACCTAGGCGACTGGTCCGAGGAACGCGCAATCAAAGGTCTGACGCACCCGTGGTTCCACGGCGACCCCGAAAACATCCTCCGCACCTTCAACAAGCCCATCCTCATCCTCCACGGCGAGTACGACATGGGCTTCCCCGTCCAACTAGCCCACCGCCTCCACACCGCGGTCCCCAGCGACCTCATCGTCATCCCCAACACAGCCCACATGTCCCACTTCGAAAAACCCGAGCTCTGGTCCAACCACATCCGCGGCTTCCTGGCGTGAAACAGCACGCCGCATACGTGCAACCGACGCCAGCGCCTGTGGGCCCCAGCAGATCTAAAGTCACGTCATGCCGAGGCTAGCGGTGAAGCTGATCCTCCTCGACGCCGACGACCGGGTACTCCTCATCCAAGCCAAGGACCCGCAGTCACACGCCGAATGCTGGTACCCGGTCGGCGGCGGGGTCGAGCCAGGCGAGTCCCTGCAAGCGGCCGCAGCACGCGAGGCCTACGAGGAGACCAGCTTGACGGATCTCCCAGCCGGTACGCCGGTCTGGCGCCGCGATCACCGCTACGAGTTCAACGGCCAAGCCTTCGACGTACACGAAGAATGGCTCCTGCACCGAGTCGAACACTTCACGCCCAAGCCGGCAAACCTCAGCGCCTACGAAGCCCGCACCATCCTCGGCTTCCACTGGTGGCGGGCCCAGGAGCTCCTCACCACAAGAGAAACCATCTTCCCACTAGAGCTCGGTCAGTTGCTGACCAAACTGTTGGTCGAGGTGCGGCATGAAGGATGAGCTGCTGAAAACCCTCCAGGGCAGTCGGGCTGTGATGCTCGGGAAGTTGGACGGGCTGTCGGAGTACAACCGGCGGCGTCCGCTGACTCCAAGCGGTACGAATCTGCTCGGGCTGGTGAAGCATCTGGCCGGCATGGAGTACGGCTACCTCGGGGAGTCACTCGGTCGCCCGCCGATCGAGCGCCCGTCGTGGTTCCGCGACGACCCGTCCACCGAGATCGACATGTGGGCCACGCCGGATGAGACGAGCGAGTACGTCGTTCACACGTACCAGCAGGCCTGCGCTCATTCAGACACCACCGTCAACGAGCTGAACCTGGACAGCCCAGCCCACGTAGCGCATTGGGCCGAGGGCGGCCAGGACACGACCCTGGGCGTCCTCCTGATCCGGATGGTCAACGAAACAGCCCAGCACGCCGGCCACGCCGACATCATCCGCGAACTGATCGACGACGATCCGCTCTGGCACGACCGCCGCAACGCGATCCAGCAGGCCGCCGACCACTATCGCTGAAGTCGCTCAATCGCGTCGGCCAGCTCCCCCACCGGCCTCCGCCCATCCAACTCCACCGTCGCCCCACTCCGGAGCAAAGGTTCCACAGTCTCGACGTACGCCGCAATCTCAGCCTGCTCCTCAGCACTCCTGCCATACGGATTGTTGGTCCGCGTACTGACCCGCTCGATCAGCATCTCAACCGGCGCGCTGATCAACACCACCTGCTCGAACCGATCGTAAAACCGCCCCTGATTCTCGACCGTTCCCGAAACAACAACATCTGGCTCATCGGCGAGTAGCTGATCCATCCGGCGCTCATCCCAGCGACCGTCAGCCAACACCCACCCGTCATAGTCAGTGTCGACGATCAGCCATCCCCGCCGCCCCAACTCCTCAAGCACAGTCGTCTTCCCAACCCCCGACATCCCCGTCACCAAGACCCGCGCCATGCGACGGGACCGTAGCAACAACCAGGCGTGCGACGGGACCTTGACCGTCAGACCTTTCAGCCTCAGAGGTAGGCGATCACTCGGCTCGTGCAGCCTGGTCGAGGATCGCGTGGGTCGACTCACGTGAATCGTCCAGGTCGAGTACGCCGAGGACGAAGGCGATCACCGTCTCCGCGAACAAGCTTGCTTCGGCCGACCTGGCTTCGTTCATCTCCTCGGACTCAATGCGAGATCGGAACAGGAACCCGTCCAGCATGGCCTGCAGCGCCAGGCCTACTCGCTCGATCGTCCACCCGGGCCTGAGCTTGAGCTGCAGCGCCTCGAGGAACCTGGCGTACCCCTCGAACCACGGTTCTCGGGTGCGGACGATGTCCTCGATGATCGCCGTTCTCAGATCGGGGTATTGGTCGAGCAGAGGTCCGATGTGGTGCAACAGGTAGGAGCGCGGCCGGGCCTGCAGCGCCTCCAGCAGCCCATCGCAGAGCCCGATCACGGAGTCCGCCACACTGGCAGCTCCGGCGCTGGCCGGCAGTTTCGCCACATGGAGCGACGGATTGGCCTCGGGCGCATCGCGGTACAGCATCGTGTGGATGATCGCCGCCTTGACGAACGTGTTGCGATCGGGCCACCGGTTGCGGAAGGCCTTCTCGCTCGCTCCGTCACCGTGGCGTTTCTGCGCGAGACCGACAACATCACTGACGCGCATCCACTCGAGCGCGGCCGGAAAGTGGATGCCACGGAGCCGACGTGGCCGTTCCCGGATAGCGTGGTCGAACATCGCGTCGATCAACTCGGCGGCCGCGTCCAGGAAGTACCCGGCGCTCGCGTCGTCCAGTGATGGCGGTGGCCGTGGCGTCATCTCGAAGTCCTCCCCGCCAGTACATCGGACAGAACGATCGTCACGTTACGTGGCGATCTGTAGGGAGTCAGTTGTCTGCCCCTACGCCGCATCCGATGGACGACGTGGAACAGCTCGCTTAGCGTAATTGAACTGCCGCGCGTCCGACGGCATCGCCGAGAGGGGGATCGAACGCGCGGCAGTTCATCACCGGAGCGGTAGTTCATCACCAGACGGGAACCACGCAGACCATCTCGGGCCCGGCGGGCCGCTGGGCTGCCGCAGTACGCGCCGGCTAGCGAGGGTCGACGTACTTCCAGGTTCTGCCGTGGTTGGTGCTGGTGATGGCGTGGTTGCCGTTGTACTGCATACCGTAGACGAAGTCGCCTACCGCGATCAGGTTGCCCAGGTCGGTCGGCGGTGTGAACGGCTTGCCGGCGCCGGGTCGGAGGAGTTCGCGATCCTTCCCCCGCTGGTAGAGCGCGAGGCCCGTCCCGTTGTCGAAGGCAACGGGAGACTGTAGGTACGGCGCGTTCCGGGTGGCCACTGTGGTCCAGTGTTCGCCCCGGTCGGTGGACAACCGCAGCGGCACCTCATCACCGTCGTCCGTCCGGGCGGGCTTGCGGCCCGGGATCACCACGAGGGTGCGGCCGTCCGGACTGACTCCGAGGTCGCCGCCCATTCGGCCCTGGCTGATGACGGAGTGGCCCCAGGTCTTGCCGTGGTCATCGGTCCAGTAGATGTTTCCGACGCCGCTGTTCCTGGCGGCGACCACCCACCACCGTCCGGTCGTGTCGCGTTGGGGTTCGAGGGCGTTGTCGATCCCGGGAATCTTCACCTCGCGGAGGGTGCCGGTCTCCAGATTCAGAGCTCGGAGGGTGCCGGACGCCAGCAGAACGTCGTCGGCTCCGAACTCGGTGGTCGGTGGAGCCCAGTGCAGCTTCTTCTCGATCCGGCCCTGATCCGTCAGGCGGACCATGACGGACTGCGCCCAGGTCGGATCACTCCCCTTCATGCTCGTCGGCATCGACAGGGCCAGCACCTCGTCCCCGGCCTGCACCACGGAGTAGTCGTTCTTACGCACCGGCGCGGTGGCCCGCACCCCGTCGCGGCTCAGAACCGCGGCGGACTTCCAGGTGGATCCCGGCTGCGGTAACGCCCACACCGCGGCCCACCGCGTCGGTGTGGCGAACGCGACGCCGAACATGGCCGCCTTCTTGTCGTGGATCACCTTCTCCGCCGCCTGGTCGACCGGGATGGAGGTCTGGCCGGCTGACGGTTTCTCGGTGCCGGTCAGGTTCCCGAGCGGTAGGACGGCGGCCAGTACTGCGATCGTCACCGCCGCGACGACTCCGGCCCCGGCGAGCGCCTGCCGACGGTGCCGGCGGCGGATACCACGGCGCTCCAGAGCCTCGAAGGGCAACGGCTGAACCGTCTCCTGCACGTCCCAGGACAGTTCCTTCAACTCAGACATGGTTAACCTCCTCGGCGTCGTCGGCGAACTCGTGGACCAGCGGAGCCAGGCGGACTCTGCCTCGAGCGAGGCGCGCCTTGACCGTGCCTTCCGGAACCCGCAGCTGTACGGCGATCTCACGCACCGGCAGGTCGACGATGTGGTGCAGCACGATCGCCTCGCGCTGCTCGAAGGGGAGCTGTCGCAGCGCCTCGACCAAGGCGACTCGATCCGCGGACATCCCGGTCACCGTGGTCTCGGGAACACCTGCACGCGAGAGCAACCCGTGGAACCGGGTCGCGCGACGGTACCTCCGTCGTACGGCGTTCAACGCGACCGCCCGCAGCCACGCCTCCGGGTTCTCGAGCTGCTCGAACCGCCGGGGTTTCTCGACCGCCCGGACGAATGCCTCCTGTACGGCGTCCTCGGCCTCGCCCAGGTTCCCGCAGATCGCGAACAGTTGCCCGACCAGGCGCCGGTAGCACCCCTCGTACAGCTCGCGCACCGTGTCGCCGTCAGCCATCACCACTCCCCAGCTCGAACCCTTTCCCCACACGAGTCCCGACAAGAGGATCCGGTTGCACGCCCAAAGCACTATGCCCGAAACCGGGATCCTCCGGACGCGTCTCACCCAAACTGGTCCTCGACGACCCCGCAAAACTGCACCGTCAAGAGGACCACCGGGCCGCCCATAGCGTGATTCTCATCGCGCGCCGAGCCCCAACGTGGCGCGCCAAGCGCCGGGGATGGGAGCGGCCCATAAGCGCATCTACGATGCGGGCATGTCATCCGAGTCGCAGATCTTCCCTCCACGTGCGGCGATCATGCGGAAGTTCTGGCGTGCGCTCGCGGTGGCATCTGCGACGACGGTCGGTGTGGCTGCGCTCGTTGCGTTCGCCGGAGCCATGCACGGTTGGCTTCGGTGGCCGATTGGTTTGACGGGTCTCGCATCCATCGTCTTCTGTCAGTGCAGGTGGGCCGACGCTGCGGAGTACCTGGCGAAGGCGAAGGGCATCTACCACCCGATGTACGGCGTCCTCGGCCCACTCGGCCTGGTCATGGTCATGCTCACCAGGTCGACGCAAAAGCCTTGATCGGGCGAGGCGCACGCGTGTGCGGTTCCCCGATCTGCACGGCAGATCTCGGTTGCCAGATTGATGGAGCATCGATTCAACTGGGCGTGTGGACGAACTGGATCCGGATGGGCCTGACGAATTCCGTAGTGGACCGTTCGTCATTCCGATCATCGAGGACGACGACCCGCGGTTCGTGAAAGATCAGTTGCTCTGGTCGTCTGCGACGGCCACGGCGCAGGCCCTGCACACGTGGGAAGAGCTGCGCCAAGGATTGAGCCATGCGGACTGGCGAGTCCGTCACGAGAGCGTCATTCGCATCTCCGCGCGTTGGCGCAACGACCCGCGAACGCTGCCCGCGATTCTCCAGATGGCAGTCGAAGACCCGGTCCCCGAAGCTCGAGACTCGGCGGTCATGTGTCTGACCGACCACCCCGGCGAGGCCGTCCGCGGAACGCTGGAGCGGGCCGCGCACGACCCCGACGCCGAGGTGCGATGGTCAGCCAACTACTGCCTCGCCCAACACGGATTCGACCACGAGCCCGTCTGGCCGGACAGCGACGCGACCGAGTAGAACCCCCGGTCCACCTGAAGCCTGCGGGCGAAGCGCCTAGAGCCAGGGCGGGTCGTATCGAGCTACATAGGCGCGTGCGCGTTCTGTCGGATCTGCCCAGTACTGATGCGGTTGTCGATGCACGTGCTTTTCGCAGAACTCCCGAAGGTCACTGCTGATCGTCTCCACCTCACGGACGGGGAGACCTTCGAACTCGCTGTTGACCTGCAGGAGTTCGGACTCAAGGTTCCAACCCGACGCATCGAACGCCCACGCGCTCCACCTCGCATACACGTGAAGCGGATGCTCGAAGTCACCCAAGTACAAGGCCGCCAAGCCGATCCCCTGCTCAGGATAGAAATCCCTGCACACCCAGGCCAGCACATGGCACGCACCACTCGAAAAGAACGCCCGATCCGTCCGCTCCCAGGAAACCCGTTGATCCGCCCGCTCAATCGCGGTCCGCCGAAACACCCCAGACGCCGTCACTACCACGGCCCGATGCTAACGAAGCCCCATCCGCTGCGAGCCTCCAAGCACCCCAATGCGTCTTTCCGCGTCGCTGTCCGCCGGCGATCTGCACATCCGAAAAGCACGGATCGCGGCGTGAGAGTGCTCTTCAGGTCGTCGGCTCGTCGAGGACGAGGCGCTGTCCGCCGTCGACCAGCTCACGACAGATGTCAAGGTGTCCGGCGTGAGTGGCCGTCTCGACGATCACGTGCAACAAGACCTCTCGCAGGGACGAGTACGGAGGGTTGCCGCTGTCCTCGAAC
Source organism: Kribbella pratensis (assembly GCF_004365355.1). Taxonomy (GTDB): domain Bacteria; phylum Actinomycetota; class Actinomycetes; order Propionibacteriales; family Kribbellaceae; genus Kribbella. The sequence goes on along the minus strand of NZ_SODP01000003.1, from coordinate 676,806 downwards.
CACCAGACCGGCTGCGCGTCCAGCGGCAACTCGGCGACAGCAGCCTTAGCCAGCCTGCACTCATTGGCGTACTGCTCGAGAAGCTCCTCGTCGCTTTGGAGGTCGGGCGCGGTCCAGCCGTCGTACCCCTGGGGAAGATCCACGTGCTCGCCAGCCATGACGGCTCGAAACCACACGCGCTCGACGTCCAGCGTCAGGTGCCTGATGACACCTCGGGGTGTCCAGCCTGAGGGGACCTGGGAGTGGCGGCGAGCCTCGGCCGGCATCGCCATGACTTGTTCCACGACATGCGTCCGCTGCGCGTCGAGCCACTCAAGCAGCTCGCGCTTCATTGTCTGCTCTGTATTCATGTCCACACCTACAGTCAACCTGAAGCGTTCGTCTCCGCTCACAACCTGGTGGGACCAGCGCACTTGTCGTCGGCATGTGCGTGCCCTGGCGGGTGTCCCAGGTGTCACTCAGGCCTCTAGCCTGTCGTACATCAGTTGGCGGGAATGTGTCGCGGATCTGTTGGCGGATCACAGGGGCTAGCGGAGGCAGCGAACCGTCCGTACGGAAGGAAGGAACCGAGTCCATGAGTGATCGCGACGCGAGCTCGCACGCGGAGGCGGGTGTCAAGGTTCCGAAGGAGCCTGAAGACCCGCTCCCGGGGGAAGTGGAGCCAACGCCCGAAGAGGACGCGGCTCAAGCAGTGATGCAGTGGCTCACCGAGAACCCCGACACCAACGCGGGCAGCGTTTGCATTCTCCGCGACCACAAGACCGTCGTGGTCTATTGGAAAGGTGATCCCCCGGCTGATCTGCAGCGATTCGTGGCGGGTCAACCGGTGCCGGTGGCCATTCGCAAGGCCACCTACAGCAGGGCCGAACTGGTGGCCGCCGCCAGGTCCCTGCTGGAAGCCAATAAGGGCGTCATAAGCTCGGCTGGGCCGAACGATGACTTCTCCGGCGTGGGGATCAGCCTTAGCTCCAAGGCGCCGGAGACGGCGCTGGCGGCGCTGAGGGCGCTGAGGGCGCAAAGCGAGGTGCCGATTGAGTTCCGCGGGGTTCGGGACGTTATATATGGCCGCCCATCGTCGCGGACCTTCGATTGACGAGATCGAATCGGCAGGTTGCGCGCCTGTTCGGTGATCACCAAGTCAGGTCGCGTCACGTGTCGGTGGCCTTGCCCTGAAACAGTGCGCCGGCCGGATCAGCAGCCCTCGACGATCAAGACCATCACGCGGTGGCCATCGTCGCGAAACTCTCCGATTTCGAATGAGGCCATGGGGTCTGCGTGGCCGGCCCAGTACTGCTCGACCTCCGCACTCAGTCCGCTGCGATCTGCGCCCACGTGCTCATGGACGGCACCGTTGTATACGTGCATCACCTTGACGTCTGTTCGGGCCAGCAGTCTGCGGGCCTGAGTCGGCGTCAGGGCGCCCTGACCGCGTCTCCGCCATGCGACACCGTGGTCATCAGTCCACGTTCGGTATCGAAGCGGTCGAGGTACGTCGAACACCTCGCCGATAGCTAGCTCGACGACGGCGCTCTCGCAGCACTCCCGATGCGACCGACCAGACATCTCCCGAAGTATGCCGCTCCCTCTAGATGGACACGAACTCCTTTGGCCCGATCCGCTCCCCGACAATCACGACTGGGCGAGACCACGCCGCGGTCACCCGCTATAGACGCCAGATGGCGCGCTGAGCGCCGGGCGGGTGGGAGCCGTCTGCAGCCGTCAACGGGTCCCGTTAGCAAATCCGTTAGCAAGCCGCCAGCTTGGCAGTGCGGTCGAGCGCCTGAGGTTACGATCGCCCGCATCATGACGGGCAGAGAGGGATGATTTCATGACGGCCGAGTCGCGGCAGCTGTGGCAGCAGGTCGTCATCATGGCCTGCCGTGCTGGGGCCGCAGCAGCCTTCTGCATCTGGTTGATCGAGAAGGCGGATTCGTTCTCGGACTGGAAGGCAGTACTGGGCATCGTCCTGCTGGTCGTCGCCGTGCTCGACCTGGGGTGGAGGATCCAAGGGCTGAGGCGCGTACGGCGAAGCGAGCTGTAGACGCGACGTCACGTTGCTCGACCGCCACACCTGCCCCGTCCGCCTGATAGCTGCCAACCAAGGTCAACGCGGCGCAGGTCAAGGGTCGGCTTGTCGATCCCGTAGGGCCGCCTCTGGCGCTCTTGATGCGTATCGTGGGTGACCTCCCGATCGAGCGGCCACCGGGACGGGGCAACCCACGGTCAGACGCCAGGCGGCTGAGACACTGTCTGTCGTGAGGTCGGTACAGGTGTTCCCGCGAATGGACCTTCCTCGGCTGATCTACCTGCTCGATAGCGTGGGCGAACGTGCAGGGTTGGAATGGTTCGGGGTTGCCGATCGACGGCTTGAGATCAGTCTGACCCGCTACGAATCTGTGCAGGACCTGATCCACGCGTTGGCGGACGAGGGCTCATTCTCCGCATCCGAGCTGGACGCCTTGTGGCAGGTGAGGGATGAACTCGCGGGGATCTGGGTCGAGGTTCGTGTTTCCGGTCGCGGGGACTACCAGGCCGAGATGCGTGACCTTGTTGAGCGTCTCCTGGCCGAGGGTGGGTACGCGATCGATGACTATTCGGCCGGCGCGTGGTCAATCGAACAGATCCGGAACGGCCGCGCAGATGGTCAGACCTTCCGGGCCTGATGGTTCCGGTACGTCGGCACGAGCGCGGATCGCGGCGTGAGAGTGCATTTGCTCATACCCGGGGGTGGGAACCCGAAGCACGGCGACGAAGGAGGCGCGCGTAGCACCGCGTGGGGGCCAACCCCATCCAGCCCGCACGCCGCGGACCAGCTCCACCACGGGTGCGGTCACGCGCGATAAGCGCGTAAATGGCGCGCTAAGCGCCGGGTGGGTGGGAGCGGCGCGTAGCACGGCGAGGAACGAGTCGCGCGTAGCACCGCGTGGGGGCCAACCCCATCCACCTCACCAGCCGCGATTGGCGCAGTACGGAAAAGCTCCCCCGCCAGGTTTCGATCCTGGTCTTCGAGATTCAAAGTCTCGCGGGCTGCCGATTACCCCACGGGGGATCGTGGTTGCCGGGATAGTTTGCCATGAGTGGGGTGGATGACACGCCCAGGGGTTCCTTACCTACGGTGCCGTAGGTTACGGTGGCGTAGGTAAGGAACCCCCGACCAGAGGGATGAAACAGTTATGACCCCACCCGTTGCCACGCCGGAAGCGCCCACCCGTATCGCCCCGGCTGTCGAGGACGTGAACACCGGGACGCTCGGCGGTGAGCAGAAGAAGGCCTGGGAGCAGCTCGCGCTGGCGTTGTTCATCGGCATTCCGTTCCTGGCGGTGCTGGCGGCGGTGCCGATCGCGTGGGGTGGTTTCCTCGGCTGGCGGGACGTCGTGCTCGCCGTGGTGTTCTACACGGTCGCGGGGCACGGGATCTCGATCGGTTTCCACCGGCTGTTCACGCACAAGTCGTTCAAGCCGAACCGTCCGATGAAGTACGCGCTGGCCATCGCCGGCTCGCTGGCGATCGAGGGGCCGGTGATCCGCTGGGTGGCCGATCACCGCAAGCACCACAAGTTCTCCGACCGCGACGGCGACCCGCACAGCCCGTGGAAGTACGGCAACACCCTCGGAGCGCTGACCAAGGGCTTCTACCACGCTCACGTCGGCTGGCTGTTCGACACCGAGCAGACCCCGCAGCGCCAGTACGCACCGGACCTGCTGAAGGACAAGGACATCGTGCGGGTGTCCCGCATGTTCCCGCTCCTGGTGGCGGTCTCCCTCCTCGCGCCCGCGGTCATCGGCGGCCTCTGGTCCTGGTCGATCTCCGGCGCGCTGACCGCGTTCTTCTGGGCCAGCCTGGTCCGCATCGCGCTGCTGCACCACGTCACCTGGTCGATCAACTCGATCTGCCACACGATCGGCGACCGGCCGTTCAAGAGCCGGGACAAGTCCGGCAACGTGTGGTGGCTGGCGATCCTGAGCCAGGGTGAGTCATGGCACAACCTGCACCACTCCGACCCGACCTGCGCGCGGCACGGCGTACTCAAGGGTCAGCTCGACACGTCGGCGCGCTGCATCTGGTTCTTCGAGAAGCGCGGCTGGGTCTCCGATGTCCGGTGGCCGGTCAAGGAGCGGCTGGAGGCCCGACGTGTGGACTCTTCGCCCCGTACGCTCAAGGCTGCTTGAAAACTCCCAACGGCACGACCCGAAGTGCGGCATGATGCTGACGTGATCACGACGTGACGGAACCCAAACCGCGGCGGTCCGGCCGGATCCGGATGACCAGTGCCGAACGTCGCGAACAACTCATCACGATTGCCCGCGGCCTGTTCGCGCAGAAGGGGTACGAGGCCACCTCGGTCGAGGAGATCGCGCACCGCGCCGAGGTCTCCAAGCCGGTCGTCTACGAACACTTCGGCGGCAAGGAGGGCCTGTACGCCGTTGTCGTCGACCGCGAGGTCCGCAGCCTGCTGGACGGCGTCACCGGTGCGCTGACGGCCGGCCGCGCGCACGAGCTCGTCGAGCAGGCCGCGCTCGCGCTGCTCGACTACATCGAGAAGAACGCCGACGGTTTCCGGATCCTGGTCCGCGACTCGCCGGTCGGGTCGTCGACCGGTTCGTTCATCTCGATCCTGAGCGATGTCGCGACCCGGGTCGAGCACATCCTCGCCGAGGAGTTCAAGCGCCGCGGCCTGGACCCGAAGAACGCGCCGATGTACGCCCAGATGCTGGTCGGCATGGTCGCGCTCACCGGTCAGTGGTGGCTCGACGCCCGCAAACCCAAGAAGCCCGACGTCGCCGCCCACCTGGTCAACCTGGCCTGGAACGGCCTGTCCGGCCTCGAGGCCAAGCCCACACTCTCGACCAGACCGCACAAGTAACAACCCACGGTCGTACGGCGAAATCCGCCCGTGGCATGACCTCAGCGCAAAATCAGCCCCGTACCCTGGCTCGCATGACGGGGATGCTGACCGCGAGGCCGCTGCCTGCCCGGAGCAAGGCGTTCGACCTGCTGCTGGCCGGCGGGCTCTGCATGACCTTCGGCTTCCTGTCGCTGGCCCAGGTGCACTGGGGCGGCATCCTCGCGTTCGGCATGCTGGTCCCGCTGATCTGGCGCCGCACCCACCCCGAGCTGACCTTCTTCGCGGTCTGCTCGGTGGCCGTCGTGCAATGGCTGTTCGGCATCCAGTTGCAGGCCGGCAACGTCGGTCTGCTCGTCGCGCTCTACGCGATCGCCGTGTACGGCGACGTGCGGCTGAGCCGGATCGCCCTCGGCATCGGCGGCCTCGGCGTGCTGATGGCGGTCTCGCGGTACTGGTCGAACTCGGACTGGAAGCAGCAGATCACCACGATGGTCGGCCTCGCCGCGGTCGTCTTCGGCGTCTGGGCCTTCGGCGACCGCCGCCGTACCCGTGGTCTGTACGTCGCTCAGCTCGAGGAGCGCGCCGCACAGCTCGAACGGGACCGCGACCGCGAGTCGAAGCTGGCCGTGAGCAACGAACGGACCCGGATCGCCCGCGAGATCCACGACGTGGTCGCGCACGGCCTGTCGATCATGATCGTCCAGGCCGACGGCGGACTGTACGCCGCGGACCAGTCGCCCGAGGCGGCGAAGAAGGCGCTGGCCACCATCGGCGACACCGGCCGCGCGAGCCTGACCGAGATGCGCAAGATGCTCGGCCTGCTCAAGCAGGACGAGCAGAACGAGCTCGACCCGAACCAGCCGCGCCCGCAGCCGGGCGTGTCCAGCCTGCCGGAGCTGATCGACAACGTCCGCGAGGCCGGGCTGAACGTCACGTACGACGTCACCGGCCGGCCGCGCGATCTGCCCGCGCTGCTGGGACTCACGGCGTACCGGATCGTGCAGGAGGGTCTGACCAACACGCTGAAACACGCCGGGCCGGGAGCGCGTACCTCCGTCTCGTTGGACTTCGGGCACGAGATGCTGACCGTGGTGGTCACCGATGACGGCCGTGGTGCCGGCGTCGCGCCGAGCTCCGACCCGGGCCACGGCCTGGTCGGGATGCGGCAGCGCGCCTCGGTCTCGGGCGGTACGGTGAGCGCCGGACCGAAGGCGGGCGGCGGTTACGAGGTGATCGCCAAACTGCCCTACAACTTGCCGAGTGGAGAGTAATGGACGACGTGATCCGGGTGTTCCTCGTGGACGATCAGGAGCTCGTCAGAGCAGGTTTCACGATGCTCGTGGACTCCCAGCCCGATATGCGGGTGGTCGGCCAGGCGGGTGACGGTGGTGAGGCGGTCGAGAAGATCCAGGTCACGGCGTGCGACGTCGTACTGATGGATGTCCGGATGCCGCGGCTGGACGGGGTCGAGGCGACCCGCCGGCTCCAGTCGTTGCCGGACGCACCGAAAGTGATAGTGCTGACCACGTTCGACCTGGACGAGTACGCGTTCTCCGCGATCAAGGCCGGCGCGGCCGGATTCCTGCTCAAGAACACCCCGCCGGCCGACCTGCTGTCGGCGATCCGCCAGGTGCACTCCGGAGACGCAGTCGTCTCCCCCAGTACGACGAAGCGCCTGCTCGAGCACTTCGCCGGGGCACTGCCCGACACCGAGACCGAGCGCCCCGACCTGGCCGATCTGACGGCCCGCGAGCGAGAGGTCCTGGTCGAGGTCGCCCGCGGCCTGTCGAACACCGAGATCGCCAAGCTCTTCACGTTGTCCGAGGCAACGGTCAAGACGCACATCGGCCGCATCCTGGCCAAGACCGGCCTGCGCGACCGGGTCGCCCTAGTCGTCCTGGGGTACGAAACGGGTCTGGTCAGACCCACCAAGTAATACCCAGGTAGGACCCGTAGTCCCCACTCTGGTCCGACGTAACCGGGCCCCCGGATCACTAACTTCTTGGACAACATCGGAGTTGAACCAAGGAGTGACATGAGCTTGCAGACCGGAGAGCTTGCGGCCGGGCGGTTGCCGCAGGACGGGGAACCGCGGACCGCGATCCGGGCGCACGAGCTGCGCAAGGTGTACGGACAGGGCGATACCGCGGTCGCCGCTCTCGACGGTGTCTCGGTCGACTTCGGTGTCGGCCAGTTCACCGCGATCATGGGCCCGTCCGGGTCCGGCAAGTCGACGCTGATGCACTGCCTGGCGGGGCTCGACACGCCGACCGGCGGTCAGGTCCTGCTCGGCGAGACCGAGCTGACCCAACTGCCCGACTCGGAGCTGACCAAGATCCGCCGGGACCGGGTCGGCTTCGTGTTCCAGTCGTTCAACCTGCTCCCGATGCTGACGGCCAAGGACAACATTCTGCTGCCGCTCGAGCTCGGCAACCGCAAGCCCGATCAGCAGTGGCTCGACACGCTGATTGACGTACTCGGTCTCAAGGACCGGCTCACGCACCGGCCGTCGGAGCTGTCCGGCGGTCAGCAGCAGCGGGTCGCGGTCGCGCGGGCCCTCGTCGGCCGGCCGGAGGTCGTGTTCGCCGACGAGCCGACCGGCAACCTGGACTCGCGGTCCGGCGCCGAGGTGCTCGGCTTTCTGCGCCGTTCGGTCCGCGAGTTCGGCCAGACCGTGGTGATGGTCACCCACGACCCGCTGGCCGCGTCGTACGCCGACCGCGTCGTGATGCTTGCCGATGGCAAGCTTGCGGGCGAGCTGCGGCAGCCGACCCCGGAGAGCGTCCTCGACGCCCTGCGCCAGCTGGGAGCCTGACGTGCGACGTTCCATCCTCTCCTCGCTGCGCGCCCACGTGGGTCGCCTGGTCGCCGCCTGTCTGGCGATCGTTCTCGGGGTCGGTTTCGGTTCGCTGGCGATGATCGTGCACTCGTCCGCGTCGCACGGTGTCGACGAGACGATCGGCGCGCAGTACAAGGGTGTCGACGCCGTCGTCTACCCGAGCCAGGCGTCGATCTCACCCGCCGACATCGCCAGCGTGCAGAAGCTGCCGCAGGCCGCATCGGTCGTCACGCTGACAACCGCATACATGCAGGTGTCGTACCCGGACCTGGTCCGGCCGACCACGCTCCCGATCGACGCGCTCTACGACACCACGCGCATCGCCGGTCCCGGCACCTCCTCGGGACGGTTGCCAACCACATCGAACGAGATCGCGCTGCCGGCCCGCACCGCGGCCAAGCACAAGGTCACCGTCGGCCAGACCCTGCGGATCAGCTCGTACGAGGACAAGTCCTGGAACGTCACGGTCGTCGGGCTCCTCGATGACTCGAAGTACGTCGGTACGGCGTCCGCGGTCGCGACTCCAGCCGCCGTGAAGATGTTCGAACCGGGCGCCTTCGTCCGCGGGGTCGCGATCGCCGCCAAGCCCGGCGTCACGCAGCAGCAGCTGGCCGACGCCGCGGGACCCGTTGTTTCCAAGGGTTTGGAGACCTTCACCGGAACGGGATTCATCGCACACGAGGTGAAGAGCTACACCAACGGCATCGACGTCCTCGGCGGTGTGTTCGGGATGTTCGCCGTGATCGCGCTGTTCGTGGCGTGTCTGGTGATCGGTAACACGTTCACGATCGTGATCGCCCAGCGCACCCGCGAGATGGCGCTGCTGCGGTGTGTCGGCGCGTCCCGGCGGCAGGTGTTCTCGTCCGTGATCGCCGAGGCGAGCGTGGTCGGCGTGATCGCGTCGACGGTCGGTGTCGTCTTCGGTGTCGCGCTTTCCGCGCTGGGTCTGGCTCTGTCCCGCGAGTTCGACTGGGGCATCCCACCGGTGCCGCTGCACCTGGACCTGTCGTCGGTGTTCCTGCCGCTGCTGCTCGGAACCGTGGCGACCCTGATTGCTGCCGTCGTACCGGCTCGTCGGGCGACCAAGGTGGCGCCGCTCGCAGCACTGCGACCTGAAACTGCTCCGGCGGCCGCGTCCAAGGGCGGCGTACTGCGTCTGATCGTGGGTTTCCTGCTCCTTGTCGGCGGTGGCCTGCTGCTGGCGGCCGGAGCGGCATCACACCAGGTCCTGGTCGGCGTCGCGGGCGGTGCGATCTCGTTCCTCGGCATCCTCGCGGTCGGGTCGCTGCTCGTGCCAGCGCTGATCCGAGTGATCGGCGCAGTGCCCGCTCGGAGCGGTGGCGTACCCGCGAGGATCGCGGTCGCGAACGCGGTCCGGAACCCGAAGCGTACGGCGGCCACGACGTCCGCGCTGCTCATCGGCGTGACATTGATCAGCCTGACCTGCGTCGGGATCGCCTCGGTGCGGAAGACGTTCGACGTGTCGATGGACGGCCAGTACCCGGTCGACCTGATGGTGACGACGTACAAGGAGAAGATGCCGGCCAACGCCGAGCAGCAGCTCCGCAACATCAAAGGCATCACGCAGGTGGTCCCGGTCAGCCAGGTGCTGGTGAAGTCCGGCGGCCAAGAGGTCCAGGTGACGGGCATCGACCCGGCGAAGGCGGGCTCCGTCATCCACAACCCGGAGGCGGCCGCGAAGCTCAAACCGGGTACGGCGTTGTTGGACCGGTCAACGATGATCATGCTGAAGCTCGAGAACGGATCGCCGCTGACGATCGTGTCCGGACAGCACAAGCTGGCCGTCACGGCCCAGCAGGCGACCGGGCTCGATCCGATCACCGTGAGCTCGTCCGATCTCGCCAAGCTGGCGCCGACCGCGCCGCTGACCGGGTTCTGGCTGGCCTCGGACCCGAAGGCGGACGGCTCGGACGTGCTCGACGCCGTGGATCAGTCGCTCCCGACCGTGAAGGACCTCTCTGTCACGGGCGGCCTCGCCGAGCGGACCAGCTATACGAAGGTCTTCGACGTACTGCTGATCGTCGGGGTCGGTCTGCTCGGGGTCTCGGTGCTGATCGCACTGGTTGGCGTGGGCAACACGCTCAGCCTGTCCGTACTCGAGCGGACGCGGGAGAACGCGCTGCTCCGCGCGATGGGCCTGTCCCGCCGCCAGCTGCGCAGGATGCTCGCGGTCGAATCGTTGCTGATGGCACTGGTCGCGGCAGGCCTCGGGATCGTGCTCGGCCTGGTCTACGGCTGGACCGGGACGAGCGCGCTGATGGGCGGCCAGACCGTCGACGGCGGCGTCGAGTACGCCGTACCGGGGACGCTGCTGATCATCATCGCCGCAGTCGCCGCGGTCGCCGGTCTGCTCGCCTCGGTCCTGCCCGCCCGGCGGGCCGCGAAGGTCGCTCCGGCCGGTGCCCTCGCGACCGAATGAGCCAGCGGCTCGCCCGGCTTGAGGGGGCCGGGCGAGCCGCTCGTCAGACAACCTCGATTCGGTTCCCGTGGCCGTCGGCGGTGTGAAACCGCCGACGGCCCGGGATCGTCTCGTTGTCCCAGGTGACCGGATACCCGAGGTTGGCGAGCTTCGCCGCCAAGCCGTCCAGGTCGTCGACAGCCAACGCCGGATGCGCCTTCTTCGCCGGAGTGAACCCCGCCTCCACCCCGACATGGATCTCTGCGTCACCGGCCTTGAACCAGCATCCGCCACGCGGTTTGAGCAACTCCGGCTTCTCGACCTCGGTCATCCCGAGCGCCTCGCCGTAGAACGCCCGCGCCACGTCCTCACCTCCGGGCGGGCACGACACCTGCACATGATCGAGCCGCATGCTCAACTCTCCTTCTGCGCCAGCTTCTGGGCAACCGCGAAGATCCGGCGGAACGGCAGCACAGTCCCGTACGGCTTCTGCGGATAGGCCTCCGCCAACCGAGCGCCGTACTCGGCCTCGAACTGCTTGCGAAGGTCATCCGGCAACGACTGCAGCACCGGTCGCGCACCGGTCCCCTTCACCCATTCCAGTACGGCGTTGTCGCCCGCCAGCACGTGGAAGTACGTCGTCTCCCACGCATCCACCACGCAGCCCTCCGCGCTGAGCACGTCGACGTACTCCGCCGGCCCGGGCACGTCCGGACGCAGCGACGCGTCCTTCGCGTACTCGGCGTACGGCTCGGTCTCCGCGAGCTCACGGAGGATCGCGTGCGACGGCGCGTTCCCGTTCCCCGGGATCTGGATCGCCAGCCACCCGCCCGGACGCAACGCACGCACGAACCCGGGCAGCAGGTCGACCTGCTCCGGGACCCACTGCAGCGTCGCGTTGGTGACGATCACGTCGAGCGATCCCGGCTCGGCGGCCCATTCGCGAACGTCACCCAGTTCGAAGCTCAGGTGGTCGTCCGCGTACTCCGCCGCCGCCTCGAGCATCTGCGGTGAGCTGTCGATGCCACGGATGACAGCCTCCGGCCAGACCTCGCGCAGCGTCGCGGTCAGCGCGCCCGGACCGCAGCCGAGATCAACGACCGTCCGTACGTCGGTCGCCCGCACCCGCTCGACCAGGTCCCGGAACGGACGGGCCCGCTCGTCGGCGTACGTGCCGTACTGCACTGGACTCCACACCGGTGACGTCCGCATCGGTCTGCACCTCTCTCCACGATTTATCTTGACATCGAGATACTCTAGTCCTGCGACTTGTCTTGATGTCAAGAGTCTTGATGGGTAGTCTCGAACCATGGAGGACGAGGTCGATCGGCTGATCGAGGCCTGGCGCCGGGAGCGGCCCGACCTCGACGTGGCGCCGATGGAGGTGCTGTCCCGGGTCAGCCGGCTCGCGCGGCACCTGGATCGCGCCCGCAGTCAAGCGTTCGACACCCACGGCCTCGAGTCGTGGGAGTTCGACGTACTCGCGGCCCTGCGCCGGGCCGGTGCGCCGTACCAACTCTCCCCCGGCAAGCTGCTCAAGGAAACCCTGGTCACCTCCGGCACGATGACGAACCGGGTCGACAGGCTCGCCGCGCGCGGCTTGGTCGAGCGACTGCCGGACCCCTCGGATCGCCGCGGCGTGCTGGTCCAGTTGACCACCGCCGGACGCGACGCGGTCGACGCGGCGATGGCCGACCTGCTCACCCACGAGCGCGCACTGCTGGGATCGCTCAGCGAGCGCGACCAGCAGAAGATCGCCCGCGTACTGCGCGAACTGGTCCGCCCGTTCGATCTCGAAAAGCACTGACAATAGGCGCACAAACGCGCCGGAGAATTGTGCCGGAATAATCCGAAAAGACGACCCGTCACTTCTGCCCGGCCACGATCGTTGCTAGTTGCAACGAGATCGAGAGATTGCTGTAGCCGACGACTGTCGACACTGAGTGAGCGCCCGCACTAGGGTCATCACCGTCGGTGGCTGACCGACTACAAAACGTCAGATCACGGTGACTTCGGCGGCAAGAGGTGGTCCGCCGAAAGTGGCCGCGCGGTGTCCGGGGCTCGGGGCCCGAACAACGCCGGCCGGCACGGGGCCCGCTCACCCAGAGCCCGGCGCCCCCTCCGAATCACAGGGGATCGGAGGGGCGCCGCGGCTCAACCCGCGCCTCTGCGGCGTTACTGCGCCAGCTCGACCGCGTCTATCCGCCAGCTCCGCAGCGTCGATCCGCCGGCTCCGCAGGGGTCTACTCAGCCAGTTCGGCAGCGTCTACTCAGCCAGTTCGGCGGCTTCGAACCAGGCGGTCTCGAGCTCGGTCCGCTCGTCGGCGAGTTTGCGCAGCTCGGTGTCCAGCTCGGCCAGTCGCTCGTAGTCGCTCGCGCTGGCGGCCAGCTGGTCGTGCAGCTTCGCCTCGGTCTCGGTGAGTTTGGCGAGCTGCCGCTCGATCCGGTTCAGCTCTTTCTTCGCCGCCCGCGTCGCTGCCGGGTCAACGGACAAATTGCTGGACATCTCCGCGGCCGGTGTCAACGCATTTGACGGCGCCCGGCGTGGAATTCCGGCCTCGAGTTCCTCGAGATACTGATCGACACCGCGCGGCAGATGCCGCACCTGGCCGTCACCCATGATCGCGTAAACCATGTCGCTCACGCGTTCGAGGAAGTACCGGTCGTGGGTGACCGTGACGACGACGCCCGGCCAGCTGTCGAGGAAATCCTCCAGCACGGTGAGCGTCTCGACGTCCAGGTCGTTGGTCGGCTCGTCGAGGATCAGCACGTTCGGCTCGTCGAGCAGGATGCGCAGCAGTTGGAGCCGCCGCCGCTCGCCACCGGACAGGTCCGAGATCCGCGTCGTCAGCTTGTCCCCGGTGAACCCGAAGCGCTCGAGCAGCTGCGAGGACGTCAGCTCACCACCTCGACCCGCAAGCGCCGCCGTACGGCGGATCGCGGTGATGTGCTCGAGCACGGTCGCCGCGCCGTCGACCTCGTCGAGGGTCTGGGACAGGTTCGCGACGCGGACCGTCTTGCCCTGCTTGACCACGCCGCGGTCCGGGGCGAGCTGACCGGTGAGGACCTTGAGGAACGTCGTCTTGCCGGCGCCGTTCGGGCCGAGCAGCCCGATCCGGTCGGCCGGGCCGAGGCGGAACGTGACGTGGTTGAGCATCACCCGGTCGCCGAAGCTCAGGCCGACGTCCTCGACGTCGAACACGTCCTTGCCGAGCCGGGCCGTCGCCAGCTGCGACAGCGCGAGCTTGTCGCGTGGCGGCGGCTCGTTCTCGATCAGGGCGTTCGCCGCGTCGATCCGGAACTTCGGCTTGGTGGATCGCGCCGGCGCACCACGGCGCAGCCAGGCGAGCTCCTTCTTCAGGAGGTTCTGCCGCTTGGTCTCGGTGACCTGCGCAGACCGGGCCCGCTCGGCCTTGGCGAGTACGTAGGCGGCGTACCCACCGTCGTACGACGAGACCTGGCCGCCTTGCACCTCCCAGGTGACCGTGCAGACCGCGTCCAGGAACCAGCGGTCGTGGGTGACGACGATGAGGGCGCCGGCTCGGTCGACGACGTGCTCGGCGAGCCAGCTGACGGCCTCGATGTCGAGGTGGTTGGTGGGCTCGTCGAGGACGAGCAGGTCGACCTCGGTCAGCAACAGCCTCGCGAGCGACGCCCGGCGGCGCTCGCCACCGCTCAGGCTGCCGACGAGCGCCTGGTGGTCGACCTCGCCGAGCAAGTGCTCCATCACCGAGCGTGCGCGTGGATCGGCGGCCCAGGTGTAGGTCTCGACGTCGCCGAGCACCGCGTGCAGCACGGTCTGCCCGGGGTCGAGGTCGTCGCTCTGCCCGAGGTACCCGAGCCGCAGGTCGCGGTTGTGCGTGATCCGGCCGCTGTCGGGCTCCTCACGCCTCGCCAGGACCTGTAGAAGCGTCGATTTGCCGTCGCCGTTCCGCCCGACCACGCCGGCCCGTTCTCCGCGCCCGATCCCGAGGGTGACCGAGTCGAGCAACGTCCGGGTGCCGAAGCCTTTGGAAACAGCTTCCATATTGACCAAGTTAGGTGCCGCCATAACGCGCCCAAGGGTATCCGACCGCGGCACCCGTGCCAGGATCGTCCAGGTGCTGACTCCCGCCTGGCTCGAGGGCCTGTCCCTGGGCGACCCGATCGCAGCCGATCCGCTGGAGGGCGGCTACGCCAGCAAGACCTACCGCGTGCGTACGTCGCTGGGCCGGACGGTGGTCGTGAAGACCCAGGATGACCTGCCGCCCGACCTGTATCCGCTCGAAGCCGACGGCCTCGACGCGCTGCGGGTCCCGGGCGGATTCGCTGTACCGGAGGTGCTCCGGGTCACGTCGTCGTTCATCGTCCTGGCTGACCTCGGTACGGCGGCAGCGTCGCCGACGTACTTGGAGGATGCCGGGCGGGCGTTGGCGCTGCAGCATCGGCAGACGGCGGACAAGTTCGGGTACCACCGGGACAACTACCTGGGCACGCTTCCGCAGCGGAACCCGTGGACGTCCGACGGTCACGCGTTCTTCGCGGAGCAGCGTCTACTCCGGTACCTCGAGGAGCCCAACTGCTCCGGGCAGCTACCGTCGGCCGATCGCCACCGGCTGGAACGCCTTGCCGGTCGCCTGCCGGAACTGGTCCCGGACCAGCCGCCGTCGCTCCTGCACGGTGACCTCTGGCACGGCAACCTCCTGCCCGGCCCCGACGGGCAGCCCGGCATGATCGATCCCGCCGTCAACTACGGCTGGCCCGAAGCCGACCTGGCCACGCTGCTCGTCTACGGCAACCTGTCGGACGCCTTCTTCTCGGCGTACGAGGAGATGCACCCGCTGGCCGAGGGCTGGCGTGCGCGGATGCCGCTCCTGCACCTGCGTGAACTTCTCTGCATCACCGCCCACTGGCCCGACCGTGCGCAAACCGTCGCCGAGATCCACACGATCCTCAAGAGCTTCGATTGAGGTTGAGCACGTACTCCTTCTGATTGAGGGGGTTGCCGTCGGTCCGCGGACGGGTGGGAGCCGGGCCGGAGACCGGTTGATAGGTGTGGAACGTGGTGGCGAGGAGGCCTTCGCCGTGGCTCAGGGCCGGCAGCAGACTCTCGAACGGATGGGTGGTCGCCGCCGGGATCGTGCCCTCCAGGTGGGCCTGCGTCTCGGTCAGGGCGGTCTGTGAGACGAGACCGCGATGTTCGGCGACGTGGGCGAGAACGCGTGACACCGTGTCGGCCGGAACGTCGAGCTCGAAGTGGTTGACCGGCTCGAGGACCGTCGTACCGGCTCGGGCGATCGCCTCCAGCAGGACGAGCGGCACCAGCCGCCGGAAGTCACCGGCCGTCGTGCCGACGCTGTCGTAGGCCGTATGCGTGAGGTCGACCCGGATGTCCGGGACCTCCCAGCCGTACAGGCCTTGATGGAGCGTCAGGCGTACAGTCTCCTCGATCGCGGTATGGAACGCGCGCGGCAGCCCGCCGAGCTCGACCATCAGGTTGTACTCGATGCCCTCGGCAATCGGTGCGACACGGAATCCGACGCCGGCCAGCCACAAGTTGCCCGGCGCCATCATCTCGCGGACCGCGTCGCCCTCGCCGTCGAGCCGTTCGACGTGGATCGGCGTCGTCTCGCTGAACGTGACCTCGACGCCGTACTCCGTTTCGAGCAACGACGCGATGACCTCCTTCTGCACCTCGCCGTACAGGCTGACCGTGATGTCGTCGGCCTTGCGGACCCGGATCAGCGGGTCCTGCTCGGCGAGTTGCGTCAATGCCTGGAACAGCTTGACCCGGTCCCGCGCGCTCACCACGGTCTCCAGCGTCGGCGGCGCGAACAACCGTCCGACCTGCTTGGTACGCACACCGAGCTGATCGCCGATCCGGATGCTCTTCAACCCGCGCAACGCCACGATCTGACCGGCCTCGGCCCTGTCAACGGGACGGCCTGACACCTCGATCGCGCTCGGACGAGCCTGGTACTCCGCTCCGTCCACCGGGTGTACGTCGACGTACGAGCGTGCCGTCAAGGTGCCCGCGAACATCCGGGCCAGCGCGATCTTCTGCCCTGCCGCGCCGCGATCGACCTTGAAAACCCTTGCCTGCAACGGATCCTTCGTCGATCCGGTGGCCCGGGGCAACCATGACCGGATGCCCTCGATCACCTCGGGTACGCCGACGCCGGTCATCGCGGAGCCGAAGTACACCGGATGCACCCACGCCTCGGCGACCTGGCGCCGGAGCTCGCCGGCGAGGTCCAGCGCGCCGCCGGACAGGTACCGCTCGAGGAAGTCATCGTTGCGCTCGGCAAGCATCTCCGCCAGCGGCTCGTCGTCGACGGCCGTCAGGCGGGCGGACCGCGTCCCGAGGTCCATGACTCCGACCATCGGCACAGCGGCCGGTGTCAGCAAGCGCTTGATATCGGCCAGCAGCTCGTCGTACCGCGCACCGACGCGGTCGATCTTGTTCACGAACAGCAGCGTCGGGATACGCAGCCGGTCCAGCGTGCGCATCAGCAGCCGCGTCTGCGGCTGCACGCCTTCGACCGCGGAGATCACCAGCACCGCGCCGTCGAGCACCGACAGGGCCCGCTCGACCTCGGCGATGAAGTCGGAGTGCCCCGGGGTGTCGATCAGGTTGACCGGCAGGTCGCCGAGCGCGAACGACACCACCGCCGAGCGGATCGTGATGCCACGTTTCCGCTCGAGGTCCATCGAGTCGGTCTGGGTGTTCCCGTCGTCGACCCGGCCGACCCGGTCGATGACCCCGGCGGCGTACAGCAGCCGCTCGGTCAGGCTGGTCTTACCGGCGTCGACATGCGCCACAATGCCCATCGTCAGAGAGTTCAAGAGTCCTCGCGAATGCGTCGAAACGATCAGAACCGATGAGGTCGATCGATCCGCGGCGCATCCCGGTCTCCTGTCTCTGCACTAAGGGCCAGTCGGACCGTAACACCACACCCAGGGCGTGGACGAGCGATTTTCAGGCTTTGAGGACTGGTACGTCGTACCGCTGGATGAATCCGTCGCGAGTCACCAGCGTCAACTTCTCGACGAGAGCCTGGGCCACCAGCATCCGATCGAAGGGATCCCGATGGATCGCCGGCAACCGCCCGGCGAGGTCGGCATGCGCCATGGAGATCGGCAACTCGCTGAGACCACCACGCTCGATCCATTCCAGCAGGTTGTCCGGCAGGTTGATCTTCCCAGCCGCCTGCTTGATCGAGAGTTCCCAGACAGTCGTTCCGTCACGTGGGAATGCTGAAGTCATCGGCGATCTGTGCGTTCGTCTCTGGCGAGTCCCAGTCGTCAGCCAGGCTGATCTGATCTGCCAGCGAGCCTCACCCAGTCCGCCGGCGGGCAGTAGGCAGCGGAACTACTTTTGCGACAGGACGGCCGGCGCGGCTGATGACGACTTCCTCGCCATGCTCTACCCGCTCGATGATCCGAGACAGCTGCGTCTTCGCTTCATGAATGTTGTACTGCGGAGGAGGCTCGCCCATCATCCCCCCTTAGTCCACTTAGCTAAGCGTACTAGTGGGAGACGATGGCGGGAAGGATTCGGGCGCCGGGGACGGGGCCTTCGGCCTGGCGGACCATGCGGCACAGGCCGGACTCGGCGAGTTCGACGGCCAGGTCTACCGCGCTGCGACTGTCGGCGGCGAGGAACAGGCAGGTGGGGCCGGATCCGGAGATCTGCGCGGCGAGCGCGCCTTGGTCGAGGCCGAACTGGAGCGTGTCACCCAGCTCCGGACGCAACGACAACGCGGCCGCCTGCAGGTCGTTGCTGAGAGCAACAGCGAGGGCGCCGGGCTGACCGGACAGCAGCGCGGACAGCAGTTCAGGACGGACCTGCGGTGCCTCGACGCGGCGCAGCGGTCGCAGGCGGTCCAGCTCGGCGTACACCTCGGGGGTGGACAGGCCGCCGTCGGCGACCGCGAACACCCAGTGGAACGTCCCGCGGGACATCACCTCGGTGACCTGCTCGCCGCGGCCCTGACCGAGAGCGGTGTGCCCGACGAGGCAGAACGGCACGTCACTGCCCAGCTCCGCGGCGTGATGCTGCAGCTCGGTCTGCGTGAGCTGCAGACCCCACAGCCGGTTGCACGCCACCAGAGTCGCTGCGGCGTCAGTCGATCCACCGGCCATGCCGCCGGCCACCGGGATCGTCTTGCGGATGGTCAGGTCGACACCCTCGTCGACGTCGTACTCCGCCTGCAGCAGCCGGGCCGCCTTCACCGCGAGGTTCGTCTCGTCGGCCGGTACGTCGTCCGCGAAGTCCCCCACGATCTCGACCGAGACCTCGCCGTCGTCGTCCCGAACCTGCGCGGTGACGTCGTCGTACAGGGCGACGGCCTGGTACACCGTGGCGACGGGGTGGAACCCGTCTGGGCGCGGCGGACCGACCGACAGACCGAGATTGATCTTGGCCGGCGCTCGCACCGTGACCTCAACAGAAGGTGGCACGTCGCACAGGTTAGTGCCTTACTGAGTTCGACCTGCACCAGCGAGGGCCGCGAACTCGGTGATGCCGAGCATCTCGCCGCGCAACTGCGGGTCGATACCCGTTGCCGCGAGCACCTCGTCCAGCCGCGCGCGGTCCGGCATCCAGCGTGCCAGCGCGGAGCGGATCGTCTTACGCCGCTGCGAGAACGCGGCCTCGATCACCGCGAACACCTCCTCGCGGCTCGCCGGCGTGTCCGGCGGATCGCGTCGTTCGAACGCGACCAGCCCGGAGTCCACGTTCGGCGCCGGCCAGAAGACATTCCGCCCGACGGGCCCGGCGCGCCGCACATCGGCGTACCAGGCGGCCTTGGCGGACGGTACGCCGTACGTCCGCGAGCCGGGCGGGGCGGCCAGTCGGTCCGCGACCTCGGACTGCACCATGACGAGACCGTGGCGTAGCGAGTCGGACACCTGGAGCAGGTGGAGCAGGACGGGCACCGCGACGTTGTACGGAAGATTCGCCACGCAGGCGGTCGGCGTACCGATCTCCGCCGGGGTCACCTCCATCGCGTCGGCCTGGACCACGGTCAACGCGGAGGCCTGCTCGGGCGCGTACGTCGCGATGGTGGACGGGAGCGCCTGCGCGAGCAGCGGGTCGATCTCGACCGCGGTGACCGGGTGCCCCTCCGCGAGCAGCGCCAGAGTCAGTGAGCCGAGCCCGGGGCCGACCTCCAGCACGGTCTCGCCGGCGGACAGGTCGGCGGCGCGCACGATCCTTCGGACCGTGTTCGGGTCGATGACGAAGTTCTGGCCGCGCTGCTTGGTCGGACGAACCCCGAGCGCGGCGGCCAGTGAACGCACCTCCGCCGGACCGAGAAGCCTCGGTCCGGCGGAGGTGGATGAATCAGACGAGCTCACGCCGTCAGTGTGTCAGGCTCAGGCCTTCTTGCCGCACACCGGCCACGCGCCGTAGCCACCGCGGTCGGCCTTGACCTTCTCCGCGATCGCGATCTGCTGCGCCTTCGAGGCACCGTTGGCGTTGTTGGCGTACGCCGTCCCGCCGTACGCCGCCCAGGTGCCGTGGTCGAACTGGAGACCGCCGTAGTACCCGTTACCGGTGTTCGCGGCCCAGTTGCCGCCGGACTCGCACGCCGCGATCCGGTCCCACGCGCCACCACTGCTGGTGGGGACCGACGGCTTCTCGTCCGTCGTCGTGGTGGTCGGCTCCGCCGGCTTCGGCTTGGTGCCGACCAGGATCTGCTCGTCGACCGGCGCGGTGACGACCTTCGACGCGACCACCTTCGTGGTCGACAGCTTGCCGTCCAGGTAGGTGTACAGGTACGTGACGGACTTGGAGCCGTCGGTGCCCTTGGCCGTGGTCTTCTTCGTGCCCTCGACCAGCGTCGCCGACTTGGTCTCGTCGGTGCCGTGCGCAACCGCCAGGGTCTTGGTGACCTGCTTCTGCAGGACCTGCACGTAGCCGATCTTGTTGATGCCGAGCTTCAGCGGGGTGGCGGCGGACGGGGTGATCCGGTCGTCGGCGTCCCAGCGGATCTTCGCCTCGGTCAGGGCCTCACCGACGGTGCCGGCCAGCGACTTGATCGTCGCGATCTTGCCCAGGTGGACGATCTGCACGGTCTTCGGGGTCTTCACGACCAGTTCCAGCCCCTGGCGCCCGAGTGGCGCGCTCCGGCTGGTGGACAGCTGGGCCCCGTCGTACCGCAGACCGAGGTCGGCGAGCGCTTCGTTCACGCTGTCGGCGGTGGTCCAGTAGGCCTTCTTGGTGCCGTCGGCGTTGACCGTCAGCTCGCGACCGTACTGGACCGAGATCTCCTGGCCGTCCTTGAGTTTGGAGTCCGGACCCGGCGCGACCACGTCGTGGGCACCGATCTGAACTTTCTCGGCCTTCAGGGCGTCTGCCACGGTGGAGCCGAAGGTGTGAACCTTCCGCACCTGGCCGTCGACGGAGAGACTGACCGTCTTGCTCTTCGCGGCATAGGCCACGGAGCCGCCCGCGACGGCGAACGCAGCCGTCGCACCGACGGCCACGATGATGGACTTACGCACTAACGCTCCCAGGTAGGGCTACCCGGGCACGGGGTGGGACAGCACAGGCACCGACCGCCGACGCCGGACTGGCTGCCCGGAGCTCATGGTCCCGCCGAGGGGATGTGCTGTCCGGAATCTTCCCCGATCCCGGCCAACATCACGGGACCATAA
Source organism: Kribbella pratensis (assembly GCF_004365355.1). Classification (GTDB taxonomy): domain Bacteria; phylum Actinomycetota; class Actinomycetes; order Propionibacteriales; family Kribbellaceae; genus Kribbella. The sequence goes on along the minus strand of NZ_SODP01000003.1, from coordinate 656,061 downwards.
CGAAGATATGCCGGAAGTGCCAATCCCCTGGTCGGCGAGTCGCAAATGGGTGTAACGGGGACGACATATGTCGTCACGCCAGGTGATTGCCCCACTGGCCGCGATGCACCACTTCGGCGGTCGTCCGACGACCCCGCTTCAGCGACGGCGACCGCTTGTCCGGGGCCCGGTACCCGACCGACAGCACCCCGACCAGATCGAACCCCTGGGGTACGCCGAACTCCTTCAGCAGCCGGTGCGTTTTGTCCGCAGGAGGCCCGAAAAAGCAGGCTCCCAGGCCTTCGTCGACCACCGTCTGCAGCATCAGCAGCACCGCCATCCCGGTGTCGACGTACCAGTACGGCGCCGTCCAGCGGCCCTCGTCGCGATCGGTCCAGCCCTTGTCCGGTTCGGTGTACCGATCGAGGTACGCGTCCTTGTGCGCGAACGCGAGAACGAGCAGCGGCGCGCGCCGCAGGCCTGTGATCCACTCCACATACTTCTCGTCCGGATCCTCGGCCGCGATCCGCCAGTACCGCTCCCGCTCGTCACCCTCGAGGGTCAGGAACGCCCACCCCTGGCTGAATCCACCCGAAGGCGCCCGGAGACCGTTCTCCAGGATGCGTTCCCGCACCTCCTCCGGAACCGCCCGATCCGGGTCGTAGTTCCGCACCATCCGCCGCCGCCGGACAACCTCACTGAACTCCATGAGGTCTGTCTATCAGCGCCGTCACCCGACGTCGTCGCCGACGTCCAGGTGTCGCCAGAACTCCGGCTCCGGCCGGGACGTCACGCCGGCCGACGCCATCATTTCCTGGATCTGTGGACCGGAGTGCTCGAAGAACGCCCGGAACGACGCCTCGTCGGGCCACTCGTCGACCACGAGAACCTCGGTCTCGCTGCCGTAGAAGTGATGTGAGATCAGACCGCGACTCGACGCGTCCGCGATCACACCCTCGAAGAGCGCGCCGTCGTCGGCGCCCAACTTCTCGATCGCCATGGGGTCCCCAGTCACCTACAGGGTCATCAGAACGCTCATTGCCCCTCCCCCTGTGCAGGCCGGTCCGTGAACCGGGCCGACGCCCTCAGACTGCGCCCGTCCGGCACCCCGCGCAACGGTCAGCGCGAACGTTGACGGTCGGCGTCCGCCCGGTCACGAAACCAGCTTCGCCAGCAGGTACGCCTCGGTGCCTGCCAGTCCGACCGAGCAGAACAGCACGGTCCCGCCCGTCACGTTGCCGCTCAGTGCCGCGCCGAGGCTGATCAGCCGCTCGTGCTGCGGGGTGCCGGACAGGATGAACGGCGGGTCGTACGCCCGGGTCTGCGCGATCGAATCCGTGACGACAAGGTCGGCCCGATCGATCAACTCCGGCCCGAACTCGGCGCGACCCTGCTGCTTCGGCCCAAGCGTGGTGACGAAGGCGTCATCCTTGACCCACGCCGGGTCAATCACCGGCGTAGGGCTGTTGGTAGCCAGCACCACCAGGTCCGCCCCCTCGACGGCTTCCCGGGCTGACTCGACTGCAGTGACGGGAACCGCTAGATCCTCAGAAGCCCTTCTGGCAAAGGCGATTCGCCGATCCCGGTCCCGGCTGAACACACGCACGCCGGCCAACCGTCGTACCGCTGATATCGCCCAGAGCTGAGTGAACGCCTGCGTGCCCGTCCCGATCAACGCGAGGGTCTCGGCGCCCGGATCCGCCAGCGCATCCACAGCCACACCACCGATCGCACCCACCCGCCGCGGCCCCAGTTCGTTGCCGACAGCAATCCCCCGCACTTGACCACTCCCCCAGTCGTGCAGCACAACAACCTGCTGCCCCGGCTCGCTATCGAAGGAGTCATACGACCGATACCCGAACCACTCCCCCTCCAAAGCACCCGTCGTGAAAACCAGCCGCCCGTCGCCGAGATCGGTCGACACCCGCGGCGGCGTACGCAACCGCCCTTCATAAGCAGCAAGAACCGCCTCCCGCATCCACCCCACCGCTTGCCCCGGCCGCAGCCGCGCCCGGATCTCGGCGTCGGTGAGGACAGTTACCACGATCCGCCGAAGGCGTTGTTGGCGTTGGTGTTGAGGGCTGTGCAGAGTTCGGGGACGGAGATGTTCAGGACGTCGGCCATTTTGCGGACGGTGTGGGGGATCAGGTACGACGCGTTGGGCTTGCCGCGGTACGGGGACGGGGTCAGGTATGGCGCGTCCGTCTCGACGAGGATGCGGTCGAGGGGGGTGACTGCCAGGGCGTCGCGGAGGGACTGGGCGTTCTTGAAGGTGACGACGCCGGCGAAGCTGAGGAACGCGCCGCGGTTGACACATTCGCGGGCGAGCTCGGTGTCGCCGGAGAAACAGTGCATCACGAGGCGGTCCGGTACGCCCTCGCGGTCGAGGATGCGCAGGATGTCCTCGTGGGCGTCCCGGTCGTGGATCATCAGCGTCTTGCCCAGCCGCTTCGCGAATTCGATGTGCGCGGCGAACGACTCGTGTTGCGCCGCACGCCCGTCCTCGCCGGTCCGGAAGTAGTCCAGCCCGGTCTCGCCGATCACGCGGACCTTGTCCGAGCTCGACGCCAGCCGCTCGATCTCCGCGAGCGCCCTGTCCAGCTCGCCGGCTTCCTTCAGCTTCGGCGCCTCGTTCGGGTGCAGGGCGACACCCGCGATCAGGTTCGGGTACTGCGCTGCCGCCTCGACCGCCCACACCGCACCGGGCAGATCGCACCCGACCTGCACGATCCGCGTGACGCCGACCGACGACGCCAGCTTGATCGCCTCGGCCGGGCTCAGCCACGCACCGTCCTCGCCGTCGGCGATGTCGAGATGACAGTGCGCGTCGACCACACTCATCGGCAACGGATCAGGCACCGCGGGCCGACTGCGATCCCGCGACCGCCCGTCCTCGCCCACAGCAGCCCGTTCCCGGGTCGGGCGGTCAACCTCCACACCATCAGACATACCGCCTAGGTTACTAACCGTTCCTGAGTCGCTGGCGGGTTGTTTCGCCGATGGCGGCTTACAACCCGTCAGCGGCGAAACAAACGGTGATCGACCGCTGTCCACAGGCCGAAAGTCGCGCGCGGCGACGGGTGCGGGTCGCGGCATGTTGTGGGGTATGGACGTGAGACTTGAGGTTGTGGCTGCGCGGCGGGGTGGATGGTTCTCGCGGCGGGATGCGATCGCAGCTGGGTACTCCGATGCCGACCTCCGTCGGGAGGTGATGTCGGGGAGGTGGGTGCATCTGACCCGGGGCGCGTACGCCGAGCCGGGAGCCGCGGTCGGGGAGATGCCGGCTTGGGAGCGGGACGCTTGGCTTCATCTGCGTACTGCGAGCGCGGTGTACCACCGGTTGGGGGGTCGGGCCGTGGTCAGCCATCAGTCGGCATTGTTCCTGCTGGGGGTTCGGGTGTCGGAGCTCGACCTGCGCCGAGTACATGTCACCAGACTGGTCGGCGCAGGTCGGTCAGGCACCACGGTCTGCCAGCACGCGCCGCGGCCGCCGGTCGACGCGCTGGCCGAGGTTGACGGCGTACGGACGACCGCCGGTCCACGAGCCGTCGTGGAAACCGTTCGGGCAACCAGCTATCCCGTTGCGGTCTCCGTCGTGGATCAGGCACTCCGGTTGCGCATAGCAACAGCACCGCAGCTCGCAGCCGCCCTCCAACTATTCACCGGCCGGCCTGGCATCAGCACGGCGACCAGGGCCGTTCTCTTCGGTGACGCGCGGTCCGAGTCGGTCGCCGAGTCGCGGCTGCGGGTGCTGCTGGCGGATCTCGGCCTGCCTGCACCGTTGCCTCAGGCAGAGATCCGGGACACCGGCGGTTCGCTGGTTGCGCGGGTCGACTTCCTGTTCACGCAGTACGGCGTGATCGTCGAGTTCGACGGAGACGTCAAGTACGGCGATGGCGGCGGGCAGGCGCTGATCGCCGAGAAGGTGCGCGAGGACCGCCTGCTCGACCTCGGCTACCAGATCGTCCGCGTCCGCTGGCCCGACCTAGCCCACCCGTCCAATCTCCTCACCCGCATCCACCGCGCCATTGGCCGCGCACAGCCCGCGTCGATAGCGGGTTATGTGACGGCTATCGCGCAATAACCAGGCACCCATCAAACAACCCGCTATCGGGCCTCGGCGGCTTCCTTCACCTTGGCGACGAGCATCTCCCACATGCCCTGCGAGTGCTTGGCCTCTTCCTCGCCGGCGTTGTTGTCCTGGGAGAGCTTCAAGTGCGTATCGCCGGTCAGCTCGTAGGTCAGCGTGTGGTAGTTCTCCGGTACGTCGGGTTGCCCCGTGAGCGGGCTGAAATGGGTCAGCTTCAACAGCCGCTCGGGCTCGATCGCGAGGATCTCGCCCTTGTCCTGGTACGGCTTGCCCTCCCATTCACCGGTCCAGGTGATCGGGCTGCCTACCTGCCAGTCGGTCTCGACCTCGGCGCCGAACCACAGCTCCTTCAGCTTCTCCGGGCTGGTCAGCACCTCCCACACCCGCGCCGCCGGCGCATCGATGTCGGTCTCGGCCACTGCCACGTATCCAGTCATCGTCAATCTCCTCTCTCCCCCCGACCGTACGGTTCCCGGGCCTCATGCGCTTGTAGAAAAGCGTCAGCCGGATCGTGCAGGAAGTCAGCACCCACGGCCATGTTCGCGGCACGCGCAGGCCAGTAATTTGCGTCTCGGTTCCGCCCGACCGACAGGAGCAGCCGATGCCCAGAAGGCTCAGCGCAGTCCTCGCCGTACTCAGCCTCGCGATGACAGCGCTACACACCGACACCGCCCCGCCGATCCCGGTGCAGATCTTCAGTCTGACCGACCTGCACGGCTACCTCTCGGAGACCGAGAACCTGACCATCGCCGGCCCGTCCGGCACCGAGCAGGTCGGCGGTGCCGCTTATCTCAAGGCACACCTGGACCAGCTGCGGAAGCCGAACAGCTTCCTGATCGGCTCGGGCGACCAGTTCAGCGGCTGGCCGGACTACACGCAGGCGTTCGCGAACGAGCCGACGATCGAGGTGCTGAACGCGTTCGGGATGGACTTCGACGTCGCCGGGAACCACGAGTTCGACCGCGAGTTCCCGTTCCTGCGCCGGATGCAGACCGGGGCCTGCTACGGCAAGCCCGGTTTCGACAGCTGCTTCAAGGACTCCACCGGCCGGAACTTCCACGGCACCGACTACGCGTACCACGCGGCGAACATCGTCGACCCGCGGACCAAGCGGCCGGTGCTCCCGCCGTACTGGATCGCGCAGGCGGGCTCGCAGCGGATCGGGTTCATCGGGCTGGGCTTCCCGGGTACGCCGACCGAGACGCTGTCGATCGACGGGTCCGGGTTCGAGTTCCAGGGCGTGGTGGACGCCGCGAACCGGGCGGCGGCCGCTCTGAAGGCCCAGGGCGTGAACGCGATCGTCGTCAGCATGCACGAGGGCGGCCAGCAGGGCGGCTTGTACGACGAGTGCAAGAGTCCGACCGGTCCGATCTTCGACGCCGCGCGGGCGCTGTCGCCGGACATCGACGTGATCCTCGGCGGCCACTGGCACACCGCGTTCAACTGCATGATCCCGGACCCGAACGGCGTACCGCGTCCGGTGCTCGAGGCAAGCAACCACGGCCGGGTGCTCGGCGAGGTCAACCTGTCGATCGATCCCGCGACCGGTGACGTGATCCGGTCCGCGACGACCGCGACCAACCACGCGGTCACGAAGGACCTCACGCCTGATCCGAAGATCCAGCAGATCGTGAAGTACTGGATGGACAAGTGGACGGCCCGGCAGGCACAGCCGCTGACGAAGCTCGACCGCGATCTCGACTTCGCCACCACGACGGAGAGCCGGACCGGCAACCTGGTCGCCGACCTCTACAAGGCCGAGGCGGACGGCGACTTCGCGCTGGTACCGGCCGACCTCGGCGTCGACGTGATCGCCGCCGGTCTCAAGGCCGGCACGGTGACGTACGGCGAAGCGTGGCCGGTCGCCGGGATCTCGCCGATCACCACGCTCTCGATGAAGGGCGCGACGGTCGAGGCGGTCCTCGAGCAGCAATGGATCCCGCCCGCGTACGGGTGCAGCAGGCTGTCCGCGCTCGCGACCTCGGCGAACTTCGGCTACACCTACGACCTGGGCAGACCCGTCGGCGACCGGATCGATCCGGCGAAGGTCCTGATCAACGGGAAGCCGCTGCAGCCCGACAAGACGTACCGCGTGACGACGAGCGCGGCGATGCCGTTGCACGGAGCGCAGTACGGCTATCCGGGGTTTCAGCAGTACACCCAGCTGACCCGGGCTCCGAAAATGGGCCAGGAGGTCTTCCTCAACTATCTCCGGACCCATCCGTTGCTCAAGGCACCCAGTCTCGGACGTGTCACCGCGATCCCCGGTACGCCGCCGCCGGTCGACGGCCCGTTCGGTCCGCTGAACCTGCTGCCGCAGAGCGAGATGACCGCTACGGCCACCAGCCAGGGCTCGCCCACCAACAGCGCAACGGCAGCGATCGACGGCAACTGCACGACGATGTGGCACTCGAACTGGAGTCCGCACGCGCCGCTCCCGCAGTACATCACCCTCGACCTGAAGGCGCCGCGTGCGATCGAAGCGCTCGTCTACACCCCACGCCAGGACGCCGACGTGCCCAACGGCCGGATCTCGTCGTACGACGTCCAGACGAGCCTCGACGGGATCACGTTCAGATCGGCGACGACCGGGTCATGGGACGGCAGCGTCGATGCGAAGATCGCCCGACTCCCAGCCGCAACGACGGCCCGCTATGTGCGGTTGATCGGACTGGCCGGCGGGGCGGATTACGCGGCGGCGACCGAGCTCAATATAGCTCTAGCTCCGGGTTCCTGACCTTGGCGCGGTGGGCGGTCGGCGAGATCCCGTAGCGGCGGCCGAACTGGCGGCTGAGGTAGTGCGGCGAGTCGAAGCCGACCGCTGCGGCGATCTGCGCGACGGACATGTCGGTCGCGCCGAGAAGCTCGGCCGCGCGTTGCAGGCGGAGCGCGAGTACGACGTTCATGATCGAATCACCGACCTGCTCCTTGAAGAGATGCGCAAGCCGGGAGACCGACACCTGGGCGAGCCCGGCGAGTGAGGTCAGCGTGTGCGGCCGCGCCGGATCCGCGGTGATTGCCTCGAGCACCAGCTGAACGCGGGCGTCCAGGTGCTGCGTCTCCCGGCGCAGGCTCGCGACCGCGGTCAGCAGCACCTCCTCGATGCCGTTCATCGTCAGCTCGGTCGCGACGCTCTTCTCCAGCAGGTGCAGCTCGGTGTCGCCGGTCGGCGACAGCCCGGCCCGTTGCGCGTCCCGGTGCAACCGGTCGAACGCCGACACCACGCGGTCGGTCTCCGACGATCTGGTCAGCCGTACGTACGACAGCCCGGGCATTGCCTGTGGCAACGACAACCACCCGTGCCACTCACGCCGCGGCTGGAAGTGCGCCCACCATGACTCCCAGTAGGTGCCGACGGTCCCGTAGTCGTGCGGCGTACCCGGGCTGACCAGTACGACATCGCCGTGGCGCAGGGTCAGCCTGTTCTCGCCGATGAGATACCGGCCTGTCCCGGACGCGGTGTAGAGCAGATACCAGCTGCCCACACCGTCCGGCCGGACGACGCGATAGTCGCCGCCGCTGTGGAAGTGGCCGGTCACCAGTTTGCTCGGCGGCGGGATCTCGCTGTACAGCTCGATCAGCACCTGAGTAGCAAGATCGTGCTCGAAGTCAGCAGGCTCCGTCATGGTGGATCCCCTCGTGAGGGCTCCAAGATTAGCAAGATCCTGCACCCGACGAATCGAGTCATCCGTGCCCTTCGCACCCGTCGCCGAGCTCGAGTACGACGCCTCCACACTGGTCTTCGAGCACGGCTGGCAGTCCTGGAGCCCGAGCGGCTGGTACCGGCTCGACGCGTCGCCGCCGCGGCCGACCGCCCCGAACCATCACGTGATGGCGTACCGCCCCGGCGTCGAGGCCGGCCGGTTCCAGGGCGAGGGTCTCCTCGCGGTCGCGACCGCCGGCGAAGTCACCACCGTTACCGCGACGACGCCCGACGCCGTCCCGTCGATCCGCGCGGAGATCCGCAACGGCCGGCTGCTGATCTCCGCGGACGGCGAAGTACGACTCACCATCAGCAAGCACGCCAACCCGAACCAGGCGCTCGCCGACTGGGCCGACACCTTCGCCGCCGGTGCACCGCCCGTCCGCGTGTTCGGTCCGTCCTGGTGCAGCTGGTACGCGTACTGGGGCAAGGTCACCGAGCGGGATGTGATGGCCGAGGTCCGCCAGTTCGACCAGCACGACCTCAGCGTCGACCTGGTCCTGCTCGACGAGGGATACCAGGCGGAGATCGGCGACTGGCTGACACCGCGCGCGGACTTCGGTTCGACCGTGCGGCTGGCCTCCGACATCCGGTCCAGCGGCCGGCGGGCCGGGATCTGGGTGGCGCCGTTCCTGGTCGGCAGCAGGAGCGAGACCGCCCGCCGGCATCCCGAGTGGCTGGTCCCGGGGATCACCGCCGGCACCAACTGGGGCCAGGAGCAACTGGTCCTCGACGTGACCCACCCCGGTGCGGCGCAGCACATCCAGGACGTCTTCACCGAGCTGTGCCGGCAGGGGTACGACCACTTCAAGCTCGACTTCGTGTACGCCGGTGCGATCGAGGGACCGCGCCACGAGCAGCTCGACGGCATCGCGGCGTACCGGCACGGGATGCGGCTGCTGCGCGAGGCCGTCGGACCGAACCGGATCCTGCACGGCTGCGGCGCTCCGATCCTGCCGAGCCTGGGGCTGGTCGACTGCATGCGCATCTCGCCCGACACCGATCCGTTGGTCGACCCGCCGTCCGGCGACATCAGTCAGCCCGGTCAGCGCGGCGCCCGGTCCACGTCGGTGGCGCGTGAGTTCTTGCACGGCCGGTGGTGGGCCAACGACTCCGACTGCCTGATCGTGCGGCCCGATGTCCAGGATCGGGAGATCTGGGCAGAACACATCGCCGAAGGTCCGGGTCTGCGGATGTCGAGCGATCCCATCGGCTCGCTCGATCGCTGGGGGCTCGATCGCACCCGCGAGCTGCTCGTGCCGAGTTCGCCGCGGCCGCACCCGTTGAAGGATCCCGATGCTTAGGCCGGCGCCTCGCCGTACGCAGCGGATCGGGGCCTACAAACAGACGGCCGCCGCCTATGCCCTGCTCGCACCGAGTCTGGTCGGCGTACTCGGCTTCCTGCTCGCGCCCGTGGTGATCGTGCTCGTCCTCAGTCTGTTCGACTGGAAGTTGCTGTCGACACCGGAATTCATTGGGCTCGCCAACTACCGCAAGCTGTTCACCGACTCCGACGTCTGGCACTCGCTCCTGGTCACGCTGTACTACGTCATCATCTGCGTGCCGGGTACGACGATCCTGTCGCTGCTGCTCGCGCTCCTGGTTGACCGCAAGCTCCGAGGGATGAAGTACTTCCGCGCCTTGCTCGTGATCCCATGGATGGCGACGCCCGTTGCCCTCGGTCTCGTCTGGAGCTGGATCTTCGACCCGGGCCGTGGTGCCCTCAACCAGTTCCTCGGACTGTTCGGCGTCCACGGTCCAGCCTGGCTGTCGTCGCCGGTCCTCGCGATGCCGAGCGTCGCCGCGGTGCACATCTGGCAGTTCGCTGGGTACAACATGCTGTTCTTCCTGGCCGGCCTGCAGAACATCCCGCCGTCGTTGCGCGAGGCATCGTCGCTGGACGGCGCGTCCCCGGTCGCGCACTTCTTCTCGATCACGCTTCCGCTGCTGCGGCCGACGATGCTGTTCGTGCTGATCACCAACGTGATCGGCTCGTTCCAGGCCTTCGACACAATCTTCGTGATGACCGAGGGCGGCCCCGGTGACAGCACCGAGGTGACGACGTACCTGATCTACGACGAGGCGTTCAAGAAGTTCGACTTCGGCTACGCGTCGACGATCTCGGTGCTGCTGTTCGCGGTGGTGCTGATCGCGACGATCTCCCAGTTCGTGTACTTCGAACGCCGCACGACCTATGAGGTGTCCGGATGAAACTGCGCATCTTCGTGTACGCGGTCCTGGTGACCGGCTGCGTGCTCGCGATCTTCCCGTACTTCCTGACCGTGCTCACCGCGTTCAAGGGGCCGGGGCAACTGTCGGAGACGATGCCGTGGGAGCCCGGCGTGCCGCCCAGCACGGCGGCGTTCCACCGGCTGTTCGCATCCGGTTTCGGCGGCTACCTGGTCAACACGACGCTCGTCACGGCCGGGATCACCCTCGGCCAGGTCGTGTTCGCGGTGCTGGCGGCGTACGCCTTCGCGCGGCTGTCGTTCCCCGGCCGGGACGCGTTGTTCTGGGTCTATCTGTCGACATTGATGGTGCCGCCGGTGGTCACGATGATCCCGCTGTACCTGATGATGCAGAAGCTCGGCCTGGTCGACACCTGGGCCGGCCTGATGCTGCCGACGATGCTCGGTACGCCGTACGCGATCTTCCTGCTCCGCCAGTTCTTCCGCGGCATTCCCGCGGATCTCGAGGACGCCGCCCGGATCGACGGCGCCGGGCGGGTCCGGACGCTGGTGTCGATCGTGCTGCCGTTGTCGAAACCGATCCTGGTCACCGTCACCACACTCGCCGTGGTGGCCAACTGGAACAGCTTCCTCTGGCCGCTGATCATCACCAGCAGCGAGGACAAGCGGCTGTTGTCGGTCGGGATCGCCTTGTTCAAGGGGGAGATCGGCGTCGACTACAACGCCGTGATGGCCGGCAGCCTGATCGCGCTGGCGCCGCTGCTGGTCCTGTTCATCGTCTTCCAGCGCTTCATCGTCCGCTCGGTCGCAGTTACCGGGCTCAAGTAGTCGGAGGCTCTCATGTCTTTGTCCAGGAGGACTTTTCTGATCGGCGCCGGAAGTGTGCTCGCCCTCGCGGGCTGCGGCTCGTCGAACGACAAGGCGAGCAGTGGCGGCGGCAAGGTCGAGCTCGTCTACCGCCTGTGGGACGAGCAGCAGGAGATCGGCTACAAGGCGGTGTTCGCGGAGTTCACGAAGGAGAACCCGGACATCACGGTCCGGATGGAGGTGCTGCCGTGGGACCAGTACTGGACCAAGCTCACCACCGAACTGGCCAGCGGCAAGGCGCCGGACGTGTTCTGGCTGACCGTCGACTACTTCCCCGACTTCGCCGGCAAGGGCGTGCTCGCGCCGCTCGACGACCTGATCTCGAAGGCCGGGCTCAAGCTCGACGCGTACAACCCGAACGTCGTGCAGTCCTACAAGTTCGAGGACAAACAACTGGGGATGCCCAAGGACATGGGCATCGTCGGGCTGCTGTACAACAAGGACCTGTTCAAGAAGGCCGGCGTGACGATGCCGGCCGAGCTGACCTGGGCGCCGGACGGTTCGGGCAGCTTCCTCGAGGTCGCACGCAAGCTGACCGTCGGCACCAAGCAGTGGGGCTTCTGCTCGTGGAACCACAACCAGACGCAGTGGCTGAACTGGATCGCCTCGAACGGCGGCCACGCGATGGACAAGCCGTACGGCACGTTCGACTTCGCCGGCCAGAAGTCGGTCGAGGCGCTGCAGTTCGCCCGTGACCTGATCTTCAAATGGAAGGTGTCGCCGGACGGCACGCGGACCAACCCACCGACCGGACAGGCGACCGAGATGTTCTATCGGGGCGAGGTCGCGATGTTCCCGGCGAACAACGCCCTGCTCCCGTTCGCGCTGCCCGAGGTGAAGTTCCCGATCGGTGTCGCCGCGATGCCGGCCGGACCCGCCGGACGCACGGTGGTGATCAACGGCCTCGCCGAGACGATGTTCGCGAAGACCAAGCACCCGGAGGAGGCCGGCAAGCTGGTCGCCTTCCTCGGCACGGAGAAAGCACAACGCCTGATGGGCGACGCGGGCTACATCATCCCGGCCCTCACCGACGCCGGCGCCGGCTACCAGGCGTTCTGGCAGAAGAAGGGCATCGATGTCCAGCCCTTCCTCGACTCCGCCGCCGGCAGCACGGTCAACCTCCCGATCGCCGACGGCTGGACCTCGAAGTCCACCGAAATCAACAAGGCCGCCAACGACCTCTTCCTCGACAAGACCCCCGTCCAGGACATCGCCGCCACCATGGACAAGATCGGAAACGACAGATGAAGGAACTGACCGACTCGTACGCCGATCGGGCGGACGACGCCGTACTGCGGCAGCGGCTCGGGGCGGATGGCTACCTGTTCTTTCGGGGGTTGTTGCCGGTTCAGGTGGTCACCGATGTGCACGAGCAGCTGGCGCGGATCTTGTACGACAGTGACTGGTTGGCGCGGGATGCGGATCCGCGGGAGTTGGTGGCTTCGGGGCGGGCTGTCGAGGAGGGGTCGGCAGGGTTCTTCGGTGCATATACGGCGATCCAGAGCACGCAGGCGTTCCACGAACTCGCCGTACGGCCGGAGTTGATCGGGCTCGCTTCGCAGTTGCTGGGTGAGGAGGCGTTCGCGCATCCGGCGCACATCTGCCGGATCGCGCCGCCGTCGCCGGGTGCGAATCCGACGCCGATCCATCAGGACTACCGGTTCATCCAGGGGTGCGTCGACACACTGACCACCTGGCTCCCGCTGAGCCCGGCGCCGCCGGAGATCGGCGGGCTGCGGGTGTACGCCGGGTCGCCACGGCTCGGCGTACTGCCGGTGAAGGCGTCCGACGGGCCGGGGATGATGCGGGCCGAGGCCGACGAGAACCATCCGGAGTGGCGTACGACGTCGTACCAGCCGGGCGACGTGCTGCTGTTCGGGAGCCTGACCGTGCACGGCGCGATGCCGAACCGGACCAAGCGGCTGCGGCTCTCCGCCGACTTCCGGTACCAGGCACGCAGCGCACCGATGGCGCGCGACCTCCTCGGCACCGGCAAGCCGCACTACCACCCGGACGTGCCGGACTTCCCGACCCTCACCCGCGGCTGGACATCGACGAAATCCATCGAGGTCCCGCCCGGGGTGACATTCGTCGATCGCTGGGACCCACGCGTGGACGACGTCCCGACGCCGCAGTCCCGGTTCGCCTATGCCTGAGGCAGTACCCGCACCACTGATCAACCGGCGGCAGCCGTCCGGGTCTACGCCTGAGCCGCGGCGCCGCGCCGTCGTGGACGCAGGTTGATCAGTGGTGGAGGTCCGCCTACGGAACTACGACGATCTTGCCGCGGGCGTGGCCCGACTCGCTCAGCGCCTGGGCCTTGCTTGCGTCCGCGAGGGCGAAGGTCCCGGCGATCCGGATCGTGAGCTTGCCGTCGGCGGCCGCCTGGAGCTGGGCGTCGAGGGCGGCACGGACCTCCTCGGGGGTGCCTGTGCCACGCCCGGAGACCTGGATGCCGAGCTCGGCCGCGCCGAAGTCGGCGATGGTGACGATCCGGTCGGTGCCGCCCCGGAGCTCGATCGACTCCTCGAGACCGCCCATACCGGCGGTGTCGAACACCGCGTCGACGCTATGCGGCGCCGCTTCGCGGACCCGCTCGAGCAGACCGTCGCCGTACGCCACCGGGATCGCGCCGATCGAGCGCAGGTAGTCGTGGTTCGCGGGAGACGCCGTACCGATCACCGTGAGACCGGCCGCCACAGCCAGCTGTACGGCGACCGAGCCGACCGCCCCGGCCGCACCGTGGATCAGGATCGTCTCGCCCGACTTCACACCAAGCAGGTCCAGCACCCGCTGCGAGGTCTCGCCGGCCACGGGTACGCCGACGGCCTGCTCCCAGCCGAGGCCCGCGGGCTTGCGGGTCACGTTGCCGCCGAGCGCGTATTCGGCGTACGAACCGCCGGTCGACCAGCCGACGACCTCGTCGCCGACCGCGAAGGCAGCACCGTCACCGGCCTCGTCCACCACCCCGGCGACCTCGAACCCCGGGATCGCGGGGAATTTCGCCGGCGCGAAATCTTTCGTGAAGCCTCGGCGGATCTTCGTGTCGTACGGGTTCACACCGGCCGCGTGCACCTTGATCCGCACCTGCCCGGGGCCCGCATGCGGCTCCGGCACGTCCTGCACCTTGAGTACCTCGGGATCGCCGTACTCCTCGAACACCACAGCCCGCATGCGACAGCCTCCTCGACTTGGTTGTTGCTACAAGAAAAGGCTGCGCCGCCGCCCGGCATTCCCGGGCGGCGGCGTCAGTTTGTTCCGATCAGTTCTCTTCGAGCCGCGGGAAGAGCGGCTCTCCCTTGGTCAGCTTTGAGCCGGCCGGCAGCTGGCCCCAGGTCCCGGCGTCCTGCACCCGCTGGTCCTTCAGCGCGCCCAGCTTCTCCTCGGCGCCGAGCAGCTCCCACAGCTTCGCGGACGTCTTCGGCATCGTCGGGTTGTGCAGTACGGCGACCGCGCGCAGCGTCTCGGCCGCGGAGTACAGGATCGTGGCGAGGCGGTCCCGCTTCGAATCGTCCTTCGCGACCTTCCACGGCTCCTGCTCCGTGACATACCCGTTGACCGCGCCGACGAGGTCGTTGATCGCGGCGAGCGCGTCCTGGAACGCCAGCGTGTCCAGAGCCTTGTCCGCAGTGGCCACGGTCTGCGCGAGCTTGTCCGCCAGCGCCTGCTCGGCCGGTCCGTGGTCAGTCGGCTCCGGCAGCACGCCGTCGAAGTACTTGCCGACCATCGCCGCGATCCGGCTGGCCAGGTTGCCCAGGCCGTTCGCGAGCTCGGAGGTGTAGACCGCGCTCAGGTGCTCCCAGGAGAACGAGCCGTCCGAACCGAACTGGATCGTGCGCAGGAAGTAGTACCGGAACGCGTCCGAGCCGAAGTGGTCGGTGATCTCGTGCGGCGCGATCGCGGTCAGCTTCGACTTGCTCATCTTCTCGCCGCCGACCAGCAGCCAGCCGTGCGCGAACACCTGGCGAGGCACGGCGACACCGGCAGCCATCAGCATGGCCGGCCAGATCACCGCGTGGAACCGGAGGATGTCCTTCCCGACCAGGTGCACGTCGACCGGCCACAGCTCCTCGAACCGCTTCGGGTCGGTGCCGTAGCCCGCGGCCGTCACGTAGTTGAGCAGCGCGTCGATCCACACGTACAGAACGTGGTCCTCGTCCCACGGCACCGGGATGCCCCAGTCGAAGGTCGAGCGGGTGATCGACAGGTCCTGCAGGCCCTGCTTGACGAACGCGATCACCTCGTTGCGGGCGCTGGCGGGCGCGACGAAGTCCGGCTGCTCGTCGTACAGCGCGAGCAGCTTGTCGGCGTACGCCGAGAGCCGGAAGAAGTAGTTGGTCTCCGAGACCGTCTCCAGCTCGGTGCCGTGGATCATGCACCGCTGCGTGCCGTCTTCGTCGGTCCGGATGTCCGCGGGGAGCTTGAACTCCTCACAGCCCACGCAGTACAGGCCCTCGTACTCGCCCTTGTAGACGTCGCCCTTGTCGTACAGCGTCTGCCAGAACTCGCGGACCCGCTCGGTGTGGCGCTGCTCGGTGGTCCGGATGAAGTCGTCGTACGCGATGTCGACGTCGACCCAGGCCGGCTTCCAGGCCTCCTCGACCAGCTTGTCCGTCCACGCCTGCGGCGTCATGCCCTGCGCCTCGGCGCTGCGCATCACCTTCTCGCCGTGCTCGTCGGTACCCGTCAGGTACCACTTGCGCTCGCCGCGCTGCGCGTGCCAGCGCGTCAGGACGTCCCCGGCCACCGTCGTGTAGGCGCTGCCGATGTGCGGCGGGGCCGTGACGTAGTAGATCGGGGTGGTGACGTAATAGGCCTTCTCGGACATGTCTCAAGCGTAGTGGGGCGCGCGAATGCTATTTACCAGAGTCTCGTGCAGCCAGTACGGCGTCGTACACGGTCCGTTTCGGGACGTTGAAGCGCTTGGCGACGTCAGCGATCGCTTGTTTGCGGTGCGTACCCGCTTCCTCGTCCTTCGCGACCTCCCGGGCGAGGTCCTCGCCGGTGACGATCTTGTGCGGGTCGGCGCCGGCCACGACGATCGTGATCTCGCCGCGGACACCGTCCTTCGACCAGGTCACGAGCTCGTCGAGGGGACCGCGTCTGACCTCTTCGTAGGTCTTGGTCAGCTCCCGGCACACCGCCGTACGCCGATCCGCGCCGAACGCCTCGGCCATCGCCTCCAGGGACGCGGTCAGCCGGTGCGGCGCCTCGAAGAAGACCATCGTCCGCGGCTCCTCCTTGAGCTCGTCGAGCCGCCGCCCGCGCTCCCCCGGCTTGCGTGGCAGGAACCCCTCGAACGTGAACCGGTCCACCGGCAACCCGCTCAGCGCCAGCGCCGTCAACACCGCCGAAGGCCCCGGCACGGCCGTCACGTCGACCTCAGCCTCGATCGCCGCTGCCACCAGCCGATACCCCGGATCCGACACGCTGGGCATCCCCGCGTCGGTCACCACCACCACGGTCTGTCCGTCGACCAACGCCTGCAGCAACTCCGGCGTCCGCTCCCGCTCGTTCCCCTCGAAGTAACTGACGACCCGCCCACCCAGCTGGATCCCCAGCTCCGACGTCAACCGCCGCAACCGCCGCGTATCCTCCGCAGCCACCACATCCGCCCCCGCGAGCACCCGCCCCAACCGCGCCGAAGCATCAGAAACATCCCCGATAGGAGTCCCCGCCAGCACCAATCGCCCGGTCATGGCAGCAGCGTAAAAGCATCGACGTGCCGCGGCCGGACAACACTGAAGTGCCGACGATCCAATGTTGCAACCTCCCGGGCACCCAGCGCCTCCGCGACCGCCACCACCGAGGCATCCGCTAGCCCCAGCGGCAGGTCGGCGTACTTGTGCATGAGATCCGCGATGCGCTCGAGCTCCGAGTCGCACTCGGCAACTGCAAAGTCACCCGCCGCGAGCGACTCGACAAAGTCGGCTTCCACTTTCGCACCGACCTCGCGCTGGATCAGGTAACAGACCTCCGGTATGACGAAGCTCGGCACAACCAGTTGCTCCCGGTTGAGGTGGGCGGCGGCGAACAGGTCGACGCAGGCACGGTGGTCGTCGTCGTTGGACAACACCGCGGCGACGAGCGGGCCGGTATCGACGACGATCACTCGCTGCGGCCGAGCTCGTCTCGCAGGATCTCTTCGCTCTGCCGTGCGACGTCCGGACGGCTTCCTGCGCCGGCGCCGAACCACGACGGCGGCCACGGTCGAGGCTCCGTCGCCCGGCGGCGGCGCATCTCGAGGCGGTGCTTGAGGATCTCCCGCATGTCCGGCACGAGCTCCGCGGCAGCTTCGTCGGGCAGCTCGTCGATCAAGGCGTGCAGCTCCTCGCGTGGCGTGCTCATGTGACTGATTGTAGGAGGTTCGGCGCGGCTGGTTCCGGTTATCCACAACCGCGGGGAGGCGGTGGTACCGGGGCGTCCGTACGATGGCGGGCGTGGCTGCTGTGATCGAGGATGGGACTGCGCGGCGTAGCGACGCCGGCGAGGGGCTGGAGACGCTCGGGCGGGACGTGCTCGGGAGACGGCTGCCGCCGCTCAAGGAGCGCCTGTACCCGCCCATGCCGCGGGACTTCGACGGCGGCTGGATCGCCACGCTGGCGATCACGCTGATGGCCGGCATCCTGCGGTTCTGGCACCTCAGTACGCCGGTGAAGTTCGTCTTCGACGAGACGTACTACGCCAAGGACGCGTTCAGCCTGCTCAAGTTCGGGTACGCGCGCCAATTCATCGACCAGCCCGAGGGCGCCGCCGACAAGGCGATCCTGAGCGGCAACCTGGACGTCTTCAAGCCCTCCCCGAGCCTGACCGTGCACCCCGAGGTCGGCAAGTGGATGATCGCGGCCGGCGAGCAGCTGTTCGGGATGAACACGTTCGGCTGGCGCTTCATGCCAGCCCTGTTCGGCACCCTCACCGTCCTCTTGCTGATCCGGACGGTACGCCGGATGACGCGTTCGACGCTGATCGGCTCGATCGCCGGCCTGCTGCTCGCCGTCGACGGCCTGCACTTCGTCATGTCCCGGGTCGCGCTCCTCGACATCTTCCTCGCGTTCTGGCTGGTGGCAGCGGTCTCCTGCCTGGTCGCTGACCGTGACTGGACACGTCGCCGGCACGCGGAGTCCCTCGACACGCCGACCCCCGACGGCGCGCGTCGTACGATCGGCCGCTGGCTGCTCATCCGCCCGTGGCGCATCGCCGCCGGCGTCTGCTTCGGCCTGGCGCTCGGCACGAAGTGGTCCGCCGTCTGGACGCTCGCCGCCTTCGGTGTCCTCGCGTTCGCCTGGGACTTCGGCGCCCGACGCGCCCTCGGCGTACGGTTCGCGTTCGTGAAGTCGGCGCTGGTCGACGGCATCCCGGCGTTCGTCAGCCTGGTGCTCGTCGCCGGCATCACCTACCTCGCGACCTGGACCGGCTGGCTGCTGCACGACAACGCCTACGACCACAACTGGGCTGCGAGCAATCCGGCACACGGCGTGATGAAGGTCGTGCCCGACGACTTCCGGTCACTGCTCGAGTACCACAAGGAAGTGCTCGCGTTCCACACCGGCGACTACATCAAGCACGCCACCCACCCGTACCAGTCGAACCCGGCCGGCTGGCCGATCATCGCCCGCCCGATCGGCTTCGACGCGGTCAACGACATCAAACCCGGTACGCCGGGCTGCAACGCCCCCGCCGGGACCAACTGCCTGCAGGTGATCTCTGCCCTCGGTACGCCGCTGCTGTGGTGGGGCGGCGCGCTCGCGCTGATCGCGGCGCTGGTCTTCTGGATCGGCTCACGCGACTGGCGGTACGGCGTACCGATCGTGGGCTTCGTGACCTGCTGGGTGCCATGGTTCGCGTTCGACGACAGACCGATCTTCTTCTTCTACGCCGTCACGATGATCCCGTTCACCGTGATGGCGGTGGCGCTGATCCTGGGCAAGATCCTCGGGCCGGCCCGTGCCGCCGTCGGATCTGCGGCGAGTACCGTGGCGAGTTCGGCCGGTACGGCGATAAGCAGCGCTTCACCGCGCCGGCTGATCGGCAGCGCGGTGGTCGGCGCGTTCGTCGTCCTCGTCGTACTGAACTTCGCCTATATCTGGCCGATCCTGACCGACAAGGTCCTCCCCCACCCGGACTGGCTCAGCCGGATGTGGTTCAAGTCGTGGATCTGACCGCGTAGTCGACGTTCTCGAACGGCCAGTCCGCGGCCAGCCAGCTGCTGACGGCGTCGTACAACGGAACATCCAGCTCAGCCCGGTCGGCACTCACCCAGGAACGTACTTCGGTGACGCCCGGGTTCTTGCGCGACGGGTAGATGTAGACGCAGCCGATCACGTCGCCGTCGGTCTCGATCACCGTGAAGGTGAAGCCGCGGCGCTGCACGAAGTCCTCCGCGTGCCGCTGCAGATCCCCGAGATTCGACTCCAGCGTCATCCCGCCGACCGGCGGCCAACTGCCACCGAAGCCCGGCGTCGCACGGATGTGCTCGATGCTGCTCGTCCACGCGGCATGATCCGGGACGTTGTGCTCCGGGCCGAGCGGTTCCAGCCGGAAGCGCGGTGTGATCAGTGCCCGGGGCACCTCGAAGTCGGCCGGGACGAAGTCGCTCATGACCGCAGGCTACGAGGCCACGCCCCGGACCGCATGCCCTAATGCAGCTCGTGGTGCCCTTTGCCCTTGTTCTTCTTGCCGTGCCGCTTGGCCGACGACTGGCCGCCGACGCCGCCGAACAGCGCGAGGCCCTTCACCACGACGGTCGGGGCGTTCGGGTTCGGGTCGTCGCTGCCGCGGGCGCCGAAACCCCCGAAGATGCCGACGCCCTCGTTGCGGACCGTCACTCCTTCCGGAACGGTGATGTCGATCCCGCCGAACACCGCGAACGCGTAGATCGTCACCTCGCGACCCTCGAAGACCGCATTCGTCATGTCGAGATCGTGTCCGCCGAACACCGCGAACGCGTTCGTACGCCGTTTCACCCGCCAGCGGCCGGTCCGCTCGCCGCCGCCGAAGATCGCCACCATCGTGTCGAAGCTCTGGCTCGGGTCGGCCGGCTCCTCGATCGGGACCGGGCTGTTGGAGACCGACGGCTGCGTCATCGGCAGCGGCACCGGCTGGGCCTGACCCGGTACGACGAGGTCGCGCGTGATCGGCTCGAGCTCGCCCAGCGTCCTGGCCTGCAACGTCTGCTCGAGGCGCTCGGCATGCTCGTCCTGCGACAACCGGCCCGACATCAGGGCATCCCGCAGTACGTCGACGACCTGGTCACGATCGGTGTCGGACGCCCGCAGGTGCGCGTGCGGGTGCGGGCGGTCGGGCAGATTCTCCATAAGACCGAACGATATATCGAGAAAGGCTCGGTGAGGACTCCGGAAAATCCCCGATCCTGACCCCTACTCCCGGGGCTGCACTCTGAGGGCACGTGGTCATCGATCGGTCCGGTAGCGATACAGGCTGCTCGGGCGGGAGCTGAACTGGGAGAAGGGGAACGGTTCGGCCGACAGCGCGGTGACGCCGTCGCCGAGGAACGCGCGGGCTACGGCGCTACCGGTCTGGGCATAGATCGCCAGCGGTTTCCCTTGCTCGCGGCAACGAGTGAGGAGGACGTCGAAGCTGCCGTTGGACAGGGTCATGCCGGTGGCGACGACCGCGTCCGCCGCGTCGATCACCTCGGTCATGTCATCGGACACCGGCAGACCCGACGCCGTCTCGCGCAGGTTGAAGTCGCACGGCAGGCAGATCCCGCCGCGGGCCGTGATCGCGTCCACGAGCGGGTTGACGACCCCGATCAGCGCAACCTTGGTGCCGTCAGCGACATCCAGCAGACCTGCGACGGCGGCGTCGCGGGCCCGGGCACGGACGTCCGGCGTACCGGCCGGGAGGACGATCTCCTCGGCCTGCTCCGACAGGTGATGCGGCTGGACCGTGGCCAGGTAGGCATCCAGCGCCGCGATCCGCACCGGGAGCGGATCGTCGGACGTGAGTACGTCGGCCAGCGTCCGCCCGGAGGTGTCCGCGCAGTACGACGGGTCCAACTCCCCGGCCTCGAACGAGCATGCGCCGAAGACCTCGCCGACCCGCAACAAGACGTAGTAGTTGCGATAGGTGACGTCGGCGCCCGGAAGCCGGGTGGTGTGATGCAGCCAGAAGGCGCTGGTGACGTTGAAGTTCGCCGGCGAAGGCGAACCGGCGAGGACAGCGGCGGTCAGGTCAGCAACGGTCATGGCAGCTCGGCCAGCCTTTCAGGGTGTGAAACTCCTCGCGTCTGACCAATGCCGACGTGCCGGCGGTCCCACGACATGGCCGACCACGGCACCGAGAGGTCGTCGAGCGAGTCGATCTCGAGCGGTCGCATCGACGCCATCGGTCGCGCCTCGGCATGGCGGGCAAAAGCGGACTCGACGTACCGCGTCCCGGTGTCGGCGGCCAGGAACACGTGCTTGCGGCCGCGGTCGCATCTGTGCTCCCACAACGCCGACAGGTACGCCGCGCCCGCCGACAGCCCGGCGAACACCCCGGACGTCCGGAGCAGATCGACGGCCGCGGACATCGCGTAGTCGAACGAGACCCAGTGCAGCCGGTCGTACAACTCGTGCCGCACGTTGCGGAACTCGATCGAGCTCCCGATCCCCGCGATGATCATGTCCGGATCCTGCGTGTGCCCGGCCCCGAACGTGACGCTGCCGAACGGCTGCACGCCGACCAGGTTCACGTCGCGCCCACGGTCCCGCAGGTACGCCGCGATCGCGCCGGTCGACGCGCCCGTACCCACGCCGCCGACCAGACAGAGCGGTCCGTCCGGCACCACCTCCGCGACGAGATCCGCGACCGCGCGGTACCCGAGGTAGTGGATGTCGTCGTGATACTGCTGCATCCAGTGGTACGTCGGGTTGTCGCGCAGGATCTCCTGGATCCGGCGTACCCGGAGGTTCTGGTCGAGCTGCAGGTTGTTCGACGGGGGCACCTGCTCGACGGTCGCGCCGAGGATCTCGAGCTGGATCTTCAGGGTCCGGTCGACCGTGGTCGAGCCGACGATGTGGCAGTTCATCCCGTACCGGTGACAGGCGAGCGCGAGCGCGTGCGCGTAGATCCCGCTCGAGGAGTCGATCAGCGTGTCACCACGCCGTACCCGCCCGGTCTCGAGCAGGTGGCGGACGGCGCCGAGCGCGGAGTACACCTTCATGGTCTCGAACCGCAGGCAGATCAGATCGTCCCCTGAGGAGGAAGGGACCCGGATCGGATCGGGATCTTTGATGGCCTCCGCCAGATGGTCGTGCAGTCGCGTCATCGGCGCGGTTCGCTCCTTGGGTCAGATCCGGTGTCGAGGGTCAGCACGGGCGGAGCGTGCGAGTTGCCGATCCGGGCGGCCGCGGCGAAGCTGACAGGTTCATTGCCTCTAGCAACGGATGCCCGCCGGTCGAGGTTCCCGGCGGCGACAGCTCGGACGACGCCGGCAGCACGTCGCCGACCGCTCGGCCGGCGTCCAGCACCACGACCCGGGTTGCAAGCGCCCGCACGAGGTCGAGATCGTGACTGAGCAGCAAGATCCCCAAGCCGCGACCACACCGATCGTCAACAGCGGCCTCGGACACGACACATCCTCACGTTAGTGAAAACGATCGTCAAATCCAGCGCGCATCCGAACCCGACCCGATCATTCTTCCGAGGGCGACCACCGATCGCTCTCCGTGACGGCGTGTCCTCCGCGGCGGGCGGGAACTGACGACAGGCGCCGTACGCCGGGTGTACCGTCCGTGCAGGGCTGGAGAGCAATCCAGGGGGACCAATGCGCGACGCTGGGCTGTATTTCCCATTCATCCATGTCCGCGACGACGACTGGTTGAAGCTCGCGGCGCTGTACTGGCCGCAGCTCTACCGCATCGCGCCGCAGTACTACCTGACGCGAGATAGCGACACCGCCCGCGAGTTCGGCGATGCCGATGTCTTCCGGAGCGTTGATCCGCAGCATTATCTCGACGGCCTGACGATCGATCTGGTCCGCGCGATCGAGGACAACCTCGAAGTACTGCAATCGGCGTACGGCTTGGAGCGCGCGAACGAGGCCTTCGACGGAACCAGCATCTGGTCCGACGGCGTCGGCAACACGGCGCAGTACCCGCAACTGGCCTGGATCCACGCCAAGAAGTTCTGGCCCGGTCTGATCAAACGCCTCGTCGATGCAGGTCTGGCCGTTCAGGGGCGACCGCAACCGGCACAACACCACGACGGGGATGACGGCGCATGGATCGGGATGCATCCGGCGCTCGGCGGTGCCTACATGACAGCACTCGCAATGCAGATCGGGCAGCTCGACGGGATGCTGCCACTGACCGATCAGGCGGAATCTCGTACCTCGGCCCCGAGCGCGGACGTTGCCGCCGTTCTCCACCTGCTCACCGGCTCAGCCCGTGCTGCACGAGGCGAGGAGGTCAGCTCGCGGTACATGATGCTCGCGCTGCAATACATTCGTCCGAAGAACCTCAGCGCGATCCCGGCGCGACGAATCCTCGAATGCAGAGAGGCCTTAGCACCGGAGCTGCAACGCTTCCGTGAGCACGTCGAGGCGGCCGAGGCCGAACTCGAAGAGGTTGCAGCGTTGCAGACAGAACAGCGTCGGCTCGACGCAGTGGCAAACCATGTCCAGCGCAGCATCGAGGCGCCACTGCGCGACCTTGAACGCGGGCTTCAACTGAACAGGATCGAGCCGGCTCGCGCGATGTTGGTGAGCGGCTCGCTTGCCGCGCCGCCAATCGCCGGGAACCTTCTTGACACTTCAGGCTTGGCGGGCACGGTCATCGGGCAGTCGGTCGGAGCGGCTCTCGCGGTCGGCGCCGCCTGGTGGCAGGTCGGCGAAGCACGACGCGTCAAGCGAGAAGCCTCGCCGATGTCCTACGTTCTCGCCATCCAGGACGAACTGACACCGAAGACGTTCGCGCAGAAGGTTCGCCGGGTCTGGACCGGCACGCACTGACCGAGGGTCCCAGCCGCTCCGTAAGCCCTGCTACTCGTCGCAGTCGGGGGTGGGGTAGGTGGGTGGGAGGGCGGCGGCTATGCGGTTGAGGAGGGTGGTGAGTTGGGCTTGCTCGTCGGCGGTGAGGCGGTTGAAGAAGTAGGTGCGGACGGCGGCGACGTGGTCGGGGGCGGCGGCGTCGACGGCTTTGCGGCCGAGGTCGGTGAGGCGGACCATCGAGCCGCGGGCGTCGGCGGTGCATTCCTCGCGGCAGACCAGGCCGCGTTTCTCCATCCGGCTGACCTGGTGGGACAGGCGGCTGCGTTCCCACCCGACCGAGCGGCCGAGGTCGCGGGTCCGGAGTACGCCGTCCTCCGCCTCCGACAACGGGTGGAGCAGGGCGTAGTCGGCGCCGGACAGGCCGGAATTGCTGATCATCCGCGCCTCGAGCGCGCGCATCAGCTCGCGGTGCGTGTCCCGGTACGACTGCCAGAGCCGCGCCTCACGCTGATCGAGCCACTGCGGTTCACCCATGCACACAGTGTACGGATATCTGTTGACATGTCATCGAGTCCGCTACGGCGTGCGTGACAAGGCAACCGCAAGGCCGATGGTGCCAGCCATCACGAGCAGTTCGAGTACGGCGAGCCGCCGGAACGCGACCGGATCACCCGCCTCCAACTGCGGCAGCGTGCTCTGCCGGTGCAGCTGCCCGATGATGACGAGCGTCGCGAACGCCAGCGTCTTCCCCAGCACCAAGGCGCCGTACCCGCTCGTCACCCATTGCGTGATCAGACCCCAGCCGTCCTGCCGGCCACCGAGGTGGATCTCGGCTGTCAGCAGGCCCGTGATCCCCATCGTCACCGCACACACCAGGGCGACCGTGCTGAACACCTCGACAGCCTGACGCGAACGCGAATACCGCAGTACGGCGCCCAGTCCGCCGACCCACGCGGTCGCGGCGACAACGTGCACGACCAGCGAGGTCGTGGCGAGAACGGACCAGGCGCTCGTCCGATCGAGCGCACCGTGGCCGGTCAGCAGCGGTCCGATCAGAGCGGCGACCGTGAGTACGGCGGCAAGCCGCGCACCGCGCAACGTCTTCACACCGCTCAACACAACAGCCAACACAGCGGTCAGTACGACGGCAACCGCCAGCGCACGCACTTGCGTGAGCTGACCTGCCGGCTCGGCATGCTCCGCAAGGTGCGACAGCGGTATGCCAAGAATCACCGTCGCCGTGGCGATCAACCCACCGATGCTTGCCACCGCCCAGATCCCGGCCGCCAACGCCGCGTCCTGGCAGGCCCGAATCGCCTTATTGCCAAGCTTTCCGCCGTCCGCGGGCAGAAACAGCAGTACGGCGAGCACGGCGCCGCCGGTGGCCACGGCGGCCGCGTCGGCGACGAATCGCAGTACCGGAACGGCCCAGGACACACCGAGGCCGGCGCCGAGCAACCCGTCCACGGCTCGCCTCGGCGCGCCACCCGCGGCATACAACGCCGCCACCATCACGACGATGCCGGAGGCAACCATCCCCAGGATGAGCCAGCCGGCCCGCCCCTCGGGGCGGACGGCGCCGCGCGGCAGAGGTTCGCTCATCAGTCCGCCGGGCGCCGACGGACGATGACGATCGCGAGCGCCACGACCACCAGCATCACCAGGCACATCGCGACGATCGTGACCACATTGCCGTTGCCCTCGGGGGCCGCCGGCGTGCCGGCCGGTTGCGTTGCGGGATGACCGGCGTGCGTGACCGTGAACGCTCCCGAGATCGTGATCGGGTGCCCGTCGGCCGACACGACCCGGGCCTCGACGGTGTACTTCCCGGCCTCGATCATCGCGCCGACCGGCTGGGTGACCGTGTTGTCGACCACCTCGGCGTCACCGTTCGCGACGTTGGTACCGCTGGGCGACTTGACCTGCACCTGCGTCCCGTTCGAGCCGACCGGTTCGTTGAAGGTCAGGATCACCTTCGTCGGCGGCGCGGCCATCGACGAACCGTCCGTCGGCGTCATGGACTCGAGTTTGGCGTGCGCCGCCGCCACGCCGGTGGAAACCACCAGCGTGAACAGCGACGCCACCAGAATTGCGATCAGTCGACGCACGGCTACTGCTTCTCCACGGAAGCCGGAGTAGCGGCAGGACGTCGGGGCCGCAGCCCGAAGGCCAGGCCGAGCAGTCCGACGAGCAGCCCGGCGCCGCCGAGCCAGCGTGCCAACGTGTCCGACGTACCTTCGGACGTCGTCGCCGCCACCGGAGTGAGAGCAGCCGCCAGCTTCAGCGTCGGCGCCGGGTGCTCGGGCTCGTCCGCACCGTCCTTGGCGACGTCGGCCCACTTCACCACCTCACCGTCGCTGTAGGTCTGGACCGCGGGGAAGCTCAGTGAGTCGACCCCCTCCGGCAGCTTGCCGACCGACAACGCGAACTCGTCGAAGTCGTTCGCCGGGATGCCGCCCGCGGTCGCCGTCCAGGTGACCGTGGTGATCGCCTTGGTCAGCGTCACGTCGCCGACCTTGACCTCCGCCGGCAGCTTCTCTTCCTTCTTCTCCACCTTCCAGCCGTCCTTCACCTGCGCGCCGACGGACGCGAACGGATGGTCCTTGGGCAGGCTGACGACGAGCTTGGTGGTGCTGGTGTTGTCGGACTCGGTCGGGACGCGGAAGACCAGCTTCGCGTACCCGCCGGGCTTGGCGTCCGGCGAGGACACCGTGACGTGCGCGGACGCCGATCCCGCGGCGCCGATCACGACCAGCGCGGACGCCGCGACGATCGCGCCGGCGCGCAGGACGAATCTCTTGGGCATGAGAGAACCTTTCCAGGCATACGAGTAATCCGGCCCGTGGGCCGGTTCAGACAGCAGCGATCACTCGTACGCCGGGAGGTCCGCGGCGGGAAACGTTCGACTCGCGCCAGGACGCGGCGAGCCGCACCGGCGCGGACACCACGACGAACCTGCGGGCGGGTCCCGGCACCGGATGCAGAACCGGAAGCTGGGGAAGGAACCGGGCGACGATGCGAACGACGCGCGTGATCCAACGCCGGGCCCGGCTGACCGCGAGTACGCCGGCCAGCAGGACCGAGAGGTGCGTGCCGGTCATCATCAAGCTGGAGCCGACACCCGGCGGCATCGCCATACCGTCGTGCATGCTCGCCGAGTCCAGCGTGACGTGCACGAACAGCTGCACCGCGGCCAGGACGAGTGCCGTCAGCAACCGTTCCCCGGCGAGGTACTCCCCCAGCAGCCAGCACACCCCGGCCAGCGCCGCCAACGGAGCTACGACGCCGAGGGGCACACCACCGCCGCCCACGAGCACGTGGCCGACTACCGCCACCGCGACGCTCAGCGCCGCGACCACGGACGTCGTCCTGCTCTCGGTCGGCATGTCGTTCCCCTCGCTCCAGTCACTCTACGGACAGGAACGGGTCCGGGTTCCCTCGGTACTGACCCGGGGAGCGCCGACCATGAGAAAAGATTCTTGCCGGATCGGTGCAACCAGTCGGTGGGCCCACCACGTTTGACCCGGCATGACTGGGGAGTGCCACGGGTGAGACCGGAGACCGAGCAGGACTACGTCGAGTTCGTCACGCACCAGGCCAACGCGCTGTGCCGGACCGCTTACCTCCTGTGCGGCGACTGGCGCCGGGCAGAGGACGCGACCCAGGAAGCTCTCATCCGGCTGTATCGCGTCTGGGGGCGGATCCAGCGCAAAGGCGCTGTCGGTGCCTACGCGCGGAAGGTCGTGGTCTCGACCACCCTCGACGCGCTGCGCCGCAAATCCAGCCAGGAGATCGTCGGTGGTGACGACTACTTCGCCCATGAGACCGACCCCGCCGACCCGCTCGGCGTCCTCGAGAACCGCCTTGTGATCACTAAGGCCCTGGCCGAGCTCCCGCCCCGCCAGCGCGCTTGCGTCGTACTGCGCTACTTCGACGAACTGTCCGTCGAGGAAACCGCCGCCGCCCTCGATTGCCGCCCCGGGACCGTGAAGAGCCAGACGCTGCGCGCCTTGGAGAAACTGCGCACGCATCCGGCCCTCGCCGAGCTTTCCGACCTGGCCGTGAAGGGTTGAGATGACCAACGAACTGAAGACCTTGCTGGACCAGGCCGCCGACCGTCCCGCCACGTTCACGCCGGACGTGGCAGATCTGGTCGCCGCTGCACGGCACCGCACTCGTGTCCGCCGCATCGTGATCTCGGCCGCGACGGCTGCCACGGCGGCGACCGCGGTCATCGCCGTACTGCTGGTCGGCCATCTCGGTACTACGCGGCCCGCGCCGCAGCCGGCGACAACAGCCCAGCCGAAGATGGTCACCGATCTGTGCGCCAAGTCCGATGACTTCTTCCGGACCGCGAACGACGACGCGTGGCGGCAGCAGGTGGTCAGCAGCTGGACCGACAAGGTCGTCGAAGTGACCGACGCCGACGGCGCGATGACGGTACGACGCTCGCCGGACGGGTCGCAGTACGCGTACTGCGTGGCCGGCGTACCGATGCTCGGCCGGCCCTTGGGTGGTTTCGGCGCGACGCTGCTCAACGTCGGCATCGTCACGCGCCCGTACCAGATCCAGCGCTACTGGAGCATGGGGTGCGGCGATGATCCGGTCGATCGGGACAACCGGACGATGCCGTGCACGGGGGTGCGGTACAGCTACGCGGGCCGGGTGCCGGAGGGAGTCACCCGGATCGCGTTCTCGGGCCTCGGTCAGCATGCGAACGCCACGATCAAGGACGGCTACTGGGTCCACCGCGTGTACACCGACGACATCAGGACGGGGAACGTCGACCCGATCTACATCACGATGTACGACCGCTCCGGGAAGCAGGTGTTCAAGGAGCGGTACTGACTCTTTGCGATGATGTCCGGATGGACGTAGCGGTGCTGGAGATCGGGGGGAGTCACGTCACGGCGGCCGTGGTCAGGCCGGCGACGTGGGACGTGACGGAGGTGGACCGGGCCGAGCTCGAGTCGCAGGCCGCCGCCGAGGTGGTGGTCGGGCAGCTTGCGGACACTGCGCGGAAGTTGCCGCTGGCAAACGGTCTGGCGATCGCGCTGCCCGGTCCGTTCGACTTCGGTACGGGCGTGGCGTGGTACCGCGGGCAGGGCAAGTTCGACCAGCTGTACGGGTTCAACCTCGGCGCGGCGTTGAGCGCCGAGCTCGGGATCGACCGGCTCCTGTTCGTGAACGACGCGGAGGCGTTCACGGTCGGTGAGTGGACGGCGGGCGAGGTCCGCGGCGTCGACCGCTGCCTCGGCGTCACGATCGGCACCGGCATCGGTACGGCGTTCCTCGCCGACGGCCGGGTGGTCCGCGAGGGCGACACCGTCCCGCCGGGCGGCGAGCTCTACAAGACGACGTACGCCGGGAAGCCGCTCGAGGACTCGATCTCCGCCCGCGCGATCCTCGGCGCCTATGCGGACCGCACCGGCGCCGAGGCTCCCGGCGTCAAGGAGATCGCCGACCAGGCCCGAGCCGGCGACGCCGGTGCCCGTGACGTCCTGGTCACCGCCTTCACCCACCTCGCCACCGCCTTGACCCCCTGGCTCGAACGCTTCGGCGTAACCCACACAGTCCTGGGCGGCTCGATCTCAGGAGCCTTCGACCTGGTGGCGTCGTCGCTCGACTTCCCGGTCTCCGCAACCAAGGACACCGAACACTCCGCCCTGATCGGCGCAGCCGCCCACTACCTCCGCGCGTGAAGGCGGACCTGCACCACTGACCAACCCCGACCCGCGGCCCGCTCGGGCCGTCCGCCGCGCGTGAGCCGGGCAGCCGACGGCCAGTTGGTCAGTGCGGGAGATCCGCCGAGTGTCGGCAATCCCGGCTACGGTCATTGGCGTGAAGATCGCCGTACCCCGCCTCCGGTCCAACCTCGACGCGGCTGACCTGACCGAGCTGGACGACGAGGAGCGGCTGCTCGACCTGGCGCTGGAGGACATCGACCTCAGCGACCAAGAGGCCGAGCACGTCGAGCTCAGCGGCTGCCGGCTGACGCGGTGCAAACTGGCCGGTTCCGACCTGGAGAAGCTGATCCTGGTCGACGCCGAGCTGGCCCAGTGCGATATCGCCAACGCCCGCTGGTCCGACGCCGCGCTGACCCGGGTCGCGATCTCGGCGTCCCGCATGATCGGGTTCGCCGGCCCCGGCGCCAGCCTCCAGCACATCACGATCCGCGACAGCGTGCTCGACTTCGCGTCGTTCCGGTTCTCGAGGTTCCAGAAGGTCGAGCTGACCGACTGCCGGCTGCAGAACGCCGACTTCGTCTCCGCGGACCTGACCGGGGCGGTGTTCCGGAACTGCGACCTGTCCGGAGTGGAGTTCTCCCAGGTCAAGGCAGCCAAGGCGGTTTTCGTGGACTGCACCTGGGAGGGCGCGAAGGGCCTGGCCTCGCTGGCCGGTGCGACGGTCGCGGCGGCATCCCCGATCGACACGTTGGCGTTCACCAGCGCGGTGACCGCGGCGAGCGGTATCACACTTGCTCACCCCGACGAGCTCGACTGACTGATCTCCGCAGGCGAGCCCCGCACGGGGCGTGAGCCTGCCCACGCCGGGGACGGTCCGGCCGGACGGCCCATTAGGGTGGGGCCTGTGACTGACTCGACGATCATCTACACCCACACCGACGAGGCTCCGGCGCTCGCCACGTACTCGTTCCTCCCTGTCGTCCAGGCGTACGCCGGCCAGGCCGGTGTCGGAGTGGAGACCCGGGACATCTCACTGGCCGGCCGGATCCTGGCCGTCTTCCCGGAGTACCTCAAGGACGACCAGCGGATCGCGGACGCGCTGACCGAGCTCGGCGAGCTGGCCAAGACGCCCGAGGCGAACATCATCAAGCTGCCGAACGTCTCGGCCTCGATCCCGCAGCTGAAGGCCGCGATCGCCGAGCTGCAGTCCCAGGGCTACGCCCTGCCGGAGTACCCGGACGAGCCGAAGACCGACGAGGAGCGGGAGATCCAGGCCCGCTACGACAAGATCAAGGGCTCCGCGGTGAACCCGGTCCTGCGCGAGGGCAATTCGGACCGCCGTGCGCCCGCCTCGGTGAAGAACTACGCGAAGACCCACCCGCACCGGATGGGCGCCTGGTCGCCGGAGTCGAAGACCAACGTCGCGACGATGGACACCGACGACTTCCGCTCGACCGAGAAGTCGGCCGTCATCGAGGCCGACGACGTGCTGCGGATCGAGCTGGTCGGCGACGACGGGACGACCACCGTGCTGCGCGAGTCGATCCCGGTCCTGGCCGGTGAGGTCGTCGACGCGTCGGTCCTGCACGTGGCCGCGTTGCGCGAATTCCTGACCGCGCAGGTCGCCCAGGCGAAGGCCGACGACGTGCTGTTCTCGATCCACCTGAAGGCGACGATGATGAAGGTCTCCGACCCGATCATCTTCGGCCACGTCGTCCGCGCCTTCTTCCCGAAGACGTTCGCGCAGTACGGCGACGTGCTGGCGAAGGCCGGCCTGACGCCGAACGACGGCCTCGGCGGCATCCTGCACGGCATCGCCACGTTGCCCGAGGGCGCCGAGATCACGGCCTCCTTCGACGCCGAGCTCGCCGACGGCCCGAAGCTCGCGATGGTCGACTCGGACAAGGGCATCACCAACCTGCACGTCCCGTCGGACGTCATCGTCGACGCGTCGATGCCGGCCATGATCCGGACGTCGGGGCACATGTGGGGCCCGGACGGCGAGGAGCACGACACCCTCGCCGTGCTGCCGGACCACAGCTACTCCGGGATCTACCAGGCGGTCCTCGACGACTGCCGCGCGAACGGCGCCTTCAACCCGGCCACGATGGGCTCGGTGCCGAACGTCGGCCTGATGGCGCAGAAGGCCGAGGAATACGGCTCGCACGACAAGACGTTCGAGATCCAGACCACCGGCACCGTCCGGCTGGTGAACCAGGCCGGCGACGTCGTCCTCGAGCAGGCCGCCTCGGCCGGCGACATCTTCCGCGCCTGCCAGACGAAGGACGCGCCGATCCAGGACTGGGTCAAGCTGGCCGTCAACCGGGCCCGCGCGACCGGTGACCCGGCGGTGTTCTGGCTGGACGAGACGCGGGCGCACGACGCGCAGATCATCACCAAGGTGCAGAAGTACCTGTTCGACCACGACACCGAGGGCCTGGACATCCGCATCCTGGCGCCGGTGGAGGCGATCAAGTTCTCGCTGGAGCGGATCCGCCGCGGCGAGAACACGATCTCGGTGACGGGCAACGTACTGCGTGACTACCTGACCGACCTGTTCCCGATCCTCGAGCTCGGGACGTCGGCGAAGATGCTGTCGATCGTGCCGCTGATGGCCGGCGGCGGCCTGTTCGAGACCGGTGCCGGCGGTTCGGCGCCGAAGCACGTACAGCAGTTGGTCAAGGAGAACTACCTGCGCTGGGACAGCCTCGGCGAGTTCTTCGCGCTGGCCGCGAGCTTCGAGCACCTGGCCCAGGCAACCGGCAACGCTCGCGCCCAGGTCCTCGCCGACACCCTCGACCGGGCGACGGCGACGTTCCTCAACGAGGACAAGTCCCCCACCCGCCGGGTCGGCGGCATCGACAACCGCGGCAGCCACTTCTACCTGTCCCTCTACTGGGCCCAGGAACTGGCCAAGCAGACCGACGACGCCGCCCTGGCCGAGGCTTTCGCGCCCTTGGCCGAGTCCCTGTCCGCCAACGAGCAGACGATCGTCGGCGAACTCCTGGCGGTCCAGGGCAACCCGGTAGACCTCGGCGGCTACTACCGGCCCGACCCGGCGAAGGCGGCCGCAATCATGCGCCCGTCGAAGACCTGGAACGACACGCTCGCGTCACTCTGACCCGGCAGAACAGAAGCGCCCGGTGCCCCACGTGGGCACCGGGCGCTTCAGCGTTCAGGAGCTTCAGGAGCTTTCAGGAGCTTCAGGAGGTGAACGGCACCCGCGCCCAGGTCAGTACGGCGGGGTTGTGGGAGTCGATCGTGACACGGAGGTAGTCGTTGTCGCCGGTCGAGCCGTCCACGGTGATACGCGACAGGTTCTCCGCCGGGGTAGTGACGCCGTAGAACTTGGTCCACGGCGAGCTCGCGGCCAGCGGCTTGTCGCTGTTGTAAACGTGGCTGTCGCCGTTGAACAGGTACACCGGGCCGCGGAAGTTCGCCGCCTCGCGAGCGATCTCCTGCACGATCGGCTGGAACGCGTAGTAGTCCGCGAAGGCCGGATTCGTCACGGTCGGATCGAACATGTCGGCCTGGGTCAGCAGCACCACGGCCTTGTTGTGCTCGTCGCGAGCCTGGGCGAACGTGTCGTGGATGCTCTGCATCACGGCCGACGTCCGGTTCAGCACCTCGGCGGCCTGCTCGGGCGTCGGCGCGGTCTTGCCGGTCCACGGCGCCATACTGTTGTTACTGCCAACGATGTGCAGAGCCGCGAACGCGACGTCGTCTCGGGTGAACCGGACGTCTTCCGGGATGCCCTGCGCCGCCTGGGTCTCGACCTTCGCCGGGTGCTGCCCCAGCGTCCTGCCCGGCTGCGGGAAGAACACCTGCCGGACCTTCGCGAGCCGCTCCAACGGGTTGTAGCTGCCGTTGTTGGCCCGGTGGCAGTCGGTCCACTCGTTGTCGCCGACGGTGTAGACCAACGGGTCGGCGAACCGGTCGAACTGCGTCTTCACCTGCGCGAAGTACTCGTCGCTGCACACCGACGAGCCGTCCTTGATGTCACCGAGGTGGGTGACCAACCTGACCGGCTTGTCCGCGTTGATCTGGTCGACCACCTTCGGGAACCTGGCGATCTGCGCCGGGCCGTAGGGAATGTCGCCGATCACGGCGAAGGTGTAGGTCTGCGGTCCCCGGTCTGCGGCAGCGGACGGGATTCCGACCGCCAGCCCGACCAGAGCCAGACAGGCAGAGATCACAGGCGCACGACGTACTCTCACAGCGTTCCTCCAGGTACGAGCGGATACGAGCCCACTTTTGGATCCGGTGATGAACACCGGTGCACAGCCGTATGAACATCAGTGCCTGAGAGCCCGCTGAACGCGCGCGCCGGAAATGCGTGGCCGGACCATCGATCGCGTTCCTAGACTGGCGGTCATGACGACGACCCGTTCCGTGCTTGCCTCGCAAGCAGCGGACTACCCCCGATGGTTCCAGGATGTGATTGCCAAAGCCGAGCTCGCCGACAACGGGCCGGTGCGGGGGACCATGGTCGTGCGACCGTATGGGTACGGGATCTGGGAACAGTTGCAGGAGGCAATGAACCGCCGGATCAAGGCAACCGGCGCCGCGAACGCCTACTTCCCGCTGCTGATCCCCGAGAGCTACCTCCAGCGCGAAGCCGAGCACGTCGAAGGCTTCAGCCCCGAGCTCGCCGTAGTGACGCATGCCGGCGGCAAGCAACTCGAGGAACCGGCCGTCATCCGCCCGACCTCGGAAACCGTCATCGGCGAGTACATGGGGAAGTGGATCCAGAGCTACCGCGACCTCCCGCTGCTCCTCAACCAGTGGGCCAACGCGGTCCGCTGGGAGCTGCGCCCACGCCTGTTCCTGCGCACCACCGAGTTCCTCTGGCAGGAGGGCCACACCGCCCACGCCACCTTCGAGGACGCCCGCGCGTACGCGACCAAGATCCTGTACGACGTCTATCGCGACGTCATGGTCAACGTTCTCGCGATCCCGGTCACCGTGGGCCGCAAGACCCGCCGCGAACGCTTCGCCGGCGCCATCAACACCATGACGCTCGAAGCGATGACCGGCGACGGCAAGGCCCTGCAGATGTGCACGTCCCACGAACTCGGCCAGAACTTCGCCCGCGCCTTCGACATCGACTACCTGTCGAGCGACGGCCGGCGCGAACTCGCCTGGACCACCTCCTGGGGCAGCACCACCCGCATGGTCGGCGGCCTCATCATGGTGCACGGCGACGACGCCGGACTCCGCATCCCGCCGGCAGTCGCCCCGATCCAGGTCGTCGTACTAGCGGTAAGAGACGAAACGATCGACGCTGCTCAACGCATCGCCAAAGACCTCGAAGCTGCCGGCCTGCGGGTCACGGTCGACGATCGCACCGATCAGCCGTTCGGCCGCCGCGCGGTCAACTGGGAGCTCAAGGGCGTCCCGATCCGCATCGAGCTCGGCCCGCGCGATCTGGCCGCAGAGGTGGCAACCGTCGTACGCCGCCTCCGCGACTCGACCAAGACCGCCGTCAACCTCGCCGAGCTCACGTCAACCGTCGTCGACGCGATCGGCACCGACCAGGCGCATCTGCTGGAGGAAGCGACGGCTCGCCACACCGCACGCACCACCGCGGTGTCGACTGTCGACGAGGCGGTGGAAGCAGCCGCGTCGGGTTGGGCCAGCCTGCCGTACGACGCAATCGGTGAAGAGGGCGAGGACCGCCTGGCCGAGTCCGGTGTCACGGTCCGTTGCCTCCAACGCCCGGACGGCACCCTGCCCCTGGACGACGCCGAACCCGGCCTGATCGCGTACGTCGCCCGCTCCTACTAGCCGTTACAGAAGCGGCCGCCGGTTCAGCGTGCCAGGTACTTCCGGACATCGTCGCTCACCTGGGCGCGGCTCCGCAGACCGTACTTGCGGAGAATCGCGCTCAGGTGGGTCTTCACCGTGTTGAGGCTGATGCCGAGCTCCGCGGCCAGCTGGTCGTTGTCGAGACCGTCGGCGAGGAGTATGGCGACCGCCTGCTGCGCCTTGGTCAGACTGGTGAACCGACGCTCAGGTCCCTCGTCGGTCTCCATCAGCATCTCGATCAACTCGGACTGGATGTGCTCGGTCGCGTCGATGATCCGGTCGAGATACGTCCGTACGCCGGCAGTCAGATCGGGCTCGTTCTCCGCCTCGGCCGCGATCTCGCGGATCGACGCGACCCGGTGCGTCAGGTACTCCATCACGTGGTCGGACGTCAGCAGGTTCGGCCCGACATCACCCGCGGGCAGCCGGCGCAAGGCCTCCCGGTCCTCGCCTTCGCGGGTGAGCACACGCTCCACGACGGCACACAACCACTCAAACGCTCGTATTGCGTTGTCGTCGTACGACTTGGGCTCGTAGCTCTGCATCGACAACAGGCCGAAGAGCTGGTCGGGGCCGTCCTTCGACGGCCGGAAGATCGGCACGGTGACCACGTCCTCCGACCGCCGGCCCACGTCCCCCACCGGTATGCCGGCATGCAGCGCGAATCCGTTGTCGTAGGCGAACCGGTACGTCTGCCGGTGCTTGACGAGCCACGCGGTCTGCCCGTTCGGCCCGAAGTTGTGGCTGTCCGGACTGACGAAGTGACCCTTGTCGTAGCCGTACGGGTACCGCACCCGGTTGCTGCCCTGCAGGAACCCGACGAAGAACGCGTCGACGCGCGCGACCTTCCCGGCTACGACCCGGACGTAGTCGTACAGGCCGTAGTGGTCGGAACGGAACAGCGCTTCGATCTTGTGGTAGGCCTCGCGCAGGATGATCGCGGTCTCTGCGTCAACCCGCAGCGGGGCGCCCTTGTCTGACTCCACAACGTCGGCTCCCCACCCAGCACGGCAGCATCGATCCCTTGACTATGCCGCTGTACCCGCGACTTGCCAAGCGATGCCCGTGATCCGGTAGCCGGACGGTGTGACTGGACGGCGGTCGCGGGCGGTGAGTGTGAGCTCCCGAGTCGCCCTCCCAAGCCTCGGCCGAGCCCTCCTGCACCACCCGCGACCACGAGCGGAACACCGGTAACTGTTGAGCCCCCGCGTCGATCGATCCCACGCCCCCTGCGAGATCGGCGACCCCCCGACGGTCGTCCCGGTGTCCCTTCCTCCCCCCGCTGACTACACGGTGCCACCGAACGCCGACGGTGGCCATCGCCCGCCGCATGATCTTGTTGTGCCCTCAATCTCATCCCGGGGGTGAGATCGGATGTATACGATTACAGCTACCAGCTCGTGTCGAGCGGCTTCCCCTCGGCGTATCCGGCGGCGGTCTGCAGCCCGATCACGGCGCGCTCGTGGAACTCGGCGAGGTTCGCGGCACCGACGTACGTGCAGGAACTGCGGACGCCGGAGACGATCGAGTCCAGCACGTCCTCGACACTCGGGCTCTCCGGGTCGAGGTACATCCGGGCGGTCGAGATGCCCTCCTCGAAGATGCTCTTCCGGGCCCGCTGGAACGGAGTGTCGTCGGCCGTCCGGGACCGCACCGCCCGCGCGGACGCCATCCCGAAGCTCTCCTTGTAGATCCGGCCCTGGCTGTCGCGGTGCGGGTCGCCGGGCGACTCGTACGTGCCGGCGAACCACGAGCCGATCATCACGCTCGACGCGCCGGCCGCCAGCGCGAGCGCGACATCGCGCGGATACCGTACGCCG
Organism: Kribbella pratensis; assembly: GCF_004365355.1. Classification (GTDB taxonomy): domain Bacteria; phylum Actinomycetota; class Actinomycetes; order Propionibacteriales; family Kribbellaceae; genus Kribbella. The sequence continues at coordinate 618,984 of NZ_SODP01000003.1, read as the reverse complement.
CCGTCCGCCCAGACATGCTTGCCGAGCTCACGGGCCCGCGTCGCACATTCGAGTACGGCGGAGAACTGCGGACGACCGACCGCCGTCTGCATCCGCGTCGTACACATCGCGCCCGGCCCGACGCCGACCTTCACGATGTCGGCGCCCGCGTTGACGAGATCCGTGACGCCCTCGGCCGTGACCACGTTGCCGGCCACGATCGGCACCGTCGGACCCAGCGCGCGAACCCGCTCGACGACCTCGAGCATCCGCTCCTGATGCCCGTGCGCGGTGTCGATCACGAGTACGTCGACTCCGACGTCGAGCAACGCCTTCGCCTTCTGCTCGGCGTCCCCGTTGATCCCGATCGCGGCGGCGATCCGCAGCTTGCCGTTCGCATCCAGCGCCGGCTCGTACAGGGTGGCGCGAAGCGCGCGCTGCCGAGTCAGGATGCCGACGATCTGGTCGTTCGCATCCACCACCGGAGCAAGCCGGTGCCGCCCGTCGTGCAGTTGGTTGAACGCGGCCTCCGGGTCGATCCCCTGCGGCAACGTCAGCAACTCCCGGGACATGATCCCCTCAAGCTGCGTGAACCGATCCACTCCAACACAGTCCGCCTCGGTCACAACCCCGACCGGCCGCCCGTGATCGACAACCACGACCGCGCCGTGATTCCGCTTCGGCAACAGGTTCAAGGCCTCGCCGACAGTCCCGGTCGGCGGCAGCGTCAACGCGGTGTCATGCACCGGATCCCGGCTCTTCACCCAACCGACCACGTCGGCCACGACATCGACCGGAATGTCCTGCGGAATAACCGCCAGGCCGCCACCCCGGGCCATGGTCTCCGCCATCCGCCGCCCCGACACAGCAGTCATATTCGCGGCGACCACCGGAATCGAAGCCCCGCTCCCGTCCCCCGTCGACAGATCCACATCCAGCCGCGACGCGACCCCGGACCGATTCGGCACGAGGAACACATCACTGAAGGTCAGATCGCCCGCAGCCTCCCGCTCATGATGAAACCGCATGACAATCCCCTTCCGCCCGCTGAACAAACCAAACCAGCCTGCCACGCAAACCAACCCCGAACAAGCGAACCGGCTCCCCCACCCCCGTCGAGTGATGCCTGATCCGCCCGGTCTCGTCCTTGGAGTGAAACCTCGGACCTACGCGTCCGCAGCCTGCTCACCGTCCGTCAGGAACTGGTAGCCGGGACAGGGAAGCCGGTGACCAGGGAGGCACGTCATGAGCAGGAAGTCCCAGACCGGGGCGGCGGAGGCAACCATTCCTCCGTTGGAGATCACCCGGAAGGAGCGGTGGGCAATCAAGTGGAGCGCGGTCCGGGACCGGGCGCGCTACCGGGCGGTGCCTATCGGTCGGCACACAGGCTGGACTCGGACGCAACACGGGGTGTACTTCGCACACGCCGTCGAGCTTCGCAAGCCTCTCGAAGCGCGTCAGGCAACTCTCGAGAAGGAACTGGCAACCCTGCAGGTCCTTCTCGACGAGCCGGCGATCACTGCGCCGGCTTCCTCACTGAGACCGCAGGGCACGGCGAGGGAACGCCATGACTGGGCTCTCCGGCGGCGGGCCGAACTGAGCGATCGCGTCGCGGCCCGCGCTCAGACCTCGGCACAACAGGCGGCAGTCGCCCGGCGAGCAGAGGTTCAGGCCGAACTGGACTGGCTGGAGAGCGAGTACGAGACGCTCCGCGAACTCTGCGAGAGCGCCTACTTGGTGCGCGTCGAGATGTACAGCCGTGTCCGCTGCGCCCGCGCCGACCGCAATCGCGCCGACATCCCACCGGCACCGCCGTTCGACGGACCGGTCTGGCAGTCCCGCCGTCCACATCTGGCCAGTGTTCAAACCCGTAGCGCCTGAGGAGGCCATCCCAGTGAAGTTCACGTTCCGACGCGCTCGCACCACGGGTATCGAAGCCCTTGTGCAGCGCAACAGCGACCTACCGGCGTTCACCGAGTTGCCGCCGGAGTTCGATCTCTCGTTGGAGCTGAAAGCCGCGGAGGCCAAGGCCCGGGTAGACGTCGAGAGCGGCGCGTACGACGTGACCGTGGTCGAGGCCGTCGACGGCCAACTGCCGTACGAGCAGGAGATCGACGCCAAGATCGACCGGATCCGTTCCGAGGAAGAGGTACGGCGAATCCTGGCCGAAGCAGAAGGCGAGCACTTCGTCCTGCACGCGCTGGAGTCGACCGAGGACGAGGACGGTCGAAAACTGTCCCATACCAGGCTGGAGTTGCAGGCCGCCCACCTAGAAGCCGATCTCGCCGCGGCGGAGGCGAGCCGGGCGGAACTCGGCCAGATCCTGCGCGGCGAGAAGCCGGCTGCGGACGACACCGACTGGAGCGCTACCGAGCCGCCCGCGCCCACGTCCGAGCGGTACCTCGGCATCGTGCTCCGACCGGAGCGCCTGAAGCTGTGGTTCAAAACTGTCGGCCTGCTGATCGTCTTCGGAGTTCCCGAAGGGTACGTCCTCACGTGGATCCTCGGCGTCTTCATCCACAACGACGACGATCGGTGGCTAGGTGCCAGCCTGGCCGCGATGCTGATCGTGTTCATGGTGATGGTGCCGTACGTCTGCGGCACCCGACTGGTCGGCTGCAAGCGGCGCGGGTACGCCAACCGGCTCGACCGGATCGTCTTCCTCGGCACCGCCCTCTGGGCGGTCTTCGGAGCGGGCCTGGCGCTGGCCCGGACGGACGCTTCGAGGCAGGACTTCGAGACCCAGCAGTTGGAGCGCGCTGCTGACGGCGGGGGCGCACCCGAGCAGTTCCACTTCTGGTTCGCATTCGTGCTCTGGCTGGTGGCTATCCTCGCCGTCGGCATCGCGATGATGTTCATCAAGGTCCTCACGCACAACCCGGTCCGGGGCGACGCGGTCAAGGCCGACACCACCATCGCCCTGCTGCGCCGCCGCGTCGGCAAGGTACGCACAGCGCTGACCGCCGTCGCGAATCACGCCGACTTCAAGCGCCGGATGGTCGCGAAGCAACTCGAAGCACGCAAACACATGTACGACGTCGTCCTCGTGCGGGCCGGCACCCATGTGAAGCGGCACTACCGGGACACGCTGATCACGATGATGGGCGACCCCGCCTTCACCACCGGTGTCACGAGCGGAGAAGTCGCATGACCTGGCAGTTCTGGCGGTGGCGGCGGATCGGACCGGACCGAACCGGCAGATGCCGCTCCTGCGCGCTCGTTCTGGAGGTCTGCGAGGAATCCGGCCACAGCCGCCTCGACTACGTGCACTGCTTTCTGGGATCCCGCTGCCCGACGCACGGACGGCACTGGTACTAGGCCCGCATCGATCGAAAGGAAGACCATGTCACCGAAGTACAGCGCGTTCCGGCGCGGGACAGCCGGTGCCGTTGCCGTCGCCGTCGCCTCAGTGTTGGTTGCCTGCGGCCACCAACAACCCCAGTCGGCGGAACCACCACCCGACGTGGCTGTCGTGGTCAGCGTGCATCGCAATGCCCCGAAGGTTCCGTCCCGGCGAATCCTCGACGCCCTGCCTGATGTGACCAACGGTTCGAACCTGATCTCCATCGGCGTGGACGGCTCCGTCGACGGCGTGGACATCTCGGAGATCAAGATCGGCACGGCCACGTCGAACGACGACCGGCGCAAGGCCGTCGCCCGTGCCAAAGTGGAACTCGGGAAGGACATCGACGCCGCCGTCGCCGGTTCGGCGGAGAGCGACCCGCTCGGCGCGATCGCCGTCGCGGCCAGGCGGCTGCGCGGCAGCGCCGGAGACAAGACCCTGATCATCGCTGACTCGTTGCTCCCGACCGCCGGTCAGCTCCAGCTTCAGCACCTCGGCTTCAGGTGGACAACCGAGGATCTGTGGGAACAGCTCTCCGCGCCGAAGCCGAACAACCTTCCGGATCTGCGTGACATCCGGGTGAAGGTGATCGGACTGGGCCAGACCACGACTCCCCAGTCGCCCCTGGACGAGGCCAGGACCAAGCAGCTCGAGGACCTGTGGCGGACGATCCTGATCCGCTCCGGAGCCAAGGAAAGGCAGGTCGAGTTCGTCCCTTCGGGTGTCGGCACCATTTCGTCGTCCTCGAAGTACAAGGTGTCAGTAGTTCCGATCGCGCCGCCGCCACCGCCGCCGCCCCCGCCGACGCCATGCGCCGAGCAGGTCATCCCCGAGACGATCGTGAGCTTCCAGCCCGACACCGCGACCTTCGTGGAGCCGGACGCAGCCCGGGCCGCCGCCGTTCGCGTGGCAACGGCACTCGCCAAATGCCCGGGCCGGCTGAGCGTCACTGGCACGACAAGTTCGTGGGGCACCGAGGCCGGCCGCACACGCGTTTCCACAGACCGAGCGCTGGCGTTCCGCGACCTGCTCGCCGATGTCATGGGGGTCACACCGGCCTCGATCCTTGCCCGCGGGGTCGGCATGCACTTCTGCGGCTACGTCGTCGACCGATCGAAGCAGGGCGATCTCATCGCGCGGCTGGCCATCCTGAACCGGACAGTGAGGGTCACGACCGGCCCTCCGGCCTGTTCGGCCCTCGGGCCCTAACCCCAACTCACAAAATGGCGCCGGCCGGTGGATCGTATCCACCGGCCAGCGCCTTGCCGACCGTCGTCAGCAGCGGATCGACGGCTCGGCCCAGAACTGCAGTCCGAACCAGCTGAAGCTGAAGCAGTGCCAGATCATCGCTTTCACCTCCTCGGTTGCCCAGGTGCTGGGCGAACCGATCCCGATTCGGAGGTGAGATTCCGGACTAGCGAGGACAGGCGCGATCCGGTCAGGAGCGGTACGGTGCGGTTAGGTCCCCACCGTTGGAGCAGCACCATTGGACCGAGGTGAACGCTTATGAGCTCGAGGCTCGATCTCCTGACCAGCGAACTGGACGAACTACACCGCGGCCGCGGCATCCACACGCCGGGGGTCGCGGCGAGGCTCGGGCCGACGTTGCGGGAGCTGATCTTCGGCGACAACGAGCCGGACGAGGCGGAGAGCCGCAGCCTGATCCGCGCCGCGCTGGTGTCTGCCGCCGAAGTCGTCCCGACCGACCTCGCCCGGATCTTTCGGGCCGGCCTGGGCGTCGACGACACGTCCCCGCTGCTGACCGACAGGCTCGAGCGGCTGGGCGCGGCGATGGACCGCGGCCTCCGGACGATGAGTCGGCGGCTCCGGGAGGCGAACCGCGCGGTGGCCCAGGTCTTGGAGCGCCGCGCCCGGATCAGCGACGACCGGAACCCGTTTGCCACCAAGGGCTGGTACGTCGACCGGCTCGAGTCTCACGCGGTCATCGGCGAGCAGCCGACCTTCACGGGCATCCGCGACATCAAGTTCACCCATGGCAACGTCCGCTATCTCTGCGAGTCGTTCAGCGTCCCCCACGGACACGGGGAACCGGCCGGCGACGAGCTCAGCGTCGTACCCACCGAAGGCTGTGACTTCGTCGAGGTGAACCGGTTCTCCCGAAGCTGCTGGCAACTGACCATCCACCTGCCGCGCGCTTTCGACGCTCTCGAGACACACCGGGTCGGTCTCACCGTCACCATGCCGTCGCGCGCCTTCATCCGGCCCTACAACGTGGTTGTGGCGGTCCGGCGTACCCGCTCGTTCCATGCCAGCGTCCGTTTCGACCCGGACGTCGAGGTTGGAGACATCTGGCGGTACGACGGTGTGCCGCCGCCGAGCATCGACGACGGCGTACCGACGGCTGGACAGCTCGAACTCGACGCCGGGCGGGCCGTGACCGGCGCCTGGCCGATAGTGCGCCAGGGCCTGGCCTACGGCATCGGCTGGTCCTGATCCGGATCAGGACCAGCCGATTCGCGGTCGGGTAGGAGCAGATCGTCGAGAACCTCGCGGACGTTGCACGCCGGTCGGCGCCCGAGGATCTCGGACACTGATCGATCCAGCGCTTCCTGCGCTGATGCTCCCTCCCGCATCAGCGATCGAAAGCGGGTCCTCAGCTCCGCCACCGCGACGACATCCGCCGGATCCGGGGCCGGTGCCGCCAGTTCGCGCTTGTGGTCCTCGGTCAGCGGTCCGACAAAAGTGAGCAGCGGGTGCAGGATCGAGTTGTCGACCCATCGGCGGCCCGCCACCTGCTCGGCGGTGCTGAGGATCAACCGGATGTCGGCGGCAAGCTCCGCGCGGGTACTGACAGCTCCGATCACGCGCAATCCCCCGTCCACACGACTCTTCTCGCCGGCCCAGACGTCGACCGGCCAGACCGCGCTGTGGCGGTCATCGCGACAGACATACCCCCGCATCATCCGGAACAGCGTGCGCAGCCAGAGCCGTTCCTGCTCCTCGACCGCCACCCCGTCGAGCGCGGCATTGATCCGGGCCGCGATGCCGTCGTTCCGCGTCGGCTTCGCCGGCAGGCCACGGCCGACACGACCGTCCCGCTCCAGCTCGGACACCTGCGACGACACGATCGTCCGCGCATAGCCCATCCGCTCCAGTGTCGGAGAGTTCCCCTCGCGCCGGGCCCGCAACCGCTGGATCGCCCGGACGTAGACATCGTGCATGATTCCGAGACATCCGGCGTCACGGCACAGCTGATGGACGTTGTCGCCCCCACCGTCGGAGTACGGCACCCCTCGCGTCGGGCATCGAGTCTGACCGACGGCGACATGCGCTCGTCGGCGTAGTTCCGCGGTCCCGTACCAGACCAGCTCGGCGAGCCGAGCATCTACAGCTGCTGACATTCCTGGAGTCCCCCTCCTGCGAACCCGGCCGAATCGGCCACCGCCCCCCACCGGGCGGTTGTCTTTCCATGGTTCGGGCGGGATGTCCGCAGGACCTAGCAGAGCTGAAGGACTGTCAACTATCTGTCAGGTGAAACCCATCGATGAGGCAACAGGCTCGAGAGTGAGCCGGCCAGACCTGCGCTCGACGTCGAGCGGATAGCTCAGCCAGCTCGCCAGCGCCACCGAGCCCCAAGGCATCACGATCAGCGGCGGCGGCGACAACTCCACCCCCGGAGAGGATTCAACGGGTCCCGGTGTCGTGCTCACGACAGCCGGGACACTCATGACGGCCAGCATCGAGGGCAGGAGCCCCAGCGGGCCGCCGACCATCGACGGCTCCAGCGTGACGTGCGGCATCGCCTGTGCCCTCGCCACTTCGAGCACCTCGGCCATCAACAACGGGTCCCCCAGGGTCGCCGCGGCGTTGATCGCAAGCTCGTGAGCCATGGCCGACATCCTGGACGCCGCAAGACGATCGCCGCTGTCGACCCGCGCGTACCGGATCTCTTGGGCGGCCGTCAGCGCGACGACGGCGGCCTCGATCGCCTGCTGTGGACGATGCAGGGCTTCGAGTTGCACATAGGCCGCAGCCGAGGCAGCGGAGACGGTCATCAGCAGTGAGCCGCCGACCCGGCCACGCCTCCAGATCACTTCCATCCGGCGCGCGGCTTGGTCGTGCTGTCCGAGGCGGAAGTCGACTATCGCAGCGGCCATTTCTATCATCGCCCCGAGCTCCCGCGGATACCCGCCGAGACTGTTCTCGCGGAGCGCGTCAAGCATCTCGAACGCTCGCTGGACCGTTCGTCCAGCGGCTTCGGTCCGGCCGAGCGCTGCCAGTACCATCGCCTCGAGTGTTTTCAGCAACACCAGGACGTGTCCTTGCTCCGCCGGGTCGCACTGCTCCGCAGCGCGCTCGATCGACTGGAGCTGTGCGGGCTCGATGACGCCGGACGAAATCTGCCGACACAGCCCGTTGACGACATCGACCACGTCATTCGCTGTGCCGTCGTCCGGCGAACCCGGACTTTGGGAAACCCACCGGTACAGGACACCGAAGCGCCGTCGCTGGTCGTCGTCGCCCACCCGGCTGACCAACGGACCGGCCGTCCGCACCATCACCTCGACCGAAGTGATATCGCCGGCAAGTACGGCGGCCTCGCCGCGGATGAGATGCCATTCGAGCTGGACGTCCTCGTCGGCTCCGTCCCAGTACTGCCGCGCCTTTCCAAGGTGATCGAGAACCCGCGAGATATCGTTCTGCTCGATCGCGATACCTGCGGCGATGACGTGCAGACCGGCCCCGCTCACACCCTCCGGCCACCACGCTGGCCGGGACAGGACTCGATCGATCAACGTACGGATCCGCTCGATCGGACCGCCGGCAGTCCGGTGCAGGAAGTCCGCCGCGGCAAGTTGCGCGCCGACGACATCCGTCCTGATGTCGACATCGTGGCCAGGATCGGCCGTCTCTGTGAGGATCCCGGCACGCCACGCCCACTCAGCGGCGTCGGACAACTCATCGCGCTCGGACAGCGCGACTGCCAGTTGGGTTGCGCACTCGATCCGAGGTTGCGGTTCCGTGCTCAGCCCGAATGCCTCGACCCAGTCGTCGATACAGCGCTCCTCATTGCCGTTGGTCTGTTCTGCATAGGCTCTGGTCATCAATGCTTCCGCCCGGACCTCGGCCTCAACTGCCTCTCCCAGCGCCAGGAGGGCAGTCATACCGGTGATCAGCTGCCCGGGCTCGACCGGCTCGACATCGTTGCGCAGCAGGAGGACCCAGGCGAGTTCGGGCCACGGCGCCGCTAGAACGAAGTCGCAGACAGCGGACAGACAGGGCAGCAGCATGGGCGGCGGTTCGGCATCGTCCTCCGGCCACAGCTCCTGCATATACCCCTGCAGCTCATCCGCCAGAGCGGCATGCCACCGGGCGGGGTCCACGGAATGTCCCGCGGTGTCCAGCATCTCCCGAATGACGGTACTGACGTCCTCGTCGGCGATCAGCGCCGCCTCGAAGCGCGCCAGCAGGATCTCGAGCGCCTCGCGTACCACGGCCTCGGGCAGCCCGGGCTCACTCATCGACGCCGCCCGGTGTCACATAGCTGGTCAGCGCTGCCCAATACAGCGGCGATGTCTCATAGGTCGGCCGGTCCTTCCACGCCGCAAGACGTTCCAACTGCCAGCCTCGAAGGCAAGCGATCGGCGCCCCGGACCGATGGGCGTGGTGCACAGCCAGCGCCAGTTCAGTTGCGGGAAGGCCGGCCGAGTGCCGCCGATCGGTCGGTAGTGTCCAGCGTGTGCAAGTCACAAGCCTTGCGCCCGCATTGATCGCGGCAACCGGCAGTCCACTGGCTTCGGTGAAACGGGCATCGTCGCTGCCGCATCCGATCAGCGCGACCCTGGCGGGCGCCGGCCAGCGGTCGGGTTCAGCCAGCCACATACCTGCCGTCAGCGGATCACGGATTCCGTGCCGCTGGAAGACCAGGGCTGCGGCGGCAGGCTCCTCCGGCCGGCCCGACGCGACATGACCGAGGTACATCAGCCGCGACCAGGTCCGTGCGGACAGCGCCTTGCCGGCCTCCGCCGCATTCATCGAGTACTTGCCTGGAGCAACTGTGTCACCTGGATCCAGGCCACCCGCTCCGATCAGCTCGGCAGGCAGGCGGCCGGGATAGATCGCCGATTCACCGGTCTCCGGGTCCTCTGCCGGACCGGCGTCCACGATCGCCAGCCCCGGACTCGCCGGATCGGCGACCGGCGCGAGCCGGGACCGGGTGGCCGCGATGCCTGGCGACATCGCGCTGACGAGTGTCGCCTTCTCCACCATCCGGGTGTTCCGGCGGTCGTCGACGGACACCGCCTCCCAGGGCACATTGGCCAGCCATCCCCTGGCCGCGATGTGGACAGTGTGGTGCACGTCAGCGGTGGCGTTCAGACTGTTGCGTAACACGGCAGGCACCAGTCTCGCCCCGAGCAACCTGGCTGTGGCCCGCTCCAGCATCGGATCCACCAGGACATTACGCTCAAGGTCGATCGCGCCGTCGACAGATCGTTGGGGTGCGATCGCGAAAGTCGAGGCCGCCTCATCCTGGGTGTCCCGGACCACCCCTGCGGCGACAGCGCTCACCGGGCCGACACTGTCGGTGTGCAGCAACGCCCACGCCACATGCACGCCCACCGGCTCGAGGGTGAGTCGCCAGATCGATTGATCGCGCCCTTCGAACATCACGAGTCCGCGGGGGGCGCGGCGAGCGGCGGAGCCGCCGAGTACCAGTACTCGGCCGCGGTGGCGCGTCCCGGACCTGTCCACGGGTCGCCGGCCGGCAACGGGGGCAGCTCGTCCGCGACGTCGTCAGGAATCCATAGCTCGGGACCCGGGATCGGTTCGCTGCTTGCGGGCTCCTGCATCAGCGCCTCGCATTGCGCGGCTGCAGCAGTACCACCACCGTTCGGGAGTTCGGCGTACCGCCGGGCCGCGGCTGCCAACGCCTCCAGCGCGGTCGTGAGCAAGCCCGTTCGCGAGCTGAGCGGCGCGACCGAGGCAAGGCGAAGACCGCAGAGCCCACGGGTTGCCCATCGAATCGCTGCCGCGCGCCGGGCCTCCGCACCTGTCCTCGGCGGTGAGGGAATCCCCTTGACCTGCACCTCGACCGACAGCGCCGGCTGTTCGGAGCTCCGGATCCTTTCGGTCACCACTGGATCGAGACGCAATGAACCCATCAACGCCTCGTTCTCCGGCCTCGACTCAAGGTCGACGACTGCCAGGGGAAGCGGCCAGGAACTCTGGTACAACGTCGCCTGAAGGAGCGCAGGCGGCGCGATCAACGAGCTCGGTACGTCGAGATCCGAAGCATGCGGCGACTCGGGGAAGGTCTTGACCACGACCGTGAGAAGGTCTCCCCCGGTCTGTGGCGCGATCGACCAGGACACGGCATCCTCAGCGCGCGACGTCGAGGTCGGCGGCGTCCGATCCCAGTCGACCGGACCTCTGCGGCGGTAGGTGAGCGTGTCATCGTTCCCCATCAGATCGGCGCCACGCGGGCTCAGCTCCGACATCACCGCCCACTCCGCGTCCGGATCGACAGCCGGTAGATCCAACGCCTGCTGTGCGAGCAACAGTTCGGTCTCGTGCTGTAGGTCGTCCAGCAGTTCGGATTCGGACTGTGACGCCAGCAGAGCCTCGACCTCCCGCAAAGCGTCTGCGATCAGCGCCGGCACCGCCGGCGTCAGCCCGAACGTCGAACCGGTACGACGCGACGCCCGCGCCCATTGCACCATGGTCGGAGCCCAGTCGAGCAAGGCATCGGGCGGCGTGTGATCGGCGTCGAGGAGATCGCGCAGCCGCGTCGCCAGGACCTCTTCCTCCACGATCAGCAGTGGGCGGTCGACGGCCACCGGGCAACGATCTTTCAACCAGCGCACGATCCCCAGCCGAACCAGAGCGTCACGCTCAGGTGAGTCGACCAGCGGAACCCGGATCGAGGCTCCGTCCTTGCTGGTTAGGCTACGCATCACCGCGGCCGCGGCGTCGGCGCCGTAGACGGCCTCGATGGCCGACAGCCGGGCCGGATCACTGACCCGGAGTTGCACCGGGCCGTGCGGCGCCATCGGATCCACCGCCAGCAGACTGCCGTCCAGGCTGACGAAGACCAGACCTGCTGCGCCAATCGGATCAGGCCCGATCACGACCGCTCCATCCGGCTCGGTCCGCACTTCGATGTCACCAGCCAACTCAGGATGGATGGTCATCATTCCTCCGACTCGGGGTGCCGATCGATCAGGGCCTTCAGCTCATCCTGGTCGAGAACGTGCTCTGTCCACGCCGTGCCGAACCGGATCCGGGCGAGCTCCGCGTACTCCGCGAGTGTCTCAGGCCCTGGCCGCTCGGTCAGCCTGATCGCGAGCTGCGGATGGCTGAGCAGCAACGTGGTGGTGACATTGATCCGCCCGGCCGATGGCGCGGTCGAGCTCCCCTCCCTGAGCCACGTGGTGACGGCTTCAGGGACCGCCTTGTCCAGTGCTGCGAAGAGCAGTGGATTCACGTCGTCAGAGGTCGCCGGAGCATCGTGCTCGCGCTCCAGCCGGTGCAGTCCCATCCACAGTTTGCGGACCAACGCATGCGACACAAGCTCGAAGTACCGGTCGACCTTGCCGTGCCTGTGAACCATTTCTTTCGCAGGCCTTGCATAGTGGAACCAGAGGGCGATCTTGGCGGCGGTCGCGACCACGAGTGCGTTGTCGACCGTGCCGTCGACAGCTATCGCGTGGCCCTGATCCCGCCAGCTGTTCCAGACCTGGTGCGACCGCGCGACACCCACCGGATCGGCATCCACCGACGCGGTCGAGACGCTGCGCAGTGCGACGCGATGGGTCGGCTCGGTCAAGCCGTACCCCTGGCACGTGCGGCCTACCTCCTCAACCGAGCACCCGTCGCCGGCGTGTGAGTACCCCTCAGCCGAGCATGTCCGCGATGTGCCGAGGAAATGCAGCCGGTATCGCCCCCAGACGCTGCGGTCGGTTCCGAGCAGCCATGAATTTTCATTGCGCGAAGCAACGAACGGCGGTGCGGCGTTCCGACCCAGACCTATCTGCGCGGGTGGGTATGCCGCCAGCGAGGCGGCGCCTTCATCCGCCCACCTCGTCTGATACATCGTGAGGTACGTGGCCGTGAACTCCAGCTTCTCCAGCCGGACCGGTCGGCGCGCCCGTGCCATCGCGAGCTCCCGTCCCAGACCGCTCACATCGACCGAATCGGGCGGATCCTGCGCGTACGCCGTGCCGACGGCAGAACAGCTCGGTTCGCTCAGGTCCGCCAGACTGGCCCGGAGGCCGAGCTCTTGAGCCGCAGCCACCGCGGCCTGCACGACTTTGCGTTGAACCTGCACCGCAGCCATGATCGTCGGCAGCAGGCCGATGATCAGCGCCGATGCTGCCTCCGCAGTACCGGCGGCCAGCGGCGCGCGCTGACGTGGCACTTCGCCTGCCGACGGGTCCCATCGTGCCCGGACGATCCGGCCGGCCACGTGCTGCACGACATCGCTGCGCTGACTGCCGGATCCCCAGCGGAAGATCTCGTCCCACTCCGGCCCGCTCAAAGCTGCGTCGAGCAGGCTGTGCAGCGTCACACTCGTACCCATCCGTTGCTCACCTTTCGCTGGGGACCGACAACGGGGTCAGCGCTGCTGGCTCTTCTTGATTGCCGCTCGGCCGAGGGCGCGTTTCGTCTCCTCACTGGCTTCGTGACGCGGTCGCTTCTCGATCGGATCCGGCACACCCTTGATCTCGGGGTTGGTCCGCTTCTCCATCTGTTCTTCCCTTCATCACAGGGGCGGGGCCGTCCCACCCCTTACGACATACCGACGGACAGCGCGCGGCGATGTCCGGACGTCCGGACATCGCCGCGCTCGTTTCGTCCTGTCGACCGCTCGCCGCACTCACACGGCGCACACGGCGCTCACGGGATCCAGCACATGACTTCCCCCCGGGATCCTCGTCAGGTCGTCATCGTGACGCTTCGAAGATCTTCTCTTTGTACGGATAGCCGCGCTTCACGCTCTCGCAGCCTCCGTTGCGGCAGACGTAGACCACCCAGGTTCCCTTCGGCTGGTAGTCCTCCTTGTCGGCATACATCGGTTGGTGACACTCAGAACACTTCAGTCCTCGCCCCATCGGTTTCCCCTCCGTTGTTGATGTTTCCTTCTTCCGGCCCCGCGCCCTGCGGGCACCTTGTTGTCAATGACAACCACCCGACCCTTACCTCGGCGGGGCGCAGCAACAGCCCGTCGATCAGGTAGCCGGGTCTGATTTCCGCGACGACCCGGTTGTCCAGGCGCGCGTCGTCCACCTCGACCCGGGCGACGGCGTGATGGAACCCCGGATCGAAGGCGAGTCCGGTCGTGAAGCCGAGCGGAGTCACCCCGCATCTCGTCAGAATCTCGGCCAGCTCGTCCCGGATCGCGATCACTCGTTCGTCGTCCTGATCGGGCTCGCCGATGCGGTCGAGCACCAGCACGAGTTGCCGCAGTACCGGTGTGACCATCGCCAGCGCCGCTCTCCGGTCGGCCTGGTTAAGCCGCTTGGTCAGCTCGTCGACAGCCTGCTGCTGGACCTTGTCGTTCAACAGCCGTCGGCGGAAGAGGTCCCGCAGCCCGGCCACCTCCTCGGTCAGCTCGGACACACCCGTCGTCGTCTCCACCGATCAGATCCCGGGCTGGAGCAGCCGGCCGCTCGCCGTCAACGCCTTCGACCGGTGCTTCCACACCGGCAGCCGTCGCGAAGAGGTGTACAGCGCCACGATCAGACCGCCGGCGATGAGCCCGAACATAGCCGCGCCGAAGCTGCCACCGAGACCCGCGAAGAACGGGATCACCCCGAGCAACACGAAAGCGATCAGCCAGGGCCCACTGCCGGTCAGGTTCCACCGCACCTCGCGCGCCTCGACCACCATCTCCCGGAGACCGTCGATGAGCTTGTAGACCTCAGGATTCTTGGAGCGGAGCGTAACCATCCTCTGCACCTGCCGATCCAGCCACTCGACCTGTGCCGCGGAGACGACCGAGAAACCACCGGCGTCGACCAGCCGGCTGTCGTACACGAGCGGCCTGATGCGTCCGAGCGAGTCGAGCGCGTTGTCGTGCAGTGCGATCGCGAGGTAGTACTTGTGCACTTCGTTGTCCGGGTACTCCTGGACCAAAGCTTCCATGATCTCGAGGGCAGTGCCGGGACGATCGTCCTGGAGATGGACGATGGCGATCGCGGTCCGATACTCAGGATTGCCTGGATCCAGCCGCAATGCCTGGTCGTACTCGGTCAGCGCCTCGCGCCACAGCTCTTGCGCAGCGAACGCCTCCGCGAACCCGTAGTGGTAGAGGGCACAGTCGGGACGCAATCGGATCGCCTCGGTGAACTCGAAGCCGGCGTCGCGCCCGTTGCCCAGCAGGAATGACGAGTGCGCCCGGAGGAACCAGGCCTCGGCGTCATTGCCCTCCTTCCCGATCGCCTCCTTGGCCGCGTAGTTCGCGGCGGCGGGGTTGTCAGCCAGCAGGTACTCCCTGGCCTTGTCGATCCAGTTGCCCGGTGTGCTGGTCGGTGTCTCCTGCTGCGGACGTTGGGAGGTGCGTTCCCGGTCGAAAGCTGCCCGCGCCGTCTGGTCGAGCAGGACCTTCTCGGCACGATCGATCTCGCGGACCCGCGCCTCCGCCTCGGCCCGCCGGTCCGGGTCGGCGCTGCTCTGCCGCTTGACCCACTGGCGGCGCTGTTTGGTGACCGCAGACCTGATCGCATCCACGCCCGCGGTGGCCGGGATCTGCAGTACCTGGTAGAAGTCGACGAATTGCGTCATGGTCATGGTCTTCAGCTCACTTCCAGGGCACGGATCTTGTGGGTGGCGTCGTCCTTCTCGGCCGGCGTCATGTTCGCGACATCGGATACCTCGAAGGTCCCCAGCGGCCGGTTGGCGGTCAGGTCGGTGACCTCGATCGAGACCGTCTGGTCGAAGTCGTACGCAAAGGACACCGACACCATCGCGCCGGCGTCGTACGGAGGAATGGTCAGCGTCCGCTCACCGATGACCTTCACGTAGTCGGCGTCGTGGTCGTCGCCCTGGGTGACCTGGACCCGCAGGTTGGTCTGGTTGTCGACGACCGTCTGGAAAAGGTTGGTGCCGGCGGCCGGGATCCGGGTGTTCGGCGGGACGATGACGACGTTCTCCAGCCGTGTCGTTCCCTCGATCTGGGCCAGGGTTCCTAGCCCTTGCGAGGTCACGTCGCGCACCGTGATCGGCGTGCCGTTGACCTCCGGCCGGACATCGCCGTTCGAGTCCGCGGCCAGCACCCTGGCCTGTACCGCGGCGCCGAGCGCGACGATCTCGTCCGGGTTGACGGCCGATTCGGCGACCCGGCGCGACATCGTTGCGACCATCGAGCGAACCGCGGGCATCCGTGTCGACCCACCGGCCAGCAGGACCCGGTCGATGTCGCTCCAGACCAGGCCGATGTCTTCAATCAGCATCTCGGCGAGGTCGCGGGTCCGGCTGACTAGGTGTGAGGTCACATCCTCGAAGTCGGTCCGCGTGATCTCGATGGTTTGCGACATCCCGCCGGCGCTGATCACCACCCGTGCAGCCGGCATCATCGACAAGGCGTGCTTGGCCCACTCGGCCCGATCCCGCAGGTCGGCCTCGGTCCTGTCGTCGTCCAGCAGGTCAGACCCACCGGCCGACCGGAAGCGCTCGTTGATCAACCGCATCAGAGCGTTGTCCCACTCGAAACCGCCGAGGTTGCGATCGCCGGTTGTCCCTAACGTCTCGAAGTCACCGTCGGCAATCCGCATGACCGTGACATCGAAGGTGCCGCCGCCCAGGTCGTAGACGAGGACAGTGCCCACCGTCGGACGGCCGGCCCCGTAGGCGAGTGCAGCCGCAGTCGGTTCGTTCAGAACCCGGTGCACGGTCAGGCCCGCGATCGTCCCGGCGTCCTGAGTTGCCCGCCGGGCGCTGTCGTCGAAGTACGCCGGAACCGTGATCACGGCGTCGGTCACCTGCTCTCCGAGGAATTCCTCGGCATCTTCCTTGAGCCGGCGCAGGATCACCGCGGAGATCTCCTCCGGACGGAACTGCAGACCGGAGCTCGTTTCGAACCGCCACGCCGGATCGCCCATCGCCCTTTTGACGAACTGAACCGTGTCGAGGGGCGCCACCGCAGCCGACCGCTTGGCCACCGCGCCGACCAAGGCAGCGTCTCCCTGGAAGAAGACCACGGACGGTGTGATCCGCTGGCCCTCCCGGTTCGGCACGATCTCGGGCCGCCCCGATCGATCGACCACCGCCACCGCCGAAAACGTAGTACCCAGATCGATTCCGACCATCACGCCCATCGATCCCCCATTTTTCCGAATTCCACGGAAAAGATCGTCGCCTGCTCATCCGCCCGGACACCATCCCCTCCGGGGTGAAAATCGCGCTGCGGAAATTCACCTGATGGGTGGACCGGAATGTTCGAAGGCACGCCGAAACGGCATCCACAGGAAAGTGAATGCCGACGCGGGCGGCGCGTTTCAGAGGCGCTGAGTCGACCTACCCAGATGTCGCGAGATATCGGCGGCCAGTTGCGAGCGTTCGGTCAGCCCGTATTTCTCGCGAATTCTGGCGAGATGGGACTTCACCGTCTCCGCGGAGACGGACAGATGCTCGGCGATCTCGGGGTTACTCCGTCCGTCGGCGAGCAGCACGGCGACCGCCTGCTCCCGCTCGGTCAGGCCCTGGAACCGGCGAGTCGAATCGTCGTCGACCTCGAGCAGCATCTCGGTCAGGTCGGCCTGGAAGCTCCCGCACTCGTGACCGACCTCGTCGAGCACGTCAGCGGCCGCCGTGCCGGGGTGATCGGTGCGCAACCGCTGGCCGGCGCCGTCCAGTTGCGCCCGGAGCCGATCGAGTCGCGCCACCGTATAGTCGACGACGCGCTCAGCGGTCAACGGTGCGACCTCGCGACCTTCGATGCCGGGCAACAAGCCGATAACGCGGACGTCCTCCCAGTCCCGATTCAGGGACCGGGCCAGAACTTCGGCCAACCACTCGAACGCGGCGACCTGCTCGTCCTCGTAGACGCCGGACTTGTAGGAGTGCATCGAGATCACACCGAAGATCTCCCGGCGCGCTTCCAGTAGCCGGAAGAGCGGAACCGTCACCACATCTGCCGACACCTTGCGAGGATCGCCGAACGAGAGCCCGGCACGGACCACCTTGCCGCCATCCATTGCGTAGCGATATGTCCGCTGTTCCCGGAAAACCCAGGCGGTCGGACCGTTGGGGGCAAAAGTGTGCGCTTCGGGCATGTCGTACTTCTGCCCGTCATAGCAATAAGGCAACCGAACTCTGGTGGCGCCCTGAAACAATCCGACATAGAACGCGTCGACACCGGTGATTCCGGCCATCACATTCCGGACGAGGTCGTACCGTCGATAATGATCACCCGCCGGCAGCGTGGCGATCTTGCGGTACGCCTCATGCAGGATTGCCGCCGTCTGCGGGCCCACCTCGAGCAGTCGCGAACGCATACGACTTCCCCCGTCGAATCCAGACCTACCGAAACCGGTAATACCGACCATTCCCCCTTGTGACATCGTTGCGACCCGGCGCATCGTTACAGAGCGCAGCCGAACCCTTGAGATCACCTGACGGACAGACAGCCAGGGCCGGCCTCCAGACGGAGGCCGGCCCTGGCGCAATCAGCGTTGGATCAGCGTTGGATCAGCGCAGGTCGAAGCGGTCCAGTTCCATGACCTTGTGCCAGGCGGCGACGAAGTCCGTGACGAACTTCTGCTTGGCGTCGTCGCTCGCGTAGACCTCCGCGACCGCGCGGAGTTCGGAGTTCGAGCCGAAGACCAGGTCGGCGCGGGTGCCGGTCCACTTGACCTTGCCGTCGACGGTGCCTTCGAACGTCTCCTGGCTGTCGTCGGCGGCGTGCCATTCGGTGCCGAGGTCGAGCAGGTTCACGAAGAAGTCGTTCGTGAGCGTGCCCGGGTTGTCGGTCAGTACGCCGTACTTCGAGCCGTCGTAGTTCGCGCCGAGGACGCGCAGGCCGCCGACCAGGACGGTCAGCTCCGGCGCGCTCAGCGTGAGCAGGTTCGCCCGGTCGAGCAGCAGGTACTCCGCCGGGAGGCGGTTGCCCTTGCCGTAGTGGTTGCGGAACCCGTCCGCGACCGGCTCGAGCGCGGCGAACGATTCGACGTCCGTCTGCTCGGCCGAGGCGTCGGTCCGGCCCGGCGTGAACGGCACGACGACGTCGTACCCGGCGTTCTTCGCAGCGACCTCAACACCGACACCGCCGGCTAGGACGATCAGGTCGGCCAGCGAGACCGGCTTGCCGAACGACTGCTGGATGCCCTCGAGCGTCCGCAGTACCTGCGCCAACTCGTCGGGGTTGTTGACCTCCCAGCCGGCCTGCGGCTGCAGGCGGATGCGCGCACCGTTGGCGCCACCACGCTTGTCGCTGCCACGGAACGTCGACGCCGACGCCCACGCGGTCGAGACCAGCTGCGACACGGACAGACCGGACGCCGCGATGGCCGCCTTCAGTGCGGTCACATCGGCGTCGTTGACCAGCTCGTGGTCGACGGCCGGCAGCGGGTCCTGCCAGATCAGCACTTCGCTCGGGACCTCGGGACCGAGGTACCGGACGACCGGACCCATGTCGCGGTGGGTGAGCTTGAACCAGGCCCGCGCGAACGCGTCCGCGAACTCGTCCGGGTTGTCCTTGAACCGGCGCGAGATCGGCTCGTAGATCGGGTCGAAGCGCAGCGCCAGGTCCGTCGTCAGCATGGTCGGCTTCTGCTTCTTGGCCGGGTCGTACGCGTTCGGGATGATCTCCTCGGCGTCCTTGGCCACCCACTGGTTGGCACCGGCCGGGCTCTTCGTCAGCTCCCACTCGTAGCCGAACAGGATCTCGAAGAAGTCGTTGCCCCACTTGGCCGGCGTGGTGGTCCAGGTGACCTCCAGACCGCTGGTGATCGCGTCCGGGCCGTGGCCGCTCTTGTACGTGTTGCGCCAACCGAGACCCTGGTGGTCCATCGGCGCGCCCTCCGGCTCGGCGCCGACGTACTGCTCCGGGTCGGCCGCACCGTGCGTCTTGCCGAAGGTGTGGCCGCCGGCGATCAGCGCGACGGTCTCCTCGTCGTTCATCGCCATCCGGCCGAACGTCTCGCGGATGTCGCGGGCCGAGGCGATCGGGTCCGGGTTGCCGTTCGGGCCTTCCGGGTTCACGTAGATGAGGCCCATCTGCACCGCACCGAGCGGCTTCTCCAGCTCACGGTCGCCGGTGTAGCGCTCGTCGCCGAGCCACGTGGTCTCCGGGCCCCAGTAGACGTCGTCCTCCGGCTCCCACACGTCCACGCGGCCACCGGCGTACCCGAAGGTCTTGAAGCCCATCGTCTCGAGCGCGACGTTGCCGGTCAGGATCAGCAGGTCGGCCCAGGAGATCTTCTGGCCGTACTTCTTCTTCACCGGCCAGAGCAGGCGACGCGCCTTGTCCAGGTTCGCGTTGTCCGGCCAGCTGTTCAGCGGGGCGAACCGCTGCTGACCCGCACCGGCACCGCCGCGGCCGTCGCTGATCCGGTAGGTGCCGGCGCTGTGCCAGGCCATCCGGATCATCAGCGGGCCGTAGTTCCCGAAGTCGGCCGGCCACCAGTCCTGCGAGGTGGTCAGCACCTCGGCGATATCGGCCTTCACCGCGGCCAGGTCGAGGCTCTGGAACGCGGCCGCGTAGTCGAACTCCTCGCCGAGCGGGTTCGCCACCGCGGGGTTCTTGGCCAGGATCTTCAGGTTCAGCTGGTTCGGCCACCAGGCGCGGTTCGCGTTCCCGGTGGTCGGGTGCACGCCCTGACCGTGGGCGACCGGGCAGCCTTGGCCCTTGCCTTCCTCGGCGCCGCGACTCTCCTCGGTGCCTTCACCGGGCAGTGGCTCATGGATCTCGGACATCGGATTCCTTCCAGGAATGGACGTTTTCGGACGGAAGATCAGGTACGGCGTGAGCAGTCGGCGCACAGCCCCCAATAGATGACCTCGGCCTCGTCGATGACGAACCCGTGGTCCTCGGACGCGGTCAGGCAGGGCGCATGCCCGACCGCACAGTCGACGTCGGCGATGGCACCGCACGACCGGCAGACGGCGTGGTGATGGTTGTCCCCCACGCGCGACTCGTACCGCGCCACCGACCCCAACGGCTGGATCCGGCGCACCAGGCCCGCCGCCGTCAACGTATGCAGCGAGTCGTACACGGCCTGGTGCGACGCCTGGGGCAATTCGTTGCGCACGGCACCTATAATCGAGTCCGTGTCCGCATGCGGGTGCTCGTACACCGCGGCCAGCACCGCCACCCGCGGCCGGGTCACCCGCAACGAGACCCCACGCAACAACCCCTGGAGCTCATCCACCGTCGGCACGTGCCAGAGTCTTCCCCGTTTTCTGGAACGAGTCAAGATTAGCTGCCGCGATTCTCAACCTGAGACAACTCAGGCCTGAAGATTCTCCAAGTCCGCCAGCAGATTCGGGTGCTCAGGCTTCCACCCCAGCGCATCCCGGGTGTGCGCGCTGGACGAAGGCTGGTCGGTCGCGAAGATCGGGCCGAGCGGTCCGTACGTCTCCTCCGGCACCGCCTCGACCGGCAGCCCGAGCCGCCGGCCGATCACCGCGGCGATATCGCGTACGGCGTCGCCCTCGTCATCCACCGCGTGCCACGCCGTCCCAGCGGGCGCATTCTCCAGCACCAACCGAAACAGCACGGCCGCATCCAGCGCATGCACCGCCGGCCACCGCTGCGTTCCATCTCCGGGATACCCCGACACGCCAGTTTGCCGAGCGATCTGGGTCAGCAAGCCGGCAAACCCACCAGTCCCCTGATTGTGAACAGTCCGAGGCATCCGTACGGCGGCACTCCGCACGCCACGCTCCGCCAGGCCCAGCACGCCCATCACAGAGCGGCCGCGCCCACCGACCGGTCCATCGAGAGGCAGCGGATCCGCCTCCGTGGACGGCCGCCCCGGCACCCACGGCGTACCCGAGACCGTCACGAACGGACGACCGCTCCCCGCCAACGCCTCACCCAACACCGCAAGCGCGGCTCCCTCCTCGGCGACCCCAGCCGCCAACGCCTCCGGGCTGCTGAAGTCGTTGCTAAAGGCAAGATGAATCACTCCGTCAGACTCAGCAGCGCCGCTCCGGAGAACATCCAGATCGGCAAGACCCCCGCGAACGACCGCCGCACCGGCCTCCTGCAGCGCCGACGCACTTGCGTCGGACCGGGCGAGCGCGAGCACGCTATGCCCGTTGCCGAGCAACTCCCCAACAACAGCCGAGCCGATCAGCCCGCTTCCACCCGTGATGAATACCTGCATCAGACGCTCCTCAGCGCGATGGGACCTTTGTCCCATCACAGTAGCACTGACGAGACAAAGGTCCCATCACCTACAATCAGGCCATGGCCCGATGGCAACCCGGCGCACGTGAACGACTGGTCCTCGCCGCAGTGGACCTCTTCGCCGACCAGGGCTACGACGCGACCACGGTCGCCCAGATCGCCGAAAAGGCCGGCGTCACCAAGAGCACCTTCTTCCGGCACTTCCCCGATAAACGCGAACTCCTCGTCGCCGGCCAGCAAACCCTCTGCCGCCTCCTGACCGAGGGGATCGCCGACGCCCCCGAGGACGCCGGCCCACTCGATGCGATCGCGGCCGGACTCGAGCGCGCCTCCAGCGCGATGGGCCCGATGAACCGTGAGCTGGGCCCCCGCCTCAAAGCAGCCATCGCCGCCAGCACCGAACTCCAGGAACGTGATGCCCTGAAGAGCGTCGGCCTCGCCAAGGCCATGACCGATGCGCTCCTCGCGCGCGGCGTACCGGATCCGCTCGCGCAACTAGCCGCCGAACTGGGCGTGCTCGCCTTCAAGCGCGGGTACGCCACCTGGATGGAGCTCGACCACGACGAAGACGGGCTGGCGCCCCACGTGCTGACCGCCCTCGCGGATCTCCGAACGGCCAGCGCCTCACTCGGGTGAGCAGGCGCCTGGGACGGATCCTTGCCCCAGGCACCTACCCCCTCGGGATCAGCCGGCCACGGCCGGTACGGGTGCCGGCCTGGGCCGGGCGGCAACCGCAGTACGGCGGGAGCTGTGGAGGACACTGATGCTCACGGCAAGGGTCCACAGGCTCCACAGCGCGCCCATGCTGGCCGTCGTACCCCAGCCTTGGACGGCGTAGAAGTTCGAGGGATTGTCGCCGAAGTACAGGGCCGGGACGAAGGCGAGGTTGATCGCCGCGAGCACGAAGGCGGACCATCCCACCCACTTCGGCAGCAGCCGCAGCCGGTAGACGACGATCCCGAGTGCGATCAGGAACAACCCCATCAGCAGCCGCGAGATCAGCCCCTGCATCAGGTACTGCGCTCCCGCGAACGGACCCTCCTTCGTCGTGTCGATGTCGTGGTCGGTGACGATCGCGGCGCCTGCCTCCATCGACTGCGGCACGAACACCATCGCGACCCAGAGCAGACCGGCCGCCTGGATGACGCCCGCGATCCAGTCCGACGCGACGTCGACCTGATGGATCAACTGGCGCAGGCCGGTGAAGAACAGGAGGTAGAACACGCAGCCCACGATCCCGATCAGGCTGCGAGTCAGGATGTTCCAGTCCGGCGGGGCGCCGGAGTAGAGGAAGTACAGCGGCACCTGGACGACGATCAATGCGCTCGCGATGACCCCGAACAGTCCCGCATACCTGCGAATCACAACTTCGGACATGGCGGTTCCTCCCTAAGATGACGAGACGTCTCGTCTCATGACGAGACGCTAAGTCTCGCCGGAGGGCACTGTCAAGACACTACGTCTCGTCTCGTGTAAGCTCCGGACGTATGGCGACACCCTCGACCCCCGCGCCCCGCTCGGCGCCCAACCCCGACCGCCGCAGCGAGCGCGCCCGCCAGGCGATCCTGGACGCAGCACTCGAGCTGTGCGGCGAGCAGCTGTACGCCGGCCTCACCATGGAGGGCATCGCCAAACGCGCCGGCGTCGGCAAGCAGACGATCTACCGCTGGTGGCCCTCGAAGGCCGCCATCCTCCTCGAAGCGATCGAGGAGCGCGGCCGCAGCACCCTGGACTTCCCCGACACCGGCAACCTGGAAGCCGATCTCCGCACCCAGATGACCCAGGTAGCCCAAGCCTTCGCCAGCCCCCTGTTCGCCGCCTACAGCAAGGGCCTGATAGCCGCCGCCCAAAGCGACCCCGACATCGCCAAGGCAGTAGTCGACTCGATCATCAAACCCCGAGTAGACCTCTGCATAGAACGCCTGACCAAGGCCCAAGCAGCAGGCGAACTCCGCCAAGACATAGACCTGGCGGACCTAGTAGAACTCCTCTACGCCCCCCTCTACTACCGCCTACTCCTCCACACCCGCCCCGTAACCCAATCCCAGGTAGACACCATCCTGAACCTAGCCCTAACCGGCGCCACCAAATAGCCGGCCCAAGTTGATATAGCCCGCCCCAGTTGGTGAGCCAACCGCCCAACCCAGCCCGAACAGGTGAGCGGCCACCCAACCCAACCCAAGC
The DNA here is from genome assembly GCF_004365355.1 of Kribbella pratensis. GTDB lineage: Bacteria > Actinomycetota > Actinomycetes > Propionibacteriales > Kribbellaceae > Kribbella. The sequence goes on along the minus strand of NZ_SODP01000003.1, from coordinate 595,165 downwards.
TGGTGAGCGACCGCCCAACCCAGCCCAAGCTGGTGAGCTGACTGCCCAACCCAACCCAAGCCGCCGAGCGAAGCGAAGGCGCAGGGGGTGCGGGTGGCGGAGCCCCCGCTTGCGGCAAGCGAAGCGCAGCCGCACAAAACGACGAAGGCGAGCCGGCCGACGCTTTCCGTCGGCACGACTCGCCTATCGCCTTCGTGGAGCTGAGGGGATTCGAACCCCTGGCCTCTTCGTTGCGAACGAAGCGCGCTACCAACTGCGCCACAGCCCCGAGCTGGTCGCCTTGGTTTCCCTGGCGACCGCGAAACTCTAACACGTAGAGGCCCGGACTCTAAAACCGGATATCAGTCGCCGACGGCGCGTTTCACCTCGGGTTCTTCGGGTGTGGCGGGCTCGGCGACGACGGGCTTCTCGGCGGGGTCGGTCGTCCGCGCACTGGAGAAGACTTCGTCGTCGGTGAGGGAGATTGTGCGCACCGTCCGGTCGGGTGCTTTCTCCTTCAGGACGTACGTCGGAAGCGTCACGGGCACCGGGTCCCAGAGGCCTTCGGCAGCAGGCTTTTCGACGGGCTTGGCGGGCGCCGGCGCGTCGGGGAGCTTGACCTCGATGGTCATCTCTTCGTCGGGTGACGGCGCGGGCTTCCCGGCGGGGCCGCGGTCGTGCTGGGCCTGGATGCGCGCACGTCGCTGGGCAGCGATCCGTGCACGCGTCCGCGCCTGCCGCCGCAGCTGCACCCGAGTGAGTACGACGAACCCGAGGATCGCTGCGCCGGGGATCGAGACCGACCACCACGGCACCATGGCGAGTCCGGCCAGCGCGACGACCGACAGCAGCGAAAGGGTCAGGATCGACAGCACCCGCCGACGGCGCATTGCGGCCACCCGGCGGGCTCGGTTCGGAACGTACCGCTTCGGCGGCGACGGGTCGTCGGCGGCGGTCGCGCCGGCCGGGCGTACGACGTACCGCGGCCGCGACGGGTCACGGGAGAGGACGCGCGCTTCGGCGGATGACGGCACGACTGGTTGCCGCCGCGCCTCGTCGCCTCGCTTCAGCCACATCGGGACGAGGTAGGCGGCCCACGCGGCGACGATCGCCACATAGATCAGCCCTGTCGTCCCCATGCGACGACGCTAAAGGGCGGCGGGGGCCAGATGAGGTACGTGAGCCGGTGTGTCGCAAGAAGACTCGTGTGACTGATGTGAATAGCACGCACGGTAGTCATTGCAGTCGCGCTACGAGACCGGGCCCGACCTCCTCGACGTTGAGCGCGAAGATGCGGTGGTCGCGCCAGTCGCCGTCGATGTGCAGGAACCGCGGCCGCTCGCCTTCGTACCGGAAGCCGAGCTTCTCGACCACACGCAGACTTGCCTTGTTCTCCGGGCGGATCGCGACTTCGATCCGGTGCAGGCCGAGGGTGAACCAGCAGTGATCGGCGGCCATCGCGACGGCTGTCGGCACGATCCCGCGGCCGGCGTACTGCTCGTCGACCCAGTAGCCGAGGTTGGCCCAGCGCGCCGATCCGTACGTGATGCCGGACACCGTCAGCTGTCCGACCAGGGGCCACTTCGATCGCGCACCTGCGCCCGCCGCACCGCCGTACGTGATGACGAACGGGAGCATGCGTCCGTACCGCGCCTGCCGGTTCCAGTCACGTGCCATAGCGCGGAAGGTGCGCGCACCGTCCTCCGCACCGGGCGGCTGTGTCGCGTCCCAGGGCCGTAACCAGCTGACGTTCCGCTGGCGGGCAGCAGCCCATTCTCCGCCGTCGCCCGCCCGTAGCGGCCGCAGCCCGACCTGTCCGTGTTGCAGCTCGACAGGCCAGTGCACGATCGCCATCAGTCGGTGTCCGTCCGCACGTGATCCCCGCCGTGTACCTGCTCGACCGCATGCCGCAGCAGCGGCTCCAGTACGGCGAGACCGTCCTTCACCCCGCCACGCGATCCGGGCAGGTTGACGATGACCGTAGTACCTGCGACTCCGGCCAGTCCACGCGACAGTGCGGCCGTCGGTACGCCGTTGGCAACGCCGTACGCCCGGATCGCTTCAGCAATCCCCGGCACGACCTTGGACAGCACAGCGGCTGTCTGCTCAGGTGTTTCGTCGGTCGGCGAGATCCCGGTGCCACCTGTGGTCAGCACGACGTCGTACGACGCCTCGACGGCAGCACGTAACGCATCGCCGACGGGCGGGCCATCGGGAACGACGGACGGGCCGGACACCTCGAAGCCCCATTCGGTCAGCCGTGAGGCGATCAGCGGACCTGTGGTGTCGGTGTAGATCCCAGCGGCCGCACGGTTGGACACGCTGACGACAAGAGCTCTCACGGCCGCTCCCAGTGCCCGGTCTTGCCGCCCTCTTTCAACTCCACCCGTACGTCGGACAGCACTGCCGCCGGATCCAGCGCCTTCACCATGTCGATGACAGCCAGCCCAGCGACCGCAACAGCAGTCAGCGCTTCCATCTCGACACCGGTGCGGTCGGTGGTCTTCACCTGCGCCCGGATCAGTACAGCGTCGTCCGCCACCTCGAGGTCGACCTTGGCGCCGGTGATCGCGATCGGATGGCACAGCGGCACCAGGTCCGGCGTCCGCTTCGCGCCCATGATCCCGGCGATCCGGGCGACACCGAGCGCATCACCCTTCGGTACGCCGTCACCGCGCAGCGCCGTCACGACCTCGGCCGAGACCAGAACCTTGCCGCTGGCAACGGCCCGGCGGACGGAGGTGTCCTTCGCCGACACGTCGACCATCCGCGCGGCCCCGGTCTCGTCGACATGGGTCAGCCCGGCAGGCGGCTCGGTCATCCGGTCTCCTTGTCCAGCAACATCAGCTCTACTTTGTCGCCGGCCCGGACCGCGGTCACGTCTTCGGGCACGATGATCAGTGCGTTCGCGCGGCTCAATCCGCCGAGCAGGTGTGAGCCGTGCCCGCCGACTGTACTGGCCATCCAGCCCTCGTCGCCGGAGGTAGCCGTGGCGCGGACGAACTGCCGCCGCCCAGGGGGTGAGCTGAACCCGTCCAGCGTCACTCCCGGGACCAGTGCGCGCCGGTACGGCATCTGCCCCATCATCTTGCGCAGTGCGGGCCTCACGAACACCTCGAACGACACGTACGCCGACACCGGGTTGCCCGGCAGCGTGAAGATCGGCACCTCGTCCTCACCGATCACACCGAACCCCTGCGGCTTCCCCGGCTGCATCGCGACCTGCGGGAAGTCGACAGTGCCCAGCTTGGACAGCTCCTCCTTCACAATGTCGTACGCGCCCATGCTGACTCCACCTGTGGTGATGACGAGGTCAGCACGCACCAGCTGATCGGACAGGGTGTCCATGATCCGCTTGGGGTCGTCGTCCACGATGCCGACGCGGTAGACCACCGCTCCAGCATCGCGCGCGCACGCTGCCATGGTGTAGCTGTTCGAGTCGTAGATCTGCCCGTCCCCCAGCCTGCTCCCCGGCTCGCGCAGCTCCGCGCCCGTAGAGATCACCACGACCCGCGGCCGCGGTCGGGCCTTCACCCGCGCCCGGCCGACTGCAGCAAGTACGGCGATCTGCCGCGGCCCCAGGACGGTGTCGCGGTCCAGCACCTGCACTCCGGCCGTCACGTCCTCGCCGGCGTGCCGCACCGAACCACCGACCGGCGGCTGCTGAGTGATGCGGACGTTGACCGTCCCACCGTCGGTCCACTCGACCGGTACGACGCTGTCGGCTCCCCGCGGCATCGGTGCGCCGGTCATGATCCGCACGCAGGTGCCGGGGGTCACCACGATCGGCTGGCTCCGCCCCGCCCGGAACTCACCTACTACTGGCAGGGCGATCGGGTTCTCATCGGAGGCGCCGGCCAGGTCACCGGCCTGGACGGCGTACCCGTCCATGGCCGAGTTGTCGAACCCGGGCAGGCTCACCCCCGAGACGATGTCCTCACACAGCACCAAACCGACCGCGTCCATCAGCGGCTGGTCGAACGCGGGCAGAGCTGTTACCCGCCCGAGCACAGCCTCCAGATGCTCATCCACACTCCGTCTCACGAGCCTGACCCTAATCCACACCCTCCGGGTGGTTGCCCCAGGTCATCCGGACGTCGGGCTCGCGTTCCTCGTTGGCAGTGCCATCGGTCCGGCGTACCTCGACGAAGCCGTGGGCTTTGTAGAAGGACTGGGCGCGGGTGTTGGTCTGGAACGTCCAGAGCGCCAGACCGCCCGGGCGGAGGTCCTTGGCGAGGTCCACGAGCGTCGATCCGATGCCCTGGCCGGCCGCTTCGGGTACGACGTACAGCTGGTCGAGGTCGTCGCCGTCGAGGGTGAGCACCGCCACGATCCGGCCGTCGTCGAGCGCCACCCAGGTTTGCGCATCCGGCAGCAGCACGTCGGCGAACCAGGTCGCCACCTCGGCGGCCGTGTGGATCGCCGGCGGCAGCTGCGAGCCGTCGGCGTGCCGCGAGCGCCACCACACCGCGGCGGCCTCGTCCGTGTCGGACGGCTCCAACGGCCTGATCAGCAGGTCGTCCATTACTCCCCCGCCGCGTTCAGCCGCCGCTGAGTTCGGTCCCGTCGGGGATGACCCGGCGCTCGCCAGGTGGCGCCTCCACCTCGACGTCCCCGACCACCACAACCTCCTTGCCGAAGGCAACATCGCCGCGGACCTCGAGCCGGTCGGCGCGGACCAGCGACGGCGGCCCGGCCGGGAACCGGGTGTCGAAGTCGGCGAGGATCTTGAAGTACTCCGGGTCCAGGTCGACGTACGGCTCGTCGCCCTCGTGCGTCGTGGTCAGGTCGCCGGCCTCGTCCAGCTCGTACACGTCGGAGCGCAGTACGAGCAGGTCGTTCGTGGTCTTCACCGGCTTGAACCGGGTGCGGTCCACGATCACCGCCTGCGAGCCCTCGAAGGTCTCGATCGCGGTGCCCATCGCGGTCTCGAGCTGGATCACCTTCGGCGAGGACGGGTCGGCCGGGTCGACGGTCTTGCGGTTCACGATGATCGGCAGGCCGAGGATCCCGTCGTGCCCGTCCATCAGCTCGGCGAGCCGGTCCAGGTCGATCCACAGGTTGTTGGTGTTGAACGTCTTGTGCCGGGTGATGTCCTGGAAGTACTGCGTGTCCTCCTCGGCGACCTGGGCGCTGTCCCGCAGGATCAGCCGGCCGTCGGACTTGCGCACCGCCACGTGGCCGCCCTTGCGGTCGGAGCGGGTGCGGCGGCAGACCTCCATACCAAACGGTACGGTATGTTCCGCCATCCACGCGGCGATCCGGGGATCCGGTGTCGCACCGAGGTTGTCGGCGTTCGAGATGAACGCGTGCCGGAAGCCGTGCTCGCGCAGCGCGTCAAGGGTGCCGGAGGCAACCAACGCGGTGAACAGGTCGCCGTGTCCGGGCGGGCACCAGGCCAGCTCCGGGTCCGGTTCCCACTCGGCCGGCGTCAGGTCGTCGGCGAGCAGCTTCGGCTCCATGTTCTGCATGAAGTCGAGCGGCAGTCCGTCGATCGCCAGGCCGTCGTACTCGCTGAGGATCTGCAGCGACTCGGTCTTGGTGCGGAACGAGTTCATCAGCACCAGCGGCAGCGGTACGTCGTACTTGCGGCGGGTGCTCAGGATCTGGCGGGCGATGATGTCGAGGAAGCTCAGCCCGTCCTTGACCTGGAGCGCGGACTTGGGGCCGGTGACACCCATCGACGTGCCGAGGCCGCCGTTGAGCTTGATGACCACCGTCTCGGCGAGCGCGGCGCGCATGGCCTCCGGATCGGTGTCCAGGTGATCGAGGTGCGGCAGCTCGCCGACCGGTTCGATGTCGGCCTCGTGGATCTTCCCCTGCTGCCCCGATTCGAGCAGCCGGTAGTAGTGCGTGAAGACGCGTATTGCAACGTCGGCAGCACCGGCTGCACGCATCTTCTCCTGCGCTTGTCTGAGACCGACCTCACTCATGCACCAACCCTAGGGGAAAGCCACCAATCCGAGTGTTGCCGGCGTCACCCTCATACGATCGGACCGTGTTTCAGTCGAAGGCCACGGCGCGGCAACATTTCCTCGGTACCCGGGAGCAGCGCCCCCATGCGGAAGGGCTGCTGACCTGCGCGAAGCAGGTGCTGCCCGACGTCCCCCGGATCGCCCTCTACGTGTCGAGGGGCCCGGAGCCACAGACCGGTGCGCTGATCGACTGGCTGCTCGCCAGCGACCGCGAGGTGCTACTGCCGATCCTCTACGCCGACAACGACCTCGGCTGGGGCATTGCGCCCGGTGCGGCCGACCTGGTGCCCGGTCGTCTCGGTCTGTCGGAGCCGCCGATCGATCTGGGCTCGGACGCCATCGCCACCGCCGATCTGGTCATCTGCCCCGCCCTGGCCGTCGCCCGCGACGGCGTACGGCTAGGCCGCGGCGGCGGCTCTTACGACCGCGCACTCGCCCGCATCCGCCCTGGTACGCCGGTCTGGGCCGCCGTGTACGACACCGAGATCGTGGATGCCCTCCCGTCCGACACGCACGACCACCCGGTGGACGCCGCGCTCACACCAACTCGCTTGATCCCCTTGCGAAGATCAGGAGATGACTGAGACCGCGGTCGAAGCCGCAGCCACAGCCGCGCGCTCCCTTGGCCTTACGGTCACCGACCCTCGGGTGCTCTACACCGCCTTCTCCACGGTCGTTCACCTCCAGCCGTCGCCAGTGGTCGCACGGGTACCGATGAACCTCCCCGCCGGCATGAAGGAGCCAGAGCCCGCCGTACACCGGCAGCAGCGCGAGCTGGACGTCGTCGCCTGGCTGGCTGCGCAGGGCGTACCCGTGGTGCAGCCGACTCCCCTGGTGCCGCTCAGGCCGGTGGAGCAGGACGGCCTGTCCGTGACGTTCTGGACGTATGTGGACGTGGATAAGACCGCCGAGCCCGACTACTTCGGCGCCACCGCTCGAGTCACGGAGCTGCACGCCCAACTCGCGAGCTACCCCGGTGAACTGGGCTGGATGACCCCGCTGCGGCTGATCGGCCCAGGCCTGGAGGGGGCCGAGGCTGTGCCCGGTCTGCTCGAGCAGGACGACGTTGACCGGGCACGGGCCGAGTGGAAGGTGCTGGAGCCCGTCCTGGCCAGCAGGTCCGGGTTCGAGGCGATCTTCCCGTCGGCGACCGTGCAGCCGATCCATGGCGACGCTCCTTCGTGGAACCTGATCACCACGGTCGACGGGCCGCTGTGGGCCGACTTCGAGGACGCGACGCTCGGACCGATCGAGTGGGACGTTGCCGGCTTCGGCCCCGACCTCTGTCGGGCGTACGACGAGTCTGCGCAAGCTCGCGGCCTCCCGACGCTCGACCCGAAGATCCAGGAAGTGATGGACCTGGCCCGCGCACTACAGGTCCTCGTTTGCGCCCCACTGGTCCCGCAGCTGCCTGAGCTGGCCGACGGGATCCGGATGTTCGCAACGCAGTGGCGCGCGATGCCGTTCGCTGGTGGACTGGGCTGATGTTTCAGACCTACGTCGACAACGGCCTGGTTCCCGGACTCATCAGCCTCGTCAGTCGGGGCGACGAAACCCGGGTCGAGGTGCTCGGCAAGATGGCGTACGACGGGCCGGAGCTGCAGCGGGACAGCCTGTTCCGGGTCTCGTCGTTCACCAAGTCGATCATCGCCGCCGCGACCATGATCCTGGTCGACGAGCTCAGGCTGTCCATGGACGCACCGGTTGCCGATGTCCTGCCGGAGCTGGCGCATCCCGTCGTACTGCGGCAGCCGGATGGACCGCTGGACGACACAGTGCCGGCGGAGCGGCCGATCACGGCGCGGGACCTGCTGACATTCCGGCTCGGACTGGGTGAGTCGGACAACCCGGCGCTGCGACAGCGCGAGGAGGAGTTGGACCTCCACACGTTCGGACCGCCTGTACCGCGGACTGCATTGGAGCCGGACGAGTGGATGCGGCGCCTGGCCACGCTGCCGCTGCAGTACCAGCCGGGTGAGCAGTGGCTGTACTCGACCGGCTCGCACGTGCTCGGCGTACTGATCGCCCGAGTTGCCGGTCAGCCGCTGGAGGAGTTCCTGCGCGACCGGATCTTCGAACCGCTCGGGATGCGCGACACGGGGTTCACGGCAGTAGATCCGGCGCGGCTGACCACGGCGTACGTCGGGGACGACGTACTGGATCCGGCCACGGGCAGCCAGTGGCTCACGCCGCCGTCGTTCCCGGATGCGAGTGGTGGGCTCATCTCGACCGTCGACGACTTCCATGCGTTCACACGGGCGCTGCTGAACGGCGGCCTGCTCTCGCCGGCCGCAGTCGCGGAGATGACTACGGATCAGCTCACACCGGCGCAGCGAGAGGCAGCTAGCGGGTTCCTCGGTCCGGAGACCGGCTGGGGGTACGGCATGTCCGTCGGCGGTGGCCGGTACGGCTGGGCGGGCGGTCTGGGCTCGCTGTGGTCGACCACTCCTGCAGACGGGACCATCTCGATCCTGCTGACGCAGCGGGCGCTGTGGACTTGGCCGGAGGAACTGTTCGCCGAGGCCAGCGCGCCCGCTTGGTGACAGCTAGCTGTCCGGCTTGGTGAGGGTCAGCGAGTGCTTGCGGGTGGCCTCGACGGCGCCCTTCGTGAAGGCCCACTGCAGCGTCTGGCCCTTGACCCACAGCTTCGTCTGATCGACGTAGTTGGACGAGAACGCGTGCCCGGACACGCCGGTCAGGTTGATCCAGCGGGACTGGTCGAAGTCCGACAGGTCGACGACCATCCGCATCGACGGGGTCGCGGTCACGTCGTACCCCTCGGCGGCGTCCCAGGCTGTCGCGTCGACGATCGACGTACCGCCGCCAAGCTCGTAGGGGCCGCGGTTGAAGATCTTCTCGACCAGTCCGATCCCGGACTTGCCCAGCGTCTGGTTGGTCAGCGTGAGCTTGTGCAGCTTGCCCCACTGCCAGTTGACGGGCTCGCGCGCCATCTTCTGGGTGATCTCGGTCCGCGCGTTGACCAGGGCCTCGCGCAGGATGTCGTCGCGGCTCTCTTTCTGCGGCGTGCCGATGTTGTCCCACCAGCCGCTGTTGGGCTGGCCGAGGAGCGTGTGGACCACCTCGAACCAGCGCGAGCCGCCGTCCGGCCAGGTGCCCTCCGGGAGCTGGTCGTGGAACGTCAGCGCGAGCAGGTTACGCCAGACCACGTTGAAGTACGCGGCCGCGGCGGAGTCCGGCGGCTGGGTGAAGTCCCAGTTCCGCAGGGTGTCCTGGCCCTGCTTGTCGAACGCGTCGTCGATGCTGATCCGGAGCAGGTACGGCACCAGCATCTCGGCGACCTTGCTCTTGGTGTCCAGCTGGATCGACGCCATCGCGTTCGCGTCCAGCTTGCCGGCGGACTGGATCCGCTCGAGGATCTGCTGACTTCGGTAGCCGTAGTCCCAGGTGTTCGTCAGGTAGTAGGTGTAGGTGTTCGGCACCACTGCCTGGTTGGCGGTGACGATGATCCCGCTCGGTGGATCGAACTCGGTCGGCAACGCATCGAAGGGTATGTAGCCCTTCCAGTAGTACTTCGGGTCCCAGCCCGGCACAGGCCAGTCACCGCGACCCGTGGCGCGAATCGGGATCAGTCCAGGTGACTGGTAGCCGATGTGGCCGTCGGTGTCGGCGTACACGAGGTTCTGCGAGGGGACCTGGAACTGCTGCGCGGCGGCGCGAAACTCGGTCCAGTTCTGCGCGGTGTTGATCGCGAACAGCGCATCGGCGGTCTTGCCCGGGTTGAGCGCTGTCCACTGCAGGGCAACGCCGTACGCCTTCGGGTACTTCGCCTGCGTCGCCGCCTGCTCGCCGACCTTGCGCTCGTCGTCGCCGACGTCGGAGATGAGCGGACCGTGCCGGGTCTCGCGGACGGTGATCTTCACCGGCTTGTCCTCGCCGGCCACCTTGAACGTCTCCTCGCGCGTGGCCATCGCGCGCCACTTGTTGTTGTAGAGGACGTTGTTGCCGTCGATGCGCTCCAGATACAGGTCCTGGACGTCGGGGTCGAGGTTGGTGAAGCCCCAGGAGATCGCGTTGTTGTGGCCGATCACCACACCGGGCAGACCGGAGAAGCTGAAGCCGGAGACGTCGAACGGGCAGGCCTTGCCGACGTTGTTGCAGTGCAGACCGACCTGCGTCCAGATGCCTGGCATGGTCGCGCCGAGGTGCGGGTCGTTGGCCAGCAGCGGCTTGCCGGTGGTGGTGTGGTCACCGGAGACGACCCAGGAGTTCGAACCGACGCCGTCGCCCTGACCGAGCAGCTCCGGCAGGCCCTTGGCGACACTCTGCACAGAGTCGAGTGACTTGAGCAGGTCCTGGGTCAGCATGCCGCGGCGCAGCTCGGGGCTGACCGCCGCGGTCGTGAACTTGCCGTCCTTGCCGATCGAGCCGCTCGACATGATCGGCTGGTTCCGGTCGTACGGGTATGCCGGGTACAGGCTCTCGATGTTGCGGGCCGGGAACGCGGCCAGCAGCTTGGTCCGGGTGATCTCCTCGTCCAGGTTGCCGCCGAGGTCCCACGCCATCGCCTTGAGCCAGGCCAGCGAGTCCGCCGCGGTCCACGGCTCCGGGGTGTAGTTCTTCGGGCCACCGGGCTGCAGGGACAGTACGCCGTACTCCAGGCTGAGGCCCGAGCCGCTGTGCGTCGACAGGTATGAGTTGACGCCGCGGGCATAGTCGTCGAGGTACTCGCGGGTGCTCGGGCTGAGCAGCGGAAGCTCCTGCTCGGCGACCCGCCGCCAGCCGAGGGTCCGGACGAACTTGTCGGTCTCGAGCGCGTCCTTGCCGAACAGCTCGCTCAGCCGGCCGGCGGTCACGTGCCGACGGAAGTCCATCTCGAAGAACCGGTCCTGCGCGGCCACGTATCCCTGTGCGGCGAACAGGTCGGCCGGGGTGTCGGCGTAGATCTGCGGGATCCCGTTCGCGTCCCGGACCACGTTGACGTCGCCGTCGAGACCGTTCAGTTCGATCGATCCGTCGTACGTCGGGAACGAGTGGCGTACGACGAAGATCACGGTCCCGGCGATCACCACGAGGACCGTGGCGAGGGCGATTCCGCTGATGACGACGAGTCGAAGCAGGCGAGGCACGGACCAACCGTAGAGAATCCGCCCGCGCACCCCAAATGGGGTCCCTCACAACTTTGCGTTGCTCTGCGTTTCCTCGACATGAACGCAGAGTTGAGGTATGAGGGCGTACCGGATTCCGAGCTGGACCGCATTCGCTGCAACGGGTACGACGACTTCGGAAACGCCGTCGTTTCGCGCCCGTCGGGGGCGGCGAGCCGCTCCGCTGCTGCCTGAGGCTCGCGGGCGCCGGCGAGCAGATCGCGCTGATCGCACACCGGCCCATGGAAGCCGGCGGGCCGTACGCCGAGATCGGGCCGGTCTTCGTGCACGTGACGGACTGCCCGGGGCCGGCCGAGGGCTTCCCGCTCGACTTCCGGGACCGGCTGGCGGTACTGCGGCCGTACGACGTCGCGGGTCAGATGCTGGACGGTGTCGTCGCAGAGCCCGGGACGAGTGAAACCGAGCTGAAACGACTGTTCGACGACCCGGCCGTGGACACCGTCCAGGTGCGGAACGTGGTGGCCGGTTGCTGGAACTTCACGGTGCGCCGACAGGGCTGAGTTGGAATACTTCGGGCCGCTGGCGCATTATTAGCAGTCGGGTAGTAGGAGTGCCAGCGGCTTGAAGGGAACCGACCGTGCCGACGTACCAGTACCAGTGCACCGACTGTGGTGAAGCGCTCGAGGTGCGCCAAAGCTTCACGGACGATGCTTTGACCGTGTGCCCGAACTGCCAGGGCAACCTGCGCAAGGTCTTCAACGCCGTGGGCGTCGTGTTCAAGGGCTCCGGCTTCTACCGGACCGACAGCCGCTCGACCGGCAAGGGTTCGGTGCCGGCGAAGTCCGAGTCGTCGTCCTCGTCGGGCTCCGGCAGCTCGTCGTCCGCGTCCTCGTCGTCGGAGTCGTCGAAGTCCTCGTCGACCTCGAAGGACTCCTCGTCGGGCAGTTCGTCGTCCTCGAGCACCAGCGCCGCCTGATCTTTTCTGTGGATAACCGGTAGGGATGCCGGAGAAGTTCGTATCTTCTCCGGCATGAAAATCCCTTCCCTGCTTCGTGATCTGCTCCGGGCCGCCCGGTGGCACCGTCGGCTGCTGGCCGGCGTTGCCGCCGCGGCAGCGGTGTACTTCGGCCTTCTTGCCCTCTCCCCTTCTCCACCGCCGACCGTCGCGGTGCTGGCCGCCGCGCGCGACTTGACCGGCGGAGCTGTGCCCACGCCCGACGACCTGCGTACGGTCGGCCTGCCGCCCGGCGCGGTGCCTTCCGGTGCCCTCAGACCCGGCGCCGATCTGACCGCGCGGCTGCTGACCGGACCGGTCAGAGCCGGCGAGCCACTCACCGACGCCAGGTTCCTGGCGCCACCAGCCGTGCCGCCTGGCTCGCTCGCCTATCCGTTCCGCGTCGACGACGCCGACATCAGCGCCCTCCTACGAGTCGGCGACCACGTCAATCTTTACGCGGCATCGAGCACGACTGCCGACGCCGCGAGCCTGCTCGGCCGAAGTGTTCGAGTGGTCGCCCTGCCGGCGCCGCGTTCAGCAACGGCCGGCGCGCTGATCGTGGTGGCGACAACGCCGGAGATCGCGACCCGACTGGCCCAGGCCAGTACGAACTCGCGCATCACCGTGGCGCTGACACCCGACACAAGCTGATTACCCAGCGAGCATGTGGTCGCACGATGCGTTGCCCGCCCGGCGCGGTACCTCGCTCTCGGAAGCTCGCGGCCCTAGGTTTCTCGGGTACAAAAACACCCGCTTCGTGGAGGCACCCCACATGCTCAAGGGCTTCAAACAATTCGTCATGCGCGGGAACGTCATCGACCTTGCGGTCGCCGTCGTGATCGGCGCAGCGTTCAGCAATATCGTCACCGCGATCGTGAACAACCTGATCAACCCGCTGGTCGCCGCTATCTTCGGCAAGGCCGACATCAGCGGCGTCTGGTCGTTCGAAATCAACAAGGCACACTTCTCGATCGGCGCGATCCTTCAGGCAGCGCTGAACTTCCTGTTCGTCGCAGCGGCCGTCTACTTCCTCATCGTGATGCCGCTGAACAAGCTGGCCGAGCGTCGTGCGCGCGGCCAGGAGCCGGAGCCCGACCCGCTGACCACCGACCAGGAGCTGCTCACCGAGATCCGCGATCTGCTCCGCGCCCGCCAGCTGTAAACCGCCAGCCTCTGACGGCCACCGGTAACCGCTGCAGTAAGCCTGTCAACAGAAGACCAGACACCAAGCAGGTGGGCGCAAAACCTCACCCCCTGAGCTCGCCGTCGTCCACCTGCTCACCGGCGTAGCGCATCCAGCGGTACGGGACCGGCTGGCCGTCGTTCCACTCCTCCATCAAGGCGGCGGGGACGTCGACGAAGCCGCTGCCGTGGTAGGCGCGGATCGCCGGCACATTCTCGGGCCGGACTCTGATGAAAACCTCCGAGTACCCGGCGTCCAGCGCCGGCCCGAGCAGCGCCCGGACGAGCTCGCCGCCGACCCCGCGACCGCGGAGCTTCGGGTCCACGATGATCCGGGCGAGCTCGACCTCGTCCTCCTCGTCGTCCAGCCAGATCTCGCCGTATCCCACCGGCTGATCGCCGTCGAACAACAGATAGGAGTGGATGTCCTTCTCGACCGTCCGCCAGTTCGTCAGCAGATCCTCCGGGAAGGGGTACTCCGTCCGCCCGGACAGCAACGCCACTTCCTTCGCATCCAAGGCCCAACTCGCGACCTGGACGCCGTGCTCGTCGGAAAACCCCCGAAGTTCCACGCTCTCCCCCTCAGTTGACGAACTCCACGATCGTTCGCACCAGCTGATCCAGGTACTGCGGGCTGTTCCGGAAGGCGGGCGTCGGCGGTTCGGGACACCCGGCCAGCTCACGACTCCCCCGGATCGACTGCAACAGCGCGTCGACCGTCTTCCGCTGATGCGACGGATTCTCCGGCACCGACGGAAGGACCGCCACCCGAATACGTGCCAGCGCCGCGAGTTCCTGGTCCGTCACACCACGCAGAATGCGGCCGGTCAGCAGGCGTTCGGCTGCGTCGGGCGGGCACCCGCGGTTCACCAAACCGGCTCGGGCGCGTTCGTTCGCGGCGGCGTCGTCGCCGGTCGCGGGCCAGGCCAGCAGCAGGCGATCGACCACCGCAGGAAACTTCAGCGCCAGCAGCACGGCGACGGTACACCCATTGGAGGCGCCAACGATCCTTACCGGACCGGCACGTTTCGCCAGCTGTTCACCGAGAGCCTCGACCTCGACGTCCCACCCACTGGCACACTGCGGCCGGTCAGGCGCGAGCACCTCGACGCCGTACGACGTGAGTCCCGCCTGGATCCCCGTCGTACCCCAGAACGCCGCTGCGTCCATGGCTTCCCAGAGGCCGCCGTGGATCAGGAGCACGGTCATCCGTGGTGCGGGGGGACCTCGTTCAGGATGCGATCGTCGTCGTCGCTGCCGAAGTCGTTGTCACCCCAGGTCCGCGGGTCGTCGTCGCGGGTCTGTTCCGGCAGCAGCGGCTCGTCGTCTTCGTACGGGCTCGTCATGTCTCCAGATTACCGAGTCGCCGGGGCGCTGCGGGAATGAGTTCTCCCGAGAGTGAGCCATCCCGAGAGTGAGCCGTCCCCGGACTGAGCTGTCCCCGGGGGTGATACGTGCGACCAGCGCGTGGACGTTACAGGTCTGCCTCGGTTGCCGAACGATCCGGCGGCGTGACCGGAACGATGCGCCGCCGTGATGTTCTGGCACGCACGACGTGACGCCCTTCGAGCATGATGGGTGACCTTGCCAACCCGGAAGGACCGAGTCGTGAGTGCATTACGGACACGGGGCCTGATCGGTGCGACGCTCGTCGTGGCTGTTCTTGGTGTCACCGCCGCCTGCGGTAACGAGAACGCCACCTCTCCGCCCGCCGCCCAGCCCACAGACACGCCGACCACCCCCGGCACCCCCACGCCGTCACCCACCCCCAGCGGCACACCCAGCACCGACTGCCCGGACACCATCGCGGCCGTCCGCACTGCCACCGACAAGGTGGTCTGGGGCCAGGGTGCCGTCACCTCCACGTTCAACCCGGTCAGCGTGACGATCTGCCAGTACGACGCCGCGGCATCCGGGCAGGACTACGCGACCGTGACGACGAAGCGCACCGGCAAGCAGGCGACCGACCTGTTCGCCCTGGTGAACGCGGCGAAACCCGTCGCCAAGAAGCCGGCGATCTGCACCAAGGAACTCGGCCCGACCTACGTCATGCGGTTCACCGACAACGACCGCGGCGTGCTGTCGATCACGGCCGAAGCCTTCGGCTGCCGCCGCCTGGTGCCGACCTCCCTGGAGGGTCAGGGCAAGCCGGGCACCCTGCCGGCGCCGCGCCAGGTGACCGCCGAGCTGGTCAAGTCGCTCGGCCTCCGCTGACCCCCCGCGCCGGACGCGCACCCCGAAGCCGTCCGAAGCGGGGTTACCCGCGCCTGCCTTGCGGGTCCCTCCAGAGGTCGACCCGCGAGGCAGGTTGCGGCGGTCGGCGCGTTGCCGCACGCTGATGCATGCGAACGATCCGGCTGCTGTGCGCGCTGGTCCTCGCCTGCAGTGCCTGCTCGGCTCCAGCGGACGACAAGCCCTGTACCGCAGGCTTTACGTGTACGACGCTGCACGTCCCGCTCGACCGTCAACAACCACACGGCCAGTCGCTTGATCTCGCGGTCATCGCGGCCGACAACGTTGACGCACCACGCGGCGTTCTGCTCCTCCTCACCGGCGGCCCCGGCCAGCCCGGCGTACCGCTCCTGCCCAGCCTCAAGCGCAACGTGCATCCCGACGTACTGCGCGAGTACCGCCTCGTCATGCTCGACCAACGTGGCACAGGTCCGAACGGCATCAATTGCCCTGCACTACAAGAGACTGTGGGCGGCTCGGACTTCCTGACAGCGCCTCCGACCGCCGTCGACGAATGCGCGCAGCGGATCGGCACAGGTCTCGGGTACTACGGCACGCCCGACACCGTCGACGACATCGAGCAGCTGCGCCAATCCCTCAAGGTAGACAGGCTGACGCTCGACGGTACGTCGTACGGGAGCTTCACCGCGGCGCAGTACGGCTTGAAGTACCCGGACCATGTGCAGTCGCTCGTGCTGGACTCCGTCGTACCGCACAAGGGTTTCGACCCGATGGGCGTCGATCTGATGGCTGCGACCGGACCAGTGCTCAAGGCCGCGTGCCGTCAAGATCCAAGATGTACGACGGACCCGGTGGCAGACCTGGCCTGGCTGGTGCAGCACGGTGTCAGCGGGACCGACCTGATGGAGTCGTTGTCGGTCGCCAGTCTCAACTCGGTAAATCCAACGCTCAAAGGGATCCCGGCCACCCTGCACGCCGCACGCAATGGCGACGACACCGGTCTGAAGGAGCTCTTCCAACAAACCACGAGCAAAGGTCTCGCGTACGGCACCCTCTCCGCCGGCCTGCACATGGCCACCCTGTGCTCGGACCTCCGTTTTCCATGGTCGGGCAACCCAAGCGCGAGACAGCTCTCCACGACGCCGTACGACGGTTGGACCCGAAGCGGCTGTACCCGTACGACGTAGCGACCGCGCGCAACCAGCTCATGATCCAGGGCTGCCTGCGCTGGCCGGCCGGCCGCGTGTCGACGTACCCGGCCGCACAGGAACTGTTGCCACGCACGCTGATCCTGCACGGCAGCAACGACCTGTTCTGCCCACTGGACTGGTCCAGATGGGAGCAGGCGCACGCACGCGACGCGGAGCTGGTCGTCATTCCCGGCAGCGGCCACAGCGTGCAGCGCGATCCTCGCGGCCAGGAAGCGGTCCGGGGATTCCTGCTCGACTAGCGAGATCGAACTGTGCGGGAACGGTTGCAGCACGTGGGCGGCTCGATGCGTCTAATAGGTGTGAGGAGTTGTACGCCCAGCCAGGGAGTGGCGAGTGGAGTTCGAGGAGTACGTATCCGCCCGTGGACAAGAACTGGTGCGGCTCGGGTTCACCGTCTCCGGCGACTACCAGCGGGCGGAGGACCTTGCGCAGATCGCGCTGATGCAGGCGTTCCGCTCGTGGCGGAAGGTGCGCAACGCGGACGATCCACACCACTACGTCCGGCGCATCCTGGTGAACGAGTTCCTGTCGATGACCCGGCGGCGCTCGTACAGCGAGGCGCCGACGGCCGAGATCGACCCGCAGGGCGCAGTGCCCGATCACGCCACGGACATAGCGAACTCCGACGACCTCTGGCGAGCTCTTGCCACCTTGTCCGCCCGGGAACGGGTCGTGCTGGTCCTGCGCTACTACCAGGATCTGGACGACCAGACGATCGCCGATGTGCTCGGCATCAAACCGTCCTCCGTGCGTGCGACCGCGAGCCGAGCGCTCGCCTCGCTACGGGACGCAAAGAAGACCAACCGTGTTGATGAGAGGTTGTCGTGAGCAACACCGATCTCGAGGATGACCTGCGGGGTACCTTCGAACGCGCCGCCGCCTCGGTGCCAGAGTCCACCGACCTGACCGAGCGAGCCACCATCGGCGCGCAGCGGGCGCGACGGCGTACGTGGATCATCTCCGGCGCGGCCGCGCTCGCGGTCGCGGCGATCGCCGTCGCCGGCTTCGGACTGGCCGGCTCGAGCGACAGGCCCAGCCAGCCGCCGGTCGCGGGTGGGCAGGCGCCGGTCTCGGCGACCCCAACGCCGCAGCCGCCGACGGCTCAGACGGTGTCCGGCACCTGGCGACCGCTCCAGATGGCCGGGTTCAGGGCGCTGAAGGCCGCGCGGCCGGACGATCCGGTGCTGGTGTTCCGCGCTGACGGGACGTGGACGGGTTCGGACGGCTGCAACGGACTGCAAGGTACGTACAGCATCGGCCAGCGCGGCGCGTTCTCCGCGACGTCCGGGCCGCAGCACCTGATGGGCTGCGACAACGTGCCGCATACCGGCGTACTGAAGGCGGCGAAGCGGGTCGCCATCGACGGCGACACGCTGCAGTTCTTCGACGCCGACGGGCGTCAACTTGCGAGTTACGCTCGCGCACGGTAGTCGCAATTGCTCGCGGACGGTGATCGGCTCTTGACGGAACGGAGTCCCTGACCGGACCATCTAGTGGCCGGTCCACCGATCTTGGGAGCTTTGTGCGACTCTCTGTTACCGTCCCGCTGCTCACCCTCGGCTCAGTCTCACTCTTCGCAGTTGCCCTCACCGTGCCCTCGTCGGATGCGGTCGCGGGCGCTGCGGCGTGTTCTCACGCACAACCGAGTGCGAGCTCGACCGACGCGAAGCGGCTGGCGCAACCGACCTCCGCATCCGACGCCCGGCCGCTCGGCGAGTCGCTCGGGGACGGCATCTCCGCCGCCGTCAGTTCGCTCGAGCCGCTCGACGCAACAGGCCGTCCCACGTCCGGCCTGCCGTACGGGCTCAGCCAGGGCGTCATCGGCGTGGTCGGCTCGGCCACGACCGGCTACAAGGTCGTCGTCGACTCCGCGCGGCTGGACGCCAAGAAGTACCAGTCCGCGATGGACCGCAACCTGCCGGCCGCCGGCAAGCAGATGGTCCGGGTGGAGCGCAGTTGTCGCTCGTCCCAGTCGATCGCCGACGCCTGGAACGCCGTCGGCGCCCGCGCTTGGTCATCGGACGCGGGCAGTACGACGTTCGCCGCGGACCTCGACCCGGTGACCGAGAACGTCGTCGTCGAGTACGACCAGGCGACCACCTCCCCCGCGTCCCAGGCCGGACTCCGCAAGCTGTCCGGCGTACAGGTCGTTGCCAGCTCGCTCGCACGGACGACCCGGTTGAGCGACACCCCGAAGGGCGGCCACTGGGGCGGTGCGCGAATCACCTCCGCGTTGAAGAACTGCACCGCCGGCTTCTCCGTCGTACGGCGCTCTAATGGCCAACGTGGCACGGTCACTGCCGGCCACTGCGGTGCTGCCGGCACGGTGTGGAAGTCGGGCACCAACTACTACGGCACCACGACCCTGCGGACGAACTACCCGGACTACGACCAGTCACTGGTCACCGGCAGCGCATACGGCGCGAAGATCTGGACCGACGGCCCCGGCGACACCGTCAACACCCGCACCGTCACCGGCGGCGGCGACCCCGGCGTCGGCACAGTGGTCTGCCAGTCCGGCAGCTTCAGTACGTCGCTGTGCGGCCTCACGGTCCGATCGAATTCGGCGAAGTACTGCGACTCCGACGGCTGCACGACGTACGTCATGCGGGCCACCCGCGGCGGACTGGTCGCCATCATCGGCGGCGACTCCGGCGGCCCCGTCTACACCCGCCGCGGCACCAGCTCCGCCACCGTCCGCGGCATAGCCTTCGCCGGCGCCGGCTGCGCCGCCTCCCGCTGCACCACCCTCTACGCCGAACGCTACAAATCCATCACCGGTCACCTAGGCGTCACCGCCCTGACCGGCTGAACGCTAAGCTGTCCCCGCACGTGCGCCCCCGTAGCTCAGGGGATAGAGCGTCGGTTTCCTAAACCGTGCGTCGCAGGTTCGAATCCTGCCGGGGGCACCACACAAAATGCGCTGGTCAGACGCAAAGTGCCGAGAGTGAGGCTCCGGCGCTGACGTCCGCGTGGGGCCATTCGTGGTGCGAACTGCTGGCGACGGGAGACAGTCAAAGTGGCCTCCGACGTCACTCCTACTCCTCGGAGCAGATGTTCTGCCGACCGACACTGGACCGGGGGCTCCGCATCGCCCCGCTAGCAGATCATGGGAAGTGGGGTGCGGCACGCGTTAAGGGCAGGTCGCTTCGCGAGCGAGCACGCTCGCCCCTTGACTCGCGCTGACCCAAACCTGACGGGCCGCGGCTATCGGGGCGGTCCGGAGAGGACTGCCCGCGCCTTGCAACGTGACCGTCATTGTGGCTGAGGCTGGTCGCGCTTCGATCCGGGACTGATCACCGTGTGGCGGCTCGAATGCCTGCGACGAGCGCGGCGACCAGGAGCCCGAGCACAAGCACGAGCAGTACAACAGGACCCAGCAATAGCGTCAGTATCAAGATCAACACCACAGCCAGTTTCAGCTCGGTGCTCGCCCCCGACCAAGCACCCTTGATCGCAGCCCAGACAGGGTTGTCTCCCCGCAGCATGGCTTTCAGCCCTCCGACGACCGCCTGCGTGGTGGGCCCTCCGCTTGCCACAAAATCGTTCAGATCGTCGGCCCAGTCCTCCACCTTCCGCGACGCCTTCGCAGTGGCGTACAGCAGGGCCGCTTCTCGCAGGTCACTCAGCGCAGGTGCGAGGCTCGTCGCCACGGGAGCGGTCTGGGTCGCGCCGCTTACGGTGTTCGATGCTGTCATGTCGTGGCCTCCTGAGCGAGACTACGTCCATGGTGGCACGGCGCTAAGCCAGTCAGGACCCCACCGTGTGACCATTCCTACCCGGCGATCCGCCCACGGGCGCAGCCTCGACACGTATGTGTCAGCCAAGCATCCCTCGCAGAAACCGGCCCAGCCACCTTGACGGGAGGCAGGGGGCAATTGCGGAACGTCTCATGCGGTGAGTCCGGGCCACTGCACCGTCAGTGGTGGTCCGAGTCGGTGGTGAGGTCGGTGATGACGATGTCGATTCCGTCGGCGCCGAAGGGTGGATCGATCGGGCCGAGGAGGTCGGTGAAAACTCCGTAGGCGGTGCTTCGGACGTGGCGGGCGACCTCGTGCAGATCCTGGCCGTACGAAGTCACGAGATGGAGTACGGCGCCGGTACAGGTGTCGCCATCGCAAATCAGCTGGACCCGGTCCAGCTCGCAGCGCAGTTCGGCGATTGCCCGGCGGAGGGCGCTGATCAACACGTGGTCGGTGACGAAGAGCGTGATGCCGTCGTCAGTTGCAGCGCGGATCGGCCGCGACCGTCGGGTGATGGTTCGGAGTCGCTGCTTGATGGTGGCCGAGATGTCGACCCAGCCTGGTTCGACGTGAGTGCGGGCTGCGTGGCCGGCGCGGCTCAGGACGTCGTCGGTCATCGCCAGGCCTCCAACCGGTGCTTCAGGTTGGCCCGCGCGCGGGCGAGCTGACCGCGGACGACGGTGGGGCTGGTGTTAAGCACGATGGCGATCTCGGTGTAGCTCATCTGTTCGACTTCGCGGAGCAACCAGACGGCGCGCTGAAGCCAGGGCAGGTCGGCCAAGGCCGCTCCGAGTGCGTCGAGCAGTCCGGTCTCGACTGCCTGCCCTGCGGGGTCTGTGCCCGGCGCAGGCAGGTCGGTGAGGGCGGTCTCCTCGACCGGGACGGCGCGTTTCTTCCTGAACAGGTCGACGGCCTTGCGGCCGGTGATGGTGAACAGCCAGGTCCGCAGCGTAGCGTCGCCGCGGAAGTCCGGGAGGGCTTTCCAGGCTGCGACGAAGGCATCCTGGACCACCTCCTCAGCGTCACCCTGGTCGTTGAGCATACGGCGGGCGTAGCGGAACATCGACGGTCCGTGCCGGTCGATGATCGCGGCGAAGGCTTCGACATCGCCCAGCGCCGCAGCGCGCCGTAGTGTGGCGTCGCTCGAGGTGGCCCAGGCCTCTGCTTCGGCATCTCCAGCGCGTAGGGGAATGGGTGCAACCCCGTTCACACATCGATTCAAACCGATGAACACGGACCGAGGAAGTTTTCGTGAGTCATTGCGTGAGGTTCCGACCGGCCGCCTCGTCCAACCTGTAGAGAGGCGACATCGGAAAGACAGGAAGAAGGCCAGCTGATGACCGAGACCAGGGCCGGCACCGAGGCCGTGAAGGCGTCCGGTGGCATGGCAGTCGGTGCCAGCGGCAGCGGAGCGCTGAGCAGCGAGCAGGGCAGAACGATGATCGCGGACACCGTGGTGTCGAAGATCGCTGGGATCGCGACGCGGGAGGTGACCGGGGTACACAATCTCGGCGGCGGTACGGCGCGCGCGGTGGGGATGCTGCGGGAACGGATCCCGGGATCGCGGACCAACATGTCCCAGGGCGTCGGGGTCGAGGTCGGAGAGACCCAGGCCGCAATCGATCTCGCGATCGTGGTGGAGTACGGCGTCAGCATCGCTGACCTCGCCCAAGGCATCAGGCGTAACGTGATTGACGCGGTCGAGCGGATGACAGGGCTGGAGGTCACCGAGGTGAACGTCGCCGTCAACGACATCCACCTCGAGGAGGAGGACGACGACGACACCGGCGAGGCCGAGGTCGTAGCGGAGCGCCGGGTCCAGTGACCCCTGCCGACGCATCCGAGCTGTCCGGGCGGATCGCCACCGCGGCCCGGTCGGTGCCGGGTGTGGCAGACCTGCACGGTGGGATGTTCGGCGAGATCGGCACCTACCTCCCCGGCGGCCGGGTTACCGGTGTACGGATCGCCGACCGGCGGGTCGAGGTCCACGTCACGCTTTATTGGGACTATCCCATCCGTGCCACCGCCGATGCCGTCCGATCCGCGGTCGAACCGTTCGCCGGCCTACCGGTCTATGTGACGGTCGAAGACCTCGTGCAGCGGCATGCAGAGGATTCCCGGCCTGGCAGTGACCCGCCCGTTGCCGGGCGCCAGTGATGCGCCGGTCAGGCGCTGGGCACCTCCGGAAGGAGAATTCATGAACATCCCTGTGATTGGCCTGTTCGCCGGGCTGCTGGTCGCCGTCGCGGCCGCGGCCGGCGGGTTCATCGGTTTCCTGCTCGCACTGGTCCTGGGGGCGACCGGTTTCGCCGTCGGCCTGCTCGCCGACGGCGGTTCGAAGTCCTTCGACGACCTGATGTCGCGCCGCAGGCGTGGCTGACACATCCACTGACATGAGTACGTCGGCATCGGCGGCTCCGTCAGCAGCAACGGACGCACCACCCGGCGACCGTGTTCCGAACCGGACTGCCGACAGCGGCCTGCGGGGGCATTTGGACATCGGTTCCCGAGTAGTGGAACGTATCGCCGAGGTTGCCGCTCGGCGGGTGGACGAGGTGGAGCGGCAGCCGGCCACCTTCGGCGGCGGCCTACCGAACGCGACTGCGAAGGTGGCAGGTCAACATGTCCGGCTGGATGTGAAGGTCGCCGTGCGCTGGGGGCGCCCGCTGCCCCATACCGCCGCTGCTGTCCGCTCGCAGGTCGCCGAACAAGTCTCCGAGCTGACCGGGCTGGCCGTCGATTCGGTCGCGGTTCGCATCGTGGCCGTCGCGGCCGGCGCGCCGGCACCAGCCGCGATCGGTGCCGGGGACGAGGACGTGACATGAGCAACGAAACCGCCAAACGGCCGGCCGGCACGGCCGCCGTCGCGCCGATCGGGATCCTCGCCGCGGTTGCCACCGTCGCAGTCGGCGTCGTCGGCGTCCATGACGCTCTGCAGGCCGCGGGCGCGGTGCGCGGACCATCGTGGACCGAATGGCTGGCCGGCAGACTCGAGACGATCCAACCAGGTGACTGGACGATCCCGGCCGGCATCATCGCCGTGGTTGTAGGGCTGTTCTTCTTGGTCGCGGCACTGAAACCGCGCCGCGTCACCCACTCTGCCGTCGGGCGCGACGGCGTCTGGATCCGGCGCCGCGACATCGCCCGCCTGGCCGCCGAATCCGCGGAGTCGGTGGACTCTGTCGTCTCCGTCTCGGCCAAGTCCCGGCGGAGGACGGTGCGGCTCACCGTCCGGGCCATTGGCGACACCGACCGGGTCGCTACCGAGCTGGACACGACCGTGGGTGAACGGCTCGCGGTCTTGTCGCCACCGCCACGGATCCGCAAGCGCGTCGTCGAGGAGCACTGAGATGGGACGTGGAGTGATCGCGGTGGATCGGGTGGTCGCATTCGTACTCGGCGCCGGGCTCGTCGCGGCTGGCGCCGTCGGCCTCGGATGGCGGTTCGACCTCATCCCCGACGCACCTGAGCGCCTGCGGTTCAGCTGGCTGCCCGCCGCCACCCGGACCGCGTGGTGGCCCTGGGCAACAGGGGCTGCCGGGGTGCTACTGGTGCTGCTCGGCCTGGTCTGGCTGATCAGGCACTTCCGCAGCCGCGGTGTCCGCCGACTGCGGTTGGCGGGCAGCGGCCACACCGGACTGCTCACCGCCGACGCGAAGGCCGCCGCCACGGCGGCTGGAGAAAGACTGACTCAGACCGCCGGCGTGCGCAGCTCCAGTGGACGCATGGTCTCCGATCGGGGGCAGCTCGTCGCCGAACTGAACCTCACGATCGAACCGACCGCCGATCTCGGCACGGTCCAAGCCGCAGCCGAACAGACCAGCCACGACCTGCACCGCATGGTCGGACGCGACGACCTGCACCACCGCGTCCAGCTCCACGTCGCCCGACATGAGCAAACTCCAGCCCGCGTGCGCTAGACCGCCCGACAAAACGGAAGGTCTCAGCAGTTCAGCGTGCCGGTCCCGCCTACCAACCACTGGCGAGTTCCTGTCATTGCACGGAAGTGCCGAGCGTTGGTCGTTGCCTTAGGCACGCGCCTGCCGCATGGTTGGCGACGAACGAAGTCCCGGATGGCCTGAGGTGTTACGAGCACTTCAGTACGTCCGGGGCTTCGCTTTGGTCGCGCGGTCAGCAGACGGCGCGGTACTTGGTTCTACGTCACCTCCAGGCTTCTCGCATCAGGCGTACTGCTTCAGGCACCAGGTGACGGCTCGACCGTTGTACGGCGGCATGGACTCAGCTCTCCTGACCAGCTCGACCGCCCGCCGCCGAGCTTCGGCACCGTTGGACAGCTTGTCCTCCACCACTGGTTCCTCCGTCGAGTCGCGGAGCCAGCGAGCAGGGGTTTGCCAGCGCAGCTCTCAATGGATGCTGCTGGCAACTTTCTCGCTGTTGAGTCGCGTCGCGCGATGCAAGAGCTGCGACGCGCTCCAGATGCCAATGCCGATCAACGCGAACACGATGCCGAGGACAGCGACGCCGCTCCAGCCTGCGTGTTCGTACAGCACTCCGGACAGTGCCGATCCGATGGCGCCGCCGACGAAGACGCTGCCGATGAAGACAGTGTTGAGCCGCGAACGTGCTTCTGGCCTGAGCGCGTAGATCTCCTGCTGGCTGAGCACCAGACTGCCCTGAACCGCAAGGTCGAGCAGTACTCCCGCGAGTCCGAGAACGACCAGGTTGTGCACGCCAAGACCGGCCACGGCCATGGCGACCGCTGCCAGCACGAAGACAACTCCGGTCGCCGGCCTGCCGAGGCCACGATCTCCGATGCGTCCGGCGATCGGTGCGGCGACAGCGCCGGCAGCGCCGATGAGCGCGAAAATCGCAATCTGGGTCTGCGACAGGTGGTGTTCCCTGATCAACTCGTACGTCACCGAGGTCCAGAACGCGGAGAACGTCCCGAACATGAGCGCCTGCAGGACCGCACGGCGCCGCAGCGCCGGCTCCTCCCGGACGAGGCGCCAAATGGACACCACGAGACTGCCGTAACTGCCTGCATGGTCGGGCTTGCGCCTGGGTAGTGTCGCAGCCAGCACCAGCGCCATGATCACCATCAGCACGGCGGAGAGGACATAGACCGAGCGCCATCCCCAGAGATCGGCGAGGAAGCTCGAGACACTCCGCGCAAGCATGATGCCGAGAAGCAATCCGCTCATCACCTGCCCGACGTACCGTCCGCCCTGGCCGGCGGGGGCCAGATGGGCCGCCACCGGGATCACAATCTGCGCGACCACGGACGTGAAGCCGAGAATCGCCGAGAACACCAGGAACAGCGGCAGGTTCGTGGCAAAAGCCGCGACCGCGGATGCGATGGCAGTCACGATGAGCACCCGTGATGCGAGGATTCGGTTCTCGATCAGGTCCCCGAGCGGCATCAGCACGAGGATCCCTGCCGCGTAGCCGAGCTGAGTCACGGTCACGACGATCGAGGCAGTGCTGTCGGGCACGGCGAACGTCTGCGCGATCAGGTCGAGAAGCGGCTGCGAGTAGAAGATGTTCGCGATCGAAACGCCCGAGGCCGCGGCGAGGATGAATGTCAGCACGCGGAGCCTGCGCGTACTGAGGCCCGGAGGCACCGGAGTTGTTCGGCTCTGAGAGCTCATTGTGTTTCCTGCTCCTACCGTTCGAGGGGTCAGGCATGCCGCAGGCACGCGTCTGAGAGCGGATGCCGACTGAGAATGATCATTCTCATCGCGAGGACTACTATAGAGAAGAGTCATTCTCATCCCAAACGGAGGGCCGATGCCGACGGCGATCTTGACCGAGGAGTCCATGCGCGACCAGCTGCTCGATGCCGTGGAGCAGGTGTTCTACGCTCGCGGCATCCAGGCGGCGAATATGAGTGAGCTCAGAGACGCCGCGGGCCTGCCGCTACGACGCATCTATCAGCTCTTCCCGAGCAAGGACGAGCTGATCGTTGCCTTCTTGCGGCGACGGCACGATCGCCTGATGGCGATGCTCGAGGCTCAGGTAGCAGCTGCCGATTCTCCTGAGGACCGGGTTCTCGCGCTCTTCGCCCATCTCGACGCCTGGTTTCGTGAGCCGTCCTTCCGCGGGTGCCCGTGGACGAACGCTTACTGTGAGTTGGGTCCGACGAACCCCGCCGTCGCCGCCGAGGTCGATCACCACGAGCTCGAACACCGGGCTCTGGTCACTCGAGTCGTACTCGACGCCGGCTACAGCCCGGAAATCGCAGACGTCGTCTACTTGTTGATCGCCGGTGCGGTGACGACCGCCGGAGTCCAGCACTCGCTCGATGCGGCTGTGCAAGCGCGGCACGGCGTGCGGATACTGCTCGCAAGCAGTCAGGCCGAAGTGGCGCTGACGACGTAGGTTCCGGCGGCACTCAGCCGTCACCTCGGAGGTCGGCGCAAGTCTTTGCCGACATTCCTACGTCGGACGACGGATGCCGAGTCTCTTCGGGTCGGTCTTGCGTTCAGTTGGCCGCCCACGCGATGCTCTGGCCGACCTCGGGAGGGGTGACCACGAGGCGGCATACCTGAGGGCGCGCGAGGTTCGGCGTGGGTCACCTCAGTGGCTCTGGGTGGTGTTCGACCTCGTAGAGGCCGCCGTGCGTGCCGG
The DNA here is from genome assembly GCF_004365355.1 of Kribbella pratensis. Lineage (GTDB taxonomy): Bacteria > Actinomycetota > Actinomycetes > Propionibacteriales > Kribbellaceae > Kribbella. The sequence continues at coordinate 568,231 of NZ_SODP01000003.1, read as the reverse complement.
ACGCGATGACGAGGCGACCTCGCTTGTGGCTGAACTCGAGGCGTCGGAGGTCGCTGCACTGTCCGACCGTCTGCGCTTCGTCGCCGCCGGTGCGCGCGCCTTCGCCTCGGGCGACCAGTTCCGGGATCCGTTCGACCTGGCTCTCGAACTGCCGGACACAGATCGTTGGCCGTTCCATCGAGCGCGCCTGCAACTGGCCTACGGCGAGCGGCTCCGGCGTACCAAGGCGATCGGGGAGGCTCGGCACCAGCTTCGCTCGGCGCTCTCCGCGTTCGAGCGGCTCGGTGCACGACCTTGGGCGGAGCGGTCGACCCTCGAGCTGCGGGCGACCGGCGAGCGCGTCGCTCCGGCGGTGGCGGCGATCGACGCACTGACGCCCCAGCAACTGGAGATCGCCCAGCTGGCGGCGGAAGGGCTGACCAACAAGCAGATCGGAGAGCGGCTCTATCTGTCCCCACGCACCGTCAGCACGCACCTGTACCAGCTGTTCCCCAAAGCTCGGCATCACCTCCCGGGCCGCCCTGCGAGACGCCTTGAACGGTCCCCAGCTCGACTGACGGCGAGGTTCTTAGGAGTAGATCACGCGAACCCCGGCAGGGAGTTGAGCGCCTCCAGCGAGCAGCGCGCCGTCCAGCCAGGCCTCGATCAGGTTCGCCAACTCCTCGGGGTGACTGAAGTTCACGGCGTGCGCCGCCCGTTCTACGAGCGCGACCGCCAGATGCCCGGAAGCCAGCCGGACCACCTCACCGACACGGGACGGAGACGGCATCAGCGGGTCACGGCCGCCGAGGACGGCCAACGTCGGAACGGGGCTGTGAAGCAATCGCTCCAGGGACGGGAAGAGGGTCAGCTGGTGGAACAGGCGCAGGCCGTTGATCGGCCCGAACCTCAGGTAGTCCGGCAGCGCGACCGGGACCATCGCGAGGCGCTCTCGCATCACGTCCAGAACCAACTGACCGAGCCCGCGAGGCAGCGGCTGGTTCTGCAGGCCCCCGGCAGGAGACACCAGGACAAGGCGATCGACCCGCTCGGGTGCCTCATGCGCCACCTCAAGCCCGATCGGACAACCCATCGAGTTCCCGATCAGCACAGCCCGGTCGATGCCCAGTTCATCCAGGATCGACAGCAGGGCGCCAGCCAGAGCGCGAATGTCCAGGACATGGTCACGCCGTTCGCTGCGGCCGTAGCCCGGCAGGTCCGGGACGACGTTCAGCCATCGACCGGCCAGGACTCGTGCCGTGGGCATCAGGTAGGCACCAGAGATGCCGAAGCCATGAACATGGACCAGAGGCACACCGCTACCACCCAAGCTGCGCTTCAGGTGGACAGACTTCCCATCGACGCGCACGTACTCCGTAACCCACCCGTCGGCCCCCATGGCGGATTCTCCCACAGGCAGCCCGGATCCGTCGCTGCCCCGGCCTCACCCCCGCACTGCGACCGGACTCGCCCGCTGATCGGCAGCCGCGACCAAGCAGTGCACTGCTTACTGTCGGGCCATGGCGATTCGGAGGCGTTCTTCGGGGTCGATGTAGTGGTCGTGATTGTCGTCGCCGAGGTCGATCTGTACCCAGTTGATCTTGCCGGTGAACCGGCTGGTGACAGGGGTGTAGTCCTGTGTGACGGTGGTGCCCGATTCGTAGCCGATGTCGGTGGTCTCGTCGGCTGAGAAGATCATCGGCTGGGTTGCTTCGACCCGGCCGGTGCCGACGGCTCGGCCGTCGTAGTACAGGGTGACGTCGCCTCCCTTGGCGAGGCCGCCGCCGTCGTAGGCGAACTCCATGCGTACCTGATGGTTGCCCGCTGGGATCGGTATGTCTGCCTCGGTCGCGAACTCCTGGATGCCGAGCACGTTGTAGACGAATTTGGCCTTGCCCTGCTTGGCGTAGACGGTCCATCCTCCGAATCTGCCGCCCTGGGCGATGATCACGCCGTCGGCTCCGCTATCGGGGACGACCACGTCCGCGGTGACAGAGAACGACTTGTTCTTGATGCTGAGCACGCTGCTCTCCGAGAGCCTTCCCATTCCGGGGAAGAACTGTTGGGACTTCCCGTGGATCAACGTGGGTCGCCCTGCCATCGACGGCTCGAATCGTTCGGCACCGCGATCGTCGATGGGTAGCACGTTGTATTTCGTGGCCTCGATGAGCCAGAGCCGTTGCAGCTTGGCGAGCATCTCCGGTTTGTCTGCAGCTAGGTTGTGGGCCTGGCTGTAGTCGCTGGAACCGTCGTACAGCTCCCAGACGTCGTCGTCGAACGCCGGCAGTGCGCCTCCGGTCATGACCCACGGAGTGCGGTGCTTGGTGACGGCGCTCCAGCCCCGGTGGTAGATGCCCCGGTTGCCGAACATCTCGAAGTACTGGAGGTCGTGGGCTTCCGGCGCGTCCGAATGGTTGAAGGTGTACAGCATGCTCGTTCCCTCGATGGGGGACTGCTGGACGCCGTTGACCATCGTCGGCTCGGGCAGCCCGGCCGCCTCGAGGATCGTCGGGGCGACGTCGATCACGTGGGTGAACTGTGTCCGCAGCCCACCGCGTTCTTCGATCCCCTCCGGCCAGTGCACGATTGTGCCGTTGCGCGTGCCACCCCAGTGGGAGGCCACCTGTTTGGTCCACTGGAACGGGGCGTTCATCGCCCAGGCCCAGCCGACCGAGTAGTGGTTGTACGAGCTGGGCGAGCCCAATTCGTCCATCTTGCTGACCAGGAACTCCGGCGTCTCGAGCGCGGCCATCCCGTTGAAGTTCGCCATCTCGTTGAAGGCCCCGTTGAGCGTGCCTTCGGCCGACGCACCGTTGTCACCGATCATGTAGTAGACAATCGTGTTGCCCAGGACCCCGAGATCCTCGATGGCGTCGATGAGCCGGCCGACGTGGTGGTCGACGTGCTCGAGGAATCCGGCGTACACCTCCATCTGCCGGGCCAGCGCCGGCTTGAGCTCGTCCGGCATGTCGTCCCAGGCAGGAATCTCGGCGTGCCGCGACGTCAGGTCGGCGTCGGCCGGGATGACACCGAGCTCCTTTTGCCGGGCGAAGGTGCGCTCGCGCTGCACGTCCCAGCCGTCGTCGAACTGGCCGGCGTATCGGTCGGCCCACTCCTTCGGGACATGGTGTGGGGCGTGGGTCGCGCCGGGCGCGAAGTAGACGAAGAACGGCTTGTCCGGCATCAGCGCCTTCTGCTGCCGTACCCAGTTCACCGCCCGGTCGGCCAGATCCTCGGTGAGGTGGTAGCCCTGCTCAGGGGTCGCGGGCGGTTCGACCGGTGTGGTGCCCTCGTACAAGGCGGGATCCCACTGATTGTTCTCGCCACCGATGAAACCGTAGAACGTCTCGAAACCCCCACCAACCGACGGCCACGCGTCGAACGGGCCCATCGGGGACGCCTGCCAGACCGGGACCTCGTGACACTTGCCGAACTGGGCCGTGGAGTACCCGTTCAGCTTCAACGTCATCGCCAACGGCGCTTTGGTGTTCGGACGCATCGAACTGTTCCCGGGGGCCGAGGTCGCGGTCTCGGTGATGCTGCCCATCCCGACCGAGTGATGGTTGCGCCCGGACAGCAACGCGGCTCGGGTCGGTGCGCACAGCGCCGTGGTGTGGAACCGGTTGTAAGACAGCCCGCCCGCCGCCAATCGGTCCGCCGTCGGCGTACGACACGGTCCCCCGAACGTGCTCGACGCACCGAACCCGATGTCGTCCAGCAAGACGATCAGAACGTTCGGGGCCCCGTCGGGTGGCAGCAGCGGCTCGATCGGAGGAAAGCGCGTGTCCGGGTCCTTCGCGTCGTACGTCGTCAGACCTGGCTTCGGCCGGTCAGGGATCGGTAACATCGTGCGGGCATGCCGGTCAACAGCCATGAGGTCCTCCGAATCAGTCCCCGCCGGCTCGGCGAACCGCGAGCCCTCGCAAAGTACGGGTTCCAGCGTGCGAGAGGCATCACCCTCACCGGATGAATCGCCCCAGCCGCAGCCACCGGCCCGCAGATCAAGGTTGCCCCACGCAACGGTCGCCCCGCGGGCCCTCGGCTACGGGGTTCACGACGCCAATCGTCCCGCAGGGGTGATGCGGTGACCCGGGTTCTGCCGAATCGTCGGTGGAGTACCCGGATTGCGGGGACTCCGGCTCGTCCGACGAGCGGCGCTGCTCAGGACGGAAGGGGCCGATCGTGCGGACAGTGGTTCACCATCTGACTCTGGACGAGGGCAGACAGCACCGCTTGGAGGCTCACGCGAAAGTGTCGCCGGACAGTCACGGCGGGTGCACTCCCGCGCCGGACCGGCCGGAACCGCGTGCGCTCACCGATGAGCAGAAGCTCCGGCGTGACTTCCCGGCGCAGCACGGTCGGATGATGCTTCGCCGTTCACCGCCTACCGCGGCGTCGAGCTTCGGGTTCGCCCGAGCGAGTTCACCGAAGCCATCCGGACCTTCCGGATCGAAGCCATCCAACAACTCTGACCGCTGGAGGTAGAGCATGACAGTCAACGTCGATGAGCTGGGGCCGGTCGACTGGATCGTGGTCGAATTCCCGAGCACCAAGCTGACCGGAGAGATCGCACCGATCCTCGCCGACTACGTCGACCGGGGCCTGATCCGGATCCTCGACCTGCTGTTCCTCATGAAGGATGCCGACGGCAGCTTCGAGGCGTTCGAGTCGACCGATCTGGACGACAGCGAGATCGGGCAGCTGCGAGGGTTCGAGACCGGGATCGCGATGCTGCTCAGTGAGCAGGACGTCGAGGATCTCGCCGAGACCATCGAGCCCGGCAGCTCGGCCGCGGTACTCGTCTGGGAGAACCTGTGGGCCGCGCCGTTCGGTGCGGCGGTGCGGCACGCCGGCGGCCAGCTGGCCGCAAGCGGACGGATCCCGATCCAAGCGGTGCTCGCCGCGATCGAAGCCGACGCCGCAGAGACAGAAGAGACCGAGAAGACTGAGGAAGGTAGCTGAGATGCCACTTGCAGCCCGACGCAGGCGCAGGACCGCAGCAGCCGTGGGAGGTGCCGTGGTCGTCGCACATGGCATCAACCGCCGCCACGACCGCCGCGACGACCGGCGCGATGACCGGGGTGACGACCGGGGTGACCGTCGCGAGGACCGTCGTGAGGACCGCCGCGACTGACGCAACCATCGAAGATCTCAGCCGCGAGTCACGGACGTGGGCTCGCGGCGGTACTCGCGACGGCTCGAGACGGAAGAGTTCACGCCATCGCGCAGCCTTTTAGTGGATTGGTAGTTGCGGCTTATCCGTCGTGGGGGACGCGCACGGGTGGCGGGCGCAGCAGTGTGGGGGGCAGGCATATCGATATCTCCTGACAAGTCCTTGCGAATCGCTGCATGGGAGGGCCGGCGCCCTGGGCGGGCGCTCGGGAGAGAAGAGGAGAGTAAACATGGCAATCGGGCCAGTACAGCTCATCGCGCTCGGGTTCCAGCATCCCAACTTCCACGGTGAGGTCATCGCCGAACTCGAACGGCTGCGGGAGAGCGACACCGTCCGCGTCATCGACGCATTGGCCGTCTACAAGAGTGCCGACGGCGAACTGGAGGCTGAGCACCTCAGCAACCTGTCCGAGGAGGAGGCGATCGAGCTGGGGAGCAAGATCGGGGCGCTGATCGGCCTGGGCTTCGAGGGCGAAGAGGGCATGGAGGCCGGCGCGGAAGCCGGCGCGGAGGCGGTCGCCGAGCAAGGCGGCATCAACGCGCTCGGCGACGAGGAAGGCTGGGATGTGCTCGAGGACATCCCGAACGACTCCGCTGCGGCGCTCATCCTGCTGGAACACCACTGGGCCGTCCCGCTGCGCGACGCCATCGCACGGGCGGGCGGGTTCCGGATCAGCGACGGCTTCATCAGCCCACTGGACCTCATCGAGATCGGGCTGGTCTCGGCCGAGGAAGCCAAGGAACTGCACGAGATGGAAACCGCGTCCGCCGCCCGCTGACGGGGTGACGCGCGTTCGCTTTCGTACTGGGAGGAGGAAGTACCGATGCTTGGATCACGCAGGGTCGCGCGCCGAACCGGGCGCCGTACCGCGCGGCGCGTCTCCCGCCGCCGCAGGTAGCAACTCGTAGCCGATGAACTGCTCCCCAGAAGTTGGACCGAGATATCCGGTTCCGGCTCCTGGGGAGCCGATAGATGCGTGGGTGCAGTTCCCTACTTCACGACGATTGTGGCGATCATTTCCGGGTGGATGGAGCAGTGGTACTTCACTGTCCCGGCCGTCGTGAAGGTATGGCTGAACGTTTGGCCACCCTGCATCGGTGACGAACTGAACGAGTTGTCGTCGGCGGTCACGGTGTGCGCTGTCGAGTCGTCGAACTTCCACGTCACCTTGCCGCCGACCGAGACTGTCACATTCGCCGGCATGAACGCGAAGTTCTTGACCTCGACCATCGTGCCGCCACCGGCAGCCGGCGAACTACCGCCACCCGCCGACGTCGTAGTCGGCGCAGGAGCCGCCCCACCGCCGTCCGACCCGGAGCCGCAACCACTCATCAGCCCGAGCAAACCAATCACCACAGCGAGAACGACGACCCAACGCCCGGAACCACCAGAAGACTTCTCCGCCCGCCTCATGAGCACCTCACTCAGCGAAAACCCAACGCCATCAGCGACCGAGCCACCAACCGAAGCCCAGCCTTAGGTACGACAAGACAGCACCCAAGGGACGCTACGCCCACACCGTTTCCCTGCAAAGGGATGAATCGGAGCGTCGGCCGACCGCATCCAGCTCGTCGCGCGTGCACGCTGAATCATCCGCCGGGGGTGATGCTGCCGGTCGGGATCGTGATGAGGATGGTTCGGCGGCGGCGTGAGTGCCGTCGCCCGCACCGAAGGGAAAGCCGGTATTCCTGCCCTTCACGACCCGGATCTCCCTGTCCTTCTGGGCCCGGGTGGACTGCACGGATTCGACTGGTTCTGGATCGGGCCGCAGTGTTCGACATCGCGCAGTGGGCGGCGAGCGCGACCCAGCGTAACCAGATTTCCGGCCGGCAGCCCCGGCCGGCCTGACGCGGAGGCAAGACAGGTATGACATCGACGGCAACGGACCCGCGGACCGCGGACGTACTGGTCATCTTCGGCATCACCGGCGACCTGGCCAAGGTGATGACGTTCCGCTCGCTCTACCAGCTGGAGGCGCGCGGTCTGCTCAGCTGCCCGATCGTCGGGGTGGCAGCGGACGACTGGACCCTCGACCAGCTCGTCGAGCGGGCCAGGACGTCGATCGAGGGCACGGGGATCACCATCGACAAGGCCGTCTTCGACAACCTCGCGGCCCGGCTGTCGTACGTCAGCGGCGACTTCGCCGACGCTTCCGTCTACGAACGCGTCGGCGACGCGATCAAGGGCGCCGAGACACCGGTGTTCTACCTGGAGATCCCGCCGTTCCTGTTCGGCCGGGTGGTTCAGGGCCTGTCCGATGCCGGGCTGACCAGCGGTGCCCGGATCGTCGTCGAGAAGCCGTTCGGCCACGACCAGCGTTCCGCCCGGGAGCTGGCCGATCAGTTGCACCAGTACATCGACGAGTCGCAGCTTTACCGGATCGACCACTACCTGGGGAAGATGGGGCTGGAGGAGATCCTGTACCTGCGGTTCGCGAACGCCGTCCTCGAACCGCTGTGGAGCCGCAACTACCTCGAGTGTGTCCAGATCACGATGGCCGAGGACTTCGGCGTCGAGGACCGCGGCCATTTCTACGATCCGGTCGGCGCGCTGCGCGACGTGGTCGTCAACCATTTGATGCAGGTGGTCGCGGCTGCCGCGATGGAGCCACCGTCGCGCGGCGATCCCACCACCCTCAAGGATTCGACCACCACGCTGTTCCGTGCCGTGGAGGAAGCCGATCCCGCGCACTACGTCCGTGGCCAGTACGACGGCTACCTCGGCATCGACGGGGTCGCGAAGAACTCGACCACCGAGACGTACGCCGCTCTGCGCCTCGACATCGAGAACTGGCGGTGGGCCGGTGTACCCTTCTTCATCCGGACCGGCAAACGGCTGCCGGTGACGCAGACCGAACTGCGCCTAGTGTTCAAACGGCCCCCACGGCTGGGCTTCGGTCCTAGCGGCCACATCGCCGAGCCGAACCAGTTGGTGATCAGGCTCGACCCGACCACCGGAGTCAGGATCCAGGTGGACGCGCATCGTGCCGACGCGGCCCGGATCAGGCCGATCGAGCTCGACATGGAGTTCGGCGAAGAGGGTGGCGAGGGTCCCACGCCGTACGAGGTTCTGCTGCACGCGGCGATGACCGGCCAGAGTACGCGGTTCACGCGGCAGGACGCAGTCGAGGAGACGTGGCGGGTGATGCAGCCGTTGCTCGACGCATCGACGCCGATCCACAGCTACAAACCGGGAACCTGGGGCCCGGCCGCCGCCGATGAGGTGCCGGCCGGGTTGGGCGGTTGGCGGATGCCCTGGATCGGACACTGAGCAAGCTCGGCCGTCTCCCCAGGTGGGTAGGCGGCCGAGTTCATGGCCGAGATGGGATTGCCCGCTAGCCGAGGCGCTCCAGCAGGTGGTCACCGACCCGCAGTGCGTTCGCGATCGCGGTCAGCGCCGGGTTCACGGCACCGATGCTCGGGAAGAAGCTCGTGTCGACGACGTACAGGTTGTCGACCTCGTGCGCCTTGCAGTCGGTATCCAGGACCGACGTCGCCGGGTCGTGCCCGAACCGGACGGTGCCGGCCTGGTGCGCGCAGCCCGCGACCGGGATGTCGTTCTTCATGTAGACACTGCGAGGGATCAGGTGGTGCGGGTGCATACCGAGCCTGCCCAGGTTCTTCTTCACCCGCTTGTACAACTGCTCCAGCGGCTCGGTGTTGTTCGGTTCGTAGCTCAGTACGACGTTGCCGTCCGCATCGAGCGTCACCCGGTTGTCCGGATCGGGCAGGTCCTCGACAGACAACCAGAAGTCGACGGCGTGCTCGGCGACGTCGCGCAGCGCGAACGTCGGGGCGATCAGCGTTTCGAGCGGCTTCTCCCCGCGGTACATCGGAGCCGACGACTTGCCGACCATCTGCAGGTTGCCCATCGGGTAGTCGAAGTCGGCATCGCCGAAGTAGTAGTCGTTCATGCCGAGCGTCTTCTGGAACCGGGTGTCGTTCTTCTCGGTCGAGACCGCCAGGAACGCACGGCTGTTGTGGAACACGTAGTTGCGACCGACCTGGTCGGACCCGTTCGCGAGCCCGTTCGGATGCCGATCGCTCGCACTCGCGAGCAGGATCCGGGCCGAGTTCACCGCACCGGCCGACAGTACGACGACGTCGCCGCCGAACCGCTGTTCCGCGCCGTCCACCTCGGCGACGACCGCTGTCACGGTCCGCCCGGTCGCATCGGTCTCGAGACGCCGTACGACGGCATTTCGCACGAGCGTCACGTTGTCGTGCTCGATAGCGGGCCGGACGGCAATGACGTCGGCGTCCGACTTCGCGTGGACCAGACACGGGAACCCGTCACAGGTCGCGCACCGAACGCACGCGCTGAACGCGGGCCGGCTCTCGTCCAGCATCACCCCGCACGGCGCGTGGAACGGGTGCAGCCCGACCGCGGTCATGTCGTCGAACAGCTTCTGGATCCGCGGCTCGTGCGAGACCGGCGGATACGGGTACGGCGCCGACGCCGGCGGATCCGTCGGATCCTCGCCCCGGGCGCCGTGGACCTGGTAGAGCTGCTCGGCCTGCGTGTAGTACGGCTCCATGACGTCGTAGGTGATCGGCCAGGCAGGCGAGATCCCGCCGTGGTGCTTGAGCTCGGTGAAGTCGCGCTCGCGCAGCCGGTACAGCGCGGCGCCGTAGAACTTGGTCGCGCCACCGACGAAGTAGTGCACCTGCGGCTGGAACGGTCTGCCCTCGCCGTCGAACCACTGGTCCTTCGAGACGTAGCGGTTGTCGACGAACACGGCCGCGGCGTCCCAGTTCTCCGCTTCCCGCGGCAGCCAGTCACCCCGCTCCAGGATCAGCACCCGCTTTCCCGACGGCGCGAGCCGGTGGGCGAGGGTGCCGCCGCCTGCTCCCGATCCGACGATGATGACGTCGTACTGCTCGGCCATGGCTGTCCTCCTAGTTGTTGCCGGCCGATGGGGTCGAGTGGCCTCGGTCGACCTCGATGTGCGGGACGTCGGCGGAGTCGTCCCCCCAAGCGATCCGCTGTGGTGCGGTGGACCACTCGACGGTCGCGGCATGGTCGCGGTCGAAGTAGTCCCAGGCCCAGGACATGAACGCGTCGGCCTTGCTGTGCGCACCGCTCAGCAGCATCGCGTGCACACCGAGCCAGGCTGCGAAGGCCAGCGGGCCCTCCAGCTGGTGCCGGCGCTTGCCGACCTCGGCGACGGCGGCGTTCCGGCCGATCATCGCCATGATGCCTTTGTCCTTGTAGTGGAACGGCTTGGCCTTGTCCCCGTGCAGTTCGCGCAAGATGTTGTCGGCCACCCACACACCCGACTGCTGTGCGACCGAGCCGAGCTGCGGCAGGGTGCTGCCGTCCTTCGTCGGGATGTTCGCGACGTCGCCGATCGCATAGACGTGCGGATGCCCGTCCACGCCGAGATCCGGCCGTACGTCGATCCGCCCGCCGCGTCCCGTGGGCAGCCCCGTCGCGCTGCCCACGACGGACGCAGCCGACTCACCGCCGCCCCAGATGACCGTCCGGGTGCTGATCGTGGACCCGTCGTCGAACTCGACCCGGTCCGCGTGCACCGCGGCGACTCCCGTCTCCAGTCGCGGGTCGGCGCCGTGCTCGGTGAGCCGCTTGCGCGCGTACTTGTGCGACTTCTTGGAGAACGCACCGAGCAACTTCTTGCCGCGGTCGACCACGGTGATCGTCCCTGGCTTCGAGATCCGTTCCGTGGCAACCAGCGCGGCCATCAGTTCGGTCAGTGCTCCGGTGATCTCGACGCCGGTCGGGCCGCCGCCGACCACCACGACGTCAAGGGCCCCCGCTGATTCCGAGCCGGTGTGGATCGTCGACTGCAGGTGCTGCCGCAACCGCTCCGCGTCGGCGACCGAGTAGAGCGGGAACGCGTGCTCGGCCGCGCCCGGTACTCCGAAGTACTCCGGTCGGGCGCCCGCCGCGATGACCAGGTGCGTGCCGGTGATCCGGTCGCCGTCGGACAGCGTCAGAGTGCGGTTCGCGACGTCGATCGTCGCGACGTCCGCGGTGTGGATCTCGACTGTCGGGTGCTCGCGGAAAATAGTCCGGTGCGGCCGGGCGATGTCCTCGGCCGGCAGTTGGGACGTGGCGACCTGGTAGAGCAACGGCTGGAACTGGTGATAGTCGTTGCGGTCCACGAGCGTGACCCGGACCCCCTCGTCCCCGAGGCGGTGCGCGCACCCGACCCCGGCCAAGCCTCCGCCGAGTACCACGACGTGCGGGCCTTCCTCCGGCTGCGCGGTCACAGTGACAACTCCTCCCGGAAGTCGGCCAGGATGATCCGGCCGGCCGCCCCGATCAGGGCCAGGTGCGAGAACGCCTGCGGGAAGTTGCCCAGGTGCCGGGCCTTGTCCACTTCGTACTCCTCGGCGTACAGACCGAGCGGGGACTGGATCCGCAACAGCCGCTCCAGCTGGCTCCGGGCGCGGTCGAGCTCGCCGATCATCGCGAGCGCGGAGACCAGCCAGAACGAGCAGATCAGGAACGTGCCTTCCTTGCCGGACAGACCGTCGTCGGTCTCGTCGGTCTTGTAGCGCAGGACGAACCCGTTCTCGGTCAGCTCGTTGTCGATCGCCTCGACGGTCGCCCGCATCCGCTCGTCGGTGGCCGGCAGGAAGCCGAACAGCGGGGCCAGCAGGATCGACGCGTCCAGCGCGTCGGTGTCGTAGTGCTGACGCAGGATGCCGCGGTCGCTCACCCCGTGCTCGAGGATGTCCTCACGGATCTCCTCGGCAGTCTTCGCCCACAGCTCGGCCAGGCCCTCCTCGTTGCGGATCCGTGCCAGCTTGGACGCACGGTCCAGGGCCACCCAGCCCATCAGCTTCGAGGAGACGTAGTGCTGAGGTGCTCCGCGGGCCTCCCAGATGCCCTGGTCGGGATCGTGCCAGGTCGCGATCGCGCACTGCGCCTGCGACTCGACCAGCGGCCAGAGCCGGCGCGGCAGCCGCTTGCTCCGGACGGTGTGCAGCAGCACCGAGTCCAGCACCGCGCCGTACACGTCGTTCTGCCGTTGATTGTAGGCGCCGTTGCCGATCCGCACCGGGCTCGCGCCCTCGTAGCCGGTGAGGTCGTCGCGGGTCGTCTCGGCCAGGTCGCGGCGGCCGTCGATGCCGTACATGATCTGCAGCGCGCCGTCCGGGTTCGGCTCCAGGTCGGCGACGTACTGCATGAACTCGTCGGCCTCCCAGTCCAGGTTCAGGTAGTGCAGCGCCTGCAGGGTGAACGTGGTGTCACGGATCCAGGTGTAGCGGTAGTCCCAGTTGCGTTCGCCGCCCGGTGTCTCCGGCAACGAGGTGGTGAGCGCGGCGATCGTCGATCCGGTCGGCATGTAGGTCAAGCCCTTGATGGTCAGGGCCGAGCGTTCCAGCGGATGCCGGAACCGGTGGTCGGGGATCCGGGCCCTCGACAGCCAGTTGCGCCAGAACACGATCGTCGCGTCGATGCGTGCCACCGCGTCGTCCAGGTCGGCCGGTGACGCCAGTCCGTCGGCCCACGAGAGTGCGCAGTACGCCTTCTCGCCCTTGGAGATGACGTGCCGGGCCCGGGCGGATCCGCCCTCGATCCCGATCAGCATGCCGGTGCTCAGCCGGAAGGTCTGGCCGGCGCCGGACGCGTCCGCGGCGTGCATGTCGTCGCCCACCATCGTCCACTCGGCCGGCACCCGGCCGTAGTCGAAGGCCGGCTCACAGACGAGTTCGATCTCCACCGCGCCGTCGAGGCACTCAACAGTCCGGATCAACATGTGGTCCGCGTCGACGTCGGCCGGTGGCCGGGTGTGCGGGGTGACGGCGTCGGGTCCCTGCGACGGTCCCATCGTCAGTGCGTCGTGGACCAGCAGCCAGCCGGCCGGCGTGTGCCACGTGGTCGTCATCACGTTCGTGCCCGGCACATACATCCGAGCCGTCGGCTGGTTGATCCCGTACGGGCCGAACCGGAACGACCCGGCGCCGCGATCGAGCAGGTTCCCGAACGCACTGGGCTGGTCGAACGCCGGCAAGCAGAGCCAGTCGACCGACCCGTCCGGGGCGACCAGCGCGCCGGTGTGGCAGTTCGAGAGGAAGGCGTAATCGGCGATCGGCGGGAACGGTGAGGTCGAGGTCATAGCGAGGGCTCCTTCACAGACGGCGGGCCTGAATCCACCATGTCCGGCCGGCCGGAGCGACGAATCACCCGCCAGTGATGATGATTGGACGGTCGCCGATGTCCTCGGTCCCCTCTTCGGGGAGCAATGCGCGCTGGTGGAGCACATAGAGCAGGACGAACCCGGGTACGACGATCAGCAGTGCCAACCCGACCGCCACGAGCAGCGCCAGCAACGTGCCACTAGGTGCAGCGGCCGCCGAGACGGTCAGGCTCTCCGGCAGGAGGAACGGCCACTGGGCGATGCCCCAGCTGACGATGATCCCGGCCACCGCGAGTACGGCGAGAATCCGCGCACCACGGGCGGCGTACCTCATCAACAGCACCAGCGCGCCGACTCCGCAGACCACACTGAGGATCGCGCTCGGAAGCGCTCTCGACGTCAGGCCGTCGAAGACGTGCGACGCCTTGGCGTTCAGGACGAACAGGCCGACGACCGCGACCACGGCAGCGGCAACGGCACTCACCACCGCCCGGCGGCGGAAGTACTCGCCCATCGCGTACTCGCGGAAATGCCGGGCGTCCCAGACGAGGTACACGGCCGCCAGGTACGCCGCGACCACGACCGCGAGGATCCCGGTCACCAACGAGACGGGGTTGAGCCAACTGTCGATCGGATCGCCGGCCTTACCACCGGAGGGCACGTGACCCGACGCGATGCCACCCGCGATCGCCCCCATGCAGAACGGCACGAGCACCGACGACAACGCGAACGCCCCGCCGAAGATCCGCCGGGAACGCAGCGTCACGACCACCTTGCGGAAGGCGAAACTCGCGCCCCGTAACACGATCCCGAGCGCGGCCAGTGTGAACGGGACGAACATCGTCAGCATGATCGACGCGTACGCCGACGGGAACGCGGACCACGTCACGACGAAGATGAAGATCAGCCAGACGTGGTTCGCCTCCCACACCGGGCCGATCGACCGCTCGATCACGGCCCGCGGTTGCGCACCACGCGCGGACCCGCCCGCGGTCAGGTCCCAGAACCCGGCGCCGAAGTCCGCGCCGCCGAACACGGCGTAGGCCGCAAGGGCGAGGAGCAGCACGATGCCGATCGTCGTACTCATGGCGTCCGCTCCTCGACCGCCTCAGAGGTCTCGCCGGCCGCGGCCGGCTCCGTGGGTCCGTACGGCGTGTCGCCCTCGACGAAACCGCCTGCCCGGCGGAAGCGCCGGCTCATCCCTCGCAGCACCAGGATCGTCGTCACGCCGAGCGCGGCGTACAGCACGAAGACGGCGATGAACGTGATCCAGACCCCGGAGTTCGCGGTTGCCGCCTCTTCCACCTTCATCCGGTTGTAGACGATCCACGGCTGCCGACCGACCTCGGTGACGATCCAGCCCGCCTCCATTGTGATCACCGCCAGGACGCCGGTGCACGCGGCGATGCGGAGGAACCATCTGCTCTTGGGCATCCGGTGGCGGACGAGCCACGTGACGCCGTACCAGACCGACAGCAGGAACAGGGCGGTGCCGAGCCCGACCATGACATCCCACGCCAGGTGGACGGTGTCGGTCTCCCGGACGGTCGGGCGCTGGTCGACCGGCACGCTGCTCAACCCCTGCACGACGGTCGATTTGCCGGTTGCCGGATCCGACAACCACGACGCCAGCCCCGGGATCGGGATCCCACCCGAGATCGTGCCGGCCGCCGTGAGCCGCCCGAGCAACGTCTCGGGTACGTCGGAAGCCGTCGTCGGCACCAACTCGATCGCGGCGAACTTCACCGGCTGGTTGGCGTACACCCACCGGGCCAGCGCATCACCGACTCCCATCTGGATCGGGGTCATGATCGCGGCGACCGTGAACGCGATGGTGAATCCGATCCGGTGGTAGCGGTCGTTCCGGCCGCGCAGCATACCGGTCGCGTACACCGACGCGACCAGGAAACCACCGACCAGGTAGGCCGCGATCACCATGTGCGCGGCCTGCAACGGCATCGCGTCGTTGAAGATCACCTCGAGCGGCTCGACCTTCGTGATCTCGCCGTTCGCGTTCATCGTGAAGCCGGCCGGCGCGTTCATCCATGCGTTGGCGGCGACCACCGAGATCGCGCCGAAGACACCGGCGAGCACGATCGGTACGCCGGTCCAGAAGTGCGTCCACGGCTTCAGCCGGCGCCAGCCGAAGATGTAGATCGCGACGAAGATCGCCTCGGTGAAGAAGAACAGCCCTTCGAACGCGAACGGGATGCCGAACGCGTCGCCGTAGATCCCCATGAACCGTGGCCAGAGCAGGCCGAACTCGAAGCTCAGCACGGTCCCGGTCACCGCACCGACGGCGAACGTCACAGCCATGTACTTCGACCACCGTTGTGCAAGCACCAGCGCGTCGTGGTCGCCGCGCTTGATCGCCCGGTAGTTGGCGATCAAGGTCATGAAAGCCCAGGACACCCCGAGCGGTACCAGGATGATGTGGAAGGCGAGGGTGAACGCCATCTGAGCCCGGGCCCACGGGACCGGGTTCACGGCGGCCGCGACGGCCATGGTGACTGTCTCGCTCACGATCATCCGAGCCTCCCGGCGCGACCCGGGCTCGGTCCCCACGCCGCGCCGTCCCGAGTCTTCGGGGATCGGACTGCGGCGGCATCATCCGGTGGGAGTGATTCGTCAGACCAGGTTCAGTACCGGGCTGGTGACGTCAGGTGAAGACGTTGACTGCGCGGGCTACGACGAGGCCGACGACGGCCAGGGAGATCATCGATTGCAAACCCATGGCCATCTTGGCCCACAGGGCGAGGGGCATCACGTCGGTCGGGCTGAACGCGGTGGATGTCGTCATCGCCAGGTACAGGTAGTCGCCGAAGCCGGGGCGCCAACCTGGTCGGGCGACCTCCGGGCTGAGCTGCTGCGTGAAGGCGAGGTCGAGGTACCGCGGCATCCGGTGGGCGCGTTTGGCGGCGCCGCCGGCGTCCAGTTCCCAGTACAGCAGGGCGAACACGATCAGGTTCGACAACCACACGACCCCGCCGGCCGCGAGTAGTGCCTCGGGTGAGTTCGTCATCGACCCGCCGCGGATCAGCACCGCGATGAGCCGCACAGTCGCCACCATCGCGTCCAGCACAAGCAAGGCCACAACCACGATCGACACACCGCGCAGGAGCGACGACCGCTTGTCGATCCGCCCCGGATCCCGTGCGATCAGCACCGCCAGCAGCACGATCTCGACCGCCGGCAGCACCCACACCGGCGCCAGCCGCATCTCCTTCGGCCGCGCGAGCGTCAACAACATGGCCACCAGTACGGCGGTCACGCTCGGCCACCGAACCTCCCCCCGGACCGGCTGCCCAGACTCCCCGCCGCCGACAGCATCCGTAGCACCCACCCAACCCACTTGTCCGGTCAGTCGTTGGCGCGGGTCGGGGTGCTGGTCATCGGCAGGGCGCCGCCCTCGGCGGCCTCGAGCTCGTCCTTGTCGGGCAGTCCGCGTACGGCTCCGATGATCGCCACGGCGATTGCGGCCCCGATCATCGGGCCGGCTACATAGATCCACCACCCCGTGTAGTCGTTGCCGACGATGTCGGGGCCGAGGGTGCGGGCCGGGTTCATCGACGCGCCGCTGATCGGGCTGGCGAACAAACCGAGCAGTGCGACCGTCGAGCCGACCGCGATGGCCGCGTTGTGGCCGATGCTACGGCCGCCGGTCGCGGTGTTGAGGATGACGCTGGCCAGGATCACGGTCAGGACGGCTTCCATCACCAGCGACTTCCACTCCCCGCCGGGAGTGTTGATCGGGTAGTTCCCGCCCGCGCTGACGTGGCCGAACATCAACTGCAGGAACAGCGCGGCACAGATGGTGCCGGCGAATTGGACCGCCCAGTACGGCAGCACCCATTTGGCGGGAAACACTCCCCGGGCGGCGAAGGCGAAGGTCACAGCGGGGTTGATGTGCAGGCCCGACAGCGGGCCCCAGGCGTAGATCATCGCCATCACCACGGCCCCGGGCGCGATCACCGCCGCGGTCCTGCTGATCGGTGCGTTGCCGACGTAATGATTGATCACACCCGACCCGGCCGCCACCGTCACCAGTACGAAGGTGCCCAGGAACTCGATGATCAGCCGGATCCACAACGGCCGTTGCCGCAGGGTGTCTTCCTCGAACCGGACGAAGTACCGGCGCCCGAGTGACGCCCTGTGCTCTGCATCGGGATCGATAGCGGGTTCTGCCATGGCAATCATCCATTCCTGTCGGCTGTCCGGGCGGACCGCACAGGCTCGATTTCAGATGTCGGTGGTCGCTTCGGCTCTGCCGTCGTCGACGGCGCTCTGGAACGCGACGTAGTCGCGCTCGTTCTGGTCGGCGTAGGTTTCGGCGAAGTCGGCGATCGCGTGGTCGAAGGCGTCCGAGCCGCCGAGGTAGGCGGCCAGGGCGACGCGATCGCCGGAACGAGCGTGAGCGCGGGCCAGCGTCCACCCGCACACGCGGGCATAGACCGCCATGCCCGAGGGACCCGCTTGCTCGATCGGGAAGGAGAACTTCCAGTCCTTGAGTTGACGAACGTAATAGTCGCGGTCCACCCCGTCCGGACCTGGCGTGTGGGTCCAGCCGAGGAAGATGTCGCTTTCAGCCTGCATCAGGCGCTGTCCAGCGACCACGCGCTCGCCTTGGTTCGTGTACCGGCTCCGCCCGCAGTACTGCACGAGGACCGACGGCTGCGCCTCCTTGGCCTGCAGGAACACCGGTTCGACTCCGTCTCCGCTGTCCATCAGCACGATCCAGGCCCGGGTGCCGACGCTGCCCACGCCGACGACCTTCCGGGCCGCCTGGACCAGCGTGAACTCCTCGAGCATGCGCCGCCGATCGGACTGCAGCGTACGCCGGTACTTGCCCAGCACGGTGCGGATCTGCTGATACACCGCACTGGCCTGCACATCGGCGAAGAGCTCCTCGACAGGGACGACCATCGGTGGGGCACTGATGATCCGCCGACGGCCCTCGACCACCGTGGTCAGCTTGTGCAACGCCTGGGTGCTGTCGCGGGTGTGGGCCTTGGCCAGCATCTTCTCGGTGGTCTTGAAACCCTTGGCCTTCATCTGGGATCGGAACTGCCCGATGGCATCTTCGATGTCCAGATGCGCGTACCACACCTCCAGGAACGTCTGCTCCGCGAACTCACGCATCGCCTTCCGGTAGGCCTTCACCGCCGCGAGGACGATCTTCCGGCGACGCTTTCGTCCGAACCCGTTGTCCCGTCCCGCCACTGCCAGGCTCGCCGCCAAGCGCTTGACGTCCCATTCGAACGGTCCGGGCAGCGTCTCGTCGAAGTCGTTGACGTCGAAGACCAGCTCTCGCTCCGGTGATGCATACGCGCCGAAATTGGACAGGTGCGCATCTCCGCACAGCTGCACGTGCAGTCCCGAGGTGGGCGTCGTGGCCAGGTCGGCCGCCATCGGCAGCGCGGCCCCCCGGTAGAACGTGAACGCCGACACCAGCATCCGCCCGTGCCGGATCGGCACCAGGTCCGGGACCCGCGACTTCGACTGCTCCAGCAGCAGCCCCACAGGATCCCGCGATCCGCCGGGCTGGAACTCGGCGTGCGACTCCCGCGGAGTGACGCTCCGCGCATCCATCCCCAGGGCGACCCGGTCGGCACGGCTCAATTGCCCGAGTGTCCCGGCCCGCTTCGAATCTCCACGGAACGCCCGCGCGGCGGGGCTCGCTACTCTGCCACCCCCGGACTTCACAGTCATAGATCCCCCTGCCGCCCGCGCCGTCGAGAAAAGCCGAACCAGATCCAGCGGATCGTGGCGGGCGTACGCCCCAGACTGATACCGAGAGGTGCAGCGCGGCATCACCCCTGCGGGGTGACCGGAGACCGAACTTGGCGGCGTCAAGGCATACAGCGGTCGCGCCGCGTGGCAGGGCCGCTACGACACCGGAGAGCTGAACCAGTACGCCGGAGATCACCCGGCCGGGAGGATGCGTCGATCGCCCACCAGGTGGAAGGTGGAGGCGGCTGAGAGGAGTCCGTCGTGTCGATCGGTCCATCCTGTTCGGATTCGGTCGGACAGTCGCGAGGTGAGCCCGGACTGTTCTCTCCCCGGAGTCGGGTCTGATGACCGACTCACAACGCCCCGCAGGGGGTTCAGCCGCGGTCAGCCGGCCGTCCTCTGAGCCGCTGGCCGGTCCACCGGCGATGGACCCGTCCCAGGTCATCCGTTCGAAGCAGTACCTGATCGCGCTGGTGCTCGCCGCGATCCTCGGGATTCCGATCTCGGCGGCCGCCTACGGTTTCCTGGCCCTGGTCGGCGCGATCCAGGATTCCTTGTTCGACGATCTTCCGCAGCAACTCTTCACCGGTGGCGTGCCCGCGTGGTGGCCGGTGCCCTGGTTGGCGCTGTGTGGAGTGTTGACCGGTTTGACCATCCGGCACCTGCCCGGCAACTGCGGGCACTCCCCCGCCTTCGGGTTCAAGACCGGCGGGGGCCCACCGGTTGACCGGGACCTGCCCGGCATCATCCTCGCCGCCCTGACCACCCTCAGTCTCGGCGCCGTCCTGGGACCCGAGGCTCCCCTCATCGCTATTGGTGGCGGCCTGGCGGCGCTGACCGTGCATCTGGTCCGGAAAGACGCTCCGCCGATGGCTGTGACGATCATGGCGGCGGCGGGCAGCTTCGCGGCGATCAGCACCCTGCTCGGCTCCCCCGTGCTCGGCGCATTCCTGATCATGGAGGCTGCCGGCGTCGGGGGTGCGACGCTGAGCTTGGTGGCGCTGCCAGGACTACTGGCCTCCGGCGTCGGCGCTCTGGTCTTCGTCGGTCTGGACAACTGGACGGGACTCGGCCGCTTCTCGCTGTCCCTGACGTCCGTGCCGCCGGCGGTGGATCCAACGGTCGCCACGATGGCCTGGGCACTGGCCATGGGCGCGGCCGGGGCCCTACTGGGCTGGGTGATCCGCTGGATCGGGTTGTCGCTGCGTCCGGTCGTGCACGTGAACCGGGTGCTGGTGACGGCGGCTCTTGGCCTTCTCATCGGCCTGACCGCGATGGCCTACCAGCTGATCTCCGACCGCAGCTTCACCCAGGTGTTGTTCTCCGGCCAAACTGCGCTGCCCGAACTGGTCGAACACGCCTCGGACTATTCGGTCGGTGTGCTGATCCTGCTCGCCGCCTGCAAGACCCTCACCTACGGGCTCTCGCTGAGCGCGTTCCGTGGCGGACCGATCTTCCCCGCCATGTTCCTCGGTGCGGTGCTGGGTATCGCCGCGGGTGGGTTGCCCGGCATGAGTCTCGCGCCGGCGATCGGCATGGGCATCGGAGCCATGTGTGCCGCGATGTTGCGGCTGCCGATGACCTCCACGCTGCTGGCCACCCTGCTGCTCGGTGCGGACGGTGTGACCGTGACACCGCAGGTCGTAGTGGCTGTAGCGGTGGCCTTCGTCATCACCAACCTGCTCCCGACCCCGGGCAAGAAAGCCGCAGCACCTGCCGGCCCGACGCCATGACCCGTTATCGGCGTGAGGTGCGGCTTCGGGTGCAGGTGCGGTACCAGCCGTAGGCGAGGAGGGCGCAGATGGCGCCGTTGAGGGCTCCGGCGCCGACGTCGGTGAGGTGGTGCATGCCGCGGTACACCCGTGAGAACGCCACCATCGATGGCATCGCGAGGCAGAGAACCACCGTCGTCCAGCGCAACCACTGGTTTTCGATGCCCAGCGCGAGGAGGGCGAACGCGAAGTACAGGCCGGTCGACGCGCCGACGTGGCCGCTGGGGTAGCTCGCGGTCGGTGGTGACGGGTCGAGCCTGTCCACCTGCGGGCGGTCGCGGTCGACGACCTTGGCCGAGATGACGAAGATCAGGCCCTGCAGGGCGATCGCTACCGGTGCGACGAGTGCGAGGCGCAGGTTCCGGGTCCGCCACAACAGCAGGGACGACACGACGATGCACACCGCGATCACGCCCGCGGTGTTGCCGATCTGCGACCACACTGCGGTGATCGTGTTCCAGGTTCCGCTCCGGTCGGCGGCAAGGCCCCTGTTGACCGCCTCTTCGCTGTGGGAGATCCCGTCGAGTGGTCCCTTCAGCGCCAGCCCGATGCCGATGATGAGTCCACCGAGCGCTACGCCGGGTGCGACGGCCCGGGTGAGGAGGTGGACGCCGTCTTGCCGATGAACCCGATCCATGAGGAGAACATAATGCCTAGACCGAGGATGTACCCGGCAAGGATGTCGGACGGGAAGTGCGCGCCGATGAAGAGCCTGTCCAGGCCGACGATCACCGGCACGACGATCGCGAGTACGACGGCGCCGCGGCGCTGGGCGGCGGACAGCAGCGGCCAGAGCAGGAAGACCAGGACGCCGGCCGCCAAGGTGATGTTCAGAGCATGACCGGAGGGAAACGAATAGCCCTCGGCATGCGGCACCGGACCATCGACGACCGGCCGGGCGCGCTGCGTGATCGGCTTGGAAAGGCCGCCGATCCCCCAGCCGACCATCATCGTCACGAACGCCCACAACGCCCGCCCCGTGAGCTTCTTGGACGTCCACACCCAGGCCGCCACCGCGGTCGCCACGAGGTACACGAAGATCGGCTGGCTGACGAGCTGGATCACGGTCAGCGCCGGCAGCAGCCCATGCCGAACGCTGAACCCGGTGGCCGCCCGGCTGGCAGCGTCGTCGGCTCTGATCAACGGATCGAACTGCTGTCGCACCGCCAATCCCAGGAGCACCACAGGCAGCGCGAACGCCAGCATCGCCAGGACACCACGGATCAACCGCCAACCCCGCGCCCGGACGACCGCCGTCACGCCCGTCCGCCGCATCGCCATGGTCAACCAGTACCCCATCGAGTCCGGAATCAAGGCCAACTCGATGATCTGTACTGTGAGGGCGGTCCTGACGAAAGGGAATCGGGTGCAGGTCGTTGTCGGTGCGGGTGCCGTCGGGAGTGTCGTAGCCCGGCTACTGGTCGAGCAAGGGGAACGGGTTCGGGTGATCACCCGGTCCGGGAGCGGGCCGGACGGCGTCGAGCGGATCGCTGCCGATGCCAGTACGGAGCTGACGAAGTACGTCGACGGAGCGACGGCGATCTACTCGTGTGCGGGGCCGGCGTACGACAAGTGGACTTCGCAGTGGCCGCCGCTGGGTGCGGCGTTGATCGGAGCGGCGGAAGCGTCAGGTGCGGTGCTCGTGACGACCGGGAACCTCTACGGGTACGGCGCTGTCGACCGGCCGATGACGGAGGATCTGCCGTTGCTGCCCAACACCGTGAAGGGGCGAGTGCGGACGAAGCTCTGGACCGATGCGCTCGAAGCGCATCACGCCGGGCGGATTCGTACTGCGGAGGTGCGCGGGTCGGACTACCTCGGCGCCGGCGCGGTGTCGCCGTTCAGTGTGACCGTGTTGCCGAAGGTGATCGCCGGTAAGCGCGGGATGATGCCGGGCGACCTGGACGCGCCGCACAGCTGGACGTACGTCGGTGACGTCGCGCGGACCTTGATCGCCGTCGCGGGCGACGAAAGCGCGTGGGGACGCGCCTGGCACGCGCCGACTCCGGGGCCGGTGTCGGTCCGCCACCTCGCCGACCGCGCCGCCCTAATGGCAGGCGCACCGAAGGCAAAGGTGGCCGCGATGCCGGGCTGGATATTGAAGCTGGCCGGGTTGGTGGATCCGTCCGCGCGGGAGATGGTGGAGATGCAGTACCAGTGGCAGCGGCCGTTCGTGCTCGACTCCACCGCCGCAACTGTTGCCTTCGGCCTCCAACCGACGGCGACCGACGACGCACTCCGGGAAATGATCGGGAAGGGCAAGTAATGAGCTCCAACAGGCCACGCCGCGGGTTTCGCCGCCTCATCGTCACGCTGGTCGTGCTGGCGGTGCTGGCGGTCGTAGTGGACCGGATCGCCGCGGTGGTCGCGCAGAACCAGCTCGCCTCGATGGCCACCAAGGAGGCCGCGAAGTACGACGTACGCTCGGCCGACACCTCGGTGAAGATCGGGGGCTTCGGGTTCTTCCCGCAGCTGTTCAAGGAGAACTTCTCCAAGGTCACGCTGACGATGGGACAGCCGAAGCTGTCCAGGATCCCGGGTGAGAAGCTCACGGTCGATATGCACAACGTGCATGTGCCGCGCTCACTGCTGACGCAGCAGTCCGGTGCGGTGACCATCGACGCGACCGACCTGCGACTTCAGTTCTCGCCGCGCGAGTTGAGCAGGCTCGCCGTCGCGGCCACCGGGCTGCAAGGGCTGAGCGTCGTCGCGGTCGACGGCAAGCTGCACGCCAAGCTGACGCTGGGCGGATCCAGCGCTGACGTACCGATCACTCCGCAGATCAGCAACGGCCGCCTGGCGTTGTCTGTCGACCAACTGCCGGACGGCATCCCGGCCGTCCTCCGGACCGCGCTGCAGAACCGCCTGGCCGACGGCATCGAGATCCCGAAACTCCCGTTCGGCGCCCAGGTCACCGGGGTCAACGTCCAGGACAATTCCGTCATCCTCACGGCCGCCGTACAGGACCTGAAGTTCAACTCCTGACTCCCTTGGGTTGCGATGGTTCGCGATATATCGTCGAACTATCGCAATCACTTTCGTAGGGACGGGTGGTCGAGATGACCGGATCGGCGTTCGCCGCGGGCTGGCCTTGGCAGCAGTTCGCGCGGCATTGTTCGAACTTCGACGACATTGTTGAGGAGTTGCGCGCGGCGATGACCGGCGCACGACGCGGGCACCGGGGGCACGAGCAGCGCTTCGGGCCGCAGTGGGGGATGTTCGGCGGCGGGCAGATGTTCGGTCCGCCGTGGGGTCCGCCGCCGCGGTGGCGCGGTCCGAAGGCCCGCAGGGGTGACGTTCGGGCGGCGATCCTCGCCGTACTGGCCGAGCAGCCGATGAACGGCTACCAGATCATCCAGGAGATCGCCGAGCGCAGCGGCGGCGTGTGGAAGCCGAGCCCCGGCTCGATCTACCCGACGCTGCAGCAGCTCGAGGACGAGGGCCTGGTGACGGCGGACGCCGAGGTCGGCCGGCGGACGTTCCAGCTCACCGACGAGGGTCGTGCGTACGTCGCCACGCACCAGGACGAGGTGTCCGCGCCGTGGGAGGCGATGAGCGCTCCCGCCGACGACGAGAACGGTTTCAAGCCGGTGCTCGGGCAGGTCGCGAGCGCGATGTGGCAGATCATGGCCAGCGGTACGCCGGAACAGCAGGCGAAGGCCCGCGAGGCGGTCGGTGACCTGCGCCGCAGGCTGTACGGCATCCTCGCCGAGGACGACGACAGCCCCGAGAACAACGAGCAGGAACGGGCATGACATCGGCGGACCGGGGCCGATCCCATCGGGGCGGTCCCGGCGCCCGCCGCGGGCGCGAATGGCAGGGCTGGAACGGGCCTGGCTGGAACGGATCGGGCTGGAACGGCCCGGGGGACTGGCAGCAGAACGGCTGGGGCGGTCGCGGTTGGGTCGGCGACTGGCGCGAGATCGGATTCGACGAGCCGCAGGACGCTCGGCGCCACAACGACGTACCTGCGAAGCGGGTGCGGATCGGCGACGCCGAGCGGGATCAGGCCGTGTCGTTGCTCAGTGATCACTTCGTCGCCGGGCGGCTGACGCAGGCCGAGTTCGAGGAACGCAGCGAGCAGGCGACACGATCGCGGTACAACGACGAGCTCGAGCCGCTGTTCGACGACCTGCCGACCTCTCGGGAGCTGCAGGTCGCGCAACACGGCCCGGCCGGCGTGCGACGCAGGCCCGGTCCACCGCCGCCGTTGCTGATGCTGATGCCGTTCCTGATGATCGGCCTGGTGATCAGCTCGGTCGCCCTGACCGCGCCGTGGTTGCTGTGGGGCGTGTTCTGGATCGTCCTGATCAGCGGCATGTCCAAGCGCCGCTGGCACAACAACTACCGTCGCTGACGGGCCCGCGGGATCTCCTCCGCAAACTCGACGACGAAACCGTCCGGGTCGGCAACATGGACCGTCCGATGTCCCCACGGACGGTCCGCCGGCCCGCTCAGCACCTGCACGCCGGCCGCGACCAGCCGCTCGGCGTACGCGTCCACGCCGTCAACCATCACCACCACTTCCCCACCCGCGCCCGGCGTCACGCCACGCCCGGTCAGCCACTCCGCACGCCGCCGCTCGTACAACGCGAACCGCACTCCCCCGGCGTCGAACTCCGCATACCCCGCATCGGTGAACTTGTACGCGAACCCCACCACATCCCGATAGAACGCCACGGACCGCTCCAGCTCCCCGACGTACAAAATGACGTACCCGATCTCCATACCGGCAATTGTCGGCGCCGGTCCGTAGGGTCGCGGTCATGTACGACGGAGTGTTGATTCTCGAGAGCCTGAAGGTCGGGACCGAGCTGGACGGGCTCCAGTTGGGGGTGCGGAAGATCAGCCGGACTGTCGTCGGTAATGCGTCAGCCGATCAACCGTCGGTGTGGTCTCTGCTGGAGTTCGAAGTGGAGCGCGGGGAGGAGTTGGCCCAGGTGTTGTCGCGAGTGCTCGACAGTCCCGGTTGGTACGCCGACTTCCATGACGACCGGGAGATCTTCGTGGTGTTTCCGGGGCGCGTGTTCCGGTATCGGCGGGGAGACGACCGGGCGCGGGAGGAGGCGAAGGAATTCGGGCGCGGCTTGGCGATTCCGGAGCCTCAGTTGGACTGGACGAGGTAGTTCTGGGAGAGGATCTGGTCATGGCGAAGGTGCGGGTCGAGAACTTTACGATCACTCTGGACGGGTACAGCACGGGGCTCGGGCAGCGGATGGATGCGCCGTTCGGGGATCGGATGGAGGGGCTGCACGACTGGATGTTCGCAGCCTTCGAGGACCGTGATGCCGGGCGGGGCGGGATCGACGCGGAGCAGGTGAGCCGGTATCCCGAGGGCTCCGGCGCGACGATCATGGGGCGCAACATGTTCGGGCCGTTCCGCGGTCCGTGGGAGGACGAGTCGTGGACCGGGTGGTGGGGGCCCAACCCGCCGTACCACCACGACGTCTTCGTGCACACGCACCACCTGCGTCCCGACCTGTCGATGGAGGGCGGCACGACGTTCCATTTCACCGACGAACCGGTGGAGAAGGTGCTGGACCGGGCTCTTACCGCGGCTGACGGCAAGGACGTGGTGATCGGAGGCGGCGCGACGACCGTCCAGCAATACCTGCGAGCCGGCCTGATCGATGTCCTCCATGTCGTCGTCGTGCCGATCCTGGCCGGCGCCGGCGAGCGGCTGCTCGACAACGTGACCGATGCCCTAGGCAACTACAAGGTCGCGAGCACGATCACCTCACCGCGGGCAACTCATGTGGAGATCGTTCGACGATGACGACAGTACTTCGCTACGCGGCATTCACCTCCGATCCGGCCGGTGGGAATCCGGCCGGGGTGGTGCTCGACGCCCGGGGTTTGGACGACCAGGCGATGCAGGCGATCGCCGCGGAGGTCGGGTACTCCGAGACTGCGTTCGTCGTCGACGGATCGGTGCGGTACTTCTCGCCCAAGGCCGAGGTGCCGTTCTGCGGGCATGCGACGGTGGCGACCGCGGTCGCGTTGGCGGAGCGGGACGGGCCGGGCGAGTTCGTGTTCTCGACCCAGGCCGGGCTGGTGCCGGTGACGGTGGACGACGGCCTGCGCGCGACGCTCACCAGCGTCGAGCCGTCCGTCGAGCCGGCCGGGGACCTGACCGATGTCCTCGACATCCTGCGCTGGAAGGCGACGGACCTCGACCCGGACCTGCCGGCCAGGATCGCGTACGCCGGAGCGCGGCATCTCGTGCTGAGTACGGCGACCCGGCAACAACTTGCCGATCTGGACTACGACTTCGATCGCCTGCTGGCGTACATGCTCGAGCGCGACCTGACCACGCTGCAGCTCGTGTGGCGGGAGTCGCCGACCACGTTCCACGTGCGGGATCCGTTCCCGGTCGGTGGGGTCGTCGAGGATCCGGCGACCGGTGCGGCCGCGGCCGCGTTCGGCGCCTACCTGCGCGAGCTGGGGCTCGGTCAGCCCACGATCACGCTGCACCAAGGCGACGACCTGGGTCGGCCGAGCCTCATGACGGTCGAGCTGTCAGATCATGACAACCGCGTGCGGGTCAGCGGCAACGCCGTGCCGATCACGGCACCCGCGTGAGCCACTCCTCGGTGCCGAACTTCTCCGCAACCCGTTCCTGGGCGAGCTCGACGGTCGCGTCGTCGATCGTCGCGCCGTCCAGGCCGTAGCGGTTCCGGAACGTCCCGACCATCCGCGAGATCACCTCCGCACGCTCGAGACCGGTCTGGCTGCGCAGCGGGTCTACGCGCTTGTTGGCGCTCGTGGTCCCCTTGTCGGACAGCTTCTCCCGGCCGATCCGCAGTACCTCGAGCATCTTGCCGGCGTCCATGTCGTACGCCATCGTCACGTGGTGCAGCACCGCGCCGCCCGCGAACCGCTTCTGCGCGGCGCCTGCGATCTTTCCGGCGGGTGACGTGATGTCGTTGATCGGCTGGTACGTCGCCGCGATGCCGAGATCGTTGAGCGCGCCAATGACCCAGTCGTCGAGGAACGCGTACGACTCGATGAACGACAGCCCCGAGACGAGCGACTCCGGAACGTAGAGCGAGTACGTGATCGTGTTCCCCGGCTCGACGAACATCGCGCCGCCGCCGCTGATCCGCCGTACGACGGTCACGTCGTGCCGGGCCGCGCCGTCCAGGTCGACCTCGTTGCGCAGCGACTGGAAGCTTCCGATGATCACCGCGTTCGACGCCCACTCCCAGACACGCAGCGTCGGCGGACGTTCACCGGACCCGACCTGCTCGGTCAGTACTTCGTCGAGCGCCATCTGCAACGCGGGCTCCCGCGGTACATCGTGCACGAACTCCCACTGGTGGTCACGCCAACCGGTTGCCCCGGTCAATGCACGCCGTACGGCGACCGCGACCGCCTCCGGGGAGAACCCGAGCATCTCGACGCCGTCGCCCAACACGCCACGCACCCGCGCGGCGATCTGCGCCGCGGGCAACGCGATCGGCAGGCCGGCCAAGGCGCCGTTGATCCGCTCGAGCGCATCGTCCGGTTCGAGGAAGAAGTCGCCGGAGATCTGAGCGGTCCGGACATGTTCGTCGACCACATCGAGATCCGCCACAACGAGCTTCCCACCAGGCACCTTGTACTCACCATGCATACTCACCAACAACTTGCGCTGGTCAACGGTTGTTCCCTGGGCGCATACTCCCGGTCATGGGGGAAATGAGTATGAACAAGGCGATCCATGCCGCCGTACGACGGGATCTCGATCGCTTCCTGGACGCGTTGGGGCGGTTCCCGGACGGGGACCGCGAGCGGGCCGAGCAGTTGGCGACGGCCTGGCAGAACTTCGACGAGCAGCTCACCCGGCACCACGAGGGTGAACACGACACCGCGTGGCCGGCGCTGGAGAAGGTCGGAGTGAGCCGCGACGTGCTGGCGCAGTTGGATGCCGAGCACGACGCGATGGCGCACGCACTCGCCGCGGCGCGTACGGCGATGGGCGAGCTGCGGAAGTCCGCGAGCCATGCGGATGCGGTCGCCGCCGAAATCGCGATGCGTGAGCTCCAGCGGGTCACCGTCATACACCTCGAACACGAGGAGGCGGAGATCGAGCCCGTCTACCTGGCGAAGAAGGACAGCCCCGAGATGAAGGCGATGGGCCGCGAGTTCGCCAAGGTCGGCCCGGTCCAAGGCGGCACCTTCTTCGCCTGGGCCCTCGACGGCGCCGGCCCCGAGGAGTCCGAGGCCATCACCCACACCGTCCCGAAACCAGTCCTCACCGTAATCACAGGCCTCTTCGGCCGCACCTACCGCAAATCAGTAGCCCCCGTCTGGCGCTCCTGACCCCGGCCGCACGCCGTACTTCTCCACCACAAACCGCCAGAACAGCCGCACGGCGAAGCGCTCGGCGGGGTGTTCTGTTACGCGGCCTGCTTGAGTTGGATGGCGACCTGCCAGACGCGGGAGCGGACTGTGTCGATGTCGGCGGAAGCGTCGACCTCGTGGTGGATGCCGCGGTTGGCGTAGAAGTGGATCAGTGGAGCGGTCTGCTCGTGGTAGATCTCGAAGCGGCGCCGGATGACCACTTCGGTGTCGTCGGAGCGGTGCTCGATCTCGGCGCGGCGGAGCAGCCGATGGACCAGCGACTCGACCGCAACCTGGAGGACCAGCGCCGCGTCGAGCTCACGCCCTTGCTCGTCGAGGATGTCGTCCAGTACGCCGGCCTGGGTGAGGGTGCGTGGGTAGCCGTCCAGGACGAAGCCCGCATCGGCGTCTGCCGCCGCAAGCCGGTCGCGGACCATTTCGTTCGTGACCTCGTCGGGCACGTACTCGCCCGCGTCGAGGTACCGCTTGGCCGTCCGCCCGAGCTCGGTGCCGTCCGCGATGTTGCGGCGGAACAGATCACCGGTGGAGATGACGGGCACCCCGAGATGCTCGGCCAGGTGACCGGCGTGCGTCCCCTTGCCCGCCCCCGGCGGCCCCATCAGCAAGACAGTGGTCACGGCACCCTCCTGACCCTCGGTAAGTCCCAAAGAATATGGGACCTTCCGCGACGACGGTACGGCGTACGTCACTCCGGTTCGCGGGAATATGTCACACCGCGCATAACTGTCCGGAATCAGTACTTCTCGAGCAAATCCCACGGGGACGGGCAGAACGGCCGGATCGGCACCATGGGATCCGGCCGGCCCCGCGGCACATCTGCCGCGTCGCTTTGAAAGTCGCCTGGGCAGGCTGACCGTCGCCGCAACTCACCGGATCCCAGTGCCGTCCATCGCAGAACTCCAGCTCAGAAGATCATCTCTGGGCGCAGCTCGATGATGTCGCCCGGCCCCGCGAACTTCGCCGCCAGCTCCTCGGCCCGCTCCCGTGTCGCGCAGTCCAGCACGAAGAATCCGGCCAGCTGCTCCTTCGACTCGGCGTACGGACCGTCGGTGCTCACCGGTCGTTTGCCTTCCCAACGGAATGTCCGCGTCGTCGACGGCGCGTCCAGCGCCAGCCCGCTGACCAGCTCACCGGACGCGGACAGTTCGGCGAGCATCGCGTCGAACTCCTTGCCCATCGCCTCCCGCTCGTCGGCCGGAATCGACCGCCCCACCTCGGTGAAGTCGATCGTCGGGTGACCCCACGGCTGCGGGTTGGAGTGGATCAGAACCACGTACTTCATCTTGACCTCCAGTCTGAGCCGGTACGCCGTACTGCGCCCCGGCACCGATGACGTCGGAGGCCCTCCACAGACCTCGACATTTCTCCTCGATGTATTCCAGCTCACATCCGGTCACACTCCCCCCGGCGGAATCCGTCAGCCGGTTAGACGCGAAGAGAGGAACACATCATGAGCACCATTCTGGTGACGGGCGGGACCGGGACGATCGGGCGCCACGCCGTACCGCTGCTGCAGGCCGCCGGTTGCAAGGTCCGGGTTCTGAGCCGGCACGCCCACGACCGCGGCGACGGCGTCGAGTACCTGGCGGTCGATCTGCTGAAGGGCGACGGACTGGACCAGGCCGTGGACGGCGTGGACGTCATCCTGCACCTCGCCGGTGGGCCGAAGGGCGACGACATCGGCACCCGCAACCTGGTCAAGGCGGCCGAGCAGGCCGGCGTCGGGCACCTGGTCCACATCTCGGTGACCGCCGTCGACCAGCTGCCGCTGACGTATTTCAAGTCGAAGCTCGGCGCCGAGCAGGCCGTCCTGCAGTCGTCGGTGCCGTCGTCCGTACTGCGGGTCGCCCAGCTGCACGACTTCGCCTGGAACACAGCCCGGATGATGACGAAGCTGCCGGTCCTGCCGATGCCGGGCGGCGTCCGGTTCCAGCCGGTCGACGGCCGGGACGTGGCCCAGCGCCTCGTCGAGCTCGCACTCGGTGAGCCGCAGGGCCTCGTCCCGGACCTGGTCGGGCCGAAGGTTTACAGCCTGTCAGAGCTCGCTCACGACTATCTGCGGGCCACCGGCAAGCACCGGTTGTCACTCCCGGTCCGGGTGCCCGGCAAGGCCGGCAAGGTGTATCGAGCCGGCGCCAACCTCACCCTGACCGGCGCTGACATCGGGACTCACACTTGGGAAGACTTCGTCGCCGCACAGGTGTAAGGCTCCAGCAGTTCTTCCAGGTCCGGCGTACGCCGCCGCGCGATCCCGGCGAGGAAGTCCGCCACCTGCACCCGCGGATCGTGCTTGGAATCGACCTGGGTGAACGAGTGCAACGGTGGCGGCTCCGCCTGCTCGGCCAGGAAGGCTCCCAGCCTCGCCACCCGGCCAGGGGTCAGCGCACTCTGCTCGTCGTGCACCACGGCGACCGATCGATGGCCGGCGCTCCAGTACAGGACGGTCTCGGCGAGCGCCGGCACCAGCGGCTCGAGTGGTGGCGGGATCTCCGGATCCTCGTCGATCAGCCGCTGCATCACCTTCTCGACCCGGGCCCGGGTCACCGCACGCAACGCAGGTACGTCGGCGGGCATCGTCGCGAAGAACCGGTCCACAGCGTCGTGGTCCATCAGTCGCACGCGCTTGGTCCGGGCCAGCTCCACGAACGCCGCGAGGAACCCGGTCCGCTCCCTCAGCGCAGCCACGGTCCCGGAATGATCCGTCCCGAGGCTCGTGCCGGCGCCGTACGACGGCTCCTCGGTGAACAGCTCGACGACCCGCGCCGCGACGTACGAGGTCTTGTCGATGACGTGGACGTGGGCATGCCCGCGGAGCGTGGTGAGCAGCCACTCGAGTGCGGGCCGCTGCTCGGGTCGTAGTAGCTGGTTGGACTTGTACTCCGTGCGCTGGCGCAGGCGGGTTCGCAGTACTGCGATGATGCCGGCGGCCGCGGGTACGTCGAGATCGACGCTCCCATGGGTGATGACGGGTGAGGCGGGGTCGAGCAGGTTGGTTCCGGAGAACCCCGACTCGTCGCACGCGACCTCGAACTGGGTACTCATACGCAAGCTCCAAGGCTGAAGGACTGCACGCTTCGGGGCCCGTCCGCGGGACGGGCGTGATCAGGTCGCGCGCCAGGCTTCATCGGGCGCGATGCGATCAGTGAGCGGCAGCAGCCTTGGCAGACATGCGACCCATCATGGTCCGGCCGACAGCCGGACACCAGTGAATTCCTAGTGTCCCGTGAGCGATGTGGCTTGAGCGATAGCGGCGTTCAGGTGCGTGCATCGGGGTGCTTGGTCAGTGGCCTCGATGCGGAGCATCGTGGGCGCTGGGCAAGTGCCGCGAGGTGCGTGCCTGGGCGCCGATAGCGCCAAGCCACATCGTTCACGGGACACTAAGGCTTGCGACCGAGGGCGACCAGGAGGAGCTGGCCCGCGCCGGTGGAGCTGAGCGTCTGTTCGTCTTGCGGCCACCACGCGGTCAGGTCGACGAGCCCGGGCTTGACCAGCTCGAGCCCACCGAGGAGCTCCGCCGTCTCGGCCCTGGTGCGGAACCGGATCTGCGGGAAGGCGTCCTGCAGCTTCTCCTCGATCGCGGTCGAGAACTCCGCGAGCCGGCCACCGTCGCGCGGGTTGAGCGGATTGGTGAGCGCCAGATAGGACCCGGACGGCACGGCGGCCAGGTAATCCGCGATGACCTGGACAGCCTTGGGGCTCGGGACGTTGTGCAGGACCAGCCCGAGCAGGATCCCGACCGGTCGGGTGAGGTCGAGCCCCGCGGTCACGTCCGGATGATTGAGTACGGCGGCCGGGTCGGTCAGGTCGACGCCGGCGAAGAAGCTGCGCTTGTCGTCGGCGAGCAGGGCCTGACCGTGCGAGATCGCAGTCAGGTCGTTGTCGACGTACACGACCTTCGCGGCGGCGTTCGCGCGCTGGGCGACCTCGTGCGTGTTGAGCGCGGTCGGCAGGCCGGCGCCGAGGTCGAGGAACTGGTCGATCCCGCCATCGGTCGTCATCCGGCCGACCGCCTCGGCCAGCCAGCGCCGGTTCTGTCTGGTCAGTTCGGGCAGCTCGGGCGCGATCTTCAGCAACTCCTGGACGAAGCGCCGGTCGACCTCGAAGTTGTTCTTGCCGCCGAGCAGCAGGTCGTAGACCCGCGCCTGAGACGCGCGGTCGAGGTCGATCAGGTCCAACTGCCCATAGTCCGCCATGACCTGCTCCACCTCCGTTCCGTCATCCGAAAACCGGGATTGCCGGAAGGCTATCCAGCAAATGGGCCGAGCGCTGCACCGGGGCTTGGTTGTGGAACCTCCGGGTATGGCTGTCCCGCCCCACGGGAGATCCGCGCGACCCATGCGGTAAGCGCTTGCCAGCCTCCTCCACGCCCTCCACACTGAGCGACTACCGTCCCAACCTCCCAGGAGGAACCATGCCCCCGAACCTGCACCGCCGCACGTTCCTGATCGGCGGCCTAGGTCTCACCGCGGCAACTGTCGCCAGACCCGCGAGCGCCACGACCACCCGAGCACGAGCCGTCCTGGCCCGCACGCTGGACGAGCTCCGCAAGGCCATCGCGGCCTCCAAGCCGGGCGCCGAGATCGTGCTGGCCAACGGCACGTACGCCGTACCCGGTGATGAGACCATCGCCATCAGCGCGAAGCACGGGACCGCGGCCGCGCCCATCACCGTCCGCGCGGAGTCGGTCGGCGGCGTGACGCTGACCGGGAACAACGGGTTCGTGCTCGCGGGTTCGTCGTACGTCGTGATCGACGGGTTCACGCTTCGGCAGCAGACCACATTCGAAGTGCCGACGACGTGTCAGCACATCCGGATCAGCCGGAACGACATCCAGCTCGGCGATATCGAGGGCTCGCACTGGGTGATGGTGCGCGCTGACGCGACCGTTGTCGAGCGCAACCACTTCCACGGGAAATCCAAGCTCGGCGTGTTCCTCGGCGTCGAGGGCCCCGGCTCGGACGGCATGGCCCGCAGCGTGCAGATCGTCCGGAACTACTTCTCCGACCACACGTACGCCGGTGACAACGGTGGCGAGCCGATCCGGCTCGGACTCAGCGGCCGGTCGTTGAGCGACGCCGGAGCGATCGTCGAGGAGAACCTGTTCGAGCGCTGCAATGGCGACCCGGAGGCGATCTCGGTCAAGTCGACCGGCAACACCATCCGGCACAACACGATCCGCGACAGCCTCGGCGGGATCGTGCTCCGGCACGGCAACAGGTCCCGCGTCGACGCGAACTTCGTCCTTACCGGAAGCAACGGAATCCGCATCTACGGAAACGACCACCTGATCGTGAACAACTACGTCGAACGGATCGCCGGCTCCGGGATCGTGCTCGGCAGCGGCAGTGTCCGCGACCACAAGCCCGAGGACTCCCCCGAGAGCCGACGCGGCAACGACGCACCTGATCGGGTCACCATCGCGCTGAACACCGTCCAATCGTGTGGCACAGCGATCAGTGGCGAATCGCAGCGTCCCTTGCCGCCGCTCGGCTGCTCGATCACCGACAACCTCCTCGTCGGCGACGCAGGCACGCAGCTGGTCTCGATGCCCTACCTGGACGGGATCGCGTTCGCTGGCAACCTCTGCTGGGGCGCCGCGTCCGACGGCACCGTCCCCGCGGGCGGATCGGCCCGCAAGGATCCGAAGCTCGCGGCCGGCAGCGACGGCGTACGTCGACTCACGGCCGGCAGCCCGGCGATCGACGTGGCCACCAAGACGTACCCGACCGTCACTCGCGACCTCGACGACCACCCGCGCACGGGCACGGCTGACGTCGGCGCCGACGAGTACAGCAAGGCGACACCGCACAACCGTCCGCTGAAACCCGCAGACGTCGGCCCCGCGTCGCGATGAGTTTTCTCCGGCTCGTTCGTCTCAACACCTACCAACGAACGAGCAGGAGGAAATATGGCGAAGGTCTTGTACTCGGTGACGATGTCGGTCGACGGCTTCATCACGGGGCCGGATGGTGACATGCAGTGGATGCGGCCGTACCTCGGGCCCAATCCGGAGGTCGACGAGCTGATCCCGCGGATCGGATCGATCCTCGTCGGCCGCCGGTCCCACGACGGGGACGATCCGTTCAAAGGTGAGTCCGGCGAGGGTCAGGCGTTCGGCGGCGGGTGGAGCGGGCCGTTGTACGTCGTCACGCACCGCCCGCCGACGGATGCGGAGCCCGATGTCACGTACGTCGACGACTTCACCAAGGCACTCGCCCAGGCGAAGGAGGCGGCCGGCGACAAGTACGTGAACGTGATCGGCGCCAACATCGCCAAACAGTGCATCGAGGCCGGCGAACTGAACGAGGTCCTGCTCCTGTTCGCGCCGACGATGCTGGGCGATGGCACGCGCCTGTTCGACTACCCGGGCGGCCGCACGGTCCGGCTCGAACGCATGAGCGTCACCGAGACCGCAATGGCCACCAGCCTGTGGTTCAAGGTGGTCTAGAAGTCCGCAGCGGTCGGCTGCATCACCGCGCGGATCTCTACGGAGCGGCCCGCGGCTCGCGCGTCTGGTAGCAGGCGCGCGAGCTCGACCGCTCGTTCACGGCTCTCCACATCGACGACGTAGTACCCGTCGATCCGCGTCGGCCGGCAGTCGGGGAGCCGGACGGACAGCTGCGGATCGGCCAGCAGTTCGCCGCCGACCAGCTCACCGGCGTCGTGCGCAACTCGCTCGAACTCGTCACGCTGCAGGCCTGGTTCACCGTCACCCTGCAGGATCAGTAGAAACTTCATCGGCGCGCTCCTCTCGGTAATAGGACGGAGCCGAGCGCGCGGTTTTGACATGATGGCCCGATGTTCGTGCGTACCGAACGGCTGACCTTGCGCCGCTTCACGCCAGCGGACGCCGAGCGGTTCGCGGCGTACCGCTCGGATCCTGACGTCGCCCGCTACCAGGGGTGGGACGCGCCGGTGCCGCTCACCGAAGCCGCAGAGTCGGTCGAACGGTTCGGGCAGGCCGATCCGGAAGCGCCAGGCTGGTTCCAGTACGCCGTCGATCTGGACGGCGTACTGATCGGGGACCTCGGTGTGAACCTGCACAAGAACCTGATGCAGGCCGATCTCGGGTTCACGTTCGCAGCGGAGTACCAAGGGAAGGGGTACGCGTCCGAGGCTGTGCGCGGACTGCTCGAGTACCTCTTCGTCGAGCGGGAGCTGCACCGGGTCTCCGCGGAGGCCGACGCGCGCAACACTGCATCGGCGCGGTTGCTCGAGCGGGTCGGGTTCACCCGGGAAGGCCTGCGGCTGTCCAACACCTGGATGAAGGGTGAGTGGACCGACGACCTGCTGTTCGGTTACCTGCGCGACGACTACCTCAACCGATCGCGGCCCAGGCCCGCGCCGTCAACCTGATCGAGCCGTCCGCCTCGATCGGCAACCGCTCCTTCACGCCCTCACGCATCGCGTCCTGATCCGCCGGGTCCAGACTGCGCAGGTACACCGGCGCGACACCCGTCCCGCCGAGGAACGGCGTCCAGTAGTCGTCGAACGACGTGAACACGGTCGGTACGTCGATCGCGCGCGTCCGCACGTCGGCGAACCCCGCCTCGCGGAACAGGCCTTCCAGACCTTCCGCCGTACAGAAAGGAAAGCGGACGCCCTCGTCGTGTTCACGGTCCTGTGGGCGCAACGCGAGCATCGTGTCGAAGAAGTAGCGCATCACCTGCATGCCTTCGGCGTAGTCCCAGACGTAGACCGCGACCGTCGATCCGATCTCGCGCATCCGGCGCAGGGCCTCGACCCGCTCCGGGACGAAGTTGAGCACGAGGCCGGAGACCACCACGTCGAACGGGCCGTCGGGCAGCTCGGCCGCCGATCGTACGTCGAAGCTCGCGCGCTCGTCGTGGATCGACTGCCGGGCGTAGTCGATGAAGCCGTTCGACGGGTCGACCCCGAGCACGGCCGCTGGATCCGCCGTGCGCAGGACCGTGCTCGTCAGCGCACCCGTGCCGCAGCCGACGTCGAGCCAGCGCAACGCCGCCGGCTGCTCGAGCCACTCGATGAACTCCGTCGCGACGAGCCGGCTCCAGCGGCCGACGTACGACTCGTAGACTCCCCCGCTCGACCACTCAGTCACTTGGGCAGGATAGACGGGAGCGAAACGCCCGTCAGGCCCTCGGCAACCTTCCAGAGGCGAGCGCTGGTCTCGGCGTCGAGAGCGGCCTTCGGCTGCTTGGCCACGGCGGTGGGACCGACGAGACCGAAGATGCCCGAAGGACCGTAGTAGCCGCCGGCCTCGGCAGCAGGGTCGGCGGCCGCGAACAGGAGCGGCTCGGCGCCCACCTCGACGTCCTGCTTCGGGAGCGGGTTGAAGCGCATGCCGACCCGGTTGAGAAGCGACGGCCGCTCCCGGCCCAGCGCGGCGCCGGCGCTCTGCAGGTTGGTGCGGGTGTAGCCGGGATGCGCGGCGACACTGAGCAAGCCCCAACCGCGATCGGCGGAGAGCCTGGCCAGCTGGTTGCTCATCATCAGGTCGGCGAGCTTCGACTGTGAGTACGCCGCGGTCCGCCGGTATCGGTGGTCCCACTGCAGGTCGTCGAAGTGGATGCGGCCGAAGTTCGCTGCACCGCTGGCCATGGTCGCGATCCGAGGCGCGGGCGCTGCCAGAACGAGTGGCAGCAGCCGCACGGTGAGCGCGAACGGACCGAGGAAGTTCGATCCGAACTGCAGCTCGAAGCCGTCCTTGGTGGCGAACCGGGTCGGCGGAACCATCACGCCGGCGTTGTTCACCAGCACGTCGACATGCGACTCGTCGGCGGTGAGCTTCTCGGCGAACTCCTGGATCGAGGCCAGGTCCGCGAGGTCGATCCGTCGCACCTCGAGCTGGGCATCCGGGTGCGCGGCGAGGATCTCGGCCTTCGCAGCCTCGCCCTTGGCCGGAGTCCGGACCGCCATCACCACCCGCGCACCCGCGGCGGCGAGCCGCTTGGTGGCCTCCTTGCCGGTGCCGCTGTTGGCGCCGGTGACGACAACGAGCTTGCCGGTCTGATCGGGAACGTCGTACATGATCCACACTCCGTAAAAGACTGATGGTCTGTTATGGCCATGACGTTATCAGACCGCTGGTCCGATAACAACAGACCGATGGTCTGTAGAATGTGGGTGTGAAGACATTCCAGCGGGCCCGGAGCGACGAGCAGCGGGCCGAGCGGCGGCGCGCGATCCTGGCGACGGCCGCCACGATGCTGACCGAGATGCCGGTCGCGGACGTCAGCCTGAACGAGTTGAGCCGCCGCGTCGGCCTGGCCAAGTCCAACGTGCTGAACTACTTCGACTCCCGCGAGGCCGTTCTGCTGGAGCTGTCGAGCAGCGAGCTCGCGGCCTGGGTGAAGGATCTGGATGCCACGGTCGGCGACGCGCTCCCCGAGCTGTCGATCGACGATCGGGCAGAGCAGTTGATCAGCGCCATCGTTGGCACGCTGGCGGAGCGGCCGGTGCTCTGCGACCTGTTCAGTGCGCAGGCGGCGGTCCTGGAGCGCAACATCACGACCGAGACAGCGCTGGCGTTCAAGCGCGCGGCCGCCGCGTCGTACGAAGACATGATCACGGCGGTCGTCGGCGTACTGCCGGAGTTGGGCCGGGACGGGGCCGGCCGGTTCATCGCGACCGCAAGCCTGCTCGCGGGCGCGATCTGGTCCCACTCACATCCTGTCCCGGCCATCCTCGCCGCCTACGAGGCCGACCCGTCCCTCGAGGCCATCCGGCTGCAGTTCGAGCCGGCCCTGACCGATTCCCTCCGCACCCTGCTGTACGGCGCCCTCCCCCGCGCCACGAAGTGACGACCGGAACCGCGTCCACGTGGACGCGGCGCCGGTCGTCGATCATGCCTGCCGGCGCGAGCCGGTCGGGCCCGTGGTCAGGGCAGGTAGTAGTTCGGGTTCGGGAGCTTGAAGGTGCGGTCCGCGAAGCCGCCCTTGAGGTCGGAGAACTGGTCGCCGAAGTTCGCGACGATGTCGTAGCCGAGCGACTCGATGTGCGCGCGCGTCGCGGACTTGTAGTGGATCGTCGTGCACGAACCGTTCGGGTCGGCCGCGCAGGCCTTCTTCAGGTAGTCCGGGTAGTCGGCGACGGCCGGCTTGGTGAACAGGCCGTCCTCACCGTTGCGCAGCGTCGTCGGGTCCGGGAAGCCGGCGTCGACGCCGATGCCGTCCGCGGTGAGGTTGCCCAGCGTGGCCTTCTCCTGCGCGGCGCCACGGCCGGTCAGGAAGAAGATCGCGTATCCCTCCCGCGCGGCCGTCTTCACCAGGTCGACCATGCCCGGAACGGCCGGGAACCGCTGGTTCAGCACGTAGTCCGCGTTGGTCGTCGGGTTGAACGCCCAGTTGCTGAAGATCTCGTAGTTCCAGGTCGCCAGCGAGGTGTCGTCGACGTCGAGCAGGATCGCCTTGGTCTCGCGGGTGTGGTGCGGCGCCGAGATCCAGCGCGTGCCCGCCGCAGCCACCGAGCGGGCTTCCTTGGCGTAGTTGCTGGTGTCCGCGAACGTGCCGCTGCCGAGCGGATCGCCGTAGTAGTTGCGCAACTGCTGCCGCAGTACGTCGATGTTCGTGACCTGCTTCTCGCTGCGCGGGGTCGACGTCTGGATGGCCGGCTGCGGGTTCGCGGCGCCGGCCGAGTACGCGACCCCGCCGACGACCGATGTCATCGCGACTGCTGCGACGCTGGTCAGAACCATCCGGCGGGACGGCCGGCGCCAGGAACGGAATGCCATGGTGACCTCTTCGGAGTACGGGAATGCTTGCGAAAGCAAACTAACCCCGGTCCGGCCCGGTTGACCGCGCAACAGCCCGAAGTGCAGGGGAATCCTGCGTCTGTTCAGACGGACTTCACGTAACGGTGGCATGGCACGGGTATGGTTCCGCCTTCCACTGCGGCCGGGTAGTCGAACGCGCCGCCGTCGGCCCAGCCATTGCGCTCGTAGAACCGGCGGGCCCGCCCGTTCCCGGTCGCCACGGCAAGCCAGGCTTCCCCGTGTCCGTTGGCTTTCACCTGCCGTTCGGCTTCGGTGAGTAGCGCCCCGGCTACTCCCGATCCGCGGTGATCACGCGCCACGTACACCTGCTCGACCTCGTCCCCTACCACCATCACGAACCCCGCGACCTCGTCCCCGACCAACGCGACGGTGGTGTCGGCAACCCGTTGCGCAGCACGCGTTCCGAACGACTCCTCGGTCCGGACCGCGACCAGTTCATCCGGCACGTGCCCGAGATGCCCGTCCCGCCAGCCGTCGTACCAGATCGACGCCACACCATCGGAGTCCCCAGCAACAGCAGGCCGCACGGTCACAGTCATGCGGCCAGCGTAAACACCAGCGAGGCGCCTGCCATGCCAAGGAAGAACACGGCGAGGAAGAACTGCGCGGTGTAGTCCGTAGCGCGCACGTGCGTGTACAAAGCGCAGACGAAGAACAGGACGAGCCCTATCGCGGCGGCGAGGATCAGCCCGGGAAGCTGGACCA
The DNA here is from genome assembly GCF_004365355.1 of Kribbella pratensis. Lineage (GTDB taxonomy): Bacteria > Actinomycetota > Actinomycetes > Propionibacteriales > Kribbellaceae > Kribbella. The sequence continues at coordinate 527,663 of NZ_SODP01000003.1, read as the reverse complement.
GCAGCCCGACGAGCAACCCGGCCGCCCCAGCTGTCTTGAGCGTGCCGATCGGGAACGTCAGCCAGGACTCGGGTACCCCCGCCTTCACCATGCCGGGCAGGATCGCCTGCCAGTGCAGCAAGGCGGCAATCCCGGAAAAGGCGTTGATGGCAACGGTCACCGCGACCACGACCACAGCGGCGGTGGTCATCGGACCTCCACGTGTGCGAGCTTGTCCGGGTTGGTGATCGCGTAGATGGCGGTCACCTGGTCGCCCTCGACCTCGAGCACGATGACCGCGAACGGAGTGTCACCGGTCAGCAGTAGCGCCGACGGGTCGCCGTTCACAGTCCGGTACTGAACGTCGAGCGACGGAACCGGCCGGCGCACGCGGTCGCCGATGATCAGCGGGGCGATCCGATCCCGGCCCAGGATCGGCTGCAGGCCGGCGGCCCGAGCCTTGCCGCCACCGTCCGCCCAGAGCGTGACGTCCGGTGCGAGGACCTCCATCAGCGCGGTGAGATCCGCTCCGACGATCGCGTCGACGAACCGCTGCGTGACCTCGAGCTGTACCTGCGGATCAGCGGCGAACCTCGGTCGACGCGCCTGGACGTGCTCCCGCGCCCGATGGGCAAGCTGCCGTACGGCGGCCGGCGTACGACCGATGATGTCGGCGATCTCGGCCAGCTGGTACCCGAACACCTCGTGCAGCACGAAGACCGCCCGCTCCAGCGGCGACAGGGTCTCGAGGACGACGAGAACCGCAAGCGACACCGCCTCGCTCCGCTCCACCGGATCGATCGGTGTCACCACCGGCTCCGGCAGCCACGGCCCGACATACTCCTCCTTGCGCCGGTTGATCGCGGTACGGCGAGCGAGCGCCGCGTTGACCGCGATCCGGACGAGGTATGCGCGCGGATGGTCCACGCCCGAGCGCCGCGACCAGGCCAGCCAGGTCTCCTGCAGCACGTCCTCGGTGTCCGCGACGCTGCCCAGGATGTTGTAGACGATCGAGAACAACAATTCCCGATGCCGGAGGAACACCTCGGTGGAACTCAGCTCATTCATACCTTCTTCGAGTGTTCACGAAGCGGAAGTGTGACACCACCCGGATCTGAATCCCGCGCAAGCTATGGTGTCCGGCGTTCCGCACTGTCGAGGGACGGAGAACCGTGGCGGCTCTGGAGCTGGGTTCCGATCAGCACTCGTGGGCGTGGTCGATCGTCGAGGCCGTCGGTCAGGTCGCCGATCGTGATGTGCGCTGGAACGGCCTGGTCGTCGTCCGCGACGACGGATTCATCCCGAGCCCCGACGCGGGCGTGAGCGGCCTGCATGCGCTCAAGAGTCCGCTGTTCCTGCCTGCGCGTCATGCGGACACGGTCGCCGAGGCCTACGAGCAGAAGTCGGCCACCGGCAAGCTCGCTCCTGCCAAGGCGCAGGAACGATGGGCGGCCCTGGGCGAGGCGACCGGTCAGATGACGTCCCAGGTCGTCGGGTTGACCGCTCCGTTGCCGGACCTGACCGATTCCAAGGCCTATCCGGAAGCCGCGTTCAACGCCGGGCTGAGCGACGTATGGACCACGCCCGCGCGGCTGGCAGCCGTGTGGCAGCTGTCCGAGTCGGCGGAGCTGATGCTGTTCGACGACGTGCCCGAGCCGGTCTTCTCGTACGCCGGCACGGAGCCGGCCGCGTCCGCGGCACGCGATGTCATCGCCGAGATCACCCGGCTGCAGGGGCGCGAGGCGACCGCGTCCGACTTCTCGGTGATCTCCGACGAACTCATCCGGCTGCCCCCGGACCGCCGCTGGGACGCGGTGATCGAGATGGCCGGCGCCGTCCACGGGATCCGCTCGGATGTGTCCCGCTACCGGCTCGCCGAGGATCTCCGCAACAACTTCCTCGCCGCGGTCGAGCAGGGCAATCCCGGCAGCGGCACGCCCGCCTCGGCGGTCGCCCGCGCAGTACGGGCAACCACGGCCGAACCCGTCACCCGCACGGCCGTGGACGCCCGGCTCGCCATGCTGACCAATGATGCAGCCCTGTCACCGGCAGGCGATGCCCTGTCGTCTACTTCGGGTCGTACGCCAGGTTCGGACGGAGCCAGCGCTCAACCTCTTCGACCGGGAGACCACGGCGTACGGCGTAATCCTCGATCTGGTCGCGACCGAGGCGGCCGACACTGAAGTAGCGGGAGGCCGGGTTCGCGAAGATCAAGCCGCTGACCGCCGCGGCCGGCGTCATCGCGAACGACTCCGTCAGCCCGAGGCCGAGCTTGTCCGCCTCGAGCAGCTCGAACAGTTCCTTCTTCTCGGTGTGGTCCGGGCTCGCCGGGTACCCGAGTGCCGGCCGGATCCCGCGGAACCGCTCCGCGTGCAGATCTTCCAGCACCGGCTGTACGTCGGGCTCGAACCACGCCTTCCGCGCCTCCAGGTGGATCCACTCGGCGAACGCTTCGGCCAGCCGGTCGGCCAGCGCCTTCACCATGATCGCCCGGTAGTCGTCGTTCTTCTCCTCGTACGACTTCGCCAGATCCTCCGCGCCGTGGATCGCGACGCCGAACCCGCCGAGGTGGTCACCGGCCGGCGCGACGTAGTCCGCCAGGCAGCGGTTGTGCCGCCCGGCGGGCTTCTCGGTCTGCTGCCGCAGCATCGGGAACGACCGGTCGAGACCGTCGAGGATGATGTCGTCGCCCTCGCTGTGGGCCGGCCAGAACCCGTACACACCCTCGGCCCGGAAGGACCCGTCGGCGATGATCTCGTCCAGCAGCGTGTTCGCGTCGTCGAACAGCTCGCACGCGACGGGATTGTCCAGGATCGCCGGGTACTTGCCCTTCACTTCCCAGGCCAGGAAGAGGAACTGCCAGTCGATCATCGCGCGCAGCGTCTCCAGCGACGGCGTCTCCCGGCGCAGGCCGGTGAACGCCGGGACCGGCAGTTCGCCGTACTCGACGGGCTCCTTGTTCGCCCGCGCGTCGGCCAGGGTCAGCAGCGGGCTGCGCTGCTTGTTCGCGTGCTGCTCACGGAGCCGCTCCTGCTCAAGACTGTTGCGCTTGGCAAGCTCTTCGGCCCGCTCCTCGTCGAGCAGATCCGACACCACGCCGACCACCCGCGACGCGTCCAGCACATGCACAGTGGTCTTGTCGTACGCCGGGGCGATCCTGACCGCGGTGTGCTGCTTCGACGTGGTCGCCCCGCCGATCAGCAACGGCAGCTTCAGCCCGCGCCGCTGCATCTCGTTGGCGACGGCAACCATCTCGTCGAGCGACGGCGTGATCAGCCCGGACAGCCCGACCGCGTCGGCGCCCTCGGCAACGGCCGTGTCCAGGATCTTTGCCGCCGGCACCATCACGCCGAGGTCGATCACCTCGTAGTTGTTGCAGCCGAGCACCACGCCGACGATGTTCTTGCCGATGTCGTGGACGTCGCCCTTCACGGTCGCCAGGACGACCTTGCCCTGGTCACGGACCATCTCCGCGCGACCCTCGAGCCGGGCCTGCTCCTTCTCCGCCTCCATGAACGGCTCCAGGTAGGCGACCGAACGCTTCATCACCCGCGCGCTCTTCACCACCTGCGGCAGGAACATCTTGCCGGCCCCGAACAGGTCGCCGACGATCTTCATGCCGTCCATCAGCGGACCCTCGATCACCTCGAGCGGACGCGGCAACTGCTTGCGCGCTTCCTCGGTGTCCGCCTCGATGTAGTCGACGATGCCGTGGACCAGCGCGTGCGACAGCCGCTCCTGCACGGTGCCCTCGCGCCAGGTCAGGTCGACCTCGCGCTTGGTGCCCTTGCCCTTCACGTTCTCGGCGAAGGCGACCAGGCGGTCGGTGGCGTCGTCACGCCGGTCGAAGATCACGTCCTCGACCAGTTCGAGCAGGTCCTTCGGGATGTCTTCGTAGACGGCCAACTGGCCGGCGTTGACGATTCCCATGTCCAGCCCGGCCTTGCCCGCGTGGTACAGGAAGGCCGAGTGCATCGCTTCGCGGACGATGTCGTTACCGCGGAACGAGAACGAGAGGTTCGAGATGCCGCCGCTGATGTGCACGCCCGGACAGCGTTGCTTGATCAGCGGCAGCGCGTCGATGAAGTTCTTCGCGTAGCTGTTGTGCTCGGACATACCGGTCGCGACGGCCAGCACGTTCGGGTCGAAGATGATGTCCTCGGCCGGGAAGCCGATCCCGGTGAGCAGGTCGTACGCGCGACCACAGATCGCGACCTTGCGCTCGACCGTGTCAGCCTGCCCCTGTTCGTCGAAGGCCATCACCACGGCGCCGGCGCCGTAGTCCATGATCTTCCGGGCGCGCTCGAGGAACTCCTCCTCGCCTTCCTTCAGGCTGATCGAGTTGACCACGCCCTTGCCCTGCACGCATTTCAGCCCGGCCTCGAGGACCGTCCACTTCGAGCTGTCGATCATGATCGGGATCCGGGCCACCTCGGGCTCGGTCGCGATCAGGTTCAGGAACGTGGTCATCGCCTGCTCGCTGTCGAGCAGGTCGGCGTCCATGTTCACGTCCAGCAGGTTCGCGCCGCCGCGCACCTGCTCGAGCGCCACGTCGACCGCGGCCTGGTGGTCGTCGCCCTCGATCAGCCGGCGGAAACGCGCCGACCCGGTGACGTTGGTCCGCTCGCCGATCATCACGAACCCGGTGTCGGCGCTGATCTTGAACGGCTCGAGCCCGGAGAACCTGGTGGTGTGATCGGCCGGTACGACGGGCCGCGGCTGCACGTCCCGCACTGCGGCCGCGATCTGCTTGATGTGGGCCGGCGTCGTACCGCAGCAGCCGCCGACGAGGTTCACCAGCCCGGACTGCGCGAACTCCTCGAGCATGCCCGCGGTCTCCTCGGGCTGCTCGTCGTACCCGCCGAAGGCGTTCGGGAGGCCGGCGTTCGGGTGCGAGGCGACGTAGGTGTCGGCGAACCGGGCGAGGTCCGCGACGTGCGGGCGCATCTCCGCGGCACCGAGCGAACAGTTCACGCCGACGACGAGCGGCTTGGCGTGCTCGACCGAGCTCCAGAACGCCTCGACGGTCTGACCCGACAGCGTGCGGCCGCTGAGGTCGACGATCGTCACCGAGATCCACAGCGGCAGGTGCGGCGCGACCTCGCGGGCCGCGGCGACGGCGGCCTTCGCGTTCAGCGTGTCGAAGATCGTCTCGATCAGCAGCAGGTCGACGCCGCCCTCGGCGAGCGCGGCGATCTGCTCGGCGTACGTCGCCTTGACCTGCTCGAAGGTCACCGCGCGGTACGCCGGGTCCTCGACCCGCGGGCTCAGCGACAGCGTGACGTTGAGCGGGCCGATCGAACCGGCCACGAACCGCGGGCTCCCGGGGGTGGCGAACTCGTCGGCCGCCTGCCGGGCGAGGCGGGCGCCGGCCAGGTTCATCTCGCGCACGTACTGCTGCAGGCCGTAGTCGGCCTGGCCGATGCTCGACGCGGTGAACGTGTTCGTGGTGGTGATGTCGGCGCCGGCCGCCAGGTACTGCCGGTGGACGTCGAGGATCACGTCCGGCCGGGTCAGGTTGACCAGGTCCGGGTCGCCCGTGACGTCGTGGGTCGCGTCGTTGTAGCGCTCGGGCTGGAAGTCCGCGGGCTGGAGCTTGGCGTTCTGCAGCATCGTGCCCCAGGCACCGTCGAGCACGACGATCCGCTGATCCAGCAGCTCGCGCAACGCGGTTTCACTCATCTGCCGTCCCCTCCAGAAGCGATCTCCGGAGGCGCCCTTGCAGTGTCTGCACTCAGGTCGAGCGTGGCGGACCATCGGCCCGTTGCAGCGCCTCTCGGCCTGGACGGCCCATCGTAGCGGCGGCACAGCCCGCAACCAGCACCTCAGATCACATTCTAAGACGGTGTCTCAAGGCGTGATCAGGGCTTGGAGGCCCGGCGCGTAGAGGGCGGCCACCCGGTCGAGGTCGGCGGCAGCGATCGGACCGTCCAGGTCGATCGCCATCGCGGCACCGAGACCCAGCAGCTGGCCGGTGATCAGCGCGGCCCGCAGGTCGACGTCCGGACCGGTCAGGCGGGCGGCGAACGCGCGGGTGACCTGGTCGCGGAAATGCTCGCGGATCTGGGCGCGCTCGTCACCCTTGCCCGCCGCGAACACCACCCGGACGAGCAGGTCCTGGTCGTTCTGCCGGCGGTACTCCACGAGGGTCCGGACGGCGTGCTCGCCGAGCCGCTCGTTCGGCGCAGCGAGCAGCAGTTGGGCGGCCTCGGTGAAATCGGCAACCCGCTCGAACAGCGCTTCCTTACCGCCGAAGTGCTTGACGATCAGGGCGGCGCTGACGCCCGCGTCCGCGGCGACCCCGCGCAGCGTGACCGCGTTGTACGGCTCGCGCGCGAACGCCTTCCGCGCCGCGCGCAGGATCGCCGTCCGCCCCGGATCGGTCACGTCCGTGTCACCTCACTCGTCACATCTCCCGTCACGCCGCCCGTCGCCTCGTACGCCGGCTCGCGACGACGTACCGGGATCAGCAAAACCAGCCCCGCCGCCGCCACGGCCGCCAGACCGGCGATCACGAAAACGATCCGGTACGCCGAGAGCGCGGGCGCGACCCGGCCGGCGCTCGCGATCGTCACGTTCGCCAGCACGGTCGCGACGATCGTGCTGCAGATCGCCTGCCCGACCGTGCGCATCAGCGTGTTGAGGCCGTTCGCGGCAGCCGTTTCGGTCACCGGCACAGCATGCATGATCAGCGCCGGAAGCGCCGAGTACGCAACGGCGGTGCCGGCAGAAACGACCGTCGCACCGATGACGATCCCCGGCACGTTGCTGCTGGTGAACAGCCGGACGACGTACCCCGCGGCCATCAGCACCGACGCGATCCCGAGCGTGAACCGCGGGCCGCGCGCGTTGGAGATCCGGGCGGACAAGGGCGACAGCAACACCATCGCCACGCCACCCGGCAGCAGACACAGGCCGCTGACCACGATGGATTCGCCCAGCCCGTAGCCGGTCCACGTCGGCTCCTGCACGAGCTGCGCGGTCGACAGCGAATTGGCGTAGAACGCGAACCCGATCAGCAGCGCGCCCAGGTTGGTGAAGAGCACGGCGGGACGCGCAGAGACGCGGAGGTCGACGAGCGGGCTCCTTGTCCGCAGCTCGTACCAGCCCCACATCGGGATCAGCAGCACGGTGACGGCGTACAGGATGACGAGGGTCGACGTACTCCAGGCAGTGGTCTTCGAGACTGCGAGGAGGAAGCAGACGAGGAACGCACTGAGGCCGAGAGCGCCGACGATGTCGAAGCGACCGCTGGTCCGGACCGCCGATTCGGGGACGATCAGCAGCACCAGGACTATGTCGAGCAGGCCGAGGCCGAGGTTGATCCAGAACATCGCATGCCAGTTCGCGTACTCGACCACCAGCGTCGCGGCCGGGATGCCGAACGCCGCGCCGATGCCCAGCGTCGAGCTCATGATCGCGATGGACGGGATCACCCGGCGCGGGGGCAGCTCGTCGCGCAGGATGCTGATGCCGAGCGGGACCACCGCGACCGCGGCGCCCTGGAACGCGCGGCCGACGATCAGCACGGTCAGGTTCGCGCTGATTGCACAGAGCAACGAGCCGATGACCATCGAGGACAGTGCGATCAGCAGCACGCGGCGCTTGCCGTACATGTCGCCGGCGCGGCCGAGCAGCGGGGTGAACACGGCACCGGTCAGCAGCGTGACGGTGATCAGCCAGCTCACGTCCGACGCGGGGCTGTGGGTGATCCCCGGGAGCTCGGGCAGGAGCGGTACGACGATGGTCTGGCTGATCGAGACCAGCACACCGCAGAACGCGAGCGCGGCCAGAATCAGGCGTGGGTGAGCGGCAGGGCGGACGGTCACGCGGAGTCCTCACAGGGGTGAACAGTTGTTTACTCAGGAATAGTAAACGCTTGTTCACCGCGATCGGAAGTGGACCGGCGAACTGCCCGCCGATTGGACCAGCTCGCCGGGGGCGGCGTTGCCTAGGTTGGTTGGATGAGGATTTTCATCGCCGGTGCGACCGGCGTTATCGGCCGTCGCCTGGTACCGCTGCTGGTTGCCGACGGCCACGAGGTGACCGCGTTGTCGCGGCGATCACAGGTGGCCGGCGTGACGACGGTGCGGGGCGACGTGTACGACGCCGCCGCGCTCCGCGAGGTGGTTGCTGCCGCCCGGCCGGATGTGGTCATGCACCAGCTGACCGACCTCACGTCGCGCGACTTCGCCGCGAACGGCCGGATCCGGCGTGAGGGCACCCGCAACCTGGTCGACGCTGCGCTCGCTGCCGGCGTCCGACGGGTGATCTCGCAGAGCGTCGCGTGGGCGTACGAACCGGGCGAGACGCCTGCCGACGAGTCCACGCCGCTCGATCTGCACGCCGACGACGAGAACCGCCGCGGGATGGTCGAGGCGGTCGCCACCCTCGAGTCGGTCACCGCCGAGGCTCCCGAGTGGGTCGTACTGCGCTACGGCATGCTCTACGGCCCCGACACCTGGTACACCAAGGGCGCCCTGATGGCCGACCTGGCCAGGTCCGGTCAACTCCCCGCCACCGCCGACGTCACCAGCTTTCTCCATGTCCAGGACGCAGCGTCAGCCGCCGCAGCCGCCCTGACCTGGCCCTCCGGCCTGGTCAACGTCGTCGACGACGAGCCGGCTCCCGCCACCACTTGGCTCCCTGCCTTCGCACAATCAGTCGGTGCCCCCGCCCCGTCAGACCCCCAGCCCACTTCGCGCACCCCTTGGGCTCGTGGTGCCACCAACACCTACGCGCACAGCCTCAGGTGGTCACCCGCATATCCCACCTGGCGCACCGGCTTCCTGGCCTGACGCCCTCCCGCCCGGACCCTCGCCGGCGAACCCGGACAAAAGAGATCGGGCCCGGACGCTCTGAGGGGGAGGAGAGCGTCGGGGCCCGATCGGTCGGTCCGCCGGCAGCGGGGGGTAGCGCTGGAGTTAGCGGACCGGGCCTGTGATCAGTTCGATGGTGGCCTTGTGGGTCTGGCCGGACTGGTCGACCCAGCCGACCTCGACCTTGTCGCCGGGGTGCTGCTTGTTGAGCAGCTCCGACAGGGTGTCGGGCGAGTCGACGGTGTGACCGGCGAAGGAGGTGATCACGTCACCGGCCTCGATGCCCGCCTCGTCCGCGTGACCGTCCGCGACGACGTCGCCGACGACCGCGCCGGTGATGCCCTGGCTCGTCACGACCGAGACTCCGAGCATCGGCGAGGCGCCGATGTGCACGACGTCCGACGACTTGCCGTTCTCGATCTGCTGCGCGATGTCGAGCGCCTGGTTGATCGGGATCGCGTACCCCTGGGCAGTCGTCCCCGACCCGTCGCCGGAACCGCCCTGCCCGTTCCCGAACCCGTTCCCCGACCCGTCACCAGAACCGTCGCCGGAACCATCGCCCGAGCCGTTCTGCGAACCGGGTCCGTTGCCCGGCCCGTCGCCGAAGCCGTTACCGCCGAACGGGTCGCCGAAGCCGTTCCCGTTCCCGGATCCGTCGCCGAAGCCGTTGCCGTTCCCGGATCCGTCGCCGAACCCGGTGCCGTCCCCGGCCGCCGCCAGCGTCGCCGCGGCGCTCGCGCCGGAGGTGACCGCCGTCTGACCCGGGCGGCCGTGGCCGCCGTTGTTCCCGTTGCCGCCGGCGACGTCCACGCCGACGACCTCGCCGTTCGCGTCCACCAGCGGGCCGCCGGAGTCGCCGGCCTGGATGTTCGCGTCGGTCTCGATCAGGTTGGTGAGGTTCTCCGGGTCCTGCCCGTTCTCGTCGGTCGCGGTGATCGCCTGGTTCAGTCCGGTCACCTTCCCGGCCGCGAAGCTCGGCGTACCGCCGACGCCGCCCGCGTTCCCGACGCCGACCACCTGGTCGCCCAGCTTCACCTGGTCGGAGTTGCCGGTCTTCGCGGTCTGCAGCCCGGACGCGTCCTTCAGCTTCAGCACGGCGATGTCGTGCTGCTCGTCGTACCCGACGACGCTCGCGCCGTACGTCTTCCCGTTGCCGATGTCGGTCACGGTGATCGACGTCGCGCCCTCGACCACGTGGTGGTTGGTGAGCACCTCACCGTCGGCGGTGAGCACGATCCCGGTGCCGGCAGCCCGTGCGTTCTGGAACCCGAGCACGGTGTTCACGTCGACCAGGCCCGGCGACACCTTGGCCGCGACGGACGAGGCGTCGAACGCCTTCTGCGACAGCTGCGAGCTGTTCGCGGCCGAGTGCTGGTCGATGCCCCAGGCAACCGATCCCGCGACGACCATGGCGGCCAGCCCGAGCGCCCCGGCTCCCAGCAACCGGCGGCCACGCTTCTTCGGCGGCTTCGGCGGGAACGGGTACTGCGGGTTGTACTGCGGACCCTGCTGGTACGGCGACCCCTGCTGGTACTGCGGGTTGGTCGGGTACGGCCCGTTCTGGGGGTACTGCGGGTACCCGCCGTGCGCCGGCGGCCAACCGCCGTACTGCCCACCGTCGTGCGGTCCAGTTCCAGCGCTTTCGTTCATTTTCCCGTGCCCTCCTCAGCCAGTTCCCTCTGCCTACGAGTAGAGCGCGCCAGACTGAGAACTCCATCGGGCCAGCCAATGAATCAGCTGAGAATCTTCTCCACGGCCGTCACCACGGCCCGCCGCCGCACCGTCGCGCTCGGTAGGTCGGCGCCGTACTCCGGGTTCATCGACGACCAGCTCGTCGCGATGGCCTGGATCAGCGAGAGCAGGGTGACCGCGGTGAACTGCCGTGTGACGACCCGCCGCCGCATCCCCCGCTGCAGCTCGTCCAGCCGGCTGTGGTTGACCGCGACGATCGCCTCCAAGGGCTCACCGTCAGGCCGCTCGAGCCGGTACCAGGTCGAGAGCCGCAGCCGGTCCGGATGCGCCTCGAAGTAGTCGAACACCCGCCCCGCGTACGCCGGGAGGTCGTCGGCGTCGAACCCCACCTCGTCGAGGTACCGGTCCACGGAGGCGCTGAACGCCGCGTCGAACAGCCCGTCCTTGTTGCCGAAGTACGCGTAGAGCATGGCCTTGTTGCATCCGGCCACCTCGGCGATCCGGTCGACCCGCGCGCCGGCGATCCCGCGCGCGGCGAACTCCTCGATGGCGGCGGCCAGGATGCGCGCCTTGGTCCGGTCGGCGTTGCGTTGCTGCATACGACCAGGCTAACCAACTGGTCAGTTGATTTCGACCAACTGGTTGGTTAGCGTGGAATTAAACAACCAACCAGTTAGTTAGGACTGGACATGATGAGCAGAATTTGGATGATCACCGGCAGCTCCCGCGGGCTGGGCCGCGCCCTCACCGAGGCCGTGCTGGCCGCCGGCGACCGGGTCGTCGCCACCGCACGCAAACCCGAGCAGCTCGACGACCTGGTCGCGAAGTACGGCGAGCAGATCCGCGCCGTCGCCCTCGACGTCACCGACGCCGCGGCCGCACGCGCCGCCGTCCAGACCGCTCTGGACACGTTCGGCGGGCTGGACGTGGTCGCGAACAACGCGGGCTACGCGAACAGCGCCTCGATCGAGGAGACCCCCGACGACGACTTCCGGGCGCAGATCGAGACCAACCTGTTCGGCGTCGTCAACGTGACGAAGGCGGCGCTGCCGGTGTTCCGCGAGCAGAAGAGCGGGCACTTCCTGCAGTTCTCGTCGGTCGGCGGGCGGGTCGGCGGGACCCCCGGCATGGGCGCCTACCAGACCGCGAAGTTCGGGGTCGAAGGCTTCTCCGAGGTGCTCAGCAACGAGGTCCGGCCGTTCGGCGTGAAGGTGACGATCGTCGAGCCGGGCGCCTTCCGCACCGACTGGGGCGGCTCGTCGATGCAGCTCGCGGACGTGCACCCGGACTACGACGCCACCGTCGGCCAGATGAACCGCTACCGCCTGGAGACCGACGGCAAGCAGCCCGGCGACCCGGCGAAGGCTGCCGAGGCGATCCTGCAGGTCACGAACCTCGACAACCCACCCCTCCGGCTCCTCCTCGGCAAGGACGCCCTCACCCACGCCGACCGCGCATCCACCTCCCGCGCCGAGGAAGCCGCCGCCTGGGCCCACCTGACTACGTCGACCGACTATTCAGCGGAGTGAGCCGAAGAACTCGCGGACGTCGTCGATCAGGATCTCCGGCTCCTCCAGTGCGGCGAAGTGACCGCCGTGGTCGACGTCGGTCCAGCGGGTGATGTTGTTGTCCCGCTCGGCGTACCGGCGGATCGGCACGTCGTGGGCGAACGCGAGCACGGCGGTCGGCACCCCGGAGTTCTCCAGCTTGGTCCCCCACGCCTCCTGCTGCGCGTATCCGACGTACGCGGCCGAGCCGGCGGTGCCGGTGAGCCAGTAGATCATCACGTTCGTGAGCAGCCGGTCCCTGCCGATGATTGCGTCCGGCAAGGTTTCGGCGGGCCACGTCCAGGCCATGAACTTGTCCATGATCCAGGCCAGCTGCCCGACCGGCGAGTCGACGAGTCCGTACGCCAGCGTCTGCGGCCGGGTGGACTGGATCGAGATGTAGCCGAACTCCTTCTGCAGGAAGCCGCCGATCCGCGCGATCCGGTCCTGCTCGAGCGGCGTCAGCGTCTTCAGCTCCTCCTCCGGCAGCGGGAACGGTGGCAGCGAGGGCCCGCCGTTCGTGTGTACGCCGACGACCCGGTCGCGAGCCGCACGCGCGACCGCCGGCGAGACGGCGCCACCGATGTCACCACCTTGTACGCCGTACCGCTCGTAGCCGAGCTCCTCCATCAGCAGGGCCCACACCTGCCCGACCCGCTCTCTGGACCACCCGGCGCTGGACACCGGGCCGGAGAACCCGAAGCCGGGCAGCGAAGGAATCACCAGGTGGAACGCGTCCGAAGCCTGGCCGCCATGGGCGACCGGGTCGGTCAGCGGCCCGATCAGGTCGAGGAACTCGACGATCGACCCCGGCCAGCCGTGCGTCAGGATCAGCGGCAGTGCGTCCGGCTCGGCCGACCGGACGTGCAGGAAGTGGATCTGCTGACCCTCGATCTCGGTGGTGAACTGCGGGTACGAGTTCAGCTCCTTCTCGGCCGCGCGCCAGTCGTAGGAGGTCCGCCAGTAGTCGACCAGCGAGGACAGCCAGGAGACCGGTACGCCGGTGTCCCAGCCGTCACCGGGTAGCGGTGCGGGGAGCCGGGTGCTCGCCAGTTTCGCGGCGAGGTCGTCGAGAGTGCTCTGCGGGATGTCGATCGTGAAGGGCTTGATCATGGCTAGAACTCTTCCACCTACTTAGGACAGCTTCGGTCCTAACCGGCTGGCAGAATGCAAGACATGCTCGAGACCTCGGCCCGGCTCCTCAAACTCCTCTCGCTCCTGCAGCAGCCCAAGGAGTGGAGCGGTGCTGCCCTGGCCGATGAGCTCGGCGTCGGCGTCCGGACCGTCCGGCGGGACGTCGACAAGCTCCGCAACCTCGGCTATCCGGTCGACGCCTTACCGGGTGTCGCCGGCTACCGGCTCGGCTCGGGCGCAGCGCTCCCGCCGCTGCTGCTCGACGACGACGAGGCCGTTGCCGTCGCCATCGGACTGCGCGCCGCGGCGAGCGGCACCGTCGCCGGCACCGAGGAGTCGTCGGTCCGCGCCCTCACGAAACTCGAGCAGGTGCTGCCCTCCAGGCTGCGGCACCGGATCGAGCTCCTCCAGCAGGTCGCTGTCACGCCTGCGGGCGGCCCGTCCGTGCAACCCGACGTGCTGCTCGCAGTCGCGGCCGCCTGTCGCGACCATCAGCGGCTGCGGTTCGACTACAGCAACCACGACGGTACGGCGACCACCCGGACGACCGAGCCGCATCGGCTCGTGCACACCGGCCGGCGCTGGTACCTCGTCGCGTGGGATCTCGAGCGGTCCGACTGGCGCACGTTCCGCCTCGACCGCCTCGAGCCGCGGATCCCGACCGGCCCGCGATTCACGCCACGCGAAGAGGTACCGGACATCGCGACCACGAACCGCGGCGTCGCGTACGGCGGATACCGCTACCAGGCCCGCATCCTGGTCCACGCACCGGCCGAGCAGGTGGCCGACCGCTTCGGGCCCAGCGTCGCGTCGGTGACTCCGATCGACGGCGCCCATACCAAACCGTTTGGTATGGAGGCGGCGACGACGCTCGTCGAGACCGGCGCGAACTCCCTCGACGAGATCGCTTTCTACCTCGGCCGGCTGGATCACCCCTTCGAGATCCAGTCACCCCCGGAGTTGATCGAGCGCGTCCGCGAGCTGGCGACGCGCCTGGCGGCCTCGCTCCCATCGTCCTGACCGGTACCGTTCAGGCATGCAGGATCGGTACGTCGAGACCGTGCTGGGCCGGATCCGCTTGCGCATCGACGGATCCGGGCCCGCGATGCTGTTCTGGCCGAGCCTGCTGATGGACGGCACGCTCTGGTCCGCCCAGGCCGCGCACTTCGCCGACCGCTTCCAGGTGATCCTCGTCGATCCCCCCGGCCACGGCGCCAGCCAACCGCTGTCCGGACCGTTCACGTTCGACCACTGCGCGCAGGTGATCGCCCAGATCCTCGACGACCTCGGCGTCGGCAGAGCACACCTGATCGGCAACAGCTGGGGCGGCATGATCGGCGGCACGTTCGCCGCCCTGTATCCGGACCGGATCGGCATCGCGGTCCTGATGAACGCCACGGCCTCACCCGCGGGCCGCAGGCAACGATTCGAGTACGGCGTCCTGACCCGCTCCGCGCAACTCCTCGGCGGGATCCGCGGACCGCTCAAGGCGCCGGTGCGGGACGCGTTCCTCGGCCCGACCGCCAGACGCGAGAAACCCGAAGTCGTTGCCACGGTCAACGAACTCGCCGCGAAGGTGAACATCACCTCGGGCCGGCACGCGGTCACCAGCGTGGTCCCGCGCCGCCCCGACCAGCGCGAGCTGTTCGGCACGATCCGCACGCCGGTCCTGGTCGTCGCCGGCGGCGAGGACCCGACGTTCCCGCCGGCGGAGTCCGAGCAGATGGCCGATGCGATCCCCGGCGCGCGCTTCGTCGTACTCGAGCAGTCGGCGCATCTGGCCGCGCTCGAGTCCCCGGAAGAGGTCAACGCCCTGATCGACGATTTTCTCGCCGATCAGGGCGCTGCCTACTGACGCTGCCTACTGACCGATGGTCAGTGGTTGCTGACGACGGCCCCGCTCTTCGGGTCCAGGATCAGCTTGTTCTTGCTCGGGCGCTGCCGGAAGTTGAACATGCCGTTCAGACTGCCGGCGCGCTGGTCGAACGAGTGGTCGCCGATCCGGCCGGTGCGCCAGTTGTCCTCGATGAACTTGAGCACCGAGCTCTGGTCGGTCACCGTGTGGTCGACGTGGTTGGTCTTCGCGTACGGCGAGACCACGAGCAGCGGGAGGCGCGGACCGAAGCCGCAGCGGTCGGCGTACCCACCGGCGACCGGGTCCTTGCCGCAGGTCGCGGCCTGGTCGAGCGCCGCGTCCTTGGAGCCGTTCACGGTCGGCGACTTCTGGTGGTCGTACCAGCCGTCGGAGTCATCGTAGGCCAGGACGATGGCGGTCGAGGACCATTCCTTCGACTTCTGCAGCTGGTTGATCTCCTTGACGATGAACGCCTGCTCGTCCAGCGGGTCGGAGTACCCGGCGTGCCCGTCCTGGTACTCACCGGCCTTCAGGAAGCTGACCGCCGGCAGGTTGTTCGCCGCCAGCGCCGCGTCGAAGTCCGACGTGTCGTACTGGTGGTTGGCTTGGTCGGTGTGACCGATCGCCTGCACCGAGGTCGGCGGCAGGTGACTCGGGTTGGACGTCGACTTGTAGTACTCGAACGGGTTGTGGTGCGGGCTGTAGTCGTTCGCCGCGATGCCCCCGACGTTCGGGTGCGCCGCGCCGCAGACTGCCTTGCCGTTGGCGGTGCCGGTCGGCTTGAAGCCGCCCTGGAACCAGCCCCAGGTGACGTGCTTCTGGTTCAGCAGGTCGCCGATGTTCTGCCCGTGCATCACGGCCAGGTTGTTCGTCGACTTGCCGTTGTTGTTCGAGCAGTCGTCGTAGTACGGGTCGGGGTCGTTGGTGATCGTGCCGATCCCGTTCTTGTCCGGCGACTGGACGACGTACGCGTCGGTGGTCGGCTTGCCGGTCTTCGGGTCGACGGCCTGGCCCCCGTGGGTCTGGCCGGCGATCAGGTTCAGCGCGCCCGGGGTGGACGGGCCGTAGACCGTGTTGTACGAGTTGTCGTTCAGCGCGTAGTGCTGCGCGTAGTTCCACATCGCGGTGACGGTGTTGCCGTCGTAGTAGTCCATCACCAGGCCCGGCTCACCGAACAGCACCGGCTGACCGGTGCACTTGTCGGTCTCGGTGTTCTCGACGAACTTGTCCATCTTGCCGCCGTCGACGGCCTTCTGCTCCGGACCGTAGCCGTGGTTCTGGTCGCAGGTCAGCGCCTGCGACGGCGTCAGCCGCTTCGGGTTGTAGGCGTTCGGGTTGTCCGTCAGCAGCTTCTTCGACAGCCCGTTGACCTTCGGAGTGTTCCGGGCCGCCTTGAACGGCGTGCCGTCGGTGTTGGCCGCGTTCGGGTAGGTACCGAAGTAGTGGTCGAACGAGATGTTCTCGCCGAAGATCACCACGACGTGCTGGATCGGCGTCGACGGACGGACCGTCGGGAACGAAAAGGCGGCGTCGCCCACCTGTGCGCTACCGCCCTGACTGCTCACACTCCCCTTGCCGCCGCCCCCACTGGCGACGCCCTGATTGGTGCCGGCGCCGCTACAGGCGACCAGCAACAGGCTCGTCGCGGCCACGCCGGCCGTAGCGAGCACACGGAGTCTTGCGCGCATGCCTTCTCCTCTTAGGTAAATCATGCGAGCAACGACCGCCCGAAGTGGTCGTTGCCGTCCCGAACACCGGGAAGAACAAAGAAGTAGCCGCCACCGACCGGCCGGAGGTAGTCGACGAGTGGCTCGTCGATCAGCCGGGTCTGCACGGCCTCGAACTGCCGGGCGATGTCCTGCTGGTAGCAGCAGAACAGCAGCCCCATGTCCAGGTCACCGACCGCGTCGGTGCCCTTGTCGTAGTTGTAGCCGCGGCGCAGGAACTGACTGGCCGCGGTACTGGTCGTGCGTGGGTTGGCCAGCCGGATGTGGCTGGTCAACGGGATCGCGCCGCCGGTCGGATCGGCAGCGTAGTCCGGGAGGTCGGTCTCGTTGTTGCCGTCCAGCGGTGCGCCGGAGTCGCGGCGCCGGCCGAACATGTTCTCCTGCTCTCCGAGTGACACCCGGTCCCAGAACTCGACCAGCATCCGGATCTGCCGCAGCACCTGGTAGCTGCCACCCTCGGTCCAGGCCGGCTCGCCGTTGGCGATGCCGTCCTTGCCGACCCAGACGAGCTTGTCGTGATCGGCGACGGCCGGCTTCACGATGCCGTCCTTGAAGCCCATCAGGTTTCGCTGCGTCCCCGACGGCCGCGGCGGGTTCTGGAAACCGTCGACCCGCCAGCGCAGCTGCATCGCTCCGCGCGTGTGCCGGGCGATGTCCCGTAGGGCGTGCAGCACGGTGTCGCTCTCCGTCGCGCACAACTGCAGGCTCAGATCCCCGTGGCACTGGCTTTCGTCCAGGCTGTCGTTGGGGAATTCCTTCATCGGCTTCAGCTTCGCCGGCTTGCGATCCGCGAGGCCGTACCGCGCGTCGAACAGCGATGCCCCGACGCCGACGGTGACCGTCAGATCATCGCCCGGCATCTCCGGACCGAGTACGCCGGAATCGGCCGGCGGACCGGTGATACCCAGCGGCGGAAGAGCACCGCCCGCGGTCAGCAGTCTCGCCCGCTCGGTCACCGTCCTGAACAGCTCGGTGAGCTCGCTCTTGTTCGCCGCGATCACGTCGAACGACGCGAAGATCGCCTGCTTCTGCGGATCGTCGGTGATGCCGGCCTGGTGTTCGCCATGGAACGGCACCGCGGTGGTCGGGGCCGCGGCGGCCGTGGAGCCGGCCAGGCCGGCCATTGCCGCGGTTCCGACGCCGGTCACGGCTGCGGCGCCGGCGCCGGCCAGTGTGCCGCGCAGGAACGAGCGACGGTCGAAGCCGGTCATCCAGCCCTCCGAACATCACAGATCGCAGCGACGGAGGCGAGCTTCTCCAGCAATTCGCCGACGGCGCCATTGAGCTGCTCACGGGTTGTGCGGTCCAACTGCGCGACCGGAGTGTTCAGGTGCGCGGTCAGCAGGGCCCGGACCCGGGCTTCCCACAGCTGCACCTGCGGAAGATCGGGGTCGCGGGGCTTGAGGACCGGGTCGACGATGGCCAGCACGGTCGCCGTACCGTTCAAGTCGGCCAGTGCGGTGTTCAGCGACGTACCGCTGCCCTGGTCGTTCTCGCCGGTCAGCTCGAACTGAAGCGCGTTCTCCATGATCTCGTGGGCGCGGAGCCCGAGATCGTTGGGATCCACCTGTTCGTTGGGCAGATCCTTCTGCAGCCCGTGTACGTCGGCCGCCAACTGGTCCGCGATCGGCTTCAGGGCCGCGGCGGAGGCGTTGTGCCACAAACCCTTCTCCAGCGGGTGGAAGCCGCCCGATCCGTCGATCTTGTCCGCGAAGTCGCCGAACGCGTCGTACGCCGCACCGAGCGAGTTGTACGCCAGATGCGCGGGCAGCCAGTCGGCCCGGGCGGCGAGAAGGTTGCCCGCGTCAACGTCCGCACGCAGCTTGTCCGTCTTGACCACCAGGCCGGCGACGCCGGTCGCGACCGCGGCCTCGTACTGCTTCGCCAGCGGCAGCATGTCGTTCTTGGTGACCGGCACCACGGCCGGGCCGGCCTTCCCGTCGCCCACGACGGTGACGGTCGGGCCGGTGATCGCGTCGGTGTCCTCGATCAGGCAGCGCATCGCGTACCTCCCGGCACCGAGCTGCACGTCCATCGGTGCGGACGTGTTCGGCCCCAGGCCCTCGACTTCGCCGTACACCTTGTTGCTGCCGACCTCGACGAGGTCGACCTCGGCCGACGCGTCACCGGTGTTGTGCAGGGTGATCGTCTGCCGGCCGGTCCTCGCATCGGTCCAGCCCTGGCCGCACTGGCTGCGGGACACCGCGACCTCGGGTGGGCCACCGGCCGCGTCGGCGGCGGAGCCCTGCCAGGGCCGCCAGATCGCTAATGCGACGACCGCGCCTACGGCTATCAGCGAGACTGCCGCCGGCAGCGGACGGGGGGTGCGCACGAGTTGTTGCTCCTGAGGCTTGGGCAGATCCATTCGTCGCCGATACTAATCACGAGGTTGCCGCGGAGCGCCGTTGTTGGCCCTCTCGTCATCCACTGTTCGCCCTAGCGGCGCGACGGTACCGCGGTGCGAGACAGGTCGGAGGCAACGACGATCTCGCCGTCGAACTCGGCCGCGGCTTCGCTGAGAAAACGCTCAGGTTCCTGATAACGCTGGGAAAAGTGGGTCAGGACGAGTTTGCGAACGCCACACTCCGCCGCGACCCGGGCTGCCTGCCGGGCCGTCAAATGCCCGAAACGACGGGCCAGATCGGCTTCGGACGAGAGGTACGTGGACTCGATCACCAGCAGGTCGGCGTCCTCGGCCAGGCGCAGTACGTTCTCACACAAGCGGGTGTCCATGATGAACGCGAACCGTTGCCCCGGGCGCGATTCGCTGACGTCCTCGATCCGCACCGTACGGCCGTCCACGTCGAGGGAGCCGGCCTGCTGGAGCCGACCGATGGCCGGGCCAACGATGCCGTGGGCAGCGAGTCTGTCGGGCAGCATCCGCCGCCCGTCAGGCTCGATCAACTGGTATCCGAACGAGTCCACCGAGTGCTCCAGCCGGCGTGCCCACAACTGCCCGAACGATCCGACCGACAGCAGCCCGTCCTCCTCGACCGGCTCCTCCCGCAATTCGGCCCGCTCGTAGAACGACGCGGCGTACCGCAGACGCGTGAAGTACCTCTGGCCGGACACCGGATAGTGCGCACGGACCGGATGCGGTACGTCGTCCAGCGACAACCGCTGCACGATGCCCGGCATACCGAGACAGTGATCGCCGTGGAAATGCGTGATGCACAACCGCGTGATCGCTCCGGCCGCGACCCCGGCGTACAGCATCTGCCGCTGGGTGCCCTCCCCCGGATCGAACAGGAATCCTTCGTCGTCCCAGCGCAGGAAGTAGCCGTTCTGCGTACGTTCCCGCGACGGCACCTGGCTGCCGGTCCCGAGCACGACGAGTTCACGCACCCGCCCAAGACTAGTGCCTCGTCAAGCAACGTTCGGGTTGTATTCCCGACCCGAGGGGTTCTCCCCTGCTGTTGTGCCTTCTCACCTCGTACACCAGCCGAGAAGGCACAACACGCGCGGATAACCCTTCCTGTTGCGGCCGGCGAGCGGTCGTTACGACCACAACCTTTCTTGACGAGGCACTAGCTAATCGAGTGCCCGCTGGAACGCGACCAGGAAACGATCGACCTCTGCGGAGGTCCAGATCAGCGGCGGCCGGATCTTCAGCACTCCCCCGCCAGGCCCGGTCGTCCCGACCAGCACGCCGTGATCTCGCAACCGCTCGGCGAAGCCTGCCGCATCGGGCAACTCGACCCCGACCATCAGTCCTTGACCGCGCACCGGCAGCTCCGGCACCAGCTCCTCCAGGCCCGCACGCAACTCTGCTCCGACCGTGCCGGAACGCGCGACCAGCCCGGTCTGCTCGATCACATCCAGCACGGTGAGCGCGGCGACACAGGACACCGGGTTGCCGCCGAACGTGCTGAAGTACTCGTCCACCTCGGTGAACGCCTTGGCGATCTCGCGCCGGGTGATGAGCGCCGCGACCGGATGACCGTTCCCCATCGGCTTGCCGAGGGTGACGAAGTCGGGTGTCAGCCCGAAGTCCTGGAATCGCCACAGGTTCCGTCCGCCGCGTCCGAAGCCGGCCTGCACCTCGTCCGCCAGGAACAGGCCGCCGGCCGCCCGCACCGCGTCCTGCAAGCCGCGCATGAAGTCGTCTCGCGGTGTCAGGATCCCCGCGCTGCTGAACACGCTGTCCACGGCCAGCAACGCCGGATCATGACCGGCCCGCTGCAGCTCGGCCCGGGCCGAGCCGACGCGCGCGATCGCCGCCGGTCCGTCGTCCCCGGGATCTCGCGGTGCCTGGAAGACCGCGACGTGGGAGGGTCTGGCCGAGGCGGGGTAGGTGTTGGTGGAGAAGGCCGCAGTCGCCTCGCTGACCCCGTGGTACGCCAGGTCCGCGACGATCGCACCACCGCGTCCGGTCACGACCCTGGCCATCCGCCAAGCCAGATCGTTGGCCTCGCTGCCGGAGTTGGCGAACACGCAGGTGTCCAGGCCGTCCGGCATCGACGCGACCAGCCGCTCGGCAAGCTCGACCACATGCGGGTGCAGGTACCGCGAGTTCAGATTCAGTACGGCGGCCTGCCGCGAGATCGCTTGTACGACGGCCGGGTGGGTGTGCCCGACGACGGGAACGTTGTTGTAGGCATCGAGGTACCGGCGGCCGTCGGCGGTGTGGATCCACGGGCCTTCGGCGCGGACCACCTGCAACGGCCGGCGGTAGAACAACGGCGACAGCTCGCCGCCGAGGACCGCCTTCCGGCGTACCAGCAACGTCGCATCGGGTGCGGTGACGACGCGCGATGTGCCGCAGAGGTGGTGGAAGCGGTTGGCCAGCTCGCTCTGTTCGAGTTCGCCGAGCTGGTCGAGGATGCGCCAACTGCCGACGACGAGACTGGTCAGGTACTCCTCGTTGTCGGGATAGAGCGGCGCGCGCCAGGCCGAGATCAGCACGCTGGCGGCGGAGCGGGCCAGGACGAGTTCGCCGATCAGCTCGACTTCGGCGGGCTCGAGCGGCAGCACCCGCTGATAGCCGTCCAGGAAGCGACCGGCGTCAGCCCAGAGATCTCCGGACTCGCGCAGCAACGAGGTAAGCCCGATCGCGAGGTCGGCGACGCGCGCGGTGTGGTGCATGTCGCCGAAGTCGATGACGCCGGAGATGCCGCCGTCGGCCAGCAGCAGATTGCTCAATGTCACATCGCCGTGCAGGGCCGACGCCGGGAGCTTGCGGGTCGCCTCGCCGAGACCGGCGAAACGATCGAGCAGGCGCTGCATCGGGGCGCGCCGCCGTACATCAGGCAGACCGTCCGCGTACGGCCGCAGGTCGGCGACGTGGCGCGGATCCCAGTCGAGCCGGCGATGTGCCGACGGGTGTCCGAAGCCCTGGAGCGCACGGGTCAACCGGCCGCTGATCACGCCGAAGCCGGTCGCGAACCATTCCGGCAGGGCCGTCAGGTCGGCGACCTCGCCGGGAAGAACCGTGATGACCCGGACCAGATGTGTGCGACCGTCAGCAGCTCGGACGCTGGTGACCGGCCCACCGGTCGTGGTCGGGATCAGTCGCGGGATCGGCAGTTCGGGATCGACGCACGCGACGTGCTCCATGGCGGCGCACTCCATCGCGATCTGGGCCGCATCGTCCCCTGAGTTCGACACCTTGACCACCAGCCGCCGGCTGCCGGCTTCGGCGAGGAAGTTGCGGTCGCGCTCACTGCGCAGCTCGGTCACCACGGCGTCCAGGCCGTACTCCGACCGCAACAGCTGCGCCGCCGTACGGACGTCGACCTGCGGCGGATCCTCGACCATACTCGCCGTCCGGCCTGCCTTCTGCGTCATCGGCGTCATCGGCGTCATCGGCTCCTCGACTGTCGATGGGTGGAACGGCAGCGCCCCGCGCCGGTTATGAGCACGCAAGCCCGGGGCGCTGCCGGCTCAGGTGAGGACGAGCGGACCGGCGTCGATCAGCAACGACGGGACGACCACGCTGTCCATGAACGTCTGATCGCCGATCTCCCGGACGGCGCCGACCGCCAGTACTGCGTTCAGCACCTCGTCCATCCGGAAGGTGAAACGCAGCTGCGGATGCCATGCGACCAGCTTGCCGTCCTCGGCCCAATAGGTCGCGTCCCTGGTAGTCCCGGTGACCAGCGTCTGCTTCGGGTGCAGCACTCGCAGGTAGTCGAGCCGGTTGACCACCAGACCGCTGCCGCACTCGGCAAGCAGTTCGTCCTCGCTCGCTTCTCCGGCGTCCAGCAGCAGGTGCGACGGCACCGGGTCTCCCCCGAAGCGCCAGCCGTCCGGCACCGCGTGACCGGTCGGGACACCAGCGGTCAGCTCGGCCCGGCGCCGGTCGGACACCACACCGGTCAGCACGCCACGGTCGATCAACGGCGTCCGCCGCCGAACGTTGCCTTCAGCATCGAAGCCGCTCAGTAGCCCGGCCGTGTCGGTCGCGTCGTCGACGAGGGTCAGGTGCTCACTGACGACCTGCTGTCCCATCCGGCCGGCCAGCACCGACCGGCCGCTCGCGTAGTGCTGCGCGCCGAGCGCCCAGTGCCCGAAGGTCGCGATCAGCGTATTCACCGCGGACGGCTTGAGCAGGACCCGGCAGGTGCCCCGGAAGGACTCACGCACCGGCAACGGGCGCAACGCGTCCCGCAGCCGGCCGGGAATGTCGCCGACCGGGATCAGATCGGCGTCGCGGTGCACCAGCTTGACGCTCGCGGATTGCCCGTCCTGCTTCGCGATCGCCTGGATCGATGCCTTGGTCAACGTTTCGGAACGGAACAGGCCGGCTGCGTCCGCGACCACCCGGTCCAGTACGTCGTACCGGATCGCGCCGCCCAGGCGGGCGGACTCGTCGAGACCGTCGCGGACCGTGGCGAACCATGCGTGCCGGACGGCGGGATCGCAGTCCAGCACCGACGTCGCGGGCTCCACCACAATCGGCTCGCCGTCGGGCGCCGCAACCGAAGCCACCGCCGTCGGCTCGGGCTCACCGGACGGGGCCGGGAGGTCGGCTAGGGCTGCCGTCAGCCGGTCCGCGAGGATCTGGACGGCGGCCGGCTCGAGGGTCTCCAGAGTGCCTCCGGCGGTCCGGCCTCCCCGGTTCACCTTGACCCGGACCCGGAGCCTGCGCTCGCTGTGCTGCGCGGTGATCTCGGACTCGGCGTACCGCAACAGTTCGGCGTTCTCGCCGAGCACGTCCAGCCGGGTCCCCGGCCCGAGAATGTCCAGCGCCTGCTCGATGTCTGTCCGCTCGATGCTCATCGTCCCACCTGCACGTTCTGGAAACGTCCCGGCACCGTGCCGTGACCGACATGAGCCACCTGCAGCGGCTCGCCCTTGTTGCACGACGGGACGCCGTGCACCTTCCACTCATCCGGACCGCCCAGCGCGTCCAGCCCGGCCCAGAACTGCGGTGTGACGCTCTGGTAGCTGCAGTTCTTCAGCAACCGGCCGAGCTTGCCGTCGCGAATCTCCCAGCCGAGCTCGGTGGTGAACCGGAACGACATCCGCTGGTCGTCGATCGAGAAGCCGCGGTTGGTGTCGACCAGGATGCCGCGCTTGGTGCCGGCGATCATCTCCTCGAGCGACGACTCCCCCGGCTCCAGGCAGATGTTGGTCATCCGGACCAGCGGCAGCCGCTGCCAGCCGTCGGCCCGGGACGCGCCGGTCGGCTGGTCGCCGAGTGCTGCCGCCGACTCGCGGCCGGACATGTAGCCGAGGAAGATGCCGTCCTTGACCAGTTGGGTCCGCTGGGCCGGAATCCCCTCGTCGTCGTACCCGAACGAACCCAGTCCGCCGGGGATGGTGGCATCGGCGTACGCCGAGACGATCGGCGAGCCCCAGCGGAAGTTGCCACGCCGCTCCGGCGTCGCGTACGTCCCGCCGGCCAGGCTGGCCTCGGTGCCCAGCGCCCGGTCGGCCTCCATCGGGTGACCGGCGCACTCGTGCAGGACCATGGCCAACTGGTTGCCGCCAGCAATGAGTGTGGTGACCTCGTCCGGGCACTGCGGCGCGGTCAGCAGCGCGACCGCCTCGGCCGCGACCCGGGCCGCGTTCTCCACCAGGCCGAGCGACTCGACGTGCTCCCAGCCCGCGGTGGCGAAGTCTCCGCGCTGGCCGCGGATCTGCCGCGGGACGCCCTGCGGGAACGATCGGCGCTGCAGGTCGTCGCCGTTGCCGGCGTTCACCATCAGGCCGCCGCCGCTCTCGGTCAGCGTCTGCTCGATCAGCGCGCCCTCGGTGTTCGCGAATACCTTCTCGTCGCGGTACAGGTCGATCGACGCCTCGATCTGCTGGACCAGCGGACCGGCAGTCGACGCCTCCTTCACGGCGGCGGACAGCAGGTCGAGCTTGGTGGACAGCGGTACGTCGAACGGGTCGACCCGCAGCGGCGACGACCAGGTCGCCCGCGTCGTGACCGGATCGCCGAGGGCGACCTGGCCGCCACCGCCGGCGGCACGGGCCTGGCCGACCGCCTGCGCGATCACACTGTCGAGGCCGTCAGGGTCCAGCCGGTGGGTGGCGGCGAAGCCCCACCGCCCGCCGATCAGCACGCGCAGTCCGAGGCCGAGCGAGTCGTCGTAGCCGACCTCACCCGGACCGTCGAGCTCGACCAGAACCTGCTCGTGAGTACGCCGGACCACCCGGATGTCGCCGTACTGAACGTCCGCAGGCAGCAGGGCCAGCACGGTCTCGGCGGTGTCTCGCATCACTCGGACCTCCGATTGGGGACGGGGTGAAACCTCACCGTAGCAGATGCTACGAGATTTTGAATAGAGGTCGTGAGCACTACAGAGGCGTTCGGCGGACACCAGTCGGCCCCGGTCCGCGAACTGCGCGGACCGGGGCCGAACGTCAACAGGGACAGGCGTTTCAGCGCTTCTTCGGCCGGACGTCGATCGCCAGGCTGATGCTGAAAGCCACGATGATCAGGGCGCCACCCAGCAGGGTCAGTCCGGTGTCACCGAACAGCTTCGCCGTCATCGCGGCGAACAGGACGAGCAGCGCGAGCACCACGGCGACCGCGATCTTCCAGTCGTCGCCGATGATGAAGTCGTACCAGAACTGCCCGAAGGCCTTGAGGAACTTCATTTCTTCACCTCCACCGCAAGGTCAGAGGCGCCGACCGGCGCCGGAGCGGCCGGCTTGCGCAGCGCGGCCACGAAGATCCGGCTGAGCAGCAGCCAGGCGGCCAGCAGAACCAGGATCATCAGGTCGTGGCCCGGCCAGTTCAGGCTCTCGCGGCCGTCGCGGAAGATCCCGATGCCCTCGACCGCCCAGTAGGTCCCGAACGAGGCGAGCAGCAGGCCGACGCCGTACTTGAGCAGGTTCTCGTTGATCATCGACAGCGGCCGGCGCAGCGCGATCGCGATGCCGAGCACGATCACCACGGCCGCGGCGGCGCCCAGGCTGGCAGCCGGGATGTTGTTCGCGTTCAGGCCGAAGGTCAGCACGATGAAGACAACCTCCATCCCCTCCAGGAACACACCCTTGAACGAGACCATGAAGGCGAACAGATCCAGGCCGCCCTTGCTCTCGCCGGCGGACTTGGCCGCCTCGACCTCCTCGCGGTAGATCGCGTCCTCGTCATGGACGGCCTTGCGTCCGGACGACCTGAGGATCGCCTTGCGGAGCCACTGCAGTCCGAAGATCAGCAGCAGACCGCCGATGGCCAGTTGCAGCGCAGACTCCGGGAGCCAGTTCGCCAGCGCGTAGCCGGCCGCGGCCGTCACCACCGCGAGCGCACCGAGCGCCGCGAACGTGCCGATCAGCGCCGACCTCCAGCTCCGCGTGTAGCCCATCGCCATGACGATCGTGGTGGCTTCCACCATCTCCACGAAACACGCGACGAACGTCGCGACGATCAACCCCCACGTTGCCGCGTCCATCTCTCACATCCTCAGGTTGATGAAACATATGTTGCAAGCAACGATAGTTACGCCGTTCTGAGTGTGTCAATGCGCTCTGGGTTCCGGTGGACGCGGCCGGATCCGGGCATGCCGAAGCACCCGAGGTGATCAGGGAGTCACCTCGGGTGCGTCGGCGGGAGGGTCAGGCCAGGGCCGCTACCAGCGTGTTCGCGGAGATGTTGCCGCCGCAGGACACCACGGCGACCCGCTTGCCTTCCAGTTCGGTACGGCGTGCCCGCGCGGCCGCGAACGCCATCGCGGCCGAGCCTTCGATCAACTGGTGCTCGGTGTCGATCACGGTCCGCAGGGCCGAGCTGATCGCGTCCTCGCTGACCAGGACCCAGTCGTCGACCAGCTCACGGCACAGGTCGAAGGTGATGCTGCCCGGCTCGACGCTGCCCGCAGTACCGTCGGAGAGCGTCTGCTGGGCGTCGACCTGGATGATCTTCCCGGCCCGCACCGACGCTGCCATCGCGTCGTCGCGCACCGGCGAGGCGCCGTACACCGTGATCCCGGGCAGGTGCTTCTTGAGCACCGACGCGACGCCGCTGATGAGCCCGCCGCCGCCGACCGCTACCACGACCGCGTCGAGTGGTTCGCCGGCGAGCTGCTCAAGGATCTCGACGGCGACCGTGC
Organism: Kribbella pratensis; assembly: GCF_004365355.1. Classification (GTDB taxonomy): domain Bacteria; phylum Actinomycetota; class Actinomycetes; order Propionibacteriales; family Kribbellaceae; genus Kribbella. The sequence continues at coordinate 500,405 of NZ_SODP01000003.1, read as the reverse complement.
CCTGGCCGGCGATGATGTCCGGGTCGTTGTACGGCGGCACATAGGTCAGGTCGTGTTCGGCCGCATAGGCCCGTGCCTTCGGTTCGAGTACGCCGGAATCGTTGCCCTCGGCCCGGATCTCCAGACCGAGCCGGCGCAGCGCGGCGACCTTGCTCGGCGACGCGTTCTCCGGCAGGTAGACGATGCCGTGCCCGCCCAGCGTGGCGAGCGCGTTGCCGACCCCGAGTCCGTGGTTCCCGGTCGAGGCGGTCACCACCCCGGCCTGCCGCTGCTCGTCGGTCAGGGTGAGGATCTTCGCCATCGCACCGCGGGCCTTGAACGAGCCGGTGCGCTGCAGGTGCTCGCTCTTCACCAGCAGGTCGGCGCCGAGCTCGTCGCTGAGCGCGCCGTACCGCACGAACGGCGTCGGTGGCAGGTGCTCACGCAGCCTCGGTGCGACCCGTTCCGATCGCTCGGCCGCTTCCGCGGGGGTGAACGTCATGCAGTGCTCCTATCCGGTTGCCACTGACAGCTGGGCCCGGAGCCCGGCACGCAGGGGGATACACATCGGTTTACCACTCACCGGGTGCGGCACGACCTTGGACTCCACTCCGAAGACGTCCCGGATGATGTCGCAGGTGAACACGTCCTCCGGCGATCCCTGCGTGACGAGGGCGCCGGACTTCATCACGAACACGTGGTCGGCGTACTCCGCAGCCATGTTGAAGTCGTGCAGCACCATCGCGACGGTCTTGCCCTGCTCCTGGTTGAGCTGGTGCAACAGGTCCAGCACCTCGAGCTGGTAGGCGACATCCAGGTACGTCGTCGGCTCGTCGAGCAGGATCAGGTCGGTGCCCTGGGCCAGGCACAGCGCGATCCAGACCCGCTGCCGCTGGCCGCCGGACAGCTGGTCGACGTGCTGGTGACGCAACTCGGCGGTGCTGGTCACCGACATGGCCCATTCGACCGCTTCCTTGTCGGCCGGGCTCGGCACCTTCAGCGAGGTGCGGTGCGGGTGCCGACCGAACCAGACCAGGTCCTCGACCGAGATCGACTCGGGCGTGACCAGGACCTGCGGCAGGATCGCGAGCAGCCTGGCCACCTCCTTGGTCGGCGTGTCGTGGATCGACTTCCCGTCCAGGATCACGCTGCCCTTGGCCGGCGGCAGCAGCCGGGCCAGCGCCCGCAACGCGGTGCTCTTGCCGGAGCCGTTCGGGCCGATCAGCACGCTGACCTTCCCGTCGGGGATGGTCAAGGTCAGATCGCGAGCGATCACCTTCTGGTCATAGGCGAGCTGAACGCCTTGTGCCTGCAGACGCATGGCGGGTCTCCTACTTTCCGGTCTTCACGAGCAGGTACAGGAAGTACGGGCCACCGACCACGGCCGTGACTAGGCCGGCCGGAATCTCCAGCGGCGGCGCCAGACCACGCCCGATCATGTCGGCGAACAGCATCAGCAGTACGCCGAACAAGGCTGCGGCCGGGATCGACGCCAGGTGTTTGCCGCCGAACACGCGCCGAGCCATATGCGGAGCGATCAGGCCGACGAAGCCGATCGTGCCGGCCACCGCGACCGCGGCCGCGGCCAACGCGACCGCGAACAACAGCAGCAGCCGACGGGTCTTCTCGACCGGTTCACCGAGGCCGGCGGCCAGGTCGTCGCCGAGGCCCAGTACGTCGAGTTTGCGCGCCCACACCACGATCAGCGGCACCAGCACGAGCACCCACGGCAGGATCTCCAGGACGGAACTCATCGACCGGCCGAACAGACTTCCGGTCAGCCAGATCAGCGCCGCGCTGACATCAAGAGGTTTGCGCACCAGCAAGAACCGGATGCCCGCCTCGAACGCCGCACTGACCGCGATGCCGACCAGCGCGATCCGCACCGGAGTCGCACCACGCCGATAGGCGAGCAGGTACACCAGCGCCGCGGCCGCCAGTCCCCCGGTGAACGCCGCCGGTACGACGGCCACCACCGGGACGCCGGGGATCGCGAGCAGCAGCAACATGCCGCCGAAGCCCGCACCCTTGGTGACGCCAATGATGTCCGGGGCCGCCAGCGGGTTGCGGATCACGCCCTGCATCACGGCGCCGGACACCGCGAGCGCCGTACCGATCAACCAGCACAGCAAGACTCGCGGCACCTGGAAGTCGAACACGATCGCGGCTGCCTGGTCGGACCTGTCGCCGACCAGGGCGTGCAGGACGTTGCCGAACGATACCTCGGTCGCCCCGATCTTCAGGCTGTAGATACTCAGCACGATCGCCAGGGCTCCGAGCGATGCCATCAGTGCGGCGGGATGCCGCTTGGCCAGCGACGTACGCCGGACGTGCTGCGCGACGATGGTCGTGCTGGTCATGAGGTCACCTTCTGTCGCCGGGCCAGGTAGACGAAGATCGGTGCGCCGAGCAGGGCCGTGACCACGCCGGCGGGGACTTCGAACGGCGGCTTCACGTAGCGGGACACGATGTCGGAGTACAGCACCAGGACGCCGCCGCCCAGCGCACACAACGGCAACAGGACCGTGTAGCTGGAACCGACCAGGCGGCGCATGATGTGCGGCACCACCAGGCCGATGAACGCGACCGGTCCGGCGACAGACACCGCCGCGCCGCACAACACGATCACCAGCGCTGACCCCAACGTCCGGGTCCGTTCGACGTTCTGGCCCAGCCCGCGCGCCATATCGTCGCCCAGAGCCAGGAGGTTCAGGGGCCGCGCCATGGCGAACGCGCCGAGCAGACCGAGAACGAGCCACGGGAGCATGTTGCGTACGTCCTGCCAGCCGGCGAAGTTAACCCCGCCGACCAACCAGAACAGCACGCTGTCGGTGGAGTTCTCGTCGAAGATGATCAGCACCTGGGTCAACGAGATCAACAGACTGCTCGCGGTCACACCCGCGAGCGCCATCCGCACCGGGCTGACCCGGCCGCGCCCGGAACCGGCCAGCAGCATCACCGATACGCCCGCCGCGGCCGCGCCACCGAACGACAGCAGGATCGTCGGCGCACCCGACAGCGACGGAACCACGGTGATCGCCAGTACGACGACGAACACCGCGCCGGCGTTCACTCCCATGATCTCCGGCGCCGCCAGCGGGTTGGCCGCGACCGCCTGCATCAACGCGCCGGCCACCGCCAGGGCGGCGCCGACGCAGAGCGCCAGCACCACCCGCGGCATCCGGATCGACTGCAGGATCAGCTCGTCGGAATCGTTGGCGTTGAAGATCGCTCCCGGCAGGTGTGACAACGAGATGTGCTGACTGCCGATCGACAGGCCCCACGCGATCCCGGCCACGAGCAGCACCAGGACGACCAGCGACACCCAGGTGACCCGCTGCTTGCTGGTGACGATCTTCGGACGCCGGTGGGCGACGTCCTCGGTCGATTCGGGCACAGTGCCCACGGACAGGCTCATGTCACTTCCCGTAGAGCATCTTGACGGCTTCCTTGGCAACGACCTCGGAGGCGATCAGACCGCGCGAACGGGACCATTCGTTCGGGTCCACGTCGTAGCTCGCGTTGTTCTTCACCGCCGGGATCTCCTTCCACAGCGGACTCTTCTTCCACTGGTCCCGCAGCGTCGGCCCGTCGTTGGGAGCGATGAACATCACGTCGGGCTTCGTCGCGACCAGCGTCTCCAAGGTGAGCGAGACCGACGCATCACTGGAGCTGTCCGGCAGCGGTGACTTGATACCGATGGCCGACAGCACGCCCGGGGTGTAGGCCTTCGGCGGGAACCCGGTGAAGCCCTTCTCCGAGGCGCGCACGAACAGGGCCTTGCGGTTCTCGTCCGCGGGCGCCGTCGCCTTCAGGTCGGCCATCGTCTTGGCGTGCTCGGCCAGCCGGGTCTTCATCTGGTCGCACTTGTTCAGCGCGATGGCAGTGGACATCTCGCTGTCCAGCACCTGCTGGTAGTTGCCGTTCAGGCTGGCGTAGGCGATCGTCGGTGCGATCTTCGACAGTTGCGCGTAGATGGCCTTGTGCCGGCCGCTGTCGGCCACGATCAGGTCCGGCTTGAGCGCGGTGATCACCTGGATGTTCGGCGTCGCCCGCAGGCCGACCGACTTGTAGGGCCCGACCTTCTCGCGCAGTGCGGGGATGATCCGCTTCGGCTGGTCGTCGTCGGCAACCCCGACCGGCGACATCCCGACCGCGACCAGCGCGTCGACGAAGGAGTACTCCAGGGCCACCACCCGGGTCGGAGTACCGGTGATCGTGGTGGTGCCCAGGTCGTGTTTCACCGTGCGGGTGGCCTTACCGCACTGGTCCAGGTTCACGTCCGGGCTGACGCCTTCGGCGGCGGCTGCCCGGTCGGCGTTCGGCGCCGCACCGGTCGCGGACGTGGAGGCGGAGCCGCCGCAGCCGGACAGGGCGACCGCGGCGGCGGTCAGGGTGACGGCGACGGCGAAACGCCGCAACCTCGAGGTTCGGTGGGACATGGCATTCGCTCCTGATGTCGACAATGCCTTGCAGGGGTGGGATTCACCCGGCCGCGATGCGGGACAGGGCCGGGTCGTCGACGTCCGGGCGGTCGGACAGACCGGGGCCGTCGTAGAGGTTCCAGGGAGCCTGCTGGTAGCTGTTGGCGCAGGGCAGGCCGGGAGTCAGCCGGTAGGTGCCAGTGGTCAGATCGACCAGGCTGGACACGATCGTGGCGTAACGGTCGAGCTCGTGCCGGCGCGGGTCGACGTGCTGGCAGACGGCGTTGGGATGACTGAAGTGGTCGCTCATCGTGTTCTGCACGATGGTCTCGACGGCCTTCTCGGTGGTGCCGTCGACGCGGACCTGACGCAGGCCCTCCTCGACGCGCGGCACCCGGTAGAGCGAATCCACCGAGAACGGCCGGTAGGTGTCGTTGATCTGGGCTGGGACGAACGCCTGGAAGTGGTTGCCGTGGACAAGTAGTCCGTCGGTCGGGTACATCCAGCCGTGCCGTCCGGGCGTGGTCTCGACATCGATGGCGAAACCGTCGCGGTGGGTCAGCAGCAGGTTGCTCGACAGGCTCTGGCGGACTCCGAAGACGACCTGCAGGGCGTCGTACAGGTCCCAGCTCTCCAGCACCATCCGGCGGACGAACGTGCCGGGTACGGCGAGACCGCGGCCGAAGCCGGCGCCCAGCCCGTTCGCGTTCAGGGACAGACCGGCCGAGTTCGCGCCGTGCCGGGCGAGCTGGCCGGCTTCGACATGGCCGATCACCGTCGGCTTGCCCGGCCGGGAGATCCTCAGCAGCACGATCGTGTCGGCGACCCCGGCCCACAGGTCCCAGTTCTGTCCGGACCAGACATGCCCGAGCGGATTGGCCGGCGGCAGGATCGCGAACGACGTACAGCCGTCGTCGCGCTGATCGCCGACAGGCTGGTCGCCGTCACGCTGATCGCCGTCACGCTGATCGCCGTCACGCTGGTCGCCGGGGGCGAACGGGTTGCCGCGGGTCAGTTCGCCGCGGCTGTTCAGCGCGAGGATCTCGGCGAACGTGCGGCCGGATCCTTCGGCGATCCCGCGGACCTCGTCCAGCAGTTCGGGAGCGTGCGGCTCGATCACCGGCACCCAGTACGGCGCGCGCTCGAGGACCTCGGTCCAGCCCAGCCCGGTGGCGCGCGGGACGGACTCGGCGTAGAACGCCAGCGAGCGCTCGATCAGCGTCCGCGCGGCCTCGCCGTACTGGCGGCCGCGATCGCGGGCGTCGGCGCCGGAGATCTCGATGGTCGGAAGGTGTGCCACGGAAGTCGCTCCAGGGGTGGACGGAAAACTGGACACGCGCCGTTCGTTGTGTTCACTACGAATATTCGTCTGACGGTAGTGATTGCTACAATCCCTGTCAACGGGTCGGCGCATCGTTTACCTGGCGGTGACAAAGCGGGCCGGATGACATGATCTGCGTACTGACAGGAACGACTGGGAGCCGGAGGAGCCGACGTGACCGAAACCAAGGCGCCCACCCTGCCGGAGCGGGTGGCGAGCCGGATCGACTCGCTGACCGCGACCGAGCGGAAGATCGCCGAGTACCTGTCGGCCCATCCGCAGGAGGCGGCGTTCTCCTCCGCCGAGGAGCTCGGCCGGGCCACCGGCACCAGCGACGCCAGCGTGGTCCGCACCGCCAAGGCACTCGGCTTCGACGGGCTGCCGGGCCTGAAGCGATCGCTACAGGGCGAGCTGCAGGCGCTGCTCAGCCCGGCGAACCGGCTCAGCAACAGCCTCGCGACGTTCGACGACGGCGCCGAGGGCATCCTCACCGCGACCCTGCGCGACCACGTGGAGCGGCTCCAACAGGCCGAACGGACCATCGACCCGGAGTCGTTCGCGCACGCCGTTGAACTGATCGACTCCGCCCGCGAGACGATCATCTGCGGATTCGCCGGCCTGGACGGGATCTCGGCGTACACCGCGACCCACCTGACCCGCATCGGCCGCCGGGCGCGGGCTGCGTCGGACACCGGCTACCGGCTGGCCGACCGGCTGCTGACGCTCGGTCCGGAGGACGTGGTGGTGGTGATCGCCCACAACCGGATCATCGTGGAGACCCGCGTCATCCTCGACCTCTGCGCCGAGGTCGGCGCCCGCGTCGTGCTCATCACCGACACGCTCGGCGAGGCGCTCCGCGACCAGGTCGACGCCGTACTGTCCGCCCCGACGAGTCGTCCGGGGACGTTCACCAGCCAGGCGACCGTGCTGATCCTGCTCGAGGCCCTGGTGATCGCGGTGGCCGCGCAGGACCAGGAGCGCTCGCTGAAGACGACCGACCGGATGAACCAGCTCCGCGAGGAACTGATGGGCTTCTCCCGCGCCGACGAAGTAGCCCTGAACCTGCCGGCCTCACGCCGCGGCCGCAGCCGGGACTCCTAGACCGTCCCCTCCGTGCGTTCGTAGACGTCGGCCTCGAACTCCTCCAGCAGCCGTTCGCAGTCGGCCACCTTGGCCCTCGCCAACTCCTTGCCGTCGGCATCCATCCAGTCCCGGTCCTCCACCTTGGCGAGCCAGCGGCGGAGCTTCTCCAGGTCCTGGCGGATCTCCTCGGCCTCCTCGAAGGTGTAGTTCTCGCGGAAGCGCTCGAACTCGATCTCCTTGACGAACTTGGTCTCGCACTCCTCGACGATCTCGGCGTACTCCTTGGCCGACTGGACCCGGAAGCCCTCGACGAACTGCTCGCGGGCGTCGTCGTCCAGATCGGTCAGGGTCAGGAACACGCTCGAGCCGCCCAGCTCGGTGACCCGGTCGCGGACCTTCTCCATCCCGGCCCGCAGTTCGCCGCGGTCCGGTAGCACGCACACGGCCTGCTGCACGTAGAACCCGCCAAGTCGCTTGAGGTCCCGCCACACCGCCACCCGGGCCCGGGACGACTCGCTGGGCACCTTGTAGATGAGCAGCAGCCAGCTCTCGGGGCTCTTGGCCTTGGTACGTCGGGTCGCCATGCCGGACAGGTTATCCGCTGACACAGGACCGCAGCCCGTCGACGAGGTACGGCATCACCTCCTGCCAGTCCGCGACCAGCCCGACGTCACAGTGCGCGAAGATCTCCGCGGCCGGGTCGGTGTTGATCGCCACGACGGTCCCGGCGCGACCGGCGCCGGCCAGGTGGTTCAGGTTGCCGGACAGTCCGACGGCCAGGTACACGCGCGGGGCGACACTGCGGCCGGTGATGCCGATCTGCCGTCCGTGTGGAAGCCAGCCCTGGTCGGTCACCTTGCGGGTGGCAGCGAATTCCGCGTTGAGCAGGGCACGGACCGGCTCTAACTGGTCGTACTTGTCCGGCGGGACGCCGCGACCGATGCCGATGACGACCTCCGCGCGGTCGAGCGCGTCACCGTCGTCGCCGGTCCGTCGCTCTGTCCTGATGATCGCGGTATCGGGCCCGACGTGGAGGGTCTCGTGCTCGAGCGCTCGGTCGGCGCGGGGGGTGCGCAGTGGGAGCAAGCCGGTCCTCAAGGTCGCGATCTGTGGTGTCCCGTGGCTGACGATCTCCGCAAGCGTGCCGCCACCGGAAGGCTTCAGCCCACTCAACCGTCCATCCTTCGTGGACAAGCTGACGAGGTCGGACATCAGCCCCGCATCACAGGTCACAGCCAGCCGCCCAAGCACTTCCCGATCCCACGGCAACGCGGCGCCCAGAACTGCCCACGCCCGCCTGTCCCGCAGCCATCCGGTAAGCGCCCGGGCCACCGCCCGCGGCTCATCACCATCCAGCTCGACGACCGAGTCAGCACCCCAACGGGCCAGGTCCTGATCGCCTAGAGGTGTTCGAACGGCGGTTACCGAGCCGCCGGTCTCTGCGGCGAGGGCGGCGGCTGCGCCCAGGAGGGCTCGGGTTCCCTCGATGGGGCCGGCGCCGACGAGGGCGACGATCTCACGGTCTGCAGGGTGCGGGCTGGGGACAGGTTCGGCCTGCCGGCCCACTCGGCCTTCGAAGCAGCCGCGGGTGATCAGCTCGGCGATCGCTCTGTCGGCCTGGACGTGTGGCTGGCCGCGGAAGATTACGGGGTTTCGGGTGAGGGGGGCGGGGTGGACCTGGGCGACCTTGGTCGGGCTCGCCGATAGGCCCCAGGGGGCTTCGGGGAGGTCGAGCGTGGTGACCTGGCGGACGGTGTCGGGGGGAGGCCAGGTGTCGGCGGGGGCCTTGGCGGGGTCGCAGGAGCGCTCGGCTACTGCTACTACCGCGGGGAGGTCGATGGTGACCGCCTCCGCGCCGGTGTCGTACTGGACTGTGGTGCGAAGACGACCGTCAGTCGGTTCGAGAGACAGGACCGGACCGGTGAACGGCAGGCCGAGGAGCTCGGCGAGCATGGCGCCGACCGCTCCGGTGCTGCCGTCGACCGAGCTGTTGCCGACCAGGATCAGGTCCGGCGGATCGTCGAGCAGCCGGATCGTGGCCGCCAGCGCGCGGGCGGTCACCAGACAATCCGAGCCGGCCAGCGCGGGATCCGACAGCTGCACGGCATCGTCGACACCCCACGCCAGCGCCTCACGCAGTACGTCGACCGCGGCGGGCGGGCCCATCGTGATCGCCGTACTGCGACCGCCCGTCTCCCGCGCCAGCCGCACCGCCTGCGCCACGGCCCGGCGGCACCACGGGTTCATCTCCGCGACCGCGCCGGCCCGTTCGAGCCGGCCGTCGGCGTCGAGACGGCCGCTGTGGTCGCCCTTCGGCACCTGCTTCACCAGGGCCGTGACTACCAGCGGGCCACGTGCTCGGCTCATGACAATCCAGTTCCTACGGCTAGACCGATGGCGAACGTGACGGCGGCCGACAGGCCACCGAGCAGCAGTTGACGGCCGCCGCCGTACCAGAACGGGCGGGCGGTGATCTTGCCGACGATGCCGCCGGTGACGACCAGGCCGAGCGCGCTGAGCACCAGCGCCGGCAGCACCGAGACAGCCCCGAAGAGGAACGGCAGCAGCGGAATCACCGCGCCGACCGCGAACGCCGCGAACGACGAGCCGGCCGCGACCCACGGCGACGGGAGATCGTTGGGGTCGACGCCGAGCTCTTCCCGCACGTGGACGTCGAGCGCCACCGCCGGGTTGGACGTCAACTCGCGGGCGACCTCGGCCGCGAGCTCCGGACGCAGGCCCTTGGCCTCGTACATCATCGCGAGCTCGCGCTCTTCCTCTTCCGGGTGGATCTCCAGCTCGCGCCGCTCGATCGCGATCTCGGCCTGCATCAACTCGGTCTGGGACGACACCGAGGTGAACTCGCCGGACGCCATCGAGCACGCACCGGCGACCAGACCGGCCAGCCCGGTCATGATCACGACCTTGCCGGTCGCGCCGCCGCCGACCACACCGGCGACCAGCGCGAAGTTCGAGACCAGGCCGTCCATCACGCCGAATGTCGCCGGCCGCAGCCAGCCACCGGTCACGTCGCGATGCGAGTGGTGGATCTCGGGTGTTTCGGTTTCCGCAACATCCGCGGTCATGGGGGACATTCCTTCCGCAGGGTAGGTGAGGCTTGCCGCACTGAGGTTTGCGTAACCTCAGTTAATCTGAATCACCTGTTACATCAGTCTACTCGTTACTTATCGGCACCGGCAACGGCGCCTCGGTCCGCGGCCGACAGGTGCTGCACGGTCACGCCGGTGGCAGTCATCGTGCGGGTCACCGCCCGGCCGCCGTACACCCAGTAGATGACCAGCTCGTCCCTGCCACGGTTGATGAACTGGTGCGGCACACCGGCCGGCACCCAGGTCGCATCGCCCGCCTCCAGGTCGACCCGCTCGCCGTCGATCACAGCTGTCGCCTGGCCGGCGAACACCAGCACCGACTCCTCGACGTTGTGCGAGTGCATCGGGATTTCGGTGCCGACGGCAAACGTTGTGGTGCCGGTGGTGATCCGGTTCGCGTCGCAGTTCCAGGCACCGACGTACGGGACCGTGCGGACGCCGCTGCCGCGGTCGAACACCTCGGTCTCGTCCGGCCGGATCACCAGCCGGGGCGCGGGCTGCGGCGACCAGACCGTCTTGACGTTCATGAACTCGCGCATCCCGTAGGCGCCGAGCTCCCGGCCGTACCCGGACTGCTTGATCCCACCGAAAGGCAGGCGGGGATCCGACGCGACGATCGCGTTCACGAACACCGCGCCGGCCTCGATCCGCCGTACCAGGTCTGCCGATCGTTCGGGTGACGTCCACAGCGAGGCGCCGAGGCCGAACTCGGTCCGGTTCGCCAGCTGGATCGCCTCGTCGGCGTCGCGGGCCCGGACAACTGCCGCGACCGGACCGAACGTCTCCTCGTCGAACGCCGCCATCCCCGGCCGCACGTGATCGAGAACGGTCGGCAGGTAGAAGAACCCCGGCCCGGCGGGAGATCCCCCGCACACCAGAGTCGCTCCAGCTTTCACAGTACGGCGTACCTGGTCGTGCAACGTGTCACGTAGACCGTCGCGGGCCAGCGGGCCAAGAGTCGTCTCGCGACGGAGCGGATCGCCGACGACGAGCTTCTCGATCTCGACAGTGAAGAGGTCGACGAACTCGTCGGCGACGGACTCCTCGACGATCAACCGCTTCGCGTTCACGCAACTCTGGCCGGTGTTGAGGAACCGTGCCTTCACCGCGGCGCGTGCGGCCGCCTCCAGGTCGGCGTCGGCGAGGACGATGAACGGATCGGAACCGCCGAGCTCGAGGACCTGCTTCTTCAACGCCTGACCGGCCTGGGTCGCGATGATCCGGCCGACCTCGGTGGAACCGGTGAACGTCACCGCGGCGATCCGGTGGTCCGTGATCAGCCCGGCGACCTGCTCGGTCTCGACCAGCGCGACCCCGATCAGGCCGCTCGGCATCCCGGCGTCGGCGAGGACGGACTCGATCGCGAGCGCGCTCTGCGGCACGGTGTTCGCGTGTTTGAGGATCGCGCCGTTGCCGGCCGCGAGCGCCGGTGCGGCGAAGCGGAAGAACTGCCAGAACGGGAAGTTCCACGGCATCACGGCCAGGACGACGCCGAGCGGTTCGACCTCGATCCGGCCCTGCGCGGTGACCTGTTCGGCGGCGAGGAAGCCGGCCGCGTTGGCGGCGTAGTACTCGCAGGTGATCGCGCACTTCTCGATCTCGGCCTCGGCCTCGGCGATCGGCTTGCCCATCTCGCTGCTGATCAGGTGCGCGAGGCCGTCCTGGCGCGCACGGAGGGTGTCCGCGATCGACTGCAGGAGCTCGGCGCGTTCATCGGCGGACGTGCTCCGCCAGTTGCTCTGGGCAAGCAGTGCGGCGCTGAGCAGGCGGTCGACGCGATCTTCGTCGTACGGCTCGAAGGCCGCGAGCTGCTCGCCGGTGGCGGGGTTGATCGAGGCGATCACAGGGTGTGCCCTTCGCTGAGGCGGTGCAGGACGTAGGGAAGTACGCCGCCGTGGCGGTAGTAGTCGTGCTCGCGCGGCGTGTCGAGGCGAACGCGAAGCCGATAGGTGCGGCCGGCGGAACGTGCGGTGGCTGAATTGTCGTCGTGCAGTTCTATGTCGATCGGATGGTCGCCGGTGAGGTCGTCGCCCTCGCCGGGGAGGAACTCGAGCGGGAGGATGCCGAGGCCGACGAGGTTGGAGCGGTGGATCCGCTCGAAGGACTGGGCCAGGACGGCGCGGACGCCGAGCAGGGCCGGGCCTTTCGCGGCCCAGTCGCGGGACGAGCCCGTTCCGTATTCCTTGCCTGCGACAACGACGATCGGTACGCCGGCCGCGCGGTAGGCCATCGCGGCCGCGTAGATCGAGGTGATGGCGCCGTCTGGTCCTCGGGTCAGCGGTCCTTCGCCGTCGACGAGCCGGTTGCGCAGTCGAACGTTGCCGAAGGCACCCCGCATCATCACTTCGTGGTTGCCTCGGCGGGAAGCGTAGGTGTTCAGCTCGGTCTCGCCGAGGTCTTTCAGATAGCGTCCGGCGACACTGTCAGGCGGAATCGCGCCGGCGGGTGAGAGGTGGTCGGTCGTCACGGAATCGCCCAGGCGCACCAGTGCTCGGGCTCCCTTGAGGTCATCGGTTTGTTTGGTGAAGTAGTCCGGTCGCCGGAGGTACGTCGAGTTGCCCCAGGCAAACGTCTCCCCCTGCGGCGCGTCCAGATTCTGCCAGCGGTCGTCGCCGGCGAACAGGTCGTCGTACGCGTGCCGGAAGAGGTCGGGGGCGAGCACCTCCCGCAGTACCGCGTCGATCTCGGCGGGTTCGGGCCAGATGTCGCGGAGGTAAACGTCACCACTGAGCGGCTCGGTCAGCAGGTCGATTTCGATCCGCCCGGCCAGCGCGTAGGCGATCACCAGCGGCGGCGAGGCGAGGTAGTTGAGCTTTACGTCGGGCTGGATCCGGCCCTCGAAGTTCCGGTTCCCCGACAGCACAGCCGCCACGGTCAGGTCCTGCTCGCGTACTGCGTGGGCGACGTCGTCGATCAGCTCACCCGATGCCCCGATACATGTCATACAACCGAACCCGGCCAGGTGAAACCCGAGCTTCTCCAGGTACGGCGTCAACCCCGCCGCCTGCAGGTAATCCATCACCACCCGCGACCCCGGCGACAACGTCGTCTTCACCCACGCCCTACTGACCAACCCCCGCTCCACCGCCTTCTTGGCAACCAACCCAGCCGCCACCATCACCGCCGGGTTGGACGTGTTGGTACACGACGTAATAGCCGCAACAACCACAGCCCCATGCCCGATCCCACCCAACTCGACCGCCGACCCCGCGCGGGTGCGGGGGCCCATGGGAAGTTCGGATTCGGCGGCTTGTTTGGTGGTTCTGAGGGGGATTCGTTGGTTGGGGCGGCGGGGGCCGGCGATGGAGGGGACGATGGTGGAGAGGTCGAGGGTGAGGTGTTCGTCGTAGACCAGCTTGGCGGTGGGGTCGTGCCATAGGCCTTGGGTGCGGGCGTAGGACTCGACCAGCGCGACCTTTCGGGCGGGGCGGTTGGTGAAGCGGAGGTAGTCGAGGGTTTGGTGGTCGATGGGGAAGTACGCCGCGGTGGAGCCGAACTCGGGGCACATGTTGGCGATCGTGGCGCGGTCCGGGACGGGGAGGTCGGCCAGAGCGGGGCCGGTGAACTCCACGAACTTGCCGACGACGCCGTGAGAGCGCAGGGTTTCGGTGATGGTGAGGACGAGGTCCGTGGCTGTGGTGCCTGCCGGCAGTGCACCGGTCAGCGACACACCGACGACCGGGGGCAGGACCATCGACACCGACTGGCCGAGCATCGCAGCCTCGGCCTCGATCCCGCCGATCCCCCAGCCGAGTACGCCGAGGCCGTTCACCATCGTTGTGTGCGAGTCGGTACCGAGACACAGATCCGGGAACACCCACCCGTCACGCTCCTCGACGACCCGCGCCAGGTACTCCAGGTTGATCTGATGCATGATCCCGGCACCGGGCGGCACGACCTTCAGTTGCCGGAACGTCTGCTGTCCCCAGCGCAGGAACCGGTAGCGCTCGGCGTTCCGCTCGTACTCGCGGGCCACATTCAGTCGCAACGCGTCCGGCCGGCCGAACACGTCCGCGATCACCGAGTGGTCCACGACGAGCTCCGCCGGCACCACCGGATCGACCAGCGCCGGATCCTTGCCCAACGCAACCATCGCATCGCGCATCGCCGCCAGGTCGACCAGCACCGGCACGCCGTTCGTATCGTGCAGGAACACCCGGGACGGGTACACCTCGAGCTCGCCGGTTGCCCCCGGCTCCCAGTTCCGCAGTACGTCGCTCGCCGTACCGCGCCGGAGCGCGTTCTCCAGCAGGATCCGCAACGTCCGGGGCAGATGGTCCGGCGCGATGCCCGCGAGCTGCTGGATCATGCGAGCGCGCCGATGACGGCCTCGGCGAACTCGGACGTACTCGCCGTCCCGCCGAGGTCCGCGGTCCGCGTGCCGCCGGCGACAGTTGCCCGAAGCCCCTGGTTGACCAGGTCGGCGGCCTCGCTCGCGCCCAGCCAGTCGAGCAGCATCGCGCCGGACGCGATCATCGCGGTCGGGTTCGCGAGGCCGTGGCCGGCGATATCCGGCGCCGAGCCGTGGGCGGCCTGGGCCATCGCCCGGTCGTAGGAGGCGTTGATCGACGGCGCGATGCCGAGCGAGCCGGCCAGTTCGCCGGTCAGGTCGGACAGGATGTCGCCGAACATGTTCTCGGTCACGAGTACGTCGAAGTCGGCGCCGTGCCGGACCAGATGCACGGTCATCGCGTCGATGTGGAAGTCGTCGACGTCCAGCTGCGGGTAGTCGGCCGCGACCTCCCGGCAGATCTCCAGGAAGAACCCAGTGGTGGTCCGCAGCACGTTCGCCTTGTGCACGATCGTCAGGTGCCGGCCCCGCCGGAGCGCCAGCTCGCACGCCTGCCGCGCGATCCGCTCGATCGCCGGCCGGGTGAAGATCCCCATCGCGATCGCCACATCCTTGGTCGGCATGAACTCGCCGGTGCCGCGATAGGTACTGCGATCGGCGTAGAACCCCTCGGTGTTCTCCCGCACCACGACCAGATCGAGCCCGGGCACCAGCGCCGGCGTCCCCTCGAACGCGCGAGCCGGCCGGATGTTCGCGAACAGATCGAAGTGCTTGCGCAGGAACCCGCTCGGGTTCAGCCGGGCCCGATGCTCGGCCGGGTACGACGCGCTGTCGTGCGGACCGAGCAACCAGCCGTCGAGCTTATCCAGCGTCTCGACCGTGACGTCGGGCAGCGCACTGCCGTGAGTCTCGATCGCCGCGGCGCCGACCGGGAGCGGAACCCACTCGACCGGATCGGCTCCCGTGGCGGCCAGGCCTGCGTCGAGGACCCGGACCGCGGCCGGGACGATCTCCGGCCCGATGCCGTCGCCGTCGAGAACTCCTAGTCGATACGTCATGTGCAGGAGTGTGAGTCGTTATAACGACTCACGTCAAGGCATCGCCCTGTGCCGTCTCGCGCCTTGATATGCTGCGATCTGGCGTTATAACCGAAAGGAGCGGGTCGGTGACGAAGGCAGAGGCCGCCTACGATCTCGTCCGGGAGCAGGTGCTCCGGGGCGACCTCGTCCCGGGTGCGGTCATCCCGCAAGCCGCGCTCGCCCGCGAGCTCGGCGTCAGTACGACGCCGTTACGCGAAGCCCTGCGCCGGCTGATGACCGAGGGCCTGGTCGAGCTGGACGCCCACCGCGACGCCCGCGTGACCCGGCTGACCCTCGAGGAAGCCCGCGACCTCATCGAGATACGCCGCTCGCTCGACCCGCTCGCCGCCGGCCTGGCCGCCGAACGCCGTACCCGCGAGGACCTCGCGCTGATCCGGCAGACGGCCGACGAACTGCGGCCGCTGCGCACCGACCCCGGATCCGCCGAGCTGCTCACGCATCGGCGCTTCCACGTGGCGATCTACACCGCGTCGCACAACCAGCTCCTGATCCAGCACCTGGACGGCCTGTGGGACAAGGCCGACCGTTACCGCCGGCTGGCCCTCGAGGACGGCCGGAGCGAGGCCGACCTGGACCGCACGCACTCGGAGCACCGGGCGCTGGTGGACGCGATCGCGGCCGGCGACTCCGCCACCGCAACGACGGTGATGCTGGCGCATGTCGAGGCCAGCCTCGGTGCCCGCGCGGTCGCCCGCCTGACGTCCGCCGCCGAACAACCCGCCGCCCGGTCGCTCCGGGGCATCCGAGGAGTCCGATCATGAGGGATCTGTGGACCGGGTACCAGCACCGCGAGGTCGATGCCGACGGCTGGACGACGTTCTGGCGACTCGACCCTCGCGACCGCGATCTCCGCCTGTCGGACTGGACCGGGTATCCGGACCGCGCCGGTCATCGGCTGTGGGAACGGGCGGCGACACCCGCGGGGGTGCGCGCAGCCTGGCGCACCTCGGCTACATCGGTCGAGCTCGAGATCCGCGCCGCGCTGTCCATCTATAACCGGATCGCACCCGTCGATGTCCTGGTCGACGGCGAGCTGCACCGGCGGTGCGAGGTGCTGGAGGGTGAGCAGCGGCTGAGGATCGAGCTGCCAGGTCGCCCGGCCGAGGTCGAGATCTGGCTCCCCCAAGCGGGACGGATCGCGCTCCGCGAGGTGTCATTCGACCGCGAGGCCGAGCCCCTCGCGCCGACCGGGCCACGGTGGATCACCTACGGCAGCTCGATCACGCAGGCCGGCGGCGCGTACGGACCATCGGAGACCTGGCCGGCACTGGTCGCCCGGAAGAACGGCTGGGATTGCGTCTCGCTCGGTTTCGCCGGCGAGTGCCACCTCGACCCGATCGCCGCCCGGACGATCCGCGACCTGCCGGCCCAGCTCATCTCTATGTGTCTCGGCATCAACATCCACGGCGGAGCGACGTACAGCGGCCGGACGCTCCCCGGCCAGGTCGAGTCGTTCATCGCCACCGTGCGCGAAGGCCATCCGCGGACGCCGCTCGTCGTGATCACGCCGCTGCCCGCCCCGGACCGCGAAGGCGAGCCGAACGCCGTCGGCCTCACGCTCGACGACGTTCGTGCATGTGTCGAGCTGGGCGCTCGGACCGATCCCGGCGTACGCGTGATCGACGGCCGGAGGATCCTCAGCTCCGACGAAGCCCGGGCCCTGTATGCAGATGAGGTGCATCCAGGGCCCGACGGCTACCGCTTGATCGGCGAGCGCCTCGCCGGTCTGCTCACAATCGACTGAATCACTCAGCCGGGCTGAGGCTCGTGCCGAGTGCCTGCCAGTCGAGGACCGGCGCGGCCAGTTGGCTGATCGTGGCGAGCAGACCCAGACGCGCGGCCCGGATGTCCGGCTCCTTCGCCATCACGAGGATCTCGTCGAAGAAGACGTTGACCGGCTCGACCAGAACCGACGCGGCGGCAACGAAGTCGGCCAGACCGGTCGGCGCCTGCCCGATCTTCTGCACCGCCTCGTGCAGCACGACCTCGGCCGGCTCGGTCAGCTTGCTCGAGTCGTACGACGCCTCGGTGCCCTCCGGCACGATCCGGCGTACCCGCTGGAGAACGGCGACCAGGTCGGCGAACTCGCTGTTGCCGACCAGGCTCTGCAGGGCCTTCAGCGTTTCGTCGGCCGCGGCCGGAGAAGTTGCCAACGGCAACACTGCGGCCACCTGGAGGTGATCGTCGCCCCGGTCGAGCAGCTGCTGCTCGTACCGCCGGACGGTGAACTCGGCCACCTCGTCCAGCGACTCCGCCGGTACGTCGATGCCCTGGGCACCGATCTCCGCAGCCGCTGCCTGCAACCCTGTCTCGAGAGTGATCGCGCGCAACTCCGGGTGCTCGCGCAGGATCGCAACCACACCAGCGGCCGCACGTCGCAACGCGAACGGGTCCGAGCTTCCGGTCGGCTTCGCACCGACACCGAACAAGCCGGCCAGCAGGTCGAACCGGTCAGCCAGCGCGAGCAGTGCACCCGGAGTCGTCGACGGCACCGGGTCACCGGCCGACCGCGGCAGCTCCATGTCGAACAACGCCTGGGCGACGCCTTCGGTCTCACCGGCGCGACGTGCGTATTCACGGGCCATCGTCCCGGCCAGGCTGGTCAGCTCGACGACCATCTGCGAGCCCAGATCGAACTTCGCCAGCTCGGCCGCCCGCTTCAGCGTGGTCAGGTCGTCGCCCTCGAGCTGGACCTTGTCGGCCAGCGCCAACGCGATCCGGCCGATACGTCCCGCACGGTCGGCCATCGAGCCGAGCCGCTCCTCGAAGGCCAGCTTCTCCAGCTCGCCCTTCATCGACTCCAGCGGCGTCTCCAGGTCGGCCCGCCAGAAGAACGCGGCGTCCTCGTAGCGCGCCCGCAGAACGCCCTCGTTGCCTGCCCGGACAACGTCCTCGTCCACGGAACCGTTGGCTACGGCAACGAAATGCGGGAGCAACTTGCCATCTGCGTCGCGCACCGGCAGGTAGCGCTGGTGCTTGCGCATCACCGTCGTCAGGATCTCGCTCGGCAGCTCGAGGTAGTCCGCGGCGAAGCCACCGAGGATCGCCGTCGGTTCCTCGATCAGGTTGACGATCTGGTCGACGAGCGCGGACTCACCCTCGAAGTCGACCGTACCGTTCACGCCCTTCGCCAGCTCGGTCGCCGCGGCGACGATCTGCGACCGGCGCTTGGCCGGATCGGCTTCGATGCCGTGGATCCGGAGCAGGTCGAGGTACCCCTCGGCGGAGGCGATCTCGACCTGCGGCGGCGCGGCGGTCCGGTGGACCCGCGTGGTCCGGCCGGCGGCGAGTGACGACACCGAGACCGGGACCACCTGGTCGCCGAGCAGCGCGACGAGCCAGCGGATCGGGCGGGTGAACGACAGGTTGGCGTCGTTCCAGCGCATGTTCTTGTCGGAGCGCAGGCCCTTGACGATCTCGCTGAGCACGCCGCTCAGGACCTCGGCCGCACCGCGACCCGGGTCCGGCTTCGTCACCGCGACGTACTCGACGCCGTCGACGTCCAGGTCGTGCAGCTCGCTGGGGTCGACCTTCTGCCCACGGGCGAACCCGGCAGCGGCCTTGGTGACGTTGCCGTCGGCGTCGTACGCGGCGGCCTTCTTCGGTCCGCGCACCACGCGCTCGGCGTCCGGCTCACTGGCCTGGACCTCGGCGACGAAGGCGACGACGCGACGGGGAGTCGCGTACGTCGTGATGGCGCCGTGGCCGAGCCGGGTCGCGCCGAGCTTCTCCTCCAGCGCGGAACGCACGGCCTCGGCGGTCTTTGTTACCTCCGACGGCGGCATCTCTTCGGTGCCGATCTCGAACGTCAACTGCCGCGTGCCGGTGATCGCCGGGAACTCTTCCGGCTCGGGCGCGGCCGGCGGGAGCTCGGCGAGACCCAGCGGGTACTTCAGCTCCTCGCGGCGCTCGGCCCACAATCGCGAGACCTCGCGGGCCAGCGTGCGCATCCGGCCGAAGGCCTTCGCGCGTTCCGTCGTACTCACGGCGCCGCGGGCGTCGAGGACGTTGAAGGTGTGCGAGCAGCGCAGGACCTGGATGTGCGCGGGCACCGGGAGCCGGTCGTCGATCATCCGGCGCGCCTCGTTCGCGTACTCCTCGAACAGCCGCTTCTGCGATTCCACGTCGGCGTCGTCGAGGTAGTAGCGGCTCATCTCGTACTCCGCCTGGCCGAACGCCTCGCCGTAGGAGATGCCGGGCGCGTAGGCGATGTCCTTGAAGTGCGAGACGCCCTGCAGCGCCATCATGATCCGCTCGATGCCGTAGGTGATCTCCACCGACACCGGGTCGAGCGTCATGCCGCCGGCCTGCTGGAAGTACGTGAACTGGGTGATCTCGAGGCCGTCGAGCCAGACCTCCCAGCCCAGTCCCCAGGAACCCGTCGCCGGGTTGGCCCAGTTGTCCTCGACGAACCGCACGTCGTGGGCGTGGATGTCGATCCCGAGCGCGGTCAGGCTCTCCAGGAACAGCTCCTGCGGGTTACCCGGGTCCGGCTTGAGCACCACCTGGAACTGGGTGTGGGTCTGCAGGCGGTTCGGGTTCTCGCCGTAGCGACTGTCGTCGGGCCGGACACTCGGCTCGACGTACGCCACCCGCCACGGCTCGGGACCGAGGACCCGCAGGATCGTCGCCGGATTCAGCGTTCCGGCCCCGACCTCGGTGTTGAACGGCTGCACGATCATGCAGCCCCGATCGGTCCAGTACTTCGTCAGCGCCAGCAGCGCGTCCTGCATGGTGAGCACAGCAAACCTCAAGCCATCTTCCGGGGGTTCTCGCAGCGAAGTCTATTAGGCCTGCGCGGGTGCTATTCCCCGGATGACCAGGTCGAGCAGGTGGCCGGCCCGGTCGGCGTCCTGGCCGCTGGCCAGCGCGACGCCGTTGATCAGCGTCAGCAGGTCGGAGATGTCCACGTCGGCGGGCACCGAGCCGTCCGCCTGAGCCCGCTCGAGCAGCAGCCGGCCGGCCGAGCGGATCCGGACGTGACACTGCGAGCCGTGTTCGGCGCTCATCACCAGCGCCGGGCCGAGGCCGTGGACGGTGGCGATATGGCCGACCATGCCGTGCAGCCAGATCGTCAACGCCTGCAGGGGTTCCGGGTGATCCCTGAGCTCCTCGGCCCGGGCGCAGACGCCGGCGATGCTGCTCTCGAAGACGGCCTCGAGGAGCGCGACCCGGCCGCCGAAATGGCGGTGCAGGGTGGCCGAGCCGACCCCGGCGCGGCGCGCGATCTCCTCCAGCGAAGCCTCGGCTCCCTGCTCGGCGACCACCTCGGCAGCGGCCGCGACCATCAGCTCGCGGTTTCGCCGGGCGTCGGCTCGCACGATCGGGCTCCTTGCATAAGTGGGGTGGTACCCCATATCGTACCAGGAGTTAACCGGGGTGCCACCCCACTTATTCTCTCGTGAGGAGCAGCAGATGCGGATCGGACTGGCGTTCGGGGATGCCCGCAAACAACGCGATCTGGGCGCGATCAGCGCGCAGATCCGGACGGCCCGCGGCATCGACACCGCCTGGCTCACCCAGGGCCCGAACCTCGACGCCCTGCTGACCCTGGCCACCGCCGGCACCGCCGCCACCGGCAGCGCGGCCTCGGTCGAGCTCGGCACCGCGGTGGTGCCGTTCCCGCAGCGGCATCCATTGGTGCTGGCGAGCCAGGCACTCACCGTCCAGGCTGCGACCGGCAACCGGCTGACGCTGGGGATCGGCGCCGGCATCGCACTGATGGTCGGTTCGATGTTCGGGCTGCCGATCGGCCGGCTCGCCGGCTCCGCGAGTACTTGGAGGTACTGCGGCCGCTGCTTCGGGGCGAAGCGGTCAACCATCACGGCGAGACGCTGACCGCGGTCGGCTCGGTGGCCATCGAAGGAGCCGTCGCGCCGCCGGTGCTGGTCGCCGCCCTCGGTCCGGCCATGCTCAAGGTCACCGGCGAACTGGCTGACGGCACGATCACCTGGATGACCGGCCCCAGGACGCTCGAGACCCACGTCGTACCGTCGATCACGAAGGCGGCGCAGGGCCGTCCGGCGCCGCGGATCGTTGCCGGGCTGCACATCTGCCTGACTGCCGACCTCGAGTCGACGCGCACGCAGTACGCCACCGACTTCGCGCTGTCCGGCCAGGTGCCGGAGTACCGGGCCGTGCTCGACCGCGAAGGCGTCGACGGGCCGGCCGAGATCCTGATCGCCGGCGACGAGAGCGCGGTACGCAAGGAGCTGGACCGGCTGCGTGACACCGGGATCACCGACCTGATGCTCGCACCGATCGGTACGCCGGCCGAACAGGCGCGGACGACCGAGTTCGTGTCTACTATCGGCGGGTGACGGTTACTGACGCGCACGGGGCGGTCGACGCGGTCTGGCGGATCGAGTCGGCGCGGATCATCGCGGGTGTCGCGCGGATCGTGCGGGACGTCGGCCTGGCCGAGGAGCTGGCGCAGGATGCGCTGGTGGCGGCGCTGGAGCAGTGGCCGGAGTCCGGCGTACCGAACAATCCTGGCGCCTGGCTGATGGCGATCGCCAAGCGCCGGGCGATCGACCTGATCCGGCGCAAGGAGACCTACCAGCGCAAGCTCGCCGAGATGGGGCACGAGCTCGAGATCGACGGCGACAGCGTCGAGGACGACGTGGAGGCGATCCTCGAGGACCACATCGAGGACGACCTGCTGCGGCTGGTCTTCACCGCGTGCCACCCGGTGCTGACCATGGATGCCCGCGTGACGCTGACGTTGAAGCTGCTGGGCGGACTGAAGACCGACGAGATCGCGCGCGCGTTCCTCGCGCCGGAGCCGACCATCGCGCAGCGGATCGTCCGGGCCAAGCGCAACCTGGCCAAGGCCGAGGTCCAGTTCGAGGTACCGTCCGGGCCGGATCTGCTGGATCGGCTGTCGTCGGTGCTCGAGGTCGTCTACCTCATCTACAACGAGGGGTACTCCGCGACCGCGGGCGACGACTGGATGCGTCCGGCGCTGTGCAACGAGGCGATGCGGCTCGGGCGGCTGCTCGCGGAGCTGATGCCGACCGAGCCCGAAGTACTCGGCCTGCTGGCGCTGATGGAACTGCAGTCGTCGCGGGCCAACGCCCGCATCGGACCCGACGGCGAGCCGGTGCTCCTGCTCGACCAGGACCGCCGCCGCTGGGACCGCCTGCTCATCCGCCGTGGCCTGGAAGGCATCGACCGCGCCTGGGCGCTGGAGAAGCCGCCCGGCCCGTACCTCCTGCAGTCCGCGATCGCCGCCTGCCACGCCCGGGCCGCCGACCCGGAGGACACCGACTGGGCCCGGATCGCCGGGCTGTACGCCGTACTCGCGCAGGTCACGCCCTCGCCGGTGGTCGAGCTCAACCAGGCGGTCGCCATCTCGATGGCATTCGGCCCGGAGCGCGGCTTGCAGGCCGTGGACGCGCTGGCCGACGACCCGTCGCTGAAGGACTACCACCTACTGCCGAGCGTGCGCGGCGACCTGCTGTTCAAACTCGGCCGCCTCTCCGAAGCCCGGGAGGAATTCGAGAAGGCGGCCGCTCTGACCCGCAACGAACGCGAACGAAAACTCCTGCTCGAGCGGGCCGCAGCCTGCTAGCTGTGACTAGCTGCGCGACTAGCTGTGCCTGCGGGCCATCCAGGCTCCGACGCCGAGGGCTACCGCGCCTCCGATGGCTGCGGTTGCCTTCGGGTGGCGCTTGCCGATGACCGGGAGCTGCTTCACCGCGCCCGGGAGCTGCTTCGCGGCGCCGGGGAGCTGCTTCATCGCGCCGGGGACTTCCTTCATCTTCTGGCCGGCCTGACCGGCGGTCTCCTTGACGCGGTGCGGAACGTTCAGCCGGCGACTGAGCTCCTGCACCGTGTCCGCGAGATGCTGCCGGGTCTCCTCGAGGTCGACGCGCAGCGTTTCGCTGTCGGACATCGGCTCGCGGTGGGCTGCGTTCTTGGTGGTGCTCATGACGTGACCTTTCCTTCCGGCTGGTGTCCCTTGAGTGCTTCCAGGTCCTCGTGCACGCCGTCGACGGCACGATGCGGTACGGGCGGAGTGGCGCGCGTGACGTGCCGCTTGCCGAGCAACGCCGCGACGGCTGCTATCGCGAACAGCACCGCGGCGATCGTCAGGGCCGACAACCAGGCGGGCCACGCGGTGGCCAGGCCGAGCACGGCTGCGGCAATCAGCACGCCGAGTCCGTAGACCGCGACCGTGCCGGCCCCGCCGAAGAGCCCGGCGCCGACTCCGGCCTCCTTGCCCTTCTCCTTCAGCTCGGCCTTCGCCAACTGGAGCTCGTCGCGAACCAGCCGGCTCAGGTCGCTGGTCACCTGGCTCACCAGCGCGCCGACGTTGTCGTCGTGGTTGTTCAGCCCGGCATCGTGCCGGGCGAGTTGCGGACGTACCGTCATGGGCCGCCTCCCGTACTCGGCTGACGACCCGGTACCCGATCCACTTCACGCTACGCAGCCGAGGGTCCGGCGAACTGTCATCCGGGGTTGCACAGTGCGAGCGGTTGTGACCTACGTCACAGATAGTCGAGGGAGGATCCTCACGCTCGACGCAGGGGTGAGACCGTCACCCACCAGGAGGAACCATCATGAACACCGTCGTTTCGAAGGACGGCACCACCATCGCCTACGACCGGCGCGGGAACGGGCCGGCGCTCGTTCTCGTCGACGGCGCGCTCTGCTCCCGCGCCCAGGGCCCGATGCCCGCGGTCGCCGAGGCGCTCGCCGACCGGTTCACCGTCTACAACTACGACCGGCGCGGTCGCGGCGACTCCGGCGACACCGGCCCGTACGACGTCGACCGGGAGATCGAGGACCTCGCGGCCGTGATCGAGGCGGCCGGCGGATCGGCGTACGTCTACGGCTCGTCGTCCGGCGCGGCGCTCGCGCTCCGGGCCACGGCCGCCGGTTTGCCGATCGAGAAGCTGGTCGCGTTCGAGCCGCCGTACGTCGTCGACGACAGCCGCACCCAGATCCCGCGCACCTGGGTCGCCGACCTGCAGGCGCTCGAGCCGGGCGACGCGATCAAGTACTTCTTCACCAAGGGGATCGGGCTGCCCGGGATCTTCGTCACGATGATGAAGCTGATGCCGGCCTGGAAGCCGATGAAGGCGATCGCCCACACCCTGCCGTACGACGCGCAGGTCGTCGGCGACAACTGCTTCGGCGACCCGATGGACGCATCCCAGTGGGCGTCGATCCAGCAGCCGGTGCAGGTGGTGAGCGGCGGCAAGAGCCCGGCGTGGATGAAAACATCCACCCGTGCGCTCGCCGACGCGATCCCCGGCGCCGGGCACACCGAAGTACCGGGTCAGAACCACGTGATCAAGGCGACCGCGATCGCCCCCGTGATCGCGGACTTCTGCCGGTGATGCGGATCGCCCGGCCATCACAATCGCGCCCGCCCGGCCCCGCTGAGCGGGAACCGGGCGGGCGCGATCGATCGTGATGGCGTGGCGATCCGCCTTCTCAGGCGCCGGTGATCAGGGCGCCGGCGCCGGCGCGGGCCGCGTCGAAGCGGGCCTGGGCGTCGGCCCAGTTGACGACGTTCCACCAGGCCTTGACGTAGTCCGGCTTCACGTTCTTGTACTGCAGGTAGAACGCGTGCTCCCACATGTCCAGCATCGCGATCGGGGTCTGGCCGGCCGGCAGGTTGCCCTGCTGGTCGTACAGCTGGTGGATCAGCAGCCGGCTGCCCAGCGCGTCCCAGCCGAGGATGGCCCAGCCGGAGCCCTGGATCGTGGTCGCGCTCGCGGTGAAGTTCGCCTGGAACGCGTCGAACGAGCCGAAGAACTCGTCGATCGCGGCGCCGAGCTCGCCGTCCGGCTTGTCGCCGCCGTCCGGCGACAGGTTCTTCCAGAAGATCGAGTGGTTGACGTGCCCGCCGAGGTTGAAGGCAAGCGTCTTCTCGAGCCCGACGATCGATCCGAAGTCACCCTTCTCGCGGGCCTCGGCCAGCTTGTCCAGGGTGTCGTTCAGACCCTTCACGTAGGTCGCGTGGTGCTTGTCGTGGTGCAGCTCCATGATCTCGCCGGCGATACTCGGCGCGAGCGCGCTGTAGTCGTAGGGAAGATCGGGAAGCGTGTACGTGGTCAACTCTGCTCCTTCGTCGGGGCCCCCTGGGGCCGGTATCTCCGATGTCCTGTTGTCAGCGGCACCAGCTTGAAACTTGAACCACGGTTGAGGTCAAGGAACCACGCTGACGAACGCGGCACCCACCTCGACCCCGGTGCCCGATGCCACGTCACTCACACCGGACACCCCCAGCTTCACATACTCCGCCCAACGGCCCGCGAGGGGTCTCACCGAGGCTGATGAAGGACTTTCAGCTCCGCGCGGAGGGCCTCGGCGAACACCTCCGGCCGGTCGGCGAAGCCGGTGTGGCCGCCGGGGAAACGGGTGGGTTCGATGCCCAGCTGAGAGGCGAGGGCCTCGGAGGTTCGCTCACAGAGCTGAGCGGTCGAATCGGCGCCGATCCCGATGACGACGTTCGCCGTACGCAGCTTGTCGAGGTCCGGCGTCCAGGTGATCGTCTCCCGCATCTCATGGGAGAACCAGAACTGCTCGGCCGCGACCTGCTGCGGGTCGCGTTCGCCGCTGAACATCATCTCGACGACCTTGTCCGGTACTCCGAGATTGGCCAGCCGGAAGAACTGCTGCCAGGCCCCGACCACGTCACCGGCCAGGTAGTCGGTCATCAGCTTCTCGGACTTCGCCAGCAGCTCGTCGCCGTCCTCGACCAGCCGGTCGAGCGGCGGCTCGTGGGCGATCACCGCGCCGACGAGGTCCAGGTCCAGGTGCTCCTGGGCGAGCGCCAGCACGCTGACCGCTCCCCCGCTCGAGCCGAGTGCGATGGCGGGCCCGGCGTCGATGTGCCGGATCAGCCGGGCCAGGTCATCGGCCCGCTGGTCGGGTCGCGACGTACCGCCGGGATCGAGAGTGCTTCGCTTGATCCCCCGCGGATCGGTCGTCAGCACGGTGTAGTCACCGGCCAGCAGGTCGGCCAGGGGTGCGAACGAGTCCGCGTCCATCGGCGCGCCGACCAGGACCACCAACGGTCCTGATCCGCGCACCTCGTAGTACAACTCCGCCTCGGGGACCTTCAGTGTGTTGGTCATGCCACCTCCACGAACGACGGTGGCACGAATGGACACTCAGTTCTGGAAGATGTCCGAGTCCGGGCCGAAATCGGCCTCGTCGACGACCCGGCGTACCTCGACCTCGTCGCGGAGCGCCTCGGCCAGCCGGGCGGCCCACTCGATCGCCTCGTCGCGGTTGCGCACCTCGACGACGATCACGCCGCCGACCAGCTCCTTGGTCTCGGCGAACGGACCGTCGGTGACCGTACGCCGGCCGTCCTCGACCTTCACCCGGGCGCCGAGCGAGCTGCGGTGCACGCCCTCCGCGAACAGCAGCACACCAGCCTTCGACAGGTCCTCGACCACGTTGCCGACCCCCTCCGCGACCTCCGGCGGCGGCAACTTCCCGGCCTCGCTGTCGGCGTCGGTCTTGTTGATGATCATGTAGCGCATCGCTGCTGCTCCTCGTCGTGTCGATCGATCACTTACTCTCACGTCGAGCGGGTGGCCACCAGATCGACACGCGAACTCAAATCATCGGAACTGCCGGCTCCCCTCATTCGTTACATCGCTAGTCGGCGGTTGCCTCGGCGATCGACCTGGGCGCGCGCACCTGCGAGAACTGCAGGTTGCCGGCCGGCATCATCCAGGTCATGACCTCGACCGCCAGGCGGCCGGCGCGCACCGCCGGGTCGGCCTCGGCGTGCCGGCGGGCGGTGGCGGCGTCGACCGACCAGACGGAGAAGCCGCGATAGCGCTCGTCGTCCTGGTCGGCCAGCGGGCCGCGAGCCAGCACCAGTCCGCGATCCTGCAGGTCGGCGCCGTGGGCGAGATGGCGGTCCTGCAACTCGGCGGCTTCGTCGTCCGTCATCACCGGTGCGTCCGGGCGCAGCGTCAGCAGGATCACGGTGTAGCGGTCGAAGCGCATGCGGCCAAGCTACCGAGCATGGTCTTGGCGAGCGAGGCCTCAGCTCCGTGCTGACGCTCAGTTGGGTTGGTCGCCGTTGGGGTTGTAGGCGCAGGCGTCGACGAGGTTCTGGGTGGGGCCCGGGGGTGGGGTTGTGGTGGTTGTGGTCGGCTTGCGGGTGGTGGGGGTGGGGGTGGTCGGCGTGGCCGTCGGGGGCGGGGTGGATTCGAGGGCGTTCTCGACGGTGTCGCGGAGGGCCTGGTAGTCGGGGTGGAGGTACTTGAGGCGCAGCTTCTCCGGGTCCAGCGTGACGTTGGAGACGGTGCCGGCCTTGACCTTGAGCGCCAGCTGGACCATCGCCGGGAGCAGCTCCTGCGGGATGTCCGTCCGGAGCAGATGCCGGCCGGCCTTCGCGATCGCCTTGTACTTCGTCACGAGGGTCTGCGGATCCGCCGCGTCGACGATGCTCTTGATCACGCACCGCTGCCGGATCTGCCGCTGGTCGTCGTCGGCGCCGTACCGCCCGCGGGCGAACCAGAGCGCGTGCCGTCCGTCGAGGTGCTGGTTCGGGCCGGGCTCGATCCATTCCTTCGGCGGGATGTGCGAGCTGCTGATACCGCCCATCGCGACCCGCTCGTTGACGTTGACCTTGATCCCGCCGAGCGCGTCGACGATCTCCGGGAAGCTCTGCAGGTTCACCTGGAGGTAGTAGTCGAGCTTCAGCCCGATCGCCTCACCGACCGACTGCTTGACCACGTCGGCGCCCTCGTTGTCCGACGGGCCGAGGATGCCGGGATGCGCGTCGGGGATGTTCTGGTACATGGCGGTCAGCATCCACTCGAGCCGGCCGTCGAGGCTGAGCCCCTCCTTGCCGAAGCCGTTGGGGTAGTACTTGTACAGCGGCGAGTCCTTCGGGAACGGCATGAAGGTCAGGTTCCGCGGCAGCGAGATCAGCGCGGTGTTGCCGGTCCTGGTGTCGATACTCGCCACGATCACCGTGTCGGTCCGCACCCCCTCCCGGCTCGGCGCGTCGTCGCCGCCGAGCAGCAGCAGGTTGAGCCGCGGCTTGTCCTCCCACGGGTCCTTGACGTTGACCGTCGTCGGCCGGGTCGCGGACCTGGACTCGCCCTGCGCCTGGAACACGTCCTGCACGAGCGTTCGCTGCGCGAGCACACTCTGTACGCCGATCGCAGCCGGCGCCGCGATCGCGAAGCAGAGGATCCCGACGAACCCGGCCCCGAGCACCCGCCCGCCTCTGCCGCCCGTTGCCGGACGCAACGACCGGTGCGACGCGACGACGACGACGATCCAGCCGAACGCGACCGCGCCGATCAGCACCGACGTCATCAGCAGCCGGCTCGGTACGACGGCGGCGGCGAGGACCTCCTCCCGCCGGGTCAGTCCGACGTACACACCGAGGCCGACGAGCCCGAGGAACAGGGTGAGTACGAACGCGCCGATCCGCCGGCGGCCACCGACGATCAACCCGAGTCCTGGAAGCAGTGCGCCCAACAGGGTCAGCCCCAGCAACTTCGGCACCGATCGTGGCCGTCTCGTCGCCGCGCGCGCACGTCTCCCCATTGGCTCCCCTGTCGCCGTCCGCTTCCAGTGTGCGTCAAGTACCACACCCTGTACCTCTTCAGACGTGTTACAGCGTTAATCGGTTGTCAATCGCCGGGCACCGGCCGGTAGGTTGACCGATCGTGCAGATTCTGGTGCTGGGCGGAAACGGGTTTGTCGGACGCGCGATCGTCGAGGACGCGCTGGCGCACGGAGCGGAGGTCGCGTCGTTCAGCCGGGGCAAGAGCGGGTCACCGCTCCCCGCGGAGGTCACGGAGCTGGTCGGCGACCGGGAGACCGGGGACTACGACGCGCTGCGGACGGGCGAGTGGGACGCGGTGGTCGACCTGAGCGGCTTCCGGACCCGAGACGTCGACCAGGCGATGGACGTCCTCGGTGACCGGGGCGGGCGGTATGTGTTCGTCTCAAGCCACGCCGTGTACGTCCGCGATCTGCCGGCCGGGACCGATGAGAACGCGCCCCGCCGCGAGCCGATGCGCGATGCCGAAGTACTGACGAACGACACGTACGGTCCCTGCAAGGTCGCGTGCGAGGACGACGTTCTGGAGCGGTACGGCGATCGGGCAACGATCGTCCGTCCGGGCCGAGTGACCGGTCCGGGCGACTCGTCCGGTACTGCGTTGTACTGGATCCGCCGGGGTGCTCGTGGCGGACGGGTTGCGCTGCCGACCAAGCCCGAGGCGCCGCTGCAACTCATCGACAGCCGCGACGTCGCGCGACTCGTGGTGCAGCTGATCACCGACGAGCGGGCCGGCGCGTTCAACGCGATTGGCCCCGACTCCACGATCGCCGAGCTCATCGAGGTCGCGGCAGACCTCTCGCACACCACGGTCGACATCGTGCCGATCCCGCTCGACGCGGTCCCGCCGCGCTTCCCGTTGATGGACCCGGAAGCGGAGTGGGGCGAGCGTCGCCGTAGCCCGGCGAAGGCCCGCGCGGTCGGCATGCCCGTCACCCCGCTGCGGACAACGGTGGCCGACGTCCTCCAGTGGGACCTCGACCGCGGTACGCCTGAGCTCAGCCTCGGTCTGACGCCCGAGCAGGAAGCACAGCTCCTCGCGCAGCAGTAGCCGTTACTCCGGCAGCGCCAGCGTCCTGCCTGCATCCCGCGCCGCGTTGATCGTGCGAGTCAGCGTGTCCTTCAGCGCCGTGGCCTCGTCGGTGAAGCCTTGGACGATCGATGTGTCGCCGACCGGTTCGGTGCGGGCGAGGAGTTCGATGTAGCGGTCGCCGTCTTCCAGGGCCGCCTCGGCGCGGAGCGCGGCGTCGGCGGAGCGGACCCGGTCGGCGTACCGGTCGAGGAGATCGACCTTGCGTTTGATCGCATCGACGGAGAGCGCGAGGGCGCGGCGCTGCGGTCCGAGTACGGCGTCCAGCTCGGCGGTCTCCATCCCGCGAGCGATGTCCTTCTGCCGCGCACGCAGTACTGTCTGCTCCCGCAGCACCTGCGCGATGTCCCAGAGTTGCTCCGGGAGAACCAGCTCGTTCTTCACCTCGTCGAGCAGCCCGCGGCGAGTAACTGTTGCCTCAAGCACCGTTTTGACCGCACGCTGCGCACGCCCGAGCAGCCGCGCCGCGGCCTCGTCGAAGTCCTCCGGCAGCAGGTACTTCCCGTGCTGGAGCCGGACCGCCTTGTGCCCGCGGTCCTCGACCATCGACTTCACCACGATCCCGCCGGTGGCGAGTACGGCGATGCCGGCCAGCACGACCGCCGCCCAGGCCGCGACCGCGGTCGGCAGCGTCGCAGCCATCACGATCAGCGCCAGGATCCATCCGCCCACGCACACCGCAAGCCACACGAGCAACGTGCCGAACGTGTTCCCGGGCGCCACCGACCACGACGTCTGCCGTTTCGGGCGGGCCGCATCGGCCGCGACGAACAACTCCGGCCGATGCTCGTACAACCGCCGTACACCCACAGGCACACCCGGCGCGAACACCGGCTCCATCGCCACCTCCGGGAGAAGTCGTCAGCACTTAGAGTAGCCGCGCGGAGAGCCCGTCGAGGAAGACGTCGAGGCCGAACTCGAACAACTTGTCCAGGTCGTATTCATAGTCGAACCCGTCCGCGAGCAGTTCGCGGAACGCCGGCAGATCGCCCATCGCGATCATCGCGCCCAACTTGTCGGCCTGCTCCGTGACCCACTCGTCGGCAGTCACGCCGGTGTCCTGCTCGGCCTGCGCCTCGGCCTCCATCACCAGCGCCACGCCGCGCACGTACGCGAACAGACTGATCATCGTCGACAGCGCCGCACTCTTCTCGAAACCTTGCAGCGCCCGCAGCACCGCATCCGTGTGCGGAAGCAACCGCGGCACCAGCTGCGGCCGGCTCAGACTGATCGCACTCGCGAGCCACAGATGCCGCCGGTACGCCGCCCAGTGCACCCGCGCCACCATCGCGATCGCCTCGCGCCAATCGTCCGGCGGCGTCCCGAGCGGGAACTCCGCGATCGCCGCGTCGACCATCCGTACGACGAGCGCGTCCTTGCCGCCGACATACCGGTAGAGCGCCATCGTCGACACCCCAAGCTCGCTCGCGATCCGCCGCATCGACAACGCGGCCAGCCCTTCGGCATCCGCGATCGCGATGCCCATCCGCACGACCTCGTCGCGATTCAGCTCCGGTTGCTGATCCGTTTGCTGATCCGGATGCCGGCCCGGTCGCAGCGCGCGGCGCGCAGCCCGGGGAGGTGGACCGACCACCGTCCCGACACCGGGGCTCGGATGCACGAGCCGCTCGGCCTGCAACGCCTGCAAGGCCTTCGTCGCGGTCGCCATCGCCACTCCGAAGTCGCGCACCAGCGCCCGCGTCGACGGCACCCGATCCCCCGGCTTCAGTTCACCCGCCTGAATCCGCCGTCGCAGCTCGGCGGCGATCATTTCGTACTGCGTCATCCGACCCTCCCGAAATAGTGCACATACAATGTACGCGCACTATCCGGAACGATACTCGTGCTGACAGGTCAGCTTAGGTAAGGCTATCCTCTGTCGCATGCGGGAGACGATCGGGCTGACCGGCGACGAGCTGAGCCTCGGGTACCACGGCCGGCGCGTCGTCGACGGCGCCTCGCTGCACCTCGAGCCCGCCCGCGTGACCGCACTCGTCGGTCCCAACGGCAGCGGGAAGTCGACGCTGCTGCGCGCACTCGCCCGTCTCCATCACCCCGACGCTGGCAGCATCACCTTTCCCGGCGGCGGTAACGCGCTCGACCTGTCGGCGAAGGAGTTCGCCCGCAAGGTCACGCTGCT
This sequence comes from Kribbella pratensis, assembly GCF_004365355.1. Classification (GTDB taxonomy): domain Bacteria; phylum Actinomycetota; class Actinomycetes; order Propionibacteriales; family Kribbellaceae; genus Kribbella. Next base: position 468,306 of record NZ_SODP01000003.1, on the reverse strand, counting down.
CTCGCAGTCCCGGCCGACCCCGAACGGCGTGAGCGTGCGCGACGTCGTCGGGTTCGGACGTCATCCGCATCGCAGCCGCTGGCGCAACGACGACGCGGACGGCCCGCGCGCGATCGAGCACGCGATGACGGTCACCGGTGTCACGTCGATGGCCGAGCGTGCGGTCGACGAATTGTCCGGCGGCGAACTGCAACGCGTCTGGCTCGCAACCTGTCTCGCGCAGGACACCGGCGTACTCCTGCTTGACGAGCCGACCACGTTCCTCGACCTGCGGTACCAGATCGAGATCCTCGACCTGATGCGCGAGCTTGCCGACGAGCACGGGGTCGCGGTCGGCGTCGTACTGCACGACCTGAACCAGGCCGCTGCGGTAGCGGACCGGATCGCACTACTCGATCAGGGACGGGTGCGTGCGACCGGTACGCCGGACGAGGTACTGCGAGCGGACGCGCTCACCGAGACGTACGGCATCACCATCGAGGTCGGCACCGATCCGGCCACCGGTCTGGTCACCACTCGCCCCATCGGCAAGCACCTGTCCCGCGTCACGACTACCTGAAGGCACTCTGATGAGACGAACCGCCATCGCTCTGGTTGCTGCTGCCCTCCTGGGCCTGACCGCCTGCGGCACGAGTGAACCCGCCGCCTCCGACGACGCCAGTGACGCTGCCGCGCAGCCGGTCTCGCTGACCGACGCGCGGAACAAGAAGCTCGACCTGAAGGCACCCGCCAAGAAGGTCGTCGCGCTGGAGTGGAACGCCGCCGAGAACCTGGTCACGCTCGGCGTGATGCCGGTCGGCGTCGCGGACACCAAGGGCTACACGAACTGGGTCACCGCGGCGAAGCTCGAGCCACAGGTCAAGGACGTCGGCACCCGCGGCGAGGCGAGCGTCGACGCGATCGTTGCCCTCGACCCCGATCTGGTGATCACCACGACCGATGAAGCCGCGAACACGATCACGCAACTCGAGAAGGCCGCGCCGGTGCTGGTGATCCGCGGCGCGGACGCGAAGAACGCGATCCCGCAGATGAAGACGAACCTGGATCTCATCGGCCAGGCGGTCGGAAAGGCGGACCAGGCCAAGCAGCTGAACGCCGACTTCGACAAGGCAGTTGCCGACGGCAAGCAGAAGATCGCCGACGCGGGCAAGGCCGGCACCGGGTTCACGATGGCGGACGGGTGGAAGCAGGGCAGCACAATCTCGATCCGGATGCACACGACCGGGTCGTTGCTCGGCGCGGTCGCCACCGAGCTGGGTCTGAAGAACGGGTGGACCGGCGCCGGTGACAAGGACTACGGGCTCGCGCAGACCGACCTCGAGGGTCTGACCAAGCTGCCCGACGGCAACTTCCTCTACATCGCGAACAAGAACGACGGCGGCGACGTGTTCGGCGGCGACCTGGCCGGCAACGCGATCTGGAAGAACCTGCCGTTCGTGAAGTCCGGCAAGGTCCACCGGCTGCCCGACGGCATCTGGATGTTCGGCGGCCCGAAGTCCACCGAGCAGTTCATCGACGCCGCCGTACAGGCAGTCACGTCTTGACCCAGCAACATCCGACGTCTCAGGGGTCAACCCCCGAGTTGGTGGGTTGCCCCCCGGGAATCCGAGGGGTCAACCCACCAACTGCGGGGTCGGCCCCTGAGACGGAGGAGCGGACCGCGCCTCGGCGGATGCGGGTGGCCGGTGCGTTCGCGGTTGCCGTCGCGGCGATCGTGGTGCTGGCTGCCGTGCATCTCATCCAGGGGACGTCAAGCGTCGGCGCCGGCGACCTGCTGCGGCTGGTGTTCGGGCGGGGGACCGACAACGCTGCGAACGTGCTGGTGGCGTCTCGGCTGCCGCGGTTGCTTGCCGGTGCGCTGGTAGGTCTCGCCCTGGGGGTTGCAGGAGCGGGGTTGCAGTCGTTGGCGCGGAACCCGCTTGCTTCACCCGACACGTTGGGGGTCAACGCGGGGGCGTATCTGGCCGTCGTGATCGTGGCCGCGTTCGGGGTGTCGTTGCCGGCGCTGCCCGCCGGTGGAGTCGCGTTCGTCGGCGGGCTGGCCGCCGCGGGATTGGTGCTCGTGTTGTCGGTGGGCGGCTCCACCGGGCCGACCCGGCTGATCCTGGCCGGGTCGGCGGTCGCGATGGCGCTGGCCGGCGTCACCACGCTGCTCCTGCTGCTGTACCGGGAGGAGACGGTCGGCACGTTCGCCTGGGGCGCCGGTACGCTGGTCCAGACCGACCTGCGCGCGGTCGGCCAAATGGCGCCGATCGTTGCCCTAGGCATCCTCGCCGCGTTCCTGCTCGCCGCGAAACTCGACATCCTTGCCCTCGGCGACGACACCGCATCCGTCCTCGGCGTGAACGTACGCCGGATCCGCGTGTTCACCACGCTCGTCACCGTCATGCTCTCCGCCGCGGCCGTTACCGTGGCGGGGCCGGTCGGTTTCGTCGGCCTGGTCGCACCGGTCCTCGTCCGCCTCGTCGCGCCGCTCGTTCCCGGCCTGCTCAGGCACCGGGTACTGCTCCCACTCTCCGGTCTCGCCGGCGTCCTCGTCGTACTCGCCTCGGATGTCGTACTGCGGGCCGCGTTCGGCGGCCAGGCCGGGGTGGAGATTCCGACCGGGATCATGACGATGGTGGTCGGCGCAATCGTCCTCATCTGGCTGGCCCGCCGCCACCGCGACTCCGGCCCGAGCCGCTCCCCCGGAGGGACGAGCAGCGGTCTGCGTAGTCGCCGTACGTTCTGGATCGTGACGGCGACGCTTGTCGTACTGCTGGTCGCGGCCGGCGTCGGCGCGATGCTGACCGGTGACGCGCTCCTTCGGACCGGTGACCTCGCGAACTGGATCAACGGCGCGTCGGGTCGCGCGATCACCTTCGTGCTGGATCAGCGCTTCCCACGGGTTGTGTCGGCGCTGCTGTGCGGCGCCGCGCTCGCGATCGCCGGTACGACGGTGCAGGCGGTGTGCCGCAACCCGCTGGCCGAACCAGGCCTCCTCGGGATCACCGGCGGCGCCGGGGTCGGCGCGATCGCCACGCTCATCCTGTTGCCTTCAGCAAGCATCTGGCTGCTGTCCGGGGTCGCGGCGGTCGCGGCGGTGGTGACGTTCGGGTTGGTGTATCTGATCTCCTGGCGGGGCGGACTGAGCTCGGACCGGTTGGTGCTGATCGGGGTCGGGGTCTCGTCCGTGGCGACGGCGATCATCACGCTGCTGATCGTTGCCACGGATCCGTGGAATCTGAGTTTGGCGATGACGTGGTTGTCAGGGAGTACGTACGGTCGGACTCTGCCGCAGGTGCTGCCAGTGGCGATCGCCCTGATAGTCCTGACTCCAGTTGTTGCGCATGCCCATCGGGAGCTCGATCTGCTTGCACTTGACGATGACGTCCCGCGGATCCTGGGTGTGCGGTTGGAGCGAACGCGACTGCTGATGCTGTTGGCGGCGGCTCTGCTGACCGCGGCCGCTGTCTCCGCGATCGGTGTGGTCGGATTCGTCGGGCTGGTTGCCCCGCACGCTGCGCGCGCTCTGGTCGGCGGGCGGCACGCGCGGATCCTTCCGGTTGCGGCGCTGCTCGGCGCGATCCTGGTCAGCGTCGCGGACAGCCTCGGCCGTACCGTCCTCGCCCCGGCCCAGATCCCAGCCGGCCTGCTGACCGCCCTGATCGGAGCGCCGTACTTCGTCTATCTGCTCTGGCGAACGCGGGTGCCTGCGCGCTGAGGTCGTGTCAAGATGGGCGGCATGTTGCGCGAACTGCACCTCACCGGCAATCCGGATGCCGACAAGCTGCTCAACGACGACCCGTTCGCCTTGCTGGTCGGGATGCTCCTGGACCAGCAGTACCCGATGGAGCACGCCTTCTCCGGGCCGTGGAAGATCGCGAACCGGATGGACGGGTTCGACCTGCACAAGATCGCCGCGTCCGACCTGGAGACGTTCGTCGAGCTCTGCGTCACCCCGCCGGCCATCCACCGGTACGGCGGGTCGATGGCGCGCCGGGTGCACGCGCTGGCGCAGCACATCATCGACAAGTACGACGGCGAGACCGAGAACATCTGGCTGAGCGGCCGCCCGAAGCCGGACGGCGCCGAGGTGCTGAAGCGGCTGAAGGCACTGCCGGGGTTCGGCGAGCAGAAGGCGAAGATCTTCCTCGCGATGCTCGGCAAGCAGCGCGGCGTGCAGCCCAAGGGCTGGCGTGAGGCCGCCGGGCACTACGGCGACCGCGGCTCGCACCGCTCGATCGCCGACGTCACCGACGCCGCCTCGCTGGCCGAGGTCCGCAACTTCAAGAAGGCCGCGAAAGCCGCCGCCAAGGAAGTCGCCGGCGCCTAGGTCCTGCGCTTCGCCGAACGGCTGGTCACCGACGGCGTCCCTGGATTGCCGGAGAGGACCTCATCCCGCGACACCGGAGCCCGACCTGTTGCAGGTCGGGCTTTCTGCGTGCGGGTTGTCCCTTGTGAACCACGCGGTTTCCTGCAGGAGGCGGCCTCCCGTCTTATGCTCGGCTGGGGCAGCCACGGGAGGAGAGCGGATGGACATCCGGGATCTGGATCGTCGTGCCGGCGCAGTGCTCGGGGAAGTCGTGATGCAGGTGCGGACCGAGCAACTCTGGTTTCCCACGCCGTGCCCCGACTGGACCGTCCGCGGCCTCCTCCGTCATGTGGTCAGTCAGAACGAGGGCCTCGCCGCCGCAGCCCTGAACGGCTCCGCCTCCATCCACACCTGGAACGGCGGCAGGCTGGCCGACAACCCGGCCGGCGCGTACCGACGGTCGAACGTGCGGGTCGCTGACGCGTTCGCCGACGGCGGTGCACTGGACCGGCTGGTGGAGGTGCGCGAGTTCGGCTCGTTCCCGCGCCGGATCGCGCTGACGTTCCACCAGCTCGACTGCGTCGTCCACGCCTGGGATCTCGCCCGCGCGATCGACGTCCCGTACAACCCGCCACCGGACATGGTCGAGATGGCGCTCACGCTGGCTCGCCGCATCCCCGACACCGAGGCCAACCGCGGACCCGGCTACGCGTTCGACCGGATCGTGAAGGTTTCCGGCACGGCCCCCGACCTCGACCAGCTACTGGGCCTGCTCGGTCGCAACCCGGAGTGGGTGTCCCCGCTCGACTAGCTCGTGTCCGGTGATTCCGCGCCGTCGCGAGCAGGTGCTCGGTGCGGTGCATCGGCGCGCGGGGGCGAGGTGCCGTGCCGAGTGCCGCGCAGTAGGCGCGGAATCACCGGACACGAGCTCGGTACTCCGGCAGCTCGATCGCGTCCGGTTTCACCACGGTCATCTTCGCCAGCGCGCCGGACATCAGCTTCGACGTCATCGTCCGGAGGACGAAATCGCGGTACCGGATGCCGAACCACGACATCGGCATCGCCATCTTGATCCCGCCCGGCGGGAGCTCCATCCGCTGGTCGACGTACGCCTGCATTCGGGCCTGGTACGCAGGGAATGCGCGGGCGTGATCGCCGTCGACAGCGGCCAGCTCTCCCGCGAGTACGTAGGCCCCGACGAGCGACAGCGCCGTACCGTGGCCGGCCATCGGCGAACCGCAGTACCCGGCGTCGCCGACGAGCGTGATCCGGCCACGAGACCATTCCGGTACGACGACGCGGCTCGTGCTGTCGAGGTAGAAGTCGTCGGCCTGGTCGAGCTGCGCCAGGATCTTCGACGTGTGCCAGCCGAGCCCGGCGTACTGCTCCCGCACCAGCCGCTTCTGCGCGGCGAGGTCGCGCCGGTCGTAGCTGATGACCGGCGACCGGAAGCTCAGCAAGGCCTTCGCGTACTGCGGATCGTGATCCGGCCGCAGCCCGACCCAGCGACCGCGCGGAGCGGTGTACACCTTGAACCAGTGGTCCAGCGGCTCGGGCGTCTCGACGGTGAAGTACGACGTGTAGCCGCCGAGGTGATGCACGAACTCCGACTCCGCGCCGAACGCCAGCCGCCGCACCCGCGAGTGCACCCCGTCCGCACCGACGACCAGATCGAATCGCCGCCGGGTCCCGCTCGCGAAGGTCACCTCCACCCCCGTCGCGTCCTGCTGCAGTTCGGTGACCGAGTCGCCGTACACGTACTCGACGCCGGCCGTCGCCTCGGTCAGGATCGCGGCAAGGTCACCGCGCAGGATCTCGATCTCGGCGACCGGGCCGGCGCCGTCCAGCAGTTCCGCGTGCATCACCGCGGACCGCGTGCCGTCGGCCCGGACGTACTCGAGCCCGCGCTCGTGCATCTTCGCCTCCGAGACCGCCGGCATCACGCCCATCCGCTCGGCGACGACCCGCGACACCCCGCGCAGGTCGACGGTCTGCCCGCCCGGCCGCGGTCCCGGCGCGATCTCGACAACCGTCGGCGCGAACCCGAACCGCCGCAACCAGAACGCCGACGCCGGCCCCGCGATGCCACCACCGGAGATCAGAACAGTCTTCATCACTCACCCCTTTGACTAGTGCGCGTACGCCGTAAACGGTGCACTAGTCAGCCCGGGCCTCGCCACCGCGCACTAGTGCACCCGGCGCCGCGGACCTGCACCACTCACCAACGTCGCCGCGCAGCCATCAGCCGGCCCGCGCTGAGCGTGCGGTCGGCGCGAGCGCGACAGTTGATGAGTGCCCCAGGTCCGCTCTAAAGAGTGACGGCCAGACGAGTGGCCTGGTCGATGGCGCGTTTGGCGTCCAGCTCCGCCGCGACGTCGGCGCCGCCGATGAGGTGAACGGGGCGATCGGTGGCGCGGAGAGCGTCGGCGAGGTCGCGGACCGGTTCCTGGCCGGCGCAGACGACGACGGTGTCGACGGCGAGGACCTTCGGCTTCTCGTGCTTCGGGCCGAAGGTGATGTGCAGACCTTCGTCGTCGATGCGCTCGTAGTTGACGCCGCGCATCTGCTCGACCTGCTTGTTCTTCAGCGCGGCTCGATGCACCCAGCCCGTGGTCTTGCCGAGGCCGGCGCCGATCTTCCCGGGCTTGCGCTGCAGCAGGTACACCTTCCGCGGGGACGGCTCCGGATGCGGTACGCCGAGCGCGCCGGCGAGCTTGGTCGGATCGCCGACGCCCCACTCCGCCTTCCACGCCGCGAGATCCAGCGTCGGCGACTCCGGCGTGGTCAGGAACTCGCTGACATCCACGCCGATCCCGCCGGCCCCGATCACCGCGACCGTTTCACCAACAGGCTTTCCGTCGCGGACGACTTCGGCGTACGAGAGGACCGTCGGACGGTCGATCCCGGGGATCGCCGGAATCCGCGGTACGACGCCGGTCGCGAGCACGATCTCGTCGAAGCCGGCCAGGTCCTCGACGGTCGCGCGGCGGCCCAGGTGCAGCTTCACGCCGGTCAGGTCGAGCCGCCGCCGGTAGTACCGGATCGTCTCGGCGAACTCCTCCTTGCCCGGGATCCGCCGCGCCATCCCGAACTGCCCGCCGATCTCCGCATCCGCCTCGAACAGCTCGACCCGGTGCCCGCGCTCCGCCGCGGTTACGGCTGCAGCCAGCCCGGCAGGACCCGCACCGACAACCGCGATGCTCTTGGTACGACGCGTCGGCAGCAGCTGCAACTCGGTCTCGCGAGCGGCCCGCGGGTTGACCATGCAGCTCGCCTTCTTCTTCGCGAACACGTGGTCCAGACACGCCTGGTTGCAGGCGATGCAGACGTTGATCTCGTCGGCCCGGTCAGTCGTTGCCTTCAGCACCCACTCCGGATCGGCCAGGAACGGGCGGGCCATGCTGACCAGATCGGCATCGCCGCGCGCCAGCACCTCCTCGGCGACCTGCGGCAGGTTGATCCGGTTCGAGGTGACGACCGGGATGCTCACGTGCGGCTTGAACGCCGCAGTGACCGACGTGAAAGCCGCGCGCGGGACCGAGGTGACGATGGTCGGCACGCGCGCCTCGTGCCAGCCGATGCCGGTGTTGATGATCGACGCCCCGGCGGCCTCGATCTCTTTGCCCAGCGCAACCACGTCGTCCCAGGTCTGGCCGCCCTCGACGAGATCGGCCATCGACAGCCGGTAAATGATCAGGAAGTCGTCGCCGACCCGCTCCCGGGTCTGCCGGACGATCTCGACCGCGAGCCGGCGGCGGTTCTCCGGGCTGCCGCCCCAGCGATCGGTCCGCTTGTTCGTGCGCTCGGACAGGAACTGGTTGATGAAGTACCCCTCCGAGCCCATGATCTCGACGCCGTCGTACCCAGCCTCGCGGGCGAGCGCCGCGCAGTCGACGTACGCCTTCAGCTGCTTCAACACTCCGCGGTCGGTGAGAGCGCGGGGCTTGAAGGGGTTGATCGGGGCCTTGAGAGCGGACGCCGAGACGCTGAACGGGTGGTACGAGTACCGGCCGGCGTGCAGGATCTGCAGCGCGATGCGGCCGCCTGCGTCATGGACCGCATCGGTCAGGAGGCGATGCCGGCGAGCCTGTCGGTGGCTGGTCAGCTTCGATCCGAACGGCGTCAGCCAGCCGGTGCGGTTCGGGGCGTAGCCACCTGTCACCATCAGCCCGACCCCACCACGCGCGCGCTCGGCGAAGTACGCCGCGAGCTTGGGCAGATCGCTCAGCCGGTCCTCGAGGCCGGTGTGCATCGAGCCCATGATCACCCGGTTCGGCAGCACCACATGCCCGAGGTCCAAGGGCTCCAGCACGTGCGGATACGAACTCATCCGCGTCCTCGCTTCGCTCCGGGCGCGGCTGAGGCACGAGACGGACTGTGCTTTCTGATGAACTCGCTGCGCTCGCTCATGGGTTGTCCTTCCGGAGGGCTTCGATCACTTCGTCGCACCAGGCTGTGAACGACTCTTCGGCGCGGATGCCGCCACGCAGCACGAGGTATTGGTGGAGGTCGCGGCCGTGCAGCGTGGACGGCTTCGGGAAGTCGCGCTTCTGGATGCTGCGATACACCTCGAGCCGCGTCGCGTGCTCGGCGCGGTGCCGCTCGATCTCCTTGAGGACGACATCCACCGAGCCCAGCGAGGCGCCGCGGAGCTTCACGCCGAGCCCGTCCCGCAGTACGGCGGGATCCTCGGGCTCGGCCAGCCAGCGGGTGAGCTCCGCCCGCCCGGCGGCCGCGACCCGGTAGACCTTCTTGTCCGGCCGGCCCTCCTGCGCGATCTCGGTGTGCTTCACCCAGCCGGCCTCGTCCATCCGGCGCAGCACCCGGTAGATCTGCTGGTGGGTGGCCGGCCAGAAATAGCCGATCGACCGGTCGAACCGCCGGGCCAGCTCGTAGCCGGACCCGGCGCGCTCGGTCAACGAGACCAGGATCGCGTGCTCCAGCGCCATGACCGGAGCGTACCTATGCAACTCGTTGCACTGCACCTGATTGCAAGCCAGGTCACATCCAGGAGCCGGACCGGGTGCTCAGGGTTTGAGAGAATGGTTGCAGACGCCATCTATTGATCGGAGCCTCATGAATCACCCGACCAAGACGACGTTGCCAGGGATCGGCACGCGGCACGACCTGGTCACCGAGGGCGGGAAACACGTCTCGGTGGTGGTGCACAACGACGGCCGGCGGTTCCTCGGCTTCCACGATCCGGAGGACGACGACACCTGCCAGGCCACGGTCCCGCTCGGTCACGACGAGGCTGCCGCGCTGGCCCAACTGCTGATCCCCGAGCGGATCGACCCGGTCCGCGGCGAGCTCGAGATCGACCTGGTCACCGAGCACATCCCGGTCACGGCCAAGTCGCCGTACTCCGGCCGGACGCTCGGCGACACCCAGGCCCGCAGCCGGACCGGCGCATCGATCGTCGCCGTCCTGCGGCGCACCGGGGCGACGCCCTCGCCGACGCCGGACTTCCGGTTCGCGACCGGCGACACACTGGTCGTGGTTGGCACGCGCGAGGGCGTGGACGCCGTGGCCGACCTGATCGCGGGTGGGTGAGATGCACGAGAACATCACCGCTCTGCTGATCGAGCTGGGCGCGGTCATCCTTGCCCTGGGCATCCTCGGCCGGATCGCGGGCCGGCTCGGATTCTCTCCGATCCCCCTGTATCTGTTGGCCGGGCTCGCGTTCGGGCACGGCGGATTGTTGCCGTTGGCAGCGAGTGAGGAATTCGTTGCCACCGGCGCCGAGATCGGCGTGATCCTGCTGCTGTTGCTGCTCGGCCTCGAGTACACCGCGTCCGATCTGGTCGGCACGCTGAAGACGCAGTACGTCTCGGGTGCGGTGGACTTCCTGCTGAACGCGTTACCGGGTGCTGCCGTGGCGTTGCTGCTCGGCTGGGGTCCGGTGGCCGCGGTTGCGTTGGCCGGTGTCACGTGGATCTCGTCGTCGGGCGTGATCGCGAAGGTGGTCGGGGACCTCGGACGATTGGGCAACCGCGAGACCCCCGTCGTACTCGGGATCCTGGTGCTCGAGGACCTGTCGATGGCGGTCTACCTGCCGATCCTCACCGCTCTGCTCGCGGGCGTCGGGCTGGCCGGTGGAAGCGTGACGCTGCTGATCTCGCTGGGGACGGTGAGCGTGGTGCTGTTCATCGCGCTGCGGTACGGGCGGGTGATCAGCCGGGCGGTGTCGTCCGACAACCCCGAGATGCTGCTGCTGGTCGTGCTTGGTCTGACGCTGCTCGTCGCGGGGATTGCGCAGCACCTCCAGGTGTCGGCGGCAGTGGGCGCGTTCCTGGTCGGGATCGCGTTGTCCGGCGAGGTCGCGCACGGTGCGCGGAACCTGCTCGCTCCGCTCCGTGATCTGTTCGCCGCAGTCTTCTTCGTGTTCTTCGGGTTGAGCACCGACCCCGCGAAGATCCCGCCGGTGCTGGCGATCGCGTTCGGCCTCGCCGTACTCACGGCACTCACCAAGATCGCCACCGGCTGGTACGCCGCCCGCCGGGCCGGCATCTCGACCGCAGGACGCTGGCGGGCGGGTGGGACGCTCGTGGCCCGCGGTGAGTTCTCGATCGTGATCGCCGGCCTGGCCGTCGGGGTCGAGCCGAAGCTTGGGCCGCTCGCCACGGCGTACGTGCTGATCCTGGTCGTCCTCGGCCCGATCGCCGCCCGCTACACCGAGCCGCTGGCCCGGCGCCTGTTCAAGCGCGGATCGCCCGCACTGACCAAACCCGCCGCCGAGGAGCTCGACCGCCAACCGCAAGCGTGAATGCGCCTGCGCCGGCTCAGTTGATCAGTGGCTGGAGTCCGCGCTCGTGATCGAGGAGGGCCTGTTTGCGGTGGACGCCGCCGCCGTAGCCGGTGAGGCTGCCGGTCGAGCCGACCAGGCGGTGGCACGGGACGATGATGCTGATCGGGTTCTTCCCGTTCGCGAGGCCGACCGCGCGGGCCGATTGCGGCTTCAGCCCGAGCGCGGAGGCGAGACCGCCGTACGTGGTGGTCTCGCCGTACGGGATGTCCTGCAGGGCGGTCCAGATCCGGCGCTGGAAATCCGTGCCGACCAGGTGCAGCGGTACGTCGAACTTCGTGCGGCCGTGGTGGAAATACTCGTCCAGTTGCTCGGCGACCGCGCGCAAGGTCGAGTCGTCACGGTCACCGAAGCCGGATTCCTCGGGGCGGTAGCGCTGTTGGTCCATGTACAGGCCGGTGAGCGCGCCCGCGTCGGTCCCCACGAGGGTGAGAGGACCGAGCGGGCTGTCGATGACTGCGTACGTCACTGAGTGGATTCCCATTGGGCGCGGGTGATCCGGTAGAGCACGTGCCGCTGCAGGCGGTGGCCGTCCTCGACACGAGGATGGTCGAAGTCGCCGGCCTGGTCGTGCACCATCCCGATCCGCTGCATCACCCGCTGCGACGGCAGATTGGTGGTCGCGGTGAACGAGACGATCCCGCTCAATCCGGCTGGTCCGAACGCGTACGCCAGCACGGCCCGGGCCGCCTCGGTCGCATAACCGTTGCCCCAGGCACCTTTCGCCAGGCGCCAGCCGATCTCGACGCCGGGCAGGAACGGCGCCTCGAAGGTCGGCACGTTCAGCCCGGTGAAGCCGATGAACTCGCCGGTGTCCTTCACCTCCATCGCCCACAGGCCCCAGCCGCGGCCGTCGAGCTCCGGGATGTTCCGGTCGATGAGGTCGTCGCTCTGCTCTCGGGTCTGCAGCGCCGGGAAGTGCTCCATCACCGCCGGGTCGGCGTTCAACGCGGCGAACGGCTCCCGGTCGGAGTCACGCCACTGACGCAGCAACAGACGGTCGGTGGTCAGGTCGGTCATTCTCACTCCGGAATCTTGTTGATCGCATGGTCGCCGGTGGCCCACAAGTACTGGACGGCGTACGCACGCCAAGGCCGCCACGCACGGGCGTGGTCGGTCAGGAGTTTGGGGGCCTCGGGCAAGCCTAGGTCACGGGCGGCGTAGCGGATACCTAAATCACTGGCCACAAAGGCATCCGGGTCACCGAGCGCGCGCATCGCGATCGACTCGACCGTCCACGGCCCGATCCCCGGCAGCGCCGCGAGTTGCTCCCGTGCGCGATCCCAGTCCGCACCGGCGCCGAGATCGATCTCCCCCTCGGCCAGCGTCCGCACCAGCGTCATCAACGTCGTACGCCGGGACTTCGGAAACGCCAGCGTCTCCGGGTCGAGCCCGGCGAGCGCCGGCATCGTCGGGAACAGATGCGTCAGCCCGCCGGCCGCATCCTCGATCGGCTCACCGTGCTGCACCACCAAGCGATGAGCGTGCGTCCGTGCAGCCGCGGTCGACACCTGCTGCCCCAGCACCGCGCGTACGGCGAACTCCTCGCCGTCGACCGTATGCGGAACCCGGCGCCCCGGCGCCTTCACGATCAGCGGCGCGAGCACCGGGTCCTCGCTCAGCAGGTCGTCGACCGCGATCGGATCCGCATCGAGGTCGAGCATCCGCCGGCAGCGGCTGATTGCGATCGCCAGGTCGCGCTGATCGGTGAGCGAGAGCTGACAAGCGATGTGGTCGGGCATGGGCCGCAACGCAACCACGCCATGACCGTGCGGGAGTCGCAGGGTGCGCCGGTAGTGCCCGTCCCGCCACTCCTCGACACCTGGTACGCCGGTCGCGATCAGGTGACCGAACAGATTGTCCGGCGTCAACGGCGCGCGGAACGGGAGACGCAGCGAGATCGTGCCCGGCGCGGCAGTCGTCGTACCCCGGCGGGCGCGGCGGCGCAGCTCGGTCGGAGAGAGGGCGAAGACCTCCTGCACCGTCTCGTTGAACGTCCGCACACTCGAGAACCCGGCGGCGAACGCGACGTCGGCCATCTGCAGGTTGCTCGTCTCGATCAGCAGGCGCGCGGTCTGTGCACGCTGCGCCCGAGCCAGCGCGAGCGGGCCGGCGCCGAGCTCAGCCAGCAGTTGCCGCTGCACCTGCCGCACGCTATACCCGAGCTGACCGGCCAGGCCCGGCACGCCGTCGCGGTCGACGACGCCGTCCGCGATCAGGCGCATCGCACGGGCCACGAGGTCGGCGCGGTCGTTCCACTCCGGGGAGCCCGGGCTCGCGTCGGGACGACACCGCTTGCAGGCGCGGAATCCGGCCTGCTGCGCCGCGGCCGCGCTCGGGTAGAACCGCATGTTCTCGACCTTCGGCGGCACCACCGGGCAGCTCGGCCGGCAGTAGATCTTCGTGGTCAGAACGGCGGTGAAGAACCACCCGTCGAACCGCGCATCCTTGGACTGGACGGCCCGGACACATCGCTCCCTGCACTCGTACACGTCCTCCAGCATCCCTGCCGCCACCGACAGTCGCTAGCGGTTTTACGACATGGAGGTGGGGCGGATCGCGGTTTTGCGACGCGACGATCCGGTGGCGGATTCTCGCCAGCTTCACCATCGCGGCTCGCGTGGACTGGTCGGCATGAACGAACTGCTTGGCAAGAAGGCAATGGTGACAGGTGGCAGCCGCGGGATCGGAGCGGCCACCGCGATCGCGCTGGCAGCGAAGGGCGCCGACGTCGTGATCACCTACAACGCGTCCGCGGATGCGGCGGCAACAGTGGTGAAGGAGATCGAGAGCCTCGGGCGGCGTGCCGTTGCCCTCGCGGTCGATGCGGCGGATGCGGTCGCGGTCGGCGACGGCGTACGACAGGCTGCGGAATCCCTCGGCGGGCTGGACATTCTGGTGAACAACGCCGGCGTGGGAGCGATCGCGCCGATCGGTGATCTCACCCTCGCCGACGTCGACCGAGTGCTCGCGGTCAACGTACGAGGCGTGTACGCCGCGACACAGGCCGCCGTACCGCTGCTCTCCGACGGTGGCCGGCTGATCCACCTCGGCAGCTGCGCCGCGGGCCGGGTCACGAGTCCTGGCATGACGCTGTACGCGATGAGCAAGGCCGCACTGGTCGGGCTGAGCAAGGCGTTGGCCCGCGAACTGGGGGCACGCAACATCACGTCGAACGTCGTCCAGCCCGGCCCGATCAACACCGATATGAATCCGGCCGACGGTCCGTTCGCGGCGGCGCAGATCGCGGACCTCGCCCTGGACCGCTTCGGCAGCCCGCTCGAGGTCGCGGCGGCGATCACCTACCTGGCCGGCCCGCACGCGGCGTACATCACCGGCACCGAACTCACCATCGACGGCGGCCACACCGCCTGAGTCCGGATCCCCAGGCCATCACAATCGGGCGCCCAGGCGACCGTCACGCGGGATCCGCTCCGGAGCACGCAATTGTGATGGCCTGGAGATCCGCCTCCCGGCTGTCGGTGGGGATGGATAGCGTCGGGCTGTGAAGTTTTCCGTGACGGTCGGGGCAGTAGGTGACGGGCGGGATCCGCGGGGGCTGGCTGAGCTTGCCCGCGCGGTGGAGGACTCTGGCTGGGATGCGCTGTTCCTGGAGGACTACCTGGTCTACCAGGGCGACGCGTCCCTGCCGACGTACGACCCGTGGATCTGCCTGGCGGCGATGGCGGTGGCGACCGAGCGGATCCGGATCGGTACGACGGTGACACCGTTGCCCCGGCGGCGGCCCTGGAAGGTGGCGGCCGAGGCTGTTGCACTGGACCACCTCTCCGACGGCCGGATGGTGCTGGGGGTCGGGATCGGGGATCCGGGCGATCCGTTCCTGGAGGAGAAGAGTCCGAAGGTGCTGGCCGAGATGCTCGACGAAGGGCTGGAGCTGATCGACCGGCTGTGGAGTGGCGAGCCGGTCAGTTTCACGGGGAAGCATTACCGCTTGGAGGACGTGCAACTGACGGCCCGGCCGGTGCAGGAGCCGCGGATTCCTGTCTGGGTGGGCGGGAACATGTTGGTGCCTGCCGTCAGGCGACGGATTCTGCGGTGGGGCGGGTCCTGTGCCTACAAGGGGAGCACGGATGCGCCGCAGCAGATCACTCCTGACGATGTCCGCGGGCTGCTGGACGACGGCGCGCGCGAAGTGAAGGTCAGTGGGGGTGAGCCGGCGGCGTTCGCGGCGGCGGGGGCCGCGTGGTGGGGGCGGTGGATCGCGCCGATGGGGGTCGAGGAGACGCTGGCGATTATCCGGCAGGGGCCGCCGTCGCTCTGAACCGTTGACAGTGTTGGAGAGGCCGGGGCAGACTGCGGATGTTTTTAACGTTCAAAACGCCCGTGGGAGGTCGCTGTGGCTACGCTCAAGCAGGTCGCCGCCCACGCCGAAGTGTCGGTGCAGACGGTGTCGAACGCCCTTAACGCCCCGCACCGGCTCCGGCCGGACACGCTCGAACGCGTCAACAAATCGATCGAGCTGCTCAACTACCGGCCCAATCGTAACGCCCGCAGTCTGCGCACCAGCGCGGTCGAGCTGATCGGCTACTGCGTCCCGAACTGGCCGAACCAGACCCATCTGGTGATGGACCAGTTCCTGCACGCCCTCTGTGCCGCCGCCGAACGCACCGGCCGGCACATCCTGCTGTTCACGGCACCGCCCGGCGTCGACGGCATGCCGACGTACGACGATCTGCACGCCCGCCGGCTCGTCGACGGGTTCGTGCTGTCGCAGACCGAGACGCACGATCCGCGGCACGGCTGGCTGAAGGAGCAGGGCATCCCGTTCGTCAGCTTCGGCCGGGTGTGGAAGCAGACCACGCAGCCCGGTCCGTGGGTGGACGTCGACGGTGCGGCCGGTTCCGCGATGGCGGTCCGGCACCTGTACGAGACCGGCCGCCGCCGGATCGCCTTCCTGGGCTGGCCGAAGACGTCCGGTCTGGCCGAGGATCGCGCGGGCGGTTGGCGCGACGAATGCAAGGCACTCGGCCTGCCGATCAGCGGACTGTCCGTGCGCTGCCGCGAGGACAGCCTCGACGAAGGCGCCCGGGCCACCGCGGCGCTGCTCGACGCCGGCCGCGAGATCGACGGGATCGTTGCCCTGAGCGACGTTCTCGCGCTCGGTGCGCTCCGCGAACTCACCCGCCGTGGCCTCACCGCCGGCCATCAGGTCGGCGTCACCGGCTTCGACGACTCACCGCTCGCGGACGTCGTCTCCCCCGGCCTGACCAGTCTCCGGCAACCGATGGACGACATCGCCGCCGAACTGATCACGATCCTCACCGGCGCGCCCGACGGCACGCCGAGCGAACGCTTGCTGCAACCAGAACTGGTGATCAGGGGCAGCTCAGCCCCTGGCTGACCTCGGCGCTGTCCCCCGGGCGCCGTGAGAAGGAGGAACCGCCATGACTCCCTATCCGACCAACCGCAGTAGCTCTCCACCCCGCCGCAGACCGGTACGCCGAACGGCCGGGATCGCCCTGCTCGCCGCCGCGACCGTCCTCGCGGGCACCGCCTCGGCCATCGCCGGGCCGTCCAGGACCAGCTCCACCCCGACAGCCTCGGCCGGATCGTCCGAGCTGTCCGAGACCACTCGCCTCCCCGACCGGCGGTCGCTGGTCGTCGGCGACCGTGCCTACGCGATGGGCGACGAGACGGGCCTCTACCCCGCGTCCGGCTGGCACATCCGCGGCGAGATGGGTGGCTTCTGGAGCCAGCCGATCAAGCTGCTCGACGGCATCTGGTTCGGTCTCGACGGCAACTGGCTCGGCAAGGACGTCGCCGCCGCGAAGTACACCAGCGGTCACGGCTACAGCCGGATCGACTACTCCGGTTCCGTCGACGTACGCCGTACGGACTTCGTCCCCGACGGGGTCCGCGCGACGCTGGTCGGCCTCACCCTCAGCTCGAGTACGGCGAAGACGGTCAAGCTCGACGTGGACGCGCACTCCGAGCTGATGCAGTCGTACCCGTGGGACTGGACGACTCCAGGCGCAGCCGACGCCAACCTGCCGGACACCGGCGACTACACCGACGGAGCGCTCCGGTTCCGCGAGCAGGGCACTCCGTCGTACCCGAACGCGACGGCGCACGACTATGCCGCGTTCGTCGGATCGTCCCTGCGTCCGACGGATCACGCCCTTGGTCCGGACCACCGCGGGCCGCAGAGTCCCGCGGTGATCTGCCCGAAGGACGGGACGACGCCCGCACGCTGTGACGACTCGCTCGTCGGCAAGGGCACGGGCGGCCGGCTCACGTACGACGTGAAGCTGTCAGCGGGCCAGCAGAAGACGATCTGGTTCGCGGTGGCCGGATCGGACCAGGGTAGCCGGGCCGCGCAGCGCGAGTACGGCAAGGCCCTGAGCAACCCGGAGAAGTTGCTGCGGGCAAAGACCTCCGCACGGCAGCAGATCGACGCACAATCCGCAGTGGACCTTCCTGGTGACCGGCTGCTGCAGCAGAGCGTCGAGTGGAGCAAGCAGAACCTCGCCGACTCGGTGCAGGAGGCGCACAACCTGCAGATCCGGGACGTCAACGAAGGTAAGGACTACCCGGCACCGGCCGGGACCGTCCAGACCGCGCGCTGGTTCGGCGCGGGCTTCCCGGACTATCCGTGGCTGTTCGCGACCGATGGTGAGTACACCGCGTTCGCCGCGGTCGCAGCTGGTCAGTTCGACACCGTCAAGGACCATCTCAAGGCGCTGCGCGACGTCAGCGACATCCTGAACAACCGCAGCGGCAAGGTCGCGCACGAGGTCACTCCGACCGGTTCCGTGTACTTCGGCTCGAACCAGAGCGCCGGCAACACCGACGAGACGGTGAAGTTCCCGAGCACGGTCGCGCTGCTGTGGCGGTGGACGGGTGACAACAAGTTCCGCGACGAGATGTACGACTTCAGCGTGCGGAACCTGCAGTACGTGTACCGCGAACTGGACAAGGACGGAGACGGCTGGCCGGAGGGCCTGGGCAACGTCGAACGCACCGGAATGGGCGTGGAGAAGCTGGACAACACCGTCTACCTGATCCGCGGTCTGACCGACCTCGCCGACCTGGCCGCGTCCAAGCACGACACCAAGGTGCAGCAGTGGGCCACCACCCGCGCGAACGACCTCGAGTCCCGCTTCGAGGCACAGTGGTGGGTACCGCAGGCGAAGGGGTACGCCGACTCGATCGACGACCCGGCCAACCCGGCGAACGACAACACTCCGATCTTCCAGCGGCACTGGATCGGTGTGACACCGATGGAGGCGGTACTGGACCGACCCGGTCAGCCGGCCTCGCCGCTCGCCTCGACCGACCACGCAAACATCGCACTCGACCAGCGTGAAACGGCTTGCTACACAGGCGAATTCGGCCTGTTCCACACCGGCACCGGCGCGACCTCGGACCCGGCCGGCAACCCCGGCGCAACGTGCGATCCGGTCGTGTCGCAGGTGAAGAGTGAGCGCAGCATCTTCGGTCTGAACACGTCGATCATGGCCGTTGCGGAAGGCAACTTCGGCCGGATGGGTGCGAAGCAGCAACAGGCGTACACGACCGGCAACGCCCGGATCCAGCTCGACCCGTCGGTCTGGGAGACCCCCGGCGCGATGCCGGAGATCGCCCCGTCGCCGGACTCGGCGGCGAATATCGGCCGGCCGTTCTACGACCGCTCGATGGCGCTGCAGGCGTGGGGCGCGTACGGCATCCTCTGGCCGGTGGTCCACCAGCAGCTCGGCGTCGACCCGGACCTCGGGCACGGCAGGATCGCCGTGGTGCCGCAGGTTCCGGCCGGACAACAGAAGGTGGCCGGTAGCAACATCCGGGTCGGTCGCGGCTCGATCGATGTCTCCGCACGCCTTACAGGTAAGGCGTTGTCGACCGATGTGACCGTGAAGGGCGTCGGCGCGACGCTCACGGTCGGCGCCGTACTCCCGTCCGGGGCGAAGGTGAGGAGTGTGACGGTCGACGGCCGGTCGGCGCAGTACAAGCTCGTCACCACCACCCGCGGGACGGAGGTCCAGGTGCCGGCGAAGGGTTCTCACACCGAACTGAGAATCACACTCCGCTGAGAACTCCGTACGCAGAACCCCGAGGTCGTTCGCGACCTCGGGGTTCTGTTTTCCGCATTTTTCCCGGACCGCCGAGTTCAAGATGGCGGGCCCCTCCGAGTATGAGCCGGAGGGGCCCGCACCAGCTGAAGGAAAGTGACGTCTCCAGCTTCCCGATACGGGTCCGTGGAGGCCGGCAGACCCCGTCACCGGTCTACCTCGGTGGGGATCCCCACCGCGAGGGCCCTCGGTTTCCGATCGACCCACCGCTCCAGTCCGAAGCGGCGTGTCGATATTTCTACGCTCTCAGCGGAGGTCGCACAAGCCTTTCCTGACAACAGTTTTGGTCGTCCACAGTGATTGCGCGGCAATCCACAGAAACTGTCCCGGTTATGCACACCCCCTGTGCATAACGTGTCTTAGCCCTTAGCAGGTTTGAGTGCCATCGGTTGCAGAATGCGATACCCGGCATACACGCCGAGCGCGCTGACCAGAAGGACGGACGGTACGGCGACGGCGAGTGGCGGCCGGTGATATCCGGCGTTGGTGAGGATGCCGGCGAGCCATTGCGCGACGAGCAGGAACTCGGCGGCCACCGCGGGGATCAACGCGAGCGGCAGCATCAGCAGACCGCGCCAGAAGCCGAGCCGGACGAAGGTGATGCCGAGCAACCAGCCGGTCACTTCGTGGGACAGGATCAGCAGGAAGAATTCGGTGAACACCAGACCGATCTGCGAGGTGCTGGTGAACAGGTGCGGGTTGGTCAACGTGTCGGGCCAGCCCTGCGACGCGTAGAGCGCGTGCTCCACCTGGTAGGCCAGCACCCACACGATCGAGGTGGCCGCCGCGGCGCCGGTCAGATAGATGCCTGAGGCAACTGCATACATCCGCCGGGTGACGCCGTGGGCAACGAGCAACACCAGGTACGCCGGGGTGAGCGTCACCCCGATCGCCAGCGAGAAGTACTTCGGTGACTGGGTTCCGTAGTCCCACATGCTGCTGGTGACGCCGCTCGTCGCGAGCTGTATGACGAGCCCGATGACCAGGAACGCAACGATCATCACGATCCAGTAGCCGACGAGCATCTGCCGCAGACCCACTGCCATCGACAACAGCACGGTCTTCAGCCGGCGCCAGTCGGTTGCTTCCCGCGGAAGCGCCGCCTCGGCTGTCGTGGTCATGAGCGGGCTCCGGTCAGGTGGACGAAGAGGTCCTGCAGGCCGACCGGACCGATCTCCAGGCCGGCCGCAGTCGCCTGCGCGAGGAGCGCCGGGTCGAGGTCGCCGAGGACCGTGGTGGACTTGGTGCCGCCCAGCCGCTCCTCCGCGAGCACGGTGAAGCCCGCGGTGAACTTGTCCACGGCCGCGGCCGGCCCGACGATCGACGCGCCCCGACCGCGCAGTGCGTCCACCGGGGACTGCGTGACGAGGCGGCCGTTGTCGAGGATGACGACCTCTTCGAGCATCGCGCTGACCTCGCTGACCAGGTGGGTGGACAGCACGACTGTGCGCGGTACTTCGGTGTAGTCGGCGAGCAGCGCGTCGTAGAACAGGTTCCGCGACGGGACGTCCATGCCCAGGTAGCTCTCATCGAAAATTGTCAGCGGGGCCCGGCTGGCCAGGCCCAGAACGACGCCGAGCGCTGACTTCTTTCCGCGGGAGAGCTTCTGGATCTTCTTGTTCAGCGGTACTTCGAAGCGGTCCAGCAGATCGCCCGCGAGGTCGGCGTCCCAATACGGGCGGAGCGCAGCGGCCAGTGCGATCGCTTGTTTGACCGACACTGCCTCGGGGCGGTCGCCGGACTCGCGGATCAGGCACACGCGGCTGGTGACGACGGCGTTCTCGTACGGCTCCTGCGGCGTACCGAGGTCGCCGCCCTCGATCAGGACCCGACCTTCGTCGGGCCGGCGGAACCCGGCCAGGACCGCGGCGAGCGTGCTCTTACCGGATCCGTTCCGGCCGAGCAGGCCGTGGATCTTCCCGGGCGCCAGCCGCAGATCGAGCCGATCCAACGCCGGCACCCCGGCGAACCGCACCGAGAGGTTCTCGGTCCTCACAGTCAGGGCGGTGGTCATCAAGCGTCTCCATAGCTGCGGATGTGCTGGAGGATGTCTTTCAACGGGATGCCGATTGCTTTGGCTTCGCGGATCATCGGGTCGACGACGTCGGCGAAGAACGAGTCGCGGCGGCCGGTGCGGAGCAGGTCGCGGGCGTTCGGGGAGACGAACATCCCGATGCCGCGTTTCTTGTACAGCACGCCCTCGTCGACCAGTTGCGCGAACCCCTTCGCCGCGGTGGCCGGGTTGATCCGGTAGAAGGCGGCGTACTGGTTGGTCGACATCACCTGCTCGTCCTCGGCCAGCGCACCGGTCACGATGTCGTTCTTGATCTGCTCCGCGATCTGCAGATAGATCGGACTCCGGTCGTCGAACACAACCCCCACCCCCTTCCCTGGTTAGGTACTTGAGTAACGAACCGTAGACCCTCGCAGGGTCACCCGCCCGCGGAGTACTGCGTCTGCTGGAGCGCCTTCTTCAGAGCCGGTACGACGGGGCCGACGCGGACTGCGAGCTGCGCCAGGCGGTCCTTGTGGCGGATGCGCTGCTCCTTGGTGACGATCGTGCGCAGGTCCGCGGTGGACGCGAGTACGACGATCGACGCGTCGCGGAGGTCCACCCGGGAGACGAGCCGCGAGGCGCGGAGGGTGTCGTGCGCGGCTTGCAGAAGCTGCCGACGCATCAGCGGGTGGCGGATGGTGATGCGGTCCGCCGGGAAGATCCCCAGGATGCGATGCGGCTCGACCTTGATCAACCGTGCACGGTCCAGCTCGTCGCGCACCCGGCGTACCGTCGCCCCCGGCCGCCGCTCAACCCAATGCCGCCATCGCCGCGGTCCCGCCGCCCGCATTTCCTCAAGCACTCCCGTCAGCACGGGATCGGCCGGAACCGGCGCGTTCGTCACCCGAGCCCGCCCGCCGTCATCAACAAGATTCCCGCCCAGCACGAGGTCAACCAAGGCCGCCGCCCGCATCACCTTCCCAACCTTCCCCCGAGCGACCAGCCGCTGCCGCTCCGAATCACAAGCCAGCAAGAACATCCGCGCCGCCAACGACTCCGGAACCTGCAGGTTGCCAAGAGCAACAACCTTCGGCGCACGCCTGTCGTCACCTCTGCCCGCACCTGCAGGTCCAGCCGGGCCACGAGGCACTCGACGCACCAGCTGATCACGTGCCGCGATTGTTGTGGGTTTCCTAGCCATCGTCTTCCTCCTTAGGAGGGCGGCCGGGGCGGCGGGGTTTGCTCAGGCCACCGGGGAGGCGGCCGGCGTCGGCCAGGGCTCGGCGGAGCAGATACTCGATCTGAGCGTTGGTGCTGCGCAGGTCGTCGGCCGCCCAGCGGGCCAGCGCGTCGTGCACCACGGGATCCAGCCGGAGCAGGATCTTCTTGCGTTCGACAGCCACGGCAGACGACCACTCACTGGTAGAGCGAGCCGGCATTGACCACCGGCTGGGCGTCACGGTCGCCGCACAGCACCACCATCAGGTTGCTGACCATCGTCGCCTTCCGTTCCTCGTCCAGCTCGACCACCTCGTGCTCGGACAGCCGGTCCAGCGCCAGCTCGACCATGCCGACCGCACCTTCGACGATCCGCTGCCGGGCCGCGACGACCGCACCCGCCTGCTGGCGCCGCAGCATCGCCTGGGCGATCTCCGGTGCATACGCGAGGTGCGTGATCCGCGACTCGATCACATGCACACCCGCCGCGTGAACCCGCGCACCGATCTCCGCCGACAGCTTCTCGGTGATCTCGTCGGTGCTGTCCCGCAGCGACAGCACGCCATCCTCGGTGTGGACGTCGTACGGGTAGCTGTTCGCGATGTGCCGGACCGCGGTCTCGGTCTGGATCGCGACGAACTCGACGAAGTCGTCCACCTCGAACATCGCCTGCGCGGTGTCCTCGACCTGCCAGACCACGACCGCGGCGATCTCGATCGGGTTGCCGTCAGCATCGTTGACCTTGGCAACGGCCGTTTCGTGGTTGCGGATCCGGGTCGAGACCTCGCGCCGCGAGGAGATCGGATTCACCCAGCGCAGACCGTTGGTGCGCACGGTCCCGGCGTACCGCCCGAGGATCTGCAGCACCCTGGCCCGGCCCGGCGAGACCGCGGTCAGCCCGGCGGCGACGATCAGGCCGACCACGAACACCGCGATGCCACCCACGACCTGCGGGCCTCGATCATGGGTGGCGCCGATGATGAGCCCGGACACCCCGGCCACCAGCAACACGAAGGCCAGCAGCGCCATCGGCCATCCGTTCAGATCCCGGCCGGCCCGCTCGGTCACCTTCGGCGCCGGCATCTCCACCGCGACATCCACCATCACGCACGCTCCCTTGCTCGAATAGCGCAAAGGTAGCAAAGTGATATCACATTTACAAGCGATGCCTCAGCCGCACCACCGGCCCCGTCCCCCGACCACCGACCACCGAACCTCTCAGGGGTTGACCCCCGAGACGGTCGGTTGCGTACCCGGAATCTCCGGGGCCAAGCGACCGTCTCGGGGGTCAACCCCTCAAACGTTCGAGCCGCCGGGACGGGGGCGGGGCGAGGGCGAGGGCGGAGCGAGGCGAGGGCGAGGCGAGGGCGAGGCGAGGGCGAGGCGAGGGCGAGGCGAGGGCGAGGCCGGGGCGAGGTCGGCGGGCGGGACGGGGGTGGAGCTGGGGCGGAGCTGGGACGGGGGTGGAGCTGGGGCGGAGCTGGGGCGAGGGCGGAGCGGGGGCGGAGCTGGGGCGAGGGCGGAGCGGGGGCGGAGCTGGGGCGAGGGCGGAGCGGGGGCGGAGCTGGGGCGAGGGCGGAGCGGGGGCGGAGCAGGGGCGAGGGCGGAGCGGGGGGGAGCAGGGGCGAGGGCGGAGCAGGGGCGAGGGCGGAGCAGGGGCGAGGGCGGAGCAGGGGCGAGGGCGGAGCAGGGGCGAGGGCGGAGCAGGGGCGGGGGCGGAGCAGGGGCGGGGGCGGAGCAGGGGCGAGGGCGGAGCGGGGGCGGAGCAGGGGCGAGGGCGGGGCGAGGGCGGGGCGGGGTTATAGGCGGGGGTTAGGGGAGGCGGGTTGCGAGGGACTCGAGGTGGGACTGCCACAGCGAGGAGTGGGAGTTGGGCAGCGGGTCGATGGCCGAGGCGCCCCAGGCGTGGATCGGGCGGATGCCGTGCAGGGCGTTCACCAGCCAGGCCTCGGTCGCGTTCTGCAGGTCCTGCGGCGTGGCGGCCCGCTCGGAAATCTCGACGCCCTGGTTGGCGGCGATCCGGCGCAGGAGCTGTGCGGTCACCGAAGCGAGCAGCGGACGGTCCGACTGCGGGAAGCAGAGCGTGTCGTCCTCCCACCACGCGACCGCCGAGTACGCCGCCTCGAGCACAGTCCCGTCGGTGTCGAGCAGCAGGACCTCGTCCGCGCGATCAGGCGCCGCCTCCTTCAGCTTCCCGAGCAACTCCAGGTCCGGCCCTTTGACCCGCGGCGCGGTTCGCGGATCAGGACCTTCGTGTACGGCGACGCGCACTCGTCCGCCGATCGGCGGCGCCGGCCGCAGCTGGACGGCGAGCTCACCCGACGTCTGCAGCTCGAACCGCGGGAACCACCGCCCGAACCCGGGCAACCGCCCGGCCTGCTCGTCCCAGAACCGCTCCGCGGCGACCCCCGCCGCGGCGCACGACCGGACGAACCGTTCCCGGTGCAGCTCCAGTCCCCGGACCTTGCCATTGGCAACCAGGAACGAATCCGCCACCAGCAGACCACTCATCTCCCCCACCCCTCACCGCGGAAAGATCCGTACCCGCGACCGGCCCGGCCGACGGCTGCCGTTGCTTTCAGCACCATTTCTTCGTACTCCGCGACCGGGTCGGAATCCAGCACGATCGCGCCCCCTGCCCCGACCACAGTCTGGTCCGGCGTCAGCACTGCCGTCCGGATCACCACGCTCAGGTCCGCCCGCCCGTCCAGGGACAGGTAGCCGAGCGCGCCGGAGTACACCCCGCGCGCGCTCCATTCGAGTTCGTCGATGATCTCCATCGTGCGGATCTTCGGCGCACCCGTCATCGACCCCGGCGGGAAGCACGCCCGCACCGCGTCGACCGCAGTCAGGCCGGCCCGCAACCGGCCGCGGACCGTCGTCACCAGCTGGTGCATGGTCCGGTAACTCTCGACCTGCATCAGCTGCGGCACGGTCACCGTCCCCGGCACGCTCACCCGGCCGAGGTCGTTGCGGATCAGGTCGACGATCATCAGGTTCTCGGCCCGGGTCTTGTCGTCCTCGGCCAGCGCCTTCGCCGCGAGCTGGTCCTGCGCCGGGTCGAGGTCACGCGGCGCGGTCCCCTTGATCGGCCGGCACTCGGCCCAGCCGTCCGCATCGACGGTCAGGAATCGCTCCGGCGAAGAGCTCGCCACCGCGAGATCGCCGTACCGGAGGAAGGCGGCGTACGGCGCCGGGTTCGCGGTCCGCTGCCAGCGGAAGAACTCGAACGGGTCCTGCACGGCCGGCAGCCGGACCCGGTTCGTCAGATTGACCTCGTACGTCTGACCCGCCTCGAGCTCCTCCAGGCAGCGCGCGATGCCGGCCAGGTACGTCGCGCGGTCCTGCTCGAGATGCGCCTCGAGGTCGAGCGTGGCGATCGCCGGCGGGTCGAGGCTGCCCATCCACCAATCGGCGGCGGCCTCCTCGGCCCGGTCCAGCCAGTCCTCGCCGGCACCCGGTTCGTCGACCGCGACGAGGTGGGTCAGGTCGTGATCGTGGTCGATGACGACGAACCGGTTCGCCCAGATCCAGAGGGCGTCCGGCGTCGGCGACTCGTGCGCGGCCCGGCCACCGGTGAGCGCCTTCAGCTCGTACCCGAAGTACCCGACATAGCCGCCGCAGAAGAGGCCGGCCAGCTCGGGAGGGGGCTCCGCGGACTGCGCGGCGAGCAGCTCGTTGAGCTCGGCGAAGACGTCGCCGTCGGCAACATCCCGGACGATGACCTCGGCCCCGAGCGAAGTGCCCAGGACCGAGACGCGACGCGGCGCCCGGTCCGTGAGACTGCCGTCGAGCCAGAACGCGACCGGTTCGGCGGCCAGCAGCTCGCGGTAGACCGTCTCGCCGTCGAGCGCTCGATCGAGCGTCCGGACGGACCAGCGCAGCGCACTCACAAGCACACCGTACCGATCGCGAGGCCGCAGCGGACCCCAGCGCTCAGGAGATGGTCAGTGCGACCTTCGTGCGCATCGCGGTGATGCGGCGGATCGGGATCGCGACCTCGAGGCCGTCCTTCGATTCGGCGCGATCCGCGAGCCAGGCGGCGGCGGTGTCGCGGCGGATGTCCGGCGTCCCCGGGAGGTAGAGCGCGTTGATCAGCCGCATCGCGTCGTCGCGGCTGCGGATCATGTACACATATCGCTCGCGCTGGCTCTCCATGACGTCGAAGCCGGCGTGCTTGAGCTGGTCCTTCAGCTCGGTGATCTCGCCACCGGCCGGGAACTGTGGCGTGGACCGCAGCCGCGTGGTCAGACCGCTCAGCGTGCGGATGTCCCCGCGCCGGAGCGGCCGTACGGCGGGCACGATCGCGGCCAGCACGCCACCGCGCCGCAGTACCCGGGCCGCCTCCGCGAGTACGTCGGGAAGCGGCTGGAGGACCATCAGGCCCATCGAGCAGGTGACGACATCGAAGACCTCGTTCGCGAACGGCAGGTGGAGGGCGTCCGCCTGCACCTTCGGACCGGGCGCACCAGCGAGCTGGGCCGGGTTGTTGTCGACGCCGACCACCCAGCGCCCGTACAGCTCACGCGCCACCGGCCCGTTGCCGCAGGCGAGGTCGAGCACCCGCCGGGCCTCCCCCGACACGGCACGGACCAGCCACCGGTACGGCGTGTGGTCACCGGCCACTGCCCGTGACAACAGCGCTTCCGTGCTGCCGGGTGCGGCGGTGTGGAATTCCCGCAGGTACTGCGGCCAATCAACAAAGTTCTCAGACATCGGGGGCTGAACCTACCGGCTGGCGACCCGGCGTACTTCGCCGGGTGCTCAGCGTTAACAGAGAGTTGACGATCAGGGAGGGGGTGCCGATCTAGACGCGGCTGACGAAGATGTGCCCGGCGGTCTCGTCGCTGATCACGCCGCCGGCCTCGCGGCTGCCGACCAGCACACCGTCGGTGTCCATCGTGGAGTCCACCTCGCGACCGGGCAGCGCGCCGGCCTTGCGCAGTACGGCCATCGCGTCGTCGTCGGTCTGGACCGGCTCGGCGATCCGGCGGACCAGCACCCGCACGCTCTCGCCGGTGGACTGGTCGAGGACCTGGTCGAGCGGCTCGACACCGATCCGGAAGTCCTCGATCCCGCTCGCGATACCGCTGGTCTGCAGCTCCTCCAGACCCGGGATCGGGTTGCCGTACGGCGACTCGGTCGGGTTGTCGAGGATCTTCAGCAGCCGCAGCTCGACCGCGTCGCTCATCACGTGCTCCCAGCGGCAGGCCTCGGCGTGCACGTCCTCCCACTCGAGTCCGATCACATCGACCAGCAGACGCTCCGCGAGGCGGTGCTTGCGCATCACCCGGACCGCCTGCTTGCGGCCGACGTCGGTGAGCTCCAGATGGCGGTCGCCCTCCACCTTGATCAGACCGTCGCGCTCCATCCGCGCAACCGTCTGACTGACCGTCGGACCGGACTGGTGCAGGCGCTCGGCAATCCGTGCCCGGAGAGGGAGGATGCCCTCTTCTTCCAGCTCGTAGACGGTCCGCAGGTACATCTCGGTGGTATCGATCAGCTCGCTCACGACAACCATTCTCACCTATTGAGGCAACCCTTACCGAATCGCTGCTGGGTACTGGCGGATGATGGGCACGATGACAGCGGTGATGTGGTTCCGCCGGGACCTTCGGCTGGCGGACAATCCGGCTCTGCTCGACGCGGTGGCGGCCGGTGACGGCCGCGTCCTGGGCGTGTTCGTGGTGGATCCGTTGCTCTGGGAGCGTTCGGGCGATCCGCGGCGGGATCACCTCGCGGCGTCGTTGCGCAGCCTCTCCGATTCGATGGGCGGACCGCTCGTCGTACGGCGAGGTGATCCGGCAACCGTCGTACCGGCGATCGCGGACGAGATCGGCGCCGCGAGTGTGCATGTCAGCGCGGACTACGGGCCGTACGGACAGCAGCGCGATCAAGAAGTTGAAGCCTCATTGAAGTGTCCGCTCAGGCGGACGGGATCGCCGTACGCCGTGGCGCCGGGACGGGTGCTGAATCAGCAGGGGCGCTCGTACCAGGTGTTCACGCCGTACTTCAAGGCGTGGCTGGCGCACGGGTGGCGACAGCCGGTCGAGGCGCCGTCCGACGTGACGTGGGTGAAGGCCTCCGGCGAGGAGCTGCCGCCCGGAGACGGAGCCGGGGAGCAGGCTGCGCTGCAGCATTGGAAGGCGTACCTCGACGACATCGCGGCGTACGACGACGAGCGGGACCGGCCCGATCTGGACAGCACTTCACGGATGTCGGTGCCGTTGAAGTACGGCGAGATCCACCCGCGGACGATGCTCGCCGATCTGGCCCGCAAACGCAGCGCCGGCGCGGAGGCGTACCGCCGCGAGCTGGCCTGGCGTGAGTTCTGCGCGGACCTGCTCGCGCGCCACCCGCACGCCGCCTGGAAGCCGCTGCGCCCGGAGTTCGACAAGATGCAGTACGACGAACCGGGCGAACTGTTCGACGCGTGGTGCGTGGGGCGGACCGGGTTCCCGATCGTGGACGCCGGGATGCGGCAACTGGCCGAGACCGGCTTCATGCACAACCGGGTGCGGATGGTCGTCGCGTCGTTCCTGGTCAAGGACCTCCACGTGCATTGGCGGTTCGGCGCTCGCTGGTTCATGAAGACGCTGCGCGACGGCGATCTGGCGTCGAACTCGCTCAACTGGCAGTGGGTGGCCGGTTGCGGTGCGGATGCGGCGCCGTACTTCCGGATCTTCAACCCGGTCAGCCAGGGCCAGAAGTTCGACCCCGACGGCGAGTACGTCCGCCGCTGGATTCCCGAGTTGCGGCACCTCGACGGCAAGACGGCACACGAGCCCTGGCGGTACGGCGCCGACGCCTACCCGGACCCGATCGTCGACCACGGCGAGGCCCGCGCCGAGGCCCTCCGCCGGTACGCCGCGATCCGCTGAGTCGGACCGGCACCACTCACCAACCTCCCGACGCAGCGCCGCCGCACGCTCGGGCGGCGCCGATGCCACCCGCTCGGACGCACTTGGTCAGTGGTGGAGGTCCGCGCCAGCTCTTGACGATCGCGCGCTCCATACCCCTATAGTGCTAGTTACCTAGATGAATGGGGTTATGGATGATCGAGTTCCATCTGGACGGCCGGTCGGGGGTCTCGCCGTACCAGCAGATCGTTCAGCAGGTCCGGAACGCGTTGCGGCTCGG
Source organism: Kribbella pratensis (assembly GCF_004365355.1). Taxonomy (GTDB): domain Bacteria; phylum Actinomycetota; class Actinomycetes; order Propionibacteriales; family Kribbellaceae; genus Kribbella. The sequence goes on along the minus strand of NZ_SODP01000003.1, from coordinate 438,763 downwards.
ACTGCTGCGGGAGGGGGACCAGCTGCCGACCGTGAAGGACGTGGTGGCGGCGCTGGCGATCAACCCGAACACCGTGCTCAAGGCGTACCGCGAGCTCGAGCACGAGGGCCTGGTCCAGGCCCGGCCCGGGCGCGGCACGTTCGTCACCCGCACCCTCACCGACAACACGCTCGCCGCACACGGCCCGCTGCGGCAGGATCTCCGCCGCTGGCTGGCCAAGGCGCGCAAAGCAGGCCTCGACGACGAGAGCATCGAGGCGCTGTTCCTGACAACCTTTCGGTCCGCCGCTCAGGAGGACATAGCATGAGCGCCGTTGTGGACGCCCAGGGTCTGGGCAAGAAGTACGGCCGGCGGTGGGCGCTGACCGACTGCGACCTCGAGATTCCGTCCGGGCACGTGGTCGGACTGGTCGGCCCGAACGGCGCCGGCAAGACCACGCTGCTGAACCTGGCGGTCGGGATGCTGTCGCCGACGACCGGCGCCGTGCAGGTCCTCGGGGCACCCGCGGGGACGCAGCAGGCGAAGGTCGGGTACGTGGCTCAGGACACCCCGACGTATGTCCGGTTGAGCGTCGCGGACCACCTCCGGCTCGGCGCCCGGCTCAACCCGAACTGGGACGATTCGCTCGCCCAGCAACGGATCCAGCACCTCAGGCTCGACCCGAAGCAGCGCGCCGGCAAGCTGTCCGGGGGTCAACGTGCGCAGCTCGCGCTCACCCTCGGTCTGGCCAAGCGGCCGGAGCTGCTGGTGCTGGACGAACCGGTGGCAGCGCTCGACCCACTGGCGCGACGCGAGTTCCTGCAAGACCTGATGGAGGCGGTGGCCGACCAGGAGCTGAGCGTCCTGCTGTCCTCGCACCTCGTCTCGGACATCGAGCGGGCCTGTGACTACGTGATCGTGCTGGTCGACTCGCGGGTGCAGGTCAGCGGTGAGATCGACGCCCTGCTCGACACGCACTACCGGCTGACCGGTCCGCGCCGCGATCCGAAGGACCTGCCGCGGGGCCAGTTCGTCGTGACGGCGAGCCACACCGACCGGCAGTCGACGTACCTGATCCGGACCGAGCAGCCGATCCACGATCCGGCCTGGACGGTCACCCGACTCACGCTCGAGGACCTGGTGCTGGCCTACATGGGCCGCGACGTCCAGCCGGAGCGCCCAGTTCTGGAGGTGCAGCGATGATCTGGCTGACCTGGCGACAGTTCCGCGTGCAGTTCCTGGTCGTCGCGACCGCGGTCGTCGCGGCCGCGGTCTTCCTCGCCGTGACCGGACCGAACCTGCTCGACGACTATCACCGACTCAACACCACCTTCATCGACAGTCTCGCCTACGAGCGACTCAACCCGTTGCTGTACCGGATCGGTCAGGTGCTGCTGTACGCCGTACCGCCGGTGATCGGGGCGTTCTGGGGTGCGCCGCTGATCGCTCGCGAGCTGGAGACCGGCACGCATCGGCTGGTGTGGAGCCAGAGCATCTCCCGCTGGCGCTGGCTCGCCGTCAAGGTGGGCGTCACCGGACTGACCGCGATGGCGATCACCGGGCTGCTCAGCTTCGCGGTGACGTGGTGGTCGGCACCGATCGACGACGCGCTGAACAGCGGCCAGGATTCGAACACCTACCTGCCGCGGATGTTCCCGTCGACGTTCTCCGCCCGTGGCCTGGTGCCGGTCGGCTATGCGGCTTTCGCGTTTGCTCTCGGAGTCGCGATCGGGCTGGTGGTCCGCCGCACCCTGGTGGCACTCGCGATCACGCTGGCGGCGGTGATCTTGATCCAGATCCTCACGCCGTCGTTGATCCGGCCGCACCTGCTGGCACCGGTCGACAGGTACATCGTGGCGACCGCGGACAACATCCGCGGGTTCGGGATCACCGGCGAGGGGACGAATCAGCAGGTGAAAGAGATGGAAGTCGCCACCGGTACGGTCGCCGCCTGGAAGGTGTCCGACAAGACCGTGGACAAGTCCGGCAAGGAACTGAGCACACTGCCCGAATGGACCATGGCATGTGCGCCCGGGCCGCCGCCTGCGGGGCCGAAGCAGCAGGTGAGGACCACGCCGGCCGAGGTGGCGTGTTTCCAGCGGCTCGCCGACGAGGGCTACCGGCAGCACGTGCGCTACTTCCCCAAAGAGACGTTCTGGGACCTGCAGTGGCGCGAGTTCGGGCTGTTCATGCTGTTGGCGTTGGGGCTGACCGGGTTCAGCTTCTGGCGGATCCGGCGCGACCTGTCCTGAACCGGCGTACGAGGAGGGCTGCCGCGAGGAGGGCGGCAGCCACGACCGCGGACGTCCACGGGAGGGTGACCGCGAGTACGACGCAACCGATCAGGCCGATCACGTTGACGGCGCGCGGCCAGCGACGCTGGTCGGCCGGCTGGGTGAACGCCGAGGCATTCGCGATCGCGTAGTACAGCAGGACGCCGAACGACGAGAAGCCGATCACCCCGCGCAGATCGGTGGTGAGCACGAGTACGCCGACGACCGCGGCGAGCACGAGCTCGGCGTGGTGCGGCACCTGGTAGCGGGGATGTACGGCGGCCAGCCAGGCCGGGAGGTCCCGGTTGCGGGCCATCGCGAGCGTGGTGCGGCCGATGCCGGCGATCAAGGCGAGCAGGGCGCCGAGGCTGGCGAGGGCGGCGCCGATCCGGACGATCGGTGTCGCCCAGGCCGCACCGACCCCGTCGACCGCGGACGCGAGGGGCGCCGTGGTCGACGCGGGGTCGCCGGTCCGCAGCAGCGCGATCGCGACGAGCAAGTAGATGCCGATAGCAACGGCTAGCGCGACGGTGATCGCTCGCGGGATCGTTCTGGCCGGCTCACGGACCTCCTCGCCCATGGTCGCGATCCGCGCGTAGCCGGCGAACGCGAAGAACAGCAGGCCGGCCGACTGCAGAACGCCGTACGCCGAGGTGGGGGCGGACGTGTGATGGTGGGGCTCGCCGGTGTAGAGCAGGACGAGGACCAAGGCGAGTACGACGAACGTGCAGGTGACGAGGATCCTGGTCAGGCGGGCTGTTCTGGTCACACCGCGGTAGTTGACGGCGGCAAGGACCACAACAGCCGCAAGGGCCAGCAGGCGTTGCAGCCATTCGTCGGGAACGACGTAGGTCGCGAAGGTCAGCGCCATCGCGGCGCAGGACGCGGTCTTCCCGATGACGAAGCACCAGCCCGCGGCGAACCCCCACCACTCCCCCAGGCGTTCGCGGCCGTAGATGTAGGTGCCGCCGGACACCGGGTAGACCACGGCCAGCTGGGCCGAGGAGGCTGCGTTGCAGTAGGCGACAACCGCTGCGATCGCCAGGCCGAGGAGCAACCACGAGCCGGCGGCGTGCGCGGCCGGCGACCAGACCGCGAACACACCGGCGCCAACCATCGAGCCGAGCCCGATCAGGACCGCGTCACCCAGCCCGAGCCGCCGCGCGAGCCGGGCCTCGCCCGTCTGCTCCGGCCTGGATGCATTCATGTCAGCTGTCCGCCGCCAACGCCGCCGCGATCTTGTCCTCGGCATCGGCGACGACCTCCTTGGGGGCTTCGGGCAGGACATCGGCCCACAGCGGCAGCATCTCCCGCTTGGCCTCGAGCATTCCCAGCGGCCGCGGGTAGAACCACACATGAAAATGAGCCGAACCGTCGCCCCAACGATAGACATGCACCCGGGCGATGTCGCCGAGCGCCAGAACGGCCCGCTCGACCCGGGCGACCATCGGCCCGTAGCTGCGCGCCAAGGCATCCGGCAGGTCGGCGAACGAGTCATGGTGAGCGCGGCTCGTCAGCCAGACCACGCCGGGGATGGTGACGCCGGTCGCCCGGCAGAGCGCCCAGTCGTCGTCGTACCAGAGCGGCTTGTCTGCGGGGTCCCGAGTCGTCGCGGTGTCGTCCAGGCCGGCGAGCCAGCTGCACAGTCCACAGGGATCCCCACCGGGCTCGCCGACACGCAGCGGCTCGGGAATCACCCGCGGCTGCGGCTCACGACGGATCAGCGGTTCGGCGTACGGCAGTGTCATGGCGGTCTCCTCCAGGAGAAGCTGATGATGCCGTTAGTGAAACACGCTCGTTGCAAGAAATGCAACAGGCATGTTTCACGCCTCCAGCACGCCGCGGAGGACCAGGTCGAGGGTCAGGCGCCGGGCCCGCGACCGGGACCAGTGGTGCCGGCCGCGCATGTGCACATAAGTGAAGGCGGCCGAGACCATCAGCACCTCGGCCACGTCGCTGACCCGGCCGTGCGGGTGCAGCGTGCCGTCCGCCTCGCCGTCGCGGAGGAACCGCTCGAACGGATCCAGGAACGAGACCGGCCCGTTGCGGGCCTGTTCCTGATGGAAGACCAGGTCCGACGACAACATCAGCGGAAGATGCCGGTCGATCACGTCGAACAGCGCCTCGATGGTGCGGATCAGGCCCTCGCGACCGGTCCCGGAACCGGCCAGCACCGGCCACATCGTGTCCCGATAGTCGTCGGCCAGAGCGTCCAGCAGGGAGTTCAGCAGCGCCTCGACGGTCAGGCCCTGCCGCCAGAGCGTGACCCGCGACCGGCCGACCTTCTCCGCGACCCGCTCCAGCGTCACCCCTGCCCAGCCGTGCTCGGCCAGTACGGCGATGGCCGCCGTACGCAGCGTCTCGTCCACCGCCACGGTCATCCGCGACCCCTCACTCTTGTGCAACATGATCGTTGCATTGCACCATGACTGTAGCAATCGTCTGAGGAGGCGGCGTGGACAGCAGGACCGAGATCCGGGTGCAGTTCACCGATCAGGAGCGGGCTGGGCTCGCCGCGCTCGCGGCCGGGCTGCGCGGAGTGGCCGAGTCCGACCTGTCCGAGGAGGACGCGCTGGTCGCGGCGGTCGAGATGGCACTCACCCGGCTGATCGACGATTTCGAGGTGCCCGATCCGGCGACCCGCGAGCAGGTCCAGGTCGCCCGCGACGATCTGCGCGCGCACTGGATCCGAGGTGCCGCCGGGATCTAGGCCGTCGCCTTCAGCACACCCAGCAGTCGCGCGACCTCGGTCGCCACGGCGTCGCGGGCCGGGCCGAGGTACTTCCTCGTGTCGACCAGCTTCGGGTTCTCGGCGAGCACCTCGCGAACGACGCCGGTGAAGACGTTGTTCAGATGGGTGGCGATGTTGACCTTGGTCATGCCGGCCTCGACGGCCCGGGTGAGATCCGGATCGGCGACTCCCGACGAGCCATGCAGCACCAACGGCACCGGGACGGCGTCGCGGAGTTGCGTGATGAGGTCGAAGTCGAGCGTCGCGGTGCGCTCGGTCATGGCGTGACTCGAGCCGACCGCGACCGCCAGCGCGTCGACACCGGTGGCCTCGGCGAAGGCGAGTGCTTCGTCGGGGCGGGTGCGGGCGCCGGGTGCGTGGACGCCGTCCTTCCCGCCGACCTCGCCGATCTCGGCCTCGACGAAGACCCCGTGGTCGTGGCAGTACGCAACCACCTCGGACGTCGCGGCCACGTTGTCGGCGTATTCGAGCTTGGAGGCGTCGTACATGACCGACGTGAACCCGAGTGCGACCGCCTCGGTGACCAGGTCCCGGTCCATCGCGTGATCCAGGTGGACGACGACCGGCACCGTCGCGGCCGCCGCGGCCGCCAGCGTGCCGAGCCCGATCGGCTTGAGCGCGCCGTGGTACTTCACCGCGTTCTCACTGATCTGCAGGATCACCGGCGCACCGACCTGCTCCGCACCCGCGATCAACGCGGTCGCGTGCTCCAGCTGGATCACGTTGAACGCGCCGACACCACGACCGGCCTTGGCCGCAGCCAGCACAACCTCGGCCCCGGAAACCAACGGCATGAGAACTCCTTCTAGTTAACGGCGACTTGGGGTTGCCAACGGCGGTAGGCGGCCAGGTCGATGTCTCCGGCAACGGGTGTCAACACGGCGGCGGCCGATGCGGCGACGGCCGACTTGAGGACGACGGACCAGTCGGGCTCGGGTGATTCCGCGACAGCTGCCGCGACGACCGCAGTACACGCATCGCCCGCGCCGGTCGGATTCCCGGCGACCGTCTCGACCGGCAGCGCCCGCCAGACGCCTTTCTTGCTGGCGGCAACCATCCCGCGCGGACCGTCGGTGATCACCGCAGCGGACGCACCGAGCGTAACCAGCTCCGACGCGCCCTCCTCGACCTCCGCATCACCAACGGCAGCACGCAGTTCGGACGCATTCGCCCGCACCACGGCGCCGGCACGAGCCGCAGCCGTCAACGCGTCACCGCCGGTATCGATCACCGACAGTACGTCGTGATGCCGCGCCCGCACCGCGAGTTCCGCGTACGCGTCGGACGGCAGTCCCGGCGGCAGGCTGCCCGAACACGCGAGCACACCCATCCGCCCCCACGGCATCCGATCCAGGAACGCCCGCCACTCGTCGGCACTCACCGTCGGACCGGCCTCGTTGAAAATCGTCGCGTCCCCGTCGACACCGTTGACAATGGCAACGGTACGGCGGGTCTCCCCCGCGATCGGGGTGAGCAGCGCGGTCAGCCCGGCATCGAACAACTCCTCGGCGACGAGCTCGCCGGTCACCCCACCGACGAACCCGAGCACCAGCACCTGATGCCCGAGGGTGGCCGCGACTCGTGCGACATTCACGCCCTTGCCACCCGCCCGCCGACGGATCCGATCGACGCGATGGCTGCCGCCGACCTGCAGTTCGTCGACCTCGTACGTCACGTCCAGCGCGAGGTTGAGCGTGACGGTCCCGATCAGTCCAGCCACGACCCGGCCCGCATCACTTTCTGCACGGCGTACTCGTCGTCGAGCAGGACCAGGTCCGCCCGCTTCCCGGTCTCGATCGAGCCGACGTCGTACCAGCCGAAGGTCTGCGCCGGCGTCGTCGACGCCATCCGGGACGCGTCCACCAGCGAGACGCCGGACTTCACCGCGTTGCGGTAGGCAACGTCCATGGTCAAGGTGCTGCCGGCGATCGAATGCGTGCCGTGGGCAAGCGTTGCCAGACCGTCCTTGACGTCGACCTCGAGGTTGCCGATCTTGTAGCGGCCGTTGCCCATCCCGGTCGCCTCCATCGCATCGGTGATCAGCGCGATCCGGTTCACGCCGGCGGCCGCGAGCGCGACCCGGACCACCTGCGGGTCGAGGTGCATACCGTCGTTGATCACCTCGAGCAGCAGCCGCTCGTCGTTCAGCGCGGCGCCGACCGGGCCGGGATCGCGGTGATGGAACGGCCGCATCCCGTTGAACAAGTGCGTCGCGACGGTCGCGCCGGCATCCGCCCCGGCGACCATCTGCTCGTACGTCGCGTCCGTGTGCCCGAGGGCCGCGACCGCGCCGGCGTCGACGACCTGGCGGATCGCTTCCAGCCCGTTCTCGAGCTCCGGCGCGATCGTCACCATCTTGACCGCGTCGCTGAGCACCTTCGCCACGTCGTCCTTGAGCGGCGGCCGCAGCAGCGTCGGCTCGTGCGCACCACACCGCGCCGCGGAGAGGAACGGTCCTTCGAGGTGCACGCCGGCGATCACGCCGTCTGCGATCAGCTCCGCCAGGCAGGCCGTCTGGTCGACGAGCACGTCGAGCGGCGCTGTCACGAGACTGGCCAGCGTGGTCGTCGTACCGTGCTTGCCGTGGAAGGCCGCGACCTTGCGCGCCTCTTCCGGATCGGCGGTCGAGTACGTCGACCCGCCGCCGCCGTGCGTGTGGATGTCGACGAACCCCGGCACGACCGTGACGTTGCCCAGATCCTCGGGCCGCTTGCCGTCGGCGGGCATCCCCTCGGACCGGCGCCCGAACGCGTGGATGTCCTCGTCGACCACCTGGATCCAGGCGTTCTCGAGTACGTCGTCCGGCGTGACCACCCGGCCCACGCGGTACGTCGTCATGCCGTCTCCTCCTCGTCGGCGTTAACGCTGTCCCACGCCATCTGCGCGGCGCCCAGCATGCCCGCCTCCTCGCCCAGCACCGCGGCCACGATCTCGGGCTCGCGCTGGAAGGTCAGGCGCGCGTGCACACCCTCGCGCAGCGGCTGCAGCAGCGTCTCGCCGGCCCCTACGAGGCCGCCGCCGATCGCGATGCGGGTCGGTGCGACCAGGGTCGTGTAGAGGACCAGAGCGTCGATCAGAGCCGCCAGAGCGTCCTGCCAGACCTGCGCCGCGTCCGGGTCTCCGGCCGCGAGCAACTCCATCACCTCGCGGGCGCCGTCCACAGTCCGTCCGGTCCGTGCCGTGTACCGCCGGGCCAGCGCGGCGGCGGAGGCGACCGTCTCCAGGCAGCCCCACTGACCGCAGGCGCAGAGCTCGGCCGCGTCGCCGTAGATGAACTTCGAGTGGCCGAGCTCGCCGGCGTACCCGTCACCGCTGACCAGGGATCCGTCGACGATCATCGCAGCGGCGATCCCGGTGCCGAGGGGCAGGAACATCGAGTTCGTCGTACCGGCCAGGGCGCCCTGGCGCAGCTCGGCGTACCCGCCACCGCGGACGTCGTGGGCCAGAACGATCGGCACGTCGTCGCTGATCGCTGCCTTCAGCTCGGCCAGCACCGGCGTCGCGACCCATTCCAGGTTCTCGGCGCCGACCGTCCCGTGTTCGGCGTCGATGACGCCGGGCACGACCACGCCGATCGCGCGCACCCGGTGCCCGTCGGCGGTCGCCTTCTGGCTGAGCTCGACGACGGTCTCCAGCAGCGCGTCGAGCACGGCTCGGCCGCCGGCGTCCCGGGGAGTAGGCCTGGTCTCGCGGTGCAGCAGGGCACCGTCGGCGGCGACCAGGCCGCACTTCATCCGGGTTCCACCGAGGTCGACGGCAACCACGACTTCACAGGGGTCCACGGAGCGCCATTATGCAGCGTTACCCGGCGGTCCGAACATCCATGAGCAAAACACGGGACAAAACTCACGTGGACCGGGGCGCGGTGTGAAGGGGTGTGCAGCGGGGTGAATCTGTGTCACCCGGGAGCCGTGGGCAGGGAATCCACGGTTTCCGGGGCATCCACGATGCGGTCAGGCCCGCAGGCCGCGGTCGAAGGCCGCGACCAGGAATGCGACCAGGTTCTCGGCGAGCTTGCCGGGATCCTCGGTGTTCACAGGGTTCGCAGTGTTCGCAACGCCGGCGGCACCCGGCGTCGGGGACAGAGCCTGTGACTGGTGCAACGCGAGCAGACCGAGCATGTTCATGTACCCGAAGGCGACCGCATCCGGCGACGCCTGCGGCAACGCCCGTTGCAGAGCGGCCAGGTACCGGCTTTCGATCGGATCCGACTCGGCCGCGTACAGCTCCCGGATCCGTCGGCTCGGATCGAACGCGATCCGGCCGATGAACCGGGCGACCACGGCACCGCGCTCGCCGCGGCGCAGTACCAGTTCCAGGCCGGGCTCGATGAAGGCCCGGATCAGCTCCTCCGGCGTCGGCGCCCCGCCGGCTTCCAACTGGTCCAGCCGGCGCCGCCGTTCGGTGTTGACAGGCGCCATCGCACGCGCCACGGCAGCCCGTAGCAACGCTTCCTTCGAACCGAAGTGATAGTTGACCGCCGCGATGTTCGCGGCCGCCGCGACCGTGATGGCCCGCAGCGAAGTGCCCTCGTATCCCCCTTCTCCGAATCGTTGCTCAGCGACGTTGAGCAATCTCTCCCGGGTCGTTTCGACCGGTGTCTCCACAGAGTTCTCCTTCCCCCCAGCTACTGCTCGCACAGGCACCCCACCTGCTCACGCGCAGTAGTCTGCAGTCAGCATAGTTCAAACGGTCGTTTGAAATGGAGGGCTCAGCTCGGTTGTTCCGAGAAATCCTCAGATTTCTCTGAAACCCTTTCCTTCCCACGGTTCTCGGCACTCACACCTCCACCACAGACCGTGTACGAACGGGTGAAACCTGTTATTGCGTTAGGGTCCGGAGCCATGACTTTCGTGCGGGTCGACCAACGATTCCGGGGGCCGGAGCGGTCGGGCAACGGCGGATACGTCGCCGGCCTGGTCGGGACGACGTTGGCGGCGCAGCTCAACGGCGCACACGTCCCTCAGGTCCGGTTGCGGATGCCGCCGCCACTGCAGAAAGACCTTGCCCTGTCGGCCGACGACGTCGGCGCTCAGCTGACTGACGGTGACGGACTGGTCGCGGACGCAGTACCGGTCGACAGCGGTTTCCTCGCCGACGCGACGATCGACCCGGTCCCGGCGGACGAGGCCCGGGCCGCGGAGGCGGCGTACCGGGGGTTGCAGGACCACCCGTTCCCGAACTGTTTCGTCTGCGGCCCGTCGAACCAGGCCGGTCTGCGGCTCAGGCCAGGGCCGATCGGCGACGGGCGTACGGCGTGCACGTGGAAGCCCGCGGCGGATCTGGCGACCGGCGGACTGGTCGACGAGCTGTTCCTCTGGGCGGCGCTCGACTGCCCCGGCGGTTGGACGATCGACCTCGAAGGCCGTCCGTCGGTGCTCGGCCAGCTGACCGCATGCGTCGACGCCCGTCCGCAAGTCGGCGAGGAATGCGTCGCGCTCGGCCGCTACCTCGGCGAGGACGGTCGCAAGACGTTCACCGCGAGCACCTTGTACGACGCCGACGGCCGCGTACTCGCCCGCGCGAAGCACACCTGGATCACGGTGGACCCAGCGGCCTTCAACTAGAAAGCACAGAAACTAACGCGCTCGCGCCGCGTGGGCGCGGACCTTGGCCCGGTTGCCGCAGGTCGCCATCGAACACCAGCGCCGGCGTCCGCGCGGGTCGAGGAACAACCACCCGCAGGACGGACAGGTGCGGACATGCTCGCGGGACGGGCCGGTGAGCAGGTCGCCAGCCAGTACCGCCAGGTTGTGGAGCGGGAGCGCGAGGTCCTCCCGCAGCTCCCAGGTCGGACCGTCGTCGGTCGACACGAGTCGCCGGTCGCCGAACGCCGTCTCGATCACGCGCGCGGCGGCCTCGAAGGTCGTCGCGGTGGCCTGGTCGGTCAGGACGTCGTACAGGTCGACGCGGAAGTCCAGCGTGGCCTGCAGCCGCCGTGCCACCTCGCTCGAGCTGCGGCCGGCCCGCTCGATCAGCCGGAACACGGTGGCCGGCGACAACAGGCCGACGTACGAGTTCCAGATCAGGAAGGCTTCGTACGACGTCAGCCACTCGGTCCGGGCGGGGCCACGGGTGGTCCACTCGGACCGGGTGTTGACGAAGTCGAGCACCGGATGCGCGCCGACCGGCCTCGGCAGGACGACGCCCTGCACCAGCTCGAGGTGCGACGGCAGCGCATCCATCTGGCTACCGGGCCGGCTGGGCCGGTTGGGTCGGCTGGTCGTTGGGCGTCGACGGCGTCGTGGTCGGCACCGGGATGCTGACGTTGCCGTTCTGCGGGATGACCATGAACTGGATCTTGCCCGACTCGATCGCGGTCTTCAGCAGGTAGCCGTTCGCACCGAGCATCGCGACCTGCTGCTTGACCGACTGCAGCTCGACGTTCACCTGCTGGTTCTTCTGCTCCTGGGTGGCCTTCGCCAGCTCGGCGCGCTGCTTGGCCTCGAGGCCGTCGATGATGCCCTTGTCCAGCGGCATCGGCTTCTGGATCGTGAACGACAGCTCGCCGCAGTCGTTGCTGCCGTTGTAGCCCGGGCCGCAGAAGTAGTCACCGCCGACCGCGGCCGGCAGCAGCCGGGTGAACTCCTTGGCCGCCGCGCTCTGGAACGCGGACTTCTTCGCCTCGTTGTTGTACAGCTCGGCCCAGTTGTAGTTCGTCGCCACCGCGGACAACGCGCGGTCGATCTGCGGCCGGAAGTAGCTCTGCAGCATGTCGTTCCAGCCTTCCTCCTCGTACGCCTCGGTCTTCAGGCCGATGCGCTCGTGGAACGACTTGATCACGTCCTTGTCCCGGTTCAGCGTGAAGTACACCTGCACCCGGACGCCGAGCCGGACGTTGTCCTTGCTCACCACGGTGACCTCGTCGGCCGCGTCGGTGTCGGCGCCGTCACCGCCGATGATGTACGAGCGCTGGTCGATCGGGTACGTGTAGAGCGTGTCGCCGGGGCCGATCAGCTTGTTCGTCGAGCCCGGCGGGACGATCGACTTGAACTTCTTGTCCTCGATCACGCCGCCGCCGTAGTGCAGACCGATCCGGTTCGCGTCGGTGTTCGCGAAGTTGAAGATGTTGAACAACGCGATGATCACGATCACCGCGACGATCAGGCCACCGATCACCTTGGCCTTCACGCTGCCGCCGCCCTTGGGCTTGAGTCCGGCGGCTGCGTTCCCCAGTTTTGCCATCAGTCGTCGAGCTCCTTGTTGCGTTCCACCAATCGCCGGACGTCGGCGAGGGTCAGGTCGGCGGCGACCGCGACGTCGCGCGGTACCGACGGATGCGAGCTGAGCGTACGCAGGCCCTGCTCGGCAGCCGCGACCGCCCGCTCGAGCGACCTGACCTCGTGCGTCAGTGCCCGGTGTTCGGCGTTGACCTCGGCCAGCGCCTGCTCTGCCTGGACGGCCCGGCGGTACGACGCCCACCCGAACCAGGCGGTTCCGATCAGTACCAGCAGCGGGATCAGGCCCAGTTCGATCATGTCCCGATTGTCGTTCATCCCAGGGCGACCTGTTCGTCCTGGGAGAAATGCGGTTGAACCGTTGACCGCCGGACAGTAAATTCGCAGTACACGCGAAGGGAGGTGGTCCAACGCATGAATTGCTATCGGACTCGTGAGGTGGCGGCGGGCTAACCGCCAACCACAGTTAAGTGGGCAAGTGGTCGGCTAATACAACGCCAGCCACCGGGCCTGCGGGCAGTCAGGTAGTCCGCCTGACCCTGAGTTCGGCCACCCGGTCGTGTCTCTGGAAGCGCCCGCAGGCTTTTTTATGCCCTCAGTCGGCCCTCAGTCGGCCCTCAGTCGGCAGGCGGGCAGTCCAGGCCGAGCGCCTCGCCGATCTCGCGGAGCTGGGCCTCGAAGTACGCCCCTGCGTCCGGCAGCACCCAGTGCAGCTGGCCGAAGACCTCCATGCAGATCAGGCCGTAGAGCCTGGTCCAGTAGGTCAGCGACAGGTAGATCGCGCCCGGCGGCATGCCCTGGAAGTGCTCGGACTCCTGCGTGAGCTGGGCGATCAGCTCCCTGCCGAGCAGCTCGTCGGGCGGGTACGGGAACGGCTTCCAGTGCCAGATCTGCGCGACCAGTTCCTTGAAGACCGCGCCGAACCGCATCGCCGCCTGGTGACCGGGCGTCTCGTCGTGGTCGTCAGCGTCCGGCGCCGGGACCGCCGTACCGAACAGCAGCGCGAACTCGGCCGGGTGCGCGAGACCCCAGTTCCGCAGGCCGTTGGCCAGTAGGTACAACCGCTCGCCCAGGTCGGGCACGTCCTCGGTCGTCTGCAGCTGCATCAGCGCGGTCGTCAGCTCGTCGTACAGGTCCGCGATCAGCGCGCTGATCAGCGCCTCGTGGCTCGGGAAGTACCGGTACAGCGCGGGCGGGGTCAGGCCGAGCTCGCGCGCGACCGCGCGCAGGCCGACCGCGGCCGATCCGCCGCTGACCAGCAGCCGGCGCGCGGCCGCCTTGATCTCGGCCAGCGTCGCCGCTCTCCGGCGGTCCCGGCTCTCCATCTCGAAACTCTCCTTGACATCGCGGTAGGGCAGGACCTTAGAGTGAACACCGTTAACAGTTAACGCTGTTCACTCAAGCTGCTGCCGCTCAAATCTACTCGCTGGGGAGAGTTTCGTGTTCGAGACGCTCGGCCACTTCACGTACCGGCGCCGCCGTCTGGTGCTCGCCCTCACCGGTGTCTTCGTCGTCCTCGGGCTGGCCTGGGGCACCGGCGTCTTCGGCTCGCTGGCGAACGGCGGCTTCGATGCGCCGGACACCGAGGCCGCGAACGCGGTCGCGACGATCGAGCAGAACGTTGGCCGCACCGGCACCGACGTCGTCGTGCTCTATCGCAGTCCGTCCGGGACCGTCGCCGACCCGGCCTTCAAGCAGTCCGTCGAGAGCCATCTCGCCGGGTTGCCGAGCGCCGACGTGACCGGCGTGTCGACGTACTGGAGCACGAAGTCGCCGGTGTTCGTGTCGAAGGACCAGCACAGCACGTACGCCGTACTCACGTTGGCCGGCGCCACGCAGGAGGCGCGGCTGGACACGTTCCACCGGATCGCCTCGAAGGTCCGGGCGGCGCCTGCCGGGCTCGACACGAAGGTCGGCGGCGAGGTCGCGGTGTTCGACGAGGTGAACACGCAGACCGAGCACGACATCGTGAAGGCCGAGTCGATCTCGACGCCGATCGTGCTGGTGCTGCTGGTGGTCGTCTTCGGCGGTCTGGTCGCGGCCTCGCTGCCGTTGTTCGTCGGCGCGCTCGCGATCCTGGGCTCGTTCGTGCTGCTGCGCGGGTTGTCGGCGGTCACCGACGTGTCGATCTTCTCGATCAACATCGTCACGATGATCGGACTCGGGCTGGCGATCGACTACGCGCTGTTCATCGTCACCCGGTTCCGCGAAGAACTTGCTCGGGGCAACGAGGTTGAGACCGCGCTGGCCGCGACGATGGCGACGGCCGGGCGGACGGTGGCGTTCTCCGGCGTGACGGTCGGCGTGGCGATCAGCAGCCTGGTCCTGTTCCCGGTGATGTTCCTGAAGTCGATGGCCTACGGCGGTGCTGCCGCCGTGGCGATCGCGATGATCGCGGCACTGACCGCGCTTCCGGCGCTGCTCGGCGTACTGGGTCATCGTGTGAACAGTCTCCGGATCTTCAAACCACGCAAGGCTTCCGCTTCGCAGGGTGCCTGGTATCGGCTGGCGCACAGCGTGATGCGGCGGCCGGTACGGTACGTGCTCGTACTCGTCCCGGTACTGCTGATTCTGGGGATCCCGTTCCTGTCTGCGCAGCTGGGTGGGGTGGATCATCGGTCGCTGCCGCCGGGCGCTACTTCGCGGACGGTGACCGAGACGCTGCAACGGGACTTCCCGGGAGCCGGCGGGTCGGACATCTATGCGGCGGTGCGGTTCGATTCCGTACCGAGCGATCCGGCGGCGGCGCTGGCGCCGTACATCTCTCGGCTGCAGCAGGTGCGGGACGTGGAGAACGTGCGGATCGGTGGTTACGCCAACGGTGTCGCGTCCGTTGTCGTGCACACTCATTTCACCGGCCAGGAGTTGGCGGCGCGGGACGTCGTCCATGGGGTGCGCGCGGTGCCGGCGCCGACGGGTACGCAGGTCCAAGTCGGTGGTGAGACGGCGGCAGTCATCGATCTGCTGGACGTGTTGAAGGAGCGCGCGCCGTACATGGCCGGGTTCATCGTCGTGGTGACGTTCGTGCTGCTGTTCATGGCCTTCGGCTCGTTCGTGCTGCCGGCGAAGGCGTTGCTGATGAACGTGTTGTCGTTGTCGGCGGCGTTCGGGGCGATGGTGTGGATCTTCCAGGACGGGCATCTGTCCGGGTTCCTCGGATTCACGCCGGCCGGGTTCCTCGATGCGACCAACCCGGTGCTGCTGTTCGCCGTACTGTTCGGGCTGTCGATGGACTACGAGGTGTTCCTGCTCAGCCGGATCCGGGAGGAGTACGACCGGACCGGCGACAACACCGAGGCGGTCGCGCACGGCCTGCAGCGGACCGGCGGGATCATCACCAGCGCGGCGCTGCTGCTGATCATCGTGGTGGCGGCGTTCTCGACGTCGGGCATCGTGTTCGTGAAGATGATCGGCGTCGGGCTGGTGATCGCGATCGCGCTGGACGCGACGATCGTCCGGGCGCTGCTGGTGCCGGCGACGATGCGGTTGCTGGGGCGGGCTAACTGGTGGGCGCCGCGGCCGCTCGTGCGGTGGTGGGAACGGAACGGATTCCGCGAAACCGATCAGGGCTGGAGCCGGACCAGCTCCCAGGAACCGGAGCTGGCACGGCGGTAGGCCAGACGATCGTGCAGGCGGCCGACACGGCCCTGCCAGAACTCGATTGCTTCGGGGGCGACCAGGTAGCCGCCCCAGAAGTACGGCGTGGAGATCTCGGTGCCCTCGGGCCATTGACGCTCGTACGACTCGTACTGCAGGTCGAGCTCCTCGCGGGACACCACCGGCTGGCTCTGCTGCGACGCCCACGCGCCGAGCTGTGACTCGCGCGGCCGGCTGGCGAAGTACGCGTCGACCTCGTCGGTGGGGAGCTTGGTGACGGTGCCCTCGATGCGGACCTGGCGCTCCATCGCGTGCCACGGGAACACCAGCGCGCAGTGCGGGTTGCCGGACAGGTCGTCGGCCTTGCGCGACTGCTGGTTGGTGTAGAACACGAACCCGCGTTCGTCGACACGCTTGAGCAGAACCGTCCGTGCCGACGGCCGCCCGTCGCGGTCTGCCGTGGCCAGCACCATCGCGTTGGGCTCCGCCAGGCCGGCCTCCCGGGCCTGCTGAAGCCAGGTTTCGAACTGCTGGATCGGGTCAGAGGCCATCTGATCCTCGAGCAGCTCCCCCAGTCCGTACGTACGCCGCATCTCCGCAAGGTCCACGCGTCGAGCCTACTTGTTGACCTGCTCGAGGTGTTGATCGAAGGTGGCTCGCCAGAGGGCCTGACGGAGCGTTGCCTCGCCGGTGGCCGAGCTCGCGCCGGCCACCGAGGCGGCCCAGAGCGTGCTGAGATCGCCGAAGCCTTCGACGTCGGCGAGGAGCGGCTCGATCAGGTCGCGGTCGGCCGCCGAGGCGAGGTTCCTCCAGACCGGGGTGAACGGCGTACCGCCTCGGCGCAGGGGCTCGACGGCGTAGAAGTAGTCGAGCATCGTCGCGTCCTCGAGGCCGCTGTCGACGGCTGCCTGCAGCACGCGGTCGATCTGCTCGGCGACCGCGACCCGGGCTGCCTGCGTCGGGCCGGCGGCAGGGATCAGCCGAGTCTGCAGGTGGTTGCTGAAGGCACGCAGCTTGTCGGGTAGCGGGAGTGTCTCGAGCTGGTCGACGTCGCGTGGATGGAAGTAGCCGTGAGCAACGTGATCGACAGGTGCGTCGGTGATGAAACCATCAGGCGGTGGGTCGAACAGACTGCTCGCCGGCCGGAGACCTTCCGCGTACCTGTGCCAGCTCAGCGCCTGCTTGATCAGCTCGACCGGCTCCGACCTGGCGTAGGGCTTGGCCACGACCTTCTCCGAGGCAGCGGCGGTCCTCGCTTCCAGCACGTACGCCTTGGTCGTCCGTTGCTGACGGTGGCCGTCGGCAACAATATGTGTTCCTCCGGGCACAGCCAGCACACCGTCATACGGCGTGCTGTCGTCCATGAACCATCCGCAGCCGGCGGCGAAGGTCCATCCGCGCGTCGACGCGACGGCCCGCATCCCTGCGAACAACAACGCCGCGACCGGCCGATTCGCCCAAACGCACCCGTCCGGCAGTTGCAGCTCGAACAGCCGGCTGACACCGGCCGACTCGGTGGACAGTTCCAGTCGTTCGTCGGCCAGATTCACGCGGGCGTGCCCGCCGGCGTCGTGCCACGAGGTGGTGTCGGTGCTGCCGGGGGTGCCCCACAGGTGCAGGCCGACCGCTGCACCGACGTACGCGTGGTGTTCGGCCTCGGCGCCGTAGTGCGCCTCCACGCGGGCACGACCGGCCGCGGCGCGTGCGGCGCTGTCGTGCGCGAAGGTGTAGGCGACCAGCGTTTCCATGCAGAGCCTGATGCCCGCTCCGTGGCAAAAGTTCCCCCGGCCCGAGCCCCGACCGGCTCGAACCGGTCACAAAGCTGTGTTGTCATCAGTTCCGAGAACTATGCTGCGGGAGCGCCGATACGAGGACGAGGGAGTGGCATGTCTGATCCGAGGACCGAGGTGCAGCACGGGCTGGAAGGCGTGGTCGCCTTCGAGACGCAGATCGCCGAGCCGGACAAAGAAGGTTCGGCGCTCCGCTATCGCGGCGTGGACATCGAGGACCTGGTCGGCCGCGTCCCGTTCGAGAACGTGTGGGGCCTGCTGGTCGACGGCACCTTCACGCCGGGCCTGCCGCCGGCCGAGCCGTTCCCGCTGCCGGTGCACACCGGCGACGTGCGCGTCGACGTACAGTCCGCGCTGGCGATGCTCGCACCCGCCTGGGGTCTGCGGCCGCTCTACGACATCGACGACGTGCAGGCGCGTGACGACCTGTCCCGCGCGGCGGTGATGGCGCTGTCGTACGTCGCGCAGGCGGCCCGCGGCGTCGGCCACCCGATGGTGCCGCAACGCGAGGTGGACAAGGCGACGACGATCACCGAGCGGTTCATGATCCGCTGGCGCGGTGAGCCGGATCCGAAGCATGTGAAGGCGGTCGACGCGTACTGGACGTCCGCGGCCGAGCACGGCATGAACGCGTCGACGTTCACCGCGCGGGTGATCGCATCGACCGGTGCGGACGTCGCTGCTGCGCTCTCCGGTGCGGTCGGCGCGATGTCCGGGCCGCTGCACGGTGGTGCGCCGGCGCGGGTGCTGACGATGATCGAGGGCGTGGAGCGATCCGGCGACGCACGCTCGTACGTGAAGGGCTTGCTGGACGCGGGCGAGCGGCTGATGGGCTTCGGGCACCGGGTGTACCGGGCCGAGGACCCGCGCGCCCGCGTGCTTCGTCGTACGGCGCGTGAGTTGGACGCCCCGCGGTACGAGGTGGCTGAGGCGCTGGAGCAGGCCGCGCTGGCCGAGCTGCGCGAGCGGCGGCCGGACCGCGTGCTGGAGACCAACGTGGAGTTCTGGGCGGCGATCGTCCTCGACTTCGCGGAGGTGCCGCCGCCGATGTTCACGTCGATGTTCACCTGTGCGCGGACCGCAGGCTGGAGCGCGCACGTACTGGAGCAGAAGCGGACCGGCCGGCTGATCCGGCCGTCGGCGATCTACTCCGGCCCCGCGTCCCGGCCCGCCGACGCAATCGAGGGCTGGAACCCCGACTGGGCCTAACGGTCCTGGCTGGGTGTGCGGCCGGTGCGTTGCTTGTACTGGCGGCTGAAGTACGGAACGTCGGTGTAGCCGAGGGCGGCGGCTGTCTCGGTGACGGTCATGCCGCTCTCGGTCAGCAACTGGTGTGCGCGATCGACGCGGGCCTGGATGAGGTACTGCGCCGGTGACATCCCGAACTGGGTGACGAACCTGCGCGTGAACTGTGCCCGGCTCAGGGAAGCCTTGGACGCCATCTCCGCCACGGTCCAGTCGCGGCCGGGGTCCTGCCGGAGCTGCCGGGCGATCTCGTCGACGGCGGTGTCGGTGACGCGTCGGCCCGGGTTGTGGACGGCGTCCCAGATCAGCGCGATCAGTTGCTCAAGGCATAGTTCCGCCTGGCGCCGGCCGAGTGCGTCCTGCCTCCGGTACGACGTGTCGCTGGTGCGGGCAAGGACGCCGAGCAGCTCGCGGTCCATCACCTCGCCCCAGCGCGGGTCAGGCGCTGCGCCGGTCGTCTGGAAGTGCATGCCGAAGACCAGCAGCCGGCGATGCGGGTCGTGGGTGGCGCGCGGGGCGTCGCCGGGCTGGAAGACCGCGCAGATGCCGGGGTGCAGGTCCTGGCGTTCGCCGTTGAGAACCAACTCGCCGCGACCGTCCAGCACGCACCAGAGCAGGTGGTCCGCGAGCGGGCGTGAGGTCCACGACCAGCTCGGCTCACACCGCCAGAAGGTCGGCGCGGACATCAGCTCGAGTTCCAGTCGATGCAACAAAAGTTCAACTCCTCGCGCGAATCCTCCGTGGTTCGGCGCTGGTACCTGGCAGGAGAATTGGATCTGACCAGCAGCGTAGAGCACATCCGCGGGAGTCGTGTATGAGCGTTTCATCCAACATCGACGTCGTACTTCGGGAAGAGTTCGAGCGGACCGGTTACACGCTGGTGCGTGGCCTGTTCGGCACCGACGAGGTCGACCGGTTGCGGGATCACTACATGGAGGTCCGGCAGCGCGGGCCGCGCTCGCACGACTTCGCGGGGCACGACTCCACCGACCGGGACCCGCTGAAGCGGTACCCGCGGATGGCGCAGATGCACCGCTGGGACGAGATGTCGCTGCAGTGGATGATCGACCCGCGGATCGACGAGATTATGACGACGCTGCTCGGGCGGTCGCCGTACGCCGTACAGACGATGGTGTACTTCAAGCCACCGGGCTCCCGCGGGCAGGCGTTGCACCAGGACAACTTCTACCTGAAGGCCGACCCGGGGACCTGTGTCGCGGCGTGGATGGCGCTCGACCGGGTCGACGAGGCGAACGGGTGCCTCGAGGTCGTGCCCGGTTCGCACCGCTGGCCGATCCTGTGCACGGAGAAGGCCGACACCACGGTCAGCTTCACCGATGTCACGGTGCCGCTCCCGTCGACCGGGTCCGCCGTACCGGTGGAGATGGAACCGGGTGACGTGCTGTTCTTCCACGGAGCGCTGGTGCACGGGAGCAACCCGAACGTCACCACGGACCGGTTCCGGCGGGCGCTGATCGGCCACTACATCCAGGGCGAGGCGGAGCGGGTCGCGCAGTACTACCACCCGGCACTCCGGATGGACGGCACCGAACTCACGCTCGAGGTGGCCGAGGGCGGCGGCGCCTGCGGCGAGTGGACCGAGACCCCGGACGGCCCGGTCGCCGTCCTGACCGGCACCCAGACCATCACCCGCAAGCACGAGTAGTCCGCGCGGTGAGCCCCCGGGTGGTGGGGTGGGAGCGGTGTGGGAAGATGGTGGGCGCTGACAGCGTCGTCGGCTTTCTGAGATGCAGACGACGAAGGGAAGACGCTGGTGACCAGCGACATTCAGATTCCTGCTGAGCTCAAACCCGCTGACGGCCGCTTCGGTTCGGGTCCGTCGAAGGTCCGCCCGGAAGCGATCGCCGCGCTGGCGACCGAGGGCGCGAAGCTGCTCGGCACCTCCCACCGCCAGGCCCCGGTGAAGAACCTGGTGGCCCGCGTGCAGCAGGGCGTGGCCGAGCTGTTCAACCTGCCCGAGGGCTACCAGGTCGTGCTCGGCAACGGCGGCTCGACCGCGTTCTGGGACATCGCGACGTTCGGGCTGATCCGGGAGAAGAGCCAGCACCTGAGCTTCGGTGAGTTCTCGTCGAAGTTCGCGAAGGCCGCTCAGCTCGCCCCGCACCTCGGCGACCCGACGATCGTGAAGTCCGACCCCGGCACCCGCCCGGTCGCGGTGGCCGAGGCCGGCGTCGACCTGTACGCGTGGCCGCACAACGAGACCTCCACCGGTGTGATGGCGCCGGTCAAGCGCGTCGAAGGCGCCGACGAGGGTGCGCTGGTCGCGATCGACGCGACGTCGGGTGCGGCCGGTCTGCCGGTCGACGTCAACGAGGCCGACGTGTACTACTTCGCGCCGCAGAAGGGCTTCGCGTCCGACGGCGGCCTCTGGATCGCGCTGATGAGCCCGGCCGCACTCGCCCGGGTCGAGGAGATCGCCGCGTCCGGCCGCTGGATCCCGGCGTTCCTGGACCTCGCGACCGCTGTCGACAACTCCAGCAAGAACCAGACCTACAACACGCCGTCGCTCGCCACGCTGTTCCTGATGGCCGAGCAGACCGACTGGATCAACAACCAGGGCGGTCTGAAGTGGAGCGTCGCGCGGACGACGGACTCCAGCAACCGGCTGTACACGTGGGCCGAGAAGTCGGAGTACGCCACGCCGTACGTCACCGACCCCGACGCCCGCTCCCTCGTCGTCGGCACCATCGACCTGGATGACGCGATCGACGCCGCCGCGGTCGCCAAGGTCCTCCGCGCCAACGGCATCGTCGACACCGAGCCCTACCGCAAGCTGGGCCGCAACCAGCTCCGCGTCGCGATGTTCCCCGCGGTCGACCCCGACGACGTCGAGAAGCTGACCCAGGCCATCGACTACGTCGTCGAGAACCTCAAGTAACCGCTGAACAGCCGCCGTACCTCACGTAGGTACGGCGGCTGCTTCATTTGCTCAGAAGTTGATGCGGAGCACGGCTCGGCGGTTGCCGGGGCGGCTTACTTCGGTGAAGCCGGCGTCGGTGAACATGGCGAGGGTGCCGACGGAGCCGCCGTCCACGAGGTCGGGGTAGCCCTCGAGGGCTACGGCGCCACGGGCGCGGGCGAAGGGGACGGCGGCTCGGGCCAGCGCGCGGCCGATTCCTCGGCGCCGGTAGCCGGCGCGGGTGACGAAGCAGGTCACGGCCCAGACGGTCGGGTCGGTCCTGTCCTCGTTGCGGCCGAGCCAGGGGACGCGGAAGTCGCGGAGCAGCCTCGGGTGGTCCGAGCGCGGCGCGACGGCGCACCAGCCGACAGGCTCGCCGTCGACGTACGCGATCAGGCCGCTGGTCTCCTGCGCTTTGCGGTTGCCGCAGGCAGTCTGGTCGCGGAGCCGGGAGGCGAGCTCCTCGGGACCTTCGGATGCCCACGACTCCTTGGGCAGCATCCGGAACCGCTGGCACCAGCACCGTCCGGGATCGCCCGCGCCGAAGACGGCCTGCAGGTCCTCCCACGACGCCTCGTTCGCCGGAACGATCGTGAGCTGCTCGTCGGTGACCGGCTCCCGCGAACCCGCCGTACGCGGAACAGGAACCCGCTTGGCCGGCTTCGGCTTTGTCTGCTTGCGGGCCGGCGCCTCGAACGTGAGCCGAAGATCGACCGTGTCGCCCGCGTCCAGTCCTTGGGGCTTACGCACGCCGTCCTTCAGCGGCAGCAGGTAGCCGCCGTCCTTCGACCACAGCGACGTCTTCCACTCCGTGGTGCCGAGGCGTGCACGGATCGGCAGCATGCCCCAGCTGTGGTGGCCGGCGGCTGACGCCGCCGCCTTCAGCGCGGCAGCGTCCTCGTCCGGGACGGGAACGAAGTAGTACGGCGCCGGACCGCGCCACTCGATGACCTCGCCGCTGAACTCATGCTCCATGCCCCGATGCTAGGACCGGTTCCGGACGTACAGCTTCCGGATTTGCGAATCAGACGTGCGGGCGGCGATGACCGGTGGGTGGGGACTGGCCGGTCAGGCGGTCGTTCTCGGCCTGGCGGTCCAGGCGTTCGCGGCGGCCAGGAGGGAACGTGACGATCGTGATGATCAGCGCGAACAGGCCGGCGCCGATGATGATCCAGCGAAGGTTGTGACTCTTGCCGGAGTCGGAGCTGCCGGAGTCGGACGTCGTGGCCTGCTTCGGCGTCGCGCCCGCGGACGGCGGGGTGGAAGCGACTGCCTTGGTGGGAGCCGTCAATTGGTAGATGGCCGAGTTGGCGCCTTCGCTGCCGACGAGGACGGTGTTGTCGGTCGGGCCTACTGCCACGGTCTCGCCCTGACCCAGGGCTGCGGCGCCACGCGCGACCACGGTGGGGGTGTCGCCCCAGGCGACCGTTGCGACGTCGGTGTACGTCCGGAGCACCACCCGCTGGCCGTCCGGTAAGAACGTGCCGTCGGTGATGATCCCGGACGGCGCCGGCGCGAGCTTCGACAGGTCGTTGGTGCCTTGGCGGCTCGGGGCGGGTGGGGCGGCATAGATCGCGCCGGTGCCCTTGAGCTCCTTCGTCACGATGTACAGCTGGCTGGTGCCCGGCTCGATCAGCAGCGTCTCGGCGTCGTGCGCGCCGTCCGGGTACTTGAAGTCGAACTGGTGGTACTTGACGTCGGCGTCCTCGAGCGTCTCCGGCTCCGGGATCGTGTAGATCTCGATCTGCTCGCGGTCGGCCTTGTTGTCGCCGATGTCCGCGATGTAGATCGTGCCGTTGCGGTCCACGCCGAGCGCCTCGACGTCGCTCACCTTCGCGCCGAAACGCAGTACCGCCTCGACCTTGCCGGTCGTCGAGTCGATCGCGAACACCCGCCCGGTGTCGCCGGAGTCATTCACGGTGTAGTACGTGCCGGGGTGCTTGACGCTCTTCGCCAGACCGGACGACTCCTTGATCCGGTCGTCGCGGATCGTGAACAGCTTCTTCGGAGCGGCCGGGGTCGGGTCTGCATGCACGCTCGCCGAGGCCGCCGAGGCTGTCGTGGCCGTTAGGGGAAGTGCCACACCCGCGAGCGTGCACAGCGTCGCCCCTACCAGCGCGAACGCGGTCCGAAGTCGCGTCACAAGCCCACCCCGGCGCCCGCGTCCCGCTCGCCAGGCGGCGCCTCGGCGGGCTCCGTCGCGGCCAGCGGCGCCTCGGCCGATGGCGGCTCGGCGGGGAGGAGGAGTTGGGCCAGGCGGGGGTTGACCTGCCATTCGGTGACCATGGCCTGGTACTCGGCCTGGAGGTCGGCGGTCGGCTTCGCGCCGGTCCGCGCAGCGCGAAGCAGCAGATTGCGCGGCGTGTGCTGACTGTCCACGAACTGCACGACCTCCACCCGGTAACCGACCTGTCGCAGCACCGCCGCCCGCAACGAATCCGTCAGGACGTCGGCAAACCGCTCACGAACGATGCCATATCGCGTCATCAGCGCATAAGGCGCCGGTGGTGTGACGCTCTTGAGCTGCTTTTGGATGTCGTGATGACAACACGGGGCTGCGAGCACCAGCGGAGCCTCCCAGCCGACCGCCCGCGCGAGCGCGTCGTCGGTCGCGGTGTCGCAGGCATGCAGCGCCAGGACGACATCCGGTCGTACGTCGAGCTCGGCCGCCTCGATGGTCGCGTCGACGAACCGCAGGTGGTCCTGCCAGCCGAGCGCCTCGACCACCCGCGCATTCCGCTTCCGCGCCGCCGGGTTGTGGTCGATGCCGGTCATCCGGACGTCGTGCCCGGCCACGGACAGCAGGTGGTACGCCGCCAGGGTGAGATACGCGTTCCCGCAGCCGAGGTCGACCACCTGCAGCGGACGGTCCGTCGCGATCCGGCCCGCCCCGATCGCCTCGTCGAGCGCAGGCGCGAGCAGCTTGCAGAACTCCTCGATCTGCTTGTACTTCGCCTGCCGCGACGGCTTGACCCTGCCCTGGTGGTCGCTGATACCGAGCTCGATCAGGAACGGCGCGGCCGGATCGAGCACCCGCTGCTTCACCCGGTCGTGCCCGGTCTCCTGCTCCCGGTTGTCGTCCTGCCGGTGCAGCAGCTCCTTGCCCTTCTTGGTGTACCGCAGCCGCAGGGTCTCGCCCGTCGTCTCCACGTGCCACGACCCGTACGGCAGGTCGAGAAGCTCGTCCACGGCCTTCTCCACGTCGGCCCCGGCGACGTTCCGCGTGTGGGCCTGCCGCTCGTCGAACTCGGTGATCTGCAGGTGCCGCTGGCCCTTCAGATCGACGTACCGCACCTCGACCCGCAGGTACGCCGGCGGGTCGAACCCGCGACGCCGCCCGGACGCCAGCGCCCGCACCAGACTGCTCTGATCCAGCAGGGCAGCACGAACCACGTCCAGCGCCCCGGCCTCCGCCGACCGCGCCGGCTCGCCCGACCGCACCACTGGTTGCATCGCGCCATTGTCCCCGACCGCCACCCCCGATCTCAAAAGGGTCTCGGAAACCCACGGTTGCTCCCTCCAAACTCCCCGTACATTCCTCCCTGCCACCGAGCACGAAACGCACGCCTTGTTCACGCCGACTCAGTATGTAGCACATGTGCTACCTTGGGGTTCATGGACGCATTGGGACTTCGTGAGCTGCGGCAGCACGCGAGTGATCTCGTCCGCCGCGCCGAGGCCGGCGAGCACCTGGTGATTACTGTGTCCGGCCGCCCAGCGGCTGTGCTCGGCCCACCTGAACGCGACCACTGGCGGCACTACGACGAGATCGCAGACATACTGAGCCGACGCACCGATGACGCCTGGGAGACCGATCGCGACCTGATCGATCAAGACCTCGTCGATCCCTGGGGGCCGACGAAATGAGGGCACTGCTAGATACCAGTGTCCTCATCGAAGGCCTGGATGAGCCAGTTGATGCGGAGTTTGCGATCAGCACCATCAGTCTCGCCGAGTTGCACTTCGGGGTGCTGGTCGCCAAGTCACCGGAGACTCGTGCGGCCCGGCTGCGGCGTCTTGCCGGCATCGAACGCGCTTTTGAGGCACTACCGGTAACCGACGCAGTGGCTCGCACCTACGGCTCCTTCGCAGCAGCGGTCGCGGCCGCGGGAGGGCAGCCGCGCGCCCGCGCGTTCGACCTGGTTATCGCGGCAACCGCGGCCACTCACGAGGCTGCTCTCTTCACCCGAAACCCGAAGGACTTCCGCGCGATTCAGGAGCTCGTTGAGGTCGTCGGTATCTAAGCCGCACCCTCATTCGAGTTTTTGGTCGTCGGTGAGGAGGCCGAGGGAGCGGAGGCGGGTGGCGATGCCGCCCTCCTGGCGGCCGAGGGTCGTGACGAGGTCGTCCTTGGTGGCGCCGTTGTGGAACATCTCGATCAGGGTCTGCTCGTCTTCGGGGGACCACTGGCTGAAGGCCTTCGGGTGGTTCTTCCGGGCCTGCTCGATCTTGCGGGTCATCGAGCGCGGGTTGAGCAGCTCGAGCGAGCGGATCCGGGCCTGGCGGTGGCGGCCGACCTCCTCGCCTCCGCGCCAGAACACCACCGCCCCGTCGTCGAACGTCATCAGGTCGGCGGGGACGTCGCAGTAGTCGGCGTCCTCGAGCATCACGCGCATCATTGCTGGTTCTCTCCATTCACGGTCGATGCGTGGTCGACAGAGAAGATGCCGCGATCCGAGCCGCCCGGAGCGACCGATCCGCAATCTGTGGACAACCAAGGCACGCAGGCCCCACAGAGCAATCGCAGAACTTCTTTGCAAAATCACTTTGCAAAGAGTCTTTGCAGTCCTACCCTCGACACCATGAGCGATGAGACCAACCCCCCGCCACCCCGGACAGTCCGGCTCGACCGCCACCTGGTGCGCGCCCTGGCCCACCCGATGCGGAACCGGATCGTCGGCCTTCTGCGGGTGTATGGCCCGCAGACCGCCACCACCCTGGCCGGCCGGCTCGGCGTGAACACCGGTGCGACCAGCTACCACCTCCGCCAGCTGGCGGACGCCGGTCTGGTGGTCGAGGACGACAGCCGCGGCAACGCGCGCGACCGCTGGTGGAAGTCCGCTCACCAAGGCACCGAGTTCAACAAGGCGGAGCTGCTCGAGCAGGAGCCTGAGCTGGCACTGGGCTTCCTGCACGGCGTCGGCCAGACGTACGCCGAGAACATCTTCGGCTTCATCGACGCGATGCAGACGATGCCCGAGGACTGGCGCGACGCCAGCGTGCTGGCGGACTACTTCTTCCACCTGCGGGCCGACCAGCTCGACGCGATGATGCACGAGGTCATGGCGGTGCTGGAGAAGTACAAGACGCCCGACCTGACCGCTCCCCTGCCCGAGGGCGCCGAGCAGGTGACCGTCCAGATCCAGGCCTTTCCCCGGGAGACACGATGAACAGGAACCGCGCCCCGCTCGTCGCGTTCCTGGTCGCGAACGTCGTCTCGATCTGCGGTACCAAGGTCAGCGCGATCGCCATCCCCTGGTTCGTACTGATCACAACAGGCTCGCCCGTGAAGACAGGCCTGGTCGCGCTGGCCGAGATGGCTCCACTGGTCATCGTGAAGGCCGTCGGCGGCCCGCTCATCGACAAGGTCGGCGCCCGTCGCATCAGCGTCCTGGCCGACACCGGCAGCACCGGCGTCGTCGCGCTCGTCCCTCTCCTGCACACACTCGGCCTACTGCACTTCCCGACCCTGCTCGCGCTGGTAGCCATCGCCGGCGCGCTCCGTGGACCAGGGGATTCCGCGAAGGAGACCCTGATCCCGGACATCGCCCGAGCGGCCAAGGTCCCACTCGAACGGGTGACAGGCCTGGAGAGCACGACGGAACGCCTGGCCGGCTTCTTCGCGTACGCACTCGCCGGCGGACTGATCACCCTGGCCGGAGCAGTCAACGCGCTCTGGATCGACGCAGCCTCGTTCGGCGTCTGCGCCGTACTGATTGCACGCTGGATCCCCAAGCAGGACAGGCAACCGGCGAACAACGAGACCGAAGAGAGCTACGGCCACCGGCTCCGTGAAGGCTGGAACTTCCTCCGTACCGACCGCCTGCTGCTGCCGCTCGTGACGATGATCGCCGTCACCAACCTGCTCGACGCGGCGATCGGTACCGTCCTGCTGCCCGTCTGGATCAGGGAACACGGCTACGGTCCCGGCCACACCAGTCTGATCCTCACCTCGTTCGCTGTGACCGCTACCGCGTTCGCCCTGCTCGCGTCAGCCATCGGTGATCGCATCCCGCGCAAGCTGATCTTCACGATTGCGTTCTTGATCGCAGGAGCTCCCCGCTTCATCGCCCTGGCGACGGACGCACCGGTGTGGGCGCTGATGGCGGTGTACGCCGTCGGCGGCATCGGCGCCGGCTTCATCAACCCCGTGCTCGGCGCGATCCGCGTCGAACGGATACCCGGTCACCTGCTCGGCCGGGTCAACTCGTTGTCGAACGCGGCCTGCTGGACGGGCGTACCACTGGGAGGCGTCGTAGCCGGCGCGGCGATCGCGGGCATCGGTCTGGCGCCTGCTCTGCTCGCCGGAGGTGCGATCTACCTGATCGCGACGATGTCACCAGTACTGATCGGGCGCCACGAGACGTGGAAGGCTACGCCGGGTCCAATGGAAGCCACGGCAGCTCCGGTTCGAGACACAGTCAGTGCCGCTTAGCGAGACGGCGGCTGAACTTCAGTCCCGGACCGTACCCCGCACACCTGGCTGACACGGTGAACGGATCAGCTTTCCGGGAGGTCCACGACGGCGACGGGCCGGTCGGCGTCGTTCAGGACCCGCCGGCTGACAGATCCGAGCAGGATGCGCTGTACCAGACCCTTGCCGTGCGTACCGACCACGATCAGCTGGGCGTCCTCGGCGTGACCCAGGATTGCTTCCGCGGCTGGGCCCGCTACGGCCACGGGCTCGACGTTCACCGACGCGGCGTTCGTCCCCTTCACCTCGTCGAGCACTTGGGTGACGGCGCCGGTGGCCTCCGCTTCCACGTCCGCTTGCATCCGTGCGACGAGCTCCGGGTCGTCCCGCAGCGCAGGGTGCGGAAGCTCGTACGCGGCGACCGCACGCACCGAGCTCCCCCGCACGGCAGCCTCGGTGATCGCATAGCGGAGCGCGTTCGTGCCGAACTCGGATCCGTCCACACCCACCACGATCGGGCCTGTCCTCGGTGCCTCGCCCTCACCGATGACGATGACCGGGCATTTCGCGTGGATCGTCAACCGGTTGCTCACCGAGCCCATCAGCGCACTCCTGACGCCGCCCAGCCCACGCCGGCCGACGACGACCGCATCCGCGCCCTCGGAGGCGTCCGCCAGCACGTGCGCGGGGTGGCCCAGCTGCGAGGTGAGCGTGCAGGTCAGCTCGGGTGCGAGCTCGCGCACCCGGGCCGCCGCGGCCTCCAGCAGCTCCCCGGCGAACTCGGCGTACCACTCCACGGGCTGGCTCGGCACGCCGTGATAGCCGTAGAAGTTCAGATCGGGAACAGACGTGTAGGCACTGATCAGTTCGAGCTGCGCACCCCCGAGGCGTGCCCGCGACACCGCCCATTCGAGCGCGTGCGCGCTCTGCTCCGACCCGTCGATGCCAACCACGATCCGACCAGCCATGACTGTCCTCCCGTGAAAGAGCCGACAGTTCCGAACCTAACCCTCCGTGACGGGATGCGACAGCCCTTCGTCGGCAAACGGGCACCTAAGGCCTCGCGGATTTGTCCAGTTCTCGCTGCATCCGGTCCCGCTCGGCCCGCAGCAGCCCCAGCATCACCAGGTCCAGCAGCATGCCGCCGGCGGCGGCGAACTGCGTGGCGGCGAACTGGAAGACCTGTGTCATCAGCAACGACACCAGGACAGCCAGCTCGAACAACCGGACCGCCCGGGCCCGATTGCCCTTCCGCAGCGCCAGCGCACCCCGCATCGTGAATGTTGCCGACAGCAAGCTTCCGGCCGTCACGCCCAGCACTGGCAGGTGATTCAGCCCATCGCCGACGACGATCGCGATAACCAGGGCCGCAACCACCTGCAGCACCAGTACGGCGACAGCGATCCGCGGCGCCTTCGGGTGCGTGGCGAGTCGCTCGAACGCCCGCTGCAGTGCCTGCCAGGCCGCGTCGACCGGAGCAGCCAGCTCAACCTCGTCGGCGGGGCAGGCGGCCAGCAACTCCCTGGTCTCCCGCCTCCCCTGCACCTGCGGGGGCACCGCCCGCAGCAGCTCCGATGCCTCCGCACGACGACGTCGCGACAGGCCGCCGGCGACGCCCTCGACGGCATGGTCGATGACGTTGGCCAGCTCCTCCCGCGGGTCGATCGGCCGCCGCGTGGTGAGGAACCGGAATCCGAGAACGATCAGCACGAAGACGATGTACACGATCGCCGCGGTCGGCTTGTAGAAGTAGTTGTTGTCCGAGGTGACGAACTTCCCCACCTCGTCGATGAACAACCCGAAGCCGATCCCGCCGACCGTCGCGGCGGCCGGCCGGACGACGGGTCCGACGTACCCGAGCAGCAATGAGATCGCGATCAGCATCAGCAGACCGCCGGGCAGCACGTGCGCGATGTGCAGGCCCTTGCCGCCGATCTGCGGGTAGCCGCTCAGGCTGAGGATCAGCCGGGTCACCAGGACCGTCGCCACCCCCGACACCACGAACGTGGTCAGGTGCTCCCCGGACCGCACATTGCGGACCAGTCCGGCCCGCATCAGGTACGACGATCGCGCGGCGGTGCTGTTCGTCATTGGCGCGACGTTACCCGGGCCCCGGACCCACCACCGCAGTGGAGCGTTTGAGACGTGTGAATACGAATCCACTTCGCTATTGCACTTCGCCCATCGGCGGCTTAATCTCTCGCGTAGCGGAATACCACTTCCACCAAGTGATACCCGTCCGCGCCGCCCCCTGACCGGCCGAAGTCCTTCCAGAGCAGTGATCCGAAGGCTTCGGCCGATTTTCCGGCCCGTTTCTACATCGGTGAAGAAGGACTCCTGAGAGGAGGCCACCATGAGCACGAGCACCGAGATCTCTGCTCCGGCAGGCCGTGAACCGACAGCTGAGGTCCCTCCCCCGGCATCACGTCCCAGACCCGGCCGGCGCACGGACCGGGTCGCCTACCTCTTCCTGCTCCCCTGGTTCACCGGCCTGCTGCTGCTGACCGCCGCACCTCTGCTGGGATCGCTGTACCTGTCGTTCACCAAGTTCAACCTGCTGCAGTCACCGCGCTGGAACGGCTTCGGCAACTACGTGAAGATGTTCACCGACGATCCGCGCTACCTGCAGTCGTTGAAGGTCACGTTCATCTACGTCGCCCTCACTGTCCCGCTGCAGCTGGGATTCGCACTCGCAGTCGCCGTGATGCTGAACCGCCCGATGCGCGGGATGGCCTTGTACCGCTCGATCTATTACATCCCCTCACTGCTCGGCGGCAGCGTCGCGATCGCGGTGATCTGGGGCCAGCTCTTCGACGACGACGGCGTACTCAATGCCTTCCTCGCGTTCTTCGGCGTCGGCGGCCGGAGCTGGATCTCCAACCCCGACACGGCGCTCTACACGCTGGTGCTGCTGAACATCTGGCAGTTCGGTTCGCCGATGGTGATCTTCCTGGCCGGCCTGAAGCAGATACCGCAGGAGCTGTACGACGCCGCCTCGGTCGACGGCGCGAACGCCTGGCGACGGTTCTGGTCGGTCACCGTGCCGCTGCTGACGCCGATCATCTTCTTCAACGTGGTGCTGCAGATCATCCAGGCGTTCCAGGCCTTCACCCCGGCGTACGTCGTGAGCGGCGGCAGCGGAGGCCCGTCCGACTCCACGTTGTTCTACACGCTTTACCTGTACCAGCAGGGTTTCGCGAACCTGAACATGGGCTACGCCTCCGCGATGGCGTGGGTGCTGCTGCTGATCATCGCGATCTTCACGCTGATCAACTTCGGGCTCGCCCGCCGCTGGGTCTACTACGAGGACCGCTGATGACGACACTCCAGCACGCTCCCGCAGCCCGGCGGCGCACCCGCAGGTGGCTGACCCATCTCGCGCTCATCGCCGGCACCCTGATCATGGTCTATCCGCTGCTGTGGATGGTCGGCGGATCCTTCAAGGACGAGTCCGACATCTTCTCGCAGCTCAACCCGTTCCCCAGTTCGCTCGACCCGCGCAGCTACATCGCCGGCTGGACCGCGACCGACCCCACCTTCACCCGGTTCTACATCAACTCGATGCTGATCGCGGTGCTCGCGGTGGCCGGCAACGTCATCGCCTGCACGCTCACGGCGTACGCGTTCGCCCGGCTGGAGTTCCGCGGCAAGAAGGTGTTCTTCGCGATCATGCTCAGCTCGATCATGCTGCCGGCGCACGCGCTGCTGATCCCGCAGTACGTGCTGTTCTTCCACCTCGGCTGGGTGAACACCTATCTCCCGCTGGTGGTGCCCAAGTTCCTGGCCACCGACGCGTTCTTCATCTTCTTGATGGTCCAGTTCATCCGCACGATCCCGCGGACGCTGGACGAGGCCGCGATGATCGACGGCTGCGGCAAGGTCCGCATCTTCAGCCGGATCATCCTGCCGCTGACCGGACCGGTGCTGATCACCACCATGATCTTCACCTTCATCTGGACGTACAACGACTTCTTCTCGCAGCTGATCTACCTGTCCTATCCCAGCAGCGAGACCGTTCCGGTCGCGTTGCGGCGGTTCGTCGACGCGACCGGCAACTCGTCGTACGGGCAACTGCTGGCCATGTCGGTGCTGTCGCTGGTGCCGACCTTCATCGTCTTCCTTCTCGCCCAGCGCCGGATCGTCGAGGGCATCGCCACGACCGGCCTGAAGGGCTAGCACGAAAGGACCCCTGTCATGACCACACAGATCGATCGACGGCGCTTCCTGCAGGCCGGACTCGCGGCCGGCGTACTCGCACCGCTGCTGGCCGCCTGCAACCTCGACCCCGCGGCGAAGGAGGCGAAGAACTCGGTCCGCTTCTCGAGCTACGGGGACCCGACCAAGCTCGGCCTGCGCAGCAAGCTCGCGGACAAGTACACCGCGACGCATCAGAACGTGAAGATGGTGTTCGAGGGCACCGCGACCGCGGAGTACTGGGACAAGCTCGCCACCCAGATGGCCGGCGGCAACGCCCCGGACGTGATCAACATCGACGCTCCACGGATCGGCCAGTACGGCGCGGCCGGAGCGCTGCAGTCCCTGCAGAAGTACATCCCGGACACCATCGACACCAAGCCGATCGACCACAACCTGCTCGTTCAGGGCCAGTTGAAGGGCGAGCAGTTCGGCATCCCGATCGCGATGAGCACCTACAGCATCGGGTACGACGTGACGGTGCTCGACCAACTCGGTCTGGAGCACCCGAAACCGACCTGGACCTGGGCCGAGTACGCGACGTTGGCGAACCAGATCCGGCAGAAGTCCGGCAAGAAGATCTACGGCGCTGAGGACCCCAGCGGGGACACGGCCTCATTGCAGATCTTCCTGCGCGGCAAGGGTGAGGACCTGTACAAGGACGGATCGCTCGCCTTCACCGATGCCTCGCTGACCGAGTGGTTCGAGTACTGGGCCGCGCTGCGGGCCACCGGCGGCACCATCCCCGCCGACATCGCGGCGCAAGCCGTGTACGGCGACTGGCCGAACGGGCCCCTGGTCAAGAAGCAGGCGGCACTCGCGCATATCCAGACGCCCAACCTCAAGGGCGGTTTCCAGGA
Organism: Kribbella pratensis; assembly: GCF_004365355.1. Classification (GTDB taxonomy): domain Bacteria; phylum Actinomycetota; class Actinomycetes; order Propionibacteriales; family Kribbellaceae; genus Kribbella. The sequence continues at coordinate 405,341 of NZ_SODP01000003.1, read as the reverse complement.
CCTGACCGACCACACGATCGACATCACGCTGCCACCACGGCACACCAAAGCCGGCAAGTGCGGGACCTTCCCGGCACCGAGCAGCTTCCTGTCGCTGAATGCCAAGAGCCAGCGACTGGACGATGCGGCCGCGTTCATCAACTGGTTCGCGAACGGCGCTGACGCCGCGAAGACGTTGCGGCTGATCAGCGGACCGCCGGCCTCGTCCGAAGGGCGCGACGTGCTCGTCAAGGGCAGTGACCTGTCGGCGAGCGAGAAGCAGGTGCTGGCCTACACCGACCTGGCGTTGAAGAACTCCTCGCCCCCGCCCCAGGCGTCCCCCGCTGCCTCGACCGCGGTCGGCGACCTGTTGCTGAAGGTCAGCCAGGACATCGCGTTCAACAAGATCTCGATCAAGCAAGGCGTGCCGAAGTTCATGGCCGACGCCGGCAAGACTCTCGACGGCAAGTGATTGGAGCCCTATGAACGAGCAGAACCCCGTCACCACCGGCCGCACCGCCACCTGGGCGATGGAGCAGCTCGTCCAAGCCCTGGCAGAGAAGGGGATCACGGCCGCGGACCCGCCGGTGCGGCTGGCCACCCTCGACGAGGTGCCTGCCGCGGACCTCGCAGACGTGCCCGAGTCGTACGCCGTACTCCGTGTCGACGACGAGATCGTTGTCGTTAGCAACGACGAGATCGGCCTGCGCTGCGGAGTACTCGAACTCGCGGATCGGGTCGCAGCGGGCGAAGATCTCGCTGGCACGACGCCTTTCGCCGAGCAGCCCGCCGTACCGGTCCGGGGTGTGGTGCGGTCATTCTCCAGCGTGGACGAGGACTCGCCCTGGTTCCACGACCGACGGTTCTGGACCGAGTACCTCACCTGGTTGGCCGCGTCGCGGTTCAACCGGTTCCACCTGGCGCTCGGCATGCAGTACAACTACGGCGCTGATCGGCACGGCGCGACCGACAACTACCTGTGCTTCGTCTATCCGTTCCTGTTCGACGTGGACGGCTACGAGGTACAGGCCGAGGGCGTCGGCGCAGACGAGCAGAAGCGCAACCTGGACACGCTGCGGTTCATCGCTGCCGAGAGCAAACGGCGCGGGCTGAAGTTCCAGCTCGGGCTGTGGAACCACGCGTACGACTACGGCCGCGACTCGGTGCATCGGTACCCGATCACCGGGATCGGTCCGGAGACCCACGCGGAGTACTGCAAGGCCGGAATCGCCAAGCTGCTCACGGAGTGTCCCGACATCGACGGGCTCACCTTCCGGGTGCACTACGAAGGCGGCATCCCCGACGACAAGCACGAGATCTTCTGGCGGGCGGTGTTCGAAGGCGCGAACTCGGTCGGCCGGCCGCTCGAGGTCGACATGCACGCCAAGGGGGTCGACCAGGCCCTGCTCGACGCCGTCGACCTACCGAACCTGTCGCCGGTGCTGTCGGCGAAGTACTGGGCCGAGCACGTCGGCCTGCCGTATCACCAGGCCTCGATCCGGGCCAAGGAGACGGCCAAGCCGATCCCGCCCGGCCACGAACTGAAGGGCATCACCGAGTTCTCCCGCCGGTTCACCCGCTACGGGTACGGCGACTTCCTGCGCGAGGACCGGACCGTCGACCTGATGTTCCGGGTCTGGCCGGGAACCCAGAAGTTGCTGGCGTGGGGCGATCCCGCGATCGCGGCCGGGTACGGGCGGCTGTCGACGTTCGGTGGATCCCGCGGTGTCGACTTCTGCGAACCGCTGTTCTTCAAGGGACGCAAGGGCAGCGGCGAACCGGGCAAGCGCGACCCGTACGTCCGCGAGGACCTCAGGTTGTCTGACAACCGGGAGTGGACCAAGTACCGCTACGGCTACCTGTTGTGGGGCCGGCTGCTCTACAACCCCGACGCCGAGCCCGAGACGTGGCGTCGTCACCTGCGCGCGACGTACGGCGAGGCTGCCGCACACGTCGAGGACGCCCTCAGCCCGCTGAGCCGGATCCTCCCGCTGGTGACCGTGGTCCACGGCGTCGGCGGATCGAACAACGGCTACTGGCCGGAGGTGTACCTCAACCTCCCGATCTCGTCGCGCGTCGAGTCGCCCCACTACGCCGCCGACACCGACCCGCCGGTGAACTGGGGCGGCGTGAGCCCGTTCGACCCGACGACGTTCTACGCCATCGACGAGTACGTCGCGGCGCTGGCGAGCGGCTCGGTATCGGCGAAGTACACCCCGCTCGAGGTCGCCGCGTGGATCGAGCGACTCGTCGACGACGGGCAGCAGGCCCTCGACCGCGCTCGTGAAACCGCGGACGAGTCCGACGCACAGGTCCGCCGGGTTCTGATCGATCTGGAGATCCTGGTCCGGATGGGGCGGTTCTTCGCCGGCAAGTTCCGCGCCGCGGTCGACTACTCGATCTATCGGACCACCAAGCAGGTCAGTGCCTTGGAGTCGGCGGTCGAGGCCTGCCAGGCGGCGCGGGACGCCTACGCCGAGATCCCGGGCATCGTCGACGGCGTCTACCAGCCCGACCTGCGGTTCGGGATCGAGACGTCAGAACACGGTCACTGGGAGGACCGGATCCCGGCCATCGACGCCGACCTTGCAGCCCTCGAAGAGGAACTGAAGGAGGCGACGGGCACGCAGCAGGTCACCCAGCTGGCCCAAGCACCGGCCCGGCCGGCCACCGCCGGCGTCGACCACAAGGTGCCGGCGAGCTTCGACCGGGGCAAGCCGGTCACACTGTCGCTGGACGTGGTGGAGCCAGATGTGATCGGCGCGACACTGCATTACCGGCACGTGGACCAGTCGAAGCCATGGCAACAGGTCCCGATGGAGCTGTCAGGGCAGACGTTGTCCGGCACGATCGACAGTGAGTACACGTCGTCGACGTACCCGCTGATGTACTTCTTCAGCGTGCAGCACCGGACCGGAGGACAGGCGCTCTACCCCGGTCTGGCTGCCGACCTGTCCAACCAGCCGTATGTCGTTCTGGGTTCCTCGACCGTCACCGGATGATCGCTGCGATCACGACGATCGCGACGAGCGCTGCCAGCACGACCGAGGTGATGAGTCGACGAGTCCGGGGGTCCACTTGCTCAGGCTAGTGGACCCCCGTCCGGGTCGTTCACACCAGTGGGTAGTTGCGGACCCCGGGCGTGTGGAGAGTGACGAGTGGTTCGGGGCGGTGTACGCCGCGGGGGCGGTAGCCGAGGGCGTCGGACAGGCCCAGGTAGTCCGACAGCAGCCAGATGATGGCCAGCCACATCTCGGTGCCTTGGAGGCCTGGAATTGCGCGGTCGTCGGTGCCGTCGGGAGCGAACGCGAAGCCGGCGCCGTCGACCCACCGCGGGAGGATCGCACGCAGTTGTTCCTCGGCCCAGCGGCGACCGTCCTGCTCGCCGTACGTCGTCTGTTTGCGGGCCAGCCACAACGGGTGGATGACATCGAGGATGTTGCAGGAGTTGTAGTTGTCACCGGTGAACATGCGGCGGTCGTTGCTATGAGCAAGGACAGTCGCAACCGCTTGTTCGGGGTACGGCAGCGGGAGGCCGAACTGCGCGTACGTTCCGCGGGTGAGGCGGTAGAACCCGTTCACGACCTGCAGCCAGCCGTCGTCGGGATGTTGGTGACCCCAAGCACCGGTCGTTGGATCGACCCTCGTGACGAGCCAACCCATCAGGGCTTCGAGCGGCCCGGATTCGCAGTGGTCATGGAGATTCCGGGCGATCGCGGTGCCGAGGTGGTCGATACCGGACCCGGCCGACCAGGACCTCCTTGCCCAGGGCAAATTGTCAAGGTCGGTGAAGTCGAATGTGGTGTCGATCGGGTGCTCGAAGCTGCTGCCGAGCAACTGGAGCGCGTAGCCGACACACAGCACGTGGTAGCCGGCGGGCCCTTCCAGGACAGAGAGTTTGCCGTCGTCCGGCACGTCCAGCCCGGAGTCGGAGAGGTCCCCTGGTGCGACCAGTCCGGTCTTCGGGTCCTGCCGGTGACGCAACCGGCGGACCAGGTCGTCGCGAGTGTGACCGAGCGGAGTACGACGTACCAGCAGGTCGGCGATCTCGATGGCGTCGCACCACGGGCGGACCGCCGGCTCGTGGCCGAGGTCAGGACGGTCGACGAATCGCTCGCCGTCCCAACAGCGAGCGAGTACGTCGTCCACCTGCGAGCGCGCCTTGGCGGCGAAGGCGGTCAACTGGGTCCGGAGGTCACCTGGCATGGAGGATCCTGTTCGCGAGCGGAGGACGCGGGCGGGGTTGCCGGCGGCGACCGAGTTGGCCGGGACGTTCTTGGTGACAACCGCACCGGCGCCGATGATGGTGTGCGGGCCGACCGTGACACCGTCGAGGATCGTCACATTGGAACCGATCCAGACGTCGTCGCCGATCGTGATGCCGAGGGCGGTGTGAGGTTGCTTGAAGATCGGCTGACCGGGAGCCGTGCCGTGGTTGAACGCCAGCAACGACGTGTGCGCGCCGATCCGTACGCCGTCGCCGATCGTCACGTTGCCGCGGACGGCGGAGAACGGGTTGATCGTGGAGTCGGATCCGAGCGCGATGTTTCCGGTGACATAGGCGTGCGCGGCGATGTACGAGCGCTCCCCCATGGTCAGCTCGTCGCAGTACACGGCGGCCGACTCCGCGACGTACACGTCGGCGGCGAGCCGGACCGACCCGCCGAGGCGCGACTGCCGCTCGGCCTGGCGATCGCGGTCGGCATCGGAGGCCGTTCGCTTGTACTCCCATGGCAGGAAATCGAGTCGCAACGGCTCATTCGGCAGCATGGGAAAACGCTATCCAAAACACCGGAGCCCCGCCAGTCCCGAAATGCCGCTGCTAACCTCCCCTCTGTGCGGGGAGCCAGGCGATGACGACGAGCGGATCTGTGACCGACGGCGGCGAGGTCGGCGACGACGGCCCACAGAGCAGCACGCGCCGGAGTCATCGGGTCACGATCAGCGATCTCGCGCAGCGGTTGCACATCTCGAAGGCCTCGGTCTCGTACGCGCTGAACGGGCGTGCCGGCGTCAGCGAGGAGACCCGGCAGCGCGTGCTCGACCTGGCCGAGGAGCTGGGCTTCCACCCGAACTCCGCCGCGGTCGCGCTGTCGGCGAGCCGGACGCGGACGATCGGGATCGTCATCGCGCGCGACCCCGCGCTCATCTCCACCGAAGCGTTCTACATGCGCACACTGGTCGGCATCGAGCAGTACCTGAACGAGGTCGACTCGTCGCTGCTGCTCCGGCTCACGGGCGAGCACGGCGAGGATCTCGACGTACTGCGGCGGTGGTCGCGGCAGGGACGCGTCGACGGGTTCATCCTGTTCGACGAGCACGACGACGACCCCAGGATCCCGCTGCTGACCGAGCTCGGGGTTCCGTGCGTGGTGGTGAGTTCGAACGCGCCCGACGATTCGGTCGGGCGGTTGATCAGCTCGCCGGAGGAGACGGTCGGGCTGCTGCTCGATCATCTGGTCGAGCTCGGGCACCGCAACATCGCGCATATCAGCGGGCCGTTCACGTTCGTCCACGAGCGGTTGCGGGTGCAGGTCCTGCAGGAACAGGCCGAACGGCGCGGGGTCGCCGTACGGCAGATCGAGGGCAGCTACCGCTACGACGACGGCGCCGAGCTGACCCGGCAGTTGCTGACCGATCCGGATCCGCCGACTGCGATCGTGCTCGGCAACGACCTGATGGCGGTCGCGGCGCTGCGGGTCGCGATGGATCTCGGTACGGCGGTGCCGGCCGAGGTCTCGATCCTCGCCTGGGACGACTCGCCGCTGTGCGAACTCGCGCGGCCCGGCATCACCGCGGTCAACCAGAAGACGATGGAACGCGGGCGGGCGGCTGCCGATCTGCTGCTTCGGATCGTCACCGGCGAGAACGAAATGCACGAACAGGCCCCGGCGGGCGAGCTGCAGGCCCGGGATTCGAGCGGTCCGGCGCCTTTCTGACCAGTTTCAAGACTCTGTGAATTCAGGCGAATTCGGAGAGTGTTGGATTGCGTTTACCGGAACCTCGCGAGAGGTTGGATCAGTCACGAGGTCGTAACGAAGACCCCGGAACTGAACCGGTTAGGGTTTCGAAACTTAACCGGTTAGGTCAGTATGGGGCCGATCCGCCTTCGCAGCTCTGTGGAGGCTCGACGGGACGAGGGAGTCCGACGTGAGACTGCGTTCGTTTGTAGCCGCGGTGGCGGCGACCGCCATGGGAATCAGCCTCGCCGCGTGCGGTGGGGGCGACAAGAATGACTCCTCCGGCGGCGGTTCCGGTGGTGACCAGACGCTGACCTACTGGGCCAGCAACCAGGGCACCAGCCTGGACAACGACAAGGAGGTGCTGACCCCGGTCCTGCAGAAGTTCACCCAGGACACCGGCATCAAGGTCAACCTCGAGGTGATCGGCTGGAACGATCTGCAGACGCGGATCCAGACCGCGATCACCTCCGGCCAGGCGCCGGACGTGGTCAACATCGGCAACACCTGGGCGGCCTCGCTGCAGGCGACCGACGCGTTCCTGCCGTTCGACGGCGACGCGATGGGCGCGATCGGCGGGAAGGACAAGTTCGTGCCGACGGCTCTGGCGACCGGCGGCAAGGAAGGCACCGACCCGACCTCGGTCCCGCTCTACGGTCTGGCCTACGGCCTGTACTACAACAAGGCGATGTTCGCCGCGGCCGGTCTGCAGCCGCCGAAGACGTGGGAAGAGATGGTCACCGACGCGCAGAAGCTGACCAACCCCGCGAAGAAGCAGTGGGGCATGGCGCTGGCGGCCGGTAGCTACACCGAGAACGTGCACTTCGCGTTCATCAACGCCGCGCAGAACAAGGCCGACTGGTTCGACAAGGACGGCAAGCCGACCTTCACCGGTGACGGCAACGTGCAGGGCGTCCTGCGGTACCTCGACCTGATGCAGAAGGACAAGGTCGCGAATCCGTCGAACGCGCAGTACGACAACGGCACCAAGTCGGTCAACGACTTCGCCACCAAGAAGGTCGCGATGGTCATCAACCAGAACAACGCCGACTCCTCGATCGTTGCCAACGGCATGAAGGCCGGCGAGTACGGCGTCGTGCCGTTCCCGGCTCCGTCCGGCGCCGAGCAGGTCGCCAGCCACGTGGCCGGTATCAACCTGTCGGTGTTCAAGAACACCAAGCACAAGGACGCGGCGCTGAAGTTCGTCAAGTACATGACCGACGCGCAGACCCAGACCACACTGGGCAAGCCGTTCTCCTCGCTGCCGGTGCTGAAGGACGCCAAGCCGGTCTTCACCACCGACGCGGCCGAGGCTGCGACGTTCCAGGACGTCTACAACACCAAGTCCAAGCCGCTTCCGCTGGTGCCGGCCGAGGACCAGTTCGAGAGCACCGTCGGCAAGGCGATGAACTCGATGTTCGCCAAGATCGCCACCGGTGGCACGGTCACGGCCGACGATGTGAAGGCGGCCCTGAAGACCGCCCAGGATCAGGTGGCCGCAGGTAGCTGACCCGCGCTCAGTGGCCCGGACTACGCGTCCGGGCCACTGCCCGCGTCAGCCCCCACCCCCGATCCGACAGACAGGAGGCGACCAGTCGATGTCCGTCGCCACACAGGAAGCGACGCCGGCCGCCGCGAAGCCTGCGAAGAAGACCAAACGCGGCCCCGAACACCGTCCCGGCCTGAACCGGTGGCTGCCGTATCTGCTGCTGGCGCCGGCCGTGCTGGCCGAACTGCTGATCCACATCATCCCGATGCTGGTCGGCATCTGGATGAGCTTCATCAAGCTGACCAAGTTCTTCATCGCGAACTGGTCCGCGGCTCCGAGCGCCGGGCTCAACAACTACAAGGTCGCGCTGGACTTCAACAACGCGGTCGGTGAGGGCCTGCTGAAGTCGTTCGGCGTCACCGTCGCCTTCTCGCTGATCACGGTCGCGCTGTCGTGGGTGCTCGGGATGGCCGCCGCGGTCGCGCTGCAGCCGCCGTTCCGCGGTCGCGGCATCATCCGGACGTTCTTCCTGGTGCCGTACGCGTTGCCGGCGTACGCCGGGATCCTGACCTGGAACTTCATGCTCCAGCGCGACACCGGCGCCGTGAACCACGTGCTGAACCAGTTGCACCTCAGCGACGGCCGGACGTTCTGGCTGATCGGCAGCAATGCGCTGGTCTCGCTGATCACGGTCGCGACCTGGAAGCTGTGGACCTTCGCGTTCCTCACGCTGATGGCCGGCCTGCAGAGCATCCCGGGCGATCTGTACGAGGCCGCGTCGGTCGACGGCGCCGGCAACCTCCGGCAGTGGCGCAACATCACGCTGCCCTCGCTGCGCCCGGTCAACCTGGTGCTGGTGCTGGTCCTTTTCCTGTGGACGTTCAGCGACTTCAACACGCCGTACGTGCTGTTCGGTACGGCGCAGCCGCCGGCCGGTGACCTGATCACGTTCCACATCTACAACGCGTCGTTCCTGACCTGGAACTTCGGCACCGGGGCGGCGATGTCCGTCCTGCTGCTGATCTTCCTGATGATCGTCACCGGCGCGTATCTGCTCGTCACCGGAAGGAGGTCGCGTCGTGCGTGAGACCCAGGGGTTCAAGATCTACCGCGGTGTCGTGCTGACGGTACTCGGCCTGTTCGTGCTCGTCCCGCTCTACGTGATGATCACGTCGTCGCTCAAGCCGCTGAAGGACGTGCAGGGCGCGTTCAGTTGGTGGCCGTCGAACCTGACGCTGGCGCCGTTCGTGGACATGTGGAAGACGGTGCCGCTGGCCCGGTACTTCGTGAACAGCACGATCGTCTCCGTGTCGGCGACGGTGTTCTCGGTGGCGATCGCGATCCTGGCCGCGTTCGCGGTGTCCCGCTTCCGGTTCCGCGGGCGGACGGCGTTCACCACGACGGTGTTGTCGACGCAGATGTTCCCGGGCGTGCTGTTCCTGCTGCCGTTGTTCCTGATCTTCGTGAACATCAACAACTCGTTCGGGCTGCAGCTGGTCGGGACGCGGCTCGGGCTGATCATCACGTACCTGACGTTCAGCCTGCCGTTCTCGATCTGGATGCTCGCCGGGTACTTCGACAGCATCCCGCGCGAGCTGGACGAGGCTGCGCTGGTGGACGGCTGTGGGCCGATGGGCGCGCTGTGGCGCGTCGTACTTCCCGCTGCGCGGCCTGGCGTGATCGCGGTCGCGATCTACTCGTTCATGACCGCGTGGGGAGAGGTCCTGTTCGCCTCGGTGATGACCACCGAAGCGAACCGCACCCTGTCCGTGGGCCTACGCCAGTACTCCACCCAGACCAACATCTACTGGAACCAGATCATGGCCGCCGCCCTGGTCGTCAGCGTCCCGGTAGTCATCGGCTTCCTCCTCGCCCAGCGCCACTTCGTCGCCGGTGTGACCGCCGGCGCGGTCAAATAGGACGCATGTACTTCGAGGACTACGTGCCGGGTGTTCGCACCGAACACCCGGCCACTCTCACCGTCGACCTTTCGGGAGCCGGTCTCACGGGATGAGGATCAGTTTCTCCCGCGTGCCGGCCTCGAGTTGACGGTGGGCCTCGGCGGCCTCGGGCAGCGGGACTGTCCGCTGTGCCCGGAGCCGTAGCCGTCCGGCCGCGAGCATCTGCATGGTCTCGGCGAGCGCGGCCGTCGCCGCCTGCGGGCGCGGACCGGACACACGTACGCCGAAATCGGCCGCCTGCGGATCGGAGAGACTTACCACCCGTCGGGGATCGCCGACCGCAGCGAGAGCTTCTCGAAGCACCCCCGTTCCGGCCGCATCGACCGCCGCGTCGGCCCGGACCGTATCGCCGAGCTTCACCGGCTCGGCGCCCAGTTCGCCGACCAGCCGCTCGTCGTGGCCGCGGACCACGCTGAGTACCCGAGCGCCCCGGGCCACCGCCAACTGGGTCGCGATGATGCCGACCGATCCTCCGCCGCCGAACAGCAACAGCGTCTGCCCGCCTTCCAGCCGGACGTCATCGAGTACCCGGACAGCCGCCTCGGCCGACGCGGGCAACGCGGCGGCGTCCTCCCACGACACGCCTGCCGGCTTGGCGGTCCAGATCTCGGCGAGCGCGAACTCGGCATAGCCGCCCAGGCTCAGCAATTGCGCGGCGACCTCGTCGCCCACCGATACCCCGGTGACGCCCGGCCCGACCAGGTCCACGGTGCCCGCCGCCTCGAAGCCGAGTACGCCGCCCGGCGCCGCTCCGAAGGCCCGCAGCCGGCCGGAGCGGATCGCCAGGTCGGTGGGACCGACGCCGGCCGCAGCCACCTTGAGGCGCACCTGCCCGGGACCTGGCTCGGGCAGGACGACCTCCTGCCAGCGCAATACCTCGGGTGCCCCGAAGTCGGTCAACACAACTGCGTTCGGCATGCTCTCTCCTTGATTGGCAAGTGTTTGACGTGCGGATTCTTGGCGGGACCGAAGCTACGGGTGAGTGATCGACCGGGGTCAGATCTGGCTGGCGCCGCCGTCGACGTAGATCTCCGCGCCGGTCATGTAGGCGCTGGCCGGCGTGGCCAGGAACAGGACCGTGGTGGCGATCTCCTCGGGGGCCCCGAGGCGGTTCATCGGGACGCCCGACGCGAGCCCCTTCAGGAGTTGAGCGGCATCCTCGGGGCTGCCGGCCAGGCCCGCGAGGCCGGGCGTGTTGATCGGGCCGGGGGCGATGGCGTTGACGCGGATGCCGCGCTCGACCAGTTCGGCCGCCCAGCTACGGGTGAACGAGCGTACGGCGGCCTTTGTGGCGGCGTAGATGCTGAACGCGGGCGCTGCCTTGACGTCGATGTTGGAGCTGGTCAGGATCACCGAGGCGCCGGGGTTGAGCAGCGGTAACGCCTTCTGCACGGTGAAGATCGTGCCACCCACGTTGGTGTTGAAGGTTGTCGCGTAGTGGTCCCAGGTGACATCGGGCAGCGCCGAGAACTCGCCGCCGCCGGCGTTGGCGAAGAGGATGTCCAGGCCCTGGCCGCGGTCGGAGATCGCGGCGTAGACGCTGTCCAGGTCGTCGAGGTTGGAGACGTCGGCCTGGATCGGGGTGATGCTGTCGGAGGCCACGGCGTCCAGGGCCTCCGTCCGCCGGCCGGTCACGAAGACGTGTGCGCCCTCGCCGGCCAGCAACCGGGCGGCCGCGAGACCGATGCCGGAGGTGGCGCCGGTGACGAGGGCGGTCTTGCCGTCGAGCTGTCCCATCAGAAGTTCTCCTTGGTGAGTCCGTGTTTCATGGCCTACTCAAAATTATGTACCGTTCGGTATGGAAGGGAACGGTAGCACCTTCCGGGATATTTCTGTACCGAGCGGTTAGAATCAGCGGTGTGACGGCGAAGACACGAGGACGGCCGCGGGGCTTCGACGCGGACGCGGCGCTCGACCGGGCCATCGAGGTGTTCTGGGAGCACGGCTACGAGGGCGCGTCGCTGGCCGATCTGACCGACGCGATGGGCATCAACCGCCCGAGCATGTACGCGGCGTACGGCAACAAGGAGGAGCTGTTCCGACGGGCCGTTGCGCGCTACGCGGAGTACGACATGGCGTACGCCCGGGAGGCGCTCGCGGAGCCGACCGCGTACGCGACCGTCGAAAAGTTCTTGAAGGCGAATGCCGACGCGCTCACGCAGCCCGGCCGGCCCGCCGGCTGCCTGTCGATCCAGGGCGGCCTGGCGGGCGGCAGCGACAACGGTCAGGTGGCGCAGTTCTTGGCCGCGAGCCGCCTGGCCGGCGAGCAGCAGCTGGCCGAGCGCCTGGCCCGCGCGGTCGACGAGGGCGACCTGCCCGCCGGCACCGACCCGGCCGACCTCGCGCGCTACGTGATGACCGTGAGCGAGGGAAACGCGGTGCACGCCGCCGCCGGGGCCGATCGGGCCCGCCTGTACGCGACGGTGGAGATCGCCCTGCGTGCCCTTCCCAGAACCTGAGCGCTGCTCACCGCGGCAGCGTGCGAAGCGAGCGGTTCAGCTGAAGAGTTTTTCGCCCCAGTAGGAGCCGGGGCTGACGCCGGGCGGGCAGGCGAAGATGCCGGAGCCGACGTGGTGGATGTACTCGTTCATCGTGTCGTGCTTGGCGAGTTGGTTCTGGATCGGGATGAACTGCTTGCGCGGGTCGCGCTGGTAGGCGAGGAAGAAGAGGCCGGCTTCGAGGCGGCCCAGGCCGTCGGAGCCGTCGACGAAGTTGTAGCCGCGGCGCAGGAGTTCAGCGCCGTTGTTGAAGTTGGGGTGGGCGAGGCGGACGTGCGAGTCGGCCGGGATCTTCGGCTGACCGTCGGCCTGCTTGGCGTTGAAGTCGAGCGCGTCGAACTCGTCGGCCTTGCCGAGCGGGGCGCCGGTGCCCTTGCCCCGGCCGATGATGCCTTCCTGCTCGCCGAGCGACGTACGGTCCCAGATCTCGATGTTCATCCGGATCCGTCGCGACACCAGGTACGAGCCGCCGACCATCCAGTCCGGGCCGTCCTCGGGCTGCACCCACAGCTGCTGCTCGAGCTTGTCGGCGTCCTCGAGCTTGAGGTTGTTCGTCCCGTCCTTGAACCCGAACAGGTTCCGCGGCGTCGCCTGCGCCCGCGACGTCGACGACGTACGGCCGAATCCGAGCTGGGAATACCGTACGGCGACGCGCCCGAAGCCGATCCGGGCGAGGTTGCGGATCGCGTGTACTGCGACCTGCGGATCGTCGGAGCAGGCCTGTACGGCGATGTCGCCGTACGAGCGGGTCGGGTCGAGGTCGTCGCCGATGAAGTGCGGCAGGTCGACCAGGGCCTTCGGGCGTTTGGCGGCGAGACCGAACCGCTTGTCGAACAACGACGGCCCGAACCCGACGGTGATCGTCAACCGAGCCGGCGGCAGACCGACCGCCTCGCCGGTGTCCTCGGGCGGGGCCTCGTCCGGCCCGTTCACCGCGCCGTACTGACCGATGTCGCGCCCGGCCGTCAGCAGCGCGGCCGCGGCGGTCCATTCCTTCAGCAGCGCGATCAGATCGTCCCGACTCGTCGTCGTCACATCAAACGCGGCGAAGTGCAGCCGATCCTGGACCGGCGTGGTGATACCGGCCTGATGCGGCCCATGAAACTCAACCGGCCCGCTGTTATCAGCCGCCTGCGAGGGTTCGCTGGTGAGCGCCGAGTGCGCGGCGTACCCGGCAACTCCCGTCGCCACAGCTGCTCCCGCGGCCCCGAACAAGCCGCGCCGCGAGATTCCTTTGCGCTCAGTCATTTTTGGGCGATTACTCCGGCTACTTGGCTGACCGGCTCGGCGAGGCCGTCGACTACGACGCCTAGAGCCTTCTTCTCGGTTTCGGAGGCGGTGTACGGCTTGAAGCCTTCGCCGTCGCGGTACTTGGCCAGCGCCGCGAAGACGGCCTTGAAGTTCGTGTCCAGCTGGGTGACGAGCGCCGCGTCGCGTGACTGCAGCGCCGGGCGGAGTGCCTGGATGGCGGCCTGCGAGCCCTCGACGTTGGCCTGGAAGTCCCACAGGTCGGTGTGCGAGTAGCGGTCCTCCTCGCCGGTGACCTTGCCCGTGGCAACCTCGTCGAGCAGTTCCTTCGCGCCGTTGGCCAGCTGCAGCGGCGTCAGCTTCACCACCTTGGCCTTCGCCACCACCGTCTTCACGTCGGCCAGCAGTTGGTCGGCGTACTTCTCCATGCCCTTCGTGGAGTTCGAGACCCAGAGCGCCTGCTCGATCCGGTGGTACCCGGTCCACTCGGTGCCGGGCTCCACATCGTTCACCCGCGCGTCGATCTTCGGGTCCAGATCGCCGAACGATTCCGCGACCGGTTCGATCCGCTCCCAGTACGTCCGCGACACCGGGAAGAGCGCCTTCGCCTTGGCGACGTCGCCGGCCTTCACCGCGGCGACGAACTCTGCCGTCTTCTGCTCCAGCGCGATCGCCTGCGAGTTCACGTAGCGCTGGTAACTCGAGGTCGCCTGCTGCAGCTCGGTGTCGGTGTCGGCCTGCGCGGCCGCAGCACCGGTCACGGTGAGGTCGCCGCGGATCCCGTCGCCGACCATGCCCGGCTTGCAGACCGCCTGGTACTTGCCGGTCGGCAGCTCGACGATCAGGTCCCGCTTCAGGCCCGGCCCGATGTTCTCGACCTCGCCCATCACCCGGTCGCCCTCGGCGTACACGTAGAACTCGGTGATCTTGCTGCCACCGTTGGAGACGGAGAACGTGCTGGTGCCGGCCTTCACGTCGCGGCGGCTCAGGTCACAGCCCGAGTCGGTTGCCTTCACCGAGATCGGGCCGGTGCCGTCGTCCTTGGCCGCGGGCTCGTCCTTCGCGCACGCGGTCAGCGCGCCGATGCTGAGGACGACGCCGAGAACGGCGGCCCGGCGGGGCAATGAGCTGGACATGGTTCTCCTGAGCGGGGATGTGAGGGGTGGATCAGGCCGCTTCGCCGGCGGTCTTCGCCGCCGGGACGGCCGGAGGCGTGGAGCTCTTCACCGGACGGAAGTAGAGCACCATCACCGGGACGAGATAGACGACCCACGCGGTCGCTTCCAGCACGGTCGGCGCCGGGTTGAAGTTGAAGATGCCCTTGAGCAGTACGCCGTACCAGCTGGCGGGCGGGATCACGTGCGAGATGTCGAACGCCAGGTGACCGATCCCGGGCAGGATGCCGGCCTCCTGCAGGTCGTGGAAGCCGTACGCGAAGATGCCGGCCGCAACCAGCACGAGCACCGCGCCGGTCCACTTGAAGAACACGGCCAGGTTGATCTTCACCGCGCCCTTGTAGATCGCGATCCCCAGCAGCACCGACGTACCCAGACCGAGCAGAACGCCGATCAGCGGTACGGCGGTGGTCGCGGTGGCGGCCGACGCGTACACGATGAACGCGGTCTCGATGCTCTCGCGGAACACCGCCAGGAACGCGAGGATCACCACGGCGCGGGAGCCGACCTCGAGGGCCTGCCCCATCCGCTCGCGCAGTTCCCTGGCGATGCTGCGGGACGCCTTGCGCATCCAGAAGATCATCCAGGTGACGAAGCCGACTGCGAGGATCGACATCACCCCGCCGACGGTCTCCTGGGTGGTGAACGACTTCGCGGTCAGCGCGGTGACGAACTGGAGCAGGCCCCAGGCGACCGCTGCGACGCCGAGCGCCGAGGCAACACCGATCCAGACCAGTTTCAGTCGATCGCGATGTCCGGACTTGACCAGGAACGTAGCGAGGATGCTGACAACCAGCGAGGCCTCGAGTCCTTCACGGAGTCCGATCAGATAGTTCGCGAGCATGGCGGCGACACTTCCAGAGCATTAGGTACGGCTAACCTTGCTGAGGTTAACCTAAGAAGTCCCATTCGCCTACTGTGTCGTACGCCGCACTGTGGCCCGGACCCTCACCGAGCCGGGATGCGATCAGTCGCAGACTACCCGCGGTCCAGACCGGACTCTCGTACGTGTCGAAGATCCTGACCCACCTGGTCGCGTCGATCGGCCGCCGCAACCGGGCCAACGTGACATGCGGGGTGAATTTCCGGCCCTCGACCGGGACGCCAGCGCGACTCGCTGCCGCCCGCGTGGTCATCGACAGATGCTGGAGTGATTCGGTGTCGTCGCGCACTCCGGCGTACACAACCCGCGCGTCCGGTACGCCGGGAAACGCGCCCGCGCCGGTGAGCTGCAGCTCGAACGGCTTCTGCCGCCGTGCAGCCGATTCCAGCCGCTCCTCGAGCTCCTCGGTCTTCCAGTCCGGTACGTCGCCGAGGAACGCCAGCGTGATGTGCCAGTGCTGGTCGGAGGCCCACCGAATGTCGTCATCCGGATGCTCCCGCCGCGGCTCGACGAACTCGTTCAGATCCTCCACAACCTCGATAGGTGGCACCACAGCCACGAACAATCGCATCCCGAAATGCTATCGGTGGTGGAAACTGCTTTGTGTGGAACTCAAGCTGCCGTCGCCGTGTGTGGTGATCCTGGTCGGGCCGGGGGCGTCGGGGAAGTCGACGTGGGCGGCCGAACTATTTGCTCCTGAGCTGATCGTGTCGAGTGATCGATTGCGGGCGTTGGTGGGTGCCGGCGAGGACGACATCGCGGCGAGTGCGGATGCGTTCGCCTTACTGGATGTGGCGGTGAAGCAACGCATCGGGCGGCGGCTGACGACTGTCATCGACACCCTGGGACTGGACAAGGAACGGCGGATCCGGTGGCTGGAGCTGGCGCGTGAGGCCGGGATGCCTTGTGTGGCGGTCGGCTTTGACACGCCGGCCGACGAGTGCCGGCGGCGCAACCGGGAGCGGTCGGCAAAGCGGATCCCGGCCGATGTGCTGACCTCGCAGTTGCGGTCATGGGCGGCGGTGAAGAAGGACCTGCCGGACGAAGGGTACGACCAGGTTCTGCAGCCGACGGCCGTTCGGGTGGTTCCCGAGGCGTTCGTGCAGGCAGGCGCGGCAGCCGTGCGGCAGGCGGAGAGGCCGAGCGGGCTGCGGTTCGGGCTGCAGTTGAGCAGTTACACGCATCCGGCTGGGCGGGCCGGGATGGCGGAGTGGGTTCGCGAGGTGGCCGCGCGGGCGGAGGCGGTGGGATTTGATGCGATCTACGTGATGGATCATTTCCGGCAGATTCCGCAGGTGGGGCGGGCTTGGGACGACTTCCTGGAGAGTTGGACGACCCTGGGGTATCTGGCTGCCTGTACGACGCGTGTGCGGCTCGGGACGTTGGTTTCGGGGATCACGTACCGGAACGTCGCGCACCTGGGGAAGATCGCGGCGACGCTCGACGTGTTGAGTGGCGGGCGGGCGGTGTGTGGGGTCGGGCTCGCGTGGTTCGAGGCGGAGCACAAGGCTTATGGGTGGTCGTTCCCGCCGGTGGCTGAGCGGTATGCGCTGCTCGAGGACGCGCTGCAGCTGCTGCCGGTCTTATGGGGACCAGGCAACAAACCGTTCCACGGCAAGGTTCTCGACGTACCGGACACCACGTGCTACCCACGACCGCTGCAGGAACACCTGCCGGTGCTGGTCGGCGGGAGTGGGCCCCGCACGCTCCGGCTTGCAGCTCGGTATGCGGATGCGGTGAATGTGTTCGGGGATGTCACCGCAGTACGGAAGGCCTCCGGGCTCCTCGGAGACAGACCCGTCGAGTTGACGCACCTCTCGACAACGCTTGTGGGCAAGGACTCTCAGGAGCTCGACCAGCTCGTCCAGAAGCTGCG
Source organism: Kribbella pratensis (assembly GCF_004365355.1). Classification (GTDB taxonomy): domain Bacteria; phylum Actinomycetota; class Actinomycetes; order Propionibacteriales; family Kribbellaceae; genus Kribbella. Next base: position 388,272 of record NZ_SODP01000003.1, on the reverse strand, counting down.
GCCTCGCAACGTGAACCCGGCGCGGTACGCCGCCTTGGTGAACGCGGGCACGGTCGACGACCAGATCGGCCGGTTTCGCGAGCTGTCCGAGGCCGGTGTGGCCGAGGTGATGATCAGCCTCCCCGACCTCGAGACGCTCGACACGGTCGCCGACGTGATCTCAGCCTTCCGGGTGTAGGTCCAGCTTGAGCAGGGCGTTCTCGATCAGTTCAGGCATGGCGGGGTGGATCCAGTACTGGCCGCGGGCCATTGCGTAGGCGTCGAGCTCGAAGCTCATCGCCTGGATGATCGGCTGGATCAGGGTCGGCGCCTGCGGGCCCATGATGTGCGCGCCGATGATCTGGCCGGTCTTCGGGTCGGCGAGGATCTTCGCGAATCCGGTCGTGTCCTCCATCGCCCAGCCGTACGCGATATCGGCGTACCGCTCGACCGCTTTGACATAAGGGATCCCGCGCTCTTTCGCCTCCTCCTCGGTGAGGCCGACGGAGGCGATCTGCGGCGCGCTGAAGACCGCATGCGGGACGAAGCGGTGGTCGGCCTCGATCCGGTCGTCGGGGTTGAGCAGGTTGTGCTTCACGACCCGCGCCTCGTGGTTCGCGACATGCTTCAGCTGGTGGGGCGTCGTGACGTCCCCGAGCGCGTAGATGCCGTCGACAGTGGTCTGCTGGTATTCGTCGACGACGACCCGCGCCTCGCTGTCGACCTCGACGCCGGTGGCGGCCAGGTTCAGCAGGTCCGAGTTCGGTTCCCGGCCGACCGCGATCAGCAGCTCGTCGACGATCAGCTCGTCGGCGCCGTCGGGGTTCAGCATCCCGACCAGGATCGAGCCGTCGTTGCGTCGCTCCACCCGGATGGTCTCGTGGTTCAGGCGTACGTCGTACAGCTCCTGGGCGATCTTCGTGTACGCCGCCGCGAGCTCGCTGTCCTCGTGCCGGAGCAGTAAGTTCGAGCGGGCGACGATCGTGACCTCGACCCCGAACGACGCGAACACGTGCGCGAACTCGGCCGCGACGAACCCGCTGCCGATGATCGCGAGCCGGCGTGGCAACTCCTCCAGCCGCATGACCGTGTTCGAGGTGTGGAACCCGGTCTCCTCGAGCCCAGGGATCGGCGGCACGATCGGCCGGCTGCCGGTCGCGAGCACGAACTGGTCGGCGCTGAACACGCTCATCGACCCGTCCTTGTTGTCGACGGTCAGCTCCTTGAACCCGGTGAACCGGCCGGTCCCGTCGTACACGGTGACGTTCGCGTTGTCCGGGTCGTGGTGCCGGTACTCCGACCCGCCGGCCGCGATCGGATCGATCCGGCCGAAGATCCGGTCCCGGACGTCGGGCCAGCGGACGCCGAGCAGTTCCTCGTCGATGCCGTAGCGTGCGCTCTCCGACGGGGTCGCGGCGACGTCGGCGGCGTGCACGAACATCTTGGTCGGGATGCAACCGACGTTCAGGCAGGTGCCGCCGAAGGTGCCGCGCTCGACGATCGCGACCTTCCGGTCGGCGAACCGCCTGTTCACGATCGTATTGCCGGATCCTGTCCCGATGACTACCAAGTCGTAATGGGTCACATCTCATTGTGGCCCTGACACGCAAGTCGGCTCGGGTCAGGGCAAGGAAAGAAATGAAGAAGGCTTGAGGGCGGGTGGCCCACACAGGCAAGTCGGCTTGGGTCAGGGCGGGAAAAAGGTACTTACCCGCAGGGACCTGCGGTGGACCCGGTCAGCGGGGAAGATGGGCAGGGTGGCAAGTGGTGAGCTGACAAGCACGAACGGCACTGTCGTCTGGGACGGCATCGGGATCCTCCGGCTCCGGTACGACGGAACGCAGGCCGGACTGGATGCGCTGACCAGCTCATTGCGGACCCGGTTGGGCGAGCGGGTCCTGCCGGTCGAGGCCCTCAGGGCGGTCGAGGTCAGCTCGACGGGACTCAAGCTCGTCCTGCGCGACGGCGCCGACCCGCTGCAGTCCGTGACGGGCGGTCAGGTCCTGATGGATCCGTACGACTTCCCACAGGTCGATCCTGCGCTCGCGGAGCAGATCGCCCGCGACATCCGCAGTACCCTCGTCCGCCGCGACGTACCGGCGACGCCTTCGGCTCGCTGGCTGCTCGCGCCACCGGCCGCGCCGGACCGGCTCGAGGGCCGGGACGCGATCCTGTCGGTGGCGAACGGGCGGCTCACGTTCGCTTACAAGCGGTCCGCGGGCCGGAAGAAGAAGTCCCTGGGCCAGCAGTGGTCCGTGCCGCTGGGTGAGATCGTCGACGTCGAGTGGACGCCGAACCAGGGATGGCTTGGCGCCCGCGGCTTCCTCCGGGTCGCGACGGACAGTACGCCGGTCGAGCGCCCCAAGCCGAAGCACGACCCGGCGGCGATGCTCATCGAGGGGGGCGCCGACGTCGATGCCCTGTTCTTCGCCGCCCGCCTGCTGACCCGGATCCGGCCCTAGATCCTGGCTGGATTACCAGCCAGGACCTCAAGCGACTTTCGGTCCGACGTCCTGCTTCGTCGCAGGTTCAGGCTCATCTTGCAGCGGGACAGTCTCCAGGACCGCCTTGTCGCCGAGCAGTTCGGTCTGCGGCAGCACCTCGAGATGCGGGCGCGGCAGCAGCCGCGGCCGGATCGCGAGACCGCGCCGGCGCGAGAAGTACAGCACCGAGGCCACGGTCCCGAGCACCGTCAGCCCACCGCCGACGATCAGCGAGTACCGCGCGCCGAGCACCTGTCCGATCCAGCCGATGAACGGCGAGCCGATCGGCGTACCGCCCATCAGGACCGTCATGTACAGCGCCATCACGCGGCCGCGCATGGTCGGTTCGATGCTCAGCTGCATGGTCGCGTTCGCCGAGGTCAGCATGGTCAGCGAGGCCAGGCCGACGATCGGCAGCACCAGCGCGAAGGTCAGGTACGTCGGCATGACGGCGCTGACGATCTCGGCGATACCGAACGCGAGCGCGGCGCCGATCACCAGGCGAGCCCGGATCCGGACCCGGCGGGCGGCGAGCAACGCGCCGGCCAGCGAGCCGATCGCGAGCACCGAGCCGAGGATGCCGTACTCCCCCGCGCCCTTGTGGAACACACTCGTCGCCATCAGCGCCGAGGTGAGTTGGAAGTTCAGGCCGAAGGTGCCGGCGAAGAACACCGCGACCAGGACCATCATCAGGTCCGGGCGGCGCCACAGGTAGCGCATGCCGTCGCGGATCATGCCCTTCTCGCGGCCGGCGGGCTTCGGGGTGTGCAGCTCGGAGACGCGCATCAGCCGCAGCGAGACGATCACCGCGGCGTACGTGAAGCCGTTGACCAGGATCACCGGACCGGTGCCGATCCAGTTGATCAACAGGCCGGCCAGTGCCGGGCCGAGCAGCCGGGCCGCGTTGAACGACGCCGAGTTGAGCCCGACGGCGTTGGAGAGCTCGTCGCGGCCGACCATCTCGACGACGAACGACTGCCGGGTCGGGGCGTCGAACGCGGTGCCGACGCCGAACAGCAGGGCCAGCAGGTAGACGTGCCAGGTCTGCACGACGCCGGCGATCGTCAGACCACCGAGCGTCAACGCGACGGTGGCCATGAAGATCTGGGTCATCGTCAGCACCTGCCGCTTCGGGAAGCGGTCGGCGACGAGCCCGGCGTACGGACCGAGCAGGAGGGCAGGCAGGAACTGGAGTCCGGTGACGATACCGAGCGCCGTACCGGAGTGGGTCAGCTCCAGGACCAGCCAGTCCTGGGCGACGCGCTGCATCCAGGTGCCGACGTTCGAGACGATCGCGCCGGAGGCGTAGAGACGGAAGTTACGGACTTTGAACGCGCGGAAGGTCGGGCTCACTGGGCCGCCAGGCGTTCGAGAACAGGTGCTGCCTTGCGCAGGATGTCGCGCTCCTCGGGGGTCAATTGCTTCAGCTTGGTCTGCAGCCACTCGTCGCGGCGTCGGCGGTTCGCCAGGATCAGCTCGTCGGCGCGGGCAGTCAGCTCGACGACGATCTGACGCTTGTCGGTCGGATGCGGGCGGCGGATCACCAGCCCCGCCTCCTCCATGTTCGTCACGATCCGTGTCATCGACGGCGGCTTCACCTGTTCGTGGGAAGCCAGCTCGCCGATCGTCATCGACTCGTGCTTGGACAGCGCGCCGAGCACGCTGAGCTGGTTCGCGGTGAGGTCGTGGCCGGGCTCACGCTGGCGCCGGATCTGCCGGGACAACCTGAGCGTCGAGGACCTGAGGGCGCTCGCCAGCCCGACGTCACTCTTCACCTGCTGGGCTACGACTTCGGGCATGTCTTTACCTTAACTCATTACCTTTGCTAACTAAAACCCGCGACCGGGGGATGGTATTCCCGGACCCGCCGCGCACGTCTGAGGGGTCAACCCCGGAGCTTGCCGCTTGCACCCCGAAACTGACTCCGCAGCCGGCAAGCTCGGGGGTTGACCCCTCAGAGGAGCTGCGGGATGGGGAGGTCGGAGCGGGTCCGTACTAGGGTTCGCGGGCATGAGGACGAGCGCCGAGCTGGAGCGGTACGAGCAGCGGTTCCGGCGGGCCGGGCTGCCGCTGTTCATCGAGGACTTCTCGCCGACGCACGACATCTTCACCCGGGCCACGCCGCTGCTGGTCCTGGTGTTCCTGGCCGAGATGCTCGGGGCAACGTCCCTGGACTGGCACTGGTGGCAGAACCTGCTGGCCGCGCTCGGCGGCCTGATCGCGCTGGTGGCCGGGTTCGGGCTGCTGAACCGGCTGCGCGGGCGGCCGTTCTGGTCGTTGCCGACGCGTTTCGGCATCCCGGAGCTCGCGGTCTTCGTCCTGCTGCCCGCGCTGTTGCCGGTGGTCACTCAGGAGCAGGTCCGGCAGTTCTTCGGGATCGCCGCCGGCAACCTGCTGCTGGTCGGCCTCGTGTACGCCGTGGTCGGCTACGGCCTCGTCGGTACGACGCTGTGGGGCCTGCGCCGACTCGCAGGTGAGCTGGCGAACTCCGTGGCCAGCCTGGTCCGGGCGCTACCGCTGCTGCTGATCTTCTCGCTGGTGCTGTTCATCACCGCGGACACATGGCAGGTGTTCGCGGGCATGCCGATCGCCTTCCTGGTCCTGCTGGCGGCCGGTTTCGCCGTACTCAGCAATCTGTTCCTGATGCTCCGGCTTCCACGCGAGCTGGAGGCGATCGAGCGCGAGGTCAGCTCCGGGCCGCCGCTGCGCCGCGTCCAGCGGATGAACCTCAGCCTCAGCCTGGTGATCCGCCAATGGATGCAGGTCCTGGTGGTCAGCACCGGAGTAGGCCTGTTCTTCGTTGCCTTCGGCATGCTCGCGATCAGCGACCACATCTACCAGCAGTGGGGCATCGACCACGGCAGCTGGTCGCACACGGTGCTCGTACTCGAGCATCCGGTGGTGATCAGTTCGTCCCTGGTGAAGGTTGCCGTCGGCATCGCAACCTTCACCGGCCTGTACTACTCGATCGCGCTGCTGACGGACGCGACGTACCGCGCCGACTTCCTCGAAAGCCTCACCACCGAACTCCGCGAGCTCTTCTCGGCCAGGACGGAGTACGTGCGGCTGCGATCGGCTCAGGTGAGCCAGTCGGTCAGCGGGCCGATGACGAAGTAGACGACGAAGAGCGCCGCTACCACCCACATCAGCGGGTGGATCTGGCGGGCCTTGCCGCGGACGGACTTGAGGATGACGTACATGACGAAGCCGGCGCCGATGCCGGCCGAGATCGAGTACGTGAACGGCATCAGGATGATCGTCAGGAACGCCGGGAACGCGACCTCGATGTCGTCGAAGTCGATGCCCTTCACCTGGGTCATCATCAGGAAGCCGACCAGGATCAGCGCGGGCGTCGCCGCCTCGTACGGGACCAGCGTGACCAGCGGCGCCACCACCATCGAGATCAGGAAGCAGATCCCGGTGATCACGCTCGCCAGGCCGGTCCGCGCGCCTTCACCGACACCCGCCGCCGATTCGATGTACGACGTGTTGCTGGACACGGAGGCGGCGCCACCGGCGGCGGCAGCGACGCTGTCGACGATCAGGATGCGCTGCGAGTTCGGCGGGTTGCCGTCCTTGTCGAGCAGGCCGGCCTCGGCGCCGATCGCGGTCATCGTGCCCATCGTGTCGAAGAAGTCGGCCAGCATCAGCGTGAAGATCAGCAGGATCGCCGACACCACGCCGATCTTCTCGAACGAGCCGAACAGGCTGAACTCGCCGATCGTGTCCAGGTTCGGTTTCGTGAACCACTGGTCCGGCAGCTTCGGCACGCTCAGGCCCCAGCCGTCGGGGTTGTCCGCGGTCCGGGCGCCGACGTTCGCGACCGCCTCGATGATGATCGCCAGCACGGTCGCGGCCAGGATGCCGATCAGGATCGCGCCCTTCACCTTCCGCGCGTACAGCGTGACGATCAGGATCAGGCCGACCACGAACACCAGCACCGGCCAGCCGCGGAGCGTGCCGCCGACACCCAGTTCCACCGGCGGACCGGTGAGCGCGGCGGGACGGCGTACGAAGCCCGCGTCGATCACGCCGATGAACGCGATGAACAGGCCGATACCGACACTGATCGCGATCTTCAGCTGGAGTGGAACGGCCTCGAAGACCGCTTTGCGGAACCCGGTCAGCACCAGGAGCAGGATGATCAGGCCCTCGAGCACGACCAGGCCCATCGCGTCCGCCCAGGTCATCTTCGTCGCGACCGAGAACGCGATGAACGCGTTCAGGCCGAGCCCGGTGGCGAGTGCGAGCGGGAAGTTCGCGACCACGCCCATCAGGATCGTGACCACGCCCGCGACCAGCGCGGTCGCGACCGCGACCTTCGCGATCGCCACCGCCGGATCGGTGCCGCCGCCGACGAACTGCCCGGAGCCGTCCTTGACGGTGCCGATGATCAGCGGGTTCAGCACAACGATGTAGGCCATCGTGAAGAACGTGACCAGGCCGCCGCGGATCTCCCGACCAAGCGTGGACCCACGTTCAGTGATCTTGAAGAAGGAGTCGAGGGGACTGGTACCGGAGCGGGCCGTCGAGGCCTGGGACGAGCTCATGCCCGCATCGTGCCAGTTCCTACCGGCCGGTTGCGAGCACTTACACCAATCCGTTGCGGGTCGGCCGACGTGGCCTAGGGTAGGGGCGTGACGGAGGAGCAGGGCGGGACCAAGAAGCGCAGTGATCCCACGAGCCAACTGGCGCGTGGGGAGTTGGTGCACGCCGAGGTCAAACCCCTGGACCTGTCCGGCATCCCCAGCGTCATCACCGGCATCGCCCTGTGGGCGGTCGCCTTCGTCGTCCTGCTGATCTTCCGCGACCAGCTGAAGGCCGACGGCCTCGACTGGTGGCTCTGGGTCCCGGTCGCCGGCTTCGGCCTGGGCCTGATCGGCCTCTGGTACTGCAAACGCCGCTGGGCCGCCATCCAGGCCGGCCACCGCTCCATCACCGAAGACTGAGTCAAGGCCGCGGTCCGGCGGATGCCGATCGAGTACGAGGCGAAAGTCCTGGGGATCGATCCGGACGTCGTCGAGGGCAAGGTCCTGGGCCTGGGCGGGCGTCAGGTTGCGGATCGGGTGATGCGACGGCTCGTGTACGACGTCGTGCCGGGCGACGGATCGCGGTGGATCCGGTTACGGGACAGCGGCTCCGAGGTGACCCTCACCGTGAAGGAGATCGCCCACGACGGAATCGACGGTACGACGGAGACCGAGGTCGTCGTCAGCTCCTTCGACACCACCGGCGAGCTGCTCCGCCGGATGGGCTTCGAGGCGAAGTCCTACCAGGAGAACCGTCGGACGAGCTTCGAGCTGTACGGCGCTCAACTCGAGATCGACCGCTGGCCACACATCCCGCCGTACCTCGAGATCGAGAGCCACTCCCGCGAACACGTCGTAGAAGTCGCCACCACCCTCGGCTACCTCGAACACGAGCTCACCGGCGAGAACACCACCAAGGTGTACGCCCGCTACGGCATCGACCTGTCCGACATCTCAGACCTCAGATTCACTCCAACCTGACACCCAGCCAGTTCCAGTTGCCGCCGGGGCCGAGCGGGGAAGTCAGGCGGGAACGACGTACGGGAAGACCGGTCGGCGCAGGTTTTCGTTGGACGACGGATGCAGACCGGACGGTACGGCGGTGCCGGCAACCATCGAGAGCATGAGCTCCGGGGCGTTGTCGGCCAGACCGCGTCCGTTGCGGATCGCGAATCCAAAGCTCGACGGTGTGCCGACGACGTACGGGAGAACGTCGGGCAGCAGTTCGCGGGCGACTGTCTCACCGTAGCCGTGTGAGTCGGCCGCCGTACCGCCGGCCGCGACCACCGCGGCGACCCTGTCCGCCAGGTTCTTGCCGTCGGCAGTGAAGTCCTGCGACGGGTGGCGGGTGTTGGCCGGGTACGTGAACCGGGTGTCGTCCGGCCAGAAGATCGGCCACATCATCGGATTGCCGGCCCGGTTGATCTGCCGCCAGCCTCCGGCGTCGGTCGCCAGCTTCGTGGTGCACCACACGCCGGTGCGCGCGCCCGGCGTGAGCACCGGGTGCTGGTGCGACACCTCCAGCACGATCGACTCGACAGTGGTACCCGCGAAGCTGTTGCGCGCCTCCTCGGGCCGCCATCCGGACAGGGCCACCGCAGTGCCGTCGTGTACAGCGGCGTTCACCCGGGACAGCAGCGACAGGTCGATGTAGAACGAGTCGTGGATCCGGCCGGCCCACACCCGCAGGCCCGCACCCTCGGCCGGCTCGCCGGTCTTGCCCTCGAGGACGAGCTCTCCATCGGCGCTGTCCTCCCGGGCCTCGTCGCCGGTCAGCACGCGTACAGCGAGGGGCTGCCGACCGGCCGCATCGTGCTCGCCGAAGGAGATCCGGTAGGTGAGCGACTCGTACTCCGCGTCGTCGACGTGCACCTTGAACTCGTAGCGGGCCTCGTGGTGGAACCCCGGCTGGACGTCGTCTCCGGTGATCGTCGAGTTGACGTCCATGACGAACACCGTGCTGTCGTCCCCGGAGAAGACGTAGAGGTCGTCGATGTAGAGCTGTCCGTTCTGCCTGGCGAGTGGTGTGTCGAGGTGGTGCGACATGGTCGGTGCTTCCCTTCGTTCGGTGGCGGTCGGCGTGGTTGTCGGCCTTGCCACCGAGCATCAACGGGCGCGGCGAACGGGAGTACCCGCCAATGCAGTAACTCCTCATAATGAATGGTTATGAGCGAAACATCGCTGGACCTCGACAGCCTGCGACTGCTGACACTGGTCGCCGAACTCGGCAGCCTCGGCCAGGCTGCGGAGCGGATGCGGATCAGCCAGCCTGCCGCCAGCAAACGTCTCGGCATGCTGGAGCGCCGGCTCGGGCTGCAACTTGCCGAGCGCGACACTCGTGGCTCCGCTCTGACCACCGAAGGCAAGGCCGTGTGTCACTGGTCCGAGCAGGTACTTGCCGAGGCCGCGAACCTGCTGGCCGGTGCCGCGGCTCTTCGCGCCGAGCGGGGCCGTGACCTGCGAGTGGCCACCAGCATGACGCTCGCCGAGAGCTTCCTCCCGGGCTGGGTCGCCGAACTCCAGCGGCAGTCGCCCGCTGTCCAGCTCAGCTTGAAGGTGACCAACTCCGAGCAGGTCGCCGCGTTGGCGGCGCGCCACGAGATCAGCATCGGGTTCGTCGAGGGGCCTGCCGTGCCGCACGGACTCAGCTCACGGACAGTCGCCACCGACCGGCTCGTCGTCGTGGTCACCCGGGCACATCCCTGGGCGCGACGCCGTCAGCCGGTACAACTGTCCGAACTGGCGGACACCCCGCTCATCGTGCGCGAGCCGGGCTCCGGGACCCGCGAGACCCTGGAGCGGGTCTTCGCGCGCGCCGGTCTCCGGCCGGTGGAGCCGCTGATGGTGCTCGACGTCAACGCCGCTGTACGAAGCGCGGCGGCCGCGAGCATCGGCCCCGCCGTCCTGAGCGCCGCCACAGTCGAGGACGACCTGGCCCTCGGCCACCTGGTCGAGATCCGCCTCGCCGGCGCCGACCTTCACCGCAAGCTCCGCGCCGTCTGGCCAAAAACCCGCCCGCTACCACCGGCCGCCGAGACGTTGCTCCAAATAGCCCGCAGCCCCCGCTGACCGTGACCGCGGTTCCCCAACCCCACCCAAGGCGTCGCGGCCGTTAGGCCGTGTCCTTTGCGGGGCTAGTCCTCGGCGAGTTCTTCGGCGACGCGGGGGGTTACGGAGACCTCGGCCTCGGTGAGTTCGAGGGTGTCGTAGCCGGTGGTGTCGAAGGCGTGGTCGGGGGTTGGGGGCTCGGAGATGTCGATGGTGGCGTCGGAGTGGGCGCCGCAGCCGTAGTCGTAGGCGACGACGTGGGCCTCGCCGGGAGCCATCTCGTTGGCGCAGACGCCGAAGGCCTGGCCGAGGCTGTCGGCGAGGCGGATCCAGTAGCCGCAGGAGTAGCACTTGTACGGAACGGCCTGCGCGATCGGCGACGACGGACCGAAGTCACCGGCGTACCAACGCTCGGCCGCTTCCTCGCGCCCGAACGGCGACAGCACCCGCTCACGGCCGAGGCCCAGCTCCTCGACGACCGTGAGGACGTCCTCAGGCGCGTCCGAGGTGTCGGTGAAACCCGGCTCGAGGCGCGGGTCGTCGGGGAGGGTCGGGAACAGGTCGCCGGGACGGAGGTCGCCGGGCTGGACGCGGTCCGACCACGGGACCCACTCGGGGGCGACGATCGCGACGTCCCCGGGCAGCATCACGACCTCGTTGATCGTGACGGTCTTGGCGCGGGAGGCGCGCGTGACGGTGACCGCCCAGCGCCAGCCGCGGTACCCGGGGTGGGTGGACGCGAAGTAGTGGGTGACGAGGCGCTCGCCCTCGACCAGATGACCGAGGTGCTCACCGACCTGCGCGGCGCCTGCCTCGGCGATCGCAGCTTCACGGGCCGGTTCGACCGCCGCGACGGCAATGGCGTCGGGCTTGGCGCGGACCGGTTCCGGAGCTCTGACGGGAGTCACAATCGCCCATTGTCGCACGCCCGTGGTAGTACTCCGAACCGCCGTCGGTCAACCGCTCGTACTCCGGGCTGCGCCCGTGGCCGCACTACTGGTACGCGCGGTGACTGCGTCCTGTCCGCGGCGCGAGGCAGGATGGTTCCATGCACTCCCCCGACCCCGACACCCCCAAGCCCGGCCCGGGCGGCGATGCCGCCACGCCGTCGCGGGGCAACGCGGGCCGGTCCCGGAGCGACGCAGGGCAGACGCGAGGCGACACAGGCCGGGCGCCGGGCAACGCGGGCCAGGCACGGGGCGACGCGGGCCGGGGGCGGGAGGAGAATGGTGGCCAGCGGGGCGCCGAGCAGGCTTCGAACCGGTTGGCTGCGCACGAGCAGGCGGGTGGTGGCATGGGGGACAACACAGGAGGGCCCGGCGGCCGGTCCGGCAGCTCTAGCGCAAACGGCCGAGCAGAACGCCCCGGCACAAACGGGCCTGGGCCGACCGGGGGGTCGGGGAAGGCGGCTGGGGAGCGGCTGAGTGATGCTCGGGAGCGGGTGGGGTCTGCGGGCAAGAAGGTCGGGCACGCCTCCAAGGTCGGCGCCGAGGGTGTTGCTTCGGCGTCCAAGAAGGCCGCTGAGGTCAGTGGGAAGGTGGGGCGGGCTACCGGACGCCGGATCCGCGGGCTGACCAGCGCGCAAGGTGCTGGGGAGTCCGGGCTTTCGCGGCTGATCGAGCTCGGCGCGGTGAACGCAGCGGGTGATACGGCGTTCGCGGTGTCGCTCGCCGGGACGGTGTTCTTCACCGTGCCCAGCGACCAGGCGCGCGACCGGGTGGCCTTGTTCCTGCTGCTGACGATGGCGCCGTTCGCCTTGATGGCGCCGCTGATCGGCCCGATCCTCGACCGGTTCCGGCACGGCCGACGCTGGGCGATCGGCGCGACACTCGGCGTACGCGCGTTCCTGGTCTGGAGTCTCGCGTCCTCGATCGCCGGCCACGGCTCCGCCTGGTTGTACCCGGCCGCCCTCGGCTGTCTCGTCGCGTCCAAGGCGTACGGCGTCACCCGCGCTTCCGCCGTACCGCGTCTGCTCCCGAAGCAGATCACGCTCGTCACGGCCAACTCACGCATCTCGCTGGCCGGTGTCGCCGGCGCGACGATCGGCGCCGGGATCGCGGCCGCGTTCGCCGCGATCGGCCCGCAATGGTCGCTGCGTTGGGCCGCGCTGGTGTACATCATCGGCCTGATCCTCGCGATCCGCCTGCCGAGCGCGGTCGACTCCCCCGCCGACGAAGAAGTCACGGGTACGGCGGGACGCGCGGCACGCCGGCGCGCAATCACCGCCGCGGTCTCACGCGGGATCCGCTGCAACCTCGGACTGCGGTTCGTATCCGGATTCCTGACCATGTATCTGGCGTTCCTGCTGCGCGACCAGCCGATCAGCGGTGTGAAGGGCGCGGTCGCCGCCGGTGCGGTGATCGCCGCGGCCGGCATCGGGAACAGTCTCGGCACCCTGCTCGGATCGTTGCTCAAGGCACGTAAACCGGAAGCTGTCGTGCTCGCGGTGCTGCTGGCGGACGCGATCGTCGCGGTCGCGGTCGCGGTCCTCTACGGCCTGCCGATCCTGGTGGCGCTCGGCCTGGTGGCCGGGTTGTGCAGTGCGCTCGGCAAGCTGTCGCTGGACGCGATGATCCAGCGCGACGTCCCGGAGTCCGTGCGTACGTCGGTCTTCGCGCGCTCGGAGACCGTCCTGCAACTGGCCTGGGTGATCGGCGGCGGGTGCGGGATCGTGATGCCGTTGATCCCGCGGCTCGGGTTCGGGTTCCTGGCGGCCGTGCTGGTGGTCGTGGTCTTCCTCGTACTGCGGATGCGCCCGGCGCCTCGCCCGACCGAAGGCCCACTGCGCCCGGGCGGTCTCGGCGGACCACGCGCGGGCGCGCACCCGCACGAGCACGACACCACGTCGTACGGCGGACGCTCGGAGAGCACGACCCGGACGATCCTCACCACAAGCGTCGCCGAGCAGCGGGCGAACCGCGCGCGCCGCTCGGACTCCGGCGAGGAGCCGACCATCGAATGGCGCGGCGGCGATCAGCCGCCCGCCGACCGCCCAACAGACCAGCACCCAGGCCCGACCCGCCACCCAGAGCCCGGCACCCGCCCCGCGCCCGACACCCGTTCGGAGCCCGGCAGGCGGCCCGAGCCCGGTCGGAGCGCCGAGCCCGGTAGGCGTCCCCAGCCGCCGGCCGGCAAGTGGTGGAGCGGCCAGCCGGACGAGGACGAGGACACCCAGAACCAGGCCGCCTGGGCCGAAGAGCCAACCGAGGAACGCAACCGAGGCAGCCTCTTCAAACGCCGCCCCGGCACCGACAACCACCGCCACCCACCCCGCTGACACCCGCCTGACAGGCCCGCTGGCGGGTTATGTGCCGACTGCCGGGTTGTAAACCGCCAGCAGCGCAACAACCTGCCAGCGAAAGCGGCGACCGGGGTGGGATTCACGCCGGCCGCCGCAGGTTCGGGGGCAGAGGGCTGGGCATGGGAACGGCGGCTGGGCATGGGAACGGCGGCCGGGTGGGTTCACGCCGGCCGCCGTCGGGGGGTTGGGGCTAGAGGGTGATGGCTAGGTCGGCCTCCTCGGTGGCCGGTTCGGGGGCTTCGGTGGGGGTTGCGTGGGTGGTGCCGCGGAGGGTGAGGGTGGCGGCTACGGCGGTGGCCAGTAGCAGGACCGTGCCGACGACGGCGACCACGTTCATGCTGTGGGTGAAGGCGTGGCGGGCGGTGGTCAGGACGGTGTCGGCCAGCTGACCCGGGAGGTGCGCGGCCGCGGCGGTCGCAGCCGGCAGACCCTCACGGACGGGACCGGCAATCTCCGCAGGCAGGTTGGACGGGAGGTCGGAGCGGTACGCCGCGGTAGCGATCGAACCCAGGATGGCGATCCCGAGCGCCCCGCCGAACTCCGAGCAGGTCTCCATCACCGCGGACGCCGAACCTGCGCGCTCCGGGGCGACCGAACCGACAACCGCCTCGGTGACCAGAGTCATCACCATCACCAGACCGGCAGCCAGCAGACCTGCACCCACCAGCGGCACCGCCAGCGACGAGTCGACGTGCACCTGGGTGAGTACGGCGTACCCGGACGCCGCGAGCACGAACGCTCCACCGATCACGTACGCACGGTCCATCTTGTTGGCCAGCGCAGTAGCCAACGGAGCCGCGCCGCCGACGAGCACCGACGGAGCGAGCGACCACAACGCCGCCTTCAGCGGGCTCAGGCCGTGGACCAGCTGCAGGTACTGGGTCAGGAACACCGCGTTGCCCACCAGCGCCAGGGTCCCAACAGTGTTGGCAGCCAGCGAACCGCTGAACGCCCGGTTGCGGAACATCGACAGGTCGACCATCGGGTACGCCGCGGTCCGCTGCCGCTGCACGAACAGCACCCCGAACACCAGCCCGGCCGCGATCGCCACCACCGGCAGCACCGACCCACCGTTCGCCGCGACCTCCTTGATACCCCAGATGACCGGCAGCACGGCCGCCAGCGAGAGCAGCGAGCCCGGCAGATCAAACCGTCCACCGGCGGGGGTCTTGAACTCAGGCAGCAGGATCGGCGCGAGCACCAGCAGCAGGATCATCGCCGGGGTGTTGATCAGGAACACCGAACCCCACCAGAAGTGCTCCAGCAGGAACCCGCCGAGCACCGGCCCGAGGGTGATCCCGCCCATCATCACCGCGCTCCAGAACGCGATCGCCTTCGACCGCTGCTTCGCGTCGTGGAACATGTTGCGGATCAACGCCAGGGTCGACGGCATCAGCGTCGCTCCCCCGATCCCGAGGATGGCGCGGGCCGCGATCAGTTGCTCCGGGTTCTGCGCGTACGCCGCCGCGACCGAGGCGAGCCCGAAGCCGACGGCGCCGAAGATCAGCAGCCGGCGGCGCCCGATCCGGTCGCCGAGCGAGCCCATGGTGATCAGCAGGCCGGCCAGGACGAACCCGTAGATGTCGAAGATCCACAGCTGCTCGGTCGCCGACACGCCGAGGTCCGCGCTGATGAACGGGACCGCGAAGTACAGCACCGACACGTCCATCGAGACCAGCAGCAACGGCAGTGCGAGCACGCCGAGCGCGATCCACTCCTTGCGTCCCGCTCGTTCTGCACTCATGACACCCTCCCGGGGGATCTGTCTATGCCGCACACTGTGTACGGCATAGACAGACCATAACCGAGACTGTCTATGATGTAAACAGATAAGGTGGTGGGCTATGGACGAGAACGAACTGCCCCGGGTGCTTCAGCAGCTCTGGGGGATCGAGGGGCGCAGCCGGCCGGGGCCGAAGCCGGCCTTCCAGGTGCAGGACATCGGCGATGCGGCGATCAAGCTCGCGGACGCCGGCGGGCTGGGCGCGGTGTCGATGAGCAAGGTCGCGGCCGAACTCGGAGTCACCACGATGGCGCTCTACCGGTACGTCGAGGCGAAGGACGACCTGTACGTCGTCATGCTCGACCAGGCGTTCGGGCTACCGCCGCAGGTCGACGAAGCGGCGGATTGGCGCGAACGGATCACCACCTGGGCGGAGGCGTTCCAGGCGGCGTTGCAGAAGCACCCGTGGATCCTGCAGGTGCCGGTGGTCGAGCCGCCGCTGTCACCCAACCAACTGGTCTGGATGGAGGAGGGCCTGCGCGCATTCGAGCACACGCCCTTGACGCCGACCGACAGGATGTCGGCGATGCTGCTGGTGAACATCTACGTCCGCGGCACGACCGGGCTGAGCGCCAGCATGCTGAGCATGCCGCCGGAGGAGGCCGCGGCGGCCGGCAAGCAGTACCTCCGCCGGCTGCGCAGCCTGGCCACCCCGGACCGGTTCCCGACCATTGCAGCCGGGCTCGACGAGCCGCAGGACTACATCGACAACGACCCGTCCGAGTTCTCCTTCGGCCTGACCACGGTCCTCGACGGCATCCAGACCCTGATCAGCAGACGGAACTAGAAGTCGAGCTTGTCCGCGACGCCGCGCAGCACCGTGGCCACCTGCTTGGCCGACTTGTTGTCGGGCTGGCGGCCGCGGCGGTAGTTCTCGCCGATTCGGTCGAGGAGTTTGATCAGGTCCTCGATGACGACCTGCATCTCTTCCGGCTTCGGGCGCATCGCCTTCGCGACCGACGGCGGCGGGTCGATCAGCCGGACCTGCAGGGCCTGCTCGCCCTTGCGTCCCTCGACGACGCCGAACTCGACCTTCTGCCCGGGCTTCAGGTTGGTGACACCGGACGGCAGGGCCTCGGCGCGGACGTACACGTCCCCGCCCTCCTCCTTGCTGAGGAAACCGAACCCCTTGTCGGAGTCGTACCACTTCACCTTGCCAACGGGCACGGGAACCTCTTCATCAGTATCGTCGGAAGCGAACGAGCCGTGAGGCCCGGTCAGGAAACCCAGCCTACGTGACTCGGCGCAACGGCGCCTCCGGGAAACTACCTGATCCGGCAGTCTTCCCGCACCTCACAAAGCCCGATACTTTTCGGGATCCGCGAGCCGCTCGTTCATCGACCCGGACCGGAATCCGCGCGGGTCCACCTGGGCCGCCGCGAACCCTTCGGCCATGACCGCATCCACCAGCTCCTGGTGGTCGACCCGATCGAGGAGCGCGGCGTCGATCTCGATCGAGGCACTCTCACCGAGATCACGCACCCGCACGTTCTGCACGTCGTACGACGCAAGCCGCGCGCGGACCGTCAGCTCGGCGCGGTCGACCCGCGCGAGCAGGTTGGGCGTGATCCGGATCCCGTACGCGATCCGGCTCGACAGACACGCCGCGGCCGGCTTGTCCGAGGTCTCGAGCCCCCAACTGCGCGACGCTGTCCGGATCTGCTCCTTGGTCAACCGCGCGTCCCGCAGGGGCGTCAGCGCGCCGCGCTCGAACGCGGCGCGGATACCCGGCCGGAAGCCGGCGATCGCGTCGTCGGCGTTCGTCCCGGTGGCGATCGCGGTGATACCGAACTCGTCCGCGATCGGCTGCAGCGTCTCGATCAGCTCGGCCTTGCAGAAGTAGCACCGGGCGCCCGAGTTGGCCTGGTACCCCTCGCGCTCCATCTCGTGCGTGTGCGGGGTGACGTGCCGGACGCCGATGGTGTCGGCGAACCGCGCCGCCGGCTCGAGCTCCGCCGCCGGGAGTGAGGGCGAGATCGCGGTCGCCGCGACCACGTTGGCCGGCCCGATCGCGCGGGCGGCGGCCGCGAGCAGGAACGCCGAGTCGGCGCCACCGCTGAACGCGACGACCATCTTGTCGTACGACGAAAGCCGCTTCATCAACGCTTCCAGCCGCTGCTCGAGCACGTACTCGTCGAGCCAGGCCGGGAACTCCGTGAGGTCATTGAGTACGACGTCGGCGCCGTACGCCCGCAGCTCGTCCGCGCTGAACGGACCGGTCGCGACCGATACCGCCAGGGCACCCGCGGCGTGTGCGCCGTCGATGTCGGCGGTGTGATCGCCGACGTAGATCGTCGCCTCGTGCTCGCGCAGCGCCGTACCCTTCTCGGCGCCGTGCAGATCGCCGACCGGCTCGTCGACGTCCAGTCCGAGGTGCTCGAGGTGCAGCCGGACCGACGGGGTGTACTTCGCGGAGACGACCATCGTCCGCCCGCCCAACGCCCGGATCGCGGCGAGAGACTCCGCGACGCCCGGCAGCGGCAGGCTGCCCGTGATCGCGTGCGACGGGTAGTGCTCGCGGTACCGCGCGACCATCGCGTCGACCTGCTCCGGCGGGAACCAGTTGGCCATCTCCCAGGTCAGCGGCGGCCCGAGCCGGCTCACCACCAGGTCGGTGTCGATGGCCACCCCGGTCTCGGCGGCAAGCAGATCCCAGACGGCCTGGATCCCCGGCCGGGAGTCGATCAGCGTCATGTCCAGGTCGAATCCGACCACGAGCTCCGGCACATCGGCGGCGGTCGGGGCGGGCTGGATCTCGGCGGTTGACACGTCCCCAACCCTACGTGCTCCGGCCGGCCGAGTGGTCTCGCATCCCGAAACGGCCGATAAGTCTACTAATTCAGTCGGATTATGGATGATAACCGACCGTGAGGGAGCAACCATGACCACGCAACTCCAAGCACCGCAGATCACCGTCACGAAGGCCGGCGGCGCGCTCGGCGCCGTGATCGGCAACGTCGCGCTCGGCGGTGACCTGGCACCGGAGACGGTGGCCGCGATCCGGCAGGCGCTGCTCGACCACAAGGTGATCTTCTTCCGTGAGCAGCACCACCTCGACGACGCTGGCCAGCTCGCCTTCGCCCGGCTTCTCGGTACGCCGACGCTCGCGCATCCGACGTCGAAGAGCCTCGACGGCGCGGCGAACGTGCTGCCGATCGATTCCGATTACAGCAAGGCGAACAGCTGGCACACCGATGTCACGTTCGTCGACCGGATCCCCGCGATCAGCCTGCTGCGCGCCGTCACCCTGCCCGCGTACGGCGGTGCGACCTCGTGGGCGAACACCGTTGCGGCGTACGCGAAGCTGCCGCAGGCGCTGCAAGCCCTGGTCGACCGGCTGTGGGCCGTGCACAGCAACGTGTACGACTACGCGGGCCACGCCGACGAGGGGCGGATCGGCGGCGTCGATGTGAAGTTCGAGGAGCACCACAAGCAGTTCGAGTCCAAGCGCTTCGAGACCGAACATCCGGTGGTTCGCGTCCACCCGGAGACCGGCGAGCGTTCACTCGTGCTCGGCCACTTCGTCCGGCGGTTCGTCGGGCTGACCAGCGCGGAGACGACCGCCTTGTTCCAGCTCTTGCAGAACCGGGTGACCCACCTCGACAACACCGTCCGCTGGCAGTGGCAGCCGGGTGACCTGGCGATCTGGGACAACCGCGCAACCCAGCACTTCGGCGTCGCCGACTACGACGACCAGCCGCGCCGGCTGCACCGGATCACGCTGGCCGGCGACGTCCCGGTGAGCGTCGACGGCGTCCGTAGTACGCCTCGAACGGGTGACGCGTCCCACTACTCGTCACTTGACAATTGAGGACGCTCTGTCCGAGTACTTGACATCGGGAGCACTTTTGTAAACCCTCGTCCCCATGACCTCGTTCGCCGATCGGACCAAACGCCGGCTGCGTGACGAGCTGCTCGACGCGGCCCAAGAGGCGGTCGTTGCCGGCGGGTACGACGGACTCCGGATGGCCGAGGTGGCTCGCCGTACCGGGGTCTCGCGGCAGACCGTCTACAACGAGTTCGGGGACAAGTGGGGCCTGCTGGAAGCGGTCGCGGCCCGCGAGACCGAACGGTTCCTGGTGGATGTCAACACGGCGATCGCCGAGCAGCCCGACCCGATCGACGGCCTCCGGGCCGCGGTCGAGCGGGCGCTCATCCTGGCCGGCGAGAACCCGCTGATCAAGGCAGCGCTGAGCCAGCCGGGATCCGACCAGGCCAGTCAACTGCTGACCACACGGGGGCAGCAGGTACTTGAACTGGCCCACCTCCGGCTCGGTGCCCATGTCAGGGAGCACTGGCCGGAGGTTCCCGCAGAGGACGCGACCAGCTGCGTGGACGTCGCCTTGCGCGTCGTCATCAGCCACATCGTCACGCCGGGCCCTCCCCCGGCTGCGGTGGCCGATCAGCTGGCTCGCGTCCTCTCACCCTTCCTCACCGAAAAGCGTGGTCTCGCCGAGTCCAGGAGGTCGCACGTATGAACGAGCTGCACAGGCAAGGCTTCACCACGCTGAAGGCCGGCGGACTCAACTGGGACGCGCTGCCGTTGCGCCTGTTCGACAAGGGCAACCGCAAGTTCTGGAACCCGCGTGACATCGACTTCAGCCAGGACGCGAAGGACTGGCAGGAGCTGAGCGCGGACGACAAGGACAACGCGTTGATGCTCTGCTCGCAGTTCATCGCAGGCGAGGAGGCGGTGACCGAGGACCTGCAGCCGTTCCTGCAGGCGATGGCTGCCGAGGGCCGGTTCGGCGACGAGATGTATCTGACCCAGTTCTGCTTCGAGGAGGCCAAGCACACCGCGGTCTTCCGGCTCTGGCTGGACGCTGTCGGCGTCACCGAGGACCTGCACCACTACGTCGAGAACAATCCGGGGTACCGCGCGATCTTCTACGAGGCCCTGCCCGTGGCGCTGAAGTCGCTGGCCGACGATCCGTCACCGGCCAACCAGGTCCGCGCGTCCGTCACCTACAACCACGTGGTGGAAGGCACTCTGGCCCTCACCGGCTACCACGCGTGGAACCTGCTCTGTACGGCGCGCGGCGTCCTGCCCGGCATGCAGGAGCTGATCCGCCGGATCGGCGACGACGAGCGCCGGCACATGGCGTGGGGCACGTTCACCTGCCGTCGGCACGTCGCCGCGGACGAGGGGAACTGGAAGGTCGTCACCGACACGATGGAGGAGCTCCTTCCCCACGCGCTGACGCAGATCCAGTGGGCGATGGACAACACCGCCGCGCTCCCACCGGAGATCAACCCAACCGCCTTGATGACGTACGCCGGCGACCGCGCCACGCGTCGACTCAGCGCGATCGAGTCCGCCGTCGGCGCGGACGTGGCCGGGATCGACCTCGACTACTCCCCCGAGAAACTCGAGGACGACTTCGGCGCCGAGGACTCAGCCGCGCTCGCGGCGGTTCGCTAGGAGAACAACCAGCGCCGCAGTCGCCAGTACTGCGGGAAGCCAGGTGACCGTCGTCGTACCGAGGTGGTCGGCGATCTGGCCGCCGGTGAAGGCGCCGAGGGCAATCGATCCGTTGTAGACGCCCACCAGGACGGCGGACGAAGATTCCGGGGCATCGGGCGCTGCGGCGTGTCCCCATGCTTGGGTGCTGACGCTCGTTCCGCCGTACGCGAGGCCCCAGATCACCAGCAGAGCAAGGGATCCGGCGACGGTTGTGCCGAGGACGGGCATCGCGAGCGTGGCGAGCGCTATGCCGGAGGTGATGACGGCGAGGGCACGGGGCGGGTGGAGGGCGCCGGCGAGGAAGTTGCCGATGACACCGGCCACGCCGTACGCGAGCAGCAATGAGCCGATCAGTGCCGGGCCGGTGTGCGGCTCGAGGAGCGGGCGGACATAGGTGTATGCCGCGAAGTGGCCGGTCACGATCAACGCGACGAGGACCAGACCGACGCGAACATCCTTGATGTGCAGGACTTCTCGTACGTCGATCCAGCGCACAGCCTTCTCGGGTGCGAGGGACGGAAGGTGGTAGCTCAGCGCGCCGGCCAGCGCCAGGGACAGCAGCCCGACGCCTGCGAAGGCCCAGCGCCAGCCGGCAAGTTCACCGACGTACGCACCGGCCGGGATGCCAAGCACAGAAGCGATTCCGATGCCGCTGAAGATGAGCGAGGTCGCCGGGCCGGCGGCATGCTCGGGTACGACGCGACGCGCGAGGCCGATCGTCAGTAGCCAGACACCGCCGATGGAAATGCCCATCAGGACTCGCGCCGCGATGAAGACCCAGTAGACCGGCGCGAGTGCGGCCACGAATGCCGCGAAAGCGAGCAGCACCATCAGCCCGCCCAGAACTGTCCGGCGGTCCAGCGTCCCCAGCACGAGCGGGAGGACGGGGGCTGCGAGGGCGGAGACCACGCCGGTGACAGTCAGGCTGAGCCCGGCGGTTCCTTCGGTGATGTGCAAGGTGGTTGCCATCGGAGTCAGCAGACCGACCGGGAGCATTTCGGCGGTCACGACCGTGAACACCGTCGCCGCCATAGCGATGGATGCCGCCCAGCCCCGGGTCTCCACCTCGTCCGCGCAGATCGTCGTCATACCTCCAGTGAGCGGCCGCACGGCCACCTGGAACAACGGCGATGTAGTCATGCTTGTATTAGCTGAGCTAATCGATGAAGGTGGAATCATGGCCGTCGAGATCCGCGAACTGGAGTGCTTCCTGGTGCTCGCGGACGAGCTCCATTTCGGCCGTACGGCGGAACGTCTGTACCTCTCGCAGAGCCGGGTCAGCCAACTGCTCCAGTCACTGGAGCGCCGCATCGGCGGCCCGCTGTTCGAGCGTACGAGCCGCCGGGTCGCGCTGACGCCGCTCGGCAAGGAGTTCCTGACCTCCCTGCGCCCGGCGTACGCGGCCTTGGAGCGGGTCGTTGCCGACGCCCTCGAGTACGCCGCCAACGTGAAAGGCAAGCTCCGGATCGGCTTCCAGGGTGCCGCCAACGACACGGTTCTCGGCGCGGTCTCGGAGTTCCAGTCCCATCACCCCGACTGTCTGATCGACGTCTGTGAACTGCCGCTCAACGACCCCTTCGGCGCGGTTCGCCGGGGTGCCGTCGACGCCGCCGTCGTCATGCTGCCGGTGGCCGAGGACGACCTCGTCCTGGGCCCGGTCTTCTCCCGGCAGCAGCAGACCCTGACGGTCGGTTCGAGCCACCGGCTCGCCGCCCGGTCGTCCATCGATGCCGAGGAGCTGGCCGACGAGACCCTGATCTCGATCGCCGGGCCCGCGCCCGGTTACTGGCGGCAGGCCCAGGCACCGACCCAGACGCCCGCCGGTGCGCTGATCCACCGCGGTCCGGATGTCCGGACCCTGCAGGAAGGCCTCTCGCTCATCGCCGCAGGTCGCGGTGGAATGCTCGTGTGCCGCCCCACCGCCGAGCGCAACCAGCACTGGGACGGAATCGTCAGCATCCCGCTGACCGGCATACCCGAGTCGGCGCTCGGCCTGGTCTGGCGCCGCGGCGAGGACACTCCTGCCTTGAAGGCTTTCGCCGACCACCTCAAGTCCGGCGATCACCTCAAGGAGCCGTAGAACTCCAGGTGTGCCTCGGCGGCTGCCGTCCAGGTGTAGGTGGCGGCGACCTTGCGGCCGAGATCGGCGCGGCTGTGGTCCGTCAACGCGTCGCGCAGGGCGTTCGCGAGAGCGGCCGGGCCGGTCGCGTAGGTCGCGGCGTCGCCGAAGATCCCGCGGAAGACCGGGAGATCGGAGACGACGAGCGGGACGCCGGCGGCGAGCGCCTCCAGCGGCGCGAGTCCGAAACCCTCCTTGATCGAAGGGAAAGCGAAGGCCTCGGCACCCGCCACCAGAGCCGGCAGGTTGGCGTCGTCGACGGGGCCGAGTACGACTGGTGCGACACCAAGCTCGGCGGCGCGTTCGTCCCAAGCAGCACGGTACGAGCGGTAGTCGAAGAGCGTCTCACCGCCGGCGATCACCAACCGCAGCTTCTGGCGATCGAACCCGGCGACGGACGCCGAAGTCAGCCGGGCGTAGGCCTCGAGCAGCTCGAGTGAGCCCTTGCGCGGCTCGATACCGCCAACGGTCAGTACATACCGGCCCAACTGCCGGCGCCATTCGTCTCGCCGGGCCGCAGCGGCCGGGTCATCCGACGCGGCCGCCGCGAAGCGGTCGGCGTCGACGCCGTTCGGGATGACTGTTGCCTTGAGCCCCCAACCGTCGAGCAGCTCGCCGGCGACCGCCGCGGACACGCAGATGTGCGCGTACGGATCGACGATCGCGCGTTCGTGACAGGCCGCCAGCTCGGGGGTGGTGAAGTGGTCGAGGTGATGCACGGTCCGGACACAGCGGCCGGCAGCGTTGGCGCTGATGCAGTCCTGCGCGTGCACGACGTCGTACTGCGTTCCGTCGAACGCATCACGCAGTACGGCGATCGACCGGAGGATGCGCGCGCCGACACCTTCACCGGGCACGTCAGGGAACGGGATCAGCGACAACCGCACGCGGGGGTCGACCGGCCGGAAGAAGCCCTCGTCGCCACCGCGGGCGAGCGACCAGACGGTCACGTCGGCTCCGGCCGCTGCCAGCGCTTCGGCCAGATAGAGCGTGTGCACGACGCCGCCACGCGGTTTGGTGGAATAGCTCAGCAGCGCGATCCGCATCAGTAGACCTCCGGTCGGCGTTCGCCGAGATGGTGCAGCACCCGGCGGGCGGTCTCGATCTCGGCGCGTACGTCGACCTCCGCGATCGCGATCCCGGCCTTCGACCAGGTGCGGGCGACGATGTCGCCACCCGGGCCGACCACCTTGGACTGGCCGAGGAACCGCAGGCCGCCGATCGATCCGGTCAGGTTGGACGAGACCAGCACGACCTGGTTTTCGGCCGCCCTGGACCGGTCGTAGAGGTCGAACAGCCGGGACTGGCGGTCCTCGTTCATCCGCGCCGCGCGGTTCGTGATGCTGGTCGGCCACGCGCACAGGCAGGCGATCACGTCGGCGCCGTCCACGGCGAGCGCCCGGGCCGCCTCCGGGAATGTCTTGTCGTAGTCGATCATCATCCCGATCCGGCCGACCGGGGTGTCGAACCCGGCGAACTTGTTGCCTGCGGCATAGATCGTGCGTTCGCCCGGCGGCTGGTGCACCTTGCGATGCCTGCCGAGGACGCCGTCACCGGTGACGCACAGCGCGGTGTTGTAGCGGTCCGGGCCGTCCGCCTCGCAGAAGCCGAAGCAGACCACCATCTCGCCGGCCATCGCGATCACCTTGGAGATCAGCGGATCGTCGAGGGTGAGTGCGGGCGGGAGATCGTCGAGCGCGGGATTGCTGAGGTCGTTGAGGTACCCGCCGAGCACCGCGTCCGGCAGCACGAGCAACTCGACCTCCTCGCGTCGGCCGTGCCGGATCAGCGCCTCGACCCGGGACAGATCGAATTCCAGATCCCGGGTGAACCCCGCCGCGACCGCACCGATCTTCAGACCCATGCCAGCTCGTACGCCTCCGGCCGCCGGTCCCGAAGATGTCCCATCGACCGGCGGGCCAATTCCAGCGCCTGCTCGACGTCCAGCTCGGCGATCGCCATCCCCTCGGTCACCCCGGTGTCCGCCAGGACCTCGCCACCGGGGTCGACCACCTTGGCGCTCGCCACGAACCGCAGCGAGCCGAAGGTGCCGGACTGGTTGGCCGAGACCCAGACCACCTGGTTCTCCAGTGCTCTGGCCCGGTCGAACAGGTCGAACCGCCGCTTCCACCGGTCCTTCGCGAGGTCCGGGTCCGGGTTCGTCCGCGCACCCGGCCAGGCCGAGACGCAGACAATGATCTGCGCACCGTCCAGGGCGAGCGTCCGTGCCGCCTCCGGAAACGCCTTGTCGTAACAGATCATCAGACCGAGTCGCCCGACCGGTGTGTCGAATGCCTCGAACCGGTCCCCGGCCGCGAAATGCGCGTCCTCGTGCAACGGCTGGTGCACCTTGCGGTGATGTCCGAGTACGCCGTCACCGGTGACGCAGACCGCGCTGTTGTAGATCAGTCCGTCCACCGCCTCGGCGTACCCCGCGGTGACGACCAGGTCGCCGGCCAACCCGGCGAGCCGGCGGATCTCGGGGCTGTCGACGGTGAACGCAGGCGGGGGTTCCGCCGTACCGTCGAGGCTGAGCAGGTATCCGCCGAGGGCGCCTTCGGGTAGCGCGAGCAGTTTCACGCCGGCGGCACGGGCCTGGTCGATCAATCGCTCCACCTGCGCGAAGTCGGCTTCGAGGTCGCGGTCGAAGTTTGCGGCCACTGCCGCCATTCTGAGCATCATGCTGCTCCCATCCCGGTTACTCCGGCGGCCAGCGCCTGGGTGACATCGCCGTCCGGCCAGCGCAGTACGACGCCCTGTCCTGTGGTCAGCTCACCGCAGCTGGCGCTGGTCGCCGGCCCCGCATCGAGTGGACCGGTGGTGAGCATCGCGAAACCTGGGAAGCAGGTGAGCCAGTCCCCCATCGATGCTGTCTCCGGCTTCGGTACGGCGGCAACGTCCAGGACCGCCGCGCAGCCGGAGGCCTCGGCGAGCATCCCCAGCGTGCCGACCACTCCGGCCATCGACACGTCCTTGGCTGCTGGCGGCCGCGCCCGGCCTACCGCAGTCACCATCGTGTGCAGTTCGTCCGGCGCGCGATGACTGGTCGAATCCCATTGCCTGCCGGCGTACCCGGGTCGCCAACCGCCGCCGAGGTCGGCCGTCAACCAGACCCGGTCGCCCGGACGTCCGCCGCCACCGGCCACCGGCTGAGCCGTCCGCCCGAACGCGGTCACGCTCAGAGCCGCTGGTACGCCCAACTGCGTGTGCCCGCCGAGAATCGGTACGCCGAAGGCCGTCGACGCTCGTTTCAGCCCCTGCAGAACGCGCTCCGCGGCGGCCGC
Organism: Kribbella pratensis; assembly: GCF_004365355.1. Lineage (GTDB taxonomy): Bacteria > Actinomycetota > Actinomycetes > Propionibacteriales > Kribbellaceae > Kribbella. The sequence goes on along the minus strand of NZ_SODP01000003.1, from coordinate 362,282 downwards.
GTCCCGGGCGCCGAGCGCATCCAGCAGACCGACCGGTACGGCGCCCATCGCGGCGAGATCGTTCACGTTCACCAGGACCGAACACCAGCCGGCCCACTCCGGGTCCCGCTCGACCATCGCCGGCAGGATCGCGTCACACGCCGCGACGAGGTCGCTGCCCGGCACCGGCGCGCCGTCGTCGCCGACGTACCCGGCGGGCCCGATCCCTTGCAGCAAAGGGCCGAGCGCACTCTTGGTCGCCGCGGCGAGCCGGGCGATCCGCCCGATCGGCCACCGCATCAACACATGCGGGCTCTGGGCAACCGTCACCGGCCTGACGGTCTCCCAGCCAAGCCGCTCGAAGAACCTCTGGGTCCCGAGCTGCACAGTCGCGTCGAACCGTAGGGCGCCGGCTGCCTCGGCCCGGGCACAAGCCGCCCGGACCAACGCAGCGCCGGCACCCGCCACCCTCGTGGTGACAGAGCCGCCGCGGGCTGGGGCGACGACCAGGCGGCCGCCCTGCCACCAGCCGATGTCCGGTCCGGCGGCAGCCGGGCCGAGCCGCACGCCACCGATCACCTCTCCCTCGACATCGCGGGCCACTAGGACCACCGTGCGCGGGTCCTCGTCGCGCTCGTCGAGGTCGGTCCGCTCGAACAGCCCCTGTTGCTCGACGAACGTGGCATACCTCAGCCGGTGATATGCCTGCCGGGCGGCGGCATCAGCTTCCTCGATGAGGAACGCCGGCGGCGGGTCGCCCAGCAGCGCGCGGACGTCGGCCGCCCGCATCACGCCGGCGGTCTGCACCACCGTCGTACTCATGAACCGGCCGCCGACAACAGGCTGCACGCACCGCACGCAGCGCAGCCGGCGCCTTGGTCCGCGCCGCGCATGTCCGCGTCCGCGAGCAGCGCGGCAACCCGGGCCGTCACGTCACGAACCACGGCGGGATCCGGCGCTGTCACCCCATCGGCCCGGGCGAGCGTCCCGAGCATCGGTCGCAGCGGTACGACGAACGGGTAGACTCCGCGCTCGATCAACCGCCCCGCACCGGCGACCAGCTCGTCGGGGTCCTCCCCCATGCCGATCAGCAGGTACGTCGACACGCGGTTGCGCCCGAACACCCGGACAGCCTCGTCCCACGCCGTCTCGTATTCGGCCAGGCTGACGGTCGACTTCCCGGGCATCCACTTCCGTCGTACGGCGTCGTCGAGCGACTCGATGTGAATCCCGATCGACGTCGCCCCCGCGTCGCGCAACTCGGTCAGCACGGACAGCTCGCCGGGCGGCTCGATCTGCACCTGGATCGGCAGCCCCGGTACGGCGGCCAGCACGGCCTTCACCGACCGGACCAGATTCCGCGCGCCCCGGTCCCGGCCGGTCGTCGTACCCGTCGTCATCACCATCTGCTTGACACCGTCGAGCCGGACCGCAGCCTCGGCGACCTCTGCCAACTGCGCCGGCGTCTTCGCGGCAATCGTCGCACCGGCGCGCAGCGACTCCTCGATCGAGCAGAACCGGCAGCGGGTCGACTCGTCGTACCGGATGCAGGTCTGGACGACTGTGGTCGCGAGCACGTCCTTGCCGTGCAGCAAGGCGATCTGACGGTATGGGACGCCGTCGGCCGTGGTCAGGTCGTAGAACCGCGGCCGGCGGACGGGCTCGACCGACAGCCCGAGATCCAGCCCGTTGCGGAACACCGCGCCGTCACGCACCTGATAGGGGCTATCGGCAACGATAGGGAGGGTGGCGTTGGCACCGTCGACGACCAGGTGCCCGTCGTCGCTCGGCCCGGCGCCCTTGCTGCGACGGACGGGTGCGTCCACCTGCACGCCGTACACGGCCATCTCGGCCCGGACGGCCAAGGCTTCCTCGGTGCCAACACTCATTGCGGACCGCCTCAGAACATGTAGGTCGAGTTGATGATGGCGCCCTTGCGGGCGTAGTGGATCAGCGCGTCCTGTACGTCCAGCGGGTGCGTCGGGATGACGCCCTCGATCAGGTCTTCCTCGCGGGCGCCGTGCAGCGACAGGCCGAACCGGCAGCAGTACACCTTGCCGCCCTCGGCGATGAACGTCTTCAGCGACTCGTTGATGTTGTGCTCGCCGGGGAAGGCCGAGTTGCCGGTGGTCGGGAAACCGCGGGTGGCCAGGCAGTTCAGCGAACCCGGACCGTAGAAGTAGATCGCGGACTCGAACCCCTTCCGCTGTGCCCGGGTCGCCTGCAGGATCGCGACGAAGCTCACCGAGGACTCGTGCGCGATGCCGTGCACCAGGGTGAAGTAGGTCTCGCCGTCCTCGGCCTGGTAGTCCGGGAACACCTTGGTGCCGCCGTAGATGCTGGAGCCCTGCGGCAGCGACGGGTGCGGGATCTCCTCCAGGCTCTTGGTCTCGAGCTCGGTCAGTTCGGCGGTTTCGGGCATGTCGTTGCTCCTTGATCAGTCGTACAGGTGGGAGAAGGTGCGGTGGAACACGTGGCCGGCGAGTTCGCCGTCGCCCATCGCGGCGCGCATCCGGGCGAGCTCGCCGGCGTGGTCGCCCCACGGCTGGTCGCTGGCGAACAGCACCCGGTCGTGTCCGACGCCGCGGCGCTCGATCTCGGCGGCCAGCCAGCCCGGGGCGAAGCCGATCGCCCAGGACAGGTCGGTGTAGATCTGCTTGCCGGCTTCGATCCAGTCGAAGAACCGCGAGCCGATCAGCTTGATGTGACCGCTCATCCCGCCGCCGAAGTGGACCAGATGCAGCGGTACGTCGTCGGCGTACGTCTCGACCAGGTGACCGATGTGGTCGATGTCGGACGCGGCGCCGGGAGAGGTGTGCACGTGGACGACGAGGCGGTTGTCCCGTGCGGTCCTGAAGATCTCGTCGAGTTGTGGCCTGACGGCCTCGTCGGCCGGATGACCACCGAGCAGGAAGCTGAGCTTGAGCACCCGGACGCCGGGCTCCGCGGCCAGCGTGAGCGCCTTCGCGGTGAGCTCCGCGTCCTGCGGCCGGGGTGAGACCCAGAGGCCGGCGCGGATCCGGTCGTCCCGCGTGGCCGCTTCGACCACGAGCTCATTGAACCCGAACGAGACGGCGACATCCGGTACGCCGTAGTTGGGAATCACCAGCGCCCGGTCCGTCCGCTCGGCGTCGAGGTCGGCGATCAGCTCGTCGATCGTCGCGCGCGCGGTGATGTCGGGGTTGACCGGAGGGCCGCCGTAGAAGGGATAGGCCGGGAGTACGCCGAGATGGCGGTGGGCATCGCAGACGTCCATCTCACGCCACCGTCCGATGCAGGCCCGCGATCCAGTGCACGCCGGCCCGCCGCTCGACGATCCGTTCGGCGACGTACTGCGCGTCGTCCGCGACGCCGCCGAAGCGGCCCGAGCCCCACGTGTGCTGCCAGGGCAGACCGATGAAGTACAGGCCGGGGACGTTCGTTACCCCGCGCCGGTGGGTCGGATAGCCCTGGCCGTCGAAGACCGGCACCCGGATCCATCCGTCGTCCCGGCGGAACCCGGTGCTCCAGATGACTGCCGCGATTCCCTGCAGGGACAGGGATTCCGGAACGGCGGCCGGCCGCCAGACCGGTTCGTACCGCGCCTCATCGGGAGCATCGATCCGCTCGGCGGCGATGAAAGCGTCGATCGAGTCCTTGATCCCTTCGGACACGGCGTCGGCGTGGTCGAGGTTCCGCTCGAGGTCGTCCGCGAAGCGCAGCGTGTCGCCGTCCGCGTCGATCAGCCGGCCGTAGAGCCGCATCCCTTCCAGCGCGAACTTCCGCAGGTCGATGTCGCGGCCGCCGTCGCGACCGGTGACGTAATGGTTCGCTCGCAGCCGGACGGCATCCGCGTCGTCGAATTCCTCGATCCCCTTGCGGTAGTAGCCCATCCGGTCCAGCCAGGTGACCACGTCGAGGCCGCGGTAGAACCGCGCCACCCGCGGCGCGCTGCCAGTGGCCAGGTGCACGGTCCGCCCGGCCAGATGCAGGTCCTCGGCGATCTGGCAGCCGGACTGCCCGGTGCCGACCACGACGACATCGCCCTCGGGGAGTTGCTCAGGACGCTTGTACTGCGAGGAATGCAGCTGTGTCACCGAGAGCCGTTCTGCCAGCCGCGGGATCCTCGGCGACTGGTACGGACCGGTCGCGACCACTACTTGCCCGGCCGTGATCGTCCCGGCCGTGGTGACGATGCGGAACCCGGCGTCGAGCCGGGTCGCGCGGACACCCTCGACGATCGGGACATCGAACGCCTGGCGGTAGTTCTCCAGGTAGCCGACGATCTCGTCGCGGACCATGAAGCCGTCCGGGTCGGGACCGTCGTACGGAAAGCCCGGCAGGCGGCATTGCCAGTTCGGGGTGACCAGGCAGAACGAGTCCCAACGGCGGTTCCGCCACTCGCTGCCGACGCGATCGGCCTCCAGGACAAGGTGATCCACGCCATGCCTGGACAGCTGCCAACTGGTCGCGAGGCCCGCCTGGCCGCCGCCGATCACGACGACGGAATGGTGCGCACCGTCGGTGAGTTGCATGCCGGCTCCCGGGGTCTCGGTCGGTCCTGGATGTGTTCCAGTGAAGGACCGCCCGATTGCCGCGCTGTTGCCCCCGGAACAAACTCACGTTTCCAGATCGGCGGCCAGTGTTTCGGGTGGGTAACCGCGTCAGGTGACTTTGTGGACCTCGGTGTCGGCCGGGGCGAGGAGGCGACCGTCGGCCGCGTGGACCTCCAGCGGCTTCAATGGCCGCTGGTCGCGGCGGTCGAGGAGTTGTGAGTGGGGCTCGCCGGGAGCGAAGGCGAACGCCTCGCCCCACTGGCGAAGGGCAACGATCACCGGGAACAGCGCCTCGCCCTTGGCGGTCAGTTCGTATCCGCTCGGCACCTGTTCGAGGATGCCGTTCTCGACCAGCGCGCGCAGGCGGGCGCTGAGGATGTTCTTCGCCACGCCGAGGCTGCGCTGGAACTCGCCGAACCGCCGGCTGCCGTCGAACGCGTCCCGCACGATCAGCAGCGACCACCAGTCGCCGACCGCGTCCACCGAGCGCGCGACCGGGCAACTCTCCTCGTCGAACCGGGTCCGCTTGACCATCGCTCACCTCCTGGTTGCAACATGCTACCAACTTCTCTACGGTAGCAACATGCAACCAAGGCAGCGCGTGTTCCTCGCCGTCGCGGCCGGGGTCGCGGTCTCGACGGTCTACGCCGCGCAGCCGCTCCTGGTCACGATCGGCGCTGATCTCGAGATCGCGCCGGGCAGCGTCGGGCTGTTTGTCACCGTCACCCAACTCGGGTACGCCGCGGGCCTGTTCTTCCTGGTCCCGCTCGGCGACCTGCTCGACCGCCGCCGGCTGATCCGCCTGCAGTTCTTGCTGCTGGCAACCGCCCTGCTGCTGACCGGGATCGCCCAGAACGCCGCGATGCTGCTGGCCGGCCTCGCCGCGGTAGGCGCCCTCGCCGTCGTCACCCAGTCCCTGGTCGCGTACGGCGCTGCGCTGAGCGCGCCGGCCGATCGCGGGCGAACGGTCGGCACGATCACCAGCGGGATCGTGCTGGGCATCCTGCTCGCCCGCACGGTCTCCGGAATCGTCACCGATCTCGTGGGATGGCGAGCGGTCTATCTGATGGCTTGCGTCGCTTGTCTCGCAATCGCGTGCTGTCTGGCTCGCGCGACACCACAACTCCAGACGCAGCTGACCTATGGCGCGCTACTCCGCTCGACCGTCAGCCTCGGCCGGGAGCCGCTGTTCCGCGAAAGCGCTCTGCGGGCGTTCTTCATCTTCGGGTCGTTCAGCACGCTGTGGAGCTCGATCGCGCTGCCGCTGACCTCGCATTCGTTGTCGCACACGGAGATCGGCGCTTTCGGGCTGATCGGTGCGGCCGGCGCACTCGCCGCAGGTCCGGCCGGCCGATTGGCCGACCGTGGTCGCGGCCGGCCCGTCACTATTGCCGCTTCGGTGCTCTTGGCAACGAGTTGGGCGGTGATCGCATCCGGATCCTTGGTGGGGTTGGCGATCGGGGCGATCCTGCTCGATCTCGCCGTACAGGCCATCCACGTCACCAATCAGAGCATGATCTATCGGCCGGAGCTCGGGAGCCGGTTGATCGGCGGCTACATGGTGTTCTACTCGTTGGGCAGCGGACTGGGCGCGATCGCGTCGACCGCGCTCTACGAACGCGCCGGCTGGAGCGCTGTCTGCCTGCTCGGCGCGGCCTTCGGCGCCAGCAGCCTGGTCACGTCAGTCCGAGGATATCGACGGAGCGCTCGCGCATCTCGACCTTGCGAATCTTGCCCGTGACGGTCATCGGGAAGTCGTCGACGAGCAGCACGTACTTCGGGATCTTGAAGTGTGCGAGCTTGCCGGTCGCGAACGCCTTGACCGCTTCGGCATCGAGCGGATCGGCGCCCGGCTTGAGCTTGATCCACGCGCAGAGCTCCTCGCCGTACCGCTCGTCCGGCACGCCGATCACCTGGACGTCGGCGATCGACGGATGGGTGTACAGGAACTCCTCGATCTCCCGTGGATAAACGTTCTCGCCGCCGCGGATGACCATGTCCTTGATCCGGCCGACGATGTTCACGTACCCGTCCTCGCGCATCGTCGCGAGATCGCCCGTGTGCATCCAGCGGGCCTGGTCGATCGCCTCCGCGGTCTTCTCCGGCTCGTCCCAGTAGCCGAGCATCACGGAGTACCCGCGGGTGCACAGCTCCCCCGGCTCGTTCCGCGGTACGACGAGACCGGTGGCCGGGTCGACGAGCTTCACCTCGACGTGCGGCATCACGCGGCCGACTGTCGACGTACGACGGTCGAGGTCGTCGTCGCGCCTGGTCTGCGTGGACACCGGGGACGTCTCGGTCATCCCGTAGCAGATCGCGACCTCGCCCATGTGCATGTCGGCGACGCAACGCTTCATCACCTCGACGGGGCACGGCGATCCGGCCATCACGCCCGTACGCAGGCTGCTCAGGTCGTACTCCGCGAAGTCCGGCAGACCGAGCTCCGCGATGAACATCGTCGGTACGCCGTACAGCCCCGTGCAGCGCTCGTCCTGCACCGCCTTCAGGGTCGCCGCCGGATCGAACGCCGGGCCCGGGATCACCATGCAGGCGCCATGAGTGGTGCAGCCGAGATTGCCCATCACCATGCCGAAGCAGTGATAGAAGGGCACCGGGATGCACAGCCGGTCGTCGGCGGTGAACGCGATCGTCTCGGTGACGAAGAAGCCGTTGTTGAGGATGTTGTGGTGGCTGAGCGTCGCGCCCTTAGGGAATCCCGTCGTGCCGCTGGTGTACTGGATGTTGATCGGATCGTCGAAGGACAGCTCGGCTTCGCGGGCGTGCAGGTCCTGCACCGGTATCCGGCTTGCATCGTCGCGGAGGGCGTCCCAGTCGCCGGTGCCGAGGTAGATCGTCTCCTCGAGCGCGGGGCATTTCGGCCGGACCTCCTCGACCATGTCGCGATAGTTGCTGGTCTTGAACTCGGTCGCGGAGACAAGCAACCGGACGCCGGACTGGTTCAAGGCATAGGACAGTTCGTGGGTCCGGTACGCCGGGTTGATGTTCACCAGGATCGCGCCCATCAACGCGGTCGCGTACTGCGTGATCGTCCACTCCGCCTGGTTCGGCGCCCAGATGCCGACCCGGTCGCCCTTCGCGATCCCCCGCGCCATCAGGCCGCGGGCGACGAGTTCGACCTCCGCGCCGAACTCGTCGTACGTCCAGCGCCTTCCGGTCTGGACCTCCACCAGGGCCTCGCGATCGCCGTACTCGCTGATCGTCCGTCTCAGGTTGGCCCCGATCGTTTCACCCAGCAACGGAACCTCGGACACCCCGGACGCGTACGACGAAAGGCTCATCTGCTCATCGTCACCTCGCTCAGAAGGCTCTGCAAGTGCACGTGCAGCAGGAAACAGGGGTCTCCTACCTCCTCCTTTCTTCTTTTCTTCCTTGAAGACGAGTCACGGGAAGATGCACGTGCAGCAGGAAACAGGGGGTGGACGGCAAGCAATGTCCTTACCAACTCTCCGTCACACCGGTCGCGCTGTGTGGTTGGACCGTTACAGTGGTGAGGAGAGGTGTGAGGCGATGGGCCGATCGATGGAAGGTCACGCCCGCAGCGACCGTCCGCCCGGGCGAACCGCCGAGGCGGCCCAACGTACCGCTGCGGTACAGGAACGCGTCCAGCTCCTGGGCAACGTCCTGGCCGACGCGCTGGCTGTCGATGTCAACGGCACCGATCTGCAGACCCTCAAACGTGCTCCCCGCCGGGCTCCACCGACCGTGTCGCCGGCCGATCTCGAAGCGCATCCCGGACCTGTCTGGGATGCGTTCGTGCCCCACCCGCCCTTTCGCTGGTGGGGCGCCCAGCGCCGGTTCGCGCGGCGACTCGCCGACGCGGAGGACCGGTTCGCGGAGGCGATCGAACGGCACCGGGCCGCCGAGGAGACCCGTCGCGAGCGGGTCGCCAAGGCGCTGCGGGAGCAGGTCGAGCACCAGCGCCGGCTCGACGAGGCGACCGCGGAACAGCATGCACGGATCGACGCGTACGAGCGCGCAGTGCAGAACCGCGGCCGCGCGGCAGTGACGCGCTACTTCACCAAGGCGCTGGACCGCGTGCCGGAACCGCTGGACTTCCCGCGCCGGCGCAAGGTCGGGTACGTGCCCGAGTCGACGCTGCTGGCGGTGGAGTGGGACCTCCCCGACGTCAGCGTGGTGCCGGCCGAGGCGTCGTACCGCTATGACCGTGCTGTCGACGCGGTGCTCGCCGTACCGCGCGATCCTGTCGAGCTACGGCGGCTGTATCAGCAGCTGGTGGCGCAGTTGGCGTTGCGGGCTCTGCACCTCGTTTTCGGCAGTGACAGGTACGGCGTGGTCGACACCGTCGTGTTCAACGGGATGGTGGAGTCGGTAGACCCCACCACCGGGCAGACCGTGCGGCCGTGCCTTATCACCTTGCGCGCAACGCGGGAGCAGTTCGAGGCGCTGGTGCTCGACCAGCTCGATCCGGTGGCCTGCGTCCGGCACTACTTCGCTGCGGAGGTGTCACGACACCCGGAGGAGCTGCAGCCAGTGGAGCCGGTGCTGGAGTTCGACCTGGCCGATCCACGCACCATCGAGGCAGTCGACGTGATCAGCGAGATCGACGCCCGCCCCAACTTGCTGGACCTGACCCCGGAGTCCTTCGAGCACCTGGTGCACAACCTGCTCACCCGCATGGGCCTGGAGACCCGCCTGTTCCGCCGCGGCACGGACGGAGGCATCGACTGCGTCGCGTACGACCCGAGGCCGATCACCGGCGGCAAATTCGTCGTACAGGCGAAGCTCTGGACCCGCACCGTCCCCCCGTCCGCCGTCCGCGACCTCTTCGGCACCGTAATAGACGCCGGCGCCACCAAAGGCATCCTCATCACCACCTCCGGCTTCGGCCCCACCAGCTACCAATTCGCCAACGGCAAACCCCTCCAACTAATAGACGGCACAGCCCTACTCTCCCTCTGCCACCTCCACAACATCCCCGCCCGCATCATCCCCCGAGCGAGCTGACTATGCTCTAAAAAGTGGGCATATGCCTGATATAGTGGGCACTGGAGGTGGGGTGTCCATGCGGTTCTCAGAGCCGATGTCCAGTGTCGTTCCCGGGCTGCACGGCCGGGTCCTCGGCGTCCTCGCGCGGACCGATCGTGCCTTGACCGGGCGCTCCGTCGCCGCGCTACTGCATTCGCCGGCAAGTCCGAGCGGGGTGCAGAAGGTACTGGATGACCTTGTGAGCAACGGTGTTGTGATCGCCGAGCCGGCTGGTCGTGCTCGGCTCTACACGCTCAACCGGGATCACGTGGCCGCTGCGGCAATCGACCAGCTCGCGCGACTCCGCGACGTACTGCTCGAACGGATCAAGGCCGAAGCCGAGTCGTGGACGATACCAGCGAAGGCGATCTGGCTGTTCGGATCGACGGCTCGTGGACAGGGGGATGCCGACAGCGACCTCGATCTGCTGATCGTCCGGCCGGATGACGTCGACGACTCGGAGCCGGGCTGGCTCGAGCAAGTCGAAACCCTGTCAGCGCACGCAAGTCTGTGGTCCGGCAACTCATGTGAAGTCGTTGAGTACAGCGCCCAAGAGATCCGCGACCTCATCAGCCACGGCGAGCGCATCGTGACCGAGCTACGCCGTGACGCACTTCCCATCGCAGGCCGCACACCACAACAAACCCTCAACCGAAAGGCCGGCTAGTGACCGCACTCGACGAAGCCCGAGCGCATTTGGCAAAGGCTCGCGAGTTCCTCGAAGCCGCCGATCTGACGTACGACCTCCAGCTCTACAACGCGGCAGCATCCAACGCCGTCACCTCAGGCATCAACTCCAAGGACGCCATTTGTCTCGCCCTCACCGGCCGGACCAAGAAGTCTGACAACCACGCCGAGGCGATCGCGGAATTGAAGGGCGCCGGATCGGCCGGCCGGGACAGCAGTACGACGCTGTCCCGGTTGTTGAGGCTCAAGTCCAAGTCGCAGTGCCAGGCCGCCTCGGTGTCTGCCGCGGACGCCGCCAAGAGCATCGACTGGGCCGCTCGATTGTTCGAGACAGCCCAGACTGTCGCCTCCGGTTAGCCGCGCCCGAATGACTTCTAGGTAATGCCAGACTGGCGGTTATGGATACAGGGGTGACGGTTGTCGGGTCGGGGCGGGTTAGTGGGGCGCCGGATGTCTTGCGGGTTACGTTCGGGGTTGAGCATTTTGCGCCGGATGTCGCGTCGGCGGTCGCCCGCGTCGGCGACAGGACGGACACGGTGATCGCGGCCCTGCGTGCGCACGGGATCGAGGAGTCGCAGCTGGGGACGAGTGCGGTCAACGTGTTCCAGCATTACCGGGAGCCTGGCACTGACGTCGGGTATCAGGCGTCGCACACGATCCAGGTCGAGTCGAAGGACCTGAGTCGGTTCGGGGCGCTGCTGAACGCGGCAGTTGATGCTGCGGGCAACAATCTGACTCTGAACGGAATGCAGTTCGACATCGAGGACAAGTCCGAGCTCCTGACGCAGGCGAGGGAACTCGCTTTCCAGCAGGCGCGCGCGAAGGCCGAGCACCTGGCCGGACTGGCCGGCTTCTCGCTCGGCTCGGTCTCCGCGATCTCGGAGAACCAGAACCAGTTCCCGATCCACCGGGCGTATAGCGCCAGCAAGGCCGCCTTCGACTCCGCGATCAACGTCGTTCCAGGGGACAGCAGCGTCGAGGTCACACTGGAAGTGCACTTCGCCTGGGCGTAAGGCGCGTCTCAAAAGCAGAACAGGTGTTGCGTTGTCGGTGGCTTCGTAGAGACTTCTCTCATGTACGCACCGGCGCCGCTTCGGCGGCAACTGAGTCGGTCCGGGCTGTTACTGCTCGGGCCGGCCTTCGTTGCGGCCGTTGCGTACGTCGACCCCGGCAACTTCGCGACCAACATCGCGGCCGGCGCTACGTACGGTTACCTGCTCTGCTGGGTCGTCGTCGGCGCCAACCTGATGGCCGTTCTGGTGCAATATCTCGCGGCCAAGGCGAGCATCGCGACCGGGCGGACCCTGCCGCAGCTGTGCCGTGACCACTTCCGGCGGTCGACCTCGACCGGGCTGTGGGCGCAGGCCGAGGTGGTCGCCATCGCGACCGACCTGGCCGAGGTCGTCGGCGGTGCGATCGCGCTCAACCTGCTCTTCGGGATTCCCCTGCTGCTCGGCGGTGCGATCACCGGCGCAGTCTCCTTCGCCTTGCTGATCTACCAGTCGAAACGCGGTCAACGCCCGTTCGAGGCAGCGATCATCGGCCTGCTCGCCGTCGTACTGATCGGCTTCGTCGTGTCGACGGCCAAGTCGGACCCGTCCGCGACCGCCGTGGTCGGCGGCCTCGTGCCCCGCCTGGACGGGACGCAGTCGCTCGTGCTCGCGGCCGGCATGCTCGGCGCGACCGTGATGCCGCACGCGATCTGGTTGCACGGCGCCCTGGTCACCGACCGCCATTGGAAGAGCATCCGCTCCCAGGAAGGCAAATCCCGGGTACTGCGTGCCACCCGCGTGGACGTCGCGATCGCGATGGCGTTGGCCGGCGCGGTCAACCTGGCGATGGTCGTCCTGGCCGCGGCCGCGCTGAAGGGCACCGGCGCCGACTCGCTCGATGCGGCCCATATCGCGATCGGCGACCGCCTCGGCCAGCTGCCTGCACTGCTGTTCGCACTCGCCCTGCTGGCCAGTGGATTCGCGTCATCCTCGGTCGGGACGTACGCCGGATCCGTGATTCTCGACGGCTTCTGGCAGCGGCGCGTCCCGCTGGCGGCCCGCCGCCTGATCACGCTGGTCCCGGCCCTGCTGGTCCTCGCGATCGGCATCGACCCGAGCCGGGCACTGGTTGTTTCCCAGGTGGTCCTGAGCTTCGGCATCCCGTGCGCGCTGTGGCCGTTGGTGAGATTGACCGCATCCCGGCGCGTCATGGGTAACCTTGTCAACCGCTGGGCGACTACTCTCGCGGCATGCCTGGTAGCGACCGCCGTCACGGCCCTCAACGTCCTACTGATCGTGCTGACCATTCGGGGATGACGTGACCCGGGTGTTCGCCGTGAGTGACATCCACGGCCACCTGGAGAAACTGACCGCCGCCCTGCACGACGCCGGCCTCACCGATGCCGACGGCAACTGGGCCGGCGAGGATGCCCGGCTGTGGTTCCTCGGTGACTTCTTCGACCGCGGCCCGGACGGCATCGGCGTACTGCGGTACGTCCGCGAGCTGATCGAGCAGGCGCCGGACGGCGCGATCCAGATGCTGCTCGGCAACCACGAGATCCTCGCGCTCGGGATGCGCAAGTTCGGCGACACGTTCGTCCCGCACGACGGACTCACCCTGCGCAGCTTCGAGCGATCCTGGGCCCTGAACGGCGGGCAGGACCGCGACCAGGAACTGCTCACCGACGACGAAACCGCCTGGCTGCTCGACCGGCCGATGCTGGCCCTGGACGTGGGCCATCTGCTGATGCATTCCGACACCTCGGAGTACGTCGAGTGGGGCGATTCGCTCGACGCCATCAACGCCGCGGCCAGCACTGAGCTGCACTCCGACGACATCGAGGTGTGGTGGGAGATCTGGCGCCGGATGACGTCTCGGTACGCGTTCCGCGGTGCCGGCGGGCCGGACATCGCCCGCATCATGCTGCAACACCTCGGCGGTCAGCGGATCGTTCACGGCCACAGCATCGTGGCGGACCAGCTCGGCATCGACCCGCAGTACCTGACCGAGCCGCTCCTGTACGCCGACGGTCTGGTGCTCGGCATCGACGGCGGCGCGTTCGACGGCGGACCATGCCTAGTCGTCGAGCTGGAAGACCTCACCGCGGAGTGACCCGACCACGGCGTCCAGGCAGGACCGGAAGGTCCGCTGCCCGCCGCCGTCGATCCAACGGTTGAAGGCGTTCTGGAACACCGCTGAACCGACCTGTGCGACCAGAGTCGCGTCCTCGGCCGACAACCCGCGCTCCTCGAGGCCAGCGCGCAGCGCGTCAGTGAGCGCCGCCAGCTTGGTCCGCTCGCGCTCCTGCAGCTCCGGACTGGCGGCGATGACGGCACGCCGTACGTCGGAGTTCTCGGCGATCTCGGCCAACTGCGCACCGATCACCTCGGCGGCCTGGAGCACGGCCGGCCACGGGGCGACCTCCGGGTCCACGGACCGGATCGCCTCGACGACGGCCGGGGCCAGCCGTTCCGAGCCGGCGAACAGGACCTCGCGCTTGTCCGGGAAGTAGCGGAAGTACGAGCGCCGGGTCAGGCCGGCGTGCTCGGCGATCTGGTTCACGGTGACAGCGTCGTACCCGTGCGCCGCGTACAGCTCCAGCGCGGCCTTGCGGAGCCGCTCCTCCGCACCGGGATCCCATCGCGCCATGGACCCGAGCCTAGCGTGACGTCCCACAGTGTCATCAACCGTGCTACGGTCAATGATGACACCCTGAGACATCACTGGAGAGCTGATGACCATCTGGATTCTTGGCGCGACCGGCCGGACCGGCCGCGAGATCGCCACCCGCGTCGCCGCCCGCGGCGGTACGCCGGTGCTGGTCGGGCGGAACGCGGACCGACTCGGCAAGACCGCTGCCGACCTGGGGCTCGACGACGTGCTCGTGACCGGCGACCTGCCCGGGGCGATCGCGAAGTACCGGCCGACGGTGGTCGTCAACACCATCGGCGGGTACGCCGAGACCGCCGTACCGATCGCCCGTGCCTGCCTGCCCGGCGGGCATTACGTTGACCTGGCCAACGATCTGGTCGCGATGCCGCGGCTGCTGGCGCTGCACGAGGAAGCGGTCGCGGCGGGCAGCACGTTCGTGACCGGCGCGGGGTTCGGCGTGCTGGGGACCGAGGCGGTGGTCGCATACCTCAGCGCCGCCCGGCCGACCCCGAGCCAGGTGCGGGTGGATGCGCTGCCCTCGGTGGCGATCGAGGGCGGGCGGTTGGGCGAGGCCCTGGCACAGTCGATCGTGTCTGGTCTGACAAGCGGAGGACTTCGGTTCGAGAACGGGCAGATGATCCCGACACGACTCGCCGCCGATCCGCGAGAGCACGCGCTGCCGGACGGCCAGACCGCGAAGTCCGCCGGCGCTCCCACTGGTGAACTGCTCGCGGCCCACCTCTCGAGCGGTGCCCCCGACGTCGTGGCGACATCCGGTTTGATGCCGACGGCACGGGTCGTCCGGGCGGTGCTGCCGTTGGCCGGGTCCTTGCTGCGGATCCCGGCGCTACGACGCTTCGCCGTACGCCGGATGGCGGCGATCGAGGCGAAGCCGGCGCCTCGCCCGCGGGAACACTCGTGGGGTCATGCGGTCGTGACGTGGGCGGACGGCACTACGCGGGAGGGATGGCTGCGGGCCGGGGACGCCATGGACTTCACGTCGAGCGCTGCCGCGGAGACCGCAGTACGGCTGGCGCGTGGCGAGGGCCGGGCCGGTGCGTACACGCCGGCCCAGGCCCTCGGCGCCGAGCTCGCGGAAGCCGCCGGCGGGACGTTCGTTATTTGTCAGCCGTGAGCGTGCCGCCGATGGCCCAGCTGTCCGGCGGCGTCTCCTGGATCCAGACCTGGACGCTCTCGGCCGGGACGCCGAGGCTGTCGACGAACGCGTCGGTGACCTTCTGGACGAGTTCGCGCTTGAGCTCCGGGGTCCGCGGGCCTTGCAGCACGGTGACGATGGGCATCTGATTCCCTTTCTCTGTGGGGTTCTGAGCCCATCCCAGCCGTCATCGCTGCCGGGAACGAGACGCACATCCGATCTGCAGTCATCACTCGAACTGATCGGACGCCTTCCGGCAGGCTTCGAGCAGTACGGCGAGGTCGCCGCCGACCGTGGTGCCGGCTGGGACCGCGAGGCTCGTTGTCAACGCGAGCCGCGGTCTTGGTCGACGGAACACGACACGTCCTTCGCGGAGCAGCCGGGCGTGCGATTCGTAGATCACCGTCCAGCTGGGGCTGCCTGCGCCGATGGCGGCGTGAGTGTCCTGGAGGCTGCTGGAGCGGGGGCCGAGGACGGGCTCGAAGCCAGCGGCGGCGCAGGCCGACATGACCAGGTCGACCAGCGGTGGATTGGTACGGCGCTGGGTGATGCGGAGTGGGAGGTCCCGGAGGTCTTTCAGCTCCACCTCGGGCCCCTCAGCGACCGTGGCCGGCAGGGAGATCAGCAGATCGTCTTCCCAGACCGGGACGAATTCCAGACCGGCTGCTTCGTCGAGGCCGCGGACGAAAGCCGCGTCGAGTTGGCCGCTGCGGACTCGGTCGAGTCTCGCGCGGGTCGAGGTACTGACGAGATCTACATGCAGGTCCTGGGACGAGAGCTCCGCGACCACGGTCTCGAGGCGTTCTCCCAGGCCTGTGCTGGTTCCCAGGCGGAGCGTTCTGGCCTCACCGATTGCCGCGGCGCGAGCGGACTCCACCGAGGCGAGGACGGCGCGGGCAGCAGGGAGGAAGCGTTGGCCGGCTTCGGTGAGGCGGATGGCGCGGGCGGATCGGTCGAAGAGGAGTACGTCGAGCTCGCGTTCCAGTCGGGCGATCTGCTGGCTCACGCCGGGCTGGCCGATGCCGAGCTGTTCGGCGGCGCGGCCGAAGTTCAGCACCTCGGCGACGGTTACGAAGTACTGGATCTGCCGTAGCTCCACGCTGAACATGATCTACCTGGGAATGACCCCGGGGCGGGCGGGGTTGTGAGCGGGTATGGCGGACAAGACTGTGAAGATTCCTGGGCCGGACCACCCGATCACCGTCGGGAAGAATCCGGACCGTGTGGTCGTGAAGGTCGGCGACCAGGTGATCGCTGACACGCGCGACGCCCTGTCGCTGCAGGAGGCCAACTACCCCGCGGTGCAGTACATCCCGCGGAAGGACGTCGACCTCACCCAGCTCGAGCGGACCGACCACGAGTCGTACTGCCCGTACAAGGGCGACGCGGCGTATTACAGCGTTCTCCCCGCCGGGGCGGACGGGGTGAACGCGGTCTGGACCTACGAGCAGCCGTACGACGCGGTCGCGGACATCCGCGAGCACGTCGCCTTCTACCCCGACAAGGTGTCGATCGAGATCATCGCCGACTGACGAAGTCGGTGAGCACCGGAGCGAGCAGCTCCGGGGGTACGACGTGGTGGTGGCCCGCGAGCTCGACGAGTTCAGCCGCGGGCAGGATCGTCACGATTCGGTGCGCCGCGTCGACCATGAACGGCGCTGACGCGGTCCCGGCGAGCACGAGCGTCTCCGGCTTGATCGCGCGCAGCAGCTCGACCGGAATACCGGTGTCGGTCAGGCCGTGTCCCATCACTGCGAAGTCGTAGGCGAGCGTCGGCGCGCGGCTCGCCAGGCTCGGGGCGTACTCGAGCGCCTCCTGCTTCGGCATGCCCGTCATCATCAGGAACAGCTCGACCGCCTCCCGGTTCTGCCCCTCGCGGATCAGTTCGAGCACCTGCTCGCCGTCGTCCGACGGATCCACGTCATCCGGCCCGTACGGCGGCTCGTGCAGCATGACGTGGGTGAACGGCAGCCTGGTGCTCGCCGCGATCGCTGCGAGTCCCGCACCCGACGAGTGGCCGTAGATGGCCGCCGTACCACCGAGGGCCGTCACCAGTGCGGCGATGTCGTCCACCTCGCGCTCGACCGCGTACGGCGTACCGTCGCCGGAGTCACCGCGGCCGCGGCGGTCGTAGGTCACCACCTCGAAGTCGCTTGCCAGTACGTCGGCCAGCGGCCGGAGTGACTGGCGGTCGCACAACGCTCCCCCGACCAGGACCAAGGGGTGCCCCCTGCCCAGCCGGTCGTAGGCGATCGCCGTACCGTCCGTAGACGTCGCTGTCTCCATGTCTGTCCTCCAATGTGGTGTCGACGGATGTGACGTCGGAGCCGCTGTGCAGCTTTCGACATATCCACTGGCGGTTGACCGGTCTGGGTGATTCACTGCCTGGCGATGATCACCAGAGTCGACACCTACCTTCACAGCGTCCCGCTGTCCGGTGCAGTCGCCGAACAGGTCGGACCGTTCACCCTGTTCCGCAGTACGACGGTGTGGCCGTACTACGCCCGTCCTGTGCCGGGCTCGGGCGTCACGATCAAGCCGGACGACGTCGAGCTCGTGCGGGAACGCTGCGCCGAGCTGGAGCTCCCGCTGAGCTTCGAGTGGGTCGTGGACACCTGTCCGTCGCTGGGACCGGCTGCGGCTGCTGCGGGCCTGACTGTGGTCGAGCATCCGTTGCTGGTCCTGGAGCGCGACGACTTCCGGCCTGTCGTAGCGGATGCTCGCGTGGAGATTCTGTCCGCGGACGAGGACGTGGTCCGGCAGTGTCGTGCGGTCGCCAACCTGGCGTTCAGCGAGCCGGGTACCGCGGTCGGCATGGCCGGTCCGGCTGAGCGGGACGTGGCGGCCGCGGAGACGTCGGACAAGATGGTGGCGACGCTCCGGGACCGGGCGCTCCGAGGGGTCGCAGTCAGCGCCGGAGCGTTCACCGACGATGGCATGGTGGCCAGCGGAACGCATCAGCCGGTCGACTCCACCACTGAGATCGTCGGCGTCGGCACGCTCCCATCGGCACGCCGCCGCGGTCTGGGTGCGGCTGTGACGTCGAAGCTGGTCGAGCACGCCTTCTCCAACGGAGTGGACCTCGTGCTGCTCTCGGCCGAGTCCGACGCCGTTGCAGCCGTCTACGAGCGGGTCGGCTTCCACCGGATCGGGAGCGCTGGGGCAGCCGAGTGACCGGCAGCTCGACCTCGCGCCTCGTCGTACTGCGCGGAAACTCGGGCTCCGGCAAATCCACCACGGCCAAGGCCCTCCGCGAACGCCTCGGCCGCGGCACAGCCTGGATCGAACAGGACCACCTCCGCCGCATCCTGCTCCGCGAGCATGACCTCCCCGGCGGCGTGAACATCGGACTGATCGACCTGAACGCGCGCTACGCGCTGGACCACGGGTACGACGTCGTGCTCGAAGGCATCATGCATGCCGGCCGGTACGGCGACATGCTCCGCCGGCTCACGGCCGATCACCTCGGCATCACGTTGCACTACTACTTCGACATACCGTTCGAGGAGACTGCCGTCCGGCATGCGACGCGGGAGCTGGCTCGGGAGTTCGGTGTTGAGGACATGCGGGAGTGGTATCGCGAGCGGGACCTGCTGGACGGTGTCGAGCAGACAGTGATCGGTCCGGACAGCGCACTCGACAAAACCGTGGGCCAGATCCTGACCGACCTTGGGGTGGAGACCAGCGGGGCCGTACCGTTGTAGGGATGAGCACTACCGAGCCGACCCGCCCCCGTACCCTCGCTGAGGCGCTACGGACCTGGGACGACGCCGGGCTCGGTGAGCTGCTGCGACGGCGGCCCGATCTGGCGCTGCCGATTCCTGCGGACACCGGCCAGTTGGCGGCGCGGGCGACGAGCAATGCGTCGGCTGCGCGGGCGGTCAACCGCCTGGACGAGTTCGGTGTGGACCTGCTGGAGTCGCTGTCCGCACTGCCCGAGCCGGTCGACCTGGAGGCGCTGGCGCGGGGTGTGGGCCAGCCGGTGGAGGTAGTCCGGCCGCGAGTGGCCGAACTGCTGGACCTCGCCCTGGTCTGGGGCACCGAGGACGACCTGCGGCCGATCCGTGCGGTGCACGAGCTACTCGGTCCGACGCCCGCCGGACTGGGCCCGATCACCACACGGCACTTCGGCGATCTGGACAAGCTGATCGACGAGGCCGGTCCGGATGCGCGGGCCGTACTCGACAAGCTGACCTGGGGTCCGCCGACCGGCTCGGTGGAGAAGGCCGAGCGTCCGGTAACGATCGCATCGGCCCGTACCCCGGTAGAGCGGTTGCTGGCGCGCGGTCTCGTCGTACCGAAGGACGCGAACACGGTCGTCCTCCCGCGGCAGATCGGGCTGCATCTGCGCGGTGGACGCGTGCTGGCGTCGACCAGGCCGGTGCCGCCTCCGCTGGACGGCAAGAAGGTGTCCGCCACGATCGCCGACCGGGCTGCCGCTGGCGCCGCGCTCGACCTCGTGCGGTTGGTTGACCGAGCGTTGGAGCAGCTGGGGACCGAGCCGCCACCCGTACTGCGGACTGGTGGCATCGGGGTCCGTGAGCTGCGCAACGTGGCCGGGAAGATCGGTGCGGAGGAGCACAACACCGCAGCGGTTCTGGAGATCGCGTACGCCGCTGGGCTCCTTGCAGCGGTCGAGGTTGGCACCAGCGAGCTGTGGTTGCCCACCGGTGCGTACGACGACTGGCTGGAGCTCGATCTGGCACATCGGTGGGCCCAGCTCGTCATTGCCTGGTTCTCCGGACTCAGAGCGATCGGACTGATCGGACGACGGGACAGTGGCGCTGGTACGGCGGCTGCACGAGAGCGGCTGATCAACGCACTGGCTCCGGATCTGGAGCGGTTGCTTGCGCCCGAGATCCGCGTACTCGCGTTGCAGGCGTTGGCCGGAGCCGGTGCTGGCACTGCGCCTGCTCCGGAGACTGTGGTCACTTGGGTCGCGTGGCATCGGCCTCGGCGTGGCGGGCAGTTCCGCGACGACCTGGTCGAGTGGAGCGTGTCTGAAGCAGCCCTGCTCGGACTGACCGGTCTGGGTGCGTTGGCGAGTCATGCGCAACCGCTCCTCGGTGCTGAGCCGACGGCTGACGAGTTGGCCGAGGCGATCAGTCCGCTGATGCCGGAGCCGGTGTCGGAGGTGCTGCTGCAGGCAGACCTCACCGCAATCGCTCCTGGTCCGCTGGTACGCGTTGTGCAGGACGAGCTGTCCGCAATGGCAGATGTCGAGTCCGATGGCGGAGCGGGTGTCTACCGGTTCAGTGAGAGTTCGGTGCGGCGTGCCTTCGACCTCGGACGTACTGCGGAGCAGTTGCACGCCTGGCTGGCCGAGCATTCGCGTACTCCGGTGCCGCAGCCCCTCACGTACCTCATCGACGACGTTGCGCGACGCCACGGTGTACTGCGAATTGGCACCGCGTCGACGTACCTGCGGTGTGACGACGAGACCGTGCTGACCCAGCTGATCAACTCGAACCTGCCTGGTGTCCGCTTCCGTCGGCTGGCGCCGACCGTGGTCGTGTCGCCGTCCCCGCCGGACATGGTGCTGAGCCGACTGCGTGACGCCGGGTTGGCGCCGCTGGCGGAGACGTTCGACGGAGCGCTGCATGTGACGGGTACGCCGCGACGCGGTGAGGCTCCACGTCGCCGTACCAGCAGGGACTTCAACGAGAGCGCGTTCGACCTGACCGACGACCAGGTGAAGGCCGTCATCGAGAAGGTTCGCGCCGGCGACCGCATCGCCGCCGAACGCCCCGGCGACCAGGGCCTGGTCGAACCAGCGGCCCCCGCCGAGACAATCGCCGTACTCACCAACGCCGCGGAGTCCCATAGCCGCACCTGGATCGCGTACGTCGACCACAACGGCACCTCGTCCGAACGCATCGTCGAACCCGTCCGCGTCGCCGACGGCTGGCTAACCGCCTACGACGACACCACCAACACCCCCCGCACCTACGCCCTCCACCGCATCTCCGCGGCGAGGGCAGTGGAGTAGTCAGCCCAACCGGGTCAGCAAGTCAGCTGCCGCTGCCTGCCAGGCCTCGTAGTCAGCGGGCTCGGCACTCTGCCAGAGCTCGAGCAGCTCCCGCAGCCAGCACCTCGGCCCCCGGATCTACAGCGGTCGGGTTGTTCGTGGCGTGCTCGGGCACAATCGAAGGTCGGGGCGAGACCGAGGAGCTGCGGGTGACAGACAGTCCTTTGCTGATTGTTCTGACTGGGTTGCCGTACTGCGGGAAGACCACCCTGGGGCGGGGGCTCGAAGGGGTGGGCGCCGACGTGGTCGAGTTGGATCGCATTAATCGGGAGCGGGGGTTCCGGATCGAGGATGGTGTGCCGGTGGCGGAGTGGGGGGAGACGATTCGGCGGGCGGAGGTGCGGATCGCGGAGAGCAGCGCGGAGGTTGTCGTGCTCAGTTGGGTCAATCCGACGGAGCGGGATCGGCAGCGGTGGCGGGACTTCGCGGGGGCGCGGGGGATGCGTTGTCAGGTTGTGTACCTCGCCGCTGACCAGGAGTTGCTCGATGCGCGGCGCGGTGCGGCTGTCGCGGGGCCGGATCGACACGTCCTCTCCGATGAGGTGCTGCAGCGCGTGCAGCGCCGGTTTCAGCCGCCGGCGGAGGGCAGTGCGGTGGTGCTCGAAGCGAGCTGGAGTCTTGAGAAGCAGCTCGAGGTTGTGACCGCGGGGCTGTGAATTGACCGCTCGGGCACAATGGAGGGTCGGGGCGAGATTGAGGAGCAACGGGTGACAGACGGTCCACTGATCGTGCAGTCGGACAAGACGTTGTTGTTGGAGACCGCACATGCGGACGCCAACGAGTGTCGGAAGGCTATTGCGCCGTTCTCCGAGCTGGAGCGGGCGCCGGAGCATGTGCACACCTATCGGCTGACGCCGCTGGGGTTGTGGAACGCGCGGGCCGCGGGGCACGACGCGGAGCAGGTGATCGACGTACTGCTGCGCTACAGCCGCTACCCGGTCCCCCACTCGCTGCTGGTCGACATCGCCGAGACCCTGGACCGGTACGGACGTCTGCGGCTGGAGAAGCACCCGCAGCACGGACTGGTGCTGGTGACGACCGACCGGCCGGTGCTGGAGGAGGTGCTGCGCAGCAACAAGGTCAAGCCGATGCTGGGCGCGCGCATCGACGACGACACCGTTCTGGTGCACCCGTCCGAGCGCGGTCACCTCAAGCAGACCCTGCTGAAGCTCGGCTGGCCGGCCGAGGACCTGGCAGGGTACGTCGACGGCGAGGCACACAAGATCGAGCTGGCGCTCGACGGCTGGGAGATGCGTCCGTACCAGCAGCAGGCGGTCGACTCGTTCTGGCACGGCGGCTCCGGTGTCGTCGTACTGCCCTGTGGAGCCGGCAAGACGATCGTCGGCGCTGCTGCGATGGCACAGGCGTCCGCGACCACGCTGATCCTCGTCACGAACACCGTGTCCGCACGGCAGTGGAAGGACGAGCTGCTCCGGCGGACCAGCCTGACCGAGGAGGAGATCGGCGAGTACTCCGGTGCGCGCAAGGAGATCCGCCCGGTCACGATCGCGACGTACCAGGTGATGACGACGCGCCGGAAGGGCGTCTACACGCACCTGGAGCTGTTCGACGCCCGCGACTGGGGCCTGATCGTGTACGACGAGGTGCACCTGCTACCCGCGCCGATCTTCCGGATGACCGCCGACCTGCAGACCCGGCGCCGGATCGGTCTGACCGCGACGCTGGTCCGCGAGGACGGCCGCGAGGGCGACGTGTTCTCGCTGATCGGCCCGAAGCGATACGACGCTCCGTGGAAGGATATCGAGGCGCAGGGCTGGATCGCGCCGGCCGACTGCATCGAAGTACGGGTGGATCTCGAGCAGACCGAGCGGTTCGTGTACGCGACCGCCGAGCCCGAGGACCGGTACCGCCTGGCCGCGTCCACACCGGCGAAGTCGCGGCTGGTACGACAGATCGCCGACCATCACGCGGGTGAACCGCTGCTCGTCATCGGTCAGTACATCGACCAGCTGGACGAGCTCGGCGAACGCCTCGAATGCCCGGTGATCAAGGGCGAGACGACGGTCCGCGAACGCCAGCGGCTGTTCGACGCGTTCCGGCACGGCGAGATCACCCGGCTGGTGGTCAGCAAGGTCGCGAACTTCTCCATCGACCTGCCCGAGGCGTCGGTCGCCATCCAGGTCTCCGGCACCTTCGGCTCCCGCCAGGAAGAGGCCCAGCGGCTGGGCCGGGTCCTCCGTCCCAAGGGCGACGGCCGCACAGCCCGCTTCTACTCCATCGTCGCCAGAGACACCATCGACGCCGAATTCGCCGCCCACCGCCAACGCTTCCTAGCCGAGCAGGGCTATGCCTACACCATCGTCGACGCCGAAAACCTCTTCGCCTGACCAAACGAAAGAAGAGAAAAGAAGTTTTAGAGCAGCGGCTGGCTTCGGTGATCAGCCGCGAGTTGGCGGGCCGGAGATTCCCAGTCGCGGCAACCGGCTCCGACCCCGTCCGGCGAGTCGTGGAGAGTGGTTCAGAAAATCTGCCGTGATCCACGACTCGATGTTCGGGGTTGGAACCATTCGCCACGACTCGGTGGGGTTGGGATGACGCAGGCCTACGGCTGTGCGCGGTCGCACAGTCGAACCTCCGGCCAACCGCCGAAGGCAGCCACCACTCTAAATCTCTTCTTTTCTCTGTTTGTCTTTCTCTTTCCCTGACGGACTATTCGCCTAGGCGCGTGTGGATTCCGTTGAAGTGGCTTTTCATCGAGTGGGCGTAGGTGTCTGGGTTGGCGGACTCCAAGGCGTTGAGCAGGTCTCGGTGCCAGGCTGCGGCGTCCGCGGGGGTGTAGCGGGCGCCGGGGAGGCGGGCGTCGACCTGGGCGAACGTGCGCCAGAAGACCGACAGTAGGTCGATGACCAAGGCGTTCCCCAGCGGCTCATAGAGCGCCTGGTGGAAGGCCCAGTCCTCGTCGGGGAAGTACTGGCCCTCGGCGGCCTTGGCCTCCATGCGCTGGACGATCGGCTCCAACGCGTCGTACCCGTACTGCTTGAAGTGTGCGACCACGTCGTCCGCCAGGCCGACCTCGATGGCCTGGCGGACCTCCAGCACGTTCTGTACGTCGCGGAGGTCGCCGGCCATCGACTGTGACATGCGGAAGGCCAGCCCGTCCTCGAGCGACTGCAGGTTCACCTCGCCGACGTACGTCCCGTACCCGTGCCGGATCTCGATGATCCCGACAGCCTGCAGTGCCTTCATCGCCTCGCGCAGCGGGTGCCGGCCGACGCCGAGCTGCGCCATCAGCTCCTGCTCGTTGGGCAGCGGGTCACCCGCCTTCAGCCCACGCTCCAGGATGTACGACTTCATCGCATCCCGGATGAAGGACTGGTTCCCTGCCGCACCGCGTGCCCGGCTGAGCCCACCCGTCGTCACTGCCGGCCTCCCTTGGTTCGGGGGTGTCTGATGGTTCCACGCCGTAGCGAGGAGGTGCTCGGTGCGGTGCATCGGCGCGCGGGGGCGAAGGCCTCGATGCGGGGTTCATCGTGGCCTTTGCACCCGTGCGGCGAGGTGCCGTGCCGAGTGCCCCGCAGTAGGCGTGGAGCCATCAGACACCCCCTCAAACCGCTCAGTGTAATCCGGCGCGGTCCAGGAGCGGCCGGAGCGCGGCGATCTCCGTGTCGTTCAAAGGGATGCAGGGGTACGCCGTCACCGGGCAGTCGATCACGCCGAGCAGGTGCAGGCCGGCCTTGAACGCTCCCAGTGCGGCCGAGCTCGCGCCCATTCGCTTCCGGTCCGCGACGTTGATGATGTCGAAGAGGCGGAACAGACGGTCCTGCTCGGCCCGGGCAGCCGCCGCGTCACCACCGACAGCCGCCTTGAACAGCCGGACGTAGCCGGCCGGGTCCACGTTGCCCAGGCCCGGTACGACGCCGTCCACGCCGAAGGCCAGTGCGGAGTCGACCGTCACCTCGGAGCCGGTCATGATCGCGAAGTCGTCCAGCTGCTTCTCGCGGCGGGACAGCACCAGCTCACGCAACGACGTCTCCTGGCCGGACGAATCCTTGACTCCGGCAATCACGCCCTGCTCGCCCAGAGCCATGACAACGGAGGCGGGGAGCTTGGTGCCGACCCGGGACGGGATGTCGTACGCGTAGAGCGGGGTGTCTCCTGCCAGAGCCGCGAGACGAGCGAAGTGGCGTTCGATCTCGGCGCGATGTGTGGCTGCGTAGAAGGGCGCTGTGGCGACCAGTGCGTCGACACCTGCCTTCAGAGCGGCGGAGACGTGCGCGGCGACGCGGTTGGTTGACGTGTCGATGACGCCGGCCAGCACCGGCACTTGTCCGGCCACCTCCGCCACAGTCGTCTCCAGCACGACCTGCCGCTGCTCGTCGGTCAGGAACGTGCCCTCACCGGAGGTGCCGAGCACGAACACCCCGTTCACACCCCCGGCCAGCTGGTACTGGATCAGCCGCGCCAGCGATGCGGTGTCGACGTCGTACGACGGGGTGAGCGGAGTGACGAGCGGCGGTACGACGCCGGTCAGACGGGCGGATGCGGTCAAGGGGTCTCCCAACCTCAAAGGGCGAATGTGGCAAAGCGCAGGGTCGCGAACGAGGACGTCTCACCGGCCTCGTAGAAGATGCCGACCGAGCCGTCCGGCAGCAGCACGAGATCGGAGTAGCCGGCCATGCCCTCGTGCACGACCAGAGCCAGCTGCCACGACGCACCGGAGTCCTCGGACACGAAGACGGTCAGCTCCCGCCGCGAAGACGGGTTCACCGGAGTCGACAGCAGCAACCGTCCGTCCGGCAGGCACAGCACGCTGCCCTGGATACCCGGTGCGGTGATCTCGGGAATCCCGGCGTACGGCGCATCGAGGGTCTGACCGCTGTCGGACGACCAGGCGTGGACGCGGGCGGGTCCGGTGCCCTGGTGGTTGCGGGCGTTGAAGTAGAGCCGTCCGTCGGGCAGCTCGGCGACAGTGGTCTCGTTGGCGTTGATCTCCGCGCCGTCGTTGCGATCGACGAAGCCGACGGACCAGTTCACACCACCGTCATCGCTGTAGATGCAGTGTCCGCCGTTGAGCCGGATCAGATCCTCCACCGGTTCCGACGGCACGTACGAGTGGTTGGCCGGTACGACGAGACGCCCCGAGCGCAGCGTGATCCCGTGACACGGCCCGGTCGCGTACCAGCCCCAGTCCGCCGGCTTCACCTGCGACGTGATCTCCGCCGCCGGACTCCAGGTCGCGCCGTCGTCCGACGACCGCTGCACGAACACACGCCGCCCAGACTCCGGATCGGTGCCACGAGCCAGCGACATCTCGACAGCGTCCGCGCCGTTCTCCACCGTCACCAGGACGACATCGCCGGACACGGGGTCGGACAGGGGCACCGGATTGCCACAGGTCTTGCCGGCCTTCGCCGACACCACCTGCGTGGGCAGCCAGGTCTGCCCGCCGTCCAGCGAACGCCGCAGGACGATCTCGATCTCCCCCGCGTCGCCGGACCCGTGCAGCCGTCCCTCGCAGAACGCGAGCAGGAGTGAATCCCGCGCGACCACGGACGGGATCCGGAACGTGTGATAGCCGCTCCCGGCGGGGTCGAAGACGATTTCCATCGCGCCGACTCTTGAAGACATAGGACGTACTATGTCATGGTGTGGCCCTCCGATGGAAGTGAGGCCCAATGCCAGTCAGCAGAAGATCTTTCCTCGGCGGTGGCCTGGCCGCCGCCGCTGTCGCGGTCACCGGTACGCCGCTGCTGGCGGGGTGCGCGTCGGACAAGAAGAACACCGCGGCCGCCAACTCGGCGGTGAAGCTCCCGACCTACACGAAGTACGGCGAGATCAAGCCGGATCTGCCCGGCACCGACGTGGTGCTGGACGGGTTCCTGAAGTACCCGGCCAACCCGGTGAAGGCGATCTCCGAGGTGCCCGGCGACGGCAAGCCGATCACGTTCATGACCAACATCCCGGGCGCGATCCCGCCGTCGGTCGACAAGAACCAGTTCTGGCAGGAGCTGAACAAGCGGCTCGGCTCCGAGCTGCAGATCAGCATGGCGTCGAACGACGAGTACAACGACAAGTTCGCCACCCGGATCGCCGGCGGCGACCTGCCGGACATCCTCAACGTCCCGCCGGGCACGCCGCAGATCCCCGGACTGCTCAAGGCCAAGGCGATGGACCTGACCGAGCACCTGTCCGGCGACGCGGTGAAGAAGTACCCGTTCCTGGCGAACATCCCGACCGAGTTCTGGAAGGGCTGCGTCTTCAACGGCGCGATCTACGGCGTCCCGGTGCCGCGCGGTATGTCCCGTACGTCGCTGCCGCTGTACCGCACCGACCTGCTCGCCGCGAAGGGCATCAAGGACCCGGCGCCGAAGAACTTCGAGGAGTTCTTCGACATCTGCAAGGAGATGACGGCCGCGAAGGAGAACCGCTGGGCGTGGACGCGGGTGCCCACGTCGTACATCCGGATGATGCTCGGGCTGCCGAACAACTGGAAGCAGGAGGGCGGCAAGTTCACCTCGGTATTCGAGGCGGACGGCAACGAGGACGCGCTCGAGGCGGCCCGCAAGATGGTGGCCGCCGGCGTGATCAACCCGGACACGTTCAGCGCCAAGGCGGCGGCCCGCAAGCAGTGGTTCAACGGCGGCACCGCGGCGTTCGACTACGACAGCTTCGTGGCCTGGAACCAGTACTACTCCGACAACACCGCGGGCGACGCGTTCGGCGTCAACATGCTCGACGTACCGGGCTTCAGCAGTGGTGACGGCAAGGTGTGGATGGGTGCGGCGCTGAACAACGTCACCGCGTTCAACAAGTCCACCAAGCACTCCGTCGAGACGCTGCTCAAGGTGGCGAACTGGATGGCCGCACCGTTCGGCACGGAGGAGTACCTGTTCCGCAAATACGGCGTGGCGGGCCGGCACTACACCCTGCAGGGCACCGACCCGGTCCCGACCAAGACCGGTGTCGTGGAGACGGGTATCGGCCTGCAGTACATCTCCGACTCGACGCTGGCGCTCTACTGGGCCGGCAAGCCCGACGTACCGCAGAACCAGCACAAGATCCAGCAGAAGATCGCGGACCGGCTGCTGTACGACGCGTCGTACGGCCTGTACTCCGAGACGATGTCGAAGCAGTGGGGTCAGCTGACCGGCGTACTGACCGACCTGGAGAACCAGATCGTGCAGGGCAAGAAGCAGGTGTCGGAGTGGGCGCCCGCGGTCAAGACCTTCCTGTCCTCGGGCGGTGAGAAGATCCGCGGCGAGCTGCAGGACGCCTTCACCGCGACAGGCGGGAAGTAATGCTGCAACGATCCAAGACGGGCCCGCAGCAGCAGCTGAGCCTCGGCCGGCGGCTGCTGCGCGACCGCGTCCTGCTGCTGTTCGCACTGCCCGGCTGCGCGCTGATCATCGTCTTCCACTACGTGCCGCTGCTGGGCAACGTGATCGCGTTCAAGGACTACCAACCGTTCCTCGGCATCACCAGCAGCGACTGGTCGGGCTGGGAGAACTTCAGCGTGATCTTCAACGGCGACCCGGCGTTCCTGCGGGCGCTGAAGAACACGCTGATCCTCACCTGCCTGCAGTCGATCTTCGTGTTCCCGGCGCCGATCCTGCTCGCGCTGCTGCTGAACTCGCTGTTCTCCGAGCGGATCAAACGGATCGCGCAGAGCATCCTCTACCTGCCGCACTTCATGTCCTGGGTGATCGTGGTCGCGCTCTTCCAGCAGATGCTCGGCGGCAGCGGGTTGCTGAACAACTACCTGCGCTCCCACGACCTGGCCACGATCAACATCATCGGGAACTCCGAGCTGTTCCACGTGCTGCTGACGTCGCAGATCATCTGGAAGGACACCGGGTGGGCGACCATCCTGTTCCTGGCCGCGCTGTCGCAGATCGACTCGCAGTTGTACGAGGCGGCGAGTGTGGACGGCGCGAGCCGGATGAAACAGCTGTGGCACGTCACGCTGCCCGGACTGCGCGGGATCATCATCCTGCTGTTCATCCTGCGGCTCGGTGACTCGCTGACCGTCGGGTTCGAGCAGATCATCTTGCAGCAACAAGCGGTCGGCCGGGACGTCAGCGAAGTACTGGACACGTACGTCTACAACAACGGCGTACTCGGTGGCGCCTGGGGTGTCGCGGCCGCGGTCGGACTGGTCAAGGGCGTCGTCGGCGTCGTCCTCGTCCTCACCGCGAACAAGGTCGCGCACATCTTCGGCGAGCAAGGGGTGTACCAGCGATGAGTACCAAGATCGTCCAGGGCGTGCCGATGCCCGGCTGGCCGATGCGGATCTTCAAGGGTCTCGTGCTGCTGGTCTTCTGCGCGGTCGTGATCATCCCGTTCGTCGGCGTGATCTCGACCAGCGTGGCGCCGAACAAGCAGATCAACGAGTCCGGCGGCCTGGTGCTGTTGCCGAAGTCGGTGAACTTCGCGGCGTACGAATCGCTGTTCGCCGGCGGCGTGGTGACCCAGGCGCTGTTCGTCAGCATCTTCGTCACCGTCGTCGGCACGCTGCTCAGTCTGACCGTGTCGTGTCTGCTCGCGTACGCGCTGGCGCGGCCCGCGTTCACGGCCGGGCGGCCGATCCTGCTGATTGTGCTGTTCAGCATGCTGTTCTCGCCGGGCATCATCCCGACGTACCTGACCGTGAAGGGCGTCGGGCTGCTGGACAGCATCTGGGCCTTGATCGTGCCGACGATGATCAGCGCGTTCAACGTCGTCGTCCTGCGGGCGTTCTTCATGAACCTGCCGAACGAGATCACCGAGAGCGCCCGGATCGACGGCGCGGGTGAGCTCAAGACGTTCACATACATCGTGCTGCCGCTGTCGAAGGCAGTGCTGTCCGTGATCGGCCTGTTCTACGCAGTGGCGTACTGGAACGCGTTCTTCTCCGCACTGCTCTACCTCAACGACTCCAAGCTCTGGCCGTTGCAGCTGGTGCTGCGGACCTACGTCATCAACGACACCCAACTGGGTAGTGCCGAGCTGGGCACCGAACTGCTTCCGCCGCAGGCCTCGATCCAGATGGCGATCCTGGTCGTCTCGATTGTGCCGATCCTGGTCATCTACCCGTTCCTGCAGCGCCACTTCGCGAAGGGCGTTCTCACCGGAGCTGTCAAGGGCTGATCACAGCTCCGTCTCAAAGCACGTTTCGGGGGTTGCCCAGGGCAACGCCAGGGTTGCGCCTGGGCAAACCCTGTGGGAACGCCAGGTACCGTCGAAAAGTATGGGGATCGAAGCGCTGGAGCGGGTGGGGCAGGGTGGGGAACAGCAGCAACGAGGGGTCCAGGTTTTCTGGAGGGTGGTACGGGAAGCAGTCCTGTTGGCCACCCTCTTCCTCGTCTACAGTGCGGGGCGGCAGATCGCGGCCCGGCATACCGGCTCCGCGTTCGGCCATGCACACGAGGTGTTGTCGTTCCAGAACTGGCTGCACCTGCCGAACGAGGCCACGATCCAGCACTGGGCGCTCCAGTTCCCTCACCTGGTCGAAGGCGCCAACCTGTACTACGCGAGCGTGCATGCGCCGCTGACTGCCGCCGTACTGCTCTGGCTGAGCATCTGGCGCCCGAAGGCCTACTCGCATGTCCGGTGGACGATGGTGTCGCTGACCGGACTCGCACTGATCGGTCACATCGCGTTCCCGCTCGCGCCGCCGCGGATGATGCCGGGCTTCGTCGACACCGGGCTGCGGTTCGGTCAGTCCGTCTACGGCCCGGAACACACCGGCGGGCCGGCGAACCAGTTCGCCGCGATGCCGAGTCTGCACGTCGGCTGGGCGGCTCTGATCGCCCTCTCGATGATCCTGATCACCAGGTCGCGCTGGCGCTGGCTGTGGCTGCTGCACCCGATCATCACGTTCGGCGTGGTCGTGATGACCGGCAACCACTACTGGCTGGACGGCATCGTCGCCCTCCTACTGCTGGCAGCCAGCCTGCCGTTCCTGCTCCGGTCCGGCCTGCACGCCGACAAGCCGCACTCGCGTAATTCGGTACCACCACGGAAGGTGCTCAAGTAACGTAACTGGGCTCCCCCACTGCTGCCGGAGGTTTCAGCATGCCCCCCGATACGTCCGACACCCTCCAGGCCGAGAAGGACTACCTCAAGAACTCCCGGGCCGCGCTGGCCGTGATGCGGGACAAGACCGGCGCACTGGAGATCCACAGCGCCGACCGGGTCAACCAGGAGTTCCTGAAGGCCGCCATCTACCGGCGGATGAAAGAGCTGGAGGACGACCCGGACGTACCGCTGTTCTTCGGGCGGCTCGACTACCTCGAGCCGACCGATGAGACCTTCCACATCGGCCGCCGGCATGTGAACGACGCGCTGGGCGAGCCGCTCGTCGTGGACTGGCGAGCAGACATCTCGGTGCCGTTCTACCGGGCCAGCAAGACCGAGCCGATGGGCGTGGGGGTACGCCGGCGGTTCGGCTTCACGCACGGCGAGATGACGGCGTTCGAGGACGAGGACCTGACCAGCACTGCTCCGACCGAGCAGCACAGCAACATCCTGGACGCTGAGATCGAGCGGCCGCGTTCCGGCCCGATGCGTGACATCGTGGCGACCATCCAGCCGGAGCAGGACGTGATCGTCCGGGCCGGCGTCGACGACACCATTTGCGTGCAGGGGGCGCCCGGCACCGGTAAGACAGCGGTCGGGCTGCACAGAGCGGCGTACCTGCTCTATGCGTACCGGGACCAGCTCAGCCGGGCCGGTGTGCTCGTGGTCGGCCCGAACGCGAGCTTCCTGCGCTACATCGGCGACGTCCTCCCCGCACTGGGTGAAATTGAGGCGAAGCAGACCACCGTCGAGGAGCTGGTCGCGCGGGTGAAGATCGCCGGACCGGGGCCGGCGCTGGTCGACGTACTCAAGGGCGACGCACGGATGGCCGAAGTACTGCACCGGGCCGTCTGGTCGAACGTCAACCTGCCCAAGGAGCCGCTGGTAGTGCCGCGTGGAGCACACCGCTGGCGCGTCGCGGCGTACCAGGCCGAGGAGCTGATCACCGAGCTGCGCAACCGCGGCATCCGGTACGGCGCGGGCCGGGCGATGCTGCCCCAGCGGCTCGCCCATGCGGTCCTGCTGCGGATGGAGGCCGCGGGCGATTCGCCCGACGACCGCGTCCAGGACTCGGTCGCGCGGAGCCGACCGGTCAAGCAGTACGCCGAGGCGCTCTGGCCGGCCGTAGACCCGGCGAAGCTGCTGTTCCGCCTCTTCACCGACCCAGAGCTGCTGGCCGAGCACGCCGACGGCATCCTCACCCCGGACGAGCAGGCGATGCTGATCTGGGACAAGGTCCCGCGGTCCGCCGGCGCGGCCAAGTGGTCCGTCGCCGACGCGACGCTGATCGACGAGATCGCCGATCTGGTCGACCGCACGCCGTCACTCGGCCACGTCGTACTGGACGAGGCACAGGACCTGTCCGCTATGCAGCTGCGAGCGGTCGGACGACGCTGCTCGACCGGCTCGATGACAGTCCTCGGTGACATCGCTCAGGGCACCACACCGTGGGCCACGCCGTCCTGGGACGAAGCGTTGAAGCATCTGGGCAAGACGGGCGCCCACACCGAGGAGCTGACCGCGGGCTTCCGCGTCCCCGGCCAGGTCATCGAGTACGCCGCCCGCCTCCTCCCGACAATCGCACCACACCTCAAGCCCCCGACGGCCGTACGACGGGCGCGTGGTGAGCTCACGATCTCGCGCGTACCGGACAGCCTCGCCGCCGCGGTCACCGCCGTCCGTGAGGTGTCCGAGCGTCCGGGCTCGATCGGACTGATCGTTCCGGACGCGCTGGTGGCAGCGACCCGGAAGGCACTGCACGGCATCGCGTTCTCGGTCCTTGGCGACGAAGACGACGTCGACGCGCACCTGGACGTCGTACCGGCGTCACTCGCCAAGGGTCTGGAGTTCGACCACGTAGTGCTGGTGGAGCCGGCCGGCATCGTGGCCGGTGAGGCCGACGAGCGGACCGGTCTCCGTCGGCTCTACGTCTGCCTGACCCGCGCCGTCACCTCACTCGTCGTGGTCCACAACGAAGACCTGCCGGCAGTCCTAACTGCGCATATTTAGAACCCGCGGGATCCACCCGACCGGCGCGACGAGCGCCGGGACGAGCCGCCACCGCTCGAGCGCGTCCGCGACGAGAAGGAGCTTCGCCGGCTCGAACCGCTGTACCAACTGTTCCCGCTGTCATCGCCCGAACTGCTGCTCGACGAGGCTGCCCAGTCGCCGACGGAGCTGCCGACGTCCGAGCTGAAGCGGCTGAAGCGTGCACCTGGCCGACGGGACCGCCAGCGGGACCGCATCTCCTCGCTGCGGCGGCGGAAGTCGGAGTCCGGGAACCACCACACCCGCCCGTCGCCCTGCGACCAGTAGCCGTCGACGTACGCGGCGAGGTCTTCGGCGTGCTCCCAGTAGGGCGTCGAGAGCTGCCAGCCCTTCACCATGCGGATCTGGGGCTCGTCACCGGCCGCGTCACGCTGTTTGCAGGCGGCGCAGACGTCAACCGCACGTGCGGCCCCTTCCTCGGGCTTCCACTCGATCTGGTCGGTGCTCGGTCCGTGCCGTGGGTCGAAGAAGCATGGTGCTGTCGGCTCCGGGATCGGCTTGCCGCCCCGGACCGCGTCCAGGCACGCCAGTCCGTAGCGGGCGGAGCCGAGCAGTGTCGTGACTGCCTCGATGTCCTTGTCGCCCTTCGCTTCGTCCAGCCGATGCCGCGCTTTCTCGACCGTGTCGAGCACGTCCTTCGACAGCTTGGACTGCTGCGGGTCGGACACAGTCGGCAGCGCGGAGACCTGTTGCGACAGCGCGATGATCTCCTCGTCCAGCAGCGGCTTGCTGACGTCGAGGTGAGCCTTCTCGTCCTTCCGCCGGGTCCTGCGAGCACCCCACGCGGTCAGGCCGTACCAGAGCCCGATCACCCCGGCCAGGCCACCGGCGTACGGCGCGGCATCGACGTAGAACGGCTTGTTGATCACCTGAGCCCGCTCGATGAACTTCTCCAGCATCGGCTCGTAGTCCGGCGCACAGCAGTCGACCGCCTGGTCCACGGCGTCGCCGACGAAGTACGTCGGTCCGTGGTCGGCCCGCTGTACGGCGTGGAACCCGCGTCCCTGGGACTCCGAGTTCGCATCGACGAGTACGCCGTACACGCCCTCGACGCCGACGCGGTCGTACAGCTGGTCCGCGATCTCCTCACCCTCCCAGGCGAGGTTCACGTAGTACCCGCTGTCAGACGTGTTGATCTTCGACGCAGGGATGACAGCGATCCGGATCGGAGCGGACGCCTGCTTGGCAGCGGCGTCGAGCTCCGCGACCTCACTGCTGGTCAGCTCTTTCACGTCCGGGTCGACCCAGACACCGGCGTCGCCCAGGTGACTGGCAACGGTGTTCATGTACGCGTCTGGGTCTGTGGCCGCATGCGCCGGCAACGCGGGCAGGGCCGATAGAGCGATGATGGCGAACGCACCGAGCAGACGTTTCATCGTGATCCTCCCGAGAGGCGGTCGCGGCAGGCAGTACAGACCGGGACTTCCCGTGGCTTGCCGCCGGCCGGCGTGTACATCCAGTCGGTCAAGGACGTGCCGTGGCTGGGGTCGAAGAAGCACGCGGCTCTGCGTGCCGGAGCGGGTGTGCCGGCGACCTTCGCCTGCGCACAGGCCAGTCTCCAGCGCCCGTACTCGACCGTGGCCCGGACTTCGCGCAGCTTGTCGTCGTCAGGCTCTCCGTCGACAACGCGACCGGCGTCGGCGTACGCATCCATCGCCGCCTGCACATCTGCCGCAGTGTCAGTGATGTCATGGCCGTCCAGACGCACGTCCGCCGCATCCAGTTCCTCACCGAACCGCGTGACGTCCTCGCGGGCAGTCGAACGCCGCTCGTCGACGGTGTCCACCTCGTCGGGCAACACCTCGTACGACGGCCGGTAGAGCGCGGGTCCTTCGTCCTTCCTGCGCGACAGCGCACGTATCGAGCGAGCGAGGAACAGAGCAGCCAGGAGCAGCACCAGGACGCCCGCCCCAGCCCATAACCATCCTGGGCCTGACGACGTCTTCGGTACGTCGAGCTGGTCGAGCACACCGTTGAGCGTGCCGACCGGATCGGAGCGGCTGTGCTTGCCCAGCTCGTCGGTGAGGATCTCCGCGATCGGAGTGTCGATGCCGACCGCACTCCCCCAGCTGATCGCGCCGCCGAACACCACCAGATAGATGCCGTCCGCCTGCTGACGATCCACCAGCTGGTCGACGTACGTATGGGCGGCCGCGCTCTGGTCGCCGGCCCCGAGTACGGCAGCGGGCACGACCGCGATGCGAATCGCAGGGTCGTGCCCGTTCACCCGGTCAGCCAGCGCGGCGGCGTCCTTGTCCGACACCAGCGATCGCTGTGTCGGATCGACGTACACCGGTGAGGTCTTCCAGCCGTCGACCACTGCCGCCGGATCGCTGGAGCCCGTCAGAGTGGAGGCGAGCAACAGCACACCGGCAAGCAGACGCATGGGCAGAAGCCTGCCCTACCGCAGGGCCTCCTCAGTCAGCTGTGGCTGTGAGGAAGATGTCTTCCTCGCGCTCGAGCTCCTCGACCCGCTGAAGCGCAGAGTCACGCCACAGCGCGTAGACCAGGCCGAGCACGACCAGCGACAGTGCGCTGGCCAGCACCGGCAGATAGCCGACGCCGAATGACTGGATAACCAGTCCGCCGACCACGGCCGACAGTCCGGCTCCCAGGTAGATGGCGGACGCGTTGAGCGAGATCAGCAGGCCGCCGCCGAGCTCGAGCAACAGGTTCTGGATCGGCGGGTTGAAGGCCCAGGTCAGCATGCCCCACACCACTAGTGCGGCACCGGCACCCACCTCGGTCGTCAGCGTGACGTCGAGCGTCGCGAGGACGGCGGTGATGCCGATCATCAGGACGGCGAGAGTACGGAGACTGCCGAAGCGGTCCGTGACCCGCCCGCCGAGGAAGTTGCCGACGACCGCGCCCACGCCGTACAGCAGAAGGAGCAGACCGGTGACACTGCCGCTCAGACCGGCGGTGTGCTTCAGCAGCGGGACGATGTAGATGTACACGCTGAACGCCGCGAGCACTGCGAGGACTGTGATCGCCAGGATGATCTGCACGCGCCGATCGGTCACACCGGCGAAGCGTTCGCGCAGACTGACCGCCGGTGGTGCGTCGACCGTGGGCAGCGCGGCCCGCTCGGCGATAGCGACCAGTACGGCGACTGCGGTGATCAGAGCGAAGACGCCCTTGTAGCCAAGGCTCGGGCCGAGCAGCGTCCCAGCAGGTACGCCGAGCACCAGCGCGAAGGTCAGACCGCCGAAGACGATGGCGACTGCTCTACCGCGCTCCTCCGGTCGCAGCAAACTCGTGGCGAACAGAGTGGCTGCCGGGGTGTACATGGCGGCGCCGAACGCGGCCACGACCCGGCCGGCGATCAGGATCGGGTAGTTGACGGCCAGCGCGGCGACCAGGTTGCCGAGCGCGGCCAGGACCAGTGCGGCGATGAGGAGCGTACGGCGCTCCCACCGGCCGGTCAGCGTGGAGAGGATCGGCGCACCGATCGCATAAGACAGGGAGAACGCGGTGGCGAGCTGGCCCGCGGCAGTCAGCGAGACATGCAGCTCGGAGCTCACGTCGGGGAGCACACCGGACACGACGTACGCGCTGGTGCCGACCGCGAACGCACCGGCGCCGAGCAGGTAGATCCGTGCGGACATCGAAGGCCTTCCGGTAAGAGGTTCACTAGTTCGATCATCATCGTACTACGATCCTCGTCGAACTTCGACCGGCGTCGTACTATGGACACCATGAACGAGCGCAGCGAGTTCATCTACAAGCACAGCCACCCCGTGCCTCGTCGGCGCCCGGAGCGAAGCGGAGGGCGTCGATGAGTTCTAAGGTTCTCCCGCAGCCGGAGCGGGACGAGATCCGCGTCGAAGCGGTTCTCCAGGCACTGGGCGAGCCTGTCCGGCTCACGATCGTCCGTGCATTGGCCGACAACCCGGCAGGTGTCTGCTGCGGCGACATCGAGCTGCCGGTCACCGCATCCACCCGCGCCCACCACCTCAAGACGCTCCGCGAGGCCGGCGTGCTCTCCACCCACACCGACGGCACCCGCCGGATCAGCGTCCTGCGCCGCGAGGACCTCGAGGCCCTCTACCCGGGCCTGCTCACAGGCATCCTGTCCGCCAAGCAGTAACCGCCTGCACACAACCGGTGAACCTGCACGCCAACCGCAAGGTGCCGGTGGGGTGATCGAGGGCTGGTTGTAGAGGTGCTGCTGGCAAACTGAAGCAGTGGTGGAGCTACGGGCGCGGTGGGCTGACCTGGTGCCTGGGTCTGCCTCGCTCGCGGACGAGCTCGTCGCGCGGTACGTCGAACGCAACCGCCGCGCGTACCGCGACCAGTACCTCGCCATCGTCCTCACCGCGCTGGACTCGTTCATCCAGCTCTCGACCGACCCGACGAGCGTCCGGCTCGCGGCCTGGTTCCACCGCGCGGTCCACGAGCCGGGCGGCACGCCATCCGAGGACGCTGAAGCCTCAGCCCGTCTGGCCGAGCAGCTCCTCCCGCAGTACGGCGTACCGCCGATCCGGATCGCAGAGGTCTCACGCCTAATCCGTCTGACCGGTGACCTCGCCGCACCACCACCGGACGCCTACGCGCCGCCCCGCCGCGACGCGAACGGCGACGTGCTGCTCGATGCCGTCAACGCGATCCTCGCCTCCGACCCCAGCCGGTACGCCGTCCACACCGCCGAGGTACGCCGGGATGCCAGCGATCGCAAGGCCGCACTCGAGCACCGGTACGACGAAGTACGCGAACTGCTCGACGGCCACCTCTACCGCACGCAACTGGCCCGCCAACGGCTCGGACCGGTCGCCCGCGTCAACCTCGAGTCAGAGCTGGCCGGACTGGACAGCGAACTCCCCGCCCCCTGGCGTGGGTGGCAACAGGCCGCTTTGACCGCAACGGCTACCTTCACCGCGATCGCTGCCGCGGTAGTCGCCATCGCCGCCTCTGGCGCGTCATGGCAAACCCCAGCAGCACAGGACGAACCCGGCTGGCCACCTATCGCGCTGGCCGTCCTGTCGTTCTTCAGCGCACCGATCCTGTTCCGCTGCGCCCGTAGCGCCAGTCAGCGCGCCCGCTTGATCGCCGGCGCCGTACTGGCGATCGCGGTGACCGGACTGCTCGTCGCCTGGGCGCAGGTACCTCGGACGAACGTCGCCGTCGGTGTCGGCCTGCGCGTCCCGTTGATGATCTCCGCACTGCTCCTGCTGCTGATCGCCGGCGCTGCTGCCCTGGTGGCCTCGCTGCTCCGCACCAGGACGGCCCGGTTCCTCCCGGCGCGCAATCTGGGCCAGCAACTCGCCTGGCTCGCAGCACCGGCCGCAGTCGCGCTCACGCTGTTGCTGATCATCCAGCCGCTGTCGCGCGGCTATGTGCTCGGCTCGAACGAGCGGGTCGAAGGAACACCAGGCCAAGCGGGCAAGGCAACGCCGTCCGTCCTCGACGGCAGCGTGGCGTGGGTCAGCGGGTCGGTTGCCGGCACCGGTGCGGAAGAAGCAATCGGCACCCGCTACGGCCTCGCGATCCCCCGTCCGAGCGGCGTGGTCGAGATGCTCGATGCAGCCACCGGTGAACTACGTTGGCGCTACAGCCGATCCGACTCCGACGAGAAACCAGTCATCGCTGCGACCGGCAACGGCGACTACGTCCTCGCCCAGTTCGCCGACGTCGGCTATCTACTGCTCGACGCGAACACGGGCCAGCGCAAGGCGGCTTGGCCCGGTCGGACGAGGGACCGGTACATCCAGCAGTCCCAGCCGCTCCTGACCGGCGAACGCTCCGGCAAGCTGCACGGCGTGGACCCGAGTGGCCACGAACGCTGGACCTACGATTCCGGCGACTGCACCGACCTGGGCGCGATCGCCACGGCCGAGACGGTGGTGACGTTCGTCAGTCACACCTGCGACGACCGTCC
This sequence comes from Kribbella pratensis, assembly GCF_004365355.1. Classification (GTDB taxonomy): domain Bacteria; phylum Actinomycetota; class Actinomycetes; order Propionibacteriales; family Kribbellaceae; genus Kribbella. Next base: position 323,301 of record NZ_SODP01000003.1, on the reverse strand, counting down.
TGACGAGATGGCTGCGCTGGACGTCCAGTCCGGCAAGAAGCTGTGGACGAAGACGTCGGACACCTACCGGCGACCTGTCGTGGTCGCCGGTCTGGTTGTCGTAGCCGAGCCCGGCGGCGACTCCGACGTACCAGCCGCATTGACGGCGATCGAGCCGCGGACCGGCGACGTCCGGTGGCGCTGGGAAGTGCCGAGGACCTGGTCGTGCCGGACACTGCTGAACGCTGCGGGGAAGTACCTGATCGTCGTTGACTGCCCAGGCCCGAGCAGCCTGGAGAACCGCAAGAGCATCGTCACCGCGATCGACGCCAACACCGGCCTGACCGCCTGGCAGACCCAGGCACCCGTCAGCCCCCGCGTGAAGGTCACGGTGACCGCGGACGGCCGCGTCATCTCGTTGAGCCGCGGCGCGACCGGATGCATCGCGAACGTGATCAGCCAGACCGGCTTCCGTCAGGTCCGCCTGCCTACCGGCATCTCCTGCAATCGGGATCCGCGTGCGGTCGGCAACCTGGTCCTCACGTCCGGCTCAGGCACGGTCATCGCCCTGCGCTGAGCTGCTTCTGCGCAGAAGCCAGTAGCTCGACGATGCGGGTCCCGAAGGCCACGTCGGTCGGGTGGGGCTCGCCTGACTCGGCGGCCACGACCAGCTCCTCCGCGGCGAGCCGGAGTGCGTCCGCGGCCGGGGTCGTGCGCTCCGGGAGCAGCGCCGTACCCGACTCGCCCCAGACTCCGGTCTCGAAGTTGCTGCCGGCCGGTGGGGCGAGCAGGGTGATGCTGGCTGTGCTGGTCGCGCCGGACTCGTGGGTGAGGACCATGTGGATCAGGCCGTCGTCGCCACCGACAGCCGTGAGCTCACCGATCGGACCAAGCATCGCTGCCAGGTTGGACAGAGCATGCGGGCCGACATCCCAGAGCGACCCCCACTGCTCACGCCGCCAGATCGAGTTCGCGTAGCGGTTGCCCGGCGCGTCCAGCGAGGCGAGCATCCGGCTCCAGCCACCCTTCCAGCCGCCGGTGGCCGCCAGACCGGCGAAGAACTCGCGCATCGGCGGCTCGAACCGCTGGGTGAGGAACACGACCGACGCGATGCCCTCGTCCTCGGCCTCCTCGACCAGCGCGCGGGCGTCGTCCAGCGAGTCGGAGACCGGCTTGTCGAGCAGCAGATGCTTCCCGACGGCCGCCGCTTCGAGCGCCATCGACGCCTGAACCCGCGGCGGTACGGCGAACGCCAGCGCGTCGACGGACTCGAGTAACTCCGCGTAGTCGTCGTACGCCGCCAGCGCGAACTCACCCGCGAAGGCGGCCGTTTTCTCCGGGTGCCGGCCCCAGACGCCGGCCAGGTCGACCCCGGCCGCCGCCGCGAGCCCCGGAGCGTGCGTCCGCGCCGCCCACCCGCCCGTCCCCACCAGACCGAACCGCATCTCGCCCTCCCGAGCCGAAGTGTGATCTGCACCGCAATTCCACCGGTGGAATTCGATGCCGGACGCACCTGTCGAACCGGTCAGGTGACGAGCCGATATCGCTTTGGCCACGACCCTATCCGCGAACCCCGGATCGGTCGGTACAGGCTCCGATAGGGTGCCAGACTCCTTATCCATGGACCTGCGCGACCAGTGGAATCGCCTGCTGCCGCATGCGCAGCCGTTGGGCGAGGATCTGCTGGCTCGTTACGCAGAGCAACATCGCCACTATCACAACCAGCGCCACCTGACCGAGGTGCTGGAGACCATCGACGACCTGGCCGAATACGCCGACGACGCGGACACCGTCCGGCTGGCCGCCTGGTTCCACGACGCGATCTACGACCCGCAGGCCGATCCCGGTGAGAACGAGGAGGTCTCGGCCCAGCTGGCCGAGCTCGAGCTCGCGGCGTACGGCGTCGAGGCCTCGCGGGTCGAGGAGATCGGCCGCCTGGTCCGGCTGACCGCGAAGCACGACTGCGCACCGGACGACCGCAACGGCGCCGTACTCTGCGACGCCGACCTGCGGATCCTGAGCCTGCCGCAGCATCGTTACGACGAGTACGCCGCCGGGATCCGGCAGGAGTACGCGCATATCGCGGACCGTGACTTCGCCCGCGGCCGGATGACGTTCTTGCAGGGCCTGAGCGACACCCGGCTCTACGTGACGCCGAGAGGCCATGAGGAGTGGGAGCGACCAGCCCGGGAGAACCTGGCCCGGGAGGTCGGGTCCCTGGGCCCTAGGGCGGCCCGACCGATCGGCGGGCTGATCCCGATCATCTACTTCGGTGCGGCCCTCGGTGCGGTCGTCGCGTCCTCGGTCCTCCTGGGCCGCGGCCTCGGTGCGGCCGCCAAGTGGCCGGCCGACCCGTCCGAGGTCGGTGGCTTCCCGGTGTGGGCGCCGATCGCCGGTACGGCGGTGGCGGCCGCACTGACCTGTGCGTGGTTCCGGCGTGCTCAGCAGCGACTGGTGACCATTCCCGCGGTTGTGTTCGCTGTTGTCGGTGTGGTCGCGATCGGTCTGTGCTGGTGGCGCTGGCCGGCCGCACAGCCCGGTGCGGCCATGTCGGAGCGCTGGCCGTACCTGATGCTCGCTTCGGTCGCGCTGGTGCTCGCGGGCGCGCTGTTGGCGCTGGCGAGGCGGTTGCGGCTCGCACCGCCGTACGCGCAGGCTCCTCCGCGGTGGCTGGGCGTGGGTGCGACCGCGATCTGCGGAGCGCTGCTGGCGTGGGTCGTGGTGTCGGCCGGTGAGCCGTTCGTGCAGGCCCGGCTGGAGACCGCCAACACGGTCAGTACGACGACCACGATCGAGCCGACGCAACTGCCGGTGCAGCTCGACGGGACGCTGGCGTGGAGCCGCCAGGTCCCAGCGACCGGTGCGATCACGGGTACTGCGGGTGGAGTCGCCGAACTGCGCTCGGACGGCGTGGTGATGTCCGACGCGGCCACCGGCCAGATCCGCTGGCGCTACTCGCGCGCCGACGTACAGGACGCCGCATCGAGTGGTGCGAAGGGCCTGCTGGTGTCGGCGGACACCAGGACGATCGCGGCGCATCTCCCCCACTCGGAGTACCGCGAACCCGCGGGCATCGACCTTCCGACCTACGCCGTACTGGATGCGGTGAGCGGGCAGGTGCTGACCGAGGTTCACACCGACGGTACGGCGCTGGCGGTCGACGAGAACCAGCTGCTCGTAGCTGAAGGCAACTACGTCGTGGCGCACGGCGTGAGCAGCCCGACGCACTGGCGGGCACAGGTGCGCTGTAACGTCACGCAGGGCGCGCTGGTCGGCGACCAGGCGGTCGTCGTGGACGCGTGCGCCGGCAACAGTGCCGTCGTACGCGGACTGGATCTCAAGACCGGCGCTCAGCGTTGGGAGGTCGATCTGGGTGCCCGCATCGAGCTGAGTGCAGAGCTGGACCCGTCTACGTGGGTAGGGGACCTGGTCGCCGTGCCGGACACCCGTGAGGTGTCTGGACTGATCTGGACCGGGGCAGCCGGCGGGACGCTCTACCAGTGGAGTGTCGACGTCGGCGAGGGCCACATCATCTGGACCACGCCGGTGCCCGGGACGCCGCGGCCGCGCCTCGGCTCGTCGTCCTGCGACGCACAACTGGCCGCCACGCATGCGTCGTTGGTGCTCATCACGTGCCGCACCGGGGACGACCCCGGACAGCCGCAGACGTACGACGTGTCCTCGTCGAGCCCTGCTGATGGCACGCCGCAGTGGCATCACCTCTTGCAGGTGCCGCCGAAGCTGCAGCAACCGGAGTACCCGCGGAACGGGTTCGGACTGCTGCCGGACGGGCGCGTGGTCACGCTGATGCCGCAGCCGAACGGCAGCTGCTCCCCCGTGATGATCGGCCCCACCGGCATCCAGCCGCGACCGATCCTGCCCAGCGTCAACGCCCAGCCGGTGGCCAAGTCCGAAGAGGTCACCTGCAACAAACCGGCCGTCACCGTGGCCGCCGCCCGCCCCGTCTTCTCCGACGGCACCCGGCTGTTCGCACTGAACTAGCCCCTCCCCTCCTCCTTCTTCCTTCCCTTGTCTTTGCCCGCGCGGCGCGGGGAATTCTGTTGCCGCGGGCACGGTTACTCAATACCGTGATCCGCATGTTCCACGTGGTTTTCGAGTCCGACCTGTCAGGCAAGGGCCTGACGGGCGCTCCCACGTGGGCGTCAGTCGATTCAGCCTTCACCGGCACGCGAAGCTGACCCTCCTCCTGCTGAGCAGGACCCGCGGAGGAGGGTGGCTCTCACCGGCCCCCTCCGTGTGGTGACAGCACTGGAGGGCTTGCCGGAGGGTCCTGGCTCTCACCGAATCCTCTGACATACAAGGAAAAACTCATGGCCAAGAGCCAGTTCGTGCGGACCAAGCCGCACCTCAACATCGGCACGATGGGTCACGTCGACCACGGCAAGACCACGCTGACCGCCGCGATCACCAAGGTGCTCGCGGAGCGCGACCCGAGTGTCAACCGCTTCGTCGCCTTCGACGGCATCGACCGTGCGCCGGAGGAGATCCAGCGCGGGATCACGATCAACATCTCGCACGTCGAGTACGAGACCGCGACCCGGCACTACGCGCACGTCGACATGCCCGGGCACGCCGACTACGTGAAGAACATGATCACCGGCGCCGCGCAGGTGGACGCCGCGATCCTGGTCGTCTCCGCGCAGGACGGCGCCATGCCGCAGACGCGGGAGCACGTGCTGCTCGCGCGCCGGGTGGGCGTGCCGTACCTGGTGGTCGCGCTGAACAAGGCGGACACCGTCGACGACCCCGAGCTGCTCGACCTGGTCGAGCTGGAGGTCCGTGAGCTCCTGTCGGAGTACGGCTTCCCGGGCGACGACGTACCGGTCGTCCGCGTGTCCGGTCTGAAGGCGCTGGAAGGCGACCCGAAGTGGACCGCCGCGATCGGTGAGCTGCTGGACGCCGTCGACAGCTACGTGCCCGTGCCGGACCGTGAGCTGGGCGAGCCGTTCCTGATGCCGATCGAGAACGTGCTCACCATCAGCGGCCGCGGCACAGTGGTCACCGGTGCGGTCGAGCGCGGTTCGCTGAAGCTCGGTGACGCGGTCGAGGTCGTCGGCCTCGGTCCGACGGTCACCAGCACGGCGATCGGTATGGAGACGTTCGGCAAGTCGCTGGAGTCCGCGGACGCGGGCGACAACGCGGCGGTGCTGCTGCGTGGCGTGAAGCGCGACGAGGTCCGTCGCGGCCAGGTGGTGGCGTTGCCGGGCAGTGTGCAGCCGCACCGGAAGTTCCGGGCGACCCTGCACGCACTGTCCACGGCGGAAGGTGGTCGGCACACCCCGTTCGCCGCGGACTACCGCCCACAGTTCTACTTCCGCACGACGGACGTGTCGGGCGGCATCGACCTCGGTGAGATCACCCTGGTGATGCCCGGCGACACGATCGACCTCGGCGTGGAGCTGGAGAAGCCCATCGCGATGAACGTCGGCCTCGGCTTCGCGGTCCGCGAAGGCGGCCACACCGTAGCCGCCGGCACCGTGACCGAACTGCTCGACTGAACAACGGCCCCCGATCTACTCGGTCGGGGGCCGTTTCCTGTGCCGAAGTCCCGCGGCGGTGATCCGGCGGACAAGCTCACGGCTGGACACCGGTACGGCGCCGGCGGCGATCAGGTCGTCGTACCGGTCACTGGGTACGTCGTAGTGGTCTCGATCGAAGCCGCGGGACGGGATGCCGGCGGCCTTCGCGAATGCGTGGAGCTCCTCGTAGGACTCGTCGCTGACCAGGTGGGACCAGACTCTGTTCCAGGCCGGCCAGGCGGGTGGGTCGATGAGGATCATTCGCGAGCGTCCTGCGCGTCGAGCAGGTTGCGCCAGGAACGCACGAAGCGGGAGTTCACGTACGCCTTCGTCCACGAGCCGTCCTGGCGCACCGACGAACCGACATGGAACCGGCGTACGCCGCTTTGGAACAGCCACGGGACATGCTCCGGCTGCAGGCCGCCACCGGCCATCATCACGCCGGCCACGGCCGGGTCTTCCTTCGCCAGCTTGCACAGGTCGTCCAGCCCGTGGCTGACACCGATCGACGAGCCGGCCGTCAGTACGCAGTCCAGACCGGGCAGCGTGCGCAGCGCGCTCCACGCCCGCTGCTGCTCGAGCACTGCGTCTACGGCGCGGTGGAACGTCCACGGCGTCCCGGCGAACGTGCTGGTCAGCGCGGACACCGACTCGACGTCCACCTGGTTGTCGGGAGTCAGGAAGCCGAGCACGAACCCGTCAGCACCGGCGGACAGGTAGGACTGCGCCATGGCGGTGAGCCGGTTCAGCTCGGCGCCGTTGGTGGTGAACGAGTTCTCCAGCCGCAGCATGACCCGCAACGGCAGATCGGTGACGCGGCGGATCGCACTGACCGTCGACACCGACGGGCACAACCCGTCCGCCTCCATCGCGGCGCACAGCTCCAGCCGGTCCGCCCCGCCCTCCTGCGCCGCCTCCGCATCCGCCGGATGCAGCGCGATGATCTCCAGCAACGAACCCATGCCCGCTATCCTCTCGCACCTTCGGGGAATTGGTGTTGCACTCGCCGCCAGCCTTCTGTATCGTTTTTCTAGAACGATTTAGAAGAACGATACAGAAGAGGTGGGCGGGATGGCCGGAGTGACGCTGAAGACGGTGGCCAAGGCCGTCGGCGTGTCGCCGTCGACCGTCTCCAACGCGTACAACAAGCCCGACCAGCTCTCCACCACGCTCCGGGAGCGGATCCTGGCCACCGCGCGCGAGCTCGGGTATGCCGGACCGGACGCGTCGGCCCGCGCCCTGCGCAGCGGGAAGGCCGGCGCGGTCGGGGTGCTCTTCACGGACAAGCTGGCCTACGCCTTCTCGGACCCGTACGCGGTCGGCTTCCTGGCCGGGCTCGCCGAGGTCGCGGAGGAGTTCGCCACCAGCCTGCTGCTGATGCCGCTCAGTTCGACCGACATCGCCGGCGGGAGCAACGCAGTACAGCAGGCAGCCATCGACGCGGCGGCGATCTTCTGCGTGCCGGGCGGTCATCCGGCGCTGGACATCCTCGCCAATCGCGGGATCCCTGCCGTCTCGACCGATCGGGGCGACCACCCGGACCTGTCCTGGGTCGCGATCGACGAGGTCGAAGCAGCTGCACAACTGGGCGAGCACCTGGCCCGGCTCGGTCACCGCGACGTGGTCGTACTGGTCGACAACGCCGAGGCCGCCGGCGGCCGCCCGGTCGAGCTGACCCTCGACGAGGTCGGCTACACCGACTGCGAGCTGCGGATCCGAGGGCTGCAGAAGACGATGCCGGACGCGCGGCTGCGGATCGTCTCCGGCGGGCACAACGCGTTCGCGTCCGGAGTCCGCGGCGCGGAGTACGTGCTCGACTCGCAGGACCGGCCCACCGCGATCGTCGGGCTGAGCGACGTCCAGGCCCTCGGCGCGATGGAAGCAATGAAGGTCCGGGGGCTGACTCCCGGTCGCGATCTGACTCTGGCCGGGTTCGACGACATCCCGGCCGCCGAGGCTGCCGGGCTGACCACGGTCCGCCAGCCGATCAAGGACAAAGGACGCGCGGTCGGACGGATCCTGCTCGACCCGTCGACCACCGAGCGCCAACTACTGATGCCGACACAGCTGATCGTCCGCTCCAGCAGCGGACCGGCTCCTAAGCGCTGACAAATCCACACACCTACCTGGGACCGACCGGTTCCCGGGCTGATCGAACACGCTCTCAGGAGGGAGCAGAACCATGACGTACTTCATCCCCGGCAACACCGCGGTCGAGAACGCCCGCCACCTGGCCCAGTCCGCTCTTCCGAACGCTCCCCAGGAGGAGTACCAGGAACCGCGCCGCCCCCTCGCACTCCGCGCCCGCTTGAGCGCCGCACTGCGAACCACCGCCCGCCACGAACTACGCCTCGCCGACCGCCTCGACCCAACCTGCTCCGCCGTCAGCTGACCATTCCCCGAACCCCACGTCCCGCACAGGCCATGGGGTTCGGTCTTGCAGGCCTCAGTGGACGGCAGGGACTAGGTGAGGTGGCCCAGTGGTGCGACTGTGATGCCGGCTCGTTCGCAGACCCAGTGGGGATCGGGGCCCAGCTCCGGCTCGATCCGGAGTTCGTGGTCGTGGAGGTCGTCGCAGGCGGTGCAACGGGGCCAGCGGACTCCGGAGTCGACCAAGCGGTCCTGGACATCCTGGGCGACCAGGCCGGCGATGTGCTCGGCGCCGTCCGGCCACTGGTCGAGCCACCACTGACGACCGGCCACGGCATCCTCCAGCAGCGACACCATCACCGCATCATCGAAGCCCCGCGCGGCGAGGTCGTGGAGCACCATCGCCCGCGCGGTCAGCAACACCTCTGGCTCGTTCATCGCCCTTCAGAGTGCCAGACGACACCGACAAAACCCCATCGCAAGCACCGGAAGCCCTTGCCGGCGCAGCGGGGTTGCCCTGATGGCCGGGTCCGGGTGATACCTGGTTGCTCTACATGTAGCCACACTACTATTGTCTGTCTACATGAAGGCTTTGACGGTGCTCCGGGTGGTGGCCGGGCTGCATGCGGTGGCGATCTGTCTGCAGCCGGTGTTCGCGGGGATCTACCTGGACGGATCGCCCGCCGGCCTGCGGATGCACGAGCCGACCGGTCTCGCGATCGTCTTCCTTGGGCTCGCACAGTTGCTGGCAGCAACGATCTGGTGGCGGAGCGGCGGACGTTGGCAGGCAGCCGCGGTGAGCCTGTTGATCTGGGTCGGCGAGGTCGTCCAGGTCTCGATGGGCTACAGCCGCCAGCTGGCGATCCACATCCCGCTCGGCATCGCACTGGTCGCAAGCACGGTCGCCCTCGCGATCTGGATCAATCGTCAGCGGGTCACCAGCCGCCAGACCGACCGTCAGCGGGTGGCAGCATGACGGCCATCATCGAGCAGCCGGCCAAGGTACGCCGTCCGCGCGCCAGCCTCCAGCTTCTCCGAATCACCCTCGTCCTGCACGCGGTCCTGGTGATCGCGCAGCCGATCGCCGCCGGGTATTTCCTGGCCGGCAACGTCGACGCGATGACCGAGATCCATGCCACCATCGGCGGATCCGTCTGGATGATCGCCTTCCTTCAGACCGTCGTCGCCGCGTGCTACACGACCGCGGGCCGCGGCCGGATCTGGCCGACCGTCGCGTCCGCAGTAGTCCTCGTAGCGGAGTTCGTACAACTCATCTTCGGCTACGCGCAGAACTTCGCCGTACATATCCCGCTCGGCACTGCGATCGTCACCGCCGTCGTCTGGATGACGGTCTGGTCGTTCCGTTCCACTGCCCGAACGAGTCGCCGGGAGGCGAAACGATGAAGATGTCCCGCCGCGGGTTCATGGTTGCCGGCGCCGGCGCGACCCTGGCGCTGTCCGGCTGCGGACAGGAAGCAAAGCCTGCGCAGGCCGGAGAACTCCTGCGCAGCAAGGCGAAACTCCCCGCACCGTTCCAGGTGCCGCTCCCGATCCCGCCGGTCAAGAAGCCGGTCCGCTCGGACGCGAAGGCCGACTACTACCGCGTCGTCCAGCGCAAGGCGAGCCGCGAGATCCTCCCCGGTCTCACGACCGAAGTGATGGGGTACGACGGCCTGTTCCCCGGACCGACCTTCGACGTACGCAGCGGTCGCACAACCGTCGTCGAGCAGGTCAACGAGCTCGATGTCTCGACCGTCGTCCACCTCCACGGCGGCCATACGCCGGCGCCGAGCGACGGCTGGCCGCTCGATCTCGTCATGCCCGCGAACGGCGGCCACACCGAACGCCACGTGATGTCCGGCGGCGACATGACGATGGGCCGCCGCACGTACACGTACCCGAACACCCAGCGCGCCGCGACGCTCTGGTACCACGACCACACGATGGACTACACCGCACCGCAGGTCTATCGAGGACTGTTCGGACTGCACCTGATCCGCGACGACGAAGAGGACAACCTCCCGCTGCCGAAGGATGATCGGGAGATCCCGCTCGTCATCGCGGACCGCGCGTTCGACGCCGACGGCTCGTTCCTGTACCCGGCCGCCAAGGACGGTCCCGGCGTCGAACCGGCGTACATGGAAGGGGTGATCGCGGACGTCACGCTGGTGAACGGCGCGCCGTGGCCGGTACACGAGGTCGACGCGGTCCGCTACCGCTTCCGCATCCTCAACGCCAGCAACGCCCGTCGGTATGAGCTTGCCTTTAGCAACGGACCCGCGAAGTTCGTCCAGATCGGCAGCGACGGTGGACTGCTCGACCTACCGGTCGAGCACAAGACCGTCGTGATCGCGCCGGCCGAGCGGTTCGATGTGATCGTGGACTTCTCGCAGTACCGGCCGGGTGACGAGGTCACACTCGTCAACAAGCTCGACAACAACTCGAACGTCATGCGCTTCAAGGTCGCTCACAAGGCCGTTGACGAGAGCAACATCCCGGCCAAGCTCTCGTCGTACGCCGTGACGCCCCGGCCGGCCGGCGTCGTACGTCGGGAGTGGCGCTTCCGCCGCGGGGGTGGTCACTCGGGGTGGACGATCAACGGGAAGGCGTTCGATCCCGCGGTGATGCAGGCGCAGGTGAAGCTCGATCAGTATGAGATCTGGACCTTCGTCACCGACGTGCACCATCCGGTGCATGTCCACCTCGCGCCGTTCCAGGTCCTGAGTCGCGGCGGGAAGACGAAGGTCGCCGAGTTCGACCACGGCTGGAAGGACACCGTCGACATCCGTCCCGCCGAGGTCGTCGAGGTACTCGTGAAGTTCACCGCCCACAAAGGCAAGTACCTGATCCACTGCCACAACCTCGAGCACGAGGACATGGCAATGATGGCCGCCTTCGAAACGATCTAGGTACGGCGCAATCGCACCCCCACCCGACGACCACCGCGAGCCGCTGGAACAACCCCGCACCGGCGCGGTCGTCAGCGTGTGCCTGCTGCTAATGCTTCGGTGGCCCTGGCGCGAAGGGCGGTGCGGTCCACACCCGCGGCATCGAGGGTGCGGGCCACGCGGCCGCGTTCGGTGGCGAGGAGACCTACCAGGATGCGCATCGGGCCGAGGCGGCCGCCGCCCGGCTTCGGTGCGGCCTCCATCGCCCGGTGCAGCAGGAGCTTGGTCGACTCGCCCATCTGCGGGTCACGGCCTCGTTCCGGTGTTGCTTCTGGCAACGATCCGGTGCGGACCTCGATCCCGGCGACGGCCAGGCTCTGCTCCCACTCGCGATTCAGGGCGGAGCGGATCGCATCTTCGGTCAGGCCGACCTCGGCCAGCAACTGCGCGGCTTCAGAGTCGTGCTCCCCGGCCAGCGCGAGCAGTACGTGCTCGGCCTCGATCGTCCGGGAACCGTCGCGGCGGGCCTCGACGCGGGCCGCCCGCACCAGGATCGAGCGAACATCGGTCGACATCAGCGCCTCCTCAGGGCAACGCCGGCGGCGAGCAGCCGCCGGGCATGTTTCTTGTGCACCGCCTGCCGGGTGACCCCCAGCACCTCGGCCACCTCGGCCCAGCTCCAGCCGGACCGCATCGCGCGCTCCACCTGACTGTCCTCGAGCCGGTCAGCCAGCCGGCGCAACGCCACCACCGCGGCCAACCCGGCCGCCGGGTCCTCGGGATCCACCAACTCGGTCATGTAAGCAACTTAGGTTGACAAAGCCGAAGTGTCAACCAAGGTTGCTAAAGCTGGCGGGTTGACGGCTTGCGGAGCCTCGTCCTATATTCAACACATCAGTTGATCAAGGAAATGGTTGATAAACATGACAGTTGATGATGATCAGCTCGACCGGTCGTTCGCGGCGCTCGCCGACCCGGTCCGGCGGGCGATGATCGCGCGGCTGTCGCGCGGACCGGCCACGGTGAACGAGCTGGCCGAACCGTTCCCGATCACCAAGCAGGCGGTGTCGCGGCACATCCAGGTGCTCGAGGCCGCCGGGCTGATCACCCGGACCCGGGACGGCCAGCGCCGCCCGTGCCACCTGGTGCCGGCCGCCCTCGAAGCCCTGACGAGCTGGATCGACAACTACCGGCTCGAAACCGAACGCCGCTTCCGACGGATGGAAGCACTGTTGAAGGAGAACGAATCATGACTGGCACCGTCATCAACACCCCGGCCGGCACCCCGTTCGTCGAGGTGACCCGGGAGTTCGCCGCCACGCCGGCCCAGCTGTTCAAGATCATGACGGATCCCGATCTGGTCGCCGAGTGGCTCGGCCCGCGCAACCTGGACGCGACCGTCGAGGAGTACGACGTACGGCCCGGTGGCACGTATCGCTACATCCACCGCGACGACTCCGGTGAGTACGCGTTCCGCGGCGTCTTCCACACCGTGGAGCAGGACAAGCTCGTCATCCAGACCTTCGAGTGGGAGGGCGCGCCGGGCGAGGTCTGCCTGGAGAAGGTGACGCTCGAGCCGACCGACAACGGCGTACGGCTGCACCAGCAGTCGGTGTTCCCGTCGGTCGACGCCCGCGACCAGTCGATCGAGTACGGCATGGAGAACGGCATCAACGACTCCATGGACCGCCTCGCCGAACTGCTGGCGAAGTCATGAGCCAGGTCGTCGTCGACATCTCGGTCTCACTGGACGGCTACGTCACCGGGCCGAACGTCGGTCTCGACAACGGGCTCGGCGACAACGGCATGGCCTTGCACGACTGGGTCTTCCACGGGAACGACGCGGACCGCGCCGTGCTGGACGCAGCCTTCGAGGAGACCGGCGCCGTGGTCCAGGGCCGCAACCTGTTCGACATCATCGACGGGCCCGGCGGCTGGAGCGAGGAGATGGGGTACGGCGCGAAGCCGACCGGCGAGGTGAATCCGCCGATCTTCGTCGTCACCCACACTCCCCCGGAGAAGACTCGCCTCGGCGACCGGTTCCGGTTCGTCGGCAGCCCCGCCGAGGCGGTCACGCGCGGGCTGGAGGTTGCCGACGGCAAGGACGTCGTGGTGATGGGCGGCGGTCAGATCTGTCACGAGGTCCTGGCGGCCGGGCTGGCCGACGTACTGCGGTTGCACGTGGCAACCGTCGTACTCGGTGACGGGACGCGGCTGTTCCCGGCCGAGCCGGCGACCGAGCTGAAGCTCGAGCTGACCGAGGCCGTCTCCACTCCGAGCGCGCAACACCTCACCTACCGGATCGTGAAGGAGTAGTAGCCATGGGCAACGTCATCGCCACCGCGGCGGTCTCCCTGGACGGGTTCGTCGCCGACACCGAGGACGGAGTCGGGCCGCTGTTCGACTGGTACGGCAACGGCCCGGTCGAGGTCTACGGGACCGACCCGGGTCGGCCGTTCCACCTCAGCCAGGCGAGCGCCGACTACATCAACGCGGCCTGGCCGAACGTCCGCTCGTGCGTGATCGGGCGCCGCCTGTTCGAGATCACCAACGGGTGGAACGGCGTACCGGCGGTCGGCGAGCACGTCTTCGTCGTCACCCACAAGCCGCCGACGGACTGGCCGTTCCCGGACGCGCCGTTCACGTTCGTCAACGGCATCGAGGAAGCGATCGCCCAGGCGCGCGCCTACGCCGGCGACCACGACGTCAGCATCACCGGCGGCAACCTCACCGGCCAGGCAATCGCCGCCGGCCTCGTCGACGAGATCGCCTACAACCTGGTCCCCGTCCTCTTCGGCACCGGCGTCAAGTTCTTCGGCGAGTACGTCGGCCCGCAGGTCCTCCTCGGCAACCCCCGGATCGTCCAAGGCGACCGCGTCACCCACCTCCACTACCGAGTCATCCGGTAGAAAGTCCCGCATGGGCGCCAAGGACTGGATGATCATGTACGCCGACACCGACATCGCCGGCATACTCCGAAACCACCCGCCGATCGACCGGGCCGCCACCCGGGCCGTCGTCGAACGGCTCCACCCGGGCGCCAGCCTGATCCCGTTCCAGGACGGCACCCTCGCGGACCAGTCGAACCCGGAAGACGGCACGGTGTATGCCGGGGTCTACCCAGGGCTCACCGTGCTCCTGACCGAAGAGGCCGCCCAGGATCGCCCCTCTCAACTGCCTCAGCGGTTCGTCGACGAGGCGCAGGGACGGACGGTCTACCTGCATGCGATGCACAGCGTCGTGGGCTGGTTCGCCTATGCGGTGTGGGAGAACGGCGTACTGCGGCGGTCGCTCAGCCTGTCACCGGACGACGGGATCCTGGAGAACATCGGCGAACCGCTCCCGTTCGAGCAGCCGTACTGGGCCGGCGAGCGCGCCGAGCAGGACGATGCCGATTGGGCCGAATTCACCAAGTTCGTCGTCGTCGAGCGGCCGGTCGCGGTGAAGAAGCAGCCGTTCGACTTCAATCCATTGGAGCTCGGCGAGGACGCGCTGAGCGCGCTGTTCGGCTTCGTCTACGAGGGGACGCCGCCGGACGACGCTCCGGACCTGGAGCGGATCACGTTGGCGGGTTATCGGTTGAGTTGAGGGTGATCGGCGACCACGGTGCGGGAGCCGGGTGCGATCTCGGTGAAGCCGGCGTCCTGGACGACCGGGAGGTCGCTCGCCAGTAGTTTTGCCCAGCGCGCGGGCGTCGCCGTACGGACGGCCAGCGCGAAGTCCGACGCCGCCCACTCCTTGCGGTCCTCGTCGGACAGCCTCCACCAGGCGAGCTGCGCCGCGTGACCGCACTGCGCCATCGCCTTGCCACTCGACATCTCCAACGCCGGATTCACCCAGAGCACAGGTACGCCGGGCTCGACCGGGGGGAGCTCCCCCGCGTCGACGAAGTCCGTTCCGCTCACCTGCAGGTTGGCGATCTCAGCAGGTACGTCGTCGACCGGCGCCGGCGGAAACACCCGCACCTCAGCCGCCGCGGTCTCCGGCTGTTCGGCCCCTACCCCGTGACCATGCACGGTGACCCCCGGAAGCGCCTCGGCCCGGCGCCACTCGGCCCCGCGAGCCCGCTTCACGATCTTGCGGATGCGGTTGTCCTGCCAGGACGTCATCGCCTCGGCCCACTCACCCTCGCCGTACGACCGCTCGTCCGCGAGGATCGCGAGTACCGCGCGGGCGGCCGTCTCCAGCGCATCGGTCTGCGCGGGCCGCGCGTTCTTCTCGACTCGCACCACGAGAGTCAGCACTTGTTCCACGCCGCGAGTCTGCCAGGGCTGTAGGTTGGCACCATGCAGCAGTACCTGGATCTTCTTCGGCATGTGCTGGACCACGGGGCGGAGAAGGGGGACCGGACCGGGACGGGCACGTTGAGTGTGTTCGGCTACCAGTCGCGGTACGACCTCACCCAGGGCTTCCCCGCGGTGACGACGAAGAAGCTGCATCTGCGGTCGGTGATCGGGGAGCTGATCTGGTTCCTCAGCGGCTCGACGAACGTCAAGTGGCTGCACGAGAACAACATCTCGATCTGGGACGAGTGGGCCGACGCGGACGGTGAGCTGGGCCCGGTGTACGGCTACCAGTGGCGGTCCTGGCCGACCCCGGACGGCCGCCACATCGACCAGATCACCAAGGTGATCGAGTCGATCAAGAACAACCCGGACTCCCGTCGGCACATCGTCAGCGCATGGAACGTGGCCGACGTGGACGACATGGCGTTGCCACCGTGTCACACCATGTTCCAGTTCTACGTCGCGGACGGCCGGCTCTCCTGCCAGCTGTACCAGCGGTCCGCCGACATCTTCCTGGGCGTGCCGTTCAACATCGCGTCGTACGCGCTGCTGACCCACATGGTCGCGCAGCAGACGGGGCTCGAGGTCGGCGACTTCGTGCACACGCTCGGCGACGCGCACCTGTACCTGAACCACCTCGACCAGGCGCGCCTGCAGCTGACCCGCGAGCCGCGTCCGCTGCCGACGCTCCAACTCGCCAAGCGCGACTCGATCGATGCCTACGAGATCGCCGACGTCGAGCTGATCGGCTACGACCCGCACCCCGGTATCAAGGCGCCCATCGCCGTATGAGCGTCATCCTGATCGCCGCGGTCGGCCGTAACGGCGTGATCGGGCGGGACAACGACCTGCCCTGGCGCATCCGCGAAGACCTGCAACGGTTCAAGCAGCTCACGCTCGGCCACACCCTCGTCATGGGCCGCAAGACCTACGACTCGATCGGCCGCCCGCTACCGGGCCGCCGTACCGTCGTCGTCACCCGCCAGCCCGACTGGTCCGCCGACGGCGTCGCCGTGGTCCACTCCCTCGACGATGCCCTCCAGTACGACGGCACCCTGTACGTCGCCGGCGGCGGGGAGATCTACCGCCAGGCCCTTGACCGCGCCCACGCCCTCGAACTCACCGAGGTCGACCAATCCCCCGAGGGTGACGTTACGTTTCCGCCGATCAGCGCGGCAGACTGGTCGGAAACCGCGCGCGAGCCCCGCGACGGCTTCAGCTTTGTTAGTTACCGCCGCAGCTAACAACGAGTAGGCAACAGGGCAACCACGGGGACCTGGAACCGACTAGATTGTGTGCGCGTCACGGAGGTGACAGGGCGCGGGCGCGGGGACGCTTCGCGGAGGCCACCGGAGGGGAACGACGATGACCGAGGCAGACAACACAGCAGGCGCCGCTCAAGCGGCCGCGGCGCAGGCGCCGTTGCAGCCGCCCACGGCTACCGCGCCGGGGCTCATACTGACCGCTCCGCCGCCGTCACAGCCTGTTGCCGAGACGGCCGCGCCCAGCATGGCGCCCGCGGTCGACCCGGCCGCGCTGCCGGGGCTGGACGCGAAGGTCGACACGTTCCTGACCTCGCTGATGGCGGCCGAGCCGCGGTCGCCGGAGTTCGCGGCGAAGGCGAGCGACGTCCGCAGCATGGGTGACGTCGACATCCGCGCCGCGGCCGAGAGCTCGAACCGGTTGCTGCAGCAGCCCGTGAAGGCGCTGCAGAGCGGTGGCCTGTCGGAGGGCTCGACCGTCGGCAAGACCCTGCTCGAACTGCGTCGTACGGTCGAGGACCTGGACCCGAAGGAAGCGACCGGGCCGAAGAAGCTGCTCGGGATGATCCCGTTCGGCGACAAGATCGAGGACTACTTCCGCAAGTACCAGAGCGCGCAGAGCCACCTCGAGGGCATCCTGCACAGCCTGCGCAACGGCCAGGACGAGCTCGGCAAGGACAACGCCGCGCTCAACCTGGAGAAGCAGAACCTCTGGGACGCGATGACCCGGCTCAACCAGTACGTGTACGTCGCCGAGCGGCTCGACGCGCGGCTGTCCGCGGCGATCGCGGAGCTCGAGGCGACGAACCCGGACAAGGCGAAGGCGTTCCGCGAGGACGTGCTGTTCTACGTCCGGCAGAAGCACCAGGACATCCTGACCCAGCTGGCCGTGTCGATCCAGAACTACCTGGCCATCGACATCGTGATCAAGAACAACATCGAGCTGATCAAGGGCGTCGACCGCGCCTCGACCACCACGGTCTCGGCGCTGCGTACGGCGGTCATCGTGGCGCAGGCGCTGGGCAACCAGAAGCTTGTGCTGGACCAGATCACCGCGCTGAACACGACCACCAGCGGCATGATCGAGCGCACCTCGCAGATGCTGCGGGACAACTCGGTGGCGATCCAGCAGCAGGCCGCGTCAGCGACGATCGGGCTGCCGCAGCTGCAGGCCGCGTTCGCGAACATCTACGCGACCATGGACGCGATCGACACGTTCAAGGTCGAGGCCCTGGACAACATGGCCGCCACGATCGGCACGCTGGAGACCGAGGTGACCAAGTCCCGCAGCTACCTGGACCGGGTCGCCCAGCAGAACCAGCAGGTCGTGCACGGCAGCCTCGACCTGAACCTGGGTCGCTGATTCCGGCTTCGGCCGGTGGACGGGAAACTGCATGGCACTCGGTGACTTCTTCGCGCGGCTGACCGGTCGCAAGCAGGAAGCGCCCGAACCTGCCGCGGTCTCCCGTCCGCCGACCACGGAGGACCTGCTCGCGTCCCTGGTCCGCGTCGAGCAGTTGGTTGCCAACGGCGCCGTACCGGCCGTCGTCG
Source organism: Kribbella pratensis (assembly GCF_004365355.1). Lineage (GTDB taxonomy): Bacteria > Actinomycetota > Actinomycetes > Propionibacteriales > Kribbellaceae > Kribbella. The sequence continues at coordinate 305,425 of NZ_SODP01000003.1, read as the reverse complement.
CGTCGCGGGTCGGCCGGGTGGTCCGCGTCGTACGGGAGACCATCCCACGGCTCGGGAACCTGGGCGGCAGCGCGCAGGCGTACTCCGTGATGGCGACGGCGACCGACTACTTGCCGGAGGCGATCGGCGGGTACCTGCGCCTGCCGCGGCAGTGGGCAGACACGCGGCCGGTCGACCGGGGCAAGACGTCGCTGATGATCCTGATCGACCAGTTGGACCTCTTGGCCGCGACGATGGACAAGGTGTTCGACGCGGTGAACCGGGCGGACGCGGCGGCGCTGATCGCCCACGGCAGGTTCCTGCAGGAGAAGTTCGGCACCGGCTCCACCGGCGGCGGCCTGGCCCTCGGCCCGACCGAATCAACCCCGCCTCCGGACCTCGGGCCGAGCACAGGGCCGGCGGGACCATTGGCACCACCACCTGGACGAGGAGGGTCATGAGCACCGCGGGGGGACTACAGGAGGCGCTGTCCGGCTTGCTCACCGTCGCGACCCGTGCCGGCGTCGCGGAGGAGCAGGCCCGCGCCGAGGCGCTCTCACTCGCCGCCGCTCTGGCAGAGTCCGCGCCGGGTGCGCCTGCTGACTGGGCCAAGGCGGTACCGGGTGGGACGACACAGGACTTCTTCGACGCAGCGGTACGCGGCCGACGCTGGCGCGGCGCTCCGACCGCTGTACTCACCGAGCTGATCGCCAGCAGTTCCCCGGAGAAGGCGGCGTACGCCGAAGCGCTCGCCGAGGTCGCATCCGCGGCGTGCACACTGGGCGAGCCGACCATGCGGGTCGTCGGAAACGCATCCGTGGCAGCTGCCGCACAGCTGCAGGCCGCGGGCGCACGCACGTTGCAGGTGGGCGCTGGTGTGATGACTCCGCCGACTGACGGCGCCCGCCTGGCCGAGGCCCCGGGGACACCGGCAGCGACAGCCCAGACGGTAGCCGCGGAAGCGGTGGCCGAGGAGGCGTCGGCTGAGCCGACGAAGACGGTTGAGGAGCTGCTGGCTGAGCTGGACGAGTTGACCGGGCTTGCTCGGGTGAAGCGGGAGGTGCATCGGCAGGTCGCCGTACTGCGGGTCGAGAAGCTGCGGACCGAGGCCGGACTGAAGAGTCCGACCATCACACGCCACCTGGTGTTCGTGGGCAATCCGGGGACCGGGAAGACGACCGTCGCGCGCCTGGTGAGCGGGATTTACAAGGCACTCGGCCTGCTGTCCAAGGGGCAACTGATCGAGGTTGACCGGTCGGAGCTGGTGGCCGGGTACCTCGGGCAGACCGCCACGAAGACGGCTGAGGTGGTCGCGTCGGCCGTGGGTGGCGTGCTGTTCATCGACGAGGCGTACAGCCTGACCGCAGGCGACACCGGCGCCGACCAGTACGGGCGGGAGGCCGTCGACACGCTGGTCAAGGAGATGGAGGACCGGCGCGACGACCTGGTCGTGATCGTTGCCGGGTACCCCGAGCCGATGGAGGCGTTCATCGCCGCCAACCCGGGGCTGGCCAGCCGCTTCCGGACCACGATCGAGTTCGAGAACTACACCGACGACGAGCTGACCGACATCCTCACCGGGCTCAGCGAAGCGGCCGACTACGAGCTGGTCCCCGAGTCGCTGGAGAAGTTCCGGGAGATCCTGGTCGCGACGCCGCGGGACAGCTCGTTCGGCAACGGCCGCTTCGCCCGCAACGTCCTCGAGGCCGCTATCGGCCGGCACGCCTGGCGCCTCCGCGACGTCACGGCACCAACCAGGGACCAGCTGCGTCAGATCCTCCCCGAAGACCTCACCGAGGAGCCCGACCAACCCCCCGAGCCCAACCAGCCCACCAACCCGCAGCAGACCGCCGACGAGTTCGAGCAGGCCGCCAGCGCCGAGGTAGCAGACCAGTCCGAGCAAGGAGATCAGGCGTGACCCAGACACAGAGTGCGCCGCCCGCGACCTGGTCGCCTCCAGCGCCGTCCACAGGTACGACGCAGTCGGCCGCCCGGACCGGAAGCCGCCGCAACGCGATTGCCCAATGGTTCGAGGGCACCCCGGGCCGCATGCGCGCCTTCCTCATCCTGGCCGCGGTGGCCAGCATCCTGTTCGGCATCGCCGCCGCCCAGGGCCACGCCCAGTCGAGCGGCGCCCTCGAACGAGCCGAAGCGAACGCAGCCCAACTGGTCCGGATCCAAGAGATCCACACCAACCTCGTCAGCGCCAACGCCGACGCCACCAACGCCTTCCTCGTCGGTGGACTCGAGCCACCAGCTCAACGTCAGCACTTCGTCGACTCGATGGCCGCAGCCGCCCGGCTGATCTCCGAGGCGTCGACCGCCCAGCCGGCCGACCAGAACGTCCTCGGCCAGCTGAACACCACGCTGATCACCTATAACGGCCTCATCGAGCAGGCCCGCGCGAACAACCGGCAGGGCCTCCCGATCGGATCGCAGTACCTCAAGGACGCGAACGCCGTCCTGCAGGACGACTCGCTGCCACTGGTGAACGCGCTGGTCCAGGCCAATCAGAAGCGAGTGGACGACGAGTTCGACGGCGTCAGCCACGGGACTATCTGGGTCCTCGTCGGCGGCCTGCTGGCGCTCGTGGTCTTCGGGATCACGCTGCGCTGGCTGGCTCGGCGTACGCATCGCTACCTGAACATCCCGATCGTGGTCGGCGCCGCGCTCATCCTGATCGTCACGATCATGGGCGGCGTCTCGCTCTCGTCGGCGTCCGGTGCCGCCTCCGACACCCGGTCCGACGCGTACGCGAAGACGCTGGCGTTGTCGACGGCCCGGATCGCGGCGTACGACGCACGCTCGAACGAGAGCCTGACCCTGATCGCCCGCGGCTCCGGCGACGCCTTCGACAAGGCGTTCAACGACGCGGCCGGCGTGGTCGACGACCAACTCGGCAAAGCATCGGGTACGACGGACGGCCTGCAGGACCTGTGGGGCAAATACACGGACGTACACAAGAAGATCCGGACGGCCGACACCAACGGTAACTGGGACGGTGCCGTCGACATGGCCGTCGGTAGGACGAACACCGCGGACAACTCGGTGACGACCTTCAAGGCGTTCGACGAGCAGTCGGCTGACCAGCTGCAGTCAACCAGCGACGACGTGGCGAGCCGGCTGGCAGACGCCCGCAGCAGCATCCGCCTCTTCGGCTGGCTCGGCCTCCCGATCGGCATCCTCGCCGCCCTACTCGTCGCCTGGGGCATGTCACAGCGCCTGGAGGAGTACCGATGAAAAAGCTCATCCCCCTCGCGGTCGCCACGGCCCTCCTGCTCACCGCCTGCAGCTCAGGCAACTACGCAGCCACGCAAATCCCGGCCGAGCCGCAAGCTGCTCCGACCACCTCGACCACGCCGGCGCCTCCCCGGCCGTGCCCGGACGGCGTGGACGCGCTCGCGTCGTACGCGCCGGACGCCAGCACGCCGGCCCCTCTCGGGGAGATGCCCGCCGGTTCGTTCATGGCGGACATCAAGGCCCGTGGCCGGCTGATCGCCGGCGTCTCCGCGGACAGCCTCAACCTCGGTTCGAGGAATCCGCTGACCGGCAAGATCGAAGGCTTCGACATCGACATGATCAACGCCGTCGCGGCGGCGATCTTCCCTGACGCGGCGACCAACCCGAACCGGGTCGAGCTGCGGGTGATCTCCAGTCCGCAGCGGATCCCGTCGCTGACGGCCGCCAAGAACCCGGTCGACATCGTGGCCCGCAACATGACCATCAACTGCGACCGCTGGCACGACATCGCCTTCTCGGCCGAGTACTACCGCTCCGGACAGAAGACGCTCGTACCCCGGGACTCGACGGCGACCAGCGTCACGGAACTGAACGGCAAAACAATCTGCGCACCGAGGGGCTCGACCAGCCTGGCCAATCTGAAGAAGAAGAACCCGCAGGTCGTGCCGATCACCGCCGACACCGACACCGGCTGCTTGGTGCTCTTCCAGCAGGGCAAGGCGTACGGCATCAGCGGTGACGACACCGTCCTCGCCGGCGACGCGGCGCAGGACCCGTACGCTCGGGTGATCACGACCGAGCGCTTCAGCGAGGAGCCGTACGGCCTGGGTATCTCGCTGCTGCATCCGGAGTTCGTCCGCTTCGTGAACGTCGTTCTCCAGCAGATGAAGGACAGCGGCGCCTGGAAGACGTCCTACGACAAGTGGCTGAAGGCCGCGCTGGGCCCGGCCCCGGTTCCGCCGAAGGCGATCTACGGCCGGGTCCCGGTGAAGCAATGACCGTTCGTACGCCGACGGTCTCGGCGCCGGCGCCGCCGGGGAGGATGGGGAGCAGTGTTCCGGCGACGGAGCTGTTGTCCTTTCTCGGTGCGCTTGGGGAGTGGCGGGATCGGCGGAAGGCTGAGCTGGACGAGCTCGACCAGGCTGCGTTGCATTCGCCGGACGCGGATGCGTTGAGTGCGGATGTCGTGCTCAGCATGACCGTGTGGAAGGCCGTGTCGGATCGGTACGAGTTGATCCTGGTGACGTGGGACTCGGGCCGCGTCGGAGCGACGGAGACCGAGCGCATCTCGGCGTTGATCTGGGGCGGGCTGGATGCCGGCGGCGCGGGTGGATCGCTCGCGGTTTCGTTGCCCGAGGCATGCAAATTGTCGGACGCGCTGGCGGCGACGCTGCGCGCCAAGCTCGCACTCGAGCCCGGTGACGCCGACCTGGCCGCTCGGCTGCGGCAACTGCGGGCACAGGTCGAGCGGATCACTGACCTGGTGAAACTCGAGCCGGCCAACGTCCGCGACCAGGCGCTCGCGCAGCACCACGACCTCGATCGCCGCCTGACGGATCTTGCCGACCGCAACAAACGCGGCGCGGACATCGGCGGTCTGATCGGGCCGTTCGAGATCGATGCCGCCCGCACCGAACGCGACCTGATCGTCGGCGCCGCCACCCGCAAGGAACGCGCGGCCGACGTCGCCCGGGCGCGAACGCTGCGCGGTGAGCTCGAAGCGCAAGGTACTGCGGTCCGCGCGCTCGCGGACAAGGCGGTCGCCACGGTCACGCCGGCCCCGCGCCTCGCCGTACCGGATGTCACTGCGCTGGGACCGGTGCCGAACACGCCGTCCGAGCTCGAGAAGTACCTGACCCGGTTGGACGCCGTGCGGCGGGCGCTCGGTCAGGCGCAGGCGGCGTACGGTGCCGCGCTGGGCAAACGTGACGAGCTGACCCAACTGCTGGACGCCTATCAGGTGAAGGCGGCAAGTGTTGCCAAGGGCAACGAAGATCTCGCCGAGCTGTACCGGCGCGGCCGAGCGGTGATCGAGGCGGAGCCGGTGGATCTGGCTCGCCTCGGTGCACTGGTAGCGGCCTACCAGGCCTACCTGGAAGGGACGAAATGACGACCTGCACTCAACCGGGCTGCACCGGCTCCATCGTCGACGGGTACTGCGACGTCTGCGGCTCCCCCGCCGCGCCCAGCCAAGCCGCAAGCGCGCCGGCGGCCGGTGCCTGCACCCAGCCCGGCTGCACCGGCACGTACGTCGACGGCTACTGCGACGTCTGCGGCTCCCCCGCCGCGTCAAGCCCCAGCACAACCGCAGCAGACCCGGACCCGATCAGCTCGGTCTCGACCGTCTCGCGTGCGTCCAACCGGCTGGCATCCACACCGCTCGGCTCCGCCCGTGCCGCCCAGGCCGGCTCGAAGCTGACCCGCAAGCTCGGTACGTCGTCCACCCGCCTGCGCGGCGCACGACTCGGCGCCGGCCTGACGCACGTGCCGTCGATCCCCGCGATCGACGCCAGTCAAGCGATCCTGGCCAACCCGATGGTCCCCGAGGACCGCCGCAACTGCCCAAACTGCGGCAACGCGGTCGGCCGCTCCCGCGACGGCCAGCCCGGCCGGACCGAGGGTTTCTGCCCGCACTGCCGCAGCCGGTACTCGTTCTCGCCCAAGCTGAAGGCCGGCGACCTGGTCGGCGGGCAGTACGAGGTACGCGGTTGCCTCGCGCACGGCGGGTTCGGCTGGATCTACCTGGCTCAGGACCGCAACGTGTCCGACCGCTGGGTGGTCCTCAAGGGCCTGCTGAACTCCGAGGACCCGGACGCCGTCGCGGCCGCGATCGCGGAGCAGCAGTTCCTGGCCCGCGTCGAGCACCCGCTGATCGTCGAGATCTACAACTTCGTCACCCACGACGGCGCCGGCTACATCGTGATGGAGTACGTCGGCGGCACCTCGCTGAAAACGTTGCTCAAGCAGCGGATGACGGCCAACAACGGCCAGTACGACGCGCTGCCGATCGACCAGGCCATCGCGTACCTGCTGGAGATCCTGCCTGCGTTCTCGTACCTGCACGATCTCGGACTGGTGTACTGCGACTTCAAGCCGGACAACATCATCCAGGTCGGCGACGCGGTCAAGCTGATCGACCTCGGTGGCGTCCGCCGGATCGACGACCTCGACTCGGCGATCTACGGCACGGTCGGATTCCAGGCGCCCGAGGTGGCGGAGGTCGGCCCGTCCGTTGCCTCCGACATCTTCACGCTCGGCCGGACGCTGTGTGTGCTGGCGATGGAGTTCCGCGGCTACCAGGGCCGGTACGTGGACTCGCTGCCGCCGGTGGGCGAAGTACCGCTGTTCCAGAAGTACGACTCGGTGTACCGGTTGTTGCTCAAGGCCTGCGCGAAGGACCCGGCGGACCGCTTCCAGTCCGCGGACGAGTTCCGCGTGCAGCTTCTCGGCGTACTGCGTGAGGTCGTCGCGGACAAGCAGGGCGTCAAGGCAGCCCAGCACTCCGCCTCATCGCTGCTCTTCGGCACTCCGGGTGACAAGTCGACCGGACTGGGCGACACGGTCGAGCCATGGCAGCAGCTGCCGTCGCTGGCGCCCGACGAGAGCGACAAGATGGCAGGCTGGCTGAAGACCGTCAGCGTGCCGGACGCGGCCAAGCGGCTCGAGCTGCTGATCGACGCGCCGGAACAGTCTGCGCAGACGCTCCTCGAGCTCGCGGAGGCTGCGCTGGAGGTCGGACCCGAGCGCTACGACATGGTCGACACTGCGGTCGCCGACCTGCTCAACGCCGACCCATGGGAGTGGCGGGCTGTCTGGATGGCCGGACTGGTCGCTCTTGCTCGCGGTGACTCAGCCGCTGCGCAGTCCGCATTCAACGCGGTGTATGGCCAGGTGCCGGGCGAGCTGGGGCCGAAACTGGCGCTGGCGATCGCCTGTGAGCAGAGCGGCGAGTACGACGTTGCCGAGGGCCTCTACCTGACCTGTGCACGTACGGACGCCAACTACATCGCACCGTCCGCGTTCGGCCTGGCCACGATCCGTACGCAGCGCAACGACCTCGACGGTGCGCTCGGCGCGCTCGACCTGGTCCCCCGCACCAGCGGCGCATATGTGCGGGCCCGTCGCCAGCGAGCCGGACTGCTGGCAGGATCAGGGCGTGGCCTTCCCGCGCTCGCCCAGGCGATGGACAGCATCACTGCGCTGACCATCGACCCGGTCGACCGGGCAAACCTGGCCGCGGACGTGTTCCGGACCGCGCTGGCCGAGGTCCAGCAGTCCGGTCCGCAGGAGGCTCTGCGGATCGACGGGCGGGCGGCGACCGAGTCGGCCCTGCGGGACGGGCTCGAGGCGACCTACCGGTTGCTGGCCGACCAGGCCGAGACCCGGCCGGAACGGATCGCCCTGGTCGACCAGGCCAACGAGGTTCGAGGATGGACGTTGCGATGACGAGTACGACCGACACGGTCTGCCCCAGCTGTGGCGAACCGGTGTCCGAGGCCGATCGCTTCTGCGAGGCCTGCGGCGCCGAGCTCACCCCGGCGACCACGCCGAGCTCGACAGCGCTGGACACCGACACCGAGCCGACCATCGAGATCACCGCGGCCACGGTCGAGGAGGTCGGTCCGTGCAAGTCGTGCGGTGGCACCATCGCCGCCGACGGGTACTGCGAGACGTGCGGCACCAAGGCTGCAAAGCCGCGGGACCACTTCGAGGAGCAGCCCGCGCCGTGGGTGGCCGGCGTGTGCGACCGCGGCATCCGGCACAGCCGGAACGAGGACGCGATGGCGATCGCAGCGGACGCCGAGCCGGGCAGCCGCGCGCTGCTCGTGGTCTGCGACGGCGTGAGCTCCTCGCTCGACTCCGACGTGGCGTCACTGGCCGCGGCGCGGGCAGCGTGCGAGGTGCTGCAGGCCGGGCACGCACAGGGCCTCGGCACCGAGTCGTCGCGGGGCAGTGCGATCGCAGCCCGGCTCAAGGCGGCGGCTGACGCGGCGAGTGACGCCGTACTCGACAACACCAGTCCGGACAGCCCGAACCCGGCATCGTGCACGTTCGTGGCAGCTGTCCTGGAGGACGGCCTCCTCGTGGCAGGCAATGTCGGGGACAGCCGCGCGTACTGGTTCCCGGACGAGGCCGAGGCGGTCGCGCTGACCGTCGACGACTCGTGGGCGGCCGAGCTGATCGCCACCGGGATCTCGCGCGAGGAGGCCGAGTCCGGCCCGCACGCGCACGCGATTACCCGCTGGCTCGGCAAGGACGCGCCGGACCACACACCCCGGACCACGACGCTGCACGTGACCGGGCCGGGCTGGCTGGCAGTCTGCTCGGACGGCCTGTGGAACTACTGCTCCGAGGCGGCACCGTTGGCCGACCTCGTCCGTCAGACAGCTGCGGCGTGTGGTGGCGAGCCGAGGGCCACCGCGTCCGCACTGGTCGACTGGGCCAACGCCCAGGGCGGCCAGGACAACATCACCGTCGCGCTCGCACGCATTTAAGGAGAGGGACCCGAGATGGCCGACTTCACCGCCAGCGTCTACCAGAACGAGTTCCTGCCCGACGGCGGGACCGACGTACACGCGATCGTCACGGTGAACTGCACCGGCGCCGGCGCGGCCGGGCAGTCCGGTAGCGGCGACGCGGGCGAGATCATCATCGTCGACACGTCCGGCTCGATGGGCCGCGACGGCGTACAGGCCGCGGCGTACGCCGCACAGACCGCGCTCGACCAGATCCTCGACGGGGTCTGGTTCGCCGTGATCTCCGGCAACGACCGGGCCCAGCTCGCGTTCCCGCCGTCCTCGGAGCCGGTGATGGTCCGGATGGACCCGTACACCCGGCAGGCGGCCAAGGACGCGGTCTCCCGCTTCTACGCCGACGGCGGTACGGCGATGGGCACCTGGTTGCGGCTGGCATCGCGGGTCTTCGCGACCGTGCCGTCACTGTCCCAGAAGCACGCGATCCTGCTGACCGACGGCGAGAACCAGCACGAGACTCCGGAGGCGCTGACCCAGGCGATCGAGTCGGTGACCGGTCAGTTCCAGTGCGACACCCGCGGCGTCGGCGTGGCCTGGCAGGTGGACGAAGTACGGCGAATCGCGCAGGCTTTGCTCGGCACGGTCGACATCATCCCGGCGCCGGACCAGCTGGCCGCGGAGTTCTCCAAGCTGATCCAGAACGCGATGAGCCGCGGCGTCGCGCAGGCGGACCTGCGGGTGTGGGCGCCGCAGGGTGCCGAGGTGCTGTTCGTCCGGCAGGTCGCCCCGACGGTCGAGGACCTGACGGCTCGTCGTACGGCGATCAACCCGCTCACCGGCTCGTACCCGACCGGCTCGTGGGGTGACGAGTCTCGCGACTACCACGTGGCGATCCGGCTCGCCGCGAAGGCGGTCGGGCAGGAGCAGCTGGCTGCCCGCGTGCAGCTGGTGATCGGCGACCAGACCGTCGCGCAGGGCCTGGTCAAGGCACTGTGGTCGGCCGACGAGGCGCTCACCACCCGCATCAGCCCGGAGGTCGCGCACTACACCGGGCAGACCGAGCTGGCGCAGGCGATCCAGGACGGTCTGGCCGCGAAGGCCGCCGGCGACACGGCGACCGCGACCACGAAGCTGGGCCGGGCGGTGCAGCTCGCGGCCGCGACCGGCAACGAGGAAGCGACCACGCGACTGCGCAAGGTTGTCGACATCGATGACCAGGAAACGGGTACGGTGCGGCTGAAGCGGACCGTGGAGAAGGCTGACGAGATGGCACTCGACACGGCCTCCACCAAGACCACCCGGGTGAAGAAATGACCGTCAACTGTCCGAGTGGGCACCCGTCCACCTCGACCGACTACTGCGACGTCTGCGGGCTTCCGATCGGCGCCGCCGCCACACCGGCGGCAGCTGCCGTGCCGGCGCCCGCTGTCGCAGCGCCTGGTCCGACTGCCACGCCGGCTCCGGCCCCGGCCGGTCAGTCGTGCCCCAACTGCCAGGAGCCTGCGTCTGCCGACGCGCTGTTCTGCGAGAACTGCGGCTACGACTTCACCACCGGCACCATGCCGCGAGCCGCGTCGCCGCTGGACCTCTCTTCGGCCGGCCCGCCACCGCCGGCGCCGCCCGCTGCCGTTGCGGAGTGGGTCGTCGAGCGGTGGGTCGACCCCGACTGGTACGCCGTACAGCAGAGCGACGACCCGTGTCCGTCGCCTGGTCTGCCGACGGTGATCCCGTTGACCGAGAAGAGCCTGCTGATCGGCCGTCCGTCGCGCAGCCGCAACATCCACCCGGAGATCGACTGCGGTGACGACACCGGTGTCAGCCGTCGCCAGGCGCAGCTCACCACGGACGGCCAGCGCTGGTGGGTCGAGGACCTCCAGTCCTCCAACGGCACGTACGTCGCCTCGGCCGCCGGGCCGCTCCCGGAGGACCCGATCATCCCCGGCCAGCGCCAGGAGCTGAACCCGGACGACCGCATCTACGTCGGCGCGTGGACCCGTCTCGTCGTACGCAAGGCCACCCCGGAAGAACAGGCCGGCCAGGCCTAGGAGGTTGCGCCGGCCTGTGGCTCGCGGGTCCAGGCCGGCGACGGGTTGAAGCACAGCCATTCGATGACGGTCGAGCCGACGACGATCGGGATCGCCCACGTCCAGGGGTGGTGCGGGAGGCCGACGACCGCGACGGCGGTCCAGAGCGCGATCCAGCCTCCGCCGTACCCACGCAGGACGCCGCGGTACCAGAGTCCGCCGGGCGCCTCCGCGGAGCGCTGCCCGAGGTAGACGAACAGGTACGACGCGATCGTGATCGGCCAGAAGTACCAGAGCCGGCTCCAGTCGTACGGGACCATCACCAGTGCGGTCAGGCAGACCAGCGCGATCGTCCAGTGATAGACCTCGCCGGCCCAGTTCAGCCCGCGCCGGCGCAACGTCAGCACGATCGCGAGCGGGCCGAACAGCATGGCGAGAATGCCCGCCACGACATGCAGAATCAACGCGATGTCACGCATCGGAGCGACTCCCCCGCAGTAGGCGCTGGATCACCAGACCCGCCCTAACTGACATGTCAGGGAGCATAGGGTGCGAGGTCGTCGCTCGTCTGCACCTCGGCCGGGCGAGTTCAGCCCTGCGGGAAGGACAGCACCCGACGGACTGCGAAGTTCCGATATCCCATGCGTTCAAAGGACTTCGCCATCGGTACATTGCCGAAGTCCGTGTCGGCCCTGATGTGCTCGGCGCCCAATTCGGCGTGCACGTGGGTGATCTCGGCCAGCAGTTCGTCGATGTACCGGTGACCGCGGTGCTCCGGCAGGACGCCGAGGTACCCGACCGTCGGTCCGCTCGCATTCGCAGACGGGATCGCGAAGCCGATCAGCTTGCCGTCCTCGTTATAGGCGAGCCGCCACCAGGCCCGGTCGCTGTTGTGCATCGCCTTGTACAGGTCGAGCTCCTCCCGGGCCGCGGCCTCGACCCCGACCCTGGCGATCTCGCGCGCCGTTGCGGCATCCAGACTGCCCTGGCTGACTTGCATGAACACGTCGACGAACGCGTCGTCGTCGGCCGGCTCGAATCGCAGCCGGGTGGAGCGCGGCGGCAGTCCGTACTCTGGCCTCCACTCGTACCGCAGCCGGTCGGTGACCGCGGTCAGCCCGGCCGCCGCTGCCGCCTGCGCCCGCGGCTCGAGGCCCGCAACGACGTCCGGCTGCTCCTGCCAGTCGCTGGCCAGGAAGAAGTGGTACTCCGGTTGCTCGGCATCGGCCGGCCTCGACGCGAGGGCGTGCTTGATCAGCTCGGTCCACACCGGGACGGGGTCGCCGTCGCCGGCGTAGTACAGGCCGTCGATGCTGAACGGCAGCTCCTCGCCAGGGCCGCCCCACCAGATCGCGAGGGCCTGGATCACGCCGTTCTCCTCGACGACCCAGGTCCAGTCGTCCCGGTAGTAGCCGTCGGCAACATATTCGACGTACCGCTCGTGGGTGACGGTGTTGACGGACTTCTGCTGCTCGATCAGAGCAAGGATGGTGTCGAGGTCGGCCTCGACGGTGGTGCGAATCGTCACAGATCCTCCAGCAGGAGGCGCGGATCCGCTCAGCGCGAGCTGTCGGAGCGGATCGGGTGCGCCGGGAAACAAGTCAGTGTGCTCATCGGTCGCTCCTTCCACTCCTGGATCGGTCTCGCCGGGCCAGACTCTAAGGTGCCGACGGGGTCATAGTCCACCTGTTATTCACAGCTGGGATGACGAGAACGGCCGAGCTCTGAGAGTAGTCTCATCGGCACATTGAGTGATCATTCCGTGGATGGAAGGACGCCTCACCGATGCCGACTCCGCGAGCGGGCCGTGCAGGCCGCCGTACCGGCCGATTGATAGCTGCCGGTCTGTTGCTGTCCGCCGCGCTGCTCGCCTTCGGCCGGCCCGAGACCGGGCTGGCCGAGGCGACGGGCGATCCGCTGAAGCTGACCAACGGGTTCTACGTCGACCCCGGCTCGGCCGCGGCGGCCTATGTACGACGGCATCCCGAGGACACCGAACTCGCGTCGAAGATCGCCGGGCAGGCGTCGGCGCGCTGGTTCGGCACGTGGAGCGGGGACGTGAAGGCGGCTGTTGCGGCGTACACGATGGATGCGGATCGGGCGGACAAGCTGCCGGTGCTCGTCGCGGACAACCTGCCCGGCGGACCGTGCGGTGTCGGCGGTGGGGCGGCGTCCGAGGCGGCGTACCGGAGCTGGATCGCGGGCTTGTCGGACGGGATCGCCGTACGGCCGGCCGTCGTGGTGCTCGAGCCCGACGCGCTGGCGCGACTCGACTGCTTCCCGCCGGCGGAGTGGGACGGGCGGATCGCGATGCTGAAGTACGCCGTGGGGCTGCTCGCGGTGAAGAACGTGAACACCTGGGTGTATCTGGACGCCGGGAACGTGGGGTCCGGGGACGCGAAGGAGATGGCGCGTCGGTTGCGGCTCGCCGACATCGGCAAGATCCGCGGGTTCGCCTTGAACACTGCGAACTACTTCACCACGGCCGAGTCGGTCACCCGCGGTACGGCGATCCTCCAGGCCCTCGGCGGCGGCAGCCACTTCGTCATCGACACCGCCCGCAACGGCAACGGCTCCGACGGCAGCTCCTGCAACCCACCCGGCCGCAAACTAGGCACTCCCCCCGCCAGGTCCACCTCCCCGGTAGATCTCCAGCTCTGGCTCCGCACCCCCGGCGAATCCGACGGCCCCTGCGGCCTGACCCCCACCCTCCCCGTCCGAACCTTCTCCGCTCTCCTGGCCCACCACCTCATCGCCGGAACCTGACCCACCTCCGAGGTCGAGTCGTGGCAAACGGCTGAGGCCGACTTCGCCGAGTCGTGAGATCCGGCGACGAAACGCAGCCAAGATCCACGACTCGCCGTTCCAGGCACGAACCAAACGCCACGACTCGGCGAGGTGCGCCGACAAACAGCAGGCGGTCCCGGGCTGGGCCCGGGACCGCCTTTACTGCGTGTGCTGTGCTGTCGGACTTCAGATCAGAAGTCCATGCCGCCCATGTCGGGCGCGCCGCCCGGAGCGGCTGCTGCCTTCTCCGGCTTGTCGGCGATGACGGCCTCGGTGGTGAGGAACAGGGCCGCGATGGACGCCGCGTTCTGCAGCGCCGAGCGCGTCACCTTGGCCGGGTCGATGATGCCGGTCTTGATCAGGTCGACGTACTCACCGGTTGCGGCGTTGAGGCCCCAGCCCGGCTCGAGGTTGCGAACCTTCTCCACCACGACGCCGCCCTCGAGGCCGGCGTTCACGGCGATCTGCTTCAACGGCGCCTCGACCGCGGACCGCACGATGGCGGCACCGGTGGCCTCGTCACCCTCGAGGTCCAGCTTCTCGAACGCGATCACCGATGCCTGCAGCAGAGCCACGCCACCACCGGCGACGATGCCCTCCTCGACGGCCGCCTTCGCGTTGCGAACGGCGTCCTCGATGCGGTGCTTGCGCTCCTTCAGCTCGACCTCGGTGGCCGCGCCGACCTTGATCACCGCAACACCGCCGGCCAGCTTGGCCAGGCGCTCCTGCAGCTTCTCGCGGTCGTAGTCGGAGTCCGACTTCTCGATCTCGGCGCGGATCTGGTTGACCCGGCCGCCGATCTGGTCCGCGTCGCCCTCGCCCTCGACGATGGTCGTCTCGTCCTTGGTGACGACGATCTTGCGGGCCTGGCCGAGCAGCTCCAGGTCGACCGAGTCGAGCTTGAGACCGACCTCCTCGGAGATCACCTCGCCGCCGGTGAGGACGGCGATGTCGACCAGCATGGCCTTGCGGCGGTCACCGAAGCCCGGCGCCTTGACGGCGACGGCCTTGAAGGTGCCCTTGATCTTGTTGACGACCAGGGTCGCCAGCGCCTCGCCCTCGATGTCCTCGGCGATGATGGCCAGCGGCTTGCCGGTCTGCATGACCTTCTCCAGCACCGGGACCAGGTCCTTGATGCTCGAGATCTTGCTGTTGACGATCAGGATGTACGGGTCGTCGAGAACCGCTTCCATCCGGTCGGTGTCGGTCACGAAGTACGGCGAGATGTAGCCCTTGTCGAAGCGCATACCCTCGGTGAGCTCGAGCTCGAGGCCGAAGGTGTTGCTCTCCTCGACGGTGATGACGCCTTCCTTGCCGACCTTGTCCATCGCCTCGGCGATGATCGAGCCGACCTGGGTGTCCGCGGCCGAGATGGACGCGGTCGCCGCGATCTGCTCGCGGGTCTCGACCGGCTTGGCCAGCGCGAGCAGCTGCTCGCTGACCGCCTCGGTCGCCTTCTCGATGCCCTTCTTCAGGCCCATCGGGTTGGCGCCGGCCGCGACGTTGCGCAGACCCTCGCGGACGAGAGCCTGGGCCAGCACGGTGGCCGTGGTGGTGCCGTCACCGGCGACATCGTCGGTCTTCTTGGCAACTTCCTTGACGAGCTCGGCCCCGATCTTCTCGTACGGGTCCTCGAGCTCGATCTCCTTGGCGATGGAGACACCGTCGTTGGTGATCGTGGGGGCGCCCCACTTCTTCTCCAGCACGACGTTGCGGCCCTTCGGGCCGAGCGTCACCTTGACGGCATCGGCGAGGGTGTTCATCCCTCGCTCGAGGCCGCGGCGCGCCTCTTCATCGAAAGCAATCAGCTTGGGCATTCTCCGCGAGTCCTCCCGCGTCGAGTCTTTGTGGTTCAGCCGGCCCGGATGCCCGCGACGGACGGCACCGACCCGCGACGCTCATGTCCCGCCGCGCTCCGGCACCTCATCGAGGCCGTCTTCTTGCACACTCCCGGGGCGCCAGCACTTATCACTCTCGCCCTTGGAGTGCTAACCAAGTATTAGCACTCGACCCAAACGAGTGCAAGCCAGGCCCCCGGTGGCTCACGCGGCCGGCGCCTCCGCCGGACCGAAGACGATGATCCGTACGCCGGTCTCGGTCCGCGGCTGGTGCCGGCTGCCGGCCCGGTAGTAAAGGTACGTCCCCGCCGGGTAGGACCGGCCGTGGTCGAGCAGCTCGCCCGACGCGACGTAGATCAACTCGTCCCGGTCGTGGACGTCGACCTCCGGCCAGGTGATACCGGCCTCGAGGTCGAAGGCGCGGACCAGCACCTGCCCGCTGGACGGCAGAGCGCGGCGGACGATGCCCGGCGCGACGGGGCTGGTTTCGGCGTCATCGAGCAGGACTGCTTGGGGTTCGTTCGGCATGCTCACAATCTGGCACCACGGCTCCGACCGGCAACAGGCTCGTCCCGGTCCCGGACCGGACGCATCCGGACATGCCACGGCGCGGCACGCCACCCGGTCAGGCGGTCAGCTGGGCGACCAGGTACTTCGGGGCGGTGAGGCGGTAGGCCTCGGTGATGAGCTCCTGCAGCTCCTCGGCGTCAGCCAGGTCGAGCCGGATCAGCACCCACGCGAACCGGCCACCTGCCCAGGACGGCGAATACGCCTCCGGGTCCTCCGCGACCAGCGCTTCCTGCTCCTCCCGGAGAGCCTTCAGATGCAGGTGCGTCTGGTCCTCGGACATGTAGGCGAAGCTCTTGTTCCGGACCTTGAAGACCGGCTGGCCCGCCCACCCCTCGTGCTCCTCGGCGCCCGGCAACCCGGCCATCACCTTCACCACCGCCTGCGCATCCATACCCAAACGCTAGGCACCCCCGCCGACAGTTTCCTCAGCCGGCGACGGTCACCGTCACGGTCGCACCTGGCTTCAGCATCGTGCCCGGAGCCGGCGAGACCTTCAGCACCTGCCCCGCGGGATAGTTGGGCGACCTGACCGTGAGGAGCCGGGACTTCAGCCCGACCTGCCGGAGCACAGCGGCGTACGCCGTCCCCGTCGGCCCGTGGAGGTCCACCCGTAGCGCCTCGTAGCTCGGCACGCCGGTCCGGTCCGCGACGACCGCGATCCGGGCCAGCATGCGGTCGACCTCCGCGGCACTCGTGGACGACTCGGCGCGGAACCACACCTTGAGAGACGGGATGCTCACCGTGCCGTCACAGATCGTCGTGTCGGCCTTCGCCTCCGGATAGTTGGTCCCCGAGCAGGTCGTCCGTTGCCGCTCGGCGCGCACTCCGTCGATCTGGAAGGTCTCATCGGCACGGAAATCGACCCGCGGGCTGCCGTAGTGCATCTCCACGCTCTCGACCCCCGCTGGACGGAACGCCGCACAGAACAGCATGGCGCTGGGGTCGTCGATCTGGACCGTGTCCTGCTTCGGAGTACCGCATTGGCTCTTGTTGGACGGCCAGTCCGCCGGGACAGCGATCGCAGCGTGGCCGAACCCGACCATCCTCATCGCCGGCGGGACCGGAGCAGGCGAGCTGCCTGGCACGGTCGACGTGCGAGAGGTCAGCAGGGTCGACGCACCAATGACAGCCCCGACCGCTACTACGGTCGCGGCCATGAGTCCCGCAGTACGGCGGTGGCGTCGGCGGGCTGCTCCGGCGTACAGGGTGTCCAGTGGGGGTGGGCCGACCGGGGTTTGCTCGGCAGTGCGTTCCAGTAGGTCTGTCAGCTTCATCGGGGGTCTCGCAGTTCTGCCAAATGTGGGTCCTGTGCGAGGGCCTTCACTGCACGGGACAGGCGGCTCTTGACCGTTCCGGCGGCTACGCCGAGGACAGTCGCCATCTGAAGCTCGGTCAGGTGCGCGTAGTAGCGCAGTACGACAGCTGTCCGTTGGTCGTCCGGCAGTCCGTCGAGTGCGCGCATCACGGCGTCTGTTTCGTCGATACCAGCGGTCGGATCGACATCGGCGTACTCCGGTAGCACTGCGGACGGTCGCTCTCCGTGCCACCGGCGTCGTCTGGAGGAGTGGAAGCAGTTGATCAACACCCGGTGTACGTACGCGTCGCGGTCGTCGGCGGCGCGGACTCTGTTCCACTTGACCAGGCAGCGCTCCAAAGCGGTCTGGACGAGGTCTTCGGCTTCCGGCGGGGTGCAGCCGAGGAGGACCGCGCTGCGGACCAGCGTGGGCCAGCGTGCGGGTGACGTACTCGCTGAAGTCGTCCATACCCCTCCTCACCCGTACAGACAGGGTGATGGCCGCCGCAGGTTCCCTCTACTTGATCACTGTCAGCGTGACTGTTTCGCCCGGGCTCAGGAGCGTTCCGGGAGATGGGGAGATGCTGACGAGCCGACCAGGCTTGTAGACGGTTGACGTCCTCGTACTGACCTCAGGCTTGAGCCCCAGCTCCCGAAGGCGCGTCGCGTACGCCGTACCGTCCCGACCGTCGTCCACCAACCGGGAGCTTGGTACGCCCACACGATCCGGCAGGATCGCGATCCGAGCGAGGATCTCGTTCACTTCCCCGGCGCTGGTGGACGACGAGGCACGGAACCAGACGTGCAACGACGGCAGGCCTACCGCACCCCAGCACACTCCGTCGCTCGCACAGCTCGTCCGCCGGCGCTCAGCCCGTACGCCGTTCAAGGTGAACGTCTCGTCGATCCGGAAGCCGCTCGGCGGGTCGGTGTCCAGCTCGACGCTGTCAACGTCCGGCGGACGCGGCAGGTCGCAGAACGACGCCGCTGCCGGATCGTCGATCAGCACGGTGTCGCGGTGCGGGATACCGCAGCGAGAGGCGTTCGTACCCCACACCTTCGGTACGGCGATCGCCGCGTGCCCGTAGCCGACCATCCGCATCGCCAGCGGCGCCGGGGGCGGCTCAGGGGTGGTGATCAGTGTTCCGTTGCCGTTGGAGCTCAGTGCGTTGGTGACGCCGATGACAGCCAGCACAGTGGTCGCGGCGGCAGCCGACGCCAGAACGCCGCGAGTCCTACCGGTGCGCGGGGGCTCCACACCCCTAAGTGTGAGTGCTGACGACGTACTCCGGTAGCGAAAGTCGTCAGGGGCGGATCAGGGGTCGGTCGGTACCGATCCGGATGCCGCGAGCGGCGCGGAAACGGGACAGTGGAGCCATGACGAACTCCAACGCACCGTTCCAGAACCTGTCCGGCAAGATCCTCCGTCGCTCCTCGAACCAGCGGATGCTCTCCGGCGTCTCCGGCGGCATCGCCGAGTACCTCAACGTCGACGTGACCCTCGTCCGCCTCGGCTGGGTCGGCCTGACCCTGATCACCGGCGGCGCCGCGATGATCGGCTACGCGGTCGCGTGGATCGTGATCCCGGAGTCCGACGGCAAGGCCGTGTGGCAGAACGTTCAGCAGTCGGTCAACCAGCACCAGGACGCGACCGAGAACGACATCGCCTCCCGTATCTACGACGACACCACGACCAACAACAAGCCCCCGGCCGCGTGACCTCCACCAGCATTTGCCTGGCCGACCAACGAGCGTAGGGGTTTGTGAGCCGTACTCAGGGTCACAAACCCCGAACTTGCTGGGTCAGCCAGGCAAATGGGGACGGGCTAGACGTTCAGGGCCGGTTTGCGGAGTGCAGCCAGCGCCTGGTCCGGGTGGTCGGCGAAGACGCCCTGTAGTCCCAGCGCGGCGAAACGCATCAGCTCTGTCGGGTAGTCGGTGGCAGTAGGCAGGAACCGACGCTCCGCGCGGAACGTCCAGACCTGCACCTCCAGACCGACGCGGTGGGCCTGCTCCACCAGCCGGGTCGGCTCGCCCAGGCAACCATCCGCAGTACGTGGAATGACCAGGTCTTTGTGCGGCGCCAGCACGTGGGCGTACGTCGCGATCTCCCGCAGTCCGGCCGGTTCGATCAGGTCGGCGTACGTGCGGCCGTCACCAGTGCGCAGGAAGTCGTTCGGCGCGCTCTCCGCGTCGATCAGCTGTACCAGCGGCACCCGGGTCATCACCGACAGCCGTCGCAGGCTCGTCGGCTCGAACGACTGCACCATGATCTCGTCGACGCGCAGTCCGAGCGCCAGGATCCGCTCCGTCAGCAGCTCCTCCAGCGGCAGTCCGAGCCGCCGGAAGTACGCCGGGTGCTTGATCTCCGGGATCACCCCGATCGGACGACCGAGCCGCGCCGACTCCCGCCGCGCCAGCTGGACAACCTCGTCGAAGGTGGGGATCGCCTCCAAGCCGTCGTACGCCGTGTTGCTCGCCCGGAGCGCGGGCATCCGTTCCCGGGCGCGCAGGGTGCGCAGTTCGGCGAGCGTGAAGTCCTCGACGAACCAGCCGGTGACAGCTGTCCCGTCAACGATCTTGGTGATCTTCCGGTCGGCAAAGACCGGGTGGTCGGCCACGTCCGTCGTACTGGAGATCTCGTTCTCGTGCCGGCAGACCAGGACGCCGTCCAGGGTCGCGACCAGGTCCGGTTCCAGGTAGTCGGCGCCCTGTGCCGCGGCCAGCCGGTAGGCCGCCGGCGTGTGTTCCGGACGGTAGCCACTCGCTCCCCGATGCGCGATCACCAACATGGATCCAGGACAGGGGCCACACATTGCCCGGCGGGAACCCGTTGCCCAACGCAAGGTGAAGCTCTACCGACCGTCACCATCAGGCCGGCGACGGTGCCGCATCAGGAGGTCCACAGACGCGAGTAATTCGCATGCGGAGTGTCGGAGGCGGGACCTAGCCTGAGGGGGCCATGAGACAACTTCCCCTCGCCGATCCCGGCGTCCCGAATCATCGTTCGCCGGCCCGCTATCTGTGGTGGGTGGCCGGCGGTCAGGCCGGCACGCTCGCAGGCGGGATGGCCTTCGGCATTCTGTGGATGGGCGCGCAGGCGTTCATCCCGGCGATCCTCGGGCGGGCGATCGACGAGGGTATCGCGGCGCAGGACGGCGAGCGGCTGCTGCAGTGGACCGCGCTGCTGTTCGCGGTCGGCGTGGTGCAGGCGCTGGCCGGCATCATGCGGCACCGGTTCGCTGTGACCAACTGGCTGATGGCGGCGTACCGGACCGTCCAGGTGGTGACACGGAAGTCGGCCCACCTCGGCGCGACGCTGCCCAAGCATCTGGCCACCGGCGAGGTGGTCAGCGTCGGCGCGGGCGACCTCGCCTACATCGGCAACCTGATGGAGGTCTCGGCCCGGTTCGCGGGCGCGATCGTCGCGTTCGTCGTGGTCGCGGCGATTCTGCTCTCGTCGTCGACCGTGCTCGGCCTGGTGGTGCTCATCGGCGTACCGATCATGCTGTTCTGCCTCGGACCGATGCTGCGGCCGCTGCACCAGCGGCAGTCCGCGCAGCGCGAGGCGGTCGGCGAGCTGAACTCCTTGGGTTCGGACATCGTGGCCGGGCTGCGGGTGCTGCGCGGGATCGGCGGTGAGGAGTCGTTCTCCCGGCGGTACCGGAGTGAGTCGCAGGAGGTGCGGAAGGCGGGTGTGCGCGTCGCGGGCATCCAGTCGATGCTGGACGCCGCCCAGGTGCTGCTACCGGGGATCTTCGTGGTGCTCGTGGTCGGCCTGGGTGCGCACTTCGCACTGCGTGGCGACCTGAGCGCCGGGTCGCTGGTTGCCTTCTACGGCTACGCGACGTTCCTGGTGCTGCCGCTGAGGACGGCGACCGACTTCGCCAACCAGCTAATGCGTGGGCTTGTCGCAGCCGGCCGAGTGATTCGCGTGCTGAAGCTGGAGCCGGACGTCACCGATCCCGCAGCCCCACTGGACCTGCCGGACCACGGTGACCTGGTCGATCCGGTCTCCGGCGTGCGTGCGCGCGACGGACTGCTCACCGCGGTAGTGGCCGCCGAGTCAGACAGCTACGCCGAGCTCGCGGACCGCCTGGGGCGGTACGACGACGCCAGCGAGGTCAGGTACGGCGGCGTGACGCTGGCCAGCGCTACCCGAGCGGCTGTTCGGGAGCGGATCCTGGTGAGCGACACCGGCTCCCAGATGTTCACCGGCGTACTGCGGACCGAGCTCGACCCGGACGGCCGCCGTACCGATGACGAACTGATGGCTGCGCTCCGTACTGCGTCTGCCGAGGACGTCCTGGTCGCGCTGCCGGACGGGCTCGACTCCGAGGTCGAAGAGAAGGGCCGCTCGTTCTCCGGTGGTCAGCGCCAGCGGCTGGTGCTCGTGCGGGCGCTGCTCGCGGACCCGTCCGTGCTGGTCCTGGTCGAGCCGACCTCGGCCGTCGACGCGCACACCGAGGCGCGCATCGCGGACCGGCTGCGCGACTACCGAGCCGGCCGGAGCACCGTCGTACTGACCGCGAGCCCGCTGCTGCTCGACCGCGTCGACGAGGTGATCTTCGTCGCCGCCGGCCGAGTAGTTGCCACCGGCAAGCACCGTGACCTGCTCGAGAACGAGCCGCAGTACCGCCGGACCGTCACCCGCCAGACCGAAGAAGAGGAGGCCCTGCGATGAGGCAGATCCTGCCCGTTGCCGGGCCGGCCGAGATTCGGCAGCACGCGCGCCGGCTGGCGCTGCGCCA
The DNA here is from genome assembly GCF_004365355.1 of Kribbella pratensis. Classification (GTDB taxonomy): domain Bacteria; phylum Actinomycetota; class Actinomycetes; order Propionibacteriales; family Kribbellaceae; genus Kribbella. Next base: position 283,468 of record NZ_SODP01000003.1, on the reverse strand, counting down.
TCCGCGCAACCTGCTGATCGCGTTGGTGCTGCACGTGCTGGCGGCGGTGTCGGGACTGGCGGCGCCACGGTTGATCGGTGGCCTGGTGGAGGACGTGCAGAACGGCACGACCGCTGCGAAGGTCAACGAGGTCATCGTGGTGATTGCGGTCTTCATCGTCGCGCAGTCGCTGCTGACGCGCTGGGCGCGGTACCGCTCGTTCGCGCTGGGCGAGCAGGTGCTGGCCGAGCTGCGTGAGGAGTTCGTCGACAACGCTCTGGCGCTGCCGATCGGCACGGTGGAGCGGGCCGGCACAGGTGACCTGCTGTCGCGGACGTCGCGGGACGTCGACACGTTGTCCCGGACGGTGCGGTTCGCGGTACCGGAGACGATCATCGCGTTCGTCACCGTGATCTTCACGGCGATCGCGACTGTGCTGGTCGGGGTCTGGGTGCTGGTGCCGCTGGTGGCGATGGTCCCGATGCTGTGGCTGAGCACGAAGTGGTACCTGCGTCGTGCGAAGGACGGTTACCTGCGGGAGAACGCGGCGTACGCCCAGATGACGAGCTCGCTCGCGGAGACGGTCGAGGGTGCGCGGACGGTCGAGGCGTTGCGGCGGTACGACGACCGCGTGCGGCGCGGGGATGTGGACATCCGCGGGTCGTATCTGGCCGAGCGCTACACGCTGTTCCTACGGACCGTGTACTTCCCGGTCGCGGAGCTGGGCTATCTCGTGCCTGTCGTGGGGACGCTGCTGTTCGGCGGCTGGCTGCACCTCAATGGGCACGCTTCGCTCGGCGCCGTGACAGCTGCCGTGCTGTACGTGAACCAGCTGATCGATCCGGTCGACCGGTTGCTTTCCTGGCTGGACGAGCTTCAGTCCGGCGGCGCCGCGTTCGCCCGGCTGCTGGGCATCAGCGACGTACCGGATGACCGGACGCCGTCGGGGCAGCAGCCTTCGTCGGAGCTGGTCGAGGCGCGAGATGTGCGGTTCTCGTACGTCGATGGTCGCGACGTACTGCACGGTGTGGATCTGACGATCCAGCCTGGTGAGCGGATCGCGGTGGTGGGGCCGTCGGGTGCCGGCAAGTCGACGCTGGGGCGGTTGGTCGCGGGCATCCACCCGCCACGGACCGGTGCGGTGACGGTCGGCGGGGTCGGCATGACGGAGCTGCCACTCGACGAGCTCCGCAAGCAAGTCGCACTAGTAACGCAGGAGCACCACGTCTTCGTCGGCACGCTCCGAGACAACCTGGCGATGGCACGCCCGGCTGCGTCCGACTCCGAGCTTTTGGATGCCTTGGCAGCAGTCGACGCCCGTGAGTGGGCGCAGGCGCTACCCGACGGCCTCGACACCCGGGTTGGCTCCGGCCAGCTCGCACTAACACCTGCCCAGGCACAGCAGCTGGCCCTAGCCCGGTTGGTCCTTGCCGACCCACACACCCTGGTCCTCGACGAGGCAACCTCCCTCATCGACCCCCGAGCAGCGCGCCACATGGAACGATCCCTGGCTGCGGTCCTCGAGGGTCGCACGGTCATAGCCATCGCCCACCGCCTCTACACCGCCCACGACGCCGACCGCGTAGCAGTAGTAGAAGACGGCCAAATCACAGAACTAGGCAGCCACGACGACCTAGTAGCCCGCCAAGGCTCCTACGCCGCCTTGTGGAACTCCTGGCACGGCTAACGCGCCGAGAGGGCTAAAGCTCCTGCCGGTCCCCGCGGGCTGCGTGTCATCCGCAAGCAGCCACCCGCCTGGCCACGTCAGCCTGAGGACGCGGACACCGCCGCTCCAGTCGACGAGAGGGTTTGCCTCGCCCCGCGGGTGAGTGTCATCCGCGAGCGGGCGGCCCCTGCCCACCTGCACATGAGGGGCGGGCACCGCCCGCCCGTCGCATACATGGGAGTTCCCTCCCTGAGCTCGGGCACTCGCCCACCTCCCCTCAAGCAGACGCAACTCGCTCGGGCCGCCCGTCGAGCGGTTGGCGGTCCTCCCTCCCCCGCCCCCGAGCGAAGCGAGGGGGCGGGGTTTCTTTCAGCGTTTGCGTAGGAGGAGTACTGCGGAGTCGACATGTGGAGGTGGGGTAAAAGCCTTGCGGGGAAGGCGAAGCCCGATGGACGGGTCGTAGTAGCGGAACCACCGGTTCGCGCCCGGCGCCTCGCCGCGGGCCCACCGGTTCGCTACCTGCCGCTGGAGCACGAGGTCAGCAGACACCAGGCGTGAACCGGGCGCCAGCAACCGCTTCAGCAGCAGCGTAGAGATGTTGTACGGCGGACTGGACACCACCCGGAATGGCCGTGACGGCAACCGGAGATCACCGGCATCCGCACGGACGACCGTCACCGGCGCGTCCGCGAACCGTTTCCGCAACCGATCGGCACGACCAGGATGGAGTTCGACGGCGACCACCCGGGCGCCGGCCCGGACCAGCGGTGCAGTGAGCGCACCGAGTCCGGCCCCGACGTCGAGGACGAGCTCACCGGGCTTGACCCCGGCCGCGTCCACGACCCGTTGGGCCCAACGACTATCGAGCGGATGCCATCCCCAGGCACCCCTCGCCTGCCCGGAGCCGGGCACGACGGACCATCACGAAGTACGTAATCATGCAACGGACCCTAGACCGTCGAACCCCAACAGCTCAAAGCATTTTCGGCGCCGCACCGAGCGACAGAACCGTCTCCGTCGTACGCCGCTGCGCCAGCTCGAGCCGGCTCTTCTTCGCCACCGACGTGCCCTTTGCGAGCTCACGCCGTACGTCGAGAACCCGCACCGGCAGCACATCCGTCATCAACAGCGGCGCGAACTCGGCCTGCTCGGTCGACCACCGGTCGCCGTCACGCTTGAACGTGAAGCGGACGACCAGCCCTTCGGCCTTCGTGCTCTCGGGTTCGCGATGCGCGGCGACCAGGTTGCCCAGACCGTACGCGACCCACTTGCCGTCGAACTGCTCCATCGGCTGGACAACATGCGCATGGTGACCGATCACCAGATCAATGTTGCTATCAGCAAGCAATTGCGGCGCGACCTCGCGCTGCTGGTCGTTCAGCTTGCTCGAGTACTCCGTGCCCCAATGACAGCTGACCAGGACGAGATCGGCGCCGCGATCCTTCGCCTCCTGCGCCTTGCGGGCGATCGTCTTCGCGTCGATCGTGCCGGCGCGCCAGGTCTGACCGTTCGGGTACGGCAACCCGTTGAACCCGAACGTGAAACTGAGCGAAGCGATCTTCACACCGCCGACGTCGACGATCGTCGTCTGCTCCGCCTCGGCCCGCGACCGCGCCGTACCCGCATGCTTCAAACCGACCTTGTCCAAGGTGTTCAGGGTCCGGTCGACCCCGTTCGCGCCGCCGTCGAAGCTGTGGTTGCTGGCGGTCGTGCACAGGTCGTACCCGGTCTGCTTGAGCGCGGCTGCGATCTGCGGCGGACCCTGGAAGAGCGGGTAACCGTGGTACGGACCGCCAGCAGGTGCAAGCGGAGTCTCCAGGTGCGCGATCGAGAGATCCGCCTTCTGCACAAGGGGTTTCACGCTGCTCATCAGCGGTGCGAAGTCCCAGTCGCCATCGCTGCCATCACGTTTCGCCGTTGTCCAGAGACGTTCGTGCAGCAGTACGTCACCGGTCGCCACGACGGTAATCCGATCAGGCTGGTTTGCCTGTTTCGGTTCTGTGGTCCTTGCGGACTTCGTGCCGTGATCGCTGGTCGTGTCCGCGTAGGTGTCCGCGATACATCCGGTCGTCGCCATCGCCGCGGCGCCGGCCAGCAGGCCCCCGAGCACCGCACGTCGTCGTACTGCCATCCCCAGCCCCCTTTGTCGCCGATGAAGACGCGGCGCCGGGGGCTTTGGTTGGGACGGAGATCCGATCGTGTCCTACGCGATCAGGTCGGAGCTGCTGGCTCTACCTTCCGGCCGGCTGTCCTGGCACGCGTCCACCAGGTCGTCGAGGGAGATCTCGAGAGTGGCGGCGACGGCAGCTACCGTGAACAGGGCCGGCGTCGGGATCCGGCCGGTCTCGATCTTGCGGAGCGTGTCGACCGAGACGCCGCACGCCGCAGCCACCTCGACCATGCTGCGCTCGCCGCGCGCCGCGCGGAGCAGACGGCCGAGCTGACGACCGCGTTCGCGGTCCCAGGTGGACAGAGGTGGTCGGACCATGAGTGTGATAATAGTACCGGTATAGTTATCCGGTGGCATCGAGTCGTGAACGAGGAAGCAAACGATGGTCGAGTTGAAGACGGCGGCGGAGATCGAGCAGATGCGCGAGGCCGGGCGAGTCGTCGGTACTGCGCTCGCCGCGGTGAAGAAGCAGGCCGCGGCCGGGGTCTCGCTCCGCGAGCTCGACGAGGTCGCCCGGGACGTGCTGCGTTCCGCCGGGGCGGTGTCGTTGTTCGAGGGGTACCAACCGGGGTTCGCGACGTCGCCGTTCAGCGGTGTGATCTGCACGTCGGTGAACGACGCCGTACTGCACGGTCTGCCGAGCGACCTTCGACTGGAAGACGGGGATCTGCTCAACGTCGACTGCGGCGCGTCGATCAACGGCTGGTGCGCGGATGCCGCGACCAGCTTCTGCGTCGGTACGCCGCGACCCGAGGACCTCGAGCTGATCGCCACCACCGAGGAAGCGCTCGCCGCGGGCATCGCGGCCGCCGTCGAAGGCAACCGCATCGGAGACATCAGCGCCGCGATCGGACGGATCGGCAAGCGCGACAACGTCGGCACCAACCTCGACTTCGGCGGCCACGGCGTCGGCCGCCGCATGCACGAGGACCCGCACATCCCCAACGGCGGCCGCCCGGGCCGAGGCATGAAACTCCGCGCCGGCCACGTCTTCGCCATCGAGCCCTGGTTCTGGGCCGGCCCCGGCTCCACGTACATCATCGACGAAGACGGCTGGACCCTCCGCTCCGCCGACCACACCCGAGGCGCCCACGCCGAACACACCGTCGCCATCACCCCCGACGGCCCCCAAATCCTCACCCTCCCCTAGCCACCGCGGCCACCCCGCGGTGTGCCACCAGGCGCTCCGCGGTCTCGGCCCGGCAACTCGATCCCCTGCCGCCGAGCTACAGCCGTACACGGCTCGCTCGTCGCCACACGCGCCGCTCCCACCCACCCTCCGACCCATCCCCTGCGCATCCGGTCCGGTGCCTCGCCTGCCCAACCCCTCCGGCGCCCGGCGTTCGGAACCCCGCCGGCTCACCGCCTGCGCACCCCCGGCTCACCGCCTGCGCACCCCCGGCATCGCTGGACTCACGCGCTACCGCGCGGGCGATCGCAATCTACTCACGCGGACCGCACAATCGCGGATCACGCCGTTGCGTCGTGGTGACCAGAACCCTGGACCGCGCCGGTCGACCGCCTAGGGTCAGAAGAGGGCTTCCTGTGTGGGAGTTGTGGGGCGACTCCGCCGGGTAGGCGGACGGCGGAAACGATCCGTCGCCGGGTCGGACACTGATGCATCGCTCAGGTCTGCCCCACCCTCGCTCGCCGATCCTGCCCCAGCCCTGCTCGCTGATTCTGCCTGCCTGCTGCTCGTCGACTCAGATTCCGGCAGCAACGCGTCGCTTGGGGCCTCGCCCCAGCCGGAGGTGGTGCCGTGGCCGTTGACTACTCCGGTTGCGGGCGTGGGGTGCATGCCGTTGAGGGGTTTGGAGCGGTGGGAGGAGCCTCGGCCGAAGCCGTGTTTGTCGAGGAGGGGGCGGGCCTTGTCTTCGAAGGCTTTGCGGTAGCTGGGGCCGGCATAGGAGCCGTGGGCGTAGAGGGATTCGTACCGGGAGACGAGGTCGGGGTGGTCGCGGGCCAGCCAGGCCATGAACCAGTCTTTGACGCCCGGGCGCAGGTGGAGGATGAGAGTGGTGACGCCAGTGGCGCCGGCTTCGGAGAGTTGGCCGAAGAGGTCGTCCAGCTGGTCGGCGGAGTCGGTGAGCCACGGGAGAACGGGGGCGACCATCACCCCGCACGGGAGGCCGGCGTCGCGGATTGCCCGGATCAGGTCCAGGCGACCGCGGACCGAAGGGACACCGGGCTCGAGGCGGCGCCGGAGTTCCTCGTCACCTAGAGCCAACGAGATCCCGATACCGACTCGCACCTCGGAAGCAGCGGCCGACAGCAGATCCAGATCCCTGCGAAGCAAGGTGCCCTTCGTCAGGACCGACAGTGGTGTGCCGGAGCCGGCGAGAGCCTCGATGATGCCGGGCATCAGCCGGTAGCGGCCCTCGGCGCGTTGGTACGGATCGGTATTGGTGCCCAGGGCAACTTGTTCATGATTCCAGGACGGGCGCGCCAGTTCCCGCCGGAGTACGTCGGCGACGTTGGTCTTCACCACGATCTGGCGGTCGAAGTCCTGGCCGCTGTCGAGCTCCAGGTACTTATGGGTCGGTCGGGCGAAGCAATACCGACAGGCGTGCGTGCAACCGCGATACGGATTGACCGTCCAGTTGAACGGTAATCCCGTCCCGGGCACCGAGTTCAGTGCCGACCGTGCGACTACCTCATGGAACGTGATGCCTTGGAACTCCGGCGTCGTGACCGACCGGACCAGACCCGCGATCAACCCGAGCCCCGGCAACGTGCCTGGGGTCTCGGCATCCAACTGCTGACCCGCCCATCGCATGCCCAATAGTCGAACACATGTTCCCCTGGATGTCCAATATCGTGTCCAGGCGCTTGTCGGATCCGGCGGGCGGCGTTCGTTGCAAGAGCGAGAGAGGGCGGGGTGGCCGCCCCGGACAAGGAGCACCGAGACATGACCCAGTACCTGATCTCGTTCGAGAAGGGTGCGATGGACCACATCCCCGCGGAGGACTTTCCCGACGTCGGCAGGGCTGCCCACGCGGTGATTCAGGAGACCAAACGCGCCGGCGTGTACGTCTACGGCGGCGGCCTGAGCTACGACGACGGCGACGTGGAGTGGGGCGTCGTGGCGACCGATGGGACTGTCGCCGACGGCCCGGGGCCGGGCGGCAAGGAACTCATCGGCGGCCTCACCATCGTCGACGTACCCACCCGTGAGGCCGCCCTGGAGTGGGCCGCGAAGATCGCGGTCGCGTGCCGCTGCGCGCAGGATGTCCGCAAGTTCGGGTTCGACCCGGAGCGCTGACCGACCCATCTCCCGGGCTCGCGGAGCCCGGGAGATGGCATGTCAGCGGAAGGCGGCGGCGTTGGCGACCGCCCACTCGCGGTAGGTCACAGCGGGTCTGCCGAGGAGCTCGGGCACCGCCGGCTCCGGCTTCATCGGATACTCCGCCATCATCCGGAAGCCATCGAGCAACCACTGCGCGGTCTCCAGCCCGATCGCCGGCGCAAGCTCGTCGAGGTACTCCTGCGGCGTCTGCTCGATAAAGCGCACCTCGCGCCCGATCGCCTCCGCGATCTGCTCGACTTCCTCCGGCGGCGTGAGCGCCTCCGGCCCGCTCATCATGATCTTCTGGCCGGAGAAGCGCTCCGACAGCAGCACCACGCGCGCGACCGCGGCGATGTCCGCGAGGTCGATCGGCGTCTGCACGGCCCCGGCGTACGGCGCTCGCACGACGCTCTCGGCCTTGATCGACGGCGCCCAACCGAGCGTGTTGTTCATGAACTGCCCCGGACGCAGGAAGGTCCAGTCGAAGCCGCCCGCCTCGATCGCGCGCTCGATCCGGTAGTAGTGCCACGCCGACGGATCCCCCTGCGCCTCATAGTCGGCCGGCTCGCCCGAGAGGACGACAACTCGCCGCACACCGGCCTCCTTCGCGCAGCGGACAAAGTCGTCGACGTACGCCGGAAGCGGCGCGAGGTAGACCGTGTCGATGCCGGCCAGCGCGGCCGGCAGCGTCGACGGCCTGCCGAGATACCCGCGGGCGACCTCCACCTCGTCCGGCAGCGCCGCGCGAGCCGGATTGTTGGTCAGCGCCCGCACCGCCGCGCCCGCCGACACCAACTCGTCCACGAGCAGCCGGCCGACACTGCCGGTCGCCCCTGTCACCAAGATCGTCATACCGCTCCTCCCTCACGACAATTCTCGTAGGGTATACGAGAATTCAAGCGACCGCCTATCGTTGTCGGCGTGAGCGAGCGGCGAAGCGGTCAGGGGCAGCCGGACAAGACGCTGGCGTTGCTGTGGCGCAACCACCGCCGCCCCGCAGCCGAACCAACAGCGAACGAGCCGGCCAGGCAGCGTGGCGCGGGCAGGCGACCATCGCTCAACGTGGACGACGTCGTGCAGACAGGCATCCGGCTGGCCGACGAGCAAGGACTCGCGGCAGCCTCGATGGGTGGGCTCGCCAAGGAGCTCGGCGTCGGCACGATGACGCTGTACACGTACGTGCCGTCCAAGGACGAGCTGCTTGACCTGATGGTCGACCAGGTGCTCGTCGAACGCGAGCTCCCCGGCCCGGGTGCGCCGCGCCCCGACGACTGGCGCGCGCAGGTCGAGATCTACTCGCAGCAGACCCGCGCGATGTTCCAGCAACACCTCTGGCTCTCGCAGGTCTCGACGATCCGTCCGCCGGTCGGGCCGGGCATGCTGGCCGGCCGCGAATACCTACTGTCCGCGGTGCTCGGTCTCGGCCTGACCGCGACCGAGACGAACACGGCTGCCCTCGCCATCACGACGTACGTCGACTCCGCCGCCCACCTCGAGGCCGAGAGCCGGCTGGTCGAGCGCACCACGGGGCAGACCAACGACGCCTGGTGGTTCGAGCGGAACGACCTGTGGGAGACGTACTTCGATGTCGACCGGCATCCCGCGATGACCGCGATCTGGCATGCGAAGGGGTACGACTCAACTCCCGCCGACTCGTACCGCTACGGCCTGGACCGCCTCCTCGACGGCATCGAGGCGATGAAAACCCTATAGATCAAGGGAGATCACCCCGTGTGACCGGTTACTCCCACTCGATGGTGCCCGGCGGCTTGCTGGTGACGTCGAGGGTGACGCGGTTGATCTCGTCGACCTCGTTGGTGATGCGGGTCGAGATGCGCTCGATCACGTCGTACGGCAAGCGGGACCAGTCGGCGGTCATCGCGTCCTCGCTGGTGACGGGGCGCAGGACGACGGGGTGTCCGTACGTGCGGCCGTCACCCTGAACGCCGACCGAGCGTACGTCGGCCAGCAGGACCACCGGGAACTGCCAGATGTCGCGGTCGAGCCCGGCCGCGGTCAGCTCGGTGCGGGCGATCAGATCGGCCGCGCGGAGGATGTCGAGCCGCTCGCGGGTGACCTCGCCGATGATCCGGATGCTCAGGCCCGGACCCGGGAACGGGTGCCGGTAGACCATCGTCTCCGGCAGGCCGAGCGCCAGGCCGAGCTCGCGGACCTCGTCCTTGAACAGCGTCCGCAGCGGCTCGATCAGGCTGAACTGCAGATCGTCGGGCAGACCGCCGACGTTGTGGTGCGACTTGATGTTCGCCGCGCCGGTGCCGCCGCCGGACTCGACGACGTCCGGATACAGCGTGCCCTGGACCAGGAACTCGATGTGCCGCTCGGCGTCCACCTTGCGCGCCGTCGCCTCGAACGTCCGGATGAACTCGCGGCCGACGATCTTCCGCTTCTGCTCCGGATCGGTCACCCCGGCGAGTGCGGTCAGGAACTGCTCCTCGGCGTCGATCGCCTCGAGCCGGATCCCGATCGCGGCGACGAAGTCCTTCTCGATCTGCTCGGACTCACCGGCCCGCTGCAGACCGTGGTCGACGTACACACAGGTCAGCTGGTCGCCGATCGCCTTGTGGACCAGGGCCGCCGCGACCGCGGAGTCGACGCCGCCGGACAGCGCACACAGCACCTGCTTGTCGCCGACCTGCCGGCGGATCAACTCGACCTGCTCGTCGACGACGTTGGTCGTCGTCCAGTCACCCTTGCAGCCGGCGATCTGGTAGAGGAAGTGCTCCAGCACAGCCTGCCCGGCCTGCGAGTGCAGGACCTCCGGGTGCCACTGCACGCCGGCCAACCGCCGGTCCAGGTCCTCGAACGCCGCGACCGGCGCACCCTCGGATGCTGCCAGTACGGCGAATCCGGCGGGCGGCGCGTGCACTGCGTCGCCGTGCGACATCCACACGTTCAGGTCCTCGGGGATGTTCGCGAGGAGCGTCCCCGGCTCGCTGACGGTGACCGGCGTCCGGCCGAACTCACGCAGTCCGGTACGTCGGACGTCGCCGCCGAGCGTCTGCGCCATCGCCTGGAACCCGTAGCAGATTCCGAACGCCGGTACGCCGGCCTCGAAGAGCGCGGTCTCGACCCGCGGCGCGCCCTCGGCGTACACCGATTGCGGACCGCCGGACAGGATGATCGCCTTCGGCTCGCGCGCCAGCATCTCCTCGATCGGCATCGAGTGCGGCACGATCTCGGAGTACACCTTCGCCTCGCGCACACGGCGCGCGATCAGCTGCGCATACTGCGCTCCGAAGTCGACAACCAAGACCAACTCATGCTGTGCAGATTCCTGGGCCACCTGCAAAGCCTATCGGTGCAGGTCAGCAGGGCTGTAATCCGCCGGTCGGGCAGTCACCGGCAGTGGGTCGGTGGTGATCTCCAGGCCCGGGAAGCGGCGTCGCATCGCTGCCTCGTAGCGGGCGGCGGCGGCCTGGTCGCCGATGTAGTCGGAGATCTGGTGCGGACCGAACCACAGCCGGACTCGGCATCGGGAGGTTGAGCTCACGAGTCGGACGCTAGTCGCGTCAGTTGTCGCGGGTGTTACCGTCCGTTACAACCAGGAGACGCTTCGGCGCCCGGAACGAGAGCAGCTCGATCATCGGCGGCTCCTCGGTCAACCGCACACCGGCCAGCAGGTCCTGAGCACATTCCAACGCAACCCGAGCCTCCAGCCGCGCGAGCCCCGCGCCGAGGCACCGGTGGATGCCCACGCCGAACGCAAGATCGGCCGGCCCACCGTGCCCGGACAACCCGAGCAGCACAGGCACCCCCGCAGGCAGCGCCACGTCACCAACCGTCGCCGGCCGCGAGGTAACCCGCCTCCAGGTAGGAACAGAAGACGTCTCCCGAAGCGTCGCTTCAACGATGCGCTCCGCCCGACCCGGCGCAGAGCGCCCGATCGCCTCGGCCGGCGTGGAGCGGCCCCCCACCTCACCCGGCGCGGAGCGCCCGGAGGCCTCATCCGGCGCGGAGCGCGCGACCGCCTCAGCCGGCGCGGAGCGCCCGGAGGCCTCATCCGGCGCGGAGCGCGCGACCGCCTCAGCCGGCGCGGAGCGCCTGCTGAGCTCGGGTGGCGGGGTGGAGGGGTGGGTGAGGGAGTGGTGGAAGGTGGTGGAGATGAGTTGGGTGGTGGTTTCCTGGCCGGCGATCAGGAGGAAGTAGCCGACGGCACAGACCTCCTCGTCGGTCAGACCCAGGGCGACCAGCGCGCCGAACAGGTCGTCGGCAGGCTGGAGCCGGGCAGCCGCCGTACGCGTCCGCAACCACGCGTAGAACTCGGCCGCGCTGTGAGCCAGCTCCAGCTGACGGTCTTCGTCGGGCCGGCCCCAGAACAGTTCGAGCGAGTCCAGGCTCCAAGCCTTCAACGACGGTACGTCGACGTCCGCGAGACCGAGCAGCTGGAGCAGCACGAGGGCCGGCGGTTCGGCGGCGATCGCCTGGACGAGGTCGACCTCCTCACCGTCCATGAGCCGAGCCGCTGCGCCCGCGACCCGAACCGAGGTCAGCTCACGGGCAAGAGGCTCGACAGCGGCAACCCGAGCAGGGCTGAAGAACCGCGCAACAGCGGCCCGGATCGGCCGATGGGACTCCCCCGCGTTGTTGGCCAGCGTCGGCGGCAGCGCGAACCCAACCCCCGACAGCACCCGCAACGCCTTCACCGACAGCGGAGTATGCGCGAGTACGGCGTTGTCCGGCCGGAACGTCTCCGGATCCAGCAACACCTCACGCGCCAACGCCGGATCGTCGACAACCCAGTACCCCAGCGCCGCGTCGTACCGGGCCGGGCAACCGCTCATCCGAACCAACTCGGGGCGGCGGCCTTGAACGATTCCTGGTCAAGGGATCCCGCACCGGCAGGAATCCGGCCGATCACCGGCACTCCGGTCACCGCGGGGAGGTCGACCAGGTTGCACTCCTCGGCGAGGTCCGGCTCCGCCGGCAACGACCCGATCACCAGTCCTTCGATCGGCAGTCCCCGTGACCGCAACGCCTCGACGGTCAGTCCGGCATGGTTCAGCGTCCCGAGACCGGCTCGCGCCACGACAACGAAACCGAACGGTGTCGTCAGGTGCCCGCCAAGGTCCGCAAGGTTGTTGCCCTCGGCATCCAGCCCGACCAGGATCCCACCCGCACCCTCCACCAGCACAGTGTCGTTCGTGCGGGCGAGCTCGTCGATCGCCTTGGCGTGCACGGCAACCGGAGGCAACGTCACGCCCTCCCGCCGCGCGGCCGTGGTCGGCGCCAACGGATCGCGCAGGCGGACACCCTCGTGCAGTTTGGTCAGCCCAGTCAGCCGATGAATATCGTCGAGATCCCCCGGCTCATCCGGCCCGACCCCGGTCTGCGCCGGCTTGACGACCGCAAGCGAGCCCGACGCGGCCGCCCGGACCGCCAGGGCGGCGGTGGTGATGGTCTTGCCGACCTCGGTGTCGGTGCCGGTGACGAGGATGATCATGAGACCTGCCCGATCGCCTCGACGATCACATCGCACGCACGGTCGAGGTCATGGCTGGACAGACCGGCGTGGGCGGTCAGGCGGAGACGAGAGATCCCGTCGGGAACCGAAGGCGGCCGGAAGCTCCCTACGCGTACGCCGTTGAGACGGCACACATCCGCTGCCTGGACCGCTTGCTGCGGGCCGGGCATGGGGATCGAGACCACCGGTCCGGCAGGGAGCGGTACGTCGAAGACTGTGGCCAGCCGACCCGTGGCGGCGTGGATGCGACCGGGGCGATCCGGTTCGGCCTCGAGGACGCGGAGTGCGGCGAGGGCCGCGGCACAGGCGGCCGGATTGAGGCCGGTGTCGTAGATGAACGGCCGCGAGCGATTGACGAGGTGCTCGCGCAACAACGCCGGACCGAGGACGACACCGCCCTGCGAAGCCATCGACTTGGACAGGGTCATCGTGACGGCGACATGGTCCAGACCGGCCAGCCCCGCAGCATGCACCGAGCCCCGGCCACCGCTGGTCACCCCGAGACCGTGGGCCTCATCCACCAGCAGCAGCGCCTGATGAGCCTCAGCGACGGCCGCCAGTTCTGTCAGCGGCGCTGCATCGCTGAGGACGCTGAACACGGACTCGGTCATCACCACTGCGTGCGGTTCGTTGCGCTCGGCAAGGACCTTCTCGACGGCTTCCACGTCGTTGTGCGGGGCGACCTCGACGCGGGAGCGGGACAAGCGACACGCGTCCACCAGCGAGGCATGGATGTGCTCGTCGGAGACCAGCAAGGTCCCCGGGCCGCCGAGAGCGGTGACCACGCCGAGGTTGGCGAGGTAGCCGGACGAGAACACGAGTGCGGACTCCTGGCCCACGTAGGCAGCCAGCGCCGTCTCGAGCTCCTCGTGCAGAGCCGTTGTACCCGTGACGAGGCGGGAAGCGGTTGAGCCGGTCCCCCACGTGTGCAGAGCCTCGGCTGCGGCCTCGATCACGCGCGGATCGCGCGCGAGACCGAGATAGTCGTTGCCTGCAAGGTCGATCAGGTCGTCGTCCGCGGCACGCGCACGCAGCCGGCGGGTGAGACCCCGCGCTTCCAGCGCGGCCGACTTCGGGGCGAGCCAGTCCTCGAGCATCAGCCGGCCTCCTCGATCGCGCCGGTGATCCCCGCCGCGATGGTCGCGATCTCCTCGTCGGTGCACACATACGGCGGCATCGTGTAGACGAGGTCGCGGAACGGCCGCACCCACACTCCGCGCCGCAACGCCGCCTCGGTCATCCGCGGCAGATCGACCGGCCCGCCGAGTTGTACGACACCGACTGCGCCCAGCACGCGCACGTCCTTCACCGCAGGCAACTCCCGCGCCCCGGCCAGGCCGGCCGACAGCCCCGCGGAGATCGCGCCGACGCGAGCAGCCCAGTCCTGGGACAGCAGGAGATCGATCGAGGCCAGGGCGACCGCGCAGGCCAGTGGATTCGCCATGAAGGTCGGCCCGTGCATCAACGCGCCACCCGGGCCGTCGGAGACCGTTCGCGCGACGTCCGTCGTACAGAGCATGGCCGCGAGAGTGAGGTAGCCGCCGGTCAGGGCCTTGCCTACGCAGAGGATGTCGGGCTCGACGTCGGCGTGTTCGGAGGCGAAGAGGGTGCCGGTGCGGCCGAAGCCGGTGGCGATCTCGTCGAGGATGAGGAGGAAGCCGTGGCGGTCCGCGAGCTCGCGGAGTACTCGCAGGCAGGCAGGGCTGTACGGATACATGCCACCGGCGCCTTGGAGGATGGGCTCGACGATGATGGCTGCGATCTCGTCGGAATGTTGCTCGGCGAGGTCGCTGATCGCGGCGGCCCAGGCCTGTAGTTCAGGGTCGTCGGCAGAGCGGTCGAAGTCGGCCGGGGGTTGAGGCCCGAAGACCTGCTCCTTCAGGGCGCCGGTGAAGAGCGAATGCATGCCGTTGACCGGGTCGCAGACGCTCATGGGAGCGAAGGTGTCGCCGTGGTAGCCGCCGCGAACGGTCAGCATCCGGGTCCGGCCATTGTTGCCGCGGGCAACTTGGTACTGCAGCGCGAGCTTGATCGCGACCTCGACCGAAACCGAGCCCGAGTCGCAGAAGAAGACGTGCTGCAGGGATGCGGGCGTGATCTCCACCAGCCGCTCGGCCAGCCGGATCGCCGGCTCGTGCGTCAGCCCGCCGAACATCACGTGGCTGAAGTCATCGACCTGATTCTTCACCGCGGCATCCAGCACCGGGTTCCGGTAGCCGTGGATCATGCACCACCAGGACGCCATCGCGTCGATCGCCTCGACGGTCCCGCCGGCTCCGTCGTCGAGCTGCAGCCGTACGCCGGACGCGCCGCGGACCAGCCGCACGGGCGACGGCGCGGTCAGCGAAGAGTACGGATGCCAGAGCAGCTCCGAATCCTGCTGTAGCAGCACATTGACCGACTGTGACACCGTCTCCCGCCTCCATCCTGAGGACCCACCACGGTAATCGCTGCCCGCCGACGACGACGTCACGGGTGGTCAGGATGTGGGCGACATCTCCTACTACTGGGTCCCGGCCGTTGCGATATGCAACGTCACCGCATCCGGATGCAACCGCGACCGCGCCATCGCAGTCACTGTCTTCCCGCCGTCGACCGACTCATCACGGATCCACTGCACCGGCGCCGCCAGTCCGATCCGGGCGACCTGCGACGCGGCCTCCAGGAAGTTCCGCGACTCCACCACGGTCCACGGACGATCCCGCTCGTAGGTGATCGCCTCGGCGGTCCGTACCGGTCGCTGCCACTGCCCGTCAGCGGTGCGCTGGTTGCCGTACAACAGCTGCCCGTCAGGACGCAGTACGGCGATCCGGTCCGCCCAGTCACCTGCGTCGATCAATTCGGCGGCACGCAGCACGCCGGCGTACCCCTCGTCGTGAACGCTTTGCGGCGCGAGCCGGGCGAAGCCGTAGGCCTCCAGCGCGCGTAGGTGACGCTCGAGAACGCCGAGGCGGCTGAGTGCCTCGGGTACTGCCAGGATCGCGACCTCGACCTGGAAACCGGCCGCCTTGAAACGCCGGGCCGAGTCGGCGAAGGCGTCCGGGTCGACGAGCTCGGTCTCGACGATCACGTCGTACCGCTGCTCGATCACGTGCGCTTCGGCCATCGCGTACCAACGCCGGCCGTCGGCTTCGACGTCCGCGCTCGGTGTCGGCGGTTCGTCGGTGATCGGCTGGTAGAAGCGTGGGTGGTACGGCTCGTAGGCGGCCGGGTTGAGGACGACCGGACGACCGCGGTGGCGCAGGAGAGCGGCAACCAGCGCGGTGATCGTGGCTTTGCCGTCGCCCGGCTGACCTCCGACGAGCACCACGACCGGCTGCTCCTGCCGGCTCCCGGCGAGCTGGTCGGGCACGATCAGCTCGCGGAAGATCCGCGCGCTCTCCGCGGCATCCAGCAACTCCCGGTCAGCCGCCGCCGACCCGGTCCCCCACAGACTCGTCACGACTACTCCAGTGTCCCGTCGTCCTCGTCCTCGTCACCCTCGGCGAGGTCGTCGTCGTCACCGTCGTCGTCAGCTTCCTCGCCGTCATCAGCATCCTCGTCATCGTCGTCTTCGTCATCGATGATGAGGAGGTCGTCGGCCTCTTTGCGGATCCGCTTGATCGCCCGGATGTCGAGCGGGGTGAGCTCCTGTCCACGCGCCGCCCAGGCCTGCTGCGCCGTCCGGCGGCTCACCGCGACATCGGGATCGGCAGCCGCTTCCTCGGCCGTGATCGGCCGGGCGTAGAAGCCGATCGCCTGCCGGACACCCTCCTGGGCGATCTCGTAGGCCATGGCCTCCGGCGCCGACCATCGCGCCGTACCGAGCTCGGTCAGCACGTTGACGGCGGCGACGTTAACCACGCCCAAACGATAGCCGACGAGCCAGGTCAATCGCCCCTTCGGCCACCACCGCTGTGAACGCAGAGTGAACCCCGGTCGTGGTTAATCTTCCGATGCTTCGAACCAGCGGGGAACCGGCCGGCGACACCCGACGTCTGCTGGAGACATGACCGATCACGAGCGGCATCCCGCGGCTCGCATCGAGAGGAGCAACACGTGCCGTACGGCGCCAAGGACACGAACAAGGACAAGCCCCAGGGCGGCAAGACCGAGCAGGGCGGGAAGGCAACGACCCCTCGCGATCTGCCGATCCGGACCCCGGCCCGTCCGCCCCGGCGAGAGGGACAGGGCCGCGGCTAGCCTGCCCCGCCTTGGAACCCGGCCCGCGGTTCGGGCCGTCTGCTGGAACCCGACCGATCATGCGCCGCGGCTCGCGGCTTCGACAGAAGGAAACCGGATATGCCCTTCAGCAAAAAAGGCAAGGACCAGGAACACGACAACAACCAGCGCGAGAGCAACCGCAACAGGCACGAGCGGGGTGCATCGCGGAAGCAGGCCGACCAGGCTCGCTCCACCAACCCGAACACCCAGCGCGGCCGCGCTGCAGCCGCCGCGAAGAAGGCCGAGCAGAAGAAGGGCAAGGGCAAGTAAGAGGCTGACGCCGGCGACCGTCCACGACGGACGGCCGGTGCGCGACCAAGGCAACCGGGGCGACCGCGTGTGGTCTGCCCCGGCTTGCTGTCGCGTCGGGTCAGCGGCGGCGGGAGCCGCGGTTCGAGTTGGGTCGGCCAGGCTGGGCGCCGCGACCCGAGCGGCCGCCGGCCCGCTTGCCGCCCGAGCTGCCGGACTTGCCCGAGCTGCCGGACTTCCCGGCGCTGCCGGACTTGCCGCCCGAGTTGCCTGTCTTGCTGGAGTTGCTGGAGTTGCCGGGCTTGCCGCCGGAGTTGCTGGGCTTGCGGCTCGGGGTGCGATCGACCGGGCCGGCTTCGAGGGCTGACTTCACTGCGTTGAAGGCGTCGTTGGCGTTGCGGGCCGGGCGGACGCCGGTGAGTTTGGGAATGGCTGCGCGCTGGCGTCGGGTGTGGGTCTGGATTCGCTCGACCACCCGTTTGCGGACCTCTGCCTGGTCGTCCGCGTTCAGGTTGTCGAGCGCCTTGCCCCGGTCGAGCGCGACGTCGAACCACTCGGTGTACCCGTGGGTGTGGACGACCTGGTTCGGCGACTTCTGACCCAGCCGGCGGTACTGCGTAAGGACGTCGTACCGCTCGTCCAAACCGAGGACCTCGTCGCGGAGCCCGCGCTCGATCTGATGGTCGTACGTCGCGGCGACCCGCTGATCGATCTCGCTCGCCGACCGGTCGACCGAGAACACGACCTGCCGGGTCGCCGGCGCGACGGCCCGCTCCGGATCGTTGCCCATGGCCCGTGCCAGTGCGTTCACGATCGCGTCGTAGTTGTTCTCGTGGATCTTGGCGGCGCCCTTCGGGTCGAGCCGGCTGAGTACGGCGTACGCGTCCTCGGCCATGCTGCGCGGGAAGTCGCGGCGGATCGCGTTCCGCGCCTCGGCGACGGCGTCGACCTCCCAGCCCTCCAGCAGCGAGCGGACGTAGACGCTCGTACCCCCGACGATCACCGGCACACCGCCGGCCGCCCAGGTCTGCTCCATGTGCCCGCGCGCCTGCGAGACGAACGTCTCCAGCTCGAGCTTCCGCACCGGCTCGGTGACGTCGATCATCGTGTGCGGGATGCCGCGCATCTCTTCCGGCGTCGTCTTGCTGGTGCCGATGTCCATGTACCGGTACACCTGCCGCGAGTCCGCGGAGACGACCATCGTCGCGAGCCCGAGCTCGTCCTGGATTCGCAGGCACAGATCGACCGACACCGCGGTCTTGCCCGCCGAGGTCGGCCCGTAGAGCGCGACCAGGAGGCGAGGTGCGGCAGCAGGCATGCAGACCAGCTTAGGGCCTGTCTGACGTGAGTTCACCGTGGACAGAGCAGCGGGCCGACCAACCCATCGGGTGGACCTGGACGACCATCCGGCGGCGGCACTCCGCGCAGTACCTCGGCGGCTCCAGCGCCAACGCCCGACGACAGTCGTCGTGCGTGCCATCCTCCACAGAGCGGCCGCATCGGCCGCAGTAGATCTCGGTCACAGCGTCTTCTGCAGCTCTTTCACCGGCATCTTCAGCTCGGCGAGCAGGTCGAGGTCGGCGGTCGCCGGGCGGCCCAGGGTGGTCAGGTAGTTGCCGACGATCACGGCGTTGATCCCGCCGAGCAGTCCGTCCCGCGTGCCCAGGTCGCCGAGCGTCAGCTCGCGGCCGCCGGCGTACCGGAGAACGGTGCGCGGCATGGCCAGCCGGAACGCGGCGATGGTCCGCAGGGCGTCCTTGCCGTCCATGACCTCGAGGTCGCCGAACGGTGTGCCCGGTCGCGGGTTGAGGAAGTTCAGCGGGACCTCGTGCGGGTCGAGCTCGGCCAGCTGCGCGGCCAGCTCGGCGCGCTGCTCGAGCGTCTCGCCCATCCCGACCAGGCCACCGCAGCACAACTCCATCCCGGAGTCGCGCACCATCAGGCAGGTCTCCCAGCGCTCCTCGAACGAGTGCGTGGTGACGACGTCACCGAAGTACGACCGGGCCGACTCGAGGTTGTGGTTGTACCGGTGCACGCCCCACGACTTCAGCTCGTCGACCTGCTCCTGAGTGAGCATGCCGAGTGAGCAGGCGATGTTGATGTCGACCTCGGCGTTGATCGCCTCAATGCCGGCCTTCACCTGGCTCATCAGCCGCTGGTCCGGTCCGCGCACCGCGGCGACGATGCAGAACTCGGTGGCGCCGGTCTTCGCGGTCTCCTTGGCGGCCTCGACCAGCTCGGGGATGTTCAGCCAGACCGAGCGCACCGGCGAGGTGAACTGACCGGACTGGGAGCAGAAGTGACAGTCCTCGGGGCAGCCGCCGGTCTTGAGCGAGATGATCCCCTCGACCTCGACCTCCTCGCCGCACCACTTCACCCGGACGTCGTGCGCGAGCGCGAGCAGTTCGGGCAGCTGGTCGTCGGGAGTGCTGAGGACCTCGACCAATTGCTCCTGGCTCAGCCCGATGCCCTGCCCCAGAACCTGCTCACGTGCCACGTCCAGGATGTCGCTCATGCCTTCTCCTGCCTCATCAGAACGGTCGGCTCAGAGTAGGTCAGACGGGTACGCCGGTTCTGCGGCGGGCGTCACGTGCAACATCTCCGGCCGAAGTGCCTCACGGCCACTCTCCGCACTTCCCGCAAAAGAATCCGGATATTTCTGCGGAACCTCGTAACCCCCCGTAGATGGGCTCGTTGATGTGTACGAAGGCGGTTACCGCAAGGAAGACCGCCACCCGGTTACCAGGAGCAACAAAAGCTGATCATTACGATCAGCACGCAGAGTGGTCACAAGGCCTCGAAGCGGTGGGAATCGGATGTAAGGTAGTAACCAAGAGCTCGGGTCGCCAGCCATGGTTGGCGATCCGATCCCAAAGCGCCGGGCGCCTCACCCCGGCTTGAGTGGGTCCCTCGGGAAACGATTTGGGCGGAAACGTTCCCGAGGGACCTGCTCCCTTTCTCAGCACATTCACCAGCCTCAGCAAACCTACTGCTGAGGCTTTTTCATTTATCCCAGCAATTGCTCCCGCCAATTGGCGGGGGGTCGCACAACTTGTCGGGGCCATGCACAAGGTATTTCCTGTCCAACGCCACCGGAGGGTGTTCACGGCCCCGAGTCCGGGCGGTCGGTTGCGGTCTTGTTACGGCTCCGTCACAGACTGCTTGGGGTAGATCGGGAGGCGGAGAGCGCCGGGGGCGTCGGCAGGGACAACGGGGTGGGCAGGCTTCACCGGTTGCACCCGCTGGTACGCCGACCCGATCGCCGGCCGCGGGTCGTCCTCGCCCTTGTTCGGCCAGAACGACAGCGCGCGCTCGGCCTGGGCGGTGATCGTCAGCGACGGGTTGACGCCGAGGTTCGCGGAGATCGTCGAGCCGTCGACGATGTGCAGGCCGTCGTACCCGTAGACCCGGTGGTAGGGATCGACCACGCCGGTCTCGGCCGAGTCGCCGATCGCGCAGCCGCCGATGAAGTGCGCGGTCATCGGCACGTTGA
This sequence comes from Kribbella pratensis, assembly GCF_004365355.1. Classification (GTDB taxonomy): domain Bacteria; phylum Actinomycetota; class Actinomycetes; order Propionibacteriales; family Kribbellaceae; genus Kribbella. The sequence goes on along the minus strand of NZ_SODP01000003.1, from coordinate 262,940 downwards.
ACGGCTCGCCGATCGTGCCGCCCGGCGTACCGTTCATCAGCTTCGCCATCCGCCGGACCACCTGGTTCGCGACCGGGATCCAGGACGGGTTCGGGGCGCCGTGCCCCTGCTTGGACGTCAGCCGCCAGCGGCCGAGCCGGTCCCGCTTGCCGTACGTCGTGATCGAGTTGTCCGCGGTCTGCATCACCAGCGCGATCACGGTCCGCTCGGACCAGTGCTTGAGGTCGTACAACTTGCGGATGTTCTTCCGCTGGACACCGAGCTCCCGCAGCCAGGTCCGCCAGCGCGGCTTGTCGCCGTCGCCGTCGGTCAGCACGGTCTGCAGCAGCGACATCACGTTGCTGCCCTTGCCGTACCGGACCGGCTCGATGTGGGTGATGTCGTCCGGGTGGAACGACGACGTGATCGCGACCCCGCGGCTGTAGTCGACGTCGCGGTCCTTCGAGATCGCGCCGAGCAGCGACTCCGAGTTGGTCCGGGTCAGTACGCCGAGCCGACCGGACAGGCGGGGTAGCCTGCCCTCGTCGCGGAGCCGGTGCAGGAGCTTCGCCGTGCCGAGGGCCGAGGCGGCGAAGATCACTTGCTGCGCGGTGAAGCGACGGGTGAGCTTCCTGTTCGACGTACGGCGGGTGTCCACGGCGTACCCGCCGCCGGGGAGCGGCTCGACCGAGGTCACGGTGGTCAGCGAGTAGACCTCCGCGCCGGACTTCTCGGCCAGGTACAGGTAGTTCTTCGTCAGCGTGTTCTTCGCGTTGTGGCGGCACCCGGTCATGCACTCGCCGCAGTCGATGCAGCCGGTACGACGCGGGCCAGCGCCGCCGAAGTATGGGTCGTCGACCTCGACACCGGCCTCGCCGAAGAAGACCCCGACCGGCGTCGGGTGGAACGTGTCCCCCACGCCCAGGTCATCGGCGACCTGCTTCATCACCTTGTCCGCCGGTGTGAAGCCCGGGTACGTCGTGACGCCGAGCATCCGCTTCGCCTGGTCGTAGTACGGCGCGAGCTCGGACTTCCAGTCGGTGATGTGCGCCCACTGGCGGTCGGCGTAGAACGCGGGCAGCGGTTCGTAGAGCGTGTTCGCGTAGACGAGGCTGCCGCCGCCGACACCGGCGCCGGACAGGATGATGACGTCACGCAGCGCGCTGATCCGCTGGATGCCGTACATCCCGAACTTCGGCGCGAACAGAAACCGCTTGGTGTCCCAGGAGTTCTTCGCGAACGCCGTGTCCTCGAACCGCGCACCGGCTTCGAGTACGGCGACCCGGTAGCCCTTCTCGGTCAGCCGCAACGCGCTGACCGACCCACCGAATCCGGACCCGACGATCAGTACGTCGTAGTCGAAACTCACGGGCGGCCGATCTTCTTGAGAATCCGCAGCGCGCCCGTCATCAGCTCGGCGAACTTCTCGTCGGACAGCCCGTGCGACGCCGCGATCGGCATCAGCCGTTGCGTGGCGATCGCCTGTGGTTCGACGTACCGGCGGATGCCCTCGACGCCCTGGCGGCGACCGAGGCCGGACGACCGCATGCCGCCCATCGGCGTGTCGATCGAGCCGAAGGTCGCGCCGTACCCCTCGTTGACGTTGACCGTGCCGGCCATCAGCTGTGCGGCGACCGCACGACCACGCCGGCCGTCGCGGGTCCAGACGCTCGCGTTCAGGCCGTACTCACCCTCGTTCGCGCGCTGGATCGCCTCGGACTCGTCGGAGAACCGGTAGATCGACACGACCGGCCCGAAGGTCTCGTTGTCGAAGCACTCCATCGCCGGGGTGACGCCGGACAGCACGGTCGGCTCGTAGAACAGCGGGCCGATGTCCGGTCGCGGCTTCCCGCCGGCCAGGACGGTCGCGCCGTTGGACCGCGCGTCCTCGACGTGCCGGGTGACCGTCTCGAGCTGCGCCTTCGAGATCAGCGAGCCCATGTCCACGTCCCAGCCGCTGCCGGCCGACAGGCGGAGCTTCTTCACCCGGTCGACGAAGGCCGTCACGAACGCGTCGTACACCTGGTCGGCGACGTACAGCCGCTCCATCGAGACGCACAGCTGACCCGCGTTCGCGAAGCAGGCCCGTACGGCGCCCTCGGCGGCACGGTGGATGTCGGCGTCACGCAGTACGAGCATCGGGTTCTTGCCGCCCAGCTCGAGGCTGCAGCCGATCAGCCGCTCACCGCACTGCTTCGCGACCAGCCGGCCGGTCTTGGTCGAGCCGGTGAAGCAGATGTAGTCCGCGTGCTGGATCAGGGCGCCGCCGACGGTCGGGCCGTCGCCGTTCACCGCGAGCCAGGCCTCCCGCGGCAGACCGGCCTCGTACAGCAGCTCGATCCCGCGGAGCGCTGTCAGCGGGGTCTGGCTGTCGGGTTTGTGCACGACCGTGTTGCCGGCCAGGATCGCGGGCAGACCGTCGCTGATCGCCATCGTCAGCGGGTAGTTCCACGGCGAGATGATGCCGACGACACCCTTCGGCACGAACCGCTCCTCGGCCCGGGTGAGCACCGGGAAGATGCCGAGCTTGCGCTGCGGCTCGAGCAGTTCCTGCGCCTTGCGGCCGTAGTATCTCGCCGTCAGCGCTACGTGTGCGAGCTCCTCGAAGGCCTGCTTCCGCGCCTTGCCGGACTCGCGGATGATCAGGTCGACCAGCTCGTGCCGGTGGTCGAGGACCAGGTCGTGGTACCGCAGCAGGATCGCGGCACGCTCGGCGAGCGGCACCCGTCGCCAGGTCTGCTGCGTCTTGCGGGCCAGCCGGACCGCCGCAACCACGTCGTTCTCGCTCGACACCGGCAGGTCCGCGATCGGCTGCCCGGTCGCCGGCGCGTACGACGTCCTGGTGCCCGCCGTCGCCCGCAGCAGCCCCGACAACCGGCGGATGACCGATTGGTCGGTCGCGTACGACGCGGTCGGATCGAGCTCCGGATCCGCGGGAATCGACGTCTGCTCGCTCATCTGCCTAGGCTACCTGCCAGTAATCGACAGTGTCAGTATCAGATCCCCATTAAGCTCACCCTCTGGAACCTGCGAAGGGGTGGAACGTCAAGATGGTGGACAGCGGGGGGCTCTGGACGCCTCCTGAGGACGAGCTCGGCGAGGCGCTGCAGACAGCCCAGGTGCTGATCGAGGAGGGGCGCGCCGACGAGGCCGGGCCGTACCAGCAGCGGGTCATCGAGCTGGCCAGGGAGCGGGCCGAAGGGTCTCCGAACCACTACGAGGCCAAGCACCTGATGGCCGCGACCCAGTACGAGCTGGCCGGCTCACTGAACGCATCGGGCCGGCACGAAGAGGCGCTGGCCGCGCTGCACGAGGCCCAACTCGGCTACACCGAGCTGCAGGATGCCGGAGTACTCGATGCCACCAGCTTCCTCGCCGACATCCGCGCCCGGCGCGCGATGACGCAGGCGCATCGCGGTCACGGCGCCACCGCCGTACTGGAGATGGACGGCGCGGTGATCGCCTACGGCCAGCTGGTCGGCGGTGCGGACGGGCTCAAGCACCAGCCGGACTTCGCCCGGGTGCTCGCCATGAACGCCCTGATCCTGCGACGGTACGGCGACCCGGCGCTGGCGGTTGCCTCGGCGGACGCGGCGACCCAGTTGTTCCTGCAGCTCGCGGACCAGATCAACGAGAGCCCGCAGTCCCTGTCGTACGCGCGCTACCTGTGTACGGCGACCGCGGTGTCGGCCGACGTTCACGCGGCAGAAGGGCGGCTGGACCTCGCGCTCGAGGCGGACGAGATCGGGCTGACGACGGCCGACACGCTCGCCGACTCGGACTCGGCGACCGACATGCGCACGCTGGTCGCCGCCCTGGTCAGGAAGGGCAAGCACCTCGGCATCGTCGGCCGGCTCGAGGGCGAGGCGTGCCTGCGTACGGCGTACGACACCGACGGCGAGACAGCCGTTCGGGTGGTCGAGGAGCTGGACCGTGGGCTGCCGCTGACGCTGGTCGCGGCGCTGGAGAACGCGGAGATCAAGCTCGGGCCGTTCGAGCAGTACCACCGGCTGCTTGCGTTGAGTGAGCCCGCGCCCGGGATGACGCTGGCGACGGTGTCGGGCCGGACCGACCCGGAGTCCGCCGCCGTCCGTGCGACCGAATTGGCCGAGCTGGTTCGGCCGTTGCTGATGCAGGACGCCGAAGCCGGATTGACGCTGGGGCTGGAGGCGCACTACCTGTTCGCGATCTCGTCGGAGCGTGAGTCGCACCGGATGCGGTACGAGACCAGCACGTACGTGCCGATCTGGGCGCAGCTCCTGCTCGACATCTCGGAGGCGTACTACCAGGCTGGCCGGACCGAGATGGCGCTCGACCTGGGCGGCTGGTGCGCGGAGGTCGCGACCGCGCTGATCCCGTTCACCGACGACAACGCGACCATGAAGGATCTCGCCGGTTCCTGCTACCGGCACCACGGCGACCTGCTCGCGGCCGCCGGCGACCTGACTGCGTCCCACCACGCCCATGAGGCCGCCCAGCAACTCCAGCTCGGCCGCTAGGTAACCCTGGGGTAATTGACCCGGCCCCCGCGCAGGCGGACGCTGACGCTTGGGAGGGGGTGCGGGTGATGGATGTCGTAGAGCTGCACAACCGCACGGTCAGGAATTTCGCGGAGCTGGTCGCGGACGTCGCGGACAACCAGTGGACGGAGCCGACGCCGTGCTCGGACTGGGACGTCCGGGCACTGGTGAACCACGTGGTCGGCGAGGAGCGCTGGGCGGTACCGCTGATGGAGGGCAGGACGATCGCCGACGTCGGGGACTCGTTGGACGGCGACCTGCTAGGGAAGGATCCGGCCGGCGCGGCGTCGTCCGCGGCCCGGGAGGCCGAGGTTGCCGCAGGGCTGCCGATCGACAAGGTGCACCTGTCGTACGGCGACGAGGATCCGCAGGAGTATCTGCACCAACTCGCCGCCGATCACCTGATCCACGGCTGGGACCTGGCGGTGGCGATCGGCGCTCGCCCGCGTCTCGACGCGGACCTGGTCGACGAGATCACGCCGTGGTTCGCCGAGCGCGAGCAGATCTACCGGTCGGCGGGCGTGGTCGGTGCGCACCTGGAAGGCTTCACGGCTCCGGCCGACGAACTGCTGGCAGCCTTCGGCCGTGATCCGCGGTGGACCCCGGCGTTCGAGGTGATCGAACGGTTCGGGAGCGCGTTCGACGCGGGAGATCTGGACAAGGCGATGTCGCTGGTCGCCGACGACATCGTGTTCGAGTCCACCTCGCCGGCCCCGGACGGCACCCGCCTGGAAGGCGCTGACGCAGTACGGGCGGAGTGGGCGCGGTTGTTCGCCGACACCGACGATCCGCACTTCGAGACCGAGGAGACGGTGGTGCTCGGTGAGCGGGCCGTCGTGCGGTGGCGGTACTCGTGGCGGGATGCTTCCGGCGATCGTGGGCACATCCGCGGGGTCGACGTACTGCGGCTGCGCGACGGGAAGATCGCCGAGAAGCTGTCGTACGTGAAGGGTTAGTCCTGGGCGTCGGCGCGGAGGGCGCCGACGAACAGGCCGGCCTCTTCGTCGGTCATGCCGGTTTCGGAGACAACCAGGGCGGTGGCCTGGTGCAGCTCACCCGCGGCCTTGAGGGCGCGGGTGCGTTCGGCCAGGTTCGTCCCCGGGCGCCGGACGAGCGGCGTGCCGGTGGTCGGCGGCACGTAGCGGCCGAGGCGGATGTCGTCGACCAGCTCCTTGGACTGTTTGAGGTCCAGTCCGGTGCGATCGTGGATCAGCTTGACCGCGTGCACCGCCTTCTTCGTCGTGATCAGGAAGCGCACCTGATCCACGTCATCGGGAGACAATCGGCCCCGCGCTGCGGCGAGGGCAACATTGTCCGTGTCCTGGCTGCTCCGTCGGCTGAAAAGTCCCATGCCGCAATCCTTCCAGAACCCTCCAAGCTGTGGGGACTCGTAGCATTTCGCTCACCCTGCGAGCAGATTGCGGATCTCGTCCCAGGCTCGCGCGCCGAGCTCGCGATCGGCCGCCTCGGTGCCGCCGCGCGCCATCCGCTGACCGGCCGACTTCGGCTCCTCACCGGGCAGTACCGGCCGATGACCCGCCTCCGGCCCGATCAGGAGACGGGTCGGACGCTCACCGCGCCGACGGACTATCTCCTCCGCGAACTCCACCGCCGGCCACACCTTGTCATCGCCGCCGGCGATCAGCAGTACGTCGCCGATGCGCTCGACCGGGATCCGTGCCTCTTCCGCCGCACTGAGCAGACTTCGGCGGTACAGACCGGTGAAGCTCGGCGGATCGTCCTCTGCCTTCCAATCCTGGTCGAACGGGACGAACGGCAACGGCTCACCCTGCCAGGTCCACGCCGACCGTTGCGTTCCGTCCTCGAGGACCCGGCCCCAGACGTAGGCGCTCGGGGCGAACGCGACCACCATGTCCACCCGCTCGTCGAGCGCGCCCAGCAGCAGTGCAGCCTCGGCACCCCACGAGCTGCCCATCACGACCAGCCGGTCGTTGCGGGCCGCCAATTCATCCAGAGGGAACGACTCCAGCGGCACCTCGTGCGTGACGGTCCACCGCGGGGCGAGTACGTCGTACCCCTCCGCCTCGAGCAGGCGGGCGCGCTGGACGTCCGGCGTACCACTCGAACCGTGCAGGAGCAGTACGCCGGTCCTCAACCTACGACGACCTCGACCCGCTGGAACTCCTTGAGCTCCGTGTAGCCGGTGGTCGCCATCGCGCGCTTGAGGGCGCCGACCAGGTTCATCGTGCCGTCCGGCACCCACGACGGGCCGAACAGGATCTGCTCCATCGTGCCGGTGACGCCGACCTCGACCCGCTCACCGCGCGGGAGGTCCTGGTGCCAGGCTTCGGCGCCCCAGTGGTATCCGCCACCCGGGGCATCGCTGGCCCGCGCCAGCGGCGAACCGACCATCACCGCGTCCGCACCGCAGGCGATCGCCTTCGCCACGTCGCCGGACCGCCCGACCGAGCCGTCCGCGATGACATGCACGTACCGCCCGCCGGACTCGTCCATGTAGTCCCGCCGCGCCGCCGCCACGTCAGCGACCGCCGACGCCATCGGCACCGCAACGCCGAGCACCTTGCGCGTCGTGTGCGCCGCGCCACCGCCGAACCCGACGAGCACGCCGGCCGCACCGGTCCGCATCAGGTGCAACGCAGCCTGGTGCGTGGCGCAACCGCCGACGATCACCGGCACGTCGAGGTCGTAGATGAACTGCTTGAGGTTGAGCGGCTCCGCCTGCCCGGACACGTGCTCGGCGGACACCGTCGTACCGCGGATGACGAACAGGTCGACGCCCGCGTCCACGACGTGCTTGGCGAACTGCTTGGTCCGCTGCGGCGACAACGCACCGGCCACGGTCACGCCGGAGTCGCGGATTTCCTGCACCCGCTGGGAGAGCAGCTCGGGCTTGATCGGCGCCGCGTAGATCTCCTGCAGCCGGTGCGTGGCCTGCTTCTGATCGAGGCTCGTGATCTCCTCGAGCAGGCTGGTCGGGTCCTCGTACCGCGTCCAGAGACCTTCGAGGTTCAGTACGCCGAGGCCGCCGGCCTTGCCGATCGCGATCGCGGTGGCCGGCGACATGACCGAGTCCATCGGCGCGGCCAGGATCGGCAGCTCGAACCGGTACGCGTCGATCTGCCAGGCGACCGAGACCTCCTCGGGGTCCCGCGTCCGGCGCGACGGCACGATCGCGATGTCGTCGAACGCGTACGCCTGCCGCCCACGCTTGGCGCGGCCGATCTCGATCTCGGTCATCTGGTGTCCTAACGGGTTGCAGGCGGTGTCAGCGGCCGGAGTAGTTCGGGGCCTCGACCGTCATCTGGATGTCGTGCGGGTGGGACTCCTGGAGGCCGGCGGAGGTGATGCGGACGAAGCGGCCCTTGTCCTGGAGCTCCGGGACGGTGCGGGCGCCGGTGTACCACATCGACTGGCGCAGGCCGCCGATCAGCTGGTGCGCGACCGCTGACAGCGGGCCCCGGTACGGCACCTGGCCCTCGACGCCCTCGGCGATCAGCTTCTCGTCGGAGCCGCCGTCGTGCTGGAAGTAGCGGTCCTTCGAGTACGACTTGCGCAGTCCGCCGGACTGCATCGCGCCGAGCGAACCCATCCCGCGGTACGCCTTGAACTGCTTGCCGTTGATGAACACCAGGTCGCCCGGCGACTCCTCGCAGCCGGCCAGCAGCGAGCCCAGCATGACCGTGTCCGCACCGGCGACGAGCGCCTTGGCGATGTCACCGGAGTACTGCAGGCCGCCGTCGCCGATGACCGGGACCCCGGCCGGCTTGCAGGCCAGCGACGCCTCGTAGATCGCGGTGACCTGCGGCACGCCGACGCCGGACACGACCCGCGTCGTACAGATGGAGCCCGGGCCGACGCCGACCTTCACACCGTCGGCGCCGGCGTCGACCAGCGCCTGGGCGCCCTCGCGGGTGCCGACGTTGCCGCCGACGATGTCCACGCCGCGGGTCGCCGGGTCGGCCTTGAGCTTGCGGATGATCTCGAGCTGCGCCTGGGAGTGACCGTGCGCGGTGTCGACGACAAGCACGTCCACACCGGCCTCGACCAGCGACATGGCCCGCTTGTACGCCTCGCCGAAGAAGCCGATCGCGGCGCCGACCATCAGCCGGCCGCTGGCGTCCTTGGTGGACAGCGGGAACTTGTCCCGCTTGACGAAGTCCTTGAGCGTGATCAGGCCGGTCAGCTTGCCGGCGTCGTCGACCAGCGGCAGCTTCTCGACCTTGTGCTTGCTGAGCAGCGCCATCGCGTCGTCGGCCGAGATGCCCTGCTTGCCGGTGATCAGCGGCTGCTTGGTCATCACCTCGCGCACTGGGCGGGACAGATCGTTCTCGAAGCGCATGTCGCGGTTCGTCACGATGCCGACCAGCACCCCGGCGTCGTCGACGACGGGGACACCGGAGATCCGGTACTGCCCGCAGAGCGCGTCGGCCTCGCCGATGCTGGCGTCCGGACCGATCGTGATCGGTTGGGCGATCATGCCGGACTCGGAGCGCTTGACCAGGTCGACCTGCTGGGACTGGTCCTCGATCGAGAGATTGCGGTGGAGGACGCCGAGACCGCCCTGGCGGGCCATCGCGATCGCCATCCGGGCCTCGGTGACGGTGTCCATCGCGCTCGACACCAGCGGGATGTTCACCCAGACGTTGCGGCTCACCCGGGACCGGGTGACCGCCTCGGACGGGATGACGTCGGACTCGTTCGGCTGCAGCAAGACGTCGTCGAAGGTGAGGCCGAGGACGGCGAACTTGTCGGGAACTCCAGCGGGTGTGATGTCCATGGGGAAAACGAGCACCTTTACACGGCGAGAACGGGACCCCATCCTATCCGCGCGCCCGCCGACCCCCGAATCGGCCGTCCACAGCACTCCGCCCGCCGCGGCTGCGCGGCGGGCGGAGCGGGTGGTCGGCTACTTGTTGATCGGCGCGTTGACGACCTGCAGGATCGCCAGGACGTCCGCGTCGGCGGTGGACCCGTGGGTACGCTCGATCGCCGCGTGCTTGCCCTCGGGGTACTGACCGGTCGAGTGCTTGCCCTTCGGGTAGGCCTTGCGGACCGAACCCGTGGCCACCGTCCCGCTCGCGTGCTTTCCCGCCGCCTTCTTGGCCGACGCGGTCTTCTTCGTCACCGTCGGCGGCTTGTCTACCACCTGCGACTCGCCGAAGAACTGCTGCGCGCTCTCGATCGTGACCGGCTCGCCGGTCGGCGTCGGCAGGACCGAGCTCAGGATGTCCCCGACAAGTCCGGCCGGATCCGTGGCGTCCGGAACCTGGGTGACCTCGCCGCTCGGCTTCTCGTCGCCGCCCGGCGTGGACGTGTCCGAGCCACCGGTGTCGCTCGAACCGGTCCCCTGCGTCCCGGAGCCATCAGTGCCATCGGTCTGGCCGGTGTCTCCGGTCGGCGTGCTGGTCGGCGCACCTGTCGGGTCGCCGGCCGCCGTGTTGTCGCCCGGACCGGTGTCGTTCGCCGGCGGCGTCGTCGTCGCGGTGTCGGTCGGCGTCGACGGCGGGTCGGTCGGCGTACTGGTCGGCGTGTCCGTCGGCGTCGTGGGAGGCGGAGTCGGCGTGGTCGTCGTGCCGTCCGTGCCGTCGCCACCGGTGGTGTCGGTCGGCGGATCCGTCTTCGTGTCCGTCGGCTTGTTGACGTTGTCCGGATCGTCCGTCTTCGTCGACGTCGGGGGCGGGATCGTCGGCTTGTCCAGGGTCGCCATCGGCTTCTCCGACACCACCGCCGACGGCGTCGTCTTGATCTCGAAGGAGTTCGGATCGAGGGCGACGAGCGAGCCGTCCTTGCCGGCTGCCTGCGTGGAGCGCTCGGCCTGGGCCTTCTTGTAGTCCTTGCCCACCTTGACGATCTTGGTCTTGTCCATCACCGGCAGACCGTCGAGGTCTTCCTTCGGGAAGCTGGTCTGCGGACGGACCGCGTCGACCATCTTCTCGATGACCTTCTCGTACGGCGACAGCGGGTCGCCGTTCACGGCTGCCGCCACCCCGGAGACCGACAATGCGGCGACCGCCGCCACCCCGAGCGCCAGACCGCGCGTCGCCATCTTGCGGGCGAACGGGTCGGTGATCGGGTTGAGCGCGGCGCAACGCGCCAGGAAGCTCTCCGGATCGTCGATGGTCTCCACCGGGAGCTCGTCCTCGACCTCAACCGCCAGCCGTAGACCGGCCAGAAGCTGAACGGCCGCGTCGTGCTCGCCCGCCGCACGGGCGGACTCCCCACCGGCGGCGAGCAGATCGAGCAGCGCGTCATCGGCCTCGATCGCGTCCAGATCAAAACGGTCAGCCATGATGCTCCTCCCCTGCTCTTCCTCGTTCCAGCTGTGCTTCATGCCCCACAAACCCCCTGAGCGTGTTCAACGCCCGATGCTGTGCGACCCTCACCGCCCCCGGTGTCATCCCCAGTGCCCGGCCGGTCTCCTCGGCTGACATCCCCGCTACCACCCGGAGCCGCAGAATCTCCCGCAGCTTCTCCGGCAACTTGTCCAGCAGCCCCATGATGTGCTGGACCTCTGATTGCCGGACCGCGCGCTCCTCCGGCGTCGGTGACTCGTCCGCGCCGTCCGGCAGATCCGGCGTCGAGACGTCGGCGACCGCGAACGCACGCTGGGCATCGGCGACCTTGCGGGCCGCGATGCCGTAGACGAAAGCCTCGAAAGGCCGCCCCTCGTCGCGGTACCGGCTCAGCGCGCCGAAGACCGCGACACAAACCTCTTGTGCGACGTCGTCGACCATGTCGGCGCCGCCGGGATAGGTCCACAGACGGGACCGTACGTATCGGTGCGCCACAGCGCGCACTCTGGTGAGCAGGTCGTTGAGAGCTGTTCGGTCCCCGTCGCCGGCCAGCGCGGCAAGATCCCTAAGCTCGACCCGGTCGTGGGTGTCAGGTACTCGGACCTCTGTCACCCCTCGCCCCCTCGTGTTCAGACCGGTTCAGCCTGAAAGATGGTACGGCGCTCAACTCTTCTTGCCTAGTGGCAATTCGTGGTCACAACCGGCCACTTGATCACGATCTGTCACTACTGGCGAGTTCACCGATCTCGCTGTCGAGCAGCGCGGCCGGGTCTGCGTCCATCCCGGCGAAATGCCCTGCCAGTTCAAGTGACACTACGCCATGTAACCGGGTCCGAAACGAGACTGCGCGGTCCGATCGGCCGATGGCCTCGACCAGCACGGTCGTGATCTCGTCGGAGATCGCCGTGGTGTCGTCAGGTGGGTGATAGCCGGGAACGGGCGTCCCGTAGATCAGCAGGTACCGCTGCGGGTCGGCGAGCGCCCACGTGCGGATCACCCGGGCGAGCCCGATCACGTCCGCGCCACCGTCGTACGCCGAGCTGACCGTGTCGGCCAGGCTGCGGTACGCGTCGCGGATCAGCGCGGTGATGAGGTCGTCACGGCCGGCGAAGTACCGGTAGAGAGCCGGACCGCTGACGCCCATCTGCTTGGCGATCGCGTTCAGTGACAGGGCGGAGACACCTGCCTCGGCGATCTGCGCCCAGGCGTGCTGCTTGACCTCGTCGCGCACCTGGGCGCGATACCGCTCCCGTGGACCACCCATGGTCAGAACCTCTCACGGGGCGGTGAAGCGGATGAGTTCAGAGGCATGCTCGCCGCCCCAGTCGATCGGCGTACGGCCGGTCTCCAGCCAGCCTGCCCGTCGATAGAGGTGTACGGCGGCGCCGCGGTTGTCGACCACCTCGAGCGAGAGATCACGGGCGAGGGCGGCTGCAGTGGTGACACAGTGCTGCAGGAGCGCGCGGCCGATCCCCTGGCCTGTTGCCCCCGGATCGACGAACAGCCGCTCCACCTCGGCGTGATCACGCACCGCTGTCAGCACCACATGCCCGGCGACGCGATCGTCGACTACCGCCACCCAGCAACCAAGAGCGCTCTCCGGTGACAACCAGCGTGCCGGATCCGCCGGCCAGTTGATCGGGTACCCGGCTTGCTCGTGGACAACTCGGAGGATGTCGACACACACAGGCAGGTCTTCGTCACGACGTTCTCGGATCAGCACAGGCCACATAAAAGCACCGCCCGGCAGATGACCTGCCGGGCGGTGCTGGGTACTGCGTTGTGTACTGCGAGGAATCAGTGACCGTGGCCGTGACCGTGACCGGCCGCCGCGGGCTCCTCTTCCTCGGGCTTGTCGACCACCAGCGTCTCGGTGGTCAGCAGCAGTGCGGCGATCGAGCCGGCGTTGGCGAGCGCGGACCGGGTCACCTTGACCGGGTCCAGCACGCCCTGGGCCAGCAGGTCGCCGTACTCGCCGGTGGCCGCGTTGAAGCCGCTACCGAGCTCCAGGTCGGCGACCTTGGCGGTCACGACGTAGCCCTCGTAGCCACCGTTCTCGGCGATCCAGCGCAGCGGCTCGACGATCGCCTTGCGGACGATCCGGACGCCGGCGAGCTCGTCGCCCTCCAGGTCCAGGCCGTTGTCCAGCACCGCGGCCGCGTGGACGAGAGCGGAGCCGCCACCGGCGACGATGCCCTCCTCGATCGCCGCCCGGGTCGCGGAGACCGCGTCCTCGATCCGGTGCTTCTTCTCCTTCAGCTCGACCTCGGTGGCCGCGCCGACCTTGATCACGCAGACGCCGCCGGCCAGCTTGGCCAGCCGCTCCTGCAGCTTCTCGCGGTCCCAGTCGGAGTCGGTGCGCTCGATCTCGGACTTGATCTGGTTGACCCGGCCCTCGATGTCCTCGGCCTTGCCGGCACCCTCGACGACGGTCGTGTTGTCCTTGGTGACCACGATGCGGCGCGCCGTACCGAGCACCTCCAGACCGACCTGGTCGAGCTTGAGGCCGACCTCCGGGGCCACGACCTGCGCGCCGGTGAGCGCGGCCAGGTCCTCCAGCATCGCCTTGCGGCGGTCACCGAAGCCCGGCGCCTTGACGGCGACCGAGGTGAAGTTGCCGCGGATCTTGTTCACCACCAGGGTGGACAGCGCCTCGGCCTCGACGTCCTCGGCGATGATCAGCAGCGTCTTGCCGGACTGCACGACCTTCTCCAGCAGCGGCAGCAGGTCCGCGATCGCGGAGATCTTGCCCTGGTGGATCAGGATGTACGGGTCCTCCAGCACCGCTTCGCCGGCCTCGGCGTCGGTGATGAAGTACGGCGAGATGTAGCCCTTGTCGAACTGCATGCCCTCGGTGAACTCGAGCTCGGTCCCGAAGGTGTTCGACTCCTCGACGGTGATCACACCGTCCTTGCCGACCTTGTCGAACGCGTCCGCGATCAGTGCGCCGATCTCGGCGTCACGGGCGGAGATGGTGGCAACGTGGGCCATGTCGCCCTTGTCGTCGACCGGTCGCGCGGTCTCGATCAGCTTGGCCGACACGGCCTCGACGGCCGCCTCGATACCGCGCTTGAGGCCCATCGGGTTGACGCCGGCGGCGACCGCCCGCAGGCCCTCGTGCACCAGTGCCTGCGCCAGCACCGTCGCGGTGGTGGTGCCGTCACCGGCGATGTCGTTGGTCTTGGTGGCGACCTCCTTGGTCAGCTGCGCACCAAGGTTCTCGAACGGGTCGTCCAGCTCGACCTCACGGGCGACGGTGACACCGTCGTTGGTGATGGTCGGGGCGCCCCACTTCTTGTCCAGGACGACGTAGCGGCCCTTCGGGCCCAGCGTCACCTTCACCGTGTTCGCGAGCTTGTCGACGCCGCGCTCCAGCGCGCGCCGGGCGTTCTCGTCGAACTCGAGGATCTTCGGCATGAAAAATCCAGTCCCTCTCTGAAATCGCTAGATCGTTGCAGGCACAGACCATCGCTGTGCGGTCGGCGAACCCGCCCCACCGCCCCGGTCGGGTCCGAACCGACTCCGCCCCGGCGCCGGAGGGCACCAGGGCGGTGTCAGTCAGGAACAGCGAGCGGCCGTCACTTGCTGACGACTGCGAGGATGTCGCGGGCGCCCAGGATCAGGTAGTCCTGGCCGTCGTACTTGACCTCGGTGCCGCCGTACTTGGAGTAGATGACCTTGTCGCCGACGTTGACGTCCAGCGGGACGCGGTTGCCGTTGTCGTCGATCCGGCCCGGGCCGACGGCGAGGATCTCGCCCTCCTGCGGCTTCTCCTTGGCGGTGTCCGGGATCACCAGGCCGGACTTCGTGGTCTGCTCGGCTTCGAGCGGCGCGACGAGGACACGGTCCTCGAGCGGCTTGATCGTGACCGACACTTGCTGACCTCCACGGTCGATTTGCTTGTCTGGTTCATGGTGGTCGCGCTCCCCTGCCGTCGCGGGGGTCAAGGGCCGGACCGCTGGCACCCTCACACAGAGAGTGCCAACACCGAATCTAGGCCGCGATTAGCACTCGGTCAACTCGAGTGCCAAAGGATTCTCACCCTGAGGCAATCGGTGGCCGGGTAGGCGCCCGGACACAGACTGTGGTCAAGGACCGGGCGTTCGTGGGACCGTTGCGTCAGAACGGGTGCGAGGAGGAGCCATGGCGTTCAGAGTGCCGGCACTGCCCAAGCTGTCCCCCCGGACGATCGCACTCCTGGCCGCCGTCGCCGCGGTCGCGATCGGCGCCGTTGCCGCCAACGCGTCGAAGCACGAGTCGCCGGCCGCCGCCGCACCCGCGGCCGCTCCGGCGCCGAAGGCCTCCGCCGACCAGAACATCTCCCACGACGCCACCGCGGCCGAGCTCAAGGCGGCTGCCGCTCTGCCGCAGTGCCGGTCCGCCCGGCTCGTCCCGGTCAACCGCAGCTGGGGCGTCCCGATGCCGTCGATCTACGCCAGCACGAGCACCACCTGCAACCTCATGTACGGCGACGACCCGTACCGCGGCTCCAACCGGTACGGCGATCCGGACACCGCCATCCAGGTTCTCCAGCGCAACCTGAACTTCTGCTACGGCACCAAGCTGGCCGTGGACGGTATCTACGGCAGTAATACCCGCGCGGCGATCAAGACGGTCCAGCGCAAGCACCACCTGGTCGTCGACGGCATCTACGGCCCCAAGACGCGCTCGGCGATGAACTGGCGCCTCTACTCGATGGCAACGCGAAGCTGGAGCAGGAGCTGTTCCAGCCCGCTCTAGAGTTGCGCGGGTGACAGTGACGGCGTTGCTCGACGGGCCGGGCGCCGAGGTGCTCGCGGCGGCGTGTGCGGAGTACAAGCCTGGTCGTGAGCTGCAGTTGGTCGAGAAGCTCCGACGCCGGTACGACGCGACGCTCGTGACTGCTGCCGTCACGCAGGCCGCACTGCGGCACCGGGCGGTCGCCAAGTTCGGTCCGGACGCTGAGCGCATGTACTTCACCCCGGACGGCCTGGAGCAGGCCACCCGGACCACAGTCGGCGCCCATCGCGCCGCACGCCTCGCAGCCACCATGCCTGGCGCCAGCATGGTGGACCTGGGCTGTGGGATCGGCGGCGACCTCATCAGCGCCGCCCGCGCCGGCCTCCGGGTGACTGGTGTCGAGCGCGACCCCGAGACCGCAGCCACCGCCCGTGCCAACCTGGCCGCCCTCGACCTCGCCGGTGAGGTACTCGTAGGTGAAGCCGAGTCGACCGACCTCACGCCGTACGACGTGGTGTTCGCGGACCCGGCTCGACGGGCGGACGGGCGACGGGTGTTCGACCACAACGCCTACGCGCCGCCATGGACGTTCGTGCTGGAGCTGCTGCAGCGCACCGCCTGCGTGAAGGTGGCGCCCGGCATTCCGCACGACGCGATCCCTGCCGGCGTTGAGGCGGAGTGGATCAGCGACTCCGGTGAGGTCAAGGAGGCCGCACTGTGGTCCGGCCGGCTCTCCGGCAGCACCCCGCGACGGGCGACTCTGCTGCCGAGCGAGGCGACCGTCACTGACGCACCGGACGCTGAGGTTGGTCCGGTCGGTCAGTACATCTACGAGCCCGATGGTGCAGTCGTTCGAGCCGGTCTGGTCACCGCTGTCGCCGCTGCGGTCGACGGCTGGCTGCTGGATCCGCGCATCGCCTACGTCACTGCAGCGAAGCACGTCGCGACTCCGCTCGCCTCGGCGTACGAGGTGGTGGAAGAGCTGCCCTACAAGGAGAAAGCGCTGCGCTCGTGGGTTCGCAGCCAGGACATCGGGACGCTGGAGATCAAGAAACGCGGCGTGGACCTCGACCCGGCCCAGCTACGGAAGAAGCTTGCGCCGAAGGGCTCCGCGTCGGCGACGCTGATCATCACCCGGATCGGCCGGGACGCGGTCGCGTACTCCTGCCGCAGACTGGCCGACAGCCGATAGAATCCTCAGCTATGCCCGATGACGGCCAACCGCTCCGTTCGGAACTCTTTCCGTCCGCGGGCGCGCACGAATGGGCCTCCGGCGGCACCAGCTCGGTGCAAACGCACGAAGAAGGCCATCTGGTGTACGCCGCACGCGGCGTACTGTCCGTGCACACCGATCGGGGTACGTCGATCGTTCCCGCCAACCGTGTCGCGTGGACGCCGGCCGGATCCACGCACCAGCACCGCGCGCACGGCGAGACCGACATGCGCATCGTGTTCCTGCCTGCCGCGCTGGCCCGGCGCATCCCGGATCGCCCCGCCGTATTCCTCGCATCCGGACTCGCCCGCGAGGTGCTGCTCGCCCTCACCAGCCGCCGGCTCGACGACGCCGCCCGCGCCCGCCTCCAGCGGGTCCTCGTCGACGAGCTTCACGAAGCGACCGAACAACCGCTGCAACTACCGGAACCGCGCGACGACCGCCTGCGCACGATCGCTCAGCATCTCCGCGAGAACCCGGCGGACAACACCTCACTCGCCGAACTGGGACGCCGGGCCGGCGCCGGCGCCCGGACCCTCAGCCGCCTGTTCCGCGACGAACTCGGCATGACGTACTACGAGTGGCGCACGCAGCTGCGGATCTACCACGCCCTCGTCCTGCTCGCGGACGGCCACGACACGACGTACGTCGCGCATGCCTGCGGCTGGGCGAACCCGAGCGGCTTCATCGCGGCGTTCGCGGCCGTCGTCGGAACAACTCCCGGACGGCACTTGCGTCTGACGCATATTCGAACATATGATCGATCTCGCGAGCGGGTCTCCGGGTGACAAGCCGGCGGGCGAGGTGCTGCGTCTGCTGCTGCACTCACCCGGAGGCCCGCCACTAACGAATACGGCCAGTTCAACAGTGATTCACCTGGGTGGGGGAGGCTGACGTGAGAACCGGTTGGCCGCTGACCGTTCGCCTGGGGAGCAAGCGGTGCGCGTCACCCCCGGGCCTCTGCAACCACACTGGGTGCAACAACGCTGGGTGCCATCACGCCGGGTGCGACCTATCGCGCCACGCGGAACCGTTCCTTCACCGGCAACAGGAGCCGCGCCAGCGCAATGCCGCCGATCGCCGACGCCACCTGGGCGTCGACCGCCGGCAGCTGTTCGCTGCCACCCTCGGTCGGCGTCTGCCTGACGAAGTCGGCCACCAAGCGATTCCAGTCCTTCGGGCGCCGCAGCATCGCATGCCCTTCACCCACGAGCGAATACGTCGTCACCGTCGCCCCCGCGGCTCGTAGCCGCTCGGCGTACGCCGTCGTACCGGCCGGATCGGTGACCGTGTCGTCGGTGCCGTGGACGAACGTGACAGGCACCCGAACCGCGACGAGCGGTTCGCCGCCCGGCAGCCAGGGGGCCAACGCGAGCACGCCCGCGACCCGCGGATGATCGCCGGCGGCGACCACCGCACGCCCACCCATGGAATGCCCGATCAGCAACACCCTCGAGATCACCGGCGGCAGCTCGTCCAGGACGGACCGCAGATCGAGAGCAGCATCGCCGCCGTCGTTCCAGCCCCGGTAGCGGTACCTCAGGAACCCCACGCCGGCGTCCCGTGCGACCGAACTCGCGACCGACGCGAAGGGCCACATCCGCAGCAGCGCGGGCCGCCACAGGTTCGGGTCGGCCTGTGAATGTTCCTGCCCGCCGTGCGCGAGCAGCACGAGATCGGTCGCCCCAGCCGGGTGCCGGACGAGATCGACACCCGGACTCCTCACGGCTGCGCGTACAGCTCGGTCGGGTCCTGACGGATGGACATCATCCGCCCGGGCGGGGTCTCGGTGAAGCCGTACGAACGGTAGAGCTCATGCGCGTCGGCGGTCGCCAACAGCACCTGCCGCAGGCCCTTCAGCTCCGGATGGTCGAGCAAGGTCGACACGACGAACCGTCCCAGACCGTGCCCGCGGTGCGACTCCAGAACGAACACATCAGCCAGCCACGCGAAGGTGGCCCGGTCCGTCACCATGCGCGCGTACGCGACCATCGCTCCGTCCGCGTCGTACACGCCGAGGTTGAGGGAGCCCGCGATCGCCTTCTCCACGATCTCGCGCGGGATCCCGGCCGCCCAGTACGACGTACTCAGGAAGCCTTGCACCACGCCGGCGTCGATGCGCTCCGCGTCGTCGTCCGCCTCGAAGCCGTCCGCCCCGGTCCACTTCACTTGTTCAGCACCTCCGTGATCGGCATCGACGAGTCAGCCGGAAGATCCAGCGGCGACGGCGCCCTCCCGGCCCGGACGAGCTCCGAGCCCAGCGCGGCGACCATCGCGCCATTGTCGGTGCACAGCCCCGGCCGCGGCACCCGTACGGCGATGCCCGCCGCGGACGCGCGCTCCTCTGCCATCGAGCGGAGTCGTGAGTTCGCCGCGACGCCGCCGCCGATCAGCAGGTGCTCGAAGCCGCGGTCCTTGCACGCGTCGATGGCCTTGCGGGTCAGGACGTCGCAGACCGCCTCCTGGAAGGCCGCCGCGACATGGTTCACCGGTACGTCCTCACCGTCCCGCCGCCGCGCCTCGACCCAGCGCGCGACCGCGGTCTTCAAACCGGAGAACGAGAAATCGAACCGGTGCCGCTCGAGATCGCGCTGCGACGTCAGCCCGCGCGGAAAGGTCACGTACAACCGGTCCCCGCCGTCGCGCGCCGCCTTGTCGATGTACGGGCCACCGGGGAACGGCAGCCCGAGCACCCGCGCGACCTTGTCGAACGCCTCACCCGCCGCGTCGTCGATCGTGCTGCCCATCGGCTCGACCCCGTCGGTGATGTCCTCGACCGACAGCAACGACGAGTGCCCACCGGACACCAGCATCGCGACACAGCCTTTCGGCAGGTCACCGTGCTCCAACGTGTCGACAGCGACATGGGCCGCTAGGTGGTTCACGCCGTACAGCGGCTTGTCGAGCGACAGCGCCAGACCCTTGGCGGCGGCGACACCGACCAGCAGAGCGCCGGCGAGCCCAGGGCCGCTGGTCACTGCGACTGCGTCGACGTCGGTCGGCTTGATGCCGGCCGTCTCGCACGCACGCCGGATCGTCGGCACCATCGCCTCGAGATGCGCACGACTGGCCACCTCCGGTACGACGCCGCCGAACCGGGCGTGCTCCTCGACACTCGACGCGATCGCGTCGGCGAGCAGCGTCTGCCCGCGCACGATCCCGACACCGGTCTCGTCGCACGACGTCTCGATCCCCAGGATCAGGGGCTCACTCATCGATCCTCCACCGCATGATCACCGCATCCTCGCCGTCACCGTAGTACCCACGCCGCCGGCTGATCTCCTCGAACCCGAAACCCGCGTACAGGCCCCGCGCCGATTCATTGCTCAAGGCAACTTCCAGTAGAACCGTCCGGCCCGCACAACGCTCCAGGGCCGCCGTCATCAGCTGTCCGCCGATTCCGGTCCGCCGCTCGTCCGGGGCAACCGCGATCCGCAGTACCTCGACCACGTCCTCGACCACGGGCGGCAACAACAGCACGACGTACCCGACGACAGCGCCTTCGTCCGCGACCAGGATCACCCGGTCCTCGGACACCCGCTCGAACTCGTCCGACCAGCCGACCGTACTCCAGGCCTCCGGCCCGAAGCACAGCTCGTCCAACGCGACCAGCGCAGGTTGATCGTCCGCGCGAGCCGCTCTGATCGCAGGTCTCACAGCACGCTCTTGGGCCCGGCAGACATCGTGACGTCCGGCCGGCGCAGGTACAGCGGCTCCGGAGCGACAACCTCGAGCGTCCGGGTCGCCACGCCTGTCGCAAGCACGTCGGCCGACGGGTACTCCGCCGCGTCGGCATCCGCCGCGCCCAGCACGTCGCCGTACAGCACCGCTCCGCGACCGATCACCGGCAGACCGGACAGCACGTGCGCGACCTCGGCGGGTTTGTCGACCGCGGGTCCCTCCAGCCGACGACGGCTGCCGTCCGCGGCCGGGCCGTCGTAGAGAGCCCAGTAGATTTCCTTGCGGCGCGCATCCGTCGCGACCGCGACAGGCAACGACAACGACGACTGCCGCGCGAGGATGTCCAGGCTGCAGACGCCGGAGACCTCGATGCCGAGCACCTCACCCATCGTCCGTGCAGTCACCAGTCCGACCCGCAACCCGGTGAACGGCCCCGGACCGACGCCTACGGCAATGCCGGTCAGGTCGCGCGGTGTGACGCCCGCGGATTCCAGCGCCGCCGCGATCGCGGGCGCAAGCAACTCTCCATGGCGCAGCGCGTCCACGGTCGTCGACGAGGCAACGATCTCGCCCGTCGGCGTGGCCAGCGCGACCGTGACTGCGGCGCTCGAGGTGTCAAAGGCAAGCAACATGTCAGTTCTTCTCCAGTACAGACACCCGTACGCCGGACGCCGCCCAGCGCGAACCTACCGGCGTGATCCGCAACGCCCGCGTCTCGTCGGTGTCGTCGTCGCCCCGGGTGATCACGATCTCGATGCGGTCCTGCGCCAACGGCTCCGCGATGCCGTGGCCCCATTCGACCACCGTGACCGCATCCTCCAGGCTCGCGTCCAGATCCAGGTCGTCCAACTCGGCGAATCCACCGAGCCGGTAGGCGTCAACGTGCACCAACGCAGGCCCGCCGGACAACGACGGATGCACCCGCGAGATGACGAAGGTCGGCGACGTCACAGCTCCCCGGACCTTCAGCCCGACGCCGAGTCCCTGGGTGAACGTCGTCTTGCCCGCGCCGAGGTCGCCCGACAGGACCAGGAGATCGCCTGCGCGGAGTTGACCGGCCAGCTGTTCAGCGATCGCCTGCATGTCCTCGGCCGTCGGAACCGTCAGCTCGACAGGCAACGCCTTCGCGTAGATCAAGTTGTGCGCCTGCTGGTCGACCACGGAGTACCCGCGGCGCCGCCAGAACTCCACGGTGTCCGGCAGTTCGACGCGCGCGATCAGGTTCACCCGGCTGAGCCCACGCCGTACCGCGACCTCCTCGGCGCAGCCGACCATCGCCGACGCGACGCCGCGGGCCTGGGAGCGCGGGTCGACGGAGACGCGGCGCAGGTTGAGGACGTCGCCGGTCTGCTCGAACAGCATCGCCCCCACCGGGGCGCCGTCGCTCAGCACCAGCAATCCGCCGTGCTCGGCAACGGCCGCGGCAACGGTGGTCGCGTTCTCGGACAACGCGGTCGACGGCGGGTCGAGCACCCGCCGAGCGGAGAAGGCGTGATGGATCACGGTCACGATGTCGTCGACGTGTTCGGCTGTGGCGTCAACGACGTGCAGGTCGGTCATACAGGTCCTAGGGGGTGTCTGATGGTTTCGCGCCGTAGCGAGGAGGTGCTCGGTGCGGTGCATCGGCGTGCGGGGGCGAAGGTCTCGATGCGGGGTTCATCGTGGCCTTCGCCCCCCGCACGGCGAGGTGCCGTGCCGAGTGCCCCGCAGTAGGCGTGAAACCATCAGACACCCCCTAAAGATTGTTCGGCTCGTTCGATCATCCCAAGGAGGGCTGCGGTGAATTCACGGTGGTGCTCGATCAGGCCCAGGTGGCCGCAGTTCTTCACCTCGACGAGCTCGGCGCCGGGCACCCGGCGGACGATCTCCTCGGCATGCGCGAACGGGGTCAGGTGGTCCTTGTCGCCGCTGATCACCACGCACTCGACCTTCTGCAGCGGCTCGAGGGCGTCGAACTTGTCGTGCAACGCGAAGATCGGGTAGAACTCCGCGATCACCTCGATCGGCGTCGCCGCGATCATCTCGTTGACGAACTCGGTGAACGCCGGCGGCACCTCGGAGCCGAACGAGTACTTCCGGGTCAGCAGGTAGCTGATGTCCGAGCCGGCCTTCCGGCTGCGCTCGACCACATCGGGGATCCGCGCCAGAGCGGCGACCGTCGGCGTCGCGAGGGACCGCGCGAGCATGCCGAGCTTTCCCGGGAACACGATCGGTACGCCGTCCAGCCCGCCCGCGCTGGTCGAGCACAGGCCGACGCCGATCACCCGGTCGCCGAAGAGCTCCGGGTGCTGCTCGGCCAGCGCCATGATCGTCATGCCGCCCATCGAGTGACCGATCAGGATCACCGGACCGGTCGGCGCGAACCGCTCGATGATCCCGTACAGATCCATACCGAGCTGCTCGATGCTGACGTGCGACCGCGGCGACCGCCCGGACCGGCCGTGCGAACGCTGGTCGTAGAACACCATCGTGCCGATCCCGGCCAGGTCGCGGCGCTCGAAGTGCCAGGCGTCCATGTTCAGCCCGTAACCGTGCGCGAAGATCACGGTCAGGTCCTCGGGCGGCAGCGGCAGCTTGCTGTGCTCATTCTTTCCCCGCCCCACCGCCCCGGTCAGGCCGAGTCTGCGCTTCGGCGGCGGAGCAGGCCGCCGGGAGCGCTTCAGCTCGTCCACCTCGACGTACAGCTCGACGCCGTCGTCAGCGGTGAAGATGTGCGGCGTACCGCGTTGTGACCCGAATGGCTCGGCCTCGAGCTGCTTGCGCTGACCCGACCGCCGGCCGATGACAGTGCGCTCGACCGCGACTCCGGCGGCAGCTCCCGCTGCCAGCACTCCGACCGCGGCCCCGATCAGACCAGCAGTCCGTCCCGCTTTGGACATGCTGATCTACCTTTCGACTGGGGCGGTGGGGCGGGGAAGGAATTCAGCACTGTCGACGTACCTGCGCGGGATCCGGGCGCCCAGGCGGGTGACGATCTCGTAGTTGATGGTGCCGGCCGCGTCGGCCCAGTCGTCCGCCGTCGGCTCGCCCGACGTACCTGGACCGAACAGCACTACCTCGTCGCCCGCGGCGGCCTGGTCGTCCTCGAGGTTGACGACGCACTGATCCATGCAGATCCGGCCGACGACCGTACGCCGTTGGCCGCCCACTTGCACCGGGGCTCCGTTCGACGCGTGCCGCGGCAGACCATCGCCGTACCCGAGGGGGATCAGGCCGAGGGTCGACGGCCGCGGCGCGGTCCAGGTCAGGCCGTACGAGACACCCGCACCGGTCGGCACGCGTTTCACCATCGCGAGCCGCGCCCTCAACGTCAGGGCCGGCTTCAGCCCGAGCTCGGACGACGGCAACGCATGCCCGAACGGCGACAGGCCGTACGTCGCGACGCCCGGCCGGACCAGGTTGAAATGCGTCTCCGGCAGCGCGAGCGTCGCGCCCGAGTTGGCCAGGTGCTTGAACTCGGCGTCGATGCCGAACGACTCCGCGACCTCGATCGCCTCGACGAAGGTCGCCAGCTGGGACTCGTTCGCCGGGCTCTTGGGCTCGTCGGACGACGCCAGATGCGACCAGATCCCCTTGACCTCGATCCGGCCGGCCGCCTGCTCGCGCACGGCGGCCCGGATCAACGCCGGCCACTCCTCGGGTACGGCGCCACCGCGCGACATGCCGGTGTCGATCTTGAGGTGCACGCGCGCGGGCCGATCTGTCACACCCGCCGCCAGCTCGTCGATCTCCCACGGCGCACCCGCGGACAGGTCGATGCCGGCGTCGATTGCGTCGGTCAGCGGCTCGCCAGGTGTGGTCAGCCAGCAGAAGATCGGTCCGGTGTCACCGGCCTCACGCAGCGCGAGTGCCTCCTCGAGTACTGCGGCGCCGATCCAGCCTGCGCCGGCCTCGCGGGCAGCGCGGGCGACCTGCACCATCCCGTGCCCG
Organism: Kribbella pratensis; assembly: GCF_004365355.1. Taxonomy (GTDB): domain Bacteria; phylum Actinomycetota; class Actinomycetes; order Propionibacteriales; family Kribbellaceae; genus Kribbella. The sequence goes on along the minus strand of NZ_SODP01000003.1, from coordinate 238,623 downwards.
TAGCCGTCGGCCTTGACCACGGTCATCACCTGCGCACCCTCAGCACGGGCACGCAGCGTGGTCACGTTGTGGCGGATCGCAGCCAGGTCCACGACCGCCTCGGCGCGGACCGGGTGTGACTGAGGAGTAGACATGGTCCTTCCAGTGTCTCAGGCGGCGTCGATCAGGTCGGGCAGGGCTGCCATGTTGTGGAAAACCGTGTCCGCATCGGAAAGTTTCGCCGGGTCCGTCATGCCGGCGTACCCGAACACCTTCATGCCCGCCGCGACGGCCGCGGCGACGCCGAGCGGGCTGTCCTCGATCACCAGGCAGTCGGCCGGCTTCACGCCCATCGAAGCGGCCGCGTGCAGGAAGAGATCCGGCGCGGGCTTGCCGTGCGCGACGTCCTCGGCGCTGAAGATCCGCCCCTCGAACCGGTGCAGGAACCCGACCGCGGTCAGCGCCGTACGGATCCGTTGATGGGTGCCGGACGAGGCCAGGCAGTAGGTGATGCCGCGGGCGTCCAGGTGGTCGAGCACGGCCTCGACGCCCTCGATCGCCTGCAGCTGCGCGAATCCCTCGAAGAGCCGCTGGTGGTACCGGTCCTCGAGATCCGCCGGCAGCGGGTGCCCCAACTGCGCCTCGGTCTTCTGCCGCATCGAGGCCATCGAGCCGCCCATGAAGTCCCGCACGGTTTCCTCGAACGTGTACGGCAGCCCCGCCTCGGTCAGCAGTTCGGCCAAGATCGTGTTGGCCAGCCGCTCGGAGTCCACCAGCACACCGTCGTTGTCGAAAATCACGAGTCCGATCACATCGGAAACCCTAAGGGCCGGGAGCCAACCCATTGGCGGCCACCGTGAGAACACGATGGCCGCCGGGGTGCGCGAGAGCGAGCTGGGGGTCAGTTCTCCTGGATGGAGAAGTCGGTGAAGTTGAAGCGCTGCTTGGTGCCACCGGTGGAGACGACCTCGACGCCGTAGTCGACCTGCCAGGTGGTCTGCTTCGGCGCCCAGCCCCGGGTCGCCATGTCGTTGAAGAAGCTGGCCAGCGGCATCGTGCCGGACTTCTGCGTCACCTGGGACACGTACGCGGTGTAGCCGTTCTCGTGCCAGACGTCGTACTTGAAGCCGCCGAACGTCACGGTGCCGACCTTGTCGCCGGCCGGGGTCTGGCCCTTGTTGTCGGTCCAGATCATCAGCTCGTTGTTCAGGTCGTCACCGACCCAGATGTCGAACGCGACGTCGTAGACACAGGCGGGGCAGTCAGCGGGCGTGCTCGCCGCGAACTTGGCCGACTGGATCTTCGACAGGGCGACGTTGTTGTAGTCCTTGTGCACGTTCGGGTACGCCTGGACGCCGTTGTCGCCCGGCTTCGGCTGGGTCACGTCGAGGAACCAGTTGTTGTAGTTGCAGGCGCTCAGCGTGTAGGTGCCGTTGTCGTTGTTCCACATGTTGTTGTGGACGTAGTACGCACCGAAGGTCCGGCCGTCACCCTGGTTGTTCGTCGAGGTGGTCACGAACGACGGGTTGGTGCAGGTCGCGCTCGGGCTACCGGTCGACGTCGGCGTCGTCGTGCTGCTCGTCGGGGACGACGGAGGTGATGTCGGAGGGGTCGACGTGGTCGGGGGCTTGGTCGGCGTCGTGGTGGTCTGCGTCGGCGTCGCCGTGGGGGTGGTCGTTGCCGGCGGCTGCGTCGGCGTCGACGTGCTGGTCGGCGCCGGCGTGGTCGGCTGCGACGCGACGGCGGCGAAGTCGTAGTGGACGGTGTACGTCAGCTTGGTGCCGGCCGGGTACTTCTGGCCGTCGTACCGCAGGGCGCGCAGCCGGTAGCTCTTGTCGGTGGTGCGGCTCGGGTCGATCGACACCATCGCGGGACCGGAAGCGGTCGCGGTGATCGCGACGGGCTTCTGGGTGAAACCGTGCAGGACAGTGCAGCCGGAGTACGCGTCGATGACACAGGTTTCGACGCGTCCGACGTTCGGGAGGGCAGTGACCGTGCTGTCCGCGGCGTTCGCGGTCGATACCGGCGAGTCCTTGGACGCGTGGACGGCGATCGGCACTGCGACCAGGCCGGCCACGGCGAGGAGGACCGCAGGCAGGATCACGCGGCTCCGGGCAGTTCGGATGGGGGGCATGCGAAGAGTTCCTTAGTGTGCTCGACGGGTCGCACTGTTGCCCCAGAACTCCAGCGCGGCCCTCAACTGTTCGATTGAATCCCCAGAGGGGCCGGTTCGACCGGCCTTGTCGTGCTGTTCGCTCTCGCGTACGGCGGTGACGTTATCGAACCGTGATCAGGGCTGCCAACACCGGGTCCCGATTTAACGCAACGCGAACGTGCGCGGCAACGTCCTCCGGGTGTGAAAAAGCCGATGATCGCTCTCGCCGCAACGATGCTTCTGCTGGCGGGCTGTGGGCAGAACACGGGCACCGACGCGGGCGCCTCGCCGGTCGGCAAGACGTTCCTGTCCACTGCTGTCACCGAGGACGGGAAACCGAAGCAGCTCGCGCCGAAGACCCGCGTCCGGCTGCAGTTCACCGACGACGGGCGACTGGTCGCGGACGCCGGCTGCAACTCGATGCAGACGAAGGTCTCGACCGAGGACGGCAGGCTCAGGCTCGACGGCGAGCTGGCATCGACCGCGATGGGCTGCCCCGGCCCGCAGCACGGCCAGGACCAGTGGCTGGCCGGCATCATCAGCGCGAAGCCGACGTGGAAGCTCGACGGCAACAAACTCGACGTCACCGCGGGCAGTACGACGATCTCCTTGACCGATCGGAAGGTCGCCGAGCCCGACCTCGCCGTCGACGGCACCAAGTGGGCGCTGTCCTCGGTCATCACCGGCGAGGCGGCCTCGCACCTGGCCGGATCCGAGAAGGCGTGGATCACCTTGAACGGCGAACGCGTGACCGGTTCGACCGGTTGCAACGACTTCCAGGGCGTGGTCGCGCGGTCCACCGGCAAGCTCACCTTCGGCGAACTCGACACCACTCGCCGGGCCTGCCCCGGCGAGCCCGCGACCCTGGAATCCCAACTGCTGAAGGGATTGCACGGCGAGATGACCTACCAGGTCACCGGCTCGAAACTCAGACTGCGTTCCGAGGCCGGCGGCCTGGACTTCACGGCGGTCCGCTGACTATCCGATACGAATGTCGAAGGCCTGGACCTCGTTCCGCGGTGTTTCGTAGGAGACGAGGAGGTGGCCCTGGTTCATCAGCTGGGTGCGTTGGGCGGCGGTCAACGGGATCGTCCAGTGCTGGATGCCGCGGGTTATTGCTTGCGTGGCCTGGTTGACCAGGTGGCCGCTCATGTTGGGAGACCACGGTGGGGTGGCACCGTCGGTGATGGCGCACGGGGTGAAGCCGTAGTCCGGTGGCGGGTCAGTGGTGCAGGAGGTTGTCCAGACCGGGATCGCTGCGAGTTGCCCGCTGGTCAGGAAGGCCCGTGCGGTGCCCGAGCCCTTTGAAGACGTGACGAGATCGACCCCGGTGGGACGGACCTTGCTGGACAGGATCTTCAGGTCGTCGGTCGGGACGCGGCCGGAGATCGGTACTCCGTTGCGTGCGGACTGCGCGATCGTTTGCGGCGACAGCGCGCCGTTGAGATTCGGGTTCGAGACGTTCGGCGGCGTCGGGGTGGTCGGGCGACCGGACGGCGGGGTGTAGCCGGGCAGCGTCGCCAGACCCCAGCGGTACGGATCGGACTGCACCGAGCCGAGCGCCGACCAGCCCAGCCGCGTGCTCATATCGATGTGCCGCAACGTCGTCGTACCAGGTGCTGACGTGTCGTCGTTGTCGTACGGCGTGATGTTCAGGCCGAGCCGGGACGGATCGACGGCGGCCGGAAGGTCCGCGAGCGGGATCTTCACCTCGAGGTCGTACCCGCCGCCGGCGTACGCGTGCGGCACCGTCGTCTCGTTGCTGCCGACCCACTGCGCGGTCGACGCGACCTGGACTCCCGGCGCGTTGCCGGTGTCGAGGGCGCCGCTCGAGTAGCCCTGGTGGTTGTCCGCGTCGCGTTCCCAGCACGGTCCGCCGCTCTGCGTGAACGGGAAGATGCCGAGCTTGAAGGTGTTCGCGGTGTCCTTCAGCGCCTCGGATGCATTGCCGCGCGGGTCGAGCAGGATCTCGACCGAGTCGGCCTGCCAGTGGCCCACGCATTCCGCCGGTGTCACGGCGTACGACTGGTAGTCGTCGCGGATGTGGATGAAGAAGAACAGCGCGTCGTCGGACCAGCTGACCTTCGCCGTACTGCCTTGTCCTGTTGACGAAACGCCGCAGTCGTCGACGCCGGTGCAGGTCGCCGCGCCCTGCCAGATGCGGCCGAGGTCGAGGGTCTGACCCGGGTACTCGCCCGGCTCGGCCTTGCCGTCGACGACCGGCGTTGCCTGCGGGATGACAGTGGTCGGGACGAGCGTGAGTGTCAGCGTCTCGGTGCCGGTCGAGGTGTGGATCGGGATGCTGACGTTCTGGTTCGCGGGCAGGGTGGTGTCGGTGTTGGTCAGCTTGAACGTGACTGTCTGGTCGGCTCCGGGCTGCACGGAGTACGGCTTGGACGCCGCGTCGATGGTGAAGTCGGCCGGCAGATCGAGCGACACGGCGCCGGCCTGCGGCTGCGTGGACCAGTTGTGGACGACGACCGGTATGTCGATCGTCTGGCCGATGCCCATCGACTGGATCGCCTGCGAACGCCCGAGTCGGTTGGCCTGCGGGGCAGTGTTCTGCAGCCACTGGTCGTACTCCGCCCAGTTGCCCCAGCGCTGGAAGCGTCCCTCGGCGGCGGCGACGATCCGCACGACGTTATCGGTGTAGCCGGTCGCGTGCTTGGTCGTGTAGAGCGCGGAGATCTTGGCGTTCTGGTCGACCGTTGCGTTGGCGGCCGGGGTCACGGTGAACGTCAGGTCGGCGGACGGCTTCTCCTTCACCTGCTGCGGACCGCTGACCGACCAGCCGGCCGGCACCGTCAACGCAACGTTGCCCTTGGCAAGTTTTCCGCTCGGTGCCTTGAGGTGGACGGTCGCCTGGAACGGCTCGCCGGCGACGTTGTAGAAGCGGCTGAAGGTGAAGTACTCGAGCGTTCCGAGCGGGAGTCCGCCCGGGTCCGGCTTCTTCGCGCCGAACAGGATCGCATCGTCCCGACCGGCCGCGGCGTTGCTGTTCGGCTGGAACGGCACGAACGACTCGGTCATGCCGAACCGCGGGCACGCCGGGACCGAGACGCCCTTGTACATCACCCGGCTCTGCGTCGGATACGCCGCGCGTCCCTCGTCGGCCACCTGCTGCCAGATCTTCGGCGTACCAGCGGTCTGCGCCTGCGAGTTGCCGGCCGGCCACGTGTACGGCGAGTTGTAGCCGGTCCACACGCCCGCGACGGTGTCGAGGCCGGTCGGGGTGAATCCGGTGGTGCAGTTCGCGGCTGTCGTCGTTCCGCCCGTGCCCGCTGTGCTGCCGCCGGAGAAGACCTTCTTGACCTGCCAGGTGCTGAGCGCGTGCGGACCCGTGAGCTGCTCGGGGAACATGTTCGGGTCGGCCGCGGCGAGCACGCCTTCCCAGATGAGGCGGCCGGCCTGCTGGTGGTTGCCGTGACCGGCGGCCAGCGTCGGCGTGAAGCCGATGTAGATCTCCGGCTGCGTCTCGCGGATCACGCGGGTGACCCTTCGGAGCGTCTCCTGCTCGTCCCAGAAGTACTGCGTCAGCGGCGCGCTCTGGTTGTAGAAGAAGTCGATCCGGTCGAGGTTGAAGATGTCGACGGTGCCGGAGCGGTAGTGGGCGACACGGTCCTCGTTCTCCCGGCGCAGACCGAGATCAGGCCCGAGCTCGTTGCCGGCCGCGTTCCCGCCACCCTCACCGCGGGTCACCTGGATCACGCCACACTTCACGCCGTACAACTGATGCCACACCCCGCACGGCCCGATGATGCTCGTGTCGTCATCGGGATGGGCCCACTCCCCCATCACGTCGATCTTCGTCTGACGATCGGCCACATAAGGCCGCGCCGTGGCACCCGCCGGAACCGGCAGCACCGCAAGCAGGACAAGAACCAAAAACCCCACAAGTCGCTTCACGTGCACACTCCAAAGGCGGCGGAGGCACTAGCAGAACCAGTCCTACGTCCGACCCACCCACCCGCGCAACAGGAATCGCGCGCCCGCGTCCGTCGACCAGCCTGATCGGGTATTTACGGACGGTTCAGTTTTCCGTGTGCCAGGTTTGCCAGAGTTGGCCGTAGGTGCCGTTGGCGGTGACCAGTTGGTGGTGGGTGCCCAGTTCTACTAGTTCGCCTGCCTCCATGACCGCGATTCGGTCGGCGTCGTGGGCGGTTTGCAGGCGGTGGGCGATGGCGATCACGGTGCGGCCTCGCAGTACGGCGGCCAGCGACTGTTCTGTTCGGCGAGCTGTTTTGGGGTCCAGGAGCGCGGTGGCTTCGTCGAGGATGAGAGTGTGGGGATCGGCCAGGACCACTCGGGCCAGCGAGAGCTGCTGAGCGCCGGCGTCGTCGAGCTTGGTGTCCTCGCCGAGCTCGGTGTCCAGGCCGTGTGGCAGGTCGTTCCACCACGTGGCGCCGACGGCGGTCAGCGCGGCGTACAGCTCGTCGTCCGTTGCGTTGGGCTTTGCGATGAGCAGGTTGTCGCGGACGGTGTCGTGGAAGACGTGATGGTCCTGGGTGATCAGGACGACATGCTCGCGCAGCTGGTCCGGCGGGAGATCGGCAACCGGCGTACCGCCGATCGTCACCGACCCGATGTGCGGGCGGTCGAGACCGGCGAGCAGCCGTGCGAGGGTCGACTTGCCGGCTCCGGACGTGCCGACGATGGCCAGGCGTTCGCCGGGCTGCACGACCAGATCGATTCCGTGCAGTACGTCGCGGGCGCCCGTGTAGCTGTAGTGCGCGTTGTCGACGCGGATGCGGTCGCCGACGACGCTCTCGACCCGCGGCGTCAGCTCGGCGTGCGGCGTCAGCTCGGCCTGCGGGATGTCCGCGAGGCCTTCGACGCGGGCGTACGACGCGCCGGCGCCTTGCAGCTGTTCGATCCAGAGCATCAGCGTGTCCAGCGGGCCGACGAGTTGGCGCAGGTACACCGTGGCGGTCACCACGACGCCGAGGCTGACCAGATCATCGAGGTAGAGGGCGCCGCCGATCAGGAGGACTCCGACCACCGGCAGCGCCAGCGCGATCTCGGACCATGGGAACAGAACCGTCCGCAGCCACAGTGCTGCCAGGCGCGCCGACCGGGCTTGGGTGATGGACGCTTCGGTGGCCTCCGTACGGCGGCGTTCCAGTCCGAGGAGCTCGACCGTACGGGCGCCCTTCGCCGTACTGGCGACGACATCCGCCATCTCCGCACCAGTTGCGGCAACCGCCAGGTAGACCGGTCGGGCACGTCGCACGTACCAGCGCACCGCCGCGCCAACCCCGAGCAAGCACACGAGCCCGCACAGCCCGAGCCACACGTCCAGGACCAGCACCGCGACGATGAGGAACAGAGCGTGGACGCTGGCCACCAGAACCTCGGGGACGGCGGATCGCAGCGTCACCGCGACGAGGGACGCATCCGTGCTCCCGCGGGCGATCAGGTCGCCGGCCGGAAGATGGTCCGCTACTCGCGGAGGCAACGCCAGGGTCCGCTGCAAGAAGCGTTCCCGGACCCGCGCCGCCGTACGTTCGCCGAACCGATAACCGATCTTGAGCGCCCACCACGACAGCACTGTCTGTACGACGGTGAACACCAGCGCACCGAACGCGAGTCGGTCCACCGCGCTGAGCACGTCACCGGAGCCGGCGCGGATCGTGTCGATGATTCGGCCGAGCAGCCAAGGAGCGACCAGGCCTGCCGCAGCGGCAAGCCCGTTCACCAGGACAAGTCCGACGACGGAGCGACGGTCCGCGCCCAAGTCTCGGATCAAGGCAGCGCGTACTTCGGCAGGCCCAGCGATCGGCAGCTGCGTACTCACTGGGCATCACCCTGGGCCCGCGACACAATGCCGCGATAGTAGGGATCGCTGCGCAGCAGGTCCGCGTGTGTCCCGGCTGACGACACCTTGCCATCGACCAGGACGATGACGTCGTCAGCGCGGTCCAGTACGAGCGGCGACGTCGTCGTGATGACCGTTGTCGTATCGCGCCTGACCTCGCGGATGCGGTCGATCATCGCCGCTTCGGTGTTCGCGTCGACCGCGGAGGTCGGTTCGACCGCGAGCAGTACGTCCGGCGTTGCGTAGACAGCGCGAGCGAGCCGGATCCGTTGCCGTTGGCCACCGGAGAGATCGCTTCCGCCGGCGGCGATCGTCGCATCCAGACCACCGGGGAGCGCCTCGACAATGTCCTCGGCGACGGCGACGCGGAGTGCCGTACGAATCCGGTCGTCATCCGGCTCGATGCGCCCGGCAACGACATCACGAACCGTTCCGGCGAAAACCTCGGCATCGTTGTCGGCAACAACTAAACGGCGCCTGAACTCCTCGCGTGCGGGCTCGTCGATCTCCATACCTGCTTGGGAATCGGTGTGCACCTGTCCGAGTCGCTCGATCACGGCAATCGCCTCCGCCGGGCGTGCGGTGACCAATGCGGTCAGAGCGCCGGGCCTGATGACCACTCCCGACTCCGGGTCCGCCAACGGCCTGGTGCCCATCGATGTCGGATCGCCGTCGTTGCGCTTGGCAACTGGCAGGTTGAGCAGGTCGATGATGCGTTGCCCCGCCACCCGAGCGCGGGCGATGTCTACGGCACCCTCGATGAAGAACGACACGGGTACGACGAGCACCGCGACGTACCCGTAGACGGCGACGAGATCGCCGATCGTGATCGCCCCGGTCGCAGCCATTCGCGCCGACAACCACACGACCGCGGCAAGGAACAGCGCCGGCAGGCCGGTCGACAATGCGACGACCCAACTGGTGGGGCCGGCGACCCGATAGCCGCGTCGTACCAATCGCTGCGACTGGTCTTGATACCGCTCGGCGACGAACTGCTTGCCACCCAGGCCGTTGAGGACTCGGAGTCCCGCAAGTACGTCGACCAGACGGACTGTCAAGCGTCCTTGGTGTACGCGGTATTCGCCGCCCGTGCGTTCGATGCGCTGCAAGAAGGGGCCTACCGCGAGCGCGAGCAGCGGTACGCCGGCGAGGACCACGGCAGCCAGCAAGGGGTTGATGGTGAACAGGACGACCGCGACGACGGCGTACGCGATGACCGCGCCGACACCGGGGCCAGTGACGGTCAGTGCCATCGCGACCGTGTACACATCGGCGATGCCGACGGTCACGACCTCTCCGGCGCTCACCCGCTTCGCCAACGAGGCACCCAGGCGGCTCGTGTGCCAGACCGTCGCGCGGACCGACCGGAACGACGCGTCCATCCGGATCTTGGTCATCGTCCGATGCCGCGCGATCCCCAGCAGCGCGTTCAGCACGCTGACCGCCAGCAGGAGCAGAGCCCAGCCGACGAGGGCGGAGGGATCGCGTGCGACAAGTCCGTCGTCAACAGCGCGGGACAGGACCCACGGCGGCACGGTCAAGCCGACTGTCCAACAGGTGCCTAGCACCGCGCCCAACGCGATCCGCCGGCCCTGCGAGCGAGTCAGCCAGTAGAGGAAACGCAGAGGACTCGCCAGGTCGTTCGCGGTCGGCGGGACCCACGTCTCGTTCATCCGATCCAGCCACGCACGGACGGCCGCCCCTCGCCGCCCACGGTCGCTGGCCATGCCCCGATCCTTTCAGCAATACCGGACCAGCCGCGACTTTGTGATTGGCTTCACAAAGGCAGTTCAGCTGTGCTGGCGAAGGAACGAGGTGAGTTCGGCGACGTACTGCGGGCGCTTGTCGCGGCGGACCGAATGGCCTGCGCCGGCGATGTGTACTGCCTGGAACTCGCCGCCTGCGGCTCGGGCGCAGCGCTCCGCGTACTCCGTGGAGATGAGTCCGCCGCGTTCGGTGTCGCCATGGATCAGCAGTACCGGGCAGGTGATCGCGGCGAGCAAGTCGGTCAGCGGCCGCGGGTCGCGATACGGCAGCTCGAACAGATCCGGATTGACTTGCCCCTTCGACACGGCCCAGGGTTCGAGCTCATCCTCGGGCCAGTCCGGATCCGCCGCTCGCCCCCGCGCAATCCGCGCCGGCACCTCAAGCGCCCGCACCTCCGCAAGCCACCCCGGCATAACCATCGCCCGCTCCTGCCGCTCTCCGCGCGGCGATTGCTGGACAGACGGCGGTCCGGTTGGTGGGTCTTCCAGGACGACCGCGCGGACGAGGTCGGGCCTCGCCGCGGCTAGGTAGGCGGCCGCCATCGCGCCCATCGAGTGTCCGACCACGATCACTGCGCCGGCCGATGGCTGGCTCGACAGCACGAGCGCGGCATCGTCGCGATGTGCGGTGTAGCTGACGGGTTCCTCCGGAAGCCCGGACTCGCCGTGCCCGCGCGCGTCGATCGCCAGCGCCCGGATCCCGGGCATCGCTCCGATCAGCGGCTCCCAGCACTGTGCGGAGTCGGAGAACCCGTGCAGAAAGGCAACCTCAGCCGCCGCCTCGTCGGTCCGGTACCACGCCAGATGGCCAGTCCTGCCTCGCACGCTGAACATGCTTGCGGACGATAGCGCACCCCGAATCAGCCGCCCAGAAGATAACGGGTGGCTTCGGGGAGGGCGGCGGCGACCGACATTGCGGTGATCGGGCCTGAGGAGGACGCGAGGTTGGCGGCGGCGGCGTGGAGGTAGGCGCCGACGCTGCCGGCGTCGAGTGGGGTCAAGCCGGCGGCGAGAAGGGAGCCGCAGAGGCCGGCCAGGACGTCACCGGCACCGGCCGTGGCCAGCCAGGGAGTGGCGTTGGTGTTGACGCGGACCTGGCCGTCGGGGGATGCGATGACGGTGGTGGAGCCTTTGAGGAGGACGGTTACGTCGTAGCGTTCGGCGGCCAGGCGGGCGTGTTTGAGGCGCTCGGCTTCGACCGTGGCGCGGTCCACGTCGAGGAGGCGGGCCAGTTCGCCGGCGTGGGGGGTCGCAAGTACGTCGAAGTGGTCGCCCGAGTCGTCGAGTGCCTTCAGGCCGTCGGCGTCGAGTACTACGGGCTCCTCGGCGTCGAGCAGTTCGCGGATCCGCGGGATGTCCAGCTCGTCGCCCAGCCCCGAGCCGATCGCCCAGGCCTGCACGCGGCCTTCGCCTGCGACGATCTCGGGATGGGCGGCGCGAACAGCTTCCGCGACGGCGTCGGGACCGACGTACCGGACCATGCCGACGGGACCGCCCAGGGCGCCGGACGTGGCGATGACAGCGGCGCCGGGGTACTGCGTGGAGCCGACCATCAGGCCGAGTACGCCGCGGGAGTACTTGTCGGACTCGCCGTGGGGGACGGGGTAGAGCCGAGCGATGTCGGAGGTCTGCAGGGACTCGACCTCAGCAGGTGGGAGGTCGAGGCCGATGTCGATGAGGTGGACCGGGCCGCAGGCGGTGGCGGCGGGGTCTATGAAGTGGCAGATCTTGTGGGTGCCGAAGGTGATGGTGAGAGCGGCGTTGACGTGCGGTTCCGGGGTCTCGCCGGTGTCGACATCGACGCCGGATGGGGTGTCAACGGCAACGATCGGTACGCCGAACCGCTCGGCGAGCTGCACCACCGCGAGAGCTTTCGGCCGTAGCCCGGGTCGACCGCCTATCCCAACAATCCCGTCCACAACGACGTCAGCGGACCGGATGAGGTCAGCAACGGCGGTCGGGGCGGTGGTGGCGGACGGGTCGGCAGTGGCGGACGGGTCGGCGCTCGGGCCGGTGAGAGGGGTTGACGTGACGAGGCGGCCGCCGGCTGTGCGGAGGGCTTCGGCGCCGGCCCGGTGTGCTTTGTCCGAGAGGAGGACGGCCGTGACCTGGGCGCCGCGGCGTGCGAGCCGCGCACCGGCGTACAGGGCGTCGCCGCCGTTGTCGCCGGAGCCGATCAGCAGTACGACGCGTGCGCCGTACGTGCCGCCGAGGAAGTTGCTGATGGCAACCGCCAGGCCGGTGGCGGCGCGCTGCATCAGGGTGCCTTCGGGGACACGGGCCATCAGGTCGGCCTCCGCGGCGCGGACCTGCTCGACGGTGTGCGCGCTGCGCATGGTCAGCCCTCCAGGATCACCACGGCCGAGGCGATGCCCGCGTCGTGGCTGAGCGACAGGTGCAGGTTCTGTACGCCGAGCCGCGACGCCTGCGCCGCCACGGTCCCGGTGATCTCCAGCCACGGCCGGCCGGTCTCGTCGGTCTGTACTTCGGCGTCGTGCCAGTGCATGCCGCCGGGAGCGCCGAGCGCCTTGGCCAACGCCTCCTTGGCCGCGAACCGAGCCGCCAGCGAGGCCGGCGGCTTCACCGCCTCGAGCGGTGTGAACACCCGCTCCCGCAAACTCGGCGTCCGCTCCAGCGTCCGCATGAACCGATCCACGTCGACCACATCGATACCCACGCCGACGATCATGCGGGCCAGCCTAACCCCGCGGTTCTGCTGTCGAGTTGCGGACTCTCATGTCTACAGCGAGATCGAGGCGGAGGGCAGCGGGGGTGCGGCCGCGGGAGAGGTCGAGGACCACGCGGGCTGCGAGCTCGGCCATCTGGTGGAGCGGTTGGTGGACGGTGGTGAGCGCGGGCGTGACGAACTGGGCGACCGGGAGATCGTCGTACCCGACGACGGACAGGTCGCGCGGGACGTCCAGGCCGAGCTCGCGGGCGGCCTGGTAGACGCCGAGCGCCTGCATGTCGCTGCCGGCGAAGATCGCGGTGGGGCGGTCGGGCAGACGCAGCAGGACGAGCGCCTCGCGGTGCGCTCCGCCGACCTCGAAATCGCCGTACCGGATCAGCGACGGATCGACCTCGAGTCCGGCCGATCGCAGCGCATCGGTGTAGCCGTCCACGCGTTGCCGCGAGCAGAGCGTCTCGATCGGGCCGCCGATCATCGCGATCCGGGTGTGGCCGAGCGTGCGGAGATGGGTCGTGGCCATCCGGCCGCCGTTCCAGTTCGCCGAGCCGATCGACGGTACGTCGTCCCCCACGTCGCCGACCGGATCGACGACGACGAACGGGATCCGCCGCGCCTCCAGCTGCGCGCGCTGGTCCGCGTCGAGGTCCGAGAACACCATGATCACGCCGAGCGGCCGGCGATTCAGCACCGATTCGATCCACTGCTGCCGCGGCCGCAGCGCCCCGCCGCACTCCGACAGGACGAGCTCGACACCCTCGGCGCGGGCGACCTCCTCGACGCCGCGGATCAGCTCCATCGCCCATTCGCCGCCGAGCTGGTTGAACACCAGGTCGATCATCGGGCTGGCCGCCGTCCCCGGGCTGCGCCGCCGGTACCCGTGCTCCTGGATCAGGCTCTCGATCCGGGCCCGGGTCGCCTCGGCCACATCCGCGCGTCCGTTCAGCACCTTGGAGACGGTCGGCACCGACACGCCGGCCTGTTCCGCGATCTTCGCAATCGTCGGTCGCTCGCTCACCACGCCCCCTGGCTCGAAACTTTCGGACCAGCTTAGCGGTGGGCCGTGCCGTTGTCCCGCACCACGGCAAGAACCGCTCGGCGCCTCCACCTCGACGCACCCCTGGAAGTGCCTGCAGCGGATGTGCTGCAGCACCGTGCTGCCATTGCGCAGAACGTAGCCATAGGCAACGTGATGGAAGAACGGGATCAACTCGTCCGGACAGGTGACCGAAAGTTTCGACGTTAGGCCGCGGCTGAGACAAAGGCCACGTCTGCCCGATGTGGGTGCGATCCGTGCCGGTGGGAAGAATGGGCCACATGCTGCAGCCGTCGCGGGAGGTGACTCCCTATACCGAGCTCGACCGGGCCACCTGGGCGCAACTGGCCGAGACCACGGTCTCCCCGCTGACGGCGGACGAGGTCGAGCGGCTGCGCGGCCTCGGTGACGAGATCGACATGGACGAGGTCCGCGAGGTGTACCTGCCGCTGTCGCGGATCCTGTCGCTGTACGTCCGGCACGCCCGCGCATTGCACGCCGACACCGAGAGCTTCCTCGGCAAACCGGCCGCGACCCGCACGCCGTTCGTGATCGGCATCGGCGGATCGGTTGCCGTCGGCAAGTCCACGACCGCCCGTCTGCTGCGCGAACTCCTGGCCCGCTGGCCCGAGCACCCGCGGGTCGCGCTCGTCACCACGGACGGCTTCCTCTGGCCGAACGCCGAGCTCGAGCGCCGGAACCTGATGCAGCGCAAGGGTTTCCCGGAGTCGTACGACCGCAAGGCCTTGCTCCGCTTCGTGGTCGAGGTGAAGTCGGGTATGGACGCGGTCGAGGCGCCGGTCTACTCGCACCTGCATTACGACCGCATGCCCGGCGTACGGACGACTGTCGAGCAGCCGGACATCCTGCTGCTCGAGGGGCTGAACGTCCTGCAGCCGGCGCCTCGGCACGCGGACGGGAAGAGCGGCCTCGCGGTCAGCGACTTCTTCGACTTCTCGGTGTACGTCGACGCCGCGGCCGACGATGTCCGCTCCTGGTACGTGGCGCGCTTCCTCAAACTGTGGGAGACGGCGTTCCGCAACCCCGAGTCGTACTTCGTCCGGTACGGCGAGCTGAGCCGCGAGGAAGCGATCCAGAAGGCCGAGTCGCTCTGGGACGGCATCAACGGCCCGAACCTGCGCGAGAACATCCTTCCCACCCGCTCCCGCGCCACGTTGGTCCTTCGCAAGGGCCCCGACCACGCCGTCCGCTGGGTCAGACTGCGGAAGCTTTGAGCGCCGGTACGACGGCAACCGCGACGACTGCTGCGGTCAAGGCGAACGCAACTGAGAAGCCCACGCCACCGACGACGGCGCCGAAGATCATCGCGCCGGCACCCCAACCGCCGTCGTACGCGAGGTTCCACAGGGCGCTGACCTGCCCGTAGCGGGAGCGGTCGACGCGGTTGTACATCAGGGTCAGGGTGAGATTCTGCGCGGCGCCGAAGCCGATGCCGAAGCAGGTCGACCCGACGAGGATCGCGACGGCGCTGAGCAGGAAGACGAGCGATCCGGCACCGACCGCGGCGAGGATCAGCGCGGGTGCGAGCAGCTTCGCCGGGCCGATGCGGTCGCCGTACCGGCCCGCGAGCCAACGGGAGACAGGTGCCGCGATCGCCTGCAGCAGAAGGGCTGTGGCGACCAGCGACTGCTTGTCTCCGGCAACGGCCAGCGGCAGGAAGGTGACGCTGATGCCTGCGGCAACAGTCACCGCGGCGAAGATCAGGGTCGGGGTCAGCAGACCGCTACGCCGTACGCCGCCGAGCACCTTCACATGCTGCTCTTCTTCGGAAGCGTTCACGTTCGCGGGCAGACCGACCAGGACGACCAGCCCGGCGAGCGAAGCGATCGCGGCAAGCACGAACAGTGCGCCGAAGCCGACCACGTTGGTCAGATAGACGCCGAGCGGGAGGCCGATCACCGCGGGTACGCCGACAGCCACGCCGTACACGCCGAGCGCCTCGCCGCGACGGGTGGACGGGGTCAGGTCGGCGACCAACGCGACTGCTCCGACGACCAGGATCGCGAGGCCGGCTCCGCGGACGATGCAGACGGCGAGCACGACCGGCAGCGCCGCGGAGGTCAGCAGTACCAGCGACGGTGCGCCGAGGAGCACGAGCCCGAGGCCGAGGACGACCCGGTATCCCCAGCGGGCCAGCATCCGCGGCACCATCAGCTCCACGGCCACCGCGGAGAACATCATCGCGGCAGTCGACAGCCCCGCGCCGACGCCGCCGGACCCGTTCGCGGCCAGGTAGAGCGGGACCACCGAGGTGAGCAGATACATGCTCAGGCCGGAACCGAAGACCATCGCCAACAGCCGCACGAACTGGCTGGTCAGCAGACGGTCGGCAGCAGCAACCTGCACGGTGGGGATCTCGCACGCGGTGGTCATGACACTCACGCTAGAGACCTACCGGTCCGCCCTACAGATCCAGTTCTGGACCGCTCAAGAGGACCAGTTGGTCGGCTCGTGCGCTTCTGTCACTTTGTCGACAAGGCCCTCCGGGGCGACGTCCGGTGGGCGAGGTCTCGTCCTTCATCGGGTTACCTTCTTTCGGTGGTAGCTCCGGTACATGTCTGGGTGGCGCCGGCCGGCGCCGAGCCGCGTGCGGCGGCCCACACACTGCTGCTCGAGTTGGCGGGCACGCTCGTCCGCGCACCCCGACTCAGCCACAGCCCGGACGGTCAGCCGCTCGTCCCGGGGTTGGCGGTGAGCGTCAGCCACACCCATCAGCTGGTCGCCGTGGTCGCGTCGTACGGCGGGCCGCTCGGCGTGGATCTCGAGGAGGCGTATCCCCGCGAGGTGCAGGCGCTGGCCAGGCGGTGGTTCACCGCGGAGGAGCTGGCGTGGACGAATCGGCAACCTGATGAATTGATCGCCTTCCTTCAACTGTGGACGGCGAAGGAAGCTGTGGGGAAGGCGCTGGGACGTGGGTTGCGGGGCGCGGGTTTGCGGCGGGCGATGCCGCTGGGAGGTGGGGTGGTGGAGTCGGAGCCGCACCTCTTGGTGACGTATGTGCCGTGGTCCGGTGCGGTGCTGGCTCTCGCGGCACCCGTCTGCCTGACGGAGATCGTCGTCCATCACGAGTCGCCCGTATCGCCGGTCGCAGGGTTCTCCCGCCTCGGGACGGCCGGTCCTAGAGACCGCCGTGCGTCACCGACCCTTGACCCGCCGTGCGCGCGTGGGTAACTTTCGCGTCGCGGGGGAGTGTCTGTAATTCAATTACCTTGGCGATCGCCCCTGCCCGCCCGCACAGAGTTGGTGACCCCCATGGAACTGACCCGCCGCCAGACCCTCGGCCTCGCGGCGGCGACCGTCGCCGGATCGACGGTCGCTGCCACCACGAGCGCCGATGCCACCCCGGACCGCTGGGTCCGCGACATGATGCGCCGGATGACGCTCGAGCAGAAGGTCGGCCAGCTGTTCGTCTGCTACGCGTACGGCCCGACCGCCGGCACCGCCGACGCCCGCAACACCAGCCTGTACGGCGTGGCCACGCCGGCCGAGGTGGTCGCCAAGTTCAACCTCGGCGGCATCATCTACTTCACCTGGACCGACTCGACGAAAGACCCGCAGCAGATCGCGCGCCTGTCGAACGGCCTGCAAGAGGCGTCGATCGCCGCCACCGGCATCCCGCTGCAGATCGGCACCGACCAGGAGCACGGCTCGGTTGTCCGGGTCGGACCGCCGGCGACCCAGTTCCCCGGCGGTATGGCGCTCGGCGCGACCCGCTCGGCGGCGTACGCGCGTTCAGCCGGCGCGATCGCCGGACGTGAGCTGAAGGCCATCGGCATCACCACCGACTTCGCGCCGGACGCCGACGTCAACGTGAACCCGCTGAACCCGGTGATCGGTGTCCGCTCGATCTCCTCCGACCCGACGCTGGTCGCCGAGCTCGTCGCCGCGCAGGTGAAGGGCTACCAGCGCGACGGCCGCGTCGTCTCGACCGCGAAGCACTTCCCCGGCCACGGCGACACCGCGACCGACAGCCATACCGGCATCCCGGTGATCGGCCACACCCGCGAGGAGTGGACCCGGATCGACCTGCCGCCGTTCCAGGCCGCGATCCGGGCCGGCATCCAGTCGATCATGACCGCGCACATCGTCGTACCGGCGCTCGATCCGTCCGGCGATCCGGCGACGCTGAGCGGGCCGATCCTGACCGGGATCCTGCGCGAGCAGCTCGAGTTCGACGGGGTCGTCATCACCGACTCGCTGGGGATGCAGGGCGTCCGCGACAAGTACGGCGATGCCGAGATCCCGCTCCGGGCGATCGAGGCCGGCGTCGACCAGTTGCTGATGCCGGTCGATCCGGGGCTCGCGTACAACTCGGTCCTCGACGCGGTGCGCAGCGGCCGGATCAGCGAGGCCCGCATCGACGAGAGCGTCCGGCGCATCCTCACGCTGAAGCACGAGACCGGTCTGGTCGACCACCCGTACGTCGACCTGGCCCGCGTCGCGAAGATCGTCGGTACGCCGGCCAACTACGCCGAAGCCCAGCGCATCGCAGACCACAGCACGACGCTCCTCCGCGACGACGCCGCCCTCCTGCCGCTCTCCCCCGCGCCGCGGACGATCCTCGTTACCGGCTACAGCCCCGCGAACCTGGCGACCGCGCTGCAGTCCCGCGGCGCGACCGCGGTCGTGAAGGACACCGGCACGACACCGACAGACGCCAAGATCGCCGACGCGGTGGCGACGGTCGCGGATCTCACGGTGGTGCTGACCAACAAGGCGTGGGACACCGAGGTCACCGACAAGCAGGCCAAACAGCAGAAGCTCGTCAACGCGCTGCTCGCCACCGGCCGGCCGGTGATCGTCGTCCCGGTCCGCGACCCGTACGACGTCGCGTACTTCGACCCCGCGCCGACCACACTCGTCACGTATAGCAGCACGGCGCCGTCGATGGAGGCGCTCGCCAAGGTCCTCTACGGCGAGATCGCGCCGACCGGCAAGCTTCCCGTGGAGATCCCGACCAAGGCCGACCCGACTCAGGCCATGTACCCGTTCGGCCACGGCCTGACCTTCGACGCGCAACAGACCCGCCTGACCGTTGCCTCATACAACATTCACGCCGGCGCCGGTGAGGACAACGTCTTCGACCTCGACCGTACTGCCGCGGCTCTGAAGGCGCTCGATGCGGACGTGATCGGGCTGCAAGAGGTCGACGTCCACTGGGATGCCCGCAGCCAGTGGCTGGACACTCTCGCCGAACTCGCGACCAAGCTGGGCCTGCACTCGGCATTCGCGCCGATCTACGACTTCGACCCGCCCGCTGCCGGTCAGCCGAGGCGTCAGTACGGTGTCGGGCTGCTGTCGCGCTTCCCGCTCATCCGGACCGAGAACCATTCGATCACGCGGCTGTCCACGCAGGATCCAAATCCGGTCCCCGCACCCGCGCCCGGATTCCTCGAGGCGGAGCTCGACGTGCGGGGACGTCGGCTGCACGTCTACTGCACGCATCTGGACTACCGAGCCGATCCGTCCGTTCGGCAGCTGCAGGTAGCAGACACGCTCAAGATCCTGGCCCAGGACCGTAAGAAGGATCTGCAGGTGCTCGTCGGTGACTTCAATGCGGAGGCCTCCGCGCCCGAGCTGGCCGGGTTGTGGACCCGACTCACCGACGCGTGGACAGCGGCCGGTTCGACGACCGGCGGCCCGTACACCTACCCCGCGGTCGCCGCCACCAAGCGGATCGACTTCGTCACGGTCGGTACTAGCCTGAAGGTGCTCCGTGCCGAGGTGCCCGCCGAAGTCCCCGTGGCCGAGGCTGCCAGCGACCACCGCCCGATGATTGCCGACCTCGCGTTCCGTCCCTGAGGAGATGTCCATGAAGCGACGTAGTTTGCTCGCCGGCGCCGGTGCGCTGGCCGCCGCACCGCTGATCGACGTACCGGCCGCCCAGGCCGCCCACCCCGCCCAGAAGCGCAAGGTGATGACCGGCGCCGAGGTGCTGGCGAACGACGGTTGGCGGGCGCTGGCCGGCCAGAAGGTCGGCGTGATCAGCAACCCGACCGGCATCCTGCCGGACTACCAGCACATCGTCGACACGATGCACGCGTCCGGGCAGGTGAACATCGTCGCGGTGTTCGGCCCCGAGCACGGGTTCCGCGGCAGCGCGCAGGCGGGCGGTTCGGAGGGCGACCACATCGACCCGCGGACCGGGATCATGGTCTACGACGCGTACGGCGCGAACGCGGACAAGCTGGCCGGCCTCTACACGAAGTCCGGCGTCGAGACCGTCGTCTTCGACATCCAGGACGTCGGCGCGCGCTTCTACACCTACATCTGGACGATGTTCGAGGCGATGCTCGCCGCGGTCCGCACCGGCGCGAAGTTCGTCGTCCTCGACCGCCCGAACCCGGTCGGCGGCTACGCGCGCGGTCCGATGCTGAAGCCCGGCTACACCTCGGGAGTCGGCAAGAAGGAGATCGTCCAGCAGCACGGGATGACCGTCGGGGAGCTGGCCCGGATGTTCGACGCGGAGTACCTGCCGCTGGAGCCTAACGGCGGCCGGCTGAAGGAACTCCAGGTCATCGAGGTGTCGAACTGGAAGCGCGACCAGTTGTACGACGACACCGGGCTGACCTGGGTGATGCCGAGCCCGAACATGCCCACGCCGGACACCGCCCTGGTGTACCCGGGCCTGTGCCTGTTCGAGGCGACCAACATGTCCGAGGGCCGCGGTACGACGCGGCCGTTCGAGCTGATCGGCGCGCCGTACGTCGACTACCGGTGGGCCGAGGCGCTGCAGACCAAGCACATCCCGGGCGTCGCGTTCCGCGAGGCGTACTTCACGCCGACGATCAGCAAGAACGCCAACGTGCTCTGCGGCGGCGTACAGGTCCAGATCACCGACCCGCACAGCGTCGAGGCGATCACCGCGGCGACGCACATGATCGTCGAGGCCCGTAAGCTCTACCCGCAATTCACCTGGCGGGAGGAGACCCCACCCGGCCGGTGGATCGATCTCCTGACCGGTTCCGATCGGTTCCGGACCATGCTTTTGGCGGATGCGACCGCCGAGGAGATCGTGGCAGCCTGGAAGCCCGAGACCGACGCCTGGACGGCGCGGCGGGCGAAATACCTTCTGTACAAGGGCGCGCACCGATGAAACGGCTCGCCGCGCTCACGATTGCTTCGGCGGTGATGGTGACGATGGGAACGCCTGCGGTTGCTGGCGGCAACAAGTCGGGCTGGTTCGACCACCCGTACGACGGGTACGCGCCGAAGACCACGCTGCTGCGCGACTCGACCCCGGCCGCCGCGGGTCTCGACCCGGCGCCGATCGACGCGGCCCTGACCCAGGTCGCGGGCTGGACGCAACCGAGCGGTACGACGAAACCGTTGTACGCCGGTGCGGTCACGCTGCTCGGCCACGACGGGAAGATCGTCACCCGGACGGCCACCGGCATGGCGCTGAAGTACGCCGACGGCGCCGGCACCGAGCTGCCGCCGGACCAGCAGATCCCGATGCGGACCGACACGATCTTCGATCTGGCGTCGGTGTCCAAGCTGTTCACGTCGATCGTCGTGCTGCAGCTGGTCGAGAAGGGCAAGGTCGACCTGGACGCGCCGATCGCGACGTACGTCCCGGAGTTCGCCGAGAACGGCAAGGAAGCCGTCACGGTCCGGATGGCGCTCACGCACACCAGCGGCTTCCCGTCCTGGCTGCCGCTGTGGAGCTCGCAGCCCGACCCGGCCTCCCGCCTGCACATGGCGCTGACCGCCAAGCTCCTGAACCCGCCCGGCAGCACCTACCTCTACAGCGACCTCAACCTGATCTCGCTCGGTGAGGTCGCGCACCGGGTGACCGGCAAGACGCTCGACAAGCTGGTCGCCGACGGCATCACCAAACCGCTGCAGATGCGCGACACCGGCTACAACCCGGACCCGAAGAAGAAGCCCCGGATCGCGGCCACGGAGTACCAGACCTCGCCGCCGCGCGGGATGGTGTGGGGCGAGGTGCACGACGAGAACGCCTGGTCCCTGGGCGGTGTCGCCGGCCACGCGGGCGTTTTCAGTACTGCGGACGACCTCGCCGTACTGGCGCAGACGTTCCTGAACGGCGGCAGCTACCGCGGCGCACGGATCCTCAAGGAATCCTCGGTCACCGCGATGATCACGAACTTCAACCAGGGCTTCCCGGGGAACGACCACGGCCTCGGCTTCGAGCTCAACCAGCGTTGGTACATGGGCGGATTGTCCGGACCGCGCACGGCCGGCCACACCGGGTACACGGGCACGTCGATCGTGATCGACTTCGACTCGCGGTCGTTCGCGATCCTGTTGACCAACCGGGTCCACCCGAGCCGCGACTGGGGCAGCAACAACCCGGCCCGTCGGGCCGTCACCCAAGGGCTCGCACTGGCCCTCGGCGTCGGCCCGCGCCACGGCAAGGACGCCTGGTTCTCCGGTACGACGGACGGCGCGACCACGACACTCTCGACGAAGGTCGCCGTACCGGCCGGTGGAGCCAAGCTGGCCTTCGACCTGTTCGTCGACACCGAGGACACCGATCTGCTGTATCTGGAGTCTTCGACCGACGGAACCACTTGGAACAAGGTGCCTTTCACAGTGCGCGATCGTGGGTCCGTGGTCGACCACGACGGCTCGATCAGCGGTTCCGGCGACCGGCACTGGCATCAGGTGACCGCGGAGCTCGGCGCCGGCGACCAGACCATCCGCTGGCGATACACCAGCGACCCGCTGTACCAGGGCCGCGGTGTCTACGTCGACGGTGTGAAAATCACGAGCGGGACTGGTGTTCTTCTCGACGGTGAGCGCACGCCTGAATCATTTACCGCAACAGGTTGGAGACTTTCGCGTCGGTGACCCCACTTCGTGCATAGTCGCCGTACCGTGGCTGTCATGAATTCAACAACCTCTCCAGAACCCACGGGGCCGCTGCTGGTCCGGGTCCGCGCGGTGATGCCCGCGCTGGCGCCGGCCGAGCAGCGGGTGGCGAACGCAGTCCTCGCTGACCCGGGCGGAGTGGCGGCGATGACGATCTCCGAACTGGCCGAGGTGGCCTCCACCTCGGAGACCACGGTCATCCGGTTCTGCAAGCAGATCGGCGTCCCCGGCTACCCGCAGCTGCGGCTGCAGCTGGCGGCCCAGTCGGCGCAGGAGAGTATCCGCCCCGAGGTGGGCGGCGACATCGAGCCCGGCGACTCGCTGGCCGACGTTGTCAGCAAGGTCGCGTTCGCCGACGAGCGGGCGGTCCGCGAGACCGCGCAGCAGGTCGACGTGGACGCACTGGCGAAGGTGGTCGACGCGGTCGTGAAGGCGCCGCGGGTCGACCTCTACGGTTTCGCCGCGAGCGCGTTCGTTGCGCTCGACCTGCAGCAGAAGCTGCACCGGATCCGGCGGGTGGCGTTCGCGTGGTCCGACGTACACATCGCGCTGACCAGCGCCGCGCTGCTCGGTGAGGGCGACGTCGCGATCGGTATCTCGCACACCGGCACTACGGTCGAGGTTGTCGAGGCGCTCGAGGAGGCGGCCAAGCACGGCGCCACCACGGTCGCGGTGACGAACTTCCCGCGCTCGCCGCTGGCCCGTACCGCGGACCTCGTACTGACCACCGCCGCGCGCGAGACGACGTACCGCTCGGGGGCGATGGCTTCGCGGATCGCTCAGCTGACCGTCATCGACTGCCTGTTCATCGGGGTCGCGCAGCAGGTGCTGCCGGACGCCCGGAAGGCGCTCGAGGAGACCGCCAGCGCGGTCCGCGGGCACCGGCTCAAAGGATCCGAGTGACGTCAACCATTTCCGTCAAAGATGAACGGAATTGAAAAACCTTCAGTAGAAAACTAACATCGATCCTGTGACCTCACCGACCGAGCAGCGCAACCCGAGGACGCTCGCCATCGATGCGGTGGGCACGTCCGAGATCCTCCAGATGCTGAACAACGAGGACGCCCGCGTCGCGGGTGCCGTCAGTGCTGTGATCCCGGAGCTGACCAAGGCCGTCGACGCCGCCGTCGAGGCGGTCCGCGGCGGCGGCCGGGTGCATTACTTCGGCGCCGGTACGTCGGGACGCCTGGCGGTCCTGGACGCCGCCGAGCTGCTGCCCACGTTCCACGTGCCGGACGGACTGGTGGTCGCCCACCACGCCGGCGGGATGGAGGCGCTGCTGCGCGCGGTCGAGAACGTCGAGGACTCCGAGGACGGCGGCGCCGCCGATGCGGCCGCGGTCACCGGCCAGGACCTCGTCGTCGGCCTCGCCGCTTCCGGAAGCACGCCGTACGTCGCCGGCGCCCTGAAGGCCGCCCGCGCGGCCGGGGCGACCACCGTGCTGGTCACGTCGAACCCGGACGCCCCGCTGGCGCCGCTGGCCGACGTCGTGATCGCCGCGGACACCGGCCCCGAGGTCATCGCCGGCTCGACCCGGTTGAAGGCCGGCACCGCGCAGAAGATGATCCTGAACGCGTTCTCGACGACGCTGATGATCAAGCTCGGCCGCACCTGGTCCAACCTGATGGTCGACCTGGTGGCGACCAACGCCAAGCTCCGCGGCCGGATGCTGCGCATCCTCGCCGAGGCCACCGGCGCCGACGAGGCCGCCTGCGAAGCCGCCCTGGCCGAGGCCGACGGCGAGCTCAAGCCGGCCCTCGTCCACCTCCTGACCGGATCACCCGTCGCCCAAGCCCGAGCCGCCCTTGACGCCGCTCACGGCCGCGTGGCCACCGCCCTGGCCGAGCTAGGCACCCCCGCCTGAGCCCTCATCTGAACGCTGCACCGGCGGGTGGATGACGAGCGTCGCCACGATCAGCGCCATGAAGACGGCGGTCAGGGCGAACGGGATCGGGATCAGCGGATCCAGCAGGACCAGGCCGGCACCGAGCGGTACGACGATGTTGACCGTCCGATCTGCATTGTCCTTGATCGCGATCCACCAGATGCCGAAGACGAAGATCGCGATCGGGATCGTCACCGTGTAGGAGGCGGCGACCTCGCTCAGCTCGGTGTGGTGCGTGATGCTGTCGATCTCGACCTCGATCCCGGCCGAGAACGCGCCGGCCGCGGCGAAGACGAAGTAGTGCACGTAGCCGTACCGTATCGAGCTCGCGAACGTCCTGATCGCGGTGTGGTGCGGCGGCCAGAAGTAGATCCACCACATCGCCGCCGTGACCACGAGCGTGAGCACGGAGAGCGCGATCAGCGGGCCGAGCGCCTCGTGGTCGTGGACGGCCTCGATGATCGCGTTGGCGGACGCGAGCAGGCTCTCGCCGAGCAGGATCAGCGTGAACAGGCCGTACCGCTCCGTGATGTGGTGCGGGTGCCACGGCGTCGTCCAGCGCCGCTCCGCGACGACAGGCACGAGGAGTTCGGCGAGCACGAACACGCACCAGGCGACCACCACCACCGTCCCGGACATCGCCAACGTGGTCAGCCACAGCACCTGCACGACGGCGATCCCAGCGGCGTACCGCAGGGTCGCCTGCCGGCTCTCCCCGGTCCGGTGCGATGCCCGCAGCCATTGCGCGATCATCGCGACCCGCATCACGACGTACCCGAAGACCACCACGGTGAAATCGCGGTCGGCGAAGACCTGCTCGATGCCTGCGGCGAGCACGAGCACCCCGCTCATCTGCAGGATCGTCAGCAGCCGGTAGAGCCAGTCGTCGGTGGCGAACGAGGTGGCGAACCAGGTGAAGTTCATCCACGCCCACCAGATCGCGAAGAACACCATCGCGTACGACCCCAGGCCGTCGACGATGTGCTTGTCCGACAGCGCGTGATGCAACTCGGACGCGGCGACACTCACCGCGACCACGAACACCAGGTCGAAGAACAGCTCGAGCGAGGACGCGGTCCGGCCGGGCTCGTGCGGATCCCGCGGGCGCATGGGGATCAGCCGTGACCGCGTCATCGTCGGGGACGTCATGGCGCCCAGGCTAAACGGAAATATCCACCGAGGGGCGTAGCTTCGCAGCCGCGGCCAGAGCGTCGTGGGCGGGGTTGCCTTCGAAGTCCTCCAGCAGTGCTCGGTCCGCGGGACGGTCGAGCCGCGGGAGGGCGATCTGCTCGTACGCCGCCTGGAAGCGCGGGCCCCAGCGGCGGGTGCCGAGGCGGGCGGTGCGGGAGCAGTTGTCGACCATGTACGCGACGTCGCGGGCGTGCATGTACGGCAGCAGCGAGTCGACCGCTTCGATCACCGACTCGTTCACGATCTCCGACCAGGCGTGCCCGCGGGCGGCGAACTCGTCGACCTGCGCCATCATCGTCGCGACGAACAGTCCCGCGGTGACCGGATCGATCTTTTGGTCGGCTGTTGTGCGGCGGGCGTGCACCTCGGCGCTGTGCGACCACATCGGGCTGCCGCCGATCTCGGTCATCGGCCGGGTGGCGAGCCGCTGCTCGGCCAGGATCACGCTCCGCAACTCGGTGCCGTCGGCAACTTCATCGTAGATCTCCGCGACGAGGTCGCGGGCCGGCCGGTACGCCGCGGAGTACGCGCGGTCGAACAGGTCCTGATCCCCGCAGGCCGCGCGGACGGCGGCCAGGCCCTCGTTCGAGATCGTCCGTGCGATCGGCCCGGTGATCGCCTCGGTGGAACGCTCGTACGCCGTCACCGGATCGGACCCGCCGATCCGGAAGTACCTGTACAGCGCCTCCACCAGCCCGTGGACGGCGCCGAGCAGGATCGCCCGCTCACCGACGATGTCGGACCGGTACTCGTCGGCCAGCGTGGTCGCGAACGTGTACGGCGACCCCAGCCCGATCGACCACGCGAGCGCCCGGTCCCACCCCTGCCCGTCCGGATCCGCGTGGACGGCGATGCTCGCGTTGATCCCGGCCCCGTTCACCGTTTCACCTTGCCGGTAGAGACGGCGGACGGAATCTCCCATCCCTTTCGGACAGACCGCGATCACCGGATGCCCTTCAGGGAAGGCCGATCCGATCGCCTCCAGGTGGCCCAGGAGGAAGCCGTGCGAGAGGCCGATGGTGGCGCCCGGCTTCAGCACCGCGAAGATCTTCTCGTGCTCAGCGGCGAGGGCGGCGTCGGCGATGAGCAAGATAACCAGGTCGGATGCGGCCGCAACCTCCAGCCAGTCGCCGAGCGTGCCGTCGTCCTCGCTGAACCCCTCGGCCCGAGCATCCTCCGCGGACGCCGACCCCGGCCGAAGCCCAACGCTCACGGTGATCCCGGTCCCGGCGAGCGAGTCCCTCAGGTTCAGGGCCTGCGCCCGTCCCTGCGGCCCCCAACCCAGTACGCCGATGCGCTCCACCCCGTGCAGCGCTTCGGGCAGCAGCGGGAACAGGTCCCGTCCGCCCCGCACGATGGACTCCGTCCCACCCGGCACGACCATGCTCTCGACCCGAAACACCGAACTCTTCATGCCACCAGTCAAAGGGCGGTGCGCACATTGCAGCAAGCGCAATGTACGCACCGCCCTGTTGCACGGACTGAAAGGCTAGGGCTCCAGACCGACTGCCTTGAGCGGGTTGGGCCAGGACTTGAGGGCTGCCTGCAGGGCTGGGTCCTGGGTGGTGGCGATGGCCTCGGTGTGGGCCTCGGTGATGACGTCGGCGATGCGGACCGGGGCTCCGGTGGTGGCGGAGCGGACGGCGGCTTCGACCATCGCCAGGCTTACGACGTTGGAATGGACCTCGGATTGCGGGGTTGCCGACGTACGGACCGCGTTCACGAACTCGACCAGCGAGCCGGCGATCTCCTGGGGTTCGTCGGACATGACGGCCGGCAGGGGCTCGCCCGACACGAGCTCGGCGACGGGCGCGTTGTCGCCGTCCCAGGTTGCTGTGCCGGCGGCGGTGCTCGCGCGCCAGAAACCGTTCCAGGAGGTTTCGAGGCCCGGGGCGCACCAACTGCCGGTGAAGGTGAAGCGGGAGCCGTCGGCGTACGTGAAGATCGCGGACGCGGCGGCGTTACCGTCGAACCAGCTCCAGGGCGGGTTGTACGAGTCGCAGTACACCGAGACCGGCTCGGACCCCATGAGCTTGCGGGACAGGTCGAACTGGTGGATCGCCATGTCGACGAGGAGCGGTTCGGCCATGCGTTCGCGGAAGCCGCTGAAGTGGGGGGCTTTGTAGAACTCGCACGACAGCGTGCCGATCGGCCCGAGCTCGGCCAACTGCCGTTGGAAGGCTGCCACGGCGCGGAAGTAGCGCCGGGATTGCGAGACCATCAACAGCTTCCCGCTGACCTCGCTCGCCGCCACCATGACCAGGCACTCGCGGACTGTCTCGGCCAGTGGCTTCTCGCACAGCACCGGGAGGCCGCCGAGGAGTGCGTCGACGCTGACTTTCGGATGGGCGACCGGGACGGTGACGTCGATGACCGCGTCAGCATCCTTGCTCAGTTCGTCGATAGAGCTCGCAATGGGGAGATCGGGGAAGCCGTGCTGGTCAGCGGCGGACCGGGCGGTTTCGAGGTCCAGGTCGACCAGGCCGACCAGCTCGACGTCCGCGTTCGCGGCGATGGTACGGAGCCAGGCCCGGCCCATACCGCCGGCGCCGACCTGGATCAGCCGCAAGGGCTCAGGCATCCGCGGGCTCCTCGATCGGGCCGGAGTAGCCGTGACCGTTGAAGAA
Organism: Kribbella pratensis; assembly: GCF_004365355.1. Taxonomy (GTDB): domain Bacteria; phylum Actinomycetota; class Actinomycetes; order Propionibacteriales; family Kribbellaceae; genus Kribbella. The sequence continues at coordinate 210,624 of NZ_SODP01000003.1, read as the reverse complement.
GTCGTCGGTCTCGTAGCGCAGCAAGGTCGGCAGCGCCCGCTCGGGCAGATCGGTGCGAGCCCACTTCACGCCGTTCGCGATCACCTTGCGGACGTCCTTGTGGTGGTACACCGGGTAGTCCTGGTCGCCGGGTGAGAAGTAGAAGATCTTGCCGTGCCCGCGGCGGAACGTGCAGCCCGAGCGGAACACCTCGCCGCCGGAGAACGACGACACGAAGACCAGTTCGTCCGGCACCGGGATGTCGAAGAACTCGCCGTACATCTCCTGCTGCTCGATCACGATCGGGTGCGGGACGCCCTGCGCGATCGGGTGTGTCGGGTTGATCGTCCACACCAGCTCGCGGTCGCGCTCACTGCGCCAGCGCAGGGTGCACGTCGTACCCATCAGCTTGCCGAAGATCTTGGACCAGTGACCGGAGTGCAGCACGATCAGGCCCATACCCGACAGGACGTGCTGGTACACGCGATCGACCACCTTGTCGTCGACCTCACCGTGCGCGGCATGCCCCCACCACACGAGGACGTCGGTCCCGGCCAGCACCTCGTCGGTCAGGCCGTGCTCCGGCTCGTCCAGCGTCGTGGTGGAGACCTTGGCGTCGGAGAGGTTCTCGCGGATACCGGCGGCGATGGTCTCGTGCATGCCGTCCGGGTAGATCTCGCGGACGTGCGGCTCGATCTGCTCGTGCCGGTTCTCGCCCCAGACGAGTACGTTCAACGTCATATTCGTTGTCCTTAAAGGGTTATTTGACTGCCCCGCCGATGGCACCGGCGGCGATGTACTTCTGCGCGGCGACCAGCAGCACGATGGCCGGGATCGCCGAGAGCACCGCGGTCGCCATCACCGCGTTCCAGTTCTGCACCTGCGTGCCGAGGTACTGGTAGATCCCCAGCGTCACCGGCCGTACGCCGCCCTTCGTGGTCAGCGTCAGCGCGAACAGGAAGTCGCTCCAGGAGAAGAGGAAACTGAACAGTCCCGCGGTGATCAGCGAGTTCCTGCTGATCGGCAGCACGATCGCCACGAACGCCCGGAACAGCCCGGCGCCGTCCACCCGCGCGGCCTCCACCAGCGACGGCGGCAGCGACATCATGAACGACCGCAGGATCAGGATCGCGAACGGTATCCCGCTGCTGCAGTTCGCCACGATCAGACCGGGGATCGAGTTCAGCAGCCCGATCCGTTCGTACGCCGTGTACAACGCGTTCGCGATCACGATCCCCGGGATCATCTGCGAGATCAGGATCGCCAGCAGCCCGATCGACACCCAGCGGGAGCGGAACTGCGAGAGCGCGTACGCACACGGGGTCGCGATCGCGAGACTGAGGACGACGGTCCCGGCCGCGATGATCATGCTGGTGACGAGGTTGCCGCCCTGCTCGTCGAGGGCGCGCTTGTAGCCGGTGAACGTCGGGTGCAACGGCAGGAAGCCGGCGGTCAACGTGTTCCCGGACGGCTGCAGGGACGCGTTGACCATCCAGTAGACCGGGAATAGCATCACGGCCAGGATCACGATCCCGATGACGGTGTACGCCGTACGTCGCATGCTGACCTCCTACTCGTCGACCGCGCGGCGGGTGCTGCGCAGGTAGAAGATCGCGAACACGAACGAGATCGCGATCAGGATGTTGCTCAACGCGGCGCCCTGCCCGAACTTGAAGTCCACAAAGGATTTCTCGTACGACTGGGTGGCGAGCGTCTGCGTCGCGTTCGCCGGTCCACCGCCGGTGAGGCCGAGGATGATGTCGAGGACCTTGATCGTGTAGACGACCCCGAGCATCAGCACCACACCCGCCACCGAGCGCAGGTTCGGCCAGGTGATGTGGAAGAACGCGCGCCATCCGGTCGCGCCGTCGAGCTGCCCGGCTTCGTACAACTCGTCCGGGATCTCGGACAGACCGGAGTACAGCAGCGTCACGTTGAACGGGATGCCGATCCAGATGTTCACGCCGATCACCGCGATCAGCGCGACCGACGGCGAGTTCAGCCACGGCACCGGATCGTTGACGATGTGCAGGCCCATCAGGGTCCGGTTGAGGATGCCGCTGTCCTGCTCGAGGATCGAGCGCCAGGTAGCACTCGACACGATCAGCGGCAGCAGCCACGGCAGCAGGAGCAGGGAGCGCAGCAGGCCGCCGAGCGGGAAGCGATTCCGGAAGAACAGCGCCAGGCCGAGCCCGATCACGAACTGGAATGCGATCGACCCGATTGTGAACAGCGCGGTGTTGAGCATCGCGTCCGCGAACAGCTTGTCGTGCACCACCGTGGAGTAGTTCTGCAGCCCGACCCACGGCGCGACGCCGGTGAAGAACGTCTTCAGGGTGTAGTCCTGCAGACTCATCAGCAGGTTCTTCACCACCGGGTAGCCGAACAGGGCGATCATCGCCACCGCGGCCGGGAGCACGAACAGGACCTTGGTCAGGTCCTCGCCCCGGCGGCGCCGGCCGCGAACGCGCTCGCGGCCGGCCACCGTCGTACGTGTGAGTACCACCATCGGATCAGCCCCCGGAGGCCTGCTTGAAGGCGTCCTGGGCAGAGGCCTTACCGGTCAGCGCCAGCTGGATGGCCTGGTAGATCACCTTCGCCGCGTCGGGCCACTTGTCGCCGAGCTTGCCGGTCCGCGCGCGGGCGGTCTTCACCTGCTCGGCGAAGGCCTTCATCGATGGCACGTCCTTGGCGTACTGGTCGAGCAGCGCGAGCTTGGTCGGGAGGGTGAACCGGGCCTTCGCCCAGGCCAGCTCGTTCGCGTCCGAGTTCAGGCACTTCACGAAGTCCGCGGCCTTCTGCTGCTTGGCCTGGTCCTTGTTCAGCGGGACGGTCCAGGCCTCGCCGCCGAGCGGTGCGACCGGCGTCTGGTCCGGCTTGTTCAGCGGGAACGTGACCACGTCCCACTTGATCTTGGGGTACTTGTTCAGCGCCGGGATCTGCCAGGGCCCGTTCACCATCATCGCGGCCTTGCCAGCGATGAACTGGTCGTTGACGTCGCCCTGGGTCCAGTTGATGACGCTCTTCGACGCCGAACCCGACTTCACCAGGTCCACCCACAGTTGCAGGGCTTCGGCCACCTGCGGGCTGGTCAGGTCGGTCTCGTCACCGCCGTTGGTCCACATCGCCGGCAGGAACTGCCACGAACCTTCGTACGTCGCGTTCGCGTTGAACGCCATTCCGTACCGGCCGGGCTTGGTGAGCTTCTTGGCCGCGGCCTTCAGCTCGTCCCAGGTCTTCGGTGGCTGGACGCCGGCCTCGGCCAGCATGTCCTTGTTGTAGAACAACGCGATCGTGTTGGTCACCGGCGCGAGTCCGTAGAGCTTGCCCTGGTACGACGTCGCGTCGACCATGCCCTTGATGACTCCGTCGCCGTTCAGCCCCATGTCGTTCAGGGGCGCCAGCGCGCCGGTCGCGGCGATCTGCTGTACGTCGGGGTTGTCGAGCATCAGCACGTCGGGCAGCGTCTTCGAGGACGCCTGCTGCAGCACCTTCTGGATCAAGGTGTCACCAGGCACCGTCTCCCGTTGGATCGTGATGCCGAGCTGCGACGCGCAGGAGTCAAGTCCCTTCTGGACAAGGGATTTGTCCGGGTCGTTGTTGTAGTAGTCCAGGATCGTGAGGCTCTTGACGCTGTCGCCGGACGATGACGACGACTGGCCACCGCCGCCGTTGTCACCGCAGGCGACCAGCAGGAGCGACACCGTCGTCGCACCCGCCAGCGCGGCGGCGATCCGCTTGCTGATCATGACATCGGACTCCTTCTAAGCGTTTAACCAACGGACGAGGGAAAACCGTGCTGCACTTGTCGATTGGGCGGTAAACCGCTTAACTGAGGCGTTGAAGGACTATGTTCCGTAGGTCACATCGCTGTCAAGAGTTCAGAGGGGGATTCGATGGTCACGATGCGGGACGTCGCTCAGCGTGCCGGGGTGTCGATCGCGACCGTCTCGTTCCTGCTGAACGACACCAAACCGGTGACGGCGGCGACCCGGGCGCGGATCGAGCAGGCGATGGTCGAACTCGGCTATCGACGCAACATGGTGGCCCGCGCGCTGGCCAGTCGGCGTACGCACATCATCGCGATGGCCTACCCGGCGCTCGAGCACCGGTTCGGGATGTCGACCGCGGAGTTCTTCACCAGCGCGGCCGAGGCGGCACGCAAGGAGGACTACCACCTGGTGCTCTGGCCAGTCGGCAACGACGGGGTCGAACTGCGAGAGCTGCTCGGGCAGGGCCTGGTCGACGGCGTCGTGCTGATGGAGGTGCAGCTGGACGATCCGCGAGTCGACGTACTGCAGCAGGCCGGTACGCCGTTCGCGTTGATCGGCCGGACGACCGAGCTCGAGGGTTTGTCGCACGTCGACATCGACTTCGACACGACGGTCGAGGATGCGGTGAAGCATCTGTACGACCACGGGCATCGCGAAATGGCCTTGATCTCGGGCGATCTGGACGATCCGCGGTTCCACGCCTACGGTCCCTGGGTCCGGACCGAGGACGCCTATCGCCGGGTCGCCGCGTCGTACGGACTGCCCGTCGTCGTCCTGCCCTGTTCGGACACCACTCAGGCCGGCAAGCTGGCCGCGGAGCGCTTGCTGGCCGAGCATCCGGAGACGACAGCGGTCCTGGTCCTGAACGAGTACGCCGCGCTCGGCGTCGTCGCCGGCCTGAGGCGCAGCGGTCGCGAGATCCCCGCCGACGTGTCGGTCCTGTCCCTGCTGATGGTCCCGGAAACCGCGGCGATGACGGATCCCGAGCTCACGATGATGCGAACCCCGGGGCCCGAGCTCGGCCAGCTCGGCACCGAGGCTCTGATCCGCGAACTCGAAGGCGCCGACCCGCTCCCGCCCCAACTGGTCCCCGCCAAACTCTTCCCCGGAGCGACGGTCACAGCCCCCAAAGCGCCGCAACCAAAGGCCTCCGCAGGTCGCCGCGCCGCACGCAAAGCCCGATAGTCAGCTCCCCCAGCTCCGCCGGCACTTCGACCAGCCGCTCGCGCACCGCCGACGAGTCCAGCACCAGCCGCGGCACGACGCCGGTCCCGCATCCCAGCGCCACCAGGGCAAGCAGCGCCTCGTGCCCGTCCGGCTCCGCGGCGATCGTTGGCTTCACCCCCGATCTGCGGAACCACCGGAACGCCGTCTCCCGAACCAGGCCGCGCGCGGGTACGACGTACGACCCGTCGGGCTCGCTGTCCCGGGCGTGCACCAGCACGAGGTCCGTGACTGCCACCGGTCGACTCACGAGCGTCTGCGGAAGGCGCTTCGGGATACCCGCGACGGCTGCATCGACCTCGCCCTCGTCGAGTCGCGCGAGAGCGGCCGCGGCATCACCGGTCCGCACATCGAGCCGGATCTGCGGATGCGTTGCCCGCAACGGCTCGAGAAGGTCGGGCAGAAGAGTCTGGCATGCCGTGACGGTGGCGAAGATCCGCAGGTCGCCGGTCAGCCCGGCCGGCTCGTCGGATCCGGCCTGGTAGTCGCCCCACAGCTCCAGCGCCTGCTCGGCGTACGCCGTGAACCGCCGACCCTCTTCGGTCAGTACGACACCCCGCGGCCCGCGATCCAGCAACCGGGCGCCGACCCGCCTCTCCAGCCGCTGGATGGTCCGGGTCAGTGTCGCCGCGCTCACATGGCACTCGAGGCTGGTCCGCCCGTAGTTCAACGTGCGCGCCAGATGCAGGAACAATCCCAACTCCCGCTCCACGCTCATCCCTCCGGTGATGGTGCCGTAACGACAGGACGTATACGCCCACTGAACCAGACCTCACGCCTGAGAGCCGCCGCCACGGCGACGAAATCGGCACTACCTCCTGTCCTTAGGCACAACGACCGCGAACGCAAGGACGCCGGAGAGCCTGGCGGCTCTCCGGCGTCCTTGGTTGTGCAGAGTTCTACAGCTTGAGCGAAGTCGCGACGACGTCGGCGAGGGAATGGGCGATCTCGTGTGCGGTGTCCGAGGACTCGGCCTCGACCATGACGCGGACGAGCGGCTCGGTGCCCGACGGGCGGAGCAGAACCCGGCCCGAGTCACCCAGTCGGGAGGTGGCATCCGCGACGGCGGACTGGACTGCGGCATCGGTGCCTGCGCGGTTCTTGTCCACGTCCTTCACATTGACCAGGACCTGCGGGAGGCGGGTCATCGCGCCGGCCAGATCGGCCAGGGTCTTCCCCGTCTGCGCGACCCGGGCCAGCAGCATGACCGCGGTCAGCGTGCCGTCGCCGGTGGTGGCGTGGTCGGACAGGATCACGTGCCCGGACTGCTCACCGCCGAGCTTGTGGCCGCCGGCCTTCATTGCCTCGAGCACGTACCGGTCGCCGACCTTGGTCTGCTCGACCGCGATCCGCTCCCGCACCATCGCCTGGACGAAGCCCAGGTTGCTCATCACGGTCGCGACGACCGTGTCGTTCGACAGCCGGCCGCTGTCGCGCATCGCGAGCGCCAGGACCGCGAGGATCTGGTCGCCGTCGACGAGCTCGCCGTTCGCGTCCACCGCCAGGCAGCGGTCCGCGTCGCCGTCGAGCGCGATGCCGACGTCCGCGCGGTGACCGATCACCTCACGCTGCAGACCCTCGATATGCGTGGATCCGCAGTTCAGGTTGATGTTCAGGCCATCCGGCGCGGCAGCGACCGTGACCACCTCCGCGCCGAGCCGGCGCAGTGCCTCCGGCGCGGTCTGCGAGGCCGCGCCGTTCGCGCAGTCGATGACGACCTTGAGACCGTCGAACCGGTTCGGGGCCGAGCGGACCAGGTGCGAGACATAGGTCTCGAAGCCCTGCCCGTCGTCGGTGACCCGGCCGACGTCAGCGCCGGTCGGGCGCTGCCACTCCTCGTTCATCCGGGCCTCGATGGCGTCCTCGATCACGTCGTCGAGCTTGATCCCGCCGCGGGCCAGGAACTTGATGCCGTTGTCCGGCATCGGGTTGTGGCTGGCGGACAGCATCACACCGAGATCGGCGCCGGTCGAGCCGGTCAGGTACGCGACGGCCGGGGTCGGCAGGACGCCGAGCCGGACGACATCGACGCCGGCGCTGGCAAGACCAGCGACGACGGCGGCTTCGAGGAACTCACCACTGGCACGAGGATCCCGGCCCACAACGGCGCGCGGCCGGTGCCCTTCGAAGGCACCGGCCTCGCCGAGTACGTGAGCTGCCGCGACCGACAGGTCGAGCGCCAGCTCCGCGGTCAGGTCCACGTTCGCCAGGCCACGGACTCCGTCCGTACCGAACAAACGCCCCATCAGGTGATCAGCGCTTGCTGTACTGAGGCGCCTTACGGGCCTTCTTGAGACCGGCCTTCTTACGCTCCTTGATCCGCGCGTCGCGGGTGAGCAGACCGGCCTTCTTCAGACCCGGACGGTTGGCCTCGAGGTCGGCCGCGTTCAGGCAGCGGGCGACACCGAGCTGCAGCGCACCGGCCTGGCCGGTGATACCGCCGCCGTTGATCCGGGCGATCACGTCGTACGAGCCCTCGAGGCCCGCGACGACGAACGGCTCGTTCACGTGCTGCTGGTGGACCTTGTTCGGGAAGTAGACGTCGAGGTCCTTCCCGTTGATCTTCCACTTGCCGGTGCCCGGGACGATCCGGACGCGGGCGACGGCCTCCTTGCGGCGACCAGTGGCGCCGGCCGGGTTGATGACCGCGACCCGACCCGTCTCGGCGCGCTGCTCCGGAGTCGGGTTCGTCTCGGAGGTGTAGGCGACCGGGCCCTCGCTGTCGATGGGGACCTCGGGGTCGAACTCTTCGGTCTCGGTGGTGATGTCGCTCACGCTGTGAATCCTCGTTTACCTGGTTCGTCGATCGCTTACTGGGCGATCTGGGTGATCTCGAACGGCTTCGGCTGCTGGGCCGTGTGCGGGTGCTCCGGGCCGGCGTACACCTTCAGCTTGGTCAGCAGCTTCCGGCTCAGGCGGTTCTTCGGCAGCATCCCCCAGACGGCCTTCTCGACGGCCTTACGCGGGTCCTTGTCGAGGATCTCGCCGATCGGCGTCGCGGTCAGACCACCCGGGTGACCCGAGTGGCGGTACGCCAGCTTGTCGGTCCGCTTGGTGCCCGACAGGGCCACCTTGGAGGCGTTGACGACGATGACGAAGTCGCCGCCGTCCACGTGCGGGGCGAACGTCGGCTTGTGCTTGCCGCGCAGCAGGGTGGCGATCTGGACGGCGAGCCGACCGAGCGTGACGTCGGTGGCGTCGATCACGTGCCACTCACGAGTGACGTCAGCAGGCTTCGGGCTGTACGTGCGCACGGTCGTTGACCTTCGTTTCTCAGAGGTTGACTAAAACTGGACGTCGGCGAGCGGTCAGCCGACACGGCATCGACCTGGAACGCACAACAGCAGCCCAGAATACCGGCGACGGCACGCGTGGGTCAAAGCGAGCCCACACGCCGAGGGGACCCCGGCTTGGAAGCAGCTGAGGACCGCACTAGTTTAGCGGTGAAGATTGCAGTCCGAACCCGCGTCCCGCCGGCTGATCTACCCTCATTCATCCAGGCGATGACGCCAGCTTCCGAAGAGGGCATTGTGACCGAACAGTCGCTCACCGTCCGGGACAACCGGACCGGCAAGGACTTCGACCTTGCCATCACCGATGGCACTATCCGTGCCGCCGACCTCAAGCAGATCAGCGCATCCGACGGCGACGGTGGCCTGGCCACCTACGACCCGGGCTTCGTCAACACCGCGTCCTGCCGCTCCTCCGTCACGTTCATCGACGGCGACAAGGGCATCCTGGAGTACCGCGGGTACCCGATCGAGCAGCTCGCCGAGCAGTCCAACTACCTCGAGGTCGCGTACCTCCTGGTGAACGGCAAGCTGCCCAACAAGGCGGAGTACGAGGCCTGGGCACACGACGTGACGTATCACACGTTCGTGCACGAGAACCTGAAGACCTTCATGCAGGGCTTCCGGTACGACGCACACCCGATGGGCATGCTGCTGGCCTCGGTCGGCGCGCTGTCCACGTTCTACCCCGAGTCGCGCAACATCTTCGACGAGGAGTCGCGGGCGCTGCAGATCCGCCGGCTGATCGCCAAGATGCCGACGCTGGGCGCGTTCGCGTTCCGCCACGCGCAGGGCAAGCCGTACGTGTACCCGGACAACGAGCTCAGCTACACGGCGAACTTCCTGTCGATGCTGTTCAAGATGAGCGAGCCGAAGTACGCCGCCGACGACCGCCTGGTGCGGGCGCTGGAGATCCTGTTCATCCTGCACGCCGACCACGAGCAGAACGCGTCCACCAACGCGGTCCGCGCGATCGGCTCCACCCAGGTCGACCCGTACACCGCGGTGGCCGGCGGGATCGGTGCCCTCTACGGCCCGCTGCACGGCGGCGCCAACGAGGCCGTGCTGAAGATGCTCCGCCGGATCGGTTCGGTCGACAACGTCGGTTCGTTCATCGAGGGCGTGAAGAACGGCGAAGAGCGGCTGATGGGCTTCGGCCACCGGGTCTACAAGAACTACGACCCGCGCGCGAAGATCATCAAGAAGGCCGCCGACGACGTCTTCGAGGTCACCGGCATCAACCCGCTGCTGAAGATCGCCGTCGAGCTGGAGAAGATCGCGCTGGAGGACGAGTACTTCGTCTCCCGCAAGCTCTACCCGAACGTCGACTTCTACTCCGGCCTGATCTACGAGGCCCTGCAGTTCCCGCCGGAGATGTTCACGGTCCTGTTCGCCATCCCCCGCACCTCCGGCTGGCTGGCCCAGTGGCTCGAAATGCTCGGCGACGGCGACCAGAAGATCGCCCGCCCCAAGCAGATCTACACCGGCGCCCGAGGCGTCCAGTACGTCCCCATGGGCGACCGCTGACCCTCTCTTTGTACGGCCCCTCGACCACTCCCTGGTCGAGGGGCCGTTTGCTTGTAGGCCCCCGCGTCCCTTCGCAGGCGCTACCTTCGTCGCTCCGCTCCTCACCGCAACCACTCCGCGCGCTCCACCTCGGCCCGCCGGATGCGTCCCGTCCAAGTGTCGCCGGCGTTGCGACCTGGTGCTCGCGCTGCCGCCCCGACGGACCGCAGCCGCCGGCGGACATCTAGAGGCCTGCTCCGCGGTTTTCTGTCTGTGGGCGCTGTTAGCTTCGGTCAATGGCGACGTTGGTGGGGAAGGTTGCGCTCGTCACCGGGGCGAGTCGTGGGGTGGGGAAGGGGATCGCTCTCGGGCTCGCCGAGCAGGGGGCGACTGTTTACGTGACCGGGCGGACGACGACTGGCGCGGCGCCGCCCACGCCGCTGCCGGGGACTGTCGAGGAGACCGCGGCGGAGGTCACCGCGCTGGGTGGGCGCGGGGTGGCGATCGCGTGTGACCATCGCGATGACGAGCAGACGCGGGCCGCCGTGCGGCGGGTGGTTGATGAGGCCGGGCGGATCGACGTACTCGTCAACAACGTGTGGGGCGGTTACGAGTACTTCTGGGACGGTACGCCGTTCTGGGAGGAGGCCGGTTTCTGGACGCAGCCCCTCGAGCGCTGGGATTCAGCGTTCCAGGCCGGCGTACGAGCGCACTACGTGACGACTGTTGCGGCAGCTCCGACTATGGTCACCGCCGGGTCCGGCCTGATCGTCAACGTGTCGTCGGAAGGTGCCGAGAAGACCGAAACCGGCGTCGCGTACGGCGCTGCAAAAGCGGCAACCGACCACATGATCGCGTGCATGGCCCACGAACTCCGCGACCACGGCGTCACCGCGGTTTCGCTCTATCCCGGCCTCGTGCGCACCGAGTCGGTCCTCCGCGCGGCGGAGTTCATCGACCTGACCGACTCCGAATCCCCACTCTTCGTCGGCCGAGCAGTCGCAGCCCTAGCCACCGACCCAAACGTCATCCACCACACCGGCCAAGTACTCCGCACCTCAACCCTCGCCCAGCACTACCACTTCACCGACCCCCACCCCCGCTGACCAGCCCGATGGCGGCACGAGCGGGGTGGGGAATTGGAGATGGCCCCGGGCGGGCTTGGTGTCTCGGTCCGGGGCCATCGGGCGGCTCTGGGGCTAGGACGTGGCGGGGGTGGCGGACGGTTCCCGGAGGTGGGTGATGAGTTGGTCGACCTGGCCGCGGGCTCGGATCATCGCCAGGTGGTCGATGTAGTCGCGGGACTCGACGATCAGGCCGTCGCGGACCCGGAGTACGAAGATCGCAGGGGCGGTGAACGGCTCGCCAGTCGCCAGCACAGTGCCGGCGTACTCGAATTCGGCAACGATCACCTCGGGGTCGGCCGTCTGATGGACGCGGATGTTGGCCGGCTGGAAGCGGACCACCTCGCTCACCCGCGGACCGTTCACGCCGAAGTGCTCCTCGAGGGCGGCGCGGGTCAGCAGCGGGTGGTCGCCATACGGGTTCATCGGGTGGCGTACGTCGGTCTGCTCGGCGTACAGGCCCGGCAGTACGGCGAAGTCGCGGTCGGCGACGCCGTGGACCAGCTTCAGGAAGAGCTCTTCGGGAGTCATCGGATTCCTCACAGGAGATAAACGGAGTGATGACTTCGAATATATGGAGTAACGACTTCGTTTACAACCCTGAGCCGGTTCGCAGCGTCTCTTGGGCTGAGGGCGACGAAGGGGAGCTGGGGTGCGAGCAGACGCGCGCGACAACCGAGCCAGGATCATGACCGCGGCGGACGATGTCTTCGGGCGATCGCCGAGCGCGTCCACCGACGATGTCGCGCGACTGGCGGGGGTCGGCATCGCCACCGTGTTCCGGCACTTCCCCACCAAGACCGAACTGCTCGAGGCCGTGCTGACGTTGCGGCTCGAGCGCCTGCGGGACCGCGCGCTCGAACTGGCCGGCAGCGACGATCCGGGCAAGGCGTTCTTCGAGTTCTTCACGCAGGTCGTGTCCGAATCGGCGTCGAAGCTGGCGATCGGCGAGGCGCTGACCGCGGCCGGCGCAGCTGCCGGCGAGGAAGCACGAGCTGCCGGCCGCGGCATGCGGGAGGCATTCAACGGCCTACTTACCGCGGCGCAACGGGCCGGTGCCGTGCGATCGGACGCGGAGATGGCCGAGGTGTACGCGCTGATGATCGGCGCGTCCCGCGGCGCGACCGCGGCCAAACTCGAGCCACCGGTCCGCGACCGGATGCTCGCCCTGATCTACGACGGCCTGGCGCCGCGTTCGTGAGACGCCGCTGGCGCTCGTGGTCCCGCGCCCGCCGAATCCTCGTCTCGGCCGCGCTCGCTGTCGTCGTCCTGATGATCGCTCCCCTCGGTACCTACGCGGCCTCACTTCGCTTGCAGTACGCCGGTGAGCCGTCGGCCGGGGCGCGCACTCGCAACCACGACGCGCTCTGGCTCGGACACGCCTGGGTCGACGGCCGGAAGACCACCGCCGACGTGACCGCACTGGCGCAGCGCCTGCAAAGCACCGGAATCCGCGATGTGTACGTACACACCGGTCCGCTCGAGCACGACGGTTCGTTGCCGTTGGCAAAGGTTTCGCCGAAGGCGAGCTGGTTCGTCGACGCGATGCACGCGGCGGCCCCCGTCGTACGCGTGCAGGCCTGGCTCGGCGACGTCGTACAACCGGGCAAGAACCCTGGCATGAACCTCGACGATCCGGCTGTCCGCCAGCAGGTGGTCGCATCGGCGAAAGCCGTGCTGGCACAGGGCTTCCAGGGCATCCACTACGACTTCGAGCCGGTCCGCTCCGGCTCGACGGGCTACCTGGCCGTGCTGGACGAGACACGCGCACTCGGCACCACCCTCTCGGTCGCAGCGGCGCAGATCGACCCACTCTGGTACCTGCACGCAATCCCGATCGACAAGTGGTGGTCGCAGGAGTACTTCGCCAAGGTGGCGAGCCGCGTCGACGAGATCGCCGTCATGTCCTACGACACCGCGATGCCGCTGGAGTCCTTGTACGGCGGGTACGTCGCCAAGCAGACCGAGCTGGCGCTAGAGGTCACTCCCCCGAACACGGTCCTCCTCATGGGCCTCCCGGCGTACTGGGAGAGCAACCCGTCCCACTGGGGCCACGCCGAAACGGTCACCGCAGCAGTCCGCGGCGCCCGCCTCGGCCTCGGCAACTCAACCCGCCAGAACTTCGGACTGGCTCTGTACGTCGACTTCACCGCCACCGAAGCCAACTGGACCGCCTACCGCGACGGCTGGTGCCTCGCGCCCTAGAACGAGTTCCAGCGCGCGAGCACGAGGATCAGTGCGCAGACGGTCAGGAAGACGACATCGATCACCAGACAGTGCGCGACACGACGACCGACGGCCTCCACCGGCAGACCCGTGCGAGACCGCACCCGCAGCGTCTCGAACACCGCGGCCACGCGGGCTACCTGCTTCTTCTCGATGCCGCCCACAGCGTGCCAGTCGTCCCCACTCTCGAGGTTCAGCCGGTCCTCGTCGACCTCCACCGTCTCGACGGACCGCCAGGGCACGCGCCTCTCGAACCAGCCGCTGCGAATCCACAGGTCAGTCGCGGTGGCCGTCACCCGGTAGAACGTCCGTACGCCGACAAAGTGAACCATCTGCCCGGCGATCAGAGTCCCCACAATCGCCAGGAACCACTCGCCCCACACCGCTAGGGCCCCGATCACGACAGGTGCCAGCACCAGTACGGCGACGAGCCCTGGGCGGTCCCACCACGGCTTGGTCTCCAGAGGCACCTCCCAGGGCAGGGTCGGCAACTCCTGGGTCGGCTCCAACGGCACGCCCTTGGTTGCTCGAGTGACGCGATCCTGAGGCAGTCCGTCCACTGACTCGGTCTGCCATGGCATCCGGCGCGGCGCCCGGAACGGACCTATCGGCCGGAGGACCTGCTCACCGAGCAGCAGCGACGGCCAACTGCCCTCAGCCAGGTCTCCTAGCAGCAACGCCTCGCCCCGGTACCGCCGAAGGGTCTCCTCCCACTCCCTCTTCAGCTTGGCCGGCGCCTCGTTCTCCTCCTCGTCCAACGCGTCGAAAGCGTCGAACAGCCGCGCATCGCCCTCGTCGTCGTCCAGTTCGGTGTTCAGGAAGCCCAGCAGGACCGCACCATCCGCCGATCGGACCGCGAAGGCGCCGGAGGAGTCCGGCTCGATGCGGACCGGAAGGCCTTGCCCCGTCCAGGCCCTGCGGGGGCGGGCCCGGCGGAGGCGTACGTCGCGCAGTACGAACAGGATCGCCAACACCCAGGCACCGCCCGCGATCGTGTACCAGTAGGTGTAGTCGGCGAGCTCTGCGCGCGGCCGGAGCCAGCCGCTGTCGGCGGGGTCGACGAGGACCGGGATGCTGTCGCCGACGGCATAGTCGTCCAGCATGGTCACGGTGTGGTGGCGACCGTCAGGCAGCTGGAGGACGAGGTCCCCGTCGTCGGTCTGGCTCTTCACAACGGCTGTCTGCTCGACAGCGCGGCGCAGGTGGGTCTCCTCGCGCTGGTCCTGCCACCGCATCAGACCGAGCGCACCGACGCCCACGAGCACCAGAGCCCCGGCTACGAGGAGCCTGGTGGTCACACCGATCCGTGCGGCCGCCGGAACCCGCACCTCTCGCCGCGGCACACCGGCTGCCACGGATCGTTGCCTCAGACGACTGACAACGAGCCAGACGAGCAGAGCGGTGCACGCCGCGCCGTACACCGTCCAGGCGGTGCGCGCGCCTGCCACATCGTCGTACCGGAGCTCGATAACCAGGAACAGCAAGCCGGCTGCCGCTGCCAGGACCGGCTGCCACCAGAGCAGCACAAGCGCCGCGAAGCAGGCGATCAACGCCAGTGAGAAGGTCCGGTCCGGCCCGCACACCGTGGGGTCCTCGACCGAGCACCGACCGGTGTCGGACGCGACCGACACCACGATGGCAGCGACCCAGCCTGTGGGCATCAGCCAGCGGTAGATCCAGCTCGGGACAACGGTGCCGGCCCAGCGAGCGGCCACATCGGCTGTCATCGGAGTTCCCCCTCCACGGTGTGGGAGAACTCTAAGGGTCAGCGTGCGCGCTCTACGCGGCCTTCGTCCCAGACTGGTTCGTCGGGTTCGTAGACGGAGCCGTCGGCGCCGAAGACGAGGTAGCGGTCGAAGCCCCTGGCGAACCAGCGGTCGTGGGTCACGGCGAGCACTGTGCCGTCGAAGGCGTCCAGACCGTCCTCCAGTGCCTCCGCGGACTCGACGTCCAGGTTGTCGGTGGGCTCGTCGAGCAGGAGCAGCGTTGCGCCCGACAGCTCGAGCAGCAGGATCTGGAACCGGGCCTGCTGCCCACCGGACAGACTGTCGAAGGTCTGCTCGGCCGCATGCGCCAGCTCGTACCGGTCCAGCTTGCGTGACGCCAGCTCACGCCCCATGCCCTCACGGTGGTCGTCACCGCGGTGCAGGATCTCCAGCAACGTCCGGCCCATCAACTCCGGGTGCTCATGCGTCTGCGCGAACCAACCGGGCCGTACGCGTGCACCGAGCTTCGCGTTGCCGGTGTGCGCCACCGGAGCGATCTTCACCTCACCGACCGGCTGGTGCTCCACATCCGGATCCGAACCACCATTGGCCAGCAGCCGCAGGAAGTGGGACTTGCCGGACCCGTTCGATCCCAGCACGGCAACACGTTCGCCGTACCAGACCTCCAGGTCGAACGGCTTCATCAGACCGGTCAGCTCGAGCTGGGTGCACACGACGGCCCGCTTGCCGGTGCGGCCGCCGGTGAGGCGCATGCTGACCTTCTGCTCGCGCGGCAACGCCTGTGGCGGCCCAGCCTCCTCGAACTTGCGCAGCCGGGTCTGGGACGCGCGGTAGCGCGACGCCATGTCGGAGTTGTACGCCGCCTTCTGCTTGTACATCAGCATCTGCGCCCGGAGCTTCGCGTGCTCCTCGTCCCACCGCTTGCGCAGCTCCTCGAACCGCTCGAACCGGTGCCGCCGCGCTTCGTGGTACGTCGCGAAGCCGCCACCGTGCGTCCACGCGGTGTTGCCCGCGGCACCCAGCTCGACCGTGACGATCCGGGTAGCGGTGTTGGCCAGCAGCTCCCGGTCGTGGCTGATGTAGAGCACGGTCTTGTCACTACTACGCAGCTGCTCCTCGAGCCAGCGCTTCCCGGGTACGTCGAGGTAGTTGTCCGGCTCGTCCAGGATCAGTACCTCGTCCGGCCCGCGCAGCAGCGCCTCCAGCACCAGGCGCTTCTGCTCGCCGCCGGACAGCGTCTTCACCTCACGCCAGCGACAGCGGTCGAACGGTACGCCGAGTGCTGCCGTCGTACACACGTCCCACAACACCTCGGCGTCGTACCCGCCGACCTCGCCCCAGTCCGACACGGCCTGCGCGTATTTGAGCTGGGTCTTCTCGGTGTCGTCCTCCATCATCGCCAGCTCGGCCTTGTCCAGCTTGGCCGCGGCCTGCTGGATCCGCTCCGGCGCAACGGCCAGCAGCAGGTCCCGGACGGTCGACGAGTCGCGCACCGAGCCGACGAACTGCCGCATCACGCCCAGCCCGCCCGACCGGGAGATGCTGCCGCTGTGGGCCTTCAGGTCGCCCGCGATGATCCGGGTCAGCGTGGTCTTGCCGGAGCCGTTCGCACCGACCAGTGCGACCTTCGCACCGTCCCCGACCCGGAACGTGATGTCGTCCAGCAACACCCGCCCGTCCGGCAACTCGTACCCCACACCGCCGACATCCACGTGACCCATCCCCCCAGTCTGACCGCTCCGGCACGCCCCATGCGAACAGTTATCGTGACGCGCGTGGCAACCATCGCCCTCGGCCCGGAGATCCTGCCCGGCACCCGTGAGTACGAATGGGTGCGGTACGTCGTCGAGGCGGTCGTAGGCCGGACCGGTCGCCCGTCGTCCTGGAACCGCCGGCTGTACGAGGACCGGACCGGCGTACTCGCGGCCGCAGTTCCGAACGGACCGATGTCGGTCAGCCGCGCGGAGATCCTCAACCCGGTGATGCGCGCGTACGACGCACCGGCGACACTCAGCCACGACGGCCGCCGGAGAGCCCGCCTCGGCGTGGCCGTGATCGTGCACGAGACCGACCACCACCAGGCCGAGCTGGGCGACGACTCGGCGCCGGACGCGATTCAAGAGCTGAGCCCTGAGGACGAAGCACTCAGCGAAGGCCTCGCGGAGGTGAAGGCGACCAGCCTCACCGGTCTGATCATGCAGGACATCCAGATGGACCAGGCGATTCCCGGCTCCATCGGCGCCTTCAGTGGCTCGCTGTATCCCGGCTTCCAGGCAGGGGTCGATGGGGTACTGACCGGGCTGCACAGAATCACCGGTCTGCCACGCGACGACGTCCTGTCGGCCATCGAGCAGACACCGCGACTGCAGCGCTACAACACGATGGCCGACCTGGTCATCGCCACCCGTCTGGCCGGGCTGATGCCGCCGGCGCACATGGCGCAGGTCAGGAAGAGTCTCAGCCGGCCACTGCGTCAGGAGCTCGCCGGACTGCACAAGTACGAGTCGCCGTACCGGGACCCGTTGGCGCTCGACGGTCTGGGACGGGAATTCTCCGCCCGCGCGATCCGCAATCTCGAACGCACCCTCGGCACGCTCGAGCAGCAGTACCGGCAGCCGGCCGACGGGCTGGAAACCGCACACCTGCGGCAGTTCCTGGACAACGGCAGCCAGTCGGACCGCGGCGCGGGCGCAGCTGCCGGTGGAGGTGCAGCGGCATCGGGGACCGCGGCGGCGGCGCCTCCGGCGTGGCGCGTGGACAGGTTCCGTTCCGGTGGCGGAGCGGCTCGGTAGGCGACCCTCCGACGAGGAATGATCAGCGCCGATGGACGCATATCGTGAGGCGCAGCGGCTGTACGCCGAAGCAGTGTTGTCGACTGCCACCGGGCAGGGGCGGATCGCCGTACTGCAGCAGACACTGCAGCGGATCGGCGACCTGGTGCCGCAGGCCGATCCGGACGAGCGGTCCGCCGTACTGCTGGTGAACAGCTCGATCGCACAACTGATCGCCGAGGAGCGCAGATGAACGAACTCCTCGAGCGCGGTCCGGAGATCCTCCCGGGCACCTGGGAGTACGACTGGTTCGCGTCGGTCGTCGCCAAGACGGCGGAGTACGCCGGCCGGCCCTCGCACTGGAACGGGAAGCTGTACGAGCAGCCCGGACCGATCAGCGGCCTCTACGACTCCGACGGCAGTATGACGATCAGCCGCGAGCACATCCTCGACCCGGCCCGTCCTGGTTACATCGAGGGCCATTCGCTCAGCCACGAGGAGCGGTACGCGGCCGGGGCTGCGACGAGGATGGCCGTGTTCCAGGCACGCGCCTCGCTGTCCGGGTTGGGTGACGACACCGGCCCCGGCGCGTCACCGATCGGGTCGCTCGAAGACATCGCCCTCGAGAACGCACTCGCCGACCGATTCACCGGAACGTACGGCGGCCGGATCGCCGAGAGCCTGACCGAGCAAGATCTGCCGCTGGACAGCTTCCCCGCCTTCCCGGCGTACACGACGGCCACGGACCGGCTGATGTACTCGCTCAGCAGACCCACCGGGTTGGGGCCCGACGAGCTCCGCGACCTGCTCGAGAGCACGGATCGTTCGCAGCGGTTCAACGCGATCGCCGACCGGGTGATCGACACGCAACTCGGCGACCGCGTGCCCGAGGCGCACCGGGACCAGCTACGCCAGGACCTGACCGGACCACTACGGCGCGGGCTCAGCGGCCTGACCATGACCGAGTGCAGCCGACTGACCCACCAGGGCTCGAAGTTGACCTGGGGACACGACGCCGCTGAGCTGACCGAGACCGAGTTCGACCTGAATCTCGAGGACATCAAGGCCCACTACGACTCCTGGCACGCGAAGCACCCCGGCGTCGAGCCGCCCGCGCTGCCTGACTCACTGCGCGAGACGTTT
The DNA here is from genome assembly GCF_004365355.1 of Kribbella pratensis. GTDB lineage: Bacteria > Actinomycetota > Actinomycetes > Propionibacteriales > Kribbellaceae > Kribbella. The sequence goes on along the minus strand of NZ_SODP01000003.1, from coordinate 191,861 downwards.
CTCGACCGCGAGGAAGGAATCCGGCAGATCTGGGCCGATCGGGGGTGGCCCGCGCAGCAACCCGTCGCCGGTCGCGAAGAGGCGTACTACGAGGGCCTGCGCCAACAGATCTACCCGAGCGAGCGCGACCAGGAGATCGCCCAACTGCAGCAGTTCCTGTGGTCGCACACCGCGCCGGGCAAGCACACCAGCACCGAGTCCGGTGCCAACGCCGGTGAGCGGGACAACGTGCGGCCCATCACCTCGACCCGCAAGTCACAGCGCGGGGTCGAATGAGTTACCAGTCCTTGAGGGCTTCGAGGTACGTGCCGCCGGACGGGCGGACCGAGCCGGTCATGAACAGCTTGAGCGGGGCCGAGAACAGGCCGTAGGTGTGCGTGCCGGTGAAGAACCCGGCTGACTCACAGCCGTCGTACCAGACCCAGATCTCGCGGATACCGGCCGCGGTGTCGAAGCGGAGCACGATGGCCTCGGACGGCTTGGAGACCTGCGGCGCGCACTTGAACACCGGGAGCTTGGCGTTCCGCTCCGGCAGCACCTTGATCTCGTTCACCACCTGCTGCGCGGTCGCGGCGTTGAACGACTCCTGGCCGAGCAGTCCGGTCCCGCCCTCGGCGAGGCCGTAGCGGCAGGCACGGAGCCCGGTCACCATCGTGTTCAGGTCGAGCCCGGTGCCGGGCGGCACAGCGTCCGGACCGGGAGCCTTCAGGATCGGGTGGTCGACCGGGCATCCCACCGCCTCTGCGGAAGGCGCGACGCCTGGTGCCGTGTTCGGAGCCGCAGCCTTGCTGTCACCGCTGGAGTCGCTGTTGCTGGTGGCAACGGGCGATTCTCCCCCGGCAAAGCTCCACACACCTCCGATCGCAGCAGCAACCAGTACGGCGCCTGCTGCCACCGACCACGTCTGACGACGGCGGCGCACACGTCGACGGGCCTCCCGGGCCAGTCCGGTCGTCTGCAGGTCGCTCTGTCCGGCGGCCTGGTTGTGCAGGGCAGACGTGAGCTTGGGGCCGAGCTCCTGCTCAGGGTCGTGCTCAGGCATCCTCGGCTCCTTCCGTGCTCTCAGTACTCAGCGTGGTCTTCAGTGCAGCCAGTGCGCGATGGACATGCGACCGGGCGGTCGCCTCCGCGCAGTGCAGCAGCTGCGCGATCTCGGCGTACGACAGCTCTTCGTAGAACCGCAGTACGACGGCTGCTCGCTGTTTGTCCGGCAGCGTCGCGCACAGCGCCCAGATCGCCTCGGACTCGGCGCGTGCCGCCGTACCGTCGGAAACGGCTCGCGCAGTCCGCACCGGGTCCGCGGCGGGCGCCTCACGGCGACGGAACTTGCGCCACCAGGAGATGTGCGCATTCACCACCATCCGCTTCACGTACGCCTCAGGATCGTCGGCCCGGCTCACCCGCCCCCAGCGCGCACACGCGGTCGTCAGGGCGTCCTGTACGGCGTCCTCGGCCAGGTTGGCGTCGCCGGTCAGGACATAGGCGAACCGCAGCAGGGCGTCCGCCTTCTCGCTGACCCACACCTCGAAGTCGAGCGGCCCTGTCCGTGCCTCCGCTGCCACCAAGGCTGCCTCCATACCTCCAGGACGGCGCCGGGGGCGCGTTCGTTGCAGCGGGACCCTGACTCCTGCCGCCGGACGGTCCGCAGCGTAACCCAATCGGTGCTTGACGCCAGCTGTTCATCACCCGTTCCGTCGCTAGTCTGGCGCGGTTGTTCCGCCGAGGAGGAAGGGCTGCAGCATGCCGGACGGGTACCAGAAGATCGACGGCCGCTTCAGCCGTGCCGACCAGCAGGCCTTCGACTGGGCGTACCAGCTCACCGTCGCCCTCGGGCACACGCGGTACGACACGTTCGACCTGTACGCCCGATCGGACTGGGAGGACAACCGGAACGCCGTACGCCCCGACGGCTCGATCGTGCTGGGCGCGCGGACGGCGTACTGGATCGGAGTTTCCGGCCATCGCATGTTCGACGCGCACTACCTCGGCCAATACGAGCCGACGCGTGAGGAAGCAGAGAACGTCAGGCAGGCGCTGGACGATTTCATCACCGTCTACCTCGAGAAGGTGGACCCGCCTGAGCCCGCGACGACACCTGGGTTGCAGGCACTGGACTCCGGTCTCCGCGACGCCGTCGTCGTCCCGAAGGTGATCGACGGCTCGCGGATCGATGGCGCCTTCCCGGAGATCCGCGACGTCCAGGGGCGGCAGCCGTACTTGGAGACCGCGACGCGCACACTCACCGAGAGGCTCGGCAACCATCTCGGGATGCAGCCAGGCGAACTCGAGGACATGCTGGTGCGGACCCCGCCGGCACAACGTTTCGAGGCGCTGGCCGACGCCGTTGTGGAGAACGACCCGCTGCAGCGTCGGCTGCCGGACGGCTCGTCGCGCACTCCGCCGCAGGACCACGTGGACCGGCTGAAGGCAAACCTGAGGAACGAACTCGACGACATCTTCCAGCAGTGCGGCGAGCCCGGTCGCCAGCTCGATCCGGGCGCCGAGCGCTTCGGGCGACAGGCGGCCACGTCGCTGCTCCAGCACTGCGCCCAGGCAAGGGATGCGATCGACACTGAGCAGCCTGGCTACCAACAGGTCGCGAGCCTGATGTCCGTCGTACAGACGGATCTCGCCCTGGGCCGAGCCTCGGTCGGCCAGGGGCGCGACAGTGATGCGCAGGTGCTCCAGCTCAAGCTCAACACCGACTACTGGAACGGCGCGCTGCACACCTCTGGTCTGCCTGACGGCGCGCTCGGGTACGCCGGGACCGATCGCTCGCTGACCTTCGATCAGGAGAAAGTGATCGACGTCCTCGCGAACGCCGACGCGACCCAACCACCGTCTCCGGAGCTGAGGGACGCTGTCGACGTCGTCGCAACCCAGGCCGCCCGCCTGTGCAACCCGGTCGCGCCTGGCGCCGTGCCGAACGATCCAGCCGGGCAGGCCTTCGAGGACCAACTCTGCCGGGACTTCGTCGGTCAGGAGCAGACCCGCCTCTTCACCGCCCTTGGCTTCTCCGGGGACCAAGCCCAACCCGACAGAACCGCTACGGCGCAGGTGATGGCGACCCTCACCGAGGCAGCCGCACGAAGGCAGGGCCTGGAGCCGCACGAGATCACGGCCAGGTTGCTCACGGCACCTTCGAACGAACGCATCCAGCGAGCAGCCGCCCTCAGCCTCGGCGAGCCCGGCACGATTGTCGATCGCGACCGTTGGGCGGAAGCCACCGAAACCTTGGCCGGAAGCATCGAGGCCACCGTCGCACGGGCCGCCGAGGCCGACCGGACCGGCCAGACCAAGCTGCACGCGTGGAACCGGGCCACGGCCGGCGAACGGCTGAGTCATCAACTCTCCTCGGCGATCGAGAAGGCCGGCCAGCCTGTCAGACAAGCAGACATCTCCGGCGACGAAGCGTTGCTGCGGAGCGTGGCCGCGGCGACCAGCGGCCAGTCGCGTCCCGGCGGCGATCGGGCCGGCGGCGCGGACCCCGCGGCACGACGCGGACCTCAAACGGACAACGGGAAAGCCGGCCAGCGGTTCACCGGGCGCTAGCCGACGGGCGCTGGTCAGCGGGTGGCGCGAAGGACGCGGAAGCCCTTCGCGCTGCCGATCCGCTCGCAGGGATAGCCCTGCTCGGTCATCCAACGCTGCAACGAATCGCCGCCAAGGTTCTTGCCCACGACGAACCACGCCACGCCGTCGGGCGCGAGCCGTCCCAGCCAGCGCAACAGCATCTTGTGAAGCTCCGGCTTGCCGATGTGGATCGCCGGGTTCGACCAGATCTGGTCGAACTGCAAGTTCTCGGGTACGTCGTCCGGCAGCGCAGCATGCACCCGCTCGGCAACCCCCGCGGCCTTCGCGTTCACCCCGGTCAGCTCGAGCGCCCGGCTGTTCACGTCGACCGCCCACACCGTCGCCTTCGGGACTTCCAGCGCCAGCGCGCAGGCGATCGGCCCGTAGCCACAGCCCAGGTCGAGGAACGTGCCGGCCTGCTTCGGCGGCTCGATCTCCCGCAGCAACACCGCCGTACCGATGTCCAGACGGTCGCGGGAGAACACACCGGTCGCCGTCGTGAAGACATACGGCTTCCCCCAGATCCGCGCCTCGACGGTACGCCGTACGTCCGCCGACTGCGGGTCCGCGGAGAAGAAGTGGTCACCCACGCTGATGCACCTCCCCCCTGACCTGCCTGGCCTGCAACGCCCGTGCGGCCAGCTCGTCGTCCGCCGGGTACCGCACTTCCTCCAGCGTCAACCCGTGGGGCGGGAGCACGGACACCGCCGAGTCACGCACCTTCCCCGCCAGTACGACGCCCGGCCACTCCACGTCCCGCCGTCCGTCGCCCACCGGGATCATCGAACCGACCAGAGCCCGCACCATCGAGTGACAGAAGGCATCCGCGATCACGGTGCCCTCGAGCTGGCCGACGCCCGTCCGCTGCCACGAGAAGTCCAGCAGCGCCCGCACTGTGCTGGCACCTTCCCGCTTCTTGCAGTACGCCGCGAAGTCGTGCTCGCCGAGCAGACCGGCCGCGGCAGCGTTCATGCGGTCCACGTCGAGCGGCCGCCCTACCCGGAGTACATGCCCTCGGGTCAGCGGGTCCCAGCCGGCCGGGTCGTCGCACAGGCGGTACACATACCGGCGGGCCAGAGCGGAGAACCTGGCGTCAAAGCCCTCTGGAGCCGCCGTGACGGCTGTGACGGCTACATCCTCGGGCAGGACGCCGTTCAGCCCTCTCAGGAGCCTCAGCGGGTCTACAGCGCCCTCGACGTCCACATGGGTGACCTGGCCGCGAGCGTGCACGCCTGTGTCGGTCCGGCCGGCACAAGTCACGGTCAGCGGGTCCGGCAGCCGCAGTACGACGCGGATGGCCTCTTCCAGCGTGCCCTGCACCGTACGGAGTCCCTCTTGACGGGCCCAGCCGTGGAAGCCCGTTCCGTCGTACCTGAGGTCTATCCGCCAACGCACACGGCAATCTAACGCAACAGAGCCCCCTCACCGTGCGGTGAGGGGGCTCTGAGGGAATGCTTACTTGTCGTCCTCGGTCTCGCCGGCCTTGGCGAAGCCCGCGGCCTCGGCGTCCGCCTCGGTCTTGAACCAGACCTCGGCGACCGTCTGGTCGTACCACGGCGACTCGGTGGTGTGGTACTTCATCGAGTCCTCGTTGCCCTTGATGGTGTAGCCCTCGGGCGCGGAGCCGTCCTCGAGCGGCGCGGCGGAGTTGTCGAACTTGCCGGCCACGACGTCCTGAACGGGAGCGTCCTCGACCTTCTCCTCGACCTTCTCCTCGGCCTGCGGAGCGGCCGCCTTCTTGGCCGGAGCCTTCTTGGCGGTCTTCTTCGCCTTCGGCGAGTCGGCCAGCGCCTCGACCAGCTCGATCTTCACCATCGGCGCGTTGTCGCCCTTACGCGGACCGAGCTTGGTGATCCGGGTGTAGCCACCCGAACGGTCGGCGTACCGCTCGCCGATCTCGGTGAAGAGCACGTGCACGACGCTCTTGTCCTTGATCCGCTTCATCACCTGACGGCGCGAGTTCAGGTCACCACGCTTCGCCTTGGTGATCATCTGCTCCGCCAGCGGCTGCAGGCGCTTGGCCTTGGCCGCGGTGGTGGTGATGGCGCCGTGCTCGAACAGCGACGTCGCGAGGTTGCTGAGGATCAGCTTCTCGTGCGCCGGGCTGCCGCCCAGCCGGGCACCCTTGGTGGGGGTTGGCATCTCATAACTCCAGGAATCTAAGGCCCGTCGGGCCGAAGGGTTGTAGGGCCCGACGGGCCTCGGTCAGCTCAGTACTGCTCGGTCTCGGCGAAGCTCTCGTCCTCGTCGTCCGCCTCGTTGCCGTAGGCACCGGACGCGGCGCGGAGGTCGAACCCGGGCGGGGAGTCCTTCAGCGACAGGCCCATCTCGGCCAGCTTCAGCTTGACCTCGTCGATCGACTTGGAGCCGAAGTTCCGGATGTCCAGCAGGTCCTGCTCGCTGCGCGAGATCAGCTCACCCACGGTGTGGATGCCCTCGCGCTTGAGGCAGTTGTACGACCGGACGGTCAGCTGCAGGTCCTCGACCGGCAGGGCCAGGTCGGCGGCCATCTGCTCGTCCACCGGGGACGGGCCGATGTCGATGCCCTCGGCCTCGACGTTCAGCTCACGGGCCAGACCGAACAGCTCGACCAGGGTCTTACCGGCCGACGCGACGGCGTCGCGGGGCAGCATCGACGGCTTGGTCTCGACGTCGACCACGAGGCGGTCGAAGTCGGTGCGCTGCTCGACACGGGTCGCCTCGACCTTGTAGGTGACCTTGAGCACCGGCGAGTAGATCGAGTCGACCGGCATCCGGCCGATCTCGGCGTCGGCGGACTTGTTCTGTACGGCGGACACGTAACCGCGGCCGCGCTCGACGACCAGCTCCATCTCGAGCCGGCCCTTCTCGTTCAGGGTGGCGATCTTCAGGTCCGGGTTGTGCACCTCGACACCGGCCGGCGGCGCGATGTCGGCGGCGGTCACGTCACCGGGGCCCTGCTTGCGCAGGTACATGGTGACCGGCTCGTCGTGCTCGGACGAGACGACCAGGTCCTTCAGGTTCAGGATCAGCTGGGTGGCGTCTTCCTTGACCCCGGCAACGGTCGAGAACTCGTGCAGAACACCGTCGATCTTGATGCTGGTGACTGCGGCGCCGGGGATGGAGGACAGCAGGGTCCGGCGGATCGAGTTACCGAGGGTGTAACCGAAGCCCGGCTCCAGCGGCTCGATCACGAACCGCGAGCGGTACTCGTCGACGACCTCTTCGGTCAGGGTGGGGCGTTGTGCGATAAGCAACTTCGTGTTCCTTCTCTGTCGCGACGACCACTATTTGAGGTCGCGAGGGGTGAAGAAAACACCGGACCGGCCGGCAGCCCTGGGGCCGCCGGCCGGCACGCGGTCAGTTCTTCGAGTAGAGCTCGACGATCAGGTGCTCGGCGACCTGGGTGTCGATCTGCTGCCGGGTCGGCAGCTGGTGGACGAGGATCCGCAGCCGCTCGGGCATCACCTCGAGCCACGCGGGGACGACGCGCTCGGCGTGCGTCTCGCGGGCGACGATGAACGGCGTCGTCTCGGCCGACTTCTGCTTGACATCGATGATGTCGTGCGCAGCCACCCGGTACGACGGGATGTTCACCTTGACGCCGTTCACGGTGAAGTGACCGTGGACGACGAGCTGACGGGCCTGCCGGCGGGTCCGGGCCAGGCCGGAGCGGTAGACCACGTTGTCCAGGCGGGACTCGAGGATCTGCAGCAGGTTGTCACCGGTCTTGCCGGAGCGCCGCGAGGCCTCCTCGTAGTACCGGCGGAACTGCTTCTCGAGAACGCCGTACGAGTAACGCGCCTTCTGCTTCTCGCGCAGCTGGAGCAGGTACTCGCTCTCCTTCGGGCGGCCGCGGCCGTGCATACCCGGCGGGTACGGACGACGCTCGAACGCCTTGTCGCCACCGACGAGGTCGACCCCGAGACGGCGCGACTTCTTGGTCATAGGTCCGGTGTAACGGGCCATGGTTCGCTACCTTCCTCTCTCTGGGGTCAGACCCGGCGCCGCTTCGGCGGGCGGCATCCGTTGTGGGCGACTGGGGTGACGTCCTGGATGGTGCCGACCTCGAGGCCGACGGCACCCAGCGAACGGATCGCGGTCTCACGTCCGGAGCCGGGACCCTTGACGAACACGTCGATCTTGCGCATGCCGTGCTCCATCGCGCGGCGTCCGGCAGCCTCGGCGGCCATCTGCGCGGCGAACGGGGTCGACTTGCGCGAACCCTTGAAGCCGACGGTTCCCGCGGAGGCCCACGAGATGACCGCGCCGGTCGGGTCGGTGATCGTCACGATCGTGTTGTTGAACGTGCTCTTGATGTGCGCGTGGCCGGCGGCCACGTTCTTCTTCTCCTTGCGGCGCACCTTCTTCGCGCCGGCCGCGGTGCGGCTCTTGGGAGGCATAGGTCAGTTGCTCCTGGGCTGGTCGACGGAATCGTATGCAGGCATCCGGGTCACTTCTTCTTCTTGCCGGCGATCGCCTTACGGCGACCCTTGCGGCTACGGGCGTTGGTCCGCGTGCGCTGACCACGCACCGGCAGGCCGCTGCGGTGCCGGCGACCCTGGTACGACCCGATCTCGATCTTGCGGCGGATGTCCGCGGTCACCTCGCGACGGAGGTCACCTTCGATCTTGTAGTTGCCTTCGATCCAGTCCCGGAGCTTCACCAGCTCGTCGTCGCCCAGTTCGTGGACGCGCTTGTCACCGGAGATACCGGTGGCTTCGAGCGTCTTCAGGGCGCGAGTACGACCTACACCGAAGATGTAGGTGAGAGCGACCTCGATGCGCTTGTCGCGCGGCAGGTCGACCCCTACGAGGCGTGCCATGTGGCGGTGTTCCTTTCGTCAGCAGAGGTGTGGTGGCGCGCCGCGTCCCCGCCCGCCTCGGTGAGAAGTTGTTTTCACCGGCAGGGCCCCGGCCTCTGTTCCGGGGGCAACATCCGGGACGTTCTCCCGGATGAGCGTGCGCGCTGTGGTGCGAAAGTGCCTGTGTACTGCGTAGAGCTTTGTCAGCCCTGCCGCTGCTTGTGCCGCGGGTTCTCGCAGATCACCATGACCCGGCCGTGACGGCGGATCACCTTGCACTTGTCGCAGATCTTCTTGACGCTCGGATTGACCTTCATCGAGCTACTTTCTTCGACAGGTGTTGGTGGGTGTTACTTGTACCGATAGACGATGCGACCCCGGGTGAGGTCGTACGGCGACAGCTCCACGACGACCCGGTCCTCGGGGAGGATCCGGATGTAGTGCTGCCTCATCTTGCCGCTGATGTGCGCGAGCACTTTGTGCCCGTTGGACAGCTCAACACGGAACATCGCGTTCGGCAGGGCCTCGACGATGGTGCCCTCGAGTTCGATTACTCCCTCTTTTTTGGGCATGTCCTCGCACTTCTGTAGACGTGACTGGCTATGGCTACAAAGAGCCAAGAGAAAAGTGTACGCCACGCACCCAGGCGAAACCCAATCGGGACCTCGTCAGCGCATCCGCGAGGCCTCGAGCTCAACCATATGATCCGATCCCCAGGTATCCAACGGTATCAGCGCTTCGTTGAGTGACCGCCCGAGTTCGGTGAGTGAATATTCGACCTTCGGTGGCACCTGGTGAAACACCTCGCGATGCACGATGTCGCGCGACTCCAGCTCCCGCAACTGCTGGATCAGCATCTTCTCCGTGACCCCGGACACCTCCCGCCGCAACTCCCCGAACCGCATCGGCCCGTGATGCAGCGCCCAGAGGATCCGCGGCTTCCACTTCCCGCCGATCACATCGGCGGCGGCGTCCAGCCCACAGGTGTACGGGCGCATACTTACCTTTCCGTCTGTACCTGACTATTTAGTAGGTACTTGTCCATCCTAAAGCGAGACCGCAAGGGTTGTCGGTATGAAGCCACCTGTCACCGTCCTGGGGCTCGGGGCGATGGGGACCGCGCTCGCCCGGGCCTTCCTGGCTGCCGGCCATCCGACCATCGTCTGGAACCGCACGCCCGGCCGCTCCCCCGAGCTCGACGCCCTCGGCGCCACCCGTGCTACGACCGCCGCGGAGGCAGTCGCCGCCAGTCCGCTCGTCGTCATCTGCCTGCTCGTCGACGCCACCGTCCACAGCACGATGGAGGGCATCGACCTCACCGGCAAGACAGTCGTCAACCTGACCAACAGCACCCCGGACCAGGCCCGCGATACAGCCAAGCTGCTCGACGCAGCGGAGTACCTCGATGGGGGCATCATGGCCGTGCCCGCGATGATCGGCGGTTCCGCGGCCTTCATCTTCTACAGCGGGTCGGCCGCAGCGTTCGAACAACACCGCGACACCCTGGCGACTCTGGCCCGGCCCGAGTACGTCGGCACCGACCCCGGGCTGGCCGCGCTCCACGACATCGCCTTGCTGACCGGGATGTACGGCATGTTCGCGGGAGCCATCCACGCTCTGGCGCTGGCCGGCAGCGAACAACTCCCGGCCGGATCGTTCACCAACCGCTTCCTGCTCCCTTGGCTGACCGCGATGCTCACCAGCCTCCCCCGCATCGCCAAGGACCTCGACGACGGTCCGGCCGAACCGGCAGGCTCCAACCTCGCGATGCAGGCAGCGGCGTACGACAATCTGATCGATGCATCTGTCGCCCAAGGCGTCGACCCATCATTGGTAGTGCCAATGGGTGACCTGCTGCGCAAGGCGGTCGCAGGCGGGTACGGCGAGGCCGACCTGGCGGCGCTCGTCGGCGTACTCAGGACTGCTGCTGGTTAGCGGCCCATTGCTCGCCGGCGCGCCAGACCTGCTCGGGGATCAGATCCAGCAGGTCGCAGGCAACGTCGAGCTGGGCCAGGGCGGTGGTGGCGTCGCGGTACGCCGGAAGGATCGCGACGAACCGCCGCCCTTCGCAGCTGAAGCCGAACGGGGGTACGTCGGCCAGCGCCTCGACCGCCCGCGGGTGCAGGATCGCCATCGCGTGGTCCTCCCGGCCGTTGAACAGGCGGTACTGCGCCGGCAACCCGTCGATGGCGAGCGGCAAAGGCAGCAGACTCGCCGCCGCGACCGGCGAGAGGCCCGCGGGCAGCACCTGCAGCGGCGGCAGTGGCCGATCCACCTGGAGGTCGAGGAAATCGAAGCCGAGCTCGCGTCGCCCGACCTTGTGCCGGAACCGCCCGGTCCAGAACTCCCGGCCGCGGTGCCGGCCCGTGGTCACGTCAACGATCGCGGCGCCCGGATCGACATCGAACGGTGGGAACGGCCAACGATCCCTCAGCTCCTCACCCGACGCGCTGAGCCGCCAGCCGAGCTGGTGCGCTGTGTCGGCCCACGACTGCTTGCGGCGGCCGTCACCGATCCGCAGCGCCACCGTGAACCCGACCAGCACCAGGAACCAGGCCAGCACGAACCAGCCCACCCAGCGCGGCTCCAGCAGCAGCCCGACGATCGCCAGCGGTACGGCGACCGCGAACCAGATCACGTAGACGACCGCAGACCCCTGATGCAGCTGCCACGCCCAGTCCGGCCGAAGCCGGGGGGCAGCCAGACGGCGAGTGACCTGGGCCGCTGTCAACGGCGCCTGCCGAGGCCGCCGAGGGCGATGATCGCCCAGGGAATCAGCAGCCAGACCGGCCAGAAGTGCGGCCAGTGCCCGCCGTTGCCGAGCCCGATCACGAACCAGATCACGACGTTGATCATCACCACACCGGTGAAGCCACCACCCAGCGCACCGATCCCGTGGCGGTGCGGGCGTGCGTCCCGCTTCCGCTCCGGGAAGTCACCGGGGGCAGGAGCCGGTTTGCTGTCCTGCACGACCGCGGGCGTCTGATAGGTGCGCACCGGCGGCAGGTCCCGCACCAGCGGCTCGAGCTCGCCATACGTCTGGACGGTGTAGAGCTGGTCGAGGCGGGAGGAGAACTCGGGCTGATCCAGCCGGCCGTCCGCGAACGCATCCCGCAGCCGTCCGGCGATCTTGTCGCGGTCGGCTTCGGTGAAACGCTGGTACGGCTGGTACTGAGGCATGTCTCAAGTGTGCCTCAGCTCCGGTCCCCTCGGCGTCCCCCGACGGGTGGACGCCGGTGTCCGTCAATCAGCCAGGGGGCCGAAGGTGATTCCGAGCTCGGCCAGCTTGGTCTCGCCGCCGTCGATCGCGGTCAGCACCCACGGTCCTTGCGGAGTGAGAGTGAACGTGTGCTCGGTGTGTGCGGCCGACCGGCCGTCGTCGGTGACGACCGTCCAGTCGTCCTCGAGCGTGTGGTTGTCCTGCTTGCCGAGGGTGAGCATCGGCTCGACGGCCAGCGCCATCCCCTCGACCAGCTTCGGACCGCGGCCCGGACGACCGAAGTTCGGCACGTTCGGCGGCTGGTGCATGGCCGAGCCGATCCCGTGCCCGACGAAGTCCTCGACGATCCCGTACGACGAATTGGCGCGGACGTGCGCCTCGATCGCCGCCGAGATATCGGTCAGCCGCCCGCCGAGCCGCGCCGCGGCGAACCCGCGCCACATCGACTCCTCGCAGATCCGCGCGAGCTCGAGCAGCTCGTCCGCGGCCTCGCCGACCGGGACGGTGATCGCGGCGTCGCCGTGCCAGCCGTCCACGATCGCGCCGCAGTCGATCGAGATCAGGTCCCCGTCGGCCAGCACCCGACCGCCGGGGATGCCGTGCACGATCTCGTCGTTCACCGATGCGCAGATCGAGCCGGTGAAGCCGTGGTACCCCTTGAACGACGGGATCGCGCCGGAGGACCGGATGTTGTCCTCGGCGATCGCGTCGAGATCACCCGTGCTGATACCGGCCTTGACCTCCCCGCGGAGCAGCTCCAGCGTGCGGCCGACCACCAGGCCGGCCTTGCGCATCGCCAGAATCTGCTCGCGGGTCTTGATCTCGATTCCGCGGTCCCTGAACATCTCGCCTTACTTATTCGGTGACGGTCTTCAGCGCGGCGAGCACCCGCTCGCTCACTTCGTCGATCTCGCCGACACCGTCGACCTCCACCAGCAGGCCGCGCTCGGCGTACACCTGCAGCAGCGGCTTGGTCTCGGCGGTGTAGACGTCCTGCCGGTGCCGGACGACCTCTTCGGAATCGTCGGTCCGGCCTTCGATGTGCGCCCGCTTGGTCATCCGCTCGACGAGCACGTCGGTATCGGCGACCAGCGCGACCACCGCATCCAGCTTGTGGCCGTGATCGGCCAGGATCTCGTCCAGCGTGCCCACCTGGGCCAGCGTCCGCGGATACCCGTCGAGCAGGAAGCCTTCGCCCGCGTCGGCCTCGGACAACCGGTCGCGCACCATGGCGTTCGTGATCTCGTCCGGGACGTAGTCGCCGGCATCCATGTACCGCTTGGCCTCGACGCCCAGCGGCGTCTCGTCCTTGACGTTCGCACGGAAGATGTCGCCGGTGGACACGGCCGGGATATTCAGGCGTTGCGCAAGCACCTTTGCCTGCGTGCCCTTGCCCGCCCCGGGCGGACCCATCAGCAACATTCTCATCAGCGCAGGAACCCTTCGTAGTTTCGCTGCTGCAGCTGAGACTCGATCTGCTTCACCGTGTCGAGACCGACGCCGACCATGATCAGGATCGACGTACCACCGAAGGGGAAGTTCTGGTTCGCGTTCAGCAGGACGAGAGCGACCAGCGGGATCATCGAGATCGCCGCGAGGTAGATCGCGCCCGGCAGCGTGATGCGGTCCAACACGTACTTGAGGTATTCCTCCGTCGGCCGACCTGCCCGGATGCCCGGAATGAAGCCGCCGTACTTCTTCATGTTGTCGGCGACCTCCTTCGGGTTGAAGGTGATCGAGACGTAGAAGTACGTGAAGAAGATGATCAGGGCGACGTACGTCACCATGTAGATCGGGTGGTCGCCCTTGACCAAGTTGCCCTGGATCCAGTTCGACCAGCCCTTGCCTTGCTGGAACTGACTGACCAGGACGGGGAGATACAGCAGGCTGGACGCGAAGATCACCGGGATGACGCCGGCCTGGTTGACCTTCAGCGGGATGTACGTCGACGTACCGCCGAACATCTTCCGGCCGACCATCCGCTTGGCGTACTGCACCGGGATCCGGCGCTGGGCCTGCTCGATGAAGATGACCGCGGCCATGATGACCAACCCGATCGCGATCACCACGACGAAGGTGGCGACGCCCTTCTGCTTGCGGATGCTCCACAGCTGGGTCGGGAAGGTGGCGACGATCTGGGTGAAGATCAGGATCGACATACCGTTGCCGACGCCGCGGTCGGTGATCAGCTCGCCGAGCCACATGATCACGCCGGTGCCGGCGGTCATGGTCAGCACCATCACACTGATCGTGAACCAGTCGTCCTTGTACAGCAGCGGCTCGGTGCAGCCCTGGAACAGCCGGCCCGGGGTCCGGGCCAGCGCCACGAACGCGGTCGACTGCAGGATCGCCAGACCGACGGTCAGGAACCGGGTGTACTGGGTGATCTTGGCCTGTCCCGCCTGGCCCTCCTTCTTCAGCGACTCCAGCCGCGGGATCACCACGGTGAGCAGCTGCAGAATGATGCTGGCGGTGATGTACGGCATGATGCCGAGCGCGAAGATCGCGAGCTGCAGCAGCGCACCGCCGGAGAACAGGTTGATCAGGTTGTAGAGGTTCGCGTTCGCGCCGCCCTGCGAGATCTTGATACAGGTGTGCAGCGACTGAACGTTCACGCCCGGGGCCGGCACGACCGAGCCGATCCGGAAGATCACGACGATGAAGAGCACGAACAAGATCTTCCGGCGCAGGTCCGGAGTCTTGAACGCGTTGGCAAAGGCGCCTAACACCCTGTCCTCCCACAAGTTTCCCTCGCCGCGGGCACGGCAGGGGCCTAGCTAAGCCGCTGGGCAAGAGACGAGCCAGGGCTCGTCCGACCGGCGCAGGATATCAAGCACCGGGCGTTACGAGCCCTGGACCACGTGTCACACCTCGGTCGTGGTTCCCCCGGCCGCCTGGATCTTGTCCGTGGCGGACTTGGAGAACTTGTGCGCCGAGACCTGCAGAGCCACGGTCAGTTCGCCGTCACCCAGCACCTTGACCGGCTGACCACGACGGACCGCGCCCTTGGCGACCAGTTCGGCTACGCCGACCTCGCCGCCTTCGGGGAACAGTTGTCCGAGCTTGTCCAGGTTAACGACCTGGAACTCCACCCGGTTCCTGCTCTTGAAGCCCTTCAGCTTCGGCAGCCGCATGTGCAGCGGCATCTGGCCACCCTCGAACCACTCGGGGATGTTGTTGCGGGCCTTGCTGCCCTTGGTACCGCGGCCGGCCGTCTTGCCCTTGCTGCCCTCACCACGACCCACGCGGGTCTTGGCGGTCTTGGCACCGGGCGCCGGACGCAGGTGATGAACCTTGAGCGCCATGTCAGTCGACCTCCTCGACGGTGATGAGGTGGCGAACCGCACGGACCATGCCGCGAACCTCAGGCTTGTCCTCGTGGACGGCGGTGTCGCCGATCCGCTTGACGCCCAGGCTGCGCAGCGTGTCGCGCTGGTTCTGCTTGCCACCGATGCCGGAACGGGTCTGGGTCACCTTCAGGCGTGCCATCAGGACGACACCTCCGCCCGGGCCTTCAGCAGGGCCGCCGGAGCGACGTCCTCGACCGGCAGACCACGGCGCGCGGCCACGGCCTCCGGGGTCTCCAGGCTGCGCAACGCCTCAACGGTGGCGTGCACCACGTTGATGGAGTTGGACGAGCCCAGCGACTTGCTCAGGATGTCGTGGATCCCGGCGCACTCCAGTACGGCGCGCGCCGAGCCACCCGCGATCACACCGGTACCGGGAGCGGCCGGACGCAGCATCACGACGCCTGCGGCCTTCTCGCCCTGGACCGGGTGCGGGATGGTGCCCTGGATCCTCGGCACCTTGAAGAACGCCTTCTTGGCCTCCTCGACACCCTTGGCGATCGCCGCGGGCACCTCCTTGGCCTTGCCGTAACCCACACCGACGGTGCCTTCACCGTCACCGACGACCACGAGGGCGGTGAAGCTGAAGCGACGACCACCCTTCACGACCTTGGCGACACGGTTGATGGCTACCACGCGCTCGATGTAGGCGGTCTTGTCCGCCTGCTGACCGCGACCACCGTCGCGGCCACGGCGCTCACCACCGGCGCCGCCTCCGCGACGCTGCTGGCCTCCGCTCATTTCGAACTACCTTCTTCCCTGTACGTCGCCATGTCAGAACCCGAGCCCGCCCTCGCGGGCGGCGTCGGCCAGGGCTGCGATGCGGCCCTGGTACTTGTTCCCGGCCCGGTCGAACACGACCGAGTCGATCCCGGCAGCCTTGGCCCGGTCGGCGATCAGGCCGCCGACGGTCTTGGCCTTGTCGGTCTTGTTGGCCTCGGCGCCGCGCAGGTCGGCCTCCATGGTGGAGGCGGAGACCAGCGTCTTGCCGGCCACGTCGTCGATGACCTGAACGAACAGGTGCCTCGAGGACTTGGTGACCACCAGTCGCGGCCGCTCGGCCGTGCCGCTGATCTTCTTCCGGACCCGGATCTGCCGACGCAGCCGGGAAGCCGTCTTCTTGGCGGAGTGCTTGTGCGGACGCAGTCCGATCGCCATGGGTTACTTACCAGCCTTTCCGACCTTGCGGCGCACCTGCTCGCCGGCGTACCGCACACCCTTGCCCTTGTACGGCTCGGGCTTACGCAGCTTGCGGATGTTGGCGGCGACCTCACCGACCGACTGCTTGTCGATGCCGATCACCGAGAACCGGGTCGGCGCCTCCACGTTGAACGTGATGCCTTCCGGCGCGTCCACCGTGATGGTGTGGCTGTACCCGAGCGAGAACTCCAGCTGGGTCGGTCCCTTGGACAGGACGCGGTACCCGACGCCGACGATCTCGAGCTTCTTCTCGTAGCCGTCCGTGACACCGGTCACCAGGTTGGCGATCAGGGTGCGGGACAGACCGTGCAGTTCCTTGCTCTTGCGCTGGTCGTCCGGACGGGTGACGGCGATCGCGCCATCCTCGTCGCGGTTGACCGCGATCGGCTCAGCGACGACGTGCGACAGCTGACCCTTCGGACCCTTCACAGTGACCGTCTGGCCGTCGATCGTGACGTCGACGCCGGACGGGACCGTGACCGGGAGCTTACCGATGCGAGACATTTCAGTGGTCCTCCTTCCGGTTCTTCGTCACCAGACGTAGGCGAGGACTTCCCCGCCAACGCCCTTGTTCTTGGCCTGACGGTCGGTCAGCAGTCCCTGGGACGTCGAGATGATCGCGACGCCCAGGCCACCGAGGACCTTGGGCAGGCTGGTCGACTTCGCGTAGACCCGCAGGCCCGGCTTGCTGATCCGGCGGACGCCCGCAATGGAGCGCTCCCGGCTCGGGCCGAACTTGAGGTCCACGATGAGGGTCTTGCCGACGGCGCCCTCCTTGGGCTCCTCCACCTTGTAGGAGGCGATGTAGCCCTCCTGCTGGAGAATGTCGGCGATACCCTGCTTGATCTTGCTGTACGGCATCGCGGTCGACTCGTGGTACGCCTGGTTGGCGTTCCGCAGACGCGTCAACATGTCTGCGATCGGGTCGGTCATCGTCATGGCCTGGGGCCTCTTTCCCGCCGTGGTTTCGCCGTGCGGCGACCTACGGTGACTAGATTTTGAATGGGGAGAAGTTCGGGGGTGGAGACGGTCACCAGCTGGACTTGGTCACACCGGGCAGCTCGCCCCGGTGCGCCATCTCCCGCAGGCAGATCCGGCACAGGCCGAACTTGCGGAAGACCGCCTTCGGCCGGCCGCAGCGCTGGCAGCGCGTGTAACCGCGCACCGCGAACTTCGGCTTCCGGGCCTGCTTGACCTTGAGTGCTGTCTTCGCCACGTCAGTTCTCCTTGAACGGGAAGCCGAGCGCCCGCAGCAGGGCCCGACCCTCGTCGTCGTTCTTCGCGGTGGTCACCACGGTGATGTCCATACCCCGGACCCGGTCGATGCGGTCCTGGTTGATCTCGTGGAACATCACCTGCTCGGTCAGACCGAAGGTGTAGTTCCCGGTGCCGTCGAACTGCTTCGGGGACAGGCCGCGGAAGTCGCGGATCCGGGGCAGCGCGAGCGCCAGCAGCCGGTCCAGGAACTCCCACATCCGGTCGCCGCGCAGCGTCACGTGGGCGCCGATCGGCATCCCCTCGCGCAGCTTGAACTGCGCGATCGACTTGCGGGCCTTGGTGACCTGGGCCTTCTGGCCGGTGATCGCGGCCAGGTCCTTCACCGCGCCCTCGATCAGCTTGGAGTCACGCGCCGCCTCGCCGACACCCATGTTCACCACGATCTTGGTGAGCCCGGGCACCTGCATGACGTTGGCGTAGTGGAACTCGTCCTGCAGCTTGCCGACGATCTCCTCGCGGTACTTCGTCTTCAGCCGCGGCTGGACCTTGTTCTCCGTTACTGCGGTGGTCATCAGATCTCCTCGCCGGTCTTCCGAGCGATCCGGACGCTCCGGAAACCGGTGTACGTCGAACCGTCCGGCCGGCGCTTCTGCACCTCGACGCGGTTGTAGCCGACGCGGGTGGTCACCTTCTGCTTCTTGCCGTCCTTCTCGACCTCGACCAGAAGCGCCACGTTCGAGACGTGGATCGGGGCTTCCTGGGTGACGATGCCACCGGTGGTGCCGCCGCGCTGGGCCTGCTGCACCTTGGTGTGCTTCTTCACCCGGTTGACGCCCTCGACGATGACCTTCTCGTCGTCGGGGAAGACCTGGATGATCTTGCCCTCGAGGCCCTTGGACTTACCGGCGATCACACGGACCTGATCGCCCTTCTTCACGTGCAGCTTCTTCTGCTGGGCCATCTCAGAGCACCTCCGGCGCGAGCGAGATGATCTTCATGAAGCGCTTCTCCCGCAGCTCCCGGCCGACCGGCCCGAAGATACGGGTGCCGCGCGGCTCGCCGTCGGCCTTCAGGATCACCGCGGCGTTCTCGTCGAAGCGGATGTAGGAGCCGTCCGGACGCCGGCGCTCCTTCACGGTCCGCACGACGACCGCCTTCACGACGTCACCCTTCTTCACACCGCCGCCGGGGATCGCGTCCTTGACGGTGGCGACGATCGTGTCACCGACACCGGCGTAGCGCCGACCGGAGCCACCGAGAACGCGGATGCACAAGATCTCCTTGGCACCCGTGTTGTCGGCGACCTTCAGTCGCGACTCCTGCTGGATCATCTGTTGATCTCCTGGTTGTCTCGCTGGTTCTCACTCGCGTGAGCCTTGCGGAACGAATAATTTCGAATGGTTTCCGGCCGGGGGCCGGGAACTACTTGGCCTTCTCGAGAATCTCGACGACGCGCCAGCGCTTGGTCGCCGACAGCGGCCGGGTCTCCATCAGGAGGACGCGGTCGCCGATGCCGGCGGCGTTCTGCTCGTCGTGCGCCTTGAGCTTGCTCGTCCGCCGGATGACCTTGCCGTACAGCTTGTGCTTGACCCGGTCCTCGACCTCGACGGTGACGGTCTTGTCCATCTTGTCGCTCAGCACCAGACCCTCACGGGTCTTCCGGCGGCCTCGCGCCTCGGTGGTCGTGCTCACGGTCTCGTCCTTCACGTTCTCGGTCATGCGTTGGCCTTCTCACTGTCGTCCGCAGTCTCGTCGGACTCCGCCTCGGCAACCGGGGCGTCGACCTCCTCGGTGATCCCGAGCGCACGCTCGGACAGCACCGTGTAGATGCGGGCGATGTCCTTGCGGACGGCGCGCAGCCGGCCGTGGGACTCCAGCTGGCCCGTGGCAGCCTGGAACCGGAGGTTGAACAGCTCCTCCTTGGCTTCACCGAGCTTGGTCATCAGCTCGTCCCGCCCGAGGTTCCGCAGCTCGGCGGCGGTCAGGGTAGCCATCAGTTCTCACCTGCCTCTCGGGAGATGAAGCGGCACTTCATCGGCAACTTGTGGATCGCGCGGCGCATCGCCTCGCGAGCGATGTCCTCCGGCACGCCGGAGAGCTCGAACAGCACGCGACCGGCCTTGACGTTGGCGATCCACCACTCCGGCGAACCCTTACCGGAACCCATCCGGGTCTCGGCAGGCTTCTTGGTCAGCGGACGGTCCGGGTAGATGTTGATCCACACCTTGCCGCCACGCTTGATGTGCCGGGTCATCGCGATACGCGCGGCCTCGATCTGCCGGTTGGTGACGTAGTGGTTCTCCAGCGCCTGGATACCGAAGTCACCGAACGCCAGGGTCGTACCGCCCTTGGCAGCGCCGGAGCGCTTCGGGTGGTGCTGCTTGCGGTGCTTGACCTTGCGGGGGATGAGCATCGGTCAGCTCTCCGTTCCGGTCGTCTCGGCGGCCTTGTCGGCAGCCGGCGCAGCCTCGGCGGCCGGAGCCGCGTTGGTGTTGCGCGCGTTGTCCCGACGGTCGTCGCCACGGCCACCACGGCCGCCACGGTCTCCACCGCGACCACCACGGTCGCCGCGGTCGCCACCGTCACGACGGGCCGGACGGCCACGCTGCTGGGTGGCGGCGCGGGCAGCGGCCTGCGCCTCCCGCTCGGCGCGGGTGCCCGCGACGTCGCCCTTGTAGATCCAGACCTTCACGCCGATCCGGCCGAAGGTCGTCCGGGCCTCGTAGAAGCCGTAGTCGATGTCGGCCCGCAGCGTGTGCAGCGGGACGCGGCCCTCGCGGTAGAACTCCGACCGCGACATTTCCGCGCCACCGAGCCGGCCGGAGCACTGGATCCGGATGCCCAGGGCGCCGCCACGCATGGTGGTCTGCATCGCCTTGCGCATCGCGCGGCGGAACGCCACGCGGCCGGACAGCTGCTCGGCCACACCCTGTGCGACCAGCTGCGCGTCGACCTCGGAGTTCTTCACCTCGAGGATGTTCAGCTGCACCTGCTTGCCGGTGAGCTCCTCCAGCGATCCGCGGATGCGGTCCGCCTCGGCGCCACGGCGGCCGATCACGATGCCCGGACGGGCGGTGTGGATGTCGACCCGGACCCGGTCACGGGTGCGCTCGATCTCCACGCGGGAGATGCCGGCGCGCTCCATGCCCTTGCTCAGCAGGCGGCGGATCTTGACGTCCTCGCCCACGTAGTCCTTGTACAGCTTGTCGGCGTACCAACGGCTCTTGTGGTCGGTGCTGATGCCGAGACGGAACCCGTGCGGGTTTACCTTCTGTCCCACGTCAGGACTCCTTCTTCTCAGCGGTGGCCTTCTTGGCGGCCGACTTCTTCGCGGTCGCCTTCTTGGCCGGCTTCTCGGCGGCCTCTGCCGTGTCGGCGGCCTTCTTGGCCGTCTTCTTGGCGGGAGCCTTCTTCGCCGTCGCCGCGGTGTCCGCGGACTTCTTGGCGGCCGACTTCTTGGCCGGGGCCTTCTCGACCGGCTCGTCGGTGACCCGCGGGGTGACCACGATGGTGATGTGGCTGGTCCGCTTGTCGATCCGGGTGGCCCGGCCCTGCGCACGCGGGCGGTGACGCTTCAGCGTCGGCCCCTCGTCCACGAGGACCTTGGCCACGACCAGGTCGGCCCGGCTCAGGTGCTCGGTGCCCTCGGCGTTCGCCGCGGCGCTGTCGACGACCTTGTACACGGTCGCGGCAGCGGCCTGCGGGGCGAACTTCAGAGTGGCGAGTGCGTCGTCGACGCCCAGACCGCGCACCAGATCACCCACGCGGCGCGCCTTCATCGGCGTCACGCGGACGAAGCGCGCGACCGCGAAGGCCCCGGGCTCGTCGCCCAGCAGGCTCTCGCGACGGGCGCTGATCGCCCTACGCTCTTGAACGCTCATGATGTTCGAATCTCTCCGTAGGTTGCTTTCGCTTCGTCACTGTCCCTGAGGATCAGCGACGCCGTGACTTCCGGTCGTCCTTCTCGTGACCCTTGAACGTCCGGGTCGGTGCGAACTCGCCGAGCTTGTGCCCGACCATCGCGTCCGTCACGAACACCGGCACGTGCTTGCGGCCGTCGTGCACCGCAATCGTGTGGCCGATCATGTCCGGCACGATCATCGATCGGCGGGACCAGGTCTTGATGACGTTCTTGGTGCCCTTCTCGTTCTGCACCTCCACCTTCTTCGCGAGGTGGTGGTCGACGAACGGGCCCTTCTTCAGGCTGCGTGGCATTCTGGCCGGCTCCTATCAGCGCTTCTTGCCGGCCTTGCGGCGCCGGACGATCATGCGGTCGCTTTCCTTGCGGGTGCGGGTGCGGCCCTCAGGCTGACCCCACGGGGACACCGGGTGGCGACCACCCGAGGTCTTACCCTCACCACCACCGTGCGGGTGGTCGACCGGGTTCATCGCGACACCGCGGACGGTCGGGCGCTTGCCCTTCCAGCGCATCCGGCCCGCCTTGCCCCAGTTGATGTTCGACTGCTCGCCGTTGCCGACCTCACCGAGGGTGGCGCGGCAGCGCACGTCGACCATCCGGACCTCGCCGGACGGCATCCGCAGGGTGGCCATCCGGCCTTCCTTCGCGACCAGCTGGATGCTGGAACCGGCGGAGCGGGCCATCTTGGCGCCACCGCCCGGCCGCAGCTCGACCGCGTGGATGGTGGAACCGACCGGGATGTTGCGCAGCGGCAGGTTGTTGCCGACCTTGATGTCCGCGGCCGGGCCGTTCTCGACGACCGTGCCCTGCTGCAGGTTCGACGGGGCGAGGATGTAGCGCTTCTCGCCGTCCACGTAGTGCAGCAGCGCGATCCGCGCGGTGCGGTTCGGGTCGTACTCGATGTGCGCGACCTTGGCCGGCACGCCGTCCTTGTCGTACCGCTTGAAGTCGATCAGCCGGTACGCCCGCTTGTGACCGCCACCGTGGTGCCGGGTGGTGATCTTGCCGGAGTTGTTCCGGCCGCCCTTCTTCGGCAGCGGACGCAGCAGCGACTTCTCGGGGGTCGAACGGGTGAGCTCGACGAAGTCGGCCACACTCGAGCCACGGCGGCCCGGGGTCGTCGGCTTGTACTTGCGGATTCCCATTACGACTGGCCTCCGAAGATATCGATGCGGTCGTCGCCCTTGAGGGTCACGATCGCCCGCTTGGTGTCGGGGCGCTTGCCGAAGCCAGTGCGGGTACGGCGGCGCTTGCCCTTGCGGTTCAGCGTGTTGACGTCGGCGACCTTGACCTTGAACACCTTCTCGACCGCGAGCTTGATCTCGGTCTTGTTGGCGTCCGGGTCGACCTCGAACGTGTACTTCTGCTCGTCCAGCAGGCCGTAGCTCTTCTCGCTCACAACCGGCCGGCGCAGCACGTCGCGGGGGTCTTTGTTGACTCCGTGGCTCATGCTTCTACCTCCTCGGCCTCAGTCGACGTAGCGACGGCCTTGACGGACTTGCCCTTGGGCGCGCCGGCGACGAACGAGTCGAGCGCACTCTTGGTGAACACGACCGCGTCGCTGCACAGCACGTCGTACGCGTTGAGCTGGTCGGCTGCGATCAGGTGCACGTGCTGCACGTTGCGCAGGCTCAGCCAGGTCAGCTCGTCGGCCCGGTCGACCACGACCAGCGCCTTACCCGGGTCGGTGACCTGGGAGAGCACGTTCAGCGCCGACTTGGTGGAGGGCGTGTCGCCGTCCACGAAGCTCTCGACGACGAACACGCGGCCGTCGCGGGCCCGGTCCGACAGCGAGCCGCGGAGCGCGGCGGCGATCATCTTCTTCGGGGTCCGCTGGCTGTAGTCGCGCGGAACCGGGCCGTGGACGACGCCACCACCGGTGAACTGCGGCGCGCGGGTCGAACCCTGGCGGGCGCGACCGGTGCCCTTCTGGCGGTACGGCTTGGCGCCACCGCCGGACACCTCGCCCCGGCTCTTCGCCTTGTGCGTACCCTGACGGGCCGCCGCCAGCTGGGCCACCACGACCTGGTGGATCAGCGGCACGTTGACCTGGACGTCGAACAGCTCGGCCGGAAGCTCGGCGGAACCCTTCTTGCTGACCTTGTCGCCCTTGACGGCGACGACGTCGACGGTGCTCACTTCGCAGCTCCCTTCGCGGCGTTGCGGATCAGCACCAGGCCGCCCTTGGGGCCGGGAACCGCACCCTTCAGCAGGATCAGACCGCGGTCGGTGTCGATCGCGTGCACGGAGACGTTCTGCGTGGTGACCTGCTCGCCACCCATCCGGCCCGCCATCCGCAGACCCTTGAAAACCCGGCCCGGGGTGGCGCAGCCGCCGATGGAACCCGGCGAACGGTGCTTCTTGTGCACACCGTGGGTGGCCCGCAGACCGCCGAAGCCGTGCCGCTTCATCACACCGGCGAAACCCTTGCCCTTGCTGGTCGCGGAAACGTCGACCCGCTCACCGGCCTCGAAGGCCTCGGCCTTGATCTCCTGGCCCAGCGTGTACTCGCTGGCGTCGGCGGTGCGCAACTCCAGCAGGTGGCGCCGCGGCGTCACGCCGGCCTTGTCGAAGTGGCCGCGCAGGGGCTTGGTCACCTTGCGCGGGTCGATGTCGCCGAAGGCGATCTGGACGCCGTCGTAGCCGTCGCGGTCCGCGGTGCGGACACCGGTGACGACACAGGGCCCGGCCTGGATCACGGTGACGGGGACGACACGGTTGTTCTCGTCCCAGGTCTGGGTCATGCCGAGCTTGGTGCCCAGCAGACCGCGCGTGTTCTTGGTAGCAGTGCTCATTGGCTGTTCGCGTCCCTCAGAGCTTGATCTCGATGTCGACGCCGGCCGGCAGGTCGAGACGCATCAGCGAGTCGACGGTCTTCGGCGTGGGGTCGATGATGTCGATGAGCCGCTTGTGGGTGCGCATCTCGAAGTGCTCGCGGCTGTCCTTGTACTTGTGCGGCGAGCGGATGACGCAGAACACGTTCTTTTCCGTCGGCAACGGCACCGGGCCAGCAACCTTCGCACCAGTACGCGTCACCGTGTCGACAATCTTGCGTGCCGAGCTGTCGATGACCTCGTGGTCGTAGGCCTTCAGCCGGATGCGGATCTTCTGTCCCGCCATCGCTTCGCTTCGTCCTTCTCTATCGTCTTTCGGTGCGTTGCTCCGACCCCCGCGGTCGGGTGTGTCGCGGACGCGGCACGCGCGTGACCCACCGCTTCTTCGACCTGGGATGGTGATCGGGGCCCGGTCTCGGACCGAACCTCGGCATGGTCTCCGGTCCGGCGCACCAGCCAGATCGGAAGATCTGGGGCGCACCCCGGCGGCCTCGCCTGAGCAACCTGAATATTGTGCCAGAGATCGACGCCGAAACGCCAATCGGGTGGCTCCACGCCTGATCCGGTACCACCTGAGCGCCGGATCAGGCGCAAAGCAGAGGTCCGCGGGGCTCAGACTGCGAGCCCTCGCGGACCTCGTGTGATCACTTGACGATCTTGGTGACCCGGCCGGCGCCGACGGTGCGGCCACCTTCACGGATCGCGAACTTCAGACCCTCCTCCATGGCGATCGGCTGGATCAGCTCGACCGACATGTCGGTGTTGTCGCCCGGCATGACCATCTCGGTGCCCTCGGGCAGCGTGACGACGCCGGTGACGTCCGTGGTCCGGAAGTAGAACTGCGGACGGTAGTTCTGGAAGAACGGCGTGTGCCGGCCGCCCTCCTCCTTCGACAGGATGTAGACCGAGGCGTCGAAGTTGGTGTGCGGGGTCGTGGTGCCCGGCTTGATGACGACCATGCCGCGCTCGACGTCCTCGCGCTTCGTACCACGGAGCAGCAGACCGACGTTCTCACCGGCCTGGCCCTCGTCGAGGAGCTTGCGGAACATCTCGATACCGGTGACCGTGGTGGTCTGCTTCTCCGGACGGATGCCGACGATGTCCACGGTCTCGTTGACCTTGATGACACCGCGCTCGATCCGGCCGGTGATGACCGTGCCGCGACCCGTGATGGTGAAGACGTCCTCCACCGGCATCAGGAACGGCTTGTCGATCTCGCGCTCCGGCTGCGGGATGTAGGAGTCGACCGCGTCCATCAGCTCGATGATCGACTCGCCCCACTTGGCGTCGCCCTGCAGCGCCGGGTGTGCGGCAACCCGCACGATCGGCGCGTTGTCGCCGTCGAACTCCTGCTCCGAGAGCAGCTCGCGAACCTCGAGCTCGACGAGCTCCAGGATCTCCTCGTCGTCGACCATGTCGCACTTGTTCAGCGCGACGACCATCGCCGGCACGCCGACCTGACGGGCGAGCAGCACGTGCTCACGCGTCTGCGGCATCGGGCCGTCGGTGGCGGCGACGACCAGGATCGCGCCGTCCATCTGGGCCGCACCGGTGATCATGTTCTTGATGTAGTCCGCGTGACCCGGGCAGTCGACGTGGGCGTAGTGCCGGGCCTCGGTCTGGTACTCGACGTGCGCGATGGAGATGGTGATACCGCGCTGACGCTCTTCCGGCGCCTTGTCGATCTGATCGAAGGCCGATGCCTCGTTGAGCGTCGGGTACTTGTCGTGCAGCACCTTGGTGATCGCCGCGGTAAGAGTGGTCTTACCGTGGTCGATGTGACCGATGGTGCCGATGTTGACGTGCGGCTTAGTCCGCTCGAACTTCGCCTTAGCCACTGGGGCCCTCCTGGAAAATGTTGACTTACGCCGTACGCCGACGCGCTGTGGGTTGGTTGGACCGGAGCGAGATTACTCGCCGCGGGCCTTCTTGATGATCTCTTCCGCCACGTTCTTCGGAACCTCGGCGTAGGAATCGAACTGCATCGAGTAGGACGCGCGGCCCTGGGTCTTCGACCGCAGGTCACCGACATACCCGAACATCTCGGACAACGGCACCAGGGCCTTGACCGCCCGGCTGCCACCGGGACCCTCGTTCATGGACTGGATCTGGCCACGGCGAGAGTTCAGGTCGCCGATCACTTCACCCATGTAGTCCTCGGGGGTGATCACCTCGACGTCGAACATCGGCTCGAGGATGACCGGGGTCGCCCGGCGCGCGGCGTCCTTGAACGCCATCGAACCGGCGATCTTGAAGGCGAGCTCCGAGGAGTCGACGTCGTGGTAGGCGCCGTCCTGCAGCGTCACCTTGACGTCCACCATCGGGTAGCCGGCCAGTACGCCGAACTCCATCGCCTCCTGGGCGCCCTCGTCCACCGACGGGATGTACTCCCGGGGGATGCGGCCACCGGTGACGGCGTTGACGAACTCGTAGCCACCCTCGCCACCGGCCTCGACCGAAGTCGGCTCGATGTCGATGATCACGCGCGCGAACTGACCCGAACCACCGGTCTGCTTCTTGTGCGTGTAGTCGACCTTCTCGACCTTCTTCTTGATGGTCTCGCGGTAGGCGACCTGCGGCTTGCCGACGTTGGCCTCGACGCGGAACTCGCGCTTCATCCGGTCGACCAGCACCTCGAGGTGCAGCTCGCCCATACCGGCGATGATCGTCTGGCCGGTGTCCTCGTCGGTCCGGACCTGGAAGGTCGGGTCCTCCTCGGCGAGCCGCTGGATCGCGACGCCCAGCTTCTCCTGGTCGGCCTTCGACTTGGGCTCGATGGCGACCGAGATGACCGGGGCCGGGAACTGCATCGACTCCAGCACGACCGGCTTGGCCGGGTCGGACAGGGTCTCACCGGTGGTGGTGTCCTTCAGGCCCATCACGGCGACGATGTGGCCGGCGCCGATCGACGCGATCTCCTCACGCTTGTTCGCGTGCATGCGGTAGATCTTGCCGATCCGCTCCTTGCGGCCCTTGGTCGGGTTCAGCACCTGCGTACCGGTCTCGAGCTTGCCCGAGTAGACCCGGATGAAGGTCAGCTTGCCCAGGTGCGGGTCGGCCGCGATCTTGAACGCCAGCGCCGAGAACGGCTCGTCGTCGGACGGCTTGCGCAGTACGACGGCCTCCGGGTCCTTGACGTCGTGGCCCTCGATGGCCGGGACGTCGAGCGGGCTCGGCAGGTAGGCGTTGATCGCGTCGAGCAGCGGCTGGACGCCCTTGTTCTTGAACGCCGTGCCGGTCAGCACCGGGGTCAGCTTGCTGGCGATGGTCGCCCGCCGGATGCCCGCGACGATCTGCTCCTGGGTGGGCTCGTCGCCCTCCAGGTACATCTCCATGATCTCGTCGTCGGCCTCGGCCAGCGTCTCGATCAGCTTGTCGCGCCACTCGGCGGCGATCTCGGTGTGGGTGGCCGGGATCTCCTCGACGGTGTAGTCCTCACCCATCGTGGTCTCGCCACGCCACGTCAGCGCGCGCATGCCGACCAGGTCGACGACGCCGATGAAGTCGGCCTCGGATCCGATCGGCAGCTGCAGCACCAGCGGCACCGCGGCCAGCCGGTCGACGATCATGTCGACACAGCGCATGAACTCCGCGCCGGTCCGGTCCAGCTTGTTGACGAAGCAGATCCGCGGCACGCCGTACCGGTCCGCCTGGCGCCACACGGTCTCGGACTGCGGCTCAACGCCGGCGACACCGTCGAACACCGCGACAGCGCCGTCGAGGACGCGCAGCGAGCGCTCCACCTCGACGGTGAAGTCGACGTGCCCCGGGGTGTCGATGATGTTGATGGTGTGGTCTTTCCAGGTGCAGGTCGTCGCGGCGGACGTGATCGTGATGCCGCGCTCCTGCTCCTGCTCCATCCAGTCCATCGTGGCGGCGCCGTCGTGGACCTCACCGATCTTGTAGGTGATACCGGTGTAGAAGAGGATCCGCTCGGTCGTCGTCGTCTTGCCGGCGTCGATGTGGGCCATGATCCCGATGTTGCGGACCTTGGCCAGGTCGGTGGTGATTTGTACGGCCACCTCGGTGGTCTACCTCTCGATTCTGTCTTGCTTCAAAGGGGTGAGCGCTGGGGTCCGGATCGGACCCCGGATCACCAGCGGTAGTGGGCGAAAGCCTTGTTGGCTTCGGCCATCTTGTGCGTGTCCTCGCGGCGCTTCACCGACGCACCGAGACCGTTGGACGCGTCCAGGATCTCGTTCATCAGCCGCTCGGACATGGTCTTCTCGCGACGAGCCCGCGAGTACGTCGTCAGCCAGCGCAGCGCCAGCGTGGTGGACCGGCCGGGCTTGACCTCGATCGGCACCTGGTACGTGGCACCACCGACGCGGCGGCTCTTCACCTCGATGCTCGGCTTCACGTTGTCCAGCGCACGCTTCAGCGTGATCACCGGGTCGGTGCCGGTCTTGGTGCGAGTGCCCTCGAGCGCGCTGTACACGATGCTCTGTGCGATCTGCTTCTTGCCGTCGACCAGGATCTTCGAGATCAACTGGGTGACGAGCGGCGAACTGTAGACCGGGTCGATGATGACCGGGCGCTTCGGGGCCGGGCCCTTGCGCGGCATTAGCTCTTCTCCTTCTTCGCGCCGTACAGGCTGCGAGCCTGCTTCCGGTTCTTCACACCCTGGGTGTCGAGCGAACCGCGGATGATCTTGTACCGGACACCCGGGAGGTCCTTCACGCGGCCGCCGCGAACGAGCACGATCGAGTGCTCCTGCAGGTTGTGGCCGACGCCGGGAATGTAGGCGGTGACCTCGATACCGCTGGTCAGGCGGACACGCGCAACCTTACGAAGCGCCGAGTTCGGCTTCTTCGGCGTGGTCGTGTAGACGCGCGTGCACACACCACGACGCTGAGGGGAACCCTTCAGGGCCGGCGTCTTGTTCTTGGACACCTTGTCCTGGCGGCCCTTGCGGACCAGCTGGTTAATGGTGGGCACCGCGTGGGTCTCTTTCTGTCGTCCGGCTGGGTTTGTTGCTCTTACCTGACCCCCGCGGTCGGGTGTGTCGCGTGCACACGGGCGCACCGAGGCCTTAATCTCAAGACTGTCGGCAAGAAGTCCCGTGTCACGCGGCCCGACCCGTTGGACGAGGGGCACGCATGACGGCCCAAGGAAGACCCCGGGCACGATCGTTAAGACTAGCGGGTGCCTCAAGCACGGTCAAAATGAGTAATCGGCCGTGGTCGAGGAGCTTCCGCTTTTCCAGTGTACAAGGCCTACACAGTGGCTCGCGCCGCGAGGAAATCGGCCGCCACGCCGGGGGCTCCCTCGACCGTCAGGACGGTGGCCGGCAAGCGCTTCCACAGGCAGAGCTCGAGCTCCGACGCGGTCCCCGACAGGACCGCTTCGCCGGCCGCCCGGCCACGCTCGACGCGCGGCCGATCGCCTTGTGGCACAG
This sequence comes from Kribbella pratensis, assembly GCF_004365355.1. Lineage (GTDB taxonomy): Bacteria > Actinomycetota > Actinomycetes > Propionibacteriales > Kribbellaceae > Kribbella. The sequence continues at coordinate 162,369 of NZ_SODP01000003.1, read as the reverse complement.
GGCTCAGCGTCCATTCGTCGCCGGTGTCGGTGGCACGTACGCCGATCTGCCGGGTCACCGCCGGCGCGAATCCGCGGGCCCGCATCCGGGGCAGGAACACCTCGAACCCTTCGTCCACCCCGTCGGCCGCGATCTCCGCAGGCACTACGGCCAGACCAGGATCGAGCTGCGCACCCGCGGCCAGGCCGGCCTGGGCCAGGTCCACCAGGTGGATCACCGTCTCATGAAGCCGTCGCCGGGCCCAGAACTCGGCACGCTGGTCCACCGGCGCGAAGTTCCAGCACGGTTCGTCCGGGTCGACCGCGCGGATCGCGGCCAGGAGGGCGGCGGAAGTACCTGCGTACCAGTCCGCCCAGGAGATCGCCGTACGCAGAACCTGCGGAACCTTCTGCGACCTGCCGCTGAGCAGTACCGACGCTGCCCAGCGCTGTCCTGAGCCCAGGTGGAGGGCCAGGTCGGCGACTGTCCAGCCGGGGCACGCCGGCACGACAGCATCCGGATCGACCCAGCCGAGGGCGGCCGAGAAGTCCCCGGCCGCCCGCTCGAACTCGGAAGGATGGTCGAGCACGCGTCAGGCGCGGAACTCGACGTCGGTGATCAGGCCGTCGACGACGCGGTACAGGCCGAGCTGCGGGGTGGGCCCGCCGTCGTCGTACGACACCACGTGCTCGACGACCCACTCCCCCAGCATCAGGCGCTGGACGACTTCGGTCTTGCACCGGCCGGCGTCGAAGCGCGGGCGGTAGTGCTCGCGCAGGAACCGCCGGCCCTTCAGCTCGGTGCCGTCGGCGAGCAGGATCCGCGCCGTCGGCGAGTACATGGCCAAGAAGGCCTCGAGGTCGTGCGCGTCGAACGCGGCGTGCTCGCGGCTGATCACCCGGGCTGCCGGTGTGTCGGCGGTGACGGCCGCGACCGTCGCCATCCCCAGGTCGGCCAGCGGGGCCTGCACAGAGGCTGCGGAGGGAGCTGTCGAGGGAACTGCGGAAGGAGCCGCAGAAGGCGCTACAGAAGGGGCTGGAGTGGCTTTGGGGGCCGCGGGTGGGGTCTGCCGGGTAGCGGGGCCGGCAGACGCTCCCTTGGCCACTGCGGCCGGTTTGGCGGCGGACGTCGTCCGCCGGGTGGAGGTCGTCTTCTTGGTGGCCGGGGGTGGGACGAGGAGCTTGCCGTCGTCACCGGGCTCCTCGCCGAGGTGGGCAATAGCCCAGTCCAGAGCCTTGGTGACGGCGGCGCGTGATTCTTCGGTGTGGTCGAGCATGTCGAACCCGTGGTGCCCTTTCGGTACGTCGATGATGTCCAGCGCGGCGCCTCCCGCGGAAACGAACTCCGCGACCGGACCGGCGAGCTCCTCACGCTCGAGTCCAGCTCTGGTCAGCAAAACCGGCAGGTCCTTGTGTTTGCCGATCACTTCGGCGGCGGTTACCAAATCGTCGACACCGGGCGGGGTGGCGAGCAGGGGGTAGGTCAGGGCGACGAACCGCAACCAGTCGGGGCGGCTGTCCAGCCACTCCCCGGCCAGCAGGCCGGCGCCGGAGAAGAACCACAGGCCGACCCGATCAGGGTCCACCCGCGGGTCCGAACGCAGTACGCCGACCGCGGCCTCCACCTCGTCCGCGGCCGCGACCAGTCGGTCGAGACCGTGGATCAGGCTGTGGTCGACGACCGCGGCAACCAGGCCACGCCTGGCGGCAGCGGTCGCATAGCCCTTGTAGACCGGCCACTCCCGAGGCATGACCTCGAGACCGGCAGGTCCAGGACCCCCGTGCACAAAGAGAATTGCACCGCCTCGGGCGGTCCCGGGCGGGCGGTACAGGTCGATCTCCCCCAAGCGATCGACACGTACATCGGGACCATCCAGAACCCCCAAGACGAAAGGCCGCAGGTAGGCCGGCAGATCCGTCATGCACCAATCTTGGCCTATCCCGCGCACACTTTCAGCCGCCACCCCGAGTGTCTTTTCCAGCCGCCTCCGTCAGCGGCCCGAAATGCCGCGAGGGCGGCACCCCCGGATGGGGATGCCGCCCTCGGCGATGTGACTGCGAATCAGTTCTGGTACGAACCGAGGTCGAAGTCGTCGAGCGGGACCGACTGGCCCGAGGACGGGCCGAAGTCGTAGTCGTACGACTCGTAGCCGACCATCGAGTACATCGCGGCCTTCGCCTCCTCGGTGGGCTCCACCCGGATGTTGCGGTAACGGTCCATGCCCGTACCGGCCGGGATCAGCTTGCCGATGATGACGTTCTCCTTCAGACCGACCAGCGAGTCGGACTTGCCGTGGATCGCGGCCTCGGTGAGGACGCGGGTCGTCTCCTGGAAGGAGGCGGCCGACAGCCACGACTCCGTCGCCAGCGAGGCCTTGGTGATACCCATCAGCACCGGACGACCCGAGGCCGGCGTACCGCCCTCGGCCACGACGCGGCGGTTCTCCGCCTCGAACATGATCCGGTCCGCGAGCTCACCCGGCAGCAGCTGGGCGTCGCCCGACTCGATCACCGTGACCCGGCGCAGCATCTGCCGGACGATGATCTCGATGTGCTTGTCGTGGATGGCCACACCCTGCGACCGGTACACCTCCTGGACCTCGTCCACCAGGTGCTCCTGCGCCTTGCGGACACCCAGGATCCGCAGAACCTCCTGCGGGTCCGGCGTACCCTGCGTCAGCTGCTGACCGACCTCGACGTGCTGACCCTCTTCGATCAGCAGGCGGCCACGCTTCGACACCGGGTAGGCGACCTCCTCGGAACCGTCGTCCGGGGTGAGCACCAGCTTCCGGGTCTTGTCGGTGTCCTCGATCGAGATCCGGCCGGCGGCCTCCGAGATCGGCGCCTTGCCCTTGGGCTGGCGAGCCTCGAAGAGCTCGACGACACGCGGCAGACCGTGGGTGATGTCATCACCCGCGACACCGCCGGTGTGGAAGGTACGCATCGTCAGCTGCGTACCCGGCTCACCGATGGACTGCGCCGCGATGATGCCGACCGCCTCGCCGATGTCGACCGGCTTGCCGGTCGCCAGCGAACGGCCGTAGCACTTCGCGCAGGTACCGGTCTTGGCGTCACAGGTGAGCACCGACCGGACCTTGACCTCCTCGATCCCGGCCGCGACCAGCTTCGCGATCGACACGTCGCCCAGGTCGGCGCCACCGGCGAGCACGACGTTGCCGTCGGCGTCCAGGGCGTCGGTGGCCAGGGTCCGCGCGTACGCGCTGGTCTCGACGTTCTCGGCGTGCACGACCTTGCCGCTCGGGTCCTTCTCGCCGATCTGCTTCGGCAGGCCCCGCTCGGTGCCGCAGTCCTCCTCGCGGATGATCACGTCCTGCGAGACGTCCACCAGACGACGGGTCAGGTAACCCGAGTCGGCGGTCCGCAGCGCGGTGTCGGCCAGACCCTTCCGCGCACCGTGGGTGGCGATGAAGTACTCGACCACCGACAGGCCCTCGCGGAAGTTGGACTTGATCGGCCGGGCGATGATCTCGCCCTTCGGGTTGGCCACCAGACCACGCATACCGGAGATCTGCCGGATCTGCATCATGTTGCCTCGGGCACCGGAGTGCACCATCATCCAGATCGGGTTGTCCTTGGCGAAGTTCTCCTCCATCGCCTTACCGACCTCGGCGTTGGCGCCGGTCCAGATCTCGATCAGCTCCTGTCGCCGCTCGGACGAGGTGATCAGACCCCGCTCGAACTGCTTCTGGACCTTCTCGGCCTGGGCCTCGTACCGAGCCATGATCTCCGGCTTGGACGGCGGCGTGCTGAAGTCGTCGATCGACACGGTCACCCCGGAACGGGTGGACCAGTAGTAACCGAGGTCCTTCAGCGCGTCGAGGGCGTGTGCGACCTCGACCTTGGTGTACCGCTCCGCCAGGTCGTTGACGATCCCGCCGAGCTGCTTCTTGCCCACCTCGGTGTCGACGAACGGGTAGTCCGCCGGCAGCGCCTCGTTGAAGAGCGCACGCCCCAGCGTGGTCTCCATCGCGAAACCGCCGTCGCCCAGCTCGATCGCGTCGGCCGGAGCCGCGGAACCGCTCAGCCGCAGCGAGATCTTCGCCTGCAGCGACAGCTCGTGGCGGTCGAAGGCCATGATCGCCTCGGCCACCGAGCTGAACGCCCGGCCCTCGCCCTTGGCGCCGTCCTTGAGCATCGTCAGGAAGTAGATGCCGATGATCATGTCCTGCGTCGGCATCGTGACCGGACGGCCGTCGGCCGGCTTCAGGATGTTGTTGGTCGACAGCATCAGGATCCGGGCCTCGGCCTGCGCCTCGGCCGACAGCGGCAGGTGCACCGCCATCTGGTCACCGTCGAAGTCCGCGTTGAACGCGGAGCAGACGAGCGGGTGGATCTGGATCGCCTTGCCCTCGATCAGCTGCGGCTCGAACGCCTGGATACCCAGCCGGTGCAGGGTTGGTGCACGGTTGAGCAGAACCGGGTGCTCGGTGATGACCTCTTCCAGCACGTCCCAGACCTGGGCGCGCTGACGCTCGACCATCCGCTTGGCGGACTTGATGTTCTGCGCGTGGTTGAGGTCGACCAGCCGCTTCATCACGAACGGCTTGAACAGCTCCAGCGCCATCGCCTTCGGCAGACCGCACTGGTGCAGCTTCAGCTGCGGGCCGACCACGATGACCGAACGGCCCGAGTAGTCGACGCGCTTGCCCAGCAGGTTCTGACGGAAACGACCCTGCTTGCCCTTGAGCATGTCGGACAGCGACTTCAGCGGCCGGTTGCCCGGGCCGGTGACCGGACGACCGCGGCGGCCGTTGTCGAACAGCGCGTCGACGGCCTCCTGCAGCATCCGCTTCTCGTTGTTGACGATGATCTCCGGCGCGCCCAGGTCGAGCAGCCGCTTGAGCCGGTTGTTCCGGTTGATCACCCGGCGGTACAGGTCGTTCAGGTCCGAGGTGGCGAACCGGCCACCGTCGAGCTGAACCATCGGCCGCAGGTCCGGCGGGATCACCGGGACGCAGTCGAGCACCATGCCCATCGGGCTGTTGTTGGTGGCCAGGAACGCCGTGACGACCTTGAGCCGCTTCAGGGCACGCGTCTTGCGCTGGCCCTTACCGGTCTTGATCGTCTCGCGCAGGTTGTCCGCCTCGGCCTTCAGGTCGAAGGTCTCCAGCCGGCGCTGGATCGCGGCGGCACCCATGGCGCCCTCGAAGTACTTGCCGAACCGCTCCTTCATGGCGCGGTAGAGGATCTCGTCGCCCTCCAGGTCCTGGACCTTGAGGTTCTTGAACCGGGTCCAGACCTCGTCGAGGCGGTCGATCTCGCGCTGCGCACGGTCGCGCAGCTGCTTGACCTCACGCTCGGCGCCTTCCTTCACCTTGCGGCGTACGTCGGCCTTGGCGCCCTCGGCCTCGAGCTGCGCCAGGTCCTCCTCGAGCTTCTTCATCCGCTGCTCGATGTCGTTGTCACGACGGTTCTCGAGCTGCTTGCGCTCCACGTCCACGCGACCCTCGAGCGAGGACAGGTCACGGTGCCTGGCCTCGTCGTCGACGTCGGTGATCATGTACGCCGCGAAGTAGATGACCTTCTCCAGGTCCTTCGGGGCGAGGTCGAGCAGGTAGCCGAGCCGCGACGGGACACCCTTGAAGTACCAGATGTGGGTGACCGGCGCGGCCAGCTCGATGTGGCCCATCCGCTCGCGGCGCACCTTGGAGCGGGTGACCTCGACGCCACACCGCTCGCAGATGATGCCCTTGAAGCGAACGCGCTTGTACTTGCCGCAGTAGCACTCCCAGTCCCGGGTGGGACCGAAGATCTTCTCGCAGAAGAGGCCGTCACGCTCGGGCTTGAGCGTCCGGTAGTTGATCGTCTCCGGCTTCTTGACCTCGCCGTGCGACCACTGGCGGATCTCATCCGCGGTCGCCAGGCCGATCCGAAGCTCGTCGAAGAAGTTCACGTCGAGCACGATGTGTTATCTCCCGTTGCTAAAAGTGGTCTGAGTGAGTTGGTTGTTGATCTCAAGCGGCAACCCGCTCAGACCTCCTCGACACTGTTCGGCTCGCGCCGGGACAGGTCGATGCCCAGTTCCTCTGCCGCCCGGAAGACGTCCTCCTCGCTGTCGCGCATCTCGACCCGGCTTCCGTCGGACGAGAGCACCTCGACATTGAGGCAGAGGGACTGCATTTCCTTGACCAGAACCTTGAACGACTCCGGGATACCCGGCTCCGGGATGTTCTCGCCCTTGACGATCGCCTCGTACACCTTGACCCGGCCGACGACATCGTCGGACTTGATCGTCAGCAGTTCCTGCAGCGCGAAGGCGGCACCGTAGGCCTCGAGGGCCCACACCTCCATCTCGCCGAACCGCTGGCCGCCGAACTGGGCCTTACCGCCCAGCGGCTGCTGCGTGATCATCGAGTACGGACCGGTCGAACGCGCGTGGATCTTGTCGTCGACCAGGTGGTGCAGCTTCAGCATGTACATGTAACCGACACCGATCGGGTCCGGGAACGGCTCACCCGAACGGCCGTCGAACAGGCGCGCCTTGCCCTGGCCGTTGACCATCCGGACACCGTCCCGGTTCGGCAGCGTCGAGGAGAGCAGGCCGGTGACCTCTTCCTCGGTGGCGCCGTCGAAGACCGGGGTGGCGACGTTCGTCATCGGCTCGGCCGCACCGGCGCCGATCTTGATCAGCCGCTGCGCCCACTCCGCCTCGTTCTCCGGGTCGACCTCCCAGCCGCGGCTGGCGATCCACCCGAGGTGGGTCTCCAGCACCTGGCCGACGTTCATCCGGCCGGGCACGCCCAGCGGGTTCAGGATCACGTCGACGTGGGTGCCGTCCTCGAGGAACGGCATGTCCTCGACCGGAAGGATCTTGGAGATGACGCCCTTGTTGCCGTGCCGGCCGGCCAGCTTGTCGCCGACCGAGATCTTCCGCTTCTGGGCCACGTACACGCGGACCAGCTGGTTGACGCCCGGCGGCAGCTCGTCGCCGTTGTCGCGGTCGAAGACGCGGACACCGATGACGGTGCCCTCCTCGCCGTGCGGCACCTTCAGCGACGTGTCGCGGACCTCGCGCGCCTTCTCACCGAAGATCGCACGGAGCAGCCGCTCCTCCGGGGTCAGCTCGGTCTCGCCCTTCGGCGTGACCTTGCCGACCAGGATGTCGCCGGTGGTGACCTCGGCGCCGATCCGGATGATGCCGCGCTCGTCCAGGTCGGACAGCATCTCGTCGGAGACGTTCGGGATGTCCCGGGTGATCTCCTCCGGACCCAGCTTGGTGTCGCGAGCGTCGACCTCGTGCTCCTCGATGTGGATCGAGGTCAGCAGGTCCTGCTGTACGACGCGCTGGCTGAGGATGATCGCGTCCTCGTAGTTGTAGCCCTCCCACGTCATGAACGCGACCAGCATGTTCCGGCCGAGAGCCATCTCGCCCTCGTCGGTGCACGGACCGTCCGCCAGCGGCGTACCGATCTCGACCCGCTGCCCGGCGTCGACCAGCGGGCGCTGGTTGATGCAGGTGCCCTGGTTCGAGCGGCGGAACTTCGCCATCCGGTAGGTCTGGTACGTGCCGTCGTCGGCGGCGATCTCGATCAGGTCGGCCGAGACCTCCTTGACCACACCCGCCTTGTCGGAGACGACCACGTCTCCGGCGTCGACAGCACCGCGGAACTCCATGCCGGTGCCGACCAGCGGCGCGTCCGAGGTGATCAGCGGCACCGCCTGGCGCTGCATGTTCGAACCCATCAGCGCGCGGTTGGCGTCGTCGTGCTCGAGGAACGGGATCAGGGCCGTCGCGACCGACACCATCTGGCGCGGCGAGACGTCCATGTAGTCCACGTCGTCGATCGGCACGAGCTCGACCTCACCGTGACGGCGACGGACCAGCACGCGCTCCTCGGCGAACCGGTTGTCGTCGGTCAGCGCGGCGTTGGCCTGCGCGATGACGAACCGGTCCTCCTCGTCGGCGGTCAGGTAGTCGACCTGGTCGGTCACCTGGCCCTCGACGACCTTGCGGTACGGCGTCTCGACGAAGCCGAACGCGTTCACCCGGCCGTACGACGCGAGCGAGCCGATCAGGCCGATGTTCGGGCCTTCCGGGGTCTCGATCGGGCACATCCGGCCGTAGTGGGACGGGTGCACGTCGCGGACCTCGAAGCCGGCCCGCTCACGGCTCAGACCACCCGGGCCGAGCGCGTTCAGCCGGCGCTTGTGGGTCAGACCCGCGACCGGGTTCGTCTGGTCCATGAACTGCGACAGCTGGGAGGTGCCGAAGAACTCCTTCAGCGCCGCCACCACCGGACGGATGTTGATCAGGGTCTGCGGCGTGATCGCCTCGACGTCCTGGGTCGTCATCCGCTCGCGGACCACCCGCTCCATCCGGGCCAGGCCGGTGCGGAGCTGGTTCTGGATCAGCTCGCCGACCGTGCGCAGACGGCGGTTGCCGAAGTGGTCGATGTCGTCTTCCTCGACGACGATCTCGCCCTTCGGCGCGGGCAGCTCGGTCTTGCCTTCGTGCAGCGCGACCAGGTACTTGATCGTGGCGACGATGTCGTCGACGGTCAGCACCGCCATGTCGTGCGCCTCGTCACGGCCGAGCTTCTTGTTGATCTTGTAGCGACCGACCTTGGCCAGGTCGTAGCGCTTGCCGTTGAAGTAGTAGTTCTCCAGCAGCGCCTGCGCGGCCTCGCGGGTCGGCGGCTCACCCGGACGCAGCTTGCGGTAGATGTCCAGCAGCGCGTCGTCCTGCCCGGAGGTGTGGTCCTTCTCCAGGGTCAGCCGGATCGACTCGTACTCGCCGAACTCTTCCAGGATCTGCGCGTCGGTCCAGCCGAGCGCCTTGAGCAGCACGGTGACGTTCTGCTTGCGCTTGCGGTCGAGGCGGACGCCGACCATGTCGCGCTTGTCCACCTCGAACTCCAGCCACGCGCCGCGCGACGGGATGATCTTGGCGGTGAAGATGTCCTTGTCGGACGTCTTGTCCGGGGTGCGCTCGAAGTACACACCGGGCGAGCGGACGAGCTGGGACACGACGACCCGCTCGGTGCCGTTGATGACGAAAGTGCCCTTGCGCGTCATCAGCGGGAAGTCGCCCATGAAGACGGTCTGGCTCTTGATCTCACCGGTTTCGTTGTTCATGAACTCGGCGGTGACGAACAGGGGCGCGGAGTACGTGACATCGCGCTCCTTGCACTCGTCGACCGTGTTCTTCGGAGGCTCGAAGCGGTGGTCGCGGAACGACAGCGACATGGTGCCGCTGAAGTCCTCGATCGGGGAGATCTCCTCGAAAATCTCTTCCAGGCCGCTGGGGCCGGACAGGTCCGACCGCCCCTCGGCCTCGGCGGCGGCCACACGGGCCTGCCACGTTTCGTTACCGACCAGCCAGTCGAAACTATCCACCTGAAGCGCAAGCAGATCCGGAACCTGGAGCGGCTCGGAGATCTTTGCGAAGGAGATGCGGCGGGGGCCGGTGACGTTGGAAATGCTGTCGGACTGGGGGTTGCGCGAGGCGACCAAGGGGCGTCCTTCCACGGGCTCGCAAAATCACATCGGTGCTGGGAGCGCACGCCAAGCCGCCCCAGTCAAGTCGAGACCCGAAGCCGAGGTGAGGAAAAAGGCAGCGCAAAGCAATAGGCTACATGATCCAGGCAAGCCTGTCCAATGGGGTCCAATAGTTTGCCGTTGGACCACCCTGTCCGTCAAGGACCGACCCGGGGTCTCCAGTGGGTAGATCACCCACGAGACATCCAGCGTCCTCTTGGTGCGGAGTCACCTAGAGATTACAGTCCGGCGATCTCTTGGACCAGCCATCGATCGCCGTTTCGGACCATTGTGAACCGGGTCCGGTTCAGATCCACCCGGGGACTACCCTTCGTGATCGTGCTGGTGGTGGTCTGGTTGACGAAGATGATCAGCGTGACCCGGTCGGCGTCGCCGTCCCGGACCCCGACCTCGCGGACGTCGGCCTTCACCGTGGCCTTGGTCTTGGTGGCCAGCTCGCCGGCCACCTTGGCGGTGGCGTCGAACTTCTGGGCGAAGTCCGGGGTCATCGTCGCGCGGGCCGCGGCGAAGCTTTTGTCCAGGTCACGGTAGTCATAGCTGAGTGCGGTCTCGGCCGCTTTCCGGCCCGCGGCAGCGGCCTGGTCGCGGGCGTCCTCGGCCTGCTTCCCGTGCCACGCCTTGACCCCGAGCACAGCCGCGACGACCAGCGTGACGACGACGACCAGACCGAGGGCTGCCAGCAGTACGTCGCTCTGCCTGCGCTCACGCTGTGTGACAACAGGGCGCTCCGGCTCGGACTTCGAGGGCTCCGCAGGCTCGGGTGTGGCTGGTGTCACATCCTCGACCGGGGTCTCGACAGAGCTCTCGGTGGTCTTCAGATCACCCTCGGCGACATCCTGGATGTCCGACCCGACCGGCTTCGGGCGGCGTTGGCCGGCGATGCGGGGTCGGCTGCGATTGTCCGCCATCAGCCCACCACCTGGAGGTCGGCGGTCAGCCAGTGGTCCTTCTCGCGGACCAGATCCAGCTTGATCCGGTACCGGCGTTCGACCCCGTCGGTCGAGGCCGTGTTGGTCACCACTGCGTTCACGATCACGAGCACCTGGGCGGAGTCCTTGTCGTTCGAGACCACGGCGGCCTCCTTCACGTCCCCCTTGGAGGTCGCCTTGTTGGCCACCACGTCGGTCTTCACGGCGTCGATCCCGGACTGGAACTCCTGCTTGAACTGCCCGGTCGAGTCGTCCAGCACCCGCTTCGAGTCCGCGTCCCAGGTCTGGTAGTCGTACGTCGTGAAGTCCAGCGCCAACTGCCGCGCGGCCTTCATCGCGCCGTCACGCTGCGAGTCGGCGGCCCGCTGCTTGCTCAGGGCGACCACCGACAGCGTCAGCCCGGCGAGCGCCACCAGGAGCAGCACGCTGAGCGCCCACGCCAGAATCATCCGGCCGTTCCGTGCGATCACTTGCTCGTCACCGGTCCGAGGATCAGGGCCTTCCAGGAGTCGCTGCCGAGCAGCTCCTCCTGTCCGCCGGTCGAGCCGAGCGTCAGCGCCGGCATTCCGTCCGACCCGCCGGCCTCGCCGGTCACCGGGTCGTACCCGACGCCGTAGCCGGTCCGGTTCAGGTCGCGCGACGACGGGCTCGGCTTGTTCTGCGAGCCGCGGACGTTGATCCCGCTCGACGGGCTCGCCGTACAGCCGGCCTTGGTGTTGGCCGGGGTGTTCGCGGTGTTCTGCGGGACCCGCTTGACGGTGCCGCCGTACCCGGGCCGGCAGGCAGGCGGGGTCAGGCCGACGACCAGGCCGAAGTGCGCGTCGTAGTGCCCGGTGCCCGGGTCCTTGGCCGGTACGACGTACCCGCCCATCGCCACCGCCGGGTAGACGACGAACAGCTGCTCGACGGCATCCAGCCGGACCGCGGTCAGTTCGCTCACCGTCAGCAGGTTACCCAGCAGCACCGCGATGTCCGCGCGGTTGTCCTGGATCAGGCCGGTGAGCTGGGTGGAGGCGAGCGAACCCTGGTCGATCACCTTGCGCAGGTTCGCGTCGGAGCTGACCAGGGTGTCGGACAGCAGCGCGAGGTTCTTGGCCCAGGTCTTGATCGCGTCGCCGCTGGCCACCTGGGTAGCGAGTACGGTGTCGCCGTCGTTGATCAGCTTGATCGTCTGCAGCACGTTCGCGTCCGCGGTGTCGATCAGTTGACCGGAGCTGTCGATGATCTTCTGCAGGTCGGCGCCCTTGCCCTTCAGCGCCGCACCGAGCTCACGGACGGTCGTCCGCAGGCTGTTCTTGTCGACCGAGTTCACCAGCTGGTCGAGGTTCAGCAGCAGCTCGGTGGTGTCGATCGGTACGGCGGTGTCCTGGCGCGCGATCTTCGAGTTGTCCTGCAGGTACGGCGCTCCGTCGCGGCGCGGCTGCAGGTCGACGTACTGCTCGCCGATCGCGGATCGGTTCGCGACCACTGCCATCAGGTCGTTCGGGATCTTGAACTTCTTCTCGATCACGAGGTTCACGTCGACGCCGTCGGACAGCAGCTTGAGCTGGCCGACCCGGCCGACCGGCTGGCCGCGGTACGTCACCTCGGCGCCGGAGAAGATGCCACCGGACTCGGCGAAGCTCGCGCTGACGGTGTAGTCGGTGTCGACGATCAGCTTGTCGACCTGGGCGTACTTCGCGCCGACGAACGCGACGCCGACGACGGTGATCAGCAGGAACACCATCAGCTGGATCCGGACCGCTCTGGTGATCATCCGACCGCCCCAGGCATCAGCGCGCGGGCAAGGTCGGGATCGAACCCGGACCGCTTCAGCTGCGGCGTGCAGACCGGCAGGCCGAGCACGGTGATGCAGGTGGTTGCCGTACCGGTCGGGACCGGGAGCGTCGGCAGCACGCCGCCGCCGCTCTTGCCCGGACTGGTCGGCAGGTGCACCGGCAGGCTGATCCGGCCGGTCGGCAACGCGGTCGGGCCGACTGTCGGCAGGTCCAGGCCGAGCAGGCCCTTGAGCGCTTTCTGGGTGTTCACGTCGAGGGTGATCCCGAGGTTGGTGAAGTCACCCTTCGCGGCGTTGGCAGCCTGGTCCGGGAACGGATAGGTGAAGAGCAGCTCCAGCGACTTCGGTAGGTTCGCCCCGGCCTCGGCCAGCTTGGTCAGGATCGGGTACAGCGACTGCAGGTTGGCCACCAGGTCCTTCTGCGCCGAGGTGATCACCCGGGTCGCGGTGTTGCCCAGCGTCGCCAGCGCCTGCAGCGTCTTGACCAGCGCGGCCCGCTGCTTGTCCAGGGTCGCGATCGACTTCGGCAGCGAGTCGATCGCGGTCGCCAGCGTCGCCTTCTGTGCGTTGAGCTTCTTGGCCAGCGCGTCCACCGAGGTGATCGCGGTGACGATCCGGGCCTTGTTCTGGTCCAGGGTGCCGACGAAGGTGTTCAGCTGGGTCAGCACGTCCCGGATGGCCGGCTCGTTGCCGGTCAGCGCCTTGTTCAGCTCCTGGGTGATGATCTGCAACTGGGCCACGCCGCCGCCGTTCAGCAGCAGTGAGAGCGCGGACAGGACTTCCTCGACCTCGACGTTGCTGGTCGTCCGCGACAACGGGATCAGCTCGCCGTTCTCGAGCTTGCCGCGCGGCTGCTCGGTCCCGGTCGGCCGCGACAGCGACACGAACTTCTCGCCGAGCAGGCTGGTCTGGCGGATCGTGGCGTGCGTGTTGTCCGGCAGCGCGAGGCTCTTCGGCAGCTTGATCCGCACCTTCGCGACGTATCCGTCCAGCCAGACCTTCTCGACCGTGCCGACCGTGACGTCGTCCACCTTCACCGTCGACTTCGGCACCAGGTCCAGGACGTCGGCGAACTCGACGGTGACCGTGTACGACGGGCCCTTGATCTTCGCGCCACCGGGCAACGGCAGCGAGTACACGCTGAAGTCGCAGCCGGTCAGCAGGGTCGCAAGCGCGATCACGCCGGCGACGATCGACGTACGGCGCTGGATTCTTGGGAGTCTCACTTGACCAGCCCCCCGAGCGTCGGATCGACCGGGTCGGGGCTGTTCAACGGGGCCTTCGGTAGCGGGGCCCACGGCGTACCGGCGGGACCGCCACTCACGGGCGCGTTGGCGCCGGTCAGCTGGGTGATCAACGGCAGCTTCGCCAGCGCGTCGAGGACCGGCTTCAACGCCGAGCAGGTCGACATCGACTGGTTCGCCTGCAACAGGATCGAGCAGATGAACGTCGCCGGATCGTCGAGCTGAGCCAGGTTGATGCGCTGGTCCAGCGTGCCGAACTGCGGGTTGTAGATCCGGGCCAGGTTGCCGAGGCCGAGTGGCGCGGTGTCGAGCACCTCCGCGATCGCGGCCTTCTCCTTGACCAGGATCTGCGACAGCTGGGTCGCACTGCTGACCGTGGTCTTCACCAGACCGCGGTTGTCCTTGACGAACGTCGCGACCTCGCCGAGCGCGGTCGCGAGCAGCGACAACGCGGAGCCGAGGTCCTGACGTTCACCGGCCAGAGTGGTCGAGACCGAGGCGAAGTTCGAGTTGAACTGCCGGACCAGCTGGTCGTTCGCCGCCAGCGCGGACACGAACGTCTGCAGCTGCCGGATCGTGTTGAACAGCGCGGAGGAGTTGCCCGACAGCGTGCTGGTCAGCTTCGAGACGTCGGTGATGGTCTGGTTCAGCTTGGCGCCCTGGCCGTTCAGGTTCTTCGCCGAGACGTCCAGGAGCCGCGCCAGTGCGCCCTGGTCGTTCGCGCCCTTCGGCCCGAGCGCCACGGACAGGTCGTTCAGGCTCTGGTAGATCTGGTCGAGCTCCAGCGGCACGGCGGTGCGCTCGATCGGGATCTGTGCGCCGTCGGCCATCACCTCGCCCTTGGAGTACGCCGGGGTGAGCTGGATGTACCGGTCGGCGACGATCGACGGCGACGCGATCACGGCCTTCGCGGTCGCCGGCACCTTGTGCTTCGCGTCCCACCAGAACTTCACCCGGACGGTCCGGCCGGCCGGGGTGATGCTCTCCACCTCGCCGACCTTGATTCCGAGGATCCGGACGTCGGACCCCGGGTACACCGAGACCGCCCGCGGGAAGTACGCCGTCGCGGTCACCCGGTCGGGCTTCGGCCACAGCGTCACGGCGCTGACCGCGAGGATCACCACGACCACGCCGATCGCGATCAGCCGGGACAGGGCGTTGACCTTCATCAGCCGCCACCTCCCAGGATCGCCGGCAGCCCGGGAATCGGCACCTTCGGCAACGGGATCTCCGGGACCGGCGCCAGGTTCTGCAGGTAGGTGTCGAACCACGGCCCGGTACCGAGCGTGTTGGTGAAGACCCGGACGAACGGCGCCAGACCCTTGATGCTCGCGTCCAGGGAGTTCTGGTTCTGCAGCAGGACGGCGAGCACCGCGTTGACCTTCTGCAGCGTCGGGGCGAGGTCCTTGCGGTTCTCCCGGACCAGCGCGGTGATCTGCGAGGCCAGCTGCTGCGTCGATACCAGCAACTGGTGGATCAGTGCCCGCCGCGCCTGCACGGCCTGGAAGACGGTGTTGCCGTCCTTCATCAGCTTGATCAGCTGCTGGTTGCGGTCGGCAAGGACCTTGGTGACCACGTTCGAGTGCTGGAGCAACAACTTGAGCTGCTCGTCCCGGGCGGCCACGTTGCGCGACAGCCGGGACAGCCCGGTCAGCGAGGCCTGCACTTCCTCGGGCGTGTTCTTGAACGTCGCCGAGAGCGTGTCCAGGGCCTTGGCCAGCTGGGCGGTGTTGATCCGCTCGGTCGTGTTGGCCAGGTCTGTGAACGCGTCCACGACGTCGTACGCCGAAACCGTCCGCGCCAGCGGGATCTCCGAACCGGGCTTGAGCTTGCCCTGACCGGCCGGGTCGAGCTTCAGGTACTTCTGTCCGAGCAGGGTCTTGATCTTCATCTCGGCGCCGGTCTGGTCGCCGAGCTTCACGCCCTTGTCGACCACGAAGTCGACCCGGACGTGGGTGCCCTCGAGCTCGACCTTGCGGACCTTGCCGACGCGGACGCCGGCCACCCGGATCTCGTCGTTCGCCTTCAGGCCACCCGCCTCGGAGAACTGCGCGGAGTACTTCGTGCCGCCGCCGATCAGCGGCAGGTCCTGCGCCTTGAACGCGGCCAGCATGATCAGGCCGATGACGGTCAGGCCGATCACGCCGATCGTCACCTGGTTCTGCTCGCGGAACGGCTTCACTTCTTGCACCTCGCCGAGTTGAGGTCGTAGGCGACCGGAACGCGGGTCCCCGTCGGCAGCGTCACGTTGCCGTCGAAGTTGCACAGGTAGAAGTTGAACCAGGAGCCGTACGACGCGGTGCGGGTCATCGTGTTCAGCTTCTGCGGCATGAACTGCAGGGTCTTCACCCAGATCGCCTGAGTGTCGTCGAGCGTCGAGGCGGTGATCCGGAGCTTGTCCAGGTCGGCCTTGATCGGCACCCGGGTCTGCTGCAGCAGGCCGGCGGTCTTGGTGTTCAGCGAGTTGATCGAGCCGAGCGAGTTCAGGATCGGGGTGACGTCCTGACTCAGGCCGGTGATGAACTGCTGCAGGTTGACCAGCAGCTGGGAGAAGTTCTGCTGCCGCTGCGAGACGATCTGCAACGTCGAGGTCAGGTTCGTGATCAGGTCGCCGATCACCTGGTCCGCGTCGGCCAGCGTGGTGGTCAGCGACGCGGTCTTGGCCAGCAGCGACTCGATCGTGCCGCCCTCGCCCTGCAGCACCTTGATCACCTCGAACGCGAACTGGTTCACGTCGGCGGGCGTCAGCGCGGTGAAGAGCGGCTTGAAGCCGTTGAACAGCACCGACAGGTCCAGCGCGGGGGTCGTGTGCTCCTTCGGGATGATGCCGTTCTTCTTCAGCCGCTGGCCGCCGCCGACGCCGTCGGTCAGCGCGATGTACCGGTTGCCGACCAGGTTCCGGTAGCGCAGCGTGGCGTGCGTCGAGGTGTCGACGACCTGGTCGGAGTCGACGCTGAACGTCACCATCGCCAACGTGTCGTGGTACAGCTGGATCTTGTCGACCTGGCCGACCTTCACACCCGCGATCCGGATGTCGTCACCCTGGTTCAGCCCGACCGCGTCGGTGAACACGGCCCGGTACTTCGTCGTCGAGTTGAAGGTGATGTTGCCGATCGTCACCGCGAGCAACGCGGTCGCGATCGTGGTCACCACGACGAAGATCCCGAGCCGGACGGTGTCGAACGTCGTCTTCCTGTCGAAGAAACTCACTTCAAATTCACCTGGCCTCCGCGGAGCAGCGGGCCGACCAGCAGCGTGGTCAGGTCCGGTACGTCGCTCGGTGCGAGACCCATCTCGGGGCCGACGACCGAATCGACGACCTTCTGCTCGGCCGGCGTGCCGACGCCTTGGGTGTCCATCGCGAACCCGGGCATCGCGCGGTTCAGCTGCACGTTCAGCGGGAAGCGCTGGTTCTTGTTGTGGTCGCCGATCACGCCGTCGTCACCGGTCACGTAGGGCGCCGGGTTCTCCTGGTTGTACGGGCCGGGCTTCTCCCCCGGGACGCTGTAGTTCCTGCCGACACAGGTCGGGCCGCGGTGGTCCTTGTACGCCGGGAGCTCGTTCGGCTCGTACGGCGTGGGCTGGTTGGTGATCAACTCGAGGTTGATGTTCAGCCGTCCGTCGCGGAACGTGTCGTTGAGGATCGGGGCGGTGTCGGCCATCACCCGGAGGAAGCACGGCACCTCCGGCGAGTACTTCTCGAGCAGGTCGAGCACCGGACGGCTGACCTGGCCGAGCCGGATCACGCGGTCCTCGTTCTCCTTGAGGAAGGCGTTGCCGGTGGTCGACAGGTTCTGCACGTTGCCGAAGAACTGCTGCAGTTGCTGTTCCTTCTCCACCACGGTGTTGCCGGTGATGGTCAGGTTGCGCAGGGCACGGACCAGGTCGGGCGTGACGTCGCCGTACAGATCGGAGACCTGGGTGAGCTTGACCAGGGCGTCCATCAGCTTGGGGATGCTCGGGTTCAGCTTCTTCAGGTACCCGTCGAGCTGGGTCAGCGTGCCGGCGATCTCGGTGCCGCGGCCCTCGAGGGCGGTCGCCAGCGTGTTCAGCGTCGCGTTCAGGTCGGCCGGGTCGACGGCCTGCAGCAGCGGCAGCGCGTCGTTCAGCACCTTCTCGATCTCGATGCCGACCGCGGTCTTGTCCCGGCTGATCACGTCGCCGGCCTTGATATGGCGGCCTTCCGGTCCGTTCGGCGGTACGAGTGCGACGTACTTCTCGCCGAACAGTGTCTTCGGCAGGATCCGCGCGCTGACCGCGCTGGAGATCTCGTCGACCTGATCGGGCTTCAGCGAGAGCTTGACGGTCGCCTCGTCGCCGTCGGTGGAGACTCCGCGGACCTCGCCGACGATGATCCCGCGCAGCTTCACGTCCGCATGGTCGTTGAGCTGCAGACCGATGTGACTGGTCTTCAGCTCGACGTCCACGGTCTTGGTGAAGACCTTCGCGTAGAACGCGTAGGTCAGCCACAGCAGGAAGCACAGCACGCCGATGAACGCGACGCCGAGGACCTTGTGCGAGATCAATCGGGTCATCCGGCCAACCTCACCGTGGTCGTCGTACCCCAGATGGCCATCGACAGCAGCAGGTCGACGACGTTGATCACGACGATCGACGTCCGTACGGCGCGACCGACCGCGACGCCGACGCCGGCCGGACCGCCGGTCGCGTGGTAGCCGTGGTAGCAGTGCACCAGGATGACCAGCACGGAGAACACCAGCACCTTGCCGAACGACCAGAGCACGTCTCCGGGTGGCAGGAACAGATGGAAGTAATGGTCGTACGTGCCGGTGCTCTGCCCGTAGAACGTGGTCACCGTGAGCCGCGTGGCGAAGTACGACGCGAGCAGGCCCACGACGTACAGCGGGATGACGGCGATGAGTCCCGCGATGATGCGGGTGGTGACGAGGAACGGCAGCGACGGGATCGCCATCACCTCGAGGGCGTCGATCTCCTCGCTGATCCGCATCGCGCCGAGCTGCGCGGTGAAACCGCAACCGACGGTCGCGGCGAGCGCGATACCTGCGATCAGCGGGCCGATCTCACGGGTGTTGATGTACGCCGAGACGAAGCCGGCGAACGCCGACGTACCGATCTGGTTCAGCGCCGAGTAGCCCTGCAGGCCGACCTCGGTGCCGGTGAAGAAGGCCAGGAACGTGATCACGCCGACCGTGCCGCCGATGACCGCGAGCGCGCCGGTGCCCAGCGTCACCTCGGCCAGCAGCCGGAAGATCTCTCGCTTGTACCGGGTGACGGACTTGCCGGACCAGGCGAGCGCCTTGATGTAGAACGCGAGCTGCTCGCCGAGGTGGTCGAGCGAGTTCAGCGGCTTCTTGACCAGGTTGTCCATCAGGGCCGACACGTCACGCCCCCTTCGGCGGGACGAGCTGGAAGTAGATCGCGGTCATCGAGAAGTTCGCGACGAACAGCAGCATGAACGTGATGACGACGGACTGGTTCACCGCGTCGCCGACACCCTTCGGTCCGCCGCCCGCGTTCACACCCTTGTACGCCGCGACGACCGCGGCGATGAAGCCGAACACCAGCGCCTTCGCCTGGCCCTGCCACAGGTCGGGCAGGTGGGCGAGCGCGGTGAAGGACGCGATGTAGCTACCTGGTGTGCCGTCCTGCAGCACGACGTTGAAGACGTAGCCGCCCATCACGCCGACCACGCTGACGAACCCGTTCAGGAAGAACGCGACCAGCATCGTCGCCAGCACCCGCGGTACGACGAGACGCTGGATCGGGTCGATGCCGAGCACCATCATCGCGTCGAGCTCTTCACGGATCTTCCGCGAACCGAGGTCCGCGCAGATCGCCGAGCCACCGGCCCCGGCGATCAGCAACGCGGTCGCGATCGGCGACGCCTCACGGACGACGGCCAGCACCGCGGCCGAGCCGGTGAACGCCTGCGCGCCGAACTGCTTGATCAGGCCGCCGACCTGCAGCGCGATCACCGCGCCGAACGGGATCGCGACCAGCGCGGTGGGGATGATCGTCACGCTCGCGACGAACCAGGCCTGCTGGAGGAACTCCTTCACCTGGAACGGCCGGCGGAACGTGGCCCGGCCGGTGTCGAGCGCGAAGGCGAACAGCGAACCTGCATGCTTCAGCGGGGCGGTTGGGGAAACTGTCACCTGGCGCCCACCACGTTCGACTCGAATGATCCCGGTGGCGGGGTGACTCCGTTCTCGCGGCACCAGGCGCCCGGCTCGCGCTGGGTCGGGCGAAGCATGCCGCTGCTGGGCAGCTGCTGGATCGGGATCGGCGGCAGCGGCGGCAGCTCCTGGCCGGCCTCGGCGGCCAGCTCTTCGGCGTCCTTCTCCTCGGACATCCCGATCGGGCCGACCATCTGCGCGTTCAGGAACTGGCGGACCACCGGCTCCTCGCTGGACAGCAGCATCTCCCGCGGGCCGAACATGGCCAGGTGCCGGTGGTACAGCATGCCGATGTTGTCCGGGACCGTCCGCGCGGTGTTCACGTCGTGGGTGACGATCAGGAACGTCGGGCTGAACGCCTCGTTCAGGTCGATCATCACCTGGTTGAGGAACGACGTACGGACCGGGTCGAGACCGGAGTCGGGCTCGTCGACGAGCAGGATCTCGGGGTCGAGGACCAGCGCGCGGGCCAGGCCGGCCCGCTTGCGCATCCCGCCGGAGATCTCGCCGGGCAGCTTCCGCTCGGCGCCGACCAGGCCGACCATCTCCATCTTCTCCATCACGATGGAGCGGATGTCGGACTCGGACTTCTTGGTGTGCTCGCGCAGCGGGAACGCGACGTTGTCGTACAGGTTCATCGAGCCGAACATCGCGCCGTCCTGGAACAGCACACCGAACAGCCGGCGGATGTCGTACAGCTCACGCTCGCTGCAGGTGGCGATGTCGGTGCCCTCGATCCAGACATGCCCCTTGTCGGGCTTCAGCAGCCCGATCAGCGTCTTCAGGAACACCGACTTGCCGGTGCCGGACGGGCCGAGCATCACGCAGATCTCACCGGCCGGCAGGGTCAGGGACACGTCGCCCCAGATCAGCTGGCTACCGAAGGACTTGGTGAGACCTTCGACGCGGACTTCGACGCCCACCGGTCCTCCTCACGGGAATGATCTGACTGGCCCCGAACCGACGAGTACTCCGGTTCCAACGACGGGGCAGTGGCCTAGGTTACGCACGAGTACGTTTTTTCGTAACCCCTAGCTGTCAAGCGGTTGCGATCCTAACCATGACCAAATGCAAGAAGGGCGGCCCCCTTGCGGGGACCGCCCTTCTCTACACATTCGTTACGCTCCGGAACGGAACGTAACTGAGGTCACTTCAGGGTGACGGTGGCGCCGGCGCCCTCGAGGGCCTCCTTGGCCTTCTCCGCGGCAGCCTTGTCGACCTTCTCCAGGACGGCCTTGGGGGCCGACTCGACGAGGTCCTTGGCCTCCTTCAGCCCAAGGCTGGTGAGACCGCGCACCTCCTTGATGACCTGGATCTTCTTGTCGCCGGCGCTCTCGAGAACGACGTCGAACTCGTCCTGCTCCGCGGCCTCTTCGGCCGGGGCGCCTCCACCCGCGGCCGGGGCAGCGGCAACGGCGACCGGGGCGGCGGCGGTGACGCCGAACTCCTCCTCGAAAGCCTTAACGAACTCCGACAGCTCCAGCAGGGTCAGTTCCTTGAACTGGCCGAGGAGCTCTTCGGTGCTGAGCTTCGCCATGATGGCGGTCCTTCCTGACAAATGTTGCTTGGTGATCACTGATGGGGTGTTGCGGATGAGATCTGCCTCAGCTCTCGGCTGAAGCGGTCTCCTCGGTGCTCGCCTCGGCAGGTGCCTCGACCGTGTCCTGCACGGCCGGTGCCTCGTCCGCCACTGCATCCTGCGCAGGAGCGTCGTCGGCCGGCAGCTTGTCCTGCAGCGCCGCGAACAGGCGCGCGGCCTGCGACAGCGGAGCAGCGAACAGCGACACCGCTTGCTGCGGGGCCGCCTTCATCGCACCTGCGAGCTTCGCGAGGAGGACCTCACGCGACTCCAGGTCAGCGAGCTTGCTGATCTCGTCAGAGCCGAGTGCCTTGCCTTCCAGCACTCCACCCTTGATGACGAGCAGGGGGTTCGCCTTGGCGAAGTCACGCAGTCCCTTGGCCGCAACCACCGGGTCGCCCTTGATAAAGGCGATCGCGGAGGGGCCTTCGAGCAGCGAGTCGAACGAGTCGACACCTGCGTCCTTGGCCGCGATCTTGGTCAGCGTGTTCTTCACCACGGCGTAGTTCACGTCGTCACCGAGCGCAGTCCGGAGTTGCTTGAGCTGCGCAACGGTGAGACCGCGGTACTCGGTCAGCACGGCGCCATTGGAGCTACGGAACTCGTCCGTCAGCTCCGCGACAGCGGCTGCCTTGTCCGGCCTCGCCATGGGGGTCTCCTTCTATCGGCTTCCACGCCTTGGACCCCTGACGAAAGAGAAACGCCCCTGCGCAGGCGCAAGGGCGTGAACATACGTGCTTCACTTTCCAAGTCACCTGCGCGGGCCGCCCACCTGAGTGGGACTTTCAGCTACCTAGGGCAGCAACCAGCGGTCTTCGGCAGTAACCAGTGTGCCTGGTGCAGAGCGTTTGACCAAATCGGTTGTTCAGGCGGCCTGTTCCGTCCGTGGATGAGGCGGGATCCAGCGGTGCATCGCCGTGGCCGCCGCCCAGCCTGTTCCCGCCATGATGACGATCGCCGGACCCAGCCCGAGGAGCGCAGTCGCGCCGGCCAGCAGTAGTGGCCCCGCGCCGTTTCCCGTGTCCGCGAACAACCGGAAGGCGCCCAGGAACTGCGCCCGTCCGACCGGAGGCGACGCGTCGGCACCCAGCGTCATGATGACGCCCGCGCCGAGCCCGTTCCCGATCCCCATCAGCAGCGCCACCAGAGTCAGCGTGACGGCGGTGTGGGTGAGCGGTAGTAAGAGGTGCGCCAGCCCCAGCACGAACATCGACGGTACGGCGACCCACTTGCGGCCCAACCGGTCCATCACGGATCCGGCTGGATAGAACAGCAGCATGTCCACCGCACCGGACAGTCCGAAGATGATGCTGGTCGTCTGCGGATCCAGCCCGATGTGCAGCGCCCACAGCGGGATCACCACCTGCCGGGACGCGCGGACAGCTCCTACGAGTAGTGCTCCGACGCCGAGAGTTCGCAGTACTGGGAAGTGGTCGCGGATGACGACCCAGGTCGACTGTGCGGCAACCGGGCGGCTCCCCCTGGGGCGGCCTTCGATGTCCGGCAGGCTCAGCAGGACTCCGCACGCCAGCAGCGCGGCGACCAGATGCACCCAGTACGCGCCGTCCGTGCCCAGGAACTTCATCGCACCGGCGCCGAGGAACGGACCGATGAAGGAGCCGATGCGCTGGACGCCGCCGAGGGTCGACAGCGCACGAGCACGCAGTTCGATCGGGACGGCCTCGCTCAGATAAGCCTGGCGGGCAAGGCCCCAGACCGCGCCGGCCAGTCCGGTGCAGCCGATGGCGATAGCGAGGCCCCACACGTTCGGCACGACGAGACAAGCAGCCAGTGCGAGCGAGACCAGCACAGTGGCAGCCAGCATCGCGCTGCGCTCACCGATGCGGTTCGTCAGCGCACCGGCCGGGATGTCACCGATCACCTGGCCCAGTCCGGCCGCAGCGACAACCAGACCGGCGACTGCTACTGAGGCTCCGAGATGTGTCGCGGACAGTGCGACGACCGGCGCGATCGCGCCCTGACCGATTCCGTACAGCAGCGCGGGCAGATAGACCGCGGGGGCGATCTTGAGGAGGCTCCTGGCCTGGGACATCACCGGCCGCCGGCCAGCGCCGTACTGCGGTCCCGTGCGGCCGGGGTGGCGCCCAGCAACTCCGACACCGACCAGGCACCCGCGACGACCCTCATCCCGAACTCCTCCATCCGCTCCACCGGCATCCGCATCTCGGGGCCGGACACACTCAGACAGCCCGCGACCTGTCCGGAGTAGCCGAACACCGGCGCCGCCACGCTGCAGATCCCCGCGGTCCGCTCGGTCCTCGACATCGCGTACCCGCGCCGGCGGATGTCCGCGAACTGCTCGGCCAGTACGCCGGGATCGGTGATGGTGGCCGGCTGGACCTGCTCGAGCGGGCCCTTCAGGACCTCCTGCTGCCGCTCGAACGGCAGGAACGCGAGCAACGACTTCCCCGGCGCACCGAGCGGTAACGCGACCGGCAGGCCGAATTCCGTGTAGGTACGGCGCAGCTGGTGGTGACTCTCGACCTGGTCCAGTACGACGCGCTGCCCGGACGGCAGCAGCTCGTGCACGGCCGCGGTCTCCCCTGTGTCATCGCGGAGTGCACGGAGCACTGGCATCGCAGCGTCCCGCAGGCCTGCCGGAATCCCACCGCTGTGCGCGAGCTGCACGACCAGCGGACCGATCGCGTACCGCCGGTGAGCCGTCTGCCGGACGAGCCCGTTCTCTTGCATCGCCAGCAACAGCCGATGCACGGTGCTCGTGGACAGACCGGTCGCCCGGGCCAGATCACTGATCCCGAGATCCGGAGTACGCGCGTCGAAACACCGCAGGAGCGCCACAGCCCTGTCTATGGACTGCACCGACCCTCGCGTTTCCTGCATTGTGAAACCATATCCCGCCATACGGGATGCCTGTCGAGATAGGGTCCAGCCGGTGAACATCACTGCGTGCTGGAGCGCCCTCGACAGCTGGCTCTACCAGCACGCGCCCACGACGTACGCCGTACTCGCACCGCCGGCCACTGAATCGGACCTACGGGTCGCTGTCGAGCTGCCACCTGAGCTGATCGAGTCGCTGCGCTGCCGTAACGGCCTCACGGCGTGGGCGAACCTGCTGCCCGAGGCGCAGCCGTCGAGTGCTGCTCAGATTGCCCAGAGCCGGCAGTTGCGGATGGAGCTGGCGGCGGATTTCGGCGGGTTCGTCGTCCGTCCGCCTGCTACGGAGCCGTACTGGCATCCCGCCTGGATCCCCTGGGCCGACAGCGATGGCGACCTCCAGGTCATCGACGTCCGCACCGGTCGCCTCGGCATGGCGGCTCACGACGGCACCGGCGACTTCACGGACGGCTGGCCGGACCTCGCGGCCTACCTGTCAGAGGTGGTGCACTCGTTGCACCACGGCACGGGGGTCAACGGCTGGTATCCGTACCTCACCACCCGGCAGGAGCTGTGGTGGGACCGCGGGCCGGACCAGCAGGCCGTCAACGACGAGCCGCTGGTCCGAGCACCAGCACAGAACTAGCTCAGAACGGCGAGGGCGTCGATCTCGACGAGCATGTCCGGCAGCGGGAGGCCGGTGAAGACGGTGGTGCGGGACGGGAGGACGCCGCTCGGGGTGCGGGTCGACACGAAGTCGGCGTACGCCTCGTTCATCGCGGCGAAGTTGTCGCGCTCGGTGAGGTAGACGCGGAGCATGACCACGTCGTCGATACTCGCCCCGCCGGCCTTCAGGATCGCTTCGATGTTCTGCAGGACACGGGTGGTCTGGGCCTTCACGTCACCGTGGAACACGAAGTCGCCGCTGGCCGGGTCGACCGAGCCCTGGCCGGACACCTGCAGGATGTTGCCCTTGCGGACGCCCTGGGAGAACACGGGCATCGGCGGCGGCGCGTCGGTGGTGGAGACGACGGTCTTGTCGGACATCAGGTCTGACACCTCTCAGTTGTAGTCGGCACTGATCGCGTTGGCGGTGGCGAGCAGCTCGGGTAGCAGTTCGAGCACCTGCTCATAGTTCAGCAGTACGTCGGGAACCGACAGCGACACGGCCCCCACAACGCGACCGCTGCTGTCCTTCAGCGGCGCACCGATGCAGTTGATGAACGCCTCGTGCTCCGCCTTGTCCTGGGCCCAGCCACGCTCCCTGACGGTGTCCAGCTCGTCCCGCAGCCGGTCCGGGTCGGTGATCGTGTTCGGCGTGTACACGTGATAGTCCAGTGACTCGATCAGCGCCTCCCGCGGCCGCTTGGGCTGCGCAGCGAGCAGGACCTTGCCGACAGCAGTGCAGTGCAGCGCGGCCGGTACGCCGATCTGGGAGTACATCCGCACCGATCGCACGCTGTCGAGCTTGTCGACGTAGATGACCTCACCGTTCTCCCACGCCGCGAGGTGGACGGTCTGGCCGGTCTTCTGGTTCAGCTCACGCAGATGCGGTGCAGCAACTTCACGTACGACGTGTTGCTCGCGCGCTACGTCCGCGAGAGCGAACAGGCGGGACCCGAGCCGGTAGCGGTGCGCGGCGTCCCGGCGTACGAACCGGTCTGCTTCCATGGTGCGCAGCAGCCGCAGCACTGTGGTCTTGTGAACGCCCAACTCCGCGGCGAGCTGGTCGAGCGAGCGCTCGCCCTCACCGAGACTGGTGAGGATCTGCAGCGCCCGACCGAGGCTCTGACTCATGCCGGGCCGATCTTCGTAGCCGCCCACGCCTCGTCGGTGCAGTTCAGCAACCGCTCCCGCACCTCCGGCGCCGGGGGTGGCGCGTGATCCTCTGGCGCCGTCAGCACAGCGGCGGCGGTCAAATGCCCCAACCGCAACCGCTGAACCATCGGAAGCTTCTGCAACGTGCCGGTGAGGAACCCCGCCGCAAACGCATCCCCCGCTCCGACCGTCTCGACGACGTCGACGGTCAGCGCTGGGACCTCGGTGCGTCCATCCGGCTCGAGCACCATCGCAATGTGCGCGTCGTCCTTCACCACCAAGGTCTTCGCCCCCAGACGCTCGTACAACTCGTCCGGATCACGGGTCCCCGCAAAGACCTCCGCCTCATCCGCGCCGATCAGCACGATGTCGGCCGCCTTCAGCAACCGCCACAGCGGAGCCGGATCCTTGTCCCGCCACAGCATCGGCCGCCAGTTCAGGTCGACGCTCAGCAGGAACGACCGCGGCTCCGTGGCCAACCGCTCCAACATCTGCGCGCTGCTCGCAGAGATCGCCGCAGTGATGCCGGTGGTGTGCACCAGCCGCGCCTGCTCGAGCCGTTCGCGCACAGCGGGCCGGTCCAGGAACGCGGGGTCCATAGCGGCAGCCGCAGACCCGGTCCGGTAGTAGTGCATCCGCGAGCGACCGTCTTCCGACTCCTTCACATACAGAGCCGTCGGCCGGACCTCGTCCACCTCCACGCCCCCGACCTCAACGCCCCGCTGCTGCAGATCCCGCAGTACGTGCTGACCGAACCCGTCATCCCCCAGCCTCGAGATCCACGCCGTCGGAACACCCAGCGCAGCAAGGCCGCCGGCCACGTTGCACTCCGCGCCGCCGACCGACCGCCGGAACACCTCGACATCCGCGAGCGGCCCCGGCCCGCCGGCCAGCATGATCATCGCTTCGCCGATGCAGACTGCGGCTGTCTCGGGGGCTGTCTCGCGGGCTGTCTCGGGGGCCGTCTCAGGGAGCGGTTCGGGCATCGGCACTCCTTGGCGGCGGGGTGATGGGATGGGGGTGTGCGTTGACGCAACTTTGGCCGCGATGCTACAACCGACGAGTCAGAATACGCAATGAGCGTTGCGTATTCTGCAACTTCGACCCCAGGGGATCAGATGCCTGCTTACGATGCCGCCGCCGTCGCCGCTCTCGCTGACCAGCAGGTGAGCTGGCGGGACAAGGCCCTGCCGCCCGGCTTCTGGGGCCGGACCGTCGCCGAGGTCGTCGCCGACCGGCCACGGCTCTCCCAGCTGCCCACCCCACTGATGACGCTGTCCGCACCGGGCCTGCGGCACAACGTGGACACGCTCGACACCTGGTGCAAACGCCACGGCGTCGAGCTCGCGCCGCACGGCAAGACGACGATGGCGCCCGCCCTCTGGGCTATGCAGCTGGATGCCGGCGCCTGGGGGATCACGCTCGCGAACGGCTTCCAGCTCGGCGTCGCCCGCGCGTACGGCGTACAGCGGGTGCTGATCGCGAACGCCGTGATCTCCCCGCTGCAACTCCGCTGGATCGCGGACGAGCTCGCCGCGGACCCGTCGTTCGAGGTGATGGTGTGGGCCGACTCGGTCCGCACCGTCGAGATCATGGAGGCAGCACGGTCGGCGTACGTCGGACCCGACGCGCGCCCGCTCGATGTCATGGTCGAGGTCGGCGGCATCGGCGGCCGGACCGGCGCCCGCGATGCCGAGACCGCTCTGGCCGTCGGCCATGCGATCGCGGACGCGTCGACGCTGCGGCTCGTCGGCGTGGCCGGGTACGAAGGCGCGATCGGGCACGGTGTCGACGAGGCCAACCTCGAGGAGGTCCGCGCGTACCTGCGCGACCTGGCCGAGGTCCACCACCGGCTCAAGAGCGTGTACGACGCGGACGTCGTACCCATCGTCAGTGCGGGCGGGAGCCAGTACTTCGAGCAGGTCGCGAAGGTCCTCGCATCGGAGGCCGGCGACGGCGCGCGGGTGGTACTGCGATCGGGCGCTTACATCACCCACGACGACGGGCTGTACCGCCGGGTGTCTCCGCTCGGCGAGCACCCGCGGACCGACGGCGAGCAACTCGTCTCGGCGATGCACGGCTGGATGCGGATCACGTCCCAGCCAGAGCCCGGCCTGGCGATCTTCGACGGCGGGCGTCGCGACTTCCCCTTCGACCAGGACTGGCCCGAACCGCAGCTGATCCGGCCGCGGGCCGAGGGTTCGCCGATCCTGCCTGCCACCGGGATGACCGTCACCAACCTGAACGACCAGCACGGCTACCTGCGCTTCGGCGACGAGCAGTCGGTGGTGATCGGCGACGAACTCCGCGTCGGCCTCTCCCACCCCTGTACGGCGTTCGACAAGTGGGGCCTGATCCCGGTCATCGACGACCCCGACGCGGCCGATCCGGTCATCGTCGACCTGGTCCGGACGTTCTTCTGAGATGACTCTATTGATGCCACGCCTCCGGCGCGACGGGTCACGGGGCTGGAACTCCCGTCCTTCCCTCGTCGCTCCGGTCGCTTCGCTCCCTCCGCTCCTCAGTCCAGGACGGGAGGCCCCGTGACCGGTCTCCTCATCACCCGGGCGCTGGTCATCGACGGCACCGGCTCCCCCGGATACCGCGCCGACGTCGCGGTCGACGCCGGACGGATCGTGGCCATCGGCCACGACCTGCCCGCGGCGGACCGGACGATCGACGCCGACGGGCTGGTGCTGTCGCCCGGGTTCATCGACATGCACTCGCACTCGGACCTGCAGATCCTGGTCAACCCCGACCACACCGCGAAGGTCAGCCAGGGTGTCACACTCGAGGTGCTCGGCCAGGACGGGCTGTCGTTCGCACCGATCGACGATCCGACGCGGGCCGTCGTACGTCGTCAGATCGCCGGCTGGAACGGTGAACCGGACGACTTCGACTTCAACTGGTCGACCGTCGCCGGGTATCTCGACCGCCTCGACCAGGGCATAGCCTGCAACGCGGCGTACCTGGTCCCGCAGGGCACGCTGCGGATGATGGTCGTTGGCACGTCCAACCGTCCGGCGACCGCTTCGGAACTCGCGACGATGAAGCAACTGCTCGCGGACGGCCTGCGGGACGGCGCGGTCGGGATGAGCAGCGGGCTGACGTACACACCCGGTATGTTCGCCGGCACCGACGAGCTCGTCGAGTTGTGCGAGGTCGTCGCGCAGTACGGCGGGTACTACGCCCCGCACCAACGCTCGTACGGCAAGGGCGCGCTCGAGGCGTACGCCGAGATGATCGAGGTGGCACGCCGTTCCGGCTGTGCGCTGCACCTCACGCACGCGGTGATGAACTTCGCGCCGAACGCCGGCCGCGGGGTCGAGCTGGTCGCGATGATCGACGAGGCGCTCACCGGCGGGATCGACGTCACCACCGACACCTACCCGTACTTGCCTGGGGCAACCACTCTGGCCGCGATCCTGCCGAGCTGGACCGCCGAGGGTGGGCCGGACGCCTTGCTGTCCCGGCTCGGCGATCCGGACGCCCGCGCGAAGATCACCTACGAGCTCGAGCAGGTCGGCTCGGACGGTTGCCACGGCTGCGTCGTCGAGTGGGACACGATTGAGATCGGCGGCGTCCGCAACCCCCTGCTGGCCGACGCCGTCGGTCACACCGTCGCCGAGCTTTCGGCGCGCTCCGGCACCCCTGCCGCCGAGATCTTCTTCGACCTCCTGGTCGGCGACGACCTCGCCACGTCGATCCTGCAGCACGTCGGCCACGAGGAGAACGTCCGCGCGATCATGCAGCACCCGTCGCACACCGGCGGCTCGGACGGGATCCTGGTCGGCGGCAAGCCGCACCCGCGTTCCTGGGGCACCTTCCCCCGCTACCTCGCCCATTACGTCCGTGAGCTCGGCATCCTCGAGCTCACCGACTGCATCCACCATCTCACCGGCCGCGCGGCGCGCCGCCTCCGCCTACCCGACCGGGGCTTCGTCCGCGAGGGATACGCCGCCGACCTGGTGCTCTTCGACCCCGCCAAGGTCCGGGACGCGGCCACCTTCCCCGAGCCCCGCCAGCAGGCCGAAGGCATCCCGTACGTCTTCGTCAACGGCGTCGCCGTCATCGACGACTCGCATCGAACGACCGCCCGCCCCGGCCACGCCATTCGCCGTACCACCAGCTGAGAGGAACTCGTTGTGAACACCTTGGAGCTGCTTCGAGCCGACCGGGTGCTGACCGTCGTCCGCGCCCCGGAGATCTCCGACGCCCGCGACCTCTGCGCCGCACTGGTTGCCGGCGGCATCCATGTCGTCGAGCTCACCTACACCACCCCCGATCTCCCCCGGCACCTGGAACGCGCCGCGTCCACCGCCGCCGAGACCGGGGCAGTGGTCGGCGCCGGCACCGTACAGACCGCCGATCAGGCAACGCAGGCGATCAACGCCGGCGCCCAGTTCCTCGTCACCCCCGGACAAGGCCCCGAGGCCGCCGCCATCGCCGAAGCAGCGCGCGCCGCGGGGATCCCCGTCGTACTGGGCGCCTTCACCCCCTCCGAGGTGATGACGGCGCTGGCTCTCGGCTCGACCGCGGTGAAGATCTTCCCGGCGCATCACCTCGGCCCGAAGTACTTCAAGGACCTCAACGGCCCGTTCCCCGGCGTACCGCTGATCCCGTCCGGCGGCGTCAACGCCACCAACGCGCACGATTTCCTGGCCGCCGGCGCCCTGGCGGTCAGCGCGGGCACCGACGTCGTCTCCCCCGCCGACGTCGCCGCGGCCAACTGGTCGTCCATCACCACCAAGGCAAAGACCTTCTGCGCCGCCCTGTAGCTATTGGATGGTGATGCTGCCGTAGCTGGATCGCAGGTAGAGGTGCCGGGTGGCAGCGGGATCGCTCGGCACATGGAGGTCGGTGGAACCCTGCGCGGCGATCGCGTCGATCGCGTACGTCGCGCCGGGCGGCACCCGGACCGTCAGCGATCCGTCGCTCGTGGTCGCCGACACCTGGTCGGGCGGGCTGTCGAAGCTCAACGTGGCCGAACCGCGCTGGACGTCGACCGATACGCGCGGACTCCGCACCCGGACCAGGTCGACCGACCCGTCTTTGACAGCCAGGCTCAGCGGCGACGAGACGCCGATCACGTTGACCGAGGCGGCCTCGACCTTCGCCTGGACCGCCGCGGCCGTCGGGACCTCGACCGTCAGATCCACCGAGCAATGCGTATCCGGACACCTGGTCTCGACGAGCAACTGGCCGCCCTCCGTCGACACCTTCACGTCCGGCTTCGCCGCGGCATACGTCCCGTCGACGTTCACATGCACGTGCCCGTCGACGCTGGCCAGCACCTGGGTCGGCACGTCGGCTGTGATCCGCGTCCCGTCGACCCCCGGAGCGAAGCCGGCCGAGTAGCTGTACGGCAGCTTGCCGCGAATCACCGACACCGTCACCGCGGCGCCGGTGATGACGAACACCAGCAACGGCACCAGTCCGATGATCAGCATCCTTCGCTGAGCGCTCGTCATCACGTGCCCAGGAACTTGAGGACGGCGAGCACCCGGCGATGTTCCCCGTCGGTCGGCGTGAGGTTGAGCTTCAGGAAGATGTTGCTGATGTGCTTCTCCACAGCGCCCTCACCGACCACCAGCGCCTGCGCGATCCCGCCGTTCGACTTGCCCTCGGCCATCGCGCGGAGAACGTCCTGTTCCCGCGGGCTCAGCACCGCGAGCGGATCCACGCGCCGCGAACGCACCAGCAGCTGCGAGATCACCTCGGGGTCCAGCGCCGCGCCACCACCCGCGACCCGGCGCAGTCCGTCGATGAACTGATCCACATCGGCGACCCGGTCCTTCAGCAGGTACCCGACACCACCTGGGTTCCCACCGATCAGCTCACTCGCATACCGCTCCTCGACGTACTGCGAGAGCACGAGTACGCCGACATCCGCGTACTGTTCGCGGATCACCAACGCCGCTCGCAGCCCTTCGTCGGTGAACGTCGGCGGCATCCGTACGTCGACCACGCAGACGTCGGGCCGATGCGCCTCGACAGCCTTCAGCAGTGCGTCGCCGTCCCCGACCGCCGCGACCACCGTGCAGTCCTGCTCCTCCAGCAGTCGCACAATGCCTTCACGCAGCAGCACCGAGTCCTCGGCGATCACCACCCGCAGCTCAGCCACAAGGCACCTCCGCGATCAGCGTGGTCCCGCCACCGGGCGGGCTGTCCACCGTGAGTCGTCCGTCCACGCCGGCCACCCGGTCCGTCAGCCCACGCAACCCGCTGCCGCCGGACGGATCGGCACCACCTTGTCCGTCGTCACGTACCTCGACCCGCAGTACGTCGCCGACCCGTGTCACCCGCACCTCCGCTTGAGCCGCCTCTGCGTGTTTGGCCACGTTGGCAAGCGCCTCCGTCACGACGAAGTACGCGATCGACTCGATCGTCAGCGACGGCCGGGGCTGTACGTCGACACTCAGCCGGACGGGCACCGGTGAACGGGCCGCGACCGCGGACAGCGCCGCGTCCAGACCACGATCGGTCAGCACCGGAGGATGCAGTCCGCGAGTGAGGTCGCGGATCTCCGCGATCGCCTGCATCGCCTCCGAGTGCGCCTCCTCGATCAGCGTGCGTACGGCGGGCTCCTTGTCGCCCAACCGGTTCTTCGCCCGCCCGAGGGTCATCGCGAGCGAGACGAGCCGCTGTTGCGCGCCATCGTGCAGGTCGCGCTCCATCCGCCGGCGCTCGGCCTCAACGGAGTCGACGACCTGTTGCCGGCTCGTCACCAGCTGGGAGACGCGCTCGGCCAGTGCACCGGTCTCGGACCGGCCGAGCAGCGACCGGGCGAGCTCCGCGTCCAGCGCCGACGCCGCGCGAATCAGGAAGGGCGACGCCAGAAGCAAGAACAGCGCCGCGATCGCCGCCACCACCGACGCCCTCGTGACGGTGTCGATCACGAACGGCCCGAGCTGCGCCTGTGCGGCGGCGTAGTTCGAGTAGTACGCCGGTAGGGCGATCAGCACCGGCGGGACGGACCAGGCAACCACGATCAGCACGATCCAGGTCATTGCCAGCGGCAACAGCAGGACGTAGTACAGGAACTGCCGCCACAGTCCTTGGTCCGTCACCGCCTGCCGGGCGTCGGCGATCCGCGAGCCGGTCGGCAGCGGTGGCACCAACGGCTGGATCTGCTGCCCACGGGTGATCCGCGCCCGGGCCAGCTCCCAGCCGGCCACGTAGTAAACGAATCGGTTTGCACCGACGGTCAGCGGGATCCCGACGTACGCCAGCGGCCAGGCGAGGATCGCGACCGCGACCGTCAGCAGGACCAGCAGGCCGGACGTCAGCACGACCACCGCGTCGCCGAGCAGGTGGATCGTTGCCAACCACAAGTACGGTGAACGCCACAGCCGCCATGGAGCCCGGGGAACCGGGTTCGCCGCAACCGTCATCCGGACCACCTCCCCGTGTCAGCGCCTGCTTGCCGTCACAACTTACGTCGTCGGGACGGGCAGCCGGTATGAGGACATCCCACGGAGCCGGCCGGGGGTTATCCCCACCCCGGTTCGTGGGCTGACCGGACTGTGCCGGACGACCGCCGCCGGGATGCTCGAAGCCATGACGACGACACTCGGCAACAGGGTCGCTGACACCCTGGACGGCAAGCTCGGCGACGCGATCGACGACCGGGTGGCCGATGCCCTCGAGGACTACATCGCCGAGGGGCGGCTGGACGGCCGGATCCGCCCACGCCGCTCCCCTCAAGGTCTGGCCGCGCTGGTCGCCGCGGGCGTTGCGGCGGTGTTGCTTCCGTGGTGCCTGATCCTCGCGGCCACGCTGCCGAGCACCTACCAGGCCGGCCACTGGAAGCTCACCTGGATCGGGCTCGACTGCGGCACCGCGATCGCCGCGGGCCTCACGGCGTACCTGCTGCACAAACGCAACAGGTACGCCGCTCTGACCGCGATGGCCGCCGGGACGCTGCTGACGGCCGACGCCTGGTTCGACGTGAGTACCGCGTCGGCCGGCTTCGACCGCACCCTCTCGCTGACCGAGGCCCTGCTGCTGGAGCTGCCCCTGGCCGTGTGCGCGTTCGTGGTCGCGGCCCGCGAACTCAAGAGGCGATGAGCTCCATCACCGGACCTTCGTGCAGGGCCCGGTACACCTTGTCGCGCAGGGAATTGGCTTCCGCGTCGGTCAGAGTGCGGTCGACCGGCCGGAGGACCAGCCTGACCAGCAGATTGCGTTGACCAGGCGTCAGCCGGAGGCGTTCGCGGGCAGCCGCCGGCAAGTCGTCGTACGACGTTTCGCCCAGCACCTCCAGCGACTCCGCGGCATCGGCGTCCGGGCCGAGTGCGGCACGGACCTTGTCACCGAGGACTTCCGCCGACACATCCGCTGACGCGCCGACCACGACGGACAGGTCGCGTCGTACCGGCGGCATGGACGAGACCGGCTTGTACGGCGAGAGATCCAG
This sequence comes from Kribbella pratensis, assembly GCF_004365355.1. GTDB lineage: Bacteria > Actinomycetota > Actinomycetes > Propionibacteriales > Kribbellaceae > Kribbella. The sequence continues at coordinate 128,092 of NZ_SODP01000003.1, read as the reverse complement.
CATCTGGCTCGCCACCCGCGGCTCCGTCGACCTGAGCAGGCGGATGTCCCGGATGCCCTTGCGGAGCATCATCAGCCGGTCGAGACCGGGGCCCATCGCCAGTCCGGTCCAGCTCTCGTCCAAGCCGGCCAGGCGCAGGACGTGCGGCGCCGCAACCCCGCACTCGCCGATCTCGATCCACTGATCATCCAGCAGAACGTCGATCTGACGGCCGTGGATCGTGTACGGGTGCACCGCCGGCACAGTTCGGTAGGTCTGGCCGGGGAGGATCGTGTCGACCAGGCGGGCGATCATCTCCTCCAGTTCCGGCTCGCCCAGCGTGACGTTGCGGCTGACCCGCCACAGATCGAGCTGGTGCGGGGTCCCGGTGTGCTGCCAGTCGACGGAGTCGCGGCGGTAGCAGATGCCCGCGCAGATCATCAGCACATCGGATGCGTCCGAGTTGGCCAGTTCACGCAGCGCCGGCGGGATCATCGCGGACGTGTGACTACGCAGTACTTCGGTGTCCGAGACGTAGCGCGTGTAGCGAGCCTCCCGGGTCACCGCGTCGGTCGCGTAGCCGAGGTTGTCGTAGTTGTCGGCCAGCGGTACGACGGGATGATCGCGGCGCGTCCAGATCTCGGTGTACGGCCAGGCCGCGCCCAGCGACGTACGGATCGAATCGACGATCAACTGGACGGCGTGTGGTCCCTGAGCAGGGTCCGTGAGGTCGCGGAGGGCCAGGGCAGCGTGCAGTTCTTCAGCAGTGAGGACAGACATGAGTTTCTCTCCAGGATGACGGTCTCGACGGGGGTCCACCCCGGTCGGCCGCGGTCACCTCAGGAGAGAGCGCAGCAGCAGCTCACCCCGTCGGCACCGTCGTGCCGGCCGGGGCGCAGAAATCGCCGCCCGTACCGCGTCATGCCCTCAACTGTACCGCCCGCACCCCAGCGCCGCCCGCGAAATTCATCTGGTCCCGATCCGAACGGGTGCGACGATGAGCCGCATGCGATGGATCGACACCCTGGAAGCTGCCGCCGCCGAGAAGTTGCCGGAGGCGGTGCACCGGTACTTCCGGCAAGGCTCCGCGGGCGGTGTCAGCGTCGGCGAGGCGACCGCGGCGTGGTCGGCGTACCGCTTCCGCCCGCACGTGCTGAACGACGTCTCCGCGATCGACCTCAGGACGACGGTCCTCGGCGTACCCGTCGACGCACCGATCCTGGTCTCGCCGTCGACTATGCACCGGATGGCCGACCCGGACGGCGAGCTCGCGATGGCACGCGGCGTCGGCGCCGCGAAGTCGCTGCTCGGGATCTCCAGCAACGCGGGTACGACGTTCGCCGAGCTCGGTGCTACCGGGGTGCCGTGGTGGCTGCAGATCTACATCCTGCGGAACCGCGAGATCACCCGCCGGATGCTCGACGGCGCGGTCGAAGCCGGTGCGCGAGCCGTCGTACTCACCGTCGACACACCGGTGGTCGGCCGGAAGGAGGACGACGGCGACACGGTCTGGGACCTGGCGCAACCCGGACAGTTCCTGGCCAACCTGCCGGACGGCGACTGGACCGACGACGACCTCGACAAGGCCGACGACCTGAACCCGGACGTGATCGGCTGGCTCGCCGAGCGCACCGGTCTGCCGGTGGTGGTGAAGGGCGTACTCCGCGGCGACGACGCGAAACGCTGCGCCGACGCGGGCGCCGCCGGAATCATCGTCTCGAACCACGGCGGCCGCCAGCTCGACGCCTCGATCCCGACCGCCCGCGCCCTACCCGAGGTCGCCGAAGCCCTGGCCGGAACCGGAGTCGAGCTGTACGTCGACGGCGGGATCCGTCGCGGCGAACACATCCTCGCTGCCCTGGCGCTGGGCGCCCGAGCGGTCTTCGTCGGCCGGCCCGCGCTCTGGGCCTTGACTGTTGACTCCTCGGCCGGAGTGACCCGGCTGATCACCGAGCTCGGCGAAGAACTCGACCACACCCTGCGCCTGATCGGCCAACCGACGCCGTCCTCGCTGACCCCCGACCTTGTCACCCTCGGAAGATGACGTTGCGGATCGTCGGCCTGAACGCGTTCCTGCCCGGCTTCCGGCTGGTGCACGAATTCGCCGAACAGAACGGGCACGAGCTCGTCCTGGTGGTGACGCTGCCCGAGACCGGGAGGTACGGCGCCGACGATCCGATGGTCGCCGGACTGCCGGACGAGACGAATGTCCTGATCACCCGCAAGCTCCGTACCGTCGCGGCCCCGGTGATCGCCGCGCTCCGGCCGGACGTGGTCATCTCCGCCGCCTTCCCCCGGCTGATACCGGACGAGATCCTCGAGATCCCGAAGTACGGCGCGATCAACTGCCACCCGTCGCCGCTGCCCGCGGGGCGCGGACCGACACCGCAGCGGCTGATCTACGAAGGTGACGAGCGGGTCGGGGCGACGGTGCACCGGACCGCGTCGGAGTTCGACACCGGCGCGATCCTCGCCCAGCGCATCACGCCGCTGCCGGACGATCTCAACGGCACCGGGCTGATGCAGTCCTGGGGCACGCTACTGCGCGAGTGCCTCGCCGAGGCCGTACCGCGTATGGTGGCCGGCGATCCTGGTGAGCCGCAAGACCCCGCTCTGGCCTCCGAGGCGCCCTTCTTCACCGACGCCGAACGTCTCCTGGACCTGACCGAGCCGTCCCGCGTCATCCGCCGCAAATGCGCCGCCCTCAACGTCACCGCTCCGAGCGCTCTGGCCGATCTGGACGGCGCGACCCACCTCATCGTCCGCACCGACCCGGCTGACGTCTCCCGCTCAGCTGCACCCGGCACCGTCCTCGCGCGCCACGACGACGGCTGGACCGTCCAGACAGCCGACCACGCCCTCCGACTGACCCGGGGCTGACAAGCAGCAAGCCCCCGGGAGATCCCGGGGGCTTGCTGTGTGAAGAGGTGAGGCTCAGGCCTCGACCGACTCCTCGGTCAGGTTGCGGGACAGGTTGGGGTCAACCTGGACACCCGGTCCCATCGTGGTCGAGAAGACCGTCTTCTTGATGTAGCGACCCTTCGAGCTGGCCGGCTTGAGCCGGAGGATCTCGTCGAGCGCCGCGCCGTAGTTCTCCACCAGCTGGGCCTCGTCGAACGACGCCTTGCCGATGATGAAGTGCAGGTTCGCGTGCCGGTCGACCCGGAACTCGATCTTGCCGCCCTTGATGTCGTTCACGGCCTTCACCACGTCGGGGGTGACCGTGCCGGTCTTCGGGTTCGGCATCAGACCACGCGGGCCGAGGACGCGGCCGAGGCGGCCGACCTTGCCCATCAGGTCAGGGGTCGCGACGACGGCGTCGAAGTCGAGCCAGCCGTCGGTCACCTTCTTGATCATGTCGTCGTCGCCGACGAAGTCGGCGCCGGCGGCCTTCGCCTGCTCGGCCTTCTCACCGGTGGCGAAGACGAGGACCCGTGCCGTCTTGCCAGTACCGTGCGGAAGGTTGACGGTGCCGCGCACCATCTGGTCGGCCTTGCGAGGGTCGACCCCGAGACGCATCGCGACGTCCACGGTCGAGTTGAACTTCTTGCTGCCGGCGGCCTCCTTGGCCAGCCGGATCGCCTCGAGCGGCGTGTACAGGTGATCGAAGTCGATCTTCTCCGCGGCGGCGCGGTAAGCCTTGCTGCGCTGTGCCATTGCTGTTCCTCTCTGGGGTGTGGTGTCCGGGCGGCGCTTCGCCCTGCCACAACTACTGATTGCTTGGGGTGTACGGCGATCAGCCGTCGACCGTGACGCCCATCGAACGGGCGGTGCCCTCGATGATCTTCATCGCGGCGTCGATGTCACGGGCGTTCAGGTCCGGCATCTTGGTCGTGGCGATCTCGCGGACCTGGTCCTTGGTGATCTTGCCGACCTTGTCGCGCTGCGGAACGGCGGAGCCCTTCTGCAGCCCGGCGGCCTTCTTGATCATCTCCGGCGCCGGCGGCGTCTTGGTGATGAAGCTGAAGGTCCGGTCTTCGTAGATCGTGATCTCGACCGGTACGACGTTTCCGCGCATGGACTCCGTCTGGGCGTTGTACGCCTTGCAGAACTCCATGATGTTGACGCCGTGCGGACCGAGCGCGGTACCGACCGGCGGTGCCGGCGTCGCGGCACCGGCCTGGAGCTGCACCTTGACCAGGGCAGCGATCTTCTTCTTGGGAGGCATTCTGTCGGGTCCTTAGACTTTCTGGATCTGGTTGAAGCTGAGTTCCACCGGGGTCTCCCGGCCGAAAATCTCCACCAGGGCCTTGATCCGCTGGGCCTCGGCATTGATCTCCGTGACTGTGGCGTGCAGGGTCGCGAACGGCCCGTCGACCACCATGACCGAGTCACCGACACCGAAGTCGGCAACCTCGACCTTCTTCTTGGCCGCGGTCTTGGCGGGTGCGGCGCCGGCTTCGGCTGCCGCCGCCTCGGCCGCCGCCACGACGGCCGGAGCGAGCATCTTCTCAACCTCTTCGAGGCTGAGCGGGACCGGCTTCTGGCTGTTCCCGACGAAGCCGGTCACCGACGGCGTGTGCCGCACGGTCGACCAGGACTCGTCGGTCAGGTCCATCCGGACCAGCACGTAGCCGGGGAGGACGGTGCGCTTGACCATCCGGCGCTGACCGTTCTTGATCTCGGCGACCTCTTCGGTCGGCACGATGATCTCGAAGATGTAGTCCTCCATGTTCAGGGAGTTGATCCGGTTCTCCAGGTTGCCCTTGACCCGGTTCTCCATCCCTGAGTACGTGTGCACGACGTACCAGTCGCCGATCTGCGAACGCAGCCGGCTGCGGAGCTCCTCGAGCGGGTCGCCCGGCTCCTCCGGCTCCGGCTCCGCCTCGACGGCCGCCTCGGCGGTCTCGTCGTCGGCTGAGTCCTCGTCCTCGTCCTCGGCGGTCTCGTCGTCGGCGTCCGCGCCGCTCGAGAACACGACCGCGTCCGGCTCGGCCGGCGCCTCGGTGGTGTCCTCCGGCGCGGTCTCGGCGGTCTCCTCGGCCAGCTCCTCGGTGGCGTCCTCGACGTCCTCCTCGGTCACGACCTCGGGCTCCTCGGCCTCGTCGTCGGCCGCGACCACCACCAGCGGCTCGTCGTCGGAGTCGTCCGCGTCCGCCGGCGGCTCCTCGGAGTCGTCGTCCGCGACGTACTCGTCCGCGACGTCGGTGATGTCGTCGTCCTCGTCCTCATCGTCGTCGTCGAGATCCGCGAACGGGTCGTCATCGTCGTCGTCACCGAAGAGGTCATCGTCGGTGTCGTTCTCGTCGAACTCGAGATCGTCGTCGGACTCGGATACGTCGAACTCGTCCTCGAGCTCGAGGACCTCGTCGTCGCGATCGGACACGTCGTACTCCGTCATCTGTGGATCGGGGGTGGTCTGGCTTGGGGTCGGGCGCGGGCCCGGGACCTGCGGCGAAGGGCGGGTGGCCGACCTCAGCCGAAGATCTTGAACATCGCCCAGCCGAAGGCGAGGTCGAGGACCGAGACGATCGCGATGACGAACACCACGAAGGTCAGCACGACCACGAAGTAGGTGGAGAGCTGCTTGCGCGTCGGCCAGACGACCTTGCGGAGCTCGGCGACCACCTCGCGGTAGAAGCGCACCAGTCCACGGCGCTGCTTGCCTTCCGCAGGCTTGCCGGCGCCGGACGGTGCCGGGGTGCGCGTCTCCGTCACGACCTACCTCTTTCGCTAGCGGCGGCCTGACCGGCCCTGCGCCGGTCAGGATTTGCAGGGCACGAGGGACTTGAACCCCCAACCTTCGGTTTTGGAGACCGATGCTCTGCCAGTTGAGCTAGTGCCCTCTGCAATCCATCTGGACGCCGCGTCGGACCTGATCTCAGGCATGCCGGATCAGGGCCACCAACGCCCGGACTAGAAGAGTGTACGGGGTCTGAGCCACCTGGTCGAACTGAGGCTCCACCCGAACGACCCCTTACCCGGGCGCCGCACCGCGGTCAGAACCATACAGCCTCTACCGGTCCTCAACGGACCACACCCCTGGCGTGTTCCCGGGACCGCGGGGTGAAACCCGCGCGCACCGCCGGACCGCCTGGTGCCAGGATGGAAGCCATGGGTTCCAGGATCTCGGCGCGGATCGGCGCCATCAGTGAATCGGCGACACTGGCGGTCGACGCCAAGGCGAAGGCACTCAAGGCAGCCGGACGCCCGGTCATCGGGTTCGGTGCGGGCGAGCCGGACTTCCCGACGCCGGACTACATCGTGGAAGCAGCGGTCGCGGCGGCACGGGATCCGAAGAACCACCGGTACAGTCCGGCCGGCGGCCTGCCGGAGCTGAAGCAGGCGATCGCGGTCAAGACCAAGCGGGACTCCGGCTACGAGATCGAGGCGGCCCAGGTCCTGGTCACGAACGGCGGCAAGCACGCGGTCTACAACGCGTTCGCGACGCTGCTCGACCCGGGCGACGAGGTGCTGCTGCCGGCGCCGTACTGGACGACGTACCCGGAGACCATCCGGCTGGCCGGCGGCGTGCCGGTCGAGGTGTTCGCGGACGAGTCGCAGAACTACTCCGTCACGGTCGAGCAGCTCGAGGCGGCCCGGACCCCGCGGACCAAGGCGCTGCTGATCTGCTCGCCCTCGAACCCGACCGGCGCCGTCGACAGCCCGGAGACCGTCGAGGCGATCGGCCGCTGGGCGCTCGAGCACGACCTCTGGGTGATCACCGACGAGATCTACGAGCATCTGACGTACGGCGATGCACGGTCGACGTCGATCCCGGTCGTCGTACCCGAGCTGGCCGACAAGACCGTCGTACTGAACGGGGTCGCCAAGACGTACGCGATGACCGGCTGGCGGGTCGGCTGGATGATCGGCCCGAAGGACGTGATCAAGGCCGCGACCAACCTGCAGTCGCACCAGACCTCGAACGTCTGCAACGTCGCCCAGCGGGCCGCGCTCGCCGCGGTCTCCGGCGACCTGAGCGCGGTCGACGAGATGAAGAAGGCGTTCGATCGCCGCCGCCGGACCATGGTCCGGATGCTCAACGAGATCCCCGGCGTCGAGTGCCCGGAGCCGACCGGCGCGTTCTACGCGTACCCGTCGGTCAAGGGGGTGCTCGGGAAGGAGATCAACGGACGGACGGCTTCGACCTCGGCGGAGCTGGCCGACCTGATCCTGGACGAGGTCGAGGTGGCGGTCGTGCCGGGTGAGGCGTTCGGTGCGCGGGGGTATCTGCGGCTGTCCTACGCGCTCGGCGACGACGACCTGGCCGAAGGGCTGAGCCGGATCGCCAAGCTGCTCGGCTGACCACGATCGCCTGCGGGATTCAGCGCCGGATTTCGGCGGTGGATTTCGTCGGGCGGGTAGGGCCTCGGTAACCTTCGGTAATGACGCAGCGGGATCTGCGGGTGCTGCCGAAAACACACCTGCATCTGCACTTCTCCGGGTCGATGCGGCATCTGACGCTGGTCGAGCTGGCGGACAAGCACGGCGTCCGGCTGCCGGACGCACTGCGGACGGACTGGCCGCCGGAGCTGTCGGCGGCGGACGAGCGCGGCTGGTTCCGGTTCCAGCGGTTGTACGACATCGCCCGTTCCGTGCTGCGGACGGAGGACGACGTACGTCGTCTGGTCCGCGAAGCAGCCGAGGACGACCGCGCCGACGGATCCCGCTGGCTGGAAATCCAGGTCGACCCGTCCGGGTACGCGAACCGGTTCCACGGGATCACGGAGTTCACCGACCTGGTGCTCGACGCCGCGCGCGATGCGTCGGAGTCGACAGGTATCTCGGTCCAGGTGATCATCGCCGCCAACCGCACCCGTCATCCGCTGGATGCACGGACGCTGGCCCGGTTGGCATCGCAGTACGTCGGTCGCGGGGTGGTCGGGTTCGGCCTGTCCAACGACGAGCGCCGCGGCACGACGTCGGAGTTCGCCCCGGCCTTCCGCATCGCCCACCACGCGGGGCTTCTCGCCGCACCCCACGGCGGCGAACTGTGCGGTCCGGCCACGGTGCGCACCTGCCTCGACGAGTTGGGCGCCGGCCGCATCGGCCACGGCGTACGCGTCGTCGAGGACCCTGACCTCCTGAAGCGCGTGGTCGACGCCCAGATCGCTCTCGAGGTCTGCCCCGCCTCCAACGTCTCGCTCGGCGTCTACCGCCGCCCCGAAGACGTCCCCCTCCGCGACCTCTACGAGGCCGGCGCCCGCATCGCCCTCGGCGCCGACGACCCGCTGCTCTTCGGCTCCCGCCTCGCCGAACAGTACGAAACCGCCCGCACCGTCCACAACTTCACCGACAACGAGCTGGCCGACCTGGCACGCGGCTCTGTCCTGGCCGCCACCGCGCCACCCGAGGTCAAGAAGTCCCTCCTCGCCGAGATCGACCAATGGCTCGGGACCCCGGCCGCCGTCCCGGCCTGACTGTCTACCTGGCCCGCCACGGCCAGACCGAATGGAACGTCGCCGGCCGCCGCCAAGGCCGTCTGGACTCGCCGCTCACGGACCTCGGCCTGCGCCAGGCCGCACGGAACGGTGAACTGTTGTCGACGGAGCGCATCGACGCCGTCTTCGCGAGCCCACTCGGCCGTGCCCGCCGAACCGCCTCGATCATCGGCGCCGCGCTCGGGCTGACCGTCGAGGTGCTCGAGGATCTGGCCGAGATCGATCACGGATCGTGGGCGGGGCTCACCTCGGCCGAGATCGATGCCGGCTGGCCGGGTCAGCGAGCCGAGCGGGAGCGGGACAAGTACGGCTTCCGTTTCCCGCAGGGCGAGAGGTACGCGGACGGCGACGTCCGCGCAGGTCGTGTGCTTGCGGAGGTCGGGCGAGCCGGCGTACGGCGGCCGTTGCTGGTGTCGCACGAGATGATCGGGCGGGTGCTTCTGCGGCAACTCGGCGTACCGGATGCGCTCGTAACGCGGCAGCCGTCCGACGTGGTCTACCGCGTGCAGACCGACGGCACGGTCGAACGGTTGAGCAGTGCAAATTAAGTGCTGGGAGAGTTCCGGTTCGGGTCGTTGCCTGGGGGTGGGGGCGGGCCTAGTTTTGCTGGCATGACGCCGACGAAGATCCTGCTGCCAGAAGACGAGATGCCCACGCGGTGGTACAACGTGCTGCACGATCTGCCGACGCCTCCGCCGCCGGTGTTGCATCCGGGGACGGGGCAACCGATCGGGCCGGATGATCTGGCGCCGCTGTTCCCGATGGACCTGATCATGCAAGAGGTTTCCCAGGAGCAGTACGTCGATATCCCGGGCGAAGTGCTCGACGTCTACCGGCTGTGGCGACCCAGCCCGCTGTACCGCGCGCATCGGCTGGAGAAGGCGCTCGATACACCGGCACGCATCTACTACAAGTACGAAGGCGTCTCGCCCGCGGGATCACACAAGCCCAACACCGCCGTCCCACAGGCGTACTACAACGCGAAGTCCGGCGTCCGGAAGCTGACAACCGAGACGGGCGCAGGCCAGTGGGGGACGGCGTTGGCCTTCGCCTGCGCGCAGTACGACCTGGAGTGCGAGGTCTGGCAGGTGCGGGCGTCGTACGACCAGAAGCCGTACCGGCGGACGATGATGCAGGTCTTCGGCGCGACCGTGCACCCGAGCCCGTCAGACCTGACCGAGGCCGGGCGGAAGATCCTTGCCGAGCACCCCGACTCCACCGGTTCACTCGGGATCGCGATCAGCGAGGCGGTCGAGGCCGCGGTCCAGGATCCGGAGGTGCATTACGCCCTCGGCTCCGTGCTGAACCACGTTCTGCTGCACCAGACGATCATCGGCGAGGAAGCGTTGATCCAGCTCGCGATGGTTGGCGAGACCCCCGATCTGCTCGTCGGCTGCACCGGCGGCGGGTCGAACTTCGGCGGCCTGGCGTTCCCGTTCCTGCGCGAGAAGTGGGCCGGCCGGATGTCACCGGTCGTCCGCGCGGTCGAGCCTGCGGCCTGCCCGTCGCTGACGCAAGGCACGTACGCGTACGACTTCGGCGACACCCTCGGCATGACACCGCTGATGAAGATGCACACGCTGGGCCACGACTTCATCCCCGACCCGATCCACGCCGGCGGCCTGCGGTACCACGGGATGAGCCCGCTGATCAGCCACCTGTACGAGTCCGGCGAGATCGAGGCCGTCGCCAAACCGCAGTCCGAGTGCTTCGCCGCGGGTATCCAGTTCGCCCGCACCGAAGGCATCGTCCCGGCCCCCGAGCCCACTCACGCCCTGGCCGCCGCCATCGAGGAAGCCCAACGCTGCAAGGAGTCCGGCGAGGAGAAGGTCATCCTCACCGCCCTCTGCGGCCACGGCCACCTGGACCTGGCGGCGTACGACGCCTACCTCTCCGGCACCATGACCGACCGCAGCTGGGACGACGCCGAGATTCAATCAGCAGTCGCCGACGCCCTGACCCGTCTGCCTGCCCTTGGCTAGCGCCCGCCGCGTTTCCACCAGGGCTTCGGGCGCTTGGCGACCGCGGTGAGCCAGTCCGGCGGGATGGCCCAACCGCGCGAACTCAGCGCTTCGAAGTAGTCGGTCTTCAGGCTGTCCGGCAGCCAGTACGTCGCTCTGCGCTGCCCGGACGCCTCGAAGTACGTCGTCCGCCGGCGTCGGCTCCACACCGTTGCCTGGCTCGAGCTGTACGCGAGCCGCACGTAGTCCCAGCGTGCCTGCTCGTCGTCCATGTCGAACTCGCGCTCGGGCACCCGCGACGTACCGCGGACTTCCTGATCGATCTCGTCGATCAGCTTCTGCACGACGGCGCGGTCGTCGGTCATCTCCTCCGGCAACCGCAGTCCGACCGGATCCAGCACGACCGCACCCAATCGCGGCCGAGCCACCTCGAGAAACACCTCGAGCAGAGCGAACCCCTCCTCGGGCCGCTCGAACTGCTCCAGCTCGGCACGCAAGGTAGTAACGGCTTCTTCGACCACCCGACAACCCTACGGGCTGCCGGTCCCGAATGGAGGGGCTGCCCCTATCTGCCCCGGGTTGCCCCGCGATGCCCCACCGTGATCACGCTCAGCAAGCGCGAAGGAGCGGCGCCACCGGCTTCGATGCCCTGATTTACGGCCGCGAACCGGTCCGCGATTGCGGCCAAAACCCTTTCCCAGCAGTGTTTTCGGGGCAGCTCGGGGCATCGCGGGGCAGATCATCCACAAGGCCCGATTTCGTGGTCGCAGAGGGTGTTCGGCGTCTTACAGTTACCGCCATGTCAGAGCCCAACGAGATGTTGCGCGGCGCGCGAGAACGCACCCCGTCGCGCCGCGCGCCGGGCGAACACATGTCCCGGGCCGAGCTCGCCGACGCGATCTGTGCCTGGCTCTGGGACACGACCGAGATCAAGTACGAGCTCGACGGTCACTACATCGCCAAGCTGGAACGCGGCGCCGTCCGCTGGCCCGGCGCCGCCTACCGTTCCGGCCTGCGCCATGTCCTCGATGTTGCCTCCGACAACGAACTCGGGTTCTACCCGCCGTCCGGCGTCGCCGTCGCCGAGCCGGAGCCGACGCCGCCGTCGATGGTCGGCCACGACGACGACCTGATCCACGCGAGTGACGAGTCCATCGCGCTGCTGTCGTTCGCCGAGGAGTCCAACGTCGGCGAGCTCACCGTCGAGCAACTGCAGGCAGACATCGAGCGCATCGCGCAGTCCTACCTCCGGACGCCGACCAGACCGCTGTTCGCCAAGAGCCGCGCGATCCGCGACCGCGCCTTCGCACTCCTCGCCGGCAACCAATCCCCACGCCAATCCCGCGACCTGTACTCCGCGGCCGGCTGGGCGATCACCATGCTCGCCTGGATGTCCGTCGACCTCGGCCGCCCCGACATCGCCGAGAGCCACACCCGCACGGCCTGGGCCTGCGCCGAAGCCGCGGACCACGACGTACTGCGCGGCTGGATCCGCGCCACCCAACACACTGCCGCCTTCTGGCAGGAGGACTTCACCCGCGCCGCGTCGTACGCCGAGGACGGACTGCGGTACTCCGCCGGCACCGCACGACTGTTGCTGGCCAGCGCGGCATCGGTCGACCACGCCCGCGCCGGCCAACCCGACAAAGCCCGCGACATGCTCGACCTGGCCCAACAGCTGTCCGTGCGCCAGGCCGACTCCGAGCCCGGCGGCCTCCTGCTCTGCACGCCGGAACGCGCCGAGGCACTGTGGGCGGATACCTATCTCGCCTTCGGCCGGCCGGAGCACACGTCGAATCACGCCGACCACAGCGTCGCGATGTTCGAGGCAGCGCCGTACACGCTGCGGAACCCAGGATCGGAACGCATGGCCCGCCTGCAGCAGGCGAAAGCGCGGCTGCTCCTCGGCCAGCTCGACGGTGCGATCGAGGCCGTCGAGCCGGTGCTGGACCTTCAGCTGGAGTACCGCGTCCGTCCGCTGATTCATCGCCTCGCGGAGGTCGCGGCGCTCACCTCGCCGTACGCCCGCACGCCGAAGGCGCGGATGCTCCGCGCACGCATCGCCGAGTTCACCCAGCTCCCGGCACGGAGGAAAGAGGACCAGACATGATCAAGGACGTCCGCGATCACTGGTACTGGCGCCCCAACTGGCGGCCCGGGCGATCGTTCTACACCTGGCATGTTGTCTTTCCCGAAGACTCCGTGGTGACCGAGGTACACGCGGCGTACCAGCAGCTGGTCGACTCGCTGCCCGGGATCACACCGGTGCCGGCGCGGTGGCTGCATCTCACGGTGCAAGGAGTCGGGTTCACGGACAAGGTGCCGCGGCCGGATCTCGACCTGATCGTCGAGGCCACGCGTCGGCGGCTCGAGCACTTCCGGCCGTTCGAGATCAAGGTCGGCTCGCCCGTCGTCGATGTCGAGAGCCTGCAACTCCCGGTCGAGCCGGTCGACCGGATGCGCCGCCTCCGCGCTCAGCTGCGCGCCGCGATCACCGACGTGTGGGGCCGCGACTCCGTGCCCGCGCTGCCCGAGCTCGATCCGCACATCTCCCTGGGCTACTGGAACCAGGTCGCCCCGGCCGAGCCGCTCGAGAAGCGTGTGAAGGCACTCGGCGGCGGTGTCGCCACGACCGAGCTGACCGACGTCACGCTGATCGAGCTCAACCGCGACCGCAACCAGTACGAGTGGACCACGTACGCGACCGTGCCGCTGGGCATCCAAGTGCCACGTGACGGGACCGGCGGATGAACGCCACCGCAACCGGCCCGTACGCCGGAGACGCGGCGGCACGCGTCATCCGAGCCCTCCTGGACTTCCGCAGCCTGTGGACAACCCACGACCTGGTCACCACCAGCGGCGTGCCGGCCCCATCAGTGCGCCGCATCATCGACGCCCTCGACCAAGAAGACCTGGTCGAACGCCGAGCCCCAGGAGTAGTCACCGTCCCCAGCTGGCTCGCCCTACTCCGCCGCTGGAACGAGGACTTCCGCTTCACCCAGACCACCCACCTCACCTACTGGCGCACCAAACCCGGCGCCCCACCCCTCCTGGACCGAATCCCCACCACCCCGATCCGCCACGCCGTCACTGGCACCGCTGCAGCCCACCACTGGTCCCCAGAAACCCCCACCGGCCGCACAGTCATCTACACCCCAGACGCCCAAGCAGCCGCAACCATCTGGGAGCTGGTACCAACCAAGACGAGGTCGATCGTCCTGGCCGAGCCGATGTCCGATGTCGTCTTCACCCGCTCCCGCAAAACCTCCACCGGCCTCCGCCTCGCCGCACCTGCCCAGGTCCTGGCCGACCTCCTCACAGGCGCAACGATCCCCCGCCGCGCAGCCGACCCACTCACCCAATGGATGCAGGAAAACGAACTCGAATGGCGCTACTGACCGTAGGCGCGGATGGAGACGACGTGGGCTCTTGGGGCGCCGTTGGTCGCGTGAGTGGTTAGGCGGAGGTGGGTGGCCTGGATGGGCGTGTGCAGGTGATGGCGTTGGGTGCGGTGGTGGTTGGCGGTGACGGTGGCGATGGGGTGCCAGGGGGCGTCGGTGCCGTTGCGGGATTCGAGGGTGTAGTCGGAGAGGAGGGTGGGGAGGGACTCGAAGGGAGTGCGGTGGTGGTGGAGGTTGATGAGGTCTTCCTGGACGTCGGCGTCGAGGATGACGACGACCTCCGAGAGCTCGACCGGCTCGGGCCAGGTGAGTTCCAGCCAGGGATTCGGGTCCCACGCGAGGTCTTCGGAGGACCAGAGGTTGGGCCCGCCGTACGGGCGCGAGTAGCCGCCAATCACCTTCGAGGGTGAGTACGCCGCGGTCTCGCCGAGGCGGATGCACAACCCGCCGCGGGGCAGGATGTGCTTCCAGGCACGGAACTGTTCGGTCCACTGCTCGTCAGGCCCCGGCTCACGATGGGTGAAATGCACCGTGCCCGGCAGCGCGGTCGACGCTGTGTGGACCGAGATGTCCGGCGTCTTCCGCAGTACGACGAAGGCGTTGGCCGGAGCGGACGGATGCCACGACAGCGGCACCTGGACCCAGCGCTTCTCACCAGCGGGTACGTCGATCGTGCAGGAGTCGACCAGAGCGGCCGGCAGGTAGTTCTGCGGCTTGACCGGGTCATGCAGCTCCACGGTCAACGACCCACCGGCGGAGTCGACGAGCAGCTCGAAACCGTCCAACGCCGGGTCAACCGGGATGACCATGCCAAGATCGTCGGTCAGCGGCAGAGTCCCGGACGAAACCTCGACCACCGGGCGGGTCAAACTCGACGACGCGCTCACCGAAGCGGACAGCGCAAGGTTCGCCGGATCGTCGTCAACCACGCCGAGGACCGACGAGTCGGCGCGCGTCAGTGCGTGCTTCACCAGCTCGAAACGCGAGCGCGCCAGCTCCCGCGGCGGCAACCCGTTGCGCAGGGCCACAGAAGCGCCGACCCCGGCCGCCTCACCGAGCAGCGCACACGTCGCCATCACTCGCGTCGTACCGAACGCTACGTGACTCGCACTGATGTTGCGCCCGGCCATCCACAGGTTGCGTACGTTCCGCGAATACAAAGACCGCAGCGGGATGTGGTAGTTCCCGTCCGGATGCCAATGCTTCGACCCGCGCTCGGCCGCATAGACCCCACCCGGCGGGTGCAGGTCGATCGACCAACCACCGAACGCAACGCGGTCCTCGAACGGAGTCTGCGAGAGTACGTCGTGCTGCGTCAGCACGTGATCGCCGAGGAACCGCCGGTACTCGCGCTTCCCCGGCACCGACCCGATCCACTCCAGCGTCAGGTTGTCCGCATCGAACCGCCCGGAGTTCTTGATGTAGTCCCAGATCCCGTAAACCACAGCCTGCAACTCGTCCCGGATCGCCTCGTTGTCGTCGACGACGTCGAGCGAGCCGCCCCACTCGATCCACCAGAACGCGCACCCGTTCATGTCGGTGCGGATCACCCGGCGTTCCGGGATCGCGGTCTCGGTCACGTCCCGAGCGAACGACGGCGGCACGAACCGCACCGGCTCCCCCGCGTCCTTGGTGTAGAAGAGGATCGTGCTGCCGAGCGTGTTCGAGTCCGGCACGAGCGGCGCCCACGACTCGTCGTACTCCGATCGCGGCTCGCGCCCGGTGCGGAACTCCGCGCCGGCGAGCAGCCCCACCAGCCCGTCACCCGAGCAGTCGACGTACGCCGGACTGACGAACCGGATCTCCTTCTCCGACCCCATCTGCCACCCGGTCACCGAGCGGATCTCGCCGTCCGCGGCGTCGACCGAACGCACGTCGGTGTTCAGGTAGAGCGTGATCAGCGGCTCGGCGCGGACCGCTTCCAGCAGCACGAGATCCCAGTAGTAGGGGTTCCCCAGCGGGTTCTGGTACTGGTTCTCGAGGAACAGCTCACCCATGATGCCGGTCTCGCGGGCGAAACTCTGGACACCGTGCGCGGTCGCCCCGCACACCCACACCCGCACCTCGCTGGACGAGTTGCCGCCGAGCACCGGCCGGTTCTGCACCAGCGCCACGCTGCTCCCCTGCCGCGCGGCGCCGATCGCCGCACAGATCCCGGCGAGCCCGCCGCCGACGACGGTCAGATCGGTCTGGATCTCGAGCTGCTGCATTCAGAAACCTTTCACGTATCAGGATTGACGAAGGTGTCGGGATGGAGATCGGCGTCCGGACGTACGACGGGCTGCCCCGGCCCGTTCGGGTGATTGGCGGTGAGGTGATCGGGCACCCGCTGCGCGACCAGCACGAACAACAGGCCGGCCGTGAGTACGTCGCTCGCACGGCCGGCGAAGAACTCGGTCCAGTTGGCGCCGTTCGGCGTACCGGTGTCGAGCGTGACGTCGGCCAGCTGCGCGATCGGCGAGCCGACCATCCCGGTGATCGCGACCGTCAGCGCACCCTCGTCGTGCGCCCGGCGGACGAACTCCAGCGTTGTCGGGTCCGTCCCGGAGCGGGTGACGGTCAGCGCCACGTCTCCCGAGCCGAGCAGACCGGCGCCGATCTGCGAGGACTGCGGTCCGTCGAAGAACCACACCGGGATCCCGATCCGCAGCAACCGGATGTAGAGCTCCCGGGCCGGGACCGCGTCACCCCACTCGCCATAGATATGCGTACGTCGTGCGCCCGCGATGGCATCCGCGACCCGGGTCGCCGCGGCGAGGTCGATGGCGGCGAGCGCGTTGCGCAGCGCATTCGCCTGGGTCGACGCGAGCACGTTCAGCACCTGCTCGGGCGGATCGGCCGGACCGATCGCCATCCCGATGTCGCTCGCCCACCCGGCTTCCAGCCCGCGGCCGACCTCCATCGCGAGCGCGGCCCGCAGCGCGGGATACCCGGCGTACCCGAGGTGGGTCGACAGCCGCGTCACCGTCGCGGCCGAGGTCTGCGCGGCCTCGGCCAGCTTGGTGATGGATCCGCGCGCGACCTCGTCCGGGTTCGCCAGGATGTGCTCGGCGACCCGCTGCATCGCACCGTTCAGCTCGGGCAGGGCCCGCCTGACCAGCTGCAACGGGCTCGCGGTACCAGCTCTGTCCATGTGAAATCCCTTCCCCACCCACCGCCCCGGTCGTCTGCCATCCAGCGATCATCACGTATAGACGAACTGGGCACTGGCCACACCGTCGGTGTCGCTCACCACCCGCACCCAGTGCGCACTGAACCCGGGCGGGAAGACGTGCGTACGAATCTGTCCGGGCTCGACCGTCAACTCCGCGGCCGCACCGAACCGCCCGTGTCCGTGGAAGTCGATCTCGACGGTGAACGTCAAGGCAGTGTCCGAGAAGTTCTCCAGATGCAGACACTTCCCGTCGAAGCCGGTCATCAGATAAGGATCGGACGGCACCCCGGCCTCGACCGGCGTCTCCCACCACGGTCCACCCCAGCCGGCGGGCTTCCCGAAGCTCCACAGGTCGTCGGTCTTCCCGAACCACAACCCCGACTGCGGCTCCGCGGTAGTCGGGTTCAACCCGTGACTCGGCGACGCGTTGTCCGCGCCGGCGACCAGCATCCCGCGCCAGGAGCAGAAGTCGCCGAGCACCCACAAGTGCGTCGAGATCGGCCGCACGCCCCAGATCCGCCCGCCGTACGCCCACGGCGACAGCTCGTAGAACATGCCGTGATGGTCGAGCAGCAGACGCTCATGCTCGACCTCCCGGATCCGCGGCCATTCGGTCTGCCACTTGTGGTCGAAACAGTGCGACGCCTTCGGCAGCCGGTACCGCGTCCACTGCTGATCGGCCTCGGTGAAGACCTCGAGGATCGCCGACGCCCGGTCCCATCCGGTCGCGAAGATCGTCCCGCCGAATTCGTGTCGCCCGCCGATCGCGGTGAACGGATCCTCCCGCAGTACCTTCCAGGTCCGACCGTCGTACTCCGCCAGCCGTCCCCGCGACCGTACGCCGGCCCACTCGGGTTCGGCGTACTCGTTGGAGCACACGACAAGCCGACCGAACGACGTGTAGCAGTCCTTGTAATGCACCTTCATCTCGCCGTCGGTGCCGAGCTCGTCGTTGAGGTCGAAGAGCTGTGTGCACTCGTACGTCGTGAGGTCGAGCTCGAGCAGCTCGCCCTCCATCGCCAGCACATAGACATGCGTGTCGGGCTTGGTCAGGTGCCGCGACGTACCGCAGACACGCAACGGCTGGAGCTCGGGAATGGTGACGATCTTGTGGTCGGCAGAGATCACATGCGGGCCGAGCACGAGCTTGGACGTCGGGAAGTGCACGAATCGGTTGGTGTACGTGCCGTCCACCCCGAGCGTCTCCGCGACGATCTCCATCGAGAAGTCGGCGTCGATCCGGCGGAGGCTGACGCCGGCACCGGAGGGAGCCTTGTGGGAGTTGTAGTTCTGGACATAGAGCTTCCCGTTCCACGGCATCAGCGATCCGACGCCGAGCTCGCTGCGCGGCGGGCCGAAGTCGCCGACCTGGGCGAGATGCGGGAAGACACCTGAGACGTTGTTCATTTGATCCCTGTGTGAGTCATGGCGGCGATGAACCGGCGTTGCAGGACGACGAACACGATCAGCACCGGCACGATCGAGATCACCGAGGCGGCCATCGTCAGGCCGGGCGCGATCTGTCCCTGTTCGTCGACGAAGTTGGTCAGGCTGAGCGGGAGCGTGTAGCGGTCCGGGTTGCTGATCAGCACCAGCGGCGTCTCGTAGTCGTTCCACGACCAGACGAACGCGAGGATGCCGAGCGCGCTCATCACCGGCGTTGCCAACGGCAAGTAGATCCGGGTGAACACCCGCCACTCGTTCGCGCCGTCCATCCTGGCTGCTTCGGCGAACTCGGCCGGCTGGCTGATGAAGAACTGCCGCATCAGGAACGTGCCCAGGACCGTGAACATGCCGGGCAGGATCAGCGCCCACAACGTGTCGTACAGCCCGAGCTTCTGGAAGTAGATGAACCGCGGCACGAGCAGCAACTGCGCCGGGATGATCGCCGTCGCGAGATAGAGCAGGAACAACTTGTCGCGGCCCTTGAACGACATCCGCGCGAAGGCGTAGCCGGCCATCGTCGCGGTGATCAGCTCGCCCGCGACCCGCAGTACCGCAACGAAGATCGAACGGCCGAACGCCGGGAGCACCGAGGTCGCTCCGGTCAGCACCGTGGTGAAGTTGTCCCACTGGAACGGGTTCGGGATCCACTGCATCGGGATCTTGTACGCGTCCACGTCCGGCTTCAGCGCGGTCGAGATCATCCACGCGAACGGCGCGAGGAATGCCAGCGCCAGGATCCACAGCGGGATCCCCCACCACCATTTCTTACTCATTGAGGGCCCTTCCTCGCTGCGCTCGCCAGGTCAACAGCGTCAGGACGAGTACGCCGACGAACGTCACCAGGCCGATCGCGGACGCATAGCCGAATCGGTAGAACTGGAAGCCTGTTTGGTACATGTAGTACGAGATCGTCGTGGTCGAGTCGCCGGGACCGCCGGCGGTGATCAGCGCGATCAGACCGAAGCCCTGCGACGCTCCGATGATCAGCGTGACCAGCAGGAAGATCGTTGTCGGTAGCAACGACGGCCAGGTGATCACACGGAACTTCGCCCACGCGGACGCGCCGTCGATGTCGGCCGCTTCGTACAGCTGCCGGGGCGCGTCCTGCAGCGCGGACAGGTAGATCAGCGAGCAGTACCCGACGCCGCCCCAGATCGCCATCACGATCAGCGCGGGCAGCGCCCAGTGCGACGAGGCGAACCAGCCCGGTCGGATGCCGAAGGCATCGAGGACCTGGTTGACCAGGCCGGCCTTCGGGTTCATCAGCATCAACCAGGTCATGCCGATCGCGACCACGTTGACGATGTAGGGCAGGAAGAAGATCGCCCGCAGTACGGCGCGTCCCGGCAGCGGGCGGTTGAGCGCGATGCCGAGGGCGAGTCCGAGTACGACGGTCAGCGGGACCGACACCACGACGTACACCAGCGTCAGGCCGATCGCGTGCCAGAAGCCGGGGTCGCGCGCGATCGCGACGAAGTTGTCGATGCCGTTGAAGGTGATGCCGCCGAGACCGGACACCAGGTTCCAGTCGGTGAAGGCAAGGACAACTACGCTGATCAGCGGGATCAGGGTGAACGCGATCACGCCGAGCAGGTTCGGCGCGATGAACAGGAACCCGATCCAGCCGCGCGGCTTGATCCCCGGCGCCTTCTCGGTCCGGACCGCCGAGGCGGTGGCGACTGCGGCGGTAGCCATCAGGGCCTCCTCTCGTTACGGGCGATCGCGGCGTCGGCGAGCCGCCGTACCTCACGGATCGCGACGCCCGGGTCCTTCTCGCCCAGCCAGCACAGGTCGCGCTGCTGCTTCACGGCGAGGGTGATCTCGGGGAACCCGGTCAGCCGGGTATCGGTTGCGAGCTTGGGATCCGCCTCGAGTACGACCCGGCGGAACGAGTCCATGTCGAAGTACTTGTCCGGCTCCTTGCCGAGCATGCCGGTGATCACCTGGTCGTCGGTGACGCCGCCGAGCGCGGGGAGTTTGCCGCCCTTGAGCATCGGCGTCGCGCCCTCGGTCAGCCAGAACTTCACGAACGCCCAGGCCGCCTCGAACTTCGGCGACTTCGGGTTGATCATGATGAAGTTGCTGAACGAGCCGCCGTTCCAGTCCTTGCCGTCGACGGTCGGCGACGGGGCGAACGCGACCTTGAAGTCGTGCGGGTACTTCTTCGCGTCGTACAGGTAGCGCAGGTTGAACGGCGCGGTCGACCAGAGATGGAACTCCTCGGTCAGGAACGAGTTCTGCTGGTACGCGTCGAGGTGCCGGGCGAGCACCTCCGTCCACGGGAACGCCGTACCGTCGGCGATCATCTCGCGGCCGACCCGGAACCCCTGCTCGAAGTGCGGGTCGCCGAAGTTGCTGCGGTTGCCGTCGTACCAGTAGTTGGGGCCGAGGGCGATCCGGGCGATGTCCGGAACCGTGTAGGCGCCGACGGTCTTGTCCGTGGTCAGCCGCTTCGCCGTACTGCGGAACTCGTCGATCGTCCACGCCTGCGGGAGCTCCACGCCGGCCTGCTGCCTGAGCTTCTCGTTGAACAGCACGAAGAACGGCTCCCGGGCGGTGGCGAGCGCCTTCACCTTGCCGTTGTCGATGTACGACCGCGGCTGCTCGGTGTCGAGGAACACCTTCAGGTCCGGGTCAGCGGTCACCCGGTCGGTCAGGTCCGCCGCGAGTCCGGACCCGGCCCTGAGCGCCATCGCACCCTGCGAGTAGGTGAAGTACACGTCGATGTCGACGCCACCCTGCAGCGCGGTATCGAGCTTGAGGTTGCCGCGATCGTCGTTGACGAACCGCGTGTAGTTCACCGGGTACTGCGGAAACTTCTCCTGAAAGGCCTTCACCACATCCCCCGGCCCGGACGCGGCCGGCACCCCACCCCACACCTGCAAAGCCCCGGACCGCCCGCCGCCGCCGCTCCCACATCCCGGCACCACCGCGGCCGCCAGCCCCGCACCCATCCCCGCGAGAACCTCCCGCCGAGAAAATCTTTTGCGCCTCACACTCCACCTCCCACCAGATTCTGCAAAAGATTAGCGACAGCGGCGGTGAGAGGGAAGACCAGCTGCAAAAGTTTTTCGTAGCCGCTAACGACAGGAGGTATCGGCTCCGAGACGCGGCCGTGGCTCTTCCCGCCTCCGTAGCGATCGGCGGAGACGGGGACACCTCCTGTCGTTAGCGATCCCGGAGCGCACGACGGACGCTCTCGACCACCCAGGTCGGATCGCCGATCACCTGCTGGTAAGTGAACCGAAGCACCAGCCAGCCGGCGGTGACCAGATCGTCGTACCGCCGGCAGTCCGCGGCGAACGACGCCGGAGATCCGTGGAACTCGTATCCCTCGGCCTCCAGGGCGATCTGGGCCGGCCGATGACCGAGATCCACCCGAGCCCGGATGCCGCCCGTGTCCACCAAGACCTGCGGCTCGAACCCGTCGATCCCCGCGTCGATCAGAAGGCTCCGGAGCATCGACTCCAAGATGCTCTCCGAGAGCCAGGTCGCGTGGGCTGCGACGAGCGCGGCGTTAGGGCAGCCCGGTCCGCGCATGGTCGTGACGGCCGCCTCGAGCTCGTCCTTCGTCAGTTTGCCGCTAGCCAGCGCGGCGTCGGCCACCGCGAGCGCTTCGCCGAACGGCAGGACCCGAGAGCAGTCGAGCACCGTTCGCAGGAGAGACGTCAGCCGCGCGGAGCGCTCGGCCGCGGAAACCGCCGCCCAGTGCAACTCCGCCGGCCGCCCGGGCCGAGGTCTACGGTTCGCGGGAACGGTGACGTGTGGCTTCTCCGGCCGTACGAGGACCGGCAGTCCCCAGGCGACAGCAGCGCTGGTGTACGAGACGACGCCGTCGTAGGCATACGCGGCCAGCACGTCGGGGCCGAGAGCCGGCAGTCCATAGATCCCACGGGCGAGCCGCTCGACCTCACCGCGCTGGACCGCCGCCTTCAAGGCCCCGAACGACACGACACCGGTCAGCTCGGCGGCCGTCGCGCAGCCGCCGAGCCGAGCCAGAATCTCGACGACGGAGGTCACCCATCGATCGTCCCGGATTCGGCGTGATCGCGGCCGGCGTTGTCCACAGGGTCGCTAACGACAGGAGGTATCCAGCTGGCCGAGCGACGCCACGCTCAGGCGACGACCCGGGCCGCCCATGGCGGGCGACACCTCCTGTCCTTACAGCGAGCAGTTCACCAGGACTGGTTCGTTGACCAGGGTGATGTCGAAGGCTTGCTGGACCTGGGAGCGGACGTGGGTGGCCAGGGTCAGGAGTTCTTTGGTGGTGGCGTTGCCGCGGTTGGTGAGGGCAAGGGTGTGTTTGGTGGAGACTGCGGCTGCGCCCATGGTGAAGCCCTTGGAGACGCCGGCGTGTTCGATCAGCCAGGCCGCGCTGGTTTTGACCCGGCCGTCGGGTTGGGGCCATTGGGGGGCGCCGGCGGGGACCTCGGCGGGGGTGTCGAGGATCGGGTTGGTGAAGAAGGAGCCGGCGCTCCAGGTGTCGTGGTCGGCGGGGTCCAGGACCATGCCCTTGCTGCGACGCAGGCCGAGGACGGCCTCGCGCACCTCGGTCATCGGCGCGCGGGAGCCCGGTTCCACGTCCAGGACCCGGGCCAGCTCGGCGTACCCGACCTCCGCGGACAGGTCGCCCAGCGTCAACTGGAAGGTGACTTCGAGGACGACGTACCGCGAGGGATCCGCCTTGAAGCGGGAGTTGCGGTAGCTGAATCCACAGTCGGCGGCGAAGATCGTCTCGACCCGCCCGAGAACCCGGTCCCACACCCGCACGGACGCGATCGTCTCGGCAACCTCGTGACCGTAAGCGCCGACGTTCTGCACCGGTGTCGAGCCGGTCAGACCGGGGATGCCCGACATCGACTCGAGGCCGCTCCACTCCTCGGCGATCGCGCGTTGTACGACGCCGTCCCAGTCCTCGCCGGCAGCGATGTGCACCATCGCCCCGGAGCACATGTCCGCGTCCACCCGGATCCCCGAGGTCGCGATCTTGATGACGGTCCCACGGAACCCGTCGTCACCGATCACCACATTGCTGCCGCCCGAGAG
Source organism: Kribbella pratensis (assembly GCF_004365355.1). GTDB lineage: Bacteria > Actinomycetota > Actinomycetes > Propionibacteriales > Kribbellaceae > Kribbella. The sequence continues at coordinate 104,721 of NZ_SODP01000003.1, read as the reverse complement.
CAGCAGCACCGGCTCGCCGGCGGCGTCCGCGTCGCGGACCGCGGTGATCAGGTCGTCCTCGGTGCTGACCTCGACGAACTTGTCGGCCGGCCCGCCGATCCGCAGCGTGGTGTAGTCGGCCAGCGACACATGCGTTCTCACTGGACGCGCACGACCGCCCTGGCCCGGCCGAGTACCTTCTCCTCGCCGGCAACTGCGGTGATGTCGATCTCGGCGCGGCCGTCGGTGACCTTGTCGACCTTGGCAGAGAACGTCACATTCACACCCTTGTCGTCATCCGGTACGACGACGGGCTTCGTGAACCGAACCCCGTACTCCAGCAGATCGGCCGGATCGGAGATCCAGTCCGTGACGACGCGTGCCGCGGACGCCATCGTGAGCATGCCGTGTGCGATCACGCCGGGCAGCCCGAGCGCGCCGGCCATCCGGTCGCTCCAGTGGATCGGGTTGAAGTCGCCGCTCGCACCGGCGTACCGGACCAGGTCCTCGCGCCGGAATGTCACGGTGAGCGGCGGGAGCTCGGTGCCCACCTCGATCACGATTCACCCCGGTTGTGCGAGATCGTCGACGTCGACGTGGCGATCGGGTCGCCGTCGACGGTGGTCAGGGCGGTCTCGTACATGATCACCTCGACGTCACCGGCCTTGCGCACAGTGGTGATGGTGGCGGTCGCGGCGATGTCGTCGCCGGCCTTGATCGGGCGGGTGTAGCTGAACTTCTGCGCGCCGTGGACGATCCGGTCCAGCCGCAGGCCGAGCTCCTCGTCGTTCAGCAACTGCTCCAGCGCGCGGCTGCCGAGCATGAACGCGAAGGTCGGCGGTGCGACCGCGTCATCACCGATGTACGCCGGGTTGGGGTCGCCGATCGCGTCGGCGAACTCGCGAATCTTCTCCCGGCCGACCTGGTAGGACTCGGCGGCCGTGTAGCTCCGGCCGACCATCGTGGCGTCGATCGTCATATCCGCTAACCCTACTGGCAGACTGTCGGAGCGCGCCTGGCGGTCCCACGCCGGGCGCACTCGTCCTGGGTTGCCGCCGCCCACGATCCGACTGGGGAAGGTTGACGTGACGGCAGTCGCTGGGCTGGCGCGGTACGCGCCGAGGTACAAGCTGGAGATCGGTAAACCGCAGGGCGACGGGTGGCTGCGCGTGGACCGGATCCTGGAGCCCGGCAGCCCTGAGCTCACCGAGCTGCTCAAGCGCGACGACGAGGCCAGCAACCACCGCACCGCTCATGCGAACGCGCTCAGCATGATGTCGTTCTACGCCGGCCGCGCACCGGCGACCGCGCTCTTGCTCTGGGCGCTGGAGGGCCGCGTCCTCGACATCCGCCCGCAGAACCTCTGGGTCCGGCCGCACGAGGGCCACGGTCTCTCAGCCGTCGCAGTCCGCGCCGCCACCTTCCTCCCCGGCGGATTGGAGACGCTGTACGACGTCGTACTGCGCCAGCACCTGCTGCCACTGTCCGAGGAGCTGCACCGGCGGACCCGGGCCGGACTCCGCCAGGTGTACGGCGCTGTCACGGCCGGATGCGCGATGGGTTTCTGTGCGGCGACGCGCGAGGAGGTCGCCGTGGAACCGGCGTATCTCCTGGAGCGCTGGCGGACCTTCGTGGCGAAGGCACCCGGCGGACTCGAGCGGCTCGGGGACGTGGAGGTTGCCGCCGGGAAGCTCGTCTATCTGCGGAACACCTGCTGCCTCTACTACACGAGCGAGGTCGGCAAGGGCTCGCTCTGCGGCTCCTGCTGTCTGACTCCGCGTGACGAGCGTCTCACGGCTTATGAGGGCGGCCGCCCGATCCTGAGCGTGTGAGGGCACAGCAAAGGGCCGCTTCGGCAATCCGAAGCGGCCCTCGCGAAGCTGATGAGGTCTACGAAAGACCTGAGGTCAGCGGGTCTCGCGGTGGTCGGTGTGGTCGTTGCACCGGTGGCAGTACTTCTTCAGCTCAAGACGGTCCGGGTCGTTACGCCGGTTCTTCTTGGTGATGTAGTTCCGCTCCTTGCACACCGTGCAGGCCAGCGTGATCTTCGGGCGAATGTCGGTCGACTTGGCCACTGCTACCTCTTCATGTAATGAGTACGCAACTTGGGTGATCGCACTCTCGAAAGAACTGATTCGGTAGCGGGGGCGGGAGTCGAACCCGCGACACCACGATTATGAGCCGTGTGCTCTAACCACCTGAGCTACCCCGCCGGGTGAGGTGAGCGATCCCACCCGAAGGTGGGATGCCGTTCTCCGAGCCCCTTTACGGAATCGAACCGTAGACCTTCTCCTTACCATGGAGACGCTCTGCCGACTGAGCTAAAGGGGCGGGCCGAGGAGAGAGATTACACGGTCCGCCACCTCGATGTGAAATCGAGCCGGCCGACCCTGCAGGCCCCTCAGTCCGTCCCGGAAAGCATACCGGTTCCCAGGAGTGCTTCTGACCAATTTTCAGTCCAGTACAGCGTCGTCCGCGGAGAAGTCGTCCGACGCATCGGTGGGCGGGTTCGCCAGGTGCCAGCGGACCGAGGTCAGCAGGGTCCCGGCCGGGTCCGCGGGCGTCCACCCGAGGACCGTCCGCGCCTTCGACGAGTCGACCAGTAGATGCTGGTCGACGGTCCCGGTGAGCGACAGATCCTCCGGCAGCAGCTCGTCCCGCACCCTCACCAGCTCGACGTCCGCAGCGTCCGCCGCGGCCAGGATCTGCTCGGCGAACAGCCGGTACGGCGCAGTCGACGGCTCCGCCAGGTTGAAGGCACCTGGGAAATCTCCCGTCAGCACCAAGGACACTGCGGAGGCCACGTCCCCGACGTACACGCGACTGAAGAGGAACTGCCCGGATCCGACCGGTATCCGCTTCCTGCCCGCCCGGACCCGACGCAGTACGAACTCGAATCGCGTCTGGTAGTCGTGCTCGCCGTAGACCGCACCCAGCCGCAGCACGGTCGCCCCACGCGGCAGGTACCGCTCTTCCATCTCCAGGTTCTCGTACTGCGATCCGTCGATGAACCGCCGCTCCCGCAGCGGTGACTCCTCCGTCAACGGGAGTGCATCTGTCGTCCGGTCCGAGTGCACACCGTCGTACGCGCGGTAGACATCACAGCTCGAGATCGCGACCAGCTTGACCGCCGGTCCGACCGCACCGAGCGCTGCGTCTGCCGCCGCCGCGTTCATCCCGGAGATGTCGACCAGCGCCTCCGGGTCGAACGGCTTGAGCGCCGCAGCCAGCGCCGCGCCGTCATGGCGGTCCACGTGGGCATGCTCGACGGGCGGCAGGCCGGACGGCTCGTGGTCGCCGCGGTGGACCACCAGCAGCGTGTGCCCCTCCGTCGTCAGCCGCTCCACGACGGCCCTGCCGATGAACCGGGTCCCACCCAGAATCGCGATCCTCATGTGCACAGTCCTATCGGTCCGGGCACCGGGAACCCAGACTCGTCTGCGACCGGCAGAAATCGGATGTCGAGAAGGTCCGAGCGGCTTCGTCATAGGAGTAGGACCTAGAAGAAGGAAGGACAGCTCATGACTGCAATGCCGACAGTTGTCTCGGCCGAGGAGTGGGAGAAGGCTCGCGCGGAGCTACTGGTCGCGGAGAAGGCGGCCACCCGGGAGCAGGACCGGCTCGCCGCGCAGCGCCGGCGGCTGCCGATGGTGGAGTTCGGTGAGTACACGTTTGCCGGGCCGGACGGGCCGGTCACGCTGCGGGAGCTGTTCGGCGACCAGCCGCAGCTCGCGCTCTACCAGTTCATGCACTCCGGCCCGGACCACTTCTGCCCGGGCTGCACGCACTTCACCAAGCACGTCGGCAACCTCGACCTGCTGGAACGGAGCGGTGTCGCCTGGGCGACCGTGTCGGACATGCCGATCGACCAGATGGCCGGCTACTGGACCAAGATGGGCTGGGACGTCCCGTTCGCCTCATCTGCGGGTACGTCGTTCTCCGCCGACTGCGGCGCGGGCGGCGGGTTCCTCCTCAACATGTTCCTGCGCGACGGCGACACCGTGTACCGCACGTACTCGACCGGCTCGCGCGGGGTCGACCGTCTGCTCTTCGTGAACCACCTCCTCGATCACGCGCCGTACGGCCGCCAGGAGGACTGGGAGGACTCCCCCGAGGGCTGGCCGCAGGAGCCGACGTACGGCTAGGCCCAGACGCGGCTCGGGTACGACGAGCGCAGGACTGGCATGACCTCTGTGACGAAGGTCTCGACGGACTCCCGGTTCTCGCTCTCCGGGAGTCCGGCGACCTCCAGCGAGATGCCGGACAGCTCATGGCCGAACGCCTCCTGGTAGCGACCGAACTTGTCGATCACCTGCTCCGGCGACCCGACCAGCACCGATCCGCCCTCGAGGAACTCCTCGAGCGTCCGGAACGGCAGCTGGTTGTGGCGTGCCCCGGGCGAGTCCATGAACGCGTCGAAGACTGGCCGATACCCCTCGACCGCGTCCTGCGAGCTCTTGCGAACGTAGAGCCCGTTGAATCCCGCCCCGACCACCGCGTCAGCGGGATCACGCCCGTACGCCGCCCAGCGCTCCCGGTAGTGCCTGATCAACCCGGCGTACTTCTCCAGCGGGTGGAACCCGTTCGCCGAGAACAACGGGTCACCCCAGCGAGCCGCCAGCTCGGTGGACTCCGTCGACGAGGCTGACCCGTGCCAGAGCGGGATGCCGTCCGCCCGGTAGGGCCGAGGCTGCGTGGTCGCGTCCGTCAACGCCGGCCGGTACCGGCCCGACCAGGAGACCCCGGTCTCCCGCAGCAGCCGCCGGAGCAGCTCGTACTTCTCCCGGTTGCGGTCCCACTGCCCGTCCAGCTCGTACCCGAACAGCGCGTTCTGGTCCGGGTCGTTCCCCTTGCCGATGATGATGTCGAGCCGACCGCCCGACAGCTGGTCCAGCGTCGCGTAGTCCTCTGCGACCCGAACCGGGTCCAGTAGCGACAGAACAGTCACCGTGGTCAGCAGACGGATCCGCGACGTCACGGCAGCGATATAGGACAACACGACCGGCGGCGACGAGGAGATGAAGCGTTGTGCATGGCGCTCGCCCACGCCGTACGCGTCGAAGCCCAGCTCCTCGGCCCACTGCGCCTGACGGACGACGTGCTGGAATCGCTCCGCCGGCGTCAGCTGCACCCCGCTGATCGGATCGGGCGAGTTGTCGATCAGCGTGTAGGTACAGAACCTCATCGGACCTTCTTCTCGCCCGCGGTGACCGGCAGACCGAGCCGGTTGCCGGCGACCGGCGCGGGACAGGTGCCGTACGCCGTGAAGGCGAACGGCAGGTTGATCGTCCGATTGAAGTCGATCACCACTGATCCGTCCCGGGCAACCGGTCCGGTGGTCACCGTCCGCCAGGGCGCGGTCTCCTCGCCGTTCGTCTTGTCATGGAAGGACAGGTTCAGACGCCCGTCCCCGGCTGCGGTGGCGACCAGTTCGTACGCAGTACCTTCCAGCGCGACATGCACAGCGCCGACCACGGTCACGTGCTGACGCAGGTCCTCCCGCGCGGTGGACACCTCTACTCGTTGCGGCTTGGCGATCCGCGTGAAGTAACCAGTCACGATCCAGCCGTCATCCAGCGGGTACGTCGGTACGCCGCTGAACTCCTGCCTCGTGGCAGCGCGCGGATCCCGCTGCCGTACGGCGTACCGTCCACCGCGGAGCACTAGCTCGACCAAGCGATCGCCGTACAGCAGCCAGCTGAGTGAACCGGCTTCGGCGACACTGGCGGACACGGTGCCGTGCACGGGCTCGCCGCTGAGCGTCAGCTGCCCGTCGGCCGTCACGTGTGCACGCTGCTCGTCGGACCACCAGATGCCCGGCAGGCCGGCCAGTGCAACCGGTGACGAGGGCAGCCAGTCGAAGGCGACGACGGACAGCCAGCCGTAGTCCGTGTCGAGATCACGTTCGCGGGCCGCGTGCCAGGTGTGCCAATCCTGCTCGAGGTCGGAGATGACTGTCATGAGGCCTTCCTCTGTTCGCGGTGGGCTACCTCGGAGCGGACCAGCGGGATGACGTAGCGACCGAAGTCGATCGCGTCGTCGTAGATGTCGTAGCCACGGGCCGAGAAGATCCGGATGCCGAGGTCGTAGTAGTCGAGGAGCGCCGCCGCGACTGTTTCCGGCGTTCCGACGAGTGCCGTGGAGTTTCCGCCACCGCCGGTCAGACCGGTCGGTGCGGTCCAGAGCGCCCGGTCGTGCCGCTCTCCGGCGGAGACCGCCTTCAGCAACCGCTGCGAGCCGGCATTCTCCGGAGTCTTCGAGCGCAACCGGGTGCTCGCCGGCACGCCGCCGGCCTGTACCTGCTTGATCCGGCCGAGGATGTTTTCCGCCTTCTCCCACGCGAGTGCCTCGGTCGGCGCGATGATCGGCCGGAACGCGATCTGGATCGTCGGGGGGTCTTTGCGCCCCGCGCGAGCAGCTTCGGCATCGATCGTCGCGAGCTGTTCCCGGGTCCCGGCGAGCGGTTCGCCCCAGAGCGCGAAGATGTCCGCCTCGGCGGCACCGACGGCGTACGCCGCGTCGGACGAGCCACCGAACGAGATCTGCGGGCGCGGTTGCTGCACCGGCTTGATGTCGGCGAGGAACTGCTCGAAGCGGTAGTGCTCGCCGGTGAAGTCGAACCGCTGGTCCGAGGTCCACGCCTGCTTGAGGATCTGGATGAACTCGCGTGTCCGCCCGTAGCGGTCGTCCTTGGCGAGGAAGTCGCCCTCGGCGGCCTGGTCCGCGGTAGACCCGCCGGTGATCACATGGACCTCGAACCGGCCCCCACTGATGTGGTCAAGCGTCGCGAACGTCTTCGCGGTCAGCGTCGGATAGGCGACGTTCGGCCGGTGCGCGACGACCAGGTTGATGTGGCCGGTGCGGCCGGCGACGTACGCCGCGACCTGGGCCGGGTCGGGTGAGCCGGAGTGATAGGCGAACAGGATGCGGTCCCAGCCGTTGTCCTCGTGCGCGCGGGCGAGCTTGGCCGTGTACTCCAGGTCCAGCGGGCCGCCGGTTCGCGGCGTCACCTCGCTGGCCGGGTTGGTTCCGGCGATGCCCAGGAACTCAACTGGCATGACGTTCTTCCTTCCGTACGGTGGGTGCGAGCAGCGTGAGCAGGTCCCGCGCAACGGCGTCGTTCTGCCGGAAGCCGGGACCGTTGAAATGCGGCCGGGAGAACCCGGACGAACCGGCCGAGCCCGACACGGACGGCCCCAGCAGGAACAGCGCCTCGTGCGTGGATCCGTCGGCGCGGATGGCGCGGGACCGCGAGTCGGCTTTGAGCTGCCCACCACCGAGGCTGGTCCCGTCGGCCGCGAACAGTTCGTCGGCCGCCAGCGCGCCGGAGTCGAGCAGACCGCGCAGCAGCGGATCGGTCGTGGCGAGTACGTCAGGTCGTGGCAACCGCGCCTCGACGAACGCCCGCGCGACGATCTCGCCGGCAATATCGGGGCTCTTGGCCACGAACCGGTCGTTGTCGATAGCAACATCGAGCTCCGGCCCGGCGAACCGCACGATCCCGGCCCGATGCAAGGCGAGCAGTTCCTCCAACCGCCGTGGCGGCGGCCCACTGGCCACGAACGAGAAGAATCCGTGCCACTCGGTCTCGACCTTGCGGACCCGGTCCTCGTCCGACAACTGCCCCTCGGTAATTGCCCGCGACAACACGCTGTAAATGCTCAGCAAGGCGTTGAACACGGCAAGATCCGCCGAGTACGCCGGATCCGCCCGCCGAACCAGATCGCCTTCGATCAACCTGATCATGAACCGTTCGAAACCTTCACGGTCCTCGAACGACCGTCCGGCCAGGGGGCGATCCACCTCGTGCCGGACGAACCGGTCCGCGGAGTCAGGAACAGCGGCCGCAACCGCGGTCTCGAACTCCCGATCAGCTCCGCGCCCCACGGGCGTCCAGTTGTCCAGAGCACGCGCGAACTGGTCCCAGGACCCTCGGACTCGTTCGGGGTGAGCGGTGAACAATTGTTTGTAGTGGGCGTACGCCAACTCTTTCTCGATCAGCGGTGCTACATCGCGGTCGAAGTCGAGCAGGCCTTCACCAAGAGCCTCAGCCGTCAGGTACCGCGTAGGCACCGGCTTCGTTCCGGCGACGGTGTAGCCGAGTTTCGCGTGGTACGGGACGCCGCGTCGCGAGCCGACGTACAGGACCGGCTCGTCGCCCGACGGGTGGTACGTGAGCAGTCCGTCGCATTCGTCGTACCAGCCGCCCCGCCCCTCGGTCAGCAACACCATCAGGTCGATGAACGCCTGCCCGAACCCGCGCACGATGACCGGCGACTTCGGCCACAACCCGTCGAGGTCGACGTCCGCGGTGTAACCGGGCGGGATGTACGTCAACCCGGCATCCGCAGCCTGCGCCGCCCACGCCGATTCCGATGCGGTGGGCAACCGGTCCAGGTAGCCGAGGGCAAGGATCACCGCATCGGCCGCGATCTCCCGGCCCGACTCCAGGATCACCCGCTGGTCCGTGGTGAGCCCGACGGCCCGCTCGCGATGGGTGGTCACGGTCGCGGGGAGATCGCGGACGACGCGCTCCCACACCCACGCAAGGTACTCCGCCTGTACCAGCCGCGGTGGGAAGTCCATCGGCCCCGGCTGCTCCAATCCGGCCTTCTCCAGGATCACCGCACCCTCGCCGGCGACCCAGGTCGCGAGATCCGGGCCCGCCACGATCGGCCCGTCGCATTCGACCGACTCGTCGGTGAAGATCGTGACGTCCGACGTCATCGAGTTCATCCACAACAGCCGCGACTGTTCCCGCCGCCAGATCCGCCCGCCGCCCACCGGGTACGGGTCCACCACATGGATCTCCACGTCGCGCCCCTCGAGCAACTCCGGCGCACTGGCCGCGAACCGCTCAAGCAGCCCGACGGTCCGCGGCCCTCCGCCGACGAACACGATGGTTGCCGGCGGCTCCTTCCAGGGATGCAGCTCCGCCACGCTCATACCTGCAGCCCGAGGTGGTCGCGCAGCGTCGTACCGCCGTACTCGTCCCGGAACACGCCGCGCTCGCGCAGGAGCGGGACGACCCGGTCGACGAAGTCGTCGAGACCTGTCGGGGTCAGATGTGGGACCAGCACGAACCCGTCGGCGGCATCCTCCTGGACGTGATGGTTGACGGCCTCGGCAACTGTGGTCGGCGAACCGATGAACGTCTGCCGGTTCTGCTGATTGATGACCGTCTGCCGCAGCGACCAGCCGTGCGCCTCCGCCTGCGCCCGCCACTCCGCGACGACCGGGAACGGATCGTTGTACCCGACCCGCCCCTGCGTCACCGACGACCCCACCACCGGGTCCTCGGCCGGCAGCGGGCCATCGGGGTCGTACGCCGAGAGATCGCGCCCCCACAGCAGTTCCGCGAGGACGAGCGCGGTCGGACCGGACACCTGCTGCTCCCGGATGTACGCCGCCTTGTCGATCGCCTCGTCGTCGGTATCAGCGACCACGACCGTCACCGCGGGCATGATCTTCAGCGAATCCTCGGTCCGTCCGTACTTCGACAGCCGCGCCTTCACGTCCTTGTAGAAGGTTTTCCCGGCCTCGAACGTCCCGTGCCGGCTGAAGATCACGTCCGCGTCCGACGCCGCGAATTCCCGCCCCTGGTCGCTGTCACCCGCCTGGATGATCACCGGCCGGCCTTGCGGTGACGGCGGCAGGCCGAACCGCCCACGGATGTCGAAGTGCGCGCCTTCGTCCGCGAAGGCCCCAGCGCCCTCGCGGGCGAACGCGCCTGCCGCCTGGTCGAGGACGAGCTGGTCCTCGGTCCAGGAATCCCAGAGTTTCCGCACGATCCGCAGCGATTCCTGGGCGCGGACGTACCGGTCCGCCTTGTCCAGATACCCGCCGCGACGGAAGTTCTCGCCGGTGAACGCATCCCAGGACGTCACGACGTTCCACGCCGCGCGACCACCCGAAACGTGGTCGAGTGTGGACAGCCGCTTCGCCAGTTCGTACGGCTCGTTGAACGTCGAGTTCACCGTCGCCGCGAGACCGAGATGCGAGGTCACGGCGGCCAGTGCGCTCAGCACGGTCAGCGACTCAGGCCGGCCGACGACGTCGAGGTCGTGGATCTTCCCCTTCACCTCACGCAGCCGCAAACCCTCAGCCAGGAAGAAGAAGTCGAACGTCCCGCGCTCGGCGGTCTCCGCCAGATGCCTGAACGAGCCGAACTCGATCTGCGACCCGGCCTGCGGATCCGCCCACACCGTCGTGTTGTTCACGCCCGGGAAATGCGCGGCCAGATGAATCTGCTTGCTCATCGCCCACTCCCCACATAGCTGTTCCCCGGCCGCCCCAGCCCGAGCCGCCCGCGCAAGCTCCCGCCCCGCTCCGCCGCCCCGACCAGTCCGCGGTCCCGCAGCCGCGGCAACAACTCGTCCGCGATCACCGGCACATCAAGCTCCAGCGACGCCGGCCGCAGATGAACGCCGTCAACCCCGGCCGCAGCCAAACCCTCAATGACTGCAACAAGCCCCTCCACCCCATCGAGGTGAGGCCGCACCTCAACCGAGACGACAACCAGCGCGTTCAGCTGGGTGGGTAGTTCGTCGGAGTCCGGGAGCAGCACGAGGTCGGCGTCGGCGGCTGCTTCCAGAGCCTCGGGGCTACTGGCCCGGATCGCCGTGACCGGATGCCCTTGCGGCGGCCGGGGAACGATCGACGGGCCCTTGATGTCGAACGTCGGTGACTCGAACTCGACGTAGTGCAGCTTCTCGCGGTCGACATACCGCCCAGTCGACGCGTCGCGGATGATCGCGTCGTCTTCCCAGGAGTCCCACAGGCGCCGGCTCACGTCGACGACGTACCGCGCCTCTCGCCACGTCTCCGCAGCAGGTGCGGGCTCACGCCGGCCGATGACCGCGGCCGCGGCGGCCGACGACGACACGTCCGCGACCCACCCACCACGCCCACCAGAAACATGATCGAGCGTTGCCACCGACGCCTGCACGTGGAACGGCTCCGTATGCGTGACAGTGATCGTCGGCAACAATCCGATCCGCTCCGTCAACGGCGCGATCCGCGCAGCCAGCCCGAGCGCGTCCAGCCGCACACTCACCCGATCGGGTACGTCGTCCGGCGCCTCCAACGTATCCACGAACGTGGCGAAGTCGACCCCCGCCGCCTCCGCCCGCTGCACCGCCCGCAAGGCCAACTCACCAGTGAGAATCGCCCGCGGATCAACCTCCGCCCCACGCCACGCAGCCGGATCCGCGCCCGCACCATCGATCTCGAGACCAACGATCATGACGCCACCTTCAAGGCCACCGGAATCTCCTTCGTGAAAGGCAGCGGTCCGATCGACTCGGGATCGACCGACGTGTCGAACTGCGGCTCGAACCCGGCCGCCAGATACAGCCCGGCCGCCTCCGGTTGACGCGGCCCTGTCGTCAGGTACAGCCGCCGATACCCGAGATCCGCAGCCGCGGCCTCCAACTCGGCCAGTACGCGACGCCCCAGCCCTTGCCGCCGATGCAGATGGGATGTCCACATCCGCTTCACCTCGGCCGTCTCGTCGTCGTACCGACGGATCGCGCCGCCGGCCACCGTCTGCCCGCCGTACCGCAGCAGGACGAACGCCCCGCCGCTCTCGACGTGGAAGTCGGACGCCGGCACTTCGGTCAGCTGCGTGTTCTCATTGATCCGCCCGTACCGGCTGCTGTACTCGACCACGAGATCCGAGAGCAGCGGCGCCGCCTCGGGATCTTCGGGCCGCACCCGGATCGCCTCCACCGCAGCGAGCTGCACCGGCCCGCTCTCGATGACCTGCTCGCCCTCGACCGTCGCGAGGAACGCCTCCGTCACCTGGTACAGCGGCACCGACGCCGCCTGATCGAGCAGGACCCCGCCCCCGTCGTACAAGTGGATGTGCGACGACAGCACGAACCAGCCCTGCCCAATTGCTCCGGCACCGAGGCTCGTGAGCACCGGACGGAGCGCGTAGTCGATCACCAGCACATGCGCCGGCGTACCACCCGTTGCCAACGGCAACACGGTCTTGCCCTTCAGTGCGTACTGCGGCAGCAGGTCGAGGAACACCTTCAGCAGACCGGAGTACGCCGCCTTGTACACCGGCGTCGTGACGACGACAGCGTCCGCGGCTTCGAGGACAGCGGCCGCCGCGGCGATCGCCGGATGATCGGCCTGACCTCGCAGCAACGGCTCGGCCGGAAGATCGCGCAACACGATCGGCGTAACGGTGTGACCGTGGCTGATCAGGCGCTTGGTGACATGGTCGAGAACGGCATCCGTGCGGGACGGCACCGATGGACTGCTCGAGAGGGTTGCGATGGTCGCCATCGAGTTCTCCTATTTCTTCGGCAGACCGGGCGGGTTGATCAACGACTTCGGGACGGCCTCGGCCTGCAGGCCCCACTTGGCCAGGACCTTCGCGTAGCTGCCGTCCGCGATCGCCGCGTTGAGCGCGTCGGCGAGCGGCTTGACCAGGCCGTCGTCCTTCTTGGTGGTGATCCCGACGAGACCCTGCACCGGGTAGCTGGACGAGACCGTGCCGACGATCTCGGTCTGGTGCTGCGTCGCGACGTGGTACGACGCGTTCGGGTTCGGGCCGAGGTACAGGTCGATACGGCCGGACTGCAGGGCGAGGTAGGTGTCCGCGGCCTGCTGGTAGTACTTGAGGTTCGCGGGTTTGCGGCCGGCCGCAACGTTCTGCTTGTTCCAGTCGACGAGGATCGCTTCCTGGAGCGTGCCGGAGCTGACCGCGACGGTCTTGCCGGAGATGTCGGCCGGGCCGGTGACCTTCAGGCCGGATCCCTTCTTCGCCTCGAAGGCGTGCAGACCGAGCCGGTACGTCGCGAAGTCGTACTTCTCCTTGCGCAACTCCGACACCCCGATGTTCGAGATCCCGACCTGGTACTTGCCGGAGTCGAGCCCGAGGAACAGGTTCTCCCAACTGGTCGTGTCGATCTCGGCCTTCAGCCCGAGCACACTCGCGACCAGGTACGCGATATCGATCTCGACACCGATCGGCGTCTTGTTGTCGTCCGCCGTGAAGCCGAGCGGCGGCAAGCCACCCCCCGCAGACCCGTTGCCCACGACAAGCTTCCCGCGCTCCCGCACCTCCGCCGGCAACTCGGCGGCGATGCTGTCCACCTTGGCGGACGTGATGTGCTCCTGCTTGGCCGAGGTGTCAAAGGCAACTTCTGATGGTGCGGCCTTCGTGTCCGTCTGCGGGTCGGCGCAACCGGCCACAGCCAGCACAACCACCGCCACCACCAAACTCCAACGTGTTCTCATCAGCTGTCCTCAGCTCGTCAGTGGGAGGCCGGGCGGGTTGATCTCGGATTTGGCGACCGCTTCTGTGGTGACGTTCCAGCGGGCGAGGACCTTGGCGTAGCTGCCGTCGGCGATGACTGCGTTGAGGGCCGCCTGGTAGGCCTTCACCAAGCCGTCGTCCTTCTTGGTCGTCGCGGCGATCAGGCCCTGCAGCGTCGGACCTGCGCCGGAGAACTTGCCGATCGTCTCGGTCTCGCCGGACCTGTTCACGTGATACGCGATCGACGGATTCGGCCCGAGGTACGCGTCGATCCGCCCGGAACTCAACGCCAGGTACGTGTCGGTGTTCTTCTGGAAGTACTTGATCGTTGCCGCTGGCAACCCGGCCTTGACGTTCGCCTCGTTCCAGTCGACCAGGATCTTCTCCTGGTTCGTCCCGGACCCGACCGCGATCGTCTTCCCGGCGATGTCCTTCCCGCCGGTGACCCGCCAGGTCCCGCCCTTTTTCGCCTCGAACGCGATGTCGTCCTTCCGGTACGTCGCGAAGTCGTACTTCTGCTTCCGCTTCTCCGTCACGGTGATGTTCGAGAACCCGACGTCGTACTTGCCGGAGTCGAGACCGACGAACAGGTTCTCCCAGCTCGTCACCTCGATCTCCGGCTTCAGCCCGAGCGCCTGGGCGACGAGGTAGGCGATGTCCACCTCGAGACCGATCGGGGTCTTGTTGTCATCGGCGTAGAACCCGAGCGGCACACTGCCGGAGCCGAACCCGCCACCGACGACCAAGGTGCCGCGGTCACGGACCTTCGCCGGGACCAAGGCGGCGGCGGCATCGTTCTTGCTGGTGGTGACGCGGTTCTGATCGGCCGAGGTGTTCACACCGGTGTCGGAGGCGGCGACGGCCTGGGGGTCGCCGGCGCATCCGGCCAGCGCCAGCGTGAGTGCTGCGGCTCCGGCGACAGCGGCGTACAGAGAACGTTTCATCAGAGAACCTTCGAGATGAAGGCGCGGGTGCGCTCGTGGACGGGGTTGTCGAGCACCTCGCGCGGTGGACCCGACTCGACGATCCGGCCGCCGTCGATGAAGACCACGGTGTCGGCGATCTCCCGGGCGAAGCCGATCTCATGGGTGACGACGACCATCGTGGCCCCGTCGCGGGCGAGCTCCTTGATCACGTCGAGGACCTCGCCGACCAGCTCCGGGTCGAGCGCGCTGGTGGGCTCGTCGAACAGCAGGACCTTCGGTTTCAGCGCCAGGGCGCGGGCGATCGCGACACGTTGCTGCTGACCGCCGGACAACTGCCGCGGGTACACGTCGGCCTTGTCCCCGACGCCGACCCGCTCGAGCAGCTCCCGCGCGTACGGCTCGACCTCGCTGCGTTTGCGGCCTTGCGCCGACACCGGCGCCTCGACCACGTTCTGCAGCACGGTCAGGTGCCCGAACAGGTTGAAGGTCTGGAACACGAACCCGACCTGCGACCGCTGCCGCAGGATCTCCCGCTCGCGCAACTCGTGCAGCTTGTTGCCGCGCCGCTTGTACCCGATCAGCTCGCCGTCGATCCTGACCAGCCCGCGATCGACCTTCTCCAGATGGTTGATCGACCGCAGCAGCGTCGACTTGCCCGATCCCGACGGCCCGAGGATCACTGTGACGGCGCCGGCCGGTACGTCGAGATCGATCCCCTTCAGTACTTCGAGATCGCCGAAGCTCTTGTGCACACCCTTCACGTCGATCATCGCGCCGTACCTCGCGCGAAGCGGCGCTCCACGTAGTACTGCACGATCGACAGCAGCGTCGTGAGCACGATGTACCAGACCGTCGCGACCATCAGCAGCGGTACGACGCGGCTGTTCCGGCCGTAGATCACCTGCACCTGGTAGAAGAGTTCGGGGATCGCCATCACCGAGACGATCGACGTGCCCTTGAACAGGCTGATCACCTCGTTCGCGCCGTTCGGCAGGATCGACCGCATCGCCTGCGGCAGCACGATCCGGAAGAACTGCCGGATCCGCGGGATCCCCAACGCTGCGGCCGCTTCCAGCTGGCCGGCGTCGACCGAGATGATCCCGCCGCGGATGATCTCCGCGGCGTACGCCGCCTGGTGCAACGCGAGCCCGAGTACGGCGGCGCCGAGCGGACCGAACAGGTTGTTCGTACTGAAGTGCACGAACTCCGGCCCGAACGGGACGCCGATGCTCAGTTCCTTGTAGAGGTACGCGATGTTGAACCAGAACAGCAGCTGGACGATCAACGGGATCGAGCGGAACGCCCAGATGTAGCCCCAGGCAACTACTTGCAGGAAAGGACTGCTGGACAGGCGCATCGAGGCCAGCACCGCACCGAGTACGAATCCGAGCACGGTGCCGTAGACGGTCAGCTGCACGGTCACCCAGAGCGCGGAGAAGATCGTCCTGGTGGCGAAGAACTGGAAGAACGTCGGCCAGTCCCAGCCCGGGTTCGTGGCGAGACCGTGCACGAACATCGCCAGCAGGACGAGTACAACGGCAACACCGACCCAACGCCACGGATGCCGGCGGGCGACGACGGGCAGATCGGCTTCAGGCGGTACTAGGGACGCCGGCGGGCCGGACGTACCGGAAACAGGCGTGACTGAAGTGGTGGACACGATGAGACTCCCTGGCGGTGGGCAGGCTTCGCGGGCCCTGCGGCGGCGGAGGGCAAGGGGCAGCGGACGTCCGGCCGGACGCCGTCAACTGGAGATGCGGTGACTCAGGTCAGCGCAGACACAGCGCGCTGGAGACCCGGAGAAGGTCGATGTGGAGGCGGTAGTACGGCGGCTTGCGCGTCATCTCCGTCTCCTCTCGTTGCTCGTGTCATTTCAGTATGGGACGCCATTGAAAGTTTAGTAAGTGGGTCGACAAAGCTCTCAACATATGGACGCCTTATACCGGTCCGGAGGGCCTGCTCGACGCCAATCGGCCAGTGATCCGCGTCACGCCGATAGTTGAGTCTTCACTGGGTAGGTTCACGCCTGAGCGCGTACACGGCGGCAGGACGGCCTCACCGAGCGTGTTCGATTTCGTTCATCTTTTCGCAATCCGTGTTTGAGGCCTTCGAGATCCCCTCTTATGGTCGTTGACGTCGCCGTACCCCTCAAACGGCGAACGCCCCTCCCTGGAAGGTTTTCTCGTGCCCACGCACCAAGACGTGCCGGAAGCGGATCGGCCGGCACTTCGACCTCCGGCTGCCCCGCGCCGGGTGGCCAAGCACCGCTCGATCAGTCGCCTCGCAACCCGCCGTACCCAGCTGATCGGTCTGACCGCCGCTCTGGCTGCCGCTGCCGGCACCACCGCCGTCGGACTCAGCTCTTCCGCGGCCGGCCCGGCCGCCGCGAAGGAGAGCCCCGGCCTGAGCCCCTCACAGGCCGACGCCCTCACCTCGGCCCGGGTCGAGCGTCGTGACCTCGGGTCGCGCGATGCAACCCGGATCGACCTGTCGCTGGCAGCCACCCGCGAAGCGGCGGCCAAGAAGGTCGCCCAGCAGCGCGCCGCGAAGCTGGCCGCGAACGCGACGCTGACGCAGCGCCGGGCACTCGCCCTGGCGGCGGCGAAGGCGGCCTCGGCGAAGAAGGCGGCCGACTCGGCCAAGGCTCTGGCCGCGGCGAAGAAGGCGGCGATCGCGAAGGCGGCCGCCATCGCGAAGGCCGCGCCGAAGATCGTCCTCCCGACGACCGGCTACCACCTGACCGCCCGCTTCAACCAGGCCGGCGGCCGCTGGGCCCACAACCACACCGGCCTCGACTTCGCGGCCCCGATGGGTACGCCGGTCCGTTCGGTGATGGCCGGCGAGGTCATCCAGGCCGACTTCGAAGGCGCGTACGGCCGCCAGGTCAAGGTGCGTCACGCCGACGGCACGGTCACGTCGTACAGCCACATGGAAGAGTTCGACGTCTCCGTCGGCGACTCCGTCCAGGCCGGCACCATGGTCGGCCGCATCGGCATGACCGGCAACACCACCGGCCCCCACGTCCACTTCGAGGTCCTCCCCGGCGGCGGCGCCCCCATCGACCCCGAACCCTGGCTCCGCAAGCACGGCCTCAACCCGTAGTCCGCTAGCGTTCCCCCACACACTTCCAAGAGGGGGAACTCTTGAAGCTCTACAAGACGACGCTGGCTGTCCTCGCCCTGATGGCAGCCAGCCTTGTCGCGATCCAGTCCGCCGACGCCGCCCCGCAACAGGCCACAGCGACGTGCTCGCTCGTGGTTCCGTCGCGGCTGAGCATCGGTGCGGCGAACAACAACTTCGTGGCCAAGCTAGGGGCGAACTGCCCCGCCAGCGTCTACACCGCCGTCTGGAAGAGCACTCCGGCGGCAACCATGTACCCCGAGGGACGACTTCAGTTCCTGTACGGCGCTCGCGACGTCAGCTTCACGATCCTCGGTGAGGTTCCACCGATCGGCACCGTCACGTTCAAGCCGGCCGGCGGTGCGACCGCCTTCGATGGCACCAAGGTCGCCGACCTGGCCTCCGCGACCACGATCTCACGGTGTACGTCGGCGGTCGCGCTGACCGGTGGCCGCAAGGGCAGCCGTACGGCGTTGCTCACGACCGTCTCGTACTGGCGGCCGAACAGCAGCCGCTACATCCGCTGGGCCAACAAGCAGGTCCTGATCCAGTACCAGGACATCGGCACGTCGACCTGGAAGGGCCTCGCCTATGTCACCACCAACAGCGTGGGCCAGGTGACCTACAACTACTGCCCGAACAGGACCCGTCGGTACCGCGTGTATGTGCCGGGGACGAGCAGCATCTGGAACATCTTCTCGCCCGTCATCAGCCGCTAGAGCATCTTCGCCATGTCGAGGGCGGCTATCAGGGCGCCCTCGATGAGGAATTCGTTGGGGTGGGTGCCTTCGACGACGTAGCCGTGGCGTTCGTAGAGGCGGCGGGCGGCGGTGTTCGTGCTGTGGACGTGGAGCGAGATCTTGCGGGCGCCCCGCAGTACGCCCTCGGCCGTCGCCGCCTCCAGGAGCGCGGACGCTGCGCCCAGCCGTCGCGCGGTCGGTGCGATCGCCAGCCCGTTGATCGTCAGTACGCCGGCGCCTTCCGGGAACGGGTACTTGTCCTGCAGGCGCAGATACCCGACAACCTCACCGTCGTACTCCGCGACCAGATGCGCCTCCGGGCCGCTGCGCGCGAAGAACGTGTTCCCCAGAGTGTCCTGGTACGACGGGAATCCCGACGACGCGTCCCACGACACCTGCTCGATCGCGAGCAGCGCGGCATCGTCCTCCTCGACGGCATGCCGGACGGTCACCTCATGGTCGGCGGAAGGTCGCTCGTCACTCACCGCACCATCCTCTCCCGCAGACCAGGCCAACCGGTTGCCGGGTCAGGTATCGACACGAGCCTCAGGCAGTACGACGGTCGCGGTCAGCCCACCGTCCACGTTCACAACAAGTTCGAGCCGCCCGTGATGGACCTCCACGATCCGATCCACCAGCGCCAGGCCCAACCCGTGCCCGGCGCCGTACCTGCTCTTCGCGAACGGCTCCACGAACGTCCGCACCACGGCTGGGTCGAGCACTGCACCGTCGTTCCGTACGACGAGACTCCCGCGGCCGACCGTGACCGAGACGGCGCCACCACCGTGCCGGATCGCGTTCTGCACCAGATTCGTGACCAGTTGATGCAGCAACACATCGTTGCCCTCGACAACGGACTCGTCGAGCTCGGACGAGAGCGTGACCCCGGCCCCGGCCGCCTCCGACGACAGCGCCGGCCAGGCGGACCGCAGTACCGCGGCCAGATCGACCGGGTCCAGCTCCACGTCCCGGTTGCTCAATGCGGTCAGGCTGAGCAGCGTCTCGACGATGTTGATCCCACGCTGATTGGTTTCCGCCAGCCGCTTCACCAGCTGCGGCACATCCTGATGCTCCGGATCCGTCTGCGCCACGTCGAGCATCGTCTTCATCACCGCGTGCGGGGTCCGCAACTCGTGCGAGGCGTTCGCCGCGAACCGCCGGTACTGCTCGAACGACCGCTGTAACCGATCGAGCATCTCGTCGAAGGTGTCGGACAGATCGGTGAACTCGTCCCGGATCCCGGTCAGCCCGATCCGATGGTCCAGCGACCCGCTCGCAGCCTTCCGGGCCGCGGCGGTGATCTCCTGCAGCGGCTTCAGCATCCGGCCGGCGAGGAACCACCCGCCGGCGAGCCCGACGATCGCCAGGAATCCCAGCGCCCATCCGGACAGCGTCACCACCAGGTGGAGGATCTCGCCGCGGGTCGGCGCGGGCTGCTGGTCGCGCGGGTTGGCGGCGGTGAGCGGATAGTTCGGCACGATCCGGAAGACCAGCCAGATGATGCACGCCACGACGGCACCGGCGACCACGAGCAACCCCGCGTAGCTCAACGTCAACCGCAGCCGAACCGTCAGCCGCGGCCGCCACGTCATCAACCGTTCGCCGCTCACGGTTCGCCGATCCGGTACCCGACGCCGGGCACCGTGTGGATCACCCACGGATCCCCCAGCCTCTTCCGCAGCGCCGAGATCGTCAGCCGCACCGAGTTGCTGAACGGGTCGGCGTTCTCGTCCCAGGCCTTCTCCAGCAGCGTTTCCGCGCTGATGACTCCGCCGCGCGCCGCCATCAGCACCTCCAGTACGGCGAACTGCTTGCGCGCGAGCTTCACGTAGCGCCCGGCGCGATACACCTCACGCCGGTACGGGTCGAGCCGCACTCCGGCGTACTCGATCACCGTCGGCGTGGCGGCAGCGGGCCGCCGTACCAGTGCCCGGAGGCGTACGACGAGCTCGCGCAACTCGAACGGTTTGGTCAGGTAGTCGTCGGCGCCGAGCTCGAACCCGGTCACCTTGTCGTCGAGGTCGCCGGCCGCGGTGAGCATCAGCACCCGACATCCGATGCCTTGCGCAACGATCTGGCGGCAGACCTCGTCACCGCTGACCCCGGGCAGATCGCGATCCAGGACGACCACGTCGTACGCGTTCACCGTGACGGATTCGAGCGCGGCGTTGCCATCGAACGCCAGATCGGCCGCGATCGCCTCCAGCCGCAGTCCCGCCTGGATCGCCTCGGCGAGATAGACCTCGTCCTCGACGATCAGCACCCGCATAACACCCATTGAAGCAGGCCGGGCGTATCGAAAACGTATCCGGATTTACAGACGCTCTCGCAACATCGCCTTGGATGAACTGTGAGGCATGCTGACCGATCACCACAGTGCCAACCGGACAACCGTCCTGGCGATCGTTGCCGCAGTCACCTGTCTCACCCTGACGTCGTGCACAACGGTCTCCGCCCAGGACGACGCAACCCCGTCGACGTCAGGTTCGAGCGGCCCTCCTCGCGCCGCCGACGGCGTACTTCCGGACCACACGTCGGCGTACGACACTGACCTCCCGGGCATCGCGAAACTGGATCCGGCCCTCCGCAAGGCAGTCCAGCAGGCCGAGATGGCGATGAAGGACGACGGCATCAAGATGCAGGTCACCACGGGTTGGCGCAGCAAGAAGTACCAGGAAGAGCTGCTGGACAAGGCGATCCGCAAGTACGGCAGCAAGAAGAAGGCCCTCGAGTACGTCGCCGAACCCGACGCCTCGCACCACGTGACCGGCCACGCCGTAGACATAGGTCCGACCAACGCCGACGACTGGCTGATCCGCCACGGCAGCCGCTACGGCCTCTGCCAAACCCTCTCCAACGAAATCTGGCACTTCGAACTGGTCACCAAGCCAGGCGAGGACTGCCCACCGATGACCGATCCCACCAAGAACTAAGCGGGGTTAGCTGGGTTCTCGAGGAGGGTCGGGGAGGACCGCCAGCGGGCGCTGGACCCACGCGACGTCGTGCCAGTTGTCGAGTTTCCAGCCGATGTTCCGGTAGGTGCCGATCGGTTCGAAGCCCAGCGACTTATGAAGACCTTCGCTTGCTGGGTTCGGGAGCGTCATGCCGGCAACGGCGGTGCGATAACCGCGCTCAGTGAGGCGGGTGAACAGGGCCTCGTAGAGGGCACGGCCGGCGCCGGTGCGGCGGCGACCTGGTTCCAGGTAGACACTGACCTCGCAAGACCAGCGGTACGCCGCGCGCGGTTTCATCGGCCCGCCGTACGCGTAGCCGACCACGCGGCCCTCGTCCTCGGCGACCAGCCAGGCATGGGTCGATTGCGCCTGAGCGATCCGCGAGGCCATCTCCTCAGGACCGGGCGGGTCGATCTCGAAGGTGATGGCGGAGTCGGTGACGTAGGGGGCGTAGATCGCCGCGCAGGCGACCGCGTCCGCTGCCGAAGCGTCTCTAACCTGAACCATGGCACGATAGTAGCCACAACTGCCGCTATAGTGGCAACATGATTGACGATCTGTCTCGTTCTCTGGCCGCCACCGTGCAGCAGGCGCGCACAGCGCAGGACCTGTCCGTGAACGCGCTGGCGGAGCGGTCGGGGGTGTCGCGGGCGATGATCGGGAAGATCGAACGCGGCGAGGCGCAGCCCACCGCCGTACTGCTCGGGAAGTTGTCGGGAGCACTCGGGATGACGTTGTCCGAACTCGTCGCCCGCGCGGAGAACACCGGCGAGCTGCTAC
Organism: Kribbella pratensis; assembly: GCF_004365355.1. Taxonomy (GTDB): domain Bacteria; phylum Actinomycetota; class Actinomycetes; order Propionibacteriales; family Kribbellaceae; genus Kribbella. The sequence goes on along the minus strand of NZ_SODP01000003.1, from coordinate 82,949 downwards.
GACGAGCAGAGGACCAGCCCGTCTGGACGGACCCGGTCACCGGATACCACCGCCGCGCGGTGTCCCCGGTGACCGAATCAACGCTGGAGCTGGTCGAGGTCGAGCTCCCGGCCGGCGCATCGGTCTCGTACCCGGCCGACGCCTACATCTTCAAATACCAGCAGCTGTGGATCCTCGACGGCCGGCTCCGCTTCCACGAAGGACCGCAGGTCCACGAACTGCACACCGGCGACTGCCTGCAGCTCGGCCCACCTTCGGCGACAACCTTCCACAACCCGGGTACGACGCCGTGCCGCTACCTGGTCGCACTCGTCAAAGGCCGCGCCTGAAACCACTGCGCCAGCGCATCCCGCAGACCGTCCCGCTCGGCAACCCCGTCCTGCTCCGCGGCCCACGCGACGTACCCGTCGGGCCGAATGAGCAACGCGAGCGACTGCTCACCACGACCGGTGACCACCTCGATCTCAGAAGGTACGTCGGTCGCGGCAAACGAACCGTCGGCGGTGATGTCCACGAGTAGCGGACGGCCGGTGCGCATCAACTCGGCCAACCGCGTCGAGCCGACCATCAGATCCGGCGCCCACCGGCCGATCAGCGGATGCGGTCCGTCGTGATACCGAACGTCCGCGCCGGTGATCAGCTCCGCGATCCGCTGGACGTTCCGCGGCTCGGTCAGCAGCTCGCCGAACAGTTCCCGCAACGCCGTCACTTCATTGCCTGGAGCAATCAATGCGGTCTGCGCCTGCGTCTGCATCACGACCCGCTCCCCCACCGGCCGCCGCTCCGACTCGTAGGTGTCGAGCAGACCTTCCGGCGCCCTGCCCTGCACCTCGGCCGCCAGCTTCCAGCCCAGGTTGATCGCGTCCTGCAGCCCGAGGTTCAGCCCGGGCCCGCCCATCGCCGAGTGCACGTGGGCGGCATCACCGACCAGCAGCACCCGACCTTCTCGATACCGGTCGGCCAGCCGGCTGTTGCCACCGACGAGCCGGCGAAGCAGCCGAGGCCCGTCACCGTCCGGCTGTGTCAGCGGGAGATGCACTCCGAGTACGCGATCGGCGCTGGCCTGAAGCTCCTCGAACGTCATCTCGCTGCCATCGGCCGGATCGTCCCACTCTCCCGTACTCACCGCTTCCCGCCCGGGGAACGGGGCGAACACGAACATCCCGCGCTCGGTCCGGTGATGCATGAACGGCGGGATCACGCCGTACCCCGGAATGGTCAGCGCACCGGTCGCCGGGTCGATGAGCTCCGGCGACACGAGGGCACTCGCCGTCCGGGAGACCATCCGGTCGTTCGTCACGCCCGGGAAGTCGATGCCGGCCAGCTTGCGGGTGAGGCTGTGGCCGCCGTCGGCGCCGACGAGATAGCGGGTCCGCAGCTCGTACACCCCGTCCGGTCCGGTGACCTCGACCGTGACCGAGTCCGCGTCCTGCGACAGGCCGGACAGCTCGTGCCCCTGCCGAATCTCGGCACCCAGCTCGAGCGCACGCTCACGGAGTACGGCCTCGACCCGGACCTGAGGCACGGGAAGCAGATACACGGGATTGTCCTCGAGCTCCGAAAGAGGCAGCACCATGGCCCCGAAGATGTACGCCGCTTGCGGGTGCGGCGGACCGGGCGTACCGGCGAGACGCTCGTACAACCCGCGCCGGTCGAGCATCCGCACAACCTGGCCGACCAGGCCGTTGGCGCGTGGAGTGGAGTTCGGTTCGGGCAGCCGTTCCAGGACCAGCGGCTGGACCCCTGCCAAGCGCAGTTCGATGGCGAGCATGAGGCCGTTCGGTCCGGCCCCGGCAATGACGACTTCGGCATCCATGACGTTCCTCCGTTGAGGCATGACTGACCACCCCGGCGACTGGCCAGGGGGATCAAGGAATTGGTTTATTCAGGCACCGGCAGGCCGGCTTCGACCTGGTCGAGGGCCTCGGACAGCAGGTCCGCGATCGATCGCGGCGGGTCGGCCCGCATCCACTCGGCCATCACGACGCCCCGGACCGCGCCGATGACCTCGGCCACCAGCCGCGGATACATCCCGGTGGTGCCGGTGCGGTCGGCGATCGCGGCGGCCATCTCCTCGCCGACCCGTGCGTACGCCCGCGCGATCGCTCCCTGCAAAGCGGGCTCGGTCATCATCACCCGGATGCCCTTGACCCATTGCTCGTCCGGCGGCGTCCGTCCGCCGTGACCCTCCGCGCCGAGCGCGAAATGGGCCTCGATCGCGGCCCGGATCGCCACCCACAGCGGCTCGTCGGCCGGTCGCGCCCGCAGCTCCTCCGCGATCTTCAGGCTGCGATCCACCTCGCGCGCGGCGATCGCGTCGGCCTTGCTGTCGAAGTAGTTGCGGAACGTCCGCAGCGAGACCCCGGCCTCCGCGGCGATGTCCTCGATCCGGACCGCGCCGTACCCGCGCTCGACGGCGAGCCGGACGGCCGCCCAGCTCAACGCGATCCGCGTCTCCTGCTTCTTCCGCTCCCGCAACCCTTCGGCCATGACACGACGGTAGCAGAAGTTGCCTAAAGAGCAAAGATGCCTTTTAGGCAATTTCATTCCATCCCGGGAATCTCACCGGCCCGCCATGGTTGGGTTACGACATGACGGTCTCCCCGCTGGTCTGGGTGCTGACGTTGCTGGCGATTGCCGGCCTGCTGCTGTTCGACTACTTCTTCCACGTCCGGTCGGCGCACGTCCCGACACTCCGCGAGGCCGCGGTCTGGTCCGCGCTGTACGTCGGCATCGCGGTCCTGTTCGGTCTGGGCACGCTCGTCCTCGGCGGCTCCGAGATGGGTTCGGAGTACTTCGCCGGGTACGTCACGGAGAAGGCGCTCTCGGTCGACAACCTGTTCGTGTTCCTGATCATCATGACCGGGTTCCGGGTGCCGCGGGAGAACCAGCAGAAGGTGCTGCTGGTCGGGATCGTGGTCAGCCTGATCGCGCGGGCGGCGTTCATCTTCGCCGGCTCGGCGCTCCTGCACACGTTCTCCTGGGTGTTCTACCTGTTCGGCGTCGCCCTGCTGCTGACCGCCGGCAACATGCTCAAGCCGGAGACCGAGGAGTCGCACCAGGCACAGAACATCGTGGTCCGGCTGGCCCGTCGACTCTTCCGGACCAGCGAGGAGTACGACGGCGACCGGCTGACCACCGTGGTCGACGGCCGGCGGATGCTGACGCCGATGCTGCTGGTGATGGTCGCGATCGGCGCCACCGATCTGCTGTTCGCGCTCGACTCGATCCCGGCGATCTTCGGCCTGACCCAGAACGTGTACGTCGTGTTCACCGCGACCGCGTTCAGCCTGCTCGGCCTGCGGCAACTGTTCTTCCTGCTCGACGGCCTGCTGGACCGGCTGATCTACCTGTCCTTCGGGCTGGCCGCGATCCTGATGTTCATCGGCGCCAAGCTGATCCTGCACGCGCTGCACGAGAACAACCTGCCGTTCGTGAACGGCGGCGAGCACGTCGAGGTGGTAGAGATCAGCACCGGCCTCTCGCTGGCGGTGATCCTGGTCGTCCTGCTGATCACGATCTTCGCCTCACTGTTCAGCACCCGCGGGCGGACGCAGACCGCGATGGCGCACATCCGCCGCGACGCGAACGCGTACCTCGACCCGGAGTACACCGACGACCCGGCCGAGCGGGAACGGGTCTTCCAGCGACTGCTCCGCGCCCGCGACCACATCACCGACCTCGGCCCGAAGGCCAAGCAACACGTCCTGAACGAGGCCGACCTGATGGCCCTGTGCCGCCAGGTCGGCGAGGCCCACGCCGCCGCCCACGCCGACCACGAGATCCGCCCCAGCCTCTGACCTTGTGCACGCACCAACCACTTCGGCCGCGCTGAAATGGTTGGTGCGTGCTCAAAGTCAGCCCTTGACGGCTCCCGAGGCGAGGCCGGTGACGTAGAAGCGCTGCAGGCCGATGTAGAGGATCACGCAGGGGATCATCGCGATGACCGCGCCCGCGACAAGTGAGCCGAAGTTGATCTCGCCGTACGCGCCGGCCTGGACGTTCACCAATGCGACCGGCAGCGTGTAGAGCTCGTCCTTCGTCAGGAACGTCAAGGCCCCGAGGAACTCGGTCCACGCAGCCAGGAACGCGTAGAGCGCGACGGTCGCCGCGCCGGGCATGATCAACGGGCGCAGCACCGAGCCGAGCATCCGCAGCGTGCCGCAGCCGTCGACGTGGGCGGAGTCCTCGAGCTCGACCGGGACCGAGGCGAACGAGTTCCGCATCACGAAGACGCCGAACGGCAGGTTGACCGTGGTGTAGAACAGCACCAGCCCGAGCAGGCTGTCCGTCAGCCGGAGCGTGTTCATCTCGAGGTACAGCGGCGTCAGGATCGCCTGGAACGGGATCATCATCGACACCACCACGAGCGCGAACAGCACCGGCGCGCTCCAGAACCGGAACCGCGCGAACCCGTACCCGGCGAACGTCGCCAGCACCGCCGTCAGGATGGCAGTGCTCAGGGCAACGATCAAACTGTTGCCGACGGCCCGGATCAGGTTGCCCGGCCCCTCGATCAGTGTCCGGAAGTTGTCCCAGGTCAGATGGAAGAACGTCGATGCGTTCGGGCCTGAGACGATCACGTCGTTCGGCTGCACCGACCGGAAGAGTGCCCACAGCAACGGTACGGCGAAGACGAGTAAGGCGCCGCCGCCGCCGATCACGTAGAAGGTGTTCTTGAGTCTCATCAGTCCTTCTCCCGAAGCAGCCGGAACTGGGCCGCGGTGACGAGGCCGACCACGATGACGAGCACGATCGACAGCGCGGTCGCGGCACCGAGCTGCAGCTGGACGAAAGCCCGGTTGTAGATGTACTGGACCACCGTCGTGGTGTCGGTACCCGGCCCGCCGCGGGTCAGGATATAGAACTGCGAGAACGCGAGCAGCGAGCCGATCACCGAGATGATCACGGCCATCGCGATCGTGCGTCGCAGGATCGGGATCGTGATCTCCCGCTCGGTCTTCCACCAGCCGGCGCCGTCCAGCTCGGCCGACTCGTAGTACTCCCGCGGGATGGCCTGCATGCCGGCCATCAGCAGCATCATCGTAAGCCCGCTGACCGCCCAGATGACCAGCACGCAGATCAGTCCAGTAGCGAGCGGCCCGTCCACCAGCCAGGCCGTCGTACCGTCGGTGATCCCGAGCTTCTTCAGCACGATGTTGATCACGCCGCTCTCCGGCTGCGCCTCGAGCACCGTGACGAAGCTGAGCGTCGACAGTCCGACGACGAACGGGAGGAAGAAGACCGTTCGCAACAGCGTGGAGCCCCGGCGCTTGCGGCGTACCAGGATTGCGAGTGCGTAGCCGAGCACCAGGATCGGCCCGGTCACGATCACCGTGTAGAGCAACGTGTAGAGGACGGACTTGGCGAAGGCGGCATCGGAGACGATCGCGGTGTAGTTCTTCAGTCCGGTGAACTTCACCGAGCCGATCAGTGGCCAGTTGGTCAGCGAGATCACCAACGCGAACGCCAGCGGCACCAGCACGAAGACGCCGACGAAGAGCACCGCGGGCGTGACCAGTAGCAACCCGGTTCGCCCCGGGTGCGTCAAGGAGGCGCGTGGTGTACTCATGCCTGCCCCTGTCTAAGGATGCGGTCGTAGTTCTGCTGGGCTTCCTTCATGGCGGCCTCCAGCTCGCCGTCGAACACGGCGCGGCGGAACATCTGCAGCCACGGCCCGTCCGGCTGGTTGTAGAGGAGGTTGTAGGACAGCGTCGTCGGCGCGTATCCCTCCTGGATGCGCTCCAATGGCAGGGTCGCCAGCGGATACTTCTTCGCGAACTCCGGTGTCCGAGCGTCGGACCGCACCGGCGTATAGCCACCGGCCGGCAGATCGATCTGTTGTGGCAGATCCAGCGCGAACCGCACGAACTCCCACGCGCCCGACGCATTGCGCGCGCCACGCGGGATACACATGTTGTCGCCGCCGTCGAAGAAGGCCGAACCACCGTCCGGCCCGGACAACAGTCGCGGTGCGACCTTCTGGTGGAAGGCATCGTCGGACGCCGACACGACCACGCTGTAGTTCGACGGGAAGATGCCGATCTTGCCGGCCCGGAAGTCGCTGCCCCAGCGGGACGCGTCGTCGGAGAAGTTTGCCCTCGGCACCAATCCGTCGACCCACAACTGCCGGTGCAGCTCGAGCATCCGCTGGACGACATCGTTCCCGACGATGTGCCCGGACTGGCTGCCGATCGTGCCCTGGATCAGGTCGGTGTCCGCGGCCCACACCATCGGCTGTACGACGAACCCGAGTGCGCCCGGGCTGTTCGCCGGGAAGCTCCACGCGTAGATGTCGTCCCCGAGCTTGCGGAGCTTCTTGGCCGCCTCGAGCAGGTTGTCGAACGACTTCACCGCCTCGTCCGGATCGACCTCGGCGCGGGCGCACAGCTCGGTGTTGAACCAGAACATCGAGTTGTCCGCGAGGTACGGAACGCCGTACACGCGCTCGTTCTTCGTCGCCAGCCGCAGGTGGCCCGGGCTGAGCTTGTCCCGGAAGTCCAGTGCGGCCAGCGGTTCGGTCAGATCGGTGAAGGCGTCGCGATAGATGAACAGCATCGAGTTGATGTCGTCGATATCGACCAGGTCCGGCACGCTCCGGCCCCGGATCGCGGTCGCCAGCTTGGTCACGTACTGCGCGTCCAGGACCGGCGTCAGCTCGACGGTGAGCCGGTCCTGGGACGCGTTGAACTTCTTCACCAGGTCGGTCAGACCGGTCTGTGTTGCCGCCCGGCACCACACCTGCACGGTGCCGGTGGCCTCCTGCCCGAAACCCGCCGCCTGGACGTCGGGTTCGGGCAGGACCGAGCTACAGCCCGGAATCAGACCGGCCGTGGTCGCTCCGGCCGCAAGGCCGAGGAACTGCCGACGAGTGACCACGATCAGCCCCTGGGAAGCCAGACCCGCATGGCACCGATCTCTCGGTTGGCCCATGCGTAGTACGGCACCGCGGTCACCTCGACCTCGTCGCCCAGGGAATCCTGAGCATCGACCACGAACGGCCATCCCGGCCGATGCCCCTCACCTCGGCGCCCACGGCCCTTGAGAACGGTGACTCCGTCCAGTAGCTCCGACTCCTCGACGGTAGGTGCCTCAGGCAACAGGTGTAGGTCGTCGACGTCTGCCTCGTTGTCGGCCTGTTCAACGGCGTACACCAACGGCCCGCGCTCGAGCGCTACGCACCCACGCACTGCGTCGACGCGCGGATCGGCGCCCACTACGCGGGGTGTGAGCGGCAGGTACAGCTCGATCTCGGCTGCTTCTACCCGGGCATACCCACCGGCGGCGACCGGGTCACCGTTCACAGTCGCGCCCTCCGCCCACCCAGGAATGCGGAGCTCGACAACAGTCGGTTCGGGAGCCGTGATGCGGACTGTGCCGTCCCAGGGATACGCGGTCTCCACCTGTAGGTCGCCGATCACACCGGTGGCGTACTGGTGGATCTGGATGGCGTCGTCGGTGGCAGTGGCCAGGTAACCGTCGAGGCTCGCCAGGGTGCGCATGATGTTCGGCGGGCAGCAGGCGCAGTCGAACCAGCCGCGTCGACCGAGCGCCGGACTGCGCCCGTTGTCCGGGTGCGCCGCCCCGCGCACCTGCAGCGGGTTCACATAGAAGTACTCCGTACCGGCCAACGACACACCAGCGAGGAAGCCGTTGTAGAGCATCCGCTCGATCGCATCGGCGTACGACGCCTCGCCGGTCGCGAGCAGCATCCGCCACGCCCACTGGATCCCGCCGATCGCCGCGCAGGTCTCGGCGTACGCGCGGTCCGCCGGCAGCTCGTATTCGTCGCCGAAGGCCTCGCCCTCCCAGCGTGCACCGAGACCGCCGGTGACGTAGGTCTTCGTCGCCCACATGTGGTCGAACTGCCGCTTCAGTGCGTCGAGCAGCTCCGCGTCGTCGGTCTCCAGCGCGACATCGGTCGCGCCGGCTGCCAGGTAGACCGCGCGGACCGAGTGCCCCTCGACCGTCGTCGCCTCGCGGACCGGAACACGGTCGGAGAAGTACGTCGGCGAATGGCCGTGGTTCTCGATGATGCCGTGACCGCGCGCCTCCACGAACCACTTGGCCAGGTCGAGGTACGCCGCAGTACCGGTTTCTCGATAAAGCTCGACCAGGGCCATCTCGATCACCGGGTGGCCGTCGACGTCAACGGTCTTGCCGTCGCCGAACGTCGCGACCAGATGATCCGCGAGCTTGGTCGCGACCTCGAGCAGGGCGGTGTCGCCGGTGCAACGGACCTGGGCGACCGCGGCCTGGATCAGGTGGCCGGCGCAGTAGTGCTCGTGGCTCCAGACGAGCTGCTGATAGCGCCCTTCATCGCCGTACCTGAGCTGGACGACCGAGTCGAGGTACCCGTCCTCGCGTTGCGCGGCCGCGACCACGGCGGTCAGATCGCGGATGCGCTTGAGCAGGTCCTCGTCGGGAGTGCGTCCGTACTCCCAGGCCGCGGCCTCGAGCCATTTGTAGACGTCGGAGTCGGCGAAGACGGGACCGATCGCCTCGCCCTCGCCGATACCCGCCGCCAGGCGGAGGTTCTGCAGGTTGCCGGCCTTCTCGAGCTGGTCCTGGCCGCTGGGGATCGCGTCGAGACCGTTGCGGGTCTGCCGCGGCGCCCAGAAGCCGCCGGTGATCGTGGCCTGGCCGAGTCCGAGGGGGCGCCGGCGCCCCTTGGTCGTGGCGGCCGGGCTGCGGGTGGCTGCGCTCATATCTCGTGGCTCCTGAGTTAGGAAAATCCAGAACACGTTTTCCTGGACGAAGGTAGAGCGGTTGGTGGCGGCGGTCAACCCTTGGGGCTAGACTTCCGGAAACCTCGGAAAGGAGTTGCCGGATGGCGTCACCGCTGCGCTCGCAGCCGCGGATCACCGACGTGGCCGCGTTGGCAGGTGTTTCCACGAGCACGGCGTCGAAGGCGCTCAACGACACCGGCCAGCTCCGCGAGGAGACCCGCGCGCGGGTGCGCCGGGCCGCCGAGCAGCTCGGGTTCACGCCGGACAGCCGCGGCCGGGCGTTGTCGTCCGGGCGGAGCTTCACGGTCGGGCTGATCACGACCGACAGCTCCGGCCGGTTCAGCATCCCGATCATGCTCGGCGCCGAGGACGCGCTGAGTGCCGGCGAGATGGCGCTCGTGCTCTGCGACACCCGCGACGACCCGCTCCGCGAGCAGCACTACCTGAAGTCGCTGGTCTCCCGCCGGGTCGACGGCATCATCGTCACCGGCCGGCGGACCGAGCCGCGGGCGCCGATCGACGTACCGATCCCGGTCGTCTACGCCTTCAGCCCGTCGACCGATCCCGACGACACGTCGGTGATCGTCGACGACCACGGCGGCGCGGCCTCGGCCGTGCGGCACCTGCAGTCGCTCGGTCGCTCGAGGATCGCCCACGTCACTGGCCCGGACTCCCACCACAGCGCGCAGGTCCGCGCCGCCGCCACCGTCGAGGCGGCCGGTGACACGTTCGTCGGTGAGCCGCTGCACGGCGAGTGGAGCGAACGCTGGGGCCGGCACGCGGTTGATGTACTGCTCCGGGCCCAACCCGCCGTCGACGCGATCGCCTGCGGCAGTGACCAGATCGCCCGCGGGGTCTGCGACCGGCTGCGTGAGCTGGGCCGCTCGGTCCCGGACGACATCGCGGTCACCGGTTACGACAACTGGTCGGTGATGGCACTCGCGAGCCGGCCGCCGCTCACCACCGTCGACATGGAGCTCGAGGAGCTCGGCCGCCGGACGGCGAATCTGCTCCTCGACGCGATCGCGGGCTCGGCCCATCACGGCCCGCTGGAGCTGCCCACCCGTCTGATCACCCGGGAATCGACACTGGGCACCTGACCGGGGCACCAACCTGAGCACCTGAACGTCACCTTGACGACTCCCAGTGGTCACTGAACGGGCTCTAGATTTGTTCGGGTGCTGCGCAAGCTCGTCGTCGGCGTAGCGGTGATCGCCACACTCGTGGCGGGGGTGGGCACCGCACGTCTGGTTCTCGATCCCACCGGTGGCGTGACCAAGCAGCTCGCATTCCTGCGGGCCGAGATCGAGGACGGAGCGGATCGAGCTGCGCAGAAACAGTTTCCGGAGGGGTACTTCTTCCTGAACGTAATGTACGGACTCAGCTGGGTCCAACTCGGTCTCGACGACCCCGCGCAGTCGGCCGACGCGACCGCCGAGGTCCGCTGGTCCCTCGATCGGCTTGCCGCAGGAGACGGTACGGCGCCGTTCGACGAGTCGCTGCAACCGCAGTACGGCGTCTTCTATGCGGGGTGGACGAACTGGTTGCGGGGCGGGCTGATCGCACTCGGCCACTCCGACGCGGCCGACCTCGACACGTTCACCAGCGAGTCGGTCGAGCTCGCCACCGCGTTCCGGACCGCGACGACGCCGTTCCTCGCGGCGTACCCCGGTCAGGCCTGGCCGGTCGACTCGGTCGTCGCGATCGCTTCACTGCGCCAGTACGACGCATTGGTCGCGCCGCGGTTCGGGCAGATCGCGCGGAACTGGGTGACGACGGCGAAGACAAAGCTGGATCCGGCGACCGGGCTGCTCCCGCATCAGGTGGCGCCGCAGGTGTCCGGTGCGCGGGGCTCGTCGCAGGCGATGATCCAGCGCTTCCTGGTCGACATCGACCCGACGTTCGCGCGAACTCAGTACGAGATCTTCAAGGACAAGTTCGTCACCGGGGCCGGCGTCCGCGAGTATCCGAAGGGCACCGGCGGCAAGGGCGACGTTGATTCCGGGCCGTTGGTGCTCGGGATGAGTCTGTCCGCGACTGTCGTTGCGATGGGTGCGGCGCGGGTGCACAACGATCCGCTCGGCGATCGGCTCGGACGGGAGGGTGAGCTGCTCGGGCTTCCGCTCTCCGGATTGAAAACCAAGCGGTACCTGTTCGGCGCGGTGCCGATCGGGGACGCGTTCCTGGCCTGGTCGACCTCCGCGCGACCGTTGGTCACGCCCCAGCAGCCGAAGCTCGACGGCGGCTCCGGATGGTGGCGACTTCCCTGGCTGCTGGTGCTGTGGTTGCCTGCATTGGTTCTGTGGGGCGTACTCCGGCTCAGGCACCGGGGCCGAAGACGCATGCGTGCACACTAAGGTGGTTCTGTGCAACGGATCTCGTCGCGGAACGCCAGGTTCCAGGTGTGGCAGGCGTCGCTGACCAATCGGACCAAGCGGCAGCGCGCCGGCGAGTTCCTGGTCCAGGGTGTGCGGCCAATTTCTGTTGCCGTAGACAACGGTTGGCCGGTGCGGACGGTGATCACGGACGCCTCCCGGCCGCTGTCGAAGTGGGCGTCCGAGCTGTTGCGGCGGCTCCCGGACGTCGAGCGGGTCGCGATGGCGCCGGAGTTGCTGGCTGAGCTCGGCGAGAAGGACGAGGCGGCGGAGCTGATCGCCGTCCTCGAGCTGCCGGACGACGATCTCGACCGGATCCCGGTCCGGCCGGACTTCCTCGGAGTCGTGTTCGACCGGCCGACCGGGCCGGGGAACATCGGGTCGATCATCCGGTCCGCGGATGCGTTCGGCGCGGACGGCCTGATCGTCACCGGACATGCGGCCGACGTGTACGACCCGAAGGCGGTGCGCGCGACGACGGGATCGCTGTTCGCGGTTCCCGCCGTCCGCGCGCCGTCCCATCGCGAGGTCCTCGACTGGGTCCGCCGTTCCTCGATCCCGATCGTTGTCGTCGGCACCGATGAGCACGGATCGACCGACGTCTACGACTTCGACTTCACGCAGCCGGTCCTGCTCCTGATCGGCAACGAGACCGCCGGCCTGAGCACGGCTTGGAAAGAGGCGGCCGACCACCTGGTCCGCATCCCCATCACCGGCTCAGCCAGCTCGCTCAACGCGGCCAACGCCGCAACGGCCGTCCTGTACGAGATCTCGCGTCAGCGCACCCGCACGACCCCCTGACGCGCACGACGCGCACGACGCGCACGACGCGCACGACGCGCACGACCGCATTTGATGGGTCAGCCAGCGAAATGTGGGGTTCTACACCTTGAGTTTCGGTCACTAACCCACAATTTGCCTGGTCTACCCACCAAATTGCCTGGTTCACCCAGCAAATTGGCTGGCTTACCCAGCTGTGGGCGCGGGGTCAGGCGGTGCAGATTAGTTCGCCGTGCAGGATGGAAATGGTCGCGTCCGGCGTGGCCGTCCACGTCTGCCAGGCCTGCGAGATCGCTTCCAGTTGCTGCTCCGGTACGCCGGATTCGCGAGCCTGATCCGCGAGTGCGGACTTGAGGATGCGGTCCGCCCACATCCCGCCCCAGAACGCACGGTCATCGGGCTTGGTGAACGCCCAGGTCGACGTCGTTGCATCGATGTTCTCGAATCCGGCTGCCAAGGCCCAGGACAGGAGGCGTCGACCGGCATCCGGCTCGCCGCCGTTGGCGCGGGCCATCCGCTGGTAGAGCGCCATCCATTCGTCCAGCTCGGGCAGCTCCGGGTACCAGACGAAACCGTGGTAATCCGAGTCGCGGACCGCGACGATCCCGCCGGGCTTGCAGACCCGGCGCATCTCGCGCAATGCCTGTACCGGATCCGCGACGTGCTGCAAGACTTGGTGCGCGTGCACGACGTCGTACGTATCGTCCGGCAGCTCCAGCGCGTGCACATCGCCGACGACGAACTCCACGTCGAGGTCCAGCTCCGCGAACGTCGCCCTGGTGATGTCGAGCGCGGCGTCGTTGGCTTCCAGTGCGGTGGTCCGGCCGGGCTCGACCAGGCGGGCGAGGTCGGCGGTGATCGTGCCGGGACCGGCGCCGACGTCGAGCACCGACATCCCGGGCCGCAGATGCGCCAGCAGATAGCCGGCCGAATTCTCCGCGGTACGCCAGCTGTGCGATCGCAGTACCGACTCGTGATGTCCGTGCGTGTACACGTTGTTCATGCCAGGCTCCTTTGCCCTCTCCGACAGTGTCCACGCTAATCCACAATCTTGATTTATGAGACATATTGTCTTGAGATACGAGACGATGGACATGACCGAATATGGCCAGACCGGGGCGCTTGCGGCGCGCGAACCTTGAGGAACAAGAACTTCAGGAGGATTCAGATGCTGGCAAAGGTGTTTCCGATCAAGCTGAAGGACGGCAACCAGGCCGCCGCCGAGGCGATCGTGCAGGAGTTCGCGCCGAGGGGGCCGGGCGCGGAGGAGGGCACGCTGTCGTTCCGCGTGTACCGCGACCCGGCGAAGCCGGACTACCTGCTGTTCGTCGAGCACTTCGCCGACCAGGCTGCGTACGACGCGCACACCGGGTCGTCGGCGTACAAGGAACTGATCGCCGGCCGGTTCGCCGACCTGATCGTCGAGTTCGTCGAGATCGACCACGAGCTGCTGGTGAGCCTGTGAGCACGCAGAACGAGTTGGCGCGACAGTTGCGTGCACTGCACGAAGGGCCGCCGCTCGTGCTGCCGAACGCCTGGGATGCGGGTTCGGCACGAGCGATCGAGGCCGCGGGAGCGAAGGCGATCGCGACGACCAGCGCCGGTGTTGCCTGGGCGCATGGTGTCGACGATGCGGGTGGTCTCGATCAGGAGTCGGCGGTCGCGGCGCTTCGGTTGATCTGCGCGGCAGTGTCAGTGCCCGTGACGGCTGATATCGAGGCCGGGTACGGCGATGTCGCGGGCACGGTGACCGGCGTACTCGAGGCCGGCGTGGTCGGCGTGAACCTCGAGGACAGCACGGGGCGAGTGCTCGATGAGCCGTCGGTCCATGCCGAGCGGATCAAGGCGGCACGCGCTGCAGCGGTTGCCGCGGGGATCGAGCTGGTGATCAACGCGCGGACCGATACGTACCTGTTCGGCGACAAGACCGGCACGCTCGAACGCGCGAAGCTGTACGCCGACGCGGGTGCCGACGTACTGTTCGTGCCCGGCGTGGTCGACGCCGCGACGATCGCGGAGCTCGTCGAGGGATCGCCGCTGCCGCTCAACGTGATGGTCGGTCCGGGGGCTCCCACGATCGGCGAGCTCGCGAAGCTCGGCGTCGCTCGGATCAGCGTAGGCCCGGCGATCACCGGCGCGGCCTATGCCTTGGCCACCACCGCAGCAAAGGAACTGCTGACCACCGGCACCTACGAGGCGCTGGTCAGTTGATAGACGGCGGCGAGCGAGCGCCACGGTCTGAGGCGCTCGCTCTCGCCGGGCAGGGGCCACGCGTCGCGCGCGCCGAGGCGGAGCGCGACCTCTTGTGCCGCCCGGTTGCTCATCACGTGGGTCAACGCCTGCACATCGGCTTCGAGAATTATGTTGCCGTCGGCAACTTCACGCGCGAGCGGACCGACCAGCTCGGCATTGGTCAACGCGGCCGGCCCGGGGAAGGCGTGCGTCAGTCCGTGATCGAGCCCCGGCACGGGTACGCCGTACACCTCGACGAGCTTGCGCAGCGCCTCGGTCGCGTCCTCCGGTGGCAGCTGATCGCGGACGACCGCCGAAACCGCAACCTCGAACGGACCCCACGCACCGGGCACCCGAACGCCGGGCCGCGCCGCAACCAACGGCCCGAACTCCGGATCCGCCGCCAGCTGCGCACGGGCCGAGACCGGCTCGTAGTCCAGACCGACCAAACACGCGGCCCGATCCACGACGTGCATGACGCCTTCCCAGAACGGGAGATGCGCGCGAAGGATCAGGTGATCATCGCCGCCCGCGCCGACCTCCAGCACCCCCGGCTCACCGTCGATCGAGATCGTCCGCCGATACACACCGCCCTCGACCGCCTCGACGCCCGGGATCGCGCGCGCCTCGAGGAACGCACACATCGCCTCCCAGTCGTAGGGCGGCGCGAACGGCAGTCGCAGTACCAAACCTCCATCGGCGGCCAGGCGATCGCCGCGACGCCGGCGATCGCGCAGCTCGCGCGGTGACGCCCGGAAGATCTCCCGCATCGCCCGGTTGAACTGCCGCAGACTGCCGAAGCCCGACGCGAAGGCGACGTCCGCGATGCTGAGATCGGTGTCGTCCAGCAACCGCCGCGCAAAGTGCGCCCGCCGCGATCGCGCGAACTGATCCGGCGTCACGCCGAGGTGCTCGCTGAACATCCGCCGCAGGTGCCGCGCCGACACCCCGAGCCGCGCCCCCAGCGCTTCCTCGCCG
Organism: Kribbella pratensis; assembly: GCF_004365355.1. GTDB lineage: Bacteria > Actinomycetota > Actinomycetes > Propionibacteriales > Kribbellaceae > Kribbella. Next base: position 67,855 of record NZ_SODP01000003.1, on the reverse strand, counting down.
GACTCGTCCAGCAGACCGGCGATGATCAACTGCACCGCGCGGCAGACCAGCTCCGGCGCCTCGTCCGCCACCGTCCCGGCGACCCGATACGGACGGCAGCGCAGACACGCGCGATACCCAGCAGCCTCCGCCGCGGCAGGCAGCTCGAACGTGCTCACGTTCTCCGCGAGCGGTTTGGCGCCACAGCCGGGCCGGCAGTAGATCCCGGTCGTCCGGACCGCCGAGTACGTCGTCACGGATCCAACGCTATTCGCGCCCACCGACACTTTCTCACCCTGGTTTTACCCCGCGCGCCGAAGGTCACCGCTAAGGTACGGCAGGTGCATTCGAAACCGATGCTTGTCGTGGTCAGCGGTCCGCCCGGGACCGGGAAGACGACGCTGGCGCACCGGATCGCGACCGCGATCGGCTGCCCGGCGATCTGCCGCGACGAGATCAAGGAAGGCATGGCGCACGCGACACCCGGATTCGTCCCCGGGCCCGGGGACCCGCTCACGATGCGGACACTGTCGACGTTCTTCGACGTGATCGGCCTCTTGATCGGCCGCGGTACGACGGTCGTCGCCGAGGCGGCATTCCAGGACCGGCTGTGGAACCCGGGACTGACCCCGCTGCTAGGCCGCGCCGACATCCGGATCGTGCACTGCGACGTACCGGCCGAGGTCGCACTCGCGCGGATCACCGCCCGCTCCGGCTCGGACCCGCGCCGCTCGGCACACGAGGACGCCCAGATCAGCCCCGACGCCCGACTCCGGACCCACAACTCCTTCCAGCCCGTCGACCTGCCGGTCCCCAGCATCACCATCGACACCACGTACGAGCCGGCTCTCGACGAGATCCTTGCCTTCCTGTCCTAAGGTCGTCTCCGGAGCCGATCGAGAGGGGCCGGGGATGCTGGAACGGTTTGCGGAACTGACCACGGCGCATGTTGCGGATGCCTGCGTTCGCGCGGGCGTACCGGTGCGGACGGTGTCGCTGACGGCTGTCGTCGGTGAGCGGGTCGCAGGGCGGGTGTTGCCGGCGCAGCATGTGGGCAGCGTGGACGTGTTCCTGGAGGCGTTCGAGTCCGCGGCCGCGGGCGACGTACTCGTCGTGGACAACGGCGGCCGGCGGGACGAGGCCTGTGTCGGCGATCTGGTGGCGCTGGAGGCGGCGGCTGCCGGGATCGCGGGGATCGTGATCTGGGGACTGCATCGCGACACCGTCGACATCACCGCGATCGGGATGCCGGTGTTCAGCCTCGGTGCGTTGCCGACCGGGCCGTTGCGACTCGATCCGCAGCCCGCGGATGCGTTGTCCAAGGCAACGATCGGCGAGTGGACGGTGACCCGGGACGACGTCGTACTCGCGGATGAGGACGGCGCGATCTTCGTCCCGGCGGAGCGGGTGGACGAGCTGTTCGGGCTGGCGGAGTCGATCCGGGACACCGAACATCGGCAGGCGGACGAGATCCGGGCCGGCCGGTCGTTGCGGGAGCAGGTGCGGTTCGCGGATTTCCTGACCGCGCGTGCGGCGGATCCGTCGTTGACGTTCCGGCAACATCTCCGTGCGGTGAGAGGGGCGATCGAGGAATGACGACAGCAGCGGCGGCCGGCACCTGGAAGCTCGGCGACGTGACCGTCAACCGGATGGGCTTCGGCGCCATGCGAATCACGGCGAACCCGGATCGGTCGGTCGCGATCCAGGTCCTGCGTCGCGCGGTCGAGCTCGGGGTGAATCACATCGACACCGCCGCGTTCTACGCGTCGCCGGGTGGGACGCTGCAGGTCGGTGAGGGCGAGAAGCGGTACGCGAACGAGCTGATCCGCGAGGCCCTGGCGCCGTACCCGGAAGGTCTTGTCATCACGACGAAGGTCGGGCCGGGTGACGATCCGGAGCGCGGGTTCTACAACGCGACGACGGCCGCGGAACTGCGGGAGCAGGTGGAGACCAACCTGCGGCAGCTCGGCGTCGACGCGCTGGACGTGGTGAACCTGCGGATCATGAAGAAGCCCGGCGAGGACTCGATCACCGAACGCTTCGGCTGGCTCGCCGCGCTCCGCGACGAGGGCCTGATCCGCCAGCTCGGCGTTTCGAACGTGCGGATCGATCACGTCGAGGAGGCGCTCGCGATCGCGCCGGTCGTCTGTGTGCAGAACAGCTACGCCGTCGACCTACGCCGCGACGAGGACCAGCTCATCGACTTCTGCGCCGAGCGCGGCATCGCCTACGTCCCGTTCTTCGCGATCGCCGGCTCCTCCCGCGAAGGCGGCGCCACCACCGACCACTCGACCGCCGTCGAGAAGATCGCCGCCGCCCACAACGTCAGCCCACAGCAGGTCCGCCTCGCCTGGACCCTCCACCACTCCCCCAACATCCTCGCCATCCCCGGCACCGGCAACCCGTCCCACCTCGAGGCCAACATCGCCGCCGGAGCCCTGCAGCTCTCACCCGAAGAACTCGCCGGCCTGGACTGATCCCGCCGTACGCTCTGTGTCCAAGGGGGCACACATGCGTGGACGAATCATCGCCGTGGTTGGGCTTCTGGTCGCGGTACTGCTCGCCGGCTGGCTCGTCGACCGCAAGCAAGGCAACGCGATCAAGGTGCGCGACGGCGAGACGACGGTCGGCGTACCGGTGGCCGGGCGCGATGTCGACGTCTACTTCTACGCGGCGGATCTGGAGGTCCGCGAGCCGGTCGAGCTGGTGCAGGTCGCGCCGAGGGTCGCGGATGACGGGCTGGAGTTCGTGGAGGCTCGGCTCTACCGACGGGACGCGTTCCCCGGCGGCGCCTACATGAGCTGGACCGCCGGGAACCCGAGCGTCGCCGACCCGACCGGCGTGGCGTCCGTGCCGGTGGACGGGTATCGGTTGAGTGGAGATCCCCGCGACCGGGTGATCCTGTTCAAGGTGCGGGTCACGAGTGTGGAGCGTCCGCTCAAGGTGAGCGGGTTGCGGATCACGTACCGGAATGGCTTCCGGCAGCACACGCAGTACGTGAACGCCAACTACGAGATCAGGTGATCGCCGAGCGGACGGCGGGGACTATCTCTTGGGACCAGCGGGTCAGTTGGATGTCGTACGGGTCGGTGCCGCGGGGGAAGAGCGTGAAGCCGGCGGCGTTGTGGTTGAGGATGGCGTCGGTGAGTTCTTCGACCCACTGGGACGGGGAACCGCCGATCCAGCGGCCGTCTTCGTCTCGGGTGCGGCGGAGCGGGGTCGCGGTGATCGCGCCGGGGAAGTTGTAGACGGTCGCGATGTCGGAGGGTTTGCGGCCGACCGCGAGCGCGGCCTCGTCGATGACCGGGCGGGCCCGAAGGTAGCCGTCGCTCAGCCAGTCCGCGGCGTGGCCGGGGATCCATCCGTCGGCGTGCCGACCGGTCGCGGCGAGCGACTTGCGGCCTTTGGAGCCGGTCCAGATCAACGGCGCCGGCACGGCGGCCGGCCGGAGCGCGCCGATCGGGTAGTGCTTCGTCGGCTCCGGGTGGCCGCCGTCGGACATCGAGTGCACCAACTGCATGGCCTCTTCGAACGCCTCGACCGCCTCGGCCGGACGCAGCTCCGGCACGCCCATCGTCGTGATCCGGTCCCACGCCCCACCGGCGCCGAGACCCAGCACGAATCGTCCACCGGACAGGGCCGACAACGACGTCGCCGTACGAGCAAGAACCGGCGCGGGACGCAGCGGCAGGTTGGTGACGTTGACGAACGCGGACAGTCGCTCGGTGCGGCCGAGAAGGAACGCGATCGCGGCGTACCCGTCGAGGAGGTCCGGGACGTACGGATGATCCGACAGGCTGACGTGGTCGAGTCCGTCCCGATCGGCCTGCTCAGCGAGCCGCAGGATCGCGGCGACGTCCCGCACCCCGTCCGGTGACCCGTATCCGAACCGCACGTTCATCTCGACTCCCTCAGATAGTTCGCTGTCCTAAATAGTAGTACCACGAATCATTAGAACAGCAAACTATTAGGCGACCGGACTATCATGGGGCCATGGTGACGACGACGGCTCGGGATTCCGACCTCGCGAGTGCGCTGGTGCAGACGATGCACCGGCTGCAGGACCTGCATGCCGAGACGAGCCGGCCGCTCGGCCTGACCCCGCAGCAGGCCCACCTGCTGTGCGTGCTGATCTCCGGCCCGCTCGGCATGACCGAGCTCAGCCGGATCCTGAGCATCGAGCGCTCGAGCCTGACGAGCATGGTCGACCGCCTCGAACGCCGCGACCTCGTCGCCCGCGTCGCCAGCCCCACCGACCGCCGCGCCTGCCGCATCGAGCTCACGGCCGCCGGCAAGGACCTCGCCCACCAGTGTCACGACGCGGTCGTCGACCGCATCCGGGACCTCACTTCCGAGCTCCCCGCCGCCACCCGCCAAACCCTCACCAAGGCCCTGCAGTCGATCCTCGCCCAATGACCGGCAAGTAGGCCGAGTGAGCCCGCGCCCGCATTCCTCCAACAACCGAGGGCTGCCACATGTAGTGGTGGGCTTGAACAAGTTATTGCCTGTTCAAGCCCACCACTACATGTGTCGCCCCCCGCGAGTGTTACCGCCTGCCGCCGAACTCCCAGGGATGTACTTCGGCGTTCTCGGCCTGGACCAGTCCGGCAGCGGCCGCGGCGTCGGGCGCCTCGACGAGAGCCGCCCGACCCACGTGTGTGTCGCCGTCGAGCAGGTCGCCGTACACGATGAGGTGGTCCGACGTCAGCGGTCGCGGGCCGTCCTTGGTGAGGACGAGGTAGCGGCCGAGGCCCTCGACCGCGGTCGTGAACTCCCACATCGTGCGCCCGGTGAGGTTGTGGAAGCGGTACAGCTCGACTGTGTCGAATGCGCCGCCGACGTAGTACGGCTCGTCATATGCGAAGGTCTTCAGCGCTTCGTCGTCCGGGAGGTCGACGATGTGCAGGCTGCCGGTCGATTCCTCGCGGTCCTCGGTGAGGGTCGGGCCGCGGGCGACCAGCTCCTCGGCGTACCGGTCCATGAAGGCCCAGTGCTCCTCGGTCAGCTGACCCTTCAGCTCGCCGGCGCCGGCCCGATCGCGGCCATAGACGAAGTACTGCGTCACTTGCCGGCCAGGTGCAGGCGCAGGATCGTGTCGTAGTCCACGATCTCCACACCCGGCGCGGGCACCACCGTCTCCTGGCTCGGCACGATCAGCAGCTGCCGCGGGTCGGCGACGTCGACGTCGTACTTCGACTTCACCTGGGAGCGGTTGTCCGCGGTGCCGAGGTACTCCGTGTAGCGCGCGAGCTCGGCGGCGCTGTCGAGGACCGGCGTACGGAACGAGCGGCGGCGCTTCTTGCCGTTGACCACGTCGACGACCGGGAGCTCGAGGCGGCCGACGATGTGACGGCCGTCGGCGCGCTCGAGGATGAAGTCGGGCTGCAGGTCGTCGAGCGACGGCTGCCGGAGCAGCCGGGTCCCGCCGAACGTCGACAGCAGGATGCTCTCGTGCTTCTCGAGGAACTCGTCGACGGTCGAATCCTGCAGGCCGTGCGCGAGGTAGGTGCTCGCGAACGCGTCCGCCTTCAGCTCGGCCGGGTCGACCGGCAGGCTGATCGTGCCGATCGGGTCGAGGTGCGGCTGGGAGTTGGAGTAGTTCCGCAGGAAGTCCAGGTACTTGTCGACCGGCTCCGAGCGGTGGATCGCAAGCGCGAAGAACACCCAGTGCGCGCGCAGCGAGTCGCCGCCGCCGTGAACGAGCAGCGTCCGGTCGAACGTCGAGTAGTTGCCGGGCGCGAACCGCAACAGCTCGTCCGCGGGACCGACCAGCTCGTTCCCGAGCATGTTCGCGGCCGTCGGGAACCGCTTGTCCAGCGAGTTCCGGCCGGTCTCGGTCGCGATCGTCGCGTCCTTGAACCAGTTCTGGCCCTCGAGGTTCGCCACCACGGTGCCGCCGTCGCCGACACCGAAGTACTCCTCGACGCTTGCGCGCTTCTGCCGCCGTACTTCGGGGCTCCGGTACTCGCGGCTCAGTCCGACCAGCTCGAGGATGTTCCAGTCCGGCGTCTCGGTCAGCACCATCATCCGCGGGAACAGCATCGGCCCGGGCAGCTCACCCCGGTGGCTCACCGGCAGGTGCCCGGCCGCCTCCTTCAGGTGTTCCCCCCAGAACTGCGCGTTCACCTTCACGAACTCAGTGGGTTTCATTGCTCTCCTCGCTCGGACACTCCGTCATAACCGACAACTCCCGCCCAAGCAGACCCTATTCCCCACCGCCTTCCCGCCAGGCCGAGGCCCGGCCGGGGACGTTCCCGGCCGGGCCTCGACGGTCGCGTTGGATCAGCGAACCACTTTGATCGTGGTTGCGGTCGTGATCGGCGCGAGCGACGCGTCGCCGGCGTACGCACGCATCGAGTCGTTCGTGACCGACACGGTGATGGTGCCCGGACGGAGCGCGGTCAGAGTGCGGGTTGCCGGATCCAGTACGGCGACCTTCCCGGCGTTCCGCGCCTTCTTGATCGCGTCTGATCCGGAACCGATGGCGAGACCGGACGAACCGCTCCAGTGCACCGACATCGGGTAGCGCAGCGGTACGACGCGAGTACCGGCGCCGACGCCCTCCGGCTGCACGATGCTTCCGCTGAGCTGGGTGGACGTTCCGGCCGGCAGCGCGGTCGGCGCGTTGAGCGTGATCGACTGTGCGAACGCCCGTACGTCGGCCTCGAGCCACTGCTGGTCGGCTGGTTTGTGCGCGTCGATCGACCAGTCGACCCATCCCGTGAAACCGCCGCGGTCCGGCGTACCGTAGGGGTCTTTTCCGGACGACGGGAGCACCGTGTACGGCACGCCCTCGACCCGGTGCACGTTGGCGACCTGCGCGTGCGAGCCGACCATGGCGGCGCCCTTGTCGGTCTTGCCGCGGAAGTCGGTCAGCATCTTCTCGATCAGCGCGACCTCGTCGCGGTCACCGAGCTGGCTGGCCTTGGTCTCCTCCGGGTCGTCGACCGGGTGGTGCGCGAAGACCATCACGTTGTGGATCGACTTGTCACGGGCGGCGGTGTCCAGCGCGACCTTCAGCATCGGGAGCTGGTCCCAGGCTGACGTACGCAGGGTGCCGAGCGAGCTGGCGAGCAGGATGAAGCGGGTGCCCTTGTGGTCGAACGTCCGGTACGGCTGACCGAACTCCTTGGTGAAGTTGGTCAGGTCCTGCTGCACGTTGTTGAGCCCGTAGGACTCGTGGTTGCCCGGCACGTAGTAGCACGGGACCGTCGAACCGTGCGGCGTGCTGTTCGGCGGCGGTTCCTGACCGACCGGGATCAGGTCACACCCCGCGTCGGTGAGCACCTTGCGCGCGAGCGACAGGTCCTCCGGCAGCCCGCGGTCGGTGATGTCGCCGTTGAGGACGACCAGGTCCGGGTTCGTCTTGCGGATCCGGGCGAGCGCCGCCGTGGCGACCTGCGACAGGGCCGGGTTGTCCGCAGTGAACTGGACGTCGGACAGCGTCGCGAACTTCCAGGTGTCGTGCCCGCCGGGCAGGCTGCCGTCGGTCGAGATGAGCGGGTCGGCAACCAGATCGGGCTGAGCCGGCAGGTCGACCGACGTCGGTACGTCGGCCTCGAACCGATCCAGGACGAACGTGCCCGCCTTCTGCTGGGCGACCGCAGTGTTGATCCCCTGGAACGACGAGATCGCGATCGGGTACGTCGTGTTCGCGGGCAGCGTCCAGGTGATCGTCTGGTAGTCCGGGCTCGCCTTCAGCCCCGGGCCGTACACGCCGAGGGATTTGCCGTTCCCGTCGATGAGTCCGAGGTAGTCCAGCCCGCTCGGCACGTCGATGCTCGACTTGATCCGCAGTCGGAGTCGCAGCGGCTGCCCCGGGACCTGGATCCGGTTCGCGGCGCCGACAGCCGAGATGCCGACGTTCCGCATCGCGGGGAAGTCGATGCGCAGCCCGTCGGGATCGACCGAGCGCGTGGTGACCGCCGTACTGTTGTTGGTCCATCGGCTGAGGACGTTGTCGTCGAACTCGTAGACGACCTTCGTCTGGACGCCGACCGTGATCGGCAGCTTCACTTCGTGGCCGGCGGCGCTCATCGTGAGGATCGTGCCGGCGTTGGACAGCGGCGTGATCTTCAGCTCGCCGTCGACCGGCTGTACGTCGACCACCGTGTGGTCGTAGTCGAGCTTCAGATCGCGCGGGTCGACCGGCGCCGTATAGCCCTGCCCGTCGCGGCCGGTGATCGCGACGCTGACGGCATCGGCCGCGGTCGCCCCAGGAATCGACAGCTTGCCGGTCGACGGCTCCAAGCTCTTCAGCGGCCCGAGTACGTCGACCTTCTCCGAGGCGTGGACCTTGCCGTACGTCGTACTGACCGTGATCGGGCCGCGCGCACCGGCGGTGAGTGAGCCGTCCTTGATGCTGCCGCCCTTCGCCTTCCACACAAGCTTCTTCGGGTCAGGCGTGACCGGGGTCAGGTGGTTGTCGACAGCTTTCACGGCGAGTCTGCGGTGCATCCCTGGGAAGACCTTGAGGCCGCCGTCCGCGGCAGCCTGGCCCGCACCCGGCTTCAGCAGCAGCTCGTCGACATTGCCGTCACCGGGGCTGACGAAGACGCCGACGCCGTTGGGGTCGTTGCGCTCCTGCCCGTCCGACGGGTTGTTGCGGACCGAGACGCCGTCCTCGCCGAGGGCACGAGCGACCATCGTCGTCGAGCCGCCGCCGTCGAGGTTGACCGCGGTTTCTACGCCGCGGGCCGCGAGTTCTTGTGCCTCGCGGTCGATGCCGATGCCGCCCTTGCCGGTGCCGCCCGGGCCGTCCCAGGTGGCGAGGACGAGGGTGCGGCCACCGTTCTTGAAGCCGAGCGCGGTCCGCGGGGCGATCGACGTGTCGAGGCCGGGCACGACCCGGCCCTTGCTCACGATCGTGCCGCCCTGGCCGAGCGCGAACTTCATCGTCTTCGCGACGTCGTTGGCGAGCTCGTAGTGCAGCGTCAACGCGTCACCCGGCTGCAGTGCCCGCAGCGCGGTCGCAGCTGCGTCGCGGCCGACAAGGTAGAAGCCGTCCGCCGGGATCGGGCCGGAGCCGGCCGTGGGGCTCACGCTCACGACCTTGTTGTTCTGGACGAGTACCTCGGCGAGATCGGTGACGCCGGTGAATCCGCGGCCGCGGCTGTACTCGCCCCAGGCCGACGTGTAGGCGACCAGGCCGTTCGCCGGGACTCCGCCGCCGTTGGCAGCGTTGAGGGTCAGCACCTTGTGGTCGGCGCCGGCGAATGTGGCCGTCGCGTCCACAGCCAGATCGACCAGCTGTGCGATGCCGTCCTTGCTGACCCCGACATGCTGGCGGCCGCCGGCGTCGGCGGACTTGATCAGCTGGCCGTTCTGGACCTCGCCACCGAGGGCGGCGTTGCTGTTGCCGATGTCGAAGAACTCTCCGTTGACTCCCGCGACAGCGCCGGCCTTGTCGGCGGAGACGCTCAGGGGGCCGCCGGATGCGACCGGGCCGGAGGTGAGCAGATCGGTGCTGACCGCCTTGTCAGCGAGATCGATGCTCAGGTACTGCGCATCGATCCAGCCGCGCTGGTCGACGCTCTTCACGTGATCGAGTGCGATGCCGGGCCCGACGCGTTCGGTCGTGTCGACCAGGGCGAGCCCGCCGGCCGGCGCGTCGGCGGCGTACCCGAACGCGGGAAGGGACCACAAGGACACGGCGGCCGCGGCGGCGACTATGCCGGTCGGCAAACGATGAGGAGATTTCACTCCGCCACCGTCGACCTACGGGGGAACGCCTCGGTTAACCGTTGACGACATCACCGGGTCAACCCGTAGACCAGTTACCCCCCGCCGCGGCCTGGACCTACCGCTTCAGTTATGCATCCGGGTGGCGTCCGAACAGGCGTACCTCCTGCGGCCACCCACAGGCCTCGGCAACCTTGCCGGCCCACAGCTTGGCGACCTCGTCGTCGGGCACGTCCACCACGGTGAGCCCGCCGAGGAACTCCTTGGACTCGACGTACGGCCCGTCGGTGATCAGCACGTCACCGCTGTTCGGGTCGGCGGTGTAGATCGGTCCGTCCTCCTCGAGTCCGCCGGCGAACACATACACCCCCGCCGTCTTCATCTCGTCCACCACAGCCTTGGCCAACGGCGCCCGCTGCCCGAACCATTCCGGCGTGTGGTCGCCCACCCACTGCTGGTTGAAGTAGATGAGGTACTCAGGCATACCGCGCTCCTTAGCTCGAGCGGACCCCGCGTCCGCCTCCACCCACGCTACGAACGCCATCCCCCGAATCCGACAACCGACCCCGGAATTCCCAGAATCAGGCCCGTTACGATCTCGCACATGGCCCACTACCTCTTCAACCTCACGAAGACGGACCCGTCCACCGGCCAATCCCTCCCCGACCTGGCCGCGGCCTACCTGCGCTCCAACAGTTGGCCCATCGACCCCAGCGAGCCACACGCCCAGGCCCTCACGTCCGGCGACCAGGTCCTCCTCTACCTCGGCCCGCCGTACCGCGTCTTCATAGCCCGCGCCGAACTAGCCTCCGCGTGGACCGACGCCGCCCACGGCGTACAGCTGACTCGCATCAAGCACTGGACCCCACCCATCCCGATGGAAACCGTCCTCGCCAGAATTCCCCCGACCGAGAACGCGCACGCCGATTTCCCCCGAGCGGTCGTCCGAATCACAGCCGTCGAGTACGAATCCGCCCTAGCCGCGGCTACAGACTGAACGCAATCGACCTCAAAATCAGCGCCGCAAAAAACACCGCCGTAAACGCCAGATCGAACGCCATCCCCCCGGCCCGCACCGGCCGCAACCTCCGCCGCACCGGCGCAATCACCGGCTCCGTCCAAGCATGCGTGACCCCCCGAACCCGCCCCACCCACTGCGGCCCGTTGGCCAACACCCCCGTCCAGTCCAGCACCATCCGCACAATCAACAGCAAGATAAATGCCGACAAGACGTACCCCACCAGGGCACCAATGAGGCTCATAACCCACACTCCTCCACGACCACCCGGCCGTCTCCCCCAGTATCACCACCCCACCCGACCCGAAATGCCCCAAACCCCATCTTCTTAGCCGACTATCAGCCACCCACCGCTCAACCCGACCGACGCTGGTGAGCTGACTGCGCACCCCAGCCACGGAGCCGAGCGAAGCGAAGGCACAGGGGGTGCGGGTGGCGGAGCCCCCGCTCGCGGCAAGCGAAGCGCAGCCGCACAAAGCGACGAAGGCAAGGCGGTCAGTGCAGGAACTGCGCGACACGCCTCGCCCATCGCCCTCGTGGCGGGTACAGGGTTCGAACCTGCGTAGGCATACGCCGACAGATTTACAGCCCAGCCAACAACCTGTGCTCTGACCAGGCAAAATGCCGCCGCTGGACGCCACAGGGCATGATCAGGGCAGAGGGTCCCGTTGAGAGTGGCTCACAAACGGGCTCCCCGGATTACTCCGACGTGTCGCCCACAAACGGCCCACGAAGCCTGTCAGCGCGCCATTGCTCATCAGTCTCCGGGGATCAGCTCCGAGCACCGGTGCAGACCGCCTTCCTCGCCGGCTCGAGATGCCGACCGGCGCTCTGGCCCTTCCGCCCCGCACGCAGTGCAGCGCCAGTAATAGTGCCTCGCCTGCCCATAGTCGCGGTCGCTGCGGGTCTCGACCCGGGGGCGCGACGATCCACCAATATCAGTCATCTGACAGTCTCCTAGGTTCCAGCTGGCGGCCTACGCAGTGAGCGCAGGGCGAGAGTAGTGGATCACTCAGAGGCAGGATCGTCGTCCGCGGGCGCGCCGGCATCGTCGGTTGTAGCCGCGCTCGCCTGGTCAGCCGCGGACGGGCGCTCGGAGACGCTGTGCCGTCGAAGGAGTTCGCGACCGCGATTCCGTGGCTGAAGCGCAACACGCTCGATCTGTCCGACGTTGAGCAGAGCGAGATTCTGCGCGGAGTGCTCGACGGACTTGCGACGAAGCGGATGGAAAGCGAGCGGCGGCCAAGACGATCACCAGGCGGCGAGCCACGTTGCATGGCGCATTGCAGTACGCGGTCGAACTGGATCTGATACCCGCGAATCCGCTGGACAATCTCCAGTGGGATCCACCGCAGAGCAGCGACCGTGTCGATCCACGGCTGTTGCCGAACCGTCAGACGGTCGCGCGCCTGCTCGCAGCAATCCGGGAGATCAACCCATCGTTGGACGCGCACTTCGCCTGCCTGTACTACGCCGCGATGCGGCCGGCGGAGGCGCGCCATGTGAACGCCGACAACCTGATCAGCCTGCCCGAAGAAGGCTGGGGCGAACTGCTCCTGGACGGATCGACTCAGCAAGCCGGAAAACGATGGACCGACGACGGAGAGGTGCGCGAGGAACGCACGCTCAAGCACCGCGCCGAGAACACCACGCGACGAGTGCCCGCACCACCGGCTCTCGTCCGGGCGCTCCGCAGCCACATGGAGCGCTTCGGCCCCGGACCTGACGGCCACCTGTTCGTGACCCGCGCAGGCCGGTTCGGACGACCGCTGCCAGCGGCTTACTGCAAGCCTGTTCACCCCAACACCGTCACCCGCACCTGGGCGAAGGCTCGTGCGAAGGTGCTGACCGCGGACCAGATCGCGAAGCGCCATGCGGCCCGGCCGTACGACCTTCGGCACGCGGGGATCACCTTCCAACTGAACGCCGGCGTACCTGCCACTCAGGTAGCCGAGTGGGCAGGGAACTCGGTCAAGATGGTGATGGAGGTCTACGCCGGATGCATCGACGGGCAGACCAGCATGGCCCTCAAGCGGCTGATGCTCGCAACGGACGAGGACGAAGAGTCCGCCGCCGAACGGCCATGGCAGACGTAGAGGAAGTGCCCACACTGTCAGGCGATAGTCGGGAGACCGGACAGCACAAGTCAACCTGGGCACTGGCCCCTGACCTGCGTCACCGTTAGGTCAGGGGCCAGCTCCTCACGGTTGTACCGGACAAAGGCTAAGGATCCTGGCGCCGGCCAACGCAGACCACTCCCCCGCTGGACCACTGCGCCGAGTCCTCGACAGCCTCTGCGCCCCTTCAGGGAAGGCTAGGTTCGAGTTAACAAGCAGTGGCACGCTCGACAAGCTCAACACTCACTAGAGGTCCTTCCCTCCGGCCGCATCCATGGCCGCTGCCCGTGCGATCATCCGTCGAACGATGGTCGCGAGCCGATCGGAGTCGTCAGCCAAGGCTGCGGGGTCGTCGACGACGCCCCCGTGGACAAGGTCGTTTCTTGTGGCCAGCAACCGACGCACATCGCCGATTTCTTCACTATGAATCAAGTCGGCGTTCGTTGCGAGCCTGATGTCCTCAGACAGCGTGCGCCGACGCTGAGCGCCCTCATTCGGGACCTCGGACGTAACGCTGCGAAGGGTTCTTTCGAATTGCTGCCACTGGCCAAGAAATTCGATCGCCGAATCAGCGAGCAGGCCGGAAGCCGAGGTTCGGGTCTCCGCAAGATTCTTTGTCCTCGACGGGACTGACCACCAAGTGGCCGCGGCCGCTACAGCTCCAATCAGAACGCCGATTATCGAGAGGATCGCCGGCCCCAGCGAGGCTGAAACTTGGCCTGAAAGGCTGCTAATCACGACTGCGGCGATGACCAGCAGCAGAAGCAGTGCCGCCAGCAAGACGACACCCACCCGGCTAGGCCGTGTGCGAGAAATTCGACGTTCTCCGGGTGTTGATGGCTCTCGACTGTCAGCGATCGCCCTCTCGACCAAGCCAGCATCGATCCGCTGACTATTCTCTCGTGCGGCCATGTCCATCGCAGTTGCCAATATTGATCGACGCAGGCTGGCCAGGTAGAGATCCAACGCATCGCTCGCAGCGGCTGTGAAATCGAACTCAGAACTTGACGGCATCAGTTGCCTCGCATAAAAGAGATCGTTCCAAAGAACGCAAGGATAGCGGCGAGCATAATGCCGACCAATGGACCCCAACTCTTATCCAATTGATTACTTACAACTCCCAGCCCGATCGCGGAGATCGTACTACCACCGAACACACACGCGTCTTTCCAGTCGCGCCTGCGGGTCTTAAATGGTCCGCGGACATAATTCGCAGCATCGAGAATCATTGAAGCTGTAATCTCCCTGGGTCCGCCCGTGCTGTTATGCTGCGCTTCGATTCGTTGCGCCTCAGAATAGACGTCGGCCGAAAACTCAGCCATCACGCTTTGGAACCTCGCGCGCGCCAAGTTCCCCAGATCCGCAGGAATGAATGTCGGCGGCACGGTCAAACGCTTCCGTTTCCTGAACAGCAAGATTCCCCCATCGCCACACGGCACCTCGCCAGTAGTTGGCGATTACAATCCGGGCCTAATGACACCGCAAACGAGACGACTACGCAAGACCTAGGGTTTGTCACGCGGCGTGAGACCGCTCAGGTCGGACTCCACATACACACCACTCATGGTTGTGACCACGACTAGGCAATGCGAAGCCCCGCGCGTTCTCGTTCGTCCTGAAGACGCCGCGCGTGGTGGGGATCCAACCCACGCAACTGGTGGTTGCTCACTGGTCGGGCCGCTCCCCTGTTCGTCACGCTCGCGGCTTGTCGGGCAACATGGCACGCCGGACCGTACTGAGGCATTGTGTGCGGGATGAGGTTGGGCGCCGACCGGGGCAGGAATAGGGCAAGGACAGCCGTAGCTCGCCGGACACAGTCGGACACAGTAAGAGAGCCTCTGGTCTGCGTTTCCGCAGGTCAGAGGCTCTTTGGTGCTTGTGGCGGGTGCAGGGTTCGAACCTGCGTAGGCATACGCCGACAGATTTACAGACCGGCACACAGATGGGCTCTACCTGCGCATACAGCAGCGCATGGATCGCCTTCGACACGCTGTCGACAAAATCACCCCAACGACGGGGTCAGCTGAGTCGGACTTCCACAGCTACCTACGGTGGGAACAACAGCCTGTGCCCGCATGTCCTCAGTCGTGAGGCACGCGATATCTGAATTCTGTCGGCGTCAACGCGGCGAGGTCGGGGCACCAGTCGTACAGCATAGTTGGTACGCCCCCTTCACATCGCAGCGCCGGCTCCCGAACGAGAGTGATCTCAGCGAGTACGAATAGAGCGTGAGCGTCCTCGCAGTGACCTCCATGCGCCTGGTGATGTCGAACCTCCCCCCTGGTCAGAATCACCTCCTCACCGGTGCCTTGGGTCCCTTTGACCTCCACGTGGAGAACCTGGTCGTCGTTCGTGCACTCAAGGTCGTAGCCGCGGTTGAAGCGACCGACCCGCTCAACGGTCCATTCGTCTTTCAGCAATTCGTACGCGGCATCTTCCGCGTACACCTCCATGGCTCTGCGGGCCGCGCTGTCAAGTAACCGCCCTTGTATACGAGCCTTCGTGCGAGCGGCGACGCCACCACCGTCGCGGCCAGCCGGCGGCTCCCCCTCACCCGCTTGGACCGCTCTCGCTAGCGCCTGCGGCGCCTGATACAGCATCGCGAGCAGGGGAAGCATGTCGCTGAGATCTTGGACCAGTACCTCGTCCGCAGGGACCGCCCAGCGGTCATACCGCTTGGCGATCACGTTTGCGAACTCATAGTTCCTGCTGCGGTGTTTGCTCTCAGGACCTAGCTGAAGCGAGTCGACCGCGAGATCGATGCTGAGAAGGCCGTCCGGCACCAGACCTGCCCAGTCCAAGTCACGGAGGGCACCGCGCGCCTCCGACGCACGAGAACGCAACTCAGATTCATCGTTCAGCGGACGGAACTTCCCGGATCGCCATTCGCTGGTCCCCTGGTTCAGCGACAGATACGCGCGCGAGCCATCCGATGCGAACAGGTAGACGAGATAGAAACCCTCAGTGGCCGAAGGGGAATGGGCCTTGGAGTAGATCCGCACCCAAGCCGTCGGGCTATAGCTACCTCTTCGGCCGCCAACTTCCACGTCGAGGCGGATCTCATCCCCGAGCAGCTCGTCGCCAAGCCCCGCCAGAAGCTCCCCAAAGCGCCGCGCGATACTCACGAGGTGCTGATCTCGCAGAGCCATCGACGGCGACGCAGCTGTCGAGAACTCGGGCGCCACAGCGAGCACCTGCTCCATATCTCCACTCAACGACACTTCGGCCCCTCCTCGATCACCGCACCTCTCGGCGCATAGTCTCCCAGGCACGTACCTTGCCGCAGTGTGTCGACGAGGCGACCCACATTCGGCCAGCTGATCTTGACCAACAGGTGGAGGGTCGAGCTCGAGCCAACGGTCAGGCTTGGCACGGCCTGCATGCTCGCCGAGGCGCCCCGATAAGAGCAGCTAAGCCGCCCCTGAAGACCTCTTCCATGCAATGAATTTCCCCCGCGCTGCGGACGTGTTGCCCCATACGCCCATGAGTCCACCAACGTCCGATGTCGTCCAGACCGACGCATGGTCGTATTCTCCCCGTTAGCCTCCCAGGAACCACGAGGAGATACCCCGGCCGCGGAGCCGTGCGGCGCGTTCGGCCGGCCAGCCCGAACCTGTGGAAGCCAAAACGACTCAAGGGCCGCCAGAGCCCCCCGTTAGAACGAGATGCCGCGACCTTATGTGTGTTGACGAGCGCGCGTCGTCTGCTCCGACACGTACAGAACTAGGTACGAGGTCTGACGCCGAGCTACCGCTATCTCGCATCGGACGAAGCAAGGACGCATTGACCTCGCCTCTGGTGACCTGCGTGAGGGCCCCTGACAGAGTCCCCCAACCATGCCTCTCCTCTCAACCAGGGAGCCAGTTCAGACCAGTCAAACTGGTCTCGGCAGTTTCTCCCCGCACCTGGAATCTGTATGGTCACGTGGATGGAGGACAGTGAGGGGTTCCAGTGGCGCTCAAAAAGAACAGCTTCGTCCGGCTTGCTCGCTTTCGGCTGCCTCATTGGAGTCACCGGGATAGTTATTGATAGCTGGAAAGGTCCAAGTTGGATCTTGCTTAGTCTCGGCATCGTGTCAGTTTTGGGCGGAGCTTTCCACAAGTTGGCTTCATCGCGTGCTGCGGATCACGACCGCCAGGATAGCTTGCTAAGGGCGGGCAGTCGGGGGATCAGAGACACTGCCGAACTGCCCCGCGTCAACGAGCTGAATCTCACGGATTTCAGGGTGCAGAAAGCGAGCATTCAGATTAGCTACCAATCTCGCGAATGCGAGGCCGCTTTGCGCAACGCTTTGATTGAAGGTGCCCCGGCGTTGATTCTGGGTCATTCCATGGCCGGAAAATCTCATATGGCCGCGCATATCGTACGCGATCTCTACGGAAGTTGGCCAATTTGGATTCCGGAACGACCGAACGGGCTCCGGCAGCTCATGCCCGAAGGTTGCCCGCGTGACACCGTGGTCTGGCTAGATGATATTGAGGGTTACCTCACAAGCGATGAGCCATTTCGAGCCGAATGGCTCGACTTAATGCGCCACCGAAATTGTCGTGTCGTAGCGACTATACGCACGTCCGCCTACGAATCCTTCCAACCATCGGGAGAGGCTCGCCTTCCCGAATGGGAGGCACTAGAGAGATTCGAGCGCATCTGGATGCTCGATAGCGAGGTCGAGCGAGAGAGGATCGCCGCCCAGGTACCCATCGAACTCCGCAGTGGCGTCCGGCAGTATGGCTTAGCCGAGTACGTTGGCGGCGGATACCTGGCAACCGATAGGTTCAACTCCGGGATTTCTCAACATCCGCTGGCTGTTGCCATGCTGCGAGCGGCTGCGGACTGGCGACGAGTCGGTCTTGAGAGAATTACTCGCTCCCGATTGATTGAGCTGGCCGATACTTATAAGGCGGTACCTACACGCGTTGGTGGAGATGAGTCAGTCGACGTGGCTTTGGAGTGGGCGTCGACGCCCATCGTTGGCAACATAAGGCTCCTTGAGCCTTCAGGAGACGAATGGCGAGTGTTTGACTATCTGCTGGACTACTTAGCAACTGAGGACAGGGAAATACCCGACTCAACATGGATGGCCGCTACTGCAGATGCATCCATATCCCAATGTTTTCGATTGGGCATGCGAGCTTACCGCTCCGGCAACAAGCACATCGCGAAGCTCGCATGGATGAGGGGAGCGCTCGCGAGCCCCTCCGCCAGCAACCTGCGTCGGTTACTACTCGGGGATGCCACATCTCCGGCGCATCTGCAGGCCGATACCTCGGTCACGTCTCAAACCGCCGACCACACGTCAGGCTCCCCCTACGCGGCGGATCTTCTCGGCGACTTACTCAAGGACGAGGGGAACATCGAAGCAGCAAAGGCCGCGTACCAACTCGCCATCGACTCGGGCAACACCTTTGCTGGTGCATACGCCGCAAACGATCTTGGGAAGCTCCTCGCTGAGGAAGGGGACTCTGTAGGAGCAAAGGCTGCCTACCAGCTGGCCATCGACTCGGGCGAAAGCAATCCGGCCGCGTATGCCGAAGCCAGCTTGGGGGACCTCCTGGCTGAGGAAGGCGACACAACCGGAGCAAAGGCTGCCTACCAACGAGCTATCAACTCGGAGGCGGCGAGCGGAGCTAAGGCCTATGCGGCAAACGATCTTGGGCAGCTCCTCGTCAGGGAGGGGGATACGACAGGAGCAAAGGCCGCCTACCAGCTGGCCATCGACTCGGGCGAAAGCAACCCGGCCGCATACGCAGCCAACTCGCTCGGCAACCTCCTCGCCAAGGAGGGGGATACGACAGGAGCAAAGGCCGCCTACCAACTGGCCATCGACTCGGGCGAAAGCCACCCGGCCGCATACACAGCCAACTCGCTCGGCAACCTCCTCGCCAGGGAGGGGGATACGACAGGAGCAAAGGCCGCCTACCAACTGGCCATCGACTCGGGCGAAAGCAACCAGGCCGCATACGCAGCCAACTCGCTCGGCAACCTCCTCGCCAAGGAGGGGGACACGACAGGAGCAAAGGCCGCCTACCAACAAGCCATCGACTCCGGCATGCCTGATCCGGCCGCGGTCGCCGCAATCGGGCTGGGCGACCTACTCGCCAAGGAAGGCGACACGACCGCAGCAAAGGCCGCCTACCAACAAGCCATCGACTTGGAGGTGCCGCCCGCCGTCCGGCTCGCATCCGATCGTCTCGAAACCCTACTCGCGATTGAGCGCGACACCTAAGCGCAATCGACTCCACCGCAAGGTTCACTGAACGCAGGTACTGAGCGCGACGCGTTTCAGCTTAGAGTTCATAATGCAAAGCCGAGGCCAGGACCTGTTGGTCCGGGCTCTCTTCCGTAGCCGGGAGGGATTGAACCTGCGATCTCTGAGTTATGAGTAGCCCGGGAGGTGTCTCAGGTGCGGCGGCAGGTATCGAGGAATACCTGTACTCGGCCTGACCGCCGTTCAGTTCGTCTCCCGCGTCTCACCCAATCAGCCAGGTCCCAGAGCGCCTTGGGTTGGACATGGGTACGTGAACTGGCATGCTCCCGGTCGGGTGCGACCGTTTCAATATCATGGATATCTCGTGCGATCTTGCCTCCGCCGGCGACCTCTCAAATGCGTCCGCTCGCGTCCGGATCGGGCGTTCTGAACAGCCAGAACATGGTCACGGGACCGGTCGCGAGGGCACGATCAGGGCACACCACATCATGGACGATCCGACTGACGAGCCGTCCGCTGTCGCGAGAATGTCTCGATATCATCCACCAACAGCGGCTTCAGAGCCGATGCGTGGGCCCATCGACCGGAGCTTAGCGGGTGCCGCTCAAGGTAGGTGACGTAGCCGTACCAGCCGTCGGTTTCGCGCGCCCACATGCGCAGCAGGGCCACCTCAGTCAGAGTCGGCGAGACAGTTAGCTCGACGTGCACCGTCGGAGCCAACCAGCGAGCGTCACGGTCTGGCCGCTCTGCCAGTCGCGAGTAGCGAAGCGAAAGCATTGCCGCCTGAAGTCCCGCCTCTGGCCCTGGGAGGCCCCTCGCAGCCCACTCGCTGCGGGCGTTATCCCAGATGCCGTACAGATAGGACGCCGACCTCTGATGGTCGCCGTCGTATCGACCGATGAACCGCATCGGACCACGCCTATCGCTCATACGTTCGAATCTACGCGAACATTCCGGTCGCGTCAGCGGGGATCTGCAGGCGGATCGACCGAGCGCACACGGTAGATATGCCGACCCGTGGCCGCTAGCCTGCCCGGATGGACAGCTCCACCGCCAAGCCCGAATCGAGCCCTGGCAAAGGAACGCTGATGGGCGGGTTTGAGCAGTACCACCCGCCAAGCGACAGTCAGTGGGCCGAGGCGTACCGCACTGGCCTCATCGCGCTCGACACCAACGCTCTCCTCGACCTGTACAAGTTCTCGCCAACTGCGCGCGAGCAGTATCTGGATGTTCTTACACAGGTGAAGGACCAGCTCTTCGTACCCCACCAGGTCGCCCTGGAGTTCCACCGCAATCGGATCGGCACCGTGAAGAAGCACCTTGCCGAACTCGACAAGAACCACGAGGAGGTGCGACGACTAGCGAAGCAGCTGGAGGATTCAATTAACCGAATCGGGAAACGAAATCTACAGACGGATCAACTCAGGGCCGCCCAGAGCAGCATCCAGTCGATCGAATCTCTCTCGAAATCGGTCATAGACAGCTACGCTCCCATACCAAGAGATATGGGTCATGGCATCGATGAAGTCTTGGCGCGACTAATTGAACTGCTTGACGGCCACGTCGGAAACCAACCAACCCCAGAGACTCTCGCAGCAGATCAGGAAGAGGGCCGGCGTCGATTCGCGGAGAAGATTGCTCCGGGGTTCGCGGATACTGACAAGGACCATGGAATCAACGGCGACTACCTGCTGTGGGCCGAGATCAAGCGAGCATGCGCTGCCAACCCAAGACCTGTCCTGCTGGTAACAAATGATGTCACGAAGGGCGATTGGATATTCGAGTCCGGGGGCATCGCCGTCGGCGCCCACGTGAATTTGATTTGAGGAACTCGCCGCCGAGACGGGTCAGCAATTGTTAATTTCGACAGTATCTGACTTCCTGAGGAATGCGAAGCGGTACCTCGACGCCGCTACCGTCAGCAGCGAAACGGTCGAGGAAGTATCTGAACTGGAGTCTCTCGAAAGAGTCATGATCCGCTCCAAGTCGCCGGTCGTCCGAGAGTTCGCGGGAATATTCCCCGTCGCGAATGCTCTGGGCATTGATAGAAGTCATATCCCACGCCTGCTCGAGCACTACGCGGACCCGGTGCTCGCGGAGGTAGATGGCATTACATTTCAAGATCTTGCAAAGCTGACGATAGCTTACGAACTGGAGAAAAAGGGCGGAGACCCACGGGCGGTTTACGACATAGTCAGCCTCCTCCCAGCCGATATCGTGCAGGCCGGGACATGGACAATCATCTTGTCAAAGAATGGAAGCGACTATCAAATTCTGCGAAACGCTCAGGATGTTAGTGAATTAATGACGACGCCAGCGGTCGGCAAGAAGCCGATAGTGGTCGTCCAACTGGCCAAGATCGTTCTCAGCGTCATCAATGTCTGGAATTCAGCCGCTCGGGCAGTAAATACGACGTGGGATACAGCGGGTTGAGGACGCCTGCATAACGGGCGCCCACCGGATCCGGCATCGATACCGAATGAAGCTCTTCCCATTGCTGCGCGCACGCCGGCCTCGGAGGACCCAACTCGCAGGCCCCCGAGGCCACGTGACAGATGGAGTTATTCAGGCGTCACACCGGGATCAGCGGGCGCCGGTCGTGGCCTGCTTGCCCTTCTGAGACTTGCGGGGGCGACTCTGGTGCCATGTCTTAATGGTCTCCGGTCGCCAGCCGGGTGAGCGCCCGAACATGCGATCAGGCTCTGGCATCTGGTGCCGCGTGATGTAGGCCCGGACCGTCGAACCGGAGACGCCAAGGAACGTCGCAACGTCATCCGTCATCCACCAGTCGGCGGGGAGCTCCCCCTCGGACTTACCCATCTAATGCTCCCGCCAGCTCAGCGGCGAAATCGTCAGGGCGACGTCGGCGATTCGCTGCGCCGTCTCGGTCTTGAGTGAAGCACGCGACGAGTCGATCCAACTCTGCACTCTCTCGACACCGATATCCCGATACTCCACTGCCTGAATGAGGCATTCCAGTTTGTCGGCATCGTGAGCGCAAACCGCCTCCAATGACTCCCGGGCTTCATACTCAGCTACGGCGTCGATGACCGAACTTGCAACCGATTCCGGCATTCCCGCAACTTGATCAGCGGTAATTTCAGTGTTGGCTCTCGCCTGGACATACGGCTTGGCACTGTGCGGAATATCGCCAATTCGAGTCTCTTGCGAGTCGTGCCAGAGGCCCATGTACGCAGCCCTTGCCGGATCAGCACCTTCCGCCGCCGCGATAATCCCTGCCAACTGCGCAACCCGGAGGCTGTGTTCTGCGATCGACTCCGGATCGCGTACGCCGGCGTGCCACCAACCAGACCTGCGCTGCCGCTTCAAGACGCCCATCTCGAAAGAGAATGCCGCGATAGCCGCGGCTTCCTTCTGTGCCTGGTCGTCTGTGCTCATTCGCTTGTCGCCCTTCCCTTAACGCCCAGCGAGCTGTGTCGCGAAGCGGAGATTCTGGAGTTCTTGTCGTGCATGTCTGCTGAGTTCAGTGGATTCCGCCTGTTCAATCGCAAGCAGAGTGCGGCTGCGCAGGTCACCGTCTGATTCAAGCAGCTCCTTCCTTGCCATCACCAAACACAGCAGGCTGTGTATGTTCATCTCCGCATTTCGCGGATCGCCTAGATGGCCGATTAAGTGCCTTGCGAGCCTATGTCCCGACCAGGCGCGCGCCCCCATTTCAACCATGTCACCGTCACTTGCGTAGGTGTCCGGTATCTCACCCAGCCAGTACGCCCAGTATGTGAGGCTCGCAAGCGTCTGGTCATCATTAGACAACGTCCCTTGAATGAAATGACGAACTGGCTCCAGGTCACCTTGCCTCGCCAATGCAAGCGAGGCAGTTCGATTGAGAATCCCCGCTGGCAGATCTTTCTCGCTAATGGAACGCACTGCAGTTCTTTTATGTTCCCGAGAAAGCCAATGCGCGGTTTCTTCGCGACCATCAAAAGCCAGCAGATAGGTGGCTTGGCGACGGACGAGAGTGGCGTCAGTTCCAGCCATCTCAGCGGAGGTCCGCATCTGATCGAAGAAGCTCTCACGCAACGTGGCGGCGAGCTGTGGCCGATCGGCAACGGGGCCGCGCGACTTCGGAAGTGGAAGGTTTCGAACGACCGCCGGAACAACACCGGTAAACGGCCACGTCACCAGCGATACGAAGCTACGACGGTGAACGCTGGCGGCAAGGGGATTTTCCCAGGCAGGTAACGCCAAGCCGCCGGCGCGAACTGCCGTCGTCAGAAACACGTCCGCCTCGACCGCGGATGGCAGCAGTGATGTCGCAGCGACTGGCGCACCCATCGCCGCCAGACGGTGCGTCAGTCGCGTCAAATCTGCGGCCCGAAGCGCTGAGAGCGGACGCCGGCCGCTCTCCCATCCCTGGATGGTGTTGTCGTCCACGGCGAGCCGCTCGGCGAGATCAACCTGCGTTCGACCAAGCGAGCCTCGGAGCAGCTTGAACAGGTAGCCCGAAACGATGCCGAGTTCAGGCGTCCCAGGGGAACCCTGCACAGCGGTCAGGGTTATGCCTCTCGCCACTCGCCCAGCACCTCCGTTCTACGCCTGCACGCCGAACAGAACCCGTACTACCGGTCAGTTCATCACAGCTCGGTTCGCCAGCACAGTTGAGACATGCCGACGACACCAGTCTTGCAATACAGCGCCATTGCTGTAAAGCTGTACAGCATCGGTGCTGTATTCGGCAGCCCGGACACTCGGAGGCAGACGTGGCGAAGAACGACCAGCAGGCGAACAAGGCGCAGCAGAAGAAGGACCAGGTTGCGTACCAGAAGGCGCTCAAGGCGCTGCATTCGTACCGCGGCAACTCCGCTGATGACGCCAAGTACCTGAAGCTAAACGCCGCTGCCGAGAAAGCCGCGAAGAAGCTTCCGTGGTGGCGCCGGTAACGACGACGAACTTGACCACACGAGGGACGCCCCGGCGGGTGGAGCCGCCGAGGCGTCCGGGTTGCACCAGTCCATTGCGTAGAGGAGCACAACCCTGATGACCATGATCCACCTTTCGCCGGTCGGCGGCGACGAGCCCACCGCGGCCGAGCTGGCGGCGATCGATGCTGAGTGGCCGTTGATCGAGGCCGAGCTGGACCTGCTGAACGCGCAGATCGCGGTGATCAGTGCGGGTCCGGAGGCGTCGGTGCTCGACACCCGCCGGGTACGGCGGGCCGAGCGCCGGGTGCTCCACGTGACCCGCCAGCTCGCCAACCGCGATCCCGAGACGCAGGACGCCGCATGACTCCGCAGCTCGTTACTGAGACGCCCGCGCCGACGCTCGTGCGCGTCGATCTGGGCTGGTGGAAGTGCGGCGGATACGACCTCATCCAGGTCGTCTCGCCCCGTACGGCGCTGGGAACGGCGTGGATCGTCTGGCGCGGCGATCACGTCCTGCACACCACCGACACACTGCCCGACGCAGGCAGCTGGGTTGCCGCGCAGGTCACCGGAGGTGACCCGCGATGACCGCTACCGAGATCGTTGCTGCAAGCAACGGCGAGACCGACTCCAAGTCGAGCGGGGTGGACAAGCTACGGGCGTCGGCGGCCGAGGCGTCGCAGGTCCGGGCGCTGTCGACACACCCGGACGTCGTGGCGCTGCGGGTGGAGGCCGTGCGCACGCAGGTCGACCGGTGCATGTGGTTCGGTATCGTGCTCGGTCTGGCGTTCACGATGGTCAACGTTCAGGCGTTCGCGGCCCAGGGCGCGGAGCTGTGGTCGCTGCCGTGGTTCGCCGCGTGGCTGCTCGACCCGATGGTGTCGCTGGTCCTGATCGCGGTGCTACGGGCCGAGCAGATCACCGCCAGGTACCAGGTGTTCGACGACACCAAGTGGATCAGCTGGACCAAGGGGTTCGCGTTCGCCGCGACTTACGCGATGAACACATGGGGATCGTTCGGCCATAGGGACGTAGCCGGCGTGGTGCTGCACTCTGTGCCTCCGTTGCTGGTGTACTGCGCGGCCGAGACCGCCCCGGTTCTGCGGGATCGGCTCACCGAGGCCGTACTGCGAGCTGAGCGCGCGGCCGCACTGGCCGACCCGCAGAAGGCCGCTGAACGCCTCGACACCTCAGCGGAGATCCCGGCGGCTCTCGACACCGTGGAAGCCGCTCAGACCGGCGGACAGCCCGGCGAGCAGCCCGAGGCTGCCGGAGATTCGAAGAAGCCGTCACGGAAGTCGCGCAAGAGGGTTCCCGAGAAGGCTGGGCGCAAACTGCTGGCCGATTACGTGACCGAGGGCGTTGCCGCGATCGAGGGCGGGGAGGGTGCCGGGCTGTACGAGATCACGCCGGCCTGGGCGCGCAAGGCGACCGGTTGCTCGGCTGGCCTGTCGGCCAAGGTCGCAGCCGGTGTCCGCGACGTGATCGCCTCCACGCAGCCCACCACCACCGACGAGACGACGGAGCAGTTCGAGGGGAAGGCGGCCTGATGAGTTACGCGATGACGTGGACTGACTTCTTTGCCGGTGCTGGTGGCACCTCGACCGGGATCGTGCAGGTTCCGGGTATGGGTGTGGCACTGGCGGCCAATCACTGGCGGCTGGCGGTGGACACGCACAACACCAATCACCCCACGACTGAGCATGACTGCGCGGATTTGTCGCAGGTCGAGCCGAGCCGGTACCCCTCGACCGACGGGGCGTGGTTCTCCCCGGAGTGTACGAACCACTCGATCGCGAAGGCACGCAAGCGCAACATCGATGCGACGCCGGATCTGTTCGGGGAGACGCTGCCGAATGAGGCGGCCGAGCGGTCGCGGGCGACCATGTGGGATGTTCCCCGGTTCGCGGAGTACCACCGCTATCCGGTGATGATCGTGGAGAACGTGGTAGATGCCGCGAAGTGGGTGCTGTGGCCCGCGTGGCGCGCCGCGCTTGACGCGCTCGGCTACTGCTGCCATCTGGTGTACGCGAACTCGATGCACGCCCAGGCCGGCGGGCTGCCCGCGCCTCAGTCGCGGGATCGGATCTATGTCGTTGCGCATCTGAGCAAGACGCCGTGCCCGGACCTCGATCGTTGGACCCGCCCGCTGGCGTACTGCCCGGGCTGTGATGAGGCGGTGCGGGCGATGCAGGCGTGGAAGCGCCCGGACAGGCCGTGGGGCCGCTACCGCGCCCAGTACGTGTGGCGCTGCCCTCGGGTGTCGTGCCGCAACGCCGTGGTGGAGCCGGGCTGGCTGCCTGCCCGGGCCGCGATCGACTGGAGCATTCGCGGTGTCCGGATCGGGGATCGCACTCGCGAGCTCGCGGCCAAGACCATGGCCCGGATCGAGGCCGCGTTGGCGATCCAGGCGCGGGGCCGGATGCCGATGGTTGTGCCGATGGAGGGCCGCGACGGCAAGCAGCCGTTCCCGGTCACAGCTGTACTGCGCACCCAGACGACCCGCAACGAGAACGCGTTGCTGGTTCCGGGCGGTGGGACCTGGAACGACTCGGGCAGCTCGGTGTTGGAGGTGATGCGAACCCGCACCACGACCGAGTCCGACGCGCTGGTCGTGCCGCTGCGCGCGAACAACACGCCCAAGAGCGCTGGAGATCCATTCGACACGTTCGCTGCCTCAGGCAACCATCACGGGCTACTCATGCCGTACTACGGCAACGCCAGCGCCCGGACCACCGACCAGCCTCACGGCACGTTCACGACCCGCGACCGGTACGCCCTGGTGATGCGCAACAACACCAGCCGTTCAGGTGGTGCGGAAATGTCCACGCCGGTAAACGAACCGCTGCGCACCCTCACCACCGCAGGTCACCAGTCACTGCTCGAGTACGACACCCCGCGCATCGAGGACTGCGAGTTCAGGATGCTGGAACCGCACGAGCAGGCCGCCGGCATGGCCTTCCCGACCAGGTACGTCGTGCTGGGAAACAAGCGCGAGAAGGCCCGCCAGATCGGCAACGCCGTCTGCCCGCCCAACTCGCGTGACCTCATCGCCGCGACCGCGTCCTGCGTCGGCCACGACGTGGGCGACCCCGACACCTGGAACGACCCGAACAGTTCGGGGGTGGCGGCATGACGGTCAAGGTCCGGCTGTCCGGCGATCCCGAGCAGATCGCCGCCGTGGTCGCGGTGTTGCGCGAGGCGTACGAGACCGCGGGCGGTGACCGCGCCTATCCCAACCGGGGAGCGTTCGGCGTCCGCGTCTACCTCGAACTCCGACCGACCAACCCGACGACACCTCCGACTCGGACCAGCGCCGGCGACACCGGGAGGCAGTCATGAACACCAACCACGACAACGTGCATCGCCTTCACGGCGACGTTCAGGACCAGGTTCACGAGGACGTTCACGACGACCTTCACGACGTGGATGCCGGGATCGTTCATGAAACCGCCGAGCGCATCGACACCGATCAGCTTCAGAACAGTGTTCACGACGGTGAGGTGGTCGATGCTGAGCTCCTGACCGAGGAGGAGTCGGCCGCGCTGGACGAGCGGTTGGCGAACCGGGGCGCGCTGGTACGGCGTGCCGTGACGACCGGGCAGGTCGCTAAGCGGGTCGCGGTGCGGGTCGGCACGCACGACCGCACCAAGTCCGGCAGCAAGACCGCTGCCCGTTACGCCTACACCGTCGTCAAGGGCGGGGAGTCGTTCACCAAGCGGGCCTGGGACGCGTCCACGATGGGTGTCTACCGGCGACAGATCAAGGCCGCCGAGGCTGCCGGCGACCGCGAGGCGCTGAAGGAATGGACGGCCGCGAAGGAGGCCGCGACCGAGCGCCGTCACCGGCGGTTGATGGACGCGCCGAAGCTCGCGTGGGGTGTGCTGAAGGTCGCGGTGGGCGCGACGCTGGCGACGCCGGTCATCGTGTTCGTGATCGCGGTATTCGCCAAGCTCACCGGCTCGGGTTCGTTCACAGGCGTGTGGGGCGGGTTCTTCGCGCTGATCGGGTTCGTGATCGCGGTCGGTGGTGTGTTGTGGACGTTGCTCACGTTCGCACTGCCGGTGCTGTTCGTGATCGCGCTGTTCCGCGAGGGCAAGCGGGCCGCCGAACCGCCGGCGTGGATGGTCACCACGGCCGACGCCGAATGGGATTCGGCGATCGATGAGTCCACGATCGCGCAGGCGCTGGACTCGCTGCGCATCCCGAACATCACCCGCTACCTCAAGCAGGGCTACAAGCTCCAGTTCATCACCCCCGCCCGCCAGCAGGGCCGCGGTACGCACGCGGTGATCCGGCTTCCCGGCGGTGTGCCTGCCGCCGAGATCTCCAAGCGCCGGGTCGCGTTGGCGACCAGCCTGCACCGCGCCGGCTCCGAGGTGTGGCCGAACACCGGCGACGAGGCCGGGATCTTGGACCTGTGGGTCGCCGACAAGGGCGCACTCGCCAACGGCCCGGGCGTCTATCCGTTGCTGACCGAGGGTCTGGTGGACGTGTTCAAGGGCGTCCCCGCGGGCAAGACGCTGCGCGGCGACGACCTGCGCGAACCGGTCATGGGCCGCAACTCGATCGTCGGTGGTGCTCCGGAACAGGGCAAGTCGTCGGCGTCGCGGACGTTCATGGCCGGCTGCGCGCTGGACCCGACCGTGGAGATGCGGATCTGGGTGCCGGACCAGAACTTCGACTTCGAGCGGTTCAAGCGCCGCTGCTCGCGCTACGTCATGGGCGCCGACGACGACTCGATCCGCCAGATCCGCGACGACCTCAAAGAGATGTACGACGAGCTGCAGCGGCGCGGCGATCTGCTGGTGGCCTACGAGACCGAGCAGGTCACCCGTGAACTCGCCGACAAGAACATCGGCCTGCACCCGCTCGTGGCGCTGCTCGAAGAAGCGCATGTGGCGTTCCAGCACGACGAGTACGGCGAGGAGATCGCCAAGTACGCGGTCGCGATCGTGAAGCTCGGCCGCAAGCGCGGCATGCACCTGCGGACCTCGACGCAGGCACCGACCGCCACGTCCCTGCCAAAGGACATCACCCGCAACTGCACCAACAACGTCGCGTTCTACGTGCAGGACTACGTGGCCAACGACGGCCTGCTCGGTCAGGGCGCGTACAAGCAGGGCGTGCGGGCGACCGACCTGATCCCCGGTGAGAACCGCGGTACGTCGATCGTGAAAGGCTTCACCGCCGCCAAGTTCGAGACGTTGCAGTGGTACTTCCTGTCCGGTGCCGAGGGCAACGACCAGATCACGCCGATCATCGAACGCGCGCTCGCGGCGATCAGCAAGCGCAACCTGCCCACGCCCGACGCCCGGCGGCGGCCGGAGCTCGAGAGTCGCGACCTGCTCGCCGACCTGGACCAGGTCCTCGGCGACGACCCGGTGCGGATCGCGGACGTGCCCGCGTTACTCAAGCGGCTCGCGCCGACGTGGACGCCGTACCAGTCGCTGACCGGCAAGGCGCTGCGCGAGCAGCTCGCGGCCGGCTACGGCATCAAGGTCGCCTCCACCGGCAACCGCTACCCCCTCGATCCGGCTACGGTCCGTGACGCGATCGTGCGCCGCGACCGCGACTCTGGCCAACCCGAAACCGACGAAACCGGCGACGGGGACGACGCCAGCGACCTCGCCAGTTAACCCGTCGTCCGGGGTCGGATGGCGCCCGAAACCGGCTCTGACCAGGCAGTTTCCGGCCCTGGTTAACCCAGCTCACTCCCTAACTTTCCGCAGGTCACGCCCCGATTAGCCCTCGAATAGTGCCCAGGTTACGGACCTAACCCGATCGCCGCGAGCTAACCAACCTCGCATCCAGCCAAACCAACCCAACCGGACGGCCACCAACAGGTGCCCGCCCTGGTTCACCACACCCACTGGCCACTACAGAAAGTGACGACTGTGACTGATCCTGTCCACGCCGTACTGGTCGGCGGCTCTGGGCTCGTCCTCGCGGCAGCCGCGACTATCAACGACGCCGCCGACGCTGCCCACGCCCTGAGCCGCCCCGAACAGCTCGCCGTCCTGATCGTCGCCGCCCTCATCCTCACCAGTCTCTACCTGCTGGCCTGCGCGATCTGGCCCTATGCCAACTGCGGTCGCTGCGACGGCGCGGGCAAGTCCCGCTCCCCGTCAGGCAAGAAATTCCGCAACTGCCCCCGCTGCAAAGGCACCGGCCGCCGCAAACGGATCGGCCGCCGCCTCCTCGACCACCGCGACGCCCACACCAACCGCTAGGAGAACCACCACCATGACCACCCCACGCGAAGACCAGCACTGGGACGAGCTTCAGTCCGCGTTCGAGCAGTACATGCGCCAAGTTCTGCTCGGATCCGGATACCTCAGCGACAGCGGAGCCCGCCGCCACGCAACCCAGCTCGCCGCTGAACTGCTGACCATCACCCGCCAGACCCTGACCGGACAGCCGTCATGACCGGCGGACCGCCCGGCAGCTTCGACCCGTTCCGGCCACCGCTCATCGGCGCCTGGGTCTGGGAAGAAACCATGACCGCCGCCCAATGGCGCTGCGAGTGCGCCGGCCAGTGCGGCCGACCCCACACCAAGACCAAGGGCCGCTGCGGAACCATCCACGGCACCGCACACCGCCTCGCCGTCGTCGCCGCCGATCCCCTCGCCACCCTGACCGCCGCCGTCACCGCCACTGAACGGGTCGCACTGTGCGCGACCTGCGAAACCGGCGTACGCCGCACCGCCGAGGCCGCCCGAACCACCACAGAACCTGCCCAGCCCGACCTGTTCGACACCACCGGAATCGAGGCCGCATGACCAGCCAGATCAACGTCCCGCTCACGATGCTGACCCACGACGACAACGACACCGACGCCGCGATCGCGGCCGAGTGGGACGCCCAGGTCGAGCGCGAGCGCCGCGATCTCGAGACCGCGCTCGGCTACTCGATCTCCTGCGTCGACGACAGCCTGCGCGCCCTGCTCGGCCTGATCGAGTTCCAGGACCCGCAGTTCACCCGCACCTGCGCCGGCCGCGACACCGAACAGCACCTGCGCAACGCCGCGTCGTCACTGCGAGACGCCGTCCGGTGCATCACGGCACCGGCCATCTACGGCGACTGACCACCACGGACAGAACGGACAAAACCGACAAAACCCCGGTTCTGTCACTTTTGTCCGTTCTGTCCGGCCCCGGAAGCCACGCGGCGCGCTCCACGAATCACCCCCTGGAACCCGAGCTGAGGAAGGAACCGAGCTGATGAAGGTCCCCCGCTGGACACCCGCCAACCCCGCCGCGACCGAGACGCGCAGGGCCTGGGCGAAAGCGATGGTTGCCCACATCACCGACCCGACCACCACCCCAGCCGGCTTACCCGCTTACGGCTCCCCGAACTGGGCCGCGCTGGCCGACGACGACCCGCACAAGCTGGCTGCCGCCGTCATCGCCGCCGAGTGCTGGGCAACCGACCAAGACGAACTCCCCGACCGGCTCTGCGACGAACTCGCCAACCAGCGCGAGGCCTTCGAGGCCGCCTGGGAAGCGCACTGGGCGTTCCTGTTCGCTGACGCCGTCAACGTCGCCCGGGCCGCCGCCCGTCCGGCCGCGTTCACCCTGCGCGCCCACTACGCCACACCCCAAGCCGCACGCATCGCGGACGCGCGCCGGCCACGCCCCGGCGACTACTCCAGCCAAGAGGCCAACCAGCACCCGGACGCCGCACAGGACGGAGAAGCAGCCGCATGAACGCCGCTGAACTACCCGACTGGCTACCGCCCCTGCCCCCGCTCACCGAACCACCCGACGACGACCCATGGGCCACCGAACCCGCCGTGCCCGCCGTGCCGATCCAGCTCCACCCACCGACCGAAAACCAGCACACACCATTGCATCCCGATCGAACGGCCCCGCCGGCGGACCCGACCGGCCAGGCCTGGGACGGCGAACCAGTGCCGCTGAAGACCGACCGTCTCGTCCGGCCGTTCCCGGTGCAGGTGTTCCCCGAATGGCTCTCCGACCTGGTGACCGCGGTCGCCGAGGCCACACAGACCCCGATCGACCTGGCCGCCTCGGTCGCGCTGGCCTGCCTGTCCACGGCAGCAGGCGGCAAGGTGCTCGTACGGGTGGACCGGTCCTGGGTGGAGCAGGTCAACCTCTACACCGTCACCGCCCTGCCGCCGGGATCGCGCAAGTCGCCGGTGTTCCGGGCCATGACGACGCCGCTGTCTGTCGCCGAGCACGCATTGCGCGAGCAGGCGGCAGAGCGGCGCGTGGAGGCCGAGCTGGCGTCGCGAATCGCCTGGGCCAAGGCCGAACAGCTCGCCAAGAAGGCCGAGACCGCACAAGCCGAACCGCAGACCGCTCTTGCCGACGCGACGGCCGCCGCGAAGGAGGCCGCGGGCATCGCCGTACCGGAGCTGCCCCGGCTGATGACCGACGACGTCACCCCGGAATCGTGCATCTCCCTGCTCGCCACCCACGGCGGACGCATCGCCGTCCTGTCCGCCGAAGGCGACGTGTTCGCCACCCTCACCGGCACCCGCTACTCAGCCGCACCCAACCTCGGCGTGTTCCTGAAAGGCCACGCCGGCGACAAGCTCCAAGTCGACCGCAAGGGCCGCGCCTCCGAAACCGTCGAACGCCCCGCACTCACCCTCGGCGTCACCACCCAACCCGGCACCCTCGCAGGCCTCGCAGCCCAACCCGGCTTCCGCGACCGAGGCGTCCTCGCCCGCATCCTCTACAGCCTGCCCATCAACACCGTCGGACAACGCGACAACCAACCCAAGCCAGTCCCCGAAGACACCGAAACCACGTACACCGACGCACTCACCACCCTCGTCCTCCTCCTGGCCGACCACGACACGCCACACGAACTCGCCCTCACCGCCGACGCTCGCCAGGTCCTTCTCGAGTTCCAGGACTGGATCGAACCCCGACTCGACCCACGCACCGGACAACTCGCGCCCATCACCGACTGGGCCTCCAAACTCGCCGGCGCAGTCGTACGAGTCGCGGGACTCCTCCACGTCGCCCACACCTTCACCACCGGCTACGCCACCCCCATCACCGCCGACACCATCCGCGACGCCGAACAGATCGGCCGCTACTACCTCGACCACGCTCTCGCCGTCTACGACCTCATGGGCCGCTCCGACCCCGACCTGGACGACGCCCGCGCCCTCCTCGACTGGATCCGCAAACACGGCCACCACACCTTCACCCGCCGCGACGCACTCCGCGCAAACCGAGCCCGATTCGCCACCGCCAAAGACCTCACCCCCGCCCTCGAACTCCTCACCGACCACGGCCACATCCGCCCCAAACCCACACCCACCAGCAGCAAAGGAGGCCGCCCCAGCGACACCTACCAAGTCCATCCCAATGCTCACCTCAACCGCTAGCCAACATCAGTTTTGTCAGTTTTGTCCGTTCTGTCCTGCCGCCTGATCCCAAGGAGATATCTGCGTGAGCACGGCAACCCCGCATCGCCGGAACAACATGACGGTCGCAGAGTTCTGCGCCGAGCTGGGCATCGCTCGCTCCACCTTCTACGACTGGCGGGCGGCGAAGAAGGCACCCCGCTGCATCAAGTTGCCGAACGGCGATATCCGCGTTCGGCGGACCGATTACGAGAGCTGGCTTCAAAGCCTGGAGGACGCCGCGTGACCGACAGCAGCACGAACCTCTCCTACGACGTTCGGCTCTACAAGATCGATGAGTACGTCGGCAAGCGCAAGACGACGTACCGGGTCCGATGGTCGGTGTCCGGGAAGGTCTTTCCTAAGACGTACGGGACCAAGAAGCTCGCGGAATCGTTCCTCTCGAAGCTCACCACTGCCGCGAGAGAAGGCGTCCCGTTCGATGTTCGATCCGGACTGCCTCTGCCGATGGCGAAGCGACTCACTCGACGGAGTTGGTTCCAGCACGCCTGCGAGTACGTCGACATGAAGTGGCCGCACATCTCGCCAGGTCATCGGCGTGGGATCTCCGAGACCCTTACGCAAGCAACTCTTGTCTTGCTGACTGGAGACCGCGGGAAGCCCGACGAAGCCCTGATTCGTCGGGCGCTCCATAGCTGGGCGTTCAGCAAGACGGCTCGCGACGGCAAGGACGTTGAGACTACGACACCGCCGGACGAGTTCGCCTCGGCGATTCGCTGGCTGAAGGACAACACCGTCGACATGTCGGACTTCGAGGATGCGGTGGTGACCCGGCGCGTGCTCGATGCGCTCTCGATTCGCCAGGACGGCAAGGCAGCGGCCGCTAGCACTATCGCCCGCCGGCGCGCCACCCTGCATGGGGTTCTGCAGTACGGCGTGGAGCTGAAGACCTTCGCGGCGAACCCAATCGACACCATCAGTTGGACCAGTCCGAAACACGACGATGAGGTAGATCGTCGCGTCGTCGTAAACCCCACACAGGCGCGCACTCTGCTTGCTGTCGTACGGCAGATCTATCCGTCGCTGGAGGCCTACTACGGCTGCATGTACTTCGCCGCGCTGCGACCGGCAGAGGCCCGACACCTTGCCGAGCAGCACCTGACCCTGCCGGACGAGGGATGGGGCGAGATGCTGTTGGTCGGGTCGACACAGCAAACCGGCCAGACCTGGAGCGACACCGGCGCGGTCCGCGAGGACCGTCCGCTAAAGCACCGATCAGTCAAGAGCACACGAACAGTTCCAATCTGCCCCGAGCTGGTTGCACTCATCAAACGCCATTTGGTGGAGTTCGGCACTGGGCCAGGTGGGCGTCTGTTCGTGACCCGAACCGGCCCGTTCGGACGGGTTCCCCTGAAGGCGTACTGCAACCCCGTCCACCCAAACACGTCAACACGGTTCTGGGACAAGGCTCGCGAGAAAGCACTCAGCAGGGAGCAGTACGCGTCACCGCTCGCCCGGCGACCGTACGACCTGAGGCACGCCTGCGTGAGCCTCTGGCTCAATTCCGGTGTACCGGCGACCCAGGTAGCCGAGTGGGCCGGGCACAGCGTCAACGTCCTGCTCAAGGTCTACGCATCGTGCATTGACGGCCAAGACGAGGCAGCCAAGCGACGGATTGAGCTCGCCCTCGACACCCCCACCGATCCCGGCCCCCCACGACCCGAAAGAGGATGGAATGGCCGCGAGACCTGTCCCAAGATCAGCCTCAAGCACGGCGAAAACCGCGTTTGAATTTACGCGGACGGACGCGAGGTCGGCAACCTGAAGCTCAGCGCCGCAGGCGAACCCGTCGAACGGTTTCCATACGACAACAGCCTCGTTGAGCTGGCGCAAGACGTTTACGACCAGGTCGTCCGCCACAAGCAGTGAGCGATTGTCCGCCGGTCGTCGGTCCGGAGCCTACGGATCACCAACCGAGACACCAGAATGGGCGTGGCCTGCGATGACGCGGGTCACGCCCATTCGGGATTGTGGCCCTTCAGCCCTCCTCCTGACTCTGCTCAGCTTCAAGAGTGGACTGCCTGTAGGCCACGAACTTCTCGACGACTCGCCTCGCGAGCCTCAAGGCCTCCAGGCGCTCCGCAAAGGAGACCGGGAGAGTCCCGCCGTGCCGGCGAGCCTGCGCTCGATCGCGCAGCGCATCCAGGTCCTCACGGTCAATCTCAAGTCGATCTCGCAAGTCCTGCCAGGACCTTTTGCGATCGTTATCGCCCTCGCCGGATCCGATTGCGAACCACTGGCGGATGCTTTCGATTGCGCGGTAGCAGAGCATGACCGTATCGACGGCCGACTCCTGAGCAGCGCGCAGATCCGCAAGCGCCAGACGAAGGAGCGGTTCGTTGATGGCCGCCGACGTCAGAGGCTCGAGTCGCTCGCCCTCGACGCGCGATGAAGAGTTGCCGTCGAGCAGATCGGGCCACTGCGACGCTCTGTAGATCAGGACTCGCCCCTCGACCGACATAGACAGGATCTCGGCGCGCAGCGGTGTAGCCAAGCAGAACCCCAACGAGTCCACACACCCCTGGACCATCGTGCCTACGTCGTTCAGGAACGTGGCTGGGTCATCTGGCCACTTTGCGACGACCAGAACGTTGAATTGCCCATCGTGGACAGACAATTCGAAGCTGGCTTCGCCGAAAGAGAACGGGATCACGTTGTCGAACATCCACCCAAGTCGATTCGGGTGGATCAGTCCCGTAATGACCGCCCGTACCTCATCAGTCTTCGGCAACACGGCAAAAGCTCGACGCAGCCTCTCGGCTTGATCATCCAGTTCATCGCTCATGGTGCTGATGGTCCCCCACTCCAACGACCAGCTCTACTAACTTTCTCGCGACCGTCGGTGGACAGCTGCTACCGCGGTTGCTGGCACCATGGCCAGGACCCAGCGATGCACGGCGCTCGACGGCTGTGCGCAGGTGCAGGCGAGGAGGGTGCGACCAAGCTCGGTCCCCCGTCCGAGCAGACATCGCGCAGCCCACGACAGCAACTTCGACAGGTATTCGACAGGAACGCCCGTAGATCGCCGTAGCCAGCCGGACACAGCCGGACATAGCAAGAGAGCCCCTGGTCCGCGTTTCCGCAGGTCAGAGGCTCTTTTGGTGCTGGTGGCGGGTGCAGGGTTCGAACCTGCGTAGGCATACGCCGACAGATTTACAGTCTGCTCCCTTTGGCCGCTCGGGCAACCCGCCAGGGTGCTGCCGGTTCGTGAACCGGCGTGGGAGACGATACAACAGGTAGTGGCCCTGACAGCAAATCGGAAAGGATGTGCCCATGGCTTCGGAGTCCTCCTTCGACATCGTGAACAAGGTGGACCGTCAGGAGGTGGACAACGCCGTGAACCAGGCGGCGAAGGAGATCAGCCAGCGGTTCGACTTCAAGAACGTGGACGCCGGGATCAAGTGGTCCGGTGATTCGATCGACATGCAGGCGAACACCGAGGAGCGGGTGAGCGCCGTGCTGGACGTGTTCAAGGACAAGCTGGTCAAGCGGCAGATCTCACTCAAGGGGCTGGACGCGGACGAGCCGAAGCTGTCCGGGAAGATCTACAAGATCACCGCCACGATCGACGCCGGGATCACGCAGGAGAACGCGAAGAAGCTGTCCAAGCTGATCCGCGACGAGGGCCCGAAGGGCGTCAAGGCGCAGATCCAGGGCGAGGAACTCCGCGTCTCCAGCAAGAGCCGCGACGACCTGCAGGCCGTTCAGGCTCTGATCAAGGGCCAGGACCTCGACTTCGCCGTCCAGTTCGTCAACTACCGCTGACCCGCCGACGCCGCCACGCCCGGTAATCGGCTCGCACCCGCGACGGTTGCCGGGCATGCTGGCGGGCGTGGGTGAGACGTTGCTGCGGAAGTGGTTGCTGGCGGACTTCGGGCTCGAGGTGGTGGAGCTCACACCGGTGGCGTACGGGGCTGACATCGCCGCGCAGGTGTGGAAGGCCGGTACGGCGACCAACACGTACGCCGTGAAGTGGAGCGCCGCCGGGACGAACACGGGTCATCAGGTTGCGGCGTTCCTGGCCGACAGCGGGCTGCCCGGCGTACCGGAGCTGATCCGGACCACGGAGGGCGGCCTGTGGTCCGTCCACGCCAAGAAGCGGCTGACGATCACGCCGTGGATCAACGGCGTGCGGGCGGCTCAATCAGGGCTGACGGACGAGCAGTGGTCGGAGTACGGCGGCCTGATCCGGCGGGTGCACGACTCGGAGCCGCCGCAGCGCCTGAGGGATGCCCTGCCGAAGCACAGCCACATCGACGTACGGACGCCGGCGATCGCGGAGGAGGTCGGCAAGCGCCTGGAGACGCCTGAGGGGGAGGTCGAGGAGGAGCTGGCGGCGGTGTGGAAGCAGTACGAGCTCATCATCACGGACCTCAGAACCAACCGCCCGCCCGCGCCGTCCGGCCCGCGGGTGGTCTGCCACGGCGACCCGCACCTCGGCAACGTCCTGGTCGACGAGCATCTGCATCTCATCGACTGGGACGACGTCATCTTCGCGCCCCGCGAGCAGGACCTGATGTTCATGCTCGGCGGCATGGGCGACGTCGGCCCCACCACGCCGACCCAGCTCGAAGCGTTCCTCGACGGCTACGGCCCGCACGCCATCGACCAGGACGCCATCCATTACTACCGCCATGTCAGAGCCTTCGAGGACGTCATCGGCTGGTCCCACCAGGTCATCACCGGTCCGGACGAGTCCTACGCGCTGGCCGTGGTCAAAGGCATCCTCAACCACGGCCTCGCAGCGTTGGCGGTCAGCGCCGAGCCCTGACGCAGCAGCGGCACACGGCGAGGCCGCAGGTTTCATGAGATTCCGGTCGCGTGCAGGTGGGGCCGGTGCAGGACGAGGGCGGTCAGGATCGATGCGATGACGGCCGCGCACAGCATCAGGCCGATCACCTGCAGTGTGGACGGTCCCACCACATGAACGATCGATGGCGCGACGTTCGACGGCGGGGCACTCGAAGGCGCGGCAACGGGTGAATGCCCCCAAGGATCACGCGGCTCCATGGCGAACGCCGTACCGGACAAGGCCACCGCGGACAGGATCAACGTGACCAGCAGTGCGGCCAGACGAGTCAGTTGCTTCATGGTCGTTCCTTCCCGAGAACGGGCGGCGCGATACCGCCCTCATCCACCGTTGCCGCGACCGGGCCCGGCAGGCCATACGAAGTTCGGCGTATTGCCCCGTGGGAGATCGGATCTAGGCTGAATTGCAGGGGGGAGGCAGCCATGGAACAGTTGACGGTCACCGAACGCGATCTGCGCCGGATGCTCGACGTCGTCGATCACCATCGGTGGGGCGGCGCCGGGGAGGAGTTCCCGCGGGAGGTACTCCGTGCCCTCCGCGAGCTGATCCCGGCCGACGACATCACGTTCCAGGTGAGCCGGCCGCAGGATCGCGTGTTCATCGGCCTGGAGGAGCTGACCGGCTCGCCTCCGGGCCTGGACGACGACTGCGACGAGCTGTTCTGGCAGTTGTACTGGCGGCACAAGATCTGCAGCCGGCCCCAGCAGACCGGCGACCACGAAAGCGTCTGGATGATGTCCGACTACCTGTCCGCGCGCCAACTGGCGAACAGCGAGGCAGGCCTGTGGGAGCGGATGAACGGAGTACGGAGCGAGATCGCGGTGCCGTTCCCGGAGCACGACGGCGAGGACCGCCGGATGCTGCTGTTCCGCACCACCGCGCAGGCGTTCTCGGAGCGCGAGCGGTTGATGCTTCAGCTGCTCCGGCCGCACCTGGTCGACATCCGCCGCGACCTGGAGCGCCGTCGGGCCGGCATCCCCGATCTGACCAGTCGCCAGTGGGAGCTGCTCCGCCTGGTCGCGGCCGGGCACAGCAACACCCAGATCGCCCGCCGGCTATTCGTTGCCGAAGGCACCGTTCGCAAGCACCTGGAGAACATCTACGAGCGTCTCGGCGTGAACAGCCGCACCGCCGCCGTCGCTACGGCGTTCCCCCTCGCCGACACGGCCTAGGCGTGGCGGAGCCAGATGTTGGGCTCCACGTACGTGCCGAGGTCGGCGTCGCGGTCGACATCCAGAGTGGTCAGGCCGGCAGGGATCGTGTAGGTGCCGGATGACGGGAACAGCATCGAGGTCCACTTCTCCCACTCGGCGACCGTGCCGGTCATGGTCTGCGACGCGGGCGCCGGGGCCAGCAGAGTCGCGCCGAGGCGGACGTGCGTGCGGAGCCAGGGGTCCAGCGGTAGACCATCGGGACGGGTCCAGGTCATGAAGGTTTCGATCGGGGTCAGCGGGTAGCGCGACTTCAGGGTGGGGCGGACCGGGGCGATGACCTGCGGGAGGCCGCCGGCGATCGCACGGTCGCGGACGGCCGTGATCACGCGGCCGGCGTGGCCCTGCCCCTGTTCGTCGGAGCGTACGGCGGCCGCCATCAGCACGAAGGTGTTCGGTACGACGCCTTCCTCGTACGACGTCACCGCCCGCGCCAGCGAATCCGTGAACCCACCGGGCAGATCCGCGACCGTCCCGTCCCACGCGATCGGCACTCCCCAGCACCCCGCGATCAGCCGTTCGTCGGACGACACGAGATAGAACTCCCACTGCGGGAAGTACTGCACACGCCGATCCCGGTACGGCTTCACGCCCTCGTCGTGGAAGATGAACTCCGGCCACTCCTCGACGAAGCGCTGCTCGGCCTCCTCGTCGTACTGCGGGGCGTCGGCGACCGGGATCAGCTCGTACATGGCTGGAACGCTAGCCCGCCGGCCCTGCTCCGGCCACCGCATTACGCACCGCGCGCGGCGACGCGCCGAGCTCGCGGTGACACGTCTTGTTGAAGGCCTGCAGGTCGGGGATCCCCACCGACGCGGCCACCGCGGGGATGGACAACGTGGACGACACCAGGAGGTGGCGGGCGCGGTTCATCCGGCGGGTGCGGATGTAGGCGATGACCGTCTGACCGGTCTCGTGCTGGAAGAGACGGGTCAGGTGGTTGTGCGAGACACCGGCCAGCCGGGCCAGCGCGGGCACGGTCAGCGGTTGGGCGAGGTTCGCCTCGATGTAGGCGATGGCGGTGGCGACGGCTGGATGCCCGGTCTCGGTCGTGGCCGGCGTGAGGTCGGCGATGCGCCACAGAGCGGTCCAGACCTCGGCGGTGGTACGCCCGGAGCCGGACGGGGAGGACTCGATCGCGGACCGCAGCAGCGTGGAGAGCAGGGGCGCAATCGCGGCCGCGTCCTGTACGACGGGGACATGCGACGGCTGGCCGGACACGCGCGGCCGGAAGTGGGCGTACAGGTGTTCCGAACGACCCAGGTAGTCGAACTGCACCGACGCCCCCGCAGGGGTGAGAGAGACGCAGCCCGGCGTGACGGCGTAGGTGGTGCCGTCGACGGTCAGGTCGGCTGTGTAGTTGTAGACGTGCAGCTGCCAGAGGTCCGGCAGGCGGAAGACGTCCCTGCGCTTACGCACCCCGTGGATCCCCGCGCCGACGTTCACCACCTCGGGCGGACTGGCCAGATGCAGCTCGATCATGGTGAGAAATTACCACTAGTGGTGATCACAGCCCACGCGAGACAACGCTATCCAAACTTACGCTGGAGGAGTAGTAACCACTACCCACCATGGGAGTCTTGATGCCCCATCCGCATCGCAAGCACCTGCTCACCTCGGTACAGATGGCGCATTTCGTGGCCACCGGCGCGCTCCGGATGGACGCCGTCGTACCGGACGACATGAACCAGCAGGCGATCGAGGTCCTGAAAGCCGGGGTGCCGGCCGTCCCGTACGGCACTCCACTGTCCGAGGCGTTCGTGGACAGCGACTTCGTCCAGCGGCTGGTGGAGTTGCCGGAGGTCGCCGGCGCCATCCACAGCCTGGTCGGCCCCGAGCCGACCGTCGACCACCACGCCGTGCACATCCGCAAGGCACACGAGGGCGAGGCGCAGAACCTGCACGGTGACGCGATCATCGACGTCCGCACCGACGCCTTCGACGTACAACTCATGTACTACCCGCAGGACGTGACGCTCGAGATGGGCGGCACGCTCAGCGTTCCCGGCAGCCACCTGCGCCGGACCAACGAGTCCGACACCGGCCGCTACCAGAACCTGCTCGGCCAGACCCGACTGGTCTGCCCGGCCGGCACCGTCCAGTTCCTGCACCACGGCATCTGGCACGGCGGTCGCAAGAACGACAGCGACCTGGACCGCTACATGTTCAAGATCCGCTTCAACCCGACCGTCCGGCAGGTCCGGCTCTGGAACACCGACGACCTGTACGACGACGCGGTCGCGGCGGAGCTCGAGCAGAACTTCCCCTGGTACGAGAACGCGACCGGCCGGCTGGAGAAGTACAACCGCATCGTGCTGTGGCGGGCGATCAGCGGCGACGACACCTACGACCCGAACTACTGGGTCACCCGCGTCTCGAACCGGCCGCAGCGCGTCATCACCGATCGCGCCAACAACCCGCACGCCAAGGTCAAGAAGGAGATGGTATGACCGCCACGGCAGAGACCCCGGCGCAGACCGGACTGCGCCAGCAGGTGCTGGTGCTCTACTTGGCCTCCTCCGCGCTGGACGCGCGCGTGGTCGGCTGGTCGACGTACGACGGCACCGGCGAGACCCACCCCACCACGGGTGACTCCGACGAGCCGCCGTACACGACCGGACTGGACGCGCTCAAGGACGGCTGGCGTCTGTTCCAGGCGTCGCAGCTGAACCCGCCGTACCCGGGTCACGAGTACGACGTGTCGTTCCTCAAGCACGAGTTCTTCTTCGAGAAGCTCGTCTAGGTCTTAGACAGGCAGGATGCACACCGGCTTCGGCCAGCTGACCGGCTCACCTGTAGCGGTCAGCCGGCCGTCGTCGGCGATGCTGAAGGTCGCGATCTGGTCCGAGCGCTCGTTGGCGGCGTACAGCGTCTGTCCGTCGTTGCTGAAGGCAAGGTGTCGCGGCCAGTCGCCGCCGGAGCCGATGGTCTGCACCAGTTCCACGGACAGGCCGTCGGCCGCGGTCGCGAAGACCGCGATGGTGTTGTCACCGCGGTTCGAGCCGTACAGGAACCGGCCGTCGGCGGAGATCAGCAGCTCGGCCGGGAAGTTCTCGCCCGGCGAGTCGGCCGGCCTCGTCGAAGCGGTCTGCACGGTCTGCAGCTTCCCGGCGGCGTAGCTGCAGACGGTCAGCGTCGAGTCGAGCTCGTTGATGACGTACGCCGCGCCCGCCGTCGGGTGGAACACGATGTGCCGCGGTCCGGCACCCGGGTGGATGTGCAACCGGTCGACCTCCTCGAACTGCCCGTCCTCGGTGAGCGTCGACGAGTACACGGTGTCGGACCCAAGGTCGACGTCGAACACGTACTCACCGGCCGGGTCGAACGCGATCTGGTGCGCGTGCGGACCTTCCTGACGCTCGGCATTCGGTCCGGTCCCGGAGCGCTGGACGAAGTACGTCCTCTCGCCGAGCGAGCCGTCCTCGTTGATCGGGTGGACAGCGACCGACCCGGACGTGTAGTTGGCCGACAGGACGAACCGGCCGGACGGGTCGACGTCCACATGGCAGGGGTGCATGCCGCCGGTCGGCTGCTGGTTGAGCAGCTCGAGGCCGCCGTCCGGCTGGATCGCGAACGCCGCGATCCGGCCGTTGTCCTCCTCGTCGGTCGAGTAGAGGAACCGCCCGTCCGCGGACCTGACCAGGAACGACGGGTCGGCGATCGTCGCCACAGTCTCCAGCCCGTCCAAGGGGCCGAACGCGATCCCGTCGCCGCCGCCGGCCTGACTGGTGTAGCTCCCGACATAGATCCGCTCAGAAGTCATGAGCCCTACCCTGCCAGGTCAACGCGTTTCCGGCACACCTCTGTCCAAACCGTAGAGCGCGCTGCCCCAGCCGAGGTCCTGGACCAGCAGCTGCCACCCCAACCGTCGGTACAGCCGCGGCGCCGGACGGTCATCGGAGTACGTCGTGAGCAGCGCCCGGCGATGCGGCAGACCCGCCATCAACGCCGTCATCAGCTCCGCTCCGAGACCGTTGCGTTGGGCATCGGGCCGTACGGCGAGCTCGACGACCTCGAAGTGGCCGCCGATCCATTCGTCGGCGAGCTCCGGCGTCACAGCGTTGGCGATCCGATCCGACCACCACTGCCCGCGCTGCCCGGTGAACCCGTACGCGAAGCCGACGACACTCCCGTCCGAGCGAGCGGCGACCAGCCTGAAGTCGTCGCGGTCCGCGTGGGTCGGGAGCTGGTCGGTCGCGAAGTGGCCGGGATCAGGCTCCTCGTCGTACCCAGGAGCGCCGAAGGCCGCGGCGAACACCTCCCCGAGCTCAGGAGCTATGGCGAGCGCTGCTGTTCGGTCGAGGACGTCGATCACCTCGCCTAGCCTAAGGCGCATGGATACCACGGCGTTCCTGCAGCGGATCGGAATCGGCGAGTATGACGGTCCGCCGCGGCTGGAGGCGTTGACGCGACTGCACGAGGCGTTTGTCGACCAGGTGCCGTACGAGTCCATCCAGTACCAGCTGACGCCGGGCGGTCCGCTGGAGCCGGAGGACGTGGTGAAGCGGATGATCACCCGGGAGGCCGGCGGGTACTGCTTTCAGCTGAACGGGTCGTTCGCGCTGCTGCTGACAGAGCTCGGGTACGGCGTGCAGATGCACCGCGGCGGCGTACAAACGGTCAACCGTCCCGGCGGAGTCGACGCCAGCCACATGGTCCTCACGGTGACCGGACTGATCGAGGACCCGGACCGCGTCTGGCTGGCCGACGTCGGTCTCGGTGATGGTCTGCGTCAGCCGATGCCGCTCGAGGTCGGGGAGGTGGATCAGTATCCGTTCACGCTGCGCCTGCGTCCGTCGGAGCTGACCGACGGCTGGCGCCTCGACCACGATCCCCGCGCGAATCTCATCGGCATGGACTTCGAGTCGGCGCCGGTCGGGCTGGACGCGTTCGCCGCCCAGCACGCTCGGTTGTCGACGGATCCCACCTCACCTTTCGTGCGACTCGCGTCCGCGTTCCGCCGTACGCCGAAATCCGTGGTCGTACTGCGCTCTGTCGGTCTGAGTGAGACCTTCGCCGACCGGGTCGACAACACCTTGCTCGAAAACCCGACCGACTACTTCAGTGCCCTGGCCGACCTCTTCCACCTCCCGCTCCCCCACTACAGCGC
Source organism: Kribbella pratensis (assembly GCF_004365355.1). Taxonomy (GTDB): domain Bacteria; phylum Actinomycetota; class Actinomycetes; order Propionibacteriales; family Kribbellaceae; genus Kribbella. Next base: position 23,432 of record NZ_SODP01000003.1, on the reverse strand, counting down.
CTCCGACCGCGACCAGCTCTGGCGCCGCGTGTGGTCGCAGTACGAAGACTTCCTAGGTCGCCAGCGCGAAGAGGACGCTGGGGAGGACTGAGACGACCGCGGTGAGGGCGGCGAACAGGGAGAGCATCGCGACGGCTGGGGTCTCGATGTCGACCGAGAACGGGTCGTCGGCGGGGAGCCGGAAGAGTTCGGCGACCCAGCGCAGGTAGACGGCGAGGCCGATCATCACATTGAGGGCCATCACGATCGCCAGCCAGCCGAGGTGTGCGTCGATCACAGCCTGGAAGGCGGCGAACTTCGTGAACAGGCCCGCCAGACCGGGCGGCAGACCGGCGAGAACGACCAGGAAGAAGATCAGCGCCGCGGCGAGACCGGGCTCGGAGCGGACCATGCCGCGATAGTCGGTCAACAGGCCACCGGGGCGATGACGCTGTACGACGGCGACCGCTCCGAACGCGCCGAGCGTGACCACGACGTACGCCGCCAGGTACCCGACCACCGCCTGCGCGTCGCCGACGGCCAACGGTGCGAGCAGGAAGCCGACCTGACCGATCGACGACCAGGCGAGCAGCCGGACCGCCTCGACCTGACGCAGCGCCGCGAGGTTGCCGACCGTCATCGTGAGAGCCGCCAGGATCGCGATCACGGTGCGCAGGTGCGAGCCGTCCGGCGCGATCCCGGCCGTCACCAGCACGAGCAGTCCGGCGACCCCGGCCGACTTCGAGACGACCGCAAGGAACGTGGTGACCTCGATCGGCGCTCCGACGTACGTGTCCGGCAACCATGCGTGGAACGGCACCGCCGCGATCTTGAACGCGAACCCGACGATCACGAACAGCCCGGCCGCGAACGCCACCCGCCCGAGGTCGGGGTCGAGACCGTTCAGCCGGTTCGCGATCGTGGCCAGGTAGAGCGAGCCGGTCACGCCGTACAAGTAGGAGACACCGAAGAGCATCACCGCGGTCGACAGCACCGACACCAGGAACGCCTTCATCGCGCCCTCGGATCCGCGTCGGTCCCGCCGCAGTCCGACCATCGCGAAGCTCGGCAGCGACACCACCTCGAGCGCGATCACGAGCGTCGCGAGATCGCGCGCACCCGCCAGGACGGTCGCGCCGGTCAGCGCGCTCAGCAGCAGGAAGTGGTATTCACCGATCGGCACGTCCGAGGCCAGGAGCCGGTACGTCGACAGGCCCACCACGCCGAGCCCGCCGACCAGCAGCACCGCCCACAACCCGGCCGTCAACGGCTCGAACACGAAACTGCACTCCGCCGGCCCTTCGACCGCCGGCCGGCAGAACGCGGGCTTGAATCCGCCCCGCTGCGCCCACACGAAGACGAGCCCGAACAGGATCACCGCACTCGTCAGCAGCGTGACGACGGTATGGCGCAACTCGGCCGAAGCGCTTCTCCAGAAGCTGTCGACCAGCAGCACCGCAACCGCGCCGATCGCCAGCACCAGCGGTACGGCGATCGCCTGCCAATCGGTCCAGGTCAGCGTCATAGGAACGTCCACTGGTTGAGCAACGTGAAGGGCCAGAGGCCGAGGAACACAGTCAGCACGACCAACGGGACGAAGGTCACGAACTCGATCCGGCTCAGGTCGACGGCGAACGCGGCGGGCGGGTTCTCGGCGGGATCACCTTGGCACAGCTCGCGGATCAGCCGGAGGAAGTACGCCGCGGTCAGTACGGCGCCCAGTCCGGCGATCACCATCAGCACGATGAAAGTGGCTCGAGGCAACCAATCGGCCGGGTGGTAGGCGCCGAGCAGGACAAGCATCTCACCCCAGAACCCAGCCAGGCCGGGTAGCCCGAGCGACGCGAGGCAGGCGTACGTGAGCAGCCCACTGATCCGGGGAAGCCGCGCGTAGAGCGCCCGGCCGATCGCGCGCAGATCGCTGGTGTCGTGCCGGTCCTTGATCGCCCCGGCCAGGAAGAACAGCAGGCCGGTGATGATGCCGTGGGCAAGGTTCGCGTACAGCGCGCCGTTCAGACCCTCCGGTGACATCGTCGCGATCCCGAGCCCGATGAAGCCCATGTGCCCGACGCTCGAATAAGCGATCAGCCGCTTCACATCGGTCTGCGCCAGACAAGCCAGCGACCCGGCGACGATCGCGACGACCGAGAACCCGGCCAGGTACGGCGCGATGGTGGCCGTCGCATCAGGCAGCACCGGCAGCAGGATGCGGATCATGCCGTAGCTGCCCAGCTTCAGCAGTACGCCGGCCAGCAGCACCGAGCCGACCGTCGGTGCCTTGGCGTGAGCGTCCGGCAACCAGATGTGCAGCGGCCAGAGCGGCATCTTCACCGCGAGCCCGACCGCGATCAGGATGGCGGCGGCAAGCGGTACACCGTGTCCGCCCTTGATCGGATGCTGCCCGAGGAACACCAGGTCGAACGTCCCCGCGTGCCGATGGACGAGCAGGAAGCCCAGCAGCATCAAGGCCGAGCCGAACACCGTCATCAGGATGAAGGTGGTCGCGGCGCGTCGGCGCCCGGCGCGGTCGTGGTCGTCGCCCCAGATGTCGATCACGAGCCACATCGGGATCAGCACGATCTCGAAGAACACGAAGAACAGCACGAGGTCGGCGGCCGCGAAGGCGCCGATCACACCGGTTTCGATCACCAGCAGCAACGCGATCAGGGACCGGGTCCGGCCGATGCGCGGGGTGATCTTCAACGAGTACACGCAGCACAGGAGGACCAGCAGCGCCGTCAACGTGATCAGCGGGAGCGAGATCGTGTCGACGGCGAGATGGAATCGCACGCCCAGCGACGGGATCCACGGCACGTTGATGTCGACGTCCGGCGTCAACTTGCCGGGCAAGGTCCTCGGCAGCGGACCGTAAACAGCCTCCACTGTGCATGGACAGTGCGGGCGGCGCATGTCCCACCAGAGGACGAGCGACGCGACCAGCAGGACCCCCGACACGACCGTCCCGACCAGCGCGGCGACACGATCGGCCGTCACGACGGGCAGCGCCCACAGGACGACAGCCGTCAGCGTCGGCACCGCGATGAGGGCGATTAGCAACGATTCGCTCACGAGCCGATCACCCCCGCCAGGATCGCCAGCGCGACCGCACCGATCACGGCCGCGGTCAGGTACGTCTGCACGTTGCCCGTCTGCAGCTTCCGGAAGCCCTGCGAGGCCAGTACGCCGGCCCGCCCGGCCGCCCGCACGTAGCCCCCGATCACGTCCCGGTCGTTGCCGACCGCGAGCTTCGCCAGCCATTCCACCGGCACGACGAACAGTCGCTGGTACGCCGGATCCACGCCGTACTCACGCTCCAGCACGACCGGTCGCGGATCGGCGCCCCGCTGCCAGAGCGAGTACGCCGCGAAGCCGCCGAGCACTGCGAGAACGGTCGTGACCAGCGCGATCGGCAGGTTGAGGTGGACGCCGTCGACGTAGCCCAGCCCGATTGCGCCGATCGCGAGCAGCACCATCGGCGCGAGCATCAGCCACGACCCGTCGCGAAGCTTGTTCGCGTCGGGCTCGTCGAGATCCGCCATCGGGTCGTCGCCTTCGAACGCGCCGACCGCGCCCGCGAGCGCCGGAGTACGGAAGAACACCCACAGCCACATGCGCACGCAGTAGAACGCCGTCATCGCCGCGGTCAGGCAGACCGAGACGAGCACGATCCACCCGACCGTCGAACCGTCCTTCGCCTGCTCCCACGCTGCTGCGACCACGGCGTCCTTGGAGAAGAACCCGGAGAACCCCGGTACGCCGGCCAGCGCCGCGAGGCCGATCGTCATCGTCACGAACGTCACGCGCAACTGTTTCCGCGAAGCACCGCGGCGCGTGTAACGACGCAGTACGACGAAGGCGGCGCTGCCGACCTGATGCAGGAGTACGCCGGCACACAGGAACAGCAGGCCCTTGAACGCTGCATGCGTCAACAGCTGGAAGAGCGCTGCACGTCGACCGTCATGCGTACCGAGCGAGAGCGCCGCGAACATGATCGCCAACTGGCTGACGGTCGACCAGGCCAGTACCCGCTTCACTTCCACGGCCGCCATCGCGCAGGAGGCGGCGAACAGCATCGTCACGCAGGCCACGACGGCCAGCACGGTCAGGGTGGTCCGGGCCTCGACGAACACGTTGTACAGCCGGGCGATCAGGAAGACACCGGCGGCAACCATCGTCGCCGCGTGGATCAGCGCACTGACCGGACTCGGGCCAGGCATCGCGTCCGGAAGCCAGGTCTGCAGCGGGACCTGCGCAGACTTGCCGATGACACCGACCAGCAGCAGGATCGTGCCGATCGTCAACGTGCGCGGCTCGATCGGGCCGCTGCCGAGCTCGGAGATCCGGAAGGTGTGGTAGCCGACACCGAGCACGAAGATCCCGAACAGGAAGCCGACGTCGCCGAGCCTGGTCATCAGGAACGCCTTCATCGCACCGGCCCGGGCGTCGCGGCGCTCCCAGTAGTGACCGATCAGCAGGTACGAGCAGGCGCCCATCACCTCCCAGCCGATCAGCAGGACGAACAGGTTGTCCGAGATCACGACGGTCACCATCGCCGCCGTGAACAGGGTGACAAGAGCCGTGTACGACGCGATGCGCTCGCGGACGTAGCCGATCGAGTAGATCTGGACGCAGGCGGAGACGACACCGACGACGGCGAGCATCAGCACGGTGAGGCCGTCGGTGCGGAACTCGTACGAGAACCAGAAGTCCTCGCCGATCATCGCGCCGCCGGCCTTGGTCTGCTGCGGGTCCACGCCGTACAGGAGAGCGGCGGCCAGCACGACGAGGAGCGAGAAGCCGACGCCGGCCACCCGCCAGGCGGTGGCGATCACGTGGCCTTCTCCTGTTCGACCAGCTCGTTCCGTTCAGCATCGTCCTGTTCGGCGAGGTCCCGCGCGGCGTCGGCGTCGACGTGACCGTGGCCGCGGAACAGCAGCAGGACGATCGCCAGGCCGAGACCGATCTCGGCCGCCGCGAGCGTGATCACGAAGACGGCCAGCGTCTGGCCGGTGGCGTCGTTGATCCGCCAGGCGTCGAAGGCGACGAGGTTGAGGTTGACCGCGTTCAGCATCAGCTCGAACGCCATCAGCAGGGTGATCACGTTGCGACGCGCGAGAACGCCGTACACCCCGATGCAGAACAGCACGACGGCCAGCAGCAGCGGGAGGATCAACGGCACGTCAGTCCTCCTTCTTCCGCTGGGACAGGGCGATCGCGCCGATCAGCGCGGCCAGCAGGAGGACCGAGAGAACTTCGAACGGGAGCACCCAGGTCTTGAAGACCTGCGTTCCCACTGCCTGCGCGGATCCGTCCACCACCGGCTTGATCTTCTCGTTGCCAAAAGCAAGAACCACGCCGGCGCCGAGGACCAGTGCCAGCACGGCCGCGACGACGGCCGCGAACGGGCTGCGGCCGGTCGTCAGGCTCGGCAGTGGGTTCGTCGGCGCTTTGGTCAACATGAGCGCGAACAGCACCAGGACGACGATGGCGCCGACGTACACCAGGATCTGGACCAGCGCGACGAACTCCGCATGCAGGACGCCGAAGCAGCCGGCGATCGCCCCGAGCGCGACGACCAGCCAGAGCGCGGCGTGCACGATCCGCTGGGAGGTCACGACCAGGACCGAGGCGATGAGGGCGACGGCTCCCGCAACGCTGAACAGGGCTGTGGTCACGCCTCGTCCTCTTGCGTCGGGCCGGGGGTCTCAGCCGTCGGGCCGGGGGGCTCTGCCGTCGGGCCGGGGTCGATGGGTTGCGGCGCGGGCACGGTCCACATCCAGTCGCGGAGGCGGTCCTTCTCGTGGGTCAGGTTGCGCAGGTCGGTCTCGGCGTACTCGAACTCCGGCGACCAGAACAGCGCGTCGAACGGGCAGGCCTCGATACAGATCCCGCAGTACATGCACAGGCTGAAGTCGATCGCGAACCGGTCCAGCACGTTCCGGCTGCGCTCCCGCGCCTGCTCACCGACCGACGGCGCGGTCTCGGTGTGCGAGTCGATGTAGATGCACCAGCTCGGGCACTCGCGGGCGCACAGCATGCAGGAGGTGCAGTTCTCCTCCATCAGCGCGATCACACCACGACTGCGCGGCGGCAACTCCGGCAGGACATCCGGATACTGCTCGGTGACAGACCGACGGGCCAGCGTCCTCGCGGTGACCTTCAGCCCCTCGACCAGCCCCTTACCCGGCACCCCCACGCTCCACCTCCCGTCTCTAAGCAGGACACTAGCCTCCCACGACCCGATCCGGCGCGCTAAAGCTCGCGCTCGAGCCGGGCGGCGACCTGCCGGTACCGGCTCACCGGTATCAGATGAACGCCGTCGAACGCACCCGAGTCACGGATCGCGAGGATTTGCTCGCAGGCGTGGTCGACGCCGGCGTCGCGGTCCTGGTCGACCGCCTCGATCAGGGCCGGCGGGATCTTGAGCTGGGGCAGAGCGGCGAGGTCGTGGGCCATCTTCGCCGAGGCCAGCACCATCACGCCGGCGTACACCGGGATGCCGAGGTCGACCGAGTCGCGCCAGCGGAGGAGCTCGTCGAGGTCGTAGCTGACCTGCACGTACAGGAAGTCGGCCTCGGCCTTCCAGCGCGGAACCTTGGTCAGGCGGGTCGCGGCGCCGACCTGGAAGGGGTTGCAGCCGGGGTACGTCGTATCGCGTGCCTGCTCGATCATCGTGCGGACCGTGAGCTGACTCGTCCGGGCACCTTCCGCGGGTTCGTCCCCGTGGACGAACAAGAACTGCTCCACGCCGTACGCCGCCGCCGTCAGCAGATCCCTGCGGAAGCCGAGCAGGTTGCGGTCACGGGAGTTGAGGCAGGCGATGCCCCGGGCACCCATCAACTGCACCTCGTTGGCCACCGCGACGCTGGAAACGGTCGCCCGGCCGATGTGGTTGTCCGGGATCAGGAACCCGTCCGCGATCGGACTCATCACCCCGATCTGATGCCGAACCCGCTTCAGATCAGGCCGGGTAGGCGGCTCCACCTCACAAACCAACTCAAATCCCCGCACGGGTGGACCTTACAGAACGGCGGGTCAGCCCGGCGGGAGGTGCTCGAGGCGTGATCGGAGGAAGTGCTGCTCGGCTTCGTTGGGGGTCAGGGCGAGAGCGCGCTGGTAGGCCGCTTGCGCCTCTGGCGCGCGGCCCAGTTGCGTCAGGAGGTCGGCGCGGATCGCGTGGAAGAGGTAGTAGGTGTCAAGGTCGAGCGCGTCGACGAGGGTCAGCGCCGCGGCGGGGCCATCGACTTCAGAGACTGCGACGGCTCGGTTGAGGGCAACCACCGGAGAGGGCTCGAGGGTCAGGAGGTGGTCGTAGAGCTGGACGATCTGGCGCCAATCCGTCGACTCGGCTGATGTCGCGTCGGCGTGGACGGCGTTGATGGCTGCCTGGAGTTGGTACGGGCCGGGCTGGTTGCGGCGGAGGCATCGGCGTACCAGTGCATGGCCCTCGGTGATCAGCGGGCGGTCCCAGAGTGTGCGGTCCTGCTCGCGGAGGCGGATGAGCCCGCCGTCGGCCCCGACCCGCGCGGGGCGGCGGGCTTGTTGAAGGAGCATCAGGGCGAGCAGGCCGACGGCCTCGGGTTCGTCGGGCATGAGGTCGGCCACCAGCCGGCCGAGGCGGATGGCTTCGAGCGCGAGTTCGTCGCGAACGAGGGATTCGCCCGACGACGCGGCGTACCCCTCGTTGAAGATCAGGTAGACGACGGCGAGTACGCCGCGCACGCGCTCGGGCAGATCGGCCTCGTACGGGACGCGGTACGGGATACCGGCCGCGCGGATCTTCGCCTTGGCGCGGACCAGGCGTTGCGCCATCGTCGGCTCGGGGACGAGGAACGCGTGCGCGATCTCGGTGGTGGTGAGGCCGCCGAGCATGCGGAGGGTGAGCGCGACGCGGACGTTCAGCGCGAGGGCCGGGTGGCAGCAGGTGAACATCAGCCGCAGACGATCGTCGTCCACCGCACCCACCTCCTCCGGCTCGTCCTGGGCATGCAACAGTGCCGTCTGGGCCGCCTGGGCCTGCTTGTCGGCCCGCGCGGACTCGCGGCGCAGCCGGTCGATCGCCCGGTTCCGGGCGGTCGTGATGATCCAGCCGGCCGGACTCGGCGGTACGCCGCTCTCCGCCCACTTCTCCACCGCCGTCGCGAAGGCATCCTGTACGGCGTCCTCGGCGATCTCCAGATCCCCGAAGACCCGCGTCAACACTGCGACCGCCCGCCCGTGCTCGGCGCGGAAGATCGCGGCCAGATCAGGTGTCACGACTGGAAGGGTCTGACTTCTACGGACAGGTTGCGGAGAACCTTGGCCAGGCGGCGGGCCCAGTGGAGTGCGGCGTCGAGGTCGTCGACCTGGATGACGGTGAAACCTCCCAGGTGCTCCTTGCCCTCGGTGAACGGGCCGTCGGTGATCAGCACCTCGTCACCGTGCGCTTTCAGCACGGTCGCGGTGTCCGGCGGGTGCAGACCGGCCGCGAACACCCAGACGCCGGCCGCCTGCATCTCCTCGTTCAACGCCTGAAGCTCCCGCAGGATCGGCTGCAGGACCTCGGGCTCGGGGATCGGACCGTCGGGCTGGTAGATGCTGAGCAGGTACTGGTTCATCGTGTCCTCCTTCTCGTCATCTGTACGAATGGCCTCAGCCCGGATCGACAGGCAGCTCCACAGTAATTTCCAGACCGCCTCCGGCTCGCGGTACGGCGATGACAGTCCCGCCGTGCGCCTCGGCCACCGAGCGGACGATCGACAACCCGAGCCCGGCGCCCTTCCCGCTGACCAGCCGTTCGGCGCCCAGCCGGTAGAACGGCTTGAACAGGCTCTCCACCTCGTACGGCGGGATCTCCGGCCCGGTGTTCGTCACGATCACCTGCACGGACGCCCCGACCGTCTTGCTGATCACGCGAACCCACCGGGCGGACCCGGATCCCAGCCCCATCACAACTGGCGGCTGCGCACTGTCGCCCGCCTGTTCGCCCCGGCGCGGCTCGATTGTGATGGCCTGGGGATCCGTGTTGTGGCGGATACCGTTCTGTACCAGGTTGTGCACCAGGCGCTCGAGCAGGAGCGCATCCCCCCGCGCCGGCGCGTCGCCCGGTCCGCGGATCACCTCGACGCCCGCTTCCGCCGCCTCAGCGGACAGTTGTCTGCAGACGTGGTCCAGCACGTCGCTCAGATTCACCGGATAGACCGCCGTCAGCTGCTTCTCGGAGTCCGCGAGGATCAGCAAACCCTCGATCAGCTGCTCGTGTCGCGCGTTGATCGTCAGCAGGCTCTCGCCCAGTTCCTTCACGTCGGCAGACGCCGTACGCCGGTGCATCGCGACCTCGACCAGCGCCCGGCCGAGCGTCAACGGCGTCCGCAGCTCATGCGACGCGTTGGCCACGAACCGGCGCTGGCCGTCGAACGAATGGTCCAGCCGTTCGACCATCGTGTCGAACGCATCGGCCAGGTTCTTCACCTCGTCGTCAGGCCCCTTGAGCGCAATCCGCTCGTGCAAGGCCGCAGGTGAAGCCGAGATCCGGCGAGCCGTGTCGGTGACTCGATGCAGCGGCGCCAGCACCCGCCCGGCCACCAACCATCCGAATCCCGCCGCCAATCCACCCACTACAACCAGCGCGACACTCCCCTGGATCAGCAACGACTTGATCGCCGCCTGGCGGACCTGCTCGCGCTGCTGCTCGAGCACCCTCTCCGCATCCGACCCGGTGAGTACGGCGCCGTCCTTGTTCATCACGTAGACGTCGTTGGTCGGCGGCGGTGGCTTCTGGGCTCCAGGCGCCGGACTGAGGTACGTCCCCTTCACGATCACGCGGTACTGCTGGCCGAGGTTCGCGTTGAACAGCGCATACGTCACCCCGAGCAGCACCACGCCGGCAACCATGAACAACCCGCCGTACAGCAAGGTCAGCCGGCCCCGCAGCGTCAGCCGCCTCATGGGATGCGGTACCCGACGCCGGTGACGGTCTCGACCAGCCCCGGCTCGCCCAGCTTCCGGCGCAGCTTGAGGATCGTCAGCCGGACCGCCCCGGTGAACGGGTCCACGTGCTCGTCCCATGCTTTCTCCAGCAGTTGTTCGGCCGACACGGTCGCGCCGGAGGCCCGCAGCAACTCCGCGAGTACGGCGAACTCCTTCTTCGACAGCGGCACGTACCGGCCGTCGCGGAACACCTCGTGCCGCGCCGGGTCCAGCGTCACGCCGGCACGTCGCAGTACGGGCGGATCGGCCGGACGACTTCGCCGCCCCAACGCGAGCACCCGGGCAGCCAACTCGGCGAACGCGAACGGCTTGGTCAGGTAATCGTCCGCACCGAGCCCGAGGCCTTCCACCCGGTCGGTGACCGCGGCGGCGGCCGTCAGCATCAGCACGCGAGTATCCGACCCGGACTGCACCAACTGCCGGCACACCTCGTCGCCGTGCACGACGGGGATGTCGCGGTCCAGCACGAGGACGTCGTACGCGTTCACCGACAGCCGTTCGAGCGCGGCGCCGCCGTCACCGGCCACGTCGACCGCATGTGACTCGTCACGCAGCCACTCCGCGATCGCTGCCGCCAGCAACGGTTCGTCCTCGACCACCAGAACCCGCACGCACCCCATGATCCCCGACGACCGTGTTTCCCCCGTGTTAGCGCACTCGGAAACGGCCGGGAAACGGCGTACGGCGAAGGCTGCGGGGAAACGAGAGGAGCGCACCGATGCGCAAGACCATCCTGGCCACCACCGTGCTGGCGGCCGCCGTACTCGTCACCGGCTGCGGAGCGGACAAGCCCGACACTCAGGTCGCCTCCGGTAGTGGAGGGGCCCGGTCGACCGCCCCCAGCAGCGCGCCGGCCAGCCTCAGCCAGGACGAGATGGCGGTCAAGTTCACCCAGTGCCTGCGGGAGAACGGCCTGAATGTCCCGGACCCGGAGCCCGGCAAGGGGCCGATGCTCAGGTTCGACAAGAACTCCGGTGTCACCCAGGAGCAGGTCCAGAAGGCGATGGAGGCCTGCCGTGAGTACGACCCGCAGGCGCAGGGCAGCGCTAACCCGCAGCAGGCCGAGAACGGGCGCAAGTACGCCGAGTGCATGCGGAAGAACGGTGTCGAGAAGTTCCCGGACCCGAAGCCGGACCAGCGCGGCATCATGATCGGCCCGGGCGTCGCCGACGACCCCGACTTCCAGAAGGCGCAGGACGCGTGCCAGAGCATCCTGGCGGCGCGGTGATGCGGAAGGCCCTCACGGCTGTGGTCGTCCTGGCCGCCGGGGGCGCGGCGAGCGCGTTCCTGGTGAATCGCGGCGATACCAGTCAGGCATCGAATCAGCCGGCGCAGGCTTTGCCGGTCAACACCACCAAGGTCACGCAACAGACCTTGAAGGACACCGAGACCCAGGACGGCCAGCTCGGCTTCGGTACGACGTCCTCTGCCGTCAGCCGGATCGCCGGCACGGTCACCGCCGTACCGGACAGCGGGCAGGAGCTGCGGCGCGGGAACACCGTCTACAGCATCGACAACAAGCCGACGATCCTGCTGTACGGCGCGCTCCCGGCGTACCGGAGGCTGTCGATCGGGGCCGAGGGCAACGATGTGCTGCAGCTCGAGCAGAACCTCAGGGCGATGGGATACGCGGGATTCACCGTCGACGACGAGTACACCGCCGCCACCGCCGAAGCGGTCGAGGAGTGGCAGGACGATCTCGGTCTGGACGAGACCGGCGTCGTCGAGCTCGGCAGCGTGCTGTTCGCGCCCGGTCATATCCGCGTCGACAGCGTGCAAGGTCAGGAGGGCACACCGCTCGGCCCGAACCAGCCGGTGCTGTCCTACACCGGCACGACCCGGGCCGTCACGGTCCAGCTCGACGCGGCGGACCAGCGGCTCGCCACGCTCAACGCGGCAGTGACGGTAGCGCTGCCGGACGGCAGGACCGTGCCGGGCCGGATCGAGAAGGCGTCGACGGTGATCATCCCGGCGGAGAGCCCGGACAAGGACCCCGAGACCAAGGTCGAAGTGATCGTTGCCATCGCCAACCAAAAGGCGGTGGCCGCTTGGTCGTCAGCGGCAACTGATGTCACCTTCACTGCCTCGGAACGCAAGAACGTGCTGACCGTCCCGGTGGCGGCTCTGGTCGCGCTCCGCGAAGGCGGGTTCGGCGTCGAGGTCACCGACGGCACGACGTCGCACTACGTGCCCGTGCAGACAGGGCTGTTCGCGAGCGGCCAGGTCGAGGTCAGCGGTTCCGGAATCAAGGCCGGCACCACGGTGGGGATCCCGAAGTGATCGAGCTGAGCGAGGTCACCAAGGTCTACCCGGGCGGTGTGAACGCGCTCGACGGAGTCAGCTTGCGGATCGAGGCGGGCGAGTTGGTCGCGATCGTCGGCCCGTCCGGCTCCGGCAAATCCACGATGCTGAACGTGCTCGGCACTCTCGATCGTCCGACCTCGGGCACCGTCCACATCGATCGGTACGACGTGGCGCGGCTCTCCGACGCCGGGTTGTCGGCATTGCGGTCGACCCGGATCGGCTTCGTGTTCCAGCAGTTCCACCTGGCCGCGGGCGTACGTGCGGTGGACAACGTCGCGGACGGCCTGCTCTACTCCGGCCTTCGATTGTCCGTACGACGGAAGCGTGCCGCGGCCGCACTCGTACGGGTCGGGCTCGGGCACCGGCTGGATCACGAGCCGCACGAGCTGTCCGGTGGTGAACGGCAGCGCGTCGCCGTCGCGCGAGCGGTCGCCGGCGAACCCGCCGTACTGCTCGCCGACGAACCGACCGGGGCACTCGACTCCGCATCCGGCGCCGGCGTGATGGAACTGCTGCGCGACCTGCACGCGGCCGGTACGACGGTCGTCGTCATCACGCACGACCGGGAAATCGCCGCTTCCCTCCCCCGCCAGGTCCGCATGCGCGACGGCCGCATCATCGAGGAGGTGAGGTCATGAGAGGCGAACTCAAGCCGGCGTCCCTGAAGCTGGGTGACGTTGTCCGGGTAGGCGCCGTCGGTCTGCGGACCCGGCCGACCCGCGCGTTCCTGTCCGCGTTGGGGATTGCGATCGGGATTGCCGCGATGGTCTCCGTCGTCGGGATCTCGTCGTCCTCCCGGGCCGAGCTCGACGGGCAACTCGATGCCTTGGGCACGAATCTTCTGACGGTTGCCCCCGGCACCCGGTTGACCGGCGAGCAGGCCCAACTGCCACTCACCGCCGAGGCTATGGTCCGCCGGATCGGCCCGGTCCGGGCCGAGTCCGCGGTCGGCAAGGTCGACGACACGTCCGTCTACCGGACCAACAAGATCCCGGACGTCGAGACCAACGGCATCATCGCGTACGCCGCCCGCGCCAACCTGCTCGACACCATCGGCGCGACCGTCCGCAGCGGCAAGTGGATCGACGCGGCGACCGGCTCGTACCCGGCGACCGTGCTCGGCTCGAGCGCCGCCGACCGGCTCGGGATCACCAAGGCGGGACCGGACACCCAGGTGCTGATCGGCCATGTCTGGTTCACCGTCCTCGGCATCCTCGAGCCGGCCGCACTCGCACCGGAGCTGGACAGCGCCGCGCTCATGGGTTGGCCGGCGGCGAGCAAGCTGTCCTTCGACGGACACCCGACCACGATCTACACGAGGTCGGACGACGCCCAGGTGCCGGCGGTCCGATCGGTGCTCGGGGCAACCGCCAACCCCGAGGCGCCGAACGAGGTCGAGGTCTCGCGGCCGTCCGACGCGCTCGCCGCGAAGCAAGCAGCTGGACAGGCGTTCACCGGCCTGCTGCTCGGACTCGGCGCGGTCGCACTCCTGGTCGGCGGCGTTGGGGTCGCCAACATCATGGTGATCTCCGTGCTCGAACGCCGCGCGGAGATCGGCCTGCGCCGGTCGCTCGGCGCGACCCGCGGTCAGATCCGCACCCAGTTCCTCACCGAGTCGCTGCTGCTCTCCGCGCTGGGCGGGGTCGGCGGCGCGCTCCTCGGATCCGCGGTCACGGCGGCATACGCGTCGTACCACAACTGGTTGACGGTGATCCCGGTCTGGGCGCTTGCCGGTGGAGTCGTGGCGACGCTCGTAATCGGTGCGCTGGCCGGCCTGTACCCCGCCGTCCGCGCCTCGCGGCTGTCGCCCACCGAGGCGCTGGCCACGACCTAGGCGGACCTGCGTCACTGACCAACTGACCCGACCTACGCGCACGCGCGCTCACCACACCCGCGGCGCGGCACCTCAGGCGGGTTTGGTCAGTGGCGCACGTCCGGGTCAGAAGACGACGACGCCGATGCCGGTGAGCGCGAGCTGGAGCAGCGCCACCGGCACCAGGCCCTGCCAGGCGAGCTTCTGCAGCTGGTCCGCGCGCATCCGCGGGAACGACACGCGCACCCAGATCACCACGACCGAGACCAGCGCGACCTTCACGATGGTCCAGATCCAGCCGATCGATTCAGGGCCCGGTCCGCTCCAGCCGCCGAGGAACAGCACCGTTGTGAGCCCCGCGAGGACGACGATCCCGGCGTACTCCGCGAGCAGGAACATCGCGAACCGCAGGCCGGTGTACTCCGTGTACGGGCCGAAGATCACCTCGGAGTCCGCGACCGGCATGTCGAACGGCGGCCGCTGCAACTCGGCAAGACCCGCGATGAAAAACACGATCATGCCCGGCAGCTGCCAGAGCAGCCACCACGGGTTCCACGCGTGCGCGATGCCGGTCAGGCTGAGCGATCCGGCGGCGACCGCGACACTCGCGGCGGACAGCACGAACGGCAGCTCGTAGCTCATCAGCTGGGCCGCGACCCGGAGTCCGCCGAGCAGGCTGTACTTGTTGCCGCTGCCCCAGCCCGCCATCAGCGAACCGAGTACGCCGATGCTCATCACCGCGAGCACGAAGAACAGCCCGGAATCCAGGTCGGCGCCGACGATGCCGGGCGCCAGCGGGATCGCGGCGAGCGCGGCGAGGTACGGCAGGATCGCGACGACCGGGGCCCACTCGAAGACCCGCTTGTCCGCGGCCGCCGGGACGACGCTCTCCTTCTGGACGAACTTCACCCCGTCGGCAACCAGCTGCGCCCAGCCGTGGAACGCGCCGGCGTACATCGGGCCGAGCCGTGACTGCATGTGTGCCATCACTTTGTGCTCGGCCTGACCGACCAGCAACGGCGCCACCAGGAAGGCGACCAGGACGCCCACCACCCGCACCACGAACTCCAGCATGACCGCCAGCCTAGTGTGTCCGGCTTGACCTCAACCAACGTTGAGGTCAAAGGATCGTGTCATGACTACCGTTCTTGTCACTGGAGCCACCGGTCGGGTCGGCCGGCATGTCGTCGCCGGACTGCGCGCGGCGGGGGTGACCGTTCGCGCTCTCGTCCGTACGCCGGACCTCGCCGGTTTCCCACCCGAAATCGAGCTGATCCAGGGCGATATCACCGACGTCGCCGCCGTACGACGGGCTGCGGCCGGCGTGGATGCTGCGTTCCTGCTGTGGCCCTCGTTCAGCGCGGACGGGGCGTCGCAGATCGTCCGGCGTTGCCTTCGCGAGTCGTGTATCTGTCTTCGCTCAGCGCCGCCGAGGGTGGGGTGTGGGGTGATGTCGAGCAGTTGCTGCGCGATGCCGACAAGGCGTGGACGTTCCTGCGCCCGAGCGGGTTCGCGGTGAACGCTCAGGCGTGGGCCGCCGACTTCCGCTCCGGCGACACGCTGCGGCTGCCGTACCCGGAGGCGTCGCGGTCGATGATCCACGAGCGCGACATCGCGGCGGTCGCCGTACTCAGCTTCGTCAACCCCGGCCACGTCGGCCAGATCTACGAGCTCACGGGCCCCGAGGCACTCACCCAGGCCGAGCAGGTCGCCACCATCGCCCGTGCGGTCGGCAAGGACATGCACGTCGTACCACTCGTGGGGGACGAGGCCCGTCAGGCCATGCTCGACCAAGGCGCCGATCCAGCCCTCGCCGCCAGCGCCGTCAGCTACTGGGCCTCGCTCGTCGACAACCCTGAGCCCGTCACCACGACAGTCGCCGAACTAACCGGCCGCCCCGCCCTCACCTTCGCGGAGTGGGCCCGCGAGCACGCCGACGAATTCCGCGTCCTCTCCACGGCCGAGGTCGCCCAGGGGTACGTCGACGCACTGTCCGCCGGCCGCCTGGACGAAGCAGTCGCCTACTTGGCCCCGGACGTGATCCGCACAGCCCCACTCGAATCCGCGACCGAACTCAAAGGCGTAGCCGCAATCCTCGAAAACGCCCGCCGCCTCAACACCGACATCGAATACCTCGCCGTCGAAACCCTGGGCCCACTCCTCCACACCAACCACTTCGCCATCCGCTTCACCTTCACCCAACGCAACACCACCACCGGCGCCCAATCCCAAACCACCAAACTCTCCCTCTGCACCGTGGAGTCCGGCCACATAACCCGCGAAGACGTCTTCTACTACACGCCTGCGCCGTCCTGATATCATGAGATATCGGACGAGGGAGGTGCGTCATGAGCGACGTTCTCATTCGCGACGTTCCGGACGACGTGCTCGCGGTGATCGACCATCGAGCGGCCGGCCTGGGCCTGTCCAGGAGTGAGTATCTGCGACGACAGCTCAGCCAGGAGGCTGGACGCTCTGAGGTTACCGTGACCGTGGCGGATCTGGAGCGATTCTCAGACCTGGCTCGCGATCTGGAAGACCCTGAGGTCATGGACCAGGCCTGGTCATGACACCAACCGTCGACTCCCGGCGCTGGCTGATCGACAAGTCGGCTCTGGTACGCCTGAGCACGGCTCCCGATCGGGAGGAGTGGGCGAACCGCATCAACCGCGGGCTCGTGCACGTCACCACGGTGACCCTGCTCGAGGTCGGGTTCTCGGCGCGATCCGCGGACGAGCATCGCTCTCTCTTGCAGCAGCCACCCGTCGCAGCTATGCCGGTGGAAAACGTCACCCCAGCGACCGAGCGTCGTGCCGTCGTCGTTCAGTCGCAGCTCGCATCCGCCGGCCAGCACCGAGCGCCTTCGGTGGCAGACCTATTGATCGCCGCTACCGCCGAGCAGACCGGGTTGGTTCTACTTCACCTGGACAAGGACTTCGAACTCATCGCCAATCTCACCGGGCAGCCGACAGAGCGGCTCGCTCAGGTCTGACGTAGCGGGAGCTGAACCCAGCCGCCTACGTCGTGGCGGCCGGCGGTCAGGGCGGCGGTGCGGGCGCCGTGGTTGGCGGAGTGAATGGTGCCGATGAAGATGCGGGTCGGG
Source organism: Kribbella pratensis (assembly GCF_004365355.1). Lineage (GTDB taxonomy): Bacteria > Actinomycetota > Actinomycetes > Propionibacteriales > Kribbellaceae > Kribbella. The sequence goes on along the minus strand of NZ_SODP01000003.1, from coordinate 6,264 downwards.
TCGGGGAGGGCCTGGGCGAGGAGGGTGCTCAGGTGGGGGCCGTAGCCGTGGCCGCGATGGTGCTTGGCGAGGATGAGCTCGCGGACGACGTACGCCGGGAGGCCCAGGGCGTCGTCGGGTTTGATGATGGCCGCGGCGTACCCGGCCCACTCGTCATTCACCGTGATCTCGAAGAGCAAACCGTCGTCGGCGGATTCCTGGAGATCCTCGAGGTCCTGGATGGCAGCTTCTTCGGTGTGGTGCGGGTGGTCTGCGTCCACAGCCTCGTATGCGCGGCGCGCCTCGTCGTAGTGTTCGACGCTCTTCGCGGGGCGCAGCGCGAGGCCGGGCGGTACGTCGCGTGGTTGCAGCTCGCTGATCGGTGCGGCGAGGAAGCGGCGGTCGGGCACGGTGCCCTCGACGCCGGCGTCCGCGCTCCAGAGGCGGAGGTAGAGCGGATTGTGGATGCCGTAGTACTCCTGGGCCGCCTCGGCGAGCGCTGATAGGTCGCTCGGCTTCGGTGAGCGGCTCATCGGGGTGGCGTCGACGAACGGCTTGGCGAGGTTCATGTTCTCGAAGCGCATGCTGAACATCACCTGGAGGTCATTGCCTACGGCAACCCAATGGTTGAGCATCGCCTCGACCGGCTTGCCCGGCGCCAGGCGCGCGGTCCGCTGGGTCGCGATGTCCAGGTCCTCGGCCAGCAGGATGTCCAATGCCGCATGCTCTTCGGCCAGGATCGCCAGCCGGCGCGCGTCGTCGACCCACGTACGGGTCAACGGATGCTGACGCTCCAACGTGTACCGCGCCAGCTCCTCGGCCGAAGGAATCACGACGACTCTTCCGGCGACCCATCCCCCGACCGCTCAGCAGGCCCGGCTTCGGTCGCGGGCTCCGCAGGCGGCGCGTCCGGGGGGCTCGCCGGAGCCGCGTCGGTGGGCGGGGATTGGCGGCGCGCACGGCGCTCCCCGCCTGCGCCTGCTGCTCGTCGGGGGCGCGCGGGAGTTGCGGCTGCCTGCGCGGCCGCTAGCGGGTCTGGGTCGGGGGAGCCTGGTGGGCGCGGGCCCCAGGTTTCGGGGTCGGGGACGCCGGGTGGGAGGGTGCGGCGGCGGCTGGGGGCGCCGGCGGGGGCGTGGTCGGATTCGCCGGGTTCCTTGGCGCCCGGCCAGGGCTTGGCGACCCGGGAGGCCAGGACGAACTCCTTGCGGAGCGGGTGGCCCTCGAACTCGTCCGGCAGGAGCAGCGTGATCAGATTCGGATGACCTTCGAAGCTGATTCCGAACATCTCGAACGTCTCGCGCTCATGCCAGTTCGCCCCGGCGTACACCTCGGACAGCGTCGGCAGCACCGCCTTGTCCCGCGGCACCAGCGTCCGCACCAGCACATGATCGACGTGCGACCCGCCCCAGAAGTCCGCGAGGTGCGACACCACCCGGAAGCCGTCAGTCAGCTCGTCCGAAGCGCTCAGGAAGTCGAAGAACGTGAGCCCGACGGCATCCCGCAGTACCTCGTGCGCCGCCACCCACGACTCCGGCGGTACGTCGATCGCGGTCGGGCCGAAGCTGTCCGTCGACGTCGCGGTGATGCCGGCACTCGTCAGCGCCTCCAGTGCGTCGGCGCTCAAGGCTGCACCAGGCCGCGGGTCAGCGCCGCCGCGGACGGCTCCTCGTACCGGTCGGCGAGCGCCTCGCCCGCGATCTTCTCCTGCAGTTTGAGGATCCCCTGCAGCAACGCCTCCGGCCGCGGCGGGCAGCCGGGCACGTACACGTCGACCGGGATGATCTGGTCGACGCCCTTGGTCACGCAGTACGAGTCCCAGTACGGGCCGCCCGAGTTCGAACAGGAGCCGAACGAGATCACGTACTTCGGTTCGGGCATCTGGTCGTACAGCCGCTTGATCGCCGGCGCCATCTTGTCCGTGACGGTGCCCGACACCACCATCAGGTCGGCCTGCCGCGGTCCGGGCGCGAACGGGATCACGCCGAGCCGGATGAAGTCGTGCCGGCCCATCGACGCGGCGATGAACTCGATCGCGCAGCAGGCCAGCCCGAAGTTGAACACCCAGAGCGAGTACTTGCGCCCCCAGTTCAGCAGGTACCGGACCGGCTCCGGCGCGAGCCTTGCCAGCGCGCCGACTTCCGGTCGCACCGTCGGCATCCCCAGCTCGGTCATGCGCTCAGCCTAGTCCGACAATCTCCTCCGCGAGGATCTCCGGGTATTCGAGTGGCGCGTAGTGCCCGACGCCGTCGACGTACCGCACCCGGACGTCGCTGAAGAAGTCGTCCACCCGGTCCGACCACGCCCGCGGGAACAGCGGGTCGAACTCTGGCCACAGCACCACAGTCGGTACGGCGATCCGGTCGTACGACGGAGGCGCCGTCTCGGCCGCGGACACTGCGACCGACCCGGCACCCGCCCGGTACCACTGGATCGACGCCGTGAACGCACCGGGCTGCGAATACGTATCCACCAGGTGATCGAGCTCCGGCTCGAACCCCGGCCCGGACCAGTGCGTCCAGAAGTGGTTCAGGTACGAGCGGACGGCGTCCGGCTTCCCGTCGATCAACTCCTCGATCACCGGCAGCCGATGGAACGCCTGGTACCAGAACTCCGCCTGCGCCTGCTCGGAGAACACCCGCTTGCCGATCCCCGGCAGCGGCGGCGCGATCACGATGCCGTCGATCAGCTCCGACTGGTTCCGCGCGATCCCCTGCGCGATCCGGCTGCCGACGTCGTACCCCGCGAGCACCGGACGCTCCAGCCCCAGCTCCTCCATCAGACCCACCACGCTCCGCCCCTGCGCGGCGACGCCGTACTGCGCCGGGTCGGTATCGGCCGCGTCCGACTCACCGAACCCGCGGAGATCCGGCACCACCACGTCGAAGCCGCGCTCCGCGAGCATCGGCGCGAGCAGCCGGTAATCGGTGCGATCGCCCGGCCATCCGTGCAACAGCACTACCGCCGGGCCCTCGCCGATCCGGTCGTACGCCAGCCGGAATCCGTCCACCGCTTCAGTCAGCATGGCCCTCAGTTTTCGGCAACCGCGCAGTGTTGACCACTCTCACACCCAGGCTTACCGTGGTTGAACAGGACTGAACAGGTCCACTCCGGTGGGGAGACACCATGGCTGACCAGCTCGAGGTGCAGCAGACCCGCGCGCTCCAGGTGGAGAGCAACGGGCTGAACGTGATCGCCGACGCGGACCGGAAGGGCCGCCCGAGCCAGCTGTTCTGGCCGTGGTTCGGAGCGAACGTCTCCGTGCTCGGGCTGAGCTACGGCGCGTTCGCGCTCGGATTCGGGATCTCGTTCTGGCAGGCGGCGATCGCCGGCCTGATCGGGGTGGTGTTCTCGTTCCTGCTCTGCGGGCTGATCGCGCTGGCCGGCAAACGCGGTTCGGCCCCGACCATGGTGCTCAGCCGCGCCGCGTTCGGTGTCCGAGGCAACAAATTGCCGTCACTGGTGTCGTGGCTGCTGACCGTCGGCTGGGAGACCGTGCTGACGATCCTCGCGACGCTCGCGACCGCGACCGTGTTCGAGCGGCTCGGCTGGGGCGGCGGCAACCTCACTAAGGTGATCGCGCTGGTCGTGGTCGGTCTGCTGACGGTCGCTTGCGGCGTACTCGGATTCGACCTGATCATGCGGGCGCAGACAGTCATCACCGTTGTCACCGGCGTACTCACCGTTGTTTACATCATCCTGGTCGCCGACCAGATCCACTGGAGCACGGTGTCCGCGCTGCCGAGCGGTTCGTCGCAGGCGGTCATCGGCGCGCTGGTGTTCCTGATGACGGGCTTCGGGCTCGGCTGGGTGAACGCGGCCGCGGACTACTCGCGGTACCTGCCCCGCCAGGCGTCGAGTCGCGGCGTGGTCGGCTGGACGACGTTCGGCGGCTCGGTGGCTCCCGTCGTACTGCTGATCTTCGGTCTGCTGCTGGCGGGTTCGTCGGCGGACCTGAGTAAGGCGATCGGCGCGGACCCGATCGGCGCGCTGGCAAGCGCGTTGCCGACGTGGTTCCTGGTGCCGTTCGTGATCGTCGCGGTGCTCGGCCTGGTCGGTGGCGCCGTACTCGACATCTACTCGTCCGGCCTCGCGCTGCTGTCGCTCGGACTGCCGGTCAAGCGGTACGTCGCGGCGTTCATCGACGGGGTGGTGATGATCGGCGGGACGATCTACGTCGTCTTCTACGGCGGCGATTTCCTGGGCCAGTTCCAGGGGTTCCTGATCACGCTCGGCGTTCCGATCGCGGCCTGGTGCGGGATCATGCTCGCCGACATCGCGGCCCGGCGCCAGAACTACGCCGAGGACGACCTCTACCGGCCGAACGGGCGGTACGGCGATGTGCAGTGGTTGCCCGTGGCCACGATGCTCGTTGCCACCGGCATCGGCTGGGGCCTGGTCACGAACACGCTGGCGTCGTGGCTGACCTGGCAGGGCTACCTGCTCGGGCCGCTCGGTCTCGGCGGCAAGGGAGGCGCGTGGGCGTACGCGAACCTCGGCGTACTCGCGGCGCTCGTGATCGGGTTCCTCGTGCAGTGGTTCGGCCGCGGGGCCGCAGTACGCCGGCAGGAGGCGACCGCCTGATGGTCCTGGCCCTCATCGACCTGCAACGGATCTTCGCGGACCCGGAGTCCGGCTGGGCGACCCCGGGCTTCGAGCGGGTGATCGCGCCGACCAAGGAGTTGCTGGAGATCTTCGGGTCGGATGTCGTCTTCACCCGGTTCGTGGCGCCGGAGAAACCGTTCGGTGCCTGGGTGCCTTATTACCAGGAGTTCCCTTTCGCGTTGCAGCCGCCCGACGCGACGGAGTACGAGCTGGTCGACGAGTTCAAGGGCGCTCCAACTCTGGACAAGATCTCCTTCGGGAAGTGGGGTCCGGAGCTGGCGGCCGCGGCGGACGGTCGGCTTGTCCTCGGCGGGGTGACGACGGACTGCTGCGTGATCAGTACGGCGCTGGCTGCGGTCGACGCCGGCGTACAGGTCCAGGTCGTCGAGGAGGCGTGTGCCGGATCGACCGACGAGAACCATCGCAAGGCGATCGACATCATGCGGCTGTACGCGCCGATGATCGAGATCGTGCACGTGGAGCAATTGCGATGATGCGCCGGATCTCCCTGAAACACGAGCGGGTCGCACGGGTGCTCGCGCGGGAGATCAAGTCCGGCGTCGTACGGCGTGGTGCACAGCTGCCCGGGGAGGTGGAGCTGGCTCGCCGGTTCTCGGTCAGTCGCAACACGGTCCGCGCGGCGCTCGCCGTACTGGCCGAGGAACAGCTGATCGCGACGCATACCGGCAAGGGTTCGTACGTGCTGTTCGACGGCCGGCCGCTGGACGGGCGGCTCGGGTGGACGCATGCCCTGTCCGAGCAGGGCGTGGAGACCCGGATGCGAACGGTACGGATCGAACGCTCGACCGATCCCGGGCTGGCGTCCCGGCTAGGTCTGGAATCGCCCGAGGTGGTGGTGATCGAGCGGGTCCGGCAGCTGACGGACGGTACGGCGATCTCCCTCGAACGCAGCCGGATCCCGGCGCTGGACGCACTGCGGGACCTCCCCGAACGCGGCCTCGACAACGGCTCGATCAGCGTCACCCTCAACCGCGCCGGCCTCTACCTCGACCACTGCGAACAGCGCCTCCGCGGCCGCCCCCTCACCCCCGTCGAAGCCGGCCACCTGAACCGCCCCGCCGGCACCTGGTTCCTCCACACCACCCGCACCAGCTGGACCGCCGACGACCGCTTCGCCGAACACGCCGACGAACTCCTGGACCCAGACCACTACGAACTAAGCCTCTCCTACCGCAGCTGACCCGTACTGCGAACAGCCGCCCCGCGTGCTCTGCGGAGCGCGCGGGGCTGTCCGCAGTAGGCCGGGGAGGCTTCTAAGGGGTTGGTTGCCTCGGGCATAGGGAGTTGTGCGGATGTGGGGGGTCTCCTCAGGGGCGCACTGTCTACTCATCGACAGGAGCTCGGAGGAGATCATGTTCATGTACTCGACCGACGCGGTGCGGGCCGAGATCAAGTACCGGCAGGACCGCATCAAGCACGACTTCCAGCGTCCGTTCTGGTTCCAGCGCAAGCCTAAGCAGCAGCCGCCCGCGCCCTGTGCGCCCGAGCTGCGTGCCCGTCCGGCGATGTGACCGCGAGGTCACCGCCCCAGGCCCCCTCCCCCAGGCGCGGGGGGGGGGGCGGGGGCCGCCCCCCCCCCCCGCGGGGACCCCCGCCGCCCCCCGCGAAACACCACCCCCACCCCCCCCAGGTCAGAGGGGCGCGTGGGGACCGCTTATGGGG
>NZ_SODP01000002.1:1733845-2225489 GCF_004365355.1 Kribbella pratensis | reverse complement strand
CGCATCGGCACCCGCCTGCACAACGACAAGGGCACCGAGGTCTACCTGGCCCCCGACCCCGACAAGCTGCACCTGTTCTCCACCTCCACCGAGGAGCGCCTTGTAGTTTGATCCCGTGGGCCACTGGGACAAAGAGGCACTAGGTGTGATGGAGCTGCCGTCGGGTCGGCTCGTGCGCGGACGTAGTCTGCGGCGGGGCCCGGCGGCAGCGCCGTTTCCGACGTACGGCGTCTATCTGCTCGGGTCGGAGCCGCCCGACGTGCCGTGGGAGACGCGCTGGATCAAATGGCCCGATTTCCGGTTGCCCGTGGATCGCGCTGCAGCGTTGACGATCTTTCGCGAGGCCTTGGAGCGGGCTTCCAGTGGGCGGGTCGAGTTCGCGTGCGGCGGCGGTCGGGGGCGGACCGGGGCGGCGCTCGCGTGCCTCGCCGTACTCGATGGCGTGCCTGCTGAACAGGCGGTCTCGTACGTACGCGCGCACTTCGACAAGCACGCCGTGGAGACGCCGTGGCAGAAGCGGTACGTGGTAAATCTGTTGACCCGCGGCTGACCTCTCGCGTTGGGTTCGAGGTGTGAGCATCGAGCGGACCAACCCCAGCGGACTCCACCAGACTCCCGGCTATCACCACGTCACCACTGTCCATGCGGACACGCTCATCTACCTGGCCGGGCAATGCCCGTTGCAGCCGTCTGGTGAGCTGGCTCAGGGTGGTCTGGAAGGACAGACCGCGCAGGTCATCAGCAACATCCTGACGGCGCTCGAGTCGGCCGGCGCGAAGCCTGAGGACGTCGTCCGCACTGTCATCTATGTCGCCAGCCCGGACCGCGAGGACCTGGCCGCCGTGTGGACGCAGCTCAACGCGTCGCAACTCGCTCCTGCTTTCACCACAGCCAGCACGCTGCTCGGCGTGGCTCAGCTCGGTTTCCCGGGCCAACTGGTCGAGATCGACGTGACCGCGGCGCTGTGATCGTTCCCGCTGAGGTCGTCTCCTACGATCCGCGATGGCCCCTGTGGTTCGCGGAGATCTCGACGGCGCTGGAGCCGTACTTCGGCGAGCTCCCGCACGTGATCGAGCACGTCGGCAGCACCGCCGTGCCCGGTCTGGCCGCGAAGCCGATCATCGATCTCGACATCGTCGTACCGTCGGCAGCGCTGGTGCCGGCGGCGATCGAGCGGTTGGTTGCCGCCGGATATCGTCATGAGGGCGATGCCGGGATCCCCGGTCGCGAAGCCTTCGCCCTGCCGCCCGGCGCCGCCCACTACCACCATCTGTATGTGGTTGTTGAAGGCAACAAGGCTCACCGGGACCACGTGCTGCTTCGCGACCACCTTCGGACGAATGCGGTCGACCGGGAGCGGTACGCCACCCGTAAACGCGAGCTGGCACACCTGCTCACCACCGACCGCACCGCCTACGTCGCAGGCAAAGGCGAGTTGGTCGAAGAGCTGATCGCTAGAGCTGATGGTTCACGTGGAGCCGGCGGTCCGGGTCGTACCGGCGCCGAAGCTCGGTGAGCCGCTCGTAGTCACCCGGGTCATAGCCGTCGGCCACCTCGTCGGCAGTCAGCGGCGCGTAGCTGAAGTTGAGAAATCGGCCGACCGTCGACGCTTTCCAGGGCTCGAGGATCGTCTGCTGGGCTTCTGGCTCACCCAGGACCATCAGCGAGTACGCCGCATCGCGATGGCCGACTGCGTTCGGAACCTCGGGTTCGCGGGCCAGTGCACCGCCGAGATGACGGATACCGATCACGCGCATCGGTGCTCCAGGGGCCGGCTTCGGCACAGTCGCCAGCGCATCCAGATCGCTCACCAGGGCGTTGCGAGAGCTGTAGCTGTCGGGGCGTTCCGGCTCGGCGAAGATCTGCCCCGAGTCGACGTACGGCAACTCCCCCACCGTGTCGAGCGCTGGCTCGCCGATCGCCCGTAGCGGCTTGATCAGCTCCTCGCCGTTGCCGCCGAGGATCGCGAGCTGGATCTGTGCGATGTACTTGCCGCGCACGGGCGCCGGCACCTGCGGGATGTCCGGGATCGGCAGGATCGCGATCGCCGACGTCACCTCCTCCGGCACAGACCGCGTCCACTCGCTCCACACCTCCGGCACGGGCGGGTGCTCCGCGAGATCGAAGTACAGACTGCCGCCGTACAGCGTCGGTACGTCGAAGAGGTCGACCTCGATCCCGGTCACGACACCGAAGTTCCCGCCTCCACCCCTCGTCGCCCAGAACAGGTCCGCCTCAGCGTCCCGCCGTACGCCGTCCATGGTGACGATCTCGATCCGCCGGACGTGGTCCGCGGCGTACCCGAACCGCCTTGCCATCAAGCCGAGCCCACCGCCGAGCGTGTACGGGATCGCGCCGACACCGGGCGAGCTACCTGACAAGGGCGCCAGGCCGTACGGCGCGGTCGCGGCGAGCACGTTACGCCAGGTCGCACCCGCCTCGATCCACGCTGTCTTCTTGCCCGGATCGACCGTGACGTGGTTGAACGCGCCGGTCGCGATCAGCACGCCGCCGTCGATGCCTCTGGTCAGACCGTGGCCGGAGGCCTGCACCGCGATCCTCTTGTCGTGATCGATCGCGTAGCGCACCGCTTCCTCAACCTCGGTCGCGTTGGTGACCGGGAAGATCACCTCGGGCCGATGCGGGTCCCGCCGCTGGAACCCATAGCGCGCGTCGTCGTACTCCGGGCTTGTCGTCGTCAGCATCATGAAACTCACGCTATGAGCCCTTGCGGACAGATCTTGTCCGCAAGGCATCCTGTTGTCATGGATATGCCTGGCCGCTTGCTCCGGTTGCTGTCGCTGCTGCAGAGCCGTCGCGAGTGGTCCGGCCGCGAGCTGGCCGACCGCCTCGGCGTCACCGAGCGAACGGTACGACGCGACGTCGACCGGCTGCGATCGCTCGACTATCCGGTCACCGGGACGACCGGGACCGCGGGCGGCTACCGGCTCGGATCGGGGACGAACCTGCCGCCGCTCCAATTGGACGACGACGAGGCGATCGCCGTCGCGCTGGGGTTGGTGGGCGCGGCCGGCGGCGGGGTGAGCGGGATGGCGGACAGTTCGATGAGCGCGCTGGCCAAGCTCGAGCAGGTTCTACCTGCGCGGCTGCGGCCCCAGCTCGCGGCGGTGAGTTCGTCCGCCGAGGCGATCCCGCGGCCCGGCGTACCGCAGGTTTCACCGGGGGTGCTCGCGGTCCTCGCACGCTGCTGCCGGAACCACGAGATCGTTGCCTTCGACTACCACGGCCGGGCGCGTGGGGCGACGCGCCGGCGGGTGGAGCCGCATCAGCTGCTGACGTTGGCGTGGCGTTGGTACCTGCTCGCGTTCGATCCGGGGCGGGACGACTGGCGGATCTTCCGCGTCGACCGGATCTCCGACGTGGCCTCGGCACTCCACCGCTTCACGCCGCGGACGTTGCCCGCTGCGGACGCGGCGTCGTACCTGGTGGAGTCGTTCGTGTCAGCGCAGTACCGGCACTCCGTCCACCTGACCGTGAAGGCGCCTGCGGCCACGGTCTCCGCAACCTTCGAGGGTGTCGTCCGCGGCATCGTCGAGCCTGTTGATGAGTCGTCCTGCGTGGTGCGCTTCAGTGCGGACACGCCTGCAATGCTCCTCACCCAGGTAGCCGCCATCGCGGCCCTCGGCCCCTTCGTCGTCGACCACGCGACGCCGGAAACGGCCGCGTTCATCGGCCGGGTCGGCGCGCGGCTCACGCAGGCCTTCGTCACGCAGTGATCAATCCGATCCCGAGGGTCAGCACGCCGATCGCCAGGGACGCTGCGCCGGCCCACAGGATCCACAGGAACTGATTGGGCTGGGTGCGATCCTTCCCGGCCGACGATGCGAAGAAGCCGCCGGACATCAGGATGGCCGCCACCGGGATCGCCAGCCGACCGATCCAGAGCCAGAACCCGTCGAGGCCCGACTGGTCGACGTACAGGAGTCCGACCAGGCTGAGGATCACCAGTACGCCGGCGTGGGCGTGGCCGGCCCGCGCGAACGACTTCTGGAAATCGGTCATCGGCACCTGGCCGCGGACGATCTTGGTCATGAAGTAGCCGCCGAACTGGATCGTCACGATCGTCAGCAGGATGACTCCGGCGATGGTGCGTGATGCATCGGTCATGCGTACACGTCCTTATGGATAGTTCAGGTATCCGCTTATGGATACTGATACTATCCATGACAGGCGACAGGAAGGCAAGGGTCATGCGGATCGGGGAACTCAGCAAGGCGACCGACGTACCGGTGCCGACGATCAAGTACTACCTGCGCGAGGGCCTGCTCCCGGCCGGCGAGCTCACCAGCCCGAACCAGGCGTCGTACGGCGAGGCGCACGTCCGCCGGCTGCGCCTGATCCGCGCGCTGATCGAGCTGGCCGAGGTCCCGGTGGCTCAGGTCAAGGAGATCCTCGAGTCCCTCGACTCCGACACCGAACCCCTGCACGAACAGATCGGCCGCGCCCACCGAGCCCTCACCCCGACCCGCCGCCTGACCGCCACCGACGAAGCCCGAGCCGCCGCCACCGCCCAGGTCAACGAGCTGATCGAACGCCGCGGCTGGACGGTGGAACCCGAGGCCCCCGCCCTCGCCACTCTCGTCGACACCATCGCGGCGATGCAGACCCTTGGTCAGGCCCACCTGTCCGAGTATCTGGATGCCTACGCCGAGGCCGTCGAGAAGTTCACCGAGCTCGACATCGCGGCCGTGAGCGCCCGCCCCACCCGCGACCAGCTGGCCGAATCAGTCGTCATCGGCACGATCCTCGGCGAAACCCTGCTCTCCTCGCTGCGGCTCCTCGCGCAGGAATCCATCTCGGCCAAGCGCTGGGGTCGCGGCTAGGTCAGGAGCCGTCAGCCAGGCCCGGGATGATCTTCGCCAACGCCTTGTGGAGAGTGCGCCGCTCAGTCTCGGTCAGCGGGTCGAAGACCAGTTGGCGTACCAGCTCGACGTGACCAGGGGCCGCCTTCACCAACTCCGCGTAGCCGTCCTCGGTGAGGATCGCGTTGGTGAAGCGACCATCGTCCGGGTCGGGCTCACGGCGTACCAGACCGCGGTTCTCCAGCCGGCGGATGAGATGGGACAGTCGCGAGAGCTCAGAGTTGGCCAGGATTGCCAGCTTGCTCAGCCGCATCGTGTGGTCCGGCTGGTCCGAGAGGCCGGCGAGGACGTAGTACTCGAGGAAGCTCAGGTCCGAGTCGCGCTGCAGCTGGGCGCCCAGCGCCGTCGGGAGGCTGGCGATCACAAGATGCAGGGCCTGCCAGGTCTCCAATTCGTCCGCGGTCAGCCAGCGGGGCTCAGTCTTGCGGGCTCCTTCGGCGGCCATGGGTGCAGCATAGGCCACTCGACCCTTGACTTGAATCTTCAAGTGACCGGTCGTACCGTGATTGATGACATGAAGATTCAAGTCATCCCCTCGAAGGAGTTGTCGCTGTGAGCGACCTGAAGATCGCGATCATCCTCGGCAGTACCCGGCCCGGCCGCAACGGCAAGGCGGTGGCCGACTGGGTGCTCGCCCAGGCCCAGAACCGCACCGGGGCCACCTATGAACTGGTCGACCTGCTCGACTACCCCCTCCCGCACCTCGACGAGTCGATCCCACCCTCGGTCGGTCAGTACGCCGGCGAGCACACGAAGGCCTGGGCCGAGAAGATCGCCGAGTACGACGGCTTCGTGTTCGTCACGCCGGAGTACAACCACTCGACGTCCGGCGTCCTGAAGAACGCGATCGACTACCTGTACGCCGAGTGGAACAACAAGGCGGCCGGCTTCGTGTCTTACGGCTCGCTGGGTGGCGCCCGCGCGATCGAGCACCTGCGCGGGATCAGCGCCGAACTGCAGATCGCGACCGTCCGTCAGCAGCTCTCGTTCTCGATGTTCACCGACTTCGAGAACTTCTCCGAGTTCCGCCCCGGCCCGCAGCACGAGGCCGCCGCAACCGTCCTCTTCGACCAGCTCGAGTCCTGGACCGGCGCCCTCAAGCGGATCCGCGTCGACGTCCCGGTCGCAGCCTGACACAAGGCCCGACTGCCGACCTGCTCACCCGTCGTGGGCCATGTCCACGAACCGCGAGTAATGCCCCTGAAAGGCAACAACCACGTCGGCGGTCGGGCCGTTACGGTGCTTGGCCACAATGAAGTCGGCTTCACCAGGTCGAGTGGACTCCCGCTCGTACGCATCCTCACGATGAAGCAGGATGACAACGTCGGCATCCTGTTCAAGGCTGCCCGATTCACGTAGGTCGGAGGCCATGGGGCGTTTGTCGGAGCGTTGTTCGGAGCCTCGGTTGAGCTGGCAGATGGCTACTACGGGGAGCTCCAGTTCTTTGGCGAGGAGCTTGATGGAGCGGGAGAACTCGGAGACTTCGAGTTGGCGGGACTCGACCTTCTTGCCCGAGGTCATCAGCTGGAGGTAGTCGATGATGATCAGTTTGAGGTCGTGGCGCTGCTTCAGGCGGCGGGCCTTGGCGCGGATCTCCATCATCGTGAGGTTCGGCGAGTCGTCGATGAAGAGGGGGGCCTCGGAGACCTCGCCCATCTTGCGGGCCAGGCGGGCCCAGTCCTCGTCGGTCATCTTGCCGTTGCGCATGTGGTGCAGCGGCACCTTCGCCTCGGCGGAGAGCAGACGCATGGTGATCTCGTTGCGGCTCATCTCGAGCGAGAAGATGCAGGAGGTCAGGCCGTGCTTGATCGAGCAGGAGCGGGCGAAGTCCAGGCCCAGCGTGGAGTTGTGGGTCGGGATCATCGTCTTGCCGGCCAGATACAGATGGTCGGCGTTGTCGACCTCGACGCAGCGCACCGGTACGCCGACGACCGGATCGACCCACTCCACCCGCCGCTCGCCCTCACCGACGAGCGCGGCCGGGAAGCCGTGCCCGGTGATCTGCCGCGGCGCCGACCCGGGGATCGACGGTGTCAGTCCGGGACTCGCCGACATCGCCGTGTACAGGTCGGCGGTCGTGCAGACCACCGGGCGGCCGCCGTCCTCGACGAGCCACTGGTGCTCGGCGTCGGCGACGATCGTGCTGCCGTCGGAGAACGACAGCCGGAAACAGGGCCGGTCGACCATCACCTCGGTCGCCGCGACCACGGTGGTCGGCAGCCCGTTGGCATCGAGCAACTGGTCGCCGACCGCGACCTCGCCCATCGTGGTCCAGCCGGTCGGCGTCGGCAGCGGGGTGTCGAGGGCCAGCGCCTTCCCCATCGCGGGACGCGCGGCGACGATGATCATCTGGCCGGGGTGCAGCCCGTTGGTGAGCTCGTCGAGGTCGGTGAAGCCGGTCGGCACGCCGACCATCGCGTCACCGCGGGAGTCGATCGCCTCGATCTCGTCGAGGGTGCCCTCCATGATGTCCTTCAGCGGGGCGTAGTCCTCGGCGGTCCGCTTCTCGGTGACCGAGTAGATCTCCGCCTGCGCCTCGTCGACGACATCGTCGACCTCGCCCTCGCCCGCATACCCGAGCTGGACGATCTTCGTGCCGGCTTCGACCAGCCGGCGGAGGATCGCCTTCTCGCGGACGATGTGCGAGTAGTAGCTCGCGTTCGCCGCGAGCGGGACGGAGGCGACCAGGGTGTGCACATACGGCGCGCCGCCGATCCGGGCCATGTCGCCGCGCTTGGTCAGCTCGGCGGCGACGGTGATCGCGTCGGCCGGCTCACCCCGTGCATAAAGGTCGGTGATCGCGTCGAAGACGCTCTCGTGGGCCGGCCGGTAGAAGTCGGTGCCGCGCAGCGTCTCGATGACGTCGGCGATCGCGTCCTTGCTCAGCATCATCGCGCCGAGCACGCACTGCTCGGCCGCCAGGTCCTGCGGTGGGGTGCGGTCGAAGCCCATCTCCGGCCTGCGCTCTTCGTGGCCGCCGTCCTGGCCCCCGCGGAACTCCGCCACGCTCACTTCGCCCGACCTCCTCGTCCGCCGCCGCCCGGCCAGTGTGGACCTGATTCGAACATCTGCTCGAATCCTAGCCCGGCCCGCCGACACTTTCCGGCAGCAGGCCTCGCGACCGTACGCCGCTCCCGTCACCCAAAGCCACCCAGCCGTCCACAGGGGGTGTGGACGAACTGTGGGAAACTCCGTGAAGGGCTGTGCACAGGTTGCGAACAACCCTGTGGATATCTGTGGACGTTTGCCCACAACATCGGTGTGACCTGCGGTTTCCCCAGTGCACAACTGTGGAGAAGAAAAAGTCTGAGACGAATTTCCAGCGTCCCCGCCCGTCGTGGGTAACCTCGCTCCGGTGAGACGCAGACGATGGGTGGGCGAACTGGATCGGGAGATCCTCCGGCTGGCCGTCCCGGCGTTCTTCGCGCTGGTCTCCGAGCCGCTGATGCTGCTCGCGGACTCCGCGATCGTCGGCCACCTCGGTACGCCGCAACTCGCCGCGCTCGGCATCGCCGGCACCATCCTGCAAACCCTCGTCGGCATCTGTGTCTTCCTTGCCTACGGCACCACCTCCGCGGTCGCGCGGCGGATCGGCGCCGGCGATCACAAGGGAGCGCTTGCGCAGGGCATCGACGGACTCTGGCTCGCCTTGCTGCTCGGCGTCGTACTGGCGTTGCTCGGGCTCGCGCTGGCGCCGCAGGCCATCGCGGCGTTCGACCCCTCGCCCGAGGTGGCCGACTATGCGGTGACCTACCTGAGGATCTCGTGCTTCGGGATCCCCTCGATGCTGCTCCTGCTCGCCGCGACCGGCGTACTGCGAGGACTGCAGGACACCAAGACCCCGATGGTCGTCGCGATCACCGCCAACCTCGCCAACATCGGCCTGAACGTCCTTCTCGTCTACGGCATCGGCCTCAACATCGCCGGCTCGGCCCTCGGTACGGCGCTCGCGCAGACGGGCGCCGGCGTCGCGCTGGTGGTGGTCGTCGTCCGCGGGGCCCGCCGCGACGGCGCCAAACTCCGGCCGGACCGCCCCGGCATCCTCGCGTCCGCCCAGATGGGCGTACCGCTGATCGTCCGGACGCTGACGTTGCGTGCGGCAATCATTCTGCTCACCTTCGTGGCCACCGCCCTGGGTACGACGTCGGTCGCCGCGCACCAGGTGGCGTTCACGCTGTGGTCGTTCCTCGCTCTTGCGCTGGACGCCATCGCGATCGCCGCGCAGGCGCTCACCGGTCGCGCGCTCGGCGCCGGTGACGTCGCGGGCACTCGCGCGATCACCCGGCGGATGATGTGGTGGGGCCTGTTCTCCGGCGTGATCGGCGGCCTCGCGTTGTGGGGCCTGCGCGGCGTCTACGTCCCGTGGTTCACCAGTGATCCCGAGGTACGCCGTACGCTCGCGGCCATCCTGATCGTCGCCGCGCTGTGGCAGCCGGTGAACGGCGTGGTGTTCGTGCTGGACGGTGTGCTCATCGGCGCGGGCGACGGAAAGTACCTGGCCGCCGCGGGCGTCATCGCTCTCGTGCTGTACGTGCCGCTCGCCCTGGCGGTGCTCTGGCTCGGCGGTGGGATCGTCGCGCTCTGGTGGGCGTTCGGCGGGTACATGCTGCTCCGGTTCATCACGCTGACCACCCGCGAGCGGAGCGACGGCTGGCTGGTCACCGGAGCTATCCGCTGACCCTGCGGTGCGGCATCGTGGAGCGGAAGGAAAGGAGCGGCATGCCCGACACCGACGACGACCAGTCCGTCGAGCTCGACCCCGTCCAGCGGGAGCAGGGCGACGACGACACTGAGGCCGCCCGTGAGCGGCGTGCCGTACAGGCGCGAGCCGAGGCCGACCGGCAGGTCGTCGCTGATCTGACGCTCGACGAGGACGTGGAGCGCCGGGTCGAGCAGGAGCAGGCCCTCGTCGAGGAAGAGGACGAGGCGGCACGCGCCGAGCGTCTCGAGCTCGCCACCAAGGAGCAGCAGGAGCTGGACGAGTATCGCGACCGCGAGCAGCTCCTCGACGCCACTGCGGAGGCCACGAGGGCGTTCGAGCTCGCGTACGCCGACGAGGCGGCCCGCGACCGGTACCGCGCCCTCGCCACGACGGAGACGCAGCGGTCCGTCGGCGACCTGGCCCGCGGCAGGCACGAGCTCGACGAGGCGGCGGCGTACCCCGACGAGCCCGGTTCGGCCGGACTGGCCGCGAAGGGCCGGCGCGACGAACGCGCGAGCGGCATCGAGGCAAGGCGCGCGGAGTCCGACGACCGCATCGCCGACAGGTACGACGACTCTGCTCAGGAACACCGCCGCGAGGCTCGCCAGGCGCAGCCGGACGCCGTCGAGGCCGTCCGTACCCCGCCCGGCGAAACGCCCGAGGCACAACTCCCTCAGGCCCGGCGCCACGTCCGCGGACCCAAGAGCCGACAGCGAAACCTTCAGCGCCGCAAGCCGCAACAGCAGAACGACGGGATCGACCTCGACCTGTAGAGCCCTAGGGCTGCAGTTTCTGGGTCTGGATGATCAGCAGGTTCGCCGCGACCACGACGACGAACACGACGGCGAGCAGCGGGTGTCCCAGACTCCACAGGGCGGCACCCGTGAGGCCGAACACCAGCACCTTCACGACCCATCGCACCGCCGGCGTCCCGCGGGTGGCGGTCGGTGCTGCGAACAGTCCCCAGACCACGGCGGTCACCAGCGGTAGCCCGACGGCGAGCAGCCATCGGGCCAACGTCGTACTGCCGGTGTCCCAGCCCCACCAGGCAAAGATGCCTAGGGCAACCAGTTCGACGAGGAACGCCAGCAGTAGGTTGCCCCACTTCCAGAGATTGAACACAGTCACATCTCAGATACCGCGGATGTTCGGCTGGCGCTGGTCGAAGAACAGGCCGGCCGGCGGCTCCTGCACCGGCAGCGGCGGGATCGGGTAGTCGGTGTGGACGTTGTTCCGGCAGGCCGCGAACGGGCCGTCCGGGTCGAGCAGCGCCATCATGTGCGGGTCCGCGTGGTCACGCCACCAGACCGACATCCCGGTCGCCGGGTCGAGCCGCAGGTGCTCCCACGCGCGCCAGATCGAGTCGAGCCGGCTGAGGGCCTCCGCGTGCCGGTACCACTCGGGGCACCAGACGAACTGCTGCCCGAGCCGCCGGGTGTAGAGGTAGATCAGCCGGTCTTCGACGAACGCCGCGACGTGTGGATAGAAGAGCTCCTGTTCACCATCCACCTCGGTTGTCCCCTTCGTTCTGCTCCCAGACCGGCCGGTCCGGGCCGCGCTGCGGCGGGGGCGCCTGTCCGCCGGTGCCTGCGGCCACCCACGGGTTGTTGCTCACCGGAACGTTCGCGGCCGCTCCCGGATCGTACTTCGCCAGCGAAGCCTTCACCGCACCGGCGTCGGGCCGGGTGAACCACGGGACGGTCTTCACCAGCGTCGCCGGGATACCCGACGGGAACACGACCGCGCGACCGGGCGGCATCGAGGCGAGGTCCGAGACCTCCATGATGTTGTGCCGCTGGACCTGCGAGCTGGTCCCGCGCTTGCCCTCGTTGTACGACACCGAGTTCGAGTTGATGTCGTAGTCGCCGATCATCTTGCTCAGGTTCTCGAGGAAGGACGCGTCCGCCGCGCCACCGCCGTACACCCGGATGTTGGCCGAGCCCCACAGCTTCTGCATGCCGTGGTCGCCCCAGCACTCCTGACCCTGCGCCCAGGATTGCAGGATCGTCATCAGCACGATGCCGCGCGAACCGAAGTGCGAGTACAGGTCGGGGAGGTTCTTCCACCGGCACACGTTCGCGGCCTCGTCCAGTACGCCGACCAGCGGGCTGGGCATGCGACCCATCGGGCAACCGCGGGCGAACTGCTCCGCCGCCTCGACGACGGCCACCGTCAGCGCGGTGACCAGCGGGCCCGCCGTACCGGCGCCTTCCTTGGAGAGGCTGTAGAGCGTGCCGCCCTTGCGGACGAACTCGTGCGGGTTGAACTGCGGGCGGTTGTCGTTCGGCCCGCTCGGGACGACCCAGCGGGTGACCTTGCGGTTGACCAGGAACTGCGCGCTCTGCTGCGCCGTGCCGTACACACCCGCGCGCTGCTTGTCCGGCGCGTTGATGACTCCGGACAGCGCGTCGGCGGACAGCTGCAGGCCGGGGGTGTTGCGCAGGATCCGCTCGGGCTCGTCGTTCCGCTGGTCGGCCAGCCAGCTGTAGACCTGCGTGATCGGGCGCTTGGCCACCGCAGCAGCCAGGAGCAGACCGGCCAGCAGATCGGTGCCGGCTGCGTCGAAGAACGCGTCGGTCTGGGCGCCGACCTGGCGCTGCGACGCGACGAAGTGCTCGGCCAGCTCGCGGGCCTTGGTCTCGTCGGTGATGTAGCTCAGCGGGTTCCACCACCAGGTGTTCGGCTCCTCGCAGACCTCCTGCGGGTCGAACACCCAGACCGGGCCCTTCTCCGAACGCGGCCCGCGGGTCGCGTCGACGATGTCCCGCTTGTTGGAGGTGGCGATGACGCACCCCGGCGCGTCCAGGATCGCCGGCACCGCGCGCGACGTGGTCTTACCGGTGCGGGGACCCCAGATGTCGACGTGCATGTCTTCCCAGTTGCCGAAGACCTCGAGGTTGTCCCGGACGGTGCGGCCGATCAGGATGCCCGGACCGGCGTGCCCGGCGCCGAGCTGGTTCGCCTTCTCCTGCGCGCCTTCGCGGGTGAGCTTGTAGATCTCGGACCGCTTCGACATCAGCTGCGCCTGCCGGTCGACTCGGCCGACCGACTTCTGCCGGCTCCGGAAGTACCAGAAGCCGGTGCCGACCAGACCGAACAGCACGACCAGTTCGATGATCAGTACGCCGGTGGCCGCGCCGGACCAGTCCCGGTGCCCCTTCATCAGATCGACGATCGCGTCGAACGGGTTGCCCACCGGCGGCGAGCCGTTGATCGCCGCCGCGACCTTCATCGCGCCCCACAGCGAGAACACGACCAGTGCGAACAGACCGACCGCGGCGAAGATCAGGATCGACTCGGGCGACAGCCCGCCGGGTCCGGTGCTTTTCCTGCCCTGGGCCATTACTCGTCAACTCCCGTTCGGGCGACCACTCGGGTGGTGGGGTCGGGCGGCGGCAGCATCGCCGGATCGTCCAGGTTGTACTCGCCGACGACCGCCTCACTGCCGTCCGGTGCGACCTCCACCTTCAGCGGCTTGCCGTCCTCGCCGGTCTTCCACAGCTTGTTGGTGTCGTTGATCTCGCGCTCGACCGAGGTCAGGCCGACGTGCACCGGGATCCCCGGGCGGCCACCGACCTTGACCAGGAAGTTGCCTCGGCCAGGAGGCGCGGCCTCCTGACCGGTGGCCGGATCCCAGGCGGGCGGGTCCTGCCAGCCGATGAGCATGTTCTGCTCTTCCTGCGACATCGGCACGACCTCGGTCAGGTTGTCCATCTCGGCCCGCGGCAGACCACCGCAGATGACCATGCCGGAACGCTCGACGAAGCCCTTCGCCTTCATGCGGTCCTCGGGCAGCTCCAGCGCCAGCAGGTCGGACATGGTGTGCGAGATCATCGCCATCCCGACACCACGCTGCCGGTTCAGGCGGGTCAGCGCGTCGACCCGGTCGACCAGGCCGCGCCCGGCCCGCAGTACTCGCCAGAGCTCGTCGAGGATGACGAAGTAGTGCCGCCGCGGTTCGAGGCCGGCGTCCGCCAGCGCCTGCGAGACGGCGACCGCACCGAACCCGTACGACCAGCAGGCCAGCAGTACGGCGGCTTGCAGGCTGGTCTCGGAGTCGTCGATGTTGGACACGTCGAACACGACGGGCCGGTCGAGCTGCATCGGGTTGTCGGTCTGCTCGGAGAAGATCTCACCGAGCCGGCCGCCGCCGACCAGACCGATCAGCGATGCCTCGAGGCCTTCGGTGATCTGGCGGTACCGATCCAGGCTGCCGCGGTCCAGGGCGACGTTGCGGACCCGGTCCGGGGCGTCCTGCACAACCTGGAGCAGGTCGCGCAGCACCGGCGTGCCTTGGAAGCGCTCGTCGAGAACCTTGAGCGCCTCGTCGAGGATCGTCTCCTCGCGGTCGTTCGGCGGCTGCGAGCGCATGATCGAGATCAGCGCCGAGACCATCGTCTGCCGGCGGCCGTGCGCGTCGGCCTGGATCGCCTCGCGGGCCTTGCCGGTCAGGCGGAGCGCGGCCTCGCGGGACTCACCCGGGTCGAGGACGTTCAGGTGCCCGCGGCCACGACCGAGCTGGATGACCTGGCCGCCGAGGGCCTCGATCAGGTCCTTGTAGTCGGGCTTGAGGTCGCCCAGCACGAGCGGCATCACGCCGTACCCGGCCAGGCCCAGCGCCATCCGCCGGGTGATCGTCGACTTGCCCAGACCCGGCTTGCCGAGCACGAACATCGACGGGTTCGAGATCAGCTTGGCCCGCATGAACCAGCTGATCGGGTCGCAGCACATGGTCGCGCCGGACAGGATGTTCCGCCCGATCGGCACACCGACCATCGGGCTGCCGGTGCCGGCCGCGAACGGCCACATGCCGCAGACCTGCACCGTCGTCCCGCGCCACTCCGGCGCTGCCTGCAGGTACGTCGAATAGCCGCCGCCGGGTCCGGGCCAGCCCCGCGGCATCGGCCGCTTGCCCCGCTTGGTCGGCTCGACCGGCTTCTTCTGCTTCTGGCTCACTGTGACTCCCCAGAGGTCACCGTGCTGCTTTGTCCAGGTCCTGTGTGGTGATTCAGCGCCGTAGCGAGGAGGTGATCGGTGCGGTGCATCGGCGTGCGGGGGCGAAGGTCTCGATGCGGAGCATCGTGGCCCTTGCACCCGTGCGGCGAGGTGCCGTGCTGAGCGCCCCGCAGTAGGCGATGGATCACCACACAGGGCCTAATCATAGAGACTCCCGCAGCCCGGCCGGCACGGCCAAGTGGTTCTGCAGGACGACGCCCAGCGGCAGCGCGGACACGAATGCGGAGTCCTGCGAGCCGTACGCCGGGCGGAGCAGGACGCGTGCGGTGGCGCCTAGGTTGTCCATGGCGGCGATCATGTCCGGGATCTGCTCGACCGTCATCACCGTGCCGGTGACGACCATGCCGAAGTTGACCAGACCCGCGCCGCGCGCTTCCTCCTGCGCGGACCGCTCGGCGGCCCGCGCCTCGGCCAGGCTGCGCGCGGACGGGCGGCTCGACGTACTGGCGCGGAACGACGCGTTGCGCTTGTCGGCCTCGACCATCCGGGCCGACGTTCCGGCGTCGAGGGGGCGGTAGAGCAGGGTGACGCGCTTGCGGTCGATGTCGACATGCGGCGCGACCAGCTGCGACAGCACCGACGAGAACACCTCACCGCGCGGCGCCTGCGACATCTGCCATGTCACCGACCAGGCCGAGTCGTGGCGGTACTTGTCCCAGAACGCCTGCGCACCGGACGGGCCGACGTCGGTCCACTGCAGCTCGGGCGGCATGCCCTGGCCACGAGCCTCATCGATCAGTACGGCGGACGCCGGGTCGTACGCGATCCGGATCGCCTCGCACAGCTCCTGCGCGTTGACCGGACGGGCCGCACCCGCACCGGTCGCGTTCAGGCTCTGGGTCAGCGCAGGCAGCCGGGCCGCGAGCTCGCGACCCATGTCGTCTTCCTTGCGGCGCTTGCCGCTGCGGTCGGTGCCCTTGAAGGTCAGGGCGACCCGGGCGGAGACCAGCGCCGAGCCCTCGGGGTACGTCTGCACGACCTCGGTCAGCATCGCGCGGGCGATGGCCGGCGTACCGTCCATCATGTTGTTGCCGACCTCACGGCGCAGCCGGATGCCGGTGTCCGGCGCGCTCTCGACCGTCACCGAGGCAGCGACGATGCCCGGCTCGTGACCGAGCGATGCCAGCCACTGTCCCCAGTGCGCGACCCACACATCCACCTGGTCCTCGTCCACCAACGAGGCGCCGTCCGGCTCCGCGTTGATGACGACCGTGAAGTGCCGGGTGCTCGGGTAGTAGAGCAGGGCGAACGGGCGCCCGTACGAGTCCTGGTACTCGCTCAGCTGGGACGAGGCGGCCAGGCCGGGGAGCTGGAACTTGCCCCACGCGGTACGGCCGAGAGGACCGGATCGGTAGATGTTGTGCTTTGCCATCTTTGCTCGCTGCCATCCAATTCGGGTCGAGATCCGTTGCAGCGTGGACTGCCCATGCTTGTCCTTGGTCATCAGCAGCAGCAGTACGACGCCGACGACCAGCAGCGTGATCATCGCTGCGGGCAGACCGCCGGACATCGTCGCGATGACGACCATCAGCAGGCCACCCATCAGGATGGCCGTGCCGAGCATGCCCAAGCCGCCGATACCCGCCGAGGCGGGCTGGCGCCAGTTGCCGTAGGTGCGAGGTGCACGTCGTACGTTCTCAGCCGCTGCCACTTGGGCCTTCCGGTGTCGGTTGGTCGTCGCCTCCGCCGCTGCCACTCGGGCCAGGCGGAGGTGGAGGCTGGTTGCCTCCGCTGCTCTGCTGTCCTTGGCCTCCGCCCCGGTTCGGGTCGCCGGTTCCGCTGCTGCCACTCGGGCCACTGCTCTGGGACGAAGACTGCGCGGCTGCGTCGCCCTGGTCGGTGGTTTCGGCCGCGGCCGCCTTGCCGGCGTCCGAGATGCCCTTGGCAACCGCGACACCCACCACAATCGGAGCAGCCACCGCCGCTACCGGCGCGGCCGCCGCTGCACCGGCACCTGCACCCGCCGCTCCGGCTCCGGCCCCGGCTCCAGCACCGGCGCCTGCTCCGGCTGCCGCACCTTCGCCACCGGCCGCGGCACCCTCACCGGCGCCCGCTGCACCCTCACCGGCTCCGCCACTACCGCTCGGTGCCTGCTGCTGTGCTCTGCCGACGTTCTGGGCGCCGGTCGGGCCGTCGCCTCCGCCCCCGCCGCCGTCGTCGGCGCCTTGGCTGGTCTGCTTGTTCGCCAGGTCGCCGAGCTTGTCCATGCCGGGCATCATCCTGGCCGCGAGCATGCCGGCGCCGGCCGCGCCCGCGGTCGCCGAGACCATCGGCACGATGAACCGCATCAGGGCCGGCAGCGCGAACAATGCGAGCACCAGCATCGTGAGGCCGGTGACCACGTTCATCACCAGGCTGCCGACGTCGTTCGCGTTGGTGCCGTCGAAATGCAGCGGTGCGTTGTTGTTGGCGACCAGGCGGATCGCTGTCGCATAGACGATCGCCGCCACCGGTTTGTAGAGGATGAAGGCGAGCAACCAGGCGATGATCCGTTTGAACCAGTTTCGGCCCATCTCGGTGTTGGTCGCGGCGGCCGAGATCGGCAGTACGCCGAGCAGCAGGATCAGCATCGCGCTGCGGACGACCATCAGCACGATCTGGATCACACCGGCGATCACGCACAGGATGCCGACCGCGATCATGATCCCGATCAGCAGCGGTGAACCGGCCAGTGCCGCGACCGCGGCGAAGCCCAGCACCACGGACATGCTCGTGCCGAACGCCTTCGCGTCGCCGGAGCCGATCGTGTCGCAGTGCGAGACCCAGAACGATCCGTCCGAACTCAGCGCGGAGCTGACGATGCACTGGGAGAACTTGTCGCCGGCCGTGATCAGCGCCTGCGCGACGGCGATCGAGAAGGCCGCGGCGACAGCGAGCGTGATCAGCGATCGAAGCAGATCGCGCGCCGTCTCGCCGCGCTGCGTCCAGGCCATCTGGATGGCGCCGACGATCAGCCCGATCGCCGCGATGAACAGCGTGATGAACTGCGTGTGCGACCAGATCCAGCTGACCGAGCTGTTGGCCGGCTGACCGGGAGCGCCCTCCACCGACGGCGTCGGCACGTAGATCCAGAATGTCGCGATCGTGGACATCAAGGTCCCGACCGCACCGGAGATTGCGTCGAGGATGGGCTGGAACACGAACTTCATCACCGCTTCCATCGCGGGGGCAAGGACCGCCGAGACGGCTTCTTTCAGCAGATCCGTGGCCCAGTTGAGCGGAATCATGTCAAGACGTCCTCGGGGAGACGAACCGAAGAATGGCGGGCAGCGCGACGACTGCCAGGATCATCATCGTGACGCCCATGACGATCTTGAGGGTCTGCGGCGTACCGTTCGGCGCATCCTTCACGTCCGGCGCCGACATCAGGTAGATCGCGGTGGCGTAGATCAGCGCCGCGACCGGTTTGTAGATGATGAACCCGGCCAGCCAGGCGAGCGACCGCTTGAACCACATCATCCCCATCTCGGTGTTGGTCGCCGCCGCGGTCAGCGGGAGCACACCGACCAGCAGCACGAGCATGCCGTAGCGGATGATCATCAGCGCGAGCTGGATGATGGACGTGATCACCATCAGGATGCCGACGAAGATCACCAGCAGCCAGCCGAACTGCTCACCGGGACTCTTCAGCGGTTCGGTCATCGTGCGCGCGATCGACGCGGCGAAGTTGTGGTCGTTGGTCTTCAGCGCCTCGTCGATGATCCAGCTCGAGAACCCGTCCGCGGCCGAGATCAGCGTCCCGGCGAACGCCGTCGCGGAGGCCGTCACGACGACCAGGGTGATGAGCGAGCGGAGGATCTCCTTGGCCGGCTCACCGCGGTGCGAGATCGCCATCTGGATCGCGCCGACGATGACCGCGATCGTCGCGATGAACACCATGATGAAGTTCGTGTGCTGCTGCACCCACAGGGCCGGGGTGTTCTGCGCGATGTCCGGGGTCTTGATGTACACCCAGAGCAGGCCGACGGCCTTCATCACTGCCTCGACGGCCTTCACCACGATGTCGGCGATGGCCTGGAAGATGAAGTCGAAGAACTTGCCGAAGGCCCATTGGATCGCGGTCTGCAGGCCGTCCCGGATGCAGTCGTCCCAGTCCCACGGCCACTTGGAACATCCAAGGGCGATCATGACGCACCACTGAACCTAACGTAGCCGTTGAGACTGGACAGGATGTCAGGCTCGACCGAGCCGTTGAAGGTGCCGTCGTCCTGCAGCACCGCGTACCAGTCGCCGTGCGACCACTGCATGGTGATCTGCAGCGCGCCGTAGGCCTTGTTGTTGAGGTTCGCAACGATCTGAATGACCGTCGTGGTGGCGTTCCGCGGGTAGTAGAGCACCTTGAAGCCGGAGAACTGCACGTCGCCGGCCTCGGTCGGCGGGGTCTGGATCTCGGACCTGGCCGCGGCGATCGCAGCGTCGCGGCCCGGACCGGCAAGCACCCGGGTCTTCAGCGCGGCGAGACTCACCTCAGGGTTCTGCACCTGGCCCAGGAGGACCATCGCCGCGAACACCGCGCCGGTCGGCGAGTGCGCGAAGCAGGAGCGCACGCCGTTCGCGGAGGTGGACGCAGGCCCGGCCGCGGCCTGGATCGGGACCAGCATCTCGCCCTCGAACTGCCACGTGACCGCAGCCGGAGCTGCTAGCCGCGGGATCGCCTGATCCGGGTTGCTGTCGTGGCAGCCACCGGTGTGACTGTTCGGTGGCGGCGGAGCCGTCCTGGTAGCGGTCGGCTGCTCGGTAGGCTGCTCGGTCGGCGTGGCGGGCGGCCCGCTCGACTCCGTGGGCTGTTCAGTGGGAGCGATCGTGCTCGGAGACTGGCTGGGATTGGCGGCCGGAGTGCCCGAGCCGTTACTGGCAACCGCCCAGACCACCAGGCAAATGAGCACGGCTCCGATGACGATCGCCGACGCGACGAAGCCACGCTCCTCGAGGAAGCTGGTCTTTTCGCCGTCAGAATCGCCATCGGAGTCCGGATCCCTGCTGAACAGTCCCACCTGCGATCAGCCTCCGAGCAGGTCGCCGCTGACCGCGATCACTTCAGGGCGTCGACGAGTGCCGTCGCCGCACCGATCACGATGCAGGCCGCCAGGACCCACCCGAGGCGGGCGGCGTGCTCGCCACCTTCACCGCGGCGCTGGCCGACAGCCATCATGCCGCCGGCGATCAGGATGCCGAGCGTGCAGACCGAGTACGCGATCCACTTGACCCAGCCGAGCACCTTGTCCAGGCCGGGCTGAACACCGGGAGGCGCGTCGAGCGGGAGCGTCATGGTGTTGAGCTCCATGACCACGTGGTGTACCAACATCATGGTTGTGAATACCTTTCAGTACGGGGCGGGGTAGTCCGCTGGGTTTGACGCGCGAAGAGCGTAGATGGATTCAAGGACTTCGAAGACCTCGTCCGGGGTGTTGTCAGGCGTGGGAGCCTCCCCTCTGCGCCACTCCTCGATCCAGGGGATGTCCCAGACCCTCGGAACACCTCCGCCGACGATGTCGGCGAAGTCGTCGAGCACGCGGGGCAGCCGGCCCGGTGCGTCCGCGATCAGCACCAGGCCGAGCACAGCCACTCCCTGGACGACACCCGAGGCCCACTCGATCGCGGCTCGTTGCGCGGCACGCAGACCGGACCCGTGGGTGCGCGCGACCAGGATCACCGGGGTCGGCACCGGCGGCGGCGGGATCGGCCAACGGTGGTTGGCGGCCCGGGTCCCCGGCAGCAGCAGAGACATCGTGGACTCGCCGGCGCCGCCGTGCACACCGACCCACCACAACGTGTCTGCCACCGGGATCGCGAACTTGGGCAGGCGCTGATCCTCCGCGGGCGCCGGCACGCCGTGCTGCGGGGCGGACGGCCCCCGAGGGGTAAGGTCCGGCTGGGTCGGGACCGGCGACGGCGGTTGCGGACCCGGAGACTGATCTCGTGTCCACGGGTTCTGCGTCATGGCCCCTCCTCTCGCGGTGCGTCACAGGCTGTCGCCCACAGTATTCTCTCGCTTTCCGGGTGTACTTTCGTGACCCATCCACAGGCGAGGATGTTTCTACCCCCTTGTCGGGGTCAGTCGAGCCGCCGGGCTCGTGTGGTTTCTGCCTGCCCGGAATCCCTGGCATGCCTCGTGCGGGGGACATGCTAGAACGAGGACGTCGGAGTCGGATGAGCGAGGGAGATCTGTGGCGGGAATGAGAGGACATCGTGGCTGAGAAGATCCCCTCCTGGCCGAAGGTCACGATTCGGCTGTACGACGACCACAACGCCGAGGTGAAGATCGCCGGCCGGAGCCACCCGGTCAATCACCACGATCCGCGACAGGCCGCGATCCAGCTCGTCAGCGAGCGGGCCGCCCAGCTCGGCCGCGCGGTGAAGGCAACCGCGGTCGAATCCGACGGCGCCTCCTGGCCGCTCATCATCCACCCGGACGGACAGGTCGAGGCGATCGAGGCCGACTCCGGCCGGGGCCGCAACGGCGGCCAGAAGCCGATCTGGCCGATCATCGTCGCGATGGTCGTGGGCTGCGTCCTGGTCATCGGCACGATCCTGTTCGTCGCCGTGATCAAACCCAACCTGCACAAGAAGCCGACCGTCACCGCGTCCCCGCTGCTGCCGTCCCTCCCGGCGCCCCAGGTCACCCCGGACGAGTTCCCCCCGGGGAACGTGCCGCCTGGCTTCACGACCCACGCGGGCTGGACGGTCAACATCGCCGAGAACACCTCGCCCGCGATCAAGCCGGACGGCACCGAGGTCGCCATCCTGACCGCCGACGGGAAGGTCGCGGTTTTCGATGCCAACGGCAAGGTGTTGTGGCAGGACGAGGTGCCGAACGACGCGGAGAGCCCGGTCTACACGACCATCGACGGCAAGCTGGTCCTGGCAGTCGCCACGCAGGACACCTTGATCTATTGGGCCGGCGGCGGCGCGGAGCCGAAGAAGATCGGGCTCCCCGACGGGGCCAAGGTGCAATTCTTCGGCAAGTCGCCGCTGATTACGCTGAGCGGGACCGGCGGCGCGATGGTGATGTCGGGCGGCGAGCTCAAGGCCGTGCCGAACCAGCCGCGACTGTCGACGATCCTGCTCGCCGAAGGTGATCGCGCGCTGATGTCGCAGTACCACGGCCCGCTGTTCTGGAGTGCGCCGGACAAGCCGCTGCAAAAGGTCATCCCGCAGAAGCCTGGCGGCGCGATCACCGACAAACCCCAGCAGGTGCTCGCCGCGAGTCCGGACTACGCACTGGCGATCTGGCAGACCAAGGATCCCGAGAAGGTGATCCCGACTGTGCACTCCACCGCGAGCGGCAAGGTCGTCGCGGTCTGCCAGCCGGCGTCGGCAACGGATGTCCAGTCCTGGGACTGGGTGCCCGACCCGAACCGCCGGATGGCCGCGTGGGGTGAATGCCTGATCAACCTGGCCACCCCTGGGACCGTGAGGATCCAGGACTTCCATCCATTGTCGATCACCAGCCCGTTCATCTACGGCACGATCGGCAGCAAGCTGTACGCCGTCACGCCGGGCAAGCCGCAGCACCTGCTGGACCCGGCTCCGGTCCGCCCATGGGGCATCGCAGGCAACCACGCGATCATCGTCTTCGCCTCGGTCCTCTACGCGCTGAACCCGGTCCCCCGATGAACGAACCACGGCGCCGGGCAGCGCTGACGACCGCAGCGCTGCGCCGGGCGGTGCACACCGCGACACGGCGCCGGGCGGTGCTGGTGAGCGCGACACGGCGCCGGGTGATGTTGGTGAGCGCGGCGCTGCGCCATGCGGTGCTGATGAGCGCAACGCTGCGCCGTGTGGTGCTGAGCGCAACGCTGCGCCGGGCTGTGCTGACGCTGGCGGCGGTCGGCGTACTGCTGCTGCCGTCCGCCCAGGCGCTTGCCGATGACAACGAACCGGTACCTACCGAGTGGCCGACGGTTGCCCTGCCCGACGACAACGACGGCGAGGCGGCGCAGCCGGCACCGGTCGAGTGGCCCGCGGTGACGAAGTCGGACGACACCAGCGACAGCTCGTCCGAACCCGCTCCGGTCGAGTGGCCAACCGTCCAGGAACAGCCCGGCGGCTGAACAACTACTCAGCAGGCTCGACCTGGTCGAGCCGGCCGATCTGGTTGAGCCGGCCGATCTGGTTGAGCTGGTTGAGCTGGTTGAGCTGGTTGGGCACAAAACCCAACTAAGACGAAAGGCCCGCGTTCCCTTTCGGGGCGCGGGCCTTCGTGTGGTGCTGTGGTCAGCTGGCGGCGACCTCGAGGCGGACCGTGGCGGCCACCTCCGGGTGCAGCTGGACCGCGACCTGGTGCTTGCCGGTCGTCTTGATCGGCGAGGCGATCGCGATCGCGCGCTTCTCGACCAGCGGGCCGCCGGCGGACTTGATCGCCGTGGCGATGTCGGCCGGGGTGACCGAGCCGAACAGGCGGCCGGTGTCGCCGGCCTTGACGGCCAGGGTCACGTTGAGCTGCTCGAGCTGGTTCTTGACCTCGCTCGCGTGCTCCTTGCCCTGGATCGCCCGGGCGTCACGCGCCCGCTTGATCGTCTGGATCTGCTTCTCGGCACCGCGGGTCCAGCCGATGGCCAGGCCGCGCGGGACCAGGTAGTTACGGCCGTAGCCGTCCTTCACCTCGACGATGTCGCCGGGAGCCCCGAGGCCCTCGACCTCCTGAGACAGGATGAGCTTCATGGTCCGCGCCTCCCTCAGCGAGCGGTGCTCGTGTACGGCAGCAGGGCCACCTCACGAGCGTTCTTGATAGCGGTTGCGACATCGCGCTGGTGCTGCACGCAGTTCCCGGTCACCCGGCGGGCGCGGATCTTGCCGCGGTCCGAGATGAACTTGCGCAGCAGCGCGGTGTCCTTGTAATCGACGTACGTCGCCTTGTCCTTGCAGAAGCCGCAGACCTTCTTCTTCGGCTTCCGAATGATCTTGGCCATTGTGGTGCTCTCTTCCTATTTCCAGAGCCCGGCACGAGTGCCGGAATGGTCCCTAACGGGTTTGCGGGCCGATCAGAACGGGGGCTCCTCCATCGAGCCGCCGCCCTGGCTGGCCCAGGGGTCGTTCTGCGGGGCGGACTGACCGCCACCACCTTGCGGGGTTGCCCAGGGGTCGTTCTGCTGGCCGCCACCCTGACCGCCGCCGTAGCCGCCGCCCTGGTTGCCACCTCCCTGGTTGCCGCCGCCACCGAACTGCTGGCCGCCACCACCGCCACCACCGAAACCGCCACCGTCGGAACGCGAGGTCTTGGAGATCTTCAGCGTCGCGTAACGCATGCTGGCGCCGATCTCCTCGACGTCACACTCGAAGACGGTGCGCTTGTTCCCGTCGCGGTCGTCGTAGCTGCGCGCCTTGAGGCGGCCGGTGACGACGACCCGGGAACCGCGGGTCAGGGACTCGGCAACATTCTCGGCAACCTGACGCCACACCGCGCACGAGATGAAGAGGGTTTCCCCGTCCTTCCACTCGTTCGATTGCCGGTCCAGCGTCCGCGGAGTGCACGCGACGGTGAAATTCGCCACCGCGGCGCCCGAGGGCGTGAAACGCAGTTCCGGATCACCCGTCAGATTTCCGATCAGGGTGATAGGTGGTTCGCCTGCCATTGCCGTTCCTCCTGCTATCGGGTGTGGCTGTGTCTACAGCTATTGGTACCGGCCGGTGCCGACAGTACCGATGGCTGCTGACGACCCCAGGTTCAGTGCTGGTCCGGCCGGATGACCTTGGTGCGCAGGATCGACTCGTTCAGCGTCAGCTGACGGTCGAGCTCCTTCACCACCGCCGGCTCGGCGGTCAGGTCGACGACGGCATAGATGCCTTCGGACTTCTTCTTCACGTCATAGGCAAGCTTGCGACGACCCCAGATGTCGAGCTTCTCGACCGTGCCACCTTCCTTGCGGACGATGTTCAGGTACTGGTCGATGGACGGCTCCACGGTGCGCTCATCGAGCTCCGGGTCGAGGATCACCATGACTTCATAACGACGCATGCGCGAACTCCACCTCCTTCGGACTTGGCGGCCACGGTCTCTCCGTGGCAGGAGGGCGATGCGATTGTGCTCCACGCCGACAATTGCCGTCGACGCCAAGCAATGAGCCCGGTCGAGGACCGGGCCACATCCAAGAGAATACCAGCGTCCGGACGGCCTCTTGACCATATCCACAGGCCTGTTGTGATGACTCTGTGTCACTGGGATACGACGATCCGCTCACCGCGACGGAGCACCAGCACGAGCAACGGTACGGCGAGAATCACCGAGATCACCGCAAGCACGGGGAAGCCGCCGAGCGTGAACAGCCACGGCGAGGTGGCGGTGGCGAGCGCGGAGACGGTCCAGATCGACGACTCCACGCGGCTCTCGAGCTCGGCTGATCCCAACTGGGCGCTGCCGCCGAGGTAACAGAGGTTCCACGCGTAGCCAAGTAAGAACAGTGCCGGTGTGAAGACCAGTCCGGTCCGCGTGACCAGTACTGCGGCCGCTAGCAACCCGGCCAGCCCGGCCAGCGTGACTACGCGAGGCCCGAAGCGGTCGATGCACCAGCCGGTGAGTGGGGAAAGGGCGAACATCCCCAGGGTGTGGACAGACAGCATCACGCCCAGCAGCCCGAGTCCGTCGTGATGCAGGTGCGTGTGGACGGGGACTGCCGTCATCACCGACACCATCACCAGCTGCCCCACGACCATGACGCCGGCCGCCAGTAGTACTGAGCGACCGCCGGCCACTCGACGGACCTGCGTCACTTCGGTCGACTTCGTACGCCGGATGTAGGTCGAAGCGACCAGTGCGGAGAAGACAGCAGCCAGGGCGAGGAGAAACGGGCCTGCGATCGCCGGGAGGCCGAATCCCGACGCGAACGACTGAGAAGGCGCCATGAGGAACGGTCCGCCCGCAGCGCCGATTGTGCTGGCCCAGATAACCGTGCTCATCGCCCGGGAACGCCGGGAAGGCGGTGCGGCATCGGCGGCGGCGTACCGGGACAGGAGGCTTGCGGCGTTGCCCACGCCGAGCAGGAACATGCCGACGAAGAGGAGTGCGATCGGTGCGCCCACGGCGGCCAGAACAGTGGACGCTCCCCCGGCGACGCCCACGCCGTACCCGGTCCGGAGGGCGTGGGCGCGCCCGAGGCGGGCTGTCCAGCGGCCGACTGCCATGGCTCCGGCAGCCGTGCCGAGGACACCTGCGGTGTTGGGGAGGCCGGCCAGTGCCGGACCGAGGTCGTCGGCGATCAGGATGGCGCTGACCGCACTGGCAGCGACCATCGCGGCGTTCATGAGGGCGGCGGCGACAACGACCGGGATCAGCATGCCTACCACGCTAGAAAGGCGATCCGCCGCGCTGAATGCTCGGAAGAAGGCGTCTGGCCTTGTGGAGGAGCGATATCGAAGGTGTTCTGGGGATATGACCTTTCAGGAGCGCGAACTCGACTCCACCGACTGGCAGATCCTGGCCACCCTGCAGTCCGACGGCAGGCTGTCGTTCAACCAGCTCGGCAAGCGGGTCAGCCTCTCCCCTCCCGCCGTCGCCGACCGGGTACGCCGCCTGGAGGACGCAGGCGTGATCAAGGGCTACCGCGCCGAGGTCGACCCGGCCCGCGCCGGTCAGCCGCTGTCGGCGTTCGTCCAGATGCGCTGCACGACCGGCCGGTGTCTGCTGAAGACCACCCGCGCCGAGGACTTCCCCGAAGTACTCGAGATCCACAAGCTCAGCGGCAACTCCTGCTCGATGCTGCGAGTGCGGGTGCGGTCGATGCGGCACTTGGAGGGGCTGTTCGAGCGACTCGGCGAGCACGGTGAGATGAACACCCACATCGTGCTGTCCACCGAGTTCGAGGGCCGGCCGGTCCAGCCGCCCAGCGACGACGAGCGGACGGTGACCCGGTCGGCGGGATGGGGTTCCTGAACTGTCCGTCGGGAGTCCTAGGGTGGGGTCATGACTGTGAAGCTCGGTGCGCATGTGGACCAGGAAGACCCGCTGGCGGAGGCGGCCGACCGGGGCGCCGACCTGGTGCAGTTCTTCCTGGGGAACCCGCAGGACTACAAGGCGCCCAAGCTTGCGTACGCCGATGGCGAGGAGGCGCTGAAGACCCGCGCCGCCGCGGCCGGCGTGGACCTCTACGTGCACGCGCCGTACCGGTTGAACGTCGCGAACACGAACAACCGGATCCGGATCCCGAGCCGGAAGCTGTTGCAGCAGACGCTGGACAAGGCGGCCGAGATCGACGTCAAGGGCGTGATCGTGCACGGCGGTCACGTCGGCGACGAGGACGACCCGGAGGCCGGGTTCGACAACTGGCGCAAGTGCATCGAGCGGGCCGAGCTGCCGGTGCCGCTGCTGATCGAGAACACGGCCGGCGGGGAGAACGCGATGGCCCGGCAGCTGGACCGGATCGCGCGACTCTGGGAGGCCGTGCAGGCGTCGGGCAACGACCGGCTCGAGAACGTCGGGTTCTGCCTGGACACGTGTCACTTCCACGCCGCCGGTGAGGAGCTGCCGACGATCGTCGAGAAGGTGAAGGCGATCACGGGGCGGATCGACCTGGTCCACGCCAACGGGTCACGTGACGAGTTCGGCTCCGGCGCGGACCGGCACAGCAACTTCGAGGAGGGTCATATCGACCCGGCCGACATCGTCGCGGTCGTGCAGGCGGCCGGCGCACCGGTCGTCGTCGAGACCCCGAACGCGAACAACGGGCAGAAGGCCGACCTGGACTACCTGCGGGCACACCTCAAGTAGTCGGCGTCTTCGTCCGGTCCAGGCCGTACATCCAGTAGGTCAGGGCCCACGGGAGGACCAGCGCGAGCGCGGCCGTGTTGCTCGACGGTATGAGAAGCCCACAGATCACGGCGATCACCATGACCAAGGTGCTCAGCTGGAACACGTCGAAGGGGCCGACCAGGCGCGTCCGCAGGGTGAGCTTCCCGCGCGCGCAGGCGACGTACGCGGCGATCAGCGTGAGCAGGCAGAGGAAGGCCACCACCGCACCGAGCCACGCCAGCCCGCTGTAGGTCTTGTAGGTCTGGAGCATCCCCGAGAGCAGGAAGACACCGGTCAGGACGGTCAGCCAGGAGCAGGACCACAGGAAACGGATGATCGTCCGCTGCTGCTTGGCTTCGGCACTCTCCTCGACCTCCGCCTCCGGCCCGCTGTCGGCCGCAGACTCCGAACCCGTCTCGGCCGCGGACTCCGAACCGGTCTCGGCCTCGGCTGCCGGGGCCGGCTCGGTGTCGGGGCCCGGCTTGGACTCGGGCTCGGGGTCGGGGTGCGCCATGTGTGCGACGGTAGCGCAGAATGAGGCTATGCAGGCCTGGCCAGAGCAGTTCCCCGAGCTGTTCGCACCCGGTTACTGGGAGTGGGGCGACCTCGATGTCCGGTTCACCGTCGAGGAACCGCCGGACGAACTGATCAGCAACGTCCACGTCGTCTGCCGGACCACCGGCGGAATCGTTGTCTGCGGCAACGACATCGGTTGGCGGTTCCTGCCCGGCGGCACCCGCGAGCCCGGCGAGACGATCGAGGAGCTCGTCCGCCGCGAGCTGATCGAGGAGGCCGGCGCCCGGCTGACGGGTCCGTTGACCTGGCTCGGAGCCCACCGCGCCGACCACCGCCGGCCTGAGCCGTACCGTCCGCACCTGCCGCACCCGGTCTCGTACTGGGCGAACTTCGTCGCCGACGTCGTCATCGAGCAGGAGCCGACCAACCCCGACGACGGCGAGCAGGTCACCGAGGTGCTGGTGCTGCCGCCGGACGAGGCGGCCGACTACCTCGACGGCCAACCAGGTGGCGTGATGGGCCCGATCGTCAGGCTGGCTCAGGCAAGACAGCTGGTTTAGCGACCCGCCAGGGCAGCAGTACGGCGCTCAGCGTGCAACTGATTCCCGCAACCCACAGCGCGCCCCGCATGCCGATGAGCGTCGCGAGCACTCCACCGAGCGCGATGAACGCCGGCTGCACGCACCGCGAGCTGATCGACCACGCCCCCACCACGCGCGACATGTATCCGTCCTCGGTCTGCTCCATCCGGTACGTCGCGAAGGACGGGTTGAACGCGCCCGCGCCGACGAGCAGGGCCGTCTCCGCCACGGTCAGCAGCACGAACCCGCCCATCCCGTGCGGCGCCAGCGGGAACAGCAGCAGCCACGGCGCCCGCAGTACGCCGAACACCAGCAGCATCCAGTGCAGTCCGTACCGCCGGGTGAGTCGCGGTGCCATCCGCGCGCCGATCACACCGCCGATGCAAGAGACGCCGAGCATCACCCCGTAGCTCCACGCCGCAAGCCCGAGGTCGCGCAGCATGAAGACGGCCAGCAGCGGCGATGTCATCATCACCGGCCCGCCGAAGAGCTGCGAGTTCCAGAACAACGCCCGCAGTCCGCGATGCCGCAGGATGTACCGCCAGCCCGCGGTGATGTCCGCCTTCCCCTCGCGCTTGACCGGCTCCGGTTCGGGCTGCTGGATCCGCCGGATCCCGATCGCCGACCCGAGGAACGACACGGCATCAACCGCCAGCGTGATGGTCGCGCCGACCAGGCTGACCAGACCGCCTCCGATCACAGGGCCGGCACTCAGCGAAAGCCAGTTCGTCTGCTCGAAGCGGCTGTTTGCCTCGGCGCGGCCCGCCGCCGGGACCAGCGCCTTCAGATGCGCACCGCTCGCCGCCTGGAACGCGATCGTCCCGGCCGCCTGCAGAACGCCCGCCACACACAGCTGCGCGAACGTCAGTACGCCGAACGCCGCCGCGACCGGCACCGAGACGAGAGCAACGAACCGGGCGAGGTCCGCAGCGATCATCACCGGCCGCTTCCGGCGCTGCTCGATGAAATCGCCCATCGGCAAGGCGATCGCGGCGCCGGCCAAGGCCGACAACGCCGCGAGCATCGAAACCTGGAACGTGGTCGAGTCCAGGACAAGCACCGCGACCAACGGCAACGCGCCGAGCCCCACCGCCGATCCGAACGCGCTGACCGTGAACGCAACCCACAACCGACGGAAGTCCCGACCCAAAGACATCCCGCGATCGTAGAAGCGGCCACCGACAGAATCAGCGCAGGTTCAGGCCGCCGTCGAGGACGATGACTTCACCGGTCAGATAGGTGTTGTGGATAACTGCGGAAATCAGGTCCGCAACGTCCGAAGGCTGCGCGGCGCGGCGCATCGGGCTCGCGGTTTTCCACAGATCTTGTGCTTCGGTCCACGACTCGGTGAGCGGTGTGTCGACGAGACCGGGCGCGACTGCATTGACGCGAACCTCTGGCCCGAGAGCAGCGGCCAGCAGCTTGGTCACATGATTCAGCGCAGCCTTCGAGGCGGCGTATGCGATCGAGCTGCCCTTCGGACGTACGCCGGCGTGGCTGGTCACGTTGACGATGGACCCGCCGGATTCACGCAGGGCCGGGAGGGCCGCCGTACACAACAACCAGGGCGCGATCAGGTTCACGTCGAGCAATCGACGCCAGTCGTCCGCGGTCAGGCCGTCGAGGGAGGCGTGCGGGACGGGCCAGCTGATGCCGGCGTTGTTCACGAGTACGTCGAGACGTCCGTGCTCGCTCAACACATCCGGCACCAACGCCTGCGCCGCTGCGTCGTCGGACAGATCGGCCGGGTGGTACGAACCGCCCAGCTCGGCGGCCAGCGACTTGCCGGCCTCGTAGCTGGAGCGCGAGTGCACCGCGACAGTCATCCCGTCCGCAGCCAATCGCCGTACCGTCGCCGCTCCGATGCCGGACGCAGACCCGGTGACCAGCGCTACCTTCCGCGTCACACGCCGTACCGCATGCCGTCGATAAGCAGATTGAGGAGGCGGTCGGCCTGCTCGCGCCGGTCGGAGGCTGCCAGTCCCACTCCGGTGAGGCTGATCAGTACGTCGTCAGCGGTGATGTCGGAGCGCAGATCGCCGGCGGCTGCACCGGCCTCGAGGATCGGCGTGATCGCGCCGACGAGCAGGTCGCGGCTGTGCGCGTACGGGTCCGCGCCGGAGGCGATCACCGCCCGCAGCGCGTCGGCCATCCCGAGCTTGCGGGCCATGTAGTCGATGAAGCGATCCATCCATGCCCGCAGCGCCTCAGCCGGCGGGAGCTTCGCGAGCAGCTCCACAGCGGCATCGCAGACCGCCGCGAGCTCACTGCGGTACGCCGCCTCGATCAACGCCTCGCGCGTCGGGAAGTGCCGGTACAGGGTGCCGATGCCGACGCCGGCGTCCTTCGCGATGCCCTCGAGCGTCGCCTCCAGCCCGCATTTCGAGAACGAACGCGCCGCGGCGTCGAGGATCTGGGCGCGATTGCGCTGGGCGTCCGCACGCAGCGGACGCTCACCGGTAGCACTCATGTCCCTCCCCTCGGGCGTCAAACCTAGCGGACCTTGATAACCGGAGGTACCTCCGCTTAACTGGAATTACCGGAGGCTCCTCCGGTTAAGCCTAGCTCGCAGAACAGGACTGTCACTGATGAGCAGATTCACCACCCCCTTCGGATATGCCTCGACAGCGGCCGAGGTGATCTCCGGCGTCGACCTGAGCGGCCGCCGCGCGGTCGTTACCGGCGGCGCGTCCGGAATCGGCGTCGAAACCGTCCGCGCGCTCGCCGGCGCGGGCGCCGAGGTGACGCTGGCCGTTCGCAACACCGCGGCCGGCGAACGCGTCGCCGCGGGGATCATCGAGAGCACCGGCAACAACCACGTGTTCGTCGCTCCGATCGAGCTCGCCGACCCGATGTCGGTGCGCGCCTTCGCCGACAGCTGGACCGGCCCGCTGCACATCCTGGTCAACAACGCCGGCGTGATGGCCGAGCCGCTGAACCGGACTCCGCAGGGCTGGGAGCACCAGTTCGCCACCAACCACCTCGGGCACTTCGGCCTCGCCCTCGGCCTGTACGACGCACTCGCCGCGGCCGGCGACGCCCGCGTCGTCTCGGTCAGCTCGAGCGCGCACCAGCGCTCCGACGTACAGCTTGACGATCTTCACTTCGAGCACCGGCCGTACGAACCGTGGGCGGCGTACGGGCAGTCGAAGACCGCCAACATCCTGTTCGCGGTCGAGGCAGCCAAGCGCTGGGCAGCCGACGGCATCGTCGCCAACGCGCTGATGCCCGGCGGGATCCGGACCGCGCTTCAGCGACACGTCCCTGAAGACACGCTGAGGCAGTGGGACCAGTACCGCTGGAAGACTGTCGAGCAAGGGGCCGCGACGTCAGTACTACTGGCCGCTTCACCGCTCGTGGAGGGCGTGACAGGCAGGTACTTCGAGGACAACAACGAGGCGCTGCCGAACGTCGAGGGCGAGAACACGGGCGTCGCGCCGTACGCGCTCGATCCGGAGTCGGCCACTCGCTTGTGGGACCTGTCCGAGAAGCTGCTCGCACAGGTTTGATCAGAAACCGGCTCAGCTGGGGTTGCAGCAGCTGGGCCGGTACTCTGACCCCCCGTGAGTGACTTCAGCATTCGGACCATCTCGGCCGACGAGCATGCCGCGTACATCGCGGCGCAGCCGGCGGCGAGCTTCCTGCAGACCCCTGGCTGGGCGGCGGTGAAGAGTGAGTGGAAGGCGGAGTCACTCGGCTGGTACGACGCGGCCAACCCGGCCGAGCTCGTCGGCGTAGGACTGGTGCTCTACCGGCAGATGCCGAAGGTGAAGCGGTACCTCGCCTATCTTCCGGAAGGCCCGGTGATCAACTGGGACGCCATCGACCTGGGCGTGTACCTGCGTCCGCTGGCGGCACACCTGCAGGAGCGCGGCGCGTTCGGCATCCGGATGGGTCCGCCGATCGCGACCCGGCGCTGGACCGCGAAGACGATCAAGGACGCCATCGCCGGCGGTCAGCAGCCGAAGCTCGGCGACGTCCGCCCGGACGTGATCGAGCCGTCCGGCGCGATCGTCACCGAGCAGCTGCGCAAGCTGGGCTGGAAGGCGCCGCGGGTCGCGGAGGGTTTCGCGGCCGGGCAGCCGCAGTACGTCTTCCAGGTGCCGCTGGCCGGCCGCAGCGAGGACGACCTGCTCAAGGGCATGAACCAGCTGTGGCGGCGCAACATCAAGAAAGCGGACAAGCTCGGCGTCGAGGTGACGCAGGGCGGGCCCGAGGACATCAAGGCCTTCCACGGGCTGTACGTCGAGACCGCGCACCGCGACCACTTCACGCCGCGGCCGCTGCCGTACTTCGAGAAGATGTACGCCGCGATGGCGAACCAGCCGTCGGGCTGCTGTGACTTCCGGATCTACAACGCCCATCACGAGGGCGACCTGGTCGCATCGACGATCTGGGTCCGGGTCGGCGGGCATTCCTGGTACTCCTACGGTGCCAGCTCGACCGCCAAGCGAGACGTGCGTGGATCGAACGCGGTCCAGTGGCGCATGATGACGGACGCGCTCGCGGCGGGCGCGTCCGTGTACGACCTACGGGGCATCACCGACACCTTGGACCCGAACGACCCGCACGTCGGGTTGATCCAGTTCAAGACCGGGACCGGCGGCGAAGCCGTCGAGTACGTCGGTGAGTGGGATCTGCCGTTGAACAAGGCGCTCTACACCGCATTCGACCTCTACATGAGACGGCGTTGACACCATGCCCCTAGTCCTGCACGTCGATTCCGATCGATGGCGTGATCACCTGCGTTCCACGTGGAACCCCGACATCGTCCCGGTCGCCAAGGGCAACGGGTACGGGTTCGGGAACCACCGGCTGCTGGCCGAGGCCCGCGCGCTCGGCGCGCGGACGGTCGCGGTCGGGACGTACTTCGAGGTCCCGCCGGACCCACGCGAGGACGTCGTCGTACTGTCGCCGTGGCGGCCGTTCCTCGAGGTGCCGCAGAGCAGGAACGTTATCCACACGGTCAGCCGACTGGCCGACCTGGTCTCGATCCCGGCCGGCAGCCGGGTGCTGATCGAGGTGATGACCTCGATGCGCCGCCACGGCATCGGGGCCCGCGAGCTGCGGCACACGATGCTGCTGAACGCGCTCGACCGGATCCGCTTCGAGGGCTGGTCGCTGCACTTCCCGATGGGCGCCGGCGGTACGTCGGCCAACCTGCGCGAGGCCCAGCAGTTGGCGAAGGCGGCGCTCGACGTCCGCAAGGGCACGCTCTGGGTGTCGCACGTGCCGGCGCAGAAGCTGGCCGACATCGGCCCTGACGTGAAGCTCCGGATGGGCACCGGGCTGTGGCTCGGCGACCGCGGTGCGCTGACGGTCCGGGCGACGGTTCTCGACGTCCATTCGGTACGTCGGGGTGAGCGCGTCGGTTACCGGCAGCGCCGGGTCAGCGGCGACGGTCACATCCTGATCGTCTCCGGCGGTACGGCGCATGGCGTCGGCCTGGAGGCGCCGACCGCGGCGGCGAGCGTCCGGCAGCGGGCGATCGCGATGGCCAAGGGCAGCCTGGACGCGGCCGGGATGGCGTTGTCGCCGTTCAGCATCGAGGGCAAGCAGCGCTGGTTCGCCGAGCCGCCGCACATGCAGGCCAGCATGCTGTTCCTGCCGTCGTCCGTGGCGCCCCCGGCGGTCGGCGACGAGGTCGACCTCGACGTCCGGTACACGACCACGACGTTCGACAAGGTGTCGATGGACTAGTGCTGCGGCCGGAAACGCCGAGCCCGGCCACCGCGCCCGCCGATCCGCCCCCGCCCCCGCCCCGCCCCATCCTCGTCTGGTGGGTGAACCAACCGGACTGTGGGTTGGCCAACCGGATTCCGGTTGGCCAACCCACAGTCTGATAGGCATACCCACCAGACGCAGCGTTTAGGCGCTGTTGACTTCAGGTGCACCTGAAGTTGCAGCGTGAGTTCATGAGCTTTCCGGAGCGGAGCGAGGAGCGGCCCGGTGCGGCCGAGCTGCGTGCGGCGTCGTACCGGCTGCTGGGGCTGCAGCGCGGCGCGACCTGTATCGATGTGGCGTGCGGTGCAGGGCATGCAGTCGCGGAGCTGGCTCGCAAGGGCCTGAAGGTGACCGGGATCGACGCCGATCCGGACGCGGTCGAGGCCGCGCGGGAGCGGGTGCCCGCGGCAATGTTTCACGTGGCACATTCCGATGACCTGCCGCTCGCGGACGGGTCGATGGACGGATACCGCGCGATGCGCCTCTTCCACCTGCTCGAGGATCCCGCGCCGACCATCGCCGAGGCGCATCGCGTACTGCGCCCCGGCGGGCGGATCGTGGTCGGCGGGCTGGACTACGGCTTCGTGATGATCACCAGCGCCGACCAGGACCTCACCGACGTCATCCGCCTCGGGCTCGAGTCGCACACCGTGTCGCCGCGCGCGACCCGAACCCTCCGCGAGGTCCTCCTCGACGCCAAGTTCCAAGACGTCGAGGTCGTCGTACACACCGAGGTCATCACCGACCACCAACAGCTGGCCCCGCAGCTCAGAGCCGCAGCCACCGCTGCCGTCGACGAAGCCCTGATCACCAAGGAAGACGCCGACACCTGGCTGACCGAACAAGCCACCAGAGCCCGCCACGGCCACTTCCTTGCCGCAATCCCAACAATCCTCGTCGCCGCCCGCCGCTAGGTCGTCTTCTTCTTGACCGACTGACTCGCGGCTATGACAGCGCCGATCGACAGGACAGCGGCGAAGCCGATCATCGACGGGCGCAGGGCGAAGTGCCGGATGACCAGGCTGAACGCGATCGACGGTAGGCCCATGCCGACGTACGCGATCACGAAGTACGTCGCGAGCACGCCCGCTCGCGAGGCCGGTTCGGCGGCGACGACTGCGGTAACGACCGCGCTCTTGAAGAGCAGGCCGGCGCCGCCGCCTGCGAGCCCGGCCGCGACGAGGACCAGCCACAGCGCCGGTCGGTACAGGGAGAGCGCCGTCAAGGCCAGGCCGACCGGGAACATCACCGTGCCGATCAGCAACACCGTGGGGTTCGCGGCCCGGCGCAGCGCCAGCTGCGTGACCGCGGACGCCGCGAAGCACACGAACGACGCCAGCCCGGCAACGAAGTACGACGTGATGCCCAACTGCCCGCGCACGATGATCGCCCCGAGCGACGAGAACAACCCCATCACCGCGAACGCGAAGAACCCCACGGTCGCCGCCGACCAGAATGCACCTCGCTGACCCGCCCGTACGGCGAAGCGCACGGGCCGATCCTGGTCCGCCAATGCGGTGTCGACCGTCTCCGGCGACGACAGCACCAACAGCAGCAGGACCACCATCAACCCACCGAAGATCACGTACGACGTGCGCACCGGAGCCGGCGCCCACTGCGCCAGCGCACCCGCGACCAACGGCCCGATCGCCAGCCCACCGAGGTTCGAAACCGTCGCGACGAGTGCCGGAAAACCCGACCCGGCGTCCGGACGGACCTCGCGATACAGATCGGTGAGGTACACCGTCGCGGTCGACGCCATCAGCCCGACCGCGACACCGGTCAGGATCCGCCCGATCAGCAGGCCCGGCAGCTGCGGCCACGCGGCGAGGACCGCGGCCGAGGCGATCCCGGTCGCCAGCGCGGGCAGGATGATCCGGCGCCGGCCGAACCGGTCGGACAGGTGGCCGAGCAGCCGGAAGCTCGAGGCCGCGCCGATCACCATCACCGCGAAGGCGATAGTCACCGTGAACGCACCGAAGTGGTCCGTGACCTGGTAGATCGGCCAAAGTGGCGTCGGCGCCGTGCCGAACGCCATCAGGGTCAGGAAAGCGGTGGCGACGAACCAGAATCCGGTCAAGTGCCGGTTCGTCGTCCGCACCGCGGTTGTCGTACTCATCGGGCGAATGCCTCTCGTCGTGGAATGGTCCACTCGATCCCAACGGGTGCGTCTCCGCCGGCCATACCAGCTCTGCAGGGACTACTTCAGATGGATTCCATCTCTGTGAGAGATACTGCCGATATGGAACTGCGGCATCTCCGGCATTTCGTCGCGCTCGCCGAGGAGCGCAGCTTCACCGCGGCAGCGGCCCGCGAGCACATCGTGCAGTCGGGTCTGTCCACCTCGATCCGGGCACTCGAGAAGGACGTCGGCGCGCTGCTGTTCGTCCGCGGGACCAGACCGATCCGGCTGACGGCGGAGGGTGAGGCGCTCGTCCCGTCCGCTCGCCGCACGTTGGAGGCAGCCGACAACGCGCGGCAGACGGTCCAGGAGGTGCACGGCGTACTGGCCGGGCAGCTGCGGATCGGCGCGTTGCAGACCACCGGGCACACGCTGCCGTTCGCGAGCTGGCTTGCGGAGTTCGCACTCGGACACCCGCGGGTGGAGATTTCCGTACAACAACTGGCCGCGTCGGAGATGGTCCGGCTGGTGGCCGACGGCGGGCTGGACTGCGCACTGGTCGCGCTGCTCGACGGCCATCCCGCCGGGCTCGACGTCGTACCGCTGCTCGCCGAGCCGATCGTGCTGGCCTGCCCGGCCGATCACCCGCTGGCGCGCGAGACCGCGGTCGGTCTGGTGCAGTTGACCGACGAACGGTTCGTCGAGGCTCCGCCCGCGTGGGCGATCCGGTCCGAGATCGATCGAGCGTTCGCGGCGGTCGGCCTGCACCGCCGCATTGCGTGCGTGGTGAACGAGTGGAGCATGGTCCTCGACCTCGTCGCGGCCGGTGTCGGGATCGCGCTCGTACCGCAGGGTCTGGATTTCACGCTGCACCCACGATCGACCGAGGCGCTCCGACTGGTCCCGTTACAAGGGACCAGCCTGGAACGCCGGGTCGATCTGGTGGTGCCGAGCGGACACGCCGCCACGCCCGCGGCGCGACGGTTCACCGAGTTGGTGAGGTCGAAACTCAGCGCTCCTTGAGGTGGCCCTTCCAGCGGACTGTGGGGAGAAGGGCTGCTGGGTCGACGCGGTCCTTGTTGGCGGAGACGATGTCGAACATCGACTCGATCAGGGTCTCCGAGAGCAGGTGCGGCTGGAGGCCCAGGCCGACCAGGCCTGTGTGCTTCACGTTGTAGTAATGCTCGGCCTGCTCGACGCGCGGGTTGTCCAGGTGCTCGACCTGGACCGGGCCGGGGAAGCACTCCGCGACCAGCTCCGCGAGCTGGGAGACCGAGTAGCTCTCGGTCATCTGGTTGAAGACCCGGAACTCGCCGGCGTCGGCCGGGTTCTCCACGGCGAGCCGGATGCACTCGACGGTGTCCCGGATGTCGAGGAAACCGCGCGTCTGCCCGCCGGACCCGTAGACGGTCAGCGGCTCGCCGAGCACGGCCTGGATGCAGAACCGGTTGAGCACGGTGCCGAACACGGCGTCGTAGTCGAACCGGGTCGCCAGCCGCGCGTCCTGCACGGTCTGGTCGGTCTGCTGGCCGTACACGACGCCCTGGTTGAGGTCGGTGACGCGCATCCCCCAGATCCGGCAGCCGAACTCGAGGTTGTGCGAGTCGTGCACCTTGCTGAGGTGGTAGAACGAGCCGGGCTTCTTCGGGTAGAGCATCCGGTCCTTGCGCCCGTTGTGCTCGACCTCCAGCCAGCCTTCCTCGATGTCGATGTTCGGTGTGCCGTACTCACCCATCGTGCCGAGCTTGACCAGGTGGATGTCCGGGTTGGTCTCGGCGATCGCGTACATCAGGTTCAGCGTGCCGACCACGTTGTTGTGCTGCGTGTACACAGCGTGTTCGCGGTCGATCATCGAGTACGGCGCGGCGCGCTGCTCGGCGAAATGCACGATCGCGTCCGGCTCGAACTCACGCAGCACCCGGTAGACGAAATCGGCGTCGAGCAGATCACCGACGTACGTCGGCATCCGCTTGCCGGAGACCTCCTCCCAGGCTGCCGCCCGGGTCTCGAGGTCCTCGATCGGGACCAGGCTCTGGACGCCCAGCTCGCGGTCGTATCCGCGGCGGGCCATGTTGTCGAGCACGGCCGTGTCGTGGCCGCGATCGGAGAGGTGCAGTGCTGTCGGCCACCCCAGGTAGCCGTCACCGCCCAGGACGAGTACGCGCACGGCTCGGCCGCCTTCCGTCAGGGAACGTCGTCACAGTCCTTCCTATCCCGAGTACCCGCTCCAATAACGTGACGGGGGTCATCAAATCGCTGGCAATCGGCTGAGAATTCCGGCCGGACTGCCCTCGGGGGGTCCGGAGGTGCAGAATAGGCCCCGATGCGCGCTATCACCAAGACCGGACTCTCCCGCGGCCGATTGTTGCTGTGGGCGAGGTACTCGGCATCCTCCGTGGTCGCAACCGTGGTCAGCCAACTGGCGTTCGCTCTGTGTTACT
The DNA here is from genome assembly GCF_004365355.1 of Kribbella pratensis. Lineage (GTDB taxonomy): Bacteria > Actinomycetota > Actinomycetes > Propionibacteriales > Kribbellaceae > Kribbella. The sequence goes on along the minus strand of NZ_SODP01000002.1, from coordinate 2,186,780 downwards.
GGTTCGGTACTGCGGCGATCGTCGCGACCGTCGTCGCCTGGTTCGCCGGCGCCGTGCCGAACTACGTCCTGAACCGCCGCTACACCTGGGGCCGCAGCGGTCAGAAGTTGCCGTACACAATCATCGTGATCGGCTCGGCCGTCACCGCCGCGGTGGTCACCTCGGTGACCGACCACCTGGTCCAGCCGATCGAATCCCACGCCTGGAAGACGGTGCTGGTCTCGGGCTCCTACCTCGCGACCTACGCGATCCTGTTCATCGTGAAGTTCGTGCTGTTCGACCGGCTGGTGTTCGCCAAGCCTGCCGCGCCCGCCTCCGACCCGGTCGAAGCACGTACTCCCGTAGCCACGTAGTCGTCATCACCCGCCCGTAGTTCGCGCCGTACACCAGGCCCGGGCCTTTCTTGCTGCTGCCGTCGCCGCGCCGGCGCATCGTCATCGGCAGCTCGACCACCCGGGCGCCGATGGCCAGCGCACCGAGCAGCAACTCCGACGACTGGTACTGCGGCTCGCGCAGCGTGACCGCCGTCGCCAGCTCGGATCGCATCGCGCGGAACCCGAACGACGTGTCGGTCAGCTTGCGCCGGGTCAGGATCGACGCGAGCACCGCGAAGACCCGTACGCCGACCCAGCGCAGCCGACTGTCCGCGTCCTCCGCCCCGAGCCGGCGGGACCCGGTGACGAAGTCGGCCCGGTCGGTCAGGATCGGATCGAGCAGGACTTCGAGCTCGCTGTTGTCGTACTGCCCGTCCGCGTCGGTCGTGACGACGTACTCCGCTCCGCCCGCAGCCGCGAGGTTGTACCCGAGCCGGAGCGCGGCGCCCTGACCACGGTTGCTCGGGGCAACACAAACGAAAGCCCCGTGTTCACGGGCGATCTCGGCAGTGTCGTCGGTCGAGCCGTCCACAACGACAAGTACGTCGACGGGCAGGCCCGCGCAGGTCCTCGGCATGTTCGTGAGCACCTGACCGATCCCGCCGGCCTCGTTGTACGCCGCGATAACTACAACAACCGGTGCGAACTCCTTCGTGCCGAAGTCCTTTACTGCAAGGGAATCGACGGTGTCCGGGTAGTCCGCCATCGCAGGGCGAGCCTGGTCCTTGCCAAGGATTGCCCGTAGTCCGATGGCACCAGCCAGTGGAAAGAACACCAGACCGGGCAGCTGGTAGCGCCATGAAAACTCAAAGGCGGCTGACCCGAGCAAGAGGATCACGCCGGCCGCAACCGGCAACAGTGCGGCCGAGCGGAGGCCTGACGTCTTTGCTCGTCCTAGCCCGGCTACTGCGGCCAGAGCGATCAGCGCGTACAGACCGAGTAGCGTGCCGGACGTGTAGCCGCCGTGGAGTTGGTACGCGCGCAGGATGACCGCAGGTACGTGGGTGACGTGTGGCTCCGACCCACCCCACTTCACTGCAGCCTTCGCGGTGTTCGGGTCACTGAGGTTCGGATAGGTGAGCTGGAACTGCCAACGGCTCAGCGGTACGTCGTTGGGCGAGCTGGTACGAGTCGGCGCGAAGCCCTTCGCGAAGTCCTTCAGCGCGGCCCACGTCACATCGACCGGCTGGTGCGTGATCACGAGGTGCGCGAACTCGGTGGCGAGCTGGCGCTTCGTCGTACCGGGTGGAAGAGGGCCGGGCCAGTTCGGGTCGCCGTAGTGGTTGTGGGCGTACTTGTCCACGCCCAGGCGCTCCCCGAGCGGCTCCTTCGGGCAGAACAGCCGCGTCCCGTCGTTGAGCGGCAGCTTGGCGCAGTTGGCAACCGTGGCGGTCCGTCCGTACAGGATCTGGTTCTCGGCGCCCGTGAATCCCCAGCGGCCGGTCTCACCGTGGTAGTAGCCGACGTACGCCGCGAAGACGACAGCGAATCCCGCTACCGCCGCCGCAGTACGCCGTACGACGTCCAGGCGGCGTTTGCGCCAGGCGTTGCCGACCACGACGAGGTAGAGCACCACAGCGATCAGCAGCACCATGCCGATCGCGCGGACCGTGAACGCGGCGCCGATCAGTACACCGACGACCGCTGCACGCTTCCAGCCGGGCACGCGGCCGAGGAGCAGCCAGAGGATGGCCACCAGGATCACGTCGAACGTGGTCTCGGCCATGATGTTCTGCTCGATCTGCACCTGATAGGCGTCGAGCAGGATGGGCGCGGCGGCCACTGCGGCCAGCCAGCGATACACAGTGAGTCTTCGCGCCAGTGCGTAGATCGCTACGCCCAGGAGCAGTCCGACGAGGTGCTGGACGATCACTACGAGGGTCAGCCCACCGATCCAGACCAGTGGGCCGAGCACGAAGTCATAGCCGATGGGGTTGAGCTGGTCAGGGCTCAGCTTCCCCATGTTGGTGAGGTACTGCACCGAGTCGGTGTAGACGATCGCCGGCCGGTAGGCGATCGTCGCAAGCACCCGGAGTACAACACCGAAGAACAGGAAGACAGCGAGAAGCCAGTGGCGCCGAATCACCCCTTTCCCGCCCCTGAGCGAAGCGAAGGGACGGGCAGTTCTTTCCTTCACTGGGTTTTGAAGTACTGCCACGTCCGTTCCAGGCCCTCTTCCAGCGTGACCGTCGGCTTGTAGCCGAGGTCGTTGGCGATGTCCACAACCACTGCCGGCATCTCACCGGCAGGTGCCTCGATGTGTTCCGCCGGCACCGGACGACCGGTCACCGCACGCACAGTCTCGATCATCTCCAGCACCGACACCGACCGGCCGGACCCGATGATCGCGCGCCCGCCGTACTTGCTGTCGAGCGCCAGCAGGATCCCGCTCACCACATCGTCGATGAACACCAGATCCCGCCGCTGGGCGCCATCGCCGTACACCTTGACGCCGGTCCCGTTGAGTGCCGCGCGCATCATCCGCGGCACGAAGCTGTCCTTGTGCGACATCCCGGGCCCGTACACGTTCGTGAACCGCAGCGCCGCGGTCGCCATCCCGTAGCTCCCGGAGTACGCCGAGAGCAGCATCTCGCCCGCAGCCTTCGTCGCGCCGTACGGCGTCAGCGGCCGGAGCGGCAGGTCCGCGGTGATGGTCGACGTACCGACGTCACCGACCACCGCATTCGTCGACGCGAGCACGAACCGGTCGACGCCGCTGCCGCGGGCCAGCTCGAGCAGCACCTGCGTGATGGTGACGTTCTGCGCGAAGGTCTGCATCGGCGCATCCACCGACCGCAACACCGACGTCAACGCCGCCAGGTGCACCACCGCGGTAGGCCGGGTCTCGAACGCGGCTACGCAGGTCTCCTGCTCGGCCAGGTCACCGGTCACCACATGCACGCCGTCGTCCCACGACGCAGGCGGCGGCTCCCGATCGACCGCCGTCACGGGCACTCCACGCTCCCGCAGCGCGGCCACCACGGCCCGCCCGATGAATCCGGCCGCCCCGGTGACCAGCACACGATCGTCCATGGCTTCAACCTACCGCCGGGGTGTCGATCCACCATCATGCATCGACAGTGCGCTACGAACTATTGACCGCGGGTTACCAAGCTGGGCAGGATCACCCCGGGCGCGGGCTGACAACCTTGTCATCGGGGCCGCGCATCCACACCGGGGGGACAGCTGTCGGCCCCGGTCCGGCCGTGCAAGGAGCGTAGATGGATCTCCGCCGCCCACTGGGGCTCGTCGCGTCTCTCGGACTGATTGTGACAATGTCTACTTCCATGACGTCAGCTCATGCCGTCCCTTCGGTCACCGTGGCTGACCAGCCCGTGGTGAGCGGGTCGTCGTTCTTCACCTCCTTCGAGCCGGGTCAGCCGCAGCCGGGCTACACCGATGCCGTCGAGACCGGCCCGGACGGGAAACCCCGCACCGAGGGCGTGCGCGGCCCAACGCCGACGGGGATCGGCGGCAGTGAGATGGACAAGGTCACCAAGGTGACCGCGAACGGCGAGAACACCGGTGGCGGCGAGATCGCCACCAACGCGGCCGACGGTGACAAGTTCACCAAGTGGCTGGTGTTCGAGCCGACCGGCTGGCTGGTCTACGAGACCTCGGCCCCGGTCGTGATCCGCAAGTACGCGCTGACCTCGGCGAACGACGCCGACGGTCGCGACCCGCAAAACTGGACCGTCTCCGGTTCGAACGACGGCACCGCGTGGACCACGCTGGACACGCAGACCGGTCAGAGCTTCGAGAACAGGTTTCAGACCAAGGAGTACAGCTTCTCCAACGAGACCGCGTACAAGTTCTTCAAGCTGGACGTCACGCTGAACCACGGCGAGGACATCGTCCAGCTCGCCGACTGGTACCTCTCGAACGGCGCCCCGCTGCCACCACCCGGACCGGTCGCCGAGTCGCAGCTGGACTCCGGCCCGACCAGCGCGTACAACGCCCGCGCCCGCGTCGGCTTCACCGGCGTCAAGTCCTTCCGGTACGCCGGACACCAGGAAAGCAGCGGCCGCGGTTACACGTGGAACAAGATCTCCGACGTCGACCTCAAGGTGGGCAAGGACACCCGCCTGTCGTACAAGATCTTCCCCGAGCACGTCGAGGGTGACCTGAGCTACCCGAGCACGTACGCCGCGCTCGACCTCGCGTTCGACGACGGCACGTACCTGAGCGATCTGAAGGCCAAGGATCACCACGGGTTCACGCTCAGCCCGCGTGGCCAGGGCGACTCCAAGGCGCTCTACACGAACCAGTGGAACAACGTCGAGGCCGACCTCGGCGCGGTCGCCGCCGGTAAGACGATCAAGAGGATCCTCGTCGGGTACGACAAGCCGTCCGGGCCGGCGGACTTCCGCGGCTGGCTGGACGACATCCGGATCGCCGCCGCGATCAACCCGGACCGCGCGGCGCAGAAGACCGCGGCCAAGCACCCGTCGGACCTCGCGCTGACCACCCGCGGCACGAACGCGACCGGCGGTTTCTCGCGCGGCAACAACTTCCCGGCGACCGCTGTACCGCACGGCTTCAACTTCTGGACGCCGGTGACGAACGCCGGCTCCACGTCCTGGCTGTACGACTACGCCAAGGGCAACAACGAGGACAACAGGCCGACCATGCAGGCGTTGTCGATCAGCCACGAGCCCAGCCCGTGGATGGGTGACCGGCAGACCTTCCAGGTGATGCCGTCGACCGCCGACACCCCGACCGCGGACCGCAAGGCGCGGGCCTGGTCGTTCAGTCACGACAACGAGGTCGCCCGGCCGTACTACTACGGCGTGACGTTCGACAACGGCAACGCGGCCGAGATCGCGCCGACCGACCACGCGGCGATGCTGCGGTTCAGCTTCCCGGCCGGCAAGGCGTCGCTGATCTTCGACAACGTCAACAACAGCGGCGGTCTGACCCTCGACCCGGCGACCGGTGTGGTCACCGGGTTCACCGACATCAAGAGCGGTCTGTCGACCGGCGCCGGCCGGCTCTTCGTGTACGGCGTCGTGGACCAGAAGGTCATTGCCTCGGGCAAGCTTGCGAACGGCGGTGGTGCGGACGTCGGCGGATACTTCATGTTCGGCGCCAAGACCACCCAGGTGCAGTTGCGGATCGCGACCTCGCTGATCGGCACCGCGCAGGCACGGAAGAACCTCGAGCTCGAGCTTCCGGCCGGATCGAAGTTCAACAAGGTCAAGGACGCCGCGCAGGCTGCCTGGGATGCCAAGCTCAGCACGATCGAGGTCGAGGGTGCCACGGTCGACCAGCTGACCACGCTGTACTCGAACCTCTACCGGCTGTTCCTCTACCCGAACAACGGCTCCGAGAACACCGGCACAGCCTCGAAGCCGGTCATCACCTACGCGTCGCCGACGTCGCCGAAGGTAGGCGCCGACACCCCGACCACGACCGGGTCGAAGATCGTCGCGGGGCAGACGTACGTGAACAACGGCTTCTGGGACACCTACCGCACGGTGTGGCCGGCGTACTCGCTGTTCTCCCAGGACGACGCGGCCGCGCTGGTGAACGGGTTCGTCCAGCAGTACAAGGACGGTGGCTGGATCTCACGCTGGTCCTCCCCCGGCTACGCGAACCTGATGGTCGGTACGTCGTCCGACGTCGCCTTCGCCGACGCGTACCTCAAGGGCATCAAGGGGATCGACGTCCAGGCGGCGTACGACGCGGCGGTGAAGAACGCGTCGGTCGTACCGCCGTCGCAGAACGTGGGTCGCAAGGGCATGGACCTGTCCACGTTCAACGGCTACACGGCCAACACCACCGGTGAAGGCTTCAGCTGGTCGATGGACGGCTACATCAACGACTTCGGCATCGCGAACATGTCGAAGGCCCTGTACGACAAGGCGAAGAAGAACGACCCGCGCAAGCAGGAGTACCTGGACAACTACAAGTACTTCCTGAACCGGGCCCGCAACTACGTCACGCTGTTCGACCCGACCGTCGGCTTCTTCCAGGGCAAGGGACCGGACGGCGTCTGGGGCAACTCCCCCAGCACGTTCGACCCGCAGGACTGGGGCCACGACTACACCGAGACCAACGCGTGGAACATGGCGTTCTCGACGCCGCAGGACGGGGCCGGCCTGGCCGCGATCTACGGCGGCCGCGACGGGCTGGCGAAGAAGCTCGACGAGTTCTTCAGCACTCCCGAGGACGCGCTGCACACCGGTGGGTACGGCGGCACGATCCACGAGATGCTCGAGGCCCGCGACGTCCGGATGGGTCAGTACGGGCACAGCAACCAGCCGTCGCACCACATCACCTACATGTACGACGTGGCGGGACAGCCGTGGAAGACGCAGGAGAAGGTGCGCGAGGTGCTGTCCCGGTTGTACACCGGCTCGGAGATCGGGCAGGGATACCCGGGTGACGAGGACAACGGCGAGATGTCGTCCTGGTACCTGTTCAGCTCGTTGGGCTTCTACCCGTTGCAGGTCGGTTCACCGACGTACGCGATCGGTTCGCCGCTGTTCACCAAGGCGACGGTCCGGCTGGCCGGCGGCAAGAAGCTGGTGATCAGCGCACCGCAGAACTCGTCGAAGAACATCTACGTCAAGAGCGTTCGCGTCAACGGCAAGCCGTGGACGTCGACCGCTCTGCCGCACGAGCTGATCGCGAACGGCGGCAAGATCGAGTTCGAGATGACCGACCAGCCGACCAAGTGGGGCACCGGCCGGAACGACGCGCCGCCGTCGATCACCAAGCCCGGCGAGGACCCGATGACGTGGCGCGACTCGACCTCCGACACCGGTGCGGTGATCGGTGCGGGTGGCGTGGATGTGTCCGCGTTGATCGACAACGACTCGAAGACGCAGGTCACGCTGACCGGCGCTCAGCCCACCGTCACGGTCGCCCTGCCGCAGGGCCGCCCGGTCGGCATGTACACGCTGACCAGCGGCACCACCGGTACGGCGCCGTCCGCGTGGACGCTGGAGGGATCGAACGACGGTACGACGTGGTCCACGGTGGATCGCCGCAGCGGCGAGACGTTCGCGTGGGCGTCGTACACGAGGTCCTTCAGCATCGCGTCCCCCAAGGCATACACGCAGTACCGCCTGGTGCTGACCCCGGCGGCGGGCGCTGACGGCGTCACGCTCGCCGAAGTCGAGCTCCTCGGCACGCTGAAGGGCGTCGAGACCGGCACGCACCCGAGCGACAAGCGCGTCGCCGAGACAAAGCCGAGCCCGACACCGTCGCAGTCCATCGACCGCAACTGGGGCTGATTCCGGCTCGCCGGTTCCTGTCACTTCTTGGAGTGACAGGAACCGGCGAACTTCAGCAGGGTGTTCATGTCCCAGGCCAGGTTCCACGCTTGGTTCGTGACCGTGACGAGGTGCTTGGTGTTGCCCTGCCGCAGGAACACCTGCTGACGGCCGTACGGGCTGCCGGGCACACCAGTTGTGACCACCTGCTGCTTCCCCACACGCACCTTGGGCAGCTTCGACCAGGGATCGCCGTACTTCGCCGGGGTGAGGCCGTGGCCCTCGTCCACCATGTCTTCCGACCAGATGGCCAGCGTGTAGGTCGCGAGGCGGTACTGGCTCGGATTTGCCAGCTTCGGGTCGTACAACACGATCTGCTGGTCGAAACGCCTGACCGCCCAGCCTTGTGGGATCAGATCACAGGTGAAGGCAACGCCCGCGAACGGGGTGCTGTTGGCCGCCAGCGGCACCGGATCCGCCGGGATGACCGGCGGTTTGCGAGTGTCCTGCGGCACCGGCCGGTAGTCCTTGGGAGTCGTCTTCGCCACCGGCTTCGGGGTCTTCGTGGCCTGGGCGGCCGGCTCCGGAGCGCCGTTCGTCGTGCCGGTCGGCAGGACGGACCAGCCGACGCCGATGACGAGAGCTGTCGCGACGGCGCCGGTGGCGATTCCAGTGAGGCGGCGGCGGCGCAGGGCGCGCCGTCCGCGGGTCAGGGCGGCGGACAGGTCGGAGTCGGTGACCGCGGGCTCCGGGCCGGCGGCCTCCTCGAGCAGGTCCTTCAGATCGGTCATCGCAGGGTCTCCATGGTCTCGAGGGAATCGTTCAGGAGATCGCGCATCGTCGAGAGCGCCCGTGAGGTCTGGGATTTCACGGTGCCTTCCGAGCAGCCCATCAGTTCGGCGGTGGTGTGGACGTCGAAGTCGCGGAAGTACCGTAGGACGACGACCGCATGCTGGCGGCGCGGAAGCTTCGCGAGGGCGTCCAGGACGGTCAGTCGCTCGGCCGCATCCTGGCCGGGCGGCGGGGCGGCGTCGTACATCTGCTCGGTGGTCGACTCGCGCCGGCGCCACATCCGGCGGCGTTCGTCGAGGAAGGCGTTCACCAGGATCCGGTCGGCGTACGGCGCCGCGCCGTCCTCCTTGCGGACCTTCGACCAGTGCACGTACAGCCTGGTGAGCGCGACCTGGACGAGGTCCTCGGCCCAGTGCGTGTCGCCCGCGGTGAGCAGCCGGGCGGTGCGCAGCATCCGGCCCCGGTGCGCCGTCACGTACTCGAGGTACTCCGCGTCGCGATCGCTCACGATCGGCTCTCCCTTGTCCGGTGATCTCACCCTGGAACTACTGGGTGAGCCCGCGGAGAGGTTGCATCATGACGCGAGGGCGACGGCCGGTGCCATCGCCCTCGGTGTGGACTACCCGACGGAGCCTGCCCCTGAAAGGTTCCGCCGGAGATCTGGTGTCACGAAGTGTGATGAGGGGTGGCGGTCCCCGCCCGGACTGCCACCCCTTCACCTCTAACGACGCTCGAACCCTCCCGAGGGTTGCCTCACCGCAAAACAGTCCACATGTCGGACATTGTCAGGAACCAGACCACATTCACGGCCACGATTCCGGCCGTGGCGACCACCGCGAACGCCCATCCGAGCCCGGCCCGCAGCGCCAGCACCGGCAGCGCCAGCGCGGTCGCCACACCGCCGAGCTGTACGGCGAACAGAGCGCCGCCGGTCTCCGCAGTACAGCTCACCGCCGTGGGAGCGCAGAGCGGGGCGCCGACCTGCCGCATCGCCGCGTACGCGACACCTGCCACCACACCGACGAAGGCCGCCTGCACCGTGACCCTGCCGATCGTCCGGCCATCCATGGAATCACGCTAAGGACGCAGCGCGGGGAGCGCCTGAGCAGAACTACTCAGCCGGACCAGCGGCCGGTGAAGAAGCCTGCCGCCCAGATGGCAGCCAACGGTATGGCCACGGCCAGGTAGAGACGGCCGATCCACGGTCTCCGCCGCGCCAGGACGGCCAGGCCGATCCACAGCGGCCACATGAGCAGAGTGGCCCGGGTGAGCGAGTAGATCCAGAACGACGTACAGAATGCGCCGACTGTCGCGGCGACCCAGGCGGCCTCACCCCAGGACCGGCGCCAGAACAGCCAGACGAGAAGCAGCAGCAGGACGAACAGCGCGACCAGCTCCGCGCGGAACATCCAGGTCCAGTCGCTGCGGTCCGGCGAGAAGTGGCCCTTGCTGGCGGCCTGGAACGTGTGCTCGAGCGAGATCCACGGCCAGGTGAACTCGCGCGCCCAGCCCTTCTCCTGCGCCTCCTGCCAGGCGAACCACGAGCCGTGGATCTGCTTCAGGTACGCCATGAACCCGAGCACCGGTACCGCGGGCAACGCCAACCAGGGCAGCGACAGCCAGTCACGCTTCTTCGAGGTGACGAACTCGACCAGCAACGCGAAGATCAAGAAGATCCCGGACACGCGCACTGTCGACGCGAGCGCGACGAAGACGGCCGCGCGCGCCCAACGCCCCTGCCGCGCGGCCAGCCACGCAGGGAACGCGAACGCGCAAAACAGTGCCTCGGTGTACCCCGCCGCCAGGAACACGCCGACCGGAGCGCAGTACCAGAACATTGCCGCGTTCGGGCCGATGCCCTTCAGCTCCGGGAACTCGTACTGCGCCAGCCGCGCCAGGTACACGCCCGCGAACGCACTGGCGACCGCGGACACCACGATGCCGGCGCCGACGTACCCGATGCCGGTGTAGCTGACCAGTCGGACCAGCAACGGGAAGCCCGGGAAGAACGCGGCCAGCGGGGCGCCGGACGGCTCCCCGTGGTTGTAGCCGAACTCGGCGACCGCCTTCAGGTGCCAGACGTCCCACTGCAGCCAGGCATGCCAGACATTCGGGTAGTCGTTGCCCCGGTTGAACAGCAGCGGCGCCGAGACCGACAGCACGAACAGAGCGATCCGGCTGACCAGCCACCACCCCAGCACCTCGCGGGCCTGGGTCGTCGGCATCCACCGCTGCCAGCCGACGCCATCCACCCGGGCCCGCCGAGCCCGCCCCGGCTTGGGGTCACCGGCAGCCGTGCGCTCAAACACGCGCACACCACCACACACCACAGTCCGCCCGAGTCACGCCTCTATCGTCTCCCAGATCGGGACCTAGCTGACAAACGACGACGGCACCCGGGTGGGTGCCGTCGTCGGTAGCTATTGACCGCCGCCGGGTTTCTGCGGAGTCTTCGTCGGTTGGCTCGTCGGGCCGCCGGTCGGCAGCGACGGCCAGCCTGGAGTGTTGGTCGGCTTGGTGGGCTTCGTCTTCGTCGGCGTATTCGTCGGAGTGTTCGGCGGCGGCGTCGACGGAGGCGGCGTGTTCGGCGGCGGAGTATTGGGCGGCGGCGTGTTGGTCGGCGTATTCGTCGGCGTACTGGGCGGCGGCGTGTACGTCGGCGTGGTGGTGTCCTTGACCTGGTCGTCGTCAGGCGCGACGAAGTCGGCCTGCGGCACACCGTCGAGGGCTGCCTTCATGAACGCCAGCCAGGTCTTCAGCGGCCAGTTGCCACCGAAGAAGGCCGGGTCGTCGCTGTAGGGGTCGAGGTCCGACTCGCCACTGGCGCCGGCTCGGTACAGCACGGAGGTCGACAACTGCGGGGTGTAGGCGCTCCACCACGACGTCAGGGTCGCCGAACCGTCCTTACAGCCACCGCACTTCTGGTTCTCGGCCCGGTCCTCCACCGCGACGCCACCGGCGGTGCCGGTCTTGCCGGCGACCGGACGGTCGAGATCCTTGGCGCCGGTTCCGGTGCCATCCGTCACTACCTTCTGCAGCACGTAGTTCACCATGTTGGCGATCTCCGGCGGGAACGCCTGCTTCTGCTGCTGCTTCAGGATCTTCGCGTCCGACCACAGCACCTTACCGTCCGGGCCGCGTACTTCCTTGATCACGTGCAGCGGTGTGTACTTTCCTCCGGCCGCGAACGTCGCGTAGGCGTTCGCCATGTCGACCGGTGAGGCGTACGCATCCGGGCCGAGCACCGTGGACGGGTTTGCCTTGTCGTCCTCGAGGGTCTTCGAGGCCGGGATCCCCGCCGCTTCGGCCGCGGCCGTGACCTTCTCCGGCCCGTTGTCCATTTTGTTGTCGACCAGGTCGTAGAACGCGGTGTTGATCGACTCCTCGGTCGCCTTCAGCAGCGTGACGTCGCCGTAGTCGGTGCTGAGTTCGTTGCCGAACTTCTGGCCCTGGATCGTGATCGGGCTGTCGCCCTGGAAAATGTCGTAGATCGACTTGCCATCCTCGAGCGCCGCGGCGAGCGCGAACGGCTTGAAGGACGAACCCGGCCGGGCCTTGGTGGTCGCCCAGTTCAGCTGACTCTTCAGGAAGTCCGGCCCGCCGTACATCGCGAGCAGCTGACCTGTGCCCGGCTGTACTGCGGCCATCCCGACGTGCAGGCCGCCGCGCTTCTCCGGCAGCTCGTTCTTCGCGGCGATGAGGATCTTCTTCTGCTGCTGATAGTTGAAGGTCGTCGTCACCTTCAGGCCGCCGCCGGTGATCGCGTCCTCGTCGAAACCGAGTTTCCCCAGCTCTTTGCGAGCCATGTCCAGCAGGAAGCCGTTCGGACCCGCGTACCGGCTGCTCTTCTTCTTCATCTTGAGCGGCGGCAGCGCCCTGCCGTACTGCTGCTCCTGGGCTGCGGTGATCGTCCCCATCTGCTGCATACCGTTGAGGACGTAGTGGTAGCGCTCGATGATCCGCTTCTTGGTCCGCGGATCGGGATCGGTGACATCGAACAGCGACGGGTTGTTCAGCACTGTCGCGAGCAGGGCGGACTGCTGGATGCTCAGCTTGCGCGGGTCCGGCTGGGTGAAGTAGGCGTCACCCGCAGCAGAGATGCCGTAGGCGCCCTCGCCGAAGTAGACCGTGTTCAGGTAGCCCTCGAGCGTCTTGCTCTTGTCCTGCTGCCGGCCCAGCTTGGTCGCGATGAAGAGTTCCTTGAGCTTGCGGCCGACCGTCCGCTCCTGGGTCAGGTACATGACCTTGACGTACTGCTGGGTGATCGTCGAACCACCCTGCAACTGTTCACCGCGGGCGATGTTCACCGCGGCCCGGACCATGCCCTGCGGCGAGATGCCCGGGTTGGTCCAGAAGGTCCGGTCCTCGGCCGCGATCACCGAGTCCTGGACGCTCTTCGGGATCTGCGCCAGCGGCACCGAGTGCCGGTTCTGGTCGAAGAAGCTACCCAGACTGTTTCGCTGATCGGCGAACGTCACCGTGGTCGTGTTGGTGGCGAACTCTTTGTTCGGGTCGGGGATCTTCGTCGTCTGGTAGACGATGAAGAAGGTCGCGACCGCGCCGATGATGCCGAGGAACATGAGCGCCGCGAGCCAGCCGAGAATGCGGACCGCCCAGTGCCGCTTCTGCCGACGGCGGGCCGGAGCGGCCTTCCTACGAGCTTCACTCACGCTGCAATCCTCGACGATCTGGCTGGAGTCATTGCCCCACAGACTACGGTGGGTGTGGTAACGCGCCCGAATCCGCTCCGGATGCTAGCAACCACGAGGCGTCCAAGTGAAAACGGTCCACCGGGCCCCATCCGCTGACGCCTTGCATCGTTGGAAGGTTTGCTTCCCGATGCAGGTTGTGACGCGCCTCTCACGAGGTCACGTGGGGTGCCAGCAGCGTCACGGCGATCAGGGCGGCCGGGAAGCAGGCCAGGAACATCGTGAACGTGTAGCCCATGATGTCGCGCGCCTTCAGTCCGAGGATCGCGAGCGTCGGCAGTATCCAGAACGGCTGCAACAGGTTCGCGCTCGCCTCACCGAGGTCGTACACCACGACCATCCAGCCCGCGTCGACCTTCAGCTCGTTCGCCGCCTGCAGCACGTACGGCGCCTCGATCACCCACTTGCTCCCACCGCTCGGCACGAAGATGCCGAGGACGCACGAGTAGATCGCGACCAGCGGCGGGAACAGGAACTGGTTGCTCGCCTGCACCAACCAGCCGGCCAGCCGCCCGGCGATCCCGGTGTACGCGATCATGCCGAAGATGCCGCCGTACAAGGGAAATTGGAGCAGTACGCCGGCAGACGCCGGGGCGCCGTCACGGACGGCGCGAGCCATCCGCCAGGGCCGCCAGTGCAGGAGCAGTGCGACCAGGAACAGGATCAGGTTGACCGTGTTGAGGTCGAGCGCGTTGAAGAAGCTCTTCCCGCTGAAGTAGCGGACCAGATAGACCGCGCCGAGCAAAACGATCAGCAGACTGAACAGCGGTGAGTGCTCGAGCCAGTCACCTGGCCTCTGCGTCTCCTGACGCAGACCGTTGCCCTGCTTCCCGTTGTACGGCGATCCTCGACCGATCAGCGGTTTGAGCTCGATACCCAACTGCTCCGCCGTCCGCGAATTGCCTTCACCCGGTGCGATGAACCAGGCCATCGCGACGCCGACGACGTACACGATCAGCGTCGCGACGATCGCCTGCCAGGTGAAGATGGTGTCGCTGAGCGGGATCAGACCGCTGGCGTGCCCGCCGGCCTTGATGACGTCTTGCACCGGCGGCGGACTGCTGCTCGCACTCGCCACCTGGAGCGCGGCCGAGCCGGACAGCCCTTGCGCCCACACGGTCCCGAGGCCGAGGAACGCCATCGCTCCGAGCGCGCGGTAATCGGCCTTCGGCACGTTTCGCGCGACCTCGCGCGCCAGGATCGCCGCGAAGATCAGGCTGAAGGCCCAGTTCAGGTACGACGCCAGCATCGCGATCGCGGCGACGAACGCGACCGCGCTCCGCGGCTCCTTCGGGATCCGCGCCAGCCGGGTGATCAGGCGGGCGACCGGTCCGCTGGTCGCGACGGCGTACCCGCCGATGATGATCATCGCCATCTGCAGGGTGAAGGTGATCAGCGACCAGAACCCGATGCCCCACGCATCGACCATCCCGAAACCCTTGGTCGCGGCCGGGTCGTCCGGGCGTTTCAGCAGCGGCTCTCCGGTGACGAGCCCGAACAGCAGCACCACGAAGGTGCCGACCAGGACGAACCCGAACGCGTCCGGCAGCCACTTCTCCGTGAACGCGGTGAACCGCAGTGCCAGCCGCGCAAGCCCGCTGTCGGCTTCGACCTCGGACCTGGCGTGCTTCGCATGGCTGTCGGCCATGACCCTCCGCTCCGATACCGCGACTCTGAGTGTCATTCGATTAACGCGGATCGGCGGCTGACGTAACAGGTTTCTTGCGGCGGGTGACAAAGGTCGCCTTTGTCAAGAGTTGTCCACAGGCTCCGGCTCTGCTTACAGTGGCGGAGCGATGTATCGAACCGATACATCAGGTCATGACAAACTAGGCCGAGGGAGGTGGCTCATGGGAAACCGCAGTGGGGTCCTGGAGCTCGCCGTACTCGGTCTGCTGCACGAAGCGCCGATGCACGGTTACGAGCTCCGCAAGCGCGTCAACGCCCAGTTCGGCTGGGGACGCGTGCTGTCGTTCGGTTCGTTGTACCCGTGCCTGAAGGCGATGCTCCGCAACGGCCTGATCACGGCCGACCCCGGGACACCGGAGTCGGGTCGCCGGCCGAAGATCGTCTACACGATCACCGCCGACGGCAAGGACTACTTCGCGCACGCGATGCACGAGGCCGGTCCGTCGGCCTGGGAGGACGACACGTTCGGCGTCCGCTTCTCGTTCTTCGGCCGGACCGATCCGGCCACCCGGTTGCGCATCCTCGAGGGCCGCAGGGCCCGGATGGAGGAGCGGCTGGCCAACTTCCGGGCGGCGATGAGCCGGACGGCGGAGCGGGTCGATACCTACACCCTCGAGCTGCAACGGCACGGCCTGGAGTCGGCCGAGCGCGAGGTCCGCTGGCTGAACGAGCTGATCGACGGCGAGCGGCGGCAACAGCGGCCCCCTGAACAGCACCAACCGCCTACCCAAGGAGATTCCAGATGACCTCGATCCGCGTAGCGATCGTCGGTGTCGGCAACTGCGCCAGCTCGCTCGTCCAGGGCGTGCACTACTACCGTGACGCGAAGCCCGAGGAGCGCGTCCCCGGTCTGATGCACGTCCAGTTTGGCGACTACCACGTCCGCGACGTGGAGTTCGTCGCCGCCTTCGACGTCGACGGCAAGAAGGTCGGTCTGGACCTCGCCGACGCGATCGGCGCCAGCGAGAACAACACGATCAAGATCTGCGACGTGCCGCCGACCGGCGTCACCGTCCAGCGCGGTCACACCCTCGACGGCCTCGGCAAGTACTACCGCGAGACCATCACCGAGTCCGACGCCGACCCGGTCGACGTGGTCGCCGCGGTGCGTGAGGCTCAGGTCGACGTACTGGTCTGCTACCTGCCCGTCGGTTCGGAGCAGGCGGCCAAGTTCTACGCGCAGTGCGCGATCGACGCGGGGGTCGCGTTCGTGAACGCGCTGCCGGTGTTCATCGCCGGCACCAAGGAGTGGGCGGACAAGTTCACCGCGGCCGGCGTGCCGATCGTCGGCGACGACATCAAGTCGCAGATCGGCGCGACCATCACGCACCGCGTGCTGACCAAGCTGTTCGAGGACCGCGGCGTCACCGTGGACCGGACGTACCAGCTGAACGTCGGCGGCAACATGGACTTCAAGAACATGCTCGAGCGCGAGCGCCTGGAGTCCAAGAAGATCAGCAAGACCCAGTCCGTCACGTCCCAGCTGCGCGAGGAGATCGAGCCGCGCAACGTGCACATCGGCCCGTCGGACTACGTGGCCTGGCTGGACGACCGCAAGTGGGCCTTCATCCGGCTCGAGGGCCGCAACTTCGGCGACGTACCGCTGTCGCTGGAGTACAAGCTCGAGGTCTGGGACTCGCCGAACTCGGCCGGCATCATCATCGACGCGATCCGCGCGGTAAAGATCGCCAAGGACCGCGGCATCGGCGGCCCGATCCTGTCCGCCTCGTCGTACTTCATGAAGTCGCCGCCGGAGCAGTACGCCGACGACGTCTGCCGCGACCTCGTCGAGAAGTTCATCCGCGGCGAGGTCGACCGCTGACCTCTGTACTGCGCTGATGCGCCGCCCCGCGCCCAGTTCCGGGTGACGGGGCGGCGTGCCATCATGGCGCCGGATGACCAAGATCCGCGACTACCGTGACGCCGACGCCGCCAGTTGGCTCCGATGCCGCCTGCTCAGCTTCTTCGGCACGGAGTACTACGACGACGTCGTTGTGGATCGCCCTGTCTTCGAGAACCCGGCGCATCGCCTAGTAGCTGTCGAGGGCGACGTGGTGGTCGGCTTGATGGACGTCGAGATCTTCGCGGACCGCGCCACGATCGACGTGCTCGCAGTACACCCCGACCACCAGCGCAGTGGCTTGGCCACGCAGCTGCTCGACGCGGTCATCCCCCGGCTGCAGGGCGGCGTACTCGATGCATGGACGCGCGGGGACGCGTCGGCGAACGCTTGGTACCAGCGGTCGGGGTTCACGGAGAACTTCCGGTATCTCCATGTCTACAAGTCGGCGCACGACGATACCGACGGCTTCGAGGCGCCGGGCCCGTTGGGTAAACCGGTAACCGCCTTCATGCATGCGCCGATCTCGGTCGAGGCTTCTGTGCGGGCGCGGTTCTCCCGGGTTCATGTCTGCCGGCAGTACGTTCGGGCGATATGAGGCTGCATGTCGGTTGTGCGCAGTGGACGCATCCTGCATGGCCGCAGCCTTCTCGGGACAAGCTGCGGGCGTATGCGTCCTGGTGCAACGCGGTTGAGAGCAACACGACGTTCTACGGCACGCCGTCGCGGGCTTCCGTGGAGAACTGGGCTGCTCAGACGCCGGCCGATTTCCGCTTCGTGGTGAAGCTGCCGCAGGTGATCACGCACGAGCGACGGCTCACGAACGTCGAGGCCGAGTTCCGCAACTTCCTCGACGCGATCGAGCCGCTCGGCCCACGCAACCACGCCGTGTGGATCCAACTCCCGCCCGCGTTCTCCCCCACCGACCTCGGCGCGCTCGCCGCCTTCCTCCACCAGGTGCCCCGCGACTTCCGGTACGCCGTCGAGGTCCGCCACCGCTCCTTCTTCGACGAGCCGGAAGCCGCCGCCAACCTCGAGCGAGTACTCGCCCGCGTCGACGCCGAATGGATCCCGTTCGACACCGGAACGCTCTTCGCCCAGCGCCCGACCAGCCTCGCCGAGCGCGACGCGTGGATGAAGAAGCCGCGCGTGGCCCGTCGTACCCGGGCCCTGACCGCGTACCCGATCGTTCGCTACATCGGCCGCGACTCGGTGGCCGAGACCATCGACGGCTGGGGATATCTCGTCGGCCTGGTCGTGCGCTGGCTCTCGGAGGGCCGCTCGCCGACGATCTTCCTGCATACCCCCGACAACGTCGAGGCGCTGAACCTCGCTCGCCACTTCTACGCGACCGTCGCCGCCGCCGTCCCCGAGCTCGCCCCGCTCCCGGAGCCGGTCGCAACCGAACCGCCGACGCTGTTCTAGTTATCCACAGTTCCAGAATCGGCCGCTGATTTCGCGGCCGATCTCCGTATGTTCTCCGCCGACTTCACACCTCGGGAGGACATCTCATGGAGCACCCATCCGGTACGACGCTCGGCTCAACCCCTGATCACGAGCAGGCTGCTGCAGCGACCATTGCCGAGCGGCGAGCCCGGGCTGACTGGCTCATCACCGAGTTCGGCCGGCTCGCGGCGCAGGCCGACGACCCGCGCGACCAAGCCCGCTTCCGCCGGACAGCCGACTCCCTCGTTCGTCTGGCGATCGCGTTCCGCTCATGACCTGCAGCTCAGTCGACGAGCTGCTGGCGGCAAGTGGCGAGACCGCACGCGTTCTCGCCTCGGCCGACCAGTCCGCTTGGAACGGTCGCATCATCGAGTCCACCGGCGCCATCCTCGGGCTCGCGCATTGGGACGGCACGCTCTACCTCGACGGCGAAACCATCCTCGATCCGCTGCGCCAGTTGTACAAGCACGCCGGCGAGCAGCAACCGACCGCCACCCTCGTCCGGTACCGCGAGTCCCTGGCCACGTTGCTCCACGAACACGCCCACTTCCTAGGCCCGTCGGGATCAACGCAGGAAGCCGCCCGCGAGGCGTTCATCAAACCCGGCAGCCGCGAACTCGAGGAGGGCGTCACCGAAGCCTGGGCGCAGGATCACCTCGACGACTACATCCATCGACTAGGTGTCGACAAAGTTGCCCCCGGCATCGAATCGGTCCAGGCCGGTGGGTACTACGCCGCGTTCGTCCCGGCTGTCCGCAAACTGACCAGCGATCTGGAGTCTCGCAACGACCTGTCCCGCGGCGAAGTCATCGATCTGCTCAACCGCCAGACCGCGGCCGGTCAGTTCCCCTTGCTCGTCACGCTCGTCTACAACTCCACGCGCCTCCCCGCTCTTGAACCAGTCGGCGCGGACACCCGGTCCCGTTTGGAGTCCATCCTCCGCGCGGGCCTCGACCACCTCGACGCCTACGAGCTCACCGCGCCCGGCTTCGCCGCTGCAAAGTCCATCTCCACCGCCGACCAACTCCTCGACCACCTCAACCAGGAGATCCAGTCCGCCAAGTCCGCCTACACGTTCAGCCCTGTCCACGCCGATCGCACCCTGACCCACGCAAACGCCTGCAGCCTGCCGCCGCCAGTCCCGAACCGCCGCACCCCATCACCCCAGGAAGCAGCCCTATCCGGCCTCACACCCCCGTCCGCCGCCCGCACCCAATCCGCCAGCCAATCCGCCCACCTGCACCCAGGTCGAGACCGACCCGCCGCCGCACTGACCTATTACGCCCGTGAACGCTGTCGTGAACCGTATGGATGACGTGCACCCCGGGAGTCCTCGGCGCGAACCGGTAGGTCGGGATACTGAGGTATGGACTATCGGACGTTCGATGCGGAGTACGCGCAAGTGCTGGCTGCCGCGCGCTCGATGGACTCGGCCACGCTCGCGGGCGAGGTGGAGCGCTTGCGAGCCCTGGTTCCGCTCGTCGAGCCGCGATCCGACCAGAGCCAGGCCGAGTTGCTCGTCACCCAACTGTCCCAGGTTCTCGACATGGAGCAACCGTCGGTCTCCGGCGCGATGGCGGCAGCGGTCCGCGTCCACCGCCGGGCCCGCAACGCTCAGGGCAGTCCCACTGAACGCATCGCCGCACTCCGTGCCGGCATCGACGAGATCGGCCAGATCGCCGACACGGTCGCCGAGACGACCGAACAACACCAGATTCTCGCCCTGACCGAGTCCCTGGCTATGCAGATCGAAGCGCTGGAGAGCTCCCCAGCAACCAACCCCGACAGATGACCCCGACCCGCAAGACACCACACCAGCCACTCAGCCCCGACGAGAAAGCAGCACACCACCGCCTGAATTCAGGCGGTACGACGCCACCCCACCCGCCGAGCCCAGCCCGCAAGACACCACATCAGCCACTCAGCCCCGACAACAAAGCAGCACGCCAGCGTCTGAGGTTCGGCGGCACGACGTCGCACCAGTCGCCGAGCCCGGACCGCAAGAAATCACACCAGCCGCTCATCGCCGACGGCAGCACGTCGCGCCGGCGTCCGGGGATCGCCGGACAGCTGCCCGCGCACACTAACCGGACCGAGGTGGGCGGCAGAAAGTCGTACCAGCGTCTGGGGATCGCCAGACAGCTGCCCGCGCACACTAACCAGGTCGAGTCAGGCGGTAGGACGTCGCGCCAGCTTCTGGCTGGGGGTTGAGGCGTGGTGGCTAGCTTCGCTCAGTTGATGGCTGAGCAGGCCCAGGTGGCGGTGCGGCTCACCGGGGCCGATCACACGTCGTGGAACCGGGTCTGGGATGTGCTCGAGGCCGACAGCAGGTGGTGGGGGCTGGCCTGTCGCGACAACTCGCTCCGTTACCACCCGGAGCACATCGTCGAGTCGCTTCAGACCATGTTCGACCGGGCCGGCGAGCAGCACGGCGACTGGACGCTGCAGCGGTACAAAGAAGCGATCCGGGTCATCCTGCACGAGAACATTCACCTGCTCGCTGCGAGGGGGACGTCGCACTCGACCGGGATGGATGCTTACAAGGAGCAGCCGGCGCACGAGGTTGTCGAGGAGGCAACGACGGAACTCGCGACGCAGATCCTGCTGGACAGGTACATCGACGAGCTTGATCTGGAGCGCATCGCACCAGGCATCAGCGAGGCCAGCACGCCTCCGCCGTACGGCGAGTATCGGCCGGCGGTCGAGCGGTTCGCCAACGCTGTCGGTGCGCGGATCGAGCTGTCCGGGGACGAGGTGATCCTGCGGATGGCGGTGGTGAATGCGGAGGACAAGTTCCGGGTCGCTGCCGAACTTCTGTACGACAAGACCCTGTCCGACGTGATGCCTGCGCAGGCGCGTGCCGGTGCGGTCGCGGAGATCGAGGCTGTCATGAAGCCGGCGTTCGCGTCGATCCACGGGTATGACCCCAACGATCCTCTTGACGTGAAGATGTCCGCGCTGGCGGGCCTGCAGGCGTTCCAGCAGGCCAACACGAAGATTAACGACATCGTGGAGTACTGGTCGACCAACCAGGATCTCCGAAGGAGCATGGACGCCGGCCTCGGTGCGGCACCGCCTCTCCACAGCGCGCAGGGCCCAGCTTCCGGCACCACGCCGGCTCCCCGCCGCTCGGCCAACCAACCCCAAGCCCACCGGCAGCCGCCCGCGTCCCGCGGGGACTGACCGGGCACTGGCGGGCGCTCGGCCGGCACCGTCCCAGGCGACGGGAAGGCACCGGGGCGGGGAACCGGCGGGGACCGGCGGGGGATCGGCGGGCACCGTCCCAGGCGATCGGCGGGCGCCGGGGCGGGGAACCGGCGGGGACCGGCGGGCACCCTTCCAGGCGACCGGCAGGCACCGGGGCGGGGAATCGGCGGGCACCGTCCCAAGCGATCGGCTGGCACCGTCCCACGCGATCGGCAGGCACCGCGGCGCGGAATCGGCGGGCACCGTCGCAGGCGATGGGCGAGGGCCGGGGTCGGGATCGGCGGGGACCGGGGCGGGGAATCGGCTGGCACCGTCCCAAGCAACCGGGGGTACCGTCCCACGCGATCGGCGGGGACCGCGGCGGGACCGGGGCGGGAGGTTGGGGGTGGGGGGTGGGTACGGTGGCGAGGGTTCGGGTGGGTTGGGTGGTGAGCGGAGGCGTTTGTGGAGTTTGTCGGCGAGGGTGCGGGGATAGCTGCTGGGTTGGTGGAGTTGCGGCGGGCTTTGCACCGCGCGCCTGAAGTGGGGTTGCAGCTGCCGGGGACTCAGGCGTTGGTGCTCGACGCCATTGGTGGGTTGCCCTTGGAGGTAACGGCAGGCAAGGAGCTGACCTCGGTGGTGGCGGTACTGCGAGGCGGTGCGCCCGGGCCGACCGTTTTGTTGCGCGGCGACATGGATGCCTTGCCGGTGGTCGAGGAGACCGGCCTCGAGTACGCGGCGGAGAACGGGAACATGCATGCCTGCGGCCACGACCTTCACACAGCCGGTTTGGTCGGAGCGGCCCAGTTGCTCAGCGCTCATCGCGAGGAGCTGCGGGGCAACGTGATCTTCATGTTCCAGCCGGGTGAGGAAGGCCTCGGCGGAGCGGGGTACATGCTGCGCGAAGGTTTGTTGCAGGCAACGGGTGACAAGCCGATCGCGGCGTACGCGCTGCATGTCTGGGCGCAGGCCGGGAAGGGCGTCTTCCAGATGCGTCCCGGCACCATGATGGCCAGCTCCAACCAGCTGCACATCACGGTACGAGGCAAGGGCGGGCACGGCTCAATGCCGGATCGGACGGTTGATCCGGTGCCGGTGGTAGCGGAGTTGGTGCTCGCGCTGCAGACGTATGTGACGCGACGGGTGAACGTGTTCGATCCCGTGGTCATCACCGTGACGCAGCTAGAGGCCGGCGTCGCGATCAACGTCATCCCCAACACGGCCCGCCTCGGCGCGACCGTGCGGACGTTGTCGGATGCAACGCTCGCGCAGTTGACGCGCGAGCTGCCGGCGCTGGCCGAGCGGATCGCGGCCGCGCACGGCTGCACGGTCGACGCGCGGCTCAACCCGCAGTACCCGGTGACCGTCAACGATGCCGCTCGTACGGCGGAGACCTCGCAGGTCCTGACCGGCTTGTTCGGACAGGAGCGGGTTCAGGGCCTGGAGAACCCGTTGATGGGGGCCGAGGATTTCTCGATGGTGCTGAAGGAGGTGCCCGGCACGTTCGTGATGGTCGGCGCGCGGCCGGACGACGTCTCCGCGGAGGAGGCACCGTCGAACCATTCGAGCATCGTGCGGTTCGACGACGCCGTCCTCGCCGATCAGGCGGCGGCGCTGGCGCGGCTCGCAGTCCACCATCTGGTTCCGGCATAAACCCAGCCTGGGGCTGGTCAGCCCGCCAGAGACCGACCAGCCCCAGGGATCAGGAGGGCGAAACGTTGAGGGGTGTACGCGCCGTACGTCGAGTAGCCGGTGTCGAGCGGATCGCTGTCGCCGACGTTGCCCATCCGCAGGTAGTTCGTACCCGGCTGGACGGCACCGCTAACACTCCCGCCGAGCCGTCGCGGTGTAGTTGCCCGCGGCACTCACGTCGGCGCGCGTACTCACCTTTGCAAGGACCAAGAACCCGGGGCCGTCGATCTCGGTGGGATCGACGGTCCCGGGTGGTTCGGGTGTCAGCTTGCAGTGACGCGGACCGAGTAGGCGCCGCGGCTGCCGTACGTCGAGTAGCCGGTGTTCAGCGGGTTGCCGTACCCGGTGTTCTCGATCCGCAGGTAGTAGCGGCCCGCGGTGACCTGGCGGCTGATGCTCGCGCTCAGACCGGTCGGCGTGGCCGCGTTCGACTGGCCGGACGCCGGATCGGCGGTCGCGACGACCGCGCCGGACGAGTTCAGCAACTGGAGCTTGATGTCCAGGTCCGCTCCGGAAGCGGCCGCCGAGGCGGTGAACGTGAACGTGCCGGCCGCTAGGTCGATCCGGAAGGTGTCGACATCCGAGTCGTTCGCGTAGATGCCCTTCACGCTGGTTCCGAGCGTCAGCGCAGTGGCGTCCGATGTGCCGTTGCCGTGGTCGTCGGCCCGCAGCGCCAGCCCGTTCTGGCCGATCACCGCGAAGTCATCTTCCTTGTTGTTGGCGCCGGTGTACTCGCCCTTGCTCCACTGGCTGATGGCCTTGGAGTAGCCGACGCCCATGATCGGTGCCCAGGAACCGTGGCCCGCGTAGTACCCGACAGACGCTGTGCCGTCGTGGGAGAGCCCGACGTTGTGACCAGCCTCGTGCGACGCGGCCTCCGCGATGTTCTTCGCGCCGGTGCCGACGCCCTTCGTGAACACGAGCGCGGGTTGGTAGTAGGAGTGCTGGCTCGTGTTGTCGTACACGCCGACGTACGCGACCCCGCCGCAACCGCAGCCGGACTGGTACCAGGTGGTCGGGTCGATCAGCACACGAGTGCCGTACTGCTGGTCGGAGGACCCGGTGCGGTCGATCGCCGCGGCGGTCGGCTCCTGCGTGGTCACGTCCACGTCGAACGGCGCGTAGTCCTCGGCGACCCGGGCCCACACATCGCGTACGACGTCCTGCTCGGCAGTACTCCAGCTGTTCGGGTTCCCGTCGGTGTCGTACGGCGTGACGTCCACGGTGGCCGGCTTGCCGCCGGTGTTCCACGCCGTGCCGGTGATCGTCTGACCGTCGAAGTCCAGGTAGATGACCCGACTCGAGCCAGGCTTGCTGTGCAGCTCGAAAGCTGGACCCGTCGCGGCAGCGACCGCGGCACGAGCCCAGCGCGGAGACGGCGCGGCTGCGGACTTCCGCTCGGCCGCGGTCGCGACGGGCTCGCGGTAGAACAGCTTGCCGCCGCGGTCGAGCCACGCCGTCCTGTCCGTCGCGAGAATCTGCCGCAGGTGGTCGGTGGACAGCTTGTTCTGGTCGGCGACCTCGGCGAGCCGGGACTGGACCCGGCCGAGCGCGGACTTGCCTTGCAGGTCCTGGCCGAGCAACTGGTCGATGGGAAGCGGAGCGGGCTGCTGGGCGTCGGCCTGGTTGCTGACGACGACTGCGACGGCTCCGAAGACAACTGCGCCGGCTACGGCGAGGGCACCGATCCGGCGGGGGCGGGTGTGCATGCTTGGGGTCCTCCTCAGGGACTCCGCGGGGCGGTCTCACATCTCGTGCGTGGGCACGCACTGTGCGTAGCCTGCCCGAAGCTCCTTTCCCTGTATAGATTCGTCTCGGTATTTAACGCCGACTTGGGAGGGGCCTCAGATGCGCTACATGATGATTTTCAAGGCCAGCGAGGAGTCCGAGGCGGGTGAGCTGCCCAGCCAGGAGAGCCTGACCGCGATGGGTCTGGTGATGGCGGAGATGGCCGAGAAGGGCGTCCTGCTCGCGGGTGACGGACTGCTGCCGAGCTCGATGGGTTTCCGGCTCGGGTTCGACGACGACAAGCAGCGCCGGGTGATCGACGGCCCGTTCACCGAGACCAAGGAGCTGATCGCCGGTTTCTGCCTGATCGAGGTGGCGTCCCGTGAGGAAGCGATCGAGTGGGGCTGGCGCTGCGTGGCGGCCGACGGCCGCACCGACGGCGAGCTGGAGATCCGTCCGGTCCCGACCGCCGACTACTTCGGTGACAACTACACGAGCGAGGCGCGCGACCGCAACGAAGACACTTTCCAGAAGGCCGCGGAGAACCTTCAGAACAGCAATACCTGACGGATCGACGTGCCGGCGGCCAGGTCGTCGAAGGCCTGGTTGAGGTCGTCGAGCCCGACGGTCGCGGTCAGCAGCCGGTCGACCGGGAGCCGGCCGGCCCGGTACAGGGCGACGTACCGCGGGATGTCGCGGGACGGGATCGACGAGCCGACGTACGAGCCCTTCACCGTGCGTTCCTCCGCCACAAGGCTGACGGCTGGAACGCTGAACGACTGCGACGGATGCGGCAGGCCGACCGTGACGGTGGTCCCGCCGCGTCTGGTGGCGGCGTACGCCTGCTCGAGCACCCGCGCGCTGCCCACGGTTTCGAAGGCATAGTCGGCACCGCCCGCGGTGGCCTGTCGCACCTGCTCCACCGCGTCGGCGGCGCGAGCGTCGACGACTGCGGTTGCGCCGAGATCGAGCGCCAACGAGAGCTTCGCCGGCACGACGTCCACGGCGACGATCGGATGTGCTCCGACCAGGACAGCGCCGAGCAGTGCTGACAGTCCGACGCCGCCGAGGCCGAAGACGACCGCGCTGCGGCCGGCGCGAACCTGTGCTGTGTTCACGACTGCGCCGACGCCGGTCATGACTGCGCACCCGAAGAGAGCGGCGATCTCGGGCGGGAGAGACGGGTCGATCTTCACAGCCGAATGCGCCGAGATCACCGCATGATCCGCGAACCCGGACACACCCAGATGATGATGAACGTCGGTCAATCGACGCGTGCCCGACAGCAAGGTGCCGGCGGTATTAGCCGTGGCGCCTGGTTCGCAGAGGGCAGGGCGGCCTTCGGCGCAGGGGCCGCAGGACCCGCAGGCAGGGACGAAGGCGCAGGCGATGACGTCGCCCGGTGCGAAGCCGGGAGCCTCGGACACGATGACTTCGCCGGTCGCCTCGTGACCCAGGAGCATCGGCATCACACGTGGGCGGGACCCGTCGATGACTGAGAGGTCCGAGTGACACAGACCGGCCGCGCGGATCCGGACGAGCAGTTCGCCCGGACCGGGCGGTGCCAGCTCCACCTCTTCGACCCGCAACGGACGCGACGATGCGTACGGCGCCGGCAGGCCCATCTCTCGCAGTACGGCGCCGCGCACGATCATCATTTGATCCCTTCGAGTGCGGCGCGGATGCGATCGGGGACCGGCACCGGACGGCGATCCTCGCGCGCCACGAACACGTGCACGAACCGCCCGGTCGCGGCCGGCTCGTCCGATCCCTCACGGAACAAGGCGATCTCGTACCGCACGCTGGAATTGCCGAGCTGACCGCACCGCAACGCCGCATCCACGACGCCCGGGAACTCGAGCGGTTGCTTGAACGTGCACTGCGAATCCACGCAGAGCCCGATCACGTCACCGCCGTGAATGTCGAGACCACCCGACCTGATCAGGAAGTCGTTGATCACGGTGTCGAAGAAGCTGTAGTACTCGACGTTGTTGACGTGACCGTAGACGTCGTTGTCCTTCCACCGCAGCGTGATCGCGAGGTGGTGAGGGTACCCGCTACGGTCCATCCGTCACGGCTTGCGGCCGACTCCGACCCACAGGCTGCACATGATGTCGGTGAACTCGCCCTTGTCGACCAGACGCTGCGTCTCCTCGTCCGGATACCACCGGAACGGCGACACGACGCCGGGCTCGATCAGCTCGGTGCCCTCGAAGAAGCGGGTGACCTCTTCCTTCGAGCGGACCTGCGCGTCACCGCCGTCGGCCTTGTAGACCACCATCGCCCGCTCCCACAGCTCCGGCGCGAAGTCCGGGGTGCAGTGCGAGAAGATCAGCAGCGATCCCGGGGCGAGCGGCTCGACGAGCTGGCGAACCAGGTCGTACGGCTTCAGCGCGTCGGGCAGGTAGTGGAAGACACCGACGATGCTGAGCGCGACCGGCTTGCTGAAGTCGATCAGCTCCTTGACCTCGTCGGACTGCAGGATTGCCTGCGGGTCGGTGACGTCGGCCTCGAGGTACGCCGTCTTGCCTTCCGGCTTGCTGACGAGCAGCGCGCGGGAGTGCGCGAGCACGATCGGGTCGTTGTCGGCGTACACCACGTGCGCCGAGGGAGTGATCTCCTGGACGACCTCGTGCAGGTTCGGGCTGGTCGGGATACCGGTACCGACGTCGAGGAACTGAGTGATGCCCTGCTCGGCGGCGAACTTGGCCGCGCGGTGCATCCACATCCGGTTCGAGAGGGCGGCGGTGCGGAAACCGGGGAACGCCTGGAGCAGGTGCTCGGCGGCCTGCCGGTCGATCGCGAAGTTGTCCTTCCCGCCCAGGAAGTAGTCGTACACCCGAGCGCCGTGCGGCCGGTCGAGCTTCAGCTGCTCGTACATCCGCGGGTCGACGTCGGCATCCTGCGATTCAGCCATGAAATTCCCATCCGCGCTGCGGCCCAGAACTGAAGAGCCATCGTAACTGGTGCACAACGGACTGTGACACCGGCAGAACGACCCTATCGCTTCCGCGGTCTCCTGCCATCAGCTCCGGCGCGCCCATCGATGGCCTTTACAGAGGATTGAATCGAGACTGTCTTGCAAAGGGTGAGGGGTGGCGACATGGGTGACGTGATCGCGGGGCGGCAGACCGCGGCGTACGACGGGGAGGTGGTCGTCTTCCTGATCGGGATGCGGGTCAACTCCGTGTTCAAGGTGCGCGAGTGGCTGCCGGTGGCGAGGGCGATGGGGCCAATGCTGCAGCAGTTGATGAAGGACAAGGACAGCGGACTGCTCGGGTTCCGGACGCTGCCGACTTGGCGTGGGATCACGTTGATCCAGTACTGGGAGTCGGTGGAGAAGCTCCAGTCGTTCGCCGGCGACACCGGTCGTACGCATCGGCCCGCGTGGGTCGAGTACTTCCGCAAATCGTTCAAAGGCGGCGCGGTCGGCATCTGGCACGAGACGTACGTCGTACCGGCCGGCAACACCGAGACCATCTACGGCAACATGCCCCTCCTTGGCCTCGGCCGGGTCAATGGCGTTCAGCCGGTCAGCCAGCGCACCGACACCGCAGCCCAGCGCCTGCACCAGACCGAGTAGCTCAATCCTGCCAGAGCCCGACGCGGTTGCCGTCCGGGTCCAGGATCACAGCCATCCGGCCCAGCCCCGGCACAGTCCACGGCGGCGTGGTGACCGTCGCGCCGAGCGCCTCCGCCCGTACGAGCATCAGCTCGACGTCCGGCACAGAGAAGTACGTCGTGATACCCGCGCCCTGGTCCTCCTCCTCGACCAGTCGCAGGCGCCAGCCGAACAGCTCCGTGTAGAAGGCCCGGGTGTCTGACGCGGTGATGTCCGTCCCGGCAGCGTGATTGTCGTTCATACCCAGTACGTCGAACCGAGGCGGCCGGGCTCGACATGTCGTGCGGTTACAGTGCAGGCGTGCGGTTTCTCCGGGATTTGTGGACGTTGCTGCAGCGTCGCGATTTCCGGCGGCTGTTCGCGGTGCGGCTCACCTCGCAGTTCGGCGACGGTGTGTTCCAGGTGGCGCTGGCGTCGTACGTGTTGTTCTCGCCGGAGCGGGCGCCTGACGCGGCAGCGATTGCCGGGCTGTTCGCGGTCGCGCTGCTGCCGTACTCGATCCTCGGCCCGTTCACCGGCGTACTCCTCGATCGGTGGTCGCGCCGGCAGATCCTGTTCGCCGCGAACCTGACCCGCGCTGTGCTGGTCATCGGCGTCGGAGCGATCGTCGCGGCCGACAACGCCGGCGTGCTGTTCTACGTCGCCGTACTGCTCACGCTCGGCGTCAACCGCTTCCTCCTGTCCGGGTTGTCCGCGGGTCTCCCGCACGTCGTCGAGCGTGACGAACTGGTGATGGCCAACGCAGTCACCCCGACCAGCGGTACGGCGTTCTTCCTGATCGGCGGCGGAGTCGGCGCCGGGGTGAAGCTGATCGTCGACTCGGATCTGACCGTCCTCGGGCTGACAGTCGTCATCTACACGGCTGCCGCGCTGCTCGCCCTCCGGCTACGCCGCGACCAGCTCGGCCCGGACCTGAACGGCGACGAGCCCGGCATCGGTGAGGCGCTCCGGACCATCGCGTCCGGTCTGATCGACGGCGGCCGGCACCTCAAAGCACGCCCGCAGCCCGCGCTCGGTCTGGCAGCGATCGGCTCGCTCCGGTTCTTCTTCGGGCTGATGACGGTCGCGATGATCCTGCTGTACCGCAACTACTTCTACGGTCCTGGTCAGCTCGATCAAGCGTTCGGTGCACTGGCGATCGCGACCGGTGCGGTCGGAGCCGGGCTGTTCGTCGCCGCGCTCGTCACGCCGTGGGGCACTCGCGTGATGGCGCTGCGGCAGTGGATCACCTGGCTGTTCGTGGGCGCGGCAGTCGTGAGCGCCGTACCGATCGGGTTCTACACCAAGCCCGCACTGGTGGCCGGTGCGTTCCTCACCGGGTTCTGCGCGCAGGGCATCAAGATCAGCGTCGACACCCTCGTGCAGACGGGTGTCGACGACGTGTACCGCGGACGGGTGTTTTCGCTGTACGACATGATCTTCAACGTCGGGCAGGTCTCCGCGGCCGCACTCGGCGCGGCGATCCTGCCCGACAGCGGGAAGTCCTACGCCGTACTGGCGTTCATCGTGGTCGGCTTCGCCCTGACCGCCTTGGTGTACGGGCGGCTCAGCTCACGTGCCGCGCAGCGCGGTGATCGGCTGGATGGCGGAGGCCTTCCAGGCGGGATACGTGCCGGCGACCAGACCGATGAACGCACCCAGCAGGGGTGAACCGAACGCCAGCCGGTTGTCGAGGATCGGCGTCCAGTCCCGGATCCACGACACGCTCACGGTGAGGATCACGCCCACCGCCGTACCGAGCAGGCCGCCGAGGAATCCGACGATCACGCTCTCGACCAGGAACTGAACGGCGATATGTCTTCGTGCCGCTCCCAACGCTCGTCGCAGGCCGATCTCCGAGATGCGTTCCAGAACCGACAGCAGCGTGACATTCGCGATGCCGAGACCGCCGACCAGGAGCGCGACCGCGCCGAGCAGCAGGAACAGTGCGTTCAGGTCGGACTCGACTCCCTTGCGGACGGCGCCCTGCTTGGGCGGAGCGTCGACGCGCAAGGTGCTCGGGTTGTTCGGCTCGATCGCGATCGGCGCCTGCTCCGCGATCAACTGCGCCGCGCCGACCGCCGTACGGATCTCGACCGCGTCCGGCGACTCGAGGTCGTAGGCGTTGCGCGCCGCGCCGTTCGGCATGATCACCGCGTCGTTGAGTTCGGCCCGGCCGCTGACCGAGTCGAGGATGCCGATCACCGTGTACGGCTCGTCACCGATGAACACCGCGGGCTGCGAGTCGACCCGGTTGATCCCGAGCCGCTCCGCCGCATGCTTGCCGAGGACAACTACCTTGTCGGCGCGCTGGTCGTGTCCCTGGTCGAAGAACCGGCCCGTCTGGAGCGTCGCGCGTACGGCGTCCCACAGGCCGGCGGACCCGGCCATCACCTGAAGGGCCTTGCCGGCGCCTTCGTCCAAGCCGGTGACGTTCTGGACCAGGTCGTCGCCGATCTCCAGGTTACTGACGGTGCCGACCGCTTCGACGCCGTTCAGCCGTTTGATCCGGTCGGGTGCGTCCCACGGCAACTGCGTCGCGGCTTCGCCTTCCTGTCCGTCTTTGTCGTCGGGTTGCACGACCACGCGAGTCGCCGCGGCCAGGTCGAACCGCTGCGTGATCTGCCCGGCTGCGGTCTGCCCCAGCCCGACCGTCCCCACCAACGCGGCAACACCGAGCACGGTGCCCAGCGTGGTGAGGATCAGCCGGGTAGGACGGGCAGCAACCCCGGCCAACGCTTCGTCGAGGAGATCTCGTACGGCGGGACGAGATCTCAGCCGCCGGCGTCGCCGGGACGTGGACGGCCCGCCGGCGGGATCCGGGGGGCCTGCTTGGGTTACCACTGGAGGGTTCCGTCGACGATGCGGACCTGCCGCTGAGCCCGGCGGCTGACCTCGGCGTCGTGGGTGATGACAGCCAGCGTCATCCCCTCGGAATGCAGTTCGTCGAACACTTGCAGGATCGCCTCCGCGTTGGCGCTGTCGAGGTTGCCGGTCGGTTCATCCGCGAGCAGCAGGCTCGGTTCCGCGACCAGCGCCCGAGCGATCGCAACCCGCTGCCGCTCCCCACCGGACAGCGTGGTCGGCGCGAACTCCATCCGGTGCGCCAGTCCCACGCGCTCCAAGGCGACCCTGGCGCGGGCCAGTCGCTCCCGGCGCGGCACCCCGACGTACACCATCGAGAGCGCGACGTTCTCCAGCACGGTCCGGTGATCGAGCAGATGGAACGACTGGAACACGAACCCGATCCGCTCGCCGCGCAGTACGGCGCGACGCCGCTCGCGCAGGCTCATCGTGTCGACACCGTCGAGCCGGTAGACGCCACCCGTTGGGTTGTCCAACAATCCGAGCAGATGCAGCAGCGTCGACTTCCCCGACCCGGACGGCCCGACGATCGACAGGTACTCCCCCTGCCCGATGGTCAGATCGACCCCGTTGATCGCCCGTACTTCGGGCGGTCCCTCGAAGAACCGCCGTACGCCGATCATCTCGACGACCGGAGCGGGCAGCGCAACCACCGTCGCCGTCATTTGCCCACCACCACCTGATCGCCGTCGGACAACTTCGCGTCGCCCTTGGGCGTGACCTGCGCGAACCCGTCCGCGGACAGCCCGACCGTCACCGGCACCAGCTCCACCTGACCGTTGCGCAGTACTTCGACCCGCGAGCCGCCGTCGGACCCGGATGACAGCGCGGCCAGCGGTACGGCGAGAACCTTGCCGCTGGTGCTCTTCACCGGGA
Organism: Kribbella pratensis; assembly: GCF_004365355.1. Lineage (GTDB taxonomy): Bacteria > Actinomycetota > Actinomycetes > Propionibacteriales > Kribbellaceae > Kribbella. The sequence continues at coordinate 2,154,762 of NZ_SODP01000002.1, read as the reverse complement.
TCGTCACCCGCACGTTCGCCTCCCGCAGCAGCGCCAACTGGCTCGCGGTCAACGTGTTCGGCGCGACCACGACGTCGTACGTGCTGCCGTTCTTCGCGACCCGGCGGACCTTCGCCGCGATCGCCGTACCGTCGAGATCGAGTGACGCGACCATGCCGGCCTTCAACCGCTGCGCCGTCTCGGCGTCGACCTTGAGCGTCACGACCAGGGACGAACCGCTGGCCGACATCACCACGCCATTCACCGTGCCGCCACGCTCGACCTTCACGTCGTCGACCCGGCGCGGCAGCGTCTTCACGTAGACCACCTCGGACACCGGCAGCGGCGTACCGGCCTTGAACTTGGCCTCGCTCTCCGCATCCTCGGCGTCCGCGAGGTTCTCCTCCGCGTCGTCCACGGCGCCCTGTTGCACGGACGTGTCCTTGGCCTTTGCCGCCTTCGCCGCCTTCAGCTGGGACTGCGCCTGCCGGAGCTGGTTCTTCGCGGCGTCGACCTGCTTCTTCGCCTGGTCGACGGCCTGCGTGAACCGCTCCTCCGGCTCCGGGGCGTCGTACCCGGCCTCCTCGTACAGCTGCTCGACCGCGGCCGAGGTGTCGAGCGTGTACTCGTCATCGACGGTCCCCGGGTCGAACCCGAGCCGGTCGAGCGTCTGCTCCAACTGCAGCACGTCGGGTCCCTTGCTCCCAGGCGAGAGCGTCCGGTACATCGGCAGTACGCCGGCCAGCCCGATCACCGGCCGACCGGTGATCTCGAGCAGTGCCTTGCCCTCGGTGAGCGTCGACCCGACCGCCGGCACCTTTCCGGTCACGATCGCCGGCGTGGTGAGCCCGCTCGTCTCGACCCGGATGTTCACCGCGCCGTCGAACGAGGCATCACCGCGGCCCACCACCTTGCTCGACAGCGCCTTCTTCGCGACCGGCACGGTGATCTGGGAGGCCTTCGGCGGCGCGGTCTTTGCGGCCGCGTCCTCCGGCGAGCTGATCCGGCTGCCCGCGGCCACGCCGACGCCGAGGGAGGCGACGGCGACCCCGGCCACGCTGACGAGGACCCGGCGGCGGGACTTGGGCGAAGCGGTCATCGGTTCGCCATCTCGTCGCGGTACGCCTCGAGCTCGGCCTTGTGCTGATCGACGAACTCCTTCTCGGCGGCGTACTGCACCTTCTTGTAGGCGTCGTCGTACCCCTTGGCCTTGCACTTCTGGTCCGCTACCGCGAGGTCGATCTCGAACTTGCGGAGCTCGGTCAGCTTCGCCGCGTCGACCTTGTCGAACGACGGCGGACCGGTGATCGTCTTCGACGGACCGCCCTTGGGCGGCGGCGTGTTGCCGGTCAGCGCGTCCAGCTTCTGCTGGACCTTGGTGCGCGGGTCGTCGACCTTCGTGAACCCGGAGTGCCCGGCGTCGGCCATGCAGTCGGACCAGGCGCTGGTCGCGTCGACGACCCGCTGGTCGGATTCGATCCGCTTCTGCAGGGCCTGGATGTCCTTGAACAGGCTCTCGAACTTCTTGAAGTTCGCGGCCCGGTCCTGGCCCTTGCCGTACACCTGCGCGACCGCCTTGCCCCGGCAGCCCAGGTCCTGGTTGCCGCTGTCGGACGGGCCGCCGCCGCCCTGGATCACGACGGTGCCGCTCCCGGTCGCGTTCGGTCCGTTCAGCGCCTTGTCGTACGCCTTCTGCGCAGCCGGCGAGAGCGCGTTGCGGATCTTGGTGTTCGGGTTCGTGTCGTCGTCGCCGGCCTTGGACCAGTCGATCGTGCTGATGCCGTACCCGTACTGCTGGGCGAACTTGTCCGGCGGCAGGTTGAACGCGTCGGCGAACTTGCTCTTGGCGTTCTGCTCCGGCGGTACGGCGACGTAGTCGAAGCCGGCCGCCTTCATACACGCGGCGGTGGCGTCCTCGACCTTGCGCTGCTTGGCCAGCTCCTCCTCGCTCGGCTGCTGCGCGCCGCCGGCCCGCATCGCGATCTTGAACCCGCCGCCCGACGAGCTCGTGAACCCGTCACCCATGTACTCCGCGAGCGGGCTCTTGTCGCTGTTCTGGTCACCGGACGCGACCGGCGCTTTGTCGTTCCCGCAGCCGGCCACCGCGAGGATGGCCAGCAGGGCCAGCGCGGATGCGGTTCGTGAGGTCTTCATGGCGGTCGAGCGTGCCGCCGCGGCAGTGAAGAACCTGTGAAGGACCGATATGCACCCGATGCTCTCAGCCGATCTTCATCGGATTCTCATCAATCTCAGCGACATTGTCGGTATGCCAGCGCGGATCCTGGTCGCCGAAGACGACCTGAAGCAGGCCGAGCTGATCCGGCGGTATCTCGAGCGGGAGGGGCATCTGACCGTCGTCGTGCACGACGGCCGGGCCGCGATCGACGAGGCCCGCCGGCGCAGCCCGGACCTGCTGGTGCTCGACGTGATGATGCCGAAGGTCGACGGCCTCGACGTCTGCCGGGTGCTGCGTGCCGACGGCCCGGGCGATTCCGGGGTGCCGATCATCATGCTGACCGCTCGCTCCACCGAGGACGATCTGCTGCTCGGGCTCGACCTCGGCGCGGACGACTACCTGACCAAGCCGTACAACCCGCGCGAGCTGGTCGCCCGCGTACGGACCGTGCTGCGGCGGACCCGCGTGCGCGCCGAAGGCGAGGTGTATCGCGTCGGCGAGCTCGAGATCGACCCGGGCCGGCACGAGGTCCGGCTGGCCGGGGAACTGATCGACCTGACGCCAGCGGAGTTCAAGATCCTTGCCTGTCTCGCCGCATCGCCGGGACGGGCGTTCTCGCGGCAGCAGCTGCTCGAGCACGCGTTCGGGTTCGACCACTACGTGTTCGACCGGACCGTCGACGTACATGTGATGAATCTGCGGAAGAAGATCGAGCCGTCCGCCGTTCCGACGTACCTGAAGACCGTGTACGGCGTCGGGTACAAGCTGGCCGACAAGGTGGTCAGCCATGCGTCGTAGTGTGCTCGTCCGGTTCCTCGGACTGTCGCTCGCGGTCGCGCTCGGCGCGGTGATCGCGACCGCGCTGATCGCGACGTACAGCACGTCGGAGAAGTTGCAGGGCGAGATCGACGCCAACACCGGACAGCTCCAGGTCGACGGCGAGATCTACGGGCAGTTGTCGAAGTACGCCGCGGACCACCCGACCTGGTCGGGTGTGGACAAACTCGTGCACGAGCTGGGCGACAAGCTCGGTCGGCGGGTCGCGGTCACCACCGACGACGGCTCGGTGATCGCCGACTCGGCCCGGATGCTCGGCGCCGCACCCGCACTCCCTTCGGTGCCTGCGGCAACCATCGACGTGCGGAACGCCGGAGTCTCGAAGCTGTCCGCGATCTCGGGTGCCGCGGTGTACTCGGCCCGCAAGACGGTTGCCTCCGGCATCTCCGGGTTCGTCGCGACGGCGACGGCAGCCCCGCCGTTCGTGGCCTATTCGGACTGGGGCAGGACGGAGCAGGAGAACCAGACACAGGAGCGGTTGGCCCAACAGGCGGTGGCATGCTGGAACGCGAAGGGCAAGCCTGCCTCGATCAGGAAGACGGGGAGCGTTCCGCAGGTCGTGATCGAATCGACCCAGTCGCCCGCCGGGGTTCGCATGCTGGAGAAGCCGGGCGTCGCCGCTGACGACACCTGCTCGCCGCCCGGGCTCAACGCCCCGAGCGCCAAGGCCAAGATCGTGAACGACGACGAGATCCGGCGCGCGCGTGCATGCCTCGATGCCGCGGGCATGCTGTACGAGGTCAACGACTTCGAGGGGCTGCAGTCGGTCGAGCCCAAGAGCAAGGGCGACGTCCCGGCCAAGTTCGACGACTGCACCACGCAGGCGCGGGTGCAGGCGTTGACGCCGTACGTCGCTCCGCCGGCGAAGCTGTATCTCGGCGCGAAGAGCACGTTCAACGTGTTCTCCGGCGAGGGGCTCCTGCGTACTGCGGCGACGGCGCTCGGCGTACTGCTGATCGCGGCGCTGGTGATGATCTTTGCGGGACGGCGGCTGGTCCGGCCGATCGTGGCGCTGACCGGTGCGGCGCAGCGGATGCGGAACGGAGATCATGCTGCCCGCGTACCGGTGAGCGGGAAGGACGAGGTCGCTCGGCTCGGGCACGCGTTCAACGACATGGCCGAGTCCATTCAGCGGCACGATTTCCAGCGCAAGGCGATGGTCAGCGACGTGGCGCATGAGCTGCGTACGCCGCTGGCCAACATCAAGGGCTATCTGGTCGCGTCCGAGGACGGCGTGGTGCCGCTCGACAGCGAACTCGTCACGTCGTTGCTGGAGGAGACCGAACTGCTCGAGCACCTGGTCACGGACCTCCAGGACCTCGCGCTGGCGGATGCCGGCATGCTCCGCCTGCACCCCGCTCCCCGTGACCTCACCGAGCTCGCGCAGCAGGTCGTCGCCGCCCACCGCCCGACCGCCGACGCTGCTGACGTCACCGTTACCGCTGTTGGCGGGCCCTCACCGGCGATGGTCGACAGCGCACGGATTCGTCAGGCGCTGGGCAACCTGGTTTCGAACGCGATTCGCTACACGCCGCCGGGCGGCAACGTCGTGGTCGGCGTACGACGGGTGGGCGACGGCTACGACTTGAGCGTTACCGACAACGGCAGCGGGATCGCCGAGGAGCACCTGCCGTACGTGTTCGATCGCTTCTACCGCGCGGAGCATTCGCGCAGTCGGAGCACGGGTGGAAGTGGGCTCGGCCTCGCCATCACCAAACACCTGGCCGAGGCACACGGCGGCAGGATCACGGTCACCAGCCGCCTCGGATCCGGGTCCACCTTCACGATCTGGCTCCCCGCGGCTGCCACACTGTCCGGGTGACACAGCCTCCGTACCCGTCCGGACCCCAGAACAGTGGCTGGCAGCAACAGCCCCCGCCCGGCGCCCCCGCCGGCCCCCCGGGACCGAACGGACCAGGCGGATCAGGCGGTCCCGGCGGACCCGGCTACGGCGGACCGAACGGACCGGGATACGGCGGACCAGCCGGACCGGGCTACGGCGGACCGAACGGACCGGGCTACGGCGGACCGAACGGACCGGGCCAGGGCGGACCGGCGTGGGATGGACGGGGGTATGCGCCTGGGTTCGAGCCGCGTGGGCCGCGTCGTTCGCGGACGACCTTGTACGTGGTGATCGCGGCAGCGGGGATCGTGGTGTTCCTCGGCATTGTCGCCCTGCTGCTTCCCGGCCTGATGGGCGGCGACGACGACCAGGGCGGCAGCCCGACCGCGCCGTCCCCCGGGGCGGCTCGGCCGACCGAGTCATCGCAGCCGTCCGCCCAACCATCGGAGACCCCCGGCGGCCCGCGCCTGACCGAGGCCACAGCGCTCGCCACGAGGTTCCTCGCGTACCTGAACGCGAACGACCAGAAGCACGCAACAGCACTCGGCTGCGCGGACAGCAAGAACCTGCTGGCCGGCCAACTGATCGTCATGATCGACCCACCGACCAAGCTGGCGGTGAGCGGACCCGCCGCCGCGGTGAGCAGCTACTACCCGCGCATCTCGGTCCCGTTCGCCGGCACCACGAAGGGCGGCGTCCCACTGGCGGGTACCGTCGACATCATGGACCAGCCGACCCGTCCGCTCTGCGTCCGTCTGACGTCGCTCGCGCACTGATCGGTCCTGTTCCGGATGGCGCCGAGGAAAGCCCGCGTGGCCGACGTACACGAGATCGCGTCGGGGATGCCGCATGTCACCAAGTGGGAGCGCGACGACGGCACGGATCGTCCCGTGTACCAGGTCGGCGGGAAGTCGTTCGTCTTCTTCCGTACGCCGCGACCGGACGCGGTCGATCCGGAGACCGGCGAGAAGTACGACGACGTGATCATGATCTGGGTCGAATCCGAGGACGAGAAGCTCGCACTGGTCTCGGACGAGTCGACCCCGTTCTTCACCACACCGCACTTCGACGGGCACCCGTCCGTCCTCATCCGCGGCAGCCAACTGGGCGAGATCTCCAAGCAGGAGCTGACCGAGATCATCCAGGACGCATGGCTCTCCAGAGCCTCCAACCGCCGAGCCACGACGTGGCTCAAAGAACACCGGTTGAGCTGACCCCGCTGCCACACTGTTCCTGTGAGCTCAACGCCGCCCGGCCCGAACTACAGCTGGCAACCCCAACCCAGCAACTTCAAGTCAGCCCCGCCGTACGGCCAGCCGCCCAGGAAGAGCCGAGCCGGCCTGATCATCGGGCTGATCGTGCTCCTGATCTTCGTTGCCATCGGCGCCATCGGCGTACTCGCCTACCGCCTCGTCGCGAACCACCAGCACTCCAAGTCCGACCCCGCCCCGAGCACGTCGGCCGCACCCCCACCCGCGACGAAATCCACCCGCGTCATCCCTGCCAAGCCCGCGCCCACGACCCCCGCGAGGCCCAGCACCGCGCCGAAGACCACAACCGCGGTAACCACCGTCGCCGACCTCGGCCGCCGTTTCGTCGCCCAACTCAACGCGAACAACTCGCAGGGCGCCGCAACCTACGCCTGCAAGGGATCAGAACAACTCATCCCCCTGCTCATGCAAACCCTCGTGGGCCCGCCGACCAAACTCATCGCCGGCACCCCAGTCGGCCAAGCCCCCACCTACGTCATCCCGCTCTCCGGCACGTCCAAAGGCGCAACGGTCACCGGCGACCTCGTCATCAGCCAGCTCGCTCCGGACCCCGTCTGCGTCCGAGCCTTCACCATCACCACCAAAACCACTTCAGGCTGAATGCGGAGCCAGGGCGCGGGCGGTGTCAAGGAGGTTCGTGCCGGTGGGGAGGGTGGCGATGATGGGGGTGTCGAGGCCGTTCTCGACGTAGCGGTTGATGTGGGTGCGGCACTGTTCGGGCGTGCCGTGCACGATGAGAGCGTCCAGGACCTCGAGCGGTACGGCGGCCATCGCGGCGTTGCGGTCGCCTGCGGCCCACGCGTCGCGCATCGGTTTCATCGCCGTACCGCGGCCGAGCCAGTCGTGGAAGGCGGCGTACCCGGGGACCGTCAGGTAGGTCGCAATCAAGAAGCGCCCGATGTTGCGCGCCATCTCCGCGTCCTCGGTGACGCAGACGAAGATCCGCGCTGCCAGCTCTTTGTCCGGCCCGAGCTCGGCGCGCACCTGCCGTACGTCGTCCGCCGACAACCAGTTCGTGATCGCCCCATCGGCCTCCCGCGCCGCCAACCGCAGCATCTGCGGGCGCAGAGCAGCCAGCATGATCGCGGGCGGCACGTCCGGCGCCTTCTCCAGCCGGAACCGGTTGATGGTGAAGCTGTCGAAGGACCCGTCGACCCGCTCCCCCGCGAACGCCTGCCGCAGGAACCGCAGTACGTCGCGGGTCCGCGCGTACGGCGGGTCGTACGCGATCCCGTTCCACCCGGTCACGATGGTCTCGGACGACGCCCCGATCCCGAGCACGAACCGCCCCGGCGCGAGATCCGCCAACGCCGCCGCACTCATCGCCAACGCGGCCGGCCCCCGCGTGTGCACCGGTACGACGGCTGTCCCCAACCGCAACCGCTGATCCCACTCGGACGCCAACACGAGCGGCGTGAACGCATCCGCCCCGGCCACCTCCGCCGACCACAGATCCGTGTACCCGAGCTCGAACAACTCGGAGATCAGCGAGCGGTGGTCCCGCAGCGGAATCCCGGTCAGCGGAACGGTCAATCCCCAGCGCATCACAGCATCCTCTTCAGTACGGCGAGCGGCGCGAACCGCATCACCTGAGCCAGCGGCCGCCACGGCCACGACGGTACGTACGCCTTCGACTTCTCGGACTCGATCGCGGCCACCATCGCCCGCACGCCCGGCACGGTGTCGACGATCAGCGGCGTGTGCGCGACCCGCTCGTTCATCTCGGACCGGATGTACCCGGGGTAGATCGTGCTCACCGTGATCGGCTTCCCGAGCAGCTCGATCCGCAACCCCTCGGCGAGCGAGGCGATGCCCGCCTTGGTCGCGGCGTACGTCGTGACCGTCTTCGGCAGCCCGCGCAGCCCGGAGATCGACGAGATGAAGACGAGATGCCCCGCGTTCCTGGCACGGAACAGTTCCATTGCCGCCTCGGCCTGGGCGAGCGCGCCGACGAAGTTCGTCATTGCGGTCTCCCGATTCGCGTCGAACCGGCCGGTGCCGAGCGGCGCGCCCTTGCCCAGACCGGCGTTCACGATGATCCGGTCCAGTGGCAGCCCGGCGTCGATCGTACGGAACACTTCGAACACCTGGGTGTGATCGTTCACATCCAGACTGTGGATAACCACCTGAAGCTGTGGATAACGCTCGGCCAGTTCGGTCTGCAACGCCTCCAGCCGCTCGGTACGGCGAGCCGTCAGGGCCAGATTGTGGCCCTTCGCGGCGAACTGCCGCGCCATCTCCGCACCGAGCCCGGAACTGGCGCCGGTGATCAGGATGTTCCGTCTCATCGCTGTCCCCAACTCTCTGTTCCCAACTCGCTGGCCTATCTGTACGAGAGCATCTCGGTGCCGACGTGGACATGCTCGTTGTAGCTCACCACAGTCAGCCCACCGCGTCCGGACACCACCTTCGTGATCGCGGTGTTGATCGTCACCGGGTTCAGCTTCGCCCACAGCCCGTCGCCGCCGGACAGCAGCCGGCTCACCACCGCCGCGATCGGCCCGCCCGACGTGAACACGAGCGCCGTTCCACCCTTGCCGAGCCGCTCGGCCGTCCGTCGTACCGCTGCCTCGGACCGCTCGCAGAACGCCTCGAATGTCTCGGTGTAGCCATCGCCACCGTCGATCCACCGCTGTGTGGCCGCGGTGAACATGTCCTGGAACGCCCGCTGCGGGTTTCCGGTCCGGGCCAGATCAGCGAGCATTACCGGCCGCACGCGGTACGCCGGTTTGTGCGCGATGATCACCTGCTCGTGGTCGAACTCGTCGTACCCCTTGTCGACCTCAGGCGTGAATCCGGCCAGCGTTGCGGTCTGCTCGTGCCGGCGCATCGGACCGGAAACCACCAGGTCGGGCTTCACGTCCGACAACGTCTCGCCGAGCCGCCGCGCCTGCTGCTCACCCAGCGATGACAGCTTGTCGTAGTCGCGGGCGCCGAACGACGCCTGCGCGTGCCGGACCAGGTAGATGACCGCCATCTATGCCTGCCGGATGATGCGGCGGCAGCGGCGCTCGAGCAGGTTGACCGGAAGCCAGAAGTTCTTGAACCGCGGATTCCGGGTCTGCTTGTGGTGATACCGGTAGTAGATCTGCTGTGCGATCACCGCGAGCCGGAACAGTCCGAACACCTCGTAGAACGCCCAGTTGTCCGCCACGAGCCCGGACCGCTTCGCGTAGTACTCCACGATCTCGTCGCGCGTCAGCATCCCCGGCACATCGGACGGCTGCAGCCTGAACCGGCGGAACGCCCAGTCGTCATCGGCCTGCACCCAGTACGCGAGCGCGCTGCCGAGATCCATCAACGGATCGCCGAGCGTGGCCAGTTCCCAGTCGAGCACGCCGACGACGTGCAGGGGGTCGTCCAGCGCGAGTACGACGTTGTCGAGGCGGAAGTCGTTGTGGATAACACACGTCCGTACGTCGGCCGGCTGGTTCGCCGCGAGCCAGGCCATCACGCGTTCGTAGCTGGGAACGTTCCAGGTCTTCGCCTTGCGGTACCGGTCGGACCAGCCGGCGACCTGGCGCTCGACGTACCCCGCACCGCGCCCGAGATCGGACAGCCCCGCCGCTGCGGGGTCGACCGCGTGGAGCTCGGCGAGCGTGTCGATCAACGTGAACCCGAGCTGCCGGGTCTGCTCCGGAGACAGGTCGACGCCGAGCTTGTGATGTCCGGGGATCGTGCCGGCGACTCGCTCCATCACGTAGAACTCGGAGCCGATCACCGCTTCGTCGTTGCAGTGGGCAACCATCTCGGGGACGTACCGGAACACGGGCTTGAGGCTCGCCTGGATCCGGTACTCGCGGCCCATGTCGTGCGCGCTCTTCGCCTTCGTCCCCGCCGGCGGACGGCGCAGGATCAGGTCGTGGCCCGCATAACTCAGCAAATAGGTGAGGTTGGACGCGCCGCCGGTGAACTGCTTGACCTCAGGCAGGCCGTCCGGCAGCTCCGTCCGCTGCCGCAACCACGCGTCGACGGCGGGTACGTCGAACGCGTCCTCGTCCCGGACCGCCCGCGCGGCATCACCCATTCGTCGTCTCGGCCCGCTGCCGGGCGCGCTCCGCGATCTTGCGCATCTGCCGGTTGTACAGCGGCCGCGCGAAACGCTTCGTCCGCCAGGCCATCGCGGCCGGCCGGTCCGGGATGATCAGGAACTGCTTCTTCTTGATCCCCGCGAGTACGGCGGTCGCGATGTCGTCGGCTGAGCGCGGCGACTTCTCGATCAACTGTCGTGCCGTCGCGCCCATCGCACTGTCGGCGCCGCGGATCGAGTCAGCGAGGTTGGTCCGGAAGAACGACGGGCACACGACGGACACGGTCACGCCGTACGGATGGAGCTCGTGCGACAGCGTCTCCGACAGCGCGACCACGCCGGCCTTGACCGTGTTGTACGAGCTCATCATCGGCGGATGGACGAGCCCGGCCGCGGACGCGGTGTTCACGATGTGGCCGGAACGCTGCCTTTTGAACAGCGGGGTGAACGCGCGGCAGCCGCGCACCACGCCCATCAGGTTGATGTCGACGACCCGATCCCACTCGTCCAGCGTCTCGACATCGATCCGCCCGCCGGTCGCGATCCCGGCGTTGTTCACCAGGATGTCCAGGCCGCCCCAGTTCTGCTCGCACCAGGTGACCGCGGCATCCCAGTCCTCGGCGCGGCGTACGTCCAGCTTCAGGTACGTCGTACCCTCGCCCTCCTCGGCCACATCTGTCGACAGGACTTGGTGGCCTTCGGCAACAAACTTGGCGACCAGCGCCGCACCGAGCCCACTCGCGGCGCCGGTGACGAGGACTCGGCTCACTTGGCCTCCTGAGCAGCAGACAGGTACGACGCGAGCTCGATCCTCGCGATCACCCCACGATGCACCTCGTCGGGTCCGTCGGCCAGTCGCAACGCGCGCGCACTCGTCCACGCGGCCGCGAGCGGGAAGTCGTCGGACAGCCCACCGCCGCCGTGCAACTGCATCGCCATGTCGATCACGTCCTGCGCCATCCGCGGTACCGCGACCTTGATCTGGCTCACCTCGCTCAACGCACCCGCGAGCCCTTCGGTGTCCAGCAGGTACGCCGTTTGCAGCACGAGCAACCGCGCCTGGTTGATCGCGATCCGCGCGTCGGCGATCCGCTCGCGGTTGCCGCCGAGGTTCACGAGCGGCTTGCCGAACGCAGTACGACTGGTGCCACGCTGCAGCGCCAGCTCGAGCGCCTTCTCCGCAAGGCCGATCAGCCGCATGCAGTGGTGCACACGCCCCGGACCGAGGCGGCCCTGTGCGATCTCGAACGCTCGACCCGGCCCCATCAAGATGTTCGATGCCGGGACGCGGACGTTGGTGAACGAGACCTCGCCGTGGCCGTGCGGTTCGTCGTACCTGTGCATCGCCGGCAGCAGACGCTCGACCTTCACGCCCGGGGTGTCGCGCGGGACGAGCACCATCGTGTGACGTGCGTACCGATGAGCGTCCGGGTCGGTCAGGCCCATGAAGATCAGAAGCTGGCAGTCCGGGTGGCCGACGCCCGTGCTCCACCACTTGCGGCCGTTGATCACGACCTCGTCGCCGGCGATGACAGCGGTCGCCTCCATGTTGGTGGCGTCGGAGGACGCGACATCCGGCTCGGTCATGCAGAACGCGGACCGGATCGTGCCGTCGAGCAGCGGCTCCAGCCACTGCTTCTTCTGCTCGTCCGTGCCGTAGCGGAGCAGGACCTCCATGTTGCCGGTGTCCGGCGCGTTGCAGTTGAAGATGTACGGCGCGATGAACGACCGGCCGGTGAGCTCGGCGATCGGGGCGTAGTCGAGGTTGCTGAGGCCTTCGCCGTACCGCTCGTTGCCGGGCTCGGCGGGTGGCAGGAACAGGTTCCACAGGCCGGCGTCGCGCGCCTTCGCCTGCAGGTCCTTGATCATCGGTTGCGGCTGCCACGGGTCACCGGCGGTACGGATCGCGGTGTGCAGCTCCGCCTCGACCGGCTCGATCTCGCTGCGCAGGAAGGCATCTACCCGCGCGACAAGATCCTGAGCCCGGGCCGAAGGTTCGAACCCCATCAAGACTCCCTTCCTCGCCTTGACCGTAGCTCAGCTTCTAAGCAATGCTCAATAGCATGGATCACCGACTGTCGGCGGAGGACCGCAAGAAGCAACTGGTCAAAATCGGCCTGATGATGCTGCGGACCAAACCGATCCACGAATTGTCGATCGATGCCATCGCCGGCCAGGCCGGGATCTCCCGCGGCCTGCTGTTCCACTACTTCCCGAGCAAACGCGACTACTACGTAGCCGTCATCTCCGCCGCCGGCCGCCGCCTCCTCCGCGTCACCAAGCCCGACGCGTCCCTCCCGCCCGAGGAACAACTGCGCGAGATGCTCACGCAGTTCGTCGCGTTCATCGAGCGCCGTCGTACTGCGTACATCTCGTTCGTCCGAGGTGCGGCCGGCGGAGACGACTTCGCAGTCAAGGTGTACGACGAGACCCGCGCCGGTCTGACCAAGCGCGTCCTGACCTACCTCGGCACACCCGAGGTGGCGGATGATCCCAAGTCGCCCGATTACTTGCGGATCCACGCGTGGCTCTCCTACGCCGAGGACCTGGCCATCGAGTGGTCAGGCCTGCCGGAGGACGACCGCCCCTACACCGCGGACTACCTGATCGACCACGCAATCGAAGCCCTCCACACCCTCCGCAAGCTGTAATCCCGCGCGGAGTAGCCCCCCGCGCGCTACGCGGCCGCTTTCTTCGTCGCTCCGCTCCTCAGCGCGCCCGCTCCGCACGCTCCCACCCACCTCCTGCTCAGCGCCGTACATCCCTTCCGGCTACCGCCGGACCTGGCGAGCTGCCGCTCGCGGGCGACTACGGGCTTATCGCCGAGAGTGCCGAGCTCCTGCCCATGTCGTCAGCTTGTCCACGAGCGGGCACGTGGCGGGTGAAGTTCGTGCGGCACCGGGGAGTCGACGAGCAGACCTGCTGTGTCTGGCTGGTGATGAGCGGCTGGTGGCGATCAGCGGATCGCCGACCCACCTCGACCTGTGATCACGCTCGGCAAGCTGTCAGCCGAGCCGCGAGATCCACCACGCCCGCGAGATCGTGAGCATCTCGCGGCAACCCGTCGCGGTCGACGCGCGGCAGCGCGCACCCGGGCGACAGCCCGCACGTACCGGCGATGAGCCGGGGGTGGGTGGGAGCGGGCGAAGCAGGCGCGGGTGAGGGACGTAGTGACGAACGGAGCGCCTGCGTTAGCCCGCGTGGGATTGTTACGGCAGGAGCTCCGGTGTGAGGTCTGGGTCTGACATGTCGGGGTCGAAGGGGAAGAGGGGGCGGAGGACTCCGTGGTGGCCTAGGCGGAGGAGGTCTTGGTCTACGCCGCCGGGGGTCAGGGCCAGGAGCCAGTCGGCGGCGAGGTTGTAGAGCTCGGGCTCCAGGTAGCCGATCTTGACGATGACCAGGTCCGTTGCCGAAGGGTCGAGGCCTAGCAGGGTGAAGTCGGCGATGTGGTGGTACGGCTTGCGGCGGGTGGTGAGGATGGAGTGGAGGCCGCCGACCTTGACCACGGCGACCGTCCCGCCGACCGGGTCCTCGGAGATGGAGAAGACGGTGCCGGACATCGGGACCGGACCGGCGGGGATGTTGTCGACCTTGCCGCCGGCGGTTACCTGCACTTCGTTGCCGACGCCGGCCGCGACGCAGGCGGCGACGGCTTCGGGGTCGGTGATGCTGGCGTGGATTGCGGTCGCCTTGCCGGAGGTCAGGTCCTCCATGGCGAGGAGTTGGCCGAGGGTCCACGAGGTGTCGCCCGCGCCGCCGGCGGTCGGGTTGTCGCCGGAGTCGCTGATCAGGAACGGCCGCGCCGTGCTGGCCAGGCCGGCAGCCACGCACTCCTCCAACGTCCCGGTCGGAGCCACAAACTCGAAGCCGTCGCGGGCATCCCAATACGCCTGCGCCAACTCAGCGGCACGCGCCGTAATCACCGAAGAGTCATCACCAGTCACAACCACGGCGGCCCGGCAGCGCGGCTCGTCGGCCCACGCGTACCCGACCCAGACGGCCGCATCCAAGACCCCGGGCTCGTCCGCGATCTCGCCGACCCGGTGATAGATCGACTTGGCCGGCTCGAGCCGGGTCGACGTCTTCTCGCCGGGCAGCAGCACCGGCACCTGCACCCACGCCTTGCCCGGCTTGCCCAGCCCGGAGCGCAGCCGCTCGACGAGGTTGCGCAGCGCCCGCTCGCGGCTCTCCATCGCGTCCTCGTGCGGCGCCATCCGGTAGCACGTGATGAGATCCACCGCTGTGCCGAGTTCGCGCGACACGTTCCCGTGCAGGTCCATCGACGCCGACATCAGTACGTCGGGACCGATCACGGCCCGGATCCGGGTGGCGAGATCCGTCTCCGCGTCCTGCCGTCCGACCACGCTCATCGCGCCGTGGATGTCGAAGAAGAACCCGTCCAGCTGGCCGGCCCCTTCGAGGCGGGTGATGATCTCCGCGGACAGGTCGTCGTACACCTCCGGCAGTACGGCGCCGCCAGGCAGCGAGCGGGCGTGCAGCAGCGGGACCCATTCGATCCCCTGCGCCCAGTCCTTCCCGAGGAACTCGTACCGCTCCATCAGGTGGTCACCGCGCCGTACGTCGAAATCGGACAGACCGGCCCGATGCGGCGAGAACGTACTGGACTCGATGGCGATCCCGGCAATGCCGATCCGAAGGTTCATGTCTAAAACCTGCCACAACCGAGCCGTTTCGCGCACTGCCTATCCCGCGATTGTGGACGCCGGGCCCGTGCTCCCCCGCACGATCAACTCGGTCGCGAGCTCGACGTGCAGCGCCTCCACCTCATGCCGGTCCAGGAGGCGGGTCAGGAGGCTGACTGCCATCCGCCCCATTTCCTGTAGCGGCTGGCGGACCGTGGTGAGTTGGGGCGTGGTCGCGCGGCTGAGGTCGAGGTCGTCGAAGCCCGCGATGGACAGGTCGCGTGGAACCGAGAGACCGCGTTCGGTCGCGGCCTGGAGCGCTCCGATCGCGGCCTTGTCGTTGAACGCCACCAGCGCAGTCGGGCGTGGCTCGAGGTCGAGCAACGAAACGGCAGCCCGATACCCATGCACCGTCGTTGGTTGGTCGTGGCGGACCAGCGACGCGTCGGGGAGGATGCCGGCGTCGGCGAGCGCGGCGGCGTGACCGCTCAGGCGGGCGTCGGCGGCCAGCCATTCGCGTGGCCCGGCGATGACGCCGATGCGGGTGTGGCCCAACGCGGTCAGATGGGAAGTGAGCTGGCGGGCGCCGGAGTGGTGAGCCGCCGAGACCGACGGGATGTCGCGGGGCAGCGCGGTCCGTGGGTCGACCACAACGAACGGGAAGCGCCGCGAGCTCAGCCGGACGAGATCCTCGCTCGATTCCGGCGGAAGAATGAGTACGGCGCCACCGACGTCCCGCCGGGATGCCAAACCACGCAGCACCGGATCGTCCTGCGTCGCCTCACCGGCGTTGAGGATCACCTGTCGACCGTGTCGGTCGACGGCCTCGGCGATCGACGAGACGATCAGGCCGAAGTAGTCGGTCAGCACGTACGGGCAGCGAACGTAGACGGCGCCCTCGACGGGCTTCGGCGTACCGCCGCGGGGCTTGGGCGCGGGCAGCCCAAACTCCTCGATGGTCCGCTCCACGAGTCGCCGGGTCTCCGGCGTCACGCCACTGAGCTGGTTGACCACGCGGGACACAGTCGCCAGCGACACCCCGGCCGCAGCCGCGACGTCGCGCATCGTCGGTCTAGCGCGCGGCATTTGTTACATCGCTTTGTTTCACGCTCAGCACTCTAGACCTACGCTCCCAGACCTTGACAGTGGTCGATCGCGGGCGTGTCCTGAGGCCGTTTGTTTCATTCCTGAGGAGTGCGATGAGAACATCCGCCTTCGGCGTCGCCCTTGCTCTCACGGTGGCGTCACTCACCGGACCTGCCCAGGCCCATCCCCCGACGACCCAGGTCAGCGTCTGGGTCACAACGCCGGACCGCGCCGAGTTGCTGCACCAGCGCGCGCCCGTCACGTTCCACGACGGAGCGAGTGACCGGACCACGATCACGGTCGACCCGCGGACGTCGTACCAGACGATGGACGGCTTCGGCGCCTCGATCACCGACTCGTCCGCGAATGTGCTGTACCGGCTGAGCCCGGCCGATCGCGAGCAGACGATGCGCAAGCTGTTCGACCCGCGCCAGGGGATCGGCGTCAGCTTCCTGCGTCAGCCGATCGGCTCGTCCGACTTCACTGCCGCGGCCGAGCACTACACGTACGACGATGTGCCGGCCGGCCAGACCGACTTCGGCCTGAAGCACTTCACGATCGCGCACGATCAGCAGCAGGTGCTGCCGTTGCTGCGGCAGGCTAAGCAACTCAACCCGCAACTCAAGGTGATGGCGACACCGTGGAGCCCGCCCGCGTGGATGAAGACCGCGGACTCGCTTGTCGGTGGACGGCTCAAAGACGACCCCAAGGTGTACGACGCCTATGCGCGCTATCTGGTGAAGTTCGTCCAGGCGTACACGCAGGCCGGCGT
This sequence comes from Kribbella pratensis, assembly GCF_004365355.1. GTDB lineage: Bacteria > Actinomycetota > Actinomycetes > Propionibacteriales > Kribbellaceae > Kribbella. The sequence continues at coordinate 2,138,125 of NZ_SODP01000002.1, read as the reverse complement.
ACCGGTCGACTTCCTCTCGATCCAGAACGAGCCGCAGAACCGCAAGCCGAGCGCATACCCGGGCACGGACATGCCGGTTCGCCAGGAAGCAGCAGTGATCACCGCGCTGGGTCCACTGCTGCACAAGGCGAGTCCACGCACGAAGATCCTCGGGTACGACCACAACTGGACCACGCATCCCGGAGACATCGCCTCCACGCCGCCCGGTGAGGATCCGGAGACCGACTACCCGTACAAGCTGCTCCAGACGCCGGCGGCCAAGTGGATCGCGGGTACGGCGTACCACTGCTACTCCGGCGACCCGTCGAAGCAGACCGATCTTCACAACGCGTTCCCGTCGAAGGGCATCTGGTTCACCGAATGCTCCGGCTCACACGGGCCGACCGACACCCCGCCGCAGATCTTCCGCGGCACGCTCACCTGGCACGCGCGCACGTTGATGCTCGGTACGACGCGCAACTGGGCCAAGTCGGTCGTCAACTGGAACATCGCGCTCGACTCCAGCGGCGGGCCACACCTCGGCGGCTGTGACACCTGCACCGGTCTGGTCACGCTGCAGCCGGACGGGACGGTCACGACGGACGCGGAGTACTACACGATCGGCCACCTGTCGAAGTTCGTGAAGCCGGGCGCGGTGCGGATCGGGAGTACGTCGTACGGGACGACCGGATGGAACGGGCAGCTGATGTCCGCCGCGTTCCGCAACCCGGACGGCAGTACTGCGCTCCTGGTGCACAACGAGAACGACGACCCGCGGTCGTTCGCCGTGGCGGTTGGCGAGAAGTCGTTCGAGTACGAGCTGCCGGGTGGCTCGATCGCCACCTTCACCTGGGATCACCTCAATGCCGACGTACCGCAGCAGTTGACTGTTGCCGGTGCGACGGCGAGTGTGAACGCCGCGGATGCCGGTCTGTTGACCGATCAAGACGGATCGACGGTGTGGCAGAGCAAGGCGGCGCAGGCGCCCGGTCAGTGGGTGCAGGTGGATCTGGGCAAGGTGCAGACGTTCCGCTCGGTCGCTCTCGACAGCGGTGGGAATGCCGGCGACTACGCGGGCGGGTACGAGGTTGCTGTCAGCAAGGATGGCGTGAGCTGGCAGACCGTTGCGTCGGGTGCTTCCACGGGGCAACTCACCACGATCGAGCTCCGGCCGACGCAGGCTCGCTACGTCCGGGTGACGTCGACGGGATCGGCTGCTAACTGGTGGAGTCTGGCCGATCTCCGAGTTTATCGCTGAGCCAGCAGGCGATCGCGGCGGCCTTCTCGTTGCTTGCAGCAATGACCTGCAAGCCGACGGGGAGGCCGTCGGTCGGTAACGGAATGCTGACCGCCGCGTTCCGGGTGAGATTGGCAAGGCGCGTGTTGTTGAGCACCTGCTTGCGTACTTCGAGTCCGCCGTCGGCCGTGGCTGCTTCGGTGATGAGTGGTGCGGTCGTCAGAACGGTCGGGGTGAGCACTGCGTCGACCTGTTGCAGTACGTCGTCCAGCTGTCGCGTGATCGCCACCGCGTCTTCCTGTGCACGCGTGTAGTCGGCCGGCTGGACAGCCGAGGCCTCACGCAGTCGCTGCTGGACATCTGGTTGATACCGGTCATGGGAACGCGCCGAATGATTCGCCACCGCTTCAGGACCTTGGAGGTTGGCTGCGGTGGTGAAGCTGTGCGACCAGTCCGGTAGCTGTACTTCGACGAGGTCGAGTGCCTCGAGTGCAGCTGACCATGCGCCGCGAGCCTCAGGAGTGAGCTGGAAATACTCCGGGTTGGTCGCCAACCCCAGCCGAGGTGTTGTCACCTCTACGGGCGGCAGGTCGGCGAGGGCGGACAGGGCATAGGCAGCGTCGGCCGCGGTCCGGGTCAGGACGCCTACGTGGTCCAGCGACTGCGACAGTGGAAACACCCCGTCACAAGGGATCGTGTTGTACGACGGTTTGAACCCGACGATCCCGCACAGCGCAGCGGGGATGCGGACCGATCCCGCCGTGTCGGTCCCGATCGCCAGCGGCACCACACCGGCCGCTACTGCAGCAGCTGATCCGGAGCTGGAGCCACCGGTCATCCGCGACAGGTCATGCGGGTTCCGGCACGGGCCGACGCGGTTCGACGTACCTGTGCAGCCGTACGCGAACTCATGCGTGTGCGACAGGCCGATGATGATCGCGCCGGCCGCGCGCAACCGCCGTACGACCTCCGCGTCCTCTCGGCCGACCTCATCCATGGACGCGGACCCACACCGGTACGGCAGGTCCTCGACCTCGACGATCTCCTTCACCAACACGGGCACACCGGCCAGCGCTCCGGTCCGGTCGTGCGCAGCGGCCGTCTTGCGCGCGCCCTCCACGTCCAGGTGCACGACAGCATTGAGCTCTGCAGCATCGGCGGCCCGCGCCAACGCCCCCTCGACCAGCTCCACAGGGTCCAGCGACCCGTCACGTACCCCGGCGGCAGTTTCCTCCAGCGTCCTCACCGACCCATCAGACCATGGAGAGGAAACGGAAACAGCAGCGTCATGCCGTCTTGCTACCGTCCGGATCATGGTGATCGAGGGAGTGGAACTGCAGGAAACACCCGCGACGAACCCTGCCATCCGGGCGTTGATCACCGCTCAGCAGGCCGAGCTCTCCGCGATGTACGGCGAGGACCAGCCGCTCGTCGCCCTCCATCCGGACATCACGTTCACGCTGCTGACCCTCGACGGCGCCCCGGTCGGCTGCGTCGGCCTCCAACCGGTCGCCCCCGCCCTCGGCGAGATCAAGCGCATGTATGTCGCTCCCACGGCCCGCGGCTGGGGCCTGTCCCGCATCCTCCTGGACGCCGTCGAATCCCAGGCCCGCGCGGCCGGTCTCACCCGACTGCGCCTGGAGACCGGCACCAAACAAGTCGAAGCAATAGCCCTCTACACAAACCACGGCTACAAGCCCACCCCGCCGTACCCGCCGTTCGAACACGAGCCGGTCTCGCTCTGCTACGCCAAGGACCTGTAGAGATCGTCGAGCCCGATGGTCAGTACCTTCGGATCCAGACCGGGCTCGAACCCGGCTCCGCTGTAACAAGCGAGGACAGTGTCCGAGGTGTCGTAGTCCGCAGAGAGCAACTGCCGAGCCCGGTCGAGTCGCTCGACATGGCGTCGCCCCATGGTCTCTCCCCACTTGACCTCGCCGAGCGACAAGAGCTTGCGGCGCCGCCCCGGAACCGCCGGAGCCAGCACCACAACGTCGATCTCGATCTGCGTACGGCGGCTGTGGTCCGGGACGACACCTGAGCCGATCTCGCCAGGGAGCTCGCCGAACAAGTCGGCCGGCGCGAGCAGCGCGAAGTCCCGGCAGAGCTGTTCGAAATGCGGGCCGACCACCTGCGACAAGAATCGCGCTCGGGCAGCCTCCCAGACGTTCCGCGCTCGTCCACTCTCCAGCAGCCCCCATTGGGGTCGCATGACCACTTGGTAGAAGACGACGAGTGGCTCGGCCACGCGGTACGTCGATCGGCGGGCGCGGAACACGTCCTGCTGCCGCCGTACCAGGCCGCTGTCCTCGAGGACCGTCAGGTGGTGACCGATATCGGTCGCCTTCCTGCCGACGTAGTTCGCGATACCGCCCCGGGTTCCGTTGCCTGCGGCAACTGCTGCGAGGACGGAGTGGTAAAGCGCGCTGTCCCGCACCTCCAACTCCTCCTCGAGCAAGTAGCGGGCTTCACGGAGGAGCGGATTCACCGGACTGAGAACCGTCCGCAAGACCCATGCGTCGAAGTCGTCCACCGACCGGGGCAGGTCGTCACCCGCGAACCGGCGGTACGCCGGGGTCCCGCCGGTCACCGCATGGACCAGGACAGCCAGCCGCGGATCCGTCAGGTCCCAGAACTCGGCGGCCAAACGGTAGTCGAAACGGCGGACGATCAGCTCGAGGCTTGCCCGGCCGCGGAGCGGGGCGCTGCCCGAGAGTAGACCGCCCATCACCGACATCGCCGAACCGCACAGCAGCAGGCTGGTGCCACGGCCGGCCGAGACGGCCTGATCGAGTTCGCGCTGCAGGATCGACGGGAGCGCCGGCGAGACCTTGGTGAGGTACGGCAACTCGTCGATCACGAACGGTCCGCTCTCGGGGTCGAGCGAGAACAGGAAACGAACTGCGTCGTCCCAAGTGTCGAACCGAGGCGGCGCCGCGAGGTCGAGATGGGTGCCGACCGCCGCCGCGAACAGCCCGAGCGATTCGGTCTCGGTTGCCTCGGTCGCGCCGAAGTACAGGCCTCCCGCCTGCTCCGCGAGTGCCTGCAGCAGATAGGTCTTGCCTTGCCGGCGGCGCCCGCTCACAACCCCCAACTGCGGTCGGCCACGAGCCGGGGCCGCGAACCGCGCCAGGTGATCCCACTCGTCATCCCGCGCGAAGATCCGGCTAGGCTTCTCCATGTTATAGAACTGTACTTATAATAAATACACTTATACAACTTCAGCACAGCCCTACCGCAGGTTCAGGACGACGTGGTCGCCGTCGCGGCGGAAGCCGAGGTTTTTCAGGTACGGCGTGGAGTCGCGCATGCGGGGTGGGGCGAGGACCTGGTGGAAGCCGTGGTCGGTGAAGACGTCGCTGCGGCGGTAGACGAACTCACCGGGGGTGAAGTCGCGGTACTTCGGGACGACGTAGTCGAGGTCGATCTGCGCGCGGCCGGTGCCGGCGTCGTGCGCGAGGACCACGCCGACGGTGCGGTCGTCGTGCTGGACCAGGAACGCGTACTCGCTCGCACCCGGTGTGAAACCGGGGTTGAACCGGGTGATGTCCTTCGCATGCCGATCCAGGACGTACCCCAGGTACGCGTCGGTCTTGTCGACCTCGAGCACCTGGTACGCCGTCTCGTCGTGCCGGTGCCGCAGCAGCCGCCACAGATGGACGACGTTGATGACCGCCAGCACCGCGTTCATGCCGACCATCGGCCAGACGCCGATCGCGGCGTTGAAGCCGACCAGGATCACGCAGCCGATCAGGTTCAGGACCCGCAACCGCAGGATCCGCGTCTGCAGCAACGACCACACGACGAGCGCAGATCCGCCCCACCCGATGATGCTCCATACGTCCACACCGCGAGACTAGGGCGCGTGACCGATTTTCTGCTGCTGGACGGCGCCTTGTTGCGCGCGGTCGATCCGGTGTTGCTCCGCGCAACCACCTTCGGCCACTTCACCTCGCTGCAGGTCCGGAACGGCCACGTCGACGGCCTCGACCTCCACTTCGACCGCCTGGACCGCAGCACCCGGGAGGTCTTCGGCGAACCGTTACCCGCCGGCCGCGTCCGCGCCGACCTCCGGGCGGCCATCGACGAGGCCGGCGTGGGCGACCTCTCCCTCCGTGTCAACGTCTTCGCAACCACGCGGCTCCACCTGCTGGTGCGCGTCGGCCCACCGGTACCACCGGCCACCGAAGCCGTTCATCTCCGGAGTTATGAGCACGAGCGATCGGTCCCGCACCTCAAGCACACCGGCACGTTCGACCTCACCTACTACGCCCGCAAGGCGAAGCGTGAGGGATACGACGACGCCGTCTTCCACACGGCATCCGGCGAGATCTCCGAGGCGTCGATCTGGAACATCTGCTTCGCACGAGGCACCGAGCTTGTGTTCCCGTCCGCACCGGCCCTCCCCGGCATCCGCCAGCAGGTGCTCCAGCGCGGCCTGCCCACCTACACCACCGCGCCGGTCCCGCTGACCGACCTCACCACGTACGACGCGGCGTACCTCACCAACTCGATCGATCCCGCGTTGCCGGTCGCCTCGATCGACGACACGACGTACGAACCGCACCCGGAGTCGGCCAAGGTCATCGCGCAGGCGTACGTGAGCCAGCCGCCGCAGCCGGTCTAGCCGCGCGACGACCACCAGTCGAGGAGTTTCTCGCGGGCGCGGTCCTCGCCGAGGGGGCCTTCGTCCAGGCGGAGCTCCATCAGGAACTTGTACGCCTCGCCGACCTCGCGGCCCGGCGGGATGCCGAGGATCTGCATGATCTGGTTCCCGTCCAGGTCGGGGCGCAGGGCATCGAGCTCCTCCTGCTCCTGGAGCCGGGCGATCCGTGCCTCGAGATCGTCGTACGCGGCCCGCAGCATGTCGACCTTGCGCTTGTTGCGGGTCGTGGCATCGGCCCGGGTCAGGACGTGCAGTCGCTCGAGTTGGTCGCCGGCGTCGCGGACATAGCGCCGTACGGCGGAATCCGTCCACTCGCCGTCGCCGTACCCGTGGAAGCGCAGGTGCAGCTCGATCAGCTTGCTGACCTGCTCGATCTGCTCGTTGCTGAACCGCAGCGCCTTCATCCGCTTGCGGGCCAGCTTCGCCCCGACCACGTCGTGGTGGTGGAACGTCACCTTCCCGCCGTCCTCGAACTTCCGCGTCTTCGGTTTCCCGATGTCGTGGATCAGCGCGGCGAACCGAACGACGAAATCGGGCGTCGGAACAGGCAGGCGGGATTCCAGCTCGATGGCTTGGTCGAGGACGGTGAGTGAGTGCTGATACACATCCTTGTGCCGGTGATGCTCGTCCCGCTCCAGTTTGAGCGCCGGCAGCTCCGGCAGCACGTACTCCGCGAGCCCGGTCGACACCAGCAGGTCGAGCCCGATCCGCGGCTGGTCCGCGCAGATCAGCTTCTCCAGCTCGTCCCGGACCCGCTCCGCGGACACGATCGTGATCCGCTCGGCCATCGCCGTCATCGCGGCCACCACCGCCGGATCGGGCGTGAAGCCGAGCTGCGCGGCGAACCGGGCCGCGCGCATCATCCGCAGCGGGTCGTCGGAGAACGAGTCCTCCGGCGTGCCCGGCGTCCGGATCCGCTTGTGCGCGACGTCCTCGATCCCGCCGTACAGATCGACGAACTGGCGCGACGGCAGCCGGACCGCCATCGCGTTCATCGCGAAGTCCCGGCGGGCCAGATCGCCCTCCAGACTGTCGCCGTACGCGACCTCGGGCTTGCGCGAGGTGGGATCGTAGGTTTCCGACCTGTAGGTCGTGATCTCCAGAACCCACTCGCCCTTACGACAACCGATGGTGCCGAACGCCTTGCCGATGTCCCACACATGGTCCGCCCACCCGGACAGCAACCGCTCGATCACATCGGGGTGCGCTGACGTGGTGAAGTCCAGATCCTTGCTCCCCCGGCCGAGGAGAATGTCCCGGACAGGACCGCCGACCAGGGCGATCTCATGGCCGGCGGCATCGAACCGGGTGCCCAGTTCGTCGACCACCGGAGCGAGTTGCAGCAAGGCCTGGACGGCTCGTCGCTGCACTGCGGGCAACGATCCGGCAGAGGCTGACTGGTCGGCAAAGGGTGACACGGGGAACTAGGTTACGGTGACGGCGTGTTCAGACGGCGACTGAGGCCTTCCGCGGTGGTCGGCGCGTGCCTGCTGGTTGCTGCTTCGGCAGCGACTCTGGGCGCTCCGGCCGACGCCGTACCGGCCGACGATCCGGCCGTCCAGGTCACGATCGACTCGTTCGACCCGGTCGCGCCGAAGCCGGGCCAACCGGTGGTGATCAAGGGCCGGGTGACCAACACCAGCTCGGTGACGTTCAGCGATCCGCAGGCGCTGGCCTGTATCGACCGCACCCGGCTCGCGAGCACCGCCGCCGTCGACGCGATCCCGACCGAGCAGAACGTCCCGATGAACGACCGGGACAGCTGTACCAACCTGACCAACGACCCGCAGACCTTCAAGCCGTTCGACCAGCCGCTGGCGCCGAAGCAGACCGTCGAGTTCTCGCTCACCGTGCCGTGGAAGGAGTGGCGGATCCAGGACCAGACCGGCGTATACGTCGTCGGTGTCACGTTCCGCGGCGAGCCGCCGAACAGCTCCCGGATCATGGCCGGCCGGGCCCGCACGCTGATGCCGGTGGCGGGTACGACGCCGTTGGCCCGCACCGTCGACACCGCGCTCGTCATCCCGCTCCGGCACCGCCCGACCCAGCTTGGCGGCCGGAACTTCGCCAACGACTCCCTCGCCCAGGCGCTGGCACCGACCGGCTCGCTGGGCCGCCTGCTCGCGCTCGGCAAGGAGCGCAAGGTCACCTGGCTGCTCGACCCGGCGATGCTCGACGAGATCCGGCAGATGGCGAAGGGCTACGTCATCCTCGGTCAGAACGGCGAGTCCACTCCGGGCGCCGGACAATCCGACGCGGCGGCGTGGTTGAAGGACTTCGACGTCACCCGCGCCCACGGCAGCCAGGTCATCCTGCTTCCGTACGGCGACCCTGATGTCGCCGGACTGCTGGATTCGGGCGACCCGCTGAAGAATCTGGTCGCTCGGGCCCGACAGACGACCCAGGGCTACGCCTTGTCCGGCAGCGTCGAGGTGCCGGCCTCGTTCACCAACGGCTTGTTGCTCGAGGGAGGCGCCGCAGCCGGTCGCTACCTGGGCGCGGCATCGGGCGGCTTCGCCGGCGCGAGTGAGAGCGACCTGAACCTGGTCAGCAGCTCCTCCTGGTCCGCCAAGGCCCGGCCGGTGCTTACGTCGACCCCGGTGTACGACGTGATCACACCGGGCCCTGACACCTTGGTACGGACCGTCATCGCCGACTCGTCGCTCACCAGCGGCGGACCGGACCAGGAGACCGCCTCCAGCCCGCTGCAGGTCCGCCAGCGCTTCGCAGCCGAGACCGCGCTGATCGCCGCCAGCGGCAAGGGCCGCGCCGCCTCGGTAGTCGTCCTGCCGCCCCGCGGCTGGGACAACGACAGTGCTGCGACCGCACAGCTGGCCGCGAGCCTGTCACTGCCGTGGATCAAGGCAACCGACGTCAACACGGTCGTGGCGAGCAATCCGAGGCCGCAGGTCGCCAGAGCACCGAAGGCGGCGCAGACCAACGGGGTGCTGACCGAGACGCAGCTGAGCAGCGTCCGGGACCTCGACACCGCGACCAGCACGATGCAGAACCTGCTCGTCGACGAGAACGCGCTGCCCGAAGTGATGAGGAACGCACTGCTGCGGTCCACGTCGGCCGGCTGGAACGGCCACCCGGACGAGGCCCGGCACTTCGCGGCGATCGAGCTCGGCTCGGCGAACCAGCAGCTCGGCAAGGTGCACCTCGTCAACGCCAGCGTCGACCGCGGTCTGCGCAAGGAGATCAAGGTCAATCTGGCCGGCAGCAAAGGCACGTTCCCGCTGACCATCACCAACGACACCGAATGGTCGGTCCGGGTCGGCATCGAGGTCACCGCCGCCAACCGCTCCGACCTGAAGATCACCCCGCCGCAGACCGCTGTCCTCGGCCCGAAGCAGAAGTGGACGCCGCGGATCACCGCGAGCGCCGAGCAGAACGGTCTGATCCGCGCCAACGCCCAGGTGGTCACCGCGGGCGGCCAGTCGGTCGGCAAGTCGCAGGAGCTGCTGATCCAGGCCAGCCAGTACGGCAGCGTCGGCTGGATCCTGGTCGGCGCCGCCTGCGCCCTGCTGTTCGGTACGTCGTTCGTCCGCATCTACCGCCGGATCCGCACCGAGCGCCGCAACCCGGCCCCCACCGCCGAAACGACCGGCGAAACGACCGCCGAGGCCACCGCCGAAGCCACGGCAGAAGCTACCGTCGAGCCCGCTGACACGGCTGATCCCGCCCACGATCGCCCCCAGGCGAACGGCGTACCCGAAGCTGCGGCTCCGGATGCGTCCCTGAAAGAAGGAGTCGGTTCGAAGGATGGCTGACCGCACCCTGCGATCCGCGGCGGTGATGGCATCCGGAACTGTGCTGTCCCGCCTGCTCGGATTCGTCCGGATCGCCCTGCTCGCCGCCGCGATCGGCACCGCGCTGCGCGGCGACATCTTCACCGCCGCGAACACGATCCCGAACAGCCTCTACATCCTGCTGGCCGGCGGGGTGTTCAACACCGTGCTGGTCCCGCAGCTGGTCCGCGCGATCAAGAACCACGACGACGGCGGCCAGGACTTCACCAACCGGCTGCTGACCTTCGGCTTCGTCGTCCTGGCGGTCGTGACCATCGGCTGCGTGGTGCTGGCACCTGCGATCGCCGGGCTGTACATGCCGGAGGAGCTGAAGGACCCGTCCCGCGCGCCCGAGCGTGCCTCGATGGTGATGTTCGTCCGGCTCTGCCTGCCACAGATCTTCTTCTACGGCGCGTTCGTGCTGGTCGGCCAGGTGCTGAACGCGCGGCGCCGCTTCGGGCCGATGATGTGGGCGCCGATCGCGAACAACGTCGTCGCGTGCGCGTCGATCGTGATCTTCCTGCTGATCTACAGGGTCGGCGATCCGCCGTCCACCTACAGCCACGGCGAGGAACTGCTGCTCGGCCTCGGGCACACGATCGGCATCGCCGTACAGCTGCTGGTGCTGCTGCCCTACCTGCGGGCGAGCGGCCACAACTACCGGATGAAGTTCGGCCTGCGCGGTACCGGCCTTGGTCACACTGCCCGATTGGGCATTTGGACAGTTCTTTTTGTGGCGGTGAACCAGGTGACGCTCGTGGTGGTGACGCGGCTCGCCATCGCGGGTACCGCCTCGCACGACGTCGGCGCGAAGGCAGGTCTGTTCGCGTACAGCACGGCGATGCTGATCATCCTGGTACCGCACGGCATCGTCACGGTCTCGCTGGCGACTGCCGCACTGCCGCAGATGTCCGCGCTGGCGGCCGACGGCGACACCGCCGCGGTGGCCCAGATATCGGCGCGTTCGATCCGGCAGACGCTGGCGATCGTCGTACCGGCTGCCGCCGCGATGATCGCGTTCGCCTATCCGATCGTCACGCTGATCGCCGGGTACGGCTCGGGTAAGAACAACCTGACGCTGATGTCGTACACATTGATGACGCTGGCGCTCGGCATCGTGCCGTTCACCGTGCAGTACTTCCAGCTCCGCACGTTCTATGCCTTCGAGGACACCAAGACCCCGTTCTTCCTGCAATGCGTGATCGCGGCAACCAACATCGCCGCGGCCGTGATCGGGGTCCGCGTGCTGCTCGACGCCGAGCACCTGCGGTTCAGCGGCGTGGTGCTCGGGGCGGCGTACGCGCTCGCCTACCTGGTCGCCGTACTGATCTCCCGGCCGGTGCTGCGGCGGAGGGTGCCGCGCGTGCCCGGCTCGGGGATCGGCCTTCCGCTGCTGGCGATGGTGATCGCTGCCGTCGCCGGCGCCGGCACGGCCCGGGTGGTGATCTGGGTGCTGAGCCTCCGGATCGAATGGTCCGGACCGCTCGGCGCGATCCTCGAGCTGGCGATCGCGGCAGTGGTCATGCTCCCGGTGTACGCGGCTGTGTCCCGGGTACTCCGTATCCACGAGGTGAATGATGTGGTGTCCATGGTCACATCGAAGTTGCCTGTACGCCGCTGAACCGGAACGCTTGTGCGTTCGTGCACCACGCGTCGCGTCAGCGGGGCACTAACATGGGGCTGCGAAGGGCCGCTGGGGCATCAAGGAGGGCGAGAGACACCGTGTCGAACCAGACCGTGAGTCCTGGTGCCCTGTTGGCCGGGCGGTACCGGATCGCCGAGTTGCTGGCAGAGATCGACGGTGCGCGGGTGTGGCGGGCCGTGGACGAGGTCCTCAGCCGCGCCGTCGTCGTCGACGTACTGCCGGTCGGTGACCCGCGGACGAACCTGCTGTTCGACGCCGCCCGCCGGGCCGCCGCCGCGAACGATCCGCGGTTCCTGCGGGTGCTCGACTGCGACATGCACGACGGCGTGACGTACTGCGTCCGCGAGTGGGCAGGCGGGCGTTCCCTGGAGCGCATGCTCGGGACCGGTCCGTTGACCGGGCAGCAGGCGGGCTGGCTGGCCCGTGAGGTCTCCGAAGCGCTGGAGAACCTGCATCGCACCGGATACGCGCACGGAGCGATCAGCCCGGCGACTGTGATCATCACCGACGCCGGCGCGATCAAGGTCGTCGGCGTCGCCACCGAGGCGGCTCTGCGCTCGTCCGGAGCGGGCTCTCCCGAAGAGGACGTCCACGCCCTGGGCGAGCTGCTGTTCGCATCCCTGACCGGACGCTGGCCCGGTCCGGCGCCGGCCTGGGGGCTCCAGCCCGCGCCTGTCGAGCACGGCCGGCTGCTGAGCCCACGCCAGGTGCGAGCCGGCGTACCGCGCTCGCTGGACGACATCAGCGACCGGCTGCTGGGCGACCCGCCCCGGCACCACGCCCCGCCGATCACCAGCGCGGCCGGTCTGTCCGCCGCGCTGTCCGGAGTCGTCGGCAGCTCGCACGAGCCGCCGAACCAGATGGACGAGACCGTCCAGGTCGCCCGGCAGAACGGCAGCATCGACGACGCCACGCAGGTGGTGCCACAGCCCGGGCCGCCGGCGCTCGATCCGACCCCGCAGCCGACGTACGACGCCGAGCCGAACGGGTACCGCCAGCCGCAGCCGGCGTACAACGCCGCGGCCGAGACGCGCCCGGTCCGCCGCCAACCTCCCCCGCCGTCGAACGGGAACGGCCGGCGTCGGCACGACGAGCCGAAGCCGAAGGGTTCCTGGGGCGGCCGGATCCTCATCCTGCTCGCGATCCTCGCGCTGCTGTCGGTGATCGCGATGGCGCAGTTCCTGCTCAAGGGCGCGATGAACAACGACCAGGACAACAACAGCGGCGGCGCGAAGAGCAGTGCCCCGCCGCAGACCAGCACAACACCGTCGGCGACCGGCGGCCAGGCCAAGATCGTCGGCGCCAAGGACTTCGACCCGAAGCCGGACGGCAACGGCGAGGAGCACCCGGAGGACGTGCCGAACACGTACGACGGCAAGGCGAGCACGACCTGGACGACGATGTCGTACAGCAAGGCGAACCTCGGCGGCCAGAAGCCCGGCGTCGGCATCATCTACGACCTCGGCGCACCGACCACCGTGTCGAAGGTCGCGGTGGCGGTGCAAGGCGACGACACGAGCCTCCAGCTGATGGTCCCGAAGGCCGACCCCAACACGTCGCCGACAACGGTCGACGGCTGGAAGCCCGTCGCCACCCAAGCGGACCAGCCCGAGGGTACGGTGAATCTCACCCCCTCGGCGCCGACCGAGACGCGGTACGTGCTCGTCTGGCTGACCAAGCTGCCGAAGGACAGCGGCGGTAAGTACCGGGGCACCATCTCGGAGGTCTCGATCCAGAAATGACGGCCCACCTGGACTCGGGCGACCAGCCGCCCCGCCCGGACGTCCCGCGCATCGACGCCGGCGAACCGGTGACTCAGGCTGCCCACACCGGTGCGCCGACGAGTTACGACCAGCTCGACGACCACGAGCTGCTCCGGATGCACGTGGCCGGCAACCCGGACTCGTTCGGGTTCCTGGTCAAGCGGCATCGGGACCGGATGTGGGCGGTCGCGATCCGCACCCTGGGTGAGCCCGAGGAGGCGGCCGACGCGTTGCAGGAGGCGTTCATCTCGGCGTTCCGGCGGGCCGACTCGTTCCGCGGGGACGCGAAGGTGACGACCTGGTTGCACCGGATCGTGGTCAACGCCTGTCTCGACCGGATCCGCCGCCGCCAGGTGCGGGCGGCCGACCCGCTGCCCGAGGACGAGGACCGCGCCGCCGAGCTGGCCGGACCGTCGGAGGAGGACCCGGCCGAGGTCCGGGAGCGGCGGCTGGACGTGCTCAACGCGCTCAAGCAGATCAACGAGGACCAGCGCGCCGCGCTGGTCCTGGTCGACATGGAGGGCTACTCGATCGAGGAGGCGGCGGCGATCCTCGACTGTGCTCCCGGCACGGTCAAGTCCCGCTGCGCCCGCGGCCGCGCCAAGCTCCTCCCGCTGCTGCGGCACTGGCAGACGACGCGGGCGTCCGACGTACCGGAAGAATCCGCCGCGGAAGCGGTGGGAACCGAATGAACGGGTACTCCGTCGAAGCGAGGTCGCCTGCCTCTGGCGACCTGACTGCATCTGTCTTCGACCCGGAGCTTCATATGATCACGCCGCCGCATACCTCCTGTGAGGAGGCGAGCCCCGATGACCGAATCCGGTCTGCCGACCAGTGAGCACCTCGAGCACCTGGACACGGACACGATCGCCGATCTGATCGAGAACCTGCTGCCTGCGCCCGAGGCACACCGCGCTCGTGAGCATGTGAAGGCGTGCCCCGAGTGCCAGCAGACGTACGACGCTCTCGTGAAGCTGTCCGAGGACCTCGCCGAGGAGGGTCGTGCGGACATCCCGATGCCGACCGACGTCGCCGAGCACCTGGACGCCGTCATCGTGTCGGAATCGGTACTGCGCGCCTCGACGGTGGGCGTGCACTCGTTGGCCCAGATCCGCGAGGAGCCCCGCCGCCACCTGCCGAAGCTGCTCGGCGCGGCGGCCGGCGTCGTACTGATTGCCGCGATCGGCGTCGGCGTGGTGTTCGCGACGAAGGACAACGCCAACGAAGGCGCGGCGAGCACCGACCAGAACTCCCCGCCCGCGGACGCGGTGACGATCACCACCAACGACCTCGGCCCGCAGATCCAGCAGTGGCTCGAGCACAACCCGGGCGCGATCATGCACGGCTCGGCGGCCGAGCAGGCCTGTGCCCGCACGTTCGCGTCCGGCCGGCCGAACCCGAACGTCCGGCTGGTCCAGCCCGCCAAGATCGACGGCAAGCGGGCCACGATCATCGGTCTGCAGGGCGGTTCACCGCGCGACATCCAGGTGTTCGCGGTCACCGGATGTAGCGAGCCGGGCGGAGTTGCCAGCCCGTTCTACGACACCACGGTGACACTGCGCAACCGATGACGACCCACCCTCACGGGGTGGGTACCGTGGGAATGGACGGCCTCTAGGATCCGTTGAGTACGACGTACCAATCTCGACTCCCCGAGGAACGCCTGAATGAGCGACTCCACAGTTCGCAACGTCATCATCGTCGGCTCCGGGCCGGCCGGTTACACGGCCGCCGTGTACGCCGCTCGCGCGGCACTGGAGCCGTTGGTGTTCGAAGGCTCCGTGACCGCCGGTGGCGCGCTGATGAACACCACCGAGGTGGAGAACTTCCCCGGCTTCTCGCAGGGCATCATGGGCCCGGCCCTGATGGACGAGATGCGCACCCAGGCCGAGCGCTTCGGCGCGGAGCTGGTGCCGGACGACGTCATCAAGGTCGACCTGACCGGCGACGTCAAGGTGGTCACCGACTCGGCGGGCGTCGAGCACCGGGCCAAGACCGTGATCCTGGCCATGGGTTCGGGCTACCGCAAGCTCGGCCTGGCCGACGAGGACCGGCTCTCCGGGCACGGTGTGTCCTGGTGTGCGACCTGTGACGGCTTCTTCTTCCGCGAGCACGAGATCGCGGTCGTCGGCGGTGGCGACTCCGCCGTCGAGGAGGCGACCTTCCTGACCAAGTTCGCGAAGAAGGTGCACCTGGTGCACCGCCGCGGCGAGCTGCGGGCCTCGAAGATCATGGCCGACCGTGCCTTCGCGAACGACAAGATCGAGTTCCACTGGAACTCCGCCGTCGACAAGATCCACGGTGAGGACAAGCTGACCCACCTGACGCTGAAGGACACCGAGACCGGCGAGGCCCGTGAGCTGCCGGCGACCGGCCTGTTCATCGCGATCGGGCACGACCCGCGCTCCGAGCTGGTCAAGGGCCAGGTCGACCTGGACGAAGAGGGCTACGTGCTGGTCAAGCCGGACAGCACCGAGACCAACTTGCGCGGCGTGTTCGCGGCCGGCGACCTCGTCGACCACACCTACCGGCAGGCAATCACCGCGGCCGGCACCGGCTGTGCCGCGGCTCTGGATGCCGAGCGCTACCTGGCCACTCTGGAGGACGCGGAGCACGCGGCCGCCAGCACCCAGCCTGTCTCTGTCTGACCTGACTCAAAACCACTGAAGGAGATACGCCCATGGGCGAGAAGATGAATGCCGTCACCGACTCCGAGTTCGACCAGACCGTGCTGAAGAGCGACAAGCCGGTGCTGGTGGACTTCTGGGCCGAGTGGTGTGGCCCGTGCCGCCAGGTCTCGCCGATCCTGGAGGAGCTGGCGCAGGACCACAGCGACAAGATCACCTTCCTGAAGATGAACGTCGACGAGAACCCGGTCACCCCGAGCAACTACAAGGTCACCGGTATCCCTACGATCAACGTCTACGTGAACGGTGAGCTGGCCAAGTCCATCGTCGGCGCCAAGCCGAAGGCAGCGCTGCTGAAGGAGCTGGCGGCCTTCACGGACTGACAGAGCATCGCCTGATCTACCCAGGACCCCCCGTCCGCCACGGCAAGGAGCAGTTGCATGGCAGTGTCACCGTCTGGCCCGCACGGCTTGTACCGGATCGGCGACAGCGGTGAGGCGGTCGCCGAGATCGTCGGCAAGCTCCAGCGGCTGGGGCTGCTGGACGGCGGTCACGACGTCTACGACGAGGCGACCGCGCACGCTGTCCGGGGGTTCCAGCAGCAACGAGGGCTGATGATCGACGGGATCGTCGGCCCGCAGACCTATCGGGCGATCGACGACGCACGTTGGCGGCTGGGCGACCGGCTGCTGACGTACGTCCCGTCGCACCCGCTGTCGGGAGACGACGTACTCGCCCTGCAGGCGAAACTGCAGGAGCTCGGGTTCGCGGTCGCCCGGATCGACGGGATCTTCGGCGCCGACACCCAGCGCGCGGTGACCGACTTCCAGCGGAACATGGGCCTTCCCGCTGACGGGACCTGTGGGCCGTCGACGTTCAAGGCGCTGCAGCGGATCCGCCCGATGGCGACCGGCGGTCGGCCCGACGCACTGCGTGCGCGCGAGGCTGTCCGCGCCGCCGGACCGCGGTTGTCCGGCAAGACCGTGGTGATCGACCCGGGCCACGGCGGATTCGACTACGGCTGGGAGGGCTACGGCCTGCGCGAGTCCGACATCGCGTACGACCTGGCGGCCCGGATCGAGGGTCGGCTCGGCGCCACCGGCGTCCGGGCATATTTGTCGCGGGGCCGCGATCAGGGGCCGGACGAGCTGGCCCGCGCTGCCTTCGCGAACGAGACCGACGCGAACCTGTGTGTCTCGCTGCATGCCGACGGTTCGACGAACCCGGAGGCGCAGGGCGTCGCGACGTACTACTACGGCAATGACCTGCACGGTGCCTCGTCGAGCGTCGGTGAGCAGTTCGCCGGCCTGGTCCAGCGTGAGATCGTCGCGCGGACCGACCTGCTGAACTGCCGTACCCACGCCAAGACCTGGGATCTGCTGCGGCGGACCAAGATGCCCGCGGTGCGGCTCGAGATCGGGTACGTCACGAACCCGCACGACTCCGCGCGCCTGGCCGACCCGGCGTTCCGCGATGTCATCGCGGAGGCGATCGTGGTCGCCATCCAGCGCGTCTACCTGCCGCCGGAGCAGGACGCCGCCACCGGCATGCTCCGCTTCGGGCAACTGACCGTCTGAGTCGATTTCCGGATGGGCCGTTCGTCAACTGGTTGAGCATCAGTTGACCTAGGAGGGGCTCATGGCACATCCAGTCGTCCACGCCGAGATCCGATCGGCGGATCCGGACAAGACCCGGCAGTTCTTCGCTGAGCTGTTCGGGTGGAAGGTCGCGTCCGAGGGCGCATACCCGGGGTACACGTTCATCGACACCGGTACGCCGGAGGGGACGTACGTCGCGATCGGCCCGCGGCAGAGCGCCGAGGACGAGGTGCTGTTCTTCGTCGGGGTCGAGGACGTCGCGGCCACGCTCGCGCGCGTCGAGGAGCTGGGCGGACAGATCGTTCAGCCCGCCCAGCAGGTGCCCGGCACGAGCTTCGGCGTCTTCGCCGACGCCCAAGGGCACAAGATCGGCGTGGCCGCCAACGGCTGAGGTCAGTCCTTCTCGAGGGCGATCCTCGGCAGCATCCGGTCGAGCCAACGGGGCAGCCACCAGGCACGGTTGCCCATCAGGCGCAGTACGGCCGGGACGATGATGCAGCGGATCAGGAGGGCATCGAGAAGGACCGCGGTCGCCAGCCCGAGACCGAACTGCTTGAGCATCCGGTCCGGACTCAGCAGGAACGCGCCGAACACCACGATCATGATCGCGGCCGCCGCGGTGATCACACTGCCCGTGGTCGCCAGTCCTTCCCGGACGGCGGCCCGGGCATCCTTCGTCCGTCGCCACTCCTCGTGGATCCGCGAGACCAGGAACACCTCGTAGTCCATCGACAACCCGAACACGATCGCGAAGATCATCACCGGTACGAACGCCTCGATCGGACCCGCCTGCGCGCCGAACCAGCCCTGCTGGAACACCAGCGTGATCATGCCGAGCGAGGCGCCGATGCTGAGCAGATTGAGTACGGCGGCCTTCAGCGGAATCAGCACCGACCGGAACACGGCCATCAACAGCAGCGCCGACAGCCCGACCACCACGAGCACGAAGATCGGCAGCCGCTTGCTCACCGCCCCCGCGAAGTCGTCGGCCGCCGCGGTCGCACCACCGACCAGGTACGTCGCCCTGGTCTCCGACTCGAGCTTCGGCAACGTGTCGTCGCGCAGTCGCTGCACGAGGTCACTCGTCGCCGCGTCCTGCGGCGCCGACTTCGGGAACGCCAGTACGGTCGCGACCTTGCCGTCCGGCGTCAGCTGCGGCGGCGTCACCGCCGCGATGCCAGGATCCGCCGCCAGCGTCTGACCAAGCGCCTGAGCCGCAGTCCGATCCCCCTCGGACACCACGACGAGCGGGCCGTTGAATCCTGGCCCGAACCCATCGGCCAGCAGGTCGTAGGCCTTCCGACTGGTCTTGGCCGGATCGTCGGTCCCCGCATCGGCGAACCCGAGCCGCATGTTCAACGCCGGCAGCGACAACGCCACCAACGCGACGATCCCGAGCAGCAACGGCACCCACGGCCCGCGCTGCACCAGACCGGCCAGCTTCCGCCAGCCCTCACCAGGCGTACGGCGCTGTTTCGCGGCATGCTTGCGAACGCTCCGCTCGATCCGCTTCCCGAACAACGTCAGCAACGCCGGCAGCAACGTCACCGCAGCGAGCATCGTCATGAGCACGGTCAACGTGACACCGAGCGCAACGCCTTGCAGCGATCCGAGTCCGAGCGCCAACAACCCGAGCAAGGCGATCACGACCGTGCATCCGGCGAACAGCACCGAACGACCCGCGGTGTCCAAGGCAACGATCGCGGCCGTCTCCCGATCCGTCTGGCCCTTCAACAGCTCGTGGCGATAGCGGGAGAAGATCAGCAACGCGTAGTCGATGCCGACGCCCAGACCGACCAGCATCATCACGGGGGTGGTGTAGTCCGGCACCGTGAACAGATGCGAGGCGAGCATCAGCAACCCGACCGTGCTGCCCACCGCGAACACCGCGGTCAGCAACGGAAGTGTTGCCGCAAGCAACGATCCGAAGAGGAACACGAGGATCACCAGCGCGGCCAGGATGCCCGCGCCCTCGGACGCACCGCCCGAACTGTCCGCGGCCTTCCGGGCCAGATCCCCACCGACCTCGACCTGAAACCCCGGTGCCGCGAAGTCCTGCGCCCGGTGGATGATCGTCCGCACGTCCTCCACCGGCATATCCGCCTGTGCGACATCCAGGCTCACGGTCGAGTACGCCGTACGTCGATCTGTCGACATACTGCCCGGGGCGGTGAACGGATCGGCGACGGAGGCGACGTGCGGCAGCGTCCGGACGACTGCCAGCATCGACGCCATCCGGCTCTTGTCCGTGTCGAGACCGCCGTCGGCCCGGACGACGAGCTGCACCGAAGCCGTATCGCCCTTCGGCTGGTGGGCCTGGAAGATGTCGGTCACCCGCTGGGAGTCCGTGCCCGGGAGCGAGTTGTCGTTCTTGTAGTTCGCGCCCACCACGGTCGACGCGGCGGTGACGGCGGCCAGGACGAGCACCCACAGCAGGAGCGCCAGGCCGGCGTGCCGCATCGCCCAGCCGGAGACGCGGTGCAGTAGTCCCGGCGGTTTCGTGCCGGGCGATCGTCGTACGGGGGTGTCCACGGTCATCGCCGGGGCCTCCTCACTGCTTGATGCGTAGATTGGCTACATGTTGCCTATCGACACTAACAGACATATGAGTAGACTGGCTACATGAAGGCGGATGCGCTGCGTGGGCACCTCGATCCGATGATCCTGGCGGTCGTCGAGCACGAGCCGCTGCACGGTTACGCGATCATGGAGGCGCTGCTCGAGCGCAGCGGCGGCGAGCTCGACCTGCCGACCGGCACGTTGTATCCGGCGCTGCGGCGGCTGGAGCGGGCCGGCTACCTGGCCAGTGAGTGGAGCACGGTCGGCGGGCGTAAGCGCCGGACCTATCAGCTCACCAGCGCCGGTTCGAAGATGCTTGCCTCGGGCAAGCAGGAGTGGCTGACCTTCCGCGCGGTCGTGGAAGGGGTGCTACGCCCGCGCGAGGCGTAGCGCGCGGGCTGCCTGCACGCTGACGAGCGCGAGCGGCAGGACGACGAACATCCCGACGATCCCGTACGCCGGCAGGCCGGGGGCGTGGGTGCTGGTCGCGGTCATGGTGACGCCGATCCCGGCGATCAGCGCGGAACCGGCCAGGGTGAAGAGTGCGGTGATCCGGCTCAGGTGCTCCCGGACCAACGGGAATCGCTGCCCGATGCCGGTGCCGAGCACGGCCAGCACAGCGCCGGCGATCACCACGCCGCCGACATCCCGGACGACGATCTGGAGCAGGTCGTTCAACGCGCTCGAGTCGGTCTGCTCCTGGGTCCAGACCCAGGCGCCGCTCTGCCAGACGATCGGCTGGATGATCAGCGCCAGCAACAGCATCATCGCCGTCCGCCGGCTCTGACTGATCGCCAGCTCGGACCGGTATCCCGGTGCGACGTCCTCGATCGCCCCGAAGTCGGCGACCGCGTGCTTCTCCGCGTCGTACCGGTCGAAACCGTCGGCCTCGAAGGCCTCGGTCGCGTCGGTCAGGTGGTCGCGGGCCTCGGCCAGCAGATCCGCCTTCCGGCGCCGTGGTCCCCGGAGCTGCTTGCTCAGCGCGGCCAGGTAGTCGTCGATGGGCACCCTCCCAGTATGGGGAGGCTTCGTCCGGCTCACGTCCGGGGTCCCACTGACTCTCCCCTGACCTTGGCCTTCCGACCGTGCTGTACGACGAAGAACCCGGCGTACGCGATCAGCACCAGCGCGAAGCCGATCCGCTCCGCCCACGGGGTCGCGCCCTCCGGCCAGAGGTGTCCCTCGAGGTAGTGGTGGATGTACCCGCCCGCGTAGACGCTCTCGCCGCCCTGCCGGCGGAAGTACTTCTCGGTGGCCGTCACGGGGCAGCCGAAGTCGGCCAGGACGATGACAAGGTTCCACACCACGATCGCGAGGTGGAACCAGATCAGCCTGGGCCACCGCCAGGCGAGGAATCCGCCCACCACGAAGAACAGCAGCAACGCACCGTGCACGACCATCACCACATCGGCCAGTGCGCGCCAGATCACGGGACCTCCGGACCCGACCTCAGTGCGTCCCGGACCGTCACCGGACCGGACGGCGCGGGCTCCGGGCGGATCGCGCCCATCAGCCGCTCGACGGCGGCCTCCATCTCGCTGCGCCAGGTGATCGCCGAACGCAGGTCGAGCCGGAGCCGTGGATTGCGCGGATGCTCACGGACGACCGCGAACCCGACCGCGCGGAGGAACTCGGTCGGCCAGACGCAGCCGGGCCCGTTCCACCGCGAGTCACCGAACGCCTCGACCGCCCGGAAACCACGCTTGAGCACGTCCTTCGCAACCGCCTGGACGAGGATCTTGCCCAGGCCGAGCCCGAGGTACCGCGGCTGGATCCGGCCGGTCGCGAGTACGACGGCGTCCGGGCTGACCGGAGCGGTCGGGAACGCCTGGACCCGGGGCAGGTACGTCGCCGGCCCGTAGAGCGCGAATCCGGCCGGATCGTCGTCGACGTACAGCACGACGCCCGCGGGACCCCAGTCGAGCAGCAGCTGGGACAGCCAGGCTTCCTTCTCCAGCGCGGTGTCGCCGTTGCGGTCGGCCTGCCGCGCGGCGACCGGGTCGAGCTCCCAGAACACGCAGTCACGGCACGGAAGCGGCAACTCGCCGAGGTTGGCGAGTGTCAGCGGTTCGAGCCGTCGGGCCATCAGCGCGTCCGGTCAGCGGTGCTGCGTCGATCGTGGCTTGTTAGCTTCGTCACGATGCGTGTCATCGCGTAGCGGGTTCGGTCGCCGGTTCCGGCACCGGGGCCGGGGTCCGTGCGTCCGTCGTGCGGGTCGCCTCGGGGGCGACGTACCGCTGCTGCACCTTCGCGGCGGGTTGCCGCCGGAACAGCTCGGCCGCGAAACCGGCCAGCACGCCCAGCAGCAGTCCGCCGAGGGTCCAGCCGGCTGTCTTGCCCACGCTCATCCCGAATCCTGCCTTCCGCAGTCCACCTCTCAGGCCGCACCGCGCCGCCCGGCTGTCTCAGCAGCCAGATCACGGCATGGTCGAACCTGCCCCTATAAGGCATGGTAGTGAGAGGTCGCGCCGATCCACAGCCCGGACTCGGGTCTGTCGACGTAACCTGGTGACTTCCCCTCGATCACCCGTTGGAGTGGCCCTCGTGAGTGCTGACGTGCCTGATGTCCGGCAGACCCGCCTCGACAACTATGTCGAAGCGTACGCAGCCCGGACCAAGGGCATGACCGCATCGGAGATCCGAGCGCTGTTCTCCGTTGCCAGCCGCCCCGAAGTGGTCTCCCTCGCGGGCGGCATGCCGAACATCGGCGGCCTGCCGCTGGATGTGGTCGGCGGCGCGGTCCGCGACCTGGTGATCGACAACGGCGCGGTCGCGATGCAGTACGGCTCCGGCCAGGGCGACCCGGCTTTGCGCGACCAGATCTGCGACATCATGCGGCTCGAGGGCATCGAGGCCCACCCGGACGACGTCGTGGTCACGGTCGGCAGCCAGCAGGCCGTCGACCTGGTGACGCGGGTGTTCTGCGATCCGGGCGACGTGGTGATCTGCGAAGCGCCTTCGTATGTCGGTGCGCTCGGCGTGTTCCGGGCGTACCAATGCGAAGTGGTGCACGTCGCGATGGACGACGACGGCGTCGTGCCGGAGGCGTTGGAGCAGGCGATCGCCACGGTCCGCGCGGCCGGCAAGCGGATCAAGTTCTTCTACACGATCCCGAATTTCCACAACCCCGCCGGGGTTTCGCTGTCGGACGAGCGCCGGTCGCGGGTGCTGGAGATCTGTCAGCGGGCCAAGCTGCTGGTGCTGGAGGACAACCCGTACGGGCTGCTCGGCTTCGAGGGTGAGCCGCAGCGCGCGTTGCGGGCCGACGATCGCGAAGGCGTGATCTACCTCGGGTCGTTCTCCAAGACGTTCGCGCCCGGTTTCCGGGTGGGTTGGGCGGTCGCGCCGCATGCGGTGCGGGAGAAACTCGTGCTGGCACAGGAGTCCGCGACGCTCTGCCCGCCGACGTTCAGCCAGCTCGCCATCTCGTCGTACCTGGTCCGGCACGACTGGATGGGGCAGGTGAAGCAGTTCCGCGAGATGTACCGCGAACGCCGGGACGCGATGCTCGCGGCGCTCGCCGAAAAGATGCCTGCAGCAACGACCTGGACGCGGCCGAGCGGCGGGTTCTACGTGTGGCTGACGTTGCCGGAAGGCCTTGATGCGAAGGCGATGCTGCCCCGGGCGGTCACCGCGCGCGTGGCGTACGTGCCCGGAACGGCCTTCTTCGCCGACGGTTTCGGCTCGCAGTGCATGCGGCTGTCGTACTGTCATCCGACACCGGAGCGGATCACCGAAGGTGTCGGTCGGCTCGCCGCGGTGATTCATGAGGAGCTCGAGCTCCGCGAGACGTTCGGTCCGCTGCCACCTGGTGCGGGACGTGACTACGACGCTCCGGGACCGGAGCTGAGTTAGACCACCCTGCTGCGACGAGCGCAAAGGTTGCGCAATGGATCTACGGGTGGCCGTGGGTCGCTGACGCGCTAGCGGTACCGTTCCAATGGGCCTCGGGACCGGCGCCCGTGCCGGAGTCGCCCACGAGTGATCGGGATATTTGTGATGAGTGATCTGGGTCGAGTGCTTGTTCTGGCCGGCGGGCTGTCGCACGAGCGGGACGTCTCGCTGCGGTCCGGTCGGCGGGTGGCGGACGCCCTGCGCAGCGTCGGCGTAGAGGTCGAGCAGCGTGACGTCGACGCCTCCCTGGTCGACCGGCTGCGCAACGATCCGCCGGACGCGGTCTTCCCCGTCCTGCACGGCGTCACCGGCGAGGACGGCGCACTCCGCCAGGTCCTCGACCTGTACGGCGTTCCGTACGTCGGCGCCGACGCGGCCGCGTGCCGCACGGCCTTCGACAAGCCGGTCGCGTCGACGATGGTCGGGGCAGCCGGGCTGCACACGCCGGCGTCGGTCGTGCTCGGGCATGACACATTCCGGGAGCTGGGCGCCGCGTCGCTGATGGAGTCGGTGATCCACCAGATCGGGCTGCCGCTCGTCGTGAAGCCCGCCCGCGGCGGTTCCGCGCTGGGCGCGTCGATCGTGCGGTCAGCCGAGGAGCTGCCGTCGGCGATGGTGAACTGCTACGCGTACGGTCCGGTGGCGCTGATCGAGCAGTACGTCGACGGCACCGAGGTCGCCGTGACCGTGGTCGACACGGGCGACGGGCCGCGGGCTCTGCCGGCGGTGGAGATCCGGCCGGACTCGGGGTTCTACGACTACGAGGCGCGGTACACGGCCGGGGCGACGCAGTTCGTCGTGCCTGCCCGGCTCGAGCCTGAGGTCGCGGGTGCGTGCGCTGCGGCAGCGGTGCAGGCGCACCAGGCGCTGGGGCTGCGGGACCTGTCGCGGTCGGACCTCGTCGTGGACGCGGCCGGCGTGCCGTGGTTCCTCGAGGTGAATGTGGCGCCGGGGATGACGGAGACGTCGCTGGTCCCGTTGGCGGCTGAGGCCGCTGGGATCGAGCTCGGTGTGCTCTGCCGCGATCTGCTGGCGACAGCAGCTGCTCGCTGAAGGTTGTGATGCCCGACGTACCCCGGCCGCTGTGGCGGACCGTCCTGACACCGCGGTGGATCGGGCTGCTTGTGCTGGCTCTGGCCATTGCCGCAGTGATGTCGGTGATGGGTGTGTGGCAGTTGGGCGTGTACCGGTCCAAGACGGCTGATGCCACGGCCCACCGGGCTCAAGCTGCACCGGTGGCCTTGCAGTCGCTGTTCTCGATCGACGAAGGGCTGCCGTCCAAGGCGGTCAGCCGACGGGTGACGGTGGACGGGACGTGGGGTCCGGCCGCGGATCAGGTCTTCATCGCCAATCGCTCGCAGGACTCGCGGGTCGGCTTCTGGGTTGTGTCGCCGGTGAAGCTCTCGTCGTCGGACGCCGTGATGGTGGTTCGTGGCTGGGTCCCGACGGTCGGGGATGCCGCTGCGAAGGCTCCTAGCGGCCCGGTGCGGCTGACCGGGACGGTGATCGCGTCCGAGGCGGAGGATTCGTCGGGCGATGCCGCCAAGGGCCGAGTGCTGTCGTCGCTGCGGATCCCGACGATCGTCCACCTCGTCGACTACCGCGTGTACGACGCGTTCGTCGTCCAGGAGTCCGTGTCCGGCGGCGTACCCTCCCCCGCGCCGGCCGTCGTCCAGCCACCCCCGCCGCCGACCGACCACGCCGGGCTGCGGAACATCGCGTATGCCTTCCAGTGGTGGATCTTCGCGGCCTTCACGCTGTGGATGTGGGCGAAGATGGTGCTGGACGCCAACCGCGACGTCGACGAGCCGGATCCGGACCAGGACCGGCCCGGAGAGCGTGTGGAGCCAAGCGGTACCGTTTCAGCGTGACCTCTCCAGCCGACCCCGCCACCTCCGCCGGCTCGCAGCCGTTGACCCCGGCCGTCCGCGGCGCGCTGATGCGCTACCGCGTGATCGCGTACGTCGTCGGCGTGATGCTCCTGCTGCTGGTGTTCCTCGCCATGCCGCTCAAGTACTTCGCGGACAGCCCCGGCGCGATGGACGTGATCGGCCCGACGCACGGGTTCCTGTACATGGTCTACCTGCTGCTGACCTTCGACTTGTTCCGCCGGGTTCGTTGGTCGTTCCCGCGACTGGTGATGATGGCGCTGGCCGGCACGATCCCGTTCCTGTCGTTCTACGCCGAGCGCAAGACGTCGCACGAACTGCTGGGCCGCTAATCCCGTTGTCCCGCAGGGGTTCCGGCCCCTAGCGTCGACTCCGTGCTGCATGACATCACGGAGTCGAACCGCGCCAGCTGGAACCAGATCCACACTGCGCGCCCAGGGCAACCAGCGTCGTACTTCGCCAACGGCGGCTCGACGCTGTCCGCCGACGAGCTCGCAGCGGCGGGCGAGGTCCGCGGCCGCCGCGTCCTGCAACTCGCCTGTTCTTGCGGCGACGAAGCCCTGTCATGGGCTCAACTGGGCGCCGCGGTCACCGGCGTCGACATCTCCGAGGTCGCCCTGGATCTGGCGCGCTCGAAGTCCGTTGCCGCCGGCATCCAGGTCGACTTCCGCCGCGCCGACATGCTCGCCCTCCCGGCAGACCTCACTGACTTCGATCTCATCTACCTGAGCTGGGGCGCGATCTGCTGGGTCCCCGACCTGACCGTGTTCGCGACTCTGGTCGCGTCACGCCTGGCGCCCGGCGGCTCGATCCTCGTGGCCGACCATCACCCCGTCTGGGAAGTCCTCGCCGTCCAGGCCACCGGGCAGTTGACGGTCACCGCCGATTACTTCGGTCGCTCGACCCCGCACGCCACCATCGAAAACACCAAACTCCCGACCGGGGCCCGCGACAATCCCGACGCCCCGTCCTTCCAGGCTTTCATCTGGCCTCCGAGCGACATCATCACCGCGTTGTCGGCCGCCGGCCTCACGCTGGCCAGGTTCCAGGAGTTCCCCAACCCGGAGATGTACGCCGGCCTGGGCCCCACCGCAAGCCTGCTCCCCGCCACCTATCTCATCAAAGCCACCCGCAATGTTTCACATGAAACATTGCAGCAAGTCCCCAAGTAGCTATGTCGACAAATCTCGCCTCGGCTCACGCGCTCGCTGTGGACCTTGCCCGCCGAGAACATCGCCCGAGGTCGCTTAGGATCCCGCTGACAGAGGAATCCCTGGCCTTACCGAGACCACAGGCAGGCTGCTCACGACCCACCCGGGCGCAACCCCTCCGCGCGAACAGGGTGCGCCGGCACACCAGGCCGTCTCGTCCACCTCGGGCGGTTCCGGCGACCGGCTGTCTCGCCGGCTCGGGTGGTTCCGGCCGTTTTGGCAACTCTGGGTGCTCGGGCGCCTGCGCCACTCAGGCAGCTCCGGCTATTACGGCGTCTCAGACTGGCCGGTCGCTCCCGGCGGCTTCCGTGACCAGGGCGCCACATCGCGCTTGCGGCCCACGGATCTTCAGGCCATCACAATCGTGGCCGCCGTCCGCGGGTGAGCGGGCGGTCGGCGGACGTCGCACGTTGTGATGGCCTGGAGATCCGCGACAGACCCCGCCCTCGGCCAGCGCTCCGCCCGCGCGCCCATCTGTTCGCATGGTGGCAGGCGGCAGGCAGCCGGGGAAGTCAGTCGGTCTGCTTGTTGGGGTCCATCAGTGTGACGATGCGCTCGAGGTCGTCGAGGGAAGCGAACTCGACGGTGATCTTGCCCTTGGTCTTGCCGAGGTCCACCTTGACGCGCGTCTCGAAGCGGTCGGAGAGCCGGTCGGCCAGGTCGACCAGGCGCGGGGCCACCGGCTTGTTGCGGCGCCGGGGCGGAGTGGGATCCTCGGCGTTCATGTCGCCCAGTGCGACGATCTCTTCGACGGTGCGGACCGAGAGGCCCTCGGCGACGATGCGCTGCGCGAGGCGCTCGATGGCGTCGCCACTCGGGAGACCCAGGAGAGCCCGAGCGTGGCCCGCGGAGAGGACCCCGGCGGCAACGCGGCGCTGTACGCCGGCGGGCAACTTCAGGAGTCGCAACGTGTTGGAGATTTGTGGCCGCGACCGTCCGATCCGGTTGGCGAGGACTTCCTGGGTGCAGCCGAAGTCGTCGAGCATCTGCTGGTAGGCGGCCGCCTCTTCGAGCGGGTTCAGTTGGCTGCGGTGCAGGTTCTCCAGGAGCGCGTCCCGGAGCATCGCGTCGTCGGAGGTGTCGCGGACGATCGCCGGGATCGTCGCCAGGCCCGCCTGCTGCGTTGCCCGCCAGCGGCGCTCGCCCATGACGAGTTCGTACTTGTCGCCCTCGAGCCGGCGAACGACGATCGGCTGCAGGAGCCCGATCTCCTTCACCGAATGGACGAGCTCCTCCATCGCCTCCTCGTCGAAGACGCTCCGGGGCTGCTTCGGGTTCGGCGTGATCTTGTCGACCTCGATCTCGGCGAACGAGGCGCCCGGTACCGCGGCCAGCTCCGGCCCTTGCGGCCCCTGCGGCCCCTGCGGCTCAGCCGGTTTCGCGATCGGCGGCGCGCCCGGGATCGAGCTCGACTTGCTGCCGAGGGTCGTAGTGCCGGGGGCCGGCGAGCTGGGGATCAGCGCGCCAAGTCCGCGTCCGAGTCGGGTGTTCATCGCGCTCCCTCGAGATCGACATCCTGAGTCACTGCTGACGTTCCCGTTTCACGTGAAACGGTGCCACACCGATCCACAAATCAGGCGTTGTTCCGCATGGCGATCTCGCGGGACGCCTCCAGGTACGAAAGTGCGCCCGCGGACGCCGGGTCGTACGCGAGCACGGTCTGCCCGTGGCTCGGGGCTTCCGAGATACGCACCGAGCGCGGCACGGCAGTCCGCAGTACGGCGTCCTTGAAGTGGCCACGGACTTCGGCCGCGACCTCGCCGGCCAGCTTCGTCCGGGCGTCGTACATCGTCAGCAGGATCGTCGACACGTCGAGGCCGGGGTTCAGATGCGACTTCACCATGTCGATGTGGCGGAGCAGTTGAGACAGACCCTCGAGTGCGTAGTACTCGCTCTGGATCGGCACCAGCACCTCGCGTGCGGCCGTCAGCGCGTTCACGGTCAGCAGGCCGAGCGACGGCGGG
The DNA here is from genome assembly GCF_004365355.1 of Kribbella pratensis. Classification (GTDB taxonomy): domain Bacteria; phylum Actinomycetota; class Actinomycetes; order Propionibacteriales; family Kribbellaceae; genus Kribbella. Next base: position 2,109,302 of record NZ_SODP01000002.1, on the reverse strand, counting down.
CAGTCGATGAAGACGTAGTCGTACTTCTCCCCCGCGGCCTCGGACTTGGCCAGATACGCGTCGAGCACGTTCTTCAGCCGGCTCTCACGAGCGACGACGCTGACGAGCTCGATCTCGGCACCGGCCAGGTCGATCGTCGCCGGGATGACCTGGATGCCCGGGTGCTCGGCACACGGCTGGATGAGGTTGTCGAGAGCCTCACCCTCGATGACCGCTTCGTACACGCCCGGCGTTCCTTCGGCGTGGTCGATCCCCAGGGCCGTCGACGCGTTGCCCTGGGGGTCGAGGTCGATCACCAGGATCTTCGCGCCGTACAGCGCGAGACCGGCGGCGACGTTCACGGTTGTCGTGGTCTTGCCGACGCCACCTTTCTGGTTGGCGACCACGAAGACTCGGGTCTGGTCGGGCAGCGGGAACTCGCGGCCCATCGTGCGTCCTTCATTCACCAGCAGGGTCCGTTCGGTCGCGGCGGCGATCGGAGTCTCGAGAAGTCGTCGCTGAAGCTCGTCCGACGTGGCCCGCGCGGCGATCTGTGCGGCAGTCATAGCGCCCATTCCAAGAGGTGCGGGACTTGGCCCGAAGAGGATGTCGGTAGGGGTCGGGGCGGGTCTGCCCCCAGCTCCGTCCACAGGCTGCTGTGGACGAATTCCCGTGTGCAGAGGCAGTTTCATGCGGTGGTCATCCACAGGCGGTGGAGAGTCCGAGAAGCCCGGTTCGGCGTCCACCAGTGACGCCGATTCGGGCTCGGAACCATCATCGCGCATGTCTGGCGTTTCACGTGAAACGGAGCCGTCGCCGATCGCTCCGGGGACGTCGAGACCGGCCGCGGCAACCGCCCGGAGCCCCGAACTGTCGATCGGCGGCGTCGCCACGATCGGGTCAGGCAGCTCCGCAGAAGAAGAAGTCCGGACAGGAGGTGCCGGCGCGGGGGTGAGGTCGGGAGTCGGCTCGTGGGTGACCACGCGAACGCTGGATTCCGGATCGGTCGGCCAGCCGATGCCTTGCGATGACCTCGGCTCACCGGTGCTCCTCTCGGGCCATCCGAGGGCACGACTCACCAACCCGCTCACCTCCCGTGTCTTCCGTGCCGGGATCCCCCTGCAGCACGTCCGGCCACAATACTCACCACAGTCGTGGGGAGGGCCAGTTCATCGCCGCCGAGTTGATGAATGTGCCAAAGCTCTGCCCCGAGCTTCGCCAATTCGCGTTCCGAGGCGTCCAGTTCCTCCTCTGCGGACTCGCCCTTCATCGCCAGCATCAGTCCGCCCTCGACGCAGAGCGGCAGACACCAGCGGGCGAGTTTGCCGAGAGGAGCAACGGCCCGGGACGTCACCACGTCGTACGAGGCTCGTGGCAGATCCTCGGCCCGGGACCTGACCACCGTCGCGTTGTCGAGCTCGAGTGTGTCGACCGCTTCCTGGAGGAAGGTGGTGCGTCGGAGCAACGGCTCGACGAGCTCCACCTGGAGATCGGGACGGACGATCGCGAGCACGATCCCCGGCAGGCCGGCGCCGGTGCCGATGTCGGCAACCAGGGACTCCTCCGGGACCAGCCGCTCGACGACGGCACAGTTCAGCAGGTGCCGGTCCCAGAGCCGCGGCACCTCGCGCGGCCCGATCAGCCCGCGCAGGGTGCCTTCGGTCGCGAGCAGCTCGGCGTACGCCGAAAGCCGGACCGCCGCCCGTGGAAACAGCTTGTCCACGAGCGGCGGTGTTTCACGTGAAACGTCTTCGGTCATCGGGCCTCCCGGGCTGGACTGAGGAGCGCAGGGAGCGGAGCGACCAGAGCGACGAGGGAAGGCCGCGAGTCACAGCCCGATGACCCGCCGCGCCGGAGGCGCGGCATGCGCACTGTCACTGGCGTGCGTTCATGGCTGTACCACCACGCGGCGGCGGGGCTCCTCGCCCTCGGACTCTGACGTCAGGCCCGCGGCGGCGACCACGTCGTGCACGACCTTGCGCTCGAACGGCGTCATCGGGTCGAGCCGAACCGGGGTCCCGGACGCCTTCGCCTCCTCGACCGCCTTCCGGCCGACCTCTTCGAGCTCGGCCTTCCGGTTCGCCCGGTAGTTCGACACGTCCAGCATCAGCCGCGACCGCTCACCGGTCTCCCGGTACACCGCCAGCCGGGTCAGCTCCTGGAGCGCCTCGAGCACCTTGCCGTTCTCGCCGACGAGGTTGTTCAACTCCGCGCCGACGATCGACACCGCGGCACGATCGCCGTCGATGTCCATGTCGATGTCGCCGTCGAGATCGGCGATGTCGAGCAACTCCTCCAGGTAGTCCGCCGCAATATCGCTCTCGGCCTCGAGCGCCTTCAGGCGATCCGCGGCCGAATGGTTCGTACCGGCGGACTGCTCCGCCGCCTCAGTGTTCTGCATGCCGTCGCTCACGGCCACTCCTTCGCAATATCGGGATCCGCCCCACGGGGACCCCGTCGTTCACAAGTCAGGATGTGCAAGCACGAAGAGCTCGCGGGTCAGCGCGAACCGCCGGAGCGCTTCTGCGCCGCCCTCTTCTGCGCGGCCCGCTTCTGGGCGGCCGACTTGGCTGCCGGCTGGCGCTTGGTCGAGCCGGCCGGCTGCTTCTTGGGAACAGCGCCCTGTGCGTTCTTCGGTGCGTCCTGTGGTCGCGGCGCGTCCTGCGGTGCCGTCGTCTGGCCGTTGCTTGACGCCGTCGAGTCGGAGGCGGTCGCAGCACCGGCGGCCGGGCCGCCCTTGCGGTCGCTGCGCGACTGGCGCTTCGGCTGCTGACGCTGGGCCGGACGGCGATCCGAGGTCGCGGTCTCCGTCGCGGCGCCCGCCGTACCGGGAACGCCGTCGTCGACCGGCTTGCCGTGCCGGACGTTGTGCTCGCGCTTGCGGGCCTGCATCGCGTCGTACGCCGGGGTGCCAGGAGCGGGGTTGCGGCGGATCACGTAGAACTGCTGGCCCATCGTCCACAGGTTCGAGACGAACCAGTAGATCAGCACACCGATCGGGAAGTTGAAGCCACCGATCAGGAAGAAGACCGGGAAGACGTAGAGCATGACCTTCTGCATCTGCGCTGCCTGGCCGGTGAGGGCCTCCTTCGGCATGTTCTTGCGCATCAGCTGAAGCTGCGTGGTGAACATCGTCGCGGTCATCAGGATGATCAGCACGATCGCGACGATCTTGACGTTGTTCTCACCCGGGCCGCTTGCCTTCAGGAAGGTTTGCGAGATCTCCGCGCCGAAGATCTTGGCGTGCTGCAGCGACGAGACGTACGGCTGCATGATCGGGCTGTGGGCCTGACCCTTCGCGGCGTAGTCCAGCACGCGGAACAGGGCCAGGAAGATCGGCGACTGCAGCAGCAGCGGAAGGCACGAGGAGAACGGGTTGGTGCCCGTCTCCTTGTACAGCTTCATCATTTCCTGACCGAGCTTCTCCCGGTCATGGCCGTACTTCTTCTGCAGCTCCTTCATCTTCGGCTGCAACAGCTGCATGTTCCGGCTGGAGCGGATCTGCCGGACGAACAGCGGGATCAGGAGCGTCCGGATCACGACCGTGAGGCCCGCGATGGACAGCGCCCAGGCCCAGCCGCCGTTCGGGTCGAGCACCTGGCTGAGCAGCCAGTGCCAGCCGACGAGCAGCGCCGACACTGCCCAGTACAGCGGCGTCATGACCGTGTTGAACAGATCTACGATCCCGTCCCAAACGGCGAGCCCGGGGATGGCCAGAAGAGTCACTCATGCACCTCGCTGCACAGGCCCGGCGTCGGCTGACGGTCCGGGCTGGTTGGCGGAGTCGTGAAGACTGGGGTCCTCATGTTCTCCGCGCTGGTCGACATCTGTGGGTGGAACGGGGTCGTAGCCTCCGGGGTTCCACGGGTGGCAGCGGATGAGTCGTCTCATCGCCAGCCAGCTACCGCGCACCGCACCGTGGCGCTCGACCGCCTCCAAGGCGTACGCCGAACAACTCGGGTAGAACCTGCAGACCTGCCCGTACATCGGGCTGATCAGCAGGCGGTACAGCTTCAAGAATCCGATGATCCCGCTCCGCACGGGATTGATCCGCATCATGACTTCAGCAACCGGGTCAGAGCACCGTCGACATCCGCGGCGAGCTCCTCGTACGACGCCGAGGCGGACGACGGGAGCGCGCGGACGACGGCCAGGCTGCCGGCCGGAAGGTCAGGGAGCCGCGCTGTCAGCACAGCACGCAGACGGCGGTGGACCCGGTTCCGCAGAACCGCGTTGCCCACCGCCTTGTTCACAACGAATCCGACACGTGGAGGCTCGGCGCAGCCGTCCTCCACCAGCAGGTGGAGAACCACCGCGCGCCGCGACGCGCGACGTCCGGAGCGGACGGCGCGACGGAAGTCGTCGGACCGGCGGAGCCGGTTCGACGCTGGCAGCACGAGGTGGTCACCGTCGAGCAGGTCGCTCAGGCCGCGAGGCGCTGACGACCCTTGCCACGGCGGGCGGCGATGATCGCGCGACCCGCACGGGTACGCATCCGAAGACGGAAGCCGTGCTTCTTGTGCCGACGACGGTTGTTCGGCTGGAACGTCCGCTTGCTCACTGGAATGACTCCGGTTACTCGAGATCACAGAATGTCGACAAATCCACTGATTGGATCTGCCCAATGTAGCCGTCCTACACACCACCGGAGGAATCCGCAGGGAGCGCAGCACGAAACGGCCGGCTCAACACCGACTGATCCACGGTACGTGGCCGCCTGTGGACAGGTCAAACCAGGTATCCCCAGACTTTTCCACAGGCTTGTGGACAGGATAGTGGGCAACGGCCGCACCGGGCCGTGGTCACCCTCCGATCCGGACAGCCACAGAGAGCGATCGCCGACCATGACTACGCTCCGGCGTCTACCCGACACGCCGCAAGTTGCCCCCAATTTCCTGTTCATAGCCTGTGGATGACGGCTTGAAGCTGCCTACTCAGACTTGTTAGCGTCACTCCCTCACACCAGAGGTCCCACACCCCGCGATTGGTAACCAACCTGCTCCTGCGGTCGTTCACAACTGTGGACAACCGTGTGGACAGTGCGGCGGTCGGGTCGAATGGTCGCGCTACCCGGGTCCGCCCGGGACGCGCCGGCCACCGCAGCGATGAATCGGGGAGCAACGCGTGGTCGAGGACCATTCCGCCAGTGCGGAAGTCACACCGGTGGAATACACAACAGCCGAGTACCGGACGGAGCACTCCGGCGACGGCCGCCAGGACCTACGCCCCGAACCCGACGCAGGCCTCCGCCCCGAGCCGGAGGCGAACTTCCGTACCGAGGTCCCGCCCGCACCCGAGCCACAGCCTCGGGCAGAGACCGCGCCTCCGGCTGAGAGCAGCCCGGCGCCGACCCCGCGGCTGGATCCCGCCGACTACCTCAGCCCGTCCCTCCCGATCCCGATGCCGGAGCAGCCGGCGCCCGGTTACCGGCCCGCGCCACCGCCAGGTCCGTACGCATACCGCTCCGAGCTCGAGCGCGCGGCGACCGATCTGCCGGCCGGCCCCCTCCAGCCACCAGCACTGCAGCCACCAGCACTGCAGCCACCAGCACCAGAACCGCCGGCACTACAGCCGCCGGTAGGTACGGCGTACTTCGGTGCGGCGCCGACCATCGGCAATGTCCGCTACCCCGGTGAGAACACCGCCTGGGGCAGCGCTCCCGAATGGGGTACAGGCAGCGGAGACAGAGCGGTCTCGGCAGCGAACGAGGGGGATGGACGTGCGGACAACGCAACGAGCAACCAATGGTCACCGGATCACCGGCCCACTCAACAGACCGCAGAGCAGCCGGCCGAGACCCAGACCCCCGGGCAGCACACGCCCGAGCAGCACGCCCCGATCCAGCACACCCCGGAGCAGCACGCCCCGATCCAGCACGCTCCACAGCAGCAGTCCCAGCAATCCCAGCAGCAGGCGCCGCAGCAGCACCTCCCTCAGCAGCACGTCCTCCAGCCAGCGCCGCAGCCGGTGCAGCAGCCTGCGCCTCAGCAGGAGGTGGCAGCACCGGTGACGGATCTTGGTGATGCCTGGACCCGCGTACTCGCAGGCCTCCCGCCGAACCAGCGCGCCTGGCTGACCAATTCACGTCCGGTGACGCTGCACGAGAGCACCGCGATCGTTGCAGTACCCGACGACTTCACCCGCGGTCAGCTCGAGACCCGGCTCCGTCCCGACCTCGAGCGGATCCTCACCGAGAGCTTCGGCCGCGACATCCGGATCGCCGTCACCGTCGACCCGTCCCTCGACCCCGAGCTCCGCGAGCAGCAGGCCGCGCAACAGGCCGCTGCGCAGCAGCCCCCGCAGTACACACAGCAACCACCACCACAGCAGCATCACCAGCAGCACCCGCAGCAACCCGCCGTACGCGAGCCGCTGCGTACCGAAGGCGCGTACCAGCCGACCATCCAGTCAGCGCTGACCGATCCGGACAACGGACCGCAGTACAACCAGCCGCGTCCGGATGCAGCGCCGCAGCACTTCCAGCAGCCGGCGCCGCAGCAGCAGTTCGGTCAGCCGATGGGATCCGTCGCTCCGCCGCCGAACGGTTCGCCGACCCAGTCGGCCACCGAAGCGCAGGGTGAAGCCCGGCTGAACCCGAAGTACACCTTCGAGACCTTCGTCATCGGCAGCTCGAACCGGTTCGCCCACGCGGCCGCGGTGGCGGTCGCCGAGGCGCCGGGCAAGGCGTACAACCCGCAGCTGATCTACGGCGACTCCGGTCTGGGCAAGACCCACCTGCTGCACGCGATCGGGCACTACGTGCGCAGTCTCTACACCGGGGCCCGCGTCCGGTACGTCTCCAGCGAAGAGTTCACCAACGACTTCATCAACGCGATCCGCGACGACAAGGCGTCCCAGTTCCAGCGCCGGTACCGCGACGTCGACGTACTGCTGATCGACGACATCCAGTTCCTCGAAGGCAAGATCCAGACCCAGGAAGAGTTCTTCCACACCTTCAACACGCTCCACAACGCGAACAAGCAGATCGTGATCAGCTCCGACCGCGCGCCGAAACGCCTGGAAGCGTTGGAGGATCGACTGCGGAACCGGTTCGAGTGGGGTCTGATCACCGACATCCAGCCGCCCGACCTCGAGACCCGGATCGCGATCCTCCGGAAGAAAGCTGCGACCGAGCGGCTGACGGCTCCGCCCGAGGTGCTGGAGTTCATCGCGTCGAAGGTGCAGACGAACATCCGCGAGCTCGAGGGCGCACTGATCCGTGTCACCGCGTTCGCCAGCCTGAACCGGCAGCCGGTCGACCTGAGCCTGGCCGAGATCGTGCTGAAGGACCTGATTCCCGAAGGCAGCAAGCCCGAAGTCACCGCCAGCATGATCATGGGCCAGACGGCGTCGTACTTCGGTTTGTCGATCGACGACCTGTGCGGATCGAGCCGGAGCCGCGTCCTGGTGACCGCGCGCCAGATCGCTATGTATCTGTGCCGCGAGCTCACCGATCTGTCCCTACCGAAGATCGGCCAGCAGTTCGGCGGCCGCGACCACACCACGGTCATGCACGCGGAACGCAAGATCAGGCAGCTGATGTCCGAGCGGCGCAGTGTTTTCAACCAGGTCACCGAGCTGACGAACCGGATCAAACACCAGGCGAAGCAGCAGTAGAAGAACCGCACAGGCTGGGGACACAGCTGTGGAAAACTGTGGGTATTGCCGTGGACACAGCGGTCAATCGTGTGGACGCCCTGTGGGGACAGAATCCGTCATCCGCAGGCGTCCCCAGCACGACCGAGACTCGTCCACACGCCGTCCCCACCCGGAAACGCGGTCTGACCTGCGAACTCGTCGCTTTTCCACAGTATCCACCGGTGCGAAGAACACTATGGAATCTGTAGAGAGGTCCCAGTCCACAAAACGAACGGGCGGCCCGATCTGGGGAAAACCCCGATCTCGCGTCGATCGGACCGACCTGTCAGGCTGTTCCCGTAACGACCCGCAGTACGACGCCGACGCGACCCGCCCGAAGCGCCACGTCAGGCCCGATGGGCGCACAGCACCTTTGTCCGTGGCAGGATCTGCCTGGCACACAGCCGAATCAGGAGGCACCCAGCGGTGAAGTTTCGCGTCGAGCGCGACGTACTGGCCGAGTCGGTGGCCTGGGCCGCGCGCAGTTTGCCCAGTCGTCCCAGCGTTCCGATCCTTGCCGGCCTTCTGGTCGAGGCCGAGGACGGGCAGATCACTCTGTCCGGATTCGACTACGAGACCTCGGTCCGCGTCACCGTCCCCGCACAGGTGGCGGACTCCGGCAAGTGCCTGATCTCCGGCCGGCTTGTCGCCGACATCTCCAAGAGTCTTCCGAACCAGCCTGTGGACTTCTCCGTGGACGGCGCGAAGGCACAGGTCACCTGTGGCAGTTCGCGGTTCACCCTCCAGACGCTTCCTACAGAGGAATATCCGGCTCTGCCGGAGCTTCCGGCCGCCAGCGGGACGGTCAAGGCCGACGTTTTCGCCCAGGCCGTCTCCCAGGTGGTGACCGCGGCCGGACGTGAGGACACCCTGCCGGTACTGACCGGTGTCCGGGTCGAGATCGAGGGCTCCACGATCTCGCTGCTCGCCACCGACCGCTACCGGCTCGCGATCCGTGAGCTCGAGTGGAACCCGCAGTCCCCCGACGCATCCGCGGCCGCGCTGGTGCCTGCCCGGGTGCTGTCCGAGACGGCGAAGGCGATGACCGGCTCCGACGTGATCGTGTCGCTGGCCGCTCCTGGCACCGGCGACGGCATCGTCGGCTTTGAGGGTGAGGTGTCCGGTGGCAACCGGCGCGCCACCACCCGGCTGCTGGACGGCGAGTTCCCGAAGGTCCGCGGCATCATCCCGACCGACGCGGCGATCGCGACCCGGGTGCGGATCGACACCGCGACCCTGGTCGAGGCGGTCAAGCGGGTCGCCCTGGTCGCCGAGCGCAATGCCCCCGTCCGGCTGACCTTCGAGGAAGACAGCGTGACGCTGGACGCCGGCAGCGGTGACGAGGCGCAGGCGTCGGAGTCGCTCGAGGCACGGGTCGTCGGCGAGCCGGTGACCGTAGGCTTCAATCCGACGTACCTGCTCGACGGCCTGGGCGCGATCGGGACTCCGGTCGCACACCTGGCCTTCACGCAGGCGACGAAGCCGGCCGAACTGACCGGTGTGCGGGACTTCGAGGGCGAACCGATCAGCGAGTTCCGGTACGTGTTGATGCCGGTCCGCCTCAACAGCTGAAAGCCAATAGAACAAGGGGATTCAGATGGAGCTCGGCCTTGTCGGTCTCGGCAAGATGGGCGGCAACATGCGCCAGCGGATTCGCAACGCCGGCCACACCGTGGTCGGGTTCGACCACAACCCGGACATCTCCGATGCCAAGGACCTCGCCGACATGGTCGGCAAGCTCACCGCCGACGGCCAGCCGAAGGTGGTCTGGGTGATGGTTCCGGTCCAGGCCATCGATCCGGTCGTCACCGAGCTGGCCGAGCTGCTCTCCCCCGGTGACATCGTGATCGACGGCGGCAACAGCCGCTGGACCGATGACACCCGCCGCGCCGCACAGCTCGCCGAGAAGGACATCCGCTTCGTCGACTGTGGCGTCTCCGGCGGCGTCTGGGGCCTGGAGAACGGCTACGCCCTGATGTGCGGCGGCGACAACGACACCGTCAACACCGTGATGCCGATCTTCGAGGCGCTGAAGCCCGAGGGTGAGTTCGGTTTCGTGCACGCCGGCAAGGTCGGCGCGGGCCACTTCTCGAAGATGGTCCACAACGGCATCGAGTACGGCATCATGCAGGCGTACGCCGAGGGCTACGAGCTGCTCGAGGCGTCCGACGTCGTGGAGAACGTGCCGGAGGCGTTCCAGTCCTGGCGCGAGGGCACCGTGATCCGCTCGTGGCTGCTCGACCTGCTGGTGAACGCGCTCGAGGACGACAACCACCTGGAGAAGATCCGCGGGTACGCCGACGACTCCGGCGAGGGCCGCTGGACCGTCGAGGCCGCGATCGACCTCGCCGTACCGGTGCCGGCCATCGCGGCCGCGCTGTTCGCCCGGTTCTCGTCGCGGCAGGACGACTCGCCGGCGATGAAGGCGATCGCCGCGATGCGCAACCAGTTCGGCGGCCACGCGGTGAAGGGCGCCGAGTCCGCCGACCCGTCGTACGCGACACCCCCGGTCAAGCACTGAGGTGTACGTCACCGCCCTGGGTCTGCTCGACTTCCGGTCCTACCAGCAGGCGGAGGTCCAGCTCACCCCGGGCGTGACGGCCTTCGTCGGGCCGAACGGCCACGGCAAGACCAACCTGGTCGAGGCGATCCACTACACCGCGACGCTCGGTTCGCACCGGGTGGCGAACGACGCGCCGCTGGTGCGGGCCGGCGCCACCCGCGCGATCGTGCGGACCGAGATCCGCAGCCAGTACGACCGGGATGTGGTCGTCGAGCTTGAAATCAATCCTGGGAAGGCAAATCGGGCCCGGATCAACCGATCGCCGGTCCCGCGACCGCGGGAAGTGCTCGGGCTGCTGCGGACGGTGCTGTTCGCGCCGGAGGATCTCGCGCTGGTGAAGGGCGATCCGTCCGAGCGGCGGCGGTTCCTGGACGAGTTGCTGACGCTGCGGTCGCCGCGGATGGCCGGCGTACGGCAGGACTACGACCGGGTGCTGAAGCAACGGAACTCGCTGCTGCGGAGCGCGTCGCAGGCCCGTCGGCAGAACCGGACGAGCGCCGCCGAAGGGCAGCTGCGCACGCTCGAGGTCTGGGACTCGAACCTGGCGCGCGTCGGGTCCGAGCTGCTCGCGACCCGGTTGGAGCTGCTGGAATCGCTGCGCCCGCTGGTGTCCAGCGCGTACGACGCTGTTGCCCGGGGCAAGGGTGATGCGCGGCTGGAGTACAAGTCGTCGGTCCTGCTCGAACCGGGCGTGACGTCGCGGGAGCAGTTGGCCGACGTGCTGCTGGAAGCGGTTCAGGAGAAGCGGCGGGACGAGCTCGAGCGTGGCGTCTCGCTGGTCGGTCCGCATCGCGATGACGTCGTACTCGGGCTCGGGGACTTGCCCGCCAAGGGATACGCGAGTCACGGTGAGTCCTGGTCGTTCGCGCTCGCGCTGCGGCTGGCGTCGTACGAACTGCTCCGTGCGGACGGGGGTGAACCGGTGCTGATCCTCGACGATGTGTTCGCCGAGCTCGACACCCAGCGCCGGGACCGGCTCGCCGAGCTGGTCGCGCCGGCAGAGCAGGTGCTCGTGACCGCTGCCGTCGGCGCTGACGTGCCCGCTGAGCTCAGCGGGGCGCGCTTCGAGGTCGGTGAAGGGGTCGTTCGGCGTGCCTGAACCCCCGGATTCCTCTGAGAGCGGCCCTGAGAGCGAGCTCGGTCCGGAAGTCGAGCACGACAAGCAGGGCCTGGAGTTGGCGAAGTCGCTGGCGGGACGGCTCAAGCAGCAGGCGGCCAAGGGCGGCATCATGCCGGTCAAGCGCCGCCGCCGGCCGCGGATCGACGGCGCCCAGATCAGCAGCGCCCGCCCCGACGACCGCGACCCGCAGAAGCTGACCAACACGCTCGGTCGCCTGATGCGCGACCAGGGCTGGGAGGTCGACGTCGCGGTCCACGGCGTGATGGCCCGCTGGCCGTCCATCGTCGGCCCCGAGATGGCCGAACACTGCAAGCCGGAGTCGTACGAGGACACCGTGCTGACCGTCCGAACGTCCTCCACCGCCTGGGCAACCCAACTGAAGCTGCTGGCCCCCGACCTGGTCCGCCGCCTGAACACCGAACTCGGCGAAGGCACCGTCACCCGCGTCAACGTCCAAGGTCCCCACACCCCCTCCTGGCGCAAAGGCCCCCGAACCATCCGCGGCGGCCGAGGCCCCCGCGACACCTACGGCTGACACCGCTGATTGCGCCCACGACCCGGGCAAGCCCTAGGATCGGGCGCGATGCGCACCCTCGTTGACGGCTTTCGCGAGATGGTCCACCTGATCGGAGACACCTTCCGACTCTGGTGGAAAAACTTGCTGCCCATGACCACCTGGTGGGTGGCCGGCTTCGCCGGGTTCACCGTGTGCATGCAGGGCGCGATGTGGCTGGGGAAGCACCAGCACTCGAGCCTCGGGACTGGTCTCTTCGCGGTCGGTGTTCTGCTGCAGATCACCGCTTCTGTCGGCATGATCCGCACCTGTGCGATGTCGTTGTACCGCTGGCGGGATGCCGCGAGCAGCGAAGCTGAAGAGACGTCGGACCCGACGCAGCGCGGGTTGCTCGAACTGCTGGCCATCACGCTGCTGCCGCTGGTCGCAGTCTGGTCGGCTTGGGGCTTCTTCGACGATCAGATCAGTCAGCTCTCAGCGACGAACCTGGTGCAGAACGGAACGCAGGCCGGCTCACAGTTCTTCAAGCTGGGCATCCACAGCTGGCACAGCTACCTCCCCGCGCTGGTCATCCTGCTGGTCCTACGTCGGGTGCTGCAGGCCGTCGACGATCGGTGGCCGAACAGGCCGGTGAAGTTCGCCCAGGTCTGGGCCGAAGCCTTCTTCGTGCTCCTCACGTGCGTCATCACGCCGTTCGCGATTGCCGAAGGCAAGCTGTGGTTCCAGCAACGGACCTTCTGGTACTGGTCGCTGAACTGGTGGGACGGCCTGAAGGACTTCTTCTCGCACATCCACATCCCGCTGCCGGCCGGCATCGAGTTCCTCTGGGGCTTCTTCTGGGAGACTCTCTGGCCGCTGTTCAAGCTCGGCGTCGGTGAGCCGCTGACGTGGCTGGCAATTACGACCGTCGTCTTCGGCCACCGGGTGCTCTCCAGCGGCGGAGTCTTCCGTGGCACCCGGCTGGAGCAACGACTCGGCGGCCGGGTGGAGCAGGAAGGACCGCAACGAGGCCGGTTGGTCGAGCTGACCTACAAGGCGCCGGATCTGGTGCTCGGCGGTCTCCGCGAGAAGTTCTACCCGGCGATCAACGCGTTCAGGCTCTTGGTCCGGGTCGGCCCGGTCTTCCTCGGTGTGGTCTGCATGGTCTACACGCTCTGGGTGCTCGCGGACGACTGGGCGTTCGTCCTGGTCCAACGGCTGATCGGTATGCACGGCGGCTACTGGGGCCTGATGAACCAGGAGATCTCAAGCATGATCGAGCGGCTCATCTTCGAACCGCTGCGCATCGCGCTCCTGGCGGCCGCGTTCGACCTGTGCATCTCGGTCGGCATCCAGCGGCGTAACGAGGCAGCCGCGGCCACTCGGCCGAAGGAGAACGAAGCCGAGCAGTCGGTGCCCGTCACCGTCTGACCAGCCTCAGGGAGTGATCAGGACCCGCCGGTGAGCGCTGAAGTCCTCGATGGTCACGCCAGTGAGATTCGGTACGGCTGACTTCGGCACCACGTAGACCTGTGCGATCTGCCGCGGCTTGTTCATGGTGAACGGGAAGTCGTCGTCACCGCAGTACGTCGGCAGCGGGTAATCGAACGGCTGCTGTCCGTCCCACGTGTTGCCGTGGGTGTCGCGCAGCGTCGCCTCGCAGCTGAAACCCTTGTCCTTGAGGAAGAGCCCTTCGCGCGGGGTCACCGTCAGCGTGGCGACGATGATCGTGGAGCCCGCCGGCCCGCCGAGCTCGATCGCCTCGCCGTCCTTGTCCAGCAAGGTGGTGTAGGCCTTCAGCGAGTCGAGCTTCCATTCGACGTGCGCGACCGTCACGGGTCCCTGGCTGACGACCTGGTCGATCCGGCCCTCTTCGTAGATGCGCTCCGTGTCGGTCAGATAAGGCCGCAGCAAGATGATCGTGGCGGCGGCCAGCAGGGCCACCAGCAGCGCGATCTGAACGGTTAGCCGGGACGCCCGGCTCGCAAGCCTCACGATGCCACCCGGGTGACCGACTTCTCGACGATGTACTGCGGGGCCGCGGTGTCGACCATCTGCTGGGCGATGGCATCGGTAGGGATGCCGAGATCGACCTCGATGTCGGAGTTGTAGTAGTTGAACACCATCGTCGGGTGCAGTTTCAGTGTGAGGCCGGTCATGTCCGCCGGGTTGAGCTCGAACACGACGGTGCCGGTCTTGGCGAAGCCGGCGTCCGGGAAGTCGATTCCGCTGTTGGACAGTCCTTCGACCGGCTCGTACACGCTGCCGCCGTCGGCCAGCAGGGTGGCGTTGATGTTGTCGGGCTTCTTCGCGCCACGGACCGCGTCCCATTCGATCGCGAGGTAGATGCCGTTGGTCTCGAGCGGCTTCTTGTCGCTGTCGGTGCTGTCGATCACCGAGCGGGCGAACTTGATCCGGGTCACTTTCATCGTCGATCCGCTGCCGGTGTAGTCGAGAGCCTGACCGATCGTGCCGTGGACGACCTTGATGTTCTGCTCGTCGTACACCTGGTCGGGCGCCGCGAGCCGGGTCACGCCGCCGAGCAGCACGAAGAGGACGCCGACCAGGATCGTCCCGGGGCGATAGAGCTTCACTTGCTGCCCCCGTTGTCGGTCACCACGGCCGGGTCCAGTCGCACGACGGCGACCGGCGCCTCGTTCTGCCAGAACTCGTTGTCGCTCGCGCCGAACACACCGCTGACAGCCTCGTACGTCTCGCCGAGCACACCGACCTCTATGGTCTTCGCGGCGAAGTCGGGGTCGACCTTGAACGTTGTGGAGCAGCTCTCCGGCGGAAGCCCATAGACGAGCACCCAGTTGATCTCGCCACGGCAGGAAACGCCGTCGCTCTCGATGGTCTCCGCGCCACCGCCCGGAACCAGAACCAGGAGCTGGTTCCGCGGGTTCTCGCTGTGATGTTCTTCGGTGTCGATGTTCTTGGCGTCGAAGTAGATCTTGACCTTCGACTCGGCCTCGTCGTACTCGGTCTTCGGTGTGCGGACGATCTCGGCTTTCGTGAAGCTGAACTCGAATCGGCCGGCCGTCACGGTCGTCGGTGCCGTCAGGGTTGGGACTGTGCGGCCTTTCTTCTCTTTCCAGCCGCCGGTGGCGAGGATGATCAGGGCGGCCACCACGACGAGGGCGATCACCAGCAGCCAGATTCGCCGGTGCCGGTGAATCACCCGGTCGGCGATCATCGCGTCGATGACCTCGTCGAGACTTTCCACGGCAGCGATCCTAAGGGGCGGTGGGTGCGCGCCAGGCACCGCTTGTCCACGGGACCCCGGACCCCGGTTCGGAGCCGGTCAAGCGGTCTGGACCGGTCGGTTCCGGAACGGTCAGTCGCGAAACACCCGGAGGCCACTGAGCGGCCGTGAGCGCTTTTCTGACCCCCTCCCGCGAGAGGGGACATGGAGATGAGGGAGAAAAGACGCCCTGATGCGAGTTTCGGGCGGCTGGTGGCAGGTTCTGCTTCGGTCGACAGGTAGAATGGACCGGGTAGGGCGAGCCGCGCCTCTACTATCACCGTAGAGGGCGGCTCTACTGTGCCGCGATGCCTCGCGAACGCGGGGTCCGAGGAGGACAACCACCGGTGACCGACGAGCCGATCGAGATCGACGCCAACCAGTCCGCCGACCCCATCGGCAACCCCGCACCCAGCGAGGCGCTCCCGGAGATGCTCGACCAGATCCCGTCGAACGTCGTCGAGCGGGAGTACGACGCGAGTGCGATCCAGGTCCTGGAGGGACTGGACGCGGTCCGCAAGCGCCCGGGTATGTACATCGGGTCCACCGGTGAGCGCGGACTGCACCATCTTGTCACCGAGGTGGTCGACAACGCGGTCGACGAGGCGATGGCCGGGTACGGCGATCGCATCGTCGTGACGCTGCTGGCCGACGGCGGTGTCCGGGTCGAGGACAACGGCCGCGGTATCCCGGTCGACATCGTCGAGTCCGAGGGCAAGCCGGCCGTCACCGTCGTACTGACCGTCCTGCACGCAGGCGGCAAGTTCGGCGGCGGCGGTTACAAGGTGTCCGGCGGTCTGCACGGCGTCGGTGTCTCCGTCGTCAACGCGCTGTCCACCAGGCTCCAGGTCGACGTCAGGCTGAAGGGCAAGCTGTACACGCAGTCCTTCACCAACGGCGTCCCGGACGCCGACCTCGCCGAGATCGGCACCTCGACCTCGAACGGTACGACGATCACGTTCTGGGCCAGCGAGGACGTCTTCGAGACCACGACGTACTCCTACGAGACGCTTGCCACCCGCTTCCGCGAGTACGCCTTCTTGAACAAGGGCCTCGAGCTGGTGATCCGGGACGAGCGTCCGGACCACTTCGACGAGGACGGCAAGCCGCTCGAACAGTCCTTCCGGTACGACGACGGCCTGGTCGACTACGTGAAGTACCTGACCGGCATCCGCGAGACCGTGCACCGCGACGTGATCTCGTTCGAGGCGGCCACCGCCGACGACACGATGAGCCTCGAGGTCGCGCTGCAATGGAGCGGCTCGTTCCAGGAGTCGGTGCACACCTTCGCGAACGCGATCAATACCCACGAGGGCGGCACCCACGAAGAGGGCTTCCGGGCCGCGCTCACCTCACTGGTGAACGGCTTCGGCGAGGACCAGGGCATGATCAAGAAGAAGGAGGACAGGCTCACCGGCGACGACATCCGGGAGGGCCTGACCGCGATCATCTCGGTCAAGCTCGCCGAGCCGCAGTTCGAGGGCCAGACCAAGACCAAGCTCGGCAACACCGAGGTCAAGGGCTTCGTCCAGCGCGTCGTCAACGACAAGCTCGGCGCCTGGTTCGAGCAGAACCCGGCCGAGGGTCGCGAGATCATCCGCAAGGCGTCCGCCGCGGCGAGCGCCCGGATCGCGGCCCGCAAGGCCCGCGACCTGGCCCGCAACCGCAAGGGTCTGCTCGGCGGCGGCGGCCTGCCGGGCAAGCTGGCCGACTGCCAGTCGACGAACCCGGAGGAGTGCGAGGTCTACATCGTCGAGGGTGACTCGGCGGGTGGCTCCGCGAAGGGCGGCCGCGACCCGAAGTTCCAGGCCATCCTGCCGATCCGCGGCAAGATCCTGAACGTCGAGAAGGCCCGGATCGACAAGGTCCTGCAGAACAACGAGGTCCAGGCGATCATCTCCGCGCTGGGCACCGGCATCCACGAAGACTTCGACGAGGACAAGCTCCGGTACCACAAGATCGTGATCATGGCCGACGCCGACGTCGACGGCCAGCACATCCGGACCCTGCTGCTGACGCTGCTGTTCCGGTTCATGCGCCCGCTGATCGAGCGCGGTCACGTGTACGCCGCACAGCCGCCGCTGTACAAGATCCGCTGGAGCAACCAGCCGCACGAGCTGGCCTACACCGACCGCGAGCGGGACGGCCTGCTCGAGGCCGGCGCCGAGGCCGGTAAGAAGCTGCCCAAGGAGAACCCGATCCAGCGCTACAAGGGTCTGGGCGAGATGAACGCGAACGAGCTGTGGGACACGACGATGGACCCGGCGAACCGGGTGCTGCTGCAGATCACCCTCGACGACGCGATCCGCGCCGACGAGACGTTCCAGACGCTGATGGGCGACGACATCGAGGCGCGGCGCAGCTTCATCCAGCGCAACGCCAAGGACGTTCGCTTCCTCGACATCTGATCTTGCTGCCCTCCAACGTACTGATCTGAACGGGACTTATTCATGACCGAGACCCCCACCTCGCCCGGCCACGACCGGGTCGAGCCGCTCGACCTGCAGACCGAGATGCAGCAGTCGTACCTCGACTACGCGATGGCGGTCATCGTCGGCCGCGCGCTGCCCGAGGTCCGCGACGGCCTCAAGCCGGTGCACCGCCGCATCCTCTATGCGATGTACGACGGCGGTTACCGGCCGGACCGCGGCTTCAACAAGTGCTCGCGCGTCGTCGGTGACGTCATGGGTCAGTACCACCCGCACGGCGACTCGGCGATCTACGACACCCTGGTCCGGCTCGCGCAGCCGTGGGTGATGCGCGCACCGCTGATCCAGGGCCAGGGAAACTTCGGTTCCCCGGGCAACGACCCGGCGGCCGCGATGCGGTACACCGAGTGCCGGATGGCGCCGCTGGCGATGGAGATGGTCCGCGACATCGACCAGGACACGGTCGACTTCCGGCCGAACTACGACGGCAAGTCGCAGGAGCCGGTGATCCTGCCGGCCCGCTTCCCGAACCTGCTGGTCAACGGCTCGTCCGGTATCGCGGTCGGTATGGCGACGAACATCCCGCCGCACAACCTGCGAGAGGTCGCGGCCGCGGTCGACTGGGCGCTGGAGCACCCGGACGCGACCCGTGAGGAGCTGCTCGACGCCTGCCTGCAGCACATCAAGGGCCCGGACTTCCCGAACGGCGCGCTGATCGTCGGCTACAAGGGCATCGACGACGCGTACCGCACGGGCCGCGGCTCGGTCACGATGCGCGCGGTCGTGGACATCGAGGAAGACGCGAAGGGCCGTACCAGCCTGGTCGTCACCGAGCTGCCGTACATGGTCAACCCGGACAACCTGGCGCTGAAGATCGCCGAGCTGGTCAACACCGGCAAGGTCAACGGGATCGCCGACATCCGCGACGACAGCTCGTCCCGGACCGGCCAGCGCCTCGTCGTCGTGCTGAAGCGTGACGCGCAGCCCCGCGTCGTACTGAACAACCTCTACAAGCACACGCAGCTGCAGGACACCTTCGGCTGCAACATGCTCGCGCTCGTGGACGGCGTACCGCGGACGCTGAGCGTCGACCTGTTCATCAAGCACTGGATCGACCACCAGATCGAGGTCATCCAGCGGCGGACCCGCTTCCGCCTGCGCGAGGCCGAGAAGAACGCGCACATCTACCGCGGGTACGTGAAGGCGCTGGACGCGCTGGACGAGGTCATCGCGCTGATCCGGCGCAGCCCCGACGTCGACGAGGCGCGGACCGGGTTGATGCAGCTGCTCGACATCGACGAGATCCAGGCGCAGGCGATCCTGGACATGCAGCTGCGCCGGCTGGCTGCCCTGGAGCGGCAGAAGATCATCGAGCGGTTGCAGGAGCTCGAGGCGATCATCGCCGACCTCGAGGACATCCTCGCCAGCCCGGAGCGGCAGCGCACGATCGTGAAGGACGAGCTCGGCGAGATCGTCGAGAAGTACGGCGACGAGCGGCGTACCGAGATCATCGCGGCCGACGGCGACCTGTCGGTGCAGGACCTGGTTCCGGACGAGGAGGTCGTCGTCACAATCTCCCGTGGCGGCTACGCGAAGCGGACCAAGACCGACCTCTACCGGACCCAGAACCGCGGCGGCAAGGGTGTCCGCGGCGCCGCGCTGCGGGCCGAGGACGAGATCAACCACTTCTTCGCCACCACGAACCACCACTGGATGCTGTTCTTCACGACCAAGGGCCGGGTCTACCGGGCCAAGGTGTGGCAGCTGCCCGAGTCGGCCCGTGACGCCAAGGGCTCGCATGTCGCCGGTCTGCTGTCGTTCCAGCCGGACGAGGAGATCGCGCAGGTTCTGACGCTGCGCGACTACGACCAGTCCGACTACCTGGTGCTCGCGACCAAGAAGGGGCTGGTCAAGAAGACCGCCCTGCGGGACTACGACTCGGCGCGGCAGAGCGGCATCATCGCGGTCAACTTCCGCGAGGAGGACGACGAGCTGATCGGCGCGGACCTGGCCACCGCTGAGGACGACCTGCTGCTCGTGTCCCGCAAGGGGCAGTCGATCCGCTTCACCGCGAACGACGAGCAGCTGCGGCCGATGGGCCGGGCCACCTCCGGCGTGACGGGCATGAAGTTCCGCTCCGGCGACGAGCTGCTGTCGATGTCGGTGATCCGGGCCGGATCCGAGGAAGACGCGCAGTTCGTCTTCACGGTGACCGACGCCGGATACGCCAAGCGGTCGCGGGTGTCGGAGTACCGGCAGCAGGGTCGCGGCGGTCTCGGCATCAAGGCGGTGAAGCTGAACGACGAGCGCGGTTCGCTGGTCGGCGCGATCATCGTCGTCGAGGACGACCAGGTGCTGGCGATCAAGGCGAGCGGGCAGGTCGTCCGCAGCCGGGTCGACAGCGTGCCGGTCAAGGGCCGCGACACGATGGGCGTCCGGTTCGCCGGGGTCGGCGAGTCCGACGCCGTCGTCGCGATCGCGCGGAACACCGATCTGACCGTCGCTCTGGAGGAATCGGAGGCGGCCGAGGAGGGTACCGTCACCGAAGGTGCCCAGAATGTGGACGGATCGACAACCGAATCCACCTCTGAGAGCGTCCAGAATGATGACGAACGTTCGACGGACGTGGACGGCGCGGCTACCGTCGAAGACGACGAAGCCGGCCAGGAGGGTGACTGATGACCAACCGCGCGAGGCCGACATGGCCTGAAGGTGCGGCCGACAGCTCCAAATCCCAGCGCACCGCGCCGGGTGGGAAGCCGTCTGCCGCCCCGGCCAACCCGGCTTCCAACGGTCGTTCCAATGGTGCGCCGGGCGGCCAGCCGAGGATTACGAACGGTCAGCGCCCCTCGTCGTCGGAGTACCGCCCGCAGCCGCGGCCGGCCACTCCCGGCGCCGGCGCTCCGGCGCGTCCTCAGCAGCCTGCTCCCAGCACCCCGGGCCGGCCGGAGCCTTGGTCTCCGCCGGGTACGACGCCCGCCGCGGCTGCCCCGCCGTACGAGGCTCCGGCGGCTGCCGGGGGTCCAGGGGCGAAGACCGAGTCGTTCGGTGACCGGGTGAGCGCTGCGCGTCAGGCGGTGCTCGACAAGGCCTCCGCGGTGACCGCTGCCAAGCCGGAGAAGGTCGACCGGGAAGAGGCGCGGCAGGCGCGGCTCGCCGAGAAGGACGCCAAGACCTCCAGCCGGCCGCAGACCCGCAAGGCGCGGCTGCGGATGTCCCGGATCGATCCGTGGTCGGTGATGAAGACGGCGTTCCTGCTGTCGATCGCCTTCGGGATCGTCACCTGGGTCGCGGTCTTCATCATCTGGTCGGCGATCGGTGCGGCGGGTGTCTTCGACAACATCAACAGCACCGTCCAAGAGGTCCTGGGTACGCCGACCGCCGAGCCGTTCCGGGTCGAGAACTACATCAACACC
Source organism: Kribbella pratensis (assembly GCF_004365355.1). Lineage (GTDB taxonomy): Bacteria > Actinomycetota > Actinomycetes > Propionibacteriales > Kribbellaceae > Kribbella. Next base: position 2,088,420 of record NZ_SODP01000002.1, on the reverse strand, counting down.
GGCAAGGTGATGGGCTTCACGACGCTGCTGGCCTGCGCCGACGTACTCATCATCACGGCGCTCGCAACGCTCGGATCCTTCCTCTACAACATCGCCGCCACGCTGCTCGGCGGCCTCGAAGTCACGCTGGCGTCGGAGGACTGATTTCTCCGGCCGGGCCCTGGTCGGGCCCGGCCGGAACCGGTTTGGGAGTAGAGCACTTGGTGCGGTAATCTCTCCCGGGTTCGACACCGCAGTACGCGGGCCTATAGCTCAGACGGTTAGAGCGCTGCCCTGATAAGGCAGAGGTCACTGGTTCAAGTCCAGTTAGGCCCACCCTCACGTATGTGAAACCCCCCGATCCCCCGAGGAGTTCCAGTGCTGAAGAAGCTCCTGCTGGTGCTGCTGGCCGGCATCGGTGGATACTTCGCCTACAAGAAGACCCAACAGTCCCGCGCCGACAAGGACCTCTGGGCCGAGGCCGTCGACCCGGTGACCCCGGGCCGCTGACCACCCTCACGGGGGCGTAGCTCAACTGGCAGAGCACTGCCTTTGCAAGGCAGGGGTTAGGGGTTCAAGTCCCCTCGTCTCCACCATCAAGTTCGTGCAGATCAGAGCGCGATTCTCCGCGCCCGCCGAACGGCCCGCCCTCCGCGTTTGAGGCAGCGATCGCTAGTCGTCATCCTCATCTACGCGAAATGCATCGACAGCTCGCTCGCGCAGGATGTCCAGTTGGACGGTGAGAACGCCGATGACCTCCTCGATGTTCATACCCTCGGTCTCGCGGAAGGCCCAGCTCGGACGGCCTTCGTCGTCTAGGGCCTTGACCAGCACGATGCCTTCCAGAGCGGTCCAGCCTGGTAGTAGCGCGGGCACTCGAAAATTGTCGCCCAAGACCTGCCCAATCGGTTCACCGTAGTCGTTCGACATGCCCTGCATGCTGCCAGGTGATCACGGCTGCCTGCTACCGAAGTTGCTAACAGCGCCATGGGCCGGATCGTCATGGCCGGGCTGCGGCGTGGCCTGGAGGCGGCCTTAGCATGGCCCGATGGTCTTCGCTCCTGGTCGATCGATCGCCCGTCGCGACGTCCACCTCAACGGGATGATCGCCGCGGTGCAGACCACGCGGGTTGTGCGTGACGACGCGGAGGCGCTGCTCACCTGGACTGCGGCAGGATCGGACTGCATGCTGCGCGGCACTCGGGACGGCGCATCGATCCGGAAGATGTCGCTGGCGGAGCGCGACCGTACGCCGTCCATGCTCTGGCCGCGGCACTGGGAAGGCCGGCACGTGCTGATCCGCACCGAACCCGAGGCCGACCATTCGGTGTGGTGGTTCTTCGACCTGGAGATGCGGTTCGAAGGCTGGTACGTGAACCTGGAGTCCCCGGTACGCCGCTGGTCGGCCGGGATCGACATCCTCGATCACGCGCTCGACATCCTGGTCGCGCCCGATCGCAGCTGGTCGCTGAAAGACGAGGACGAGTTGGCCGAGCGTATCGATCACCCGGCGTACTGGACGGCAGCCGAGGCGGACCGCATCTGCGCCGCCGCCGAACGCATCATCGGCGACATCGAGACCGGCCGCTTCCCGTTCGACGGCCGCTACACGGATTTCCGCCCCGATCCATCATGGAAACCAGCCGCCCTCCCCCCGTACTGGGACAGCGAGGTGGCGTCCCACCGCTCGTCAGCGCCAATCACCTGATCCAGACGCCACCTTCGATCCTCAGGCGATTGGCTTGTCGGCCGCGGCCGCGCGGGTCTTGCTGGATCAGGCGTCGTCGGCGGGGTGGGCCCGCTGGGCGACCTCGCGGATTAGGGCGTCTGTTTCGGGGTCGGGCATTAGTTCGCGGACTTCCTGGGTGCAGCGGCAGGCGGTGGCGATCTTGGCGGCCCACTTCAGGGCTTCCTCGCGGGTGGCGACGTTGACGACGGAGAAGCCGCCGACGACCTCCTTCGTTTCTGGGTACGGGCCGTCGGTGACCAAACCGTCCGGGTCGACGAGGGTTGCCTGCTGCCGCTCGAGGCCGCCGCCGTACACCCAGACGCCGGCGTTCACGGCCTCGCGGACGACCTCGTGCGAGGCCTTGCCGACGTCGGGCCAGTCCTCGGCGGGGATGTGGTCCATCGCGCCGTCATTGAACGTGATCAAGTACTCCGTCATCCCACGACTCCCATGTCCCGGCGGCCGCTTCGACCGCCTCTCGCCTGTACTACGAACTACTTGCCCCGAATCCGACGCTATGCCAAAAGAAGTTCTGTGGGGACTCCGCCGCCCGCGCGCTCCCCGGTATGCGAGGTCGGTGAGCTGGCCTGGGAACTGGGCTCGAACTGACAGGCGGACTCAGGTTGTGGCGTCCCACTGGTAGTAGTCGGGCTCTGGGTCGACTGGGAAGCGGACGGCGTCTATCGTCGTCAGGCCGCTGAGCCAGGCCTTCGAGATTCTGTGGCCGCCGTCCATCAAGCGCCCGTCCGCGGACAGGATCACCGGGTAGCTGAGGTCGGCCTTCTGGATGAGGTCGGCATGACGAGCGACCATTCGGCAGGTGACGGACCTGCCGCCGAACCAGCAGTCCTCGTCGAACTCCTTGATCGCGTCGATCGGTACAGCTTCGACAGGAAGACCTTCGGCCAACTGCCAGAGTCGTTCGGTCAGGTAGAACGCCCGGCCACCGGGCACGGCGCGCGAGTGTCGTTCAGGCATCGCACCATCATCATCCGTTGGGCCTCCCACCGCGCGCCGATTTACCGCATACGGCGCCACTTGCGGATGCTGCGCAGCGAAACGTCGCCCAGTGCAGCCGCGATTGCGTCGTACTGCGAGCGGTTGACGCGGATGACGATCGACTGGGCCTCGTCGGAGAGGGACACGATGTCATGGCCGGCGGAGCTCCAGACGGTGGCGTCGTACGCCCAGGGTGCGAACTCCACGAAGGCCGACCAAATCTCGTCATCGGCGTAGGCGATGATGCCGGTTTGGGCGTAGCCGCCGCGTTCGACTCGACCCGTCCGAGCTGCAACACCGCGAAGAACCTCGGCGGCCGATAGGACGCCTGACGGCCAGTCCGCGGAAGCGATCGGTATGTCGGTCTCATAGCGGTTCACGGAGCCTTGCACTGATCGCAGGATCAGGCGGGCTGCCCGCGCCGCGTCGGCGTGACTCGAGCCATCGCTGACGATGAACCTCTCCAGCGTGGTCATGCCGACAGCATCTCCCACCGCTTGCTTAGTGGACGACTCGGTAGTCGATGAGGAGGTGGCCGGTGGGTGTGGTGGTGGAGTGGAGGGTCTCTAGGTGGATGGGCGGTAGGTCGGCGAGGAGTTGTTGGCCGGTGCCGGCGATTGTGGGGATGACTACGAGTCTTAGTTCGTCGATCAGGCCGGCTGTGAGGAGGGATCGGGTGAGGGAGATGCTGCCGTGGATGCCGATGTCGCCGCCTGGCTGGGACTTCAGGTTGCGGACGAAGTCGAACAGGTCGCCTTCGATGACCTGCGAGTTGGACCATTCGGGTTCGAGTGGTGTCGACGTTGCGACGTACTTGGGGGTGGCGTTGATGAACGAAGCGAAGGGCTCGATGTCGCTGGTCGGCCAGAAGCCGGCCCATTCGTCGTACGTGCGGCGTCCGAGGATGACCTCGTCCTGGGTCTCGATGAGTCTCTTGCCGCTGGCGTCCGTCTCCTCGTCCCAGCCGGTGAGGAACCTGTCCGGCGCCTCGGCGACTCCGTCGAGCGACAAGAAGTAGCCGCCGACAACCTTTCGCGGGTCGGGCATTGTGGTTCTCCTTCGGGGGGTTGGTTATCCCTTCGTCGAACGGCGCGCCGTCAGATCGACGGCGAGCCCGAAGAAGTTTCTAGGGGCAGAGGTTTGCGAGCGCGGCATCGATCGGGAACAGGGCGGTCAGCGGCTCGGTCGGGTTCCACCAGGTGGCGGCGGACATCTCGTCGTTCGGTGTGAACGGTTGTGGCGAGTCGAGCTCGCCGCGGTAGATCGCGAGGTACTCGAGCCGGTCGTCGGGTGCGACGCGGATCTTCGCGACGCCGGCGAGATCAAGCGAGTCCGCACGCTGGCCGCTCTCTTCGGCGAGCTCCCGTACGGGGGCTTCGCGCGCGGACTCGCCGGGATCGAGCATGCCGCCTGGGAGTTCCCACGCCCGGCGGTACCGGTTGAAGACCATCAGGCACTCATGACCGCACCACAGCACGACAAGCGACGCGGTCAACGGCACGGACGGGTCCAGCGTGCCGAGCTGCTCTTCACGGATTCGGTCGAAGCTGATCAGCACCGACCCGTCGGTGTCCTCGACCGGAAGCCCATCCATGGCCGTCGAGTATTCCACCGTTGGTTATTCGCCGGTGGTGCCGTCGAGGGATTCGCGGAGGAGGTCGGCGTGGCCTAAGTGGCGGGCGTATTCCTCTATGACGTGGGTGAGGATGAAGTGGACGTCGGTCGGGCCGAATTCGGGGTTGGGGATGATGCGGGTGAGGTCGTGGGGTGGGAAGAGGGATCTGGAGTCGGCGCAGGCGGAGAGGTAGTCGGTGTACACGGTCCGGGCCGGGGTGGGGTCTGACTCATCGAACCAGTCCGTGTCGGCGTTGGTGAGGTACGGGAAGTACTGCGGGGTGGTGCCCGCCAAGCGGTGCTGTAGCCAATAGCGCTCGACGCCCTGCAGGTGGCGCATGAGGGACAGCAGGGTCAGGTCCGACGATGGGATTGCGCGTCGACGGAGCTGGGCATCCGTCAGACCCTCGCATTTCCACAGGAATGCGGCTCGGTGGTAGTCGAGGTTCGAGGCGATCACTTCCAGCCAGGTACCCGACAACGTCCGCTCCGGGCGGACGATCTTCTCGATCACGATGTCGCTCATACCTGTCCGATGCCTGGCGTGCGTGCCGATCGACAGGAGGTGTCGACAAATCTGCGCTGGTTCACGGTCAGCTCAGGCGGGCGAGGCGATGTACGTAGACGACTACGTCCTGTCGTTAGCGCCCAGGATGACGTCGGTGGTGGCCGCGGGTGGGACGTGGCCGGTCGGGGGCTGCGACTGGGCGAGGTTGATGCCGGTGTCTACCAAGGCGGCGCGGTCGAGGGTCGGGACAGCGGTGAGAGGCGTCCACACCGACTCGGCGGTTTCGCCGTTGGGTTCGGGGCGGAGGGTGCCGGCGGTGATCCGGACGGCGTAGAAGATGCCGATGTTCTGGTGGTCCTCGGGGCCCGGGTGGTGGCGTTCGGCGGCGGGGATTATCCGCGAGTCGACGCCGAGCAGGCGCTCGACCACGGCCGTGCAGCCGGTCTCCTCCGCGACCTCGCGGACCACGGTGTCGAACGGGTCCTCGCACGGTTCGACTCCGCCGCCGGGGAGCGTCCACCAGGTGCCGTCGCCGTACGGCGAGACGTACCGCGCCAGTAGCACTCGTCCGTCCTCGATGCACACGGCATACGCGGCCAGTCGTCTGCTCATCCACGCGACTCTAGATGCAGAACGGATGACCGGCCGGGTCGGCGTACACGTGGTGATCCGGACCGCTCGTCTGCAAAGCCTCCGCGCCAACGGACAGAGCATGAGCGCGAGCAGCCGGCACGTCGGACGTGAACAGGTCCAGATGCACCTGCTGCGGGTACGCCGGATCGGGCCAGCGTGGAGCGGGTGATGTGCTCTGCTGGAACGCGAGCTCGGGGGTGCCGGCGAGGACCACACGGGACGGCGTGTCGAGCGAGCGCTCCGGCCGGTCAAGCAGCGAGCTGTAGAACGCAGCGAGAGCTTGCGGGTCAGGGCAGTCGATGACGATACGCCGGATCTCCGCGCGGTCGGCCGGCTCGGAGTACAAGCAGAAGGGGTGCCCGATCGGATCGGCGTACACCCGCCACTCGCCGTTGTCCCGCAGCAGCTGAGCCCCAGGCGGCGCGAAAGATGAGGGTACGGCGAGATCGAGATGCATCTGCTGCGCTCCATCGGGCCACCCCGGCGGCTGGTAGTCGATCGGCCCGTCGCCGAACGCGAGCTGCAGGTCGGACGCCCCACCGCCGATGACGAACCAGTCCTCGCGAATGATCTCCATCCCGAGCAGGTCCGCGTAGAAGGTGGCGACCGGCCGAGCCCCGCGGTCGTAGCTCTCCGGCGTGTCCCCCGGGCACGCGAACACGACGTTCCGAATCGTCAGGCTCACCCTTCCACCTCACCCGAGAAGCCCAGCCGACGCAACGGTCGAGTCAGGTCAGATCAGGGACGGAATGTGCACCCACGTAGTCGCGGAACAGCTTGATCTTGCCGTCCTGGATCCGGAAGACCTGGATGCAGGTGGCTTGGAACGGTACGTCGGTCGTGGTGTGCCGCGCCTCGGTGACCAGTTCGAGGATCACGACCTCGGGATCGGTGGTCCGGTGCAGCTGGACCGTGCGGAGGTCTGTGATCTCGACGGCACGGGTGCCGGCCTTGAGTGAGAACTCGCGGATCGCCTCGCGGCCGACGAGGCGGTCGGGCACGCCTTGGAGGGCGAACGGCATCTCGATGACACCGTCCTCCGCGAAGAGGTCGGCGAACGACTCGAAGTCGCGATCGATCAGGTACTGGCGGCGCAGGTCAAGTACTTCCTCAGGAGTCATTCAACGACCGTAGAACGAAATTCGCAGAGATTCAACACCTGTAGAATGAATTCGGTGAACGAGACCACCCGCGACCGCCGCCGGATCGAGACGCAGGACCGGATCCTGACCGAGGCGCGAAGACTGTTCGCCGAGACCGGGTACGACCGGACGACGATCCGCGCTGTAGCCGCCGCCGCGCAGGTCGACCCGGGCCTGGTGATGCATTACTTCGGCAGCAAACAACAGCTGTTCGCCCGTGCGGCCGAGACTGAGAGCCGGCCGATCGTCGAGGGCACCGCCGAAGAGGTCGCAGAGCAACTCCTCGAGCGGCTCCGCGCGTCGCTGATCGACGAGCCGGTTGCCTCCCTCGCGGTGTTGCGCTCGATGCTGACGCACCCCGATGCGGCCGACGAGGTCCGGGGCAACGCACACGTCCGCGGCAGCAACATCGGCAAGGCGATCCACGGCGTCGACGGCGCGCTCCGTGCCGATGTGCTGAGCGCCGTACTGATCGGTGTCGTGCTCGGTCGTCACCTGCTCAAACTGGATCAGCTGGCTGATGCCGACCCGGACAAGATCGTCGAGCTGCTCGGCCCGGCGGTCCGTTCCTTGACCAAGGGCTGACGGAATACGGTCGTCCGGGCCGGGGTTGGCCCGAGGTATGAGCCTTGAGATCGGAGTCATCCTGCCGACGTCGACGCCGGATCCCGAGCGCCCGATTCTCGGCGATGTCCGGGAGAGCGCCAGGTACGCCGAGAGCGTCGGGCTGGACTCGGTGTGGTCGACGGATCATCTGGTGGCGAGCGCGCCGCTCCTCGACAGCTCCGTCGTACTCGCGACCGCGGCCGCGGTGACCGAGCGGATCACGGTCGGATACAACGTGATGCTCCTAGCACTCAGGCCGGTCGCGTGGGCGGCGAAGCAGATCAACACACTGCAACTGGTGTCGAACAACCGGCTTGTCCTCGGCGTCGGCACCGGGAATCCGGCGCATGGCGACATCGGATGGCGGGCCGCCGGTGTGAACTACAAGGAGCGAGGCCGGCTGACCGACGAGGCTCTCGCCGTACTGCGGGATCTGATCGCGGGGAAGTCCGCGAAGGTCGCCGAGGATCTCGAGGTGACGCTCTCCCCCGGTTCGCCGCTGCCGCCGATCTTTGTCGCGGGCAACGGTCCGCGCGCACATCGGCGAGCGGCGCGGTACGCCGACGGCTGGGCGACGATCGCGGCAACCCCTGCCGAGGTCCGTACCAACCTCGACCGCATCAACGAACTTGCCGACGGCAAGCAACTGAAGGCCACCGTGGTCGCACCCCAGCTCAACGGCAACGCCGCCGAACAACTGGCCGAGTACGAAGCCGCCGGCGTCGAGCGCATCATCCTTCCGCCCACCGGCGACTGGCGCCGCGACTACGACAAGGCAGCCGAACTGCGGAACTAGCTGTTCAGTTTCAGTCGGCACCCCCGTGCTATGTCGGTGACGCGTCACCTTTACTCTCGAGAGTATGGCTGGAGTTGTGGTGGTGGGGGTCGGACCCGGTATCGGTCTCGCGGTGGCCAAGCGATTCGTGCGGGAGGGGATGAGCGCCGGACTGATTGCGCGCTCGGAGTCGACGGTGAAGGCCGCCGCGGAGCAGCTCGCCGGCGCCGACGTACTGCCGCTGACCGCCGACGTGACAGATGAAGCCGGCCTGCGGTCGGCCCTCGATCGGATCGTCGAGGCGTACGGCGTACCGGAGGTCGTCGTGTACAACGCGGCCCTCATCCAGTCCGACCGGATCGGCGACCTGACCGCGCAGCAGCACCGGGATGCCTGGGCGGTGAACGTGGTCGGCGCGATCACCACCGCCGCGCATCTCGCACCCGCGATGGCCGAGCGTGGCAGCGGGTCGTTCCTGATCACCGGCGGGATGCCGCTGCCGAAGCCCGACTACGCGAGCCTGTCGCTCGGCAAGGCCGGTGTCCGCGCGCTCGTCACGCTCCTGCACCAGCAGTACGGCGCGGCCGGCGTCCACGCGGCAAGTGTCACCGTGAGCGGCGGCGTCGGGCCGGGCACCGGGTGGGAGCCCGACGAGATCGCCAACCACTACTGGCGCCTCCACCAGCAGTCGCCCGCCGACTGGATCGAGGAGATCGTCATCTGACGTGGTCTGGTGAAAGGCTGGTCGGATTGGACCTGCCGTTCAACCGAGTCGGTGAGGAGACTTGTGCTGTGTATGTTCCCAAGCACTTTGCCCCTGACGAGGACGCAGTACAGGAACTGCTGGCCAACCACGGCGCCGCCGATCTGATCACGATGACGGCGGACGGGCTGCTGGCGACCATGCTGCCGTTCATCTACGACCGCCCGCGCAACGTGCTGCTCGGACACGTTGCCCGCAACAACGATCACTGGCAGCGCGAGGCGATCGGCGACGCGCTGGTGATCATGCGCGGCCCGAACGCGTACGTGTCACCGGCCTGGTACGCGTCCAAGCAGGAGCACGGTCGCGTCGTACCGACCTGGAACTACGTGACCGCCCACGTGTACGGCGAGCTGACCGTGCACGACGACGCGGCCTGGGTCGAAGGCGTCGTACGGCGGTTGTCCGACCTGCACGAGCACGGTCGCGCCGAACCGTGGTCGGTCGACGACGCACCGGAGAAGTACGTGCAGGGACAACTGCGGGCGATCGTCGGCGTCGAGGTCCAGATCCACCGGATCGAGGCGAAGTTCAAACTCAGCCAGAACCGGCCGGCCGCCGACATCGACGGAGTGATCGACGGCCTGCACGCCGCCGGCGAAGACCCCACCGCCGCCGCGGTCAGCCGCCACCGGCCCTAGCCCGCCGCGCCGAGCAGGCCGCGTCTGAACGCCTCGGCGACAGCGGAGGCGCGGTCCGGTACGCCGAGTTTGGCGTAGATGTTGAGCAGGTGCGTCTTAACGGTCGCCTCGCTGATGAACAGGTGGGCGGCGATCTCGCGGTTCGTGTTGCCGGCGGCAACCAACTCGATGACCTCGAGTTCGCGCGGGCTGACGATGTCCGGAGTGGGCGGCGTGCGGACGTGGTTCATCAAGGTGTTCGCCACCGACGGCGCGAGTACGGACGTCCCGTCTGCGGCGGCGCGAACCGCGCGGACCAGCTCGTCCCGGGGTGCGTCCTTGAGCAGATACCCGGTAGCGCCCGCCTCGATCGCGGGTACGACGTACCCGTCGGTGTCGTACGTCGTGAGCACGAGCACCCGGGCCGTCACGCCGCGTTCGGTGAGGCCGCTGATCGCGGCCAGCCCGTTCACGCCCGGCATCTGTAAATCCATCAGGATGACGTCCGGCCGCAATGTCTCGGCCAGCTGGATCGCCTCCGCGCCGTCACCCGCCTGGCCGACCACCTCGAACCCGGGCTCGGCCGCGAACATCGCGCTCAGTCCGTCCCGTACCACCGGGTGGTCGTCCGCGATCAGCAGCCGGATCATGCCGACGCTCCCGGCAGCGGCACGGTCGCGGAGATCGCCGTACCAAGGCCCGGCTCCGATTCGATCGAGAGCGTCCCGTTCAGCGCCTCGACCCGCTGCCGCATCGCAACGAGCCCGAATCCACCGGCCACGGACGGAGTACCGCGGGACGGATCGAACCCGGCGCCGTCGTCGCGGACGTCGAGCGCGACCTCCTTCTCCATGTACGACAGCGTCACACCCACCCGGGTTGCGTGCGCGTACTTCGCGACGTTCACGAGCGCCTCCTGGGTCGCACGCAGCAGAGTCGACTCCGCCTCCGGTGTCATCACCCGCGGCGTGCCGGTCGTGGTCAGCTGTGCGTCGATGCCGTGCAGCGCCGACCACCGCCGTACGACGTCTGCGATCGCCTCGCTCAGCGTCGCCGACTGCAGCGGCTGTGGGCGCAGCGCGTGGACCGAGCGCCGCGCCTCGGTCAGGCTCTCGCGGGCCAGGCCGACCGCGGTCGACACGTGCCGCCGCCAGTCGTCGGCGTGCTCGGCGGCCCGGAGTTGCGTGACGATCCCGGTCAGACCCTGCGCGAGGGTGTCGTGGATCTCGCGCGCCATCCGCTGGCGCTCGTCGATGACGCCGGCTTCGCGGGCCTGGGTCAGGAGCTGCTCGTGCAGGTCCGCGTTCTCGGCGAGGGTTGCCTCGAGCCGGCGATTGGTCTCGGTCAGCGCGTCGACCGCGTCCTGCCGCTGCTGGCTGAGCACCTCGTCGCGTCTACCGAGCCACGCGGCCAGACACATCCCGGCCACGTTCACCCCGATGACGGCGGCGCAGCCGAGCAGGCCGAGCACGTCGGTCTTGGGGAGGTCGTACGACTGTGCCCACCCCGCGATGACCGCGACGGCCCCGATCCCGATCAGCTCGCCGGGCCACGACAGCAGGATGAAGGTGTAGAAGTAACCGGCCGGGGTGAGGAACCCGAACCATGGATCGCGGGCCACGAGTACGGCGAGCAGCAGGACGAAGCCGGCGATGAAGATCGCCATCGGACGGGTCTCGCTCCGCCGCGCCGGGCGGAGGGTGAACATCCCGAGGGTCCACAGCGCGATCAGCGCGCACAGCACCAGGTCGACGGTCAGCGACCCGGGCTGTTCGCGCTTGATCAGGACGGTGACGGCGGCGATGCACGCAAGCAACACGTACGGCACCACCGTCAGCCGCCGCGGCCAAGCCTGCTCCTTCATGTCAGTTAGTGAACACCGAGCGGAGGTGCTTGCCGTTCACCAGCAGGGCGACGCCGAACAGCAGTAGTCCGCAGACGGCCTGCTCGCCCTTCATCCAGAGCGGGAAGACGCCCGGCAGCGAGATGATCACGACGATCGCGACCAGCATCACCGCCGACACGATCCGGAGCCGGAGGTATCCGCGCCGCGAGCCGCGTGCCGCGCTGCGGGCGAACAGGAAGGTCAGGAGCGCGCTGCCGACGACGATCGTGCCGCGGGTCCAGACCGCGTCGTTCACCATCGACGGGTGGTTGCGCAGGGCAATGATGGCGATCAGGGTCAGCACGCTGATCGCGAGGTAGCTTGCCACCAGCAGTTGCACGCTCCGCAACGCGGCCGCGCTCCGCGGGTGTTCGACGTTCACCGGGGTGGTCATCTTCGGTCTCCGTTTCGGGGTCGATCTCGATACCCCGACTCTCCCGTGACGGCCCCGCTCCCCACATCGCCCAGCCGGCCTGATCGCCCTCCACCGATCGGTTGATCCCGCGCTCAGGCGGAGCGGTGCCGCCAACGGAAATCGCACACCACGGCCCGGTGATCGGACGGGAAGATTCCGTCTACGGAGTCGCCCGCGAGGACGGCCGACTCGACATTGACGAGCTGATCCTCGTGGCCCGGCCGGTACCAGATGTGGTCGATCCGCTGGTCGACCAGTTCCGGACCGGCCTCGAGCGGCGCCGACGGATGGGTCGACGGCAGCGTCACAGCCTCCGGCGTACCGCCGCCGGCCACCCAGGCGTCGAGCAGGACGTCGCGGAGCGGACGAAGTACTGCGCTGTCGGCGGCCGCGTTCAGATCGCCCATCACCAGCGACGGGCACGGCCCGTCGGTGGAGGGGTCCGTCCCGAGATCGGCCAGCAGTGCCGCCTGCGCCAGTCTGTCGTCGCTGAAGGTGGTCGCGTGCTCCAGGCAGGCCACGGCGATCGGCAGTGGTCCGGCCGGATGAGCCACCCGGGCCCGCAGTACGACGGGATCCCAGGACCGGTGACGGGCCGGCATCGGGATCGCGTCGTGCTCGACGATCGGCCATCGGCTCAACAGCGCGACGCCGAGCTGCACGCCGTCGTGATCCGGCGTCAGGATCGGTTCAGGCGTCCGCGGGTACGACGGTGCCGCGAACACCGCGTGGAACCCGAGCGCCGCGGCGAACTCGTGCGCCTGCGTCGTCCCACCGGCGGCCCAGACCTCCTGCAATGCGATCACGTCGGGATCGAACCGCTCGATCGTCGCGAGGATCCCGGGTTGCCGTTCCCGCCAGCGTGGACCGAACCGCCACCAGATGTTCCAGGTCATCGCGCGAAGCTGTGGATCGGCCACGGGGGGGCTCCTTCCGGCTCGGGTGCGGACCCCCGGTACCCACCCCGGGCAGGCACATGATCGTTGCCCTAAGCATCTTTCTTCCGTGTCAATTTGTGCACGGACTGTCACGGAGAGTTTGCGGCTGCGTGCAGATGTCCGGACACCTCTGGCGGCGGTGGGATCGGTCGGCAGATTGTCGAGTCAGGCAACGACATCGACGAGGAGAAGGTTCGAGGCAGCCGTCGACCACGGGAGGGTCCGGACGCGTGCTCGAGACTTATCGCGGTATCCCGCACTTGTTGGACACCTGGCTCGTGCTCACCGGCATGACCCTGCCGATCGCCCTTTCCGCGCTCCGCCGTCCGGGAGACCTGATCCCCCGGCTGGCCGCGTTCTGCATGCCGGCCGCGTTCGCGCTGATCATCGCGGCGACGCTCAGCCCGACCCCGCACCGCCTCGGGCAGATCGGCGAGTGCGGCACGCACCTGACCACGACAGGCGGGCTGACCTCGCTCCAGGGCCTGCTGAACATCCTGCTGTTCGTCCCGGCCGCCGGCATGCTCACACTGGCCAGCGGCAGGCCAGGCGACGGAATCGCCGCCGGGGTCGGGATGTCGGCCGCCGTCGAGGCGGTGCAGGCGCTGATCCCCCAGCTGGGCCGTTCGTGCCAGCTGCACGACCTGATCGCGAACTCGATCGGCGCCGTCTGCGGAGTCAGCCTCGCAGCCGGTCTGCAGAGCCTGACCCGGAGCCGCTACCTCGTCGTCACCCCGCAGTACGTCGTCGAGCACGCCGCGCTCCTCGTCGTACGACGATCGCGGCGGCCGGCTCGTCATCGGCGTGGAACCTTCGTCCCGGCGAACCGGCCGGGCGCACCGGTCAGATATCACAGAACGAACACACAGTTATCCGGATAGTTATCCACAGGTTGTGGATAGAACGGGGGATGACCGCGTGACTACCTGGGGATATCCACAGCGCCGATGCCTGCCCCGGCCGGTCACGGCCGGACGTCCAGCCCGAGGGAGGCGGCGACGACCATCGCCTGGGTCATGTCGATCCGGGCGTCCCGCAGGGTGACGGTCAGCGGATCGAGCGTCGACAGGTCGGATCCGCGCAGGTCGGCGCCGGTGAGATCGGCGCGCTGGAGGCTGGCTCCGGACAGGTCGAGGTCTCGCAGCGAAGCCTTGGCCGCCCGGATCCCGGTCAGCTCCGCCTCGCGGAACTTCGCCCCGCTGAACTCGGTCCCCTTCAGGTCCGCGCCCGGGAGGGCGGTGAACGACCAGTCCCCGCCGTTCACCTTCAGCAGGTTGTAGGTGCAGTCGTCGAAGAAGCTCCCGACCATCTTGCAGCGGGTGAACGTCGTGTCGAACAGCGAGCACCGGACGAACGTGCAGTTCACGAACGCGGCGTCGGTGTGCGTCGAGGCGTTGAACCGGACCCCGCGGAACGTGCACTCCTCGAACACCCCGCCGCGGTTGTCCACCTCGGTGAGGTCGGAGTCGACGAACAGCACCCGCCGGTAGGTCTGCCCGGACGGATCCGCGTCGTCCCAGTCCCGGATCGTCGACTCGGTCGGCACGCCTCGACGTCGGTCAGCCATGTCTCTCCCTCACTCGGTGACGCCCCCACCCTGCCACCTCCCACCGACCCCTCCCACCGACCCCTCCCACCGACCCCGGCCACCGACCCCGCCCCTACCCGCCCTCACGCCGGCCCCGCACCGGGAGTGGCCGTCTCAGGGGTCAACCCCTCAGCCGGCCGCTTGCCCCCGGAGAATCAGCCTCCGCAAGCGTCAAGCTGCGGGGTTGACCCCTGAGACGGGCGCGCCGACTGGATGGTCGGTCGCGGTGGACCGAGACCCGGCCGACACAGTTGTGATGCTGACGACGGAGAACGGTAGGGCCACCGACAAATACGAACCGCACGATGGAGGGGTGACCGGAACAGAGCGGGTGATGGTGTTCGGCGCCGGGGGCTTCCTCGGTGCCAGGATCTGCGCGCTGCTCGACGACCGCGGGGTGGAGTACCGCGGCCTGAGCCGGACCCGGAGCGAGCCGTACCGGCGCTGCGACCTGGCCGCGATGCATCCGTACGCGCTGGACACCCAGATCGGGATGTACAAGCCAACCGTGATCATCAACGCGGTCGGCGCCACGCTGGGTGAGCCGGCCGAGCTTGTCCGGGCGAACGTCATCGCCGTCGAGGCGCTGCTCGCCTCGGCCCGGGACAACGCCGGGCACGCCCGGTTCGTCCAGCTCGGCTCGGCGGCGGAGTACGGCGGTGCGCCGCACGGCACGAGCCTCGACGAGCAGGCCGCGCCCCGTCCGCTCGGTCCGTACGGGCTGACCAAGCTGGCCGGCTCGGAGCTCGTCCTGCGGGCTCAGCGCGGCGGCGCGGATGCCGTCGTACTGCGGATCTTCGACGTGATCGGGCCGGGAGCGCCGGAAAGCACACTCACCGGCAGGGTGATCGAGGACCTCCGCTCGCGGCACCTGATCGAGGTCGGCTCGCTCGACGTGTGGCGCGACTTCGTCGACGTGCGGGACGTGGCCGAGGCCGTACTCGCGGTTGCCCTCGCCGACGCCACGCTGCCGCCGGTGCTGAACGTCGGGACCGGGCGCGCGACGCTGGCTCGCGACGTCGCCGGACAGTTGTTCGAGCTGAGCGGTCAGCCGGCGACGATCGTGGACGACGCCGACCAGGAGACCGCGCTCGGCGCACCGTGGCAGCAGGCCGACACCACGCTCATCGGCGAGCAGCTCGGGTGGTCGCCGAAGATCGCTCTCGACCAGTCACTCGCCGACAGTTGGGTGTCTGGACAATAGGTCCGTGGAGATCCGCTCGATCAGTGAGGCCGCGCCGGATCGGCGACCACCTGCGGTCAACGAGGACCTGGTCCTGACCGGACCCGGCTTCGCGCTCGTCCTCGACGGCGCCAGCGCTCCTCGGGTCTTCGTGGATTCCGGCTGCCGGCACACGGTCGCCTGGCTGGTCATGCGGCTGGCAACCGAGCTCGCGACCCCGCTCCTGACCCACTCGTCGGCCCCGTTGACCGACCTGCTCGCCGACGCGATCACCGCGGTCCGAGCCTCCCACGCGGATACCTGCGACGTCAGTAATCCCGACAGCCCGTCGTCCACCGTCGCGATGGTCCGCTTCGACCCGGACCACGTCGAGCATCTCGTCCTGGCCGACTCGCCCATCGTCATGCGGTCGCCTGCAGGCCGGGTCACCGTCCACAGCGACGACCGCATCGACCTTCTCCCGGACCGGACCCTCGAGACGGTACGGCGCCGGCGCAATCAGCCCGGCGGCTTCTGGGTCGCGAGCACCGAGCCCAAGGCGGCGTACGAGGCCGTCACCGGTACGACGGATCGCGCGGCCGTCGAGGCGATCGCGCTCCTGACGGACGGCGCCTCGCGCTACGCCGAGCGGTACGGGCACTCGTGGGAGGAGCTGGTCGACGTACTCACGACCGAAGGTCCGCGGCAGTTGATCGACCGCGTGCGGCAGCACGACAGCGCGTCCACGTCGAGCGGCAAGCAGTACGACGATGCGAGCGTCGTCCTGCTTCAGGGTCCGTAGGTCGGGAAGTTCGGGCCGGGGCGGTGGTACCGCGGGGCGTACTGCGGAGGCCCGAACGGCCGCGGCAGGTCCTGGATCGGTGGCGGGGTGGCGCGGGTGTGCTGCCAGTCGGTGACCTGGAGCATCAGGAACGACGCGGCGACCGCGGCGACGATCAGCAGGACGGTCGCGACCGTGAAGCCGATGTCGACGCCCAGCGCGACGCGGACCATGAAGTCCTGCATGTCGTAGATGTCGACGTACGGGCTGCCCGCGTCGCTGCTCTCCGACACCTGCACCAGCCGGACGAACCAGACGATGAACCCGATCACCGCGACCGCGCCGCCGCCGACGAGGATCACCCAGAACGCGGTCCAGGTCGCCCACCAGCTGTACAGGAGCGTGCGCACGCGGCCGGACCGCGGCGCTTCGGGCGGTTCGCTGGCCCTGGTGATGTCCTGCACGATCTGGAACGGGTACCAGAACTGGACGATCGGGCAGAACCAGGCGCCGACGACCCAACCGGTCGCTCGCCGGTGCGGACCGCGCACGGGGTCAGCGGGGAAGGCCGGGCGCGGCGCGAAGGGTGAGTAGAGGAAGTCGGTGTTCTCGCGGGCCTGCCACAGCCAGATCAGGAAGGCGATCCCGGTCCCCATCAGCAGGTAGCTGACCAGGTTCAGCAGCGGGCCGGTGCCCGAGATCGACTCGACGCCGCGGTCGATCTCCTCCTCGGAGAGCAGCCCGTACACGAGGCGCTTGACCTCGTCGTACGAACGCCAGAGCAGCACGGACTGGATCACCGCCGCGAGCGAGGTCAGCCCCATCAGCACGATGCTGACGATCGCGACCTTCCGCAACGGCCGGTACCGCGGCATGATCGGCGCCGGGTACGGCAGCGGCGGATACGGCCGTTGCTGGTACGGACTCGGTCCTTGGTACGGCCCTGGATACGGCTGAGTCACCCTTCCACCTCCCCGCAGCCAAGTTAACCCCACGCCCGACTCACACCGCGGCGAAAGTCTCCCGTACTGCGGGCAACGCGAGCTCGCGATCGGCGGCCGACAACCCGATCCGCGTCCGCCGGTCGAGGACGTCGTCCTCGGTCAGCGCACCCTCGTGCCGGACGGCGAACCGCAACTCGGCGTACGTCGTCCGCAGCCCCGGCGCGATCGGCTGCTGGAACTCCGGCGGACCGGCGATCACCTGCGGCGCCTCGACGCCGTACCGCTGCACGAACCGCGCCGGCGCCTTGACCGCGGCCAGCCGCACCCGGTCGGCGGCCCCCACCAGCGGGATCCGGTGCGTTTCGCACGGCCGTCGTACGTCGAGCGACGACTGCTCGATCGCCTTGTCGAGGGCGTCCTGCGCCATCCGGCGGTACGTCGTCAGCTTCCCGCCGACGATCGTCACCACGCCGTCCGGGCTGGTGATCACCGCGTGCCGGCGGGAGATGTCCGCGGTCTTGTCCTCGCCCCTGTGGTGGCCGGTGTCGAGCAGCGGGCGCAGTCCGGCGTACGTGCCGAGGAGGTCAGCGCGCGTCAACGGCTGCTGCACGGCGGAGCTGATCGTGTTGAGCAGGAAGTCGATCTCGGCATCGGTTGCATGCGGTACGTCGTTCACCGGGCCGGGCGCGTCCTCGTCGGTGAGGCCGACGTACACCCTGTCGTCGGGTGCGGGGATCGCCATCACCACGCGGCGGAGCTCGCCCGGGACAGGGACGGTCAGGATGGCGGACAGGCCGCCGAAGACGGATTGCGGCAGGACGAGGTGAGTCCCGCGGCTCGGCCGGAGTTTGATGCCGGAGGCAACCTGATCCGCCCAGATCCCGGCCGCGTTGATCACCATCCGGGCATCCACGGTCAGTCGGTGGCCGGTCAGCTGGTCGACCAGGACGGCGCCACGCCCGGTGACCTCGGTGGCGGCGACCCTGGTCAGGATGCGAGCGCCGTACTGCGCCGCGGTCCGCGCGATCGCGACCACCAGCCGCGCGTCGTCATACAGCTGGCCGTCCCAGGTCAGGAAGCCGCCGCGCATCCCCTCGGGCTTGAGCGTCGGCGCGTACCGCAGGAGCTCGGCGGAGCTGACCCGTCGCGAGTGCGGCAGGTAGTCGTCGCTGGTGCGCGCGAACATGCGCAGGACGTCGCCGCCCAGGAACGCCGATCGCAGCATGGCAGCCTGCGCGAACTTTGCCTGCGGCAACCATGGCGCGATCTGCGGGATCGGGTGGACCAGGTGCGGCGCCGTCGTCTTCATCAGGATGCCGCGCTCGACCGCGCTCTCGTAGGCGATCCCGACATGACCGGACACGAGGTACCGCAGTCCGCCGTGCACCAGCTTGGAGCTCCACCGGCTGGTGCCGAAGGCCAGGTCGTGCTTCTCCACCAGGGCAACCGTGAGTCCGCGGGCGGCCGCGTCGAGCGCCACGCCGGCGCCGGTGACCCCGCCGCCGACGACGAGCACATCCACGCTCGTCAGCGAGTCGAGCTCGCGTGACCGGCGGGCCGCATTCAGGCTCGCGTTGCCCGCTGCCCTGAATTCCTTCCCCGCCCCACCGCCCCGGTCGATCATGGAGCGAGATACCTCGTGAGCATCACGCGCAGCTCCTCGTCGAGCTTCGTGTACTCGTCCTTCTCCGCCATCACCGGCCCGGAGACCGCGGACGCCAGTGAGACGAGGATGATCTGCCGGGCCAGCCACACCGGGTCGCCGTCGCGGATCGACCCGTCGGCCTGACCCTGGCGGATGCCCTCCTCGACCAGCGCGAGGTGCGCGACCGTGCTGCTGCCGCGCCGCTCCAGCAGGTACGGCGTGAGGAACTCGGGGTCGAGCTCGATGATCTTGCGCATCAACGGGTGGACGCGGGTCTTGGCCACCACCTCGACGACCCCCTCGACCAGCCGCGCACGACCGTCGGCTGCGTCAGGCTGGAACGCCGAGACGAGCGCGATGGTCCACTCGCGGGTCATCAGCGCCGCAACCACGGCCTGCACGTTGGGCCAGCGCCGGTAGAGGGTCGCGCGGGAGACCTCCGCGTGCCGGGCGATGTCGGCCATCGTCATCCGCCGCATCCCGATCGCCAGCAGCAACTCGTACGCCGCATCCAGGATCCGCTCCTCGCCGATCGCATTCGCGGGCGTGGGACGGCTGCTGGTCTCTTGATCCGATTCGCTGCTACGCTGAGACATCACATGCCAAAGTGTATCAGCGACTTCGGCATCCCGGAACTGTCCAGGGGAGGTGGGAGCCAGGGGGTTCCACCTCCCCTGGACGCTACCTCGCAGGACCGCCGAAAGGGAGCCACCCATGACCGAATCAGACCTCCCGGTGGCAGAACTCACGCCCGGCCGGTGGGGTGACCCCTCCCAGGTTGTCGAACTACCCGCCGCGGCACTCGACGCCCTCAAACACCTCGGCATCAAGCGCCCGGGCGCCGCGGGTGCGCCGGCGGGGGTAGGCGGTGGTGCGCCGGGTGCGGAGACGCCGCGTGCAGCGGAGGGGCCGGGTGCGAGCGCTCCCGCCGGGGCGGCGGATCGGCCTGAGCTCACCGGGCCGCAGCTGGCCTTCCTTGCCTCGGTCGTGGGGTCTGAGCATGTGACGTCCGACCTCGGCTCTCGCTGGGCGCACACCAGGGGCTATTCCACGACCGACCTGCTGCGGTTCCGCGCGGGCGACGCCTCGGACATGCCGGACGCGGTCGTCTACCCGGCCTCGCACGACGAGGTGGCCGCGCTGCTCGCAGGTTGCGCTGAGCACGACCTGGCAGTGGTGCCGTACTCCGGCGGCACCTCCGTCGTCGGCGGTCTCGCCCCGACGGGCCGGTTCATCACCGTCGACCTGCGTCGTCTGGATCAGCTGGTCGACCTGGATGAGATCTCCCGGACCGCCACCCTGCAGGCCGGCTTACGCGGCCCCGCGGCCGAGCACCTACTGGCTGAGCGCGGCTATACGCTCGGCCACTTCCCCCAGTCCTACGAAGGCGCCTCGATCGGCGGCTACGCAGCAGCACGCTCCAGCGGCCAGTCCTCAGCCGGCTACGGACGGTTCGACCAGATGGTCGTCGGCCTCACCCTCGCAACACCCCGTGGCACCATCGAGCTCGGCCGAGCACCGATGTCGGCGGCCGGCCCGGATCTGCGCCAGCTGATCCTCGGCTCCGAGGGTGCGTTCGGCATCATCACCTCGGTCGTCGTCCGCATCCGCCCCCGGCCGACCGAGCGCCACTTCGAAGGCTGGCGGTTCGAGAGCTTCGACGCCGGCCTCACCGCCGTGCGGCGTCTGGCGCAGGACGGCCCACTGCCGACAGTCCTCCGCTTGTCAGACGAGATAGAAACTGCGGTGAATCTCGCCGACCCCGACGTCCTCGGCGGCGGGTCCGGCGGCGTCCTCGCGATCATCGGGTTCGACGGTCCGTACAACCAAGCGACCGCGGACGTCCTCACAGCGGCCGGCGGCGAGAACCTCGGCGAAGGCCCCGGTGAAACCTGGCGCACCGGCCGCTACCGCGCGCCGTACCTCCGCGACCCGCTCCTCGACGAGGGCGCCCTCGTCGAAACTCTCGAGACGGCTGCTTTCTGGTCCCGCATTCCCGCCCTCAAGACCGCAGTCACCGAAGCCCTCGTCGACGCGTTGAGCGCGACCCCGCCGCTCGTGCTCTGCCACATCTCCCACGTCTACGAGACCGGCGCCTCGCTCTACTTCACCGTCATCTGCGCCCAGTCCGACGACCCCGTCGAGCAATGGCTCACCGCGAAGTACGCCGCCAACCACGCGATCGCCGACGCCGGCGGCACGATCACCCACCACCACGGCGTCGGCACCGACCACCGGACGGCGTACCACGCGGAGATCGGGTCACTCGCGGTCGAAGCCCTGCAGGCCGTCAAGCACACGCTCGACCCGGACGGCGTCCTCAACCCGGGCATCCTGATCTGACACCCTTGACTTCAAGTTTGCTTGAGGTATGACGGTGTCGGCATGACACCTGATTCCTCGAATCGTCCTGTCGCGCTGATCACCGGGGCGTCCGCCGGGCTGGGGCTCGCGCTGGCCCACGGGCTGGCCGACCGCGGCTGGACGCTCGTGATCGACGCCCGCGGCGCCGGCCCGCTGAAGGACGCGGCCGATGCGCTCGCCAACCGCACCGACGTGGTCCCGCTCGCAGGCGACGTCGCCGACCCCGAGCACCGCCTTGACTTGCTCGACGTGGTGAACCAGCTCGGCCGCCTCGACCTCCTTGTGAACAACGCCAGCTATCTCGGCCCCAGTCCACTACAAGCAATCGCCGCTGCCGACCTCGACGAACTGCGTCGCGTCTACGAGGTCGACGTACTCGCACCGATTGCGCTGACGCAGGCGCTGCTGCCCGCTCTCACCGCAGCGTCCGGAGTACTGATCAACATCAGCTCCGATGCCGCAGTGGAGGCCTACGAGACCTGGGGCGGCTACGGCTCGGCCAAGGCTGCACTCGACCACGCCACGCGAGTACTGGCGGCCGAGCACCCCGCGCTGGCTGTGTACGCCGTCGATCCGGGCGATCTGCGCACCGCGATGCACCAGGCAGCGTTCCCGGGCGAGGACATCTCGGACCGGCCGGAGCCGGCAACCGTGGTACCGGCGTTCCTGAAGTTGCTGGACAGCCGTCCGGCGAGTGGACGGTACCGAGCGGCCGAGTTCGCGCCGGCGGTGACGTCGTGAAAGTGCACCCACACACCAGATTCGTCCTCCCGGACGCGCTGAACGCCGGCGAACCACCGGAGGCGCGCGGCCTGCGGCGGGATCAGGTGAAGCTGCTGGTCGCGGAGGGGTCGACCGTCACGCACACCCGCTTCGACCGGATCGGCGAGCATCTCCGGCCAGGAGACCTCTTACTGGTCAACACGTCCGGCACACTGCCCGCGGCGGTCGACGGTACGTCGGTCACCGTGCATTTCTCTACCGCACTCGACGACGGCACCTGGGTGGTCGAACTGCGGGACGACGGCTCGCCGAAGTTCGACGGTAGGGCGGGTCAGCAGGTGGAGTTGCCGGAGGGCGTGCTGACGTTGCTGGCGCCGTACCACTCGGAGAGCAATCGCCTGTGGATCGCGAGACCGCCTGTCCCCGACGTACTCGGTTATCTGCAGCGGCACGGGCGTCCGATCACCTACAACTACATCGGCAAGCGCTGGCCGTTGGCGGCGTACCAGACTGTCTTCGCGCGAGAGCCGGGCAGTGCGGAGATGCCCAGCGCAGCAAGGCCGTTCAGCTTCGAGCTGGTGAGCCAGCTGGCGTCGCAGGGCGTGCTGATCGCCCCGATCCTCTTGCACTGCGGCGTCTCCTCGCTGGAGAGCCACGAACCGCCACAGCCCGAGCGGTACGACGTACCTGCGCACACGGCCCGTTTGGTCAACTGGGTCAAGGCGAACGGCGGGCGAGTCATCGCTGTGGGCACTACTGCGGTCAGAGCGATCGAGTCGGCCGCGGGTACCTCGGTCAACCCGTCGCAGGGGTGGACCGACCTGGTCCTCAGCCCGGACCGTCCGCCGCAGGTTGTAGATGGGCTCATCACCGGTTGGCATGCGCCTGAGGCATCGCATCTGCTTCTACTGGAGTCGGTTGTCGGCACTGAGCTGGTACAGCGCGCGTACGACGCCGCCGTACAGGAGCACTACCTCTGGCACGAGTTCGGCGACAGTTGTCTGTTGCTGAGGGGTTAGGCCTTCGTCCCGAGGATCAGGCGCTCGCGATCGAACAGCGCCGACGCCACGCGCCATCCGATGCGGTTCAGCGCAAGGAGAACAGCTGCGGCGACTACTCCGGTCAGCAGGGACACGTCGATGACGTTCAGGGCGATCAGGATCGCCAAGGCCACGGACGGCAGGCTTGCCAGGGTGGAGAGTTGCTGGGCCACGCGGATGTCGTTGGCTCGGGTGGAGATCACGATGGCGACCCAGATCGACCACCCGGCCAGCAGCGGGGTGAACACCAGTTGGGCGATCACGTCGGACGGCCGGATGAGCGCGGAAGCCACACTGGGCTGAGCGAAGAGTCCGACGCAGGCCAGGAACAACGCAAAGACGGCGTACGCGACGATCGCCGCCGGAATGAACGTGGCGAGTGCCTTGCCGAGCAGCAGCTCCTCGCGGCGGATCGGGGTGGTGAGCAGCGGTTCGAGCGTGCCCTGCTCCCGCTCGCCGACCACCGAGTACGAGGCGACCAGCGACGGTACGAGGGCCGGGATGCCGAGCATGTACAGCAGCACATGCTCGTGTCGCAGCGGCCCCGAGGCCGATGACGACAGCGCGAAGACAGTGACCAGTGGCTGCACGGAGAAGATCAGCGGAATGATGGCCATCCCAACGACCATGGACCGGTTCCGCCGGAACTCGCGCAGCTCTTTGTCGACAACGGCGCGGACCAGCCTGGGATTGACCGTCATGGCTGACCGGCCGGTACGTCGATGAGCTCAAGATAGACGTCCTCGAGCGAGTGGTGCGACGGGCTGATCGACAAGACGTCCGCGTCGGCCTGTACCAACGCCCGGGTGACTTCCGGTGCTGTCTGGGCCGGATCGTCAACAGTCAGGACGTAGGTGGACAGGTCGTCCTCGTGCCAGGCTCTGACGCCCGTGACGCTTCCGAAGAGGCGGTCCGGTGCGCCGAGCGGGACCGCCGTACGCACGGTGAGTGTGCGGGCGAAGAGTTCGTCGCGTAGCTGGTCGGGGCGGCCGATGGTGCGCAAAGTCGTGTTGAGGATGGCGACGCGGTCGCAGAGGCGTTCGGCCTCGTCCAGCCGGTGCGTGGTGAGGAAGATCGTGACGCCACGCTGACGGAGTTCGTCGATCAGGTCATGTACTCCGCGAGCCGCGACCGGATCGAGTCCCGAGGTCGGCTCGTCCAGGAACAGAACTTGCGGGTCGTTGAGCAGCGCGCGGGCCAATGCGACCCGTTGCCGAAGGCCCTTCGACAGCGCGCCACACGCGTCCTGAGCGCGGTCGGTGAGGTGTACTGCGCTCAGCACGTGCTCGATGCGTTTGGTTGCCGTGGGCACCTGGTAGAGGTCGGCGAAGCAGCGGAGGTTCTCGAGCACGGTCAGGCGGAGGTACAGGCCGGGCGACTCGGGCATGATCGAGATTCGCCGGCGGATCTCGACGGCGTTGTCCGGGGTGAGTGCAAGCCCCGCGACGGTGGCTGTGCCGGACGTCGGCGTGAGGAGCGTGCCCAGGGTCCGTACGGTCGTGGTTTTGCCGGCGCCGTTCGGTCCGAGGAATCCGAACACCTCGCCGTACCCGATCTCGAACGAGACGTCCTGGAACGCCACCCGGTCGCCGAAGTGTTTGCTCAGCCGATCGGCCGACAATGCTGCGGACGGCTGCATACCGTCCATGATTCCACCGGCAGCGGGAAAATCGACCCAGTTCAGCGCGACCGGGTTGCGGTGACCGTCTCGTTCGCCCGTCGTTCCGGGGTTTTGCCCGGCTCATGCTCGAGCGAACTGATCCAGCTCGGCGACTCCGCCGGCCGCACGAACGGATGCCGCTCATTGCCGGGCCGCGCCCGCTTGTCCACTGCACGTGGGCTCATCAGCTGTCCTAACCAGTTCGGTCCCCCGTCGGGACGTCACCTGATTAGACGAGCACTTCCCCCCGGCTGTCATCCCCTTTAACCCAACCGAACGAAAGTTGTGGCCTAGTCCGTTTAACATGCAACCATCTGTGCGCCCGCCGACGCGGGCTGCTTGTCAGGCTGCTTGTTTGTTGCGGCGTTTGTGGTTGGAGAGTTGCAGGAAGATCCACGCCAGCGCCGCGCCGACGACGAAGCCGCCCAGGTGGCCTTCCCACGAGACGTTGGGGATGGCGAAGGACAGCACGGCGGTGACAGCGACGTACATGATGATCCAGGTGATATCGCCACCGCGGGCGCGGCTGATCACGAGCAGAGCGCCGACCAGGCCGAGGACCGCGCCGGATGCGCCGAGCGTTGCCGAGCCCGGGGCCGCGAGGAGCCACACTGCGACGCTGCCGCCCAGCGCGGACAGCACGTAGAGCACGATGAAGCGGAACCGGCCCAGCATGTGCTCGAGCGGCGGACCGAGCTGCCAGAGCATGAACAGGTTCGAGAAGATGTGGAAGATCTGCACGTGGGTGAAGGCCGACGTGAGCAGCCGCCACGGCTCGCTCTCGGCCAGCACCGGCACCATCACCAGGTCCTGCAGGATCTGCGGGCTACCGACGTGTACGGCGATGAAGACGAGCACGTTCAGCGCCATGATCGTGTAGGTGACGACGCTCTGGTTGGCGCGCTGGATGCCGCCGAGCGAGGTCCTGGTCCGCGGGACCGAGCGGACTCCCTCGTTGAAACAGCTCGGGCACTGGAAGCCGACGGCGGCGCTGTTCATGCAGGACGGGCAGATCGGCCGGTCGCAGCGCTGGCAGCGCACCCCGGCGGGCCGATCCGGGTGCCGGTAGCAGACGGTGTCGGTCACGCGGGTGCGTCCTTCGTTGGAGCTTCGGAGACGGGGCCGGTGGCGTGCCGGCCCCGCGGGAGAATCAGTCAGGCGTTCTTGCGCTCGATGACGACCTTGTTGATGACGATCGGCTCGAGCGGCCGGTCGCCGGGCGCGGTGTCGGCGGTGGCGATCGCGTCGACGACCTTCTTCGACTCGTCGTCGGCGACCTCACCGAAGATCGTGTGCTTGCGGTTCAGGTGCGGGGTCGGCACGACGGTCACGAAGAACTGCGAGCCGTTGGTGCCGTGGCCGTACTGGATGCCGGCGTTGGCCATCGCGAGCAGGTACGGGCGGTCGAACTGGAGCTCCGGGTGGATCTCGTCGTCGAACTGGTACCCGGGCGTGCCGGTGCCGGTGCCGAGCGGGCAGCCGCCCTGGATCATGAACCCGTCGATCACGCGGTGGAACGTCAGGCCGTCGTAGAACGGCTTGTTGGTGGGCTGACCGGTCTGCGGGTCGGTCCACTCCTTGCTGCCGTCGGCCAGGCCGACGAAGTTGCTCACCGTCGCCGGCGCGTGGTTCGGGAACAACCTGATGACGACATCGCCCTTGTTCGTCTGCAGGGTTGCGTACAGCTCTTCGGCCACGGGAGTCACTCCTAGTCGGATTACGGCTTACGCCCTCGATCCTGTCATGCCACCCCAAGAAACCCGGAAACAACCCGCCCCTCGCTCCGCTCGGGGCGGGGAGGAGGAAGAGCCGCCCCGATGCGAGACGCAGGCGGGAGACGCGTCCAGGCCGGTGGTGGGGTGGGAGATGTGTGGGAAAGGTGGGGTGGGGGCACCGGAGGAATGGCTTGGAACGTCGTACGATGCAGATGCAGCCGGATTTGTCCAGATTTGTGACCGGAAAGTGCCCATGTCGCCGATGGGCGGGAGAGCTGTCCGCTGGGGCGGGCGGCACCGAGGAGGGAACCGTGGGTTTGAGTAAGTCCAAGGGCCGGGTCGAGGTCGCGAAGGACCGGGTCCGGCCACTCGCCGAGTCGGCGTCGGAGAAGCTCGGGCCGGCCATCGGCCAGGTCCGGGACCACCTCGGACCGGCTGTGGGCACCGCACGGGAGAAGGTGTCGCCGTACGCCGAGAAGGCTGTCGAGCGGGGCGCAACCCTTGCCCAGCAGGCGGTCGACAAGGCCGGTCCGGTGCTCGACGACGCCCTCGCCAAGGTCGGCCCAGCCACCGAGCACGCCGCCGAGAAGGCCCGCGAGCGGCTGAACGACGACCTGCTCCCGAAGGTGACCGCCGCGCTGGTCACCCTCGCAGCCGCCGCCGAGCCCGTGGTCGAGGAGACCGCCCGTCGCAGCAAGGCCACCAAGGCCGCGCTGAAGGGCGAGCTCGACCTACCGAAGAAGAGCCACAAGCTCCGCAACCTCGTGCTGTTCCTGGGTTTCGGCGCACTCGCTGCGGCAGCGGTGAAGAAGCTGCTGACCCCGCCGGAGCCGGCATGGCAGTCCACCCCGACCAGCGGTCGCGACTACAGCTCCGCCCCGGCCGGTACGACGGCACGCCCGGCAGACACGTCGGCGTCGTCCAACGGCCAGACCGACGCCAAGCCGGAAGCCAAGCCGGACGCCGCGAAGCCGGATGCCCCGAAGGCCGAGACGAAGCCGGAGACCGAGCCGGACGCCAAGCCCGACGCCAAGGCGGACGCCAAGGCAGATGAGGCCAAGGACGAGGTGAAGGCGGCGTCGAACGGCGCCGTGAAGAAGACCACCACCAGGAAGTCGACGGGCTCGAGCGAGTCCAAGCCCACCGATTCCTGACTCCACCGCAACGGCGAAGGTCCCGCACCCAGCAGGGTGCGGGACCTTCGTCTTTGTAACCGTCAGCCCGGCTGTGGTTCGGGATCGGTCTTCGTGATCGTGTAGCGGCCGGCTGACAGCAACTGGGTGGCGTACCGATGGGTGATGCACGGGTAGGTGCCGCCGCAGCTCAGGCAGACCGCGTCGTTGCGGTGCAGCCAGGGAACGACCTTGAAGCGCCTGATCCAGGTCATCGGCTCGCGGTCCGGAGCATGTGTCTTCAGGGCTGCGCGAGCAGCGCCCTGGATCTCCGGGGCCGACCATTCCTCGGCGCTCTTGTCCATCAGGGCACTGAGGTCGGGGTGGAGGTGGTCAGAGGTGCGGTCATTGTTCATTTGTATGTCTTCCAAGGCAGGTGGGAGGGCGCCTGAATCACTCGCTTCAAACGTTAGTGCCCCAGCGTTCCCACCGCGCCCCGATCGGGCCCGAACGAGTGTCAGATCTTCGTCAGGTCTGACGTCGATCAGGTCCAGAGAGTCTCGAGCGTGACCCGTGCCTCGAGCTCGAGCAGATGGCGCTTGGTCGGGATGCCGCCGCCGAAGCCGACCATCTTGCCGCCGGCGCCGACGACCCGGTGGCAGGGCACGACGATCGCGATCGGGTTCCGGTTGCAGGCGGTGCCGACAGCGCGGGCCGCGCCGGCATCGCCGACGATCTTGGCGACCTCGCCGTACGTCTGCATCTCGCCGTACGGGATGCGGGTCAGCTGAGCCCAGACCGCGCGCTCGAAGTCGGAGCCGCCACGGACCGACAGCGGCAGCGTGAACTCCTGGAGCTCGCCGGCGAAGTACGCCTTGAGTTGCTCGGCAGCCTCGGTCAGCAGCGGGTCGGCCGTGACCGGACGGTCGGCTGCTCCAGCTGTGCTTGATCTGCCGAAATGCAGCCGGCACAGCCCGGTGTCGTCGACCGCAAGGGTCAGGTCGCCGATGGGCGAATCGATCACGGACCAGCGCATGCCACCATCCTCGCGCCGGCCACCGACAGTTTCTGGCGGAAATACGCCACCGACCGATGACAACGTGATGTTCTCGCCCGGTCACGCGGTGTTGTGCTATGTGTGATCCATGCCGGCGTCACAGGTACCGCTGGACCGGTGGTTCAGTTCCGAGCGGCCGATGGGCGTCAGCGCGTCGATCCTGATCGGACTGGTCACGGTCACCGCGTGGGCGACCGCATGGTCGGACTGGTACTCCTACCACACGCTCAAGACGTACGGCGCCGACCCGGACAAACTGGACGAGGCGGACCTGATCTCGGGCTCGCTCGGCATCGTCTCCGCGCTCGCGCTGTTCGCGGCCGCTGCGGTCTTCATCGTCTGGCTCTGGCGGGTCCGGTGGAACGCGGAGATGTTCTGCCGTGGCCAGCACCGCTTCACCCGTGGTTGGGTGCTCGGCTGCTGGCTCGTCCCGGTGGTCAACCTCTGGTACCCCAAGCAGGTCGTCGACGACATCGTCGCGGCCAGCGATCCGCGGACCGATCCGCACACCCTGACCCTGAAGGAGATTCCGGGCACCCAGTTGGTCTGGGCCTGGTGGATCAGTTGGGTGATCGGACTGGTCACCGGAAACATCGTGCAAAGAGGGGTGCTCGCCGGCGCGTCGCAGCTCGGAGACCTGCGGACCAACGTCATACTGTCCTCCGTCTCAGCGCTGTTCACCACCGGCGCGGCCGTGCTCGCGGTGCTCCTGATCCAGCGGATCGACGAACTGCAGAGCATGCGTCCATGGGTGCCGTGGTGGTCGGCCGGGACACCGCACAACGGCTTCCAACCACCTGCGCGGTAAACCAAACCGTCACGCCCTGTCCGATCAGTCGTTACCACTGGTGATGGGCGTACGAAAAGAACACGTTAAGTCGACACCCTCCGTGCTGGGGCCGGCTCCCTTGGCGTACCTACTTCGTGGTATCAATGTGGCTCGGTCATGCGGGGGCAGGACCTGGCCGAAGCGCCGAACAGACGACGGAGTTCCAGCGACGCGAGGGACGCGAGACGTGAGCCACCCGCAGGCATTATTGACTGCTGTCGACGATCAGGAAGAGTGGCAGCCGCACGCGGCTGAAGAGTTCCAGCAGGTCGGGACGGTCGGGAAGATCGCCATCGGACTGCTCGGTGCGTCGACGGTCACGCACCTGCTGTCCACCTGGTCGGACTGGAACACCTACTCGGTCGTCCACCGCTATCTCGGCGGGATGCCGAACGTCGACGACGCGGATCTGAACCGCGCCGACGCCATCGCCAAGGTCACCGCGGTCCCGAACGTGATCATCTCGGTCGCCGCCGCGGTCGTCTTCGTCATCTGGCTCTGGCGGGCCCGGGTCAACTCTGAGGTGTTCTGCCAGGCAGACCATCGCCGCAGCCATGGCTGGGTGCTGGCGAGCTGGTTCTGCCCCGGCCCGAACCTCTGGTACCCCAAGCAGATCGTCGACGACGTCTGGCTCGCCAGCGATCCGAAGACCCCTGTGTACGCCGACGACCTGCGCCGGTTCAGGACTCCCGGCCTCACCTCGGTGTGGTGGGTGGCCTGGATCGGCGCTCTTGCGTTCGACGTGGTCGTGCGCCGGTTCCTGATGTGGATGGAAGCGACCGTCGGCTCGCTGCGTGGGATCGCCCTCGCCGGTACCGCGTCCCTCGTGCTGACCGCTGTTTCCGCGGTCGCGGCGACGATGGTGATCCGCAAGATCAACCACATGCAGACCACCCGCGCGTGGGTGCCGTGGTGGGACCAGGCGCCGAAGCTGAGCGCAGTCCCGTCGTACGAGGTGACCCAGGTTCCGTCGTACGCGAACGACGACACCGACGAGCAGCCCGCGATCTCCGAGCCGATCGCCGCGTCGCCGGCGGTGGGTCTCGTCCGCGAGCCGCAGCTGCAGCTGGCCGGCGGCCACCAGACGCCGGCCCCGGCAGGCAGCCCGTTCGCTCCGCAGGCTCCCGCACCGAGCCCCTTCGCCCCGACCCCGCCGGCACAGCCCGCACCGCAGGGCTTCCCGGGCGACGGCGCCGCCGCACCGGCCGCTTTTGCCGGTGACCCGGTGGTCGAGGAGTCGCCGAAGTGGAGCCCGTTCGCTCCGGTCGTCGAGAGGTGGCAGGACAACGACGCCGGTCCGGCGACCGAGCAGTTCAGCCCGATCGAGTCCTGGCGCGACGAGAAGCCGGCCGCGGAGACGACGTACGAGTCCCAGCCGTCCTGGAGCGACTACCGCAACTCCGACGACCTGCTCGGCACGACGAGTACGGCGGGTACGGCGAGCAGCTGGCTCGACGAGGCCGCGCCGATGACCGTCGTCCAGCCCGACCCGTACGCCTACCAGGCTGCGCCGGATACCTTCCCCACCCCACCGGCCCGGTCAGGGCCGCAGCAGCCGGCCGAGCAGCCGTGGGCCGCGCGCTACTCCGAGCCGTACTCGTACGAGACCGATTACACGTCCTCCCCGGTGGAGGCGCAGACCGCACCCGAGCCTGAGCCCGCGCCAGTTGCGCGCGCCGGACGCCGGGCCGCTCGGGTCGCGGTCGACAGCCCGTCGGCGATCCAGCCGGCCGTCGAGAGCCATTCCACGTACGGTGCGGAGTCCGAGCACACCAGCTACTCGTCGTACTCCGACCACAGCGTCTACGGCCAGTCCGAGCACACGCAGCCGTCCTCGCACGTGTCGGCGTCCTCCGGGTACTACGAGCCGGCCCCTGCGCCAAGCCACCAGGACGACCAGGGCTACCAGGAGCCCGACGACTTCCTGACGCCGTCGAAGCCGCTCCCGCCGGTCCCGTCGTACGGTCCGGAGCCGACGTACTCGTCGAACAACGACGAGGGGTACACGAGCTACGAGTCGACGTCGTACACCTCGGACTACTCGCCGTACAGCTCGGAGTACAGCAGCAACAGCTACAGCTCGAGCAACTACGAGTACGACACCTACAGCAACAACACCGGGTCGGAGTACACGAGCACCGAGTCGTACGAGACGTACAGCCCGAACTACGCCTCGGAGTCGTACGGGTCGCAGTACTCGCCCGAGCCGGAGCAGACCGAGTACCAGCAGCAGACGCCGTACTCGTACGAGCAGGAGCCCACTGACCCCGAACAGCCGACCCCGCCGCGGACCCATCCGCGCCGCGGCCGCTGGGCCTGAGCCGATAGCCGTATGCGTCTAGGTTTCGCCACTCTCGGTTGTCCCGGAGCTCCACTCGACGAGGTTCTTTCGCTTGCCCAGGGCAACAAATTCACCGGTCTGGAACTGCGGGCCGCGCCGGACGAGTTCACCCACACCTGCCTGACCGCGGCCGAGCGGCGTGAGCTGCGGACCCGGATCGAGGATGCCGGCCTGGAGATCTTCGCGGTCAGCAGCTACGTGAAGCTCTGCGCCGTCGAGGACCAGCCCCTCGAAGCCCATCTGGAGCTGGCCGGCGACCTCGGCGCCCGCGGGGTCCGCGTCTTCCCCGGCGACGACCCGGCCGATGACACCGGTACGGCGGAATCCCCCAGCGCAGGCGAGATCCGCGCGCTCGATCGCGTGACGACCGCACCGCGGGACGTCCCGATCCTGCTGGAGACGCACGACTCGCACTCGACCGCCCGCCAGGTTGCTGCGTTCTGCGCGCTGCTCGACGCCGACGTCCCCGGCCACAACGTCAAGGCGATCTGGGACAGCTCGCATACCTGGTCGCACGGCGAGACCCTGGCTGAATCGTTCGCGTTGCTGAAGCCGTGGGTCGACGTCGTGCAGTTCAAGCAGGCCGACTCGCAGCACGACTACCGTCCGGTGGCGATCGACGCCGGCGACTTCCCGATCCAGGAGCTGCTGCAGACCCTCGACGGGACCGACTACCCACTCTCACTGGAGTGGGAGCTCAAATGGCACCCGGAGCTGCCGTCGCTAGCGGAGACGCTGCCCGCCGTTCACACCTGGTTAAGTGTCCCGTAGTCGGTGTGGCTTGGCGCTATCGGCGCCCAGGCACGCACCTCGACACCGCTATCACTCAAGCCACACCGCCTACGGGACACTTGGCACCGGCGAGGTCAAGTAGCGCGTGATCGTCGGGCCGAGCCACGCGACCGCGTCGTCGGTGGACAGGCCGACGATCGGCTCGAACGCGAGGATGTAGCGGCACAGCGCGAAGCCAAGCGCCTGCGTCGCGATCAACCCCGCCCGCACGGCCGGCTCGTCCATCGCGGCGCGCTCGAACGCGGGCGTGAGCTGCCCGATGAACACCTGCCGCATCCGCTCGGCCGCGGCCTCGTTGGTGACCGCAGTACGCAGCAGCACCCGTAGCGTGTCGTCCTCCTCCCACCGCTCGACCAGGTGGCGCACGAGCACTTCTCCGGCCTGCTCGCGCGGTACGTCGCGCAGATCCGGTAGTCGTACGTCGAACTCCGCTGCGGCCGCGAACAGCTTCTCCTTGCTGCCGTAGTACCGCATCACCATCGCCGGGTCGATCGACGCGTCGGCCGCGATCGCCCGGATCGTGGCGCGCTCGTACCCGTCCGCACCGAACCGCTCCCGGGCCGCCGCGAGGATCGACGCCCGGGTCCGGTCCGACTTCTTCTCTGCCATGCCACACAGCATATGCCAACACTTGTTGACTTTCCTCGGGAGCGGTCCTAACGTAGAAGTCAACAAGCGTTGATAAAACGAAAGACGAAAGAGACCCCTCGCTTCGCTCGGGGGAAGGGGTCAGGAAAGGAGCGACGATGACTCCGCGGAATGCAGAGGTCGTAGTGGTAGGTGCGGGTCCGGTCGGGCTCGCGGTGGCGGTCGGTCTCAAGCTGCACGGGCACGACGTGGTGGTGATCGACAAGCAGGCCGAGGGCACGAACACCTCGCGGGCGTGTGTGATCCACCCGCGGACTCTGGAGGTGCTGGAGCCGCTCGGGGTGACCAAGCAGCTCGTCGACCGGGGGCTGGAGCTGGAGGACTTCGCGATCCGGGCCGGTGACCGCAAGCTGATCCCGGTCGGCTTCGAGGACCTCCCGACCGCGTACCCGTTCGTCACGATGATCCCGCAACCCGTCACCGAGCAGGTCCTGCTCGACCGGCTCGAGGAACTCGGCGGCTCGGTCCTCCGCCCGTACGCCGCGACCGGGCTGGCCCAGACCCCCGACGGTGCGGAGGTCACGCTGGACAACGGCGACGTGATCCACGCGCAGTACGTCGTGGCCGCCGACGGCATGCACAGCACGATCCGCGAGCTGGCCGGCCTGCGGATGCCCGGCAACACGCTGGAGCTGTCGCTGAGCCTGGTCGACGTACGCGTCGCAAGTGGGCTGCCGACCGACGAGGTCGCGCTGTACTTCGCGGCGGCCGGACTGCTCGTCGTCGCACCCTTGCCGGACGGAAGCTTCCGTCTGGTCGCTGAGGTGCACGATGCGCCCGAGCACCCCGACCTGGCATTCGCGCAGCACCTGGTCGACGACCGCGGTCCGCGGAAGTCGCACCCGAAGGTCACCGAGGTCGTCTGGGGTTCCCGCTTCCGGATCCACGAGCGGGTCGCGGACAAGTACCGGTCCGGCCGGGTGCTGCTCGCCGGCGACGCGGCGCACACGCACAGCCCGGCCGGCGGTCAGGGCATGAACCTGGGCCTGCGCGACGCGGTCGTTCTGGCGGACGCACTGTCGGCGGCGCTGGCCGGTGACGAGTCAGGCCTGGATGCCTACGCGACGAACAGCCGTGCGGAGGCGGTCCGGGTCATCGGACTCGCACACCGCCTGACCCGGCTGGCCAATGTCCCGCGGGCGATTCGTCCGGTGCGGAACGCCGTACTCGGTCTGGCTGGTCGCCTCGGTAAGACGCAGAACGGACTGGCCAAGCAACTCGCCGGTTTCCCGGAGCGATAGGACAGGCGCTAGCCGGCCGTCGATTCGCGGATCTGTAGGGTGTACGGAACGGTGAGGTCGCGATGGGCGGCTTCACCGTTTCCGGCGATCCGGTCCAGGAGTAGGGCGACCGCGTTGTCGGCCAGCCACTCCTTGTCGGGCGAGATCGTGGACAGCGTCGGTGAGTGGTACCGGCCGTCCTCGATGTCGTCGAAGCCGACCACGGCGATGTCATGCGGAGCGCGCAGTCCGGCGTCGGCCAGCGTTCGGAGTGCGCCGAGGGCGAGTAGGTCGTTGAAGCAGAAGACCGCGTCCGGTGGCTCGGGCAATGCCAGCAGTTCGCGCATCGACGCGGCGCCGTCCTCGCGGTGGTATCCGGTCCCGGCGAGCTCGAGCGCCGGATCGTGTGGCAGGCCGGCCGCCTTGAGTGCCTTCCGGTATCCCTTCCGCCGTACCACCCCGGTGCTCGTCCCACCGACGCCGATCGCCGCGATCCGCCGTCGGCCGATCGAGATCAGATGCGTGGTGGCGTCGCACGACGCCTGGACCGAGTTGACCGCGACCCGGTCGAACTGGCCGCCGGCCGGTCGCTCGCCGAGCAGGACCAGCGGCTTCCCGATGTCGGCGACGGTCAGCTTGGCCGGCACGGTCGTGATCGGGGAGAAGATGATGCCGTCGATCAGTTGCCCGCGCATCCCGTCCAGGACCAGCTTCTCGGCCGCGGACTCGCCCTCGGTCTGGTCGATCAGCACGGTGATCCCGCGACGCTTCGCGGCCCGGCTGATCTCGGCGCCGAGCTCGGCGAAGTACGGCGAGGCCATCTCCGGGATGGCCAGCGCGATGAAGTCCGAGCGGCCTTTGCGCAGTGAGCGGGCGCTGACGTTCGGCCGGTAGCCCAGGGCGGCGATCGCGGCCTCGACCTTGGCCCGGGTCCGCGCGGTGATGTGCGGGTAGTCGTTGATCACGTTCGACACGGTCTTGACCGAAACGCCGGCCTGCGCGGCCACATCACTCAGCCTGGTCGCCATCCCGAGAACCTCCAGTCGCCGGCCTGTCGCCCGAGTCTGCCACCGTGAACTCTTTACAGCGATTGTCAATCGTTGTAGACAACCACGTTAAACGTTGTAAACGACTCGCGGGAGGCCTTGTGGCTCGGCTCATGGTTGACCCGGCGTTCGTGGTGGGCGCACTGGACCGGAGGCTGTTCGGTTCGTTCGTCGAGCACATGGGGCGGTGCGTTTACACCGGGATCTACGAGCCGGGGCATCCGCGGGCCGACGCGGACGGGTTCCGGGAGGACGTGCTCGAGCTGGTCCGGGAGCTCGGCGTCACCGCGGTCCGCTACCCCGGCGGGAACTTCGTGTCGAACTACGACTGGGAGGACGGCGTCGGCCCGAAGGACCAGCGGCCGCGCCGGCTCGACCTGGCCTGGCGGGCGATCGAGCCGAACCAGTTCGGCACCGACGAGTTCGTCGCGTGGTCGCGCAAGGCCGACGTACAGCCGATCTGGGCGGTCAACCTCGGTACCCGCGGGATCCGCGAGGCCGTCGACCTGCTGCAGTACTGCAACCTCCCGGCCGGGACCGCGCTCAGCGACCGCCGCGTCGCGAACGGCAGCCCGGAGCCGCACGGCATCCGGATCTGGTGCCTGGGCAACGAAATGGACGGGCCGTGGCAGATCGGCCACAAGACCGCCGACGAGTACGCACGGCTCGCCGAGGAGACCGCGAACGCGATGCGGCGCGTCGAGCCCGATCTCGAGCTGGTCGCCTGTGGTTCGAGCAACGCCGGGATGCCGACGTTCGGCGAGTGGGAACGCGTCGTCCTCGAGCGGACGTACGACCTGGTCGACCACATCAGCCTGCATGCGTACTACGAACCGCGCGACGGCGACCAGGCGAGCTTCCTGGCCGCCGCCGAGGAGATGGACCGGATGATCTCGTCGGTCATCGCGACCGCCGACCACGTCAAGGCACTGAAGCGCAGCGACAAGGAACTGACGCTGTCGTTCGACGAGTGGAACGTCTGGTACCAGCAGCACTTCCCCGGCGAACTCGGTCTCGGCATCCGTGAGGTCGGCCCGCTGATCGAGGACAGCTACACCGTCGACGCCGCAGTCGTGGTCGGCAGCCTGCTGATCACCCTGCTCCGGCACGCCGACCGGGTGAAGATTGCTTGCCTCGCGCAACTGGTCAATGTGATCGCCCCGATCCGGACCGAGCCCGGCGGCCGCGCCTGGCGGCAGACGATCTTCCACCCGTTCGCCCTGACCGCGCGGTACGCCGGCCCGACCGTGCTGCAGACCGCGATCACCGGCGGACCGGACATCCACACCGCCGCCTTCGGCAAGCTCCCGGCGTTGTGGAGCACAGCGACGTACGACGAGAACACCGGGGAGACCGCGATCTTCGTGGTGAACCGGAGCGAGACCGACACGATCGACCTGGAGATCCCGGTGGCCGGAGGTTTGATCCAGCACCTGGCTCTGTACGACGAGGACCGGTCTGCGGTGAACACCGCGGACCAGCCGGACCGGGTGACGCCCCGGACCGTGGATGGCACCGAGATCGTCGACGGTGTCTGCACCGCCACGTTGCCGCCCGCTTCGTGGCATCTGATCCGTTTGAGCTGAAGGGACCGCCCTGTGCCTTCGAAACGACTACTCGCCACAGCACTTGCTGTCGTCGCAGTAGCGGCCGGTACGTCGGCCGCCACCGCGGCGCCGGTAGTGACCACCACCAATCCCGTCACATCCAGCTTCGCCGACTCCTTCGCCGACCCGTCGATCATCCAGGGCCGGGACGGCTACTGGTATGCGTACGCCACCTCCGACCCGCTCGTCGCGAACGGCCCGTTCGGGCTGATGCACATGGCCCGAACCAAGGACTTCAGTTCCTGGGAGTACCTCGGCACGGTCTTCAACGACCAGACCAAGCCGGCATGGGCCGCGCCCGGTTCGTTCTTCTGGGCGCCCGACATCCGGTACTTCGGCGGCCGCTACGTCATGTACTTCACCGTCACCGACACAACCGCCAACGCCGGTGGTGACCCCGCGATCGGCGTGGCCACAGCGCCGACGCCGGCCGGACCGTGGACCGCGAGCGACGGCCCTGTCGTAGCGCCGCGACCCGACGGCAACGGCGGCTACCTCGGCACGATCGACCCGGCCGAGCTGACTGCCGCCGACGGCAAGCGGTACCTGTACTACGGCGGCTTCAACGGCGGCATCTCCGTGACGGAGCTGAGCGCCGACGGCATGCACGCGGTTGGCACCCCGACCCAGGTCACGATCGGCGACCGGTACGAAGGCTCGTACGTCGTCTACCGCGACGGCTGGTACTACTTCATGGGCTCGTCGATGAACTGCTGCGCCGGCCCGACCACCGGGTACTCCGTCTTCGCCGGCCGGTCCCGCTCCCCGCGCGGGCCGTTCGTGGACGCCGACGGCGCCAAGCTCACCGACTCCCGCGTCGGCGGTACGACGGTGATCACGCAGAACGGCAACAAGTGGATCGGCCCCGGCCACCACGCGTTCATCACCGACGCGGCCGGCCAGGACCACATCGTCTACCACGCGATCGACCGCGGTACGCCGTGGCTGACCGACCCGTTCGGCATCAACCGCCGCCCGATGCTGATCGACCGGATCGACTGGATCAACGGCTGGCCCCGCACGCGCGCCGGCCAAGGCCCGTCTGAGGGCCCGGTCCCCGCGCCGACAACCGGCTCGTCGCTGGGCATCGACTCGACCAACCCTGCCGCCGGCCTACTCGGTGCAACAGCCAACCCGGGCGACGCGGTCGGCGGCCCCACGGCCTCCATCCAGGGCGCAGCCCGAACCCGCGTCTCGGCGCCCGGCGGTTCGCTCCGTGTCGAAGCGGACGTCAAGCTGGGCACCAGTTTCACCACAGTCCTGGGCAATCAGGTGGTCGCGTCTGTTGCGAACAACCGCCTGACGTTGGCGGTCGGGCGGCGTACGACGTCTGTGAACCTGCCCGCCGACTTCGACCGTACGCAGTGGAACAAGCTGTCGGTGCAGGCCAGTGAATCCAGCGTGACAGCACGACTGAATGACGCAGGCCTAGGAGACGTTTACGCGGAGGCGCAGCTCAGCGTGCCCGGGTTGAGGCTGGCGGCGGCTCCGGTGCGGTGGGTCGGAAACGCCGAGGTGGACAACCTGACCGTCAGGCCCGCCGCCAAGCCGGTGACGCAGCTGGCAGCAGTACCGCGGACCGGGAAGTTGCTCGCCGGTGACGACTTCGACGGCGCGCTCGGTGCGGACTGGACCTGGGTGCGTCAGGATGACCAGGCGACTGT
Organism: Kribbella pratensis; assembly: GCF_004365355.1. Lineage (GTDB taxonomy): Bacteria > Actinomycetota > Actinomycetes > Propionibacteriales > Kribbellaceae > Kribbella. The sequence continues at coordinate 2,049,876 of NZ_SODP01000002.1, read as the reverse complement.
TGCTGACGGCAACCTGAGCTGGCCGTTGGAGAACGCCGACCTGGTCGGTAGCGGGAACAACGCCGGCCTCCTGCTGCACTCGACGCCGGCCGGGAAGAGCTGGATCGCCGAGACCAAGCTGCACCTGGACACCGGCATCGATGACGTTCGCAACTACCAGCAGGCCGGGATGATCGTCTACCTGAACGACGACGACTTCGCGCGCCTCGGCGATGTCGCGATCTGGAAGACCCGCCAGACGGAGTACGGGCGTGAGTTGGTTGCGCGGCCGTCCGACGGCGCCACGTCGTACGGCGCTGCCGCGATCGGCCGGACCGCGCCGACGATGTGGATGCGGATCGCGTACCACGAGAACGCCGGCGGCGAGCACGTCTACCGGGCCGGGACCTCCGTCGACGGGAAGAACTGGACCTGGGGAGCGTCCTGGGTCCTCCCGGCCGCCGCCCGCATCGGCCTCTACGCCCACGGCGAGTTCACCGGCGCGAACCCGCCCCCGGTCGCAACCTTCGACTACCTGAAGTTCTACGAGAGCAAGTAGAAGGCCGGCGAGCCTGCAAGGAAGCGATCAGAGAGAACACAAGAACAAAGAAGAGGTTTTAGATTGTTGGCTGCCTTCGGCGGTCAGCCGGAGGTTCGGCTGTGCGACGGGCACACTCGTTGGCCCGCCTCATCCACAACCCCGCCGAGTCGAGGCGAACGGTTCCGGCCCCGAACGCCGAGTCGTGAATAACGGCAGGTTTTCGGAACCACTCTCCACGACTCGGCGAGCGGGCGGGGTTGGCCGGTCTGAACCGAGGCATCAAAGCTTATGGGTCTGCCGCTACGTGAGGAGTCTTCATAGATGTTCTGCAATCCGGTGTACGACGGGAGTTTCGCTGATCCGCAGATCATTGCGGTGGGCAACGAGTACTTCGCCTTCGCGACGAACGGGCCGCTCGGCAACGTGCAGACGTTGACGTCGACGGACCTCGTGTCCTGGCGGCAGGTCGGTGACGCGCTGCCGTCGTTACCGGATTGGACCGCGCCCGGAAGGGTGTGGGCGCCCGAGGTCGCGGTGCATGCGGCGGACCGGTACGTCATGTACTACACGACGCGCGATCTCGCGTCCGGTCACCAGTGCGTCGGCGTCGCGGTCGCGTCCACACCCCAAGGTCCATATGTCGACAAATCTCCATGACCGCTCATCAGTCAGGCCGACGAGGGCGGCTCGATCGACGCGTCGCCGTTCCAGGACTCCACCGGCCGCCGCTGGCTGTACTGGAAGAACGACGGGAACGCGATCGGCGTCGACACCTGGATCTACGTCTCCGAACTGTCCGCCGACGGCCTCACGCTGACCGGTCCGGTGCACCGCATGATCAAGCAGGACCTGCCCTGGGAGGGCAACCTCGTCGAGGCCCCGTACATGGTCGAGCGCAACGGCAAGTTCCACCTCTTCTACTCCGGCAACGCGTTCGACAAACCGACGTACGCCGTCGGCCACGCCCTCTGCGACTCCCCGACCGGCCCCTGCACCAAGTCCGGCGACCCGATCCTGTCGTCCAGCGCGGACGCCGCCGGCCCCGGCCACAACATGGTCCTCGGCAACTGGTTCGTCTACCACGCCTGGAACCCAACCCAGGCAGGCACCGACCCCAAGGGCCGCACCATGTGGCTCTCCCAACTGACCTGGGACGCAGACACCCCCGTCGTACAACCGCCGTTGCGCAACAACCCGGCTGAGCCCTGACGCTCAGTGGGCTCTCAGTTCTATCGTGCTTGGTGGGGAGAGAGGGGGAGGGCAAATGTCCCGACCAAGCATCACATGCGCCTGCCTCGCGGCCGGCGCGGCGCTTCTTCTCACGACGGCATTTCTGCCGCCCGCACAAGCCGCGACGACTACCGCGGCGGTCACCTGCGAGATCAACGCCGGCTCGGTGACGGCAACCGGAGACCACACCTTCCGGCGGATCACCGCCACGACTCCACCGACCGTGCAAGCGTTTCCGACGCGAGTCGGGAAAGGGGTCTACGCGCCGGGTGAGGTCCGGCTCAGTTCAACGTTCCGCGAGGATTCCGAGGTGGGGTTCTTCACGGCGGTCGGATGGGTTGTCCGAGGTGATGTCCTGTCGCGTACCGACTACACCGTGGAGCCGACGCTCGGTAGCTACATCAGTCCACCGCAGCACATCCGGATCGGCGGCGGTTGGACGAGCTTCAGGCTGGTCGAGGAGAACGACTACACCCCGGTCCAGCACGGACAGACTCTGCGGGACTCGGCGTACGGGCTTCGGAGTGACGGCATGCTCTTCCGCTGGCGGGTGGACGGTCTCGTTTGGCGGCGGTCGGGAGAAGCACCCGGGTTCTCCGCCGTCAAGACCATGGCGCTGATCAGCAAGACCGCGAAGTACGACACGTTCCTGGCGAACACCCGCGGTGGTGCGCTCTACACGGTGCGCATCCCGACCAGCTCGCCGATGAAGCCTGTCGTCACGCGGGTGCGGACCACGACGTGGCAGGTGTTCGAGACGCTGGCCGCCGCGAAGTGCGGCAATACCGGCAGCCTTCTGCTCGGGATCGACAAGAACACCGCCTCGGCCTACCTGTACGCCGTGGGGCACGCCAACGGTCTGGCCACTGTCATCAAGGGGCTCGGCAAGGTCCCGGTGACGTTCGGCGATCCGGTCGACTTCCGGTGGCGGTTCGCCTTCGATCCGCTGAACGGCGATTGACGTAACCTTTTCGGTCCTGCTCGCATCTGGGTCTGTGGAAGGACCAGATCTGGGGAGGGATCGTTATGCGGCGGACTATTGTCTCCAGCCTGGCGGGGGCGGTTGCGTTGACTGCGGCGGTGTTTGTGTCATCGGCACACGCCGCCGGGTCGGCGGCGACCGGGGCATCATGCTCGCTGGCGCCGGGGTCGGTGCTAGACAGCGGGACGCAAGACAACGGTGGGATCACGGTGGGCTATCCGGCGCGGAGCGTCGGGCTGCCCGGGCCTGTCTTCGGCGTGTTTGCGCCGGGCGCGGTCCGATTCAGTACGACGTTCACGAGCGACGCGTCCAACTTGGGCGCCACGAACGACGGCTGGGTAGTGCAAGGCGACTCGTTGTACTACCGCCTCTACTCCATCGACACGATGAACGAGTTCGTCCCGGGCCTGCCGAACGTGACGCAGCGGATCGGTGGCGGGTGGTCGAACTTCACCGCGGTGGAGGTTTCCCAGACCACAGCGCGGACGACGGCGTACGGACTGCGCAGCGACGGCACACTGTTCCGCTGGTCGGTGATCGGCAGCGGTTGGCGGAGTGCCGGGTCGGCGACCGGGTTCGCGGCGGTGAAGTCGATGGCGTTGATCAGCAAGACCGCGACGTACGACACGTTCCTCGCGAACACCCGCGGCGGCGCGCTCTACACCATCCACATCCCGACCGCCGGACCGATGAAACCGATCGTGAAAACGGTCCGCACCAAGACCTGGCAGGGCTTCGAGAAGCTGCTCGCGAGCAAGTGCGGCAACTACGGCACGCTGCTCGTCGGCATCGACAAGGACACCAAGACGGCCCACTGGTACGCCGTTGGCCGCGCCAACGGTACCGCCACGGTGATCAACCACGTCAGCTCGGCCGCGGGCCGGTACGGCGCGCCGGTGTACTTCCGCTGGGGCAGCACCCCGGACATCGACCCACTCAACGGTGAATAAGGACTTGGAGGAGTTTTGAACCGAAGAAGGTTTGCCGCGGCACTGGCCGGCACCGTGGCTTTGGGTGGTGCCGTACTGGCGCCGTCCGCACACGCAACCGGCGCCGGCACGCAGAACGCGACCGCTGCCTGTACGGAGGACGTGGGATCTGTCACCGCGGCCGGTGCTCACACCGGCGCCACGGTCACGGCCGGGACGCCGCCGACGACGAGTGCGCCGGGTAGCACCGCCGGTGTCTTCAAGCCGGGACAGGTTCGCCTCAGCACCACCTTCGTCAGTGAGCCGAGCACCGGGGGCGTGGACCGCTCCGGCTATGTCGTGGAAGGCGACGGCCTCTACTACCGGTTCTACAACTTCAACGAGGGCGGGGACGCCCACGTCCGCATCGGTGGCGGCTGGTCGAGCTACACGTCGTTGGAGGCCGCCGAGTACGCCGAAGCTCCGGGCAGCACCACCTACTACCACCACTTCGCGTACGGGCTGCGCAGCGACGGCACATTACTGCGTTGGAACCTGACCGGGAGCGCCTGGCGCAGTGCCGGTTCGGCGAACGGGTTCGCGTCGGTCAAGTCGATGGCTCTCATCAGCAAGACCCGGACGTACGACACCTTCCTCGCGAATACCCGTGGCGGCGCGCTGTACACCATCCGGATCCCGATCACGTCGCCGATGAAGCCGATCGTGAAACAGGTCCGCACCAAGACCTGGCAAGGCTTCGAAACCTTGATCGCCGAGAGGTGTGGCAAGTACGGCACGCTCCTGCTCGGCATCGACAAAGACACCAGGACGGCCAACCTCTACGCCGTTGGCCATGCCAACGGAACGGCGACCGTGATCAACGGCCTGGGCAAGGTTGCGAACGGCACCTATGCCGACCCGGTCTACTTCCGCTGGAGCGTCGTGGCCCCGGGCGACCAACTCAACGGCGACTGAGGACCTCGGTCAGGATTGTCAGGGCTCGGTGTAGGTCGGACGTCGACGGCGTCGCGTAGCCGATTACCAGCCCTGGCGGTCCTGGGACGCTGCGTCGGTACTCCGACAGCGGGGCGACGACAACGCCGGCCTGACGAGCTGCGGCAGCGATGCGGAGATCGTCGGCGTCGTCGGGCAGCAGCAGCGTGACGTGCAGGCCGGCGTCCTGGCCGATGACCTGGCCGTACGGCGAGAGCGCGGCGACCGTGTGCGTACGCCGGTCCGCGTACAGGCGGCGACCGCGGCGTACGGCCTGGTCGAGGTAGCCGTCGCGGAGCATCGCGAGCAAGGCGGCCTGCATCGGCCAGCCGGGCCAGTCGCCGGAGTTGGCGCGGAACGTGGCGAGGCGGTCGACCGTCTCCTCGGACGCGACCAGCCAACCGAGGCGGAGCGCGGGGCTGAGCGTCTTCGACAGCGTGCCGAGGTGGACGACGCGCTCGAGGTCCAGTTGGGCGAGCGCGGGCAGCGGCGCGACGTCGTACCGGAACTCGCTGTCGTAGTCGTCCTCGATCAGCTGGGCGCCGGTACGCCGCGCCCAGCGGATCAGTTCGTTGCGTCGGGCAACGGGTAGCCGGCCGCCGAGCGGGTACTGGTGTGACGGCGTGACGTAGACCGCGGTCGCGTCGTCCGTCAGCGCATCGACCTGCAGACCGTCCTCGTCGACCGGGACGTCGACGATCTCGAGCCGGTGGTCGCGCGCGGCGACCACCGCGTTGAGATAGCCGGGATCCTCGATCGCGATCCGGTCGCCGGCCTGCCGGGTCACGGTGAGGAGCAGGCGCAGTCCGTGCACCGTGCCGTTGGTGACGAGCACGTTCTCGGGTCCGCAGGCGATTCCGCGGACTCGCCCGACGTGGTCGGCGAGCGCGGCGCGCAAGGCGGGGAGGCCGGCGGCGTCGTCGTACCCGCGCGGCGGAGATTGCGTCGACACCTCACGCCAGGCGCGACGCCAGCCGGGGTCAGGCGCCGGAGCGATGTACGGGATGCCGGGCCGCAGCGTCAGCAGTTCGGCGTCGGGATTCGCCAGATGCGGGGTATGACGTCGTACGGCGGGCTGCAGCGGGACGACGTCCGTGACGAACGTGCCGGCGCCGATACGGCCTTCGATCCAGCCCTCGGCGTGCAGCTGGTCGTACGCCGCCTGTGTCACGGACCGCGAGACGGACAGGTCCCGGGCGAGGTCGCGGGTGGACGGGAGCCGGTGGCCTGCCTGGAGCCGGCCGTCGAGGACAGCGGCCCGGAACTGCTCCGCCAGCTGCAGATGCAGCGGGAGGCCGGCAGCGCGGTCGATGGTCAGCGGGAGCGAGCTCTCCACGAATGGACTACCTGATTCGAACGGGAATGGACCGTGCCAGCATGCCACTCCGGCCAGCACTCTGATGCCATGACCAGTCCACTGCAGCCGACCGCTCGGACACAACTCCGCCGCTCGAAGGAACGTGCCGCGACCGATCGCGAGGCGCTGTACGACGTACTGCTCGACGGCATGTTCTGTCATCTGGGCGTCGTGGTCGACGGCGCTCCGCTGGTCCTGCCGACGGCGTACGGCGTGGATCTGGATCGCGGGCCGGACGGGACGCTGTACCTGCACGGCTCGGTCGCCGCGCGCAGCGTGGTCGCGGCGCCGGAGCAGACGATCTGCGTGACCATCACCCACACCGACGGGCTGGTACTGGCGCGGTCCGCGTTCCACCACTCGGTGAACTACCGGTCTGCGGTCATCTTCGGCGTACCGCGGCTGATCACCGACCCGGACGAGAAGCTGCACGGTCTCAACCGGATCGTCGACCATCTCGTCCCCGGCCGGTCGACCGCCGTACGGCCGCCGAACCGCAAGGAGCTGGCCAAGACCTCGGTGCTCGCGCTCTCGCTCACCGAAGCGTCGGTGAAGACTCGTAACGGGCCCGCCAACGACGACGAGCAGGACCTCGACCTGCCCTACTGGACAGGCGTGATCCCGCTCCACGTCGTCGCCGGCGAACCGGAGAACAATCCCGACTGTGACCTGTTGGTGCCCGCCCACGTCCGCACCCGCGCGAACCTGATGGGCGCACCGAGCTAGGCCACCGTCCCCTTGTTGTAGTTCTTCTGAGCCCAGAAGTAGCCGACGATCGCGATCGCCAGGCACCAGGCCAGGGCCAGCCAGCCATCGCCGTTGTCCATCGGCGTTCCCAGCAGGAGGTGCCGCAGGGTGTCGATGATCGGGGTGAACGGCTGGTACTCCGCGAACCACCGGATGCCGCTCGGCATCGCGTCCAGCGGGATGAACGTGTTGCTGAGGAAGGGCAGCAGCAGGCTGATCGGCAGGACGATGTTGCTCGCGCTCTCCGGCGTCTTGCTGGTCAGCCCGAGCGCGATCGCGAACCAGGTCAGCGCGACGGTCACCGCGATCAGCAACCCGGCCGCCAGCAGCCATTCACCGACCGACGCGTTCGGGCGGAACCCGATCAGGACGGCGAAGCCGACGACCAGGCACAGGCTCACGATGGTCAGGATCACGTTGCCGAGCACGTGCCCGGTCAGCACGGCCGGCCGGAAGATCGCCATCGTCCGGAACCTGGCGACGATGCCCTCGGTCATGTCCATGCAGACCGCGACCGCGGGCGACATCGTCCCGGAGGCGATCGACATCAGCAGGATGCCCGGGGTGAGGAAGTTGATGTAGTCGCCGCGTCCGCCCCCGCCGCCGAGACCGTTCGAGAACGTGTCGCCGAAGATCAGGCCGAACAGCAGGATCATGATGACCGGCATCCCGAGGGCGCCGAGGGACAGGCCCGGGTACCGCTGGGCGTGCCGTAGGTTGCGGCGGAGCATGGTGCCGGTGTCCTGCAGTGCGTAACTCATTTCGCGGCAACTTTCTCGGTGGGCTGACCGGTGACGGCGAAGAAGACGTCATCCAGGTCGGGCGTGTGGACAGTGAGTTCGTCGACCTCGAGCGAGGCGTCGTCGATCCGGGCCAGCAGATAGCGCAGCGCGTGCACACTGCCGTCGTTCGGCACCTGCAGAACCAGCGATTCCCGATTCGGTACTGCGGTCGGCAGCACCTGTCCGGCCAGCGAGAACGCGTCCGGCGAGGTGAAACGCAGCCGGATGTGTCCGCCCGGTGCGAGCCGCTTGAGCTCTTCCGGCGTACCTTGGGCGACCAGTCGTCCGTGGTCGAGGACGGCGATCCGGTCGGCCAACTGGTCGGCCTCGTCGAGGTACTGCGTGGTGAGCAGGACCGTGACGCCGCCGGCGACCAGTTCGCGGATCATCGTCCACATGCTGTGCCGGCTGCGCGGGTCGAGACCCGTGGTCGGCTCGTCGAGGAAGATGATCTGCGGGCGACCGACCAGGGTCATGGCGAGATCCAGACGACGCTTCATGCCGCCGGAGTACGTCATCGCCAGTTTCTTGCCGGCCTCGATCAGGTCGAACTGCTCCAGCAGCTCGTCCGCCCGTCGCCGGGCCTGCTGCTTGCCCAAGTGGTACAGGTCGGCCATCAGGATCAGGTTCTCCCGACCGGTCATCAGGCCGTCGACCGCGGAGAACTGCCCGGTGACGCCGATCGCGGCGCGGACCGCCTCGGGGTTGCGGTGCAGGTCGTGGCCGGCCACCCGGATCTCGCCGGCATCGGCGGTGACGAGGGTGGACAGGATCTGCACCGCGGTGGTCTTGCCGGCGCCGTTCGGGCCGAGCAGGGAGAAGATGGTGCCTTCGGCAACGTTCAGGTCGATGCCGTCGAGCACGAGTTTCTCGTCGTAGGACTTGCGCAGTCCGATGACGTCGATCGCAGCTGACATGAGTGTTCCTCGCAGGTGTTCGGGCAGGGGGAACCTGCCCCCAGGTGGCCAAGGGGTTGTTTCAGGGCGTGTTCGACCGCCCCGCGACCTGGCTCAGGTCGCCGGTGGTGGCGTCAGCGCCCCACTCCCGGCGCGGAAGGCGCCGTAGTTTTCGTTTGTGTCGTGGGGTCTAGATGTCGAGGTCCTCCACCGCCGGTTGATTGGCGGCTTCCTCGACCAGCTCGTAGAGGTCTTCGGGGATCAGCTCGCGAAGCTCCTCGACGGTTTCGACGATGTTCAGCGTGGCCTCGCCCTGCGCCATGCTCCAGGACTGGTCGCTGCTCCAGTTGCCGACCCAGGAGCGCCAGCCGGACAGATAGCGCTCGTCGTCGCCGCTGACCGTGTACTGGCTGCGGCGATCGGCATGCAGGACGAACTTGCCGGTCCGGCTCCGGTAGACCTTGAAGGCCTCGTAGCCGGTGCTGCTCGACCGCCCGCCTTCGGCCAGCAGTACGCCGGAGAACCGCTGCTTGCGGCCGGCGCCCCGGCCGACCCGCACGGTGATCTCGTCGTACCCCTCGAGCCGTCCTTCTTCGAGCTCGACGTACTTCCGCAGCGCGATCGAGATCGCCGAAGACAGGTTCCCGGCGAGCTCCTGCGCCTTCTTGTACAGCGGCAGGTCGTCGTCGGACACGTAGATCGTCTTGTTAGGCATCGGTCTCTCCTCCTACGTAGAACTATACGCAGAAGGCTACGCACATGTCTACATATATCTCTACGTAGATGCAGGCGAGTACAGCCAGGGCTGTTTGAGGTCGAAGAACTCCGGCGGCTCGGCGTCGAGCGAGTCGAGCTCGTCGACCAGCGCCTTCAGCTCCGCCGGCGGCTCCTTCCGCTCACCTTCGCGGGCTTCCGCCTCGGAGGTGAAGTAGAAGGTCGTCGCGAAGCGGTCGTCGTCGAACAGCGCGAAGGTGCGGCCGATCACCTCAGGCCGGAGCGCGAGCCACGGGGTCGGATCGGTCGCCAGCAGCTCCCGCACGCGCTCCGGGTTCGAGACCCGCCCCCGAATCACCTGTACGAAGCCGGCCATGTCCGGGTCGCCGTACATGGCGGGCGTGATGTCCTCGGAGTCGTAGAAGGCGGCGTCGCCACTGAATAGTGACGAGAACTCGTGCCACCACTTGTCCTGCGCCGGCGACTCGCTGTTGCGCCGCGCTGCATCAGCGGACTCGAAGCGGGCCAGTGCAATGAACCTTCCGTCCGCGGTGACGCCGGCGGTGGTCCCCAGCCAGCCGGGCGCCTCGGGCGCGAGTTCTTCCATCCACCGATCCATCGCGGCGTGCGCCTGCTCGGCGTCGGTGACCTGCCCCTGGATGACCTGTACGAACATGGTGCGACCCTCCCCGGTCTCCCCCAGGTCGCTACCGCTGCTTCGACAGTACGCCCGCCTGTTGTGCCCGGGCGAGCATGAGAATGCCGGCCAATACGCCGGTCGCCCCGAGGGTGATCAGTCGGGGATCGGTTTTCCACAGGCCGAAGGCGAGCCAGCAGGACAGTTCCCCACAGACGAGCGCCCACGTGCCCTTCGAGATGCCGGTCGGGTGAGCGGTGCGGTACGCCGTCCATAGGGAAGGTGCGACCTGGACGATCGAGGCGGCGGCGAGGAGAGTACCCAGGCCGACCCGTCCGCCGAGAGCTGCCGCGAGAGCGAGGAGCCCCGCCCATGCGCAGATCCAGCGGATGGCTTCGCGGTTGAGAGCGCCGCGGCGTACGAGCATCACCGAGACAGTGCCGGCCAACGTGCTTGCGGCGGTCGAGGGCAGGCTCGCGGTCCAGTAGCCGGAGGCCATGAAGTAGCAGAACCAGGCGGCGTTGTTGATGCTCGTCAGCGTCGCCCACGCCCAGGAGACTCCGGCGGTGTCCCCGGTCCGGCGGAGTTTGAGGATCTGTGGAAGGTACTGCGGAATGCCGAAGCAGGCTGCTGCGACGGGCAGAAGGTCGAGCATGGCGCAAGATTACTGCTGAATCCTCGAACTTATCTTGCGACTTCATGCTCAATCAGGCGCTCTAAGGATAGGATTCTTGGCATGGATGCGATTGATCGCAAGATCCTTGCGGTGCTCCAGGCCGAGGGCCGGCTGACGGTGACCGAACTGGCTCAGCGGATCGGGCTGAGTGCCGCCCCGTGTCATCGCCGGCTGCGGGAGCTCGAGCGCGGCGGGGTGATCTCCGGCTACCGGGCCGTGGTCGATCCGGGCGCGGTCGGGCACGGGTTCGAGGTGCTGCTCGCGGTCACGATGGACCGGGAGGAGTCGGTGGCCGGGTTCGAGGCGGGGCTCGAGCAGATCCCGGAGGTGGTGCACGCGGAGCGGCTGTTCGGCGAGCCGGACTACTTCGTCCGGGTGGTCACAGCGGATATCGCGACGTTCCAGCGGCTGCGCGACGAGCGGCTGGCGCGGCTGCCGGGTGTCCAGCGGATGACCTCGACGATCGTGATGAAGAAGGTCGTGGACAACCGGCCGCTGCCAACGTGAACAGTGTGGAAACTCATCCACTCAAACCTGATTTATCCACAGATTTGAGCGATTTCGGAGCGGTTTTCGTGGAGAAGTAACGGTCAGCTTGGGGATAACTCGCCCGAATCGGTGTGCACAACTGGGGATACGGGTGTGGATAACTCTCGGACGAGCGGGGTCAGACCCACTGCGTGGAGACCACGAACCCGACCGCGATCAGGCCCATGCCGATCAGCAGGTTCCAGTTGCCGAGGTCCTTCATCACCGGGATGTCCTGGCCGGCCACGTAGAAGACGACCAGCCAGGCGAGACCGAGCAGCCAGCAGAACAGCATCAGCGGCGCGACCCACACGCGGCTGGTGGTACGCGGCCTCTTCGGGGTCTTCTCGACCTTGACCTTCTCGGTCTTCTTCTTGTTGCGACTGCTCGACTCGGGCACGACTGAACTCCTTGTAAGGACGGACGCATAAGCTGACCGCAACGACCTGTGCGGGTCGGTCCGGGTTAGCGTAGTGCAGACAGCAACGTGGAGATCACTGGTGCGTAGGTTGAGGCGGATTTCGCTGTGGCGCGTGGGTGCGCCGCTGGCGCTGCTGTGCGCCGGTCTGCTGTTCGCGACCAGTGCCACCAACGCCCGGGGCACGGACCTACGGCCCAGTCGCAACACTACGCTCGCGGGCCTGGTGGAGGAACAGAGCCGCCGTAGCGCCAGCCTGGTCCGGCAGCACGCGGCACTGACCCACGACATCGAGGCGCTGCAGGCGCAGCAGGGATCGATCGACCCGAAGCTGGCCATGCAGTTCGAGGACCTGTCCGAGCAGGTCGGCACCCGTCCGGTCGTCGGCCCGGGGCTGACCGTCACCCTCCGGGACGCGCCGCCCGAGGTGGTCAAGGAGAACCCGGACGTCGACGAGAACTGGCTGGTCATCCACCAGCAGGACATCCAGGCCGTGGTGAACGCACTGTGGGCGGGTGGCGCCGAGGCGATGACGATCCAGAACCAGCGCGTCATCTCCACCACCGGGGTCAAGTGCGTCGGCAACTCCGTCGTACTGCACGGTGTCCCGTACCTCCCGCCGTACACGATCAGCGCGATCGGCGACCGGCGGAAACTGCAGAAGGCGCTCGACGACTCGCAGTACATCGAGAACCTGCAGGACTACGTGGTGAAGTTCCAGCTCGGGTACGACGTGAAGAACGAGTCCTCGATCTCGATGCCTGCCTACGAAGGCACCCTGGACCTCCAGAGCGCCACCGTGCCCGGTTATCCACAGACCCCGTCGGCCAGTCCGTCGGTCACCGGCCGGTAAGGGTCGGAGCTGTCACAATGGTCTGCATGCCGCGGATCCTTGTCGTCGACAACTACGACTCCTTCGTCTACAACCTGGTGCAGTACCTGCAGCAACTGCACGCCGACACCACCGTGCTGCGTAACGACGAAGTCACCCCCGACCAGGCCGGTGAGTTCGACGGTGTCCTGCTCTCCCCCGGTCCCGGTACGCCGGAAGAAGCCGGCGCCTGCGTGGACATCGTGAAGGAGAAGGGTGGCGTGGTCCCGATCTTCGGGGTCTGCCTCGGTCTCCAGGCGATCGGCGTCGCGTACGGCGGTGTCGTCGGCCGGGCGGACGAGCTGCTGCACGGGAAGACCAGCCAGGTGTTCCACGAGGGCGCCGGCGTGCTCTCCGGACTCCCCTCGCCGTTCACCGCGACCCGGTACCACTCGCTCGCGATCGCGCAGGACACCGTGCCGGACGAGCTGCAGGTGACCGCACGCACCGAGGCCGGCGTGATCATGGCGGCCCGGCACCGCGACCTCCCGGTCGAAGGCGTGCAGTTCCACCCGGAGTCGGTGCTGACCGAGGGCGGTCACCGGATGCTCGCCAACTGGCTCGCAATCTGCGGCGACGAGGATGCGGTCGCGCGCTCGGTCGGCCTCGCGCCGGTCGTCAGCTAGGGAACAAACGAAAACCCCCGGGGCCGAAGCCGCCCCGGGGGTTCTGTTGTCTCATCCGCCGATCGTGATGCCCGGCGAGCTCGGTGTCTCCGTCGGTGTGTCCGTCGGCTGGCTCGGCGGCGGGGTCGGTTCCTGCGGGTTGTTGACCGTCAGCGTGACCGTGGTGCCCTTCGGCTTCTTGGTACCGCCCGGGATACTCTGCGCGAGCACGATGCCGTCCGGCGAGTTCGGGTCATTTCCGTACTTGTACCCGACCTGGAAGCCGAGATCCTTCAACTGCTTGGCCGCGTCGTCGGCCGGAACCGTCACGACGTTCGGAACCTCGACGTTCGTGACGCCGCTGGACACCGTCAGCGTGAACTCCTGACCCGACGGGTACTGCCCGTTCGGGTCCGGGCTGACCGCGAGCACCGTGCCCTTCTTCTCGTCGCTGTCCTGCTCGACGACCTTGTCCTTGACCTTGAAGTTCGCGGCGGTGCCTTCGAGCGCCTTGCGCGCGGCGGACTCCGACTTGCCGATCACGTCCGGCACCGGGAACGCACTCCGCCCCGACGAGAACACGACGGTGACCGTCGAATTCTGCTCGGCCTCGGTCCCGGGCGCGGGGGTCTGCCGGATCGCGGAGCCGCGGCCGACCGTGTCGCTGGTCTCGGACGGTCCTTGAGCGAACTTCAGACCCTTGTCGGTCAGCAACGCGGTCGCTTCGGCGACCGATTTGCCGGTGACGTCCGGCACGGCGACCTTCGCCACCGGTGTGTTCGTCGCACCACCGCCGGCGTTGTTGTCCTTGCCCAAGTGGGTGAACAGGGCATACGCACCGACCGCGATCGCCACGATCGCCAGGCCCAGCAGGAAGTAGGCCAGGCCGCGGTTGCGCCGCGACCGCCCGTCGTCGTCCTCTTCCAGGTCGTCGCCGCCCGGCGGGAGGATGTCATTCCCCGCGGTCTGGCGGTAGGCCTGGGTGGCAGCCGCGGCGACCGTGGTCGGCGCCATCGCCCGGGTCTCGGCGACGGCGGCCATCGGCGCGGTCACCTGCTGGCCGGCCAGCACCCGGTGGATGTCGGCCCGCATCTCGGCGGCGCTCTGGTACCGCTCCTCGCGGTTCTTCGCCAGCGCCTTCAGTACGACGGCGTCGACCTCCGGCGGGATGTCCGGGTCGAACGACGACGGCGGCAACGGCTGTTCCCTGACGTGCTGGTAGGCCACCGACACCGGCGACTCACCGACGAACGGGGGACGCCCGGTGAGCAGTTCGTACAGCAGGCAGCCGGTCGAGTAGAGGTCGGAGCGGGCGTCGACGGTTTCGCCGCGGGCCTGCTCCGGGGACAGGTACTGCGCGGTGCCGATCACGGCCGCGGTCTGGGTCATCGTCGAGGACGTGTCGGCGACCGCGCGGGCGATGCCGAAGTCCATCACCTTGACCTGACCCTGCGGGGTCAGCATCACGTTTCCGGGCTTGATGTCGCGGTGCACGATGCCGGCCCGGTGGCTGTAGTCGAGCGCCTCGAGCACACCGGAGGTGATCTCCAGGGCGCGCTCGGGCATGATCTTGCGGCCTTCGCGGATCAGGTCCCGCAGCGTCTTGCCGGTGACGAGCTCCATCACGATGTACGGGATCGTGACGCCGGAGCCGTTCGGATCGGGCTCCTCGCCGGTGTCGTACACCGACACGATGGTCGGGTGGTTGAGTGAGGCGGCCGACTGGGCCTCGCGGCGGAACCTGGCCTGGAAGGTGGCGTCACTGGCCAGATCGACCCGCAGCCGCTTGATGGCGACCGACCGGCCGAGCCGGTTGTCCACACCCCTGCGGACCTCGGCCATGCCGCCGCGGCCGAGCGGTTCGCCTTCTTCGTATCGGCCGCCGACGAGACGTGCCTGCGATGTCATGACCTCAGCCTTCCAACCTGTCTGTGAGACACAAAAACACACTCAACCTGCCCACGGTAGCGGCCGCCACACGTGGTTCCCCGTTGGAAAGACGCGCCGTGACGGCATCATTCCGTATCGTGCTCATTGGCTCAGCACCGCCTCCATCACCGACTTGGCGATCGGTGCGGCCAGCCTGCCGCCGGCGATGTCGTCCCGGGCGATGTCGGCCTTCTCGATCAGCACCGCGACCGCGATCTTCGGGTCGTCGGCCGGTGCGAACGCGGTGAACCAGGCGTACGGCGGCCGGTCCTTCGAGGTCTGCGCCGTACCGGTCTTACCGGCCACCTGGACGCCGCTGATCTGACCCGGCTTGCCGGTGCCGTTGTTGACGACGTCGACCATCATCGCGGTCAGCTGGGACGCGACCTGCGGAGTGACCGCCTGGTGCAGCGATTCCGGCTTGGTCTCCGAGACCGTCTTCAGGTCCGGGGTCTTCACGTTCTGGACGAGGTACGGCTTCATCACCTCGCCCTTGTTCGCGATCCCGGCCGCCACCATCGCCATCTGCAGCGGCGTGGCGCGGACGTCGAACTGGCCGATCGCGGACTGCGCGGTCTGCGGCTCGTTCGGGTCGCCGGGGAACTGGCTGGTGGCCACGCTCGGCAGCTCGGCCAGCGGCCGCGCCCCGAAACCGAACTTGGCGGCCTGCTCGCGCAGCGCGTCCGGCCCGAGCGCCAGGCCGACGCTGCCGTACGCCGTGTTGCACGAGTAGCGCAGCGCGACCGTCAGCGTGGCATTGTTGCTGCCGCCGCAGTTCTTGCCGTCCTCGTTCACCAGCGGGACCGTCGTCTGCGGGAGCGGCAGCTCAGCCGGCGAGCTCACCTTGGTGTCCGGCGTGTACTTGCCGCTGGACAGCGCCGCGGCCGCGGTCACCAACTTGAACGTCGAGCCGGGCGGGTACAGCTCCTGCGCCGCGCGGTTCGACAGCGGCCGGTCCTTGTCCTCGTTCAGGCTCTTCCAGGCGGCGTCGACCTTCGTGCTGTCGTGGGAGGCCAGCCGGTTCGGGTCGTACGACGGCGTGGTCGCCATCGCCAGGATCTTGCCGGTCTTCGGCTCGATCGCCACCACCGCGCCGGTCTTCGAGCCCAGGCCCTTGTACGCCGCCTGCTGGGCCGCGGCGTTCAGGGTCAGCGTGACGCTGCCGCCCTGCTGGGGCCGGTTGCTGATCACGTCGATGATCCGCCGGAACGCCATCGACGGATCCGAGCCGTTCAGCTCGGAGTTCATCGTCAACTCGATCCCGGCGCGGCCGAACCGGTAGGAGTAGAAGCCGGTCACGGGTGCGTACACCGGGCCGGACGGATACGTGCGCTGGTACTTGAACCGGTCGTTGGACGGCTTGCTCTGCGCGACCGGCGTACTGCCGATCAGGATCGGGCCGCGGTTCACCGAGAACTGCGAGTCGCGGACCCGGTTGTTGTCGTTGCGGCCGTTGATCTCGTTCGCCCGGAAGGCCTGCAGGTACGTCGAGTTCGCCATCAGCGCGAGCATCAGGATCATCGCCGCCACGGCCAGTCGTCGGATCGCCGAGTTCACTGTTTCTGCACCGCCATCGCGATCGTTTCGTCGGACACGGGAGCGGCCGGGGTCTGCGGCCGCCGGGCCTGGTCGCTGATCCGCAGCAGCAGCGCGATGATCGCCCAGTTCGCGACCAGCGACGTACCGCCGAGGGCCATGAACGGTGTGGCCAGACCGGTGAGCGGGATCAGCCCGGTCACGCCGCCGACGATCACGAACACCTGCAGCGCGAACGACATCGCCAGACCGGTCGCGATCAGCTTGCCGAAGATGTCGCGGCAGCCGAGCGCCGTCCGCAGACCGCGCTCGATGATCAGCGTGTAGACCAGGATGATCGCGATCAGGCCGGTCAGGCCCAGCTCCTCGGCGAACGAGGAGATGATCATGTCGCTCTGCGCGTAGAGCGTCGCCTCCGGGTGGCCCTGGCCGAGACCGCGGCCGAGGATGCCGCCCCAGGCCTGGCCCATCAGCCCGAGCTTCACCTGGCCGCCGTCGATCGCCCACGGGTCGAGCCAGTCGGTGACGCGGCGGTGCACGTGGCCGAATGTCGCGTACGCGAAGTACGCGCCGCCGACGAACAGCAGACCACCGATGATCAGCCAGCCGGCCCGCTCGGTGGACACGTACAGCAGGAACAGGAACAGGCCGAAGAACAACAGCGACGAACCCAGGTCGCTCTCGAACACGAGCACGCCCAGGCTGACTCCCCAGGCGATGCCGATCGGGCCGAGGTCGCGGGCCCGCGGCAGGTCGAGCCCGAGGAACCGGTGCCCGGCCAGCGTCAGCACGTCGCGTTTGACCACCAGGTAGCCGGCGAAGAACACGACCAGGCAGATCTTGGCGAACTCACCGGGCTGGAACGACATGCCGGCCAGCCGGATCCAGATCCGGGCGCCGTTCAGGTTGACGCCGAGGCCGGGGATCAGCGGCAGGACCAACAGCACCAGACCGGCCAGGCCGGCGGTGTAGGTGAGCGCCTGCAGCCGGCGGTGATCTCTGATCACAAGGATGACGACCAGGAACAGCACGACGCCGACCGCGGTCCAGGTGATCTGCTGCGGCGCCGCCGGGGACTTCGGCGTGGCGCCCCTCGCCTCGGCGACCAGCGCCAGGCCGAGGTCGATCCGGTGGATCATCGCAACGCCGAGACCGTTCAGCAGTACTGCGCAGGGCAGCAGCACGGGGTCGGCGTACGGCGCCCGGTAGCGCAGCGCGAAGTGGGCGATCAGGGCGAGCAGCGTGATGCCGGCGGCGTAGTACCCGGTGCTGGCGGGGACTTCGTTCTGGACGGTGATGCCGATGTTCACGTACGCGCCGACCGAGACCGCGATCGCGATCACGAGCAGCAGCAGCTCCACCCCGCGCCGGGTGCGCGGAATGATCTGGATGACCGATGTAGGGGCGTAGCTCATCGGACTCCGTCGCAGTCGTCCGGGCTGCCCGGCGTGGTCGTACCGCCCGGGCTGGTCGGCGTCGTCGACGGGTGCACGACCGGAGTCGTCACCGGCGGCTTGGAGACGGGCGGCTTCGACACCGGGGGTTTCGACACAGGCGTACTCGGCTTCGGTGTCGGAGTGGGGGTCGGCTTGGTCTTCGCGGCGCACTCGGCAGCGGTCTGCTGCAGCTCGGCGACGATCGACCGGGCGCCGGCCAGGTTGTCCGCCTGGATGTTGCCCTCCACCTGCTCCCGGCTGTACGTCGGGAGCTTGTCGACCTGCAGGGATTGGCGCTCGTACACCTTCGACAGGTCGAGCCCCGGAAGGTCCGCCTCGACACCCTTGAAGATCGCCACGTAGTCGCCGTCGGAGCCGACGTAGTACTGCTTCTGGGTCCAGCTGTACGCGAACCAGCCGCCGCCGCCGATCAGCCCGAGGATGATCACGAGTACGGCGATCCGCCGCAGCCAGGGGAACCGCTTCGGCGGACGCGGTGCGTACCGAAGCTCCTCCGGGTCGAGGGCGGCGCCGTGGCCACCGCCGCCGTGCCCGCTGCCGCCGGTGCGGAGCGCGACCGTCGGCTCGCCGCGGCCCGTGCTGCCCTGGGCCAGCTCGGCGGCCGCACCCACCAGCTGCGGCTGGACGCCGCTCGAGGGCTCCGTCTCGACGACGTCGGCGACCACGCAGGTGACGTTGTCGTTCGAGCCTGCCTCGAGCGCGTGTGTGATCAGCTCGACGACGACGGAGTCCGGCGTACCGGAGGCCATCGAGGCGGCGATCACCTCGTCGCTCACGTAGTCGGGCAGTCCGTCGCTGCACAGCATCAGCCGGTCGCCGGCCTGGACGTCGAGGATCTCCAGGTCCGGATCGGAGTCTGGGCGGCCGTCGAGCACGCGCAGGATCAGGTTGCGGTGCGGGTGGGAGAAGGCCTCCTCCTGGGAGATCCGGCCCTCGTCGACCAGCGACTGCACGAAGGTGTGGTCGTGGCTCAGCTGGTACAGCACTCCGTCGCGCATCCGGTAGGCGCGGGAGTCGCCGAGGTGCGCTAGTCCGAGCTGTTTGCCGTCGAACATCAGCGCGGTGACGGTCGAGCCCATGCCCTCGCGCTCGGGGTCCTCCTCGACCAGCTCGGACAGCCGCTCGTTGGCCCGGTGGACCGCGCCGGCCAGCGCCTCGATCATGTCCTCGCCGCCGATCTCGGCGGTGTCCAGCCGCCGGATCACCTGGACCGCCGCCGCGCTGGCGACCTCACCGGCCGCGGCGCCGCCCATTCCGTCGGCGAGCAGCAGCAGGTGCGGACCGGCGTACGCCGAGTCCTCGTTGTTGCGGCGCACGCGTCCGACGTCGGACAGTGTGGCGTAGTCGAGCGAGAGGGTCATCGAGGCAGGCCTACTTCGCGATGTTCAGCGTCGTCCGGCCGATCCGGATCGAACCGCCGATCTCGGCCGGGACCGGGCGGGTGACCCGCTGGCCGTCAAGGTACGTGCCGTTGGTGGAGCCGAGATCCTCGACCCACCACTGGCCCTCGGACAGGAACAACCGGGCGTGCCGGGTGGAGGAGTAGTCGTCGTCGAGCCGGATCTGGCAGTCCGAACCGCGGCCGATGATCACCGGCTCCTCGGTCAGCGAGGCGCCGACACCGGCCTGCGGCCCGTCCGCGATCGTCACCGACGCGGGCAGGCCCTTGCGCTTCTTGGCCGGCTTGACGGCCTTCGGCGTCCGGGTGTTCTGCGGCGCGACGGCCGCCGCGGCCCGGCTGTCCACCTTCGCTCCGAACAGGTCGGACCTGATCACGGACAGCACCGCGAGGACGAACATCCACAACAGGGCCAGGAACCCCAGTTTGATCAGGGTCAGGGTCAGTTCCGACATGGACTTCCGGTCACCACCCGCTGCTCGGCGGCTGGGCCATCGGCTCGTCCGCCAGACGCAGGGTCATCGTCGTGTTGCCGATCCGCACCGTCGAACCGTCGACCAGTTCCGCCTCGGTGCTGCGGCGGCCGTTCACCAGCGTGCCGTTGGTGGAGCCGAGATCGACCAGCACGACCCGGATACCGTCCGGGCCCTCCGGCATCAGCCGGATCTCGGCGTGCCGCCGGGACACGCCAGGGTCGTTGATCTGGATGTCCGCGTCGGTACCGCGGCCGAGCACGACGCCGGGCGGGTTGACCGGGCGGCGACGCCCGTTCACCTCGAGCATCACCTGCGGGTGACCGCGGCGCGGGGACGGCTGCGGCTCGTACTGCGGCTGGTACTGGGGCTGCGGCGGGCTGACCGGCTCGGGCGGCACGTAGGGCTCCTGCTGGTAGGGCTGGGGCTCGGGCTGCTGGTAGGCGGCCGGGCGACGCTGTGGCGTCCCGACCGTCTCGCTGACCACCCGGAACTTACCGGTCGGGAGGTCGTCCTGCTGAACCAGCTCGATGTCGATCGGCCCGGAGAACGTGTACCGCTGGATGTCGGCGTGGTCCCGGAGCTCGTTGGCGAGCTCGTGGTTCAGGGTCCGGCCGTAGGCGTTCAGCCGCTCGAAGTCGTCCGGACCGAGCTCGATGACGAAGTGGTTCGGCACCAGCCGCCGGTCCCGGGACAGGATCCGCGCGGTGTTGTCGATCTCACGCTTGAGAGCCGCCGCGAGTTCGATCGGCTCGACATCACCCTTGAAAGCGCGCGCGAAGACACCGCTGACAATGCCTTCCAAGCGTCGCTCGAAGCGCTGTAGCGGTCGCACGCCTCCTCCTCCACGGTCGGTACGCCAAAGATCGTCCACCGGTCGAGGCGGACACACCGGGTACGACGATCGATCGTATCGGGAGGTTCGACCGAACCCGCAATGTGAAGCACCCGGACAACCCGTGCTAATGTTCCTTCTCGTCGCCGGGAGCAGCATCCGGCGACTGCGCGCGGGTGGCGGAATAGGCAGACGCGCACGGTTCAGGTCCGTGTGCCCGAAAGGGCGTGGGGGTTCAACTCCCCCCTCGCGCACAAAGAATGTCCCGGTCGATCGACCGGGACTTTTTCTTTCCCGGGCTGTGTCGCCCGTCACTCCCGCTACGGAAGGTAGCCGGGGGCCATCTGGCGGATGGGGACCATCAGCCGTCCGGGGGACGTCCGGTGACGGTGCCCGGTGGGAAAGTGTTCGGCATGGAGCAAGCACTCGAGCTCGTGGGGCTGACCAAGGTGTTCGGGGACGAGCGGGCGGTTGACGAGCTGAGCCTGAGCGTGCCGAGTGGG
Source organism: Kribbella pratensis (assembly GCF_004365355.1). Lineage (GTDB taxonomy): Bacteria > Actinomycetota > Actinomycetes > Propionibacteriales > Kribbellaceae > Kribbella. The sequence goes on along the minus strand of NZ_SODP01000002.1, from coordinate 2,028,880 downwards.
TCGTTCTTCGGGGTGCTGGGGCCGAACGGGGCCGGGAAGACGACGTCGTTGTCGATGGCGGTCGGTCTGTTGCGGCCCGACGGCGGTACGGCGCGGATCTTCGGAGTGGATGTCTGGCGGGAGCCGACGAAGGCGAAAGCTCTGGTCGGGGTGCTGCCGGACGGGCTGGGGATGCCGGAGCGGCTGACCGGGCGGGAGGTGCTGACGTACCTCGGTCTGTTGCGGGGGTTGCCCGAGGACGAGGTCGGGCGGCGGACCGCCGAGTTGCTGGAGGTGCTCGAGCTCGATCACGAGGACGACAAGCAGGTCATCGGGTACTCCACCGGAATGCGGAAGAAGCTCGGCCTCGCGGTCGCGCTGCTGCACGCGCCGCGCTTGCTGGTGCTGGACGAGCCCTTCGAGGCGGTCGATCCGGTGTCGGCGGCGACGATCCGGACCATCCTGCACCGGTTCATCGCCGGCGGCGGCTCGGTGGTGATGTCGAGTCATGTGATGGCGTTGGTCGAGCAGCTGTGCGATCGCGTCGCGGTGGTCGCGGACGGCAAGGTAGTTGCCGCAGGCACCGTTTCGGAGGTGCGGGCCGGCGGCACGCTGGAGGATGCGTTCGTGTCGCTGGTCGGCGCGTCGACGCGTGGAGCGGACGGCCTGACGTGGCTCTCGCACTGACGTACAACACGTCCCACACGCTGGTCCGGATGCGGCTGGCCGCGTTCCGGCATGCGCTGCAGGACCAGCTCCGGCTGACCTGGATCGTCACCGGCGGGTTCGTCGGCCTGGTGCTCGCGGGCGGAACGATCTGGGTCGCGGTGAAGGGCGACACCGACGTACTGGCCGTGGTGCTCGCGGTCTGGATGCTCGGCTGGGTGGTCGGTCCGCTGTTCGCGGGCGGTGGCGACGAGACGCTCAAGCCGGAGTACTTCACGATGATGCCGCTGTCGCCGCGGACGCTCTCCACCGGACTGCTGGTGGCTGCGTTGGCCGGCGTCGCACCGATCATCAGCCTGATCGCCCTGCACAGCCTCGTCATCGCAGGAGCGAACGTCGTCGCCGCTCTGGTTGCAGTGCCGGCACTACTACTCCAGCTCTTCTGCTTCATCCTCGCATCCCGGCTCGCCGTCGCGGTGTACGGCGTACTGCTGCAGGTGCGAGCCGGTGCGGTGATCGCGGCGCTGGTGAACGCGTTCATCCTCGCGTTCACGGCGCAGGGCTGGGCGCTGATCGTGGCGTTCGTGTCCACCGACGTACAGGGCACGATGGCCAGGGCAGCGCGGATCGCGCCGTCTGGCTGGGGTCTGGTGGCTGTAGAAGCGGCCGGACGCGGTGACTGGCCCAGAGTCCTCGCGGCACTGGCCGGACTGGTCGTGCTGGGTGTGGTGATGCTCGTGGCTTGGTCGGCGCTGCTGGTGCGCCGGACAACTGCGTCGAGAGCCGGCGGCAAGGTACGACGCCCGCTGGGCGGGACCAATCCGCGGAGTGGTGCAGGTGCGAAGGAACTGCGCTCGTGGACCCGCGACCTGCTCTACGGACACAAGGCGGTCTTCGCGATCAGCTACGGCCTGTTCTTCTGCATGATGCCGCTGGCGCTCGGTTGGAAGGCGATGCTGCCGTGGGCCGGTCCGGCCGCCGTCGTGATGGCCGCTGCGATGTCCGCCAACCTGTACGGCGCAGACGGTACGGCGCTGTGGACCACACTGATGACGCCCGGCGCCAATGGGCCGGATGTGCGCGCCCGCCAGCGCGCGTTCTTACTCGTCTTCGGTCCGATCACGCTGGTCATCACGCTGTTGCTGACCTGGTGGTCCGGCTACGCCGGCGCCTGGCCGCTCGTGCTGAGCGTGCTGCCCGCACTGCTCGGGGGTGCGGCCGGTCTGGTCGTGGCAAGTTCGGTCTACGCCGCCGTACCGACGACAGATGCGCACAAGCGGTCCGGCAATCCGCTGAACTCCGGTGAGAACGAGGGCGAGACGATGGGCATCGTCTACGTGATGCTCGTGCTGGTCGCGTCGACCTGTGCACCGGCTCTGATCGCGGCGCTCAACGTCGGCTGGTGGGGCGTGCCGATCGGAGTGCTGTCCGGCGTACTCGCGTGGTGGTACTTCGGCCGGCTGGCGATCCGGCGTCTCGATCGGCGTGGTCCCGAGCTCCTGACGCTGCTCAGGCATGGCCGATCGCCCGCGGAGCAGGCGAGGAAGACCGCGGGGCTCGACGCACTGCCCAAGTGGAAGCGGACCATGGCGGGACTGTGCCTCGGGTTCGCGGCGATCCCGCTGTTCCCGCAGGCCGTCGTACCGGCGATCTTCAAGCTGACCGGGAACGACGACACGCGGTCCTGGTTCCTGGCGCTCTACCAGACCGGACCGTGGCAGTGGGTAGTGATCGTGCTGATGGCCGCGTTGGGCCTGTCGATGTACGCGTTCGGCGGGCTTACCTACTACCACGCGAAGAAGCGCGCTCCGGGTGCGTCGGTCGCGGCAGCCGCAGGGTAGGCGCCCCTCGGTGCCGGGCGGTCGGGGCGATGGTCCGGTGGTTGCGCAGCATCCAGATGGCGACTGCGGCCGCGGCGATCAGGCCGGCGATCCCGGCGTAGTCGGTCATGCTCATCATCGGTTCTTTCTCCAGGGCGGTGGGCTCGGCGGCGGCGAGTTCCGCTGGCGTCTGACCCGAAAGTGACGGCCCCTCAGCCTTTCCGTGATGGCACGGGAGTGTCGTGGCTGGACAGTGCCAATAGGAAAGGCCCGGATTCCTGAAAGGGTGGGGCCCGGAGGTGGGGCGGATGCAGGACGGCTCGTTACTCGATGCGCGGGAGGAGCAGACGTACCGGCTGCTGGTCGGCCTGTCCGCCGCGCGGGCCGCGGAGCTCGCCGAGGTCGCCGAGCTCCCGCAGCACGAGGCCGACGAGGTGCTGCAGCGCTTGCAGGCGAAGGGGCTGGTCACAGTCCAGGCGGCGGACGAGCCGGTGTTCAGCCCGCTGCCGCCGGATGTGGCCTTCGGTACGACGCTGCTGCGCCGCCAGGAGTCGCTCGAGGCCGCCCGGAAGACCGTGGCCGCGCTGAGCGAAGAGTTCCGGGCGAGCGCGAGCCGCCGGGATGCACACCACCTGGTCGAGGTGATCGTCGGCGCCACCACGCTCCGGGAACGGCTGCGCGACCTGCAGAACGCGGCCCGCGAGGAAATCCTCTGGTTCTGTCGCGCGAACCCGCTGGCGATGCAGGGCGCCGACAACACCGAGGAGTACGGCGCTCTGTCGCGCGGCGTGCGGTACCGCGCCATCTACGAACGGGCTCTGATCGAGACGCCCGGTGAGCTCGACTCGATCGCCGAGGGGGTCAGCTGGGGCGAGGAAGCCCGGGTACTGCCGACGCTGCCGGTGCGGATCGCGATCGTGGACCGGTCGACCGCGATCTGCCCGCTGGTCCGCGACGACGAGAGCATCGGAGAACCGTCTGCCGCGATCATCAACCGCGGCCAGCTCCTGGACGCGCTGCTGGCGCTCTTCGAGAGCTACTGGGAGCTGGCGACGCCGGTGCGGCTCCAGCCCGATGACGACCAGCCGGTGGAAGGACTGGACGACTCCGAGCGGCTGCTGCTCTCACTACTGGTCGCCGGGGTGCCGGACAAGTCGATCGCGACGCAGCTGGGCATCAGCCGGCGGACAGTGCAACGCCGCCTGGATCGCCTGATGGCTCTGGCAGGTGTAGATACCAGGACCGGTCTGGCGTTCCAGGCGGCGAAGCGCAACTGGCTCTGAGCGCTACTTCACGCCGTACGCGCGGATCACGGTCTGGGTGATCCTGGCGCCGTTCGGACCGGTGGCGGCGACCTTCAACGACACCGTGTCACGGGCGTTCGGTACGACGGCCAGGTAGTGGCCGAGGGCACCGATCACGACGAGCCGGGTCCAGGTCTTGCCTTCGTCGTACGACGCCGAGGCCTGCAACGAGGTCGCCCGGGGCGATTCGAAACTGATGGCGTGCGTACGGGCTGCCACGCGACCGGTCAGGTCGACCGGGACCGTGTAGCTGACCTGTTGCAGCGGGAGCGCGACAGCCTTGTCGTCAGGCTGCTTGGCCGAGCGGAACTCCCAGGAGGTCTCGGTGTGAGTACCCCAGTTCCACTCCCCCTCGGTGTCCTTGCGTTCCGTGGTCAGGTCGAGCTTGTACGCCGCGTCGTCGCTGGAGGTGATGACGTCCTCCCACGCGTCCGGCAGCTCGGCGACGACCTGACCGTTGCGGGACAGGGTCGCCGATGACGCAGTGGTCTCGCCGACCGTGTAGTGCCCGCCCGCATCCACAAACGAAGGGATGCGCAGTGACAGCCGGTCCCCGGTCCGGGTGGACTGCACACCAGGCGCTGCAGCCGGGCGTACGACGGGACCGAACCACGTCTCGTCCGACGTACCGGTCCGGTACGTGCGCGGTACCGATGTCATCCCGCCGGCCAGCGGGTTCATGTCGTCCCAGGTGTAGAGGTGGTGCACCCGGTGCTGCCAGAGCGAGTCACCGGACGTGACCCACTCCTCCCGCACCTTCGGCGTCTCGACGAACCGCTGCGCGTCGTTCCACGAGTACTCCTGCCACGGACGCCAGCCGAACCGCTGCTCCTTGGCCCAGTTGAACCCGCCGTTGTCGGCGTACCGCGTGGTGATGCGGGCACTGTTGGCCGGCGTCACCTTGTAGTCGATCTTCGCCGGGATGGACCCGGTCGAGACCTGCTGTACGTCGTACAGGTACGGGCTGGACGTGGTCAGCGTCAGGTCGATCGTCGCGTTGCCGCGACGGGCGCGGTCGATCAGCTTGTGACCGTCCTTGGAGGTGGTGACCATCGCCGGGATCGGCTCTCGGTCGCCGACCGGACGCCAGACCGTCCAGGCGGACCAGTCCGGCGGCCGAACCAGGATCACCGCCGCGGCACCCGCCTTCGCGGCCGCGACGATCTGGTCGTGCTCGCTGCCGTTGCCCCAGCCGTCCTCGCTCGAGTCCAGCACCGCAACCGCACCTTTCACTCCCTTCAGCGACGGGTCCGAGTACACGAGCGGGAACCGCTTCTTGCCTTCGTACGACGGCGACTGGTGGAGCAGGTTGATGTCCAGCGGGCCGGGGACGCCCGGGACTGCGGCTTGGACGAGCGGGGCAACGAGTTGCCAGCGGGACGAGAACTCGAAGGTGCCGTCCTTGACCGGCTTGGTCGGTGTGACGTTGACCTGCTTGACCGTGCTGAAGTGCATCACGCCGTGGCTGATCGAGCGGCCGTTGGCATACACGCGGTGCACGTAGTAGCTGAGCACCGCCTGCTGTTCCGACGGTTTCGGCGTCTCGATCGTGATCGGGACCGCCTTCCGCGCGTCGATCACGATCTCGGTGTCCTTGCTGACCACGATGTTCGGGTCGGTGAACAGGCTGACCTGCTCGTCCTGCGGGTCCGAGTTCTCGACCAGCGAGTGCAGCAGGTACGTGCCCTCCTCGACCTCGGCCGTGTAGGACTCACCGTCCGGGATCCAGGCCAGGACGTCGGACCGCGAGTTGTCACCGAACAACGAAATGACCGGTACGCCGGTGGGCTGTCCGTCCAGCCCGACCGCGCGCAGCGTCACCTTGTGCTTCGGACCGGAGCGGAGCGCGCCGACCGCCGTGTGCGTGACGACACCATCGGGGCCAGTGGCAACGATCCACCCGCTGTACTGACCGCGGCCGAGCTTGACCGGGTCCAACGCCAGCGGTACGTCGGTGCTGCCGTGCGCCGGGACCGTGACCGTCGCGGGCAAGCTGAACCCGTCGGTCTCCGGCTGCTTGTCGTCGAGGTTCGTCACCTGGATTGAGAGACTGAGCGTGATCGGGGCGTCCGCGGAGTTCCGGTAGGTGATCGTCCGCGTGCCCGCCTCGGCGGTCTGTACGCCGAAGTCGGCGACGCCGCTCGCGGTCACCTTCTGCGCGACCGCCCGGGTCAGGTCGACCCGGCCCGCGCCCTGCTGGTACACGGTCTGCTCAGGCTGCGTCTTGGCCGTGCTGACCAGCGCGTTCTTCAGTTGGTCGGCCTTCCAGTCCGGGTGCTGCTGCGCGAGCAGTGCGGCGGCACCGGCCACGTGCGGCGTCGCCATCGACGTACCGGAGGCGGACGTGTAGAGCTCGTCGATCGGGTCGCCCATGATCGTGCCGGCCGCGCGGGCGGCGATGATGCCGACGCCGGGCGCGGTGATCTCCGGCTTGAGGCCGGCGTCGCCGAGACGCGGACCGCGGCTGGAGAACTCCGCGAGCTGGTCGTTGCGGTCCACGGCGCCGACGGTGAGCGCGGACGCGGCGGCGCCCGGCGTACCGACCGTCTCGTCCTGGCCTTCGTTGCCTGCAGCAACGACGAACAGGGTGCCGGTCTGTGCGGTGATGTCGTTGACGGCCTGGCTGAGCGGGTCGGTGCCGTCGGTGGCTTCGCCGCCGAGGCTCATGTTGACGACCTTCGCGCCTTCGGCCGCGGCCCACTCCATCCCGGCGATGATCCAGGAGTCGTAGCCGTAGCCGTCGTCACCGAGCACCTTGCCGACCAGCAGGTCGGCCTTGGGCGCGACGCCCTTGCGGGTACCGCCCGCGCCCGCACCGGTGCCGGCAATCGTGGCGGCGACGTGCGTGCCGTGGCCGAAGTGGTCCACGGTGCCGCTCGGGCTGCCGGAGAAGTCGACGCTCTCCTTGACCTTGCCGGCCAGATCCGGATGCGCCGCGTCCACGCCGGTGTCCAGTACGGCGACCTCGACGCCGGTGCCTTCGTACCCGGCCTTCCAGGCGTCCGGTGCGCCGATCTGCGGGACGCTCTTGTCGAGCACCGGACGGACCTTGCCGTCGAGCCAGATCTTGGTGATCCCGCTGTTCAGCGACCGGGCGCCCGTGGCGGGCTTCAGCGATTTCCACAGGGCGGGGAGCTGGTCCTTGGCCGCGTCCACCGCCCGGCCGCCGATCGACGGGAGCTGGCGGGTGGTCGTCGTACCGGCGAGATTCTGCTCGGCCCGGAGGCCGGGCGTGTCCTTCACGATCAGCGGGAGGCTGGCGGCGGAGCCGTACCCGTCGGCGATCAGCTCGTCGACGTCGAACAGGTCGACGTCGAGGACGCCGGTGGAGATGTACGGGACGGCGTCGCTCGGCAGCACGCGGAGTCCGCCGTCGACCTCGATGGTGTGGAACGAGACGCCTTCGCGGCCGGGTGCCGGGGTGACGGTGGCAGCCTTCTTGCCGCCGCCGGCGTCGGTGAGTTGGACGACGTCGCCGGTGATCAACGTGACGGCGGAGGTCTTGAGCGCCGTGGATCCCGTGGGAGGGGCAGCGCCGGCCGGGATCGCCGACAGCGCGCCGAGGGTCAGCATCGCCGCGAGGGTGGCGGCGGTGAGGCGGGTGGGGGACATAGGCGGATTCTCCTTCGAGAGGTTCGGGGCAGGACCACCTCTTCTTCCGACAGAGTTTGCAATCAGGTCACAGCAATCGGCTCTGTCCATCACTGCCGTAGCTGCGACATGGCGCAACCACGCCATACTGTTGGCCTCGCCTCCGGCTCGGCGGGTCATGGGGCCCTTGGCTCCCGGCCTTCCCTCGTCGCTCCGGTTGCTTCGCTCCCTACACTCCTCAGTCCAGGCCGGGAGGGCCCCATGACCGCTCAGGTGGTACGTAGGTGGGGGTGGATCGGCACGTTCCTGGTCGGTACCGCGCTGTACCTCGCGGTGCTGGCCGTCCTCACCGATACCGGGAACCCGAACCTGTTCCCGACGCTGATCCTGCTCGGTGCGCTCGTCGTACCGCTGACGTTCGTGACGTTCGCGGCCGGGCGGTCCAGCCGCTGGCTGATCGACGGGCCGACGCTCGGCGGGTGCCTGCTCTTCGGCGGCGTGGTCGGCGTGGTGGTCGCAGGCCTGCTCGAGTACGACGCCATGCGGCGGCTCGGGACCCTGCCGATGGTCGGGGTCGGGCTGATCGAGGAGGCGGCGAAGCTCGTCGTACCGGCCGTCCTGGTGATCTTCTTCGGGCACCGGTACCGGACCTCGATCGGGCGCGGGATCGTCATCGGCGTCGCGGTCGGCACCGGGTTCGCCGTACTCGAGACGATGGGGTACGCGTTCGTCGCGCTGCTGCAGTCGGACGGGAACGTCGGCGCCGCCGAGCAGACGCTGTTCATCCGCGGGCTGCTGTCGCCGGCCGGACACGCGGCCTGGACCGGGCTCGCGTGCTGGGGGCTGTGGCGGTTCGTGATCGCGCCGAGCGGCAGGCACTTCGCGGGCTTCGTCGGGATGTACGCGCTGGCCGTCGCGCTGCACACCACCTGGGACGGGATCGGCGGCGCGATCACGTACGCCGTCGTCGGCGCGATCTCCATCGGCCTGCTGCTGTACGGGTTGAAGCGCGCCCAGAAGACCGATGCCGCCCTGGTGTCCGCCTGACGCGTCAGTGACCTGTCAGTACGGTGAGATCGGGGCTGCGAGCCATGGACAACGCGTGCCGAAGTGAGTACGGTCCGTAAACGGCGTCCGCCATCACGCCACCCTCGTCGGTGAGGTACTGCCGCCAGTAGTACCTCGCTGGTGGGTGGGCAGAGCGGGCTGCGGCGGACAGTCACGGCCTGATGGGGGCCCATCCACCCAGGTGGGGCCGGTGAAGGAGCGAAGCGAGTTCACAATATGTGCAGCACGCTCGAGCCTCATCCGCGCCCGGAGCGAAGCGAGGACGTGGATGAGTAGCACTCACTCGTTCACCGCCCCACCGGTTCAAACCTTCATCGGGTGTTCGTACTCCGGATGTTCCGCGGCCCGGCAAGCTGGGCAGACTGACCTGCGTCCGGTCCCCAACCGCCCCTGGGAGTAGCCGTGTCCCGCCCCTTCCGTCCGGCGCTGCTCGTCGCCGCCGTTCTCGCACTGCTTGGTGGCTTGACGAGCGTTACGCCGTCGAATGCCGCCACCACCATCACCGTCGCGACAGCGATCGGCCGCCAGGACAACTCCACGGCGTCCGTCACTGGGTACGTGGTCGGCCAGCCGACCGCCACCAGCACCGTTGTCCGCAGCAACTTCCCGAACGACTACGCGCTGGCTCTCGCCGACTCGGCGACCCAGACGAGTACGTCGTCCATGCTCTACGTGCAGATCCCGACCGCGTTCCGCGCGTCGTACGGATTGCAGAGCAACCCCGGCCTGCTCGGTCAGCAGATCACCGTCACCGGCACGCTGGCCGCGTACTTCTCCCACCCCGGGCTGAAGAACGCGACCGCGTTCAGCGGCGGTGGCGGCTCGTCCGATCCCGGCGACCCGGGTGACTATTACGCGGGCGCCGAGGGCAAGACCGGCGCCGCGCTGAAGGCCGCGCTGCACACGATCATCTCGAACCAGACCAAGCTCACCTACGACCAGGTCTGGGACGCACTCGAGGTCACCGACCAGGATCCCAACAACAGCAGCAACGTCATCGAGATCTACTCCGGTCGCTCGATCGCCAAGAGCAGCGAAGGCGGCGGCGTCGACGACTGGAATCGTGAGCACGTCTGGGCGAAGTCCCACGGCGACTTCGGTACGGCGACCGGCCCGGGCACCGACATCCACCACCTCCGGCCCGAGGACGTCTCGGTGAACTCGGCCCGCGGCAACCTCGACTTCGACAACGGCGGTACGGCGGTCGCCCAGTGCTCCGGCTGTACGGCGGACTCGGACTCGTTCGCCCCGCGCGCGGCGGCCCGCGGCGACGTCGCCCGGATGATCTTCTACATGGCGGTCCGGTACGAGGGCGACGACGGGTTCCCGAACCTCGAGGTGAACAACTCGGTCGGCAACGGCACAGCGCCGTACATCGGCAAGCTCTCGGTGCTGAAGGCCTGGGCGGCGGCCGACCCGCCGGACGCCTTCGAGAAGAACCGCAACGAGGTCATCTACACCCAGTTCCAGCACAACCGGAACCCGTTCATCGACCACCCGGAGTGGATCAGCTCCATCTGGCCGAACTAGACCTCAGTACTGCCTGTTGGCCTGCAGGTCCTCGCGCCTGGGCCCGCCCTGACCGAGGGCGGGCCGGGTCGCGGTCGAACCCGACTCGACCTGTCCGGCGACGACCTGCGGACGGGCGATGCCCGACTGTGCCGCGGCGAAGCCCAGGCGGGTCTGTACCCAGTCCTGGAATCCAGGGTCGGCGACCCGGATGTGATAGCCGGTCCGGGTCAGGAGCCCACGGGAGATCAGCTTGTGGGATGCCTCGTCGAGATCCCATCGTCCGGGTCCCGGCGGCTCGGACCGGGATGGGATGACCATCCCGTTCGAACCCTGCACGGACGTCTTCGCGAGCAGTTCCTTCTCGTTGGGCGAGCAGTTGTACCAGGCCGCGTCGTACAGCGCGCGCGACTGTGCGTTCAGGCGCGCGGTCGCGGTCGCGGCGACGTCGGCGGTGATGCCCTGACCGTGGTCGGTGAGCTCGAGCGCCGCGGCGGCCAGGGTGCGCAGCCGGGTCGGGTTGCCGTTCGCAGCCGCGACCAGGTTGTCGATGGCCTCCGGCTCGTACCTGACCCGGGCCTTGTCGAGCGGCACGGTCAGCGCCTGTCGCAACTCGTCCGAGTGGATCGGCTGCAGCCGGCGTACGTCGAACTTGCCGGCCTCCTTGGTCTCGGTGCCGGCATGCCCGCCCGATGCCTCGAGCAGCCGGCTGGTCGCCTCCTCGCCGCCGGCCGCGATCAGGAACATCGGGTGCCGTACTTCCTTCAGGTGCGCCGACAGCGAGGTCAGGACATACAGGTCCTCCTTCGACGCCGCATCCAGGTTGTCGACCATCACCAGGATCGGAGTCCTGCGCGGGTGCGCCATCTTGCCGAGGTGTTCCGCGACCTCGTTCAGCGTGGTGCCGACCGAGTCCTTCTTGACGCCCTCGACCGTGCTTCGGTGGATGCCGACCTTCGGACCGGGCGCGAGGCCGAACCGGAGCTGATTGGTCTTCATCAAGTTGGCGGTCCGGACCGCCATCCGGTTCAGGAGCTGCTTCAGCTCCCGCACCTGGCCGGCCGGGTACTGCTGCTTGATTGCGTCCATCTCACCCTGCACGGCACGAATGAACCGGGCCTCGAGCCCTTCTCGCCGGGACGCGTCCAGCTGGATCGCGATCCAGCCCTCCGCGTCGGCCATCGCCTTGGTCCGGGTGAGCTCGTGGCTGGTGCCGGTCCCGGGCGCCCCGGTGAACAGCAGTGACGTGCCGGTCGGGCCGCGGTCCTCGAGCGAGATCGGCCGGCCCTGCGCGTCCGTCCGCTTGACCTCGTGAACGAGCTGACCCGAGATGCCGAACACCTGGTTGACCAGCTCGCGGTCACTGGTCGGGTGGACCGGCGCGAGCGCCACGTCGCCGCGGGAGACGGCCGGAGGGCTCGTCAGCTCGGGCACCGGATCCGGCGTCTGCCCGACGTAGTCGTTGATCCAGTCCCGGAATCCCTCGTCGGGGATCGTGACGACGCCTCCGCCGTGCTCCCGCAGCATGCCGCGGGCAACGAGTTGCTGGCGGGCCTGGTCGATCTCCTGCCACTTCCCGGGGCCGGCGGCCTGGGTCACGGCCGGCATGTACACGCTGTTCGGCCCCTGGGACGCGACCAGGACGAGCAGATCCTTCTGCGCGTGAGTGGTGCTCTTCTGGTTCCAGTGGTCCTGGTAGGTCTCGGCCGCGTCGGCGTTGACGTGGGCGATCGCCGCCTGGACGGAGCTGAGCGTGATCCCGGCCTGCTGGTCCTGATAGGCGACCGCGGCCTGGCTGAGCGACCGCAGCCGGGAGGGGTCGCCGTTCGCGGACGCGACCAGGCGCTCGATGGCGTCGTACTCGTACGCGATCCCGGCGTCCTGGAGCGGCAGGGTCAGAGCTTTCCAGACCTCGTCGTCGGGCAGCGGTCCGAGCTCGCGGACGTCGAACTGGTTGCTGATCGTGGTGGCGATACCGGACATCCGCCGGGAGGCGTTCATCAGCGACCAGGTCGACCGCGCTCCACCGGCCGCGACCAGCCAGACCGGGAGGTCCATCTGCTCGATGTGGATCGCCAGTTCGTTCAGCCCGGCCTGGTCGTTCTCCAGCGCCTGGTCGATCCCGTCCACCAGCAGCAGGATCGGCCGGCCGTTGTCCCCGGTCAGCTTGCCGAGTTCGTCGGCGAAATCGGTCAGCGTGGTGCCGAGCTCGCTGTACGCCGTGGTGTCCCGCTCCATCTTCCCGACGTACTCCATCGGGAACGGGCCGCCGCCGAAGCGCAGCTCGACGCCCAGCCGTTTGTTCCCGCCGCTGCGGGTCAACTGGCCGACGGTATTGTCCAGCTTGCGCACCGCGCGGCGGCTGAACCGTTTGCGCAGCTCGTCGATGCTCGACCGGATCGCGATCGTGAGCTGGTGTTCCAGCGGCGCGTTCGCGGACGCGTTGATCCGGATCGTGGACCAGCCGTTGGCCTCCGCCAGGTCCTCCGCGCGGTACAGCTCCGAGGTCTTGCCCATGCCGGGAGGTCCGGTGAAGAGGATCGCCTGACTCTCCGGCAGGACGTCGCCGAGCGAGATCGGATTGCCCACCTTGTCGGTTCGGATGACCGAGTACGCCGGGTACCGATCGCTGCCGAAGACCGAGCTCATTGGACCAGCGTGCGGACCGTAGCCGTACCCGACACGGTCTGTACATGACTGCGCGGTTAACAATCGCCTCCCGGCAGTTGAATCGCGCCAGTATCTGACGGCCGCTCAACCGGTCTACACCCGGCGGCCCGATCGAGCAGTCCTGAGCCGCAGGGGTTGGAAGCCACCTGTACCGCTGCCACCCTCAGTGCATGCGACTCAAACCGGTAATGGCGACGCTGGCGGCAGCGTCCCTGGCGGGGCTGTTACTCGGTGCGGTTCCGCCGGCGGCGCAGGCCGCCCCGGATCCGAACCTGACGATCACGCAGGTCACCCTCGACCGTACGTCGGTCGCGGTCTCCGGCCTGAACACGTACCCGATCAACGTGACCGTCAAGGGCGGTTACAACTCGAGCGAGCCCGGGGACCAGGGCCTCGTGCTGAATGTGATCCTGAAGCGCACCGGCGGCACCGGGGGCCGCGGCGACATCGTCTCGGCCGCCCTGAAGCGGACGGCCGGCACGCTTGCCAACGGCACCTGGACCGGGCGGCTCAACGTCGCGTCGACCGCGAACGGCACGTTCAAGGTCACCGGCGTCATGGTCGGTCCGTACGGCGGTCCTGTCTTCGGCACGCCGTACGACCCCACGCCGTACGCGGGCCAGACGATCACCGTCAAGGGCACGAACCAGCCCCGGATCACCGCGGCGGTAAACCCGCGGATCGTGCCGTTCGGCAAGCCGTACACGATCACCTGGGCGGTCACGAACACCGCGACCGGGAAGCCGTACGGCTCCCGGATCCCGATCGGCCTCGGCGTCGACACTCCCTGTGCCGAGGGCGGCAGCCCGGTGTACAAGACCGGCACGAACGGCGTGATCACCAAGGCTTACACCGCGAACGACGCCGGCGCGCTGAACTGCGCGCACATCTACACGGACCCGTACTACATCGTCGGCCAGTGGCTGTTCCCGGCGCGGCCGACGGTCATCGCCGCGGTGCCCTCGAAGACGAGCGCCAAGGTCGGCACGATCGTCCCGGTCAACGGCTCGGTCGCGAACATGATCGGGTCCTGCCCGGTGCAGCTGCAGCGGCTCTACGGCCGGACGCAGTGGAAGACGGTCAGCTCTGGTTCGGTGCGGCAGTCCGGCCGGTTCACGCTCAACGCACAACCGTCGTACCAAGGGCTGATCCCGTACCGGGTGTACTTCCCGGCCTGCCAGCCGTACGTCGCGGCTGTCACCAAGACCTTCACGATCAGGGGGCTGTGAACCATGAAGGCTCGAATCCTTACCGCACTGGTCGTGCTGGGGCTCGGGGCGGTGCCGATCACCGCCCAGGCCAGCCCGGACCCGAACCTGAAGATCGACGCGGTGGCGATGAACCAGGCCATCGCCGCAGTCAGCGGCCTGAACACCGCCAAGGTCACGGTCACGGTGACCGGGAAGTTCACCGACGCGGAGAACTCGAAGACCCCGGTGCTCGCCATCCTCGAACGCACCGGCGGCTCCGGCTCGGCGACGTCGCTGATCTCGACCAGCCTGCCCCGGCTCGCCAACGGGACCTGGAGCGGTCCGTTGTACGTGCCCTCGACCGCCAACGGCACCTTCAAGGTGACCGGCGTGATCCACGGCCCGTTCTTCCCCGGCAGCGGCGACATGACCGACCCGACGCCGTTCAGCGGCCCGTCGATCGCGGTCACCGGGACGCACATCCCGCGGATCAGCGCGTCGGTGATCCCGAAGGTCGTGCCGTTCGGCAAGCCGTACTCGATCAAATGGGCGGTCATCGATTCGCAGACCGGCAGGCCGTACGGCAGCCGGCTCCGCGTGGTGCTCGGGAACGACAACACCTGCGCCGAGTACGTCGGACCGGGCTACACGAACCTCACCGACCTCGCCGGCACGGTGACAAAGTCGTACCCAGCCTCCCTCGCGGACTTCGTCAACTGCCTGCTGCTGCCCGGCAACCCGTCCTCGAACGGCGGACTCGGGCTCGTCCCGGCACGCCCCGCCATCATCTCCGCGACCCCGTCGAAGACGAGCGCGACGGTCGGCACGATCGTTCCGGTGAACGGCGTTGTCGCCGGTGCCCCGTCGTCCTGCAAGGTGTACCTGCAGCGGCTGTACGGCGCGACGCAATGGAAGACCGTCAGCCCGGCCGCCGCGATCCGCTCGTACAGCGGGAAGTTCGTGCTCAGCGCGCAACCGGCGTACAAGGGCCTGATCCCGTACCGGGTGTACTTCCCGCTCTGCTACAACTTCCAGGCCGGCGTCAGCAAGGTCTTCTACATCCGCGGGACCTGAGCGCTTCGGGCGGGTGGGTTAGGCTACTTAGGTAGGCCTAACTTATCCGCCCGAGAGGACCGTGGTCGTGTGACCAGCCCTGCACCCCGCCGTAACCGCGTCTGCAAGCGCGCCGTCGTACTCCGGACCGAGCGGATCACCCCGCACATGATCCGGGTCGTGCTCACGTCGGACGACTTCGCCGACAACGGCTTCACCGACCACTACGTGAAACTGCTGTTCTGCAAGGACGGCGTCGAGTACCCCGAGCCGCTGGACCTGGGTGTCGTGCGCGAGACGTACCCGGCCGAGCAGTGGCCGACGATGCGGACCTACACCGTCCGCAGCTGGGACGAGGCGTCGCGCGAGCTCGCCATCGACTTCGTCTACCACGGCGACGAGGGTGTGGCGGGCCCGTGGGCGGCTTCCGCGCAGCCGGGTGACGTGCTCTGGTTCAACGGTCCGGGCGGTGCGTACTCGCCGGACGAGGCGGCCGACTGGCACCTGTTCGTCGGTGACGAGAGCGCGCTGCCGGCGATCGGGTCCGCGGTCGAGCAGCTGCCGGCCGGGGCGCGGGCAACGGTCCTGATCGAGGTGGGAGACGAGTCCGAGCAGCAGAAGTTCAGTGGCTCGGGTGACGTCGACGTGCGGTGGTTCCACCGGTCGACCGCTTCCGGTGCACGCGGTGACGGTCTGGTCGAGGCCGTGGAGGCGCTCGACTTCCCGGACGGTACGCCGCACATCTTCGTGCACGGCGAGGCCGGGTTCGTCTTCCGCATCCGCAAGAACCTGTACCAGGACCGCGGCCTGGCCCGCGACCGCGTCTCCCTGTCCGGCTACTGGCGCCTCGGCAAGAACGAGGACGGCTGGCAGGCCGAGAAGGCCGAGACCGCCAAGCAGGAGCGCACCTAGTTCTCGCGGCGTTCGGTCAGTACGTCGATCAGCGTCGAGGACTGGTTCGTCGGAAGGACCCAGTCCTCGCCGTCGGCCTGCAGGATGACGGCCGGCCCTTCGCTGGCGACTGCGTGCGTGACGGCGATCGGGAACTTGAGCCGCTCGGCACCTGAGAGCGAGAACTCGTAGGTGCCGGTGATGCCGCTCAGCGGATAGGTGCGGAACTGGTGTTCCGAGCGCGGGATCGGGTGCGACTGGATGGTGACCGAGTCCGCGCCGACGAGGACCGCAGCGAGCGGGATGCCACGGAGCCGGAAGACGAGTTCGTACGGCGTACCGGCGAGCTCCGGCACGAACGGCACCAGCAGGGCGCGGTCGGCGGCGCGGGCGAGCGCCAGACCGGCGACGATCCCGACGATGAGACCGGGCAGCGCGAGAATCGCCGGCCACCACACCCCGACCGCGAGCGGGAACAGCGTCACCATCAGACCCGCGAGACCGCCGAACAGGCCGGCGACTGCTAGCCACCAGCGCGGCTGGTACCGGTGCCGCCGCCGCAGTACGAAGCCCGTCACCAGCATCGCCAGCGGTACGACGCAACCGATCCAGGCGAGCGCTGACCCTGTGGATGCGATCAACCCCACGGCCACCAGCAGCAGGACCGGAATCCCTAGATAAATCACTGCCACCAACCGCTGAACCCGCCGATGCCTGCTCTCCACGGGAAAACCCAAGCACATCCGGCCCGAACGACCTACTGTGCCGAGGGTGATCGAGATTCCCTGGAAGCTGATCCGGAATCACAGCGAGAAGTCGCCCGAGTGGCTGGCGAGTCTCCCGGCCGCCCTCGATCGGTACGTCGACGAGTGGCACCTGACCGTGTCCGGCGAGCTGATGAGCGGCGAGGCGTCGCTGATCGCGCCCGTCGTACGTCGCGACGGCACCCCGGCGATACTCAAGCTGCAGTCGGTGAACGACGAGAGCGAGAGCGAGGCGCTGGCGCTCCGGACCTGGAGCCACGACGACGTCGTCGAGGTGTACGAGGACGACCCGGAGACGTCGACCCTGCTGCTCGAACGCCTCGAGCCGCACACCCTCGAAGAGCTGCCGGACCACGTCGAGGCGACCCGGATTCTCGCCGAGCTGCTGACCCACCTGATGGTTGTCCCTGCCCCGCCGGGCATCCGGCAACTGAGCGACATCGCCGGGCAGATGCTCGAGGACGCGCCCGCGATCATCCCGCTGCTGGTCGATCCGGCCGAGCGCGCGCTGACACGGCGCCTCGCCGACCGGGTGCGCGAGGTCCTGCCGGAGTCCGGCGATCGGCTCCTGCACTGGGATCTGCACTACCTGAACGTGATGGCCGCGCAGCGGCAGCCGTGGCTGGTGATCGATCCGAAGCCACTGGCCGGTGACCCGGCGTTCGAGCTGATGCCGGCGACGTGGAACCGATGGGACGATCTGGTCGCGACCGGGAACCTGGCGCAGGCGATCCGCGACCGGCTCGAGCTGATGCTCGACATCACCGGGATCGATCGCGACCGTGCGCTGGCCTGGACCGGGGGCCGGATCCTGCAGAACATCATCTGGTTCACCGAGGACGGCGACACCCGGATCGAGGCCGAGCTCAAAGCGGTCGCCGATGCCCTCCTCGCGTGATTACATGATTACGTGACTACTCCGACGCTGTACGAGTGGGCCGGCGGGTACGACGCGCTGCGCCGGCTGACCGAGGTCTTCTACGACAAGGTGCTCGAGGACCCGATCCTCGCGCCGGTCTTCGCGCACATGAGCGACAAGCATCGCGAGCACGTGGCGATCTGGCTGGGCGAGGTGTTCCGCGGCCCGACCCGCTACACCGACGAGCTCGGCGGCTACCCCGCGATGCTGGCCCACCACCTCAACCTCGGGCTCACCGAGGAGCAGCGTTCCCGCTGGGCGGCGCTGATCGCCCAGAGCGCCGATCCGGCCGGTCTCCCCGACGACCCGGAGTTCCGCTCGGCCTTCGTCGCCTACATCGAGTGGGGCACCCGGATCGCGCTGGCCAACTCCCAGCCGGGCGCGACCCCGCCGCCGAAGGCGCCGGTCCCGCACTGGGGCTGGGGCGAGGCGCCGCCGTACCAGCCCTGACATGAGTCGGGGCCCTCCCCGCCGGGTAGAGTCCCGGTTCACGTTGTGTCCGCCTGCGGGGATGCGAGGGTTTACCTGTGACCGCTCAGCTTGAGTACCCCGACATCCTCGATTCCGACGCCCTGCTGTCCGTGCAGGATCTGTGGAAAGTGTTCGGACCTAAGGCGCAGCGCGTCCCCCACCGTCCCGACCTCGCCGCCCTCGACCGCACCGCGCTGTACGCGAAGACCGGCTGTACGGCGGCCGTGCGCGACCTGAGCTTCGACGTCGCGCCCGGTGAGGTGTTCGTCGTGATGGGTCTGTCGGGATCGGGCAAGTCCACGCTGGTCCGCTGCCTCACGCGTTTGATCGAGCCGACCGCCGGCCGCCTGGTCTTCGAGGGTGAGGACCTGCGTGCGGCCGACGAGAAGCGGCTGCGTGCGTTGCGGCGGAGCAAGTTCTCGATGGTCTTCCAGCACTTCGGGCTGCTGCCGCACCGCAAGGTGATCGACAACGTCTCCTACGGCCTGGAGATCCGGGGTGAGAGCAAGCCGGACCGGCGCCGGCGCGCGCAGGAGGTCATCGACCTGGTCGGACTGGCCGGCAACGAGCACCTCTACCCCGAGCAGCTGTCCGGCGGCATGCAGCAGCGGGTCGGCCTGGCGCGGGCGCTCGCCAACGACCCCGACGTGCTGCTGTTCGACGAGCCGTTCTCCGCGCTCGACCCGTTGATCCGGCGCGAGATGCAGACCGAGGTGGTGCGGCTGCATCGCGAGGTCGGCAAGACAATGGTGTTCATCACCCATGACCTGTCCGAGGCGCTCAAGCTGGGCGACCGGATCCTGCTGATGCGCGACGGCGCCGCGGTCCAGCTCGGCACCGGCGACGAGCTGGTCGGGGCGCCGGCCGACGACTACGTGCGCCAGTTCGTCCGCGACGTACCGCGGGCCGACGTCCTCACGCTGCGCTGGATCGTCCGTAAGCCGCGGCCCGACGAGCCGCTCGACGGGCCGGAGCTCGGTCCGGACGTGCTGGTCCGGGAGGCGACCCGGCTGGTGCTCGAGTCCGATCGCCCGGTGAGGGTCGTCGACGGCGGCACGCTGCTCGGAGTCATCGGCGACGAGGAGATCCTCGCCGTCGTCGCGGACACGAACTGATGGCCTCCATCACCGGCTCGGTCGAGATCGAGGTACGGCGACCCCGCCGCAGCGTGGTCGTCGGCGTACTGCTCGTCGTCTGGGTCGCGCTGTACTTCGTGCTGCGCGGCATCGACACGCTCGTCCTCGGCGGGCAGGAGACGACCGCGCTGCACCGCTGGCTGACCGAGCACCGCGACGATGTCGGCCAGGGAAACGTCTTCTTCGACGCGATCCGGATCGCCGTCGACCACTTCGTCGTACTGCTGCAGAACCTCATCTCGCAGCCGTCGTTCGACCGCCCGGTCCCGGTGGTCGGGTGGCTCGGCGTGATCGCGATCTCGGCGTACTGCGCCTGGGCGTTCGGCAACTGGAAGGTCGCCGTACTGACCGCGGCCGGCCTCGGCTTCGTCGGACTGCAGGGGTTGTGGCAGGAGAGCATGGACACGCTCTCGCTGACGATCGCCGCGGTGCTGCTCTCGCTGCTGGTCGCGATCCCGCTCGGGATCTGGGCCGGGTTGTCCGACCGCGCGTTCAAGGTCGCGACGCTGGTGCTCGACCTGATGCAGACGCTGCCGACGTTCGTGTACCTCGCGCCGTTGACGCTGTTCTTCGCGATCGGGCCGGCCGCTGCGACGATCGCCACGCTGATCTACGCGGCGCCGCCCGCCGTCCGGCTGACCGCACACGCGATCCGCTCGGTGCCGCCGGAGAGCGTCGAGGCGGCGCGGTCGCTCGGGTCGACCCGCGGGCAGACGCTGACCAAGGTGCTGCTGCCGATGTCGCGGTCGACCGTTGTCGTCGGCATCAACCAGACGATCATGGCCGCGCTCTCGATGGTGACCGTGGCCGCGCTGATCGATGCGCCAGGCCTCGGTCAGACCGTCCTGAAGGCGCTGCAGACGCTCGACGTCGGCGTCGCGTTCAACGCCGGCCTGGCGATCGTGGTGATCGCGATCGTGCTCGACCGGGTGACGACCGCTGCCGGCGACCGCCCCTGGCGTACGGCGAACCGTCGTCGCCGTCTGCTGCTCGCTGCCGGAGCGGTGGGCGTGCTGGTTGCGGTGTGGTTCTCGCGGACCTATGTCTGGGCGGCCGAGTTCCCGTCGCAGGTCGACCTCGGATCGCGGATCGCCATCATCGCGTCGGACGTGACCGACTGGGTCCAGAACGTCTTCGGCGGTTTCACGTACGGCGTGCGCGACGCGGTCACGAACGGTCTGCTCAACCCGCTCGAGGGGCTGCTGACGGGATCGCCGTGGTGGCTGGTCGCCGTGGTGGTCGTCGCGCTCGCGTTTGTGCTCGGCGGCTGGCGAGGCGCCGTACCGGCAGCGGTGTGCCTGGGCTTGCTGGTCGCGACCGGGGTGTGGCACGACAGCATGGTCACGCTGGCGTCGACGCTGCTCGCGACCGTCGTGGTCGTCGCCGCCGGGCTGGCGCTCGGGGTATGGGCCGGGCGCAACCGACGGGTGGACACCTGGATCCGGCCGGTGCTCGACGCGGGGCAGACAATGCCGCCGTTCGTGTACCTGGTTCCGTTCCTGGCGTTGTTCGGGACCAGCCGGTTCACCGCGATCGCGGCCGCGGTCGTGTTCGCCGTACCGGTGACCACGAAGATCGTTGCTGATGGCATCAAGGCGGTGCCGGTCGCGACGGTCGAGGCGGCGAACTCGGTCGGGTCGAGCAGCTGGCAGGTGATCAGCAAGGTGCAGCTGCCCGTCGCGCGACGGGCGATCACGCTCGCGGTCAACCAGGGCCTCATCTACGTGCTCTCGATGGTCGTCGTCGGCGGGCTGGTCGGCGCGGGCGCGCTGGGGTACGACGTCGCCGCCGGATTCGCACAGAGCGAGTTGTACGGCAAGGGGCTGGCCGCCGGGCTGGCTATCGTCCTGCTGGGCGTCATGCTCGACCGCATCACCCAGGCGGCGGCTCGCCGTACCGAGAATTTCACAACAAGAGGAGACAAGCGGTGAAGAAGCTCCGGTACGCCGGTGTGCTGACGGCGGTGGCGCTGGCCCTGGCTGGGTGCGGTGGCCAGAAGGTCGGGGAGGACAAGCCGGCCGCCGCGGGGAAGGACTGCGGCACGTTCGACCTGACCGTGAGCCCCTGGGTCGGCTACGAGGCCAACGCCGCGGTGGTCTCCTACGTGGCGACCAAGGATCTCGGCTGCAAGGTGGTGAAGAAGGACCTCAAGGAGGAGATCGCCTGGCAGGGCTTCTCCACCGGCGAGGTCGACGTGAACCTGGAGAACTGGGGACACGAGGACCTGAAGAAGAAGTACATCACCGACGACAAGGTTGCGGTCGAGGCCGGATCCACCGGGGTCAAGGGCATCATCGGGTGGTATGTGCCGCCGTGGATGGCCGCGAAGTACCCGGACATCACCGACTGGAAGAACCTGAACAAGTACGCCGCGCTGTTCAAGACGTCGGAGTCCGGCGGCAAGGGGCAGCTGCTCGACGGCGACCCGTCGTACGTGACGAACGACGAGGCGCTGGTGAAGAACCTGTCGCTGAACTACAAGGTCGTGCAGAGCGGTAGCGAGACCGCGCTGATCCAGGCGTTCCGGGACGCGGAGAAGAACAAGAAGCCGCTGCTCGCGTACTTCTACGAGCCGCAGTGGTTCTTCAACGAGGTCAAGCTGGTGAAGATCAACCTGCCTGCGTACAAGGCCGGCTGCGACGCCGATCCGGCGAAGGTCGCCTGCGACTATCCGCCGTACGACCTGGACAAGATCGTCTCGAAGAAGTTTGCCGACTCCGGCAGCCCGGCGTACGACCTGGTCAAGAACTTCAAGTGGACCAACGAGGACCAGAACGCCGTGGCGCGGATGATCGCCGTCGACAAGCTCACCCCCGACCAGGCTGCGCAGAAGTGGGTCGACCAGAACCAGTCGAAGGTCAACGGCTGGCTGGGGAAATAGGCGTCACCCCGGGCTGAAGTGGGCTTGAGCTTGTTCACATGGGCCCGGGGCAACTATCACGATGTTCGGGAGCAACGCCGGTGACACGCCGGAAATCGGACAAAACCGGGTAAGTTCTGTTCATGATCATCGTGACAGCTGCACTGAAGGGCGGGGTCGGAAAGACAACCACGTCGGTGTATTTGGCCGCGCTGGCATCTTCCAACCGTCGTACATCCACTCTGATCGACGCCGATCCGCAGGGCAGCGCGGCGGACTGGATCGCGGAGTCCAAGGACGACCAACTCAACCGGATCGAGATCGCCGAGGCGCCGACCGAGCGCCTGCTGAACAAAGCGCTGGACAAGGTGCCGCCCGAGGGCATCGGCATCGTCGACATGCCGCCGTCGCACGAACGCCTGCTGAACAAGGCGCTCGAACGGGCCCGGATCGTGATCATCCCGACCCGCGTCGGCGGCGTCGAGACACCCCGGGTGAAGGCCGTGATGGAGCTGGTCCCGGACGGCGTGCCGGCCGGGCTGGTGATCTGCTCGGCGCGCACCTACACCCGCTCGTACCAGGACGCCATGCAGCAGTACGCACAGGAAGGCATCCCGGTCTGGGGCACCATCCCCGAGCGCGTCTCGATCACCGCCGGCCCCACCGGCCCGCTCGCGGCCGACGGCCTCGAGTCCTACAAGAAGGTCTGGCGCAAGATCCTCGCCGCCGCCCGCAGCTGATGCGCTTCGCTGTGTCCGTCTCAGGGGTCAACCCCTGAGACGGCCGGTTGGCCCCCGAGAATCCGGGTGCGCAACCGGCCACCTGCGGGGTTGACCCCTGAGACGGTCAGCGCTGGAGCGGTGGTTCGCCGCGGACGTACGAGCGGATCACCGTAGCTGCCGCGCCGCGGGCCCAGTCATCGAAGGTGTGGGAGCGCAGCATCAACCGGCATTCGCCGGCTGCGCCGAACGCGTGCTCGGCGAAGGCGCGCCGCATCCGGTCCTCGTACAGGTCGTACTCCGCGACGCCCTCGCCGGCGATCACGACCAATTCGGGCCCGACCAGATTCACCATCGCGGCCAGCGCGGAGCCGATCACCTCACCGGCCCGGTCGAACGCCTCGCGAGCCTGCTCGTTGCCCTCGTGCGCGAGCTTGATCGCACCCGGCAGGTCCAGGTCCGCCCGCCCGGTCGTCTCGCGGGTCCGGGCCAGGATCGCATCCGACGACGCCACCGTCTCCACACATCCACGCCGGCCGCAGGTGCAGACCAGGTCGCCCGGCGCGAGAGGCAGGTGGCCGAGCTCGCCCGAGACGCCGTACGCGCCGGAGACGACTTCGCCGTTGATGTAGAGCCCGCATCCGATGCCGGAGCCGATCGTCACCACCGCGAACGAGTCAGCGTTCACCCCGACGCCGAACCAGTGCTCGGCCACAGTCAGCGCACGTACGTCGTTCGACACCACGATCGGCACGCGCACCCGCTCGCCGAGCAGCTCCGCGACCGGTACCCCGCGCCAGCCCATCAGCGGCGAGTCCCGCACGACGCCGTGGGCAGCGTCGACATCACCTGACACCGCGATCCCGATACCGGCGAGCGGACCGGCTACCGCCGTACCGGACTTCAGCGAGTTGATCAGTGCCTTCACATGTGCGGCGAGACGGTCGATCACCACGTCCGGATCAGTGTCGTCGAGCTCTTCGTGCCGGATGTTCAGGATGCCCGCGGTGAAGTCCGTCGTGACCCCGATCAGGCTCGTCGGCGTCACCTTGACCCCGATCACCGAGACGCTGCTCGGTACGACGGTCAGCGGGCTGACGGGCCGCCCGATACCGAGCTGGCTGTCCACGTCGACCGGCGAGGCCGCCTGGTCGGTCACGAACCCGGAGTCGATCAGCGGCGCGACCGCCTTCGTGACGGCGGCCTGCGACAGCCCGGTCCGGCGCGCGATCTCCACCCGCGGGATCGGGCCCTGGGTCAGAATCCTGGTCAGCACCTCAACCCCCGCCGGCGTAGCCAGCGGGAGAGGACGGTGAGCACGCAACGGCACGAGAACAACCTACCGGCGCGTCATACCTCCGCGCCGCTTTCTGCCAGGGTTGGTGATGCGAGAGCCCAGCGGATGGTCCTGGTGAGGCCGTCGCCGGCGGCTCGGACGACGGTCTGCTCGGCCAGTGGGACGTACGGGAGTCGGAGCGGCAGTCTGGTCCACCACGGGAGCAGTCCGACCGCAGCGGCCGTGAGTACGCCGTACGCCGGGCGGGCCGCCCACGGGACCGGCGGGTGCACCAGCATGAAGCGGGCTGCCTGCCGCGCCTCCGTCGTACCGCGTAGTTCGGGCAGGTACTCGTTCAGCAACTGCTGCAGTTCAGCGACTGTCGTCGGTGGGTCGATCACGCCCAGCTTGCGGGCTACGAGCGCGGCGTCCTCGACGTACAGGTCCTGCTCGGCCGCGTCGAGCGGATGGGCGCCGTACCGCTGGTGGGCGGCCAGGAAGCTGTCCACCTCCGCCACGTGCACCCACTTGAGCAGGTGCGGGTCGGATGCCCGGTACTTCACCCCGTCCGGGCTGGTGCCGCGGACCCGCTCGTGCACCGACCTGACGTGCTCGATCGCCTCCTCGGCATCCGGGATCGCGCCGTACGTCGTGATGGCGAGGAAATAGCTCGTACGACGCAGCCGTCCCCACGGGTCGCCCCGGTAACCGGAGTGCGCCGCCACCGCGGCCATCGCCAGCGGATGCAGCGACTGCAGCAACAGCGCCCGCAGTCCGCCGGCGAACATCGACGCGTCACCGTGCACCCGGCGAATCGGTCGGTCCGGCGCGAACCAGCGCGGTCCGGGCGTGTTGTGCACCCGGTCGCGCTCGGCATGCGGATCCGGGCCCGCGACCTTCGTCAGTATCATCCGCGCCAGACCGTCCCGGAGGGGGTTCAAACCAGCCATATGCCCAGTCTCCCCACCACTCCAAGTCCGCGGACGAACGAGGTCAACGCCGTGGTGAGTACTCGTCTGCGAGGAGGGAGTAGAGCAGAGAGTCGCGCCAGTCGCCGTTGGTGAAGACGTGGTCGCGGAGGTGACCCTCGTAGGTGAAGCCGAGGCGTTTGACGACCTTGATCGAGGCCTCGTTCTCGGGGCCGATCGCGGCCGTGACCCGGTGCCGCCCGAGCGTGCTGAAAGCGAATCGCAGCAGCACCCGGGCAGCGTCCGTCGCGTAGCCGTGGCCCCAGTGGTCCGCGCCGATCGCGTAGCCGAGCTTGGCGCCCCAGGCGCCGCTCGGTGCGATCCGCGCGAACCCGATCACATGATCGTCGTCCGGACGGGTGACGGCGAGCATGTAATCGGGGCGGTCCTCCTGGCGGGACCGCTGGACGATGCCGGCCAGGTTCTGCTCGGCCTTCGCCCGGTCGTAGCTGTCGAACGCCATCCACGTGGTGACACGATCGTCACCCGCAATGGCCAGGTAGTCCTCGAGGTCGGTGGTCCGGAATTCACGCAGTGTAGTCAACGCACCGCTGAGCGGTTCCATTCGCGAAGGCTACCGGGTATAGCTCTGCATCGGAGTCCGGGTAAAGGTCTCGATCTCCTCCTGCAGCTCCCGTGCATCGTCCGCGCGACCCGACTGCCGCAGCGCCTGGTGGACCCGGCGGGCCGAGTGCACCACGCCGTTGATCCGGCGCTCCGTCGGCAGCGTCAGCACCGGAGCGAGCGCGTCGGCCGCGCCGTCCAGCTCGCCGCTCGAGATCCGGGTGATCGCCATCGCCGCGTGGCTGCCGGCGGCGTCGCCGAACGCCCACTCCGGGTGGTTCTGGTCGGTGTAGGCGTCGACCGCCTGGCTGGAGTACCGCTGGGCCTGCTCGACCTCGCCGGGCAGCTGGGCGAGCGCGTCCGCGGCGTAGTACAGCTGGCGGTTGCGGCCGAACGTGCACAGGCCGCCCATGTCGTCCAGGTCGTCGTTGTGGACCGAGTTCCACGCCTCTTCGGCCCGCTCGAGCGCGGCCCGGGTGGCCTCCGGGTTGCCGAGAGCGGCCCACGCACGGGCCTCGCTGACCGGGAGCCAGACGCTGGTGGTGCTGTTGGCCTGCTCGGCGTACCCGGCGCCGAGCTGTGCGTACCGCACCGAGTCGTGCGGGTTGCCGGCCCAGTAGGAGACCAGGGACTGCAGGCCGCGCACCCAGGCGCGCAGGCCGTGGTGGTCGGCGTTGTCGGCACACATGAACGCGGTCCGCGCCTGGGTCAGCGCGGCGTGGGGGTTGCCGAGGTCGTGGGACGCCTTGGCGAGCAGGCCGCCGGTGACGCCGGCCAGGAAGTACAGCTGTCGGTGGTTCTCCGGGCGCTGGCGGCTCTCCAGCAGGCCGAACACCAGGTCCTGCGTCTCGACCAGTTGGCCGAGGATCTCCGGCAGTGGGCGCTGTGGGTACGCCTGGGCGGCATGGCGCACGTCGTCGTACACCTGTTCCATGGCCTCGCTTCCGAGGCCGGACTGGGCCGCGAGGGCAAATGCCCTCGCGCGGCTGGCAGCCATGTCGAGAACCTCCATCTCGTTACCTGTCGTGATCCGTCCACTCGCGGCAGGTGCCGGCACCACCTGGGCGGCCTGTTCGGGCACATACGGCGCGAGGAGCTCCTCGACCGGCTTGCCGAACATGCGTTGCAGGGTGCGCCGGGTCTGAGGAGTGGTCCCTGCGCGCTCGCCCGATGCGAGCCGACGCAGGTGCCGCTCGGTGATGGTTCCACCCAGCTCGACGAACTCGGCGACGATCTCGGAGTAGGTCTGGTTCCGGCGCTGGATCAGATGCGCCAGGACCGTCTTTGGCGCGTACCTACCCGCCATCGTTCCTCCCGTTCACGTCAGTACAGACGTTGTCTCGACTCATGCCCCACGACAAGGTGCTGTCCCCCAGATGTCCGTCAGAGGACCGGAAGAGGTCCGGCAAAGGTCCGGTTCAGGTCCTAGAGCGGTCACGGTGGGCTCGTGCACCATTACTGCCATGACAACCAGTAAGTCCAACTGGTTGCAAGGCCTGAGAGTTACGGGGTGAGAGGTAGTGAGCATCGCGGAAGTGACGTCGAGACAGCACCGGCGCAGGGTTCGGGTCTGGTTCGGCGAGCACGTGATCGCACAGTACGTCGCGGAGGAGCCACTGGCAGCCCGCTACGAACAAGCAATGCGGCGCCGTTTTGCCGGCCTGAAGGTCACCAACGACCTGCTCGGTCCGCTCGAGTCCACCGACTGAAACACCCGTAGTAGCCGCACCACCTTGAGGCGTCCGGGTCCTCCTCAGACCCGGTCCGCTGCGCCCTGGGGTCTCCTCACGCTCAGGGGCAGCTCTGGAAGGTCCGGGACATTCCTCAGTCCCGGACGAAACCCGAGGTGCGGTCCGGAGCACTCCTCAGCTCCGGACCGCACCGCCCTCCCGAACCCGGCTGGGCTTGGCGGTTGAGTTCCCTGTATCGCCGCCGCCCAGCCGTTCCAACCACCTCCTGGCCGACACCTCGGGCCAGGCAGGGCCGAGTGTCCTGGGCGGTAGGACACCGGAGGCCCCCGTCACCTCACCGGGAGCCTCCCCCTGAGGTGGCCGGCTCCGAGTGTGACCGCCGCGCCTGGGCGGTCACACTCGGAGCCCCTAGCCCTCGCCGGCCTCGGTCAGCTCGTCGCCGGTCAGCCATTCGCGCTCGACCAACGGATTCGTCACTGCGGCGAGCTCGGTCGCACTGTCGCTGAGGAAGGGCGACAGTGCGACCGCGACGGCCTGCGCCCGCCGCCGCGATGGATGACTGGACGGATGACGAACGGAAGGTGTTCGCGGACCTGTCGGCCCGGTTCCTGACCGCGGTGGACCGCTACATGTCCGCTTCGGGTCCGGCGCAGGCGCGCTGCAGGTCGGCGAAGATCCCATCCGGATCGTGCAGGATCCGCATGCCATCGCTGACCACTCGCCGAGTGCCCGCGTCGACCGGGCTCAGGTTCGCCCACGCGGTCGCCGTGACGCCGAGCTCGATCTCGAGACCGGACGGCCGCGCGATCCGGACCTCGGTCATGTACGGACCCCACTGCTGCCGACGTACGACGTTCGCGGCGCCGAACGCCTCTAGCCAGTCGTCGTCGGCCAGATACTTCTCCGGTATGTCGGTCAGCAGGACGAGGTCGACGTCCGACGTCATCCTCGCCGCATCGCGCGCCCACGATCCGACCATCGCCATCCCGCGGATCTCCGGCTGACTCTCCGCCCACTGGACTGCCGCGGCGACTACCTCGTCGACCTCCTGCCGTCGCACCGACGGGTTGGCGACGTACACGGCGAACGGAGCGTCAGGCTGTACGTCGGGTGAACCTTCGGCCCAGCCTTCCGCGCGGATCTCTCCGGCGTACTGCATGCCGATGCGCTGCATGACCGCCTGGGATGCGGTGTTGACGCGCTCGGTCAGGGCGATGACGGCCTGGGCGCCGAGCGTGCTGAAGGCGAAGTCCAGTCCGGCCCGGCCGATCTCGCTCGCCAGTCCGCGTCCGCGTGCGGACTCCTTCAGGGCCCAGCCGAGCTCCAGCCGGTCGACCGCCCACTCCGGACCGACCAGGTCCGCGAGGGCCGCGGTCCTCGGCGAGTCGACCGGGAACCTCGAGAGCCCGCCCCGACCTGCGAGGGCGCCGCTGCGCTCGTACGCGATCCACTTGCCGACGGAATCGCGCTCCCAGCCCTCCTCGATGCTCGCGACCTGCGCGGCGATCTCCTCCGGTGACCAGTGCGCGTCGTACCAGCGGGCCACCCAGGGATCGGCGAAGACCTCCGCCAGGTCCGCTGCATGTCCGGGTAGGACACCGTTGGGTCCGGTGATCGGCTCCAGCCGGAGACGGTCGGTGAACCTGGTCCGGACCGCGTGCGCCACCAGGTCGCGCAGCCGCCGGTCGCCGTCGGTCCGGTTGACCATCAAGAGGTCGAGGTCGTCCGGTCCGGCCCACGCGGACGCGTCGTGCTTGCCTGCTTCGAGACGGGGCTTGGTCAGGTCGCCGTCAACGGTGATGAGGTAGTCGACCTCCCGCCGTACGCGGCCCTCCCATTCCCACTCCCAGTCCGCGACGGTCCAGACGATGTCGCGGACCTTCCAGCCCGTCTCCTCCTCGACCTCACGCGCCAACGCCTGCTCCGGCGTCTCACCCGGCTCGAGATGCCCGCCGACGATGTCCCAGATCCCAGGTAACAACCGCCGCTCCGCCGTACGCCGCTGCAGGTAGACGCGATGCTGCTCGTCCCGGATCAGTGCCCCAACACAGTCGACCGCACGCATGCAACCAACCTAATCAGGCGTTGGACAGCGGACGCTCGGCGACTCGGTTCGGCATGAAGATGACGGCGGCTACGAGGAGTACGGCGGCGATCGCGGCGCCGTAGTACACGTCGTGGATCGCGGGGGCGAGTACGTCGCTCGGGAGCTTCTCGAGGTCCTCGTGGTCACCGCCGAGACGCGCGGCCACCACACCGTTGGCCACGGCACCGAACACAGCGACGCCGACCGCACTGCCGACCGAGCGGGAGAACATGTTCGCGCCGGTGACCACACCGCGCGTCTGCCAGTCCACCGACGACTGCGCCGCGACGACCGAAGGCGACGCAGAGAAACCGAGGCCGACGCCGATCACGAAGCACGCCGCCGCCAGGTGCAGCACGGAGCTTCCCGGCCCGACCGTCAGCAGCAGCCCGGAGCCGAGGACGACGATGATCGAGCCCATCAGCATCGTGGTGCGGAAGCCGACCCGCAGATAGATCCGGCCGGCAAACGATGCAGCGATCGGCCAGCCCAAGGTCATCGCCGCCAAGGCGAATCCGGCGACGAGGGCCGACGTACCGAGCACGCTCTGCGCGTACAGCGGGACGTACGTCGACAGCCCGATCATCAGCAACCCGATCAGCAACGCGGCCGAGTTCGCCGAGTTCAGCACCCGCTGGCCGAGCACCCACAACGGCAGGATCGGCTCAGCGGCGCGGCGCTCGACCAGGACGAACGTGATCAGCAGCACGACCGCCGCGGCGAGGATCGCGATGCTCGAGCCGGAGTCCCAGTTCCACATCACGCCGCCCTCGAGCAGCCCGAGCAGCAGTAGTGAACCGCCGACCGCGAGCAGGATGCCGCCGGCGTAGTCGATCTGGTGGCTGGTCTTGTTCGCGACCTTCTCCTCGAACCGGCGGACCAGCACCCAGGCGGCCGCCATCCCGAGCGGGATGTTCACGAAGAAGATCCACCGCCAGGAGATGTAGTCCGAGAACACACCCCCCAGCGTCGGGCCCACGAACGACGAGATGCCCCAGACGCTGGCGATGTAGCCCTGCACCTTGGCCCGCTCCGCGACCGTATAGATGTCGCCGACGATCGTCATCCCGATCGGCTGGATCGCCCCTGCGCCGAGCCCTTGGACCAGCCGGAACGCGATCAGCGCCGGCATGCTCCACGCGAACCCGCACAGCACCGACCCGAGAAGGAACAGCCCGACGCCGAGCAGCATGATCGGCTTCCGCCCGCGCTGGTCGGCGAGCTTGCCGTAGATCGGCACGGAGACCGCCTGGGCGAGCAGGTAGATCGAGAACAGCCAGGGGAACTGGGTGAACCCGCCGAGGTCGTCGACGACGGACGGTACGGCGGTGGCCAGGATCGTCGCGTCGATCGCGACCAGCCCGATGCTCAGCATCACCGCCAGCAGGATCGGGCCCCGCTCCGAGCGAAGCCCCACACTCGTCCGGTCGATCCGCTGCGTAGTCATATTACTGGTCAATCTATGTGAACCGACAACAATTCCCCACGCCCCGGTCGCCTGCTGGACGGCGACGCGCGTGGCCGGGACGGTGGGCTCACGGACCGTTACGCTCCGGTGGGTGAGGATGCGGGACGGTCTGGTGCGCGCCGTCGTGCTCGTGGTGACCATCTCGCTCACGCTGGTGCTGCTACCGATCGCGATCAACGTCGGCACCGGCG
Source organism: Kribbella pratensis (assembly GCF_004365355.1). Lineage (GTDB taxonomy): Bacteria > Actinomycetota > Actinomycetes > Propionibacteriales > Kribbellaceae > Kribbella. Next base: position 1,998,026 of record NZ_SODP01000002.1, on the reverse strand, counting down.
GGACCGCGCCGGCCTTCCTCGAGCCGTACGTCGGTTGGGCCTGGCCGCTGATCGGAGTGCTGTGGGCGGCAACGATCGTCACCGCCCTGCTCGAGGTGCGCAACCGTCGCCTGCCCGTCGTCTCCAGCCGGAGCGCCGACCAGCCGCGTAACCGTAGGAACGCGCTGGCCCGCATCGACCGCTACCTGTCCGAACGCCGGGCCGGTTCGCTCGCCTCGCGTACTCGCATCGCGTTGGCTCTGGAGGAGCACCCGGACGCAGTGGTTCGTCCGTACGACCTGCTCGTCCAGCCGCTCGACCGTGAGTCCAGGCGCGTCCCGAACGAGGCGGACATCGCGAACGTCTTCGACGAGCTCCAGGACTCCATGCTGATCCTGGGTGCACCTGGCGCCGGCAAAACCACTCTGTTGCTGGAGCTCGCAAAGAACCTCACAGAGCAAGCACATGCCGACGACAACCTGCCGATCCCGGTCCTGCTCGATCTGGCCGGCTGGAACACCCAGTCCGCCCACCGCAGCGACGACGACCCCAACGACAGCGCACTGCTTGCCGGCTTCGTCCGCTGGCTGCTGTACGAGCTGGACGACCGCTACGGCATCCCAGCGCCGGTGGGACGCACGTGGTTGCGTGACGGCCGTCTAGGCCTGCTGCTGGACGGACTCGACGAGATCAACGAACCGGACCGCGCCAAGCTCGCACCGGTCCTGGAGGAGCTCCGCCACAACTATCTGATCGGTCCGATAGCGGTCACCTGCCGTACGCACGACTACGAGCGTCTGCCCCACCAACTCAGGCTGTACGGCGCTGTGCACATCAGACCGCTCACGCGACAACAGGTCCTCGACTACTTCGCCGCTGTCGGCTCGGCACTCGACGGTGCTCGGGTAGCGATCGAGCAGGACGACGAACTCTGGGATCTGGTCAACTCGCCGCTGATGCTCAACGTGATGGTGCTGGCGTACCGGGGCCGAGCGCCGGAGGATGTGCTCGCCGGTGGGGTCGCGGACCTGCGGCGCGAGCTCTTCGACACCTACATCTGCGAGGTCCTCGCCCGGAATCGCAAGACAGCAAGGCAGTACGACGCCAAGACCGCCGTACGACGACTGTGGTGTCTGGCGTGGTGGACGCGTAGCCGTGCAGGCGACCGCACCGACGTACCGCGGTGGATGACTCCGAACGGCTGGTTCGGACTGTCGCTGCCGGACGTGGACTACGTGACGCATGCGGTCTGCCTGCCGGCTCTGTTCGCTGCAATCAGTGCGGGCGCGACGCTGGTCATGATTGCGCAGTACGGCGCACTCGCCGGGGTGGCCGTCGCAGGTGCAGCGCTCCTGCTCGTTCACCTCAGGCCGCACTCCTGGCAACGGCTGACCGGAAGCGCACCGGACCGCGGGCTGCTGTTCGCTCTGGTGTGGCTGGGCGCCACAGCGGTGACTGTCCTGGTGACTGTGGCCGCGCTAGGGCTGGTTGAACTGCTGACGGCGAAGGTGGCGCTCATCATCGAGGCCGGGATGATCGCTGGGTCGTACGCCGTCGAGTTCGTCGTCCTCCACGACAACTCGCGTCGGCTGCTGCTCGGGGCGCGGTTGGCCCTGGTCGTTGTGGCGAGCTGGATCGCGTTGAGCCTCGGTGACGCCACCGCTTATGCGTCCGGGGTCGCGATCGCGCTACTCGTTGCCCAGGGCATCCGGATGGTGAAGTCCCTGCCAACGGACCACCTGCCCGCCACGCCGGACACGGGATGGCGGATGGACCCGTGGGTCGGCGGGGGCGTCGTTGCTGCGTTCATCGTCGCTGTAGTCCTCGGAGCCGACTTGGCGTCTCTGCAACTGGAGGCGGTAGCCGGCATCGTCATCGGCACGATCGCCGCGAAGCCCTGGCGGCGGCGGCCGCCTGTCCTCGCCGGACCGCTGTCCCGGCTGCTTCACGACTCGCTGCTCCGCTGGACCGGGTACCTGCCGTGGCACCGCCGCGCCTTCCTCCGGTATGCCGCCGACCGCTACGTGCTCGCGCACACCGGGCGTGGGCAGTACGCGTTCATCCACCTGCTCGTTCGCGATCACCTGGCCGAATGCGCTCCCGACGAACTCGCGGCGAAGGTCGACCGGCGGATTGCGGAGCGCGCTGCCCGGCGGTAGCCGGCTCGGAGATCGTGTATCCGATCAGACTGCAGCAGAAGGCCAGTGCGATCAGGGTGCTCAAGGCGAGTTGCAGTGAGGTGTGTTCGGCGATCATGCCGAGGACTGGGGTGGCAACGCCGCCGATGCTGACGGCGAGGCCGAGTGTCATGCCGCCCGCCGTGCCGACGCGTCCCGGGAGGAAGTCCTGCCCGAGCGTCACGTGCAGCGAGAACGGGATCGACATCGCGATCGCGGTCCATGCCAGGAAGGCGAAGAACGCGGGGCCGGGGATGAACACCAGACAGGCGATCGCCGGCACTGCGACGGCGTACGACGAGCGCAGCGTGCGGACGCGTCCGTACCGGGTGGCGAGGCGGCCGCCGATCAAGGTGCCGAGCGCGCCCGCGGCGAACAGGATGAACAGCGCGCCGCCGCCGGTCGCCGTACCGCCGCCGACTCGCCGGCCGGCGTACAGGGCGATGAACGTGCCGAGGCCGACGAAGACGATCGAGCGGCAGATCATGATCGCCGACAAGCGCAGGAACGACGGCCAGTCGTCGGTGCCTTCTGCATGGCGGCGGGTGACCGCGTCGGTGACGCGCGAGCGGGTCGCCCAGGAGGTGATCGCGGCGCCGAAGAGGGCGGGGACGACGAGCACCGGGGTCAGTGCGAGGCCGCCGGCGGCGATGGTCGGGGTGACGAGGACCGGTGCGAGGGCGAACCCGACGTTCCCGCCGACCGAGAACCAGCTCATGCCGACATGGCTGCCACCGCTCACCACGCGAGCCACCCGCGCCGCCTCCGGGTGGTACGCCGCGACGCCGAGCCCGGAGAGCGCGGCCGCGAGCCAGCTCAGGATGTAGGTGTGACCGATGCCGATGAGTGCGATGCCGAGGCCGGCGGTGGTCATCGCGACCGGGATGAGCCAAGTCAGCGGACGCCGGTCGGTGAGTACGCCGAACACCGGCTGGACGACGGACGAGAGCAGGGTCGCGGCCAAGGTGACGCCGGACACCGCGACGTACCCGAGACCGCGTTCGGCAACCAGGAACGGCACGAGTGCGGGCACGCTGCCCTGGTAGATGTCCACACACGCGTGGCCGGTCGCCATCAGTCCGATCGGTCGAAGTCTTCTCACCACTCGATCGTTGTCGCCGGGCAGGCTGTCCGGCTTCCGATAAAATGACAACCTATGCCGAAAACCCGCCAACGTCCCGCGACCACCGGCCAGCGCCCGATCGAGGCCGGCGGCGGCATCGAGGCCCACTGGCACGACCGCCACCAGATCGTGTACGCCGGACGTGGCGTCCTCTCGGTCACCACCGACGCCGGCAGCTGGGTAGCCCCCGCCACCCGAGCCATCTGGATCCCGGCCGGCACCCTCCACCAGCACCGCGCCTACGGCGAAACCACCCTCCACACAGTCGGCCTGCAGGAGAACCCCCTCGGCATGCAAACCCCATCGGCCCTGGTCGTCAGCCCGCTACTCCGAGAGCTGATCCTCGCCTACACCTCTGACGAGTACGACGAAGCAGCCGATCCCGTAGAGCGGGGGCGGTTGTTGGCGGTTTTGCTGGATCAGCTGCGGCGGTCGCCGCAGCGGCCTACGTATCTGCCGACGCCCAGGGACCCCCGACTGGTGGCCTTGTGCGAGCTGCTGAAGGCGGAGCCGTCGGATGGCAGGACGCTGACCGAGCTCGGTCGCGAGGTTGGAGCCGGCGAGCGGACTCTCAGTCGGTTGTGCAAGGGCGATCTCGGGATGACGTTCCCGCAGTGGCGGACTCAGCTCAGGCTGCATGAAGCGTTGATTCTGCTGGCAGACGGCGAGTCGGTGACTCAAGTGGCGCACAGGACCGGGTGGGCGTCGGCCAGTGCGTTCATTGACACGTTCCGGCGGGCGTTCGGTCACACGCCCGGGTCGCGGAGGGCTTGATCGAGGATCCGGCTCCACTGGCGCACGATGCCGCGGCGGCGGGCGCTGTCGTCCGTCAGCAAGTCCGCCAGGCCGAGCCCCCGAGCCATGTCCAGCACGCCCTGGACGGTTTCGCGGACGCCGGGCGTGCGTTCGCTGACCTCCAGCACCTCCAGTAGCGCCCGGTGCGCTTGCCGCCCCACATGCGACTCCAACCGCACGATCTGGCGTCGCAGCGCGTCCTCGGTCGACGCCGCCACCCACAAATGCAACGCCGCCCGGAACAACGGGCCCGTGTACACATCCGCCAGCATCCCGACGATCGCCTCGGTGCGGCCCGGTCCGCTCGGCAGAGCAGCCGCTTGCGCACGGATCTCGGCCAGCCGCACCGAGGTCATGTACTCGACCGCCGCCGCGAACAGATCCGCCCGCGTCGGGAAGTGATGTTGCGCCGCGCCCCGCGACACCCCGGCCCGGGTCGCCACGACGCTCACCGTCGTCGCGGCGTACCCGACTTCGGACAGGGACTCGACCGCCGCCTCCAGCAACCGCTGCCGGGTCGCCCGCGAGCGGTCCTGTTGCGGCGCCTTGAGCACCTCACTCACGCGCGGCCTCGCGAGCACGCAGTTCCCGCCGCAGGATCTTCCCCGACGCCGCCTTCGGGACCGCGTCGATGAACTCCACCTGCCGGATCTTCTTGTACGGCGCGACCCGCGCGGCGACGTACTCCATCACGTCCGCCTCGGTCAGCTCGACACCGGGCATCGGCACGACGAACGCCTTCGGTACTTCGTTGCCGTCAGCATTGACCCCGATGACGGCCGCGTCCGCGATCCGGTCATCGGTGAGCAGCACCGCCTCGAGCTCGGCCGGCGGCACCTGGTACCCGTGGTACTTGATCAGCTCCTTCACCCGATCCACGACGTACAAATAGCCGCGCGCGTCGGTCCGCCCGATGTCGCCGGTGTGCAGCCACCCGTCCCGGTCGATCGTCGCGTCGGTGTCGGCCGGCCGGCCGAGGTACCCCTTCATCACCTGCGGTCCGCGGATCCAGATCTCGCCCTCGTCCGCATCGTTGCCATCAGCACCGACCAGCCGCATCTCGGTCGACGGGAACAGCTTGCCGACAGCGCCGGGCGGCGGCTCCGGGTCGTCCTGCGGTACGGCGTGGGTGCCCGGCGACAACTCCGTCATCCCGTACGCCTGCAGTACGGCGTGCAGCCCGAGCCGCTTCGCACAGGCCTCGGCCAACTCACCGTCCAACGGCGCCGCCGCGGACGTCACGTGTTTCAACGCGGACAGGTCCACCCCGTCCACGGCCGGGTGCTTGGCCAGCGCCAGCACGACCGGCGGCGCGACGAACGCGCGCGTGATCCGCTGCTCATCGAGCGTCGTCAGGAACTGCTGCAGGTCGAACTTCGGCAGGACGACGACCGTCGCGCCGAGCCGCAGAGGCAGGTTCATCAGCACGGACAGCCCGTAGATGTGGAAGAACGGGAGGATCGCGATGATCCGTTCCTCCTCCTCGAGCGTGATCATCACCTCGGCCTGGGAGATGTTCGTCCCGATGTTCCGGTGCGTGAGCATCACGCCCTTCGCCGCGCCGGTGGTCCCACTCGAGTACGGCAGCACGGCCACATCCTCGGCCGGGTCGATCGTCACCTCGGGCTCGGGCGCCGTGGAGGCGAGCAGTTCCTGCACCGAGCGATACCCCTCGGCCTGGTCGCAGACGAAGATCTCCGAGACGTCGGTCCCCTCGACCGCCGCGGTCGCGACCGGCAGGAACAGCGAGATCGTCACCAGCAACTTCGCCTTCGAGTCGATCAACTGCTTGTGCAGCTCGTCCGCGGTGTAGAGCGCATTCACCGTGGTCACGGTCGCGCCGGCGCGCGTGGCGCCGTAGAAGACCACCGGATACAGGATCGTGTTCGGGCTGTAGAGCGCGATCACGTCACCGTGCCGGATCCCGAGCTCGGCAAGCCCGGCCGCGACCCGGCGGGTCATGTGGTCGAGCTGGGCGTAGCTGAGCGTTTTCCCGGTGACTCCGTCGACCATCGCCGGCCGGTCGCCGTACTCCTGGGCTCTGCCGAGGACCGCCTCGTGGATCGGTACGTCGAGCACCTCGACGGGCGGGAACTCACTGGTGATGATCATTGCCCCACTCCTTCTAGTACGACTTCGGCCTAATACGACTTCGGCAGTCCCAGGCTGTGTTGTGCGACGAAGTTCAGGATCATCTCCCGGCTGACCGGCGCGATCCGGGTCGCGCGGGCCGCCGCGACGAGTGACGCGACGCCGTACTCGACCGTCATGCCGTTGCCGCCGAGCGACTGCACGGCCTGGTCGGTGGCCCGGACGGCGACCTCGCCCGCGGCGTACTTCGCCATGTTCGCGGCCTCGCCCGCGCCCATGTCGTCGCCCGCGTCGTACAGCGCGGCGGCCTTCTGCAGCATCAGGCGGGCCAGCTCGAGCTCGATCTTGATCTGCGCGAGCGGATGCGCGAGACCCTGGTGCGCGCCGATCGGGGCGTTCCAGACCTGCCGTTCCTTCACGTACGCCGTTGCCTTGGCGAGCGCATGCCGCGCGATCCCGATCGCGAACGCGGACGCCATGATCCGCTCGGGGTTCAGCCCTGCGAACAGCTGCATCAGCGCCGCGTCCTCGGAGCCGACGAGCGCTTCGCGCGGGAGGTGCACGTCGTCCAGGAACAAGGCGTACTGCTTGTCCGGGCTGATCAGGTCCATCTCGATCTGCTGGAACTCCACGCCCGGCGCGTCGGTCGGCACGATGAACAGCGCGGGCTTGAGCTTGCCGGTCTTCCCCCCATCAGCCGACAGAGCCTCCGTGCGGCCGACGACGAGGACTGCTTTGGCGACATCGAGTCCGGAGATGAAGACCTTGCGGCCGGTCAGCGACCAGCCGTCGTCGGTACGGCGGGCTGTCGTCGTGATCTGGTGCGAGTTCGAGCCGGCGTCGGGCTCGGTGATCGCGAACGCCATGATCGTCGTACCGTCGGCCAGGCCGGGCAGCCAGGTCTGCTTCTGCTCGTCGGTGCCGAAGCGGGAGATCACCGTGCCGCAGATCGACGGTGAGACGACCAGCATCAGCAGCGGGCAGCCGGCCGCGCCGAGCTCCTCGAGCACGATCGACAGGTCACCCATGCCGCCGCCTCCGCCGCCGTACTGCTCGGGGAGGTTGACGCCGAGGAAGCCGAGCTTGCCGGCCTCCAGCCACAGCTCGGTCGTGTGCCCGCCGGACCGGGCCTGCCGGTTGAACCACTCGTAGCCGTACTTCTTCCCGAGCTCGCTGACGACCTTCCGCAGCTCCCGGCGTTCCTCCGACTCGACGAAACTCATGCTTCCTCCCCAACAACCGCCAGTACGGCCCCGACCTCGACCTGTTGTCCCGCTTCCACCGTGAGCTCACCGACCACACCGTCGACCGGAGCAGCGATCGTGTGTTCCATCTTCATCGCCTCCAGCCACAACAGCGGTTGCCCTTGGGTAACTTTGTCGCCGATCTGCACACCGACCCGGATCACCGTCCCCGGCATTGGCGCCACCAACGACCCCGCCGCCACCTGCCGCGCCGGGTCCGTGAACCGCTCTACGGGACTCAGCGCGACGCTCCCGAGGGACGAGTCCACACACGTCAGCCCGTCGTACGCCGCGACGTCGAAGGACCGACGTACACCATCGACCTCGAGCACCACGCGCTCCGGCGCACTTTCCACCAATCGAACGTTGCCGTCAGCAACCAAACCGTCTCGTGTCATGCGGTAGGCGACCTCGTGCACGACCTCCCCGACGCGGTAGCTCTTGCGCTGCGGCTGCGACGGCAGGTTCCGCCAGCCGCTCGGCACCCGCACCGGCGCCTCACGTCCAGCCGCATCCGCCAACGCCGCAGCCAGCGCCGACACCCGCACCACCGCGTCGTCCGTCCGCACACCAACACCGTGCTTGTCGAAGAACGCGGTATCCGTGTCCCCCGCGACGAACGCCGGATGCCGCAGGATCCAGGCCAGCAGCTCTCGGTTGGTCCCCACTCCGTGGATCTTCGCCTGCTCCAGCGCCGCCGCCAGCCGCCGCGCCACCGCCCTACGATCGCTCCCCGCCGCGATCACCTTGGCCAGCATCGCGTCGTAGTACGGCGTGACTTCCGACCCATCCTCAACCCCCGAGTCCACGCGCATGCCAAGTGGTACCTCGAAGCGGTGGAGCGTGCCCGTCTGCGGCTGCCAGTCGTTCAACGGGTCTTCGGCGTACAGCCTGACCTCGATCGCGTGACCGATGGTGGGAGGCGGGTCCGCCGGGAGCCGCTCGCCTGCCGCGACGGCCAGCTGTAGTTCCACCAGGTCCAGGCCGGTGGTCTCCTCTGTGACCGGGTGTTCGACCTGGAGTCGCGTGTTCATCTCGAGGAAGTAGAAGTTGCCCGCGTCGTCCGCGAGGAACTCGACCGTCCCGGCTCCGACGTAACCGATCGCGGCGGCGGCCTTCCGCGCTGCGTCGAAGAGCGACGAGCGCATGGACGGGATCCGCTCGACCAGTGGTGACGGCGCCTCCTCGACGACCTTCTGATGCCGGCGCTGGATCGAACACTCGCGCTCCCCGACGGCCCAGATCGTCCCGTGCTGGTCCGCCATGATCTGCACCTCGATGTGCCGACCGGCCGCCAGGTACCGCTCGCAGAACACCGTCCCGTCCCCGAACGCCGACAACGCCTCGGCCGACGCCGCGTCGATCTCGCCAGGGAGGTCGGCAAGCTCGGTGACCACCCGCATCCCGCGCCCGCCGCCACCAGCGGACGCCTTCACCAGCACCGGCAGGTCGTCGGCGGACACCTCGGCCGGCGTGAGCTCGGCCAGCACCGGCACCCCGGCCGCCGCCATCAGCTTCTTCGCCTCGATCTTTGAGCCCATCGACGAGATCGCGTCCACCGGCGGCCCGATCCACGTCAGCCCGGCGTCGATCACCGCCTGCGCGAACCCGGCGTTCTCCGACAGGAACCCATACCCCGGATGTACGGCGTCCGCGCCGGCCCGCACCGCCGCCTCGACGATCAGCTCCGCCCGCAGATAGGTTTCACCCGGCGTGTTTCCGGGCAGCTCAACCGCGGCATCCGCCTCGTCGACGAACGGCATCCGAGCCTCAGCGGTCGAGTGCACCGCGACCGTCGACAGCCCCAGCGACCGCGCCGTACGGAAGATCCGCCGCGCGATCTCGCCACGGTTCGCCACCAGCACAGTCGTGAACATGGGCCTCACATCCGGAAGACGCCGAAGGACGAGGTGCCTTCGACCGGGGCTGAGTGGATGGCGGACAGGCAGATGCCGAGGACCGTTCTGGTGTCACGCGGGTCGATCACGCCGTCGTCGTACAACCGGCCGGACAGGAACATCGGCAGGGATTCCGCCTCGATCTGCCCCTCGACGTACGCCCGCATCTGCGTGTCGGCGGTCTCGTCGTACGGCTGCCCCTTGGCTTCCGCGGCCGCGCGCGCGACGATCGACAGGACGCCGGCGAGTTGCTGCGGTCCCATCACTGCCGACTTCGCCGACGGCCACGCGAACAGGAACCGTGGATCGAACGCCCGTCCGCACATCCCGTAGTGCCCGGCGCCGTAGGACGCGCCCATCAGGATCGAGATGTGCGGGACCGTCGAGTTCGAGACCGCGTTGATCATCTGCGCGCCGTGCTTGATGATCCCGCCCTGCTCGTACTCCTGGCCGACCATGTAGCCGGTCGTGTTGTGCAGGAAGATCAGCGGTGTGTTCGCGCGGTTCGCCAGCTGGATGAACTGCGCCGCCTTCTGCGACTCCTCGCTGAACAGGACGCCGCGCGCGTTCGCGAGGATGCCGACCGGGTACCCGTGCACCGACGCCCACCCGGTCGCGAGCGACGAGCCGTACAGCGGCTTGAACTCGTCGAACACCGAGCCATCCACGACCCGGGCGATCACGTCCCGCGGATCGAACGGGATCTTCAAATCCCCCGGCACGATGTCCAGCAGGTCGTCCGAGTCGAGCAGAGGTTCGTCGTACGACGGCTTGGGCGCCGGGCCTGGTTTGCGCCAGTTCAGCCGGGACACGATCTGCCGCCCGAGCCGGATCGCGTCCTGCTCGTCGACCGCGAAGTAGTCCGCGAGCCCGGACTGCCGAGCGTGCATGGAGGCGCCGCCGAGCGACTCGTCGTCCGCCTCCTCGCCGGTCGCCATCTTGACCAGCGGAGGTCCGGCGAGGAACACCTTCGCGCCGCCGTCGACCATGACGACGTAGTCGCTCATGCCGGGGATGTACGCGCCACCCGCGGTCGAGTTGCCGAACACCAGCGCGATCGTCGGGATCCCTTCGGCCGACAGCCGGGTCAGGTTGCGGAACATCGCGCCGCCCGGGATGAAGATCTCCTTCTGCGTCGGCAGATCCGCGCCGCCGGACTCGACCAGGCTGATCACCGGCAGCCGGTTCGCCCGGGCGATCTCGTCCGACCGCAGGGCCTTCTTCAGCGTCCACGGATTGCTCGCGCCGCCCTTGACGGTCGGGTCGTTCGCGGTGATCAGGCACTCGACACCTTCGACGACGCCGATCCCGGTCACCAGGCTCGCGCCGACGGTGAAGTCCGACCCCCAGCCGGCCAGCGGTGACAGTTCGAGGAAGTACGAGTCGGGGTCGAGCAGCAGTTCGATCCGCTCCCGGGCGAGCAGCTTGCCGCGCTTGTGGTGGCGATCGACGTACTTCTCGCCGCCGCCCGCCAGCGCCTTCGCGTGCTCGGCATCGAGGGCGACGAGCTTCTCCAGCATCGCCTCGCGGTTGCTCATGGAGTGAACCCCAGTCTCTTGGAGGCAAGGCCGGTCAGGATCTCGGTGGTGCCGCCGCCGATGGCGAGGATCTTCTGGTCGCGGTACTGGCGTTCGACCTCGGCCTCGCGCATGTAGCCGAGACCGCCGTGCAACTGGAGCGCTTGGTCGCACACCCACTGCCCGGCCTCGACCGCAGTGTTCTTCGCGAAGCAGGTCTCGGCGATCACGTCCTCACCTCGGTCTGCCCGCTCAGCGACCGAGCGCACGTACACCCGCGCGACATCAATCCGCCGAGCCATCTCGGTCAACGTGTACTGCACGGTCTGCCGTGAGATCAGCGGCCTGCCGAACGTCTCTCTTGCGCGGCACCAAGCCACCGTCAGGTCGAGCGCCCGCTGAGCCCCGGCATACGCCTGTACGGCGAGTGTCAGCCGCTCGGCAACGAAGTTCACCGCGAGCTGCACAAAGCCGGACCCCTGCGCTCCGACGAGATTGCCCACCGGAACCCGCACGTCGGTGAAGGACAGCTCAGCCGTGTCGGAACACAGCCACCCCATCTTCTCCAGCCGCCGCGACACCTCGAACCCCTGCTCGATCACCAGCAGGCTGATCCCGTGCGCTCCTGGGCCGTCGGTGCGGACCGCGGTCGTCACGAAGTCCGCGCGGCAGCCCGAGGTGATGAAGGTCTTCGCGCCGTTGACGACGAACACATCGCCCTGACGCCGAGCCGTCGTACGAATGGAGGCCACGTCCGACCCACCACCGGGCTCGGTGATCGCCAGCGCTCCGATCAGCTCACCGTTCAACGTGGGCCGCACCCATCGTTCGATCTGCTCATGATTGCCCGCAGCAACGATATGCGGCAGCGCGATTCCGCAGGTCAGGAGCGAGGCGACCAGGCCACCGGACCCACCGGCGTAGTGCATCTCCTCGACCACGTCGATCGCGTCGAGCAACGAACCGCCGCCGCCACCGACCGCCTCCGGGAAGCCGACGCCGAGCAGGCCGATGGCCCCGGCCTTCTTGTGCAGCTCTCTCGGAAGCTCACCGTCGCGTTCCCATTGGTCGAGTTGCGGCAGCACCTCGGCGGCCATGAAACTCCGGACGGAATCCCGGTAGTCGTTCACAGCAGGACCTCCGGTACGTCGACGTACCGGGAGCGCAGCCACTCGCCGACCGCCTTCGCCTGCGGGTCGAACCGGGCTTGGGCGGCGACGCCCTCGCCCAGCAGTCCTTCGACGACGAAGTTGACCGCCCACAAGTTCGGCAGGAGGTAACGGGTCACTGTCAGCGGCTGGGTCTCGGGCAGCAGTTGCTTGAAGAGGCTGACCGTGAGCGTGTGCGCGAGCCAGCGCCACGCCTTCTCGTCGCGCACCCACACGCCGACGTTCGCGTCGCCGCCCTTGTCCCCGGAGCGCGCACCGGCGATGCGGCCGAGCGGGACCTCGCGCGTCCGCGGCGGTCCGCTCGACAGTTGGAGCAGCGGCATCGGCTCCTCGATGTCGTCGACGGGCGCCAGCGGCTGGGTCTCGGCGGCCGGTTCGACCACGGTGCGAGTGCCGTCGGGGAGTACGACGACGTGCTCGACCTCGTGGATGTCGACGTACCCGGCCCGGAACACGCCGTACGGCGAACCGTCGCCGGGCGGCGCGGTGACGTGGAAGCCCGGGTAGCTCGCGAGTGCCAGCTCGACCGCGGCACTGCTGAACGCGCGGCCGACGACCTTCGGATCCGGGTCCTTCACCGCGCACCGGAGGAAGACGCTCGCCTCTTCCTCCGACTCCGCGTTCGGCTTCTCGGTCCAGGCGAGGCTCCACTTCAGCTCGGCCGGCCGCTGCGGGAGCGCCTGCTCGAGCTGTTGTTGGACGAGCTCGGCCTTCTGCTCCAGCTGTAGCCCGGTCAGCACGAAGTCGACCTCGTTGCGGAATCCGCCGACGCTGTTCAACGAGACCTTGTACGTCGGCGGCGGGGCTTCACCGCGGACGCCGGAGATCTTGATGCGGTCCGGGCCGTCCATGGAGAGCTCGATCGTGTCGAGGCGGGCCGTGACGTCCGGACCGGCGTACCGGGCGCCGGTGATCTCGTACAGCAACTGCGCCTTGACCGTGTCGATCGTGACCGCGCCGCCGGTGTTGTCGTGCTTCGTGATCACGCTGCTGCCGTCGGCATGGATCTCCGCGATCGGGAACCCGGGCCGGCCGAAGTCACGGATCTCGCTGAAGAAAGCGTAGTTCCCGCCGGTCGCCTGGCAGCCGCACTCGATCACGTGCCCCGCGACGACCGCGCCGGCCAGCTCGTCGTACTGCGTCCGCTTCCACCCGTGATGCGCGGCGGCCGGCCCGACGATGACCGACGCATCGGTGACACGCCCCGTCACCACCACGTCCGCGCCCGCCTGCAACGCCTCGGCGATCCCCCAAGCGCCGAGGTAAGCGTTGGCCGTCAGCGGTTGTCCGAGGTCCAGCTCGGTGGCGCGGGGCAGCAGATCGTCGCCCTCGACGTACGCGATCTTCGGATGCAACCCGAGCTTGTCGGCCAACTCGCCGATCGCCTGCGCCAGACCCGACGGGTTCAGACCGCCCGCATTGCTGACGATCTTCACACCGCGGTCGAGGGCCTCGCCCAAGCCGCTCTCCAACTGCTTGAGAAAGGTGCGCGCATACCCGAGAGCTGGGTCCTTCAGCCGATCCCGCCCGAGTATCAGCATCGTCAGCTCAGCCAGATAGTCGCCGGTCAGCACATCGAGCGGGCCGCCGGTCAGCATCTCCTGCACCGCGCTGAACCGGTCCCCGTAGAACCCCGACGCGTTCCCGATGCGGATCGGCTCGGTCATGCGAACTGCCCCGGCCGCCGACCCTTCCCGGGCAACCCGGCGAACGCCTGGATGATCCCCAGCCACTCCTCAGCATCAGCACCCTCGGCCTCGACAGCCAGGTCATCGCGATGCCGCCGCTGTGTCGCCAGCAGGCAGAAGTCCAGCGCCGGGGCACTCACCCGCTGCGCCGCATCCTCCGATCCCCACGACCAGACATCACCGTCCGGCCCGGTCAGCTCGACGCGGAACTGCTCGGCCGGCGGCGTGCGGTCGTTGAGCAGGTACGCGAAGTCCCGCGTGCGCACCGCAAGATGTGCGACATGGCGCAGACGGTTGCTCGGCTGCCGACGTACGCCGAGGGCGTCGAACACGTCCTGCCCATGCGCCCAGGTCTCCATCAGTCGCGCGGTCGCCATCGAGGTGGGGCTCATCGGCGGGCCGTACCAGAGCACCTTCTCGCCGGCCGGCACCTTCTTCAGCGCCTCGGCGACCTCCGCGCGGGTCTCCCGCCAGTACGGGAGCAGCTGCTCCGGGGGCAGCGCTGCGGTCTCCGCCGCGCCATCGTCGACGTACGTCGTGGGGCTGGCGGCCGCCGTGCGCAGCGAGGCCTTGAACCCGTCCGGATCGGTCGCCGCCAAGCGCGCCGCCTCGTCCGTCCAGGCGAGGTGCGCGATCTGGTGCGCAATCGTCCACCCCTCGGCCGGCGTCGGTGTCGCCCACTCGTCCGCGGCCAGCCCACCGACCAGCCGATCCAGCTCCGCACTCTCGGCCCACAAATCAGCCAGCACGTCATCCAGTTGCACGCTGCACTCCCTCACCAGGAGACCGTGCGCCGAGCGTCCCACGCCCACCAAAAAGAATCAAGCGTGCTTGTTTTCAGCTCCGCCCCACCGCGCCGACGCGGAGGGTCACTGACGCGTCACGGTGATTACTTGAGCGGTTGGGTGATCACTAGGGTGAGACGGGTTATGGATCTGAAGAGCCCGATCAGCACAGTGGTGCCGTCTCTGGACGGACCGGTGTTGCTGGTGCTCGCGCGGGCCGAGGAGGGGCTGTCCGGCCGCCAGATCCACAAGCTCGCGGAGTCGGGTAGCGTCGCAGGCGTGCGGCTCGTGCTGCAACGGCTGGCGGCGACCGGGCTCGTGCACGTCGACGATCTCGGCAACTCGTTGCTCTATCGACTCAACCGCAAGCACATCCTGGCCCCGATCGTCGACCAGCTCGCCAACCTCCGCAGTACGTTGATCAGCCGGCTCGCCGACGAGATCAGCGGCTGGACGATCCCGCCGGTCCACGCCAGCGTGTACGGCGCGATCGCGCGCGGCGACGGTGATCTGGACAGCGACGTGGACCTGCTGCTGATCCGCCCGGACCGGCACGAGTTCGTCGACGTGCTGTGGGAGGAGCAGGTCGGTCGGCTGATGCAGGCCGTCGTCGACCTGACCGGAAACCCCGCGCATGTCTTCGAGCTGAGCCAGACCGAGCTCTCCGGCCACCTCGCCACCGAAGACCCGATCCTCAACGACTGGGTCCAGCCCAGCATCCAGCTCACCGGCGTACCGCTGGCGACGCTCCTGGATCAGTTCGAGGCGGTCCTTCCCGGCTAGCCTGCCGCTATGGCGCGGGGGAGGCTGGTGAGTACGCTGCGGTGAACCACTGGCACCGACTACTGGATCACCGCATGAGCCGCATTGCCATCGATGGCGGTCAGTCCGCCCTCCGACTCCGTGTTCTCCCGTCCGGCCGGACCGGCAAGGGGCCTGGTTACACCCACGGACCGGATGCGCTCCGGAAGATGCTCGACGCGATCGGCGCCGCCGCGGCGGAGGCCGAGGTGACAGGGCGGATCGAGACCGTTGCCCTCGGTCTCACCGGGTACCCGCAGGGGGCCGGCGCGGCGGACAAGTTTGCGGCTGACGTCAGCGAGTTACTGAACGCCGACGAGGTGCGACTGACCCAGGACATGGTTACCGCGCACGCCGGAGCGCTGCCCGAGGGGTACGGCGTGGTGGTTGCTGCTGGCACCGGCCTGGTCTGTCTCGCGGTCGACCGGGACGGAACATGGCGGAAGCTCGACGGGCACGGATACCTGTTCGGTGACGCCGGCAGTGCGTTCGCGATCGGTCGGGCTGGCCTGGTCGCCGTACAGCGCTCGCGCGACGGTCGCGGGCCGGTCACGAAGCTCGCGGACACAGGGCTCGATCCGGTCACGCTGTACCGCTCATCAACCCTCGTCGACGACGTGGCCCGGTTCGCTCCCGAAGTACTGCGTTGTGCGGCCGAGGGCGATCCGGTCGCGCACGACGTCGTCGTACGCGCTGCTGAGGATATCGCCGAGACGATCGGCGCGGCGGTCGCACAACTGGCCGGTGAGGGACCTGTGCCGGTCGCCTGCGTCGGTGGGCTCTTCAACGGCGCGGGCGAGCAACTGGTGGCCCCGGTCCGCGACGCCCTCCCGCCGCGCGCGCGGCTCACGCCCGCGGCCGGCAACTCGCTCGACGGTGCTGAACGCCTCGCAACCGGACCCACCGGAACGTACGCCGACCTGATCGTGACGCACCGCCGATGAGAACTCTTGCTCCTGGCAGCCTCGTGGTGTCCTGCCAAGCAGGCCCCGAGAACCCCATCCACGGACCCGCCGCGATGGCGTTGATGGCGCAGGCCGCCGAGGCGGGCGGTGCCGGCGCGATCCGGGCCAACGGGCCGGACGACATCGCCGCGATCCGCGCGGTGACCGACCTGCCGATCGTCGGACTGCACAAGCTCGGAGATCCGGCCGGTGTCTTCATCACGCCGACGTACGAGTCCGCCGCCGGTGTCGTCGCGGCCGGAGCCGACCTGGTCGCGCTCGACGCAACCCTCCGGCCGCGGCCCGACGGACAGCGTTTGGACCAGCAGATCGCCCGGATCCACGACGAGCTCGGCGTACCAGTGATGGCCGACGTGGACAGCCTCGACGCCGGCCTCGCGGCCCAGGACGCGGGCGCCGACTTCGTCGCCACGACGCTGTCCGGATACACCGACGGCCGTACGCCGACCGGGCCGGACATCGACCTGGTCCGTCAGCTTGCGGCGCGACTGGCCTGCCCGATCGTCGCCGAAGGCAGGATCCGCACGCCGGACGACATCCGTGCCGTCTGCGATGCGGGCGCGTACGCCGTCGTGGTCGGGACCGCGATCACCAACCCGATGGAGATCACCGCCCGCCTGGTCGGCGCCCTTCCGGTCCGATAGACACTTGTCGCATGCGCCTGCTTGACCGCCGTACCCGGCCCCTCGCCGAGACGACCTCGATAATTCCGGTGTTGGCCGTTTATCTTGGCTTCCATCGTCAGATCAGTGCCGGTTCGACTGTGGGAGCCCCCTCATGACCGAACTCCTCCTGGCCGCGACGTCCCTGGACGTCACCCCGCCGCCCGGGCACCGGCTGGACGGGTACTCCGCCCGCGCCGGTGTCGCGACCGGTACTGCGGACCCGTTGTGCGCCACGCTGATCTGGCTGTCGAGCTTTGATGACCCGGGTGTGCTCTGGCTCACGCTCGACTCGATCGCGGTCAGCTCCGCGCTCTCCCGCGAACTCGCGGAGGCCGCCGGCGCCGCGGCCGGCATTCCACCGTCGCACGTGGTCGTCTCCGCGTCGCACACACACTCGGGGCCGGCGGGATGGACCGGAGAGATTCATCCCGTCATCCCTGCCGAGCAGGAGCGCTCACTCGTCGACTCGCTGATCTGTGCGATCCGGGGCGCCGAGCTCCAGCGGCAGCCGGTGACCGCGTCGTGGCGTTCGGTCGAAGTGATCGGCGTAGGCACCAACCGGCACCGCCGCAACGGTCCGCACGACAACACGGCCGGCATCCTCGCGCTGCACTCGCTTTCAGGCTCTCTCGAGGCGGTGCTGCTCGACTTCGCGTGCCACCCGACGACGTACGGGCCTGACAACCTGCGGTACTCCGCCGACTGGCCCGGTGCGGCCCGCGCGGCCCTGGCCCCGGCCGTCGTCGGCTTCCTCCAAGGCGCCGCCGGCGACGTCAGCCCCCGCTTCACCCGCCAGGGCCGCGGCCCCGCCGAAGTCACCCGTCTCGGTGGGTTGCTCGCGTCCCGCGTCCGCGAAGCCCTCGCCACGCCCGGCCTGGAACTACCGCAATCGCCGCCGGCAATCCGCCGTACGACGCTGACGCTGCCCGTGCGGAACATCCCACCCGCCGAGGACTCCGAGAAACTCGCCACCGCCGTCGAACAGGTCGTCACCGCCGCCGAGCATGCCGCGACCGCATCCGGACCCACCACAACCGCCCACGCCGCCGTCGACGACCCCTCCGGCCGCATCTCCCAAACCCGCCTCGACGGCGCCCGCGGCCAAGCCTTGATGGCCGCCGCCACCCTTCCCCCAGCCCTCGACCTCCCCGTCAGCGCCGTCACGATGGGCGACGTCTGCTGGATCAACCTCCCCGTGGAACTCTTCGCCGTCCACGGAGCCTGCCTCCAGTCCGACAGCACCCATCCCATAACCCGGGTAATCGGCTACACCGACGGCTACTACGGCTACGTAGTAGACCCCTCCGCCGCCGAGGCCGGCACCTACGAGGCCCTCATAACCTTCTTCGACCAACCCACCACCAACCAACTCCTCACCCAAACCGCCACCTTCGTCAACCAGTAGCCGGCCAGCCGCCCGCGGTGCGCGCTGATCGCGCGATCGAGTGCTTGGCGGATGCCCTGCGGACGACGGAGGCTCCTGGTGGGAACACCCAGTCGTGGGGAATGGCCGTGAAACGCAGCCGCTTCTCACGACTCGACAGATTAGTTGCCGTTAGCAAGCTAGGCGCCGGTGGTGCCGTCCAGTTGTTCGCGGAGGATGTCGGCGTGGCCGTTGTGGCGGGCGTGTTCTCGGATGAGGTGGGTGTAGATCCAGCGGAGGGATACCTCGCCGCCGGCGGGGTGGGGGACCTGGTGGTCGAGGGGTAGGGCGGCGGTGATTCGGCGGGACTCGGCGCAGGCTTCTTCGAAGGCTGTGATGACGCCGGGGATCGTCTCGGTGTCGGACACCTGCCAGCTGTCGGGGCCGCCGCGTGACTCGCCGGAGATCTCGGCGCGGGGGCGGCCGGCGAGGATGTGCTGGAACCAGTTGCGTTCGACTCCGGTGAGGTGCTTGACCAAACCGATCGGCGTGGTTTCCGACGGCACCAGCCGGCGGCGTGCATCCGTCTCGGAGAGGCCCCGGAGCTTGTCTGCCGTGACCTCCCGATGTGACTCCAGGAACGCCTCCAGGATCTCGCGTTCTCCTGCGGTACGAACCAGGTCTTCCATCTAGAGCACCAATTCTGGTTGGAGTTTCTTGGCGGGCCAGACGCGTTGTTTGCGGGCGGCCAGGGTCGACGCGGCGAGTGCTACGGCGAACCATGCTCCCAGCGCAAGGAGGTCGCGGCCGAGGGACGTGCCGGGTCCGCCGTACATGAGGTGTCGTACGCCGTCGATGGCGTAGCTCATCGGGAGTGCGTGGTGGAAGAAGTACAACGGCTCCGGGATGGTCTGCCACGGGAACGTACCGCCGGCGCTCACCAGTTGGACGACCATCAGCACCAGACCGAGGAACTTGCCCACAGCGCCGAACCAGGCCGACAGCGCGTGCAGGATCGCGACGAAGGTGAACGACGTCAGGATCAGGAAGCCGACCGTCAGCCACGGATGCGCAGCGTGAATCCCCAGGCCGAGGACGACGGCGACGAACACGAGCGTCGCCTGGATCGCGCCGAAGAGGGCCGGAGGCAACCAACCGCCGAGGGCAACGCGGAACGGCGATTGCAGTGCAGCGAGTGCCCGCGGCGACAGCGGCCGGACGAGCAGGAACAGTACGTACGCACCGATCCAGCAAGCCAGACTGAGGAAGAACGGCGCCAGACCGGCGCCGTAGCTGTCGGCCGTCGCCTGCGAGACGTTCTGCAAGGTGACAGGCGCTCCCAACGTCTCGGCAACAGCCTTGCGCTGGTCGGCAGACGGGTTGGGGATCTGCTTGACGCCCTTGGCCAGGCCGGTGTTCAGCTGCGTTGCACCGGTCTTCAGCTGACCCACGCCGGTGGCAAGACTGTTCACGCCGGTCAGCAACTGCCCCTGTCCGACCACGGCCTGTTTCTCCCCGGCCGCGAGCTGCTGCGCACCGGTCTGCAAACTCCCCAGCCCGGTCTTGAGCTGACCAGCACCACTGCTGAGCTGATCCGCCCCATCAGCCGCCGTACGGATTCCACTCGTCAGCGCAGGAGTCGCGTCCGCCAGCGCCGCCGCGCCGTTCGACACCTTCCGTGCGCCGACGGCGAGCTGGTTGAGCTGCTTCGACGTCGACTGGATCTTGGTGTTCGCCTGTACGACGGGAGCGCGCAGCTTCGCCGTTTCCAGCAGAACTTCGCGGATCTGATGCTGGCTGAAGCCCTGCGCCTTCAATCGCGCAGCGAGCTGGCCGTCGAACGTCGAGAGGTTCTTCACCAACGTGCTGGATGCGGTCGCGACCTGCTTCCCAGTGCCTGCGATCTTCTCGTTGCCATCGGCAACCTGATCCGCGCCGGCGGCCAACGACCTTGTCTGCTTCGGCAACGCCGCCGTCTTCCGCTGCAACGTACCCAGACCGTTGTCCAGCTTGGAAGCGCCGGCAGCCAGCGAGCTCGCCCCCTGCGACGCCTGCGCAGTACCCGTCGCCAACTGCGTCGCACCAGCCGACAACTGCTTCTGCGCAGCGTTGAGCTGGGCAGCGCCAGTCTGCAACTTGCCGACCCCAGTCGCCGCCGACGCGAGCCCCTTCTCCAGCTGGGCGGCACCAGCAGCCGCAGACCCCACCTGCTTGTGGATGGTGTTGTACCCGGCCAGCAGTTGCGACGCCGCGGTCTCACTCACCTCTGACGCCACGGTCTTCGTCACCTGCGCAACGACCTGATTCGCGATCGTGTGCGCGATGTAGTTGTTGGCGTCGTTCGTCAGGAGCTCCAGCTGCGCCTGCCGCGGCGTGAACTCCGCACTCGACGCAAGATCGGACGAGAACGACTTCGGCAGTACCAGTGCGAACTCGTACGTCCCGTCCGACACCCCCGACGTCGCCTCCGCACGGTCGACCTTGTGCCAGTCGAAGCTCTTGGACTTCACCAGCTCTGCGGCGACCTCCGGTCCGACGTTCAGCTTCTCGCCGGTCGCCAGCGTCGTACCAGCGTCTTCGACGACGACCGCCGTCGGGATCTTGTCCAGCCGGCCGTACGGATCGTGGTTCGCGTACAGGTACAGCCCGCCATACAGCACAGGCACCAGCAGCAGCGCGACCACGGCCAGCTTGGGCAGCCGCCCGGCCGTCAGACGCCGCAACTCGCTCAGAGCCATCCGCAGCGCGGTCACTCGTCCTCCTCCTCGACTGCATCGATCGGAGCAACCGGAGCGATCGCAGTGACCTGCACCGGGTCAGGCTGATCCGTCTCGCCCAGCTGCGCCGCCTTCACGTCCAGCAGCCGGGCGGACGCGTCAGCGCACGTGATGATCACGCCGTACCCCTGTGCCGCCAGATCGCGTCCCAGCGCGAACCACCCGTGCGGATCACCACCATGTCGATCCGGCATGGTCAGAATGACCACCTGTACGTCGGGGCGCGCCACGGTGAGCTCCGCGAGCAGTCTGGTCCGTACTGCGACCGGCAGGTGCTCGAACCGCTTGCCGGCATGTTCTGCGGCGTCATGCTCGTCCAGCCACTCCAGCACGGCCTTCCGGCCCGCCTTGCGACCGGCGATGGCCAATTCCTCGCCCACAACCGTCTGAACCGGCAGAGCGTCATCGGGCTCGGTAATACCTGGCGCGTCGACCACGGCGACCCGGCGCCGAAGGAGAGCCGGGTCAGTCTGGCCGTCGAGCCGCACTGTCCCGGTGTCCGGCTTCAGCCGCCCGGACAGAGCCAGCGCGGCCGCAACGTGCCCAGCACCCGGGTATCCGGTCAGCAGCACCACCTGATGATCTGCGACCGACACCGACGTGGCGTGCAGCATCGTCGCGTGCGGACCCTGCACGCTGATCCTGGTGGCCTCGAGCTCCATCCTGCGTTCCCCGATTCAATACGATTGTGTATTCAATACAGAACTGTATCCTACTCGTATGGAAACGTCCAAGCGCCGCCGCTCCAACACCCGGGCCCGTCTGCTCGAAGGCGCGGTGGAGGTGTTCGCCGAGCGCGGGTTCCACGGCGCGTCGGTGGAGGACATCTGCGAGCGCGCCGGCTTTACCCGCGGCGCGTTCTACTCGAACTTCGCCTCCAAGGACGAGCTGGTCCTCGCGCTCTTCCAGGCCACGACCGACCGGCTGCTCGAGCAGATCGAGGCGCTGCTCCCCGAGCTGGCGACTCAGCCCGGCACGCTGCTCGACGCCGTACTTGGCCTGCTCGACGAGACCGCGCCGGACGAGCGGCAGTGGCATCTGATCTCCACCGAGTTCACCCTGCACGCACTCCGCGATCCGGAGGCGGCGCGGGCGCTCAACCAGCAGCGCGCGATGTTCCGCGACAGCCTGACGAAGTTGGTCGAGCAGATCGTCGAGACGAGCGGGCTCACCCTGAGCGTCCCGGCGGAACGGTTCGTCCGCCTGGTCATCGCCCTGCACGAAGGCGCCCGCTCACAGAGTCTCCTCGAGCCCCGCGAATTACCGCCCGGCGAGCTCGAGCGCACCTTCCTGCCGATGGTCCTGGAAGCGGTCAGCCGACCTTCACGTTGACGGTGTGCAGGCCGGTCGCTCCGTTCGGGGCCGGGGGCGCGGAGGACTCGACCTGTGCGTTGCCCTTGTCGTCGGTCGCCCGCACCTGCAGGACGTGATTGCCGCGTGGCGCGTCCCAGGTCCAGTGCCACTGCCGCCAGGTGTCGATCGACGCGTCCGTCGCCAGCGTCGCTTGTTGCCATGGGCCACCATCGACCCGGACCTCGACCTTCGACACACCGACGTGCTGGTCCCACGCCACCCCGGCCACCGTCACCGGACCCGGGTCGAGCTTCTTGCCGCCGGGTACGTCGATCCGCGACGACAGCTTGATCGGTCCGAGCTCGGACCACCCACGCGGCGTCCAGTACCCCTGGAACTGGTCGAACCGCGTCACCTCGATGTCCACCAGCCACTTCGTCGCCGACACGTAGCCATACAGCCCGGGTACGACGATGCGGACCGGGAACCCGTGCTCGACCGGCAACGGCTGTCCGTTCATCGCGAACGCGAGCATCGCCTGCCGATCGTCGAGCAACGTCGGCAGCGGCGTACCGGCAGTGAATCCGTCCTTCGACGTCGACTGGATCGCGTCCGCGTCCTTGGAGGGTCCGGCCTCCTCGAGCAGGTCCTTCAGTACTACGCCGGACCAGAGAGCGTTCCCGATCAGGTCGCCGCCGACCTCGTTACTCACACAGGTCAACGTCACCCACTTGTGGATAACCTGCCGTTTCAGCAGGTCGTCGAACGACAGCGTGAGCTCGCGGTCGACCATCCCGTGGATGCGCAGCTTCCAGTCCGCGGGGGCGATCTGCGGCACGGAGAGCGCGGTGTCGATGCGGTAGAAGTCGTCGTTCGGAGTCGCCCACGGTACGGCGCCATCGGCCTGAACGCCGGCCGGCGGAGTGAGGGACGGCGGCTGCGGAAGCTGGAGCTGCTTGCGCGCGGAGGCGACCGCGGCGCGGTTCCCGCCGACGACCTTGCCGAGCAGCGCGAACGCGGCGGAGCCGAGCGCGACCCCACCCGACAGCTGCAGGAACCCGCGCCGGCTCACGGCGTCGTCGGGATGATCGATGAGCGGTTCGAGCCGACGGCTGAACATGCGCAGGATGATGAGCGCGGTGCCGCCGGCCAACGCCGACGGAAGGAATCCGGTCTGCCCGGAGTCCGCGCGCGTGAAGGCGGCGGCGATCGCGACAGCGCTGAGCCCGATCGTGATCAGGGCGCCGGCCCAATAACGCCGTACGGCGAGAATCCCGCCGACCGCGGCGAGGATCACCACGACGATCAGGATGCCGACCCGGAGCGCGGTCTTGTCGTGGGTGCCGAACCACGAGATCGCGAGGTCCTTGAGCCACGGCGGCACCCGGTCGATGAACGCCGATCCGATCGCCACGACGGGCGTCTGCGGGGTGCCGAGGATCCCGGCCGCCACGCTGCCGACCGCGAGTCCTGCGAGTGCCGCGAGGATGCCGCCGACGGCTCCCCGCCACCTGGTACCGCTGGGGGCCTTCGGGTCAGCTTGTTGCTTCACTTCTCAACAATTGCGCGACGGGGCGCCCGACACCAGCCGGGCGCCCCATTCGTTAGTCGCGGGTAATGATCGTTCAGATTCGGTCAGGGGTGATGGGTCCGAGCCCGGGCCGGCCGTTCGGCCAGCGGCGGGCGTTGTCCCGGACCCGGCGGAGCTTGCCGAGGACGAGGTCCCGCTCGTCGGCCAGCTGGGACATCCAGAGGCTGTCGATCTCGAGCAGGTGGTCCGGCAGTGCTTCGCGCAACCGCCGCTTCCCCTCCTCGGTCAGGACGGCGAACGAGCCGCGGGCGTCGTCGGGACAGGGCTCCCGGCGTACCAGGCCGAGGTTCTCGGCTCGGTCCACCAAGCGGGTGATGCCGCCGGTGGTGACGGTCAGCTCCCGGGCAAGGGAGGTCAAACGCTGCTTCTCCCCGTGGCTGCGGGCAAGCCGCAGCAACAGTTCGAACATTGCCATTTGCAGTCCACTGCGCTTCAGAGAATGGCGCATCAGCTGATCCAGCTCGGCTGCTGCTTCTCGCAGCAGCCCGTAGGCCGTCAGCACGTCGCTTTCCCAGGGTTCGGCGGCGCGAGTGGGTTCTGCATCGGCGAGCGCTAGGGGCGAGCAAAGCGAAGGCGCGATGGTCATGCGCGGACTCTATTAGCTGACTAGGTCACTTCGCTACACGGGGTGACTCTTCGGCTACAGATCGACCGCCAATCGCAAGCCCCTTGAGCGTAACGAACCATCTGGTCTAGCGCGGAGTCAGGGCCCACGAAGGGCCTGTGGATAACTTCCGCGGCGGTTCGGCGATTTTTGCCAGGCTTCTCCCGTGAGGTTGTCCACCGGCGGATCGGGGAGTCAGATGAGCGACAGCAGCGAAGAACAGTCACCGTTCGGCCGCGGGTTCATCGCGGCGAGCATCGTCATCGGCGCGGTGGTGGTCTGCGGCGCGGTGTTGCTGATCGGGAGCTTCGGGTCGTCCGGCTCTGCCGCCTCGCCGGCCGCTCAGGCCAAGCAGCAAGCTGTGGTGCCGACCGAGCCTGCTCGTTCGGAGCCGGCAGCGCCTGCGACACCGGTCAACTCCCGCTCCGTCAACTCCACCGGCTGCAATCGCAGTGCTGGCGATCAGTCGGTTCCGCAGCAGCCGCCCGCGGTGGACGGCTGGGAGGTGAGCAGCCGCATCGTCGTACCGCGTTCGTCCGGGTTTGGCCCGGCCAGGACGGACGCCGACGGGTTCCGCCGGTGCTTCGCCCACTCGCCGACCGGCGCGGTGTATGCCGCCTACAGCGCGTACGCCGCGATGGCCGACCAGGACAAGGTGGTTGCGACGGCACGCAAACTGATGGTGCCCGGCCCTGGCACGGACGCGCTGATCCACGAGCTGCAGACCGATCAGTCGGCCAGCGGCTACACCGTGCCGCAGCTCGCCGGGTACCGCGTCATCGACGCCAGTCCCGATCGCGTCAGCCTGATGCTCGCCACCTCGGTCAACTCGGCGTACATGAGTCTCACGCTGACGCTCGTCTGGCATGACGGCGACTGGCGCCTGCAACCACCGGTGGCCGGCGAGCCGGTCGGCGCGCCGTTCGCCCAGCACCGTGACCTGTCCGACTTCGTTGCCTGGAGTGGTGTCTGATGTGCGGAAAAATGGACCTCGGTTGTTACATCCAGGACGGCTTCCAGTCGGTCGCGACCAATGCGATGGACCAGCTCCAGCAAGCGATCACCGACGGCGCGTTGAACACGCTGAACGCGATGACGTTCTGGCTGAAGCCGGCCACCCCGGATCTGCTGGGCACGCAGCACGGCGACTCCTGGACGAACAGCGGCACCGTCGAGTTTCTGCAGAGCAATCTGCTCAGCGTCACGGCAGCCGTCTTCGTCGTCGCGGTGCTCGTGGCCGGGATGAGGATCGCCTGGGAGCAACGAGCACGACCGTTGCAGGAGCTGCTGAAAGCCGTCGTGACTTTCGTGCTGGTGGGGGCGGCCGGGACTGCCACGCTGCAGGTGCTGGCGTCGTGGTCGGACGCGTTCTCGGTGGACGTCATCGATCACGTGGCCGGCGGCATGAAGCTGCAGGCGGCCTTCGGCGGCGGGAGCTCGGCGCACGATCTGTTCGCGACGACGATGCCCTCGTTCGTAGCGATCATGACCGGCCTGGCGGTGATCGTCGCCTCGGCGGTCCAGATCGTCCTGATGCTGATCCGCTCGGCCATGCTCGTCTTGCTCGCCGGAGCGTTCCCGTTGGCGGCTGCCGCGACCAACACGGAGATCGGGCGGAACTGGTTCAAGAAGTTCTGTGGCTGGTCGCTGGCCTTCGTCGCGTACAAGCCTGCGGCGGCGCTGGTCTACGCGGCGGCCATGAAGATGGCTCACGACCAGCCGTCGAGCGCGAGTGCCGGCGTGGTGCAGGCGATGGGCGGGATGATGATGCTGCTGCTCGCGATCTTCGCGCTGCCGGCGCTGATGCGCTTCATGGTTCCGCTCACCGCGGCTGTGGCCGGCGGAAGCGCCGGGATGGGCAGTTCCGTGGCGGATCCCGGTGGGATGGCGACCGGTGCGATCAACATCGGCAGCTCCGGCGCGGGATTCGGCAGCGGACGAGGCGCCGGCAGCTCGGCCGGCGGCGGTGCCGGAGCAGGTGCGTCTGGTGCGTCTGGTGCGTCCGGCGCGACCGGTGCGCAGACGGTCGGCGCGAAGGCAGCCGGAGCGGTCGCGGGACCGGCGGGCATCGGACTCGCAGCCGCACGGAAGGCCGGGGGCTCCTTGGCCGGAGCGGCCGCGCACTCGGCCGGCGAGTCCGGAGGCGGCGCAATCACCCCGGCCTCCGCGCGCGGCCCAATGTCCGGCCGCTCAGGCTCCCGCTCCCACCGCACCAACCCACCCGCGCACCAGCGCACCCCCGAACCCGCCGGCCCAACCGGCGCCCGCTGATCCCCATCCCCCGCCCGCACTACTGCTCCGCCCTGACCGCCCTGACTGCCCAGGGCTTCGAGGCCACCCGGAGCTTCCAGGCCGGGCCTTCACCGCCCCGCGCCGCCCGGCGTTTCCGGGCCCGGCCTGCACCGCCCACCGCTGCCAGCCCCGGCCTACGCTGTCCAGCGCTTCCGGGCCCGGCCCACGGCGGTCGTTTCGGCGGATGAAAGCATGATCCGATGGACCGGATTGCGCTGATCTCCGACGTGCACGGGAACCTGACAGCGCTGGAGGCGGTCCTGGCCGACATCTCGGCCCGCGGGATCACGCGGATCTTCAACCTCGGCGACAACGTCGGGAAGGGTCCACGGGGCCAGGCGGTGGTGGATCGGTGCCGCGAGGTCTGCGAGGTGAACATCCTCGGGAACTGGGACGACCTCCTCCCCGATCCCGACCGCGTCCACGACCGCGAAGCGCTCAGGTGGTGGAAGAACGAGTTGCGTGAGGATCAGTGGGCCTGGCTGCGAGCGCTGCCGTTCTCCCACGACTTCCTGATGAGCGGTCGGCAGGTGCGGCTGTTCCACGCCTCGTCGAAGAGCGTTCACCACCGGATCTCGTTCGATCACGACGAAACGCAGTACCTGAGCTTCTTCGAGAACACACCGGCCACCGGCGACGGGCCGGTGCCGTCGGTGGTCGGGTACGCCGACATCCACGACGCGTACTTCGAGGAGGACCGCGGCCGCACGCTGTTCAACACGGGCTCGGTCGGCAACAGCCTCGGCGACCCGACACCGATCTATGTGATCCTCGAAGGCGTCATCGACTCACCCGACCCCGCGCCGTTCTCGATCCAATTCGTCCGAGTCCCGTACGACGCCCAGGCCGAGCTGGCCATCGCCCGCGGCCTCGATATGCCCGAACTGGACGGCTACGAAGCCGAAATCATCCACGGCATCTACCGCACCGACCTCTACAACAACACCGAGTTCGGCTACCACCGCCGCACACCCTGACCCAACTATCCCCAGGGTTTTCCACAGCTGTGCATTTCGGTGCTGTCAGCAACAATGCCCTACTTGTTCACTTCTTGGTCACTTGACCAGCAGGGCCTCGGAACCTACGGGCTTGTAGCCGGCGGCCAGGAAGGCTCGGAGGGAGGCGGCGTTGCCGGGGGTTATCTGGGCCCAGATCGAGGTGTTCGGGGGGATCAGGGTTCGGGCGACGCGGGCCAGGTGGCGGCCGTGACCTTGGTTTTGGTGGGCGTCGGGGAGCTCGATGGCGCATTCGATGCGGTCGGCGAGGCCGTGGCCAATGATCACGAGGCCGCCGTGGACGTCGGCGTACACCTGAACGTCGGTTCGATACTCCAGCGCCCGCTGGACGCGGGGATGGCTGTGGTCGGTGAGGACGGTGAGGTCCTTGATGACCTCGGCGCGTTCGGCCGGGTCCGTGATGGCGGGGGCGAGGAGCATGGCGTCATTCGAGCTGACGCGGCGGCCGGTCAGCTCGGCCAGAGCCGTCAGGAACGGCGGGTTGGTCGGCGCGGCCAGGTCGCCCGCCGGGACCTGCTCGGCGACCCACGACGGGCTCACGTCTGCGGCGATGACGACGTGACCGGTGAACGCAACCACGGCGGACTCGCGTTCCGACGGAGCCGGTACGACGCTGACGCCGAGGTCCGGGGCCGGGAAGACGCCGTTTTCGACGCCACGCAGAATGTCAGCGAGAGTTGTCATCACGAGCATTGTCGCGGAGATCCCGTGTCACGCTCAGACGCCACGGAGGCAGCACGATGCGGAAACCGCAGCTGGTGAAGGCCGAGGGGTTGCCGGACCGGGTCACGATCTACGAGGTCGGGCCGCGGGACGGGTTGCAGAACGAGTCGGCGATCGTCGACGTCGCGGTCAAGGCCGAGTTCATCAACCGGCTCGTCGACGCGGGGTTGACGACTGTGGAGACCACGAGTTTCGTGCACCCGAAATGGGTCCCGCAGCTGGCCGACGCCGCCGAACTGCTCGAGCGACTCGACCTGCCGGAAGGCGTCCGCGCGCCGGTGCTGGTCCCGAACGAGCGCGGGCTCGACCGTGCGCTGGCGGCCGGCGTACGGGAGATCGCGATCTTCGCCAGCGCCACCGAGACGTTCGCGGCCAACAACCTCAACTCCACGCTCGACGACCAGTTCGCGATGTTCACGCCGACCATCCAGCGCGCACTGGCGGAAGGGCTGTCGGTCCGCGGCTACGTGTCGATGTGTTACGGCGACCCGTGGGAGGGCGACGTACCGATCGACCAGGTCGTCAAGGTCGGCGCGCGTCTGGTTGAGCTCGGCTGCCACGAACTCTCCCTCGGAGACACGATCGGCGTCGCCACCCCCGGCCACGTTACTGCGCTGATCACCGCGTTCGGTGCGGCCGGGGTCGGCGTCGAGAAGCTCGCCGTGCACTTCCACGACACTTATGGCCAAGCGCTGGCCAACACCCTGACCGCCTTCCGCGACGGCGTGACCACGGTCGACAGCTCCGCCGGCGGCCTCGGCGGCTGCCCGTACGCCGAGAGCGCGACCGGCAACCTCGCCACCGAGGACCTGCTCTGGCAGCTCGACGGCCTAGGCATCCAGACCGGCGTCGACCTGCAGAAACTCGTCGAAACCAGCATCTGGATGGCCGACCAGCTCGGCAAGCCCTCCCCAAGCCGAGTCGTCCAGGCCCTCGCCGGCTAACGCCTCGCCACTTCCGCTCCAGATCTGTCGACGTTACTCGTCGCGTCTCCGTCGGCGTGCCCGGACGTGCCGGGGCGGTGCCGGGGCGGTGCCGGGGCGGTGCCGGGGCGGTGCCGGGGCGGTGCCGGGGCGGTGCCCGGAGGTGCCCGGAGGTGCCCGGAGGTGCCCGGAGGTGCCCGGAGGTGCCCGGAGGTGCCCGGAGGTGCCCGGAGGTGCCCGGAGGTGCGCGGAACTGGACGGCTTGCGCCGGGTTGGTCTGCGCGCCGTTCAGCCGCTCGAGGGCACCCCGTGCCCGGCAGGAAGAACTGGCCGTCTCGACGGAACCTCTGGAGTGTGACTTCGCCGCGACAGCGTCGGGTGAGCAAGTGGTCCACGGCTAAAACTGTCGGTGGAGCGGGTCAGACTGGGTGGGTGAGTGCGCAGCGGGCTGAGCTTGGGGAGTTCTTGAAGGCGCGTCGGGCGCGGGTTGCGCCCGAGGACGTCGGGCTGCCTGGGGGCGGGCGGCGGCGTACGCCTGGGTTGCGGCGGGAGGAGCTGGCGCAACTCGCTGGCGTCGGCGTGACCTGGTACACGTGGCTCGAGCAGGGACGGCCGATCAACGCCAGCGGCCAGGTGCTCGACGCCGTCGCGACGACGCTCAAGCTCAGCCCGGTCGAACGCGAGCATCTGTACCGCCTAGCCGAGGCGACGCCGATGCGACTACCGCGTACGACGGATTGCGCCAGCGAGGCGGTCTTCGCCGAGATCGTGGAGGCGCTCGACCCGCTGCCCGCGCTGATCACCAACACGCGATTCGACATCATCCGGGCGAACCGTGCGTACAACGACCTGTTCCACGACTGGCACCAGCTGCCCTGCATTCACAAGAACCTGCTCTGGTGCATCATCACCGAGCCGGCCGCCCGCGCCCAATTGCTGAACTACGACACCGAGGTCCCGTACATCGTCGGCCGCCTCCGCTCGGCGTACGCCGAACACATCGGCGACCCGGACTGGGAGACCGACCTCGAGCGGCTGCAGGCGATCAGCCCCGAGTTCACGCGGCTGTGGTCCCGCCACGAAGTAGCAGCCTGTACGCCGCGCGAGCGCCACATCGTCAACCCAGTGGTCGGCGAACTGCACTTCACCGTCACCGAGCTGGCGATCCCCGCCCACCCGGACCTGGTCCTGTTCGTCGAGACTCCCGCCGACGACACCACCCGCGCCAGACTCCCGCAGACCCGGAGGGAGCCGGCCGACCGGCTAGCGTGATGGAGCCGGACCGCTCGGCGTCCGCCAGGTCGTCAAGCAGAACGGATGACCGGCCGGATCCAGGAAAACGCGAAAGGTCCCAGGCTCGGGCTGCATGGCGCTCGGACGCCCGCCGGCCGCGACGACCTTGGCCTGCTCGGCGTCCAGATCCTCTGCCATGAAGTCCAGATGGCACTGTTGCGGTACTCGTGGATCCGGCCAGGTTGGCGCGCGATGGTTCAGATCCCGCTGGAAGCCCAGGCTGAACGTGGGAAACCGCAGCTCTGCGAAGTTCTCCGATGCGACCGCCAGCTCGCCTCCGGCCACCCGCTGGTAGAACTCCGCGAGCGCCACCGGATCAGGGCAGTCCAGGGTGGGTCCCCAGAACGATGCCGTCACGGCTCGATCGGGCGCCGGATCCGCCGGATCAGGCTCTTGTCGGCGAACTGACCCACCCGGTACGTCGACCAGCCGTCCACACCGGCGCCGACAGCACCGCCGAGCAGCGGGATGCGACGGGTGATCGTGAGCGCCATCTTCTTGCCGCTGATCCGGGCGATCAGCTCGGCGACGACCTCGTTCGAGACGTGCCGGTCCAACTCCGGGTCGAACACCGGGGCGGTCGCGATCGCGATCGGCGACGTCGGCAGGCTCGCCTTCCTCAACCGGTCGGCGACACCCTCCTCGCCGAGCAGGCAGGTGATGACCGCGGTCCGGACGCGTGGATCGTCCAGGTCGTACCCGCGCAGGTGTGCGATCGAGGCCACCATGCGGGCCTGGACGATCGCGATACCGGTCAGGTTCGCAGGCAACGAGACCGGGAGCGTGACGAGACCGCCGAGACCGGTCGCGAAACCTTGTACGCCGGCCAGCCGGATGTGCTGGTCGATCACCGCGTCGATCGCGAGCTTGGCGTCGCCGCCGCACCGCTCGAGCTTGTTCTCCGCGATCCGCTCCGCGCCGGGGAACCGCTGGTACCCGTCGATCGCGATCTCGAGAATCTGGCGCAGCACACCACCCGCGGCCGCCGGAGCGAACCTCTGGGCGGCGGGCGCGAGACTACTGGCGACGAACCTGGCTACTCCGGCCACGGTGCTCCTTCCCGCCCGGCCCCACGCGTAAGAACCCGGACGTGCTTCAACTGTACGTGCCTCCCCGATCCTCGCCACTCGGGAGAAACCCTTGGTGTCCCCTAGGTGGATCGCCAGGCCATCACAATCCCAGCCCGTCGGCCGCGCCCCGCGTGACTCGGCGCCGATGGGCACATTGTGATGGCCTGGGGATCCGGATGGTCCAGGATGGTCTCGTGCCAGTTGAACCTGTCCCGTCGCCCTGGGAGTTCCCGCCCGTCGGGGTCGCCGGGGCGAGTGATGTGGTCGCGGGTGGTGCGGACCTGGCTCCGGGCACCGTGCTGGCGGCGTACCGGCGGGGGCTGTTCCCGATGCCGGACCACCGCGGCTCGATCCTGTGGTGGTCGCCGGTCGACCGTGGCGTGATCGATATCGCCGGCTACGAGCCCTCCCGCTCGCTGCGGCGGGCCCGGGCGAAGTTCGAGATCCGGGTGAATACCGCGTTCGACCAGGTCATCCGCGCCTGTGCGGATCCGCGCCGGCCGGGGTCGTGGATCGACCGCGACATCATCGCGTCGTACACCGAGCTGCATCGGCTCGGCTGGGTGCATTCGGTCGAGGCCTGGGACGGCGACGAGCTGGCCGGCGGGCTGTACGGCGTCGCGATCGGCGGACTGTTCGCCGGCGAGTCGATGTTCCACCACAAGACCGACGGCTCGAAGGCGGCGGTGGCCGGGACGATCGAACTGCTGAACGACGAGTACGCCGCCGACCGGGTTTTTGACATCCAATGGGTCACCGACCACCTCGCCACGCTCGGCGCGGTGTCGATCCCGCGGGAGACCTACGTACGCCGGGTTGCGCGCGCCGTCGACCTACCGCTGCCGAAGGCGTTCAGGTAAGGCCCACGAACGCGGCCATCTGGCGCGACGCCGACTCGAAGAACTCGTCGGCCGGATCCATCGAGCCGACCAGCTGACCGAACAGTTCGAAGCTGAGCATGCCGAAGAGCTGCGTCCACACGATGACGGTCCGCACCAGCACCGCCGGCGGAAGATCCGGTGCCAACGGCACCAACACCTCGGTCTGCTGCGCGAGCAAGCCTGAAGGCTCGGGTGCGTCGCTCGGCGGCGACAACCGCCCCGAAGCCTGAGCCCGCTGCAAGAGCCCGAGCAGCAGCAGCGGCACCCGGATCGCCGGCTCCACCGTCGTTTGGGGTGCCTTGTAGCCGCTGATCGGTGAGCCGTAGATCAGCGCGTACTCCTGTGGATGGGCGCGGGCCCAGTCGCGGACCGCGGTGTAGATCGCAACCCATTCCGCCAGCAGGTCGTCCCCGCCCGCAGCGGCCTCGGCCGCCTCGCCGAGTGCGTCGTACGCGTCGATGATGAGCGCGGTCAGCAGCTCGTCGCGGCTAGGGAAGTACCGGTACAGCGCCGACGAGACCATGCCGAGCTCGCGGGAGACCGCGCGCAGCGACAGCGCCTCCGCCCCGACGGTCGCGAGCTGCCGGCGTGCGGCGCCCTTGATCTCCTCGGTCAGCTCGGCCCGGGCACGTTCACGGGCAGTACGTCCGGCGTTCATGCAGCCAGTGTGCCACAGAATCGAGAGCAGTGCTCTTGACAAGGATCAGCGATCTGATGTTGACTGATCACAACAGAGAGCACCGCTCTCGCAAAGCAGAAAGAGTCGCCGCCATGACGGAGTACAAGCAGACCTACGACAGCAAGCGCGTCATCACCTCCTCCGAGGGCAGCATGCGCGTCTTCAACAAGATCGTCGCCCGGATGACGAAGCTGGGTCTGAGCCTGATGGGCAGCCGGGTGCTGTCGGTCCAGGGCCGGAAGTCCGGCGAGTGGCGCAGTACCCCGGTCAACCTGCTGGTCATCGACGGCCAGCGCTACCTGGTCGCGCCGCGCGGCCACACTCAGTGGGTGAAGAACCTACGCGCCAGCGGCACCGGCCGGCTGCAGCTCGGCGGCAAGGTCGAGACGTTCCACGCCGAGGAGCTCGCCGACGCCGACAAGATCCCCGCCCTCCGGCTGTACCTGAAGAAGTGGGCCTGGGAGGTCGGCACGTTCTTCAGCGGCGACGTCACGAAGGACTCCCCCGACGAGGTCCTGCACCACATCGCCCCCGGCGTCCCGGTCTTCAAGATCAACTGACTGCCTGCCTCCCGACCTAGTGGTACGACGCGGCCTGGATCCGGTACAGCTCGGCGTACTGCCCGTCGAGGGCGATCAGCTCGTCGTGCGTACCGGTCTCGACCACCCGGGCGCCGTCCAGGACCACGATCTGATCGGCCATCCGCACCGTCGAGAACCGGTGTGAGACCAGGATCGTGATCCGGCCGTCGGTGCTGTCCTTGGCCGCAGCTGCGTACCGCTCGAACAGCGCATGCTCGGTCTCGGCGTCCAGCGCAGCGGTCGGCTCGTCCAGCACGAGCAGCAGCGGCCGGTCTCGCATGAAGCCCCGCGCCAGCGCGAGCTTCTGCCACTGCCCGAAACTGACCTCCGCCCCGTCCGGCCAGGTGGAACCGAGCTGGGTGTCCAACCCCGACTCGAGCCGCTCCAGAACATCCTCGGCGCCGGCCCGACCAACCGCGGTAGTGACAGCCGGTACGTCGTCCAGCCGCGGCAGATCACCCAGTCCGACGCTGTGCGCCGCGCGGAACTCGAACCGGAAGAAGTCCTGGAAGGCACCCGCGATCTTCTCCCGCCACGCCTCGGTCGCGATCCGGTCCAGCGGCTGGTCGTCGAGCAGCACGCGTCCGTCGGTCGGCTCGTACAGCTTGCAGATCAGCTTCACCAGGGTGGATTTGCCCGCGCCGTTCTCGCCGACGACCGCGATCACCTTGCCCGCGGGCAGTTGCAGGTTGACGTCTTCCAACGCGGGCCGGTCGGATCCGGCGTACGTGAAGGAGACGTGCTCCAACCGAATGCCGTCGGCGAGTCGTTCGGGTGCGGGGAGATCGGCGCTGCTGTCCAACGAGGCCGCGTAGTTCTCCAGCCAAACCAGCCGCCGCGACCCGTCGAGCCAGATCCCCCGCAGGAAGCCGATCTCGCCGACAGTCGCGCCGACGTACGCCGACAACCGCGCGCCGGCCGCGAGGATCAGCAACACGTCGCCGACCGAGCCGTCCAATCCGACCGCCACGAACAACACCGCACCGACGTACGCGGCGCCGAACACGGCCCAGGCAACGGCGTGCCAGCCGGCACTGACCCAACGGGCAGAGGCGATCGGCCCGTACCACTGCTCCCACTCGTGGCGACGGTTATCCACAAGGTCACGACCGATGCCGAGGACACGAACCTCCTTGCCAGGCGCGGGTGTCGTCGCGGTCTTGAACAAGTGATCGGCCAGGCGACTGTGGGTGGCGTACCGCTCCTCGACCCGACGCTCGACGCCGGGACGCCAGCTGGAGCTGACGACCGTCGGCAGTGCGAACACCAGCAGGAGTGCGAGGGCGGGATCGATCGACATCAGCAGGACGACGGTCACGCCGAGGCGCAGGATCCAGCCGCAGGTCGAGAACAGTGACATGTACATGTGGTCGAGCACGAAGACCTGTTTGCGCAGTACGGACAGGCGGTCCAGGTAGTCGCGCCGTTCGTGGTGCTCGACCGTGGCGACGGATGCCTGCAACCGCGCGACGTGGGCCTCGAGCATGATCGTCACGCGGTCGCGGAAGCGTCGGGAGATCCGGGTCGAGAGCGTCCGCAGGAACCAGGTCGCCGTCACGGACACCGCGAGACCGGTCGCGGCGAGCAAGGTCGCTCGCCGGTCGTCGTCCAGTACGCCGTCAGCCAGGACCTTCAGCCACAACGCGAGCAGCGCATCCGGGAGCGCAGCGAGCAGCGTCATCAGGAGGGCGGCGACCAGCAGCCACGGCTCGTGCTGGTAGCCCAGCTTGCAGAGCCGCCACATCGCGGCGAGGGCCTTCGGCTCCTCGACTTCAGAGCGTGTCATAGCTCAGCCCTTCCTCGTCGACCTCGGCCGCGAAGCGCTTCGCCTGCAGGTCGAACATCGTCCGGTACCGCCCGCCGAGGAGCATCAGCTCGTCGTGGCTGCCGAGCTCGATGACGCGACCGTGCTCCAGGACGCAGATCCGGTCGGCATGCCGAACAGTCGAGAACCGGTGCGAGATGAGGATCGTGGTGACGTCGCGGGTCGCAGTCAGAATCCGGTCGAAGATCGCCGCCTCGCCGCGAACGTCCAGCTGTGCCGTCGGTTCGTCGAGCAGAACGAGGCCGGCGCCCTGCCGGACTGCGCAGAGCGCCCGCGCCAAGGCGACGCGCTGCCACTGACCGCCGGAGAGATCGGTGCCATCGCCGTACCCCGTGGCCAGCCGGGTGTCCAGGTCGGCCAGTTGATCGGCACCCGCGTCGGCGAGCGCGGCGCGGATGTCCGCCTCGGGCGCGCCGCCCGGTGCGACGTTGTCCCGCAGGGGCAGCTCGAGCTTGAGGAAATCCTGGAAGACTGCGGCGACTCGCGTCCGCCAAGCGTCGACGTCGAGGTCGCGCAGGTCGACGCCGTCGATGCGGATCGTGCCGGCGTCCGGGTCGTACAACCGGCAGAGCAGCTTGGCCAGGGTGGTCTTGCCGGCACCGTTCTGACCGACGACCGCGAGCGACGAGCCGGCTGGGATGGTCAGGTCGAGCCCGTCGAACACGGGCTGCGCCGCCTGTGGATAACGAAAACTCAGTCCGCGGAGATCGAGCTCGACAGCGCCGCGCGGAACGTTGAGGGTTCCGGGCGTCAGCGCACCGGCCGGCGCCATCGCGGGCTCCAGCCGGTGTACGGCGGCGACCGGCGCGGCTGCTCCGTCGAGCGCCCAGTTCAGGCCGCCGAACGCGATCATGCCGACGCCGATCGCGACCTGGGCGAACACGACCAGCCGACCGAGCTCCAGCCGGCCGTCGATCGCCGCCGCCCCGAGGGCCCAGAAGACGAGCCCGTTGGCGACGGCGATGATCAGCAGGCTCCAGATCATTGGTCGCTCCCGCAAACGGGTTGCGGCGTACTGCAACTCGAACAGCCGCCGACGTCGTTCGGTGAAGCGCTGCACGGTCCAGTCCGCAAGGCCGAACAGCCGCAGTTCCTTCGCCGGATCGGGCTCGACCGCCAACTCGTAGGCGTACTTGGCATGCCGTTGGGCCGACCGGACCTCAGCCGTGTTCCGGTCCTTCCAGACACCGCTCTCGCGGAGCAGCCAATGCGTCGACCCCCAGGCGACAACGAGCAGCAGCGGCGCCCACCAGCTGAACCCGAACAGCACCACCGCGGACGCGGCCCCGCCGACCAGCTCAACCAGGCTGCCCGCGACGAAATCGACGTTCAGATACATCGGCGGCCCGGTCTGCCCGTGATCGAACTCCCGAGCAACGGTCAGATCCTCACTCAGTCCGGGATCCTCGAGGTGCCCGATCCCCGGCGGCCCGACGCAGGCCTCAGCCAGCCGATCATTCAGGTACGCCGAGACGCGGCTGCCGAGGTTGGCGCTGACGGCCTGATGCACCGGCGTCAGCACCTGCAGCAAGACGAACGTCACACCCATCAAACTCAGCGGCCCCGCCAGCGCACTTCCGTGCTGCACGGCGCCGACCACCAAACCCATCGCGATCGCGAACACCGCGGGTAGAGCGCCCCGCGCCAGCAGCAGCGCCCACCAGGCGGCCGCCAACCTCGAATCAGCTCGCGGCAGCACGGCAAAGAACTGCCACTCAGGTCGCCGACGCAGCCGCTTCACCATCCCCTCACCATGCCACTCGCCACCGACCAAATTCTTGGACGTTTGCCGGATCGCGAGGATCAAGCTGCGTGCGAGATCACGACCTTGCCGAACCCGCCTCCGCCCAGGTAGTAACGGAATGCCTCGGGTGTCTCCTCGAACGGGAAGACCCGGTCGATCACCGGGTGCAGGCCGGCTGCGGCGATGGCCTCGTTCATCGCCCGGAAGTGCGCCCGGTGTCCCAAGGCGATCGGACGCAGCGTGACCGAGGATGTGAACAGCAGCCGCGCGTCGATCGGGTCAGCGCCGCCGAGGGAGCCGACGAAGGCGACCTCGCCGCCGGTCGCCGTGGCCCGCAACGACTCGTTCAAGGTCCCGGCCACATCCACGACGTGGTCGACACCGCGGTCGTCGGTGAGCGCACGTACCTGCTTCGCCCAGTCCGGCGTGAGGGTGTGGTTGATGACCGCATCGGCACCGAGCTCGAGCAGCCGCGCCGCCTTCTCGTCGCTGCCGGCGGTCGCGATCACCCGCGCACCGAGCAGCTTGGCGAACTGCAGTGCAAAGAGTGACACTCCGCCCGATCCCAAGGTCAGGACGTGCTCACCCGGCACCAGACCTTGCCCGCCGACCAGAGCGTTCCACGCAGTCACCGCCACGCAAGGCAGAGTCGCCGCCTCCTCGAACGTCAGGTGACCCGGGATCGGTACGACGCCTTCCTGGTCGAGTACGGCGTACTCCGTCAGCAGGCCGTCGAGCGAACCACCGAGCTGGTCGGCATGGGCGAGGTCGAAGCGGCCGTCGAACCACCGCTGGAACACGACCGCCATCACCCGGTCGCCGACCCGGACACGATCCACGCCGGTCCCCACCGCGACGACCTCACCCGCTCCGTCGGACGCGGCGATGATGTCGTCGGCCACCGGCAGCGGGTAGCGGCCGCGCAGGATGTTCAGCTCACGCGCGCTGAGCGAGTTCGCCCTGACCCGAACCAGCACCTCGCCCACCCCCGGCACCGGCACCGGATGCTCCCGCAACCGCAAACTCTCAACCCCACCGCCGTACTGGATGTGATAACTCCTCATCGTCTCCACCCCCCAAAGGTGCGCCCCCACCTCCACACCCTCAATTCCCGCCTGGGAATGAGGCCCTACGGCCGGTCAGTCCTCGTCTGCGGCGGAGGTCAGCTCGGCCTCCAGTTCAGCGATGCTCGGCAGTGCGGACTCGAATTCCTCAGGGAGCGAGCCGTTGATCGCGTCCGTCCACTCCGCCACTCCGATCGGCGCCTTGAACCCCTTCAGTGCGTACTCCGCGACGACCTTCTTCTTGTTCCGGCAGAGCAGCAGACCGATGGTCGGTTTGTCGCCCTCCTTCGCGAGGACGTCATCGACCACTGCCATGTAGAGACCGAGCTGACCCAGGAACGCTGCGTTGAACTTCACCGCCTTCAGCTCGACAACTACGTAGCAACGCAGTTCGAGGTGGTAGAAGAGCAGGTCGCAGAAGAACTCCTCGCCGTCCAACTCGAGCCGGACCTGCTGGCCGACGAACGCGAATCCCTGGCCCAGCTCGATCAGGAACTTCCCGACATGCTCGACCAGCTTCTGTTCCAGCTCGCGCTCGCGCCAGCCTTCGGTGCTGCCGAGGAAGTCGAAAAGGTACGGATCGCAGGTCGCCTGCTGAGCGAGATCGGACTGCTCCGGCGGCATCGCCGTGGCGAAGTTGGTCACCGCTTTCCCGGACCGCTCGTGGAATCGGGCGTCGATGTGCAACGCCAGCACGTCACGACTCCACCCGCGCTCGACCGCGGCAGCGGCGTACCAGAGCCGGAGCTCGGCGTCGTCGAGTTTGTCGAGCAAGGCCACGTGGTGGCGCCAGGGCAATTGTGCAACGGTGCGTTGCACAAACGCCGGGTCCGGCCAGGCGGCAGCGAAGGCTCGCATGTACTTGAGGTTGCGCGGCGAGTATCCGGCCGCGCCGGGGAACCGGGTCTTGAGGTCGGTGGACAGCCGGTCGATGACCTTGCTGCCCCAGCCCTCCTCGTGCTGGCGGTTCAGGATCTCCTGACCGATCGACCAGTAACTCGCGAGCATTTCCCGGTTCGCCGCGGTGACGGCACGTCGGCGGCCGGTGGCGACGTGCGTGGAGATGCGGTCGAGCAGGTCCGGGTACCAGCCGGGGAGGGCGGATCGGGCAGGGGCGCTCTCGAAGCGCGGCTTGTCGTTCATGGCAGTAAGGCTTTCGCGGCGACACCCCGAAAACCGAGGGCCTTTCCGGGGCATCTCGGGGCAACCTGGGGCATTGCGGGGCAGATTCGGGCCGGGGCGCTGCGAAGATGGCTGGATGATTAGTCCGGAGCAGCTGAAGGCGGCGCCCAAGGTTCTTTTGCATGACCATCTGGATGGGGGTCTCAGGCCGGAGACGGTGTTGGAGCTGGCGGGGGAGATCGGGCATCCGTTGCCGCGGGCGAGTGCGCCGGAGTTGGGGGCGTGGTTCGTCGAGTCGGCCGACTCGGGGTCGCTGGAGCGGTATCTGGAGACGTTCGAGCACACGGTCGCGGTGATGCAGACGGCCGAGGCGATCAAGCGGGTGGCGAGCGAGTGTGTGCAGGACCTCGCGGCGGACGGCGTGGTGTACGCCGAGGTGCGGTACGCGCCGGAGCAGCATTTGACCCGTGGGCTCACCCTCGAGCAGGTGGTGGACGCGGTGCGGGAAGGGTTCGAGCACGGGATGGCGGTGGCCGAGCGGCCGATCGTGGCTCGGCAGTTGCTGACGGCGATGCGGCACAAGGCGCGGTCGATGGAGATCGCCGAGCTGGCGGTCGCGTACCGGGACGCCGGCGTGGTCGGGTTCGACATCGCGGGCGCCGAGGCCGGCTACCCTCCCACCCGGCACCTGGACGCGTTCGAGTACCTACAGCGCGAGAACGCGCACTTCACCATCCACGCCGGCGAGGCGTTCGGTCTCCCGTCGATCTGGCAGGCGATCCAGTGGTGCGGTGCCGACCGGCTCGGTCACGGCGTACGCATCATCGACGATATCGAGACCGACGGCGACAAGGCCGAGCTCGGGCGGCTCGCGGCGTACGTCCGGGACCGGCGGATCCCGCTCGAGATGTGCCCGAGCTCCAACCTGCAGACCGGCGCGGCCGCGTCGATCGCCGAGCACCCGATCGGCCTACTCGCCAAGCTGCGCTTCCGGGTCACGGTCAACACCGACAACCGCCTGATGAGCGGTACGTCGATGAGCCGCGAGCTCACCCTGCTGGCGGAGGCGTTCGACTACGGGCTGGAGGACTTCCGCTGGTTCGCGATCAACGCGATGAAGTCCGCCTTCATCCCCTTCGACGAACGCCTCGCCATCATCAACAACGTGATCAAGCCTTGGTACGCCGAAGCGGATCTGAGCCACTGACCAACTGCGTGCGACCCCGCTGGTTCACGCTCGGGTGAGCTCGTGGACTGGATGGAAACGCAGGTTGGTCAGTGACACAGGTCCGGGGGCTCGGTCAGACCGAGCGCTGGTACGTGCGGAAGGCTCGGGTCGACAGCCAGCCGACGATCAGCGTGAAGGCCAGCAGGTAGCCGCAGTGCCGCCAGACCGACGACCAGTCAGGGCCGGCGGCCAATGACTCGCGGGCGGCGATCGTGGCCCAGTCGACCGGGTTGAAGCGGGCTGCCACGTTGATCCAGTGCGGCGCGACCGTCGGGTCGATCATGATCGACGACATGAAGGTCAGCGGCAGCGAGACGAACTGAAAGATCCCGATCAGCGCCTCCTGCTGACGAGTGAGCAGCGCGACCGCGTTCGACAGCGACCCGAAGGCCGTCCCGATCAGCATCGACGCGACGATCGTGATCAGGTAGCCGCCGACCCCGCCGTCGTACCGCGCTCCGGCGGCGAAGCCGATCGCGAACACCAGGATCGTCTGGATCAGCGTGGTCGATGCGTTGCTGAGCAACTGCCCCGCCATCAGACCGCCCCGGCTCACCGGTGACGCCAGCATCCGATCCATCACGCCGCGTTCCATGTCCTGGATGAACGCCGTACCGCTCCAGCCGCTCGTCATCAACGCGGTCATCATCACGATCCCCGGTGTCAGGAACGCGATGTACGACGAATCGCCGAACCCCGGGATGTGCACGACGCCCTGGAACAACTGCCCGAACAACAGCAACCAGATCGCCGGCTGGATCAACGTGAACGCGATCAACGCCGGCTGCCGGTACGAAGCCCGCGTCCACCGGCCGAAGATCAAACCCGTGTCTGAAACAGACATCACGCAGCCTCCTCCGCGATCTTGAACGAACGACCGGTGTGCTGCAGATAGACATCGTCCAGCGACGGCCGCGACACCGTCACCGCAACGACCGGAATCGCCTTGTCCTCGAGGACTCCCAGTACGGCGGGAACCGCGGTCGCCCCGCGATCCACCCGCGCCCCGCAGAGTGTTGCCCTCGACAACAATCTCGCCGACCCCCGGCAACTGCCGCAGTAATGCCCGCACATCGCCGTCGGTATCCGGATCCACCAGCTCGACCTGCACCGAATCGCCGCGCAACGCCGACTTCAGCGCCTCCGGGGTGCCCTCGGCAACGATCTTGCCGTGGTCGACGATCGCGAGCTGCCCCGCCAGCCGATCGGCCTCTTCCAGATAATGGGTGGTGAGCAGCACGGTCAGTCCCTCCTGGCCGGACAACCGCAGTACTTCGTTCCACAGGTCGGCGCGCGCCTCCGGGTCGAGACCGGTGGTCGGCTCGTCCAGGAACAGCACGCGAGGCTGGTGGACCAGACCGAGCGCGACATCCAGCTTGCGCTGCATGCCGCCGGAGTACGTCTTCACCGCGCGTCCGCCGTGCTCAGCCAGACCGAACCGCTCCAGCAACTCGCCGGCCCGGCGCTCAGCGTCTTGCCTGGACAGCCCGAAGATCCGACCGCTCAGCACCAGGTTCTCGAGGCCGGTGGCCATCGGGTCCGAGCTGGACTTCTGCGGCACGTACCCGATCGTGCGCCGGACGCGATCCTGCTCGCGAACAACGTCGTACCCGGCGACACGCGCCGTACCGGAGTCCGCCCGGGACAACGTGGTGAGGATCTTGACGGTGGTGGACTTGCCGGCGCCGTTCGGCCCGAGCAGGCCGAGGACGACGCCCTCCGGAACGCTGACGGTCAGACCGTCGAGCGCACGCAGAGGTGGTTTCTTCCGGCCGGCCGGGTACGTCTTGACCAGATCGACCGCTTCGAGGCCATGCTTAGCCATCACGTGACTCCCTTGTGTGCTGGGAGCCGGTCCGAGCTGGCTATCCTGATGGGTGCGCCTTGGGTGCCAGGTCTTCGGACCGACTCGAGGAACCGCGGCCCTTGACTCCTGGTGTTGCCGCACCGATGAGTCGAGGGCCGCATCTCTTATTGGGCTTCCGGCGGAATCGCCTTCATCCAGGCGAACTCCTGACCGAAGTACTTGACCGGGTCCTTCAACTGCTCGGCCGGCGTGATGCCCTTCTCCAAGAAGAGCTTCCACGCCTGCCGCCAATACACCGCGCCGCCGAGCGAGTCCGTGCGGATCTCCTCGACGAGTTGGTGCACGTACGCCGACTCCGCCTCGAGCAGCGCCAGCCGGAACTCCGACTCGATCCAGAAGATCCGCGGGAACTCCCTCGCGGTCATGTCGTCGTGCAGCGCGGTCATCTCCTTGATCTCCGCGTCGACCGTCGCGAGCCGCTGCTCGAGCAGCTCGACGGCACGATCCGGCGGCAGAGCGGGGAGATACGCGAGACCGGCCTCCAACGGGTGGAACTCGCGCGACGGCGTACCGACCAGCTCGGTCAGCCAGTCGCTGAACTCGGCCTCGCCGGCCGCGGTGATCTGGTAGACAGTCCGCTCGGGCCGGTTGCCCTCCCGGACCGTCTCCAGCGCCTCGATGAAGCCGTGCTTCTCGAGGG
This sequence comes from Kribbella pratensis, assembly GCF_004365355.1. GTDB lineage: Bacteria > Actinomycetota > Actinomycetes > Propionibacteriales > Kribbellaceae > Kribbella. The sequence continues at coordinate 1,954,553 of NZ_SODP01000002.1, read as the reverse complement.
CCGACACGATCGAGTAGAGCGAGCCGTAGTTGACCTTGATGCTCTGGTCCTTGCCGCGGGCCTTGAGCATCGTGGAGATCTCGTAAGGGTGCATCGGCCGCTCGCCCAGACACCCGAGCACAGCGAACGCCAGCGGATTGCCGACCTTGCGCCTGGCCATGAGAACTCCTCGATCTCGATTACTCGAAATCGAGTATTAGGTCGCGAGTATCCGGTGTCAAGTATTGAGGCACGCGAACGCCCGGGCGCGGCGTCACGTGCGTCGGTCAGAGTGGCTTCACCCAGCGAGACCACTCGGGCTGGGGCGCGTAGCCGGCGGTCGACCAGACCCGATGGGCCGGCTCGTTGTCGTCGAGCACCATCGCGTCGGCCCGCGTCCCGCCGTACGACGCGAAACGGGCTTCGGCCCGGGCAACCAGCTCGCGGCCGATGCCCTGGCGCCGGTGCGACGGAGCGACCGCCAGCCGGTAGAGATGGCAACGCCACCCGTCCCACCCGACGATGATCGAGCCGACGACAACATCGTTGTCCACAGCAAGAATCAGCGCTTGCGGGTCGCGGTCGATCAGCCGCAGTACGGCGTCGGCGGAGTCCGGCGGACGATGCGAATCCTCGGCCGCACCGGCCCAGAACTCCATCACTGCAAGGGCATCCGACGACTCGGCGTTGCGGTAGGCGACCATCAGCTGGCGGTCTGGAATGTGCGGCGGTAGTCCTGGGGTGGGACGCCTACCACTCTGCGGAAGTGATGCCTCAGGAGCGCCGCTGTCCCGAATCCTGATTCGGACGCGATCTGCTCGATGCCCATCCGGGTCTGTTCGAGCAGCGTACGGGCGCGGAGCACGCGCTGGGTGGTGACCCATTTCAACGGCGTCGTCCCCGTCTCGGCCACGAAGCGGCGGGCGAAGGTGCGCTCGGACATCTGCGCGCGCCGGGCCAGCGCGGGCACGGTGTGATCGGTGGTGAGGTTGTCGATCATCCAGTCGAGCACCGGCTGCAGGCTCTCCCCCGACGACTCCGGCACCGGTACGTCGACGTACTGCCGCTGGCCGCCGTCACGCTGGGGCGGGACGACCATCCGGCGGGCGATCCGGGTCGCGACCGCACTGCCGAGCTCGCGGCGGACCAGGTGCAGGCACGCGTCGATGCCGGCCGCCGTACCGGCGCTGGTGATGATGTTGCCGTCGTCGACGAACAGCACGTCCGGGTCGACCTTCGCGGTCGGGAACTGGCGCTGAAACCCCTCGGTGTACCGCCAGTGCGTGGTGCACGGCCGGCCGTCGAGCAACCCTGCCGCGCCCAGGACGTACACCCCGGAGCACACGGTCAGCAGGATCGCCCCACGAGCCTCGGCCCGGCGGAGTGCCTCCAGGATCCGCTCGTCGTACTCATGCCGCCAGGTGGTCGCCGGGATGCCGATCAGATCCGCATCCTCGAGCTCCTCCAGCCCGTACGGCGCGATCACCTGCGAGTGGGTGCTGGTGTCCATCGGCCGGCCCGGGGTGGTCGAGCACACCTTGAAGTCGAACGGTGGCACGCCGTCGCCAGTGCGGTCGATCCCGAACACCTCCGCGAGCACGCCGAACTCGAACAGCGCGACGTCTTCCATGAGCACCACGGCGACTTTTTGCAGCATGGAGCCAGTATGGCAGGAATTTGTCGAACTATGTCAATAGTGCCACTGGTGGCAGGATCTCTATGGTAGAATCATTACTGCCATGACCGGATACGTAGTTTTCGTAGTACTCGTGCTGGCTGTGATCGCAGCTCTGGAGATCAGCAACAGGCGCCACGCGACCGGTCCGGCGGCCGGCCCGAAGGGTGCCTGGATCGCCGACGACCGCGACGTGGCCCGGACTAAGCTCGACCTGCTGGCGCTCGGCGCAGCGGCCAAGCCCTTTGCCCACAAGCCCGCATCGACCACCGGGACCGTGCACACGATCCGCACCGCCCGGCTGCACCACGGCCGTCACGCGGCCTGATCGATTCTTCGCCAGCTGGGGGCGGTCGCGTTCGTGACCGCCCTCAGTGCTCCTTCGACGGGGCCATAGCGGAAGTTGTTCAGCCACATGTGGCTGAGGATCACCTGCAGGACGAAGATCCCGACCGCGAAGCCCATCGTCTCCAGAGGCGACACCTGACCCACCAAGCCGAACCCGACGCCGGTGAAGAGCAACAGCGTCGCCACTGATTGCCCCAGGTAGTTCGACAACGCCATCCGGCCGGCCGGTGCCAGCAGGCGGCGGATGTCCTCGCCGCGATCGGTGTGCATGAACCGCAGCAGCGAAGCGGCGTAGGCGGCCGACAGGAACGGTGCGGTGAGCACGCTGATCAGTACGCCGCGGGTGTCGCTGTTGCCTCCGAGCGACGCGTAGTACACGCCGCCGGTGATGCCGACCGTGAAGCCGACCAGCTGGATCAGTCGTAGTACTGCCTCGTTGCCGTTGAGGTTCTTGAGCATGCGGCGCCGTCCGACCACCATGCCGACCAGGAAGGCAGCCAGTGTTGTCGGGCCTTGCACAGCCAGCAGAGACAGCCCGTACGTCGGCAGTGCGCGCACGTGCTCGCCGATGACGTCGCTGAACGAGCCGGCCAGGTTCGCAGTGGTCTGCTGCGCGGCTGAGACCGCAGCACTCGGGTCGAGGATCGCTGCGGTGTCCAGGAACACCGATGCGGCCGCCAGCGTGACGAAGAGGTACGCGTAGATCGCGCCGGCGACTATGAGCGCCGTACGGTCCTTCACTCGACGCATGCCCAGCAGGACGAGGCCGATGATCGCGTAGACGCTGAGGATGTCGCCGGTGATCAGGAAGACTCCGTGCAGTACGCCGATCACGAACAGCCCGCCGAGCCGCCGCAGCATCCGCGGCCTGAACGCAGCGCCCGCCCGCTGCGCCGCCTCCATCTGCAACTGGAAGCTGTAGCCGAACAGGAACGAGAACAGCAGGTAGAACTTCATGTCCACGAAGGCCGTCGAGAGCCAGCGCACCGACTGATCGAGCCAGGAGTTGTACGCCGGGTCTTCCGCAACGTGGATCGGGAACCCGGAGGCGGCGAAGGTGATGTTGACGACCAAGATGCCCAGGAGGGCGAAACCACGCAGCGCGTCGATGTCCTGAATGCGCGTCCGATCCAGTACCTGGCTCATGCCGTCCAGCACATCAGTCCGGCACCCGGCGCGCAGTCGCGCTGAATCCTCTTCGAGGGTGGAGTTACCTCTACCCCCGAATACCCTCGGACCTGTGACTGACTATCGGGACGTCAACCGGGCCAACTGGGACGAGCGGGTGCCGGCTCATGTGGCGTCGCCCAGCTACCACGTGGAGCAGTTCCTCGCCGACCCGTCGTACCTGAGTGAGGTCGTCCGGTTCGACCGGCCGCGGCTCGGTGATGTGAGCGGACTGCGCGGCGTACACCTGCAGTGCCACATCGGCACGGACACGGTGTCGTTGGCGCGGCTGGGTGCGCGGATGACTGGGCTGGACTTCTCACGGCCGGCAGTCGACCAGGCGCGGTCGATGGCGGATCGGCTCGGGTTGGCGATGGACTTCCACGTGGCCGATGTGTACGACGCGGTGGAGGTGCTCGGCGCGGCGGCGTACGACTTCGTCTACACCGGGATCGGGGCGTTGTGCTGGCTGCCCGACATCCAGCGGTGGGCGCAGGTCGTCGCCGGGTTGCTGAAGCCCGGCGGACGGCTGTTCATCCGCGAGGGGCATCCGATGGTGTGGGCGCTGAGCGCCGGCCCGGAGGTCCCCGAGTTGCGCTTCCCGTACTTCGAGACCGCGGAGGCGATCGTCTGGGACGAGGGCGGGACCTACGTCGAGACCGAGGTCGAGTTCAGCACCACTGTCACGCACGAGTGGAACCATGGGCTCGCCGAGACCATCACCGCCGTACAGCAGGCCGGGCTGGTGTTCGACTCACTGACCGAACACGACAGCGCACCCTGGAACGCCCTCCCCGGTCTCATGACCGAGGACGGCGACGGTGAGTGGCGCCTGACGGACAATCCGCACCATCTGGCCGCCACCTACACCCTCCAGGCCCACAAGCCCGCCCAGTAGGCCCGACTCAGCCGGCCCGGCGCTGCTGGACCTTCTGGAATGCCTGCTTGATCTTCTGCTGGTTCTCCGGCTTGCTCAGCTCCCGCTGCGCAACCTGCACCAACTTGGCGACCACAGCGCCCTTCACCAACGTCTTAACAAACCCCATCAGGGCCTCCCAAACTCTGTTGCCCCCGACGCTACCGTCCGCCACAACCCCCTTCCATGGGTAATCCTCCGGAACTGTCCCTGGCATCAGGCACACTAGGGGCGTGCCTGAGTTGCCGGAGGTGGAGTCGCTGGCCGCGTTTTTGCGGGAGCGGGCGGTTGGGCATGCGTTCGTGCGGGCTGACATCACCGCTATCAGTGCGCTGAAGACGTATGACCCGCCGGTGTCTGCGATGGTCGGGTTGCTGATCGACGACGTGCAGCGGCATGGGAAGTTCCTGGACATCTCCGCGCAGGGCGTGCACCTGGTGATCCACCTGGCTCGCGCCGGCTGGCTGCGGTGGAAAGAGGAGCAGAACACCGGACTGGTCCGGCCGGGCAAGGGGCCGATCGCGCTCCGGACCGTCCTGGACGACGGCTCAGGGTTCGACCTGACCGAGGCCGGGACCCAGAAGAAGCTCGCGGTGTACGTCGTCCGCGACGTCAACGAGGTCCCCGGGATCGCGCGGCTCGGGCCGGACCCGTTCACGCTGTCGCTCGAGGACTTCGGTGACATCCTCAAGCGCCAGGGCCGGGTCCAGCTCAAGGGCGTCCTGCGCAACCAGTCCGTGATCGCCGGCATCGGCAACGCCTACTCCGACGAGATCCTGCACGTCGCGAAGATGAGCCCGTTCAAACCCGCCTCGAACCTGTCGGAGGACGAGCTCAAGACGCTGTACGACGCGATGCGTGAGACCCTGCAGGACGCGGTCAGCCGCTCCGCGGGCCTCGCCGTACAGGACCTGAAGTCGGAGAAGAAGTCCGGCCTGCGCGTCCACGGCCGCAAGGGCGAGAAATGCCCGATCTGCGGCGACATCGTCCGCGAGGTCAGCTTCGCCGACTCCTCCCTGCAGTACTGCGCAACCTGCCAGACCGGCGGCAAGCCACTGGCCGACCGCCGATTGAGCAAACTGCTCAAGTAGAGCCGGGATAAGCCGCTCGGCTAGTAGGTTCCCGCCCATGCGGAAGATCTACGTGGCAGCACACGTCTATATGATTCTGGGGCTGGTCAGCGGGCTGTACTACCGCGAGCTCACGAAGGCCAAGGACTTCACCGGCGACTCCCAGCTCGGCATCGTCCACACGCACATCCTCGCGTTGGGCATGCTGTTCTTCCTGATCGTGCTCGTGCTGGAGAAGCAGTTCACGCTGACCTCGGGCAAGCTGTTCGACGCGTTCTTCTGGGTCTACAACGCTGGCCTCGCGCTCACGATCGGGATGATGCTCGTCCGGGGCACGATGACCGTGCTCGGTCACCAGGCCGGCGCCGCGCTCGACGGCATCTCTGGCCTGGGCCATATCGTCATCACGCTCGGCCTGATCTTCTTCTTCGTCAACCTCGGCAAATGCCTGCCCGTGAAGGAGAAGGCGGAAGCGCTCAAGTAGTCAGCTGGTCGAAGCGGTCACAGGGCCACGACGTACGGCGAGGAGGCCGACCGTCGGCCTGCCTCCAAGCGGACCCTCAGCTCGTGCCGGCCGGACGGGCCGGCGACGCGGGTCGCCCATCCGACGGATCGGCCCGGCTCGAGCCCGTCGAAGGTCCACGCGTGCTCGGTTGCGGACCATTCCGATGGCAGCGGCAGCTCGACCTCACCTCGCGCCGGCGTACGGCCGAAGTTCGTCACCACCACGGTGACCTCATCGCGGCCCGGATGGATCGAGGCCAGCACCGTGCCGACCTGCGCGACGAGCACCCGCCGTACGCCGATGGGTATCGCCAGCGGCATGACCCGAAGCGCAGGCATCGGGAAGGGGCCGATGGTGGTGCGGGTGAGTTGCTGGCCGGTCACGGCGTACCGGCGGCCGGCCAGGCGGATGTGGTGCTGGCTGTCCAGCTCGACCATCCCGACGAACCGTACGGCGACATCCATGGCGCGGCGCGCGACCAGGTGAGCCTTCGCGCCAGTTGGCGTGAGGTCCCAGACACCGTCGGCGTTGGCGGTAACCGTGTCCGGTGGCACGATCCGCAGCTTGCCCTGCAGGGCGACCCGGACGACAGGTGACTCGCCCGAATCGGGCAGCCGGACGACCAGGTCGTCACCGTCCTGACGCCAGGTCAACGCACGACCGGTGTGGTCCTCGACGACGTGCAGCGGGGTGGTCGCGAGACCAGGGAGGCGTACTTCGTGGTCGGGTGGACGGCGGGCGATCCGGAGCAGCAGCAGCTCACGACTCCGCAGGATTGCCTCACCCCAGGGTTGCGGTTCGAACTCTCCCGGGATCCCCTGAATCAGCGCCACCGCAGCCTCCTTCGAGCCACGGTCCGAAATCCGCCGCCCGGTGTCAAGAGCTTTCCGGACTCCGGGCAACCGCCTTCCGGAACCGGCCACCTGCGGGTACCACCGGTCTGCCATGCTTAGGGGTATGTTCCGGAACCAGGAGATCCCCGCGGTGGTCGTGGCCGAGCTCGACGACGAGCTGCTCGCCGAGGCGTTCGTGCTCGACGTGCGTGAGCCGGACGAGTGGGATCGCGGGCACATCGAGGGCGCCGTGCACATCCCGCTCGGCCAGTTGCAGGACCGGGTCGGCGAGGTGCCGCTCGACCAGAAGGTGCTCTGCGTCTGCGCCGTCGGCGGCCGCTCCGGCATGGCCACCCAGTTCCTGAACCAGCTCGGCCGCGAGGCGATCAACCTCGACGGCGGCATGCACGCCTGGCAGACCTCCGGCCGTCCCGTCAGCACCAACTGACGTTCAGCAGGAGCTGAAGCCGCAGCGTTTCCACCGGCTGGCTCAGCTGCGACGGCCCGCTCCCGCCCGCCAGGCACGTCGGCGGTCGCTGCCCGGCATCGTCGCCTCGACCAGCCAGCCGTCGGCGACCGGTCCGGCGATCAGCTGACCACCCAGCTCCTGCACGCGTTCCCGCAGCCCCGCCAGCCCGCGCCCGGTCCCGGACAGCAGCGGCCGCCGCTGGACTGCGTTCCCGTTCTCCACGCGAACGGTGAGATCCCGGCCGGCGCCGTTCACCACAACGCGAACCGCAGCACCCGGCGCGTACCGCAGGGCGTTCGTCAGACTCTCCTGCACGACGCGGAATGCCGCATGCGCGACCGGCGCCGACACCCCGTCGCGCGAACCCTCGAATCGGCACGAGACGTCCAGCCCGCTCCGCGCTGCCCGCGTGACGATCTCCTCGATCAGCGACAGATCCGGCCCGCCGACCTCCACTCCACCCAGCAGCTCGACCAGTCGTCGCAGGTCCTCGTGCCCTTGGCGCGCCGACTCGGCCAGCCCGGCGAACACCTGCGACGTACCGACCGGATCCCGATCCACCAGCCGCTGCCCTGCCGCTGCCTGGATCACCATCACGCTGATCGCGTGCCCGACGATGTCGTGCAGCTCGGAGGCGATCCGCGCCCGCTCATGCCGTACGGCGAGCTCGGCGAACAGCTCGCGCTCCTCCTCGAGCTCACGCCCGCGTCGTGCGAGCGCCTCGGCCGACTCCCGGTGCAACCGCAGTACCGTGCCGGCCAGGAAACTCGGCACGCTGAACATGATCAACGGCACCTCGATCTCGCCGCCGAGCACGAACCAGAGAACGGCCAGGTACGCCGCCAGCACGGCCGCGACCACCCACGACGCGCGCCCGGACCAGCCGAGCGCCGCGACCAGCGTGAGGAGCGCGAGGATCGCGAACGTGGTATCCGGGAACCAGCCGTATGCGTTGAGCGCGACCGGAACCAGCAGGAGCGCACCACCCGCAACGGCGACCAGCCGCGGATGGCTCCGCCACCACATCAACATGAGCCCACCTGCCAGCAGACCTGCGGTGAACAGGTTCCCGCCGACCGACGTGGGCCAGCCGTGGATCGCAGTCGGCACGGCGACGGCCGCGGCGACCAGCACCACGATCCCCACCTGCTCTAGCCTGCGTCCGGCGTTCATGTCGCTCAGCCGACCACCGGCAGTTGGGCGACCGCGCCCGCCCGCCCCTTGGTGACCTTCACGTCGACCGAACCGCCGAGCAACTTCGCACGTTCCTTGGCCCGGGCAACCGCGGCCTTCAGATCGGCCGCCTCGCCCACCTGTCCGTTCACCCGGATCTCGAGCGCATCGTCCTCGAACCGCACCGACACCACGATCGGCGCGTCGGCGTGATCGGCCAGTGCGGTGACGAGATGCTCGACGATCCGGTACGCCGAAAGCTCAACAGTTGCAGGCAATACGCGCGGGTCGCCGGTCACGACCAACTGCGAGTGCGCCGTACGAAGCCGTGCAAGCAACGTGTCGAGATGAGCCACCGTCGGCGTCGGAGCGAACGCGACATCATCGCCGCGCAGCAGCCCGACGATCTCCCGCATGTCGTCCAACGTCCGCCGGCTGCCCGACTCGATCGACTCCAGCACCGCCCTCGCCTCCGCGGGTGGCAATCCGTCCGCGGACTCGGCCGCCGTGGTCAGGTCGGCCAGCCGCTCCTGCAGCAGCCCGTCGAGTTGCCGCGAGAGTCGTGCCCGGTCGTCCGCGACGTCGAGCGCCGCCCGTTCGTCGCGCAATTGCCGCAACTCCGCCTCGCGGTCCGCGAGCTCTTGGTTCAGCGCCGTACGACGACGAGCCGCCAGCCCCACGCCGAACACGATGCAGACGATCGGCAGCGCCAGGATGATCGCGCCCGGGCCCGTGGTCGCGTCGATGACCAGCACCAGAACGGTCAGTACGACGCTGAGCCCGCACACGATCCACGCAGTTCTCCGCTTGGCCGCCAGCGCCCCGAGGAACGCGATCACGAATGCGAGCGGGAGACCCGCACCGCAGCGGGTCACCCACCCGAACAGCAGGTCGTGCGCGGCCATCGCGAGCACGGAGACCGTGGCGACGGCGAGGATTCCTCGCCGCCACCACAGCACCGGAATCGTCGCCGCCGCGAACACCGGAATCATCCAGAACGAGTGCGAGCTCTGGGCGTGCACCATCGATCCCTCCGCGATGGCGTTGCGCACCTGGGCCTCTGACGTCTGGGTGTTCTCAAGCATCAGCAGGACGCCGAGCAGGGTGAGACCACCCGCGATCCCCCAATCGCGAAGCTTGATCCCGGTGAAGACCATGGCCTGCTCCCTACTCCAGCGATCCGCTCAGGCGGCCGTGTGCTCGTGCACCGGCGCGATCCCCCCGGACCGCTTGGTGACTCGATTCTGCACGAGTACGCCGATCCCGTAGAAGAGCGCGATCCCCGGCAGTGCGATTGCCAGTGCGCCCGCCACCGTGTCGATCGACGCGTCCCGCCACAGCATCACGAGCTCGAGCACGACAATGCCGCCGAGACCGATCAGCTGGTTCAGCCACGAGCCGGCGAAACGCGCCACGGCGTACGCGAGCGCGAAGCCCAGCGGGATGACGACGCCGCAGCGGGTCACCCAGCCGAACGCGATCACGTGCGCCAGCGTGGCGACGGCGGTGACGCCGACCACCGCGAGGATGTTGCGCCGGCGCCACAGGATCGGCAGCGTCACCAGCAGGAAGACCGGCAGCATCGCCCACGTGGTCGTCGACAGCGGATGCGGCAGGTCGGCGTCGGTGGCCGTGATGTTCTCGACCATCAGCAGCACACCCGCAGCGGTCATGAGGCCGGCCAGCACGTAGTCGAGGGGCCTGATCCCCTTCAAGATCTCGTTCATCGGTTTGTCCCTTCGTCCCCGGGTCGTTTGACCCCATGCAGCGAAGGTAGATTTCGGCGTCCGTCGTCCACGTCTGGCGCAAGAACGATCCTGCCGGGGCGGTGTCGTCCGCAGGGATGACGGCGTAGGCCCCACGGATGACGCACAATCACCGTGTGTCCGAGAAGATCCGCGTGCTGGTCGCCGACGATCAGACCCTGGTGCGTACCGGGTTCCGGGTGATCCTGGAGGCCGAGGGCGATATCGAGGTCGTCGCCGAGGCCGACACGGGTACTGCGGCCATCCGGCAGGCTCAGCTGGTCGCGCCGGACGTGATCCTGATGGACATCCGGATGCCCGAGCTGGACGGGCTGTCGGCGACCGAGGAGATCCGCCGGCAGCCGGACCCGCCGACGATCATCGTGCTCACGACGTTCGACCAGAACGAGTACGTCTATCGCGCGCTCCAGGCCGGGGCGGCCGGGTTCCTGCTGAAGGACTCGCCGTCCACCCGCCTGATCGCCGCGGTCCGCGCGGCGGCGACCGGCGATTCACTGATCGAGCCCGCGATCACCCGGCGGCTGGTCGAGCGCTTCGTCGAACCGGTCGTCGCCCAGGGACTGCCGCCCGAGCTCGCGACGCTGACCGACCGGGAGCTCGACGTACTGCGGCTGATCGCGCGCGGGCTGTCCAACGCCGAGATCGCGGCGGAGCTCGTGGTGGCCGAGACGACTGTGAAGACGCACGTCGCCCGGCTGCTCACCAAGCTCGGGGTCCGCGACCGGGTCCAGGCCGTCGTGGTGGCGTACGAGACCGGATTCGCCAACCGCCACTGAACAATCGGTGAAGGACCTTCCGATTCCGTCGTAGAGAAGTTACTTTGTCACAGCTGTCCGTCCGCTGGGGAGGCTCCTGTGACGCTCGTTCGTGCTCTGACCACAGCCGTAGGCGTTGGCGGCCTACTCGCCGGCGTACTCGTCAATCCAGCCCTCGGGCAGACCGCCGACGGCATCTCGGACGCCGCGATCGCCGAGGACGGCGTCCTGACGTCGCGAGTGGACAGCCCGGTCGCGCCGGGGGTGAACTACACGTCCTTCGAGCGCCTCGACCCGAAGGGCTGGCAGCGCGGCGACATCCTCGACACCGACCTGGACAAGCACGGCGTGACCGTCGACCTGGTCAACAACGGCGGCAAGGTGTCGGGCGGCCAGCCGCTCAGTCAGCAGCTCGCCCGCAAGGGCGCGATCGCCGGTGTGAACGGCGACTTCTTCGACATCAACGACACCACCGCACCGCTCGGCGTGGGCGTGGAATCCGGGAAGCTGACGAACGCGCCGGCCGCCGGCCACAACGACACCGCTGTGATCGGCAAGGACGGGCTCGGCAAGATCGCCGAGCTGTTCCTGCAGGGCACGGTGACCGATGGCGCCACCAAGCTCGAGCTGACCAACCTGAACTCGCCGGCCGTCAACACCGGCGGCATCGGCCTCTATACCCCGGAGTGGGGCGACGCGGCCCGGACCCGGACCGTGGACGGCCTGCCGACCGTCCGCGAGGTGATCCTTCGCGACGGTGTGGTCGTCTCGTCGGCCACCACTCCGGCAACCACTCCGTTGGCCGCCGGCGAGCAGGCGCTGATCGGTCGCGAGGCCGGCGCCGACGCACTGACCGCGCTGCAGGTCGGCGACCACGTCGACGTCGCGTACGGCCTGCGTCCCGACGCCGCCGATGTCGCGGCCGCGGTCAGCGGCAACTACCAGCTCGCGAAGGACGGCAAGGTCCCCGACGACGTACCCGATGCGGATCTCGCGCCGCGGACCGCGATCGGGTTCGACGCCGACGGCAGCCGGATGATCCTGCTGACCGTCGACGGCCGGGCGACCGGATCGCGCGGGCTGTCGCTCAAGGAGATGGGCCGGCTGATGATCAGCCTCGGGGCTGACGACGCGCTGAACCTCGACGGCGGCGGCTCGTCCACGATGCTGGCCCGTACGCCGGGAAAGGCCGCGCCGGACGTGGTCAACGACCCGTCCGACGGCGGCGAGCGGCTGATCCCGAACGGTCTCGGGCTGCTGCCGGTCAAGGGTTCCGGCAAGCTGAAGGGCTTCCGCGTCGAGTCCGTCGGCACCTCCCAGGAAGGGCCCGACGCCGACGTCTCACGCAGTTCCCGCGTCCTCACCGGACTCAGCCGGGTCCTGAGCGCCACCGGGTACGACGAGACCTACGCACCCGCCTCCGGTACGCCGTCGTGGTACGCGGGCAGCAACGTCCGCGTCGACCAGCAGGGCGTCGTCACCGGCCGCCGCGCGGGCGACGTGATCGTGACCGCGACCCGCGGCGCGGCGAACGGAAGGTTCCCGATGACAGTCCTCGGTACGCCGACCCGCCTCGCCCCCTCGACGCGCCAGGTCTCGCTCGCCGACTCCACCGCCAAGGGCTTCTTCGAGGTCGACGGGTACGACGCCGACGGGTTCTCCACCTGGATCGAACCGCGGGACGTCAAGCTCAGCTACGACCCGGCCGTCGTCAAGGTCGTTGCCGCACGCAACGGTTTCGAGGTGAACGCGCTGACCGACGACGCGGTCTCGACCGTGGTCACCGCGAAGGTCGGTGCCCTGAGCACCCAGTTGAGCGTGACGTCCGGTCTGACCAGCACTGTGGTCGACAAGCTCGACGATCTGACCAAGTGGGCGGCGAACGCCGTACCGGTCGGTGCGGCGACGGCATCGCGCTCCGCTGCGGAAGGACATGACGGCGGACAGGCGATCGCGCTCGACTACTCGTTGACGGGCAGCACGGCCACGCGGGCGGCGTACCTCTCGCAGACTCCGCAGCAGACGCTGCCTGGTCAGCCGCAGAAGCTGGGCGCCTGGATCTACGGGGACGGCAAGGGCGCGTGGCTGCGGGCGAACGCGTACGACGCGGCCGGCGGTACGGCGCAGACGCTCAACCTTGCGGCCACGATCGACTGGACCGGCTGGAAGTACGTCGAGGGGGACATCCCGCCCGGGCTGACGTACCCGCTGCGGTTCTGGCGGATCTACGTCGTGGAGACCTCGCCGACGCGGCAGTACTCGGGCCGGATCATCATCGACGACCTGACCGTGCGGAGCGCGCCGCCGGTGACGATGACGCCGCCGGCGAAGGTGATCGACCCGATGGTCGTCACCGACGGAACGGTGACCGGCGGTGGCCGCTGGCGGTTCGCGGTGATGTCCGACGCGCAGTTCACCTCCGACGATCCGAACTCGGACTACGTGAAGCAGGCCCGGCGGACGATTCGCGAAGCGCTCGCGCAGAAGCCGGACTTCCTGGTGATCAACGGCGACTTCGTCGACCGGGCGTTCGGCCCGGACATCGCGCTCGCCAAGCAGATCATCGACGAAGAGGTGGCCGGCAAGGTGCCGGTCCATTACGTGCCGGGCAACCACGAGACCTACGGACCGGGCGACCTGTCCGAGTGGAAGAAGGTCTTCGGAGCAGCGACCAGCACGTTCGACCACAAGGGCACCCGGTTCATCCTGCGTGACTCGTCGCTCGGGTCGCTGCGGGCCGGCGGGTTCGACCAGATCCTCGACCTGCGCAAGCAGCTCGACTCGGCGGCGACCGATCGGTCCATCAAGAACGTCGTGGTGTTCGCGCATCACCCGATCGACGACCCGTCGCCGACGCAGAACTCCCAGCTCGGCGACCGCAAGGAAGCCGCCATGATCGTCCAGTGGCTGGCCGACTTCCGCGCCTCGACGGGCAAGGGTGCGGCGTACATGGCGGGCCACGCCGGGACGTTCGCCGCGACGCGGACCGATGGTGTGCTGCTGCCGCTGACGGGCAACTCGGGCAAGAGCCCGGCCGCTGCGCCGGACGCGGGCGGCTTCACCGGCTGGGCGCTGGTCGGGATCGACCCGCACGTGACGGCAGCACCGGCCGGCGAGCGGAACTGGTCGGCGCCCGAGCGGTCCTGGTTCCAGGTCGAGCTGCGACCGCACGTCGACTCGCTCGAGCTGGCTGCGCCTACTTCGCTCCGCCGCGGCCAGTCCGCGTTGGCGACCGCCACGGTGGTCCAGGAGGACCGGAGGATCCCGGTCAGCTTCCCGGTCTCCGCGGACTGGTGGGGCTCGACCCTCCTGTACATCGGTCCGGCTAAGACCGCTCCGTTCTGGGCAGTCGCGTCGTACGACCCGGCAACGGGCCAGCTGACCGCTCTGCACCCGGGCACCGCGCAGTTGGGTGTGACGGTGAATGGCGTCTCCAAGAGCGCGACGCTGCGAGTGGATTGGTAGCGTTCCTCGGCGTGACTGACGTGGTGGTGCCGCAACGACTGCGGAGTGGTGATCGGGTTGCTGTGGTGGCGCCGTCGGGCCGGGTGGACGGTGCACGCCTCCAGATCGGCTTGGAGCACCTGAGGTCGTGGGGCCTCGAGGTCGATGTGATGCCGTCCGTGCTGGCCGGGCACGAACGGTTCCAGTACCTGGCTGCGGACGACAAGGCGCGTGCGGAGGACCTGCGGAACGCCTGGCTCGATCCGCAGTACGTCGCGGTGTTCTGCGCGCGTGGTGGGTACGGCGTGCAGCGGATGCTCGAGTACGTCGACTTCGACGAGCTGGTCGCCGTACCGAAGTGGTTCCTCGGGTTCAGCGACATCACCGCACTGCACGAGCCGCTGAATGCACGTGGTCTGGTGACGCTGCACGGGCCGATGGCTGCTGCTGTTGAGCAGTTGGAGAACGAGGTCGGCAGGGAACGGCTGCGGGCGCTGCTGTTCGAGCCGGAAAGCGTGACTGATCTGCTGGCTCCGCACGGCGCGCGCACTGTGGTCGGTGGAGTTGCCGAGGGCCGCCTCTGCGGCGGCAACGTGGCGTTGCTCGCGTCCAGCATCGGTACGCCGACCTACGCGCCGCCTGTCGGCGTGGTCGTGCTGGAGGAGGTCGACGAGGCCGGCTATCGCGTCGACCGAATGCTCACGCAGCTGTTGCGCGCCGGGTGGTTCGACGAGGTGGCGGGACTTGTCATCGGCGACTTCAGCGGCGTGCAGGATCCAGTCGATGTAGTCCGCGAACGGCTCGAGCCTCTCGGCGTACCGATGGTCGAGGGTGCCGCGATCGGCCACGAGGCGCTCAACCTCGCCGTACCGCTAGGGCTGCCGGTACGGCTGGACGCAACCGCCGCGACTCTCAGCCCAGGTGCTCTCGCAGGAAACTGAAGGCCTGTGGGTACGCGTCGAGGCGGTTCTTGAGCTTGGCGAGGCCGTGGCCCTCGTCGGGGTAGACGAGCAGCTGGCACGGCACGCCGCGCTTCGTGAGCGCCTCTGTGATCTGCTCTGCCTCTGACAGCGGCACGCGCGGGTCGTTGGCGCCATGGATGACGAACAGCGGCGCTCGGATGTCGTCGACCCTGCTGAGCGGGCTCGCTGACTCCAGGAACTCGCGCTCGGTGGCCAGATAGCCGTACTCGCGCTCGCGCATGGCTCGCCGGTAGTCCGAGGTGTTCTCCAGGAACGTCACCAGCGAAGCGATTCCGACGATGTCGACACCAGCCGCCCACAGGTCCGGCTGGAACGCGACGCCTGCCAGCACCATGTACCCGCCGTACGAACCGCCCCACAGCGCGGCCTTCTTCGGGTCGCCGCCGATGGTCGGCAACCAAGCGTTGATCGCGGCCAGGTCCTTCACCGAGTCCAGCCGCAGCTGCCGGTCGTCGAGGGTGTACCAACGCTTGCCGTACCCGGCGGAGCCGCGGACGTTCGGCACGATGACCGTGTGCCCCTCGCCGGCCAGCGCCGAGATGATCGGGCTCCAGATCCGCAGCGCCGCACCCTCCGGACCGCCGTGCACATGGACCACGGTCGAGCCGAGGTCCGTGGCGGTCGGCCGGAACACGAACACCGGCACCTGCTCACCGTCGAACGACGGCACGCGCAGACTCTCCGGATGGTTCAGCTCGACCGGCACCTCCACCGGTCGAACCGCGGTCAGCTCATCGCTCGGGACGAACCGGTACACGGTCGGCGGTGTGACCGGTGAGTTATAGGTGATGGCCGCAAACGAACCGTCGGACGACCAGATCGGGTCCGGCGTCGCCATCGACAACGCCGCGACGCCGCCGGCCGGCAGGTCAAGCGGTGCGATGAGCGAGCCGTCCTCCATCCGGTGCAGCGCCAGCGCCACCTCGCCGTCCTCAAGGACGGCAACCAACAGGTGCTCACCGTCTGGCGAAGGCCACCCGGCCAGGTCGCGAGCGTCATCCACGAGTACGTCGCTCCACGCCGCATCGACCACGTCGTACCGCCGGAGGGCCATGCGGTCGCGGTCCGCGTTGGTCGACACCAGGAACGCCGACGAGTCCGGGAGCCAGGCGACGGCGCCCTGGTCGTTGTGCGCGTCCCCCGGGGTGAGCTCCCTGATGGTCCGGCTCGACGTCTCGATCAACAGCAGCTGCATCGAGTTCGCCGGGGTGCTCGCCTTCGCGAGGACGACCCACTTGTCGTCCGGGGACGGGGTAACGCCCATCACCCAGCCGCCCTGGTCGTACAGGACGGTCTCGCGACCGGTGGCGAGGTCGCGCGCGACCAGATCGAAGTCGACACCGTTGCGGCGGTTCGTGGTGTAGAGCACCCGCCCGGCCCCTGCGTCGACCAGATGATGGATGTACTCCGAGTCGTGGACCAGCGGGGTCAGCGTGGGCAGACCGGGCTCGTCGAGGTCGAGCATGGAGAGCTGACCGCGCTCGTCACCGCCGGTGTCGTGCTCGATGACCACGCGGCTGCTGCCCGGCACGAACCGGGCGCCGCGGCAGGTGTCACCGAGGTCGGTGAGCGCTCGCCAGCTCCCGTCCGGTGCGACTTCGTTGACCTGGCGGGTGCCTGTGCCGTCATACAGCACGAGCATCCGGCCCTCGTCGTCCACATCGAGGGCCATCGTGGTGGGCAGGGAGAACAGCGTCGTCAGCAGCACCCGTTCATCCTCACACGGGAACGGGTGGATCCGCCGGGACCGCAGTCGATCCTGTGGATAACTGTGGATCCGCCCGTCCGTGCGTCAGCGTTCGCCGTGCCAGGAGTTCCACAGCGCGGCGTATGTGCCGTGGGCGTCGACCGACTCGTCGTGGGCGCCCAGTTCGATCTGAAAAGAAGAGGAGAAGAAAGGGTAAGGGAAACAGGAAAAGGAGAAACGGAGAGCAGGCGAGGGTTATTCAGACGGTTTGAGTGGGTCTGTAGGCAAGAGATCAAGGAAAAGACCAGAGAAAGAAGAGACTTAGAGTGGTGGCTGGCTCGGGTGGCCGGCCGAAGGTCTGACTGCGCGGCGTCGGCCGCCCGCCGGTGCGCGGCCTGTACCGGCAGGTCGTACTCGTACTGCTGTACTTGCGGCAGAACGTGAGCCAGGCGATGCTGGCAGACCTGCACGGGATCACTGCCCACCGTGCCGTACAAACGCAGTAAATTCCACGAGCTCGCCGGCTACGAAATGGCCGTGAACAGAACAAGCTCCGCATCACCAGCCGCTCGAACTCCACCGACTCGACTAGTGACTTCTGAATAACCCTCGGTGTATCAAACGGGAGTCGCAGGAAGGGCAAGAGAAAGGAAACAAGAACCACGGCGGCTTGGTCGGCCGGAGGTCTGTGTGCACGGCGTCGGAGGCCAAAGCGTACGTCGGGGCGAGGGGCCCGTGACCAGCTTCTCGGAACATAGTTGCCCCTGGGCGCAAACTTCCTTCCGCAGAACCTGCCGGAACCGCCGGCCGATACGGCGGCTGGAGTTTTGAGATCGGCGTGGTCCGGACGTGAGTCACTCAGTAACCGAAGGTAGGCCGGTGGCCTCAGGGGTGCGGCGCCCTCTTCCGTGCCCGTGGTGTGGGTCTGCTGAGTGGTGGCGGTCCGCCTCCGCGTCTCTCGAAGCACGACGCCGCGCCGGGGCAGTTGGGCTGGGGAGGATCTTCTACCCGATTCGGCACATGATCCTCCCCAGGGTCCGGTCGTCGTCCTTCCCGGGCGGTAGTTTCGCGCCGCCGGCCGCTGGCTGTCACCCAGGCCTCCTGCACGGCCCTCTATCTACTTGATCTTTGCGGTCAGCGTTCGCCGTGCCAGGAGTGCCAAAGGGCGGCGTACGCACCCTGGGCGTCGACCAACTCGTCGTGGCCGCCCAGCTCGACGATCTTGCCGTCCTCGACGACGGCAATCACGTCCGCGTCGTGCGCAGTGTGCAGCCGGTGCGCGATGGCCACCACGGTCCTGCCCTCCAGAACGGTCGCCAACGACCGCTCCAAGTGCCGGGCCGCACGCGGGTCCATCAACGAGGTCGCCTCGTCCAGGACCAGCGTGTGCGGATCTGCCAGCACCAACCGGGCCAGCGCGACCTGCTGCGCCTGAGCCGGCGTCAGCGAGACCCCACCGGAGCCCACCTCGGTGTCCAGCCCGTCATCGAAGCCGGCCACCCAGCCGTCGGCGTCGACCGAACGCAGCGCTGCCCACAGGTCGGCGTCCGTCGCGCCCTGCTTGGCCAGCCGCAGGTTGTCGCGGACACTGCCCACGAACACGTGATGCTCCTGGTTGACCAGGGCAACGTGGCTGCGGACTTGCTCGGCAGACATCTGGTCCAGCGCCGCGCCACCCAAGGTGATATCACCGACGCGCGGCGAGTAGATGCCGGCCAGCAGCCGACCGAGCGTCGACTTCCCTGCACCAGAAGGCCCGACGAGCGCCACCCGCGCTCCCGGCTCGACCGTCAGCGTCACACCGTGCAGTACGTCGCGACCCTCCAGATAGCCGAACCGCACGTCGTCCGCCAGTACAGTCCGGCCCTCCGGCTCGGCATCGCCGTCCGTCGCGGCAGTCTCCACCTCACGGACGCCGACCAGCCGCGCCAGCGACACCTGGGCCACCTGCAGCTCGTCGTACCAGCGGATCATCATGTTGACCGGCTCGACCAGCATCTGGATGTACAGGGCACCTGTGGTGAGCGCGCCGACAGTGATCCAGCCCTGGATGGCGAAACCGCCACCGATCACCAGCACGGCCGCCAGCGCGACCGTGTGGGTCATGTTGATGACCGGGAACAGGATCATCCGCAGGTACAGCGTGTAGCGCTCCCACGCGACCCACTGACCGATCCGGGTGTCGCCGAGCTTGATCCGGCGGTCGCCGAGCCGGTGCGACTCGACGGTCCGGCCGGCGTCGACGGTCTCGGCGAGCGCGGACGCGACAGCGGCGTACCCGGCTGCCTCCGACCTGTATCCGGATGGTGCGCGCCGGAAGTACCAGCGGCCACCGATGATCAGGATCGGCGCAGCGATCACCACTGCCACAGCCAGCGGCGGTGCGGTGACCACGAGCGCACCGATCAGCAGTCCGGCCCAGATCACCGCGATCGTCAACTGCGGCACGGCGTCCCGCATGGCGTGCGACAGCCGGTCGATGTCCGTGGTGATGCGGGACAGCAGGTCACCGGTGCCGGCGCGCTCGAGCACGCCTGGCGGCAGCCCGACCGAGCGGACCAGGAAGTCCTCGCGGAGGTCCGCGAGCATCTCCTCGCCCATGACCGCACCGCGCAGTCGCGTCAGCCGGACGAAGATCGTCTGCACCACCAGGGCGATGACGAAGCCCGTCACGACGTACGGCAGGTTCACGTCGGTGTGACCCTGCGAGAGCTTCTCGACGACGTTGCCGAGCAGCCATGGGCCGACCATGCCGCTCAGCGCCGCCACTGCGTTGACCAGCGTGAGCCAGCCGAACGCACGGCGGTGCCGACGGAACAGTGTCTTGATGTAGGCGCGCACAGTCGCGCTGCCTGCCACCGGGAGCCGCACTACTTCCTGTGGGGCCGCCGGGTCATACAGGGGGCGCTTCACGCCAACTCCTCGAGAGTCTGTTCGTCTTCACGGGTCACGACCGCGCGGTACCGCGGACTCGTGTGCAGCAGCTCGTGGTGCGTACCGACTGCTTCGACGCGGCCTTCCGGCACGAACACCACGCGCTCCGCCCGGTCCAGCATCAGCGGACTGGACGTGAACACCACGGTGGTCCGGCCGGCACGCAGCAGTCGCAGACCGTCGGCGATGCGCGCTTCGGTGTGCGCGTCCACCGCACTGGTCGGCTCGTCCAGCACGAGCACCTGCGGGTCGACGTACAGCGAGCGAGCCAACGCCACGCGCTGCCGCTGACCACCGGACAAGGAGCGCCCGCGCTCAGTCAGCACCGCGTTCATCGGGTCGGACTCACTGTCAGGCAGCGTCTGCCGCAGTACGTCGAGAATGTCGGCGCACTGCGCTGCGTCGAGCGCCGTCTCCGGAGAAACCGCACCACTGGCCGGCACGTCGAACAGCTGGCGCACTGTCCCCGACAACAGCACCGGGTCCTTGTCCTGCACGAGCACGACAGTCCGCGCGGACGCCAGCGGGATGTCGTCGAGGCCGACGCCACCGAGCAGCACTGATGCCTCACCGTCAGCTGTCGGGCTGTGACCCCCCAACCGGTCGGCCAGCAGGCCACCGGCATCCGGATCGCCGGCAACGACCGCGGTGAAGCTGCCGGCCGGGATGTGCAGGCCGGTGACCGGGTCGAGCAGGTCGCCCTGCGGCAGCTGCGCCTCGGCGGTGCCCTTGGTCTCGTCGGTGCGCTGCAGCGACAGCACCCGCGCGGCCCGGCGGGCCGACACCTTCGAGAAGATGAACGCGCTCGCGGTCTCCTCGAACGTCTGCAGCGGCACCAGCATGAACGTGATGAACCCGTACGTCGTGACGAGCTCGCCGACCGAGATCCGCCCGGACGTCACGAGGTGCACGCCCATCCAGACCACGACCACCAGGAACAGTCCGAACAGCAGCACCTGCAGCGCCGCGATCAGCGACCACATCCGCGCACTGCGGACCGCGCTGCTCCTGTACTGCTGCGAGGCCTCGCGGTAGCGGTCCAGGAACAGCTGTTCGCCGCCGATGCCACGCAGTACGCGCAGACCGGCGACGGTGTCGGCAGCCAGCTCGGTGGCACGGCCGCCCTTGGCACGCTGCTCGTCCGCGCGACGCTCGGCGGGACCCATCAGCGGGACGATCGAGAAGGCCAGCACCGGCACCGCGACGGCGACCACCAGGCCGAGCTTGGGCTCGTAGAACAGCAGGCCGATGACGACCGCGAAGCAGGTCAGCAGCGCGGCGGCGAACCGGCCCAGCACCTCGACGAACCAGCCGATCTTCTCGACGTCGCCGCTGCTGACAGCGACGACCTCACCGGCGGCGATCCGGCGGGTCAGCAGCGAGCCCAGCTCCGCGGCCTTGCGCATGAGCAGCTGCTGCAGGCGGGACGCAGTGCTGATCCAGTTCGTCACCACGGCGCGGTGGAAGAACGAGTCGGCGCCGGCCTTTGCCGCGCCGAAGGCCAGCAACAGCCCACCGGCCAGCATCAGCTTGGGCCAGGACAGGTCGATCGCGGCCTGGACGGCCAGACCGACGGCAACCGGAGCGGCGGCGATACCGCCGAAGTAGACCAGCCCCCAGAACACTGCGAGGGCCTGCCCGCGCAGCTGCTGGTGCTCCAGCCAGATGATGAGTCGGAGGCCGGAGCGGGTGTCCGGCACACCCGGGTCGGCGAACGGGATGAGGCGCAAAGACATGACGTCTCACAAACAGGCATAGAGGGATGAAAGAAGGCACCTGACCAGGCGAATAGATCAAGCCTAGGTGGCCCCGCCGACAGTCCGTCAAACCGTTTTCCCGACGGGTAGTACAGTCTTCAAGCATGAAGGGAGCCGGGTGGAGGACCTGAGTCGCGGGCGCCGGTTGCTGGTGCTGGCGATCTGCTGTTCGAGCCTGTTCATCGTCGGGCTCGACTCGACGATCGTGAACCTGGCGCTCCCGGCGATCCGGTCCGAGTTCGGGGCCTCGGTCTCGAAGCTGCAGTGGACGATCGACGCCTACACGCTGGTGCTGGCGAGCCTGCTGATGGTCTCCGGGTCGACAGCGGACCGGGTCGGGCGGCGGCGGACGTTCCAGGCCGGTCTGGTGTTGTTCGGAGTCGGGTCGTTGCTGTGCGGGTTCGCGTCGAGCATCGACCTGCTGATCGCGTTCCGGGTGCTGCAGGCCGTCGGCGGGTCGATGCTGAACCCGGTGGCGATGTCGATCATCACCAACACGTTCACGAACCCACGTGAGCGCGCGCAGGCCATCGGTGTCTGGGGCGGCGTGGTCGGGCTGAGCATGGCGGTCGGACCGGTCGTGGGCGGTGCGCTGGTCGACGCGGCCGGATGGCGGTTCATCTTCTGGATCAACGTGCCGGTGACCGTGGCCGCCGTACTGATGACCGCGTTGTTCGTGCCGGAGTCTCGCGCGGCGGTCCCGCGACGGATGGACCCGGTCGGGCAGGTTCTCGTCGTACTGCTCCTCGGCGGGCTGACGTACGGGATCATCGAAGGCCGTACGGCGGGGTGGGGCTCGCCGCTGATCATCGGGTGCTTCGCGGTGTGCGTAGCGGCCGCGGTGACGCTGGTGTACTACGAACGCCGCCGCGAGGAGCCGCTGCTCGAACCGCGGTTCTTCCGGAGCGCGCCGTTCTCGGGAGCGACGCTGATCGCAGTGTGCGGGTTCTCGGCGCTGTCGGGGTTCCTGTTCCTCAACTCGCTCTATCTGCAGTCAGCACGTGGTTTCACCGCACTGCACGCCGGACTGCTGACGCTGCCGATGGCGGCGATGACTGTGGTGTTCGCACCGATCTCTGGTTGGCTGGTCGGCCACCGTGGTCCGCGCGTACCGCTGGTAGTCGCCGGGACGATGCTGACGGCGTCCGGCCTGATCCTGTCCCGGCTGGGGACCTCGACGTCCACTGCGCAGTTGCTGATCGGCTATCTGGTCTTCGGACTCGGCTTCGGCATGCTGAACGCCCCCATCACCAACGCGGCCGTCTCCGGCATGCCTCGCTCTCAGGCCGGCGTCGCAGCCGCCATCGCCTCGACCAGCCGCCAGGTGGGGGCGTCGCTGGGCGTCGCAATCGCCGGCACCGTGCTGACGGCCCGCCTGGTCGGCCCACTCGAAACAGGCTTCGTCGACGCCGCCCGCCTCTGCTGGTACATCATCGCCGGCTGCGGCGCCCTGGTCCTGATCCTCGGCCTGATCACGACCAGCGCATGGGCTCGACGTACTGCGGACGCACTCGTCAAGACTGGATGATGCCTGCGCGGGTCAGGGCCTTGAGGCGGCCGCGGAGGATCTTCTGGCGGCGCTCTTCGTCGGGGAACAGGGCTAGGTAGGCGGGGCCGTTGGCTGCGAGCAGGTCGTCGTCGAGGCGTCGTACCGTGCCGGCTGGGGCTCTGTGGGTCATGGCGGCCTGGACTGCTTCGCTGTCGATGCCGGTGAGGTGTTCGGTGAGCTGCTCCTCGGTGGTGACGCCGAGGCGGTGCAGGATGCCGAGGATCCACGCGTAGTGGGTGGTCTTCGCGTGCGGTGCGTCCGGGTACCGCCGGGTCAGGTACGTCGTCAGCGTGCCGGTCGCCAGGTCCAGCGGGGCCTTGTCCTCCGCGGTCGCGGCCAGCTCGCGGTACAGCCGGTCGATCTCGGTGAACTCGTTGTCGGCCAGCTCCATCAGCGCCGCGGCAAGGAGGAAGCGCCGGTCGAACTCCGGCTTGCGGTCCGGCGGGATGTCCAGCTTGTACCTGATGTCGTGCTCGAACTCGGCCCACGCGTGCTGGACCGCCGTACGGATCTGGATCTCCATCACCAGGTTCTTCAGTACGGCGTACTCCGGCAGCTCGCGGCGGTGCGCGTTCAGCCGGACCAGATAGTGCTTGCTGGCGTACCCGAACACGCCCTGCGCCCGGGTGTGCGCGCCCATGTCGGTGTGCTCGACGATCTCGAACTCTGCCTCGATCACCTCGCACACCCGGTCCACCGCCTCGACCAGGAACGTGATCACCCGCGCCGCCACCAGGTCGGTGATCTGGTTCAGCGGGTCGTCGTACTTCGGCTTGCCCGGATTGTCCGGGTGCGGCTTCGAGGCCTTCGCGAGGAACGACTCCGGGTCCTTGGCGCGGGCGGTCGCGGTCAGGTAGTTGATGCCTTCTTCTTCACCGATCAGCTCGTTGATGAGCGCCTCGAGCTTGCGCGCGCCGCCGACGTACTGCTGGTGCACCCGCTCGTACATCGCCCCGGCCTGCGAAGCCCACTCCACCATGGCGGAACCCTAGTGGTCTTGCGCTCGCTCGTGGTGTCTATCGCTTTCTAGTGGTTTCGCTAGAAAGCTGTAGAGAGCGGTCGCGACACGCTCTGGTCCTTGATCGGTCAATCTACGGAAAACGCTAGATGGGCTCATACAGTGAAAGCATGGATCCGATCCGGAATCCCTATGCGCCCGGCGCCGGTCAGCGGCCGCCTGAGCTGGCCGGGCGCGACACCGAGGTGCGGCAGTTCGAGGTGGTCCTCGAGCGGGTCGCGGCAGGCAGGCCGGAGCGGAGCCTGGTGCTCAGCGGGCTCCGGGGCGTGGGCAAGACGGTGCTGCTCAACACGTTGCGTTCGCAGGCGATCAAGCGGGCGTGGGGGACGGGAAAGATCGAGGCTCGGCCGGAGCAGAGCATCCGGCTGCCGATCGCGCAGGCGCTGCACACCGCGATGCGGGAGCTGGGTCACCGGCACCGCGACGATGACCGGGTCGACCAGTTCAGCGCCGTACTGAAGGCTTTTGCGTTGCGGACCGGGGCTGAGGACCGGAAGGGGATCCGGTGGCATCCGCCGGTGGACGTGGCCGCGGCGAAGGGGCGGGCTGATTCCGGTGACCTGGAGATGGACCTGATCGAGCTGTTCACCGACGCTGCTGATCTGGCTGGGGACCTGTCCGTCGGGGTCGGGCTGTTCATCGACGAGATGCAGGACATCAGTGCGGACGACCTGTCCGCGCTGTGCGCCGCGTGTCACGAGATCTCGCAGCAGAGTGCACCGTTGGTTGTTGTGGGTGCAGGGCTGCCGCACCTGCCCGCCGTACTGTCGGCCAGTAAGTCGTACTCCGAGCGGCTGTTTCGGTATGTCCGCGTCGATCGGTTGGCTCGTGAGGCATGCGACCGGGCGCTGATGGTGCCGGCCGAGAGCGAAGGCGTCCAGTACGACGAGGAGGCGCTCGACGAGCTGTATGCGCAAACCGACGGTTATCCGTACTTCGTGCAGGCCTTCGCGCACTCCACCTGGGACCACGCGCCGACGTCTCCCATCACCATCAAGGACGTCGCCGTAGCCGCCCCCGAGGCTTCTGCGGAGCTCACCGTCGGGTTCTTCGGCTCCCGCTACGAACGGGCCACACCGGCCGAACGCGAGTACATGCGCGCGATGGCCGAGCTGGGCATCGGCGTCGACGACGGCTCCGTCCCCACCGCCGAGGTGGCCAGCACCCTCAACCGCAAACCCCAGTCCCTCTCCCCAGCCCGAGACGGCCTCATCAAGAAAGGCCTGGTCTTCTCCGCCGAACGCGGCACCGTAGCCTTCACCGTCCCCCACTTCGGCAAATTCCTCCGCACCCGCACGGCTTAACCGAACTGGGGTTTCGTGACGTGTAGGGACTCGGTAGGGTCGAGTGTCATGACCACCCGGCGGAGCGGCCAGCAAGCTGGCGTGGCTGTGGGGGGCCGGGGTGGGCGGCATAGTCGGCGGAAGTCGTACAAGGGGCAGTGGTTTGCGGTGACTGCTCTGGCCGTGGTGGGAACCGTGGTGGTGGCGCATCCGGATGTGGCGCATCGGGCTAGTCTCGCGGCTGAGGTGGTTGCGGGGGCCAACGAATCGGTGAGCACGGCGCCGGTGGTGGAGACGCCTAGCGTGACGCCCAAGCCGGTGGTTACGCCGACGCAGAAGTTCACCACGCCATTGAGGCCGGCGCCGACCTTGACGCGGCAGCCGAAGAACGCGAAGCCGAACGTGCTGGTGTCGACCGGGAAGCTTGCCGTGGTGCCCGGGTTCAACAAGGCGAGTGGCGTGCGCGACAAGCTCACGTACCGCGTGGAGATCGAGCAGGGGTTGTCGGTCAACGGAGCCGCTGTCGCCGCGGCGATCCACAAGACGCTGACGGATCCGCGCGGGTGGCAGGCGCTGCACCCGGTGAGCTTCGAGCGGACCGACACGGTCAACGCCGATCTCCGGATCATCCTCGCGACGCCGGCGCTGACCGACAAGCTGTGTCTGCCGCTCGACACCGGCGGTGAGGTTTCCTGCCGGGTCGAGGACCGGGTCGTGCTCAACGCGAAGCGGTGGATGTACGGGATCCCGTCGTACAACGGCAACGTCGAGCTGTACCGCAGCTACCTGGTCAACCATGAGGTCGGTCACGCGCTCGGGCACGGGCACTCGACCTGCGCCAAGCCGAAGACCCCCGCGCCGGTGATGATGCAGCAGACCAAGGGTCTGGCCGGCTGCCTGCCCAACGCCTGGCCCACCATCAAGGCCACCTGAGAAACTAGGTACGGACGGGAGGAGCACAGCGATGTCGTCACAGGACTTCCCGACGTACGGCCGGGGCGAGCAACCCGATCAGGCCGACCAGCAGCCCGGCGAGGAACAGCACCACTACGCCCCGCCCACGCCGTACGGCGGTGGCACGTACGGCACCGGCCGCGCCACTCCGCCGGTCGAAGGCCCGTACGCGCCGCCCCAGCCCTACGGCACCCCACCAGGTCAGTACGGCGTCCCGCCCCACCCGCAGGCTGGTCCGCACCACGCCCAGCCGCCCAGCTACCGCCCCGGCATGCCGTACGGCGCACCGTCGAGCCCTGAGCCGCACGAGCTCCCCGTGTACGGAAGGGAGCAGCCGCGCGACCCCCGTGCCTACCGGGTCGTCGGACTGGCCACGGTCATCGCCGGCTTCTACGGCCTCCTCGTCATCTCGGTCCAGCGGGTCTCGCTGCGTGACATCTCGCAGGCACCGGGCTCACCCCTCAACCACCCGCTGCGCACCGACGTGATCGACGCGATCGGCCAGCTGCTGCTCGTGGTCGTAGGCGCCGCCGCGCTGTTCATGTGGATCCGCGACGTACTCGCCCGCCGCAAGGCCGGCCGCCAGCCTGAGCCGGCTGAGCTGGTCGGCCTGATCCTGGTCGCGATCTCCGCCGTACCGATCCTGGTCTGGCTGATCATGGTGCTGTCCACCGGCCTGGGATCCATCGACGGCGCGGTCGACCGGCTGCCCACGGCGTACGGCTGGGGCGGTGCCGGTCTGCTGATCCTCGCGGTCGGTCTGTTCCTCGGGTACCGCGAACTGAAGCCCGCCGTACCCAACCCGGTCGTCCAGGGCCCACCGATCAAGGCACCCTGGGAGTGAGCGCACCAGTCGTCCTGGTGCCCGGTCTGGGCCTCGGGCCCGAGTCGTACGCGCGGACCGTGGAGCACCTCGTCACGCCGTACCACGTGGTCACTCTGCCCGGGTACGGCGAACCGGCCGGCGCCCACGAGGACCTGCACCCGCGCGCACTGGCAGTAGCCCTCGCCGAGAAGATCCGCGAGCGGTCCGTCCTCGTCGGTCACTCCGCCAGCTGCCAGATCGTCGTCGAAACCGCAGTCCGGTACGCCGACCTCGTGCACGCAGTCGTACTTGCGGCGCCGTCGGGTGATGCGCGGATGTCCAGCTGGGTGGACCGAACTGTGCGCTGGCTGGGATCCGCCGTCCCGGACTCGCCCAAGCTGATCCGGACCGTCACCCCGCAGTACGTGCGGACCACGCTGCCGACCATGGCCCGCGCCGGTGAGGCGTCCCGGCAGCACGACCTGGCCGGAGTGATCTCGCAGGTCAAGGCACCGGTCTTCATCGTCCGCGGGAAGCACGACCTGCTGGCGACGGCGGAGTGGGTCCAACGGCTCGCAGAGCTGAGCCATGGTGAGGCGCGGACCTTCGACACCGGCGCGCACATGCCGGTCGTCACGAACGGCCCGGAGCTCGCCGCTCTCATAGAACGAGCAGCCGCCCTCCCAGAAACTAGCTGACGAGTTAGACTCAGCAGCACAAACCTATGCGGGAGCTCGCACCGATCATGCGCGGGCTGAGAGGGCGACAGCTTGGGTCGCCGACCGCCTGAACCTGACCGGGTAATGCCGGCGTAGGGATTGGGGTCACTGATGACCGATACCGCTGTTCGTGCTGCCGGCTCCACCGAGGCGCCGCTCGTCCTCACCACCGATGCGCCGCGGACGCTCGGCTTCTTCGACCAGTTCACGCTGTGGGGCAACTTCGGCATCTCGCTGTTCGGCCCGGTGACCGGTGCGCTCGTGGCGGCGTACACGGGCTCGCTGTGGCAAGGGCTGCTCGCGGTCGTGGTCGGCTGCGTGACCGGGGCGCTCGTGCTGGGCGGTGCGGCCGTCTTCGGGTCGCACACGGGTGCGCCGGCGATGGCGAGTCTGCGGGGTATGTTCGGCCGTCGCGGCTCGATCGCGCCGACCATCCTGAACATCGCGCAGAACGTCGGCTGGGCGACGATGGAGATCATCGTGATCTCGCAGGCCGCGGTCGCGGTGACGAGTGATCGCTGGCGCTGGCTGTTCGTCGTACTGGCCGGGATCATCGCGACGGCGATGGCGGTCCGGCCGCTGGGCAGTGTGCGGATCCTGCGGAAGTTCATGGTGTGGCTGGTGCTGATCGCGTCGGTCTACCTCTTCGTGCAGGTGCTCAGTAAGCCGGTGCACGCCCTGCCCCAGGACAGCGTGTTCGGCTTCTGGCCCGCCGTCGACCTCGCCGCCGCGGGTGTCGTCTCGTTCGCCCCGCTGGCCGCCGACTACACGCGGCACTCGCGCACCAACAAGGCTGCGTTCAGTGGGTCCGCACTCGGCTACGGCCTGGCAGCGATCGGGTACTACGCCCTCGGCGTCGTCGCGGTGGCCACCTTGCAGACCAACAGCGACGACGTGATCACCGCACTGGTCACCTTGCCCGCCGGAGCGATCGCACTGCTCGTGCTGCTGGTCGACGAGGTCGACGAGGCGTACGCGAACGTCTACTCGACCACGATGGCCGCGCACAACCTGATCGGCCACATCGACCGCCGGTGGATCTCGGTCGCGATCGGCGTGATCGCCACCGGTATCGCGCTGATGGTTGACCTGGGCAACTACACGCAGTTCCTGTACCTGATCGGCTCGGTCTTCATCCCGTTGTTCGCGGTCGCGATCGCGGACTTCTTCGTGGTCAGCAAGATGAACTGGGACGTCTCCGACACGGCGAAGTTCCGCTGGCAGCCGACGCTCGCCTGGCTGATCGGATTCGTCGCCTACCAGTTGGTGAACCCGGGCACCGTCGCCGGATGGTCCCCGTTCTGGACCGACGTACAACAGGCGCTCTTCAACAACCAACCGGTCCCGACCTGGCTCGGTGCGACGTACACGTCGATCGTCATCTCGATGCTGGCCGCGGTTCTTCTCGGCCGGATCGGTCGGCGGCAGGCTGCCTGAGCAGCACGAGAGCGATCGCCGGGAAGATCAGCACGGACAGCAGTCCGGCGCAGACCAGCGCGGCGGCGGTGACCGGAGTCATCAGGCCGGTCACCACGCCGATCTGCGTCGCGGTCACGATGAACGGCAACGACGTCGCCTGCAACAGCCCGACTGCCGCCGTACTCCGACCTCCCAGCGTCCGCACCGAGAGGTACGCCGGTACGCCGCGCACAACCAGCAACGCCAGCAAGAACAGCGGAACACGCAACAGCGCCGCCGGATCGTCGAGCAGCCCGCGCAGATCCAGCCGCAGACCACTGGTCACGAAGAACACCGGGATCAGGAAGCCGTAGCCGAGCGCCTCCAGCTTGGTCCGGAACCGGGGGTGCGAGGTCGCGTCGCGGTCGACCAGACCGACGACTGCCCCGGCCAGGAACGCCCCGAGGATCGTCTCCAGCCCGAACTGCTCGGCCAGAGCCACGAACGCGATCAGCAGTACGACGGCCGCCCGGACCCGGATCTCGGCAGTGGTGTCCTGCAACCGCAACAGGACCAGGCCGATCCGCTGCGACCTGCCCGCGGTCGCCACGACCAGTCCGGTGACCGCTACGAGCAGCGCGAACAGGCCGACCATGATCAGCCGCTCGCCCGCGCTCCCGCCCTCGGTCGAGAACACCAGCGACAACACGAGTACGGCGGCGAAGTCGGCGACCGACGCCGCCGCAATGGTGAACTGACCGACCATCCCGTCGGCCTGTCGGGCGTCCTTGAGCACCGGCACCACGAGCCCCAGCGAGGTCGCCGACAGCGTCACGGCGAGGAGCAACGCGCTGTGCACCCAGCCGACGGCCGAGAACACTGCACCGGCCGCCCCGCCGAGTGCCAGCGTGACCAGGTAGCCGAGTACGGCGAGCCGCAGGACCTGACCGCGCAGCCGGTGCACGTCGATCTCGAGCCCCGCGAGAAAGAGCAGGAACGCCAGACCCAGCACGGAGACGATCTGCACCGGCAGATCGACGTCGACCAGTCCGAGGCCATGAGGGCCGACGACGATCCCGGCCACGATCTCGAGTACGACGGCCGGCACCCGCAGGCGTGGGGTGAGTCCGAGCAGCAGCGGCGCCAGCAGCGCGATGACCGTGACCGCGAACAGGTTCGTGAACTCGACGTCCGGCATACCAGGTCAGTGCCGCCAGGCCTGCCGGGCGTTACAGGTCAGTCGCGCGGGAATGCGCGGAACGCCTCCAGCAGGCTGTCCCGGGTTTCGGTGCTGAGGGATTCGGGCTCGACCTGGCCGACCTCGGCGATGGTGCGGCGCATCTGCTCGACGTAGATCTCGCATCCGTCGCAGATCGCGAGGTGCTCGACGAAGCGCCGCTCGGCCTCCGGATCCAGCGCTCCGTCGAGGAACGCAGTGACAAGCTCGACCAGCTCCTCGCACGTCATGGCGCAACTCCGAAGTACTGTTCGAGCTCGCTGCGGACGGCGGCGCGGGCGCGGTGCAGCAGGACGCGCTGGTTCGCCGCCGAGATGCCGAGCAGGGTGCAGACCGCGCCGGCGTCCTGTCCGTCGATGTCACGCAAGGTCAGCACCACCTGTTGGCGGGTCGGGAGATTCTCGATCGCTTTGGCCACGGCCGCCCGGACCTCGTGCGCGAGGACCTCGGTCTCGGTGGACGGCCAGCGCTCGGGGAACGCCCGCCAGCCACCCGGGTACTGATCGTCGGGTCCATGGAAGCGGGCCGGGTCGACGGTCGGCCCCTGGTCCGGGGCCAGACTCGTCCACGGTACGGTCCGATGCTCGCGCGAACCGCGTTTGCGGGCGATGTTGACGAGGATCCGGTAGACCCAGGTCTGCAGCGACGCTCGCCCCTCGAACCGCTCGATGCCCTGCAGGACTGCCAGCCAGGTGTCCTGCACGACTTCCTCCGCACTGGCCGTGGTCGACACGAACGACCTGGCCAGCCGCAGCATCGAGCCGGACCAACTGTTCAGCAGGCAGGCGAACATCTCCTCGTCCCCGGCCCGGAGCCCGGCGACGAGGACGTCGTCCGTCGGCAGTACCGCCCCCACAGGGCGACGGTACAGCAGCACGGTCAGCGGTACTCCGGATTCTCGAAGTCGTAGCGGCATCCGGCGTCCCACTCCGACCGCTGGTTGCCGTACGCCGGGATCCCGCCGCTGTCGCGGATCATCCGGGCCAGGTGCAGCAGGTTCCACGTCATGAACGTCGCGTTCCGGTTGGTGAAGTCGTTGTCCGGCCCGCCCGATCCCTGGTCCAGGTACGACGGGCCCGGGCCGGCCTCACCGATCCAGCCGGCATCGGCCTGCGGGGGGACCGTGTACCCGAGGTGCTGCAACGAGTACAGGACGTTCATCGCGCAGTGCTTCACCCCGTCCTCGTTGCCGGTGATCAGGCAGCCGCCGACCCGCCCGTAGTACGCGTACTGTCCGTGCTCGTTGAGGATCGAGGAGTTGCCGTACAAGCGCTCGATCACGCGCTTGGTGACCGAGCTGTTGTCGCCCAGCCAGATCGGCCCGGCGATGACCAGGATGTCGGCCGCCATCACCTGTTCCTGGATCGCCGGCCAGGCGTCGGTCGCCCAGCCGTGCTCGGTCATGTCCGGCCAGACGCCGGTCGCGATGTCATGGTCGATCGCGCGGATCACGTCGACCTGGACGCCCTGCTTCTCCATGATCTTCCGGCTGACATCGATCAGACCCTCGGTGTGGCTGACCGCCGGCGACCGCTTCAGGGTGCAGTTCAGGTACAGCGCGCGCAGATCGTCGTATTCGGGCACGGTTTCTCCTAGAGAAGTTCGGCGTCCTGCTCGATGCAGAGCAGGCCTGGTCCAGTGGTGGCGAACAGTTCGGTCATCGCGTCGTCGAGGTCCTCGCGGCGGGTGACCCGGATCCCGGTCGCACCGCAGAGCTCGGCGTACGCGGCCCAGTCGGGGTTGTGCAGCGAGGTGTGCCAGACCGGGTAGTCCGCGGCGAGTTGTTCCTTGCTGATCTTGCCGAGCGAGTGGTTGTCGAGCAGGACATGCTTGATCGGTATGCCGTACTTCACCGCAGTGGTGAGCTCGGCGGCGTACTGCCCGAACCCGCCGTCGCCGGTGACCGCGACGACCGGCCGGCCCGGTGCTCCGGCCCAGGCGCCGAGCGCCGCCGGGTAGCCGAAGCCGATCGAGCCGAGGTAGCCGGACATCAGCACCGGCTGTCCCTTCGATTCCAGGTACCGGCCGAGCGAGTACGCATGGTTGCCGACGTCAACGGTGACGACCGCGTCGATCGGCAAGTGTTTGCCCAGGGCATCGAAGACGGCTGCCGCGGACACTCCACGGCCGCGGTCGTCCTGGACCCGGCGCGCCTTCTCCGCACGCCAGATGGCCCACCGGTCGGCGACGTCCGGTCGCTGGTCGGTGGCCTTGGTGTCGGTGAGCCGGTCCGTCAACGCCTGCAGGGTCAGCGCGGCGTCGCCGAGGACGTCGACCGTGACCGCGTCGAACCGTCCGATCGCGGCGTGGTGGTCGTCGATCTGCACGATCTGCTTGTAGTTCGCGATTCCGGTGTGGTTCGAGAACGATGCGCCGACCACGATCAGCAGGTCCGACTCGTTCATCAGCCAGCTCGCGACCGGCGTACCGCTGCGACCGAGCACTCCGGCGCCGAGCGGATGTGTGTCCGGGACCAGGCCCTTGGCCCTGAACGTGGTCAAGACCGGAGCGTTGAGTCGCTCGGCCAGCTCGCGGACCTCGGTCTCGGCGCCGCGCGCGCCGTGACCGACGATCACCACCGGACGCCGGGCGTCCCGAATCACGGCAGCGGCTCGGTCAAGGGTTTGCGAATCAGGCTGGATGCACCGCCGCGAGAGCCTGCCGGCCGGTGTCTTGGCGGTCGCGTCGGACGGGAGCACCTGCACCTCATCGGGCAGCACGAGGTGAGCGACGCCGCGTCCGTCGATCGCATGCTTGACCGCGAGCGCGGCGAGCTCGGCGTGGTCGCTGCCCGCCTGGACCGCGGTACTCGACACCGCGACATCCTTGAAGACCGCGGTCAGGTCGAGGTCCTGGAAGGCCCCGCGGCCGAGGACCTTGGACGGCACCTGCCCGGAGATCGCGATGACCGGCGACCCGTCGAGCTTGGCGTCGTACAGCCCGGTGAGCAGGTTGGTCGAGCCCGGTCCGGCGATCGCGAAGCAGGCGGCCGGGCGGCCGGTGAGCTTCCCGTACGCCGATGCCGCGAACGCCGCGGCTCCCTCGTGCCGGATGCCGACGTACGTCAGCTCGCCACGCTGTTCCGCGCGCCGCATCGCCTCGGCGAACCCGAGGTTGGAGTGACCCACCATGCCGAAGACATGACTGATGCCGTGGGCAACCAATGTCTCGACCAGTACGTCGGCCACCGTCCGGACCGGCGCCGGCGGGTCCGGCAGCTGCACGTACACGCCGTCCGCCCGTTCGTCCACCGGGTACGACGGAACACCGTCGGAGAACCCTTCCGGCGGCTGCCCGGTAATCGGGTCGTAGTCGTACCCGTGCCAGGGGCACCGCAGCAGACCCTTCTCGATCGAGCCCTCGCCCAACGGGCCGCCCTGGTGCGGGCACTTGTTCTCCAGCGCGCCGAGCCGCGCGCCGCAGCGCGCGAGAGCGACGCTCCGCCCGTCGACGACGACGCTGCGGACCCGCCCGTCCGCCGGTACGTCGTCCTGGTCCACCCGGTGCCAGTTGCCCGACATGTAACGCCTCCCACCCGCCGCGACACCAACCTTGTGAATGAACAGTGCCGTTCCGCGGCCAGGTGTTACAGGAGGAAACTGCGCTCATGGACGAACGTTCGCTGGCCGTAACCCGCCGATCCCTGCACGGCGTCGCCGAGCTCCTGCTGGCCGGACCGCAGTACCGCAGCGGAGGTGGCATCAGGCTGCGCGTCGTACCGGGCGGCTTCGCCACGCTTGCTGACCCTGGCGTCAGAGTGGACGTCGACCGCCTGGTCACGCCGGCCGGATCGCTCCCGCTGACCGGCACGTACGCCGAACTCGCCGCCGCGGCCGGACTCGAGGCGTCTCCGCTCGACGACGTCTACAGCGGCGGTCCCGGCGTACGACCCGGCGAGGAGCTGGAGGTCGACCCCGCGGCCGCGCGCCTGCTGGCGGACGCGTTCGCGCGTGGCGACGCCGCCCTGCGGCAGCTGGACCCCGACCAGACGCCCGTTCTCTGGCCGGAACACTTCGACGTCGGCATAACCCTTGACGAGGTCAACTACGGCCTGTCGCCGGGTGACGACGCCATCCCCGAGCCGTATGCGTACGTCGGTCCGTGGACGCCGCGGACAGGGGACTTCTGGAACACGTCGTTCGGCGCCGCCCGCCCGCTGGCCGAGCTGCCCGACGTACTCGCCTTCTTCCGGAAAGGCAGGGCGCTGGTCACTGACCCGGAGTAACCGGAATACTTGCGACATGCTGAATTCCGCACTGCGCAGCCGGGCCGAGTACGCGGAACTGGGGGCCGACGGATTGGCCGCGCGTACGACGCCTGAGCGGGACGCGCTGATCGTCAAGGCCGTCGAGGAGCTGCTGGACGGCAAGGAGTCGGTGCTCGACCTGTGCTGCGGGTACGGACGGATCGCGTTGCCGCTGCGCAAGGCCGGCAAGGTCGTCCGCGGGCTGGACATCTCGCCGAACCTGATCGAGGCCGGCCGGGCGAAGGCTGCCGAGGAGGAGCTTGCGATCGACTGGGCGATCGGCTCGATGACCGATCTCCCGTACAAGTGGGACTCGTTCGACGCGGTGATCTGCCTGTGGACGGCGTTCCACGAGCTGTTCGCCGAGGACGAGCAGATCTCGACGATCTGCGAGATCTCCCGGGTGCTGAAGCCGGGCGGGATCGCGATCATCGAAGGCCCCGCCTGGGGACCGGCGACCGCGGCCGAGATCGCGAACGGCATGCGGCAGGGACCGGAGCACCGGATCGTCACGACCGAGTTCAGCGACAACCGCAGCGGCGTGCACTTCATCCACGACGAGATCAGCTACGGGCGCCTGTGCGCTGCCGCCGGAATCAACGACTACAAGGTCTACAAACGCGACTGGGGCGGACGCCGCCGGCTCATCTTGGAGATCCACCAGCCAGCAACTTCCTGACACGTCAGGAGGAGCAGATCCCCACTCCACATTGGGGATCTGCTCCTTGTTTTACCGAGTCTAAAACCATTCCGGGCAATTCCGGAAAACTCAGCTTTTTGCTTCGAGATTCAGCAAGAATCGTTTTGCGTCCAACCCGCCGGCGTACCCGGTGAGAGCCCCGTTCGCGCCCACGACCCGGTGGCACGGCAGGACGACGCAGACCGGGTTCGCGCCCAGCGCCGTACCGACCGCGCGGGCCGCCTTGGGCTTGTCGATGTCGGCGGCAACAGTTCCGTACGTCGTCGTCGCGCCGTACGACGTGTGTGTCGGCAGATCTGTGAGGACGAGCCGCTGGAACGGTGTCGCCAGCGCGAGATCCACCTCCAGCTCGAAGGTCTGACGAGTGCCGGCGAGGTATTCGTCGAGCTGTCGTCGTACGTCGTCCAGCGGGCGGGCCTGCCGGAGTACGCGCGGGGACACGGCCCGCGCGAGGCGGTTGGTCATCGTCTCCTCGTCGCCGAACGAGCTGGCGACGACGCGGCCGTGGGTGATCGCGAGCAGCATCGTGCCGATCGGGGTGTCGTGCAGCGTGTAGGCGACGTCGGCGTCGGGAAGGACGGGTCGCTTGGGTTCGGTATGGCCCGGGTCGGGCATGGCGAGCCGGGTCAGCCGGCTCTCGAGATCAGTCATCTTCTACTCCGAGTTTGCTGCGCAGGGTCGCGAGCGCGTCGCTGACGAGCCGGCGCGATGCGGCGGGCGTGGTGTCCAGAGCGGCGGCCACGCCGTGGTGGTCCAGGTCGCCGACGTACTTGAGCGTGATCGCGAAGCGTTGCCGCTCCGGGAGTTCGTTGACCGCCCGCCAGAGATCGGGATCCGGCCACGCGGCGGCGTCCGGGCCCTCGACCGCCACCGGCGGCGCCTCCTCCAGCGGGCGCTGCGGTTTCCGCGCCCGGTGTACGTCGGTCGCGCACCGGGCCGTGATGGTGAGGAGCCAGCTGCGCAGGTTTTTCGCCGACGTCAGCGCCGGGTACGCCGCGTACGCCTTCTCCCAGGCGCGTTGCGCCGCGTCGTCGCCGTCCACCGGCCCGGCCATCGCCCGCGCCAGCCGGGCGACATCGCGCCAGTGCGCGTCGATCAGCGCCTGGAACGGCGGCAGCTCGACCTTCTCCCGAGTCATCACGACAGTAGAACGCACAGACCGGGCCGCGTGTGAGGGTGGTGGAGCATAGCCTCTGCTCCCACGCCACGCCCGTCGTCCGGATCACGAGATTGTCTAGTTAGCCGATAGACAATGGTGCGAAGATAGCTGACATGACGACGACACTCCTCACCCGCCGTCGCGTCATCGATCTGCTGCGGACGGCGAGCGCCACCTGTCGGTGACGCCTGTTCTGCCACTTCGCTCTGCATGAGGCCCCGTCGATACCGGCCTCCACCTCCCGCCCGGTAGTTGCTGCCGGTCGTCCCTGCCCCGATTCCGAGGGAGAGACATGTCTTTGCCTGCCCTGAATCGTCCTGCCCTGTCTGTCGTACCCGACCGTTCCGAAGAGCGGGTGGTGGACGCCGACGTCTACCGCTCCGTCTTCCGTCGCCACGCCGCCGGTGTCGTGGTGATCACCGCGGACGCCGGCCACGGCCCGGCCGGCTTCACCGCGACCTCGCTGGTCTCGATCAGCCTGCTGCCGCCGCTGGTGTCGTTCGCGATCGCCACCAGCGCATCCAGCTGGCCGACCGTGAGTACGGCGAACAGTCTGGTGATCAACTTCCTGTCCGCCGACCAGCATGCGATCGCCGGCCGGTTCGCTACCAGCGGGATCGACCGGTTCGCCGAGCCGACCAACTGGTCCCGGCTGGCGACCGGTGAGCCGGTCCTCGACGAGGCGCCGAGCTATCTGCGCGCCCAGGTCGAGCACCGCTTCGCCGTCGGCGACCACTACCTGGTCGTCGCGCGCCTTGCCACCCATACCGAACGACGTGAACACGAGCCGCTGCTCTACCACGACGGCCACTACGCGAAAGCCAACCATGTCTAGAAAACGCCTGTACGCCGCCCTTGCCCTTCTCGCCCTGGTCACCGGCTGCAGCGGGAACGCCTCCGCGGACGGAGCCGCCAAGCTCTCGCTGGACGCCGCTCTGCCGACCACCGTGCCCGACGGTCCGAAGATCGTCGTCGGCGACCCCACCACCGAGGTCGCGCTCAAGCTGTCCGGTCAGTACGACAAGGTCTCGAAGTACGTGCAGTTCGCGAACCTGAGCGGCGGTCCGCAGACCACCGAGGCGTTCCGGGCGCACGCTCTCGACGTCGGCTCGGTGGCTGAGATCCCACCGATCCACGCGACCTGGACCGGGCTGCACGTGAAGATCGTCGCCTCGAAGTTCCGCAAGGACCCGCTGAACCACCCGATCTACCAGTTGGGCATCGCGCCGGGGACCACGGTGAAGACGCTGTCCGACCTGCGCGGCAAGAAGATCGCCTACAGCCCCGGTCAGGCGCAGGGTGCGCTGGTGCTGAAGGTGCTGCAGAAGGCCGGTCTGACCAAGGAGGACGTGAAGCTGGTCGAGCTGCCGAGCACCGGTGACGTCTACGTGAACGCACTGGCCGCGAAGCAGGTCGAGGTCGCCCCGATCGGCGGCGTGCAGATCAAGCGGTACCTCGCGAAGTACAGCAAGGACGGCGCGACGACGATCCCGCACGGCATCCGTGACGACGCCGGCCACCTGTACGTGCCGACGGAGTCGCTCGAGGACAGCGGCAAGGCGGCCGCGATCCGTGCGTACGTCGCCGCGTGGGGCGTCGCGCAGATCTGGATCGACACGCACCCCAAGGAATGGATCCAGGGGTACTACGTGAAGGACCAGGGGCTGACCGAGTCCGACGGCCAATGGCTGGTCGACAACGCCGGCCACCCGGATATCAGCGCCGACTGGAGTGACGCGATCCAGCGCCAGCAGGCCACCATCGAGCTGCTCGCCAAGGAGACCGGCAACAAGGTGATCCAGGCCAAGGACCTGTACGACCTGCGGTTCCAGGCCGTCGCCGCGGACGCGATCAAGGCAGGTGCGAAATGAGCGCGACAACCCTCCCCGGGCTGCGGTCCCGCGAGGCGGCCGCGCGTCCCGTCGGACGGCGTCGCCGGCTCGGGTTGGGGAAGCCGATCAGGTTCGGGTCCGCGATCGGACCGGTACTGCTGCTGGCGATCTGGAGCATCGGATCGGCAACCGGTTGGATCGACCAACGAGTCCTGTCCGCGCCGTGGACGGTCGTGACCACGGCCGGTGAGCTGATCGCGGACGGCCGGCTGCAGTCGAACCTCTGGACGTCCGCCCAGCGAGCCCTGATCGGACTCGCCCTCGGGATCGTGCTCGGCGTCGTACTGGCGCTGATCTCCGGGCTGTCCCGCCTCGGCGAGGCCGTCCTGGACGGACCGATCCAGATCAAGCGGGCGATCCCGTCGCTGGCACTGCTGCCGCTGCTGATCCTCTGGCTGGGCATCGGCGAGTCGATGAAGATCGTCACGATCCTGCTCGGGGTGTTCATCCCGATCTACATCCACACCCACAACGGCCTGCGCACGATCGACAGCCGGTACGTCGAACTCGCGCAGACGGTCGGGCTGTCCCAGTGGGAGTTCATCCGGCGCGTGGTGCTGCCGGGCGCGCTGCCCGGGTTCCTGCTCGGTCTGCGGTTCGCGGTGACCGGCGCGTGGCTGTCGCTGGTCGTCGTCGAGCAGATCAACTCGACCAGCGGCATCGGTTACATGATGGAACTGGCCCGCACGTACGGGCAGACCGACATCATCATCGTCGGCCTCGTCGTGTACGGCGCCCTGGGTCTGATCTCCGACGCCGTCGTCCGCCTGATCCAGAGGAGGGCCCTGTCATGGCGCCGAACGCTAGCCTCGTAAGCACGGTCCAGGTCCGCGAGCTGGTCCGCCGGTACGACGATCGCGCCGTACTCGACGGGTTGGACCTGGATATCGCACCGGGTGAATTCGTTGCCCTGTTGGGAAAGAGCGGCTCCGGGAAGAGCACGCTGTTGCGGGCGCTGGCCGGGCTGGATTACGACGTCGAAGGGTCCGGTGAGCTCGCCGTACCGGAGAACGTCTCGGTCGTGTTCCAGGACTCGCGGTTGTTGCCCTGGGCGAGGGTGCTCGACAACGTCGTACTCGGGCTGAGCGGTGCCGATGATCGCGGTCTGCGGAGTCTGGACGAGGTTGGCCTCGCGGGTCGCGAGCAGGCCTGGCCGAACGAGTTGTCCGGTGGTGAGCAGCAACGCGTCGCACTGGCGCGATCGTTGGTGCGGGAGCCGGAGCTGCTGCTCGCGGACGAGCCGTTCGGGGCGCTGGACGCGCTGACCCGGTTGAAGATGCACGTGTTGCTGCGGAAGTTGTGCGCGGCGCACCAGCCCGCCGTACTGCTCGTCACGCACGACGTCGACGAGGCGATCGTGCTGGCCGATCGGGTGATCGTGCTCGATACCGGCCGGATCGTCGCCGAGGAGACGATCTCGTTGCCCGCACCGCGGAGTGCGGCCGATCCAGGATTCGCCGCGGTCCGGTCGCGGCTTCTCGACGCCTTGGGAGTTTCGGTATGACCAGACAGCTGCATCTGAACGCGTTCCTGATGAGCACCGGGCACCACGAGGCGTCGTGGCGGCTGCCGGAGAGCGATCCGTTCGCCAACACGTCGGTGGCGCATTACCAGGCCCTGGCGCAGCTGGCCGAGCGCGGGAAGTTCGACTCGATCTTCTTCGCGGATTCGCCGGTGCTGATCGGTACGGTCGGGCGCCGGCCGGCGGGATCGCTGGAGCCGACCGTGTTGCTGACCGCGATCGCGGCCGTGACGTCGCGGATCGGGCTGATCGCGACCGCGTCGACGACGTACAACGAGCCGTACAACCTGGCCCGGCGGTTCGCCAGCGTGGACCACGTGAGCGGTGGGCGTGCAGGCTGGAACGTGGTGACGACGGCCGGTCCGGATGCGGCGCTCAACTTCAACCTCGCGGACCAGCCGGCGCATGCGGAACGGTACGAGCGGGCGGCGGAGTTCCTCGAAGTCGCGTACAAGCTGTGGGACTCGTGGCAGGACGATGCGGCGATCGCTGACAAGTCTTCCGGTGTGTGGGCGGTGGACGACCGCGTGGTGCCGATCGATCACGTCGGACGGCATTTCCAGGTCCGTGGGCCGCTGAACCTGCCGCGGTCGCCGCAGGGACATCCGCTGATCGTGCAGGCTGGGTCGTCCGAGGACGGCAAGGGCCTGGCGGCGCGGTACGCCGAGGCGGTCTTCACCGCGCAGCAGACGCTGGAGGACGCGCAGGACTTCTACCGCGACCTGAAGGCGCGCACGGCCGCTCTCGGGCGGGATCCCTCCGAGGTGAAGATTCTGCCCGGGATCGTGCCGGTGATCGGCTCGACGGTCGCTGAGGCCGAGCGGCTGGAGCATCAGCTGGATTCGTTGATCCGGCCCGAGTACGCGCGGCTGCAGCTAGCGAAGACACTCAAGGTGGCGCCCGAGGATCTGCCGTTCGACCAGCAGTTGCCCGCCGACCTTCCGGACGAGGACGAGATCGAGGGCGCGAAGAGCCGCTACACGCTGATCGTGACGCTGGCCCGGCGCGAGAAGCTGACCGTTCGCGAGCTGATCGGCCGGCTAGGCGGCGGCCGCGGCCACCGCACCTTCACCGGTACGCCGGAACAGGTCGCGGACGCGATCCAGCACTGGTTCGAGGCGGGCGCAGCCGACGGCTTCAACATCATGCCGCCGGTCCTCCCGTCCGGCCTCCAGACGTTCGTGGACGAGGTGATCCCGATCCTCCAGTCCCGGGGCCTTTTCCGCACCGACTACACCGGCACCACCCTCCGCGACCACTACGGCCTACCCCGCCCAGCGGGCGGCACGACCGCCCTACAGGAAGCAACCGCCTGAACCCGGGCTGGTGCTGGGCCCGCCAGGTGGCCGGCCCAGCACCAGCCGTCACTGGACTCGGACGACGAGCTTTCCGACTGCGCGGCCGTCTTGCATGATGCGGTGGGCTTGGCCGATCTCGTTCATGGTGAAGACTCGGTCGATGCGGATCGGGAGTTTGCCGGTGGCTACGAGGTCGACGTACCGCTGGAACGCTTCGGCGGGCAGGTCGGAGCTCTCGCCGCCGTACGCCGTCAGCCGGACGCCGTTCGGGATGTAGTCCATCGGGTAGAAGTCCGGGATCGTCCAGTTGTCGCTGAGCATTCCGGTGAAACACACCGTGCCGTGGATCGCGGTTGCTTTCAGGGTGTCCGGCAGGACATTCGTGCCGACGAGTTCGAGTGCCGCGTGAACGCCGTCCGGGACAATCTCCCGGACCTTTTCCGCAACGTTGCCGTCGTCAACGATCGGATGATCGACACCGAGTTCGCGAAGAACGTCGAGCCGTTGCGGATTCCGCGTTGTCGAGAACACGGTCAGCCCGTGTTCCTTCGCGAGTACGGCGGCCGCGACGCCGACGGACGACGTACCGCCGCGAACCAGCAACGACTGGCCAGGCTCGATCGCGAGGCCGGTGTAGAGCGAGCCGTGAGCGGTCTGCAGCATCTCCGGCAGCGCGCCGAGTGTCGCCCAGTCGAGGTCGGTCGTCACCGGGATGACCGACGACGCGGGTACGACGGTGTACTCCGCGTACCCGCCGTCGTACTCGCGGCCCATCCCGCCCATCATCGCGACCACCTGCTGCCCGGGCGCGAACTCCCCGCCCGGCGCCGCGTCGACCGTCCCGGCCGCCTCGATCCCGGGGATGACCGGGAACCGCGCATTGGTCGCGAAGCCCGCGCGGAGGTGGTACTCGGACCGGTTCAGCCCGAACGCCTCCACCTTGATCCGCACCCACCCGGCCCGCGGCTCCGGCACGGCAACCCGTCGTACCCGCATCTCCTCCGGCTCGACCGGCCCGTCCAGCACCACCGCCCGCATGTCCATGTCGACAATCCTCACCCACCGTGTGAAAGAGTTTCTTCCATGCGGAAGCTCCCGCGCGTCGTAGCCCATCGCGGCGCCAGTGAAGTCGATCCGGAACACACCCTCGCGGCGTACCAGCGGGCGATCGAGATCGGCGCGGACGGACTCGAGTGCGACGTGCGGCTGACCGCCGACGGACATCTCGTCTGCGTCCACGACCGCCGGATCGATCGCACCTCGAACGGCCGCGGCGTGCTGTCCACGATGAGCCTCGAAGAGCTCGAGTCGTACGACTGGGGCTCGTGGAAGCGCCCGTGGGCCGACCTGGACGAGGAAGCCGAGCTGCCCGGCCTCGACGTACGGAAAGTGCTTACGCTCGACAGGCTGCTCGCGACCGTCCGGGACGCCGGCCGCCCGGTGGAGCTGGCCATCGAGACCAAGCACCCGACCCGGTACGCCGGACTCGTCGAACGCCGCCTGATCGAGGCGCTGGACCGGTATGGCTGGGCCCGACCGAAGCTCGGAACGGAGTCGCCGGTCCGGGTGATGAGCTTTTCCTGGCTGTCCCTGCGCCGGATGCGTACGGCGGCGCCCGGCCTGCGCACGGTCCTGCTGATGGACCGCATCCCGCTCCGCTTCCGGGACGGCTCGCTACCGACCGGGGTCTCGTACGCCGGTCCGAGCCTGGAGATCGTCACCGCCCACCCGGAGTACGTCGACCGCGCGCACAAGCACGGGCACCAGGTCCACGTGTGGACGGTGAACGCCGAGGAAGACGTACGCCGCTGCCGCGAGATCGGCGTCGACGTGGTGATCAGCGATCGCCCGGACGTCGCCCTGAGGGTCCTCGCGGAACCGCCGGAACAAGTAGGACGTCGTAGCTAGGCTCTCGGTTTGTGACACTTGCGAACGATTTTGTGTGGCATGTGTCACGTGGTCCGGATACGTAGTGAGACGAATGCGGGCGGTTATTGCAACGTTCAATTCTGTCGATTTCGTTACGGTTTCTTCGGATTTAGGCGGGATCTCCGGCGGCCTATGTAACGGAATACCTGCGGGTGTTTTCCAGGGCCGGATCGTGGGCAGAAGTCCCTGTGGCTGAACCCATCATCGAGGAGACCCTGCTTGTCCTCTGCGACCCTGCCCGCCGACGTTAGCGTCGTGGACGTCGTACTGCCGCATGAAGTGTCCGCGGTAGCGGATGCCCGTCGCCGTCTGGCCGCCTACCTGAAGCGCTACCGGGTCACCGATTCCGCTCGTGACGACGCGCAGTTGGTGCTGTCCGAGCTGCTGTCGAACGCGATCCGGTACGCGCCGCCGTTGCCGGCCGGAGAGGTCCGTGCGGCCTGGTGGATCGACCGGGCGGGGATCCACGTCGAGGTCACCGACGGTCGCGGGGACACCGAACCGCAGCGGATCAACGACACCCATCCGGAGTCGGTCGGCGGCCGCGGGCTGGCGATCGTCGACATGCTGACGTCCGGCTGGGACGTCCGCACCGCCGCCCACCACCGCACGGTCCACGCAATCGTCCCGGGCTAGACCGCCTGCCCCCCTGTCGGAAGCTGGTTGGCTCTGGGGTGCTGTTGGCTGCAAGACTG
Organism: Kribbella pratensis; assembly: GCF_004365355.1. Classification (GTDB taxonomy): domain Bacteria; phylum Actinomycetota; class Actinomycetes; order Propionibacteriales; family Kribbellaceae; genus Kribbella. Next base: position 1,910,688 of record NZ_SODP01000002.1, on the reverse strand, counting down.
CGGAGTTATGGGAAAGAAGTCGCGGCAGCGCGCTAAGAACACGACGACTGTCACTCTGGATCCGGCCGACCTGGTGGACGTCGGCCCGCGCGAGCCTTGCCCGTGTGGTTCGGGCAAGCGATTCAAGCAATGCCACGGCAAGGACCTGGCCCAGGCCGCGGACGCGTTCGTGGTGCGGCCGTTCGAGGGCCTGCCGGCAGAGTGTGACCTGATCGCGTTCCGCGAGATCGTCCCGTCCGGCACCGTCGAGGTCGAGCTGACCGGTGACAACGCAGGCAAGAAGATCAACCTCGTCACGCTGCTCCCGATGGCGATGCCGGGCCTCGTGCGCGACGACGAGACGATCTGGATCGGCCTGCAGACGCACGCGTCCTCGGGCGACCCGAGCCGCGACCTCGGTCACGCGATCACCGCGGCCCTGCACACCGAGCCGGGCAACCCGATCCAGTTGGGCGACCTGATGAAGGACGGCCCGCGGTTGCAGGACCTGATCGACACGTCGAAGCCGCTCGAGGTCAAGGTGCACGAGGGCTTCGACTACTGGGTCGGCGAGAACGTCGAGGACCCGACCGGTGAGGTCGCCGCCGGCCTGGAGCGTGCGAACGCTGCGGCAGCTCCGACGGTGCGGCTGGAGTCGGTCGAGGCGGCGTACTGGACGCAGATCGGCGACCGCATCTACCTGCGCTGGGTCATGCCGCACACCGAGGACACCCTGCTCGACGCGCTGGCCCGCCTGCACGCCGCGGGTTCGTCCGCGCTGATCGACGGCAGCCGGTTGATCGGTTCGTTCCGTGCCCTCGGCGTACTCGCACCGGTCTGGGAGCTCCCGGCCGGCACCGAGGCAGCCGACGTCGAGAAGCCGGCCGCCGACTTCGCGACGGCGCTCGAGAAGGCGCTGGCCACCGAGGCACCGCTCACCACCGAGGAGCGCGCCGCCCGAGCCGGCCTTGCCAGCCGTCAGCTCACCATTCGCTGACCGAAACGACGAACGCCCGGCTGAGTCCTTCAGCCGGGCGTTTCGCTTACCTACAGTGGTCTAGGCCGCGGTGGTGATGCTCGGCCTAGGAACGTGGACGGCCCAAGTCCTGCTGACGGGGGAGCAACAGGGCCTGGGCCTAGACAGGAAGAGTACTCACGAAGGTCCTCCGCCACAAGCCCCGATCTCACTCCGCGTGTCGTAGGGCTCACGTGGCGGCCCGTAGGGCTCACATGGCGGCCGGAGCGAGCGCTCAGGCGGTCGCCGGCGCCCGGAGTACGGGGCAGGACATGCACCGGGGTCCGCCGCGGCCGGAGCCGAGTTCCGAGCCGGAGATCCGGATGACCTCGATCCCGGATTCCTCGAGGCGCGCATTGGTCTCGACGGTCCGCTCGTACGCGATGCAGACCCGCGGAGCGAGGGCGAGAGTGTTGTTCCCGTCGTCCCACTGCTCCCGCTCGGCTGTCACCGGGTCGAGGCCGGTGTCGATCCGCCGGAGCGTGTCGATGCCGAGCGCCTTCGCGGCCGCGACCAGGAACGGCTCGGGCTCCGCGATGTGCAGCTGGTCGCCGTCGGTGGTGACAGCGAGCGCGCGCATCTCCTCCGCCATGTTCGGATACATCAGCACCGCGTCCGTGTCGACCATCGTGCACACGGTGTCCAGGTGCATCGTGGCGCGCTGCTGAGCGATCGGTACGGCGAGAACCGTGTGCGCCAGGTCCTTCGAGAACACGCGTCGCGCCAGCCGCTCCACCCCGGCCGGCGTGGTCCGCTCCCCGACCCCGACCGCGAGTACGCCGGGACCGAGCGCGAGCACGTCACCGCCCTCGACATGTTCCAGCTGGTGGTCGTACACCTTGTCCGCGCCGGCGAACCGCGGGTGGAACGTGTAGATCAGCTCGGTCAGTTGTGTCTCGCGCATCCGGGCCGGCATCGCCAGCGACGTGACCGCCACCGAGTCTCGGATCCAGACGCTGGAGTCGCGGGTGAAGAGCAGGTTCGGCAGCGGGTCGATCAGGAAGTCCTCATGCGCGAGCAGCGACGTCACGAGCCCGCCTGCCCGGACCTCGTCGTTCCGTACGCCGGCCATCAGCGCCTCGGCCAACCCGGCCGGATCGAGCTCGCCGAGCGATGCCTGCAGGTAGTCGCGCAGGGTGTCGCCGAGCCGCAGGTCCTCGGTCGCGCCGGCGACTGCCTGGGCCCGGGCCGCCGGATCGGCGAGCGACTCGGTCAGCAGCTCGCCGAGGTACAGCACCTCGACGTCGCGGTCCCGGAGCGCCTGGGCGAACGCGTCGTGCTCGTCCTGCGCCCGGCCGACCCAGGGGATGCCGTCGAACAGCAGCTTGTCGTTGTTGCGCGGGGTGAGTCGACGGAGCTCGTTCCCGGGGCGGTGCAGCATCACGGTCCGAAGCGCACCGACCTCACTGTCGACGCCGTACGCCTTACCGCTGTGCTGCTGCGCCTCAGTCATCCCGTCCACCCTTCACTCCGTCGTGGCCCACCACGCTACGGCAGGCCGTGCAATCTGTCTGATTGTCCGACAATATCCCAGAACAACCAAATGCAGAAACCAACTACCCGCCTCGCTCCGCTCGGCGGGGAGGGCGTCAGCGAACGCGGTCGTAGAGGAGGCAGAGGGCGCCGGATTCGGTGGGGGTGGAGGTGCTGAGTTTCCAGGAGGTGGCGGGGAGGCCGTCCTCGAACAGGCGAGCGCCGCCGCCGACGAGCTCAGGGTCGAGGGTGATGCTCAGCCGGTCCACCTCGTCGGCGGCGAGCAGGGCCTGGATCACGCTCGTGCTGGCCAGGACGATGATGTCGCCGCCTTCCTGGGCGCGCAGTTCCTTGACCACATCCGCCGGCTCGCCGTCCGCGATCCGGGAGTTCTGCCACGGCGTCTCGGTCGTCGTCGTCGAGAAGACCACCTTCTCGGTCTCGTTCAGCCAGCGCGAGAAGGCCCGGTCCTGCGGTGCCGCGTTCTCGTCGTCGGCCACCGCGGGCCAGAAGCCGCCGAAGCCCTGGTAGTTCTTGCGGCCGAGCAGCACCGTCGTGGCCGGCTCGGTCACCCGGATCATGTGGTCGCGGGCACCCTCGGTGATCGCGTGGGGGACGATCCAGCTCATGTCGTAGTCGCCGCCTGCGCCGTTCACCCGTCCGTCGAGCGAGAGCGAGATGTTGGCGGTCACTGTGCGGGTCATTTCGGTACCTCTTTCGGTTTCGATCCGGTGTGCCTGACACCAGAAATCCTGCCGCCGCAACGACCCCGGAACATCTGCCACCTGGCCGATATCCACCAGCTTGCCTGGCCGGCCGGCACGTCGTACGAAAGAATGAATATCCACAGTCGGCCGACGCTGACGAGGTCGATCGGCTGGAGAGGAACTAGGCTGCGGTGCTGTGTCCGGTCATGCTGTGCCCAACAACGACGTGTCCCCCGAGCCGTTCGAGCGCGCCGTCGCCTGTGTGATCCCGGCGAAGGACGAGGCCGACCGGATCGCGGCGACCGTCGACGCGGTGCACAAGATCATCGGGGTGGACCTGGTCGTGGTCGTCGACGACGGCTCGACGGACGGTACGGCGGAGGCCGCAGAGCGCGCCGGTGCCGTCGTGGTCCGCCACGAGCGCAACCGCGGCAAGGCAGCCGCGATGGAGACCGGCGCGGCCGCGGTCGCCCAGCGCGACGGAGCCCGCGCGCGGCACCTGCTGTTCCTCGACGCCGACCTGACCGACACCGCGTCCGGCGCGGGCCCGTTGATCGAGCCGGTGCAGACCGGCCGAGCGGACATGACCATCGGCACGCTGCCTGCACAAGTCCGGGCCGACGGGTCCAAGGCCGGCGGCCACGGCTTCGTCGTACGGCTGTCGCGCGCCGGGATCGAGGAGGCGATCGGCTGGGCGCCTGAGCAGCCGTTGTCCGGCCAGCGCTGTTTGACGCGCGCCGCGTTCGATTCCGCCGTGCCGCTGGCCGCCGGGTTCGGGGTCGAGACCGCCCTGACGATCGACCTCGGTCGGAAGGGCTTCCGCATTCTCGAAGTGCCGATCGACGTCCGGCACCGGGCGACCGGGTCTGATCTGCGCGGTCAACTGCACCGCGCGAAGCAGTACTTGCACGTCCGGCGCGCGCTCGCCGCACGCAGTGCACTCCCCGCGGACGGTGGTGGCCCGTCGCTCCGCAGTCTCTTCCCGCGGAAGTCCGCGCAATGAGCACTGATCTCCAGCTCGGCAAGAAGTACGGTCGCCGGGCCGTCGCCCTCTACCTGGTCAGTACGGCGCTGATCGTCGCGGTCGGCCTGCTCGGACCGTCCGTCGTGGTGCTGACGCTGACCGGCCGGCACCCTTGGCTCCCGTCGTACTGGTTCGACGCGCACGCCAACGACTGGCTCGTGTCAGTGATGATCTACGTCGCGATCGCGCTCGGCGGGTACGGCGTTTTCCTTGCCACCAAGGCGCTCCGGCACGGCTGGGCACCGCGCGTCGACCGATTGATTGCCTTAGGCATCGGTACGATCGCGGCCATCACGTTGGTGCCACCCATGGCTTCCGGCGACGTGCTGATCTACGCGGCGTACGGGCGGATCATGGCGCTCGGCGGCGACCCGTACACGGCTTCGCCCGCGGACACGATCCGGCTCGGGTACGACCCGGTCATCGCCGCGACCGAGCGGCCGTGGCAGGGCGCGCGCAGTGTGTACGGGCCGATCGCGACCTGGATCCAGTGGCTCTCGTCGCTGATCGGCGGCGACTCCGCGCAGCTCACCGTGTGGATGCTGCAGTTGTCGATCGCGATCAGCCTGGTGGTCACCGGCCTCCTGCTGGTCAAGCTGGTTGGCAAGGACCTGCCGGCCCGGCGTCGCGTGATCATGCTCGGCCTCGCGAACCCGCTGATCCTGTGGTCGGTGCTGGCCGGCGCCCACAACGACGCGATCGCGGTGATGTTCGCGGTGATCGCGCTGGTGCTGTTCCGGCGGCACGTGTTCCTGGCAGGCATCCTGATCGGCGTCGCGGGCTGCACCAAGCTGTCGATCGGCCTGGTCGGCGTCGCCATGCTGTGGGCGCTGCGTGCGGATCGGCGGAAGGCCGCGTTCTTCTGCGGCGGCGGTGCGATCGCGATGGGCGGTCTGTACGCGATCGTCGGGCTGCAGGCGTTCCAGCAGGCTCGGTCCCAGACGTCGTTCATCTCGACCGGCACGCCGCACAAGGTGCTGCTGAGCTTCTTCACGCTCTTCCTGCCGAACGGGCTGGTCCGGACCTTCCTGGCGATCCTCGCGTGGGTCGGCCTGATCGTGGTCGCGATCCTGCTGTCTCAGGTGTTCCCGAAGTCGCTGGTCCCGCAGACGCATCCCGACGACCCGACGCCGGCCGCGATCCGGTACACCGCGATCTACGCGATCGCCTGGGTCCTCACCGCGATGTACTCATTGCCCTGGTACGACGTGATCGCCTGGGTCGCTCTCGCCGCCGTTGCCGCGTCGAAGGTGGACGGCCTGATGGTCGTCCGTACGACGATGCTCGCGATCGCGTACGTGCCGGGCCGCGACCCGAACGCGCGGCAGGTCGCGGCGAGTCTGTCGGACTCGCTCGAGTTCTTCAGCGCTCGGCTGCGGGACACTCTCTGCCCCGCAGTCGAGCTGGCGGTGCTGATCGGGTTGATCGTCTGGGCGCGACGCAGTGGTGCGCAGTGGTGGCCGTACGACTGGCCGCGCCGCAAACAGAAAGCCGTCCCGCAGAAGGCCGAAGCGCTGTAGTTCGTTCTAGTTCGCTGTAGTTCTCGCTAGTTCCAGAGGTCGTGGCCCGCTGCGACGGCCTTCGCGAGGATGCTCTTGACCGGCTTCTTCAGCGCGTTCGCGGCGGCGGCCACGTCGTCGTACTCCGGCTGCACGTTGACCACCTGACCGCCGTACCGCGCGATCTTGACGTGGATGCTCTGGCCCTCGACGTCGACCGTGGTGAACTCGCGGTCCGCAGCGTGCTTGCGGATGCCGAACTCACGCAGGCCGATCGCAGAGGTCTCGGACAGGATCACCGCTCGGACCATCTCGGCGTTCGCGCTGCCGACAAGGACCGAGAGCGTGTGCGCCGGGCGGCCCTTCTTCATCAGGATCGGCGTCAGCCACGCGTCCGCGGCGCCGGCTTCCATCAGCCGGGCGAGGACCTGCGGCCAGATCCGCGGGTCGAGATCGTCGACGTTCGTCTCGTAGACGAGCTCGGTTGCGGAGCTCTCGGTCGATTCGCCGAGCACGACGCGCAGAATGTTCGGCACCTCGACCGGGTCGCGCCCGCCGGCGCCGATGCCGGTCTGCTGGATCCGCATCGGCGGGAGCGTCCCGTACTCGTCCGCCAGGCTGGCCAGCAGGGCCGCGCCGGTCGGCGTCGTCATCTCGTACGGCGCTGTGCCGCCGGTGACCGGTGCTTGCGCCTCGGACATGATCGCGAGGACCGCCGGGCCGGGGATCGGGATCCCGCCATGCTGACCGCGAACCTGCCGTCCGCCGCCCAGCACGACCGTCGACACGACGATCCGGTCCAGGTCCAGCGAGACGGACGCCGCGGCTACGCCGACGATGTCCGCGATCGCATCCAGCGCGCCGACCTCGTGGAAGTGCACGGTGTCCGGCTCGACGCCGTGAGCGGCAGCCTCAGCCCTCGCGAGTCGCGCGAAGGTATCGAGAGCCCGCCTCCGCACTGCATCGTTCAGCGCTGCATCCTCGAGCAGCCGCCGAACGTCCGCCCACGCCCGCGTGGGGCCGGAGTGCACATGGTCCGCCCCATGCCCGGCGTCGTCGTGCCTGTGCCCGTGTCCATGACCCGCTGCGTCGGCGTGCTCGTGCTCGGCCGCTTCGTCAGCGGCGTGGGTGTGGCCGTGGCCTGCTGCGTGGCCGTGGCCGGCGTCTGGAGTGTTCTCTGGGTGGGGCTCGCCGTTGACCTCGACCGTGGCTTTGGTGGCGGCGATCTGGTGGCGGGCGGTTTGGGTGACCGTGACCGAGAGGGACGGATCCACGGCGGCCACTGCGGTGTTGATGGCCGCCAGGTCGGCCCCGGCGGCGATGAACGCGCCCAGGAGCATGTCCCCGGAGGCGCCGGCGGAGCAGTCGAGCCAAGCGATGCGCATCAGGCTTCCTTCGTTTCACGCGGAACGGACTGGCGGGCGACCCGAGCGGCGAAGACCCCGGCGCCGAATCCGTTGTCGATGTTCACGACCGACACCCCAGGCGCACACGAGTTCAGCATCCCGAGCAGCGCAGCCAGTCCGCCGAACGATGCGCCGTACCCGACCGACGTCGGCACAGCCACCAGCGGTACGCCGACCAGTCCGCCGACGACGCTGGGCAGCGCACCCTCCATACCGGCCACGACGATCAAGCAGTCCGCGGCGTTCAGCCGCTCCCGTACGCCGAGCACCCGGTGCAGTCCAGCCACACCGACGTCCGTGATGACGTCCACGTCAGCGCCGAAGACGCGAGCAGTCGTCGCCGCCTCAGCCGCAACCGGCGCATCCGAGGTACCAGCAGCAACCACGGCGACGGTTCCGCGCAGTGCGCCGGGCTCGCCGAGGACCGCCGTACGCCCGACCGGATCAACGACAGCTTCCGGCAGCGCAGCGGTCACCGCCTCCTGCGCCTCTTCGGTCAGCCGGGTCGCGAGGACGGCGTGTCCGGGGTGCGTGGCGTGCAGTGTGCGCAGCAGTTCCACCACCTGAGACGGCGTCTTGCCGGCTCCGTAGACGACTTCGGCGTCGCCGGTACGCTCCAAGCGGTCGGTGTCGAGGCGGGCATATCCGAGGTCGTGGACGCCCGGTTGTGGGCCCTGATCAGGCAAATGTGTCACGCCGCGAATCTACGTTGCCCCGGCCCGAGGTGCCGCATCCGTCCCACTCACACACGCTGTGCGATCGCCTGAACACTCAGGCATAACACCGGATGCTTTAGGCTCTCGTGCGTGTCTTCGACGTTAGCCGGTGCCTTCGGGGTCGCTGCCCTGTTCGTGGCGGTGCTTGCCCTGGTCTTCGCGATCCAGGCCCTGCGGGCCCGGACCGACACGTCGTCCGCGCCCGCTCCACTCCCCGAGCCGGAACCCGCACCCGAGCCCGAACCCAAGCCCGGCACGGTGAAGTCCGAACTCCGCAAACTCGGCAAGGAACTCGCCGTCACCCGTGCCGAACTGAAGGACACCCTCCAGCACCTCGCCGTCGTCCGGTACGACGCCTTCGGCGAAACCGGCGGAAAACTGTCGTGGTCCATGGCAATCCTCGACAACAACGGCGACGGCGTCGTCCTCACGTCGATCAACAGCCGCGCCGACGCCCGCACGTACGCCAAGGAAATCAAGTCCTTCACCAGCGAATCCAAACTCTCGCCGGAAGAAGAAGAAGCCATCGACACCCTCCACAAAGAATCCGGCCCAACAGTCAACTAAGGCCGCCCCGCCTGGCCCGCACTCGCCCGCGCTCCGCAGCCGCCTCTCGCCGCTCCACTCCTCGGCGCACCCACTACGCCCGCACCCCACCCACCCCCCGGCTACCGCCGGTGCATCCTTTCCGGCTACAGCCGGGTTCTTCCGGCTACCGCCGGGTGTGCGGGTTGCCGCCCGCGGGTGACTGCTGAGCGGCTGACCAGCCTGTTGTGAGCGTGACGACGGGGAGAGTGATGAGCGGCCTCCCGCGTGCCGCGCGGTCGCCTTCCGTCTTTGCGCTCCTTCGGTGCACCCGCTCCGGGCGCTCCCGCCCACCCCTGGCTGAGCGCCGGTGCACCCTTCCGGCTACCCTCCGGGTGCTCCGGCTGCGGCGCCGCGCCTTGGCGGCGGCGAACGTCGTACCGGCGAGGTCTTCTTCGGTCGCGGCGTCCGGCTGCCGTCGGGATCCTCGGACTGCGTGGGGATCTTCCGGCTGCCACCCGCACCGTCCCGGCTGCCACCGGGACCGTCTGGCTACCCGCCAGGTGCACGGGCTGCCACCCGGGGGTGACTGCTAGCTGGCTGCCGTGCTGCCGTGCTGCCGTGCTGCCGTGCTGCCGTGCTGCCGTGCTGCCGTGGATGGCGTGCATGCCGTGGATGCCATGGATGCCATGTCTCCTGTGGGCTGTGGGGGTGAGGAGTGTGGTTTGGCGGCGGCGGCCGTGCGCTGCTGCTGTGGTGCGTTGAGGGTTTGGCTCCTTTACCATCAGCGGGAAGGTCCGGGGGCCGGGACTTCGATGGTGCCTGGAGGCGGTGGGGTGTGGGGACTGGGCTGGGGCCAGCTGACTGGGCGGCGGAGTTCGGGCGGGCAGGTGAGGTGCGGATTCCGCCGCGGCGGAGGGTTACGGCGCTGAAGGCGGTGCTCTACGGGTTCTTGGTCGCGAACGAGGTTGCTTCCGTCGTATCTGCCGCGCTTGGTCGGCAGAGTTGGCGATGGTGGCCGCTCTTCTGCGTGGTCGCGGTGCCGACCGCGGTTCCGGTGGTCTGGATGTATGCCCGGATCTCCCTCTCAGGTCGGCCGATTCTGATCGTGGACAGGAGCGGGGTATCGCTCGGCCGGAAACGTCTCACCTGGGACGAGATCACGGCCATCGAAAGCCCGAGCTCCCGGCGCCGGCGCCCGTCCGATCCGCGCCGTCCGGTAGACGCGTCTCGCGGGTGGGTCGGGTTCGTCACCGTCGTCCCGGCCGTGGATCGCCGAAAGCGGCAGATCTCCGTGGGAGGGGATCACGTAAATGACCTCGAGGGCCTGGCGGTCTGGCTGGATGCGCTCGCCCGAGAGCATCAAGTCGGCAACCGGACCGCCTGAACCGGCCCAGGCCGCGAAGCCCACCAACCAGACCGCCTGAACCGGCCCAGGCCACGAAACCCACCCCCCCGGCCCGCCGTCGGGGTCTTCTGGCGGGGTGGCTACCTGCGCTTGGGGACTCGGGCGGTTAGTGCGCCGGGCTCGATCTCACACACCAAGTAGCGGCCTGGGCCGATGGGGTCGCCGTCGAGTTGGCGTTGGACGTCGACGGCTGCGTGGATCTCCACCTTCCGGCCGGTGAAGCGCTCGAGGTACATGTCCGTCCGGTTGGTCCGCGTCATCAGGCGCCAGAGGACGATCGGCCATTGCGTCACCCGCCTCGGTGCGATCACGACCACGTCCAGCAGGCCGTCGTCCGGCCGTGCGTCAGGCAGCAGCGGGATGTTCGCCTGCAGCATCCCGACGTTCCCGACCACGACCGTCCGGACCCGTCGTTCGAGTGGCTCCGCGTCGTCCAGCGCCAGGCTCACCCGCACCGACGGATGGTTGATGTTCTTCGCGGCCGACACCAGGTACGCCGTCCAGCCGATCTGCTTCTTCAGATGCGGCGGCGCGTCGGAGATGATCGCGGCGTCCAGCCCCAGGCCGGCCATCACAGCGAAGTGGTCCGTGTCCAGCTGATCGCCGTGCACCCGGACCAGGTCGATCCGGCGGTCGCGGCCTTCCAGCGTCCGCTCGAGGGCGTCGTCCAGGTCGAGCGGGATGTGCAGGTTGCGGGCCAGCAGATTGCCGGTGCCGGCCGGGATCACGCCGACCGGGATGCCGGTGTGCGCGAGCGCTGAGCAGACCACCCGGACCGTGCCGTCGCCTCCCGCGACCAGCACCAGATCCGATTCGTACTCGATCGCCTGCTTGGCCATCGCGTTGCCGGCGTCGTCCTCGCGGGTCTCCAGCCACAGCGGCTCGTCGTACCCACGGACCTCGAGGGCTCGCGTGACCTTCCGGCGGAACGCGACGCCGTCGCCGACCTTGATCGGGTTGACGATCACGGCTGCCCGCGGGGGAGCCGCCGTACCGTCGCCATCTGACGGCGTACGACGTCGGCGGCGGCGCAGCCCCGGTCGGAGACCGAACCCGATCGACGTCGCGGTCAGGATGGCCAGACCGAGCGCCCAGCCGCCGAGTACGTCGGACACGTAGTGGACGTTCAACGCGATCCGGTCGGCCGACACGATCCACACCACCGCGATCACCGGCAGCAGGACCAGCAGCCGGAACCGTCGCCGCCAACCCCGCACCGACGGCAGTACGACGCCGAGCGCGCCGGCCATCACGAACGCGGCCGTCGCGTGACCGGACACGTACGAGTAGCCGCTCGCCGTGACCAGCATCTGGGCCGGCGGCTCGCGCTCGAAGATCTGTTGAACCACTTGGACCAGCACGAGCTCGGCGGCCGCCGACGTGAGCAGCCAGAACGTCAGCAAGCGGGCGCGGCGATGCCAGAGGTACGCCGCGACGATCACGATCACCGCCCGCGACGTCCACGGCAGCACGACCGCCCCGACGACCTGCCAGAAGTCGACGACGCTCTCGTGCACGGCGCCGTACGAAGCGACTCGGTCGGCGACCGACTGGTCCCAGCGCGCCAGCGGCGGCCAGTGCTCGAACACCAGCAGCGTGATCACCGTGAACGGCAGCGCACCCAGCACGACCGTGAGCGCGCGGCCGACCGGACTGGGTGGGTGGTGGTTCATCGCCCCCTCAGGCCCCCTCCGTGATCGGGTGCACTCAGTGCTTCGTCGAGAAGCGTGCGGCACGCTCCTCGACGAGACACACCCCATCATCCCGAATAGACTTCGCCGCCGATGACACGCCCCGATACCCTCATGGGTGTGATTGACGCGAAACTGCTCCGTGAGAACCCCGATGTCGTCCGCGCGGCCCTGACCAAGCGCGGTGAGAGTACGGACCTGGTCGACCAGATCCTGGTTGCCGACAGTGAGCGTCGATCGTCCATCTCCGCCTTCGAGGCGCTGCGGGCCGAGCAGAAGTCGCTCGGCAAGGAGGTCGCCCGGGCGAAGGGTGACGAGCGGACCGCTCTGCTGGAGCGGACCAAAGCCGTGGCCGCGGACGTGAAGGCCAACGAGGCGGCTGCCAAGGAGGCCGAGCAGCGCTTCGACGAGCTCGCGAAGGCGCTGCCGAACCTGGTCTCCGACGAGGCTCCGGTCGGCGGCGAGGACGACTTCGTCGTGGTCGAGGAGGTCGGCAAGCCGCGTGACTTCGCGGCCGAGGGCTTCGAGCCCCGCGATCACCTCGAGCTGGGCGAACTGCTCGATGCGATCGACATGGAGCGCGGCGCCAAGATCTCGGGCAGCCGGTTCTACTTCCTCAAGGGCGCCGGTATGCTGCTCCAGCTCGGCATGCTGCAGCTGGCCGTCCAGCAGGCGGTGGAGAACGGCTTCACCCCGATGATCACGCCGACGCTGGTCAAGCCCGAGGTGATGGGCGGCACCGGGTACCTGTCGGCGCACGACGACGTGTACCGGCTCGAGGACCCCGAGCTGTACCTGACCGGTACGTCGGAGGTCGCGCTCGCCGGCTACCACATGGACGAGATCCTCGACCTGTCCAACGGCCCGATCCGGTACGCCGGCTGGTCGTCCTGCTACCGCAAGGAAGCCGGGTCGCACGGGAAGGACACCCGCGGGATCATCCGCGTCCACCAGTTCGACAAGGTTGAGATGTTCTCCTACTGCAAGCTCGAGGACGCCGCCGACGAGCACCTGCGGCTGCTGTCCTGGGAGAAGGAGATGCTCGACAAGATGGAGCTGAGCTACCGGGTGATCGACACCGCGACCGGTGACCTCGGCGTCTCGGCGTACCGGAAGTTCGACTGCGAGGCGTGGGTGCCGACGCAGGGCCGGTACCGCGAGCTGACGTCGACGTCGAACTGCACGGACTTCCAGGCCCGCCGGTTGAACATCCGGCACCGCGACGCCGACGGCAAGACGCAGCCGGTCGCGACGCTGAACGGGACGCTGGCCACCACCCGCTGGATCGTCGCCATCCTGGAGACACACCAGCTGGCCGACGGCTCGGTCCGGGTGCCGACGGCGCTCCAGCCGTACGTCGGCGGTCGCGAGGTCCTCGAACCGGTCGGTAAATGACCGGGAGGCCGACAGCCGTTGCCCTGGACATCGATGGCACGCTCATAGATCACGACGAGGGATTGTCGCCGGCAGTTCTGGACGCCGTTCGCCGTACGGCGGCGCAGGTTCCCGTCATCCTGGCCACCGGCCGGGCCTGGTCGACCACCAAGCCGGTGGCCGAGCGGCTCGGCCTGCCGGCCGGCGCATTCGTTGTCTGCAGCAACGGCGCGCGGACGATGCGGTTCCCGGACGGCGACGTCGTCGACGAGCGGACCTTCGACCCGTCGACGGTGATCACGTCGGTGCGCAAGCACGCGCCGAACGCACGGATGGCCGTCGAGGAGTTCGACGGCACCTACCTGGTGACCGCGCCGTTCCCGGACGGCGACCTCGGTCGTGATGCCAGGATCCGCGTTGTCGGCGACGACGAGCTCGCGCCGCAGCCCGTGACCCGGTTGATCATCCGTGACCCGGACCAGTCGGAGAGCGACTTCGTCCACCTGGCGGAACGCCTCGGCCTGCACGGCGTCAGCTATTTCGTCGGTTGGACCGCCTGGCTCGACATCGCCCCCGAAGGCGTCGACAAGTCGACCGGGCTGAAGGTCGCGCTCGCGCAGTACGACCTGGATCCGTCCGGCCTGCTGGCGATAGGTGACGGACGCAACGATATCGAGATGCTGACGTACGCCGGTCTCGGTATCGCCATGGGTTCGGCTCCTGAAGAGGTGAAGTCGGCCGCCGACGAGGTGACCAAATCCGTCCAGGACGACGGCGTGGCCACGATACTCAACCGCTGGTTCTGACCACAGGCTTTTCGGCGAGGATCGAATGGCCTGACGCGATCAACTTGCGGTAGGCAACCGAAAGGCCCGGAACCCCTGTGTATACAGGAGTTCCGGGCCCCGTGTCTCCGATAGTCCGCTGGCGGGCCGAGTATCGGATCAAGCAACCCGGCTGCTGCCGGTCCGGCGTGCCTGGGACTGCTGGTCGACGACGGCGTCGAACGCGTCGAGCACGGCGCTGACCTCGGGCCGCGGCCGCGGCGTCTTGGCTGCCGGGCTCTGGCCGCGCCGGGCACGGCGCAGGTGGCGCTTCACCGTCGACAGCGAGCAGCCCAGCCGCATGGCCAGGGACTCCAGGCTGTCGTTCGGGTACTGCGTGCGCAGCCGGAGGACCTCTTCGTGGCTCACCGGCCGGCGCGTGCCCCGTGCACCGGCGAGCTGGTCGAAGTCGTCGGCCTGCACCTCGACGTCGAGCAGGTTGCGGATCGAACGCCGTTGTACGGCAGTGGTTCCGGCGACGAAGCCGCTGACATCGTGCTCGGCGACGGCGCTGTACAGGCATTCGGTGAAGAGCGGGCAGGACGCGCACAACGCCTTTGCCTCGCGGACGAGTTGTTCGTACCGCTCCCGCGTACGGCGGGTTGCGGACGCGGGCGGCGGCTCTTCCATCAAGCGGTGCTGAAAGATGTCGGAGCGGGCGATGCAGCCGGTCATTGCCCCCTCCCTGATGGAAGATGTGTCGACAGCCGCTCGGGAGCTACTGCCCCCCGGCCCCGCTAGATTGGCGCTGTTGACGGTCATCAAGGCTCCCCAAGTATCAAGACCCGAGTGAACGAACGATGAACAACGTTCGCCCGCACGGATCCGCTAGCTGATGGACCCGCGCTTTGTTGCCGGCCCACCATGTCGTCCCGGGCGCGGGACGCACCGATCCATAACTGTTGACGCCACTGCCGGGGATTTGGTTGCAGCCAATTCCACAACAGTTCTTCGACGTTTCTGTGTGCTTCCGGAGCGGGGCGGCATCAGTCGCGCTGAACCAGAACACGCTTAGGACGCGGCCGAACAGCCGCCGGTTCCCCACCAGACCAACGCATGAAATCACGCGCCAACCGTGCCGCGCAGGGGAACTTGCTGCCTTTGCAGCATCCTGCCGTAACGGTCTGATGACGTTGTCAAAAGCTCAATCAGATAAGTCAAAACGGGCTGAAACCGACGTCCAACAGCTTGCGCCCGGGGCGTCGGGAGGAGTAGTGCGACGCCGGCTGCGACGAGGATACGGTGGCCTGGTGACGGCTTCGCAGTACCCCCGCCTGATTGCCACCGATCTCGACGGAACGCTGGTCCGCAGCGACGGCACCGTGTCCGAGCGGACGCGGTCCGCCGTACTCGCGGCACAGCACGCCGGAAGTGTTTTCGTGATGGTCACCGCCCGGCCACCTCGCTGGCTGCACGACCTGTCGTATCTGGTCGGCGATCACGGGATCGCGATAGTTGCCAACGGCGCTATTTTGTACGACGTCCTGCGTCGCAAGGCGATCCGGACCCGATTGATCGATCCCGCGGTCGCGCTCGACGTCGCGCAAGCGATCCGTACGGCGATCCCCGACGTGCAGTTCGCCATCGAGCGACCGGACCGCTACGGACAGGAACCGGTCTACCTCAACCGCTGGCCCAAACCTGACGACACGTTGGTCGCCGCGGTCGAGGAGCTGCTTTCGGAGCCGGCCGCAAAACTGCTCGTCCGGCATCCGAGCCTGCCCTCCGACGAGCTGCTGGCGCTGGTCACACCGTTGGTCGGCCAACGGGTCACGGCCAGCCACAGCGGCGGTCACGGATTGGTGGAGATTTCCGCAAGTGGTGTCTCGAAGGCGGCGATGCTGGCCGATTTCGCCGCAGAGCAAGGGATCTCGGCTGCTGAGACGATCGCGTTCGGTGATTCCGTCAACGATCTGCCGATGCTCGCCTGGGCGGGTACGTCGTACGGCGTGGCCAATGCACACCCCGAAGTTCTGGCAGTAGTGGACAAAGTCTGTCCTGCAAACGACGAGGACGGCGTCGCCGCCGTCCTCGAGGAGTTGTTGCAGCCTTTGAAATAAGGCGATTACAAATACATCCCGCCGGTGCGCGGGTCCTCGGTATTGGCGGCCTGCGGTGAGCCGGGGAAGCCCGGGTGCCCCTCGGGCAGCGGCTGGCCGCCGGGCAGTGCGCGCCGCATCTGCTCGAGCTGCTGCCGCGCGGCCATCTGCTGCGCGAACAGCGCGGTCTGGATGCCGTGGAACAAGCCCTCCAGCCAGCCCACCAGCTGCGCCTGCGCGATCCGCAACTCGGCGTCGGTCGGGGTGCTGTCGTCGGTGAAGTCGAGGCTGAGCCGCTCCAGCTCCTCGACGAGTTCCGGCGCCAGACCGCTCTCGAGCTCCTTGATCGACGCTTTGTGGATCGCGCGCAGCCGGGCCCGGGAGGCTTCGTCGAGCGGCGCCGACTTCACCTCTTCCAGCAGCTGCCGGATCATGTTGGCGACCCGCATGACCTTGGCCGGTTGCTCGACCAGTTCGGTCACCGAACGCGGCTCGTCCTCCTGCTCGTCGCGGTGGTCGTCGTCGGAGCGCGGCGGCCCTTCGACGGCCATGCCATCAGGCCCGACGATCAGCACCTTGCCGTCCTCGGTCTTCGCCCCAGTCATCGGAATTCCCTGGCGCTCGCTGCTGCTCTCGGTCATCTGCCCATCGTAGTTCGACCCCACTTTGAGCCCTCACCGACCATCGCCGGCATCGTCGGGTGGTTGGCCGGTGCTCAAGGAGGGGCTCAGGATGCGCGGGCGCGGTGGCGGCGTACGGCGTCGCGGTTGGCGCAGGTCGGGCTGCAGTAGCGTTGGCGCCCGGTGCGGGACAGGTCGGCGTACACGTTGTCGCAGCCGTCCGTGGCGCAGCGGCCGAGTCGCGTGATGCCGCGGCCGGCCAGATGCAGCGCCGTACCCGTGCTGATCAGTGTCGCGACCAATCGCCCGACCGGGACGTTCTCCGGGCGGTAGTGCATGTGCCAGCCGTCGCCCGCGTGGTTCGTGAGCCGCGGATGCTCGGTGTACTTCGCGAGCATCGCGTTCACCAGATCGACCCGCGTCTGCTCGTCCTCCGCGTCCACAACCTGCAGCCACTCCTCGATCGCGATGTTGACGGCCGCCAGGTCCGCCGCGGTCACGCGCCGTTCGCGCACCAGCCGGCTCTCGACGCCGCTCTCCTCGCACCGCTCGGCCAGCTCCTCCGGTGTGGTCGCCGGCCGAGTGACCAGGTTGACCGCCAGCAGAACCGCGTCCGCGCCGTAAGGGTTGAGATGCATAATGCCATTACATCACGATGGTTTCATGACAGAAACCCATCGGCACCGCTGGAGCGCAGTGTCCGCCCATCAGGTCAGCGAGGGTCTGGTCGTGTACCAGCGTTGCGCTTGCGGTCAATGGCGCATCGCCAGCACACCGCCGTACCCCGTCGCGTACCCCGAGGTCGCGATCAGTCCTTCGCGGTGAGACGGCGGACGAGGCGTGCGGTGGTCGCGTCGACGTCGTACGGATGGCCGGTCCCCGGGGTCAGTTGGTCGAGGACCAGGCCGTCGATCGCGAAGTGCAGCAGGCGAATCTCCTCGGCGCCGCCCGGCAGGCCGGCGTTCGCGTTGAACGCGACGTCCGCGTCGAAGCCCTGCCGGATTGTCCGCGACAGGATCTCGTTGAGACCCGGGCGGCGAGCTGCCTCCAGGCGGAGCTCCAGGAGAGCGAGCGAGAGCTCGGGGCGCCCGAGCAGACGCTCGACGATGTAGCGCACGTAGTCGGTCATCAGATCGACATCCGGCTTCCGCTGGGCCAGTGGCTCGAGGACGGCTGGGTCCGGCGCGAGCCGCTCGAAGATCCGCTCGCCGAGTGCACCGAGCAACGCGTCGCGGGTCTTGAAGTAGTTCGACGCAGTGCCGGCAGGGAGCCCGGCGGCGGCGTCGACGGCTCGATGGGTGAGTCCGCGGGCGCCGGCCTCCGCGAGGACGGCCAGGCCGGCGTCAGCGAGCTGGGCACGGCGTTCCGGGTTCCGCGGCATGTTGACAGGCTACCAGGGTTCCACTACAACTGTCGTACACAACAACAACAGCTGTAGTAGTCAGGAGATCTATGCAACCCGCGGCATTCGGCGCGACCGTGGTGACCGACCGGCCTTCGGACGTCGCCGCCTTCTACACGCAGTACCTGGATCTCCAGGTCGGTATCGACCTCGGCTGGTTCATCACGCTCCGCCGGGGTACGGCGGACTGGGAGCTCGCGATCTGCGAGCGGGGTCATCCGACCGTTCCGGCAGCGGTGTCGGCGCAAACCGAGAGTACGAATGTCTTCGGCTTCATCGTCGACGACGTGGACAAGGTCGCCGCTTTACTGGTCGAAGGTGGCGTCCGGCTCGAGACCGAGCCGGTGACCGAGGTGTTCGGGCAGCGGCATTTCTTCGTTCGCGACCCTGCCGGCACCTGGATCGACGTGATTCAGCTGGTGGAACCCGATCCGGAGTGGGCCACGGCCAACCTGGAATCGAGGTGAGCGAACTCCCCGCACTGACCAACCTCGCTCCAACGGACATGTCGATCAGCGGCTGAGCGTGAGCCCGGCCCGAGTGAGGGGTTTGGTCAGTGCGGCAGGTTCGCTAGATCGTCAGCAGGACCTTGCCCAGCTGGCTGGACTGCTCGAGGGTCTCGTGAGCCTTGGCGACCTCGGCGAGGGGGAAGGTGGTGTGGACGATCGGACGGACCTTCTTCTCCGCGATCAGCGGCCAGACGTGGCCGACGACCTCGGCGAGGATCCGCCCCTTGTCCTCGACCGAGCGGAACCGCAGGCCGGTGGCGATGATCGAGCCGCGCCGGCTCATCAGCCGGCCGAGGTCGACTTCGCCCCTCGCGCCGCCCTGCATCCCGATCACGACCAGGCGTCCGTCGTACGCGAGCGACTTCACGTTGTCGGTCAGGTACTTCGCGCCCATGATGTCGAGGATGACGTCGGCGCCGGCCTTCTTGGTCGCCTCCTGGACGACCGAGGCCCACTCGGCTTCCTTGTAGTTGATCGCGACGTCCGCACCGAGCCGGGTGCAGAACTCCATCTTCTCCTTGCTGCCGACCGTGGTCAGCACCCGTGCGCCGTGCGCGACCGCTAGCTGGATCGCCATCGAGCCGATCCCGGACGAGCCGCCGTGTACCAGCAGGGTCTCGCCGGCCTTGAGGTGTGCGGTCATGAAGATGTTCGACCAGACGGTCGCCACGACCTCGGGCAGCGCGGCGGCGCTGACCAGATCCAGGCCGTCAGGGACCGGCATCACCTGTGGAGCGGGTACGGCGACCTTCTCGGCGTACCCGCCGCCGGCGAGCAGCGCGCAGCACTCGTCGCCGACGGACCAGCCCTCGACCTCGGCGCCGACCGCGGAGATCCGGCCCGACACCTCGAGCCCGATCGTGCCGGGGGCGCCGGGCGGCGGCGGGTAGAAGCCCTGCCGCTGCATGAGATCGGCCCGGTTCACGCCGGCGGCGACGACGTCGATGACGACCTCGTCGACGGCTGGTTGCGGGTCCGGGATCTCGCCGATCCGGAGGACCTCGATTCCGCCGGCACCCTCACACACGACAGCTCGCATGCTTCACAACTTACCCTCAGGGTGCGACCAGCTGCTCCATGTCCCGGGCGATGCTGTCGAGGTAAGTAGTCTCGCCTATCGACTGGAACCAGTCCCATAGTTCGAGCGAATGGTAGAGCCGGTAGAGATCGGTCCGCTCCGCCGGCAGGTCGCCGTACCCATCGGCGAGGCCGGCGAGTTTCTCGGCGTTGTCGTGGGCGGAGTACTGGATCGTCTTGGCGATATCGATGAGCGGGTCGGCGGCGATCGCGTTCTCGACGTCGATGAACCCGGTGACGCGCCAGGTGTCCGGATCCACGAGCACGTTGCCTTCGTGGAAGTCGTTGTGGCACAGCACAGCGGCCTCGTTGTCGGCGAATAGGTGCCGATGCTGCGCGACGTACGCAGCGATCTTTGCTTGCAGTTTCGCGTCTCCGCCGAGCTGCTCGAACTCGCTCATCTTCTTCGCGAACTGCCGGTCCATGTACTGCTCGTTGTCCGGGAGCGGATCGAGGATCTGGTCAGTCAGATAGCCGTACTCCGGCTGTCCGATGCGATGGATACGAGCGAGCAGTTGGCCGAGCTGCGTGTACGTCGCACGCCAGTCCGGCGGCTCGAGCTCGGACAGCGGCACCCCGTCGAGCTTGGTGAGGATCGTGACGCTGTCGCCGACGTGGACCACTCGGGGGATCGAGCCGCTGAGTTCCTGCTCCAGCAGGCCGTAGACGTGGACTTCCTTCGCCTGCTTCCACGCCCACTCCGGCGCATAGACCTTCACGATCAGCGGATCGCTGTCCGTGCGTACTTCGTAGACGGTGCTGAGTTGGCCACCGGTGCGCTCGACGATTTCGACGATGTCGGTGCCGGGGCGGGCATCTGTCACGACGCGGGCGATATCCACAGGTTCGACGCTACGAGTCGTGTCCATTCATTTTCAGTCGTCCAGGTCGGCCCAGGTGTCGACGTCGTCGCCGGCCCGCGTCGGTTCGCTCCAGGCGATGTCGAGCCCGGCGAGCGTACGGCGTACCGACTTGTCCCGGGGATCGCCGACCTGATGGATCGCCTCTGTCAACGCTGTACGGCGGTACGCCGTCGCCAGCTGCTGCTCCTGCCCGGACGAGTCGCGCAGCCCGTACCCGTCGTACTCACCGAGCCCGTCGACGAGCGTGCTCACGTCGTCCTTCGTCAACCAGGGCAGGTCGCAGCTCACGACCACGACGATTGGCGCGGTACCTCGCTGAAGGCCGGCCGCAAGCCCCGCCACTGGTCCGCCCGCCGGCGGATCCTCCACGGTCCAGTCGACCTCGCGGTACGTCGTACGCACCGGACCGACCACTACCGTCGAGGTTGACCCTTCCGTTGCGGTCAGCACCCGATCCAGCAGGGTCATGCCGTCGAGCACCAACATCGCCTTGTCCACCCCACCGAACCGAGTGGACCCGCCCCCAGCCAGCACCACCGCGTCAAACTCCACGGAGGCAGTCTCGCACCCGAGTTGTGCGGCACCATGGAGAGATGAGGATCGCTGTGGTGCAGACCGCCAGTGGCTACGACAAGGCCGCCAACCGGGACCTGGTCGGTCGCCTGGTCGCGGACGCCGCACAGGGCAGGCCTGATGTCGTCGTGCTGCCGGAGGCGATGATGTCCGACTTCGCTGTCGAGGGTGAGTCGGTGGCTGAGGCGGCCGAGTCGCTCGACGGTGAGTTCGTGGCGACGCTACGGAAGGCTGCGGTCGAGCACAGCGTGGCGATTGTGGCCGGCATGTTCGAACGCAGCTGTGACCAGCACCGTCCCTACAACACCCTGCTGGCCGTTGGTGCGGACGGGTCACTGCTCGGCGCGTATCGCAAGATCCACCTCTACGACGCGTTCGGATACAAGGAGTCCGACCAGCTCACCGCTGGCGATGTAGTTCCGGTGGTCGTGCAGGTCGGCGACCGGAAGCTCGGACTGATGACCTGCTACGACCTGCGCTTCCCAGAGCTCTCCCGCGCACTGATCGACGCTGGAGCGGAGGTGCTCGTCGTCCCGGCGGCCTGGGTGCGCGGACCGCTCAAAGAGCACCACTGGACCACTCTGCTCACTGCGCGCGCGGTGGAGAACACCTGCTACGTCGCAGCCGCCGCACAGAACGGCAAGAAGTACTGCGGCCTCAGCCAGGTCGTGGATCCGCAGGGGATCGCACTGGCTTCGGTAGGCGAGTCGGACGGGCACGCGTTCGCCGAGATCACGGGCGAGCGGCTGGCCGACGTACGCAAACGCAACCCGTCTCTCCAGAACCGCCGGTACTCCGTCACGCCACGCTGAGCGACCAGTGCGCGGACCGACTGGTCCGAAATGGTCATTGACACGTTAACCTCCTGGCGTGGTCGATGCGTTTGATCTGGAGCATCACGGTGATCTAGAGGTCGGCGAGGGTCTTGTCGACCTCGCCGTCAACGTTCGCGCGGGCACTCCGCCGCCCTGGCTGGTCGACGCGATCACGGCGAGCCTGACGGAGCTCGCGGCGTACCCACGTCCTGGGGCGGCGGTCGACGCGGTCGCGCGCCGCCATGGCGTGTCGCCGGATCGGGTGCTGCTCACCGCCGGCGCTGCGGAGGCGTTCGTGCTGATCGCGCGGGCCTTCCGGCCGCGGCATCCGGTCGTCGTTCATCCCCAGTTCACCGAGCCCGAGGCGGCGTTGCGTTCGGCCGGGCACCTGGTCGACCGGGTGATCCTGCGGCCCGAGGACGGGTTCGTGCTGGACCCGTCCGCCGTACCGCGGGATGCCGACCTCGTCGTCATCGGCAACCCGACCAACCCGACCTCTGTGCTGCACCCAGCTGACTCGCTGCGTGAACTGGCACGGCCCGACCGGATCCTGGTCGTCGACGAGGCGTTCATGGACGCGGTGCCGGGTGAACCCGAATCGCTCGCCTGCGCATCGATCCCGGGGCTCGTGGTGGTACGTAGCCTGACCAAGACCTGGGGGCTTGCCGGGCTGCGGGTCGGATATGTCCTCGCGGCGCCGAGTTTGATCGAACAATTGTCAGCCGTTCAACCTCAGTGGCCGGTGTCCACTCCTGCTCTCGCGGCGGCAATTGCCTGCAGCAACGAGCGGGCCGTGGCGGAAGCGGCACAGGCCGCGCTGGACATTTCCCGGCAACGTGTCCACCTGCTTGACAAGCTCGCGACGGCACCCGGCCTTTCGACGTACGGCGCGGCGTCGGCGCCGTTCGTTCTCGTCCACGTCCGGGGTGCTGCGGAATTGCGGGAATCCCTACGTGCGCAGGGGTTTGCGGTCCGTCGCGGGGACACGTTCCCCGGGCTGGGGCCGGACTGGTTACGGGTCGCCGTACGGCCGGAGGACGTCACCGATGGCTTCGTGAAGGTACTCGCGGATCTCCTTCGCTGAACCGACCCTGTACCCGCTGCTGAATCGAGTTGGCGCTGTAACGCTCGAGGGGTTTAGCGGAGCTCCACTTTGCGCACAAGATGGCCAGGGTGCCCCCTTGACGATGTCCCGGGCATCTTTCTGGCCATTCGCGAAGGGAGCAGCACAATGGGTCTCAGCGACGACGACATGAACACCTCATCCGAAGGTGGCGAAGGCCTGGCCGACGGGGGCGCCAACGTCGGCGGCACCGATGGCGGAGCCGACGGCGGCGCGGGCGGCAACACGTCCGGTGGGTACGGCGACAGCTCGTCCTCCGACGGCGGCGCCGACGGTGGTGCCGATGGTGGCGCTGGTGGCACTGGGGAGGGGCCGGCTGACGGTGGTGCCTCGCCGGGTGCGCAGGACGGTGGCGCCGATGGCGGTGCGGGTGACGGCGCGGGTGGCGGCTCGGGCAACTACGGCGAGGGCACCGCGGACGGCGGCGCCAACGAGGGCGCAAGCGACGGCGGCGCTGATGGTGGTGCTGGCGGTGGATCCGGCTCCGGCGAAGGGCTGGCTGACGGCGGCGCTTCCCAGGGTGCGCAGGATGGTGGCGCGGACGGCGGTGCCGGTGGCGAAGGTACTGCGGATGGCGGCGCGAACCCGAGCGGCTCCGACGGCGGCGCTGACGGTGGCGCAGATGGCGGTGCCGACAGAGGTGCCGGTGGCGGCGAAGGCGGCGGCGGGAACTCCGGGAGCTGGTGACCCCCATGCCGGACGCCGGGCCCGACCCCACCCCCGCCACCCCCGCGACCTCCGAGTCCCCGGAGGCTGGGAGCTCCGGGACCCCGGGGGCTGGGACCTCCGGGAGCCCTGGGAACCTCGGGAGCCCGGGGAGCCTCGGGACTCCCGATAGCCTCGGGAACCCGGCGAACCTCGGGACCTCCGGGAGCCTCGGGAACCCGGCGAACCTCGAGAACCCCGTAAGCCTCGGGACCTCCGGGACTCCGGATAACCTTGGCAACCGGGCGAACCTCGGGAACCCGGGGAGCCTCGGGAACCCGGCGAACCTCGAGAACCTCGGGACCTCCGGGACCCCGGATAACCTTGGCAACCGGGCGAACCTCGGGACCCCGGGGAGCCTCGGGAGCTCCCGGGACCGCGGGAATCCTCGGCCTCTGGCTGACGGGTCGTCGCCGGACGGGTTGCGGGGTCAGCTGCGGGATGAGCGCCCGGCGCTCCGGCGTTGTGTAGCAGGAGATCTGGACGAGTTCGCGACCTCGTACTGGGGTACGCGGGCGCTGCTGTCCCACGGCCCGGATTTACCTGCGCCGTACGACGATCTGTTCAGCCTGGAGGCGGTCGACGAACTGCTGTCCCGTCGCGGTCTGCGGACGCCGTTCTTGCGGATCGCCAAGAACGGCGCGGTCGTGGGGGACAGTCAGTTCACCGGCCCGGCTGGTGTGGGTGCTGAGATCGCCGACCAAGTCCAGGACGACAAGGTGGCGGCCTTGTTCGCCAGCGGGCACACCGTCGTACTCCAGGCACTGCACCGGACCTGGCCTGCCTTGGTCGACTTCTCGACCCAGCTATCCGCGGACTCTGGGCATCCGGTGCAGATCAACGCGTACATCACCCCTGCCGAGTCGCAGGGGTTCTCGGCGCACTACGACGTACACGACGTCTTCGTACTCCAAGTGGCAGGCGAGAAGCACTGGACCGTGCATGAGCCCGTCCACGTCGACCCACTGCGGAACCAGCCGTGGACCGATCACGCCCAAGCGGTCGCAGCTGCTGCGCGTGACAACGCTCCTGTGATCGACGAGGTATTGCGTCCCGGCGACGCGCTGTATGTCCCGCGCGGGTTCCTGCACTCCGCCAAGGCACTGGGCGGCGTCAGCGCACATCTAACAGTCGGAATGCACACCCTGACGCGCTACCTCCTCGTGCAAGAGCTCGCCGCGCTAGCCGCCAACGAGCCAGCCCTGCGCACTGCACTCCCGCTCGGCTTCGACCCGGGTGACCCCGACCAGCTCGCCGAGATCCTCCCTGCGGTAGCCGAGCTCTTCGCCCAGCAGATCCGGTCCGCAATTCCCGACGCATTGGCCGCCCGCCTACGCCGCCGTACCTGGTCCAGCAACCGACCAGCCCCCCTTCCTCCGCTGGCTCACGCGGCGTCAATCGCGTCCCTATCCATAGGCACAACAGTCCGCCTACGCCCAGGCCTCCGCTGCCGCGTCATCCCCGGCGACCCAGTAGTCCTCCAACTACCCGACCGCACAGTCACCTTCCCCCCATCCACCCAACCAGCCCTCACCGAACTAACCTCCGGCACCGACTGCAAAGTGGGCACCCTCCCCGCCCTACCCAGCCCCGACCAACTAGTCCTAGTCCGCCGCCTCCTAAAAGAAGCCGTCCTAGTAGCAACCACCAACTAACCCGCCATACCGGCAACTGCGGACTGACCCGCGGCGGCAACCAACCAGTGCGCCGCCGCGGCGGCAACCAACGACTGACCCGCGGAGCGGCAACCGACAACTGAGGCGTCGGAGGTGGCGCTGACAGCTGAGGTGTCGGCGGTGGCGACCGACAGGTGAGCTGCCGGGGTGCCAACTGGGGACCGAGTCGGCTGGGTGGCAACAAACAACTGAGCCGCCGTTCCGGCGATCGAGAACTGAGCCGTCTTGGCAGCAACTAACGAACCCAGCCGTCGCGGTGGGCAGCTGACAGATCAGTCGCCGAGGTGGCAACCGGCGGGTGAGTCGTCGTGTCGGCACTGCGAACTGAGGCGTCGCCGTGGCAACCAAGAACTGAGCTGGCGAGGTGGTAGTCGGCAATTGAGGTTCGTGGAGTGACTGGTTGAAGGTGGTTTGGGGTGGTGTGGAATTGTGAGGTGTCGTGGACGACGGGGACGCTCGGTACCGACCGGAAACGGGCTGCGCGGCCCGAGCTGACCTCCGGCACGACTCGCTGACAGCGACCGCCCCGCCCGCACAACGCTGGCTCCTCATCGAATCCCACACCGCCTGGCCACGCCAGGCCCTCACCGCCCTCGAACGCACCCTCGCCGACGCGGTTGCGCGGTTGTGTCGGGAGGTGGGGATTCGGCCGGTGTTGGTTCGGCGGTATGGGCGGGTGGATCGGACGCGGGGGCGGCGGTGGGGGTTGGTGGACTGTCGGCCGGGGCGTGAAGAAGTTCGTTGGGGACCGTTGCCGACGGATGAGCACCTGCTCGACGTGCTTGCCGGCAAGGTTGCAGGCACGGTCAGCACCGAGCCGGTCTACCTCGTCTGCACGCACGGGCGTCACGACGCGTGTTGCGCCGTGCGAGGTCGCCCGGTCGCTGCGGCGCTCGCGGCGGCGTACCCGGAGCGCACCTGGGAATGCAGCCACATCGGCGGCGATCGCTTCGCGGCGAACGTCGTCGTACTCCCGCACGGGCTGTTCTACGGCCACGTCCCACCGAGCCGCGCCGTCGAACTCGCCAGCCAATACGACAAGGGCCTCGTCGTACCCGATCTCCTCCGTGGATCAGGTGCGTTCACCCCGCCCGTCCAAGCCGCCCAGCATTTCGCCCGAGAAGCCGGTCACTCACCAACCGTCGACAACCTCCTACCGCAGTCCGTCGAACAACTCCCAAACCACCACTACCGAATCCTCCTCAAAACGACGGACCCCGCGACGCCGCCGAACGCAACTCCGAGCGGATCGATCACCGTCGAGGTCTCAGCTCACCTCGACACCATCGACGCCCGCCTGACCTGCGCAGGAACCTCCCCTGCGCAGATCCGCCGCTTCGAACTCCACACCCTCACCACCGCCTGAACCGCCAGACGGGCTGGTTCAGGTTGGGTCGATGAGGCGATCCTCGAGGTGCGCACCGTAGAAGGCGGATTGGCGGGCCATGATCTCGCGCAGAGGTGTGCCACGAGGGACGCCGTACACCGTGCCCGGGAAGTCCATCTCGCGCTGGACCTGCCACAGCTCCTCATGCCGGTCGGGGGAGAAGAGCTGTGCCGGATTGCCGGCCGCGATCCAGCCGATCGGGAGGATCGTGCCTGCCTCCAGGTGCGAGTTCACGTGCAGCACGCTGTTGATCCGGAGTTCTGCGCCTGTGCCGGCGACGGAACCGGGGAACAACGCGGCGCCCGTGGCGATGAAGACCTCGTTCTCGACCGTGGCGCCGTTCACGTGTGCATGGGGACCTACCAGGACCGCGTCGCCGATCAGAGCGGGATGGTCGGCCCGGCCGCGCACCAGGGCGTTCTCCATCACCACACTGTTCTCGCCGAGTCTGACCTCGCCGTTCTCCGCGGTCAGCACAGCACCGTGCAGGACTCTGCTGCCTTCGCCAAGGACGACGGCGCCGCAGAGCACGGCCGATGGTGCGACGTACGCGGATTCGGGCACGACCGGTCGTCGGCCGCGGTGTTCGAGCAGCATCTGTCGCTGTCCTTTCGTTGCGTGACCACCTCGCTCCAGCTGTACCAGTGTCGTCTGCGAACCCTGCGAACCTGCGGACTCTCCACAGCCCGGGTCCTCACAACCCCGGGCGGCGGTGTCCTCCGGCCCGTCCACATCAGAGGTGGGAGGCTCGGTCCATCGGACAATCCGGGTGGAGAACCGCGAACTGAGGCCAACATTAGAACAGATGTTCGACACAACGCAACGCATTCTGACAGGTCAGCGATCGGCGGCGACACGGGCACCTCGGACAACGCGCCGGACAGTTTCCCGGCCGGCCTGAGCTATCGAGAGACCTGGATCGGCATGCCCGCCACGAGCAAAGCCACGCTCGCTGCCTACACGGTGTGGCCATCGGGTCTGTGGGTTGAGGCAGCGCCCTGTTCGCGGTCATGGGTCTGATGCGTGCCGCGTCCCGCAAGGTTTGGCTGACTGATAAGTTCCGAATGCTCCACGAGGCGGATGCGGCGAATCCCCCGGACGCCGACCATCGGATCCAGGTGGACGCACTCAACGTGCAGAACCAGACCGAGAAGGTGGCAAGACTCTGGCAGTACGTCGATGATTCGCTGCCGAATTACGTCAGCGTGATATGACCCCGGTAAACGTAGGTGACTGGTTCTCCGATGATGTCCTTGAAGTCGAGACGGCCGGTGGCGCCGGCGAAACCGCCAGTGCCACTGCCTGCCACGATCGGGTGTTGACAACGCCCGCGAATCTCCGCGCCATCGGGTTCGAATTTGGCTTCGAACTTGTATGTGGTGGCGAATGTTCCCTCGGGACCACCGTTGAGTCTGCCGACGAAGACCTCCGCACCGGTCTCCAGGTATGCGCCGCTCGGCGTCTGATGGGCGGAGTCGACTCTGGTGTACCAGCAGCCGTCCAGGCTGCCAGTTATGTCGAGCCCTGGGTAGCTGACGAATTCCTCGTACCCCGTGGGCGGGGCAGGGCACTGGACCGCGTCATACACCGCGTCCCCGGAGAGTTGATTCGTCGCGGCTTGCGCATTCACAGGGAGCGCTATCAGTACGCTCATCACCAAGGCGAACAGGAACATGAGTCGTTGATTCTTCAGCACGGTTTTCCCCCATTCGGCAGGGACGAATTGGTCGCCCGCCACATTTCACCATCACGCAGATAACGCGCCGTGTCCATGGCCGCGTGCACCTAACCGTCCGCGATCGTACGTGCGACTTCGCGAACCATCGTGGAGAGTTCAGCTGGGGCGATGACCACGACGTCGCCGGCTTGGGCCAGGACGGCAGCGCAGGCTTCGTGGGGGGTTCTCCAGGTCGACGTGGATGATCCAAGCTGCTCCGGGCCGGCATCGCATACGTTCTGGCAGTGATCATGTGATGTCTCAGGACATGGGTGACAGTTCTGTATCAAGACATCGGTGACGGTTGGTGTGTCAGGACATCGGTGACGTTCAGCCGGTCTTGGGCGTTGTCCGGGAGGTCGGCCGTTGCCGAGGTTAGTCACGCCGGACGCCGGTTGGGTGTCCTCGACGAGCTTGGTCAGGCTCCCGCGGCTGACCAAGCTGGTGGAGCGTCTATCGGGCTCGGAGATTCGGGAGTTGGCGCGTCGACCGCCAGCTCAGAGACCTTATCGAGGAGGTGCGAGCACCTCGCCGATGACGTGCCGCGCGTAGTTCGCGATCGCCGGGTTGGTGTCCTTCTGGTGCGACCACACGATCAGGGCCTGGGACAGCACGCGCCCACGTCCGCGGAGCCACGTCGCGTCGTCCACGTCCAACGCCGCACGGAACTCGTCGCGCACTTCAGCGGGCAAGAGGTGCCACACGGGGAACAGGTCGCACGCCGGATCGCCGACACCGCATGTCTCGAAGTCGAGTACCGCGGTCAGCCGGCCCTCCGCCGACACGAGCAGGTTGCCCGGCGTCAGGTCCGAGTGCACCCACACCTCGCGCCCGTCGTACGGCGCCGCGAGCGACTCCTCCCACGACGCCAGCGCTGCACGGGTGTCGATCAGGCCGTCCAGCTCGCCGATCGCCTTCCGCGTCGAGGAGTCCAGCTCGACCATAGGAGCGCGCGTGCGGCGCTCGCCCGGATACGCCGGCGGCCGGTCCGGCAGGTCGATCCGCCGGAACGCGTCGACGAACGCTGCGAGGTCCGTCGCCAGCCCGCGTGGGTCGGCGAGCGCGTCGGGGGAGGGGTGCCGACCGGTGAGCCAGCGGTGGACGGACCACTCGCCCGGGTACGCGTCGGTGGGTGAGCCGATCGCCTCGACAGAGGGGATGGCGACAGGCAGGAACGGCGCGAGTGTCGCGAGTTTTGCCTGCTCCCGTCGGATTGCGTCGATGCTCGAGGGCCGGAGCGGCAGCCGTACGGACAGGTCGGAACCGAGGCGGTAGATCGCGTTCACCAATCCGCTGGAGTCGACCGGCTCCAGCGGCAACCCGGCCCACTGCGGGAACTGAGCGGCCACCAGTTCGCGGACGAGCGGTGTGTCGATCTCGGCCTGATCGGCGTAGACCTTGCGGTGACTCACGAGCCCCATCGGACCGGTCGGCCCGTCCGGCTGTCAACCAGTTTCGGATCGAGTGGGCGACTCAGATGCGCGCGGAACTGAGCCGCGGCGCGACTCGCGCAAGCACATAGATCGTCAGGCTCGCCACCAGCGCCAGCCCGGCCAGCACCAGCCACGGCAGCTCGTGATGGACCTCGAAGAGCTGCGCGAAGAACCCCGGCGCCAGCACGCTCGAGAACGCGAACGAGTACTGCCAGTACGACAGGTACTTCCCGCGTCCAACCACAGGCGAGACCGCGGCCGACAGGGCGTTGTTGGTCGCCGCATGCAGTACGTCGGCGAACGCATAGCAAGCAGTCGCGAGCACTAGCACCGGCACGACCCACCCCGCCGCAATGTGGAGCTGCAGTGCCATCAGCACCGCCCACACTGCGTAGGTGATCCCAGCGACCACCATGACGTTCGTACGACGCCTCCGCTCGGTGTGCCGCACCACCAGCGTCTGACCGGTCGCCAGTACGACAGATGTCGCTGCAATCAGCACACCGACCAGCCACTTCGGCACGGTCAGTGCCTCAGTGACATACACGGGTACGCCGACGCCGAGCATCATCGTGCAGAGCGCGAGCAACGTGTTCGCGCCGATCAGTACCAGGAACGTCTTGTCCTCGCGGAGTAGCGGAGCCGGCCCGCTGTCCTGGTTGGCACGCTCGTGGTGTGAGGGGTGCAGCCGTAGCAGGAGCAGACCGGCGACGTAGAACGACACCGCGTTCACTGCCATCGCGACAAGGAACGCTATGTCGCCACCGATGGCCAGCAGCCAGCCCGCTACCAGAGCGCCGAGCGCCAGACCGCCGGCTTGCATCATCCCGCCCAGCCCGAACCACTTGTCCCGCTCGCCCTCGTCGGCGACGTCGGCAAGCAGACTGAAGATCGCCGACCAGAACACCCGCTGCCCGGTTGTCGTCACCAGCGAGCACAGGAACAGCACCCAGATCGATCGCCCGAAGAAGAACCCGGTGAACGCCAGCCCCTGGGCGAACTGCGCGGCCACGACGATGTTGCGCGGTCCGACTCGATCGATCACCACTCCCACCGCGGCGGGTGCGGCGATGGAGAACAGCGTCGCGATGGTCAGCATCAATCCGGCCGTGCCGAGCTGGATGCCGGCGACCTTGTTGAAGAACAGCAGCAGGAGCGGCCCCGCGCAGCCGCCGCCGAACGAGTCGATCGCGAGGCCGGCCAGCAGCGGTACTCGGCCACGGACGTTCGGGAGGCCGAGTGACGTGGCTGCGGGCATGGCGGAGCGCTCCCATCGGTCATCTCGGCGGCTGGCGAACCTTAGCAAGCGCTGTCCGGCCGTACCATCCGATTTCAGTCTGCTGCAGACACCCGCCGTACGGAGATATGCCGGAGCGGACGCCATGCGATTGCTGTCATGAACACCATGGCCACGAAGGCGATCGCGAACGGAGCAGCCAGCCCGAACTGCTGCGCCAGTACGCCGCCGAGCGCCGAACCGATCGCAGCACCGCCGACCGAGGCCAGCAGGTAGACGCTGTTCACCCTGCCCATCAACGCATCCGGAGTCACGAGCTGACGTGTCGTGGTCGAGACGATGCCCCACACCACGGCGTGGACGCCGAACACGGCCATAGTGACGCCGGCGACCCACGGGTTCCTGGTGAGCGCCAGGACCAGGTGGACCGTCGTTTCGATGACCAGGCCGGCACGGAGCAGAGTCACCGAGCCGACGCGAGGCTCCAGGAAGTGGTACGTCGGCATGCCGAGCACGCCACCGACCGCGCCGACAGCTATGAGCAGGCCGAACTGTGTCTCCGTCAGACCGAGCCGCTCGCGAGCGAAGAGCACCCAGGTCGCAAAGGCTGCACAGAAGGTGATGTTCATGACCAGGATCGACAGTGCGAGCGTCCGTACGCCGGAGTGCTGCCAGAGCCAGCGGACTCCTTCGTGAACCTCCTGCCAGAGCGCTCCGCGCGTGGAGCGGTCGGGAAGCGGTGGACGTACGGCGACGCGCACGATCAGAGCCGCTGCGGCGGCGAAGGTGACCGCATCGAAGAACAGCGGAATGCCGGCGCCCGCCGCGAACAACAGCGCGCCAAGCGGAGGCCCGCCGAGCTGTTGGATGGTGGCGCTGGCGAACAGCCGTGAGTTGGCCTTGCCGAGGTGATCCTTCGGTACGGCGCTGACGAGCAACGCGCCGGATGCGTTATCTGCCAGGGTTTCCGCCGTACCAAGCAGGAACAAGGCGAGGTAGATCGCCCAGAGCGGCGAGGTGCCGAGCAGTACGGCGACACCCAGCACGACCAGGACAACCGCGCGAAAGGTGTCAGCGGCAACAATCATCAACCTGCGATCGAGTCGATCGACGAGCACGCCACTGAACAACGCGAACAGCAACCACGGCAGCTGCTGGACGAACGCCGCAGCCCCCACCGCCGCGGGCTCCTTGGTAATCGAGGCAACAAGCAACGGCCCGGCGGCCAGCATGGCGCCGTCGCCGAGATTGGAGATGAGCGCCGCCGGCCAGATCTTCCGGAAGTCCGACCCGAGCTCAACCGGGAACGCAACCGCGCCAAGCGAACGCATGAGACTCCAGACCCTACCGGCGGCCTCGCACCGCCGCACTCCGATTACCTCACCCCACCTGCGCTATCCTCGACCCTCGGCGGCAACCGCCGGGAGGGTTCGCATAGTGGCCGAGTGCGCTGGTCTTGAAAACCGGTATGGCGGGTGACCGTCATCGTGGGTTCGAATCCCACACCCTCCGCTCACGTGGGGCATCGATCGCTCGTGACCTGCGACAACGTGCTTTCCTGGCTCCGGAGTCAGGTGTCCGGCGGACGCTGTCCGCCATACCCGCAATGCTGTTAATCTCCGCGGGCGGTCCCGTGGACATCGCGAGTCCCGGCAGTGCGCGGTCTCGCTCCGGTGCCCTGCGACCTGCCGTCGACGGCCGCGAAGGATCCCGCTTGCTGGGTGAACTTCTCGACGGCGTCTCGTCCGGGGGTTTCGCCCGTACGCTCAGCCCGCCAAGTCAGCGGCTGAGCCGTCACGACGCCGTCCGCGCCAGGGACGATGAGGTGGATCCGGTGCGTCTCCGGCAGATCCTCGTACGGCGGCTTGACCCGATGGTCGTACGGCGGCGTCCCCTGCTCCCAGAAGGCGCGATCGAGGCCACCCCGTTCGAGGACCAGCCGCTCCGCGACCTCGCGAGCCACCAGCGGATCGTCCTCGATCATCGTCATCAGACGGTCGGCCACCGGCTTCGGCAGCACCGCCTGCACCACCAGGAGATTCCCGGGTCGAGGGCCCTTGGTTTCGGGGTACGCCGGTAGTCGGTCCATCTCCTTGGGACCGGCGAGCTCTGGGTTGAAGGCGTAGCCGAACCGCACCGTGTCTGCCGGATCTGCCGGCCGATCGGCGCTGACGTCCTCGAACATCACCACCTCAGCCGCGCCCACGCGATCCCCAGCAGCGTCGCGGAACCCGCCGAAGCGATGCGGCGGACCTTCGAGGTACGGCGACAATCGCGATCCGCTCCCGACGCCGTCGCCGAACGTCTTGAACCCGCCACTGTCGATCCTCATCCGACCGTCGCCCCAGTGCACCGTCATGCCCGTCGAGGTGTCGGTGTGCACCAGCACACTGCCTTCCGCCGCCTCCACCACCGGGTCGAGCACGCTCTCCTCCTCCGCCGCACACCGTCCCGAAATCGTAGAACCAAACCGGGCCGTCAGCTGATCAGTCCAACCAGGGTCGTGCCTGCCGGAGTTCGGTACGTCGGGGGCGCCCTGTTCCGCCACGCTTTCCCCTGAGGAGCTGGCCAGTCATCATCATCCGAGTAGAACTGCAGGCAGCTGCGGATGGAGGTCCACGGTGAGCGTTGCGGTTGAGCTGATCAAGGAAGGTCGCAGCTACGCTGTCGCGCTCGGCGGGCTCATCGTCGGGTGCGTGGGTCAAGCCGGGCCGGGAGCTCGCCACCACGCCCGCGTCGAGATGCTGTACATGCAGATGCTTGACGGCCTCGAGGCCGGGCCCGGCGGGTGTAGCGGGGGCGGTGGTTCCGGCGTAGGATGTAAGGTCAACGACTCTGGACCTCGGCCGCCCCCCTTGCGTGCAGGAAGTATGCGAATCCCGAGGTCAATGTGACTACTCTCAGCACCCGTTACCATCAGAGCACGAGACTCTCGGACCCCGGCTTGAGCCTGCCTGAGTCGTTACGGGATTCTCTGCAGCACATCAGACTGCTGCAGAATAAGCGGCGGACCCTGGCCGACGCGCAGGTGGGGGCCGAACTGCAGTTTCTGGCCGCGTTGCGCCGCGAGTGCAACACGGGTCATACCACGTGGCGAGAGCTGCGCCATGCCTATGCCGCGCTGGACGCCGGGCGAGTGCGCGGCATGGAGGCCCGCTGGATGGACGCCATCGGGATCAGCCCGGAGAAGGTGGTCGCCAACGCCAAGCGGGAAGCGACTAGGGCTCGCGGGGTGCGGAAGAGGCGCTAGCCGCTGCCCTCGGACGCTCACGGATGTCGTCCAGGCGCTGGGTCTTCCCGAATCCGTACGCGCGGCCGGCTCGACCGGCGCGCGGTGCCGGGTCGAAGACAGCAGAACTCGCCGTCGACGCTCGACCCCTGTCGGTGCACCCGCTCGCCGGGAATGGTCGGCTACCCACGTCGCGCCGGTCGCCAGCGTCAGCGCGGCGTGGACGTGGAGGTGGCACGGACGCAGGGAGAAACGCCGTACTTCGCGGTCTTCGAAGCCGAGTTCGCTGACGCCGTGGCTGTGACCGCTTCCCGGTCATGGCCGCAAGGCCATATGAGGTAGCCCCGATGTCGCCAACTACGCCACCGGCGGCGCGGTCGTCATCCACTATCAGGTACACGACGAAACCGCCTGGCGACCTGACGAAGCGCGGAACAACTAGCGCTTGACGCATGCCTATATGGGCATATGATGGGTTCATGGCACGGGCAGCGACGACGTCGGATGTGTTCAATGCGATTGCGGAGCCGCAGCGGCGGGAGATCTTGGTGTTGCTGCGGGGTGGTGAGCGGCCGGTGACGGAGTTGGCCGAGGAGTTGGGGATGACCCAGCCGGGGGCGTCGAAACACCTGCGGGTGCTTCGGGAGGTCGGGCTGGTGCGGGATCGGAAGGCGGGCAAGCAGCGGCTGTACGGCCTGGATGCCCGCGGGCTGCGGCCTGTCCACGAGTGGACCGGCGGGTTCGAGCAGTTCTGGAACGAGAGCTTCGGCCGGTTGGACGCGTATGTGCAGGACCTCAAGCAGGCAAGGCAGGAGGACTAGTTGATGAGCACGACAGGACAGGGAACGCCGGCGCAGTCCGCGACGGCCGATCGGGAGATCGTCGTCTCCCGGGTCATCGACGCACCGCGGGAGCTGGTGTTCGAGGCGTTCACCGAGATCCGGCACCTGTCGCAGTGGTGGGGGCCGGAGGGCTTCACCACGACCACGCGGGCGTTCGAGTTCCGCGCCGGCGGCGAGTGGGACTTCCTGATGCACGGGCCGGACGGGACGGACTACACCGAGTGGATCACCTGGACCGAGATCGTCCCGCCGGAGCGGATCGCGCTGCTGCACGGTGAATCGCGCGACGACCCGAACGCCTTCGACTCGGTGCTGACGTTCGAGCCGGACGGGACGGCGACCCGGATTGAGATGCGCACGGTGTTCCCCACCAGGGAACTGCGCGACGAGGCGGTCGAGAAGTACCACGCGATCGAGGGCGGTCAGCAGACCCTCGGCAACCTGGCTGCGTACGTGGCCGAGATCGTTCGGAAGGGAGCGGAGGACTGATGGCCGGAAAGGTGTACTTCAGTGTGACGATGTCGCTCGACGGCTTCGTGGCGCCGGACGAGGTGGCCGTCGCGGATGTGTTCTCGCCCGAGGGGCAGAACGACCCGAGGGTCCAGCGCTGGATGTCGAAGTGGTCGGAGCTGCAGGCGTGGATCTTCCCGCAGCGGTTCTTCCGGGAGAACCTCCAGCTCGGCGAGGGCGGCGAGGAAGGGCTCGACAACGACATCGCCCGGGCGACGTACGAGCGCACTGGTGCGAGCGTGATGGGCAAGCGGATGTTCGACGGCGGCGCGCTGGCCTGGCCGGAGGAAGCGCCGTTCCACACGCCGGTCTTCGTCGTGACGCACGAGACGCGTGACCCTTGGGAGCGGCCGGGCGGGACCACGTTCCACTTCGTCAACGACGGCATCGAGAAGGCGCTCGACCAGGCCCGCGAGGCGGCCGGGGAACGGGACGTCCGCATCGCCGGCGGCGGCGCGACGATCCTGGAGTACCTGAACGCCGGCCTGATCGACGAGTTCACGATCGCGCTCGCACCCGTGCTGTTCGGCAGCGGGATCCGCCTGTTCGAGGGCGTGGACGATGATCGCGTGGCTCTCGAGCCCGTCCGCGCGGAGCCCAGCCCGCGGACGACGCACCTGACCTACACGGTCCGGGAGCGGTAGGCGCTTCCAAATTCGATTGCTGATCGGTTGTGCCCGCCGGACGATGCGGGCATGACCATCAGGCAGCTGGATCCGGCGGACGCCGCGGCGATGGAGCAGTCGTACCAGCTGGCGGTCGCGGTCACGCAGTACGACGTACCCGACTTCCCAACGCCCAGCCGGCAGGACCACCTGGCCCGGTTCGAGGATCCGTTGGCCGCAGCGCTGCTTGCCTGGGAGGGCGGCCGGGTTGTCGGTGCGGCGTCGTACCAGCTGCCACAGTCGGAGAATCTGATGTACCTCGACCTCGTCGTGCATCCGCAGTACCGCTGTCGCGGCATCGGCACCAGGTTGCTGGAAGAGGTCTATGCGGTGGCCCGGCAGCACGAGCGGGGACTGATCGAGGTCGAGGCGGTTCGGGCGCTGCCGGGCGGTGTTGCTCGTGACGAGGCGGGGTATCGCTACCTCACCAACCGCTCTCATCGGCCTGGCGCGACCAGCATCAGGTCCCGGTGCCAGATCGCCGACCACGCGGGAGGAGACGCGGCGACACTCGCCGACGGCTACTCGTCGCCGCGTTGCAGAGCCGGCTGATGCTCGACGCTCCGACCGGTGACCTGGCGGTCGTGCAGCAGGTGCATGACGCCGCGCGAGTACGCCGTCAGGAGGCGGACGAGCTGCGACGTGGCTACCGCTCCTACTCGACCGCTGCGCGGCATGACGCGACCGGACAGGTCGTCGCGCGGACCAAGCTGTCGTTCGAGTCCGAGGACGACACCCACGCACGGCAGCGGATCACGATCGTCGAGCCCGCGCACCGCGGGCGGCGTCTCGGTCTGGCCGTGAAGTCGGCCAATCACGCGTACACACGGGCGAACGAGCCCGCGCTCGTCTTCATCGACGCCTGGAACGCCGAGGACAACACGCACATGCGCGCGGTCAACGCAGCACTCGGCTTCGAGCCGGTGGATCGCTGGTCGGTCTTCCAGCTAGCGGTGCCGAGCGCGTAGGTCAGCTACCACTCGGGTCAGCGGGACGCGAGGGTGTCCAGGTCCCGAGTGGCGAAGCGGAGGTGTTCCCATTCCTCTTCGATGATCACGTGCAGGCAGTGGCGGACGGTCTCGGGGTTCTCAGGGCTGTGCGGGTTCTTCCGCGGGGCGTCGAGCTCGGTCGGGGTGGTGGCGGCGATGAAGTCGCGGACCATGGCGACGCGGCCGGCACGGCCCTCGAGAACATCGGCGTACGGCGGCGCCTCCGCTCCCGGGTCGTCCGTGCCGAGGTACTTAAGACCGAGCGGGTGGAACGGGTCGTCGAGCTCCATGATCGCCTGGCCGAACCAGATGTCCGTGGCGTGGATGAGGTGTCGCTCCGTCTGCGCGAACGACCACTCGCCGTCCACCGAGGTGTCGACAGTGCCGGTCGGCATGGCGTTGACGCGTTCGCGGGCGGCCGCCCATGCTTGCTCGACCTGAGCCCAGGCTGCGCGCAGACCGTCCGGGGCCGTCGCGCGCCGGTTCTCGCGACCGGGGAAACGCCGGTTGAGCTCCGCGTCGACGAACGGTACGACGTCGACGCCGTTGATCGTCAGGGTGGCGTCCTCCGTGCCCAGCCATGGCGCGTCGATGTCGCCGGCTTGGATGTCGACGCCGCGCATCACGACCTGGGACAGATCGGACTCGACGAACCGAGCCCCGCGCAGGTTCGCCTCCACGAACTCGGCTCCCTGCAAGTCGTCGGACCGACCGAACTTCGTCATGCCATCTCCCAAACTGTCGAGGTTGGGGCGAGCGTAGCGGTGACCTAGGACACAAAAGTCGTGCGCGAGACCTGCGGCCCGTGGTGGGGTCGAGGAACTGACAACGCGGCGGAGGGAACTGGTTGTGGACGTTCTGAGTGCAGCGGAACGGCTGGGCTTCTCGGAGCAGGCTCGAGCGCGATTCCAGGGTCTGCAGGTAGGCGACGGACTACGGGTGCCGGAGGACGCTGAGGCGTTGATCGAGTACTGCGGGGTGCCGGCGGCCGATCGGGAGCTGATGCTCGCGGCGCGGCCGGATCCGGAGCACGACCCGGACTGGTGGGCTATCGCGTCCGCACTGGCCGGCGAGATCGAACGGGACATGGGGCTCGCGGTGCCGTCGACAGGCTTCCGAGGCTGGCCCGCAGTACCGCAGGACGCGTCGGCGGTCGGCCTGTTCGCGAACGCCTGGGCCCTGCTGGCCAACCTGCCGCGCTTGCTGGAGCTGCACGCAGAGCGGGGCGTGCCGGATTCGGTGACCAGAGCGACTGTCTCCGCGCTAGGTGGGGTGATGGCGACACACCGGCACGTCTTCGGTCGTCCTGGCGTCGGACTGATGCCGCTCTGGGGTCCACCGCTGCGGTTCCGTGGCGCTGACTACGAGATCGGTCGGCACGACTTCACCCGCGCCCAGCTGGGGCTGGGCGACGGCGTCTCCGGATATCTGCTGATGATTCACATCCCACCGAGCGGCCCACTCGACGTACGGGAGTCGGAGGAGTCTGTCGCCACTGCGGTCGAGTCGTTCAAGCGCTGGTATCCGGAGGAACCGGTCCACGCGTTCGTGTGCCACTCGTGGCTGCTGGATCCGCAGTTGGCCGAGTACCTGCGGCCTGACTCGAACATCATCCGTTTCCAGCAGCGATTCGACCTGCTGCCGCTACTGCCACCAGAGGACCCGGCTGAGGGCGATCGCGAGCTGATGCGGCTCGGGCTGCATTTGCCGGTGCCCGAGGGCGCTCCGGACCTGGACAGCATTCCGCAGGACACCTCGCTGCAGCGTGCGTTCGTGTCGCACCTGCGCGCCGGGCGGCACTGGTACGGGCGCACGGGCATGCTGAAGGGATGGAGCTAAGGATTCCGGTTGGACAAGACGACCTGTGGACCGAGCATCTGGCCGGGGACGGCGTGCCGATCGTGTTCCTGCATCCGGGCACTGGCGACTCCCGGGTGTGGGACCCGGTGGTGGCCGGCCTCAGCGGACGCCGCATGGTCCGCTACGACGTACGCGGCTATGGACGGTCTTCGCTGCCGACCGAGGAGTTCTCGCTGCTGGACGACCTGGTGACCGTGCTGGAGCAGCTGGACCTGCAGCGGGTCGTCCTGGTCGGTTGCTCGATGGGCGGCGGTACTGCGCTCAGCTTTGCGCTCACGCATCCGGACCGGGTCCACGGCCTCGTGCTGCTCTGCCCGAGCGTCCGCGGTTTTCCCGTCCTTGAGGAGCCCGACCTGGATGCGCAGTACGCCGAGCTGATCGCCAACCGCGACGTGGACGGCCTGGTGCAGTTCGGCCTACCGGTCTGGGCGGCGACCGTCGTCGACGACGCTGTGGTCGACCAGCTCCGCGCTGCCGCCCCAGCCTGGTTCGAACAGGGCATGTACCTCAAGGCCGAGCCGCCTGTGTACGACCGACTGAACGAGATCCACGCATCCACCACGGTGATGGTCGGCGACCGGGATCGCCCGATCGCCACAGCCTCAGCCGGTGCAGCCGCGGCCCGCATCCCCGGCGCCCGCTTCACCTGGATGCCCGGCGCCGACCACTACCCCAGCCTCCGCAACCCACAACTGGTCATCGATGCCATCAACAACTATGTAGCCGAGTAGGTCGCGCCCGACTGGTCCAGGCCGCCAGGACTCGTGCGGCTTCGCCGGTGTCCACGGCGCGACGGCAGCGCTCCAACGCACCTGCCAGCAAGTCGAGCAGCGGTGCCGTGCCCAGCGAGAGAGCGGCCACGGCAGCCGCGGCGTTGAGCAGTACGACGTCCCGCAGCGGACCCGGTGCTCCCTGGACGAGGGCGTGTAGAGCCTTTGCGTTGAATGCGGGCTCACCGCCTTGCAGGTCGGACAGCGTCGACGGACGGAGGCCGAATGAGCGTGGATCGAAGACGGTTTCGGTTGCCGAGCCGCCATGCACTATCCACAGCCGTGAATAGCCAGTAGTGGTCAGCTTGTCGAGACCGTCCTCGCCGCGCGCCACCAGCGCCGACTTCCCCTGCTTGGCGAGCGCACCCGCCAGCACTGGCAGCATCTGCGCGTTGGCGACGCCCACGAGCTGATGTGCAGGGTTTGCCGGATTGAGCAACGGCGCGAGCACATTGAACGCGGTGGGAACGGCCAGCTCACGCCGTACGACCGCAACCTGCCGTAGCGCCGGGTTGAAGTGTGGAGCGAACAGATAGGTCAGACCGACGTCAGCCGCGACGCCGGCAGCTTCTGAGGCAGACAGGTCGAGCGGCACCCCCAAGTGCTCCACCAAATCACCAGAGCCGCCGGCCGACGAAGATGCGGCGCGCCCACCGTGCTTCACGACGGTGACACCGGCAGCGGCGGCGACGACTGCAGCCATGGTGGAGATGTTCGCCGCACCAGTCCGGTCGCCGCCCGTCCCCACGATGTCCACGAACGGCCCGCGGATGCGCACCGGCGTCGCGTGCGAACGGAGTACGTCGGCCAGTCCGGTC
The DNA here is from genome assembly GCF_004365355.1 of Kribbella pratensis. Classification (GTDB taxonomy): domain Bacteria; phylum Actinomycetota; class Actinomycetes; order Propionibacteriales; family Kribbellaceae; genus Kribbella. Next base: position 1,870,188 of record NZ_SODP01000002.1, on the reverse strand, counting down.
AGCTCGTCAGGCGTCTCGCCCTTGGCCCGCAAGGCGATCAGGAACCCGGAGATCTGGGCCGGTGACGCGTCGCCCAGCACCAGTTGGTCCATCGCCCAGCCGGTGTCCGCCGACGACAGGTCGGAGCCGGCCAGGAGCGCGGAGATCAGGCCGGACCAGGTCCGGAGTGTTGTCGCCATCGGGTGTCCTCGAGGGTGCTGGGCCGCCCACGAGGAGACATCACAACGGCCGCCTCGCAGGAGACGGCCGGGTGGGTACGCGCGGAGTCAGGCCGTCAGTCGACGGCCCACCACATACTCGCGCGCTTGAACATGACACCGACCTTAGTCAGGCCACCAAAGCCTCCGCAACGTTCCATCCACGGATGGAGTCGACGACGAACGTGGGCACGTGCTGCTCGTCACCGGACCGTTGTGGGAAGTCGAACACGGCCAGCATCAACTGCACCGGGTACGTCGGCGCGCCCTCACAACTGCGGATCGCAGCTCCGTCCACGAAGAACGTCGCCTCACCACCGGTCCACTCGACCGAGTACGTGTGGAACTGACGCACGTCGATCGGCAGCCGGACCGCCTCGAAGTCCTGCGGTACGGCGGGGTCGCGGATCGTCTTCAGACCCATACCGACGTCTGCCGACCGGCCCGGTACCAGAGCGTCGCCGAACACCTCCATGACGCAGATCTCGCCGCACTGCTCCGGCTGCTCCTCCAGTCCGACCATCCAGAGCGACACCATCGACCGTGGACTCAGATCGGCGCGGGCGCGGAGTTCGACGTACCCGCCGTTCGGGGTCCAGCCCCAGAACGGCTCCTGCTCTTCCCGGACGACCAGCCCCTCGCGGTACGGCTGTTGCCCGACCACGCTGCCCACCGGGCCCGAGTAGTTGCCCGACTGGATGCCGGAGACGCGCAGGTCGGGCTTATGGTCGCCCTCGCACCACAGGCCCTGGCTGACCGGGATGCTGAGCGTCAAGCACGAGTCGCCCAGCTCGTACGTCGCTGCCGATGCCGCGCGCGAACTCCACTGCGGCAGGTAATGCGGTGACCAGGCGGACCGGTCGAGCGACGACGCATCAAAGTCGTCCTCGAACACCAAGTCGCCACGCACCTGACTCATGACCCCATCATGAGCGGATCGGGCGCGTTGTCACATCATGGTGCTCCCATTCGTCAGGGAAGTGATGCGACAGGAGAAGGCACCGGTGGACGACCACGAGCAGCTGGCGCGGCAGTTCGAGCAGAACCGCGGGCACTTGCGCGCGGTCGCGTACCGGATGCTCGGGTCGGTCGCCGAGGCGGAGGATGCCGTACAGGAGGCATGGCTGCGGCTGAGCCGGACTGACGTGAGTGATGTCGGCAATCTGGCGGGCTGGCTGACCACTGTGGTGTCGCGGGTCTGTCTGGACCTGCTGCGCAGCCGGAAGTCGAGGCGCGAGGACTCACTGGACACGTACGTGCCGGACCCGATCATCGGCGAGCTGGGGCCGGAGGACGAGGTGGTCCACGCCGATGCGATCGGGCTGGCGCTGCTGGTCGTACTGGAGACGCTGTCGCCGGCGGAGCGGTTGGCGTTCGTGCTGCACGACATGTTCGGCGTCGGGTTCGACGAGATCGCGACCATCGTGGACAAGTCGCCCGCTGCGACGCGTCAGCTGGCCAGCCGGGCGCGGCGGAGGGTCCAGGGCGCTCCTGCGAGTGACGGGGACGTCAGTCGGCAGCGAGCGGTCGTCGAGGCGTTCATGGCGGCGTCGCGTGGCGGTGACTTCGAGGCGCTGCTCGAGTTGCTCGACCCGGACGTAGTACTGCGCGCGGACGCTGGTGCGGCGACCGCGGAGTTCGCCGGGCCGGCGGTGTCGAAGCTGGTGCGCGGCGCGAAGGCTGTTGTGGAGCAGGCGCTGCTGTTCAGCCGGATGGCGCCGTACAACCAGATGGTGTTGGTCAATGGCGTGCCCGGGGTCATCACCGTGGTCAACGACCGCCTTCTGGGTGTCATGGCGGTCACGGTCACCGACGGCAAGATCACTCAGATCGACATCCTGGCCGACCTGGAACGCCTCGAGGTCCTCCCGCTACCAGCGTGAGCACCCGCCCCGCCTGAGCCTCTGCGGTGCCAGGTGGGTTGCGGTGGGCGCTGGGTCCGCCCGGCGCGATCAGAGTCAGCCAGAAGCCGGCCCACAGTCGCCGGGCCGCGTGGAAGCGGTCGGGGTCCGGGGCGAAGCGTCGTACCAGTGGGGTCCAGTCGGTGCCACGGCCGGACAAGTGCTCGACGAGGTTGGCCAGCTCGACGGCGCGGTCCCCTTGGCCGGCATCTTCGAAGTCGACGATGCGGACGCGGGTGCCGTCCCAGAGGTAGTTAGCGAGGTTCGGGTCGCCGTGGGCGACCACAGGCTCGTGTACGGCGGTGAGGTCGGCCGGCTCGCTGTTGAGCCAGGCGGAAGCCGCACGAGCAATCACGCCGTCTCCGTCCTGCAGCGTGATCAGACCGGTGCGGGTGCGTTCCACGAGCGCGGCGAGATCGATCCGTTGCAAGGTGTCGGACGGGATGGACCAGAGGGTCTCGATCGCATCGCCCAGGGCTGTCAGGTGGGGAGGGTGCAGAGGGGCGGCGAGGGGGTGACCGGGAAGCGTGGTCATGGTCAGCGACGGGGCAGGGGTCCTGGAGATGGGGTGGGGCACCAGGTCAGGGATTGCCTCGGACAGGAGGGTCAGGGCGGCCCACTCTCGAGCGGGTTCGTTGCGGGACCAAGAGGTGTACTGCTTGGTCAGCACCGGGCCGGAGACCGAGATTGTGTGGGTCATCGGGACAGTGTGTCGATAACGGGGTGCCTTCTTCGACGTATGGGCAGGAGCTGATACGGCGAGGGAGTGGGATCGGATGTCTACGCAGGCGATTGCAGCGGTTGTCAGTGACGTTGTTGCGGGGCTGCTGGGGGCCGGGTTCAACGGCGCGGTCCGGCTGCCCGGAGAGGTCGAGTACGACGAGCAGCGGCGCTCCGTGATCCCGTCGGTGGACTCACGCCCGCTCGTCGTCGCCGAGGCGCACAGCCGGACCGACGTACAAGCCGCAGTCCGGACCGCCCGCGAGTACGGCGTACCGATCGCCGTGCAGGCCACCGGGCACGGGACTCGCGTGCCGGCGGACGGCGGGATCCTGCTGAAGACCACGCCGATGACGTCGGTGCTGATCGACCCGGAGCGGCGCATCGCCAAGGTCGCGCCCGGTGCTCGCTGGGGCGCGGTGCTGGATGCGGCGAGGCAGTTCGGGCTCGCACCGTTGTCCGGCTCGCACCGCGACGTCGGCGTCACCGGGTACACGCTCGGCGGCGGTGTCGGCTGGCTGGCCCGCAAGTACGGGTTCGCGGCCGACAGCGTGATCCGGGCCGAGGTCGTCACCGCCGACGGACGAGCGGTCACCGCAAGCGCGGAACACCACGCGGACCTGTTCTGGGCGATCCGCGGTGGCACCGGCAACTTCGGGGTCGTCACGTCGCTCGAGTTCCGCCTGTACCCGGTCCGCCAGGTCCACGCCGGCATCGTGTACTTCGGCATCGACCGCGCCGCGGCGATCCTGCGCAAGTACCGCGACTGGACCGCGACGATCCCCAACGAGCTGAGCACCGCCGTCGTCCTGACCCGTATCCCCGGCACCGAACAGCCCGCCGTCGCGCTCAAGGTCATGTACGCCGGCCCCGCCGACGTCGCCGAGCACCTGCTCAAGCCGCTCTTCGCGACGGCCGGCCAGCGTCTTGCCGGCGAGCTGCAGACGATCGAGTACGCCGATGCCGCGATGGGCGGCACGCCCGCGCGACACCTCGACTTCCTGGACACGTTGACCGACGAGGTGATCGACATCGTCACCGAGCTCGAGGACGCCACCGTCGAGGTCCGGCACTGGGGCGGCGCGATGGCCCACCCCGGCCCCGGCGCAGGTCCGGCCGGTCACCGGCAGGCGTCGTACTCGCTGATCATCGACCGCGAGGTCGCCGGTCTGCCGAGCTCCGGCCGCACGTTCGTGAACTTCCTCGGCGACCCGGGCCGCGCGGACACGGCGTACGACGCCAAGGATCTGCACCGGCTGCGCGAGGTCAAGCGCGCCTACGACCCGACGAACTTCTTCCACCTGAACGCCAACATCCGGCCATGACAACCGCATGAAAAAGCGACCCGGTCCCCAGGAGGGTCAAGGGACCGGATCGCTCAGGGCGCCTCAGGAAATCAGACGGTGCCGGAGTTGCCGTAGACGGAGACGTGGACGTGGTCCATGTGGTTCGCGGTCGCGCTGCCGCGGTCCTCCATCGCGCGCCAGCCCTCGCTGCTGCGCTGGACCGTCCAGATGTGCTGCTCCCAGATCAGCTGGCTGACGCCGAGCTTCTTGTAGTTCGCCTTCAGCCAGTCGGCGATCTCCTGGCCCTCCGACGAGCTGTTGATCATGATGTCGACCGCGCGGCCGCTGGAGTGCTCCGAACCGCTGTCGCCGGACCGCAGCCCGCCGTACGTCGAGATGTCGGGGAACATCGCACAGATCGCCCGGTGCACCCGGATCGCGTCCGGGGTCAGGCCGGACTCCATCGCGGAGCCGGACTTGCAGGCCGCCTGCGAGATCGAGCCGCCGCCGCCGACGCTCGCGACCGGCTTGGTGGCGGACAGGTACTGCGCCTTGACCCAGCGGGACTTGCCGTCGCTGACGACCTCGGCCCAGATGCCGTCGAGCTTGCCGGTGACCGAGACCTTGGTGCCCTTCGGCAGCACGTCCAGCAGCGTGCCGGTCAACGGCAGCGACCAGAGATTCACGTCCGTGGTGGTGTACTTCGTGCCGCTGATCTTCGGCGGCGCCGCGTTCAGCGCTTCGGCGGCGCGGGTCTTCACCGAGGTCGGCGTCGGGATCGGCGCCTGCTTCTTCAGATGCTTCGCGGTCGGTGACGGCTTCGGCTTGGGAGCCGCGCTGGGCGTCGTCGACGTGGTGCCGATCGGCGGACGCAGAGCGTCCCGGCTGATCGTGGTGTCGCGCGACAGCTGCAGGGACGAGCTGGCGATCGACGGGTCGAGCTTGACGTGCTGGGCGGGGAGTGCGGCGGCCGAACCGGTGGCCACGAGGGCGACAGCCGCGCCGGGGATCACAACCTTTGCGAGACCTGGCTGGATCACCCTCATGCGCTGTTGCCGGTGCCGCGCCTGTCTATGCCGTCCTTCAGCCACTTGTCCGAACCCAATCTGCCGAGACCAAAACGTTATCGACCCCGGGGAGTCAAGCACACTTCGCCGCGCCGGTTCGAATCGGCCCCCACTCTTAACGCATTACGAACATCCACAGGCTCGCCGCGACCGTGATTTGCCCGCTATTCGGATGTAACCGTTCCGAGATCAAACGCTTGGTCGACAAATGGCCGTCGTGATCGCGGTTGTGACGTGTTCGGCGTACCGCTCCGGGCTCCAGCCGCGGAGCAGGACGAGGAGCTCGTAGAGCTCGACCGAGATGTACGTCCACAGGACGTCCGCGACTTCCTCGAGGGTGATCCCGGGACGCAGGTCGCCGGTCTCGAGCAGGTGGCGGCCGAACAGGGTCATCCCGGTCAGACGCTCGTCGAGCAAGGTCTGCCACGTCTCCCGCAAGGTCTCGTCGCTGTGCCGGCCGTCGCGGATCAGGATCTGCACGCGGGCCGACCGCTGCTGTCGCTCGACCAGGCCGGCGACGTACAGCTGGAGTTTCCGCCGTACGTCGGGTTCTTGCTGGACGGCGAGGATCTCGGGACGTTGCGCCATCGGGACCGGCTCGTCGTCGCCGGCGATCACGAAGTCGAAGACCGCCTTGGCCAGCGCAGCCTTCGTGCCGAAGCCCTTGTAGATGCTCTCCGCCGAGACGCCGGCCCGCCGGGCGACAGCACTGATCGTCGTCGCCCGGAACCCGTTGGCCTCGAACAGCTCCTGGGCCGCGAGCACGACGTCGCGGCGCCGCTGCCGGGCGCGTTCGCGACGGGTCGTCGCGTCGTAGTTCCTCTTGACGTCAGCCATGTCAGATCCCATGCTTTTGAGTACAGTCACACTGTATCGAATTATTGGGGGCCACCATGAGTACGACGGCAGGCGTGTCGGCCGGTGAGATCGCCGTCCGCAGCATCCTGATCATGGCCGACGGGGAGCGGTCCGACTTCGACGAGCTGATCCATCCGCGCGCGGTGAATCAGGAGGGCAAGGTCGAGCCGCCGGAGTGCCGGGTGGGTGGACCGGAGGCGTTCTACGCCACCGCGCGCTGGCTGCGGACCGCGTTCGAGGGACTGGCGTACGAGATCCACCATGTCGTTGCCGACGGCAACCTGGTGGCGGTGAACACGACGATGAGCGGCCGGCACGTGGCGCCGTTCGTCGTCTACACCCCGGACGGCGCGGTGGACACGGCGTTCCCGCCGACCGGGAAGACGTTCGCGGTCACGCAGTCGCACTGGTTCCGGATCGAGGACGACAAGGTCGTCGAGCACTGGGCCAACCGCGACGACCTCGGCCAGGCGCAGCAACTCGGCTGGGTGCCGCCGACGCCCGCGTACCTGTTCCGGATGGCTCGCGCGAAGTCGCGGGCCAAGCGGGCTGGCTAAGGCGGATTTCCAGGCCATCGCAATCGGCGCGTACGCCGTCTCGCGCACGGGCGTCGCCTTGGAGGGAGCGATTGTGATGGCCTGGGGATCCGGGTGTGATCCAGCGCGCGGCGCCCGCCAGTACTTGCTGGTTGACTGCCCGCGTGGACTTTCGGATCGAGCGTGGCGCGGTCGCCCGGCTGGTGATCGACCGGGTCGCGAAGCGGAACGCGTTGACCCGCGCGATGTGGGAGGCGCTGCCCGAGCTGCTCGCGGAGCTGGCGGGTGACGACGAGGTCAAGGTCCTCCTCGTCACCGGTGAAGGGCCCAGCTTCTCGGCGGGCGCGGACATCCGGGAGCTGATCTCCGGTGACGATCCGGCGGATCCGATGGCCGAGCTGCGGGCGTTCAACCTGCGGGCACAGGCGGCGTTGCGGGAGTTCCCGAAGCCGACGATCGCGGTCGTCCGCGGGCACTGCATCGGCGGCGGTCTGGAGATCGCGGTGAACTGCGACTTCCGGTTCGCCGCCCGCGATGCGAGCTTCGGGGTCACGCCGGCGCGGATCGGCGTCGTCTACCCGCCGGCCGCGATCAAGGTCCTGCTCGACCTGGTCGGTCCGGCAACCACGAAGTACCTGCTGTTCAGTGGGGAATTGCTGACGGCCGACGAGGCCGAGCTGAAGGGGTTGGTCGATCGGGTGGCCGACGACCCGATGGCGACGGCCGAGGCGTTCGCGGAGACGTTGGTGTCGCGTTCGCAGCTGACGATCCGCTCGGCCAAGGAGTCGGTGAACGCTCTGTTGGCGGGCGAGAACGCCGATGTGGCAGCGGTACGCCGGTACCGCGAGACGATCGCGTCCGGTGAGCTCGCGGAAGGCATCGACGCCTTCACGCAGAAGCGGTCACCCGAGTTCGTCTGGCATCCCCGCTGAGATCAGCGTGCCGCGGAGCTCGACCCGGTCGCCGACCGCGGCCGACACCAGGGAGGCGATCGCCTGGGCTCGCTCGTCGTCGACGGCGTCGACCAGGAAGTATCCGGCGAGCTGCTCCTTCGCCTCACCGAACGGCCCGTCGGTGACGACCTGCTCGCCGTCGCGGACCTGCACGATCCGGCCTTCCTCGGGTGGCAGCAGGCCCTCCGAGCTGACCAGCTCGCCGGACTCGTCGAGCTCGCGCTTGAGCCGCGTCAGGCGAACCACGGCCTGCTGGTCCGCTTCGGTCCAGACGCGGTCGAGATTGCGGAAGATCATCACGACGTACTTCATGGGTTCACCGTAGCGACGCGGACGGACAGAACCCCGCGGACGTGTGGTCCGCGGGGTCCGTCCGTTCAGGTCGGGGTGGATCAGTACCAATGGCGGCGGCCGCCGACAGCACGGCCCGTCGATCCGAGCAGGAAGAGCACTGCTCCGACCACCAGCAACACAATGCCGATGGTCCACAGGATCGGGATACTCAGCAAGAATCCCAGAATCAGCAGGATCAAACCGAGGATGAGCATGAAGCCTCCTTCTCAAGGGCCACCGGGCGGTTGCTGGCAGCCACAGGATCCAGGTGCCCACACTTCCGGCTCCGAACCTCCAACGAGCGTTTGATATCACGATGCCGCCGGCTCGAGCCGGAGTGAACGCTTGCGCGTGAGCAGCAGTCCGCAGCCGGCCAGACCGATCGCGATGAAGACCCAGACGGTCGCGAACGCGATCCGGTACCCGTGCGTCAGCGCGAGTGGCGAAGTTCCCGATGTACTCGCGGAAGCCACCGCCGAGACCACGGCGACGCCGACCGCGCCGCCGATCTGGAAGCTGGCGTTCTGCAGCCCGGACGCGACGCCGGAGTCCTCACCCGGTACGTCGCTGAGCGCTGCGATCGAGCCTGCGACCGTCCCGGCACCCAGTCCGGCGCCGAAGATCGTCAGGCCCCAGAACGCCAGCTCGAAGTACCCGGAGTCCACGGTCAGCTGAGTCATGAGAGTCGTACCGGCTCCGGCGATCAGGAGCGACACAGACGCGACCCAGCGTGGTCCGACGCGCGTGACGAGGTGCTGGCCGATGATCGACCCGCCGACCGCGGCAGCCGCGAGTACCGCGGACATGAGGCCGTAGCGGACCGCTGACGCACCTAGAGCCAGCTGGGCGTACTGCGTGTAGACGAAGTTGAGTCCGAACGCCGCCAGGCCCCAGGCGATCGTGATGAGGTTGCCCCCGACCAAAGCGCGGGACCGGAAGATCCGCAGTGGTACGAGCGGTGCAGCGGATCGCTTCTCCACCAGGACGAACGCTGCGAACAGGACGGCCGACAGGATGACCAGCAGCGCGGTCCGCAGCGCCGACGACGCGGGTGCCTCGATGACGGCGTACACCAGGACGATGAGCGCTGCGGTCACCGTGCCTGCGCCCGCGACGTCGAAACCGCGGCGTCCCGGTCCACGGCTGTCCATCAGCAGCGTGGGTGCGAGTGCGACGACCAGCAAGCAGACCGGCACGTTGATGAAGAAGATCCACTGCCAGCCGAGTCCGTCGGTCACAGGTCCGCCGATGAGCGACCCCGCCGTACCTCCGACTCCGCTGGTCGCGCCCCAGATGCCGAGTGCCTTGTTGCGATCCGCACCGGACGGGAACGTCGTCATCACGATCGACAACGCACTCGGTGCCAGTACGGCGGCCGCCGCGCCCTGCAGGCCACGGGCGAGGACCAGCGCGTCTCCGCTCCACGCGAACCCGCACAGCAGGGAGGACCCCGCGAACAACAGCAGACCGGTCATGAACACGCGCCGGCGACCCAACAGGTCCGAGATCCGGCCGCCGAGGAGCAGGAGGCCGCCGAACATCAGCGCGTACCCACTCGGCACCCACTGCACGCCGCCGGTCGAGAACGTCAGCTCGCGCTCGATCGACGGTACGGCGACCAGCACGATCGACGCGTCCAGAATGATCATGAAACCGGTCAGACAGAGCAGCGCCAGCGCCAGCCAGCGTTTCGAATCCGAAACCATCAGAAATCTCCCGTACGCCGGGACGCCCAGGCTGAGCGTCACTCGGGGGAGACGTCGGTGCCGATCGGGAGGAGTTCGACATTCTGAATCTGTCGAAGTTCGGTGACCTGGTTTCGACGTACCGGGTGACAGGGGGTCACAGGGGCCTCCGCGAGGGACAGGATGGTGCCTGTGAAGTACATGCTGCTGATCTACAGCAACCCGGAGAGCTGGGCGAGCCTGTCCGCCGAGCAACGCGAGGGACTGACCACTGCGCACGAGACCCTGACGCGGGAGCTGACCGAGCAAGGCCTCCTGGTCAGTGCGGCCGGTCTCGCCGACCCGATCACCACACGGACCGTGCAGGTGCGTGACGACACCACGACCACGACGGACGGCCCGTACGCCGAGGCCAAGGAGCACCTGGCCGGCTTCTACCTGGTGGAGTGTGACGACATCGACCAAGCGATCGGCTACGCGGCCCGGATGCCTGACGCGGAGTACGTTGCGGTGGAGGTGCGGCCGGTGATGGATGCGTCTGGGCTGGAGATGTGAACGACTTCGACCTCCTGCTCCGGGAGCAGGCGCCGCAGGTGCTGAGTGCGCTGGTCCGGCACTACGGGCACTTCGACCTGGCCGAAGAGGCGGTCCAGGAGGCTCTGCTTGCGGCGACGCAGCAGTGGCCGAGCGAGGGCGTGCCGGACAACCCGCGGGGTTGGCTGATCCGGGTCGGGTCGCGGCGGCTGACCGATCTGCTGCGCAGTGAGTCTGCGCGGCGGCGGCGGGAGGAGAACGCGGCCCAGCTCGCCGCCCCGGAGGAATTCGTTGCCTCAGGCCCGGAGATCGACGATCCGGGGGGCCGGGACGACACGCTGACGTTGTTGTTCCTCTGCTGTCACCCGGCGTTGTCGCCGGCGTCGCAGATCGCCCTGACGCTGCGTGCGGTCGGTGGTCTGACGACCGCGCAGATCGCGGCGGCGTTTTTGGTGCCCGAGGCAACGATGGCACAGCGGATCAGCCGCGCGAAGCGGAGCATCAAACAGGCGGGCAGTTCGTTCGAGATGCCGCCCGAAGCGGAGCGGGACGAGCGGATGGGCGCAGTACTGCATGTGCTCTATCTGATCTTCAACGAGGGTTACACCGCCTCATCCGGTACGTCGTTGCACAGTGCGGAGCTCACCACTGAGGCGATCCGGCTGGTGCGTGGCGTGCGGAAGCTGCTACCGGATGACGGTGAGGTGGCGGGGCTGTTGGCGCTGATGCTGCTCACTGACGCCCGTCGGCCGGCGCGGACCGGGCCCGACGGCTCGCTGGTTCCGTTGGCCGAGCAGGACCGGTCCAAGTGGAACAAGGCGACCATCGTCGAGGGCGAGGCGCTGGTGACCGATGCGCTGTCCCGCTCACAGCTAGGGCCGTATCAGGTGCAGGCCGCGATCGCTGCGGTGCATGACACGGCTGAGCACGCTGACGACACCGACTGGCGGCAGATCGTCGCGCTGTACGACGTACTCGAGCAGCTGGTCGACAACCCAATGGTGAAGCTCAACCACGCGGTCGCTGTTGCTATGGCGGTCGGTCCGAAGGAAGGACTCGCCGTACTCGAGCCGCTCGAGGCCGACGACCGGATGAACCACCGGCTGGAGGCAGTGCGCGCGCATCTGCTCGAGATGTCCGGTGACACCGCGGCCGCGCGCGAGAGCTACCTGCTGGCGGCCCGTCGTACGACGAGTGTGCCGGAACGGAACTACCTGCAGTCGAAGGCGGACCGGTTAGCCTGAGGTGTGGATCTGACCAGAGCCTCACTCCTCCGGGAGATGCTGAGCAGTACTGAGCTGGCGACTCGGACGACCGAGTTCGGCTATGCACTGCGACGGTTCACGACCAGACGCAGTGGGCTCATGCTCTTCGGGCCGGTCGACGACGAGCCGTGGCACCTGACCGCGCATCTGGACGACGAGCTCCACCGGGCCGGCATCGAGGACGCCCGCCCGTCACTGGTCCGCTGGGCACCGCCAGCGGGTGCACCGCCGCACCTGGCGATCGGTCTGGACCGGCTGCACGACGCCGGGCGTGGTGAGTCGCTGCTGGTGGTCGCCGAGGACAATCCGGCCGAGACGCTGCTGGAGCGCGTCAGCGACGTACGCCGACGCGGTACGACGATCTTCAGCATCGGCAACGGTGACAAGGAGCTGATGTCGCTCAGCCACGAGACGCTCGTACCGGAGCTGCTGGTGCCGGACGGGTTCGGGTGGCGGAGCCGGTCGCTCGGATACGACCACGACGAGCCGCAGTCGGCGTTGACCGACGTCGAGCCGCAGACCGACGAGAGCTTCGAGATGGCGCAGCATCTGGTCAGCCTGGCCGCTGCCGACGAGGAGGCCGGCCAGTCCGGCTGGCGCCGCCGTCTCCGCACGGCCATCGAACGCCTGAGTGGCGAGCCTGCCTGAGGCCGTCCGGCCCGCAACTGCCTGGCCGAAGCTCATCTGCGGGATCCTCAAAATCTATGGTGGCGAGATTAGACATTCGGTGCTGGGGTGTGTAATGTCCCTGGTGTTGACAGTGAAGAACATCGAAGCTGAGCTGGACAGCTACCGACCTGTCCAGAGTTGTTGCAGTAGGTAGGACGGCGGACTCCGCCGAGCCGATCAGTGAAGGGGCTCGGGTTTCACGCCAGGATCCGGTGCGAGCTGGGGCCAGTGGTTGAGAAGGGTTCCAGGCTCGACGGATGCAGTTGCAGTTCGTAGTTGCAGTTCGTAGTTGCAGTTCGTAGTTGCAGTTCGTAGTTGCAGTTCGTAGTTGCAGTTCGTAGTTGCAGTTCGTAGTTGTTGTTGCGGTTTGTAGTTGTAGTTGCAGTTGTAGTTCTAGTAGTTCGCGACATGAAGGGTCAGGATCACGCCGTCGGATTGCCCGTCTGTGCCAGTACTTCGCTGGGCGGGTGCCGCGGTTACGTCAATGGGAGGTGGTCTTCGGTTACGCAAGCTGGTAATCCCGCAGGGTCAAGCTTCCAAGTGGCACGCTGCGGATCTGTAAGGGCCGGCCTCACGGCCGGTCGACGGTGACAATTCCAAACCCAGGGCCCCGGTGCTTCGGCACCGGGGCCCATCGACATGGAGGTGTGATGCCCCAAACCTGCACACGGAGACACTGATGAGTTCAACCCCGACCACGGGCCCGGCCAACTTCGACGACGAGGACTACCCGGCCTTCACCATGGGACGCGCTGCCGAGATGCTCGGCACCACCCCGGGCTTCCTGCGAAGCCTGGACGAAGCCAAGCTGATCACCCCCCAGCGTTCCGAGGGCGGCCACCGCCGCTACTCCCGCTACCAGCTGCGCCTGGCTGCCCGCGCCCGCGAACTCGTCGACCAGGGGACCGCGCTCGAGGCCGCCTGCCGGATCATCATCCTGGAAGACCAGCTCGCCGAAGCCCTCCGCATCAACGAAGAGATGCGCAAGCAGGACTAGCGACGGGACTGGACGCGGTGAAGCAGTCAGGCTTCCAGGTAGAGGGCCGCGAGGCGGGGCAGGTGCGTTTCGAGATCGTCCGGATCGTCGAAGTCGATCTCCTCGCCGGCCGGTAGATCCGGGGTGTCCGGGGCGTTCGCGTCGACGGCCTTCCAGTACGCCGCTTCGTCGCCGGTCACGTTCTTGTACGCGTGACTGCCGACGTGCAGCATCCCTTCGCCGTCGAACCCCTCGAACCCCTCCGGCCGGTCCTCGTCGACCACGTCCGCGAGCGAGTCCGGACCCGCCAGCGCGGCGTCCCAGACCTCGCGCCCCTGGGCGATCAACCACCCGCGGAACGAATCGAACCCGTCCTCCGAAGCACCGGAGTTGATCAGGTACGCCGCCGCCCACAGGTCCCACCGGTACGACTCCACCAGCAACCGCGCGAGTTCGACGCCGAACCCCGCGATCTCCTCGGCCTCCGCCGCGGCCAGCACCTTGGTCAACGCGTCCGCAACCCCGTCCGGATCAGCCACGGTGTCGTCCACCGAGGCTCGCGCATCCTCGACAAGATCCCAGAACCCATCCTTGTCCACCCCCAAACCATCTCACCCACCCAGGGTCCAACGGGAGGGGTCAGAGGCTGCGGGCGAAGGTCCGCAGTACCGGAGCCAGGGTGCTGGGGTCGGTGCTGTGGTTCTCGCCGGGGATGGCGTTGAGGGTGGCGGTGGGGAGGTGGGCGGCTACGGCCTGGGCGCCGGATGACAGGGCGGGCCAGGTTTTGTCGCCGTGGAGGACGAGGACCGGGAGTTTTACCGCGGACCAGCGGTCTTCGGGGAGAGGCGTGCCGGACATGGTGGTGCCCATGATGCGGCCGTCGTAGGCGATGGTGTGGGCGATCTCTTCGACCGGCGCCCAGTACGGGGACTGCTTCATGCCGGCGACGGCTTCTGCGGGGAGGCCCGCGGCGGCGGTCATGAAGAGTTCGGCGGCCTTGTCGCGGCGACCCGCGGCGACGAAGGCGTCCAGTTGCTCGACGTAGTCGGACGGCAGGGGCGGGCGGATGTCGTCGACAACGACGGGCGGCTCGAAGAGGACCAGGCCGGCGATCGGGAGGTCGGCTGCGGCCGCGTCCAGGGCCAGGAGGGCACCGGACGACCAGCCGAAGAGAATGGCCGGCTGGCCGGCGTCGTCGATCAGGGAGGCGATGTCCTCGATCTCCCGCTCGATCGCGTACGGCGCGGTGTCGGTGCTCTGGCCGCGGCCGCGCCGGTCGTACACGTAGGTCCGGAACTCGTCGCTCAGCAGCTGTCCGACCTCTGCGTTCGCCGGGTTGACGGCGCGATGCGCGGTGGCTCCGTCGATCAGGATCAGCGGCCGGCCCTCGCCGTACGCGTCGAAAGCGATCGTGGTGCCGTCGGCCGATGTCACGGTGCTCATTGGTCTTCTCCTCATGTGGCAGGGAACTAGACCGTACAGTACTCACCAGAGAACTGGACTGTCTAGTATGATTTCGGCATGGAGCAGGTTGAGATCGAAGGACGGACGCCCCGCAAACGCCGCGCGATCCTGGCCGCCGCGACCACGGCCTTCCTCCAGCACGGCTACCTCGGCGCGAGCATGGACGAGGTCGCCGCGAAGGCCGGCGTCTCCAAACAGACCGTCTACAAGCAGTTCGAGAACAAGGAACGCCTGTTCGCCGAGATCGTGCTCGGCACCAGCGACCAGCTGATGGACGGCCTGCTCCAGGCGTACGTCGACACGCTCGAGGGAGCCACTGACGCTCGCGAGGCCCTGCGTGCGCTGGCCCATCGGCTGCTCCAGAGCCTTACCGCCGACAGCGTGCTGCAGCTGCGCCGGCTGGTGATCGCGGAGGCCGACCGGTTCCCGGAGGTGTGTGGCGCGTGGTTCAACCAAGGCTTCGAGCAGTCGTTGGTCGCGCTCGGTGAAGCGCTGACGAGGCTGAGCGATCGCGGTCTGCTGAAGGAGCTCGACGACCCGACGCTGGCGGCGTATCAGTTCGCCGGCCTCGTCATGTATAAGCCGATGAACCGCGCCATGTTCGCCGGCACCCGCCAGCGCCCCAAGCCCGGCGAGCTGGAGAAGCTGGCCGACCAGGCGGCCGACGTCTTCCTGGCGGCGTACGGCGCCTGAGATCTACCCGTCGTCAGTTCTCGATGGCCTGGTGACATGCAGATGGATCCGCCAGCCCGCCCAGGCCAGCAGGCCCACCGGGATCGGTAGCCAGAAGGACGCCAGCCGGTACAGGAGCGTCCCGATGAGTGCGGCGTCCGGGCTGATTCCGATCAGGACGAGAAGTGCGGTGAGGCCGGCGTCGACGAAGCCGAGACCACCCGGCGTGATCGGGATCATCGCGAGGGCCTGGGCGACGACATAGGCCAGCAGCACCATCGAAGGGCGAGCGTGCACATCGAGAGCCGCCAGCGCGGCCACGAGTGCGGCGTAGTCGAACATGCGGTTCGCTGCTGCCGCCAAGGCCGCGGCCCACCAGCGGCCCTCGAACGCGGCGGCAACCCGGGCCCGCTGCGCGACCAGCTGCGCGGCGCAACTCTCGGCTGTCACGCTGCGCTTGACGACGTGGATGACGTGTCCGGCTCCCCGACCGACCAGCACCACGAACCGGGGCCAGGTGAGCGCGGCCACTCCGAGACCGACGATGAGGACCGCCATGATCAGCGAGACCAGGAGGCCGAGCTCGAGTTGGCGGGCCGGCGGTGGACCGATCAGTACGGCGGGGACGGTCAGAATCGGCAACAGCAACAGCACGCCGGTCGTGATCAGGCCGATGGCGGTCACGGCGGAGGCGACGACCGCGGCCGGTTGGCCACCGGTGATCAAGAGCCTGGCTTGGAGGACGCTTCCGGTCGCCGCGCCGCCGGGAAGGACCTTGCTGGCGGCGTTCCCGGCCAGCTGCGCCGTGGCAATCGTTCCCCAGCCAGGCGGCTGCTGATCGCCGGTGTGCTGGGCCAGGGCCAGCCTGGCAAGCCACCACAACGCGGCGAAGCTGCAGCCCTCGAGCACCACCAGGACCGGGAACCACCAGGGATCAATGTCCGCGAGGCGTGGCCAGGTTCCGAAGAGTGACAGGATGCTCGGCGCGACGATGTACAGGCCGACACCGGTGATCGCCAGGCCGACAGCGCGGCCGCCCCAGCGCCGCACCAAACCCCCGCCAGCGACGCGCATGATTCACCTCGCCCAGAGAACCCCTCGCCCCCGCCACCATAGCGCGACGCCTTGCGGCCTCCGGGCTAGAGAGTCCCGCGCGTGGACGTGCGAACCACCAGCTCGGGCGTGAAGGTGACGCGCTGGTGCTCGTGATCCGGGTTCGACGACTCGTCCAGCAACAGCTCCGCCGCCGTCCGTCCGAGCAGCTGTCGCGGCTGACGCACCGACGTCAGCGGTACGGCGGCTGCCTCGGCGAACTCGATGTCGTCGTACCCGACGATCGCCAGATCCTCCGGAACGCGCAGCCCGAGACTCACGCACTGTTGCAGCAATCCCAAGGCCAGCAGGTCGTTCGCACAGAAGGCCGCGGTAGGTCGCCGATCCGCCGGCAGGC
Organism: Kribbella pratensis; assembly: GCF_004365355.1. GTDB lineage: Bacteria > Actinomycetota > Actinomycetes > Propionibacteriales > Kribbellaceae > Kribbella. Next base: position 1,853,622 of record NZ_SODP01000002.1, on the reverse strand, counting down.
CCGCAAGTCGTTGCCCTGCGCCCCTACCTTCGGCGACGGTGAGCGCGCCGGTGGTCAGCTCGACCAGATCCGCTGCGGGCCGCCCGGCCGTTCTCAATGCCCGGCGGGCGCCTTCGCGCCGGTCGACGACCTGGCCGATGGTGTTCGGGCCGCCGACGTACGCAATCCGTTCGTGGCCGAGCTCGAGCAGATGCGAGATCGCGAGCTCGCCGCCGAGGACGTCGTTCACCGCGACCGAGCAGTGCTCGCCCTCGTCGAGGGCCCGGTCGACCACGACTACCGGCGTACCGCGGGAGGGCAGTTTGCGCAGGCGGGACGAGTTCTGGTCGATGGGGGTGATCAGGATGCCCTGCACCCGCTGCTGCTCGAGCAGATCGAGGTACGCCGCCTCGCGGTCGGCGTCCTCGCTGCTGGTGCAGAGGAAGACCGACAGCCCGGCCGCCTGCGCTGCCTCCTCGACGCCCTTCGCGACGTCGGTGAAGAAGGGGTTGCCGGCGTCGAGCATCAGGTAGGCGAGGATCCGGCTGGAGCCCGCGCGCAACTGCCGGGCCGACTCGTTCCGGACGAAGCCGAGCGATGCCATCGCCGACTCGACCTTCGCGCGGGTCAGCGGACTGACCACCTCGGGCCGGTTCAGCACGTTGGAAACGGTCCCCAGCGAAACACCGGCCGCCGCGGCCACGGCTTTCACGCCGGCGGCGTGCGGCTTCGGGGTCCGGCGCCGCCTGGGCCGCTCAGGCAGGGTTTCCGCATCGTCCACGGACACGAGAACCTCCCTGCGCACTTGAAACGTGTTAGCTGCCGAAGAATACCCGCTCCGTGCAGATTCTCCGCGGCGGCAGTCCGGGATCGGCCGCAAAAGATGGGCAGGCACTTGACGGCCACCGGCCACCACGCTTAGCGTCGTGGGACGCTGTTGAAACCTTTCATAGCCTTCCCGCCCGCTCAGACACAGGTGCCGCCGTGAATCGTTACTGCTTCTGCCTGCAGGTCCGGCCGGACCGGTTGGCCGAGTACGTCGACCGCCACCGCAACGTCTGGCCCGACATGCAGGCCGCGTTGCGGGACTCCGGGTGGCACAACTACTCGCTGTTCCTCCGCGACGACGGGTTGCTGATCGGGTACGTCGAGGCCGAGGACCTGGACGCCGCCCGGAAGGCGATGGCGGCCACGGAAGTCAACGCGCGCTGGCAGTCGGAGATGACCGAATTCTTCACGAGCAAAGAAGACGGCACAGATGACGGGCGGCCGCCGGACGAGTCGTTCCTCCTGCTTCCCGAGATCTTCCACCTGACTGCACTGGATTCCTGAAAGAGGGGCTGACCCATGACGACCGATGCCGTGAAGGCTGCGCTGAGCCGCCAGGAGATCGAGCTGCCCTCGTGGGCGTTCGGCAACTCCGGCACCCGGTTCAAGGTGTTCGCCCAGCCCGGCGTACCGCGCTCGCCGGAGGAGAAGATCGCCGACGCCGCCGTCGTCCACCGGTACACCGGGGTCGCGCCGAGCGTCGCGCTGCACATCCCGTGGGACAAGGTCGACGACTACGCGGCGCTCGCGGCGTACGCGAAGGAGCAGGGCGTCCGGCTCGGGGCGATCAACAGCAATGTCTTCCAGGACGACGACTACAAGCTCGGCAGCGTGACGAACCCGGATCCCGCGGTACGCCGGAAGGCCACCGACCACCTGCTCGAATGCGTCGACATCATGGACGCGACCGGGTCGCGCGACCTGAAGCTGTGGTTCTCCGACGGCACGAACTACCCGGGCCAGGACGACATCCAGGACCGGCAGGACCGGCTCGCCACCGCGTTGAAGGAGGTGTACGACCGGCTCGGCGACGACCAGCGGATGCTGCTCGAGTACAAGCTGTTCGAGCCGGCCTTCTACACCACCGACGTGCCGGACTGGGGTACGTCGTACGCTCACTGTCTCGAACTGGGGCCGAAGGCAACGGTCTGCATCGACACCGGGCATCACGCGCCGGGGACGAACATCGAGTTCATCGTCGCGTTCCTGCTGCGGACCAAGAAGCTCGGCGCATTCGACTTCAACAGCCGGTTCTACGCCGACGACGACCTGATGGTCGGGGCGGCGGACCCGTTCCAGCTGTTCCGGATCATGAACGAGATCGTCCGCGGCGACGCGCTCGACCCGGAGCGCGGGATCGCGTTCATGCTCGACCAGTGCCACAACATTGAGGAGAAGATCCCCGCGATCATCCGCTCGGTGATGAACGTGCAGGAGGCGACCGCCAAGGCGCTGCTGGTCGACCGCGACGTACTGCGGAAGGCCCAGCAGGAAGGCGACGTCCTGGGTGCGAACGCGGCGCTGATGGATGCCTACAACACCGACGTCCGCCCGCTGCTCGCCGAGCTGCGTGAGTCGCAGGGGCTGGAGCCGGACCCGGTCGCGGCGTACAAGCGCAGCGGCTACTTCGAACAGATCACGAAGGACCGCGTGGGCGGCAGGCAAGCTGGATGGGGAGCATAAGTGAGTGACACTGCGGCCGAGCTCGTTGCGCGGAGCAACCGACTGGGTGCCGATCCACGCAACACCAACTACGCCGGCGGCAACACGTCGGCGAAGGGTACGGCGACCGATCCGGTCACGCAGAACCTCGTGGAGCTGTTGTGGGTCAAGGGATCCGGCGGCGACCTCGGCACGCTGACCGAGAAGGGTCTCGCCGTCCTGCGGCTCGACCGGCTGACCGCTCTGGTCGACACCTATCCGGGTGTCGACCGCGAGGACGAGATGGTCGCCGCGTTCGACTACTGCCTGCACGGGAAGGGCGGCGCGGCGCCGTCGATCGACACCGCGATGCACGGGCTGGTCGACGCCCCGCATGTCGACCATCTGCACCCGGACTCCGGGATCGCGCTGGCGACCGCGGCGGACGGCGAGAAGCTGACGGCCGAGTGTTTCGGCGACCGGGTGGTGTGGGTGCCGTGGCGGCGGCCCGGGTTCCAGCTCGGGCTGGACATCGCGGCGGTCAAGCGCGAGAACCCTGCCGCGATCGGCTGCGTGCTCGGCGGCCACGGGATTACCGCGTGGGGCAACACGTCCGAGGAGTGCGAGGCCAACTCGCTGGACATCATCCGCACGGCGGAACGCTTCCTCGCTGAGAATGGCAAGGCCGAGCCGTTCGGTGCGGTTGTCCCAGGTTTCGAGGCGCTGTCGGCCGACGAACGCCGGGCGCGTGCCGCTGCCTTGGCCCCCGTGATCCGTGGGCTCGCGTCGACCGACAAGCCTCAGGTCGGACACTTCAACGACTCCGACGTCGTGCTCGAGTTCACCGCCCGGGAGAGGCTGGCTGAGCTGGCCGCTCTCGGCACTTCCTGCCCGGACCACTTCCTGCGGACCAAGGTGCGTCCACTGGTGCTGGACCTGCCGGCTACCGCGCCGCTCGAGGATGCGGTGGCGCGGCTTCGCGAACTCCACGCGGCTTATCGCGAGGACTACGCGGCGTACTACAACAGGCATGCGGACGCCGACAGCCCAGCGATGCGGGGCGCCGACCCGGCGATCGTGCTCGTGCCCGGCGTCGGCATGTTCAGCTTCGGGAAGGACAAGCAGACGGCGCGGGTGGCCGGCGAGTTCTACGTGAATGCGATCAACGTGATGCGCGGCGCCGAGGCGGTGTCGACGTACGCGCCGATCGATGAGCGGGAGAAGTTCCGGATCGAGTACTGGGCGCTGGAAGAGGCGAAGCTGCAGCGGATGCCGAAGCCCAAACCGCTCGCGACCCGGGTTGCGCTGGTGACCGGTGGTGGATCGGGGATCGGCAAGGCGATCGCGCAACGGCTCGCTGCCGAGGGCGCCTGTGTCGTCGTCGCGGACCTGGACCTGGCGGCCGCCGAGGCAGTCGCGAAAGAGCTCGGTTCGTCCGACGTGGCAGTTGCCGTGGGCGCCGATGTGTCGTCGGCGGAGGCGGTCGAGGCAGCGCTGCGGGACGCCGTACTGGCGTTCGGTGGGGTGGACCTGATCGTCAACAATGCCGGTCTTTCCATCTCGAAGTCGTTGCTTGAGACAACGGAACGCGACTGGGACCTGCAGCACGACGTGATGGCGAAGGGCTCGTTCCTGGTCTCGCGGGCGGCCGCGAAGGTGCTGATCGACCAGGGGATGGGCGGCGACATCATCTACATCTCCAGCAAGAACTCGGTCTTCGCCGGCCCGAACAACGTCGCGTACGGCGCGGCGAAGGCGGACCAGGCCCATCAGGTCCGGCTGCTCGCGGCCGAGCTCGGCGAGCACGGAATCCGCGTCAACGGCGTGAACCCCGACGGCGTCGTCCGCGGTTCCGGGATCTTCGCCGGCGGCTGGGGTGCCCAGCGGGCCGCGGTGTACGGCGTACCTGAGTCGGAGCTCGGTGCGTTCTATGCGCAGCGAACTCTGCTGAAGCGTGAGGTCCTGCCGGAGAACGTGGCTGCCGCGGTGTTCGCGCTGACCGGTGGCGACCTCACCCACACAACCGGTCTGCACGTGCCTGTCGACGCCGGCGTGGCAGCCGCCTTCCTGCGGTAGGCGCTGCCATGAAGCGGGTCGCGGCGGTGGATCTGGGCGCGTCGAGCGGTCGGGTGATGCTCGGCGAGGTCGGCGCGCACGTCCTCGAGCTGCGCGAGGTGCACCGGTTCTGGAACGGACCGGTGCGCGCCCACGGCCGGCTGCACTGGGACATCCTGCAGCTGTACCGCTCGACACTGGACGGCCTGCGTACGGCGGGCGCACTCGACGGGATCGGGATCGACTCGTGGGCGGTCGACTACGGCCTGCTCGACGCCGACGGCCGCCTGCTGCGCAACCCGGTCCACTACCGCGATTCGCGCACCGACGGCGTGATGGAGCGTGTCCTGGAGAAGGTGCCGGCCGCGGATCTGTACGCCGTGACCGGTCTCCAGCAACTGCCCTTCAACACGATCTACCAGCTGACTGCCGAGGCGCTCGAGGGCGCGACGAGTCTGCTGATGATTCCCGACCTGCTCGGGTATTGGCTGACCGGGGAGATCGGGGTGGAACGGACCAACGCCTCGACCACGCAGCTCTTCGACGTCCGTTCGCGGGAGTGGAGTGACGAGCTGATCTCGCGGGTGGGTCTTCCGCGCCGGGTGTTTCCACAGCTGCGCGAGCCGGGGGACGTGATTGGCAATGCGCTGCCCGATGAGACCGGGCTGGCCCCAGGGATCCCGGTGATTGCGGTGGGGTCGCACGACACGGCTTCGTCCGTGGTCGCGGTGCCTGCTGCGGATGAGCGGTTCGCCTACATCTCGTCCGGGACCTGGTCGCTCGTCGGGCTCGAGTTGGACGCGCCCGTCCTGACCGATGCAGCGCGCGAGGCCAACTTCACCAACGAAGGTGGAGTCGACGGGCGGATCCGGTTCCTGCGGAACGTCATGGGCCTGTGGATCCTCCAGGAATGCCAGCGGGTGTGGGGCGACGACGACCTTGACGGCCTCCTGAGAGACGCTGCCGCAGCCCCGTCGTTCACCACTCTCATCGATCCGGACGCACCCGAATTCCTTGCCCCGGGCAACATGCCGAAGAGGATCGAGGAGCACTGTCGCGCGACCGGGCAGGAGCCTCCGCGGAGCAGGGGTGCGATGGTGCGTTGCATCCTGGAGAGCCTCGCGCTGGCCTACCGGCGTACCTTGCGAGCGGCGCAGTCGATCGCCGGCCGTGAGGTCGACGTACTGCATGTCATCGGTGGCGGCTCCCAGAATGAACTGCTCTGCCAGTTGACCGCCGACGCGTGTGGACTGCCTGTCCTGGCCGGCCCGGTCGAGGCATCCGCGCTCGGCAACGTACTCGTCCAAGCTCGCGCGCTCGGCGAGCCCCTGCCGGACCTGGCCGCCATGCGCGCGCTGGTCCGCTCCACCCATCGCCTGCGGACCTACACCCCGCAGGGCAAACCGGCCGACTGGGACGCCGCCGAGTCCCGGATGTTCGGAACCAGGTGATCTGTATGACCGTCCTCCCCCAAGAACTTCGACCGCTCGCGCGACGGGTGCCGCCGCGCGAGATCAGCCACGATGATCTGCAACTTCTCCGACTCCTCGCCACCGGGCTGCCGGTCGACGCGGTCGCGCGCCGGCTCGACCTGTCCGAGCGGACCGTTCGTCGCCGTACCCGCTTGATCTGCGACCGCCTCGGCTTCAGCACTGCGATCGAGGCGATCGTCTGGGCAGCCCGCCGCGGCCTCGTCTGAGGTACGGCGTTAAGCCGCGCCCGGCCCGGGTACCGGGTCGTTCTGATCATCGAGCTGAGGAGGAGCGATGAGCGGAATGACCATCGTCTGGATCGTCGTCGCAGTCGCCGCGCTGGTGATCGTGGTCGCCCTGATCGCCGGGGCGGTGTCGAAGACATCCAAACACCGGGCCGAGGCACGGCCGCCGTCAACCGATGCGCCACCGTCAGCCAACGAGACCGAACGCAGCGAGTCGCACGGGCGCCGTCACCGGACCCAGAACCTGTGGCCCGAGGACTCCGACGAGGGCAGTCATCCGCGCGACCCGCGGCGTTCGAAACACACCAAGCACTGACTCGGGGGCACTAGATCAAGTACCTGAACTCGGGGGAGTTCGGGTTGATCCGTTCGATGTCGAGGGGAGCGGCCTCCATCCGGGCCAGGAGTCCGGGGAGGTCGTCGCGGTTGCTGATCTCGATACCGACCAGCGCGACGCCGGTCTCCCGGTTGTTGCGCTTCACGTACTCGAACAGCGTGATGTCGTCATCCGGGCCGAGCGCGCCGTCGAGGAACGTGCGCAGGGCGCCGGGCTCCTGGGGGAACGTCACCAGGAAGTAGTGCTTCAGGCCCTCGTACACCAGCGAGCGCTCGAGGATCTCGCCGTACCGGCTGACGTCGTTGTTGCCGCCGGAGAGCAGGCAGACGACGGTCTCACCGGGCCGTACGTCGAGGCCGTTGCCGAGGGCACTTGTCGACAAAGCGCCCGCCGGCTCGGCGATCAACCCGTCGGCCTGGTACAGCTCGAGCATCTCCGAGCACACCAGTCCCTCGGGGACCGACCTGAGCTCCACACCGGTCTGTCGCACCAACGGCAGCGTTACCGCACCGACCCGGCGTACTGCGGCGCCGTCGACGAAGCTGTCGAGATGCGGCAGCGCCACCGGCTCGCCGGCCTCGAACGCCGCCGCCATACTCGCCGCGCCGGCCGGCTCGACCCCGACGATGCGTACGCCGGGATGCCGCTCGGCGATCCACGTTGCAACCCCTGCAACGAGACCGCCACCACCGACCGGAACCACGAGTACGTCGGGAGCGTGGCCGAGCTGATCGACCAGCTCGACGGCCACGGTCCCCTGCCCTGCAACGGTTCGCGGATCGTCGAACGCCGGCACCATCGTTGCCCCGGTCGCCTGACCTTCGGCAAGAGCGGCGGCCGCCGCGTCGTCGTACGTGTCGCCGGTGACGATCACCTTGATCTGCTTGCCGCCGAGGGCCGCGATCCGGTCCCGCTTCTGCCGCGGCGTCGTCCGCGGTACGAACACTTTGCCCTGGACGCCGAGGATGTGGCACGAATACGCCAAGCCCTGACCATGGTTGCCAGCGCTCGCGCAGACCACACCGGCCGCCTTCGCGGTGTCGTCGAGCTGGGCGATCAGGTTGTACGCCCCGCGGAGCTTGTAGGAACGGCCGATCTGCAGGTCCTCCCGCTTCAGCCAGACCTGCGCGCCGGTGCGTTCCGACAGGCGGAGGTTGCGTTGCAACGGTGTGCGCACGGCGACACCGTCCAGACGGTCCACCGCCGCCTCGATCGCTGCCGCGTCAACGGCGGTCGATCGAGCGACTGAACTACTGCCCTGCATGACGTTCCTTCCCGTGCATGTGCACGATCTTCGCCGATTCGCTCGCTGCACAAGACGATCCGCGTCCACAGTCCGGACCGGCGCATACCCTTTGCGCATCAGACTCTTGCACCATGCGTGAAACGGCTCTTCACTGGGCAGTCTAGTTTTCATACGCTCACTCGGTGTAACGACCAGGCCCCTGGAACAGATGAGCCGAGTAAAGCCGGTCAGTGAGGACTGGAGGGCAAGAATGGAACTGATTCCGTTCAGTCTGTGGGGAGACGCCCTGTGGTGTGGTCAGGAGGTCGTGCGGGAGGCTCCGCACGAGCAGGCGATCCGTAGCCTGTTTCCCGATCCCATCCCAGCGCGTGGCGCAGATCTGGACACCGAGGCGGACCTCGTCCCGGAACCGCACAACCGTTTCGACCCGCGGTCGATCGCCGTCCGGGTGCAGGGCAAGGTTGTCGGCTATCTGCCGAGGGACGACGCGCACCGGTACCACCCGGTGCTGTCAGAACTGGTGGCCCAAGGCCTGCAACCGCAGGTCCCGTGTCACCTGTGGGTCAGCGAGTGGGAGCCGGCGGACTGGGACGGCAAGGGCGCCCAGGGCACCGAGTTCCACGCCAGTGTCGCGGTCGCCCTCGGGCAGCCGCACATGCTCGTGCCGGTGAACCTGCCCCCGCCAGGCAGTTTTCACCTGCTACCGCCCGGCAGCGGCATCGTCGTACCAGGCAGCGAGGTGCATCCCGACGTACTGGCGCCGTTCTTCCGGGCGGAAGGCGAGTGCTGGGTGTACGCCACCATGCATGCGGTCGAGGAGGAGGACGGTATCCAGGACCGGCACCGGATCGTGGTCGAGATCCGGCTCGACGACGAACCCGTCGGCCGGCTCAGTCCACGGCTGAGCGCCGAGTTCCTGCCCGCGATCCACTACCTCGCCGACATGCGTGCCGAGACCGCCGCACGTGTCGCCGTCCGCGGCGACCGCACCGCATCGGAGGTGATCCTCTACGCGGCGCGGAGTCATGACCTCCCGGCAACCTGGCCGGACGGGCTGGCCCGCTCCCCAGTCGCTTCTCCGCAATGGCATTACTGGGCAACCAAGGAAGCCAACTAGGCGGCTGCGCAGTACTGACCATGCCTCACCAGGCCGGTACTGCGGAGCTACTTGAACAACCGCACATTGTCGCCGCACCAGGCCGCGAACGTCCGTGGTTCGCGCCTGGTGAGGCGGCGTACGGCGTCCGTGCGGAGGCCGACCGTATCGGCGCGCATGAGCTGCAGGCCCTCGACGATCGCCGCTGCCAGGTCCGGCGGCGCGCCGTCGGGGTAGCGGAAGCGGACCGCCTCTTCCGGGGTCTCGATCGGTCGTACGTCGAGCCTGCGGCCGATCGCCTCGCCGAGGATCGCGACCTGCTCGGCGAGCGTGAACGCCTCGGGACCGGTCAGGGTGTACTCCTGCTTCTCGTGCCCGTCCTCGGTGAGAACGGCCGCCGCGACGGCCGCGATGTCCGCCGGATCGATCGGCGCGGACCGGCCCGGGCCGATCGGGTCGAGCACGTAGCCGCCGGCGCGGATCGTCGGCAGCCAGTCGACGGCGTTCGTCATGAAGCCGGTCGGCCGGAGGAAGGTTGCCGGGATCCCCGAGTTGCGGATGAGCTGCTCGCGCTCGTGATGCCAGTGCCCCATCGCGGGGATCGGGTCGCCGAGCACGGCGTACGACGAGAGGTAGACGAGATGCCGTACTCCGGCCTCGCGGGCTGCGGCGACCACGTTGACGGTGTGGTCGAGGCCCGTGCCGGGGACGAGCAGGAACACCTTGTCGACGCCGTGCAGATCGAGCGGTCCGTCCAGGTCGCCGATCTGTTGCTCCGCGGGGAGATCGGGGCGCGCGCTGCGGACCAGGGCGCGGAAGTCGGCGCCGCGGCGGTTGAGCTCGCCGACGAGCTCGCGGCCGATGTGTCCTCCTGCGCCGGTGATGAGTAGCATGGCAGACTCCTTTACCGGTTAACGATTCGGCGAGAACGTTAACCGGTAAACGATCTGATCGTCAAGGAGTGCCCGATGCCCGAGTTCCTGGAGTTGCACAGCAAGACGTCCAAGTTGCTGCGCGCCGCGGCGGACGCCGCCGTCCAACGTCACGGGCTGCGGCTCGGGCAGGATCATCTGCTCGCGGCGTTGTGGGCCGAGGACGGGCGTACGCCGGGCGAGATCGCCGCGGCGGTCAACGTCACCACACCCGCCGTCACCAAACTCGCCACCCGTCTCGCGGACTCGGGCCTGCTCGAACGCCGACCGGACCCCCACGACAACCGCCTGGTCCGGCTCTGGCTGACCCCGGCCGGCCGTGCCTTGCAGGAGCCGATCGAGGCCGAACGCCAGGCCCTCGAGGACCGGATCACCGCGACCCTCACTCAGGCCGAACGCGCCCACCTGATCAAGGCCCTGACGAAGATCCAGCAGGTGCTGGTGTCAGACCTCGCGTGAGCCGGAACGCTTCCGCCGTACGCTGGGGGTATGGCGAATGCGCCGGAGTGCCCGGTTTGCGGGGAACGAGGAGTGCCGATTCTGTACGGCCTCCCGACCCGCGTCGCCCGGGAGGCGGCGGCCGCCGGCAAGGTCCGCCTTTTCGGCTGCGTCGTACCGACCGAGCCGGACCAGTGGACCTGCGAACGGTCGCACACCTGGCGGGCCGACGACGACCAAGTCCTGATCGCCGTCATCGACGCCGCCCTGAAGCGCGACTGACTTCTGAGAGGTAGATCACCAGCCGCGACGTCACAGGCGTGAGGCCGGGCGGTGTCCTGGGGTGCGGTGGCCAACCCGTCGGGGGTGGGTCCAAGCATTCTGGAGATCGACGTGCGACACCTCATCACCCTGATCGCCGCGGCTACGGTGGCGACCGGTCTGGCCGCGCCGGCCCAGGCGGCCGATTGCAACGTGCAATGCCAGCTCGAGCTGCAACAGCAGAACGCCGTACCGCGGACCTCGTTCTACGACGCGCCCGCTCCGTTGCCCTGGGCACCGCCCGGCTCGGTGATCCGTCGGCAGGTGACGTCCGACTACACCGCCGGACCGGCGACCCGGATCATGTACCACTCGCGGACCTCGACCGGCCGCGATGTGGCCGCGACCGCAGTCGTTCTGGTGCCGGACGGCACGACACCGGCCGGCGGCTGGCCGGTCGTGGTGGACGCGCACGGCGCCAGCGGAATCGGCCGGCCGTGTGCGCCGTCGCTGATGAAGGACCTCTACCACGGCAACCAGATGATGGACTTCGTCAACCGCGGCTTCGCGGTCGTTGCGCCTGATTACGCCGGCCTCGGCACCGATGGCAGGCCTGAGCTCGTCAACAAGACCGCGGAAGCCAACGACGTCACCTACGCGCAGCAAGCGGCCCGCCGCGTGCGGCCGGACCTGTCGCCGCGGTGGGTGCTGTGGGGTCACTCGCAGGGTGGCGGTGCCGCGATGGGCGTCGCCGAGCGGCAGCGCCTCCACCCGCAGCCCGGGTACCTCGGTGCCGTCCTCACGTCGCCGGTCGCAAACCTGTCCGAGGTCGTCGACCACGTGGCCGCGACTCCGGGGTACGGCGCCTTCGCCGCGATGATTGCCCAGGGCGCGCACTTCAGCGACCCGAAGATCCAGCCCCGGCGGCTACTCAGCCCCGAGGCGTACTCCCGGATCGGCATCACCGCGATCGGCTGCCTGAACGCGGCATTCACGGCGTACGCCGACCTGACCGGGCCGCAGCTGGTCACGCCGGCGTACTCGACTGATCCCGCCTTCCGTCAGTACCTGCTGGTCAACTCGACCGGGACCCGGCCGCTCGGCGGACCGGTCCTGCTGCTCCAGGGCCAAGCCGACACCGTCGTTCCCGTCGGGGTGACCGACCGGATCGCGAACCAGCAGTGCCGGCTCGGGACGCGACTCACGTACAAGACGTACCCCGGCCTCGAGCACGACACCTACCCGTGGGTGCAGGGCATCGACGACGGCGCCATGCCAGACATCCTCGCCTGGACCGCAGACCGCTTCGCCGGACGCCCTGCCGCGATGTCCTGCACCCGGTGACCTAGGCGCTGGCCGGGCGGATGTTCTGGTTGAGGTGGAACAGGTTCGTCGGGTCGTAGGTGTTCTTGACGCGCACGAGCCGTTCGTAGGTCGCCGCCGGGTAGGACGCCCGGACGATGTCCTCGTTGGTCTCACCGGTGAAGTTCACGTACGACGCCGCGCTCGGCCCGAGCGAACTCCCAGCCGATCGAGCCCACTCGACGGCCGCGTCGTACCCGGCCGCGTCCTCGCTCCGGGCGACGACGTTGAGGATGTACTCGCGGTCGCGGGTGCCGAACGCAGTGGCGTCGGCCGGCACCCTGCCCATCGCGCCACCCAGATGGTGGACGTGGAGCTCCGACAGACCATTCGGTACTGCGGAGTGCGCGGCGACGAGCGCGTCGACCGTCGTCGGACCGAGGTCGGCGAAGAACGCTGAACGGAAGTAGTTCCGCAGACCGCGTGGGAACAGCGGATCGAGCAGCGTCTGCATCGCGTTGTACGGCATCGGTCCGAACAGATCGGCGACGACCGGTGCGAGTTCGCGGAACGGCCGGGTCGCGGCGTCACCCGCGTCCGGCTGCCCGGACCACATCCCCAGTACGGCGACGATCGGCTTGCCGTGAACCTCTTCCGGCAGGAACGGCAACGGCGGCGCGGTGGTGAGGTTGATCGCCAACGACAGGTCGTCCGGGGCCGAGGCAGCCGCAGTACCGAAGCCACGCAGTACGTCGGCAGCGCGATCGCCCGGGTAGAAGACGAGTCCCGCGAAGACCGTCGGACCGACCTCATAGGCCTTGAACTCGAAGGATGTGACGACACCGAAGTTGCCGCCACCGCCCCGCAATGCCCAGAGCAACTCGGGGTTCTCGGTCTCACTCGTGTGCAGGTACTGACCGTCTGCGGTGACGATGTCGGCCCCGATGAGGTTGTCGCAGGCCAGGCCTGCCTTGCGGACGAGCCAGCCGATCCCGCCGCCGAGCGTGAAGCCGGCGACTCCGGTCGACGACACCAGCCCGCCGGTGACGGCCAGCCCGAAGGCCTGCGCTTCGGCGTCCACGTCTCCCCACGTGCAACCGCCCTGCGCCACGATCTGCCGTCGATCGGGATCGATCCGGACCGAGTTCATCGGTGACAGGTCGATCACGATGCCGCCGTCGGTGGTCGAGAATCCGGGGATGCTGTGACCGCCGCCCCGGACGGCCAACGTCAACCCCTCGCTCCGGGCGAACTCCACGGCCCGGATGACGTCGGCCACCCCTTTGCACCGGACGATGAGCGCCGGTCGCTTGTCATGCGCTGCGTTCCAGATCGACCGCGCATCGTCGTACGACGGGTCGGCCGGGCGGATCAGCTCGCCACGAAGTCCTTCGGCAAGTTCACCGAGGGTAGCCTCCCCGAGCGTGTCCTGCCGCGCTTGCGTCGTTGTCATTTCCACTCCTGATTCGTTCCAGCCAGGACGTTTCCCGGCCTGACAACGACACTAGGAAGGACCTCTTCGCAATCGCTTAGCGTGACTTAGCGGCCCATGAGCAGGGCGGCGCGCGGCGTGCCGATGCGGCAGCCCAGCCGGGTGAAGATCTCCAAGGCCGCCGGACCGTGCCTGGTGACCACCTCAGTGTCACCGTCCTCGACGGCGAGCTCGGCCGCGAGCAGCCGCGTCCACGCCTCGAGTCGCAGATAGCCCTGCGGGTGAAAGGCTTCGACCGCCTGTTCGGTCAGGATCCGTGCGGTACGACGCTCGCCGGCGTACAACTCGACGACTGCCAGGTTCAGCAGAGCGCCACCCGCGGCGGGTGCATCGTCGACCGCCTCGCCGCGGTCGAGGGCCGCGCGTGTAAGCCGTCTTCCTGTCCCGGGATCGCCGGCCGCCGCCGCGAGCAGACCGAGGTTGGCAAGCGTCAGGCTCTCGCCGCGGCGATCTCCGAGTTGCTCCCGGATCCGGAGCGCCTCGCGCAGGTGCTTCTCGGCCGGACCGAACAGTCCCTGGTCACGTTCGATGCAGCCGAGATGGTTGAGGGCATGGCCGAGCCCGGACGCATCGTCGATTCCGGTGAAGGTGTCCACGGACCGCCGTACGGCGTCCTGTGCGGCGTCGAGGTTTCTCGTCAGGCGGTGGGCGTCGGCCAAGCCGGACAGCGCGTAGCCGGTGCCCTGGACGGCGCCGACCCGTCGACCGATCAGGAAGGTCTCCTCGAACACCGGGATCCACCAGCCGTCGATCGGTGCGAGCGGCAGACACATCGTGACGGCGGGGAAGAACCGGGTCGTGTTCGGATCGATCTGCCCGAGCCGCCGCAGGCATTCTTCGAAGCGTTCCTGCGCGAGTTGGGCGTCCTCGCGGAACAGGGCGGTCATCGCGACCAGGTTTTGTGCGGCCGCGGCGAGGGGCTCCACTCCGAGGGAGTCGGCCGCCGCGAGCGAGTCCAGCGCGGTCTGTTCGATCTCGTCGAGATCACTGCTCCCGAGCAGCAGCGTGCCGCGCAGTATCCGGGTGGAGACCAGGTCGACCTGGTCTCCGGACTGATAGGCGACGGCGACTGCCTCGTCGCCGAGTCGTGGGAGCCGGTCGGCCAGCCCGCTCCGGGCGAGCAGGATCGACAGCGCGAAGATGGCACGCGCTCGCTCGCGCGACGGTTCGACGGCGACGTCGAGAACGCGCTCGAGCCAGCCGGCACCTTCGGAGAAGTGCCCTCGTGCCAACCAGTACGGCGAGAGGCTGAGCCCGAGCAGCAAAGCCCGCTCGTGATCATGGCGGAGCGCCCAGTTGAGCGCGGCGCGGAGGTTGTCGTGATCGGCGTCGAGCAACTGAGGACGTTCGACCACCACGCCGGCTCGCTCGGGATCCTCGTCGGCCGCCAACTCCAGGAAGTGCTTGCAGTGCGCCGCCTCCATCTCGGCGGCCTCGTGTGCCGCGACCAGACGCTCACGCGCGAACAGGCGAATCGTCTCCAGGAGTCTGTAGCGGGAGCGTTGCCCGTCGTGGTCGACCAGCAGTAGCGACTTGTCGACCAGGCGGCCGAGGATGTCCAGAACATCTGAGCTAGGCAGACGTTCGTCGGCGCACACCTGCTCGGCGGACCGAAGCGAGAAGCTGCCGGCGAAGACCGCAAGCCGGCGCAGCAGCACCTGCTCGTCGTCCGACAGCAAGGCATGACTCCACTCGAGGGTCGCTCGCAGCGTCGCGTGGCGGGTGACCTCACCGGGACGGCCGAGCAGGGAGAGTGCTTCGCCCAGACGTGCGGCGATCTCTGCGGCCTCCAGATGCGAGGCGCGGGCGGCGGCCAACTCCAGGGCGAGCGGAATGCCGTCGAGGCAACGACAGATCTCTACGACTGCGGCGGCATTGGTGGCGTCGAGGGTGAAGCCGGGCCGGACGTCCTGGGCTCGGTCGACGAAGAGCCTTACCGACGAGAGCGTGCGGAGCCGGTCGAGCGCATCCGTTGGCTCGGGAAGCTCGAGAGACGGGACGCGGAACGTCACCTCGCCCGGAGCGTGCAGGGGTTCGCGGCTCGTCGCGAGCAGGCTGACGCCGGGGCAGCTTCGTCGTACTGCGCTTGCCAGTCCGGCACAGGCGGCCAGGAGATGTTCGCAGTTGTCGAGTACTAGAAGGAGATTGCGTGGAGCGAGCCGGGTGATCAGGGTGCGCGTCGAGTCCGAGCCGGCGGCCGGGTCGAGGCCTAGCGCGGCCGCGACGCTGTCGGCGACGAGGTGCGGATCTGCCACCGGTACGAGGTCGGCGATCCACACGCCATCGGCGTACGAGTCGACGAGTCGGCGCGCGGCCTCCTCCGCCAAGCGGGTCTTGCCGGCACCGCCGACGCCGGTGAGGGTGACCAGGCGGCCCTGCTCCATCAGGCGATGGACGTCCGCGATCTCGCGCTCACGGCCGACGAAACTCGTTAGGGCCGGCGCGAGGTTGTGCCGCGGTTGCTTGTCGACGGTGACGGTGCCGGTGCCGGTCAGCAGTTCTTGGTACACGCGCTGGGTGTCAGGGTCCGGATCGGTACCGTACGCCGTCCGCAGGTCGCTTCTCAGGCGTTCGTACTGCGCCAAGGCTTCCGACGAACGGCCCGTGGCCGCGAGCCGTCGCATCAGGCTGCGGACGCCGTGTTCGTGCAGCGGATCGATGGCGAGTGCGCGCGTCAGGGCGTCGAGCGCCTCGGCCTCATGCCCATCCGCTGCGGCCGCGTCTGCGAAGTCGACGAGGAGGTTGCCGAAGGTCGCGCGGAGTTCCTCGCGCGGCCGGACGGCCCAGTCCTCGAACCTGTCCTCCGGCAGCAGGTCGCCTGTGTACGCGGCGACTGCGGCGCGGAGATCGGCCAGGTCGCCGCTGATCCGACCCAGCGCAGCGAGTCGTTCGAACGTCCGTACGTCGACGTCGACGAGCCCGTCCGCGAGCAGTACGACGAAGTCGTCGCGCAGCTCCAGCAGGCCGTTGCTCGGCTCGTCGCCCGCGAGCGCCCTCCGTCCGACGTGCAGAGCTTGGTGGAGGTTGTTGACCGCCGACGTCGACGGCCGGTCCGGCCAGAGCGCCTCGAGCAGTACGTCGCGATGCAGCCGCTGATCGCGCGTCAACGCGAGCAGCTTGACCAGCGTCCGCGCCTTGCGCAGCCGCCACACCGTCGGATCGACGGATCGCCCCCCGCGATCGACAGCGAAACCACCGAGCAGTTGGATCCGCACCATCACCCTCCCCCCACGATCGTAGGCCCCGCCTTCGGCGAGGATGGGCGGATGAGCCAGCGGTGGAACCACAACATCCACTACCACTCACGCATTCTGCGCGCCGTCCCGCCGGGCGCCACGTCTGCGCTGGACATCGGCTGCGGCGAGGGCATGCTGTCCCGCGATCTGCGCCGCGTCGTACCGGCCGTCACCGGGATCGACCTCGACACGCCGAGCCTGGAGCTGGCCCGCGGGTACGGCGACGACATCTCATATGTGCACGGGGACTTCTTGGAGTATCCGCTGGAGCCGGCGTCGTACGACGTGATCGCCTCGGTCGCAACCCTGCACCACGTCGACGCCCGCGCGGGCCTGCTGCGAATGCGCTCGTTGGTGCGACCGGGTGGGGTGCTGGCCATCGTCGGCCTGGCCCGCACGACGATGCCCCGCGACGCGCCGTACGCCCTGGCCGCTGCCGCCGTAAGCACCGCCCACCGCGTCGCGAAGGGCAAGTGGGAACACCCTTCCCCCATCGTGTGGCCGCCGCCCGTAACCTACCCATACATGCAGGCCCTGGCCGCCGAACTCCTCCCCGGCTCGACCTACCGCCGCCACCTCCTCTACCGCTACTCAATCCTCTGGACCCGGCCCAATGCCTGAGATCCTCACCCCCGACCGCGACCTACTCGCCCGCGCTGTCCACACGTTCCTGAAGACCGATGCCGACACCACCTACCTCGAAACGCCCGGCACGCTGATCTTCGTGGCAACAACGGATGACGAGATCACCGGCTGGTGCTGGGGCTATCAGCTCCCTCGCCCCGACGGCGCCTCGATGCTCTACCTGCACCACCTCGCCGTCGCCGATTCTCACCGCCGGCAGGGCGTTGGCCGCGTGCTCCTCACAACCTTCATGACCGCCGGCCGGTCGGCCGGCGCCACCAAAATGTTCCTCACCACCGGCGCCAACAACACCCCAGCCCGCAACCTCTACGACTCCGTGGGCGGTGGCCTCGCCACGCAGGGCCCAACAGTCAACTACTGGTTCCTGCTGTAGTCGCTGCTTAGCCTGTGGTTGTGGACAAGGAGTGGGGGCCGGATCCAGATGCAAGCGAGTGGTTGCCGCTGGATATCACGGGTGAGGCGCTGGCCAGCGAAGAGATGGATCGGATTCGGGCCCTGCTGGAGCCGTTGACGGCGTACGACGGCGGCATGCTGTGGGACTCCGAGTCCACAACTCTCACAGTGCAGATGACCACGGAGGACGCCCTTCAACAGGCCCGGCTCCTCCTTCTGGTCACGAGCCCGACGTGGTTGCGCGTCCTGTTCGTCCAGGTCCAGTACTCCGCCGAGGAACTGCAGGAACTCTCCTCCCGCCTACTCGAACACCAGACCACGTGGACCGGCACCACCGGCATCAGCGGCGGCGTCGACCACTACACCAACCGCCTCGTGATGCTGGTTGACCGCAACGACCCACAAGCCGACATCCTGATCCAAGCCATCAACAACCTGAACGACCCGAGAATCACCCTCGACGTCTACTCCTAGAGCTTGGCGCCGATGAGTTGGTAGATGTCGTCGTGGGCGCCGGGGAGGTCGTCGTGGCCGAAGTCGGGGTAGAGGCGGGTTTCCTTGACCGTCTCGAGCTTGTTGTAGACGGCGAACTGGGTCGACGGCGGGCACACCTGGTCCTCGAGGCCGACGAAGAGCGTTACCTCGGCCTGGATGCGCGGGGCGAGGTTCTGTACGTCGATGTAGCCCAGCGTCGTGAACACCTCGTCCTGACGCAGATGCCTGGGGTCGCGCTTGCGGAACCACGTGACGATCTCGTCGTACGGCCCGGTCTCCAGGTTCAGATCCCACGTCCGCTGGTAGTCGCACAGGAACGGGTACACGCTCGCCGTGTACTTGATCGACGGCGTCAGCGCCGCCGCCACCAACGACAACCCGCCACCTTGGCTCCAACCGGTGGTCGCGATCCGCGAGGCATCCACCTCGGGCAGTCCACCGATCACGTCGGCCAGCCGCCGCGTGTCCAGGAAGATGTGCTTGTACAGCAACCCGTCCGGCCCGGCGTCCAACCCGTGCACCAAATGATGCTGCAGCGAGAAGCTATTGCCCTCCTGCGACGGAGTGCGGAAGCCGACCTGCTCCCGTACGTCGAGCGCCGCGACCGTAAACCCGCGCGCCGCGTACGGCAGGAGCTCGACCCACTTCGGCTGCTCACCGCCGTACCCGTGGAAGAGCAGCACCGCCGGCCCGGTCGGCTCAGCGGGCCGCAGCACCTTCGCGTGCACCCGATACCCGCCGGTCCCGGTGAAGTACAGATGCTGCGCGGTCGCCGTGGTCAGCGGGAAGTCGGTCGCGTCCACGAACTCCGTGTCGGCAGGGACCTCGTCCAGGGACGACAGCGCCTTGTCCCAGAACTCGTCGAAATCCGCAGGCCGCGGATTCGTACCCTGATAGGTCAGTAGCTCGTCGTACGACAGCTCGAAGGAAAGCACCGGATCATTCTGCGCCGCCGGTGTCCTCCGGCACAGTGCCGTCCCAGATCGTGTACCCGTGGGCTGCGTTCAGTTTGTCGCGCAGCGTGGTCTCGAGGGACGGGACCTGCTTCGGCGTGAGCCAGGACAGCGGCAGGAGGATCGGGTGGTCGGGCTGCTTGGTGCGCAGGACGATCGCCTCGCCGTGCGTGGTCTCCACCCGGCCGACCTCGGTGACGTCGGTCCAGGGCGTCCGTACGCCGCGCACCTCGATGTCGGAGTCCCGCAGCCGTGCGACCTTCGGCGGCCGGGCCAGGATCCACAGACCGGCCAGCGTGATCAGTCCGCCGAGCGAGATGAACACCGAGATCGCGACGGACGGCAGCCCCAGCGCCCACAGCACCGCGGCCACCCCGAGAATGATCAGCCCGGCGGCCAGGATTCCGAGGAACCGTCCCGACCGCATCCGGTACGTCGTACGCATCGACACAGGATCTCATCCGCCCGGGCCGGTCATGTCAGAAGGATTCAGTCTCCGAGGACGACGCGTTGCCGAGCGGGGTCTTGGCCAGGCTGATCGTCCAGTTGTACGACCCGTCGAAGATGTCGTCGAACTTCTGGTACGAGCAGTTCTCGGTGAACCGGTGGTTCTTCGCGTCCCAGCTCGTCCCGGACTTGAAGTAGACCCAGTAGTCCTGGCTGCGGATCCCGGTCAGCGTCGCGGTCTTGTTGGCCCGGACGTAGATCGACGCCTGCGGCCGGCGCGGGTCGCTGCCGGCGATCACGATCACCACGTCGTCGCCGGCGTTCCTGATCTCGAGCGTGCCCGAGCCGCGCGAACCGGACCGCTGGAACACGTCGCCGTTCTCGCCCCGGCCCGCGATCAGGGCCGGCTGGGCCAGCTTCGGCGGCACCGACAGCGCGCCGAATTTCACGCCCTTGCCGATCGACTTCTGCACGCTCTGCGCCAGCTCGGAGTACGCGAACCGCAGGCCACTCTTCGCCTCGTACAGCCGGACCTCCAGCGACTTCGGGAACCCGCAGCCCGTCTTCGTGCCGCCGGCCCGGGTCAGCTCCGTGCTCACGTCCCCGGCGTACGCGTCGAAGGCATCGAGTACGGCGGGATGCGCCGTCACCAGGCCCTTCGGCGGAGTGATCTTCGCCAGCTCGCCGCGTTCGATCACGACGGCCTTCGCGAGCTGGGCCCGGGACGCGTCGAAGGCCGCGATCGTCTGCGCGTTCATCACCCGGGCGACGGACGGCTTGAGCGCCTTCTCGACATTCGTCAGCGCCCGCTGGTACATCGGCACCGAAAGCGCGACCGCACTCGGAGCGGGCTTGGGTTTGGGCGCCGTCGACGCCGGCGGGGCACTCGTCTTCGTCGTACCGCGTGTTGGAGGCGCGGCGCCCTCGTCCGGCTCACCGCTGCAGCCCGCACAGACCAGAACCGCAGCTCCGACCACAACCGCCAGCGGACGCCTCACAGTCACCCCCAGGTGTGACTCGGCTTCAGTGAGTTGTCATGATTCCGCCGCTGGGGTTCAACCAACCGAATTTGTCTCAGTTTCCGGTCTGGCTCGGGTTGTAGGCGCAGGCGTCGTTCAGGTTCTGCGCGGCGCCGGGGGTGGCCGTCGTCTTCGACGGAGTCGGCTTCTTCGTGGTCGTCCCGGAGGTCGGCTTCTTGGTCGGCTTCACCGTCGGCGTCGACGCGACCGGGTTGGTCTGCGCGCTGAGCGCCTTCTGGATGATCTCCCGCATCGCCGCGTAGTCCGGGTTCTTGCCGGTCGGGAAGTTCTTGTCCTTGTCCAGGTCGATGTTGGTGACCTTGGCGCTCTTCACCTTCAGCCCGAGCTGGATGAACGCCCCCAGGATCTCTTGCGGAATGTCGGTGCGCAGCAGCTGCTTGCCGGCCGAGGCGATCTCCTGGTACTTCGTCACCAGGGTTGCCGGGTTGACAGTGTTCACCAGCGCGTGGATCGTGCAGCGCTGCCGCTCCTGCCGCGACGGGTCGCTGAGGCCGTACCGCCCGCGGGCGAACCACAGGGCGTGGTAGCCGTCGAGCTTCTGGTTCGGGCCCGGCTCGATGTAGCCGGACGGCAGGTGGTGGCCGTTCGTACCCGGCCCCTCGCCGTAGTCGCCGCCGATCGGGACCCGGTAGTTCACGTTCACCGTGATGCCGCCGACCGCGTCGATGATCTGCCGGAAGCCGGCCAGGTTGACCTGCATGTAGTAGTCGATGTCCAGCCCGAGCGCGGCGCTGGCCGCGAGCTTCACCGCGTCCGCGCCCTCGTTGTCGGTCTGGCCGAGGACGCCGGGGTGCTGCTTCGGGATGTTGTCGTACATCGAGTCCAGGTAGAACTCCGGCTGCTCGACGTTCCCCTTGCTCGGGTCCCAGTAGCCGTCCGGGTAGATCTTGTGCAGCGGCGAGTCCTCCGGGAACGGCATCCGCATCCAGTTCCGGCTGAGCGAGATCAGCGCGGTGTTACCGGTCTTGGTGTCGATACTCGCCACGATCACGGTGTCGGTGCGGACACCGGTCCGGCCCACGCCGTCGTCGGCGCCGAGCAGCAGCAGGTTCAGCCGCGGGGTCTTCGCCCACGGGTCGCTGGCGTTGGTCACCTTCGGCCGGGTCGCGCTCTTGGAGTTGCCCTCGGACTGGAACACGCTGCCGACCAGGTCGCGCTGCGCCATCACGGTCTGCGCGGCGACCGTCGTCGGTACGGCGATCCCGAAGCACAGCAACCCGACGAACATCGAGCCGGCCAGCCGGCTCGTGTAGGTCATGCTGACCGGGCGGAGCAGCTTGTGGGACGCGACCACGACCCAGATCCAGAGCACCCCGAGCAGTACGACGGCGCCGGTGGCGACCAGCAGCTGCCGGGGCGACACCGCGAGCGCGAGAACCGAGTCCCGCTGCGTGAGACCGACGTACGCCGCGATCAGCAGCAGGCCGACGCTGATCGTCAGCACGAACGCGCCGAGCTTCTTCCGGCCGCCCATCAACAGGCCGGAGCCCGGCACCAGAGCGCTGAGCAGGGTGAGTCCGATCGCCTTCGAGGCCGTCCTGGCCCGATGCGAACGGGCCCGGGACCGGCTGGCACGAGGCGCTGCCCTGCGACCGGCTGCGCGAGTACTCCGCGACATGGCTCCGTTCCCTGATCGACGACGTGGCGACCCCTCCGTTGGCCGCACGCAGCGGCCCACGGTACTTCAGACGCCTACCACACCGAGTTGGTTGACGCGTGACGCTGGCGACCCCCGTCGATGTCGCCACAGTACAGGGGCCTTGGGCTACTGCCCCAACGTGCTGCCCCCACCACCGAGAGTGTCGACCCACCCGCTTTGCCGCCGAGCCGGTCGAGCGGATAGTCTTGGCCGTCGTCGTGTCCCCCGCGTGGGGATCGTCGGAGGAGGCGTCGCCTAGTCCGGTCGATGGCGCCCGCCTGCTAAGCGGGTTGAGGGTAATCCCCTCTCGCGGGTTCAAATCCCGCCGCCTCCGCTCCTGGGGCTCCCCTGTCTGCAGAAAGCGCAGACCAGGGGAGCTTCGGCATTTCACCGGGGGTGCGACCCCCGGACCCCGCCCGGAGGGGCTCCGCCCCCCGGACCCCCCGGATCCCGTTCCTGGGCTGGATCCCTCGGGTTGGTGGTGGGTTGGGTTTGCTGGTTAGTGGCCCTTTGCTTTTGCGATTTGCTCGACCGTTCTCGGGGTCATTGGTTCCGGGGAAATGATCAGGTGTTGTACGCCTAGGTCTTCGTAGGCTCTGATTGCTTCGGGTAGGTCTTTTACTGGGATTGCGTTGGGGCTTGGGTCCGCTACTTGTTGGTCTGGGTCTCGGACGATGATGCCTGCGGTGGGGATTACTGCGTTGGCGGGTTTTGCGGCTGTCTCTACTGCTTGGCGGAGTGCTTCCAGGTGCTCCTCGAGCTTTTCGTTGGGGGTGCCGTACCATGCGGTGTTGTACATGTCCGCCCATTGGGCGGTGAGGCGCATCATGCGGGGGCGGTGGCCGGCTACCAGGACGGGGATGCGGTGGGGTGGGGCTGGGTCCAGGTTTGCTTCGCGGACCTCGTAGTACGTGCCTTTGTAGGTGACTGTTTCTCCCCGGATCATTCTCGCGACGATTTCCAGCCATTCTTCGAAGCGGCCGACGCGGTGGTCGGTTGGTAAACCGAATGCTTCGTATTCGGGGTCGTGCCAGCCTGCGCCTACGCCGAGGATCAGCCTTCCGTTGGACACTTCAGCGAGGGTCGCCGCCATCTTCGCCGTCAACCCCGGATCCCGGAACGACGCGCACAACACCATATTTCCGAGTTGCACCCTGGACGTGACCGCTGCGACCGCGGTCAGCAGGGTCCACGACTCGTGCATGCCGTAGATCTGGCCTTCGGGGTCGCGGTAGAGGAAATGGTCGGCGATCCAGACCGAGTCCAGGCCGCCCTGTTCCGCCGCCTCGGCTACTGCTCGCACGTCCTTCCAGCCGGGCATGCCGCCGTCAGGGCCATCGCCTGCACCCAGGGGAAGCATCACACCGATTTTCATGACCATGGGCCTACGCCTCCGATTTTGGTGGGGGTGATGTGGGTCAGGTAGCCGGGCGGCGGCGGCTCGGCCCCGGGCAGGAACTCGGCGTCGGGGCCGATGTAGGTCTTCGCGAGTTTCCGCAGTACGTCGACGGCGCCGCCTTCGGTGATGTGCGCGGTGCCGGTGATCACGAGGTACTCCGTCAGGCCCATCTCGTTGACGTTGCCGGTCTCCAGCGTGAGCGCCACCCGGCCGTCGCGGCGGATGTTCTTCACCTTCTGGTTGTTCGGGACGTGCGCGGCGATGATCTCGTCGCCGTCCAGGCCGACCCAGATCACCGAGACCTGCGGGCTCCCGTCGGGGTTGATCGTCGCCAGGTGAGCGAGCGCGTTCGACTCGAGCACGGCTCGGGCGCTCTCAGGGATTCGCATGGGGTCAACGTAGTTGGATCATGGCGGGATGAGGAGGCCGTATTTCGATCGGGCGGCTGCGGGCGAGGCGCTTGCCGACGAGCTCGGCCAGGTCGCCGGTTCGGTCCTGGTGCTCGGACTCGCACGCGGCGGCGTACCCGTCGCGGCGCCGGTCGCGGACGCCCTCGGTGCGGAGCTCGACGTGTTGATCGTGCGCAAGCTGGGGTACCCGGGACAGCCCGAGCTGGCGATGGGGGCGATCGCGGGCGTCGGCGAGGAACTGCATGTCGTGCGCAACGAACAGATCGCGCGGGACGTCGACGCGGCCGCGATGGAAGAGGTACGGCAGCGCGAGATCCTGGAGCTGCGCCGCCGCGAATCGGCGTACCGCGGGGATCGGCCGCCGATCGACGTACGCGATCGCGTGGTGATCCTCGTCGACGACGGGCTGGCCACCGGGTCGACGATGCGTGCAGCGGTGGAGGCGGTACGACGGCAGCGGCCGGCGCGCGTGATCGTCGCCGTACCGGTGGGTGGTGTGGAGAGCTGCCGGCGGCTGGCGCGGATCGCCGATCAGGTGGTGTGCGTGTGGATCCCGCGGTACTTCAACGCGGTCGGTCAGGCGTACCGGGACTTCTCGTCGGTGAGCGACGACGAGGTCCAGCGGGTGCTGGCAGAAAGTACAGCGCGGCGCCCCGGCGGGTGAGCCGAGGCACCGCGCTGTCGGTCCGGCCGCCGGCTTCCGATTCGGCGGCCGGAGGACCGATTCAGCCCAGTCGGGCCTTCAGGTTGTCGAGCTCGACCTTGAGCTCGGTCGGCACGGTGTCGCCGAGCTTGGCGAACCACTCCTCGATCAGCGGGATCTCGGCCTTCCACTCCTCGGCGTCGACGTTGAGCGCGATCTCGAGGTCCTGTGCGGTCAGGTCCAGCCCGGCGACGTCGAGCGCGTCGGCGGCCGGTACCCGGCCGATCGGCGTCTCGACCGCGTCGGCCTGACCCTCGATCCGGTCGATGACCCACTTCAGCACGCGGCTGTTCTCACCGAAGCCCGGCCAGACGAACTTGCCCGCGTCGTCCTTGCGGAACCAGTTCACGTAGAAGATCTTCGGCAGTTGCGCCGCGTCGTGCTGCTTGCCGACGGTCAGCCAGTGGTCGAAGTACTGCCCGGCGTCGTACCCGAGGAACGGCAGCATTGCCATCGGGTCGCGCCGTACGACGCCCACCTGGCCGACCGCGGCCGCGGTGGTCTCGGACGACAGCGTCGCACCCATGAACACCCCGTGCGCCCAGTCGCGCGACTCGGTTACCAGCGGGACCGTGGTGGCGCGGCGGCCGCCGAAGATGATCGCGGAGATCGGTACGCCGTTCGGGTCGTCGTACTCGTCGGCGATGATCGGGCACTGCTTGATCGGCGTGCAGAACCGGCTGTTCGGGTGGCTCGAAAGCTCGCCGTTGTCCGGCGTCCACTCGCGGCCCTTCCAGTCGGTCAGGTGGTCCGGCGGGGTCGGCGAGTACCCCTCCCACCAGACATCTCCGTCGTCGGTGAGCGCGACGTTGGTGAAGACCGAGTTGCCCTTCTCGATCGTGCGCATAGCGTTCGGGTTCGTCTTCCAACCGGTGCCGGGAGCAACACCGAACAGGCCGAACTCCGGGTTCACGGCGTACAGCCGGCCGTCCTTGCCGAACCGCATCCAGGCGATGTCGTCGCCGAGCGTCTCGACCTCCCAGCCCTCCAGCGTCGGGTCGAGCATCGCCAGGTTGGTCTTGCCGCACGCGCTCGGGAACGCGGCCGCGACGTAGTGAACCTTCTTCTCCGGCGAGATCAGCTTGAGGATCAGCATGTGCTCGGCCAGCCAGCCTTCGTCGCGGGCCATCGCAGAGGCGATCCGCAGCGAGTAGCACTTCTTGCCGAGCAGCGAGTTACCGCCGTACCCGGAGCCGTAGGACCAGATCGCCCGCTCCTCGGGGAACTGGACGATGTACTTCTCGTCGTTGCACGGCCACGGCACGTCCTTCTGGCCCGGCTCGAGCGGCGCGCCGACCGAGTGCAGGCAGGGGACGTACGGCGAGTCCTCGCCCAGCTTGTCCAGAACCTCGGCGCCGGTGCGGCACATGATCCGCATCGACGCGACGACGTACGCCGAGTCGGTGATCTCGACACCGAACATCGGCTTCTCGGCCGTCAGCGGGCCCATGCAGAACGGGACGACGTACATCGTCCGGCCGCGCATCGAACCGCGGTACAGCTCCGTCATCAGCGCCTTCATCTGCGCCGGGTCCATCCAGTTGTTGGTCGGACCGGCGTCCTTCTCCTCGGTGGAGCAGATGAAGGTGCGTTGCTCGACCCGCGCCACGTCACTCGGATCCGTGCGGACCCAGAACGAGTTCGGCTTCTTCTCCTCGTTCAGCCGGACCATCGTGCCGGCCGCGATCAGCTCGTTGGTCAGGGTGGCGTACTCCGCGTCCGACCCGTCGACCCAGTGGATCCGGTCGGGCTGCGTGAGCTCGGCGACCTCGGCCACCCAGTTGAGCAGGCCGGCGTGCTGCGTCGGGGCCGTGGTCAGGTCGTACGGCGTCGGATTTTCGCCGGGGAGGGGGTCCTTGGTGGCTGCTGAGGCGGCGGTCTCGGTATGGGTCGGGCTGGCGGTTGTCGTCATTCGCGGCTCATTCCCTCTCGGCTGTCGGGCCCGGCGACGTCCGGCCCCTCGACGCTGAAAGGCGGGTACGGCGTCCGGCCGCCGGGGTCTCCGGCGGTTCGATGCAGCTGGCTGGCGGTGTACTCGCTCGCATACCAGTGCGTCCAGTGGACGTATACCAGTGTGCAAGTGGTACTACGGTACGCGAACGACCCCGGGGCTGTGAACCGCCAGAACGTGAACCCGGTCACAAAGTTTTCGCGACAATCGCTTTCCGGCCGGCCTTGTGAAAATGAGAACGGCCCGCGCTGTTCGCGCGGGCCGTTCAGAAGATTTTGCGGTCGATCAACTGGTCTGCCGCCAGATGTCGTTGACAACCCGCTGGACGTCGGGCGCCTCGGCCGCCTGTCCGTAGACCATCGCGCCGACCAGCCACCACTGACCGCCGCTGAGGAACGCGTGCGTCATCGTGATCGTGTACGGCGCCTTCGTCGACACCGTCAGCCAAGTCCGCGCGTCCTTCGCGGTCGCCGGCGCGGTCGTCTTGTAGATCTTCGTCCACAGCTGATCGAACGACGGCCGGTCGGCCAGGCACTGCGCCAGACTCATGCACGGGTGCAGCGCGAGTTGCGCCTGGAACGAGTTCTTCAGGCCGTTCTTCGGGTCGTACTCGGACGCGGTCACGACCTTCCGCAGGATCAGCTGCGAGGACTCACCCAGCCGCATCACCTGCGGCGGCCGCGGCCAGCCGAGCGCGAACGGCAGCTCCGCGTTCGCGACGACCTGGAGATCGGTGCCGGCGTCGTACGTCGCGCCGAAGACGCCGGCCGATCCGTCGGGACGTTTGTACGGCGCTGTCGTCACGATGGAGATCGGTGGGATCAGAACCTTGGCCGGGAACGCCTCCGGGCTGACCGCCGGCGCGGCGACCTCGACCGGGTCGTCCTTCTTCACGGCGCTGCCGATGGCGGAGCCGATCGAGTACGTGATGCTGAAGACGATCAGGACGACGACCGCCACGACGGCGTAGATCCAGGAGCCGATCTTGCGGCTGTACTGGCGGGCGATGTCGATCTTCGACTGCTCGATCTCGGCCTGCGTCTGCGGTTGCTGCGGGCGGTCGACGTACGACGGGATGCTGTCCGCTTGCGGGAGGTCCGGGGGCATGGCGCCGTACCCGCTGAGTTGCTCGCGGACCGCCTGCAGGGACACGTCGTCGTTGCCGATGATCCCGTCGAGTGGGTCGATCAACCGCTCTGCGCCGGTCTGCCCGGGGATCAGTTGGGTGATCGCGTACGGGCGGCTGGAGTTGAAGTTGGCTGCCCAGAGCGGGGCCTCCTGCTGGCCCGGCACGAGCGCGGCATCGCGGCTCGCGCGGGTCAGTCGCTCCACGACCGTCTCGTCGCGCGCGCCGTCCTCGCTCAGCACGAGCGCGACGATCTCCATCCCGGTGAACGTGCGGCCGTGCCACAACTCGGCGAGCGGGTGCTGGAGCAGTCGCTGATCCAGCTGGTAGCCCGGGATCTCCGGCGTACTCACTTGCTCTCCCAGATGGCGCGATCCGCCAGCGCCAGCGCCGCCTTCTGCGCCACGTCCGCTTCGACCGGATTGGCTGTGTAGTCAACCTGTACGACGATGTCTGCGCGCTGCACGAGCGCGCGTACGGCCCACGATTCGCCGGCCATGCCGCTCGCGGTCCGGCTGACCTTGGTCGGGTACGGGCGGTCCTCGTCGAGCGTCTTCATCGGTGATCGGCTGAAAACCTTCTTCGCGGTCTGCGTCGGCGTGAACGGCATGTTCCCGGCGCCGGCGTCCTGCCCGCCGTACGGCGTGATGGTGACCTTCACGCTCGCCGCCGTGTACGCGCGGACCTTCGCCCGGGAGCTGCCCGCCTCGCAGGTGACCGTCGTACTCCCCACCTGCGTCATCACCACCGGCCCACTCGATGCCTTAGGCAACAGGCCCGAGACGTCCCCGATCCGCGCACACAAGTCCGCCGGCATCACCCGCGCCGCCACGATATCCGCAGGCGTCACCGGCTCCCCGACCGCCCACCCGATCCCACCCCCCGCAATAGCAGCCACCGCACACCCGATCGCCGCACCCCGCACCAGCCGACTACCCATACCCGCGACCTTAACCACACGAAGGTCCTCCCCAACGCCCCAGACAACCACCCTTAGACGGGAACCACCGCCGCTGGTTCCCACCAACGAGGTGGGCGTGTTTCCCCACCCGTGCGCTACAGGGTGCTCCCGCGTCCGCGTACCCCACACGTGCGCTACCCGCGGCCCCTTCGTCGCCGTGCTCCCGCGTCCGCTTCCGCCCGCCCTCGAGGTGTCTTGCGCGCTGCCGCACGCGGTGTGCGGCTGCCGCCGCGGCGACTACAGCGTGGTGGCTTAGTTGCTGTTGGGCGAGGTGGGGGTGGTGATGTGCCCCCGCGCGTGGGCTACGCGCGGCTCCTTCGTCGCCGTGCTCGCGCGCCCGCTCCCGCCCGCCCTGGGGTGTCGTGCGCGCTGCCGCGCGCGGTCTGCGGCTATCGCCCCGTCGACTGCAGCGGTGTGGGTCTGCGGCTGATGCGTGAGGTGGAGGTGGTGATGCCTCCCCACGCGTGCGCTACGCGCGACTCCTCTGTCGCCGTGCTCCCGCGTCCGCTCCCGCCCACCCTCGAGGTGTCTTGCGCGCTGCCGCGCGCGGTCTGCGGCTGCCGCCTCGTCGACTGCAGCGGTGTGGGTCTGCGGCTGATCGGTGAATTGGACGTGGTGGGTGTTCCCCACGCGTGCGCCACGTGCGGCTCGTTCGTCGCTGCGCCGCCGCCCGCCCCGAGGTGGCGTGTGCTCGAGATGGACGAGCTAGCTGTCGGGGGTGTTGCCGCAGGCTCGTCCATCACGTGTCCATGGAATCGCCGCCGACCCCGCACATGGTTGCCGACGGCCCCCGACTGCGCGGCCTGTCCGACGGCGGGATCTGCCCGGCGCCCCGGCGTACCGGACCTCGCGCGCGACCCCGTCGGACGGGAACCTCACGCGCGCCCCGGCGTACGTCCGGCTAACTCAGCAGCGTCTTGACCGACCCGCCGGACTCAGTGAGCTTCGTGCCCAGGCCCTTCAAGGCGTCGCCGACCGTGGCGAGGATGTCCGAGAGGTCCTGCAGGTTGCCGGCCAGGCTCTCGACCTCGGTCGCGACCCCGCCGATCTGTCCGCTCCCGTCGTTCAGCTTCTTGGCCGCCGCGTCGCCGACCCCAGGGATCTTGTCCAGCTCACCCGCCAGCCCGGCCAACATCCCGGCGGCGTCCTTCAACCGGTCCTTGGCCGCGTTCATCGTGCCCGCGCTCCCGGTCAGCGCCTTCCGCGCGCCACCCTCGCCGTCATCCCCAACGAGCGCCCCCGCAGCGTTCGCCGCCTGCTCACCGGCCTCTGCCAGCCCGGTACCGATCGTCTTCAGCAGCTCCGGCCACTGCCCGATCAACCCGACCGCCCCGTCCGGCAACCCCCGCACGAGCTCCAGGACCTTCTGGAAATCGTCCGAGTTCTCCATCACGAACCCGACGGCCTTCTTGACGTCCCCGAGATCCCGCCCGCCCAGCAAATCCTCGATACCCATGCGCGGATCGTAGGGCTCCCAACCCCCTCCGCACCCCACACCGCGCCGCCCTCCAGAGCCGATTGGCCTACACCCGCCCCCTCCATGTATCGTTACTCGACGTTGTCCAGCGCTCGTAGCTCAACGGATAGAGCATCTGACTACGGATCAGAAGGTTGGGGGTTCGAATCCCTCCGAGCGCGCCACGTAGAAGCCCAGGCAGACACTCTCTGACCTGGGCTTTTGTGTTTCCGAGGACAACAGCAGACAGGGCGGCTGTCGCGCTCGCCGCCCTCTTGACCCCGACGGTTGACCCCAACGTCACTCTCCGCGCTCCTCGAACAGGAACCCCGAGCTTGTCGACGGCCTCACGCTGCAACTCCTCGGCCACGTCGACGTAGTCGTGCGGGGGTCAGCGTGCCCGAGAATGTCCTGAATCTGCTCAAGCGGGACACCCTGACTCCACAGCAACGACGCGCACGAGTCCTGGAGCACGTCGAGCGGATCGACCCTCATGTCCGTGGGGCGACGCCGGCACCCTGTGGACGACAGTCATCACGGAGCTCACCCACGCGGGCAACTGACGACCGTGGGTCCTGCTCGTCGAAGTCCGCCGGGCTTAGCCGTTCGGACAGTCTGCAGGTCCGAGGGAGACAAGCCTACGAGTTGGACGTCGTGGTGCGGGGTCGCTGGCCTTGCTGCTGCGCACTGGCTGGGCGATGGTGCGGCGGAGGATCTGAGGACGTTGCTTGACCAGCCGGTTGCGATCCCCGATGTGCCGGGCGAAAGGCCTGGCGGCTTCCTGTACTTGCGAAGATAATCGGGGCTCGTGGGAGAGATGAACATAGTCTTCGCGGCGCCAGACGACGAGACCGCGATCGCGGAGCTCGGGGATTGGCTGGGGCGGGATCCTGTCCACAATGACGATGGACTCCGACCCGAGGCACTGGCCGACCTGGAATCGCTCCTCACCGGCCGGGACAGCCAGGAGATTGCGGCGGACCCCAGGTACTGCGTACAGATCTCTGAAATCCTCGATGAGGGCGCCGGCGTTGTGGAGGCCGGCCTGATGACGGTCACCGACACGCTCGCCCATGCGCTGGCGGTCGCGGATTCGGAGGCGCTGTCAGCGGCAGCGGCGTCGCACGGCGAGTACGTCGTCCAGGGACTGGCCATCGTCGCGCGCCACGCGGCAGCCCACGGCCACCACGTGTACAACTTCTGGTACTTCTGACCCGACACGGTCGTTTACTTGCGGCTGTGGTCTTGCGGTTGAGGTCGCCGGCGTCTGCCGAACAGTAGCCGCTGCTCTGTCGCTGCCCTGTCGTGTGCCACCTGTGTCGGGCTCCACTTGATGCATGACGGATCGCAGTCAGTTGATCCGTGACACGTCCAGCTAGACGATCGTGGACTGTTTCTGCTGTCGGGCTATTGGTGTTCAGTCCCAGAAGTTGAACAGCAACTCTCCGGCGGTGGTTGGTTTCCAGTAGTCGATCTGGTCGTGTTCGTGGGGGTCGAGAGCACTCAGGTCGACCTGCGATAGAGGGATTTGTAGCTCGTCGACGGTGAGGACGTGGGCGTGGGGCAGGTTCGTGATGGCGGTGGCGAGTTCGTCGTGGTTGACGAACGTGACCGTGGGGTCGCCGCTGGCTCGGGCATCAGCGAAGGCGATGAATGGCAGCGCGATGTGCCGCAGCACCGCGATCTGCTTCTGGTTGTGGGTGATGTCGATCTCGTGGAAGTTCGGCGTGACGCCGGCGGGAGTGACTGCGGTAACGGTGGCGCCGACGGCGCGGACGGCGTGGTGGCAGACGGCGGTGAACGCCCGCAGGTCCTCCTCGCCCTCGAGTGGCGCGTTGAAGCCGGTGACTCCGGGCGGCAGCTTCATGGTCGGGCTTCCCGGTCGTCGCGCCGCCGTCCACCGCCGCGCCCGCTCTCGGTTGTCTTTTCTGAACGCCAACAACATTGCTCTCCGGCGGAGGTTCACGACTCCGGGATGACGGGCCGATTTGGCCGGCTGTTCGGAATGGGGGCGGGGACGCAGGTTTGCTGCCGCTGTGCGTTGCAAGGGTTAGTGACAGTACATTCTGGGCCGCATAACATCCGGACGTGAAGACCTCGAGGACTGGCCACGGAATAGCGCTCGTGATCCTCGTCCCGGCGGCAGTACTTCGGCTCATCACTGGAGACCCACACGATGCGATCGCGCCCGGCCTCATGGCGGCGGTGCTCGGTGTCACGGGGTACCAAGAGTGGAGGCGTGCACTCCGCTCGCCGAAGGCCTGGACCAGGCGGCGAACCACCGTGACGATCTTGGTGGCAGCGCCAGTCAGCATCTTGGCCCTGGCAACGTTCGCGTGGATCGGCCAACAGGATCCGTGGCCGAACCCCGTTCTTGGTTGGGTTGGCGTTGTCATGGTGGTCGCGGTGCTTGTCCGGTTCACATTGAACGCCCGGCGAGAGGACCGGCTAGCTCGCCACGTGACCAAGCAAGGCACGCCAACCACCTGACACGCCAGCCGTGGGCTCGCTAACGGGCTTGCTAACAGCGGCCACGGATCGGGTCGGACACCCCTGGACAATCCGCCAGATCTGCGGGTGCCCTCAGGCGTGCTGTGGTCAGCGATGACGCCTCGAACTCGACTATGGATCAGAAGGTGAAATACAGGTTGGGGAGGATCCTGTGACCGATTCGGTACAGGATCCTCCCCAACCGTGACTGCTAGCTGATCGTGGCGACCTCGTACGCCGAGCACGCCGGGGCGTGGTCCGCGTCGCCGGGGAAGTAGACCCGGTAGGCGATCTGGCCACGGGCGGCTGGGCGGATGCCGAAGGCGTACTTGCCGGACGTGCTCAGCTTCACCGAGGCGGCGTGGCGCTTGATCGAATGGGTGTACCAAAGCCGGTCAGCGACGACGCGCAGCGGAACCCAGGCAGGCAGCAGCGCCCGCAGCCGTGCAAGCTCAGCGGAGGGCTGTTAGCCATGGGTGCTCGGGGTAGCGCGGTGCGATGCGATCGAAGAGCCAGCGGCGGCGTTCCGGGTCGAGCAGCTCGGCGACGTCGGCGAAATCGTCATTGTCCTTGGGTCGACCGCCGCGAGACTTGAACAGGAGCACAATCTCCGGAGCGAGGTACGGAAGGCCGTCGGGCGATCTGAGCGTGATCTCGTCGAGAGGCTTCCGGATAGTGCCTCGGCCCCTGTGGTAGACCCACTCGCCCGCGTCCGACGCAGCGAACAGGATCTGAATCGGGTGCGGGTGCAAGCTGTCAGGGAAGACCAGCGCATTGGGTCCGGGCGCGAGCTGTTCGCCAGGCGCCCACGGCCGGCACTCACCCGTCTCGGGATTCTGGACGGACGGCCGCGGCCTGGTGAAGGTTCTGGCGACCTCGTCGAGATCTCGCGCAAGAACCACAACGTCGGCATCGCCGTGTTGCCGTCGGACGCGACCGGCAAACAGGTCGAGCGCCCAACCTCCAGCTATCCAATAGCGACAGGGGTAGTCATGGAACAGGGCGCGCACCGCGCTGAGCGTTTCGGATCGGTCGATTGACATCAAGGGGAACTCCTCGCATCGGGTCGGATGCGGTGAGCCCCGGTGAGGGTCAGAGCCGCCGGATATACCAGCGAGGCGGCACCGCGCGCGATTGACGCATGTGGACCACCTCCTTTGTGCTCTGACGCTCGACGCAGCTTATCGGGGACTGCATCGCCAGGCACGGCAATTTGGCTTCGTGCGCACAGATCGCCCGAAGGGGAGTTGCGAGGAGTCGCCCGCAGACCCGAAGGTCAGGAGCTAGCTAGCCTGGGGGTTTCTGCTTGCGCAGGGCAACTCTCACGTCTGCTGACACGGCACCGTTGATGGTCCGGTCCGCTGTCTTCGTTGTCCTGGTCCTCGTCGATATGGTCAGCGGCCGGCGGCGAACACGTCAGCGATTCCGGACGCGTGGCGACGGATCAGATCGGCGTACGCCTGGAGCGTGATCGACCGGTCTGCGTGCCCAGGCCGGTCCGCGACGGGTGCGCTTAGTCGAGTGGCGGGCAGCGGAGCCGGCATCCCGGCGCGGGGGACTCGCGCTGGCCGTGCTCAAACTCGTAAGCACACTCGCCGCACATGCCTTCGAAGTCGTTCCCAGTGCCGGGATGCTCACACCACGGATGACGGCAGTGCGGACAGAGGCTCAGCTGCCGGAGCCGCCGGGCTCGCTCTCGACGCTCGCGATACCGTTCCAGGAAGCCGCTCACGGCAATGAGCATGCATCAATTCGCGTCCGCAGCTCTAGGCGCTTTTGAGCGCGCCAACGCAGCCGGGCGGTCACTCAACGGTCTTTTGCCGTTCGGTGCCGGTGTCGAAGAACGCGTCCAGGTATTCGTCGGGCTCGAGGACGCTGCTCCGCATCAACGAGAACACTTCGGCGCCGTCGCCCGGGGTGTCGGCGAGCCGGTAGGACTGCGCGATGCCGAGGTAAGTGTCGGGTGACTCCTCGATGGCGCCGGCGTACTCAATAGCTTCGACCTCGGCTCGTTCGATTGCTTCCTCGGCCGAGGCGGCAAGCCACAGCGTGATGCGCTCCTCGTACAGCGGGGTCGATCGGTCTGGTGGCCACCCGCTGGCGAAGACGCATCTGACGGCGAACCAGCATGCGTCCTTGTCGCTGCTCACGCTGACGATCCTCGCACCTGTGGGCAACCTCCACTCTGGCGAGTGCCCTGACGTGCCGCAGCCCGACGCTAGGTGGCAAACTCAGCGACTCCGGCCGCATGGCGACGGAACCCAGTCGTGAAGACGCAAGGGCTTGTGCTTCGAGGCCTCGAATTTGAGCGCGGCCCTACTCTTCCCAACTGTCTAGGACGGTGATGCGCCAGGGATCGCCCGGTCCGGATCGCTGTGCGATGTGGCCCGGGGGCATTGTTCCTAGCTGCGCGATCGAGCTATTTCTCTCGATCGCGTGAGCGATGTGGGTAGCGATCGACGCGCCGGGTGGGTTGGATCGTTGACACCGTCGCCGACGAGCCATGAGCCGTCCGGCGCGTGGATCACCTCTCGGGCGGGCTGTTCACCCGAGAGCACTGTCTTTTGTACGACTGCGCCCAAGGTGTTCGGGAAACCCTGGTCGTCGAAAGGGAACGGCAGGTGCCGGATCATCTCGCGCTCGTCGGCCATCTTCGGGTGCCTCGGCTCTGGTCGAATTGTTTGCACGGGCAGCCCTGCAGTGTGGTTGGGCGGCTGACGGGCTCGCAAGCAGCGGGCACGGATCGGTTGCCTGACCTGGGTTTGGGTGTCTCAGGGCTGGGCGGTCCGTAGTTCGGTGAGGAGGGTTTCTATGTGGGTGCGGATTTCGTCGCGGACCTGGCGGACGGTTTCTATTGGCTGGCCCGCGGGGTCGGTGAGTTTCCAGTCTTCGTAGCGTTTGCCGGGGTAGAACGGGCACGCGTCGCCGCAGCCCATGGTGATAACGACGTCGCTGGCCTGTACGTCCTCGGTCGACAGCAGGCGCGGGGTATTTGCGGTGATGTCGATGCCGACCTCGCGCATGGCTTCGACGGCGACGGGGTTGATCTGGTTGCCGGGCTCGGAGCCTGCTGACAGTACGTCGATCTCGTTGCCGGCCAAGGATCGGAGCCAGCCGGCGGCCATCTGGGAGCGGCCGGCGTTGTGGACGCAGACGAACAGGACGGTGGGTTTGCTCACGAGGATGCTCCCGCGGTTGTTTCGGTGTGGGGTGTGGCGACGTCATCGGCGGCTTTGCCCGCGTCGGGGTAGAGGACCGCGATTGCAGCTGTGCCGAGGATGGCCCCGAGGATCTGGAAGGCGATGAAGCCGGGGACGGATCCGGGCGCGATGCCGGCGAACGTATCGCTGAAGGCGCGGCCGATGGTGACCGCAGGGTTGGCGAACGAGGTTGAGGACGTGAACCAGTACGCCGCACCGATGTAGGCACCGACCGCAGCGGGCGCCGACGCCGCACGGCCGGTCCGAGCGAGCGCGAGGATCAGCATGATCAGCCCAGCAGTGGCGACTGTCTCACCGATATAGAGGTGGCCGCCGGATCGGTGGGTGGTCGACCAGGACACGGCGGTTTCGCCGTACATCAGGTTCGCCAGGATCGCCCCCATGACGCCACCGCCGATCTGGGCGGGGAGGTAGGCGGCCAGATCTCGTGCGCTGAGCCCGCCGCCAGATCGTTGCCCAAGCCACCGGTCGACCAGAGACACGACGGGGTTGAAGTGCGCACCGGACACCGGCCCGAACATCAGGATCAGTACGGCGAGCCCGAGCGCGGTGGCAAAGGAGTTCTCGAGCAACTGCAGACCTGTGTCGTTCGGCGAGAGCTTGGCGGCTGCGATGCCGGAGCCGACCACCACGGTCACGAGCAGCCCGGTCCCGAGCCCTTCAGCGAGAGCACGCCGCCAGAGCGATTGCGCGTCGCTCATCCGCGACTCACCGGCACGGCGAGGTTGGAGAGGCCTTCACGACGCGGCCACCCTTGCCCTTGCGCGGGTGGGCGGGTTGCTTCAGTCATCGCTTGCTCCTGGTGTCTGCCGGCGCGAGCCGATCAATGCGCTCGGCCAGCTCTGCATAGGCCGCTTCGAAGGCCGCGTCCGTGTCGATCGGCGCCGGGTCGGGGATGGACCAGTGCAGCTGCGGCCGTTGGTTGCTGGGCAGGCGCTCGTGGGCGTTGTCGCACACCGCGATCAGAAGATCATTGCCCTTGGCAACGTCATGCAGGTGGCTTGTGTGCCAGCCGGAAGGATCAAGCCCGTGCCGCCGGGCGACCTTGATCGCCCGCGGATGAACACGCTCGGCCGGTTCGGTGCCGGCGGAGACAGCAGGTACGTCGCTACGTCGGGACCAGATCGCGGCGGCCAGCTGAGACCGGGCCGAGTTCTGCGTGCAGACGAACACGACACGCTCCGCGGTGATCCGCGCTGGCGTAGCGATCGCGGCCAGCGCTTCCGGTTCGAGCCGGACATACGTACGTCGCCGGTCGCCCTCGGAGCGTGTTCGTACGACGAGGCCGGCATCCTCGAGCACCTTCAGGTGATGGGCGACGAGGTTCGTCGGCAGGTCCAGAGCGGCCCCGAGCTCCCCGGGCGCGGCATCACCGGCAACCAAGGTGTCCACGATCGCCAGCCGCGCCGGATCGCCGAGCGCCGCGTGGATGCGGGCTCGCTGCTCCCGAGTGAATCGCTCAGTGCTCATTGACTCAATGGTCACTGAGGTATCTACAAGAGTCAAACATCAACCGACCCCCGCCTGGCAAGAGGCAAGAGGTCAGTGCGCCGACGCGGTTTCCGGTACGGCGAGAAGGCCGGCGATCCACCGCAGCTTGTCGGGCACGGGCCAGTAGTAGACCCAGGTGCCGCGCCGCTCACAGTCGACCAAACCGGCCTCGCGTAGCACCTTGAGGTGATGCGAGATGGTCGGTCCGCTGACGTCGAACTGCGGGGTCAGATCGCACACGCAGATCTCGTCGCCCGCGGAGGTGATGATCGAGAACAGCCGGAGCCGGATCGGATCGGCGAGTGCCTTGAACACGCCCGCGCCCTCGGCGGCTCCCGCCGCGTCGAGAGCTGTGTCAGAGATCGGTGCGCAGCAGCCTGCGCCCGCGACGGGGGTCAACGCGATCTCTTGTTTCGACATGGATCTATCTTGACTCTTGTCGAATCAAGAGGCAAGCTGACTGTTGTTTCGATGATCTTCTAGATAGGGAGTTGGGATCGTGAGCGAGCAGACAGGGGCGCCGGTCGTCGTCATCGGTGCGGGTCCGGTCGGTCTTACGGCAGCCGCGCACCTCGCCGAGCGTGGCGTGGACTTCGCCGTACTGGAGTCCGGTCCGAGTGTCGCGGCGGCGATCGAGGAATGGCGGCACGTGAAGCTGTTCAGCCCGTGGCGCTACGCCATCGACTCCGCAGCTCGCCGCCTGCTCGAACGATCCGGCTGGATCGAGCCCGACCTGGCCAAGCTCCCCACCGGCGGCGACCTCATCGACGCCTACCTCGCACCGCTGACGAAGACTCCGGAGCTGAACGACCGCATCCGCTACAACACCCAGGTCACCGCCGTGACGCGGGTCGGCTTCGACCGCATCCGTACGACTGGCCGCGAGGCCGCGCCGTTCCTGATCCGCCTTGCTGACGGATCCGAACTGCTGGCGTCGGCCGTGATCGACGCGGCCGGCACCTGGCGGAAGCCGAACGTCCTCGGCGGCTCCGGCATCCCGGCCCGCGGTGAGGCCGAGGCTGGTGAAGGCATTGCCCATGCTCTGCCCGACGTCCTCGGCGTCGACCGGGACCGCTTCGCGGGTCGTCGTACGGCGGTCGTCGGCGCGGGCCACTCGGCCGCAACGACGCTGCTTGACCTCGGCCAGCTTGCCGACGAGGTGCCGGGCACCGAAGTTGTGTGGGTGGTGCGCGGGACCGACCAGGCCCGCACGTACGGCGGTGGCGATGCCGACGAGCTGCCCGCCCGGGGCGCGCTCGGCTCGCGGCTCAAGAAGCTCGTGCAGTCCGGCCGTGTCGAGCTGGTCAGCTCATTCCGCATCGAAAGCATCAGCCGCGCTGACGGCAAGGTGCGGCTGACGTCTGGCGAGCGTGGGGTGGTGGCCGACACCGTGGTCAACTCGACCGGTTTCCGGCCGGACCATGACATGGTCTCCGAGCTGCGCTTGGACCTGGACCCGATCATGGGCTCCACCCGCGCGCTGGCACCGCTGATCGATCCGAACAAGCATTCCTGCGGCACGGTTCCGCCGCACGGAGTCGACGAGCTCGCGCACCCCGAGCCCGGGTACTACGCGGTCGGCGCCAAGTCCTACGGCCGCGCCCCGACGTTCCTACTCGCGACCGGGTACGAACAGGCGCGCTCGGTCGTCGCCGCCCTGGCCGGCGACTGGGAAGCCGCGCGAGACGTGCAGCTCGACCTACCGGAGACCGGCGTATGTTCGTCCAACCTCGCGTACGGCGGCACGGCGGACGAGGCCGGCGGTTGCTGCGGCCCGGCCCCGCAAGCAGTCGAGCTCTCCGCACCAACCAGCCGCGGCCTAGCCACCGGCATCACCGGCGGCCTCCTAACCGTCATCGAAAACGACACCACCAAGTCCTCAGGCTGCTGCAGCTGACCCCTCCGGCAACCTCCGCGCCCGCCAGGCCCAGTCCTCGGCGCTCGCCTCGCGGATGGCTGTCGCGGTGGAGGGAGCAGTCGTGATCCGATGCTCGCGCGCCTCGTGAAGGGCCTGAGCAATCCGCGCAGCTCGCAGTACGAACCGTGCCGACGACGCCGCAGCGCCCGTCAGGCGGTTCTGGGTGGGGAGCGTAGGCCGAGCCATTGTTCGGTGCCCCAGGCTTCGAAGCGTTCTAGTTCGGTGAAACCTAGTTTGGTGGCTAGGCGGATTGAGGGGATGTTGGCGGATTGGGTGGTGAGGACTACCGGCTCTCCGGGGAGGGTGTGGTCGAACCAGGTGAGGGCTGCCGCGCAGGCCTCGGTGGCGTAGCCCGAGCCCCAGGACTGCGGGAGGAACAGGTAGCCGAGGTCGGCCTTGCCCGCGGCGGCTGGCCGGCGGTGGTCGGTTGCTCTTCTGAGGAGGATCTGGCCGATCATTGCTCCGTCGAGTTCGACGACGAAACTGCCGGGCCAGCGCTCGGGGATCGCGGGCGTCTCGCGCTCGAGTTCTTCGCGTGGGCGGGGGCCGCCGACGTACTTGTTCACCTCGGGCGACGCGAGTAGCTCGATGAACGCCGTACGGTCGCGCGCCTCGGACTCACGGAGTACGAGCCGCTCGGTCTTGATCGGCGCCGGCGGCCAGGCCACGGGTCCCAGGTCATCCACCAGCGCACGCTAACAAGAGATCAGTCCGAGCGGCCCTTCAGGCGGCGCTGGACCGCGCGCTCGGCCTCGCGGGTCGCCTCGCGTTCGGCGAGGGAGTGCCGTTTGTCCCAGGTTTTCTTGCCGCGGGCAAGGGCGATCTCGACCTTCGCGCGACCGTCCTTGAAGTACAGGAGCACCGGGACGATGGTCAGGCCGCTCTCGTTGACCTTGCGCTCGATCTTGTCGATCTGCGCACGGTGCAGCAGCAGCTTCCGCTTGCGGCGAGAGCCGCCGTTGAACCACCGGGACTGCGAGTACTGCGGGATGTGCACGCCGTGCAGCCAGATCTCGCGGTTCTCGACCTGAGCGAATCCGCCGACCAGGGAAGCCCGCCCGGCCCGGAGCGCCTTCACCTCCGGCCCCTCCAGTACGATCCCCGCCTCCCAGGACTCGCCCAGCTGGTAGTCATGCGCAGCCTTCCGGTTGCGCGCGACGACGGGCTCGGCCTCTGGCTTCTTCACATCGCGATTCTGCCTCCACGCCCGCCGTACGGGCTAACTCGGTGGCCCTGGGAGCGACCTGCACGTAACGTCACCGGCATGTCGACCTGGACCACGCCCGAGCGGCCCGAGCCACCCATCAACCCGGTCGACGAGCGGTCCGCTCTCGACGACCGCCTCGAGTACCAGCGCACGACGTTGCTGCAGAAGTGCGGCGGCCTGACCCCGGAGCAGCTGGCGATGCGATCGGTGCCGCCCTCGGAGCTGTCGCTGCTCGGACTTGTCCGGCATCTGTCCGGAGTCGAGGCCTGGTTCCACACGTACGACGGCCAACCGGACCACCACTACTTCTGGGACTACGTGCCAGGCTTGAGGACGGGCAGTGAGGTCGTCGACGTCACGCGGGCTGCGGATGACCTGGCCAGCTATCAGGCGAGTGTCGCCCGGTCGCGTACGGCGGTGGCGGGGCTCAGCCTCGACGCGGTCAGTCCCGGTGAGGACTACACGCTGCGGTGGATCTACCTGCACATGATCGAGGAGTACGCACGCCACAACGGTCACGCCGATTTCCTCCGCGAGCGCATCGACGGCGCCACCGGCGAATAGCTTGTCAGTCCAGTGCGGCTGCCTTGTTCAGTAGCACTGAGCGTTCGCGTTCGTTGGTGCAGAGGCGGGCGGCCAACTCGAGCTCGGCGCGGGCCTCGGGGAGGCGACCGAGGCGGGTGAGGAGTTCGCCGCGTACGGTCGGAACCAGATGCGAACCGGGGAGCTGGTCCGAGGCGATCAGTTCGTCGACCATGGCCAGTGCCTCGGCGGGACCGGAGGCCATCGCGACGGCGACGGCGCGGTTGAGCTCGACGACGGGCGAAGGCGCGACGCGGCCGAGGGCCTCGTACAGCACCACGATCCGGTCCCAGTCGGTTGCCTCGACGGATGGGGCCGACGCATGTACGGCGGCGATCGCGGCCTGCAGACCGTACGGTCCGAGCCCGCGAACGGACGCCTTGGCCAGCGACGCGAGCCCACGCTGGATCGCCGAGATGTCCCATCTCTGCCGGTCCTGGTCCTCCAGCAGGATCGGTGAACCATCCGGGCTCGTACGGGCCGGGAAGCGCGCGGCCGTCAGCTCGCACAGCGCTAACAGGCCGTGCACCTCCGGCTCGTCCGGCAGCAGCGCGGTCAGCGTGCGCGCGAGCCGGATCGCCTCGTACGCGACATCCCGGCGTACCAGAAGGTCGCCCGACGTGGCCGTCGAGCCCTCGGTGAAGATCACGTAGACGACGCTGAGTACGCCGCCGAGCCGCTCCCGGCGCTCATCGGCCGGCGGCAGCTCGAACGGTACGCCGGCCGCCGCGATCGTCTTCTTCGCGCGGGTGATGCGGGCCTGCACGGTCGGTACGGGCACCAGGAACGCGCGCGCGATCTGTTCCGACGACAGGCCCGCGACCACGCGCAGGGTCAGCGCCACCCGGGCCTCGGGCGAGAGGACCGGGTGGCAGCTGATGAACATCAGCGCCAGGATGTCGTCGTCGATCCGGTCCGGGTCGATGTCCTCGTCGACCATCGGGTCGGCCGCAAGCAGCGCGTAGCGGTCCTTCAGCGCAGTACGGCGGCGGATCGCGTCGATCGCCCTACGCCGGGCCGTAGCCATCAGCCAGCCGGCCGGACTGTCCGGAGGAGTGCGCGGCCACGACACCAACGCCTCAGCGACGGCCTCCTGCGCGGCGTCCTCGGCCAACGCGAAATCCCCGGTGAACCGAGTCAGCGCGGCCACGATCCGCGCCGACTCGATCCGCCAGACCGCCTCGACATCCGCCGAATCCATCAGCCCCGACCGGCGCTCTCACGCTCCCCGCCGTCACCGGCTTGCGCGGGCTCCTCGCCGGGGCCGGCTTCCGCAGACTCCCCACCGACTTCCCCGGAGTCCTCGTGGCCCGGCGGCCGTTCGTCCTCGCCGGCAACCCGCCGTACCTCGATCTTGGAGCCGGGCACCGACGGCAGCCGCTTGGCCCACTCGACAGCCTCCTGCTTCGACGCGACGTCGAGCATGAAGTATCCGCCGAACAGTTCCTTCGTCTCGCCGTACGGC
Source organism: Kribbella pratensis (assembly GCF_004365355.1). GTDB lineage: Bacteria > Actinomycetota > Actinomycetes > Propionibacteriales > Kribbellaceae > Kribbella. Next base: position 1,811,070 of record NZ_SODP01000002.1, on the reverse strand, counting down.
CCGTCGGTCACCACCGGCGCCTCCCCGCTGAAGTCGACCACGACACTCTCGGCCGCGTCATCCAGCCCCTCGGCCGCGATGAAGACCCCGGCCTTCATCAACTCCTCGATGAACTGGTACGTCGAAGCCGCCAACTCCTCGAACCCAGCCATCACAGCCGCATTCGACTCATCGGTCCCCCGCATGATCAGCATGTACTTCGCCATCGCACTCTCCTAGTCCCTCGAACCGCCACCCGGCCCGCACCACCCCCAGGTCGAACGCCCAACCCCCAGATCGACAACACTCATGAAAAATCTTCTTGTCGCGAATCCTCGTCGGTGCAGTTGCCGTGGATCAACTAATCAGGCGGCGGTGATTGCGGTGATTGCGGTGAGGTAGTTGTGGGGGATTTCGGCGCGGGCTCGGAGTTCGAGGGGGTCGGCGTGGGGGAGTAGGCGGTGCCAGGAGGTGAGGCGGTGGACGTTGGTGAGGGCCTCGGTCGCGGCGAGGTCGGTGCGGAGCACCTGGGGGTCGGCGTCCAGGTGGTCGCGCCAAACCGTCAGGTAGGTGGTGAGTAGTTCGTCGCGGTCCGGGCGGGACAGAGGCGCGCGGGTCCAATCCGTGACGGCGTCGAGGAAGCCGTGGAGCGAGACGAACGGGTGGGCCCAGAGGGCGTTGCCGAAGTCGAAGAAGCGAGGGCGGAGTACGCCAGTCGAGCGGTCGGCGAAGATGTTGGCGGGGTAGATGTCGTTGATCTCCAGATCGAGCGGAACGGTGTCGCTGAGGGACGCAGTTCGTCGGTCCAGTACGTCGGCGGCGCGCGCGGCTCGTTTCAACAACTCCGGATCGAACTGGAGGGCCGACCATTCCTCCGCCACGGCGCGCACGCGGTCACCGGCGGCGCGCGGGTCGAGCTCGACCATCCCGTCGTACTCCGTCAGGTCGAGCCGGCCGAGGACGGTGCACTGGAGGCGGGCCAGGGCGTCGACGACGATGCAGCGCGTCCTCTGGTCCGCGACATCGGCGTGCGTCAGCGTCGTACCGTGATCGTCCGTCAGCAGCCAACGGCGTTCGCGATCGACCGCGAGCGGCACGATGACGTCGTACGGCGCGAGTCGGGCCAACGCGGCGACCAGCGCGGGCTCGAATCGATGGCCGGGGTTGTTCTCCTTGAACCACACCAGACCCTCGACGGTCGGATAGCAGCGCACGACCGACCAGAAGCGAGCGCGGTACGTGACGGGTACGCCGCTGATCCGGCGACCGTGTTCGGCAAGTCGACGAGCGACCCAGGCGTCCGCGGCCTGCGTCCACTGAGGTGATGTCCAGTGGCGGACCCATTGACCCTCCGCGTCGGGGCCGAGCGGTCTGGCGGGCGGCGGATCGTGCACCCGCGGCAGGCTACCGGCCAGCGAATAACCGGTTGCTCAGGCGTGGGGTGTCTCGGAGACTCGCGTCGCATGGATGATGCCGAGCTCGACGTGCTGTTGAGGAACGAGCGCTACCCGCGGTCTGCGGCGTACTCGGGGCGGTGGATGGTTGATGGCGGGATGGGGCCTAACGCCGTGTGGCAGGCGGAGGCATTGGGCGAGGTTATGGCGCTCGAGCCGGGGATGCGAGTACTCGACATGGGCTGTGGCGCCGCGCTCAGCTCGATCTTTCTGGCCAAGGAGTACGGCGTTGAGGTGTGGGCGACCGACCTGTGGATCAAGCCTGACGAGAACCTGCGCCGCGTGGCCGAGGCTCGACTGGAAGACCAGGTTCACCCGATCCACGCCGAAGCCCACGCCCTGCCGTTCGCCGAGGACTTCTTCGACGCGGTGGTCAGCATCGGCGCGTACCACTACTTCGGCACCGACGATCTGTACCTCGGCTATTACTCGCATTTCGTGAAGCGCGGCGGCCAACTCGGCATCATCCAGCCGGGCCTCGTCGCGGAGTACGAGACACTTCCCCCGCCGCACCTAGTGCCGTACTGGAAATGGGACTTCTGCGCCTGGCACAGCCCCGCCTGGTGGCGTCGCCACTGGGAGAAGACCGGCCTGGTCACCGTCGACCTCGCCGACCAACTCCCCGACGGCTGGCAGGACTGGCTGCAGTGGAACGAAGCCTGCGACCAAGACGCCGGCACACCGAACCGCGAGGAAGCCCAAATGCTCCACGCCGACGCCGCCCAATCGCTCGGCCTAACCCGTCTAGTTGCCCACCGCAACTGACTACGTCGACTCAACCCGTCGGTCAAACCCCGCGACTAACCAGATGCAGGCAGAGCCTACGTTCGGCAGGATGGCGGGGTGGAGGGTGAAGAGGTGCTGACGGGCGGGAACGTCGCTGATCGGGTCGTGCGGGTCGGGGCGACGGTGCGGAAGCCCGGGCTTCCGCAGACGCCTGGAGTCGAGGCGGTGCTCAAGCACCTCGCCACGCGGCAGTTCGACGGTGCACCGCGCACGTACGGGCGTGACGACGAGGGGCGACATGTCCTCGAGTACGTAGACGGCGAGCTCGCCCACGCAATGCCTCTGTCGACCCTGGACGAGTTGCGCCGGGTCGGCGGGCTGATTCGCGAGCTTCACGACGCGATGGAGAGCTTCGAGCCGCCGTCGGACGTCGCCTGGAACGTGATCGTTCCCGATCCCGCCGGCGGCGACCTGATCTGTCACAACGACCTCGCGCCCTGGAACCTGGTCCGCAACGGCGCACGCTGGGTCTTCATCGACTGGGACAACGCCGGCCCCTCGTCGCGGCTCTGGGATCTCGGGTACGCCGCAACCGCGTTCGTCCCGTTCGTTCCGGGAGGTGATGTAGAGGTCGACGGCACGCGGTTGCGTGCTCTGGTGGACGGCTACGGCCTCGACCCGCAGCAGCGGCGCGCCCTCCCCGCGCAGATCGCGGCTCGCACGCGCGGCCAGTACGATCTGCTGATTCGCGGCCACAAGACCGGCGAGCAACCGTGGGCACGTCTCTACGAAGAGGGCCACGCCGACTACTGGGGCCCGGCGGCCGCGTACGTCGCCGAGCATCACGACGCCTGGGTTGCAGCCCTGGTTAGCTGATGACCTGCTCGACGGCGAGGATGCTGGCATGGGGAGCATCACGGGGCCGGCCAAGGTGCTCGGCGCGGCGTTCGTTCTGGGCGCGGTTCTGGTGGCCGGCGTTGGCTCGGGCATCGGATTCGAGCAACCGTTCAGGATCGACGACTCGGGTGACCTGAGCGTCGTGTACGCCGTCCTCGGCGCCTGGTTCCTCGTGTACGTCGTACTGGCGATCGTCGTCGTCGCGGACGCCGCGCGCCTGGCGCGACGCGGTGATCTCGCCGCCGCCCAGGAGTCGGCGAACTTCGTGAAGCTCATCGCCATCCCGTACTTCCTCTTGAACTTTGTCGCACTGACAGAGGTGGTCGCGGTCGTCGGCGTCAACGATCGGGACCGGCTTGGTCTCGACGGGTTCCTTGTGGCGGTGCTGTTCGTCATCCTGACGTACGTCGTGTTGCTGCCGACGTCGGCGTACGGAGTGGCCTGCCTGGTGCTCATGAAACGGAGCGATCAGATCGGGCGGGTCTTCTTCGGGCTCAATCTGGTGCTGCAATTCCTGTTCGTCGTCGATGTTCCCAGCACGGTCGTCGTGGTCGAGGTGGCCAGGGACCGCTTGGGCACCACCCGCCGACCCGGAACGCTGTCGAGGAACCTGCTGACCGGCGTCCTCATGCTGGGCTCTTCGGTAGCCGTCGCGTGGCTCGCCTGCGTCGCGGTCTTCTGGCTGTTCGACCCGCCCGGGATGTTCGTCCGCGATGCGATCTATGTCCTCACGATCGCGTCGCCGGTGGAGTTCGTCCTGCTCGTGCTTCTCCCGGTCGTGCCACTGGTCACGTTGCGAACCTCGGTCCGGCTCTTCCTGACCAACGACCTCGACGCACTGCGGCGATCGGCCCGAGCAGTCAAGCTCGCCCTGATTCCGCTGTTCATCCAGAACTTCGTCCTCTGCGCGATCGCCGTACTCGCCAGCACGTTCCTCCCTATCGTCGCCACCCACGGCACGTTGGTCTTGCTGGGTCCCGGTGCCCTGGTGTTCCTCGGAGCCTTCGGCACAACTGGCCTGGTCTCGGCCGTCATCACGACGTACCTGATGATGCTGCCGACCTCGATTTACGGCCTGACGTCCCTCGCCCTACTGATGCGGCACCGAGCCATCACCCCACGCTTCTGCGCCCTCCACGCCGTCCTGCACCTGATCTTCGTAGCCGACATCATCAGCACGCTCGTAGTCACCCATCGCGCCCGCCAACTCCTGACGGCCGGCCCGTCGTCGGCTGGTTTAGAGCTGCGGTCGGAGTACGTGAGCTAGCGGGCTCCGGCTGAGCGGTGGGCCATCAAGGGCTCGCCGAGGGTGCGTGCGGTCAGGCAGAGGGTTTGGCCGTGTCGGGCGAATAGTTCGTCGCGGTGGTCGAAGTAGCCGAGGGTTTCGAGCACGTGGCCGGAGAGGTCGCAGGCGCCGTCCGAGCAGCTACCGCTCCAGGAGACTCCGGTACGACCGATCGCGTCGTACAGCGTCTCAGCTCCGTCGTTGGTGAAAGCCTTCGAGGGTACGTCGTCCGAGCCGAACAGCTCGCCTACCGGAATCCACCGTCCCGCGATCCGGAACTCAGGCCAGGCGAGGATCACGCGATGCGGCACAAGCCACGGCGTACAGGAGAACCGTGGGTACCAGAACCTTCCGTCGACCGCGATCCCTTCCACTCTCGTCGGGATGCCATGCCGCCGAGCCAACGTCTCCAGTACGGCGAGTCGCTGGCTGCAGGAACCGCGTCCACGCCGGATCGTCTTCGACGCCGCTTGCAAATCGTTCAGCGCATAGACCGGCCGAACCCGCGCCGCGATCGCCGAGTGTGCCTGCCGCAGCCAATCCCGCTCGGCAGCCTCGCTGAGCGTCCCCGCGAGTTCCGCGACGACCGGCGATTGCCAATCCAGCACGTACGTCGGCGCGGTGGACCCGTTGCCGTTTGAAGCTTGCCCGCCGGCATTGCCTCGCCGACGCGGCATTAGCAAGGACGAGGTCACCGAGCCAGTATGACTGGAACGCGGAGCGGGCCGGGATCAATCTGCAGCGACCTCACCAGGGCGCGCCGATCCAGCGGTGGTACGTCGGTAAGTCGACGTTGCTGCCGCAGATGATGGTGAGGACATGGCGGTCGACGAAGCGGGCGGGGTCTTCGAGGATGGCCGCTATCCCCAAGGCGGCGGACGGCTCGACGATGAGGCCGGCGTAGTTGTAGAGCAGGCGCATGCCGGTGATGATCGACTGCTCTTGGACCAGTACGGCGTCGTCGGCGATCAGGAGGAGGTCGTCGAGGACTTCCGGGATCGGGAAGCGGCCGGAGACTCCGTCTGCGATGGTATTGGTGGATTCGGTGGTGACGACGCGGCGTTGGTGCCACGAGTGCGTCAGCGCCGGCGCGCCGTGCGGCTGCACGCAGATCACGTCAATGTCGGGCGCCAACTCTTTCACCACATGACCCACGCCAGTGGCCATCGCCCCGCCCCCGAGCGCGATCAGTACGGTGTCGAATGTCGGCGTACCTTCCATCAACTCGAGACCGATCGTCGCCGCCCCCTCGCAGGTCTCGAGGTCGAGGCTGTCTTCGAGTAGACGAATTCCTTCGTACTGCGCGATTGCCGCGGCCCGCTCACGCGCCAATTCGTGGTCGCCGTCAACCAGTTCCACCTCGGCGCCCAGCGCACGAATCCGATCGAGCTTCGCCTGGGTCGCAAACCGCGAAGCTACAACCGTGACGTCAAGCCCACGACGCCGCCCCGACCAAGCAAGCGCCTGCCCTAGATTGCCCGCACTCGCGCAAACAACCGCCCGCGCACCCGCCTCAGCCAGCTGACTCGCAACCAACTCCGTACCGCGCCCTTTGAAACTACGCACCGGGTTAGCCGTCTCGAGCTTAATGCTCACCCCACAGCCAACCACCGACTCCAACGCCTCACACCTGTACTGCGGCGTATCCAGAAACACCCGATCAATAACCCCCAGAGCTCCCCGAATCCGCCTCATATCAAGCCGACTCTCTCCCACAACCCAAAAGCCTAACGGGCGCTGCCTTTGTCGTGGGCTAGTTCGAGGACTCCAAGAGGTCGAGGTAGGTGTGGGCGGCGGCGAGGCTTTCTGGGTGGACTAGGGGGTCGAACTGGGTGAGGAGTTGGTGAAGGGTGGCGAAGTGGTCGGGCCAGGTGCCTTCGGGGGAGCCGCCTAGGAATTCGATTGTGCGGAGGGCGTCGGGTGAGTGGCGGGCGAGTTGTTTGGCTGCGATGGGGATGAGGGCGAGGCGCAGTGCCTCTTGCTCGTCGGGGGTTTTCGGGGTGGCTGGCTCGTGGGCGCCGCGGTACTCCGAGAGGGATTGGGTGATGCCGTGTCGGTCGAGGAGCACGGTGCTGGCGGGTGGCCAGGTTGCCAGTGAGATCGGGTGGATGGACCAGTCGACCCAGAGTGGGAGGTCGTCGAGGACGTACTGCGCACTGATTGCTCGAGTGCCGATCGGACCGTTGTGGTGGGCATCGATCGCGAACGCTCGTCGGCCGGGTCCGCTGGGGAGGCGATCCGGTACTGCGTAGTCGTCGAGGTGCTCGTCCTTCACGACGAGCAGGAGGTCGACGTCGCTCCAGTCGTCGGCACGCCCTGCGCCCAGTGAACCAACCAGTGCTGCGCCGGCGACTGATGGATCGTCTTGGAGGGCGGCCGTCACCGCACTCAGCCAGCGGTCGCGGATGCGGGCCAGACGGGGTGCGGGCGGCGCGGTCGGTGCGGACGGTGCTGTCGGTGCGGACGGTGCTGTCGCGTTGGTCGTCCACCCGGTTGGTTCCGGCCGGGAGTCGCCGCGGCTCATCTGGCTGGCCATTCGGCGGGTTCCGGGAAGAAGGTCGGGCCTGTGTCTGTGGAGGGGAGTTGATTGAGTTCGCGTACGCCGCAGTGCTCGATGCCGGCGTCTCCGGTGAGGGACTCGATGAGCATGCCGTGGGATACGGCGATGAAGGGGGCGGCGTGGCGTCGGAGGGCTCGGGTTGCACGGCGGCGTACGGAGGATTGTGGTTCCCACCTGCGGGTTTCGCCGGGTGGCCACTCGCCGTTGTGGAGGTGGAAGTCGGCGACGGCTGCGAGAGCTTCTTCAGTACGCCAGGAGAGTGTTGCGTCTGGCAACCATTCGCGGAGGTCGACTTCGACTGCGGTGAGTGGGAGGCGGGTCTCGGCGGCTATCAGAGCGGCGGTCTGCAGGGCGCGTGTCATGGGCGAGGAGATGATGTGCCGGGCGCCGCTGTCGCGGAGCTTTCGGCCGACTTCTCGTGCCTGTTCGATACCCACGGGCGACAGCGGAGAAAGGTCGCGGGCCGGACCCCACCAGCCTTCTTCATCCAATTGAGTGCCATCGACTTCACCATGACGGACAAGGACAATTCTCGGCACGGTCATTCCTCGCCGGAGAAGCGTTCCCAGGCGGATTGACGGCTGATTCCTAGTGCTTCGCCGATCCGTGCCCACGTGACGGACCGCGAGCGGAGCCGTAGTACGCGGTCCTGGACGGCTGCTTCGACCTGGCTGTGTGACGAGTTGATCCGGGCCATGTCGGCCAGCAGTTCGTCGTCGCTCTTGCCGTCCAAGGGCGGGAACTTCGGCATGGGCTTCCCAGCGAGCAGTTGGTCGCACAGCCCCACGCACTCGTTGCAGATGAACACCCCAGGTCCGGCGATCAGGTGCTCCACCTCGTCCCGGACCTTGCCGCAGAACGAGCAACGCATCAGGTTGTCTGACATGACGCCTCCCGAGCTGTCAGGCCCACCCTGACAACGCTTGTCAGGTTAAGCCTGACAAGCCAGACCGGTCAAGGGTCCGGGAGAATCCGTGCATGGTGACGTATGTGAGGTACCAGAGTCCGGTGCCCGATCGACGCGGGCGGCGGATCGGGATCTTCGGCTTGGTGAACATGCTGGCGAATCGCGGGTGGTTGACTGCGGAGGAGGAGCAGTTCCGGCGTACGACGAATGCCTGGTACGACGCGACGTACGTGAATCCGTCGACTGTCGATCCGGCGATCTACGAGGACAATCCGTACGCCGCAGCGTGGTTCGTGCCGACTGCCCAGCATCTGCTGGTGCCGATTCCCGGCTACCTGAAGATCCTTGCCGCACACAACCTTCCGTGCGAGCGATACACCTCGACGTCGCCGGGCCGAGTCATCTACGAGGACCCGCACCAGGTAGTGGTCGTACCCCACGAGCCCGAGGACCTAGCCAAGGCGACGACACTCATTTGGCTCCCGCCCCGCAAAGAACACCGTTGAGCGTGGTGCGGGAAGCTGCTAGTAGTACGTCCCATGTCAAGTGACTGGGAAGCCTCGGAGTTGCCGCGCGGGATTGTGGCGTTGCTGGAGGAGCCGCAGGGGTTGAGCGACATTGCCGAGCGGCTCGAGGTGACGGATGCGCGAGTGCTCTGGTACCTCCACAGGCTCCGCGACACCGGGCGGGTCGTGGAGGGCGCCGGCCTTTGGCGGCGTACTGCGGCTGGGACGGAGCTTGCCGAGAGCCCAGCGCCGGAGAAGAGCGGATGGACCGAGCAACCAGGGGCGAGTGCGCAGGACTACGTCCAGGCGTACGCCGACGCCGCGGCGGGCATGTTCGGGACGGGGTTCGTGCAGGACATGGGTGAGCACGCCGGGCGGGTGCCGGGTGAGCGGGTCGCTGAGTTCCATGAGCGGTTGTTGGCCCTGGTCAGCGAGTACTTCGCGCCGGACAAGGTCGATCGCGCCGCGAGCCCGAAGTACGGCTTCCGCTGGGTGCTGACGCCGGTGGACCTGCATCCGCTCGACGATTAGCCGGGCGTCCAGCACAAACAGAATGGGTGGCCCGCCGGATCGGCGTACACCTGAACACCACGCGCGGCCGTGGAATCGCCAGCGGGTTTGAGGAGCCGGGCGCCGAGGGCGATGGCTCGCTCGTGGGCGGCGGTGTGTGCGTCGACGCCCTCGAAGTACAGGTCGAGGTGGATCTGCTGCGGCGTACCGTCAGGCCACTCCGGCGGCACATGGTCAGGTGCGAGCTGGACACCGAGCGCCCACCCGCCGTCGACCCAGATCGCGTGCCAGCGCTCGCTCCACTTCTCGACGGTGCCGTCGAGGAAGTCGGCCCAGAACGCGCTCTCGGCCTCGATGTCGGCCGCGTCGAAGACGATCATCCGGTGCTTGATGTCCATACACGCCAGTCTGGCTGCTCAAGTGGCCAGCTGGATCACTTACGGTGAGGTACATGGCGTTTGCTGCGAAGGGGAGCAAGGGAGAGTCGTTCCTTGCCGTGGTGGTTGGTGGTGGGGCGGCGTTCGGGTTGATCGTCGTGACGTCGCGGGCGTGGAAGGCGTGTCATGTCGACGTGACCGGAAGCGTGCCGAACGGCCTGACGTTGCTGTTCCTCGGGCTGCCGCTGGCGTTGATCGTCAACCTGGTGCTGTTCACCATCGTCTTCCGGTACGCCGGGAAGGCGTTCCTGTTCTCGCTGATCGCAGCCGCCGTCGCCATCGCGATCGCTGACCTCGCACTGTTCTCGTGGCAAGGCACTCCGGCCGGCTCGCCCGGCACCTGCCCGGGCAACGTCCCGCCGTGGTGGCCCACCTGGATCCCGACCTAGTCCACGAGTCGCAGGAGCGCGGCGGCACGTTCCGGGGCGCCGATGTCGGTCGTCGCGGGGAAGAGGCGACCCCATGAGCCGGCGCGCGTGAGGTGGCTGAGCCGGCGGGCGAGCGCGGCTGCCCGGCGTAGATCGGAACGCGGGTGTTCAGCGGTCCATGGCTCCAGGTACGCGTCCTCCAGCCGCGGGACCACCTCCGGGCCGAGCTGCTCCGCGGCGCGGTCGATCGCGACGAGCAGACTGCAGAACGGATGGGCGACATTCGCGTCACCCCAGTCGAAGAACGTGTACCGACCGGGCCCGGCCACCAGGATCTGCCCATCGTGCAGATCAGCGTGGTCGAGCGTGGCAGCGATCCCGAACCCGTCCAGCTCAGCGCAACACTCCACCAGCCGAGGCCGGAACGCCGACAACCGCTCGCGATCAACCGCATCAACCGTCTGCACGATCGAATCGAACAGCGCAGGCAGCACCCGGGCGTCCGGTACGCCGAGACGCACCAGCTCCTCGACCCGCGGTACGAGCGCCCGCTGCAGCTCGCCGTACTGAACCAGCACCTCTTCCCAATGCCGTACGTCCAAGGTCTGACTGCGTAGGAGCGGGCCGCCGTCCGGGAGAAGCGCCCAGCCGCGACTGCAGTCGACGGCGTACGGCGTGAGCACGTGCTCGGGCGCCCAACGCGACAACGCCTCGGCGAGCGCCGGCTCGAACGCACTGCCGGGCGACGTCGCCTTGAACCAGACCGGACGGTCAGCGCAGACCCGAATGATCACGACCACGGCCGAAGCCGCACCCGCCGCTCGCCCGTCTCGCTGACACCCAGCGCGGCGAGCTCCCGATCGAGCCACTCGAGGACCGCGGAGCGCCACGCGGGATCCTCCCAGGGTGTCCGTGCGTCCTCGTAGGATCCGCGGTCGATCTGCGTAGGGACAATAATCGAGGGATGACGCGCTGGCCGGACACCCAATTTCGGATCGGCATCTCCGGATGGCGCTACCCGCCGTGGCGCAAGGTCTACTACCCCGAAGGCCTCCCGCAGCGCGCCGAGCTCGAGTACGCGTCGAACCGGCTGAACTCGATCGAGCTCAACGGCTCGTTCTACGCCCTCCAACGGCCGACGTCGTACCAGCGCTGGCACGACGAGACGCCCGACGGCTTCGTCTTCTCGGTCAAAGGCCCGCGGTTCGTCACGCACATGAAGCGGCTGGCCGACGTGGATGCGCCGATGGCCAACTTCTTCGCCTCCGGAGTACTTGCGCTCGGCAACAAACTCGGACCGGTGCTGTGGCAACTACCGCCGAACTTCAAGTACGACGCGGAGCGGTGCGCGGCGTTCTTCGCGCAGTTGCCCCGGACAACGTCCGCTGCGGCGGAGGTTGCCAAGGGCCACGATGAGCGGATGGAGGGTCGCGCGCTGCTCGAATGCGCCGTCGACATTCCGCTGCGACATGCGATCGAAGTACGCCATGACAGCTTCAAGACCAAGGGGTTCGTCGAGTTGGCCCGCGAGCACGACATCGCGGTGGTGTGTGCGGACACGGCCGGCAAGTGGCCGATGTTCACCGACGTCACCGCGGACTTCGCCTATGTCCGGCTGCACGGCGCCGAAGAGCTTTATGTGAGCGGTTACGACGACAAGTCGCTCAAGCGCTGGGCGCGGAAGATCCGCTCGTGGAAGTGCGATACCTACGTGTACTTCGACAACGACGTGAAGGTGCACGCGCCGTACGACGCGGAGCGGCTGGCCAGCCTGCTCGGGATCAGTTCGGCGGCTGCCGAAGCATGACGGGCTTACCGTCGGCGGCATGACTGAGAACCCTGGAGAGCTCGTCGAGCAAGCGGTGGAGCGGTCGCTGAAGCTGGTCGTCACGTGGCCGGCGTGGGACGGCGAGCCGCGAATGTCCGACGACGGGCGGACGTTCACCCCGCACAAGGCGGTCCGCCGGATCGCCGACCATATGGTCGATCACCTCGCCGAGGTCGAGGCGCTGCTGGCCGGCGTGCCGACGCAGCCCGACGAATGGCACGCGAGCGCGCTCACCTCCGCCGCCGACCTCGCGCCGTTCTCCGAAGAGGGCGGAACTGCCGCACTGATCAAGTCGGCCGCTTCACGTTGCCGCACGCTCAGCGCTGGGGCCGGCGAGGCTGCGAGCACAGCTTGGTCAGTGCGGCAGGTCCGCTAGAACAGCCGCGCGCCGACCGGCTGCTCCAGGTCGAGCAGGAACTGCTTCCGCTTGAGGCCGCCGGCGTACCCGGTCAGCGAGCCGTTCTTCCCGATCACCCGGTGACACGGGATCACGATCGACAACGGGTTCTGCCCTACCGCCTTACCGACCGCCTGCGCCGCGTGCGCCGGCTCCCCGAGCCGCGCGGCGATCTCGCCGTACGTCGTGGTCTCGCCGTACGGGATCTCCTCGAGAACCGTCCACACCCGACGCTGGAACTCGTCACCGTGCAGCCGGGTCGGGACGTCGAAGGAGACCCGCGAGCCCGCGAAGTACGACTCCAATTGCTCGGCGACCGCCGCGATGAACGGGTCGGTGGCTTCGACTCGTTCACCCAGCGTCTCCAAAGACGGCTTCACCCAGTGATGCGGGAAGTAGACGCCGACCAGTACGTCGTCGTCGGCGACCAGTGTGAGGTCACCGATCCGGGTGCTGACAATCGCGTGCCTGTTCATACAGGTAGAACGCGTCAGCACCCGAACCTGTGAGGGCTCTACGAGCCGACGCGCTCCCGCGTCCGCTGCCGGAAGCTCCGGCCGGTCTCGCTGATGTCAGCCCGGTCTACGTCGGTCACCACAACCGCCGGCGTATTGTCCGACGGCCCCTGGACGGCCCACTCGCCACGCGGGTTGATCACACCCGCATCGAGCCCGGCGCCCGGGTTGGCCGGAACGGCGAGACTGATCCAGGACGTGTTGATCGCCGCGATCCCCCGGGCTTGGATCCCGATGTGCTCGTTGCGGTTCACGCCGTTGCTGCAGTACGACACGAGGACGCCGTCGGTCCCGAGGCGGTCGTACTCCGTGAACACCTCCGGGAAGATGACGTCCAGCCCGAGCGCGAGCCCGAACCGGTACCCGTCCACCTCGAAGGTCACCGGGTCCCTGCCCGGGGTGTACATCCAGGTGACCTTGGTCGTCGACAGCATGCGCTCGTCGTACCGTGCGACCAGCTTCCCCTGGTCGGACACGACGTACATGCTGTTGTGCGGCCGGGCGTCCGGCAACTGGTGGACCGTCGGGAGCACGGTCCAGATCCTGAGTTCGCGGGAGAGGGCGACGATCTGGTCGACCTCGTCCTGCAGGACCGTCCAGTCCGCCTTGGTCCAGTCGGACGGACCGACCTCGTCCGGACCGAGCGAGGACATCACCCGCTTGCTCGGGAAGCAGATCGCGCCCTCGGTGAAGTGGACGAGGCGCGCGCCGGCGGCCGCGGCCTCCCGCATCAGGCGACGTACCTCGGTGCCGCTCTGGCGGAGCAGCGTGGGGTTCGTCGGGTCCTCGTGGACGGTGGTCTGGGCGACGGCGATTCGTAAGGTTTCCGGCATGTCTTCTCCTGTCGGAGTCGGACGGAAGTGCCGGAGGGCAGACGTGTAGGACTCACCGGTTTTCGCGGCGCGGGCTCGGACCCGTTGCTTGAAGTTCCTGTGCGCTGTCATCTGGCCTTCCACGCACTCGCACGCGATCCCCCAGCGATCCCGTCGAGGCGGCTGACCAGGACGAGCGGCCCGAGACAGGAAGTCCCTTTGCCTTCTCACTGTGACCGCGCTGGGGCCGGTCGACGAAGGTGAGGCGCGGGCCGCGCCGGACCCATATCTTGTCCGAGTCCCCGCGCCGGAGTCAATCAAACTCGCCGCCGGGGCAGCGCGACGGAGCAAATAGGCGTGCGGGCTGGCTAGCTCGAGCGTTGGGCGCCCGGTCGCTCACCCCGGTCGTTCCATGCGGGACTTTCGACGAAGTGGACGTCGTACTCCGTGTGGATTCTGGCGATATCCGCGTCGGACAGTTCTCCGGCCAGCACTCGGGGCAGCAGGCGGAAGTACGGGAATCGGTCGATGCCGGGCGCGATCGTGATGAACAGATCCGCGCTCGCGTCCGGCGCCGCGCCGAATGCATGGCTGACACCGGGCGCCACGACCACATAGTCGCCCTGTCCGAAGACGTGGACGGTCTCGTCGACCAGCATCTCGAGCGTCCCATCGAGGACGTAGAACGCCTCACTGGACAGGTGATGGACGTGCGGCAGTGCCCCGGCCGTCCCAGGCGCCAGCCGGAGGCGGTTGGCCCCGAGCGCTCCGCCGGTGTGAGCCCCGTCAGCCAGGAGCCAGAGCGACGGATTCTCGACGGTTTCCGCATCCTGGGCGCGCTGGATCCAACTCATGAGTCGTGTGGTCAAGGCACGATCCCCCTCTAGTTTGATTGAAGCCTTCAATCAAACTACTGGTGATAGTTGACGGCGTCAACTGTTACTCTTCCGGTTGTGACCGAGTGGCTTGACGCCGACCAGCAGCGGGACTGGCGCGCCTTCATCGAGGGCTCGATCCGCTTGATCGACCTGCTCGACGCGCGGCTCCGCGAACAGCACGAGCTGACGCTGGCTGAGTACGAGATCCTCGTCCGGTTGTCCGAGGCGCCTGGGCGGTCGATGCGTATGGCTGAACTGGCGGACCTCGCGTACTACTCGCGGAGCCGGTTGTCGCACCGGATCCGGAGGCTCGAGGATCGCCAGCTCGTGCGCCGCAAGACGGCGATCGATGATGGGCGCGGCGTGGTGGCCACATTGACCGACACCGGATTCGCACTACTGGAGCGCGCTGCGCCCGACAATCTGCGGTCCGTCCGGGAGCACTTCGTCGACGTTGTCGAGACCGCCGACTTGCAGGCGATCGGACGGGCCATGCGCGCCGTCACCGACTCCCTCTCCTGACCGAAGTGGCGACGACGGCGCCCTCGACCTGGAGGACGGAACGCTCGGACGCGATTACTTCTGCCGCAGCCGCAGCCGGTCGGCGACTTCAGTTAAGGCGGTTAGCGGCGCAGGTGGTCGCTGGCTGCGTCCATGGCTACGCCGACCAGCTCCGGGCTGAGGTCGACGACCGTGTTCCCGTCGGCGTCCAGCTTGCCGGACTCCGTGATCGACAGGCCGATCAGCGCCAGCGCTCCGGCCCGGCGCTGTTGTAGACGAGCGGCCGGGTCGTCGGACCGCGGCGGCACCCAGGCGTCGTCCGGCTCGCTTGCACCGTCCTCTTCCCAGGCGGCGACGGCGCGTTCCGCAAGGGCAGCCGGCACGGTGACCCGGATCGAGGGCAGCCCGGCCGCGCGGAACGTCGTACCGATCAGACCCAGCACTCGGGCGTCGTCCGTATACACGCGAAGGATGGTAGCGACCACCGGCGGCATAAAGTCGGACCTGGACGCGGTTGTCCTCCGGAGTACGCGCAGACGACGTTTGGAGCAGAGGGTGAGCATTCGAGTCGGGTACAAGGCTTCGGCGGAGCAGTTCGGGCCGCGGGAGCTGGTGGAGTACTCCGTCCGGGCCGAGGAGCTCGGGCTCGACAGTGTGACCGTTTCGGACCATTTCCTGCCGTGGCGGCACGAGGGCGGCCACGCGCCGTTCGCGCTCGCCTGGATGGCGGCGGTCGGCGAGCGGACGAACCGGGTGCTGCTCGGTACGTCGGTGCTCACGCCGACGTTCCGGTACAACCCGGCCGTGATCGCGCAGGCGTTCGCGACCCTCGGCGTGCTGTACCCCGGGCGTGTCATGCTCGGCGTCGGCAGCGGTGAGGCGCTGAACGAGATCGCCGTGTCGGGGATGGAGTGGCCCGAGTTCAAGGAGCGCTTCGCCCGGCTGCGGGAGTCGGTGCAGCTGATCCGCGACCTGTGGACGAAGGACGGCGTCAGCTCCGAGGGGCCGTACTACAAGACCGTCGACGCGTTCATCTACGACCGCCCGGAGACGCCGATCAAGGTGTACGTCGCCGCCGGCGGGCCGCTGGTCGCGAAGTACGCCGGGCGCGCGGCCGACGGGTTCATCGCGACGTCCGGCAAGGGGATGGACCTGTACACCGACAAGCTCATGCCCGCCGTACGCGAAGGCGCCGAGAAGGCCGGGAAGAACTTCGACGACATCGACCGGATGCTCGAGGTGAAGATCTCGTACGACCGGGACGCCGATCAGGCGCTGGAGAACACGCGGTTCTGGGCGCCGCTGTCGCTCACGCCGGAGCAGAAGCACAGCGTCACCAGCGCGACCGAGATGGAGCGGCTGGCCGACGAGCTGCCGATCGAGCAGGTGGCGAAGCGGTGGATCGTGGCGTCGGACCCGGAGGAGGTCGTGAAGCAGTTCCAGCCGTACCTGGAGGCCGGCTTCAACCACTTCGTCGTACACGGTCCGGGGAACGACCAGGAGCGGTTCCTGACGCAGTTCACCGAAGACGTTCTGCCCTTGCTGCGCAAACTGTCTTGAGCTGAGGAGTCAGGCAGCTGACAATCAGCGAGTGCCCGACTATCAAATCGTTCGCGACGACGACCCGCGGTGCGCCGAGCTGGAAGCAGCCGGCTACCGCGTGGTCGCCGAGTCGTGGGCGGTCCGGCTGTTCGATCCGGATCGGGAGTTACTCGAGTCCGCCGTACGCCGGGCCACCGCCGGCGGGCTGACGATCCGCGAGCTCGGACCTGAATCGGCCGAGGTCCTGCACGAGCTCGAGAAGGCGAACGAGGACGACTACCCGTACACCCCGGCGACGCATCGGGTCGTGGGTGAGCTCGTCGACACCCGCGCGCTGTGGCCGGGCAACCGGGTGTTCGGCGCCTTCGACGGCAACCGGCTGGTCGGCGCGACGGTCATCGCCGAGAAGAACGGTTTCGGCGACACCGCCTTCACCTCGGTCCTCGCCACCCATCGCCGCCGCGGGGTCGCGCAAGCCGTCAAGGCAGCGTCCATCCTCGCGTTCCTCGACATCGGCATCACCCGCTTCTCCACCGGCGGCGCCGCCGCCAACCAAGCCAGCCTCCGCGCCAGCCAGTCCCTCGGCTACCAACTCACCGAACAGTGGCGAACCTACTCACCCGAGTAGACCTAGTGGAGGTCTTCTGACAAGGACTTCGCGGCCTGGGTGAGGAGGGGGACGGCGCGGTGGACGAGGTCTTCGGTCAGGCGGCCGGCGGGGCCTGAGATGGAGATGGCGAGGGGGGTGGGGGCGTCGGGGACGGCGACCGCTACGCAGCGGACGCCGACTTCCTGTTCGCCTTCGTCCATGGCGTAGCCGTGGTCCGAGGCCTGGTGGAGTTGGGTGGTGAAGGCGTCGGGGGTGGTGATCGTGTTGTCGGTGTGTTTCGGCATGCCGGTGCGGTGCAGCAGGTCGCGGACCTCCGACTCCGGGAACTGCGCCAGGATCGCCTTCCCGACGGCAGTGCAGTGCGGGAGCACGCGCCGGCCGACCTCGGTGAACATGCGCATCGAGTGCCTCGACGGGACCTGCGCGAGGTACACGATCTGGTCGCCGTCGAGCATGGCCATGTTGGCGGATTCGCCGAGTTCGTCGACGAGGTGCGCGAGGTGCGGGCGGGCGAACACGCTCAGCATGTGTGAGGAGCTCTCGCCGAGCCGGATCAGCTTCGGGCCCAGCACGTACTGCCGGGACGGCTCTTGACGCAGGTAGCCGAGGTCCACCAGGGTTCGGACCAGTCGGTGGATCGTCGGCAGCGGCAGGCCGGAGGCCGTGGCCAGCTGGGACAGGCCCATCATGCCGCCCGCGTCGGCCATGGTCTCGAGCAGACCGAAGGCACGCTCGATGGACTGCACACTGCCAGTACGGCCCTTGGTGCCGTTCGTCTCCGCCATGAAGACCGCCTTTCCGGATGACGGAAGTTTAGCGCCAGATCGCGGAAATACTAGATGCTTGTATCTTCCGCACTGTAGACATTAGTCTCCACAATACGGAAAAGGAGGCCTTATGGACGACCTGCTTGCTGAGCTCGACCGGCGCCTGGCCGTCGCGGACGCGGCCCTCGCCGCCGATTACCGCGGCGATCGCGGCGTCCGCCAGCCGATCCACACGGTGTATGTGCCGGCCGATCGGTACGACGTACGCACGGTAGGCGACTGGGGTGCGCGAGCGCGCGCAGCGCTCGACGAGTACGGCGGATCGGCCGCGGACCTCGCGAAGGTGCTGGATCTCCCGGCCGAGTTCGCGGACGACGTGTACGACCGGGTGCGGGCGAAGTTGGAGCGCGAACCGATCGAGGACCTGCGGATCGACTTCGAGGACGGCTACGGCAACCGCCCGGACGACGAAGAGGACGCCGCCGCGATCGCCGCCGCCCGAGTCCTGGCCGCGCACACCGACCCGGCGACGCCTTTCCACGGGCTGCGGATCAAGTCGCTCGAGGCCCCGACCCGCCGTCGCGCGGTCCGCACGCTCGAGCTGTTCGTCAAGGAAGCCACGATCACCGACGGCTTCGTTATCACGCTGCCCAAGGTGACGTCGGTCGAGCAGGTCGAGGCGATGGTGCTGATCCTCGAGACCCTCGAGCAGCAGTACGGCGTACCGCGGCTGAAGTTCGAGATCCAGGTCGAGACCCCGCAGGCGATCCTCGGCGCCGACGGCACCGCGCTGATCGCCCGGATGGTCAAGGCCGGCGGCGATCGCGTCACCGGGCTGCATTACGGCACCTACGACTACTCCGCTTCGCTCGGAGTCGCGGCGGCGTACCAGAGCATGGAGCACCCGGTCGCCGACCACGCGAAGGATGTGATGCAGCTGGCCGCGGCCGGCACCGGCGTCTTCGTGTCCGATGGTTCGACCAACGTTCTCCCGGTCGGTGACGCCGTACACGATGCGTGGCGACTGCATTTCCGGCTGGTACGGCGTTCGCTCGCCCGCGGCATCTATCAGGGTTGGGACATGCATCCCGCCCAACTCCCGACGCGTTTCGCGGCGACGTATCTGTTCTACCGAGAAGGCTTCGACCAGGCGGCGCGCCGACTGCGTGCGTACCTGGGTGACGGCGAGTCCGGCTACCTCGACGAACCGGCCACGGCAACGGCGCTCGCCGCTTTCGTACTGCGCGGGATCGAGTGCGGCGCGATCGATACGACGGAGTTCGACACCACCGGCCTCGCCAAACTGGCCCGCAGGCAGGTCCCCGAGAGCTAGCCTCGCGATATGAGACTCGTTGCGGAGTTCACCACGGAGCCCTTCGATGTCGAGGGTTCGCCGCCCGCACATGCGACCGAGGCGTTGCGGGCGGCCGAGGAGGCCGGTCTCGACTGCGACTTCGGCCCGCTCGGGACGCAGGTGAGTGGCGAGCAGCATCTGTTGCTGCCCGCGCTCCCGAAGGTGCTGGAGGCGGCGTTCGCGGGCGGCGCGAGTCAGGTGACCTTGCAGGTACGGCGCGATGCCTGAGCAGCCGCACCCGCTCGTCGAGGCGATCACACCACTGGTCGAGCGGCTGAACGCGGAGCTGGTCGCGCCTGCAGACGCCCGCGCCGATGACATCTGCCTGGCGTGGGAAGGCGAACCGGTGATCGCCGTACGCCTGCTCGCTCCCGCCCCCGTCAGCAGCTCAGCCGCCGCGGCCGCGGGAGCGGGAGCTGCGGGCGCCGCGGCCGGCGCCACGGGTTCGACGGGCGTCCAAGGGCTGTTGGCGGAAGTCGCCGACGAGCTGGGCGGTCCGCTCGATCGGCTCTCGCGGAGTGACAAGCAGCAGGCGGTGCTGATGCTCGAGGCGCGCGGTGCGTTCGAGTTCCGGAAGTCGGCCGAGATCGTGGCCGAGGCGCTCGGTGTCACCCGCTTCACCGTCTACAACTACCTGAACCGCGCCCGCTGATTTTCAACAAACTGTTGACGCCGAGCGGGTCGGATGTCACGCTCTCGTCATACGGAAAGTCGATTTCGGGATTCGAGAAGGTGTGTGATCCGTGGACCTGGAGGAGTTCAACTCCACTCCGGCCGACCGGCTGCGGCCGGCCCTGGCGGCCTGCTGTGACGTGCCCGAGTGGGTCGAAGGAATCCTGGCCAAGCGGCCGTACGGCGACGTCGCCGCACTGACCGCGGTCGCGGACCAGTCGCTGCGGGAGCTCGACGACGACGAGGTCGATCGTGCTCTCCAGGCGCACCCGCGGATCGGAGACCGGGCCCAGGGCGTGAGCACCGAGGCGTCCTGGTCGCGGAAGGAGCAGTCCGGCGTCGGCGACGACCCGGGCGCCCGCCGAGAGCTTGCCGAAGGCAACCGTCAGTACGAGGAGCGGTTCGGCCGGGTGTTCCTGATCTGCGCCACCGGGTTGTCCGCGCAGGACATGCTCACGAATCTCCGCGAGCGCCTCATGCACGACGACGTGACCGAAGCGAAGGTCGTTCACGAGGAGCTGCGCAAGATCGCGCTGCTCCGGCTGGCCAAGGTGGTGGACGGATGAGTTCTCTCAGCACCCATGTGCTCGACACCTCGCTGGGCCGGCCGGCGCAGGGTGTTCCGGTGCAGCTCCACCAAGGCGACGTCGTACTCGCGACGGGTGCGACGAACGACGACGGGCGGTTCGCCTTCACCCCGACGCTCGAACCAGGCACCTATCGGCTGCGGTTCGACGTCACGTCGTACGCCGAAGCGACTGGTCAGGACATCTTCTTTCCCGAGGTCTCCGTGACCTTCACGGTCGCCGACGAGCGGCACTACCACGTCCCCCTGCTGCTCAGCCCGTTCGCGTTTTCCACCTACCGAGGGAGCTGACCCGATGGCCATCCACCTGGGCGCCAACCAGTACGGCAAAGCCGAGAGCCGCGTTGTCCGGATCTACCGTGACACGCCCCGCCACCAGATCCGCGACCTGAACGTCTCGACCGCTCTGCGCGGCAACTTCGAGGCCGCGCACACGACCGGCGACCAGAGCGATGTACTGCCGACCGACACGCAGAAGAACACCGCGTTCGCCTTCGCGAAGGAGAAGGGCGTCGGGGCGATCGAGGACTACGCACTGACGCTCGGCGCACACTTCCTCGAGGCGTCACCGGCTGCCGAGGGCGCGCGGATCGAGGTCGAGGAGTACGCCTGGGACCGCATCCAGGTCGACGGCCAGGAGCACGACCACTCGTTCGTCCGGACCGGCGGCGGTGTGCGTACGACGGTCGTCAACGTCGAGGGTCGCGGCGCGGAGCGCAAGTCGTACGTCATCTCCGGCATCAGCGATCTCGTCGTACTGAAGTCGACCGGGTCGGAGTTCCACGGGTTCCTCAAGGACAAGTACACGACGCTGCCGGAGACGAACGACCGGATCCTCGCGACGTCGCTGGTCGCGCGGTGGCGCTACGACCACACCGAGGTCGACTGGGACAAGTCGTACGATCAGATCAAGGCGCTGCTGCTCTCGCGGTTCGCCACGATCCACAGTCTCGCTCTGCAGCAGACGCTGTACGGCATGGGCGAGGCCGTGCTCGAGCAGCACCCTGAGGTTGCCGAGATCAAGTTCTCCGCGCCGAACAAGCATCACTTCCTGGTCGATCTCTCGCCGTTCGGGGTGGAGAACCCGGGCGAGGTCTTCATCGCCGCGGACCGGCCCTACGGCCTCATCGAGGCGACCGTGACGCGCGACGACGCGAGCGACGCCGGCAGTGCGTGGCACGCCGTCCCCGGGTTCTGCTGAGCATGTCGAGGATCGTGATCGAGGGCGCCCACGTAGCGACCCTCGATCCGTCCCGGCGCGAGTTCATCGGGCATGTGGTTGTTGAAGGCAAGCAGATCGTTGCTGTCGGCCCCGGTCCGGGACCGGCGTACGACGGCGCTCGGGTCATCGACGGCTCGGGATGCCTTGTCACACCGGGCTTCGTGAACACGCATCAGCATCTGTACCAATGGGTGACGCGTGGTCTCGCCGCGGACGCGACGCTGTTCGAATGGCTGACGACGCTGTACCCGGTCTGGGCGCGGATCTCCGAGGAGACTGTGTACGTCGCGGCGCGGGCGGCGCTCGCCCAACTGGCTCGGACGGGATGTACGACGGCCGCCGACCATCATTACGTCTTCCCCCGTGAGGGCGGCGATCTGCTCGCCGCGGAGATCGCCGCGGCGGCCGAGATCGGGCTGCGCTTCCACCCCGCTCGTGGGTCGATGGATCGTGGTCAGAAGGACGGCGGTCTCCCGCCGGACTCCGTGGTCGAGGACCGCGACGAGATCCTCGCCGCGACCGAAGCCGCGATCGACCGCTGGCACGATCCGTCGCCGGACTCGATGCTGCAGCTCGTGGTCGCGCCGTGCTCGCCGTTCAGCGTGAGCGGCGAACTGATGCGCGACTCGGCCGAGCTGGCCCGGCGCCGCGGCGTACGGATGCACACTCATCTCGCCGAGACCACGGACGAGACCGACTGGTGCCGCGACACCCACGGCTGCACGCCGCTCGAGTACGCCGACGGCCTGGGCTGGACCGGGCAGGACGTGTGGTTCGCGCACGGCATCCACTTCGATGACAGCGAGATCAAGCACCTCGGCAGCACCGGCACCGGCGTAGCGCATTGTCCGAGCTCCAACGCTCGCCTGGGCGCAGGCATCGCCCGTACCGCCGACCTCCGCGCAGCCGGCGCTCCCGTAGGGCTGGGTGTAGACGGTGCTGCCAGCAACGAATCGGGCAGCCTGGTCGAGGAAGTTCGCCACGCCCTGCTCTTCGCCAGAGCCCGAGGCGGGCCGCAGTCCCTCACGGTCCGGGACGCTCTGGAAATGGCGACGCTGGACGGCGCCCGCATCCTCGGACGCTCGGACCACATAGGTTCGCTGGAACCCGGCAAGCTGGCCGACCTGGCCGTGTGGAACCTGAACACGCTGCCCCACGCCGGCATCCCGGACCCGGTAGCCGCCCTGGTCCTCAGCACGCCCCCGCCGCTCGCTCTCCTTCTCGTCAACGGACGACCTGTCGTAGAGAACGACGTACTGCTCACGGTCGACGAGGTGACCCTGGCCGCCGAAGTCGCACGCACGCAGGCCCGCCTCCTGGCGTAAGCACGTCGGACAAGCGATGGGGACTGCGGACCAGCTATTGCTTGTCCGCGGTCACCGGTGAGGGTCCGAGGTTTCCACAGATCGGCGCTCGGGCCGTCCGGGTACGGCGTGCGCGGTGCATGTTCTCTGGCGTGAACAAGAGACTGGAAGTGATCGCGGCCGAACGCGGCGGGTGGTTCACCCGTGCCGACGTCATGGCCGCGGGGTACAGCGACAATGAGCTGCGGCGACGCCTGCGCAGTGGGCAATGGCGCAGGCTGAGCTACAACTCGTACGTCGAAACGCGGGACTGGCCGGCCGATGAGCCGCCGTGGGATCGCGCGATCCGGTTGCATCGGCTGAGCGTGCGGATGGCGAGCGAACGACTCGGCGACGTCGTGGTCAGTCATCAGTCGGCCGCAGTACTTCACGGGCTGCCGATTTGGGGGCTCGACCTCGCCAGAGCGCACTTCACCCGTCCCGGGGCGGGGCGCGGTCGCGTGGGTCGGGCGGTCCGGGTGCATTTGTCGCCGATCGCGGTCGACGAGATTGCCGACGTGGGTGGCCTGGCGACGATCAGCGTCGAGCGCGCGATCGTGGAGACCACGTGCGGATCGTCGTACGAGGTTGGCGTGGTGCTGGCCGACGCCGCGCTCAGTCGCGGCCTGACGACTCCCGAGCGGCTGCGTGCCGTCGTACTGCGTCATCTGCGCTGGCGGGGCGCTGCTGCCGCGCGGGCCGCCGTCCTGTTCGCCGACGGACTGAGCGAGTCGGTGGGCGAGTCGCGTCTCCGGGTGTTGATGGCGAACCACGGGCTGCCGACGCCGAGGCTGCAGGTGGAGATCCACAACGAGGACGGCCGGCTGATCGCGCGGGTCGACTTCCTGTTGCCTGGTGGCCTGATCGTCGAGTTCGACGGGGCGTTGAAGTACGGCACTGGCGAGGCCGTGCTCGCGGAGAAGTGGCGCGAGGACCGGCTGCGGGAGCGTGGGTATCGCATGATCCGCGTGGGCTGGGCCGACCTCGACCGGCCCCGCGCCACGGCCGATCGGCTGTGGCGCGGGTTGCGTGGACAGGCCGCCGAGACCTTGGACAAGCAATAGCTTGTTCGAGGTCCCCGGCGGGAGTCCGCGGCTCAACGGCACCGGCCGGCCTTGGACAAGTAGCAGCTTGTCCGAGGCCGGCCGGTGGTCAGTGGAGGAGGGTGCCGTTGATCCAGACTGCTTGCACGTCCGCCGGGGTTCCCAGCGTGAAGATGCGGGCCAGGGCCTCTTCGGTGTCTTCGGCGTGGGTGATGGCGACGGCCAGCGGCGAGCCGTCCGCCGGACGGAGGAGTTGGGCGTCGAAGTGCTGTCCGACGCTCAGATGGCCGACGCGCGGCAGGTCCAGGGCCTCCGCGCCGGCTGCGGTGGAGAGGTACAGCAGGTGGGCCGCGGTCAACGGGCGGCCCTGGTCGGCGAGGAGTTGCTGGCAGAAGTACGCCTGCAGGCCCTCCTTCAAGAGCGAGAAGCCCGTGCCAGCGCCGACATCGGATCCCAGGGCCACGCGTACGCCGTACTGCAGGTGGCGGCTCAACGGGAACAGGCCGCTGCCGAGCGCCGCGTTGCTCGTCGGGCAGTGGGCGACGGTCGCACCGCTGGTGGCGAGCATCTTGAGCTCCACGTCCGTTGGGTGGACGTTGTGAGCGAGCACGGTACGGCGATCCACCAGGCCGTGCCGGTCGTATGTCGTGACGTAGTCGGCGCCTCCGAACAGGTCGGCCACCGACGCGATCTCGGCCTCGTTCTCGTTCACGTGGGACGTGAACAGCGCGCCGGGGATCGCGTCCATCAGCTCGCGGCAGGTGGCGAGGAGATCGTCGGTGCAGGACAGCGAGAAGCGGGGCGTCACGGCGTACCGGTTGCGGCCGACACCGTGCCAGCGGTTCGCGAGGGCGAGCGACTCGGCGTACGCACGCACCGGGGTGGTGAGGAGCTCCGGACGGAGCAACCTGTCGCTCAACACGAGACCGCTCGTCACTCGCAGACCGACGCCGGACGCGGCGTTGAAGAGCGCGTCGACGGCGTCTACGTAGTGCGCGCCGAAGACGAGCGCGGACGTCGTACCAGCCGCTGCGAGGCCGCGGACGAACTCGTTGGCGACGCTGGTGGCATAGGAGACGTCCGCCATCCGCGCCTCCTCCGGGAGCGCGTACCGGTCGAGCCACTCGAGCAGCGGCAGCCCGAGGCCACCGACGGCGCGGATCTGCGGGAAGTGCACGTGCGTGTCGACGAAGCCCGGGAGTACGACGCCGTCGGTCAGGTCGACGACCTGCTCCGCTGGGTGCGCGCTCCGGATCTCCAGGAACGGGCCACGAGCAACGATCACGCCGTCCTGGACCAGGAGCCCCGTGTCGCTGTCCACGCGCAGGTTCCCGCCGTCGAACGGGTTCTCCGGCGTGTCGATGAACGTGCCACGGAAGATAGTCATGCCTTCGCCTCACGATGAGCCGAGGCGGTGCGACGCTCGGCAGATTGGGCCGACACGGGATGCCGTTCGGCGGTAAAACGTTCGAGCAACCAGGCGGCAACACCGACCGCGATGACGGCCGGCTCCTTGCCGGTCACGCTGGGGATGCCGATCGGTGTGGTGATCCGGGCGATCGCTTCCGCGGAGTTGCCGTCCTCGGCGAGCTTGCGCTGGAAGCGGGTCCACTTGGCGCTGGACCCGATCAGGCCGATTGTGGCCAGCTCGTCGTTGCGGATGGCAACATCGCAGAGCGCGGCATCCTCGGCGTGGTCGTGGGTCATGATCAGGGCGTGGGTGCCTGGCGGCAGCTCACCGACGACGAGCTCAGGGAGCACCGGCACGTTGTGCACGTGTACTTGCGCCACCGCATCGTCCAAGACAGCAAGACGATCCGCGGTCAGCTGGTCCGGCCGCGAGTCGACCAGGTGCAGCTCGATGTCATGCCGCGCGAGGATCCGCGCCAGCTCGAGTCCGACGTGTCCGACCCCGAAGATCGCGACCGAAGGCACCACCGGCAGTGGTTCCAGCAACAGCTTCACCTCTCCACCACAACACTGAACCCCGTGCTGGTACGGCGCTTTGTCCGATAATGCAGCCGTCAACACCTCAGGAACCGTGATCCCGCGCGCGATCATCTCGCGCGAACGCTCGACCGCTAGTGCCTCGAGGTTGCCGCCGCCAACAGTCGCCCAGACGTTGTCAGCAGCAACCACCATCTTCGCGCCCGCTTCGCGCGGCGCATGCCCACGCACCGACATCACGGTGACGAGCACTCCGGCCTGCCGGCGGGCCCGCAACCGCTGAACAGCTTTGACCCACTCCATCGACCTCACCCACCCGTTCCACGGGAGGAGGTGGAGGGGGAGGACGAGTCGTCGTCCCCTGCACGAGCGGCTTGCCGGCCGCCGTCAGCCGCCTCGCCACCCCAGCTCTGATCTGAGCGCGCTCGTTCGACCGCCCAGTAAACCGCTTCCGGCGTGGCGGGCGACGGTAGGTCGACGCTGGTGCCCGAAGGGCCGAAGGCGGCTGCGGCCTGCCGCAGCGCTTCGCGGACCGAGAAGGCCAGCATGAGTGGCGGTTCGCCGACGGCCTTCGAGCCGTAGACCGCGCCGTCCTCGTGGGCCTTCTCCAGCAGGCGGACGTTGAAGACCTCCGGCATCTCCGAGAAGCTCGGCAGCTTGTACGTGCTGGCCGCCTGCGTCGCCAGCCGTCCACGACGGTCGCCGGTGCTCTCGTCCCAGCGCAGGTCCTCGAGCGTCAGCCAGCCGGCGCCCTGCACGAACCCGCCCTCGATCTGACCGATGTCGATCAGCGGGCTCAGGCTGTCGCCGACGTCGTGCACGATGTCGACCCGGCGGACCGTGTACGCCCCGGTGAACCCGTCCACCTCGACCTCGGACGCCGCCACGCCGTACGCGAAGTACTTGAACGGCTCGCCGCGCATCGCGTTGGCGTCCCAGTGCAGGCCCTCGGTCCGGTAGAACCCGGCCGCCCACAACTGCACGCGCTGGTGGTAGGCAAGGTTGATCAGCTCGTTCCAGTCCACGCTGTCCCCGGACAATCCGCGGACGACGCCATCGACGAACCGCACGTCGTGAGGACTGATCCCGAGCTTTCCGCCGGCGACCTGCGCCAGCCGCTCCTGGATCTGCTCGCAAGCGTTCTTGATCGCCGCACCGTTCAGGTCGGCACCGGACGACGCAGCTGTCGCGGACGTGTTCGGCACCTTGTCCGTACGTGTCGGCGCCAGCCGCACCCGCGACAGCGGCACCCCCAGCGTGGTCGCGGCGACCTGCAGCATCTTCGTGTGCAAGCCCTGCCCCATCTCGGTGCCGCCGTGGTTGATCAGTACGGACCCGTCCTTGTAGACGTGAACGAGCGCCCCGGCCTGGTTGAATGCGGTCAGGTTGAACGAGATCCCGAACTTCACCGGAGTCATCGCCAACCCACGCTTCACATGCTCGTGTGACGCGTTGAACGCCTCCACCGAAGCAACCCGCTCAGCAACATCTCCACCGGCAATGACCTGCGACCAGCACGACTCGAGCCGGTCCGCGTGCCGCACCGGTTGCCCGTACGGCGTGGAGTCGCCCGGCTGATAGAAGTTCCGTCGACGCAGCTCCAAGGCGTCGTACCCGAGCAGTGGTGCGCACCGCCCGAGGATGTCCTCGATCACCAACATCCCCTGCGGACCGCCGAACCCGCGGAACGCAGTCTGCGACGTCTTGTTCGTCTGCGCGATCTGCCCGTCGACCCGGACATGCGGGATCTCGTACGCGTTGTCGATGTGGCACATCGCCCGCGCCAGCACCGGCTCGGACAGATCCAGGCTCCACCCGCCGTCGGCGGTCAGCGTCGCATCCAGCGCGACCAGCTTGCCGTCGTTGGAGAAGCCAACGGTCCACGACGAGTGGAATCCGTGCCGCTTGCCCGACATCGTCATGTCCTGCGTCCGGTTCAGCCGCAGTCGCACCGGCCGACCGGTCAGCGTCGCGCCGAGCGCAGCGATCGCCGCGAACCCGTGCGGCTGCATCTCCTTGCCGCCGAAGCCGCCGCCCATCCGCAGGCACTGCACGGTCACCGAATGACTGGCGAGCCCGAGGACGTGCGCGACGATCTCCTGCGTCTCCGACGGATGCTGCGTACTCGACTGGACGAAGATCTGCCCGTACTCGTCCACCAGCGCCAACGCCGCGTGCGTCTCGAGGTAGAAGTGCTCCTGGCCGGCGAACTCGAACTCACCGCCGAACACATGCGAAGCCTCCGCCAAAGCAGCTGAGACGTCGCCGCGCTCCAGATGCCGCCCGATGCCCTGGAAGCTGCCCGCCTCGATCGCCTCGCGAACGGTCACCAACGACGCCAGCGGCTCGTACTCGACCTCGACCGCCAATGCCCCCAGCCGAGCAGCTTCCAACGTCTCCGCGAGGACCCAGCACACCGCATGCCCGTTGAACATCACCTCGTCCGGGAACAACGGCTCGTCATGCTTCACGCCGGCGTCGTTCACACCTGGTACGTCGTCCGCGGTCAACACTCGGACGACACCGGGCACGTCGTACGCCGGCTTCACGCGCAGCGCAGTCACCCGCGCGTGCGCATGCGGCGACTGCACCGGCCACGCATGCAGTACGTCGCGGGTGCGCATCACCAGATCGTCTGTATATAAGGCAGCACCCGTCACGTGCAGCGCGGCGCTCTCATGCGGCAGCGGTACGCCGACGACGCCAACCGCGGGCCGTTCCGACAGCGAGCTCATGCCTCGACCCCCTCGAAGTAGAACCGCAACAACGACTGCCCGAGCATCGCCGAGCGGTACGCCGAACTCGCGCGGTGATCGTCCATCGGCGTACCCTCCGCGGCCATCACTCCGGCGGCGGTCCGCACGGTCGTCTCGTTCCATGGCCGACCGATCAACGCGGCCTCAGTCTCGCGGGCCCGCAGCGGGGTAGCCGCGACACCACCGAGCCCGATCTTCGCCTCCCGCACCACACCGTCCTGTACGTCGACGGCGTACCCGATCGCGACGCTGGAGATGTCGTCGAACCGGCGCTTGGCGATCTTGTGGAACGCGGTCATCGGTGCCAGGGGCAACGGAATCACGATCGTCTTGATCAGCTCGTTGGCCGCCTTCACCGTCTGCCGATACCCGGTGAAGTACTCCGCCAACGGCACCACACGCTCACCCCGCGATGACGCCAGCACGAGGCGAGCGTCCAGTGCCAGGAGCGCGGGCGGCGCGTCTCCGATAGGAGAGCCGGTCCCGAGGTTCCCGCCGATCGTCGCGCCGTTCCGGATCAGCCGCGACGCGAACTGCGGGAACAGCTCGGCCAGCAACGGCACCCGTCCCGCCAGCCGCCGCTCGATCTCCGTGAGCGTCAGCGCCGCACCCAGCCGGACCTCGTCGTCGCCGAAGGAGAACTCGCGCAGCTCCTCCAGGCGGTCGATCGCGATCGTCAGCGGCGGGCGGGAGCCGAAGATGTTCACCTGTACGCCGAGGTCGGTCGAACCGGCGACCACCACCGCATCGCTGCGTTCGCCCAGAACAGCCAGTGCGTGGTCGAGCGAGCTCGGACGGATGAACTCGCCCTCGGGCGAGACCATGCCGGTCGGTGCCGGCGCGGGCGGCGGCGCGTCACGGCGTACGGCGAGAGCGTCGTTCTCGGCCGGATCCTCGAGGGCGTAGGCCGCGTCGCGGATCGGGCGGTAGCCGGTGCACCGGCACAGGTTGCCGCTCAGCGAATGCAGGTCGAACCCGTTCGGGCCGTGCTCGTGATCGCCCTCGCCGCACGCACGACCCGGGCGGTAGAACTCGGCTGCCATGCTGCAGACGAATCCTGGTGTGCAGTAGCCGCACTGCGAACCCCCGCGGACGGCCATCTCGCGCTGCACCGGGTGAAGCTCGGCCGGCGAGCCGAGGCCTTCCGATGTGACCAGCTCCTGGCCGTCTAGCGAGGCGATCGGCAGGAGACATGCGTTGACCGCGGTCCACTCGGTCGGGGTGTCGGTGCCGGCGCGGGCGACGAGGATCGAGCATGCGCCGCACTCGCCCTCGGCGCACCCCTCCTTGGCGCCGGTCAGGCCGCGGTCGCGGAGCCAGTCCAGGACCGTGGTGTGGACGGGAATGTCGCCGAGCGCGGTGAGCTCGCCGTTCACCGTCACAGCAGGGGCGCGCAGTGCTTGGGTAGTCATCGGTTGCTGCTCCAACGGGTTCGTGCGCTGTGGATCGGGTTGGCGTCGGAGACGAGGTCGTCGAACCGATAGCCGGCGATCTTCGCGATCTCGAGCAGCGCGGCGGCGTGCTCCTGGTTTTCGCAGTTGCCGAGCCGCTCGCGGCCCTGTTCGACGATCCGGTCGTACGACTCGGCGTCGCGCACCGAGATCACCAACGGGAATCCGAACCGCTGCTCGTACTCCGACGTGATGGCGGCCAGCTGGTCGCGCTCCGGATCGCCCAGGAACGTCAGCCCCTTGTCCGACTGGTCCCGCAGCGAGGCTTCGCCGCTGAGGCCATCGGCAACGAACTGCGACCCCAGCTGTGGGTACGCCTGGACCAGATCGCGCTGCTCATCGCGTGAGCCGGAGAACAACGCCTCCTGGAAGGAACGTCGCAGCGCGTGGGTGTCGGCGTACGGCCGCATGTCCCAGGCTCGCTCGACGGCCCAGCGCGGACCCTGGAACAGGCCGCCGAACGTCTCGACGAACTCCTCGCGGGTCATGTTGTTCACCTGGTCCAGCCGCACGGAGTCACCCGGCTGTCCCGCGACCGCCGGGCCGAAGCTCTTGCC
Organism: Kribbella pratensis; assembly: GCF_004365355.1. GTDB lineage: Bacteria > Actinomycetota > Actinomycetes > Propionibacteriales > Kribbellaceae > Kribbella. The sequence continues at coordinate 1,780,660 of NZ_SODP01000002.1, read as the reverse complement.
GACGTGGTGGAACAAGATGTTCAGGAAGATCGCGGTCAGGCTGCCGAGCGTGATGCCGCTGCCGAAGATGATCTCGGCCCAGTCCGGCACGGCCTGCGCGACCTGCGGCTGCGCGGTCACGTACATGGCCAGGCCGACGCTCGTCGCGACGATGACGACGTTCCGGTGATCGTGGAAGTCGACCTTCGTCAGAGTCTGGAAGCCGACCACCGCGACGGTCGCGAACATCGCCAGCGCCGCACCGCCCAGGACCGGGTGCGGTACGCCGGCCACGATCGCACCGGCCTTCGGCAGCAGCCCGATCAGGATCATGATCGCTCCCGCGGTTGCGACCACCCAGCGGCTGCGGACCCGGGTCAGCCGGACCAGGCCGACGTTCTCGGCGAAGCAGGTGTACGGGAACGAGTTGAAGACGCCGCCGATCGTGGTCGCCAGACCGTCGGCCCGCAGCGCCCGGGCGATGTCCTCGCGGCCGATCCGCTTCTCGACGATCTCACCGGTCGCGAAGACGTCACCGGTGGTCTCGACCGCGGTGATCAGCATGACCACGACCATCGAGATGATCGCTGCCACCGAGAACTTCGGCCAGCCGAAGTAGAACGGCTGCGTCACGCCGACCCACGCCGCGTCGTGCACCGCACCGAAGTGCGCGTCGCCGAACGCCCACGCCACCAGCGTCCCGGCCACCAGTCCGATCAGTACGGCGATGGTCGCCATGAATCCCTTGAACACCCGCTGGATGAGCACGATCAGGGCCAGCGTGCCGAGTGCGTAAGCCATGTTCTTGCCGCTGGTCGGCGCCGCCGTCGGTCCCGCCCCGCCGACCGCGTCCCCGGCCGCGACCGGCAGCAGAGCCAGACCGATGATCGTGATCACCGAGCCGGTCACCACCGGCGGGAAGAACCGGATCAGCTTGCTGAAGTACGGCGCGATGAAGAACGTGGCCAGCCCGGCGACCAGTACGGCGCCGTAGATCACCAGCAGACCGTCGGTACCGCCGCCCGCCGCGAGCCCGATCGCGATCATCGGCGAGACCGCCGTGAACGTGACGCCCTGCAGCAGCGGCAGCCGGACGCCGACCTTCCAGAACCCGACCGACTGGATGATCGAGGCGATGCCGCAGGTGAAGAGGTCCGCGTTGATCAGGTGGATGAGCTGCTCGGTGGTGAGCCCGATCGCACTGGCGAGCAGAATCGGCACGATCACGGCCCCGGCGTAGAACGCCAGCACGTGCTGGGCGCCGTACACCGCGAGCTTGCCAGGTGGCAGCACCTGATCGACGGGGTGGCGGCTGGACCGCAGGTTTGCCTTCATCGGGGACACGCTCCTCGGGCTGCGTGGGGCCTGTGCAGGCTGAACGGGGGATTTGAACCTGCCCTTGAGCATCTGCTCACCGCGCCCCGGATTGCACCCGGTGAACCTCCGAAGATGAACGACCGGAGAACACCCTGTTTTGTGCGATCACACAACTAGAGCGATTTGAGCGCCAGGAACACGTCGACGCGGTCCTCCAGGCTCGACAGATCGCGACCGGTCAGTTGCTCAACGCGTTCGATCCGGTAGCGAACGGTGTTCACGTGCAGGTGCAGCGACTCCGCGGTACGGGTCCAGGAACACGAGCAGGCGAGGAACGCCTGGAGCGTGGTGAGCAGGTCGGCATGGGTACGGCGGTCGTGCTCGAGGACCGCTCCGAGGACACGGTTGGTGTAGGTACGCCGTACGTCGTCGGGCAGGGTGGCGAGCAGCAGGACGTGGGAGGCGACCTCGTCCGAGGTGACCACCGATACCGGTGCACGCCCGGCCCCGGCTGCACGCTGCGCAAAGCGGGCTTCTTCCAGTGCGCCGGCGAGTGCGTCGACCGACGTCTCGCCGCTGATTCCGACCGCGAGCCGACCTCGATTCAGACCCGGAGCGAGACGGCTGAAGCTCCGACGTACATGCTCGGGCAGCTCCGGTGTGTAGGGGAGGAAGCCGACCAGCAAACCGTCGCGTCCAGGCGCGACGACCGCCGGGCCGACCGTCAGCGCTACGTCCTCGAGCAGGCTCAGTGCGACTTCGCTCGGTCCGTCGTCGCGGAGCTCGGCGACCGCGACGACCATCGGTCGCTCCGAGTGCGACCCGGCCTGCTTGAGCCGCGCCGCGACTTCGGCTTGTGGAGCGCCGGACTCGACCAGCGCCAGTGCGTCGGCGACCAGCGGGCGGAGCGCCCGGCGGCCCTCGTCGCGACGGGCGCGGTCCAGCGCCGCGATCGCGCACAGCTCGTGCACCGCCTCGACGTGGTCGCGGGACCATTCGTTGTGGTCGCCCTCGATCACCAGCACCCACGCCGTCAGGCGGTTCCCCAGCCCGGAGCCGACCGGGAACAGGCTGTACGACGCATCGATGGTCATCGCGACCGCAGGCGTGCGATCCGCGGTCAGGAACTTGCGGGTCACCGCGTCGATCGCGGCCGCGTCGAGCTCGCCCGGCCCCGGTACGACATGGCGCCCGGTCGGGGTCAGGACGCGGCAGTCGTGCCCGATCTCCGCCGAGATCCGCGCCGCCAACTCGTCGAGGCTGCGCCCGGCTGCGATCGACGACAACAGTTGCCGCTGCCGGACGAGACTCGCCGACAGCCGGGCCCCGGTCTCCGCCGATCCGGCCGCCGCGACGTACTCCGTCACGTCCGCGAACGCGATCTCGACCGGCACCTCGATCAGCGTCACCTCGTGTCGGCGGCACGCATCCATCAGGTCCGCCGGCACGTCGCCCAACTGCGCCCTGCCGGCCAGGATCGTCGTCGCTCCACGCCCCGCCATCGAGGCCACGAACACCTCGCTGTCCATCGGCCTTCGCCGCCAGACCAGCCCGGTCAGCACCACCTCGCCGCCGTTCAGGTAGCGGCCCGGCTCGAGGAGGTCGGTGGTGACCAGCCGCCCGATCGGGCGATCCAGAACGCCGCCCGCCGAATGCAGCAACCGCAGCCCGAGTTCGGGCGCATCCAGCAGCTCGGACAGCAGCACGGCGCACCTCCTTTAGAGGAACGTACAACGCGCGCGCCCACGTGAGACACCCCCTCGCCGTCGCGAACCCAGACCTTGACGCTGTCGGGCAGGCCAACCTATGGTTTTCGCAGAACAGAAACGAACTTCCGCAATACGGAAATTGGAGTCAGGATGAGCCACCAACTGCGGTACACGGTGAACTGCTCGTTGCTCTTCACCGAGTTGCCTCTGCTGGAGCGACCGGCGGCCGCCCGGCGGGCCGGGTTCAGCGCGGTCGAGTTCTGGTGGCCGTTCGTCGAGGCGGTCCCGCCGGACCGGCAGGTCGACGCGTTCGTCGGCGCGATCACCGATGCCGGTGTCCAGCTGACCGGCCTCAACTTCTTCGCCGGCGACATGCCCGGCGGCGACCGCGGGCTGGTGTCCTGGCCGAAGCGGTCGAGCGAGTTCCGCGACAACGTCGACGTCACCGTCGGCATCGGTGAGCGACTCGGCACCCCGGGCTTCAACGCGCTGTACGGCAACCGCGTCGACGGCAGCAGCGAGCAGGAGCAGGACGACCTCGCGGTCGAGAACCTCGCCCTCGCCGCTCGGGCCGCGGCGCGGATCGGCGCCACGATCCTGGTCGAGCCGGTCAGCGGCGCAGAGCGGTATCCGCTCAAGACGGCCGCCGACGCCCTCGCCGTGATCGACCGCGTCCAGACGGCGTACGACGTACCGAACGTCGGCCTGCTCGCCGACCTCTACCACCTCGCGGTCAACGGCGACGACGTGAGCAAGGTGATCGCCGACAGCACCGACTGGGTCGCCCACGTGCAGATAGCCGACGCGCCCGGGCGCAACGAGCCCGGCACCGGCACGCTCCCGCTCGACCAGCAGCTGACCGCCCTCGAGGCGAACGGCTACTCCGGCTGGGTCGGACTCGAGTACAAGCCGTCCACCACCTCAGACGAAAGCTTCGGCTGGCTGCCGTTCGAGCGCCGCTGACCATCTAGGAGACGTGAAATGACGAATATCGCCTTCATCGGCCTCGGCATCATGGGCAACCCGATGGCCGTCCACCTCGCGAACGCCGGCCACACCGTGGCCGGGCTGGACCGCAGCCCGGAGCGGGCCCAGGACCTGGTCGCCGCCGGCGGCCGGGCCGCGACCTCGCTCGCCGACGCGGTCAAGGGCGCCGACGTGATCTGCGTGATGGTGCCCGACTCGCCGGACGTCCAGGACGTGCTCGAGGGTGAGGACGGAGTCTTCCAGCTGGCCGAGACCGGCACGCTGATCATCGACTTCTCCAGCATCCGGCCGGACGTCACGCAGCAGCTCGCCGAACGGGCGCGGGCGCTCGGCTTCCACCTGCTCGACGCCCCGGTGTCCGGCGGCGAGGCAGGTGCCAAGAACGCCGCCTTGTCGATCATGGTCGGTGGTGACGCAGACGACTTCGCGAAGGCCAAGCCGCTGTTCGACGTGGTCGGCAAGACCGTCGTCCACGTCGGCCCGAGTGGTTCGGGGCAGACGGTGAAGGCCGCGAACCAGCTGATTGTCGCCGCGAACATCCAGGCAGTCGCCGAGGCTGTTGTCTTCCTGGAGGCGTACGGCGTCGACACCAAGGCGGCGCTCGAGGTCCTCGGTGGTGGTCTCGCCGGTTCGACCGTACTGAACCAGAAGAAGGAGAACATGCTGTCGCGCTCCTTCCAGCCCGGGTTCCGGATCGACCTGCACCACAAGGACATGGGCATCGTCACGGCGGCCGCGCGCGAGGCGGGTGTCGTCGTACCGCTCGGTGCTCTGGTGGCGCAGCTCGTCGCGTCGGCGCGGGCGAACGGTGACGGTGGCCTCGACCATTCGGCTCTGCTGCGTGGCGTCGAGCGGCTGTCCGGGAAGGAGATCGGCTGATGGCCCGCATGCGCGCGGTTGACGCCGCAGTACTGATCCTGGAGAAGGAGGGGTCGACGCAGGCGTTCGGGTTGCCCGGCGCGGCGATCAACCCGTTCTACAGCGCGATGCGTGCCCACGGCGGGATCAAGCACGTCCTTGCCCGCCACGTCGAGGCCGCCTCGCACATGGCCGAGGGCTACACCCGGGCCCGCGCCGGCAACATCGGCGTCTGCATCGGTACGTCGGGCCCGGCCGGAACCGACATGATCACCGGCCTGTACTCCGCGGCGGCGGACTCGATCCCGATCCTGTGCATCACCGGCCAAGCGCCGGTCGCCAAGCTGCACAAGGAGGACTTCCAGGCCGTCGACATCTCGTCGATCGCCAAGCCGGTCGCGAAGTGGGCGGTCACGGTGATGGAGGCCGCGCAGGTGCCGGGCACGTTCCAGAAGGCGTTCCAGGTGATGCGCGAAGGCCGTCCGGGTCCGGTGCTGATCGACCTGCCGCTCGACGTACAGCTTGCGGAGATCGATTTCGACATCGACACGTACGAGCCGCTTCCGGTGTCGCGTCCTGCGGCCACCCGGGCGCAGGCGGAGCGGGTGCTCCAGATGCTCGGCGCTGCCGCTCAGCCGCTGATCGTTGCCGGTGGCGGCGTGATCAACGCGGACGCGAGCGATCTGCTGGTGGAGTTCGCCGAGCTGACGGGCATTCCCGTCGTACCGACGCTGATGGGATGGGGTTCGATCGCCGACGACCACCCGCTGAGTGCCGGAATGGTCGGGTTGCAGACCTCGCACCGGTACGGGAACGCCACGATGCTGGCGTCCGACGTCGTGCTCGGAATCGGCAACCGGTGGGCGAACCGGCACACGGGCGGGCTGGATGTGTATCGCGGTGAGCGGAAGTTCATCCACGTCGACATCGAGCCGACGCAGATCGGGCGGGTGTTCGCGCCTGACTACTCGGTCGTGTCGGACGCCCGCGCCGCACTGCAGGTGTTCGTCGAGGTGGCGCGCGAGTGGGCCGCCGACGGCAGGCTGGCTGACCGTAACGCCTGGGCCGCCGAATGCCGCGAACGTCGTACGGCGTTGCAGCGGAAGACGCACTTCGAGAACACGCCGATCAAGCCGCAGCGGGTGTACGAGGAGATGAACCGCGCGTTCGGACCGGACGTCCGGTACGTCAGCACGATCGGGCTGTCGCAGATCCAGGCCGCGCAGATGCTGCACGTGTACCGTCCGCGGCACTGGATCAACGCGGGCCAGGCCGGGCCGCTCGGCTGGACCGTGCCGGCGACGCTTGGGGTTGCGGTCGCGGACCCGGAGAGCACGGTGGTGGCGTTGTCGGGCGACTACGACTTCCAGTTCCTGATCGAGGAGCTGGCGGTCGGGGCGCAGTTCAACATCCCGTACATCCACGTGGTCGTGAACAACTCCTACCTCGGGCTGATCCGGCAGGCGCAGCGGAACTTCGACATGGACTACTGCGTGCAGCTGGCGTTCGACAACATCAACAGCCCGGAGGTCGACGGGTACGGCGTCGACCACGTGAAGGTCGCGGAAGGCCTTGGTTGCAAGGCACTTCGGGTGTCCGAGCCGGACGGGATCCTGCCGGTCCTCGAGCAGGCGAAGAAGCTGATGGTCGAGCACCGGGTCCCGATCGTCGTCGAGGTCATCCTGGAGCGCGTCACCAACGTCTCCATGGGCGTCGAGATCGACAACATCATCGAATTCGAAGACCTGGCCATCTCCCCCGAAGACGCGCCAACAGCACTGGCCCTCCTCGACTGATGACCGACCCAACTCGCCCCGGCCCCGTCCCCGCGCTAGGGGAGTGGGACGGCACCCGTGGGCCGGCGGGTGCCGCGGTCCGCCCCGATCCCTCGGCCCGGGCGGGGGACGGCCGCTCAATCCCCTCACCCCGGATGCGGGACGCCCGCCCAATCCCCCCGCCCCGAGCGGAGCGAGGGGCGGGGTTTCGGGTGGTGGTTGCCTCTGACAAGTTCAAGGGGACTTTGACGAGTTCGGAGGTGGCGGCCGCGGTTGGTGCCGGCGTGCGGCGAGTTCACCCCGACGCGACCGTGGTCTCCGTCCCGGTGGCTGATGGTGGCGACGGGACTCTTGCCGCCGCTGTCGGCGCCGGGTACGAGTTGGTGCCGGTTGTTGCCTCGGGCCCCACGGGTGAGCCGGTGAAGTCCGGCTACGCCCGCCGGGGCGACACCGCGGTGGTTGAACTCGCGGACGTCTCCGGCCTCGTACGGCTCCCCGGCGGCGTTCCAGCTCCGCTGACAGCCACGTCGTACGGCACCGGCGAACTGATCGCCGCAGCCGTCGCCGCCGGCTGCACCCGCATCATCCTCGGCATCGGCGGCAGCGCCTCCACCGACGGCGGCGCCGGCCTCATCGCCGGCATGTCGCAATCTCCGGGGGTGACCCCTCAGCTGGTGGGTTGGCCCCCCGGAATCTCGGGTGCGAACCCGCCATCTCAGGGGTCAACCCTCGCCCTGCGGGATCGGCTGCGCGGGGTGCGGGTGGTGGTGGCTTGTGATGTGGACAATCCGCTGACGGGAGCCCGGGGTGCGGCGGTGGTTTATGGACCGCAGAAGGGTGCCACGCCGGCGCAAGTGGTCGAGCTCGACGGCAGGCTCAGCGCGTGGGCCGACCAGGTGGCCGAGCTGACCGGGCGGGATCTGCGGGATGTGCCGGGTGCTGGAGCCGCGGGCGGGGTCGGCTTCGCGGCTCTCGCGCTGCTGGACGCGGAGCTTCGGCCGGGGATCGAGCTGGTGCTGGAGATGGTCGGGTTCGACGAGCAGCTTGCCGGTGCCGACCTCGTGATCACCGGCGAAGGGGCGCTCGACGAACAGACCCTGCACGGGAAGGCCGTGGCTGGAGTAGCCGCGAAGGCGGCCGGCATCCCGGTGGTCGCGGTATGCGGCATCAACCGGCTGGCGTCGAACCAGCTACAGGAAGCCGGCGTCCGAGCGGCGTACGCGCTCACCGAGCTCGAGCCGGACGTCCAGCGGTGCATCGCCGAGCCCAAACCGTTGCTCGAACAGCTTGGCGAACGGATCGCGGTCGAGCACCTACGATGACGAGAAGGGAGAGAGGGATCGCATGAACGCTCTTGATCTGGTCATCCGGGCCCGGCGAGTCGTGCGCCCCGCGGGCGAGCAGCCGGGTGCGATCGGAGTACGAGACGGGCGCATCGTGGCGATCGCGCCGTACGACGCCGACCTCCGGGCGGCCGCCGACGTACGCCTCAGCGACGACGAAGTACTGCTCCCGGGCCTCGTCGACTCCCACGTCCACGTGAACGACCCCGGCCGGACCGACTGGGAAGGCTTCACGTCAGCGACCAAGGCAGCGGCCCGCGGCGGTGTCACCACGATCATCGACATGCCGCTCAACAGCATCCCGCCGACCTGCGACGTGCCGGCGCTCAGGCTCAAACGCAAAACCGCCGAGACCCAGGCGTACGTCGACGTCGGATTCTGGGGCGGCGCGATCCCGGGCAACGTCCCCGACCTGCGCCCACTCCACAAGGCCGGCGTGTTCGGCTACAAGTGCTTCCTGCTGCACTCGGGCGTCGACGAGTTCCCGCCGCTCGATCACGCACAGCTCGAGGCCGCGATGCGTGAGATCAGCAGCTTCGACGGTCTGCTCATCGTGCACGCCGAGGACGCCCACCGCATCGACGAAGCCGTCCCGCCGAACGGCGCGAGCTACCTGGACTTCCTCAACTCCCGCCCGCGCGCAGCCGAGAACGAGGCCGTCGCGGGTGTCATCGACCTGGCCCGCGAGACCGGCTGCCGCGTCCATATCCTGCACGTGTCCAGTGCCGAGGTCCTTCCGCTGCTCGCGAAGGCCCGCGCGGACGGCGTACGGATCACCGCGGAGACCTGCCCGCATTACCTGAGCTTCACCGCCGAGGACATCCCCGACGGCGGCACGCAGTACAAGTGCTGCCCGCCGATCCGTGAGGCCGCCAACCGCGAGCTCCTCTGGGACGGTCTGCGCGACGGCACGATCGACTTGGTCGTCTCCGATCACTCGCCGTCGACGATCGACCTCAAGCACCTCGATACCGGCGACTTCGGCACCGCCTGGGGCGGGATCGCGTCACTCCAGCTCGGCCTGCCTGCCGTCTGGACCGAGGCCCGCCGCCGCGCGTTCACTCTCTCGGACGTCGTCCGCTGGATGTCCGCCGCCCCCGCCAGGCAGACGGGCCTGACCACCAAGGGCGCCGTCGAGGTCGGGTACGACGCCGACTTCTGCGTGCTCGCCCCGGACGAGGGCTTCACCGTCGACGCGACGCAGCTCCAGCACAAGAACGCCATCACGCCGTACGACGGACGCACACTGACCGGCGTCGTCCGGAGTACCTGGCTCCGCGGCCGGCTCGTCGACATCGCCGTCGACCCGCTCGGACGCCTGCTGACCCGAGGAGAACGATGAGCTACTACGCCCCGAAAGGCGGGCTGCCCGCGCAGACCGACCTCACCACCGACCGCGCGGTCTTCACCGAGGCGTACGCCGTCCTGCCGCGCGGCACGATGCGGGACATCGTCACCAGCCGGCTGCCGTTCTGGGACGACACGCGGTTGTGGGTGATCGCCCGTCCGCTGTCCGGGTTCGCGGAGACGTTCTCGCAGTACATCGTCGAGGTCGGGCCTGGCGGTGGCAGCGACAAGCCCGAGACCGACCCGGCCGCCGAGGCCGTGCTGTTCGTTGTCTCAGGCAACATTGTGCTGACGGTCGCCGGGGAGAAGCACACGCTGACCGAAGGTGGGTACGCCTACCTGCCGCCGGGCGGCGACTGGACGGTGCGGAACACGAGCGAGGCGGTCGCGACGTTCCACCTGGTGCGGAAGGCGTACGAGCGGATCGACGGGATCGACGTACCCCCGGCGTTCGTCACCAACGAGGCGGAGGTCGAGGGCCGCGAGATGCCGGGCACCGAGGGACGCTGGAAGACGCAGCGGTTCGCGGACCCGGACGACGTACGGCACGACATGCACGTCAACATCGTCAGCTTCGAGCCGGGCGGGGTGATCCCGTTCCCGGAGACGCATGTGATGGAGCACGGCCTGTATGTGCTGGAGGGGAAGGCGGTCTACCTGCTGAACAAGGACTGGGTCGAGGTGCAGGAGGGCGACTTCATGTGGCTCCGCGCATTCTGTCCGCAGGCCTGTTACGCCGGTGGTCCGGGACGCTTCCGCTACCTGCTCTACAAGGACGTCAACCGCCACCCCAAACTCACCCTCTGACCCCCCCGACCTCCCCCACGCGTCCGGCCTTCGGGACGTCTCAGGGGTCAACCCCGGACATGGTCGGTTGGCCCCTCAGAATCTGGCGGCCGAACCGACCAACTGCGGGGTTGACCCCTGAGACGTTCCAGTCCCGGCAGTTGTGGCGCGTGCGGGCGGGGCGGGGTGGCGTGTAGTTAGTCGGTGATGTGGACGGGGCGGGCTGGTGGCGTGAGCGGGTCGGTGACGAGGCGGGCGTGGCGCTCCACGTCGTACCGCGCGCCGTCGAAGGCGAGGCGTTGGCGTTCGATGCCTTCGGACAGGAAGCCGGCTCGGGCGGCGACCGTGCAGGATGCCGGATTGTTCAACTGGTGACCAAGCTCGAGCCGGTACAGCCCGGCGTGCTCGTGCGCCCAGCCGGCCAGCGCGCGGAGGGCGTCCCGGGCGACACCGTGGCCGCGCACGTCGGCGAGCGTCCAGTACCAGGTCCAGCCGACCCGATGCCGGTCGATATTGGTCACCCCGACGCAGCCGATCGGGTGATCGTCGGCGTCGACCACGGCGTACACGTGCCCGTTGTCCAGGTCCGCGACCCGCCCGATCCAGTCGACCGCGGACGCCCGATCCACGATCCCGCCCTGGCTCACCATCTCAGGATCCGCATGCGCCGCGGCCAGCCGCAACGCATCACCGGTCCGCCACCGCCGCAGCCCCAGCTCCCCGAGCGCGTATCCCATCCATCGAATCTACCGCCGGCCCCGGACCAACGACCCCACACACGGCGCGTTCAGTCCCACGGCATCGCCACGAGTCCGACGATGCCGACCAGTACACCCAGGACCTCCACGAGGCGGTCGCCCACCGGAATCTTCCCGTCGTACTGCCAATAAGTCGTGTCCTGATCGACTGTGAACGTCACCCCACGCGCCGTCGCCAGGCAACCGCCCACGGCGACCAGCCCGCCGACGAACAGTCCCAACGGGACGGCGACCGACGCCGGCGTGGCGGTCGTCGCCAGCGCGAGCGCGATCACGTAGCCCAGGCCAGTGACGATCAGGCATCGCCTGCGGACGTGCGTCAGCAGGCGCATAGCCACGACGGCGGCGGGCCAGGCGACATACGCGGCGTGCAGAACGGAACGTGGCACTGGGAGAGGATAGGGCGTATGGGATATCTGGATTTCAGGGATCAGGTTGTTGTGGTGACCGGGGCCAGTAGTGGGATCGGGGCTGCGGCGGCGGTGGGGTTCGCGGAGAGCGGGGCTACGGTCGCGCTCCACTACCACCAGAACGAGGAGGGCGCGAAGCACACCGTGGGCGCGGTGCAGACGGCCGGCGGTACGGCGTCGTTGCACCAGGCGGATCTGGCTGACCCGAAGTCGGCGGACGCGTTCATCGACGAGGTCCTCGCGCAGCACGGGCGGATCGACGTACTCGTGAACAACGCCGGCGACCTGGTCCACCGGTCGCCGATCGCCGACGTACCGGACGAGGAATTCCACCGGATCCTCGACGTGAACCTGACCTCGGTGTTCGCGCTGAGCCGGCGGATCGTGCCGGTGTTCCGCGCACAGGGCGGCGGCTCGATCATCAACGTCACCTCGATCGCCGGGCGGACGGGCGGTGCCGGCGGGTCGGTCATCTACGCGACCAGCAAGGGCGCCGTCAGCACCTTCACCCGCGGCCTGGCCAAGGAGCTCGCCCCGGAAGGCATCCGGGTGAACGCGATCGCGCCGGGCGTGATCAAAACCCCGTTCCACGAGCGCCACACCGCCGACGCCCAGATGCAGGCCATGCTCGCCACCATCCCGATGGGCCGCACCGGCACGCCGCACGAGTGCGTCGGCACGATCCTGTTCCTCGCCTCCGAGCGCATGTCGTCCTACGTCACCGGCCAAATCATCGAAATCAACGGCGGCCAACTAACGCCCTAGACAACTTGTTGGTCCCGGAGCGCGAAGGGTGGCGCGTGCCGCAAAGGCATACTCGAAGGATGGAGGAGGACTTCGAGCTACGCCGGTCCGGGTTCACGGAGTGGGCCTACGACTACGTCCTCGACCACCTGATCACCTGGTCGCGTTCGTCGGAAACCTGCTCACGCACGTGCTCGTTTTCCGCGGCGGGTGGACGCTCCATTTGCACGCCAACGGGCGCTACCGGAAGATCCGCTATCCGAGCAAGGCGGCAGCTCTTGCGGATCTGGAGGTGCAGCGGGCTCTGGTGGTGAAACTGCCACCACCAGAGCCCGATGAGCCTGTCAGGCTGCCTACCCGCGGTGGAAGCCTGCGGCGACTCTGGTGAGGGCTAACGCGACAGCGTTCGGTAGCGGTGGGTGCTGAGGGGGAGGAAGACGGCGGTCAGGAGCAGGGGGGCTATGACGGCGGCCAGGGGTGCGTGGGTGCCTATCCAGGTGGCGGTGGATGAGGGGTCGGGGTTGCCGAAGAGGTTGCGGGCGGCTGTGGCGGTGGAGGAGAGGGGGTTCCACTGGGCGATGGTGCCCAGCCAGGTCGGCATCGTGGACGTGGCTACGAAGGTGCTGGAGAGGAAGCCGATGGGCCAGACCACGACCTGGACCATCGTCACGCTCTGGGCGTTCTTCACGGTGAGACCGATGAAAATGCCAACCCACAACAGCGCGAACCTCAGCAGCAACAACAACCCGAACGCGGCCAGCGCGGACGGCAGGCCTTCGTGCCAGCGCCAACCGAGCGCCAGGCCGGTTGCGACCAGGACGAGCAGCGTCACCGCCGAGTCGAGCATGTCCGCGATGCATCGGCCGAGCACGACAGCCGTCGAGCTCATCGGGAGCGAGCGGAACCGGTCCGTCACGCCCTTCGACACATCCGTGGTGACCGCCGTCATCGTGCCCTCGAGCCCGAACAGCATCGCCAGCGCGAAGATCCCCGGCACCAGCAACTCGTAGTACGACGAACCCTCCGGGAACTCCATCGCCCCGCCCAGCAGCCCGCCGAACATCAACAGCATCAACACCGGGAAGAACCACTGGAAGATCACCAGCCCGGGCTGGTTCCGCCAGTGCGTCAACGTCCGCCGCGCGATCGTCCAACTGTCGGCCAGCACCCACATCACGCTGCCACCTCCGCCCCGGTCAGGTGCAGGAAGACCTCGTCCAGCGTCGGCCGCCGCAACGTGATGTCCTCCGGCTCGATCCTTGCCTCATGCAACGAGTTCGCCATTACCACCAACGCCTTCGTCCGATCCTTCACCGGCACACTCACCCGTACGTCGACCACACGGATCTCCCCGTCCGCCAACGATCCCGCCAGCTGCACCACCCGCGGTACGTCGGCCGGATCCGCGAGCACGATCTCCAGCCGGTCCGACCCGAGCTGCGTCTTCAACTCGTCAGGGGTGCCCTCGGCAACGACCTTCCCCGCCTTGAGCATCGAGATCCGGTTCGCCAGCTGATCCGCCTCCTCCAGGTACTGCGTCGTCAGCAACACCGTCGTACCGCCGTCGACCAGCTGCCGTACGGCGGACCGCACCTCGAGCCGCCCGGCCGGGTCCAGCCCGGTCGTCGGCTCGTCCACGAACAGCACTCGCGGCGCCACGATCAGGCTCGCCGCGAGATCCAGCCGCCGGCGCATCCCGCCGGAGTACTTGCTGACCGCCTGCCCGGCCGCCTCGGTCAGGCTGAACCGCTCCAGCAGCTCGTCGGCCCGGCCCTTGGCGTTCCTCAGATGGTTCAGCCGCCCGAACATCACCAGGTTCTGCCGCCCGGTGAGTACTTCGTCGATCGCGGCGTACTGCCCGACGAGCCCGATCCGACGGCGTACCTCCGCGCCTTGCCGGCGGACGTCGTACCCCGCGACCGTCGCCGTACCGGAATCCAGCTCCAGCAGGGTGGACAGGATCCGCACCGCCGTCGTCTTGCCGGCGCCGTTCGGGCCGAGCAGCCCCGTCACCGTGCCGGCCGTGACCTCGAGGTCGAAGCCGTTGAGCCCCGCACCCTCCCTGCCGCCCCTGTAGTTCTTCCGTACGCCGACGGCCTCGATCACTGTTTCGGTAGTCATTCCCACCTCTCGGGTTGTAGAGCCGTAGAGTGTACCGTACATTGTACGGCTCGGGTACGATGCGTTCAACGACGAGCGGTGGAAGAAGGTTCCGGTGGCGGGAAGGAAGGCGGCTGCGCCCGATCCGGCGCGCAGTCTGGCGCTGCTGTGGGGGAGCCACTCCAAACCCGGCCGCTCCGGTCTGACCGTGCGCGCGATCGTCGACGCCGCCATCGAGCTCGCCGATGGGGAAGGCCTCGAGGCGCTCTCGATGCGAATGGTCGCCGATCGTCTGAAGGTCGGCACGATGTCGCTCTACACGCATGTTCCCGGCAAGGGTGAGCTGACCGACCTGATGTTCGACCGGGTGTACGGCGACCTGTACGCCGACGCCGACGAGCCGTCGAAGCAGCCCGGCGGCTGGCGCGGCGCGCTCGAATTCATTGCCCGCCGCAACTGGGAGATCCTGACCGCCCATCCGTGGATCCACGAGGTCCCGACGATGCGTACGGCGCTCGGCCCGAACATCACCCGCAAGTACGAGGCGGAGCTACGCCCGCTCGACGGGCTGGGACTGACCGACGTCGAGATGGACTCGGCGCTGACGCTCGTCCTCACGCACGTCCAGGGCACTGCCCGCGCCGGCGCCGAACAACTCCGCACCCAACGCGACTCAGGCCTCACCGACGAGGAGTGGTGGCGTCAGATCTCCCCGACCCTCACCGCAGTCATGTCTGGCACCCACTTCCCCGTCGCCGGCCGCGTAGGCACTGCCGTAGGCGAACACTTCCAGTCCGCCCTCGACCCAGCCCACGCCCTAACCTTCGGCCTAACCACCATCCTCGACGGCCTCACGCAGCTTGTTTCTGCGCGTGCGCAGGACCATCAGGGTCAAGCCGGTTAGGGTCGCTCCCGATCCGGCGGCCATCCAGCCCCAGACTCCCGTGTGATCCGGCCCCTGACCGGCTTCTCGCACGTACACGTCGCGTCCGTCGAGCGCGTACTGGACGAGGATCCGCTCGCCGGTCCGATGAACGTCGTTGAAGTTGTTGGTCTGACCGGTCACGGTGCGCCCATCAGGCAGCTTGATGTCCAACTCGAGTTCGGGCCCGCCCTTCGTCCACCGGTTGATGTGCGTGATGACGGCAGGCGCTGTCGGAGCATTGTCGAGACGCTGGTTCTCGTCGTGATTCCAGTAGGCGATGGTGAATGCCAGGGCCGACCAGGCGAGAAAGCCCAGCGCCCAGCGCCGCTCCAGCAACCAGTTCCACACGGGACCGATGATCCCGCAGGATCAGCTGTTGAGTAGGTCTTCGAAGGGGGTGGGGTTGGTGAAGGGGTCGGACTTTGTGGGGGTTTCGTGGTGGAGGGCGGCTACCAGTTCGCCGGCTGCCTGGGTGATGCGGGGGCGGAGGCCGGCGGCGTTCGGGCCCCAGTCGGTGGAGGCGGCGTAGACGCCGGTGGGCACCGGTAGGGCCTTCAGGTAGGCGAAGAGGGGGCGGAGGGCGAAGTCCAGGACGAGCGAGTGGCGTTCAGTGCCACCCGTGGCGGCCAGCAGGACGGGCTTGCCGGCCAGGGCCTGGTCGTCGAGTACGTCGAAGAACATCTTGAACAGACCGGAGTACGACGCGCTGAACGTCGGGCTGACGACGATGAGGGCGTCCGCCGCTTCGACCGTCTCGAGGACCTCGCGCAGCTCGGCCGACGGGAAGCCGGTGAGCAGGTTGTTGGTGAGGTCGTGCGCGTGGTCGCGGACCTCGATCGTCTCGATGCGGGAGCTGATCCCGCGACCGGACAACTCGTCCGCGACCGCAGCCGACAGTTGGTCGGCGAGCAGCCGGGACGACGACGGTGTCGTCAGCCCAGCTGTCACCACAGCAATCACGCGTTCGTTCATCGCGTCGACTCCTCGGCGGTCGGCTCGGCCACCACGGCCGGCTCGTCAATGGTCTCCAACTGGCGTGCACGCTCCGCTGCAGCCTTCAAAGACGCGTGGGTCGGTGCGTCCGGCACGTGCGCCGGCTTCAGCGCGGCGAACTCCTTCCGCAGTACCGGAACAACCTCTTCGCCGAGGATGTCCAGCTGCTCCAGCACGGTCTTCAACGGCAGGCCGGCGTGGTCCATCAGGAACAGCTGCCGCTGGTAGTCACCGAAGTGCTCCCGGAACGACAGCGTCCGCTCGATAACCTCCTGCGGGCTGCCGACGGTCAACGGCGTCTCCCGGGTGAAGTCCTCCAACGACGGCCCGTGTCCGTAGACCGGCGCGTTGTCGAAGTACGGACGGAATTCGCGGACCGCGTCCTGCGAGTTCTTCCGCATGAAGACCTGACCACCGACGCCGACGATCGCCTGGTCGGCGGCCCCGTGTCCGTAGTGCTCGAAGCGCCGGCGGTACAGCTCGATCATCTGCTTGGTGTGCGAGATCGGCCAGAAGATGTTGTTGTGGAAGAACCCGTCACCGTAGTACGCCGCCTGCTCGGCGATCTCGGGCGACCGGATCGACCCGTGCCACACGAACGGCGGTACGCCGTCCAGCGGCCGCGGCGTGGCCGTGAACCCCTGCAGGGGCGTACGGAACTTGCCTTCCCAGTCGACGACGTCCTCGCGCCAGAGCCGGCGGAGCAACGCGTAGTTCTCGACGGCGAGCGCGATGCCGTTGCGGATGTCCTGACCGAACCACGGGTACACCGGGCCGGTGTTGCCGCGACCCATCATCAGGTCGACCCGGCCGTCGGCCAGGTGCTGCAGCATCGCGTAGTCCTCGGCGATCTTCACCGGGTCGTTGGTCGTGATCAGGGTCGTCGAGGTGGACAGGATGATCTTCGACGTCTGCGCCGCGATGAACCCGAGCTGGGTCGTCGGCGACGACGGCACGAACGGCGGGTTGTGGTGCTCACCCTGCGCGAACACGTCCAGCCCGACCTCCTCGGCCTTGAGCGCGATCGCCACCATCGCCTTGATCCGCTCACCCTCGGTGGGCGTGACCCCGGTCGTCGGGTCCTCGGTCACGTCCCCAACGCTGAACACCCCGAACTGCATCGGCTCTCCTCCGTCTAAGTAGTTCACAATTAAACTACATAACACCGACCACTGGCCAGTCATTCCGGCCCAGGTACGCCGAAGGCCCGCGATCCAGGTGTGGATCGCGGGCCTTCAGTGTCGTCGATCAGTGTGTGTGAGCTTCGAGTATCTCGTCGTCACCGGTCAGCGCGGCGGCGATGCGCCGATGCTTCCCGGCCTCGTCCCGGCGGGACTGCCGCTCGAGCGTCCGCGCCAGCATCAGGTGGGCGTAGTACTCGGTCGGCTCCCGCTCGATCACCTCGAGCAGATGCTCCTCCGCCGGCTTCAGCAGCGCCGCGTGGTAGTACGCCCGCGCCAGCAAGAGCCGCGTCCCGACATCGTCCGGCGTCTCGTCGACAACCGGCTTCAATGCCCGGATCGCCCCGCGATAGTCCCGCTCCTCGAAGTACTGCTGTCCCAGTCCGTAGCTCAGTGCACGCATATCCTCCACGCGCCGCAGAACGCCGTACCCGGCAGTCGTTATTCCGAGGCGTCGAGTACTGCGACCTGGTCGGCCGTCAGTTGCAGGTCCACGGCGGAGTAGGAGTCACGGATGGTCTCCGGACGGCTGGCGCCGGGGATCGGGATGACGACCGGCGACTTCGCGAGCATCCAGGCCAGCGTGAGCTTCTGCGGGCTGACGCCGAGCTCGGCCGCGAGGGTCTGGAAGGCCGGGTACTTCGCGCCGAGCTCGCCGGCGTTGGAGATCCCGCCGAGCGGGGACCACGGCAGGAACGCGATGCCCAGCTCGTCGCACAGCTCCAGCTCCGGCTCGCTCGAGCGGAACTTCGGCGAGAACTGGTTCTGGACCGAGACGAGCCGGCCGCCGAGGATCTCGTTGGCCTGCTTGATCTGGGCCGGGTTCGCGTTCGAGATGCCGGCCATCCGGATCTTGCCGGCGTCGAGGAGGTCGCGGATCGCGCCGACGGAGTCCTCGTACGGCGTCTTCGGGTCGGGCCGGTGGAACTGGTACAGCCCGATCGCCTCCACGCCCAGCCGCTTCAGCGACGCCTCGGCCGCCTCGGCGATGTGCTTCGGAGAGCCGTCGAGCGTCCAGCTGCCGTCGCCGGGCCGCAGGTGGCCGCCCTTGGTCGCGACGAGTACGTCGGACGTGTCACCGCCGTACGACGCCAGCGCCTTGGCGATCAGGCTCTCGTTGTGGCCGTCGTCGGTGGCGGTCAGGTGGTACGCGTCGGCCGTGTCGATCAGGGTGATCCCGGCGTCCAGTGCGGCGTGGATGGTCGCGATCGACCGGGCCTCGTCGGGCCGGCCCTCGATCGACATCGGCATCCCGCCGAGCCCGATCGCGGATACCTCGACGTCACCGATCCGGCGGGTCTTGTTCGTGTCAGCTGCCATACGTCCAACCTCCCGCGCGAACACTACGAATTCCAACAGGAATATCCGAACACACTCAGCAGCCCGGCTACTGAATCCCCGGACTTCGCTACGCTGGCCCGATTGCTAGCTACTCGGGGAGCTGACTGATGGCCTACGAACCGTGCCGCTACGCCCAGCGCTGGCCGGAGTTGTTCGAATCGCTCGACGATGACCAGAAGCAACGGGTCAGTGACGCGCTCGCGAACAACCGGCTGGAAGGCTGGGAGCCGCAACGCGACGACGTCGCCGACCTGGCCGACCGCGAGGCGGGCCGGATCGACACCGCGGAGTACATCCGCCGCACGATGTCGAAGGTGACCGGCGGAGACCCGGTGTGACCGAACCGGTCTCACCGGAGAAGCAACGCTGGGACGCGTATCTCTGGGAGCCCGGCGGCTGTCTGCGGAACAAGCTCGGTATCAAGAACCCCGTCGAGCTGCACTTCGCCGAGTACCGGCTGCGGTCCCTGCGGCAAGGCGAGATCGATCGCGGCGATGTCGAGATCCCGCGCACGTACGACAAGGCGCACGTGCAGGCGATCCACAAACACCTGCTCCAGGACGTGTACGACTGGGCCGGGGAGTTCCGGAACGTCGGTATCACCAAACAGGGCAAGACGTTCGTGCCGGCCGAGCTGCTGGACAAGTGGACCGGCAAGGTCAGCGCGAAGATCAACGACAAGGACTGGTCGACGATGTCGCGGGACGAGTTCGTCCAGAGCATCGCCGAGGTGTACAGCTACCAGAACCTCACCCACCCGTTCCGCGAGGGAAACGGTGCCGCGGGCAAGGTGTTCATGAGCCACGTCGCCGAGATGTCGCCGTACCGCCTCGACTTCGACCGCGTCGAGCGGGACGAGTGGAACGCGGCGTCGAGCGCGGCGTACCCGGAGGACCTGGAGAAGAGCACCGACCCGGACCCGCGCAAGATGTACGCCGTCTTCGACAAGATCACGGTCGAACGAGGCTCCGTGGTCCGGGCAGATCCCGAGCTGGCCATGGCTTTACAGCTGCAGAGCTCGACGTACGCCGGCGTCGACGCCGACGGCCCGGACGAGAACGCGGGGCTGGGCGAGCGGCCCGAGACGTACGCCGTAGCCCAAGAAGCCGACCAGGACACCGAACGCGACGACTGAACCCGGTTACCTACCTCCCCTTGGTGGGTGGCGGCATCGCGCCTGGTCGGGCTCGGCCTCGGGCGGTGCAGGATAGGCCATATGCAGACCGACGAACGGATTCGCCGTGCCCGGCCGGAGGACATCCCGGCGCTCGTAGAGCTCGTGTATGCGTTGGCGGAGTACGAGCGCGCCCCCGGCGAGTGCCACCTGACCGCCGACCAACTGGAAACCGCACTCTTCAGGCCGAACCCCGCGGTCTTCTGCCATGTCGCCGAACACGAAGGCGAGATCGCCGGCTGCGCGATCTGGTTCCTCAACTTCTCCACCTGGCGCGGCGTCCACGGCATCTACCTCGAAGACCTCTTCGTGCGCCCCGAAACCCGAGGCACCGGCCTGGGCAAAGCCCTCCTCACCGCACTGGCCCAAGAATGCGTCACCAACAACTACGAACGCCTCGAATGGTCCGTCCTCAACTGGAACACCCCCGCCATCGACTTCTACAAGTCCCTAGGCGCCAAACCCCAGGCAGACTGGACCGTCTACCGCCTAACCGACGAGCCCCTCACAAAACTGGGTTCGTAAGAAAGCGGTCGCGGAGCTCGGCCAGTAGTTGGTGTTTGTCTGTGAACGGGGTTGTTGCCAGCCAGATCGTTTCGATGACGGCTCTGAATGGGTCCTCGTTGAAGGTTGGGGTGACGACCGTCGTGGTGTTCTCGTAGGGGGTGCGGTGATCGAACCAGCCGTGTGCTTGGATGCCGAGTTGGGCGACGACCTCGCGGGGCTTGGTTCCCGGTTCGGCTGGAGGTCGGGGACCGTTGAGGGTTTCGAACCAGTCGGCGCCGCGGTCCATACGGTCGAGGATGCCGGCGATGCGCTCGTCGTCGGCGTACCCAGCCTCCTCGCACGCGCGTCGGGCCGCCCAGCGAGCGACCGAACGCAACGTCTGCGGGTCGGCTTGCTCGAGCTCGTCCACCAAAGCCCGATCCAGGTACGACAGCTCCCGGCTGAATCGAGTGCGCTCCATTCGCTCGGACGGCAGCGCACCACCCCAGTCGGCCACCCGCTCGGCCAGTCGTCGCTCTTCCTCCTGTTGCGCCTTCTCCTGCTTCAGTGCGGCGAGCTGGGCGGGTGTCGGCTGCTGACGGGCGAACTTGTGCCAGTACGCCGCCTGCTTACTGGTCTCCTTCACCACCCGATCAGGTGCAGGCCGAGCCGGCCAGAACTGCAGGAGATAGCGATCCACGAGCGGCTCGCCGTCCATCGGCGGGCCGGCCTGGTGTCCCTCGTCCATGCCCCAGGCCGAGTAGCGGACGCGGTAGTCGGTCTGGGGTTCGAGCGCCAGCGACCACGGGCCGGCGCTTCCGCCCCAGGTGACCAGCTTGGCGTCACCGATCGGCCGGTACGGCGCCTCGACGACGTCCTCCGCGCTGTACTCGACCGAGGGCATCGTGTCGTGCAACTCGACGGTGAAGCCGACCCTGCCCGTGTGCAGGCCGGTCACCAGAAACAGCTTCCCCGGCACCGCCGCGCCGCACAATCCGTTTCGCTGCCCGGCGAAACATTCACCGAGGTCGGCGTAGTCCTCTCCGCTCTGGACGTAGATCTGCGCGTACGCGACCCTGGCCGGTTCGTTCATCAGTGTGCGCATCGTCATGAAGCCGGGCTCCTGAGTTCGGGAAAGGCTTGACGGAGTTCGTCGACCAGCGCCAGATCGTTGCCTGTGGCACCGATCGCCAGCCAGAGGGAGCCGACGGCCGCGGCGAGCGGATCGTCGAGCCCGGCTGTTCTGATCACCAGCATCGCCTGCACAGGGCCGCTGCGCGCGGGATCCCAGTCACCCGTGGTGGCGACCGCGTATGGGCCGTCGCCGAACGCTCCGGGCGGTGGATGAAACGCGTCGTGGACCGCGAGTCCGCGGTCCATGCCGTCAAGCGCGGCCGCAATCCAGGCGATCTCTTCCAGACCGGCCGCGCGACAGGCACGCCGCGCCGACCACCTTGCCACGGCGTACTGCGTGTCCTCGTCGGCGCGCTCGAGTGCTTCGAGCAGCGGACCATCGAGCCGCGCCAGGTCGTTGGCTTGCCAGATTTCGCGGACACCCAGCAGACTGCCGCCCCACGCTGGGAGGACCGTGACCTGCCCGTTCATCTCCTCAATCCGCTTGAGTTCTTCGGCGGCTCGCGCCTTCTGCTCCGCGGTCGGTGGTGGCGGCGCGGTCCGCACGCTCTCGTGCGAGTACGCCGCCTGTCGGCTCGTTACCTTTACCACCCGATCGGGCGCGGGCGGTGCTGGCCAGAACTGCAGGACGTAGTGGTCCACGGGTGGCTCGCCCTCCGGTTGCCCGTGCTGGTGAGCCGCGTCCATGCCCGAGCCGCAGTACCGGACGCGGTAGTCGACCTGCGGCTGAAGATCCAACTCCCACGCGCCGGGACCCCCGCCCCACTCCACCAGGACGGCGTCACCGAGCGGCCGGTACGACGCCTCGACGATCTCCTCCCAGCTGTCGTCGATCGCCGGCTCGTCGTCGTACAACTCGACCGCAAACGCGACCTGTCCCGAGTGCAGCCCGGTCAGAAGAAACAACCTCCCCGCTACGGCAGCCCCACACAGCCCGTTCCGCTGCCCCGCAAAACACTCCTCCATCGATGAGAAGTCCCCGCTGCTCTCTACGTAGATCTGCGCATAAGAGACCCATATGGGCCCGCTCATGAGAGTGCGGTGCATATGCAGTTCCCCCCAGGTCAATAAGCCCCATTTGAACCACAGCCCACCCTCCCCATCAAGACACATGAGCTGCAGCTTCATGCAATCCGCGTGGGGCCGACCGTAGTCCGATGGATCAGCTGCGGCGGTTCTTGGCCATGTACATGGCCTGGTCGGCCTGGTGGAGGAGGGTGTCCAGGTCGGATGAGTGGGGGGTGATGGGGACGGTACCGACGCTGGTGGTTACCCGTACGGCGATGTTGGGGAGCGGGAGGCTGACGGCGGACTCCAGGCGCGCAATCAATGTAGTCAGGTCGTCGCCGGCGATGTCTTCGGCTAGTACGGCGAATTCGTCGCCGCCGAGCCGGGCGACTGTGTCGCCGTGGCGGACGGCTGTGGACAGCCGGTTCGCGATCTCGCGTAACGCGCGGTCGCCGGCTTCATGGCCGTACCCGTCGTTCACGAGTTTGAAGTGGTTCAGGTCGCAGAAGAGCAGCGCCCCCGGGCGTCCCGTCGTACGCGTCCTTTCCAGCACCTTCGTGAACCGATGCTGCAGCAGCCGCCGGTTCGGCAGGCCGGTGAGCGGATCGTGCGCCGCATGGTGACGAAGCTCCCGCTCAGCGTCCTTGCGTGCCGTCACGTCGTCGATCTGGATCAGCAGGATCCGCGGGCGCTCGACGCCCTGTTCGACGATCGCCGCCGTACCGCCCAGCCAGATCGCGTTCCCGCTCGGCTGCGTGAACACCCGCTCGAACCGGTACGTACCGTTGCCAGCAGCAACATCTTCCAGGTCGGACCGGGTCGACCCCGGCTCCTCGTCACGCAGGAACTGCGCCAACCGGGCCCCGAGGAGATCGCTGGCGACGTACCCGGTGATCCGGCAGAACGCGTCGTTCACGCGCAGGATCCGACCGCGCTCAGGGCCGTCGAACCCGATCGTCGCCATGCCGTTCCCGGCGCCCTCGAAGACCAGCCGGAACGTCGCCTCGCTCGCCTCCAGCCGCGTCTTCTCGGCCATCAGCTGATCCGTCAGCCGCGCCTTGTCGATCGCCAGCCCGGCCTGGGTCGCGAAGATCTCCAGCAGCTCCCGGTGGATCGGCCCGGGCCGCCGGTGGTCCTCGGGCAGGTCGACCGACAGCATCCCGACCAGCTCGCCGTCGGAGGAGTACAGCGGCGCGAACAGCGCGTCGAGCGGATGCCACGCGCCCGGATCGTCGGACACCGGTACGTCGGGCACCCAGCCGACGACCTCACCCTCGGGCAGACGCTCGTGCGGTACGAACCGGAGCTTGCCCCACGCGTCCGCGATTGCGAATTCGGTGTCGAAGATGTCCGGCGCGCTCACCCGCCCGAGCAGCGCCTCGCGCGCCTCGGGTGAACCTGCGACCGCGATCACCTCGAACTTCCCGTCCGCGTGCCGCAGGTTCAGTACGGCGATCCCGAAGCCGAGCCCGTTCACGACCCCGTCGACCACGGCCTGCAGCGTTTCGGCAAGGCTGCGCCCAGCGCCCATCCGAGCGCTCACTTCGTACAGTCGACGGACGGCACTCAGCCGCACCGTTGGATCGTTCTGCACCCGTTGAGAATAGGCCGATCTCACCACACGTGAGCAGACGTAACCGGAATTGACCCGGTTAAGCGTTGGTTCTCACAATCCTGAGAACTGCTCAGTACCGGATTTCGGTGAGGCCGCGGTAGCTGCGTTCGGCCGACTTCCAGGCGTCGGTGGGCTTGTCGTGCTCGACCAGCCACTGCTCCACGCCGCCCGCCCGGGCGTGCTCGAACATCGCGCCGAAGTCGAGCTTCCCGGCGCCGACGTCCTCCCACGAGCCGTCCTCGGCCATGTCCTTGACGTGCAGCGCGGGGAACCGGCCGGGGTGCTCCTGGAACAGCTTCGCCGGGTCGTGCCCGCCGTCGACCGCCCAGTACAGGTCCAGCTCGAAGCCGAGCAGCTCCGGGTCCACGTCCAGCAGGATGTCGTACAGCACCTGCCCGCCGACCTCGTCGAAGTCGCGCCCGTGGTTGTGGAAGAGCAGCTTCAGCCCAGCGTCGCGCGCCGCCTTTCCGGCCTCGGTGAAGGCGGCCGCCGCAGCCTTGAAGCCCTCGACCGAGTGCTGCTCGGACGGGATCGACGGTACGACGGCCCACTGCGCGCCGAGCGTCTTCACATCGGCGAGCGCGCCCGCCCAGTCGTCGGCCAGCCGCTTGTACCCGACGTGTTCGAGCACGATCTTCAGCCCGGCGTCGTCGGCGTACGACCGGATCTCCTCGGCGCTGTGGTCGAACCGGCCGCTCACGCCGACCGTCCGATAACCGATGCCGGCCAGGCGCTTGAGCGTGCCCGGGTAGTCCTCGGCCAGGACGTCCCGCATCGTGTAGAGGTGCATCCCGATCCCGTCGGCGGGAATAGTCATACAGACAGCTCCTCGTTCGCTAGATGACGTGTTCTTCGTAGCGCGCCAGTGCCAGGTCGAAGACCTGCTGGCCGGGCGCGTCCCACAGTTGCTGGTTGAAGATCTCGACCTCGATCGGCCCGTCGTACCCCGCGGCGTCGCACGCCTCGCGCAGCCGGCGCAACTCGATCGAACCGTCGCCCATCATGCCGCGCCCGAGCAGCGTGTCCTCGGGAAGCGGGACGACCCAGTCGCTGACCTGGTACGACAGGATCCGCTCACCGGCCCGCTCGATCTGCCGGTACACGTCCGCGTCCCACCACAGGTGGTATGCGTCCACGACCACACCGACCTGTGAGGCCGGGAATTGCTCGGCCAGGTCGAGCGCGCCGCCGAGCGACGACACTACGCAGCGGTCCGAGCAGAACATTGGATGCAACGCCTCGACCGCGAGCTTCACGCCACGTTCTTCGGCGTACGGCGCAAGCTCGGCGAGCCCGTCGCGCACCATGCCGCGCGCACCGTCGAGATCACGTGAACCCGCGGGCAGCCCGCCGCTGACGAGGACGAGTACCGACGTACCGATGGTCGCTGCCTCGTCGATCGCGCGCCGGTTGTCCTCGATCTTCGCCTGGCGCTCGGCCGGGTCGGTCGACGTGAAGAACCCGCTCCGGCACAGCGACGAGACCTTCAGGCCGGCGTCGGCGACGAGTTTGGCCGCTTGGTCGACGCCGTACTCCTGGATGGGCTCGCGCCACAGGCCGATCCACTCCAGGCCCGCGGTGGCACTAGCAGCGACGACATCCTCGAGCGGCCAGTACTTCGTTGTCGCCTGGTTGAGGCTGTACCTGTTCATGCGTCGACACCGCTCACGCGCAACAGCTGACGGAACCGGTCGACGGCGAGTTCGGGGTCTGTGAGTACGCCGGCCTGGTCGGCCAGCCGGAACGTGTCGGCGAGGTGCGGTAGCGACCGTCCCGTCTGCAGGCCGCCGACCATCGTGAAGCCGGGTTGGTGCCCGTTCAGCCAAGCCAGGAAGGCGATTCCAGTCTTGTAGTAGTACGTCGGCGCGGAGAAGATCTGCCGCGCGAGCGGGACGGTTGGTGCGAACACCCGCTCGTACTCCGCCGAATCGCCGGCGTCCAGGGCTTTCAGCGCGGCCGCGGCCGCCGGGGCGATAGCTGCGAAGATCCCGAGGAGGGCGTCGCTGTGCCGGTTCTCGTCGCCGCGGATCAGCTCGGGATAGTTGAAGTCGTCACCGGTGTAGAGCCGGACGCCTTCGGGGAGTCGGTTGCGCAAGGCAACTTCATACGATGCGTCGAGCAACGAGATCTTAATCCCGTCGACCTTCGCCACGTGATCGTTGATCAGGGCAACGACCGTGTCGGCGGCGGAGTCGAACGATCCGCTGCCCCAGTAGCCGTCCAGCGCGGGATCGAACATGGGACCTAGCCAGTGGAGGATCACAGGCCTGGTGGACTGCGTGAGAAGGCGGTCGTAGATCTTTCGGTAGTCGTCGGGGGATTCAGCAGCCGCGCACAAAGCCCGGCTGGCCATCATGATCGGCTGCGCGCCGGCCGCTTCCGCCACCGCAAACTGCTCTTCGTACGCCGAGATCACGTCTTCCAGCGAATGCTTGCCAGCAGCAAGCTGATCCGTCCCGGCGCCCACCGCGATCCGCCCATCAGGCGCCTCAGCCGCCGACCGCCGAATCAGCTCCTGGGTAGCCGCCCAATCCAGCCCCATCCCGCGCTGCGCAGTATCCATCGCCTCGGCAACCGACAACCCCAGCGACCACAAATACCGCCGAAACCCCAGCGTATGCTCCCAATCCACCACCGCCGGCGCCCCCGGCGAGTTGTCCCCCAGGGGGTCGGCGACAACATGAGCCGCCGCAAACGCCACCCGAGAAGCCGCCGGCAAACAGGCACCCTGAGCAACCGGCTGCCCAACCAACCGATAAGTCTCCACCCCACCACCAGCCGACCCAGCCCAGCCACTCACCCCACTCCGCGAGCCACCGCCCACCCCACCTTCCACACCTCGCGAGCCGCCGCCTGATCCACCCGCGACCCTCCCCGCGCCGCTGCCGCCCAGCTCACCTTCCGCGCCCCGCGAGTCGCCGCCTGGACCCCGTGCCGCGCCCGGCGAGCCGCCGCCTGAAGCGCGTGCCGCGCCGGGCGAGCCGCCGCTCGCCGCCGATCCGCGCGCGCCGGGCGCTGCACCTGCCCCGCCGTTCGAGGCATCCGGCCGCGCACCACCACCGCTTTCTGCGCCGCTGGCCGAGGTGGGCACGCCGGAGGCTCCGGCGCTTGTAGGTAGCTTGAGTTCCAGCGCCATTACTTGGCCTCGATGTCGAGTTTGGGGACTTCGAGTTTGCGGCCCTCGTGCCACGACTGGAGGCCCAGTTCCGCCAGCTGCACACCCTTGGCTGCCTCGACGAAGTCCCAGGTGAACGGAGCGTCGTCGACGACGTGGCGCAGGAACATCTCCCACTGGACCTTGAAGCCGTTGTCGAAGGGCTCGTTGTCCGGCACCTCGGCCCACTGCTCGCGGAAGTTCTCCGTGGCCGGCAGATCCGGGTTCCACACTGGCTTGGGCGTAGCCGACCGGTGCTGCGCCCGGCACCGCCGCAACCCAGCGACAGCCGACCCTTCCGTCCCGTCCACGTGAAACTCGACCAGCTCGTCCCGGAAGACCCGCGTCGCCCACGACGAGTTCATCTGCGCGACGATCCCGCCCTCGAGCTCGAATACGCCGTACGCCGCATCGTCCGCGGTCGCGGTGTACCTGTCGCCCTGTTCGTCAACCCGCGTCGGGATATGCGTCGCACCCTGGCAGTACACGGACTTGACCGGACCGAACGTCTGGTCGAGCACGTACCGCCAGTGGCAGAACATGTCGAGGATGATGCCGCCGCCCTCCTCGGACTTGTAGTTCCACGACGGCCGCTGCGCCTCCTGCCAGTCGCCCTCGAAGACCCAATAGCCGAACTCGCCCCGGACCGACAGGATCCGGCCGAAGAACCCGCCGTCGACCAGCCGCTTCAGCTTCCGCAGCCCGGGCAGTGACAGCTTGTCCATCACGACGCCGTTCTTCAGCCCGGAGTCGATCACTGTCCGGGCCAGATCGACCGCTGCGTCCAGGCTCTCGGCGATCGGCTTCTCGCAGTAGATGGCCTTTCCGGCCTCGACCGCGGCGCGGACGCCCTTCTCGCGCAGCTGCGTGAGCTGGGAGTCGAAGTAGATCTCGACATCCGGCTGGGCCAGCGCCTCGGCCAGGTCGGTGGTCCACCGCTCCAACCCGTACTGCTCGGCGATTCGGCGCAGCTTGAGCTCGTTACGGCCGACCAGGATCGGTTCGGGGATGATCATCGTGCCGTCGGCGGCGGGCAGTCCGCCCTGCTCCCGGATGGCCACGATGGAACGCTCGAGGTGCTGGCGCAGGCCCATCCGGCCGGTGACGCCGTTCATCACGATGCCGATGCGTCGCTCG
The DNA here is from genome assembly GCF_004365355.1 of Kribbella pratensis. Classification (GTDB taxonomy): domain Bacteria; phylum Actinomycetota; class Actinomycetes; order Propionibacteriales; family Kribbellaceae; genus Kribbella. The sequence continues at coordinate 1,752,399 of NZ_SODP01000002.1, read as the reverse complement.
TTCACTGTCGTACCTCTCACGCTCGAGTGTCATAAACGTCGAGGCGGCCGCACATGCCGTGCAGGCCGGACTCAGTAGGGGCGGGAAGTTGGTGCAGCTCAGCTGATTCCAGGTGCGGGGCGGCGCCGGCCTCCAGGGCGTCCAGCGCGGCGCCGGTCTCGTCGGCGAGGCGTCGCGCGCCTTGCTCCCAGCGCTTCCGCCAGTCCGCGAGCTGCGGCTGCACGAGCCGGATCGCGGCCGCATAGAAGTCCTCAAGCGCGGACGGTCCCTCCGACTCGTACCGTTCACGCAGTACGGCGTACCCCTGCACGGCCAGGTCGCGCCGGGCCATCGCCGACTGCGTCCGCGCGCCGTCGGCGAGTGCTGTCGCCTTCACGTAGGTCTCGCGGTCTACGAGGTACTCCGGCGGCAGTGTCATCACGGCGTCGCCGGCCTCAGGGAGTCCGGAGTTCGACATCAGGGCGAGGATCTGAAGACCTCCGCGGTTGATGAGCCGGTGGATCGTTCCGGGGCCGAACCAGACCACCGCGCCGACCTGCAGTGGGGTCTCGCTGTAGCCCTTCGTGGAGAGTGTCTGTACGGCGCCGTCGCCGGCGAGCACGTAATACCCCTCGGAGCAGGCCAGGTGCACGTGCGGAGTACCGCCGACCAGGCCGTCGGAGGCCTCGGCGTCGTACACCGTCAGCTTCGAGATGCCGATCCCACCCGGTAGCGGCATGGCCGGTCCGGGTTCGAACTCACACATGCACGCCTCCCTCCTGAGCCTGGGAAAGGGCTTTCCGCAGCCTGTGCCCGTAACCATAGGTGGGCGCCCGGACCGAGTCAACCTGTCACGGAAAGCGATCTCCGAACACAACCGGTCACTGACAGGTACGCCGCACCCCGGCCGGCCGAAACCGTGCCGCAGCGCCGTCCGTCGCAGCTCGCCGGCAAAACACAAACAGCCCCGGCTACGACAAGACGACCGGCCAGAACGCCGGGCGCAAGGTCTTTGCCGACGGCATCGACCGGATCAGGCCGACCGGCCCCGGACGGACGCGACCGCTCCGGCCCATTGCGTCCGTAGCTCGGCCCGCGCGGCGGCATCGAGCCGGGGCTCGAACGTCCGGTACGAACGTCGCGCGGCCCAGCCGGTCGTTGCGCCCAAGGTCGTCCAGGCGAGCTCGGCCGCGCCCAAGGCAGACGCCTCCGGTACGTCGGCAACCTCGACCGGTCGGCCGAGCAGATCCGCCTGGGTCTGCATCAGCAGCTCCGACACGGTCGCCCCGCCGTCGGCGCGCAGGCTCTTGACTCCGCCCGGGATGGTGTCGGTGATGTCGCAGATCTGATGGGCGACCGCGTCGACGGCCGCGCGGGCGATGTGAGCGCGCGTCGTCGAGCTGTTCATCCCGGTCAACGCCGCGCGGGCCTCGCGGTCCCAGTGCGGCGCGCCCAGTCCGGCGAAGGCCGGCACGAGTACGACGCCTTCCGCCGACGGCACGGTTGCGGCGAGGGCGACCAGGCCGCCGACGTCGGGCAGGCCGAGCAGGTCGGCCGTCCACGCCAGGGCCGCGCCGGACGACACGATGTTTCCTTCGAGCGCGTAGACCGGCCGATCCGTCAACCAGGCCAGCGTGCAACCGCCTTCGGTAAAGCCGTCCACTGGCGTCATCACCGACGATCCGGTGCCGTACGTCGCCTTCACCATCCCCGGCTGCGTGCAGCCCTGGCCGTACATCGCCGCGTGCGAGTCCGCGAGGACGGCGATGATCGGGATCCCGTCCGGCAGACCCGGCACGCCTGCGGTCACGCCGAAGCCCGCGTCGGACCGCCGTACGTCGGGCAGCGCCGACCGCGGTACGCCGAATGCGTCGAGCAACTCCGTCGACCAGTCCAATTCCTGAACGTCGAAAAGCAAGGTCCGTGAGGCGTTCCCGGCCTCGATCAGATGCTCGCGGCAACCAGTTAGCCGATGGATCAGCCACGAGTCGACCGTGCCGACGAGGGCGTCGGACCGATCGAGGAGCCAGCGCATCTTCGGCGCCGAGAACATCGCGTCCACCCGGAGCCCTGTCCGTCGACGGACCAGATCGCCAACACCGGAAGGCAGTTGGGCACACCAGGCGGCGGTGCGGGTGTCCTGCCAGCCGAGGACAGGGGCGACCGGCCGGCCCGACTTGCTCCAGCCGACGACGGACTCGCGCTGAGTGGAGAGCCCGATCCCAACGAGGTCGACCGCCGAGGTCGCGGCGGTGAGGCAGGTGGCGATCGCCTGCAGCACGCTCTGCCAGAGGTCGTCGGCGTCCTGCTCGACCCAGCCGGGGCGCGGAGTGGACAGCGCGACGGGGGCTGACCCGGTCCCAAGTACCCGCCCGTCGGCGTCAACCAGGATCGCCTTGGAGTTGGTCGTGCCCTGGTCGATCGCGAGCACCGCCTGGACCATCCGCCCTCCAACTTTCAACTGAACCCTTGACGCGACTCTAGCGTCGTGGTGACACTCATGGCGACAGGCTATGCACTAGTGAATATCTATTCATATTCAAGGGATGAGGAGCGCGAGTGAAGCCGAGCAGACGCCGGGTGATCATCAACACCGATGCCAAGAACGAGGCCGACGACCAGTTCGCGATCGTGCACGGGCTGTTGTCGCCGACCTTCGACATCCGCGGACTGATCCCCGCCCACTTCGGCACCCACCGGTCGGACCGGAGCATGGAGGAGTCCCGCGAGGAGATCGACCTGCTGCTGGACCTGCTCGACCTGACCGGCAAGGTCCCGGTCGCGAACGGCGCGACGACCGGCATCCCGGACGAGCAGACCCCGCTCGACTCGCCCGGTGCGCGGCTGATCATCGAGGAATCGAAGCTGGCCTCGAAGGGCGACCCGCTATTCGTGGCGTTCCTCGGGCCGATCACCGATATGGCGTCGGCGATCCTGCTCGAGCCCGATCTGGTGAATCGGGACGTGATCGTGGTCTGGATCGGCGGCCGCGGCTACAACGGCTACGCGGCCGATCACCGGATGGAGTTCAACCTGTCGAACGACATCCACGCCGCGAACGTCGTGTTCGGCTCGGGCATCACCGTCTGGCAGGTCCCGAGTGACGTCTACACGAAGGTTTCGGTCAGCTACGCGGAGCTCGAGGAGAAGATCGGCGACGCCGGCCCGCTCGGTCGCTACCTGATCGACCAGCTGGTCGAGTGGAACGCGACGTACCACGGCGAGCCGATCGAGTCCCGCTCCCTCGGCGACTCGCCTGCGATCTCCCTGATGCTCTACCCGCACAGCGGCAACTTCCGGACCCGTCCGGCGCCGCGTTTCGGTGTCGACGGCTGGTATCTGCCGGGCACCGACAACCCCATCCAGGTCTGCGAGCAGGTGGACGTCCGCTTCCTGCTCGAGGACATGTTCGCCAAGATCCGCCGTTTTGCCCGCCAAAGGAGCAACTCATGAGCACGTCGTTCACCCGCCGCGGTTTCCTCGGCCTCACGTCCGCCGCCGCACTCGGCGCCGGCCTGTCCGCCTGCACCGGCGGTGGTACGTCGACGGGCGGGGGAGCCACGCAGGCGGCGTCGAACAACCTGCGCCTGTTCACCTACGAGGACGACTCGACCATCGGCCTGCTCAAGGCCCAGGTGAAGAAGTTCGACGAGCAGAACGGTACGACGACCACCGTCGACAGCCTGCCCGGTTCCGGCGCGGCGGTGTACCCGGACAAGCTGCGGACTGAGCTGCTCGGCGGCAAGGGCCCGGACGTCTGGCGGATCTGGGGCGGTCAGATCGGCAGCCCGTTCGCGAAGGCCAAGCAGGCGTTGGACCTGAGCAAGTACTACGACAAGTACGGCTGGGATTCCAAGCTCAACACCACCGCGATCAGCGGTATGACCTTCGACGGGGTGAAGTCCGGCGTCCCGTTCGTGCAGCTCGGACTAGGTGCCTGGTACAACAAGTCGCTGTTCGCCAAGGCCGGTGTGAGCGCGCCGCCGACGACGTACGCCGAGCTCGAGGCGCTGAACGACAAGCTGGTGGCTGTCGGGGTCACGCCGTGCGGGCTCGGCGGCAAGTACGGCTGGGACATCATGCGCCTGTTCGAGTACCTGCTCGAGCACACCTCCGGGCCGGAGCTGCACGACAAGCTGCTGACCGGCGCCGAGAGCTGGGACCGGCCCGAGGTGGTCGAGGCGTTCACGCTGTTCAAGAAGTGGCAGGACAAGAAGTGGCTGCCGCAAGGTGCCCTCGCCCTCGACCCGTCCGATGTCGAACCGTGGTACGTGCAGGGCAAGACGGCGTACACCATCGCCGGTCAGTGGACCGAGGCCGGCGCGATCCTGGCCGCGAAGAAGAGCCCCGCCGGGTTCGGCAACTTCGAGCTGCCGACGGATAAGTCGCCCGCGCGGCACTCGGGCTTCGTCGAGGGTTACATGGTCAACGCCAAGACCGGGAACGCCGACAAGGCGGCCGCGCTGATCGACTTCATCGTGCAGCCCGCGGCGCAGAAGGCGATGAACATCACCGCCTCGACGGTGAAGGGCGCCGAGCCGGACCCGAAGTCCCTGCCGCTGTCGGCGGAGTGGTCGCAGAAGTACGGCAAGAACGGGTTCTACACGATCCAGGACCAGGCGTTCCCGAAGAAGCAGGCCGACCAGTACTTCAGCGTGCAGAGCGACCTGCTGCAAGGCAAGGTCGCCCCGGACGCGGCGTCGAAGAAGATGCAGGAGATCATCTCCGCCTGGGCGAAGAGCTAGCCGATGGCAACGACAGTCGCTGTTGCCAAGCAGCCCAAACGCGGCGGCCGGTGGTCCCCGTGGTTGTTCGCCCTGCCCGCGCTCCTGGTGTACGTCGGGTTCCTGGTGTACCCGGCGGTGTCGTCGCTGTGGTTCAGCCTGACCAACTGGGACGGCCTGAGCGCGACGTACAAGTTCGTTGGCCTGGACAACTACTTCAAGCTGCCGCACGACCCGGTCGTGGTGACGGCGGTCCGGAACAACCTGATCTGGACCGTGGTCACGATCGCCGTGCCGACGATCATCGGCCTGCTGCTGGCGATCGCGCTGAACGGCAAGGTGCACGGGAAGCCGATCCTGCGGCTGATCTTCTACACACCCGCGGTTCTGCCGCTCGTGTCCATCGCGAGCATCTGGGGCTGGCTCTACAACCCGCAGTACGGCGCGATCAACTCGTTCCTGCGCCTGATCGGGCTGGACGGGCTGGCACAGCCGTGGCTCGGTCAGGACTCGACCGCGTTGTGGGCGGTGATGGTGCCGGCGATCTGGTTGCGGACCGGTTTCCCGATGCTGCTCTACTTGGCCGCGCTGCAGGGGATCCCGAACGAGCTGTACGAAGCCGCGACCGTCGACGGTGCGACCAAGTGGCAACAGTTCTGGCACGTGACGATGCCGAGCCTGCGGCCCGCGCACTACATCGTGATCGCTCTGTCGCTGATCGATTCGTTCAAGGTCTTCGACATGATCTATGCGATGACGTACGGCGGCCCTGGTACGTCGACGCAGGTGATGGGAACGTGGATGTACTTCAACGTCTTCCAGTACTACCAAGCCGGCTACGGCACCGCGATCGCCGTCGTCATCACACTGGTGGCCATCGCGGTCGGCATCCCGTACGTCCGCTCGCAGACGAGGGAGGCGTCATGACGCTCACCGCTCCAGCCGCCGTGGACCTCCCGCTCGACACGGCCGAGCCCGCCAGTCCCGGGCCCAAGGGACGCCGAGGCCTGGTGATGACCCTCGTCCTGATCGTCGTCGCACTCTTCTGGATCTCTCCGCTTGCCCTCCTGGTGATCACCGCCGTACGCCCGCTCGCGGACTTCATCGGCAACGGTCCGCTCTCGTGGCCCGACCACCTCACCTGGACGAACTTCAAGGACGCCTGGGACATCGGCAACTTCGCCACGACGTACAAGAACAGCGCGATCCTGGCCGCGATCAAGGTGCCGCTCGGTGTCCTGGTGTCGGCGATGCTCGGGTTCGCGCTGGCCAAGCTGCGGATGAAGTTCCGCCGGACGGTGATGTTCGCGGTGTTCCTCGGGCTGACGATCCCGATCTACATCACGATCGTCCCGGTCTTCATCATGATGCGCTCACTCGGCGCCACCGACAGCATCTTCGGACTGATCGGGCCGTACCTGGCCTTCGGCATCCCGTTCGAGGTGCTGGTGCTGCAGTCGTTCTTCCGGCAGATCCCGGACGAGATCATCGAGGCCGCGAAGGTCGACGGCGCCGGCGACTGGCGGGTGTTCTTCACGATGATCCTGCCGCTGTCGGTGCCCGCACTCGTGACGGTCGCGATCCTGGACGCGGTCGCGACCTGGAACGAGTTCCTGTTCGCGCTGATCCTGCTGAACTCCGACGCGCACAAGACGATCCCGGTCGGGCTGCTGAACTTCCAGGGCCAGTTCGCGAACAACAACACCGGGCTCGCCGCGGGCATCCTGATCGCGGTGGTCCCGATCCTCATCGCCTACACCCTGCTCCAGCGCTGGATCGTCGGCGGTCTGACCGCCGGCTCCCTCAAAGGATAGGAACACCTATGACTGACATGCCGGTCTTCGGCGCGGGTATCTGGCACTTCGCCACCTACAAGGACCGTTACGCCACGGACGGGTACGGCGATCCGGTCACACTGATCGAGCAGATCGACCGCGCCGGCGCCGTCGGCGACCTGTCCGTCGTCGACCTGAACTGGCCGTTCGCCGGGTACGACGGAACGCTCGACGAGGTGAAGGCCGCTCTGCAACGCAACAACCTCAAGGCGATCGCCATCACGCCGGAGATCTACACCCGCGACTTCGTCAAGGGCTCCTTCACGAACCCGGACCCCGGCGTTCGCAAGCAGGCGATGGAGTTGTTGCACCAGGCAACCGAGCTGGCGAAGGAGCTCGGCTGCTCGTACGTGAAGCTGTGGCCGGGTCAGGACGGCTGGGACTACCCGTTCCAGGTCGACTACCACGACATCTGGAACCTCGCTCTCGACGGCCTGAAGGAGCTGGTGTCGGCCCACCCGGACATCAACTTCGTGATCGAGTACAAACCGCGCGAGCCGCGGGTGAAGATCATCTTCCCGAACGTCGCCCGGACGCTGCTCGGGATCGAGAAGATCGGCCTGCCCAACCTGGGCATCCTGCTCGACTTCGGGCACTCGCTGTACGGTCAGGAGACGCCGGCCGACGCGGCACAGCTCGCGATCGACTACAACCGGCTCTTCGCGATCGACGTCAACGACAACATGAAGGGCTGGGACGACGACATGGTCGTCGGCTCGGTGCACCTGGTCGAGACGTTCGAGTTCTTCCACACGCTGCGGAAGAACAACTGGGAGGGCGTCTGGCAGCTGGACCAGTTCCCGTTCCGCGAGGATAGCGTCGAGGCCGCGAAGCAGGCGATCCGCTTCCTCAAGGCGGTCCACCATGCCCTCGACGTACTGGACGACGACGCTCTCGCCGCCGCGCAGGCCTCGCACGACGCGCTGGCCGCGCAGCGGCTCGTCCAGAAGGTGCTGCTGAGCTCGATGTCGGAGATCGCATGACTCTGACCGTCGAGCACGCGACACTGCCGGTGCTCGGACGGCTGCCTGCTCACAGCAGCCGGACCGAGCAGATCGCGCACATCGCCGAGGCCGCGAAACAGATCCGGATCCAGGACCTCAAGCTGGTCCATTACGCCGGAGCCGGGCACATCGGTGGTGACTTCTCCGCGATCGACATCCTGGCCACGCTGTACGGCGCTGTGCTCGACATCTCGCCCGCGACCGTGAACGATCCCGAGCGGGACCGTTTCATCCTGAGCAAGGGCCACGTCGCCGGCGCGCTCTACACCACGCTCGCGGCGTTCGGGTTCCTGCCGGTCGAGGAGCTTGCGACGTTCCTCAAGCCGTTGTCCGCACTGAACGGTCACCCGAACCGGACGAAGGTGGCCGGCGTCGAGGCGAACACCGGTCCGCTCGGGCACGGTCTGCCGATCGCCGTCGGGCATGCCCTGTCGGCAAAGCTCGACGTCTCGATGCGCCGTACGTATGTGCTCGTTGGGGACGGTGAGTTGCAGGAGGGTTCGAACTGGGAGGCGATGATGGCGGCCTCGCAGTACCAGCTGGACCGGCTGACCGTGATCGTCGACCGGAACCGGCTGCAGCAGGGCGCGACCACCAAGGAGACCAACGACCTCGATCCGTTGCCGGAGAAGGCGGCCGCGTTCGGGTTCGCGGTGGTCGAGGTGAACGGCCACGATCACGGCGAGCTGCTCGACGTGCTGTCCGCCGTACCGTTCCGGCCGGGCAAGCCGACGTTCGTCATCGCCCACACGCACAAGGGCCACCCGATCTCGTTCATGAGCAACAACGTCGCCTGGCATCACCGCGTCCCCGACGACGCCGAGTTCGACCAGGCCCTCAAGGAGCTCGCATGACCGTCGTCCACACTGCCTCGATCGCCGACCAGCCGCGCTACGACTGCCGGGACGCGTACGTCGAGACGTTGGCCCAGCTCGCCGAGGCCGATCACCGGATCGTTGGCGTGGTCAACGACTCGGTCGGCTCCAGCAAGCTGAACAGCTTCCGTAAGGCGTTCCCGGATCGGCTGATCAATGTCGGGATCGCCGAGCAGGACATGGTCGGCGTCGCGTCGGGGCTGGCCAACGGCGGCCGGATCCCGTTCGTCTCGGCGGCGTCCTGCTTCCTCACAGCGCGCGCCCTGGAGCAGATCAAGGCCGACGTCGCGTACTCGCACACCAACGTGAAGCTCTGCGGTATGAGCCCAGGCGTCGCGTACGGCGAACTCGGCCCGACGCACCACTCCGTCGAGGACATCGCCTGGTTGCGGGCGATCGACGGGATCCGGATCATCGTGCCGGCCGACCCGATCGAGACTGCGGCAGCGCTGCGCTGGGCGGCGGCCTCGGAGGGCCCGGTGTTCATCCGGGTCAGCCGGATGAGCGTGCCGAAGGTGTACCCGGAGGACTACGAGTTCCACCTCGGCAAGGCGATCACGGTTCGCGAAGGCAACGACGTCACGGTGATCAGCAACGGCACGGTCCTGTGGCGCGCGCTCGCCGCGGCGGAGCGGCTCGCCGAGGAAGGAATCTCGGCCAGGGTGCTGTCGATGCCGACGGTGAAGCCGTTGGACACCGACGCCGTGGTTGCGGCCGCGCGGGAGACGGCCGGCATCGTGACCGCCGAGGAGGCCGTCTCCGGTGGCGGTCTCGGTGGGGCGGTCGCGGAGACCGTCGTACAGCATCATCCGGCGCGGGTGTCGATCCTCGGGTTCCCCGAGTTCGCGCCCACGGGGTCGGCCGGTTACCTGCTGGACCGGTACGGCTTGTCTCCCGAGGGCATCGCCGACGCCGCCCGCAAGCTCGTCACGACAAGTAGCTGACGAGATCGGCGATCGAGATCATCGCGAAGTCATGAGCGTCGGCGAAGGCGCGCAGGTCCGTGCCGGTCATCAGCGTTCCGTCGTCGTTCATGAGTTCGCCGATCACGCCGACCGGCGACAGGCCGGCCAGCCGGACGAGTTCGACAGTGGCCTCGGTGTGACCGGGGCGCTGGCGGACTCCGCCGTCGACCGCGCGCAACGGAAGGATGTGACCGGGCCGGATCAGGTCCGCGGGCTGCGCCGTGGGGTCGGCCAGCACGCGGACGGTCCGCGCCCGGTCGGCCGCGGAGATGCCGGTGCCGACACCGGTCGCCGCGTCCACGGAGATCGTGTACGCCGTCCGCAAGCTGTCCTGGTTGTCCGGCACCATCAGCGGCAACTCGAGGCGGTCAAGCAGCTCCGCCGCCGCGGGCGCGCAGACGTATCCGCTGGTGTGGCGCACGAGCAGCGCCATCAGCTCAGGGGTGGCCAGGCTCGCGGCGAAGGTCAGGTCGCCCTCGTTCTCGCGGTCCTCGTCGTCGACGACCACGACCGGCCGTCCGGCGGCGATCTCGGCGACGGCGCGTTCGACGGTGTCGAGGCTGGTGATGGTGTTCACGGTCGGTGTCCTCTCGGCAGTGCTCTGGACAGCACTCCGGGGCAACGACAAACCTCACGCTCCTGTTTTCGCGCAGGAAACGTGAAGCTGCCACGTGCGTCTTCCCATCCGGACTTTCACCGTCGGTCCCGGAGTTCCACCAGGTCAACCGCTTCTTCTCGCGAAGTCACGGGTCGCGGACTGTCACCGCCGGCTCGGAATTTCACCGACCCCAGAGCACGTGTGTCTTTCATGATCAGCTTAACGGCAACGAGCATCCCGGGAGTGTCATGTCCATCTCATCCGTCTGGCGCGAGATCGAACTCCGGCTGACCGGCGAGGACGCCGATTCGCACGGCACCGAGGTCTGGGTGGACTTCGAGCACGAGTCCGGCCGCCGCCTCCGGCGGCCGGCGTTCTGGGACGGCGGGCACAGCTGGCGGGTCCGCTTCGCCCCGCCGGAGGCGGGTCGCTGGCGCTGGAAGAGCGGCGAGTTCGAGGTGCGTCCTGCGGGCGCGGACGAGCCCAACCCGTTCTACCGGCATGGGTTCTGGCGGATGTCGCCCGGCCGCCGCAGCCTGGTCCACGCCGACGGGACGCCCGCGATCCTGGTCGCCGACACCGCGTGGGCGCTTCCGTGGCGTGCCACTCCCGAACAGGTCCGTGAGTACGCCGCCGACCGGCAGGCGAAGGGCTTCAACGCGGTCCTGCTGATGACGGTGCAACCGGACATGCACGCGGTCGGTCCCCGCGACCGCACCCAGGACGAAGGCTTCGACGTCGGCTTCGAGGACCTGGCCGACGGCCATCTCAACCAGCTGAACGTCGAGTACTTCCAGTACCTGGACGTGTTGCTGGACATCCTGGTCGAGCACGGCCTGGCCCCGGTGCTGCAGCCCGTCTTCCAGGGCTTCGGCTGGAAGGGCCTCGACGTCGCCGGCACCGTCGTACCTCCAGCCGAGTACGCCGCCTACTGCCGCTACCTCGTTGCGCGATACGGGGCGAGGCCGGCGATCTACCTGGTCGGCGGCGACGGCTCAGGTGACGAGCCGCAGACCGCCACGGGTGGGGCAGAGGTGCACGCCGTCGACTGCTACGGGCAGCCGACCGGTATCCACTACCGCCCGCACATCCGCGCGAACGCCCACCAGGACGCCGACTGGCTCGACTTCCAGTGGTGCCAGACCGGTCACACCGGCGAGCACGTCCCCGAACGAGTCGCGGACATGTGGCGCAACGAGCCGGTCAAGGCCGTCGCGAACGGCGAACCGACCTACGAACACACAGGCCGGACAGGCGTCGCCGAAGGCTGGTGGCAAGGCCACGAAGCGTGGAGCAACCTGTGCGCGGGCGGGACGATGGGTGTCGTCTACGGCGCGGGCAGCCTGTGGCAGTGGCGCCTGCATCCCGAGGAGCCGGGGCACTCCGAGTTCTTCCTGGCGCCGGGGGCGGGCTGGCGCGAGGCGGTCGGCTTCGAGGGTTCGACGTACGTCGGGATGCTCGGCAAGATTGTGGCGGGCCTGCCGACCACCGACATGGTGCCGGACTGGACCCGCGTCATCTCCGGGCGTGCGCTCAGCGGCGCGGACGGGATGCTGATCGTCTACCGGGAGAACGGCGGCCCGGTGATGGTGTTCGACGACACGGTCCCGCTCGCGTACACGGTCGTCGATCCGCGCGACGGCTCGATCGTCGCCTCCGGCAAGCGGGACACCTGGAACGCCCCGATCCCCGACCCCGGTGGATCACCACGGGTGTACCTCTGTCTGCCTGACCTATAGTCCGTATTCCTGACGTTTCGAGGGGGTCGAGTGAACGCGAACCGCGCAGTACGCCAGCCGGGGCTGGACGAGCTGCGGCTGCTCGCGAAGGTTGCGCGGATGTACCACGAGAAGGGCATCCGCCAGCCGCAGATCGCCGCCGAGCTCAACCTGTCGCAGGCGCGGGTGTCCCGGATGCTCAAGCAGGCCGTCGACGTCGGCATCGTGCACACCGTGGTGACCATGCCGAGCGGCGTACACAGCGATCTCGAGGACGAGTTGCAGGGGCGGTACGGGCTGCGGGACGCGGTCGTCGTCGACACCCTCGGCGTCGGGGACGACGTCCTGCCGGCACTCGGTTCGGGCGCGGCGGCGTACCTGGACATGACACTGACCGGCGGCCACGTGGTCGGGATCTCGTCCTGGAGCGAGACGCTGATCAGCGCCGTCGACCGGATGCCGCGCAAGAGCGTGCCGGTCGTGGACAAGGTGGTCCAGATCGTCGGCGGCCTCGGCGATGCGGCGGTGCAGATGCAGGCCACCCGGCTGACCGCGCGGTTCGCCGAGCTGACCGGCGGGATGCCGGTCTACCTGCCGGCGCCGGGTCTGGTCGGGACACCCGCCGTACGCCGGGCGATGATGAACGACGTGTCGGTTCGGGACGTTCTGGGCACGTGGGGACAGCTCACCGACGCCCTGGTCGGGATCGGCAGTCTCGAGCCCTCGCCGCTGCTGCAGCGCAGCGGGAACGCGGTCGCGGAGGCCGACCAGGACGAGCTGCGCCGGCTCGGTGCCGTCGGGGACGTGTGTTTCCGGTTCTTCGACGAAGAGGGAAGGCTTGTGCGTTCGACGTTCGACCAGCGGGTCATCGGGGTGACCGCGAAGGAACTGCTGGCGGTGCCGCGGCGGATCGGGGTCGCCGGCGGTGAACGCAAGTACTCCGCGATCCGGGCCGCGATGCTCGGCGGCTGGGTCAACATCCTGATCACCGACCTCGCGATGGCCCATCGGCTGCTCGAGCAGTAGATGCAGACTGACGAGCAGCGGGAGGTCTACGCGACCATCGACCTGGCCTTGCGGGTCGGTGAGGTGCTGTTGTCGAGCGGCGCCGGCACGGCGGACGCGACCGCGACGATCCTCGGCGTCACCGCGGCCGGGGGACTGCGCGGCTGCGAGGTCGACATCACGTTCACCTCGATGGCGGTCTCGTACCAGGCCGCGCCCGACGTCGCGCCCGAGACGCACATCCGGCTGGTCCGGTACCGCTCGCAGGACTTCTCCCGCCTGACCGACGTCGATCAGCTGGTACGACGGTTCGCGCGCGGCGACGTCACCCGCGAGGAAGCGTCGCGCGAGCTGGCCCGCCTGACGTCGGCCGGTCCGCCGTACCCGCGGTGGAGCGCCGTACTCGCCTGGGGCGCAATGGCGGGCGGCGCGACGCTCCTGCTCGGCGGCGGCTGGCTGATCACGTTGGTGGCAGTGCTCACCGCCATCGTGATCGATGTCAGCAACCGCTGGTTCAACCGGCAGAGGCTGCCCGCCTTCTACCAACAGGTCGCGGGCGCCTTCGTCGCGACCGCGGTTGCCTTGATCCTGTACGCCGTCCATGCGCCGGTCAAACCATCGCTGGTCGTTGCCGCAGGCATCATTATGTTGCTGGCGGGGATCGCGCTGACCGGCGCCGTCCAGGACGCGATCACCGGGTACTACGTGACCGCCGCGGCCCGAAGCCTCGAAGCGATGCTGCTCACCGGCGGGATCATCGCGGGGGTCTCGCTCGGGCTCGCGCTGGGACTGAAGCTCGGGCTGCACGTCGGCATCGAGGCGGAGACGATCCAGCTCGGGAACCTTCCGATCATGGTCTTCTCCGGTGCGGTGATGGCGGTCGCGTTCGCCTATGCGTCGTACGCACCTCTCCGCGCCTTGCTGCCGGTCGCCGTCATGGGCGGGCTGGGCTCGCTGGTCTTCACGCTGATGACGCGGGCGTCGTTCGGCCCGGCCTGGTCGACGGCCGCGGCGGCGTGTGTCGTCGGGCTGGGCAGCTACTCCGTCGGGCGTCGCGTCGGCGTACCGCCTCTGGTCGTGGTCGTCGCCGGCTCGATTCCGCTGCTGCCGGGGCTCACGATCTACAAGGGCCTCTACGAGCTGATGGGCCTCGGCAACCTGATCGGCATCGTCAGCCTCGGCACCGCGGTCGCCATCGGCGTCGCCCTCGCCTCCGGCCTGATCCTCGGCGAGTACCTCGCCCAGCCGATCCGCCGCGAGGCCCGTCGCCTCGAAGACCGCCTCGCGGGCCCCCGCCTGGTAGGCCCACGGCGCCCGGTCCGGCGCCGGACAGCCCGACCACGCCGGCGACGCCGTACCAGCAGCTAGCTCTCCTTGCTCGTCACCGTGACGCAGTCACGCTTGACGGTAGTTATCCACCTGGGTAACTTTTACTCATGCGGATAAATCAGAGCACCGACCGTGCCCGGAGCACGGCGGCTCGTCGCGACCAGATCGTCGCGGCGACGATCACTGTGCTCGCCGAGCGCGGCTATGCGGCAACGTCGTACGACGCGATCTGTGAGGTGGCCGGGCTGAGCAGCAAGCGGCTGATCTCGTACCACTTCAGCACCAAGGACGAGTTGCTGGCGGAGGTTCTGCGCCGGGTGACCACGGATGCGGCCGAGGCGATGCGGCCGGCGATCGAGGCTGCCGACGAGCTGCCGGGGAAGCTCGCTGCCTACATCCGGTCGAACGTCGAGTTCATCGCGGCCCGGCCGGATCATGTCCGCGCGGTGCAGCAGATCGTCTTCGGTGGCGCCCAGGTGCCGTCGGAGGAGGCCGACAGCGCTCTCGCCCGCTTGGTCGCGCTGTTCGAGTCCGGCCAGCAGGCCGGTGTGTTCCGCAGCTTCGACTCCCTGCTGATGGCGGTCGCCCTGCGCGCCGCCATCGATGCGGTGGCCGGCCGCCTGATCGGCGGCGCCGACGCCGCGGACTGTGCGCGCGAACTGATCGAGACCTTCGACCGAGCGACCCGAGTGGAGCGATGATGGCGATGGCGCTGGATGCGAAGCCCAAAGCGCGCTGGGGTGCGGTGCTCGCTCCGGTCCTGGTCGACCTGGTCGTGCCGCTGCTGATCTTCTACGGCCTCCGCCAGTCCGGCGTCGGCGTGGTCGGCGCGACGCTGGCCGGATCCGTGATCCCGGTCGTGCGTACGGCGTACTCGATCGTCCGGGGCCGCACGGTCGACTGGATGGCCGTCTTCATGATCATCGCGCTCGCGGTCGGCACGATCGCGTCGCTGGCGATGCACAGCCCGCGAATGCTGCTCGCCAAGGACGGCGTGATCACCGCGCTGTGCGGCGCGTGGATGCTCGGAACCGTTGCCCTCGGCAAACCTCTGCTGCTGTCGATCGGACGTGGCATCGCGGAAGCCAAGCGTGGCAAGGGCGGTGGCGAGGTCTGGGCGAGCCGCTGGGACCGCGAGCCGCGTTTCCGGCACGGCATCCGCCTGATCACGATCGTCTGGGGCGTCGGTCTCGTCCTCGACGCGGTCGTCCGCGTCGTGATCGCCTACGTGCTGCCGCTCGACGCCGTCCCCGGCGTGACGACGGTCCAATGGATCGTCGTGTTCGCCCTGCTCTACGGCTTCATGATGATCTACTCGCGGAAGAACGACCTGCTCGCATGACCGATGTGTTGGTGGTCGGCGCCGGACCCACCGGGCTCCTGCTGGCGTCGGAGCTCGCCCTCGCAGGCGCGCAGGTCGTGCTGGTCGACAAGGCCGGCGAGCGGTCGGGGCAGTCGAAGGCGTTGACGCTGCAGCCGCGATCGGTGGAGATCCTGCACTCCCGTGGCCTTCTCGGATCTCTGCTCGATGACGCGCCGCGGTTGCCGGCCGGGCACTTCGCGGGGCTGCCGGTCCCGCTCGACTACACCGCGCTGGATACCAGATTCCCTTACCAGCTTGGGATTCCGCAGCGGCGCATCGAGCAACTGCTCGAGGATCATTTGGTTGCGCAGGGCATCGTAGTACGGCGAGGTCTCGAGCTGACCGGCCTCCGGCAGGACTCGGCCGGCATCGTGGCGTCGTTCGCTGATGCGACGATCCGGGCGGGGTGGGTCGTCGGCTGCGACGGGGCACGGAGCGCGGTGCGGAGGCTGGCTGGGATCGGCTTCCCCGGACGCGACGGGCGATTCAGCGCGGTCGTTGCCGACGTCGTCGTCTCCGGTGTCGAGCCGGGATGGGAGTTGCCGGCGCTGGTGCCACGTGATGGTGCGGTGATGACGATGGTGCCGTTGGAGGACGGCGTTCACCGTGCGCTGTTCACGGGCCCGGAGCAACAAAATCTGCCCAAGGATCAGCCGGTCACCTTCGGTGAGGTCGCCGCCGCGCTCCAGTCCTGGTACGGCGAGGATGTCGTACTGCGTGAGCTCCGGTACGGCTCGCGTTTCACCGACGCCGCCCGGCAGGCCGACCGGTATCGCGTCGGCCGGGTCTTCGTGGCGGGCGACGCGGCGCACATCCACTCGCCGACCGGTGGTCAGGGGATGAACCTCGGACTGCAGGACGCGTTCAACCTCGGGTGGAAGCTCGGCGCGGTCGTGCGGGGCGATGCGGACGACGACCTGCTGGACAGTTACCACGACGAACGGCATCCCGCCGCGAGCGCCGTACTCGCGAACACGCGGGCGCAGGGCGTGCTGATGGTGCCGGACGACGACGTAGCGTGCCTGCGCGAGACGTTCGTCGACCTGCTCGGCGTACCGGAGGCGAATCGGCGGCTGGCCGGCGCGATCTCGGGGATCGGGCTTGCCTATGCGGCCGGTGAGCATCCGTTGGTCGGTCGGCGGATGCCGGATCTGACGCTCACCGACGGTACGACGGTGGCTGAGCGTCTTCGGGATGGGCGGTTCGTGCTGCTCGAGGGCGGGGACCTCCCGGCGGCGCGGATCCTGGTCCGGCCGGACGGGTATGTGCGGTGGGCAACCGACGATCCGGAGGCCGCAGTACCGCAGATCGGGCGTGTTTCGGATCAGAGGGTGACCACGGCGTCTACGAGCCGTTAGAGTTACCGACTGGAAACATCGGCGGATCGCCGGGTTCGACCGGCGGGCACCGTGCCAGACAGGGCCGACGAGGAGGAGCGACGTGGCACTGGGTAGGACGTCCCCACGGGATCTCCCGCTGTTCGCGGATCTGTCCGGAAAGGACATCAGGGACATCTTCCGGGCCGGTGAGGAAGTTTCGGTGCCGGCCGGCTGGTCGCTGATCCTGGAGCAGACGCCGCCCGACGCGGCGTACCTGATCCTCAGCGGCACCGCGGCGGTCCGGGAGAAGGGCCAGGAGATCGCCACGCTCGGCCCGGGCGATATCGCCGGCGAGGTCGCGGTCCGGAAGAACACGTTGCGGACGGCAACCGTCACGGCGAAGTCGCGGCTGCAGCTGCTGCACTTCACCCGGGAGAAGTTCGACGACCTGACCCGCCGGCTGCCGGCGTTCCGCGACGCCATCGACGCCACCATCGCCGAGCGCCGCGGTGGCCACTGACCCTGGGGCCACTGACCCTGGGGCGCCGGATCTGGCCGCGTTGGCTCAGGATTTCGAGCGGACGCTGCTGGGCGGGGAGCGGAAGTTCACCCGGGTGCAGGTGTCGGAGCGGGCAGGGATCTCGATCCAGCGCGCCGAGCGGATGTGGCACGCGCTCGGGTTCGCAACCGTGCCAGACGACGAGGTGGCCTTCACCGACGACGACGTCGAGGCGTTGCGGCTGGTCGCGGCGCTCGAGGACGACAAGTTCATCGAGCCCGAGATGGAGTCCTCGCTCGCGCGGAAGCTCGGGCAGACGCAGTCGCGGCTGGCGTCCTGGCAGTCGGCGATGTTCCTGGACTTCCTCTCTAGCTCCAACCTCTCGGCGGACGAGGCGATCGAGGTCGCGGGACTGCTGCTGCCGGCGATGGAGCGGTTGCAGACCTACGTCTGGCGCCGGCATCTCGCCGCGGCCGCTGGGCGGTCGGTGGCCGGGTCCGACGAGCTGGCGCGGGGTGTGCGCGCGGTCGGGTTCGCGGACATCGTCAGCTACACGCGGTTGACCCGCCGGCTGACGGAGGCAGAGCTCGGCGAACTGATCGAGCGGTTCGAGGGTACGGCGGCCGATGTCGTCGCGCTGAACGGTGGGCGGGTGATCAAGTCGATTGGCGACGAAGTGCTGTTCGTCGCCGACACCGCCGCCCAGGGCGCCGCGGTCGCGCTGGCCCTGCAGGACGCTGTGAACGCGGACGAGGGGCTGCCCGAGCTCCGGATCGGGCTCGCCTACGGCACGATCCTGATCCGGCTCGGCGACGTGTATGGCGAGGTCGTCAACCTGGCCGCCCGCCTCACCACCGAGTGCAAACCCGGCCGCGTCCTCGCCGACCGCGAACTGGCCGCCGCCCTGGACGGCCACCCCGCGTACGACCTCCACCGCCTCCGCCGGGTGTCGGTCCGCGGCTACCGCCACCTGGTCCCCTACGCCATCCAACGCGCGACCACCCCATAACCACTCCCACGCCCCGCCCTGCGGCCCGCCCCTGTTCAGCACGCCCGCCCAGCACCCCGGGCCCCGCATCCGCCGGCAACCTGTCCCGCCCCACTCCCCGGCAGCCCGCATCCCTCCCGCCGACACCCCACGCCGCACCCGCCTCCGCACCCGCCTCCGCACCGCGACGTCGTACCCGCATCCCGTCCCGCACCGGCGCCCCGCCCCGTCCCGGCGCCCCGCCCCGTCCCGGCGTCCCGCGCCGGACCCGTCTCCCGTGCTGCGGCGCCGTGCTGCGGCGCCGCACTCGCGTCCCGCGCTGCACCGGCGTCCCGCCCCGTCCCGGCGCCCCG
>NZ_SODP01000002.1:553837-1733748 GCF_004365355.1 Kribbella pratensis | reverse complement strand
GTCTCCCGTGCTGCGGCGCCGTGCTGCGGCGCCGCACTCGCGTCCCGCGCTGCACCGGCGTCCCGCCCCGTCCCGGCGCCCCGCCCCGTCCCGGCGCCCCGCGCCGGACCCGTCTCCCGTGCTGCGGCGCCGTGCTGCGGCGCCGCACTCGCGTCCCGCGCTGCACCGGCGTCCCGCCCCGTCCCGGCGCCCCGCCCCGTCCCGGCGTCCTGCGCCGGACCCGTCTCCCGTGCTGCGGCGCCGTACTCGCGTCCCGCGCTGCACCGGCGTCCCGCCCCGTCCCGGCGTCCCGCGCCGGACCCGTCTCCCGTGCTGTGGCGCCGTACTCGCGTCCCGCGCTGCACCGGCGTCCCGCCCCGTCCCGGCGTCCCGCCCCGTCCCGGCGTCCCGCGCCGCACCCCGCGTCCGCGCCGCGCCTGCCGGGCCTCGTCTCGGTTGGGGAGGATTTTCTACCCGAATCGGTAGATAATCCTCCCCAACCCGGCGGTGCTCAGCACGCGGGCGAGGGATGGGCCGCCGGGCGGTGGTGGGTTTGGGCGGTCGCTTACGCGTCAAGGGCATGACATACGGTTTGGTATGTGCAGGAGATCAGGACACCGGCTGAGCTGTCGCTGGTGAGCGGGGGTGACCCGATCGTCAAGTGGGCGGCGCAGGGGCTTGCTGCTGGGGCCGATCCTGGACGCCGGTCTCGAGGCGTGGTCCGGGCGTGGCGCCAGGGCGACGCGGTGGCGGTTGCCTCGCCTGACGTGTCCAAGCATGATCGGCTCGCGGTGGTCGGGCAGGTGGAGGATGCGGCGCCGCTGGTGCGCGACGTACTGCGTGAGGTCGGCCCGTCGTACCGTCCGTTCGGGGACGAGGCGCTCGTGCGCGACCTGGCGGAACGTGTGCCGGGGTTGACGTTCTCGGCATCGTTCGGGTGGATGGACGCGTCCGAGATACCGGACCTGACCACGACGGCCGCCTGGCTGGACGGGGATGCCGGTGTCGAAGAGCTCCTGACCGAAGCGTCGCCCAAGTCGTACGCGTGGCCCGGGCGTTCCGGCGTACGGCGGTGGGCTGCCCTGACCGGGGATCGTGGTGAGCTGCTGAGCATCGCGGCCGATGCGTGGAGTGCGCCGGGGGTCGGGTTCCTGGCCGGGGTCGCGACGCATCCCGTTGCTCGGGGCAAGGGGTTGTCGCGACAGGTGTGCGGGTTCGTGACGGCTGAGCTGGTCAAGCGGCACGGGCGGGTCGCGTTGATGGTGGACGGCGACAACGCGGCCGCGATCGCCGTCTATCGGCGACTCGGCTACACGTACCGCCGAGTCGCCGCTGCCGGGATGCGCTAGCGCGTCGGCTGCACCGTGAGGGTGGGGCCGGCGGGCTTGCTTGGCTTCACGATCGGCGTCTTTGTCGGCGCGGCGGTCGGGGTCGGAGTCGGGGTCGGAGTCGGGGTCGGGGTCGGCGTCGGGCCTGCGGTCGGCGGCGGAGTCGTGCGGGTGGCCGGTGCCGGCGGCGGGACGAACGGCGCCCTGGTGGTGTCCTCGCAGTTGTCCGGACCGGTGTCGCCGTTCTCGTCCGGAACGACGACGGCCTGTGGGAACAGGTTGCTGGTCGTGTCGCGGGACTGCGTGCCGTAGTTCGTCGCGCAGTCCTGCTGCTCCAGGCTGATCGGATTCCCGTCCTGGTCGTACAGCCGGACCGAGACTTGCTTGCCCTGGGCATCGAACGGGTAGATGTTCGTGACCGAGTTCCCGTTCAGCATCAGCCCGTTCGACGGCGGGTTGTAGTGCGAGGAGCTGCCCCGGTAGTCGTTGTAGTTGTTGAGGAACCCGAACGAGGCACCGACGTACGCCGCCGCCAGGAACGACGGCACCACGATCGCCGCGACGACGTTGAGCGGGACGACGTACCACAGCCAGCGCCGGTCCTGCTGTGTCTTCCGCCCGATCCAGATCGACACCGCCGCGCCGGCGATCGCCCCGACGACCGTCACCGACGCGGCGCCGAACAGCGCGAAGAAACCGCCGGCACCGATCACGCCGCGGACCACCCACCAGACCGGCTGGCCGATCGTGACGAGTTCGTGCCGGATATTCGGCGGGATCTGGTCGATCCACCCGCGGATGGCGGCGGCGCCGCGCGCCCCGTGTGGGGTGTCCAGCACGATCCGCGGGTCGTGGCCGCGCAAGGCCTGGACGCCGAGGAACGCCGCGACGAACAGGATCCCGAGCCCGAGCAGCCCGAAGAACGGGGTCTCGTCCCGCGACCACGCGAAGATGCTGACGGCAACGAAGAAAGGTCCGGCGATCGCGGAGATCAGCCCCCAGCGCAGGGCCTTCCAGCCGGCGTCCAGATCGTCCTGGCTGACCGGCGCGGACCGCGGGGGATAACCGGCCGCGGTCCGCAGCTCATCGGCGTACTGCGCCGGCGTGCCGAGGCGCTGCTGCAGGTCCGCGAGCGTCGGCTCCGCGCCGAACTCCGCCGCCACCTCGGTCAGGTGACCGCTGACGTCCTGGAGCACGTCCTCCAGCTCGCCGGGCGGCAGATCGTTGAGCTGAGCCCGCACCTGGGCCAGGTAGAGCGCGACCGCTCCGGTCAGGGTGCTGTTCACGCGGCCTCCTTCTCCAGCAGCAGCACCGACATCGTGTCGGCGAAGTGGTTCCAGGTCTTGGTGGACTGCGCCAGCAGGTCCCGGCCGGTCTTGTTCAGCCCGTAGTACTTGCGGTGCGGGCCTTCCTCGCTCGGCTGCACGTACGACGTCAGCGCGCCGGCCGCGAACAGCCTGCGCAGCGTCCCGTAGACGGACGCGTCCGCAACGTCCTCCAGTCCGGCCGCGCGCAGGCGGCGCAGGACGTCGTACCCGTAGCCGTCGGCGTCGCGCAGCACGGCAAGCACCGCGAGGTCCAGGACGCCCTTGAGTAGCTGGCTCGTATCCATCAGGTCTCCTCCAGCAGGTGTTCCGCGCAGAACAGTACTACACACTGCGGAGTACTGCGGTAACCAGTCTGATGGTTCCGCAATTTCGATCAAGTCGGCGGCGGTGGATGGGGGCACAGTGGTGGGCATGGCGGATGTGTTCGAGGAGTTCGTGGCGGTGGTGGCTTCCGGGATGGCCGAGCCGTGCGAGTCGGTGCACGGCATCGGGCTCGCGGAGCGCGTGCATCTGTCCCGGTTCCACTTCGACCGGGTGATCGGTGCGGTGGCCGGCGAGTCGCCGTTCGCGTTCCGGCGGCGCGTGCTGCTGGAGCGGGCGGCGTACCGGCTGCTGACCGAGCCGGTCGCGGTACTCGAGGTTGCGGTCGAGGCCGGGTACGGATCGCACGAGGCGTTCACCCGGGCGTTCGCCAGGGCTTATGGGATGTCGCCGCGGGACTGGCGACGGGAAGCGTCGCGGGTGTTCTTCCTGACGGCGCCGAGTGGAGTGCATTTCCAGCCGCCGGCCGGCCTACGGCTGCCGGCCCGTAGAAAGGTGAGAGGGATGGACGTACTGGTCAGAATGGTCGAGCATCACGTCTGGTTGACCGGCGAGATGATCGAACGCGGCGCCCGCCTGGACGCCGCCGTACTGGACCGCCCGATCGAGCTGTCCGTCGAAGGTATCGACGACGACATCTCGATCCGGTACCTGCTGGACCGCCTGGTCTGGCAGGAGGAGATGTGGCTCGCGTCCGTCGAGGACCGCCCGTTCCAGGTCCCCGAATGCGGTCGCGACGTCACCACCCCGATCTCCGAACTCCGCGTCCGGCACGCCGAAGCCGGCTCGCGTTTCGTTGCCTTGGTCAACCAGCTGAACGAGGACGGCCGCTTCGACGAGAGCTTCGTCGACACCACCTGCGAACCACCACGCGTCTTCACCTACGGCGGCATGGTCGCCCACGTGCTGACCTTCGCAGCCCACCGCCGCTCCCTCCTGATCGGCGCGTTCTACACGGCCGGCATCCAGGACCTCGGCTTCGGCGACCCCATGCAATTCGTAGCCGAAGGCAACTAATCCTGCGAGTCGCGGGATTTGGCTGGAATCGTCAGCCGATTCTCACGACTCGGCAACTGGGTCAGAAGCCAAACTCCACGACTCGGCGGAGCGATCAGGCGGCGAGTCGGGGGTGGCGGCGGGTGTGGAGGTCCTCGGCGATGCGGGCGATGACAGTGCCGGGGGTCTGCAGAAGGTCGTACGCCGTGATCACGCGGACCAGCCAGCCTTCGCGTTCGAGGTTCTCCCGCCGGCGGATGTCCTGCCGCCATTGACGGGCATCACCCAGGTGGTGCCCACCGTCGTACTCGATCGCGAACTGGACCTCCGGGTAACTCAGGTCCGGCTGCGCCAGCCAGCCGCCCCCGGAATCAGTGACGACGTGACCGATCCGCGGCTCGGGGAGTCCGTTGAGAACGATGATGAGCCGCAGCCGGGATTCCATCGGCGAGTCAACGCCCGGCCGGACGAGCGCAGCCGCTTCGCGAGCGAGCCGGACGCCCCGAACGCCGATCGTCGTGGCCGCCAACTCGACCAGGTGCCCCGGCCTGAGATCGGTCCGCCGTACAAGGGCGTCTCCCGCTGAGACCAGCTCGACGAGATCGCAGTACGGCGCCAGGTCGAGGAACGTTCGCTCGGGCGGTGTCATCGGCAGTCCATCCCGCAGTACCCGCTCGAGGCTCCGTACTTCGTGAACGCGCAGGCCGCTGACCCGCGGAAGACTCACCCGCGGATCGCGCTCGACAGTCACATGTACGACGTCACCGGCGCGATCGTCGGCGGTCCACAGACTCAATGCGGTCTGGTGGCTCACGACTGCGCCGGGCGTCAGCAACAACGCGGCCTCGGCCTGCACCCGGGGCGTCACCGCGACGTGCGCGTCGACGTACACCGACCCCAGCACCCGCCGGTAGTGCACTCCGCGCAGCACACCCCGAGACATTCCCGCGACTCGAGCCTCCGCTGCCGTGAACACCACCCGGCCATTGTCCAGATTTCCCCGACCGGGTGACGTCCGTTGTCCACAGCCCGCCGAGTCGTGGCGATTGGCTGCTACCCCACACTGCGAGTCGTGGATCGAGGCCAATTTTCACAGCCGATTTTCACGACTCGGCCAAGAGGCAGGGCCGGTCGGCGGGCCTGGGTCGGGGGAGGGTTAGTTCTTCGGGTCGTGGAGGTTGGGGCGTTGGGTGGGGGTGGTGATGTCGACGTCGATGGGGTGGAGCTGGGTGGGGGCGGTGATCTTGCCTGAGGTCAGCGGGACGTTGAGTTTGCTGGTGGTCAGGTCGATGTCGATGGTGGCGCCGGTGTCGTTCGGGGTGGTCCACTCGGTGTCGGAGAGCGTGACGGCCAGGCCGAGGACGCGGCCCTTGGGGATGACCTGGTCCTGGGCGCGGAGCGGGACGTTGACCGTCGTCCACGTGCCGGGCGTGAGCGGCGTCGGGTTCGAGAGTGACTTGCTGTGGGCGGCGTCGATCCAGCCGCGGCTGACGATGCCGTGATCGCTCTGGGTGGTGAGCTTGTCGACGGTGAAGTAGCAGCTGTCGTCGAAGTCGGTGCTCGAACCCTCGCAGGTGCTGTTGTCAGTGGTACGGATCCCGGAGTACCGCTCGGCGTCGCCGTACTCGATCAGGCGGGCGGTGATCGGGGTCGTCGCGGAGTCGGACTTCACCCGGAGCGTGACCGACGGAGTACCGCTGATCCGCATCGGGGCGGTCAGCGGTGCGGACAGGAACATCTGCCGGCCCGCGATCACCTCGGTCGGATCCGCGACGATGTCGTCCTCGGTCAGATCGGGATCGTCGGTGATCATCACCGAACCCTTGCCGGCGGCACCGAGTTTGCCGGCCGACAGCGGCACCGACGTCGGCCGGTTCACGGCCGGCCAGGTCGTGTAGTTGCGCCAGACATCGGGTGAGGTCTCGATCGAGACGGCCGGCTGTTTCATCACGCCGTTCTGCAGGCCCTGCAGCCAGTAGTCGAACCACTCGTGCAGCTCGTCCACCCACTCGTCGCGGCGGAACTCGAACGGGTCGACGTGGTCCTCGAGCCCGAGCCACAGCTTGCGCGGCACGTTGTTGCGCGACAGCGCCGACCACCACTGCGAGAAGTGGTTGGTCTGCACGTTGTAGTCGCTGAGCCCGTGCGTCATGAAGACCGATGCCTTCACCTTCGACGCGTTCTTCGTGTAGTCGCGCTCGGACCAGAACGTCGTGTAGTTGCCGGTGTCATCGTCGTCGTTGTCACCGAGGTCACCGCGTACGTCGTCACACGCGGGGCTGTCGTGGCCGACGTACCCGCCGAGCCAGGGCATGTAGTCGTCCGAGTACGGAACACCGCCGGAGCGGGTGTAGTCGTACCACGAGGAGATCGCCGAGATCGGCACGATCGTCTTC
The DNA here is from genome assembly GCF_004365355.1 of Kribbella pratensis. GTDB lineage: Bacteria > Actinomycetota > Actinomycetes > Propionibacteriales > Kribbellaceae > Kribbella. The sequence continues at coordinate 1,727,400 of NZ_SODP01000002.1, read as the reverse complement.
AGGCCCTTCACGCCGGTCGCCGCGACGCCGTTCGCGAGCGTTCCGTCGTACGACTTGCCGATCATCCCGACCGCGCCGGTGGTCCAGGTCGCCTTCACCGCTTGCCCGTCGGCAGTGTGCGCGGTGTTGCGTCCGTTCAGCCAGTCGATCACGTCCACCACGGACCGGATCTCGTCGGGGCCGCCGACGTCACCGCAGCCGGTCGACCGTCCGGTGCCCAGGATGTCGACGCCGACCATCGCGTACCCGCGCGGGACGAAGTAGTTGTCGTAGAAGAGCGGCATCTTCTGAATCGTGCCGTCGCTGTCGTACGTCTTCTTCTCGTTCTCGTTGCCGCGTCCGCAGCAGGAGTAGTAAGGCGAGGCGTCCATGATCACCGGGATCTTCACACCGGTGAGGACGGGCTCGCTGGGACGGACGATGTCGACCGCGATCACGTCGTCCTTGCCGTCGGAATCGGTGTCCATCGTGGTGTCGACGTACACCGATTCGCGGATCGCGTTGGCGTAGTCGTAGACCGGCTGCGTGCTCTTGGTGCGCGCGTCGACGTGCTGCGGCACACTGGATGCTGCCGGGGCGGCAGCGGGCCCGTCCGGGATCGGAGCAGCCACGGCGGGGCCGGTGACGGTCCCGAGGCTGAGCACGGCGGACGAGACCAGGATCGTCATCCTGGCGCGGACGGTCGTCATGGCTGGGAAGGCTAGTCACTCGCGCGCCGCAACGCCAGGTTCTGCCGGGATTGGCAGCGATCTGCCCGATACTCAGCGTGAGAACGGGCGATTCGATAGGGTGACCGCCACCGCCCCCGGGGGGGACGCACGAAAGGGTAGGCCAGTGAATCTGCGAGCACCGGTGACATTGCTGGACGTTGCACAGCGTGCGGGTGTGTCGGTCGCGACCGCCTCCCGTGTGCTGAACGGCGGGGACCGGGTACCCCGTCCGGAACTGCAGGAGCGGGTCAAGGCAGCCGCCGACGAGCTCGGCTACACGCCGAACGCACAGGCACAGGCCCTGGCCAAGTCGTCGACGAACCTGGTCGGCATCCTGGTGCACGACATCGAGGACCCGTACTTCGCCGCGATCGCGAACGGCGTGATGCGCGCCGCGGACGAACGCAACCTGCTGGTGATGATGGCCAGCACGTTCCGGGACTCCGACCGCGAGATCGCTTACCTGTCGTCGTTGCGGGCGCAGCGGGCCCGCGCCGCGGTGATGATCGGTAGCCGTCGGACCGATGCCGACAGCCTCTCCCGGACGGCGTCCGAGGTGGAGAGTTTCCTCAACTCCGGCGCGGGTCTCGCGCTCGTCAGTCAGTCCGGGATGCCGGCGCACACGGTCGAGCCGGACAACCGCACCGGGTCGGCCGATCTGGCTCGCGAGCTGGTCGCGCTCGGGTGGCGGAAGTTCGCCGTACTGGGCGGTCCGGAGACACTTGCCACGGCACGCGATCGGCGGGCCGGGTTCGTCGACGGTCTGGCCGAGGCGGGGTTGCAGCCCGTAGCGATCGAGACCGGTGATTTCACCCGCGACGGTGGGTACGCCGCTGCCGAGGGGCTGCTTGATCGGCATGCCGATGTGGACTGCATGTTCGCGGTGAACGACGTGATGGCAGTCGGTGCGATGTCCGCCTTGCGGACGCGTGGGGTCGATGTACCGGGCAAGCTCGGGGTCGCAGGTTTCGACGACATCGCGACGCTGCGCGACGTGTGGCCCGGATTGACGACCGTGCGGCTGCCGCTGGAGCAGATGGGCCGGCGTGCGCTCGAACTCGCGATCGAGGGCGGCGACGTGACGACGGAGACGTTCAAGGCCGAGGTAGTACTGCGGGAGAGCACCGCGAAGGCCTGAAATATGCTCGCGGGGTGACTGTCTCCGAGATCTTCGACCCGTCGGCCTGGAAGCAGGTGGACGGCTTCGAGCTGACCGACATCACCTATCACCGGGCAGTTGACGCCGGCGTGGTGCGGATCGCGTTCAACCGGCCCGAAGTACGCAACGCGTTCCGGCCGCAGACCGTCGACGAGCTGTACCGCGTGCTCGATCATGCGCGGATGTCGACCGACGTCGGGTGCGTGCTGCTCACCGGCAACGGTCCCTCGCCGAAGGACGGCGGATGGGCGTTCTGCTCAGGCGGCGATCAGCGGATCCGCGGTAAGGACGGTTACAAGTACGCCGAGGGCACGACGGCGGATTCGATCGAGCCGGCCCGCGCGGGGCGGCTGCACATCCTCGAAGTACAACGGCTGATCCGCTTCATGTCGAAGGTCGTCATCTGTGTCGTTCCCGGGTGGGCCGCGGGTGGTGGACACAGCTTGCACGTGGTCGCGGACCTGACGCTGGCCTCGGCCGAGCATGCGCGGTTCAAGCAGACCGATGCGGACGTGGCGTCGTTCGACGGCGGGTTCGGATCGGCGTACCTGGCCCGTCAGGTCGGGCAGAAGTTCGCGCGGGAGATCTTCTTCCTCGGCGACGAGTACTCCGCCGAGGACGCGTACCGGATGGGCATGGTGAACAAGGTCGTGCCGCACGCCGAGCTCGAGGCGGTCGCCCTCGAGTGGGGCAAGAAGATCTGCGCGAAATCGCCGACCGCGCAGCGGATGCTGAAGTACGCGTTCAACCTGATCGACGACGGACTGGTCGGCCAGCAACTGTTCGCGGGCGAGGCCACCCGCCTCGCTTACGGCACCGACGAGGCCGCCGAGGGCCGTGACGCGTTCCTCGAGAAACGCGACCCGGACTGGTCGCCGTACCCGTACGCCTTCTAGTTGCCTGCGGCATCGGCTGTGACGCCCTTGCCGGACCTCGGGTCGACCAGTTCGCTCTGGTTGCTAAGGGCAACCGTCCGGGTGCGTGCTTGTTTGGTTTGCTTCTACTGCGCCACGCCGTACAGGCGGTCGCCGGCGTCGCCCAGGCCTGGGACGATGTAGCCCTTGTCGTTGAGGTGGGAGTCCATGCCGGCGATGACGAGGTTGCACGGTACGTCGAGGTGGGTGAGTTCGCGTTCGACGCGCTCCACGCCTTCGGGGGCGGCGAGCAGGCAGATCGCGGTGATGTGGTCGGCGCCGCGGTCGACGAGGAACTGGATCGCTGCCGCGAGCGTGCCGCCGGTCGCCAGCATCGGGTCGAGGACGTAGCACTGGCGCCCGGACAGGTCCTCCGGCAGGCGCTCGGCGTACGTCGAGGCCGTCAGGGTCTGCTCGTTGCGGACCATCCCCAGGAATCCGACCTCCGCGGTCGGAAGCAGCCGGGTCATGCCCTCGAGCATGCCCAGCCCGGCCCGCAGGATCGGCACCACGAGCGGCTTCGGTGCGGCCAGCTTGACGCCCTCCGCCTCGGCGACGGGGGTCTGGACAGTGACCGGACCGGTGCGGACGTCCCGGGTCGCCTCGTAGGCGAGCAGCGTGACGAGCTCCTCGGTCAGCCGGCGGAACGTGGGTGAGTCCGTGTGCTCGTCGCGCAGCGCGGTGAGCTTGTGGGCGACGAGCGGGTGGTCCACGACGAGGATCTGCATAAGCCGGAACGCTACCGTCGGCGATTCGCGTCGGGAAACCTCGCTCGCTGTCACACTCGAAAGTGCACCGGAATCTGCCCTGCTTCGCCCACCAGGGAGTACGCCGATGACCCTCGAGCCCAAACCGCGCCTGGTGGTACCCCGCCGTGACCTCGACCGGCTGCGCCGGCGGGCCGAGTTCCTGCGCGAGCTGGAGGAGGCGAAGGCACTCCGCGACCGGATCGCACCCCGGCGGGCGCGGGTCCGGCAGTTACGCGAGGCGATGCGGAGAGCTACCTACCATCACTAGGAGGAGTCGCCGGACCTCCGACTGTTGACCGGTGTTGGTGGATCTGATATCGCTCCGAGATCGCATGGAGAGGCGGAGTCTGGGACGATGACCCGGTGTCCGATGCCATAGCTGGGCCGATGACCACTGACCTCGATTTCGCGGTCGCCGCTTACACCGAGGACGGGAACTGGACCGTCACCCCGCTGGTGCTCCGTGGTGAACCGGACCTGTCCACGCTGGTGTCGGCGCTGCGCCGGTTTCCTGGTGAGGGCGGTGTACTGGGCATGGTGTCGGTCGACGAGGACTTCTTCGTGCTGGTCCGCGTCGCCGGTGGCCGGGCCCGGCTGCTGATCTCCGACGTGACCGCCGCCACCGAGTGGCCGATCGCCCGGCAGGTCGTCGACGAGCTGGACATCCCGCTGGCCGATGACGACGACGAACAGGTCCCGGCCGGCGATCTCGCGATCATCGCGGACCTGGGGATGACCGCGATGGACCTCGGTGCGCTCTGCGACGACGTCGACCTCTACCCCGAGGAGATGCTCGAGGAGATCGCGGAGGCGCTTGGGTTCGGCAACCAGTTCCACGACGCGATCGAAGCTGTTGGCTAGCCCACTGCTGCGGCGCGAGTGGTCGCGGTTGATGACGCTCGCGCTGGAAGAGGGCGAGAAGGCGCTTCCCGACGTACCGATCGGGGCCGTTGTGGTGGATGCCGACGGCCAGGTGATCGGGCGCGGGCACAACGAGCGCGAGACGACGGGTGACCCGACCGCACATGCCGAAGTACTCGCGATCCGGGAGGCGGCGCGGCACGTCGGCGAGTGGCGGCTCAGCGGGTGCACGCTCGTCGTCACGCTGGAGCCGTGCACGATGTGCGCCGGGGCGATCGTGCTGGCCCGGCTCGACCGGCTGGTCTTCGCGGCGTACGACGAGAAGGCGGGCGCGGTGGGATCGCTGTGGGACGTCGTTCGGGATCGCCGGCTCAACCATCGGCCCGAGGTGATCGGCGGTGTGATGGCCGACGAGGCGGGCGCGCGGCTGCGCGATTTCTTCATTCGTCACCGGCCTTGATATTGTCCTCGGCGGTGGCGTGTCCGAGCGGCCGAAGGAGCGCGCCTCGAAAGCGCGTGACGGGCAACCCCCGTCCGAGGGTTCAAATCCCTCCGCCACCGCCAACCGCCCTCCGGGGCGGAAGATAGGCCGAAGACCCTGATGCTGTGTGATGCGTCAGGGTTTTCGTCTCTCGGGACCTGACGTTCGACGGGAGGGCCCCAATGGATGTATCGGAGCTCGACCGGATCCTGCTGGCGGGGGCTGTGATCCTGCTGGTCGCGGTCGTCGCCGTCCGGCTGACCGCGCGGCTCGGGCTCCCGTCGCTGCTCATCTACCTCGGGATGGGTCTGGTGCTCGGCGAGTCGGGGCCGGGGCACATCCATTTCGAGGACGCGCAGCTGGCGCATGCGCTGGGGTTCGCGGCACTGGTCGTGATCCTGATCGAGGGCGGTCTGACCACCCGGTGGAACGAAGTACGCCCCGTGATGCCGCTCGGGCTGGTCCTCGCGACGGTCGGGGTCGCGATCAGCGTCGCTGTGGTCGCCTGTGTAGCGCATTTCGTCCTCGGACTCAGCTGGCAGCTGTCGGTGCTGCTCGGTGCCGTGACGTCTCCCACGGACGCGGCGGCCGTGTTCTCGGTGCTCAGACGGGTGCCGATCCGGCCCCGGCTGCGTGGGGCGCTGGAGGCAGAGTCCGGTCTGAACGACGCACCGACCGTCCTGCTGGTCACCCTGGTGAGCACGGGCGAGGTCGGCGAGAAGGGCGTGCTGTCGTTCACCGGCCTGGTGCTGTACGAGCTCGTCGTCGGCGCCTTGTTCGGTCTGCTGATCGGGTGGGTCAGCGTCGGCCTGATCCGCCGGATGGCGCTCGGCTCCGCGGGGCTCTACCCACTCGCGGTGATGTCGGTCGCCTTCATCTCGTACGCCGGGGGCTCCGTCCTGCTGCACGTATCCGGATTCGCGGCCGTTTACGTGACCTCGCTGGTGCTCGGGCGGGCGGAATTGCCGCATCGGATGGCGACCCGGTCGTTCGTGGACGGAATCGCCTGGCTCGCGCAGATCGGGCTGTTCGTGATGCTCGGGCTGCTGGCGTCACCCGGACGGTTCCGGCTGAACGACGTACTTCTCGCGCTGGTGATCGGGATCGCGGTGACGGTGGTTGGGCGGTTCCCGTCGGTGGCGATCTCCGCGGCCCCGTTCCGGCTGCCGTGGCGGGAGTGGACGTTCATCTCGTGGGCGGGGCTGCGGGGCGCGGTGCCGATCGTCCTGGCGACGATCCCGCTCGCCGAGGGAGTGCCGCAGGCGGACCGAATCTTCGACGTGGTCTTCGTGCTGGTCCTGCTGTTCACGCTGCTGCAAGGGCCGTCGCTGCCGTGGCTGGCGGCCCGTCTCAAGGTGCTCGACGAGAACGCGGCCCACGAGGTCGACATCGACGTGGCTCCGCTGGAGTCGCTCGGCGCGGACATGCTCCAGGTCTACGTCCCGAGCGAGTCGCGGCTGGCCGGCGTCGAGATCGGCGAACTGCGGTTGCCGCCGGGCGTCTCGGTCTCGCTCGTCATCCGCGGCGAACATACCTTCGTGCCGGACCGCCGGACGGTCCTCCGCGCCGCCGACTCGATGCTGGTCGTTGCCCCGAGCGCCGTCCGCGAACAGGCCGTCCGCCGCCTACGAGCCGTGTCCCGGGCCGGCCGCCTGGCCGGCTGGTTCGGCGAACGCGGCCGCGAACAGCACTGAGGTCAGTTCGGGTTCTGGCCGGAGGGGACGGGCTGCGGGGTGTGGATGACCGGGAGGCAGACGGTGGTGCCGGCGGGCACCTGGACCGACGGGATGCCCTTGAGGCGGACCGAGCCGAAGCCGGCGCCGATGACCAGGTCGACGGTGTGGTCGGTGCGGCCGTCGGCGACCAGCACGGCCTTCTGGTTGAGCTGACCGGCGACCAGCGCCAGCTCGGGCGAGTTCGCCGCGACGCCGCGGAGCTCGGCCACGTCGACCTTGTTGCCCTTGGGCTCGTTGGAGATCTTGCCGATGTTGAACCCGCGCTGCTTCAGCGCGTCGGCGACCCGCTGCGCGGAGCCTGCCCGGGCGCCGCCGTTGTACACGTTCAGCACGACCTGCTTCGGGACCAGCCGGTTGTTCGGGAGCTTCTGCTCGACACACGTCGGCTCGGCGCTGCTGTTGATCAGCGAGTTCCAGCCCCACCACCCGCCGCCGGCCAGAATGCCCAGCAGGATCACCATCGTGATCGGCGTACGCCAGCGAATGCGCGAATGCGGCCGCGGTTGCGGATGGATCGCTGTCATCGGCTCAACCCCCCGTGAGCAGACATGGGTCAGTCCACTACCAAGACCCGAGCGTGCAGGACCTGACGCTGCTGCAGCGCGGCACGGAGGGCGCGGTGCAGGCCGTCCTCGAGGTACATGTCGCCCTTCCACTCCACAACATGCGCGAACAGGTCGCCGTAGAAGGTCGAGTCCTCGTCGAGCAGCGCGTTCAGGTCAAGGGTGCCCTTCGTCGTGACGAGTTCGTCCAGCCGCACCTGCCGTGGTGGCAGCGAGGACCAGTCCTTCGGCCGCAGCCCATGGTCCGGGTACGGCCGGTCTTCCCCGACACGCTTGAAGATCACCTCCCGAAGTCTAGCGGGGTAGAAGGTCTCAAGTGGAGGTCATGAATGTCACCGGAATAGTCCGCTGCTCGCATACAACCTTTCGGCGTCGCCAAGCGTCCTAACAGGACGGCGAGGACTAGCATGCCGACCGGGTAGTACCGAGGGATTCCAGGCAACCGGGGAAAGGCACGCTGGCCATGGCTGAGTCAGGCGACGTCGTAGAGACCGTCAAGCAGGGGTACGCGTTCGAGGGGCCGGCACTCGAGCTGGGTGCGTTGCTGGTCGACGGTGAGCCGAAACCGGAGGCGGCGGTCCGGATCCCGCTGGGGATGATGAACCGGCACGGCCTGGTTGCGGGCGCCACCGGTACCGGTAAGACGAAGACTCTCCAACTGATGGCCGAGCAGCTGTCTGCGGCCGGTGTGGCGGTGTTCGCGGCCGACATCAAGGGCGACCTGTCGGGTGTCTCGCAGCCTGGCGAGGGCAACGACAAGCTGCTGGCGCGGACCAAGTCGATCGGCCAGGACTGGACCGCGACCGGGTTCCCGACCGAGTTCTACGCGCTCGGCGGCCAGGGCACCGGGATCCCGATCCGCGCCACGATCACCTCGTTCGGGCCGGTGCTGCTCTCCAAGGTGCTCGGGCTGAACGACGTACAGGAGTCGTCGCTCGGGCTGATCTTCCACTACGCCGACAAGGCCGGGCTGACGCTGCTCGACATCAAGGACCTGCGCTCGGTCATCCAGCACCTCACCTCCGACGAGGGCAAGGACGACCTGAAGGAACTCGGCGGGCTCTCCGCGGCCACCGCGGGCGTCATCCTGCGGTCGCTGATCGGGTTTGCGGACCAGGGCGCGGAGGCGTTCTTCGGCGAACCGGAGTTCGACACCGCCGACCTCCTGCAGCAGCGGGACGGCAAGGGCCTCATCTCGCTGCTCGAACTGCCGAACCTGCAGGACCGGCCTGCGCTGTTCTCCACGTTTCTGATGTGGCTGCTCGCCGACCTGTTCCACGACCTGCCCGAGGTCGGTGACCTGGACAAGCCGAAGCTGGTGTTCTTCTTCGACGAGGCGCACCTGCTGTTCAACGACGCGTCGAAAGCGTTCCTGGACGCCATCGCGCAGACCGTCCGGCTGATCCGGTCGAAGGGTGTGGGCGTCTTCTTCGTGACGCAGACGCCGAAGGACGTGCCGGACGACGTACTGGCGCAGCTCGGTTCGCGGGTGCAGCACCAGCTGCGGGCGCACACGCCGAACGACGCCAAGGCGCTGAAGGCGACCGTATCGACGTTCCCGACCTCGTCGTACGACCTGGGCGAGGTGCTGACCCAGCTCGGGATCGGCGAGGCGATCGTGACCGTGATGAACGAGAAGGGTGCGCCGACCCCGGTCGCGTGGACCCGGTTGCGCGCGCCGCAGTCGCTGATGGCGCCGGCGTCCGCGGAGCAGCAGACCGCGGCGGTGCAGGCCTCGCCGAACGACGCGAAGTACTCGCAGGCCATCGACCGCGAGTCGGCGTACGAGATCCTCGCGGCGAAGGTGCAGGCCGGCGCGGCGCAGGCCGAGGCCGAGAAGCAGGCCAAGGAGCAGGCCAAGCAGCAGCCGGAGTCGCGGCCGCGGGCGCAGAAGCAGGAGAAGTCGATGGTCGAGCAGGTCATCGGCTCGTCGGCGTTCAAGCAGTTCGCCCGGTCGGCCGGCCGGGAGATCGTCCGCGGGCTCTTCGGTTCTGCTCGAAGGCGCTGATTTTCCTTCCTTGCAAGGCAATCCGGCGTCTGATTGTTGATCAAACGACTGATTACCGAAGGATTGTCGATCGTTTCCAAGTCGTCATCCACAGCCGCGCCGCGACGGATTGGGACCTGACGCTCACTCGTCGTACCGTGTGAGGTGATGGTTGCACAGAGTAGGCAAGCGGTGCGTTCCTGGGCGCTCTGGACCCTGACGGTCCCGGCGTTCGCCGTCGTGGTGCTCGTGGACCTGGCCGCGATCGGGTACGGCGTGAAGGCGTTCACGGACCGTCCCGACTGGCGCGGGCTGGATGTGGTGTTCGCGCTGACGGTCTCCGCCCTGATCTCGGTCGAGGGCGCGCGCCGGGTGGAGAACCGGCGGCGGCGCGGCGGCGCGCTGCACAAGGATCTCGCCCCCGCCTGGATGATCGCCGCGACCGTGATCCTGCATCCGGCGCTGGCGATCCTGGTCGCCGTGCTGCTCCGGATCTGGTGGCGGATCCGGGCCGGCAAATGCATCCCGTACCGATGGGCCTTCTCGACCGCGGTCCACGTGCTCGCGGTCGGCGCCGCGCACGAGGTCTTCGTCTCGCTCCGCGGCGTCACCGGCGGCGACTTCGGTCTGGTCGTCTCGATGGTCGGCGCTTCGGCGGCGTACGTCGCGACCGACACCGTGCTCTGCGGGCTGGCGATCTCACTGATCATCCCGGGCAGCAGTCGCCGCGAGGTGATCGGCGGTCTGGACGACTTGGGCACCGACGCGACCGCCGCCACGCTCGGATGCCTGCTCGCGGCCGCCTGCCTGATCAGCCCGTGGTTCGCGTTCGTCGCGATCCCGATCACGCTGACCGCGCAGCGCGCCCTGCTCCTCGGTCAACTGGAGTCCGAGGCACAGACCGATCCGAAGACCAGCCTGACCCGGGTCGACTGGTGGCGCCGGCGGACCGAGGACATGCTGCGGACCGTCCGGGCCCAGCGCGAGCCGATGGCGGTCCTGCTGATCGACATCGACCACTTCAAACAGGTCAACGACCGGCATGGCCATCTCGTCGGCGACGAGGCCCTGCGCGCGGTGGCGACGATCCTGCGCAGCGCGATCCGGGCGAAGGACGTGATCGGCCGGTTCGGCGGCGAGGAGTTCGTGATCGCGCTCCCGGACACCGGGCTCGACGAGGCGACCATCACCGCCGACCGGCTGCGCAACGCGGTCTCCGCCAGCCCGCTGGCCGCGATGTGCGCCGGCGTTCTCGACGCACCGGACCTGGATCCGGACACGTTCCACCTGACCGTGAGCATCGGCGTCGCCGTGTATCCGAACGACGGAGCGACCGTCGACGACCTGCTGCTCCGCGCCGACCGCGCGATGTACGCCGCCAAGGCCGCCGGCCGCAACCGCGTTCGCCTGGCCGCCGACACGATCGCGCTGCCCAGGCTGAGCGGCTCGGACAAGATGTACGACGCGACAGAACCTTTGACCCCGGCGCGGCGTCCTGTTGCCTGAGGGCAACTGGACGGAGGCCGCCGGATGGGTGCTGCGGGGAGTCGCGACGACGACTTCACGGCCTTCGTGCTGGCCAGGTCCGCTCGGCTGATGCACTTCGCGCGGATGCTGTGCGGGGATGCGGGGCTCGCCGAGGATCTGGTGCAAACGGCGTTGGAGAAGGCGTACCTGCGCTGGGACCGGATCGAGATGGCTGATCCCTTTGCGTATGTCCGGCAGGCGGTGGTCAACCAGCACCTGTCGTGGGTGCGGCGACGGCTCTGGCGGGAGCGGCCGAGTGGCGATCCCATGGACCTGGAGCCTTGGGCCGGCGCCCTGAGTGATTCGGCCGGGCTCAGCGATCGTCGGCTGGCGTTGCTCAGTGCTCTGCGGTTGCTGACCCGGCGGGAGCGTGCGGTCGTCGTACTCCGGCATGTGGAGGACCTGTCCGAGGGGGACACCGCTGCCGTTCTTGGGGTGGCAGTCGGCACGGTGAAAAGCTCGAACGCCCGGGCCTTGCGGAAGCTGCGCGCCGCGCCGGCGTTGGCTGGAGTGGGAGAGACGGTATGACCATCGAGAGCGAGCTCCGCGAGCTGCAGACGGACAGCCCGGCGCTGGACCCCGCGCGGGTGATCGCCGGAGCGCGCCGGCGGCGTCGCCGTGGGGTGCTCACGGCCGCCGCGGCATCGGCTGGAGTCGCTGGAGTCGCAGCAGTCGGCCTGCTGGTCGCGCAGGATCCGGTGGCGGTTGGTCCTCCGGTGGCTGCGACGCCCTCGTCGGTGACCCCGTCTGTCACGCCGCCGCGATACGTCTTCCAGAACACCCGACCTGCGGTGGTCCCGCTCGCCGCCGGTGCCGAGGTGAAGATCGGGCCGTACCTGTCCTTCAAGACCAAAGGCACCCAGTGGGCGGTGATCAGCCGGCGGCCGGGTGAGCCGGCGTACGAGCCGTTCGGCTGGCGGCAGACAGTCGGGAACGCCAACATCGGCGACGGCGCGGATCCGGGGCTGCAGATCGCCGACAACGTGGTGACGTCGGTGTTCAGGAGCGAGACGGCGACCACGGTCGTCTACACATCCGGCCGCAAGGCCTGGTACGGGCAGATCCGCCGGCTGGCTGGTATCCCGGGTTGGGTCGCGGCGACGGCGGTGCTCCCGGTCGACGCGCAGTCGGTCTTCGCGTACGACGCCGACGGCAAGCTGGTCGGGTGTCTCGGTGATCCCAAGGACGATCCGTTGCGCCGGTGAAGAACCTTTCCCGCGGCGGGCACGTCCTTCAGCCCGACAACGAAACCTTGCGAAAGGCAACGAGATGCGAGACACGAGAGGGCTGGCCCGGCTGTTGCCGGCCGGCCTCGCCGCGGTCGCGGTGGCGGGCACGATGATCGCTGTCGCGGTATTCACCGGGACGAGCGACAAGGCCGCCGCTCAGGACACCGCGGTGGCGGGCGGTCCGGGTGGGACGATCGTGAAGAGCACCACGCCCGCGGGGCCGGTGAAGAAGGCGCCTAAGGCAACGAAGTACCAGGTCCAGAATGCCCGGCCCGCGGTCGGGACGCTGGCCGCCGGGCAGGAGGTGAAGCTCGGTCCGGGGCTGTACTTCAAGACCAAGGGCACGCAGTGGGCGGTGATCAGCCGACAGCCGGGTGAGCCGGCGTACGAGCCGTTCGGGTGGCGGCAAACCGTTGGTAACGCCAACATTGGCGATGGTGCCGACCCGGGAATGCAGTCGGTCGGCGGTACGGTCAGCTCGGTCTTCAAGAGCTCGCAGGCCGCGACCGTCGTCTACACGGTCGGCACCAAGGCCTGGTACGGGAAGATCTACCGGCTCGCCGGGATCACCGGCTGGGTCGAGTCTTCCGCGCAGGTGACTCCGTTGACGCCGCAGAACTCGCGCAGCAACGGCGTCTTCGTGTACGACGCGCAGGGCAAGCTGCTCAAGCGCTTCGGCGGCGGCGCGGACCCGCTGGCTCGCTGACACCGGGACTCCCGTACGTGGGCGGGCGTACGGGAGTCCCAGCTTGCATCAGCAGGTGCCGAAGGTACCGGCCGAGATCCAGGCCTTTGCGACGTACATGCCGGTATTCACGCGGAGCCAGATGTTGGTGGTGCCCTGGGAACCGGTGACGGTCTCACCGGTGGTCTGGCATTCGACGGTGACCTGTGCGGACTTGCCGGCCATGCCGACGACTGCGCCGGTCGAGTTCGGCGCGTTGCGGACGTTCAGGTAGCCGGACGAGATCGAGACCGTGCCGCGGCCGCCGTCACCCGTCCACAGATAGGTAACGTCGACGAACGAGTTGTCGGCCAGCTTCAGCGCGTCCCAGAACACGCCGTCCGCAAGGTCTATCCCAGCGGGGTTGGCGACGGTCCGACCGAACTGATCCTTGCCTCCGTTGTACCCGTCCTGGTACGCCGCCTGCGCCTCGGGCTTGCCCTGTGGGAGGTCCTTCCACATCTCGCGGGTCGCGCTCGGGTTCCAGTAATCGTCCTTCGTGTTCCACGGCCCGACGTCCCACACCGGCTCGAAGGCGCAGCGTGACGCGGTGCAGACCTTGACGGAGTACGTGCCGGATCCGTTGCCGGACAGCCCGCGCCGTGAGGGCAGTGCGACGAAGTGGTCGCGGCTCACGATCACGTGGCCGTTGGCCGTCGTACCGCCGACGAGGCCTTCGCGGGTGGCGAAGACGTGCGACTTGAGCGGCGCGGCCTGAATGCTCATCCGCGGAGCCGCGATCTTGTCGGCCGGCTGCACGGTCAGATCGGCGACGGACGGGCTGCCGCCGGTCGGTGGCGCGGTGAGGATCACCCGCAGCTGGACCTGGCTGCTCGCGGTGGGCAATGCGGTCGGTGTGCCGGTCTTCGCCTCGGTCCACTCCGACCATCGGCCGTCGGCCCAGGATCGTACGTCGACCGACCCGGACATACCGTTTGGTATGGCGGCCGTGTAGCCGACCACCACGGCCGAGGTCAAGGCGGCGAAGTGGACCGGGGTGAGCTCGGCCAGGCCGGAGCGTTGGTTGATCTCGGTCGAGCCGATCGCGGCGGGTGCGTCGCCGAGGACGATGCGGCCGCCTTCAACGCGGACGTTGCTCGACCCGGCGACCGGCTGCGCGACGGTGACGGGCTGCGCGACGGTGACGGGCTGGGAGGCGGCGGGATCGGGTGTGGGCGCGGGATCGGGTGTGGCGGCGGCGCTCGGCAAGGTTGCGGTAAAGATCGCCGCGGTCACGGCCAGACAGGCGGCGAGTGCGGCTGGACGACTGGTACGCATGGGCGGAACCTCCGGGGCGGTGAAGGCTTGTGCACCCAATGTGACAAACAAACACCACCTCTGTATAGGCCCGTGAATAAATTTCTCCCACTCCGAACAGAACCCGATCGGTGACTCAGCGGGTTTGGACCGGTGTGACAGAGGCTGAGGAGAATCGATGACCCGGACCGCGGACGCCGACTTCGAGCGATTCGTCGTGGCGCAGTCGACCCCTTTGCTCCGCTTCGCGGAGATGTTGTGCGGCGATCGGCATACCGCCGAGGACCTCGTGCAGCAGGCGTTGATGCGGTCCTATCCGAAATGGCACCGGCTGGAGGGCGACCCATTGCGGTTCGTCCGGCGGGTGCTGGTCAACCGATTCCTCTCCCAGGCCCGCCGGCGCTGGAACAACGAAGTACCCAGTGATCCGGTAGCAAACGATTGGGACCAGCGAGCGGTGGCGGACTTCGCCGGGGCGGTCCAGACCAGGGAGGCCGTGCTCTCGGCTCTCAACGGTCTGACCGTCCGGGAGAGAGCCGTGGTCGCGCTGCGCTACTCGCAGGATCTCTCCGAGGCCGAGACCGCCGAGCTCCTCGGCATGGCGACCGGGACCGTGAAGAGCACGGCCTCCCGGGCGCTGGCCAAGTTGCGTCTGGCACCCGACCTGATCGACAGCGGAGTTGGAGGAAACTGATGAGTGACGAGCAGCAAGTACGGAACGCGCTGACGTATGAGATCGAGCCGTGGCAGCCGGACGCCGGTGACCTGATGCGGCGCGGCAAGCGGCTGACCTGGCTGCGCCGGGGACTGGCCGCCGCGGGCGTCACCGCCCTGGCGGGAACCGTTGCGACCGTGTCCGCCGCGGTCGGCGGGCCGACCCTTCCGGTCAAGAACCTGCTGGTCGGCGGAAAGCCTCCGGTGCCGGCAGTGATTCCGGCCGGTACGCCGTCGGCGCCGTCGATCGACCCGACCTGCCTTCCGGCCAAGCCGCAGCTGCCAAAGGTGGTCGTGAACACGACGATCGACCCGAACAACCCGCCGACGCCGACATTGCCGGCCAAGCCCACGCTGCCGGCGAAGCCGACCCTGCCGACGCTGCCGACCGGCAAGCCCACGCTGCCGAGCAAGCCGAGCCTGCCGACCACCCGGCCCTCGTTGCCTGCCAAGCTGGCCTGGCCGACGACGAAGCCGACGCTGCCGAGCAAGCCGGGTATCCCCACCGCCAAGCCCACCTGGCCGACCGGCAAGCCCACGCTGCCGAGCAAGCCGAGCCTGCCGACGACAAAGCCCACGCTGCCGGCGCTCCCGACGGGCAAGCCCAGCCTGCCGACGACGAAGCCGACCCTCCCGTCGCTTCCGACCGGCCAGCCGACGCTGCCGAGCAAGCCTTCGCTGCCGGCCAAGCCGACGCTCCCGACCGCTAAGCCGTCGTTGCCCGGCAAGCCCGCGGTCCCGGCCGTGCCGGACTGCGTGCAGGGCGTGCCGACCGGTAAGCCGAGCCTGCCGATCAAGCCGAACCTGCCGAGCAAGCCGAACCTGCCGACGGCGAAGCCGACCGCACCGAAGCCGGCTGTGCCGACCGTGACGGTGTCGGCCGGTGTGAAGGTGACGGTCAAGCCGCACAGCAAGCCGACGCTGCCGTCGATCCCGACCACGAAGCCGACGCTGCCGACCCCGACGTCCAAGCCGAGCTTCCCGACGCCGAGCATCCCGACGGCGTTCCCGACCGGCCACCCCTCCTCAGGCCGGTAGGGCTCCCGGCCACCGGCGAGTAGGCCACCCTGCAAGACCTACTCGCCGGTGGCTCCATCCACGAGCTCGCGGGCCACGTCCAAGTGGCCCGCGTGCCGTGCGTACTCCTGCAGGACATGGAACAAGATCCAGTTCAGCGTCGGCCGATCGTCGGGCCCGAACCGCCCGCCGGCAGACGCAACCGTCGCGGGATCCATTCCGCTGACGACCTGCCGCGTGAACTCACCACCCACGTGCAACTGAGCCAGCAGGCTCTCCAGCGAGTCGTCTGCCGTCACCGCCCAGCGACCGTCGGGATCATCTCCGGAATCACCCCACGGATGCTCGACCTGCTCAGCGGTGAAGCCCCAGCGCAGCCACCGTCGCTCCATGAAGACCAGGTGCTTCAGCAGCTCCAGTGGCGACCATCCCGACGGCAACCGGCTGCCGCGTAGCTCGGCGTCGCTCAGCCCGGTCAGCTTCTTCTCGATGATCTCGCGATAGCGATCGAGGTACTGCAGATGCAGCTCGATCGTGTCTGCGACCTCCCTGGCCGGCTTCACGAAAGGCTCCGCAGGTACTCCGCGGTCGCATCGTCAGCGGGGTAGAACGACTCGATCATCAGCTCGGACACCGTGACGTCGAGCGGGGTGCCGAACGTCGCGATCATCGTCAGCAACGACAACTCGCGCCCGTCGTGCGTGAGCTTGAACGGTATGACGACCTCAGCCGGTCCGGGTGGTGCCGGCTTGTCGTCCACGGCGTACGCGCGGAGTTCGTCGTACAGGTCCTGGAGCTCGGGGTCGGCGGTGCTCGCGGCCTGGCGTTGCAGGCTGGCGAGTGCGCTGGCGCGGACCTCGGCGATGTTGCCGATCCGTTTGGCCAGGCCGTCCGGGTGCAGGGTCAGCCGAAGGGCATTGATCGGTGCCTGGAGCAACTTCTCGTCGACGCCCGCGGTGAAGATCCGGATCCCGGCGTTGGTCTCGACGATGTTCCACCAGCGGTCGACCACGAGCGCCGGGAACGGCTCGTGCGCCTTGAGCAGGCGGCGCAGCGTCGTACGAACGGCAAGCATCGCCGGCGAGTGCAGCGACGCCTCGCTGTAGATCGGCGCGAAGCCGCCCGCGAGCAGCAGTTGGTTCCGGTCCCGCAGCGGTACGTCGAGGTGCTCGGCGAGCCGCAGCACCATGTCCCGGCTCGGTTTGGACCGCCCGGTCTCCACGAAACTCACGTGCCGGGTGGACACCTCGACCCGGTTCGCCAGCTCGAGCTGACTGAGCCGGCGCCGCTCCCGCCACCCGCGCAGAAGCTCGCCCACCGGGCGCTGGAACGTCTCCTCGATCGTTGCTGCCATACCCCGACCGTAGCGGTCGGCGTAGACATCGCCATTACCTCCGACGTCATCGACCGCCGCCCGGGTACGGCGGCAAGGTTCTGGTCATCGAAACCTTCCGAGGAGGAAACACCATGAACGCAACCGCTCTCGCCGACCAGTACTTCGCGATGTGGAACGCCGCCGACGCCGACCGCCGGGCCGAGCTCATCGCCGCAACCTGGACCGACGACGCGACCTTTCAGGACCCCAGCTTCGAGACCACCGGCCACGACGAGCTGAACAAGCTGGTCGGCGCCGCCCAGCAGATGTTCCCGGGACTGTCCTTCGTCCGCACCGGCGACATCGACGAACACCACGCCTACCTGCGCTGGACCTGGCACCTCAAGGCCGACGGTCAGGAGCCGGTGGCCGGGGGTACCGACATCGTCGTCCTCGACGGCGACGGCAAGATCCAGAAGCTGATCGGCTTCCACGATTTCGCGCCTGAGCACTGAGCCGGGCGCCGACCGCGGACGGTTAATTGAGTGGAAGCCCGGCGGCGGCCGGAGCACCATGGGCGGGTGCTCACCGCCGAAGAGCTGGACGTTTTCGAGCGCGACGGGATCGTGAAGGTCCCGTCCGCGTTCTCCGCCGACGATGCCGCGCGGATGCGGGACGCCTTGTGGGACGAGTTGTCCGAGCGGTACGGGATGGATCGTGCCGACCGGTCGACCTGGACGCCGTCGCGGCCGACGGGTTTGAAGAGCACGAAGTCGTCTCGCGCGGCCCACGCGATCCTCGGGCCGCGGGTGCGATCGGCGCTCGACGGTCTGCTGGGTCAGTGGCTCGAGCCGAAGCACCAGGGGCAGGTCCTCGTCACGATGCCGGAGGGTGGGCAATGGGCCGTCCCGCATCGCCAGTGGCACACCGACGTGGGCTTCGACGAGACGCCCCAGGCCGTCAAGATCTGGGCGTTGCTCGGCGATCTCGAGCCGGGTGGTGGCGGGACACCGCAGGTCGCGGGTTCGCACAAGGTGGTCGAGCGCTTCCTGACCACGACCGAAGAGCGCGAGTTCAAGGCCGTACGTGACGAGGTACTGCGGTCAGATCCGTGGTTCCGCAACCTGACGTCCGAGCAGCGCACGGTGGATCCGATGGCACCGGCAGATCTCGACGGTCTGCCGGTCCGGGTCATCGAGCTCACCGGTCAGGCCGGCGACGTGTACCTGACCCATCCGTGGATCCTGCACTCGATCGCGCCCAACGCGGCCGATGCGCCTCGGATGATGCGCAGCCGCTTCATCTACGCTGCTCGTTCATCGTGAGAGGGCGCTGATCAACCTGGCGCACCGGACCGGATCCTCGGTGAGGCCCGCCTGAAGTCCCCACAGCCAGTAGTCGACGGTCCGCCAGATCACCCAGTCGCGTGCGCGGTCCCGGTCCAGGCCGGCTTCGCGAACCGCGAGATCGAAGTACGGGACGATGTCGGTCATCCTGTCGAGGTCCCACCACAGGACGCGGCCGAGGTCGAACTCGATGTCGCCGCGGTACAGCACCGGGTCGACCATCAGCCAGGCCTCCCGGTGCCCGGCGAGGACCTGGCCGGAGTGGAAGTCGCCGTTGACTGCCGCGGTTGACGTCGTCTCGGTCGGGGCGACGTCGAGTGCCTCGCGCAGGATCGCGGCGTCGAACGGACGACCGAGCCGTTCCCACTGCGGCTCGAGCTCGGCTGATCGCGTCGTCACGATGTCCGCGGTCGACGGCGCATCCGCCGGACCGGAGACGGCGATCCTGCGCATCAGCTGCCCGAGGACGACGGTCACTTCGTCGATCGGCCGGGTCAGCAACGGAGTCGACAGCCGCTCGAGCAGCATCGCTCCGGCCTCGGCATCGTCATCCACCAACAGGACCATGCCGCGGCCGTCCCACCATTTCAGCGCCCGGACCTGCTGGGTGACCTCGGCACCGGGCTGCGACATCCGCAGTGCGAGCTCCATGCCGTCCCGCTCGACCGGTACGACGATCGCGTTCGACCCGTGGGCGATCGGCCCTGCTACAGCGAGGTTCCAGCGGCGGCATTGCTCGTCGACTGCTCGAGGCAACGACGCCAGCCAGGCCTGCCCTTCCGTCCACCACCGCGGCATCTCGAGGAACGACTCGGGCAGCTCGATCACCCTGGAACCGTAGCGGGGCAACCCGGGGCAGCGCTTCCGATTTCCAGAAGGCCTCCCCGGAAACGGGATCGCGGACCATGATGTGGGACATGGGCGGAGAGGTTGACGTTGACGGGTTGCAGTTCGACCCGGAGGTTTCCCAGCAGATCGAGTCCGTGTACAGGACGCCGGATGTGGTCGAGCAGCGACGGGTGGTGCGGGCGGCGTTGGCGTTGCGGCCGGGGGACAGGGTGCTCGACGTCGGTGTCGGGCCGGGGTTGCTGGCCGCCGAGATGGCCGCTGAGGTCGGGCCGGACGGGCGGATCTGCGGCATCGACATCAGCGAGAGCATGCTGGCGATCGCGGGGACCAGGACGGAGGTGCCAGGCGGGCCCAGGATCGAGCTGGAGCTGGCTACGGTCGCCCGGATCCCGCATCCGGCGGAGAGCTTCGACGTGGTGGTGTCGACCCAGGTGTTCGAGTACGTCGATGATGTGGCCGGCGCGCTCGTGGAGGTACGGCGAGTGCTGCGGCCGGCCGGTCGCGTCGTACTGCTCGACACCGACTGGGGATCGCTGGTGTGGCGGTCGAGTGACGACGAGCGAATGGCCCGGGTGCTGACCGCGTTCGAGGACCATCTGGCCGATCCACATCTGCCGCGGACGCTGGCCGACGTACTGGCCACGTCCGGTTTCACGCTGACCCACGAACAGGTGGTGCCGATCCTCAACACGGCGTACGACGCGCGGACGTACAGTGCCGGGCTGATCGACATCGTGTCGGAGTTCGTGCCGGGCCATGCCGGCGTGACCGAGGAGGAGGCCCAGGCCTGGGCGGACGATCTGCGGAGTATGGGGCCGAGCTACTTCTTCAGCCTCAACAGGTATCTGTTCGTCGCGTCCGCGCTCTGAGGCCCCGTACCCCGGCGGGTGCATCCTGGGAGAGACACACCCGCCGGGCCGGTCGTTCTCCCGCCCCTCAGTGGGAGAACTCGCGGCTCGGTGAACACCACCCATGCCCGAATGGCACTGACCGAACCGCGGGACCACCTACAGGTACCCCATCCGGCCCCTCCGCACACACCCCGGCACGCGGAGCGGACGGAAAACTTCACGTTCCCCAAACCTTTACAGCTAGTTACCTGACCTCGCACCTGCTTAGGCTGAGCTGCGATTTCGCCCGCCGGGGGTCGGCGCGCGATCGATCAGGGGGAAGGGGAACGGGGCTATGCCGGAAGTGTTCGACGAGTTGACCGACGACGAGCTGGACCAGCTGGAGGCGCTCGGCGCCGCCGAGGACGCGGAGCTGATCCTCGGCCCGGCGACCGGGGATAAAGATGCCTGAGGCAAGGATTTCCTGGCGGGGCGTCACGATGAACAGGCGGACGGTGGCGATGGTCGAGGCCGCCGAGCAGCTGTACAAGTCCAAGTTCGCGATCCTGCAGGGGTCGTACAACAAGGGCGGCGTGGAGGCGTCGGCCGGCACTCACGACGGTGGCGGCGCGGTCGACATCGACGTACGGACGAAGAGCGCCGCGCAGCGGGTCGCGGTGGTGAAGGCGATGCGCGCGGTCGGGTTCGCCGCGTGGCTGCGGACACCGGCGCAGGGCAAGTGGCCGTACCACGTGCACGGGATCGCGGTCGGCGACAAGGACCTGTCCCGCGGCGCGGCGATCCAGGTGACGGAGTACCACCGCAAGCTCAACGGGCTCGCCAACCGGGGCAAGGACGACGGGCCGCCCGGGTACTACGGGATGACCTGGGAGCTCTACCTGAAGGCACACCCGCCGAAGCAGCCGGTGCCGGACTCGACGATCTCGCTGGCCGCGATGGCGTACGCGCGGACGCATGACGCGATGACCGGTGTGTGGGGCGCGGACCGGGCCCGGGTGATCGCCTGGGCGGCGCACCCGCGGGTCGGCGCGATCACCAAGGCCGAGACGGTGCCGGCCGCGGGCGTGCCGTGGCACCTGCATTTCCAGCGGGTGATCCGGAAGGTGCAGCTGCACTTCAAGCTCGAGGTCACCGGGATCTTCAACAACTCGGTCGCCGCGGAGATGAAGCGATACGGGTACACGATCGTCGCCTGAGTTCGTTTGCGGGCGGACGCGACATGGGCAAGGCCCCACCGGTAGCAGCCGGTGGGGCCTTGTTGGTCCACTACCGCCCGGGCATCCCCGGTGCAGCTGTGGAGGTGGAGAGCGGAACCGACGCCGATGCAGGGGTCAAGACGTCAGCTCCGCTTGTCTATGGAGTTGTCACTATCGAGTCGACTGCCCAGACCTGCGCCTGGTGGAACTCGAGGTGCTGGCGCATCGCCGCCGGAGCGCCGTCGTCTACGCCGAGGTGATTCATGGTCGGTACGACGACCGCGCGGACGTCGGACCTCTTGACTTCGTCGAGCAGTGCGTGGAACGCAGCGGACTCGGCCGCGTCGCGCTCGGTGTAGACGGTGCCGAGGGTGAAGCCCTCCGCGCTGGCGAATGCGGCGAGTGAATCGGTCGCCGCGGCCAGCTCCTCCGCGCAGCTCAGCGCGTCGGCCCGTACATACCCGAGCAGCGTCGGCCGGGTGGTCATCGCTCTGCCGTGTCCACCAGCACCGGCTCGCTCGTCACCCGGAGGGAGGCGAACCGCCGACGCATGGCTTCCTCGTACTGCCCGGCCTGCTCCACGTTCGTGGTGTGGTCCGCGATCGGGTGAGCGCCGAACCAGACCCGCACCCGACGGTGCGTTGCGGGGGTCTCGAGCGTCTCGGTCATCGCGATTCCTTCAGCAGTGTGTGGTAGGCCCCGAACGGCTTTGTCCGGCGCTGAGTAAAGAACACAACATCGGCGGGCCCTTCGGAACCGTTTGGAAGGGACCTTTACAGAGGCCTAACGCAGCGTAGGGAAACCCTACGAACCCGCAGGTCATCGGCCTCTCGGACCGGTACCCGGGGAGTCGGGAAACCATGTCAAGAATGTTTGCCGCAATGTGCCGATAACGATTCGGAGACGCCCCCGGGGTATTCGGCCGGGCTAAAACTATGACGTCCTGCTAACCCTTTGCGCTGACTCGCTCACGTACCGAGATGACCAATTCCGTGCTGTTGCTGCTGGCAACAAGATCGATCAGCTCCGGCTGAAGTGTGCGGGATGACGCGGTACGACGATCAGCGAGAGGACTGCCGCGCAGACGGCCAGCGCCGCGATGAGGTTGAGGGTGAGGCGTAGTTGGAGGGCGAGCGCCATCGCGGGGGCGGCCAGGGCGCCGATCAGCAAGGCCAGTGAGTCTGCGGCGAAGAAGAGTGCGCCGACGCTCGCGAGCACGGCGGTTGGTGCTGTCCGTTGGATCGTGGTCTGGGCCGTGATGAGGAGGATGCTGCCGGGCAGGCCGATCAGAACTGCTGCGGCGACGGCTAGCGGGACATTCGGCGCGTTGAAGAGCGCGAAGTACGCCAAGGCTGTGACGAATTGAGTGAGGGTGAGTAGTTCGCGGGTGCCGAGGAGTCGGGCCGCCCTGGTGCTTGCGGCGGCGCCGATGAGATATCCGGCGCCGAGGCCGGAGATCAGGTAACCGACGACGTACCCCGGAGCGTGCAGGCGGTCGACGGTGAACGGTACGAGGAGCGCGGTCAGGCCGGCGTTCGCGGTGAGGAAGACCGTCTGGCCGATGAGGATGCCGCGGAGCGCCCGGTGGTTGACGACGGCGCGAAGCCCTTCGAGGGGTCGCGGTGGTACGCCGGTGGTCGGGTGGCGGCGGGTGTGGACCGTGGCGATTGTTGCCGCCGACAACAAGTAGCTGACGATGTCGACGATGAGCACGCACGTGATCCCGGGGCCGGCCAGCAGGAGCGCGCCGAGCGGTGGCGCGGCCAGCCGGATCGCGCTGCTGGTGACGGCGTTGATGGCGTTGGCTCTCGCGAGTTCACTCCCCGTGCCGACGACGGCCGGCAGCAGAGCGCGTACGGCGGGCCGGAAGACCGTGGTCGCGGTGTTCTCGAGCAGGATCGCGAGGTAGATCAGCCAGACGTGATCCCGGTCGGCGAACAGGATCAGTCCGACCGCGGCAGCGCTGGCGAGATCCGCGATCCACATCGCCCGCGCCAGGTCCCAGCGGTCGAGCAGTACGCCGGCCCAGGGGCCGATCAGCAACGCGGGAAGGGCTTCCAGGGCCAAGGTCAGTCCCGTCGCGACCGCCGACCCGGTCAACGTGAACACGTAGAACGGGATCGCCACGATCAGCAGCCAGGACCCGATGCCCGACACCGCGCCGCTGAACCAGAGCCTCCGGAAATCTCTCACGGCGCAGCAATCTATCTTCATGGAATAGACAGTCGCAATAGTGTTCTGTGAAGATATGGCTCATGGAGTTGGGTGAGGTACTGCGCGACCGTCGCAAGGCGGCCGGGCGGACCATCGCGTCGGTGGCCGTCGATGCCGGTCTGTCCGTCCCGTACATCGCGAATCTGGAGAACGGGCGGGGCAACCCCACGGTCGCCGCGCTGGATCGGCTTGCGACGGCGCTGGGGGCGGAGCTCGAGGTGAGGATCGGGGACTCAGAGCCACCTGCTCTACCGTCGGCCGGGACCGAGTTGGTGTCCGGGTCCGATCGGGCCGGCTCGGTTGTCGCGCTGCTCGCCGCTGGATCTGCTGGATCTGCTGGATCTGCTGAAGCCGGCGGGGCCGCTCGTGGCAGGTCTCGTGCGGCGGTCCGCCGCGATCTGGTCGCGGCGCTCGACTCGCTCGCCGTCTTGCTCGGTCGCCCGCCGAGCGCGGCCGACCTGAGCCGGTTCCTTGACCTCGTGGTGCTCGCGCAATCCGGTCGCGGGCTGTGATCGGCGCACCGTAAGGTCCGGGGCATGGACATCGGTGCGCGGATCGCCGCGGCTCAGCTGACCGGTTCGGCGCGCTCGAAGCGGCAGGTGATCGCCGGGCCGCTGGCCGGACTGCTGCACGACGACGATGCGTGGTACCTGTCCGGCGTACTCGCGGCTGAGCCCGGGCAACCGTTCGATCCGGACGAGATCCCGTGGGCGATCGACACGATCCGCCAGGCGTTCGCCGCCGAAGGACGATGGGTGCACGCGGAGTTCGTCGACGAGGCGAACCCCGGCTTGGCCGAGGCACTCGCGGCGCAGGGGATGACGATCGTGTCGCACCTCCCGCTGCTCGTGGTCGAGCCTCTTGAGCTGATCGTTCCGTCGTTGTCGGCAGGTACGACGGTGCAGGTGGTGTCGTCTCCGGAGGAGCAGGCCGTGGCGAATGCGGTCGCCGCGGAGGCGTACGAGATGGACAGCGCCGACTTCGCGTACAAGCCCGACCCTGCGGACGGCGGTGCGGTGATCGTTTACGTGGACGACGTACCAGCCGCGACCGCAGCGTGGACCGCAGTCGCCGACGAGGTCTCGGAGGTCGCCGGCGTAGGGACCATCCACAGCCACCGCCGGCGCGGCCTGGGCGCGATCGCCACCGCCTACGCAACCCAGAGCGCCTTCAACCTAGGCGGCGCAACACTGGCCTGGCTAACCCCCGGCGACGACGGCGCAGACCGCATCTACCGCCGCCTCGGCTACACCCCCCGCGCCACCGCCGTACACCTAGGCGACCCCGACGGCCATTTGGCCGACCTGCGGTGATCAACTGCGGCTGTCTGGGCGGAGAAGTCGGGTGATCGTGGTGTTGAGGGTCTTGTTGGCGGTTCGGGTGGAGAGGCGGCCCGCGGCGACCGACTCGCCGGCGGCGTGGCCCAGGGCGACGACGGACGTGACCAGCCAGTCGACCGGAAGTTCGCGGGTGATTTCGCCGGTGTTCTGACCTCGGCGGATCAGTCGGGTGAAGCGCTCGGTCACCGGGTCGTGGCGCTCGTCGGGGCCGGCGGTTCGCGGTACGTGCAGGAGCAAGGGGTGTTGCTCGAAGGTCCGCCAGCTCAGGTTGATCAGCCGCAACAGCTTGTCCAGCGCGGGTCCTTCGTCCAGTTCGAGGTTGTCGATCGCCTCCAGCGTCTCCTGAGTGAATTGATCCAGGACGGCATTCAGCAGTACGTCGCGGGACGTGAAGTGTGCGTACACGGTCTGCCTGGTCACGTGCGCCGCTTCCGCGATGCGCTCCAGGCTCGCGTCGGGCTGCTCGTCGAGCAGGACCACGGCCGCCGCCAGGATCGCCGCCCTGCTGCGGTCGGCGTCGGCGCGGCGGCGTCGTACCGGCTTGTTCTCTGACACCTTGTAAAGGTTAACCGAGGCGCTTATCTTTGACAGCATGTCAGAGTTAAGCGCACGGGAGTTCGTCGCGGACTTCTTCGGCTCGTTCACCCGGGAGGTCGTCGCGGGCGGCGACGCCGCTGAGGTTGTGGACCGGTACTACACACCCGACATCGAACAGATCGCCGACGGCATCACGCTCGACCGGCAACGCCTGATCGACCACCTCCGCCCGATCCGGAAGAACCTGGTCTCCTGCTCGTACGACGTCCACGAAGCGATCCGCACGGAGGACCGTCTGGCCGCGCGGTTCACGATCCACGCCGAGATGCGCCGCGGACGGACGATCTCCACCGAGGTCTACCTGTTCGGCGAACTCGCGCAGGACGGCCGGATGCGACGTACGACCCAAGCAACCCGCAACCTCAGCGCATCATGACGACGTTCCACGTGCTCGGGATGACCTGCGCGCACTGCGTCGGTTTCGTCACCGAGGAACTCGAAGCACTGCCCGGCGTCGACGCGGTCACGATCGATCTGGCGACCGGAATGGTTGACCTGACCACCGATCGCCCCATCGAACCGGCCGCGATCCGGACCGCGGTTGAAGCGGCCGGCTACGAGGTCGCGTCGTGAGCCGTAGTGCGATACGTCAGGAGAGCGACGCCGCTGGGGAACGACGTACTGCCGGTCAACGTCAGCTTCTGTGATGAGCCGTCGGGGAAGAGACGGCGGCCGGTGGCGACCACTGACGGATAGACGAACAGGCGGTACTCGTCGACCAGGTCAGCTGCGATTAGTTGATGGGTGACGTCGATGCTGCCGGTGCAGACGATGTCTCCGCCGGCAGCGTCCTTCAGTCGGCGCACCTCGTCCAGATCGCGGAGGATGGTGGTCGGCTCCCACCCGGGATTCTGCAGCGTCGAGCTCATGACGTACTTCTGCACCTGGTTCAGGTACGCCGAGATGCCGGTCGGATCGTCGGTCTGTTTGGGCCAGAAGCCGCGCAGCTGCTCGAACGTCACGCGACCGGTGAGGAACGCGTCGGCGCGTGCCATCTGCTCGCGCAGCGCTTCGAGCACCTCCGGGCCGCCGTCGGCCGGTCCGAACCAGTCACCCGCCTCGATGACACCGTCGACGGTGATGTTCTGGGTGACGATCAGGTCTCGCATCAGACTCCTCCTGGCTGGATTCACCTGGTACGTCGGAACCAACCGTCATCGCTCGACATGCCTTCCCGTCGGCACCTCGACGGATACCCCTCGAGGTGCCGAGCCGTCCGCCCGACCCGGCACGTCAGCGGACCGTGAATCCCGCGTTCCGGAACGCTTCCGCGAGTGACGTCTCGTCCATCGGGGTCTCAGCCTGCTTGCCACCACGACCCTGGCCGCCCTGACCACCGGGCCCGCGGTTCCCGCCGCGCCCGCCCTGGCCACCACGGCCGCCTGATCCGCCTGGCCCGCGACCCTGCTCACCGGAGCCGCCTCGTCCTTGACCGCCCTGGCGGCCTTGACCGCGGCCGCCTTGGCCGCCCTGGTTTCCGCCGGACCGGGCGCCGCGATCGCCGGGACGTCCGCCGCCGGCGCCCGGTTCGTCGTCCAGGCGCAGCGTGAGTGAGATCCGCTGCCGCGGGATATCGACCTCGAGCACCTTGACCTTGACGATGTCGCCCGGCTTCACGACCTCGCGCGGGTCCTTGACGAAGTTCTTCGACAGCGCGGACACGTGGGCCAACCCGTCCTGGTGCACGCCGATGTCGATGAACGCGCCGAACGCGGCCACGTTGGTGACCTGGCCCTCCAGCCGCATCCCCGGCTTCAGGTCCGCGATCTTGTCCACACCTTCGGCGAACACCGCGGTCTTGAATGCCGGCCGTGGGTCGCGACCCGGCTTCTCCAGTTCGGCCAGGATGTCCCTGACGGTCGGCAGGCCGAACATGTCGTCGACGAAGTCCGCTGCCTTCAGCCGCTTCAGCTCAGGCGAGCCGATCAGCGACTTCACGTCGGACCCGGTCGCGTCGAGGATCCGGCGTACGACGGGGTAGGCCTCCGGGTGCACGCTCGACGTGTCGAGCGGGTCGTCACCGTCGGGGATCCGGAGGAACCCGGCCGCCTGCTCGAACGCCTTCGGGCCGAGGCGTGCGACCTCGCGCAGCGCCGTACGCGACTTGAACGGGCCGTTGACGTCGCGGTGCTGGACGATGTTGTCGGCCAGCCCCGGCGTGATGCCGGAGACGCGGGTGAGCAGCGGCGCGGACGCGGTGTTGAGGTCGACGCCGACCGCGTTCACACAGTCCTCGACGACCGCGTCGAGCGATCGGGACAGCGAGTTCTCCGGGAGGTCGTGCTGGTACTGCCCGACGCCGATCGACTTGGGATCGATCTTCACCAGCTCGGCCAGCGGGTCCTGCAGACGGCGCGCGATCGAGACCGCGCCGCGCAGCGACACGTCCATGCCGGGCAGCTCCTGCGAGGCGAATGCGGACGCCGAGTAGACCGACGCGCCTGCCTCCGACACGACCGCCTTGGTGAGCTTCAGCTCGGGGTGCTTGGCGATCAGTTCACCGGCCAGCTTGTCCGTCTCGCGCGACGCCGTACCGTTGCCGATGGCAATCAACTCGACGTTGTGCGCGGCGGCGAGCGCGGCCAGGGTGGCGATCGACTTGTCCCACTGGTTCTGCGGGACGTGCGGGTAGATGACGCCGGTGTTGACGACCTTGCCGGTGGCGTCGACGACCGCGACCTTCACGCCGGTGCGGAAGCCCGGGTCGAGGCCCATCGTCGCGCGGGTGCCGGCCGGGGCGGCCAGCAGCAGGTCACGCAGGTTGGCCGCGAATACCCGGATCGCCTCGTCCTCGGCGATCTGGCGCAACCGCATCCGCAGATCGATGCCGAGGTGCACGAGGATCTTCGTCCGCCAGGCCCAGCGGACCGTCTCGACGAGCCACTTGTCGGCCGGGCGGCCCTGGTTCTCGATGCCGACCTTGCGGGCGATGGTCGTCTCGTACTCCGTCGGTCCGTCGACCTCGACGCCCGCCGGCAGCGGCTCGACCGTGATCGTCAGCACGTCCTCCTTCTCGCCGCGGAACAGGGCGAGGATCCGGTGCGACGGCATCTTCGTGAACGGCTCGTCGAAGTCGAAGTAGTCCGAGAACTTCGCGCCGTCGGTCTCCTTGCCTTCCCGCACGGCGGACGCCAGCCGGCCCTGCTCCCACAGGCGCTCGCGCAGCTCACCGATCAGGTCGGCGTCCTCGGCGAACCGCTCGACCAGGATCGCGCGGGCGCCGTCGAGCGCTGCCTGCGGGTCGGGGACCTCGGCGTTCACGAACACCGCGGCCGCGGCGAACGGCTCGACGTCCGGGTCGGCCATCAGGCCGTCAGCGAGCGGCTCGAGGCCGTTCTCCCGGGCGATCATCGCCTTGGTCCGGCGCTTCGGCTTGAACGGCAGGTAGATGTCCTCGAGCCGCGACTTGGTGTCCGCGGCGAGGATCTGCTCCTTCAGCGCGTCGTCGAGCTTGCCCTGGCTCTCGATCGAGTCGAGCACGGTCTGCCGGCGCTCCTCGAGCTCACGCAGATACCGCAGGCGCTCCTCGAGCGTGCGCAACTGCGCGTCGTCGAGCTCTCCGGTGACCTCTTTGCGGTACCGCGCGATGAACGGCACGGTCGACCCCTCGTCGAGCAACGCCACCGCCGCCCGCACCTGGTTCTCACCCACCTCGAGCTCATCCGCGATCCGCCGCTCGATCGACTGCACCACCACTGTCCGATTCCCCTCTACCGACAAACCCGCCGAACATTCTGCCCCGGCCGGGCTCCATATCCTTCCCCATCCCACCCCCCACCCCGAAACCCGTCCCACCCCCACCTGTGGACAACCCATGCGATCATCAACCGGGGAGGAACCGCATGGGGCAGTTCAAGCAGTACGTCGAGAGCTACAACCCGCCACGCCTGCACCGCGCGATCCAGGTAGTGGTCCCACTGGCCTTCGTCGTGAAGGCAGCCGTGAACCCCACCCTCGAGAACGTCCTCTGGGCAGCGAGCCTCGTCGTACTGATCCTTCCCTTCGGCATCGCCCCTGAGGCGCATGCCGCCCGCATGGCTGCCCTGGACAGGCGTCCTATCCTGAGCGTCGTCTTCATGTCTCTGGTGCTGGCCGCCGGGCTCTTCGCCATGCTCGTCGAGATCCTCGGTCTCACCCGCACCACCAGCATCCTCATCGCGGTCCCCGTGGCCCTGGCAGCGCCACTCTCCAGCGTCGTCCGCCGACGTGAACGTCCCCGCGGATCGGAATGACCCGAAACGTCAACTGGCCGGGCCGCGGTCCGACGTGGATCGCTGTGCCCGCGCTCGTCGCGATGCTGTTCGGCGGACTGACGTTGCTCGAGCTGGACAGCCGGGTGAGCCTGAGCCATGAGCTACTCGCCGGCGGTGCCGAGAGCGCGGCGAGTTCGGTCGAGGTGGTGGTTTACCCGGGGAAAGGCAGTCCGCTCATCGGTGAGGTTCGGGTCGTCTTCGCCGCCCCTGGCCGGGGGCAGGTCCGGACCGTTCTCCAGTACTGCGAGGACGATCGGCAAGGGATGCCGGAGGGAGTGCAAACACCCGCGCCCGGCACTCGCTACGCGATGCCCCTCCAGATCGTCTACTTGCCGTCCGATCCGTCGACCGCACTGGCGGCCGTCGATGCTCGCGATTGGACCATGGACAGGCGCACGCCACGCAACGGCTGGGGCCTGCTTGTCGGCGGATCGACGTTTCTTCTGCTGGCAATGGTGCTGCTTACCATCGGTGCCCGCCGACGCGGCCTGTCCTGGTGGGAGTGGTACTCCGAAGGCAGGCTCGAAAGGACTGGGCCGCAATGATCGGCGGATCGAGCCTGGCGCGGTCTGGTGCCGCCGTCAAAAGGTGGCACGAGAAGTTCGAACGCCGGAGCCAACGACGTCCCGGTCGGACGATGCGGCTCTTCGCGTTGGCGGGGGCGCTGTTCACCGTGAATGGACTGACCGAGGCAAACGGCTGGCACGACGTTGCGTCGCTGGCCTCGGTGCTGGTGCTCTTGAGCTTCGTTATCGTCGCACCGCGAGCCCTGTACGACGGACGTTCGGGCCCGTGGGCGGATCGGCACAAAGTGCTCTCGTGGTTGCTGGCTGCTGTGTTCATGGGCGCCGCAGGCTTCTTGGCGGTGTCAGCGTTCCTGGACGATTGGAAGTTCGGGCTGTTCGTGATGATGCCGGTTGCAGCCTTGACCGTCGCCAGGTTGATTGCGGATCGCCGCAGGGTGAACACGGACAAGGGGTCGTCGTCCGGACTGGACGACGACCCCTCGGTTCTCCGCAGATCAGGCTGCTTCGAGGAGTAGCTCTTCCTCGTCCTCAACCTCGGACGCCGGCTTCGGCTGGCGCATTACGGTGAGTGCGATGGCTACTGAGGCGGCGACGATGGCGGCGGCTACGGCGAAGGAGAGGTGGTAGCCGTCGGTCAGGGCCTGGAGGGCCGGCTTGGTGCTGCCGGCGGTGCGGGTGGCGGAGAGGGTGGCGAGGATGGCCAGGCCCAGGGCGGCGCCTACCTCGCCCATGGTGCCGATCAGGCCTGACGCCAGACCGGCGTCCTCGGGCTTCACATCTGACATCGACAGACCCATCAGCGCCGGGAAGCAGACGCCGCCGCCCAGGCCCAGCAGTACCAGCACCGGCAGTACGTGGACGAAGTAGTTGCCACCGACCGGAGCCTGGGTGAAGAGCGCCAGTCCGACGACGATCAGGGACAGTCCGGCGATCAGCGGGCGGCGCGGGCCGAAGCGCATGACCAGCTTCTCGGAGTACTTCACCGACAGCAGCCCCATCACCACGGTGGTCGGCAGGAAGGCCAGTCCGATCTGGAGTGCGTCGTACCCGAGCACCCGCTGCAGGTACAGCGAGCCCAGGAAGAAGATGCCGAACATCCCGGAGGCGGACAGCGCCTGGATCAGGTTCGCGCCGGTCAGCGTCCTGGAGCGGAAGATCCGCAGCGGCACCAGCGGGTTGGCCGCGGTCGCCTCACGGGTGATGAAGCCGGCCAGCAGTACTAAGGTCGCCGCAGCCAGCGCCAGCGTCCGCGGAGCGGTCCAGCCGAGCTCAGCAGCCGGCTTGACGATGGTGAAGACGCCCACCATCAGCGCCGCGGTGATCAGCACCGCACCGGGTACGTCGGTGCCCTTGCCGATCCCCAGGCCCTTGTCCTTCTCGATCAGCTTCACCGCGAGTACTGCGGTCAGTACGCCGAGCGGGAGGTTCACGAAGAAGATCCAGTGCCAGCTGATCGCCTGCGTCAGGACGCCACCGGCCAGCAGACCGATCGACCCACCGGCGGACGCGACGAACGCGTACACGCCGATCGCCTTGGCCTGCTCCCGCGGCTCGGGGAACAGCGTCACGATCATGCCGAGGATCACTGCGGAGGTCAGCGCACCGCCGACGCCCTGGATGAACCGGGCGATGACGAGCATCTCCTGCGTCTGCGCCAGCCCGCACAGCACGGAGGCGGCGGTGAAGACGACCAGTCCGGCGGTGAAGATGTTCCGCCGACCGAGGAGGTCGCCCAGCCGGCCGGCCAGCAGGAGCAGGCCGCCGAAGGCGATCAGGTAGGCGTTCACTACCCACGCCAGCGAGGAGCTGGTGAAGCCGAGGTCGTCCTGGATGGCCGGCAGGGCCACGTTCACCACGGTTACGTCGAGCACGATCATCAACATGCCCGCGCAGAGGGTGTACAGAGCCAGCCAGCGCGAGCGGCCGCCCTGCGTGGCCGGCGTAGTCGCCAGGGTGTCGGTCGTCGCGTGCATCTCGAGGTCTCCTTGCAGTTCGTCGTTTTTGGGCCTTACACCCATACGTCGAACTGGCAGACCTCAGATTGACACGTCTTCAGAAGTTTTTTCGCGACGCTGCCGAGACAGTGCGTACGCCGTGAGCGCCGGGACCAGTCCGGACCCGACCACGAGCAGTGTGGGCACCTGTGACGCCAGAGCGAACCAGGTGAGCAGTACGACGACCCCGCCGGCCACCGGCAGCGGCCTTCGCAGCAGGAACAGGTTCGCGGACCTGAACACCGTCTTCATGGTCGCGTCATCGCCCGCCTGAGGCAGGACAGCCAGTCCGCTCAGGTAGAGCCCGAGGATCATCCCGGTGAGCGGAATCAGCACCACCAGCGCGAACACCCGCGCCGGTCCCGAAGCGAACGCCCAGAACGAGAGGCCGAACGCCAGCAGCACCGCACCGGCGTACAGACCGAAGCCGGACAGCCAGAAGCGCTTCATCGCCCAGCGGAACTCCCCGAAGTACCGCCGCAGCAGCTTCGGCTTGTCCTGGCTGATCGCGTCCGCCAGCACCCGCTGCAGCGCGAACGCAGCCGGGAAGAGCGTGAGGATGCCCAGGCTGAGCACGAGGAACACCAGCTGCAGCATGAGCAGGTCTCCGACGACCGACAGCTTCGCCAGTACCGCGTTGGTGCGGCCGACGCCTCCAGCACCAGGGGGAGCAGCCACCGATCGCCTCCTCGTTCCGTCCGAGCGTCCCTTGATCGTATGATCACGAACAATCACGCAAAGATCAGGGGATCGCATGCTTGCACAGGAGCGCCACGAGCTGATCCTGCGGAGCCTGCGGCGGCACGGCCGGCTCCGGGTGGCCGATCTGGTGGCCGAGCTGGGCGTCTCCGCGATCACAGTACGCCGGGACCTGGCCGAACTGGACTCCGCCGGCCTGCTCCGCCGCGTGCACGGCGGCGCGATCGGCACCGGCACGGCCGACCAGGGCGCCCGCGGGAGCCAGCTGACGATCGGCATCATCGTCCCGAGCGCGGCGTCGTACTACTCCGATGTGATCCGCGGCGCCGAGGCGATGGCCGACCGGTACGGCGCGCGCCTGGTCCTCGGCGTCTCCGGGTACGACGTGACGATGGAGCGCGACCGGATCGACAAGGTGCTCGGGATCGGGGTGGCCGGCCTGCTGATCAGCACCGCGCTCGGCGACGGCGACGCCGACCGGCTCGATTCGAGGCTCGACGACATCGACGTACCGGTGGTGCTGCTGGAGCGGGCGTTCGGGTTCCCGCACGTGAACCGCGAGTACGACCACGTCCGCACCGACCACGCGTACGGCGCGATGCTGGCGCTCCGGCATTTCGTCGCACTCGGCCATCGCCGGATCGCGATCAACCTGCAGGCCACGGTCACGGCGTACTGGCTCCGCAGCGGCATCGAAACCGCCGCGAAGGCGCTCGGCGTCGAGGTCTTCCTCTCACCCGTCGACCTCCCGATGCGCGGCGACGACCCCGGCGCCATTACCCAACTGGACGCCTTCCTCGCCGAATGCAAGTCGTTCGGCACCCGCGCCGTCCTGGTCCACTCCGACGAACACGGCGCCCGCCTGGTCGAACGAGCCATGGAACTAGGCCTCCGCGTCCCCGAAGACCTGGCCGTCATCGCCTACAACGACGTCACGGCGTCGCTGGCCGTAGTACCCCTCACCGCCATCTCCCCACCCCGCCGAGCCCTGGGCGAAACCGCCTGCGACCTCCTCCTCCGCAAACTCCAGTCACCCACCACCCCGACCCAGCACCTAAGCCTCCTCCCCACCCTCAACATCCGCACCTCCTGCGGCGCCCCCGACGTCCTGGTCGCAGGGTAAATTCAGAGGACTGCACCGGAATCCTGGGGAGAGTCACGATGGAGTACGCCGAGTTCGCGGTCGAGTACAAGCGGGTATTCGAGGTGATCCTCAACGGCCGCGGAGACCGGGACCTGACTTCAGATATCGCGCGGCTGCATGCCCTGGCCGAACAGATCGACGACGAGGACGACCGCGACGACGCTTTGTTGGAGGTAACGGGCATCGAGGACGTCATCTCCCATGGCACCGGAGAACCTCCGTCCGAGGTCATCCAGCAGGCCCGTGCGGCGTACGCCGAAGCTGTCCGCGACGACGGCACCGATAACGAACGCTTGGCCCGCGCAGAGGAAGGGATCCAGGCTCTGATGGACATCGAGAGCGCCACTCCGGAAGAAGAAGGCGCGATCGGTTCCATGGAACACACGCTGCGGATGCTGGCAGACGCTTTGCGACCCGACGTTCGATGAAGGTCACGACCTTCCGGGAGCTGATGCGCGAGCAGGCGAACGCCGCCGTGCGGATCTCGGGGGCGCACCACTCCTCGTGGAACGGGCGGTACGGGGCGCCGATCGCGGAGACCAGCAAGACGGGCGGTACGGCGAACTGGAACCACACGATCTCGTACAACCCGCGCCATGTGGACGAGCCGCTCCAGGACATGTTCCGCAACAATCGGGTGCACAACCAGGACAAGGCCGAACTCCGCAGGTATCGCGATGCGCTGCGGGTGGTCCTGCACGAGAACGCACATCTGCTGTCGTCGGAGGGCCGGGAGCACTCGCAGGCGGAGGCCGCCTTCAGCCGAGAGCCGGGCGTTCGCCCGCTCGAGGAGGGTGTGACCGAGCTCTACTCGCACCAGGCGTTGAACGAATACATCGACGAACTGGGGATCGACCAGGTCGCGCCTGGCATCAAGGAAGTCAGGACGCAGAAGGTCTACCCGGAGTACACGCCCGCGGTGGAGGGCTTCGCCGAGAGGATCGAGCAGAAGTCGGGAGTCCAGCGAGACGAACTGATCGGTCGGCTGGCCGTCGTTCCTGCCGATCAGAAGTTCAAGGTGGCCGCGGCGGCGATGTACGACAACAGCCGCCTGCGCGGGATGATCCCGGAAGACCAGCGGGAGCACGCCATCGGGCAGGTTGCGAAAGCGATGAGCGCCGAGTTCGGTCGAGTGGACAAGCTCCCCCAATCCGCGGACGCTGACGCGCGGCGAGCGGTCGGTATGCAGGCAGTCGTCGAGGGCTCGAAGGTGATCAGCCGGCTGAAGAAGCAGTGGCAGATGCCGGCGTCGGGTCAGCAGGTGCAGCGTGGCGTCGGTGCCGAGCAAGGGCGGACCGGTCAGCCAGAGCGCGGCGGCACCCCCCAATCTCAGTCGGCGACTGGGGCGTCGCTGGCGTCCTCGGCGGCCACGGCAGCACCTGCGTCTCCGGCTGCCTCGGCCGCCGCGGCGTCCTCACCGGCCCCACCGAGCCCACCTGCTCCGGTGTTGCCGCCGGACATTGCGGCGGCGGCTCGGGCTGGGTTGTCTGGGCCTCCGTTGGGGTCGGCTAGTCGGTTGAGTGCTGATCGGCAGGGGGCGCGTGGTGCGGGGGCGTCTGCGCCGGCGGCTCAGCGGCAGGGGCCGGCCGGGCAGCGGCCAGGTCCTGAGACTCAGCGCTGATTGGCCGCCGCGAGCTCGGGCGCTGGCCTGGGCCGGAATTCTGATCGGTCGGGTTCCGATGTTGATCGAATGTGATCGTTCGAGCGGTGAGGTATTGACGAGGAAAGCCCTTTCCCATACTTTCGCTGCACTTGAGGGGTCGCGGGCCCCCGGCTGAAACAGGCAGCGAAGGAGTTCCCCTGTGAGACGAGGTGTGGGACTGACCGTGCTGGCGGCTGCGCTCAGCGTGGTGGTCAGCGGTTGTGGCAGCGGGGTGATCGACAAGAGCACGGACGGCGTACCGCCGGCCGAGGCGACCGGGACGTTGCGGGTGCTGATCCCGTCGTTCCCGCCCAGTACCAAGGGCCGGGAGGCGTTCCAGAACGTCGTCGACGAGTTCCACAAGACCTATCCGAAGATGAAGGTCGAGCCGGACTTCGCGACGTACAACAACCTGAACGAGAAGCTGGCCACCTCGATCGCGGCCGGGATCCCGTACGACGTGATGGTCACCGGCGTCGGCTGGGTCCAGCCGTTCGCCTCCAAGAACATCTTCGAGGACCTGGGCAAGTACGGCGTGACGCCGGACTTCATCAAGGAGAAGAGCACCCCGGCGCTGATCCCGGCGGTTACGTACGACAAGAAGTTGTACGCCTACCCGCTGCTCGCCGACGCCCGGGCGGTCGCGCTCCGCAAGAGCGCGTTCATCGAGGCGGGCCTCGACCCGAACAAGCCGCCGACGTCGCTGGCCGAGATCAAGGTCGCGGCCGAGAAGCTCACCAAGCGGGACAAGAACGGCAACATCACCCGCAGCGGTTTCGATCTCGCCTCCGCGACGGGCTTCCGGCAGTCGTTCACCACGTTCCTGGCCTCGACCGGTACGCCGCTCTACGTCGGCGGCGAACCGAACTTCGACAACAAGGCCGGCCTGGACACGCTGCTGTGGATCAAGTCGATGATCAACAACGTCCAGCCGTACGGACAGACCAACGCTGCCCAGCAACCTCTGGTGCTGACTGGTGAGGCCGCGATGGGGATCGTCAACGGTGCCGTCGACTGCTCGGACAAGGGCATCGGCAAGAAGAACTGCGACGACCTGAAGTTCTTCCGCTTCGACAGCGGCAAGGAGATCGAGTACGTCGGTGGCGACCTCGCCTCGATCGGTTCCCGCAGCCATCACAAGGACGCGGCCTGGGCGTTCATCCAGACCATGGTCAACAAGCCGACCCTGGACGCGATCGCCAAGCTGAACAAGAAGATCCCGGCGTACAAGGACGCCGGCAACTCGCCGCAGGCGCAGTCGAACCCGTTGAGCAACTTCACCGCGAACGGTCTGCAGTACGCCGCGAACGAGAACGAGGTGCCGTCCAACTGGCTCGAGATGCGCGGCAACTTCGACATCCAGCTCACCCAGGCGGTCCTCGGACAGAAGGATCCCGCCAAAGTGCTGCACAACCTGGCAGGACAGTCACGATGAGCACAACTCTTGAACGTCCAGCACTGGACACCCCGCGCAAGGTCCCCACGGCCAAGGACACCGGCACGCTGCTCAAGGGCCAGAAGCGCACCGGTTGGGCACTGCTCGCGCCGGCCCTGCTGCACTCCGCCATCTTCATCGTCATCCCGGTGGTGGCCGTCCTGGTCCTCAGCCTCACCGACTACAGCTTCGGTGACACCTGGTCCTGGGTCGGGTTCGGCAACTACGCGGACCTCGCCCGCGACGTCGACTTCCTCGCCTCGCTGTGGCACACGGTCCTGTATGCGATCGTGGTGATCCCGATCTCGATGGCGATCGCCCTCGCGGTTGCGGTCGGGCTGAACCAGAAGATCCGCGGCCTCGGCTTCTTCCGGACCGCGTTCTACATCCCGACGGTGACGGCGACCGTGGCCATCGCGACCATCTGGCTGTGGATCTACAACCCGGGCTCCGGCCTGGCGAACGGCTTCCTCAGCCTGTTCGGGTTCGCCCCGAACCGCTGGCTGGCCGACCCGGCGACCGCGCTGCCGTCACTGATGGTTGTCGGCATCTGGCAGGGCCTCGGCACCAAGATCATCATCTACCTGGCCGCGCTACAGGGCGTCTCCCGCGATCTGCTCGAGTCGGCCGACCTGGACGGCGCCAGCCGCTGGCAGCGTTTCGTCAACGTCACCTGGCCGTCGCTCGGCCCGGTGCAGTTCTTCGTGCTGATCACGTCGATCGTCGGCACGTTCCAGGTGTTCGACCTCGTGTACGTGATGACGCGCGGCGGACCCGGTAGTGACACCCGCGTGCTGGTGCTCGACATCTACCAGAACGCGTTCCAGGACCTGAAACTCGGCTACGCGTCCGCGGAGACCGTGATCATGATGATCGTGATCGCGGCCTTCATCGGAGTCGGGCGCCTGCTCCAGAGGGCGGACACCAATGACTAGCGCTGCATTGCCTTCGACCGGTACCACCGTGAGCCGGCGGCCGTCGTCGCTCCGGCCGGGGCGGATCGCGTTGTACGTCGTCCTCATCGTCGGCGCGCTGCTGATGATCGTGCCGTTCCTGTGGATGCTGCTGACGTCGTTCAAGAGCGACCTCGAGGTGCAGCAGTTCAACTGGCTGCCTGGTGAGCTGCGCTGGCACAACTTCGTCGAGGCGATGCAGAGCGCGCCGTTCCTGCGGTACTTCCGCAACAGCCTCTTCATCGCGGTCGGCGAGACCGCGTTCACGCTCGTCGTCTGCACGATGGCCGGGTACGCACTGGCCAAGGCCCCGATCCGGGGCCGCAAGTCGCTGCTGAACTACTTCATCGTGCTGCTGCTGGTGCCGTTCCAGATCATCCTGGTGCCGCTGTTCATGATCGTGAAATCGATCCCGCTGTTCGGCGGTAACAACATCCTCGGCCACGGCGGGATCGGCTGGCTGAACTCCTGGTGGGGCCTGATCATCCCGCTGGGCGCGGCGCCGCTGTTCACGTTCCTGGCCCGGCAGTTCTACGTGTCGCTGCCGGACGAGCTCGCGCAGGCCGCCCGGGTGGACGGTCTCAGCGAGTTCGGGATCTTCCTGCGGATCATGACCCCGCTGATCAAGCCGGCCCTGATCACGATCGCGGTCTTCCAGATCGAGGCCGCCTGGAACGGGTTCCTCTGGCCGCTGATGATCACCACGTCCGACG
The DNA here is from genome assembly GCF_004365355.1 of Kribbella pratensis. Taxonomy (GTDB): domain Bacteria; phylum Actinomycetota; class Actinomycetes; order Propionibacteriales; family Kribbellaceae; genus Kribbella. The sequence goes on along the minus strand of NZ_SODP01000002.1, from coordinate 1,688,704 downwards.
AGATGCGGCCGCTGCAGCTCGGGCTGGCGATCTTCTCGCAGAACCCGGCCGAGATTCAGTGGCCATACCTGATGGCCGGTACGGCGCTGGCGACGCTGCCGATGATCGTGCTGTTCGTGTTCGCCCAGAAGCGCTTCGTCGAAGGTATGGCGAACGTGGGCATCAAGGGCTGAGACCCAGCCCAGACCCTCGAACAGGTGCTCACCCCGCCCCGGGTGAGCACCTGCGAGGCCCCCTCCACATGCGGTGGTCCCGAAGAAACACCGGAGCTTCCCACGTAGTCCCCCCACTGGGTCACTCGTCACGTTTATCGGCGCAGTGTGCCCGCCGTTACAGCATTCCTGAGGTTTTTTCGCTAGTTCCCGAAATGATTTGCCGAACTGCGTGCGATGTACGACGTTTCGCATGCGCGCGACGACGTTCGGTGAGGGATCAGGCGGTTCGTTGTCTCCCGTTGGGTTGACCTGCCGGCTTGGGTACGATCACGGCGTGACTGCCGGGTCGGCTGCTTCCAGCCATGCACGAGTTGGGGTCCCGGCTGCGTTCTGAACGCCGCGCGGGCTCCACCGGGCGCTTCTCTCCCCGTCTGCATTTCCTGTCACGACCCACGAGAGAAGCGAATCCTGAACGATTTCACCGCCCAGCTCATCGACGAGTTCCGGACGAACGCCGGCCAGGTCGGCGGTCCCTTCGAGAACTCAAGGTTGTTGCTCCTGTCAACAACTGGCGCGCGCTCCGGGCAGCCGCGCACCGTCATCCTCGGGTACTACCCGGACCGTGACCGGGTCCTCGTCGTCGGCTCGGCCGGCGGCAGCCCCAACCACCCGGCCTGGTACCACAACCTGCTCGCCGATCCCGAGGTCACCGTCGACCTCGGCCTGTTCACCTATCCGGCAACAGCAGTCGTACTGCGTGGTACCGAGCGTGACGACGTGTTCGCGCGACTGGTCGAGGCTGATCCGGGATGGGGCGACTACCAGGCCCGCACGACCCGGACCATCCCGGTCGTCGCGCTCGTCCAGCGGCCCGGTCCGCCACCGGGCGCCGACCGCGGGTTCGCCGAGGCTTTGAAAACCATCCATGCGGCGTTCCGGCGCGAGCTTTCCCTGATCCGGGCCGAGGTCGCGAAGTCCGGCAGGCTGGGCGCCCAGCTCCGGATCAACTGCCTGACTGCTTGCCAGGGCCTGCACTATCACCACACCGGCGAGTCGACCGGCCTCTTCCCGGCGCTGGTCCAGCAGCACCCCGAGTTTGCCGACGTCATCGCCGTACTGCAGACCGAGCACGACAAGATCGCCGTCCTGCTGGAGGAGTTGGAGCGGCTCGCCGCGACTCCGGGCACGGAGATCCTGCCCCAGGTCGACGAGCTGATCGCGCAGCTCAAGGCGCACCTGGATCGCGAGGAGGCGGAGCTTCTGCCCTACCTGTGAGGCTGACGCTGGCCTCCTGACCGAGGGCTTCCCGGTCGGCCAGGCTCCGATGACACCCGGAGCCTGGTCGGCCGATCCGGAGTCAGCGGCGGGCCAGCAATGCGTAGGAGTTCGGGAGGCGGCCGGACCACGCGGCGGCGTTCGTGTCGTCCTGCGGTCGCCAGAACGGTTCGGCGTACTCATGGAGGGCTTCGAGGTGCAGACCGGCCGCGGTGATCGCGGTGACGATCTGGCCGAGATTCCACTGCCATTCCCGAGCGCCGTTGCCGGGGAACGTGTCGTTGACGTGCGATTCGGCGAAGTAGCTGCGGTCCGGCCGGATCCGCGGCTCGTCCTCGTCCCATGTCCACAACGGCACGGCCGGGTGCGCTTCGTACATGAACAGATGCCCGCCTGGCCGCAGTACCCGCGCAATGTCCCGAGCCCAGGCGTCGAGGTCGCGCATCCAGATCAACGCGCCCTTGCCGGTGTACACGAGATCTGCACACGCATCCTTCACCGGTACGCCGGGCACTTCCGCCACCAGGTAGTGACACGCCATGCTCAGCTCCCGAGCACGCCGTTGCGCCGCACCCGCAGCCACCGAGCTGTAGTCGATCCCGATAACGCGTTGCGCGCCCGCTTTGACGAGCCCGATGTCATCCAGCCCATGCCCACTCTGCAGATGCACCACTACCGGTTCTTGAGCTAGCACCGGCGCGAGCAACCGAAGCTCCCGCTCCAAGAGCAGCCCGTCTCCCCGAGCCGCCTCGAGTAGTTCGTCATACTCCCGAACATGCTTCGTCGAGGCCTGCTCCCAAACCACCCGATTACCCGCTACCACCTCGTCCATGGGCAAAGTCAATCTCATCAAGCAACTGCATATCGTGTAGATCCTGCGGTCTGAGCTCGTACCCCTGGTGCGATCGCCGCTGTGCGCTGGCGGGCATGCATCGGACTGGCTGACCGCCGATCCGCCCGTCGACAGCCGGTGGGATGAAGTAGGTGTTGCCATCGAAGTCGAGTTGTTCGGTGCCTCCGCCCGGCATCGGCGTACTCGGATGGAGATCGATCCGATGCCCGTCCACGTGGGTCAGTTGCACGGTGACCTGCAGGTAGCGCGCGTCCGTTATGTCGTACTCCAGCGCACCCAACAGCTCCACCACCCGATCCAACTCCGGTCGGGCCACGCCCAGATCCAGATCTTCGTGCGCCCGTGTCTGCCGACCGACCAGCGCGTCCACGCCCCAGCCGCCGTCGACCCAGACGTCCAAGCCGGTCAGGGCATCCAGCACCTTCAGTACCCGCTCCGCCGTCATCTCGGTCATCGGGCTATCTCGTAACGAAGGCTCACCACGCCGTCGGCCGTGGTGCTGCTGGATATAAGACGCAGTCGGGTCGGGAGCGCCCCGGGCTCGAGCTCTGGTCCGTCGAACACAGTCGGCACACCCGCACCTCCGATAGCGGCTGGGAACAGAATCAGATGCAGCTCGTCGATCAGATCAGCTCGCAGCAAGGCGCCGTTCAGCCCGCCGCCGGCCTCGGAGACGACACACGTGACGCCGAGCCGATCACGCATCCGGCGTAGCGCCAGGTCCAGATCCACGTGGTCCTCGCCGGCGACGAGGTACGGAATGTTCTTGCGTCGCAGGTAGGCGAGGTAGGCCATCGGGGTGGCGCGGGACGCGAGGACCAAGAGGTCGATCCCGGCCCCACCCTTCTCCGTCCACAAGACCCGCCCGCGACTATCCACAACTGTGAACCATTTGCGATGCCCCGGATCGTTCACCACGTCGTCCGGCAGGAAGTCGTCGTACGAACTGGTTGCCTCGGGCAACTCCAACGGGCCGCTGTCCGCGGTGACGAACGTTCCGCTACCTTCGAGGATCGCCGTCGGCGCGTACAGCTTCTCCAGCAACGCCGTCCGCGCATCATGCGCCGGCACAAACCCCTCCGGCCACAACGATCGCCACAGCTGCCCGGCCTCGTCGGACAGCAGGAGACGGTCCCGGCCGACGGTCACACGCCCGTCGACCGAGGCTGCCACTGACACCACCACTCGCGGTCTGGCGCTCATGAAAGCCTTCCTATCAAGGCCTTCCGACAGTTTTCATTCGTTGTGCAGGACTTTGGCGATCGTGGTGTGGGCCGCCGATCGCGCAGGGAAGTAGGCGCCGGCGGCGGCGATGAGGATGCCGGCGAGGATCAGGAGGGCCAGGAGCGACCAGGGGTAGACGTGGAGCATGAACGCCGGGATCTCGACCTGGGCGCCGTTGGCCATCGCCGGTACGACCAGTCGATGCGCGACGATGCCCAACGGAATACCTAGCACGCCGCCGACGGCGCCGAGGGCGGCCATCGAGGTGACGACCATGATGGTGACCTGGCTGGGGGTCATGCCGATCGACTTGAGCATGCCGAGGTCGCGGCGGCGTTCGCGGGTGTTGAGGATGACGGTGTTGAAGACACCCAGCGCAGCCACCGTCCCCAGCATCAGAGTGAGCAGTACGACAGTCGCCAGCACGATCGCCACGAAGGTACCGGCATCCTGCCCGTCAGCCCGCATCAGACCCGAGTCGCCCGTCTGGACCGCCGCTACGAACGCGTCCAGGTTCGTACCCGGCTTGACGTTGATCTCGTACAGCGATGCCCGCAGCGACGGCGCCACCAGCGCCAGCGTCTGCCAGTTCGACAGCACCTCGTCGCCTGAGTTGTACATCGCCTTCCCGACGATCTGCGCTCGTACGCTCTTCCCCTCCGACTGCAGCGTGATGGTGTCGCCGACCGCCAGTCCACGCTGTCGCAGGAACCGCTCCGAGACGACCACCTGACCCGGACCGTCGAACCAGCGCCCGTGAAGGATCCGATAGCCGAGCTGCTCGAAGTCCCCGCGATAGAAGGACACCTGTAGGTCGGTACTGGTCCCAGCCAGCCGCATCGGCAGATTCGCACTCGCCGTCACCGACACCGCGCCCGGGGTGGACCGGATCAGCGCCTCGTCTGCCGCATCGCTCAGTTTGGGCGCGGGTGGCGCCTGAGGATCGTTTGGTGCCGGCCCACCGTCAGTCGGGCGCGCAAACAGCGACACGTCCACAGCGTCTACTCGACTAGCAGCAGTCTGGTACGTCATCAGCGACTTCCCCAGCCCCACCGCCAGCGTCACACTCGTCACACCAAGTACGACGGCAGCCAGCGTCAACGCCGTTCGAGCAGGACGTGCGAATGGAAGCCCCAGCCCGAGAGACACGGACCGCGGCAGCCGGGTACCGCTCAGCCAACGCTGCACCCGCAGCCCACGCCCCGCCCGCGGTGCGCTACCCGCGCTGATCGCCTCAGCTGCCGACAGACTCCGTGCGCGCAGCGAAGGCAAGAGAGCAGACAGCGCAACCAGCACCGGTACGCCGAGCACGACGGCCACGTCGACCCAGATCGGCACGGTGACGCCGTCGGCGCCGTAGTTCTCGAAAGCCCTTGTCAGCAGGGACTCTGCGAGCACGTTGCCCAGCACTGTGCCGCCGGCACATCCGATGATCGCGGGGATGGAGATCATCGTCAGGTACACAGCCATGACCTGCGTCGGTGTGAACCCAAGCGACTTCAGCACGCCAATGTGCTTGAAGCCGGAGACCACAGCGCCACTGACCACGTTGGCGACGATCAGGACGGCGACCGCCAGCCCTAGCCAGCCGAACACCATCAGGAACGGCACAAACGTGTTCGGCTCACCTGTGGCGAGTGCTCGCAGCCCGAGGTACGACTGCGTACCCACCAGCGCGCCGGACGGCAGCCCGGAGGTCACAGCGGCCTGACCGGCAGACACCTGCTCGTTAGTGGCCGCCTGTGCGAAGCGGTACAGCATCTGTGTGGCCGTCGGCTTGAACGAGGTCATCTGCGCCGGTACGACCCACGCATCCGCGGACTGACTCACGCTGTACGCGAACCCGACGATCGTCAGCGTCTGTCCAGCCGCGTTCATGGTCGATCCGAGAGTCGGTGCTCCGAACCCGTCAGACGCCGTGGGATTCCGGTTCAGCACGATCTCACCCGTCTTGGCCGCCCAGCGTCCCTTCCAGACGTTGAGGCGGTCGACCGGTCCACCCGGGTCCGCGCGGCCAACTGTCACCAGGGACTGCGGCTCGCCGAACTTCCCGTTGGACCCGAGGTCCAGCGTCGCCATCGCGAACGGACCGGCGTACGCCTTCGCAGCTGACGCCGACGTGGTCAGCTGACTGTCGCTGACCTTGCTCGGGTCGTACGACGCGACCAGGTGCGCACCGCTCTGCCGCGCGTACGCCTGGTCGAACGGACCGCTCGAAGCGGCCAGCAGCCCCAGTGCGACGACGATCATCGTGGTGGAGAGCAGTACGACGACTCCGATCACCACGGTCTGCACGCGACGTCGGCGTACCGCTGCGCGCGACACCGGCCAGACGGCGCTCACGCCGTACGCTCCAGACTGCGTTCGCCGGCGATCTGCCCGTCGACGAAGTCGATGACCCGGCTGGCGCATCGCGTGGCCAGCTGCTGGTCGTGGGTGACCAGTAGCAGCGTCTGACCGATCTGGTTGAGGTCCAGCAGGAGGTCCATCACCTGCTCGCCGGCGCGGGTGTCCAGTGCACCGGTGGGTTCGTCGGCGAGCAGAATCGCCGGGCGGTTCATCAGTGCGCGAGCGACCGCGACACGCTGGCGTTCACCACCACTCAGCTGCGCTGGGTACGTGTTGCGGCGGTCGCCGATGCCCAGCTCCTCGAAGAGCTCGAGTGCGCGCTTCCGTGCGTGCGGGGCCGACGTACCGGTGAGCTGCGCGGCCAGTGCGACGTTGTCGAGAGCAGACAGGTCGTCCAGTAGGTTGAAGAACTGGAAGATCATGCCGATCCGACGGCGCCGGAACAGTGCCAGCCCCTTCTCGTTCAGCGACCCCAGGTCGTCGCCGTGCACCACGACGGCTCCCGACGTCGGTCGGTCCAGTCCGGCCACCATGCTGAGCAGTGTCGACTTGCCGCTGCCGGACGGTCCCATGACCGCGACCGCCTCGCCGGCGTGGATCTCCAGCGACACACCGCTGAGCGCGACCGATTCGCCGTACTCTTTGCGTACGTCGGTGAGCCGTACGACCGCCTGTTCGTTGCCTAGGTCCTCCGTCATGCTCCTCACGCTAGGGCCGCCCGGCCGCCGCTGACGTCACCCTGCCGGCGTAATCTCCGCCGGCCGTCATCCTGCAGATGTACGGCGTGGGCCGGGTGGATGATGCGCTTTGCCGAACAGCTTTGGGACAGTGGATGCGTGATCACCCTGTGGCTGCTCGTCGCGGTACTGGCCGTGCTGGCCGGAGTGCTCGCGTTCGCGCTCGTGCGGGCGCGGCGTGCTCACACCCGGGCGCTGGAGGAGCGCGGGTGGTTGCTGGAGCGTGAAAGGGAGACGGCGGCCCGCAGCGCGGTCGACGCCGAGCGGGCGCGGATAGCGCATGACCTGCACGACATTGTGAGCCACAACGTCAGCGTGATGGTCATCCAGACGGGTGCGGCGCGGCAGGTCCTGGCAACGTCGCCTGGTGACGCGGAGGCGGCTCTGCTCGCAGTAGAGGCGGCGGGGCGCGACACCATGGCTGAGCTGCGCAACCTGCTCGGTCTGCTCGCACCGAAGGCCTCAGGTGAGGATGACGAGGCCCTGTCGCCGCAGCCGAGCCTGAGCCGGCTCAGTGAGCTGATCGACCGGATCGCCTTTGCTGGACTACCTGTGGAAGTGCGGGTCTCCGGAGAGCCTCGACCACTCCCGACCGGGCTCGACGTCACGGCGTACCGGATCATTCAGGAGGCGCTGACGAACGCGCTGAAGCACGGCGATGGGGTGAAGGCTGAGGTGACAGTGCGGTACGCGCCTCATGCTCTGCGGGTGGAGATCCTCAACACCGGGCCCAGCATCCTGACCGGAGGTCGGCCATCCACTCCGGAAGGCGGCGGACGCGGTCTGCTCGGTCTGAAGCAGCGGGTGGCCGTGTACGGCGGTGACCTGGACGCCCGGCGCCGTCTGGGCGGTGGCTTCCGGGTCCGCGCCAAGCTCCCGCTGGAGCGCCCATGACAACCAGAGTGGTGATTGCGGACGACCAGGCGCTGGTGCGTACCGGCTTCCAGATGATCCTCAAGGCCCGCGGCATCGAGGTCGTCGGCGAGGCCGCAGACGGCGCCGAGGCGGTGGACGCCGTACGACGCCTGCGCCCGGATGTCGTACTGATGGACATCCGCATGCCGGTCATGGACGGCCTCGAGGCCACCCGCCGGATCCTCTCCGGCCCGACCGACTGCCGCGTGCTGATCCTGACGACCTTCGACCTCGATCGCTATGTGTACGCCGCACTTGCGGCCGGCGCGAGCGGCTTCTTGCTGAAGGACGTCACGCCGGAGCACCTGGCAGCCGCAGTACGCCTGGTCACCACCGGCGACGCGCTCCTGGCCCCGTCCATCACCCGCCGCCTCGTCGAACGGTTCGCCGTACCGGCCGCCGCGCAACCAGCCATCCACCGCGACCTGACCAGCCTGACCCCGCGCGAACTCGAAGTACTCACCCTGATGGGCCAAGGCCTCTCCAACGCCGAGCTGGCCACGGAACTAGCCCTGAGCGAGGCAACCGTCAAAACCCACGTCGCCCGAATCTTCGCCAAACTAACCCTCCGCGACCGAGCCCAAGCCGTAGTCCTCGCCTACGAAACCGGCCTGGTCTCCCCGGGGGCGCGCGACGACCGCTACAGCTAGTGCCGCTGCAGGGAAGGTTCGGGTCGTAATCCACCCACCGTCGTGCCGCGGTCGTACGCCGATCCACTGGCCCAGCCCGCCCCGACGGACCGACCACGTTTGGTGGGTCAGCCAGCACATTTGGTGGGTATGCCCACCAAATGAGGGGTTGGCCACCTTGAATACGACTGGCCAACCCCTACTTTGATGGGCATACCCACCAAACGCCGCTCGGTCGAGCGAGTCCGGACAACCACCTGGGGAGGATTACCCCCCGAATCCGGCACACCATCCTCCCCAACCTCGATCCCTTGATGCCCTGAACGGCACTGGGGCATACCAACCAACACCAACCGCTCAGGCCCGCCCCAGCCCGCCCCAGCCCGCAGTGGCACGGACCGGGCAGGATTACGACCTCAACCCTTCTTGACGCGGCACTAGCTGCGCCTTGGTGACCACTAACTCTGGAAATCTTCGGGTGCGGATGTCGAGAACGTCGGGTTGGCTTCGTCCCGGGGGTGTAAGAGGTCGCGAGGAGCTAGGAGAAGTAGCGTCATGATTCAGATGGATAACGTCGGCATTGTTGTTGAGGACACGGATGCCGCTGTTGCGTTCTTCACCGAGCTCGGGCTGGAGTTGGAGGGCCGGACGCAGGTCGAGGGGGCGTGGGCGGACAAGACGGTCGGGATCGACGGAATTCGCTGCGAGATCGCGATGATGCGGGTTCCGGGTGGGCACGGGCGGCTCGAACTGTCGCAGTACCTGACGCCTGTGGCGAGTCCCGCCGTACCGGAGAACGCGCCGTACCACATCGTCGCGATGCACCGGGTGATGTACCGCGTCGACAGCATCGAGGAGCTTCTGCCCCGACTGCGCGCACACGGCGCCGAACTCGTCGCCGAAGTGGTGGAGTACGGCGACATCTACCGGCTCTGCTACGTCCGCGCCCTCGGGGGCGTCATCATCGGCCTCGCCGAGCAGCTCAACTGAGACAGGGAGAATCTGATGGCGAAGTACCTTTTGCTGAAGCACTACCAAGGCGGTCCGGCCCCTGTCGTGGACGCGGGGCCGATGGACAAGTGGACGCCGGAGGAGGTCAGCGCACACATTCAGTTCATGAGCGACTTCGGCGCGCGGCTGGAGGAGACGGGCGAGTTCGTCGATATGCAGGCGCTGATGCCCGAGGGAGCGTTCGTGCGGTACGGCGGGGAGGGGCAGCCGCCCGTGACCGACGGACCGTTCGCCGAGACCAAGGATCTGATCGCCGGCTGGTACGTCATCGACGTGGAGTCCTGGGATCGCGCGGTCGAGCTGGCGAGTGAGCTGTCGGCGGCCCCCGGACCCGGTGGCAAGCCGCTGCACGAATGGCTCGAGGTCCGGCCGTTCTGGGGCGAGCCGCCCACGGTCACCGAGTGAACGAGCAGTTGCTGCGGGACCTTGTGCCCGCGGTGATCGGTGTCCTCGTCCGGCGTGGTGCCGACTTCGCGCCGGCCGAGGACGCCGTACAGGACGCTCTGGTCGAGGCTGTACGCGTGTGGCCGGACGACCCGCCGCGGGATCCCAAGGGCTGGCTGGTGACCGTTGCCTGGCGCAAGTTCCTCGACGCCACCCGCTCAGAGAACTCTCGCCGTCAGCGCGAGGAACGGGTCGAAGCCGAGCCGACACCCGACCCGGGCGGAGCGTTGGACGACACTCTCCAGCTGTACTTTCTGTGCGCGCACCCGTCGTTGTCTCCGGCATCATCCGTCGCCCTGACGCTGCGCGCGGTCGGAGGATTGACGACTCGCCAGATCGCACAGGCGTACTTGGTGCCCGAGGCAACGATGGCCCAGCGGATCAGCCGCGCCAAGCGGACCGTCTCCGGCGTCCGGTTCAACCAGCCCGGCGACGTCGCCACGGTGGTACGAGTGCTCTACCTGGTCTTCAACGAGGGGTACTCCGGCGACATCGACCTCGCCGCCGAGGCAATCCGACTCACCCGGCAGTTGGCGGCGATGACGAACCACGAGGAGGTCGCCGGTCTGCTCGCCCTCATGCTGCTCCACCACGCCAGGCGTCCGGCACGCGCCCGCGCCGACGGCAGCCTTGTACCGCTCGCAGAGCAGGACCGCAGCCTGTGGGACACCAAGCTGATCGCCGAGGGCGTCGACGTACTCCAGACCGCCCTAGCCCGCGACCGTCTGGGCGAGTTCCAGGCCCAGGCCGCGATCGCCGCCCTCCACGCCGACGCCCAGACCGCCGAGGAGACCGACTGGGTGCAGATCGTCGAGTGGTACGACGAACTGGTCCGCCTCACCGACAACCCGGTAGCCCGCCTCAACCGCGCCGTAGCAGTAGGCGAAGCCGACGGTCCCCAGGCCGGCCTGACCGCCTTGGCCGAGCTGGACCCCGCACTGCCCCGCCACACCGCCGCGGCGGCCTATCTACACGAGCGCGCCGGCGACCCAGCCACAGCAGCCCGCCTGTACGCCGAGGCCGCCCACGCCGCCCCCAACCTCCCCGAACGCGAACACCTGACCCGCCAGGCCGCCCGCCTCAACACCCAACTACGCAACTGAGTCAGTGCCGCCCGTTGCCGCCGTCGCTACGGCGGCGTTGGAGCGTGAACTTCTCGAAAACCGACAGCTCGCCGGTGGGCGTGATGATGTTGTAGTAGGTGACGTAGATGCGGGTCATGTCACCGGGGTGACGGCCCGGGTCGACGCTGAACTCGGCGAAGCCGTACGGATGCTCCGCGTCGCGGACGCCGATCCAGACCGCGGTCTCCTTCTCTTTGCGCGAGTTGAACTTACCGAGGTGCTCCATCTGGACCAGTGCCGAGTGATGCCCGTGACCGTCGGCGTCGTCGGTGGTGAAGCTGTTGTTGGTGATGCCGGACACGCCGCCACCACCGAGGACCATGTGTGTCGTGCCGTGCGCGCTGTCGATCACGTCGAGCGCGGTCTGACTCGGGTTCGGCGTCAGGGTGACGCTGCCGGGGACGACGCCACGCACCGCCAATGAGCGCTCGTAGTCGTGCTCGTGGCCACAGACCACCAGGTCGACGCCGTACTTGTCGAACAGCGGTCCGTACGCCGCGCGCAGTGCGACGTCGGCGCCGTTCGCGGCGGTCGCGGAGCTGATCATCACCTGGTGCATACAGACCACAATCCAGTCGATGTCCTTCGAAGCCCGCGCCGACTTGAGCTCCCGCTCCAGCCAGGCGAGCTGCCGACCGCCGGAATAGCCGTTGATGTAGATATCGCCGCCCTCCTGAAGGGCGATGTCGTCGTTCTGCAGGGCTATCACCTTCACCGAGCCAACCGTGAAGGAGTACCAGAGGTTGTCGAGCTCCGGCTGGTTCTCGGTCGAGGGCAGCTCGAAGTAGGTCTGGTATGCGTCGAGACCGAGCTTGCCGTTACCCGACTCGATCTCGTGGTTACCCGCGCACGGCATCCACGGACGGAATCGCGCCGAGCGGCTGTTGTTGGCGAGGAAGTCGTGCCAAACGCGGATGCGGTCGGGGCCGGTATTGGCGTAGCAGAGGTCACCGTTGAGGAGGTGGAACAGCGGGCCGACCTTCTCGATACCGGTGACGATGTCGGCAGAGGCGGGTGTGGCGTTGGGCTCGAAGTCCCGGCCCGAGGCGTCGGCCGGGTTCGCTCCGGTCTTCCACGTCACACTCGGCGAACCCTGGTCGCCGAAACTGGTGAATGTGAACGGAGCCCTGCCGGACGGCGCCGTGTGGAAGGTGCCGGCGTCGGGGGTGGAGCCGTCGTGCTGCGCTGCGTACAGGTAGTCGGTATCCGCCCTGAGCTTGTCGATCAGCGCGTGATGGACCCAGACGGTCCGCCCAGAGGTGCCGTCCATGTAGGTCTTCGTTGTCGCGTGCACTGTGGAGCCGAAGCCTCCACTCAGCGTGCCGTAGACGACGCGCGGCTTCTTGACGGCTGCGTCGGTGACCCACGAGACGACCATCTGGTGGCGCGGGTCCGCGCCGAAGGTCAGGTGCAGGCCCTGGACGGGCGTGGTGGTCGAGCCGGTGGTGAGCCCGGTGACCTCGGACTTCGCCGGGACCGCCTCGGCGGTTCCGGCGCCGAGGATCAGTGGCCCGGCGGCGGCGCCGGACACAGACGCGCCGAAGACGCCGAGCGCGTTGCGGCGAGAGATTCGAGTTTGCTTGGGTGCTTCGGACATTCCGGGGCCTTTCGCGTCGTCGGGTGCGGCCGAACACCAACCGGAGAGCAGCGGTTCGAACCTGACAGCGGTCTGCGGCAGGCCAGTGGTGCGCACACTGACGGACGCTAGGAACCACGGACGACCGGCGCGGCGGGACGCGGATGAACGTCAGATGGCAGTCAGCACAACGGACGGCGACTCACGACGGCCGGGTGCGGCGGGCGAACGCAAAAAGGCCGGACCACGGTCGTGATCCGGCCCTCTGAGGTGGCGGAGGATACGAGATTCGAACTCGTGAGGGGTTGCCCCCAACACGCTTTCCAAGCGTGCGCCCTAGGCCTCTAGGCGAATCCTCCAAGCGGAGAGGATACCGAAGGGGACGGGGGAATCCGAAATCGGGGCGTGGACCTCGGAGCCGCTCGTCTAGGGTCGGGCGCATGGACGAGCTGGTACTGCGGCCTGTCGGGCCGGCAGACGTGGACGCGTTGCAGGAGCTGATTGAGTCCGATCCTGGGTACACAGAGCGGATTACCGGCTACCCGCCGGGTCCGGCGGGCGCCCAGAGCTTGCTGATGATGCGCCCAGAGGACCTCGCGGAGGAGTCGAAGATCGTCCTGGGGGCCTTCGCGGCGGACCAGCTGGTTGCGGTTGTTGACCTGCTCCGGGGCTTCCCGAACGACCACACTGCCTTCATCGGCCTCTTGGAGGTCCACGCCAAACACCAGGGCCTCGGCCACGGCAGTACGACGTACAGCCTCGTCGAGCGGTACGTGGCGACCACCTGGCCCGAGATCCGCACCCTGCGCCTCGCTGTCGTGGACAGCAACGCGCAGGTCGCCACGGGGTTCTGGCTGCGGCAGGGGTTTGAGCCGACCGGTGAGGAGCGCCCGTACCGGTACGACAAGCTCGAGTCGATCGCCCGCCTCTACGAGAAGCCGCTACCCGAGCAGAGTGGGAGCTAGCGTCCGCCACTGCTCGATCGGCTGCGGACCTGTCTCCCCAGTGATGACGTTGACTGCGACGTGGTCTGCCCCGGCGTCCAGGTGCTCGCTCACCTTGGCCTTGATGTCGGCCGGACTGCCCCACGCCGCCAGCGCGTCGACCATGTGGTCGGGCAGCTCAGCCTGATCATTCTCGTCGAACCCCTGCCGCTTGAACGACGCGATGTACCCGGGGATGCGCGTGAAGAAGCTGATCGTGTCCCGAGCGATCGCCCGCGCCCGGTCCGGGTCCGTTTCGAGTACGACGAGGTGGCTGACGGCCAGGAGCTTGTCGGGGCCCAGAACCTTCCGCGCCTCCGCGGAGTACGCCGGACCGATCAGGAACGGGTACGCCCCGGCAGTCCGCTCGCCGGCCAACGCCAGCATCTTCGGACCGAGCGCAGCGAGCACTCGACGCTCCACAGGTACGTCCAGCTCGTCCAGGTACGCGGTGAGCGTCGCGATCGGCTTGGGACCGTGCGCTCCGCCGAGACCAGCGGTGAACCGCCCTGGCGCAGTCGCTTCGAGCGCGGCGTACGTCGTACTCACGTCGGCCGCGCTGTACTTCGACACCCCCAGGATCCCGCTGACGAACTTGATCGCCGTCGTCGCTCCGACCAGATCTGTGATGGTCTGCAGCCCGGGCAGCGGACCGCCGGACAGCCAGATCGCCGGATACCCGAGCTGCTCCGCCGCCTGCGCCGCGGCGATCGACTCAGCACTGCTGTCAAGCCCGGTCGTGATCCCGAACGGGCCGAATTGATGATCCGTCACTCAGCCAGAGTGAGCCCGGATCGGGTCGGACGGCCAGGCTGTTCGCTCAGAGCGTGTGCGGTGGAGTCCGATTCCCGGTTCGCGCGAGGGATCCCGTACACTCATGGCTGGTTCCCCGCGTGGCGGTATCTCGCCCAAACCCCCCAGGGCCGGAAGGCAGCAAGGGTAAGTGAGCTCTTCCGGGTGCGCGGGGAATCCTTATGTCCGGGGCCTGGCGTCGTGAGGAGTCCGATGAATCCCGAGAGCCGTTACCTGCAGGAACTGATCATCGCCGAGCTCGGCGTACCCGCGAAGTTCGACGTGGACACCGAGATCGAGCAGCGGGTGGAGTTCCTGGCCGACCGGCTCCGGACGACCGGCGCGACGGGCTACGTGCTCGCCATCAGCGGTGGCGTCGACTCCGCCGTCGGAGGGCGCCTCGGGCAGCTCGCGGTCGAGCGGATCAGGTCCGAGGGCGGTCAGGCGACGTTCATCGCGATGCGGCTGCCGTACGGCGTGCAGGCCGACGAGGCGGACGCGCAGCGCGCGCTGCAGTTCATCAAGCCGGACGAGACGCTGGACGTGAACATCAAGCCGGCCACCGACGCCATGGTCGAGTCGGTCCGGCACGCCGGGCTCGGCGACCGTGAGGACTTCCACGTCGGCAACATCAAGGCACGCCAGCGCATGGTCGCGCAGTACGTCGTGGCCGGTGCCCGTGGCGCACTCGTCATCGGGACGGACCACGCGGCGGAGGCGGTGATGGGCTTCTTCACCAAGTACGGCGATGGCGCCTGCGACCTGACCCCTCTGTCCGGTCTGAACAAGCGCCGCGTCCGCGCGGTCGGCGAGCGGCTCGGTGCGGACCCGGAGACCACTGGCAAGGTGCCGACGGCCGACCTGGAGACGAACAACCCCGGCGTACCGGACGAGGCCGTGCTGGGCGTCACGTACGACGAGATCGACGACTTCCTCGAGGGACTCGACGTCGACGAGAAGGTGGCGCGCACGATCATCGCTACGCACCGCCGTACCGCTCACAAGCGCGCAGTGCCGCTCGCCTTCAGCTGAGCAGGAACTCCGTCACCAGCTCGGCGTAGAGGTCCGGCTGCTCGGCGTGCGCGAAGTGGCCGGCCCTGGCCGCGTAGTAATAGGTGCCGTTCGGTACGTCGGAGCGGAACAGCTCGATCTCCTGCTCGCTGGTGGCGGGGTCGTACCCGCCCTTGATCAGTAGAGCCGGCTGGGTGAGCTGAGCGAAGTACTGCAGGACTGGTTCGCCGAAGCTGGCCGACCTGGTGATCTGGTCGTGGAAGTGGCCGGAGCGCGAGTGGTACTCGCCGGAGATCTCGGTGTCCGCCGGCAGCTGGAGGTCCCGGGAGTCCGGTCCGGTGTAGATCTCCATCCTGCGATCGCCGAGCTGAGCGAGCACTGCGATCCGTTCGTCCCACATGGCCTTCGTTGCCGGACCAGTGTGGGGCGGCGGGGCTGCCACGCCAGGGAGCAGCGGAAGCGCTGCGCGGAGGAGAGTGTCGCTGGCGAGGACCATGTCCCAGCCGGGGTTCTCGAAGACGACCTTGGTCACGGCGTCCGGGTGAGGGACGGCGTACCGCAGCGCCAGGCGCCCGCCGTACGAGTGGCCGAGGATCGACCACTGCTCGACCCCGAGCTTCTCGCGGAGTGCCTCGAAGTCGGCGATCAGGTCGTGCTCGCTCACCGGTCCGGTCAGGGGGTCGGACTGCTGTACGCCGCGCTGGTCGACCGCGATCAGCCGGAAACTCTGGCCTAGGCGATCGCCCTGGAATGCCAGAAAGTCGTACGAGCCCGCGCCGGGACCTCCGTGAATGAACAGCAGTGGCGGCGCGTCCTCTGCTCCGCGCTGGACGACGTGCAGCCTGGTGCCACGGATCTCCATGAGCATGGCAGGGAGCGTACGGCGGCAGCGGGTCGCGTCGTCAGGCAGCGTGACTGAACTGTCGGACGCGGTTGGCGAGGCGGGCCAGCCGGATCGTGGCGATGTTCCGGTACGCCGGACGCAGAACCGTCGCCAGCGGACCGGACTGCTCGAACGTGTGGGTGACGCGGCTGTCCGGACCGATCGTCCACGTCCCGACCTCGCGGAACCCGGGCACCTGCCAGCTGATCTCGATCCGGTCCGGCTCGACCACTGTGTACTGCAGCTCGCCGGCGAACCCCGGCCGGACCCGCAGCGCATAGCTGCTGCCGGGCTCCGCCTCGGCAGGTCCGTCGATGGCCAGGAACGCCTCGTTCCACTCCGGGAGCGCGAGCGCGTCGAGCAGGACGTGCCGGATCGCCGCGGGACCGGCGTGGATGACTTCGGTGGCCTGTTCCATGACTAGTTCTCCTGAGTGGCGAGTTCGGGATGCCGGCGACGGGCCAGGGCCGCGCCGGCCGGGAAGGCGTCGGCGAGCGTGCGGAGCGTGCTGATGGTCTCGTCGAGGGCCTGTCCGGCGACGAGGTCGTTCATGGTGCGGTGCAGCCGGTTTTCGGCGGTGACGATGCGGCGGTGCAGGGCCCGTCCCTGCGTGGTGAGGCTGAGCGTGAGGTAACGCCGGTCGACCTTGTCGATGCCGCGTTTCACCAGTCCTTGGGCGACGAGGCGATCGACAAGACGGCTCGGGCTGTTGCCCGTTTCGCAGACGAGCAGCCCGCCGAGAGCATTGAGTGTGAGCGGACCGTGGTCCCGGAGGACGCGCAGAACCTCTGCCTGGGAAGGCGTTATGCCCAGCGGGCGCAGCTCGGCGGCGAGCAGCCGATTGCCCTCGCGCTGGATCGCCAGCACGAGATAGCGAAGCTCCTCGACAACCTTCATGGCTAATACATTACACGACACGTATGTCATGTCATCTATCGGTCAGCGAGTCTTCCGGAATCGGTCGGTAACTGTTGCCTGAGGCGACGGGTTCCGGAAGAGTGCCGGAGAAAGTCCGGTTGAGGTCATGGCCAAGGCGACGTGCTGGCTGGCACAGTGTCTGCATGAAGGGTCTGATGCAGAATTACCAACTGTCCCTGGACACGATCTTCCGCCGGGCCGAGCAGTTCTACCCGGACAAGACGGTCTATACCGGCGGTCCGGCGCCTACCAAGATGACGTACGCCGAGTGGGCGGGGCGGACCAGACGACTGGGCGGCGTCCTGGACACGCTCGGGATCACCGCCGATGGCCGCGTCGGGACGTTCGCGTGGAACTCAGGGCGCCACCTCGAGCTGTACTTCGCCGCGCCCTGCACCGGGCGGGTGCTGCACACGCTCAACATCAGGCTCTTCCCGGACCAGATCGTCTACATCGCGAATCACGCCGAGGACGAGGTCGTGTTCGTCGACCGCTCGCTGCTCGGGTTGTTCCTGCCGCTGCTCGAGCGGCTCCCGGAGCTCCGGCACGTGGTCGTGATGGACGACCTGCCGCCTGGGGCGCCGGGTGCGGAGGTTCCGGACGACCCGCGGTTCCACGACTACGAGGAGCTGCTGGCCGCGGCGGAGCCGGTCGAGTTCCACGTCGAGGACGAGAACCAGGCCGCCGCCATGTGCTACACGAGCGGTACGACGGGGCATCCGAAGGGCGTGGTCTATTCGCATCGGTCCACCTGGCTGCACTCGATCGGCGTACTGACGAACGCCGGGATCGGGCTGGCCGAGACGGACACGGTGATGCCGGTCGTGCCGATGTTCCACGCGAACGCGTGGGGTCTCGCGCACGCCGCGCCGATGGCGGGCGCGTCGCTGGTGTTCCCAGGGCCGGACATGACCCCGGCGGGGATCCTCAAGCTGCTCCAGGAGCAGGAGGTCACGCTCTCGGCCGGGGTGCCGACGATCTGGCAGGGGCTGTTGCCGTTGCTCGACGGCGTCGACTTGCCGAAGCTACGACGCATCCCGTGCGGCGGCTCCGCCGTGCCCCTTGCGCTGTCGGAGGCGTTCCGGGAGAAGCTCGGCCGGCCGATTCTGCAGGCGTGGGGGATGACGGAGACCAGTCCGGTCGCGACCGCCTCCCATGTTCCCTCGAGAAGCACTGATCTTCCCGAGGAGGAGCAGGCCCACCTTCGCGCCCGGGCCGGTCTGCCGCTGCCCGGGGTCGAGGTGCGCATCGTCGAGCCCGGTTCGATCGAGGCGCTGCCTTGGGACGACGAGGCCACCGGCGAGCTGCAGGTCCGTGGCCCGTGGATCGCCGCTGAGTACTACCGGCCGGACGACGGCGCCCAGCTGAACACCGAGGACGGCTGGATGAAGACGGGCGACGTCGCCGCAATCGACCAGTACGGTTCAGTGCGGATCGTCGACCGGACGAAGGACCTGGTGAAGTCCGGTGGCGAGTGGATCAGCTCGGTCGAGCTGGAGAACCTGCTGATGGCCCATCCTGCGGTGCGAGAAGCCGCAGTCATCGGGGTGCCGCATCCCAAGTGGGTCGAGCGGCCGCTCGCGTGCATCGTCGTCCAGGAGGGCGCGACCGTGACCGGCGAGGACATCCTCGAATACCTCCGTCCGCTCGTCGCGAAGTGGTGGGTCCCGGACGCGGTTGAGTTCATCGACGAGGTCCCGAAGACCTCGGTCGGCAAGTTCTCCAAGAAGGACCTCCGCACCAGGTTCGCCAACTATCACCTGCAGTGACTCCGTGCCGGACTCACGTTGGTTGCCGTGGGCATGCGAGGTGCATGCCCACGGCAATCATCAGGAGTTGCCCGGGTCAGGCGAAGTCCACTTGGAAATGATTGCGAAGGTGGGTGAGGGTCGCGTCCACGAACTCCGCCGGCCAGGGGTTGTTGGTCAGCTTGGCCAGGGCCGTGCCGCGGGTGATGAACTGGCGGCAGATGTACTGATTCGCCGCGATGATGTCGGCGGGATCGGTGCCCGCTGCAGGGATGGCTTCGAGGGCGGCGCGTTGCTCGTCGGAGAGTAGGGCGTTGAGGCGCTTGGCTCCGGTGGTTCGGCGTACGCCGCGTTCGGCCAGCATGAGCGCGACGAGTTGGTCGCGAAGGGCGCCGACGCCCTGGTTGCCGACGATTCGCTCGTCGCGGCCGAGGACCGTGACCAGGTTCCCGAGGAAGTAGAAGAAGAGGTTGACGTTCGGCGTCGGCCAGTACGGTTCGCCGGGCTGACCGCCCTTCGCGACGATGTCGCCATCCGGAAACAGCGTCCCGTCCCGGTCGAACAGCACGCGCACGCCGTCGTACTGATCCCGTTCGAATGACGCCAACGGGTGCACGAACAGATCCACGTGCAGCCAGTCCGGTGTGATCCCGAGGCCGCCGATCAAGCCCGGGACCTCGTCCGTCAACACGGTCGGCCCGGTCAGCTCCCGCAGTACGTCGTCCCAGTGCTCTCCGAACCACTGCAGGCTGTCGTCCGTCACCACGAGATGCAGGTCGACATCGCTGAACTGGTCGGCCGCGCCCGTCGCATAGCTCCCGATCAGGTAGACCCCGAGCACCCGCTCGTCCCGGGGTAGGACGTCCGCTGCTCGTGCAATGACAGCCTGCTGCCTCTCGTCCCCAGTCAACATCGCTCCACGCTAGGTCGTCCCTGGCGTTTTCCGGGATCCGGGGCCTACGGTCGCGAGGTGACGACTCGACAGGCCCTTCTGACGCGATTGGTCGGGTCGATCGTCGGCATTTCCCGGGATCGGCCGGTGCGGGTTGCGGTGGACGGGCCGGATGCGGCCGGCAAGACGACGCTGGCCGACGAGCTGGCAGATGCGCTGTCCGGCATCCGTCCCGTGATCAGAGTCAGCGTCGACGACTACATCCGCCCCGCCGAACGGCGACCCCAGTCGCCGGGCGTCCCGGCAGCGGGCTACTTCGACGACAATTTCGACCTGGCTGCACTGATCGCCGGATGCCTGATTCCGCTGGGGCCGGGCGGCGATCGCAACTATCGGGCCCCGGACGGCACGAGCGGAAGGGCGCCGTACGACGCGGTGCTGCTGGTCGATGGAGTGTTTCTCTTGCAGGCACGACTTCGCCCGTATTGGGATGTCGGTATCTATCTGCACATCGGCCCTGACGAGATGCTGCGGCGAGGGGTGCTCCGCGACCGCGATCAATATGGCGGGGAGAGCGCCGCGCGGAGCATGTTCGAGACGCAGTTCGTCCCAGGCTGGCGCGCGTACCAGGCTCAGCATGATCCGGCCGCGGCCGCGACCATCGTCATCGACCACGAAGAGCCATCCCGCCCGGTGATCCGGCCGAGCAGCGCGGGCGACGGAAATGTCGGGTGGCAGCGCTAGGGTTGCGGGCGTGGAAGCACCCCTTGCGCTGTATCGCCGGTACCGCCCGGAGACGTTCGCGGAGGTGATCGGGCAGGATCATGTCACGGCGCCGTTGCGTAACGCGTTGAGCAACAACCGGGTCAATCACGCCTACCTGTTCTCCGGACCGCGCGGGTGTGGAAAGACCACCAGTGCGCGGATCCTCGCCCGCGCGATCAACTGTGAGAAGGGCCCGATCGCCGAGCCGTGCGGGGTGTGCAAGTCGTGCACCGACCTGGCCCGCGGCGGTCCCGGCAGCATCGACGTGATCGAGATCGACGCGGCGTCGCACGGTGGCGTGGACGATGCGCGTGATCTCCGCGAGCGTGCGTTCTTCGCGCCGGTCGAGAGCCGCTACAAGATCTACATCATCGACGAGGCGCACATGGTGACCACGCAGGGCTTCAATGCTCTGCTGAAGCTGGTCGAGGAGCCGCCGCCGCACCTCAAGTTCATCTTCGCCACCACCGAGCCGGACAAGGTCATCGGGACGATCCGGTCGCGTACGCACCACTACCCGTTCCGCCTGGTGCCGCCGAAGGTACTGGCCGACTATATGGCCAAGCTGTGCGAGTCCGAGGGCGTGGCGATCGAGCCGGCCGCGCTGCCTCTCGTTGTGCGCGCCGGTGCGGGCTCGGTGCGTGACTCCCTGAGTGTGTTGGACCAGCTGATCGGTGGAGCTGGGCCGGAAGGGGTGACGTACGAGCTGGCGGTCGCGCTGCTCGGCTTCACTCCCGATTCGCTGCTCGATGCGTGTGTGGACGGGTTCGCGGCGCATGACAGCGCGGCGGTGTTCGAGACGATCGAGAAGGTCATCGAGACCGGTCAGGACCCGAAGCGATTCGCCGAGGATCTGCTGCGGCGATTGCGCGATCTGGTCGTGCTGTCCGCCGTACCGAACGCGGTTGTGTCGGGTCTGATCGAGGCAGCCGAGGACCAGGGCGAGCGCCTGCAGACGCAGGCGGCCGGGATCGGTCCGGCCGAGCTGACGCGCGCGGCGGACATCGTCGCCGCCGGTCTGCTGGAAATGCGCGGCGCGACCGCGCCCCGCCTCCAGCTCGAACTGATCTGCGCCAAGGTTCTCCTCCCCGGCGCCGACGACTCCACCAACGGCATCCAGGCCCGCCTGGACCGCATGGAACGCCGCCTGGACATCGGAACACCAGCTGGCACGCCGGGTGGCGCACAGCCAGCTACCGCGCCTGCGGGCCAGCCGCCGGCATCCGGCGCTGCCAATGCGGTACAGCCATCGGGCGCCGGTACTCCGGGTGCTGTTGCGCCCGGCGGCGCCTCGGACGACTCCGGCGTACCCGGGGCAGACGCCGCATCAAGCAGAGCGGCTGCGCGAGCTGCTGCAAGCGGTGGGGGCCCGGCCCAGGCCGAGTCTGCTGATGGCCCAGCCGACGATGTTCCCGCGGGTCGAGCTGGTGCAGGTGATGCCGGCCCTGCAGCGCCGACGCCCGCAGCGGCGCCATCGGCAGGATCTGCGAGCTCGCGGTCGGCAGCCGGCGCGCGCGGTTCTTCGGGTGGAGCTGGCGGTGGGCGTACGGGGGCATGGGGCGATGGAGCTGAGTCCTCGGCCGTCCCTGTAGGTGCTAGCGACGTCGCCGCCAGTGAGGTAGCTACTGGTGGTGGGGCTGCGGGTTCTGGTGGTGCTGTTGGGCTGGCGGATATTCGGCGGTTGTGGCCTGAGGTTTTGGAGGCTGTGAAGAGCAAGCGGCGGTTTGCCTGGATCATGCTGAGCCAGAACGCGCAGGTGATTGCGATCGACGATCAGACGTTGACGCTCGGGCTGGTGAACGCGGGGGCTCGGGAGAGCTTCGCGCGTTCGGGGAGTGACGAGATCCTCCGTCAGGCGATGAACGACACCATCGGCATCGACCGCCGAGTCGAAGCCGTCGTCGACCCCTCCACCGACCCAGGCGCCGCAGGTTCCGGAAACGCCGGTGGTCCCGGTGGTTCCGGAGGCGCCGGTGGTCCCGGTGGTCGACCGAGTGGTGGTCACAGCGGCGGTGCACCAGGCGGATTCGGTGGAGGTGCGCCCGGTGGTCACGGTGGCGGTCCGGCTGGGCCAGGTGGCGGTGCTGCGGGCGGGTCGAGTGGTGGTGCCGGGGGCGGACCTGCGGGAGCCGCCGACGCTGCGACCGGTGGTGTGCCGGCCGGTGGTGGGCCGGGTGGTGGTGGGGATGCAGCGGGTGCTGGACGCGGGCTGGAGGCTGCCGGGATGGCGGGCTCTGGAGCGAGCGGCTCAGACGCAGGCGGTCCAGGCGGTCCAGGCGGCCCGGGCGAGGCTGGTCGGGGCGTCAGTGGGTCGGATGCGTACGGATCTGACTTACGTGGTGCGGGATCGGTGTTGGCCGAGCCAGCTGGTGCAGGTCCAGGTGGTCCGGGGACAGAGGCCCCGGCCGGTCGCGGGAGCGCCGGGGGCGGCGCTGACGGCGTTGAGGCGGCTGGTCGCGCCGGTGGAGGCTCGGGCCTCGGCAGGGCTGATGGCCGCGGTTCGGCGGGTCGGGCGGGAGCAGCCGCCGGTGCCGGTGCGGGTGCCCGTGCGGCAGGTGAGGCGGGAGCAGCCGCGGGTGCGGCAGGTGGGGCGGGTGCGGGTCGGGAGTGGGCGGACGCGGCGGGGAGTGTTGCGTTGCGGGAGCCGCCTGATTCGGAGTGGGACGTGCCTCCTGGGTCGGATCCGTGGGACGACCAGCGGGCTCCGGTGACGCCTCAGGCGGCGCCTGTGGATCGGCGGGAGCAGGCGGCCAGTAAGCGGCGGGCGGCGGAGGCTGCGGTGGCGGCTGAGCAGGCTCGGGCTGCGGCGCGGGCCCCGGTCGTGCCTGAGGCGCCGTTGACGCCGGAGGAAGAGGCCGCCTCGATCGGCGAGGACGACGTGGTGCTGGATGACGATCCGCGGACGCATACCGAACTGCTGAGGGAGACCCTTGGCGCCCAGATGATCACCGAAGAAGCCAACTGAGTCCTGCTGAAAGTCACTCGCACAGGCTCGTCCACAGCTCTCGCCAGAGCGGCGCGGTGGGTGTCCACATGATCCACAACCCTGTGGGAAAAGATGTCCACAAGGCTGTGGATAAGTTTGGGGAGACTGGTCGGTTTCTGGGTGTTCGTGGGGTTGTCCGAGCGACCGGCTAGTGTTGAGTCTCCGGTCGTCGGACGCGTGTCGGGGGCCGGATCAAGCAAGCTCGGGGCTCGGGAGAGCGGTTCGGACGAGGAGATCGCAGTGTTCGACGGTGGCGGTGCTGGGGGCTTCGACATGTCCAACCTGCTCGCGCAGGCGCAGGCGATGCAGAACCAGCTGATGGAAGCGCAGGCAGACCTCGAAGGTCAGGAGATCGAGGGGTCGGCCGGTGGCGGTCTGGTGACTGCCCTGGTGTCTGGCACGGGCGAGCTGCTCAGCCTGAACATCAAGAAGGAGGCCGTCGACCCCGACGACACCGAGACGCTGGCCGACCTTGTCGTCGCCGCGGTGCGCGACGCGTCCGAGAACGCGAAGCAGGCCGCTGCTGCCGCGATGGGCCCGCTGGCCGGTGGGCTGGGCGGTGCGTTCGGCGGCGAGGGCGGGATCCCCGGCTTCGGCGGCGCTCCGGCCGGGCAGTCGGCGCCGGCAGGCTTCGGCCTGCCCAGTGCGCCCCCGGCGGTCGAGTCCGCGCCCCCAGCGGTCGAGCCAGGGGCAGGCGATGACCCTGAGAGCGGCCCGGGCGAAAGCCGCGGCCAGGCGCAGGACGAGACTCGTGGCGGCGTCGGGTTCGTGAACCCGGGCAGCGGGACCGGCGCGTCCGGTCAGAACCCGGGCTGAAGTGTACGAGGGAGCCGTTCAGGATCTCATCGACGAGCTGGGGCGGTTGCCCGGAGTGGGTCCGAAGTCCGCGCAGCGGATCGCGTTCCACCTGCTCGCGGCCGACGAGACCGACGTACGGCGGCTGGCGCATGTGCTCGTGCAGGTCAAGGAGAGGGTCAAGTTCTGCGAGATCTGCGGCAATGTCGCGGAGGAAGCGCAGTGCCGGATCTGCCGTGACCCGCGCCGGGATCTGAGTCTGATCTGTGTGGTCGAAGAGGCCAAGGACGTGGTCGCGATCGAGCGCACCCGCGAGTTCCGCGGCCGGTACCACGTGCTCGGCGGGGCGATCTCGCCGATCGAGGGGATCGGGCCGGACGAACTGCGGATCAAGGAACTGATGCAACGGCTGGCCAGCGGTGAGGTGACCGAGATCATCCTGGCCACCGATCCGAACCTGGAGGGTGAGGCGACGGCCACCTACCTGAGCCGCCTGCTGCGGCCCATGGGGTTGCGCGTCACCCGTTTGGCTAGTGGACTTCCTGTAGGCGGTGACCTCGAGTATGCCGACGAGGTCACACTCGGACGGGCGTTTGAAGGGCGACGATCAATCGATGACTGAACCAACCGATATTGCAGAGCGCGCATTGGCCACGGACTCCGAGGACCTCACCGAGTTCGCCGAACAGATCGCCGACCAGGTCCGGAGCTTCCTGATCTCGGTGCGCGACATCGCCGCGCAGCCGGACGAGGACGGGGTCGACGAGGGCCTCGCCTCGCTGCCGTACCTGCTGCTCGAGGTGAGCCAGCTGCTGTTGGCCGGCGGCCGGCTCGGGGCGTTCGAGGACTTCGTCCCGGAGGAGCGGTTCGAGAGCGACGCCGGTCCGGACCCGGACCTCGATGCGATGCGTGACCGCCTGGCGGCGCTGTTCGAGGGCCTGGACGAGTACGCCGAGGTCTTCGACCCGTACGCCGCTCCGCCCGAGATCACCGTGAACCGGCTCTCCGACGACCTCACCGCGATCGCGAACGACCTGGTGCACGGCCTCGCGCACTACGAGGACGGCCGGGTCGTCGAGGCGCTCTGGTGGTGGCAGTTCTCGTATGTCTCCACCTGGGGTGCTGCCGCGAGCGCGGTACTTCGGGCCATCCAGTCGCTGATCGCGCACGACCGGCTCGAGCCGGCGCACGACGCGGAGACCGAGGCGACCGACCGCGAGCTCGTCGAGGTCGCCGAAGAGGCCGTCCAGCGCCGCTGAACACAGGTGTCAGTTCATGAGCTGACCCGGCGGTTGCCGGATGTCGGCACGGTGCGGCGGGTCAGCCGGGCGTTGGCGGTTCTCGACCTGGTGCTCAACGAGGACGAGAGCACCAGGTACTACGAGTTCGACGCGCGCTGGTCCGAGACCGAAGAAGCCGCGCTGATGCGGGACGGGTCGGGTGACGAGTACTCGATCGTGTTCTCGCCGGACGGCGCATTCGCGTACGGGTTCGACCACGAGTCGCCGATGTCGCCGTACGCGAACGGGCACAAGCCCTGGCCCGGCCTGCTCGATGGCGTGCCTGAGGTCTTCCACGCCGCGCGAGACGAGAAGGCGTTCAGCGACGACGGCGTGCCGCGCGCGACCGTGTGTTTCTGGCGTACGACGGATGCCCCGGTCTGGAGCTCCGGCCCGGTGGAGAGCGCCCACCGCGACGGCGCCGACTGGCTGTTCGAACTGGTCGCGGACTGCCGGCCCGAGGCGTACCTGACGTTCGCCGAGGAGTACTACGAAGTCGCGCTCGACCTCGACGCGATCCGGCACGTGTACGCGCTGATGCCGCTGTCCGAGTACGTCGTCACCTCGCTGAACAGGCAGCGACGATTGCGCGATCTCTCCGAAGGGATCGCCGAGATCGGTTACCCGCGGTCCTGAAGCGCGTTAGCGTGTCGCCCGATGACAACGCATCCACACGATCCGGCCGTGGTCGGATCGTTCGCGATCCAGGGCCGGCTCGGCCGTGGGGCGATGGGTGCGGTCTACCTCGCTCGTTCGCCGGGCGGGCGGCTGGTCGCGGTGAAGGTGGTTCGCGACGAACTCGCCGGTGACCCGGGATTCCGGGCGCGGTTCGCGCGCGAGATCGACGCTGCGCGGAAGGTCAGTGGCGCGTTCACCGCTGCGGTCGTCGACGCCGATCCGGACGCGGATCGCCCGTGGCTCGCGACGGAGTACCTGCCGGGACCGACGCTGCAGAAGGCGATCGAGACGTCCGGACCGTTGTCGCCGTCCGGCGTGCAGTCGCTCGCGAGCGGGTTGGCCGAGGCGTTGATGGCGATCCACGCGAGCGGTGTCGTGCATCGCGACCTGAAGCCGTCGAACATCGTCCTGACCGACAACGGCCCGCGCGTTATCGACTTCGGTATCGCGCGAGCGCTGGAGGAGGCGAGCCTGACCGCGACCGGGATGGTGATCGGTACGCCGGGCTACCTCTCGCCGGAGCAGATCACCGGGACCGGGATCGGGCCGGCGAGCGACCTGTTCGCGCTCAGTGCGGTCCTGGTGTTCGCGGCGTCGGGGCGCGGTCCGTTCGCGACCGGGAACCCGGCGTCGATGCTGCACCGGATCGTCCACGAGCATCCACACATCCCACCGCTCCCGGGTCCGCTGCACGAGGTCGTACGCCGGTGCCTCGCCCGCGATCCCGCGCAGCGGCCGACACCGATGGAGATCCTGCAGCTTCTCGGACCGCCCGTCCCAACAGCCCTTCTCCATCCGCCCACGATCGTCCTGCCACCTGCGACAAGGGTCCTGCCGCCAACGGTAGGAGGGGCATTGCCGGTATTACCCACGCCCGTTCCGCCGCCGGCTGGGGCGTTCGCCGACGGCCCGACGCCGGGTGGTGTGACGGGGCCAGCCGTGGTTGGGGCGAGTTTCGCGACGAGTCGGATCCGGCCGGTGGTGTTCGCGGCGATCACCACGCTGCTCTGCCTGGCATTCGCTCCGCGCGACCCGCAACTGCAGGTCCTGCACCCGATCATCTCGACGCTCCTCGGCTTGGTCTCCCTCACCTTCTTGTACTTCGCGATCCGCCACTGGATCCTCGTACTCAGGCCAAAAGTCGTCCTTCGCCTGTCTCCACAGGGATTGACGGTCAACCGCGCCTACAGCGAAGCAACCATCCCCTGGTCCGGTGTGACGCGGCTCCACGTCGGCGGCGACAGTAAACGGCCCTGGCTGATCGCCTGGCTCGAACCGCAGTACGCGAACAAGCTGCCGATCTCCCACCGTCGCCACCACGGCGGCCTGCGCGTCTACCCGATCGCGCACGGCGCTACCCATGCCCGCCGCCAGACCCAGGTCAACGAGCTCCGCGCTGCCCTCAACTGGTACGCGGGCCGGATCCACGACAATTCCTACTGATGAAGACCAGACCAGCCACCGCCGCGGACAGCGCCGCGATCAGCGAACTCCTCATCCAGTCGTGGGGCAGCCACATCGCGGTCGCTCACGGGGTCGCGTACGACGCCACCACGCTGCCGGCGATCCTGGCGGAGGAGGACGACCGGATCGTCGGATTGCTCACGTACAACCTGCAGGATGAGGAGATGGAGGTCGTCACGCTCGACGCTCCGGTGCCCCACCTCGGCGTAGGCACAGCCCTTCTCAACGCGGCCGCCGAAGCAGCAAAAGCGGCGGGTGCCCACCGGCTCTGGCTGATCACGACCAACGACAACGTCGACGCCCTGCGTTTCTACCAACGCAGAGGGATGCGCATCGTCGACGTCAGGCCCGGTGCAGTCGACGAGTCCCGCAAACTCAAACCGTCGATCCCCGCCACGGGCGCGTACGACATCCCCCTCCACGACGAACTGGTCCTCGAACTCCGCCTGCCCGACCAGCCCAGCTCGGACAAGCCAGCCACCGACGAGCCCAGCGGCGTCTAGTCGGGCAGCATCGGCATCTCCAGCCCCTGCCGTTTGCCGAGCAGGATGCCGCGAGTGATCGCGTCGGTGCCGAACTTGTCCTTGACCTGATCGAGCGCCGAGTCGAGCTCGTTGTTCGCCGCCTTGTCGAACGGCAGCGCCAATTGCAGAGCCGCTTCGTTCTCCAGGTTGCCGACGGAGATGCCGATCATCGTGATGCCCTGCGCGGCGATCAGCGGCTGCGCCGCCCGGAGCAACGCCCGGGCCGTGATCAGGATCGCCCGCGTCTGATCCGTTGCCTGAGGCAACGTATGTGAGCGGGTCGCCCGGGTGAAGTCGTCGAAGCGCAGCCGCAAGGTGACCGTCCGCCCCGAGCGCCCCGCGTTGCGCATCCGGCGGCTGACTCGATCCACCAACCCGGCCAGCACGGCGTCGAGCGTCGCCGGCGACTTCGGTGACCGACCCAGCGCCCGCTGCGAGCCGATCGACCGGCGCCGTCGCCCGACCTCGATCGGTCGCGGGTCCCGGTTGTGCGCCAAAGCATGCAGATGCCGCCCGGACGCCCGCCCGAGCATCGCGACCAATGCTGCCTCCGGCAGGACCGCGACATCGCCGACCTTGGTGAGCCCACGGCTGCGCAACTTCTCCGCGGTCACCTCGCCAACACCCCACAGCCGCGAAACGTCCAACGGATGCAGGAACTCCAGCTCCCGGTCCGGCGCGACCTCGAGCAGCCCGTCGGGCTTCGCGACCCCGCTCGCCACCTTCGCCAGGAACTTCGTCCGCGCCACCCCGACCGTGATCGGCAGCCCGACGCGCGACAGCACCTCGGCCCGCAGCCGTCGCGCGATCTCCACCGGAGTACCGCGGATCTTCCGCAGTCCGCCGACATCCAGGAACGCCTCGTCGATCGACAGTCCCTCGACCAGCGGCGTCGTGTCCTCGAAGACCTTGAACACAGCCTTGCTGGCCTCGGAGTACGCCGACATGCGCGGCTCGACGATGATCGCGCCGGGGCAGCGGCGCAGCGCCTGGCCGCCGTTCATCGCCGTACGCACGCCGTACGCCTTGGCCTCATAGCTGCAGGCCAGCACCACGCCCGCGCCGACGATCACCGGCCGGCCGCGCAGGCGCGGGTCGTCCCGCTGCTCGACCGACGCGTAGAACGCGTCGAGATCGGCATGCAGGATGTTCGCACCACCCAAGGACACGAACACATGTTCGCATATACCACCGACAAAACGAGATAGGGAGAATTCCCGAGGCGGTGACCGACGATGTCAGGAAAGAATGCAGCTTATGGACCTGTCGGCGTACCGCGATCTCTGGAAGACCCACGGCGTGGTGGCGCTCCTGGCCTCGGCGCTGGTCGCACGGATGCCGGTGCTGGCGACGATGGTCCCGCTCGCGTTCCTGGCGAAGGACGCCGCCGGCAACTTCGGCTGGGCCGGAGTGGTCGCGGGCGCCTACTCGGTCGGTACTGCGGTCGCCAGCGTGGTCTGGTCGCGGATGGCGGACCGCAAGGGAGCACGGAAGGTCGTCATCGGCACTGGGATGGCGTGGGGGCTGTGGATGGCAGTGCTCGCCCTGATGCCCTACAGCTGGTACCGACTGCTCCCGATTGCCGCCGTGCTGGCCGGTGTGTTCGTGTCGCCGGTCACCTCTGCACTCCGCGCCAACTGGCCGCGCATTGTGCACGGCTCTCGTCTACGGGCCGTCTACTCGCTGGATGCCACCGCGCAGGAGCTCCTGTTCGTCTTCGGCCCGATGCTTGGCGCGGTGATGGTCAGCTTCGCCAGTCCGCGCGCCGGCCTGCTGGCGTGCGCAATCACAGCAGCCGCCGCGATCTGGTGGTTCGGGATGAACCAGCGGACCGACGTACCGCACGACGAAGCAGCCGGACCGCGTCCTACTGCCTGGCAGCTGATCTTCCATTCGCACCGCACGCCGATCCTGCTCGCCTGGGCCTGTTTGGTGATGGGCTTCGCGTCGATGTCGCTCGGCATGGTCGCCGTGGCCGATGAGCACGGCAACCGTTTGATCGCAGGCATTCTCGAGACTGTGGCCGCGGTGGGGAGTGTGACCGGCGGCGTGATCAACGGTGCGCTCCCCGGCGGCCGTACGTCGGCAGTGTGGCGGCGCATGCTGGTGTTCTCCGCGTTGGTCACGGTCTGCATCTTCGCCACGTCGTCCGTTGTCGCACTCGCGATAGCGATGTTCGCGACGGGCTGCATGATCGCGCCGACTGTCGCGGCCCTCTACGAGCGCGTGGGCGCGCTGACGCCCAGAGCTGCGCACACCGAGATCTTCGGCTGGACGCAGAGCGGCGGCATGGTTGGGTCGGCGATCGGCTCCGCTGTCGCCGGTGCAGTGGTCGAGGCGTTCGGCGTCCGCTACGCGTGGGTCCTCACGGCCGTCCTCGCCGTACTGGCGACTCTGTCCCTGCTCCGCGTGCCGCCCCATCGGCCGGCCGAGACAAGTGTTGTTGAGGGTACGGCGGTCGCGGCGTAGCGCACGCGGTAGTTCGCCTCGAGTACGCCGCCGTCGCGTGCGCACATCGAGATCAGCCGGAGCGGACGGCGATCCAGCAGCATGCCCCGGCCTGCGGCGACGGGGTGGATGAGCAGCGAGACCTCGTCGATCAGTCGCCACTTCAGCAGCGAGCGGATCAGCGACAGACTGCCGATCACGTGCAGGTCGTCGCCTGGCA
Organism: Kribbella pratensis; assembly: GCF_004365355.1. Lineage (GTDB taxonomy): Bacteria > Actinomycetota > Actinomycetes > Propionibacteriales > Kribbellaceae > Kribbella. The sequence continues at coordinate 1,658,025 of NZ_SODP01000002.1, read as the reverse complement.
CCGACTTGAGGGCGGCGAGGACGCGGCGGATGTCGCCGTGCAGCAGTTCGGTGCCGGGGCGGGCGACCACCGGACGGGATCCGACCACCAGGTTCCGGGTGTGCTCGAGGCCGGCCAGCGTTCCGCCGTACCGCTCGAAGGTCTTGCGGCCGAGCAGGACGGTACCGGCTCCGGCGACCAGCGCCCCGAGGGCCGGCCGGGGCTCGGGCAGCCACTGCTCCGGCCGTTCGACGATCCCGTCTTCGGACATGCACAGCCTCGCGACGATGTTCCGCATATCAAGCCAGATGCAAACTCCGGGCCGAAGGTTGTCAGTCCTTCCGGCGGCCGCGGTGCAGTTCGGTCTCGAGGGCGTCGAACCGGTTGATCCAGAACTTGCGGTACCGGTCGAGCCAGGTGTCGATCTCGCGCAGCGGGCCGGGGTCGACGGCGTACAGCCGCCGGGTGCCGTCGACGGTCACGGTCGCGAAGCCGTTGTCGCGCAGTACCCGCAGATGCTGCGAGACGGCCGGCTGGCTGATGCCGAACTCCGCGCCGATCGTGCCGGCGATACTGCCGGCCGGCAGCTCACCGTCGGCGAGCAGCTCAAGGATCCGCCGCCGGACCGGATCGCCGAGAATGTCGAACGCGTGCACCGGACAAGTATTTCAGTGATGACTTATATGAACAAGTCACCGGACGGTTTGCGGTTGGCGACGGCCGGTCCCGGGGAACCTTCCGGTACTGACAGTGATCTGCAGGACGGGCCGGCCCGGGTGCTGGTCAGCCGGTAGGCAACGGTCAGGTCACGGCTAGAATGACCGCGAGACTACGCCTGGTGCAACGCCGCACGGCGTACCGCAACCAGTGGTTTGAGGAGAAACACTGTGGGACGCGTCGTACACAAGTACGGCGGTTCTTCGGTCGCCGACGCCGATTGCATCAAGCGCGTGGCCCAACGGATCGTCGCGACAAAGAAGGCCGGGAACGACGTCGTAGTGGTGATCTCCGCCATGGGCGACACCACCGACGAGCTGATGGACCTGGCCCAGCAGGTCTCTCCGCTGCCCCCGCCGCGCGAGCTGGACATGCTGCTCACCTCGGGTGAGCGGATCTCCGCCGCGCTGCTGGCGATGGCGATCGCCAACCTGGGCTACGAAGCACGCAGTTTCACCGGTTCGCAGGCCGGTGTGATCACGACGTCCGCGCACGGCAACGCGCGCATCATCGACATCACGCCGGGCCGGATCGAGGGAGCCCTCGGTGAGGGCCACATCGCGATCGTGGCCGGTTTCCAGGGCGTCGCCCAGGACACGAAGGACATCACCACGATGGGCCGCGGCGCCTCCGACACCACCGCGGTGGCGCTGGCCGCCGCGCTCGAGGCGGACTACTGCGAGATCTACACCGACGTGGACGGCATCTTCACCGCGGACCCGCGGATCGTGCCGGCCGCCAAGCACATTCCGAAGATCTCCTACGAGGAGATGCTCGAGATGGCCGCCTGCGGCGCCAAGGTGCTCCACCTGCGCTGCGTCGAGTACGCGCGGCGCTACAACGTCCCCGTCCACGTGCGTTCCTCCTTCTCGCAGAAGGAAGGCACCTGGGTCGTCGATGCCAAGGAAATGGATGAGATGGAACAGGCGATAATCTCCGGCGTGGTCCAGGACCGCAACGAGGCCAAGATCACGGTCGTCGGCGTACCGGACAAGCCCGGTGAGGCGGCCCGGATCTTCGAGACGGTCGCCGGTGCCGAGACCAACATCGACATGATCGTGCAGAACGTCTCGGCGATTGCCACCAACCGCACCGACATCTCGTTCACGCTGCCCCGCGTCGACGGCGCCCGGGCGATGTCCGCACTCGCCCGGATCAAGGACGAGGTGGGCTACGAGCAGTTGCTGTACGACGACCAGATCGGCAAGGTCTCGGTCGTCGGTGTCGGAATGCGCTCGCACCCGGGCGTTTCGGCGAAGTTCTTCTCCGCGCTCGCCAACGCAGGCGTGAACATCGAGATGATCTCCACGTCGGAGATCCGGATCTCGGTGGTCGTGGACGAGAACCTGGTGGATGCTGCCGTGACCGCGGCGCACACCGCATTCGATCTGGACGACGAGCACACCCAAGCTGTCGTGTACGGAGGAACTGGACGGTGACCCCTGTGAGCGCTGTGGAGAACACGATCGAGGACCGGGCGGGTCTGCCATCGCTGGCGGTGGTCGGTGCGACCGGAGCCGTCGGGTCGGTAATGCTGACCCTGCTCTCGACCCGGGAGAACGTCTGGGGAGAGATCCGGCTGATCGCGTCCGAGCGCTCCGCGGGTAAGCGGCTGAAGGTCCGCGGCGAGGAGGTCGAGGTCGTCGCGATCAGCGAGGACGCCTTCGACGGGATCGACGTGGCGATGTTCGACGTACCGGACGAAGTGTCCGCGCACTGGGCGCCGATCGTGGCGGCCAAGGGTGCGGTCGTAGTGGACAACTCGGGCGCGTTCCGGATGGACCCGGACGTCCCGCTTGTGGTCCCCGAGGTGAACGCCGAGGCGGCGCGCAACCGGCCGAAGGGCATCATCTCCAACCCGAACTGCACGACGCTGTCGATGATCGTGGCGATGGGCGCGCTGCACCACCGCTACGAGCTGGAGCAGCTCGTCGTCGCGTCGTACCAGGCCGCGTCGGGCGCCGGGCAGGCCGGTATCGACGCGCTGTACGACCAGCTCACGAAGGTGGCCGGCAACCGTGAGCTGGGCAGCTCGCCGGGCGACGTACGGCGGGTTGTGGGCAACGATCTGGGCCCGTTCCCCGCGCCGCTCGCGCTGAACGTCGTGCCGTGGGCCGGCTCGCTCAAGGACGACGGCTGGTCGTCGGAGGAGCTGAAGGTCCGCAACGAGTCGCGCAAGATCCTCGGCCTGCCGGACCTGAAGGTGTCCGCGACGTGCGTGCGGGTCCCGGTCGTCACCACGCACTCGTTGTCGGTGCACGCGCGGTTCGTCCAGGAGGTCGACGCCGACGGCGCCCGGGAGGTACTGCGGGACGCTCCCGGCGTACTGCTCTTCGACAACCCGGCCGAGGGTGAGTTCCCGACGCCGGCCGATGTCGTGGGCACCGACCCGACCTGGGTCGGGCGCATCCGCAAGTCCCTCGACGACCCGAACGCCTTGGAACTCTTCGTCTGCGGCGACAACCTCCGCAAGGGCGCCGCACTCAACACGGCCCAGATCGCCGAGGTCGTGGCCAAGGAGTTCACCCCCGCCGCCTCCTGATCCGCGCCGACGTCTCAGGGGTCAACCCCTGAGTTCGTGGGTTCGGCCGCCAGAATCTCGGGGGCCAACCCACACACTGCGGGGTTGACCCCTGAGATGGGGACGGCTGGGGGTTAGAGCCAGTTTTCGCGGGCGGCGTGGAGGGCTAGTTGGAAGCGGGTGCTGGCGCCGGTGCGGTTCATCAGGCGTTCCAGGTAGCGGAAGAAGGTGCGGCGGCTGATTCCGAGGGTGCGGGCGATGGTGTCGTCGGCTGCGCCGGTGGCCAGGAGGGCGAGGAGGCGGCGTTCGATCGGCTCCAGGCGGTCGTCCTCGGTGCCGACCGAGGCGTGCAACGGCAGCGCATTGCGCCAGCACAGCTCGAACATCCCGATCAGTGCGGTCAGCAGGCTGCTGGGCCGGATGATCAGCAGTGAACGGTTCACCTCGGTGTCACGGACCGACATCGAGACGTAGGCGATCGACCCGTCGATGATGGTCAGCTTCGCCGGTACGTCCGGCAGCACGCGAGCCTGCTCGCCCGCCTCCACGCACGGAAGGATGTTCTCGGTCAGGTAACCCGGCACCTCGACGGACTCCGGCGAATACACGACCCGGTAGGCGACGCCACGCTTCAGGTGGTCGATCTCCTCCTGGTTGGGGCCGCCGATGTAGTACGGCGGGGAGTCGATGGCCAGGATCTCGCGCTGTGCGCCGCCCTTGATCTGGTGGATCCGCTCGACGATCGCGCTGCCGGTGACCACCTCGATCAAGTGGGTGGTGGACTCGTTGTGCACAGTCCGGCGGAACTCGTCGTACGCGTTCAGGACGTCGATGCGGGCCTGCTTAAGCTCCGACTCGCGGCGCAGCGTCAGGGCCTCCAGACCGGCGTCCGGGGGCACCGGCAGGTAACGGGAGTGGTCCGAGCCGGACCGCCGGGCCAGACCGGCCTGCACGAGTCCGCTCAGCACGGAGTCGATCGGGTGTTCCCGGTCAGGGACTGCGTCGTCCAGTTCGGTGATCGACGACGGTCCGGTCCGCAGCAGGTGCTGGTAGACCTCGATCTCGTCGTCGTTGAGCCCGAGCACCTTCAGATGGCCGGCACGCTCCGTGTCGGTTGTGCTCACGTTGCTCCCCTCCCTTCCCAGTGCTGTCACCGTCCGCTACCGTCCCTCAAGCGTAGATGGGGCGGTCCAGCGCCGTCGGCACGGTCCGTGTCGACGTGTATGCGTCCAGCGAGATTTGTTGTCCAATCAACATTCTTGTGCCGTGTCACCATCTGGCCACCATTTCCGCGCAGTTGTGAGCGAGAATTGAGGTCCAGCAGCCCGGCGACGGACCACCTGAGCGCCGCCGGGCTGCTGTTCCAATTCTGGCCTCTGTTCGCTGTCTCGTCAGCGGAGCCTGTTTCGGTTGGGTCTCGATCCCGGCGCATCGGTGCCCTCGCACTTCCGTGCCATCACCGGCTGTGCTGAAGGGTGTACAAACTGTGGCATCTCCAATCGTGAGGCCGATGAGGAGGAGAAGCCCGATGCGACCGGTTCCGCCGTGTGCCGCAGCCGCTCGTGTCGATGCTGCCGTCCCCAGCGCGCTGGCATCTTTGCAGGGATTCCAGCCGCCGCTGTCCTCCGCCGGCCTCCGGTCCGTCTCCACACCTGCTGCGCGCACCTGCCGGCGTCCGCAGCCGCTCTGGGGACGGATTAGAGGCGCGATGACCGCCGCCCTGGTCATCGTGCCGGCCGATCCGGTACGGCGTGCGTCCGCTTCCGCCCAGCGTGGACGTTGCCCCGGATCGACGGTGGGCCCCCGGAAGGTGCAGACCGGTGCTCCGTGGATGGTGAGGCTGTCCATGGGGAGCGCGGATGTGATGTTGCGCGTCACGTCCTCCGCCCGGCTCGCTCCGGCCAGGAAGCATCTTCCGGGGTCCCGCCGATAACAGTGCTTTTCGGCCTCGCCTCCGGCTCGGCGTGGTCATCGGTCAGGTCTGGTGTGGCAGGTCACGTCAACTTCGCGTCGGTGCGTAGCGTCGTACCCATGAATTGACCGCGATTTGACTTGGCTGCAAGGCGTTTTGGTCGTCGCTGCCTGTCAAATGTATATTCCGGATAACGATCGGCGAAGGACGACTCAGGTGTTACTGATGCAGTGTCGTACGGGGTTTCGTAGCCGTCTGTACGTCGTTGCTCACTAAGGAGGACCGCTGTGTCGTCGGCGTTGAAGCCGATCCGCTACTCTGCTTCCCGGTCTGCGTGGCACGCCGCCGTACCCCGGGCGGCAGTCGCCGAAACCCAGGTGCCCGGCCATCGTGGATCCAACTTTCCGGCAGAGAGAGGCGTCGCCTGAATGAACGCGACTAGCGTCGACGAGGAGTTCAACCCGTCGGTGCACGTGTACGAACCACACAAGGTCGGCCTGCCGGCCCTGCGCCCGTACTTCAAGGCGCTGTGGCAGCGGAGAGAGTTCGCAGCGGAGATGTCCCGGACCAACATCCGGGGTGCGCACACGAACACCTTCTTCGGCCAGGTGTGGCTGGTGCTGAACCCGCTGTTGCTCGCCTTGGTCTATTACCTGCTCACCGACATCATCGCCGGTGGCAGCACGAAGGTGGACGCCGGTCTGCGGTTCGCTCACATGTGCGGCGGCCTGTTCGCCTTCTACTACTTCTCGGGTGCGATGACGGCCGGTGCGGCCAGCGTGGTCGGCGGCGGCAAGCTGCTGATGAACCAGTCGTTCCCGCGGATGCTGCTCCCGCTGTCCGCGGTGCGGACGGCGTTCTTCCGCTTCCTGCCGACCTTGGTCGTGTACGTCGCGATCCACGTCATCGTGGGGCTGAAGCTGCACTGGCAGATGCTGCTCGCGCCGGTGTTCCTGGTGCTGCTGACGATCTTCGCGGCCGGTATGGGGATGATCTTCGCCGCGCTGCAGGTGTACTTCCGGGACACCACCAGCTTCCTGCCGTACTTCGTGCGCATCTGGCTGTACATGTCGCCGGTGCTCTGGTTCGCCGAGCAGGCGCCGGCGAAGTTCAAGGGCTTCATCCAGTACAACCCGCTCTACTCGCTGCTGGGCGGCTGGACCGACCTGCTGGTCAAGGGCCACATCCCGGAGTGGAAGATGTGGGCGGGCGCCGTGGTGTTCGCGGGAGCCGCGTTCGTGATCGGCTCGTTGTTCTTCATGTCGAGGGAGCGTGAGTTCGTTGTCCGTCTCTGAGACCGAGAAGAAGCCGATGCACAAGAGCCCCTCGGACATCCCCGCCGTCAAGGTCCAGGACGTGTCGATCACCTACCGGACAACGTTCGAGCGGGTGCCGACCTTCAAGAGCGCGATCATCCGGCTCGGCCGCGGCGAGCGCGCCGTCCGCGAGGTCAAGGCCGTCCAGAACGTGTCCTTCGACGTCAACCACGGCACCACGATCGGCATCATCGGCGCGAACGGCGCCGGAAAGTCGACGCTGATGCGCGCGGTGGCCGGCATCCTGCCGCCGACATCGGGCCGGATCGAGGTGCACGGCCGGGTCTCCACGCTGCTGTCGCTGGGTGTCGGCTTCAACGCCGCGCTCTCTGGCAAGGAGAACGTGGTGCTGGGCGGCCTGGCGGCCGGCCTGAGCCGCAAGGAGATCGAGGCGCGGTACGAGGAGATCGCCGAGTTCGCCGAGCTCGGTGACTTCATGGAGATGCCGATGCGGACGTACTCGTCCGGCATGTTCAGCCGGCTGGCGTTCTCCGTCGCGGTGCACATGGACCCGGACATCCTGCTGATCGACGAGGCGTTGTCCGCCGGTGACGCGTCCTTCAAGACCAAGGCCGCGGCCAAGATGGGCGAGCTGGTCTCGAACAGCCGGACCATGTTCCTGGTCAGCCACGCGATGAGCAGCGTCCGCGAGATGTGCAACGACTGCATCTGGCTGCACAAGGGCAAGCTGATGATGCGCGGCGAGCCCAACGAGGTCATCCAGGCCTACACCAAGTTCCTGCAGGTCGGGGAAGAAGAAGCCGTCTCACTCGAGGACCTCTGACCGATGTCACGCAGCTCGGCGCCGGACGTGGGAATCATCACGACCGGTCACGACGTGGCCGACGCGCGCCTGCACAAGATCACCGCGGCCCTGCAGAACCGCGACCTCACGGTCGAGCTCTGGGGCCTCGGTGAGGCCGCCGGCGGGCCGGCGGGTGCGGTCGTGCACGCCGGACCCCGCGGCACGATGGTGCACCGGCTGGCCCGGACCGCCGTGCTGCCGTGGCGGACCAACGCGAAGGTCGTGATGACGGTCGATCCGGACATGATCCCGATCGCCCGTCTCGTCACCGGCCTGCGGCGGCGGAAGCTGGTCGTCGACGTCCACGAGGACTACGAGCGGCTGCTGGCCGACCGTGCCTGGGCCAAGGGCCCGGCTGGTCTACCGGCCCGGTTGATCGTCCGCGCCGGTTCGAAGCTGGCCGCGGGCGCCGATCTCACCGTGGTCGCCGACTCGCATCTGGCGCCGCACCAGGCCAAGCACCGCCTGGTGGTTCAGAACCTTCCTGACCACGGCTTCCTGGCTCCGGCCCCGGCGACCGGCGCTCCGCGCGCTGTGTACGTCGGTGACCTCCGGGAAAGCCGCGGACTCTTCGACATGGTCGAGACCGTCGCTGCGGCGCCGGAGTGGTCCCTCGACCTGGTCGGGCCGGTCGCACCGTCGGACCGGGACAGGCTCGAAGCCCGGATCGAGGAGCCCGAGCTGGCCGGCCGCGTCCGGCTGCACGGGCGCCAGCCACCCGCGGACGCCTGGCGGATCGCGCAGGGTGCCTGGGCGAGCCTTGCCATGCTGCAGCCGACCCCGGCGTTCATCGAAGCGATGCCGTCCAAGATCTACGAGTACCTCGCCAGCGGTCTTCCCGTGCTCTCCACCCGGCTGCCCCGGCAGACCAGGGTGATCGAGGAGTCCGGTGGCGGAGTCCTGGTGGACTCGGTGGCGGAGGCTGCCGAGACCCTGCGGCGCTGGTCCGCGGACCCCGGTGAGCTGGAGAAGTTGCACGACCACGCGCTGCAGTGGGCAGCGGAGCACCTGCCGACCAATACGCCGTACGACGACCTGGCCGACGCGATTCTCAATCTTTTAAGAGGAAGTGCATGACCGACCGCCCTCACCTGTTGTACGTCGCCTGGGGCTTCCCGCCCTGCCGGGGCGGCGGTGTCTACCGGGCACTGGCCACGGCCAACCGGTTCGCCGCGCTCGGCTGGAAGGTGACCGTGCTGACGGCCGACCGCGACACGTTCTTCCGGTTCACCGGTGCGGACCTGACTCTCGAGGAGCGGGTCGACCCCTCCGTCGAGGTCGTCCGGGTGCCGTTCGAGTGGCCGATCCTCGAAGCCGACCTACGCAAGTGGTCCAAGCGCCGGGCGCAGAACCCGAAGCTGTGGAGCAAGTGGCGCACCAAGCAGGACCAGATCCCGTTCCCGGAGACCGGGTACGGGCCGTGGCGCTCGGTGATCGAGAAGGCCGCGGAGCGGATCCACAAGGCCCACAAGGTCGACCTGACCGTCGCCACCGCGAACCCGCATGTCGCGTTCACCGCGGCGTACCACCTGCACAAGAAGTTCCAGGTGCCGTACGTGATGGACTACCGCGACGCGTGGCTGCTGGACGTGTTCACCGGCGACCGGCTGCACGAGCCGAACAGCCGCGCGGCCAAGTGGGAGAAGAAGCTGGTCGAGTCCGCTCGCGAGGTCTGGTTCGTCAACGACCCGATCAAGGAGTGGCACGAGAAGCTCTACCCGGCGCACGCGTCGAAGATGCACACGGTCGCCAACGGCTTCGACCCCGACCTGGTGCCCGACACCGCCGACCGCGGCGCGGTCACGGACCGCCCGCTCGTCTTCGGGTACGTCGGCACGGTGTCGCCGAAGGTGCCGCTGACAGAGTTCGTCGAGGGCTGGAAGCTTGCCAAGGAGCAGTCCGAGGAGCTGGCCGGCGCGAAGGCCAAGATCCACGGCTACCTCGGGTACTACGCGCAGCCGCGGGCCGACATGCTCGCGACGATCAACAGCGCGTCCGAGGCCGGGGTCAGCTACGAGGGTCCGGTCGGCAAGGCCGAGATCGCCAAGGCGTACGACGAGTTCGACGTGCAGTTGCTGATGCTGGGCAAGGGGCGGTACGTGACCAGCGGCAAGGTGTTCGAGTACCTCGCGACCGGGTTGCCGGTGGTGTCGGTGCACGACCCGGAGAATGCGGCGTCCGACGTACTGCGGGGTCATCCGTTGTGGTTCCCAGTGTCGGACGTGACGCCGGAGGCGATCGCGGCGGCGCTGATCGAGGCGGCGCACGCGGCGCGGACCGCGGACGAGGGGATCCGGGCGAAGGCGCGCGAGTTCGGTGCGTCGTACCGGCGGGACCTGCAGCTGGATCCGCGGATCGAGTCGCTGGCTGCGTCTGTGAAGGGGGTTGCGGCGTGAACAACACCGTCGTCCTGCTGTCCACGCGGCGGCTTCCGCCGACGTACTTCGACCAGGTCCGCGAGGATCTCGGCGACCCGAACATCGTCATCGACGTCGTCGGCTGGGTAGCCCCGTCGGCGTGGGTCGCCGACAAGGTCAACACCTTCACCCTCATCGGCCCCGGCCGCATGCCCGCCCAACCGGCCCCCGACCCGGAGCCGGCCGCGGAGGTGTCGGAGGAAGCTCCCGACGCCGTCATCGCGCCGGAAGCGGTCGCCGATCCGGAGACTGTCGTCGCCGACGAGGCAAAGATCGCCCCGGCTGCCGCCGAGGTCGCCGCAGCCGAGCCGGCGCCGCAGTCGGCACCGCAGCCGTCGCCGCAGTCGAAGCCCGTCTCGAAGCCGAAGCCGACCGGGGCCAAGCGGGTTGTCAAGGCTGTGGAGTGGCGTGCTCGTAGGGCTCGTAAGGTTGCCGGTCGGATGTTGCCTAAGGCAATTAAGACGTCGGCGCCGGTGAAGTATCTGCGTGGGCAGCGGGCGACGAACGATCTCGGGAAGAACTACTGGGAGCGTGTGCTCAGCCGCCGCGACGTGATGGCGACCATCGACAAGGCCGACGTGGTGGTGGCGCTGGATGCCGGTGCGATCTGGGCCGGCTGGAACCTCGGCCAGCGGAAGTCGAGCACCCCGGTGGTGCTCGGTCTGCCGGCCGCCCGCCGTGAGTTCGACCAGTTGAAGGCACCGGCAGGTAATGGGTGACACGACGACGATGACGATCCGCGAGCACCTGCCGGCGCCGCTGGCCCGGACCGCGGGAGCGGTCCGGCGGCGCCTACGGGGCTTGCGGTACTCGTTCGCGCAGCTGCCGGCGTTCCCGCCGGCAGCGACGACGCCGGTGCGGATGTGGGTCGGACCGACCAACTCCGCCGGTCAGGGCCACGCTTGGGCACGGGCTGCTCAGACCCTGCCGGACGTCGACGCCGTCTCGTTCACCCTGCAACGCAAGGGCCAGTTCGAATTCACCAACGACTACGGCGTACCGCTGGCCTGGTTCGGCCAGCCGCGCTGGCAGCGCGCCCAGCAGCAGCACATCCTGTCGAACTACACGCACGTGATGGTCGAGTCGCTGCGCCCGGTCTTCGGCTCCCGCGGCTACCCGGACGCGACCCCCGACATCGAGGCGATGCTCGAGAAGGGCATCAACGTCTCACTGCTCTTCCACGGCTCGGACATCCGCCTGCCCAGCCGGCACGCCAAGCGCGAGCACTGGTCGCCGTTCACCCCGGGTGACGAGCTGACCGAGCGGCTGGAGGCGCAGGCACGCCGGCACGCCGAGCTCGTCGAGTCGCTGAAGCTTCCGGTCTTCGTCTCCACGGTCGACCTGCTGGACGACGTACCGAACGCGCAGTGGCTGCCGGTCGCGATCGACCCGGCGCCCTGGCAGCAGGCGGCCCGGCCGCTGTTCGGCCACGCCAAGCCCGTCGTCGCTCACGTTCCGTCGAACGCGAAGCTCAAGGGCACCGCGGAGATCGACTCCGTCCTCACCGCGCTGCACGACAGCGGACAGATCGAGTACCGGCGCATCACCGGCGTCCCGCACAGCGGCATGCCGGCCGTGATCGGCGACGCCGACATCGTTGTCGACCAACTCCGGATCGGTCTGTACGGCGTGGCGGCTGCCGAAGCGCTGGCTGCCGGGCGGATCGTCGTTTCGTACGTCGGTGACGGTGTGCGTGACCGTGTGCGTAGTCTGGCCGGGCGAGAGGTGCCGATCGTGGAGGCGGATCCCCACACCCTGGGTGATGTCGTCACCGGTCTGATCGCCGATCGCGACGCCGCTGCCGAGCGGGCGGTTGCCGGTCCCGGCTTCGTCACGGAGCTGCATGACGGACGCCGCTCGGCCGAAGTACTGAAACCCTGGCTGACCCAGAAGGAGACCCTGTGACGTCCCGCATCGCGCCATCCGCCGACGTCGACGACAGCGCCCAGATCGGCGACGGTTCGTCGGTCTGGCACCTCGCGCAGATCCGCGAGAACGCCGTCCTCGGCAAGAACTGCATCGTCGGCCGCGGCGCCTACGTCGGGACCGGGGTCCGGATGGGCGACAACTGCAAGATCCAGAACTACGCGCTGGTGTACGAGCCCGCCTCGCTCGAGGACGGTGTGTTCATCGGACCGGCCGTCGTACTCACCAACGACTACTTCCCGCGCGCGGTGAACCCGGACGGTTCGCCGAAGAGCGGGCACGACTGGGAACCGGTCGGGGTGACGATGAAGGAAGGCTGCTCGCTCGGTGCGCGCAGCGTCTGCGTGGCCCCGGTCACCATCGGCCGCTGGGCGACCGTCGCCGCCGGTGCGGTGGTGACCAAGGACGTGCCAGACTTCGCGCTGGTCGCCGGGGTTCCGGCTCGTCGGCTCAAGTGGGTCGGCAAGGCCGGAGTTCCGCTGCTCGACGTCGGGGACGGCGAGTGGAAGTGCCCGAACACGGGCGAGATGTACATCGAAACCGACGGGCGGCTGCGGCCGGCCGAAGAAAACCTGGAGGAGAACTGATGGTGCAGCCGATTCCGGCCGCGAAGCCGATCATCGGGAAGGAGGAGCGCGAGGCCGTCGACCGTGTCATGCAGTCCGGCATGCTGGCCCAGGGCCCCGAGGTAGCGGCGTTCGAGCAGGAGTTCGGCGCAGCGCTGGTCTCCGGCCGTGCGTGCGTCGCGACGAACTCGGGCACGTCGGGTCTCCACCTCGGCCTGCTGGCCGCGGGCGTCGGACCGGGTGACGAGGTCATCGTCCCGTCGTTCACCTTCGCCGCCACCGCGAACAGCGTCGCGCTGACCGGCGCCACCCCGGTGTTCGCCGACATCGAGCCGACGTACTTCTGCCTGGACCCGAAGGCGGTCGAGGCAGCGATCACCGAGAAGACCAAGGCCGTCATGCCGGTGCACCTGTTCGGCCACCCGGCCAACATGACCGCGCTGCAGGCGATCGCGGACAAGCACGGCATCCAGATCTACGAGGACGCCGCGCAGGCCCACGGCGCCACCTGGAACGGCGCGCCGGTCGGCACCTTCGGCGAGTTCGCGATGTTCAGCCTGTACCCGACCAAGAACATGACGTCCGGTGAGGGCGGTATGAACTCGGTCGCGAACGCCGAGATCGAGCGCCGGATGCGGCTGTTCCGCAACCAGGGCATGCTCAAGCAGTACGAGAACGAGGTCGTCGGCCTGAACAACCGGATGACCGACCTGCACGCCGCCATCGGCCGGGTGCAGCTGACCAAGGTCGGCGGCTGGACCAAGCAGCGGCAGGAGAACGCGGCCTTCCTGGACGCGAACCTCGCCGGTGTCGGCATCCCGGCCGTGGCCGCCGAGGCCAGCCACGTGTACCACCAGTACACGATCCGCGTGACCGAGGACCGCGACGGCTTCGCGAACGCGCTGCGGACGGAGTACGGCGTCGGCTGCGGCGTCTACTACCCGATCCCGAACCACCGGCTCCCGTCGTTCCAGCGCGAGCTGGACCTGCCGGAGACCGAGAAGGCCGCGGCCGAGGTGCTCTCGCTGCCGGTCCACCCCTCGCTGTCCGAGGACGACCTGAACCGGATCGTGGCCGCGGTGAACACCGTGGCGAAGGCGGGTGCGTGATCATGGCGAACCTGCGTGCGGGCCTGATCGGCCTGGGCATGATGGGACGGCACCACGCTCGCGTGCTGGCCTCCCTCGAGGGCGTCGACCTGGTCGCGGTCGCCGATCCGGGCGGTGACAAGTTCAACGTGGCCGGCGGTCGTCCGGTGCACGAGAACATCGAGCAGCTGATCGCCGAGAAGCTCGACTACTGCATGGTCGCGGTGCCGACGCAGTACCACGCCGAGATCGCGAAGGCGCTGGCCGAGGCCGGCGTGCACGCGATGATCGAGAAGCCGCTGGCCGGCTCCTCGTCCGAGGCGACCGAGATCGCGAAGGCGTTCGAGGCGGCCGGGCTGGTCGGCGCGGTCGGTCACATCGAGCGGTACAACCCGGCGCTGCAGGCGCTGCGGGTGCGGCTGGAGGCCGGCGAGCTGGGTGAGACCTACCAGATCACCACGCGTCGGCAGGGCCCGTTCCCGGCCCGGATCGCCGACGTCGGCGTGGTGCTCGACCTGGCCACCCACGACATCGACCTGACCGCGTGGGTGACGCAGTCGCCGTTCGTCACGGTGTCCGCGCAGAGCGCCCACAAGTCGGGCAGGCAGTACGAGGACCTGATCGCCGTGACCGGCAAGCTGGCCGACGGCACCGTCACCAGCCACCTGGTCAACTGGCTGTCCCCGATGAAGGAGCGGCTCACCGTCGTCACCGGTGAGAAGGGCGCGTTCATCGCCGACACCCTGACGGCCGACCTGTCGTTCCACGCGAACGGCACGGTGCAGACCGCGTGGGACGACGTCGCGCACTTCCGCGGCGTCAGCGAGGGCGACATGATCCGGTACGCGATCAGCAAGCCCGAGCCGCTGAAGACCGAGCACGAGGCCTTCCGCGACGCGGTCCTGGGCAAGGAAGCCGACATCGTCACGCTGCAGCAGGGTCTGACCACCGTCGCGGTGGCCGAGGCCGTGATCCAGTCCGCCGCCGAGGATCGAACCATCAAGGTCGCTGGGGAGTCTGCCTAGCATGAAGGTTCTGAGTGTTGTCGGGGCTCGCCCACAGTTCGTGAAGCTGGCGCCGGTTGCGGAGGCATTCGCCGCGGCGCAAGAGCAGCATGGGCACCAGCACGTGATCGTGCACACCGGGCAGCACTACGACAAGAACATGTCCGACGTGTTCTTCGCCGACCTGCGGATCCCGGACCCGGACGTCCACCTGGGCGTCGGGTCCGGCAGCCACGGCGTCCAGACCGGCGCGATGCTGGCCGCGATGGACGCCGTACTGGACGAGCACAAGCCCGACTGGGTGCTGGTGTACGGCGACACGAACTCGACGCTCGCCGGTGCCCTGTCCGCGGTGAAGATGCACCTGCCGGTCGCGCACCTCGAGGCCGGCCTGCGCTCGTTCAACCGGCTGATGCCGGAGGAACACAACCGGGTGCTGACCGACCACGCGGCCGACCTGCTGCTCGCCCCGACCCAGGTGGCGATGGACCACCTGGCGAACGAGGGCCTGACGGACAAGTCCCGGCTGGTCGGCGACGTCATGACCGACGTCTGCTTCCGGGTCCGCGACGCGGTCGGGGACAAGCCGCTGGACCTCCCGTTCAAGCAGGGTGAGTACGTCGTCTCGACCATCCACCGGGCCGAGAACACCGACGACCCGGCGCGACTGGCCGCGATCGTCGACGGTCTGGCGGCGGCCGGTTCCCCGGTGCTGCTGCTGGCCCACCCTCGCCTGGTCGCGAAGTGTGCGGAGCACGGCATCAAGCTGGAGCGCCCGGACGGTTCCCTGCACGTCCGCGAGCCGCTGGCCTACCCGGAGATGGTCGCGGCCGTCCTCGGCTCGGCCGGTGTGGTGACGGACTCCGGCGGTCTCCAGAAAGAGGCCTTCCTGCTCGGCCGCGTGTGCACCACGCTGCGCACCGAGACCGAGTGGGTGGAGACGCTCGAGGACGGGTGGAACGTTTTGACATCCGACGTGAGTAAGCTGCCCGAGTTGGCCGCACGGCCGGCTCCCACGGGGGAACGCCCGATGCCCTACGGCGACGGCCACGCTGCTGAGCGTGTCGTCGCCACTCTCGCGGAGTAACTACATGACGAAGGCCGCCGAAGAGAACCAGACGCCGTCGACCCAGGAGCTGCCTGGGTCGACAGATGTGGGGACCCCGCCGCCCGGCGCGCCCGTCAGTGTCTTCCCCGGCGAGTCCGGCACACCGCCGGCTTCTCGCAGCGGACGACTGCCACGAGTCGAGTCGCTCACCGGCCTTCGCTGGTGGGCGGCCTTCTTCGTGTTCTGCCATCACATGACCAACCTGGCGCCGCTGCCGATCTTCGACTTCCTGAAGTACGGCACCTCCGGCGTCACGTTCTTCTTCGTCCTGTCCGGTTTCGTGCTCACCTGGTCTGCCCAGAAGGGCACGAAGATCCGGACGTTCTACCGGCGCCGGTTCGCCCGGATCTTCCCGCTGTACTTCCTCACGCTGGTCGCGGCGTTCTTCGTCTTCTACCGGGCCGACCCGCCGGCCGGGATGTCCTGGATCAAGCCGATCTCGGTGACCGTGATGGTGCTGTCGTTGTTCCTGGTGCACGGCTGGTCGAACAACCCGACCATCCTGTACGGCGGAAACCCGGCTGGGTGGACCTTGTCGGTGGAGGCGTTCTTCTACGCGTACTTCCCGTTCGTCTGGCGGGCCACGCAGCGGCTCAAGACGACCGGCGGCCTGATCCTCTGCGTCGCGGTGCTCGTGGCGGGCGGTGCGTACCGGCTGGCGCTGTTCCACTACAAGGACGTCGTACCGATCCTGCCGCAACCGATCCTGCATTCGGTGGCGTTCCTGTTCGGCATCGGCCTGGCGATCTCGCTGCGGTCCGGCTGGAAGCCGCGGATCCCGGTGTGGTTCGCGTTCCTGGTCACCGGCGGCGGTCTGTACATCCTCTGGTACTCCGGTGCGCACCCGGCGAACTTCCCGGGCGCGGTGACCATGGGTCTGTGCCAGAAGGAGATCCTGACGTTCCTGTACGGCTTCCTGATCCTTGCGGTCGCGTCCCGCGACACCCGCGGCGGCCGGTCGCTGCTGCGCAGCAAGCCGATGGTCGCGCTCGGCCAATGGTCCTACGCCTTCTACCTGGTGCACGCCACGATCCTGTACGCGATCAAGGAGCACCACGGTGTGGCCGGCCCGATCGGCTGGTCCAACCTGACGTGGTACGCCGGTGTCCTCGTCCTCTCGATCATTGCCTCGTGGCTGCTCTTCAAGTTCGTCGAGCACCCGCTGGAACGGAAGCTCCGGGGCCCCCGATGAAGAATCACTACCTAGTGGAGAACCTGTGCGTGTCAGTGTTGTTGCCTTAGGCAAGATCGGACTGCCGTTGGCGGTCCAGTTCGCGGCCAAGGGCCATCAGGTCGTCGGCGTGGACATCAACGAGAAGTTCGTCGAGATGGTGAACGCCGGCAAGGAGCCGTTCCCGGGTGAGGCCCACCTGCAGGAGCTGCTCGCCGAGACCGTGGCCGACGGCCGTCTGCGGGCGACCACGGACTACGCGGACGCCATCCCGAACAGCGACGCGGTCGTCGTGGTGGTGCCGCTGTTCGTCGACGAGAAGACCGGCGAGCCCGAGTTCGGCTGGATGGAGAACGCGACCCGTTCGCTGTCCGAGCACCTGAGCCCCGGCACCCTGGTCAGCTACGAGACCACGCTCCCGGTCGGCACCACCCGCAACCGGTGGAAGCCGATGATCGAGGAGATCTCCGGCCTGACCGAGGGCACCGACTTCCACCTGGTGTTCTCGCCGGAGCGGGTCCTCACCGGCCGGGTCTTCGCGGACCTGCGCAAGTACCCGAAGCTGGTCGGCGGTCTGTCCGAGGAGGGCGCGAAGCGCGCCATCGCCTTCTACGAGGCGGTGCTGGACTTCGACGAGCGTCCCGACCTGCCGCGCGCGAACGGCGTCTGGGACCTCGGCTCGGCCGAGGCGTCCGAGCTGGCGAAGCTGGCCGAGACCACCTACCGCGACGTCAACATCGGCCTGGCGAACCAGTTCGCCCGGTTCGCCGGCCAGAACGGCATCGACGTCCACGCCGTGATCGAGGCGTCGAACTCGCAGCCGTACAGCCACATCCACCGGCCCGGTATCGCGGTCGGCGGCCACTGCATCCCGGTCTACCCGCGGCTGTACCTGTGGACCGACCCGGAGGCAACCGTTGTCCGGGCCGCCCGCGAGGCGAACGCCGGCATGCCCGACTACACCATCGGCCTGCTCGAGGGCGCTTTCGGCGACCTGAAAGGCGCGAAGGTGGTCGTGCTCGGCGCGGCGTACCGTGGTGGCGTGAAGGAGACGGCGTTCTCCGGTGTCTTCCCGGCCGTCGAGGCGCTGAAGGCGCGCGGCGCCGAGGTGTCCGTGCACGATCCGCTGTACACCGACGAGGAGCTCCAGGGTCTCGGCTTCACGCCGTACACGCTGGGTACTCCGGTCGACGCGGCCGTGCTGCAGGCGGACCACGCGGACTACGCACAGCTGAGCCCGGCCGACCTGCCGGGTGTGAAGGTGCTCGTCGACGGTCGCGACCGCACCGACCCGGCCCGCTGGGCCGGCGTGCGTCGGATTGTGATCGGAAGGTCGGTCAGCCAGTGACAACTGCCGACCTGCGGGTCGTGATGATGGTCGCGAACGACGTCACCAACGACAGTAGGGTCCGCAAGGAGGCCGCAGCACTGGCCGAGACCGGAGCAGAGGTAACTGTGCTCGGGGTCTCGGCCAGCGGCCTGCCGTCGAGGGAGATGCTCGACGGTGCGCTGATCGTCCGGGTGGCAGTGCCGTTCGCACTGCGTGAGGAACGGAAACGAAGCCGTACGGCGCGACGCAACTGGCGGCCGCCGTTGGTGGGGTACAAGCACCGCACGACCTACGTGGCGCGCAGCGAGCGGATCCAGGCCGAGCTGAAGGAGCTCAAGGCCGACTCCGGGCACGCGATCGCGCGGGCGAAAGCGGGCCAGGGGAATCCACTCCAGTTCAAGGCCGGCGTCGGCACCCGCCTGCTCCGCCGGGCGCGCTGGAAGGCCGCCGAGCGGGCCAGCTGGGTCCGCAAGGGCGTTGGCAACAAGGCCGATGCGCCGTTCAAGTTCAGCTGGCGGGCGTACGACGGTGTGCTGCACCGGCTGCCCTGGCCGGCGCCGTGGCGCAAGCTGCACCCTGAGGCGCTGGACCTGGAGCTCGCGTTCGGCGACCTGATCGACCGCCTCGAGCCGGACGTGGTGCACGCGCACGACATGCACGTGATCGGTGTCGCGACCCGCGCCGCCGGTCGCGCGAAGCTGCGTGGCCGCACGCTGAAGGTGGTCTACGACGCGCACGAGTACGTCGCCGGCCTCTCGCAGTACGGCGCGCGCACCCGGCGTTCGATCGCGGCCTGGGCCAACCACGAGCGCGAGTACATCGGCGACGTCGACCGGGTGATCACGGTCAGCCCGGCGATCGCCACCCGGCTGCAGGCCGAGCACAAACTCAAGCTCAAGCCGACCGTCGTGATGAACACCCCGAACCCTGCGGACGTGTCGGTCGAGGTGTCCGACATCCGCAGCCAGCTCGGCCTGGCTTCCGACGTACCGCTGCTGGTTTACAGCGGTGGCGTGACACGGGCGCGTGGCATCCACACCGCCGTGCAGGCGCTGGTCGACCTGCCGGATGTGCACCTGGCTGTCGTGTGCGTGCCCGGGGTGGCGACGGACGCCGTACGCGAGCTGCAGACGCAGGCTGCGCAGCTGGGGGTGGACGACCGTCTGCACTGCCTGGACCCGGTGAAGCCGGACGAGGTGGTCGCGTTCCTGCGTACTGCGGACGTCGGGCTGATCCCGATCCTGCGGTACCCGAGCCACGAGATGGCGCTGCCGAACAAGCTGTTCGAGTACGCCTTCGCCGGTCTGCCGGTGGTGGTCAGTGACATGCCGAGCATGAAGGAGTTCGTCGAGCGCACTCGCATCGGCGAGGTGTTCACCGCCGAGGACACCAAGGGCCTCGCGGCGAAGGTACGGACGGTCCTCGGGGACCTCGACAGCTACCGGGAGCGCGTCGCGGACCCGGTGTACCAGCAGGAGGTGTCCTGGTCCGGCCAGGCTGCCAACCTGCGCGCGCTGTACGGCGAGCTCACCGGGCGTCAGCTGGACGTCGTCCGTCGGCGCGGGTCTGTGGAGAAGCGGCAGCCGCACCTGCTGATCGGTCCGGTCAACAGCGCCGGCCAGGCCTGGCTGTGGGCGACCGCGGTCGAGCGCGAGGTGCCGAACGTCAAGGTCGAGTCGCTGACCACGGGCAGCGGCACGTTCGACTTCAAGGTGCACCGCACCGGCACGTACAAGCAGTACCGGACCGACCTGCGCTGGCAGCTCGAGCTGACCGCGTACGCGTTGCGTGAGGTCACCCACGTGCTGTTCGAGGCCGGCCGGCCGATGTTCGGTCAGCAGCGCGGGCAGATGTGGACCACCGACGTACCGATCGTCGAGCAGGCCGGGATCAAGCACGGTGTGCTGTTCCACGGCTCTGAGATCCGCGACCCGGCCATGCATCGGGCGCGCTACCGGTACTCCCCGTTCCGCAACCCCGAGGACGAGCTGACCCAGCGGCTGCAGTCCGGCAACGACAACATGCGCCGGCACCTGCAGGGGTACGACGGCCCGGTCTACGTGACCACGCCGGACCTGCTGGAGTTCGTCGAGAACGGCATCTGGATCCCGCTGGCCGTAGACGTCGAGGGCTTCGCGTCGAACCGGCCGGTGCTCGAGCGCGAGGTCCCGGTGGTACTGCACGCACCGTCGGCCAGCGCGCTCAAGGGTTCGGCGTACGTCGACCCGGTGCTGACCGATCTGGACGCGCGCGGCCTGATCACGTACCAGCGGGTGCAGGGTGTGCCGCATGCGGAGCTGGCCGAGATGGTGAAGGACGCCGACATCGTCGTCGACCAGATGCTGCTCGGCTCGTACGGCGTCTTCGCCTGTGAGGCGATGGCCGCCGGCCGGGTCACCGTCGGCCACATCGCGGACCCGGTCCGGGACCTGCTGCCGAGCGAGCTGCCGATCGCCGAGGCGACGCCGGACGACCTGGCCGAGGTGATCGAGCGGCTGGTCAGCGAGCGCGACTCGGCCCGGAAGATCGCCGACGCCGGCCCTGGCTACGTCCGGGACCTGCACGACGGACACCGGTCGGTCGAGGTGCTGCTGCCGTTCCTCAACAACGAGCTCACCCCACGTGAGGCCGGCGAGTAAGTGCGGATTCTGATGATCGCGCAGTCCCCGATCGCCGGGGACTCGCGGATCCTGCGGGAGGCCACGGCGCTGGCCGCGGCCGGTCACACGCTGCACGTGATCGGCCGCGACGTCCCTGAAGGCTTCGAGATCGGGCCGGGCATCACGGTGGAGTCGGTCTCCCGCTCCTCCGGTCTACGGAGCGGGAACGGCGGTCTGGCGGTCGGCCACGGGCGCAACGGGCCGAAGGTGCTGGTGCAGCGCTTCGGTCGGTGGCTGCTGCTGCCGGAGCACCGCAACCGCACAGAGAAGCATTGGCGTACCGCTGCGGCCCCGGTTGTGGCCGCGGCGGGACCCGTTGACGTCGTCCATGCGCATGACTTCAACACGCTGGAGCTTGCGGCGGAGTACGCCGAGAAGTGGTCGGCGTCGCTCGTTTACGACAGCCACGAGCTGTGGTTCGACCGGGCGCTGCCTGGCCGGCCGACTCCGTTGTGGCGGGCGCGCGGGCGGCGGTACGAGGTTTCGCTCGCGTCGCGTGCACGGGTCGTGTTCACGGTGTCCGACGGGATCGCGGAGCGGTTGCGTTCACGCGGGTTGGCGGACGTGCGCGTCGTACGGAACACGTTCCCGCGCGCGGACGACGTACCGCCGGCGCCGGACCGGCCGGAGGGGTTGCTGTACGCCGGACGCGTCGGGGCCGGACGGGATCTGCCGACGGTCGTTGCGGCGGCGCGGCAACTGTTGCCGTTCCGGACGGTGCTGATGGGGTCGGTGGATCCCAACTATCGCTTGGATCTGGGCCCGGTGGAGACGGTGCCGGAACGCTCGATCGACGAGGTCGACGACACGCTCCGCACGTACGGCATCTCGCTCGTCACGCTGACGAACACCTGCGAGAACCACCGCCTTGCCCTTCCCAACAAGCTGTTCCATGCGGTCCGCGCCGGTGTTCCGGTTGTCGCCGCCGACCTCCCCGAGCTGCGCGCGGTCGTCACGCAGTACAAGCTCGGCGGTTTGTACGAGCCCGGCAACGCGCAGTCGCTGACCGACGCGGTCCGCTCGGTGATCGACAACTACAGCACCTACACCGACGGCGTCCGATCGGCGGCCGCAGAACTCAACTGGGCAAAGGATTCCGCGACCCTGGTCGCTGCGTACGCCGACCTGTCCGGCTGACGCCGCAACCTTTCCCGCCCTCGCTGTATCAGAGGGTGTGAGAGGGGTGCACATGAATCGACGACTCATTGCCTTGGCCAGTGGCGCTGCGCTTGCGCTGACCGCTTTGATGCCGGCGGCTGCAAACGCCCATGGGGCGGCGAAGCCGGACCCGACCAAGCCCGGCGCGACGGTGCCGGGGACCAACCGGAAGATCACCGCGGCGCAGGCCAATGCCTGCTTCGTCTGGCAGGGCGGGGTGACCGCGAGCGGCGGCCACCACTTCGCGGACCCGACCGCGACGGTCCCGCCGCAGGTGCCGGACGACTGGACCACCGCCGGCGTGTACACGCCCGGGCAGGTCCGGCTGAGCGCGCGGCAGACCATCGAGCCGGACATCTCCGGCACCGATCGCTACGGGTACGTCGTGATCGGCGACACGCTCTACTACAGCTATTACCAGGTGTACGGCGACGGGACCATCGACAACCGATCGCTGAGCCGCGTCGGTGGCGGGTGGGGCAGCTTCACGTTCCTGGAGACGTCCGACTACGAGAGCCCGGACAACGGGACGAAGAAGATCTACCGGTCGACGTCGTACGCGCTGCGCAACGACGGCGTGCTGTACCGCTGGAACGTCGGCGAGAAGGGCTGGCGCGCCAGCGGGTCGTACCCGGGCTTCTCGTCGGTCAAGACGATGACGCTGATCGCCAAGACCCCGACGTACGACACCTTCCTCGCGAACACCCGCGGCGGAGCGCTGTACACGATCCGGATCCCGTCGGCGTCGCCGATGAAGCCGGTCGTGAAGCAGGTCCGCACCCGCACCTGGCAGGGCTTCGAGACGCTGTCCGCGATGGGCTGCGGCCAGTACGGCACGCTGCTGCTCGCGATCGACAAGGACACCAAGAAGAACTACCTGTACGCCGTAGGCCACGCGAACGGCCTGTCGACCGTCATCCAGTCCCGCGGCGAGGTAGCCGGCAACTTCAGCGACCCAGTCAACTTCCGATGGGTAACCATCCCCGTCTACGACACCGCTAACGGCGAGTAGTAGCGGAGTCCTGGGTCAGCCAGGATGCGGTGGCCTGATCCGCTGGGGTGTAGGTAATGACGAACTGGCTGTTGTCGCCTGGGAGTTGAAGGGACTCCAGGGTGAAGGTCAGGCGGCCGGCGCGTGGGTGGTTCAAGGTCTTCGGGCAGTGGGAGCGGTTCTGGACGTTCTGGGAGAGCCAGAAACGCTCGAAGTCGGGGCTGGCGGTGCGGAGTTCCTGTACCAGTGCCGCCAGCTCCGCATCGTCGGCGTACTCCGCCGATGCGCGACGGAGCAGAGCGACCGCGTCCTCGGCGACGGATTCCCAGTCGGCGTAGAACTCGCGGGACGACGGATCGATGAAGTACAAGCGGGCCAGGTTTCGCTGCGCCGGATCCTCGAAGTCGGCGATGACTGTGGTCGCGGCGGAGTTCCAGGCGAGTACGTTGCTCAGCCGGTCGACGACGATCGCAGGGAGGTCCTGCATCGCGTCGAGCATCGCCTGCAACTGGGGGCGGACAGGTGCCTTCGGGGGTACGGCGGGCGGGGCCGCGCACGCCAGCGAGCGCAGGTGATCGCGCTCGGCCTGATCCATCCGCAGCGCATCGGCGACCGCGGTGAGGACCGCGACGGACGGGTTGCCGGCGCGGCCCTGCTCGAGCCGGATGTAGTAATCGACGCTCACGTTGGCGAGGAGCGCAACCTCCTCGCGACGGAGGCCGGTGACGCGACGGTCCGGACCGGGCCGCAGACCCAGGTCCTCAGGGCGCACCCGGGCCCGTCTGGTCTGCAAGAACTCTCCCAGCGCACTCACCCGTCCAGTATCCCCGGAACGCTCAACACACTGGGTGGTACTGCCAGACCTACGGTCGAAGCGGATCTTCTGAGCCGGCCGGGTCCGTCGGACCGTAGAGCCATGAGTACTTCACGTATCGCACTCGTCACCGGCGCCGCCAGCGGAATCGGTGCTGCCATCGCCACTCGTCTCGCCGCAGACGGTGCAGCTGTCGCACTACTCGCCCGCCGTCGCGACCGCCTCGAGAAGGTCGCCGCGCAGATCGCCGAGGCCGGGGGTACGGCGCTCGTCGTACCGGCGGACGTCACGTCGGAGGAGTCCGTGGCCGAGGCCGCGGCTCAGGTCCAGGAGCGTTTCGGCGACCTCGATCTGCTGGTCAACAACGCCGGGCTGATGTCGGTGGTCCCGTTCGCGGACGGGCCGGTCGCCGACTGGCGCCGTACCGTCGAGGTCAACCTGACCGGCGTCATCACGGTCACGCACGCGTTCCTCCCGGCGCTCAGGCGATCAGCCGAGAATAGGACAACCGACCTCGTCAACGTGTCCTCGCTGGCCGCTGACAGGTTCAACCCTGGCATGGCGGCGTACGGCGCCTCGAAGGCCGGCGTCAGCCACCTGACCCGGACGCTGCGGGCCGAACTCGCCGGTGAAGGCATCCGGGTAACCAACCTCGAACCCGGCATGATCGACGGCACTGAACTGGCCGACAGCTTCCCAGCCGATCTGCAGGCGATGGTGAACGACCTACGCAGCAACCTCCCCGCCGTCCCGGTCACTGAGGTCGCCGAACTCGTCGCGTACGTCGTCACCCGCCCGCGCGACGTCAATCTGCCGCACCTGATCATCCAACCGTCGAAGGAGATCTAGCACCTGTTCGCACGGTCTGGAACACGATCGTTCAGACCACAAGGTGTAGCTTCACCGCGGCGACGGCGACCTCGATGCGTTGGCCCCAGGTTGCGGTGAGGGTGTCGGATTCGATTCCGTCGCCGAAGACGACGAGGTCGGACTCGGCGGTGATCGTCAGGGAATCGGGGGCCTTCAGCAACCCTTCGGTGTTGGTGGTGCCGGTTGCTGGTGATGGCCAGGCCTCGCGGACGAACCAGCACAGGGTCGGATCGGTCGGTGCTGGCAGGCCGAGCGGGCTGCGTCGTTCCTGCCAGACGGATCGGCACCAGCCGGTCGATCCAGAGCCGGTGCCGATCAGGATCCCTGACGACGACTGGCGCTCGGGCAGCCCGTCGGGCGAGGTGAGGCGGTAGCGCGCGGACTGGTGCGTACGGTGGCCGACGTACACCTCGTTCAACGCCAGCAGTTGCTGTCCGTCATCGGTGCTCGCGGCAACCATCGTCCGTTCGGCGACGGTCCGGGTGGTGAGGAGGTCCGCGATCGCGTCCGGCTCGTGCGGCACGAGTACGCCGGGATTGCGGGCCGGCTCGGGGTTGATGCCGATCACCGGCTGGCCGTCGAGGTACTTCGCGACGTTGGCGACCAGACCGTCCTGGCCGACCGCGATCACGACGTCCTCCGGCCCGAACCCGAACCGGTCGAGGTCGTTGCGCTCGGCAACAGCTCGCCGCCAGTCCAGCGGGATCGCCGCCGACACCGTGGCGAGCGCGTCCTGCTGGGCCTGGTGCCGTGCATCGAGCTCTGCCAGGTCGCGCCCGCGCCCGGCCAGGAAGAACCCGGCCTGCTGCCTCGTCCCATGCCGGGCGACCAACTCGGTCAGCTCGGTCGCCCGATGCACGATCACCGCTCTTGGGGGGAGGCTCATCGTGTTTCGGCCAACTTCGTCAATAGTGGGGTGAGCAGGTCCGGGGTCAGGTTCAGCGTGCCGATCTCGGGCAGGGCGCCCTGCTTGATCGCGAGCGCGAGGATCGTGCCTTGGTCCAGGTCGGCGTACGCCTCCAGCAGAGCCTTCTCCGCAGCAGCCTCCGCGGCGCCGATGACCCGCTTCGCGTCGGCCTCGGCCTGGCTCAGCGTTCGCTGCTGGCTCGCAGCCGCCTCGGTCGTGATCGCCTCGGCCGCCACGGCTTCGGTCGCGCGCAGACGCTCGTTCTGACCGCGCTGGTTCACGAGCTGCTCCTCGCGGCGGGCGAGCTCGATCTGGTTCTGCAGCTCGTTCTCGGCGATCGAACGCTCCCGTTCGACGGCCATCGCGCGACGTTCGTACGTCGCCTTGTCCGCGGCCTGCTGCACCATCTCGCGCGTCGGAGTCTGTAGCGCCTTCTCGACGTCCCGCTCAGCCCGTACGGCGACCACCCGCACGTCCTCGACGCCGATGCCGAGACCGGTCAGGCGCTGGTCGTTGCGCAGCCCGCTGCCGACCGCCGTACGCAGACCTGTCATGCCCTCGGACAGCGCCTCGGTCAGCGTCATGCGGGCCAGCAGGTCCAGTGCGGTCTGCTGTGCCAGCTCGGTCAGCAGACCGCCGAGCTGCTCGAGCGGGGTGGCTCGCCACAGCCCCGTGTCCGGGTCGATCCCGAAGTCGAGGCGGCTGGACGCCAGCGCCGGGTCCGTGACGCGATAGGTCACGCTCGCCTGCACGGCGACGTCCTGGAAGTCCTGCGTGCGGCCGTGGAACAACAGCGGCTGCTCGCGGTCGTCGATCGGGATCTCGCTCAGCGACGAGTTCAGCGCCCGGAACCAGAACGCCTGTCCGGCGCCGTCGTGCGCAAGCTTGCCGTTGCGCAGGTGCCGCACGTGGGTGGTCGGGTTGGCTCGCAGGTGGCTGATGAAGCGGAACCGGGTGATGTCTGCCATCTCTTCGTTCTCCT
The DNA here is from genome assembly GCF_004365355.1 of Kribbella pratensis. Taxonomy (GTDB): domain Bacteria; phylum Actinomycetota; class Actinomycetes; order Propionibacteriales; family Kribbellaceae; genus Kribbella. The sequence goes on along the minus strand of NZ_SODP01000002.1, from coordinate 1,631,783 downwards.
TGTCGTCACTATGACGATAAGTCCGGAGGTGACTTCTCGTCAAGATGACGATTAGAGTGGGTTCCATGGACTTCGAGCCGCTCGGCCTGGCCGCCGACCTGGTCATCCTGACCGTGCGCGACGGTCGCCTCCAGGTGCTGCTGATCCGCCGCGGCATCGCGCCGTACCAGGGTCGCTGGGCGCTGCCCGGCGGGTTCGTCAGACCTGACGAGGACCTGGAGACGACCGCTCGCCGCGAGCTCGCGGAGGAGACCGGGCTGTCCTCGGAGCGGATCCACCTCGAGCAGGTCGCGACGTACGGCGCTCCTGATCGCGACCCGCGCGGCCGGGTGGTCAGCGTGGCGTACCTGGCCCTGGTCCCGGACCTGCCCGCGCCGGTCGCCGGGTCGGACGCGGCGTCGGCGCACTGGGTCGATGTCGCCGAGGTCGATGCCGGGCGACTGGCGTTCGACCATCACCGGATCCTGGCGGACGCGGTCGAGCGAGCCCGCGCGAAGCTCGAGTACTCGCCGCTCGCGACGGCGTTCTGCCCGCCGGAGTTCACGATCTCCGAGCTGCGCGGGGTCTACGAGGCGGTCTGGGGTACGCCGCTCGACCCGCGCAACTTCCACCGCAAGGTCACCAAGACCGCCGATTTCGTCGTACCCACCGGCGGTACGACGACCCGCGACGGCGGCCGCCCCGCCCAACTCTTCCACCGCGGCACCGCCACCACGCTGCACCCGCCAATGACCCGCGGCTGAGTCTGAGGAGGTGAGTCGAGGCGCGGGGTGAGGGTGGTGATCGCTGGAGGTGGAGGTCGTGTGGAGTGGAGCGGAGGCGCCTGGCGAGGGTGGAGTTGTGTGGGGGTAGAAGGACGCGGGTCAGGTTGTGTGGAGGGTGTGGGGTGCTGGCTTGACCTGCAGTCGGCTTGAGGTGCTTGCCTGTCGCCCATGACCTTCGCCGGACGACACGTCCTGATCACCGGAGCCGGCCGCGACACGGGGCGCAAACTCGCCCTGGCCTTCGCCGCCGGAGGTGCCCACGTCCTCGCAACCGCCCGGTCGCTCGCCGCCGCTGAGGAGACGGCCGCCCTCATCCACGCAGCCGGCGGTACGGCGACCCCCGCCGTACTCGATCTTGCCGACCCGGCGTCGATCGAGCAGTTGCCCGTCGACCGCCTCGACATCCTCGTCAACAGCGGCGCCCGCTACCTGGACGACGTGGCCTCGCCCGCCGACATCGCCGACACCATCGCAGTCGCTGCAACCGGGACCGTTCTGCTGACCGAACGACTACTTCCCCTCCTCCGAGCCTCCAGCCGCCCCGACATCGTCAACCTGATCTCGGCCGCCGGCGAGACCGGCCAGCACCGCTCCGAAGCCCACGCAGCCTTCTACGCCGCGAAGCATGCCCAGTCCGGCTACGCCGAGATCCTGTCCGGACGCCTACGGCTGGAGGGCATCCGGGTGATCTCGCTCTTCCCACCAGACTTCGTCCAAGACGGCCCGCGCGAACCAGGCGCCACCCTGACCGCCGACTCGGTCGTCGACTGCGTCCTGTTCGCCACTGACCTACCCCGCGACTGCTTCATCCGCGCCTTCCATTTCGAACAGCTAGCTCCTCGGCCGTGATCAGGTCGGCAGGCACTTGGAGTCCCCAGTCCGCCGAGTCGTGGCGATTGGCTGGTGCCCCTAACCCCGAGTCGTGGATCGCGGCAGATCTTCAGAGCTGATTTTCACGACTCGGCGGGAGGGGGACGAGCCGATGCGCACGACTGGGAAGAGCTGTGTCTTCAGGTTGCTGTTCGGCTTCGGAGGGCTAGTTCTTCGGCGGTGATGAGGTTGGTGTGGGTGCCGGGGGAGCCGCAGGCCCAGGCGCCGGCGATGGTGCCGGCTTGGGCGGCGTCCTGCCAGGGGGCGCCGTCGAGGTAGCGGGCCAGGAAAGCGGCTACGTAGGCGTCGCCGGCGCCATTGGTGTCGACGACGGGGCGGTCGGGGAAGGTGACGGCGGGGAAGTGGCGGGCGGGTTCGCCGCGGACGTGGAGGTAGCTGCCGTCGGCGCCGGCCATGGCGACGACGACTTCGGCGCGGCCGTTGGCGAGGATCCACTCGACGCCGTCGGACGGGAGGGAGCTGGTCGAGACGAAGACGATGTCAGAGGCCGTCGCGAAGTCCTTGTGGTGGTCGTTGCGGCCGTCCCAGTCGTGCAGGTCGGTGGAGATCGAGCGGTCGGCGGCGATCGCGTCGCCGAGGGCGTCGCGGGCGTAGTCCATGATCGAGACGTGGACGTGCTGCGCCTGGCGCATCACCGGTCGCCACAGGCCCGGGTCGACGCGCAGCCCGGCCGGGTGGCGTCCGTCGTACATCGAGAGCCGGCGACCGTCCGGGCTCACCAGGTTCACCGATCGACGGGTGCCGCTCCGGTGCAGCGCGACGCGCAGCGGGAGGCCGAGCTCCTGGTACGTACGCCGGATGCGGGCGCCCTCGGGGTCGTCGCCGATCACGTCCACCAGCCCGGCGTTCAATCCGAGTAGGTGGCAGCCGAGCGCGACACCGTGCCCGGTGTGCCCCAGGTACGACTCGATCGGATCGACCGCGATCGAGTCGGCATCAGCCAACGGCAGGCTCGGCACCCGCACGATCGTGTCGATCCCCACTCCACCGATGACCAGCACATCCAACTCCACGGGTCCCGTCATACCCGACTTTCGCCGACGATCACAGGTGTCTTCCGCAAGCTGAACGTACAGTTGGTCTCCCGGCACCGTCAGTCCAGGCGCAATCGCCGACAGCTCCCGACCTCAATCAGGCGCTGCCGGAGACCGCGTTCATTGCTTGATCGGGGCGCCGGTCTTCTCCTGGAGCTCGTCGAAGGTGACGCCGTCGGCCAGCTCGACCAGCTGCAGGCCGTCGTCGGTGATGTCGAGGACGGCGAGGTCGGTGATGATCCGGTTGACGACGCCGCGGCCCGTGTACGGCAGGTCGCACTCCTGGAGGATCTTGTGCGAGCCGTCCTTTGCGACGTGCTCCATCAGCACGATCACCCGCTTGGCGCCGTGCACGAGGTCCATCGCGCCGCCCATGCCCTTGACCATCTTGCCGGGGATCATCCAGTTCGACAGATCGCCCTTGGCCGAGACCTGCATCGCGCCGAGGATCGCCGCGTCGATCGCACCGCCGCGGATCATCCCGAACGACAGCGACGAGTCGAAGAACGACGCGCCGGGGAGCGTCGTGACGGTCTCCTTGCCGGCGTTGATCAGATCCGGGTCCTCCTCGCCCGCGACCGGGTACGGCCCGACGCCGAGGATGCCGTTCTCGGACTGCAGTACGACGGTGACGCCGTCCGGGATGTAGTTCGGCACCAGTGTCGGCAGGCCGATACCGAGATTCACGTACGAGCCGTCCTCCAGCTCGGCGGCTGCCCGCGCCGCCATCTGCTCACGGGTGAGTGGCATGCTCAGGCCTCCTTCATCTGGACGGTACGCTTCTCGATCCGCTTCTCAATATCCTTGCCGACAGCAACAACTCGCTGGACGTACACACCGGGCAGGTGGATCGAGTCCGGGTCCAGCTCACCAGGCTGGACCAGCTCCTCGACCTGCGCGATCGTCACCCGGCCGGCCATCGCGGCCAGCGGGTTGAAGTTGCGAGCGCTCCGGTCGAAGACCAGGTTGCCGTGGGTGTCGCCCTTCAGCGCGTGCACCAGGCCGAAGTCCGTGGTGATCGAGTCCTCCAGCACGTACGTCGTGCCGTTGATCTCCCGCGTCTCCTTCGGCTCCGAGGCCTTCGCGACCGAGCCGTCCGCGTTGTACTTCTGCGGCAGCCCGCCCTCCGCGACCTGGGTGCCGACACCAGCCAGGGTGTAGAACGCTGCGATCCCGCAACCGCCGGCCCGCAGCTTCTCGGCCAGCGTGCCCTGCGGCGTCAGCTCGACCTCGAGCTCCCCGGACAGGAACTGGCGAGCGAACTCCTTGTTCTCCCCGACGTACGACGAGGTCATCTTGGCGATGCGCTTGTCCGCGAGCAGGATGCCCAGGCCCCAGTCGTCGACGCCGCAGTTGTTCGACACCACGCTGAGCCCGCTCACTCCCTTGTCGTGCAGAGCGCTGATCAGCTGCATCGGGTTGCCGCACAACCCGAAGCCACCGACCGCAAGGCTCGCCCCGTCCCCGATGTCCGCCACCGCTTCCTGCGGCGACCCGTACGTCTTGTCCATCAGCTGCTCCGTTGCAGTCGTCGGTGCCGATTCGCTCCCGACTCTAACCAGCAGCACCGCCGGCCGCGATGTGGCTGCCACCACACCTCAGCCAGGACCTAGGCCGACTCCTCGGACGCATTCAGCGCGCGGAGCTCGTGCAGGGCCTCGAAGTGGGCGTCCTCGAGGTTGGGGAGGTTGAGTACGGCCGAGAGGTGGGTCCGAGCCGCCGGAACGTTCCCGGAGTGCCGGGCTGTACGCGCCAGCCCCAGCCGCGCCGCCGCGACGGTCTCGGTGAGTTCTGCGTGCTCACCGATGGACAGGGCGCGGCTGTAGTCCGCGTGGGCGTCCTCCAGCTTGCCCAGCCGCCGGTAGAGGTCAGCGCGCTCACACAGCAGCAGCGCCGTCTCCTCAGCGAGGCACAGCTGCTCCGCGAGCTCCAGCGCCTCGGTAGTGATGTCCAGCGGCTCGTCGACGACCTGGCGGAGCGAGCACAAGGCCAGGAACATGCCCCAGCGGTCCTCGAGCATCCGGAAGCGGCCCAGCGCCGTACGCAAGGCCTGCGCGGCATCGCCCGGCGCAGCCGCAGTCAGGCCGGGATAGCCCCGGCAGAGCTCCACGGCGGCCCGCGCCCACGCGTCGCCGGCCTCGTTGCGCTCCAGCACGTCCTCGACCACACCGGCAGGCTCGAACGGTCCGAAGACCAGTGCCCAGAGCAGCACAGTCACGGAGTACCGGAAGGGGCCGGTCGTCGTCAGGACGATCTGTTGAGCGAGCTCCAGCTGCTCCTGCTCGGCCGACCCGGCGCCGTGGATGACGGCGAGCAGGTACTCCTCATCGAGCCCGACCGGGACGGTCCGGCCGAGCATGCTCAGGACCCGCTCAGCAGCGGCCGCTGCCTCGTCCTGGAGCCCGTTGGACCACCAGTACGCCGAGTAGCGCGCAACGAGCCGCAGGGCGGTCCGTAGGTCGCTCTCACACGCGCGCTCGATCGCGCTGACGACCTGGTCCGCCTCCAGACTGTGTGGTTCTCCGGAGCCCCCCAAGTTCACGTACCTCATTGTTGCGCGGCCGTGTTAACGCCGTGTCACAGGGGTCGCGGGGTCAGAATCTCAGGACGCCCCAGCGGTCCGGCCGGTGCATGTCCTCGATGTGCTGCGGGGACCAGACCCAGAACTCGATCTGCTCGCCCTTCACGTACGCACCGTCGACGACCTCGTGCGGCCACTCGCAGCGCATCAGGTTCATCCGCCACTCGTCACCCCGGTTCGGCGGCGTCGCCCGGCCTTCGTTGTACGGCGCGAGGTCGGCCCACGGTAAGGCCAGTTCGACCGACCACGCGGTGTCGGTGTCGGACGGGTCGTTGACCGTGCCGTCGACGTGGATCGCGGTCCGCAGACCGGGCAGGTTCGTCGGGTCGATCGGCAGGCCGCCGTCGACGTACGGCTTGGGCAGTGTCAGTTCCCAGATCGTGCCGAGCGGGTTGATCTCGAACTCGTAGTAGTTCAGCCCGTCGCCGTCCGGGTCCAGGAACAGCTCGAAGTTGTTCTCGTGGAAGAGCTTGCTGTTCTTCTCGGTCATCGTCGACCAGATGTGCGGCTCCTCGAGCAGACCGCCGACGTACAGGTACTGGTCGTCGTACATCAGCTTCGCCCGGGTCCGGAACCGCGGCGCGGGGCCGTCGTGGATCGGGACGAAGTCCGTCGTCCAGGGCGCGGCCTCCCAGGCGGGATCGGTCAGGGTGCCGTCGAGGTTCGGCGCGGTCGCGGTCCGCGGGCACTCGTAGACGGGCAGGTCAGGCATCGGCACGCTCCAGCAGTCGGGCGACGAGATTGGCGAGCAGGAAGGTGATCGCGGTCAGCGCCGGTACGACGGCGATGATCCACGGCGAGTCGAGATGACCGGTCAGGAACGCGACGACGAGCGCCACCATGAACGCGACCCCGAGGAACGGGACCAGTCGCGGGTGCGGCATCGCCAGCCGGCTGAGCGCGAGGCCGCCGAGCACCATCGTCACGACGACGATGACCACCAGCAGCGGGAGCCCGAGGGCACCGCAGTTCGTGGTGTCGCGGAACCGGTCGCAGCTGCGTTCACTCAGCCAGACGAAGGCGATCGTCGCGAACCCGCAGAGCAGGCCGACAACAGCCAGGATCAGCGCCGGCGGCAGCGGCGGGGCGTCGTACCGGCCCGCGCGGGCCTCGTCCTCTTCCTCGTCCGCGGCCTCCAGAACGGCTTCCAGGTCGTCCGGCATCCGGTCGTCGTCCTGACTCATTCCCGAAGGCTATCGGGCTCCCAGGGAGTTCGCGATCGCGTCACGCACCTCCGCGTCGGTCGGCGTGGGTACGCCGCGTTCGGCCGCGAGCTCGGCCAGCGAGGTCATCGTGACGTCGTGCAGCCCACAACTCGTGAATGTGTGAAACACCGTCATGGCGGGATCGACGTTGACCGAGAAGCCGTGACTGGTGACGCCGCGCCGGATCCGCATCCCGATCGAACACAGCTTCCGGCCGTCCTCGGTCCACACCCCGACGAGGCTGCTCGCGCCCTTCGGCGTGTCCCGGCGTACCAGCGGGAAGCCGAGCGATCCGAGCGCGTCGATCAGCCCGTTCTCGACCCAGCGGACGATGTCGACCGGCCCGCGCTGTTTCAGGTCGATGACCAGGTAACCGACCAGCTGACCTGGCCCGTGGTACGTCGCGAAGCCGCCGCGATCGACCGCGATGGCCGGCGTACCGGCGGGCAGATCGTCCGGGGAGGTCCGCGGGCCGTAGGTGATCACCGCCGGATGGCTCAGCAGGAACAGGCGGTCCTCGGCGTTGCCCTCGATCCGCTCCTCGACCCAGCCCCGCATCTCCTTCGTGGCGACGTCGTACTCCACCTCACCCAGCTCAACTCGCTGCATGCGTTCAGCCTAGGCATACGGTGCGCGGTGCAGGATGTCGTAGAGCGTCACGCGGTCCAGCAGGAGGCCCTCCGGCTGCAGCCATGCTTGGAGCTGGCTGGCCGCGGTCTGGGCGGGCAGGCAGGTGATGGCGGCCTCGGATCCCAGCGCGGCGGTGATGCCGCCCTGGCCGTCGACCGGCGGGTGGACGACCAGGAAGCCGCGAACCTCGACCGGGTCGAGCCGCTTCCGCCAGGCGGCGACGGCGACCTCCAGACCTGCGACCGGGCTGTCGAGGGGTACGCCGTTCAGCTGCAGGGCGCCGTACACGTCCAGCGCGTAGTGCCCCGGCGGTCCGACGACCGATGAGATCAGGGCGACGCGATGACCGTTGAGGAGTAGGTGGCTGACCGCCACGTCGCCGATCCGCGCGCCGTGCACCAGCTTCGAGGCCGGGAGCGCGTTGACGACGGAGTCCAGCAGCCGGGCGGTCCGCCGATGCCGCAGTACGTCGGCCGGTGCGAGCCACGCCGTACGTCCGTCGTCGACCAGCGGCTCGCCCGGTCGGCCCCACAGGTTGAAGTCGTACGCCGCGGTGGCGTCGATCGCCCGGTCCAGCTTGTGGACCTTCGACCAGCGGCCGGTGAGGAAGCGGGTGAGCACCAGGCCTAAGAGCAGGGCGATGATCACCACCCGCTGGAGCGCGGTGGCGCCGCTCTTCGAGAAGGGGAACAGCACCAGGAAGTACAGGATCGCGGTGACGATGCCGAACGCCTTCAGCAGCCGGTGCAGCGGTATCCGTCTGCTCCAGTGCGGCGGCATTGCGACCACGATCATCGCGACCGTGCCGACGGCGAAGACGATGTCCGACACGCCTTTGAGACCGCCGATGGCGATGATCGCGATGTCCAGCACGGTCAGGACGGCCAGCGACAGCAGCGCCGGCAGTCGCCACCGTCCGAACGCCGGGACCACCTCGATGCCGCCGGACAGCGGCTCGGGCACCGGCTGCGAGGCCTGCGCCGAGGTCTGGGTCCAGGTGAAGGGATCCGGCTCAGGCTGGGGCTCGGGTTCCGGGTCGGGCTGTCGGGTGTACGTCGGCTCGTCGTACGTCGGCGTACTCGTCTGGCCGTCCAGCGTGCGGTCGTACGCCGCGCGCTTCGCCGGATCGCCGAGCGTGGTCCACGCCTCCTGCACGAGCCGGAACAGCGCCGCGTTGCCGCCCTGGTCCGGGTGGACCTGACGGACCAGGCGCCGGTACGCCGACTTGATCTCCGCCGTCGTGGCGGTTCGCTCGACGTTCAGCACCTCGTAGTGGTCGGACACCCCAGCGCACCTCCACGAGACCCCTGAAGCGCACTCAGGGCCAGCCACCTAAGTGACTGGCCCTGAGTGTTGGTCGGGCTGACAGGATTTGAACCTGCGACCTCTTCGTCCCGAACGAAGCGCGCTACCAAGCTGCGCCACAGCCCGAAGTCGCGAGTAGCTTACATGTGCTCAGCGTCCGAACGAAATCGGGTTAATCCGTGGGACGAGCGTGAGCAGCGTCGCCTCCGGCCGGCACGCGAATCGGACCGGCGCGTACGGCGAAGTGCCGAGGCCGGCCGACACGTGCAGAGCCGCCTGGCGGCCGTCGTATCCCCAGGTGGACAGGCCCTTCACGCGGGACGTGTCGAGGTCGCAGTTGGTCACCAGCGCGCCGTACAACGGCACCGCCAGTTGGCCGCCGTGCGTGTGACCGGCGAGGACCAGGGGATACCCGTCGCCGACGAACCCGTTCAGGACCCGCTGGTACGGCGCGTGGGTGACGCCGACGGACAGGTCGGCCGTCGGGTCGATCTCGCCCGCGACCTCGTAATACCGATCGCGTTTGATGTGCGGGTCGTCGGTGCCCGCGAAGTCCAGGCGCAGGCCGTTGACCTTGAGAGTGGCCTTGGCGTTGTTCAGGTCGGTCCAGCCGGCGCCGGTGAACGCGCGGCGCATCTCCTCGTACGGCAGGTCGGGGCCGTGCGGCTTGTGGCGCTGCTTGTGGGCCGGCAGCAAGTACTTGCCCGGGTTCTTGAAGTGCGGCTTCCAGTAGTCGTTGGAGCCGAACACGAACACGCCGGGCAGGTCGAGCAGATCGCCGTACGCACGCAGCAGCGGGCGGACCGAATCCTCGTGCGAGAGGTTGTCGCCGGTGTTCACGATCAGGTCGGGCTCGAGCGCGGCCAGCTCGTTCACCCAGCGGATCTTCTTCTCCTGCGTCGGCCACAGGTGCAGGTCGGACAGATGCAGCACCTTCAGCGGGTCACTCCCCGCGGGCAGCACCGGCACAGTGACTCTGCGCAGTGTGAACCAGCGCACCTCGATCGCGGCCGCGTACGCGACGCAGCCAGCACCCACGGCACCCACTACGGCTGTGGTCTTCAGGGTGTTACTGGCGATCCCGCGCAAGCTCATTCCTCCAGCCTGCCACAATCGTGGTCATGTCCAACTCCGGAATGAAGCAGCGCCTGCACGACGACATGACCGCGGCCCTGAAGGCACGCGACGAGATCCGCAAGTCGACGCTGCGGATGGCGCTCACCGCGATCACCAAGGCGGAGGTGGCCGGCAAGGAGGCCCGCGAGCTCAGCGACGCCGAGATCGTCGACGTGCTCGGCTCCGAGGCGAAGAAGCGCCGCGAGTCCGTCGTCGCCTACCGCGAGGCCGGCCGCGCCGAACTCGCCGACAAGGAACAGGCCGAGGCGGACATCCTCGCCGAGTACCTCCCCGAACAACTCACCGAGGACGAGATCAAAACCCTCGTCACCGAAGCCATCGCAGCAACCGGCGCCGCCGACCTGGGCCCCCGCGGCATCGGCAAGGTCATGGGCGCCCTCCAACCCAAGGTCAAAGGCAAGGCCGACGGCTCCGTAGTCTCCGCCGAGGTAAAGCGCCAACTCGGCGCCTGAGGGCCGGTCCGTCGAGTCGTGGAGAGTGGTTCAGAAAATCTGCCGTGATCCACGACTCGGCGTTCGGGGTCGGAACCGTTCGTCACGACTCGGCGAGGGTTGCGGATGATGCAGGCCGACGGGGCCTCGTCCGGGTGGACGAGGTCCTTCGCATTAGCCGTGGCCGCGGCCGCCGCAGTTGGGGTATTTGGGGTTCCAGGGTGGGCAGTTGGGGTTGATGGTGGTGGGGCCGCCCGGGGGTTTGGTGGTGTTCTGGGGCTTGTTCGGCTGGTTCTTGTTGTTGCCGTTGGAGACGTAGATCGTCACCAAGGAGCCTTCGGGGGCGCCGTCGCGTTGGCGGGGGTCGGTGTAGGCGACCGTGCCGGCGGTCTCATCGGAGTTGACCGTGCCGGAGGCGATGGCGACGTCGAAGCCGGCCTGGCGGAGCTTGTTCGCGGCGTCGTCGGGGTTCATGCCGTTGACGAACGGGAGGCTCTTCACGTCGCCGCGCTGGATCTTGTCGGACGGCGCGACGAAATGCGTGGTCGGGTAGTCCTTGAGCGCGCCCTGCATTGCAGTCATCCAGAGCGGACCGGCGGTGCCGGAGCCGGACGCGTCGTACATCTTCTTGCCGTTGAGGGTCTGGCCGATCAAGTTTTTGTACGGCAGCGAAGCGTCCGCCACGACTGACGCGGCGGCCAGCTTGCTGGAGTATCCGGCGTACCACACCGCCTTGTTCGCGGTGATCGTTCCGGTCTTGCCGGCCAGGTCGCTCTTGCCGAAGTTCAGCTTGGAGCCGGTGCCGCCCTTCTGCATGACCTGATGCAGTACGGCATTGACGCCGTCCGCGACCTCAGGCGCCAGGGCCTGCTTGCAGTCGGCGCCCCGGGTTGTCACCGACTTGCCGGCCGCGTCCTTGATCGAGGTGACCAGCCACGGCGTGCAGTACATGCCGCGGGCGGCGAAAGCGGCGTACGCGCTGGAAAGCTGGAGCGGGGTCACGTAGCCGACGCCGAGCGTCATCGAGGCGACCTGCTCGAGCGGCTTCGCTGTCTGGGCGTCGCCGGTCTGGGCGTCGTACAGCCCCAGGGACGCGGCGATCTTGGCGATCGGGCACAGACCGATCTTCTGTGACAGCAGCAGGAAGTACGTGTTCGTCGACTTCTGCGCGGCCTGGATCATGGTCGGGTCCGGGACGTTGTTCGTCGAGTTGCTCGGTTGGTAGCTCGGGTCCCGGGTGGTCCCGTTGCAGGTCTGGAACTTTGTGTCCCGCAGGTCGAGCGTGTTGGGCGAATTGATCTTGTAGGTCAACGGAATGCCCTTCTGGATCGCAGCGGCGATCGTGAAGGCCTTCATCGTCGAACCGTTCTGGAACCCGCCGTACCCACCTGGGTACGACTTCTCGACGTTGTAGTTGTACGACGTCTGGTTCTTCTTACCGCCGTACGGCTTGCTCTGCACCATGGCCTTCACCAGACCGGTGCCCGGCTCGACGATCGTGATCGCCGCGATGGACTGGTCGGTCGGCTTCGAGTGGATGTCGATCGAGTGCTGAGCAGCGGCTTGCGTCTTCGGGTCCAGGGACGTCTTGATCGTCAACCCGGCCGTCTTCAGGTAGTTCGCACGGTCGGTCTTGGTCTTGCCGAAGGCCGGGTTGTCCTCGAGTTGAGCGACGACGTACTCGCAGTAGAACGGATACTTGCCGTTCGCGCAGCCGAGCTTGTTGGGACGGACCTTGGCTGGGTCGATGACCGGGGTCTTCAGGGCGGAGTTGGCCTGGGCGACCGAGATGACGTGCAGTTCGAGCATCCGCTTGATGACCACGTCGCGGCGGTCCTTGGCGCGCTTGGCGTTGTTGGTCGGGTCGTAACCGGTCGGGTTCTTCACCAGGCCGGCCAGCATCGCGGCCTGGGGCAGCGTCAGCTGGGAGGCGTTCACCGAGAAGTAGTGCTGAGCCGCGGCCTGGATGCCCCACGCGCCGTCGCCGAAGTTGGCGAGGTTGAGGTACTTCTCCAGGATCTCCTGCTTCGAGTACTGCTTCTCGACCGCGATCGCGTACCGCAGCTCGGCGACCTTGCGCTGGTAGTTGTCGGCGGTCGCCGCCGCGACCTCCTCGGGCGTCTTCGCCTTCTCGACCAGGCTGATCTTCACGTACTGCTGGGTGATGCTCGAACCACCCTGCTGCACCGAACCGGCGGACTGGTTCTGCAGCAGCGCGCGCAGCGTGCCCTTGAGGTCGAGCGCGCCGTGCTCGTAGAACCGGTCGTCCTCGATCGCGACGATCGCCTTCTGCATGATCGGCGCGACCTGGGCCAGCTTCACCGGAGTCCGGTTCTGCTCGGCCAGTGTGGCGATGACGGAACCGTCCGCCGCCAGGATGACGCTCTTCTGCTTGACCGGCACCTCGTCAAACTGTTGCGGCAGGTCTTGGAGGGTGGTGGATGTCTTCTCGGTGGTGAACCCGGCGAGCCCGGCGAAGGGGATCGCGAGACCGGCGGCCAGAGCCCCCGACAGCACGCTCACCCCCAGGAACAGAACCACCGATTGGACGACTCCACGGTCACCTTTCTCCCTCACGCGCATGGTTATAGAGACTACGGGATGCGTTGTTTGGGTTACGGCGGCGCTTATGACTTCAGTCACACCTGCTGGACAAAGTTCATCCAAAAGAACGAGGGCCCGAGCAGATCGCTCGGGCCCTCGCTGTCAACTACAGCTGTACTTCGTTATGCGGCGTACTGGTGTGCCTGTACCTCGGCCGGCTCCAGGGCCAGCTCCAGCACATCGCGGACGTCGCTCACCGGGTGAACGGTCAGCTCCGCGAGCACGGACGCGGGTACATCCTCCAGGTCCGGCTCGTTCCGCTTCGGGATCAGGATCGTGGTCAGCCCTGCCCGGTGTGCGGCGAGCAGCTTCTGCTTCACCCCACCGATCGGGAGCACCCGTCCGGTCAGCGACACCTCACCGGTCATCGCGACCTCCGAACGGACCGGCCGTCCGGACAGCAGCGACGCCAGCGCCGTCGTCATCGTCACACCCGCCGACGGTCCGTCCTTCGGGACAGCACCGGCCGGCACGTGGATGTGTGCGTTCCGCTCGGCCAGGTCGCCTACCGGCAGTCCCAGCTCCGCACCGTGCGAGCGCAGGTACGACAGGGCGATCTGCGCCGACTCCTTCATCACGTCACCGAGCTGTCCGGTCAGCGTGACCCCGGTCGGGCCGGTCTCCTTGTCGGCCAGCGACGCCTCGACGAAGAGCACGTCACCACCCGCACCGGTCACCGCCAGTCCGGTCGCCACACCCGGAAGCGCCGTACGCTCGGCCGACTCCGGAGTGAACTTCGGCGAACCCAGGTACTCCTTCAGGTCGGTCCCACCGATCGTCAGGCTGCCCAGGTCCTCACCAAGGGCCAGCTTCGCCGTGACCTTCCGCAGTACGCGGGAGATCGACCGCTCCAGCTGCCGTACGCCGGCCTCCCGGGTGTACTCACCCGCGAGCACCCGCAGGGCCGAGTCCTCGATGGACACCTCGTCCGCCGTCAGGCCCGCCCGCTCCAGCTGACGCGGGAGCAGGTGGTCACGGGCGATGATGACCTTCTCGTCCTCGGTGTACCCGTCCAGCTGCACCAGTTCCATCCGGTCCAGCAGCGGCGCCGGGATGGAGTCCAGCACGTTCGCCGTGGCCAGGAAGACCACGTCGGACAGGTCCAGCTCGACCTCCAGGTAGTGGTCCCGGAAGGTGTGGTTCTGCGCCGGGTCCAGGACCTCCAGCAGCGCGGCCGTCGGGTCACCCCGGTAGTCCGCACCCACCTTGTCGATCTCGTCCAGCAGCACGACGGGGTTCATCGAACCCGCCTCGGTGATGGCCCGGACGATCCGGCCCGGTAGCGCACCGACGTACGTACGCCGGTGACCGCGGATCTCGGCCTCGTCCCGCACGCCACCCAGAGCGACCCGGACGAACTTCCGTCCCATCGCACGGGCCACGGACTCACCCAGCGAGGTCTTACCCACACCAGGAGGACCGACCAGGGCCAGTACGGCGCCACTGCGGCGTCCGCCGACCACTCCGAGACCACGGTCCGCGCGGCGACGCCGTACAGCCAGGTACTCGGTGATGCGCTGCTTCACGTCATCCAGACCGGCGTGGTCCGCGTCCAGCACGGCCCGCGCCTCGCGGATGTCGTAGCTGTCCTCGGTCCGCTCGTTCCACGGCAGCTCGAGAACGGTGTCCAGCCAGGTACGGATCCAGCCGACCTCGGGGGACTGCTCGGCGGTCCGCTCGAGCTTGTCGACCTCGGTGAGCGCGGCCTTGCGGACGTGCTCCGGCAGGTCGGCCGCCTCGACGCGGGCCCGGTAGTCCTCTTCCTCGGACTCGGCCTTACCGTCCAGCTCGGCCAGCTCCTTGCGGATCGCGGCCATCTGCTGGCGCAGCAGGAACTCCCGCTGCTGCTTCTCCATACCCTCCTGGACGTCCTTCTGGATCGTCTCGGAGACCTCGAGCTCGGCGAGGTGGTCCTTCACCCAGCCGATCAGCTTCTCCAGCCGCTCGGAAACGTTCGCGTTCTCGACCAGCCAGGACTTCTGCTCGTTGTTCAGGTACGACGCGTAGCCGGCCAGGTCGGACAGCTCGGAGGGGTCGTCCACCTGCTTGATGGAGTCGATGACCTGGTACGCGCCGCGGCGCTGCAGCACGGAGGTCGTCAGAGTCTTGTACTCGCGGGCCAGTTCGACGGAGCGGTCGTCGGTGATCTCGTGCATCACCGTCGCGCCCACCCAGAGCGCCGCACCCGGCCCGGTCGTCCCGGCGCCGATGCGGACCCGCTGGGTCCCGCGGATCACGGCCGCCTGGGCACCGCCCGGCAGCCGGCCGATCTGCTCGATCTCACCGAGCGTTCCGGCCTTGGCATATTTACCGTCGAGCCGCGGCACCAGGAGCACCTGGTCCTGACCCGCGGCCTGCGCGGCGTCGATGGCCGCCCGGGCCTCGCTGTCGGCGAGTCGGACCGGCACGACCATTCCCGGCAGGACCACGACGTCGTCCAGCGGCAGTACCGGAAGATTCAACGTATCGGTCACGCTGTCACACCCTTTTCCAAGTTGAGTCTGACAGGCTCAACCGTTGGCGCCACCAGGTCATTCCCGGGGCCTTCGGGTGTTCGCTGACGGTGAAATCAAGTAATCATGCGGTCAGCAGGTCGCCGATCTCGCGTAGGCCGGTCAGGTCGTGGACGTCGTCGGCCAGGGCCGGCACCTCGACGGTCCGGATGGCGCGGTGGCCGCGGCGGAAGCGGTCGGCGCGGCGGTCGTCGCCCACGACCTGTTGCATCTTGTCCGCGTGCAACCGCAGTACCGCGGCCGTCAACGGCGACTTGTCCGCTTCCTCGAGCTTCTCGGCTGCAGCGAGTGACCGCTCCGCCGACAATTCCGTGGCCTGCGAGTTCGTCACCCGATTCAGCACGACGCCGGCCAGCGGCATTCCCTCGGCGCGCAGCCGCTCGGCGAAGTACGACGCCTCGCGGAGCGCATCGTTCTGCGGGCTGGCCACCACCAGGAATGCGGTGTGCGGCTCCCGCAGCAACGCCACCGTCTGTTCGGCCCGCTGGCGGAATCCGCCGAACAGCGTGTCGAACGCGGCAACAAACGTTTGTACGTCGGTCAGCACCTGGGCGCCGAGCACCTTGTTCAGCACCGACATCGCCATGTTCACGCCTGCCGACATCAGCTTGAACGGCCCACGCGCCGGCGCCAGCAGCAACCGGAGGAAGCGACCCTCGAGCAACGAAGCCAACCGCTCCGGTGCGTCCAGGAAGTCCAGCGCGGATCGCGACGGCGGGGTGTCGACGATGATCAGGTCCCAGTCGCCGGTCTGCTCGGCCTGCTTGTGCAGCTGCCCGAGCTTCTCCATCGCCATGTACTCCTGCGTGCCCGCGAACGACGAGGAGAGCGCCTGGTAGAAGGGATTCGCGAGGATCTGCTGGGCCTTGTCCGGCGTTGCGTGCTGCAGGACGACGTCGTCGAACGTCCGCTTCATGTCGAGCATCATCGCGTCCAGCCGCCCGCCGTTCGCGGCCTCCACATCGGCCACCGCGCGCGGCGTGTTGTCGAGTTCGGTCAGCCCGAGCGACTGCGCCAACCGCCGAGCCGGGTCGATCGTCAGTACGACGACCTTCCGCCCGCGTTCGGCCGCCCGTAGTCCCAGCGCCGCGGCCGTGGTGGTCTTGCCGACCCCGCCCGCACCGCAGGTGACGATGATCCGCGTCCCCGCATCGGCGATGAGCGCATCCAGATCGAGTTCCGTCATCCGCGTCCTCGCTTCGCTGCGGGCGCGGATGACGGATTCGTGCTCTGCTTGTTGATTCGTTCGCTACGCTCACTCATGGCGCAACTCCTCGGCCAGGTCGAACAGGGCGCCGTGGTCGATACCCTCGGGCTGTAGCTCCAACTCGACAACTTTCTTGCCCAGGGCATCTATCCGGTCGCGGTTCTCGCGTTCGAGCCCGACCCGGATGGCGTGGTCGTGCGCCTCGTTCGCGAGCGTCTCGACCAGGTCGGCGCCGACCGTGATCCCAGCGGCCTTCAGGCCCCTGGTGAGCTCGGCGGCGGGCAGTTTCTCCTTCACGGCAAGGGCCAGCGCGTCATCGTCGAGCGGGCTGTTGCGGACCATGTTCACCACGATCGAGCCGATCCTCAGGTCGATCTTCTCCAACTGCTCGACCGCGTCCAGTGTCTCCTGGACCGGCATCTCCTCGAGCAGCGTGACCAGATGGACCCGGGTGACGTCCGAGCGCAGCATGCCCATGATCGCGTCCGCCTGGTTGCGGATCGGCCCGACCTTGGCCAGCCCGGCGACCTCGTGGTTCACGTTCAGGAAGCGCCCGATCCTCCCGGTCGGCGGCGCGTCCAGCACCACGGCGTCGTACGCGAGCCGGCCGTGCGCCTTGCGGCGGGTCGCCTCGTAGACCTTGCCGGTGAGCAGTACGTCGCGGAGCCCCGGCGCGATCGTGGTGACGAAGTCGATCGCGCCGACCTTCTCCAGCGCTTTGCCGGCGCGGCCGAGGTGGTAGTACATGTCGAGGTACTCCAGCAGCGCGGCCTCGGCGTCCACGGCCAGCGCGAACACCTCACCGCCGCCGGGGCCCTGCGCGATGCGGCGTTCGACGTACGGCAGGGGAGGTACGTCGAAGAGCTGGGCGAGTCCTTGGCGGCCCTCGACCTCGCAGAGCAGGACCCGCTTGCCTTCCTCGGCCAGCGAAAGAGCCATCGCGGCCGCAACAGTCGTCTTCCCGGTCCCCCCTTTACCGGTGACCACGTGCAGTCGCGCCATAGGTCCCAGGGTAGGACGTGTGCCAGGACACACCGTTCCTGACCGGGGCAGTGGGGCGGGGAAGGTATCAGTCCTGACCGGGGCGGTGGGGCGGGGAAGGTATCAGTCCTGACCGGGGCGGTGGGGCGGGGAAGGTATCAGTCCTGACCGGGGCGGTGGGGCGGGGAAGGTATCAGTAGAGTCCCCTGCATGAAGAAGTTCGAGTACTTCACCGCGCCGCTGCTGGTCCACTCGACCAAGGAGATCCTGGACAACTTCGGCCAGGACGGCTGGGAGCTGGTCCAGGTCGTCCCGGGGCTGAACCCGGAGAACCTGGTCGCCTACTTCAAGCGGGAGATCGAGGACAAATGAGCCACCCCGAGGAGAAGCTCGCCGGGCTCGGCCTGAAGCTGCCCGACGTGGCCAAGCCGGTCGCCGCGTACGTCCCGGCGGTCCGGACCGGTGACCTGGTCTACACGTCCGGTCAGCTGCCGCTGCGCGAGGGCACGCTGATCGCCACCGGCAAGGTCGGTGGCGAGGTCAGCGCCGAGGTCGCCAGCGAGTGCGCCCAGCAGTGTGCGCTGAACGCGCTGGCCGCGGTCAAGGCCGAGATCGGCGACCTGGCGAACGTGAAGCGCATCGTCAAGGCGGTCGCGTTCATCGCGTCCACGCCGGACTTCACCGGCCAGCCGCAGGTCGCCAACGGCGCCTCCGAGCTGTTCGGCCAGGTCTTCGGCGACGCGGGGCAGCACGCCCGCAGCGCGGTCGGCGTACCGGTCCTGCCGCTGGACGCCCCGGTCGAGGTCGAACTCATCGTCGAGGTCGGTTAACCCGATCGTGCGGGACCTGAAGTCCGAACTGATGACCGGCCGGATGGCCGAGACAGCCCTCGAGCACGCCCGGACCGGCCGCACCCCGGTCGAGGCGCGACCGGCGTCCACAGTCATCCTGCTCCGCGACGCACCAGCCGGAGCAGCCGGAATGGCCGGCGGCCCGGAGGTCTACTTGTTGCGGCGGCAGCGGACCATGGCGTTCGCCGCCGGGATGACGGTCTTCCCGGGCGGGCGGGTCGATCCGGCCGACTCGGCGATCGCGGGCTCCTGGTCGGGTCCGCCGCCGGAGGACTTCGCCGCCCGGCTCGGCTGCTCTGCGGAGCTGGCGGCGGCGTATGTCGCCGCCGCCGTCCGCGAGACGTTCGAGGAGTCGGGCGTCCTGCTCGCCGGCCCGTCCAGCGAGACGGTGGTCGGCGACACCACCGGCGCGGACTGGGAGGCCGACCGGGTGGCGCTGGAAGCCGGACAGTTGACGTTCGCCGACTTCCTCCAGCGGCGCGGGCTCCTGCTCCGCGCGGATCTGCTTCGCGCGTGGGCGCACTGGATCACGCCGGAGTTCGAGCCCAAGCGGTACGACACCGCTTTCTTCGTAGCGGCACTCCCGGCCGGTCAGCTGACCCGGGACGTGACGAGCGAATCCGATCAGGTCGCGTGGGTCAGGCCGGGAGACGCGGTGGCCGCGGTCGACGCGGGCGAGACGCTCATGCTGCCCCCGACGTACCTGTGCTGCCGCGATCTCACGCAGTACGACGACGTCGCCGCGGTACTGGCCGGTGCAGGCGACCGTGAGATCCGGACGATCATGCCGACCGTGCGGATCGACGGCGACCAGGCTTATCTGGAGACGACATGACCGAGTACGCGACGCTCGTGCGGGCGGACAACCCCGGCCCGATGACGCTGGACGGGACCAACACCTGGATCCTGAAGGCGCCGGACGGCGAGCGCTCGGTCGTCGTCGACCCCGGCCCGCTGCTCGAGGAGCACCTCACCGCCGTCCTGGAGGCGGCCGGCCCGGTGGCCGTCGTACTGCTGACGCACAAACACCCGGACCACTCCGAGGGCGCCGCCTGGTTCGCCAACCGGGCCGGCTGCGGCGTACGGGCGGTGGATCCCGCTTTCCGGATCCCGACCGATCACGCCCACGGGCTGTCCGAAGGCGACGTGATCACCGCCGACGGCCTGCGGATCGAGGTCCTGCCGACGCCCGGCCACACCCTCGACTCGGTCTGCTTCTGGCTCCCGCAGGACGGCTCGCTGCTGACCGGCGACACGGTCCTCGGCCGCGGTACGTCGGTCGTCGCACACCCGGATGGTGCCCTGGGCCCCTACCTCGACTCCTTGAACAGCCTCCGCGCCTTCGCCAACTCACCGGCCGGCGTCGCGCGCCTGCTGCCGGGCCACGGCCCCGTCATCGACGACCCCGCCGCCGTACTCACCTACTACCTCAACCACCGCGAGGAACGCCTGAACCAGGTCCGCGCGGCCATCGCCGAGGGCCACACCACTCCCGAGGCAATCGTCGAACACGTCTACGCCGAGGTGGACAAGACCCTCTGGCCCGCCGCCGAACGCTCGGTGCGGGCCCAGTTGGACTACCTGAACGGCTAGAGCTAGCGCGCCCGGCGTTGGAGGCGGTCGACGTCGAGGAGTACGACGGAGCGCGGCTCGAGGCGGACCCAGCCCCGGGAGGCGAAGTCGGCCAGCGCCTTGTTCACGGTCTCGCGGGAAGCGCCGACGAGCTGGGCGAGCTCCTCCTGGGTGAGGTCGTGGTGGACGTGTACGCCGTCGTCGGCGGTGCGCCCGAACCGGCTGGCCAGGTCGAGCAGGGCCTTGGCGACCCGGCCCGGCACGTCGGAGAAGACCAGGTCGGCCACCACGTCGGAGACCTTGCGCAGCCGCCCGGCCAGCTGCAGCAGCAGGCCGCGGGCGACCGCGGGGCGCCCGTCGAGCCAGCGGAGCAGCTCGTCGTGGGTCAGCGACATCAGCTGGGCGTCGGTGACGGCGGTGACGGTCGCGGACCGCGGTCCCGGGTCGAACAGCGACAGCTCGCCGAACATCTGGCCCGGGCCGAGCACGGCGATCAGGTTCTCCCGGCCGTCGGCCGACGTACGCCCGAGCTTGACCTTGCCCTCGACCACGACGAACAGCCGATCACCGGAGTCGCCCTCGTGGAACAGCACCTGGCCGCGCCGCAGCCGGCTCTCGGACATCGATGCGGCCAGGGCGTCGGCCGCCTCGTCATCGAGCTGACTGAACAGCGGTGCCTGTCGGAGCACTGCGGCATCCACTTTGGGCCTCCTAGGACCTTCGACCACGACTGCGGACGTGGGATCCGCCACGTCCGTCGACCGATATGTGTACACCCGGTCGCCACAAAACCGTAGCCCCTCGGGTGTCGGCACCGCCACGTAGGCTTGCCTCCATGCCATCCCCGCGTGTCGCGGAACCAGTCCCGGGAGCCCTCCCGACGGTCTCGCTGAACCTCCCCCGCAAGGCCCCCGTGGTCGTCGACGAGACCCACACCCAGCTCGTCCGCCGGGCCCGCAAGATGCACAAGGTGCTCACCGACACCTACCCGGACGCCCACTGCGAGCTGGACTTCACCACCCCGCTCGAGTTGCTGGTGGCCACCATCCTGTCGGCCCAGACCACCGACGTCACGGTGAACAAGGTGACGCCCACGCTCTTCGCGAAGTACCCGACCGCCCAGGCGTACGCCGAGGCCGACCGGGACGAGATGGAGGCCATCCTCAAGCCGACCGGCTTCTTCCGGGCCAAGACCAACAGCGTGATGAAGCTCGGCCAGGCTCTCGTCGACGAGTACGACGGCGTCGTGCCGAACAAGCTGACCGAGCTGGTGAAGCTCCCGGGCACCGGCCGGAAGACGGCCAACGTCGTCCTCGGCAACGCCTTCGGCATCCCCGGGATCACGGTCGACACGCATTTCGGCCGCCTGGTCCGCCGGTTCGGCTGGACCACCGAGGAGGACCCGGTCAAGGTCGAGCACATCATCGGCGAGCTCTTCCCGAAGAAGGACTGGACGATGCTGTCGCACCGGCTGATCTTCCACGGCCGCCGCCGCTGCCACGCCAAGAAGCCGGCCTGCGGCGCCTGCCCGATCGCCCAGTGGTGCCCGTCGTACGGCACCGGCCCGACCGACCCCGAGGTCGCCGCGAAGCTGGTGAAGGTCCCGGCGTGAACCGTCCAGCACGATCGCGTACGACGTCCCGCCGCCGGCCACTGGTCCGTGCGGCGACGGGCGTCGCGCTCGCGATCCTGCTGGCTGCCTGCGGCACGGAGAAGCCGGGAGCCACGTCAACGCCGACTCCGGTCGCGGGCGCGGACAAGCTGGCGGCCTGCCCGTCGACGCCGTCGAGACCACCCACCACCGGCGCATTGCCGGACGTCACGCTTCCGTGTCTGGGCAGCGGCCCGGACATCCGGCTCGCCGACCTCCGCGGTCCGCTCGTGATCAACGTGTGGGCGCAGTGGTGCGGTCCGTGCCGCGACGAAGCGCCGTACCTCGCCAACCTGGCGAAGGCGGGGACGGTCAAGATGCTCGGGATCGACTACGACGACCCGCGGCCGGAGCTTGCGGTGAAGTTCGCGACCGACGAGGGGCTGACGTATCCGCACGTCGTCGACCGGGACAAGGCGATCCAGCGTGCGTTGAAGATCGGCGGCCCGCCGCTGACCGCCTTCATCGACAAGGACGGCGCTGTCGCCTTCGTGCATCGCGGCGTGCTCACCTCGCAGCACCAGCTCGATCAGCTGGTCGAGGAGCACGCGCGATGACGTTCGATGTGGAGATCCCGGACTGGCTGCGTCCGTTGGCGAAGGCGTCCGACGACGTGGACCCGAACCAGTTGTCCCGCTTCCTGCCGCCGGACGATCCGTCGGTGCGGAAGTCCGCCGTCCTCATCTTGTTTGCCGAGGGCAACGACGGTCCCGAGGTGCTGCTGACCGAGCGGGCCTGGACGTTGCGCAGCCATGCCGGGCAGATGGCGTTCCCCGGCGGCGGCGCCGATCCCGAGGACGGGACCGGTGACGAGGGTCTGGTCCGGACCGCATTGCGCGAGGCCGAGGAAGAGACCGGGCTGGATCCGGCCGGCGTCGTACCGTTCGCGATCTGGCCGGCGCTCTGGGTGCCGGTGAGCAACTTCGGTGTGTCGCCGGTGCTCGCGTGGTGGCGGAAGCCGTCGCCGGTCGCGGTGGTCGACCCGGCCGAGGTCGCCTCGGTGCACGAGGTGCCGATCAGCGCGCTCGCCGACCCGGCGAACCGGATCAGCTGCCTGCACCCGTCCGGCTTCACCGGTCCGGCGTTCGTCGTCGACGACCTCTACATCTGGGGCTTCACGGCGGGGTTGCTGGATAAAGTGCTCCTTCTCGGCGGATGGCGCCGCGACTGGGACCCCTCGGTCGTCGTACCGTTGCCCGACCGACTGGTCGAGGCGGCCTGGCGGAGGCACGGGGACAAGTCGGAAGGCGTGGAATGAGCTGGCTCGACTGGGCGGTGCTCGGCACCGCGGCACTGGTGGCGATCTCGGGGTACGTCGAAGGGTTCGTGCTCGGCGCCTGCGCCACGCTCGGCCTGCTCGGCGGCGCCGCGATCGGCGTCTGGGGCGTTCCGAAGATCCTGGACCACTTCTCACCGAGCGTGACGGTGTCGTTCGCCGCGCTGGTGCTGGTGGTGGGACTGGCCGCGCTCGGGCGAATGCTCGGGGCAATGGTCGGCACCAGAGTGCGCAACCGGCTGTCCTGGAAACCGATCCGGTTCCTCGACGCGCTCGGCGGCGCAGCGCTGGCGGCCGCCTCGGTGCTGATCGTCGCGTGGGTGCTCGGCGTCGCAGTGAGCGGGGCTCGCATCCCCAGCGTGACGTCGGCGGTCCGCGGGTCGCAGGTGCTGGCGAAGGTCGACGAAGTCCTGCCGAGCAGCGCCGATCGGGCGCTGCAGTCGTTCAACGACGTGGTCAACACCGATCTGTTCCCGCGGTTCCTCGACCCGTTCGTGCCGGAGCGGATCCGCGACACCCAGCCGCCGGACAGCGCGATCGCGCGCCAGCAGCCGGTGCGCTCGGCGTACTCGCGGATCGCGAAGGTGACCGGCGTCGCCAGTTGCTCGCGCGGTCTCGAGGGCAGCGGGTTCGTGTACGCGCCGCAGCGAGTGATGACGAACGCACACGTCGTGGCCGGCGTCAGCTCGCCGCAGGTCGAGGTGAACGGGAAGAAGTACGAAGCCAGGGTCGTCGTGTTCGACCCCGAGACCGACATCGCGGTGCTGTACGTGCCGAACCTGAAAGAGCAGCCGCTGACCTTCGACTTCGCCGGTAAGGCCGACGACTCGGCGGTCGTGCTCGGCTACCCGGAGAACGGTCCGTTCGACTCCGAGCCGGCCCGGATCCGCTCCGAGGAACGGCTCCGTGGCCCGGACATCTACGGCGACAAGACCGTCACCCGCGACGCGTTCTCGATCTGGGCCTCGGTCCGCCCCGGCAACTCCGGCGGCCCGCTGCTGTCGGCCAAGGGCACGGTGTACGGCGTGGTCTTCGCCGCCTCCGTCGAGGACAACCGGACCGGCTACGTCCTCACCGCCGAACAGGTCTCCGCCGACGCCCGCACCGGCACCACCGCCACCCAAGAGGTCTCCACCCAATCCTGCACGTGACGCAGCGGAATCCGTCGTACGCCGCGTTGAAGGAGTGTGACGGTGACGACGAGGTCGCTCCCCTTCGATGAGCTGGTGCAGTCGAGCGAACGCCGGCTGCTGCGGCTCGGGCTGATGCTGAGCGGCAGTGTGCACAGCGCAGAGGACCTGGTCCAGACGGTCTTCACGCGCGCACATCGCCGGTGGAACCGGATCGGTGCGCTCGAACACCCTGAGGCCTACCTCCGCACGATGGTGGTGAACGAGTACCTCAGCTGGCGCCGCCTGCTGAAGAACCGCGAGGTACCGCTCGCCGAGCCTGTCGAGCAGCCGACCACCGAGGACATCAGCGCCCGTCAGGCCCAACGCGACGCCACCTGGCAACTCCTGTCCGGCTTGCCCCGCAAACAGCGTGCTGTCCTGGTTCTGCGGTACTACGAGGACCTACCGGACAGCGAGATCGCCGACGTTCTCGGCATCACGCCTGGCACCGTCCGCTCCAACGCCGCCCGAGCCCTGGCAACGCTCCGCGATCGTCTGCCCGAAGAGGAGGCCTGACATGGCCAAGCTGACCGATGAAGAGCTCGGCGACCTCCTCCGTGAAACCTTCGCGGACCGGGAGACCCTGGCCGATCACCTGCCTGAGGCGACGAAACGCCGCAACCCTGGCCCGGTCCTGCTCGCCGCAGCCGCCATCCTCGCCGTACTCGCGGGCGTTCTGTACGGCGTGCACCGTGCCGACCGGCCGGATCCCGCGCCACCCGTGGCGACCGCCCCGGAGCCGGGTGACATCTGGGGCGCCGCGATCGTCACCATCGCGCGGAAGTTCGCTCCGGCCGGTGGATGGCAGTCGATCGAGGTGTACGGGCCGGGGGATCGCCCGCAGTCCCTTCCGCCGAAGGCGACCCCGACCCCCGTCGTGAAGATGACTGCCCAGGACCGGAAGCGGATCGAGCAGGTGGTCGCGCCGGTCGCGCCGATCGTCTGGGACGGCCGGGACTCCGGAAACTCCTGCGACGGCCGGCGGGTAGCGACCGTCACGGTGGGTTCGATCGTCGACAAGGGAGATCACCAGGAGGTTGCCGTCAGCATCTTCTACGATTGTGGCCGCGGCTGGCTGCCGAACTACCGCATCGAGAAGGTCGACGGGGTCTGGAAGGTCACCGGGACGATCGGCTATCCGGAGGGTGTCGAGCCTGTCGGCGGCTGTCCTACGCCGCTAAGGACTTCAGCCAGTCCACGACCAGGCTGTTGAACAGGTCCGGTGTCTCCTCGTGGGGGAAGTGGCCGGCCGTAGCGATCAGCTCGTGGCGCAGGGGTGCGGCGACCAGTTTCGGCGGAGTGGTCGCGGTGGGGGAGACGGCGGAGTCCTGCGCGCCGTGGACCTGAAGCACGGGTACGGCGACCGGCGTACGCATCTTGTTCGTGTACTTGCGGCCGTCCGGACGGAGCCGGGAGCGGGCGAACCAGCGGTGGTACTCGAGGGCGCAGTGCGGCGCCGGCCACACCTGGAGCGCCGCGCGGTAGCGGCGAGACGCCTCCGCGTCGGGGAAGGTGCCGTCCGGCGCGGCCCAGGCGCGGAGGAGGCGTTCGATGTGGATGCCGTCCTGCGCCAGCAGCCGCCGCTCCGGGAAGATCGGCAGTTGGAACCAGGCCGTCCGGCTCAACGCCTTGGCCCGGCCAGCGCGGGCCAGCACGAGCGGATGCGGCGCCGACACGGCGGTCAGCCCACGGACCTGCCGGGGCGCCAGGACTGCGGCCGACCAGCCGATGAAGCCACCCCAGCCGTGCCCGACGACTGCGGCGTCGGTCGAACCGAGGGAGCGGATCACGCCGGAGACGTCAGCTGCGGCGGTGTACGGGTCGTAGCCGCGGGGTGTTTTGTCGCTGGCGCCGTACCCGCGCAGATCCATCGCCACCGCGCGATAGCCGGCGGCCGCGACGACCGGCAGTTGGTGGCGCCAGGCCCACCAGAACTCGGGAAAGCCGTGCAGGAACAGGACCAGTGGGTCGTCGGCCGCGCCGCATTCGGCCACATGGAACCGGGCCCCGTTGGCCGCGACCAGTGAGTGCGACCAGGGGCCGTCGACCAGCAGGTCGACGACTCCCGCCGGGCTCAGCGCCGTACGCCCGACTCTGGCAAGGCCGCGTGCTCCTCGTCGCCCTTGCCGATCGCCTTGAACACCTCGACCGACTGCTTCGAGGTCTCGATCGTCCGCTCCGGACCCTTCGCGCTCTTCAGCGCCCGCCTCCCGATCAACACCAGGATCGCGGCGATCAGCAGGTAGGCTCCGGCCACGATCAGGAACGCGACGGCCGGGTGCAGGCCGGCCGCGGTCAGTCCGTACGCCGCGGAGATGCTCAGCAGGATGACCGCGAGCAGCGCCAGGAATCCGGCCGCCGAGAACATCCCGGCGCCCGTGCCGGCCGCGACCGCGGTCTTCTTCAGCTCGGTCTTGGCGAGCTCGACCTCGCTGCGGACCAGGCTGGACAGTTCCTTGCTGGCATTCGCGACAAGCTGGCCGACCGTGGGCTCGTTCCCGTTCTGCCCCATCGACATCGCAAAACTCCTTCCCACGTGTCCGTAGCCTGACACTACAGTCCGTACCCGCCGTCAATCGGCGTACGCGCGGTTTCGGCGAGCCAGCAGGAGCGCGGCGATCAACGCGGCCAACACCGAGGCGACCAGTACGGCGGCTTTGGCGCGCTCGACCTGGGCGGGATCGCCTTCGAAGGCGAGCTGTGCGATCAGCAGCGCGACCGTGAAGCCGATGCCGGCCAGCACCGACACCGCGGCGACGTCTCGCCAGGCCAGGTCGGAGTTCAGCTCGGCCCGTGTGAAGCGTGCGGTCAGCCAGGAGCCACCGAACACCCCGACAGACTTGCCGACCAGCAGCCCGGCGACCACGCCGATCGCGACCGGGTCGGTCAGCATCTGTCGCACGGCGGTCCCGCTCAGCGTCACGCCCGCGGCGAAGAGCGCGAACACCGGTACGGCGACACCCGCGGACCAGGGGCGCAACCGGTGCTCGATCCGCTCCGCCGGCGCGTGCTCCTCACCGGGATCGGCGACCACGCGGGTGACGAGGCCGAGCGCGACACCGGCGATCGTCGCGTGGATCCCGGACTCGTGCATGCACCACCACGTCGCCAGTGCGATCGGTACGTAGAGGAACGGCGTACGGACGCGACGTCGCTGGAGCAGGTACCAGACCGCGATCAGGGCGATCGCGGCGAGCAGCCAGAGGAGATGGAAACCGTGTGAGAAGAACACCGCGATGACGAGGATCGCGCCGAAGTCGTCCACCACCGCCAGCGTGAGCAGGAACGCGCGCAGCGCGCTCGGCAGCGACGACCCGACGATCGCCAGCACGGCCAGCGCGAAGGCGATGTCGGTCGCGGTCGGCACCGCCCAGCCGTTGGGTTTGCCGTCCTTCGCGATCAGGTTCGTGATCAGGTAAATGATTGCCGGAAGCACCATTCCGGCGACGGCGGCGACCACCGGCACGACGGCCTCGGTGAGCTTCGACAGCGTGCCGACCACCAGCTCACGCTTCAGCTCGACACCGGCCAGGTAGAAGAACAACGCCAGCGCGCCGTCCGACGCCCAGGCCTCGACCGTCAGCGGGCCGAGCCGGGCGTCGCGGAGGTGGTGGTACGCGTCCTGCCACGGCGAGTTCGCCCAGACCAGCGCGATCACGGCCGCCCCGAGCAGCAGCAGCCCGCCGGTCGTCTCGGCGCGCAACGTCTCGGCGAGGAACGCTCGCTCGCGGCCGAGAATGCGCGGGAAGGCGCGTTTTCGCTGCCGGATCCGTGGGTGCTCGCTCATGGACGGCCCTTCATTCGGGGTCGGTCGGACGGAATGCCGACCAGACTTCCCGGCGCACCAGCCCACATTCTAACGGCTGGTGTTTGCCCGTGGCGGCTTGTTGCGGCAGGGTTGGGCCCGGTGCGCCGGGAAGTCTGGTCGGCAAACTCGTGCCCACACCGGGCGCGAGTCCGCTGCAGCTGCCCGAGAGGTGCCAGAGCCCTGTGAGAGACACCACCGGACCCCGCGGACCCGGCGTACGCTGCGAGCGTGCACGGAGAGCAGATGGCCGAGGACTTCCCGGTGGTCGGGCTGGACGACGACGCCCGGCAGGCGGTCGAGCTGCTGGCGTCGCACCGGCTCCCCGGGCTGATCGTGACGCAGGCCGACGGCAGTCCGTGCTGTGTGCTGCCGGCCTCGCAGGTGGTCCGCTTCCTCGTCCCGTCGTACGTGCAGGACGACCCGTCGCTGGCCCGGGTGATCGACGAATCGCTGGCCGACCGGGTCGCGGACAAGCTGGCAGGTCTCACCGTCCGCAAGCTGCTCCCGGACGAACCCCGGGAGATCCCGGTCGTCAACCACGACGACACGATCCTGGAGATCGCCGCCGTGATGGCGCGGCTGCGGAGCCCGCTCGTGGTCGTCATGCGCGACCGGCACATCCTCGGCGCGGTCACCGCGTCCCGCCTGCTCGAGCTGGCCGTCACTCCGCACTGACCCACGGGACGGCCGGATGACGGTCGTCGCGATCACGGTGTTCGTGATCGCGTACGTGCTGATCGCGACCGAATGGACGCACAAGCTGCTCGCCGTGCTCGGCGCGGCCGGGGTGCTGTTCGCGCTCGGGGTGACCGACTCCGAGCACGCGTTCTACTCCCCGGACACCGGCATCGACTGGAACGTCGTCTTCCTGCTGTTCGGGATGATGGTGATCGTCGGCGTACTCCGTCGTACCGGGGTGTTCGAGTACGTCGCGATCTGGGCGGCCAAGCGGGCCAAGGGATCGCCGTTGCGGATCATGATCCTGCTGACCCTGATCACGGCGGCGGCGTCCGCCTTCCTGGACAACGTGACCACCGTGCTGCTGCTCGCACCGGTCACCCTACTGGTCTGCGACCGGCTCGGGATCGACCCGGTCCCGTTCCTGATCGCCGAGGTGATGGCGTCGAACATCGGCGGCGCCGCGACCCTCATCGGTGACCCGCCGAACATCATCATCGGCAGCAAGTCGGGTCTCACCTTCAACGACTTCCTGCTGAACCTCACACCGCTGGTCGTGATCGAGCTGGTTGTGTTCTGCCTGGTGCTGCCGTGGCTGTTCAAGGGGTCCTTCGCGGTCGACCCCGAGCGGGTGAACGACGTGATGCGGCTGAACGAGCGGGAGGCGATCGAGGACCGCACGCTGCTGATCAAGAGCGGAGTCGTGCTGCTGTTCGTGTTCGTCGGCTTCGTCGGGCGCTCGTTCCTCGGCATCGAGCCGTCGATCGTGGCGCTGCTCGGCGCCGGGGTGCTGGTGCTGATCTCGAAGGTGCCGACCCGGCACTACATGGCCGCGGTCGAGTGGCAGACGTTGCTGTTCTTCGCCGGGTTGTTCGTGATGGTCGGCGCCCTCGTGAAGACCGGCGTGATCGCGAACCTCGCGGATCGGCTCGGCTCGGTGATCTCCGGGCACGCGCTCCTGGCCACGATGCTGATCCTGGTCGTCTCCGCGGTGCTGTCGGGCGTCATCGACAACATCCCGTACGTCGCCACGATGAGTCCCGTCGTACTGGAACTGACCAAAGGGATCGCCGATCCGGGACAGGCGCACGCGCTGTGGTGGGCGCTCGCGATCGGCGCCGACTTCGGCGGCAATGCCACCGCGGTCGGCGCCAGCGCGAACGTCGTGGTGATCGGCCTGGCGCTGCGGGCCGGGTCACCGATCAGTTTCTGGGCGTTCACCCGCAAGGGCGTGGTGATGACCGCGATCACGATCCTGGTCGCCGCCCCGTACCTCTGGCTGCGCTACTTCGCCTTCTCCTGAAGGCCATCCGCGGTGAGCTCGGTCGCCAGCGCTTCGAAGTCGGCTGCGACGACGTCCGGTGCGAGGAATGACTTCGGGTACGGCGTCTTCCGGCGGTCGATGTACAACCCCTGGAGACCGGCGCGCCGGGCGCCGTCGATGTCCCACGGGTGGACCGCGGCGAGCGCCATCCGTTCCACGGGCGCTCCGCACACCTCGGCGGCGTAGCGGTAGGCGGCGGGGTGCGGCTTCCAGCGCTGAGGGGTGGCGACCTCGAGGCGGTGCTCGAGGAACGGCATGATCCCGCCCTTCTCGAAGACCTCCTTCGACATCGCCGCCGACCCGTTCGTCAGCGTGATGATGCGGATGCCGGCCTCGTGGATCCGGCGCAGTCCTGGTGCGACGTCGGGGTGCAGCGGCAGGCGGGTGAAGCCGGACAGCACGCGCGTGACGGTCTCGTCGTTCGGCTCGATCCCGGCGGCGATGAGTTGTGCCTCCAGGAGTTCGGCGGCGAGCTCGCGGAAGTCGGCGTACGCATCGACCGCGGTCAGCGCGAACCCGTCCCGCAGCGTCGCCGCGAACCACGCGTCGAGGCTGTGCCTGGGCAGACCCACCGCCTCGAACCCGTCCCGCAGCGGCTCCATGTCCGTCAGGGTCTCGTTGACGTCGAGCACCAGTACGTCGATCATCACGACTCCTCATATCTTGGATCGTTCGTTCCAAGATAAGATGCCAGGTATGGCGGATGTCAAACACTTCGACGAGGCGGAGGCGCTGGCCACCGTCGAGCAGCTGTTCTGGCGTCGTGGGAGCGCGGCCACCGGGATCCAGGACGTGGTCGCGGCGACCGGGCTGAGCCGGTCGAGTCTGTACAACGCCTTCGGCGGGAAGGACGACCTGTATGCGGCGGCAGCCCGTCGATACCTCGAGCACCGGTCCCGGCCGATGTTCGATCAGTTGGCCGCGGACGGTCGTGGGCTGGCCGCAGTACGCGCGTTCTTCGACCGGTTGCTGCGACTGCGGCTGTCGGGGGAGTACGCCGGATGGGGCTGCATGATGGCGAATGCGAACGCCGAGAACCCGCCCGACGCAGTACGGGCGGTGCTCGCGGAGCATCACGCCGTACTGCGGGATTCGCTGGCGGCCGCGTTGACGGTTGCTCAGAGCAACGAGGAGTTGCGGTCCGGGGTCGAGGTCGAGGGCGCGGCGGAGCTGCTGACGCTGCTCGCGTATGCGGTGAACCTGCGGTCACGAGCTGGTGCGACCCGGGCGCAGCTCAGGTCGGCGGTCACCGCGGCGCTGGCTGCGCTGGCTAGCTGATCCAGACGCGCGGATCGGGGCCCTTCGGGACGATGCCCGTCGGGTTGATGTTGTGGTGGGTGACGTAGTAGTGCCGCTTGATCTGGTCGAAGTCGACCGTCTCGCCGAAGCCAGGGCGCTGGTACAGGCGGCGCGCGTAGGCCCAGAGGTTGGGGAACTCGGTCAGCTTCTGCCGGTTGCATTTGAAGTGCCCGTGGTACACCGCGTCGAAGCGGACCAGTGTGGTGAAGAGCCGGATGTCCACCTCGCGAAGCGTGTCGCCGAGTAGGTACTCACGGTCCTGCAGCCGTTCCTCGAGGACGTCGAGACGCGCGAACAGGGCGTCGTACGCCTCGTCGTAGGCCTCCTGGCTGGTCGCGAAACCGCAGCGGTACACGCCGTTGTTCACGTCGCGGTAGATCTCGTCGATCAGGACGTCCATCTCCGCGCGATCCGGCGGGATCAGTTGCGGGGCGCCGGGCTTGTGGAAGTCGGTCCACTCGGTCGACAGGTCCAGGGTGATCTGCGGGTAGTCGTTCGTGACCACGTCGCCGGTGTTTGTGTCGACGATTGCCGGCACGGTCACACGTCCGTCGTACGACGGGTCTGTGCGCAGGTAGGCCTCGGAGAGGAACTTGATGCCGAGGACGGGGTCGGTGTCGTCCGCGTCGAGGGTGAACCGCCAGCCGCGCTCGTCGCGGATCGGGTCGACGATCGCCAGACTGATCGCGTCCTCCAGGCCGAGCAGCCGGCGGACGATGACGGATCGGTGCGCCCACGGGCAGGCCAGGCTGACGACCAGCCGGTACCGCCCCGGCTCGACCGGCCAACGGCCTTGGTCGTCCGGGCCCTCACCGGGTGCGGAGCTCGAGTCCCGTGTGATCCGGCCGGTGAATCTGTTGCCCTGCCGCTTCCATTCGCCGGCCGATGACGTCTCCTGCACGAACTGTCCCGGGGTCATAACGACAAAACTACCTCCCGCTGGGAATTGGCTGGGGCTGCGGATCGTCACTGGCCGTGAGACGGCACTGGACGTTACAGTCGGGCTGACAAGGTCGTTCGGGACAAAGTAGTCGCGAGCGTCTTGCGCGGTACGACTGACCGCGGCCCGCGTACCCCGGCAACCGGTTTGCCGGGCAGATTCCCAGGGATACTTGAGCTCATGGCCCGCCCACGGAACAACCCCGGCGATCTCGCCGAGCTCCCTACCGAGCTGCGGACCGATCGTCCGAAGGGTGACCAGATTCGCGAGATTCTGGAGAACCTCACCCGCTCGCTGGCCGTCGGCACCGTGCTGCCGTCCGAGCGCGTCCTGGCCGAGCGCTTCGGCGTGGCCCGGATGACGGTCCGGCAGGAAGTGGACCGGGTCGTGGCCGAGGGCCTGGCCAACCGCCGGCCCGGTGGCGGCACCTTCGTCGCCGAGCCGCGCCCGTCGCGGATGCTCGCCTCGTCGTTCAGCCAGGACATGATCAACCGCGGCATCCAGCCCGGCGCCAAGGTCCTCGAACACCGCGTCGGCGCCGCCGACGAGGATCTCGCCCGCGAGCTCGAAGAGCCGATCGGCACCCCCGTCCTGCACCTCGTCCGCCTCCGCACCGCCGACGGCGAACCGATGGCGATCGAACGCACCGCCCTCTCCCTGCACCGCTACCCCGGCCTCGACGAGATCGACTTCGCCGAGAAGTCGCTCTACACCGAACTCTCCACCCGGTACGGCGTGACGCTCGGCATGGTCTCCGCCTCGATCGTCGCCGCCCCGCCCGAGCCCGGCGACGCCGAACTCCTCGAGATCGACAACTCCACCCCCTGCCTCATCATCACCGTCGCCCCCCGCACCGCCACCGACCAGGTGATCGAATTCGGCCGCTCCGTCTACAGGTCCGACCGCTACGACATCACCGTCGCGTACCGCGCCACCTGAGAACCGGAGTCCTCCAGGTAGGAGGGGCTAGAGATCGAGGTAGGAGTGGACCTCGGTCAGGATGAGGTCCACTGGTTGTGCGGAGTCGACCTGTAGGTAGCCCTCGGATGGGCGTTTGGTTCGGTGGAGCCAGGTTTGGAACAACTGGTGGCCGTCGGGGTCTGTGTCGCCTGCGTCGATCGCGTGCAAGTTGATGGCTCGGCGTTGGCTTCGTAGCGGGACCCGGGTCCTCAGCCGGCCGTCGATCAGCGTGAGATCGTCCGTGACCAATTCGACGTACCTGTAGGCGACGTCCCGCTCATCAGCGATCGCGCGGCCCGTCGTGACAATCTCGTCGTACCCGCACGGGCTGTCGATCACCACGCTGAAGCCTTGGGCCAGGAAGCT
This sequence comes from Kribbella pratensis, assembly GCF_004365355.1. Taxonomy (GTDB): domain Bacteria; phylum Actinomycetota; class Actinomycetes; order Propionibacteriales; family Kribbellaceae; genus Kribbella. The sequence continues at coordinate 1,598,603 of NZ_SODP01000002.1, read as the reverse complement.
TCGCGTCAGCTCATACATGACCGGATACGCGACCCGGCCGCTCGCCTCGACCGATACGCCGCCGTCGAGAACCGCGCTCCTGATCACATCGAGATCCACGACGGCCGCGCCGTACCTTGAGCCGACCTGACGCGCGATCGTGGATTTCCCGGATCCCGGAAGGCCGGACATCTGCAGAAGAAACTGCTTCATGGCTGCCTAGACGTTCAAACTGCGGAGAACGTTCGGGGTTTCGCCGCGCTCTGCCAAGCGTGTGACGATTTCGACGGTCAGCGCCTGGACGAGCATCGCGCCGACCATCGCCGACGTGGCACCGGCGAGTTCCGGCGAGCCGGGAACCTCGATCAGGGCATCACCTGGTACGCCGCAGTTGTCGATCACTACGTCCGCGGTCTCGAACAACCGCTGACCACCTGGAGCCCGCGACGTGGTGGAGGTCGTGTGCGCAAGAGACGTCAGCGCGATCACCTGCGCGCCCCGCTCGCGTGCACCCAGAGCGAACTCGACGGGTACGGCGTTCCGCCCCGAGTTCGACGCGATCAGTACGACATCGCCGGACGCCAACTGATTGACCTCCAGCAGTACGGCGGCCAGCCCGGGCAGCCGCTCGAGCAGCGAGCTCTTCTGCAGCCCCTCGTGCAGCATCAGCCCGGGTTCGAGAATGGCCCGTACGTCGGCCAGCCCGCCGGCCCGTCCGTACAGCTCCTCGGCCAGCGTGTGGCTGTGCCCGGTCCCGAACACCCAGAACCGCTTCCCGCCGGCAAGCGCCTCCGCGACCAGCCCCGCCGCCACCCGGATCGCCCCGAGCTGCGTCTCGGCCGCCTGGTGCGCGATCGCCAACGCCTTACCGAAGTACTCCTCAGCCCCAGCCATACGCCGAACCTATCGCCCACGCTGCTGAACCAGCGAGGTGCCCGTCTAGACCACTACTCCGATCGCCGTACGGTGGTGCGCCGGCTGGTCCACTTCGTCGACGAGCGCGACCGCGAGATCGGCGTACGAGATCCGCGCGTCGGCATCCGCAGGCACGACGCGGTACCGACCGTGACGGGAAGCATCGGCGTGGTCGAAGTCCCCGGCCGGAGCGATCGAGACCCAGTCGAGCGCGGACGCCGTGAACACGTCCAACGCTGCCTGGTGTGCGCGGAAGAACGACCGGTACTCCCGCGGGTATCCGTCCGTGTCCATCAGCAACGTCCCGTCGGCAGCCGGCAGGATCGACGCCAGGCCGACCCACACCAGTCGGTTCACGCCGGCCTTCGAGAGCCCCTCGACCAACGCCCGCGCCGCAGCCGGGAAGAAGACGCCCGGGTCGCTCGAGCCGTCGTACACCGCCGCGATCACCGCGTCGTACCCCGCCGCGAGTTCCGCGAGACGCCCAGCATCCGTCACGTCGCCGCCACCTGCCGTTCGCGATACTCCGACCACCTCATGGCCCCGCCCAGCAGCCTCCTCCACAGCCGCCGAACCGGCTCGGCCCCGCGCGCCGATCACCAGAATCTTGCTCACCGCAACCTCCTTGAACTAGGTACGGCGACCGTAGGCGGGGGCGTGGTTACCGATTGGATACCGTGGTGAGCGTGGAGGCGTTGAGAGCGGACATGTTCGAGGAGATCTGCCCGTCGACGCTGTTGCCCCTCCGGGTCGGCGGCGACAAGTGGGCGGGCCTTGTCCTGCGCTGTCTGGAGGACGGCCCGCGGCGGTACTCCGAGTTGCGCGTCCCGCTGGCGCGCGTCAGCCCGAAGATGCTGACGCAGTCGCTGCGGGCGCTCGAGCGCGACGGGTTCGTCCGGCGGACAGAGTACGCCGCGCCGGTACGACGGGTCATGTACGAGCTGACCGACCTCGGCCGCAGCCTGCTCGAGCCGTTGCGGGCCTTCTGCGATTGGGCCGAGGACCACTGGGACGAGCTCCTGGACGCGCGCGAATCGTAGGTGCGGCCAACGCTGGGGTCACGGACGACGAACCCGTCTCCGCTTACACTGCCCGGGTGGACGAGCAGACTCCGACCGCCCTGACTCAGTTGCCGAGCTGGCTGCTGACCCAGAGCGCGGCCCAGGCGCACCGGATCGTCACCGAGTCGTTCGCTGCCGGGGGTGCGCGGGCGTACCACTTCCGGCTGCTCGCGACGCTGGTGGAGTTCGGTGCGGCCAGTCAGGCGACGCTCGGGCGGCGTAGTTGCATCGACCGCAGCGACGTAGTTGCCGCGCTCAACGAGCTGGAAGGCGACGGGTACGTCGAACGCAGCCCGGACCCGACCGATGCCCGACGCAACATCATCACGATCACCACGGCCGGCAAGCGGCACTACAAGCGGCTCACGAACCTGGTCGGCAAGGCGCAGGAGGAGATCTTCGCGCCGCTCTCGGCCACCGACCGTGCCCGGCTGGCCACGATCCTCACCAAGCTCCTGGGCTATCACCAGGACCTGTAGGACTACCCGTTCGGCAACTGGGCGCGGGCTGCCCGTTGAGTACGGCGTACGCGCAGTTCGCGAGCGTGAACCCGCCGGCGGGCGGCCCGCGAGATCTTCCGGCGTTCCTCGGTCACGGGGGTCGGCTGGGAGTCGGTCTGCATCGCGTTCACATCCGGTCCGATGCACGGTCCGGCGCGATGGTTCCGCCGTACGCCGGATTTCTGCTCCGCCCGACCCGGAATTGGTCCTGTTCGGCGCAGATTCGAAACGACTCGGCGATACACCGGTTCCGTGGCAGGGTCAGCGTTGGTAGAAAGGTAACCGGGCGCGCCGGCGCGCCGAAGCCAGCGATGAGGAGTCGTCGACGTGACGAATGCAGAGTCACCCAAGCCCGAGGCGCAGTCCGACGCGCTGTCGAACCTGATGCACGAGGAGCGCCGCTTCGAGCCGCCCGCCGAGCTCGCCGCGAACGCGAACCTCAAGGCCGACGCGTACGAGCGGGCCGCGGCCGACCCGGAGGGGTTCTGGGCCGAGCAGGCCAAGCGCATCACCTGGGCCACCGAGCCGACGGAGACGCTGGACTGGAGCAACCCGCCGTTCGCCAAGTGGTACGCCGACGGCAAGCTGAACGCGGCGTACAACTGCGTCGACCGCCACGTCGAGAACGGCCTCGGCGACAAGGTTGCGTACTACTTCGAGGGTGAGCCCGGTGACACCCGCGAGATCACCTACGCGCAGCTCAAGGACGAGGTCAGCAAGGCCGCCAACGCGCTGCTCGAGCTGAACGTCCAGGCCGGTGAGATCGTCGCGATCTACATGCCGATGATCCCCGAGACCGTGGTCGCGATGCTGGCCTGCGCCCGGATCGGCGCCCCGCACACGGTCATCTTCGGTGGCTTCTCCTCCGAGGCGCTGAAGGACCGGATCCTGGACTGCGACGCCCGCGTCGTGATCACGTCGGACGGCGGCTACCGCCGGGGCGCTCCGGCGGCGCTGAAGCCAGCCGTGGACGCCGCGTTGGAGGACTGCCCCGACGTACGGAATGTGCTCGTGGTGAAGCGCACGGGCCAGGAGACCGCGATGGTTGAGGATCGCGACCTGTGGTGGGAGGACTTCGTCGGCAAGCAGTCCGCGGACCACACGCCGGAGGCCTTCGACGCCGAGCACCCGCTGTACGTGATGTACACGTCCGGCAGCACGGGCAAGCCGAAGGGCATCCTGCACACGACGGGCGGCTACCTGGTCGGTACGTCGTACACGCAATGGGGTGTCTTCGACCTCAAGCCGGACACCGACGTGTACTGGACCGCCGCCGACATCGGCTGGGTCACAGGCCACAGCTACATCGTGTACGGCGCCCTCGCGAACGCGACCACCTCCGTGCTGTACGAAGGCACCCCGGACACCCCACACCAGGGCCGCTGGTGGGAGATCGTGCAGAAGTACAAGGTGTCGATCCTGTACTGCGCCCCGACCGCGATCCGCACCTTCATGAAGTGGGGCGCGGACATCCCGGCCAAGTTCGACCTCTCGACGCTGCGGGTGATCGGATCGGTCGGCGAGCCGATCAACCCCGAGGCGTACATCTGGTACCGCGAGAACATCGGCGGGAACAAGGCGCCGGTCGTCGACACGTGGTGGCAGACCGAGACCGGTATGCACATGATCTCGCCGCTGCCTGGTGTGACCGCCGGCAAGCCGGGCGCCGCGATGCGGGCGATTCCGGGTGTGTCGGTCGACGTGGTGGACGACGCGGGAAACTCGGTGCCTGATGGGTCCGGCGGGTACCTCGTGATCACCAAGCCGTGGCCGGCGATGCTCCGGACGCTGTGGGGCGACGACCAGCGCTTCATCGACACGTACTGGTCCCGCTGGCCGGGCGTGTACTTCGCCGGCGACGGCGCGAAGAAGGACGAGGACGGCGACCTGTGGCTCCTCGGCCGCGTCGACGACGTGATGAACGTGTCGGGGCACCGGCTGTCCACGACCGAGATCGAGTCCGCCCTGGTCTCGCACCCGAAGGTGGCCGAGGCCGCCGTCGTCGGTGCGTCCGACCCGACCACCGGTCAGGCGATCGCCGCGTTCGTCATCCTGCGCTCCGAAGCTGGTGACGGCGGCCCCGACGTGGTCCAGGAGCTCCGCAACCACGTAGCCAAGGAAATCGGCCCGATCGCCAAGCCCCGCCAGATCATGGTCGTCTCCGAACTCCCCAAGACCCGTTCCGGCAAGATCATGCGTCGCCTCCTCCGCGACGTAGCCGAAAACCGCGAGGTAGGCGACGTCACCACCCTCGCCGACTCCACCGTCATGGACCTCATCAAAACCAACCTCGCCGCCGGCAAATCCGACGAAGACTGACCCGCTCCACCATCCGCAACCTCCCGGCCCGGCAGCCGAGTCGTGGATCCAGGTCCGCGAAACGGACCGCAATCCACGACTCGGCAAACCCACCGCGGACCATCTCCCACGACTCGGCGGCAGAGCGTCAGGCGGGCGGGTCGAGGAAGGACCGCAGGGACTCGAGAGTCGTGACGGCGGTCGGCGGGAACTGGTACTGAGGACCGCTGGGACCTTCCTCGGGGCCGCGGAGGTAGCGGTTGATGAACTGCTGGGTTTGGTGGAGGACGGTGGCGCACTGGATCGGGGTGATCTGGCCGGCAGTGAGGGCGTCGGCGAATTCGTCGAGGTCGAGGAGTTGGTAGCGATTTGCGGCCGGTGGGATCAGTAGGTCGACGTACAGGTCGCGGACCAGCAGGCCGGTGTCGGTGTGGTCGATCTCGACGAGGTCGACGTACCACCAGCCCTCGACCGGGCCCTCGAAGACGGCCGGCTTGGTCAGTTGGATGCCCTCGTTGAGGAGTAGGTAGCTGCGGTCGACGGTGGGGCGGCCGGGCACCTGGTACTTGGGCAGGATCTTGACGTCGTAGGCGACAACGTCCCCGACCCGCCGGCCGGGGCACCACTGGCCGCTTCTATGGAACACCTGGATGTCATCCACCGCGTGACTCTTTCACGGGAGGACCCTGGGTGGGGATTACCGTCGGGGGGTGACGGCGGTGCTTGCGATCATTCATGCGGGGTTGGCGGCTGCGTGGGTCGGCGGGATGGCGTACTCGTTGTTCGTGGTGCAGCCGAAGCTCAAGCGGTACTTCGGGGCGGACAGCGACGGGCGGGAGCAGCTCACCGCGGTGATTGCCTCGGGCAACCGGTGGAAGGTGGTCGGGCTGATCGGCGCGATCGCCGTCACCGGGCTTGCGATGCTGCTGATCGACCACCACGACTGGTGGATCCACGCGGTCAAGGGCCTGCTACTGCTGATCGCGACCGGCATCTTCTGGTACGTCTCCTGGCGCCACTGGCCGCAGCGCGTATTCGCCACCGCGGCCGAGCTGCCCGCACTCCAGCGCCGGCTGATCGTCCTCGCGACGACGATGCTGGCGCTGGCCGGAGCGGCGTTCGCGCTGGGCGTGCTCGCAGTACACCTCTGAGAGCTTGGTCACAGAAACGATCGCTTGTGTCACTCATCGCGAGAAATACATTGGGGAGGAATGCATCTCGCGAGGCAGAGGAGCGACCGTATGTGTGGCATCACCGGGTGGGTGGCGTACCGGCAGGACCTCGGCGCGGAGCGGGAGGCCGTCGACGCGATGACCGAGACGATGTCGTGTCGCGGGCCGGACGCGAGAGGCACCTGGTACGCGCGGCATGTCGCGCTCGGGCATCGCAGACTCGCGGTCATCGACCTCCCCGGCGGGGAGCAGCCGATGACCACCGAGGTCGTCCACGAAGGACGCACGATCACGCTCGGGATGGTCTACAGCGGTGAGGTCTACAACTACACCGAGCTGCGCGACGAGCTCCGCCGCCGCGGGCACGCGTTCACGACCGACTCCGACACCGAGGTCGTACTTCGTGCGTACGTCGAGTGGGGTACTGCGTTCGCCGAGCGGCTGAACGGGATGTACGCGCTGGCCATCTGGGACCCGCGGACCGAGACCCTGGTGATGGTCCGCGACCGGATGGGCATCAAGCCGTTCTTCTACTACCCGACCGCGGACGGCGTGCTGTTCGGTTCCGAGCCGAAGGCGATCCTGGCCAATCCCGCCGTACCGGCCGTCGTCGAGGCCGAGGGCCTGCGCGAGCTGCTGACGGTGTCGAAGACGCCCGGCAAGTCGCTGTGGGCCGGGATGTTCGAGGTCGAGCCGGGCACTGTGGTCACCGTCGATCGTGCCGGCATCCGTCGCAACGCTTACTGGCGGTTGGAGACCAGGCAGCACACCGACGACCAGGACACGTCGGTCGCGCACATCCGCGAGCTTCTCGACGACATCACGCGGCGGCAGCTCGTGGCCGACGTACCGCGGTGTGTGCTGTTGTCGGGCGGGCTCGACTCCAGCGCGATCACGGCGCTCGCGGCCGGTCAGCTGGCGGAGGAGGGGAAGAAGGTCCGCAGCTTCGCGGTCGACTTCGTCGGTCAGGAGGAGAACTTCCAGCCGACCGAGCTCCGCGGTACGCCGGACACGCCGTACGTGCATGACGTCGCGGATCTGGTGCATTCGCAGCACTCCGACATCGTGCTGGACAACGCCGTGCTGACGGATCCGGAGATCCGGCGGAAGGTTGTGCGGGCGAACGATGCGCCGCTCGGCGGGGACATCTTCAACTCGCTGTACCTGCTGTTCGCGGCGATCCGGGAGCAGTCGACGGTCGCGCTGTCGGGCGAGTCGGCCGACGAGGTGTTCGGCGGGTACCTGTGGTTCCACGACCCCGAGGTGCGGAACCGGCCGATGTTCCCGTGGATCGCCTACACGCTGTCGCGGCGGCAGCCCGGTCAGGTCCACGCGCTCCGGAAGGACGTGCTGAGGCAGCTCGATCTCGGCGGTCATCTGCGGGACCGGTACGCCGAGGCCGTGCGCGAGGTCGAGCGGCTCGACGGTGAGTCCGACGACGAGTGGGCGATGCGGAAGGTCTGCTACCTGCACCTCACCCGGATGGTGCGGATCCTGCTCGACCGCAAGGACCGGATGAGCATGGCGGTCGGGCTCGAGGTGCGGGTGCCGTTCTGCGATCACCGGCTGGTCGAGTACGTCTACAACACGCCGTGGTCGATGAAGACGTTCGACGGGCACGAGAAGAGCCTGCTGCGGGCGGCGACCAGCGACGTACTTCCGCAGTCGGTGGTGGACCGCCGCAAGTCGCCGTACCCGCAGACGCAGGATCCGGCGTACGTCGAGGCGCTGGCGGGCCAGGTCCGCGAGCTGGTGGCGGATCGGCATCCGGTGTTCGAGCTGGTGGACCGCAAGGGCGTCGATCAGGCGGCGCGGTCCGCGGATGGGGTGGCGCGGCGGCAGCTGGAGCAGACGCTGTCGCTGGCGACCTGGATCGACCTGTATCACCCCGACATCAGGCTCTCGCTGTAGGAGTTGTTTGGCAGGCTGTGCCAGGATGGCGCTTCCCCTCGGAGGTGATCGACATGGCGGCGGCGGAGACTCTGCTACTCCTGGTGAGCATGCACCGGATCGTCAGACACCTGCGCCGGAGCAGGACCACCACGGTCATGCACCCGACGCAGTTCCTGGCGCTGATGCTGATCGCCGACGAGCAACCGATCCGGATCGGCGAGATCGCCACCCGGGTCCCCTGTTCGCAACCCACCGCGACCACGACGGTCGCCGCGCTGGAAGAGGCGGGCCTGGTCCGCCGCGAGCCGGACCCGGTCGACGGCCGCGCAACCGCCGTGGTCCTCACCGAAGCCGGCGCCGCCACAGTCCAGGCCTCCGGCCAACAGGCCGCCGACGAACTCTCCCACCTCCTCAACCGCCTCGACGACACCGACCGCGCCCTGGTCCTCAAAGCCGGCCAAGCCCTCTCCCGAATAACCAAAGACCTGTAACGGGGTTTCCCGGGGCATCCGGGGGCAGATACAGAAAGCCACTCCCACAACCGCAACTTCCCGCTACAGTTGATCTTGCTCGTGGACAGAAGAGTCCCTTGAAGTGGACCCGGCAGCCATCCGGACGGTCGGTGAGCCGGGTCTCGCGCTTCTTCAGAGGTCGCGCAGGCCACTGAACGTCGCCACTGTGCGGCGCCAGTGTCCTGCGCGAGCCCACGCCCACCCGATGGCATCGGGCACCCACAGCAGTGGATCCAGCTTCGGCACCATCAGCTCCCACCTAAGTTCGAAGCACTCGAAGCGCTGGCATGCGGCATGCAGCGTCTCTCGGTCCCTCGCAATCGTCGACTCGTCCCGCTCGATGACGAGGCGCTCCGCGTCAGCTGCCGTGTCGCGAACGATGGCCTCGAGACAGCGTCGCCTGTTGGCGAGCGTCTCTCGCTCGGTCGCATAGATGTCGACCATCAGGTGTAGCCCGGCGATGACGTCAAGGATCTGCTTGCGGCGCGCATCGGTCTCGTGCCTGAAATGCAGGCGTTCCTGTCCGGGCAGTAGCAGGCCGCGGAGCGCCTTGCGGTTGACCGCGACATCACCTGATGGGCACCGAGCGGCAACCATCAGGAATCCCCGAGTCTTGTTCTCGTCGACGAACACGTGGATTGGCATTTCCCCGCCTTGTTGAGTGGCAAGGGTCGAGATTCACACGTGTGCGGACTGATCGTCGAGCGTGACACCGGGGCATCTCGGGGCAACCTGGGGCAGATTGGGAAATGCGCCCGTCGCACGTAAATCAAGGCGTTATGGTGGTGCTGCCTCGGGATAGAGAATCCCTTGGAAGTTGGGCGGGCAGCTCACCGGACGGTGGACGAGCCCGGTCCGCGCAGGTGGGAGCCGCCGGAGAGGTGAGTCCTCCGGCGGCTCCTGCAGGGTTAGTTGCGGTTGAGGGTGAAGGTGGTGGTTGTGTTCTGGATGTCTACTGCGTTGTTGGTGAGGGTCAGGTTGTTGAAGGTGGCGGAGCCTACGGCCGGGCCTTGGCCGGGTTCGGGGAGTTCGTTGGCCCAGATTCCGAAGCCGGACTTGCTGTCGAAGGCGTCGCCGGATTTGCGTGCTCCGGAGATGGTCGTGTTGGTGAAGACGGTGTCCGCGACTGGGAACTGCGGTTGCCCGCCGACGTAATTGGTCTGGAACATGATTCCGCTGTACGTCGGATCGACGACGTCGAGATCATTGACGCGAATCCCCTGGAAGATCTTCGATGCCGAGAAGATCCACACCGCGGGGAAGGCCTGATTACCCCAGAAATGCCCACCCGACCGCACCACCGAGGCATTTTCGAAGACCGTCGGCGGCGTAGCACCGAAACCGTTCATCGGAATGCCGAAGTCGAGCGAACTGATCGTGATCCCGGGATACGTGAGCATGTCCGCCGCGTACAGATTTCGGAAGATGTTGTTCGTCCCGCCGTACACCGCGAAGCCGGCCGCCCGCCACGTCAGCGACGCGGACAGATTCTCGAAGACGTTGTCCCGGACCTCGCCGCCGCCGTTGTCGGTGGCGTTGAAGAGCGCGAAACTGTCGTCACCGGTCGACCGTGCGTCGTTGTTGCTGACGGTGTTCCCGGCCGATCCGTTCGTCATGTTGATGCCGTCGGCGAACGTGTCCCGGATGCGCGAGTTCTTGATCACCGAGTTGTCGGTGTTCGCGCCCCAGTACAGGCACATCTGGTGCTCGACCCAGATGTTGTCGATGGTCATGTTCGACGTACCCGCGAAGTTGAAGACCTTCCCCGGACCGTCGTTGCGGCTGTCGTAGTTCCCGAAGTACGAGAATCCGCTGAACGTCGACCCGTTCGCCGACGACTGCGCGTCGAACCCGACATCGGTGTTGGACTGGTTCTGCGGAGCCACGAACCGGGTGAACCACGGCCCCGCGCCGACGACGCGGATCGCACGGCCGTAGACGTTGAACTTCGACGAAGTCTGGTAGTCACCCGCCGGCAGATACACGCCCTGCAGCGTGGTGTCCTGCCGCACCCGGTCGAGCGCGTTCTGCACGTCCTGCTGCGTGAAGCCGGCCGGCGTCACATACCCGGCGCCCGGATTCGGGATCGCCGTGACGGCCTCGGTGTCGATGAAGTCGATCGCGTACGTCGAACCGTTCGACGGGTCCTTCTGCAACCGGATCTTCGTCCCGACCGGATACGTCTGGTCGAGCATCAGGTTGGCTTCGTCGTAGATGTGCCGCGCCGGCCCTGATCCGGGCGAGTTGTTCGGCGACGCCTCCGCGCCGTACAACCAGGCGTACTTCGAGGTCAGCGGCAACGTTTTCGCGAAGCTGCCGTTGATGTACACGCTGATCGACGAGCTCTGCCCGCCGCCGGCTGCGGAGTCCGGCATGGAGAACCGCGTGACCAGCGTGTTCGTCGACGCCCGCGTGGTGAACTCGACGTACGAGCCGTTCGAGTTGAGCGTCACCGCACGCCGGCCGGACGCCTCGCCGGCCAGGTCGCCGATCGCCCGGTTCGGGCCGATGCCGGTCGCGCCGCCGCCGACCGAGGCGTCCTCGGCCTCCAGGTGGTCGTACGGCATGTTCGCGCCACGACCGACGAACAGCGGCCGGTCGCTCGTGTTGTTCGTCCGCTTCACCGGCAGCTCGTTGGCGTCGTCTGCAATCACCACGCGCACGGTGTAACGCCCGTTCGCCGCGGTCCAGTTGCCAACAGCAACAGCTGAGCTGGTCGCGCCCGCCGCGATCGCACCGTTGTACGAACCGGTCAACGTCGTGACCACCGACGACCCGTTCAGTACCGTCAGCGTAATCCCGTGCGCACCAGACGCAGAGGCGACGCTGCCTTGGTTGCGTAGAGCAACGGAGAAGGCGACGGAATTGCCCGCCGATGGGTTGCCGGGCGTCCAGTTGACCGCCGACGCGACGAGGTCGGAGCTCGCGACCGGCGTCACCACCAGCGGCCCGGAAGCGTTGGCGGTGTTGTTCCCGTCGTTCTGCTCGATCACCGTGTTTGCCTCGTCGACCTTGGCGCTCAACGCGTACGACCCCGCGTCGCGCGTTCCGATCGACGCGCTGATCGTCGTCGACGCCCCGGCCGCGAGCGCGCCGACTGCCGCCGTACCGACCTTGGTGTTCCCGAGGTAGAAGTTCACGTCGGTCGCCCCGGAGCCCGCCGTACCGCCGTTGTTGACCGTCGCGCGGACCGTGATCGCGTCGGTCTCGACCGGCGACGTCGGCGTCCAGCTGACGCCCGACAAGGTGAGGTCCGGGTTCGGTGCCGGTACGCCGAGCACCTGCAACTCGGCGACCTGCCCGGCCGGTGCGCCGGTGTTCCCGGTGAAGTTCAGCCGTACGTCGGCGACCCGCGCGCTGACCGGGATCGTGACGCTGTTGCCGCTCGCCGGGTTGAAGTTGTACGACGCGGACGCAGCGATCGTGGTGAAGGTGGACGAGCTCTGCTCGCGACCGAGGATCGAGAAGGTCTGAGTGCGAGGACCCCACGCCGGGTCCGGGTTGAGCCGGACCACGATCGAGCTGAGATCCGCGTTCGCACCGAGCTGTGTGGTCAGCGTCGCCGGGTTGGCATTGCCCTCCCAGTACGTCGTCACGTCGTCGTCGTTCGCGTTCGCAGGCACGTAGGTGAACGTGTATCCGGACGCGGTGATCGGCTTGTGCAGCGCAAGATTGCTGCCCGGGCCGCCGCTGCCGTTGCGGGTCACGACCGCGCTGTTCGCCGATTGGTTGCCAGCAGCATCTTTTGCGCGAACGAAGTACGAGACCGAGACGTTGGCCGGCTGGTTGTCGGTGTACGTGAGCACGTTGCCGGCCACGCTCGTCCGCAGTTGACCGTTGGCGTAGACGTCGTACCCGGTGACGCCGACATTGTCGGACGACGCGTTCCAGGTGAGGCGGATCTGGCCCGCGCCGGGCTCGGTGAAGGCCAGGCCACCCGGGGCGGTGGGAGCCTGGGTGTCACCGGTCGCCGGTCCGTAGACCTCGAGCTCGGACAGTTGCCCGGCCGGCCAACCGGTGTTCGCCGTGATCCGGACCCGGACGTACCGCGTGGTCGCCGTACCGTAGTCGACCGTCACGGTGTTGCTCGGCGGGCTGAACGTGCGCGCCGCGGACGCCGACAGGTCGGTGAAGCTCTGCCCGTCGACGCTGCCCTGGACCGCGAGGGTCTCGTCGCGGGCGCCCCAGTTCGCGGTCGGCAGTTTGAGCACGACCTGGTTGGTCGCGACCGACGAACCGAGGTCGACCTGGACCCACTGCGGGAACGCGTTGTTGGCGCTCTCCCAGTAGCTGCTCTGGTTGCCGTCGGTCACGTTCGACGCGACGTAGGTCTGGGTGCTGCTACTGGCCGAGGCGGCTTTGCCGGCGGCGAGGTTCGGTCCGGCGAGTACGGCGGCCTGTGCGGCGGGCGCCGGTCGGACGAGGGGTGCCGCCGCGAGACTCGCAGCCAGCAAGGCGGTCAGCAACCGCCATCTCGGAATACGCATGGGCCTCTCCTGGTGGGCGGGTCAGGGAAGAGCTGCCGCGCGGGAGTTCAAAACTTTCGCTCCCTTGCTAATTTCTTGCGCGACGATGGCTCATTGTTACGGCACCATCACGCAGGCGTCAACGGTTCAGGAACGACGAAGGCCCGGCTCGCACACAGCGAGCCGGGCCTTCGGGGAACAGCTTCAGTGCTTGGGTCAGTGCTTGTGTCAGTGCTTGGCAGGGCCCTCCGCGCCGGCGCCGGTGAAGGCGCGGACCGAGAGCTCCTTGTAGCGCAGCTCGCTCGTCTTGTCCCGGCCGAGGTACGTGCCGAGGACGCCGAACAGGAAGCCCAGCGGGATCGACACGATGCCCGGGTTCGACAGCGGGAACCAGGCGAAGTCGGCGCCGGTGATCATCGATGTCGGCTTGCCCGACACCACCGGCGAGAACACCACCAGGACGACGGCGGAGATCAGGCCGCCGTAGATGCTCCAGGTCGCGCCCGCGGTGTTGAACCGCTTCCAGAACAGGTTGAACAGCAGAGCCGGCAGGTTCGCCGAGGCCGCGACCGCGAAGGCCAGCGCGACCAGGAACGCGATGTTGAGCTTCTGCGCCGGGATCGCCAGCGCGATCGACACCGCGCCGATCCCGACCGCCGCGAACCGCGCCACCCGCAGCTCGGCCTTCTCGGACGGCTTCTCCTTGGCGATCACGTTCGCGTAGAGGTCGTGCGCGAACGACGACGCCGACGTCAGCGTGAGCCCGGCGACCACCGCGAGGATCGTCGCGAACGCGACCGCCGCGATCAGCGCCAGCAGGATCGCGCCACCGATCGAACCGGCGCCACCGCCCAGGGACTCCGCCAGCAGCGGCGACGCGACGTTGCCCTTGGACTCGGCCACCGCCGAGCCCTTGCCGGTGTCGAGCAGTGCCGCCGCGCCGAACCCGAGGGCCAGCGTCATCAGGTAGAACACGCCGATCAGACCGATCGCCCACTGCACCGAGCGCCGCGCAGCGCGCGAGTCCGGCACGGTGTAGAAGCGGATCAGGATGTGCGGCAGACCCGCCGTACCCAGGACCAGGGCGAGGCCGAGCGACAGGAAGTCGATCTGGCCGGTGAGGTCCTTGCCGTACAGCAGACCGGGCTGCAGGAACGACTCACCATGACCGGACTTCGCCGCGGCCGAGCCGAGCAGGTCCGAGAGGTTGAAGTGGAATTTCAGCAGTACGAGGAACGTGATCACGACGGTGCCGGCAATCAGCAGCACGGCCTTCACGATTTGCACCCAGGTGGTGCCCTTCATGCCGCCGACCGTCACGTAGATGATCATCAGCGCGCCGACCAGGATGATCACGGCCGCCTTCAGGCCCTCGCTCTTCACGCCGAGCAGCAGCCCGACCAGCGCGCCCGCGCCGACCATCTGGGCGAGCAGGTAGAAGATCGACACCACGATCGTCGACGTCGCGGCCGCCGTCCGGACCGGTCGCTGCTTCATCCGGAACGCGAGCTGGTCGGCCATCGTGAAGCGGCCCGAGTTCCGCAGCAGTTCGGCGATCAGCAGCAGCGCGACCAGCCAGGCGACCAGGAACCCGATCGAGTAGAGGAAGCCGTCGTACCCGTAGAGCGCGATCGAGCCCGAGATGCCGAGGAACGACGCCGCGGACATGTAGTCACCGGAGATCGCGAGGCCGTTCTGCGCGCCGCTGAACGAGCGGCCGCCGGCGTAGTAGTCGGCAGCGGTCTTGTTCTGCCGGGACGCCCACCAGGTGATGTACAGCGTCACGGCGACGATCGCGCCGAACAGCGAGATGGTCAGTGCCCGGTTGCCCGGCTCGGTGGCCAGCGGGATGAGAAGCGAGTTCACCGGCGGCGCTCCCTCTTGTACTTGGCGTTCAGGCCGTGGGCCAGCGGATCGAGCTTGCGGTTGGCGAACCGGCCGTACAGGGCCGCGATCACGAACGTCGACACGAACTGCAGCAGGCCGAAGATCAGCGCGACATTGATGTGGCTGTCGCCGATCCGGTGGCTCATGAAGCCGCGGGCCCAGTTGCAGCAGGCGACGTAAGCCAGGTACCAGGCCATGAAGGTGATGGTCCACGGCACCACGAAGTTCTTGTAGCGCCGCCTCAGCTCGGTGAAATCGGCCGCCTCGTACACAGCCTCGTAGGCGCGGGCATCCCGCTCGCGCACCGCCTGGTCGTCCATCAGATCCCCTTTTGCCCGGACACGAACAGGTGCACGTTAGCCGCAAGTCGCACGTTTGTGACCTACTGCAACCAAAACGTTTCTACAGATGCGGTGCAACCGGCCCATCGACGGTACGGCGGTAATTGGCGAACTCGCTGGGGTGCGCCCGGAAACAATCGGTGAAGTACGGCATCCGCAGCGCCTCCGGCGGCCGGGCGGTGTGCTCGTAGATCAGCTCGATCTGGTCCAGGACCTGGTCGCGGCGGGTGTCCTTGAGTACGGCGACCCGCGAGTGCGACTGGGCCAGCTGCCGCAGACCCTCGCGGTTCAGGTCGTGCCAGTGCCGGAACCGGAGGAACTCCGGCGGGGTGAACAGGTTCGACTGGTCGAGGATCGGCACCGGGTCGAACCGGTCGCTGCCCCCGGCGCCGTCGCCCTGGATGACCTGGAAGATCCGGCGGACCCACGGCACCACCGTGTCCGCATTGTTCCAGAGCAGGCCCAGTACGCCGTTCGGCCGCAGCACGCGGGCGATCTCCGGCAGCGCGCGGGCGTGGTCGAACCAATGGAACGCCTGCCCGACGATGACCGCGTCGACCGAGGCGTGCGCGAGCGGGATCGACTCCGCGGCGCCGACCATCGTGTCGATGCCGGAGCGCCGGCGGCAGACCTCGAGCATCTCCTGCGACGGGTCGACCGCGATCACGTCGTGTCCGAGCTCCGCGGCGACCGCGGCGAGCTTGCCGGTGCCGGCTCCCAGATCGAGGACCTGCAGTCCGCGGCCCGGGCCCAGGATCCAGGCCAGCGACTCGACCGGGAACGTCGGCCGGCCCACGTCGTACGCGGCCGCGACGGCGCCGAACGACGTCGCCCGCGCCGCGTGCGCGCCGTTGGCGGGGCTGTCCGCGGAGTCCCCGGCTGGATCATCGGTGGTCATCACCGTAAATCATGCCGTAGTGGACGGCCTGCGTGTCGTCACTCGCCGAGCTTCTTCTGCTCGATGTGCGCGTTGAGCGCGGCCAGCTCCGGGTGGACGTCCAGGATCGCGACCAGTTCGGCGCAGCTGAGCCGGGGCGCGTCGAAGTCCTCGATCAGGGCGTCGAGCAACTTCCAGTCGTCCGCGGTGTCGAGCGTGAGCCGGTACTGCGCCGCGTTCCTGGACCCGCCCGACCAGGGCAGATTCAGCAACCGCATCTCGCCGGACCGGTTCTGATGCAGGTACGGCGTGACGTGCTCGCGGTCGGCCTTGAGCGTGGCCTTCGCCTCCGCGTCGTACAACCGGGCGGTAGAGAAGATCTCGAAGTCCATGCCGCGAGGGTAGGTCCGCTCGAGGCAGTTCGAGATATACAGGTCGAGGTCGTTCTCGGCCCGCCACCGATCGACGCCCGCGGCAACGATCTCCGGGTCGATCAGCGGGCAGTCGGACGTCACCCGGACGACCGCGTCCAGCTCGTGCTCACGGGCGGCGCCGGCGAACCGGCTCAGGACGTCGTCCTCGCTGCCGCGGAACACCGGGATGCCGTCCTCGTGACACACCTGCACGACCAGGTCGTCGTGGACGTTGGTGGTGGTGGCAACGATCACCGGCAGGCCGGTCCGGCTCAGCCGGTCGAGGTGGTGCTCGAGGTAGGAACGGCCCGCGACGCTCAGCAGGACCTTGGCCGGCAGCCGCGTGCTGGTCACGCGCACCTGCGTGATGATGCCTACTTTCAGGAGTTCCATCGGAACATCTCCCGGATCTCGGCCGGACCGGCGACATGGTCGACGCCCAGCTCGGTATCGGTGAACTCACGCGCGACCGCCGGCGGGACGAACGGCTGGTCGAGCTCCGGCCACAGCCGTTTGATCCGCGCCTGGCCGCCGAACGACGGGTGCTCGTTCTCCAGCACCATAGGATCACCGTAGACCCCGGGCTGCAGTCCGAGCGAGGCGCCGTACAGAACGGCGGAGCTGAGGCGGTTGGACGCGACGCGCTCGTGCTTGCGGAGCTCACGGAGCTGGTTGACCAGGAACTTGGCGTTGGTACGGCGCCAGTGCAGGCCGCGGTAGCCGTGCGTGATGACCCGGAATCCGGCGTCCTTGTAGACGTTGCGGATCGCGGGCTTGTCGTACTCGTTCCAGTACAGGCAGACGGTGACCGGGCCGGTCTCGTGCTCGTTGATCGAGGCAACGATCCGGCCGTGGTCGCCGAGCACGTGCTGACCTTCCCAGCCGTGGAACGGGTAGAAAATGGTGCCCTTGGCACGTTTCGCGGGGGTGGCGAGCTCGGGGTGTACCTTGAGCAGGTACAGCCAGACCGAGCCGATCACCGAGTAGTTGCGCAGGCCGAGCGCGTGCCCGCGGCGGCGGACGCTGTCGGACCAGACGAACTTCGGCATTCCCGGCGCGAAGTTCGTGCCGTGCGCGAATCCGTCGAGGATGTTCCAGCCGTGCTGCAGGTAGCCCCAGATGCGTGGTGGCTTCGAGAGCCCGGCGTACGCGGCCATGATGTTGGCGTGGCCGTAGAAGTGGTTGGCGTGGTGCATCAGCGCCTCACCTTCCGCAGTACCCGCTTGAGGCGGCGGCGGATGACGCGAGCCGGGTTGAGGACGGCATGGCCGACGCGATACGGGAGCGAACGACGGATGCCGCTCACCGTCCCTTCGAAGAGGATCGCGCGGGCGCTCGCGTGGGCGAGCTCGTCGGCGAGCCGGGCGACTGTCGCGAGCTGCTCGGCGCTGCCGCGCGGCCGGATCACTTCGTCGGGGTTGAACTCCCGCTCCGGCACGGTGATCCCCGCCATCGCGGCCAACCGCGCGGTCAAGGCGTGCGGATCAGCTGCCGCCGGCCATGGTTGTCGAGAGCCACTTTCCAGCGCCCGCTTCGCGAACCGCTCCAGGTGCTCCACGACATCCAGCTCCTGCGGTTCCCCGAACAGCCGGTACGACGCCCCGTCCAGGATCACGTTGTCCGGCGACCCTGCGCCCCCTGCCGCCAGCCAAGCCACGTACCCAGGAATCACCCGCCGAAGCTCGGCCTGATCATCACAGCGCAGGGCCAGCAAAAGGTGCTCCTCCAGCAAGACACCTTCGCCCTCCGGCACGACCCCCGCAGGCAACACACTTCGAGCATCCGCTCCAACCACGAAGTACCAAGCCGGCGCCAGTTCCACCCCGAGCCCGGCCGCAGCTGCATCGAGCACCACCCGATACGGATCCATCAAGACCGGCCCATCGTTCCGTGAAGCAACATGCCGGGCCGCGACAACACCGGCAAACCCATCAACCGCGCTCAGCGCAACCTCCGCCTGAGTCAGCGACGGAAACACCGCATAGGTCCGCACGCTGCCTGCATGGGCAGCAAGGGCTTCTTGGAGTGCGGCGGTGAGAGGTTTGAGACCAGCTGGCGCACGGTCGGCGACGTCCCGCCCCCAGTCCTCGTCCCGCGGTAGAGCCGCCGCGATGTCCGGCTGCACCAACCGCTGGAACCCGAAGGAGTTCTCCGCCCCAAGCAACAACCGCCCACCCGGTGCGAGCTGCCCCTGAAGTCGCGCAAGCGCCTCACCCCAGGAGAACTTCGCTGTGTCCGGCCCGACCAGCCGCTCCAACCCGTCCAACGCAACGACCACGTCGTACCCGCCGCTCTTGTGGTCGAGCGGGAAGCGGTCGAGAGAGCCGCAGAAGACCTCGCCCTTGGTGGTGGAGAGGAGTTCGGCCAGCTCTTCGGCGTCCGGCGCGGAGCGGACGAGCAGATCCACGGACGTTACCTGCACCGCGGCGGCGGTGATGAGGTCGGCAGCGTGAGGTCCTGCGATCAGGACGGAGTCCTCCGGCTGCAGGGCGGCGGCCAGGAGTGCTGTGGCTGCGGGTCCGGCGGCCGCGGGGCGGGCGTCGCCCGGGTGCAGGTCCGACCAGTTGAGCATCTCTCCGCCGATCAGGTTCGATCGGGTCACATCTGTCACGTTAGCCAACCAGTCTGAGCAAGGTCTCGATCACCCGGTCCACGTCACCGTCGGTGAGGGCCGGGAAGAGAGGGAGGGACAGTTCCTCGGCGTAGTACCGCTCAGCATTCGGGCACAAGCCGCGCTGGTAGCCCTGCCGCGCGAATACCGGATGCCAGTACACGGGAATGTAGTTGACCTGGACGCCGATTCCCGCCGCGCGCATCTGCTCGAACACCTCGCGCCGACGCCCGCCGAGGACGCGGATCGGGTACAGGTGCCACATCGGGTCGACGCCGTCGCGCTGCACCGGCGTACGCAGACCGTCCACGCCCGCGAATGCGTCGTTGTAGCGCGCGGTGATCTCTGTACGACGGCGTTTGAATTCCGCGAGCCGGGTGAGCTGCGAGAGGCCGAGCGCCGCGCCGAGATCCGTGAGGCGGTAGTTCACGCCGTACTCGTGGACCTCTTGGTGCCACGGGCCCTCGTCGGTGAGTTCGAAGCGCGAAGGGTCGCGGACGAGGCCGATGAAGTGGAACTCGTGGGCGCGCTGGGCGATGGCCGGGTCCTTGCAGATGACCGCGCCGCCTTCGCCCGTCGTGAGGTTCTTCGTCGGGAAGAACGACATGGTGGTGACATCGGCCAGGTCACCGACGGGGACTCCGTCAGCAGATCCGCCGACGGAGTGGGCGGCGTCGGCCAGCGTCTGTGCGCCGACCCGGTCCGCCAGCGGTTGTAGCGCGGTGTAGTCGGCGGCTTGGCCGGCATAGTCGACCGCGGCGATGACCCTCGACTGCTCGGTGAGAACAGCTTCCACAGCGGCGGGGTCGATCAGGCCCGTGTCGTAGTCCACGTCGGCGAAGGTCACCTTTGCGCCGAGGATGGCCGCGCAGGACGCGGTGGCTACGAAGGTCATGGGGGTCGTGATGACCTCGTCGCCCGGTCCGACGCCGAGGGCGGCGTACGCGATGTGCAGCGCTGCGGTGCCCGACGTACAGCTGACTGCTCGATGTCCTCCGGAGAGCTCCGACACGGCCTGCTCGAAGGCGGTGACTGCCGGCCCGGTCGTGAGCCAGTCACCCCGCAGTACGGCGGTGACCGCCGCGATGTCCTCCTCAGAGATCGACTGGCGTCCGTACGGCAGCACGGTCAGACGTCGCTCTCGAGGATCTTGCGGATCTCCTCGATCGAGTACCACTGGTCGTTGGTGTCCGACGCGTAGTGGAAGTCGCCCGCGACAGGCCGGCCGTCGGCGGGCGGCTGGTAGCCCCAGGTGGCCAGGTCCGGCTGCAGCACGAAGCGGTTGCCGAGGGACAGCGCGCGGCGGCCTTCCTCCGGGCTGATCATCTCCTCGTGCAGCTTCTCGCCGGGGCGCAGCCCGACGTCGTGCATGCTCGCGCCGGGCGCGATCGCCTCCGCCAGGTCGGTCACCTTCATCGACGGGATCCGCGGCACGTACAACTCGCCGCCGGTCATCAGGTCGAACGAGTCGACGACGAACTCGACCGCCTCCGGCAGCGTGATCAGGAACCGGGTGCAGCGCAGGTCGGTGATCGGCAGCGACTGGCCGGCCGCGTGCAGCGCGCGGAACTTCGGGATGATCGAGCCCCGGCTGCCCATCACGTTGCCGTACCGCACGACGCTGAAGCGGGTGTCGTACGCCGCCGCGTAGTGGTTGCCGTTGATGAACAGCTTGTCCGCGGTCAGCTTGGTCGCGCCGTACAGGTTGATCGGGCTCGACGCCTTGTCCGTGGACAGCGCCACGACCCGCTTCACACCGCAGTCGATCGCCGCCTCGATGACGTTCTGCGAGCCGATCACGTTGGTCTGGACGAACTCCCAGGGGTTGTACTCACCGCTGTCCACCTGCTTCAGCGCCGCGGCGTGGACGACGTAGTCGACCCGGTGCATCGCCCGCAGCAACCGGGAGCGGTCGCGGACGTCGCCGAGGAAGAACCGCAGCCGCGGGTCGTCGCCGAACAGCTGGCGGACCTCCCACTGCTTCAGCTCGTCGCGGCTGAAGACGATGATGCGGCGCGGGTTCAGCTGGTCCAGCACGTGCCGTACGAAGCTCCGGCCGAACGACCCGGTGCCGCCCGTGACCAGGATGTCTGAGCCGGTAAGGATTGACACGCGAGCGGGACCCTTCTGACGGACAGTTCCGAACCGCACACACGCGGTACGGACCTCGAAACAATAGCTGCCCCGTGAACCAGTCCTTCAATCCACTGTCTCAGCCCGGGGTGATCAAACGTACGCTGGCCGCCGTGAAACGCGTCGGAGTGCGATGTGATGTGGGGCCGGACCGGGGCATCGGCCACGTGATGCGCTGCCTGGCGCTCGCCGAGGAGGTACGCCGGCGCGACGTCGAACTGCTCTTCGTCTGCGACGCGCACACCGTGCCATGGGCCGCGGACCAGATCGCGGCGCGCGGTATCGACGTACATCCCGCGGTTTGGACGCCTGCCGAGCACGTCGAGCTCTTCGGACGGCTGGGGCTCGACGCGGTCGTCTTCGACTCCTACGACCTGGACGCGTCCGTCTACGCGGCGGTCCGGGCGCTTCCGACGTTGGCGATCGTCGACGGCGACTTCCGTGGCGCCGAGGCCGACGTACTGGTCGACCAGAACCTCGCCGCCGAGCACGACCACCCCACGCTGCCAAGGGACTCGGTCCGGCTGGCCGGTCTGCCATACGTGATGATCCGCGACGAGGTTCTCGACCACCGTCCCGCGGAGCCGCCGACAGCCCGGGAGACCGCAGTACCGAAGGTGTTCGCGTTCTTCGGTGGCACAGATGCCTTCGGCGCCGGCCCGTACGTCGCCCGCGCGCTCGCGGCGACCGGTCTGCCGTTCGAGGCTACCGTGGTCGCGCCCAGTCCCGAGCTGGCCGCACGGATCGCTGCGGTCGAGCTGCAGCCGCATCAGCGGCTCCAGACCATCGGCCCGACCAATCAGCTGGCCGCGCGGGTTCGCGAGGCCGATCTGACCATCAGTGCGTCGGGTACGTCGACCTGGGAGCTGCTGTGCCTCGGTGCAACGACCGGGCTTGTCTGTGTGGTCGACAACCAGGTGATGGGCTACGAGCGGGCTGTCGGCACTGGTGCGGCGGCTGGACTGGGTCTCTTGAGCGCACTGGAGACAGACGCGTCGTCCGCGGTCACAACTCTCAAGCGGTTGCTGACTGATCCGGCAGAGCGTGGCCGGTTGGCGAGCGCCGGGTGGGCGCTGGTCGACGGTCGAGGGCGAGAGCGGGTCGCCGACGCCCTCCTGCGACTCACTTGAGCTCGTAGATCGTTGCGTCCAGAGTCGCGTGGCGCAGGCGGACGTAGTTGCGGAGCGCGGGCGACACTCCGCCGGCGCGGTTGTCGGCGTACAGCCAGCGCACTCCGGCCTGGCGCAGTCGCTCGATCGACGCCGGGGTGGGTGACTTGAAGACGATGTCGTTGGCCGCCAGCTCACTGCTGTCCCAGTACGGGATGAGGCTCGGGTTGCCACCGGTGGTGAGGGCGATCCGGTTCGCCTGGTTGGAGTACGACCAGCCTTCGATGAGCACTGGGCGCTCCGACAACGCAGCGAGCCAGAAGTGGCGACTGTCGCAGATGCCGTCGCGCTGGATGATGCAGTGCGCGTTGGTCGCGACCAGATCGCCCGGTGTGCTGTTTCGCTGGAGCCACCGGGCAGCGCCTGCTTCAGCGGCCGTCGCACCGCCGCGGAACGGATGAGCGAAGACCAGATTCGACGCCTTGTCCGAAACGAGCGCCTGCAGAGGCACCAGCGCTGCACCGATCATGCACGCTGCCACCGCGGCACCGAGCAACGCCACGAAGAAGTTGCCCGGTCTCCGCGCCAGCTTCCACACGACGGCCACCAGCACAGCAACCGCCAGGACGGCCGCCAGCGTCCACAGCCACGGCCCCTTGATGCCGGGCAGATCAGCGGACTGCCATCGAGCGATCGCCAGCGCGACCAGACCGAGCAGTCCGGCTGCCCCGACGAGCACGACGGCTCGTCGATCGCCGAGCCGCCCGACCAGGTTGGCCAGCCCTGCAGATGCGAGTACGGCGACCACGGGGAACGCCGTACGGAGGAAGTAGAGCTGACTGACACCGGACTGTGTCGTCAGCAGCGTGCCCAGCAACCCGGCGACCACGAAGCCGGCCAGGAAAACCGCCCCGGTGTCCCGCCACCTCCGCCCGAGGAAGAACAATCCGGAGGCCGCCAGCGCCCAACTCAGCAAAGTCGTTGCCCCAGACAACAACTGCGCATGCGGATTCGGCATCAGCAGCGAGTACGGCGCCAGCTGGACGAACGTCTCGAACGGCTTGATCTCCGTACCCCAGGTGCTCCCGCCGAAGATCGTGATCAACGCGGCCACGAACACCGCGAGCGACAGCAACCCACCGAAGAACGCAGGTCGAGTACTCCGCCGCGCCAGCCCCAACTGCAGGAACGCGAACGCGAAGCCGACTCCCACTAGCGGCAGGATCGTCGACTTCGCCCCGGCCGCGACCAGCGCGAGCAGCACCAGCAACACCCACCGGCTGCGCGGCTTGCCGTCGGACCGCAACAGGTCCACCGTCACGACGCACACGGCCAGTGCGATCAGTACTCCGAGGTTCTGCGTCGGACTCAGGTACGCCGCGACCGCAGTGGACACCCCGCCCAGTCCAGCACTGGCGAACGGCTGCATGGCCCCACCGAGGCCGGCGACGAACACAGCGAGCGGCCCGGCCCAGGTCGCGCCCGACTCCGACGTCGGAGCGAGCCGAGTGGTCAGCGCGAACACCAGACCACACCCCGCGAGGAAGAGTGGCAGCCAGCTCAGCGAATGGATCAGATCGGTCAGATCGATCCGCGTACCCCACTGCGTCGCAGCCGTCGCCTGGTGGAAGAACGTGTGGTATTTCATCGGCTCCCCGCCGAGCCACAGCGTCGAGATCGGTACGTCGTACTTCGCGCTCGCGGCCAGCGCCTGCTGAAAGGCCAGATCCGGGTACGCGCGCAGCGGATCGGTGTACGCCGGGAGGAACTGCCCCGGACCGCGCCGATAGACGATCAGCAGCACCACCGCGGTCGACGCCGCGAGCAGCCACGCTTGCAGCGGCCGCAGCGGCTGCTCGACCCGCCGCCAGACCCGCGCCCGGGCGTCACTGTCGACGAACGCGACCACCAGCACGACCGGAGCCCAGACCCACGACCACGCCTGCAGACCGATCGACGCACTGGCCAGGTAGACCAGCACCTGCCCGGCTGTCCCGACGGCGAACCCCGCGGACAGGTCCTCGACCAGGTTTCGCGCGTACCCGCCGATCAGCCTCCACAGCGCGAACCCGGGGAGCATGACCACGACCCCGGTGAACAGCACGAACCGGACGAGCTCGAAGAACGTCGCGTGCAGCGCGAGCAGGACGAGCGCCAGCACCACGACGGCCAGCCCGGCGACCAGACCGGAAAGGGAAGGCCCCGCAGTACGCGGCCCCCGCCGCCTCGCTCTCGCGCGCATGCCGTAACACTAATGTGAAATTCGCCGCAGAGCGTGCCCGGCGACTCACGGGTGGTCACCTCGAGGTCACCGTGATGCCTTAAGCTCGACGCCCTATGAGTTGGTACGACGCGCTCGAGGCCGGTGAACTGACCGTCCGGCCGTCCGTTGACGCGGCCAAGCGGTTCGGGGTCTCGATCGACCGGATGTCGGTCTCCGCCTCCGCCGGTACGCCGCTCGCCGAGGTGCTGGGTGCGGTCGAGCGGTCGACCGCGGACGTGATCGTGCTGCGCTACCCGGCCCGCGAGACCACCTGGTTCGCCGCGCTGGCCAACGGACCGCGGCAGGCGCTCCTCGCCGACACTGTCGTCTACTGGTCGCTGCCGACCGGCAAGGGCCGGCGCCCCGCGCCGCTGGCCGGCTTCAGCACGCGGCTCGAGCCCACCGCCGACGACGATCTGGTCGACGACCTGGTCGCGGACGTCTTCGGCGACTCCGGCAACCACTACTGCTCGAACCCGCTCTTCGACCGGACCCTCGCGCTGGCGGGTCGGCAGGACTGGGCCCGGCGGCGCATCGCCGAGGCAGGCGCCGTCGTACTGCGGGGGCCCGACCGCCGGGTGCTCGCGCTGGCGGCGATCGACCAGCAGCGCTCCTGGACCGAGATCCAGCTGGCCGGCGTCGTACCGGCCGAGCAGGGCCGCGGACGCTACGGCCACCTGCTCGCTGCGATCGAGGATGCGTGCACCTCCCGGCGGCTGGTCGTCTCGACGCAGGGCCACCAGACCGGCATCCAGCGGATCTGGGCACGTTACGGGTTCGAACCGGTGCATAACCTCCTGACCGTTCACCTCGTTGCCGCTACGTAGTCCCCCTGGGGCCCGCGTACCGCTGTCGAGGGAGGAAACACCGGAGTGACGCCGCGGCTGAGCGTGGTGGTGCCCTTCTACGGCGTCGGTGAGTACCTCGGAGACTGCCTGGAATCGATTGCCCGGCAGGCCTGGACCGACTTCGAGGCGATCCTCGTCGACGACGGTTCGCCCGACGACAGCGCCGTCGTCGCCAAGGAGTTCTGCGACCGGGACCCGAGGTTCCGGCTGATCCAGCAGGTCAACGCCGGTCCCGGCCCTGCCCGCGACCGAGGGATCAGCGAGGCGACCGGCGAGTACCTCGCGTTCGTCGACGGCGACGACCTGGTCTCGCGGTACGGGTTCGCGGCCCTGGTCCGGACCTTGGACCGAACCGGTTCGGACTTCGCCGGCGGCAACGCGCGGCGGTTCAACAACAGCTTCGGCGTCCGGCCGTCGTGGCTGCACAAGCAGCCGTTCGCCCGGGTCCGGCACGCCACGCACGTGACGGAGTTCCCCGACCTGGTCCTGGACCGGATGCTCTGGAACAAGGTCTACCGCCGGTCGTTCTGGACCGAGTACGGCTACACCTTTCCGCCGATCCGGTACGAGGACTACCCGGTCGCGCTCAAGGCGCACCTGGACGCAGTCACCGTCGACACCATCACGCAGGCCGTCTACTACTGGCGCGAGCGGGAGTCCGGCGAGTCGATCACCCAGCAGAAGTTCCAGCTCGGCAACATCCGGGACCGGGTCACGTCGGCCGGCATGGTCCTCGACCTGGTCGAGGACGCCCCACCGGTGGTCCGCCGGCGTACGCATGCCCACCTGGCGCAGATCGACGTGCTGACGCTGATGTCCGCGTTCGGCACCGTCCCGGTCGAGGAAGAGCAGCACCTCGTCGACCTGTCGCGCGAGCTGCTCGACCGGATCGACACCGACGTACTGGCTGCCACTCATCGCTACGACCGGATCCAGCATGCTGCTCTTCGCGCAGGTGATGTCGACCTGCTTCGTCGGCTCGCGGTCTTCCGCAACTCCGGCGGGCTTCGCGGCGGCGCTCGGGCGGTTCCGCGCGGCAAGCGTTCGCGGCAGCTCGACTACAACTACCCGGGGCAGGGCGAGACTGTCGTACCGCGGCGGCTGTACGGGCTGCGTGAGCAGGACCTGACGCTCGCGACAAGCGTGCGTGAGGTCGTCTGGGTCGATGGCAAGTTGTCGGTCAAGGGCACCGCCGAGATCCGCCACCTGGAGACCGATCGCTCGTCGAAGCTGCAGATCGCGCTGGTCGTCGACGACGCGTCACATCCCCTCGAGGTACGCCGGTACGCCGCGCTGGACCTGCACGGCGACAAGTCGCTCGTGGGATTCGAAGTACTGCTGGATCCTGAACTGCTCGCTCGTTGCACAGGGGCGCCCGCGCACTTCGAGGTGCGGATGCGATCCGGCCGGCGGGACCGGAAGGGCATGCTCGGCGGCCAAGGACCGGGCAGCCCCGGATGGGCGCCGGGTGCGTGGATCGACGAGACCAACTGGATCCAGCCCGGGCCGGGCAAGTACGGCTGGTTCTCGCTGCGACGGTTGACGGACCCGTGCCGGTTGACCGCGGTCGAGCAGACCGACGACGAGTTCGTGCTGCACGGGCGGGCGTCGTTCGACGAGCCGGAGTTGCACCTCAGCCGGCCGGTCGTCGGCGGTGAGGAAGAGATTCCGCTGCAGGTCGACGGGCGTGACTTCACCGCCCGGCTGCCGATCCGCGACATCCTCGCGGCGGCGAACCACGACGATCCCTTCGGCCAGCGGACGACCCGGTCGTTCCGGGTCCACGGTCCGGATGGGCAGCAGCGCGTGCTGCTGTGGACCGCCGGCGACTCGGCCGTCTCGCGCGTCGTCGACGATCGGGTCGTCACGCTGACCCGGTCGACCGGCGGGTACGTGAACCTGCACGAGTCGCCGATCCGGACGACCGCGGCCCATGCTGTGGCTGAGGGCAACCAGTTGGTCGTGCGCGGTTCCGAGGGCCGCGACGTCACCTTCAGCTGGCGGCGGTACCTGGCCGACTCCGACGATCACCTGGACGTCGAGTGCCGTCGTACCGTGTCCGCCGACGGGTGGTCGGCTGCGGTCGACGTCGACGCGCTGATCCCGGTGACGGCGGTGAAGGTGTCAGTCGACCCGCTGGCCGCGTTGGCCGACTGGATCCTGTTCGCGACCTCCCCCGACGGTGCGGCGCACGCCGTACAGTGCGAGCCCTTCCTGTGCAGCCGGTTGCCATTGGCAATCACATATGGCACGCACGGGACGCACGCGCTGGCCGTCCGACCCCATGCCGGCACTCTGCACGTCGAGGCGCGCTGATGCATCATCACAACCACTACTACGGCCAGACGCACATCCTGTCGCGGTACGCCGGGTTCGACTTCGACCATCCACCGCGGCTCCGGGGTTACCTGCAGCACGGCTGGAACATCGGCTGCGGCTGGAACCCGGTGCACGAGTTCTACGACGGTGCCTGGCGGTTCACCTGGAGCGATGCGCCGCGGCGTCGCGGGCACGCGCTCGGCCGGCGGAACTACCACAGCATCGGTGCGCCGTTCCTGTACCTGATGGAGCTCGAGCCGGAGAAGGACGAACCGGTGGAGCGTGAGGGCACGCTGTGGTTCCTCTTCCACGGATGGGAGGGCGGCAAGATCCACGGCGACCACCGGCGATTGATCGACGAGATCCGCGAGACCGAGCCCGGCCCGGTGACGTTCAGCCTGTACTACACGGAGTACGACCGGCCCGAGGTGCGCGGGTTCTACGAGGACGCCGGGTTCCGCGTGGTGTCGTTCGGGCGGCGCGGGTTCTCCTACGAGGGGACCGATCGGCGCTTCCTGTTCAAGCAGCTCGCCGAGCTGCGCAAGCACAAGCGGGTCGCGGCCAACCGGCTGTCGACCGCGATCTTCTACGGTATCGCGGCCGGCTGCGAACCGGCGGTGTACGGCGATCCGATGGAGATGGAAGGCGAGAACCCGTTGTTCGGCGGGCAGAGCCGGATCGAGCGGCTGTGGCCCGAGATGCTCGGCAAGTCGATCGACCTCGAGGCCTCGCGTGCCACCACCGACCTCGAGCTCGGGAAGCCCTGGATGATGCCGCCCGCAGAACTGCGGAGTCTGTTCGATTGGAGAGAGCGTGTCTGAGGTCCAGGTGGTTCGCGGGGAGATGCAGCCGTGGACCGATCACACGACGCCGCGGCCGGCGCTGGCGGCGCTGCTGACCGACGTCGTCCCGGCCAACCGCCGGACGCTGATCCTCGGGCCGCACGCGCCGCAGCAGATCGAGTCCGTCCTGGCGCACTCCGCCGACGTGACGATCCTGGTCCGCTCGGTCGCCGACGCTCAGCAGCTCGGCGAGGACTTCGGGCCGTGCCTGCAGGTGATCGCGGGCGCGCTGGACGGGCTGGAGGGCGAGCCGTACGACGTCATCATCGCGACCGACGGGCTTGACCGCGTGCTCGGCTACGACAGCACCGACCTGTCGTGGACGGAGCGGCTCGCCGCGTTGTCCCGGCTCGCGACGCCGGACGCAGTCGTCGTGCTCGCGCTGGAGAACGAGTTCTCACTCCTGAACCTGCTGGACAGCCGGCCCGCGCACGAGCGCCACGGCGACGACGAGTGGCGCCCGCTCCACGACGACCCCACCCGCCCGGTCTCTGTCGACCAGCTGAAGGCCGCGCTGCCGTGGCGAGCCGAGGTGTACGCCGACTTCGCGTCGCGCACCTTCGTTCGCGCCGACGTGGCCGCAGGCGCCCGCCCCGGCGAGCTGCCCACCCGGCTGGCGATCGGAGCGCTCGAGGCCATCGACGTACCGCTCCTGTCCCCACCGCACGAGGGGGTCGACACGGCCGCGCGGGCGGGCCTGCTGGCGTCGGTGCCCACCGGCTGGCTGGCGATCTCCGGGGCCCAGCCGTCGCACGATCTGTATGCGCAGACAGCTCAGGCTGTCCTGACCGCCGACCAGAACCTGACCGGCTGGGACACCACAACGACCATCGGTCCAGGCGCCGCCGAGTCCGATGTCGAGGCGCGTCCCACGGAGGCGCTGTCCTTCGACCCGTCCGTCGTCCCGACCACCGTTCCCTCAGGTGTCTCGGTAGAGACCGTGTTGTTCCGCCTCGCGGCAGCCGAGGACGTGCCCGCCTTCCGCAAGTTGGCTGCCGACCTTGGCGAGTGGGTGACCGCGTCTCGCGTGATCGTGCGGTGGGACGACATCATCTTCGACGGCGAATCCTTCGCGTACGGCGTCTCGCCGTGGGTGGCCCAGGAGTGTGTGGACAAGGACGATCTGCTGACGGCCGCGTGGGTGCGGTTCCAGGATCGCCTCCTGGGGCAGCACCGGCGGCACCCGTGGCCGCCGTGGATGGTCGGCGACGACCTGGTGTCTGCGTGGCTCGGGATGTCCGGGATCGAGCCGCCGGAACAGCTTCCGGCAACCTCGCCGGACACCCCACCGGCGACCGCGCAACAAGTTGCTCGCGGCAAGGAGTTGGCGGCGGCGCTGGACCTGGTCCTCGAGACCCGCAAGGGCACGGTCGACGTACGCACGGCTCTGGCCGCCGCCGAGGAAGCCAAGAAGGAGTTGTTCGAGCTCAAGGGGCACGTGTACGGACTCGAGCGGACACTCGGCTTCCGCAACAAGGCGATGAAGACGCGCGAGAACCGCATCCGCGAGCTCCGCGGCCAGTTGCAGCGGCTCACCACCGCCCATGAGCGCATCCGCGGTTCCCGGACGTACGCCGTCTCGCGGGTGATCTTCCACGCAGCACAGGTCCGCAAGCCCAAGACCGTTGCCCGCAAGGTCGCCCGCCGGATCCGGAAGCGATGAGCAGTCCGCGCCTGAGTGTGGTGGTGCCGTTCTACAACGTCGGTGCATACATCGGGGACTGCCTGGACTCGATCGCGCGACAGACCTGGGGCGACTTCGAGGCGATCCTGGTCGATGACGGCTCGCCGGACGACAGCGCCGTCATCGCGAAGGAGATGTGCGCCCGCGACTCGCGGTTCCGGATCGTCGAGCAGGACAACGCCGGGCTCGGCCCGGCCCGCAACACCGGGATCGAGCACGCGACGGGGGAGTACCTCACGTTCGTCGACAGCGACGATCTGGTCACCCGCCACGGCTTCGGGTTGCTGATCAAGGCGCTTGACCGGACCGGTTCGGACTTCGCCGGCGGCAATGCGCGACGGTTCAACAACAGCTACGGCGTACGGCCGTCTTGGCTGCACGGGCAGACGTTCACCGAGGACCGGTTCGCGACACACATCTCCGAGACGCCGCAGCTCGTGCTCGACCGGATGGTGTGGAACAAGGTCTACCGGCGGTCGTTCTGGGACGAGTACGGGTACCGCTTCCCGGCGATCCGGTACGAGGACTACCCGGTCACCCTCAAGGCGCACCTCGACGCGGTCACCGTCGACACGATCGCGGCGCCGGTGTACTTCTGGCGCGAACGCGAGTCGGGTGACTCGATCACCCAGCAGAAGTTCCAGCTCGCGAACATCCGCGACCGCGTCGTCTCGGCGGGCCTCGTGCTGGACGAGATCGAGGACGCGCTGCCGGAGATCCGGCACCGGGTGCACGCGCATTTCCGTCAGATCGACCTGCACTCGATCTTGTCCGCGTTCGGCACGGTCCCGCCGGAGGAGGAGCAGCATCTCGTCGAGCTGACGAGCGAACTCCTCGGCCGGCTGGATGACGCCGTACTCGAGACGGCGTCGCGGGTCGCCCAGCTCCAGTTCGACGCTGTCCGTGCGGGCGACGTCGAACTGCTGCGCCTGGTCGCCCTGGACCCGGACGCGGTGAAGGAACACCTGCCGCTGTCCAAGACCGACTTCACGCTCGCGACGAGCATCCGGGAGGTGAGCTGGATCGACGGCGAGCTGTCCGTACGCGGCACCGCCGAGATCCGCCACCTGCAGTCCAAGCCGTCGAGCCTCCGGGTCGGTCTCGTCATCGCGGGCCGGAACTATCGACTTCCAGTACGGCGGTTGCCGGCGACCGACCTTCGGGGCGAGGAGAGCCTCGTCGGGTTCGAGGTCCGGGTCAGCCAGGAACTGCTCGCCAAGTGCCCGGCAGGCCCGTCGCATTTCGACGTACGGATGCGTGTCGGCGGGATCCGCCGCCGGGACCTGCTGCGCGGTCAGAAGGCCGGCAGCCCGGGATGGCCGCCAGGGATGTGGATCGACGGCACGAGCTGGATTCAGCCAGGTCCGGGTAAGGAAGGCGCCTTCGCCGTACGGCGGTTGGCGGATCCGTGCCGACTGACGTCGGTCGAGCAGACGCCCGATGCGCTCGTGCTGCACGGACGGTCGGCGTTCGACGAGCCGTCGTTGTTCGTCAGCCGGCCGTTGTCTGGCGGCGAGGAGGAGCTGCCGCTCGAGGTCCATGGTCGCGACTTCACTGCGCGGCTGCCGATCCGGCCGATGCTCGAGGAGATCAACCCGGACGATCCGTTCAGTCAGCGCACGACGCGGGCGTTCCGGATGCGTGGTCCGGAAGGCCGCGAGCAGGTGCTGCTGTGGACCGCGGGCGACCGGCTGGTCTCACACGCCGAGGGCGGCCGCGTGGTGATGCTGACCCGGTCGACCGGCGGGTACGTGAACCTGCACGAATCCCCGATCCGGATGACCGCCACCGCAGCAGTTGCTGCTGGCAACATGTTGGTCGTGCGGGGCCCTGACTGGGGTGACGTCGACTTCAGCTGGCGACGGTATCTGCCCGACTCCGACGACTACGTGGACGTTGCGTGCCGTCGTACCGTGTCCGACGACGGTTGGGCGGCAGTCGTCGAGATGGCGGCGCTGGAGCCGGCCGACTGGATCCTCTTCGCGACGGCGCCGGACGGTACGTCGCACGCGGTGCAGTGCGAACCGTTCTTGTCGAGCCGGCTGCCGCTGACCATCACCCGCGCCCGCCACACGTACGCCGTACGCCCGCTGGCCGGCACCCTCCACCTCGAGGCCACCTAGGCTGCCGAAGCGCGCAGTTTGGTGGGTATGCCCACCAAACTGTGGGTTGGCCCACCGGATTCCGGTTGGCCAACCCACCTTCTCGTGGGCATACCCACCAAACTGCACGGGGTTAGCGGCGGGCGATGAGGAGCTGGTGGGTGACCGGCCAGTCGACGGGGTCACCGTCGGGGGTGGTGATGGAGGCGACCGGGGCGATGCGGTTGTCGATGACCCAGTCGTTGCGCCACGCGTTCGAGGCCGGGTCGATGGTGAAGCCGGCGCGTTCGGCGACCGCGGACCAGCCGGCGAAGTTCAGGCCGCAGAACTGTTCGTGCGTCTCGCTCAGCCAGTTGTCGACGTAGTCCTTGCGGGTCAGGAAGTCCATCGCGTCGGCCAGCCGGAGCGTGATCCTGTCGCCGGTGAGGTCGAACGTGAACGGGACTTTCGCGTTGCGCCGGAAGTCGTGCGCGAACTGGAAGAACCGTGCGCGAGTGGAGAGCTTGGTGATGTACGCCGCTGGGTCGTCGAGCACTTCGAGTTCGGTGACCTCGGCCGGGTTCGCCCCGTCGCTGTCGTCGAGTTGCAGCACGACCGGGCGATCGGGCTCATCGGGGCCGCAGACGTCGGAGTTGATCCAGACGCCGTGTGGTGCGGTGTGTGCGAAGAGCGCGTCGGCGAAGCGCTGGACGGTGCCGGGGCGCGAACCGTCGGCGTACGACCAGATCTCGTGGGTGAGCGCGAGCGTCAGCGTGGTGTCGATCGACCGCGGCGGGAAGACGGCCGAGCCGAGCATGTTGCGTTGGTAGAAGTAGACGTTCGGGTTCGTGAAGAGGCCTTGCTCCTTCTTGTGTACGCATTCGGCGTACAAATGCCGGGCGACCTCGACCCCGATCAGGTCCGACTCGTGGAAGCGCGGGTCCGCATCGATCAGTTGCAGGGTCGCGCCGGTCGCGCAGCCGATGTCGAGGATCCGGCCCGGGCGCACGAAGTCCTTGATCTGTTGCCATTTCCGGTCGGCGGCGGTCTCGAAGGCGTCGGCGTACGTCTTGTAGTCGCGCGTGGTCGTCAGGCCGCCGTCGTCACCGACGACCGGGTCGTTCACGCAGCGCGCTACGTGCGCGTCCAGAGCGTACCGTTCGAACACGTCCACGGTCGCCGGATGCGCCAGCTCCTTCCACTGCTCGTTGCCCGCCGCAATCATCAGCAGCACGTCCCACGGCCGCGCCGTACCCTCGGGTTCGACTCCGATCACCTGGTATCCGAGCTGCTCGTACAACTTGCTCACCTCAGGCGTCGAGCAGGCGACCACGGTGTTGTCCGGCGTCAACCGCATCAGGTCGTCGGTCCCGGCCTCGATCGCCTTCACCGTGACCTCGGCGAACTCATCCGTCGGCGGCGTATCCACCACCCCCACCACCAACGACCGAATCCCCGTCCCCACACTGAACCGCTCGATCGCAGCCTCCCGCCGATCGAACCCCACCGGATTCCGCTTGGTGGTCGAGTGATTGGCCGAAGTCACCGCCCACACCACGGTCCTCCCCGCGAACCGCCGCAGGAACTCCCCCTGGAACCGCGTCAACACATGATGCCGCCCAGGAAACAACAAGTACTCGGTCACGCCGGACCCTTCCGTGCGTAGCATGCGTCGGACACGACGACATGATCGCAAGGAAAGGGGCTTCGGTGGTCCGCTGGGTGGCTGCGGCCGGGTGCCTGTTGCTGGTGCTCGCCGGGTGCGGAGCCGCCGAACCGCCGGCGGCCGGAGCGCGTCCGCCCGGCGACGCGGCATCCGTGCCCTCGGCAACTCCCTCGACGACTCCAGTGCCGTCGCCGAACTGGACCGAGCTCCCACGGACGTCGGTCACGCCCGCGCCGCCGGCGAGGTTCCGGTACCGGACTGCTCAGCTGGAGGCGGCCCTTCCGTCGATCTACGGGAAGGCGAAGCTCGAGAAGTTCGGCGCGATCTTCCCGCCGCTCGCAACGGCGAGGTCCGCGGTCGACCCACTGCCGCCCGGACAGGTTTCGCCGGAGCTGTGCCGGAAGTTCATCCAGTTCGACGGGACGCCGGGGATCAAGGGCGACTTCGTCGCACCGGGTACGCCGTCGGCGCTGACGGACGGCGGTGCGCCCATGGGGCCGTTCCTGACCGGTCCGCAGGTGTTCGC
Organism: Kribbella pratensis; assembly: GCF_004365355.1. GTDB lineage: Bacteria > Actinomycetota > Actinomycetes > Propionibacteriales > Kribbellaceae > Kribbella. The sequence continues at coordinate 1,564,207 of NZ_SODP01000002.1, read as the reverse complement.
AAGCGTCGTCGAGCTCCCCGGCGCGCTCGGTGACCGGCTGCTCGACCAGCGCCTGCCCACCCCGGCCGAGTGCGCGCACATTCAGCTCGACGGCCATGACCGGGCCTCGATGGTCGAGCGTCCGGTGCCCGGGTTCGGCGTCCGCGCGCGGTACGTCGTGACCAGCTATCGGGTCGCCGACGTCCGCTCCGTCGAGCGAAAGCTGTACTACCGGACTCCGACCTACGTCGTGGAGGTCCGGATGACGGGAAATGCCGCGACCGATGCCACGTTCTTCGCGTTCGCCCGGGTCACTCGTGATCGGCTGGCCGCCGCGTTGAAGGGCTAGAGCAGGTCCCAGGTTAGGGGAGTGCCGGCCTCGGCGGCCACGCGGAACGGGCGGCCCTCGACCTGCGAGTAGGCGTCGGGGGCGAGACCGCCGGCCGGGCGGATGGAGCGGACGTTTTCGGGGGTGATGGGGTCGCCTGCTTGGACGTCGCGGGTGACGTAGAGGGAGCGGCGGAAGCGGAGGACGTTCTCTTCGGCCTGCTTGGGGCCGATGACCGGTTTGCCCAGGGAGAGCTGGGCGACGCGGGTGCTCTCGACGAGGAGCTCCAGCTCCCACGGTTCGAGCGAGAACGCGGAGTCGACACCACCGTCGACCCGCTTCAGCGTCACGTGCTTCTCGATCACCGTCGCGCCGAGCGCCACGGCAGCCACCGCCGCGCCGATGCCCATCGTGTGGTCCGACAGGCCGACCTGTACGCCGAGGGCGTCGCGCAGGACCGGGATGCCGCGCAGGTTCGACTGCTCCGGCGGGGCGGGATAACTCGCCGTACACGACAGCACGATGATCTGCTCGTTGCCGGTCGAACGCGCCGCCCGGACCGCGGCGTCGATGTCGGTGAGTGTCGCGGAGCCGGTCGAGATGATGATCGGCTTCCCGGTCTCCGCCATCCCGCGGACCAGCGGCAGGTCACCGATCTCGTTCGACGCGACCTTGTACGCCGGGACGTTCAGCTTCTCGAGGAAGTCGATCGCGGTCTGGTCGAACGCGGACGAGAACGCGACGAGCCCGAGCGACGTCGCCAGCTCGAAGATCGGCTCGTGCCAGGCCCACGGGGTGTGCGCCTCCTCGTACAGGTCGTACAGCCGCGCCTCGCTCCACAGCTCGTGTTCGACCGGCAGCCGGAACGCCGGCAGGTCGAGGTCGAGCGTCATCGTGTCCGCGGTGTACGTCTGTAGCTTCAGCGCCTGCGCGCCGGACTCCGCGACCGCCCGGACGATGTCGAGCGCCCGCGCCAGGTCCCCGTTGTGGTTCCCGGACATCTCGGCAATGACGAACGGCTGATGATCCGGTCCGACCGGCACACCGCCGATGTCGATGGTGCTCATTACTTCCCCTTGCGTCGATCCTGCTTGCGCAGGCTGATGGGTATCACGGTGAGTTCGCGGCCGTCGGCGTACCGGACCTCCGGCGTACCTTCGACGAACCGGAAGCGCCGGTTCATCTGCCGGACCACCGTGTTGTGTTCGAGCACCTCGCCGCTGAGTACGTCGAGGTCGAGCTCGTCGAACGCGTACGCCGTGGCCTCGCGCATCACCTCGATCCACGCGGGCAGCGTCTCCCCGCGCTCGGCGAGCCCGTCGGCGTCCAGGAAGAACCCCCACGCACCCGACGTGCCCTCGAGATCGAAGAAGTTCACGACGCCGGCGGTCGCACCGTCCCGTTCGTAGATCAGGACGCGGCGGCTCGGGTCCTTCGACGTCTTCGCCCACCACGCAGCGTGTTCGTCCGCGGAGATCTCGTGGGAGGTGATGCTGACGTCACGATTGGCCTGCTGGTTCCGCAGCCGCCGGATGGTGTCGACATCAGCTTCAGTCGCGGTGCGCAGCATGTACCTAACCTAGCGCCATCTCAGCAAGCACTGTTCTAGATGGCCTTCGGTGTGTAAACATCTTTCGACTTCACGTTGAATGACGGTCGGAGAGTGACATGAGAGTCTGGCGAGCGATGGGTGTTCTTGGTGTGGCGGCGGGCCTGGTGCTCGGCGGTCTGACAGGTACGGCGTCGGCCGCGCCCGCGGACCAGCAGAAGTGTGCGCCCAGCGCGACCACTCCGCTGCGGCAGTTCCGGGCGAGCTGGATCTCGTCGGTGGTGAACATCGACTGGCCGTCGAAGACCGGTCTGAGCGCGGCGCAGCAGCAGGCCGAGCTGATCGGCTGGCTCGACGACGCGGTCCGGCAGCACCACAACGCGGTCATCCTGCAGGTGCGCCCGACCGCGGACGCGTTCTGGCCGTCGAAGGTCGAGCCCTGGTCGCAGTACCTGACCGGTCACCAGGGCGGTGACCCCGGCTACGACCCGCTGGCGTTCGCGGTGGCCGAGGCGCACAAGCGGAACCTCGAGCTGCACGCGTGGTTCAACCCGTACCGGCTCTCGATGGGCACGGACATCAACGCGCTCATCCCGACGCACCCGGCCCGGCAGCACCCCGACTGGGTCGTCACGTACGGCGGGAAGCTCTCCTACAACCCCGGCATCCCGGCGGCTCGCAAGCTCGTCGAGGACGCGATCATGGACGCGGTCTCGCGGTACGACATCGACGGCGTGCACTTCGACGACTACTTCTACCCGTACCCCGTGGCCGGCCAGACGTTCGACGATGCCGCCACCTTCGCGCAGTACCCCGACGGTTACACCAACCTGCAGGACTGGCGGCGGCACAACATCGACCTGCTGATCCACGAGCTGACCGAGAAGATGCATGCGATCAAGCCGTGGATCAAGTTCGGCATCTCGCCGTTCGCGGTCTGGCGGAACAAGGCGACCGACCCGGAGGGCACCGACACCACGGCCGGCGTGCAGACCTACGACGACCTCGCGGCGGACACGCGCAAGTGGGTCCGCGAGGAGTGGATCGACTACATCGTCCCGCAGGTCTACTGGGCCGGCGGATTCGCGCCCGCCGACTACAACAAGATCGTCCCGTGGTGGGCCGACCAGGTCCGCGGTACGCACGTCCACCTCTACATCGGCGAGGCGACGTACAAGGTCGGTACGTCGACGCAGTCGCCGGACTGGTCGGACCCGCAGGAGCTGAGCGACCACCTGGCGTTCGACAGCGCGATCCCCGAGGTGAAGGGCAACATCTACTTCTCCGCGAAGGACGTCCGCGCCGATCGCCTCGGTGCGACCACGCTCCTCAACAACACCTGGTACACCAAGCCGGCGCTGATCCCCGCTATGCCTGCGCTCGACTCCCGCCCGCCGCTCCCCGCCCACGCGGTCCACGCGTCGCGCACTGCGGACGGCGTACAACTCAAGTGGTCCCGCACGTCGAACGACACCACGTCGTACGCGATTTACCGTCGTGAGCTCCTCGGCAGCGACCACTGCCCGGACAACGACGCCCGCAACCTGCTCGCGACCCTCCGCTCCACCGGCGCCACCCAGTCGTACGTCGACCCGACCGCAACACCCGGCAAGGCCTACATCTACACAATCACCACCCTCGACCGCCTCTCCAACCAAAGCACCGGCATCCCCGCCGTCTCGCTCCGCTGACTCCTACGGGCTCGTGGGTCCCGGCGAGGTCGGTTGTTGCGTCGGGGCCGAGCCTGTGGGGAGGCTGGCGGTCGGCACGCTGGCCGTCGGCAGGCTGCCGGTTGGGAAGGGCTGGGTCGGTTGGGTTTGACCTGGTGACTGGCTGTTGGTCGGGCTGGTTGGGGAAGTGGGGGTCGGGCCTGGGCTGCCGGTGGGTGAGGGCGTTCGGGTCGGGAACGGGGTCTCCGGTGGTGGGGGATAGATCTGGTAGACGCGGACACTGCCCAGCTGGAACCTGAGCTCGGTCAGCTTGTCCAGGTTCTTCGGTGGTGCACTGACGCGGTCGTCGAGCAGCAACCACTGCACGTCGTACTTCGTGCGCAGCGTCTCGATCACCTGGCGGGTGGGGTTGCTGAATACCTCGTCGTTCAGCTGCAGCCGCTCCTGGTCCGCATAGGGCCCCTGCACGCCGGCGGGATACGTGTCGTCGACCCTGGCCTGGTACGCCCACCCCTCCACCAGCACGTGCCGCTCGGCGTAGCCGGCGATCCAGTACGAGCCGATCTGACAGTGTGACGCTCTCGCCTGGTGGCAGTGCACGTTGGTGGCGATCCGGTCGTCCGACCCGGAGTTGCGCCGGATGAACCGCGCCGCCTCGATCCCGCCCGGCGCGATCGACTCGTACGACGTCAACGGCGGGCCGGCGAACTTCCGTACGGACGCCACCGTCGGCGACACCGTCGTACCGACCAGAGCTCCCACGGCGATGACAGCCCAGGTACGCCGAGAGCCGCGCAGTACCAGCCCGAAGACGCCGATGCCGATCGCAGCGATCACCAGTGCGACAACGAGGCCCTGTCCGAAGCAGCTCGCCGACGTGCACGACTTGTCCGAGCGATAACGACCCCAATAGATGGCTGCGACGCCGATCACCAACGCAACCGCAGCAATCCAGTACTGCCGCCGCTCCAGTGACCCAAGCCCCCAGGTCGCAAGCAGTACGCCGAACATGAACCCGGTCCGAATGAAGAACAGTTGCGTGTCACCGCGATCCGCCAACAGCGACGCACCCAGCAGCGCCGCGACGAATCCGCCGACCAGGAAGACCAGCATCGGGTCGTGCGCCAACCGAGGCTTGATCAGCAGCGCACCGACCACCGGCATGACCCACCCGACCACAACGACCGCAGCGATCACCGGGACAGCGGACCCACCGCCCATTCGATCCGCCAGGCTGTCGAAGGTCGCCCCCGGATCGAACCGCACGCTCGACGCGGCGCCACGCAGTACGAAGAAGAACGTCAACGCATACGCCGTCGCGACGCTCACGCCGAGCACGAGAGCACGCAGATTGAGCCGGCCGGCCCGGACCGTCAGATAGATCCACGCAACGGCCAGACCGGTCGCGTAGACAGGCAGTGCGGTCGCTTTCGTCAACGCCAGCGCAGCAATGAGGACACCTGCTGCAACGAAGAGCCGAAACAACTCACCGCGCGTCCTGGCCGACTGACGCCGCAGAAGCAACGTCGTGACCGCGATCAGCGGCAGCAGCAACACCGTGGAGAACGCCTGCGGCGGATTGGTCAGCTGTCCGAGGGAAAACGGCCCGTCCGCGAACACCCGGTCGGACACCGCCCACGGCCAGGCAACCAGGTCGCCTGCGGCCACCACGAGCCCTGCAGCGATCGGTGCGGCAACGGCACGACCAGTCAGCATCATCCCGACCGCGGCCGCACCCAGCACCGTCAGCAGGATCCACGCGAACGGCACCATCCGATGCGTGAGTACGTCGAGCGGAACACTCGTGATCCAGTGGGCGGACGCGATGTGGTCGTACGCCGTCCAGTGGCTCGTCAGCCAGTCGCCATCGGCGTACGGGACGCGCGGCGGGAAATGGTGCGTCACTTCACCCGCCAGCGCGAGGCTGTGCGGTGCGTCCGAGTCGGGCCGCAGCGCCTGCGATCCGTTGAGCGGAATGAGCCGCGAGCCGACGCGCACGAACCACGCGGCCGCGACCCCGACCGCGACCATCGCACCGGCGATCGCCCACCACGGTGTCGGCCGCTCGGGCAGCTTGAGTCGCGGTAATGCTCGCCACACCCCGAGCGCCAGCGCCGGCATCAGCAACGCCGCGAACGGCATCTTGAACAGCATCCCGATCGGGTAGACCAGCGCCTCGACGGCCAGGCCGAACGCGGTACCCAGGACGATATCGGCCGAGAACCACCCGACACCGCCGGTCAGCCGGCGCCAGAACATCGTGCCCGGTACGACGATCACGATCAGGAGATAAGCCAGGTACGCCGCGGGCATCCAGGGCGGATGCTCCTGCAGCGCCACGAACCAGGCCAGCGGCAGGACGGGCAGGCTCGCGAAGGCCGCGATCCGCTTACCCCGCCCCGCGATCGGCTTGCCGCGTCCCGCAGTACGGCGCCTGCCCGCTCTGATCATCGCGCAAGTGTATGAGTCCGACGAGTCGCGTTCGTGGCCGGTGAGCCGTTTACCACGGTGAAGATCGCATTTACACTCAGTAACCTCCCACACCGCTCAGTCGCCGGGAGGTCCCGATGGTCAAACGGTTGACAGCCTGGGTGCTCGATGGTGACCCGCTAGGCTTCGGGACTATGAGTTCGGTGGCGCGGGGTCGGGTCAGGGAGATGATGGGTGAGGTAATGACGGCCCAGGGCCGGTCATTGCCGGCCGACGACACAGCGGATCTCCGCGAGATCGGCTTCCGATCACTGGACTTCTCCGAGTTGGCCCTCCGGGTGGAGGACGAGCTCGGCGACGAGCTGAACTTCGACGCCCCTGGGCTGCGCCGGATCGCGACGGTCGGCGACGTACTGGATTTCATCGAGCAGCTCCAGTCCGCGTGACGGCCGCCGTGACCAGCCGCCGCCGGACCACCGCCCTGATCGGTGACGACAACACTGTCGTCGTCGCCGGTAAGCGCCTGACCTGGCGGACGCTGCACAAGCTGCCGCAACTGCCTTCGCCCGCAGCGGTCCTGGTCGACAGCGGCGCCGACGCGCTCGCTGCCGTTCGGCACCACGCCGTCCACGGCACTGAGCTGCTGGTCGCGACCCAGTCCCGGGTGGATCTGCGGATGCGCGAGGAGCTGGGCGAGTCCGGTTTCGCCATCGTCCTGCCCGATGGGGCAGTGACGCCGGCCAGGCTGAAGCGCGTCGAGGAGTCCGGTCGTGCCTGGCTCCTCACGTCCGGCTCGACCGGTCGTCCGAAGCGCATCGGCCACACCCTCGAATCCCTGACCACGGTCACCGGGGATCAACCGCCACGCACCTGGTTGCTGCCGTACTCGCCCGGGACGTACGCCTGGTGGCAGGTCGTCACGCTCTCGCTGACCCAGGCCGACCAAGGCCTGGTCGTGATCGAGCCCAATGAGCTCGAGGAATGGCCGGCGGTCGCGGCCGAGCACGGCGTCACAGCAGCCTCGGGTACGCCGACGTTCTGGCGGCAGGCCATCTACCGGGACGCCGACGCACTCGCCGCCGTACCGCTGGAGCAGATCACGCTCGGCGGCGAGCCGGTCGACCAAGCGATCCTCGACCAGCTGCGCGAGGTCTTCCCGAAGGCACGGATCTCCTGGATCTACGCGTCCTCCGAGGTCGGCGCCTCGATCGTTGTGCACGACGGCAAGGCCGGGTTCCCCAAGTCCTGGCTGGACCGCGAGCCCGATCCGGAGCGTCCGGTGCTGAGTGTCGAGGGCGACGAGCTGGTGATCCGCTCGCCGCACCACGGCGCGGGCCTGGTCGGCGCCGTACACACCGGCGACAGGGTCGAGTACGACGGCGACCGCGTGCTGATCACCGGGCGGCTGGACACCGACGAGATCAATGTCGGCGGATCCAAGGTGTCAGCGGGCGTGGTCCGCAACGTGCTGATGGGTCATCCGGGTGTTTCGTGGGCGCGGGTGTTCGCGCGCAAGGCACCGCTGGTCGGCCGGATGGTCGCGGCCGAGGTCGTCCCGAACCGCGCGCTCGGCCCGATCACGGATGCCGACCTGGTGCAGTGGTGCTCGACCCGCCTGCCCGACTACGGCGTACCCAGAAGGATCAAGTTCCTCGACGAGATCCCGCAGAAGGAAACCCTGAAGAGTGATGTCTGAAGTCAGTCTTGTCCCGCCGGCCACGGTCGTGCTGGTGTCGGGCGGCTCGCGCGGTCTCGGCCTGGCGATCGTCACCGACCTGCTTGCGGCCGGCCTGAAGGTCGCCGCCTTCGCCCGGACCGTCACGCCGGAGCTGAGAGCGCTCGGCGAGAAGTACCCGGACCACCTGCACTACGGCTCGGTCGACGTCAACGACGCCAAAGCCGGTCAGGCCTTCGTCAAACAGGTCGAAGAGGTCCTCGGGCCGATCGATGCCTTGGTCAACAATGCGGCGATCGGTCAGGACTCGCTGCACGTCCACACGTCCGCCGACCACCTGGCCGAGATCATCCAGACCAACCTGACGTCGCCGTTGATCCTGACCCGTTTCGTCCTGCGCCGGATGCTCGCCAAGGGTCTGAAGGGCCGGATCGTCAACATCACCTCGATCTGCGCGCAACGCGGCTATCCCGGCCTCGTGGCGTACTCGGCCACCAAGGGCGGTATGGATGCGGCCACCCGCTCACTCGCTCGTGAGCTCGGTGGCCGCATCCTCGCCAACTCGGTCGCGCCGGGCTTCTTCGCCTCGGAGATGTCCGCGGTCCTAGGTCAGACCCAGCTCGACCAGATCGTCCGCCGTACTCCGACCGGCCACCTGACCGAGCCGGAGGACGTGCTGCCGGTCGTCCGCATGCTCCTGCTGGAGAACACGAACATCAACGGTCAGGTGCTGGTCGTGGACGGCGCCGCCTCCATCTGAGTCAGGCTCTCGACCGGCGCCGGTTCGGTGCGGAACCAGTTCCACGGACGGACGCTGATCACGATCATGGTCAGGCTGAGTCCGGCGTACACCAGTGCGCCGATGAAGGCTGCGTGGACCCCGTCGACCAGGACCTCCCGCGGTACGACGGAGGTCGAGTTGCGGCTCGCCGTACCGAAGATCGTGACCAGGATGCCGAGGCCCAGTGCGCCGCCGACCTGCTGGACCACGTTCAGCATGCCCGACGCGGCGCCCGAGTCCTGCGGTGCGACACCGGAGATGGCCCGGCCGACCAGCGGGATGAAGATCATCCCGGCACCGCCGCCGAACAGCAGCAGCGGACCGACCACGTCGTGCAGGTAGGTGCTGTGCGCGTCCAGTCGCGTCAGCCACACCGTGCCCAGTACGACCAGCGTCGATCCGGCCAGCATCAGCTTCGCGCCGTCGATCCGTGCGACCAGCCGCGGTACGACGCGCGACGCGGTGAACAGCAGACCGGTCATCGGCAGGAAGGCCAGGCCGGCCGACAGCGGGCTCAGCGCGAGCACGCCCTGCAGGTACTGCGTCAGGAAGAAGAACATCCCGAACATCGTCCCGACGACGAGCAGCATGGTCAGGTACGACGTCGACCGGGCGGCGGACTTGAACAGCCGCAGCGGCACGATCGGGTGGCTGACCCGGCGCTCGATCAGTACGAACGAGACCAGCAGCACCACGCCGGCCGCGAAGGCTGCCAGTACTTCGGCCGACGTCCAGCCGGCCTCGGCGACGCGGATGAAGCCGTAGACGAGTGACGTGATGCCGAGCGTCGACGTGAGCGCACCGGCCACGTCGAAGCGACCGGTCTCAGGCTCGGTCTCGGTCAGCACGCGTCGCGCGGCGAAGACCAGCGCGATACCGATCGGGACGTTCACGAACAGGCCCCAGCGCCAGGACGCCCACTCGGTCAGCATGCCCCCGAGGACCAGGCCGACGCTGCCGCCGCCGGACGAGACGAGGCTGTAGTAGCCGAGTGCTTTCATCCGCTCGGGACCTTCGCGGTACGTGAGCATGAGCAGCGTCAGCGCGGCCGGAGCGGCGATGGCGCCACCGATGCCCTGCAGGACCCGGGCGGCGAGCAGCAGCTCCGCGTTCGGCGCGAGACCGCCGAGCAGCGAGGCGAGCGTGAAGACACTGATACCGGTGATGAACACCCGGCGGCGGCCGAGCAGGTCACCGGCGCGGGCGCCGAGGAGCAGGAGACCGCCGAACGCGAGTGCGTAGGCGTTCTGCACCCACGACAGGCTGGACGGGCTGAAGTGCAGGGCCTGCTGGATATGCGGCATCGCGATGTTCACCACGGTGCCGTCGAGGATCACCATCAGCTGGGTGACCAGGATGACTGCGAGTACTACCCCCGGCCGCCGAGCGGGCGTGCCGGATCTGGCGCCGGCCGGCGCCGCGGCTGTTGCCGACATGTTGCTCCTTACCCCGAGGGGGTTACAGTTGTGAGAGGAAAGCGGAGCGCTCCTCCGGATACGATACGGAGGCATCCTCCGCTTTGCAAGCGATATTCTGAACAGACCCGTGCGAGGAGGTTGGATGGCGCCGCAACCGCTGCCGTGCACGCGGCCGACCCGTGCGGACGCGGCCCGGAACTACGACCGCCTGGTGACGGCCGCCCGGGAAACCTTCGCCGAGCACGGCACCGACAGCTCGCTGGAGGAGATCGCCCGCCGCGCCGGAGTCGGCATCGGCACGTTGTACCGGCGGTTCCCGAGCCGGACCGCGCTGCTCGAGGCCGTCTACGTCGAGGAGATCCAGTCGGTCTGCGACCGGGCGTACGACTTCGACCGTGAGTTGGAGCCGTTCGACGCGCTGGCCGCGTGGCTGCGCAGCTTCCTCGGGTACGGCTTGTCCAAGGGCACGCTGGCCAGCGAGCTTACGGTTGCCCTGGGCAAAGATTCGCCGTTCTTCAAGGCCTGCAAGGTGAACGTGCAGGAGGCCGGGAATCTTCTGCTGGACAAGGCGAAAGCGGCCGGCGAGGTGCGGGCGGAGCTCGACCTGGCCGACGTGATGCGGCTGGTCGGCGGCATCAACATGGGCCGCGACATCGAGCCCGAGCAGGCCAACCGCCTGCTCGACATCGTGTTGTGCGGGCTCAGACCCGCTGCTGCCGCAGCTTCTCCAGCGAAGGGTTAGCAGCGTCCCGCTCGGTGTAGTTGAGCTCCCGGACCGGCCACTCGATCGCCAGCTCCGGGTCGAACAGATCCACGGCCACCCGCTCCGGCGACCAGTGCTCGTTCACCAGGAAGTTGTACGTCGTGTGCGGCGTCACCGTGCAGAACGAATTCCCGACCTCGCGCGGCACGTACAACGCCTGCTCCGGACCGAGCTCGAACGTCTCCACCCGGCCGAAGGTCTCGTTGTCCCGCAGGTCGACGATCGCCGCGAACACCCGACCCGATGACGGCGACATGTACTTGTCCCACGGCTCGGCGTGGATGCCACGGACGATCCCGGCTTCGGCGAAGTACGCGACGTTGTGCTGTACGACGTCCATCCCGAGCTCGGCCAGCTTCTCGCGGTGGAAGTTCTCCTTGAACCACCCGTCGTGGTTGGGCTTCACCTCGAGCTCGATCCGCAGTACTCCAGGGATTGTGGTCTCCTCGATCTTCACCTCCGCACCTGCCGGCGGGCGTCGAGCTGGGCCTGGTCGGCGGCGGTCAGGCCCGCGTGCCATCCCGCGCCGTTGGTGATCCGCGTCCGCCGGGTCGTCGTGTTCGGGAACAGCTGCGTGAACAGCGCGTCCACCTGCTCCTCCCGCTTGGCCAGCACCGGCAGCAGACGACCCGCATCCGCTTCCGGTACGGCGGCCTGCGTCGCGGCCGCGGTCTGCTCCAGCCGTTCGCCGATCCGCAACGCATACGCCATCAGGAACGACTGCCGGAACGAGCGCGTCCTGGACTCACCCCGATGACCGATGTGCTTGCCAGCGGCAATCATTGCCCGGTTCGCCTGCACGAGCAGCGAGGTGCTGAGGATCTCCGTGTGCTGCAGATCAACCTCCGCGCCGACGATCGTGACCACAGCCAGGTCGTCGATCACTACCGTCCGGCACCGGTTTGCCGACGCGACCGCGCCGACCAGTTGCGCCTTGGCCGACACGTACGGCGTCTCGACCCACAGCCGCCGGGCAGCTGAGTCGTCCGGGAGCTCCACGTCCGCCTCGACCAGCGCACTGTCCAGCGAGAACTTGGCCATCAACTCCTGCGCCTTCCCCGACAGCGCCTCGGCCTCATCCGGAAACTCGGTCGCCTCCGCCTTGGCGAGCAGCGCACGAATCCGCGCCAGCATCTTCCCGTTCGCCGGCACGACATGGTGCGGCTGGCGGACCGTCGTACCGGGCAGTGGAAAGATCCGCGCCAGGACCGGGAGCGTTTGGAGGAAACCGGCCAGGGACAGCGCGTGGTGCAAGGTGAGGTAGCGGCCGACGCGAGCACCGGCGGCCCACGCCGTCAGGCTCAGCTCGGTGAACGGCTGCGGGACGCCGAGGTCACTCAGTTGTTCGAGCCAGCGGGAGTCGATCGTCGCGGCCTTGTAGCCCACGTGTTCGGCGGCGATCGCGGCCAGCAGCAGCGGCTCGACGCCGGGATCCAGGCTGCGGCGGCCGTGCTGGACGACGTCGGCCGGCGCCCAGCCGCGCTCCCAGGTGGTGCGGAGCAGTCCGGTGAGGAACGCCTGCACACAACGGTCCACCTGCGCCTGGTCGCGCTCGTCGTACGCGCCCAGTCGGGCCAGGTGTTCGTCGGCGCGATCGTCGCGCATCGCCACGACGGCAGCCGTGATCGGTAACAATTGCAGGATTTCCTCGTCACTCACGCCGACGAGTCTGACACCCAGCGAAGTTCCTGCCCAACCGGGAATCCGTTCCCTTGTGGATAACCCCGGCGAGTCTGCAGGCTGCCCGAAAGAACGCTGACAAGCGAAGCCGGGCACCTGGCCCGGCGGCAACACATCGGGGAGGGGACTGGAATGACGTTGACGGTGGGGGAACTGCGCACGGCGTTGAGCGGGACCGTGTTCGCACCGGAGGACGCGGGGTACGACGAGGCTCGGCGGTTGTGGAATGCCGAGCACGTCCGGGAGCCGGCTGTGATCGCCCAGGTGCATTCGGCCGAGGACGTCCAGGCCGCCGTTCGGTACGCGGTGGCGGAGGGACTGGAGATTGCCGTCCGCGGCGGCGGCCACAACATGGCAGGACTGTCGTCGGTGGACGGTGGTCTGATGATCGACCTGAGCCGGCTCAACCAGGTCGCTGTCGATCCCGAGGCGCGGCGTGCTCGCGTTGGCGGCGGAGCGCTGCTGCGGGATCTCGACGGCGCTACGCAGGAGCACGGTCTCGCGGTACCGGCGGGCATCGTCAGCCACACCGGCGTCGGCGGGCTCACGCTCGGCGGCGGTATGGGGCTCCTGACCCGGATGCACGGACTCAGCATCGACAACCTGGAGTCGATCCAGGTCGTCACCGCCGACGGCAGCATCCTGCGTGCCGCCGAGGACGAGAACGCCGACCTGTTCTGGGCCGTCCGTGGTGGCGGCGGCAACTTCGGGGTCGTCACCGAGTTCGAGTTCCGGTTGCACCGGGTCGGACCGATCGTGAACTACGGCATCGCGTTCTGGGGCCAGGAGCAGGGTTCCGAAATGCTGCGCGCGGCGCGCGACGTGATCCCGGCGCTGCCCCGCGAGGTCAACGTGGTGATCGCCTGCCTGAACGCGCCACCTGCGCCGTTCGTCCCGGCGGAGCATCACTTCAAGCTCGGCTACGCGCTCGTGATGGTTGGCTTCGGGTCGCCGGAGCAGCATGCCGAGGCGATGGCCCGGATCCGTGGGCTGGTGCCGCCGCTGTTCGAGTTCGCCACCCCGATGCCGTACGCCGCCGTACAGCAACTGCTCGACGAGCCGAACGCGTGGGGTGCGTTCCACTACGAGAAGGGCACGTACCTCGAGGCGCTGACCGACGCGGCGATCGACGTGATCACCGACCAGGTCCCCCGGAAGACGTCGCCGATGTCGGCGACGATGTTCTATCACCTCGACCAGGGCTACCTCGAGACGCCGGACGACGCCACGGCGTTCAGCGGACAGCGGGGCGAACGCTATGCGATGTTCGTGATCGCGACCACGCCGGTCCTCGAAGCGCTGGAGCCGGAGCGGGCGTGGGCACGGTCGTTCTGGGACGCCATGCAGCCGCATGCGATCAGCATCGGCAGCTACGTGAACGGTATGGCAGAGCCCGAGGAGGCGCGGATCCGGGCGTCGTACGGCGACAAGTACGACCGGCTGGTGGAGCTGAAGCGGAAGTACGACCCGGACAACGTGTTCCACCGGAACCAGAACATCAACCCAGCGGCAGCTGGTAGCTGATGAACTTCTGGTGAGTGACGAAGCCGAGGCGCTCGTACAGACCGAGGGCTCCGGTCGGGTTGTCGGCGTCGACTCCGAGCGCGGCCCGCTGGTACCCGGCCTCTGCGGCCTTGGCGAGCACCTTCGCCAGGGCCGCGCGGGCCAGTCCGCGTCCGCGGTACGCCCGCCGGGTGCCGACCTGGCCGATGTACAGCTCCCGGACCCCCGTCACCTCGGTGTCGGCGTCCCACTCGTAGGCGTTGGCGTACGCCGCCACGACGTCGCCGTCCAGGACGTAGTACGACTGCTGGCCGCGGAAAGCACGTGATCCGACGTTCCTGGCTCGCCAGCCCTCTGTGGTGGGCGGCGTCCAGCCCCAGTGGTCGGAGAAGGCCTCGTAGTGGGCCAGCCGCAACGCTTCCTCGTACGATGTGTCGTACGACCTCAGCTTGAGCCCGCCGGCGACCGGCGCGTCCGGGATCGGCTGGTCGAGCGGCCGGCGCATGTCGAAGAAGTAGCGCTCCTCCTCGAATCCGAGGTTGCGCAGCATCCGGTCCGCGCCGGCATTGGCGCTGCTCGCGCCCACGCCGACCTGACCGGGGGCTTCCGGGTGTTTGGCGGTGTGCAGTTCGCCGGCGCGCTGGATCAGCCAGCGCATCAGCATCGTGCCGAGGCCCCGCCGGCGCCATTCAGGGTGGATGGTGCCCTCGACATTGACCCGGTCCACGTCCACCACGGCGGACTTCACATGCGCGATGCCGTAGCCGATCATCCGGTCGCCGGACCACAGGCCGATCGTGTCGTGGGCCAGGTCCAGGTGCGGGTGCTCCAGCTGCTCGGCCAGGTCCTCGGCGCTGTAGTTCTCGCCGTCCTGGTCGACCTCTTCCTTGGCGGCGACGAGCTCCGCCCACGCCTCGACGTCATCCTTGTCGATCGGGCGCGCCTCGATCCCCTCCGGCCACTTCATGGCACGAAGGTACGGCGTCCGGAGGGTCGAGGCACGTCAATTAGCTCAGCTGTTCGGCGAGCCACCGCACCGCCATCGGGTAGCGGTACTCGATCCCGCCGTGCGTGCCCTCGAACAGCTCGAAGTGCATCCGTTCGTCCGGCAGACCGGCCTGCTGCGCGGCCCGGTGGAACGCGGTCGCGCCCAGGTCGAGGTAGTACTCGTCCTGCTTGCCCGCGTCGATCCACACCGCGCGGAGCGAGCGCAGTGCATCGGCGTACTGCGGCTCCTTGACCATCTCCACCGGGTCCCGCGACAGCCAGCGCGCCCAGACGTCCGGGACGATCGACCCGAGGTCGTCGAACGGCAGTAGTACCGTGCCGTCGGGCTCAGCGGAGTACGCCGACGCGTAGCCGTACATCTCCAGCAGGTGCAGGTCCTCGTTCGTCGTACGGCCGGTCCGGGTCGCCAGCACCTCGAAGTACTTCTCGTAGCTGCCGTCGTACTTGTCCCGCAGCGTCCGCGCACGCTCCGGGAACTCCGGCCGGTAGCAGACGTCGAAGAGCGCGTCACCGGCGTGGGTGGCGAGTGCCCCGAACACATCCGGCCGCAGCAACGGCGTCACCATAGCCGTGTACCCACCACTCGACTTGCCCGTCACAGCGCGGTGGTCGCGGTCGGCCACGGTCCGGTACGTCGAGTCGATCCACGGCACGATCTCGTCGCACAGATACGACTGGTATTGCCCGGTGCCCGGCGAGTCGAGGCACTGGCTGCCGCCGTACTTCGTCCAGGAGTCGACGAACACCACTACCGCCCGCGGCACGCTCTCGTCCGCGAACATCGCGTCCAGCAACTCCGGGTACGGCTGGCGGAACGGAGTCCGGTTGAACCACATCCCGACGTGTCCGGTGTAGCCCATCGTCACGTAGATCGACGGGTAGCGGTCCTCCGACTCGTCGTACCCCGGCGGCAGGTAGACCAGCACCGGGCGCTCGTGCGGATCGCCGAGCGGGTTCCCGCGCAGCAGTTCGCTGGTGAACGTCAGTTGTTCCAAGCGTCCGTTCAGCTCGGCCGACCACGGCAGCATCCGTACCTCCAGTGAGTCACATCGCGTCAGGGGCCTCGATACCGAGCAGGCCGAGTCCATCCTGCAACACGGCGCGGGTTGCAGCGCAGAGGGCGATCCGGCTTGCTCTGGTCGTGCCTTCGCTGCTGAGAACCGGGCACTGCTCGTAGAAGATGGAGAGAGCGGACGCTACGTCGTACAGATAGGTGCATAGTCTGTGTGGCTGGAGCGTCTCGGCGACCTGCGCGACGGTGGCCGCGAAGCCGGTCAGGAGGAGGGCCAGCCGCTGCTCGGCGGGGTCCTTGAGCTCGGTGACCTCTGTTGCCGTCTCAGCTTTGGACAGGAGTCTGGTGAGCCGGGCGTGCGCGTACTGGAGGTACGGTCCGGTGTTGCCGGTCATCGCGACCATCCGGTCCAGGTCGAACACGTAGTCGTTACCCCGGTCGCTCGACAGGTCCGCGTACTTGACGGCGCCGATGCCGACTGCCCGCGCGGTCGCTGTCCGGTCGACTCCGTCCCGGCCTTCCAGCAGAGAGTCGGCCCGGGCGACTGCGCTGTCCAGTAGTTCGACCAGCTTGACCGTGCCGCCGGCTCTCGTTTTGAAGGGCTTTCCGTTCGGCCCGAGGACGGTGCCGAACTCCACGTGCTCGGCCGGCACGGTCTCCGGCAGCCAGCCGGCCGCTCGGGCCAGCGTGAAGATCATGTCGAAGTGCAGCGCCTGCCGGTGGTCCACGACGTACACGATCCGGTCGGCGTGGAGGGTGTTGATCCGGTGTCTGATCGCGGCCAGATCGGTTGCGCTGTAGCCGAATCCGCTGTCGGACTTCCGGACGATCACAGGGAGCGGACTGCCGTCGCGGCCAAGAAATCCGGGGAGGAAGGCGCACATGGCGCCGTCGGACTCGGTCAGGAGGCCCTGGTGATCGAGGTCGGCGACGACCTGTGGGAGGCCGTCGTTGTAGGCGCTTTCACCGACTACGTCTTCTCTTGCGAGGTTCGATCCGAGTAGGGCGTAGACCTTCTCGAAGTCGTCCAGGGAGACGTCGACCATGTGTTGCCAGCCGGCGAGGGTCTCCGGATCGCCGGACTGTAGCTTGACGACCCGCAGCCTGGCCTTGTCGGCGAAGTTGCCATCAGCATCGAAGTGTTTCCGGCTCCGCTCGTACAGGTGCTGCAATCCCTCCAGATCAAGGGATTCCGCGGTCCCGCCCTCCTCGAGCAGCTGCTCGATCATCATCCCGTACTGCGTTCCCCAGTCGCCGACGTGGTTCTGCCGGATCACCTCGTACCCGACGTACGTCAGCACGTTGCACAGTGCGTCGCCGATCACCGTCGACCGGAGATGGCCGACGTGCATCTGCTTCGCGACGTTCGGCTGCGAATAGTCGACGACGACCCGTTGCCCGTTGCTGGTAAAGGATTCCGGCTCGTTGACAGCCTTGGCCAGGGTGGACTGCAGCAGCGTCAGGTTGATGAATCCGGGCCCGGCGATGGTTGGCTGTTCGCAGAGGTCGTCGAGGTTCAGCTCTTGCAGCAGGCGTGCCGCGACATCCCGCGGCGGCTGTTTGAGCGAGTTGCCGATCCGCAGGGCCAGATTGCTCTGGTAGTGGCCGAACTCGGGCTTGGTGGCCGCCCGCAACTCCGGGTCGTAGGGCGTGCCGAAGGCGGCCTCGGCGGCAGCGGACAGTCTGGTGGCAAGGACAGGCAGAACTGCGGACATAACAGGGTCCTTCGAAGAGACGCGACTGGAACAGGCTGGGGTGTTCAGACAGTGCGTCGTCGTCGCAGGCTGAAGCTCACGCGCAGGGCGTGGGACGGCTTCAGGCTGATCGACATGTCAGCCATTATGCACGAAGTACGCCGAGGGCGCCGGTGACCGGTCGGCCAATGGCACGATCGCGGGGACGTCGGTCTCGCCCAGGAAGACCCGCCGTACGACGCGCTCGGCCGCCTGGCCGTCGTCGAACTCGCAGAACTTCTCCCGGTAGAGGTGCCGGTGCTTGGCCGCCTCCGGCGTCGCGAAGGTGCCGTTCCGCAACGCGGCGAACAGCTCGTCGGACGATCGCGTCACCACCCCGGGCGGGAAGTCGGCGACGTCGAAGTACGTCCCGCGCCGGCTGTTGTAGAACCCCTGGTCCTCGACGTGCAGCATGATCGGCCGGTCGAGGTTCGCGTAGTCGAAGGTGATCGACGAGTAGTCCGAGATCAGTACGTCGGCGGCCAGCAGCAGGTCCTCGACCCGCGGATGCCGGGACACGTCGAGCACCTTGCCGTCGTGCGATTCCGGTGCCGTGGACAACGAATAGTGCGTCCGCACGAGCACCCGGCCGTGGTCGCCGGCCGCGCCGGCCAGCTGGCCCGGGTCGAGCTGGAGACCGGTCCCGCCGAGGTCCTTCAACCCGGTCGGCAGGCGGACCGAGTCGACCCCGTCGCGGAAGGTCGGCGCGTAGAGGATGACCAGGTGCGAGTCGTCGAAGCCCAGCTCGGCCCGGATCGCCCGGACGTCGTCGAGGGTCGCGGTGAGCAGGCGGTCGTTGCGCGGATAGCCGTACTCGAGCTCCTCGAAGTACGCCGGGTAGGTGCGCTCCCAGATCTCCGAGGAGTACCGGTTCGAGGAGAGGTTGAAGTCCCAGCGGTCGACCTGGCGCATCAGCTCCTCGAGGTCGAGGTCCTTCGCCGCCTGCGGGAAGTTGCGCAGATCGGTGCCCATGGTCTTCAGCGGCGTACCGTGCTGGGTCTGCAGGTGGATCTGGCCTTCGCGCTTCTCGACCTCCTTCGGCCAGTTCATGTTGCTGATGAAGTACGTCGCCTTGCTGAGCAGCTTCTCGTACGCCGGGGAGTCCGCGACGACGTACTCGACGCCCTCCGGGATCGCGCTCAGGTGATCGTTGTCGACCACCCAGACCCCGCGGATGTGCGGCGCGAGCTCGGCCGCCTTCTCGTAGATCGCCCGCGGGTTGCAGGCGTACTGCTTGAACCAGTACGCCGTGTACGCGGCCAGGTTCGGGTCGAGCTTGCTGCGGCGCAGCATCTTGCGGACCGTCTTGCGCGGACTCTGGCCGTGCAGCATCCGCGAGCTGAGCTTCAGCGTCGAGTAGGTCGCGTAGTCGTCGTGGATCAGCAACCAGCGCTTGAATCCGCGCGCCGTCCGGTCCGTGGTGTAGCCCTCGGGCTTCCAGCGCTTGGCGAACGCGTGGGCCGCGTGGAAGAACTCGGCCCGGTCGTCGGGGTCGATCCGCTCCGGCTTCGCGAGTACGGCGACGATGTGGTCCAGCGACCGGTCGAACGCGAACCGGCGCCAGCCGGCCAGGTCAGGGTCGGACTGGATGAACGCGTGCACCCGGTCGTACTGGTCGAAGATGTCCCACTGGCGGCGCCCGCTGGTGGCGTGGATGTTGCCGCCGGTCCGGTGCTGCCGGTAGTGCACGACGACCCGGTCCAGGGTGGCGATCCGCTCGGCGGTCAGCATCGTCGAGTACGTCCAGGGCGCGTCCTCGTAGAAGCCGGAGGTGAACGCGAAGCTGTGCCGGGTGAGGAACTCCCGCCGGTACGCCTTGTTCCAGACCACCTCGAGGAAGGTCAGGAAGATCGGCCGCTCGGCCGCGGTGAACACCCCGGCCCCCTCCCGCGCGAACGCCTCCTGGCGCTGGCTCGCGACCACCCGCCCGTCCCAGAAGATCCGCTCGTAGCCGAACAGCACGATGTCCGGCTGGTTGGTGTTGTCGATCCGGGTGGCGATCGCGTCCAGCGAGCCCGGCGTGTAGGTGTCATCGGCGTCCAGGAACAGCACGTACTCGCCGCGGCACTCCTTCAGCCCGGCGTTCCGGGTCAGCCCGAGCCCGATGTTCTCGTCCAGGTGCAGCGCCCGGACCCGCGGGTCGGCCGCGGCGTACTCGTCCAGGATCCGGCCGGAGCCGTCCGGGTCCGCGTCGTCGACGCCGATCACCTCGAAGTCGGTGAACGACTGGCTCAGCACAGAGTCCAAGCACGGCCGCAACCACGCCCGCGAGGCATGGCAGGGGACCACAATGCTGAACCTGGGGACGGTGCCGAGCGCCATACGACGTCATCCTAGGCTGCACGCATGAGTACTGATGTGTTCGAGCCGTTGGCTGGGCTGGAGGGGGTCGGGTCGGCGGCGGCTGCGGCCCGGGATGCGGTCGACGTACTGCTCCGGGACCGGGGGTTGCGCCGGGTCGGTTCGGACATGACAGCCGAGGCTCTGCTGCGCGGCGCCCACGCGTCCGCCGCCCTGGCCGGCAGTACGTCGACACCGGACGAGGTACGCCAGGGCGCTGCCGACGGGCTGGCCTCCGGCGCGGTCCGGCTGACCGGTGAACTGATGGCACTCGCGCCGCAGCTGGACAAGGCGCCGGTGCAGGTCTGGACCAGACTGCACCAGTTGGCCGCGGCCGATCTGAGCGACGAGGACCAGTTGGGCCATCTTCGGACCAGTCGGGAGCCGGTGCCCGACGACATCCCCGGGCTGCCGCCGGCGCCGGGCGCGGACGAGATGTGGGAGCGGTTGAGCGCTCTCGCGCAGAACCTGACCCGCCCGACCAAGGCGCCCGGGCTGGTCGTGGCCGCGATCGTGCACGCCGAGCTCGCGGTTCTCCGCCCGTTCCCGAGCGCGAACGGACTGGTTGCCCGGGCCGCCGAACGCTGCCTATTGGTTGCCCGAGGCATCGACCCGGTCGCGGTGACGGTACCCGAAGGTGGTCACTATGTGTTGCAGGCATCGTATGCGAGCGGCCTGACCGACTACGCAGTGCAAGGATTGACCGGAGTTCGTGATTGGTTGCTGCGGTCCTGCGAAGTCGTGACAAAAGGTGCCGAGCTGTCCCCGCTCGTGTCCTGAGCTCACATGCGGACGGCGTTCTCGATTGAGAACGCCGTCGCTGGCACAACACCCTGGTTACCATGCGTGCACCGGTTTGCCGCCACAGGACTGGCCTGGGTCGCGCTGCCCGTTTGGGATGGGCTGGTCGCCGCGTGGGTGCCTGGTTGCCGTGCAATCTCTACCGGACCCGAAAGTCCTTTGTGCTTCCTTTGTACTCCTGAAACCCCTTTCTGGGAAGGGGATGCGGCGCCTTCATGGAGTTGAGAACAATGAAGCTCTCTTCAGCTTTCAAACACTCCGGGAGCGCCGGCGGGAGGCTAGCAACAGTGCCCCGGCGGCAACGGCCGCGACCACGCCGGCGGCTACGGCACGTCGCCGTACGCCGGGAAAACCCGCGCGCTCGACGGGCTCGGCGAACTCCAGCACCGGCCACCCGCGCTGGACCGCGATGCGGCGCAACGCCTTGTCCGGGTTGACCGCGAACGGGTGCCCGACCGCGGCCAGCAGGGGCTCGTCGGTGATCGAATCCGAGTAACCGTAGGAGGTTGCGAGGTCGTAACCCTCGGCAGCGGCCAGCGCCTCGATCGCGGTCACCTTGTTCGGACCGTAGGCGTAGTCAGCGATCTCGCCGGTGTACTTGCCATCGGCAACCACCATCCGAGTGGCGATCACCTTGTCGGCGCCGAGCATCTTGCCGATCGGTTCGACCACCTCCGCGCCGGACGACGACACGATCACCACGTCCCGGCCGGCCGCGTGGTGCTGCGCGATCAGCTCGACGGCCTCGGTGTGGATCATCGGCCGGACGATGTGGTCCAGGGTGTCGGCGACGATCGCCTTGACCGTCGCGACGTCCCAGCCGGTGCACATGGCGGAGATGTACTCGCGCATCCGCTCCATCTGGTCGTGGTCGGCGCCGCCGAGCAGGTAGACGAACTGGGCGTACGCACTGCGCAGCACGGTCCGGCGGTTGATCAGCCCACCCGCGTAGAACGGCCGGGAGAACGCGAGCGTGCTGGAGCGCGCCAGAATGGTCTTGTCCAGATCGAAGAAGGCCGCCGATCGAGCCGTCCCGGGGTCCGCCATGGGACCGAGCATAGGCAGCTGCGCGAAACGCCGAGGGACCCGGGCTTTTGTGTGGGCCGGTATCCCGTTAGACTGGTCGGCAGTGTGACAGTGACACTGGCCGGAAGCGCCCGTTCGGGCGCGACCAGCGCTCGGGCAACAGACGTTCAGTCGAAATTGAACTGAGATGTGTGAAGCCCGATCTCGGGGGGTACATACCTCCTGACAGTGGCAGACTGTCGCCTCCTGAACGGCCCCCGGCTCCTCCCCCCGAGCCCGTGGCCGAAGACGGCCCCCGGTCACCCCCCCGCCGGGGGCCGTCGCCTTTCTCCCTTCAGCCAAGTAAGCGTAAAGATTCTCGCTTTTCCGGGCGTGAGAGCGTTCCCACTTTATGCAGGGTCTTGACAATGTAATTGCTTGGTCACAGGTTGTAGAACATGAAACCGCCTGCGTACCGCCCCCAGGCAGCGGTCGTCATCAGCCTGCTCGCCGTCCTCATGGCCTTCCTGGCCCCCGGTGCCGCCTACGCGGCTACCAATCTCGTCACGAACGCCGGCTTCGAGTCCGGCACGCTCTCCGGCTGGTCGTGTCCTGCCGGTGGCGTCACCACGACCGCTCCGCACTCCGGCTCGTACGCCCTCCAAGCGACCCCGAGCGCGAGCGATATCGCCCAGTGCTCGCAGTCCGTAGCGGTACAGCCCAATACGGCGTACACGCTGTCGGCATGGGTCAAGGGATCGAATGTCTACCTTGGCGTGGACGGTGGCCCCTCCACGTGGGCAACCTCGTCCACGTGGAGCCAGTTGACCGTTCCGTTCACGACGGGCGCGTCGGCGACCTCGGTGACGATCTACGTCCACAGCTGGTACGCGCTCCCGGCGTACCAGGCCGACGACGTCGTACTGGATGGTCCTGGTGGTGCGCAGGACACCACGCCGCCGTCGACGCCAGGTGGTCTGACGGTCGGTAGCCCGACCTCGAGCTCGCTGAAGCTCAACTGGTCCGCTGCATCCGACGCGAACGGGATCGACCACTACGACGTGGTCCGCGGGACCGGAGCCGCCCAGAGCGTCGGCAACGTCACCAGCTGGACCGCCACCGGTCTTGCCGCTAGTACGACGTACTCCTTCAAGGTGCGGGCGTGCGATCCGAGCGGGAACTGCTCGCCGTACGGCGCAACCGTGTCGGGCACGACGTCGGACGGTGGCACCAACCCGCCCGTCGGCAATCTGCCCGCGCATGTGCTCACGGGGTACTGGCAGAACTTCAACAACGGCGCGACGGTGCAGAAGATCTCCGACGTGCCTGCGGCGTACGACCTGATCGCAGTGGCCTTCGCTGACGCCGACTCGTCCCGGCCGGGTGCCATCACGTTCAACCTCGACAGCGCTGGGCTCGGTGGCTACACGGTCGCCCAGTTCAAGGCCGACATCGCGGCGAAGCAGGCGGCCGGTAAGAAGGTCATCCTGTCCGTCGGCGGCCAGAACGGCACCATCTCGGTTGCTGATCCCACAGCGGCCTCCAACTTCGCATCCAGTGCGCTGTCGGTGCTGCGGACCTACGGATTCGACGGGATCGACATCGACCTGGAGAACGGGGTCAATGCGCAGTACATGGGTCAGGCGCTGCGCAGCCTGCAGAGTCAGTTCGGTAGCGGACTCGTGATCACCATGGCGCCGCAGACGATCGACATGCAGAGCACGTCGTTCGAGTACTTCAAGCTGGCGCTGGCGATCAAGGACATCCTGACCATCGTCAACGTGCAGTACTACAACTCCGGCTCGATGAACGGCTGCGACGGACAGGTCTACTCGCAGGGCTCGGTCGACTTCATCACCGCCCAGGCCTGCCTCATGCTGCAGGGCGGGCTGCGTCCCGACCAGGTCGGCTTCGGCCTGCCGGCGTCGTCGCGGGCGGCGGGGAGCGGGTACGTCTCGCCCACGGTCGTCAACAACGCTCTGGACTGCCTGACCAAGGGCACCGGCTGCGGCAACTACAGGCCGAGCTCCCCGTGGCCCTCGCTGCGTGGAGCGATGACCTGGTCGACCAACTGGGACGCGTCGAACGGCAACCAGTTCGCGAACCAGGTCGGCAGCCACGTGCACTCGCTGCCCTGATCATGCACAGTTATCGACCGGCTCCGGTGCTGGAGGCGCTCGGTGTCTGCTCGGAGGACGAGCAGCTCTACCGGGCGCTTCTGGCCCGACCGGAGTCCACGGCAACTGACTTGACCACGTTCGTCGACTGGCCCGCCAACCGGGTCGGCCGGCATCTACGGTCCCTGCTGTCGCTCGGCCTGGCGTCCCGTACGCCGGGCCGTCCGGCCCGCTACGTGCCCGCAGTACCGGAGGCCGCGGTCGAGCTACTCGCGCTGCGGAAGCAGGCTGCGATTGTGGAGGCGCGACTGGGCGCTTCGGTGCTGACTGCCGAGTTCCGGCAGCCGGACGCGTTCACAGTGATCCGGGGCACCGAGGCGATCGCGCAGCGGTTCTACCAAGCGCAGCAGTGCGCGCAGGACGAAGTACTCGTGCTGGATCGCATGCCGTACGCCGTGGAGCCGCGTCGGGCGCACGGTGTGAGGTACCGAACGATCTACGACATGGCGTCGTTGTCGGAGCCGGGAGATCTGATTGCGGCCCGATCGTCGGGCTGCTGCCGGATGCTGCGCGACGTACCGCTCAAGCTGATCGTCATCGACCGTCGGACTGCTCTGCTGCCGACGGCATCCGATGTGGTGGTTGAGCTCGGTCCGTCCGGCCTCCTGGACGCCCTGCTCCGCCTGTTCGACCTCTTGTGGCAGCAGGCGAGTCCGCTGACGCCGGCGGTCTCCGAAGGTCCGCTGACGGCTGACGACCAGCAGCTCCTGTCGCTGGCTGCAGCAGGTCTGACGGACCAGGCCATAGCCCGCCGGCTAGGAGTGGCTCAACGAACCGTAGAACGGCGAATGCAACGCATTCTCAAGGCACTGGACGCTAGAACCCGCTTCCAGGCCGGACTCCGCGCCGGGCAGCGCGGTCTGCTCGTCTAATCGGTGACGTCAGCCACTGTTGCGTTCAGAGCCTTGTTGAGCGCCTGGGCATCCACGGTGATGCCGACGCCGTGGTCCCCACCGCCAATCGAGATGGTGCCGGTGATCCGCTCGTCCGCGATCACCGGCCAGGCGTGCGTGCTGCCGAGCGGCGTGATCGTGCCGCGGACGTAGCCGGTGACGTCGAAGGCTGTGTCCTTGTCGGGCATCGAGATCCGGTTGACGCCGAGCAGCGACCGCAGCTTCGGCCAGGCGATCTCGCGATCACCTGGCACCAGGACGAACCGGTAGTCGTCGTCCGCCAGGCGCACGACGATCGTCTTGATCAACCGCGCAGGCTCGATACCCCGCGCTGCCGCCGCTTCCTCCAACGAGTTCACCCGGCCGTGCCTGGTCACCTCGTAGGTGAGACCCAACTGGTCCGCCGCATCCGTCGCCTTCGTCACCTGGCTAGTTTTGCACCTTGCTCGGAACGTTCTTGAGCAGGACGGCAAGGATGAACGTCACGACGAACAGTGCCCCTGCCTCCGCTGCCACCCCGGCCCACTCCGCGCGGCTCCACGCCGTACCTGCGAGGCCTCCGAAGACCGAGGACCCCAGGTAGAAGGAGAAGAGGTACATGCTGGACGCCTGTCCGGTCCCGACTCCGCTCGCGTGCGCTCGAGCCGGCACCCAGCCGCTGGCGACTCCGTGCACCGCGAAGAACCCGGCAGTCATCACGGCCAGGCCCAGCACGATCAGCGGCAGTGGAGCGGCGAGCGTGATGGCCACTCCGGCCAGGGTGATCAGACACCCGATCGGCACGACCGCCCGTCGTCCGTAGCGGTCGGCGAGCGTTCCCGCCGTCGCCGAGCCGGCCGAGCCGAGCAGATAGACACAGAAGACCAGCCCTGCTGCTCCAGCGCTCAGTTGGTACGGCGAGCCGGACAGTCGGAAGACCGCTCCGTTGTAGACCGCCACGAACGCACCGACCGCTGTCGCGGCAATCCCGTAGAGGGCTAGTAGGGCTGGATCTTTCAGTACCTGGACCGAGAACAGGTCGCGGCGGCGACGGGCCGGGTTTGGTCGGAAGTTGCATGACGCGGGAAGGAGCAGCCAGACGACCGCGGCGCACAGTACGCCGACCGCTGCGATCCCGCCGGTCGCGAACCGCCAACCGCCGAGGTCCGACAAACCTCCCGCGATCAAGCGTCCAGCCATGCCGCCAACCGCAGTACCGGCGATGTAGAGACCGCTGGCCCGCGCGTGGCTGTCCTGGTGTACCTCCTCGCGCAGATAGGCCATCGCGACCGCCGGCAGACCGGCCATCGCGATTCCCTGCAGGCCTCGCAAGGCCAGCAGCGTGTGCCACGTCGGAGCGAACGCGCTGAGCAGTGCGAACCCGGTGGTCGCAGCAACCGACCAGCGCATCAGATTGGTCCGGCCGAGAACCTCTGACGCCGGCCCGGCGACCAGCAGCGCAAGACCGAGTCCGAACGTGGCGAACGACACGCTGAACGCGCTCTGGCTGGGGGAGACGTGGAAGGCGTCGACGAGCTGGGGCAGCAGCGGCTGCGTGCTGTAGAGCAGAGCGAACGTGGCCAGTCCGGCCGCGAACAGCGCGACGGAGAGCTTGCGGTACTCCGGGTCTCCGGGCAGGTACCCGGTCTGGCGGGCAACGGACTGGTGCATGTCTGAGACGGTCGCACGCCTGCAGTGATACGTAAAATGTCAATTTCAGTAGGAATCGATACGCTTTCAGTATGCATATCGAGGATCTGCGGTGGTTCGCCGTACTCGCGGAGACCGAGCACCTGACCGAAGCGGCCGCCGCGCTCGGGACCAGCCAGCCGAATCTGTCCCGATCGCTGCAGCGGGTCGAGCGAGCGTTCGGGGTGGCGTTGTTCGAGCGAGAACGCCGCGGCGTGCGGCTGAATCCGTACGGTCGGCTCGTTCTCGAGGCCGCGCGGGCCGGCACGGCCGCGGTCGACACGGCCAAGCGCCGGATCGACGCACTGGTCGACCCGGAGTCCGGCACTGTGCGGCTGGCGTTCCTGCACTCGGTCGCGACGAGCCTGATGCCGGACCTGCTGAAGGCGTTCCGCGCGGATGCGCCGAATATCGGCTTCGAGCTGCGGCAGGAGCCGGCGCACGACATCGTCCAGGACCTCGAGACCGGCGAGGCCGAGATCGCGATCATCGCGCCGCGGCCCGACCCCGCTCACTTCGGCTGGCATCTGCTGGAGCGGCAGCGACTGTGCCTGCATGTGCCGCCTCGGCACGCTCTGGCGTCTCGGCATCGGGTCGAGCTGGAGGAGGTCCGGGACGAGCCGTTCGTCGCTCTGCAGCCCGGCTTCGGCTTCCAGCGGGTGACGGACCGGTTGTGCCAGGCCGCAGGCTTTACTCCGCGCTTCGCCTTCCAGGCGACCGACCTCGCCACGATCGACAGTCTGGTCGGTGCCGGACTCGGTGTGGCGATCCTGCCGGCCGGTGCGGTCCGCGGGAACGACAGCGGCGCGGTGTCGATCCCGCTGGCCGGCGTACAGGCCCGTCGGGAGATCGGGATGTCGTGGCGACTGAGTACGCCGCTGACGCCGGCAGCGGAGCGTTTCCGGACGTTCGTCCGGTCCCGGGCGGCCACGTCCAGCTGACTGCGATGACAACGACTTCCGTAGCGTTCGTCCAATTTTCCAGGTGTCGACTTGCAGTGAGAGGCCTTTCCACCGCACTCTTTCCTGCGTGAGGAAGCGCCTGGGTTCTTTCCGGCCGAGTCGCCGGCTGCTGTTCGCGGCCGGGACGGCGGCGGCTGCGTCGACGGTTGCGGCGGCGTCCGCGGCCGAGGCGGCTCCGGTCTCTCCGCAGTCAGCGACCGACGGCACGACCGGACTGGCCTATCTGGGCAACTATGGCTCCGGTGTGCTCGGCGCCTGGGAGCGTCAGGCCCGCGCGATCTCGAACGAGGCGCAGATCCGCAGGACCCGTGAGAACGACGGCGTCTTCATGTTCGGCGACAGCATCGGCGTCCAGGACGGACCGGCGCTGGCCCGGCAGTTGGCCCAGCTCGGCATCATGACCGCCGTCCACAACTGGGCCGGGCGCCCGGTGACGCCCGCGGTCGACGCGTTGGACACCTGGGCCCAGGAGTACGGCCTGCCGCACCGGATCCTGATGTCGGTCGGCTCCAACGACATCTTCACGCCGCCCGCGGTCGCTGCGCAGGTCGACCGGACCATGCGGATCGTCGGCCCGGAGCGGACCGTCTACTGGGTCAACGTCCAGGCCGCCCGCACCGCGTTCATCCCGGAGATCAAGGTTGCCGACCAGCGCAACAGCGCCTGGATCAACCTGCAGCTCGCCGAGGCCGCGCGCCGCTACGACAACCTGCGGATCATTCACTGGGCCGAGCACCTGGCGTCCAGCCCGAACCGGCTGGCCCGCTATCTCCGCGACGGCCTGCACCCGTCGATCCCGCTCGGGCGGAACGCCCGCAACGGCCTGATCATCGAAGCGATCAAGGCCGGCTGAGTCGCTTTCCGGAGTACGGCGGGATGCCGGACGCGCATCCCGCCGTACCTCTCGGGTCAGAATCCTGCGGTGATGCGGGTGAAGTCCCAGTCGCCTTGAGCGATGCCGCTGCAGTTCGAGACCACGCCGCCGCCGGCGCAACCGCGGTCGCGATTGACCGACCAGAACGCCAGCCGGCCGAGCCCGTTGCTCTTGGCCCAGTTGGTGATGTTCTGCCAGGTCGCGGTCGTCGTCATCTCCTGCTGGTCGGACAGACCGTTCATGCCGGAGATGCCCTGGTGTGCGTACGCCTCCGCGGTGGACCAGCCGAAGGTCGACTTCAGCTTGTTGTTCAGGCCCTGGGACGCGCCGACCGTGTCGTTGTAGATGTTCGAGCTACCGAAGTCGAACGGCATCAGCGTGAAGATGTCGATGTTCGCGCCGAGTGCCTTCGACTGGTCGATCAGCCGGTTGCCGTAGTACGTCGGACCGGTCGTCGACGTACCGAACGTGACGATGGTCCGGATACCCGGGTTGTTCTGCTTGACGATCTTCAGCGCGGTCAGGATGCGGTCCTGCACGGCCTCGTTCTCGAACTCGTCGGAGTTCTCGATGTCGATGTCGATCGCCTTCAGGTTGTAGGCATTGATGACCTGCTGGTACGCACCGGCCAACGCCTCGGGCGTGCCGCAGTTCGGGCCGAGCTTGTTGCCGCTCCAGCCGCCGAACGACGGTACGACGTCACCGCCGCCGGCCCGGATCGCTGCGATGGCGCTGGCGTCCGCACCGCCTTGGAGTGGCCGGGTGCTGTCCCAGGCCGGGCTACAGCCGCCGCCCGACAGGACGAAGGCCATGGTGAACCACTTGATCCCGGTTGCGTTCATCACGGTCGACGGGCTCGGCGGGTCGCCCCAGCCCATGTACAGGTACGGCGCGGCCTGCTTGGTGCCGGTGTTGCCGCCGCCGGTGCCTGTGGTCACTGAGACGGTGTTGCTCTTGGGTCCCTCACCGACGCTGTTGGACGCGCTCACCTGATACGAGTACGACGTGTTCGCGCTGAGGCCGGAGTCCGTGTAGGACGTGCCGCTGGGCGAGCCGACCTTCGAGCCGTTGCGGTAGACGTTGTAGCTCGTGGCGCTCGAGGCAGCGGACCAGGACAGGTTCACGGACGTGCCTGACGCCGTACCGGAGAGGCCTGTGGGTGCGCCGGGGGCGGTGCCGCCACCGCCGCCCGAGCAGGAGCCGCCGTTCAACCGGCAGGCCGCGATCCCGGCGAAGTTGCCTGGGCTGCCGTTGAAGCCGAAGCTGACGCTTGCGCCGGGCGCGAGCGGTCCGGCCCAGCTCGGCGGCGTAAACGTGTGCGTCTGTCCGCTGCTGGTGTGGTTGGCGTCCCAGGTGGTGGTGACGGTGTAGCCGGACGGGAAGTCGAGGGCGACCGACCAGGTGCTGAGCGAGCTGGTGGTGCCGTTTGTGACAGTCACCTTGCCCTCGAAGCCGCTACCCCAGTCGGACACTTTGGTGAAGGTGGCAGAGACTCCTGCCGCGCTGGCCGCCTGTGCGGTCAGCAGAGCGATGACCACGGCCGAGACGGCCGCTATCGCCAGAGTGATACGTCGTTTCATGATGCTCCGATCAGTGGGCGGTACGTGATCAGACCCGGCCCCAGAGTGCGGGGACGTTCGGTGGCTCCCAGCCGGTCAGGGAAGTGTGGCCCTGGATGCACTTGTAGGTGACGCCGTTGTAGGTCACCAGCGCACCGGTTGCGTACGTCGTGTTCGGCGCCCACGGGGTGGCCGAGGTGGGCGGCGTCGTCGGCGGCGTGGTGGGAGGCGTGGTCGGGGGAGTCGTGGGAGGTGTCGTGGGCGGAGTGGTCGGCGGAGTGGTCGGGGGAGTCGTGGGAGGCGTGGTGGGCGGCGTCGTCGGAGGGCCGCTGCAGCCGGCGGTGTCGGCGTTGACCGAGTCGACCACGTTGTTGAAGAGAGTCACGCCCGGGTCGAGTGCCTCGAGGGAGTACATCATCGCTCCGGCCAGACCGTTGCAGTGCTGGTAGTCGGCCTTGGCCTTGATCGACTGGGCGTTGTCACCGGACCAGAACGTGCCGTTGCTGTAGAACCAGGAGGACTTCGTCGCGTCGTCGAAGTACGTCGATGACGGGTTGTCGACGAAGCCGGTCAGCTCCTTGTAGAACGAGACACCTGGCACGTTGCCGCTCAGGGCGTGTCCATCGGCCGGTCCGGTTGCGGTCTGGTACTTGCCGTTGGCCGCGGCCGGCACACCCTTCCATCCCCTGTAATAGAAGGGGTATCCGATGCTCAGCTTGTTCGCCGGGAACCCACCGGGGATGCCGTACGCCGAGTCGCCGGTCGTCCACGCCTTCACCGCAGCGTCGACGGAGTACTTGCCCTGACCCGGTGGGATCGGGTTGCTCGGGTCGTTCGGCGCTGTGTAGAGCGGGTCCTGGAAGTTCGTCGGCCCGGTGGCTTCCCAGCCACCGTGCATGTCGTACGTCATCACGTTGTTGTAGTCGAGGTACTGCCCGATCTTGTTGGTCTCGATCGTGGCGATCTTGTCCTGGCCGGCCGGAGTGGCAGCGGTCAGGTAGTACCGCTTGCCGGTCTGGCTGCCGTACGCATCGAGCTGGCTGCGGAACTCGGCCAGCAACGACGTGAAGTTCTGCTTGTCCGCAGCGCTGTAGTGGTTGCCGACGTGCCCGTTCGGCGAGCCGGGGTACTCCCAGTCGATGTCGACGCCGTCGAAGATGCCTGCGGCCGAACCAGCGCCGCCGAACCCGTCGATGACCGGCAGGTCGCCCTTGAGGAACATGTTCACGCAGGAGCTCACGAACGCTTTGCGCTTGGCGTCGGTGGAGGCGGCGTCGGAGAAGTACTTCGAATAGGTCCAGCCGCCGATCGAGATCAGGATCTTCAGGTTCGGGTACTTCGCCTTGAGCTTCTTGAGCTGGTTGAAGTTCCCCTGGATCGGCTGGTTCCACACGTCACCGACTCCGTCGACGCTGATGTCCGCGCCGTACGACTTGCCGTAGTCCGCGAACGCATCGCCCGCTCCGTCGCCGGCGCTCGGGTTGTTCTCGTCCTGCGAAGCGGCCTTGTTGGCCATGAAGCAGGTGTGATTCGTGGGATCGATGTTGGCGAACGCGTAGTTCAGGAAGTTCAGCTTGCCGGCCGCGCCGGTGGTGATCAGGTTCTTCGGGTAGAAGGCGTTGGCGTAGATACCCCACTGGGTGAAGTACGCCGTTTTGACGCCGCCGCTGGACGCCTGCGCCGTGGTCGCAGCGTTGGCGGTGGTGGCGTCCTGGCCGGCGAGCGAGACGCCGGCGGCGGTGAGCAGGGCCGTGGCCGCGACGGCTGAGGTGGCGGCAAGCATGCGTAATCGACTCATCAGAGATCCTCCGGAGCGATGGGACGGAAGCGGTCCGGTGAAATTTAGTTAAAGACGCTTCGAAAGGAACCGTAACTGTTCCCGGCGGGTTGGTCGCCGGCTCGCCGTGGCGGGTTCCCGCTGCTGACGGAAACCCGACAACGCTTTGTCCACAGGGATTCCGCTCGGGTGCTCGGAGCAGGCCTGACGACGGCATCTTCTTGGCATGGACAACTCACCATCCACCTCGGTGCTCATGGCAACTACCAACGAAGCCCTGCTCGACGATCTCCTGCGACTGGCTGCGGCCGCTGCTGTCACACCCCTTGTCGAGCCGGACCTGCACGGCCTCCGGCGCAACTGGCAGACCTGCTCGCTGGTTGTGATCGGCCGCGACCTGGCCGAGCCGCTGGCCCGCCTCCAGCCCGCCCATCGACCAGGAGTCGTCGTGGTCGGCTCGGCGCGCGACGGCGACGAGCTCTATCGCTGTGCCTTCGACGTCGGCGCTGATGTCGTCTGTCGTCTACCCGACGACGAGTCCTTGCTCGCCGGCAAACTGGCCGACGCCCTGGACGGGGTGAATCGCAAGGCTGTCACTCTCGCCTTCGTCGGCGGCTGCGGGGGAGCGGGAGCCACCACGCTCGCCGCTGCGGTCGCGGTCCTTGGCAATCGGCGCGGATTCCGGACGATGCTCATCGACGGCGATCCACTCGGCGGGGGCATAGAGCTTGCCCTAGGCATCGAACGCGATCCCGGCGACCGTTGGCCCAAGCTTCTGAATGCATCGGGTCGTGTCAGCGCAGCGGCCCTTCGCTCTGCGCTGCCGTCCGTCGACGGCCTCGCCGTCCTGTCCTGGGATCAGTCCGATGTCACCGTGCTGCCGCCGGACACGATGAGCTCGGTCATCGGCGCCGCCCAACGCAGCAACGACCTCGTCGTACTGGACCTCCCTCGCCGCGCTGACCCGACCGTCGAGGAAGGCTTCATCCGCGCGAACGCGACTCTCCTCGTCGTCCCCTGCGACGTCCGCTCCGTCGCGGCTGCCAAACGCCTCTCCGGCCCGCTTCGCTCCGTCGCCGGTGACCTCCGCGTAGTGGCCCGCAGCACTCGTCCCGCCCTGTCGCCCGCTGACGTGTCCACCCATCTCTCATTGCCCTTAGCAACAAAACTCGGCCTCGATCGCACCCTCCCGACCGCCATGGACCAAGGCCACTTCACCCCCGGTCCCCGAAGCCCCCTGACCCGAGCCGCCACGACCCTCCTGAACCTTTTCGACCTGGCCAACCCGGCAGCGGCATGACCGCCCCTGTCCTACCTATCAGAGTTGGTGATTCTGTGACCACCACAGTCGTCCCCGCCGACCTGCTCGACCGCGTTCGCGGCACGCTGGCGGTCACCGGCGCCGAGCCGACTCCCGTCCACGTAGCGGCGGCCCTCCGTGCTGACGGCACCATCTGCGGCGACGCCATGGTCCTCGCCGTCGTCACCGCCCTCCGCCGCGAAGCCCTGGGTGCAGGCCCACTCGACAGCCTCCTGGCCGAGCCGGGCGTCACCGACATCCTGGTGAACGGCCCCGACGAGGTCTACATCGACCGCGGCCACGGCCTCGAGTTCGTAGCCATCCGCACCGGTGACGAACCCGCGATCCGCCGCCTGGCCACCAGACTCGCCGCCGCAGCCGGCCGTCGCCTCGACGACTCCACGCCGTACGTCGATGTCCGCCTGGCTGACGGCACCCGCTTCCACGCCGTACTCGCACCGATAGCCGCACCAGGCACCTGCCTGTCGCTCCGCGTCCCGTCTCGCAAGGTCTTCACCCTCGACGACCTCGTAGCTGCCGGCGCACTCCCGCAAGCCGGCGTCGCAATCCTGCGCGACCTACTGGACTCCCGCCTGGCGTTCCTGATCAGCGGCGGCACAGGCACCGGAAAGACCACCCTCCTCAACTCGCTGCTCTCCCTGGCCGACCCGTCCGAACGCCTGGTCCTGGTGGAGGACGCCAGTGAACTACGCCCCAACCATCCCCATGTGGTCCGCCTGGAAGCGCGGCCGCCCAACGTGGAAGGTACCGGCGAAATCTCCGTCCGAGATCTGGTCCGCCAAGCCCTCCGCATGCGCCCGGATCGTTTGGTTGTGGGCGAGGTCCGCGGACCGGAAGTCGTGGACCTCCTGATCGCGTTGAACACCGGCCACGAAGGCGGCTGCGGCACCATCCACGCCAACTCGGCCGCCGACGTACCCGCTCGCCTAGAAGCGCTAGGTGCCCTGGCCGGGATCACCCGGGAAGCCATCCACAGCCAGATCGCCTCAGCTCTCCACGCCGTGATCCACCTGACCCGAACCGCAACCGGCCGCCGCCGAATCGCCGAGATCCACACCTTCACCCCTCACCCCAGCGGCGCCCCAACCACCCACCCCGCCGTCACCTTCCACCCCGACAACACCCTCACCCTCCACCCACCCGCCCACCTCTTCACCAACCTCCCCGCAACTGCGGTCGATGCAGCATGACCCCAGCCTTCCTAGCCGCCATCCTGACCCTCCTAACCTGCACGCTCACGCTCCCACCCCCGGCCCCCCTCCACCGCCTGCAAACCCAACCAAACCTCACGCCCCCACACCCAACCCCCAACTCACAGCCAACCTCCGGTCCCCTGCCAACCCGCAGCCGGCCGCCAACCCGCGGTCCACAGCCGAGCCGCGGCCCGCAGCCGACCCGTGGCCCGCTGCCACCCGGCCCGCAGCCAACCCGCAGCTCGCAGCCGACCCGCAGCCAGCTGCCAACCCACGGCTCACAGCCGACCCGCGGCCCGCTGCCACCCGGCCCGCAGCCAACCCGCAGCCCGTACCCGACCCGCAGCCCGCTGCGAACCCGACTAACCCGGGCGGCTCTCCTAGCCCCGCCAACCGCCTTGGCCACCGCGATCCTCGGCTCTCAAGCCCTCGTCTCAACCCTGGCGATCGCCGCAGTACTAGTCCTGATCGCCAACCAACGAGCCCAACACCAGCAGCAGAAATCCACCGCCGCCCGCCGCGCCAACATCATCGAAGCCCTCGACGTACTAGCCGCCGACCTCTCGGCCGGCCGCCCACCCATCGCTGCCCTCGAAGGCGCAGCCTCCATCAGCCCAGACCTAGAAGTAGCCCACGCCGCAGCCAAACTCGGCGCCGACGTCCCCACCGCCCTGATCCGAGCATCAAACAAACCAGGCGCCAACAGCCTCCGAGCTCTAGCCGCCGCCTGGCGAGTCACCGAGGAATCCGGCGCCGCCTTCGCCGCCCTCACCGAACGCTTAGCCAACTCCCTCCGAGCCGACGAAGCCATCCACCGCCAAACCGAAGCGAGCCTCTCCGGCGCCCGCTCGACCGCCCGAATCCTCGCCATCCTCCCCGCCTTCGGCATAGCCCTCGGCTACGCGCTAGGCGCCCACCCTTTCACCTTCCTCACCACTACCCCACCCGGCTGGCTCTGCCTAGCAGCAGGCCTGGCCCTCACCACCACAGGCCTCCACTGGACCACCCGCCTCTCCCAACCCGCAACCCCCATACGAGTTCCCCATGCCTGAAGCCGTCGCCGCCGCAGGCCTCCACCGGATCACCCGCCTCTCCCAACCCGAAGCCCCTGTACGAGTTCCCATGTCTGAAGCCTTCGCCGCCGCAACAGCAGTTGCCCTGGGCATCTATCTCGCCCTCCCACCGCGCCCCAACCTCCGCCGCCTAACCCGACCCCAACCCCGCACCAACCCGCGAACCCCACCCCACCACCGACTAGCCGCAGCCACCACAGCCCTAGGCGCCCTACTC
Organism: Kribbella pratensis; assembly: GCF_004365355.1. Taxonomy (GTDB): domain Bacteria; phylum Actinomycetota; class Actinomycetes; order Propionibacteriales; family Kribbellaceae; genus Kribbella. The sequence goes on along the minus strand of NZ_SODP01000002.1, from coordinate 1,528,818 downwards.
CTCATCGGCCTCCCCCGGGGCGCGATCCCGGCCGCCATAGCCCTGTACGCCGTCCCGCGAGCCCTCTCCCGCCTAGAACCAGCCACCACCAAACAACGCAACGCCCAGCTAGCCCGAGACCTCCCCCTAGCCATCGACCTACTGACCGCCTGCCTCCGAGCCGGCCGCCCACCTCAACACGCGCTGACCCTCGTAGCCGAGGCCCTCCCCGGCTCCCTAGCCGACCTCTTCACGAAGATCGCCCACCACCTAGCCCTCGGCGCAGACCCAGCCACCGCCTGGGCTCACCTACGCGCCGAACCCACCTGCGCGCCCATGGCCCGAGCCATCACCCGCTCCCTCCGCTCCGGCGCCCCGCTCTCCAAGACCCTGGAACACCTAGCCGACGAAACCCGCCGCTCCCACCACCACGCCGCCGACCAACAAGCAAGAGCCACCGAATCCCGAGCAGCCCTCCCACTAGGCCTCTGCTTCCTCCCAGCCTTCGTCCTCCTCTCCATAGTCCCCACCATCGCCGGCTCCCTGATCCCGTACGTCCTAAACCCCTAACCCCACAATCCACAACCCCAAAGTCCCCACCAAAAACCCCACCCAACAACGGCATGTTCTCAACGAATCACAAATCCTCAGGAGGCAACACATGTCCACCCAGGTAGTAGCCCTCAGCAACCACTTCCACCCCACCCAGCCCGGCCCACTCGACGCCCTCATCCCCAGCGATCTCAAAGCCACTCACTCCCACACCCCCGAGCCCTTCGATTCCTCCGTCTCAAACCAGCTTCCGACTCACATCCCCGCGCCCTTCGACTCGTCCGTCTCAGAGCAGCTTCCGACTCACACCCCTGGGCACCTCTTGTCCCAAGCCCTCGAGCACCTGCCGCACACCCCCGAGCACCTGCCGCACACCTCCGAGCACCGCCGCGCCCACACCCTCCGTCGCGTCCGCTCGCGCACCTTCCGGCACATCCGCACCCGCACAGAACGCGGCGCCGCAACCGCCGAGTACGCCGTCACGATCGTCGCCGCCTGCGGCCTAGGCGGCATCTTGGTAGCCCTCCTCAAATCCCCCCTGATGCAGAACGCCCTCAAAGCCCTCATCAATTACGCCCTGAAAATCGCCGGCGTAGACGGCGTCCACCTCTAACCCACCCCCACAGTCAGGCGACCGGTCGGCCCACCCCTCCCCGACCGGTCGCCACCCCAAGGGAGCCCCAATGCCCCACCTGCCCGCCCATCACCCCAACCCCACAATCCGACCCACGGTCTCCCGCCCCACTGCCCTCTCCAACGACACTGCGTTCTCCCGCCACACTGCGGGCTCTCGCCCCACCGCCGGCGCACGGCCCACTACCGGCCTTCACCCCACCGCCGGCTCGCAGCGCACCAGTCGCTCGCGGCCCACCACCGGCTCCCACCCCACCACCGGCTCTCACCGCACCGACGAGTGCCACCGTACCGACCGAGGCGCGGTGACGGCCGAGCTGGCTATCGCTCTCCCCGTCCTGTTTTCCCTGCTCCTACTAGGCATCTGGTCCATCGGCCTAGTCGTGCTCAACATCCGATGCATCGACGCGGCCCGAGACGTAGCCCGCGCAGTAGCCCGCGGCGAACCACCCGATCAAGCAAAGGCCCTCGGCCACCGCACCATCCCCACCGGCACGATCACCATCACCCGCGAGTCCTCGGACATCCACGTAACCGTCACAGCAACCTCAACCCACACCCCTCCACTCCTCACCCTCCTAACACCCACCCACCTAACAGCAACCGCCACCCTCCAAGCCGAACCAGAGACGGCCCCATGACCCACCCGGAACGAGGCAGCGCCACAATCCACACCCTCCTGGCCGCCTTACTCCTCACAACAGCCCTAGCCGCAGCAACTCTCTGGTCCACCATTTCCATCGCCCGCCACGAACTCGCCGCCGCCGCAGACCTAGTCGCTCTAAGCGCCGCCCAATCCCTCGCCACAGCAGCCAACCAACCCACAAACGCCACCGCACCGACTGCGACCACCGGAACGACCGCCATCACCGGACCGACCGCCATCACGGGACCGACCGCGACTTCCACACCGACAGCGACCTCCGCACTGGCCGCCAAGCTAATTCCGTCCACGGGCGCGGAACTCACAACGGCGCTCACACCGACGACAGCCGCCGTACGCACCCCGGACTTTGCACCGAGCACGTCCTCCGCGCACCCCGCCACTTCCCTGACCACGCAGCGACTTCGCGACACGCGCCCGTCAATCGCCGATCAACCCTCGACCACCACCGCACCCGCAACGCCGTGCGAAACCGCCGCCCGCATCGCGATCCTCAACAAGGTCCACCTGACCAACTGCAACACGACCACCGATGCCGTAACCGTGGAGGTATCGCTCAAGCTAGATCTTCCGCTCGGCCATCCAACCCTCAGCGCGACTGCCAGGGCCGGTCCGCTCTGACGCCAGCCCATCCGGCAAACTTGAGCCTGGTTCTGGTGTGGTCGCGATCTGGTCGCAATCTGGTAGAGATGCCGCGTTGATGTGGACTACTCGTGTTGCCGCGCTCCATGATCTGGAACCGAGTCCAACTCATCTTCCCGGACGTACTTCCCCGACGCCCGGACGGATACCTCGGAGGCACGCTTGCCCGACCGGATTCGGCTGTTGCTGGTCGACGACCAGATCCTCAGCCGAGGCTTGCTCCGCAGCCGTCTGGAGCGCGAGCGCGATCTGGAGATCGTTGCCGAGCTCAACAGAACCGACGACGTCGTAGGCGCAGCGAAACGACACCGCGCCAACGTCGCCCTGCTCGACGCGGCCGGACCGGGGAATCACAGCATCACCGTCACCACCAAGCTCCGCACGTCGATGCCCGAATGCCGTGTCGTCATGCTCACCACATACGGCCGGCCGGTACACCTCCGCCGCGGCCTAGACGCCGGAGCGAAAGGCTTCGCGCTGAAGGACTGCCCGGCCCCTCAACTCGCAGACGCAGTACGCCGCGTGCACCTTGGCCTCCGCGTAGTCGACGCCAACCTGGCCGCCGAGACCCTCCAGTACTCCGAAACTCCACTCGACCAGAACGAGACCGACACCCTTCGAGCCGCCCGCGAAGGCGGTTCCGTAGCCCTCATGGCCCGCAAACTCCAGGTCTCCGAGCGCGTAGTCCGAACACGCCTCTGGTCCGCAATAGGCAAAACCGGAGCCCGCACCCGCTCCGACGCCATCCAAGTAGCCGAACAAAACGGCTGGCTCCTCGACTAACCCAACCCAGGCCCGCCGTACCCAAGCCGAGAGAATCCGCAGGTAGCGCGGTACGTATCGCCGCGTACGGCGGTGGGTTCCGTTGCATGTGGTGTGGTGCCGCGTGGGGTGGGCGGGTTGGGGGAGACTTGGGTGATGGATGGTGGGCGGAGGCGGGTGGTGGTCGTTGATGCGGCCAACGTGGTGGGGTCTCGGCCGGATGGGTGGTGGCGGGACCGGGTCGGGGCTGCTCGGCGATTGCTGGTTCGGCTGGCTGCTTTGCAGGAGCGGTTGGTGGATACGGAGCTGGTTGTCGTGTTGGAGGGTGCTGCTCGCCGGGCCGTGGCTGGGGATGATGCGCCGGATACCGGGGATGTTCGGGTCGTGCTGGCGCCGGGGTCTGGGGATGACACGATCGTGCGCGTGACTGCTGAGCTTGTTGGGCAGGCGGATCGTCCTGAAGTCACAGTCGTCACGGCAGACCGCGGCCTGCGCGAGCGACTCGAACCCGAGGCCGCGACCACCGGCCCACGCTGGCTCCTCGACCAACTCGATGATCTGCCGAGGTAACCAGGCCAGTCCACGCGCCCTCCACGCACTGGCAGGCACCGCTCGAGCAGGCCAAGTGGGTGAGCCGCGGCTGGTATGCCTTTGCGCGGGTTCGCCGTGTGCGTGTCTGTCGTTGAGTCTTCCGACGGGCCAGTTGCTCCGTCGGTGAGCCCGTGCGTCGTCCGCGCGCTGGCGCTTGTCGGCTGCGCACGGCGGCGGGCGGCTCCGGGCAAGTCTTCGCGTGGTTTGGCCCTGCGGGTTGGCCGTGTAGGTCAGTCGGTGGGAAGTGGCGCCGGGTCAGCTTTTTCGTCGGCGGGCGCGTGCCTTCGTGCCGTGCGCGCTGGCGCTGGTTGGGCTGAGCGCTGTGGTGTGCCGCGCCGGGACAGCCGGTGTTCGCCCGTGGCCGCCGTACAGCTAATTCGCCTGCTCCGTGGTTGGCCGTTTGAGTGTCCTTCGGCGGAAGGTCCCAACGGGTGTCCGCCGGCGAGCTCGTGCTCTCCGGACTGCTCGTGGTTCGTCCGCGCGTTGGCGCTGGTCGGGTTGAGCGCTGGGGTGCGCTCGGCGGGTCAGCCTGTGTTCGCCTTTGCGAGGTCGCCGTACAGGTTCTTCGCGTACTCCGTGGTCGGCCGCCTGCGTCCGCCGGTGGCAGCAGCTCCCAACGGGGGAGTTCGTGCGCTGGCGAGTTCGTACGCCGGACTGCTTCTGCGTCGGGTCGTTCGTGCGGCGGCCATGCTCCTGCGGCGGTCTGGTTCTGTGTTGGCTTGCTTGGCTTGTTTCTGTTTGAGCAGTTGGCGTATTGCGGGCCGCGTCGTCGAGCTACCCGTAGCCGGTCAGGGCACAGGGCCTGCGGTGTCGTCGGTGGGTGGGGTTATGCGCAGGCGGATAGGAAGTTGCCGGTGTGGGTTATCAGGAGGTGGGGGCCGGGGGTGGCGGGGAGGTGGGCTTGGGAGGTGTGGATGGGGTGGCGGGTGCCGTCGGGGGTTATGACCAGGGTGTTGGGGGCGTCCAGGGCGATTAGCTCGTCGTCGGCTCGGACGAGGACGGGGGCCGTGTAGGACCAGGAGAGGGCGGTTCGGCCGGCGGATAGGGCTTCTAGGGTGGCGGTGGGGAGTTCGGTGGGGCCTTCGGCGTCGGCGTCTACGGCGATCCAGGTCGTCGGAGTGCCGGGCGGTGTGAATGAGGTGGGGTTGTGCCAGTCGCTGCCGCCGATGGGGGTTGTGCCTTCGAGGCCCCAGGCCTGCCACCAGGCGATGGGGCCGCCCCAGGTGTGGTCCAGCCAGGAGGAGTGCCAGATTTCGGCCAGGGGTGGGTGTTCGGGGAGCGGGTGGCGCCAGGCGCAGTCGCCGCCGAGGGGGTGGTTGATCGAGAGGAGACCGCCGCGGCGGGCGACCTCGGAGACCCAGGTGGCGGCGGGTTGGCGGAAGTCGATCGGACCGATTTCGCCGAATGCGTTGGCGTGGCCGGTGTCGGTGGTGACTTCCTGGCCGGGGATGAGGCCGATGCCGAAGCGTTTACTGAGTGACGGGAGTTCGGCGTGGTGGGCGACGGTGTTGTGATCGGTGACGGCGAGTACGTCGAGGCCGGCCGACACCCCCAGGGCGGCGAGGTTCGCGACTGGGGTGGAGCCGTCGGAGTGGAGCGAGTGTGCGTGGAAGTCGCCTGCGATCCACTTCAGGCCGGAGGATGCGGGGAGGGTACGGCGTGGTGGTCGCTGCGGTACTGCGATGGCGGCGGTCGCGTCGGCGTACTCGTTCAGGCCGGGGATGTTGTCGACGGGGCCGGTGGTGGCTTCGACGAGGAGTTCGACGCCTTCGAGCGGGATGCGGTGGAGGCCGAGGACGACCCACCAGGTGCCTGGTTCGAGTTCGCCGGGGAGGTAGCCGGGGGTGGCGGCCTCGGGGGTGAAGGCGAACGTTTGGCGGGCGCCACCGGACCAGCCGCGCCAGCCGCCGGCGCCTTCGCAGCCGATGTCGATGACGGCGCCTTCGACCGGCGGGACAGTGAGCGTGACGAGGAGCCCGGCGCAGTCGGCCGGGATGTCGACGGGAAGCGAGTGCCAGACGGACTCGGCCCGATCGTCCAGCGTCCAACGGCGGCGGTACGAGGTGACGGCCATCAGACGATCTCCCGGCTCTTCGTCGTCGGGCGGTAGCGGCGCGAGGTGGGCATCAGGCGACGGGGGCTGGTTGGCGGGCCAGTAGTTCGCCGGATTCGCGGTCGTAGAGGAGGACCCGGGTGGCGGGGGCGGTGAGGACTACAGCGCTGCCCGGGGATGGTTCGGCTTCTTCGGGGACGGTGACGCCGACGAGTGTGCCGTCGCAGTCGACGGTGACCAGGGATTGAGTGCCCAGGTTCTCGGCGACGACAACGCCGCCGCGAAGGGCGGGACCGCTGATGTCACCCGACGCGACGGTCAGGTACTCGGGTCGGATGCCTACCGTCACCTCGGCGTCGGCCGGAACCGAGACCGTTGCCGCAGGCAAGGAACCGCCCGGGACGGAAACCACACTGATGTCCGATTCGGAGGTCACCTTGCCGGGGAGGAGGTTCATCGGGGTGGAGCCGATGAAGTTGGCTACGAAGGTGTTGCTGGGGCGAGCGAAGACCTCGCGGGGCGAGCCCAACTGGCGGAGCTTGCCGGAGTCCATGACGGCGATGCGGTCGGCGAGGGCTAGGGCCTCGGCCTGGTCGTGGGTGACGAAGACCGTGGTGATGCCGAGGTCGCGTTGGAGCTTCTTCAGGAAGGTGCGGGCCTCGAGGCGGAGCCGGGCGTCGAGGTTCGACAGCGGCTCGTCCAGCAGCAATACCTTGCCCTCGGATGCGATCGCACGGGCCAGCGCGACACGCTGCTGCTGGCCGCCGGAGAGTTGCGCCGGCTTGCGCTCCAGCAAGCCCTGCAAGGAGAGCTCGCCCGCGGTGCGCGTAGCAACGCCGGAGCGGGTGGCCGGGGCGACCCGGCGTACCTTCAAGGGATAGGTGATGTTCTCGGAGACGTTCATGTGGGGGAAGAGCGCGTAGTCCTGGAAGACCATCGCGACCCCGCGCTTGCCCGGCTCCAGGCGCGTCACATCGGCTGAGTCGATGCGGACGGTGCCCTCGGTCGCCGCCTCGAGACCGGCGATCGTCCGGAGCAGGGTTGTCTTGCCGCAACCGGACGGGCCGAGGAGGGCGAAGAACTCGCCGTCGGCCACGTGCAGGTCCAGCCCGTCGACGGCGCGGACGCCGTTCGGGTAGACGGTTGCGAGGCCTTCGATGTCGATGCCCGCCATCAGCTCTTGATCCCTCCATGGAAGCGGAACCCGTATCGCGAGTTCACCAACAGGTACAGCACGACGACCGGGATGGAGAACAGCAGCGAGAACACCGGCAGCACCTGCAGGTTCACACTGCCGCCTTCGTCGGTGAGGGTCTGCATCAGCACCGCACCGGGCTGTTTCTCGATCGACCGGATCAGCAGGAAGGGCACCAGGAAGTTGCCCCAGGAGTTGACGAACGCCCAGACCATGATCGTCGCGAGCCCGGGCCGTGCGACCGGGAGTACGACGTCGCGCAGGATCTGGCCGGTCGACGCGCCGAAGACGCGCGCCGACTCCTCGTAGGATTTCGGCACCGCATCGACGAAGTCCTTCAGGATGAAGATTGCTGCCGGCAACAATCCGCCGGTCATCACCAGCGCGACGCCGAACCGCGAGTCGATCAGCCCGAGCTGGAACATCATCACGAAGATCGGCACCATCGCCGCCGTACCGGTGACCACCGACGACAACAGCAGCAACCCGTAGAGCAACGCGTCCCGCCCGGGGATGCGCACCCGCGACAGGGCGTACGACGCCAGCGCGGCGAACGCCGTCACGGCAACAGCGGTCGTCACGCAGATCAGCAGCGAGTTGACCATCGAGTGCATTGCATACGGATGCTCGAGCGTCTTCCGGAAGTTCTCCAGCGTCCAGTCCGGCCAGTGCACGCCGAGACCCGGCGAAGCGTCGAACGGCGCCGACGCGATCCACAGCATCGGTACGGCGAAGAACAGCGTGATCGCGCAGATCAGCACGTAGAACCCGATGCGTCGTACGACGAAGTCCGGCCTCATGAGCGCCTCCGAAGCAGTCGCAAGTACACCAGCGAGACCAGCAGGTTCGCGATCAGCAGCAGGAACGAGATCGCCGACGAGTACCCGAGCTCACCGCCCTGCAGCGCCACGTTGTAGATGTACACCGGCACCGTCTCGGACTCGTGGTTCGGCCCGCCCTTGGTGAGCAGGAACGGCGAGAAGTCGTTCGCCGTCCACAGCGAGATCAGCAGCGTGTTCGTCAGCACGTGTCCGCGGATGTGCGGGAACACCACGTCCCGCAGCGTCTGCCAGCCCGATGCGCCGACCATCCGCGCCGACTCGAGCTGCGACGGCGGGACGGCCTGCAGCGCGGACGAGTAGAGCATCATCGAGAACGCCGTACCGCGCCACGTGTTGAAGACCACGAGGCAGGCCATCGGGTAGTCGATCAGCCAGGCGGTTCCCTGTGTGCCCAGCAGACCGTTCAAGGTCCCGCCGTCCCGGTCGAAGAACGCGACCCAGAGGTACGCGACCACCGTTGACGGCAGGATCCACGCGAGCAGGACGAAGGCCTCGACGGTACGGCGTACGGCGGGACGCGTACGCCGCATGATCCAGGCCAGCGTGAAGCCGAGGACGTTCTGCCCGATGATCGCCGAACCGAGGACGAACACCATCGTCAGCCACAACGCGTTGTGGAACAGCGCGTCGTTCAAGGCCTTGGTGTAGTTCGACAACCCGACGATCGACGGCGACACGGCCTCGACGCCGGTCAGCCGGTAGTTCGTGATGCCGATGTAGATCGTCCAGAGCGCGGGGAAGATCAGGAAGGCCCCGATCAGCAGGAACGCGGGCGCGACGAAGCCGAAGGCCCGGCCGACGCCGAGCCCCGCGACATCCCGTGCGGGAGTACGCCCCCGCACGGGAGCAGATGCGGAAGTCATCAGTTACTGGTGACCTTGTCCTTGCTGCCGGCCGCGGTCTCGACCGCCTTCTGGTACGCCGATGCCGCGGCGTCGGTGCTCTTACCGGCCACCACGTCCGCGGTCGCCTGCTGCAGTGCCGCCGAGATCTTCGGGTACTCCGCCAGGCCCGGGCGGAACTGCGTGATCGGCAGGACCTTGTCGGCGATGAAGCTCAGCATCGGGTCGCTCGCCAGTACTTCGCTGTTCACGTCGGACCGCTGCGTGATCTTGGCGGCTCCGTCGAGCGACGCCTTCACCATGTCGGCCGAGTTCATGAACTGCAGCAGCTCCCACGCCTGCTGCGGGAACTTCGTGTTCGGGTTGATCACGGTCGCGCCGCCACCGGACATCGAGACGAAGTCCTGGCCCTTCACGCCCGAGCCGGGCTTCATCGCCGGGATCAGCGCCCAGCCCACCGCGGTGTCGCGGTCGGCCATCTTGGCGACGCCCTCCTTGGGCTCGACCACGCTGCGCCAGAAGTAGTCGCTCTCGCCCAGGATGCCGATCTTGTTGGCCGCGAACTCGGCGAACGACTTGTCCCGGCCCTTGGCCTCCTTCTGCAGCACGGGGTCGCCCAGACCGGTGCTGTAGATCTGGTGGTAGAAGTCCAGCACCTGCCGCAGCTGCGGGGTGTTGCCCAGCCACTTGCCGTCGGTGTTGACGGTCGCGCCGGTGCCGACCAGCAGCGGCAGCACGCCTTGCATGGTGGTCGCCTCGCCCATCGCCGTACCGGCGTTGATCTGGATCGGCGTCACTCCGGGCAGCTTCTTCAGCGCCTGGCCGGCCGAGATGATGTCGTCCCACGACTTCGGCTGCCAGTCGGCCGGCAGACCGGCCTGCTGGAACAGCTTCTTGTTGAAGTAGAGCACCCGGCCGTCGGTGCCGCCCGGTACGCCGTACCGCTGGCCGTTGTAGCTGCCGAGTGCCTGCACCGACTCCGGGATCTGCTTCCAGCCGTCCCAGTCGTTCACCTTGGCGGCGTCGCCGACGGTGTCGGTGAGCGGCTTGATGTAGCCGGCCTGCGCGAACTCGCCGACCCAGATCCCGTCGATCTGGAACAGGTCCGGTCCGGACTTGTTCGACAGGTCGAGCGACAGCTTCTGCTTGTAGACCTCGTCGTCGGAGCCGTCGCCCTGGAACTTGACCGTGACGTCGACGCCCTTGCCCTTCTGGTCGGCGACGAATTTCGGGATCAGCACGTCCGACAGGAACGTCGCCCCGGCGCTGCTCTTGCCGCCCTTGACCGAGTTCGAGCCGATGGTCAGCTCGACCTTCTTGGCGTCGGCGTTCCGGTTCGCGTCCTGGCCGCCGCTGCTGCCCTTGTCGGACGAGCCGAGGCATCCGGTGAGCAGCGCAAGGGCGGCGGCGCCGAGGACGCCGGCGGTGGTCAACCGCGAGAGAGATCGCATCAAGGCTCCTAGCGAAAGTGGTCCGGCGACAGTGCCAGTGACATGCCGGTCAAAGATTGTCACTCTCGAACGACTATGTGAAGACTTTTTCCCAACCCTGGGTGAACGTTGACGGGTGCTGTAGGCAACCAAGTGCTTCCTGTCAAGCCGGGATTCCGCGGTACGCATTGCGGAAAAGTTAAAGGATGCTCAAGGTTCTGTGGCAACAGGTAGTTGACTAGATACAGAGCGTGAGATTCGGAGCTACTGTCTTGCCGACCGGTTTAGTGGATCGGAGGTGACAGACATGGGACTGCTCCACGGAGTTGCTTGCCTTCTCGACGACCTGCTTGATCACTGCCATCACTGGTGTTGGTGGTGACCGCGGCCGCCTGGTGACGGCTGCGGACCTGACGGTCGAGCGGTGACGACGACGCCGGGCTCCCGCTGACGCGCAAGCAGCGGGGATTCCCGAAGTCATCCCCGAGCATCGAGTGGCCGTCGTTCGCTTCACCAGACACAACTGAAGATTCACGTCGATTCGAAGGAGAGAAACGGTCGGCCCCGACATGATGTCGGGGCCGACCGTCTGTCTGGCTGGAACCTCCTCAGGTCAGCTCTGGGCCAGCTGCATCATCTGCTTCGGCAGCACCGTCATCTGGGCCGGGATCGGCAGCTGCGGCCGCAGCAGCGACAGCAGACTGGCTGCCGCGCCCGCGATCGGCAGCGGCAGGGCCAGGCCCAACGACGCCAGCAGCGCGTTCACGAGCGCCAGGACTGCGCCGAGGATGTCCAGGCTCGGCACCGGAAGCCCGGACCACGCCTGGATCGGCGTGCCGGCTGCGCTCATGCTGCCGGTCGGTTGCGCTTGCTTGGCCTTCCCCTTGCCAAGCAGCGATGTCAGGGCGAGACCGCTGGCGGCGTTCACGAACGTGCCCGCGCCCTCGTCGTAGCTCCACTTCTGCCCGGAGCCGTCACGGCAGGGCAGCACCAGTAGTGGCGCGGCGGCAGGAACCTTCGCCAGGTCCGCACCGCTGTCCAGGCAGGCTCCGGTCTTGGCAAGGGCGCCACCGACGCTCTTGCTCATCGCGACCTGCAGCTGGCCGGACTCGGTGTAGATCCACTCCTGGGTCTTGCCCTCCTTACCCGGAGCACACGCCATGATGACGGCCATCGGGACCTTGGCGGCCGCGACGAACGTCAGGCAGTAGCGCGTGTCGGAGCGAGTGGCGATCTGTTGTGCCACGCCCACCGTGACGCCCGGTGTCTTCGAACCGCCGGAGACGGGGTTCGCCGCCTGGGCCGGTACGGCGGTGGCGAGTGCGACGCTGACCGCGAGGACTGCCACGCCGGTGCGGCTGAACAGCTTACGGATGATCAAGACAACCTCCAGAGGTCGTGCTATCTCGCAGGCGTCAGGTCGTCGGGACCCCGTGCGCAGCCGGTACGCCGGCAGTGACTCAGCGCGACGTTGACGCCACAACAAGTAAGGCACAGGTGTCGCGGAGGAGGTTATGGCGATCTTGCGAAACTTGATGCCAATGGCAACTAACTGCCACCCGAATCTCGTTGCGCAAGGCATCGAAATCGGGCTGCCGGGTCGCCGTGCGACCGCTGTGAGGTGATCGAGATCTTACGGCAATCCGGTGATATTCCGGTAGCTCCGCGGTGCAGTTGATGCCGTAGGCAACAGAGTGGTCAGTGCGGCTGTTTGGTCTCACCGGGGTCCGGTGCGAGCTCCTGCTCGGTGGCCAGACGGTCGTCCGCGGGCGTATCCGTGGTGGTCTCGAGGGCGGGCGTGGCGGTGTCACCCTCTGTGACCTCTCCGCCGACGGTGTCACTCGGCGTACTCGTCGCCTGGGCGCGCAGCTCACGCATCTCCTTGCGCCGGCGGTAGCCGCGGCCGAGACCCTTCTTCACCAGCCAGAGCCCGACGATGAGCGCGGCACCGGCCAGGGCGCCGAGGAAGAACACAGTTGGCACCGAGACGCCGAAGTCGACGCCGAAGACCTCGAGCTTGGTGGATGCGGTCGAGGACACCGAGACGCCCAGGCCGAACAGCACCGCGAGGGCGATCAGAACAATTCCGAGGACGGCCATGGCAAGCTGCCTTTCTGCCGGCCGTTCGAGCCGGCCCTTCAGGCCTCACTGCTGAGCAATGCGGAGAGCAGCGCCACCGCGCCGCTCTTGTCGAGTGGGTTGTTCTGGTTCCCACACTTGGGCGACTGTACGCACGACGGGCATCCATCCGTGCAATCACAGTGTGCAATCGCCTCACGTGTCGCGGTCAACCATTCGCGCGCCGCGGCGTACCCGTGTTCGGCGAAGCCGGCCCCGCCGGGGTGGCCGTCGTACACGAAGACGGTGAGGCAGCCGGTGTCAGCGTGGCGGGCGGTGGAGACGCCGCCGATGTCCCAGCGGTCGCAGGTGGCGAACAGCGGGAGCAGGCCGATCGACGCGTGCTCGGCCGCGTGCGCAGCTCCCGGTACGTCGGACAGGCCCAGGTCGGCGACCGCGGTGTCGGGCATCGTCCACCAGACCGCCTTGGTCCGCAGTGTGCGCTCGGGCAGGTCCAGCGGCTGTTCGTCGAGTACGTCGCCGGTCGCGATCAGCTTGCGCTGGTACGAGATGACCTGGCTTTTCACCTGGACCCAGCCGCGCGACAGCTCCGCCGTCCCCCAGGTACACGTCTCCTCGGTCGCCAGGATGCTGATCTCCGTCGTGTCCCGCGCGAACGTCGTGTAGTCCGGAGACGCCGGCTCGACGACAGCGGCGTGCTCCTCGAGGTCGAGCGACCGGACCAGGTACGACTCGCCGGCGTGGACGTAGACCGCGCCCTCATGGACCGAGGAGTGCGCCGAGCCGCCGTCGACCGTGCCGAGCAGCCGACCGGTCTGGTCCTCCACGATCTGCACGGTCTTCCCGCCGGCCGATCGGATGTCGATGGCGTCGACTGCCCGCTCGCGGCGCGTCCAGAACCAGCCGTGGGGTCGCTCGCGCAGCAGACCCTGCCGGACCAGCTGGGCGATGACGGACTCGGTCGTACTGCCGAAGATCTCGAAGTCGTCCGCGGTCAGCGGCACCTCCTGCGCGGCCGCGCACAGCTGCGGCCCGAGGACGTATGGGTTCTCCGGATTGAAGACGGTCGCCTCGACCGGTCGACCGAAGATGGCGCGCGGATGACGCACCAGATAGGTGTCGAGTGGGTCGTCGCGCGCGATCAGCAACGCCAGCGCATCCCCACCGGCTCGGCCAGCGCGTCCGGCCTGCTGCCACAGCGATGCACGCGTGCCAGGCCAGCCCGAGAGCAGGACGGCGTCGAGTCCGGCGATGTCGATGCCCAGCTCGAGCGCATTGGTGGCCGCAACCCCAGTCAGCTCGCCGCTCTGCAACATCCCCTCGAGCCGTCGACGTTCCTCCGGCAGGTAGCCGGCTCGATACGCAGACACCTGGTCGATCAGGGTTGGGTCGACCTCGGCGAGGTTCTCGCGGGCTGTCAGCGCGACCGACTCCGCACCCCGGCGCGAACGGACGAAGGCAACAGTCCGGACACCGGAGACGACCAGATCGCTCAACAGGTCGGCCACCTCGGCCGTGGCGGAACGCCGTACCGGTGCGCCGTTCTCGCCGTGCATCGCGGTCAGTGGCGGCTCCCAGAGACCAAAGGCGATGCCGCCGCGCGGTGAGCCGTCTTCGACAACCTCCACCATCGGCAGACCGGTCAAGCGTTCGCCTGACACGGCCGGCTCGGCGACAGTCGCCGAAGCGCAGATGAAGATCGGATGAGCGCCGTACTGCGCGCAGACCCGGCGCAGTCGCCGCAGTACTCCGGCGACGTGCGCACCGAAGACGCCGCGGTAGTGGTGGCACTCGTCGACCACGACGTACTGCAGGCAGCCCAGAAAACGCGCCCAGCGTTGGTGATTCGGCAGCACCGAGCGGTGCAGCATGTCCGGGTTGCTCAGCACGTACGTCGCATGGTCGCGCGCCCAGTCGCGCTCGCTGCGCTCGGAGTCGCCGTCCAGCGTGGTCGCACGGAGACCAGGCACGGTGTACGACGAGACTGCGCGCAGTTGGTCGTGGGCCAGCGCCTTCGTCGGAGACAGGTACAGCACCGACGCCGTCCGGCGATGTGGTGACGCTGCCTGCGCAATGCTCAGCGTTGCGAAGGCGGGCAGCAGATAGCCGAGTGATTTGCCCGATGCGGTCCCGGTCGCGACGACGACATGCTTCCCGGCGTACGCCGCTTCGGCCGTGGCGACCTGGTGGGTCCACGGAGCAGTGATGCCGGCGTCGCGCAACTGGCCGAGCACCTCGTCCGGGACCCAGCGCGGCCAATCACACGTTTGCCCCAATCGCGCCGGCACGGACTCGACATGCGTCAACCGGTCGTCACGACCAGCGGCCAGGCGTTTCAGGACAGCCTCGGCCTCACCACCTGCACGCATACCGTGAGCCTAGTGCGCTACACGGACAGCAATCTGCTGAGGACGAGCTGAGAATGCACGTGCGTGGTGCACGGTCGGATGCACACGGCTTTTTGGGGAGGGGAATCGACTTCGGTCTGGCGAGATGAAAGAGTTTTCGGTAGCGGGTCTTACTCACGGTCCGTACATGGTTGAATGCAGCAGTTCACGGGATCGGAGGCCGAAGTGGATCTGTCGCTGACCGCGCGCGCCGAGGGCGGGCGGACCGTCATCGAGGTAGCGGGGGAGATCGACGTCTACACCGCACCGAAGCTCCGCGAGAAGATCGCCGCACTCGTCGACGACGGGGTCTACGACCTGGTCATCGACCTGGAACGCGTGGAGTTCCTGGACTCCACCGGCCTCGGCGTTCTCGTCGGCGGGCTGAAACGGGTGCGCACCCACGACGGATCACTGTCCCTGGTCTGCACCCAGGAACGGCTGCTGAAGATCTTCCGGATCACCGGGCTGACGAAGGTGTTCGACATCCACCCGGACGTCGCCTCGGCGATCTGACCTGGGCGATTCGAAGCGAAAAGGTGTCCGCAGGGCTACGAAGAGTGAGCTGCTTGCTCAGACACCCGGGTATGGCGTAGACCACCCTGTCGTCAGGTCTGGTCGGGAACCCGTTAGAGTAGCCCACCGCGCCAGTCCTTTGGCGTTGTGTCGTATTCCCCAACCCTTCGGTTGCGGCAGACGGGGGCCGTCAAGCCTGGATGGGTTGCCTACAAGGAGGACGGATGTCCGCACGGCTTGTGCCACAAGCGGTGGATCTTTCGTCGAGCAACACCACACTGGTGATCGTCGTCGGGGTGATCGCGATCCTCGCGGTCGTCATCGCGATGGTCTTCCGGGGCCAGGTGCTTGCCGCGAACGATGGCACCGAGAACATGAAAACGATCGCCGCGGCGGTTCAGGAAGGTGCGTCCGCGTACCTGAACCGGCAGTTCCGGACATTGTCGATCTTCGCCGTTGTCGCGTTCCTGCTGCTGTTCCTGCTGCCGGCTCACACCGACGGCGGCAACGAGACCACGCTGAAGATCTTCCGCTCCGTGTTCTTCCTGGTCGGTGCGGGCTTCTCCGCCGCGATCGGATACCTGGGCATGTGGCTCGCGACGCGCGCCAACGTCCGGGTCGCCGCGGCTGCCCGCGACGAGGGCCGGAACCCGGCGATGCGGGTCGCGTTCCGCACCGGTGGAACCGTCGGCATGGCGACCGTGGGCCTCGGCCTGTTCGGCGCCGCGCTGGTCGTGCTGCTCTTCAAGGGTGACGCCCCGACCGTGCTCGAGGGCTTCGGCTTCGGCGCCGCGATGCTCGCCATGTTCATGCGTGTCGGCGGCGGTATCTTCACCAAGGCCGCTGACGTCGGCGCCGACCTGGTCGGCAAGGTCGAGCAGAACATCCCCGAGGACGACCCCCGCAACGCGGCGACCATCGCCGACAACGTGGGCGACAACGTCGGTGACTGCGCCGGTATGGCGGCCGACCTGTTCGAGTCGTACGCCGTGATGCTGGTGGCCTCGCTGATCCTGGGCAAGGCCGCGTTCGGCGAGCAGGGCCTGATCTTCCCGCTGATCGTTCCGACGATCGGCGCCATCACCGCGATCATCGGCGTCTTCCTGACCCGTCCGCGGACCGGCGAGAACGGCCTGCGCACGATCAACCGGGCCTTCTACATCTCCGCGATCATCTCCGCCGTGCTCTGCGCGGTGGCGGCGTTCGTCTACCTGCCGGGCAGCTTCAAGGACCTGACCGGCGCCACCGCGACGATCGCGGCGTACGACGGCGACCCGCGGCTGATCGCGACCGTGTCGGTGATCATCGGCATCGTGCTGGCGGCCGTCATCCTGGCGCTCACCGGCTACTACACCGGCACCGAGGACAAGCCCGTCCGGGATGTCGGCAAGACCTCGCTGACCGGCGCCGCGACCGTGATCCTGTCCGGTATCTCGGTCGGCTTCGAGTCCGCCGTCTACACCGCCGTGGTGATCGCGGCGGCCGTGTACGGCGCCTTCCTGGTCGGCGGCTCCGGTGTGGTCGCGCTGTTCGCGATCGCGCTGGCCGGTTGCGGTCTGCTCACCACCGTCGGCGTCATCGTCGCGATGGACACCTTCGGTCCGGTCTCCGACAACGCGCAGGGCATCGCCGAGATGTCCGGTGACGTCGACGGCGAGGCGGCCCAGATCCTGACCGAGCTGGACGCGGTCGGCAACACCACCAAGGCCATCACCAAGGGCATCGCGATCGCGACCGCCGTGCTGGCCGCGACGGCGCTGTTCGGTTCGTTCACCGACTCGATCCGGACCTCGCTGGTCGACAACTACCCGAAGTTCGAGGCCGAAGCACTGGTCTTCAACCCGGGCACGCTGGTCGGCATCATCCTCGGTGCGGCCGTGGTGTTCATGTTCTCCGGTCTGGCCATCAACGCCGTCGGCCGCGCCGCCGGTGCGGTCGTCTACGAGGTCCGTCGCCAGTTCCGCGACATCCCCGGGATCATGGAGGGGACGGGCAAGCCGGAGTACGGCAAGGTCGTCGACATCTGCACCCGGGACTCGCTGCGGGAGCTGGCCACGCCCGGTCTGCTCGCGCTGACCGCCCCGATCGCCGTCGGCTTCGGCCTCGGCGCCGCGGCGCTGGCCGGCTACCTGGCCGGTGCGATCGGCGCCGGCACGCTGATGGCGGTCTTCCTGGCCAACTCCGGTGGTGCCTGGGACAACGCCAAGAAGCTGGTCGAGGACGGCAACTGGGGCGGCAAGGGTTCGCCGGCTCACGAGGCCACCGTCATCGGTGACACCGTCGGCGACCCGTTCAAGGACACCGCCGGCCCGGCCATCAACCCGCTGATCAAGGTGATGAACCTGGTCTCGGTGCTGATCGCTCCGGCCGTCGTCGGGATGTCCGCGATCGGCGACAACCCGAACAAGGCGCTCCGGATCATCATCGCGGTCGTCGCGGTGGTCATCCTGGCCGCCGCGGTCTACGTCTCCAAGCGCCGGGAGTCGGTCATCTCCGACACCCCGGCCGAGGTGAACGCGGCCGCGTAGTCCGTAGTAGCTGTTGAAACGGCCCGTCGATTCGGCGGGCCGTTTCACATGTCTGGACCCAGAGCGGTCGCCGTTTTACTGTCAGTACGACGAAACGTCCGTTGCGCGGGAGGTGGCACCACGTATGTCTCCCCGTCGCTCGGCGATCGCCTTCCTGCTTCTTGTCGTGGCGTGCCTGGTGGGTACGGCGCAGTCCGCGAACGCTGCGACGCCCGATGTCACATATCTCAACACCGCCCACAAACTGAACCTGACGATCATCCAGGCGGCCCACGCGGCGAATGCCGACGGCCAGAGCTCGTGCGTGCGAGGCGTCGGCACGTTGATGGAACGCGATCACCTCAGGCTCGCTGCGCAGGAGTCCGAGCTCGCCGGCCGGTTCGGCATCAAGCTCGCGACCCTGCCTTCACCGGCACAGCGTGAGGAACTCGACGCGCTCGGAGCCAAGGCCAACAGCCCGGCGTACGACGCGTCCTGGCTCGCGTTGCAGCGGAAGCTGCACCAGGAGTACCTGGCGTTGATCGACGGCGACGTGCCGAAGAGCGCGTCGCCCGCCGTCGAGTCACTGGCCGACGGCGCCAAGCCGGTGGTGCAGATGCACCTGGACATGGTGACGCCGTCCTGCCACCTGGTGACGAGCAAGCCAGTAGTGCCGACCGGAGACGGCGGCCAGGTGGCCGACGCCCAGAAGGCCCGCTCGCGTGCGGCCTTGATCCTGCTCGGCATCGGAGTACTGCTGCTGCTCGGCAAGGCGATCTCGATGAAGCGGCGGCTCCTTGGTTTTGCATTGATCGGCGCGGGGCTCCTGATGGTGTTCGGAGGTCAGCCCGGTAATGCCGGGCAGGTCCCGAAGGCCGGAAATTCCGCGGAAGAACGGGAAGCTGCGATCCCACCGGTCCGGCTGAAGCTGCAGGGTGTTGAGAACGCACCGGTGCAAGCGGTCGCGACCGGCACCGACGGCCAGCTGCAGATGCCCACATCGCCCAATGCTGTCGGCTGGTGGGCGGCCGGTGCTGCGCCTGGCTCGGACGGTGGCACTGTGCTGCTCGCCGGCCATGTAGACACGGCCCGGTCCGGGCGCGCGGTGTTCGCGGGGCTGTCCGAAGTACCGGTCGGTGCCAAGGTCTCGGTGACCGGCGGGGATGGGCACGTGCACCGGTACAAGATCGTGGCCCGGCGCACCTACCTGCAGACTGCGTTGCCGCGCGACCTCTTCCAGGGCGCCGGAAAGCCGCGACTGGTGCTGGTCACCTGCACCGGTTCGTACGACCACAAAGCACATCGCTATTCGCACAACCTCGTGCTGTACGGCGTGCCGGTGGTCTGAGCCGTTTGGTAGTCACTCCCACCTGCGACCGACCGAAGTACGGCCGCCCGTCGACTTTCGGCTGATGTGGGAAGACCCGTGGATAGGGGATCGTCGGGGTCGTGGTCAGGGCTTTAACCGATAGCAGGCGGAGTCCGGCGGACGGCAGAATCAACCCACGGGTGGACACACCGGATCCGCCCGGGGTCCGATGATCCCGACCCCGGAGACCTCGATACTGAGTGCTACACAGTCCACTACCAGGTGCGCCACCGAAAGAGGAGTACGGCGATGATCGAGGCAAAGGGCCTCACCAAGCGATACGGCGCAACAGTTGCCGTTGACAACCTGTCTTTCGAGGTGAAACCCGGGAGGGTGACCGGCTTCCTCGGCCCGAACGGGGCCGGCAAGTCGACCACCATGCGGATGATCCTCGGACTCGACACCCCGACGTCCGGCGAGGTCACGATCGACGGGCAGCGCTACCGGGATCTGCACAGGCCGCTGACCAAGGTCGGCGCGCTGCTGGACGCCAAGTGGGTGCACCCGAACCGCTCGGCGCGTGCGCACCTGACCTGGATGGCAGCGTCCAACAAGCTGCCGAAGGACTCCGTCGACAAGGCGCTGGAGATGGTCGGCCTGTCCGCCGTCGCGAACAAGCGGGCCGGTGCCTTCTCGCTGGGTATGTCGCAGCGGCTCGGTATCGCGGGCGCGCTGCTCGGCGACCCGGAGGTGCTGCTCTTCGACGAGCCGGTCAACGGCCTCGACCCCGAGGGCATCGTCTGGATCCGTACGTTCATGCACCGGCTGGCCGACGAGGGCCGGACCGTGCTGGTCTCCAGCCACCTGCTGTCCGAGATGGCGCTGACCGCCGAGGACCTGGTCGTCATCGGCCGCGGCAAGCTGATCGCGCAGAGCACGACGCAGGAGTTCGTCGACCGCGCCAGCGGAACGACGGTGAAGGTCCGTACGCCGCAGCTCGACCAGCTGGCCGGCGTACTGCAGGAGCAGCAGATGGTCACCCGGATCGAGGACGTCGAGAACGAGGGCAAGGTCCTGTTCGTCGAGGGCGATCTGACCACCGACCAGGTCGGCGAGGCCGCCGCCGCGCACGGCATCGTGCTGCACGAGCTGACGCTGCAGCGCGGTTCGCTGGAGCAGGCGTTCATGCAGATGACCGGTGACTCGGTCGAGTACCACGCGCACGACGAGATCGCTGCTGTGACCCAGCTCGACGCGCCGTCGGGCGCCGAGGTGGCTGCGGGTCCGAAGGAGGACAACTGACATGTCGGTGATCACTGTCGAGCGGATCAAGCTCTTCTCCACCCGCTCGCCGTGGTGGTGCATGATCGTCGCCGCCGTGCTGACCGTCGGGTTCGCGGCGCTGACGACCGGCTTCCTCAAGGGCGCCGACGAGCAGCACGCGACGATCTTCATCACCCAGCCGGGCGCGCAGCTCAGCCAGATGGTGATGATGGTGATGGCCGCGCTGGCCGTCACGACGGAGTACCGGTTCGGCACCATCCGGACCAGCTTCCAGGCCGTTCCGCAGCGTGCCGCGCTGCTGCTCGGCAAGACCGCGGTGGTCGCGTTCCTGTCCGGTGTCATCGGCCTGATCGCGTCCTTCGGCGCGTGGGGCGTCGGCAGCCTGTTCGCGAGCAACGCCGACCTGTCGATCAACACCGGGGCGGAGTGGCGGCTGCTGGCCGGTCAGGGCCTGGTCTTCGCGATCTCCGCGGTGATCGCGGTGGCGGTCGGCATCCTGATCCGGCAGAGCGCCGGCGCGATCGCGATCCTGATCCTCTGGCCGCTGCTGGTCGAGAACCTGGTCAACCTGATCCCCAAGGTCGGCGACGACCTGGCCAAGTGGGCGCCGTTCGCGAACGGCAGCTCATTCCTGAACCAGGGCCAGGACTTCGGTCTGGCCGGCGCGGGCGCCGGGGGCAGCGACTTCGCTCTCAGCCCCTGGTGGGCACTGCTGTACTTCGCCGGCTGGGCGGCCGCGCTGATGGCGATCGCCCTCTTCTCGGCGAGCAAGCGCGACGCGTAGAAGCCACCCCGGTCGAGGTTGAGGGGCCCTGGCCGGGGCAGGGAGCCCGGTCGGGCTGAGGGGTCCTGGCCGCGACGGCCCGTGGTACATCCGGGAGACCGGATGGACCGCGGGCCGTTTCTCCTGTTGATCAACGGTTGGCGGCTGGCCCGGCGAGCGTCTACGGTGCCGCGCATGACCGATTGGGCGCAGGTGCGCGAGGCGGGCTACGCGGTCCCTGAGGGCCGCTCCACGGGTGAGCTGGTGGCCGAGCTGGTGGACATGCTGCGATCACCGGATCCCGTCGTACGGGACCGGTACGGGTACTCCGTCCTCGCGACCTGGATCGGCCGCGGCGTGCTGACGGCCGAGCGGTTGCGGGCGCTCGGCGACGAGCTGGTTCCGCGGCTCGGCGACCCGGAGATCCAGGTGCGGACGTTCGTGCCGTTGATCCTCGACTCGATCGTGACCGCGGGGGTCTTCGAGCCGCACTGGGTCCCGCCGTTCGAGCGTTGGTACGTCGCCGAGGAGGACCTGCGCGGGTACGACGAGAAGCTCGGCTGGCTGCACGCGGTGGCGCACGGTGCCGACCTGCTCGGGACGCTCGGGCTGCACGCGGCGGTCGAGCCGATGCAGATGCTCCGGCTCGGGATCGGGCGGTTGCTGACGCCCACGTCGTACGTGCTGCGGGACATGGAGGACGATCGGCTCGGGTACGCCCTGGCCGCGACGCTCACGCGCGAGGACCTGACCGAGTCCGACGCCGTCGACTGGCTCGACCCGGCGATCCGCGCGCTCTCGAACCCGCCGGCCGAAGGGATCACTCCCGAGGTGACGAACACCGTCCGGACTTTGCGGGTTGTATACGTGCTCGCCGATCACGGTGTGCGGGTCGGTGATGAGAAAAAGCTCACGCCGGTCCCGCACCGCGAAGAGGTCAAGACGAAGCTGGCGGACGTGTTCCGGATCATCACGCCGTACTATCTCTGAGCGCTCTCAGGTAATGCAGGGCTCGGGGCAACTACCTTGTGGGGTAGGACGCATCCGACTTTCGTCTCGTTTTTCCCTGAATCCTCCCCGAGCAACGGCATGTCGAGATCCAGGGCGGAGTACAGGTGAAGTCAGGTGGCAGTAGAGGGCTCGTCCGTGACAAGGTCTCTGCTGGCAGGCCATGGCCCCCTCCCATGGTGGTGCCAACGCCACTACCCGAGTAGTGCCAACACCATCAGATCTGGTCCCCGGCGAGGTTAGCTTTGAGGTACAAAGCCGTCGGGGGCAGCGGGTTCTAGAGAGGGCGCGTGGAAGTCATGGTTGCGACATACCTGAAGAGATGGGTCGGCAACCGCATTCTCAGTAGGACCACCCGAAAGGGTGGTCTCGACCTGTCGAAGATGCGGATGTTTCCCAGCTCGGTCTCGATGCCGCTGCGCCGGCAGGGTCTCGACCCGGTGCCGGAGCTCGCGGAGGTGCGGGAGACCGAGCCGGTGCACAAGCTGGCCCACCTGTTCGGGCTGAATGTCTGGGTGGTCAGCGGGCATGCCGAGGCGAAGGCCGTGCTCGCCGATACGACGAACTTCAGCAACGACATCCGGCCGCTGGTCGGCTCGGACCCGAACAAGCCCTCGGAGGGTATCGGCGGGCTGGGTTTCACCGATCCGCCGGACCACACGCGGCTGCGCAAGCTGCTCACCCCCGAGTTCACCAAGCGCAAGCTGGCCCGGCTCGAGCCGGCGATCGAGAAGATCGTCAACGACCAGCTGGACCAGATGGAGGCGAAGGGTCCGGTCGTCGACATCGTGTCGGACTTCGCCTTCAATGTGCCGTTCCTGCTGATCGCCGACCTGCTCGGCGTCGAGGAGCAGGACCGCGATCGCTTCCGCGCGCTTGGGCCGGCGCGCTTCGACCTGTCCGGTGGCGGGATCGGGGTGTTCGGGTCGGCGTCGGAGTCGAGGGACTTCCTGTTCGAGATCGTCCGGAAGCAGCGGACGAACCCGGGCGACGGGCTGATCGGGTCGATCATCCGCGAGCAGGGTGACGACCTGGACGACATCGAGCTGGGCGGGCTTGCTGACGGGGTGTTCCTGGGTGGGTACGAGACGTCGGCGAGCATGCTCGCGCTCGGCACCTTGGTGCTGCTGCGCGACCCGGCGAACTTCGAGATGATCCGGAACGAGCCGGGCGCGGTCGACGTGATCGTCGAGGAGCTGCTGCGTTACTTGACGGTTGTTCAGGTCGCCTTCCCGCGGTTCGCGCGGCACGACCAGGAGCTGTTCGGCCAGCAGGTGAAGAAGGGCGACCTGGTCGCGGTGTCGCTGTCCGGTGCGGACCGCGACAAGCAGATCTTCGGCGCGGACGCCGAGGACTTCTACCCCCGCCGTACGGTGTCCGCAGCTCACCTCGCCTTCGGCCACGGGATGCATCGTTGCGTCGGCGCGGAGCTCGCGCGGATGGAGCTACGCGCGGCGTTCAGCGCGCTGGCGCACCGCTTCCCGGACCTGTCCCTCGCCGTACCCGAGGAACAACTCCGCTTCCGCGACTTCTCCATCGTCTACGGCGTCGAATCCCTCCCCGTCCATCTCCACGCAGCGTCCACGAACCAGGCCGCCGTCTGACGCCACCGCAACTGTGATCGCACTCTGCCTCGCCCCACCCGGGCGAGGCAGAGTTGTTTGTGGGGTATCCGCCGGCGGGCCTCAGCGCAGGTCACTTCGGCGTGACTTCGGACAGGCGATGGGGGCCTAGGACACGTCATGCCCTGTTCACAGGCCCCGACAAGGTGTCCAGACCCACGCCGAACCCCGATGAGGGGCGGAGCGTCTATTTCGGATGTGACGGATGCGGAGTATGTGGCTGGGTTGGCGCGGAAGCGGGTTGTGGCAGGGGCGGTGTTTCGGGCGGCTGACGGGCGGGTGCTTCTGGTTGAGCCGTCGTACAAGGTGAACTGGGAGATCCCGGGAGGGTCCGTCGAAGCGGACGAGTCGCCCTGGGACGGGGCAGCCCGCGAGTTGCAGGAGGAGTTGGGCTGGGAGCAGCCCGTGGGGCGGTTGCTGGTCGTGGATCATGTGCGCACGCAGCAGCATCGGCCGGAGGGGATTGTGTTCCTCTTCGACGGCGGCGTACTGAGCGACGCCGAGGTCGACGCGTTGAGGTTCCCCGACGGCGAGATCGTGTCGGCCGGGTTCTATGACCCGACGGAGACTCGGCGGTTGGTGAAGCCCCTGCTGGCTGATCGCATCGAGGTGGCGCTGACCGCCGCGAGCGACGGCTCGACCTGGTTCTGCGTGAACGGGAAGCCGGTCAGGGCAGGTTGAGGTGGTGGGCGAAGTGGGTGAGGTCGTCGAGGGATTGGGGGTTGATGACCAGGCGGGTGACGCCTTGGCGTTCGTACGACGTGAGTGCTTCGGGGGTCAGGTCAGTTGAAGCCCAGCGGGTGTACTCGAAGTTGTCGCGGCCGGAGCGGGCCAGTTCCCATTGGGCTGCGCGTTCCGTGGGTGGGAGTGCTCCTCCTGGGAAGTAGCCGTCGCCGCGAAGGGCGGCTCGGCGGGCGGCGGCGCGGGACGAGCCGCCGATGTGGATGGGGAGGGGAGCGATCGGGTGTGGGTAGCTGGTCACGTTCTCGAACGTGAAGAACTCGCCTGAGTAGCTGACACCCTCGGGTCCGCCGGACCACAGCAAGCGCAGTACGTCGATCGCCTCGTCAGTACGCCGTCCACGTGTCGCGAAGTCGACCCCGACAGCGCGGGCCTCACCGGGCAGGCTGCCGAGGCCGACGGTCAGCAGGCGCATCCGGCCTTTGGACAGTACGTCGATCGTGGCGAGGCGCTTCGCGAGGGTGACGGGGTGGTGGTACGGCAGCAGCAGTACCGCGGTGCCTAGAAGGAGCCGCTCGGTCGACGCGGCGACGTACATGAGCAGGTCGAGCGGATCGGCGTACTCGAGCGTCGTCGGCAGCTCGAAACCGCCCAAGGACGCGCCGCGGTAGAGCGCGACGTGCTCAGGCACGTACAACCCCTCGAACCCGCAGGCCTCAGCGTGCTGCGCGAACTCGACCAGCCGCTCCGGATCCATCCCCTGCCCCGGCGTGCTGTAAGTGACGGCGAATTTCACCCGCCGACCCTAGAACCCTGCCCCTGGGGGCAACGCAAATTGCTGCACTGACGGTTCTCGTGAGTAGTGTCTTTGTGGCACTAGGTGGCCGTTGGCCGGATCGGGTCGTGACAGGATGCGGGGTGGGTGGTCACAATGGGCGGTCCGGCCCGAAGTGCGGGTGACGGAACATGGGGAAGGGCCGTCGGCGGTATGGGCATTGGCGAGATGGCGACGGGCGATGAGTTGACCGCCCGGATCGCCGCCGCGATGACCGCCGCCCAGTCGGGTGGCCATGTGATCGCGGCCGCCGAGCTCGAGGCGATCCGGGCCGAGCTGGGTGACGAGCCGAGCTACCGGCTGGCCGCCGTCGAGTACGTGCGCGGCGTGTCAGCTCACTATGCGAGCGACGCCGACGAGGCGCTGCGGGCCGTCGACGCCTGTATCGAGGTCGCCCGGGCGATCGACGAACCCGGCTGGGAAGCCAACGCCCTGCCGATCCGCATCATCAACCTCGCCCGCAGCGGCCGCGGCGGCGATACCGTGAACGACCTGGTCGCAGCCGAAGCCGCCTTGAGCCGGACCAAGGACCTCGGACTGACCGCCTGGGCCCACACCGGACTCGGCTACGCGTACGACGTCCTCCGGCTGTTCGAGCTCTGCATCCCGCATTACGAGCTCGCGACCGGGCTCGACGCGGACGTGTTCGAGTTGGCCGAGTCCGAGGCCATCGATCGTTTGAACCTCGCCGAGACGTACCTGCGCTGGGCGCATGAGCTCGAGCGGCTCGGCGATCCTTTGTATACAAGGGAGATCGAGGAGCGCCTGGCCTCAGCGGCGTACTGGGCGCGCGAGGCCGAGCGGGTGATAGTGGACGACCAGAGCCAGGAGTTCTGGCGTCTGAGTGCCCGTCTGTGGCTTGCTGCGGCCACAACTGCCGAGGATTCGGACCACGCGGTCGCCGAGCTGACCGAGATCCGCGACGAGATGAGCAAGGTCGGCGAGACCGAGCGGCTCGCGATCGCCGGCGCGTACCTGGCCAGGGCCCTGAAGGCGCAGGAAAAGCTCGACCAGGCCAAAGCCGCGGCGGACCGGGCGGCCGCCGATCTGATTCCGTTGGCCGACCCATCGACACATGTGCTGGTCCTGCAGATCCGTTCGGAGATCGATGCGCTCGACGGGACTCCGGGAGCCCTTGCGGGCTTGGAGTACGCGCGTTCGGTGGCGCGCGGGTGGTGGAAAGAGCGGCAGCGGGCGCTGAACGCCGTACGGCATGCGCTTGCCGTGCACGATCTCCCGGCCCGGCACGACGCCGAGTGGCATGCGGCGCGGCAGGATCCGCTGACCGGCGTAGGAAATCGCCGCGCGCTGGACGAGCGGCTCACCGCGGCCCGTGACTCCGGGCGTGCGGTCACCTTGCTGGCCATCGATGTGGACAACCTGAAGATCGTCAACGACACCTTCGGGCACGCCTGCGGGGACGAATTGCTGCAGGTTGTGGCAAATCTCCTGGTAGAACAGGCGCGAGCGACCGATGCCGTGGTTCGATCGGGAGGCGACGAGTTCTTCGTGGTCCTCGACCAGCCCGACGCCAAGGGCGGCGCCCAGCTGGCCGAGCGGATCCGGACCGCCGTCGAGGCGATCGCGGCGTCGACGGACAAGCCGTGGTTGCGCCGGCTCGGGCTGAGCCTCGGGTACGCCGCGACCGCCGAAGGGCTCGGTGTCGACCAACTGATCGCGCGGGCGGATGTGCGCCTGTACGAGGACAAGCGCCGCAATAGGTGATGGGCACTGCAAGAGGGTGAGTCAGGGTAGGGGAGGTGTGGTGCGCGAGACGTCGGGGGTGACGGCACGGATCGCGGCGGCGATGACGCGGGCGCAGTCAGGCAGTCCGGCCGAGGCTGCGCTCGAGCTGAACGAGTTGCTGGCCGAGCTGGATCCGGAGCCGAGTCACGAGCGGGCGGCGGCCGAGTACGTGCGGGCCGTCGCGGCGCATCACGCCACCGATTCGGTCGAGGCCCTGGACGCCGTCGATAGCTGTATCCGGGTCGCCCGCGCGATCGACGAGCCGGGTTGGGAGGCGAACGCGATCGCACTGCGGATCGTGACGCTGATCCGCACCGGCGAGGGCGGTGACTCGGTCGCGGATCTGGTCGCCGCGGAGAACGCCCTCTCGCGGACCCGCGATCTCGGTCTGGCCGGCTGGGCGCACACGGGCCTCGGCTACGCCTATGACCTGCTCCGGCTGTACGAGTTGTGCATCCCGCACTTCGAGCTCGCCGCGGAGGGTGATCACGATCCGCTCGGCCTGCCCGAGGCCCCGGCGATCAACCGGCTGAACCTGGCCGAGTCGAACCTGCGCTGGGCCCACGAGCTCGAGCGGCTCGGCGACCCGTCGTACGACGAGGAGATCAAGGAGCGGCGGCGGGCAGCTCATCGGTGGGCGGGCGAGGCGGTCGACGCGATCCTCGCGGCCGACCTGCTCGGGTACTGGCCGATGGTCGGGCGGATGTGGCTCGCCGCGAGCAACGACGCAGGGGACGCGGGCGAGGCGGCGGTGATCCTGAAGGACTGCCGCGACCAGCTGGCGAAGCTCGGCGATCTCGAGCTGGCCGCGATCGCGGGCGCCTACCTGGCCAGGGCGTACCTGCGGCTCGGCCGGGTCGACGACGCGATGGAGGCTGCGGGACGGTCCGCGAGTGAGCTGCCGCCGACGTCGGATCCGCCGGTCGAGGCGCTGATCCGGCACACCGCCGTACAGATCGTGGCCGAGTCAGGCGACGTGGGTGCGTCTACCGGGTTGCAGTACGCGCGGGCGATCAGCCGCGGGTGGTGGGCAGAGCGGTTGCGCGGGCTGTACGCCGTACGGACTGCCCTGGCGAACCATGAGCTGTCGATCCGGCACGACGCGGAGTGGCGGGCCGCTCGGGAGGACCCGCTGACCGGTGTCGGCAATCGGCGCGCTCTGGACGAGCGGATGTCGGTGGCACGGGACTCCGGTCGATCGGTCGCGGTGATCGCGATCGACGTGGACAACCTCAAGGTGATCAACGACAGCTACGGACATGCGTGCGGTGACGAGGTACTGCGGCGCGTCGGGCAGCTGCTGACGGAGCAGTGCCGCGCGGAGGATGTGGTGGCGCGGGCGGGCGGGGATGAGTTCGTCGTCGTACTCGACAACCCGGACGAGCGCGGCGCGCCCGAGCTCGTCGAGCGGATCAAGGCCGCGGCGGATCGGGAGGCGGCGCACGCGCTGGCGCCATGGTTCGCCATGCTGCGGCTGAGCGTGGGGCAGGCGAGCAGCACGGACGGTACGTCGGTCAGCGACCTGCTGACCGAGGCGGACCGCCGCATGTACGCCGAGAAGCGCCGACGTCGCCGGGCCGCTCAGTAGTCCAGGAAGCCTTCTATGACGAGGTTTCTGATCTGCGGAAGGTAGTCGGAGAGTACGTCGACCACTGGCCGGTCCATCAGGTCCGCCAGGGCAGCGAGGATCTGGCCCACGCTCAGGTCACCGTCACACGCACCGACGAAGCCGGCCAGGACGGTGTCGACCTGCTCTGCGCGGCGCATGCCACGCTGGCGCCGTAGGACGATCGTGGCCGGGTCCTCAGCGCCTGGCTGACCAGTGGTCTCCTGGATGACGTCGTCCGCGACACGGAGGTGCAGAGCGGTCAGGTCGGCGGGAAGGCCTTCCAGACGTTCGAAGCGATGCAGGACGTGCGGACCGATCGGGCGCTCGATCTCGTACGGCCAAGACTCGGCATCGAGCGTGCCTTCGACGTTGTGCAGGGTGATCCAGCCCATGCCGATCGCTTCGACGCTGTGTTCGTCCAGGTAGCGCATCCACTCGTCGTACCGGGTGGTGTACTGCGGTGAGTCGTGCAGGCCGGCGTCGCGTAGCCAGAGTTCGACGTACTCGGACGGGTCGAGCTGCTCGCGCTGGACGGCCCAGGCAGAGCGGTCTGCGGTCCAGCCGGCGATGCGGTCCTGCCAGTCCTCGCCGCGGACGCAGGTCCAGTTGGCGAGCAGTTGGCACCAGCCGCCGTCGGTGAGGTGGCCCGGCGCCTGCCTGATGAGTTGCTCGACGACGGCGTCACCGGCGTACCCGGTCTCGCGGTAGGTCAGGTCGCCGCCGGGTGGGGAGATGACGTACGGCGGATTGCTGACGATCAGGTCGAACCGCTCACCGCGGACCGGCTCGTACAGGCTGCCATCACGTACGTCGAGGTCGATGTGGTTGAGCGCCGCCGTCCAACGGGCCAGCTGCAACGCTCGCGGGTTGACGTCGGTGGCGACGAGCTGGTTGACACGGTCGGCGAGGTGGAGCGACTGAATGCCACAGCCCGTGCCGATGTCGAGCGCACGATCTGCCTTGATCTGGACGGTGAGGTGGATCAGGCTCAGGCTGGCCGGGGCGATCCCGAGCACATAGTCGGAGCGCATCGCCTCCCGGCGCCCGTCGAGCCCCGGGGTGGGGTCGGCAACCACCCACCACTCCCGCTCGTCCTCCGCGAACGGGCGGATGTCGAGCACGGCCCTTGCCTCGCCACCCGATATCGCAATGATGCCCAGAGCAACTAGATCGATGCCCGGGAACGCCTTGTTCACAAGCGCTTCCGGCACGGGCCGCTGCAAGAGGAACAGCCGGATCATCGTGTCAAGTGCGTCCCCCGAGTCCGTACGCCGAGCCGCCGGCGCCGTCTCGTTGCGCCCCAGGGCCCCGTTGGCCTGCTCCCCGAGCCGCTCGGCAACCCCGTCCACGGTGTACCTCGCGGCCGTGAACGCCGCCCGCAGCCCGCCCACGTCGTACCCCGTCAACTCCCGCATGCGCACATCCTCCCACCACCTCCGACCCCTCCTGCCGTTCCCGCTCCCGTCCCCCCGCCCCGACGCGACACATTAGATAGGTCCACCCATCCTGTTGGGGGTTCCACACCCTGGATACGGGTGAGGAACCCCCAACCAGGTGGGTTAACCCATCAAATGCGAGCGGGGCAGGGCGGGGCGGGGCGGGGCGGGGTAGGTGGGATGGGCGGGGGCGGGCGGGGTAGGTGGGATGGGCGGGGGCGGGCGGGGTAGGTGGGATGGGCGGGGTGGGCGGGGGCGCTGTGGGTGTTATGGGTTGCAGGTGAGTTTGGCGTCGGCCCAGTCGGCGTGGTCGCTGGTGTTGCCATCGCCTCCGTCGGTGACCTGGAGGGTGAGGGTCTGGGCGCCGGTGACGTCGACCGTCGTACTGGCGGTGGGAGACGTGCCGGTCAGTTGGTCCGACGTGTACTTCGCGGTGCCGTCGGTGAGCACCTTGAAGGTGACCTTGCCGCGGTCCTCCATCTCGTCGTCGATGCCCAGCTTGCTGGTGAACGTCGTGCAGTTGCCGCCGAGCCGGACGCTCACCGACGAAGGAGCGTGCGCGCCGAGGCCCTTCGCATACGTGACGCCGTCCAGCGTGATCGGGCCGCCGTCGCCGGTGCCGTCCTCGCCGTTGCTGTGGTCGCGTTCGACCGGACCCCAGCCGTTGGTGGAGTCGAGGAACTCCAGGTCGCTGACCCAGTTCTCCCCGGTGGGTGCCGGTGGCAACGGTTTGTCGGCGATCGTGGCGGCGAAGAACCCGAGCCCGCCGCCGGGTAGCTTGATCGCTTTCACGGTCTTGCCGGGATCGAGCGGTACGGCGGTGTAGAAGACGCGATAGTCCGTCGTCGTATTGCCCAGACCGGCCGGCGTGTAGCGCCCCTTGACCGAGACGGCGAGCTTGGCGCCGCCGGTGGTCGGGTCCTGGCAACACCAGTTCGGCAACTGGAAGGTGCCTTCGGACGTGGTGCCGTCGGTGTAGATGATCGTGACGGCTCCACGAGCGTTGAGACTGGCGCCGGCGCCGAGGAGTGCGAGGTGGGATCCGGTGCCGGAGACGAGGATCGGCGCGGACTGATTCTTCACCACATTCGGCGTGCCCGGCGCTCCGGTCGGCCAGGTGAACTCGGCGTCCTGGACCGTGACCTTTGCGCCCGGCGAGTAGCCGGCGGCCGCGAGCGCTTCGCCGTTGAAGCTGTCACCCGATCCGTCGAAGTTGCCTTGTTTATAGGTGTTTGCGTCGGTGATGCCGACCAGGTTGGCTGCCTGGGACAACGATGCGTACGGCAGTTCGGCTGTTGCCGAGGCGGAGTTGGAGTAACTCTTGCCTTGGGCAACATAGCTCGCCTTCAGCTGCAGGGTGAACCTCGCCGGCTTGACGTCCGCGCCGGGTGTCACCTGCAGCTTGGTGGCGACGGTCTGGCCGGAGCGGACCGACGCGAACTGGCCGGCACCGGTGACAGTCCAGCCGGCCGGAACCTGCATGGCCAGGTCGACGTTGCGCAGGGTGCCGGGGGTGTCGTTGCGGAACGTCGCAGTCACCTCGGTTGCCTGGCCAGGGGCGTTCCAGAGCGACGGTGTGGTGAGCTCCGGAGTGCCGAAGGTGTTGGCGACGTCCGCGCCGCCCACCGAAGAGGTGCCGGAGAGAAGGACCACGGCGGACCGCGAGGTGGCGATCGACGCGGTCTGCACGGTGACGACGCCGTTGGCGAAGCTCCACTTGGCTGGGCGTCCGTCGATGGTGACGTTGTGTGGCGCGGTGCCGGTGTGGACGGTGAGTTCGTACGGGCGCGCCGCGGGCTTGCCGTCGTACGAACCGTTGCTGCGGCCGATGTTCACGGTGATGTCGCCGCGGCCGTCGGTCGGTGCGTCGACGGCGAACGTCTGCGTGGCGGACTTCGTCGATCGAGTCACGCGGTCGTCCTCGTAGAGGTTGAACGACGACTTGCCCGATGGATAGATGTCGACGGTGACTGGGTCGCTCGGCTTCTGCTCGGCGGCGTTGTTGATGCCGGACTTCCACATCGGTACGACGGCGCCCGCCTTCACGAACAGCGGCAGCGTGTCGAGCGCGGCGTGGTAGCCGTTGACCGTCGTCGGACCTTGGTACACCCGACCGGTCCAGTAGTCGACCCAGCGTCCGGCCGGCAGGTAGATCCCGTTCTTCACCTCGTCCGCGCCGTACATCGGCGCGACCAGGAACTCCTTGCCGGCCAGGAACTCGTACTTGGTCGTGTCGTCCCACGTGCGAGGGTCGTTCGGGTACTCCAGCACCAGCGACCGGTTCAGCGGAGCGCCGGTCCGGTGCGCCTCAGCGGCGTACGTGTAGAAGTACGGAAGCAGGCGCTCGCGCAGCTTCAGGTACTTGCGGTTGATCGAGGTGTACGGGTCGCCGTACGCCCAGGGCTGCTTGTACGCCGGGGTCGACCAGCCGGACATGCTCATGAACGCCGGGTTGAACACCTTCCACTGCAGATCACGCACGTACGACGTGGCGCTGCCGCCGAAGATGCCGTCGACGTCACCCGCGCTGTAGGCGATGCCCGAATTGCCGGAGCCGGTGATCGCCGGGATCTGCCACTTGATCGCGTCCAGCGAGCCACTGTGGTCGCCGGTCCACTGCACCGCGCACCGCTGCGCGCCGGCCCAGCCCTCGACCATCCAGGCGAACCCGCGGGCGTTGCTGTACTGCTCGATGCCGTCATGCGCGGTGTCGCAGGCACTCAGCGCGTAGCGGTAGCCCGGACCGACCCACGCCACGTCCAGCTTCCGGACGCGCACACCGGCGTCACCGACCTCGGCCGACTGACGGTCCAGGTTGGACTGTGTCCACAGGCCCATCTGGATGTTCCGTGCCCGCAGTTCGTCGCCGGTCTGCTTCAGCGCGGGGATGTCGCGCTTGCCCCACCACGTGCCGTCGACCTGCTCGGAGTCGGTGTTGGCGGAGTACCCGCAGCCGTAGTCGTCGTTGACGAGCATCCAGCCACCCGGCATGTCCTCGTCCTTGAAGCGCTGTGCGACCTTCACTGCGTCCAGCGTGGTGACCTTGTCGGGGTTGACCTTCCAGTCGTTGCTGGGGTCCGGGTCCGTCGCATAGTGACCGCGGTTGTAGCAGTCGGAGTCGCCGTACTCGAGCCCGTAGATCGGCGGCATGAACGGCCGGCCGGTGAGCTCGGTGTAGCGGTCCAGCGAGGTCTTCAGATCGCCGATGAAGTAGTACGCGTCGAAGCGCTTCTCGTCGTGCGTAGTTACAACCGGACTGGTAAAGCTGTAACTACCCGGGTCGAACGTGTTCCGGAGTACGCCGTACCCCGCGGTGCTCATGTAGTACGGCGACGCGTTCGGGTTGCCGCCGTCCTCCCAGTTGAAGTCCTTGGAGATCTTGATCGTCTGGTCCCGGTGCGAGAAGCGGCCGTTCTGCATGCCGCCGCCGAAGAACTGCTCGTTCGCACCACGCGCCAGCGTCTGGGTGGTCGACGTGTCCGTCCAGGACAGCGGCGCCGCCTCGGACCAGACCAGTTGTCCGTTCGACCGGTACACGGAGAACTTCAGCGGGCTCTTCTGCGCACGGACCTCGATCTTGCCGGTCGTGAGCGAGTAGTAGGTGCCACAGTCGCGCCAGGAGGTCGGCGGCGTGCCGTAGTTCGTCTTGGTGACGATGGTGGACGCCGGGGCGCCCGGATCGGTGGGCGGGGTGTTCGCGGGGTCGGTGAAGTTCCCGTCCGGCGCCATCCACAGCCGGAAGACGTCGTCCTTCAGGAACACCACTCGCACCTTCGCCGCGCCGGCGCTGAGGGTGTACGTCGCTTTGCCGGCCGCGAACCCGGTGATGTCACCGAGCGTGGTGGCGGCGGCCTGCGCGGGAGCCGCGGTGTACACAAGTGCGCCTGCTAACAGAGCTAGGGCGATTACTGAACGTTTCATGCGGACAAAGATGCTCACGAGTGCCTCACTTCACGCATCAATGAACAAGATGTGCACAGTGAAGCGCACCGGCGACCCGTTGTCATCAGGTCACCCGTGACGAAGTTGAAACCATGTCGCCATCACGGGGTGAAACAAGGCGATGACGATGAGTCGCATGAGCAACCGGCGTCCCAGCAGCCCCAGCAGTCACGTCTTCACCAGGCGTCACGTCCTGGGCGCCGGCCTGACCGCCGGCCTCGCGGTCGGTGTTGCCGCGGCCTGGCCGGGGTTGGCGCAAGCTTCCCCGATCGATCCCGACGGCTCCGCCGGCCTCGCGCCGGACCCGATCCGCGCGCAGGACGACCCGAACTTCCATCCGGTGAAGTTCCGGCTGCCGGCGCCGACCGGGCGGAAGGCGCTCGGGACGACCGCGGTCCACCTGATCGACCGGTCGCGGCCGGATCCCGCCATGCCCAGCGGGCAGCGCGAGTTGATGATCAGCCTCTGGTACCCGGCGGGGATGTTCGGGTCGGCGCCGTTCGCGAAGTACATGCCGCCGCGGACCGCGGTCGAGGTCGACGACGCGTGGACGGGTGAGTACGGACTGGCGCTGCCGAGCGGGTCGTTCGACTTCGCCGCCACCGAGACACACGCGCGGGTCGACGTACCGGCGCAGCCGATGCGGCATCCCGTCGTACTGTTCTCGCCCGGTTTTCAGTACAGCCGGTTCGTGAACACCGCGCAGGTCGAGGACCTTGCCAGCCGTGGGTACGTCGTGGTGACGATCGACCACTCGCACGAGACGCCGGTCGAGTTCCCCGGCGGACGGTTCCTGCCGGGCGCGCCGGAGTCCGAACCGCCCGGTCCGGACCAGATCCGGGCGGCGGTCGAGACCCGGACCGCGGACGCGCGGTTCGTGCTGGACCAGCTCGAGCGGATGGCCGACGGCCGCAAGGTCGATGCCGATGGCAAGGATCTGCCGAAGGACCTCGCGGACGGGCTCGACCTGCGCAAGGTCGGCATGTTCGGTATCGGCCTCGGTGGGTATACGGCCGCGAACGCGATGCTGCAGGACCAACGGATCTCGGCCGGGATCGACCTGGACGGCACACTCCAGGACGACCGGAAGAACGGTCCGCTCGGCGATGTGGCGGAGCAGGGGCTGGACCGGCCGTTCCTGCTGTTCGGATCGGGGGAGACGCAGCGGACCGATCCCGCCGGGGATACCTACGACGCGTCCTGGGCGAGCTTCTGGAAGGCGCAGCGCGGCGGCAGACTCAACCTGACGCTGGTGAACACCAGGCAGAAGGCATTCACCGACTACCAGTTCATCTTCTCCCAGCTCTTCCACGACATCTACGGCGAGGACCCGATCATCACCTCGGTGATGAAGGCCCTCGTCGGCAGCGCGAAACCGGCCCGGAGCGTGCTGGCGCAGCGCGAGTACATTGCCGCGTTCTTCGACCAGACGCTGCGTCGCCGGCCGTCACTTCTGCTCCGCGGCGGCTCCCCGAAGTTCCCGGAAGTGCGCTTCGTCCGCTGAGACGGCGTACTCTCGACAGAGATTCGCCACGCCCACCGTGGCGGCGTCGCGACGCGCGGTGACTGGTGGGGTGTTCGCCACTTTCTGAAATCCTGGGAGGCGGACCGGGGGTGGTAGCGGTTACGGTGCGTTGAGAAATGCGTTGCCGTCGGCCGTACTCTGTCCTCGGGCAGGGTCGGTCCGTGTCCGGGGGAACAGACCCGAAGCCGGTGCCGTTTGGGATTGGGGCGTTGGTCGCAGGACGAGAGTCGCGAGAGTAGGGAGCGCAGTGGCAGGGGCAGCAGCAGGGACGAAGACAACGGCAGGGACCCGTTTGGTGATCGTCGAGTCGCCGAAGAAGGCGCGGATGATCGCCGGCTTCCTGGGGTCCGGGTACGTGGTGGAGTCCAGCTTCGGCCACATCCGCGACCTGCCGAGCGGCGCGGACGAGATCCCGGCGAAGTACAAGGGCCTGCCCTGGGCACGCCTCGGCGTCAACGTCGAGGACCACTTCGACCCGCTGTACGTCGTACCGGCCGACAAGCGGGCGCAGATCCGCAAGCTGAAGGACCTGCTCAAGGGCGCCGACGAGCTCTTCCTCGCGACAGATGAGGACCGCGAGGGCGAGGCGATCGCCTGGCACCTGCTCGAGGAGCTGAAGCCGAAGGTCCCGGTCAAGCGGATGGTCTTCCACGAGATCACCCCCAAGGCGATCCAGGACGCGGTCGGCAACGCCCGCGACATCGATGAGGCCCTGGTCGACGCCCAGGAGGCGCGCCGGATCCTCGACCGGTTGTACGGGTACGAGGTCTCCCCGGTGCTGTGGAAGAAGGTCATGCCGAAGCTGTCGGCGGGCCGGGTCCAGTCGGTCGCGATCCGGATGGTGGTCGACCGGGAGCGCGAGCGGATCGCGTTCCGCAGCGCGTCGTACTGGGACCTCGACGCGACCCTCGACGCCGGTGAGAGCCGGACGCCGCGGCAGTTCCCTTCCCGCCTGGTCTCGGTGGACAGCAAGCGGGTGGCGCAGGGCCGCGACTTCAGTTCGACCGGTGAGCTCAAGGGCGCCAACACCGTCCATCTGAACGAGGAGACCGCGACCGCGCTGGCCGGTGCTTTGCGCGACTCGCAGTTCACCGTCCGGTCGATCGAGTCCAAGCCGTACACCCGCCGGCCGTACGCGCCGTTCCGGACCACCACGCTGCAGCAGGAGGCCGGCCGGAAGCTCGGCATGTCCGCCTCGCAGACGATGCAGGTCGCCCAGCGGCTCTACGAGAACGGCAACATCACCTATATGCGTACCGACAGCGTCACGCTGTCGGACACCGCGATCACCGCGGCCCGGGCCCAGGTCCGCGAGCTGTACGGCGCGTCGTACCTGCCGGACAAGCCGCGGGTCTACACCTCCAAGGTGAAGAACGCGCAGGAGGCACACGAGGCGATCCGGCCGGCCGGCGAGACCTTCCAGACTCCGGCCCAGACCGGTCTGTCCGGTGCGGAGTTCCGGCTGTACGAGCTGATCTGGATGCGGACGATCGCGTCCCAGATGAAGGACGCCGCTGGGAACAGCGTCTCGATCCGGATCGACGCGACCGCGTCCACGGGTGAGAAGTGCGAGTTCACCTCGTCCGGCCGGGTGATCACGTTCCACGGATTCCTCAAGGCGTACGTCGAGGGCCAGGACGACCCGTCCACCGGGTCGGACGACCAGGAGACCCGGCTGCCGGACGTGGCGGAGGGCGACGTACTGCCCGCAGTCGAGGTGCTGGCGTCCGGGCACGAGACGAAGCCGCCTGCGCGCTACACCGAAGCCACGCTGGTCGGCGGGCTGGAAGAGCGCGAGATCGGGCGGCCGTCGACGTACGCCTCGATCATCGGCACGATCCAGGCCCGCGGGTACATCTACAAGAAGGGTCAGGCGCTGGTTCCGGCCTGGCTGGCGTTCGCGGTGGTCCGGCTGCTCGAGGAGCATTTCACCCGGCTGGTGGACTACGCGTTCACCGCGACGATGGAGGACGTGCTCGACGAGGTCGCGGCCGGCGATCTGCAGCGTGAGGGTGTGCTCGAGCGGTTCTACTTCGGTGACAACGACCTCGAGGGCCTGCACTCGATGGTCAACGATCTCGGCGATATCGACGCCCGCGAGATGTCGACGTTCCCGGTCGGCGGTGACGACAGTGGGATCGTCGTCCGCGTCGGTCGGTACGGACCGTACGTCGAGGACAAGGACGAGCGGCGCGCGAATGTGCCGGAGGACCTGCCGCCGGACGAGCTGACCGTCGACAAGGCGCAGGAGCTGCTGGCCCAGCCGTCGGGTGTCGAGCTCGACCTCGGTACTGCGCCGGACACCGGCCTGCGCGTTGTCGCGAAGGCAGGGCGTTTCGGGCCGTACGTGACCGAAGTACTGCCGGAGGATGCGCCGAAGGGCGCCAAGCCGCGGACCGGGTCGCTGCTGAAGTCGATGACGCTGGAGAACGTCAGCCTCGACGACGCGATGAAGCTGCTGTCGCTGCCGCGCGTGGTCGGCAAGGACCCGGAGTCGGGCGACGAGATCACGGCGCAGAACGGGCGCTACGGGCCGTACCTGAAGAAGGGCACGGACTCGCGGTCGCTGGCGACCGAGGAGCAGATGTTCGACATCACGCTCGACGAGGCGCTGAAGATCTACTCCGAGCCGAAGCAGCGCGGCCGCCGTGCCGCGGCCCCGCCGTTGAAGGAGCTCGGCGAGGACCCGGAGTCCGGCAAGCCCGTGGTGGTGAAGGAAGGTCG
Organism: Kribbella pratensis; assembly: GCF_004365355.1. Classification (GTDB taxonomy): domain Bacteria; phylum Actinomycetota; class Actinomycetes; order Propionibacteriales; family Kribbellaceae; genus Kribbella. The sequence continues at coordinate 1,490,660 of NZ_SODP01000002.1, read as the reverse complement.
CTTCGGCCCGTACGTCACCGACGGGGAGACGAACGCGACGCTCCGCAAGGACGACGCGGTCGAGACGATCTCGCTGCTCCGCGCGGCCGAGCTGCTGGCGGACAAGCGAGCCCGCGGCCCGGTGAAGAAGACCGCGAAGAAGTCCACGGCGAAGAAGACGACCGCGAAGAAGACGACGGCCAAGAAGACGGCGGCCAAGAAGACGACGGCCAAGAAGACCGCCACGAAGAAGACGGCGGCCAAGAAGGCAACGGCCAAGAAGACCACCGCGCAGAAGACGACGGCGAAGAAGTCCTGAGGGAGCGCGGATGACGAGCGCGGTCGAAGTCAGCGCGCAGCGGTTGCGTGAGCGGGGCGAGCGGGTCACGCCCGCCCGGCTCGCGGTGGTCGAGGTGCTGGCGGGGACCGAGGAGCACCTGAGCGCGGAGCAGATCGGCGAGCGGGCCGAGCAGCTGCGCCCGGGGATCCACCGCGCGACCGTGTACCGGGCGCTCGACGCGCTCGGCGAGTTCGGGCTCGTCACGCACGTCCACCTCGGACGCGCAGGGACGACGTACCACCTGGCCGGCGACCTCGCCCCGCGCCACCTGCACCTGCGTTGCTCGGAGTGCGGCACGGTGTACGACGCCCCGGGCGACGTCCTCGAATCGGCCCGGAAGAAGCTCGCCCGAGAGCTCGGGTTCCACCTCGCGCCCGAGCAGGTGGCCCTCGTCGGAGTGTGCCAGAACTGCAGCCGCTGAGGTCCGCTGTCCATATCTGTTCATCGGTGTGGATTCATGAACAGAGTTGGCTTAGGGTCTGGGGCTGTGACCTATGTCGAGGACTTTGCCTCCGGTGAGAACGTGCTGGCGCCGCGCGCCTGGCTGGACGACGACTCCGGGCGGTTGGCGCTCAACGGGGACTGGAGTTTCCGCCTGTCGCCGACGGTGGCGGACGCGCCGGACGATCTGAAGGACCCCGACACGTCCGGCTGGGACACGATCGCGGTCCCCGGTCACTGGCAGCTGAGTGGCTACGGCGCTCCGGCGTACACGAACATCGACTACCCGTTCCCGCTCGAGCCGCCGTACGTGCCGACCGACAACCCGACGGGCGACTACGTCCGGGTCGTGACGGTGCCGGCGGACTGGGACGGCGCCCGGATCGTGCTGCGGTTCGAGGGCGTCGACTCGCGGTTCGCGGTGTTCGTGAACGGCTCCGAGGTGGGTTGGTCGTCGGGGTCGCGGCTGCCGTCGGAGTTCGACATCACCTCGTTGGTTGCCCCGGGCAAGGAAGCGCGCATCGCGGTCCGCGTGCACCAGTGGTCGCTCGGCAGCTACGTCGAGGACCAGGACATGTGGTGGCTGTCCGGGATCTTCCGCGAGGTCAACCTGCTCGCGCTCCGCCCGGACGCGCCGACCGACGTCTTCGTCAAGGCCGCGTGGGACCACATCGACGGCAACGGCACGCTCCTCGTCGAGTCCGACGTACCCGGCACTGTTTCGGTGCCTGAGCTGGGTCTCTCGGTGACGACGGGTGAGCATGTGCGTGTCGAGGGTGTGGAGCCGTGGAGCGCCGAGGTGCCGCGGCTGTACGACGCCGTACTGCGGACCGCGGGCGGCGAGGTGCGGCTGCGGATCGGGTTCCGGACTGTCGCGGTCGTCGACGGGATCTTCACGGTCAACGGCAATCGCGTGCTGTTCAACGGCGTCAACCGGCACGAGTTCCACCCGGACCGGGGTCGCGCGCTGACCGAGCAGGACATGCTGGACGACGTACTGATCATGAAGCGGGCCGGGATCAACGCGGTCCGCACGAGTCACTACCCGCCGCACCCGCACTTCCTGGCGCTGTGCGACGAGTACGGGTTGTACGTGATCGACGAGTGCGATCTGGAGACGCACGGCTTCGGCTACGAGCCGCAGCCGCCGAAGCTGCCGAACCCGGTGATGGATCCGCGTTTCCGCGACGACCTGGTCGATCGGATGCGGCGTACCGTGCATCGCGACAAGAACCACCCGTCGATCGTGATCTGGTCGCTCGGCAACGAGTGCGGGATGGGTTCCAACCTGAAGGACATGTACGACGCGGTGAAGGAGCTCGACCCGTCGCGGCCGGTGCACTACGAGCGTGACACCGAGGCAGAGTTCGTCGACATCTACTCGCGGATGTACACGTCGCCGGAGGGATGCGCGGAGATCGGGGCGGACACCTCTCTGTACCGGAACCTGCCGTTCATCCTGTGCGAGTACGGGCACGCGATGGGCAACGGGCCGGGCGGGCTGGTCGACTACCGCGAGGTGTTCGAGAAGTACCCGCGCTGCCAGGGCGGCTTCATCTGGGAGTTCATCGACCACGGTCTGCGAACGACGATCGACGGGCGCGAGGTCTACGCGTACGGCGGGGACTTCGGCGAGACGATCCACGACGGCAACTTCGTCTGCGACGGGCTGCTGTTCCCGGACCGTACGCCGTCGCCGGGAATGCACGAGTACATCAAGGTGATCGAGCCGCTGCGTATCGTTGCTGACGGCAACCGTGTGTCGATCACCAACCGTTACGAGGTGCTGGACACCAGTCACCTTCGGTTCACGCTGTCGCTCGAGGCTGAAGGTGAGGTCATCGGGGGCGGCGGGCTGCAGGTGCCGGTGATCGCACCGGGTGAGACCGTGTCGGTCGAGTTGCCGCCGGAGATCGAGAAGGAACGCGGGGCTGGTCGGCCGGAAACCTGGCTGACCGTCACCGCCGAACTCGCCGACGCGACGTCCTGGGCGGACGCTGGGCACCGCGTTGCCTGGGGCCAGATCCGCCTCGACGAGCCGGCTCTGGCGGCTGCTGTTCCGGCGGGTTCGCCGGCCGAAGGAACCGTTGGTGTGCAGGGCATCGACATCGCTGGTCTGCGGAACATTCGGCTGGACGTTTGGCGGGCCCCGATCGACAACGATGCGATTCCTGGCGTTGCGGCGGCCTGGCGTGAGCAGGGGCTCCACCGGGTGCAGCACCGGATCGTTTCGCAAGGTGAGCGCGAGGGTGCCTGGGAGGTTGTCACCCGGACTGCGCCGCCCGCGCTCCAGTGGGGTCTGCGGAGTACGTGGCGCTGGACGGCCGTCGAGAACGGCCTGGTGCTCGAGCTCAGCGTCGTACCAGAAGGCTTGTTCCCGGAGGTGTTGCCGCGGCTCGGCATCACCTTCGAGCTACCGAAGGTGGAGCGGGTCGAGTGGTTCGGCACCGGCCCCAACGAGGCGTACGTCGACACCCGCGAGGCAGCCGCCGTCGGCAAGTACTCCGCCACGGTCGCCGAACTGCAAACGCCGTACGTCCGCCCCCAGGAGAACGGCCACCGCGTCGACACCCGCTGGACCCGGCTGGACGGTCTACGCATCGAAGCAGTCGACGAACTCTTCGGCCTGACCGTCCGCGACTGGACCACCCAGGCGTTGGAGGCGGCCGAGCACACCGCGGACCTGGTCCCCGGCGACACCACCTACGTCACCCTGGACATCGCCCAAACCGGCGTAGGAACAGCCGCCTGCGGCCCATCCCTCCCCGACCGAGACAAACTAAAAACCGCCCCGGCCGCCCTGACCCTCCGCTTCACCCGCTGATACCGGATCCCCAGGCCATCACAATCCCGCGACAGCGGGCGTCGCCTTCGTGCGTCGCAGCTGAACCGCACTTTGTGATGGCCTGGGGATCCGCCTCCTCCGACGAGCGTTTAGCGCGCGAGTGCTGGGCCGGTGGAGGTGGCCGCCAGACTTCCACACGCGGTCACAGTCGGTCTTCGCGGAGATCCGCGATCACTTCCGTCGAGTCGGTGGAAGTATCCACGTCGCCTGGCGGCAGCTCTAGCGGTATGGGATCGTCCGCCGGGATCAGGCGACCACGGCGGACCAGATCGGCACGGATGTTGGCATCCTTCATGCCGCGAGGATAGGCCTGAACGGATCTCTAGATAGCGATCGAGGGTCGGGCGCGTACGCGGGTGTTTGGTGGGTGGTAGGCGGACCAGGCTGTGGTTAGGCGGTGGACTGCTTCGGTGAGGGCGGGTTCGGGGGCTCGGAAGTGGAGGCGGATGTGGGTGTCGCTGGCGCCGGTGATGTCGAGGCCGGCGCCGGGGAGGATGGCTAGGCCATGGCGTAGGGCGGTCTGGGCGAAGGACGTGCCGTCGCCGTACGGGAGGCCGACCCAGAGGCACTGGCCGCCGGTGACCGTTGGGATGTCCCACGTGGGGAAGGCCTGCGTGAGGAGCTTGTGCAGGTGGTCGTGGCGGCTCTTGAGGGTCTCGTGGAGATCAGGACCGTCCAGGAGGGGCAGCAGGTGTACGGCGGCCAGCTGGGTGGGGACATTGCCGCCCAGGTCGTGTACGGCGCGGAGGCGGGCCAAGCGGTTGATCAGAGGTGTTGATGCGCGGATCCAGCCGATGCGTAGGCCGCCCCAGATGCTCTTGCTGAGTGATCCGATCGAGATGACCGCATCGGAGTACGCCGCCAACGGCACGGGCAGCACCTCCCCAGGGAAGCCAAGGTCCGCCGGAACCTCGTCCTCGATCAGCGGGATGCCGGCACCGGCCAACCGCTGGCGGGTGAGCGCAGACATCACCGAGCCCGTCGGGTTCTGGTACGTCGGGATGACGTAGGCGAGCGCAGGACGCCGCTCCCGCACAGCCGCCTCCAACCCGTCCAGTCCGACCGGCACACCACGCAGTACTGCGCCTTCCTCGCGGAACACCTCCAACGCGCCCGGGTAGGTCGGCGCCTCGACGAGCACCTGGTCGCCAGGTGACACCAGAGCATGCGCCAGCAACGAGAGGGCCTGTTGGCCGCCGTTCGTGACCAGGATCTGCTCGAAGGACGTCCGTACGCCGCGAGCCGTGTACCGCGCCGCTAACGCCTTCCGCAGCGACGGGTGACCGTACGGGTAGTAGCCGATGTCGTCGCTGATCCGGCTGAGCTGCGGCGCGATCTCGACGAACGCCTCGGCAAGCTGCGGCGGCGGAGAGCCGGGCGCGGCGCAGATGGCGAGCAGTACGTCGTCGTCGCGCGCCTCGAGCGAGTCCAGAAAGATCGGGTCGACCGGAGCGTCCTCGACAGGACCTCCCGACGGTACGCCGGCCACGCGCGTGCCGCTGCCCTGCCGTCGAGTGATCCGACCCTCGGCGCGGAGCAGGTCGTACGCGGCGACCACCGTCGTACGGCCGACTGCGAGCGCGCCGGCGAGTGCCCGGTCCGGCGGTAGGAGCACGCCCGGAGGGAGTTCGCCGTCGTCGATCAGGTGGCGGAGGCGGGCCGCGAGCAGCACGTACAGCGGGCCGCGGCCGGACGACCAGCGGCCCAACCGCTCGACTACCTCGATTGGTCTCATCTGCGGACCAATTCTGCCGGATTGGCTCTGGGGTCGCCAGACCAAGCCCAGAACGATGGTGTTATGGCCACCTTTCCGCGCAACGAGATCATGTCCCTGACCGCCGAGCAACCCATGCACGACCTGGGCGAGAGCTACGGACCGGACCTCCGGCTCGGCGATGTGCTGACGCCGGAGCTGGCGGACCTCGAGCTCGGCTACGGTACGGCGGCCGGCGACCCTCGGCTGCGGAGCGCGATCGCCGAGCGGCACGGCGTACGGCCCGATGAAGTTGTCGTCACGGTCGGCGGGATGCACGGGATCTTCCTGCTGTCGTATCTGCTGCTCGAGCGTGGCGGGCAGGTCGTGACGACCAACCCGCTGTTTCCGAACACACGCAACATCTATGCGTCGCTGGGCGCCGACGTGCGGCTTGTTCCCGTCAGCTTCGACGAGGCATACCGCGTCACCAGCGACGCTGTCCGGGCGCAGCTGACGCCGGAGACCAGGCTGGTCAGCCTGACGACTCCGCAGAACCCGTCCGGCGTCGCAATCTCGCTGGAAACCCTGCAGGACATCGTGATCGCGATGAGCGAGGTATGCCCGGACGCCTATTTGATGGTCGACGAGACGTACCGGGTGGCGGCGTACGGCGACGATCCGATTGCGGAGACCGCGGTCCACCTTGGAACCAAGGTGGTGTCGGTCGCCTCGTTGTCGAAGTGCCATGGAGCGGCAGGGTTGCGGATCGGGTGGGTCGTGAGCACGGATGCCGAGCTGGTGGAGCAGCTGTCCACGGCGAAGTTCAACACGGTTGTGTCCGCGGCGCCGGTGTCTGAGGCCCTCGCGGTGCGAGTGCTCGAGCAGGAGGAGCAGATCCTCGGCGTGCGAAGGTCGTGGCTGGAAGAGAACCTTCGGATTGCCGAGAACTGGGTCAAGGAAAACAGCGACGTGGTCGAGTGGGTCCGGCCGGATGCCGGGGCGTTGTGCGTGGTGCGGTTGAAGGTCGACCCTGTGCGATTCAAGCAGGAGGCCGCGGAGCGGGGCGTGCGGCTGGCGGATGGGGGCTGGTTCGGGGACGAGCCGCGGGCGTTCCGGCTGGGGTTCGGGTACCCGGCGGCGGGTGAGCTGAAGGCGGGCCTGGATGCGCTGCGTGAGGCTGTCCATGCGGCCCACTAGTCTTTAGGCGTGCCGGAGGCTTACGACCCGCTGACCGATCCCGCACCGGCGCATGATGTGCGCGCGGTGTTGCGGATCCGCGCGTTCCGGCGGCTGTGGATCGCGTTCGGGCTGTCCAGTCTCGGCGACTGGATCGGGTTGCTGGCGCTGACCGCGATGGCGAAGGCGTTCGCCGGCGACAACTACCAGGCGGCGAACTTCGCGATCGGCGGCGTGCTGTTCCTCCGCGTGCTGCCCGCACTGGTGATGGGTCCGGTGGCCGGCTGGATCGCGGACCGGCTGGATCGGCGCTGGACGATGATCCTCGGCGACCTGATCCGGGCGGCGTTGTTCGTCACGATCCCGATCGTCGGCACGCTGACCTGGTTGCTGATCGCGACCGTGCTGATCGAGATCGTCAGCCTGATCTGGGGGCCGGCCAAGGACGCCTCGGTGCCGAACCTGATTCCACGGCACCGGCTCGAGGCCGCCAACCAGATCAGCCTGATCACGACGTACGGCACGGCTCTTCCGGCCGCCGTCATCTTCACCGCGATCACGCTGGTCACGCGCTGGGCGGGCGATTTCTCCATCGATCTTGCCGTCTACGTGAACGCCGCGACGTTCGTCGTCTCAGCGTTCGCGATCGTGTCGGTCGCCGAGATCGGCCGCGCGGTCCACGACCACGAGGACCACCCGACGCTGTGGCGGACCATGGTCGAGGGCTGGTCCTATGTCACCGGTACGCCGGTGGTCCGCGGCCTCGTGGTCGGTATCTCCGGAGCGTTCGCGGCCGGCGCGGTCGTGGTCGGACTGGGTCGCACGTATGTCGAGGATCTCGGCGCCGGCGACCCGGGGTACGGCGTGTTGTTCGGCGCTGTCTTCGGTGGTCTCGCGCTGGGCATGGGATTCGCGCCGCGGATCTTCTCGGGTTTGTCCCGGCGGCGGTTGTTCGCGGCCGGGCTGGTCGGGTCGGGCATCTGCCTGGCCGGGCTGGCGCTGATCCAGCAGATCGAGATCGCCACGATGATCGCGGTCCTGCTCGGGTTCTGCGCCGGCGGATCGTGGGTTTCCGGGTACACGCTGCTCGGTCTCGAAGTCCCGGATGCCGTTCGCGGGCGGACGTTCGCGTTCGTGCAGTCCGCCGTTCGCACGGTGCTCGCGATCACGCTGGCGATCGCGCCGTTCGCCGCCGGTGCGATCGGTCGGCATACCTGGACGATCGGCGGCCACTCGGCGACGTACAACGGTGCTTCGATGACGATGCTCGTGGCCGCGATCGTGGCCGGGGTGATCGGTCTGCTCTCCTGGCGGCAGATGGACGACCGCCCGGGTGTTCCGTTCTGGCGCGACGTGCGGCGGAGCTTCGGGAAGACGCGCGGTGACTACCCGACGACGGGGCTGTTCATCGCCATCGAGGGCGGCGACGGGGCCGGGAAGTCGACACAGTCCGCACTGCTCGTGAAGTGGCTCGAGGAGCAGGGGCAACAGGTCGTGCTGACTCGCGAGCCGGGCGCGACCGAGCTCGGCAAGACACTGCGGCAGATCGTCCTCGACCCGGCGACGGGCGACATCTCACACCGCACGGAGGCGCTGCTGTACGCCGCCGACAAGGCGGAGCATGTCGACTCGGTGATCAAGCCGGCGCTCAAGGCCGGGGCAGTCGTGATCACCGATCGGTACGTCGACTCTGCGCTGGCCTACCAGGGATCCGGGCGTGATCTGGATGTGTCCGATGTCGAGCGGGTGAACCGCTGGGCCACCGACGACCTCAGGCCGAACCTCACGATCCTGCTCGATCTGCCGCCGAAGCGCGGGCTCGGCCGGTTCGAGGAGCGGGACCGGATCGAGGCCCAGTCCGACGAGTTCCACGAGCGGGTGCGGCACGCGTTCCTCGAGCTGGCCGCAGCGGAGCCGCAGTACTACCTGGTCATCGACGCGTCCCAGGACCGCGAGGACATCGCCGAACAGATCCGCGCCCGTCTCCAGCCGATGCTCCCGAAGGTGGATTTATGAGCGTATGGGACGACCTGGTCGGACAGGACCCGGCAGTCGCCGTACTGCGGAAGGCTGTCGCCGGCGCCGCCGCCGTACTGCGGGGAGAGAGGGGCGCCGCGGTTGCCGGGATGACGCACGCCTGGCTGATCACAGGCCCGCCCGGGTCGGGCCGGTCGAACGCGGGCCGAGCGTTCGCGGCTGCCTTGCAATGCGCGAACCAGGGCTGCGGCGAGTGCAACGAATGCCGTACGGCGCTCAGTGGCGCGCACCCCGACGTGTCGTTGATCCGGACCGAGCTGTTGTCGATCCGGGTCAGCGAGGTCCGCGAACTGGTCCGCCGGGCCGCGATGAGCCCGACGCAGGGCCGGTGGCAGGTGATGGTGATCGAGGACGCGGATCGCCTGACCGAGCAGGCCGCGGACGCGTTGCTGAAGAGCATCGAGGAGCCGTCGCCGCGGACCGTCTGGGTGCTGTGCGCGCCGACGGTCGAGGACGTCGTACCGACGATTCGTTCGCGCTGCCGGCTGCTGGTGCTGCGGACGCCGCCGGTCGCCGCGGTCGCGGAGATGCTGAGCCGGAAGCTCGAGGTGGATCAGGATCTGGCCTGGTTCGCCGCGCGGGCTGCGCAGGGACACATCGGCCGGGCGCGGGCGTTGGCCCGTGACGAAGAGGTCCGCGAGCGGCGGAACAAGGTGCTCGAGGTGCCGTTCGCGTTGCGTGACCTCGGAGCCTGCCTGAAGGCGGCACAGCAGCTGCTCGACGCGGCCAAGGTCGAGGCCAAGGCCAGCGCCGAGAAGGTCGACGAGAAGGAGCGGTCCGCGCTCGAGCAGGCACTCGGCGTGGGGACGAAGGGCGCCAAACCGCGCGAGGCGAACGCCGCGCTGAAGGAGCTCGAGGACCAGCAGAAGGCCCGCGCCAAGCGCTGGGAACGCGATGTGCTCGACCGCTCACTCGTGGATCTGATGGCGCTGTACCGGGATGTGCTGGTCGTTCAGACGCGATCCGGTAGCGAGCTGATCAACGCAGAGTTGCACCGGAACATCGAGCAGCTCGCGGCACGCACGACACCGGAGCAGACGGTGCGCCGGATCGACGCGATCGGGATGTGCCGCGAGGCGATCGAGGCGAACGTCGCGCCGCTGGTCGCGCTGGAGGCGATGACCGTCTCGTTGTTCGAAGGACGTAGCGACGGGTTCACGATTCCGCGCCGCGTGCTGCGCTGAGGCCTTGGTCACGTTCCGGGATGCACGTCCGATAACTGGGCGGCCGGTGTAACACCGAGACCGGCGGGTCCGATGACTGGGTGTCCGGGTGAAGCAGACCGCTCGGCACCCTTTTTCGCCGAAACGGACGCCGATGAACCAGCCGCCCTCCGAGATCCAGCCTGTGCGGCAGCCGTTGCCGCCGGCTGAGTCATGGCTCGAGGGTGTCCCGACGCCGGCGCAACAGAAGCAGGACGGGTACGCCGTCGCAGCGCTCGCGACCAGCCTGCCCGGCATGGTGCCGATCGCCCTCGTGCTCGCCGGGATCGCGTTGCGCCGGATCAAACGGACCGGTGGCCGCGGGAAACGGCTCGCGTACGGCGCGTTGCTGGTCTCGCTGTGCTGGGTGATCGCGACCGCGGTGGCAGTGACCCTCAACCTGATCGGCGAGCACCGGGCCGGAATCGGCCGGACGGTGCCGATCTCGCAGGTCGCCGTCGGCCGGTGCTTCGACGCGGACCTCGACGCTGATGCGCTGAAGCTGGTGCGGATCGCGGACTGCGCCGCGCCGCACACCGGTGAGGCGTACGCGAAGGTGAGCGCGGCGCTGGCCGGGTTGTCCGTCGCACAGACCGGGACCGTGGCGACGCAGCAGTGCGCGGGGGCGTTCGTCGAGTTCGTCGGGAAGCCGTACGAGCGGTCCGAGCTGGACATGTACTACGTCGTACTGGAAAATCGTGACGTTGCTGACGGCAACGTCCTGTGTCTGGTCGGAATGCCGGGGACCAAGCTGACGGGTACGATGCGCGGATCACAGCGGTAATGCCTGCGGGGGAGCAGTGGGGATAGCGTGACTCAGCCACCGTACGAACCAGAACGTCCGCAGGACAGGCCGCACGACGCCACCCAGGACGTCACCCAGTCGTTCTCCACCGAGGATCCGACCCAGGTCTTTCCGAGCCCGGACCCGACGCGGGCGTTTCCGACGTACGGGCGGCCGGAGCAGGGTCATTCGCAGCAGACGGGGTCGGCGCAGGCCGGGTCGCCGTGGGTGGCTCCTGGACAACCGCAGCCGGCTCCTGGCCAGCCGTCCTTTGGGCAGGCGCCTTATGGGCAGGCGTCATTTGGGCCGGGGCAGCCGCAGTACGGCCGGCCCGGGCCTTATGGTCAGCCCCCTCATGGGCCGCAGCCGCCGCAATCGGCGTACGGGCAGGGGTATGGGCCGGGGCAGTATCCGGCGCAGTACGGGCCGGCGCCGGTGCCGTACGGGTATGGTTACGGCTACACGGGGTCGAGCGGGACGAACGGGCTGGCGGCCGCGTCGCTGGCGACCGGGATCGGCGGGATCTTCATCGGCCTGTCCGCGCCGGTAGCGATCGGGCTCGGCATCGCCGCGCTCGTCCAGATCAACCGCCGCCACCAGGCCGGCAAGGGCATGGCGATCGCCGGGCTGGTGATCGGTTCGCTCGTGACGATCGGGTACGTCGCCCTGATCGGGGTCCTGATCGCGCTCGGCTCGACGTACGACGACTACTCCGGATCGCCCGAACCGGTCTCGTCGTACTCCACCGGCCCGACGACCAGCGTCGACGACCTGGCCGTCGGTGAATGCTTCGACGACGGCAGCGAAGAGGCCGAGGTCGTCCGCCAGCCGTGCACCGTCGCCCACGACGGCGAAGTCATCGCCGACGTCACCCTCCCCGAGGGCCCGTACCCCGGCGACAACGGCATAGACAAAGCCGCAGACCGCGCCTGCAGCCCCGAGTTCACCAGCTACGTCGGCAAATCCCCCGAGGACTCCGAGCTGGACGTCTCCTACTGGACCCCCGACAGATACCTCTGGGCCGACCACGACCGCCTCGTCGTCTGCGCCACCTACGGCCCTGACCACGAAAAACTAACCGCCACAGTAAAAGACAGCCACCGCTAGCTAGCGGCGGGCACTGATGCCGCCGACCATCCACAGGGGGCCGCCGGTGGCGCAGTCGCGGCCCGTCCAGGTGGGCTGGAATCTGTCTGCGCCTCCGCCGCCCATGGTGATGGGGGTGCCGGAGCGTGCGACGACCTTGTTCGCGGCGTCGAGGATCTCGAAGGACGTTGAATCTCCCCGGACGGTGTATCCGCGCGGCCACACGAGAACTACGTCGGATTGAGCTGCAGGCCGTACGCACCCGTTTGCGTCGGTGGTCAGCGTCGCTTGGAGGGCCGCTTCCATTCCACTGAGATTGTCGACATCGGAGGTGACGATTCGAGGCGGGACGGCGGCGGCCGTCGGCCCACTTGCTGCCGGTGGGTGTCCGTCGCCGGGGCGGACGGCCCACGTAGTACCGGCGATCACCACGGCGGCGGCGAGTGCCGTGCCGCCGATCGCTAGGCGTCGGCTTCGGGCACGACGGTGTCGGATGCGCTCGGCGACCGCCTCCTCCGCCAGGTCGACAGTGTTGCCGGCCTCGGCGGCTGTGGTGCGGAGTAGTTCTCGCAGGTCCGTGGTCATGGGGTGCTCTCCTCGGTGACGCCGAGTTGCGTGGCGAGCTTCGCTCTTGCATCGGCCAGGTGACGCTTCACGGTGCCTTCGGCGCAGCCGAGTTCGTCCGCGATCTCGCTGACCGGCAGGTCTTCGTAGTAGCGCAGTACGACGCACGCTCGCTGTTTCGATGACAGGGTCGCCAGCGCCCGTCGGACGTCGTCCGCCACCGCCAGCCGGTCGTCGTCGTGGTGCGGGAGGTCGACCAGCAGGTGGCGGGTCGCGTTCCACCGCCTGAGTCGGCGGCGGCTGTCGATGTACTGGTTGAGCATCGCGCGCCGCACATACGCCTCGAGTTCGTTGACGTCCCCACCGATCCGCCGCCGACTGAACACCCGGGTGAGCGCTTCCTGGACGAGGTCGCCGGCTGTACTCGCGTCGCCGGTCAGCAGATACGCATAGCTCCGAAGCGCATCACCCCGCGCAGCCAACAACGCCCGAAACGCGGGCTCCCAGTCAGCCACCACCCCACCCCCTCTCACCCACCAAGACGAACAACCCACCCACGACGTTGGGGGCCAGCCGAACAATTCTCAGCCCGGTCCTCAGCAGACCGCCGCCTTCCGTCGGTTGCGCGAGGGGCTGTCTGGCGCGGCGGATTGTGGTTCTGCAAGTACCCTGACGGCGTGGGTATGGTGATGGCGGTGTCGTTCGAGCGGTACGGGCGGCTTTATTACCTGGACCCGGGTGAGTTTCGGCCCCGGGTGGGGGACAAGGTGCTCGTGCCCACTGACGACGGGCCTGAGGTGGCTGAGTGCGTGTGGGCGCCGCAGTACGTCACCGAGGAGATTGGTGGGCTGCCGCTGTGCGCTGGCATCGCCACCGCGAAGGACCTGGATCGCGACGAGCAGAACCGGCAACGGCGGGCTGATGCGCGGGTGATTGCCAAGCGGACGATCCGGCAGCACGGGTTGCCGATGAAGGTGGTCGGGATCGATTTCGTCGACCGGCGGCCGGATGTCGACCAGCTGGTGATCGTGTACTTCTCGGCCCCGCACCGGGTGGATTTCCGCGAGCTCGTACGGGACCTCGCGCGGGCGCTCCGGGCGCGGATCGAGCTGCGGCAGGTCGGCGCCCGCGACGAGGCGCGGTTGCAGGGCGGGATCGGGCCGTGTGGGCGGGATCTGTGCTGCGCGACGTTCCTGAAGGATTTCGAGCCGGTCAGCGTGCGGATGGCGAAGGACCAGGATCTCCCGCTGAACCCGCTGAAGATCTCCGGCGCGTGCGGCCGGCTGATGTGCTGCCTGAAGTACGAGCACCCGCTCTACCAGGAGTTCAACGCGAAGGCTCCGGCTCTCGGGACGTCGGTGGAGACCCCCGCGGGTGATGGAGTGGTGGTCGGGCACAACGTGCCGAGCGACACCGTGGTCGTCCGGCTGGCCGCCTCGGGCCGGCGCTGCGCCTGCAGTCGCGCGGACGTGTGCTCGCCGCGGCAGCAGTACGAGGCATCCAGTACGACGACCCCGGACGCCGCCCCGATCGAACCAGTCGGTACGCCGGACGCCCTGCCCCAGCCGGATGCCGCGCCCCGAAAGGACTCGGCGCCCCAGAAGGATGCCGCGTCCCAGAAGGAGGCGGCGCCCGCCGCGGACGTCGTACCGGAAGAGCACCAGGACGAGACCCGCGAGGAGCGGCGGGTCCGGAAACCGCGCCGGCGCCGCCGCCTGCACCATGACGACGAGGGAGAAACCGCGCAGTGAGATTCCGCAGGTCGACCGTACTGGTGGCAGCTCTTGCGGTCCTGGCGAGCGGATGCGGGGTGGCCAGTCGCGCGCAGAACGCGGGCAGCGGCACCGAGGTGCCCGGCATCGGCAGCAACCCGCCGAGTGCACCTGTGGGCCCGATCCCGGCCGGGCTGGAGAAGTTCTACCAGCAGAAGCCGGACTGGGAACGCTGCGGCTCCAACCAGCAGTGCGCGACCATCCTGGTCCCGCTGGACTACAGCAAGCCGGCCGGCCAGACCATCGAGCTGCGGGCGCGGAAGGTGCTGGCTCGGGACCGCGGCGGTCGGCTCGGCACGCTGTTCATCAACCCTGGCGGTCCGGGCGCCTCGGGGCAGGAGTTCGCCGGGCAGGCGCCGCTGCTGTTCGGCGCGTCGCTGCTGCGGAAGTTCGACATCATCGGCTGGGACCCGCGGGGCGTCGGGGAGTCCACGCCGGTCAAGTGCCTGGACACCGAGCAGCTCGACACGATGATCGCCGCCGACGGCAGCCCGGACAACGCGGCTGAGATCGCGGACCTCGACAAGGAGGCGAAGACCTTCGCCGCTGCCTGTGAAACACGTTCGGGCCGACTCCTGCCGCACGTGTCGACCAAGGACGCCGCCCGCGACATCGACGTACTCCGAGGCATCGTCGGGGACCCCCAGCTGTACTACCTGGGGATGTCGTACGGCACGTACCTCGGAGCGACGTACGCCGAGCTGTTCCCGAAGAACGTCGGCCGGATGGTGCTGGACGGTGCGGTCGACCCGTCGATCACCAACGAGCAGATGGGGATCGCGCAGGCGAAGGGCTTCGACAAGGCGCTGGACGCGTTCGCGGAGGACTGCGCGCAGCGGTCCTGCAAGCTCGGCAGCAGCAAGACCGAGGTGCTCGCGAAGGTCGACCAGCTGATCAAGGACAGCGACGCGAATCCGCTGCCCGGCGACGGGGATCGCAAGGTCACGCAGGCCCTGGTCATCCTCGGCCTGATCTACCCGCTGTACTTGAAGGACTTCTGGCCGCGGCTCGAGGACGCCGTCGCCGATGGCCTCGCCGGGAACGGCGCCCGCCTGCTCGCGCTCGCCGACGAGTACACGGACCGGCAGAAGAGCGGGTACGCCGACAACTCGAACGAGGTCAACATCGCGATCAACTGCCTCGATCACCCCGATTTCACCTCGATCGCGCAGATCGAGGCGAACCTGCCGGCGTACAAGGCGGCGTCACCGCGGTTCGGCGAGTTCCTCGCGTGGTCGTCGGTGTCGTGCGCGAACTGGCCGGTGAAGCCGGTCAACCAGCCGCACAAGATCAAGGCGGCCGGCGCGAAGCCGATCATGGTCGTCGGTACGACGCGCGACCCGGCCACGCCGTACGAGTGGGCCGTCGGGCTGGCGCACCAGCTGGAAAGCGGTGTCCTGGTCACGCGTGACGGCGACGGGCACACGGCGTACCTCTCGGGCAACGCGTGTGTGAAGAACGTCGTCGAGAGCTACCTCGTGCAGGGCAACACCCCGGCCACCGACATCAAGTGTTAGTTCGGGCGGGTGTCGCCCGGTGCGACCGGCAGTTTGAGGGTGTCGGTCGCCTGCTCGAGGACGGCGCGGAGGCCCGCCTCATCCTGCGGGCGTCCCCCGACGGTGATCTCCACGGCTGACGTCTTGCCGCCGTCGAGTGAGATCCAGCGTGAAAGACCCATCCGCGGCCCGCGGGCCTGGTCGGTGTACGTGTAGACCAGCGTGCCGTTGTCGCGGCTGAGCACCTTCAGGTCGCGCTCGTCGATGCTGTGCTCGCGGCCGGCGACCAGCTGATCCGGCGTCTGCTTGCTGCCGCGCGTGTCGAACCGGACCTGCCAGACGCCGGTCGGGTCGAGGAACTTCGGCCGCGTGCCGTCCTGGGCGCTCTTCCAGCCTGCCGGGACCTCCGCGGACACGGGGTCGTCGTCGGTGCCGAAGTCCTGCACGACATAGTGCAGCGAGCCCGGCTCGAGACAACCGGCACAGGTCGGAGTTTTGGGTGGGGCCGAGCTCACAATCCCCACCGAGGTCCTGTTGTCGGTGGCGAACGGATTGCCGCCGTTGATGGCGAGCACTGCGCCGAACACGGCTACGCCGACGGTCATTCCCGCCAGCGTCATCAGCAGCGCCTGGTGCCTGGGCGTGAGCATCCCGACCTCGCTTCCCTCTCTCCCGGCCGATTATCGCTGACGAGAGGGGCGTCACCGCAAACCCGCGCGTACGCTGGCACGTCGTGGAGATGTCCGAACCCGCGTTCCAGCAGGCGTTGCAGCGCTACGACAAAGGTACGGCGGAGCGCGCCGACTTGAAACTGCTCACGAAGGAACTGCTGAAAATCCTGGTGGCAAAGGCGCCAGGTCACGCCGTCGAGGTCCGCGTCCCGCCGTACGGCGCGGTGCAATGCATCGAAGGTCCGCGACACACCCGTGGTACGCCGGGCGCCGTGATCGAACTGACGCCGGAGCTATGGATCGACGTCGCACTGGGCCGCACGACCTGGGCCGACGCCCGGTTGACCGGCAAACTCCGCGCCAGCGGCGAGCGCACGGACCTGACCGGTCTGCTGCCACTGGTCCGGACGTGAATGAGCCGCGGCGCTCCCCTGCAGCGCCGCGGCTCACGTTCGTCGGTCAGCAGCTCGGTCAGTGGGCCGAGGTCGACCAAACCGCCGTACGGCCGTACACGATCACCAGGCGGCCGTCGTCCCGCATCTGCAGCACGGAGCCCTTCCGGACCGTCTTGCTGGACCAGAGCGCCTTCTTGGCGGCGCTGTAGACGACGAAGTTGCCGTCCTGCTGCATGACGGCGAATGCGCCCTTGCCGGCAGTCCTGGTGGACCAGACCGGGGTCTTGCCGTTCTTGACCATGACAAGGTTGCCGTCGGTCTGCATCTGCAGGCGGAAGACCCGGCTGGGCGAGAACAGCATGTCGTAGGGGTTCAGTAGGCGGCCGGAGCCGAGCGTGCCGATCACCATGTGCCGGTACCAGACTGCCTTGTTGCGGACGTTGTAGATGACCAGGTTGGAGTCGTTCTGCACGGCGAGGTACGCACCGGTGCTGCCGCCGGTGTTGCTGGCCCAGACCGGCGTACGGCCGGAGATGACGACCAGATTGCCGTCGCGCTGCATGATCAGGCTCGAGGCCTTGCGGTTCGTCATCGAGCCCCACAGCGCGGTGCGGCCCTTGTAGAGGACGGCGTTGCCGTCGGTCTGCATGATGAGCGTGTAGATCCCGTTGGGCGAGCGACGGTACTGACCCGGCTTCAGGTACTCACCCGGCTTGAGCACCGACGACACGGCGGTCGCGCTCGTGGCGGCGGTGTTCGCGGTGCCGGCAGTGGTCGCGGTGCCGGCGGCCTGCGCGGCCGGGGGAACAAGCAGGGTGGCACCGGCGGCAGCGCCGACGGCGAGCGTGGCGAGCAGCCGGGTGCGCGCCGACTTGATCGAGATCATGCGGTTCGTCTCCGTTTCCCGAGAACCCGCCGGGCGGTCCCGGCCGGTGAGATTGACGCCCTGGGCAACCAATCGGTGCCACGCTAGGACGCTCGGAGGGTCGCCGCCGGACGTTTCGACGGTGATCGAAAGGGTGGCCGGAAACCAGGTTCGTTCCTACCGGTAGGACCTGTCACTATGTTGCGGTGGCAGCAAGTCTTCGCACGCGACTGGCCCGGTTGCGTGTCGATCTGACCCCGTGGCGTGGTTCCCGTGACTTCCGCATCCTGCTGGTCTCGGGATCGGTGTTCTTCCTCGGCGGAATGGTCGGGTACGTCGCTCTGCCGTACCAGCTGTACCAACTCACCGGATCGAACTTCGCCGTCGGCGCGATGGGTCTGGTGACGATCGCCCCACTCGTCGTCTTCGGCCTGTACGGCGGTGCGCTGGCCGACCACGTGGAACGCCGGAAACTGCTGGTCGGCACCGGGATCGCGCAGGTCGCGATCTCCGCGCTGATGGTCACCAACACCCTGCTGGCGCACCCGCAGATCTGGCTGATCTACGTCTGCGGCGCGCTCAACGCCGTCGCATCCTCGCTGCAGCGGCCCTCGCGGGAGGCGCTCCTGCCGCGTGTGGTCCGTCACCAGGAGATCCCGGCGGCGGTCGCGCTGAGCTCCTTGACCGCTCAGGTCGGCCAGCTCGCCGGTCCGGCGCTGGGCGGCGTACTGGTCGGCTCTGTGGGCGTGACCTGGGCGTTTGCCGTCGAGCTGACCGGAATCGTGTTCGCGACGTTGCTCTACACCCGGCTCGGCTCGTACCGGGCCGGTGATCACACCACCGCGCCGAGTCTGCGGGCGATCGGCGGCGGGATCATGTACGCGTACCGCCGCAAGGACCTGCTGGCGACGTACCTGGTGGACATGGTCGGGATGTTCCTGGCGATGCCGATCGTGCTGTTCCCGGCGTTTGCGACGGACGTCCTGAAGGAGCCGAAACTGCTCGGTCTCCTCTACAGCGCCGAGGCCATCGGTGCGATGTGCGCGAGCCTGACCAGCGGCTGGGCCAAACACGTCCATCACCAGGGCCGGGCGGTGGTGCTGGCCACGATCGGCTGGGGTGCCTCGGTCGGCATCGCCGGACTGGCGCCGAACATCTGGTTCGCGATCGGGTTCTTCGCCCTGGCCGGGGCGGCCGACATGGTCTCGGTGCTGTTCCGCTCGGTGATCTGGAACCAGACGATCCCCGACGAGATGCGCGGCCGGCTGGCCGGGATCGAGATGCTCGGGTACTCCCTCGGCCCGCTCGGCGGCCAGGCGCGTTCCGGTCTCGTCGCCGACCTGACCAGCGTCCGTACTGCGATCGTCAGCGGCGGCGCTCTGTGTGTCATCGGAGTGGTCGGCACCGCCGCCTGGCTGCGCGAGTTCTGGCGGTACGACGCCCGCACCGACGAACACGCCGTCCGCGAAAGGGACCTCCGAGCGGCCCGTTAGGCTTCAAGTCATCATGCGTATCCGCCGTGTAGTGACCGCTGGGCTGGCCGCAGTACTGCTGGCGGGCTGCAGCGGTCCCGGTCAGGAGGACGCGCCGAGCGCGCCGCCGCTGGTGTCGGTCTCGCAGATGCCTTCGGAAACCCCGTCGCAAACGCCGTCCGAGACACCGTCGCCCAGCTCGAAGCTCGCGGACACGCTCTGCGTGCGGATGGACGCCTCGTTGGTGCAGTCAACGCTCGCGGTGCCGGTCGCGAACATCCACCCGGAGACACCACCGGTCGACTTCGGCATCCCGACGTACGACGTCTGTCAGCTGACGCTCAGCACGGCTCCGAACGGGCCGGTGCTGAACGTCGAAACTTCGGTGCTTCCGGCAACAAAAGCGACGTTGGTGGCGAGCCAGAAGGCGTACGCGGCGACGAAGCGTGAGCCGGCCAAGCCCGCACTGCTGGGCGACGGCGGGTACGGGACGAGCACGTTCGTCGTGTTCCTGCTGGACGGCAGGCTCTACCGGATCGCCGGGCCCAAGGCCACGCTCGCGAAGTACGTCGTGATCGGTCAGGACGTGATCCGGCAGGTGCCGGGCCTGCCGGATCCGCCGCTGGAGATCACCCGGCAGGAGTGTGAGCGCGGTTCGTCCGCGGCCGAGAAGGTGATGGGCGGTCCGGCGATGGTCCGGCGGGACGGTGAGACGACCCTCGGCGATCCGGTCTGCGGCTGGGTCACCTCGACGAGCGTGCTGTACAGCTCGGTACGCCGTACTCCGCAGGCCAAGGCGCTGATGGTCCCGATCCGCAAGGCCGCGACGTCGCAGTCCCTTCCGCTCGGCGACGAGGGGTACGTCGACACCGCCACCGGCCGGACCACGATCCGCGTCGGGGACGACAAGATCGTCGACCTCGTGCCGCTGCCGGCGCGCGCGATCAACCCGGACCTGATGACCCAGTTCGCCCTCGCGATGTCCCCGCTCTACACCCGCTGAGCCCGGTTCTTCGGTACGGATCCGGCCTCGGCGATGGTGGCGATCGCCTCGGTGATCTCGGTGGGGGTGCGGGCGGCGTAGCCCAGGACGAGGCCGGGGGCGTGCGGGAGTTGGCTGTGCCAGGACAGGGGGTGGGTCTTGACGCCTCTGGCCAGGGCTGACGCCGCCAGCTCGACGTCGTCGGTGGGGTCGTCGAAGGTGATCGTGAGGTGCAGGCCGGCGGCGGCGCCGTGGATGGTTGCGGTGGGCAAGTAGTTGTGGATGGCGGTGACCATCGCGTCGCGGCGGACGCGGTGCCGGCGGCGGAGGACGCGGAGGTGGCGTTCGAGTTCGCCGGACTCCATCAGGTGGGCGAGCGTGAGCTGCGGGAGCGCCGCGTTGCCGAGGTCGGCCAGGCGTTTGCGGCCGATCAGTTCGTCCTTGTACTGCGGGGGCGCGAGCATCCAGCCGATCCGCAGCGACGGGGCGAGGAGCTTGGAGATGCTGCCCGCGTAGATCACGTGCTCGGCCAGCATCGCGCGGAGTGCGGGCACCGGCGGGCGGTCGTAGCGGTGCTCGGCGTCGTAGTCGTCCTCGATGATCAGTCCGCCGTCCGCGGCCCATTGGATCAGCTCACGACGGCGTTCACCGTCGAGGACCACGCCGGTCGGGAAGTGGTGGGCCGGTGTCACCATGACCACGCTGGCGGCGGATTCTCGCAGTACGTCGACCTGTAGGCCGCGGTCGTCGACGGGGACAGGTGGGGTCTGCATGCCCCAGTTCTGCAGGTGCTGCCGCGATCCGAGCGAGCCGGGATCCTCGACGGCGATCTCGTGTACGCCGCGCTGCGCGAGCACCTGCGCCACCAGCCCGATCGCCTGCGCGACACCGGCCACGATGATCAGGTCGTCCGGGTCGGCCGCGATGCCCCGGTTACGCGCGAGCCAGTTGGCGACGGCTCGTCGCAGGGCAGGAGTCCCCGCCGGATCGCCGTACCCGAAGCTGGCCGACTCCAGGTCACTCAACACCGCCCGCTCACCCCGCAACCACGCCGCCCGTGGAAACGCGGCCAGATCCGGCACTCCCGGCGTGAGGTCGATCCTCGCAGGTGCCGCGCGAAGGGTGTCGAAGATCTCGAGTCCCGCGTCGAAGAGATCTGCGGAAGGACAGGAGGTGTCGCCCGTTCCGCTGTCGTCTGTCGGCGCGTGAGGCGGGCGCGGACGTATACGTAGACGACTACGTCCTGTCGTTGTGCTGGTCGAGACGGGAGGACCGACAACCACCGTTCCGGCTCGGCCGCGAGCGGTGATGTGGCCGTCTTCGGTGAGGCGTTGGTAGGACTCGGTTACCACGCCTCGGGAGATGCCGAGGTCGGTGGCGAGGGTGCGGGTGGCGGGGAGGCGGGTGCCGACGGGGAGGTGGCCGGTGGAGATCGCGGTGCGGAGGCGGTCGGTGAGCCAGTCCGCGAGACCGCCGGGTGGCGCCTCGGCCGGATCCAGCTGAAGGAAGTCCGCGCCTGTTTTGGACCGACCACTTCTCTCCATATTGGACCTGTTCACAGGACCATTGTGGTCGGACCGTAGAGGTATGAAAACCGACTACGTCCACGGTTACACCCCGGCAGAGACCCGCCGCCTGACGGACCAGGCCGGAACGCTCGCCGACCTCCTCCATGGCGGCACCACCTACCCAGCCGGCAGCCGGGTCCTGGAAGCGGGCTGCGGAGTCGGCGCGCAGACCGTACAACTGGTGACTCGCAGCCCCGGCATCGAGCTCGTATCGGTCGACGTCTCCGAGGACTCGCTCGCCCAGGCGAAGGCCCGCGTCGCCGCAGACGCTCCGGACGCCGCAGTTGACTGGCGCCACACAGACCTCCACGACCTGCACGGCGAGAAGTTCGACCACATCTTCGTCTGCTTCGTCCTCGAGCACCTTGCCGATCCGGGCAAGGCTCTCGTCAGCCTCCGCGATCTGCTGAACCCGGGCGGCACGATCACGGTGATCGAAGGCGACCACGGCTCCGCCATCTACCACCCGCGCAGTACGCAGGCCCAAGCGGCCGTCGACTGCCTCGTCGACCTCCAGGCCGAAGCGGGCGGCGACTCGCTCATCGGCCGGCGCCTCCATCCGCTCCTCGAACAGGCCGGGTACGACGACGTACACGTCGAGCCGCGCACCGTATACGCAGACCGGACGCTCCCGCACCTCGTCGACGGTTTCACCCGCAAGACGTTCATCGCGATGGTCGAGTCGGTCCGGGAACGCGCGCTCGCGGCCGGCCGGCGGACCGAGGCCGAATGGAACGCGGGCATCCGGGACCTCGAGAAGACCGCCGAGCCCGGCGGCACCTTCCACTACACGTTCTTCAAGGGAGTTGGTCGAACATGATCGCTCTGCTCGTCCTCGTCGCCGCGGTCTGCCGGGCCCTGAACCGCAACCAGCGCCGGCAGATCCGCCCGACCCTCAACGGCATCGAGGACCGCGACCTGCAACGACTTGTGGCCGATCTCCGCGCACTCAGCTGACCAGTTCATGAACGCCTGGTAAACAGGGAGTATGTCCCCGACTGAGCAGCTAGAGATCGAGACGAAGTACGACGTCGACGACAGCGTGATCCTGCCGGCGATGCACGAACTGCCCGGAGTCGCGAGCGTTGCTCAACCCGTCGAGCTCGACCTGGAGGCGGTGTACTACGACACCGCCGACCTCGACCTGGCCGCGAACAAGGTGACGCTGCGCCGCCGGACCGGTGGCGAGGACGACGGCTGGCATGTGAAGTTCCCGGTGTCGTCGGGCGAACGGCTCGAGGTCCGTCATCCACTGGGGAGATCGGTGCAGAGCGTGCCGAGTGCGGTCATTCGCACGGTCCGCGTGTATGTGCGCGACCGCGCACTCGTCCCGGTCGTCAGGTTGCAGACCAGGCGCATCGTCCACCGCCTGCTCGACGCGGACGGCGACGTCCTCGCTGAGGTCGCCGACGACAACGTGACCGCGACGGTCGAGGGCGACGAGCCGGAGAGCTGGCGCGAGTGGGAGGTCGAGCTGGTCGACGGTGACAGGCTGCTGCTCGAGGACGCCGGTGAGCTGCTGAAGTCGGCCGGCGCGCGTCCCGCGAGCGGTCCGAGCAAGTTGGCGCGGGCACTCGGCAACCGAGTGCCGTCGACCGATTCGATCAGCATGCCGAAGAAGCCGCTGACTTCGGACCTTTTCCGCGCGTACGCCGGTGCGCAGGTGAAGGCGATCCACGAGCGCGACCCCGAGGTACGGCGTGATGTCCCGGACTCGATCCACAAGTTCCGGGTCGCGACGCGGCGACTGCGGTCCGCGCTGGCAACGTACCGTCCGGTGATCGACCGCGAGGCCGGCGACGAGATCCGCGCGGAGCTGAAGTGGCTCGCGGGCGAACTCGGCGTCGCGCGCGATGCGGAGGTGCAGCGCGAACATTTCGCGGCCGAGGTCGCTGAGCAGCCGGTCGAACTGGTCATCGGCCGGGTCGCCGGACGGATCGACGACCACCTGCGCGGAGTCTACAAGGACGGCCGCGCGGGTGCGCTCGCGGCGCTGGAGAGCCCGCGGTACTTCCGGTTGCTCGATGCTTTGGACGAACTGCTCGCGAAGCCGCCGGTGACCGGCGACGACCGCAAGGCGAAGAAACAGATCGACGACATCCTCGGCCATGACCGCAAACGCATGCGCAAGGCGGTCAAACGCTCGAAGGCCGCGGGATCCGTCGCCAAGCAGGATCACGAGCTCCACGAGGTCCGCAAGGCCGCCAAGCGCCTGCGGTACGCCGCGGAGTCCGCCGAACCCGTCCTGGGGGACGAGGCGACGGCGCTGGCTGCGCGGGCCGAAGAGGTCCAGGAGATCCTCGGCGAACACCAGGACTCCGTCGTCTCCCGCGACCTCCTTCACCGCCTTGCCCTCGAAGTCTTCGCCGACGGCGGCAATCCGTTCACCTTCGGCCGCCTCCACGCCATCGAAGAAGCCCGCGGTAATACGTCCCGGGCGGCCTTCTACGAACTCTGGCCGACCCTCAAGTTCTGACGATCGTGCAGGAACGTGAGCCGGGCGGTCAGGTACTCGCCTACCTGGCCGCCCGGAGTCTGGGGTTGGGGCTGTCAGGCAGGTCCGCGTCGAATCAGCAGGACCTGCCTGACAGGTCTTAGTGTTGGACTGCCTTCTCGGCGCCGGCTCCGGTGAGGGAGCGGACCTCCATTTCGGCGAAGCGGTCGACGTCGACCGGCTCCTTGCTGGTGATCGTTCCCAGCCAGCCGAGGACGAAGGCCAGCGGGATCGTCACGATGCCGGGGTTGTCGAGCGGGAACCAGTGGAAGTCGATACTGGTGTCGGTGATCATCGACAGGCTCGCGCCGGTCTTCTTGTCGACCTTGCCGGACACGACCGGGCTGAAAACGATCAGGATGATCGTCGAGGCCAGGCCGCCGTAGATGCTCCACAGGGCGCCGCGGGTGTTGAAGCGCCGCCAGAACAGCGAGTACAGGATCGTCGGCAGGTTCGCACTCGCCGCGACCGCGAACGCGAGCGCCACCAGGAACGCGATGTTCTGGCCGTTCGCGAAGATGCCGCCGATGATCGCGACGATGCCGATCACGACCGCGGTGTACCGCGCCACGCGGACCTCGCCGTCGCCGCTGATCTGGCCGTTCTTGATGATCTGGCCGTAGATGTCGTGCGCGAACGACGTACTCGCGGTGATCGTCAACCCGGCCACCACGGCGAGGATCGTGGCGAAGGCGATCGCGGAGATGACGCCGAGCAGGACCTCGCCGCCGAGTTCGAAGGCGAGTAGCGGGGCGGCCGAGTTCGCCTTGCCCGGTGCGGCCTTGATCCGGTCCGGTCCGACGATTGCGGCAGCGCCGTACCCGAGGACCAGGGTGAACAGATAGAAGATGCCGATGATCCAGATCGCCCAGCTGACGCTGCGGCGGGCTTCCTTCGAGTCCGGAACCGTGTAGAAGCGCATCAGCACGTGCGGGAGACCGGCGGTGCCGAGCACCAGCGCGAGAGCCAGCGAGATGAAGTCGAGCTTGGTGAGGCCGGTGGCGCCGTACTGCAGGCCGGGCGACAGCAGCTTCTCGCCGGCGGCCGGGCTCTTGTCGACCGCTGCGCCGAGCAGGCTGGACAGGTTGAAGCTGTACTTCGCGAGCACCCAGAGCGTCATGATGCCGGCGCCGATGACCAGCAGCACGGCCTTGACGATCTGTACCCAGGTGGTGCCCTTCATACCGCCGACCAGGACATAGGTGATCATCAGGATGCCGACCACGGCGATCACGATGCTCTGTCCGGCCCGGTGGCTGACACCGAGCAGCAGCGCGACCAGACCGCCGGCGCCGGCCATCTGCGCCAGCAGGTAGAAGAAGCAGACGACGAGGGTCGAGATCGCGGCCGCCATCCGGACCGGCCGCTGCTTGAGCCGGAACGACAGCACGTCGGCCATCGTGAAGCGGCCGGTGTTCCGTAGTAGCTCGGCAACCAGTAGCAGTGCGACCAGCCACGCGACCAGGAAGCCGATCGAGTACAGGAAGCCGTCGTACCCGTTCAGCGCGATCGCGCCGGCGATGCCGAGGAACGACGCGGCGGACAGGTAGTCGCCGGAGATCGCGATGCCGTTCTGCGGGCCGGTGAAGGACCGGCCGCCGGCGTAGAAGTCGGCCGCCGTCTTGTTGTTGCGGGAGGCCCGGAACACGATCGCCAGCGTGGCCGCGACGAACAACGCGAAGATGATGATGTTGACTGTCGGGTTTCCGATGTCTGTTGCCAGCGGCAACATCAGTGGGGCGGTCACTGTGCTTCTCCCTCGATCTGGTGGCGCAGCTTCTCGGCGTCGGGGTCGAGCCGGCGGTCGGCCCAGCGGACGTAGATCAGCGTGATCGCGAACGTCGACACGAACTGGCCGAGCCCGAAGAGCAGGGCGACGGTGATGTTGCCGCCGACCTTGTGCGACATGAAGTCGTGTGCGTAGGCGGCGAGCAGGACGTAGACGAAGTACCAGACCAGGAACAGTGCGGTCATCGGGAACACGAACCGCCGGAACCTGCGACGCAGTTCGGAGAAGTCCGGCGAAAGCTGGACGTCCCGATAGGTCGTCAGGTCCGGATCGCGTGTATCACTCATCGCGAGCCTCCAGGAGGGATCGAGCCGGGCGGAAGAGGCCGGCTGCGTCGTACTGTGGCCTGGGTCACGGCGGACGCGACAGCACCGGCGCGCATCGAGCGCTCAGCGGAGCAGACCAGTCGTTCGGTGGATCACTCAGCTGCGCCGAGCGGTAGGAATCACACGACGAACGGTCTCAGCGCGGTGGCAGGCCGCGGTCGACGTCGACGGCCTCCGGGGTGTGCAGGCGAACCATGCTGCGGGCGGTCCCGGCCGGGATGCGATCCGGGGTGAGCTTCGAGACCACGATGACGGTGATGAACGCGAGCGGCATCGTCCACGCGGCCGGCTGACCGACGAGCGCCCGCGGCCAACCTCCTTGCGGTGCACCGGCCACGTGGATCAGAGCGGCGGCGCTGGCCGCGATCCCGCCGACGACCAGCCCGGCCGCCGCGCCAGTGGTCGACATCCGCCGCCACCAGATCCCCAGCACGAGCAGCGGGCAGAACGTCGACGCAGCAAGCGCGAAGGCGAGTCCGACGGTGTCCGCGAGGCTCAACGAGCCCGTCACCGTGAACGCCAGGTACGGCACGACCATTGCGATCAGCGCCGCGATCCGGAAGCTGTTCACCGCGATGTAGTCGCCGCCGGTCCACTCGCGCAACCTGCTCCGCAGCAGGTCCTGGTCAATCACCCCGGCGATCGCGACCGTCAACCCCGACGACGTCGACAGGAACGCCGCGAACGCCCCGGCCGCGACCAGTGCACCGAGCAGATCCCCTGCTGTACCAGGGAAAACTCGCCCAGGCAGCTCGAGTACGACGGTGTCCCCGCCGCTGGCCACGAGATCGGGCGCGAACGTCCGCCCGAGGACGGCGTACATCGGCGGGAAGAGGTAGAACAGGCCGAGCAACGCGAGCACGACGACCGTCGTACGGCGGGCCGCGCGGCCGTCGGGGTTGGTGTAGAAGCGGACGAGCACGTGCGGCAGCCCCATCGTCCCGAAACAAAGGGCCAAGAGCAACGAATACGTCGCGTACAGCGGATGGTCGCGACCGCCGGCGCGGGACAGCGGTTCGGCCCACGCGGCGGCCGCGCCGTGGAGCGAGTCGAGTACGCCGGTCGGCTGGTGCCACGCGAGCAGGATCACGAAGATTGGTGCTGCCAACGCTGTCAGCTTGAGCCAGTACTGGAACGCCTGGACGAACGTGATCGAGCGCATCCCTCCGGCGGCAACGTTGATCACCACGATCACCGCGACGATCATCGCCCCGACCTGCGGCGGTGCGCCGGTGACGGTTTGGACGGCGAGTCCGGCTCCGTGCAGCTGCGGCAGGAGATAGAGCGTCCCGATCCCGACCACGAGACCGGCGCAGATCCGGCGTACGGCGGCGGACTCGAAGCGGGTCTCGGCGAAGTCGGGCAAGGTGTACGCACCGGACCGGCGCAGGGGAGCCGCGACGAGGACCAGCAGCATCAGGTATCCGACCGTGTAGCCGACGGAGAACCACAGCATGTCGGCGCCGTTCACCAGCACCAGGCCCGCGACGCCGAGGAACGACGCGGCCGACAGGTACTCGCCGCTGATCGCCGAGGCGTTCCAGCGCGGGCTGACGGCGCGGCTGGCGACGTAGAAGTCGCTCGTCGTCCGCGAGATCCGCAGCCCGAACAGCCCGATCCCGATCGTTGCCGCGACCACCAAACCGATCGCGCTCAGACTGATTGCCGGTGACATTTAGTGCCTCCCGGCGCTATTTCCGTCCGACGAACTCGGTGAACTCGGCCTCGATCCGCTCGGCGTTGCGGACGTAAACGCGGGCGGCGACGTACACGACCGGATAGACCAGGATGCCGAGGATCACCCAGGGCAGCGGCAGACCGAAGATGGACAGGGTGCGGGTCGGCGGGACGAGCCAGAAGAGCAGTGGGATGCTGCCGAGGACGAGCAGTACGCCGGCGATCACGGCCAGCGTGAGCCGGAGCTGGGACTGAACCAGCGAGAGCATGTAGATCTCGCCGAGCCTGGTCTGCTCGTCGATCTCGCGGGTGCCGGTGGGGATGATCGGACGCCGTGCCGCGCTGGTCCGCGGGCTGGTGACCCGGACCCGACGCGGTCCCTCCGGTGTACTCATCGACGAGGCCGTCTCATCGCAGCGAGGTCGATCGGACCAGGAGGTCGCGCAGCTCGCGCGTGTGCCGTCGGCTCACCGGAAGCCAGTCGCTGCCGACCCGGACCGCGCACCGGCCGCCGTCGACGCGCATCTCGTCGATATGGGCCAGTGCGACCAGCGTGCTGCGGTGGATCCGCGTGAATCCGGCGTCGCGCCAGCGCTCCTCCAGAGTGCTCAGCGGGATGCGGACGAGATGCGAGTTCTGGCCCGTGTGCAGGCGGGCGTAGTCGCCCTGCGCCTCGACGTACCGGACTGTGGAGCGCTGGACGAACCGCGTGACGCCGGCCAGCTCCACCGAGATCGTCTCGTCCTCGGTCTCGTCGGGCGACTGCAGCGCAGCCGGTGCGCCGGCAGTGACCACCCGGCGTACCGCCTCGGCCAGTCGCTCGGCCCGGACCGGCTTCATGACGTAGTCGGCCGCGTCGAGCTCGAAGGCGGCCACGGCGTGTTCGTCGTACGCGGTGACGAAGACGATCCGGGGACGCGGCTGGCGGAACTTGGACAGCACGCTGGCCAGGTCGATGCCGTCCAGACCGGGCATCTTGATGTCGCAGAACACCACGTCGAGGTCAGAGGCCTGCAGGATCTTCAGCGCCTCCGGGCCGTCGGATGCGGTCTGGATGTCGCCGATCCGGGGGTCCTGGCTGAGCAGGTACACCAGCTCGGCACGGGCGGGCTCCTCGTCGTCCGCGACCAGCGCGCGCAGCGGAGTGTCGGCCATAGGCGAACAGTAGCGGCCGGATCCGGCTCTACGACAGCATCCGGGGTGGGTGGTCGGCTCGGTGGTCCCAGCGCAGCCGGCTCGAGCCGAAGCCCGCAGCATGTACGCCGTCGTGGCCGCGCGGACGCCGGCAGTAGTAGTACGGCGAGTACAGGTCCTTGCAGGAATCGTCGTGGCTCGTGTACGCGAACTCGAGGTCCAACCGGTTGTCACTGGTCATGGAAGCCGCTCTCCGTAACGGTCCGCTCCGATCCCAGTATCGCGCGACACCCCCAGTACCGCACGACATGGTGGGAGCGGGTGGCGGCCCCCGCTCCCACCGCGGCTGCCGGTCTACTTGATCATTCCGTGCGGATCGAGCACGTACTTGCGTGCTGCGCCGTGGTCGAACTCGGCGTACCCGGTGGGTGCCTCGTCCAGCGAGATGACGGTGGCGTTCACGTTCTTCGCGATCTGAGTCCGGTCGTGCAGGATCGCCTGCATCAACTGGCGGTTGTACCGCATCACCGGGCACTGACCGGTCGTGAACGACAGCGATTTCGCCCAGCCGAGGCCGAGCCGGATCGACAGCGAACCGGTCTTCGCCGCTTCGTCACTGGCCCCGGGGTCGCCGGTGACGTAGAGCCCCGGGATACCGACCGCGCCACCGGCGCGGGTGACGTCCATGACCGTGTTCAGCACGGTCGCCGGCCGCTCGGCCTGGGCGTCGCTGCCGTGACCATGGGCCTCGAAACCGACGGCGTCGATCGCGCAGTCCACCTCGGGTTCACCGAGAATCTGGTCGATCTGGTCCTTCGGATCGCCCTGCGACACGTCGATCGCCTCGCAGCCGAAACTGCGTGCCTGGTCGAGTCGCTCCTTCTGCAGGTCGGCGACCATGACGACCGCCGCGCCGAGGAGGAACGCCGCGGTGGCCGCGGCCAGCCCGACCGGGCCGGCGCCTGCGACGTACACCGAAGAACCGGTGCCGACGCCGGCGGTGACGGCGCCGTGGTACCCGGTCGGGAAGATGTCCGCCAGCATGGCCAGGTCGCGGATCTTCTCCATCGCCTGGGCCTTGTCCGGGAACCGCAGCAGGTTCCAGTCGGCGTACGGCACCAATGCGTACTCCGCCTGGCCGCCGACCCAGCCGCCCATGTCGACGTACCCGTAAGCCGATCCAGGCCGGTCCGGGTTCACGTTCAGGCAGACCCCGGTCTTGCCTTCCTTGCAGTTGATACAACGTCCGCAGGCGATGTTGAACGGTACCGACACCAGATCGCCGACCTTGATGAACTCGACGTCCCGGCCTACCTCCACCACCTCACCGGTGATCTCGTGGCCGAGCGCGAGCCCGGGCGGTGCTGTCGTCCGGCCACGCACCATGTGCTGGTCGCTGCCGCAGATGTTGGTCGCCACCACCTTCAGAATCGCGCCGTGCGGAATCTGCCGGCCGACGTTCGCGGGGTTGACCCCCGGTCCGTCCTTGAGTTCCAAGGCTGGGTAGTCGATGGTCTCGACCGCCACAGAGCCTGGCCCCTTGTAGATAACTGCCCTGTTTCCTGGCACGAGCGATGCTCCTCTCCAGGATCCTCCATCCGCGGGACGGGTGGAGCCGTACACTGTCGCGGGCCGCGATCGCCACTGCGAGAGAAGAGGCGATCCGGTCGTCGCCTGCCCCCGGTCGATGTCGTCAGGGGATGGTCCCGACGCTAGTCCGCCACGCCGGAACCGTCAACAAAACAAGGTCTTTCTACGGCGAGGCATGCACTCCTGAGGAGTATTTGGGGATGCGGAAAGTTACCTTCGTGCCCGCGTCCAGAGCCGTCTCCACGACCAGGCCGTACGTGTCGCCGTACACCTGCCGCAGCCGGGCGTCGACGTTGCCCAGGCCCACTGAGTCGCTGCCGGTCTCGCCGGACAGGGCGGCCCGGATCACCTCGGGGTCGCTGCCGGCGCCGTCGTCCTCGACGCTGATCTCCGCCTCGTTGATCCGGTCCCGCGCGCGGATCGTGATCGATCCGGCCCCGGCCTCGAGCCCATGCCGTACTGCGTTCTCCACCAGCGGCTGGACGACCAGGAACGGGATGACCACCGGCAGCACCTCCGGCGCGATCTGCAGCGACACCTTGAGCCGATCACCGAAGCGGGCCTGCTCCAGCACCAGATAGCGCTCCACGTTGCGCAACTCGTCGGCCAGCGTGGTGAACTCACCGCCACGCCGCAGTGCGTAGCGGGAGAAGTCGGCGAACTCCAGCAGCAGTTCGCGCGCCCGCTCAGGGTCAGTGCGGACGAAGGACGCTATCGCGGCCAGAGCGTTGTAGATGAAGTGCGGGCTGATCTGGGCGCGCAATGCCCGCAGCTCGGCCTCCATAGCCCGCGTACGTTCCTTGTTGAGCTCTGCAAGCTCCACCTGGCCGGACACCCACCGCGCGACCTCTTCGGTCGCCCTGACCAGGGCAGCGGAGGTGTTGTTGCTGTACGCGACCAGTACGGCGACCACGCGCTCCTCTGTGACGATCGGTGCGACCACCGCCGTACGGATCGGGCACTGTGGATCGCCGCAGGCCACGTCATGTGCACCTAGTACTGCGGTTCGGCCTGAGCGGAGCGTCGGCGCCGCGCGGTCCTTGGCATCACGCCGGTGGTTGCTCTCGTACGCTCCACCGACGCCGTCCCACGCCAGTACGCCGGACGAGTCGCAGATCGCGATGGCCGCCGTACCGAGGAGGTCCCTGAGGTGGCGGCTCGCTTTGCCGGCCGCTGCGGGCGTCAGGCCTTCGCGCAGGTGCGGGCTGGCCAACGAGGCGGTATGCAGGGTCGCATACGTCGCCTTGTCGGCCGGAGTCCCGAAATGCTTCCTCCGCCGCGCGAACACCCCCTGACGGTAACCGCTCAGCCCTCCGCACGCGGCCTGAACGCCTCCAGCGCCTCCGTGTCGGAGTACGTGCTCAGCAGGTACTCCGCAACCCACGCCTCCCGTCCTGGGTACGTCGACTCGCGCACGATCCGGTCCGCGGCCGCAGCCGCGTCCAGCGCGGATCGACGCAGTTGCACGCCGTCTGCGGTGAGGAGCGCCCAGCTCGGACCGGGTGCGCCGTACGGCATGCCGACGCTGCCCGCGTTCACCACGAGGCGCCGATCGACCTGACGCGCGAACGGCATGTGCGTGTGACCGCACACCACCGTCCTGACGTCAGCCGGCAATCCGTTGAACACCGTGGACCACCGCGAGATCGGACTGTCGACCAGCACCATCTCCTCGTCGTCGCGTGGAGTGGCGTGGCAGAACAGCGCGTCTCCGATCGTCACAGTGGTGGGCAGTCCGGCCAGCAGTTCAACCTGGTCCGGTCGCAGCTGCTCGGCAGCCCACGGACTCACCTCATCCGGCGGCTTGGCGTCGTACGTCCCCCGAGCCATCTCCACCAGCTCCCGGTCCGCGTTGCCGCGCACCCACACGGCCCGATCGCCCAGCGCCGTCAAGACATCCAGCGTCTCCACCGGCTGCGGCCCACTGGCGATGTCCCCGGCCAGCACGATCACATCAGCGTCCTGAGCGTCGGCCAGCACCGCCTCCAGTGCAGGAAGCACCCCATGAATGTCAGCCAGTACGGCAACGGTCGTCATACCCGCAGTCTGCCGCGAAAACCCTTGCTACGAAGGGACATCTGCTCAGAGCAGATCAGCGGGCGAAGTCGATCAGGTTGGCGGCGACGACGTCGGTCGCTCGTTCACACTCCGCGGTATCGAGGGAGCAGCGAACGACAGTGGTCTTGGTGTTCGGGTCCTGACCGCCCCCGGTCACCACCGTGGACATCAGAAGATGCTGGTCGTCCTCCGCAACAGCCCGGTAGAAGCAGCCACTCCACTGGCGTCCGACGGCGCCGCTGTGCGAGTCGAGCGCGGTGATGATGTTGCTGCAATAGCTGTCACCGTACGCCGGTGTGCCGATCGCGACGGCGTCGTCGGGCGTGAACCCGGTGATGTGGTAGTCGCAGGTCGTGAATCGCTTCTTGCCGGTGGCGATCTCGACCACTGTGGAGCAGCCGTCAGCGCTGCTGTTCCACGGCTGCGTCGACGCCAGGCGACCGTCGTCCGAGACAGCCATCACGTCTCCGGCGACGGTCTTCATCAGAACGGGCTTCGCGGCGCCCGGCGTCCAGCTGTAGAGCTTCATGGTTGTCAAGGCGCCCTTGACGTTGGCCTTGTAGTAGATCTTGTCCTTCGCGTACGCGAGCACGTGGATGCTCTGGACGTCCGGGAGCTTCACCGATTGCTGCGAGCCACCGGTCTCCGAGTAGAGCGTCGCGCCGTACGTCTGCTCTCCGACGACCACCGGCGGGGTTGCCGCGTACGCCGCGGCCGTCTGATCGGCGGTCCCGGTGAGCGTCATGACCTGCGGCGTACGGCGTACCACCGCTCCGGCGGAGTCGACCTTCAGCAGCTCACCGCCGGCGCTGGTTGCGAGCACGCTGCTGCCCAGCCGGACGACGCTCATCAGGCTTGCACTGACTGGGACCTTTAGTTCCTTGCCGGCGCCGAGCACCGTGCGGTGGACCCAGTACGTCAGCTGCGGACTCTTGCCCTGCGTCAGCTTGGCCGCCTCGAGAGCGACCGGGCCGGAGGGGGCCTCTGGTGTCATAGACGACTTCTGCGTGAGTGATGGCTTCGGCGTCGGGGTCGGCTTGGGCAGGACGACTGGCGTCGAGGTGAGCATCGGGGTCGGCGACGGCGCCGGTGACGGCGTGGGGCTCGGAGTGCCGCCCAGTGGTGCGGCGAGGGTCGAGGCGGCTGCCTCGGGGCGCTGGCGGTAGGCGAGGGCTCCGCCGACCGCGACAGCAGCCACTGCGATGGCCGCTACGACAGCGATCAGACGGCCGTTCAGCTCCCGCTTGGGCGGAGTCGTCAACTCAGTCCCCGATCAGTAGTGCGCCCTTGGCAGGGGGCGTGGCGAGTTCGCAAGCACCGGTAGAGACAGTGCAGCGGATGATGGAAGCAGGTGTGTCCTCACCGGTGTCGGCGAGGAGGAGCAGGTGCTGGTCGTCTTCGGGGACCCACTGGCGGAACACTCCGGACCACTCGTGCAGCAGGGTGCCCTTCTTGGCGTCCAGTACGGCCGCGATGCCGTTGCCGTACCCATCCTGGTACATCGGACCGGCGATCGCGGTCGCGCCGTCCGGGGTGAAGCCGACGATCTGGTAGTCGCAGGTGCGCCAGAGCCGTTTGCCTGCCGGCACCGTCAGGAGGCTGCTGCAGCTGTTCTGGTCGGCCAGCGTGGTCAGCGAGCCCGCCGTACCGACACTGGAGACAGCCATCGCGCTCGGGACTGCCTTGAGCGGCGTCGCCTTCGACTCACCCGGAGTCCACTCGTACAGGCTCGTCGCACCGTCCTGGGTCGTTCCGGCGTCGAAGTACACCTTGCCGTTGAGATAGCCCAGCAGGGAGGTGTTCCACACGCCCGGCACAGTGACCTTCTCTACGCCGGCGCGGCCCTGGTCCTGCTCGGCGTAGATGGTCGCTCCCGCCATCGACTCGCCGGTGTCCTTCAGACGCGAGCCGACGTACGCCGCGCCGAGGCCGTCGTCGGTGGTGACGATCTGGGTGATGTCCGGGGTCCTGGCGGTGATCCTGCCGTCGGTGGCGATCGTCAGCATCTCGGTGCCGTAGCCCTTGGCGACCACCGCGAGGGCGGACGAACCGAGCCGGGCGACCTCCTGGATGTCGGCGGTGCCCGGGACCTTGATGTCCCCGCCGGCGCCGCCGCGGATCGTCCGGCCGGTCAGGTACGCGATCTGCGGCGCCCGGCCGGTCGGCAGCTTGTCGAGGACGATCTTCGTCTTCAACGGTCCGGCCGGCGGCGTACTGCTCGGCGTCGGTGTCTTGGAGGGCGTCGGTGTCGGCCTGGTCGTCGTGGGGTTGCTGGTGACGGGGGACGGCGAGGTGGACAGCGGGGCCGCCTCGGCCTCGGCGGTCTGTGGGCCCTGGCGGTAGGCGAGGGCTCCGCCACTCGCGATGGCGCCCACCGCGACGGCTGCGACGAGCGCGACCAAGCGGCCGTTCTGCACTCGCATCGGCGATCTCCTAACGAACGAACCTGGTCATGGCACGGCTGGTGGGGACCGTGCGGCGGACCACGGCCGGGCGGGCCCAGGGGGCCCGTTGTCGGGGGATCTGACGTCGGGAAACACCGCTTTGTTCACTCCAGCGAACGAGTCGCAGGACGGATCGAGCATAATTGCGCCATGGACCAGCCACCCCGGATCGGCCGGTACTCCCTGGTCCGCCGGGTGGGTGCCGGAGGTTTCGCGACCGTTTGGCTGGCCCGGGACGAGCAGTTGGACGCGGAGGTCGCGGTCAAGATCCTGTCCGAGAACTGGGTCGAGGACGAGGACGTCCGCCGTCGATTCCTGGCCGAGGGCCGGTTCCTGCGCAAGGTCGATTCGCTGTACGTCGTCGGCGTCCATGACATCGGTGAGGCCGAGGACGGCCGCCCGTTCATGGTGCTGACGTACGCCGACGGCGGTACGCTCGCGGAGCGGATCAAGGCCGGGCCGCTCGAGGTCGGCGAGGCGGTCCGGATCATCACGCAGGTCGGACGTGGCCTGAAGCACCTGCACGCCCGCGGCGTACTGCACCGGGACGTGAAGCCGGCCAACGTACTCTTCCGCACCGACTCCGCCGCGGGTGATCGCGCGATGCTGTCGGACCTCGGTCTGGGCAAGTCGCTGGCCGAGGTGTCGCGGATCACGATGCCCGGCGGCACTCCGGCGTACGTCGCACCGGAGCAGGTGATGGGCGACCGGCTGGACCACCGAGCAGACCTGTACTCACTGGGCGCCGTCGCGTACGCCGCCTTCACCGGTCAGGCACCGCATGGCGTTGCCAGCCTGGGCGCGGTGATGCAGATCGACGCACCGCCGCCGTCGATGACCACGCTGCGCGAGGACGTACCGGACGCGATCGATGTCGTCGTACGGCGTGCTCTCGAGCCGGACCGCGATCAGCGCTGGCCTGATCTCGACAGCTTCCTCAATGCGCTGCGAGAGGCTCACACCACGGGCAAGGTGCCCGCTGGGTTGGTTCCGGCCGCGGAGATGCCTGCACCTGCACCGCCGGCCGCTCCTGTCGACCAGGCGACCGCACTGGCCAGCTCGAACGAGCAGACCGTTCCGGTGAAGCCCAAGCGCCGCAGGCGTGCTGCAGTGATCACCACGCTCGCCGCGCTGGTTCTTGCGGCAGGTGGTGGTTACGGCGGCTACGAGTACGTCCTGACCCGCCCGATCAAGGTGGACAACAAACCGCTGTCGGTAGAGGTCCCACGCTCGTGGAAGCAGAAGGCAATTGACGGACAGCAGTCGCTCCTCGTCAGCACCAAGACGTCCACGTGGCAGACGGACTCTGCGGTCCAAGGCGTGTTCGTCGGCGTGGTGAACGCAACCCAGCTGCCGACGAGCGTCACGGCTCCCGACGGCTGCACCGCCGGCTCCGGAGGCCAGAGCACCGTCGATGGCCAGCCGGCAGTCACGTTCGAGCTCAGCTGTGGATCCAACCCGGGCATCGTCGAGCAGTACCGACAGGTGAACTCGACCACGCAGCTCCGGATCCAGGTGCGGGCATCCGACCAGAAGACCCGGACCAGCGTGCTCGACTCGGCGGCGTACAAGCCTTAAGGCACCAGCGACGTCAGCGACGAGATGGATGCCTTGTGCAGGCGGGGGATGACGTTCAGCGTGGCCGGGTCGGACGCGTACAGGTACGAGCCGGACTCGTAGACCAGGTACGCCGTCCCGTTGTACTCCGTGATGCCCTCGGTCATGCTCGGCGCGCGGAAGCAGCTCAGTGCGGCCGCATCCAGGTCCTTCTGACCACGCTTCACCACATAGATGTTGCTGCGGTTCCCACGCCCGTACGACGTGCTGTAGATGAAGTGGTTCGCGGTGACGGTCAAGCCTTGCGTCTTGGTCGGGATCTCCACGCACCGGACTGAGTGGTCAGCGTGCCGTCGTCGGCGATCTTGTACTCGTACATGGTCCCGCGACCGGTGTCGTTGAACGTCCCGGCGAACAGCGAGTCGCCGTAGCTCCCGATGAAGGACGAACCGGCCACATCGCGCGCAGTACCGACCTGTGCGAGGTACGGCGTACCCGCGGCCTTCAGGGCGTCGCGTAGCTCGGTCAGCCGGTACTTGCGGATGCTGCTGCCCTGCCCAGCCACGAAGGCCCAGCCCTTGCTCACGGTGATCCCACCGACATGCGATTCGGCGATCGCGACAACGCCGACCGTGGACCCGGTGGACGGGTCGATGCCGTAGATCTCGGAGTCGGCGCCTTCGCGGTACGCCGCGACGAGGAGCAAGTCCTTCCCGGAGCCGTCCCAGTTGTACCAAGTACCCGCGCCTTGCGGGGTGTACGTGCTGAGGTTCCGGATGCTCGCACTGTTGCTGAACCGCGCGTCGTACTTCTTCGACGCGGACGGCCCGTCGTAGAACGTGGCGCCGCCGGTGGTGGCGGTGTCGCAACTGATCGCGGCGTGCGCGGGCAGGGCTGAGGTGAGGGCCGCGGTGAGGGTGGCGGCGGTGGTGAGGAGGGCGGTCGGGATGGCGAGAATGCGCATGGTGACCTCCGGAGGTTGGGCGGAAACCTACGAGAATTTCAGAGTAGATCGGCAATGAGTAACGCGCGAGGGTGAACTGAGCGTCGGCCTCGGGAACGGACGCCGTACGGTTGTCGCATGACCGATCTGTCCGCGGCGATCGACCGCGTTCTGCCCAGCGTCCGTGCCGACCTCGAGGACCTCATCCGGATCCCGTCGGTCAGCTACGAACCGGCCCGTGCGGCCGACGTCCAGCGGTCAGCCGAGGCGACCGCCGCGTTGTTCGAGGCCGAGGGCTTCACGGTGAAGATCGTCCGCGCCGGCGACGGTGCGCCGGCGGTGATCGCGAAGAAGCCGGCCCCGGCCGGGAAGCCGACCGTGCTGCTGTACGCGCACCACGACGTCCAGCCGACCGGACCGGTCGAGCAGTGGACCTCGGACCCGTTCGAGCCGACCGAGCGCGACGACCGGCTGTACGGCCGGGGCGCCGCCGACGACAAGGCCGGGATCGCGGCGCACCTCGCCGCCGTACGGGCCTTCGGCAACGATCTGCCGGTGGGCGTGACGGTGTTCGTCGAGGGCGAAGAGGAGATCGGGTCTCCGACCCTGCTGCAACTGCTCGACGAGTACTCCGAGGATCTCGCCGCGGACGCGATCGTGATCGCGGACTCCGGCAACTGGGAGGTCGGTACGCCGGCCCTGACCGTCTCGCTGCGCGGCCTGGTCGAGGCGTACGTCGAGGTGCGGACGCTCGACCACGCCGTACATTCCGGTCTTTTCGGCGGGCCGATCCCGGACGCGCTGTCCGCGCTGTGCCGGCTGCTCGCCACCCTGCACGACGACAAGGGCGACGTCGCGGTCGACGGGCTGCACGCGTCCCGCGCGGCGGACGTGGTCTACCCGGAGGACCGGCTGCGGTCCGAGTCCTCGGTGCTCGATTCCGTCCGGCTGACCGGTTCGGGTTCGCTCGTGGACCGACTGTGGACCCGCCCGGCCGTTGCAGTCGTCGGTATCGACGCGCCGTCCGTTGCGGAGGCCAGCAACACGCTGGTGCCGGTCGCGCGGGCCAAGGTGAGCCTGCGGGTTGCCCCCGGCGACGACGCGATCAAGGCCAGTGCGGCATTGCGTGAACACTTGGAGAACCACGCGCCCTGGGGTGCGCAGGTGACCGTGACCGAGGGCCAGAACGGCCAGCCGTGCAGTGTGAACGCGCGCGGCGCCGGCTACGAAGCGGCCCGTTCGGCGTTCCAGGAAGCGTGGGGCGTGGAGCCTGTGGACATGGGGATGGGCGGCTCGATCCCGTTCATCGCGGAGTTCCAGCAGACGTTCCCGCAGGCAACGATCCTCGTCACCGGCGTCGAGGATCCCGACACCCGCGCCCACGGAATCGACGAGGGCCTGCACCTCGCCGAGTTCGCGAAGGTGTGCCTCGCAGAAGCTCTCTTGCTTCAGAACCTGGCGAACCAGGCGTGATCGGGCTTTCCGGCGACCCAGTGTTTGGCATAGGTTTCGGCGAGTGAAGATCGCAGTCGTACGGGAGACGAGACCGGCGGAGCGCCGGGTCGCGCTGGTGCCGGAACAAGTCGCGAAACTGATCGAGCTCGGCTACACGGTCGCGGTCGAGCCGGCCGCCGGTGAGCGCGCGCTGTTCTCCGACGACCAGTACCGCGACGCCGGCGCCGAAGTGGCCTGGGGCGCCGACCACGCGGCCACGATCGTGGCGTCGGTCCAGCCGCTGGAACGCGAGCGCCTGCAGCGGTTGCACGCCGGTACGGCGCTGATGTCGTTCCTGCCGACCAACCCTCCGGACGTGGTGCGAACCGCCACTCGCGCCAAGCTGACCGCGTTCGCGATGGAGTTGATCCCGCGGATCTCCCGGGCCCAGTCCATGGACGCGCTGTCCTCCCAAGCGCTCGTCGCCGGGTACCGGGCCGCGATCGTCGCCGCCGAACGGCTCCCGCGGTTCTTCCCGCTGAACATGACCGCGGCCGGCACAGTCCCGCCGGCGCAGGTCGTCGTACTAGGAGCCGGTGTCGCCGGTCTGCAGGCGATCGCGACCGCCAAGCGCCTCGGCGCGGTGGTGAAGGCGTACGACGTGCGTACTGCGGCCGCCGAGGAGATCGCGTCGATGGGCGCTGTACCGATCGAGCTCGAACTGGGGACCCTCGACGGACCCGGCGGATACGCACGCGAGATGACACCCGAGCGCGCACAGCTCCAGCGAGAACTGCTCACGCCGTACATCGCCGCCGCCGACGCGCTCATCACCACAGCCGCGGTGCCTGGTCGTACTGCGCCTTTGCTGGTGACGCGATCGATGGTCGAGCAGATGAAGCCGGGATCGGTCGTGGTCGATCTGGCGTCCGAGCAGGGCGGCAACGTCGAGGGATCCGTCGCCGGGACCGAGCTGACCATCGGCCAGGCGCTCGTCTGGGGCGGCGCGAACGTGCCTTCGCAGATGGCCGGTCCGGCATCGCGGCTCTACGGTCAGAACATTGCGAACCTGATCCGGCTGATGACCCGCAACGCCGCCTTCGACCCCGACTTCGACGACGAGATCGTCCGCGGGTGCTGCGTCACCCACGACGGCAGCGTGCTCCACGAGCCCACCCGCGAGCTCCTGAAAGGCCAGGCCTGATGACCGAGTCCATTGCGCTGCTGACGATCTTCGTCCTCGCGGCGTTCGTCGGGGTCGAGGTGATCAGCAAGGTCTCCTCGACGTTGCACACCCCGCTGATGTCCGGGGCGAACGCCATCCACGGTGTCATCCTGGTCGGCGCCATCATCGTCACGGGCTCGGCTGATTCCGTCATCGTGGTGATCGTCGGGCTGCTGGCCGTCGTCCTCGCGACCGTGAACATGGTCGGCGGGTTCGTGGTCACCGACCGGATGCTGGAGATGTTCAAAGGTCCGGCGGCTCGTAAGAAGGAGCTGCACAAGTGATCCCCACCTGGGCCCAGATCGGCTATCTGGTCTCCGCGGTCTGCTTCATCGTCGCGCTGAAGGCGCTGTCGTCGCCGCGGAGCGCGCGGACCGGCAACCTGATCGGCGCCGCGGGCGCGGTCCTCGCGGTCCTCATCACGTTCGCGGCGTACAAGCCGGACCACCTCGCGCCGATCCTGATCGCGCTCGTGATCGGCACCGTCGGCGGCGTGATCGGTTCGCGGCGGGTGCAGATGACCCAGATGCCGCAGCTTGTTGCCTTGTTCAACGGTGTCGGCGGCGGCGCGGCCGCGCTGGTCGCCCTGCTCGAGCTCGACGAGGTCTCGTCCGATGCGACGGTGGCCGCGATCGCTTCGGCGTTCACGATCCTGGTCGGAGCGGTGAGCTTCTCCGGATCGGTGGTGACGTTCACCAAGCTGCAGGAGCTGATGACGACGCGGCCGGTGACGTTCCCCGGTCTGCCGGTGCTGTTCGTCGCGTCGATCCTCGGCGGGCTGGCGTTGGGTGTCTGGCTGGTGTCCGACCCGCGCGTGTGGGTCGGCGTACTGCTCTGCCTGCTGGGCCTCGCGATCGGTGTGATGCTGGTGCTGCCGGTGGGTGGCGCCGACGTACCGATCGTCATCTCGTTGCTGAACGCCTTCACCGGTCTGACGGTGGCCGCGGGCGGTTACGTGTTGGGCAACACGCTGCTGCTGATCGCGGGCACGCTCGTCGGCGCCGCCGGTACGTTGCTGACCAAGCTGATGGCGGACGCGATGGGGCGGTCCGTGTTCAACATCCTCTTCGGCGCGATCCGGGGTGGGTCGACGCTAGGCGCTGGTACGGCGTCCGATCGACCGGTGATCTCGGGTGGCCCGGAGGACGTGGCGATCCTGCTCGGGTACGCGAACAAGGTCATCATCGTGCCCGGGTACGGTCTCGCGGTCGCCCAGGCGCAGCACGTCCTGCGTGATCTGGTCGAGGAGCTGCAGTCGCGGGGCGTGAAGGTCGACTATGCGATCCACCCGGTCGCCGGCCGCATGCCCGGCCACATGAACGTGCTGCTCGCCGAGGCCCAGGTCCCGTACGACCAGCTCCGCGAGATGGACGACATCAACGGCGACTTCAAGACCACGGACGTGGTCCTGGTCGTCGGCGCCAACGACGTGGTCAACCCGGCGGCCCGCAACACCCCGTCGGCCCCCATCTACGGCATGCCGATCCTGAACGCCGACGAGGCCCAACGCGTCATCTTCCTCAAGCGCTCGATGCGCCCCGGCTTCGCCGGCATCGAGAACGAACTCCTCTACGACCCGCGAACAACGCTGCTGTTCGGCGACGCCCGCGACTCCCTCACAAAACTCCTGGGCGCCCTCAAGACCGTGTGACTCCGGGAAAACGCTGTCATCCGAAAAGGCGCGTACTAAACCACAGCGCGACGTTTCCGCGCAACCACCTGACATCTTCCTGCCCGAAATTCCCCACACTCAGGTCCAGTCCGGTAAGTAGACCAGCACCCCTTGGCCGCCTCCGGTCAACGACCTACCCCGGCCACCCCGCTTCGTTGCCCGCCCGCACGCCCCTCTGTTTGACTTTCCCCACGAGAGGCCCGGGCGGCGCACCCATTTCCCCTCTCCTTCCCCCGCTCCAAGGAGATCCCCATGCCCTGCCCCCACCCACCCCTTTCCCGCTCCTGGGACTGGGGCTAATCCACCCACCCCCGCTGCGCCGCCCGAACCCCCAACTCAAACCGCCCCGAAGCCCCCACCTGCTCACTGAGCTTCGCCGCAATCCGCCGCACGGTCCGCATAGAAACCCCAAGCTTCCGCGCCACCTGCTCGTCGGTCGCACCGCGCACCAAGAGCCTGAGGAACTCCGCCTCCTGCGCGCTGATGTCGCCTGCTCTCGCTAGCTGCTGCTCTCCGAACGGTTCGGCCGCTCGGTCCCAATAGCTGAGGAACAGCTCCTCTGCCATCCGGACCACCGCGCGACTGTGGTGAACGACGGCGCCAACCGTGTGGTCGTCGGGGTTGATCTCCAGGACCGCCGAGTCGGCGTCGAAAATGACCAAGCGAAAGGGCACTGACGGCGTGATGCGAACCTTTCCGCCCTGGCCGGCCAGGAAGGCCAGGAATTCGGGAACTCCTGGTCTTTTCCAGTAGGACTCCGGGTAGAGGTACCGAATCTCTACGCCGGCCGCAAGATATGGCTTGTCAGGGAAGGTATCGGGGTCGATTGTCGTGACTGCATCGGCCTGTATCAATCCCCAGATAGATTTTGTCGGGTTGAAACGCTGCATTCTTTGATTGGCGAGCTCACGGCCTTCGAGGATTTCGACGTCCTGCGACTTTCTCTGGACCAGAAAGTTTGCGAGATCCGCGGTGAACCTGCTTGCGGCCAGTTGGTCCGAGCGGAGCTCGTCGTTCAGTGCGTCGATTTCCTGCTGCCTGCGGGCAGCGAGGCGTCCGAACGTGACCGACGGATCGAGCGGGTACTCGACTCCCTCGATCCAGCTCGGCACGACAAACCCAAGCTCGCGCAGTTCCTCCAGATCGCTGGACGTCTCGCCTTCGCTCTGCCCCAGTGCGGAGGCGAGATCACCCAGCCGCGAGCTTCGCCCTAGCTCCGGCTGTTGCAGCAGAGTGCGGTAGACCGCCAGCAGATGCTCGGTGAGCCCTGCAGCGTCAAACACGCCTCAGACCCAGCCGCGCTTCGCGGCTGCTACGCCGAGTTCGAAGCGGCTGGCGGCGTCGAGGCGTTCGGAGAGGTTGGCGGTGATGCGACGGGCGGTGCGGAGGGAGATGCCGAGGAGCCGGGCAACCTGCTCGTCCTTGGCCCCGCCGGCCAGCAGCCGCAGCACTTCGGCCTCGTGCGGGGTCAGCGGGGCCTCGTCCTCGCGGTTGTCGGGCTCGAACATCTCTGCGGCGCGGGACCAGTACGCATCGAACAGCGCCAGAGCAACGGAGACAACCGCCGGAGTGCGGTGAATCACGGCTCCAGCGGTCGGGTTCTCGGGGTCCATGGGCATGATCGCGATCTCCTGGTCGAAGATCAGCAGCCGCATCGGCAGCGTCGGAGTCACCCGAACCTCGCCGCCGAGCCGGTGCATCATGGAGGCGTACTCCACTGCCTGTTTCGAGGCGGTCATGTTCTGGAGGTACACGGTTCTCATCTTGAGGCCGCGTCCCAGGTGCTCGAAGTCAGGGGATCGATCTGATTTCGGGACCGTGTCGTCGAAGTGCGCAGGTACCAGGCCCCAGAACGTGGTCCTCGCCTTGAGTGCAAGTTCCTCGATCCGGCGAGACGCGTTCGCGCGCCCCTTGAGCACCTCGACGTCTCCGCTGCTTCGGGACGTCAGTAACTCGTTGTACTGCTCGGCGATAACCTCGGCGGACGCTTCGGCTTCCTTCAGTTCGCCGAGCGCCTTGTTCAGCTCGGTGCGGCGCCGTTCCGCCAGGCCGGTCAGTCCGACGCGCGGGTGAACTGCATGCTCGCCGTCGGGGTTGGTCCAGGTCGGCACCAGGAGATCCAGCCTCCGGAGCTTGCCCATCAGCTCCTCGACTTCGCCCGTTGAACGGTCTACTAGCGCCGCAATCTGCTCGGGCGTACTGTCTGGGTGACTGAGAAGGGCGTGATAGACCGCGAAAGTGGCTTCGTCCACCCCCAGCGGCTCGAGCACGATCCCTCTCCTTCAGAAACTTGTCGGAACCGACCATATACAGACAGCGTCGATAAAGAGGACACGTAGGTCGATTCCGGATTATTTCGAAAGGTCGTAGTGTGATCAAGAAGGTGCTGAGCGTAGTTGGAACCGCGCTGCTTCTTGTGGCGGCCGCTGCATTGCCTGCCTCGGCCGCCGGCGGGTCCGAGCCGGCTTGCGGCCCCGGACAGACCTGCTGGTAGTCCTGGTCCGCGCGCCGAGCGGCGTCCCGTAGACTGTGGGTGTGGCTCGTGGCGATGGTCGGCTTACTCATGAACTCGACCCGCAGGATTTGGGTCCGCAGGATGCTTGTGGGGTGTTCGGGGTCTGGGCGCCTGGTGAAGAGGTTGCCAAGCTCACCTACTTCGGACTGTATGCCTTGCAGCACCGGGGCCAGGAGTCGGCGGGGATCGCGGTCAGTAACGGGTCGCAGATTCTGGTCTACAAGGACATGGGGCTGGTCAGTCAGGCCTTCGACGAGGCGACGTTGGCCTCGCTCCGGGGGCATATCGCTATCGGCCACTGCCGGTACTCGACGACTGGCTCCAGCGTGTGGGCCAACGCGCAACCGACGTTCCGGTCCACGGCGACCGGTTCGATCGCGCTCGGGCACAACGGCAACCTGACCAACACCAGCGAACTGGCTGCCAGCCTTAACGGCGAAGGTGACCTGGATCTCGGTCTCGACGCCGACGTCGACCACGCGAAGGCGAACGCCAAGCACGGTGCGTCGTCCGACACCGACATCCT
This sequence comes from Kribbella pratensis, assembly GCF_004365355.1. Classification (GTDB taxonomy): domain Bacteria; phylum Actinomycetota; class Actinomycetes; order Propionibacteriales; family Kribbellaceae; genus Kribbella. Next base: position 1,445,905 of record NZ_SODP01000002.1, on the reverse strand, counting down.
CACCTCGATGCTGGCCGGGTACCCGGACCTGACGATCGAAGAGGCCGCCGCCAAGATCCTGCCGAAGGTCAAGGGCGCGTTCAGCCTGATCTTCATGGACGAGAACACGCTGTACGCCGCCCGCGACCCGCAGGGCATCCGTCCGCTCGTCCTGGGCCGGCTCGAGCGCGGCTGGGTGGTCGCCAGCGAGACCGCGGCTCTCGACATCGTCGGCGCCTCGTTCATCCGCGAGGTCGAGCCGGGTGAGATCGTCGCGATCGACGCCGACGGTCTGCGCTCGACGAAGTACGCCCAGCCGGACCCCAAGGGCTGTCTGTTCGAGTTCGTGTACCTGGCCCGCCCGGACACCCAGATCTCCGGTCAGCGGATCTACTCGACCCGCGTCGAGATCGGCCGCAAGCTGGCCAAGGAGCACCCGGCCGAGGCCGACCTCGTCATCGCGACGCCCGAGTCCGGCACGCCGGGCGCGATCGGGTACGCCGAGGAGTCCGGCATCCCGTACGGCTCCGGCCTGGTCAAGAACGCGTACGTCGGCCGCACGTTCATCCAGCCGAGCCAGACGATCCGCCAGCTCGGCATCCGCCTCAAGCTGAATCCGCTGCGCGAGGTGATCGAGGGCAAGCGCCTGGTCGTCGTCGACGACACGATCGTCCGCGGCAACACGCAGCGCGCGGTCATCCGGATGCTGCGCGAGGCCGGCGCCAAGGAGATCCACGTCCGCATCACCGCGCCGCCGGTGAAGTGGCCGTGCTTCTACGGCATCGACTTCGCCAGCCGGGCCGAGCTGATCGCGAACGGGCTGAACACCGAGGAGATCTGCCGTTCGCTCGGCGCCGACTCGCTCGGCTACATCAGCCTCGACAACCTGGTCGAGGCGACGACGGTCCCGAAGGAGCGGCTCTGCCGGGCCTGCTTCGACGGTGTCTACCCGGTCGCCCTGCCCGACCCGGAGCACCTCGGCAAGCACCTGCTCGAGCTGCCGGTGACCGACGTCGACGGTCTGGCCACGGTCTCCGGCGGTGGCGGGGCCGCCGACGCCCTGAGCCGTCCGTGATTGCCGGGCCGTCCGTGATGCAGAGCCGCCCGTAATCCAGTCCCCCGGGAAGACGGCCGTACGCCGGACGCCCGGAGTACCGCCGTACCGAGGAGAAGAACGTGAGCGAAGGCGCGAGCTATGCGTCCGCCGGGGTCGACATCGAGGCCGGTGACCGCGCCGTCGAGCTGATGAAGGAGTGGGTGGCGAAGGCGACCCGCCCCGAGGTGGTCGGTGGGCTCGGCGGGTTCGCCGGCCTGTTCGACGCGACCGCCCTGACGTCGTACCGTCGACCGTTGCTGGCGACCTCGACGGACGGGATCGGGACCAAGGTCGCGATCGCGCAGAAGCTGGACAAGCACGACACGATCGGGTTCGACCTGGTCGGGATGGTCGTCGACGACCTGGTCGTGTGCGGCGCGGAGCCGCTGTTCATGACCGACTACATCTGCACCGGCAAGGTGGTCCCGGAGACGATCGCGCAGATCGTGAAGGGCATCGCGGAGGCCTGTGTCGAGGCCGGTACGGCGCTGGTCGGCGGCGAGACCGCGGAACACCCGGGTCTGCTGAAGGCAGACGAGTACGACGTGGCCGGCGCCGCGACCGGCGTGGTCGAGGCGGACGAGGTGCTCGGCGCGGAGCGGGTGCGCGCAGGGGACGTCGTGCTGGCGATGGCGTCGTCGGGACTGCACTCGAACGGGTACAGCCTGGTGCGGCACGTGTTCTTCGACCGGGCCAAGTGGACGCTGGACCGCGAGGTGCCGGAGCTCGGTACGACGCTGGGCGAGGTCCTGCTGACGCCGACCCGCGTGTACGCCAAGCACTGCCTGGAGCTGATCCAGGAGCTGAACAACGAGGACAGGCGGCCGCTGCACGCGATGTCGCACATCACCGGCGGTGGCTTCGCCGCGAACCTGGCGCGCGTGATCCCGGCCGAGCTGTCGGTCCGGATCGACCGGTCGACCTGGACGCCGGCGCCGATCTTCGGGCTCGTGGGCCTGCTCGGCGATGTCGCGCTGCCGGAGCTGGAGAAGACGCTGAACATGGGCGCCGGCATGGTCGCAGTGCTCGACCCGTCGGCGGCCGATGCCGCAATCCAGGCGCTGGCCGCCCGCGACATCCCCGCATGGGTATGCGGTGAGGTCACTGCGACGCCAGGCGGCACCGTCACCCTCGAAGGTACCTACGCCAAGTAAGGCACGCATCCAGCACCACCTGGGAGCGGCTCCGGAACGAGCTGTCCGACGCCTCGGGCAGCTACGACCGCTGATCCGCCACAGGTGGTGCTGGTGTGGTGGTTCTCGTCGGACGCACGGTGAACTGCTCAGTCACCCCGAGGGGCGCCTGAGCAGCTCAGCCGGGCTGATGCTTACCGACGGGGGTGGTAGTCGTCGGCGTCGTCTCCGTCGCCGTCGTTCTCGCCGTTCGCAGAACGGTCGCCACCCTGGTCACCGGACAGCTCACGCTTGAGCTGGTCCAAGTCGGTGTCCCAGGTGCGGTACTTCAGGTCGCGTGCGACCTTCGTCTGCTTGGCCTTTGCACGGCCGCGCCCCATAGCGTCGACCCCCTCGCACAAGTCAACCGGGTACGCTGCGTGGCGCCCACGGATCAGTCGTCAGTAATCGTGATTCAAGGATACCCGGAGCGCGGGATCGACACACGCACCGCCCCCGCCCAGAGGTCCGATCACAGCATCGGCGGGGCGGGCCGATCCCCTCAAACCGGCCCACCCCACCGCGTCCGGCCCCGCTACTTCACTTCGCGACGTGAGCTAGCCCACAGTCCGACGATCGTCGGAAGGACGATCCAGACCCCGACCGCGGTCAGCGTCTCGGGCACCATCCCGTGCAGATCCCGCTCCGCGATCCGGCCCAGCGCGCCGAACACGTCCAGGTAGTTCGCGTTGTCCTTGAACAGCGCCGGCCCGGCCAGCGACCACGCGGTCGGCGCGATGAAGAAGGCCAGGATCGCGACCGCGGTCTGCGGGATGACCGCACCGAAGGCGGCGCCCATCACGACGTTCAGCGCCACAGTCAGATAGGCGCCGGCCAGTTGCCCGCCCAGTCCGGCGTACGACGCAGCGTGGTCGGTGATGCCACCGGCGAGCGCCGTGCCGGCGAGAGCCATCGCGACGACCCCGGTCATCACGACCACGCTCAGTACGACGGCCGAGACGAACTTGGCCAGCTGCACCCGGACCCGGCGCGGTGACAGCGTGAATGTTGTCAGCGCGGTCCGCTGCGTCCACTCCGAGGTCATCGCCATCACGCCGATCACCGGCAGCAGCAGCATGACGCCGGTGGATGCGGCGCCGAGGAAGCCGTCGAAGCCGGCTGCGCCCTGCGGCAGGTGGGTGATCTGCCAGGTCAGCGCGGCCACAGCGACCAGCAGGATCGCGGCGATCAGGACCCGGCCGCTGCGGGTGTTGACGGATTTGCGTAGTTCGATGGCGACCAGTTTCAGGAACGACTGGCCGCGGGCGGGCGGCAGCGTGGTCGCTACCTCGGCCCGGTGCTTGGCCGGAGCGGTGGTCGGGACGTCTTCGGTCACAGTGGTCATAGCGATGAGCTCCAGAAGAAGGATTGGGTGTGATCAGGCGGCCGCGGCGGTGGGCGCTGCGGTCAGCTGGAAGAACAGGTCCTCCAGGCCGGCGCCGTCGCTCTGGCGGAGTTCGATCAGGATCTGACCGGCAGCGGCGGCGGCGCGCCCGACCTGCTCGGCGGTGGCATCGACGCGCAGCGAGCCGTCGGCGAGCGGCTCGAGGCTCAGGCCGGCCGCGGTCAGGGCCTCGTTCAGGCGGATCGGGTCGAGGCCGCGGACGAGAGTGCCGGTCCCGGCGAGCAGTTCGTCCAGCGAGCCGTTGGCGACGATCCGGCCGCCACCGATGACGACCAGGCGGTCGACGGTCGCCTGCACCTCACCGAGCAGGTGGCTGGACAGGATCACGGTGCCGCCGCGGGCGGCGAAGTCCTGCAGCAGCCCGCGCATCCACCGGATGCCCTCCGGGTCCATCCCGTTGGCAGGCTCGTCGAGGATCAGTACGGCGGGGTCGCCGAGCAGCGCGGCCGCGATACCGAGCCGCTGCCGCATGCCGAGCGAGTACTGACCGACGCGGCGCTTCGCGGCGTGGCTGAGTCCGACCGCCTCGAGCATCTCGTCGGCGCGGGTCTTCGGCACCCCGAGCAGGCTGGCGTTCAGCAGCAGCGTCTCGCGGCCGGTCCGGCCCGGGTGCTGCGCCGCGGCGTCCAGCATGACTCCGACGACCCGGCCCGGGTTCGGCAGGTCGGCGTACCGCTTGCCGGTGATGGTGGCGGTGCCGGAGCTCGGCGGTGTCAGGCCGGTGAGCATCCGCAGCGTGGTCGACTTGCCGGCCCCGTTCGGGCCGAGGAAGCCGGTGATGCTGCCGGGCTGAACGGTGAACGACACGTCCTGGACAGCCGTGGTGCTGCCGTAGCGCTTGGTCAGGTTCTCGACGGTGATCATGACATCGAGTCAACCGCCGGCGACCCCCCTCGCACATCGGACGAGGGGCTGCGGCCACCCCCTACGAAAGTCGTCCGGGACACCCCCGGAACCCACCCGGAAGGGGGACGTGATCGCGTCGACCGTCGAACTACAGTGACGGAATGCGACGGTTGCGCCGGTGGTACGCCTGGTGGGTCAGGCATGCCCCGCGCGTGCGCGACTTCCTGTTCGTCGCCTTCAGTCTGCTCACGATCGTCGCGCAGGCCGCGTCCGGCGGAGGCGGTTGGAGCCCCAAGGACTGGTACGTCCTCGGTGCCGGCATCGTCGCCTCGGTGGCGCTGCTCTGGCGCCGGCGGTTCCCCGTCACGGTCACCGCGATCGCCGTTGTCGCGATGCTGACCGGCGGGATCTTCGTCCCGATGGGGCTCGCGCTGCTGACGCTCTCGATCCGTCGCCGCGACCTCGCCCTGGCGATCCTCGGTCTGGCGTCGTACGCCGCCTACGTACTGAACACCTGGGGTGGCAAGGGATCGATCTGGGTCTCCATCTTCACCGGTCCGTTCCTGGTCGGAAGCTGGATCGCGGTCGGCGCGTACGTCGGAGCGCGCCGCGACCTGATGGCATCGCTGCGGGACCGGGCCGAGCGTGCCGAGGCGGAGCGTGAGTTGCGCAGCGAACAGGCCCGGCTCGGCGAGCGATCCCGCATCGCGCAGGAGATGCACGACGTACTCGCGCACAAGGTCTCGCTGATCGCCTTGCACGCAGGCGGTCTCGAGGTGAACCCGGCCGTCGGCGCGGACAAGGTCGAAGGCTCGGCCAAGCTCATCCGCGAAACCGCCCGGCAGGCGATGGAGGACCTCCGCGAGGTCCTCGGCGTACTCCGGTCCGACGTCAGCGTGGCAGGCGCAGACCTGTCGCCCGTGCCCCACGCCGCGGATCTCGAGCGGCTGATCGAGGCGTCCCGCGACGCGGGGGTGACCGTCGGGTACGACGTTGCGCTGCCGCCCGACGTACCGGATTCGCTCGGGCGGACCGTCTACCGGCTGGTGCAGGAGTCGCTGACCAATGTGCACAAGCACGCCCGCGGCGCTGCGACCGAAGTGTGGGTCCATGGCGCGCGGGGCGAGGGTGTGACGGTGAGGGTGACGAACGTGCGGCCGGTGGCTGCTGATTCACTGCTCCCTGGCGCCGGTGCGGGACTGGTCGGGCTGCGCGAGCGGGTGCAGCTGGTCGGTGGCCGGCTGACCACCGGGCCGACGCTCGAAGGCGGCTGGCGGGTCGAGGCCTGGCTGCCGTGGGATGACCGCAAACAAGATGCCGAGCCCGAGTTCGTGGACACGGCGTCGAACCGCGACGAAGGGGAACGATGACGCGGCTGCTGATCGTGGACGACGAGGCACTGGTCCGGGCCGGGCTGAAGATGATCCTTGAGTCGGACGACGAGCTCGAAGTGGTCGCCGAGGCCGACGACGGCGCGGACGCCGCGGCGATGGTGAAGGAGCATCGGCCGGACGTCGTACTGATGGACATCCGGATGCCGCGGCTGGACGGGCTGGCGGCGACGCGGGAGGTTCAGGCGCTGCCGGATCCGCCGAAGATCGTCGTACTCACGACTTTCGATCTGGACGACTACGTGTTCCGCGCTCTACAGGCCGGGGCCAGTGGGTTCCTGCTCAAGGACACGCCGCCGCGCGAGCTGGTGCAGGCGATCAAGGTCGTCGCGGCCGGGGACGCGATGCTGTCGCCCGCGGTGACGCGGCGTCTGATCGGGCACTTCGCCGGCGACCCGCGGACGGACCGGCGGCGGGTGGCGCGTGAGCGGATCAGCAAGCTCACCGAACGCGAGCGCGAGGTGCTGGTCGAGGTCGGCCGCGGCCTGCAGAACGCCGATATCGGCCGGAAGCTCTTCATGAGCGAGGCCACCGTGAAGGCGCACGTCTCCCGAGCGCTGGTGAAACTCGATGCCACGAACCGCGTGCAGGTGGCGATCCTGGCGTACGAAGCCGGTCTGCTCGACGATTAGTCGCGCGAGAAGAAGTACCAGGCGGTGACAGCCACGGTGACGACCGTCAGCGTGATCCAGACCGGGTAGTACCAGCCCGGCGCACTGTGCCAGACAAAGTTCTCCTGCCCGGAGAAAAAGACCCGCCAGAAGGACTTCCCGGTCTCCTCGGCCTTCTCGGACACACCCCGAACCGTGCCGTAGAAACCCGTCACCACCGTGGCGACCCACAGCGGGCCCATCAGTCGCCGCATCAACCCTCCGTTGCCTCGTGGGCAGCGTAGGGAGGGCGGGTGAACGGCAGGTATGCACAAAGGAAACCGGCCCGGCCGTCGGAGGGGTGGGGGCGACGGCCCGGCCGGTTTCATGGTCAGCGCGCCTGGGGGGATAGGACGCTGACGACCAGCGGCACCCGATGGGGGGAGGGGTGCCGACCGGTCAGGACTCAGATGCGGCCGAAGGCCACGCTGCTGGTCCAGATCTTCGCCTTGGCGACCGGGCGACCCGGCTTCGAGGCGTGCCACAGCATGTTCCCACCGGCGTAGATGCCGACGTGGTACACGCCGCCGCCACCGCTGCGGAAGAACACGAGGTCACCCGGCTTGGCGGCCTTGCGGCTGATGTGCTTGGTCGCGCTGTACTGCTGGCGCGACGTGCGCGGCAGCTTGTGACCGGCCTTCTTGTACACGTAGCCGGTGTAGCCGGAGCAGTCGAAGCCGCGGGTCGTCGTGCCGCCGTAGCGGTACGGCGTGCCCTTGAGCTTGGCCGCCTCCCGGAGCACCTTGGCCCGGAAGGTGGTGGTGCCGCTCGCGGCGGCATGGTTGCCGTACAGCACCTTGTGCTTCGCGGCCCAGGTCAGCCGACCCCAGGTCTTCTTGTCCGTGTAGCCGGTGGCCTTCAGGCCCCACGACGTCTGGAACTTCTTCAGAACGCGGACGGTGCTGCTGCCGAAGTAGCCGTCCGGACCGAGGTGCAAGGCCCTCTGGACGTACTTCACGGTCGGACCGGAGTCACCCAGCCGGAGCAACGGCCGGCTCGGGATGCTCATGTGGCCGCGCTGCTGAGCAGCGGTCATGGTGGTTGCCGAGGCGGTTGCCGGGGTGGTGCTGATGCTGAGGGCGGCTCCACCGCCGACAGCGAGGCCGACCGACAGAACGGCGGCTGCGGCGCGAGGTGCGCTGCTGGACTTGCTGGGCCTACGGTGCTTCGCCAGGGTCCGGCCGGGCGGCCGGTCGGTACTGGAAAGCTGGGTGACGGCGCGCGAAAGCGACGTCCGTCGGGCAGTGACGGGCATGGTGGTCTCCCGACGCCTGTGAAGTTAGCTGTCGGGTTCGGGCTGGGATTCATAGCCCGGTCCGCTCCCGCGGACTTCACCCCAGGGTTTCGACCACTCACGGTCGAGACCCAACTTCCTGGGTCCCCCACCCCTGCCATGGTGTTCGAGGGGAGCACATGGGCCCTGGCAGGGCTCGGCGTTGACCCACGTGCGGTTCGTGTTGTTTACCGAACCGCCGACGACTGTATAACAGAACGATCACGACGCAAACCCTCAGATCCACAAAGACCCTCCCAAATGCCTCTGAGAGGGCATCTGACGGATCAGCGAGCCTGGGTGAACACCAGGTGTCCTGAGCGCGTCTGAGCGGGGCTCAGGCGGGAAATGAGGGGTTCGATGTGACCTCGGTCACAATTGATGGTGGCTATCTGTGACAACGAGCACAGAGGGTGGTCAGGGCACCCTAAAATCCTTGCGAATTCAGCTATTTCCGAGCAGCTCCCGGAACCGTTCCAGCCCCACGTTGCCGCCCGACAGGACCACTCCGACGCGCTCCGGCATCCCGTGGATCCGTCCGGCCAGCACTGCGGCCAGTGCGCTCGCCCCGCTCGGCTCCAGCACGATCTTCAGCCGCTCGAACGCGAACGCCATCGCTGCCACGATCTCCTCGTCGCTGACCAGCTCGAACGACTCCACCAGCCGCCGGTTCACCGCGAACGTCAGTTCGCCGGGCGTCGAGATCGCCTGCCCGTCCGCGATCGTTCGCGGTACGGCGATCTCCACCCGCTCGCCCGCGGCCAGTGAGCGGGCGTGGTCGTCGCCCGCCGCCGGCTCGACCCCGATCATCCGGATCCCGGGGCACATGAGCGTCGCCGCGGTCGCACAACCGGCCATCAACCCGCCGCCGCCGACCGGGACCAGCAGGGCGCCGAGGTGCCCGACCTCTTCGAGCAACTCGAGCGCGACGGTCCCTTGCCCCGCGATCACGTCGTAGTTGTCGTACGGCGGGATCAGCGTGTGGCCGCGTTCGGTCGCCAGCTCCTGCGCGAGGGCGGCCCGATCCTGCGTGTAGCGGTCGTACGTGACCACCTCGGCGCCGTACCCGCGGGTGGCCGCGACCTTCGTCGGCGGCGCATCCTCAGGCATCAGGATCACCGCGGTCGTCCCGGCGAGCTGCGCCGCCAGCGCGACCGCCTGCGCATGATTGCCGGAGGAGTACGCCGCGACGCCCGCGTCGAGCTGCTCCGCCGTGAGCCGGCTGATCGCGTTGTACGCGCCCCGGAATTTGAACGCACCGATCCGCTGGAAGTTCTCGGCCTTCAGGAACACCTCCGCCCCGACCCGCTCGTCGAGCGTCCGCGACGTGAGGACCGGCGTTCGGTGGGCGACACCCTTCAGGCGCTCAGCGGCGGCCCGGACATCTGTGAGACTCAGCACGATCCGACGTTATCTGCGGGCGATGTCAAAGTGCGCCGACCCGCTCCGTACTGATGAACGAGAGGCGCCCACCCCGGGGGCCGCGGGTGAAGGAGAAACCGTGAAGTACCTACTGGTTCTGAACATCAACCCCGACGTGATCGCGGCGCTGCCGGAAGCCGAGCAGCAGGCCATCGGATCCGGGCACCAGAAGTTCATGGACACGATCAAGGCGTCGGGCGAGTTCCACAGCACGGTCGCGCTGCAGCAGCCGGCCCAGTCCGCGGTCGTCACGGTCCGGGGCGGTCTCCCGGCGGTGACAGACGGGCCGTTCGTGGAGTCGAAGGAGTTCCTCGGCGGCTATTACCTGGTGGACGTGGCGTCCCGGGAGCGCGCGCTGGAGCTGGCCGCGATGATCCCGGACGCGGCGATCGAGGGCCTCGGCGTCGAGGTTCGCGGGGTCGAGTTCGCGGACGGTCTCTGAGCGCTCCCTCTGACCGCTCCGCAACGAAGGGGGTTCTCCACAGGTTGTGGAGAACCCCCTTGTTTTGTTGACGTTTCAGCTGGTCTGGTCGTCGATGTTCGCGTCGACGGCGTTCCGCTTGATGGAGTCGATCCCGTTCAGCGCGGAGGCCTTGGTCTTGTAGCTCTCGCTGCTGGTCGCGATCACCTCGCCGTTGCCGGCCTTCAGGCGAAACCGGAACTCGCCGGACTTGTCCTCGTACAGCTCGAACTTCCCCGCCATCGGTGTACCTCCGTAGAAGATGTGATCACTCCGTTTCGGAGCGTAGTCCCCTCGGGCGGGTGGTGGGGTGCGTACACGCCTAGGAGAGCGTCTGCCTACTCGCGGATGCCGCGGATGCCTGCGACGACCAGGTCGAGGCCGATCTCGTAGTACCGGTCTCTCGACTCCGGGCAGATCAGTGCGCCGGCGGCGGAGGTGATCAACGGGTAGCGCTCCGGGGACAGCGCGCCTAGAGACGCTCGCTTACGCCGTAGGGAGGCCTCGCGAGCCTCAGGGTCGTTGACCTCGCGGGCGATCGGGTCCGTGGTCACCAGTGAGATCAGTGAGCAGATCGCCTGCCGGCCGACCTCGGCCGCGTCGTCGACGGTGAATCCGCCCTCGACGAGCAGCTCCAGTGCCCGCTCGGACAGCGCCAGGCCGGGCTCGGTGATCAGGATCCTCGGCAGCGTCAGGTCCGCAAGGCGAGGGTGTCCGCGGAGCGCGGTCACGAACGCGGTCAGCAGCGCGTGGAGCTGCTTGTCCCAGCGCTCGTCGTTCGGCGCCGGGAGGACGACGTCGGCCAGGATGCGGTCCCCGATCGCGGCCAGCAGGTCGTCCTTGTCCTTGAAGTGCCGGTACAGCGCCATCGGCGTGACGTCGTGCTGCGCGGCCAGCTTCCGGAACGAGACCGCGGCCGGTCCTTCGTCGTCGGCGATGGCCAGCGCGCTGTCGACGACCTTCTCCGGATCGAGGCGGCGGGAGGTCTCTTTGGTGATCACGTTGACAAGTCTACACCGTAGACCTACTGTCTACTCCGTAAGCTTACGGCGTATACATACAGCGTAGACTCTCAACCGAGCGAGGTACGGCAATGCGACGCAGTCCTTGGGCCACCCTGGCGGTGCTGGCTCTAGCGCAGTTCATCGTGGTGCTCGACGTGACGATCGTGAACGTCGCGTTGCCCCACATCCAGGCGGATCTGCACTTCTCCGCCGATTCCCTGCAGTGGGTCATCAACGCGTACACACTGCTCTTCGGAGGCTTCCTGCTCCTCGGCGGGCGGATGGCCGACCTGCTCGGTCCGCGCCGGGTGTTCACCGCGGGCCTGGTGCTCTTCGGCGCGACCAGCCTCGTCGCCGGCCTCTCCAACTCGCCGGAGTTCCTCATCGGCGCCCGTGCGATCCAGGGCCTCGGCGGCGCGCTGCTGTCACCCGCGGCGCTGGCCATCCTGACGATGACCTTCGCGCACGGACGCGAACGCAACATCGCGATGGGCGTGTGGGGTGGTCTCGCCGGTCTCGGCGGCACGCTCGGGGTGGTCGCGGGCGGCGTACTCGTGGACTCCCTCAGCTGGCAGTGGGTCTTCTTCGTGAACGTGCCGATCGTGATCGCGCTGATCGCCCTCATCCCGGTCTTCGTCCCGGACCTGCGGCACTCGACGGGTCGCCGTACGTTCGACACGCTCGGCGCGGTGCTCGGCACGGCTGGTCTGATGTCCGTCGTGTACGGCGTGGTGCGGTCCGAGCCGTCCGGTTGGGGATCGTTCGAGGTTGTCGGCGTACTGACCGCTGGGGTGCTGCTGCTGGTGGCGTTCGTGGTGGTGGAGTCGCGATCGGCTGCTCCGTTGGTGCCGCTGCGACTGTTCCGGTCGCGGGCGCTGAGCGTGTCCGGTGCGACGCTGGCGCTGAACGGCGCCGGGTTCCTGTCCATGTTCTTCCTGACTGCTATCTACCTGCAGCAGGTGCGTGCCGACAGTGCGCTCGAGGCCGGCGTTCACTTCTTGCCGATGGGCGGCGCGGCGATCGTCGGTGCGGTGCTGGCGTCCCAATTGGTGCAGCGACTTGGCACGCGGACCGTCCAGATGGCCGGCGCGGTCCTGAGCGTCATCGGCCTGCTCCTTCTCTCGCAGGCTGACGCCGCCGGTAGCTACAGCTCGGAACTCCTGCCCGGTCTGATCATCTTCGGCTTCGGCATCATCGGCGTCGGCGTACCTGGGCAGATCAACGCAGTGTCCGAGGTGCGGCCTGTTGAGGCCGGTGCGGCGTCCGGTGTGGTCAACGCGATGTACCAGGTCGGTGGGGCGCTGGGGCTGGCGATCGTCACCACCCTCTCCATCAGCCACACGACCAGCGAGCTCACCCACGGCGCGACTCAATTGCAGGCCCTGCAGTCAGGCTACGAACGCGGCCTGCTGGCAGCCGCCGCCTTCGCCGTCGCCAACGTCCTGCTGACCATGGCGACACCCCAACTCCAGCCCACCTCAGAACAACTCACCGAGGCCACAGCCGCCGCATAAGTTGCCCGCAGCAACGTCCGGCCCGACTACGGTGGTTGCCATGCAACCCCTAGCCTGGCCGGACTGCCGCAATGCAAGGGATCTCGGCGGACTGCCGGCGACAGCTGGTCAGCTCCGGACGGGCCGCCTGATCCGCAGCGACAATCTCGACCAGCTCGCCCCCGCCGGCCTCACCGCCGTACACGCCGCTGGAATCAGCCGGTTCGTGGATCTCCGCAGTGCTTGGGAGTGCGAGACGTTCCGATCCCCGTATGCCGACGATCCGCGGCTGATGAATGTACCGCTCTGGGACCCGGGCGACCCGGACGTGTCGGAGCTGGGGTTGTTCGAGCAGTACCGGATTCTGCTCGACGACTTCGCCGAGCGGGTCGCGGCGGCCGTCGTGGCGATCGCCGATGCGCCGCCTGGATGTGTGGTGGTGAGTTGTCATGCAGGTAAGGACCGGACCGGGGTCGTCGTTGCGTTGACGCTTGATCTGATCGGAGTGCCTCGTGAATTGGTTGCCGCTGACTACGGAGCTTCCGGGGCGGCCGGCGAGACGATCGTGCGGTTGCTCGATCACGTGCGGGCGCAGTACGGCGGAACGGCTGCCTATCTGCTGAATTCCGGGGCAAGCAGTGAGCAATTGGGTGGATTAGTGGGTCGGCTGACCGGGTGAAGCCCGGGGTGGTCCCCGATGTTTGTGTTGTCCGTTGCCGGGAGGGTTGGAGGCTCGGACGGACAAGAGGAGATCGGGATGCTGGTGCAAGGAGTGGTTGCGTTGGTGACTGCTGCGATGACGGCGGTGGTGCCGGCTTCGCCTTCTAGAGGTGGCGATTTGCAGAAGAGCCTTGACGGAGTGGCGGCGATCGGGGCGCTGGCCGAGGTGCGGAGCGGGACGCAGGTTTGGCGTGGGAGTAGCGGGGTTGCCGAGTTGGGGACCTCGCGCAAGGTTCCGGCGGACGGGCGATTCCGGGCCGGGAGTATCACGAAGACATTCGTCGCCACCGTCGTACTGCAGTTGGTTGCCGAAGGGCGGATCCGGCTCGATGACTCGGTGGAGCGTTGGTTGCCGGGCGTCGTGCCGAACGGCGAGAACATCATCGTGCGCCAATTGCTCAACCACACCAGCGGTTTGTACGACTACAAGAACACGCTGCCGATGCCGCCGAAGGAGGAGTTCTACGCGCTGCAATACCGGACCTGGACGGCGAGCGAGCAGATCGAGCGGGCGCTGGCACATCCGCCGGTGTTCGACAAGCCGGGTTCGCAGTACGACTATTCCAACACCAACTACCTGCTCGTCGGCGAGATCATCAAAAAGGTCACCGGCCGGACGTACTCCGACGAGATCGAGCGCCGCATCATCCGCCCGCTCGGACTGCACGGTACGACGATGCCGCGGACGTCGACGCGCATCCCCGGGCCGCATCCGCACGGATACGTACCCAAGGACGGCGGGCAGCTCGACTGGACCGAGATGAGCCCCACCCTCTTCGGCGCCGGCGGAGACATCATCTCGACGACCCACGACCTCAACCGCTTCTTCTCCGCCCTGCTCGGCGGGCAGCTGCTCCCGGCGCGGCTGCTCCAGGCGATGAAGACGCCAGGCACCGAGACCAAGGCGTACGGCCTCGGTCTGTCCTGGCACGACACCGCCTGCCATATCCGTGTCTACGGCAACGACGGCGATGCCCTCGCCTACCAGGCCTACTCGTTCTCGACGGCCGACACCCGCCGGCAGGCAACCGTTGCTGTCACGCCGCACTTTCCGACCAACCCGGACGACACCGTCGACACGTTCCTCGACAAGGCGTTCTGCTCGTGACACGTTGACCGCATGACCCGGTTCACGGATGAAGAGATGCGCGCAGCAATGAGCACGACCCGCGAGTACACGGTCGTGCTCCTGGAGGCAGGTCCGCAGTACGGCACCGAGGGGGCCGACGCGATCGTCTGGGAGCACGGCCGACGCAACTTCGAGCTGCGGGCGGACGGTCTGTTGAACATCGTCTTGCCGATCCGGGACGATTCCCCGCTCTGCGGCGTCGGCATCTTCTCGGGTACGGCGGACGACGTACGACGGATCATGGACGACGACCCGGGGGTGCGCGCAGGGGTGTTCACCTACCGGATCCACCCCACCCGGAGCTTCCCAGGGGATGCCCTGGGAATGTGAGATTGTCCGGCAATCGGTTTGGCCCCTCGGCGAAACGGCGACACTGGGATGGATGCGTTGCTGCCGTCGACCGAGGGAGACCGGGACCTTGGAACTCGCCACGCTCGATGCCGACGACTGGCCCATCGCCCGGGAAGTTCGCCTCCGGGCGCTCAAGGATTCCCCGTCGGCGTACATCTCGGAGTACGAGGACGAGGTGGCCGTCGGCGAATCCGGCTGGCGGGAGCGCTTCACCCGGATGCGATGGGTCGTCGCCCGGGAGCAGGCGCGGGTGATCGGACTGGCGAGCTCGGTCCGCGTCGACGGCCGGCCGCCGTACGAGCGGCACGTCGAGTCGGTGTGGGTCGATCCGCGCCACCGCCGTACTGGCGTACTGCGGGCGATCTTCGGCCACCTGACCGAAGTCGAGCCAGATGTCACCGAGTGGCGGGTGTGGGTGCTGGACACGAATGCCGTCGCGCGCCAGGTCTACGAACGCATCGGATTCAGCCCGACTGGCGAATGGCAGCCGCTATCCGACGGCTCCGGTCGGCTCGAGATCCGCCTGCGCCTTGACGCGCCCGGGCGGCCTGGCTGACACGCCGTACCCACAAGAGGCCCACGTCTCCAATCCAAGCTCGGCCAACGCGTCGCGATCAGACAGCTCTGACGTATACCGCCAGAGGACTTGCTCCCACCGCAGCTCGTCTTCTTGCCAGTGCTCGATGAATCTCACGCACAGTTCCGGGGTGATGCTCGAGGCCCGCTTCTCTGCGACCCGCAGGGACTCGTGCGCGTCCAACATCTTCAGATAGTCGACGGGGTTCGCCGACAACTGGGCGCGGGACAGCGCGGCGATCGTCTCCTCGATCGTCTCAAGCCGGACTTCAGTGAACTCACGCCAATGACTCTGCCGGGCTGCTGCTGCCAACTGCTCCTTGAAGGTCCAGTGCCGCGTGCTCTCGAACAACGCGTACAGGCCTTCGGCCAGAAGGTCGCCGAACTCCTCGCGATCAGCGCGTCCAGGATCCGCGAACGGCGCGTACTTCTCTTGCCGGACCTCGCCGATCTTCGGCAACGAGCGCTCGGCCGCGTGCCGGGCGAAGAAGAGCCAGTCCTCGTTGTAAACGTCCGCGAAGAAGGACAGTCCTGGATGTTGCAGGTTCACGCCGAGAGCAGCACCGCTGACGAACACGTCCTGCTTGAAGCCGGCGAGCCGACGTGCGTGACAGACCACCGAGTTGTCCGGGAAGTACCGGCTGACCATCGACGCGACTGGGTGCCGGTCGAGAGCCCCGGACAGGCGCTCGACATCCCACGGATTGAACTGGCTGATGTCGTCATCAACGAAGAGGATCTTGTTCCAGCCGCGCATCCGCCCGAGCAGTAGGCCTATATTGCGCTTCGCGCTGAGGTCGCTGGACCGGCCGGCGGAGGCCATCTTGAACTCCGGGCCGGACGTCAGTGGAGCGTCGTACGGAAGCCTGTAGTTGTCAGGCACCTCGACCACGAGTGCCCTGGCGCCGAACGTCTTCTCCACACGGCGCACGACCTGGCCGACCTGCGCCTGCCGACTGCACAGGACGACGAGCGGCACGGACAGCGTGGCCGACAGTGCGATGACATCCTTCAAAGCCGAGGCCGGCCTGGCGGCCGGGACCACGATCGCGTCCAGCCCGCTCCGCGCGGCCGGTGCCGCACTCGCGGCAGAGATGTCGCGTAATAGCGATGCATGAGATTGGCCGTGCTTGAGCTGACGGCTCATTCGTCCTCCTCCTCGGGGGACCACTCGTAAAGGCGGTTCTCCGGGATTTCCAGGTCAGGTGTGACGGCCTCGCCGTTGATCACTGGCACGCGCAGGAGCAAACCGAAAATCCCGCCCGGGAACCTGTTGGCCAGATAGGCCTCGTTACGTTCGCGGACGGCGTCATCGGTAAGGGTGCGTGCTGCGCCCAGGACACCGCGGCTGTAGACGCCATTGCAGATGGTGATAGTCCGGCTGTGGTTGAACGGATTGCGTAGCCGTGCGAGAAGAGCGACATCCTCGACCAGCTCCCGCGGAGTCTTGCCTTTCCAGGCATCCTGGGCCTGGACTGCTTCGAGCTCTGCCTTCGACGGTGCATCCGCGTCGGCGTCCTTGAGCTCTTCCCACAGTGGCCGATACTCACGGCCGTCGCGCGACCGGAAGATCTCGCCGTCGGCCAGGTCGTCGACGGTCATCTGCCGGATCGGCAACTGATCGAGTTGTCGCAGCAGGCGACTGGTGACCTGGTTCCAGGCGATGCCGCCGAGCAGGATGAGATGACCGGACAGATGGTCCGCAGTCACCTCGGAGGGAAGGTGGTGCCGCACGCGGAGCTCCGGGTTGGAGGCGCGTACATGACCCCACATCTCGATCAATGCGTCGAGGTCGGCGTACTTGTACAACCTGGTGTGGTTCGGGTTGTCCTCTTCCGCGAGTGGAGAACGACCCTCCACCGGCGCTTCCGGGCAGATCAATGTGATCGGCCCGGACTCGAAGTCGAATGTGTACGACCCGCCGATAGGCGACGGGTCGGCTTGATGGCGAACTGAGTCCCGCAGGGCAACAAGTTCGCGCTGGAGAGTGTTGAAACGCTCCCGCTCCGACGAGGTCAGATCCTGCTCACGCGGCAACCGCGCCCCTGCCGGTACGACCGACCGCGCGAACAGCAATGCGTACGATCGCAGCCGCTCCTCGGGCGGAAGCTTCGGGTTGCCCTGCGATTCCCAGGAGCTGATCGTCGCGACCGCGACCCGCGAATCGGTACTGAACGCATGCGACAGATCCTTCTGGGTCAGTCGATGCGACTGCCGGAGTTCGCGAAGTCTCCTGGCGAGTCGTACGGCCTCTGGTGAGGGGGCCACTGTCACTCCCGAATCTGCTCAGCCAACGACGGGCTCACGGATCCGCCTGATCCTATACCCGCTCTACCCGACTCCACTGACTACATCTGAACCCCGCACCGAAGATCTTCCGATGCCCAGCGACGCTCAGATTCGTCGACTCCCTGCGTTTCCCCGATCACAGTGCGTGCACCCCGAGCCGCAGTACACCATCGCTCTACCGTAGTACCGAACTCGACCTGAATCCAACTGAACCCGCACAATACGCCGAAATCCGGCCTATCTCGGTCCTGTCTCAGCTGTCGGGCCCCGATATTCCAGTGACGCCGGTGGTCTTACCCGCGAGGATGGCGCGCGTGGATGAGGTCAAGGTTGTCGTTGCCCATAGCGAACGCGCGACACTGCGAGTCGGTGACGTGTTCCTGAAGATCGATGCCGATCAGACGAATATCGACGTCGAGGTCGAGGCGATGGCCCTCGCGCCCATCCCGACCCCGGAGATCCTGTGGCGCAAGCCGCCAGTACTCGCGCTCGGAGCCGTCCCCGGGATGGCGCTCGGCGTCCTCGGCGAGCCTTCGCCCGCGTCGCCGGCCGCCTGGGCCGCGGCAGGTGCCGCCATCCGAAAGCTCCACGACGCGCCTCTGCCGCCTTGGCCCGGAAAGAACCTCGACGACATCACCGCGCACCTCGACAGCGAATGCGACTGGCTCATCACGAGCGGCACCCTTCCCGCCGACCTGGTCAAGCGCAACCGCGAAGTCGCCGAGGCCGCACTCCGCCCGTGGACGCCGGCCTTCATCCACGGAGACCTGCAGATCACCCACATCTTCGTGCAGGACGACCAGGTCACAGGCATCATCGACTGGTCCGAGGCCAGCCAAGGCGATGCCCTGTTCGACCTGGCCACCCTCACCCTGGGCCACGAGGAATGCCTCCCCGACCTCCTAGCCGGCTACGGCACCGACGTAGACCTCGACGTAGTCCAAGGCTGGTGGTCCCTCCGAAGCCTACGAGCCAGCCGCTGGCTCGTAGAACACGGCTTCGACCCCAACTCCCCAGGCTGCGAATTCGACGTACTCCGAGCCCGGATGTGACGGTGCCCCCGACCGGGCGATCTGGTCTCCGATACACGCGATCGCCCGCTTGTCCGCCTACGTGAAGCGGTATGTGGCGGCGACGAACCTGAATCGCAGTCGATGGACTTTGACATCATTCGCGGTGGTTGGATGTCGCGGCGTCGGTCGGGGTCACAGGCTTACCCGTGCCGGCTTCTACGACGTACGCCAGGAAATCTCGGATGTCGGCGAGTAGTTCGGTCTGGTCGTCGTACGTCGAGGTGCCGGTGCCTTCGCGTAGGCGCAGGCCCTCGGTCAGCACTCGGTGCCAGCGTTCGTCGTAGTACGTCAGCGCCCAGCGGGCGGCGCGGGACTTTGCGGTCATCTCGCCGGTCACCAGGAGGTGGTCCAGGCGCACAGAGCCGACGATGCAGTGTGAGAGTAAGTAGTCCCGCTCCCGCTCATCCGTAGGGAGGTCGGCAGGACTCACACGGGTCAGCCCCTCGGCGTTGCGGCGCCAGTAGGTGTCGAGGTTCTCCACGGTGTACGCACGCAGCGCCTTCTCATCGGTCCAGATCTCGAGTGTGGACAGCTCCGGTCCAGCGACCGTGATCCCGGCCCGCGCCAGCTCATGCCAGGCAATGATCCACGTCGGCGACGCAAGCACCTCAAGCTTCCCGGTGTGCATCATCTCCGGCACCGGCGGCACTGTCCGCGGATCACGCGCCAGATCAGAGGCCAGCAAGTACGGCCCATCAAAGTGCACAGAGGAGTACGCCGCCAGCTGCGCATGCACGCCCCGCAACACCTCGACCTCAGCCGGCTCCAGCCGCCGAGCAACCGTCGCCACAAAGTCGACATCAGACTGCCGCGGCGCCCACTCCCCGAACACCACCCCACCACGCAAATAAACCCCAGTCACCAACCCCACCGGCAACTCCCGCTCAACCAACCCCAAATACCGCTCACACAAATCCCGCACCGGCCCGGGCAGCACCACAAGTCCTCCTGTCCACCACGCCGCGAGACCCACGCCCCGCACCCGATGGGATGCCCAAACCCAACCCGGAGTTCGAACCCATGCCCACGCCAACCGACAAGATTGCTCGCTGGCTGGAGGGCGATCGACGCGCGTGACAAGTCGCGCGATAAGCCGGCAGTCGCGTGTGGGCGAGAGATCGCAAGGGATGCGAGTGGTCGAGTGCCCGTCGGGCTGGCTGGGCCAAGCAACCCCGGGTTCTGACCGGACGTGGAGCGCTTAGCGAGACAGCTGCGCTGGGCGTGATCAGCGACACGGCGCGGGGCTTCTTGGCATGCGTCGTCGGTCGCGCGATTAGCGCGTGCAGGCGGGCGCTAAGCCCGCAGCCGCGAGCGATAGCTGGGCACGGATGGCGGCGATGAGCCGGAGCGTGCGTGGGAAAGGAAATTCCTCCCCACCGTCTCCATCGGCTGACGCACCAGCCGACGGATGTGCACAGCCTGGGCGGTCTACGCGACCCGACCTTTGCACGCGCCGCGGAACGGTTGCACGAGGTAGCGTGCAGGTCCGACGTGGCTTCAGTACGCCGGTCGTGTGAGCTGGGCAGGTTCTGGCTGGACTGGGTTAGTGGCCGGAGCCTGTCACCATCTTGCGGCGTTCGGACTCGTGGGCTCCGCCTTTCTTCTCGAGTGTTGTGCAGGCGTCGACGATGTCGCGGGCGAGTGTGTCGACATGCTCACGGCTCATGGTCTCCTTGACCAGGGCGCGCATGATCGTGACGTCTTGGGCGTTGGGTGGCAGGGTGTACGCCGGGACCATCCAGCCGCGTTCGGCCGACAGTTGCCATGAGACATCGAACTCGTTGAAGTTGCTCCTGTCGGTCAACTGGAAGGCAACCAGTGGAAGCTGCTCTTCATCGGCACCGATCAAGGTGAAGCGGCCAGTATCCTGCAGCTTTTCTGCCAGCATCCTCGCGTTCTCCTGCATGTTCTTCATGATGTAGCTGTAGCCGGCCCGGCCGTAGCGCACGAAGTTGTAGTACTGCGCCAGCACCATCGAGGAGCCGGTCGAGAAGTTCAACGTGAAGGTGGCGTCGGTCTTGCCGAGGTAGTTCTCCTCGAACACCAGGTCGGAGGCGAGATCGGACCTGTCTCTGAAGATCAGCCATCCGATGCCGGGGTAGACCAAACCGAACTTGTGTCCCGAGACGTTGATGGAGTGGACCTGCTCGAGGCGGAAATCCCATTCGGAATGCGGGTACAGGAATGGCCAGACGAATCCGCCGCTCGCGCCGTCCACGTGCAGCGGTACGTCGATGCCGCGTTCGCTCTTGATCCGGAGCAGGAGGTTGTTGATGCCGACGACGTCATCCTTGTGACCGGTGAAGGTGGTTCCCAGTACGGCGGCCACGCCAATGGTGTTTTCGTCGACGTGGGGACTGACGTCGTCCGGCCCGATCGTGTACTTACCTGGCTGCAACGGCACGATCCGCGGCTCGACGTCGAAGTACCGGCAGAACTTCTCCCACACCACGTGGACATCTCCGCCGAAGACCAGGTTGGGATTTGCCGTCGACTCCCCGGCAGCCTGGCGGCGCTTGCGCCAGTTCCACTTCAAGGAGAGAGCGCCGAGCATGATCGCCTCCGATGAGCCCTGCGTACGTGCGCCGGTCGTCTCGCCTGGGGCGTGGAACAGATCGGCGAGCATGCGGATGCAACGCCGTTCGATTTCGGCGGTGCGCGGATACTCGGCGTGGTCGATGAAGTTCCGGTGCAGGTTCCCGGCGATGATCCGTTGTGCCTCCGGCTCCATCCAGGTCGTGACGAAGGTAGCGAGGTTCCGCGCCGGGTCACCTTCCAGCGCGATGTCCTCGGCCACCAGTCGCATCGCATCCGTGGCCGTCATGCCCGCCGCAGGAAACTCGCGACTCGGCACCTCTTCCGTGGCGAAGCGATTGCCGAAGAGTGCAGCGTCGCGGAGGTTCTCTGTCGTTGCCGTCATTGGATTCTCCTTTGAGGTCGCGGGTCTTCAGGTTTTCAGTGGTTTCTCCGCCGCTCGCACTGCACGCTTCCAGGCCGGGAGCATCAGGATCGCCCCGAGCAGGAAACACAGTGCGCCGAGCAGCGTGCCGCCGACGGAGACCGGATCGCTGATCAAATCGTCGGAACTGTGGAGTACGAAGCTGGCGATCGCGGAGGCCATGAAGAGGATCGAACCGACCATGTTCAACCAGGCGATCCACCAGGGGAACGAACGCGGTCGGAAGGTGAACAGGCGTCCTAGAGCGAGAATGGCGAACAGGCTCGCCACCAGGAACAGCGTCGATCCGTAGAAGTCGGGCCGCCAGACCCGACGGTCCTGCTGTTCGGCCGTCACGTTGTGCAGAAGCGCGGCAAAGGTGCTGATGTTGAAGAAGATCGTGCCCGGAAACTGCGCAACCGCTGCAAGCCAGTTGCGATCATGCGGCAACCAAGCTCTGAATCGAACCGGCGCCCGCCGGTACTGCGACTCAGCGTCGACCTCGGTCATCGCCGGTGACTGAACCTGCACGAGCTGCGCAAGCGACGCCGACGTGAAGAAGATCGAACCGACGAAGTAGGTGACGCTGTCGGCAGCCTGGCCGACTGCGTTCAGGTAGGCGGGCACCGATCCCAGCACGAACAACGCAGAGCCGATGCTGAACAGCAGCGCGACCACTCTGTTGAGATCGATCGGCCTCGGCGTCATGGCGACTCCGCCACCCAGCACTTGGTGGCGGATCGCCGTACGCTCGCGGCCGTCCGGTACTGGCCGTCCATCGGATGGGGCAAGGCTCAAACCCTGTTTGTCATCGGCCACGCTGCCCGCCCTCGGCGCTATGGACCACCTTCGGTTCGTGTTCTACGCGCCCCACGCTCATCGAAATCGACCGCAACACACATCACCCACGGAGGATGAAACGCGCCTGCGCCGCGCGCACGCATCCCTCGAGGCCCAGCGGAAGGCGCTTGACGAATTCGCGGAGCAGAGCGCCGGGCAGACATGCGCCGGGCGTGATCAGCGTCACGGTGCGGGAGGTGCTTGCCGTACGTCGTCGGTCGCGCGATAAGCGCGTGCGTGGGAAAGAAAAATCCCCTCCCCGGTGTGCGGAGAGGGTGGTGGTGGTCAGGGGCGGTCTCGAACCGCCGACCTTCCGCTTTTCAGATCGCGAGACCGCAGCATTCCACTGGAATCACGACCGTGCCCGAGGTCGCCGCTAGGCGTCGAGCGTTGCTCCCAAGACACTGTTGTTGCTACAGCGGCCGCTACACCTGACAGTCAATCCCGCTATGTTCCAGCCCCCATCGACCTGGATCGCCAGAGCTGGAACATACGGGATTGGCGTGGTTGGGGATGTGCGCCGGCGGGGCGTACCCGGACAGGCCGTGCGCGGGTTGTCCCGGGTTGCCGCGGACATACCGCAGGTCACAGCGTTGCCGGGACAGCCGGGACAGGTTGTGGGTAAGTGCAGTGCTGCGGATGGAATGCGAAGGTCGATCGTGCAACCACCGCGTACCAGATGGTGCGAGCCACTAGGCTCAGTGAGCAGCTGCTGCCCCACACGGGCGGCCGGACCACCCGGGCGGACGGCAGTCGGAACGCGGAGAGTGGGGGTGGCGAATTGTGCTCATAGTTCCAGACACGACGGTCTTCCTGGCCGACCCAATGTGCTCAGGAGACGCGTGGGAAGTTCTTGCGCACGCCGCGGGCGTATGGAATCTGAAGATCATGGTTCCAAGTGCGGTGTTCGTGGAAGCGGTCGGAGGCTATCAACGTCAGCTCGTCGAACTGGCAGCGGCATTTGATGGATTCGCTGAAAAGAAACGGTTTCGTGGCCTCGGACTGATTGGTGGTCTCAAGGATGTAGAGATGGCCATTCATGAAGCGTCGGAGACGTATGCGGAGAAATTGACCCAGATTCTCTCGGATCTTGATGCAAGTATCCTACCTTTGCCGGATGTGCCACACTCCGTGCTCGTCGAGCGGGCGGTGTCACGGAGGAAGCCGTGCGACGATCACGGAGACGGATATCGAGATACTCTGAATTGGCTCACGATACTTGAACTCCTCAGAAACTATCCCGACGATATCGTTTGGGTCTCAAATAATACGAAGGATTTCGGCTCTGGTGTTGAGACAGAGTCGGGATCGAGAGGCCTGCACCATGAACTCCTGGATGAGTTGAACGATACTGGTTTCGCAGGTCGGGTCAGGTACGCGGCGGAGTTGAGGGAGATCATCTCGGAACTGGCCGCGGCTCTAGCGCCAGAACTCCCGCGGGACATGCACAACCTGAAGGATCAACTGCGGACCCAAACCCTGAGTCGGTTCGTTGCTCAATCTGTGTTCCCAGGTATCGCGCCAACGTTGTTGGATCCGCGACGATGTGCATTGCCAGTCGAGACAATTACTGCGGAGCTTCTCGCCGTCGGCGAACTCGAGAACTTTCGGATGGAGATCAGAGGCTCGGCAGGAAAGGGCGAGGCTCTAGTAGATTTCGTCGTCACCGGCGAGTCGGGCATCGTGCTGACTCTTCCCAATGTTTATGCGAGCGAGCCGACAGCGACGGTGTTGCCTGACGGCTCCGGTGTCGAGATTCAGATTTCGAAGCCGCTTAGATACCATGGCTACCTCACGACAAACTCAGTCGGGAATCCGCTCGCCGGGGAAATTACACGAATCGTAAGCAAGGGCGATGATCCGGGACGAGGTGAATGGCAAGAGAGGGACGCACGAGATCAGTTGCTGCAACGAACCAGCCTCTTGGAGGGTATCGACCCCAAGGTGTTCGAAGGGCTGCGGCCAAAGTTCGACCCCAAGCTGTTCGAGGCGCTGCGGCCAAAGTTCGACCCCAAGCTGTTCGAGGGACTGCGGCCAAAGTTCGACCCCAAGGTGTTGGAGGCGTTGCGGCCAAAGTTCGAACCCGGGGTGTTGGAGGCGTTGCGGCCGAAGATCGACCCCAAGCTGTTCGAGGGACTGCGGCCAAAGTTCGACCCCAAGCTGTTCGAGGGACTGCGGCCGAAGATCGACCCCAAGCTGTTCGAGGGACTGCGGCCGAAGATCGACCCCAAGCTGTTCGAGGGACTGCGGCCGAAGATCGACCCCAAGCTGTTCGAGGCGCCCAGGCCGACGACCCCTGCTCCTCACGAGCCAGATGAGACGACGGGGCCGGGTGATCGGTCCGACTCGAGCTTGCCGCACGAAGACGCAGACTCGTCGGGGCTCAGCGCGGCAGCACCGCAAGCCTCGGCAGACTCCGAACCGGCCGACGCTGCGCCCAAGCCCGGATCAGACGAGAACTCAGGCGATGGTCGACACGAGGCACCGGCGGATGGTGAGACCAGACCCGACGAGACCTGATCCCGGAAATCATGACTGACCATCAGGGCCGCCCCAATCTGCGCAGGTACGGATTCGCGTGTCCGACGTAGTCCGAGGCGGCGGCACGTCCTGGGTCAGTTCGTACATCCGGCCGTCGCGGTCGCGTTCCAGGCGAGGTTGCAGTTGGGGCGCACTGCGGCTACGGGGAGTAGCGATGAACCCGGCGCTGCGTCGAATTTGACGGCCCGATTCCGGGCCGAGCTGGTCGATCCGGCAAAGGCAACCCTGGCGCGCTCGGCCGAGCAGATCCGAGGACCGCACACCCTGCCCGGCGGGTCTCGCTACGAGCAACATCCGAGAGGTGGGGGTGCCCTCTGTTGATGGAGCGTGTCTGGGCTGGCGACATCGACATGTCGTACGCCAAACTCACCCCTCATGACAGTCCAGCAGCCACCTGAGCCTCCCAAGACAGACCTGGCGGACAAGCTACTTGCCGGCGGTGTCAGCTCTATTCCGCTTGCGGGCGGCCTCGCGGCAGCCTGGTATCAGCACCTGATGGAAGGTCCGTACAACAAGCGACTTGAGGCCTGGCGAGCGACAATCACGGACGCCGTGAACGAGCTAGCAGAGAAGTACGACGATCTTCTCGACAATGAGGTGTTTCTAGACGCCTTCGTCAATGCGACGCGCGCGGCTCAGGCGACTCATCAGCAAGAGAAGCTCGACGCCCTGAGAAACGCGGTCCTCAACTCGGTTGCGTCGGACGCGCCCGACGTCGATGAGCAAGCCCGATTCTTCCGACTGGTCGAACAGTTCTCGGCGGCTCACGTACTCCTGCTCGCTCGCCTAGGAGGAGGCCACCGCGGCTCGATCTATGACGCCTTCCCCGAGCCCGACAGCCGACGCGAGTGGCGCGACCTTCTGATAGCTGACCTGGCCGGCGCGCGCCTTATCAACGTTTCGATCGACGGATTCCACAGCGCTGAGGTGACGGGTCTCGGCAGACGCTTCCTCGGGTTCATCTCCGAGGCCAACTGAAACAACGAGGCGCCCCTACCCCGCCACGGTCGGTGGGCGCAGTCCAAGTGACAGGCTCGGATGTCGGATCGAGTGCCTAGACCGAACTGACGGGTGACCGCTTGAATTCTGTGTCGAGCCGCCGGCTTCCGCCACAGGTCGCGAGACCGCAGCGGTCCACCGCGATTGCAGTCGTGTCTGAGGTCGCCGCTAGGCGCCGAGCATCGGTCGGCCTTCGCTGATGTTGCTACAGCGACAGCTACACCTGGCCTCCGCCCCCATGTTGCAGCTGTGTGACGCTGCTGCTCGGGCTCAAGGTGCCGCCGCACATCGTGCAGGCGATTGTCGGGCACGCCAACCTGGACGTGACGATGACGATCTACGCGCACACCTCACTGGAGGACAAGCGCGAGGCACTCCGGAAACTCCAAGACCACCTTCAGTAGTTGATGGCGGGCGCCCGACAAGGGCGCCCGCCGGTTCTAGACGGAAGCTACCCCGGTGGCCTGCTTGAGCTTAGCCCGCGCCGCTTCAGCACCGAGTTGGCCGCCTTCTACCGCGCGATGCATGGTGAAGAGCAGCCGAGTGTCGAGCACCGCGCCGCCCATGCCCGCGAAGATGGCCACCTCGGGAGCGCCAGCGAGTGCGACGTCGCGCAATCCGGGAGGCGTCTGGAGGTTGTGGTTGACGATGTACCACCGTGCATCGGGCCGTTTGTTGCCCCGCCCGATGTAGACCTCGACAGCCTTGCCAATCTGCAGTAGATCCGAAGCCTTGGCACCCTTCTTATAGCCCTTGACCTCCGCGAGAGAGACCCAGTCGCCGTCGATGATTCGGAGATCTTCCTGTTTGAACTGTGCATTCTCGCTCAGCTCATCGGCGTCCACGACCGTGAAGCCAAATAGCCGAAGCGACTCAATCACGGCTTCAACAAGCTCGTCGCCCTGGGCGACAAGGAGGCGTCGTGGACCTGCTGCCGCCGCGGCCTGGGCAGCCTCTTGAACGGCCGATGCTTGCTTGAGTCGGTCCTCATGGGCGAGCCGGAACTCCTCGGCTTCCGCCTCCAGCCGGGCAATCTCCCTGGCGGCATCGATCTCGGCCTTGGTCATCCAATCGCTGTGCTCGGTCCACGTCGCAAAGGGCGGGAAGCTCCGTTCGTCGATCTGCTGCCACCAGCGGACCGCTGCCTTCAGCCACTCTGCACCGTCAACGACGGCAGTCTCGGGGAGCCACCACAGATGACCCGCCTCATCTGCATCCGACCGTTTGAAGTAGCCGGCGAGAGTGTCGCCCGCCGAATCTGCCGCGAACTCAGTGACCTGACGACCTGGGGGTGCCGGAGCAGCGGAAGAGCCAAAACTCCACTTGATTACTTTGTATTCCGAGCCTGGCTCTGGGAGGACGTTGCGCTTCACAAGACCCGTCACCCCCAGTTGCGCCGATGCATCCCCGAGCACAAAGTTCCGTGCTCTAGCGCCTTCGACCCGCCTGACGCGTGCTTGCCGCCTTGAGTTGTCGCCAATCGGAATCCACTCATCTACGGCGGCTGGGGGACCGCCGAACTGCAAGACCTGAAGATGGTCTCCAAGCCCTTCAGGAGGAGCGCTTCCGACCAGGACGGCCGCGTCGAACTCGCGCTGATGTAACCCGGCAGCATCTTCCCGCGAGACGAACTCAACCGTTGGGAAGAGTCTCGCGATCGCCTCGGCCAATTGGCTACCGGCGTCAACATTGACCGCCATAGCCCACGGGCGGGCACCGTAGTGAATTAGTTCACCTGCCATTGAACCCCCCTCGCACCCCGAACCCCAGCCTCGACTGCTACAGCCATTGCTGCAGTTGGATGGCTCGGTCTGCGTCATCGATAACGAATCCGCAGGTCAGAAGGGTGGTCAGGGGCGGTCTCGAACCGCCGACCTTCCGCTTTTCAGGCGGACGCTCTACCAGCTGAGCTACCTGACCGGGGAGAAACGGCGGCGGCGGTGTTGTGGACACCGCCGCCTTCTCCTGGCGACCCAGACGGGACTCGAACCCGCGACCTCCGCCGTGACAGGGCGGCACGCTAACCAACTGCGCCACTGGGCCAAATGACTCGACGATCGTACAGCATCTTCGAGCTAGGTTTTGCACCGGCCTTTCGGCCGTATCCCCAACGGGATTCGAACCCGCGTTACCGCCTTGAAAGGGCAGCGTCCTAGGCCACTAGACGATGGGGACTCGGACCCGCGGGAGCCGAAGCTCCAGGGACAGCCGTAAGCATAGAGGAGTTGGGCCGCCTGTCCAAAACGAGTTCCGGGTGCGTGACGGACGCGACAAGAACGAGGGCGCCGTACGCCGGGAAAGGTCGGCGTACGGCGCCCTGGGCCGGGTGAGACGTCCGGCCGGGAAGCGCCTGACGTCAGGTGGTTGCGTCAGGCGCGATCAGCTGTGGGTACTGCGTTGTGAAGAGGTCGTTGAACGTCCGCGACGGCAGGATGTAGCCCCGCGGCCGGAGCGAGGCGGCGAGTCCGGCGGCCCACAGTGCCGAGTTCATCCGCTGGTTCGGTGTGCCGTGATGGCCGGCGCTGGTGAAGCCGCAGTCGCCCAGCTGGTAGAACATCTGGCCGAAGTCGTGCACCCGCTTCCAGTTCATCGACTCGCCCCGCCCATGGGTGAGGAAGTAGGCGCTGAACGCGTCCGCCTCCAGCTCGGCCCACCGTGACGCCTCGGGCGCCGCCAGCTCGGGCCGCATGAGCCCGTCGGAGAACTGCACCTGGTGGCCGAACTCGTGCGCCAGGATCGCCGACGGCGCCACATCGGACAGGCCCACCCGGGCGAACCCGTCCAGTACGCCGTCGCCGTACGCGATCCGCCGGTGCGACTTCCCGTACCCCGGAACGTCCTCGCCGCCGGGCGCCGCGAACGCGTTGAACGAGAAGATCGGCAGGTCGCCCCACCCGAGCACAGGGCTGCGAAGCTCCCGGGCGATCAGGTCGGCGGAGAATCGCGACTGCGCCGGGTTCGCGCCGTACAGCACGGTGAAGACCCGGTAGTCGCGTTCGGCGTCCAGCATGATTCGCCCGTGTGCAGGCACCAGCTCGACGTCGCTCGACGGGATGTCCCAGAACCCCTTCAGGCCCTCGAAGGTCTTGTTCACCGTGTGAGTGAACTCACCTCGCGCACCGAAGGTGAACGGGCCCTGCTGCGGGAAGTAGAGCGCATCCATCAGCGGGATGTCGTAGATCACGATGGTCAGCAGGGCGGTCAACTGGTCGATCGTCATCGACGCCACGTCGGGCAGGATCGCGGTCAGCACCGCCGGTGTCGCGGTGGAGCACTCGTACTGCGTGGGGTCGATCGCGTTCAGCAACGCGTCGCGGACCGGGTTGTCCGGCAGCCCGAGCCGCTCCCGGACGGCGTCGGCCTGCGCGCGCATCTCCGGCAGGTGGTCGATGACCTGCTGAGCCTCGGCGGATACCGGCGGAGCAGCGGTCACCGGTGGAGCAGCGGCAGCGACGCCAACCGCAGAGGCCGGGGTGGCCAGCAGGCCGAGCGACAGGCCCAGACCGGCGACGGCCGACCAGACAATGCTCTTCCTCATACGAACTCCTATGGACGGGGGCCTCAGTATCAGCAGCCGCAGGAGCCCGCTACGAGCGTTTGACGCTGTCAGAATCCGGCATGGCGGGAATCTGTCGCCCGGTGGTACACAGGGGCATGGAACCGCTGCGGGCGTTGGGCTTGTCGGCCGAGGCGGAGACGGCGTACGTCGACCTCCTGCATGACAAGCCGGTGGACGACGAGGCGGCCGTGGCCGAGCTGCTCACCCTCGGCCTGGTCGAGCGGTCCGACGGTGAGCTGGTGATCCGCCCGCCCCGACGGGCGATGGATGCGCTCGCCGAGCGTCACACCAGGCAGGCAGCGCTCGCCCGCGACAGCGCTGAGATGCTCAACGAGCTCTGGAAGGCCGCTGCGGGCAAGCAGGACTATCTGGAGGTGCTCCCGACGTACGCCGCCTCGCAAGCGGTTCTCAACAGCGTCCAGGACGACGCCCGCGAACAGGTACGCGCGATGACGATGGGCAACCTCGCCGCGCGGGAACTGCGGATCGTCGAGGGCATGTTCGAGGCGCTCGAACGCGGCGTCCGGTACGACGTCATTTACGGCGCGCACGTCCTCCAGGACGTCAACGCGCTGCACCTGGTCCAGTCCTGTATCGAGGCCGGCGAGCAGGCCCGGGTGTTCCCGCACGTGCCGCTCAACATCACGATCGTCGACGATCGCTGGGCGTTGGTCGGAGCCAGGGCGGAGGGAGAGAAGGGTCCCGGTTTCGTTGCTCTGGTGGTGCACGACTCCCCGCTGCTCAGCGGGTTCGCCCGGATCTTCGAGGCGTTGTGGCGGATCGCGGTGCCGATCACCGGTGGGACCGAGCTGAACGACGTGAACGCCGCGCCGAGCCTGGAGTCGAAGCGGCTGCTGACGTACCTGAGCGCGGGACTGACCGATGAGTCGATCGCCCGCGAGTTCGGCGTGAGCGAGCGGACGATCGCGCGCCGGATCGGCCGGTTGCAGGAGGCGCTCGGAGCGCAGACGCGGTTCCAGCTCGGCGTACAAGCGTCGCGTCAGGGCTGGCTGTAGGTCACTACGCTGGAACCGTGATGGAGATGAGCCGGGCGAACTTCGAGGCGCTGGTCTCGCAGGCGCTGGACGAGATACCCGAGGAGCTCGCGGCGTTCATCGAGAACGTCGCGGTGTTCGTCGAGGACGATCCGCCGCCGGGCGATCCGGAGCTGCTCGGGATCTACGAGGGCATCCCGCTGACCGAGCGCGGGCACGAGTACGGCGGCGTGCTTCCGGACCGGATCACGATCTACCGCAACCCGACGCTCCGGATCTGCGAGACCTTCGGCGAGGTGCTCGACGAGGTGAACGTCACAGTAGTGCACGAGATCGCGCACCACTTCGGCATCGACGACGCCCGGCTCCACCAACTGGGCTACGGCTGAGCGTAGGCCGATCGAGCCTCGGTCGGGTAAGGTCGGGCGGCCGGTATCGGGGACCGGTCCAGTCCGTTTTAACGATCGAGTGAGGCTTCGCCATGAGCGATCCCCAGCCGCCTGTCTGGAACCCCGAGAACCGCCCGGTCCACCCGCATGGCGCTACGCCGCCGACTGACCTCCCGCAGTACGCTGTCCGCCCGCCGCAGCACGGCACCCCACCCCCGCCGTACGGTGTGCAGCCTCCGCCGTACGGCGCCCAGCCTCCGCCGTACGGCGCCCGGCCGCCGCATCTGCCGCCGGCGAAGAGCAAGACGCCGTGGTTGGTGGCAGGCGCCATCGCTGTCGTGGTGGCGCTGGTCGGCGGCATCGTCGTGTTCATGACCCGTGGGAGCGACGACGCGACGGCCGGCAGTCCGATGCCGACCGCCGGCTACACCGACCGCGTGACCTCGAGCGAGACCCCGTCACCGACGCCCACAGTGCCGTCGTACACCCCCGAACCGACTCCCACCCCGCAGCCTCCGGTCGAACGCCGTCGGACCCTGCGAGACATCGACAAGGGTTTGCTGGTCTACGACGACGTGTACGTCGACCCGGCGCCAGGATGGAAGAAGGTCCACTCGTCAAAGTACAGCGTCTCGCTGCTGGCGCAGGGCCGGGGCGCGGCGTACGTCGTCGTCAGCCCGGTCGCGTTCCGTGCCGACCGCATCGCGACTGACGCGGCGAATGTCGTGGTGAAGATCGACCACCTCGTCGCCGTCAAGAAGGAACCGGTCGAGGTGGTCACCTCGGCGAACTCGAACATCGACAGCCAGGCGCAGATCGCCTTCACGGGCCGGATTCATACCCCGGCGGGCGCCAGCATCTCGATGGTCGCCCGCTGTGTCGGTATGACCGGGGTCGAGTCGATCCACAACGTGTCGATCATGGTGTGCGTCGAAGGCCGCAAAGACGACCCTGAGGCCGCCTTCCGCGACATGCCGCGGATGCTCGCCTCCGTCGCCCGGTCCATCTAGGACCGGTTGAAGAGCAGCTTCCACGGCATCAGGGCCGACTCGAGCTGGACCTTCAGCGACATCTTCGAGACGCCCTCGGTCCGCTCCTCGAAGCGGATCGGCGTCTCGGCGATCTTCAGGCCGCGCTTGACCGTCCGGTAGTTCATCTCGACCTGGAACGAGTACCCGTTGCTCCCGATCGACGCGACGTCGATCCAGCGCAGGGTGTCCGCCTTCCATGCCTTGAAGCCGGCCGTGGCGTCCTTCACGTGCAGCCGCAGGATCGCGTTCACGTAGAAGTTCGCCCAGGCGGACAGCGCCCGCCGGTGCCAGCCCCATTCGGCGGCCGCCGAGCCGCCCGGGACGTACCGCGAGCCGATCACGACGGCAGCGTCGGTGGTCCGCAGCATCTCGACCATGGTCGGGATCACCGACGCCGGGTGGGACAGGTCCGCGTCCATCTGGATGACGATGTCGGCACCCTCGTCGAGCGCACGGGTGATCCCGGCGACGTACGCGCGGCCCAGACCGTCCTTGACGGTCCGGTGGAGTACGCCGACCTTCTCCGGCGACGCCTTCGCCAGCTCGTCGGCGATGTCGCCCGTACCGTCGGGGGAGTTGTCGTCGACAACGAGAAGCTCCAGGCCGGGCAGGTTCAGGTCGGACAGGAGTCCGGCCAGCACGGGCAGGTTCTCCCGCTCGTTGTAGGTCGGCACCACGACCACGATCTTGGCTAGCTCACCCATGACTTTCCTTTGTCGGAGACACCGAAAGCTACCGTATCCGCCGACCACAGCTGATTTCAGAGTTCGGAGAGGGCCTCTTCGACGGTGCTGTAGATGCGGAACTGACCGCCGAGACCGGTCACGGTGAGCGGACGGTCGACCGGTCTGCCGACGCCGACCAGGGCCAGGGTGATGTTGTGCTGGCCGGCCAGGTTGCGCGCCTCGACCAGGTTGCCGAGGCCGGCCGAACTGCAGAACGTCACGGCCGACAGCTCGATCAGCACCAGCCTGGCAGGCGGTGCGACCGCGGCGCGGATCGACTCGGCGGCGAAGTCGGTCGTGGCGATGTCGATCTCACCGGACATCCTGACGAGCAGTACTCCGGGTTCCAGCTCCACGGTCACTGCGTCGAAGGTGGTTCGGATCATCTCGCCGTCCCGCGGGTCTGGGTGGCTTGTCACGCGGGTATCTCCCCCGGGGTAGCGCCACGAACGCGGGTCCTGGCGGATATGGGACTGCCCTTCGCCCTCACCGTATGCCCCAATGCACAAGCGTCACAACGGGTCTGGCGGTGATCGACCCCGGAGCGTGACCTCACGTCCGGAAGCGCTTCAGAGTAAAGCAAACGTCAGACCCACGACGGTGATAGACAAGTCGCTATGGGCGTTCTCGACGGCAAGGCGGCATTGGTCACCGGCGGTTCGCGCGGCATCGGGGCGGCGATCGTACGCCGGCTGGCCGCCGACGGCGCCGTCGTCACGTTCACGTACGCGAGTAGCGCGGACGCGGCCGACAAGGTGGTCGCCGACGTCAAAGCCGCGGGTGGCGACGCCATCGCCGTACAGGCGGATCAGTCGGACCTGTCCGGGATCGACGGACTGTTCGAGCGGGCGGCCGACCCGACCGGGACGCTGGACATCTTCGTCTGCAACGCGGCGCAGGCGATGGTGAAGCCGATCGCCGAGGTCACGGTCGAGGACTACGACCAACTGTTCGCGACCAACGTCAAAGGTCCGTACTTCGCCATCCAGCGGGCCGGCCGCGTCCTGCCCGACGGCGGCCGGATCATTGCCCTGTCGACGCTGAATACGGTCGTGCCCGGTCCCGGGATCTCTCTCTACGCCGCCAGCAAAGCGGCCCTCGAGCAATTCGTGAAGATCGCCGCCCGCGAGTACGGCCCGCGCGCGATCACCGTCAACACGGTGTCGCCGGGCGCGACCGACACCGACATGTTCCACGATCACAACCCGCCGCCGGTCCAGGATGCGCTGGTGGGCATCACCGCGCTCGGCCGGATAGGTGAACCAGCCGAGGTGGCGGACGTGGTCGCGTTCCTGGCCGGCCCGGACGCCCGGTGGATGACCGGTCAGAACCTCCGGGCGACCGGAGGGATGCTGGTCTGATCACCAAGGACCTGCTCGAGGCAGTCGACGCCGCCGCCGATCCGGCCGTGGCGGAGGTTCTCGCGCGCTACTTCCAGCTCCAGCCCGGCGGCTACGGGCACGGCGACCAGATGGTCGGCGTGAAGCTGTCGACGATCCGCGGAATCCTCAAGCCGTACCTGCCGGCCGGTCTGCCGCTGCCCGAGCTGGAACAGGCCCTGACCAGTCCGATTCACGAGCATCGCCTGGCAGTCCTTTGCCTGCTGGCCGATCGCGCCGCGCGCGCCCTCAAGCCGCGTACGGCGAACCCGGACGAGCTCACCGCGATCCACGACCTGTACGTCCGCAGTACGGCGTACATCAACAACTGGGATCTCGTCGACTGCAGCGCTCCGCAGGTCGTCGGCGGGTACCTGCTCGACAAGCCGCGGGACGAGCTCTACACGCTGATCCGTTCGAGCAGCCTGTGGGAACGCCGGATCGCGCTCGTCGCCACGCAGTTCCTGATCGGTCGAGGCCAGATCGACGACACCTTCAAGCTGGCCGCCGAGGTCCTCGACGACCGGGAGGACCTGATCCACAAGGCGTCGGGCTGGATGCTCCGCGAGGCCGGCAAACGCGTCTCCGAGGCCGAGCTCCGCGACTTCCTCGACGAGTACGCGACCCGCATGCCGCGCACGATGCTCCGGTACGCGATCGAACGTCTCGACCAGGTCAGCCGCAAGCACTACCTCGCCCTGCGCTGACCAAAAGTCGACAAATCAGCTCGGACGCGAAAGGTCGGCGTGGGCGTCGGCGAGCGGCGGTGCCTCGAGCGCGCAGTGCCGGTGGTGATGCTCGGCCGGGAGCAGATGGCGCTTCCCGGAACGATCGCCGAGGGTGATCCAGGCGATCAGGGCGCCGGACGCCGCGAGCACCGCGGAGATCCACAGGGCCTTGCCGAATCCGTTGTGGAAGGCAACGGGATCGCGGTACGCATTGCCGGTGATGCCGGCTGCCACCGGGATCGCGGCGACCGCCATCAGCTGTGCGGACCGGGCGACCGCGTTGTTCACGCCGGAGGCGATCCCCGCGTGGTGGTCCGCGACCGATGACATGACGGTCGCGGTCAGCGGTGCGACGGTCGAGACCAGACCGAGCCCGAGCAGTACGACGGCCGGCAGTACGGTGCTGAAGTAGCTGGACTCGTTGTCGATCCGCAGCATCAGCAAGAACCCGCCCGCCATCAGCAACGGTCCGACCGTCATCGGGATGCGGGGGCCGATCCGGTCCGACAGGCCGCCGGCGTACCCGGACAGGAAGAACATCAGCACGGTCATCGGCAGCAAGGACGCGCCGGCCCACAACGCGGAGTAGTGCAGTCCGGTCTGCAGGTAGACCACGACGAGGAACGTCGCCGTTCCGAGTGCGCCGTACACCACGACGGTGACCAGGTTCGCGCCGGTGAAGCGCCGGTTGGCGAAGATGCTCAGCGGCAGCATCGGATGCGAGCTGCGGCGTTCCACCTCGATGAACCCCGCGAAGGACAGGACGCCGATCGCCAGACTGGCCACGACGACCGGATCGCCGAAACCGTGGTCGCCGGCACTGATCAGGCCGTACGTGAGGGCGCCCAGGCCGAGGGTGGCCAGGATCGCGCCGTTGAGGTCGAGCTTGCCGCCGGCGCTCTCGTCGCGGCTCTCGGGCACATGGCGGAGCGTGACCAGGACGGTGACGAGAGCGATCGGGACGTTGAGCAGGAAGATCAGCTGCCAGTAACCGCTGTCGACCAGGGTGCCGCCGACGAACGGTCCGATCGCCGCCGCGACCGAGGTGAGGCCGGACCAGGCGCCGACCGCCTTGCCGCGGTCGGAGTGCTGGAACGAGGTCTGCAGGATCGCCAGGCTGCCCGGTGTCAGCAGCGCACCGCCGATGCCCTGCAGGACCCGGCCGGCGATCATCACCTCGAGGGTCGGCGCGATCGCGCACACGACCGACGCGATGCCGAACCAGATCACCCCGACGACGTACGTCCGGCGTCGTCCCATCCGGTCGCCGATCGAACCGCTGAGCAGCACCAGCGAGGCGAGCATCAGCATGTAGCCGTTGACGATCCACTGCAGGCCCGCGACGTCCGCGTTCAGGTCCTCACCCATCGCCGGGAGCGCGACGTTCACGACCGTCCCGTCCAGGAACGCCATTCCCGACCCGAGCGCCGTCGCCGCCAGCACCCATCGGCCCCGGGCCGTACCCAGAGCGATCCGCTCATCCGTCATGTAGTCAGCGTGGCAGATCCAGTTGGAGGACGACGAGGGCCTTGCTTGCCGGGATGCCGGGCTGGATCCCGAGGATGGGCGGATCTCCGACCGCGCAGCGGGTCTCGGTCAGTAGCGGGCAGATCGCGTTGAGCAGACCGCTGGTCACGGTGACATCGGTCGGCAGGCTCCCGCCGGCGGCTGAGGTCAGCGGCCGGATGGCTGCGCCGGCTCGCGTCGACGTCGACGGAGAGGCGAGCACCGCCGATCCGGACAGCGTGTATGTGAGCTTGATCCGTGTGGCCGAGACGGTCAGCGGCAGGTCACCCGGGGCTGTGACTGTGGTGTGCTGGATCGGCACCGCCTGGTCGTCGGCGACCACCTTCAGGTTGGTGACGCGCGGCGTTGTCGGGGCCATCATTCCGGGCAGGTGGTCGCCGGACGACGGCAGCTGCAGCGGCAGGATGTCGGTGGCCGCGGGCAACATCACGTTCTCGGTCATGTCGAACGAGCCGTTCCGCTGCGGTACGGCGATCAGCTGGATGCCGGGCACGGTCTCGCCCGGCCCGAGCGTGGTCGGCCTCGGTGTCGGAGCGCTGCCCGACGGCCGCGAACTGTTCAGCCCGGGACTCGGGGCGACCGGGAGCGCGCCGGCGCCCGAACAAGCGACGGTCGCGCTGTACCCCAGCACCAGCGCGACCGTCGCCAGGATTCGAACTCGCGTCCGTCCGGTCTCCTCCACCCCCGATGTCCGCTCGGGGAGGAACCCGGGAAGCAGCCGCGAGTCAGGTCCTGACACGAGTCACCGTCTCCCCATAACGGACCCGGCCATAATCGAGACCAGTGCGGCCCCTTCCGGACAGGTCGGACTTGCGCTTACGATACGCCCGAATTCGTGGGGCGGGGAAATGCTTACGCTATTTTCTGGCGAACGTCGGAGGGGGAAGGAAATGCAGGAACGGAGCGTGTCCGGGCAATTCCGGGCGGTATCCCTAAGTATTTCGAGAATTCGTGGTCCGGTAATTCGCAGGGTGTTGTCGCTGCTGCTCGCCGTGACGGTGGCGGCAGCGCCGGCTGTCCTCGCGGTGCCGGCGCAGGCTGCCGCGGGGGCCAACCTGTACTTCGTCCAGGGTCTGCCAGGGCGCAGTCTGGACATCAGTGTCGACGGTCACCAGGTCGCCGCCGCAGTCGCGGGCGGGAAGCTGGTCGGGCCCTTCGGGGTAGCGTCCGGCAAGCGGATGATCACCGCGAAGCAAGGCGGCAAGGTGGTCGTCCAGCGTGAGATCTCGGCCGGTTCCGGTGCCAGTCTGGACGTCGTCATCCACCAGCCGGTGTCGCCGACGGGTCAGCCGCTGATCACGACGTACGCGAACAAGCTGACCGCGGTGCCGGTGGACAAAGCCGGGTTGCGGGTCGCGCACGACGCGGCGGTCGGGCCGGCCGACATTCGGGTCAACGGAAAGGTGCTATTCCGTAACGTAGCGAACGGTGAATCACTCGACGTGGTCGTTCCGGCAGCGACCTACAAGGTGGATATCGTTCCTACCGGCGCAACGTCACCAGTTGTTCTCGGTCCGTTGGACCTGCCGGTGAAGGCCGGTTACCTGACCCGGGTGTTCGCGATCGGCGCACCGAGCCAGAAGACGATGACCGTTGCCCTCGGCACGATCAAGGTGCCGGCCACCGGGTCGGCGAAACCGGGTGTGGTGAACACCGGAACAGGTGGACAGGCGGCAGGGCTCGACCAGGCGCAGAGCCCTGCCGGACAATCCGGACTGTGGGTCGTGGTGTTCCTCGCCGCACTGGGGGTCGCGGTAGTCACTGCCCGGAAGGTGGTCCGCCGCTGAAGAGCGGACTGGTCGGTACGGCGCTGTGCTGTCTTGCCCTGGCGGGTTGTGCCGCCGGGGCAGACGGTGCGGTGCCGACGCCGACCCCGACGTTCGGCTTCACCTTCGAGGGCACACCGTCCGCTGTGCCTACTCCGACGGAGCCGCTGTCCGCACCGCCGGGACGGGTCGGCACGCCGGCTCCGAGTCAGCGCGTGCGCTTCGTCCCGCAACAGGTCGTGCTGCCGGGCGGCAAGGACGCACCGGTGCTGCCGGCAACTACCGTCGGCGGGCAGCTCCAGGTGCCGGCCAAGCCGCAATGGGTCGGCTGGTGGGACGGCGGCGCCGAGGCCGGCGACCCGTTCGGCTCGGTCGTGCTCGCCGGTCACGTCGACTCGAAGAACCAGGGCCTCGGCTTCTTCGCCCGTCTCCTCGGCGTACGTCGGGGCGAGACCGTCGTGCTCAACGGCTCCGGCCATACGGCGTCGTACCGGGTCGTGTCGATCGAGTCGGTCCGCAAGGACGCCCTCGCGACCAAGAGCGGCGCTTTCGACCAGACCGTGGACCATCGCCTGATCCTGATCACCTGCACCGGCGCCTATAACGCCTCCCAAGGCGGCTACGAGGACAACCTGGTAGTCACCGCGACACCGATCGGCCTGGCCAAGTAGACCGGTAGGCTCCCCGGTCATGGCCAGGTATTTCGACATCCATCCCGAGAACCCTCAGCGGCGGTCGATCGGGCAGGTAGTGGACCTGCTCCGCGAGGACGGGCTGATCGCGTACCCGACCGACTCCTGCTACGCGCTCGGCTGCCAGTTGGGGAACCGGGACGGGATCGAGCGGATCCGGACGATCCGGCAGCTGGACGACCGGCACCACTTCACGCTGGTGTGCGAGAACTTCGCCCAGCTCGGGCAGTTCGTGCACATCAGCAACGCCGTCTTCCGCTCGATCAAGGCGGCCACGCCGGGCAGCTACACGTTCATCCTCCCGGCCACCAAGGAGGTCCCGCGCCGGTTGCTGCACCCGAAGAAGAAGACCGTCGGCGTCCGCATCCCGGACCACGTGGTCACCCAGGCCCTGGTCGCGGAGCTCGGTGAACCGCTCGTCTCCAGCACCCTGCTCCTCCCCGGCCACGAGGAGCCGATGACGCAGGGCTGGGAGATCAAGGAAGAACTCGACAACCAGATCGACGCCGTTATCGAAGGCGAGGCCGGCACCGAGCCGACCACCGTCGTCGACTTCTCCGAGGACGTCCCGGAACTCGTCCGCGTCGGCGCAGGAGACCCGTCCCCGTTCGAATAGGGCCGGCCTACCACCGGTCCCAGTGCAGCACCTGCTCGCGTGGAACCCGCTTGGCCGGGCGGAAGTCGGTCCCGATCGTGAACGCCAGCGGGATGAAGGCGGCCAGCATCACGTCGTCGTACGGAACCCGAAGAACCTTCGCGAGCTCGCGCTCGAGCGGCCCCTGCGCGGTGGTCCACACCGTGCCGAGGCCGCGCTCCCGGGCGGCGAGCATGAAACTCCAGACCGCCGGCAGGATCGACCCCCACGTCCCGGACTGCTCCGCAGCCGATGCCCGGTCGGTGCGACCTTCCACGGCCGGGATCACGAACGCGGGGACCCGGTGGATGTTGTCCGCCAGGTAGCGCAGGCTGTCGAAGACCCGCTCGGTCGAGCGGGCGTGATGGTTCATCCGTCGTACGTCGTCCGCGGTCAACGGCTGACCCGCCGCCTGCGAGAGCGCCCGCCGGAAGATGTCCGCCACGGCCCGGCGCTGTGCATCCTCGGTGACGACGAGGAAGTGCCAGCGCTGCCGGTTCCGGCCGGTCGGTGCCTGGGTGGCGAGGTCGACGCATTCCTCGATCAGCTTGCGGGGGACCGGCCGGGAGAAGTCGAGGCGCTTGCGGACAGCGCGCGTCGTGGACAGGACCTCGTCGGCCGACAGGTTCAGAGCCATCCTCAAATCCTTCCGTTAGCAGATAGTCTGCTTCAGAACTATCTCACATCCCCTTGTCGAGGGCCTGACGATGAACTGGCCCGCCCACCTGCACGTCCGGTACTGCGAGAAGGTGCACCCGAACAGCACCTCCGTCTG
The DNA here is from genome assembly GCF_004365355.1 of Kribbella pratensis. GTDB lineage: Bacteria > Actinomycetota > Actinomycetes > Propionibacteriales > Kribbellaceae > Kribbella. The sequence goes on along the minus strand of NZ_SODP01000002.1, from coordinate 1,406,058 downwards.
CTGACACACTGTCCGGCGTGACCTACACCCTCGACCTGAAACCCGACGAGCTGCTGACGACCACCCGGACCGTCCGCAAGCGCCTCGACCTCGAGCGGCCCGTGCCGATGGAGCTGATCCGGGAGTGCATCGAGATCGCTCTGCAGGCGCCGTCGGGGAGCAACCGGCAGACGTGGCACTGGCTGGTGATCACGGACGCCGAGAAGCGTGCGGCGATCGGCGAGTATTACCGCCGCTCGGTCGAGGAGTACCTGGCCGGCCCGGGTGCGGCGGGCAAACTGCACGCCGACGACCCCGAGCGTGGCCCGGTCCAGCGCCGGGTCGGCGACAGCGTGGCCTACCTGGGCGAGCGGATGGGCCAGGTCCCGGTGCTGGTCATCCCCTGCCTGAAGGTCCGTTCGCTGCCGGCAGGAAACCAGGCCGGTCTGTGGGGCTCGATCCTGCCGGCAGCCTGGAGCTACATGCTCGCCGCCCGGGCCCGTGCTCTCGGTACGGCGTGGACCACGCTGCACCTGAGCTTCGAGCAGGAGGTGTCCGAGCTGCTCGGTCTTCCGGAGGACATCCGGCAGACGGTGCTGATCCCGACGGCGTACACGATCGGGACCGACTTCAAGCCGGCCGCGCGTCAGCCGCTCGACGAAGTTCTCCACATCGACGGCTGGTGATCATGAGGCGGCCATCTCCTCGATGGTCAGCCCGCTCAGCACCGAACGGGGCTCGGTCACCGTCAGGTCCAGCCCCGGATCGGCGTCCGCGTCCTTCACCTTCACCAGCAGCCAGTCCGCGCCGGTCCGGGTGAAGGCCCAGGCACCGTTGAGCTTCACTCCGTGCAATTGCACCTTCAAATGCCCGCGCTCGATCGCCTCGGCCGGATCGACGAGCTGGTGCCGGTCGTCGCGGGTCAGATTCGTGTAGACGCCGGCGTCCCAGACGATCACGGCGCCGCTGCCGTACTGCGCGTCGCGGTGCACGCCCTCGTACGACGCATACTCGAGATCGTGGTCCGTGGTGAACACCGCGAGCCGCTTGACGATCGGGTCGAGCGACGGCCCGCGCGGCACCGCCCAGGACTTCAGCACCCCGTCCACTTCGAGCCGTACGTCGTAGTGCAGCCGCCTCGCATCGTGCAGCTGAACGACGAAAATCGGCTTCGGCATCAGGCTCCTGAGGATTTTGAATTACAGCTAACGGTCGGTCGTGATGCAGTTGTAGGCTGGCGTCTGGTTGGGAAACCAACCCCCACAACCTTCCCATCACATCCGCCCCTGTCCAGAAGCAGGTGCCATGCCCGTAGCCCCCTCACCGGCGCGGCCGATCGCCGTCCAGATCCTCATCGGCGGACGCTGGATCGCAGGCCAGGAGCTCGGTCGACGGACCGGGACGACCGGGGCCGACGAGGTTCTCGTCAGCCACCACGGCCATCTCGTCTGGGTCGACCAGCGCTCGGTCCGCGAATCCTGAAAGCTGAAAGCCCTTACAGTTAAGGGGTTTCAGCAGAGAGCTTTCGCAACCAGGTTGCCGATCTCGACCGCGGACGCGGACCCGGACGGGTCGAACAGCGTCCTGGTCAGCGCGAACGCAACGCCTGAGCGCGTGTCCGCCCAGGCGATACTGCCGCCCATGCCCGGCCACCCGAACGTCGTCGGGCTCTCTTCCGCCGTGGATCCCAGCCGGCCGATCGAGTAGCCGAGCGCCATCGTTGCCGGATTGCCGAGCAACTCGTCCGGCGCGACCAGAGCCGTGCCGGTGATCACGGGCACGGCCTCGGGGCGGACCAGCCGAACGCCGTCGACCTCGCCGATCAGCCCGGCGTACAACCTGGCGATGCCACGAGCGGTCAGGATCGCGCTCGACGGGTCCTCGATCGCCAACTGCTCGGGCCGGTTGAGCTTGGCGGCCCGCGGCTGCATCGACGGCGGCACAACCTTGCTGAACATCCCGGCCAGCATCTCGAACGTCTCGTCGGCGCCATCGGGCTCAACGAGTGGCATCAGCCGGTCCCGCTGGTCGGACGGGAGCGCGAAGAACACGTCGTTCTCGATACCGAGCGGGGTGATCAGCTCCCGCAGTACGTCGGAGATCGACCGGCCGGTCGCGCGCCGGACGATCTCACCGACCAGGAGGCCGAACGTCTCCGCGTGGTACGTCATCTTCGTGCCGGGCTCCCACCACGGCTCCGCGGCGGCCAGGTACGCGGGGATCGTGGGGAACGACTCGTGAGTCGCGTCCGGCGGCAGCGCCGGCAGGCCGACCGAGTGCGTCAGCACGTGCCGCAGCGTCGCCTTGTCCTTCCCGTGCGCACCGAACTCGGGCCAGAGGTCCACGATCGGCTGGTCGTAGTCGAGCACCCCGCGATCCACCAGCACGTTCGCGACCGTCGCGGATGCGCCCTTCCCGGTGGAGGCCGCGTAGTACAACGTCTCCGAGGTCACGCCATCGCCTGCGACAGCGTCGACCAGCAACTCACCGTGCCGGTACACGGCTACCTGCAGCCCGAGTTCCGTCTCGACCAGTTCGTCGATCCGCCTCTGCACTACCTCTTGAAGGTCCATACAGGTACGTCGGAGCGAGTCCGGAGCCTTTGACACCATCTATGCATAGTCCAACGCGAACCTGACCGTGCGCTCCACCTCCGCGTCCGTCCCGACCGGGCAGACCAGGAATTCCGTCGTACCGGCGTCCGCGTAGCGCTGGAGTTCCTTGGCCACCGTCTCCTCGTCGCCCAGTACTGCGGTCTCCTCGGGGCCGGCCTTGCCACCGCGATCGAGGACCGCGCGGTACGACGGCATGTCGCCGGCCGCGCCGTAGTGGGAGCCGATCCAGTTCCGCGTTGCATCCGGATCGTCGGTGACCGCAACGCAGACGCCCGCGATCACCTGGGGCTGCGGTCGGCCGGCGGCGGTCGCCGCTGCGTCGATCGCCGGGCGGATGAAGCTCTCGATGACCTCGGGCCCCGCCCAGCTGGTCGTCGTACCGGCGGTGAGTTCGCCGGCGGTCTTGAGCATCCGCGGGCCGAGCGCGGCCAGGATGAGTTCAGGCGCATCGGCTCCGGCAATCGCGAGCTGGCCGCGGGCGGTCAGCCGCTCGCCCGTGTGATCGGTCGGCTCACCGGCGAGCAGCGGACCGAGCGCTTCGAGGTACTCGCGGACGTATGCCGCGGGACGGTCCATGGAGAGGCCGAGCATTCCTTCCACCATGTGCGGGTGGCTCGCGCCGACGCCGAGCGTCAGCCTGTTGGCGGTCAGCGCCTGCACGCTGAGCGCCTGCGCCGCGAGGGCGAGCGGGTGGCGCGGGTACACCGGCACCACGCCAACGGCGTACCCGATGGTCGAGGTGTACGGCGCGACGCCGGCGATCAGCGTCAGCGCATCCCAGCCGAGTCGCTGGCTGAACCAGACCCGGTCGATGCCGTTGTCCTCGGCGGCCTTCGCGGCGGCGCCGATCTCGTCGATGGTCTTGCCCTCTTCGTCGATCCACAGTCCGATCCTCATGTCCACCAGTCAACGAGGCCCGAGGCCGCCGACCCAGACGCAGTTACGCTGTACAGCGATAAGGAGTCGTGATCGCTGATGGAGCTGCGTCAGTTGCGGTACTTCGTCACCGTCGCCGAGGAACTGCACTTCGGCCGGGCCGCCGAGCGACTGAACATCGTGCAGCCCGCCGTCAGCCAGCAGGTCGCCCGCCTCGAACGCGAACTCGGCCTGCGACTTCTGGACCGATCGTCCCGGCACGTGCGGCTGACCGGCGACGGCGAACGCATGCTGCGCGAGGCCCGGGCCGTCCTGTCCGCCGCCGATCGAGCCGCCGAGGTCGCCGCGGAGCTCGCCTCCGGGCGTTCCGGCGTACTCCGCATCGGCACCGCGCCGGGGTTGCGGGACCGGCTGGAACGCGGCCTGGCTGCCCTCCGGGTCCGCACGCCGGACCTCGAGATCCAGCTCAGCTCCGGATCGACGGCCGAGTACCTGACTGCGCTGCGTTCGGGGGAGTTGGACATCGCCTTCGTCCGCGGCGACGTCGCGGCCGCCGATCTGCAGGTCATCGAGCTCTGGCGCGATCCGTTGTCCGTTCTGGTCCCGGCGGCGTACCGGTCGGACGACGGAGTGAAGATGATCGACCTCGCGGGGCTCCCGCTCCGGCTGCCTGCCGATGACACCTGGCTGCGCGACCACCTGGTGGCCGCCTGCCGTGAGGCCGGCTTCGAGCCGTTGATCGGTCGGCCGATCGAGGACTTCGAATCGGCGGTCGTCGAGATGTCGACCGGGTCGCCGGCCTGGACCGTCGTCTACGGGACGGCCTGCGAATCTGCCGAGGGCGCGCTCTGGATGGGCCTGCTCAATCCGCCGGGCACGGCGCCGGGCAACCTGGTGCTCGGGCCGGGGCAGACGGAGTGCGCTCGCGTCCTCGTCGAGGCGTTCGGCGATGAGCCCCCCGGCGGGCCCTGACAGCTCCGCCGAGGGGTGTTGATTACTCAACAGACACGGGATCGTACGGCGGAAAGCCCGTTCCGAGGAGGGCTCGTCTCATAATTAGCCACGCTCTTTCGGTGACCGGTTGCTGGCTCCCGGTGAGCGGTTGCTGACGCTGCGGGGATATTGTTGGTAGTTGCAACCAAAATATCGGGCTGGTGTGAGGACAAGTCAGCCGTTTCCGCCCCGGGACAGTGCACGGCACTGCCTCGGTCGTCGCGATCCCGCCGTACGAACGGAAACTGATGTCTGCCACCACCCGGACCTCGCCGGCCACACCCTCGGCCGACGCACCGCACCGCTATCGCTCCCGGTACGCCAAGGGGGAGCCGGACACCACGCCGGCAACGCCGCCCCCACCACCGGCTCCGCCGACGGCTGCCGCTGAGCTGTCGCACCGGGAGATCCTGGAGATCCTCGCCGGGCTGCTCGCCGCACTGTTCACCGCGGTCCTGAGCTCGACGATCGTCAGCAACGCGCTGCCGACGATCATCGCGGACCTCGAGGGCTCGCAGACGCAGTACACCTGGGTCGTCACCGCCAGCCTGCTCGCGATGACCGTCTCGACGCCGGTGTGGGGCAAGCTGTCGGACCTGATCAGCAAGAAGCTGCTCGTGCAGCTTGCGATCATCATGTTCGTCACCGGCTCGGTGCTGGCCGGCGCCTCGCAGAACGTGCCGTTCCTGATCGGCTCGCGGGTCCTGCAGGGGCTCGCGATGGGCGGGCTGATGGCGCTCGCCCAGGCGATCGTCGGCGCGGCGATCCCGCCGCGGAACCGCGGCCGGTACTCCGGCTACATGGGTGCCGTGATGGCGCTCGCGACCGTGTCCGGACCGCTCGTCGGTGGCGTGATCGTGGATACCTCGTGGCTGGGATGGCGCTGGTGTTTCTACGTGTGCGTGCCGCTCGCCGTACTGTCGCTGATCGTCCTGCAGCGGTTCCTGCACCTGCCGGTGGTGAAGCGCAAGGTCAAGATGGACTACCTCGGCGCGCTGCTCATCGCGGGCGCCGCCAGCCTGCCGCTGATCTGGGTGTCGTTCGCGGGCGAGCACTTCCCGTGGTGGTCGTGGGAGACCGGCGCGTACCTCGGCGGTACGGCGGTGCTCGCGCTGCTGGCCGTGGTCGTCGAGGTGCACGCCCGTGAGCCCCTCGTACCGGTTCGGGTGGTGCGGGAGCGGACGACCGCTTTGGCGATCCTCGCGAGCCTCTCGGTGGGGCTCGCGATGTTCGGCAGCGCGGTGTTCCTCGGGCAGTACTTCCAGGTGGCGCGCGGGTACAGCGCGACCGAGGCCGGGTTGCTGACGATCCCGATGATGTTCGGGTCGTTCCTCGGGTCGGTCGGATCGGGGCAGCTGATCACGCGGTTCGGGAAGTGGAAGCGGTACCTGGTGCTCGGCGGGTTGTTCCTGACCGCGGGGCTCGGCGTACTCGGGACGATCGACCACACATCGCCGTACTGGTACATCGGGCTCGGGATGCTCTCGATGGGCATCGGGATGGGCATGATGATGCAGAACCTGGTGCTCGCCGTACAGAACACTGTCGACGTCAGCGAGGTCGGAGCGGCGAGCGCGTCGGTCACGTTCTTCCGCAGCCTCGGCGGTGCGGTCGGGGTATCGGTCCTCGGCGCCGTGCTGGCGACGCGGGTGACGGATCTGATCAGCGAACACCTTCGCCAGCTCGGTCCGGCGGCGGCCGCTGCGGCGCAGGGTGGATCGGGGAGTGTGCTCGACGTGAACTCGCTGCCGGCGCCGGTCGCGGAGATCGTGCGGCATGCTTACGGCGACGCGACCGGGCGGATCTTCGTGATCGCGGCCGGTGCTGCTGTGGTGAGTCTGCTGGCGGTGCTGTTCATCCGCGAGGTGCCGCTGCGGAAGACTGTCGCGATGGGTCCGGACGGTACTGCGTCGGACCCGACCTCGGCTTCGGGCCTGCCCGGCGCGACGTCGGCTTCGGTGCCCGGCGGGACCGCGGCTTCGGGCCTGGCCGGCGCGACCGCGGCTTCGGATGACCCGGCCGAACGTGCGGCCGTGGTCGCGCTCGACGTCATCACGTCCGCCGAGCGGACGGCCCGCGAACGTGAGCGCGAAGCCAACGAGCGCGTGCAGGCGGCCGCGGCCGTGATCCGGCAGATGCGTACCGACGTGAAGGACCTGTTCACCCGCGTCGACCAGCAGATCGCGGACCTCGAGGACACGCTCCCCGGCGCCGCAATCCCACAACCCGCCGCCGCGATCCTCGACTCCCAACGCCCCCAGGGCGAGCTGGTCGACGAGCTCCGCCGGTACGAACTGAGCGTCCTCAGCGCCAGCCAGCGTACCGCCGACCACCTCCGAGCCACCGCCCGCGCCGAAGCCGACCAGCTCCTAGCCGAAGCCAAGTCCCAGGAAGAAGAAATCCGCGCCCGCATAGCCGAACTTCAACTAGTCGAGGAACGCCTTCTAGGCACAGTCCGCGACACCCTCTCCACCACCCCACCTCCACCCACTCCCGCGCCATCCACCCCGAGTACGCCGTATGCGCCGGGCACCGCGTCCGCTGTGGCGGGCGGCCAGGGCGGCCTGGGCGGCGCGGGCGGTCAGCCTGCGCCGACGGGCTCGCCGTCGAGCACGCCGCCTCCGTTCCAGTCGGACGGCCCATCGCCGTACCTCCCGCACGCAACCGGCAACGGGTACCCCGACGCCACCGCCAGCCCCGACCGTCAGCCCTTCGGCTGACCCGCCTCGCCGCCGAGTCGTGGCAAATGGCGCCGGCACCGTCCGCCCAGTCGTGGGTTTCGGTTGTTTTCAGCAGCCCGGATCCACGACTCGGCGAATGGCCCGTGCGCCAATCGCCACGACTCGGCGGCGGGTGGGGCGGGTGGGGGTGTCGGTGGGGGGTGGCATGCTTCGGGTAGGGACGGTGGTGAGGGAGTGGTGTGGGGTTGTGGGACGTGGAGCAGGTGCTGGGGTTGGCGCCCGATGCTGCGTCCGCGAAGGCTGGGCAGGGGCTGGCTCGGGTAGAGAAGTGGACGGAGGCCGGGGCGTCCGACCGCGCGGTGTGGGGGCTGTGCCAGGGGAGCGGCAAGCAGCCGTACCAGACTGCGGTCGACCTGAGCGGACCGGCGTACAAGTGTTCGTGCCCGAGCCGGAAGTTCCCGTGCAAGCATGCCCTGGGACTGCTGCTGCTCAACGCTGCCGGCGAGGTGCGGCCGGCTGACGAGGTCGACTGGGTGAAGACGTGGATGGACCAGCGTGCCGCCCGCGCCGACCAGCCGGAGCGGAAGCCGGGTGAGGTTGCCGACCCGATCGCGGCCCAGCAGCGTGCTTCGCGTCGTGCGGATCGGGTCTCGAGCGGCATGGCCGAGCTGAAAGGCTGGCTGGACGATCAGGTCCGCGTCGGCCTCGGCGGGTTCGACCAGCGTGCGTACACCGAGCTCAGCCGCCTCGCCGCGCGCATGGTCGACGCCCAAGCCCCAGGCGTTGCAGGAGCAGTACGCCGGGCAGCCGGCGTCGTCGGGCGCGGTCACGGATGGCCGGGCGAGCTGCTCGAGGAGCTCTCCCTCGTTCACCTCATCGTCTCCGCCCACGACCGCCTCGCCGACCTCCCACCATCGCTCGCCGACACCGTTCTGAGCAGGATCGGCTGGTCGACCGAGACCGCCCGCGTCCTCGCCGAGGGCGAGAAGGTCCGGGACGACTGGCTGGTGCTCGGTCGTGTGATCGAGCCCGACGACCGCCTCACCGTCCGCCGCGTCTGGTTGCGCGGGGCAACAACCGGCCGTCTCGGCCTGATCCTCACGTTCGCCGCAGCCGGCCGCCCACTGGACCCACTCCCCGCGCGGCCCGGCGAGTACGTCCCCGGCACGCTCTCGTTCTACCCGGGTGCCCTCCCGATGCGCGCCCTCCTCACCCAGACCGATCCCCGCCAGCCCGCGCCACGTCCGGCCGGTCTCACAGCCCGGCAAGCTCTGGCGTCGTACGTCGAATCGCTCGCGGCCGACCCGTGGAACGAACGCTGGCCATTGGTCCTCCAGGACGTGCGACCGGCCGCTCACGGTGAGGGATGGGCGTTGGTCGATGCGGACGGGGACGGACTCGAGCTGCTGCCGGGCTGGGATGCGTGGAAGCTGCTGGCAGTGTCGGCCGGGGACCCGATCACGGTCGCGGGCGAGTGGAACCGCGCCGGTCTCCGACCGATGACGTGCTGGCGCGACGACCGGCCGGTGATCCTGTGAGCGCAGATCGGCGGGTGCGGTCGTGAAGGGCTGGGACGGTCTGGTCAGCTCGGCGCTGCTCGGCACCGACCGTCGGCCGGCACACTTCGAAGAGCTCCCGGAGCACATCCAGGAGCGGCTCGGCGACGGCGGCCTCCTCGACGCCGCAGCGCTCGCGACGGTGTACAAGCGTGCCGGCCGGAAGCCGCTTCGCGAACTCGAACCGATCCCGGCTGCGCCAGGCGAAGACCGGCCGTTGCCGCGACCGGTGGCGACCCGGCGGCTGGCCGCAATGCTCGGCGGGTTCCAGACCTCCGCGCTCGGCGAGTGGTTGCGTGCGGCCGACGCCCGTGGCTGGGGTGTGCCGCCAGAGCACTTACCTGCGCTCGCGGACTATGCCCGCCACCGGGCCGAGTACCGTCCGCTCGTGATCGCGGCCGCCGGCCGGCGTGCTCGCTGGCTCGCCGATCTCAACCCCGAGTGGCGCTACCTCCACGCAGCCGTTGCTGAGAGCAACGACCCCGAGTACTGGACCCACGGAAACGCCGTCCAGCGGCGCACCTGGCTACGCACCCTCCGCCAGCAGGATCCGCACGCGGCTCGCGAGGCCCTGGCGGAGGTCTGGCCGACCGAGTCCGCAGCCACCCGAGCCGATTTCCTCGGCCTGCTCACCGACGGTTTGTCCTTGCAGGACGAGGACTTCCTTGAATCAGCGCTGGACGATCGTTCCCGCGAGGTACGTCGAAGCGCCGCGCGTCTGCTCGCCCGCATACCAGGCTCGAAGTACGGCGAACGCATGACCGAGCGTCTGCACTCGCACCTCGTCCCGAGCCAGGGCGTACTCGCGGTCGACCTGCCGAAGAGGCTGTCGCAATCGATGGAGCGCGACGGCATCGACTCGCAGAATCCGGAAGGTATCGGCAAACGCGCCTGGTGGTTCCTGCAGATCGTTGCCAACACACCGTTGTCGGCGATGGAGCTTGCCTGGTTGCAGACGCCTGTCGAAGGGTGCGCGCCCGACATTCTCCAAGCGGGCTGGACCGAGGCCGCTATCCGTGAAGGTTCAGCCGAGTGGGCGCGTGCCCTCCTGCAGTCCGAAGCCTCGACCGGGGACCGCAGCCCGGCGGAGCTGTTGCGCTTGTTACCCGCCGACGAGTGGGCCCGCGCGGTCGACGTACTGCGGAAGACGGTCGACGTCACCGAGCTCGTCGGCGGGCTGCCCGTCCCCTGGCCGGAGTCGCTCGCGAGCATGATCCTCGACCAGCTCGCGAAGGTCGGCTCCAACCGCGCCTGGGCCCGCCTCGCCAGCATCGCGGCCCGCGCCGTACCACCCGACGTACTCGACCATCCGATCACCCGCGAATCCACCGGCGAGGAAGACACCTGGCGTCGCCGCCTGGTGGAGACCTTGACCTTCCGCCGCGAAATGTACGAGGAGCTCTCATGACAGAGTTGGCGACCACCGAAGTCCTTCGCCCGCACGCGGAAGTCGAGTATGCCGGCGAACTGCAGGCGCTCAAGGCCGCCGATGACAAACCGCGTCCGCCTGCCTGGCAGCTGTCGCCGTCGGCGGTAGTCACGTACCTGCTCGGCGGCAAGGCGGGCGACACCGAGATCTCACCGAAGTACGTCGGGCCGCGGCGGCTGGTCGAGGTCGCGGTCGCCACGCTGGCCACGGATCGAGCGCTGCTGCTGCTCGGTGTACCAGGAACGGCGAAGACCTGGGTGAGTGAGCATCTCGCGGCCGCGATCAGCGGTGACTCGACGCTGCTCGTGCAGGGTACGGCGGGCACTGCCGAGGAAGCGATCCGCTACGGGTGGAACTACGCCCAATTGATTGCCCAGGGCCCCAGTGAGGCGGCGCTCGTGCCGAGTCCGGTGCAGCGCGCGATGGCCGAGGCGAAGATCGCCCGGATCGAGGAACTCACGCGGATGCCGTCCGACGTCCAGGACGCGCTGATCACGATCCTGTCCGAGAAGGCGCTGCCGATCGCCGAGCTGGCCACGGAAGTCCAAGCCCGTAAGGGATTCAACGTCATTGCCACCGCCAACGACCGTGACAAGGGCGTGAACGAGCTGTCGTCGGCGTTGCGCCGGCGGTTCAACACCGTCGTACTCCCGCTGCCTGAATCCGCGGACGACGAGGTGGAGATCGTCGCGCGCCGGGTCGCACAGCTCGGGTCGGCGCTGGAGCTGCCGCAGCCGGACGACGCGCTCGACGAGATCCGCCGCGTGGTGACGATCTTCCGCGAGCTGCGCTCAGGCCGGACGGAGGACGGACGTACGGCGGTCAAGTCGCCGTCGGCCACCTTGTCGACAGCGGAGGCGATCAGCGTCGTCACCGGCGGTCTCGCGCTCGCCGCCCACTTCGGCGACGGCGTACTGCGGCCGACGGACGTTGCCGGCGGCATCCTTGGTGCGGTCGTGAAGGACCCGTCGGCGGACCGGGTGGTGTGGTCGGAGTACCTCGAGACCGTGGTGCGCGAGCGCGACGACTGGGCGCCGTTCTACCGGGCCTGCCGAGAGATCTCCGGATGACCGTTCACCTGCTCGGGATCCGGCACCACGGGCCGGGATCGGCGCGCGCGGTGGCGACCGCGCTGGCCGAGCTCCAGCCTGACGTCGTGCTGATCGAAGGACCGCCGGAGGCCGACAAGATCGTCGAATTGGCGGCCTCGGAGGAGATGGAACCGCCGGTCGCGCTGCTCGCGTACGCCGTCGACGACTCGACGCGGGCTGCGTTCTGGCCGTTCGCGGTGTTCAGTCCCGAGTGGCAGGCGATCAAGCACGGACTGGCGGCCGGGGTTCCCGTGCGGTTCTGCGACCTGCCCGCGGCGCAGCAGTTCGCTTCAAGCGGTGGGCGGTCCGCATCGATGGATCCGCTGGCGACGTTGGCCGAGGCCGGCGGGTACGACGATCCCGAGCGCTGGTGGGACGACGTCATCGAGTCGCGCCGCGACGGCGCCGAGCCGTTCACGGTGATCGCCGACGCAATGCGCGAACTGCGTCGCGACTCGGAGGCGAAAGGCCGCGAGGCACAACGCGAGGCCTATATGCGGACCGTGCTGCGCAAGGCGATCCGCGAGGGCTTCGAGCGGATCGCGGTGGTCTGCGGTGCCTGGCACGTTCCCGCGCTCGAACTGCCGTTGCCCCCGGCAACACATGATCAACGAATCCTCAAAGGTCTGCCGAAGCGGAAGGTCGCGTGCACCTGGGTGCCGTGGACGCACGGCCGGCTGGCGGCTACGAGCGGGTACGGCGCCGGCATCACGTCACCCGGCTGGTACCACCACCTGTTCACCGCGCCCGATCAGATCACCACGCGCTGGCTGTCGAAGGTCGCCCAGGTCCTGCGGGACGAGGATCTACCCGTCTCCAGCGCACACGTGATCGAGGCGGTGCGACTTGCGGACACCCTGGCGGCATTGCGGGAACGCCCGCTCGCCGGTCTGAGCGAGGTCACCGAGGCGACGCGGGCTGTGCTGTGCGGCGGGAACGACGTACTGCTGGATCTCGTCACGCGGGAAGCCGTTGTCGGTGAGCTGCTCGGGTCCGTGCCGGGTGAGACGCCGCAGGCGCCGGTTGCGGCAGACCTGGCGGCGCACGCGCGGCGGTTGCGGATGAAGCGGGACGCGACCGAGCGCGTGATCGAACTCGACCTGCGGAAGTCGAACGACCTGGAGAAGTCCAGACTCCTGCACAGGCTGAGGATTCTCGGTGTGCACTGGGGTGTCCCGGCCGTCGATGAGCGGCGGGCGCAGGGCACGTTCCGGGAGATGTGGCGCCTGGCGTGGGATCCGGGACTCGAGGTCGAGTTGGTTGCCGCCGGCGCCCACGGTACGACGGTCCTCGGCGCTGCGACCACCGTGATGCTGAAGGCCGCCGACTCGCCAACATTGGCTGACGTCACGGGCGCCCTCGAGAAGTCGCTGCTCGCTGATCTCGCCGACGCACTTCCGCCATTGCTCCGAGGGATCGACACCCGTGCGGCTGCCGATGCGGACGTCGGCCATCTGATGGCGGCGCTCCCCGCCCTCGCGCGAGCCTCGAGGTACGGCGACGTACGCGGGACAGACACCGCCGGACTCGCCTCGGTCGCGGGGCGGATGGTGTCGCGCGTGTGCGCGGGCCTCGGGCGGACGGTCCACGGGCTCGATCCGGATGCGGCGACCGCCGTACAGGAGCTGATCGACGGGGTGCAGGACGCGACCGTGCTGCTGGCCGAGGACGTGCGCGCCGAGTGGCTGAACACGTTGGAGGGGTTGAGTGATCGCGCCTCGGTGCCGCCGCTGATCCGGGGGCGGTTGACGCGGTTGATGCTGGACACCTCGCGGCTGCCGGATCATGAGGTAGCACTGCGCTTGGGACGGGCGTTGTCTCCCGGTACGGCGACCGCGGAGGCGGCCGGATACGTCGAGGGATTCCTTGCCGGCGGCGGGTTGTTGCTCGTGCACGACGAGCGGCTGCTCGCACTGGTGGACGACTGGCTGGGCGCGATCCCAGACGATGCGTTCGTCGAGGTGCTGCCGCTGTTGCGCCGTACCTTCGGCACCTTCGCGGCGCCCGAGCGGCGCTCGATCGGGGCGCGGGCTCGGGTGCTGGCGGACCCGGCGTCGATTGTTGTTGCTGATGACAACGACCTGGACGCCGAGTTGGCGGCGACGGCGCTGCCGGTCGTTGCGCAGCTCTTGGGGGTCTCATGAACGACGAGCGGATGCGGCGGTGGCGGCTGGTGCTGGGTGGCGAGGCCGAGGAAGAGACGGGTACGACGCTGTCGTCCGAGGATCGCTCCGTCGACGCCGCGTTGGCCGCCTTGTACGACGCCGCGGAGGGCGAGGCCGGCAGCCAGCGGTCGTCCGGGTTGGGCTCGTCCGCGCCGCGAGTGGCGCGGTGGTTGGGCGATATCCGGCAGTACTTCCCGAGCACCGTCGTGCAGGTCATGCAGCGGGACGCGGTCGAGCGGCTCGGCATCACGCGGATGCTGATGGAGCCGGAGCTGCTCGGCGCGGTCGAGCCCGACGTACACCTGGTCAGCACGCTGCTCGCGCTCAACGAGGTGATGCCCGAGGAGACCAAGCAGACCGCGCGGGAGGTGGTCGGCCGGGTCGTCGCCGAACTCGAGGCTCGCCTGGCGGAGCGGACGCGGGCAGCGGTCACGGGCGCGCTCGACCGGGCCGGGCGTACATCGAGGCCGCGGCACTCGGACATCGACTGGGACCGGACGATCCAGGTCAACCTCAAGCACTTCTCGCCGACGCTCGGGACGATCGTGCCGGACCGGTTGATCGGCTACGCGCGGCGCAATCACAGCGTGCAGCGGGACATCGTGCTGGCGATCGACCAATCAGGCTCGATGGCGGAGTCGGTGGTCTATGCGTCGCTGTTCGGCGCCGTGCTCGGCTCGATCCGGACGCTGCGGACGTCGCTGGTCGTCTTCGACACCGCCGTGGTTGATCTGACGGATCAGCTCGAGGACCCGGTCGACGTGCTGTTCGGGACGCAGCTGGGCGGGGGGACGGACATCAACCGCGCGCTGGCGTACTGCGAGGAGCTCGTGACGAAGCCGGCCGAGACGGTGCTCGTGCTGATCTCGGACCTGTACGAGGGCGGCGTACGGGAAGAGATGCTGCGGCGGGCGCGTTCCTTGGTGGAGTCCGGCGTACAGGTGATTGCTCTGCTGGCGCTGGCGGACTCGGGCACCCCGTCGTACGACGCCGAGAACGCCGCGGCGCTGGCGGATCTCGGCGTACCGACGTTCGCCTGCACACCGGACCTGTTCCCGGACCTGATGGCCGCTGCCATCCGGCATGAGGACATCACCAGCTGGGCATCCACCAACCTGACGTGAGAGGAATCCGATGACCACCGTCGAACTGACCCGCTTCCGCGTGCCGGCCCAGAAGACCGAGGAACTGCTGGCCGCTCGCGCAGAGATGCTGAAGGACTTCGAGGCCGACCGCGCCGGGTTCTTGGGCGCGCGGCTGGTGCGGCTGCCGGACAACGAGTGGCTGGACATTGTCGACTGGGCGACGCCGGAGGACTTTGCCACCTCGCGAGAGAAGGGCCCGAACCTGCCCGGGATCGCCCGCTTCTTCGCAGCAATTGACTCGCTCGTCGTGGCCGAAGAGGGCACTCTGGCCGAGTGAAGATCAGCAGGATCGAGCCGAGCGAGTTCGACCGCGCCGCCGAGTTGTGGGAGGCGTCGGTGCGGGCGACGCACGACTTCGTCACCGAGGCGGATCTCGATGTCTTCCGGCCGTTGGTGCGGGCATCGTTCGGCGAGATCGAGCAGCTCGCGGGTTTACGGACCGACGACGGGTTGCTGATCGGGTTCATCGGGGTCGAGGACGGCAACGTCGAGATGCTGTTCCTGGACCCGGCGTATCGCGGTCAGGGCGGCGGGAGTCTGCTGCTGGAGCACGCGTTCGCGCACTTCGCCGCCACCTCGGTCGACGTCAACGAACAGAACCCGCAGGCCATCGGCTTCTACGAGCACCACGGCTTCGTGCAGGTCTCGCGCAGCGAGACAGACTCGACCGGCAAGCCGTATCCGATCCTGCACCTGAAGCGTTAGCCGGCGATCTCGAGGATGTCGATCGGCGTGTTCGGGTCGGCCTCGGCGAAGCGGAGGGCCCACTGGACAGCCTCCTCCTTGGAGTCGACGCGGATGATCGAGACGCCCGCGACCAGCTCTTTCGTCTCGGCGAACGGGCCGTCGATCACCCGCGGCTGACCCGGCACCGGGAACGTGACCCGCGCACCCCGCGAGCTCGGCATCAGCCCCTCACCGAGCACCAGCACCCCGGCCTGACGCATCTCCTCGAGCACGGCGTCGGCCCGCTCCAGGATCTCCGGATCGGGCGGGTTGCCCGCCTCGAGACTGTCATTGGTCTTGTGCAGCAGCATGTACCTCATAGCCGAGACCTTAGGCCCTGTCTAGTGCACCCCAGAACGCATCAGGGATCTCGTGATCGAGCCACGCCGCGATCTCGGTGATCTCCCGCGGGCTCCGCGCCCCGACGACCACGGCCGGTACGGCGGGATGCCTCAGCGGGAACTGCACCGCAGCGGCCAGCAGCGGTACGTCGTGCCGCCGGCAAAGCTCGCGCAGTCCGTCGATGCGTCGGAGCACGTCCTTCGGGACCCGCTCGTATCCGTGCGGCGCGCCGTCCGCGGTGTCGGGGAGGACACCGCCGTGGAACACCCCGGCGGCGAGCACCGCGATGTCGAGCTTCTCGCACAGCGGCAGGAGCTCGTCCTCGGCGGTCTGGTCGAGCAGTGTGTACCGACCGGCAAGCAGGACGCAGTCGACTCCTGAGGTCTCGCGGAGGAAGCGCGCCGCCACGTCCGCGTGGTTGACGCCGAGCGAGATCCCGCCGATCGTGCCGCGCCCGCGAAGCTCGGTGAGCGCGCGGAACGCCTCGGTCGACGCGGTCAGGTAGTCGAGGTCGGGGTCGTGGATGTGCAGGATGTCGATCCGGTCGATGCCCATCCGCTCCAGGCTCGCCTCGAACGAGCGGATCGTTGCGGCGTACGAGAAATCGAGCCTCGGTCCGAGCCCGGCCGGCGGCTCGGCCCAGATCGGCTGGAGATCCGGGCCGCCCGGTTCGATCAGTCGCCCGACCTTGCTGCAGAGCACGAACTCGCCGCGTGATCGACCGCGCAAGGCCAGGCCGGCCCGCTGCTCGGACAAGCCGTAGCCATAGACCGGCGCGGTGTCGAACAGACGGACGCCCAGCTCCCAGGCCCGATCGATCGTCGCCACCGCCTGCTGCTGCGAAACCGCCGCGAACATTCCCCCGATGGACGCGAGCCCCAGCCCCAACTCACTGACCCGCAGTTCCGTCCGCCCCAGCTCAACTGTCCGCACGCCGACGACCCTAGGAGCCTCCACCGACAGTTCCGGCCGCTAACGACAGGAGGTAGTCGCGGATCGACGCCCGCCGAGCGCTCGGCCCCGCGTGCCGGAGTCCACGCCGGCCGACTACCTCCTGTCGTTAGCCGCGCAGACCTTCCGCGGGGCAGGCGCGAGCGGCACTATGCGGGGATGGGCGAGATCGCGGAGCGGTACAGGCGGCGGGCCGATGCGTTCGAGCAGAAGGTTGCGGCCGTGGCGCCGGACCAGTGGGAGAACCAGTCGCCGTGCGCGAAGTGGACCGCGCGGGATGTGGTCGAGCACGTCGTCACGATGCACGGGGTGATGCTCACTCCGGTCTTCCGGAAGTTGGAGCCGGCGGATGATCCGCTGTCCGCGTTCCAGGAGGCGCGTGCTGCGATCGAGGACGTTCTCGACGACCCCATCGCAGCGTTGACGGAGAGCGATACGCCGGGCGGCCGGATGACGGTCGAGCAGCACATCGACCAGGTGGTCTCCGACGACCTTGTCCTGCACGGCTGGGATCTGGCGCGCGCGACCGATCAGGACGAGACGATCGAGCCGGTCGACATCGAAAGGCTCTGGGCGACAGCGGTGACGATCCCGCCGGACCTGATGGCGAAGTACCGGATGCCCGGCGCGTTCGGCGAGGGCATCGAGGTGTACGGCGCCGAAGTACCTGTCGCGCCCGACGCGCCGCTGCAGGATCGTCTATTGGGGCTGCTCGGTCGCCAGCCGTAGGCGGCTGGGGGCGTAGTAGATCTCGGGAGTCGGGCAGAGCGGAGCCTGGCGGAGATCGGACGGCTGCGTCATGAGTTCGGCGTGACCGCGGGCGATCGCCGGGTCCAGGTACTCGTGCCCGGGTAGGTCCGCGACCGCTGTACGGCAGCCGAGCGCCATGCCCTCGAAGAGCGCCGTCGTCGAGACGCCGATCTGGTACGTCGCTGTCGCGAGCAGCTCGAGCGTGCTGCCGCCGGTCGACAGCTGTACGCCGGACGGGATCGTGTAGTCCTCCGGGCGTTCGCTCGGGTGCAGCCGGTAGACGACGTCCAGGTCCGGATCCTCCTTCGCCACCGCGTCCGCGACCTGGACGAGCTCCGCGCCGACGGTGCCTTGTGACAGGAACACCACCCGCCGCGGGTCCTTCCGTCCGGGCGCCGGCAGGAACGTCGCGCCGACCACCTCGGCCCGCATGCCGGCGGGCAGGTCCGCGACATCGGTCCAGTACGACCCGAAGCACCACAGCTCGTCCGGCTGATCCGCGACCGTCGGCCGGCCGGGGTAGCTGTAGCCAAGGTGGAACGGGCTGATCGCGCCGTGCTGCAGTTCGACCACGCGGATCCCGAGGTCGCGAGCCGCGCCGACGATGTGCTGGTGGAAGTACGCGACGACGACGTACACGGTCTTGATCCGGTGCCGCTTGAGCAGCGCGCGGTACAAGGCGCGCAGGCGCAAGTGCTTCGGTACTTCGCGGGCGAGGATCGCGCCGACCGGGACCCGGACACCGGTGAGTTTCTCCAGCGCTGCGCCGATGCCTCGGTCGTCTGTCGTGCGGGGATGGATCGCGCCGGCCGCGGACGTGAAGAAGTCGAGGTTCTTGCTGCCGGGGAGCGGGGTGCCGTTGATCCCCGAGTCGAGGATCAGGGCGTTGTCGCCGAGCGTTGCGCGGAGTACGTCGGTGTAGATCTCTACACCGTTCGGTTTCCGCGGATGCGGTACGACGAGGGCGTCGTACCGGCCGGGGAACGGCGAGCGGGTGACGATCCCGGCGACATGCTTCGCGACCAGAGCGGCCTTGTCGTACGGCGTGCGTCGTACCGGATGGGGTGCGCCGTGGATGCCGGTGCGGCGGGTCAGCTCATGGAAGACGCGCATCCGGATGATCGGCCAGGGGTGAGCGCCCTTGATCTGCCACTCGAGCAGCCCCAGCTCCGTCTCCACCTGCCAGATCGCCCGGCACAGCGCCGCCACCGTCGGCCGGTCCGGGGCCGTGGCCGGACCCGTGCCGTTCCCGGTACTCGTCATGGTTGATCCCTACTATCCCCGCGAGGCTGCCGACGCCCGAGAAGAACCGGCGGACAGCCTTCAGCAGGTGCGTCTTCCGGCCGAGCAGCAGCCCGGCGAGGGCGAACCCGACCGCCGAGATCACCCGGGCCGAAGCATAGGCCAGCACCAGCACGTAGCTGATCGCGCCCGGGCGGATCAGCAGGCGGCTGATCGTGTCGCCGGAGCCGGAACGGAAGGCACGCCGTACCAGCCAGCGCAGAGTGGTCCGGCCGACCGGCACCTCCTCCGCGATGCACGCTTCCTCGCACCACACGATCCGGAACCCGGCCCGGTGGACGCGGAGGAAGAAATGCAGGTCGCTGGAGCCGGTGTAGCGGAACGCGGGATGGAATCCGGGCGTGACCGTGTGGTAGACGCGACGGCTGACCAGCGTGTTGTTCGTGTACGCCTTGCGGAGTTCCTCGCCGGTAGTGTGCTTGCCGGTCGAGTCGTGGACGTCGCTGTAGTGGTTCCACGGCGGGGCGCAGGGCGGGAGGTTGCCCTTCACCGGGCCTGTGACGACGTCAGCGCCGGTGGACTCCCACGCGTGCAGGAGCTTCTCGAGCCAGCCGGGCGGGGCCGTCTCGTCGTCGTCCACGAAGATCAGGGCGTCGTCGTTCCAGCACAGCTCAACCGATTTCTCGCGGGCGAAGGGGATTCCCGGCTCCGGTTCGGCCACCGATTCGATCGGGTACGGCGTACCCTCGCCGAACTCCTCCAGCACCGCCGCCGCCGACCCGTCCGCATCGTTGTCCACAACCACGATCCGGATCGCATAATCCAAGTCCGCCGGCAGCTCCTGAGCCTGCAAACTGGTCAATAACCCCCGCAACAGAGCAGGTCGCCTGAAGGTAATCACCGCAATGGCGACGCTGGTGCTCATGGCGCCCGAGACTATCGGTCCCACCCAACAACCGCCCATCCAACTCGTGTGAGATGGGCCGTCGGGAACTGTCGGGGGCTTGGTCACCTGCTGGTGGGCTGGGACAGGTAATAACAGGTGTTCGGCCCCGGATGGTGTTCAAGCCCCCGCTGAGCCGCGCCAACCGTAGCCCCCGAAGCAGCTCGACGCGCCTGAAATTGCAGGAAGTTGCAAAAGGTGTAACGCGGGTGGCTGTTCGCGCGATTTATGGCCGGGACCACATCCGGTCCAGTCCGCCCGATTGAGGTTCTTGGGGGTTGTGGTGTCTCGTAGTGCTCGTTTGTTGCGGCTGGCTGTGCCGGCTGCTCTGATCGCGGGGTCGGTGGTGGTTGTCACCGGGTCGTCCGGCACGGCCGCGTTGTCGGCCGAGCAGGGCCCGTACCGGCCGCCGTTCGCGGCGGGGAAGCACAAGGCCGAGTTCGAGCCGAATACGGTGCTCGTCAAGTTCAAGCCGAAGGCGTCCTCGTCGGCCCGGAAGGCCGCGGTGTCGAAGTACGGCGCGACCGCCGAGGACTCGGTGGCCTCGAAGGTCGTGAAGCTCAAGAGCGACGTACCGGCGCCTGACCTCCTCAAGAAGGTCAAGGCCGACCCGGCGGTCGAGCTGGCCTCGCTGAATTACAAGCGGTACATCTCGGCCGTCCCGAACGACGAGTACTACACCACTGACCAGAAGACGTATCTGAACACGGTGCGGATGCCGCAGGCGTGGGACGTGTCGAAGTCGAGCGGCAGCCAGATCGTCGCGGTCCTCGACACCGGCGTCGACGCGGGTCACCCGGACCTGGTAGGTCACCTGGTCCCGGGCTACAACGCCGTCTCCAGCACCCGTCCGAACCCGGTCGACGACAACGGCCACGGCACCATGACGCTCGGCATCATCGCCGCCGCCGCGAACAACGGCGTCGGCGTCGCAGGCGTCGGCTGGAATGTGAAGGCGATGCCGGTCAAGGTCCTGGACGCGAACGGCTCCGGGTACGACGAGGACATTGCAGAGGGCATCTACTGGGCCGTCGACCACGGCGCCAAGGTGATCAACATGTCCCTCGGCGGGCCGGACGATAACCCGATCCTGCACCAGGCGATCTCTGATGCCGTCAACGATGGCGTCACCGTCGTGGCGGCCGCCGGGAACGACGGCAGCGACGACCTGCAGTATCCGGCGTCCTATACCGAGGTGATCGCGGTCGCGGCGACCGACGCGAGCGGTTCGCTGACGGACTTCAGTTCGTTCGGCAACTGGGTGGACATCGCGGCACCCGGCGTGGACATCCTGAGCACCGGTCCGCGGAACCTGACTCCCTCGGGCTACGAGCCGTACTGGTACTGCACCGGCACCTCCTGCTCGGCGCCGATCGTCACGGGCGTCGCGGCCCTGGTGAAGAACAAGTGGCCGGCGTTGACTCCCGCTCAGGTCGCGCAGCGGGTCGAGAACCTCGCCCGGGACGCCGGCCCACGCGGCATCGACCCGTACTACGGTCACGGCATCGTCGACGCCTACGCTGCCCTGGGTGGTAAGTGGGCGCAGGACTTCCCCGTCAATGCGCCAGACGGCAACGACCAGCCGGCGCGGGCGACCGCGATCTCACTCGGCTCGGTCAGTGGGACGATCAACACCGAAGGCGAGACCGACTGGTACAAGGTGACCTCGGATGCGGCCCGAATCCTCACATTCAGCGTGACCGGCCCCGAGTTCAACCAGGACAAGTACACGGCGAACTTCGGTCCGCGGCTCCTCGTCTTCAACTCCAACCTCAGCGCGGTCGCCGGTGACGTGAAGGCGTACCCGGACTTCTACCCGAACACCAATCGGCCGATCTGGGGGCCGCTCACGGTGAGCGTCGGCGCCGCCGTCCAGGCAGGTGACACGTACATTGCCGTCCGCAACGACAACGGCTCGCGTGACACTCGGTCGTACACGCTGACCGTCAGCGAAGTCACGGGCCGTTCCTCCGGCGTGCTGTACGCCTACCCAGTCCGGGATGTGAGCCCGGCCGACCTCGGTGTCGGTGCCCCGCTGACCTCGACGCCGACCGTCACCTTCGCCTCTGACATGGATCCGGCGCGGATCACCTCGGACACCGTGTTCCTGCAGAACGGGAAGACCGGCGCCGTGGTGCCGGGCACGGTCGCGTACGACGCCGCCGCCCGGACGTCGACCATCACGCCGAACGCGCCGCTCACCGAGGCCACGCCGTACCGGATCACCGTGACGCTCGGGGCGTTCGCTCCCAACTCCCGCGATTCAGGATGGAGCAGCGTGTTCTCGACGGTCGACCTGACTCCGCAGGCGTTGACCGTGTTCAGCGGGAGCGGCGCCTACCTGGCGGCCAACCTGTCCTGGACGATTCCGGCGACGCCGGATCTCGATCAGGTGATCGTCCGGCGGAACGTCGGGAGCAAGGCGCCGACGCCGACGACCGGCACGCTCGTGTACGCGGGCACCGGGACGTCGGTGAAGAACACCGGCCTGGCGCAGAGTACGACGTACACGTACGCGGCCTGGGTCGTGGATCGGACCGGGCACTACAGCCCGATCGCGGTCAAGCAGTTGCTCGGGATGAAGTCGGGGATCGCGGTGACGTCGACGCTGATCAACTACGGCGGGGCGATCACGATCAAGGGCAGCACGCTGCGGATCGACAATCTGGCGTACGCCGGGCTGCCGGTGAACGTCTACGTACGGCCGAAGACGTCCTCGAAGTTCACGTTGCTCGCGGCGCTGAAGACGTCCTCGACCGGGACGCTCTCGGTGACGCACAAGCCGCTTGTGTCGTCGGTCTACATGCTGACGTTCCCCGGTAGCGAGTCCCTGATGGGCACCCGTACCGCCGACGTCACCGTCCAGGTCAGGCCGACGATCTCGGCCGCTCTGTCGCCGGCGTCGATCCGGCTCGGTGGGACGACCGCGTTCAGCGGGTACGTCCTTCCGGCGCACTACGGCCAGACGGTGTACCTGCAGCAGTACGGCAGTAAGGTGTGGAAGTCGATCGCCTCGGTCAAGCTGAGTACCTCGGGCAAGTACGCCTTCGGCATCAAGCCGGCTGTTCGCGGACAGATCGCCTATCGCGTGTACTTCCCCGGCGATGCCGATCACGCCCCGGCGTACACCGTCAACAAGATCGTCACCATCAGCTGACCGCAACGAAGTGGGGAGGATCCTGTTCCGATTCGGGCGCAGGATCCTCCCCAGCTTCATTTCCTGAGTCTGTACCTGTGGGTACAGTGGCGGGGTGGAGACGGTGGAGCGGTTGATTCGGAGTACGCAGGAGTTGTTGTGGGAGCGGGGGTACGTCGGGACCTCGCCGAAGGCGATTCAGCGGGCGGCCGATGCCGGGCAGGGGAGTATGTATCACCACTTCGCGGGGAAGGCGGAGTTGGCGAAGGCTGCTATCGAGCGGTCGGGGGCTGAGCTCAGAGCAGCTGCTGATGTGCAACTGACCGGCGAAGGGTCGGCCAGTGAGCGGATCGCGGGATATCTCGAGCGGGAGCGGGATGTGCTCAAGGGATGCCGGGTCGGCCGGTTGACCGCGGATCCTGACGTGATTGCGGACCCGATGTTGCGGGCACCGGTTGCCGAGACGTTCGAGTGGTTGCGGACGCGGCTGGCCGAGGTGGTTGCGGAGGGCAAGCGTTCGGGTGAGTACCCGGAATCGCTGGATCCGCAGCGGATCGCGGCGACGGTTGCGGCCGTGTTGCAAGGTGGGTATGTGCTTGCTCGAGCGGCCGGCTCGGTGGAGCCGTTCGAGTTGGCTGTCCAGGGATTGATCGACTTGTTGCCGGAGGCTACGAAGTGAAGATCGGTGCGGTGTTCCCCCAGCTCGAGATCGGCGCGGATCCGAAGGTCGTGCGCGACTGGACGACGACCGTGGAACAGGCCGGGTACAACCATGTGCTCGCCTACGACCACGTGCTCGGCGCGGATCCCACGAACCGCCCGGGTTGGACCGGCTATACCGACAAGTCCTTGTTCCATGAGGTTTTCGTGCTGTTCGGGTACATGGCGGCGATCACCACCAAGCTCGAGCTGGTGACCGGCGTACTCATCCTGCCGCAACGGCAGACGGCGCTGGTGGCGAAGCAGGCAGCCGAGGTGGATGTGCTGTCCAACGGGCGGCTGCGGCTCGGTGTCGGCATCGGGTGGAACCAGGTCGAGTACCAAGCACTCGGCGTGCCGTTCAAACAGCGTGGGGCAGTGCTGGAGGAGCAGGTCGACGTACTGCGCAAACTCTGGTCCGAGCCGGTGATCTCGTACGACGGCAAGTACCACGAGATCGTCGAGGCCGGCCTGAACCCCCTGCCCGGCCGCCAGATCCCGATCTGGTTCGGCGGCAGTGCAGACGCCGTACTCCGACGCACCGGCCGGATCGGCGACGGCTGGATGCCGCAATCGCCGCCCGACGACCGGGCCAAGCAACAGATAGCGATGATCCGCGAAGCGGCGGAGGCCGCAGGCCGGGATCCGCAGTCCGTCGGGATCGAGGCGCGGCTCACCCTCGGCGCCGTACCCGAGCAGGACTGGCCTGCATTCGCCGACGGCTGGCGCGACCTAGGCGCCACCCACCTGTGCGTGAACACGATGAACATGGGCTTGGCCACACCACAGGACCACGCCAAGGTTCTCGCCGAGGTGCTGCCGAAGCTGGGCTAATGCCGGTTGGCCGTCGAGCCTCGGATGGCCAGGGGGCAGGGGAGGGTGACGATCTGGGTGGGGCGGTCGGGGTCGGCTATGCGTTGCCGGAGGAGGTCTACGCCGGTTTCGACGATGGTGTGGGTGGGTTGGTCGACCGAGGTGAGGTCGAAGGCTTCCCAGGCGGCCATCTCGGTGTTGTCGAAGCCGATCACCCAGACGTCGTCGGGGACTCGCGCGCCGACCGCGCGGGCGCCGTCGAGGATGCCGAAGGCGAGCAGATCCGTGACGGTGTAGATCGCGGTCGGCGGATTCTTCCGGGACAGGAGCTTCTTCGCGGCGGCGTGACCGTCGGCGTGCGGTACGCCGACCGTCACCACGTTGCTCGGCTTGATCTTCACGCCGGCGTCGGCGAGAGCCGCGCGGAAACCGAGGTCGCGGTCGCGGGACGTGTTCCCGGTGGGAACGAGCGTGACGAGTCCGATGTCGGTGTGGCCGTGGTCGACGAGATACTTCCCCGCGTCGTACGCGCCCTGCCAGTTGTCGCCGACGACCTGATCGCAGTCGAGCTCGTCGATCCCGCGGTGCACCAGCACGGTCGGCGTGCCCGAGGCAAGCGCCATCGTGTGCAGCTTCGAGTCGTACGTCGCCGACGTCAGCAGGAACCCGTCGACGAGACGCTGGTGCAGCACCTCGGCGACCGTCTCCTCCCGATCGTGCTCGATGTTCCACAGGATCATGTGCAGACCGATCGAACTGAGCACGCGGCCGATCTCGTCCAGCAGCTCGGCGTGGAACGGGCTGGTCACGCGCGTCATGAACACACCGATCGTGTCGGTCCGCCCGGTCTTCATCGCGCGCGCCAACGCGTTCGGCGTGTAGTTGGCGTCCTTCAGCACCTGCAGGACCCGTGCCCGGGTCTCCGGGTTGACCTTCGGGTTGTTGGTCAGCACCCGCGAGACCGTCGCCTGCGAAACTCCTGCCAGCCGGGCCAGGTCCCTGCTCGTCGGTGGTCGTGCCATCGAACCCCGCCTCCCCTCGTCGTCCAAATGCTGAACCCTACTCAAGAGTCTCGCCCCAGACCGTTGACCACGCCGAAGCCAGTGTGTATACGTATTCATTGTATACGTATTCATCCCTCCGTGGATGGGAGATTCCGGTGCAGACACAACTCTCCAACCTGAGCCGCCGCAGGTTTCTCGCCGGACTGACGGGACTCACGGCCGCCGGAGTACTGGCCGGCTGTGGTGGCAACGGCAATGCAGGTGGTGGTGGGGGCAAGAGCCTCACCTTCCTCAACTGGGAGCAGGTCAAGGGCAACCCGCTGGAGCAGGCGATCCAGGCCTTCGAGAAGGAATCGGGGACGAAGGTCACCGTCCAGCCCGCTGTCACCCAGGAATACGACACCAAGATGCGCACGCTGATCGCGGGCGGCAGTCCGCCGGACGTGATGCGGATCAACGACGACTTCGTCCGTGGCTTCTCCCAGCAGGGAGCGCTGCTGGACCTGAAGCCGTACATCGACAAGGACAAGCTCGACACGTCGCAGTTCGCCAAGGAGACTTTCGACTTCCCGCAGCAGCCCGACGGTTCGCACACCGCGTGGGTCCTCGGCTACCAGCCGCGGCTGATCTTCTACAACGTCGATCTGTTCAAGCAGGCCGGCGTGCCGTTGCCGCCGACAACCTGGACGGACGAAGGCTGGACCTGGTCCGACTTCGAGGAGAAGGCCAAGAAGCTCACCGACCCGGCGAAGAAGCAGTACGGCGCGCTGGTCTACCTGGACACCGGCTACGAGCAGACGTTCACCGTGAACCACGGCAGCCAGACGGGCATCTTCTCCAAGGACGGCACGCAGTTCACGCTGTCGGACCCGAAGGAATCCGAGGCGCTGCAGTGGGCGACCGACCTGACCTGCAAGGACAAGGTGCAACCGCCCTGGTCCGCGTTGCAGCAGGACAACATCCAGAACCAGATGTTTGCCCAGGGCAAGATCGCGATGATGTTCGCGACCTTCGGCACGGTGCCGTACCTGCGGCAGACCGTCAAGGACTTCACCTGGGACGTCGCTCCGCCACCTGGTGAGGTGGAGCAGAAGACCGAGTCCAGCGTGATCGTGTTCTGCGTCCCGAAGAAGGCGAAGAACCCCGATGCGGCCTGGGACCTGCTGAAGTACCTCGCCAGTGAGGAAGGCGGCAAGATCCTGCTGCAGGGCGGCGCGTTCACGCCGATCAACCTCAAGGCGGCGGCCGAGCTGGCGCCGAACGGGAAGGCGCCCGCCCATATCGGGCTGTTCGCCGAGGCCGCGAAGCACCTGACCGCGACCAACCAGACCAAGAACACCATCGGCGCCCGCGAGCTGTACCGGCCCGCGCTGGACAACGCCTACAACTGCGAGAAACCGGTCGCCGACGTTCTCCAAGGCGTCAAATCACAGGTGGAGAACGCCTTGAAGGGTTGATGTCGATGGCAACCATCACGATGACGCGCCGTACCTCCGACGCCGTCAACACAGCCGACGTACGCCGGGCCCGCCGGAAACAGAACCTCACCGGCTGGCTGTTCATCAGCCCGATCGTGGTCGGGGTGGTGGCGTTCCAGTTCTTCCCGATCCTGGTCTCGATCGCCGCCTCGCTGACCGACTGGAACGGCATCTCGGCGCCGAAGTTCGTCGGCCTGAAGAACTTCAGCGAGATGTTCACCGACGACCCGTTGTTCCTGCAGACGTTCAAGAACACGGTGTACTTCACGCTGGCGAGCATCCCGCTGACGATCGGCATCGGCCTGGTGCTGGCCTTGCTCTGCGCTCGTCCGATCCGCGGCGTCGCGTTCTTCCGGACGGCGTACTTCGCGCCGTACGTGACGAATGTGGTGGCGATCGGGTTCGTCTGGTTCTGGTTCTTCCAGCCGGACAACGGCGTGATCAACGGTCTGCTCAGCCAGCTCGGGATCAACGGCCCGCAATGGCTGTCGAGCTCGAGCTGGGCGATGCCTGCTGTGATCATGGTCAGCGTCTGGCAGGGCATCGGCTACCCGATGATCATCCTGCTCGCGGGTCTGCAGGGCCTGCCGAACGAGTTCTACGAGTCGGCGAAGATCGACGGGGCCGCCGCATGGCAGCGGCTGCGGTTCATCACGTTGCCGCTGCTGACGCCGCACTTCCTGTTCCTGCTGATCACGCAGTTCATCTCGTCGTTCCAGGTGTTCGGCCTGATCTACGTGATGACCAAGGGCGGGCCCGGCCACGCCACCAGCGTCTACATCTACAACATCTATCAGAACGCGTTCAGCTACGGGAAGGTCGGCTACGCCTCGGCGATGGCGTGGATCCTGTTCGTGGTGATCGCGGCCGTCACCTTCCTGCAGTGGAAGCTGCAGAAGAGGTGGGTGTTCTACACATGAGAATCGTCGGAAAGACTTCGCAGTACGTCGTGATGACGTTGTTCGCGGTCGCGTTCCTGGCGCCGCTGGTCTGGATGATCAGCGCGTCGTTGCGGCCCGAGGCGAAGGTGCTCAGCTCGCCGCCGAAATTCCTCCCCACGGACACGCAGTGGAGCAACTACGGCGAGGTGTTCGACCTGATCCCGGTGTTTCTGTGGAACAGTGTCAAACTCGCCGGGTTGAACGTGATCGGCATTCTGATCGTCGCGTCGATGGCCGGCTACGCGTTCGCGCGGTTGCGGTTCGCCGGCCGGGACATCGCGTTCATGGTGCTGCTCGCCACGTCGATCATCCCCGGTATCGCGTACCTGATCCCGCAGTACATCGTCTTCCAGCACATCGGCTGGGTGGACACGCAGTACCCGCTGTGGGTGCCGAAGGTGCTCACTCCGGTGTTCGCGACATTCCTCATGCGGCAGTCGTTCCTGACGATTCCGAACGAACTCGAGGACGCCGGCAAGATCGACGGTGCCTCGACGTTCGGAATCTACTGGCGGATCATGCTGCCGCAGACCAAGCCGGCGCTCGCCGCGATCGGGGTCTTCACGTTCCTCGAATCGTGGAACGACCTGTTCGGTCCGTTGATCTACATCACGTCCGAGAACCTGCAGACGTTGCCGGTGGCACTCGCGCAGTTCCAGGGCGAGTACTTCACCAAGATCAGTCTGCTGATGGCAGGCGCGACGATCTCCGTCGTACCGGTCATCGCCGTCTTCCTTTTCGCCCAGCGCTATTTCATCCAAGGCATCACGATGACAGGAATGAAGGGGTGAGCATCGTGCCCGATCGGGTCGTTGCCATGCAGATCGGAGCCATCTCGTTCGTCGACGAAGGCGTCGACCGGACACTCGATATCCTGGCCGAGCGCGGCGCGGTCAACGCGCTGTTCCTGGCCACACCGACCTGGACCCGGGGAACCGGCGGCCGGCAGATTCCGGGCTACCCGATCCCCGACCACGGCGTCCAGGATTACGACCTCGGCTGGGTCGGCGGGAACTACGCGACCCCGCATCCGCAGTACTACGGCAACACCGTGCTCGGCGACGTCGGCCGTGCACCCGAGCACCCCGAGCTGGACCTGCTCGGCGAGGTGATCCCGAAGGCCCGCGAGCGCGGCATGAAGTCGTTCGCGTGGATGGAGGAGAGCGGCGGCGCGCGCGAACTGCGAACGTACCCGAACTTCGCCAAGGTGCTCGAGGTCGACGCCTGGGGTCGCCCGGGGCGGCGGCCGTGCTTCAACAACCCGGACTACCGCAACTGGCACCTCGGGTTCGTCGAGGACTACGTGCAGAGCTACGAGCTCGACGGTCTGGCCTGGTGCTCGGAGCGGCCCGGTCCGCTGAACATGCTGATGCAGGGCACGGTCGACGTGTCGGAGATCGGCTGCTTCTGCCCGCACTGCCGTGCTGTTGCGCGCGAGCGTGGCATCGACGTCAACAAGGCGATGCAGGGATACCGCGAGCTGGTCGAGTGGAACCAGCGGGTCGGCGCGGGCGAGCGGCCGGTGGACGGCGCGTTCGTGACGTTCTGGAGGATCCTGCTCAACTTCCCCGAAGTACTCGCCTGGCAGACGTTGTGGACCGAGAGCCAGCGGCAGCTGTACCGCGACATCTACGGCGTCGCCAAGGCGATCTCGCCCGAGGTGCAGGTCGGCTGGCACGTCTACCACAACATCTCGTTCAGCCCGTTCTACCGGGCGGACCAGGACTACACGGAGATGGCGAAGTTCTCGGACTTCATCAAGGTCGTCATCTACAACAACTGCGCCGGCCCGCGGTTCTTCACCTGGGTGAAGAGCATCTGCGGTGCGCTGTTCGCCGACGCGGAGCCCGAGGACGTGTACCCGTTGATGATGAAGCTGCTGCAGCTCGACGAGGGTTCGTACGAGAAGCTGCCGCAGACCGGCTTCACCGCGGACTACGTACGCCGGGAGACCGAGCGGGCCGTCGCCGGTGTCGGCGGGCAGAGCGCGATCTACCCGGGCATCGACATCGACATCCCGGTCGGCGTCGCGAAGCAGCGCGGGCTGGAGAAGCCGCGTGACGTCGGCACCAAGATCAACTGGGACGACAACGAGGGCGAGCTGACCGCCTGCACGCGCGAGTCGGTGCGGGACGCGACGCTGGCCGCGTTCGAAGGCGGCGCTGAAGGCGTCGTACTCAGTCGCAAGTACTCCGAGATGCTGCTGGAGAACCTGTCCGGTGCCGGCGACGCGGTCCGGAGTCTCCCGTGAAGCCTTGGTATCAAAGGACTTTGAGGTGGGCGCAGACGAATCTCACCGAGAAGGATCCGGCCCGGTACGACGCCGAGTGGTGGCGGGAGCACTGGCGTCGTACCAAGGTGCAGGGGGTGATCGTCAACGCCGGCGGCATCGTCGCGTACTACCCGAGCAAGTTCGAGCTGCAGCACCGGGCGGAGTACCTCGGTGATCGCGATCTGTACGGCGAGATCGCCAAGCTCGCGCAGGAGGACGGGCTGACGGTGCTGGCCCGGATGGACTCGAACCGGGCGCACCAGCCGTTGTACGACGCGCATCCGGACTGGTTCGCGATCGATGCCGACGGCAACCCTTATCGGGCCGGCAACTTGTACGTCGCCTGCGTCACGGGCCCGTACTACAAGGACTTCCTGACCGGAATCCTCGAGGAGATCATCGAGCGGACCTCGCCGGACGGGTTGACCGACAACAGCTGGAGCGGCCTCGGCCGGGACTCGATCTGCTACTGCCCGAACTGTCGTGACAGCTTCGGGCAGGACCTGCCGGCGTCGCCGGACTGGGCCGATCCGGTGTACCGGCAGTGGATCCGCTGGAGTTACGACCAGCGGCTCGCGGTCTGGGACCTGAACAACGAGGTGACGAGGCGTGCGGGCGGTCCGGACTGCTTGTGGATCGGGATGAACGGGGGCGAGGTCGTTGCCCAGAGCAAGAGGCTGCGCGACGACGTCGAGATCTGCAAGCGGGCGTCGATCTTCATGCTGGACTCGCAGTGGCGGCACGAGGAGTCCGGGTTCCAGGCGAACGCGGACTCCGGCAAGCGCCTGCACGGGTTGCTCGGCTGGGACACGCTGATCCCGGAGAGCACGGCGATGTACGACGCCGGCGTACCGACGTTCCGGCTCGGGAGCAAGCCTGAGCCGGAGGCGCGGATGTGGGCGATCGAGGGGTGGGCCGGCGGGATCCAGCCGTGGTGGCACCACATCGGATCGGTGCATGACGACCGGCGGCAGTATGCGACGGCACAGCCGCTCTTCGAATGGCACCAGGCCAATGAGGAGTTCCTCGTCGATCGCGAGCCGGTGGCTACGGTCGGGCTGTTGTGGAGTCAGCGCAGTGTGGACTTCCACGGCAAGGACGAGCCGGAGACGGTGAGTCAGCTGCCCTACCGTGGGTGGGTCGATGCGCTGGTCCGGGCGCGCATCCCGTACTTGCCCACGACTGAAGTCGATGAACGCTTCCAGGTGCTTGTTGTGCCGAACGTGGGTGTGCTGACCGACGAGCAGATCGCACAGTTGCAGGCCTATAGCGGCCGCCTTGTCGTGACCGGGGAATCGGGGCTCTACGACGAGTGGGGCGATCGCCGGGACGACTGGGCGTTGGGCGACCTGCTGGGAGTCCGGCACGCGGGCAAGCGGCTGGGCGACGGGACGGTGACCGACTGGGAGAACTACGACAGCCACAGCTACCTGCGGATCGAGGACCGATCGGTTTTCGACGGCGACACCGACGTACTGCCGTTCGGCGGGCAGTTGGAGCTGGTGGAGGTGGTGGAGACCGGCAAGCCTGCGCTGACCTGGATCCCGCCGTTCCCGATCTATCCGCCGGAGAAGTCGTGGATGGAGGAGCCGCGGAGCGATACCCCGGCGCTGGTGCTCGGCGAGCGTACGGCGTACCTCGCGGCGGACCTCGATCGGCAGTACGCGAAGCATCATCACCCGGATCACGGCAAGGTGCTCGCGAACCTGGTCCGGCACGACGGCATCCCGCTGCGCGTGGACGGTGCCGGCGTACTGGATTGTCAGCTCTACAAGCAGGGCGACCGGCACATCCTGCACCTGGTCAACCTCGATCAGGGTGGCGCCTGGCGCGGTCGTTTGGAGGAGTTCACGCCCGCGGGCCCGTTCACTGTGTCGCTCAGGGTGACCGGGTCGCGAGCGCGACTTCTCGTCTCGGGTGATGAGGTAGAAGTGAAGGAGCAGGACGGCTGGATTACGGTCGAGGTAGACCGGATCACCGATCACGAAGTCGTAGTACTGAGCTAAGGGAGCGACACGTGTCCATCGACGTCACCGGCCCGATGAACGAGCGGTACGACGAGATTCTCACCGAGCGTGCGCTCGGGCTCATCGAGACGTTGCACCGCACGTACGACGGGCGGCGCAAGGAGCTGCTGGAGCGCCGCGAGCAGCGGGTCGCGGAGATCGCGGCCGGGGCGTCGCTGGGGTTTCTGCCGGAGACGAAGGATGTCCGCGACGACCCGGAGTGGCGGGTCGCGCCCGCGGCTCCGGGCCTGGTCGACCGGCGGGTGGAGATCACCGGCCCGACCGACCGCAAGATGACCATCAACGCGCTGAACTCGGGCGCCAAGGTCTGGCTGGCAGACCAGGAGGACGCGAACACGCCCACCTGGGAGAACGTGGTCGGCGGCCAGCTGAACCTGCTCGACGCGATCAGCCGTCGCATCGACTTCAGCACCGACGCGAAGAGCTACGCGCTGAAGCCGGACGAGGAGCTCGCGACGATCGTCGTACGGCCGCGGGGCTGGCACCTGCCGGAGAAGCACATCCAGGTCGACGGGGAGCCGGTCAGCGGTTCGCTGGTCGACTTCGCGCTGTACTTCGCCGCCTGTGCGGAACTGCAGCTCGCCCGCGGGCAAGGACCGTACTTCTACCTGCCGAAGATGGAATCGCACCTCGAAGCGCGGCTCTGGAACGACGTGTTCGTGACCGCCCAGGACACGATCAGAATCCCGCGCGGGACGATCCGGGCGACCGTGCTGATCGAGACGTATCCGGCCGCGTTCGAGATGGAGGAGATCCTGTACGAACTGCGGGACCACTCCGCCGGGCTGAACGCCGGGCGCTGGGACTACATGTTCAGCGTGATCAAGACGCACCGGACCCGCGGCAAGGACTTCCAGCTGCCGGACCGCAACAGCGTCACGATGACGGTGCCGTTCATGCGCGCGTACACCGAGCTGCTCGTGCGGACGTGCCACAAGCGCGGCGCGCATGCGATCGGCGGGATGGCGGCGTTCATCCCGAGCAAGGACCCGGCGGTCAACGAGCAGGCGTTCGCGAAGGTCGAGGCCGACAAGACCCGCGAGGCCGGCGACGGCTTCGACGGCTCGTGGGTCGCGCACCCGGGCATGGTTGAAACCTGCCGGACCGTGTTCGACTCGGTCCTCGGCGACAAGCCGAACCAGGTCGACAAGCTCCGCGAGGACGTTGCGGTGACAGCCGATCAGCTGCTGGATGTCGCCTCCACACCGGGTGAGGTCACCGAGGCCGGCCTGCGCAACAACGTCAGCGTCGCCGTGCAGTATCTGGCCGCCTGGCTCGAGGGCACCGGCGCCGTCGGCATCTTCAACCTGATGGAGGACGCGGCCACCGCGGAGATCTCTCGCTCACAGATCTGGCAGTGGCGGCGCAACGAGGTCGTCCTCGACACCGGCGAGACCGTAACCACGGATCTGGTCGAGCGCATCGCGGACGAGGAGATCGACAAGCTCGGCAACCCCGGCCGCTATGACGCAGCCCGCTCGCTGTTCCTCGAGGTCGCCCTCGCCGACGAGTACATCGACTTCCTGACCCTCCCGGCGTACGAACGCTTCAACTGACAAGGAGCTCTGCCGCCTTCCGGCGCCGCTGGTCGCGATCGGGGGCTTCCCGCCGGGGGAAGCCCCCGCCTGCTCCCGCAGATATCCCCGGCTATGAGGGATTTCTGTGGTGACGCCGGCTCAAGCGGGTCACCGTAGTGGCACGTCTTCGCGCAGGAACCTTGCCCTACCAGCCGTCGTTGGAACCACCAACGAATCCTGGAGGGAAAGTTGTACCCGCCGTCCCCGAAAGAAGTCGCGAGCGCGTTCGATCTGGGTAAACCCGTCGGCGAGCTCCAGCATTTCAGGCGGGGTGGTGCCGACACCTGGCGGCTCAACACCTCAACCGGGAGCTATTTCGTCAAAGGCTACTTTCCGGCGATCGGCAGTCAGTTCGACGGCGGGCAGCTGCTCGACCAACTGGTAGTCGCGATGGCGTTCGAGCGCGAGGCGCGTGCAGCACGCATCCACATGCCAGAACCGGTCAGGCCGGTCGATCCGCTCCTGGATTGGCTGGCGCGCATCGGGGATCGGTTGTTTCGGGTTTACCGATGGATCGAGCACCGGACGTACGACCGCGACGTCTCGGCCTGGCTCGGGCGGACGATGGCGCAAGTCCATCAACTGCAGCCCCTCGGACTGGTTGGCCTGCCTGAGTGGTGGCGGCCGGCAATCCAAGCCCCCGAGACCTGGGAGAGCTGGTTCGCCGGGGCCAGAGATCGTGACCTGTCCTGGGCAGGTCTATGCGCCGATAGCCTCCCGCACATCATCACGTCCACCGAACGCATCACAGAGGTGCTAGACGTTGCCCCAGACATCGTCACAACGCATGGCGACTTCAAGACCCACAACGTCGTCATGTCCGACTCCGGGCCCGTCCTGGTCGACTGGGACAGCGTGCGGACCGACAGCGCGGCACTCGAGGCCGGCCGGGTCGCGTACATCTTCGGCGCAGGCAATCGCGAGCAGACCAACAAGATCCTCAGGGCGTACGTCGAAGCCGGTGGCGAGCTCGGATGGGCCGGACCAGACCTCTTCCTCAGCGTGACCAGAAATCACCTGCAGATCCTCGCCGAGCAGATCCGCGTCTCACTCGGCGAGGCCCCCGCCGCCCGCTGGATGGGCGCCCCCGCGACGATCGACGCCACCATCGCCAACCTGCTCCGAGACCTCCCCGCCAAGCTCGACCATCTACGTTATGGACGTCCGCAATAACTACCGACGAAGAGTCGGTCACAGAAGGCGGCGGCGTTCTGTCTTACTGGAGAGGACTTGACGTTGGGAGATACTGATGGCAGACGGCAACGACTTTCCCGCTCCAGTGGAGGGGCTGCTGGTTACGCAGTTTCTGACCGTGCGTGATGTCGCCGTGTCGCGGGAGTTCTACGCGAACATCTTTGGCGGGACGGTCGTGCGGGCCGAGAATCCGGCGACCGTCAAGGTCGCCAACACCTGGATCATCATGAACCCCGGAGGCGGACCGACCCCGGACAAACCCGACGTGACGTTGACCGCGCCCGAGCCGGGTGATCCGGTGTCGGCGTTCCTCAACGTGCGGGTTGCCGACATCGACGCGTTCTACGCCGACGCCCTTGCCAAGGGCGGGCAGTTCCTGACCGCGCCGATCGACCGCCACGCGGAGGTGCGGTGCTATCTGCGTGACCCCGACGGATACCTCATCGAGATCGGTCAGACGACCGGCCTGCTGTAGGCGGGTCGACGTTGACGGTGGGGATGCCGCCGCCGGCTCGGGCGATGATTGCGAGGGACGGGTCCGAGCTGGGGTTGCTTTCGCGGTGGATGGTGAAGGCGGGGACGTGGACGAAGTCGCCGGCGACCGCGTCGAGGTACTCGTCGGTGCCTTCGAACTCGAGGCGGAGTACTCCGCGGACGATGTAGAGGCTGCTCTCGTTCTTGTCGTGGTGGTGCCACCCGGAGATCGCGCCGGGCTGGGTGATGACCTGGCCGGACCACAGGATCGGGAGTTCGAAGGCTCGCATCCGGAGCATCCCGGACGTCGGGTCGGCGGCGACCAGATCGCCGGCTTTGATCACGCGAACAGGTTCAGCCATACGGTCAGTTTGCCTCCGTCCGGCTCAAGTCGGCACGTCGGTGGGTGTGTACGGCATAGGCTGCGGAGATGGCGAGCATTGTGTTGCGAGTTCGGCTCATCAGCGGTGACCAGCTCGACGTCACCTTCGAGGAGGCGCAGGTGGCGGACGACGTTGTGGTCGAGCGTGCCGTCGCAGCGCTTTCCGGCGATACCGGCACGCTCCGGTGTCGACACGGCGATCGGCTCCTCGTGCTGTACGCGCGGGGAGTCGCAGCTCTGGAGATCGCTCCACGCGGCGCGGTGCTGTAGGCGGCTCAGCGAGCCAGCTGCGGCGCGAGTGCCCTCGCGACGGCGGCGGTTTCGGCGTACACGCCGGGTTTGCCGGGCTGGGCGCATCCTTGTCCCCACGAGACGACGCCGAGCAGCCGGCCGTTCAGCACCAGCGGGCCGCCGGAGTCGCCTTGGCAGGCGTCGATGCCACCGTTGAGGTAGCCGGCGCAGACGTTCGTCGCGGCGGCGTACCCGTTGGTGACGTAGCTCTTCACCGACAGGCAGGTCTTGTCCCCGAGGTCCGGGACCGCCGCCTTCTGCAGCGTGTCGTCCATCCCTGTCCCTTCCGTGTCACCCCACCCATAGACCGTCGGTACGACGCCATTACGGTCCGCCCGCGCCCGCGTCTCCAGCGGCAGCACCGGCACTCCGGTGAACGGCTTGGCCAGCGTCAGTACGGCGAAGTCGTAGCGGTTGTCCTTCGTGTTGTACCCGGGATGGATCCAGACCTTGCTGATCGCCGACGTCTGGCCCACGGAGTCGTCGGCGAGATTCGCCCGCCCTTGGACGGCGTAGTACGTCGAGATGTCCTCGTCCATGCAATGTGCTGCCGTGACGATTTTGTTCGGCTTCACGAGTACGGCGCCGCAGTACCGCCCGCTGGACGACGCCGACTGCGTGTTGTTCAGCGCGATCGCCCACGGCGCCTCGGTGGCACTCGCCAACGTCCCACCGACGACGACTGGTTTGGCGCCGGCCGTGACGGCCAGCAGAACCCCGACAACAAGTGCAGCCCGCTTCAACATCAACTACTCCACGTGAGAGGAAGATCGCTGCAAGTAAACTCCCACGCCGAGCAGGATCGTCCCCAGCCCCCACGCCGCACTTCCGGTAGTCCGGCGGCAGCAGTCACGAAGTAGTCGGCGCCTGCAGGCTGCCGTAGCGCTCCATGCGTTGCCAGCGGAGTCGGGTGCCGGCCAGGGCGGTGAAGACCGACTGGATGACGACCAGGTACATCAGCTGGCGGTAGACGAACTGCTGCAGCGGCAGCGTCCACAGGGGACCGGCACGTTCGCCATCCAGGCGGAAGGCGTAGAAGCCCATGACCAGTTGCAGGAGCACGAAGCCGAGCCACACGGACATGACGCGGACCGGGTTGAGGAACACGAGGCCGTAGATCGCGAACACGTCCACTACCGGCGCCAGCAGCGGAAGCAGCACCTGGAAGAGCATCAGGTAGGTCAGCCCGCGTCGACCGAACTTCCCGGCCGTACCGCGCTGCACCATCGCGCCGCGATGCTTCCACATCGCCTGCAGCGTGCCGTAGCACCAGCGGTACCGCTGCCGCCACAGCGCGCCGAGCGAGGCCGGAGCCTCGGTCCACGCCACCGCGCTCTCCTCGTAGACCACCCGCCACCCGTCCCGGCACAGCGCCATGGTCAGGTCGGTGTCCTCGGCGAGGGTCACGTCGCTCAGCCCACCGATCCGCTCCAGCGCCGTACGGCGGAATCCGCCGACCGCGCCGGGGACGGTCGGCATGCATTCGGCCAGGTCGAACAACCGCCGGTCCAGGTTGAACCCGATCACGTACTCGATGTGCTGCCAGCGACCGAGCAGGCCGCGCCGGTTGCCGACCTTGGCGTTGCCCGACACCGCCCCGACACTCGGATGCGCGAACGGCTGGACGAGATTCCGGACCGCGTCGGGTTCGAAGACCGTGTCGCCGTCGACCATGACGATCAGCTCGTACCGCGCGGCGCGGAGGCCGGTGTTGAGCGCGACCGGCTTGCCCGCGTTCGGCTGCCGGATCACGCGGACCCAGCGCAGTCCCTCGTTCCTGATCAGCGCCTCGACAAGGTCCGCCGTACCGTCGGTCGACCCGTCGTCGACGACGATCACTTCGACCGGATGGTCCGACGCGACCAGCGACCGGATGGCCGCCTCGATCCCCGCGCTCTCGTTGTACGCCGGAACGATCACGCTGACCGGTTCGGTGACCGGTGGTCCCCAGGTCCAGTCGCGCATCCGGGCGTGCCGCCGCGCGGCGACGACGGTGGTGATCGCCCGCAGCACGCTCAGCGCGCCCGCGGCGTACAGGAGCCAGGTCAGCAACGACAGGACCGCATCGCTGATCCGCATCACCCAGATCACGGCGAGACCGCGGCCGCGGTCGAGCAGACCGGCCTGGCGCGTCGGGTCCGGCAGACCGACGGCGTCGCTGACCGTGGCGAACCGGAACCCACGGGC
This sequence comes from Kribbella pratensis, assembly GCF_004365355.1. Lineage (GTDB taxonomy): Bacteria > Actinomycetota > Actinomycetes > Propionibacteriales > Kribbellaceae > Kribbella. Next base: position 1,368,099 of record NZ_SODP01000002.1, on the reverse strand, counting down.
TTTCAGCCGGGGCAGCAGTTTGCTCAGCGCCTCGACGGTCTCGCTGCGGTCGCCGCCCGCGTCGTGCATCAGCAGCACCTGTCCGGCTGTGCTGCGCGGCATCGAGTTGGCGATCACCTGGTCGGTCCCGGGCCGCCGCCAGTCCTCACTGTCCTGGCTGGTCAGTACGGCGAGGTAACCCGCCTGGCGGATCTGCTGCAGCGCGGCCCAGTCGCGATCGGTCAGCGCCCTGGGTTCCGACGAGTACGGCGGACGGAGCAGCGTCGTACTGACCCCGGTGGCGCCGGCGAGGATGAGCTGGCTCTGCCGGAGCTCGAGCGAGCGCCGCCAGCCCGCGGTGGTCGACAGATTCGCGTGGGTGAAGCTGTGAACGGCGATCTGATGGCCTTCGGCGACTATCCGGCGGGCCAGCTCCGGGTGCGCGGCGACCGCTGTACCGACGACGAAGAAGGTCGCGTGGACCTTCTGCGCGCGGAGCAGGTCGAGGATCCTGGGCGTCCAGACGGGGTCGGGCCCGTCATCGAACGTGAGCGCGATGGTACGAGCGTGCGGTGACACCGAGCGCGGCACGCCGGGGCCGGCGTCGATGACCGGTCCACCGGTCACGATCGACCGCGGGACCGTACTGGATCCGCCGGTCGACTTGACCGCGCCGTCGGGCTCCGCGCCGAACATGTGGTGCGTGTAGCCGTTCAGCAGCAGCATGGTGGACAGGCAGACGAGCAGCATCGTCAGCACGATCCAATGCGTGCGGAGCGGGACCTGCTTGGCCCGTCGTGCGACCGGTCTGCTCACGGCTTGGTCGGCGTCTTGGTCCGCCCCGGCGGCGTGGTCGGCTTGTTGCCGTGCGTGGTGGTCGTCGTCGCCGTAGGGGCAGCGGTGGTCGGCGAGTTGGTCCGCCCGGGCGGTGTAGTCGGTGCCGTTGTCGGTGCGACCGTCGGAGTCGGGGGCGCAACAGTCCCCGGCGGGACGACGGGCGTGGAAACCCCGGTGGTCGGGACGCTCGTCGGACCGCCGGTCGGGGTCGTGGAGTCGATGGTCGACGACGGCTGCGTCGAGGAACTCTCGGACGGTCCGTCACCTGGTGTCACGGTGTGGCCACCGGTCGGCCGCGGAGTCTGAGCTGCGGCCTCGGCAGGCGGAGTGGCCGGCCGGTGCTGAGGCTTGGCCTCGGGGAGCGGGATCAGCGGCGTGTCCAGGCGTGGTCCGCCGAGAAGGCTACTGCCCATGAGGATGAGGTAACCGACGGTAGGCACCGCGAGGAGCGCGCCGGTTCTGCGGATGGTACGGCGGCGTCGCCCGGTCGAATCGAGGAAAACCGGCCGCCGAGCGGAAGGCGGTCTCACAAGCGCGAGAGCTTAACCGAATCGAGTCGGTTTCGGGACGTTCGGGTTCTTGCAGCTTGCTGCAATTGTCTGCGTACCGAACTCTGGGCGGAAATCACCCCGCGATGCCGCGTCTGGGGGTGGAGGTGGCTACTGTCGTCAGGTGCAGAAATGGCCTGGTCGTCCTTACCCTCTCGGCGCCACGTACGACGGCGCCGGGACGAACTTCGCGCTGTTCTCGGAGGTTGCCGAACGAGTAGATCTGGCGCTGGTCGGTGACGACGGCACCGAACAGCTGGTGCCGCTGACCGAGGTGGACGGCTTCGTGCACCACGCCTACCTGCCGGCGGTGCAGCCCGGGCAGCGGTACGGCTTCCGTGTGCACGGACCGTACAACCCGGCCGAGGGACACCGCTGCAACCCGTCCAAGCTGCTGCTGGACCCCTACGCCAAGGCGATCGAGGGACAGATCGACAGCGACGAGTCGCTGTTCAGCTACCGGTTCCAGAAGCCGGACGAGCTGAACACGATGGACAACAGCGGACACACCATGCACTCCGTGGTGACCAACCCGTTCTTCGACTGGGGCAACGACCGCCCACCGGGCCACGCGTACCACGAGACGGTCATCTATGAGGCTCACGTCAAGGGCCTCACCAAGACCCACCCGGGCCTCCCGGAGGACATCCGCGGGACGTACGCCGGTATCGGTCACCCCGCAACCATCGAGCACCTCAAGGAGCTCGGGGTCTCGGCGATCGAGCTGATGCCGGTGCACCAGTTCGCCCAGGACGGGACGCTGCAGGAGCGCGGCCTGTCCAACTACTGGGGTTACAACACGATCGGCTTCTTCGCGCCGCACAACGCCTACTCCTCGACCGGCATGCGCGGCCAGCAGGTGACCGAGTTCAAGGCGATGGTGAAGGCGCTGCACGAGGCCGACATCGAGGTCATCCTGGACGTCGTCTACAACCACACCGCGGAGGGCAACGAGTTCGGCCCGACGCTGTCGTTCAAGGGCATCGACAACGCGGCGTACTACCGGCTCGTCGACGAGGACAAGCGGCACTACTACGACACCACCGGCACCGGCAACAGCCTGCTGATGCGGCACCCGCACGTGCTGCAGCTGATCATGGACTCGCTGCGCTACTGGGTGACCGAGATGCACGTCGACGGCTTCCGCTTCGACCTGGCGGCCACCCTGGCCCGTCAGTTCCACGAGGTCGATCGCCTGTCGGCGTTCTTCGACCTGGTCCAGCAGGACCCGGTGGTGAGTCAGGTGAAGCTGATCGCCGAGCCGTGGGACGTCGGCGACGGTGGCTACCAGGTGGGCAACTTCCCGCCGCTGTGGACCGAGTGGAACGGGAAGTACCGCGATACCGTCCGCGATTTCTGGCGTGGTGAGCAGTACACACTGGCCGAGTTCGCGTCTCGGCTGACAGGCTCGTCGGACCTCTACCAGGACGACAGTCGCCGGCCGCTGGCGAGCATCAACTTCGTCACCGCCCACGACGGCTTCACGCTGCACGACCTGGTCTCGTACAACGAGAAGCACAACGAGGCGAACGGCGAGGGCGGCAAAGACGGCGAGAGCCACAACCGCTCCTGGAACTGCGGCGTCGAGGGCCCGACCGACGATCCCGAGGTACTGCGACTGCGAGCCAACCAGCAGCGTAACTTCCTCACCACGCTGCTGATCTCGCAGGGCGTGCCGATGATCGCCCACGGCGACGAGCTCGGCCGGACGCAGCAGGGCAACAACAACGTGTACTGCCAGGACAACGAGCTCTCCTGGGTCAACTGGGAGCTGACCGAACCACAGAAGCACCTGCTCGAGTTCACCCGCTCCGTGGTCCGGCTGCGCAACAACCACCCGGTGCTGCGTCGCCGCCGGTTCTTCCACGGCGACACCGGCGTCGACGGCCTGGGTGACCTGGTCTGGTTCACGCCGAAGGGCACCGAGATGCAGAACGGCGACTGGCAGCAGAACGACGCCCGCGCGATCGCGGTCTTCCTGAACGGCGAAGCGATCTCCGAGCCGGATCCCCGCGGCGAGCCTGTAGTCGACGACTCGTTCCTGATCCTGATGAACAGCAACTACGAGCCCGTCGACTTCCTCCTCCCGCCGGAGGAGTACGGCGAGAGCTGGACGGTGGCTGTGGACACCACGAAGGCGACCGGCGGAGCGACCACCGAACCGTACGTGGCCGGCAACACCATCCAGCTGGAGGCTCACAGCACGCTGGTCCTGACCCGCCCGAGGCAGGCCGCCGGATGAGGGGGGTCCCACAGGCCACCTACCGGTTTCAGCTCCGCGCCGAGTTCGGCTTCGACGACGCCGCGGAGGTAGTCCCGTACCTGCAGAGCCTGGGGATCTCCCACGCGTACTTGTCCCCGATCCTCCAGGCGGCGCCCGGCTCCGCGCACGGGTACGACGTGGTGGACCACAGCCGGCTGTCCGAGCCGATGGGCGGCCGGCCGGCGTTCGAGCGGTTGTCGGCCCGGTTGGCCAAGAGCCGCATGGGTGCGATCGCGGACGTCGTGCCGAACCATGTCGCCGTACCGACGCCGGCCAGTTTGAACAAGGCGCTCTGGTCGGTACTGCGGCTCGGCCCGGGCTCGCAGTACGCGGAGTGGTTCGACGTCGACTGGGGTTCGGGCAACCAGCCGCTGCTGATGGCGGTGCTGGGTCAGCGGATCGGCAAGGTGCTGGCCGACGGTGAGCTGTCCGTCGAGGACGGCGTACTGCGGTACTACGACCACGAGTACCCGCTCCGCCCGGGGACCGAGGACCTGCCGATCGCTGAGCTGGTCACCGAGCAGTGGTACCGCCTCGCGCACTGGCGGGTCGCCGACGAGGAGCTGAACTACCGGCGCTTCTTCGATGTCGACACCCTCGCTGCGATCCGTCAGGAAACGCAGGAGGTCTTCGACGCGACCCACCAGCTCCTGCTGGCATTGCTGAACGAAGGCAAGCTCAACGGCTTCCGCATCGACCATCCGGACGGTCTGGCCGATCCACGCGGCTACCTGCGTCGACTGGCCGAGCGCACCGGCGGCGCGTGGGTAGTAGTGGAGAAGATCCTCGAGGGCGGCGAAGAGCTCCCTCGCGACTGGCCCTGCGCCGGCACGACCGGGTACGACGCCCTGCTGCGCGTCGGGGGTCTGTTCGTCGACCCCTCAGGCGCCGCACCGCTCACCGCCCTGCACTCCGAGCTCACTGGCGCGCCGGCTGACTTCGCGCCGATCGTGGAGGAGGCGAAGCGCGAGATCGTCCAGCACGGCCAGTACGCCGAGGTGCATCGCCTCGTGGAGCTGCTCGCGCGCATCTGCCAGGACGACGTACGGCTGCGCGATCACACCCGGCGCGCGTTCCACGAGGTCGTGGCTGAGCTACTGGTGCAGTTCGACGTCTACCGGGCGTACGTCGTGCCGGGGGAGGAGCCGTCTCCGACGGCGGTGGCTGCGTTGGAGCGGGCAGCGGAGAAGGCACGCGGCAATCTCGACGAGGACCGGCAGGCCACGCTCGACCTGGTCCTGCACCTCCTGCTCGGCCGGGAGACCAGCACGATCGACGAGCGGGCGCGAGCCGAGCTGATCGTGCGCTTCCAGCAGACCTGTGGTCCGGTCATGGCGAAGGGCGTCGAGGACACCGCGTTCTACCGGTGGTTCCGGCTGACGTCGCTGAATGAGGTCGGTGGGGATCCGGAGCACTTCGGCGTCACGCCGGAGGAGTTCCACGCGTACGCGGCCCAGCTGAACAAGAACTGGCCGAAGACGATGACCACGCTGTCGACTCACGACACGAAGCGCTCCGAGGACGTGCGTGCGCGACTCGGCGTCCTGTCCGAGCAGCCCGCGGCGTGGTCCGAGGCAGTCAGCGAATGGCGTCGCCTGTCGGAGGACCACCGCAGTCCCCTGTTGGACGGCAGCACGGAGTACCTGTTCTGGCAGACCCTCTTCGGCACCTGGGACGACGGACCGCTCGCTGAGGACCGCATGCAGGGCTACCTGCTCAAGGCGATCCGCGAGGCCAAGCGCAACACGTCCTGGACCTCGCAGGACGAGGAGTACGAGCAAACGGTCGCCGCCTTCGTCAGCGGTGTCTTGCATGACGAGAGCGTGCTCGACTCGGTACGCCGCTTCGCCGACGACCAAACCGGCTACATCAGGGCAGCCACCCTCGGGCAGAAGCTCGTGCAGCTCACGATGCCCGGCGTACCGGATGTCTACCAAGGCACCGAGCTGGTGGACCTGTCCTTGGTCGACCCGGACAACCGGCGGCCGGTGGACTACGAGCGGCGCATCGAGCGGCTGCTGCATCTGGATGGTGGTGGCAAGCCTGAGGACCTGTCCGACGAGAAGCTGCTGATCACCTCACGCACACTCCGCCTCCGCCGGCAGTACCCGGAGGCCTTCGCCGGCAGCTACACGCCGCTCCCGACCTCCAACGGGCATGCGGTCGCCTTCGCGCGTGGCGACGCCGTCATCACCGTGGCGACCAGACTGCCGGCCGCACTGCAGCGTCTCGGTGGCTGGGGCGACAGCACGGTCGTGCTGCCGAGCGGGCAGTGGAAGAACGTGCTGACCGGTCGCGAGGTCGGCAGTGGTGCTGCCAGGATCGAAGACCTGCTGACAGACCTTCCAGTGGCCCTGCTGGTCAGGAGCTGACATGCACAACTTCCGCGTCTGGGTGCCTGAGGCAACCAACGTCGACCTGGTCCTGCGCGACGGCGTGCTGCCGATGCGCTTCGCGCCGGACGGCTGGTGGGAACGGCACGTCGTCGAGGCCCATCACGGCACCGACTACGCGTACTCCGTCGACGGCAGCGACCCGATGCCGGATCCACGCAGCCCGTGGCAGCCGGACGGCGTCCACGGGTTCAGCCGGGTCTTCGATCCCGACCGTTTCGAGTGGACCGACGACAACTGGACAGGCCGCGACGTCCGCGGGTCCGTCTTCTACGAGCTGCACCTGGGCACGTTCACCGCGGGTGGCACGCTGGAGGCGGCCGCAGAGCACCTGGACTACCTGGCCGTGCTGGGCGTGGAGGTCGTGTCGCTGCTACCGGTCGCCGCGTTCCCCGGCGTACAAGGCTGGGGGTACGACGGTGTGGACCTCTACGCCGTCCACGAGCCGTATGGCGGACCGGAGGCATTACAGCGGTTCGTCAACCAGTGTCACGAGGCCGGACTGGCCGTTTGTCTGGACGTCGTCTACAACCACCTCGGCCCGAGCGGGAACTACCTCGCCAAGTTCGGTCCGTACTTCACCAACCGCCACTCGACGCCATGGGGTCCTGCGGTCAACCTCGACGACACGGGCAGCACAGAGGTACGCCGGTGGATCTGCGACAACGCACTCCGCTGGTTCCGCGACTTCCACGTCGACGCGCTGCGACTGGACGCCGTACACGCATTGGTCGACGACAGCCCGAGGCATCTGCTCCAGCAGCTGTCGGACGAGACCGCAGAGCTCTCGCAGGAGCTCGGACGACCGCTCGGCCTGGTAGCGGAGTCCGACCTCAACGATCCGCGCACTGTCGAGCCGGTGTCCAAGGGTGGCATGGGCATGACCGCGCAGTGGAACGACGACTTCCACCACGCGCTGCACTCCCTGCTGACCGGCGAGCGCTTCGGGTACTACGTGGACTTCGGCGACCCGGCTGTGTTCGCGAAGACGCTGACGAGGGTGTTCATGCACGACGGGACGTACTCGACGTTCCGTGGCAAGATCTGGGGACATCCGGTCGACCCGCAGAAGGAACACGGCGGTCAGTTCCTCGTCTACACGTCGAACCACGACCAGATCGGCAACCGGGCCCTCGGGGACCGCCCGGCGCTGACGCCGGGGCAGCTCGCCATCGGCGCCGCGCTGGTACTGACGTCGCCGTACACGCCGATGCTGTTCATGGGTGAGGAGTGGGGCGCCTCGACGCCGTGGCGGTTCTTCACCGACTTCGGTGAGCCGGAGCTGGCCGAGGCGGTCCGGACCGGGCGCCGGCGGGAGTTCGCGGAGTTCGGCTGGGACGCAGACGAGATCCCGGACCCCCAGGATCCGCAGACCTGGCGCAGCTCGGTCCTCGATTGGTCGGAGCCGGACGAGTCACCACATCGCGAGGTGCTGATGTGGTACCGGCACCTGCTCACGTTCCGGGCCCGGATGCCGGAGCTGCGCGACGACCGGCTCGAGTCCGTCGGGATCTCGTTCGACCCGGCCGGCGCCTGGCTGGTGGTGACGCGCGGCAGCCTGCGGGTGGTGGCGAACTTGGCCGCCGACGCCGCGATCGTGCCGGTGGACGTGCCCCCGGAGTACCTGGTGATGGCGTTCGGAGCGGCCGAGCTGGCCGAAGGTGGCCTGTGGTTGCCCGGTCACGGCGTCGCGATCGTCTCCGTCTGAGACTTTCCAACGCTGCACATATGTGGGGCAAACCAACAGATCCCGGCGTTCGAGCGTGTTGATCCGTGGTGATTCCCGGAATCGCTTGTCTGGTGATGCGGTTGTGACGGACCGTTGATGGGCCAGCAGGGGTCGGGGGGTCAAAGGGAGGTCCGGATGACTGTCGGAGGCGTCGACACTTACTACGACTACGACGAGAAGCAGTGGAAGAGCCGGAGGCTGGGCGGCGGTCCGATCCGTCGCGGCCCGGTGTGCCCGGCCCCACGTACCGCGGACCACGCGGTGCACGACACCACCCACGAGCGGCGCGCGTCCGGCCGCGACCACGACGTACCGAAAACCACACTGCACTGACGACAACCGGTGGCAGGGCCCGCCAGACCAGGTCACCGTTCCACCTCTGAAGAGTCGTATGAGCGGCCGTCCTGGAGGCACCCGGACGGCCGCCGACGGCATGACCGGCCGGGGTCCGGAGCGAGGTAGCTTCCGCGTCGCATAGAGTGACAGCTGTCTCGAGAGGAAGGACTCCGCGCGATGGCTGACGCAGACGAGCAGGTGGGCTCGCCGTACCCCTTCGACACCACGAAGCCGAGTATCGCCCGGACGTACGACTACTTGCTCGGAGGCAAGGACAACTTCGCGGTGGACCGCGCGTTCGGCGACCGGTTCATCCACGAACTGCCGGGCTCGCGGATGATCGCGTACGACAACCGCGGCGCGCTGATCCGGGCGGTCCAGGAGATCGTCACGAACACGCCGGTGCGGCAGTTCATCGACCTCGGCAGCGGCCTGCCGACCGCCGACAACGTGCACCAGGTCGCCCAGCGGTACGCCCCGGACGCGAAGGTGGTGTACGTCGACAACGACCCGATCGTGCTCGCCCACGGGCGCGCGCTGCTCGCCGAGAACGACAACACCACCGTGATCCAGGCCGACCTGCGCGAGCCGAAGGCGATCATCGAGCACCCCGACACCGTGCGGCTGATCGACTTCAGCGAGCCCGTCGGCGTGATCTTCAGCGCCACCCTCCACCATGTCAACGACGACGAGGACCCGGCCGGCATCGTCCGCTTCTGGCGCGACCGCATCGCGTCCGGCAGCCACGTCTTCATCAGCCACTTCCGCAGCGAGAACGACCCGCGGAGCCAGGAACTCGAGACCCTCCTCCAGGGTTCGCTGGGCCGCGGCCGCTGGCGCACCGACGACCAGATCCTCGCGCTGTTCGGCGAAGGCTTCACGGTCCTGGAGCCCGGTCTGGTGCCGGCTTCGGAGTGGCGCAACGACGACGCCCCCGAAGACCCGAACGACTACCAGAGGCTGATCGCCGCGGTGCTCGCCCGCAAGAACTAGTGCCTGGTCAAGCAACGTTCGGGTTGTATTCCCCACCCGAGGGGTTCTCCCCTGCTGTTGTGCCTTCTGACCTCGTACACCAGCAAACAAGGCCCAACACACGCGGATAACCCTTCCTGTTGCGACCCCGGTGAGCGGTCGTTACGACCACAACCTTTCTTGACGAGGCACTAGGTGCTGCCGTGCCTCAGTCAGTGATCGATTTGCGCAGGTAGGTCGATCGACAGGGTCCTGGATAGGTGTTGGCGGGCTGCCGTTTCGAGCTCTTGGGGCCACGGCAGTCCGCAGCGTGCGTGGAGGGCGCGGGCCAGCGGTAGGAAGTGCGTGGCGCAGGTGATGTTGGCGGTGATGACCGCTTCGCGGGTGGCTTGAAGGGGTGGAAGGCCGGCGAGGATCTGCTGACGGTCGGCAGGTAGAAGGCGGTCGAGGTGCAGGACGCCGCCGCGGTCTTCGACGGCGACGTCTTCGAGCATCAGGTCGATCAGCATCTGCCGCAGCAGGCCGGCGCCCGACTCGCCGACGACGTACTCCTCGCGTCCGATGGCGACCGGCAGCAGGCCGAGGACGCGGAGGAATTCCACGGTGATGAACTCGACGCGGGCAGGGTCCGGCTGTTTGGGTGCGCCCGGCGCCGCGAGATCAGCACTCAGGCCGTGCGGGTCGTACACCGGCTTGGCGGTCGACCGTGTGCGGCCGGCGATCGCGTCCGGCGTACCCACCGAGACGTCGAAGCGGACCCAGTCCGGCGTGATGTGATTGAAGACCCGCGGGCCGAGCGCGCGACGGAACACCGTTGGGGAGATCTCGTCCGAGGTCTTCGGCCAGTCGTCGCAGAAGCTGTCGACAGCGTCCGCGGCGACCACGACCCACAGATCGATGTCGCTGAACCGATCGTCCGTTCCCCGGCCGAAGCTACCGACCAGCCACACGCCCAGCACTCGATCGTCCTGGCTGAGAACGTGTTCGGCCCGTTCGATCAGGGCTTGCTGGCCCGGGTCTGCCGCGCCGCTGCTGGCCGAATATTCGCGAGCGTTGTCAGTCATGAGCGTCCATGATGCTCCTAGGCTTCTGGCTTTCCGGGGAGCGTAGCGACTGATAGGGGTACGGCGCGGTATGGAGGCGGCTGAGGTTGTGCGGGCGGTGGATGCGGTCAAGGTGATCGCTTCATCGCTGGATCTGGCAGTGGACGATGTGAGCTTTCTGCACAACTCGAACAAGCTGGCGCTTCGGCTGTTGCCTTGTGACGTGATGGCTCGGGTGGCGCCTGCGAACGAGCAGAATGCGCAGTTCGAGATCGACCTTGCTCAGCAGTTGGTCGAGCTCGGGAGTCCGATGGCTGCTCTCGAACCTCGCGTGGAGCCGCGGGCCTATGAGCGTGATGGCTTCGTGGTCACGTTCTGGACGTACTACGAATCCGTGGTCCCCGACCCGATCGCCCCAGCCGACTATGCCGACGCGCTCGAACGGCTGCATGCCGGTATGCGCAAGGTCGACCTCCCGTCGCCGCATTTCACGGATCGGATCGCGGAGGCCCAGGAACTCGTGGCGAACCGCGAGAGTACGCCGGAACTCTACGACGCCGGCCGGGAGCTTCTCGACGACGCATTGCGCTACCTCCGGCGAACGATCATCGAGCGCGGGGCGCCGGAGCAGCTGCTGCACGGCGAGCCGCATCCGGGAAATCTGCTCAACACGAAGCAGGGGCCGCTGTTCATCGATCTCGAGACGTGCTGTCGTGGGCCGATCGAATTCGACGTCGCGCATGCGACCGAGGAGGTCAGTGCGCTGTACCCGGGAGCCGATCAAGACTTGGTCAGCGTGTGCCGGATCCTCGTGCTGGCGCTGGTCACAACGTGGCGCTGGGATCGAGGCGACCAGTTCCCGAACGGCCGCCAGTTGGGTCTCGACGGCCTCGCCGAGCTGCGAGCAGCGCTCGACTCATCGCGTTAGAGCTGATCAAGGGCTGCCTGCAGGAACGCATCACGTCGCGCAGTCGCCTCGCGGCTGTACAAAGTGGTCGGGGTGTTGAGGGCGGCGACGGCGTCCCAGTACGGGATGTTGGCGGCCGCCGTACCAGACGCCTCTTCCCAGGCTTCCACGATGTCTGTGGTCGTCGCGCCGTACGTGATGGCAATCTGCTTGCGCAGTTCGCCCAGATCGACGCCGGGGTTGCCGACACCAGCCGTCTTCCAGTCGATCAACGTGCAGCCGTCGCCGTCCGTCCAGGCCACGTTGCCGGGCCAGACATCGCCGTGGACAAAGACGTTGTCGCCCTGCGGCTGGGGGATGCTCCGGATTACCTCGTCTGCTTGTCTGAGGAGTGGCGATGTCGGCATCCGACCCAGCAGCCGGTCTCTGGCGAAGTTGTCGACCGCAATGGGACGTGTTCGGAGCGGTAGGTGAGGGCCAGGGGCGAGTTGGATCGCATGCACCTGGGCGAGTGCCGCACCGGCGCCGCGGAGCCGGGCGACGGATAGCGCTCGTGGCCAGGTTGTGTTGCCTGTGGCAACGGTCTCGAGGGTTGCCGGTACGCCGGCTGCGCGGCCGGCGAGGTCCTTGGCGATGAGCCGCGGAGCTCGCAATCGGTGGAGTTCGGCAACCTCGAGCGCGGCCGCGCCCGTCGCGATCAACTCCGCATCAATGCGTGGAGTGAGCGAACGCAGGACGAAATGCCTCGAACGACCACGTACGTCGACGCTCAGCCGCCAGGGACCTTGATCGCCGTGGAGCGGCTGCACCGATGTGATCGCGGCACCGCTGCCGATCGAGTCGACGGCCCAGTTCACTGCCCGCTCGGTCGGCTGCGCGCCGCCTGCACCTCTACCCGTCCCGCACTCAGAGATCCTGGCACGCGACCGGGCAGGGGTCTAGGGCATGTCTCCCAATCCCGTGCCTACTGCGCGGCACTCGGCACGGCACCTCGCCGCACGGGTGCAAAGGCCACGATGCTCCGCATCGAGACCTTCGCCCCCGCGCGCCGATGCACCGCACCGAGCACCTGCTCGCGACGGCGGGGGATTGGGAGACATGCCCTAGGGCGTGAACAGCTTCCACTGACCCTCGGAGACGACCTCCACGGTGCCGTCGACGACCTTGATGGCCGAGTCGTCGTCGATCGCGTACGTCGGCGCGGGAATGTGTGCTGCCCACTTCTCGGCGTTGGCCAGCGAGGCATCGGTGTGGTCGGGGTGTTCGAAGTGCGGGATGACCGCGAAGTCGACGAGTCCGGCTCCTTCGCCGGTGACGAGCAGGCGATGCAGGTCGCCTTCGGGAGTGGTGAAGACGATGTCTTCCGACTTCAGTGGTCCGTCGGTGCCGCGCGGCTGTTCGGTGTACGTCTCCACGAAGGTGGACGTCGCGGCGATGCTCCCGGCGCTCACCCCGACGTACACCGCCTCCGGCCGCAGCGTGGGCAGGAGGTCGGCGAGTCCGGAACGGCGCATCCAGTTGGCGAGGAACAGCGGGTCGCCGCCCCAGAACAGCAACGCGTCCGCCTCGCGGACCGTCGGCATCCAGGCATCCTCTTCGATGCTCGGCAGCACCGACAGTTCGAGGACTCCTAGGGATTTCCAGCCCAGATCGGCCAGATGCGACGGACCATTGCCGGTGATCATCCGGTACGACGCGAACTGCCCGCCGCGGAACGGGTAGATCGCGGTCGGGATGACGAGGGCAGTCGACTCGGCGATCGGTTTGCCCAGCAGCTCGACCAGCGCGTCCTGGATAGTCGGATTGTGGATCCCGGCAGAAGTCAGCAGAAGCTTCATGGTGCCTTTCCTCGGTTGTCCGTACGGGGAGCGTGCGGCCGCTCAACTCTGCAACGAACAGCCCCACCCCGATCCGACACCGCCACCAAGAATTTGTCCAGAACCCCGCCGGCTGCCCTAGCCGTTCGTCAATCGCTGGGCATCCAGGAACTGCGCCTTCGTGAGGAAGGCGAATTGGGCTGTCTTGGTCGAGCCATCAGGTCGGGGGATCTTGGCCTCCGGGCCGAGGGTGAAGCCGGTGCGGTGGAAGCGGTCGATGGCGCGGCTGTTGCGTACGTCGGGATCGACCACCAGGCGCGGATGCCCGAGATGCACGAACACGAACTCTGCGAGGGCCCGCAGCAGATTGCCGGTGAAGCCCGGCTGCGGATCACCGGGTGCGATCAGCAGATGCAACCCGAGATCGCCGGCCTTGACGTCGTACGCCGCACCGGCCGGATCCGCCTGCGGGTCGTAGGTTTGCAGCAGCGCAACCGGTGCATCGTCCAGCCGTACGACGTACACGTGATGCGTGGGCACCGAATCCAGGAAGCGATACGTGGCAGCGATCTCGTCGCGCGACAGCCCGCCCATGCCCCAGTACGTCGCCCGCTCCGCCGTCACCCACTCGTGAATCAGATCGAGGTCCCGCACCGGATCGGCCTCCTCGAGCCGGACCCTGCCGAACCCGTCCACCTCGACCGAGTAGCCGCGATCCTCACGGCCCGTCGCAGCGATCGCCGGGGCCAACGATCCGCTCAACCACAACGGCAGCTGGTCGTGATGATGTGGATCCCCGAGTATGCCGGACGCGCCGAGCGGCACGATCCACCTGCTGGCTGAACGATCGGCAAGATCCCAGGCGTACCGCGCCGCCGACGCACGGATACACAGGTCGGTGAGTCCCGGCAGGCTTGACGTCGACATGACGCAGTGGTGATCCCCGGAGAGCGCCAGGTCGTAAGGCTCCTCGTCCCGCGCGAACACCGGCCCGCGCAACGCATGCAGCGGCGAGAGCTGATGTGTCTCACCCCACGGCGGCCGGGGCTTGTGCGCGGCAACCTCCTCCAGCGCCTCCCGCGCCAACCAGCCGAAGTTGATCTGCGGAAGGTCCGCAGCCACCAGGCTCTCGAGCGCATAGGAGACGTGCGTCAACGGATCCATCCACGGCGCGAACAGCTCCGCGACCTCGGCGTCCTCGAGGATCGTGAAGTGATCCGTGAGCCGCGCGATCAGTGCCGTGCGGAGCGCGGCGTACGACGAGGCCGTCGTACTCGCCGCGTCCATGTGGCGGTCCCAGGCGAGCAGTTCGGTGCGCAGGGCAACGGCTTGGGTGGAGAGGTCCTCGAGGTCGATCAGCAGGTCGAGGACGAAGCCGGCCGAGCCGAGGAACGTGTCCTTGTGGATCGACGGCATGTCGTCGACGGACCAGTCGTCGCGAGCGTTGACCAGCTCGCGGATGCGGTCCGAACGGTGCGGTGCCGCGAACTCGACGCCCAACGGCGCCGCGAGTTCGCGAGCATTCGCCATCACCACCGGACCGTTCACGTCCTCGCGCGGCATCGGGTCGTACCACCCGTCCCACGTATGCTCAGCCTCCCAGGCCGGTACGACGCGCATCCTGTTGCTCGCATGGCGCCGCGGTACGAGCCCGGCCGTCCGATGCAGCAGCCCACCCGCGGTGTCGGCCGCCAGGACCACATTCACCGGTTCGACCCAGTCGTCGAACGCGGAATCGACATCCGTGACAGTGGTTGCCCGCAGCAACTTAGCCATCACCTCGAACCCGAGCCGGCCGGTCACCCGAGGTGGGCACCGCAGACTGATGCCGTCCTGGATGATCGGCCCACGCTCGGTCTCGATCACCTCGACCTCGATCGGGTCCGCGCCGGCGACCTCGACCACCTCACGATGTGCGGCGGCCGGCTTCCAGCCGTCCGGGCCCAGGGCCTCCACCCCAGTAGCCGTTCGACGGAGGCGCTCGGCGTACAGATCCTGGTAGTCGGCCATCGCGTTCGTGATCGCCCATGCGACGCCACCCGTGTGACCGAAGTGCGCCAGGCCGGGAATGCCAGGCACGGCAAGACCCAGTACGTCGTACTGCGGGCAGGTCAGCCGGATCTGCTGGTACACGCCCGGGCTCTCGATGTACCGATGCGGATCACCGGCCACGATCGCCTGACCCGACGCGGTATGCGACCCGGGGATCAGCCACCCATTACTTCCGGCCCCATGCGGCCCCTCGGACGTGAACAGGTCCAACGCGTCCTCGCCGAGCTGCCGCGCGACATGGGTCCGCCACAACTTCGTCGGGAAGCCGGCGAACAGCACATGCACCGCCAGCCAGATCCCGAGCGGCGTCCACGGCTCCCACTCCTGCAGCGTCAACCCGGTCTCGGCGAACTCCGGCGCCCGCGAGGCCCCGCCCGGCAGCGCATGATTCACGCCTTCGACGTACGCCGTGACCCACTCGCGCGTCGCGTCGTCGAGCGACTCGAAGCACCGCTGGGCCGTGTCAGCGAGCCGGGCCTGGCGGGCGAAGACATCCCATCCAGCGGCGTCCGCGCCGAGGAACGCGGCGCTTGTCCCGAGGTACCTGCGGCGTTCGAGCTCGATCTGCCAGGCGCGGTCCCGGGCTGCGTTGACCCCTTGGAGATACACCAACGCGAGAGGATCGCCGGCCTGGAGGTGCGGCACGCCGTACGTGTCCCGGAACACTCTCGCATTCACAACGCGCCTCGCTTCAGTTAGGTTAGGCTGCGCTAATTTCTGGGCTAACTTACTCAGCAGCAATCCGTCATCGCAAGAGCATTGTCGCTGGAGGTGTCGAGTGGGGCACGGCTGGGAAGGCGTGGTGCTCAAGCTGTTCCGCGGAAAGGACTTCGTCTTCACCGTGACGGGCGCCGAACAGGTCACCGAGCGCTACCGTCGGGTGCATTTCACCGACGGCGGTCTGCTGCAGGCGATCGGCGTACACCCCACGATGTGGGTGCGGCTCTGGTTCGACAACGCGGGCAAGCCGCACCAGCGTGCGTACACGTTGGTCGATCCGGACCTCGAGGCCGGCACGTTCAGCCTGGAGTTCGCGCTGCACGCCGGGTGCGCGAGCGACTGGTCCCGGAAGGCCGAGCCCGGCGACACGATCGAGGCGACCGTGCAGGGGACCGGCTTCGAGGTGCCGGACCCGTTGCCGCCGCGGATGCTGGTGATCGGCGACCCAGCCTCGTTGCCCGCGATCAACTCGCTGCTCGCGGTCGCCCCGAAGCTGCCGGCGACGATCTGGTTCGAGACCACCCACGACCTCGACCACCAGCTGCCGTTCCGCACCGAGGACCACCACGACCTGAGGACCGTGCCGCGCTCGCGGCTGGTCGAGCACGTGAAGACCGAGCTCAAGGACGAGATCAGTCCCGACACGTTCGTGTGGATCGCGTGCGACACCGCGACCACGCGCACGCTCACGTCGTACGTCCTGAAGGATCTCGCCGTGCCGAAGCATCGCGTGAAGTCCCTCGGCTACTGGAAGGCCGCGTAACCTTGCCGGCGTGATCACGCCGCTCGACCTCACGGACCGCACCCTCGCCGAGCGGCTGCTGCACATCCAGCACGCTGCGTACGCGGCCGAGGCCGAGCTGATCGGCTTCGACGGCATCCCGCCCCTCCAGGAAGACCTGGCCGGACTCATGCAGTCCACGGAGCACTGGCTCGGCAGGTACGACGGAAGCACGCTGGTCGGCGCGGTCGCTTATGAGTTTCCGGACGACGACACGGTCGAGATCTCCCGCTTGATCGTCGACCCCGCCCACGCCCGCCGCGGCCACGGGAGGGCCCTCCTGGACCACCTCGACCGACTCGAACCCCGCCCGATCAGCCTGGTCTCGACCGGCTCGGCCAACACCCCGGCCGTGAGTCTCTACAAGTCCCGCGGCTACGCAGAGGCCAACAGGCTAGAAGTCGCCCCCGGCGTCTTCATCACCCAGTTCAGGCGCGGGTCCTGACTTGCTCGAAGCCGTAGTACAGCGCGAGCAGGAAGACGATCAGCAGCGTCACCTGGGCCGAGATGAACGAGATGCCGATGCAGGCTCCGTAGATCACCGTCCCCATGGAATAGCGGATCAGGGACTTACGCATCTGCGACTTGGTCATCTCGTGCTCGACCAGGTGGTGGCGCAGGACGTACCACCAGATCAGGCTGAACGCGATCGCCGCCAGCGTGAGGTTCGCGCTGTAGACGGCAGCCGCGACGTTCGCGTTGATCGAGTGGTCCTCGAGATGTTCGGCGAACAGGCTGGTCGGGAACGGCAGCAGCGTCGCCCACAACAGCAGCAACAGGTTGAGGAACATCAGTCCGCGATCCGCGCGCTGGATCTGGCGGAACATCGAGTGGTGGTTGACCCACATGATGCCGAGGATCGCGAAGCTGGTCAGGTACGCCGCGAACTGCGGCCACTCGTCCAGCAACGCCGGCCACAGCCGCTGCCCCTCCTCGAGCTCGGGACTATGCAACTCGAGGACGAGAAGGGTGATCGCGATCGCGAAGACGCCGTCACTGAACGCTTCCAGGCGGTTGGTCTCCGCAAGGTCGGACTGAGTGCTCACGGGCACACAGTCTGACCTAGTACACCGGTGAACGAGCCCTCGTACCGGTCCGCCTTGAGCGAAATCGGACTGGGTGCCGTCGGGCACCCAGTCCGACGCCGCACGGGTCAGTCAGTCGTCAGTGAAACAGCAGTCCAGCTGATGGCCGGGAGCGTAACGGTCAGTTTGCCGTCGACGAGGGTGGCCGTCTCGAGCCGTTGCGGGACCACGTGATCGGGGTCGGTGGCCGAGTTGACGGCCAGCGGATCCGCGGCATGCATGATCAGCGCTTCAGCGATGGTCGTGACGCCGGTGCGGCTGACGTCGACGGTGACCTCGATCGGGCCCTCGGTCGACCGGTTGACGGCGAAGATCGCGACCTTGCCGTCGTCGTACGTCGCGACCGCGTCGACCGCCGCGACCTCGCCGTACTTCTCGGTCGTGGTGAGCGGCGAGTCGGTCTCGACCCGCAGGACCTGGCCGGCCGCGAGCCGGGACGTGATCGCGAACGGGTGGAACGTCGGCTGCCGCCACGCCGCACCGCCGGGCTCGGTCATGATCGGGGCGATCACATTCGCGAGCTGGGCGAGGCAGGCGACCCCGACCCGGTCGCTGTGCCGGAGCAACGAGATCAACAGGTTGCCGACGACAACGGCATCGGTGGCGTTGTACTCGTCCTCGATCCGTCGCGGCGCCACCTCCCACTGGTCGTGGGGGCCGTCGGTACGGCGGGAGCGCTCGCCGTACCAGACGTTCCATTCGTCGAACGAGATGCCGATCTTCTTGCTGCTCTTGAGCTCGGCGCCGACGTGATCGGCGGTCGCGACGACGGACTCGATGAAGCGGTCCATGTTCACCGCGGACGCCAGGAACGAGGCAGTGTCGCCGTCGTCGTTCCCGTAGTACGCGTGGCAGGAGATGTACTCGACGAACTCGTACGTCTCCCGCAGTACGTCGCGCTCCCACGTCCCGAACAGCGGCATCCTCGACGACGACGATCCGCACGCGACGAGCTGGAGATCCGGCTCGATCATCCGCATCGCCCGCGCGGTCTCGGCCGCGAGCCGCCCGTACTCCGTCGGCGTCTTGTGCCCGACCTGCCACGGTCCGTCCAACTCGTTGCCCAGGCACCACAGTTTGATCCCGTACGGCGCTGCGCCGTGCTGCTCGCGCAGGTCGGACAACGCCGTACCGCCCGAGTGGTTGGTGTACTCGAGCAGGTCGAGCGCCTCCTGGACGCCTCGCGTGCCGAGGTTGAGCGCCATCATCGGCTCGACGCCGGCCTTCACACACCACTTGCTGAACTCGTCGAGACCGAACTCGTTGGTCTCGACGCTGTGCCAGGCCAGGTCGAGCCGGCGCGGCCGCTCGTCCCGCGGGCCGACACCGTCCTCCCAGCGGTAACCGGAGACGAAGTTGCCGCCGGGATAACGCACCACGGACACGCCGAGCTCACGGGTCAGCTCGAGGACGTCCTTGCGGAAGCCGTCCTCGTCGGCGGTCGCATGTCCGGGTTCGTAGATGCCGGTGTAGACACACCGGCCCATGTGCTCGACGAACGTCCCGAAGGTACGGCGGTTCACGGGCGCGATCGTGAACGCGGGGTCGATGGTCAGGTTGGCAGCGGGCACCAGGTTGCTCCTGTCATAGGTGTCTAGCCCTTGATCCCCGCGTCTCCGACACCGCGGACGACGTGGCGCTGGAACAAGGCGTAGACGATCAGCAGAGGTAGGCCGCCCAGCACGGCGGATGCCATGATCTGGGCATAGCGCAGGCCGTACGAGCCCTGCACGTTGGCCAGGCCGACCGGGATCGTCATCATTGACGGGTCGGTGGTCACGATGAAGGGCCAGAGGAAGTTGTTCCAGGCCCCGATGAACGTGAAGATGCCGACGGCAACCAAGATCGGCCGCGACATCGGCACCATCACGCTCCAGACGATCCGCCACCGGGACGCGCCGTCGACCCGGGCAGCGTCCTCGTAGTCGCGGGAGATGCCGTCGAAGAACTTCTTCAGCACGAACACCATCACCGGCGCGACCACCTGCGGAAGAACGATGCCCCAGTAGGTGTCGACCAGGCCGAGGCCGGTCATCTCCTGGAACAGCGGCACGATCAGCACCTGCGGCGGCACCAGGATGCCGGCGATGATCAGGCCGAACAGCACCCGGCGGCCCGGGAACGTCGTCCGCGAGAAGCCGTAGGCCGCGAGGACGGAGACGAACAGCGTCAGCGCAGTCACGAGGATCGAGACGACCGTGCTGTTGAGGAACCAGCGGATCAGATCCCCTTGCTCGATCACGCTCCGGTAGGCGTCTCCGGTCGGTGCCTCTGGCAACCAGGTGATCGGGGCGCGGGTGGTCTCCGGCTCCGGTTTCAGCGACGTGTCGAGAGCCCAGAGCAGCGGGACGAGCCAGAGGGCCGCCAGGATCACCGCACCGACGGCAGTCGCGGTTCCGGCGAAGGTCCAGCGCGGTTTCACCGGTCCACTACGGGCAGGCCTGGTTGCGGGCGCGGCCGACCGCCGTTCGGTCGGCATCGTCGTGGTCGTCATGCCGCCTCCCCTCGGCCGGAGAACAGTTTGAACTGGGCGACTGCGACGATCACGATGATCGCGAAGAACAGGTACGAGATCGCCGACGCGTAGCCGATCCGGTAGCTGGTGAAGCCGGACTCGTAGATGTACTGGATGATC
Organism: Kribbella pratensis; assembly: GCF_004365355.1. Taxonomy (GTDB): domain Bacteria; phylum Actinomycetota; class Actinomycetes; order Propionibacteriales; family Kribbellaceae; genus Kribbella. Next base: position 1,348,002 of record NZ_SODP01000002.1, on the reverse strand, counting down.
GGCCGGGTCGCGTAGTTCGGCCCGCCGTTGGTCATCAGGTAGATCTGGTCGAAGATCTTCAACGACGCGACCAGTTGCAGTACGACGATCAGCCCGGTGGTCCGGCTCAGCAACGGCAGCGTGATCCGGAACAGCTGCTGCCGGCCGTTCGCCCCGTCGATCGCGGCCGCCTCGTAGACCTGCGCCGGAATCCCTTGCAGGGCAGCGAGATAGAGCAGGAAGTTGAACCCGACCGTCCACCAGACGGTCGTGATCACCACCGCGAGCATGGCCCGGTTCTCGGTGTTCAGCCAGTCGATCTCGGCGAATCCGCCGGCCGTCAGGAGTCCGTTCACCAAGCCGAATCCGGGCTGGTAGATCCACACCCAGATCAGCGTCACCACGGTGGCCGGCAGGACGAACGGAGCGAAGTACGAGAACCGCAGCAGCCAGCCGAGGATGCCCTTACGGTTGGCGAGCAAGGCCATCAGCAGTGCGATGATCACCAGCGGCGGCGTACTCATCGCGGTGAAGACGAGCGTGTTCTTCAGCGACGACCAGACGGCCGGGTCGCCGAACAGGTCCCGCCAGTTCTGCAGGCCGAGGAACTCGTGTTTGACGCCGGCCAGGCTCGTGTTGAAGAAGCTGTTCCAGAAGCCGGACGCGATCGGCCAGAGCATGAACAGTGCGAACAGCAGCAGGAACGGCGCGACGAAGAACAGGCCGCCCCAACGTTGTTTCCAATCCGGTCCTTGCATGGGCGTTCTCCTGTCAGACCGGGGACGGGGTGTCGAGGAGCTTCTGGGTGGCAGCCTTGAACTGCGCGAGCGCAGACTTGGGCGTGGCTTGTCCGGTCGCGATCCCGCTGAAGGCCGCCGCCGACTCGTTCTCCAGCTGTGCTCCCGAACCGCTGAACCACGCATCCGGGTCGTAGAACACGTTCGGAGCGACGCTGCGGTACTCCGCCTGCGGCTTGAGATCCAGGTACTCCTGGCTCTTCACCACCGGCTGGTACGCCGGGATGTGGCCGCCGGCTGCCCATTCGACGCTGTGCTTGAGCATCCAGGCGATGTATTCGACCGTCGCCTTCGTGTCGTCGGCGTTACGGTGCGCCTGGTGCGGCAACACGAACGTGTGCGAGTCGCCCTGGAACTTCGGTACGTCGTACACGACCGGGAACGGCGCCATGCTGAACGGCAGCTTCGCGGTCTGGTACGTCGTGACCTCCCACTCGCCGTTGAAGCTCAGCCCGGCCTCGCCGTTGCTGAACTGGGCGACCATGGCCGAGTAGTTCGCCGACCGCGGCGTGAGGCCTTCGCTCGCCAGTTTGGCGATCAGGTCCAGGGCCTCGAGTGCCTTGGCATCGTCGATCACCAGTTCCTTGCCGTCAGGGCTGAAGAACTTGCCTTCGAGCTGGCCGTAGAGCGTCCACCACAGCCGCCACGGGCTGGTGGTGTCGACGGAGACGGCGTACTTGCCGGTCGCGTCCTTGACCGCCCGGAGCATGTCGAGGAACGCGGTGACTCCCGTGACCGGCTTGATCTTGTTGTCCGGTCCGAGCAACCCGGCCTTCTTGCAGATCTCCAGGTTGTAGTAGAGGACGAACGGGTGCTGATCCAGCGGTACGGCGTACAGCTTGCCGTCGATGACGCAGCGGTCCCAGGTCGCCGGCAGGAAGTCGGACTGGCGTACGCCGGCGTTCTCGAGCAGCTCCACCGGGATCGGGTCGAGCATCGTCGTCGGGCTGAACCCCTTCAACCGGGACATGTGCATGGTCGCGACCTCGGGCGCCCGGCCACCGGCCGCCGACATCGCGAGCTTGGTGTAGAACGGCGGGCCCCAGGCCAGCGTGTGCGCCTGGAACGCGACGTCGGGGTGCTCGGCGACGTACTGGTCGTGGATCTGCAGCAGGCGAGCACCGTCGCCGCCGCCGAACAGGTTCCATTCGCGAACTCTCGGCTTGGAGCCGAGAGCGCCGCAGCCGGTCAGGGTGAGAGCGCCGAGCAGACCACCAAGAACTGCTCGGCGCCCCGGTCGGAAGGGCGGGGCGTCACTGGTCATGCGGCCTCCCGGCCTGGACTGAGGAGCGGAGGGAGCGGAGCGACCGGAGCGACGAGGGAAGGCCGGGAGTTACAGCCGCATGGCCCGCCTCGCCGGAGGCGTGGCATCAGTACAGTCATCTGTCCTCCAGGGCGGAGTGGAGCACGACTCCTACACCGATGTACTACATCGGTGTAGAGAGGATGCCCGAGTGCTCCTGGACCGTCAAGACTTCAGTTCGGGCCGAGGGTGGATTCCCTGGTGTGGAGTTCGAAGGGGGCGACGATCTCGTGGTGCTCCGAGACGTCGCCCGCCATCCGCTGGACCAGGAGCTCGACCGCGGTCCGGGCGATGTGCACCCGGCTCGGGTCGACCGTGGTCAGGGTCGGGCTGCTGTAGCTGGCCTCGTCGATGTTGTCGAAACCGGCGACCGCCACGTCGTCCGGGATCCGCACGCCGCGCGCGGCGAGGGCCCGGATCGCGCCGAGCGCCAACGTGTCGTTGAGGGCGAAGACGGCGTCGAAGCGTTGGCCGGTCCCGAGCAGCTCGGCCATCGCGTCCGCCCCGCTCGACCGATGCCACTTCCCGCCCGAGACCGCGAGCTCCTCCAGCACGGGAACGCCGTACTCCGCCAGCATCTCGGCGTAGGCGGCGTACCGGATGGCGCCGGTGCCGACGCGCTCCCGGGGCCGGATGCCGATCACCGCGATCCGCCGGCGGCCCTGGTCGAGGAGATGCCGTACGACGGCCTTGGTGCCCTCGACGTTGTCGATCATGACGTGGTCGACCGGGCCGTGGAAGATCCGCTCGCCGAGCAGCACCATCGGTGTGTTCGTGCGGAGCTGATCGACGTCCTCCGGGCCGAGACCGAGCGGGCTGTACAGCAGGCCGTCCACCAGATGCCCGCGCGGCCGGGCCAGCGCGGTCAGTTCGCGTTCGCGGTCGGCACCGGTGGTCTCGATCATCACCGTCAGGCCGTGCTCGCCGGCGGCCGCGATCGCCGCGTCGGCGAGCTCCGCGAAGTACGGATTGCTCAGCTCAGGTACTGCGAGGCCGATGACGCCGGTCCGCCCGGACTTCAGGTTCCGGGCGGAGATGTTCATCCGGTAGCCGAGGGCATCGATCGCCGCGAGCACCTTGGTCCGGGTCTCGGCGCGGATGTACGGATAGCCGTTCATCACGTTCGAGACCGTCTTCGGAGACACGCCGGCCTCGCGCGCGACGTCGCGCATCGTCACTGCCATGGCATCTCCCTCATGGGCAGCCACGGTAGTGCAGAGCTCACTCCTGCGCGGCCGCCTCGTCGTGCGACGGACGGCGTGGCGAGTTCGGCTGCGGGCCGGCCGACGTGCTTCCCGGGTGATCGGGGATGTCCGGCTCGTGGTCGTCGTCCAGCTCCACACCCTCCTCCCGCAGCACGTCGTCCACCGCAGCATCTACCTCGTAGCCGGGATTTGGCAGACCTGGCCTGTCGAAACTCATCGCGCCCTCCAAGGCAGTTGGTTGCTGCCCCCACCATACGACCGCCCACGAGAAACCGAAAATGAACAAAAGCAGCCCAGGAGAAACAGCACAAGAAGCAGAAAGACAAGAGAAAAGATATGGGGGAGTGGTCGACCGAGCATTTGCCGGCAGGTCAGATCGGGGACCTGGAGGGCAGTGGACCGGCTTTCCGGATGGTAGTTGCCGCTGGGTGCGAACTTTCTTCCGCAAAGCAGCCCGGAACCGCCGGCCTGACGCGGCAACTGGAGCTCGTTGGGGTCGGTGCGGTCCGGATGTGAGCCACTCGGCAACCGAAGGTATCCCGCTAGCCTCAGGCGTGCGGACCTCCTCTTCGATGCCGGTGCCGTGGTTTGCTCAGTGGTGGAGGTCCACCTCCGCGTCTGCTCGCCGCGGCGCGCCCACGGGGAAGCAGGTTTGGGGAGGATCTTCTATCCGATTCGGTACATGATCCTCCCCAGTCCGGTCGTTCTAGTTTCATGATTTCCTGTTGGAGGCTTTGAATGGATCTTGCAATGCAGCCTCGTTATGGGATTTCACCTGGTGGAGTTCGCGGGGGCTCCAGGTCGGGGGCGACCTAGAGTAGCGGGCATGGACATTGCAGGGCTGTGGGATCCGGAGCCGGGCTGGTTGAACACCGCGTCGTACGGGCTGCCGCCCAAACCGGCGTGGGAGGCGTTGCAGGCTGCGCTCGCGGACTGGCGGGTCGGCAGGACGAGCTGGGAGCCGTGGGACGAGTCGACGAGCCGGGCCCGGGAGTCGTTCGCCCGGCTGATCGGGGCGGACGCCGCGGACGTCTTCGTCGGCAGCACGGTGTCCGCGGCGGTGGTGCCGATCGCGGCGGCGTTGCCGGACGGCGCGAAGGTGCTGACCGACGACGTCGAGTTCACGTCGAACGTGTTCCCGTGGCAGGTGCACGCGGACCGCGGCATCGAGGTGATCGCCGTACCGGGTTCCGAGCTGGTGGCCGCAATCAAACCGGGGATCGACCTGGTGGCGGTGAGCGCGGTGCAGTCCTCCACCGGCGTCGTGCTCGATCTGCCGGCGGTTATTGCTGCCGGCAAGGAGATCGGCGCGTTGGTGGTGATCGACGCGTCGCAGGCGCTCGGTTGGCTGCCGATGCGGATCGACGGCGTCGACGCGTTGATCGCCCACAGTTACAAGTGGTTGATGTCACCGCGTGGCGCGACGCTCGGGTACCTCTCGCCGCGCCTGCAGGAGCGTTGCCGCCCGGTGGCCGCCGGTTGGTACGCCGCCCGCGACGTCCACGGTTCGTACTACGGACCCGTGATGGAGCTCGACCCGGGCGCGCGGCGATTCGACCAGTCGCCGGCCTGGTTCAGTTTCGTCGGCGCGGCGCCGGCGCTCGAGCTGATCGAACAGATCGGCGTCGACACGATCAACCGCCACAACCTCGACCTCGCGAACGCGTTCCGCGCCGGCCTCGGCCTGGAACCATCGAACAGCGCCATCGTCAGCACCAGCCTCCCCGGAGCGCAGGAGGCCTTCGCAAGCGCAGGCATCCGGGCCGCCGTCCGGGACGGGAAACTGCGCGCGTCGTTCCACATCTACTCGACCGATGACGACGTACAGCACGCTCTCGCGGCCCTCAAACCCCTGCTTTAAGAGCTTAGTGTCCCGTGAGCGATGTGGCTTGGCGCTATCGGCGCCCAGGCACGCACCTCGCGGCACTTGGCCAGCGCCCACGATGCTCCGCATCGAGGCCACTGACCAAGCACCCCGATGCACGCACCTGAACGCCGCTATCGCTCAAGCCACATCGCTCACGGGACACTGTCCCGGCGTTAGGGTGCCCCATGCGTGGATTGAGTATCGGGCAGGTGGCGGAGCGGACCGGGTTGAGTGTGCACGCCCTCCGGTTCTACGAACGTGAGGGCCTGCTGGCCGATCCGGTCCGGCGTGAGTCGAACGGCCGCCGTGTGTACACCGAGGATGACGTCGAGTGGCTGGACATGTGCATCAAGTTCCGCTCGTCCGGGATGCCGCTCGACACGATCCGCAAGTACACCGACCTGGTCCGGCAAGGCCCTGGCAACGAGCAGGACCGGCTGGCCCTGCTCCGCAGCCATCAGGACCACGTCACGTCCCAGATCCAGGACCTGACCGAGTGCCTGAACGTGATCAGCCACAAGGTCGGCGTCTACGAAGAGCACCTGGAGGCCGGCACCGCCGAGTGCTTGTGGGTGGGGCCGGCCCGGGCCGGCACTAGCGAGGCGTCCTGAGGGCTGACTCCATGGCGGTGAGAGTCGATCGCATGTTCGCTGCCAGTTGATCGAGCCGGCCCTGGATGATTTCCGCGGCGCGCTCCGGGTTCTGGACCGCGCCCATCCGCAGGCCGCTGTCGCCGGGGCCGTGGGTGAACGTCTGCCGCACGAGCGTCTCGACGCCCTGGTCCTCCAGTTCATACTCCCAGTGCGCGAGCGGCACGTCCTCACCGCCGTACACGTCCCAACCGAAGCGGTACGGCGCCTCCGCGACGGTGACCGTGCAGGTCACGTAGGTCTCGAAGCCGTCCTTGAAGCGGTTGCGCGCCTCGAAGCGAGCGCCCTTCTCGATGCGGTCGTCGAGCCAGGCGCCGTAGTAGCACTCCGGGCTCCACTCGCCGTACCGGTCGATCGCGGTGATGCCGGACCACAGCTCGCGGATCGGCAGCTTGATCAATACCTCGACGTCGGTGGTCGAGCCGGTCACTCCGTAGTCATTCATGCCCGGTACGTCGGACGCCCCTCGCCGGCCTCGACATTTACGTGATTCCCGGATCGAGAGGGAGGAGCCGGGCCGCGATCGCCTCCGCCGGACCGGGGGCGACGACGGCCAGAGCGTCGGCGACAGCCGGCCCGCGAAGCATGGCGGAGCCGCCGTGGCCGATCGGTACGGCGCCGTGTGCCGTGAGCCGGACCGGGACGAGCCGGGTGCTGGTCGGGTGACAGCTGACACCGCCGGGTACGGCGATATGGCCGAGCTCGGGAAGCCGGAGGCCGCGCATGCGGGTAATGGCCGCGACGCCGAGCGTCAGGAAAGCGACGAGGGCGGCGAACGGGTTGCCAGGCAGTCCGAGGACAAGTCGTCCGTCGGACAACCGCGCGAGGGCCTGGGGATGACCGGGGCGGCAGGCGACGCCGTCCACGACGATCTCCGCGCCGAGCGAGGTGAGCGCAGCTCGCAGATGATCGGCAGGCCCCGAGGCCGACGAGCCGGAAACGAGGGTCAGGTCAGCGCGTGTCTCGCTGAGTGCATTGGTGAGTTCGTCCAGCGAGTCCGGCAGATGCCTCACCGAGGGCGTGGACGAGCCGGAGGCGACCAGCCGCGCACCTGCGCGCGTGACCAGCCCGGGCAGCATCGGCCCGATCGCGTCTCGCACCCGACCCGGGCCAGACGGTCCTCGATGAACTAGCTCGTCGCCCGTCACGAGCGCGGCGACAGTCGGCTGGGGGATGACAGTCAGCCGGTTGAGCCCGACCGTTGCGGCCAGCCCGAGCACCGCCGGGCCGATGACGACGCCGGCCGGCAGCAGTTGCTCGCCCGGCCGGCACTCCTCACCTGCTCGCCGGATGTGGCGGCCGTCCTCGGCCGGTCCCTCCAGCCGATCGCCGGTCACCACCGCGTCTTCGGAGCGCACCACGGAGGTCGTGCCGGTCGGTAGCGCCGCTCCCGTGACGATCCCCGTCGCCTGCCCGTCCGCCAACGTCCCCGGATCCGCCGCGCCGGCCTCCACATGTCCGTTCAGCCGCCAAGGACCAGCACCACGTACGGCGTACCCGTCCATCGCGGCCCGGTCCACCGGAGGGACCGCGCCCGGCGACACCAACGGCGTACCCAGAACACAGCCGTCCGCCTCGGCCAGTCCGCGCGAAACCACCTTGCCAGGTCGCGCCGCGGCGTGAGCCAGTACCCGGGCCAGATCCCAGGCCACGGCTGCTCGCCGGGCTCGAAGACCGCGGCCCTCGTCCTCCACACGACTACCCTCTCCAACCCACACCCGGTTGTCGAACGCACCCGGCCCGCCGGACTGTGTGGGATGGGTCACCGAGCGGCCTGGAGGCGGCGGGCAGCCAGGACTGCCGCGGGGGACAGGTCGGTGGCGCCGGACTCGGCGTGCGTGATCAGCGCCTGCTTCATCCGCGGGTCCCAGGTCGCCTTCAGGTGGTTGGCGATCACGGTGGCAGCGTCCTCGAGGGAGCGGTGCGCGAACTGGGCCGCGATCTCGTTCGCCAACCGCACGTACGGCGGGATGCCGCCGCTCATCGGTTGCCTCCTGCAACGACTGGCTCGGGCACGGCGTCCGTGGCGATCGAGGCGGGAATGAGGTCCACCTGGACCGCGGTGACTTTGTACTCCGGGCAGTTGGTGGCCCAGTCCGAGTTGTCCGTGGTGACGACGTTCGCCCCGCTGACCGGGTGGTGGAACGTCGTGTAGCAGACGCCGACGGGCATCCGGTCCGAGATCTTCGCCCGCAGCTCGGTCCGCCCGACACGGCTCGACAACGCGACCAGGTCGCCGTCGGTCACTCCGCGCACCTCGGCATCGTGCGGATGGATCTCCAGCACGTCTTCGGCATGCCACGCGACGTTCGCCGTACGCCGGGTCTGTGCGCCGACGTTGTACTGCGAGAGGATCCGCCCGGTCGTCAGGATCAGCGGGAACTTCCGGGTCGACCGCTCGGACGTCGGCACGTACATGGTCTCCATGAACCGGCCCTTGCCGCGGGTGAATTCGTCGGCGTGCATGATCGGCGTACCGTCCGGGTGCTCGACGTTGCACGGCCACTGGATCGACCCCAGCTCGTCCAGCTTCGCGAACGAGACGCCTGTGAACGTCGGCGTCGTCACCGCGATCTCGTCCATGATCTGCGCAGCCGAGTCGTAGTGCATCGGGTACCCCATCGCCTGCGCGATCTCGCAGATGATCTCCCACTCCTGCTTCCCGGTCCGCGGCGCCATGATCGGCCGCACCCGGTTGATCCGCCGCTCGGCGTTGGTGAACGTCCCGTCCTTCTCCAGGAACGATGTCCCCGGCAACAGAACGTGGGCGAACTTCGCGGTCTCGTTGACGAAAAGATCCTGTACCACCAGGAGATCCAGCGCGCCGAGCGCCGCGAAGACATGCTGCGTGTTCGGATCCGACTGCGCGATGTCCTCGCCCTGCACGAACAGCGCCTTGAACGATCCGTCGATCGCGGCGTCGAACATGTTCGGGATTCGCAGCCCCGGCTCGTTGAGGATCGGCGTACCCCACAGGTGCTCGTAGATCGACCGTACGTCGTCGTCGGACACGTGCCGGTATCCGGGGAGCTCGTGCGGGAACGAACCCATGTCGCACGAACCTTGTACGTTGTTCTGGCCGCGCATCGGGTTCACGCCGACGCCGGCGCGGCCGATGTTCCCGGTCGCCATCGCGAGGTTGGCCATCCCCATCACCATCGTCGAGCCCTGGCTGTGCTCGGTGACGCCGAGGCCGTAGTAGATGGCCGCGTTCCCGCCGGTCGCGTACAACCGCGCCGCGGCCCGGATCTCGTCAGCCGGCACGCCGCAGATCTCGGCGATGGCCTCGGGACTGTGCTCGGGCCGCGCGATGAACGCCTCCCACGACTCGAAGTCCTCGCAGCGGCTCGTGACGAAGTCGCGATCCACGAGTCCTTCCGTGACGATGACGTGAGCGAGGGCGTTGATGATCGCGACGTTCGTGCCCGGCCTCAGCTCGAGGTGGTGCGCGGCCTCGACATGCGGCGATCGGACCAGGTCGATCCGCCGCGGGTCGATCACGATCAGCTTCGCGCCCCGGCGGATCCGCTGCTTCATCCGCGACCCGAACACCGGGTGCGCGTCGGTCGGGTTCGAACCGATCAGCAGGATCACGTCGGACTCGTCGACCGACCTGAAGTCCTGGGTGCCGGCGGATTCGCCGAAGGTCTGCTTCAGCCCGTACCCGGTCGGCGAGTGACACACGCGCGCACACGTGTCGACGTTATTGTTGCCGAAGACGGCTCGCACCATCTTCTGGACGGCGTACACCTCTTCGTTGGTCGTCCGCGACGAGGTGATCGCACCGATCGAACCCTGGCCGTACTGCGCTTGGATCTCCCGCAACCGGCGCGCCGTGAAGCCGATCGCCTCCTCCCACGACACCGTCCGCCACTCGTCGGCGATCGTGTCCCGGACCATCGGCTCCAGCACCCGGTCCGGATGCGATGCGTACCCGAACGCGAACCGGCCCTTCACGCACGAATGGCCCTCGTTCGCGCCGCCGTTCTTGTACGGCACCATCCGGACCAGCTCGTCACCGCGCAACTCGGCCTTGAACGAGCACCCGACACCGCAGTACGCGCAGGTCGTCAGGACGGTCCGCGTCGGCATCCCGAGTTCGACCACCGACTTCTCCTGCAGCGTCGCCGTCGGGCATGCCTGTACGCACGCGCCGCACGACACACAGTCCGATTCGAAGAACGGCACCCCGGCGCCGGCCGCGACCTTGGAATCAAATCCACGCCCCTCGATCGTCAGAGCCAGAGTCCCCTGTACTTCGTCGCAGGCGCGGACGCAGCGCGAGCAGGCGATGCACTTCGACGCCTCGAAGTCGAAGTACGGGTTGGAGGTGTCGGTCTCGAGATCCATGTGGTTCGCGCCGGCTTCGACACCCGAGCCGTAGCGGACCTCGCGCAGACCGGTGACGCCGGCCATGTCCTGCAGTTCGCAGTCGCCGTTGGCCGAACAGGTCAGGCAGTCGAGCGGGTGGTCGGAGATGTACAGCTCCATCACACCGCGGCGCAGCTTGCCGAGCCGCTCATTCTGGGTGCGGACGTTCATGCCGTCACGGACCGGCGTCGTACAAGAGGCCGGAGTGCCTTTGACCCCGTCGATCTCGACCACGCACAGCCGGCACGACCCGAACGCCTCGAGGTTGTCGGTCGCGCACAGCTTGGGTACGTCGACACCGGCTTCCTTCGCGGCGCGCATGACCGATGTACCGGGTGGGACTCTGAGGTTGATCCCGTCGATGGTGAGCTCGACTGTCGCCTCGCCGGGGCGGGCCGGCGTACCGAAGTCTGGTTCCTTGAGCAGGGTCATGCGTTGAAGTCCTCTCCGAAGTGGCGGACGGCGCTGCGTACGGGCATCGGGGTGAGGCCGCCCATCGCGCAGAGCGAGCCGTCGGTCATCAGTTCGCACAGGTCCTCGAGAACCAATAGGTTCTTGTCCCGGTCGGTCCCCGCCACGATCCGATCAATGGTTTCGACACCGCGGACCGCGCCGACCCGGCACGGCGTGCACTTGCCGCACGACTCGGCCGCGCAGAACTCGAACGCGAACCGCGCCATCGCGGCCATGTCCACGGTGTCGTCGAACACCACGATCCCGCCGTGCCCGACCATCGCGCCGGCCTGTGCGAACGCCTCGTAATCCATCGGCAGGTCGAACTGCTCGATCGGGAGATAGGCGCCCAGCGGGCCGCCGACCTGAACGGCTCGCGTCGGCCGCCCACTGGCTGTTCCGCCGCCGAAGTCGTTCACCAGTTCGCCGAGCGTGATGCCGAACGCGGTCTCGACGATCCCGCCGTGCGCGACGTTGCCGCCGAGCTGGAAGACGCTGGTACCTCGAGATCGGCCGGAGCCGTAGCTGGCGTAGATCTTCGCCCCGTGCGCGAGGATCGTCGGCACTGTCGCCAAGGACAATACGTTGTTGACCACGGTCGGCCGGCCGAAAAGCCCTTGCAGAGCGGGGATCGGAGGCTTGGCGCGGACCATGCCGCGCTTGCCCTCCAGGCTCTCCAGCATCGAGGTCTCTTCACCGCAGATGTACGCACCCGCGCCGACCCGGACGTGCAGGTCGAAGCCGAACCCTGAGCCCAGAATGTCCGGCCCCAACCATCCTTCCTGGTGCGCCCGCGCGATCGCTGCCTTGAGAGTCGCGACGGCGTCCGGGTATTCCGAACGCAGGTACACGTACCCTTCCGCCGCGCCGACCGCGTACGCCGCGATCGTCATCCCCTCGATCAACGTGAACGGATCGCCCTCGATCAGCATCCGATCCGCGAACGTGCCCGAATCCCCTTCGTCCGCGTTACAACACACGAACTTGAGATCCGCCTCGGCGCCGAGCACGGTCCGCCACTTGATCCCGGTCGGAAACCCGGCGCCGCCGCGTCCGCGCAACCCCGACTCGACGACAGCCTCAACCACGTCGGCCGGCGTCATCGCGAGCGCTTCGCGTAACCCGCGCATCCCGCCGTGCGCTTCGTAGTCCTGGGCCGACAGCGGATCGATTACGCCGACCCGCTTGAACGTCAACCGCTCCTGCCGCCGCATCCACGGCAGTTCCTCCACCAGCCCGAGACTCTCGCCTTCGCCGGCGAGCATCCCGGCCGCGATCAGCCCGTCCACACCCTCAGGAGCCACCGACCCGTACCCGACCCGCCCCACGGCCGTCTCCACCTCCACCAACGGCTCCAACCACAACATCCCTCGCGAGCCGGTGCGAACGACCTCCACCTCGCGGCCCTGGGTCTGCGCAGCGATCCGCTCCGCCACCTCGTCCGCTCCCACCGAGCGAGCCGCCGAGTCACGCGGTACGAAGACCCTCATCGCGCTTCTCCCAGCAAGGCGTCGAGGCGAGCCGGGCTGACTCGGCCGTGCAGCTTGCCACCGACCTGCACCGTCGGCCCGAGCGCACAGTTCCCGAAGCAGAACACTTCCTCGAGCGTGATACGCCCATCGACCGAGGTCTCGCCCAACCCGCAACCGGTACGCAGCCGGGCGTAGGCGGCCAACTCGACCGCCCCCACCGCCCGACAGGCCTCCGCCTGACAGACGGCGACCGTCGTACGGCCCGGAGCGGTCCGCCTGAAGTCCTTGTAGAACGTGACCACCCCGTGCACCTCGGCCACCGACAAGTTAAGTACGTCGGCCACCACCGCAACATCGTCCTGCGCGACGTACCCGAGCTCCTCCTGCACCGCATGCAGGATCGGGATCAGCGCGCCTCGCAGCCCCTGCAACTCCGAGGCGATCTCCCGCACGCGCTGCGCCCGCCCGGGCGCGGGCACAGACCTGTCGACCACGACCTCACTCGTCATGTATACAACATTCCGTCGCCAGCGCCACGCGGTCAAAGCAATGCTGCCTATCGCGCGATAGGCAGCAGCTATCACGTCATGCAGTACGCCGGTCCGTAGAGCGCGGCGGGGTGGTTCTCGGCGTAGGCCCAGTAGCGGTCGCCGTAGGACCAGTGCCACCACTCCGTGGGGTAGTTGACGAGGCCGGCGGCGGTCAGTACGTCGGCCAGTAGGGCGCGGTTCGTGCGGGCCTCGCGGCTGATGTTGGTGGCCGCGAAGAAGCAGGCGCCGTTGCTCTGTTCCGGGGTGGCGTCGATCGGGGTGCCCAGGTCGAGCGGGCCGTGAGCGCCGACCAGGGTGAGGTCGACTGCTGCGCCGGCTACGTGCGGCGCGACTTCGATCGGTGAGACGAAACGACTGGCAAGCACGTGTACGTCGTGGTCGGAGATGCCCGGATGGAGCCGTTCCAGCTCGGCGCGGTAGCCGTCGTAGATCTCCTGCTGGCTGTCGATCGGGCGGAGTCCTTCGACGACGTGCAACCGGATCCCCGCCGGCAGGAATGTGTCGGCCAGCGCGAGTCGGTCCGCGACGCTCTCCCGTGCGAATTGGCGACCGGTCGTCACCACACCCCGCGTGAACAGCTCGACCAACGGTTCGCCGTTCTCGATCGCCGGGATGCTCGTGATCCGGTCGTCGCTCAGTAGTACGGTCATCCGCGCGCCACCGCCGTACGGATCAGCGTGTCGACGACCTCGGCGTACGACAGTCCGGCCGCGGCCCACATCCGCGGGAACTGCGACGCCGGCGTGAATCCGGGGAACGTGTTGATCTCGTTGACCACCGGATCCCCATCGCTCGGCACGAAGAAGTCCACCCGGGCAAGCCCCGCACACCCGAGGACCTCGAAGACGTCGATCGCCGTACGCCGCAACCGCTCGGCCAGCTCGGGATCCAGCGGAGCCGGTACGACGAATCGCGTGGCAGCGCTGTCGTACTTGGCGGTCGCGTCGAAGAACGGCTGGTTCGGGTCAGGGTGGATCTCCAACGCGGGTGCGGTCTCGATCCGCCCGTCCGGGAACTCCAGCACCGCCAGGTCGATCTCGCGGCCGACCATCTCGCGCTCAACGAGGACCTGCGGATCGAGTACGGCGGCGTCCGCGATCGCAGCCAGCAGCGTCGGAAGGTCCGTTGCCCTGGACACCCCGAAACTCGATCCCCCGTTGCCCGGCTTCACGAACAGCGGGAAGTCGAGCCCGGCCGCCTTCACCTTCTGAAGAGCTGCTTCGGTGTCGGTCAGCTCGGCCCCGCGAAGTGTCACACCCGGCGTGACCGGGATTCCGTGCGCTCGCAGGACCGCCTTGGTCAGATGCTTGTCCAGACCGACGGCGCTGGCGGCGATACCGCTGCCGACGTACGGAACGTGCAGCTGCTCGAGAAACCCTTGCAGCCGGCCGTCCTCACCGCCTTCCCCGTGTAACGCCGGGATGGTGACGTCGCAGGCCTGCAGGATCTCGATCGCCTCGTGTTGCCCGTCCACCCAGTTGCCATCGGCATCGATCACCATCGGGATCGCCATATGGCCGAGGATTTCGACCGCCTTCACGATCCCTTTGCCGCTGGCAAGCGAAACCTGATGCTCCGGACTCGCCCCGCCCATCACGACTGCGATCCTCATCGGTTGCCCTCCTCGTAGCGACGAGGCACCCGCGATCCGATGCCGCAGTAGATCTCGTGCGGGATCGTGCCCGCCCAGTCGGCCCACTCGGAGGCGGTCGGTTCGCCGGAGGATCCGTCGCCGAAGATCGTGACCGGTTCACCCGGCTCGACCGCGATATCACCCGCATCGACGACGAACTGGTCCATCGCGATCCGCCCGATCACCGGCATCCGTACGCCGTGGCACTGCACGCTCGCCTGCCGGACAGCGACCCGCGGGATGCCGTCGGCGTACCCGATCGGGACGAGTCCGATCGTGGTGTCCCGCTCCGCCACGAAGTCGTGCCCGTACGAAACCCCTTCGCCCGCACGGATCCGGCGTACCTGAGCCAGCTTGCTCATCAGTCGCATCGCCGGCCGCAGCCCGAGGCCGACTTCGTCGATCCCGTACAGGCCGGCGCCGATCCGGACCAGGTTGCAATCCGGTGCGTCGAGCGTGATCGCACCGGCCGAGTTCGCGAGATGCACGACGCTGGGGCGTAGCCCGGCCCGGTGCGCGAGACCCACCCCGGTCCGCAGGAGTTGCAACTGCCGCGTGCTCTGCACGGCGTCGGCGGAGTCGCCGTGCGAGAGATGCGACCAGATCCCGCGGACCGTGACGGCGCCGAGCGCCTCGTAGTGCGCCGCCGTTCGGGTGAGCTCGATCCACTGGTCAGGTGCACTGCCGGCCCGGTGGAGACCGGTGTCCAGCTTGAGGTGCACCGACTGGACGGATGGGATGGAGACGACCCGCTGCAACTCGGCGACGGTCGAGACGCTGACGTCCACGTCCACATCGCCGAGCAGCATCAGTTCCGCGGCGTCGTACAACCAGGTCAGGATCGGTACGGTCAGCCCGGCCGCGCGCAGCTGCAACGCCTCGTCGGCATGCGCGACCCCGAGCCAGGTCGCCCCGGCCTCGACCGCCGCGCGGGCCACCGGTACGGCGCCGTGCCCGAAGGCGTCGGCTTTGACCACGGCCAGGACCTCCTGCGGCACCCGCCGCCGGAACGTCCGGACGTTGTCGCGAATGGCGGACAGGTCGACGACGGCCTCCGACAATCCGGCGATCCCACGTGGCGCCGGGCGGTGGCGGGACTGAACCAGGAACATGTCAGTCATTGTTGTTTCTGGCAACGATCCGCTTCATCGGAGCGCGGACGGATCTACGCAGCCGCTGTCTACGACCCTGGTATGACCGGCCTCCTCCACATGAACGAACTTTCCCCGATGACCGAACTTTCCGGGGGATACTGGACGGGTGGAGGCCACCGATCACCTGAAGGCGTCGTTGTCCGCGGCGATCGCGCTGGCGAACACCTTCGGATCCGACCCGCGCCAGGGCCGTCCGGCGACGACTCCCGACGCCGAAGCGGTCAGTGCCGCGCTCCGGCTGACGACGAACCGCGTGCCGGAGATCGACGTCGCCGACTACGCGGCCGGCGCCAAGATCTTGTACGACGCTTTGCGCCGCCTGCCGGATGTCGACGGCGCCGCCGACCTGGTGAACGGGTTGCTCCGCGAGACCAAGGCAGCACCCCAACTCGTCCGCCGCGACGGAGCGCCGTGGCACCTGCACTTCGGCAGCCCGGACGAGGCCGCCGGCTGGCTGGCCGAACTCGCTACCGCGGTGGCGATGCTCCTCGGCAGCGACGAGGTCGAGCGCCTGCGTCGCTGCGAGGCCACTCGTTGTGAAGACGTATTCCTCGACTCGACGCGCAACCGCACGCAGCGGTTCTGCTCAACGGCCTGTCAGAACCGCACCAAGGTCGCCGCGCACCGCGCGCGCGTCTCCTGACGCCGTCACCATGGTTGCCTCGGGCAACCAGCCGAGCTTGTGGTAGAGGTGGAACCCGTCGGTGGTCGCCATCAGCAAACCGGTGCTCGCACCGCGCTCGAGCGCCCGCCGGCTCAACGCCCCCATGACGATGCTGCCGAGGCCGCGCCGCCGGTACGCCGGTTCGGTCTGGATGTCATGCATCACCGCATCGTCGCCCACGATCGCCACCATGCCGTGGGCCGCGACCGTGCCGTCGATCAGCACCCGCGCGTACTCCAGCGAACCGACCGACTCGAACTCCGCGGTCGCCAAGGGGTGTTCGCGCAGGTCGATCGACATCAGCGTCTTCTGCTCCTCGAACGGCCGCGCCCCGGCAGCCGCGAGTCGACGTGCAATCCCGTTACCGTCTTGCGTGGTAACTGTCAGCCAGGTGTCGGCGGTGAGCTCCCGGACGAGCCGATCCACGGTCTCCGGGTCGTCGCTGCGCGCGAACAGTTCCCGCTCGCGGCCGGGCAGGCGCAGTACGGCGGCATAGGCGTCGGCGTACTCGATCACCGGCTCCAGCCCGCGGCACAGTCGCCAGCCCTCCACCCATCGCCTCACGAGGTCCATGACGGTGAGTGTAACTGTTTATCTTGGATTAGTCAGTTACGTCGTTCCGAGGACGAAGGTCTGGATCGCGACGACCGCGGCGCCGCGGGCCCACTCGCTGAAGTCGGCGGGCTGCAGGACCATCGGCAGCTCCGCGGCCGACGGGTGCCGATCGGCGTGCAGGCCGGCCAGTAGGTCGTCGTGGGCGACCTCGGCCAGCCGGACGCCCTCACCGCCGAGGACGACGAGTTCGGGCATGGTGAAGTTCGCCGCGGCCGCGATCAGCTTGCCGAGAGCGCGGCCGGCGCGGCCGATCACCTCGCGCGCGGCGGGATCACCCTTCGCGGCGAGATCGAGCGCCTCGTCGTACCCGACCGGTCGGCCGATCGCCGTACCGACCTGGTCGGTGATGGCGCCGACGGTCAGCAGGCTCAGCGCGCAGCCGCGGTGACCGCGGTCGCAGCGCGGACCGTCCGGGAGGAGCGGGTGATGACCGATCAGGCCGATGGTGACGTCGGGGCTGTCGACGACCTGGTTGTGGACGACGAGCCCGTACCCGACGCCGGCGCCGATCGTGACCAGGACGAAGCGGTCGGAGTTGCGGCCGGCGCCGAACCAGTGCGTGGCCTCGGTCAGCGAGGTCAGGTCGTTCGCGACCACGATCGGGACGCTGGTGTGCGCCGCGAGGATCTCGCCGAACGGCACGTCGACCCAGTTGAGGTACGGACCCCAACGGACCTCGGATCCGTCGGCGACGCGACCGCCGATCGAGACCCCGAGCCCGGTGATCGCAGTACCGCCCGGAACCTGGACCGCCAGCTCGTCCAGGATCTCGAGAACGAGGTCGGCCACCGCGGACGGGGTGGGATCGGTGAGCGGACGCTCGACGCTCGCGATCACGTCAGCGCGCAGAGTCGTGAGTACGCCGATCGCTGAGTCGCCGGTGAGCTTGATGCCGACGAAATGGTGCGCGTTCGCGTCGAGATCGAGCGGTTGCGACGGGCGGCCGACCCTGGCGTCGGTCGGACCGCCTTCGACCTCGACGAGCAGGCCCGACTCGACCATCGGCTTCGTCAGGCGCGTCAGGCTGCCGGGGGACAGGCCGACGCGACGGGAGAGCTCGGCGCGCGACAACGGCCCGTCCAGCAGGATCTCCAACGCCACCTGCCGTGACGGGCCGGACAACGGCTGCCAGGCACCCACTGCGTCAGGGTAACCGGCGCATCAGCCGGACGAGTCGATGGCGCTAGGGGTGAGGACGCCGGGACGTGACCCGGTCCGCGGTTCTGGCCGCACAAATCCCGGCGTCAAGCTCACCCAATGACAGACAGATGTCCACACCACTCGGATCGAGTGAACACCGTGCGGGCGGAGTACCCAACTCTCATCGAAGTATGCAACGGATTTCACCCCGTGGAGCCTGGACAACGGTGTCAGATTGTGCCCGCCCGTCAGCGCGGGAGCTTCCGGGTGTCGATCAGGTGCTGGGCGACGTCGCGGAGCTTGGTGTTGGTGTCCTGCGAGTACCGCTTGAGGATCGCGAACGCCCGATCGTCGTCCACGTCGAAGCGCTCCATCAGGATGCCCATCGCCTGACCGACCAGTTTCCGCGCGTCGACGGCCTGCGCCATCGTCTCCTCGTGCCGCGCGGACGCCACCGCGACCGACGCGTGCCGCGCGAGGATGTGCGCGATCGCCTCGTCGTCCTCGGTGAACGCGTCCGGGAGCGGGCTGTACAACCCCAGTACGCCGACGGTCTGTCGCGTTGCGTCACCCGTCGCGAGCGGTACGTCGAGAACGCTGCGCACTCCCAGCGCCGACACCTTCGCCGCCCACTCGGGCCAACGGTCGTCGGTATCGGTGTCGCGGATCAGGATCGTCGTACGCTCGCGGAGCGCGGTGACCAGCGGACCGTTGTCGGTGTCGATCTGCAGCTGGTAGACATCCGCGACCACCGGGTCGGTGACCGCGGCGACTTCCGGCCGCGAACCACGCGTGTACAGGGTCACGCCTGCGTACGTGCAGTTAAGAGCCTGTAACGCAAACTGCACAACAGCGTCGATGGTCTCCTCGACACCAGGCGCATCATGCAACTCGATCGCCAGCCGGGCAAACGTATCCGCCGACGTAGCGAGGTCAGGCTCTGTCACAGGGGCTCCAGGGCATGGTCGTGCAATAGGCACGGTAATCATGCAGCCCCCAGCCACCAGAGCGTTAGCCACTCCACCGAAACGAGACCATGCCGGAAATCCGAGCAGATTGTTGTATACCCTGCGGTGCGCGGAGAAGCCCCTCGCGGTGATACGCAGAAGCCCTCCGCAGTACTGCGGGAAGCCCTCGCGGTACTGCGGGCAAGACCCCCGCGTAGCACCGCGATGGGTTCTACTCACCTGCTCGGCTCGTTTGCTGGTGGGGCTGGTTACAGTTTGGCGTGTGGCGGACTTGACTGGTCTGTTGAGTGGGCGGACCAACTGGCGGCGGGAGGTTGCCGCGCCGATGCGGTCCTTTCTTCGGACCGAGGCGGGGAGTTCTGGGGTACTCGCGGCAGCGATCGTCCTCGCGTTGCTGTGGGCGAACCTGTTCCCGGGTATGTACGACGACCTCTGGCGCACCCATCTCTCGATCGGGCTCGGGGACAACGTACTGAGTTTGGATCTCCGGGAGTGGATCAACAGCGGTCTGATGACGCTGTTCTTCCTGGTGGTCGGGCTGGAGGCGCGTCGCGAGTTCGATCTCGGTGATCTCCGCGACCGGACCCGGTTCATCCTGCCGATGCTGGCCGGGATCGCCGGCATGGTCGCGCCCGTGCTGATCTATCTCGCCTTCAACGCCGGCGGACCGGGCTCGCACGGTTGGGGTGTCGCGATGTCCACCGACACCGCGCTCGCGCTCGGCCTGCTCGCGCTCGTCGGTCGCGGCGTACCGGACCGTGTGCGGGTGTTCCTGCTGACCGTCTTCGTCGTCGACGACCTGCTCGCACTCGTCGTCATCGCGGTCGTCTACAGCGAGGACATCCAGCTGATGCCGCTCGTGCTGGCGATCATCGCGTTCGCCGTCGTGCTCACCCTCTCGCTGTTCCACGTCCGCAAAACCTGGCTGTACGCCGTGCTCGGCGTGCTCATGTGGGCCGCCCTGCTCAAGTCCGGTGTCGACCCGGTCGTAGCAGGACTGGCGATCGGCCTGACCGCGCCGGCGTACTCACCCGGAAGAGAAGAGCTCGAGCAGGCCACCGGCCTGTTCCGCCTGTTCCGCGAGCAACCGACGCCGGAGCTCGCACGCTCCGCGACCGTCGGCCTGACCACGACGATCTCGCCGAACGAGCGCCTGCAGTACCTCTACCACCCCTGGACCAGCTACCTGATCGTCCCGCTCTTCGGCCTCGCGAACGCCGGCGTGACGATCGACATGGCGTTCCTCGGGCGGGCGTTCACCTCGCCGATCACGCTCGGCATCCTGCTCGGGTACGTAGTCGGCAAACCGGTCGCCGTGACGTCGGTGTCCTGGCTGCTGGAGCGTCTCAGCGCCGGCCGGATCCGGGCGGGCGTCGGCTGGGCCGCGGTGCTCGGCAGCGGAACGATCGCCGGGATCGGGTTCACCGTCTCCTTGCTGATCGCAACGATCGCGTTCGACGGACCGCAGCTCGCCGAGGCGAAGGTCGGTCTGCTGTCGGCGGTCGTGATCGCGTCGGCGCTCACCTGGGTGGTGTTCCGCGCGGCCAAGCTGCTCTCCCCGCCCAAGAAGGCGTTCGCCCTGCTCGGCAACGCGGAGCAGCTGCAAGACCTGAGCGACCCGGTCGATCCGGAGCGTGACCACATCCGCGGTCCGAAGAACGCGTCGGTGACGCTGGTCGAGTACGGCGACTTCGAATGCCCGTACTGCGGCCGGGCCGAGCCGATCGTCCGCGACATCATGCAGGACGACGACCTCCGATTCGTCTGGCGGCACCTCCCGCTGTCCGACGTACACCCCAGAGCCCAGATCGCCGCCGAGGTGTCGGAGGCGGCGGCCGCGCAAGGCGCGTTCTGGGAAATGCACGACCTGCTGCTCGCGAACCAGGACAAGCTGCAGCCGGCCGACCTGATCCGGTACGCCGAGCAGCTCGGCCTCGACGCGGACAAGCTGCACGACGACGTGAAGCGGCACGTGGCCGCGGCCCGGGTCGCGCAGGATGTCGAGTCCGCCGACACCAGCGGGGTCTCCGGTACGCCGACGTTCTTCGTGAACGGTCAGCGGCACTACGGCGCGTACGACGTGGAGTCGTTGAAGGCGGCAATCAAGGTGGCCCGCGCGCGGGCCAAGATCACCGAACATCATGGCTGAATTTTGACGCACTAGGGCATTTCTGCCACTGTTCGCGGCACTGCCGGATGGCTGACCCTGACTGCATGACCAACATGACCCAACAGATCGACCAGGCCGCCGTCGCACACTTCGCGGAGCGGCTGGCTTATGAGACAGACGTGTCGGATGTTGCCTCGGACATCGGTGGCGGGGTGACGGGCTGGGTGCTGATCGACAGCCGCAGTCAGGAGAGCTGGGACCAGGGCCACGTACCCGGTGCGGTCCACCTGCCGACGAGGGAGATCGCGGCTCGCGCGGCGTCCGTCGTACCGGAAGGTGTGGCTGTCGTGACGTATTGCTGGGGGCCGGGTTGCAACGGCGCGACCCGGGCTGCGCTGGAGTTCGCGAAACTGGGATATCCGGTCAAGGAGATGATCGGCGGCTTCGAGTACTGGACCCGCGAAGGGCTGCCGGTCGAGACCGCCGAAGGCATCGATCGCCGGCTACCGGATCCGCTCACCGCGCCACGCGGAGTTGCGTGCGCGTGCTGAAAGCCCTGTAAATCTTGAGGTTTTACACAGATCGAACTCGCCGTGGTGAAACGCTGACTCTCTGTACGTTACCCTCGTATCGGGTGCGAAGACGCCTCGACGCGAGGAGAGAGTGTGACCGATCAGCCGGTGAATGACGGTGGGCTGGTCGCGCACGGGATCGACACCACGCGTCCGAGCGTGGCGCGGGTGTACGACTACGCCCTCGGCGGCAAGGACAACTACGAGTCCGACCGCGCGCTGTACCGGCAGATCATGAAGATCGCGCCGGAGACACCCGTCTGGGCCCGGGCGAACCGGGCCTGGCTCCGCGAGGTGATCACCTGGCTGGCCGACGAGGCCGGCGTACGGCGGTTCATCGACGCGGGCTCCGGCCTGCCGACCGCGGAGAACACCCACCAGATCGCCCAGAAGGTCAGCGCCGACGCCTCGGTGATCTACATCGACAACGACCCGTCCGTGGTCGCCCACGGACGGGCCCTACTGCTCGACAACGACCGGACGCACTTCACCGCCGCGGATCTGACCAGACCCGACGAGGTGCTGGCAGACCCGGGGATCAGGGACCTGCTGGCCGGCGGCGAGCCGGTCGCGCTGGTGATGGCGCTCATGCTGCACCACATCGCCGACTACGAGCAGACGCGGGAGATCGTCCACAAGTACGTCGACGCGCTGCCGCCGGGGTCGTATCTGGCGATCACGCATGCGTGCAACCCGGGCGACGGCGGCCCGGTCGACCTGCTGGTGACCGAGCTGCTCGAGAACGTCAAGGACGCGTTCCCGACCCTGGCGTTCCGCTCGGTCGCGCAGATCTCGTCGCTGTTCGGCGACCTGGAGATCCTCGAGCCGGGCGTCGTCCCGCTGGGCGAGTGGCACGTGCCCGGCGGTCGGGTCGAGGAGGAGCACCCGCCCGACATCCGCGACGCCATCTACGGCGCGGTCGGCCGCAAGGCCTCGAGCTAACCCCGGAACCGGCCCGGGAGCAGCCCGGAGCAGGCCGAGAGCCAGCCCGGAGCTGGCGCGAGAGCTAGCCCAGGTTGGCCAGGTAGTCCGCGTTCCCGCGGATCGCGGCCTCGTAGCGCTTGATCTCGGCCGAGTCGACCTTGTCGGCGATCACCAGCAGCAGCGTGGCCAGCGCCTTGTCGTTCTTCCCGGCAGCGTGCAGCGTCAGCGCCTTGAAGACCCTGAGCGAGTCCGATTCCGGGTACTCCGCGCACGCGTCCTTGAACACCGCCAGCGACTCGTCGAACCGCCCGAGGTTGCGCAGCGTGCTGCCGTACTGCAGCAGGCACTTGCGGCGCGTCTCCCCGGTCAGCCCCGGCAGGGCGCGCTCGTAGTACCCGACCGCTTTCTCCTCCAGGCCGGCCGTGTCGTACGACCCGCCGACCTCGTAGAGCACGTGCGGGTTGTCCGGATGCTCGCTCAGCAGCTTCTCGAAGAAGGCGATCGTCGGGCCCATGTTCGCCCGGTCCCGCTTCGAGAACCCTTCCTCGATCGTCGCCGCCAGCTCCGGCGTGAGTTCAGTCGTCACATCTCCATCATGCCGCGTCCGATTGGTCACCACGTCGCTGCTGCCACGGCCACGACCCGGAGATCTCCACTTCGAGCGCGAAACTGAGCACCACCCGGATCACCACGATGAGGCCGAGCACCAGCACGCTCTCGAGGGAGGTCTCCACGATGATCGTGCGGATGATGTCGCCGACGATCAGGATCTCCAGGCCGAGCAGTATCACCCGGCCCAGATCGACCCGCAGCTGGTTGTAACTCCCGGCGCCCTTGCGGATCACGTCGTACGCGTACCGGATCAGGACGGCGGCGAGGCCGACGGCCATGATGACCACGCCGGAGCCCTCGATCACCCGGGCCACACCGGCGAAGACAGACTCGAAGTCCACCCTCCAGAGGTACCAGTCAGGCGGCGCTCTCCGCACCCGCCTCGCCGGGGCAGATGTTCTGGTTGAGGTGGAAGACGTTCGCCGGGTCGTACGCCGTCTTCAGCGCCACCAGCCGCTCGAGCTTCGCCGGCGGGAACGCGCGCTGGATCGGGTCGCCGTTCAGCGTGTTCACGTACGCCCCGCTCGCGTACGGCGCCAGCGTCGCGGCGTACTCGCGCAGCCGAGCGATCCGGGCTTGATCCTCGTCCGCGTCCTCCCACCGAGTGGCAGTGACGAACTCGAACAGCGTCTCCCGATGACTGAACGCCGCATCCCCATCCGGTACGTCGGCGATCGCGCCGCCGTACGCCTGCAAGCTCGCGGACGGACCCGGCGTCCGCAGCAACGCGCGGATCGCGTCGTCGGGCAGCGACTTGAAGTAGTGGCCCTTCCAGTAGCGCCGGTACCGGTGACCCTGAATGCTGTCGTCGCGGGTCTGCAGCTTGAGGTACGTCGTCTCCTCGACAACCTCGCCGACCACCGGCCCGAGTGCGCGGAGCGCCGGCAGCAGGCTGTACCCGCCCTCGCCGACCCACACGTACCCGACCGTCACCGAGTCCGGCTTGATGCTTGCAGTGAACGTCGCCTCGCGCGGCGCCTGCTCGTTCAGGTCACGCCAACCGCGCAGCACGTGGAAGCCTGCCGACGCCGGGTAGGTCAGCTCGACGATCAGCGCCCGCGTCCCGATCTCGTGGAGCTGGAACTCGAACCGTGTGACGATCCCGAAGTTGCCGCCACCGCCGCGCAGGCCCCAGAACAGCTCGGGATTCTCGTCCGCAGTCGCCCGGACCACCGAACCGTCCGCAGTAACGACCTCGTAGGACACGACGTTGTCGCAGGCCAGGCCGAACCGCCGGGCCAGCCACCCCATCCCGCCGCCGAGCGTCAGCCCGCCGACGCCGGTGTGCGAGACGTTGCCCGCGGTCGTCGCCAGTCCGTACTCCTGCGCCGCCTTGTCCAGCTCGCCGAGCAACGCGCCGCCCTGCACCCAGGCCCGCTTCTGCGAGGGGTCCACATGTACTGCGTTCATCGGCGTCAGGTCGATCATCAGCCCACCATCGGGGACGGACAGGCCGGCGATGTTGTGACCGCCGCAGCGGACCGCGATCTCCAGCCCGGCCGCCCGGCCGAACCGCACTGCCTCGACGACGTCCGCGGTGCTCGAGCACCGGGCGATCGCGGCCGGACGGCGGTCGATCATCGCGTTCCAGACGGTCCGGGCCTCGTCGTAGCCGGCGTCGCCGGTGCGCAGCATCGTGGTCATCGCTCTCAACTCCCTGTCGTTCGTCTGTCGTTCTGGTCTGTCCACAACCCTGACAGCGAAGCGGTACTTCGATAAGGTCCAGTTCTGTGAGCCGAATGAGGACCAGTTCCGGGACCGGAGAACTCCTGGTCGAGCTGCAGCGCGACAACGGCGTACCGCTGCATCAGCAGTTGGAGAGCGGGATCCGGACGCGGATCCGGGCCGGTCTGCTGCGGCCGGACACGGTGATGCCGTCCACCCGCGCGCTCGCGCAGGACCTGGGGCTGTCCCGCGGCGTGGTCGTCGAGGCCTATCAGCAACTCGTCGCCGAGGGGTACCTGGTCAGCCGGGGTGGCGGGTACACGCAGGTTGCGGACATCGCCGTGGTCGAGCCGACGGCTGCGCTGAGGTCCGCGAGCGGTCCTCCACGGATCGACTTCCGCTACAGCCGGCCGGACGTCTCGCAGTTCCCCCGCGCCGCTTGGCTCCGATCGATACGCCGGGTGCTGAACGAGACGCCGTACCGCAGCCTCGCGTACCTCGACGGTCGCGGCACGGTCGAGCTGCGTACTTCGCTCGCCGACTACCTCAATCGAGTCCGCGGTACCGCGGCGCGCCCGGAGAACATGCTGGTCTGCAACGGGTTCGCGCAAGGATCACGGCTGCTGCTGCAGGTGCTGGCGGCGCAGGGGTACAAGCGACTGGCTGTCGAGGACCCGTCCGACAACGACCTGCGTGAGGTCGCCGCGGCGGCGGGGCTCGAGACAATCGGCGTACCGGTCCTCGAATCGGGGGTCGATGTCGAGGCGCTCGAGAGGTCCGGTGCCGATGTGGTGCTGGTGACGGCTGCCCATCAATTCCCGACCGGTGCGGTGACCTCGGCCGAGACGCGGGCGGCGCTGGTGGCATGGGCGACCCGGCGCGACGGGCTGGTGATCGAGGACGACTACGACGCGGAGTACCGCTACGATCGCGAGCCGATCGGCGCGATGCAGGGGCTGGCGCCGGAGCGCGTGGCGTACGCCGGAACGGCGAGCAAGACGCTTGCGCCCGGGCTGCGGCTGGGCTGGCTGATCCTGCCGGCCTGGCTGGTCGAGCCGATGGCGCAGGCGAAGCTGATGGACGACCGCGGGTCGCCGGTGTTCGATCAGCTGGCCTTCGCGGACTTCGTGGCGCGGGGTGAGTTCGACCGGCACCTGCGGCGGATGCGGCCGCGGTACCGGCTGTTGCGGGACACGCTCGTCGACGAACTTGCGGCGCGGATCCCGGAGCTCGAGCCGGTCGGGGTCTCGGCCGGTCTGCACGTGATGACGTTCCTGCCGCCCGACCTCACCGAGGACGCGGTGCGGGCGGCGGCGCTGGAGCGCGGGCTCGGCGTATACGGGTTGGCGCCGTACTGGGTGGGCGGATCGGGGCCGGCCGGGCTGGTCTTCGGGTACGGCTCGCTCGCCCAGAAAGAAGTTGTCGAGGGCATCGAACTGCTCGCGGACACGATCGCGGCGGTGCGCGGATGATGAATAAATATCCAGTTGGTTGCAATTCGATCCGGGCGGTTCTACTCTTGGTGGAGTGATCGCCGAAGCTCGCATGGACTCGCTCATGAACCAGGCCTGGCCCGCCGCCGACAACACCGAGCTGGACGGCTGGCTGGTCCGCCGCAACGCAGGCGTCACCCTGCGAGCCAATTCGGTGCTGCCCGCCAACGCGCCGTTCGATGTCCACAGAGCCTTGGATTACGTCGAAAACCTGTATCGCGCGCATGACATCACGCCGTCGTTCCAGATCAGCCCGGCGGTCCAGCCGAGCGACCTCGACGTCCACCTCGAAGCCCGTGGGTATGCGGTGCGCAACCCCACGCTGGTGCAGTGCGCGGCGCTCCCCGACGTACTCGCGAAGCTGCCCGTCACGGCGGACGAGGTGAATATTTCCACGTCCCCGTCCGCCGCCTGGATGGACTGCTGGTGGAGCGTCGACGGCCGCGGCGGCGCGGCCAGCCGGACCACCGCCGAGCAGATCCTTGCCCGCGGCAAGGCTCTCTACGCGAGCATCCCCGACGGTGAACAGGTGAAGGCGATCGGCCGGCTGGCTCTCGTCGACGACACCGCCGGTCTCTACTGCCTGGCCGTCGACGAACGCTTCCGGCGCCAGGGCCTTGCCTCCGCCGTCATCCGCGGTTTGTTGCAGGCGGCAACAGCCAGATGGGTCTGGCTGAGCGTGCTGGAAGACAACATCCCCGCCCGCACCCTCTACGACAACCTCGGCTTCCGGACCGTCTCGCGGTACCACTACCGCGTCAAAGCGTGACCTTCTGCAGGTGATCGAGGACGACGAACTCGGCGCCGGTTCGCTCCACCGACTGGCGAAGCGGGGCCAGGTCGGTCCAGGGGATGCCGGGGTCGTCGAGCGGCTTGTCGAAGTCGTCCCAATGGGTCGCGATCACCTTGCGGACCGGCTTGACGGTCTGCAGCAGGCGGTCTGTGATTCCCGGTTCGCCGCCGGGGGCCGCGAAGACCACGTCGACCTGCAGATCGCGCAACGCGTTCGGGTCGAAGTTCGCCGTACTCAGGCTGAGGATGCGCAGGCCGCCGATCGTGATCACGAACGCGAGCGTGCCGCCCTCGACCAGGTCCTCGATCACGCGCGGACGCTGCGGTACGTCGTACCGGTAGCCCGGGTACGCGTACGTGTGCCGCTTGCCGCTGCAGGAGTGCAGCGACGGGAACACCTCGATCGAGAAGCCGTCGAACGGCAGGTACTCGCCGCCGCGGACAGGTGAGAGCAACTCGTTCGGCGTCCGCATCGCACGCAGCAGGTTGGCGTGCGTCTCGGTGCACAGCACGGTCGCCTGCGTCTTCTCCGCGACATACGGCACGTCGGCCATGTGGTCGTAGTGCCCGTGATGGACCAGGATCGCGTCGGCCGTGGTCAGGTGCTTGTCGATCACCTCGGGCTTGATCACCAGCTTCGTCTTCGGGTCCGCACCTTCCGGCGTGAACGTCCCGGTCTTGAACCGGGTCAGCCACGGATCGGTCAGTACGACGCTCTTGCCGCACCTGAGCTGCCACGCGTGTGTCCCGAACCAGGTCAGTTCCACCGGCTCACGCTTGCCTGCCGGCCCCGTCGGCACTGTCGGCGCCGTCGCTGCCTCACTCCGGCCTTCGAGCCCGACCACACCGGCCGCCCCGACCGCAGCTGCTCCAACCGCCGCCGCGCCGGTCAGCATCCCTCTCCGACTTACCTTCACGCTGTCTCCTCTGGTCGTCCTGGACCGTCAGTCAAGGCGAGCGCAGCAGCGGGTGTCGAATATGCTCTCAGGCATGAGGCGATTGTCTGGAGATATCACCGCAGGTCAGTCCGGTCATGGGGCCTCCCGGCCTGGACTGAGGAGCGGAGGGAGCGAAGCGACCGGAGCGACGAGGGAAGGCCGGGAGTTTCAGCCCCATGACCCGCCGCGACGGAGTCGCGGCAATTAGTACAGTCATGCTGACTGAGAGGCATCTGCAGATTTTCATCGCGCTCGCCGAGGAGCAGCACTTCGGCGACGCGGCCCGGGTCGTCGGCATCACCCAGCCGCCGCTGTCCCAGGGCCTGCGTCGCCTCGAGGCTCTCGTCGGCGCCAAGCTGTTCGAGCGCGGGGCCGGACGGGTCGAGCTGACTCCTGCCGGAGCCGCGCTCCTGCCGTATGCACGCCGAGCGCTGACCTCGATCGAGGAGCTGCACCAGGCCGCGGTCGACCGCGATCCCGAGGGGCCGGAGATCCGGCTCGGTCTGGCGCCCGAGGTCCCACCCTCAGCCGGTGCTGCCGTGGCCGCCGCGTCCGGCGCGGTGATCCCGGGTAGCCGGGTCACAGTCGTCACCGCCTCGACGAGCTCACTGATCAACCAGGTCAACACGGGCCGGCTGACGCTGGCCGCCGTACTGCATCCCGTAGTACTGGATGGTCTGGAGGCCGGCCCGGTCTCGCTGCTTCCGACCTGGGTGCTCGCGCCGGCCGGGTTCGTGGACGACGAGGTCGTCGGGTTGCGGCAGCTCAAAGGGTTGCCGGTAGCGATCCGCCCGCGGACGGAGGCTCCGGCGGCCCGCGACCTCTTCCTGGACACGCTCGCCTTGCATCGACCCACCGGCGGCACGGTCGTCGTCACCGATGAGCGAGCCGGGCTGGCGATGGCCGCGGCGGGCCAGGCGATCGTGGTGACCGCCGACCCCGCCTTGACCGCGCCCGGTGTGACCCGCCACAGACTGGCCGACGATCCGCTGCCGTTGCGGCTGAGACTCGTGTGGTCGAGGACGCGTACGCCGTTCCTCCGGCCGAACGACGTGATGGCGCAACTGACGGAAGCATTGGTGGCATCGTGAACGCCCGCATCCGCGCGGTCTTCGAGGACGCCGGCGTACGCGGCTGGCTGCACGCGGTCGCGCTCGACGAGCCCGAGTCGACGGTCGAGGTTGACGCGGACGGCATCGTGCCGCTCGCCTCGGTGTACAAGCTTCCGTTGCTGGCCGGCTTCTGCCGGCTCGTCGATCTCGGCGAGATCGATCCGCGGCAGCAGCTCACGCTCGACCCGTCCACGAAGACCAGCGGACCCACCGGATTGTCCACCTTCGCGGATCCGGTCACGGCATCGCTGCGAGACCTCGCGCTCTCGATGATGACGCTGTCCGACAACGCGTCCGCGGATGCGCTCCTGGATGTCGTCAGGCTCCAGCGGTTGGCCGAGCTGCTCAAGTCCTTCGGTCTGCAAAGGACCTGGGTACGCCGCGGTACCGCGGGCAATCTGCGTGATCTGCAACGCCGTACCCGAAAGAACGATCCGGATGCGGCCCTCGCCGTACTGGCCGACAACGATCAGACCGATCCTGCTGGGGTTTACGAAGCGGCGAACGCGTCGGCGGCCAGCGCCCGCGACATGACGCTGTTGCTGCGGCGGCTGTGGGCAGGGGAGTTGCTGTCGCCGGAGCAGACCGAGTTCGTCAAGGCGACGATGCATCGGCAGGTGTTCCTGCACCGGTTGGCCTCCGGCTTCCCGCACGACGGCGTACGCGTCGCAGGGAAGACGGGGACGTTCGGGGCGTTGCGGCACGAGGTCGGCGTGGTCACACTGCCGGGCGGTACGGCGTACGCGATCGCGGTCTTCACGCTCGCCGCGCGGGGCGACATCCGCCAGCCACGCGTGGACGCCGCGATCGGCGAGGCGGCCCGCCTGGCCGTCGATCTGCTGCGTTAGACGATCGCGAAGGCTTCGATCTCGAGGAGGACGTCGGGGTTGAACAAAGCGGCCACCTGTACGGCGGAGGCGGCCGGTTTGGTGCCGGGGATGTACCTGTCGCGCACTGCGCGGATCGCCGGCATGTGCGCCATGTCGGTGACGAAGATCGTCATCTTCGCGATGTCCTCGAAGGTCGCGCCGGCGCCGGCCAGACAGCGCTCCAGGTTCGCGAACACCTGCTCGGCCTGGGCGCCGGGATCACCGACGCCGACGAGCTTCCCGTCGGGGTCCAGGGCGACCTGTCCGGCGATCGCCACCCACTGCCCGTGACCGGTCACGACATGGCTGTAACCGTTGCCTGGGGCAACTCCAACTGCGCGCGGATACTCCAGCTTGCTCATGCACCAGATATACCCCGGCAAGGGTTGAGAAACCGGTTTCCGTCAGGAGAGGATACGAGGGTGGGCCGGACACCGAAGGACTCGATCACGATCGCAGACGTCGCGCGGCTGGCGGAGGTGTCGCGGGCCACCGTGTCCCGGGTGATGAACGGCCGGCTCAGTGTCGCACCCGAGATCGTCGCCCGGGTACGCGCGGCCGCGGACCAGCTGAACTACCGGCCCAGCGACCTGGCCCGCAGCCTGTCCCTCGGCCGGACGAACATGGTCGCGCTGGTGGTCCCCGATCTGGGCAACCCGCTGTTCCAGCAGATCCTTCGCGGCATCACGAACGCGTCCGCCGCGGCCGGGTACCGGGTGCTGGTCGCCGAGACCGACGAGGACCCGGCCGCCGAGGCCGCGATCGCGATCGAGGCGCGGCGGCGGTGCGACGCGCTGATCATGGTCTCGCCGCGGTTGGACGAGGAGGCGCTGCTCGAACTGTTGCCACAGGTGCAGCCGGTCGTCCTCGTCAACAGGCAAGGCCCGGCGGATGTCTCGTCGGTGGTGGTCGACTACGGCCGCGCCGTCCGGATCGTCGTCGATCATCTGGTCGGGCTGGGGCATCGGCGGCTGGCGTTCCTGGCGGGGCCGGCGGCGAGTGCGTCGAACACGCTTCGGCTGCGGGCTCTCGAGGTCGCCGAGCGGGAGATCCCGGGGCTGGACCTTGTCCGGCTCGAGTGTGGGCGGTCGATCGAGGACGGGTACGCCGCGGTTGAGCGGGTCCTCGAGTCGCACGTGACCGCGGTGGTCGCGTTCAACGACCTGGTCGCATTCGGTTTGCTGGCCAGGCTCAACGAGGTCGGTGTCGCCGTACCGGCTGATCTTTCCGTGACCGGGATGGATGACATCGGGCTGGCGCGGTTCGCCGTACCGTCGCTGACGACGGTTCGCGTGCCGCAGAAGGACCTCGGGGAGCTGGCGTGGCGGCGGTTGCACGCGTCGATCGCTGCACCGAACGGCGACGCGGACGACGTACCTGAGCTACGGCTGGCGGTGCGTGCGAGCACCGGGCCGGTGCCGCAGCAGCCGCGGTTGCGTGGCGGTACTGCGCGTGGCCGGCTCGCGTGGCAGCAGCAGGGCGACATCTTCGCGTTCGGGAGCGATTCCGGGATGCTGGCGCGGTATGAGTTCGGGCGGAGAATGCCGCAAGTGCACGCGCCGCGGCCGTACCTGCACCCGGTCCGTACGCTCGGCGGCCACCCGTTGACCGAGGTCAGCCCGGTCGATCACCGGCATCACTACGGCGTCTCGCTCGCCGTACCGGTCGTCAACGGCACGTCGCACTGGGGCGGCCGGACGTACGTCCGCGGCCAGGGCCCGACCCTGCTGACCAACCACGGCCAGCAACGCAGCCGCGGGGTGACGGCCACCGAGCACGAGCTGATCGACGACATCACCTGGTACGACGAACAAGGCCGACCGCAGCTGGTCGAACGCCGTCGTCTCGCCGGAGAGCTCGCTGCCGGCGGCTGGCGACTCGACTGGCAGAGCGTCCTGACCGCGCGCTACGGATCGGTGCAGCTCGAGAACCCGACCACGGCCGGTCGAGAAGGCGCCGCGTACGGCGGTATCTTCTGGCGACTGCCTGTGGCCGAGACGACGCTGCTCTCAGCTGATGGTGAAGGCCTCGACGCGGCGTTCGGTTCGACGAGTCCGTGGCTGGCCTTCGTCCAGGGCGACGTGACTGTGTTGCTGATGCAGCCCGATGACGTACGGCGGTGGTTCCTTCGCACCGACTCGTACGTCGGTGCGTGCCCAGCGCTCGCCTGGGACAGTCCACTCACGCTGCAACCCAACCAGGAGGTGGCGCTGTCGCTCACCGCGCTCCTGCTGGATCGACCGGTGGACCTGGCCGAGGCTGAGTCGTTGGCAGACCAGTTGTAGGCGACGACGCCAGCGCGGATTGCCAACGGCGAGGGACCCGGCCGGCGAGGCGTGCGGCTCGTCCCGCGGAGACGGCGTCACGCATCGCGGCGGCCATCAGGGCAGGCTTCTCCGCACGGGTGACCGGGGTCGCGAGCATAACCGCGTCGCATCCGAGCTCCATCGCGAGTGCGGCGTCGCTCGCCGTACCGATCCCGGCGTCGACGATGACCGGCACCTCGGCCGCCTCCGCGATCAGCGCGATGTTGTGCGGGTTGCGGATCCCGAGCGCCGAACCGATCGGCGCGGCCAACGGCATGACGGCCGCACAGCCGGCCTGCTCGAGCCGGCGCGCGAGGATCGGGTCGTCGTTCGTGTACGGCAGCACGGTGAAACCGTCCGCCACCAAGGCTTCCACGGCATCGAGCAGCTCGAACGGGTCGGGCAGCAGCAGGTGATCGTCGGCGACGACCTCGACCTTGATCAGGTTGGTCTCCAGCGCCTCCCGCGCCAGCTTCGCGGTCAGCACAGCCTCGGCGGCGGTGTGACAGCCGGCCGTGTTCGGCAGTACGTCGATGCTGTGCTTCTTGAGCACGTCGAGCACCGAGCCCTCGTGCCCCGTGCCGAGGCGGCGCATCGCGACCGTGGTCAACTGGGTGCCGGAGGCAATCAATGCCTCCTCCATCACTTCCAGGTTGGCCGAACCGCCGGTCCCCATGATCAGTCGGGACGTGTACGTCCGCCCGCCGAGCTCCAGTGGGTCATCCATGTCAGCCTCCCTGCGTCGCGCTGACGATCTCGACCCGGTCACCGGGCTGCAACGCGGTCTGCGCCCACTCGGCCTTGGTCAGCACGTTCTGATTCACCGCGACCGCGATCCCCGTGGTGCGATCGGAGTACTCCGTGATCAACTCGGCCACGGACTTGCCGGCCGGCACGTCAACCGCCGTACCGTTCACCCAGACGGATTCCATCGCGCTTCCTCCCTACGCCGGAATTACCCGATTCAGGTTCAGCGGTCGGTGACGGGACAGTCACCCTCTCAGCCCACTCCCTGCGAGCTCCCGCGGACCTCTCGACTATAGCGCCCTGGTGGCAAGGGGCAGTTATCGTGACCAAAAGTGCCTGGGGAGGGGAGCGTCTTGGCGAAGCGGGTTGCGATCTCGGACGTGGCGGCTCGGGCAGGGGTCAGTCCGACGACGGTTTCCCATGTGGTGTCCGGGCGGCGGCATGTGTCGGAGGTGACCCGGGCTCGGGTGCGGTCGGTGATGGACGAGCTTGGGTGGGAGCCGAACCAGCTCGCGCGCAGCCTGCGGATGCAGCGGACGCAGACGATCGCGCTGATCGTGCCGGACATCACCAACCCGTTCTACCCGTCGGTCGCGCGCGGGCTGCTCGACGTGGTCAGCGAGCCCGGGTACCAGGTGCTGATCGGCAACACCGACGGCTCGCCGTCGGCCGAGAAGGATCTGGTCGCGCGGATGGTGACTCGCAGTGTCGACGCGATCGTGTTCGCCGGCTACTACAGCAAGGCGGGTGATGTCGCGGCTGCCGTCGAGGCGGGGATCCCGGTGGCGCTGATGGGCGGGCGTCGAGCGTCGGTGGGGATCGACGTACTGACCTCCGATGATCTCGCGGCGGGGGAAATCGCTACGCGGTACTTGATCGGCCGTGGCTATCACCGGATCGCGTTCATCACTGGTCCTTCGGGCGACGGGCCGCCTGCCGATCGTGTGAAGGGCTACCGTCGTGCGCTGACCTCGGCCGGGCTGCGGTTCAACAGTCAGTTGGTCGTCCGCGAGGAGTTCTCCCGAGCCGGCGGTGCTGCGGGCCTGCAGAAGTTGCTCGAACTGCGCAAACCGCCGCGGGCCGTGCTCTGCACGAACGACATGGTCGCGATCGGCGCCCTCGATGTCGCCCGCGCCCGCGGCCTTCGTGTGCCTGATGACCTTGCTGTGATGGGTTTCGACGACATCGAGGCGGCAGCGCTGATCTCGCCGTCGCTGACC
Organism: Kribbella pratensis; assembly: GCF_004365355.1. GTDB lineage: Bacteria > Actinomycetota > Actinomycetes > Propionibacteriales > Kribbellaceae > Kribbella. The sequence goes on along the minus strand of NZ_SODP01000002.1, from coordinate 1,313,820 downwards.
ACGATCGCGGGCGATCCGCGCGAGCAGGGTCGCGCGGTCGGCCGGGTTCTGCTGGGCAGGCTGGAGGGGACGGCTTCCAGCCTGCCGCAGCGCATTCTGTTCGCGCCTTCCGTCGTACCGCGGGAATCCGCCTAGGGCGCGGTGACCGACGTCACGGTCGAGCCCGAGATGTACGTCGGCCAGACGCCTACCGTGACGGTGATCTGGCCGTTCGCGTTGGGTGTCATCGTGCTGGACAGGCCGTAGAGGCTCGTGACCTGGACGGGGCCGGTCGCGTTGACCGTCACCGTCGAGTTGGATCCGGACGCGGCCCAGATCGCGCGGAACGGCGTACCGTCGTTCGCCGCGTAGACCTGGTCGATCAGGCCGTTGCCCGGGTTCTCCTTGCCGAGGAACGTCGCGCCGCGGAGCTGACGTGCGGCTGTCGCATAGGCGACGTACGACGGCTTGGGCGTGTACTTCCCGAGCGCGTCGGCCTCGTTGTGCACGAGCCCGAAGTTGTTCTCCGCCGCGGCCGGATCGATGCCGTCGTTCTTGAAGTCGTACATGTAGAACCGGTCGACATCGTGTCCGGGAACGTTGAGCATCTCGCGCGCCATGTACATCGCCTGCGTGGGCTCGTCGACCGGTACCGCGCTGCCGGAGCCGGTGTACCAGCCCGCCTCGGTGATCCAGATCGGCTTGTCGACGCCTCCGTTGTACTGCCGGATCGTCGCGCGCACCTGATCGATCGCGGTACCGAGACTCTCGGGCGCGTGCAGGAAGTTGTACGGGTGGATGGACACGACGTCGAGGTACTTCAAACCGCCCAGCTGGCAGAAGGTCGTGAACCAGTCCTGCTGCGTCACGTCGGTATCACCGCCGCCGACGATGGTGAGAGCGGGATGGGTGGCCTTCAGCTTCGTGTACGTCGCTTTGAGCAGTGCGAGGTAACTGTCGGGGGATTTGTTGGCCGGACCGGCTGCATTGACGTCCCACTCGTTCCACACCGCCAGGTTGTGGATCTGCGGGTACTGGTTCGCGAGCGCGTTGGCGTAGTTGGCGAACGCGGTCCGGCCGGCGTCGGTGTACGGCGCGTTGAAGAGCTGATCGGGGCAGTCGTAGAGGCAGTTGCCGTAGTCCGCGACCATGAGCGGGTCGAGACCGTTCGACTGGTAGGACTGCAGGTACGTGGTGACCTTGGCCGGGAACGCGTACGTGCCGGCGGTTGTCTCGGCGGCGGACCAGTACGCCTCATCTCTCGCCGTTCGAGCACCGGCCTGGCTTACCAACGGGATGAGGTCAGGCGCCCAAGAGCCGGCGAAGTGCGTGCCGACCCCGTTGTACGACGCGGGCGTGGTTGCGGCGACCGCATCGACGTTGACGGAGGCCGTCGTGCCGCCGCCGATGATCAGGCTCTTGTCCAGCGTGAGCATGATCGCCTTGGCGGGACCGTGCCAGACGCCGTCGTCGGCGCCGCCGAAGTGCAGGTAGGCGGTGCCTCCGTTGAAGGTGGTGACATTGAGCTGCTGCCACGCCGTGGAGCCGGACAGAGTGAGCCGTTGCTGGTGGACCTGGCCGGTCGCATCGGTCAGCCGGAGACCGATGGCTGACAACTGACTCGTCTTCACCCAGAGGCTGAGCGCGGTCAGGTTGATCGGGACGAGGTTGCGCTGGATCGCGACGTAGTTGCCGCCGCCCGTGAAGTCACCAGAGAGCTTCGCGGACTGCGCGCCGGACTGCGGACCCGTCGTGTCGTAGGTGAGGTTGCCGGTCGCGCCGGGGAACTCGCTGCCGGGATAGAACGACCAGCCTTCCGCCGCGCTCTCGTAGTCGCCGAGGGGTGTCGTCGGCTTGGTCGACAGGGCGTTGAGGGTGAAGTCGTCGAGGCTCACGCTGCTGCTCGTCGCGCCGGTGATCGCACCCTTGTCGAGAACGATCTCGAGGCCCTTGGCGGGACCGTGCCAGACGCCGTCGTTGGCGCCGCCGAAGTGGCCGTACTGCTTACCGCCGTCGAACCGGGTGACGCTGAGCGGCTGCCAATCAGTTGCCCCAGACAACGTTAGGCGCTGCTGATGGACCTGGCCGGTGGAGTCGGTGATGCGGAAGGTGAGGAAAGACAGGTTCGGGGACTTGGCCCAGAAGCTGACGCTGGATGCGTTGACCGACGGGAGGGTGCGGTTGACGCTGACGTAGGCACCGCCGGCGCTGAAGTTTCCGGACAGTTTGCCTGAGCCGGTGCCGGAGTGGTTGTCGGTGGTGTCGAGTGCGAAGCTTCCCGTAGCGCCAGGGAATTCGCTGCCTGGGTAGAAGGTCCAGCCTTCTGCGGTGTTCTCGAAATCGCCGACCCGGTTGGTGGTGAGGCCGGCGATCGACGCCGTATTGAGCGGGCTGAGGATGGCGAAGGTCGTTTGTGCGCTGACTGTGCCGGCCTGGACGGTCAGCTTGTACCAGCCGCGGGTGGTGACCGAGACCTGCAGCGTGCTCGCGGCGGCCTGGCTGCCGGTGGCGACGACGATGCCGTTGACGTCGGCCGCCGACCACGTCACCGAGGACGCATCGGTGCTGAGGCCGATCTTCACCTGCTGGCCGTCGGTGAACACGTTGCCGAGGGTGAGGGGAGCGAGGGCGAGGGTCGCCGCGTGGGCCGGGACTGTGGTGCCGATGGTGCCGAAGCAGAGGAGGAGAACTCCGAGAACGATGGCAAGACTACGTCTCATGCCGACTCCTTGAATCAGGGCGGTGTAGGTGAGACGTCGGCTGCCACGACGTGATGCAAATCGATTTGTACTATCGCTGTGGGTGATCGCGGTGTCAACAGCTCAGCTTGGCTCTGCTCCCGTCAGCTGACGGCTGCTCCTGTCAGCTGAGGGCTGTTCCCGTCAGGCGAGCTCGGCTCCGGTCAGGAGGGCGGCGAGTTCGGTCGGGCGGTACAGCACCTGTTTGCCGGTGCGTTGCGGCTCGACCAGACCGGTACGGCGGAGCAGTTGCAGATGCTGGCTCACGGCCGACGGCGTCACTTTCAGCTCGCCGGCCAGGTCGGTCGTAGTGCGCGGATGCGTCAGCAGCTCGAGAATGTGCGCGCGAGGCGTACCGATCAACTGGGCCAGATCTTGCTGTGAGGGCGGCTCGACGACTGACCACAGGTTGGCTTGGCCGCGTGGCGGGTAGCCCAGTATCGGGTCGGCTCCGGGGTCGAACGGGATCACCGCGTGCGGTCCGAACAGGCTCGGCTGCAGCACGAGTCCGCGGCCGTCGACAGCTTCGGTCCGGCTCACGGCTGCTACGCGGTCTACCTTGAGCAGTCCGTCTGCGTAGGTGATCGCGGGTGCCAGTCCGTTGAGCATGGCGCCGGTCCCGTGCTGGGTCAGGACGTGGCCGCGGTAGCTGATGTCGGCCGAGAGCAGAGTGCGCATCCGGTCCCAGTACGGCGCCATCATGGCGTCCCAGTACTGATGGAGTGCCTCGATGACCTTGTCGATGGTCAGGTCTGGCGGGAGCTCACCGTTCACTGCGACGACCTGCCGCTCGAACGTTTCACGGTCCACATTGGCGATTACCTGCAGCTCGTCGGCGAGCTGGGTGAGCGGGGAGGTCGGCCGTGGTGTCAGGAAGTCGGGGCTTCCCATCGTGTCGTTGACGAGCCACCGCAGTACGTCCCAGTCGAGCTCCGCGACGCGAGGCTGGACCGCCCTGATCCAGCCCAGCTGCAACGGGAACCGGCCCGGCTCCCGCAGCGCGCGCAGCGACAACACCATCTCCGCGACCGGCGACACCGCAAACCGCACCTCCGCCAGATCACGCGAAGTCAGCTCGTATGTCAGCACCCCAGTCCCTCCGCCGATGTAGCCCGATCCTAAATCGACAGTCCGTTCTGCCCCGACTACCGGTGTCCCACCCCGTCGTCCGACGCCGATCCCGACCGCCGCTCGCCATGCCCGCCTCTGTCGTTGCCGGGTTCGGTGCGTGCGTGCTGACCGCCTTTGTCGTCGTTGGGCTCGATGTGCGTGACCGGCCGTCCGTTGTCGTCGCCGGCTTCGCTGGTCCGGTGCGAGGACGGCGTACGCAGGCCGCCTTTGTCGTCGCCGGGTTCGGTGTGCGCGCGCTGACCGCCCTTGTTATCCCCGCGCTCGGCGTGTGCGCGCAGGCCGCCTTTGTCGTCCCTGGGCTCGGTGTGTGCGTGCCGACCGCCTGTGTCGTCGCCGGGTTCGGGGTGTGCGCGCAGGCCACCTTTGTCGTCGCCGGGTTCGGTGTGCGCGCGCTGACTGCCCTTGTCATCCCCGCGCTCGGTGAGTGCGCGCGGGCCGCCGTTGTCGTCGCCGGGCTCCACGTGCTTGACCGGCCGGCCGTTGTCGTCGCCGGCTTCGGTGGTCCGGGGCGAGGACGGCGTACGCAGACCGCCGTTGTCGCCGCCAGACTCAGTGATCCGGTGGTGCTGCCCGGCTTTGTCATCGACCGACCAGGCTGCGGTGCCGATGCCGGCCGTCGCCCCGAGGACGATCACAGCCGCACCCGCCCAGGCGAGGTACCTCCGCGACCCCACTCCACTCGCCCGAACGCTCTGCTGGTTCACGCTGTTCTGCTCATCAGTTGTCATGCCTCGATGCTCACGTGCCACGACGGGCACCGACCATCGGACCTTGGTCGTACTACTCCTGGCCGACAACGTGCCGAATCCCGGTAACTGTCGGTGGGTAGTGGCAGGGTCCATGTCGACGAGAGAAGTGGAGGAAGCATGGGTTTTCGCACGATGGACGACGACGAAGCCGCGGAGTTTCTCGCGCAGCCGCTTGTTGCTGTGCTGGCGATCGACGATCCAGGCTGGTCGCCGCATGTGACGCCGGTGTGGTTCCATCACCTGCCCGGAGAGAACAGATTCCAGGTGATGACGCCGGCGAAGTCGAAGAAGGCGAGGCTGCACCGCGAGGGGTCGGGCGAGTTGTCGCTCTCGGTCCAGACAGCCGACGGACCAACCGCGAAGTACCTCAATATGCAAGGTGTGGCCCGGCTGCTTCCGCTGAGCCCCGATCTGCTCAACGCGATGGTGGAGAAGTACCTGCCGGAGGAGTTCCGCGCGGCGTACCTGGCCGATCCCCCCGAGGACTCGATGTTCGACATCACTCCGCGACGTATCACCACGGGGGTCATCGGCTGACACTTCGACTCGCTGTCTCGTCGTACCCGGCATGACCACTACGACGCGACTGAGCGAGCTCAATGGGGATTACGTGCTCGACACCGGGCGGACACGGATCGGATTCGTCGCGCGCCACCGGATGGCCACCCGGGTGCGCGGGCGGTTCGACCTGTTCGAAGGCGCCGTGCACCTCGACGGCGACGAGCCGAGCAGGTCGAGTGCGCAGCTCACGATCCGGGCGGAGAGCCTCGAGACCGGCAATGAACGGCGCGATGCCCAACTCCGCAGGGACTTTCTCGGCGCGGCGACGTACCCGATCATTACCTTCGTCTCGACGAAGGTCGAGCAGGTCGGCTCGACGACGTTCGACGTGACGGGAGACCTGACGATCCGAGGCGTGACGCATCCGGTGACGGTGCCGTTCGAACTGACCGGCACCGACGACGGCGTCGCCTTCGCTGCCACGGTGACGATCGAGCGCGCCCGTTGGCGGGTGAACTGGAACGCGTTCACCACGGCACTTGTCGGCCCGACCGTGGTCCTCGACCTCCAGGTCGTCGCGACGGCTTAGTCACCGCGACGTTCTGGCCTTCGCGACGGCTTAGTCTTCGCAGGCGATTCCGTCGTGATCGGCGTCCAGGCGGTACTTGTCGGTGCCGATGACCTCGATCGGACCTTCGACGTACTCCGGGCCGTTGCCGCTGCCGCCTGAACAGTCAACATCGCTGGCGATCGGGACGCAGCCGGAGTAGTTCGGGTCGCAGCCCGAGGACTGTTCCGGCTCGTCGACCTTCGTACCGACGGCGGTGATCTGCGTACGCGGCTCCTTGGCAACCTCCTGCCTGAGCAGGTGTTTCGCCGTCTGTACGCCGTTCACGAACGTCACGCGGTAGGTCAGTCGACGCGTGCCGTTGACGCCTGCGGTGCGGATCATCTTCTCGCCCTTCGCGAGCGAGTCGTCGGTGACCGTCCTCTTCTTGAACGGGATGGTGCGCAGCTCGACGACCTCCTTCGACGTGGTCGTGGTCGTCCGTGTCGGTGTCGGTGTGGCCTTGGTGATCGGCTTGGGCGCGGTCGTGGGTTGGCTGATGACCGGCGATGGTTGCGGTGTAGTGGTGACGTGGACGCTGGCGATCGCGGCCGGCTGGCCGGCCGTCGTACCCGAGTCCGCTCCACATCCAACGGCGAGTACGCCGACCGCCGCGATCAGCGCAGCACGAATGAATGACACGGTGTTCCCCCCAACCCGCCGTCGGTTCCCCCCGGCGGCGGGATTGTCAGCGCCCGGACGACCCGGGCGAATTCTGATCTGTACCACCATCCCGAACGCGGGCGCGAGGGCTCACGGCGGACCGGGTTGGTTTTGTGACCTGCCGTGCGTTACCGGCCATGGATCAGTGATAGGCGCCCGACAGCAGATGCGAGCCGATCGGGCTGATCGTGTGCCGCACAGCGCCGCCCGCGCGCCGTGTCGTCACCAGCCCGGTCCGATGCAGCACGCGTGCGTGCTCGCTCGCGGAGGCCAGCGAGATCCCCGCGCGGGCCGCGAGTTCGCTGGTCGAGCACGCGCCGGCCGAGATGGTCCGCAGTACCGCTGCCCGCGTCCGGCCGAGAAGATCCGCGACGGCGCGCTCGGGATCGGCGTACTGCTCGATCGGCTCGGCCCACGCCGGGTCGTGCTGCACCGGATAGACCAGCACCGGCGGAAGGCTCGGGTCGGCGGGCATGATCGGGTGCCGCCAGCAGAAGTACGACGGCACCAGCCGCAACCCGCGTCCGTCGAGGTCCAGCTCGCGATCGATATGCCCCATATCGACATGCAAGTACGGCGGCTGCCACTGCAACACCGGATGCAAGGTCCCCGCGAGCGACTCGAACCCGCCGGTCGTCACGGTATCGCTGTGAACCTTCACATCCCGGCTGATCATTGCGTTGATAACCGGCATCAGCGGCGCGATGTTCGTCCGATGAAAATGCTTCAGCCCATGACAGAGCTTCGCCAGTACGTCGGGATCGCCGGCCGCGAGCCGCCGCGTCCAGTTCGGCAACCGCACCTGCTCAGCAAGGATGCTCAACTCGGCCGCGAGCCGCTCCGGCGGCGTCGCCGCGACCGCCGCCAGCCCCGCGTCCAACCCGTCCGCCGACTCGGCCGGCGTCAGAAAGTCCGGCGAATACCCGACCGGCTGCGCCAGCACCATCAATTCCCGCTCGAGCGCCGTCAGCCGCGCCCGCGTCCGCAGCCGCCAAGCCCCGAACAAGTCAGGCTCGTCGTCGGTCTGCACCATATGCATCCCGAGCAACACTTCCCACAACGGATCCGGCTCCCGCGCGATCGTCGTACGAGCCAGATCAGCACACCCGAACTCGATCCGAAAACCCACAACGCGTTCCTCCCCCGAGGATCAGCAGTCTCACCCTGCCCCAACTCCACTACACAGCGTAAGCGCCCCCAGGGTCACACCCCACCCAAGCAATCCCACCCCAAACCTGACACACTGTTCCCCTCACCAACTGAGGGCCTCTAGCTCAACTGGCAGAGCAGCGGACTTTTAATCCGCGGGTTGTGGGTTCGAGTCCCACGGGGCCTACCAAATGCCCAGGTCAGGGCACACATGACCGCAGCGACCACTCCCTCAGCCCACACTTTTGCCACCCTTTTGCCCGTCCGGCTCTTCTGCGAGGCCAGTACCGAGCACCGCGTTGAGGGCTTCGACGGCACCGGCGTTGCGGATCTTCCGACCGAGGTATCCGTCCTGCGTCATCGAGACTCGGCTGTGCCCGAGCTGGTCCGCGATCTGCCGTGCCGAATGGCCGGCATCGTCCAGCAGGGTCGCGAGCGTCTTGCGGAAGTTGTGTGACTTGACCCACTCCAGCGACTCGATGTCGGCCCGCACCTTGCGGAGATCCCGGAGCGTGTTGTTTGGGTCGCGAAATCCGCCGATGCTGTTCGGGAACACCGGCCAATCGAGCTTGACCCCTGCCGAGAATCTGCGACGGAGCATGTCAAGAGCCCGATCAGGAAGGCCAAGAGTTCGCTCTCCGGCCTCAGATTTGGTTACGCCTCTGACGAGGCCTTGCCCAGTGACCCGGCCAATCGTCCAGTCGATATCTACCACGCCAGCCGACAGGTCCACGTCGGCCCAGATGAGTGCCAGAGCTTCGCCGATCCGGACGCCGGTACTGAGCATGAACAGACTCAGGTCGGGAATGTCCGACTTCACAGCGCGCTCATTCTCTGAGACTGACTTGAGCCACAACTCGACCTGCTCGACGGTCAGGGATCGGGCGAGCTTCTTTCTACGTGAACTCTCGATCCGTCGAATCTCGCGGACGGGATTGGCGTCAAGTGGTCCACTCCGAACAGCCACACCCATCACGCCGGACGTCACGCTCCTGCAGAGCTTGGCGGTTGGGACCCCGGATTTCGCCTTGACCTTGTGGATGAACGTGTCCACGCGAGCGGTGGTCACCTCTGCGAGCCGAAGTTCCCCGAGTGCCGGACGAACGTGCTTTTTCAACACCGACTTGTAGCTCTGCACGGTCCGTGGTGAGCGAGAGCCGTCCTGCACGAGTTCGTCAATCTCCTGGACCCATGCGTCGGCTACCTCGTTGAAGCGGTGATTCGGTGTCCACGTACCAGCTTTGCCCATCTTGGCACGCTCCCGCAGGGCGTTCTGCAACTTCGATGTGGCGGCGCCCTTGGTCTTGCCGCGCCGTTCGACGCGAACGATCTCGCCATTGAAGTCCCGAAAATTCGCGATCGCGCGGTGTGCCTTGCGGCCCTTGGAGTCGGTCACCTCGTGCGTTCGGATCTGTCCCCAGGTTCCGATGGGGAGCGGCTCTCTCGCCATAGCTACGCAGCCCCGTCGAGCGACTTAAGCCAGCCGTAAACGACTTCCTGTTGGTAGCGAACGTATCGACCGATGCGAACGCCTTTCGGGCCATATCCAGTCGTACGCCACTTGTACAGAGTCGGCACCGGTACGCCGAGGAACTCGGACAGGTCCTCGATGCTCCACAGCCGATCGTCTCGATGCTTCGGCACAGGCACTTCATTCCTCCTTTGACAGTTACGTGTCAGTCGTTGTTCTCGGCGAGTAATTCCTTCACGAGTCGTCGGTGCTCACGAGCTTTGGCGGCTGCGGTGTTGGCGAGCAGCGCGTCACCGGTGGTTTTCCAGCCGGTTCCGGCGTAGGTGAAATTGCCGACGATGAGGGTTGTTTCGGTGTCGTCGGTGTGGTCTTGGGTGCGGTGGTGGTCGCGTCGCCAGTGGGCGCGGGCTTCGCGGAGTGCTTTGAGGGTGGTGGAGTACTGGCGGGATTTGGTGGAGAAGTGGCCGCCGAAGCCGAGCATGTGTGCCCACTTGCGGAGTCGCCGGTAGGACAGGCGTCCGGAGTTCTTGGCGGCTTCTTGCTCGTCGAGGTCGGAGCCGGGGTGTCCGAGTCGCCAGCAGGCGTCGACCAGTCGGCCGGCGTGGCTGTACTGGTTGGCGTACCGGTTGACTGTCGCGGCGGTGAGGCGTGCGGAGGAGTGTCCGGTAGCTTCGGCACCTTTGGTGGCGTACTTGGCGAGGTACCCGGCGACGGCGGTGTCGGTGATAGCACCGTCGACGGCTTGCCGTACCGCCCGTACGTCGAGCTGGGTTCCCCAGGAGATCAACCAGCCCTCGGGGTTGTCGGGGTGCGGCAGCGAGTGGAACCGGGTGGTGATGGCGGCGCGGCGTACCGCGTCAGCAAGCATGGTGAAGGTCGCGGCGCAGGCTGGAGGCTCGATGACGCTGGGGTCGAGTGGGTCGACTCCGTCGAGGCGCATGAGGGCGTGGAAGTGGGCGACGCCGCGCGCTTGGAGCTCGGCGACCTTGCCGTAGGAGAGCTTGACGGTCGCGCCGTGCTTCTTGGCTTCGGTGCGGAGGATGTCTTTGGCGCGTTCCATGGTGCGTCGCCAGAGTTCGCCGGACAGGGCGTTCCAGACGACCTGGTGGTCGTGGTCGTAGCAGTCCAGGCACAGCGGCGTGCCGAGGATCTTCTCGCCGTCGCGGTGAGTCTGGTGGCACCTCAGGTCGACACCATGGGGGCACATGTCCCGTTCGCGGCGAGGTCGGCAAGGCCGGTTGCGGACCTGGCCACCTCGAGCGCGGATCGCCCGGGTGCCGTGCACAGGACCGAAGGTTGGGGCGGTGAAGGTGACGAACACGGACGGGTGCTGAGCCACCGTCGTAGGGATGCCCTTGCCGCCCTGGAGACCTGCCAGAACGAGCTGGTAGGTGTCGCGTCGGTAGGTCTCTGCACAGGACGGGCAGACGGCGGCACGGCGGTTTCCGCAGGCTTTGTAGATGACCTGTCCGGGCATGTCGTCGGTGTGCCGGGTGGAGATGATGCGGCCGGTGCGTTCGGAGACGACATGGGATTCGCCGCGTAGCCGGATGGGGGCGACACAGCCGCCTGCGGAGGCGGTGTGGTCGAGCCAGGCGGTGTAGTCCGCGGTTGATGCTGCCCGCTGGAGGGCGTGTTCGACGGCGGTGGTTGGGGTGTTGCTGTTGTCCGTTCCGGGGATGAACTTCCGTCCGGACTTGGGTTCGTGGACGGAGAGGAGTTCGATGCCGCCAAGGAGCCCGGTGAGTACGTCGATTGCTGTGGCAGTGTCGTCGGGTGCGCCGTTCTGCGTGTGCGTCATTGTGGGGCCTCCTCTCGGGTGTTGAGCCGGTGGACGGGAAATCTTGCTGGCCGGCCAGCAAGGTTTCGGAGGTGCTGGTGGGGGCGGGGCGGAAAGATCTGCGGTTGACCGGTGTTGACGGTTACGTGTCACGCGGCGGTGGGGCCGCTGTTGCCGGGTCGCGCGGGGTCGAGGGTGGCTGCGCCGAAGAGTTGGTATCCGCAGCCGGGGCAGTAGCGGCCTTCGGTGTGTCCGTCGACGGCGATGACGGTGTAGTCGTCGCCGGGTTCGAGGACAGTGGGGCACCAGTCGTGTCCGTCCAGGTGGTCGTTGGCGACCCAGTCGCAGAGAAAGGTGCTGTCGGCAACGGCGTGGTAGACGGTGACCTCGGCGTAGGCGTTGATGTAGGTCTGGTGGTCGAGGTTGTGGATGGTGGTCATGGTCTATGCCTCCTGTATTGGTTGTCGGTGGGTGGTTCGGTGTTCACCCCCGTCTCCGGAACCCCGTGGATTCCGGAGGCGAGAGCCAGCAACGAACCGTGGTTTCGCTTGGTGTTACTCGTCGGGTTCGAAGGTGGATTCGCAGACGCCGCAGGTGATGTCTCCTTCTTCGAGGACTGCTTTGGCGACGCGGATGCGTCGTGGGCATTGGCATGCGCACGCGATGGCGTTGTTGTTGTTCTTCTTGGAGGTGCCGGCCACCATTTCGGGGTGGCGGTAGGCGATGAGCGCCTTCTTCAGTTCGGTGAGAACGCTCTTGTAGGTGGTCGCGGTTTCCTTGCGGAGGGTGCAGGGAGACCAGCCGATGCGTTCGTCTTTGGTGGTGTCGAGGCCGAGTTCGGAGGCGAGTGCGGCGAACTTCTGGTTGTGCCAGCGACCTTGACGGCTGGTGTCTTTGATCTCGCGGACGTTGGCGAGAGCATGTGCGGCTTCGTGGAGCAGCGTGGTGAAGACTTCTTCGACGGGTCGTTTGAGTCCTTCGCCGGAGATGAGGACTTCGGCGAGTGCTTGTTCGCCGTGCTGCCAACGAGCGGCGGCGAAGTGTCCGTATTTGGCTTGTTTGCTGGCGGTGCCGGAGCCGACGATGACGACGACGGCGGGGATCTCTTTGTGGTTGGTCCGGATCGCCGTCCAGGCGGTTTCGAGTGCGGAGACCAGTTCCGCGGTGGTGTATTCGTCTTGACGCTTACGTGTCAGTCGAGCCTTCGGTGACCCGGTCCGGGTCTTCGAGCCGTTAACGGCAGTGGCCTTCTTGGCTCGTTTGATGGTGACCGAGACGGCCGGGTGGCTGCCGCCAGTGCCGAGTTCCTTCAGCTTGTTGCGTACGGCAATCAGCGATGTGTAGCCGTGAGCACGTCCACCTTCGGAGGCCCGCACGGTGTCCATGTGGGCTTGGACCGCCTTGTGAGCGGCAGTTGGTGTGCCGTTAAAGACGGCGGTGGTCTTCGTGACCGTCCAACCAGTAATGCCAGACAACGCTTGGGTGTTGTGGTTGGTCAGGCCGGTGAGCTTGGTCGTGGTCGCGGGCTTGGCAGCAACCACGGGAGCCGGGACCGGAATGGCCGGCATATCGATCAGGTCGAGTTGGCCGGGAACCTGGATCACGGGCGTGAGGTCGATGGTCATCGTGTGCTCCCGCTGGCAGCGTCGCCAGAGAAGTGCTCCGAGAGCATGCCGTCGATGGACCTAACACGCTGTTCGTTGTCGTGAGCCCACGTGTTTTCGAGTGAGTCGAGTTCGAGTTCGAGATCGTCTGCGTCGTCGTCTCGAAGTGACACCGATGCGTGATCGGCGAGCCGTGTGATCTTGGCTTCCGGGTGGGTGCTGCTGGTGACGCGGTACTTGCTGCTTCGGTAGGTGGTCACCATTGCTCTCCCCTTTCGTGTGCTTGGGTTTTGGCGCAGATCAGGTGACAGGGGCGACCGGTGTAGGGATCGCGCATGAAGGCGTTGTGTCCGCAGATGTCGCAGGGCCAGGGGTCGCCGACTCTCGTGTGTGCCCAGTCCTCGGCTCGCTCGGAGCGGTGCGTCTTCTTGGACGGGGCCTTCTTCGTGACCGGCTCTGTGGCCGGCGTGGTTGTTGTTGGTGGGAGGTCTGATGGTTCGACCGGCATGGCCTGCTGGCCTTGACAGTTACGTGTCACGCGGCGTTTCGTTGCCGCGCGCCTCATTTGCTTCCGTCCCAGACCGAGAGGGTTGCGTCGATGTGCATCTTGAGGTCGTAGACGTCGTTCGACACGACCGCGGCGTAGTACAGGTACTCGTCGTCGTTGGGGTCTTCCTCGCGGTTGTACCGCTCGTGTGAGAGAACGTCGTCGTATAACGCCTGCATGGCGCTGCTGATCAGTCGGTGGTGGTTGCGGACGAGTTCTTCGAGGGTTCGGATTCGGCTCATGGCTGGTCCTCCGTCCACTCGGTGGGGATGTAGATCTCGTCTTGGTTGCGGGTCACGTTCTCGGCGATGTGGTCGACCTGGTGGTCTTCGAGGAGTTGTCGGGCTTCGTAGAGCGCGTCGATGAGTTGGCTGATCGCGGTGACGGAGCCGGTGATGAGTTCGATCTCGATCGGAGTCCCGCCGAGGTCGATCGCGACGAGTGGGGTTTCGCCGTTGCAGGCAAGGTTGATTCCGGCAACGGAGTTGTCGGTGAAGTCGTAGCCGACGATGATGCGGTCTTCGCGGTCGCCGCCGTTGGCGTCGTAGTAGGAAGTCATCAGGCCACCTCGGAGGTCTGCCGGATGACGTAGGCGCGTTGCCACGAGCCGTTGTGTGCCCAGCTGGTGCGGCCTGCTGACCAGCACACGCCGCAGCGGCGGGGTTGGTTGGGTGAGTAGGCGAAGGCTCCGCAGTCGTGGAGCCAACCGGTGTTGCCGTCGTTGTCGTGGACGCTGGTGAAGGCGTCGGGGGGAACAGGCTTGACGATGATCATGGGGTTATGCCGCCTTCCGGAGGTGTACTGCGCGGCGGACGATCTGGTTAACGTGACGGTCGTTGAGGTAGGCCGTCTTGAGTCGGCGCGGGAATCCGCCTTCGGCGCGGAGCAGTCCGACGCCAAGGGCTTCGGGTTCGATGTCCACGGCGGTGTGACCTTGGGAGGCCCAGCCGGTGCCGAGGATGATGTCCGAGCTGGAATCGGTCGCACACCGGAACGCGAGCCGGTAGCCGAACAGGTCCCGCAGCGAGGTCGGGACGATGTCAGCGGATGGCCGCTGGGTGGATGCGACGGTGATGATGCCCGCAGCGCGGCCACGGGCGACGATGTCGCGCACCAGGACGCGGAACTCTTCTTGCTGTTCCTTGGTGCCTACGGTGACGGTGAAGTACGCCAGCTCGTCGATGCACAGAAGCTTGGCGCGGAAGCCGTCGCCATCGACGATCTTCTTGCGGCCCGTGCGGGCCAGGTGCAGGTAGCGTTCATCGAGGTCGTCTTGCAGGGTGTGCAGGACTCGCAGTGCCTTGCGCATGTCGTTGCCGACGAACTCTTTCGCGACGGGCGCGTACGGCAGTAGTTCGACGATCTTGCCGTCGATGAGGACCAGGTCCACGTCCGAACACAGTGCGGCGTGGGCGACGATGTTGCCTTGGGCTACGGACTTGCCCGCGCCGGGTTCGCCGCCGATGAGGATATTGCGATACATCAGGGTCACGTAGACGGGCTTGCCGCGTGTATCGAGGCCCAGGTAGATCGGGTTGTAGATCGAGAGCGCACCCTTGGGTACGGGGGTGGCCCCCGGCTCGCGCCGGGGGAACACCTTGAAACGAGTGGCTTTGAAGCTAGACATAGTCGGACACGTCTTCTCCGTTGGCGCCCAAGATCACCGTCTGGCTGTCGTTCACGGCAGCGGTGGTCTTGGTCTTGGATGTTCGAGTACGGGTCTCACCAGTGCCGGTTTTGGCCGGCCTTTCGGTGGTGAACTCGTCGGGGACGCTGTCTGTGTTGTCGGGCGTGAGGAACGCCATGACTGCGTCGTCGGCGACGGCCGCTTCGGGCACGCCGCTGGTGTCTTCGAGCAGTGGCGAGTCGATGGTCTTCGCCAGGGGGTCGCGACGGTCGATGTCGATCCGCACAATGGCGGCGTTGCGCTTCGACCGGGCGATGGTGGCCTTGCTGGCCCAGCAGGCAGACGCCAGGCTTTCGGCCTTGTTGTCGAGGTCTTCGACCGACTGTCCGGGACGCATCCACAGCCAGACGACCTGACCGGTCTTCGTGGCAAAGCAGCCCAGGATGAACGGCAGGTTCCCTGAGTAGTTCAGGACCCGCATCTCGATCAGGCAGGCGCGCAGGCGGTGCCGGGTGGTGACACACCAGATCCGGTTCATGGCGAACCGGCGTGCAGGGTTGTCGGTGACGATCCAGCCGCACAAGACGACGATTAACAGGGCGTTGAGCCACAGTGGGTTCGACTGGAAGTAGCCGGTGATCGCGCTGCCGTGGGCGATGACGATGTAGGCGATCGCGGCCAGGACGTAGAGTTCCCAGCGCCAGCGCCAGACGGTGAGCAGCAGTTTGACCGGCCAGGACTGGTTCGGCCGGGTGATGGTTTCGATCGCACCGCGTGCGGTGCTGCGCGCTCGACCAGAGGAGCGCTTACGGGTAGATTTGGGCATGACAAGACCTCCCTCATAGGGGGTTGCGTCAGGAGAGACACGAAGCCGGGAAAGGTTTCCTAGGCCAAGAGCCCGACTTCGTGTCCAGTTCCAGGGAGCGGCCCTTTCGAGGGCCGTTCTTGGTTTCTAGCTGTTGGAGCTGAGCGGTGTTGACACGTAAGCGTCAACGACGGTGGCTCCACCCGATTCCGCGGGCGAGGCCGACTTCCAGACCGCGTACGCGTAGTCGCGTGCGGCGCACAGATCGAGGCGACGATCACAAGCCTCGCGGTACAGATCGAGCAGTTGCCAGAACGCCTCCGAGGCGTAGACGGCCGTAATGTCGTTGCTGATCGCAACGACCGGTTCAGCCCGGTTCAGGCTGTCGGCGATTGCCTTGTCCAAGAAGACGATCACCAGTTCGATCTCGATGATTTCGTTGCACTTGGCCACGTACTCGGACCGTGCTTGATTCGCTGTGATGGTTCGATGTTCCATCGATTGCGACATGACTACCCCTCTAACTGAGCAGTTGCACGAAGTCACGGGACGTGTGGAGATCAGGCCTTGGCGTTGGTGGCGTTCAGGGCCTTCGCCTTGTACGCAACACCGTTCTTCCCGTTGGTGGCCCACGGGATGGCTTCCAACTCGACCGGCACGACGACAGCGCCAACGGTCACCTTCGGGGCAGTGTTGCCCGCCAGGGTCACGTTGATCACCTCGCCGCCCGACACGTCGAGCACCATCACCTGGACAGTCCACAGGAGCTCATCGGTGTTCCGGTCCGTCTTCTGACGACCCGGACGCCCCTTCTCGCCCTGCTCTCGCTTCTCCTCCACTGCCCGGCAGACCGTGAACGTCTTGCCCGTGGTGTCGATGTTCAGCTTCATCAGGAATCGCCCTCCTAGGCGTTAGATCGGCACCCTCATCGGTGCCGCTGAGCAAGCGAGCTAGCCTCGCTAGTCAGATTTGATGTGGCCTAAGCTACCTAAGCTGCCTAGCCAGGTCAAGAACCTGGATGCGTTTTCCCTAGGCTGCCTAGCCAGGCGTTAACCTGAGGGTATGGAGCTTGACCCGAACGACCCGCGTCCGCCGTATAAGCAGGTAGCCAACACACTGCGTGCGGCGATCCTCACCCATCGATACAACGCGGGCGAGAAGCTGCCATCGCAGAACGACCTCGCGACCCAGTTCGGGGTTGCCCGGATGACAATCCAGCAAGCGCTCCGCCTGCTGCGAGACGAGGGGCTGATCGTCTCTCGTGCTGGCAGCGGGGTGTATGTCCGCGATCGTGCCGATCAGGCCGTGGGGCTACGCCCGTCCATCGAGCGCGCATTCGAGCACCCTAGAGTGACCATCGACTTCGCAGGTCTCACAGGAGAGACCCTGCTCGGGGCGCTAGAAGAGCCCGTCGATCGGATCCGACGCGGGCGACTGACTCCGGAGTCGATCAGCGTTCGGCTGCTGATCCCGGACATGTCACAACCGTTGGCCGTGCCATCTCGGGCTGGCCGCAAGCCAGGGGACGACCCCGCAGTCCGTGGACGCGCCGAGCAGATCGCACACCGATCGGCCGGCCAAATCATTGAGTCCATCGAGGAGCTCGGCAAGATCGGCTTGGTTCAGAAGACCAACGTCGAGTGCCGTGTCATGAGCCTCCCGATGATGTTCAAGCTGTACCTCCTCAACGAGGAGGAGGTCTTCTTCGGCTTCTATCCCGTGGTTGAACGGGACGTCCGTATCGATGGGAAGAACGTCCCCATCTTCGATGCCGTAGGTAAGGACACCGTGCTTTTCCATCACTCAGTTACCGATGACGACCGGGCTACCGGTTCGCAATACGTCGACCAGGCTCGAATCTGGTTCGAGAGCGTCTGGGGCACCATCAGTCGGACCCACACGCCGTGACCGGCGAATCCCCTGCCTCTGTCTTCCGCCGTACCCAAGCCGTGCTCCTGGACTTCGACGGTCCCGTATGCTCGGTGTTCGCGGGCTACCCGGCGACACAGATCGCACAAGAACTAAAGGCGCTCATCCAAGACGCGCTAGGTCACCTTCCTCGACCCATCGCCGAGGCTAATGGTCCGCATGAGGTTCTGACGGCGACCGCCTCCTTCGGCGACGACCTCTGGCGACGAGTAGAGCAAGCCCTCCAAGCCGCTGAAATCAAGGCCGTGGAGAGCGCTACGGCAACCCCAGGTGCAGACGCGTTCCTTAGTGCATGTGGTGCCTCAGATCGCCACGTAGCGATCGTGAGCAACAACTGCGAGGCGTCTGTCCGTACTTACCTCGATCACGCTGACCTCGCGTCCCGAATCCAGCACATCCAGGCCCGGGATCCACTTCATGTGGACCGGATGAAGCCGAGTCCATTCCTCCTCGAGCAAGCAGCCCGAGCCCTCGCAGTCAGCCCGCCGCAGGCCGTCCTGATCGGAGATCAAGTCAGCGACATCAAGGCCGCACTAGCAGCCCGCTGCGGGAGCATCGGATACGCCAACAAGCCAGGAAAGTCGGACGACCTTGCGGCGGCCGGCGCCGATTCCATTGTCGAGGACATGAACCTCCTGGCTATTGCCGTCTCCGACCTTGCTTAGCGACGACACCCTGTCATGGGACAAGTTCACTCACGACTTCTCGGGTCTCGATCTGTGGCGCGCCTCGCGCTTCTCTATCAGCAGCGAATCGCACGGAGCATCACGACGATCCGGTTCGCCATGCGTCCCTGATGCTCGCCGCGACCTTCGACAGGTCCACGCCGTCGTCGGCAGACGAATCCGGCCAAATTGTGCCGAATCCGTCACCTGACCATCGCGGCACTAAGTGAAGGTGCAAATGGAAAATACTCTGCTCTGCGGCGGCGCCTTTCGAGGTAATGAGATTCATCCCATCCGGTGATAAAGCCAATTCGATCGCGCGGCCAACTCTCACGCACTGTCCCGTCAGGCTGCCAGCCAGTTCTGGGGACGCCTGCCAGAGATCGCTGACATGAACCCTCGGTATTACCAACGTGTGGCCGATCGTTGCCGGATGCAGTGGAAAGAATGCGATCCAATCTTCGCCCTCCGCGACAACCTGAGCCGGGTGCTCGTCACCATGCGCGATGCGGCAGAAAGAGCAATCATCAACGCCTGGCGACCTGGCAGTCACCTGCCTGCCGCCGCCGCTGCCTTCTCTATCCACGCGGCCATATTAGCGTAGCCACTGTCGCTGTTCCATCGATAGAAGTCGTAGCCTGCAGGCATTCTGCCACAACAATCAGTCGTCAGACCGTTAAGGTCTTTAATCTTTGAAACATCGATCCCTAGCAGGCCGTGCCCAAGGTACTCGCTGCGTTCAATTTCATATTTAACCCAGCGGCTCTGATTCGTATGTGCGCCGACTAATACGACCGTAACCGAGGTTCCATCCATCTGTTCATCAATCCAACGCTTAATCGCAGAGTCGCCGATCCTCTTCAGCTTCTCAAACTCGGCGGCGTCGACAAAACCACGTGCCGACCGATCCTGCGTAACCCAACTGTTCCTGACCACCATTGCACGGGAAACATCGTCGTACTTGAAGCTAAAGAATGTACGCCTAGCCATTGGTTACCTTCCGAAAGTAGATGGCCGCAATCACATCGATCGCTACTATTGTGCCGTAGAACAGAACCAAGTGCCATCGCAGCATCGTCCGAAGCCATTTACGAAATGCTTTTGTCTTATCTACTGACATTACGTAATCAACGGGTTGCGACGCTGGCGCCTCGGCTACCTTGTTATGCAAGGCAACGAACCCGCGCTCAAGCCATAAATAGTAGCCGTCCATGGCCCAAAATAGCGTCGTCGACGTCACCGCGAACACTAGTAATGCACGTCTGTCGCCGATCGCGGCAAACGCTGCAAGACCGCTCGCGACTGAGACTGCCCATCCTTTGAAGAGGAACGAATTCTTCGACATCCGTATGATACTGCCTTGGATGAACTCAAGGTGCTTGACTCGGGCCTCGCTGAAGTCCTCCTCAGGAGGAGGGCCAGTTTTCTCTGACTCGCGTAGCGCCCTAGCAAGACGCCTAATCACCGAACTATCGTCCATTTGCGAGCCGCTTGAAGGACGAGGTTGCCCTGCCTAGATCTTCTAGGGACTTCCACTGTGTGCCATCACCTGGTCCGCGGACCACATATGGAAGCAGTCGACCGCTCTCACTTTTCAGCTCCTCGACGCGCGGATAGAGACCGAGGTACTCCTGTCCGGCTGGCTTCACGCCTGGGCCACTGACCAACGGCATGATTCCGATCGACTGACCACTGCGGTAGCCATCGAAATACCCAAGCTCCCAAGGCATCCACTTGGATGTTGTCGACGATTCCGAGTATGCGTAGACAAGGGACAGCGACTGCTTCATTCGCCTTCGGAGTAGATCGGCAGTCTCAGCAGTCACCGAACTGCGATCCAGCTGCGCATCCTCTATCCAGTCGACGTAAACGGTTCGTCCGGATCTTTCGAGGATCTTCTTGACACCCAGGATTATTTCGGCGTCCCGGAAGCTGTGGCTGAGGAAGATGTCATAGCTATCCAGCTTCGCCGACTTGCGGAGCGCTTCTCGCGCCCCGCCGAACACCACGGACCCAGCTCTACGGCCTTCAGCTCGAACCTCTGTCACCGTGTAATACGTCACGAGTAGCACCCTTTCGACCCCACCATCAGTTCCCCCCGATGGCTCAGGTCGTTGATGCTATCCCAAGTCTGCTTTTCCGTCGCGAGCGAAACCCGTTCTCAATCGGCTGCCAAGCTGCTGCTACCTGACAAGTTTCTCTACGTCTTCAAGACGGGCCCTTCCAGGGCCCGAAAGCGCGCCGCCACCGCAGGACGGGACGCCTGCCTCCCGCTCCGCTTCGCTCCGCTTCGCTGCGCTCCCGGCGCGTCCCTTGGCTTGGCGCGCACGTGCCAAAGGGTGCCGGTCGAAGACAGCAGACCTCGCCATCAACGATCCGACACCCCTGCCGGCGCATCACTCGCCGAAAGGCCGGCCACTCACCTTCGCCTGCTGGCCCACGCGCGAGTTCGCCGGTGGGTCCCGCATCGCCCCGACAGCAATCATGGAAGGGATCGGTGCGGCACGGCACGCGTCAAGGGCAAGTCGCTCCGCTCCACTCGCAAGCTCGACCCTTGACCCGCACCGCACCGCACCTAAGGGCGGCAGCTATCGGGGCGATGCGGGAGGTCTGCCCGTGCGCTTGACACGTAACTGTCAAGACGTCCCGGAGGCATCCGATTCGTTGGGCCACTCCGGCGCGGGCGAGCGGTTGAAATGACGAACGCCAAGCAATGAGGTGCTCATATACGGCGCAATATCGATCGGAGGCATCCAGGAATTTACAAAGCGGATATAAAGTTGAAACACTGCGGTGAGTATCACATCGCCAGGCGAATTGGGCTTCAGGAACACCAACTCCGTGCCCGGCACGGGAGAGCCAATGAGATTGAAGGGCAAATCTCGACGGCTCCAAAGCAGCGATCCCTTATCGAGTACGTAAATTCCATCGGGCCACAGATTGGGATCATGCCTCTCGCACCATTCAACAACATGGCGGGCCAACGTACCCATGGAAATCGTCGACGTATACGCGAAGACGTATCCGGCGGTCTGCTTACCGGCGCCAGCGTCCGCATGAGCAGGCCCGCGTAAGCCGGTATCTGCATAATAGGCCGTCTTGGGGAGATCCTTCACGCGCGCAATCTGATCGCATGCATTGAGGACTTCCTTTTTCGTGAGCCTCGATTTGACTTCGATCACCCCAAAAACGCATTCCACTGGCACAACTTGGTGACTGTCGCTCACAAGAAACGGCGGCGTTACCGGATCAGAGATCAGAATGTCACACTGTCCTGACGTACGTCCGTCAACAGATACGACTTCGCTGCTGCCCAGTACGGAAACAGTCCGTGGCATCCGTTCGCTTAGAAAGATGCGAATTGGATCCTCACGTGACGCTCCGCGAGCGCCACGATGCCTGATGTGGGCGGTCTCCTCGAATGCACCCTGCAGCTTCTTCGCCGATGCGCGGAGGATCTCGGGAAGCTTGCCCTGACCCGAAGCGTCCGTTGATGACATGCCGCCATCATCCCCATTCACCAGAGCAGCGACTAGCGCTCGCTGCCCCTGCGCGCGGCCTGTTGCGTGGCATCGCTTGGCCATACATCGATCGGCCGCAGGTGGTAGTCGGCAAACCAATCCTCGACGGAACGCCCCTCCCGATGATCTGGAACATAGACCACGCAGGCCGCCCAGCCGCCAGAGTTGGTCTGTCGCCACTCCAGAATCAGGCCGGGCCACGGCCCGCGCTCCCGAGCCGTACGCAGCACCCAGCAGTGCCGCATCACGAGGTTCGGAGGCGACTCCCGAGGGTATCGACGATTGCTCCCCATGCGGAGAACTATAGAACGGCTGTTCGATCACAAGTTGACACCTACGTGTCACTGAAGGGCTGTCGGGGAGGGAAGTCGGCAAGCCGCCGCATCGTGCGAACGCAGGTTGCCGCCCACCAAATTGCCCACCATTTTGGACGCGAACTAGCGCCAAGCGATGAGAACCGACGGCAGGTGCTCTGAGTAAGACTTCCCAGGTCAGACGCAATACTCGATCAGCGATGCGGACCACTGCACAACGTGGATACCCAATCCGCGGGTTGTGGGTTCGAGTCCCACGGGGCCTACCAGTTTCTTTGTATGAGTCCGGGTCATCCTTGACAGGTTGGCTCGGGCTCTTGCTTACGTGGCTCCGGTAGATGGTTGACGGTGGCTTCGGTTGTTTCTTGACACTCGACTCATGTTGCAGGAGTTGAGCGTGCAGGAGCAGAAGTACCAGGCGGTACTCGCGGTGCTGTCCGATGGACGGTCGGTGAGCGAGGTGGCCGAGCAGTGGGGCGTGTCGCGTCAGTCGGTGCATGCCTGGCTGCGGCGTTACGAAGACGAGGGCCTGGCCGGGTTGGCGCCGCGGTCGCGCCGGCCGGCGTCGTGCGCGCATCAGCTCGGCGGGGTCGTCGAGGCCAGAATCTTGGAGCTGCGCCGGGTGCATCCAGGCTGGGGCCCGCGCCGGATCCTGTACGACTTGCAGCACGATCAGACGCTCGCCGAGGAGTTGGTGCCGTCGCGGTCGGGGATCTACCGGGCGCTGGTGCGGGCCGGGCTGCTCGACCCGCGAGCGCGGCGGCGCCGCGGCGAGCATTGGCGCCGGTGGGAACGGGCTGAGCCGATGGAACTGTGGCAGATGGACGTGGTCGGCGGGTTCGAGCTGGCCGACGGGCGTCGCGCGAAGGCGCTGACCGGGGTCGACGACCACTCCCGGTTCTGCGTCTGCGCGTATCTGATGGTCCGTGAGACTGCGCCCAGGGTCTGTGACGGGCTCGCGGCAGCGATGCGCACCTACGGCGTGCCGGAGGAGATCCTGACCGATAACGGGAAGGTGTTCACCGGGCGGTTCAACCACCCGCCCGTGGAGGTGCTGTTCGACCGAGTGTGCCGCGAGAACGGCATCATCCACCGGCTTACCGAGCCTCGCTCACCCACCACGACCGGCAAGGTGGAACGGTTCCACCGCACCCTGCGCGCGGAGTTCCGCACCGACCGGATCTTCCCTGACCTCGCCACCGCGCAGGCCGAACTCGACGCCTGGGTGTGCGGCTACAACACCCACCGACCCCACCAAGGCATCGGCATGATCCCGCCCGCCGAACGCTTCCAGCGCCGCATCGAACCCCTCCGCATGCCCACGACACTCACCGGCGTGCTCGAGGACCGCACCGGTGACGACTGGATCGCCCGCCGCGCCGGATCCAACGGCGTCATCTCCGTGTCCTGGCAACAGATCTGCCTCGGCAAAGCAGCCGCTGGCCACAACGTCGACGTCCACGTCACCACCCAGCTCCTCCACATCTGGGACGGCCGCCAACTCCTCAAAACCGTCCCCCGCACCACCCACGGCGACGTGCGAAAGAAGCACGCGTCCATCCCCCGAAACCAGGACTAACCTCAAACCAGAAGTGTCAACCAACAACCGAAGCCACCACGTCAACGATCACCCGAAGCCAAACAGGCCTACCGCTTTCCCCAGGTCAGGCGCAGATCGGCGCCTCGGCCGGGACCGTCGGGTCTGCGTTAACTCTCCCAATACTCAGAGTGGTCGCAGGCGGCTGGCTGCGCGTTGTTGAGCGACGTTTCGCATCCTGTCGCACTGCTCTCGTTCCTCCGATCTCCAGCCCGCCCAGCCGTTGAGCTACCACGTGCAGCTGCGCGGTGGAGGGCAGAGATGAGCAGACCGCACCTTCCGATCGGAACGTGGGGCAACATCCGATCCCGTGGTGAGAGGAGAACGTCGTCGGTCCGATTCCGAGAGGACGATCCGCCAAACCTCCAGGTGAGGACCCAGTTTCCTCGATGCCCGTGGTGCCCCGTGCTTCCTCGCAGCATCCCCGAGGTCTCGTCGATCAAATGCGCGTAGAAGCCACCGTCAACGCCGAGCCGGACCAGCCGCCCCACCGCGAGAACAGAGGGTCGCCCGCCGTCGTCACAGGGCCTGGTAGTAGTTGTGGATGGTCGCCGCCATCAGCTTCCGACGCTCGACCAAGAACTCTTTGTAACTCCCGGCTTTGACCTCGGCCAGCTTGGCTGGGACGGCGTTCTCGGCGAGGTTCGCAGCCAAGTCATCAGGATCTGTGATCTCTCCGAGGACTAGCTGCGCGGACTCGGTCTGGGTGGCGATCTCGGCCATGTACTGCATCGGCGGCTTGTTGCTGATGCTGATGTTGATCGCCGTCTCCGTGAGCGCGAAGTTCGCAACCTGGTTGTAGTCGCCGCGGTCCGGGTAGCCGTTCTTCTGCAGGTAGTCCTTGGGCACGATGTGGTGAATGTCGCCCGACTGTTGTTGCATGGCCGCGACGGTGATGCCCTTTGACAGAAATCCGCGAGAATTGTTCGCCACCTGTGCGGCCAGGAACGTCTGGAAGAACGGACTGACCGTGCTCGTCGTCTCGAGAGCAGCAGGGAGAGCGACTGCCCAAAAGGCATCCGACAGTTCGGACTCCTCAACCTGCTTGAGGTAGTTCGCGGGTCCCTGTTCGCCGATCCGGCGAATGTCTTGCTCCCAGGTCGACTCGAAGCTGCCGGAGTGGCGGCCGGTGAGCATCGACATCACGAACCAGCGCTTCACGATCCGCTTCCGCTCGCCTTCACTCATGCCCTTGTCCTCGCGCAGGCGCAGGTAGAGGGCGTAGGCGAAGTTGAGGGCGTTCTTCGAGTTCACCATGCCCGGCGTGATGAAGCCTGCGGACTTGATGAGCATCAAGAAGTTGTCGAAGTGGTAGTTGTTCACGATCTGCAGCAACGCGCGTTCGAGCTTGTCGTACGCGACAGGGATCCGCTCCTCGTCGACCCTCCGGGTCTCCGGATCGCGCCCTGACAGCTCGCTCACGATGCTTGACGCCTTGCCGCGGCTGAAGCCGACGAGGCCGGTGACTCGAATGATGTCGCTGTACTCGGGGTCGTAGAGGTCCTCGGCCTCGTCCTTCAGCCAACTGATGGCCTTGAGGTATGGAGTGCCCGCGAATTCGTGGTCGTTCTCGTTGATATCGGCGTAGGCGTGGGGTGCGACAGCGAGGTGGCAGAAGTAGTCGATGAGCTTGCGCAGGTTTCGGCCGCGATCGCCGTAGGTCGCGATCTTGCTCATGGCGAAGTCGGCACTGCTGAGGGGGACGCCCTTGGAGTTGATCCGGATAAAGATCTCGGAGACGGTTTCGACGTCGAGGTCGTCGGCGAGCCCGATGATGCCGATCTGGGCGTTCTTGATGCCTTCGAGCCGGGCCAGGTTCGTCTCGAACGTCTTGGCGTCGACGTCGGGGTTGCGCTCGAGGTACTCGCGCGCGAAGGACAACGGCGAGTCGGCGTTAAAGTACTCGCTGATATCGGAGATCCACTGCGGGTTCTTGCCGATGACCGGGGTTAGGGTCGCGAACTCCTCGGTGATCGGGTTGAACGCGATCGTGATCCGAACGGCCTTGTACTTCTTATTGATCACCTTGAGCCCGGCGACGGCGGCGCGGAGGGCAGTGATCCGTTGTTGCCCGTCGATGAGGATCTGCTGGTGGGCTGCGACCTGGCCACCCTTGAGCTTGGCGCCGACCGACTGCCACGTGATGAGATAGCCCACGGGGTAGCCCTTGTAGAGCGAGTCCATGAGGTCGCGGACTTTGATGCTGTCCCAGACGAACGGGCGCTGGAGCTCGGGGATGGCGATGTGGTCGCTCTTGACGGCAGCCAGCAACTGCGTGACCGCTGACTGCGTTACCGAGTACTTCGCCATTCATGTCTCCTCTTCGTGCGAAGGAAAGGTTAGTGCGGACTTCCGACATCCGCACCGGCTAAGTGACCGACTTGGCGGTACTGAGCAGGCAACTTGTAATGCGGTGGCAAGGAATGGACTTATCCGCCCACTACTTCGCCGTTACTCGATGAGGCTGTAGGAGCCATCGGGATGACGAACGAAGTACTCCGTGTAGCCCACCGGATTGCCTCGGCGGTGCTTGGGCAGGAAGACACCATATGTGCGATCGGCCCACCCTGGGCAAGTGCGACGCACATCAGCCGGCCGAAAGCGCTCGGGTAAGTCGCCACGCCTGCGTGCAAGGCGGATGTCTTCGACGAGACGGCTCACGACTTCACTGTCGCACGACTTGCTGACTCGCTCCAGTTCACGACCATCACACCGACGGGCAGGAACCTCAACCACTCTGGGCTGGGTCGTCGAGAACCGCGTGACGATCACGAATGCCACCTCCCCAACGAAGGCGATGTGTATTAAACCCGGAATGGCTGAAGATGCGAGCTACAGTCAGTCGCGTCCTGTAGACACTTGGCGCGTGCCACTTAGCGGCAAAGGTGCCTCATTTTGAACCACGAGTCGACAGATCGCACCGCGTCTACCACTGCAGGTGTCTTGGCGGTCATGCGGAAGCGGCAACAATGGTCGCAAGCCGTCGAGCGCCTTCGGGACCTCGCCGTTTCGCGCGGGGACGGGCCCCATAGTGCCGCTGAAGAGTACGGCGAGGTGTATCGCGGACGCCGCGGGGCGATGGTTTTCGATGTGGTGGTCTCCCGGCAGCGGAAGTATCACAAAGTCGTCTTGCCGCGCGTCGAGAAGTGGGCCGCTGCAGGTGACCCCTCCTTGGCGAGGCTGGCGCAGAGCCAGGTGCAGGCCGAGCAGTTCGGGCTGCAGCGGACCGAGCCGGTAACGCTTCAGACGGTGGCGGCTAACCTCCTCGCCTTTTGCCGTGACCAAGCGATTTCGGAGGACGAAGGTTGTCGAGCATGGGCCGACGGGGTTCAGGGTCTCGAGCACGCTCCGAAGTTGGACCCGATCGTTGGCGGGGTGTCGGGGATCGGTCCGGCACTGTTCGCATACATGCGCATGCGATGTGGATCCGACGCCTTGAAGCCGGATCTACGGGTCGCCGGTGCACTCCGCAAGCTGGGGTTCGACGTGCCGGGCGATGAACATTCCATCCTGGTTGTGGCGCGGGCAGCGGCGGCCGAGCTTGGCGTCAGCCTGCTCGTCCTCGATCAACTGCTGTGGGGCCGCGACGGTTGAATCTCAGTGACGAGTCACACCTGTAGCGAACCTGGTGAGCCAGCGCGATTCCTCTGATGCACCGCAAGCCACCATCTCCACTTTGCAGCTTCGGCGCAGGCAGTCCCACTCGTTGTTGAGCGACGTTTCGCATCCTGTCGCATTGCTCTCGTTTCGTCCGATCTCCGGCCCGCCCAGCCGTTGAGCTGCCACGTGCGGTTGGACGCTGGAGGGCGGAGATGAGCAGACCGCACCTTCCGATCGGAACGTGGGGCAGCATCCGATCCCGAGCCGAGAGGAAGGATGGCAAAGGCAAAGTCGTTGCCTGGCGCGCCGCCGCCTACTCCGTGACCACGACGGGCGCACCCGTGAGGTACCGCGTCCGCCAAGACCAAGACCGCAGCCGAGTACCGCCTCCTCACGAAGTTGTGAGGCCGCGCAAAGATCACACAGTCCGGCGAGCTAAGCCCGGCGGATAGGATCAACGACCTCATCGACCTCTGGATCGAGAAGTTCGAGGAACGCATCGAAGACGGCCGTCGATCTCCGACGACGCTGACGACGTACCGCACGGCCATCAAGAACTACGTACGGCCGGCACTCAGTGAACTCCTGATCGGTGAGGCAACCACGCAACGCATCGACAGGGTGATCGGAACCATCAAGCGCAACGCCGGCCGCCCCACCGCGAAGACTTGCCGTGCGGTGATCCCCGGGATGATGCAACTCGCCGTCCGGTATGGCGCCCTGACCGTCAACCCGGTCCGCGAAGTCGAGGCGGTCGAGTCCCGCCCGAAGAACCCGCCCCGCGCCCTGACCAACGAGGAGATCGCCGGCCTCCGGCAACTCCTGACCACCGACGAAGCCGCCGTGCATGCCGACCTGCCGGACCTAGTGCTCTTCATGCTCGGGACCGGAGTCCGGATCGGCGAGTCGCTCGCCGTTCTTTGGTCACAGGTCAACCTCGAGTCCGGCGCAGTCGAGATCACTCACACCATGGTTCGCGTCCCAGGCCAAGGCTTGATCCGCGAGGCCCCGAAGTCCAAGGCCGGCGAACGCGCCCTACCCCTCAGAGACTGGGCCGTCACCATGCTCCGCCGACGCCACACAGCCGGCATCCACCTCGACGCCCCATCTTCGCCGACTCCCGAGGAGGCTTCCGCGACCCATCCAACGTCCGCCGAGCCCTCCGCCGTGCACTGTCTCCCGTAGCCAGCAGTGCTCGCTGCGACCTAGGCAGGACTCTCCGATCCATCCGCCTCCAAGCCGGCCTCACCCGCAAAGAGGTCGTCACGAAACTCGGCTGGCCAAAGACCAGACTCGAGCTCATCGAGAGCGGCCGCATCAAGCTCGGCCGAGAACTCGTAGCCGCCCTCGTGAAGACCTACCGCATAAACCTCGACGCATCCCCCACCCTCAGCGCCCAAGTCGACCAAGCAGCCGAACCCTCGCTCTCAGACGTCCTCACCTGGATCCGCTCCCACACCTTCCGCAAGACCACCGCCACCGCCCTGGACCGCCGAGGCCAATCCGCCCGCCAAATAGCCGACCACCTAGGCCAAGCCCAAGTTTCCATAACCCGAGACGTCTACATGGGCCGCCGAATCCACAACCCCTCCGCCGCAACCGCCCTGGACCAGGAGTTCGCCGACCTCGAATTCTGGTGAGAACGGCACCGCGCGTTTGGCCTCTGGAGGTTGGGTCGAGCTCGCGCTGGCCGTTGACGGCGGCACCTGCGTCGGAGCCGGGTGCCCGTCGGCACACCGCGGGGCGGCCACCTGACAGGCTCGGAGTCGTTCTGGATCGCCGTCGACTGCGATGTACCCGGCGGCTACACAGACGAGTAATGCTGCACCCACTTGCAGAGACCAGCCGCAGCTCCCGCATGCAGTCTCAACCTGCCAAGATCTGGGTGATCTTGGCAGTGCTATTGGCGAGATCGGCGACACTCCCACATCAACGACTCATGACCCGCGCCTTCAGGCTCAGCAGCTGCCGTCACTGATCACGCTTTCCACTTACTCCGACGCCGCTCAACAGATGTCCCCTCCGTGCCTCGGCATCTGCCGTCGCGGGCTATTCGCCGCCGCATATGCGGCGCATCCACGGCGCCGAGGCACGGCGGCGGGCGATCCCGCCGCACATCCAACAGCGTGTTGTTAAGGCTTGAGCACGGTCTTTGGCAACACTTGAAGGATGGCAGCGTCGGTCGGTCGGTCAGCGCGCCGATCGCCACGCGTTGTTGTAGTCGAGGCGCCAAAGGCGATGCCCGCCGCGCCCATCCCTGCATCGAACTTTTCTGCTGTCGCTGGCCGGATCCTAAATCAACTCAGCGTGACAGCCTGGTTGCCGGCCGCCTTTCTGGTGGGAGATCTGGCGCTCGCCATCGGCTACACCTAGACCAGCGGTTTGCCAAGCGAACGATGGCGGGCAATCATGAGCACGCTTGACACGAAACCGATCGGCGTCATCCTGGCGGTCGTCTTCACATTGGTGCTGGCGACCATCCTCACTCAGCCATTCGAATTCGTCGCGATCCGTCTGTTAGAGGGCTATTGGGGTACATCGTGGCTTGGAGCTGGACTCGCAGCGGTGGGGATTCAAAGACATCAGATGCGTAAGGGGAGACTGATCCGGTTGGGAGGGAAGCTCGACGCTCGGGCCCTGGAGAAGTGCTTGCCGCACATTCACCAGACCTTCATCAACGAGCCTCTTCTGGCAACCGCCATCGAGCGAAAGATCCGCGCGATAGACGACGCAGCGATCGATGCGGACACCCGGCGGCGCGCTGCGGACTACATCAAGGCACAGGCATGGATGGAGGTCGCTCCCGCGAGACTCTTTCATCGGATAACGGCCGTCGACGACGCCGTTCAGAGGTTTCCGGACGACGACCGCATGATGCCGACTCGACTTGGTCTCGTCCTCCGGTCGATGGAAGATCGACTCGGCGCAGGTCAGGCAGGCGCTGACCTCCGAGGCTTCGTAATTCGAAACCTGAGCTCGATCGACTCAGCTACGCTCGCTGAGCATGACCAGTACCGAAGTCGCCTTGACATGTATGCCAGTCTTTGTTTGATCACGTCGGCGCTGTCAGCGGTCAATCTCGCGATCCTCAGATCGGAGGTTGAGGTGAGTAGCCTCGTGCTGATCACCGCAGCGATGCTCGTGTTGTCATGGGCGTGCTACCGCGGCGCCGTGATGACCGCGGAGGGGTACGCAACAGTTCTGACAGGGATAGACAAGCAGATCAACGATCCGGTCGCCCATCCTTGACCTCGGACATATGGCGGCCGTGACACATCTCCGGCCTCCGCAGCTCGTCTGTTCTACCGCACACCTTGCAGCGATAGGTACGGAGGCCGCTTTTCGGCGTCCCTGGTACCTCCCTGCCTGTCATGCACGTTAGTGTCCTCCCGGCCGCCTTGGTCGGGCAATGGTTTGGACAGTCGAGCAGCTCGCCAGCCTGCCTGAAGACCGCAATCGGGGACTCAACTCCGGCGCGGGTGGCGATCACCGGATGGCAGGCTGAGATGGCCAATCGCTAGGACCCTGCCACGGGTGGAGGGGCGTTGACTCGAACTGTCGACCTTCTCATTACGAGAAGGAACGACACCGCCACATCCGGCCTCTACCAGCAACTTTGCCATCATTAAATTCGCACCCCGGCAATACATCCCGCATGAGTTGCCAGCACTTCGCACCACAAGCCGCACCACGAGCTCCGACCCAGGCCGGCTCAGCGCTGTACCCTGCCGGATACCGTCGGCATCTGCAGGCTAGCGCCGCGCCAGTACCCAAAGCAGCTGCAATCAGTCAACCGATTGCTCGGGACGCGTGCTGCACTCGGACAATGCGATCAGGTCGTACTCCGTCGAACCGCCGAGGCCGCAATGGTCATTCGGGCGCGCAACTCTGGCTGGGCCGGAACAACACGACTACTCTGCTAGTCAAATCTTCTCGAAACGCGGTGAGGTCGACAGCGGATGCGTAGACGGACGAGGACCACCGCGCCGGAAGCGCCGGTACCGGGATTGGTCTCCGCTGACGAACTGGCTTCGGGACACGCGCTGTCCACCGAGAATCAGCCCTATCTGAAGCGATTGCTGCGGATCGTTCGTGACGAGACCAAACAGATAACGCTGGTGCTCGGTGCCGGTGTTTCCATCGATTCGGGCCTGCCGAACTGGACCGGCCTGCTCAAGTTCATGCTCGAGCAGATACGCGACGACGAGATGCGACGTCTCGCGACCGCGGACACGTCGACCGATCCTGCCCGGAAGGCGGAGTACATCCAACGTCTGGCTACCTGGAAGTCGAATCGGTCGACGCTCGAGATCGTTCGCGACGGCTTGTACCCCGATGCGGTCGATCCTCAACCGGGTGCGCTTGCGAACGCGCTGGCTCGTTTCGTCGGGACAAAACCTGAGCGCTTCACAGTGCTGACGACGAACTTTGACCGGATTTTCGAAGCGGCACTGGAAGCGAACGCGCGGGTCCGGCATGGCGACCAATCGAAGACGGCCGTTCGGGCGGTCAGCCTCGGATTGAACGACGCGACGTCCGGCGAGGTGAGTCTCGGCTGCGACGAACTCACGTTCAGGGTCACTCACCTGCACGGCATGGTGCAACGAAACAACGATAGGCATCTGGAGCCAGTGATCCTGACCGAGTCGGAGTTTCTGCGCGAGGGTCCGAGGGTGCGGAGCATCATCTCGGAGCGGCTGCGGGTATCGACCGTGATTTTCGTTGGATTGAGCTTGACCGATCCCAATCTAGTTGGACCGCTGTGGGACCTGGCCCACGAAGGGTCGAGTTCGGTAGCCCGCGAACATTTCGTGCTGACGGTGGTCCCCGACATACACCTGGATGACGAGGACGGCCAGTCTCAGGACGCAACTGCCGTCGCCCGGCAGTTCCACGACGTATGCAGGTACGAACTGGAGAAGGCTTCATACCTCGACACGAATCTTCGGTTGCGACCCGTCTTTCTGAAGTCGTTCTCGCAGTTGATCCAATTGGCCAACGACATGGGTCTGGCGTCGGCCGAGCCCAGCCTCTACAGCCGGAGACCGCCGAAGGGAACGAAGCCGATCCGATACGGAACCAGGCTGCACAAGGCCCTCGCGGATGTCTACAAACAGGTCGGGTGCGGACCCCGCGATGAAGTTCCACTCGGTGAGGCTGCCGACGTCCTGAGCCGCCGACTGCGCGACGCGCTGTCGGCGCCCGATGGTCCGATGCCGGCGCTCAAGGAGTTGCGGGCCAGACTCGCGAGACAGGGTAAGGCAATCCCTGGTCTCGACGAGGAACATCTTGGGCTGGGCTTGTGGCTCCGCGTCCGGGGCAAGCAAGGTCAACCTGCGCCATACACGATTCGATTGATGGGCACATCAGTAGGTACGCCCCACGATGCTTGGTCCTTCGATCATCAGGTCGAGGTGAACGGCCGCAGTGATCTCATCGCTGCCAAGTGCCTCTACCGCGGACGCACCGAGGTCGGCGGTGTGAAGCCGACCGACAAATCGTCGCTGTGGAAAGGCATACTTGCGACCCCGCTCACGATCTACGGTGCCGGCGTCGGCGTCTCGGTCAGCGGAAGCGTCAGCGACATGCTCGATCGGGTCACAGTCGGTGTCGCCACCCTCAACACCACCGCGAACGTCGACGAGCACAAGTTGCCTCGGTCACTCATTTCGTGGGCGGACGAGGTTGGCGAGCTGGCGGCGATCGCCGAAGCCGTCAGCGATGTCGTGACAGCGATCATTACCTCGCCATTCAAGCCGAGCGGCGCCTAGTTGTGATGTCCAGGGACGTTGGTTAGTCGGGTGATGGGTGGTTGGCCGCCGATGGCGCTGTGGGGTCGGTGGTGATTGTAGAAGTGGAGCCAGCCGGGCGGGGCTGTTCGGCGTTGGGTTTCTGAGGTGTAGAAGCGGGCGTAGGCCCAGCCGTCGGCCAGAGTGCGGTGGAATCTCTCGATCTTGCCGTTGGTTTGCGGCCGGTAGGGCCGGGTCTTTTGGGTGTGATGCCGAGTTGGGTGCAGGCGTCGTGCCAGGCCCGGCAGCGGACGAGTACGGCGTGCACGGTCGAGGCCGGTAGACCGATCCGGCCGGCGATCTGCACGGGGCCGAGCCAAAACCGCCACCGCAAACGCACGATCCGTCGTACCAGCGCAGGCGACGTTTTGCCGGGCTCCGGCGCGGCCTTGAGCTGCGATCGGCCATCCCGGGCGGGCCTTCGAGCCGGTACCGCTCAGCCCACTTGCGCGCCGTGCGGGGCGCAACCATGAACATCTTCGCCGCGGCAGCACACGTCCAGCCCTCCTCGACGACCAGACGCGCCAGCCGCAACCGGGTCCGTGGAGTCAGGGTCGCGTTAACGTGGGACACGAAGGCCTCCTGGTGAGTGAAGCGGTTCCTAGACAGCTCCACTTCACAACCGGAGGCCTTCACCTGTCAGACCGACTCACCGTCCATGTCCAGGAACAACCTGCCTGGACATCACACCTAGTCCCGCTTCTGTCCGCCCCGCCGGGCGCCGATCGGGTAGGGTTCTTGAACAGCTCGGACCTTCGAGCGTGGCTCGGGGATCGGAACCGACGTGACCGGGCGGCCTTCCTCAATTCGGGTGCCCAGCTTCTCGAAAGCGGTCCGGGTGTTCTTCCTTGGCATGGCGATCCCCCACGATCGACGACTGACCTCTGATCAGAATTACATGCCTGCAACTCTGAGATCCTCCGCAGGTGCGGTGTGTCGACCGAAGAGTAGGCCATCTGGCCACCTCCTCGACATACCGGAACCTCCTGAGGACGGACTATCAATCTTAGCGGCGATTGCGAGCAGCGGTATGAGCTCGGCGTGCCGGGGTGCGCACCGTTCGTATTCGAGCACGAAATCCCCGGGATACCTGCAGCACCGACTCCGGCTGGAGTTTCTTTGCTGGCCAGAGGCTTTGGTCGCGGCGGCGAGGGCGGAGCTGATAGGGCTGCGTGGACCAGGCCAGGAGGGCTAGGAGGTCGGCGCTCAGGGAGGTGCCGTGGCCGCCGTGTCTAACGTGGCGGATCGCTCGCTGACGAAACGTCGAGCCACGGATCAAAGTCTGAGGTTCGCCAAAGGCTGGGGTGCCTGAGCGTGGCCAGAGTGCCAATCCGCTGTCTAGGTTGTCTTCGATGCCTGGACCGGCCACCGTTTCATTGACAGCTCCATTCACACCAGCGGGGACGCCGCCCCTGGACTGCTCTGCGGTAGTAATCGTCAGCGCGCTGCCCGCGAAGCAACCGCACCCGCTCGGCCTTCGGCCTGGGCCGAGCGCATCCGACTGAAGTGGCGCAGCCCCGCCTGCAGGCCTCACCTGCAACCGGAGGCCTTCGGTCCGTAGTTTCTTGTGCTGGCAGCTACGCCTGCTCGACCTCCTCTCTGAGGCCTACCGGCGCGCCCGAGCCGACCGCGTCCAGCGCGTCGGCGTACCGGTTCGCGGCCCGACGGAACGTCTCAACCATCTCCTTATAGTCCGCCGGCACCTTGAGCTCGCTGATCCGGTCTGCCAGCTCGGCGCCACCGCCATGCACTGCATTAAGTGCATCGCTTGCAGCGACGTACTCGTTGAGCGCCTCCGACAGTTCGATCTGCTGCTCGTCGCTCTGCGCCACCCTGTCTCCTCCCGTTGCATGTCACGCCGCTGTGGCGCACAACCGCAGTGTTTCGACAGGCCCAACGGGATTCAAGCGTTTACCAACTACCGATTTCCGCGCGGGACGCACGAAGACTCTGCTCGGTGGGGCTGGGGACCTCAGGCTTGACGCGCGGCCGACGCGCCGGCGGCATCTCGCCTGTGTGTTGGTGGCCCTACCGCCCCCGATTCCGCGTCGATACTCGTCGCTGCGATTGATGCCAGCGGCGCAAAGATCGGAGGGCATGGCTTGGAGCACGACGGAGGACTTCAAGCTTGCCATCCTCACCCCATCTGATATCTCGGCGTGTCCGCAGACGTCGGCGGCGACCGCAGCGTCGTTCACTGTCTCCACTTGGACTGCCGCGAAGGACCGCGCGAGGTTCTAAAGATCGCGACTGACGCCGAATGTCGAACGTGGCGTACGACGGATCACGGAACTATGCTCAGTAGAACCTGAGTCGGTCGAAGTGTAGGCGCAAATGGCTAAACGCGGGCGCGCATATTAGGCCCTTCGGCATAGCTAATGGTAAAATCGCTATGGCTTACATATGAATAGGAAAAATACGACAGGAAGGTAGGCGGTGGCGCTCAAGAAATCGGACCTCTACAGTTCGCTGTGGAAAAGTTGCGACGAGCTGCGCGGCGGAATGGATGCTAGCCAGTACAAGGATTACATCCTGACGCTGCTGTTCGTAAAGTACGTCTCCGATAAAGCTAAGGCCGATTCCGACAGCCTGATCGATGTTCCTAATGGTGGCTCGTTTGAGGACATGCTCGCTGCTAAGGGCGACAAGGAAATCGGAGATCGCCTCAACAAAATCATCGCAAAGCTCGCCGAGGCGAACGGACTCCGCAACGTCATCGACCTGGCCGACTTCAACGATGAGGAGAAGCTCGGCAAGGGTAAGGAGATGCAGGATCGGCTCTCGAAGCTCGTCACGATCTTCAACGACCTCGACTTCCGCGGTTCTCGCGCCGAGGGTGACGACTTGCTTGGCGATGCCTACGAGTACCTGATGCGGCACTTTGCCACCGAGTCGGGCAAGAGCAAGGGCCAGTTCTACACCCCAGCCGAGGTGTCCCGGATCCTCGCCAAGGTTGTCGGTATCAACAAGACCACTCGTCAGGACCAGACGGTCTACGACCCGACGTGTGGATCGGGTTCGCTGCTACTCAAAGTCGCCGCCGAAGCCCCTCGAGGCATCACGATCTACGGCCAGGAGAAGGACAACGCCACCTGGGCCTTGTCGAAGATGAACATGATCCTGCACGGCAGCGAGGATGCTGAGATCGAGAAGGGCGACACGATCACCAGCCCCCAGTTCACCAAGGGCAGCGAACTACGCACATTCGACTTCGCCGTCGCCAATCCTCCCTTCTCGGTCAAGTCATGGAGCAACGGTCTAGAAAACGAGTTCGGACGCTTCGAGTACGGCCGGCCTCCCGAGAAGAACGGCGACTACGCCTTCCTGCTGCACATCCTCAAGTCACTCAAGAGTACAGGTAAAGCAGCCGTCATCCTTCCCCATGGCGTACTGTTCAGGGGGAATGCCGAGGCCACCATCCGGCAGCGCCTGCTCAAGCAAGGCTTCATCAAAGGCATCATCGGACTGCCTGCCAACCTCTTCTACGGCACCGGTATACCGGCCTGCATCGTCGTGCTCGACAAAGAGAACGCCCAGGCTCGGACCGGCGTCTTCATGATCGACGCCTCCAAGGGCCTCATGAAGGATGGCAACAAGAACCGCCTCCGCAGCCAAGACATCCACAAGATCGTTGACGTCTTCAACAAGCAGACCGAGATCGATCGCTACTCACGCATGGTGCCCCTGGCGGAGGTCGCGGACCCGAAGAACGACTACAACCTGAACATTCCCCGCTACATCGACTCCTCCGAACCCGAGGACATCCAGGACCTGCACGCCCACTTGCACGGCGGTATCCCCGACCGCGATCTGGACGCGCTCAGTGGCTACTGGGAGGCCTTCCCTCAGCTGCGGGGCCAATTGTTCAAGGTGAATCGGCCGGACTACAGCGACTTGACGCTGGACGTTAGCGAGGTACAGCAGTCCATCCTCGACTCGCCCGAGTTTCAGAAGTTCGCCGCCGAGGTTCGCGGCCTGACCACCGAGTGGTTCGACGCCCACCGCGATCAGCTCGCGAGCATCGACGCGGATACGCAGCCGAACGAACTCATCGCCAGCATCAGCGATGACCTGCTGGCCAGGTTCAAGCCGGTGCCACTGCTCGACGAGTACGACGTTTATGAGCAGCTTATGACCTACTGGCACGCAATCATGCACGACGACGTCTTTCTTATCATGAACGAAGGCTGGCTAGGCGCGGCCAAACCTCGGCTTACGATCGAAGACAAGGATCGCAAGCTCTCTGAGACACCGGACTTGGTTGTCGGGACCGGCAGAAATTCTCAAAAATACAAGATGGACCTTATCCCACCTGATCTGATCGTGAAGCGCTATTTTGCCGCCGAGCAGAACAAACTTGACCAACTTAGCACGGCCGCCATAGACGCAAGCGGCGCCGTTGAAGAGTATGTCGAGGAGCACGCTGTTGAGGACGGTCTACTCGTCGGGGCGATGGATGAGGAAAAGATCAGCAAGGCACTCGTCACATCTCGACTTCGAGTCGCTAAGCGAGAGGGCTCTGACCCGGATGAAGTGGAAGCCCTCGAACACCTAGTTAAGCTCTACGAGGTTGAGCAGTCGGCGAAGAAGGCCGTTAAGCAAGCTCAGGCTGCGATTGAC
This sequence comes from Kribbella pratensis, assembly GCF_004365355.1. Classification (GTDB taxonomy): domain Bacteria; phylum Actinomycetota; class Actinomycetes; order Propionibacteriales; family Kribbellaceae; genus Kribbella. The sequence goes on along the minus strand of NZ_SODP01000002.1, from coordinate 1,276,434 downwards.
TTGGCGGCATTAAAGAAGTACGGCGATCTGATGGAGTCGGACGTTAGGACTCTGGTCCTCGACGACAAATGGCATGCCACATTTGCCGGCCGGGTTGGCGCCGAGGTCAACGGCCTTACTCTCGCACTTGTTGCACGTATTCAAGAGCTTGGTAGTCGATACTCCGCAACTGTCGAGGAGTTGGAGGCGACGTTGCGAGAAACAGGAGTTCGCGTGGATAGCCTGCTTGACAAGCTAGGGGTGCGCACTCGATGACCGCGCCAGCTAATATTGATCAAATTCCTCCGGGGTGGCGCATGAGCACGCTTGGAGAGCTCTGCGACGTAATCACTGATGGAACACACCATACACCCACCTACGTCACACAGGGCGTCCCATTCTATAGCGTCGAGAGTGTTACCAATGACGACTTTGTGAATGTAAAACGCATCAGCCGAGATGAGCACGAGCGACTAATCCGCCGCTGCCGTCCCCAGTGCGGAGACATCCTGATGACGCGTATTGGCTCACTCGCCGACACGAAATATCTTGACTGGGATGTCGATGCAAGCATCTACGTGAGTCTCGCGCTCTTGCGTCCTGGCAAAAAGGTCGATGGCAGGTACCTTTACGCCTATACGAAGTCGCGGCAATTCATTAAGGCGGTCGAGGATCGATCCCTGCTTTGGGCTATCCCTAAGAAGATCAACATGGGCGATATAGCGCATGTCCCTATTGCGCTCCCAATCGACATTACGGAGCAGAGGGCTGTCGCCGAGGCAATTCTTCGTGTGGAGAAGGAGATCACCGATCTAGGCGCTTTGGCTGTTAAGAAAAGGTTCGTCAGATCTGCCCTGTCACAACAACTTCTATCGGGCAGCGCCAGACTTCATGGGTTCGATGGGGCCTGGTATAGCCACAGTCTTGGGGACCTTGCGCGCATAAAGACCGGCTCGAAGAACAACCAAGACAAGATCACTAGTGGCAGGTACCCATTCTTTGTGCGATCGGCGACGGTCGAACGGATTGACTCGTACTCCTACGACTGCGAGGCGATCCTGATCCCAGGGGAAGGAGGCATCGGCTCGATCTTCCACTACGTTAATGGGAAGTTTGAGGTGCATCAGCGGGTCTATAAGATTAGCGACTTCCGGACGGGAGTGCACGGTCGATTCATCTACCATTACATGAGGCAATTCTTCGGAGCTCATGCAATGGAGAACAGTGTCAAAGCGACGGTTGACTCGTTGCGTCTGCCTACATTCAAGAACTTCCACATCAATCTGCCACCTATTGAGGAGCAGGTCGCAATCGCTGCCGCACTCGACGACGCCGAGGCAGTGCTTATTGCTCTAGAGGCCTGTTCGGTGAAAACCCATGAACTTGCTAGTGGTGTCATGCAGGAACTTTTAACAGGTCGGTCACGTCTGCCAGTGGAGGTCGCATCATGACCGACGTCGGCCAAATCGAGCGCAAGGCACAGGACCGGGTGGTCCGGCTGTTTAGTGAACGACTCGGCTACGAGTACTTGGGTAACTGGGGGCACCGCGACGGCAGCTCCAACGTCGAAATCGATCTGCTGACGCAGAACCTGCGTGCGCGTGGCTACAACGATAGCCTGCTCAACAAAGCGATCGAGCAGCTAAAGAAGGCGGCCGCGTTGGGTGGCGGACACGATCTGTACGAGGCCAACCGTGAGGTCTACGATCTGTTGCGCTATGGGGTCAAAGTCAAGCCGGGTGCGGGTGAGCACTACGAGACGGTCTGGCTGATCGACTGGAGCACGCCAGAGGCGAACCACTTCGTCGCGGTCGAAGAAGTCACACTGTTGGGACAGCACACCAAGCGGCCCGACGTCGTGCTCTACGTCAACGGCATCGCCCTTGTCACCATCGAGCTGAAACGCTCGCTCGTCGCCGTGTCTGAGGGCATCCGACAGACCATCGGCAACCAGAGGCCAGAGTTCATTCGACCGTTCTTCAGCACCGTCCAGTTGACTATGACCGGCAACGATGTCGAGGGCTTGCGCTACGCCGTGATCGACACGCCAGAGAAATATTGGCTGGAGTGGAGAGAGCCGTCGGATATTGAGGATCCGCTCGACCGAGGACTGATACAGCTGTGCAGCAAGGATCGCTTGCTGGAGCTAGTCCACGACTTCATGGTCTTCGACTCGGGCACCAAGAAGACGGCTCGTCACAACCAGTACTTTGGCGTGAAGGCGGCGCAGGCGCGGATCGCCAGGCGCGAGGGCGGCATCGTCTGGCATACCCAGGGCTCAGGCAAGTCACTGACGATGGTCTGGCTAGCCAAGTGGATCAGGGAGCATCAGGACGATGCGAGGGTCCTGCTGATCACCGACCGCACCGAGCTCGATGACCAGATCGAGAAGGTTTTCAACGGCGTCAACGAGCAGATCTACCGGACGTCCAGCGGTGCTGACCTTCTGGACACTCTGAACAAGTCGGCTGAATGGCTCATCTGTTCCCTGGTTCACAAGTTCCGTGGCTCAGACGATGAGGCTGCCCGCGACGAGGCGGACGGCAACTTCATCAAGGATCTCAGCGCCAAGATCCCCAAGAACTTCATGGCCAAAGGCAACCTGTTCATCTTCGTGGACGAGGCCCACCGAACCCAGTCCGGCAAGATGCACGCCGCGATGAAGGAGCTCCTACCCGGAGCCATGTTCATTGGCTTCACAGGCACTCCACTGCTGAAGGCCGACAAGGCCACCAGCATCGAGACGTTCGGATCTTTCATCCACACCTACAAGTTTGACGAAGCCGTCGAGGACGGCGTCGTGCTGGACTTGCGCTACGAGGCACGCAACATTGATCAGAACCTGACGTCCCCTCAGCAGGTCGACAAGTGGTTCGACGTCAAGACCAGGGGCATGACCGATCTGTCAAAGGCCGAGCTGAAGAAGCGGTGGGGGACGATGCAGAAGGTCGTCTCTTCGGAGCCGCGCGCCAAGCAGATCGTCAACGACATCCTGCTCGACATGGAGACCAAGCCTCGCCTGATGGATGGACGCGGCAACGCCATGCTTGTCGGTGCGAGCATCTACCAGGCCTGCAAGTTCTACGAGCTGTTCGTTGCCGCCGGCTTCAAGGGCAAGTGCGCCATCGTCACCAGCTACGAACCCAACGTCGGTGACATCTCGAAAGAGGACTCTGGCGAGGGTAAGACCGAGAAGATTCGCCAGTACGACACGTACCGCAAGATGCTGGCCGACCACTTCGGCGAGTCTGAGGATGCGGCTATGACGAAGGTCGAGCAGTTCGAGAAGGAGGTCAAAGAGCGGTTCGTCACGAACCCCGGCCAGATGCGACTGCTCATCGTGGTCGACAAGCTCCTCACCGGCTTCGACGCACCGAGCGCGACCTACCTCTACATCGACAAGAAGATGCGTGACCACGGTCTGTTCCAGGCGATCTGCCGAGTCAACCGGCTCGACGGTGACGACAAGGACTACGGCTACATCGTCGACTACCAGGATCTGTTCAACTCTCTCGAGGTCGCCATCACCGACTACACGTCTGGTGCGCTCGATGGCTACGAAAAGAAGGACATCGAAGGCCTCCTGTCGGACCGCGTGGAGAAGGCTCGCGAAGATCTCGACGAGGCACTCGAACGTGTCCGGGCCATCTGCGAGCCTGTTGCGCCTCCCAAGAACACCCTGCAGTATCAGCAGTACTTCTGCGCCAAAGACCAAGGCAACGCCGAACAGCTCAAGGCCAACGAGCCGAAACGCGTCGAGCTTTACAAGGCTGTCGCAGCGGCTACCCGTGCGTACGCCAACCTTGCCAATGAGATGACCGAGGCCGGCTACTCCGAAGCCGAGGGCACCGCTATCAAGTTGGAGATTGCCCACTACGCCGCGGTGCGCGATGAGGTGAAGCTCGGTGCAGGTGAAGATGTCGACTTCAAGCAGTATGAAGCTGGCATGCGCTTCCTGCTCGATACCTACATCAACGCAAGCGCATCTGAGGTCGTGTCCGAGTTCGAAGACACCGGCCTGATCCAGCTCATCGTGCAGCTAGGTGCTGGCGCGATCGACAAACTGCCCGAGGGGATCAAGAAGGATCACGAGGCCGTCGCCGAAACGATCACCAACAACATGCGCAAGCTGATCGTCGACGAGCGCGCAATGAACCCCAAGTATTACGACAGGATGTCTGAACTGCTAGATTCCCTGATCCAGAAACGTCGTGAGGGGGCCTTGGACTACCAGGCGTACCTTGCACAGCTCCTCGAAGCCGCCAGGAAGCTCGGCATCCAAGAGTCCGATACCGCATACCCCGAGTGGGCCGACGATGGCGCCAAGCGGGCGTTGTTCGATCTCCTATACCCGGATCAACACCTTGCCATCGATGTCGACAGGGTCGTTCGGCACACCAAACCAGACTCCTGGGTCGGCAACCCGATCAAGGAGCGAAAAGTAAGGAACGCTCTCAAGAGCAAACTCCCGGTCGGCTTCGACCGTCTCGATGAGCTGCTTGAACTAGTGAAGGCGCGCCATGAGTACCGCTAGTGCGTACCTGACTATCAGGGGCATCGATGTCGATGTCATCTATAAGAACATTAAAAACCTGCATATCGGTGTCTATCCACCGATGGGTCGCGTCCGAGTCGCAGCTCCTGAGCGTCTCGACGATGATCAAGTACGGCTCGCCGTCATCCAGCGGTTGACCTGGATCAAGCGACAGCGCGAGCAGCTCAGAGCTGCTGAGCGGCAGTCTGAACGTGAGATGGTCACCGGTGAGTCTCATTACGTCTGGGGCATCCGACACAGGCTCAAGGTCGTAGAGCGACCTGGGCGAGCCCACTTTGAAGTCGACGGAGATCGACTGCTCCTCTACACGCCATCCGGTAGTAGTGCCGAGCGCCGACGCGAGCTGATCGACAAGTGGTACCGAGAGCAACTACGACAGGCCATCCCTGTGATCATCGCCAAATGGGAGCCAGCACTCAACCTCTCAGTATCACGGTGGAGCATCCGGCGTATGAAGACCAAGTGGGGCTCCTGTAACCGCGAGACTGGGCACATCTGGTTCAACGTCGAGCTCGCCAAGAAACACCCCGACTGCTTGGAATACATCACCGTCCACGAGATGACTCACTACCTGGAACGCAGCCATGGCGGCCAATTCACCAAACTCATGGACCAATTCCTCCCAGACTGGCGCATCCGACGCGAGCGCCTCAACGAATCTCCCCTAAGGCACGACGAATGGGGCGCGTGAGTGGGAAATCACCGGGTGATGTGCCTATTGGCGCCCCGCCTGCGCAGCTTCAAATGCGATCAGGACGGCTGTCCGACCTCACCTGTTTGAGGTCAACAAGGCCATTGCGGCACAGGTTGCGCCGCAGCTCGAAGGCATTTTGAAGACTGTCGCGGCCAAAATCCTCAAGGTCGATTTCTCGAAGCTTATGATTCCGGGCTTGACCAGTCGTTGCTGGCCGCTGACCTGCGCGTTTGTGTTGTAATGCGGTCCCCGCAAGGTCCAGGTCGACTGCCCGTGCGGGAACATTTGAGCGACGGAACTTGATCGTGAAGGAGGGAGCGGGGTGCGACCTCAGCCGAGCAAGTACGACATCAACCTTCCCCGGCTCGACTCTCGGGTGGTCGGAACCAACAAGTGCAGGATTGTCGCCAGACGGTGCCAGGACGGTGTCGAGTTGGCTGACCTCCATCGAGACCTTCGCATCGGTGATGCCTATCTCATCAACGACGAGCGACCTCCACATGTGTACTACGACGGGACGGTCACGTCTGCCATGCTCGTGAGGCTTCGTAGTCGATAGCCAGCTGACCGCAGCAAGTCGTCGGCCAACGCACGAGGGTCAGCGAGGATGAGCGCCACGTAGAGGCAGCGTCCTGCGATACCGTGCAGCCGGTCGCAACCGCGCCGGCGGTCCCGCTTAGGCTGCCTTTCTCTGCACATCGACAGAAGACTATGACTGTGTACAGTCAGCGATGCGAAGGCTGGCAGTGTGAACCCGCGGGTCACGGGTAGATTTGCTGATTGATGAGAAACGATGAGTGCATTCATGTCAGAGTCCGCGGATTGTGGGTTCGAGTCCCACGGGGCCTACCATGTGATGTCTCAAGTCATAGGCGACAGCTGAACCTACGATTCGTGGGTTCAGCTGTTGGTCTGTTTGGGGTGTTTGCGGGCGGGGCCGGGTGGTTTTCCGGTGGGTTGGTAGTCCTTGGTGGGGTCGAGGGTGCGTTCGCGGAGGAGTTCTCCGGTGGCGGCGTCGACGACGCGGATTTCGAGGTCGTGGATGAGGAGTAGGACGTGGGTTCGGGCGTGGGTTCGCCCGATGCCGATGTGATGGAGCCGGCCGTTCACTCTGAGGGTGACCACGCCGGTGTCGTCGACGCGGTCGGTGCGGACCCGGTGGTGAACCTCATCGGTGCGGTCGGTGTTGGGGGCGGCTTTCGGGCGGGCGTGGTAGGCGGTCGCTGGGGTGGCGCGGTGGGGCAGGGACCGGTGCGGGCGGCGGTGGTTGTACTCGTCGACGAAGACCTCGAGCAGGGTCTGGAGCTCGGCGATCGTGGCCGGCTGGATCGGTTGGGCGCGCAGCCACTTCTTCATCGTTTGCTGGAACCGCTCCACTTTCCCGCAGGTGGTGGGGTGGTTCGGTCGGGAGTTCTTCTGGACCACGTTGAGGCGCCGTAGCTCGGTCTCGAGGCCGTTGCGGCCGCCCTTCCCGCCCGAGAGCCGGGTCGTGTAAACCATGCCGTTGTCAGTGAGCGTCGAGGCCGGGATGCCGTGTTCTGCAACGGTTTCGCGGAACGTAGTGGTCACAATCGGGCCGGTGATCCGCGGGTGGGCGGTGACCGACAGGGCGTAGCGGGAGTGGTCGTCCAGCCAGGTGATGACCTCCACGTCGTGGCCATTGGCGAGGCGGTAGTGCGTGAAGTCGGACTGCCAGCACTCGTTCGGCAACTCCGCGGCGAACCGCAGGTACGACGACCTGGGCCGCTTGGCCGGCTCCGGGACGACAGCGCCGGCCCGAGTCAGGATCCGGTGGATCGTGGCCCGCGACAACCGCACGTCGTGGTGGTGCTGCAGGTGCCACTCGATGGTGTCCGCACCCGCATCCAGCCCGGCCTCGGCCAGCTGTTTGCGCAGCGCCAGCACCAGCCCCACCGTCGCCGGCGGGGTTGACCGCGGCGAGGTCTTTGGCCGCCGGCTGCGTGGCTCGAACGCCGCCTCGCCCTCGGCCCGGTACCTGGCCATCAGCCTGCTCACCCAGCCCGGCGACACCCCGTACCGGCGCGCAACCTCGGCCTGAGAACACCCCTCCACCAACACCGCCGTGATGACCAACCGGGCCGTCGACATGCCCGAGTCTCAAACCCCACGGTGTTTCCTATGTCTTGAGACACCCGTTTCCTATGTCCTGAACCACAACACCACGGGGCCTACCATGTGATGTCTCAAGACATACCGGACAGGTGAACCCACGGTTCGTGGGTTCACCTGTTTCTTTTGGGGACGGGTCCGGGTGGTCTGCCGGTGGGTTGGTAGTCCTTGGTGGGGTCGAGGGTGAGTTCGCGGAGGAGTTCGCCGGTGGCGGCGTCGACGACGCGGATGTGCAGGTCCTGGACCAGGATCAAGACGTGGGTTCGGTCGTGGGTTCGTCCGATGCCGAGGTGGTGCAGTCGGCCGTTGACGCGGAGGGTGACCACGCCGGTGTCGTCGACCTTGTCGGTGCGGACCCGGTGGTGGACCTCGCCGGTTCGGTCGGTGCTCGGGGTCGCTTTCGGCCGGGCTGTAGGCAGCAGCTGGGGTGGATCGGTGTGGCAGCGACCGGTGCGGCCGGCGGTGGTTGTACTGGGCGACGAAGACCTCGAGCAGGGCCTGGAGCTCGGTGAGCGTGGTCGGCTGGATCGGTTGGGTGCGTAGCCACTTCTTCAGGGTCTGCTGGAACCGCTCCACCTTCCCGCAGGTGGTGGGGTGGTTCGGGCGGGAGTTCTTCTGGACGATGTTCAGGCGCCGCAGTTCGGTCTCCAGGCCGTTGCGGCCGCCCTTCCCACCCGACAACCGGGTCGTATAGACCATCCCGTTGTCAGTGAGCGTGGAGGCCGGGATCCCGTACTCCGCAACGGTTTCCCGGAACGACGCGACCACGACGGCCCGGTGATCCTTCGGTGGGCGGTGACATGGAGGGCGTAGCGGGAGTGGTCGTCGAGCCAGGAGATGATCTCCACGTCCGCGCCGGGTGAGCCGTCGGGACGGGTGAGGCGGTAGTGGGTGAAGTCGGACTGCCAGCACTCGTTGGGTTGGTCGGCGGCGAACCGCAGGTACGACGACCTGGGCCGTTTGCCAGGGTCCGAGACGACGGCGCCAGCGCGGGTGAGGATCCGGTGGATCGTGGCCCGCGACACCACGGTGGCGTGGTGGTGTTCCAGGTGCCAGCCGATCGTGTCCGCGCCCGCGTCCAGGCCCTGCTCGGACAACTGTTTGCGCAGCGCCAGCACCAACTCGACCGTCTCGGCCGGTGTGGCTCGCGGCGAGGTCTTCGGACGCCGCGACCTGGGCTCGAACGCCGCCTCACCCTCCAGGCGCCACCGCGCCAAAAGTTCGTACACCCACGACCGGGCCACGCCGTACTCCGCAACTACCTCGCCCACCGACCGCTTCTCCACCACCACAGCCGTGATCACCAACCGGGCCTTCGACATGCCCGAGCATCAGCAACCCGTCCGGCATGACCCGCGACATCAGTCCGGCATGTCGTGAGACACCCGTCCGGTATGTCCTGAACCACAACACCACGGGGCCTACCAAACCCTGCATGAGTCCGGATCGTCCTTGACGGAGACGTACGACCGCGGCTGCGGGTACCTCTGTGCGGAATCGTGAGTCGAGCGCCTGCCGATCCGAGCGTCGTCGGCTTCCGGCCTGGGTTGGCAGGCCTGCTACGGGGTTTTGTGGTGGCGGGAGACTCGGGCTCGGTTGCCGCAGGCGGGGCCGCACCAGGATTGGTTGGGGCGGTGGCGGAAGAAGAGTTGGCCGCAGCCGGGGGCGTCGCAGAAAGCCAGCCGGTCCTGCGATGTCAGTACGTCGCGGACCTCGCGGGCCAGGCGGGACAGTAGGAGGGTGAAGGGGCTGGGGGAGCCGATGGGGCGGAGTTCTGTGGTGCCTGGTTCGGTGCCGAGGGCCTCGATTTCGGGCGCCGAGGCGATGGTTTCGGTCAGTTGCTCGACATCGTGGGTTTCCCAGGATTCTCTGCCGACCGCGGCGCGCAACAGGCGGAGGGATGGGTCCCTGAGGTTCAAGAAGGCGGCCACGTCTGCCTCGTCGACCGTCGGGGGCCGTGGGGCGGGCAGGGCGGCGGCGTTGAGCCATGAGTCGAGGTCGGCGGGGGTGTGGATCAGCTCCAGCTCGGTCCAGCCGCGCCGGATGACGGTGTTGGCCAGGTCCAGCGCTGGATAGCCCTCGAGCCACTCCCAGGTCGGTGTCTCGCTCACGCCTCTGAGCCTATCGCGACACGCTAACGCTTTACGAGAGTAAAACCATTATCTACGGTCGAGGTATGACCTCCGAACGCTTCCGGACCGCGATCATCTGCGCCGTGCAGTTCGTCGACGTGATGGGTGTGACCGTCGTCGTCGCGGCGTTGCCGCGGATGCTGGCCGACGTCGACGCGCCCGCGGCGTACGCCGGGCTCCTGGTGCCGGCGTACGCCGTGGGGTTCGGCGGGCTGCTGCTCCTGACGGCCCGCTTGGGCGACCTCTACGCTTCGCGTCGCGTGCTGCTTGCCGGGCTCGCGGTCTTCGCGGCCGGCTCGCTGCTCTGCGCGGTCGCCGAGTCGCCGGTCTTGCTGGTTGCCGGTCGGCTGTTGCAAGGAGTGGGTGCCGCGGGATCGGTCCCGAATGCGCTCGTGCTTCTCGTCCGCCCCGCGAGCCAACGGGAGCGCGGCCGCGTCCTCAGCGCCTGGAACGCGACCGGGGGACTAGCCGGCGCCTCCGGCCTGCTTGTCGGCGGTCTGGTCACGTCCGCGCTTGGCTGGCGGGTCATCTTCTGGTCGGGGCTGGTGGCTGTCGCCGTACTCGCGGTCGCCATCGTTTACGTCGTCGTACCGGACAAGCCTGCCGTGTCGCGACCGCTCAACCTGCCGTCGATCTCGCTTCAGATCCTGGCCGTCGGCGCGCTCGTTGGAGCCGCCAACGCAGCCACCGGGTCGTGGCGCCTCGCCGTCCTGCTGCTGGTCGTGGCGGCGGTCGCTGTGCCGCCGCTGGTGATCCGCGAGCGGCGTACGGCGGAACCGCTGATTCCCAGGGGCCTCCGGCAACGGTCCGGGGTGGCGGCAGGAGTGGTCGGATCCTTCGGGATCACGGCGACGACGAGCAGCCTCGTCGTACTCACCACGCTGTACTTCCAGGACAGTCGCGGCCTGGACGCGGCGCACGCGGGCCTGCTGATCCTGCCGTTCAGCTTCGCCGTCGTGATCGGCGCGGCCGTCGCGGGCCGCCTGTTGCGGCTCATCACGCCAGGGACGGCGTTGCTGATCGCCCTGACGATGATCGGCGGCAGCGCGGTTCTTGCCGCCGTGCATCCCGGTCTGGGGATCGTGCTCGTCGCGCTGGCCGCGAGCGGTCTGGGCAATGGAATCGGCGCGGTCGCGGCGTACGCACTCGGTACGGCGGTAGCACCGGACGAGCAGGCGCCCGCGGCCGGACTCCTCAACACCGCCGCTCAACTTGGTACCGCGATCATGGTTGCCGTCGGCATCAGCATCGCCGGCGCGACCGGCGATCCGCTGAACTACCGCGCCGGCTGGATTACAGTCGCCGCGACCGCCGTACTCATCGCTGCCGGCGTGCTGTGCGGCGGTCGCGGCGGCCATGGCCGGCGGCCGGTTCAGTATTGGCGGGTTCGGACAGCACCACAGCGGGGATTGCATGACACGCTCGGGACGCGAACTGAACCCAACCGGTGTCCCAGCAATTGAACTGATCGCGGCAGACTCTGAGATTCGCACCATCGCCAGCGGATTCGGCCACGGCGGAGGAGGTACAAAAATCCTGCGCCTCTACACAGCGTTCGTATCCGGGTCAGACCAACGGATCGCCAAGGCGTTGTCTTGCAGGCGTTGCAGCCTACGATTCGAACGTCGCCACTCTGAGAGGTGTCATCGGCCTCGGGCGGGTATGAGTCGGGGCGTGCTTGCGCGTGTTGAGAAGGCGGTCCGAGACTGGGCAGGAGGGCCCCTCCGCCCCAGGGCTGAAACCCGGCTGAAGCTACCGAGGTGCCTGATGACCCAACCCCCGCCCACACCCACACCGTGTCCGATCCTGCACCTGGACCTGGGACCTCTCGACCTTAATCTTCTGGGGTTGCATGTCCACCTGAACGAGGTGGTTCTCAACGTCGAAGCCATCCCTGGCGCCGGCAACCTGCTGGGCAACCTGCTCTGTGCCATCGCCGGTTTGCTGGACAACGTCGATCTCAGCGGCGTACTGGGCAACCTGCTACAGAATCTGCTCGATGCCCTGATCCGGCTGCTCCAAGGCCTCGGTGCCGGCGGCGGTGCGGCGCGACCTATCGTTCCCCCCGCGTGAACGGCGTGGCCCGCGAGCCGGTAGACGAATCCGCGCAACGGGTCGAGCGGGCGACCGCCGACCTGGGCGACCTGCATCGGCAATTGATCCGGGCGGGCGAAGGGGAGATCGATACGGCCGAACTGCGCGCGTCGGCCGAGGCGTACTGGCGGGTTCACCGGCCCGTTCTGGTCGCGTTGGCCACTGCGCTGGGCGAGCAACTGCGGGCGCAGGCCTTGCAGGCGCTCTACCAGTGGCAAAGAGAGCTGCCGCCGCGGCATGATCCGCCTCGGTGACTCTGCGACGACCTCCCCGAACCGGATCTCGGGCGTCGCTGTGCTCGCCTGCTGTCTTTACCTCCACGCGTCCAGCGCCGAGCCATCTAGTCTCGTCCGAAGAGACCCTCTATCACCCTGCGGGTCTTCCAGCGCGCCGCGGCCTCCAGGCCGCTCTCGGCTGTTTCAGCCATGATTTCCGGAAGGTCCGTGCCGTCCTGTTCGTCCAGGTCGAGGCGGTTCGTAGCTTCGGCGAAGCGCAGATAGGTGTCGACACTGGCGACCACGATGCGCGCGTCGATGGTGAGCAGCTCGATCCCGACCAGAGACACCCGGACATAGGCATCGATGACGAGTCCCTTGTCGAGGATGCTGTCGATCACATCCGCGAGACTTCTCGTCCCCGGACGCTCGAGATAGCCGCCGGAGCGACGGGGACCCGAGGCTGAGACAGTCATCGGTCTACCTTCCAGTCAAGGTGTACTCGAGCTGGGCGGCCGCGCCTCCGCGATCAACGGGCAGTCCCCAATCCACCCAGATCTTGTGAGTCGCGTCTGGCACCCGGTACCCGGCCGGCTGCAAGCGATTCGGAGCTCCGAATCTTTCCGGTTCGCGGGGGTACCGGAGTGCGCACAGATTGAGAGTGCCCGAGATCGGCTGGGGAGATCCGCCGGGCTGGTCGAAAGGACAAACCCATGGATCTCACCAAGTCGTGGAATGACGCGGTCGGCGCGATCATCACGTTCCTGCCCAAGTTCGCGATCTTCCTGGTCATCCTCCTGGTCGGATGGCTGATCGCCAAAGCGCTGCGCAAACTCGTCGACGTCGTACTGAGCCGCGTCGGCTTCGACCGGGCTGTCGAACGCGGCGGGGTCGGCCGCGCTCTTGAGCGGTCGAAGTACGACGCGAGCGGGCTGATCGCGGCATTGGTGTACTACGCGGTGCTGCTGATCGCACTGCAGTTCGCTTTTGGCGTGTTCGGGCCAAACCCGGTCAGCGATCTGCTCGCGACCGTCGTCCGCTGGCTGCCGAGGGCGGTCGTCGCGATCGTGATCGTCGTCGTCGCAGCAGCGATCGCGAACGCACTACGTGACCTGGTCGGCAGTGCGCTCAGTGGGCTGAGCTGGGGCCAACTCGTGGCACGGATCGTCCAGGTCTTCGTCATCGCGTTGGGCATCATCGCTGCCCTTAACCAGATGGGTATCGCCACGGCGGTCACCACTCCGGTTCTGATCGCGGTCCTCGCGACCGTCGGTGGCGTGATCGTGGTCGGCATGGGCGGTGGGCTGGTTCGGCCGATGCAGCAGCGCTGGGAGCGCTGGCTGGATCGCGCCGAGCGGGATCTGCCCCAGGCGCGGTCGCGCGAAGAGGCCTACCAGCGCGGGCGCGAAGACGCTGAACGGGACGCGTGGACGACACCGGCGAGCGGTCCCGAGTCGACTGCGCCGTACGGAGGGTACGGCGCGGAGGGCACGGCTGATCCCCTGCGTCACGGTCACACGCCCGAGACGCCCGGCTCCTCGCCTGGATCTGCCCGGGACGACGGAACTTACTGAATCGTCGCCGTCACATCTCCTGCACTCGCGGTGGCGAGGCCACACGCCGCCGCGAGTCGCAGGCCGACCCAGTCGGTGCTGAGATCGGCGCCGGGCCGCCAACCCCGACGAAAGGCGCCGTCCTCAACGCCTTGGGCATACCCGGCCAGCTCAACCGGTCCGACCCGGCCAGGGCTCAGGGTGAGAATGTCGCGGACCGCCGCAGCGTGCTGGTCGATCGCGGCCTGAACTGCCGGCGTGACGACCATCCTGCTGAGGACGAGCCTGGACAACACACCCAGTTCGCGCCGCGCGGAAACTTCCAACCATCTGCCCAGCCACCTCATGGCGAACAAGAGTAGGACCGGTCCTCTGCACCGTGATCCCATGGGTGGGATGAACCACCCGGCAGGAGGCCGCTGGTCTGCACTGCCTCCCGGCTCAAGGCCGCCCACCCCGTGGAGAAATCGCTGTTGGATCGGGAACCCGCCTGCTCGGCCCGACACCTAACGACTGCAATGGCAATCGTGAGGGGAGTGCGGCGTGGGCGGCGTACGGGCTGTGCCTGCTGTGTCGGATCGGGATCTTTGGGGTCGAGCCGCGGAAGGCGACTCCGAGGCGTTCGCGCAGCTGTACGACCGGCATGCTCGGGCGATCTACAACTTCCTGCACCGCCGGACCGGGTCCTGGAGTGATGCGGAGGACCTGACGTCCGCGGTCTTTCTGCAGGCGTGGCGGCGGCGAGGTGACGTCGTACTCGATCGTGACTCTGCCCTGCCCTGGCTGCTTCGGACGGCGGACTACACCGTCCGCAACGAGTGGCGGAGCAAGCTCCGCTATCGCCGCGCGCTGGCCGCCGCGCATCTCCTGCACAGGGAGGTCGAGGATCCTGCGGATGATGTGGCGCAGCGCCTCGACGACGACCGCCGGATCCGGGCGGTCCTGGCATTGATGAAACGCCTGCCCAGACACGAACACGAGATCGTCGAGCTCTGCGTCTGGGCCGGACTCGATCTGGCCGCGGCGGCGGTAGCGCTCGACGTACCGATCGGCACGGTCAAGTCGCGGCTGTCCCGCGCTCGGAAGCACCTGCGCGAACTCGATCTGGAGACCCAGGCATGAACATTCTGCTGCCCGACAGCGATCTGCGCTCGTCGACCCGAGACCGTCAGCGCGACGAACTGATCGCGATCCTCGAGAGCGAATCCGGTACGCCGTCACGCCGCCGATTGCTCGTTCCGCTGGCCGCGGCCGCGGCAGTCGTCCTGGTCGCGGCTCTTGGTCTCGTTCTGAGGGACGACAAGCCGCGCGTTGAGCAGGTGGCGCCGGCGGTCGAGCCCTTGAGCGCGGCGGAGAAGGCCCATCTCGGTCAGCGCTGCCTGGTCAGGTACAACCTCGCGACGTCCACGGGCCACGCGGTTCTCGACGGCTTCCGGTTCGTGAACCCGCCCAGCGACGCGTACGTCCGTACGTGGGTCGTCGGGTACGGCGCCGGCCTGTGGGTTAACTGCGGGTTCGACCAGGCCGGAGTCATGGTCTCGGGTACGGCGGCCGCGCCGAGGTTGGGGTTGTTCAACGAGGTGCAGGCCGGCGGGCCAGGCAGCGGCGCCTACGTGAAGCCGGTCACGCGTATCACCGTCACACCGCTCGGCGGCGAGCCCGTCGAGGCCGTGCTCCGCAACGGCTTCTACTACGCCCCGGTGAGGTCTGTGCCGGTCAGCAAGGCGCCGACCGACAGCACCCCTCGTCCGTACGTCGTTCGCGGGTACGACGCCACCGGCAACCTCGTCTACACCAGCGCGAAGACCGAGGCCGACCGCAAGGCCGATCAGGTCGCCTGCCGCGCCGACCCGACAGGCCGCACGTACGCCTTGGCCGGCTCGGAAAGACCCCTCCCTGCCCCCAAGGACTGCCGCCCCAACCTCCCCTGGAGCTGGCTACCCAACTGAGTTGACGAGAGCGGCGCCGAACACCCACGAGGATGTCTGAGCGATGAAGTCGTACGGGAATCCCAGGGCGACAGCGGTGGCCTCGTCAAGACGGGCGATGGTCTCGGGCGGGAGGACCAGGTCGACGACGGCGAGATTGTCGCGGAGCTGGTCGGCGGTGCGCGCTCCGACGATCGGATGAATCAGCGGCGAGCGGCTCATCGTCCAGGCGATCGCTACCTGTGAAGGCGTTGCGCCGAGTTCATCGGCGACGTCTTGCACGACTCGGGCAACGGCGTGATCCCTGGCCGACAGGGATTCTGGCGCCAGCCGGCCCCCCGAGGGCGGCGTCGGTAGCGTGTATTTGCCGGACAGCGCTCCGCCGGCCAGCGGGCTCCACGATGTGATGCCGAGACCGAGCGACTCGGCCATCGGCAGCAGTTCGCGTTCGATGTCGCGCTGGAGCAGGCTGTAGGGAACCTGCAGGCCGATGAACGAGCTCCAGCCGCGCCACTGGGCCAATGTGTTGGCGCGGGCCACGACCCAGGCCGGTGCGTCGGAGATGCCCACGTACAAGACTTTGCCGGCCTGTACTGCGTCGTCCAGCGCTCGCATGGTCTCCTCGAGCGGCGTGTCCCGGTCCCACATGTGCACCCAGTACACGTCCAGGTAATCGGTGCGCAGGCGGCGAAGGCTGGTCTCCAGCGATGCGCGGAGATTCTTGCGGTGGTTCCCGGCGGCATTGGGATCGGCGCGCTCGCGGGAGACGGTGTACTTCGTTCCGAGCACGAATGACTCACGACGGCCGGTCAGCAGCTCGCCAAGGAACTCTTCGCTGGCTCCGTCGCGGTAGTTGATGGCGGTGTCGATCGCGTTGCCGCCCGCCTCGGCGTACAGGTCCAGCATCTGTCGGCACTCCGCGATCGGTGCGCCGACGCCGCCCTGTTCTCCGAACGTCATCGCGCCCAGAATCAGCTCGGACATTCGAAGGCCGCTGGTTCCGAAGGTGCGATATCTCATGGGGTCGCCGATCCGAACAGTTCGGCGGCCCGGGCGGCGACCTCCGCTGATGGCACATCCTCGATGTGTTGATCCAATGCCCAGCGGTGTCCGGACGGATCCAGGAACTGGCCGGTCCGGTCTCCCCAGAAGGCATCGTGGACTGGCTCGACGACCGTGGCTCCCGCCTGCAGCGCCCGTGCCCAGGCGGAGTCGATGTCGGAGACCTCGACGTGCAGTGCGGCCGACGTACCGCCGAGCGCAGCCGGTGTGCGCTGGCCTCGGCCGGGCATCTCTCCCGCTATCGCCAGCGTCGTGTCGCCGAGGAGGAGCTCTACGGTCAGCGTCCGGCCATCGGGAAGGGTGACGCGGCTCGACTCGTGCGCGCCCAGTGCCTCGGCGTACCAGGAGGCGGCCTGATCCGGGTCGTCGACGACCAAATGAATCGCTATCTGAGTCACGTTGTGACCATACAGTATGTCTGGTCAGAGAGTCCATACATAGTGTCCGGACACTATGCTGAGCTGCATGCCTTCCAGACGCACCGTGCGCTCTGCGCGTCGATCCGCACCATCCCCGGCCGCCGCGGATCTGCGGGAGCGAATCTTGTCCGCGACGCGCGAGCTGCTGCGGGAATCCCGCTTCGACAGCCTCAGCGTGGCCGACATCCTCGACGCCGCCGGTGTATCCCGGGCCAGCTTCTACTTCTACTTCCCGAGCAAGCAGGCAGTGCTCGGTGACCTGGTACGTGAGGCGGTCGCGCAGGGACAGCAGGCGGCTCGCCCCTGGACTGAGCAGGAGCTAGATCCGATCACCGCGCTTCGGGCCGGCGTGACCGATGGGGCCCGGCTGTGGCGCGAGAACGCCGGCGTTCTGATGGCCATTGTCGAGAGCTGGGGATCGGACGAAGGGCTTCGAGAGCTATGGCTCGAGCAGATGTACCTGTTCACCGAGGCCGCCACCGCACGCATCGAATCCGACCCCCACGCCGGCCCGCGACTCGGCTCCACGCGGGCGCGCGCCGTCGCCGCATCGCTGACCTGGATGGGGGAACGCCTCTACTACCTTGCCGCAGCCTCGGTCCCGCCGTTCGATGACGAAGAAGTCCTCATCGACACGCTCACCACCGCCTGGACCTCGATCCTGTACGGCGACTCGATGCCGGAGCTCCCGCCCCGCGAACGCTGAACCGATTCTCCGGCCGGCCTGTCAGAGCAGCCTGTCCTCGACTGGGCTACGTGGTTTCTTGGCTGGTGTGAGGCCTGCTCAGGGGTGACAGTCGAGTGTGGGGGACCGAGACTGCTTGTGCTGGCGTGGTTCGGGAGGGGGTGCGCGATGGCTGCGGCGTGGGTGTTGGTGGCGGCCTCGTTCTTTGCGGGGCTGGCCGCGGGTTTCTTGGGTGGGTTGTGTCTGATTTTGCGGCCGGTGCAAGGGGAGATGGGCGGGCGCGAGTTTCACGGGTTCATGGAGACGTTTCTCCGGTACGCCGACAGCGGGTGGGGCAAGGTGTACAACTACGCCTGGTCGCTCGGGATGGGAATCGGGCCGATCGTCGCGCTCGTGCTACTTCGGCACGATCCCGGGTCCGCGTCGTTCGTGCTGACCGCGATCGGTCTCGTGATCGTGCTCGTCGGTGTGTACGTCGTGTCGAACGTCTGGAAAACCCCGCAGTACAAGGTGATCCTGGCCTGGGACCCCGACGCGCTACCCGCAAGCTGGGAGGCGGACCGCCAGCGGTACTTCACCATCAACTGGATTCAGCTGGCCACGACTTGGTCGGCCTTCATCCTGTTCCTGCTTGCTCTCCTTGCATTGCCACGTTGACCTGCTTCGGGTCGAAGGCTACGTAGCCGGTGAAGTCGTGGCCTACTCGTTCGATGGCGGAGTGCTTCGGGGCGGGGTAGGTCCAGGCCGCGTCGGCGAGGGTGCGGTGTGGGGTTGTGACGTCGAAGTACTCGGCGTGGCCTTTCCATGGGCACACGTAGGGCTGTGTTGACGGGCGGAGTACGCCGATGGTCAGGGCGGCCTGGGGGAAGTAGTGGTTTCCCTCGATGATGACGACCTCGGCGGCGGGGGCCTCTGCCAGCAGCGTTCCGTCTGCGGTTGCTGTGATGTCCACGCTTACGGCCGAACTCGGATGATCGTCTTGCCCCTGGTTCGCTCGGTCGGGTTGAAGGCGGCGACGGCGTCGTCGAGGGAGGCGACGGTGCCGATGTTCGTCCGCAGACGTCCGTCGCGCACTCGCTGGACGATCTCGGTCAGCTGGGCGCGGTCGGCCTCGACGACGAAGTCGATCGCCAGGCCGTCGCCGGGGCGCGCCTCGGGTGGCCCGACGACAGTCACCAGCGTGCCTCCGGGGCGGACCAAGGCCGCGGACTGCTTCTGGATGTCTCCGCCGATGACGTCGATGACCAGGTCGACTCCGCCGATGTCTGCCAACGAGTCGTTGCCGAGGTCAACGAACTCCTGTACGCCGAAGTCCAGCGCGGCTTCACGATCGGCCGTGCGACCGGTGCCGATCACGTACGCACCGAACTCACGCGCGAGCTGCGCCACGATCGACCCGACTGCGCCGGCCGCGCCGTGTACGAGAACGCTCTGCCCCGCCTGGAGACGGCCGTGCTGGAACAGTCCTTGCCAAGCAGTCAGCCCCGAAATCGGCAGGCTCGCCCCGACCGTGAAGTCGACGTCGCCAGGGAGCGGTGCGAGGTTGCGTGACTCGATTGCGACGTACTCCGCCATCGTGCCGTCGCGATGCCAGTCCGCGAGGCCGAACACGCGCTGACCGACGGACAGCCCCGTCGTACCGTAGCCGAGCGAGGTGACCACGCCGGCGAGTTCGTGCCCGACGATCGACGGTCGACGGTCCCGGTTGGCGCGATCGGTCCAGGTCGAGGGCCACGTCACCTCGGTCGGTACGTATCCCGACGCATGGACCGCGACGATGACGTCGTTGATCGCCGCCGCCGGCTCAGGACGCTCGACCAGCGTCATCCCGGCCGTTCCCGCGGCCTCATCCGTCACAACGATCGCCTTCATCACGCACCTCCGCGTTACTACTGGACCAATTCGTCCAGAGTAGTCCTGGATGGCGGTGTCGGCAAACAGTGCGCTGGATCGGTCCTTGCCAAGCGTCCTATGGCAACGATGTCGGTGACCGTGGGTTTGCTAAATTGGACTATAAGGTCCACGCAGAGCTGATGTTGCGTCATTCGGAGAGACCGGTGCGGCCCGAAAAGGTACCGTGGGAGCGTGACTCGACCCGGAAGCGCGACGGTAGCTCCGCCTCGCCAGTTGACGGCGCGCGGTCTGGCGACCCGGGCGCGGATCGTCGACGCGGCGGCGGACCTGATGTACGTGAAAGGCGTGAATGCCACGACGCTCGACGATGTTCGGGCGGCGAGCAGCACCAGCAAGTCGCAGCTCTACCAGCACTTCGCCGACAAGGACGAGCTGGTCCGGGCCGTTGTCGCGCGGCGCGCCGGCCAGATCCTCGAGCGCGAGCAGGGGTACCTGCAGCGGCTGCGCTCGTTTCGCGGACTCGAACGCTGGCGGGACGCTTTGGTCCAACGCAACGCCCTTCAGAACGGGGCGTACGGGTGCGCGCTCGGCTCGATGGCCAGCGAGTTGTCCGATCAGGACGACGAAGCCCGCCAAACGCTGGCGGAGGCTTTCGCGGAGTGGACCGGGTTGATCGCGGCCGGCCTACGACGCATGCAGGATGCCGGCTCACTGAGTGATACGGCCGACCCCGACAAGCTCGCTGTGGGACTGATGGCGGCGCTGCAAGGCGGATATCTTCTCGCCGAGACCCAGCACGACATCACGCCGATGGAGACCGCGCTCGACATGGCTCTTGACCACATTCGGTCGTTCCTCACGAAGTGAGCGTTCAGCGGTTGGCGAAGGTGTCGATGCGGTCCAGAGCCATGTCCAACGCGTCAGCCATGGGCTGAGGGTCGTGGGCGTTCTGAGCGAGGATGTATCCGCCTTGCAGAGCGGCGAGTAGCCCCGTTCCGAGCTTGTCCGGGTCGGCGTCTCTCGTGAGTACGCCGAGATCGCGCAGGCGTGTCAGTGTCTCGATGAGCAGCTGATGCCATCTGTCGAACGCCGCCGCCAGCGCCGCGCGGGATCGTTCGTCGTCGTCGGATAGCTGGGCGCACAGTGTGCCGAGAGCGCATCCGTAGGAGCCGTCCGGCCGTGTGTTCGCCTGGACGAGCGCGTCGCGCCAGCGCCGCAACCCGGCAAGAGTTCTCACACCTGCCAGCAGGCCTTCCTCCCTGGTGAGCACCAGCTGCGACTGCGCCTCGACCACATCGTGCATCACGGCCGTCAGACCCGCCGCGGCCCGCTGAGAAGATCGCCGTACGCCGGATGCTGGTCGACGAATCGGCTGACGACCGGGCAGTAGTTCATCACGGTCGCGTACTTCGTGCGGATGTCGTCAAGTGCTCCGCCGATGAGCGCCGAGGAAAGCCCTCGTCCGCGGTACGTCGGCTCGATCACGGTGTGCGTGATCGACAGGTTCGAACCGATCACGTGGTAAACGAGCAGCCCCGCCTGCTGGCCGTCGACGAGGAGCTCGTAGTACTCGTCGTCCGGGTGGTGGACCACGGTGACCGTCGGTGACTGCGGTGCCGGGTCGTCGGCTGTCTGGTCGATGGTCAGCAGATCGGCCAAGGGGGCCTCCCACCCTGCCTCGAAAGCTTCAGTGGGAAGGTCGGCCCGCCACGTGAGGCTCGCTCCGGCCTGATTGCGGAAGTGCAACACCAATCGCCAGTCGTTGTCGGCGGCGTCTGTGCGCAATTCCACTCGCACACTGCTCGGCAGCGAGTTGAGCATCAGCGGCCGCGTCTCCAGCGGCAGGACGCTGTGCCCGTCTTCCGGCCGTACGCCGCCCAGATCCGCGCTACTCCGGCTCGCCAGCGTCACATCGAAACCGCCGAGCAGGCGCGCGGTAACGCTGACGTCGACACTCCCGCCCTCCACGCCGGCCGCCAATAGCTCGCCACCGCAGAGATAGAAGCCTGTTCCATCGGGCTTAACAACCTGATCAGTCATCACTACGTCCTCGTGCAGCACGCGTCCACCATGGACCATATAGTCCATTTCCCACCCAATGTATCGCGCCGCCCGCGAGGACACCAAGGCTGGTAGGTGCAGGCGGCAGATGTCACATTGCGTTGCCCTGCCCGGTCGTTGTGGGTGACGTCGGGTGAGCCGGCGTACGTCCGCTCAGGAGATCTGGAACGGTCCCGGAAGGAGGCCTTCGTCATGGCAGATGATGAGGTGGGCCGCAACCTCAAGCAAATGGAGGGGCTCGACTTCCACGGCTGGAACCGGGCTGACTGGCACGGCGTGTTCGCGCGCTGCCACACCGACGACGTGGTCGTGGAACTCAAAGGCCAACCGACCACTCGTGGTCTTCAGGAGCACATCGAGGCGATGGAAGCGCTGGTCGAGTCTGCCGGGGGTACGCCGATGCAGCTCGCCTCGCACCCGATCATGTTCGGCTCCGGTGACTGGACCTGTGTGGTCGGCGAGTTCGAGGCCGGCGGTCGGATGGTAACCATCGCAAAGTGGCGCGACGGCGCCATCGCCGAGGAGTACATCTGGCTCTGAGGCTCAATCGAGGCGGGTTGTCGGTGGGGGCGGGCACGCTGGTGGGGACGGGTTGCCGGTGTGAGGGAGAAGTTGATGGGTGCGGCGTTTCAGTTGGTGGTGGATTGTGGTGAGGCTGAGGTGATGGCGCGGTTCTGGGCTGGGGCGTTGGGGTATGAGTTTGCGCTGGCGCCGGAGGGGTTTGCGACCTGGAAGGACTTCTATCGGCGGTTGGGGGTGCCGGAGGAGGAGCTGGGTGACGGGGTGGATCGGATCAGGGATCCGGAGGGGCGGGGGCCGGATATCTGGTTCCATGTGGTGCCGGAGGGCAAGGTCGTGAAGAACCGGTGGCACCTCGACATTCACGCGAGCGGTGATTGGTCGGACCCGATCGAGGCGCGGATTCAGCGTGTTGATGCCGAGGCGGCCAGGTTGGCGGAGTTGGGTGCGACCATCACCGGCGCGTTCGAGGAAGGGCTCGACCACTACGCGGTCGGCATGAAGGATCCGGAAGGCAACGAGTTCGATATCAACTGACGGCTCAGTTCGGCCAGTTGGGGTTGCGGCCGAGGTAGGCGACGATGCGGTCGAGGGGGTTGTCGCCGGACCAGGGGATGTCGGCGGCGAAGGGCGTGCCGGGGGCGCGGCGGACGTCGCCGGTGGGGACGATCTGCGCGACTGCGGTGGCGGCTTCCAGAGTGGCGGGCTCGAAGGTGACCGTCTTGCCGATCGACTTCGCGACGTCCCAGCTGTGGACGATGTAGTCGATGAAGTGGAAGCTGACAGCCTGCGCGCCGGGGAAGGCTGCGCCGGGTCCGAACTCGGCCAGCGGGAACGTGCGCTCGGCGACGCCGGGCTGGGCGAAGGCGTCGAGGACGTGCTCGGCGGACTCGACGTACGCCTTCACCGGATCGTCGCCGAGGTTGCGGAGCTTCCAGATCGTCGGGTCGGACTCACCACGAGAGGCGGCGGCGAAACCGTAGTGCTGGGTGGCCATGTGGGCGAGCAGACCGTACAGAGTCCAGGCGCGGCACGGGGTCGGCTTGGAGAGATTGGCGTCGGTAACGGTGGAGACCAGCTCAATGCTGGTCCGGACGGCTTCGGCATCTAGTACGACGTAGTCAACGATAGGCATGTGCATATCATAAGCCCGTGCATATGATTGCGCTAGTGCTACCTTTTCACCCATGGCAACCGAGCGCCCCGATCTGGCTGCGATGCTGTACCCGCTGGTGCGGGAACTGATCGCGCTCGAGCTGCCGGTGCTCGCCGCACACGAGGTCTCGATGTGGGGCTACTCGGTCCTCACCGCGCTCGACGACACCCCGGTCCGGACCCAGGCCGCGCTCGCGGAGGCGATCGGCGCGGACAAGTCGCGCATCATCGGCACGCTCGACGAGCTGCAGAAGGCCGGCCTGATCGAGCGCACACCGGACCCGGACGACCGCCGAGTCCGACTGCTGTCCATCACCGCGGAGGGTCGCCGTGTCCGCCGCGCCGTCCGCCGGGGTATCCAGATCAAGGAGATGCAGGTCCTCGAGAGCCTCCCGGTTCCGGACCGCAAGACCTTCATCCGTCTCCTGCAGCAGCTCCACGCTTCACGCTGACGGTGGAGCCCGCTCCCTCGCGCGGGTGATCCGGTTGCGGCCGAGGCTCAACAGACTGGCTGCATGAGGCGTGCGGTTGTCGGGTGGGCGTTGGCGTACGGCGGTCTGCGGATCTGGTTCGCGACCGGCCATGCACCGCCCTGGAAGCTGCCCGGCAACGATCTGCTCATTCCGCACTGGGTCGCAGTCGCCGGCTGCGCCATCACAGCCCTGGCCGCAATCGCCAGCCGCCCGGAACGGCTCAAAGGCTGGAGTGCACGCTTGTTCTGGGTCCTGGCTGCCGCCTGGGTTGCCGCGGCTGCCTTCATCTTGCTCGACGTCGTCGCAGCCGTCCTGCCGGGCCTCGGCATCCCGTTCGATCCGCTCGGCATGCTCTGCCGGCTCGGCGCGATCCTCGGCGCGGTCCTGCTAGGCATGACCGCGAAAGCCCACCAATCCGAAGCGAAGCCCTGGCCGCCCTGGATCGCCACCCTCGGTGCATACCTTGCGGTGACCGGCTGCCTCACGCGCCTCGCGGCACAAGCAGCCGTCGGCTTCGGCACAACGCCGTACGGCGGGAATCTGTCGCTGGTCCTCTTCGAAGGAGGCTTCCTACTCGTCGGCACGCTCCTGCCGTTCCTGCTGGTACATCCGATCGGGCGGCGCTTCCCCCGCTGGATGCTGCTCGTCCCCGGTTTCACGCTCGGCGTCGCCATGACGGCGTACTTCGGTGTCGGTCTGATCCAGATGGTCGTCGCCGTGGTGCAAGGCAAACCGGTGTACGGCGATGTGGGTCTGCCGGACGCGTTCTTCTGGGTGGCGGTGCCGGCGTACGTCGTGTGGGGCGTCGGCCTCACGCTCGCCGCCCGCGGCTATCAATTCGCGACCCGCAGGGCAACCGATCCGGAATGTGATCTTCAAATCACGCGGTGATCGGCATCCACCGGACAGGTGCTTTGCTTCCTGTGCAGAATGGTGGCGGGAAGGCGCCACAGCAAGCAACCGCAGGCCACAGCAAGCAACCGCAGCAGCCGAGTGAGCGATGTCCGACAGAGCAGGAGCGCCGATGGCCGACGACCGGGCGGCGCTGCTCCGTGAGCTGCACGACGTGCATGCCCCGGCGCTGTGGCGGTTCGTCGTCCGGCTGACCGGCGACGATCGGCTGGCCGAGGACGTCGTACAGGAGACCCTGCTCCGGGCGTGGCGGCGGCCGCACATCCTGTCCGAGGACGAGGCGGGAGCCCGGGCCTGGCTGTTCACGGTGGCGCGCAACCTCGTCATCGACGACCGCCGCAGCGCGCGCGTCAGCCGGGAGGTTGCCAGCGACGACCTTCCGGAGAAGCCGAGCGCCGACCACGCGAACGCAGTACTCGACGCCTGGTTGGTGGCTGAATCCCTGGCACAGTTGTCCGAAGAGCATCGGCAGGTCATCGTTCGGGCGTACTACGGCCGCCGGACGGTCACCGATATCGCCGAGGAGCTGGACATCCCGTCGGGCACCGTGAAGTCGCGGCTGCACTACGGGTTGCGCGCGTTGAAGCTCGCGCTGCAGGAGAAGGGGGTGACAAGTCAGTGAGCGACCCGTACCGGGAGTGGGATTCGGCGTACCTGCTCGGGGCGTTGTCGGCGAAGGACCGGCACGCGTACGAGGAGCACCTGCGTGACTGCGCCGAATGCTCGGCAGCGGTGGCATCGCTGGCCGGCGTCCCCGGCGTACTCGCCGCCCTTCCGGCCGAGCGGGCGCTGGCGACCATCGAGGCTGAGCCGCCGAACTTGCTGCCTGGTCTGGTCCGCAATGTCCAGCGCGATCGGCGCAAGCAGCGCATCCGGATCGGCGCCTTGATCGCCGGAGTCGCGGTCGTGGCCGCCGCGATCGGCGCGGTCGTCGCAGTCCCGCTGACCAATGACGAGCCGCAGGGGGACTACGTCGTACTCGCGCAAACCGTGAGCAGCAAGCTGTCGGCGGACGCCCGGTTGGTGCCGGAGCGCTGGGGTACGACGATCGAGATCAGCTGCCGGTACGACGAACTCGCGACGCCGAGTGAGCGCGCCCGCGGATACGAGCTGTATGTCACCGACACTTCCGGCAAAGCGTCGCTGATCGCGAGCTGGACCTCGTCGCCCGGTACGACGGTCAAACCGGCGGCCACGACGAAGCTGCAGCGCAGTGAGATCAAGGCGCTGGACATCCGCAGTTCGGAGACCGGCCGGATCCTGCTCGCCGTGCACTTCTGAGTCGATTTCGGACACGATTGATCACGCGCTGTCGGGGCACTTGGTGGTCACGAACGGTTGTCGCTCGAGAGGCCGCCGATCCAGGCCCCGGTGTTCAGGGACGTGCACCGGGGTCGCGGCATGGCCGCGCCGGTGTGACCTGGCCGCGCCGGTGACATGGCCGCGGCGGCGTGACCTGGTCGGAAGAAATTCCGGGGATCCTGTAACACTCACCCCGTTATCGGCGATACACCCTGTGTAACGCCACTGAGGATCCCGTCCCAGGTCAACCGCCCGAAGGGCCTGGGCCGGGGTTCCTCTCGTTCGTCTGAGGCGCCACGGCGGCGTTATACCGACGATGGCCCCCGGTGATGCTCACCCGGGGGCCATTGTCTGTGCGTTCCCTCTCCCTAGGACGCTCTCTCCGTGCCTTCCGACTCCGGCAAGGCGATCCGGTCCGCCGGCAGGCGTTCCGTCCGCTCCGTACCGTCGTCGCCCTCGTACTGCACCATGGCGGTCCATCCCGATTCCTCGTGGTCGCGGCCGATCAGCCAGCCGTGACGCCACTGACCGTCAACGCGGACGACCACATGGCTCGGCAGAGGGAGACGGGACACCAGCTCGGTGCCGGGCTCGAACTCAGTCATGGCCGAAGGTTAAGTGCTATCGGCGCTGAGCGCTCCCTGAAAGCGTGTTCCCTCATACACTTCTCAGACTCCGGACGAGAGTCCAAACGCTTGTACTGCGCCGTTTACCTTCAGGGCACGCCCGCCCGGTATGTGACTTACCCAACCCTGTTGCAACGCATGTGAACACAACGCCGCGCCGACCGCACCGGCCAGATGCGGGCGTCGTTCGGTCACGTCCAGGCAGGATCTCACGGCGGGGCGACCCCGTCGTACCTCGACCTTGACGCCGAGATTCTCCAACCAGGCTTGGCCTTCCGGCGTCAACGCGATCCCGTCCGACCAATCGATCAGGCCACGCTCTGTCATCGCGTCGGCCAGGGCGACGCCGAGTTTGCCGGCCAGGTGGTCATAGCACGTCCTAGCTCTAGCGAACGCGTCCCGCTTGCTCACTGCTGACAGGCTGTTCGCGACTTCGGTACGTCGGGGTGCCAGCGCGGCGAGCCCTTCGATCAACTCGGCCGTATCCGGTCCGGCCAGCTTCACGTAGCGGTGGCGCCCTTGCCGTACCTCGGTCAGCAGACCGCCGCCCACCAGCAGGTTGAGGTGCTCACTGATCGTCGGCCGCGACACCTTCGCCAACTTCGCCAGCTCGGTCGCCGTCCACGCCCGCCCGTCGAGCAACGCCAGGCAAACCGTCGCCCGGGTCCCGTCGGCAAGCATCCGCGCCCAGCCGGCCAGCTCCTCACCTTCGGCACTCATACCGCCCATCATGCCTTGGCGTCAGTTAGGCGACCGCCGAATCGTCCGGTGCCTACTGTCGATTCACATGACCCATCTGACCATCGAACCTTCCATCCTGTACGTCGGGACTCCGGTAGCGCTCCTCAGCACGGTCAACGAGGACGGGACTGTGAACCTCGCGCCGATGTCGTCCGCGTGGGCGTTGGGCGATGTTGTGGTCCTGGGTGTCGGCATGACCGGTCAGACCGCGATCAACCTGCGCTCTCGTCCGGACGTGGTGATCAACTTCCCGTCGCCGTCTCAGTGGGAAGCCGTCGAGCGGATCGCCGGGCTGACCGGCCGCAATCCCGTGCCGGAGCACAAACAAGCCCGCTTCCGCTTCGAACGCGAGAAGTTCACCGCCGCCGGCCTGACGCCGGTCCCGTCAGAACTGGTCGCGCCACCCCGCGTCGCGGAATGCCCCATCCAGTTCGAAGCGACCGTCACCCAGGCCGACTTGGATGCCAAGGGCAACTTCCTCATCGCGCAAGCCGAGGTCCTACGAGTCCACGCCGAGGAAGCAATCGTCGTCCCGGGAACGTCCCACGTAGACCCCGCGGCCTGGTCGCCCCTCATCTACAACTTCCGCCACTACTTCGGCCTGGCCGAGGAACTAGGCGAGTCCTTCCGAACAGAAACCCCAAGAAAACGGACCTAGAAGGCCGGTCGGCTTACAGCAGTCGGAGGCGGTCGAGTTCTTCGTCGGTCAGGTGTACGTCGAGGGACTTGAGCGCGTCGGGGAGGTCGTGCGTTGGCACGGTTTGCTCGGTTGTGCGGCCGTTGGCGTATTCCGTCGTGAGGGTGTTGCCGATCAAGCGTCGTACGACGCCGTCGGACACGCGCATGACCACCGGGCGGCCGGTGAACGGGGAGTTTGGGTGGGTGGAGACGTAGTGGTGGTAGACCTCGTAGTCGATGGGTCGCACCGGCTCGTCGTTGGAGGCGTGTTGTGGCTCCCAGCCGTCCGCGGTCTTCTTCGACAGCGTCCACACGTCGCCGTCGAGCGTGAGTCGATGGTCCCATCCTGCCTGGTCGACCACGGCCCCGTCCTTCAGCGGAGTCGGATAGAGCTGACCGGCCCCGAAGCCGACGTCGGCCAGGAACCACGACCCACCAACCCCCACCTTCAGCAGGGCGTGCGTACGCGGTCCCGCCTTGTGCGGTTGCACCCGGCCAACCCGTCGTACGACGTCGAATCCGAGCTGCTCGAGCGCCGCGCCGAACAACAGTGCGTGCTCGTAGCAGTACCCGCCGCGCTGCCGGCCGACCAGTTTCGCCTGGATCGCATCGAGCCCGATCCCGGGATGCGTCCCGAGGATCACGTCGATGTTCTCGAACGGGATCGCCAGCACATGCGCCCGATGCAGACTCCGCAACGCATCCGCCGACGGCGCCACCCGGGCGTGCCCGATCCGGGCGAGGTAGGCGTCCAGGTCAAGGTTCTCGATGTTCCACATGATCCCTAGCCCAACACTTCAAGCCTGCTTCAGGTCAAGTTCGGTGAAGAGCGTGAGTTGAATGCCACCAGGCGTTTCGAGCCGCGCGTTGAGCGAGTTCCACGGCGTACGGGTCGGCTCCGCGATCACCGTCGCGCCGGCGTCGGCGAGCTTCTGCGTCGTCGCCGCGGAGTCCTCCACCTCGAACGCGACCCGGTACTTGCCCGCAACCCGCCGACCGACCTCGACCGCGTCGATGAAGTCCGCCTGTCCGGGATCCGCGATCTCGAGGGTTGCCCGTTCGACCTCGAGGATCGTCACCCGCCCGTCCTCCGAGGAGTACGACGCACGCTCCGGCAGCCCGAGTGCGTCGCGGTAGAAGGCGACCGCCTCCTCGTAGTCGTCCGCCGTGACCACCAACCGCAGTTCCTTGACCGTCATGCGATCAGTATCTACAACCGCGAGACCTGATAGTGCGAGATGAGCCAGCCGTCATCAGTCCGCCGAAGAATGACAAGCAGATTCACCGGGATCGTCGGACGGTCGGTGAAGCTGAAGTCGACGGCCAAGTAGGCGAGCAGCGTGTCCTCACCGAGGCCCCGGGTCTCAAGCAGCTTGTACTGCGGGGACAAGCCGACGGGCTGTGATTCGTAGTACTCCGCAACGGCGTCACGGCCGACGCCGTACGGATGCAGGCCTTGGAAGATCGCGTCCTTGGTGAAGAGCGCGGCGGCGCGTTGCGGATCGTGGTCGTCGATGGCTGACTTCCACTGGGCGAGGACGTCGTACAGGATGTCGTTCATGTGAGTTCCTTCGGTTGACGGCGCACCAGGAGCGCGGCCGCCGCGGCGAGAGCCACGACGCCGGCGCTGACCAGGAGCGCCTGGTGATATCCGTTGTGGAGCAAAGGTCCGACGGCCAGCGGGCCGATGATCTGGCCCAGGCTGTAGCCGGTGGTGAGGATGGCGACCGCGTGCGGCACGTTCAGTTCGGCGCCGATCGCGATCGCGAGATTGGCGACGCCGAGGAACGTCGCACCGAAGAGCGCCGCGGAGATCAGCGCGGCCGCGATCCCGTGGATGAAGGTCGGTAGCGCGATGCCGACTGCCTGCAGGAGCAGCGCGACCAGGAGCAGCGTCGACCGCGACCACGAGCGACTCAACCAGGCCCAGAGCGCGGTCGACGGCAGGGCGGCCAGGCCGACGATGATCCAGGCTCCGTTGCCGACAGCACCGGACGCCGTTTCGTTGATCGCTGCAACGAGGAACGTGCCGGCGATGATGTAACCGATGCCCTCCAAGGTGTAGCTGGCCAGGAGCGCGTTGAAGTGTCGCGATCTGGTGCCCCGCGCAACAGTTGCTGGCCTGGCCGACCCAGTGAGGTGCCAGGCCGGGATCGTGCAGGCGATGGTGAGCAGCGCCGTGATCCACCACGCCGTACGCCAGTTGCCGCCGGCAAGCACTGCGCCCGAGAGCGCGATGCCGGCGCCGACTCCGCCGAATGTCCAGCCCACGTGGTGACTGTGCAGCCGGGGGAGTACGGCGCTGACCGCGATCACGAACACCAGCGCGCTCGCGATCCCCGCGATCAATCGCAGCCCGAGCCAGAGCGATCCGCTCCGGCCCAGCGGCATCAGGGCGAGCGTCGCGGCGAGGATGAGCATCGACAGCCGGAGGACCCAGCGTGAGTGGATCAACCGCGGTACGGCGATGGCGGCCAACGCCCCGGCGAGGTAGCCGGTGTAATTGGCCGTCGCGAGCCCCGCGCCGAGACGCGGGGACAAGCCGACCTGTGCATGCATCATCGGCAGGATCGGCGTATACGCGAACCGGCCGATCCCCATCCCGCCGGCCAGCGCCGCAGCCCCCTGCCCGGCCAACCGCCAGGCGGCTCGACCAGCTGCGAACCTCTCGGTGAGCGTGGCAGTCGCCGACATCTCAGTGGCCTGCCTGTTGGCCGCCATCTACGTGCAGCACCTCGCCGGTGACGAACTTCGCGCTCTCCAGGTACGTGACCGCGTCGACGATCTCCTCGATCTCGCCGAGCCGGCCGACCGGGTGCAGCGCCGCGAGGAACTCGTGCGTCTCTTGTGGGTGCATCGGTGTACGAATGACGCCCGGCGACACCGCGTTGAACCTGATCCCCCGCGCGGCGTACTCGGTCGCGAGCGACTTGGTGACCGAGTTCAGCCCGCCCTTCGTCAGCGACGCGAGCGCGGACGGAACCGTGCTGAAGGCGTGTTCCGCGAAGCTGGTGGTGATGTTGACGACATGCCCGCCGTCCTCGTTCTCGAGCATCGCGGTGATCGCGCGCCGCGTGGTGTCGAAGAAGCCGCGCAGGTTGAGGCCGGTGATCTGGTCGTACTCCTCGTCGGTGTACTCCGTGAACGGCTTGGCGACGAAGATGCCCGCGTTGTTGACGAGCGTGTCGATCCGGCCGAAGGTGTCGAGGCCCTGCTCGATGACCTGCGCGCCGACGCCCGGCTCGGCGAGGTCGCCCGGGACGGCCAGCACCAGCGGGTCGTCGGAGCGGGTGATGGTCCGCGAGTTCGCGACGACGGCATAGCCGAGCTTGCGGTACGCCGTGACCAGGCCCGCCCCGATGCCCTGGGACGCTCCGGTGATCACGGCGACTTTCTGGTGGTTCATGGTTCTCCTTCTCGAGGTTGTTGATTCGATGGTGGTCGAACCATGCGAGCTTTTCCACGACCGCTTTGCTCCCAGCTGGGAGGCTCCGCCTACTACGCTGTGGCAGGTGGAGCTGCGGCAGTTGCGGTACTTCGTGGCGGTCGCCGAGGAGCTGAACTTCGGGCGGGCCGCGGCCCGGTTGCACATCGCCGGGCCCTCGTTGTCGCAGCAGATCAAGTCCCTCGAGCGGGACCTCGGCGTGCGGTTGTTCGAGCGCGACCGCCGTACCGTGACGTTGACCGCCAATGGCGAGACCCTGCTGCCGCAGACGCGGGCGTTGCTCGAGCAGGCGGATGCGTTGCGGCGGACGGCGCGGGGATTCGCGGCGAGCGAGCCGGTGCGGTTGGGGTACGTCAGTTGGCGACCTCCGGATCTGGCCGAGCGGGTGTCCGGGGTAGCGCAGTTGCTGGTCGACGCCTGGGTGATGCCGTCGCATACGCAGGCCGCGCGGGTCGCGGACGGGAGTATCGACCTCGCGATCTGTTGGGTTCGTGCGACCGACCTGGCCGAGCAGGAACTGTCCGGCCGGCTGCTGGGAGCGGATCGATTGTTTGCGGTATCGGCCGGCGACGAGCTGCCGGTCCGGGCGCGGGACACGGTCGTGCTGGTCGATGCGGACACCGAGGCGTGGGCTTCGTGGAACATCTACGCGGTCGAGTTCGCCCGGGCGACCGGCGCCACGGTCGAGCGGATCGAGGACCACGGGATCACCGGTCCGGGGTTCTTCGATCACGTACGCCGGTTGGGCCGGCCGATCGTCAGTTCGCCGAAACGGGATGCGACACCGTTGCCGCGAGGCTTCGTTCGCCGCCCCGTCGTCGAGCCGGTTCCGGTCTGGACGTGGGCGCTGGTAGCTCGGCAGGACGAATCGCGTCCCGCCGTACTCGCGGCTGTTGACGCGTTGACCCGGGACGTGAAGGTCGACTTCGACCCGGCGACGTCCTGGTTACCTGCGGACGACCCGTTTCACCAGGCCTGAGACAGGGCCGTGGTGCTCGGCGTCAGACGGTAGCCTGCGTTCGCGGAGAACTCCGCAGACAGGGCGAATCGGTCACCGCGCACGAGGGTGTGGCGCCACTCGACCGCGCGGTTCTGTGCGGTGCCTTGCCGGACGATCGAGAAGACCGCGGCGTCGGCGGGGCAGTGCAGGAGCGCTCGCTCCGACGGACTCGGGTTCACTGCGCGGATGTCCTCGCGGCCGTGGTCCAGATTGATGCCGGTGCGGGTGGAGAGCTCGTTGTAGAGGCTCGTATGGGTGAAGTCGGCGTCGAGGAGCGGTTCCGCGAGGGTCGCGGGGAGCCACACGCGGTCGAGTGCCAGCGGCTCATCACCGGCGTACCGGAGGCGCTCGAGGTAGAGCAGCGGAGTGGATCCGTCCAGGTTGAGCCGGGCGGCGATCACGCCGTCCGCACGGATATCGAGCGCGCGTACGGCGCTGCGCTGCGGGAGGCCGGATTCCTCGACTGAGGAGAACAGACTGTAGAGCGCGCCCATCGGCTGCCGGATCTCCGGCACCGTCGCGACCCGCGGCTGCCGTCCGCGCTCGGCGATGATCAGCCCGTCGGCCCGCAGCTGAACGAGCGCCTGGCGAACGGTGTGCCGGCTGACCTCGTACTCGTCGACCAGCGCGAGCTCTCCGGGGAAGGCGTCGTCGAACTCCCCGGACCGCAGTCGCCGGACGAGATCCTCCTGCAACTGCTTCCACAGCGGCCCGCCGCCGGCACGGTCCAGCCTGCCCACGCTCATCCGTTCCTTCCGGGTTGCTAAATGTCCGGTCATCTCCTACCGTAAATGTGCGTACATTTCCGCAGGAAGGACCGGCTCAGTGGTGCACCTTGAGGTTAGGCCACGGCACACCTCGGCTGCCGCTGCGAAGCCGGCGTCCCGGATCCCAGGCTTGGCAGCTGTCCTGGTGATCACCGCGGTGGCGGTCCCGCTCGGGCGGCTGGTGCCCGTTGTGGGCGGGCCTGTCTTCGGGATCGTGCTCGGAGTGATCGCCGGCCTGTTCATCCAGCCGCTCCGCAGCGAGGCCTGCCGCCCGGGGTACGACTTCGCCTCGAAGACATTGCTCCAGCTGTCGATCGTCGTACTGGGAACTGGTCTGTCGCTTCAGCAGGTCGCCCGCGTCGGTGTCTCGTCGCTGCCGGTCATGCTCGGCACGCTCGCGCTGGCCCTTGGCGGAGCATGGTTCTTCGGGCGGCTGCTCGGCGTACGCGGAGATACTCAGACGCTGATCGGCGTCGGTACGGCGATCTGTGGCGGCTCCGCGATCGCCGCCGCGACTGCCGCGATCGGGGCCCGGCGTTCGTCGGTTGCCTATGCGATGGCGACGATCTTCACGTTCAACATCGTCGCTGTGCTGACGTTCCCGCCGCTCGGCCATCTGCTCGGGATGAGCTCGGAATCCTTCGGCCTCTGGGCCGGTACTGCGGTCAACGACACGTCGTCCGTCGTCGCGGCCGGGTACGCGTACAGCCAGGCCGCCGGCGATCAGGCGATCGTGGTGAAGCTGACCCGCTCGCTGACGCTCATCCCGATCGTGCTGACGCTGGTCGCGCTGAAGATCCGGCGTGAGAACCGCGCGGCTCGTGCGCTCGACGCCGCGGGAGAGGGTTCGTACGACGGCGCCACGACGTCGATCCGCAAGCCGCTGCCGTGGCGCAAGCTCGTCCCGCTGTTCCTGATCGGGTTCATCGCCGCCGCGGGCCTGCGCTCCGCGGGCGTCGTCCCCGACTCCTGGCTGCCGACTCTGACGATCATCGGCAGCACACTGATCACATCCGCACTAGTTGCCATCGGACTATCACTGCGGCCGCGTGAGCTGCGCGACGCAGGACCCAGGCCGCTCCTGCTCGGAGCGATTCTCTGGGTCCTGGTCGCGGTCGGCAGCCTCGGACTTCAGTCCTTCTCGTAAGCCGCCTGGCGGTCCTGGACCGCCTTGATCCGCGGCACGTCGAGCTTGTTGGAGCGGTCGAAGTTGTAGATGCCGTTCTCTTCCTGGAAGACGTCGGTCAGCTGCGTGTAGCAGTAGCCGAACATCAGCTCGTTGTCGAGGAGCGCGTCGACCAGGCCGGCGAAGCGGGTGTAGAACTCCTCCTCGTCCGCGACGCGCTGACCGTAGCCCCATGAGTCGGCGGAGTTCCCGGTCTTCCCGGCGGCGGCCTTCTCGGCGTTCCACCAGATGCCGCCGAACTCGCTGCAGAAGTACGGCTGGCCGTCGTACGGGAGCGAGATCGGCTTGCCCTCGGGACCACCGGTGTTGCCGTACGGCTTGTTGTTGACCAGGTCCGCCATCTGCTCGGCGAACTTGGCCGGGTCCTGCTCGTAGTTGTGCGAGTCCCAGACGTCGGTCTCGGGCACGCGGTGGCTGTAGCCGGACGCGTCCAGCACAGGACGGCTGGTGTCGGCTGCCTTGGTGGCAAGGAACATCGCGCGGGTGACATCGTCGAGCTGGGTGATGCGGTCGTGCAGCAGCTGGTGGGTCTCGTTCAGCGGGCACCAGCCGACGATGCTCGGGTGGCTGTAGTCGCGCTCGACCGCCTCGAGCCACTGGGCGACGTACGACGCCGTCGGCTGCTGGTTGTCGTTGTCGGTGTTGCCGACGCCGGAGCCCCAGTCGCCGAACTCGCCCCAGACCAGGTAGCCGAGCCGGTCCGCTTGGTACAGGAACCGCTCCTCGAACACCTTCTGGTGCAGGCGCGCGCCGTTGAACCCGGCCGCCAGGCTGAGCTCGATGTCGCGGATCAGCGCCTCCTCGGACGGCGCGGTCATCAGGCTCTCCGGCCAGTACCCCTGGTCCAGCACGAGCCGCTGGTACACGTGCTTGCCGTTGATCAGGATCGCCTTACCGTTGATGCTCACCGAGCGCAGACCGGCGTACGAGTCGGCCTGGTCAATAACGTTGCCATCGGCATCGATCAGCTCGAGGCGTACGTCGTACAGGTGCGGGTCGGTGGTGTCCCAGAGGCGGACGCGTTCGGCCGGGAGCTGGAGGGTCAGGCGCGGGGCGAGGTCCAGGTCGGCGCGTACGTCGGCCGTGGTGACCTCCCCGTCGGCGTCCTTGAGGGTGGCGCGGATCGTGTGGCCGGGCTTGTTCGCGGAGACCGGGACTTCGAGGTGGAAGCTCGAGCCGGCGACGTCCGGGGTGATGCGCGGGCGCTTCAGGTGCACCGGGGGCACTGCTTCGAGCCAGACGGTCTGCCAGATGCCGGTGGTGCGGGTGTACAGGCAGCTGTGGTTGAAGTACAGCTGGCTCTGCTTGCCGCGCGCCTGCGGACCGCGGTGGCTGTCGCGCGCGCGGACGACGATCGTTGCTTCTTCGCCCGGGGCGGCAACGTGGCGGAGGTTGGCGCTGAACGGCGTGAACCCGCCGCGGTGCCGGACGACCTCGACGCCGTTCACCCAGACGGTCGCGTCGTGGTCGACTGCCTGGAAGTGCAGCACGGCCTCCTTGCCGGCCCAGTCGGCGGGGATCGTGACGGTGGTGCGATACCAGACCGCTTCCAGGAAGTCGACGTCCTCGATCCCGGACAACTCGGTCTCGGGCGCGAACGGTACGACGATGCGCTGCGTCAGCTCCCGCTCCCGCAGCCCTCGCTCCAGCCCGGAGTCCGACAGGTCGATCTCGAACTGCCAGTCACCGTTCAGATTCACCCACTCCGAACGAACGAACTGCGGACGCGGATACTCCGCACGAGGCTGCGACATGAACTCTCCCGTGAAGCTGATCGGTGGCGGGACACCCGCACTTTACAACGTTGAAATCAGTGCATCAATGGGTGCGGAGCAAATGGGGTCACCACTCGCGCCGGCTCCCGAGTCCCGGCGGCATGGCGGAGCGGACCGCCGACACTGACCAACCCGCCACACCCCCACCCGAACGACGGCACCGCACGCGTGGCCACGCCTCACCGCAGCCGGCCGGCCTCAGTTGATCAGTGCCCCACGTCCGCAGACGCCGACTGACGACGCGCCGGTAGCCGAGTCGCTACAGGTTGGTGAAGAGCGCGGTGTTCAGGAAGTCGGGGGCGAAGGTGTTGGGGCGGGCGGGGTTTACGGGGCGGAGCTCGACCGGGGTGAGGGTGGCGAAGATCGTGCGGAGGTCGTCGAGGGAGAACGTCATGCCGCCGTAGGTGTCGCCGGTGGTGACGATGTCGAGGTCGCTCGGGGTCTCCATCCGCTCCGCCGCGAAGGTGACGACTGCGAACCGGCCGCGGACCAGGGGAAGGATGCGGTCGAGGTAGGTGATGCGCCGGTGTGGCGCGATGTGGTGGAAGCAGCCCGAGTCGTACACCAGGTCGAACGGGCCGGCCGGCAGCGGATCCCGCAGCACGTCGAGTGCGGTCAAGGTGACTGATGCAGGCATGGTCGGACGGATCGCGTCGAGCAGTTCGCCGGCGAGATCGACCGCCTCGACCGTGGCTCCCTGTTCGGCGAACCACCGGGTGTTGCGTCCGGCGCCGCACCCGACGTCGAGCACCCGCGCGCCCGCGAGATCACCGAGCAAGCCGCGCTCATGCCAATCAACCAACGGCTCGTCCGGCAACCGGCTGGTCAGTGGATGTCCAGGCGTCGTCAACAACCCGGTCCAGTACTCCGCCGCGGAGGCATGTGATCGATCGCCGCGGCCGCTCGAGGCCACCATCTGATCGAGTACGTCCAGCAGTTGATCGACCGTGTGGATCCGCGACATTGTCAGAGTCTAGTGAGGGTCTTCCCGTAGCAGCGGGTCAGTGGTTCGTTGACGTATTTGCCCCATGGAGCCGTCTGCACAAATCCGCTCGACTCGTACAGCGCGATCGCCTCCGGTTGGCGCTCGCCGGTGGTCAGGCGGAGAACCGGATGTCCCTTCGCCCGAGCCGCCCGCTCGAGCCCGGCCAGTAGCGCCCGCGCATATCCCTTGCCACGAGCTGTCGGTGTCACGTACATCCGCTTGACCTCGGCGTCGCCCGGATGAGCACTGCCCGGCTCGAACACCTGGACGGCGCCGCACCCGACGGCCCGGCCATCGTCGTCGAGCGCCACGAAGTACCGCGCTCCGTCCTTGACCTGCGTCCGTCCCTCGGCCCCGTTCCGCGAGACGAGCTCGTCGAACGCGGCCTTCAACAGGACGGCCAGCTCCGCGTCGTCGGCCGGCCGTTCCTCCACGTCTGCCATCCGCCAACAAAATCAGATGAGGATCGGTGGCGCGACCGAATACCCTGCCACCGATGTCGTGTTTCTGAAGGCGTAGGTACGGCCGCGGCCGGCTCCGGACGGAGTCGGCCGGCTGTGTCGTGCGTACGCCGCGCTTCGACTGTTCCGTCGATCGCGAGCCTTCAGGAGCATTGCCGTGCCACACCTTGTCCTGCGCACCATCGATGGCGCCGCCGATCTCCTCCTGGAGGAGTTGCGTGCGATGCCGTCCGTCCGCTCGATCTGTCAGCTGTCCGCCGAGACCGTCGAGTGTGCGGTCGACGGTCCGTGGGACGAACTCGTTGCCTGCACGCTCTATTTCACGATCGCCGTCGGTGATCCGGGCAGACCGGCGGTCGAGGTCTCGTCGTTGTCCTGGATGCGCCGCTTCGGCCGGCTGGAGCGGTTGCCGTGGTCAACGAATCCGGTGGTCGCCGAGGTGCTCGTCCGGCTGGCGAAGGTCCGGCCGGGGCATCGCGTGGTCGATCCGTTCTGCGGTACGGGAACAATTCTTCGAGCGGTACGCCGTCGTGCGCCGGGCGCCCACGTCATCGGGACGGATCACGACCCCCGCGCACTCGAGATCGCGTCCAGGAACCAGGCCCACGACCTCGTGGAGGCGAAGGCCGACGCGTTGCCGCTGAAAAACCGAAGCGTGGATCGCGTCGTCACGAATCTGCCGTTCGGCAAGCAGGTCGGCAGTCACGAGCTCAACCGCACGCTGTACCCGGCAGTCCTGCGCGAGGTCGACCGCGTCCTCGCCGCCGACGGTCGCGCCGTCCTGCTGACCGAGGACAAACGCCTTCTACAGAACGCGATCCAGCGACACCGTGCTCTCAAGGTCGTCCGCCAACGCCTCCTCAAGTACAACGGAGCCACCCCCACGGCGTACGTCCTCACCCGCGTCCGGTGACCGACGGGGCCTGGGGACGGCGGGGTGCGGAGTTCGCTCAGGTGCGATAACATCGTCGAATGGCGATGGATGTGGTGGATGAGGCCTCGGCGCTGGCGGTCGCGAGCTGCTTGTTCCACGGTTTCAGTGATGCGTCGCGGTTGGCGATCGTGCGGCACCTTGCGTTGGGGGAGCACCGGGTCGTGGATCTGACCGAGCACCTGGGGCTGGCGCAGTCGACCGTGTCCAAGCATCTTGCGTGTCTGCGGGACTGCGGGCTGGTCGAGTCGCGACCGCAAGGGCGGGCTTCGTTTTTCAGCCTGTCGCACCCCGAGGCGACGATGGACCTGCTCGCTGCGGCCGAGCGCCTCCTCGGCCTCACCGGCGACGCCGTCGCCCTCTGCCCGAACTACGGGCTGAATCATGGCTGAACCGCTGCAGCTCGGCTCCGCGGGCTCGGCCTGGGTCGTCGACCCTGCCGAGCGTCGCCGCCTCGGTCGCCGCGCCCAACTGCTGGCCGGGGCCTCCGTCACCTACAACGTGATCGAGGCCGTCGTCGCAGTCTCGTCCGGGATCGTCGCCGGCTCGGTGGCCCTAGTCGGATTCGGGCTGGACTCGGTCGTCGAGGTTTCGAGCGGCCTGATCATCCTCTGGCAGTTCCGCCACCCGCTCCCGGAGTCCCGCGAACGCCGAGCCCTTCGTCTGCTCGCCTTCTCCTTCTTCGTCCTCGCCGCGTACGTCGGTTTCGAGTCGGCGCGCAGCCTGATCACCGGAGCCGATCCGGACACGTCTCCGGTCGGCATCGGTCTGGCGATCGCGTCCTTGATCGTGATGCCGTTCCTGTCCTGGGCTCAACGACGCACAGGCAAAGCGCTGGGCTCGAACGCGGTTGTTGCGGACTCGGCGCAGACGCTGCTCTGCACCTATCTGTCCGCGGTGCTCCTGGTCGGCCTGGTGCTGAACGCAACCCTCGGCTGGTCCTGGGCAGATCCGATCGCCGGCCTGATCATCGCCGCTGTGGCAGTCCGCGAGGGCGTCGAGGCCTGGCGAGGTGAGGGCTGCTGCTCACCCCTCGGCGGCTCCTGCAAGGCCGAGTAGGCGGGCGCCGTTGTGCCGACACACCGAGCGCAGCCAGTCGTCGCCTAGTTCGAGCGCGTCGAGTGAGGCCAGCTGGACGGCGTACTCGTAGGGGATGTTGGGGAAGTCGGTACCGAGCACGATTCGGTCCTGCAGGTCGGCCAGCCGTGGGACCAGCTCGCGGGGGAACGGCATCATCGCCTCGGTGAATGGGGTCAGCGCCATAGTCGTGTCCAGATGCACATTCGGGTACGACGTGAGCGCGAGATGCTCGGCGTACTCCGGCATGCCGAGGTGGGCGATGATCGCGGTGAGCCGAGGGTGTCTGCGCAACACCTCGCCCATCGGCCCCGGACCCGTGTGCCGGCCGGGGATCGGGCCGGAGCCGCAGTGCACGACCACTGGAGTGCCGGCCTCGGCGAGCTGTCCCCACACATCGTCGAGCTCACCCGACCGCGGATCGTAGTCGCCGACCTGCACGTGGACCTTGAAGATGCGCGTGCCGAGCTCCAGCGCCTCGTGGACATAGCCGGCCGCTGAGGGCTCGTCGAAGAACGTCCCGCTCGGCACGCACCCGGGAGTGCGCGATGCGAAGTCCCGGGCCCAGGAGTTGAGCGACTCCGCCATCCCGGGCTTGTGCGGATAGACCAGCGCGGGGAACGCCTGCACGCCCAGCTCGGAGAGGGTCTTCAACCGTTCCTCGACCGAGGTCCGGTACGTGATCGGCCACTCGGTCCCGTAGTGCTCACCGGCCTGGTCGAAGTACGCCCAGACCGCATTCATCACCCGGTCCGGCAGGAAATGCACATGCACATCCACCAGCCCATCCAACCCGAGCCGCCGCCACCAGTCCGGTACCTCCGCGTCACGCACGCCCTCTAGCCTGCCTGATCCGCCAGCCAGAGGTCGGTCAGGCCCTTGAAGTGGGCGTGGAACTTCTCCTGCTCGTGCTCCGGGTACGTCGCGACGACCGTCTCGCGCAGCAGACGGTCGAAGTCGGGGCCGGCGACCCAGTCGCGGACGCGGAGGTCGAAGTCGCCCAGATGAGCCGCACACCATTCGTGGTACTTCGGGGTTTCGAAGTACTCGTCCGCGAGGGCCAGATAGGCGTCCACCTTCGCGTCGTAGTCCAGCGACGGGTCATCGGCGATCTCGAAGTACCGCTCGGTGTGGAGGTCGACCTTGCTGCGACGGCCGGTGGCGAGCGAGAAGACCGACCACTTGACCAGCGCGCTGATCGCCCACGGGAAGTAGTAGTGCAGCGAGGTGACCGCGACGTCCGGGCAGGCGTTGGCGTAGTCGATCGGGTGGACCGAGTCGCCCTTGACCAGCATCTCGCAGGAGTTGAACTCCCAGCCGAAGAACGCGTTCACGATCCGGCTGATCGCGACCGCCTGGTGTCCGGCCGACGGCGACAGGAAGTCGTGCGAGACGGCGTACCGGTTGTGCATCGGCTCGTCCGGGCGGAAGTCCATCACCATCGTCTCCGCGCCGATCGACAGCGCGCGGGCGAACTTGTCGTACTCGACCGTGGCCTGCAGGTGCATCAGCATCTCGTCCGACGCGTCGTACGCGCGGTGCAGATCGTCACGGTTGTTGATCCGCGACACCCCGCGCCATCCACCGCCGTCGAACGGCTTCATGTACAGCGGGTAGCCGAGGTCGTCGGCGATCGCGTCCAGGTCGAACGGCCGGTTGTACTTCGCCGACGTGTACGCCCAGCGCACGTTGTCGACCGGGTTCTTGTACGGCACCAGCACGGTCCGCGGGATCTTCAGCCCGAGCCGGAGCATCGCGCAGTACGCCGAGTGTTTCTCCATCGACTGGAACGTGAACGGGGAGTTCAGCAGGTACGTGCCGTTCATCAGCGCGGCCTTCTTCAGCCACTCGCGCGGGTGGTAGTACCAGTACGCGAGCCGGTCGATCACCAGCCCGACCCGGACCGGATCGTTGAGGTCGAACGGCTCGATGGTCAGCCGCCGGGACCCGAACTCGTGCTCGTGCCCGTCGAGCGTGACCGGCCCGACCCGCTGCAGCAACGCCTCGAACGCCTGCGGCCAGTCCTCCTCCGCCCCCAGCAACAATCCGATCAGATGACGCGAACGGTCAGACACAAGATCTCCTACAGATCGGGGAAAGGGAAGGAAAGAAGGAGGGGGTCATCCTCAGCAGAATCGGGGCAGATGATGGGCGAGCTGCTGACGCCACCACGGCCAGTCGTGTGCTACGTCGTACCCCCACAGATCGAGCTCATGCGGGATGCCCTTCTCGGTCAACAGCGCGTCGGTCGCACGAGCCGACGGCAACGAGCCTGTCGGGTTCGTCTCCCAGTCACCCTGACCTACCGTGAGCAGGATGAACAGCCGGCGGCGCAACCAGTCGAGATGTTCACCCGACAGGTTGGGCAGGTAGTCGACCGGATTGTTGAAGTACGTCGCGTCGCCGCGCTGGCCCCACGCGTGCCAACTGCTCGCGTCGTAGTTCCCGCTCTGACAGATTGCGACCGGGAACAGGTCGGCCCGCTTGAACGCGAAGTTCAACGCGTGAAAAGCACCCAGGCTGCAGCCGGTCGTGATGATGTCGCTGACCCCGGGCGAGTCGGCCGCGATCGCCGGGACGACCTGGTTCACGATCCAGGACTCGTACAGCTCGTGCCGGCGGGCCCGGTCCTCGAGCTGGATACTCCGGTCGGACCAGCTGACGTGGTCGTAGGAGTCGACGCAGTACAGCTTCACCCGCCCGGCCTCGATCAGGTCCGAGACGGCGTCGACCATGCCGTTGTTCTCGTAGTCCCAGGCCCGGCCCTGCTCGCTCGGGAAGACCAGCACCGGGCGGCCGAAATGCCCGTAGCGGATCACTGTTCCGGGGCGGTCAAGCCCCGGTGCCTCCAACTCGGCCTGCTCCCGTTCCATCCGCCCCACCCCAGGTCTGCGCCAGAAGATCCGTCAGATCAGGATGAAGCACATCCCGCCAGGCTGTGAAGTTGTGCATGTCGGGTGTTTCGTCGAGCGTGACCTCGAGGCCGAGCTCGGCGAGCCGCGCAGCCATCACCCGGTTGTTGTGCACATTCTCCTCGGTCGTCCCGGCAGTCATCCCGACCGGCGGCGTACTCGGCGCCGTGGTTGCCGTGAGCACCTGCTCGACGAACCCGGTCACCTCGGCATAGAACTCGAACCGGGACTCCTGCGGATCCGTGCCCGGCGTGAAGAACGACCCCGACTGCAGGAACAGCCCGGCGAAGGTGCCCGGATGCTGCCATTCCGCGTGCAGCGCCGCGAGCGCGCCCAGGCTGGCCCCCATGATCACCGGACGCCGGCTGCGGTACGACGTCTCGACCGCGGGCAGCACGTACTGGGTCAGCGCGTCGGCGTACTGCGGATTCGCCGCGTACCAGAGGTTGCGGGCAGTCGGTTCGATCAGCGCGAGCCGGAACGGCGGCAGCGTGGACTGGGCGACCATGGCGCCGGCGTACTGCGCGAGACCGGCGTACGCGGCGAACTCCGGACCGTCGTGGGCGAGCAACAGCGGTAGCTCGAACGTCGGGGCGATGCCCTCCGGCGCCCAGACCTGCGCGGTCACCGGCCCGACCGGGGACTCCGCGGTGAAGGGGGTCAGCGTCGACGGGATCGGCGGCACGGTCAGCCAGGCAGGTTCGACGTACCCCGGCAGCGGTAGCCAGGAATGGTGCCCGAACGCGCCGTCGACGGTCCGTGGATTCGTCGGATCTGTGCGCATCCCGAGGTCGGCGATGTCGAACAGGTACTCCATCCGGTGCACCGACGGGCGCGGCAGCCGCAGCTCCCAG
Organism: Kribbella pratensis; assembly: GCF_004365355.1. GTDB lineage: Bacteria > Actinomycetota > Actinomycetes > Propionibacteriales > Kribbellaceae > Kribbella. The sequence continues at coordinate 1,233,274 of NZ_SODP01000002.1, read as the reverse complement.
CCGTAATCGACCGGCTTGAACTCGAGCAGCTCGGCGGGGAGCCCGAGCTCCTGCCACAACCGGACGCCCGTGAACGCATGCGGGGCATCACCGAGGCGGAACACCACCTCGGCTCCTTCGACCGCGCTCACGACACCAGGCATCCCACCAAGGTACCCAGGGAAACACTGACATGAGCTGTCAGCGATGCCTGTCTATCGTGGGGACGTGGTCGATCTCACCGACATCCGCGAAATCACCGCGGACCTGCCCCGCAGCTACGAGGTACTGGTCCGGGACCGGATCAAGTTCCGCGTCGGCCAGATCGTGTACCTCGCGGTCGCGCCCGACGAGCAGACCATCGGCCTGGGGTTCCCGCGCGAGGAACGCGCCGCCGCCCTGGCCGCCGAACCGGACAAGTTCCTTCCGCCGCGCCCGTCCGACGAACGCTTCCAGTGGATCGAGCTCAACCTGGCGGCCGTCGACTACGACGAACTCCGCGAGCTGATCCTCGACGCCTGGTCGCTGTGCGTCCCGAAGAAGGTCCGCCGCGAGTACTTCGGTGAGGCCTAGCGATCCGTCACGACGACCGGCGTGTCCTTGCTGCCGATCAAGGTGAGGAGCTCGGTGGCTTCGGCTTCGACAGCATCCCGGACGTCGGCGGTGATCGGGCCGTGGGTGATGACCTTCAGGCTCGGGTCGGCGCCGCGGTGATGGCGCCAATCGGCCGCGTAGTCCCCGTCGATCAGGACAGTGCCCATCGCGGCGCCGTTGCCCGGCGGCAGCGGGACCGGCCGTCCGGCCGGGTTGACCCGCCGTCGATCCGCGTGCGAGAGCAGCACATTGTCGTACTCCGGCAGGAACCGTACCGGCGCAGGCGTCTCACCATCAGGCAACGGTCCCTCCGGTACGTCGAACAGCTCCCGCCCGTCCTCGTCGGCGTACACGCGCAACCCGGGCCGGAGCCGATCCACGACCTCTCGCAGCTTCGTCAACCCCGACCATTGCTGTACGTCGGCCACGCTCGCCGGACCGAAGGCCGCCAGATAGCGCAGTACGAGCGCGTCGATCGACGGGTCCGCCACCGGTGACCGACCGAGCCAGCTCTCGATCGTCTGCAGCGCGGCGGGACCGGTCTCGCCCCAGACCCCGCGCGGCGTGACCTGGACGGTCCCGATCAGATAGCTGACGGCGTACGCCATCGCTGTCGCGTCCCAGTCCGGCCAGCGTTCGCCGAGCACGTCCCGGAGCCGGCTGCGGCTGTACGGCTCCCGGCTCAGCAAGTCGGTGCCATAGGCAACGACAGCGTCGAGGTCGGCCCCGGCCAGCCGTTTGCCGAACGCGCCTCGCAGTCCACGGTCCGCGACCGGATGCACGAGCCGCCACAACAGCAGGCAGTCGTCCGCGGTGACCAGATGGATCGTGGCCCGCATCAGTGAGGCGCGAACGGCCCGGCGTTCGGTCATCAGCTCGGACAACTCGGCCGGCTCGAAGTCCTCGAGCCTCGACCACAGCGCGACGTACGCCGCCAGCGGCGCCTGCGCCTGGAGTCCCACCAGGCGCTCGACCAGCTCGGCGACCGAACCGGTCTCCCGGCGCAACAACTGCTGCCGCTGGAGGAGAGCCCGGTTGAGCTCGCGACGGCTGAGGACGGGGCTGTTCACCGGGCCAGCGTACGGAAGAAGGCGCGCACGTCCTCGACGAGCAGCTCGCCGCACTCCATCGCCGGGAAGTGACCACCCTCGGCGAAGTCCGACCAGTGTGCGATCCGGTGCTCCGGATCGGTGATCCGGCGGACGACCGGGCTGCTGTTGAAGACGGCCCAGCCGGCCGGCACCGGCGACTGCGCGCCCCAGCCGAGTCCGGAGTGCGCCGCCTCGTACAGGAAGCGGGCCGCGCTCGCGCCGGCCCTGCGGAACCAGTAGATGCTCACCAGGGTCAGTAACTGGTCGCGGTCCACGGACTCCTCCGGAGACTTCGACGGATCGGTCCACAGCTGGAACTTCTCGGCGATCCAGGCCAGCTGCGCGACCGGCGAGTCGGTCAGCGCCGGCGCGATCGTTTCCGGCGTGTGGCTCTGCAGGTCCAGGTAGCCGCGTCCCGCCTTCCAGGACCTCTTGGCCTGCTCGATGACGGCCAGGTCATCGGCGTCGAGGTCGTCCGGCAGCGGCAAGAACTCGCCGGCCATCCCGAGGGTCCCTCGGTCGCTGTTCACGTGCGTGCCGATCACCCGGTCGGGCGCAGTCGCGCCGAGGTGGCCGGTGACGCCCGCGCCGATATCGCCGCCCTGCGCCGCGAAACGCTCGTACCCGAGTCGGGTCATCAGTTCGGCGAACGCGGCCGTGGTCCGCCCCAGCTCCCAGCCGCCGCTGGACAGCGGGGTGGAGAACCCGAATCCGGGCAACGACGGCACCACCACGTGGAAGGCGTCCGCGGCCTGCCCGCCGTGTGCGACCGGGTCGGACAGCGGTCCGAGCAGACGGACGAACTCGACCGCCGATCCGGGATAGCCATGGGTGATCAGGAGCGGCATGGCGTCCGGCTCGGGGGAGCGGACGTGGAAAAAGTGGATCGTCTGACCATCGATCTCGGTCGTGTACTGCGGAAAGCTGTTGAGCTCCTGCTCCGCCTTCCGCCAGTCGTACGACGTACGCCAGTACTCGGCGAGGTCACGCAGGTAGCCGCCGGGGATCCCGCGGCTCCAGTCGTCGGTGTCTCCCGGCACGGGACCCGGCCACCGGGTGTGCTCGAGTCGGAGCTTCAGGTCGGCCAGATCGGCGTCGTCGACCTCGATCAGAAACGGACGGATCTCTTGTGTGTCGGTCATGATTCGACCCTAGGAGCCACTGCGGAAGACTTTCTTCCGCAGTAACCGGCATGCTGGACGAATGTTGAACACCTCGGCCCGGCTGCTCCGGCTGCTGTCGTTGCTCCAGGCCCGCGCGCTGTGGTCCGGCCCGGAACTGGCCGAGCGGCTCGGAGTGACCACGCGGACCATCCGGACCGACGTCGATCGCCTGCGGCAGCTCGGCTATCCGGTGGAAGCCGCGCCCGGTCTGACCGGCGGCTACCGGTTGGGCGCAGGCGCGGCGCTGCCACCTCTGCTACTGGACGACGACGAAGCGGTGGCGGTCGCGATCGGACTGCGCACCGCCGCCAACGGAGGTGTGGAGGGCATCGGCGAGACCTCGATCCGGGCGCTGGCCAAACTGGAACAAGTTCTGCCGCCACGCCTGCGCCACCGGGTCAGCGCGATGCAATCGGCGACTCTCGCCGTACCGGGCGCCGGGCCGAAGGTCGACGCCGACGTGATGATCGCGATCGCCGCGGCGATCCGCTCCGAACACCGCCTGCGCTTCGACTACGCGAACCACGACGGGCGGTTGAGCAGCCGTGAAGTCGAGCCGCACCGGCTGGTCAGCATGGGCCGGCGCTGGTACTTGATCGCGTGGGATCCGGAGCGCGACGACTGGCGGACCTTCCGGGTCGACCGGATCACGCCGAAGATCCCCGGCGGCGCGCGCTTCACTCCCCGGGAGCTGCCGGAGACCGAGGTCGCTGCCTACCTACAGCGCGGCGTCGGGACGGCAACCTGGCGGTACTTCGCCCGCGTCCTGCTGCACACCTCCGCGGCCGAGGTCCGCGCGAAGCTGCCGCTGCCGGTCGAGATCGAGGAGCTCGGACCGGACCGCTGCCAGATCCGGCTCGGATCGGACACCCCGCAGATGCTCGCGCTCTATCTCGGGCTGCTCGACGTGGACTTCGAGGTCATCGACGCGCCGGAACTCTCGGCCGCGCTGACCGCACTGGCCGATCGTCTGCACCGCGCTGCCCGTTCGGATGCCCCTGGCAACGATCAGTCATCCTGAGGTAGGAGACCGGAACCATCCTGACGGCCGATGGGCGACGGAGTTCCGCGCGCGACTCTTGAATCATGACTGGGGATTTCCTACCCCGGCGCCAGAAGGCGTCGGTGCTGAGCCAAGCTCTGACTGTTGTGATTCTGCTAGCCGTGGGGGCGGTCGTGCTCTGGCTGTATTCCTAGGAATCCCAGCGGACGTCGGCTTCGCCCGGGCGAACCACGCCGGCCTCGTAGGCGACGACGACCGCCTGGACCCGGCTGGACAGCCCGAGCTTCGACAGGACCGAGCTCACGTGGGTCTTGACCGTGGTCTCACTGACGAACAGCTTCGTCGCGAGGTCGCGGTTCGACAGGCCGCGAGCCATCCAGACCAGGATCTCGCGCTCCCGTTCGCTGAGCTGGGCCAGCAGTCCGACCCAGCGCGGATCCGGCTGGGCGGGCGCGGCATTCGGCGTACCGCCGCCGACCTGGCGCTCGAGCTCCATGCAGCGCTCCAGCAACACCCGCGTCGACGCCGGGTCAACCAGGGAGTCGCCTCGGTACACGGCGCGGACGGCTGACACCAGCAGATCCGGATCGGTGTCCTTCAGCAGGAACCCGGACGCCCCGGCGCGTACCGCTGCCAGCACATACGCCTCGTCGTCGAACGTGGTCAGCACGAGTACGGCGGGACGTGCGCGTCCGGCCGCCCGATTCGCCGTCGTGATCCGCTCGGTCGCGACCAGACCGTCCATCACCGGCATCCGGATGTCCATCAGAACGACGTCCGGGTCGTACTGCTCGATCAGCCGCAGCGCCTCCTCGCCGTTCTCGGCCTGGGCGACCGTGGTCAGGTCGGGTTCGTGATCGAGGATCATCGCCAGCCCCATCCGGATCACGCCCTGGTCGTCGGCGACCAGGATCCGGATCGGCTCGTTCAGTTCTGCGGCGGCAGCCATGCCTGCACTCTCCATCCACCCAGGGGGCCGGCCGCGACGGCGAGGGTCCCGCCGACCGCTGTGGCCCGCTCCCGCATCCCGATCAACCCGTTGCCGCGGCCGCTCTCGCTGCGCCGCGCGGTCTCCAGCACGTTCACCGGCGGCGGCCCGCCGTTCCCGTTGTCGTCGATGGTGAGCAGCTCACCCTGCGGCCCACTCTGCCAGGTGACCCGCGCCGCGGTCGCCTTCGCGTGCACCATCACGTTGGTCAGCGCCTCCTGGATGATCCGTACCGCGGTCAGGTCCGCCGCCGACGTGAGCTGGCGCTGCCGCGGCGGCAGGTCCATCGTCACGTCGATTCCGACCGCCTTCAGCCGCTCACCCATCCGCGCCACATCGGCCAGATCCGGCACCGGCGCGGTCCCACCGCCCGATCCCGTGTCGCCGGCGATCTGGGGCGAGGCCGTGTTCAGCACCCGGACCGTCTCCCGCATCGCGGTCAATGCTTCCTTGCCGCTGGCAATGATCCAGCGGATCGCCTCCCGCAGTACTTCGGGGCGCTGGTCGGCCACCCGGTCGGCTGCCTGCGCGCGGATCACGACCGCGCTGACGTGGTGCGAGATCACGTCGTGGAGGTCCCGAGCGATCCGCGTTCGCTCCGCCACGGCCGCCCGCTCGGCCTCGACCGCGCGGAGGCGGATCAGCTCGGCGTTGCGCTGCTCCAGGAGCGCGACGCTCTTGCGTCGACGGCGGGCGTCCGCGCCGAGCAGCACCATCCCGCAGATCAGTGCCTCCGCGAACACGAACAGCGACACGTCGATATAGCTGTACAGGCTCGGCACGTCGCGCGGGAGGCTCCGGTACCGGTCGCCCAGCAAGACGTCGCGGTTCACGTGGCTGAGGACGAAGGCCACCACGGTCGGCAGCCCGATCATCAGCCCGGCCAGGCTGCCCATCGTGAAGAACAGGCAGGTGAAGCGCCGTACGCCGGCTGACGCGGCCAGGTAACCGACGACGAGCAGCGGGACCAGATGGATCTCCGACTGCAGCGCCGCGTCGCTGATCTCGGGCTGGCCGAAGATCGTCAGCCCGAGCTGGGCTGCCAGTCCGGTGCCGGCGGCGGCGTACAGGAAGGGGTAGAGGACCGAGACGATCACGAGCATCGTGCGCGGGATCCGGCGTACGAACGCGACCGTGGCGACCAGGAAGACGCCGGTCACCACGGAGACGGCCGGGTTGTGCGGGCGGAGGCCGGTGCCGTTGATGAGGTTCAGCGCGGCGAACCAGACCAGGCCGATGACCGCAGCGAGCAGCAGATCCTGCTGCCCCTGCGACATCCGACGCCAGAGTCCCATCACTTTAGTGACCCCTCGGCGTCGTGGCTCGGCGCTGCTCGCGCCCAGGCACGCACCTCCCGGCACTGGACGAGCGCCCACGATGCTCCGCATCGAGGCCACTCGTCCAGCACCGCGATGCACGCACCTGAACACGAGCATCACTCGAGCCACAACGCCGAGGGGTCACTTGCCCAGCGTAGTCAGTCGGTGTTTGCCGAAGCTTCATCTGCGCGGAGGGGCAGTTCCTCCAACTTTTGGAGGAGGCTCGGCGTCCGAACTGATACTCAGGGGCTACAGGTGGGGCGCGAGGACGGTCCCTGAGACCGATGTGTCGACCGCGCTGATCCGAAAGGCTGTACCCCATGAGGAACGACCTGCCGCCACGCCGTCGCGGCGCGGTGCGGACGCGGTTGCTGTCCGTGATCGGTGTGGTCGGGGTCGGCGCGGTCGCCGGCTCGCTGCTGCTGTGGCACGCGCAGGTCGGGGACTTCCTCGGTCTCGCCGCGGACAAGGAGCCGGTGGTGTCGACCGTGAGCGCGCCGGCGGTCGGTGCGCCGCCCGCCACGACCCCGGCGGCCAGTACGCCGACGCCGACCCGTCGGCCGACGTACCCGCCGTCCACTCCGCCGAAGACCCCCACGACGACTCCGACGACTTCGACGAAGCAGAAGACGACTTCGGGCGTGCGGGAAGAGAGCATCAACGGGCTGTCGCCGAAGCTGAAGGCGCGCCTGAAGAAGGCGATGGCGGCCGCGAGGGCCGACGGCATCACGATCAGCATCACCTCGGCCCGGCGCAGCGCGACCAAGCAGCAGCGGCTGCTGAACGCAGCGATCAAGAAGTACGGCTCGTACAAGCTGGCGACGCGCTGGGTGCTGCCGCCGAAGTACTCCGCTCACGTGCAGGGCAAGGCCGTGGACATCGGTCCGGCGGCCGCGATGACCTGGCTGAACAAGAACGGCTGGCGGTACGGCGTGTGCCGCCGGTACGACAACGAACCATGGCACTTCGAGGCGCTGACCGCGCCCGGTACCAAGTGTCCGCCGCGCGAACCGCACGCGGTCGCCAAGGCCGACTGAAACCCAAGGGGGAACTCACCATGACCATGACCTACGCGCAGCCCCTGACCCGGCGCTACACCCGCGCCCGCCTGGCCGTGCCCGCTCTGTGGCGGCAGGTGATCCGCTCGAACGACAAGACAGACGTGACCACCGTGGCGGAGCCGGACCGATCGGCGTACACGCAGCTGGAGATCTACGACGGCGTACTGGCCGCGTTCGAGCGCCGGGACGAGGTCGCCGAGGTACTGCGGACGTCCGCCGACCGCGACACCGCCGTACGCCGGCTCCGCGCGCAGTTCGGACTCAGCCATCTGCAGGCGACCGCACTGCTCGATCTGCCGCTCACGACCGAGTGCCGGGACCGGATCGCGCACCGCGCTGAGGAGCTGCGCAGCGCGCTCGGCCGCTGACCTTCGTCCCCCCGCGGCTCGCCGCGAATCTGCGCAGTTTGCGTGCCGTGGGGAGGATGGAAGGGTGATTACGATCGAGCAGGCCGGACGACTGCGTAAGGCCGGGGTGCTGTGGGCGCCTGCGGCAGGGGATCGTTTCGTCGTACCGGACCGGGATATGGACGACGACGTGTTCGTGGTGAGCGACATGACCGTCGAGGTGCACGACTACCAGGGCAGCAAGGTGATCGGCTTCAACGGCACCACCGAGTGGGCCTTGGACAGCATCGAGCAGCGCGAGGTGATCTGGCTTCCGCGCGAGGAACAACTCCGCGCTCTCCTGGGCGAACACTTCCGGTCCCTGGAGTCGGTCCCGGGCGGCTACCGGGTGAGTTTGGCCGAAAGCACCCACACCGCCGAGGACGCCGAACAGGCCTACGCGCAGGCAGTCATCCACTTGCTGGGCGCTTAGCCGAACGTGAAGACGTAGGCCTCGGCGCCGGGCGCGAGGAACGTGAGCTCCAGCGTTCGCTTGCCGACTTCGCCTTGCCGGCGGAAGAGCTGGTAGAGCCGTCCGTCGTCGATGAGACCTTGTCCGTCGGCGGACACGTCGACTCCGTGAGATTCTCCGGGCGGCTGCCCGTCGATCAGTAGCCGGAACGGCACGGGCTCAGCTCCGCGGGCGAGTACGAGGTTGGCATCGCGGGCATGGAAAGTGAAGGCGATCTGACCGCCCGCTTTCATGAGCACCACCCGCTCCTGCTGGACCTTCCAGTCGCCGGCGAGCGCCTGGGATGCGACCCCGCCGCCCCTCCCGCTGCCGAGGTACGTCTCGGGTGTCTGCAGATCGGCCCAGTCGGCGGCCGCCTCCACGCCGAGGCCGGTGACGCTGACGGGCTCGCGGTCGATGCCGAGCAACCGCTGGATCACCCGCTCGGACTGCTCGTAGCGCCCCTCGCCGAAATGGGTGTCACGGATCGAGCCGTTGCGATCGACGAAGTACAGAGCGGGCCAGTAGTGGTTGCTGAACGCACGCCAGACCTCGTACTCGTTGTCGATGACGATCCCGTATTCGATCCGCCGCTCCTCCGCTGCCCGGCGTACTCGCGCGACGTCGTGCTCGAACGTGAACTCGGGGGTGTGCACTCCGATCACGACGAGGCCGTCGTCCCGATAGGCCTGCGACCAGGCGCGAACGTACGGTAGTTGGCGCAGCCAATTGATGCAGGTGAACGTCCAGAAGTTCACCAGTACGACGCGCCCGCGCAGCTCGTCGGGGCCGAGCGGCCTCGAGTCCAACCACTCAGCTCGAGCGAGCGACGGCATCCCGATCGGCGCATTCATGACCCACCCCGCCAGTACTGCTTCTTGTCCCTGTCCTTCACTGTATAGCCGAGGTTGGTGAGCTCGTTCCGAAGTTCGCGGAGGTCTGCTTTGCCTTTGTCGCCTTGGTCGAACGCCTTGGAACGGACCTTGAGGATGGCGTCGACCGCGGGCGGAAGCTCGGGGTCGTCCTCGATCCAGCGGCGGAACTCGGACTCGTGCGGGTCGCCGGCGTCGGACCACGGGTAGCCGTGGGCGCGGAAAGCGAGCGGGATCTGCTTGGCCTCCGACTTCAGCTGGTCGTGCTTCTCGCGGGCCAGCTCCCGCGCCGACGCGTCCTGCAGGACGATCTCCTTGCCGTCCAGGAACGCGACCGCGACCTTCTCCCGCGGCACCGTCACCGTCTTCTGGTTCTTCAGGAACTCGACCGACTGGTGGGTGATCGTCACCTTGAGGATGTCGTCGAGCGCCACCGCGGCCAGCAGTACGCCGGCGACCAGCCCGACGACGATGCAGATCGCGACTACCCACCACCCGTCCCAGGCGGCGATCACCGTCAGCACGCCCTGGAACGGCACCCACGCCCGCCCGGTTGCCCAGTCGGCGATCCGCGGCAGGAAGAACCCGAGCGCCAGCCCGAGCAACGGCAGCCCGCCGAACAGCAGCACCTTGTCACCGGTCGAATGCCCGATCACGGTGCGCTGCGGCGTCCCAGTCGTCGACCCCATGAGCCGAACGTAGCGTGACGAAGGGAAACTTAAGTATCAACCGACGACAACCGAAGGAGCCACGTGGCGGACGGCATCTGGTTGAGGTTCATCAGCGGCCCGGACATCGACGAGCTGGGGCTGACCCGGCTGGAGATCGTCGATGCGGTCGAGGATGCGGTCCGCGAGCACGGCGAGGGACGGACGGCGTTCGAGCCGCGGGTGCACCTGACGCCGGACAACGGCGGCATCGGCCACTTCAACGTCCTCCGCGGCCACCTCGACCGGCTCGGTGAGCGCGGGATCAGCGGCGTGAAGGTCGTCGGCGACTTCGTCCCGAACTACCAGAAGGGTCTGCCGAGCGAACTCGCGATGGCGACGCTGTTCGACCCGACGACCGGTATGCCGCTCGCGGTTCTCGACGCGACGATGATCACCGCGGCCCGGACCGGCGCGATGACCACGGTCGGCGCCCGGCATCTCGCCCGGCGGGACAGCAAGATCCTCGCGCATGTCGGCGCGAGAGGTACGGCGTGGTGGAACGTGACGATGCTCGACGATCTGCTCGATCTCGACGAGATCCGGGTGACGTCGCGGCGGCCGGAGTCGCGGGAGAAGTTCGCCGCGGAGTTGTCGGCCGAGCTGTCTACGCCGGTGCGGGTGGTGGCGACTGCGGAGGAGGCGTTCGACGGGGCCGACATCCTGGTCGAGGCGACCCGTCTGACCGAGCCCGAGCCGCTCCTCCGGACGGCTGCGATCAAGCCGGGAGCCTTCGCCATACCATACGGTACGGTATCCGCGGTTGAGCTGGATCTGCTCGACGTGATGGACAAGGTGGTCGTGGACGACTGGCGCGAGGCGCAGTCCGGGCGCTTCGGGGCATTGCGTAGGCACGTGGACACCGGGCGACTGTCGCCGGAGACGCTGTACGCCGAGATCGGCGAGATCGTCGCGGGACGCAAACCCGGCCGCGAGAACGATGCCGAGCGCAACCTTTTCTGGCATCGTGGGTTGTCGTTGCTCGACGTCGCGATCGCCCATCTGATCCTCCGCCGAGCCGAATCCGCCGACGTCGGCACGATGCTCCGCTTCCACTGATGATCAACGAACCCACGGAACTCGATCCAGCCGGACTCGAGCCGATCGAGCTGGCGCCCGCGCTGCTCGAGCGGATGGCCGCGGTTCGTGCTGCGGCTTTGCGCACTCTCGAGTCGGGGTATCCGGTGTACGGCGTCAACACCGGGATGGGCAACCTGAGCAAGGTCCGGCTGAGCGACGCCGAGCAGCGCGTCCACCAACGCAACCTGCTGCTGGGCCGAGCCGTCGGCGGCCCACCGTGGTTGTCACCCGAGGAGTCGCGCGCGGTTCTGATCGGCCGCCTGAAGACCTTCCTCACCGGCGACTCAGCCGTCTCCGTCGGCCTGATCCAGCAATTGGTAGCCCTGATCAACAGTGGCTTCACCCCCGCCATCCCCGCGGAGGGAGCCGGCTCCGCCGGCGAAATCATCCCACTCGCCCACGCCACCGGCCCCCTGCTCGGCATCGGCTGGCTCCTCGCCCCACCCATCCCAGCTGACTCGGCGAGCACGGGCAGCACGGGCAGCACGGGCAGCACGGGCAGCATGGGTGCAGGCGACGCGGGCCATGCGGGCGAGGCGGCCGCGGGGAGCGCGCGCGGTGCAGGCAGCATGGGCGCCTCGGCCGGTGCGGGTGGCATAGGCGGTGCGGCCGGTGCGGGCGGCGGCATGGGCGGCTCGACGGGGGCGGGCGCCATGGGCGGCGCGCTGCGGCCTGCCGCCGGGTTGTTGCCGGCGTTTGAGTTGGGGCCCAAGGAAGGGATTGCCTTGCTTGCCGGTACGCCTGGGGCGGCTGGGAGGGCGGCGCTGGCGGTGACGAAGGTGCGGCGGCTGGCGGAGCGGCTGACTGCCGTCGCGGCCGGGGCTATTGCTGTGGTGGGAGCCAACCGGGATCCGTACGAGCCGGCCGCGGCGCGCGGGGACGACGTACTCGCAAGCGAGTTCGCGCTGCTTCGCCAGCTCGCTGGTCCCGAGCCTGAGCCGCGCAGCCTGCAGGCGCCGGTCTCGTTCCGGGTAGCGGGTCACGTGAACGCGCACGTGCGCCGGACCGCGGAGCAGTTGGACGACGCGGTCGACCGCGCGTTCAAGGGCGTGTCCGACTCACCGGCGTACCTGGACGGCGACTTCGTCGGCACGGCGGGCTTTCATGGCATCGACCTCGCCGCGTACTGCGACCACGTGACAACCGCCCTGGCCCACGCAGCCGAGGTCTCAACGGCCCGACTGCATCGTCTCCTCGACCCCAATGTCACTGGCCTGACAGCCCAGCTCGCCCGCGAGCCGGGTCCGCAGGCCGGCCTCGTCGCAGTCCACAAGCGCGCCGTCGCCACCACTCACCAGCTCCGCCGCCTGACGTTGCCCACAGCAATCAGTACGGCGGAGACGTCCAACGGTCAGGAAGACGTGCAGACCTTCTCCTGGGAAGCGGTCGGCAACCTCGCCGAAGCGATCCGCCTCACCCGCGAGGTTGTCGCCTGCGAGCTCCTCGCCGTACGCCAAGCGTTCGCGCTCTCCGGCAGAGCGATCCCACCAGGACTGCAGGATCTCATCCAGGCGGTCGACCACGTCGTACCTCCGATCGACGCCGACCGTCCGTTCGGTGAGGACCTCACCCGCCTGCTGACCAACGTGCTCTAGCCGGCCGACGCGCCAACGTGGCCTGCAGCCGTGTAACCCAGGGGATTTATCGAAAAAGCCAGCCCGACACGCGGGTGACGCCGAGTCGCAAGTAGCCTGCATCGGGTCTGAGTCGTTGGCTTGGGTGCGCGCGCCTGCACGAAGAGCTGGAGGATATTTCGAGTGAAGCGGTTCGCGGTACCGCCTAACTGGCCGTCCCCGCCCCGTCGCAGCTGGGTCCCACCGAAGACGTGGCGGCCGGATCCGTCCTGGCCGCCCGCGCCGGAGGGCTGGCGCTTCTGGGTCGACGGCAAGGGCAACCCGGTCCGCGGACCGATCGGGCAGTACGGCGGTCCGTCGCGGCGGGTTGTCTACGCCGGCGGCGCGGCGCTCGTCCTGTTCCTCGCTGTCAACCTGTGGGCGGTGTCCGCGAGCGGGCTGTTCGGCGGCGATTCGGATGACGCAGCCGTGAAGGTCATGGGCGATCAGTCCCCGTCGCCCACGGCCTCACCCAGTACGACGCCGGCAACTCCGGCCGCACCGCGATCGACGGTCACACCGCCGCGCGTCCCGACGACGACCCCCGTGCCGACCCACGCGCCGACGCAGCGGCCGACGCAACAGCCGACCCGGCGTCCGAGCAGCACCAAGACCACCGAGCGCACGCAGACTCCCGATCCGAAGCCGACGCGGACGACGACCAGCACGAAGACCCCGACGCCGACGCGCCCGACCAGCCGGCCGTCGACCCGCGAGGAGATCCTCCGGCAGTACTGCATCGATCACGGCTGGGACCCGTCCCTGTGCGACCCGAACCGCTGGGAAACGCCGCGGCATCCCTGATCGGGCCTTGACGATCGGCGTACGCCGGACGCATCCTTAACCATATGGTTCTGAAACCGTCTGGTTCTGAAGTCGTGCTGACCAGCGTCTTCGCTGCGCTCGCCGACCCGACCCGCCGGGCGATCCTGGCCCGGCTCAAGGACGGTGACGCGACCGTCGCGGAGCTCGCGGCGCCGTTCAGCATGTCGCAACCGGCCGTCTCCAAGCACCTGAAGGTCCTCGAGCAGGCCGGACTGATCAGCCGCTCGCAGCGGGCGACCGCGCGGCTGAGTCACCTCGAGGCCGGGCCGCTCCGCGAGGCGGTCGGCTGGTTGATGGACTACCGCGCGTACTGGGCGGAGAGCTTCGACCGTCTGGACGATCTGCTCGACGACCTGAAGGAGCAATCGTGAAGATCGTCGCGGAGCCCGGCGTACCGCAGGTCCTCATCGTGCGGGAGTTCAATGCGCCGCGGGAGCTGCTGTTCCGCGCGTACACCGAACCCGAGCTGGTGAAGCGCTGGCTCGGACCGGCCGACCTCGAACTGGTCGTGAACCAGCTCGATCCGCGGCACGGTGGCCGCTGGCGGTGGACGCACTACGACGGGGACGGCAAGGGCTATGTGTTCCACGGGCTGTACCACGGGGAGCCGACGCCGGAGCGGATCGTGCAGACGTACGAGTTCGACCAGGCGCCGGGCACCGTCTACCTGAACCTGATCACCTTCGACGAGGCCGACGGGGTCACCACGCTGACCCAGAACACGGTGTTCTTCGCGGTCGAGGATCGCGACCTGTACGTCGCCGGCGGGATGGAGCGCGGGATCCGCGCGTCGATGCAGAAGCTCGACGACCTCGTCACCGAACTGGCCGAGGAGGCCCACTGATGATGCTCACCGACAAACACGCGATCGTGTACGGCGCCGCCGGACCCATCGGCAGCGCGGTCGCTCGCGCGTTCGCGGCCGAGGGTGCGACCGTGCATCTGGCCGGACGTACGGCGGAACGGCTGGAGCGGGTCGCCGACGAGATCCGGACCGCGGGCGGGACCGCTGACGTCGCCGTGGTCGATGCGCTCGACGAGAAGTCCGTGGACGAACATGCCGATTCGCTCGACCGGATCGACATCTCGTTCAACCTGATCGGCCACCAGCAGTTCTTCGGTACTCCGCTGGTGGACATGCCCCTCACGGACTTCGAGCAGCCGATCATGACAATGGTCCGCACGTTCTACCTGACCTCCCGGGCGGCCGCGCGACGGATGATCCCGCAAGGCTCGGGCGTGATCCTGACCTTCGGCGGGTACGGCGACCCGGCCGCGAACCTCGGCGGTTTCCAGATGGGCTTCGGTGCGGTCGAGGCGTTGCGCCGCGGTCTGGCGCTGGAGCTCGGGCCGTACGGGATTCGGGTGGTGACGTTGCAGACCAACGGAATCCCGGAGGCGGTCCCGGCCGACTTCCCCGAGAAGGCGGCTCAGGCGATCGCGAAACACACCGCCGACAGCACGATGCTCAAGCGCGCGGCGACCCTCTCCGACGTCGGTGCTCTCGCCGCCTTCGCGGCCTCGGACCTGGCCCGCTCCATCACCGGCACCGCGCTCAACCTCACGGCCGGCGCAGTCGTCAACTAACTCAGGAAGTCGATCACCTGCCCGCGCCCCTGCGCTGCTTGGAAGACGGGCCAGGCAATCGCAAGATCCTGCCAGGGCAGGCCGACGGGCGCGTACACCGTGATCTCGTCATCCGTGCGACGTCCGGGCGCGACACCCGTCAGAACTTCGGTCATCGTCGCGCTCACTGCATCGTGGGACAGCCCAACGTTGCCCAGGGCACCCATTTGTGCTGCGAGCGCCCGGTCGTCGACGACCACCCGCGCGGCGGACAACAGGTCTGCGGACAGCTCCACCTTGCCCGGTTCGTCGGCTCCCAACGTGGTGAGATGCAGCCCAGGCCGCACGTCCGCCGCCGTCAGCAACGCCTCCCGAGACCAGGTAGCCAACACAACAACATCCGCCCCCTCAACCACGGCCCGCGGCGAGCTCACCACCCTGCCCGGAATCCCTTGCTGAGCAAGAAATCGGGTCGCTCGCTCGGGATCGACGTCGTACACGACGAGACGGCTGACATGGCGCAGTGCCGCCAGCCCCACAACCACCATCGCGGCCTGAGCCCCCGCCCCAATCACCCCAACCACTCCACCCCTCCCCGCGCCAGCCCCGTCCGCGCCAGCCCCGTCCGCGCCAGCTCCGTCCGCGCCGAGGCCGGTCGTGCCGGCCCCGGTCGTGCCGAGGCCGGTCGTGCCGAGGCCGGTCGTGCCGATCCCGGCTGTGCCGAGGCCGGTCGTGCCGATCCCGGCTGTGCCGAGGCCGGTCGTGCCGAGGCCGGTCGTGCCGAGGCCGGTCGTGCCGAGGCCGGTCGTGCCGAGGCCGGTCGTGCCGAGGCCGGTCGTGCCGATCCCGGCTGCGCCGGCACCGTCCGTGCGGGCACCCGCGGTGTCCGCCGCCGGTTCGGGGCGGGCGAGTAGGTCGGTTGCGAGTGCTGCGGCGAGGCCGGTTCGCCAGCTGGTGATGGTGGTTGAGTCGAGGACTGCCAGGAGGGTGCCGTCGGTCAGGTCGTGTAGGCAGACGATGCCGCGGAGGGCGGGGGAGGCGTCGGGGAACTTGGCGTTGACTTTGACGGTGTAGGCGGGGATGCCTGGGATCAGACCCGGCAGGAGAGTGGTCGCGGTGCCGGGCGCCGGGAGATCGGTGCGGATTCTCAGCGGCTCGATGTCGGCCGACTGGAGGAATCCGGTGCGCAGGGCCGCGAGGGCGGTGGATACGTCGAGTGCCGCGAGGATGTCGGAGCGGGTGAGGAGAAGCGTCATCAGACGATGTTTCGTTCGGCGCGGTTTGCGGAGTGTGCGAAGCGGCGCGCGTTGAGAGGGCTGACGTCGACGAAGGGCTTGCGGTCGAGGTACAGATCGCGGATGACCTCGCCTACGGCTGGGCCCTGGAGGAAACCGTGACCGGAGAAGCCGGTCGCGTAGAGGAAGCGGGAGACCTGGTCCGCCTCGCCGATCAGCGCGTTGTGGTCCGGCGTGATCTCGTACAGCCCGGCCCAGCCGCCGGTGAGGCCGACGTCCAGGAGCGACGGTGCGCGGCGGCCCATCACGTCGGTCAGGCGAGGGATCCAGGTGTCCGTGCGGTCCAGATGGAAGCCGGGCTGCTCGTCGGGATCGGACAGGCCGACCAGCAGACCGGGACCCTCGCGGTGGAAGTAGAACGTACTGCCGAAGTCGATCGTCATCGGCAGCGCCGCCGGGAGATCGGGAATCGCTTCCGTCACCACGATCTGCCGACGGAGCGGGGTGACCGGCAACTCGACCCCGATCGACGCAGCGAGACCCTCGGACCACGCACCGGCTGCGCAGATCACCGTGCCCGTCTGGACGGTACCTCGACTGGTCCGCACCGCGGTCAGATGGTTGCCAACAGCATCGATCCCGACAACCTCGCACCCCGTCACCAGCGTCGCACCGAGTCGGCGGGCCGCGGTCGCATACCCGAGGACGACGGATTCCGGCGTACAGTGCCCGGCTGTCGGTGAGAAACACGCGCCGACCAACCCGTCGGGCGCGACGATCGGCGCGAGCTCGACCGCTTCGTCGACCGAGATCATCCGCGTCGGCTGGCCGAGCGTGTTCTGCAGCTGTGTGCTCTCGCGAAACTGCTCCACCTGCTCCTCGGTGTCCAGCAGGAACAGATACCCGACCCGATGCAGATCGATCTCCTGGCCAGGCCGTTGGCCGAACGCAGCGAACGCCTCCAGACTGCGCGCCCCGAGCGCGATGTTCACCGAGTCGGAGAAGTTGGCCCGCACTCCGCCCGCAGCCTTGCACGTCGACCCGGAGCCCAGCTGATCCTTCTCCAGCAACAGGATCCGCTCCACCCCAGCCTCGGCCAGATGGAACGCGATACTCGTCCCCATCACCCCACCACCAACAATCACCACATCGGCGGAATCAGGCAACTCCCCGCCCCGACCCACACCCGCCGCCATCACCGCACCTCCACCATCACCGCACCTCCACCATCACCGCACCTCTACCATCACCGCACCTCCACCATCACCGCACCTCCACCATCACCGCACCTCCACCATCACCGCACCTCCACCATCACCGCACCTCCACCATCACACCGCCGCCATCACACGCACGTCCGCCAACTCCAGCCGCCACCACCCCAGCAGCGTCACCCGTCGCGGGCGTGAACAGGGTGTGGTGGGTCGGGACAAGTTATTGCCTGTTCCATCTCCCGAGTTCCTGTTCAACGCCCCGAACGGTTGACGCGCGCGGCGGTGCCGGGGCCGCGGCGGTGCCGGGGCCGCGGCGGTGCCGAGGCGCGGTGGTGCCGGGGTGCGGTGGGAGCCGGCTCGGTCATGGGAGTTCGAAGGACAGGTCGGCCTCTACCGTTTGTGTATCCATCTGGGCTTTCTGGAGTTTGCCGGAGTAGTCCCAGTTCATCGACTGCCAGCGGGTGAACTGGTCCAGCACCCAGATCCCGCTCTGCCGCGATCCGTTGCCCGACTTCCCGTTCCCGCCGAACGGCAGGTGCGCCTCCGCCCCGGAGGTCGAGTTGTTCACACTCACCATCCCGGCCGAGATCCCCTGCGCGAAGCGGAACGCCTTGTTCGGGTCGGTCGTGTAGATCGAGCTCGACAGCCCGTACCCCGACTTGTTGCCCAGAGCAATCGCCTCGTCCAGTTCGGAGTACGGCGTGACGCCGACGATCGGCCCGAAGGTCTCGTTCATGAACAGCTCGTCGTCCGGGTGTACGCCGGCGACGATGACCGGGTGATAGAACAATCCGTCCGACGGATCGCCGACGAACCCGGCCCGCGGATTGTCCGCGGTGACCCGACCGGTCCGCCCGAGCACCCGGTGGTGCGGCTCGATCCACCCCAGCGACTTCTCGAACCCGGCCGCGAACTTCTCGTCCAGCAACGGCCCGAACAACACGTCCTGTGTCGGATCGCCCATCGCCGCCTTGCCGACGGCGGAAGCGAACCGGTCGAGGAACTCCTCGTGGACGGATCGATGCACGATCGCCGTCCCGAGCGAGGTGCACCGCTGTCCCGCCGTCCCGAAGCCGGAGAAGAGAGCGCCCTCCACCGCCAGGTCGAGGTCGGCGTCCTCGGTGATCACCATCGGGTTCTTGCCGCCGAGTTCGAGGCACGGCGTCTGCAAATGCCGACCGCACAGCTCGCCGATCCGCTCACCGACGACGCTCGACCCGGTGAAGCCGACCTTGTTGACCAGTCCAGCCTGCAGCGCCTGCTCGAGACCCGTGAACGTGTCCGACCCGTCGGCGTACACCACATTGAAGACCCCGGCCGGTACGCCGGAATGCGCGAAGATCTCGTAGAACGCGTCCGAAACCACCGCCGAGTACTCCGCCGGCTTCCAGACGACCGTGTTGCCGCAGAGCAAGGCCGGCACGATGTACCAGGACGGCACCGCGACCGGGAAGTTGCCGGCCGTGATCACCGCGACTGTCCCGACCGGACGGCGGAACGTGAACAGCTGCTTGTCCGGCATCTCCGACGGCACCGTCTGCCCGTACAGCCGCCGGCCCTCGCCGAGGAAGAAGTCGCAGGTGTCGATGATCTCCTGCACCTCGCCCAGCGCCTCACCCAACGGCTTTCCGATCTCCCGGGTGACGAGCGCGGCCAGTCGCTCCTTGTTGGCCCTCATCAGCCGGCCGACGTTCGAGATCACCTGACCGCGTTGCGGCGCCGGCGTCGCGGCCCACGCGGCCTGCGCGGAGCGGGCGACCGAGGCGGCCCGGACGAACACCTCCGGGCCGGCGCTGCCAACCGTCCCGACGACCTCGCTCAACCGGGCAGGATTGGTCGACGGAGTACGCCGTACCGCGTCCGCCACCCGCTCGCCACCGACAACCGAAACAACGTCATCCGCCATCCCAAACCCTCCGCTCGTCTGCCCCAACCCTCAACCACCACTCCCACCCTCGCAACCCGGCACCTCCCTCCGCGTCTGGTGGGTATACCCACCGAACCAGGGGTTGGCCCACCGGATTCAGGTGGGCCAACCCACAATCCGGTGGGTATACCCACCAAACCGGGACGAGGGGTGGGCGGGGTCAGCGGGTGGGGGGCAGGCTTTGGCTGGGGTAGAGATCCGGAATCGGGATCGGCATGCGCCACAGGTGCGAGTCCGGGTGGATCATGCCGTGCCGGATCGCGACGTACCTGAGCAGGCGGAGCGGGCCGGCGATGAGGACGAACGCCAGCGGCAGCTCGACCAGCAGAGCGCTGAGCAACGCCTGAGTGAGGTCGCCGCCGCGCTGGCTGGTCATCACGTCGAACCAGGCGTCGCAGATCAGCAGCACCCCGGTCGCGAACGCGGTCGGGAACACGAACTGCTTGCGCTTCCAGCCGGCCAGCGCGGTCAGCACCATCATCGCGAGCAACAGGATGTCGAAGCCGACCCACGTCGCGACCCAGTTCCGGGCGACGTAGTGACTCGGCAACGTGATCGCCAGATACACGGTCCACGGGATCAGGGCGGCCGCGCAGACCAGCATCAGCACGGTCCGCCACTTCCGCAGCCGGTCCATGGTTCGCCGGGACGGCAGTCCGCCCGGATGGGGCGCCAGCCGCAGGATCAGGTCCCGCCGCTCGGCAGGCGTCATCGCCGCGATCTCTTCGTCGGTGAGCTGCACATTCCGAGTATGCCTTGTGATTGCATTCACAAGCCAGTAATCTGTATCGAAGCAACTGTCGACGCTGACAGCGAGGTGTCCTGATGACCAAGCGCAGACCACCGGGTATGAGCAACCAGGATTGGGTCGAGTCGCAGATCAAGCTGGCTCAGAACCAGGGCGAGTTCGAGAACCTGCCCGGCGCCGGCAAACCACTGAAGCTGGCCGACCAGCACGATCCGGACTGGTGGGTCAAGGAGTTCCTGGACCGCGAGGACATCGAGACCGAGGCGCTGCTGCCGCCGGCGATGCTGCTCCGCAAGGAGAAGCAGCAGGTGCACGAGAAGATCCGCGGCATGCGGCGCGAGTCCGAGGTCCGCGACTATCTGGCCGATCTGAACAAGCGGATCCGGCTCAGCATCCGCGACACCACGGGACCGGTCGTGCCGACAGGCCCGGTCAACGAGGACGCGATCATCGCCCAGTGGCGGATGGATCGCCCGTCGACCGCGCCCCGGCCCAAGGTCGAGGAGCACCGGCCGGCCAGGAAGAAGTCGATCTGGCAGCGGCTGTTCAGCTGAGCATCGAGCGGGCCGCCGTCTCGATGGTCCGCTCACTCAGCAGTACGTCGTGCGCCGCCGCGCCGAGCGGGACGTACGAGTCGTAGCTCGTGACCCGGGCCAGCCGCCCGGTGTAGCCGTGGTCGATCAGCGTGGCCAGGATGCCCTCGGACACGCCACCGGACCGCCGGGTCTCGTCCGCGACCAGGACTCGGCCCGTGATGGTTGCCTCGTGCAACAGATCCTCGACCGGCAACGGCGCCAGCCAGCGCAGGTCGAGGACCCGGACGCCGGGCACCCGGGCCGCCACGCGCAGGCTCATCGGCACGCCGTTCCCGAACGTGACGATGGTCAGCTCGGTCCCGTCGCCGTACGTCCGGCCGCGCCCGATCGGCACGGGTTCATCGGGGTACGCCGAAAGCCACCGGTCGTCGCCGTCGTCGTACAGATCCCGGCGGTGGTAGAGCGCGATCGGCTCGAGGAACACGCTGACGGTGCCGGACGAGCGCGCCGCCGCCGTACAGGCATGGAGCATGGCGGCCGCGTCGTCGGGCCTCGACGGTGACGCGATGACGATGCCGGGGATGTCCCGCAGTACGCCGATCGCGTCGTCGTTGTGGAAGTGACCGCCGAAACCCTTCTGGTATCCGTACCCGGCGATCCGCAGCACCATCGGATTCGCGTACTGCTCCTGCGAGAAGAACTTCAGCGAGGCCGCCTCGCCGCGGAGTTGGTCCTCGGCGTTGTGCAGGTAGGCGAGGTACTGGATCTCTGGGATCGGCAGCAGCCCGGACACGCCCGCGCCGAGCGCCAGCCCGAGGATCGATTGCTCGTCGAGCAGCGTGTCGAACACGCGCGCCGGACCGAAGACCTTCTGCAGTCCGCGCGTGACGCCGTACACCCCGCCTTTGCGGCCGACGTCCTCGCCGAAGACCATCGCCTCCGGGTACGACGCGAGCACGTCGCTTAGTGCGCGATTGATCGACTGGCTCAGCGTCAAGAGCTCGGTCGACGGAGTGGCCTGTGGCAAGGCCCCGGCGACAGCGTCCCGGGACGGGAACCGGAGCGGGGCCGCGACGGTCTCGGCGGATGAGAGCTGCGGAAGACCGGCGACCTCGGCCGCGATGCGGAGCGCCTCGGCGTGCTTGTCCTCGTACAACTCGATGATCTCGTCGGCGGTATAGCCTGCGTCGAGCAGGTAGCGCGCCGTACCGAGAAGTGGGTCGCGTTCCTCGTCCGCGGCCAGCTCGGCGGGAGAGCGGTACGCCGCCTCGACGTCGGACCCCGCGTGGCCGAGCAGGCGGACCGTGCGCAGGCGAAGGAAGGCCGGACGCCGGTTGCGCCGTACGAAGGTCGCCGCCTCGGTCGCCATCGACAGGGCGGCGTCCAGGTCGGTGCCGTCCGCGTCGAAGTACCGCAGGCCGGGGCGGGAGCCGTACGCCTGCCGGATCCAGCCGTCCGGGGTACGCACGCTGATCCCGATCCCGTTGTCCTCGCAAACCAGCAGCAAGGGCATCGGCAGACCCTGGTACGACGCGTGCAGCGCAGCGTTGATCGCACCGGTCGCGGTCGAGTGGTTGGCCGACGCGTCGCCGAAGCTGGTCACGACGATCGCGTCGGCCGGCCACGGTGACGGTACGCCGAGCTTCGCCGACCGGTTCAGCGAGAAGGCGACCCCCATCGCGCGCGGCAGGTGGGACGCGATCGTCGACGTCTGCGGGATGATCGAGAGCTCGTGCCGGCCGAACACCTTGTGCCGACCACCCGCGATCGGCTCGCTGGTCGCCGCGGCGACGCCGAGCAGGATGTCGCGCAGCCCCTCCTTCGAGCCGCACTGGGCGGCGCGGGTCAGGTAGAAGGCGCCGGAGCGATAGTGCAGCAGCGCCGGGTCGGTCGGCTCCAGGGCGGCGGCGACGGCCGCGTTGCCCTCGTGACCGGCCGAGCCGATCGTGTAGAAGCCGGTGCCCTGCGACTGCATCCAGCGGGCGGCGAGGTCGGCGTGCCGGCTGCCGAGCTGAGCGTCGTACAGACTGCGGAGCAGCTCTGCGTCGTGCTCCCACGGGGCCGGGGCGAGGCCGCGGACGCGTTCGGCGAAGGTCCTCATCTGAACATGATCCGTGATGACGGTCCGTGCCACAGCTCGGCCCACAGGTTGAACAGGTCACCTGGTTGAGGCCACGCTGGACGGGGAACGGTGCCGATGGCTCGTTCGTTCGTCGGGGGAGGGGACCTGGGTTGTGGTGACGGTGAGTGAGTTGCGCTGATGCATCGGTCTGCACTGGTACGGCGAATGGGGGTCGCGGCGGGTCTCGGAATCGGGACAGCCGGGGCGCTCTGCGGTGTGCTGCTGTTGGGTCCGCTGGCCGCATCGATCCTGCTGGCGGTGGTGTTCCTGCTCGTCTGGCCGCTCGCGGCGGTGGTTCGGCATGTGGCCGACGAAGGGTCGTACGGCTCGTCGGCGGTGATCGCGGCTGCGTGCTCGGCGGCAGTGCTGTGCTTGCCCGGACTGGTGCGACTGCTCGCCTGGGGCGCGCTCGGGATAGCGGCGGCCCTGATGCTCGCCGCCCTGTTCATCGTGATCGACCTCGCCGTGCCGGACCGGCCGCCGCGCCGGCGCCGGTCCCGGAAGCAACGCAGGCTGGAGCGCCTCACCGAGGCTCAGTTCGCGGACGACGAGCGGCTGATCGAGTCCCTGCAGTGCCCGCTGAGTATCGAGGAGCTCTGCGGCGTCTGGTCCGACACCGCGATGCAGCTCTCCCGGGGTGCCGGCCTCCGCGACCGGCAGGCCGTCGCCGAAGTACGCCGCATCTGCCTCGACGAGTTCGAACGCCGCAACCCGGAAGGCTTCCACCGCTGGCTCGACGCCGGCGCCCCGGCGAACCCGAGCCGCTACCTCCTCGGCAACTAGGCAGCCTTCTTCCGCGCCGGCTTCTTGGCAGCCGGCTTCTTGGCAGCCGTCTTCTTGCCGGCGGCGGTCTTCTTGCCGGCGGCGGTCTTCTTGCCGGCGGCGGTCTTCTTGGTCGCTGCCTTCTTCGTGGTGGCCTTCTTCCCAGTGGTCTTCTTCGCGGCGGTCTTCTGGGTCCTCGAGCTGCGGTTCTTCCGGGCCTGCTCGACGCTGGCCCGCAGGGCGGCGACCAGATCGGTCGGGTTGGTGGCCTGCGGCTCCTCCTCGGAGTACACGACCTCCTTGCCCTGGTGCTTGGACTTGACCAGTTCCTTCACGCGCTCGGTGTAGATGTCCTGGTACGCGGCCGGCTTCCACTCGCCGCTCATGGCCTCGATCAGGTCGACCGCCATCGACAGCTGCTTGCCGGCGCCGGACTTCCGCGGCAACGAGCCGAGCTCCTCGTCCGGGTCACGGATCTCGTCGGCGAAGAACATCGTCTCGAGCACGAGCACCCGGTCGTCGGCCCGGATCGTCGCCAGGTACTCCTTGCCGCGCATCACGAACTTCGCGATCCCGGCCCGGTTGGTCTTCGCCAGCGCGTCCCGCAGCAGGGCGTACGACGACGCGTTCTCGGAGTCCGACGGCGCCAAGTAGTAGCTCTTCTGGAAGTGCATCGGATCGATCTCGTCGAGGTCGACGAACGTGTCGATCTCCAGCGACCGCGACTTGCCCGGCGCGATGTCGTCCAGCTCGTCGGGCTCGACGATCACGTACTCGCCGCCGCCGACGTCGTGTCCCTTGACGATCTTCTCGAACGGGACCTCGCGGCCGGTGCGCTCGTTCACCCGCTTGTACCGGATCCTGTCCGACGTCCCCTTCTGGAACTGGTGGAAGTCGATCTCGTGCTCCTGGGTCGCGCTGTAGAGCCCGACCGGAACCGAGACCAGTCCGAAGTTGATGTACCCGCTCCAGATCGCCCGTGCCATCGACGGCTCCTCTCCGCGTCGGCCCGGCCGGTACCCAGTTCAGAGCCGGTTGTACCGTTTCCGCGCCTCGCGGCTCTCCTTCTGGGCCTCCCGGGCGGTACGCCGGGCCTCGTCGAGGTCGGCGCCCAAACGGTGGACGAGGGCCTGAGCCTCCGCGAGCGCCTCGCGGGCGTTGTCGAGCTGGGCGTCGAGGTCCTCGACCTTCGCTTCGGCCTCCTGCGCCGCTGCGACCGCCTCCTCGAACACCTGCCTGGCCTTGGCCCGCTCGGCAGCCTCGCGCTCCTTCTCTTCCTGCGCGGCGGCAGCCTTCTCCTGGGCGGCGTCAGTCTCGGCCTGCTGGGTCTTGCGGCGGTCGCGGGCGGCCTGGCGGCGTTCGTCCGTCAACGGAGTGACGTTGGACGGTTCGCCGTTCTCGTCGACGACGCCGAAGCCGACGTGCCGGAGTGCGCTGCTCAGTCGGCCCTCGCGGACGGCATCGCCCGCGGCCGGGTCCACCAGGGCAGCGTCGAGCGTCTCGCGCAGCTTCTGGCCGACGTCCGCGCTGATCTTCTGGCCGTCCTCGGCCGCCAGCCGAGCAGCCTCCTTGGCCAGTTTGTCCAGCAGCTCGTGGCGCTTCGGCGTCAGCTCCCGCAGCCGGTCGCCGTCGAGATCGGCGGTCGCCTCACGGAACTCGTCCCCGAGCGCCAGCAGGTCGTCCAGCTCGTCCGGCGCCTTACGGGCGACCAGGTTCGTCACCCAGGCCGCCACGGTCGGCTTGCGCATCGCCTTCAGCCGCGTCGACCCGACCGGGTCGCCGTCGGCCTTCAGCTGCTTCGCGAGCTGGTTGCGAGTAGCAATGAAGTCCGCCGCCGGGGCCGCATACAGCGCATCCGCCGCCTCCTCGAAGTCCACGGAAGCGACGCTACCGCACCGACCTCGACTTACTGCCCGTTCGCCGGTACGCCGCTGGCGAGCTCGCCCCGGAGCTTCTCCAGGATCCCGCGGAGCAGACGGGACACCTGCATCTGGCTGACCCCGAGCTCCTGGCCGATCTCCTCCTGGGTGAACCCGTTGCAGAACCGCAGCTGGAGGATGCGCTTGTCCCGATCACCAAGGCCGGCGACCGCCGGCGTGAGGGTGTGCACGTCCTCGACCAGGTCGTAGCCGTCCTCGGCGTTGGCGACCGTCTCGATCAGGCTCGAGCCGCCCTCCGGCACCCCCGGCGCGTCGAGCGAGAGCGTGCTGAAGCAGCCGCGGACCGAGGCGGCCTCGGCGACCTCGGCCGGATCCGTGCCGAGCGCCGCCGCGGTCTCCTCGTCGCTCGGCACGTGACCGAGGCGCTGGATCAGCTCGGGCTCCGCCGCGGCGATGCTGCCCTGCATCTCCTGCACCCGCCGCGGCGGGCGGATCGTCCACGCGCAGTCGCGGAAGTACCGCTTCAGCTCGCCGCGGATCGTGGGTACGGCGTACGACAGGAAGGGTGTGGAAGCGTCCACGCGGTACCCGTTGGCGGCCTTCACCAGGCCCAGATACGCGACCTGTTCGAGGTCGTCGGAGTCGACACCTTTGCTGCGGTAGCGCGAGGCGATCGACCTCGCGACCGGGGCGTTCAGCAGAACGACCTCGTCAAGACAGGCCTGGCGCCGGGGATCGGGGACGCCGTCCGCCTCGAGCAGAAGCTCATGGGTGGTATCGGCGATGGTCTGCTTGCAATCTTCGACGTTGACAGCTGCGATCGTCACGGGAGAAACCTCGTCGTGTCGTCGTACATGTCCGGTGGCAAGGGGCTGAACCACTGACCTCCACCAGATCAAACTCGGCCGGAGCTTTCAAGTACTTGCCTGTTACGAGTGTTTCAAACGACTGTCGCCTGACAGTAACTGTCAGGTTTCGATGCTTGGTTTGCACCTATGAACGAGTGCTGCGCCGTCGTGGACCTGCGCCAGTACACGCTGCACCCCGGGCAGCGTGACACCTTGATCGAGACCTTCGACACGTACTTCGTCGAAGGTCAGGAAGAGACCGGGATGCATATCGCCGGTCAGTTCCGCGATCTGGACGATCCGGACCGGTTCGTCTGGATCCGCGGATTCCAGGACCTGCCCGCACGGGCGGACGCGTTGAAGGCCTTCTACTACGGCCCGGTCTGGCGCGAGCATGCCGCGGTCGCGAACGCGACGATGATCGACTCGGACAACGCCCTGTTGCTGCGGCCGCTCCGGCTCGACGATCGTTACCCCGAGAGCGACGCGCCCCGGCCGCCGATCGGCAGCACCGCTCTCCCGCCGTCGGTCGTCGCCGGGGCTGTCTATCACCGCGGGTCGGAGGACGACGGTTTCGCCGAGTTCTTCACCGATCAGGTCGTGCCGGTGCTGACTGCCACCGGAGCCGAACCGGTCGCCGTGTTCGAGAGTTTGGTTGCCGAGAACAACTTTCCGGCCTTGCCGTTGCGGGACGAGGTGGTGCTCGCCTGGTTCGCGTGGTTCGCCGACGACACGGCGTACGACGAGCATCGGCGCGAGCTAACCGGGTCGCGGGTCTGGCAGGAGCGGGTGCTGCCGGAGCTGGTCTGCCGGACCGTGGGGCCGGCGCAGGAACTGCGGCTGCGGCCGACCTCACGTTCTCACCTGCGTTAAATACGTTGCGGGACCCGGGAACGCCGGGCATCCTGGTTTGACCGAGCGGCGGCGAACGCTGCCTGGACCTAAGGAGGGCTGACGGATGGCCATCACTGTGCTGCGGCATGTCCGCATCAGTTCCATCTCTAGGTTCAGGAGCACCCCAGTTGTCTTCAGAGTACGAACTCACCGATAACTACTTCCCCGATCTCGACTCCCGCTGGTCGGAACTCACCAGCGACGAGTCCCAACCAGATCCGGCTGACGCGTTCGTCTTCAAGTTCCACTCGGTCGACGAGCAGCTCGGTCCGGATCAGCGGTGGTCCACCTGGCTGGACGTCGAGCGCGGTTCTCGCGGCCCGGAACCACGCCCTTCGTGGGTTGTGACGGAACAGGCTGCGATCGACACCGAGCTCGGCGTCCTCAAAACCGGTAAGGAAGCAGACGTCTTCCTGGTCGAACGGGCCGTCGAAGCCATCGGCGACAACCCGGCGAAGTCCTCGCTGCTGGCCGCGAAGCGGTACCGCACCGAGGAGCACCGGTCCTTCCACCGCAGCACGTCGTACGTCGAAGGCCGGCGGACCCGCAACAGCCGTGACAGTCGTGCCATGCAAAAGAAGACCGCGCACGGCCGCAGCGTCGCGGCCGGCCACTGGGCGTACGCCGAGTGGGACGCGCTGAACCGGCTGTGGAAAGCCGGCGTCCCGGTGCCGTACCCGGTCCAGATCGACGGCATCGAGCTGCTGATGGAATTCATCGACGACGGTGAGGGCGGGGCCGCGCCACGGCTCGCCCAGGTCCGGCCGTCGAAGGAACTGCTCGGTCAGTACTTCGAGCAGCTTCGCGGCGGGATGCGTGAACTGGCCAGGGCCGGGCTGGCGCACGGCGACCTCTCGCCGTACAACGTCCTCGCCCAGGGGGACCGGATCGTGATGATCGACCTTCCGCAGGTGGTCGACATCGTCGGCAACCCCAAGGGCATGGACTTCCTGATGCGCGACTGCCACAACATGGCGACGTGGTTCACCAACCGCGGGCTGGAGATCGACGACCAGGAACTGTTCGCCGATCTGCTCACGATGGTGTACTGATCGCCTCGCGCAGCAGGGGAACGAGTGGTACCAGCCGGTCGGGGTGGGCGTCGACGAGACCGTCGAGATGATTGCCCGCCTCGACCCGCTGGTACGTGTGCAACTCCGACCGACCCGCCTGGCGGACGAGTTCGGCGTACGCGTCGGAGTTGGCGCCGATCGGCAGCAGGCAGTCGTACGTGCCGTGGATCGTGACGAGCGGGCGCTCGATCCTGCCGGTCAACGCGATCCGCTGGAGCGCTTCATGTGCCGCAGGACGTTGAGCGTAGTCGTACTCCGCTTCGTCGCCGTCGTACGCCGGATCGAGCTCCGCGGTGTAGATGCGCTGGGTCAGCCGCCAGTAGATCGTGTAGTGGTACTCCCAGAGGAAGTCCGACGCGGGATCGAAACCTGCTGCGACGATCGTCTCGGGTGACTGCTGCTCGTAGCCCTTGATTGCTGGGGGCAACGACATGAACGGATTCGGGCCGTCGGCGGTCCACAACGTGCCCTCGAGATCGACGCCGCGGGTGTAGAGCTCGGGATGGTTCTCGAGTTGCCAGCGGACGAGGTAGCCGCCGTTCGAGATGCCGGCCGCGATCACCTCGTCGGCCGGGCGTCCGTAGTGCTGCTCGACCGTCTCTCGCGCGGCACGGGTCAGCTCGGTCATCCGTTCGTTCCACTCGACCATCGCGTCGCCTGGTCGCTGCGAGCCGGTGTAGAACTCGACGCCCGTGTTGCCCTTGTCCGTTGCGGCGTACGCATGTCCGAGCGAGAGGACGTAGTCCGAGATCGCGACGTCGTTCG
Source organism: Kribbella pratensis (assembly GCF_004365355.1). Taxonomy (GTDB): domain Bacteria; phylum Actinomycetota; class Actinomycetes; order Propionibacteriales; family Kribbellaceae; genus Kribbella. The sequence continues at coordinate 1,204,572 of NZ_SODP01000002.1, read as the reverse complement.
CGTACTGCGTTCGTACGCCAGGCGCGCCGGAGACCACGAGTACGCCGCTCCACTCCTCAGGGAGGCGGATGACGAACTGCGCGTCGTGGTGCCATCCGTGTGTGGTGTTGGTGGACGACGTACTCGGGAAGTAGCCGTCGATCTGGACGCCGGGCACCCGGGGCGGCGCAGGGAGACCGGCGTGGGTGGTGCCCGCGTAATCGGCCGGATTCGTGTGGCCGGAGACAGCTGTGCCGGTGGTGCTCAGGTCGTCGAGATGAGCGAGCTCCTCGTACTCCGCGCCCGGGACGGTCACGAGACCGCTTTGGCTGCGGCGCGGCCAGCCGTACGGCCGGTGAAGAGGCAGCCGCCGACGAACGTGCCCTCGAGCGATCGGTAGCCGTGGACACCGCCGCCGCCGAAGCCCGCGACCTCGCCGGCCGCATAGACGCCGGGTAGCGGGCTGCCGTCATCGCGCAGTACGCGCGAATCCAGGTCGGTCTGCAGGCCGCCGAGGGACTTGCGGGTCAGGATGTTCAGCCGTACGGCGATCAGCGGGCCGGCCTTCGGATCGAGGATCCGGTGCGGTGACGCGACCCGGATCAGCTTGTCGCCGCGGTAGTTGCGGGCGCCGCGCAGCGCGGTCACCTGCAGGTCCTTGGTGAACGTGTTGGTCAGCTCGCGGTCCCGCGCGACGATCTGCCGCTCCAGGTCGTCGAGGTCGATCAGGTTCTCCCCGGTCAGGTCGTTCATCCCGCGGACCAGGTCGGGAAGGTTGCTGCGGACAACGAAATCGGCGCCGTTGTCCATGAACGCCCGCACCGGCGCGGTGGCCCCGCCGCGAGCCCGGCCGAGCACGCCCTTGATGTCCTTGCCGGTCAGGTCCGGGTTCTGTTCCTGGCCGGAGAGGGCGAACTCCTTCTCGATGATCTTCTGCGTGAGCACGAACCAGGTGTAGTCGTACCCGGTCGTCATGATGTGCTCGAGCGTGCCGAGGGTGTCGAAGCCGGGGAACAGCGGCACCGGCAGTCGCTTGCCGGTGGCATCGAACCAGAGCGACGACGGCCCCGGCAGGATCCGGATGCCGTGCATCGGCCAGATCGGGTCCCAGTTCTGGATGCCTTCGGTGTAGTGCCACATCCGGTCGCGGTTCACGTACCGGCCGCCGGCCTTCTCGGTGATGGCGAGCATCCGCCCGTCGACATGCGCCGGTACGCCGCTGATCATCCGCTTCGGCGGCTCACCCATCCGTTTCGGCCATTGCGACCGGACCAGGTCGTGGTTGCCGCCGATGCCGCCCGACGTGATGATCACCGCCTGGGCCGACAGTTGGAAGTCACCGACCTCGACCCGCGAGCTCGACACCCCACGCGGTACGCCGCTGGGCTCGAGCATCTTGCCCGCGACACCGTCGACGACCCCGCCCGTGACGGTCAGCTCGTCCACCCGATGCCGGAACCGGAACTCGACCAGTCCCTTCGCGACCGCCTCCCGCACCCGCCGCTCGAACGGCGCGACCAGGGCTGGACCGGTGCCCCAGGTGATGTGGAAGCGGGGCACAGAGTTCCCGTGGCCGTCCGCGTTGTACCCGCCGCGCTCGGCCCAGCCGACGACCGGGAAGAACCGCACGCCCTGCCCATGCAGCCATGGACGCTTCTCGCCGGCGGCCCAATCGACGTACGCCTCGGCCCATTGCCGCGCCCACTTGTCCTCGTCGTCCAGCCGGTCGAATCCGGCCGAGCCGAGCCAGTCCTGCAAGGCGAGATCGCGGGAGTCCTTGATGCCCATCCGCCGCTGCTCCGGAGAGTCGACGAACAGCAGCCCGCCGAACGACCAGAACGCCTGCCCGCCCAGAGACGCCTCGGGCTCCTGGTCGAGCAGCAACACCTTCCGCCCCGCATCGGCCAGCTCCGCAGTCGCAGCCAGCCCCGCCAAACCCGCTCCGACCACGATCACATCAGCGTCCATGTCGACCATGTATAGCGCACTTGCGAAGATGAGGCAGTGACGATCCTTTCTGCGCAAAACCTCGTACTTCCCGCAGCTTCGCTCGGTCCGGAGAACCCGCTCGCGCCGCTCCGGACGCAACGCGAACCGCATGTGGTCGAGAACATCGCCGACCTTCCGGACGAGCTGCGGGAGAACATCGAGTACGGGCGTCTGCACAGCACGCTCCCGTGCCTTGACCAGGACGGGTACGACCGCACCCTGGTCGAGACCTCGTTCCCCGCGCTCGTGCTCGAGAACGACCACCTGCGCGCGACCGTCCTGCCGAGCCTCGGCGGACGGCTGTACTCGATCGTCCACAAGGCGACCGATCAGGAACTGCTCTACCGCAACCCGGTGTTCCAGCCCGCGAACCTCGCCCTGCGCAACGCCTGGTTCGCCGGCGTCGAGTGGAACGTCGGCAGCACCGGCCACTGGACCGGCACCTGCGCGCCGATGCACGCCGCCCGCGTCGAAGGCCTGGACGGTACGCCGGTCCTCCGACTGTGGGAGCTCGAACGCACCCGCAACCTCGTCACCCAACTGGACTTCTGGCTGCCGGCCGACTCCGAGTTCCTGTACGTCGGCGTTCGGCTGCAGAACCCGTCCGACGTCGAGGTCCCGGCGTACTGGTGGTCGAACATCGCGGTCGCGCAGACGCCGGAGAGTCGGGTGCTCGTGCCGGCGGACCAGGCCTGGCGGTTCGGCTACGGGAGCCGGCTCGATCTGATTGACGTCGGGACGGACCTCACCTATCCCATGCGGCATCCGCAGGCCGTCGACTACTTCTTCGAGCCGATGGCGGAGGAGCAGTCGTGGATCGCGTCGGTGGACGGCTCGGGGACCGGCTTGGCGCAGGCGTCGACCGACCGGCTGCAGGGACGGAAGCTGTTCGTCTGGGGCCAGGGCGATGGTGGGCGGCGCTGGCAGGAGTGGCTGTCGCCTGGTCTGGAGGGCGACGGGTACGCCGAGATTCAGGCGGGGCTCGCTCGGACGCAGATGGAGCACTTGAAGCTGCCCGCGCGCAACGAGTGGCACTGGGTGGAGGCGTACGGGCGGCTGTCGATGGACGCCGGTGCTGCGCATTCCGAGGACTGGAAGACAGCTCGATCAGCCGGGGCCGCTGCGTTGGCGGAGGTGCTGGATGGGTTGGCCGGGCGGGAGGCTGACTGGTTGCGAGTTGTGGATGCTCCTGCGGTAGAACGGCTCGGAGTCGGGTCGGGGTGGGGAGCGTTGGAGCTGGCCCGGACAGGATGGGCGGTGTCGGCAGGTACACCGTTCGACGACGACACGATGACTGCCCGGGAGCGGGCGTGGTTGCCGCTTCTCGAAGGGCGGCTGCCGGCTGTTGACGGCGTACCGGATGGGACGTTGGTGGCGTGGCGTGAGCTGCTGGAAGCGGCCGAGGACAACTGGTTGGTTTGGTATCACAGGGGAGTCGCGCGGCATTACTACGGTGATGCCGATGGTGCGATCGACGCGTGGAAACGGTCCGGTGAGAACGCCTGGGCGCTGCGCAATCTCGGCTTGGTCACCGGCGAGCTGGCGTACTACGAACGTGCCGTCGAATTGCTGCCTGGCCTGGTTCCGTTGGTGGTTGAGGCGGTAGCGGCCGCCCTTGACTCGGACGTCGTACGGGCGGAACGGCTGCTCGAGCACGCCCCGGACGACCCGCGGATCCAGCTCCTCCGCGTCCGGCATGCCCTGGAGACCGGCGATCCGGCCGCGGCACACGACCTGCTGGCCGCGGGTATCCAGCTGGCGACGGTCCGCGAAGGCGCGAATCCACTCACCGACTACTGGGTCGCAGCCGAACAGGCACTCGGCACAGAGCGGCCGGTACCGCCGCAGTACCAGTTCGGTATGGGCGGAATCTGACAACTTCAGGTCAACTCTACCTCTAGCTCCACCGCTCCACCGGGCTCTACCATGATGCTGTAGAAAAGAATTTGTCTTTACCTGGAACCGAGTGGAATCCGGTGGCGTCTCACCGGTGTGCGGCAAGGGCCGCACGAGGCAGGAACGACAACAACGACCGCGTCGCTCGCGGGCGGCGCGTCGGGGGTGAGTGCCATGTTGACGATCGTTGTACTAGGTGGGTTCGGCCTGGTGCTGGTGGTTGCAGCCTTCATCGTGACCGACGTTCTGGCCGGAATCCGGCGGAGCGAGCCCAGCCGTACGGAGGAGAAGACCGCGGGACGGGTGATCCGGGTGCGTGGCCCGGTCCGCGGCCAACTGGAGAGCGGTGCCCCGGCGGTCTACACCGAGGTCATCGTCGAGTACTACACCCGCCGGGGCGAGGGACCGTACGAGGTCGGCCGCAAGTTCCCGGTCGGGAGCAGGATTACTTACGCCAAGGGTGACCGGGTGATCGTCGCGTACGACGTCCGGACCCCCCGCCGGGCCCGCCTGGCCGGCCGGGTCAGCCACTGGCCGACCCTCGGCCCGTACGCGGCCGCGGTACCGCAGCCGTAAGTCGCCGGCCGCACCGCCGGCCAGAACAACCTGCTTGAGCCGCTACCGGCTCAAGCAGGGAGATGAGGGGCGAGCAGGTTGTACAGCACCGGCCGACCCTGATCCAGCACGTACTCCGCCTCGTCCGCGGACAGCCGATCCGCCAGATGAGCCAGCGACTCGCCCATCGCGATGCTGAGGGTGACGGCCAGGCGGAAGTCCCGCGAATCCCGCGCGCCGAACCGCGCCGCGAGCAGCTCCGCGAACTCAGCGGCGTGCTGATCGTCGAACTCGCCCGGCTTCGACTCCAGCTCCGGATCGCCGAGGCCGCTGAGCACGACCGCCTTGAACCCCGGATCGGTCCGGTGCATCTCCCGGAACGTGTCCAGCGTGACGTCGACCGCCGCCCGCCAGCTCGACACGTCGGCCAGCCGCTCGCTGACCGCCTCGGTGTAGCGTGCCTGGTTCCGGCGCTCGATCGCCTGGATCAGGCTGCGCTTGTCCGGGAAGTACCGGTACACGCTGCCGACCGCGATCTCGGCCCGTTTCGCGATCCCGCTCGTCGACGCCGCGTCGTACCCGCGCTCGACCACCTCGGCGCAGGCCGCGTCCAGGATCCGCTCGACCTGCCGGCTGGCCCGGTCCTGGGTCGGCGTCCGGCGGAGCGGATACGCCCCCGAAGTCACCATGTCGCTCATTGTCCATCGTCCGGGGGGACAACGTTGCCACCTTCCTGTGACAGATTGCCCTCAATCGCAGTCGACGGAGGGGACGTTTTCGCATGCGCATCAGCAGAACCGCGGTGGCCGGCCTGGCTTCGGTGGCACTCGCCGCATCCGGGGTCGCCGGTACGGCGGTCACCAAACACGACTCACACGGCGGCGACGGCCTGCGGCTGAACCAGATGCAGGTGGTCGGCTCGCACAACTCGTACCACCGGGAGCTCAGCCCGAACGAGCAGAAGGTCCAGCAGCAGCAGAACGCCGGCTCGGTCGACCTCTGGTACTCGCACGCTCCGATCTCCCAGCAGTTGGAGGACCAGAACGTTCGCTCGCTCGAGCTCGACCTGTTCCCGGATCCGCAGGGCGGCCTGTACACGTATCCGCTGATCCGGAAACTGACCGGCCAGGGTCCGCTGACCGATCCGGCGATGGCCAAGCCCGGGATCAAGGTCATGCACATCCCCGACTTCGACTACAACACCAACTGCGACACGTTCGTGCTGTGCCTGCAGCAGGTGAAGACCTGGTCCGACGCGCACCCTAGCCACGTGCCGATCGCGATCAATCTCGAACTGAAGCAGTCCGACCCGAACGTGGTCGCGGCCGGCGGCGTCGTCGCGCCGCCGTGGGACGCCGGCAACCTGGACAGCGTCGACACCGAGATCCGCTCGGTGTTCACGCAGAACGAGATCCTCACGCCGGACGACGTACGCAAGCCCGGCCTGACACTCGAGCAGTCCGTGCTGACCAAGGGCTGGCCGAAGCTGAAGGATGTCCGCGGCCAGGTGATGTTCTACTTCGACAACGGCGGACCGGGCGCGATCCGCGACACCTACACCGCCGGCAAGCCGAACCTGGAGGGCCGGGCGGTCTTCACGCGCGGACCGGAGGGTGCGCCCGACGCAGCGGTGACCGAGGTGAACGACCCGCGCGGTACGGGCCAGGCTGAGATCCAGCGGCTGGTTCGCAAGGGCTACCTCGTGCGGACGCGGTCCGACGAGCCGATGGCGACGATCCGCGACAAGGACTACACGCGGCTCGGGATCGCCCTCGACAGCGGCGCACAGTGGGTGACCACGGACTTCCCGGTCGCCGGTATGGCTGCTCGCTACGACAGCGACTTCGTCGCGAAGCTGCCGGGGCACACTCCCGTACGATGCAATCCCGTCACCGCAACCGCGAAGACGGCCGTCTCGGAAGGGTGAGCTGAACATGTCGGAGCACGTGGTCGATGTGAGTTGGAGCCGTGGTGAGTACGACTTTGCCTACGACAGCTACAACCGCGACCACGAGTGGCGCTTCGACGGCGGCATCACGGTGCCCGGCTCGGCGAACCCGAAGTACCTGGGTAACCCGGGCCCGGTCGACCCGGAGGAGGCATTCGTGGCGGCGCTGTCGTCCTGCCACATGCTCACCTTCCTGTCGATCGCGGCCCGGAAGCGCCTGGTGGTGGACGCGTACGACGACCACGCCGTCGGCGTGATGGCGCCGAACGCCGCGGGCCGGCTCGCGATCACGCAGGTAACCCTGCACCCGAAGATCGTCTGGAACGGCCCCGAGCCGGACGCGGAGACGATCGACAAGATCCACCACCTGTCCCACCAGGAATGCTTCATCGCAAACTCGGTAACCACCGAAATCACCGTCGCGTAACCTCACCCCGAGCGAAGCGAGGGCATCTTTCCTTCCTTCATTTCCTTCAGACAAAAACCACCCGCCGGACCGGCCTGAGCCTCGCGCAAGCGGCGTCAGGAAGGTCGGCGGGTGGTTTTGGGTGCACCTCTGTGGCGGTGCACCGGTAACGGATCCGGCGGCGCCTCGCACTGGGCGCCTCTGCGTTGGTGCGACTTCCGTGCGGTCCAGCTCGGTGGGCAGGACCGTGCGGCGCGCCGCCGGGATCCGTTCGTCCGGTTCGCGCCTTACTGCTCGGCGGCGGCGTCGCTCCGGTCGTCAGTGGTCTGGTGGTCGACCGCCAGCAGGTCCTCGAGCTCACGGACCTGCTCGTTGGCCATCGTGGTCATCAGTCGGTGGATCGTCATGCCAGTGAGACGCGGCCGGTGCGCAGGTATGACGGGAATTTCCGATGTGACCTGAACCACTACTTCTCGTCGAGCCCGTCCAGCCGCAGCGGGACGAGTTTCCGGGCGTCGTCGTACGACGTGCCGGTCAGCTCGAGCAGGTCGACGATCGTGGACCGGAGCTGGCCCAGGACGACGACCGCGGACAGGCCGGTCGGCAGGGGCAACTCCGCAGTACGCCGCCCGAGCTCGCCCAGCACGCGGTGTGCGGCGACCTCGGCGGCCGGCTCGAACAGGGATTCGGCGATCAGGCGTGTGCCGTCGGCGAGGCGCTCGAGCAGCATCGGGTACTCCGCGGGCATCGCCTCGTCCCGCCACACCGACACCGCGCAGCGCCGGACCAGGACACGGATGTTCCGGATCGCGCGATCCAGCGGTACGACGAGATCAGCGATCTCCTGGACCCGCCCGCGGTGCCTGCGGCGGAACGGCGACAGCCGGACGACCGCGACACCCTCGTCGGCGGCGCTGCGCAATTCGTCGAGCCGGGACTCGCTCGACCGGGCGCGCCGGAGCGCATCGGTGAGCGCTTCCTCGTCGCGGGAGCGGAGGCCGTCCGCGGTCTCGATCAGGATCTCGGCCAGCTCATTCAGTACGGCGGAAGCTTGCTGCCGCGGACGCCTGATCGCGGCGGCCGGGGCGATCGTGGCCGCGGCCAGCGCGACGAGCCCGCCGAGGACCGCGTCGAGCCAGCGGCTGAAGCCCGCCCCCGGGTTGGGCAGCAGAGTGGTGACGATCGCGGCCTGGACACCGGCTTGGGTGGTCATCAGCGTGCCGGCGCCGAGCAACACGGCGACGCTCATCGCCAGCGCGATCACGAAGATGATCTGGGGGATCCCGGTGCCGAAGACGTGGACGAACAGGTCACCGACACCGACACCGACCGCCACGCCGACCATGACCTCGGCCACCCGGCGGAGTCGCTGACCGTAGCTGAAGCCGAGGCAGACCATCGCGGCGACCGGCGCGAAGAACGGTTGTTTGTGGCCGACGACGTACCGGCCGAGCGCCCAGGCGACCCCGGCGGCGAGGGCACACTGGGCGATGAAGAAGGCCCGGCTGCGCCAGCGTTCGACCCGACGGCGGATCGAGGCACGCGACCGCTGGGCCGCTTGCGGCGCGATGTCGTCGCGCAGTTCCCGCAACTGGTCCAACGTCAGCCTGACCGGATCCACCTGCCCCATTCTGCGTCGAGCTTGATTCCAGTGCCTGCGACGCGCCAAGGTTGCCCCATGAGCGACGACAGCCGTGAGGATTACGGCAGCTACTCCGTGGACGACGAGGATCAGCTGCAGGCCGAGGACACCCTGAACGACCGGGGCGTCGACGATCTGCTTGACGAGGGGTACTCGCCTCCGGAGAAGTGGTCCGCGGGCGAAGGATTCGGCACCACGGCCGACGAGGCGGTGCAGGGAGAGACCCTGGACCAGCGGATCGCCCAGGAGATCCCGGACACCGATCCGTACGCCGAGGACGGCGAGGACGTCGGCGGCCCCGAGGTCGGCGTGGTCCGGTCCGGGCGCCTGGTCGCGCCCGACGAGGGCGCGCACGGTGATGACGACGACGAACTGTTCGCCGAGGACGTCGGCATCGACGGCGCCGCGGCCGGAGCCGAAGAGGCGGCCGTCCACCTCGTCGACGACGAGGACAACTTCGAGCTCGAGGACGACGACGAGGAAGACCTCGAGAGCTACGACGACGTCGACCTCGGCGACGTCGGCGACCCCGAGGACTGACGCAGGAGCGCCGCCGGCGGGTTATGTCATCGATGACGTCGTACTTCGCGCTACCGACGACATAACCCGCCAGTGAGCTAGCGCCGGGTGACGCTGACGACGGAGCCGTGGCGCGGGACGAGGGTGACGTTCTTCGCCTGGGGCGGCTCGGGCTTCGGGTGCGGGGCCTGGAAGTTGTAGGCGCTGAGGGCTGCCCGGAGGATCTCGGTGCCCTCCATCAGCGAGAAGCCGGCGCCGATGCAGCGCCGGGCGCCACCTCCGAAAGGCATCCAGGTCCCGGGCGCCGGCGGGTCGTCGGACAGGAACCGCTGCGGGCGGAACTCCTCCGGCATCGGAAAGTGCTCCGCGTCCCGGTGGACCAGCCCGATCGCGGCCATGATCGTCGTACCGCGGGGCAGGCGGTAGCCGGCGATGTCGGTCGTCTCGGTGAGGCGGCGGCCGACCTGATACACCACGGGATGCACCCGCAGGGCCTCCTTGACCATCGCCTCCAGCTCGTCGTCCGCGCCGGCATCCGCGGCCCGCTGCCCGAATGCGAGGTCCTCCGGCCGGCGCGCCAGCTCGTGGAACGCCCAGGCCATCGCGGTCGCCGTCGTCTCGTGGCCGGCCAGCAGCAACGTCACCAGCTGATCCCGCAGCTCGACGTCGGACCAGTTGCCCGCAGCAAGCAGTCGCGAGAGTACGTCGTTGCGTCCGGCGAACGTCTCGCGGCGCTTGGCGATCTCGTCGTACAGGATCTCGTCGACCTTGCGCTGGGTGTCGAGGTACGTCTTCCACGGCCGGATCCGGAGCAGCGGCGGGTAGAAGCCGCCGAGCATGATCACCGGCGAGACCGAGACGATCTTGTCCATCAGCGGGCGGAGGGTGTTCAGCCGGTCGATGTCGGTCACGCCGAAGATCACCTGCAGGATGATCTCGAGCGTCAGGTTCCGCATCCGCTGGTGCACCTTGAACGGCTTGCCCACCGGCCATTTCGCGACCTCGGCCCGGGCGAGCTCCAGCACCATCCCGGCGTACCCGCGCAGTGCCGCGCCGGAGAACGCCGGCATCAGCTGCTTGCGCATCCGGACGTGGTCCTCGTCGTCGAGCAGCAACAACGAGTGCGAACCCATGATCGGCTCGAGCACCGTGTTGCCCTCGCCGGCGTGCATCACCGCGGGCGGGCTGCCGAACACCTCGCGGATGTGGTCCGGCCGGCTCAGGACGACGCAGACCCGGCTCGACGGCACCAGGCGGATCGTGAACACGTCGCCGTACTTGTCCCGCATCCGCGGGAAGAACGTCCGGCGGTGACTCGCGAACAGCACGGTCTGGACGAGCGTCGGGAGCTTCGGGCCCGGCGGCAGCGTGCGGGCCGTCTGCCGGTCGAGAGTCCGGGAACCGAGCAAGGGTGTCGGAGCCATACCTTCACGCTACGTCAGGCGGGTGAACGCCGGGCATCGAACGCACCAAGGGCTGCGCCGATCCGCTACAACTCGCTACAACTACCCGCGCCCGGCTCCGCTGAGCGGGGCCGGGCGCGGGTTGGGGAGGGAGGGCTCCCGGGGTGGGGGGATCAGGAACGCTTGAAGCGCAGCGTCAGGATCTGGAAGGGGCGGAGGTCCAGGGAGACCCCGTTGTCCGTCAGCTCGCGGTCGGCGAGATGGCGTTCGAGGAGGTCGACCTCGGTCGCCGATGCCGCCTGGAAGGACGGGGTGATGGTGGCCCGGGACCGGCCGCCGGTGGACTCGTACAGCCGGACGACGACGTCGCCCGACTTGTCGTCGGCGAGCTTGACGGCCTCGACGATGACGTTGTCGTTGTCCAGGGCAACGATCGGCGCGACGCCGTCGGCGCCGGTGACGACGCGCTCGGGGAGGTTGATCGCGTACCCCTCCTCGATCGCCTCCGGGATCCCCGCGCCGACGACGAGGGCGTGGTTCACGGTGTGCACGCCCTGGTCGGTCTTCGGGTCGGGGAAGCGCGGCGCGCGGATCAGCGACGTCCGGATCGTGGTCGTCGTACCGCTGTCCTCGCGCGCGGTCCGGTTGATGTCGTGGCCGTACGTCGAGTCGTTGACCACGGCAACGCCGTACCCGGGCTCGCCGACGTGCACCCAGCGGTGCGCCGCGATCTCGAACTTCGCCGCGTCCCACGAGGTGTTCTGGTGGGTCGGCCGGAAGATGTGCCCGAACTGCGTCTCCGACGCCGACCGGTCCGCGTGCACGTCGACCGGGTACGCCGCCTTGAGGAACTTCTCGGTCTCGTGCCAGTCCATCTCGGTCTCGATGTCGACCCGCTTCGCGCCCGGCTGGACCCGCAGCGTCTGCGTCACCGTGGACCGGCCGAACGACCGCTTGACCACCACGGTCGCGACACCCTCGACGGTGCTGAAGTCGACACTGTCGACCTCGGTGACGTCGCGGACGTTGTTCTTGTAGAACGAGTCGACGTCCCACGCGTCCCAGTGGTTCGGGGTGTCCACGTGCAGCTGGAGAAGGTTGCCCACGGCACCTGGTGCGATGACCTCGCGGTCCGCCTCCACGTCGTACAGCGAGGTGATCAGACCGCGCTCGTCGATCGTGACCCGGATCCGGCCGTTGTCCAGTACGCCGTTCTCGATCGTGACGGCCTGACCCGCGCCGGTGGTGATCCCCGCGCCGAGCCCGGCGACACCGTTACGGCCGTGCGGCGCCGCGTTGAAGACGATCTGCGCGTCACCCGAGCCGGCCAGCGCCTGCTGGGCCTTGGCGATGATCGCGTTCAGCTCCTCGGCCACCTTGGCGTACGTCGCCTCGGCCTCGCGGTGCACCCACGAGATCGACGAGCCCGGCAGGATGTCGTGGAACTGGTGCAGCAGCGCGACCTTCCACAGCCGGTCCAGGTCCTCGTACGGGTAGGTGTCGAGCTTGCCCGCGACAACCGCCGCCGTGGTCCACAGCTCGGCCTCGCGCAGCAGGTGCTCCGTCCGCCGGTTGCCCTGCTTGGTCTTGGCCTGCGAGGTGTACGTCGCGCGGTGGATCTCCAGGTAGAGCTCACCCGACCAGACCGGCGCGTTCTCGCGGTACTCGTCCTCGGCGGCCGTGAAGAACTCGGTCGGGGACTCGATCGTCACCTTCGGCGAGGACTCCAGGTCTTTGACCCGGCGAGCGGTCGCGACGAACTCACGGGTGGGGCCGCCACCGCCGTCGCCGTACCCGAACGGGACCAGCGAGCGGGTCGCGGCGCCGTTCTCCTGGAAGTTCCGCTGCGCGTGCGCGAGCTCGCGACCGGACAGGTCGGAGTTGTACGTGTCGATCGGCGGGAAGTGGGTGAACACCCGGGTCCCGTCGAGACCCTCCCACCAGAAGGTGTGGTGCGGGAACTTGTTCTCCTTGTTCCAGGAGATCTTCTGGGTCAGGAACCACTTCGAGCCGGACAGCTTCACCAGCTGCGGCAGCGCCGCGGTGTAGCCGAACGAGTCCGGCAGCCAGACCTCCTGGGTGTCGATCCCGTACTCGTCCAGGAAGAACCGCTTGCCGTGCACGAACTGCCGGGCCAGCGCCTCGCTGCCGGGCAGGTTGGTGTCGGACTCGACCCACATACCGCCCACCGGGACGATGGTGCCCTCGGCAACGGCCTTCTTCAGCCGCTCCCAGACCTCCGGGTAGTTGTCCTTCACCCAGGCGTGCTGCTGGGCCTGCGAGAACGCGAAGACCAGCTCCGGGTACTCCTCGGCCAGCGTGGCAACGTTGGAGACGGTACGGGCGACCTTGCGCCGCGTCTCCCGCAGCGGCCACAGCCAGGCGGAGTCGATGTGCGCGTGACCGACCGCGGACAGCTGGTGCGCGCTGGCGTGGGCCGGACGGCTCAGTACGTCGGTCAGCTGCGCGCGGGCGTCCGCGGCGGTGCCGGCGACGTTCTCGTAGTCGAGCGCGTCCAGCGAACGGCTGATGGCGCGCAGGATCTCGCGACGGCGCGGCTCCTGGGCGGACAGCTCCTTCTGCAGGCTGTCGAGCGCCTCGAGGTCGAGGATCAGGTCCCAGACCTCGGCGTTGAACACGGCCAGGTCGGCGCGGGCGAGCTGGTAGATCGGGTGGTCGCCGAGCTTGGCGCCGATGTCGACCTTCGCGTAGGCGTTGTCGAGCGGGATCTCCGGGTTCGCGGCGCCCTCGACGTAGAACTCGATGTGGTCGCCGGGGGCGGCCGCCGTACCGTCCGGGCCGAGGATCGAGAGCGGGGCGTAGGTCTGCCGCGGGTGCAGGCCCTTCAGCGGCTTGCCGGAGGTGGTGTGCACCAGGCCCTCGGCGGAGAAGCCGGGACCGCCGCTGAAACCGAGGTCGATGACCGCCTCGATCTCGCTGCCGGCCCACTCGGACGGGACCTGGCCGCTGAACTTGAACCACGCGGTGCCCCAGGCGGGACCCCACGGCAGGCCGATCTCGGCCTTCTCGTAGGTCTGCGCCAGCGCCTCGGCGGGTGACACGGGCTCACCAGGTGCGTGCCACACCTCGATGTCCAGGGGGACCGCCGCGCCGTAGATCGCGGGGCGGAGCCGCTCCCGCAGGGCGCGCCTGAGCCGCTCCTCGATGAGTTGACGGTCGTCGTGCACGAAATCAGCCTCCGGGGAAGATCCTCACGCGGCCGCCACGGCCGCACGGATGACAACGCTGTCACACCTACCCCTGGCCCGTCCAGACGCAGTTTGGCCACGGTATCCAGCCTTACCTGTCGGTAGCGGTTCGGTTGCGGCCGTGCACACGGCTACCCCGAAGGCCCGGTTGTTGTCTAGGTTGTGTGCATGGATCGCCCCCGCCTGCTGACCCCTGCCCGGCCGACTGGGATGACCAGACGCAGCATTCTCGGCTTCGGAGCCGCGGCCGCGTCGGCACTCCTGGTGCCCGGCTGCTCCCGCGGCCGCGCGGACGAGCCCGCGCCTGCCGAGGCCGGGACCTTCGTCACCGGCAACCCCGGCGGGGTCTACAACTCCTTCGGCACGGCGCTCTGCGAACTGGTGAGCGAAGTCACGGGCATGGAGCTGAAGCCACTCCCGAGCAACGGGTCGGTCGACAACCTGACCAGGGTCGCGAGCCGCGCCGGCGACCTCAGCTCGAGCCGCCCCGCCGACCTCGGCTTCTGTACGTCGGACTCGGCGCTCGCGGCGTACGAGGGCACCGGTCAGTTCAGCAAAGGCCCGCTGCGGTTCACGGCGCTCGCCCGGGTGTACGACAACTACGTGCACGTCGTGGTGCCGATGGCCTCGAAGGCCAAGGAGCTGACGGACCTGAACCCGGCCAAGAACGCGCCCCACCAGAAGATGGTCGTCAGCGTCGGGCCGAAGAACTCGGGCACGCAGGTCATCGCCGACATGATCCTGGACGAGGCGAAGGTCGATGTCACGCGGGTCAACATGACCCTGGAGGAGTCGGTCGACGCGCTGGTCCCGAAGGGCAGTGCCCGCCGGGGCTCGATCGACGCGTTCATCTGGAGCGGCGGCGTACCGACGGTGCCGATCGCGGAGCTGCAGAGCACGCTCGGCTTCCGGCTGCTGGACATCGGCAAAGTGGCCCAGATGATCGCGTTGAAGGAGTTCGGCGGTTTCGTCGTGTCGTCGATCCCGCCGTCGCAGTACGGGCTGGCCAGCGCGGTGCAGACGCTGGCGGTCCCGAACTACCTGATCGCGAAGCCGGGGTTGTCCGACTCGTGGGCCTGGTGGACGGTCAACACGCTGTTCCGCCGCCAGAACGACCTGATCCCGAAGCACCCGGAAGCCGGTGCCCTCGACCCTCGCTCGGCGATCTCCACGATGCCGGTCCCGCTCCATCCCGCCGCCGAACGCTGGTACCGGCAGAATCACATCTGAGCCGGGTGTCCGGGTCGTCTGAGTCGTCCGCGGGTCAGCGTCGTCCGGGTCAGGCGTCGTAGTCGTCGATCAGCGGGACGCGGACCTCGATCACGAGGCCGCCGCCGATCGGCGGACGGGCGACCACTCGGCCGCCGACCCGGGCCGCCTCGGAGCGGACGATCGCCAGGCCGAGACCGGTGCCCGGCATCTCCCGGTGGTGTGCGCTGCGCCAGAACCGCTCGCCGACCTTCTTCAGATCGCGTGAGCCGAGTCCGAGGCCGTGGTCGCGGACCGACATCACGACCTCGGTGCCGTCCCGCGTGACCGAGACCTCCACCGGCGGGGCGCCGTACTTCGACGCGTTGTCGAGCAGTACGTCGAGGATGTCGTCGACCTCGAGCTCCGGAGCGACTCCGCCCGGGACCATCTCGCCGACGATCAGTTCCAGGTCGTCGGCGGCGTACACGGCCTTCCAGCCGACCAGGCGCTCCTTCACGGCCTGGGCCAGGTCCAGCGGCTCTTCGTTGCCTTCGGCATCGGCTGCCGAGGGGCGGTCCGAGCCGGCCAGACGGGACAGCCGCTGGACGATCCGGCCGAGCCGGTCGATGTCGCTGAGCGCGAACCGTGCGGTCGGCGACAGCCGGGACAGGCCCTCGATGTGGATCCGGGCCGACGTCAGCGGCGTACGCAGCTGGTGCGAGGCGTCAGCGACGAACTCACGCTCACGCTGACGGGCCTGGTGCAGGCTGAGCGCCATCGAGTTGAAGCTGTCGCCGAGGCGGCGGAGCTCTGGTGCACGGCCGTCGGTCGACACCCGGGTGTCGAGCGCGCCGCGGGTGATCTGGTGGGTCGCGTTGTCGAGGTCCTGCAGCGGCCGCAGCACCCAGCGGGTGATCGGCCGGACGATACCGACGATGATCGCGCCGATGCTGATCAGCAGGCCGCCGAGGAGCAGCAGCAGGCCTCGCTGCACCTGGTCGCGGGCGTTCTCGGTCGGCACCCGCAGTACGGCGGCGCCGAGGACGCTGCCGTTGTTGACGACCGGACGGGACACGATCATCTCGCCGGAACGCCACGGCCACAGTGCGGGCGGCTCGGGCGGCAGCCGGCCGGCCAGCGTGCTGTGCAGCGCGGTCGCGATATCCGGCTCCTTCACGTCCACACCGGACACGGAGGTCGCGATGACGCGGGAGTCGACGTCGACCACGAAGACCGGCGTGTTGTACAGCTCCTGGTACCGGACTGCCAGCTCACGCAGGTTGGCGATGTCACCGGTCTGCAGCGGGGACTCCGCCATGGTGGCGAACCAGTCCGCGTCGTTGCTCCGGGACAGGAAGAGCGTGCGTGACGTACTCGTGGCGATGAAGTTCGCCAGCGGGATCACCGCGACGATGGCCAGTGCGACGACCATCGGGACGAGGGACTGCAGTAATCGACGGCGCAACGGTCAGTCCGAACCCAGGCGGTAGCCGACGCCGCGGATGGTCTGCACGAGTTCGGGCCGGCCGAGCTTCGCGCGCAGGCTGGCGACGTGGACGTCCATGGTCCGCGAGGACGCCTCGAAGACCGACTGCCAGGCGTACAGGGCTACCTGCTCGCGGGGGACCACCCGGCCGTGGTGAGCGGCCAGCACTGCTAGCACGTCGAACTCCTTGCGGGTCAGGCTGATGGGCTTGTCCGCCACCTGAACCGTCCGGGCCTCGATGTCCACGGTCAGGTCACCGACGGTCACCCGGGGGCGGGGCTGCAAGAGACCGGTACGACGTAGTACAGCATCGATGCGGGCCAGCAGTTCGGAAATCGCGAACGGTTTGACCACATAGTCGTCGGCGCCGCTCCGCAGGCCGCGCACCCGGTCCGCGGCCTCGCCGCGCGCCGTCACCGCGATCACCGGCACGTCGGACACCGTGCGGATCTGCCGGCAGACGTTGATGCCGTCCCCGTCCGGCAGTCCCAGGTCCAGCAGGACCAGGTCGCCCGGATCCGCCGCCAGGGCGTCCGCGGCGGTGCGAACGTGCGTCACCATCAAGCCGTAGCGCCGCAAAGCGGGTATCAGGGCATTGGCGATATCGAGATCGTCCTCGACCAGCAGAATCCGGACCGCGCCACTCATGCGGTGATCGTAGGCCAGGTCACGTCCTCATGTGTCAGATCTTGGTAAAGACGTAATCACGCGACTCCACGCAGTGTTCGGCAACATTAGCCTTCCGACCACAGGAGGGAACCGGTAGATGACTGTCGGTGTTCGTACCGGGGGAAGCGTGACCACGCCCTCCGAGGAAGACCTGGCCGAGTATGAGCAGGAACGCCCCGCTCGGCGGCTCAGACCTGCCCTGGACCTGGTTGTCTCGATCTGGTGCGCAATCGTCAGCCTCGGCGTGCTTGCACAGGTCTTCTTCCCATTACCACAAGGCACGCAGTTCTACTTGGTGATCTTTCTCGCAGCGGTTCTGCCGATCACGCTGCTGTGTTACCGCGGGTTTCGTCTTCCCGGCCGGACTCGCACGCATGACGATCCGGGTGTCGTGGACTGGGTTCTCGCTGCTGTCGCGCTGGCGGTCTGCGTCTATCCGCTGTTCGATTTCGACGGATTCCTCGAGCGCAGGCAGACGCCGACCAGTCTGGACGTCATCGCCGGTGCTCTTCTGCTGGTGCTGTTGCTCGAGGCATGCCGGCGTACGACGGGCTGGGTCCTGCCCGTGTTCAGCCTGGTGTTCATCGCGTACGCGTACTACGGCGGCTACCTGCCCTACACGTGGTCGCTCGCCCACCAGGGCTTCAACTTCGACGCGATCATCGCGCAGTTCACGATGGGTACGGCGGGCTTCTACGGGACGCCGTTGAGCGTCGCCGCGTCGTACATCGTCCTCTTCACCATCTACGGCGCAGTGCTCGACTACTCGGGCGCCGGCAAGTTCTTCATCGACCTGTCCTTCGCGGCCTTCAAACGCAGCCGTACGGCGCCGGGCCGCACGGTCACGCTCGCGGGTTTCCTGCTCGGCAGCGTGTCAGGCTCCGGTACGGCGACCGCGGTGTCGCTCGGCACCGTGTCGTGGCCGATTCTGCGCCGGGCCGGCTACCCGCCCGAACCGGCCGGCGGAATGCTCGCCGCGTCCGGTATCGGCGCCATCCTGTCGCCGCCCACGCTGGGTGCGGCCGCGTTCATCATCGCGGAGTTCCTGCAGGTGTCGTACCTGAAGGTTCTCGGGTTCGCGGTGATCCCGACGATCCTGTACTACCTGGGGATCCTGCTCGCGATCGAGATCGATGCCCGCAAGCACGAGACGACGTCCGCGGAGACGTCGACGGACTCGGCGTGGCGGTTGCTGCTGCGGTTCGGGTACCACTTCTTGTCGTTGTTCGTGATCATCGCGTTCATGGCGGTCGACGTACCTCCGTTCAAGGCGGTCGTCTACGCGGTGATCATCCAGTTCGGGCTGTCGTTCCTGGACCGCGAGCACCGGCTGACCGGCCGGCCATTGTTCAAAGCGCTTGCCCAGGGCACCCGTTCGGTGCTGCCGGTGGCGGCGACCTGCGCGACCGCGGGAGTGATCGTCGCGGTCACCACCCAGACCGGCCTCGGGCTGAACCTCGCCGAGATCATCGTCAACGCCGCGCACGGGCTGACCACGAATCCCACCGCGGTGCTGATCCTGACCGTGGTGCTGTCCGGGTTCGCCGTACTGATCCTCGGGCTCGCGGTGCCGGTGACCGCGTCGTTCATCATCGCGGCGGTAATCATCTCGCCGGCGCTGGTGAACCTCGGGGTGACCCAGCCCGAGGCGTACATGTTCATCTTCTATTACGCCGTACTCTCCGAGGTGTCGCCGCCGACCGCCCTGGCCGCGGTGGCGACGGCCGCCATCACCGGCGGCAAGGTGATGCCGACGATGTGGCAGGCGTGGAAGTACACGCTGCCGGCCTTCCTGGTGCCGTTCGCGTTCGTGCTCACCGACAACGGCGCGCACCTGCTCGGTCAGGGATCGGTGATCGGGATGGTCTGGACCACGCTGGTGTCGATGCTCGCCGTCGCCGCGCTCGCTGTCGTGACCGGCGGGTGGGTCTTCGTCCGGGCGACCTGGCTCGAGCGGGCGGTCTGTGTGCCGGCCGCGGCGTTGCTGCTGTACCTCGCGCCCGTAACCATCACGGCCGGAATCTGTTTGCTACTTGTTGCCGTCGTCATCAATCTGGTCCGGCGGCAGCGCCAGGCCTCTTCCGCGGAAGGAACCGTTGCCTCATGAGACTCCGCACCACTGTCGTGGCGCTTGCCGCTGTCGTCTCGCTGGCTGCCTGTGGCGGGCAGCGTCAGCCTGTCGGGTCTTCGGACAGCGGCGGCCGACTGACGATTGCCACCGGCAACACGACAGGGGTGTACTACCAGCTCGGCGGCGCGCTGGCCTCGGTGATCTCGTCCAAGGTGTCCGGATACCGCGCGACCGCCAGTGAGACCGGTGCCTCGGTGCAGAACATCCAGGGCCTGGTGGCGGGCAACTACGACATCGCCTTCTCGCTGGGTGACTCGGCGTCGGACGCTGTGAAGGGCGAGAACAGCTTCAAGTCCAAGCAGGACGTCGTCGCGCTGACCCGGCTCTACAACAACTACACACAGGTCGCCGTCCGGACGTCGGCCGGGGTCAACTCGATCGCGGACCTGAAGGGCAAGCGGATCTCGACCGGTTCGCCGAACTCCGGGACAGAGGTCATCGCGCGGCGGCTGCTGGAGGCGGCTGGGCTGGACCCGGCTCACGACGTCACTGCCCAGCGGCTCGGGTTGCCGGAGTCGGTGGACGCGATGAAGTCCGGCTCGATCGACGCACTGGTCTGGTCCGGCGGTCTGCCGACCGGCGGGATCACCGACCTGACCACGAGTATGGGCAAGGGGGTGAAGCTCTTGCCGATCACGGACCTACTGCCGAAAATGCAGGAGAAGTACGGCTCGGTCTACACCCAGGCGCCGATCCCGGCCGCGACGTACAAGCAGGCGGCCGACGTACCGACGATCGTCGTGCCGAACGTGCTGCTGGTCCGCAAGGACATGAAGGACGAGCTCGCCGAGCAGCTGACGAAGGTCATCTACGACAACATGGATGCGCTCGTTGCGGTGAACGCGGCCGCGAAGGGCATCACGCTCGAGAACGCCGAGAAGACCGACCCGGTGCCGTTGCACCCCGGCGCGAAGAAGGCGATCGACGGGCTGAAATAGCAGTTCCCGGTTTACGGGTGGGCACCGGACCTTAAGGGCTCCGGACCGGCTCGTGACCAGGTCACAGACCGTCCTCCCTCGCACACCAGGCGCAGCGGGGGAGGACGCAGGGCCCGTCTCCGCACTCCAGGCGCAGCGGCGACGGGACAAACGCCGGCCCCACAACCAGGCGCAGTGAGTGCCGGCGGACCGGGTCCCAGCGGAGGCATCCGCTTCGGGGCCCGGTCACCTTTTTACTGCGGTTCCTGTTCGTGTATCGGTGTGCCGTACAGGTAATGCGACAGCGCGGAGTCGCGCTTGGGATGCGCGTGGTACTTGATCGGCACCACCCGTCCCTCGGCGCTGTCCCACGCGTTGTCGGCCATCCGCCACATCCGGTGCGCCAGCCGGCCTGCCATCCCGGTGTGCGGCGAGGACGGGTGCGCCCGGGTCGGTGCGACCTCCTCCGCCTCCAGCAGGTCTTCGGTCAGCGTGTTCACATCCAAGCTCTCGAGCTGCTCGCAGATCTGGCGGCTGTACGTCGCCTCCAGCTGCTCATGCTGTCCGAGCAGCCGGTCGATGTGCTGCCACAGCTCGGTGTGCTGGAGATCCACGAACCGGCTGTCGCCGTACTGCCGTCCCTTGAGGAAGCGCAGTGAACGTTCCAGTTCCTTGGCGTTGCCGACGTACCTGGTGACCATGTGCGCGCCGTCGGGGAGACGCTGGACGTGCGGGAGGAGCACGTCTTCGGCGGCGGCCAGGTGCTGGGCGGCGATCGCGTAGAACCAGTCCGTCTGGTGCCTGTGCTCAGGGTGGGCCGCATCCGGGTGATGCGCCGGCTCAGCCAGCTCCCGGATCTTCGCGTGTTCGTAGCCGAGGGCCATTTCGAGCGTCGAAGCGGTCATTTCAACCACCTCCAGGGGGTCTTCTCCAGCGTGTGCCCAACCCGGCCGGACCGCAACCACCCCACCCCGCTCCGTAACCTTCCGTCAAGACAGAAGCGCCCGCCGCAAGGGGTACGGCGGGCGCTTCGGCCTGGTGGTTCAGGGGACGGTCAGGCGTCCGAGCTCTTCTTCCACAGGTTGATGCCGGCTTCGACGGCGTCGGCGTCGATGGCCTCCAGCTCCTCGGGGGAGAACTTCAGGTTGCGGACCGTTGCCAGGTTGTCCTCGAGCTGCGCGACGCTGGAGGCGCCGATCAGCGCGCTGGTGACGCGGTCGTCGCGGAGCGTCCAGGCAAGGGCCAGCTGGGCGACGGACTGGCCGCGCTCCTTGGCGATCTCGGCGAGGGCGCGGACGTGCTTGAGGGTGTCCTCGGTGAGCGAGTCCGGGTTGAGCGACTTGCCCTGCGCGGCGCGCGAGTCGGAGGGGATGCCGTCCAGGTAGCGGTCCGTGAGAACGCCCTGCGCCAGCGGCGAGAACGCGATCACGCCGACACCGAGCTCACCGACGGCGTCGAGCAGGTCCTCCTCGATCCAGCGGTTCAGCATCGAGTAGGACGGCTGGTGGATCAGCAGCGGCGTACCGAGCTCGCCCAGGATCCGGGCAGCCTCGCGGGTCCGGTCCGCGGAGTACGACGAGATGCCAGCGTACAGCGCCTTGCCCGAGCGGACGGCCGCGTCGAGCGCACCCATCGTCTCCTCGAGCGGGGTGTCCGGGTCGAACCGGTGCGAGTAGAAGATGTCGACGTAGTCGAGGCCCATCCGGCTCAGCGACTGGTCGAGCGAGGCGAGCAGGTACTTCCGGGAGCCGCCGCCCTGACCGTACGGCCCCGGCCACATGTCGTAGCCGGCCTTGGTCGAGATGATCAGCTCGTCACGGTACTTGCTGAAGTCCCGGGCGAAGTGCGTCCCGAAGTTCGTCTCGGCCGAGCCGTACGGCGGGCCATAGTTGTTCGCCAGGTCGAAGTGCGTGACGCCGAGGTCGAACGCCCGCCGCAGGATGTCGCGCTGCGTCACGAACGGCTTGTCGTCGCCGAAGTTGTGCCACAACCCCAACGAGATCGCCGGCAACAGCAACCCACTCCGCCCGGTCCGCCGGTAACTCATCTGGTCGTCATACCGGCCTTCGGCCGCCACATATTCAGTCACAAAACCCCAGTCTGCCCCATCCCCAACCAATCGCAAACCCCTTGTTTTCAAGCAGAAACCCCACAACTAACACCAAGAACCCCACCTTCTTGATCAGGTCGGTTGGGGCGGCTGCAGAAGCCGTGGGTGGGTCTGGTCGTGGAGTCAGTCGCCGAGCTCCAGCCGGATCATCCGGCGTCGGCCCGCACGGTAGATGAACGGTCCTGGCTCGTCGGCAAGCGCCTCGATTTGTCGCCACCGCGTCATCACGACCTCGAGCTGTCCCCATTTGGTTCGCGCATCGTCGCCGGCCAGCGCGATCATCTTGACGCCGCTCTCGCGGACGGCGCGGCGCTCGGCCAAGTTCTCGCGGATGTTGCGATCGCGCGAGATGACGAGCCAGCCCTGCGCCGCCGCGACCGGTAGCCAGGCGGTGTCAGGCGTGCGGGTGTCGACAATCGGGCAAGGCGGACGCTCGCGCTTGTGTACGACAGCCCCTGGATCGCCAGGGCACGTCATGTCGTTACGGAGCGGACAGAGGACCTTGGCCAGACCGAGGATGTCGGCGTCGAGGTAGTAGCGGACGACGGATTCGCGCATGGTGAAGCGGGTGGGCTCACGCGGCAGCGTGACGCTGCTCCTCGTACGACAACGCCCACCGCACCTCCGAGATCGAGATTCCGAAATCTGTGGCGAGCTCGTCGGCCGATGCGCCATCTTCCGCCTGCTCGAAGATGCTGACTGTGCTGATGCCGGCCACTGCAGGACGACCGAATCGCACGTCAGGGCGAACCTCCACCGGCGAGTCGGCGCTGTGTGGCTTCCAACCGGCAGCCACGTCGCCGTCCCAGACGACTCGCTCCAGGAAGACACCCCCCGCATACGTGAGCATCAGTTGATCGCCGACACTGCTGACGACCTGGAACTCTGGGGCCAGGCCTGCTTCCTCTTGCGCACGCAGCACCAGGGTGCGTCCGCTGACCCACGGCTTGCTGTGTGCCAGTGGATAAGGAATCCCGAACTCCGAGCGGAGAACGCCGATGAAGGTACGCAGCTGCGACATCGGAATCTGCTTCCGCCGACGGTACGCGCTCAGCCAGCCTGCTTCGATGAACTCGGCCCAGCTGACCGTACGACGACCGACGGGCTCGCTCCGGATGATCGGGTCGTACTGCACGCCCCTGCGCTCGCCACCCTCAAGCCAGTAATGGAGCGTCGCCGCGGGCAGGCCGAGTAGGCGCGCTGCCTCGGCCTCGGTGAACAGCTCGCGCTCGAGCACAGAAGGGGCGGTGGTCACATTTCCAAGTCTGCCAGACAGATCGCCTCTCACTGATGAGTCCTTTCGGGTGTTGAGGGCAACCAGTGCTGTGGATCGCCTTCTAGGTGAGGTCGGGCCAGGGTGGGGGTGGGGTGGTGGTGAAGAAGTGGAGGATGTTGAGGAGGCGGCTGGTGGTGGGGGCGGTCCAGTGGCGTTGGGCGGGCCAGGGTGGGGCTGGGAGTTTGGCGAGGGCCCAGGAGAGGTGGAACCAGAGGATGGCGGCGGCCAGGTCTTCCTCGGGGGTGGGGGACTGGGCGGCGTATGCGGGGAGGATCTTGGCTACCTGGGTCAACGGGAGTTTGGCGAACTCCATGGCGCGTGGGGCCCAGGCTGCGTCGCCCCAGTCGATGAGGGCGCGGAGTTCATTGCCGGGGCCGGCGAGAAGGTTGTGTGTGGCAACGTCCCCGTGGATGAGCACCTTGGGTCCGCTGTCGTCGAAGCGCTCCGCGAGTCGGGTGAACCAACCGGTCAGCCAGCTTGCCGTCACGGGATCGACGTAGCCGCGGGTGGCCAGGTCGTCGACCGTCCGCCACGGGTCGCCCCAGTCGTCCTCCGGCACGCCGGGGAGGTCCAGAGCCCTCTGCGGTCGAGACTCGCGGCCATCACGGCGCCGGTCTCCTGGCTGAGCCTCGCTCCAGAGGTCTCGGGATGCTCTGGGGCCGCCGCCCGGCTGAGCTTCGGTCGAGCGGTCTGGGAGTGTTCCGGGTGCGCCGCCTGGCTGAGCTTCGGTCCAGCGGTCTGGGAGTGCTCCGGGGGCGTCGCATGGCTGAGCTTCGGTCCGGGGGGCGAGGGGTGCTCCGGGTGCGCCGCCTGGCTGGGCTTCGGTCCGGTGACTTCGTGGTGCAGGGGTGTCGGCTGGCTGAGCTTTGGTGGGGAGGTCTTGTGGTGCGGGGGTGTCGGCGGGCGCGCGTTCGAGGTGGTGGAGGCGGGCGAGTTCGTCGGCGAGGCCGGTGGGGGCTTCGGTTGGTTCGGCGCCGTGGATGCGTTCCATGACGACGTACGGAGCGGCGAGGAGGCGGTGGGTTTCGTCGTACTCGAGGATCTCCGGGGTGAGTACGCCGACGAGGCGGGCGGCGGGGACAACGTGGGTTTCTTTGCGGAGATCGTCCTCGTAGCCGGGGCGGGAAGCCCGGAGGAACAGGTCGTCGCCGAGGATGAAGGCGCGGTTGGCCACGCCGCCCGCGACCTCTTTCACGTGTTCGGCGTCGACGCCGTGGCGACGGGCGACCGTGGTCACCTGGTGCAGGAAATCGTGATGCTCGGGCAATCCACTTCTCCGTCGCGCGCGGGAGTTGCCGGCCGGATCCGCGAGGCGGGGTGGGGCGGCATCCACCGAGTTTGATGTACTGCGGGCGTGCGTGTCGATGTAGATCCGGAGACCGTCGGGCGACGGGAGTTCTACGCGCTGCTGAACTCCGTGGTGGTGCCGCGACCGATCGCGTGGGTGTCGAGCCGGTCCGCCGACGGCGTGCTGAACCTCGCGCCGCACTCGTTCTTCACGGTCTCGTGCGTCAAGCCGCCGATGGTGCAGTTCACCTCGGTCGGGCGGAAGGACAGCCTGAACAACGTCGAGGCGACCGGCGAGTTCGTGGTGAACTTCGCCGCGGAGCCGCTGTACGAGCAGGTGAACGCCTCCGGGACGAACTTCCCGCCGGAGGTCTCGGAGTTCGAGGCGATCGGCGTGACCACCGAGCCGTCGCGGACGGTCTCCGTCCCACGCGTCGCCGAGTCGCCGGTCGCGATCGAGTGCACTCTGCACACCACCCTCGAACTCGGCGACTGCACCCTCGTGATCGGTCGGGTCCGGCACATCGCGATCGATGCCGCGATGATGGACGGCGATCACCCCGAGGTACGTCGACTCCGCCCGCTCGCCCGTCTTGGCAAGGACGAGTGGACCACCCTCGGCGAGGTCCGCTCGATCACGCGCATCCGCCACTCCGACTGGCCTGGTCACTTCACACCTCCTGGTAGCTGACTGGTAGCTGACGGGTAGTTGAACGGCGCGGATTAGTTGCTGAGGGCACCTGTCATGACCGCCGCGGCAGCTCCGACGTCGCCAGGACCTTGGTCAGGGTTTCGAGCTCGGAGGACAAGCGCAGTGGCGTGTAGTCCGGCGACAGCGTCGTCGCAGGAAACCAGCGGAAGTCGGGCGTCACCATGAAGACCTCGGGCGACAGCGGTCCGGGGTCGTGAGCATGGCTGCGCGCCGCGACGTTGAGCAGCAGACCCAGCGCCGGGATCACGGACAGATCCCGGATCACGTGCAGCATGAGTGTGTCTCGGGCCGGCACAGCCGCGAGCACGCCGTGTGGTGCATGGTCCACACGCAACGACTCGCGGAGAACGGTGTCGAGGACGAGCGCCCGTGAGGCCGCGAACGGTGTCCCGGTGACGAAGTCGACCTGTAGGCCCTCGTGTTCGACATGCTCGACGTGGTCGGTCAGGCCGCGAAGATTGGCGAGGCCGAAGCGTTCGGCCTCCCCCCAGGTGATGCCCATGTCCGCGGGCTCGAGGAACATGGTCACGATCCCGTCATCGGTCGTGGACGGAACCGACACCAGGCCGGGCAGGAAGTCAGGCCGGTCGGCGGTCCAGTCGGCAGGCAGCGCGTCGCGAGGCACGAGTCGCTGGATCAGCTCGCGCTCGGGATCTGTCGGTGGTGTCGGTGGACCGTGCCGGAGTTGCTCCAGCAGTTGGTCGAAGTGGTCCTCGACGAGCACCGGCCAATGATCCTCGTCGAACTGGGCGACGATGCGGGCTAGGTTGCTCAGACCGAGCATCGGATTGTCGGCAGAGCGATCGGCCGGAACCAGAGCCCCGCCGCCCAGGTAGGCGAGATCGAGCCCGCGCTCGGCCGCGGCGGACAGGGCGAGATGCACGAGTCGGGTGGCCTGGCGGCGGGACAGCGGGGTCAGGGTCGGGTCGGGACGGCTGGAGTTGTTGCCTCGGGCATATTCGGTGGCTGCGTCGATGGTCATCGTGGTCCTCCTTCTCGGCAGAGAAAGTACGAGGATCGGCGCCTGCCGGAGACCGCGATTTCCGAATCTGTGGACAACTCCCGGGATACTCTGCGCAGACCCGTCCGGGAGCCCGAAGGAGTCTGTATGTCCAGCAGCCCGTCGTCGCGGCCGACCTCCGAGACCCGGCTGTCGCTGTCGCACATCACCGCGCAGAACGAGACCAACCTGCTCGGGACCGTGCACGGTGGCGTGATCATGACGCTGGTCGACTCGGTCGCGGGTGTCGTGGCTGCGCGGCACTCGGGCGGGCCTGCGGTAACGGCGTCGATGGACGAGATGGTGTTCCTCGTCCCGGTGCGGGTCGGTGATGTCGTGCATTTCAGCGCGCAGGTGAACTGGACCGGGCGCAGTTCGATGGAGGTCGGCGTACGGATCACGGCCGATCGATGGGATGCGGTGGGTCCGCAGATGCACGTGGCTTCGGCGTACCTGGTGTTTGTCGCGGTGGACGAGGACGGCAAGCCGCGCGAGGTTCCGCAGGTCGTCCCTGTGACCGACGAGGACCGCCGGCGGCTGCGTGAGGCCGAGATCCGGCGGAGTCACCGACTGGCCCGCCGCGCGGCCATCATCGCCTCCCGCGAGCAGTCGGGCGAAGAAGCGGATGAGGGTGGTGGACGATGAAACTCCTCGGCAGCGCCAGGCGGAACTCGTCGGCCGTGCTGCTGGTGGTGCAGTTGCTCGGCGTGCTGGCCCATCCGGCGATGGAGGGATCGCCGCCGGGCCGCGTCGCGGTCGAGATCCCTCGGCATCCTGGCCGTCGGACTGTGATTGCTCGACGCGTTCGACCTGAGCTCTTCGCGACCGGTGCGACCTTCACCTTGGTGGCTTGGGGTTTCGCCTACTTGTACGTCTTCGTCCAGGTCGTGTCCCGCCTCGTCGGCCTCACTTTGACGAAGCCCAGCAACACCTAGAGCCGCGGCCACCCGGCCAGCAGATCGGCTGCCGCGCGTGCGGCGACCTCCGGCGCTTCGGTCATCGCCGCGACCCGGTAGCTGATCAGCGCTCCCTCATGGAGCAGCAGCAGACGATCCGCCAGCTCACCCGGATCTGCGAAACCGGCCGCGCGCGCCTGCGCTTCGAACTCGGATCGCATCCAGCGCTTCTGGCCGACGATCACTGGCATCGCCGGGTGGTCCGGCGCCGCGAGCTCCACGCTTGCATTGATGAACCCACACCCGTTGCGCGACCCGGCCAGCCAGTCCGTCAGCGCCGCGAACAACGCCAGGATCACGTCTTCCGGCGTCGCCGGCTGCCGCGCGGCCAGTTGCTCGTCGAGGAACAGGTGCCACGCGCGGTCCCGCTCCTCGAGGTACGCCGCGATCAGCCGGTCCTTCGACCCGAACCGGTCGTACAGCGTCTTCTTCGTCACGTCCGCCGCCGCGGCGATCGCATCCACACCGACCGTCCGGATGCCCTGCTCGTAGAAGAGCGTCGACGCGGCCTCGAGAATGCGCTCGCCCGCGGGGGTCAGCCGGGGCGCCGCGCGCACCTGCCGGTCCACGATCAGTCTCACCTGCTGGTCGAGCATACTGACAGTATACCGACCGGTGTGGTTACTGTCGCTGTCATGACCACACCCAAGGCGCTCTCGCTGGCGGCCGGAACCGGATTCGTCGTGTTCTGGAGCTGCGGCTTCATCGGCGCCCGCTGGGGTACGCAGTACACGAACGCGTTCGACCTGCTCGCCTGGCGATTCCTCGTCGCGGGCGCGATCGCCGCGGCGATCCTGGCGATCAGGCGGCCGCGGATCTCCCGCCGGGACCTTGCGACGCAGATCTCGATGGCGTTCCTCACCCAGTTCGTCTACCTAGGCCTGATCTTCACCGGGATCGACCACGGGATCACGGCCGGCGTCACCGCACTCATCGGGTCGCTGCAGCCGCTGCTCATCGCGACCGTGGCGGGCCCGCTGCTGGACGAACGGGTCAGCCGGCGCCAATGGCTCGGCCTTGTTCTCGGTCTGGCAGGTGTGGGCCTGGTGGTCGCCGACGACCTCGGAGCCGGCCACGGATCGCCCCTGTTGTTCCTCCTGCCGATCGCCGGCCTCCTCGGTCTCGTGGCAGGCACGTGTCTGGAGCGCTCCCGCAAGCCGAGTACGAGCTCCCTGGATGCGTTGGCCGTGCAGAGTCTTGTGTCAGCTGTGCTCTTTACCGCGTTGGCCACCTCGACCCACAGGATGACCGTGCCGGATCAGCCCGGCTTCTACGGCGCAGTGCTCTGGCTGGTGCTGCTGGCAACGGGCGGTGGCTGGGGTTTGTACCTGGTCAATCTCAAACTGTCCGGCGCAACTCGCATCAGCTCGCTGCTCTATCTGGTCCCGCCGACCACGATGGTGTTCGCGTTCCTCATCTTCCACGAGACCATCGGCGCACTCGCTGTCGCGGGCATGCTGGTTTGTGCGCTCGCCGTACTGCTGATCCGGATCCGTGAACAAGTACGCTGCGGGGATGGCGGAGACCCGGTGGCTGGACCAACGAGAAGCACAGGCCTGGCGCGCGTACATCGCGGCGCAACGAGTAGTGAGTAGCCGCATCGAGCAACAGCTGCAACGCGACGCCGGAATCCCGCATACGTACTACGAGATCCTGGTCCGGCTGTCCGAGGCGCCGGGCAATCGGCTGCGGATGAGTGAGCTCGCCGTCGCGACACAAGGCTCGCGTAGCCGGCTCTCACACGCGGTCAACCGGCTCGAGCAGAACGGCTGGGTCAAGCGCGAGGGTGTCGAGTCCGACCGCCGCGGCCAGGTCGCGATCCTCACCGAGCTCGGCCGGCAGAAGCTGGTCGACACAGCGCCCGGACACGTCGAGGAGGTGCGCAAGTCGATCTTCGACGCACTCACCCCGGAGCAGGTGGAGCACCTGTACGACGTGTGCGCGACGCTGGCCCGGCACTCCGGGGACACTGTCGACCGCGCCGCCTGGGAGCGAAACTGAGATGAGGCGACGACCGGTCGCGCTGATCGCGCTGACTGCTCTCGTGGTCGCCGGCTGCGGCGACAGCAACTCCCCAACCGCAGGTCCAAGCACCGTGCCGTCCTCCTCCGTGCCGACCACGGAGGAGCCCACATCCGAGCCCAGCGAGCAGCCGAGCAGCCCGGAACCCACACCGACCCACACCCTGACCGAGACCCCTTCCGAGACGCCGACCGAAGGCTGCATCGACCAGAAGCTCCAGAGCCTCACGCTGCGCGAACAGGCCGCCCAGCTCATCATGACCGGCATCGACGCGAGCGGTATGACGTCCGCTCAGAAGGCCGTCGTACAGCAGAAGTCAGGCAGCGTCTTCCTGATGGGCAGCAGCGGCAGCCTCGCCCACACTCGCTCCGCGATGAGTGCAGTGAACACAGCGGGCACAGTGAAGGGCATCAAGCCGCTCATCGCCGCGGACCAGGAGGGCGGCCAGATCCAGCGCCTCAAGGGCCCTGGCTTCGACCGCATCCCCGCAGCGACCGTCCAGGGCACGTGGTCCAGCTCCAAGCTCACCGCACAGGCACAGCTCTGGGGCGGCCAGCTCAAGCAGGCCGGCGTCACCGTCGACCTGGCACCGGTGGCAGACGTCGTGCCCAACTCGTTGAAGTCGCAGAACGCTCCGATCGGCCAGCTCAACCGTGAGTACGGCGACACGCCGGCGGACGCCGCCCGCGGCGTACAGGCCTTCGTGCAGGGGATGCGCAAGGCCGGAATCGCGACGTCGGTCAAGCACTTCCCCGGGCTCGGACGGGTGCGCGGCAACACCGACTTCTCGTCGGGCGTCGTCGACAACGTCACGGTTCGCGACGATTCCTACCTGCAGCCGTTCGCCGACGGGATCAAGGCCGGTGCGTCGATGGTGATGATCTCGACGGTCACGTACACCAAGATCGACCCGAACAACCGCGCGATCTTCTCGCCGACCGTCATCCAGGGCATGGTCCGTGGCGACCTGGGCTGGCACGGCGTCGTGATCACCGACGATGTCGGCGCGGCCGCGGAGGTCGCATCGGTCCCGGCCGGCGCCCGCGCGACCCGGTTCGTGGCGGCCGGCGGCGACATCGTCATCAACGCCAAGGCCGGGCTGACCGCGACGATGGTGGACGCGCTCGTTGGCAAGGCCCGCCAGGACCAGTCGTTCGCCGCGAAGCTCGCGAGTAGCGTGCGGCGTGTGCTGACGCTGAAACAGGACCAGGGCCTGGTGAATTGCGGATGACCGAGGACGAGCCCGATTACCGGTTCACACTCGCGAACGAGCGCACCTACCTCGCCTACCTGCGGACGTCGCTCGCCTGCTACGCCGGCGGACTGTCCGCGGTCCAGTTCCTCGACCTCGGCCCGGACCGCTGGCCGGCCCGGATCATCGGCGTCATCCTGGTCTGCGCCGGCATCGTCACGACGGCCGGCGCCTTCCGCCGCTGGCAGCAGAACCTGACCGCGATCCGCCGTGGCGGCGCGTTGCCCGTGACCCGGCTGCCCTTGATGCTCGGGGCAACGATCGCGGTCGTCGGCCTGATCGGCCTGCTGTTCTCACTGTGGCGATGAGCACACCTGATCCCGGCCGGCAGCCGGAGCGGACGCTGCTCGCGTGGCGCCGTACCGCCCTGGGTCTGATTGCCAACGGCGCCCTCCTGCTTGCCTCCGGCCACGGCTCGTCGGACGTCCGCACCGGGCTCGGAATCGTCGTACTCGTGCTGTCTTTGGGCTGCTGGACGGCCGTCAGCGCCGTCTACCGCCGGTCCGCGGGCGGCGCAACGCACTACCTCGGCCACGAGCATGTGCTCCGGGTCGCGGCAGGCTTGGTGCTGGTCGTCGGGCTCTTCGATCTGTACGCCGTGATAACGCGATGAAACCGATCGGTTACCGACTGTGCAACGCTCCGCTGCACGGTTCATCACAACGCGATACGTTGCCCCGGGCGGATGCCGCATCAACTGCATGTTCCCCCTAGCATGTTCACGGTTTGTCCCTCGTTCACCCGGAGCTTGAAGTGCCGTTACGTCTGCGTCCGAACGACCCGACGTTCTACGACCTTTTCACCGAGTCCGCCAACCACCTCGTGGACGGATCCCGGATCCTGGCCGAATTGCTCGGCAGCACGGCCGGCACCGGGCTGGCCTCGAGCCACCAGATCGCCGCCCAGATGAAGGACGCGGAGCACGCGGCCGACGAGACCACCCACTCGATCATCCGCCGGGTGAACTCGACGTTCGTCACCCCGTTCGACCGCGAGGACATCTACCGGCTGGCCTCCGATCTCGACGACGTGATGGATTTCATGGAGGAGGCCGTCGACTCCGTCCACCTGTTCAACCTGGAGAAGCTGCCGGAGGAGATCGCCGAGCAGATCGAGGTGCTCCAGCGGGCCGCGCAGCTGACCGCGGAGACGATGCCCAAGCTGCGGACTATGAAGGACCTGGCCGAGTACTGGATCGAGATCAACCGGCTGGAGAACACCGGTGACGCGGTCCACCGGCGGCTGATCGCCAAACTGTTCAGCGGCGAGTACGACGCCCTGACGGTGATGAAGGTCAAGACCGTGGTCGACCTGCTGGAGGCCGCGATCGACGCCTTCGAGCACGTTGCCAACACGGTCGAGCAGATCGCCGTCAAGGAGAGCTGAGCGTGGAGCTCGCGCTCGTCATCGCCCTCATCGTCATCGCGCTCGGGTTCGACTACACCAACGGCTTCCACGACGCCGCCAACGCGATCGCGACCTCGGTCTCCACCCGTGCGCTCACGCCGCGGCTGGCGCTGGCGATGGCCGCGGTGTGCAACTTCCTCGGCGCCTTCGTGGGCACGGCGGTGGCCGAGACTGTCGGCAAGGGCATCATCAGCACACCGTCCGGCACCCACGGCCTGGTGGTCGTCATCTCAGCGCTGATCGGTGCGATCACCTGGAACCTGGTCACCTGGTACTTCGGCCTGCCCAGCTCCTCGTCGCACGCGCTGATCGGCGGACTGGTCGGCGCCGGTATCGCCTCGAGCAGTGTGGTGATGTGGTCCGGCATCGTCGACAAGGTCGTCATCCCGATGGTGTTGTCGCCGGCGATCGGTTTCGTCGGCGCGTTCCTGCTGATGACCGCGATCCTCTGGCTGTTCCGGCACCGCAACCCGGGCAGGAC
This sequence comes from Kribbella pratensis, assembly GCF_004365355.1. GTDB lineage: Bacteria > Actinomycetota > Actinomycetes > Propionibacteriales > Kribbellaceae > Kribbella. The sequence continues at coordinate 1,172,129 of NZ_SODP01000002.1, read as the reverse complement.
GACACGCGGCTTCCGGATGGCGCAGTCGGTGTCGGCCGCCGCGATGGCTCTCGGCCACGGTCTGCAGGACGCACAGAAGACGATGGGCGTGATCTTCCTCGCCCTGGTCACCGTCGGGTATGTGAACAACGGCGACGCGATCCCGCTCTGGGTGAAGCTCTCCGCCGCGACCGCCATCTCGCTCGGCACCTACTCCGGCGGCTGGCGGATCATGCGGACGCTCGGCCGCCGGATCATCCACCTGGACCCGGCCCGCGGGTTCGCTTCGGAATCCGTCGCGGCCGGAGTCTTGTACGTCATGGCGATCGGCCTGCACGCGCCGGTCTCCACCACCCACACGATCACCTCCGCGGTGATGGGTGCCGGGTCGACCAAGCGGCTGTCCGCGGTCCGCTGGGGCGTCGCGAAGGGCATCGTGACCGCCTGGGTGCTGACCATTCCCGCCGCCGGGCTGGTCGCCGCACTCTGTTACGGCCTTGCGCACCTGATCTTGGAGTGAGTTCGCGGCCAGGAGTTCATTTCGAATTCACCCACTAGGCCTACCGTCGAGCGACGGTACCGTCCGTCCGCCTAGGGGGAGTGATCGCGATGGACCTTTCGTTCCTGGTCGTGGTGGTGATCATCACCGCGTTGGTCTTTGATTTCACCAACGGTTTCCACGACACCGCCAACGCGATGGCGACATCGATTGCCACGGGCGCGCTCAGACCCAAGGTCGCTGTTGCCGTGTCCGCGGTGCTGAACCTGGTCGGCGCGTTCCTGTCCACCGCAGTGGCCAAGACGATCTCCAGCGGCCTCGTCGATGACACGAAGGTGACGGTGCCGATCATCTTCGGCGGCTTGGTCGGCGCGATCCTGTGGAACCTCGTGACCTGGTACTTCGGCCTGCCGAGCTCCTCGTCGCACGCCCTGTTCGGCGGCCTGATCGGCGCCACCTGGATCGCGGCCGGCAGCAGCGCGGTGAACTTCGCCACGGTGGTGCAGAAGATCATCATCCCCGCGGTCGCCGCGCCGATCGTGGCCGGCGTGGTCGCGATGCTGGGCACCTTCGTGGCCTACAAGATCACTCAACGAGCCCGGCAGAAGTCGGTCAACGACGGGTACAAGTCCGGTCAGGTCGCGTCCGCGTCACTTCTCTCGCTCGCCCACGGCACCGGTGACGCACAGAAGACGATGGGCGTCATCACACTGGTCCTGATCATCTCCGGCAGCCTCGCGCCGGGTTCGGGCCCACCGACCTGGGTGATCTTGACGGCCGGCCTCGCGATCGCCCTGGGCACCTACTTCGGCGGCTGGCGGATCATCCGGACGATGGGCAAAGGCCTGACCGATGTCGAGGCGCCGCAGGGCTTCACCGCCGAGACCAGTTCGACCGCGGTGCTGCTGGCCTCGTCCCACCTGGGCTTCCCGCTGTCCACCACGCAGGTCTGCTCCGGCAGCATCCTCGGCACCGGTGTCGGCAAGCGGCTCGCGCAGGTGCGCTGGACGGTCGCCGGGCGGATGGTGATGGCCTGGCTGTTCACGCTGCCCTCCGCCGCGATCGTCGGCGCCATGGCCGGCCGGATAGCCGATACCGGCAATGCCGGCGTCGTCATCGTCGCGACCCTCGCGATCGTGGCCGGCGGCGGACTCTACGTGGCGTCGCGGCGCAGGCCGGTGACGCCGCAGAACGTCAACGAGTACCCGGCCCCGGACCCGATCCCGGCCCCGGCCGCGACGACGGCCACGACGGTCTGAGAGGAGTACTGCGATGCATATCCACTGGAGTGCACTCGGGCAGGTGGCTCTGGTCAGCCTGCTCTTCGGGGTCGGGCTGGCGATTCTGTTCGCGCTCGGTGTGAACGCGATGTCACGGCGGACGGTGGCGCTCGACGAGAAGAGGCAACCGTCGATCATCGACACCTCGGTGGCCGGCGTCTGCTTCGCCGCGTGCGTGGGAGCGGTGCTCTACGGGCTCTACCTGATCATCCCGCAGTTCCACTGATGCGCTGAGAGGTACGACGGGCGGTCTGGCGGCTGCCCGTCGTACGCCTTCTCAGCGGTTCCTTCTCAGTGGTTCCAGCTCAGCGGTTCCAGCGCCGGACCGACTTCGCCACGTCTTTGGCCCGGATCGAGCCGAGGTTGTACTCCCACGCGGCCAGCAGCCGGTCGCCCAGCACCTCCGCGTCGAGATACGTCCGCGGCCGTACTGCGACCGCCCACGTCGCAGCGGCGGCGTGGCCCTGCTGATGCAGCAGGTGGTCCACCGTGGCCTCGATACGGCCCACCTGCTCGTCCCGCAGGCCGTCACAGGCCCACTCCTGCAGGATCCTGGGGTCGTCTGCGGTCATCCGGGCCAGATAGGTCAGCGGCCCGCGCCAGAAGCCTCTGCTGCCGATGCTGTCCAGCGTCTCGAGCGGGAACCAGCCGTTCTGGTTGCGCCGGCCGTTCACCGCGGACTCGATCTCGCGGGCGCGATCCTGGTTCAGCCCGCGGGTCGCCCAGTCGACGAAGAACGCACCGGCGTCCGGGATGTGCTCGGCCACATGCGGCGCCGGAGTCATCGCGCCCGGGTCGAACAGATGCAGCTCTTCCGGTGAATCGAACAAAACCTTCCCCGCCCGTTCGTGTCTGCGAGCCATCGATGCCGGCCCGCCGCACAGGGACCCCCCAGGTTCCTGCTCTGTCAACGAAGGCCTTCGTACCCTCGTTCCGCCCCGAGGGTCAAGGTCCTGTCCGCCGTCTTAACGACGTTTGGCGGCTCGGCGGGCGAGCTCCTCCTGGTCCAGGCGCTCGGCCTCGGCCGGGGTCGGCGCACTGCCGCCGTACGCCGCGGGCAGCCACCAGGCACCGGCGGGCTGCTCGGGGTAGGCGCGGATGGTCTCGTCGAGCATCCCGGCCATCGTGGATCGCAGCTGCGCGGTCGCCTCGCCCGCGTCGTCGTCCCGCGTCACGGTGATCGGTGCGCCGATGGTGATCGAGATCGGGCGGTGCCGGGAGAAGTCCCGCGGATGGTCCTTGGTGAACATGCGCTGCGTGCCCCACAGGATCATCGGGATGACCGGCACGCCGGCTTCGGCCGCCATCCGGACCGCGCCGGACTTGAACTCCTTCAGCTCGAAGGAGCGGCTGATCGTGGCCTCCGGGAACACGCCGACCACCTCGCCCGCGGCCAGATACTCCAGCGCCTGCTGGTACGACGCCGCGCCCGCGTCCCGGTCGACCGGGATGTGGTGCATCCCGCGCATCAGCGGACCGGAGTACCGGTTGCGGAACAGCACCTCCTTGGCCATGAAGCGGACCAGGCGCTTGCTCGGCAGGGCGCCGTACCCGCCGAGGATGAAGTCGACGTAGCTGATGTGGTTGAGGGCGATCAGCGCACCGCCGGTCCGGGGCACGTTCTCCGCGCCGGTCAGGTGGAGCTTGAGGTCGAGAACCTTGAACGAGGTCTTCGCGAAGGCGATGACAGGCGGATACACGAGGTCGCGCATCCCTGAACGCTACAGGCTTCGTCTAGGGTGGTCGGTGACAACTTGAGATCGCGGGAGCTCGCACCGTAGTGGGCTGAGAGGGCGGCTGGACCAGGAATCGCACCTGGCCGGCGCCGCCGACCGCCGAACCTGTCCGGGTAATTCCGGCGTAGGGAGCACCAGCATGGTGAATGTCAGCACGATCCGTCCGGCCGTCACCACGGGTCCGATCTCGGGCTCGGAGAAGATCTATCGCGGGGAGCTCGGCGTACCGGCTCGCCGCGTGCATCTGACCGACGGCGAGCACTTCGACCTGTACGACACCTCCGGCCCGTACACCGACGCGTCGGCGCGGATCGACGTACAGGCGGGTCTGCCCGCGGTGCGGCGGGAGTGGATCGCCGGGCGCGAGCCGCGGACCCAGCTCGGGCATGCGCGGGCCGGAGTGATCACCGACGAGATGAGGTACGTCGCTGTCCGGGAGGGCGTCGATCCGGAGTTCGTCCGGGCCGAGGTGGCGCGCGGGCGGGCGGTGATACCGGCGAACCGGCGGCATCCCGAGAGCGAGCCGATGATCATCGGCAAGAAGTTCCTGGTGAAGGTCAACGCGAACATCGGCAACTCCGCCGTCACCAGCTCCGTCGAGGAAGAGGTCGAGAAGCTCGTCTGGGCGACCCGGTGGGGCGCGGACACGGTGATGGACCTGTCCACCGGGAAGAACATCCACGAGACGCGGGAGTGGATCCTGCGGAACTCACCGGTCCCGATCGGGACGGTGCCGCTGTACCAGGCGCTGGAGAAGGTGAACGGCGATCCGGCCGCGTTGTCGTGGGAGGTGTACCGCGACACGGTCATCGAGCAGTGCGAGCAGGGTGTCGACTACATGACCGTGCACGCCGGCGTGCTGCTGCGGTACGTGCCGCTGACCGCGCGCCGCATCACCGGGATCGTGTCGCGTGGCGGATCGATCATGGCGGCGTGGTGCCTCGCGCATCATCAGGAGTCGTTCCTGTACACGCATTTCGCGGAGTTGTGCTCGATCCTGCGGGAGTACGACGTGACGTTCTCGCTGGGCGACGGGTTGCGGCCGGGGTGCATCGCGGACGCGAACGACGACGCGCAGTTCGCGGAATTGCGGACGCTGGGTGAGCTCACCCGGATCGCCTGGGAGCACGACGTACAGGTGATGATCGAAGGTCCGGGCCACGTGCCGATGCACAAGATCGCCGAGAACGTGCGGCTCGAGGAGGAGCTTTGCGGCGAGGCGCCGTTCTACACATTGGGGCCGTTGGCAACTGATGTGGCGCCCGCCTACGACCACATCACGTCGGCGATCGGCGCCGCCCAGATCGGCTGGCTGGGTACGGCGATGCTCTGCTACGTCACGCCCAAGGAACATCTCGGCCTGCCGGATCGTGACGACGTGAAGACCGGCGTGATCACGTACAAGATCGCTGCCCACGCGGCGGATCTGGCCAAGGGGCATCCGGGTGCGCAGGCCTGGGACGACACGTTGTCCAAGGCAAGGTTCGAGTTCCGCTGGGAGGATCAGTTCAACCTGTCGCTGGACCCGGACACGGCTCGCTCCTTCCACGACGAGACCCTGCCGGCCGAGCCCGCGAAGACGGCTCACTTCTGCTCGATGTGCGGGCCGAAGTTCTGCTCGATGCGCATCACCGCCGACATCCGCGCGTATGCCGAGGAGCACGGCCTGACGTCGACGGAGGCGATCGAGGCCGGCTTCGCCGAGATGTCGGAGACCTTCAAGGCCGCCGACCAGAAGCTGTACCTGCCGCTGGCTGACTGAGAGCCTGTGTCCGGCCCGGTTCACCGTCCTCCCGGGCCGGACACGGGGAGTAGTCGGGTGAAGCGATTCAGGTTTTGTCCTTCACTCTACGTGAATAAGACTGTAGCCTTAAGCCGTTCAGAAGGAGGTGCAGGGCGATGGTCTTCGTTCTCACGGTAGATCAGCGAGGCAGCCGAAGCACGACCGATCTCGTACCCGAGCTGCTGAACTCCCTGAACCGCCGCCCGCGCCGGTCCGGACTGCTGCGGCGGTTCGAGCGGACCGCCGGCGACGAGGTGCAGGGCGTGCTGTCCGAGGCCCGGCCCACCATCGACGTGATCGTCGAGCTGCTGCGCGCGGACTCGTGGTACGTCGGCCTCGGTGTCGGCGAGGTGGCCGAGCCGCTGCCCCGCAGTACCAGAGCCGGGAGCGGGGAGGCGTTCGTGTTCGCCCGGGAGGCCGTGACGCGGGCCAAGTCGAGCCCACACCATGTGAACGTGGTCGGCGCGAACCCGCGGGTCGCGGAGCAGGTGGAGACGGTGCTGTGGCTGATGGCGTCCGTACTGCGACGCCGGAGCGAGCGTGGCTGGGCAGTGGCGGACCTGTTGGCTGAAGGACTCACCAGGCGGGAGATCGGCGTGAAACTCGGCATCAGCCAGTCAGCGGTGACACAACGCGCGCAGGCGGCGGGATTCGCCGAGGAGCAGCGTGGACGGGTGCTGGCCGCGGACCTGCTCGGTGCTGGAGTCGCTGCGTGACGGCTCTGGTCCTGTCGTTGACGGCTGCCGGCCTGATCCTCGCTGTGCTCGCGTGGGTGCCCAGATCCGGTTCGAACCTCGAGATCGCGATCAGTGGCGTGATGCTCGCATGCCTGGCCGCTGTGGGTGTTCTGCTGCTCTCAGGCCACGGAGTGGCCGGCTGGGCCGAGCGCTGGTGGAATGTGCTGCTCCTGCTCGCAGGTGGGTTAGCCGTCACAGGGGGCGGACCACTGACGACCTCTGTGCTCGCCCTGGTCGACCGGAACAACACCAGGGCTCAGTCGACCCAGAAAGCCGGCGAGGTACTGCGTGGTGGCGCGCTGATCGGCGCTCTCGAGCGGACTGCGATCTACGCATCGCTGGTAGCCGGTTGGCCGGAAGGTATCGCAGTAGTACTGGCGATCAAGGGCCTCGCCCGTTACCCAGAGCTCCGCAGTCCGGACCAGCCTGCGTCGGTGACTCCCCAGGCTGTCGCCGAACGGTTCATCATCGGCACCTTCACCAGCGTGCTGTGGGCAGTGACCTGCGCTGGTCTCCTACGTTCACACTGACGTCAGACGCGGACGACGACGTCGTCGGCGACCTTGTCGTGCCAGGTCTGCTGCTTGGCGTCCCACAGCGGCCAGAGCAGGTTGAGGATGCAGAGCTGGTTGAAGATCTGGGCGCAGACCTCGCGACCGAGGTTCTTGCCCATGCCGATCAGCTGACCGGTGTGCGCGTCTACAACCCGCAGTCCGGTCACTTTCTTGCCGAACGACTGACCGGTGCGGCCCTGCTGGATGATGCGGTTCCACACCCAGATGCCGAAGGCCACCAGGAATCCACCGATCATCGCGATCCCGCCGGCCAGGCCCAGCTCCTCCTGGTCGCCGTCGATGATCAGTGCGGCCAGCACTCCGGCGATCGACGGAATGACCATGATCAGCGTGTCGACCAGTGAGGCGCCGACCCGGATCGGCCAGTCCGCCAGCCGGCCGGGCGGTGCGTACCCGTACCCGCCGCCCGGAAAGCCTTGCCCGTAAGGGTTGTAGTCCTGAGGCGGATACTGACCAGGCGGCGGATACTGACCGTCGTACGGCCCTGAGGGAGGGGTGCTCACGTCAGGTCAGAGCTTGATGACGTAGGTGTTGTTGATCTTGTCGGCGAACGTCTGCCGCTTCTCGTCCCACAGCGGCCACAGGTAGCCGATATAGCAGGCGGCGCCGTCGAGGATGTGGGTCAGCTGCCGCAGGAACGTCTTGCCGGCGCCGATCGGCTGGCCGGTGTCGGCGCCGACAAGCTTCAGGCCGAGCGCCTGCTTGCCGACGGTCTGACCGCTGCTGCCCTGCCGGATCAGGATGTTCCAGATCGCCAGACCGACGCCGCCCAGGTAGAAGATCAGGCCGATGATCGCGAGTACGGAGTTGTTGCTGTTACCGGCGATTGCGGAGCCGATACCGCACGGCACGCCGATGATCAGCGCGTCGACGAACCAGGCGCCGACCCGGTTCGGCCAGGCCGCCAGGTTGCCCGGGATACCGCCGAAGCCCGGCTGGCCGTACGGCCCGAAGCCCGGCTGCTGTCCGTACGCCTGACCGTACTGACCAGGCTGGCCGTACTGACCAGGCTCGCCGTACTGACCAGGCTCGCCGTACTGACCCGGCTGCTGCCCGTACTGCGCGGGCTGCTGGGGATAACCAGGCTGCCCGTACTGACCCGGCTGCTGGCCGTAACCCGGCTGCTGACCGTAACCCGGCTGGCCGCCGTACCCGGGCTGCTGCCCGTACTGGCCCGGCTGCGGCCCCGGCTGACCGGGCTGACCGTACTGGCCGGGCTGGCCGTACTGACCCGGTTGCTGGGGGTCCTGCGGGCCGTAACCCGGCGGTGGCGTCGGAGTGCTCACGCACGATCCCTTCTACTGAAGACACATTGAGGAGTGAGTTGCAGGCTACGGGTCCGACGGCTCAGACCCGTCGACGGATCCCACCGGTCGAGAGTTACCGTTGTGGGGTGAGCGTCTCGCAGAGCGTCGTACTCCGGCCTGCCGGTCCGGTCCAGCCGCTGGACCGCCGGGTGTGGGGCCTGTCCGCGGTGGGTGTCGGCGGGTTCGCGCTGGCCGGGCTGTACCAGCTGTCCGGCGACCGGATCGGCGTTCCGTGCATCCTGCACGCCACCACCGGTCTGAACTGCCCGCTCTGCGGGTCGACCCGGATGGCAGCCGCCTTGCTGCGCGGCGATCTGGACGCCGCCTGGCACTTCAACCCCGTGATCCTGGTGCTGGGCCCGCTCGTCGGTGTTGCCGTCGGCTACCAAGTGCTTGCCTGGGGCCTCGAGTCGCTGCGGCTGGTGCGCCTGCCCAGGCTGTCGATGAGCCCGCGGGTCGCGGACTGGCTGATCAAGGGTGTCATCGCCCTGCTCGTCGTGTACGGCGTCGCTCGCAACCTGAACTGACCAGCCACGACCCTGCCGACCCTGCTGACTCTGCCGCGGGGCCATGCGGGCCCCGCGACAGGACAGGTCAGTTGGACGCGAGACCGATGATGTAGAACAGCAGCCCGAGTCCGGTCAGGGCGGCGCCGCCGATCCACGCGACCTTCGCCAGCGTGTCCGAACGGCCTTGCTCACGGAACTTGCTCTGGGCAATCAGGCCCAGCACGATCGAGGCCGGCGTACAGATCACCAGGCAGACGATGCCGATGATCGCCAGCGTCTGCGGGGTGTTGTTCTGCGGTGCGGCGCCGCCGTACCCGTATCCGCCCTGCCCGTACGCGCCGTACTGGCCGGGCTGCTGACCGTAGGCACCCGGCTGCTGCTGGCCGTAACCGCCCCGCTGCTGGCCATAGCCCTGCTGCCCGTACTGACCGGGCTGCTGGCCGTACCCCGGCTGCTGCTGTCCGTATTGACCAGGCTGCTGGCCGTACTGACCCGGCTGGCCCGGGTACTGCGGCTGGCCGTACTGCCCAGGCTGCTGGCCGTACTGGCCGGGCTGGGGCTGACCGTACGGCCCCGGCTGCTCGGGCTGGGTCTGGCCGTACGGATTCGGCTGACCGTACTGGCTCGGCTGTTCACCCGGAGTCTCGGGAGTGTCCTGCGGCCGGTTCTGGTCGTTCTGGTCGTCGCCGGGAGGTGGCGTCGGAGTGCTCACCGCGGTTCCCTTCTGAGAACGTCGAGGAATCCCCGAAGGCTATCTTTTCCACAGGTTCGCGGTCACGTCCCCACACCGGACCGCCCGTTCGCTCCGCGGCTGGAACGCCGACGGCCGCCGCGACGAACCTCGTCCCGGCGGCCGGCAGCAAACCGTCGTACGGCGGATCAGCCGAAGCGGCCGGTGATGTAGTCCTCGGTGGCCTTCTCCGCCGGGTTGGAGAAGATCTGCTTGGTCGGGGCCATCTCGATCAGCCGGCCCGGCTTACCCGTCGCGGCCAGGTTGAAGAACGCGGTCTGGTCCGAGACCCGGGCCGCCTGCTGCATGTTGTGCGTGACGATGACGACCGTGAACTGGTCCTTCAGCTTCTCGATCAGGTCCTCGATCGCCAGCGTCGAGATCGGGTCCAGGGCCGAGCACGGCTCGTCCATCAGGATCACCTCGGGCTCGACTGCGATCGCGCGGGCGATGCACAGCCGCTGCTGCTGACCACCGGACAGACCCGCGCCCGGCTTGTCGAGGCGATCCTTGACCTCGTTCCACAGGTTCGCGCCGTGCAGGGACCGCTCGACCACCTCGGTCAGCTTCTTGCGGTCCTTGACGCCGTTCAGCTTCAGGCCGGATGCGACGTTGTCGAAGATCGACATGGTCGGGAACGGGTTCGGCCGCTGGAACACCATGCCTACGACCCGCCGGACCGCCACCGGGTCGACGCCGGACGCGTACAGGTCCTGCTGGTCCAGCATCACCTTGCCCTCGACCCGGGCGCCGGGGATCACCTCGTGCATCCTGTTCAGGGTCCGCAGGAACGTGGACTTGCCGCAGCCGGACGGGCCGATGAACGCGGTGACCGAGCGGGGCTCGACCGTCATCGACACGTCTTCCACGGCCTTGAAATCGCCGTAGTAGACGTTGAGGCCGCTGACCTCGATGCGCTTAGCCATATCGACTCAGAACCTCTCGTGACTATTTCGACTTGATCGCGCTGAACCGGGCGACGAGCCGGGCCAGCACGTTGAGGACAAGGACCAGCAGGATCAGCGTCAGCGCGGCCGCCCAGACCCGGTCCGCGGCCGGCTGCAGCGCCAGCTCGGTCCGGTCCTGGTTGATCATCGTCGGCAACGCACCCATGAATCCGTTGAACGGGTTCAGGTTGATGTTCTTCGAGTAGCCGACCAGGATCAGCAGCGGCGCGGTCTCGCCCATCACGCGGGCCAGACCAAGCATCACGCCGGTGACGATGCCGCCGAACGCCGTCGGCACGACCACCTTCATGATCGTCTTCCACTTCGGCACCCCGAGCGCGTACGACGCTTCCCGCAGCTCGTCCGGGACCAGCTTGAGCATCTCCTCGGTGGACCGCAGGACGACCGGGAGCATCAGCAGCACCAGGGACAGCGACACCGCGAAACCGACCCGGTTGAAGCCGAAGATCGTGATCCAGACCGCGTAGATGAACAGCGCGGCGACGATCGACGGGACACCGGTGAGAATGTCGATCATGAAGCTGACGACCCGGGCGGCCCTGGTGCCTTTGCCGTACTCGACCAGGTAGACCGCGCCGAGGACGGCGATCGGCACCGCGATCAGTGCCGTGATCAGCGACATGATCAGCGTGCCCATGATGGCGTGGTACGCGCCGCCGCCTTCGCGCCGGACGGTGATGCCGCGCTGCGACTGGCTCCACCAGTCCGCGCTCAGCAGCAGGTGGTAGCCCTTGCTGATCACAGTCCCGAGGATCCACAGCAGCGGGATCATCGCGATCACGAAGGCAAGCACGATCAGTACGGTCGCCAGCGTGTTCTTGAACGCGCGGGCCCCGGACTTCCCGGTCAGATCCAGCGCCTGACCGTCGTACGCCGGCTTGTTCTCTGCGATCGCGGTCATGAGGATGCTCCTTGGGCGACACCGGCACCGCGCTTGCGGCGGGGACGGCGGCCGCCGGGGCCGCTGCGGTCGACGATGATCCGGGCCGCGGAGTTGACCAGGAACGTGACGACGAACAGGACCAGGCCGGCCGCGATGTAGGCGCCGGTCTTCTCCGGCGAGTCGAACTCGGCCGCGTTGTTGGCGATCTTCGACGCGAACGTCTCGCCGCCGGCGAAGATCGACGAGTTCCACGGGTCGTTGCCGTTGGGCACCGACAGGATGATCAGTACGGCGACGGTCTCGCCGAGCGCGCGGCCGAGGCCGAGCATCGACGCGCTCACCACGCCGGAACGCCCGTACGGCAGGACCGACATCCGGATCATCTCCCACTTGGTCGCGCCGAGTGCCAGCGCGCCCTCACGGTGCGCGATCGGCGTCTGCGCGAAGATCTCCCGGCTGATCGCGGTGACCACCGGCAGGATCATGATCGCCAGTACGACGGAGGCCGTGAAGACCACGCCGACGTTGTCGCCCGGCGGCTTCTCGAACAGCGGGATCCAGCCGAGCGCGTCGGACAGACCGTTGATCACCGGCAGCAGGATCGGGGCGAAGAACAGGATGCCCCACAGGCCGTAGATGATCGACGGCACCGCGGCCAGCAGGTCGACCGCGTACGCCACCGGCTGGGCCAGCCGCTTCGGTGCGTAGTACGTGATGAAGAGCGCGACGCCGATCGCGACCGGGACCGCGATCAGCATCGCGATGATCGAGCTGACCACGGTGGTGTAGAACATCGCGGCGATACCGAACCGGGGCTGGTCGCCGCCGGGCTCCCAGATCCGGGAGAACAGGAAGCTGCTCTTGTCGTCGGCCAGCGCCGGGATCGCCAGCGCCAGCAGGAAGATGCCGACGAACGCGACGATCAGCACCACCAGGCCGCCGGAACCGCGGGCGAACGCGCTGAACAAGCGGTCACCGAGGTGACCAACGGGGCCGAGCTCCATTTTCTTGCCGGGCTCGGTCGCGACGGCGGTGCCGGTGGCCGCGACGGCGGGATCCGCGGCCGCGGGCTCGGGGCCGGACTCGGTCATCACTTCGGCCGAGAGCTCCGCCTCGTGCTCGGCGTGCTCCTCGGCCAGGTCCTCGAACCGCGGGGTCGGTCCCGCGTCCTCGTGGACCAGGTCCTCGATCTTGGGTTCTTCCTGTCCGGCGGCCGTGCCGTCCGGCCGGTCGGGCGGTGCCGTGCCGTCTGGACTACTCATCGATGGTGCTCCAAGCGCCTGAGTCGTGAATCTGTCACGTCTGGTCTGACGAGGCGAGCCCCGGCCGTCATCCGATGCACGATCGGACCGCCGGGGCTCGCATCAGTACTGCTTCGAGGTCAGCTGATCGCCTGGATGGCGGCGTCGACCTTCGTCTGGATCTCGGCCGGGAGCGGCGCGTAGTTCAGGTCGGTCAGCGAGGCCTGGCCGTCCTTGCTGACGAAGTAGCTCAGGAAGCTCTTCACCAGCGCGGTCTTCTCGGCCGGGAGGCCCTTGGTGCAGGCGATCTCGTAGGTGGCCAGGATGATCGGGTACGCACCCGGGGCCTTGGTCGCGTAGTCCAGCTTCAGGGCCAGGTCGGACCCGGTGCCGGCCGGCTTCGCGGCGGCCAGGGCCTTACCGGCGGACTCGGCGGACAGCTCGACCGGGGTGCCCGAGCCGGTGTCGATCTGGGCGGTGGTCAGCTTGTTGTCGACGGCGTACGACCACTCGACGTACGTGATCGAGTTCTTGGTGCTCTTGACGCCCTCGGCGACACCGGCGGACTTCTCCTTGCCGGCGCCCGTGCCGGTCCACTTCTTGGCCGGCTCGCCGGTCCACGCGCCACCGCCCGCGGCCTTCAGGTACTTGGTGAAGTTCTCGGTGGTGCCGGACTCGTCGGAGCGGAAGAAGACCGAGATCGGCGCCGACGGGAAGGTCACACCCGGGTTCAGCTTGGCGATGGCCGGGTCGTTCCAGGTCTTGATGGTGCCCTGGAAGATCTTCGCGGCGGTCGGGCCGTCGAGAACGAACTTGTCCACGCCGTCGACGTTGATCGCGATCGCGATCGGGCCGATCACCATCGGCAGGTCGATGGCCGGGTTGCCGCCGCAGCGCTTCGTGGCCGCGGTCATCTCGTCGGGCTTCAGCGCCGAGTCGGAGCCGGCGAAGTCGACCTGGTTCGCGTTGAACTGCTTGATACCCGCACCGGAACCGGTCGGGTTGTAGTTCACCGTGACGTCGGCGCACTTCTCGTTGTACTTGCTGATGACCTCGTCGATGGCGTTCTTCTGCGCCGAGGAGCCCTCAGCGTTCAGGGTGCCCTGCGGGCAGTCTGCACCGGCGGACGACGTCGAGGAACCGGGGCTCGAGGAGCCGGACGGCGTGGGGTCACTGCCACAGGCGCTCAGAGCGAGGACGCCGAGGGATGCCACGGCGACGGAGCCGACGCGGAGCAGGCGATTGACGGACACGAGAGTGTTGCCCTTCTGCGGGAATCAGACTTCTTGAACTTCCACAGACGGTAGGGAGACCAGATGACCGACCGGTCCGTCACTGGTGAACGAGCGGTGAACGGTTCCGGTAGCCTGTGCGACGGCTGGCATGCCGACAGGCGGCCATTAGGTGAACTGAGTTAAGAGCCGTCACGCTCTGTCGATGTAAACGGCTGTTTGCTCACGTTCCGGTAACGCTCAGCGCACTGTCAGCGTGAACGATCGACTGCCCGTCGTTTGGATCGGCAGCCCGTGATACGTCATCCCTGGGACGGCAACACGGTAGTACGTCGTCGTGCCGCGCCCGGCAGCCCGGACGTACATCGTTGCCTTACCTTTAGCAACCGGCACGGTCAGCACGCTGCGCCAGTACTTGCCGTCCCAGCGCTGCAGCGCACCCTTCACGGTCCCGCCCGGCTTCACGTCCACGGTCAGCTTCACCATCTGCCCGACCTGCGCGGTCCTGACGTTGAACCCGGCAACGGCGAAGTCCGCCAGCGTCGGGATGTACTTCGTGCCCGAGAACGCCATCGCCGTGACGATCGAATAGCCCTTCCAGGCCGGGGCGTAGAAGCGATATTCGCGACCGCCGACCGCGATCGGTCGGGCCTCGAACCCGTACAGGTCGAGCGAGGTGTAGCGGCCGGCGTACTCCCAGGGCTTGGCAGCGCTTGCCCTGGTTTGCATCGTGACCGGAATCCCGGCGCCACCGAACAGCCGGCCCTTGCCGCAGTTGCCCGGGTCGTCGCAGAGCAGCGCGCCGGCGATACCGGAGATCGTCATCGGCTTGCCGAAGACGCCGTACGCCGGTCCGGCCTTGAGACCGAACTTCACGTCCGTGTAGTCGACCTGCTCGGGTGACATCCCGCCCCACTCGTTCGTCGCAATGACTCGAGCCGTCAGCGGGCGCGGGCGCGGCGGCACGACCACGGTCGTGGTGCCGAGCGGGTGTGAGAACTGCTCCGTCGTGTCGGCGGGCCTGGACCAGACCCTCACGATCTCCTCGCCGACCTTGCCGACCGGCAGGTCCAGCGGGTCGCCTGGGGTGTTGTCCTTCGGAGCCGGCGGGTTGGTCCAGGTGAGCCGTAGCGACCCGTCCGCCTGCGGAACCGCGGCGGTCACTGTCGGGGCCGTGGGGATGTTCGTGTCGAACCAGGGTGAGTACGCGGCTGCGCTGTCGCCGGTCGCGTCGGTCGTCACCACGGCGATCCGCGCAGTCTTCCCCGACTGCACTGCCCAGTGATGGTTGAAGTCGTTGTTCGAGGTAGCGAGCCAGTCCGTCGGAGCTGTTCCGTCCTGGTACTCGATGCGCAGCCTGTTGGAGGCTCCGGCATCCGTCCAGTGCACCCCCATCAGGCTGGTCGCCGCATCCGACCAACCGACCTGCACATCGGTCGGCGGCGGTGGTGCGGCGTGGGCCGTGGTGGTCTGGAGTGCGCCGAGCAGTACGGCGGCGGTCGCGGTGGCGACGATTCTGCGCATGTCGGAGTCCCCCAGGTGAACGGCGCCTGGAGGTCACCCCTGCCACCAGCGCGCTGTCGGAGCGTAGCGCATCGGGGCGCACGGTCAGCTGGAGAAGTCCTCCGGGGCGACGCTGTCCAGGAACTGACGGAAGCGCTCGAGTTCGGCCTGTTCTTCCTCGGGGGTGGCGATACCGGCCTCGCGGAGCACCTGTTCGGTACAGCGGATCGGCGTACCGAGGCGGACGGCGAGTGCGACCGAATCGCTCGGTCTGGCGGAGACGCGGGCGCCGTTGGCGAGCACGAGTTCGGCGTAGAAGACGGCGTCGCGCAGCTCGACGATCTCGACTGCCTCGATATGTACGCCGAACGCCTCGATCAGGTCGCGCATCAGATCGTGGGTCAGCGGTCGCGACGGGCGCAGGCCCTGCTCCTCGTACGCGATCGCGGTTGCTTCGACCGAGCCGATCGAGATCGGCAGGTAGCGGTAGCCCTCGGTCTCGCGCAGCATCATCACCGGGGCCCGGTTGGGCGATTCCATCCGGATCCCGATCAGTGTCAGTTCTCGCATCATCGTCATGGTGCGCCCCGAACCTCTCCTCAGACCGGCACCCGGTGGGACGCCGGTTCCTCGGGTAGGAACATACCCGTCACCTCCAGTGTCACCCGGCCGCCCCGTCGGCTGTGCCTGGATCGTCACCGAGCCGTGTCGCGGGGCTACGGCGCACCGAAGCGTTCATGCACCAGGCGGCCGTCAGCGAGCCGATGTGCGACCAGGAACGATCCCGTGGAGAACTTGCCCACCTTGAGGCCGAGCGCCCGGCACAGCGCCGGCAGCACCGGCCGGTGCGAGCAGACGACCGTCACCTTGCCCTCCCGCCAGACCCGCTCCGCCAGGCCCCGCAGTCCGTCCGGATCAGCGTCGTACCCACGCTCCGAGATCTCCGGCCAGAGGTGGATGTGCCGGTCGATAGAGGCGGCGTACGGCGTCAATGTGGCGACACAGCGCTCCGCGTCGCTGCTGATGATCCGGTCAGCGCCCAGAGCGGCCAGTACGTCGGCCAGCCGCTCCGCAACAGCCTCACCGTTGCTGGTCAGCGGGCGGACCGTGTCCTTGCTGTCCCAGTCCTTCCGCTTCACCGCCTCCGCGTGCCGCACGACCACCACCGTGGCCACCACGGGAACTGCATGCTCCAGTGCGTCGAGGATGTCCACGTCACGCGGGTAGCTGAGCTTGTTGCGGGCCTTGTCGACCGGGAGCCAGCTGATCTCGTCGACTTCGTCGTTCGGCTCGAAATCGCCCTCGTTCACAGGTATAGCGGCCCAGTAATGGACCAGCTTCTCGGCGGTCCCGCCGTTCTTGCGGACGGCGTACCGCTGCACGCCGAGGGGCGGACCGAGCACGACCTGGACCAGGGTCTCTTCCTCGATCTCGCGGCGCGCTGCGACCAGCACGTGCTCATGGGCGGTCAGCTTGCCCTTCGGCAGGGACCAGTCGTCGTACCTGGGACGGTGCACCAACAGCACCTCACGGGTGCCGCGGCGCTCTCGCCAGACGACACCACCCGCGGCGATAACGGTCGCCGGGTTGCTCATGCCTTCACCTTAGGAAACGTGCTCCGCCAGCTAGCTGATGGGGTCGATCGCACGGCGGCGCCCGCGTGTCGCGATCAGGCGCTCCTGCAGGTCACGCAGCGGCTGCCCGTCCGGTCCGATCAGCCGCGGCTCCCAGCTGTCGTCCGGCTGCAACCACCAGGAGCCCGTGGTGTCGTCCATCGCCAGGTCGAACATCTCGCCCAGCTCGATGACGTGGTCCGGCTCCTTGAGCTGCACCAGCACCTCGACCCGGCGGTCCAGGTTGCGGTGCATCAGGTCGGCCGAGCCGATCCACACCTCCGGCTCACCGCCGTTCTCGAACAGGAACACGCGGCTGTGCTCGAGGAAGCGGCCCAGGATGCTGCGGACGCGGATGTTCTCCGACAGACCAGGTATGCCGGGACGCAGCGTGCAGATGCCGCGGATCCACAGGTCGACCGGTACGCCGGCCTGTGACGCCCGGTAGAGCGCGTCGCACAGGGCCTCGTCGACCAGGCTGTTCACCTTGATGCGGATCCGTGCCGGGCGGCCGGCCAGGTGATGCTGCACCTCGCGGTCGATCCGCTCGACAAGCCCCCGCCGTACCGACTGGGGAGCGACCAGGATCCGCCGGTACCCGGCGCTGCGGCCGAAGCCGGACAGGTGGTTGAACAGCAGTGCGACGTCCTCGGTGACCACCTTGTCACTGGTGAGCAGGCCGAGGTCCTCGTACAGCCGGGCGGTCTTCGGGTGGTAGTTGCCGGTCCCGATGTGCGCGTAGCGGCGCAGGCCGTCGGGCTCGTCGCGGACGACCATCGAGAGCTTGCAGTGCGTCTTGAGACCGATCACGCCGTACACGACGTGGCAGCCGGCGTGCTCCAGCTGACGGGCCCACTTGATATTCGCCTGCTCGTCGAAGCGCGCCTGGATCTCCACCAGCACCAGGACCTGCTTGCCGGCCTCGGCCGCGTCGATCAGTGCGTCGACGATCGGCGAGTCACCACTGGTCCGGTACAGGGTCTGCTTGATCGCCAGCACGTGCGGATCGGCAGCCGCCTGCTCGATGAAGCGCTGAACGCTTGTGGAGAACGAGTCGTACGGGTGGTGGACCAGCACGTCGCGCTGCTTGAGGGCGTGGAACATGTCGGCCGGGTTGGAGGTCTCCACCTCGGCCAGGTGTGGATGCGTCGACGGCACGAACCCGGGGTACTTCAGCTCGGCCCGGTCCAGGCTGGCGATCGTGAACAGACCACGCAGGTCCAGCGGGCCGGGAAGCTCGAACACCTCGGACTCGGTGACGCCCAGCTCGGACAGCAGCAGCGCACGCACCTGCGGGTCGATCGACTCCTCGACCTCCAGCCGGACGGGCGGACCGAACCGGCGACGCAGCAGCTCCTTCTCGAGCGCGGCCAGCAGGTTCTCCGCGTCGTCCTCTTCGACCTCGAGGTCCTCGTTGCGGGTCACCCGGAAGGTGTGGTGCTGGGTGACCTCCATGCCCGGGAACAACTGGCCCAGATGGGTCGCGATCACGTCTTCGAGCGGGACGAAGCGGCCCTCGTCGACCTTCACGAACCGGGGCAGCAGCGGCGGCACCTTGACCCGGGCGAAGTGCTCGCCGCCGGTGTCGGGGTTGCGGACCACGACCGCCAGGTTCAGGCTCAGGCCGGAGATGTACGGGAACGGGTGCGACGGGTCGACCGCCAGCGGCGTCAGCACCGGGAACACGCGCTCCCGGAAGAAGCGGGTCATCTCTTCGCGTTCGCTGTGCTGCAGCTCGTCCCAGCGGAGGATCTCGATGCCCTGGTCGACCAGCGCCGGCTGGACCGACTTGCGCCAGGTCTCGGCCTGGCGGTCCATCAGCTCGCGGCTCCGGGCCAGGCTGCGGTCGAGAACCTCGCGGGGGAGCAGGCCGCTGGCCGCCCGCACCGCGACGCCGGCCGCGATACGGCGTTTCAGGCCGGCGATCCGGACCATGTAGAACTCGTCCAGGTTGCTGGCGAAGATCGCGAGGAACTTGGCCCGCTCGAGCAGCGGGATCCGGTCGTTCTCGGCGAGCTCCAGGACACGCTGGTTGAACGCGAGCCAGCTCAGCTCCCGATCGGAGAACCGGTCAACTGGAAGATCGCCGGCCGCACTGATGTCGTACGGCGGCTCGACGTCGTACTCCCGGTTGTGGGATGCCAGCAAGTCTCCAGCCACGCCGTCCAGCATCGCACCCTTTGGTGAACGAGGGGTAGCCGTCCGCGTTTTGCCAGATGTGACGTTTTCGTTGCCTGTGGACCGCTTCTTGGGCCTGCGGTTGCTAGCGTCACTCCTTGTGAACTCACGACTGGATTCGGTACTGCGAGACACGGTGAACGCCGTACAGGCCAATGCGCTGACCCCGCTCTACGCCCTCCCCGCGGCCGTCCGGCGCCGCCTCGCGGGCGCACCGATCCAGATCGACGGCAACGTCCTCGACCCCGACCTCCAGCTCCTCCTCCGCCTCGACAACCTGTTGCCTCACACAACAAAAACCGACGCGGCCACGGCCCGCGCCCACTTCCGCAACCTCTGCAAACTGATCCCCGGCAACCCCGCCGAACTACAGCGAGTAACCGACCTAACCGTCCGCGGCGCCGCCGGCCAACTAGGAGCCCGCCTCTACATCCCAAAACCGGGCACCCCGACCAGCTCTGGCGCACGCTCCAGCTCCACCTCGGGTTCTGGCTACAGCTCCACCTCCGTCTCGGTCTCGGAGCCCGCCACCGACCGCAGCTCCGGCTCCGGCTCGGGGCCTGGCTCAGGCTCCGGTTCCGGCTCGGGACCCGCCACCAGCACCAGCTCCGGCTCCGCCTGGGGTTCTGGATCCGGCTCCGACTCGGATTCTGGCTCTAGCTCCGCCTCGGCCTTCGCCACCGGCCCCATGGCCGGCTCCACGACCGGCCCGAGCTCCGCCTCGGGGTCCAGGTCGGGCTCCGCCACCGGCCCCGTGACCGGCCCCACCACCGGTTCTGGCTCGGGTTTCGGTTCCGGCTCGGGTCCTGGCTCCGGCTCCGGCTCAAGTTCACGTCTCGGCTCGGGCTCGGGCTCTGGTTTCGGTTCCGGCGGGGTGGGGCAGGGGTTGTTGGTGTTCTTCCATGGCGGCGGTTGGGTCGTCGGCGACCTCAACACCCACGACGGCCTGTGCCGCGCGATCGCCGCCGACGCAGGGATCCGCGTCCTGTCCGTCGACTACCGCCTCGCCCCCGAAGCCCCCGCACCGACGGCCGCCGAGGACGCGATCGCCGCCTTCACCTGGGCAGTCGAGCACGCCGAGGACCTCGGCGTCGATCCGGACCTGGTCGCGGTCGGCGGCGACAGCGCCGGCGGCAACCTGGCCGCCGTAGTAGCCCAGCAGACCGTACGCCGAGGCCTCCCGCACCCCGCCCTCCAGGTCCTGCTCTACCCCTCAGTCGACCTGGTAGCCCGCCGCCCCAGCCGAGACCTGTTCTCCGAAGGCTTCATCCTCAGCGAGAACGACATCATCTGGTACCGCGACCACTACACCCCCGACCCCACCATCCGCCCCGACCCGATCGTCTCCCCGATCCGCTCAGACGACCTGACCGGCCTCCCACCCACCTACCTCACCACAGCCGGCTTCGACCCCCTCCGAGACGAAGGCCTCGAATACGCCGCAGCCCTCCAAGCCGCCGGCAACCAAATCACCCACGTCCCCCACCCCACCCTCTGCCACGGCTACGCCAACCTCCTAACCGTCCCCGGCAAAATCCGACAAGCCCACACCCACCTAACCAACCACCTCCGAAACGCGCTCTATTAGAGCGTTCTAGTGCTACGTCAGCGCTCTTCCAGCTCGATCTCGAACATCACCCAATTGCCTTTGCTCGGAGACAGGACGACCTGCTCCGTGTATCTCGCCGCCTTGCTCACAACCGGTGCGGCGGCGGGTGAATCCTTCGTCGTGTATCGCCCAACGGTGACGGCTGCCGAGCCGCGCAGACGACCATTGCTTCTACGGACCAACTCGCTGACATCAGACACGCGCTCGCGGTAGTCCCCACTGAGGCCCCCATTCGAGGCATTGGTCCTCACGGCAATATCGGCGTACTGCTTGCATCCCACACAGCCGGCATCGCTCGCCGCAAGCAGAGGCCCGCTGTCGCCCGTCTGAGAGGCGTAGTTCATCAAATCAACGTAGTGACGAACGAACTGGTCAGCGGCCGCCAGACTGAGCCCGTACGCCGCAACCGGCCGCTCGGGAGCCGCAGGCGTCGCGGAGGCTAAGTCCCTTGACGGACTCACCTCGCCCCGCGCGCCGCCACCACACCCACCCAGAAGGACGACGACACTCGCAAACACCGCTGCCCAACCGACGAGCCGAACTGACATGTGTACGACGCCGGGCACGGCTCAGCGGCCTGGGTCGACAAGGACGGGAACGGCCTCACGCACCAGAATCGGCGTCGCCGGGCCGGTGATCGGGACGGTGCCGTCGATGTAATGCCAACCGGTGTCGGCGACGTTGAAGCGGGCCGCGTAGTTGGTCGTCAGCGTCAGGCTGACATCGGCGCGCTTCATGTATTTGTGGGTGATCTCCTTCGACGGGTAGGCCTTTCCCGGCGTACTCGTCGTCAACGCAGGGCTGCCGTCGCCGAAGCTCCACGTATAACTGATGGGGGTCGCTTCGATGACTACGGGAAAGCCAAGCAGTGTCACGGTTGTCGTCGAGACCTTGCTCTCGTCGGTGTAGACAATGGTGTCCAGATTGACGAGAGTCCGCCCGTTGGGCTGCACCTTCACCGACAGTCCAGGGAAGATTACGTTCTTCGTCTCCGAACGGATCAGCTCCCAAGTGACATCCTCTGGCCGCGGACGCACCACCTCCGGAGGCATCGTGCGTGCCGTAACTCGCCGATCGTCACCGCCAGGCTGGCATCGGGTCGGACCGGGCACCGTTCCATCTGGCTGCATGCGACCGCAGAGTCCGACGTTGATTTTGAGGTCGGTTAGGTCCGTGGAATCTCTGCCGGGGTCTTCCTTCGCACCAGATGAATCAGTTGACCCTTCGGGAGACCGCGTAGAAACCGTCCGGGGGGTCTTCGATGTCGCTGTTGGATAGATTGACTTGTGGACGTCAAGGCGGTCGGTGGCTGTTGCCGATGCACCTTCTTTATCGTCACTTACATTCACCGTGGGTGAACTTGGCCTCGTAGTCACGCCCTCCTGCGGAGAGAGCGGCGTGTTGCTACCGGCCCAGACGCTGCCTGACGCGGCTATCAATGCGATCGGCAATGCGGTGGACGTGACGATCACGGCACGGATCTTCTTCATTGCTTCACAAGCTTCATCTCATACATTACCCAACTACCGGCTTTCGGCGACAATGCGAACTCGCGCTTGTACTTGGCTGCCGGTATGTTGCGCGGGGCCGCAGATTTCGATTTCTGGCTCACGTACGCGCCGACTGTCACCAAGGCTGATCCGCCAACACGCCCGCTGTCGCCGCGATACAATTCTGGTACGTCGGTGATTTGCTCGCGGTAGTCGCCCTTTATGAGACCATTTGCAACATTCGCCTGTGCCACAAAGCTCGCGTATGACTTGCAGTTTTCGCAGCCGGCCTCGCTAGCCCCGAGTAGTGGGCCGGTGTCGCCCGTTTCGGCGGCGTAGTTCAACAGAGTGTTGTAGTACCGAACGAACTGCTCGGCTGCTGCGAGAGTGAGCCCGTTGGCGTTCGCCGGCCGTGTAGGTGGCCCGCTGGGCGTCGTTGACGGAGGAGGGGTCGCTGTGGACTCGGTCGGGGAGCCGGTCTGGGTGTTCACCGAGGGCGATGGCGGAGCCGTGTTGGGACGCCCGGCCTCGGGGCTACCGGCACCACATGCTGTCAGGAGTGTGGCGGTGCCCAGGCAGGCCAGGAACGTGCGGGTTGGCCTGTTGCGGTGTGTCACGAGTGTCTGCCCTCCGTAGTCGAAATGATCGTAACGGGGGTTGGGCTCGGGGTTCGATGTCAAAAGGTGCAGTTGTGGATAACTGGGGGCCAGGAGCCGCCCGGCTGGGGGGTTAGAGGCTCGGACGGCTCCTGGTTGGTGGTGGGACGGGTGGGTGCCGGGGGTATGACGCGAAGTGAGGGGGTGACTTCGGTGTGAGGTCGTTCACAGGAGGGTCAGGCGGGGTGAGCCGCTCGAGTACAGGTCGGGCGAGGCGAGCGGCTCGAGTACGGGTCAGGCGGGGCTAGCCCCACGAGTAGATCTGGGAGGGGCGAGGCGCTCGAGTAGGTCTCCGGACGGGCGAGGCGCTCGAGTGCGCGTCAGGCGGGGCCAGGTGCCCGACTGCCGGCCAGGTGGGGTGAGAGCGGCTCGGGTGCGGGTGGGCGGGGGGAGCGGATCAAGCGTGGGTTAGGCGGGGGCGTATTGGACGTCTAGGGCGGCGGTGGTGAAGTTGAGGGAGGTGTAGAGGGATCGGGCTGGGGTGTTGGTGCCGTCTACGTAGAGGACTATTGAGTCGAGGTGCCGGTCCTCCTGTAGGTGGTGGAGGCCTTGGAGGGTTAGGGCTTTGCCTAGGCCGGAGCCTTGGTGTGTGGGGGAGACGCCTACTACGTAGACCTCGCCGATGCCGTCCTCGACCTTTGTCCAGTGGAAGCCGGCCAGGGCGCCCGTGGTGGAGTCGACGGCCAGGAAGAAGCCGTTGGGGTCGAACCACGGCTGCTGGATGCGGTCGGTCAGGTCGTCGGCGGTCCAGCTGCCCTGTTCCGGGTGGTCGGCGAAGGCTGCCGCATTGACGGATAGCCAGGCGGCGTCGTCCTGTCCGGAGACAAATGTGCGTACTGCGATTCCGTCCGGCCAGACCGGGTCCGGCAGCGGAGCCCTGGTGCGGCGGAGGAAGTAGAGCTCGCGGGTGACCTTGAGACCGAGACGCTGGGCCAGCTCGTCCGAGCCAGGTAGACGTCCGTGGGCCCAGACACGAGTGCGGGAACCGCCGTGGTCGAGCAGCATGCGCAGAAGCGCCGTACCGAAGCCTTGTCGCCGGAAGTGCGGGTGGACGACCAGTTCGGCCGAGCCGTCGGGCGCAAGAGCGGCGTACCCGACGAGGTTGCGGGCACTCTGCAGGCCGGTGACCTCGATGGTGCCGGGATCGCCTTCGTACGCGAGGACGTGGAGGTCGTTCGGATGCTCGCCGTCGAGGTGCAGGAGGGTGCGTTCGGACAGGGGGTTCACGCCGTCGCTGTGTGCAGCCGCGCGGGCGAGTTCGGTGACGGCGGCGGCGGTGGCCGAGGGCAACGGTGAGGGAACGGCTTCGAGGGTCACCAGAACACAGTAAAAGGTTTCAGCTGAGTTCCTTCTCAGGTTCTGGCAAGAGGGTTTGCTGCTCAGGTAGCTTCAGCGGATTCACAACCAAGACAACGGAGTAGACATGGCTCTGACAGGACGAGACAAAGCGCGGCTGGGGGGACGGCGGGCGGTCGGAGTGCTCGCCGCCGGGACGGCCGCTGTGCTCGCCTTGGCCGCGGGGGGATCCGTGAGCCAGGCGGCCGCGACGCAGACGGCCAAGGAGTCGCAGACCGCCGTACAGGCGAAGAAGCCGAAGCCGACGCACACCCAGATCCAGCTGCTCTCGATCAACGACTTCCACGGCAACCTGGAGCCGGCGACGGGTTCGGGCGGCAACATCAACGGCATCCCGGCGGGCGGCGCGGCGTACCTCGCGACGTATCTGAAGGACCTGCGGGCCGCTGCCAAGGCTAAGGGCCAGGACTCGGTCACGGTCGCCGCCGGTGACCTGATCGGTGCCTCGCCGCTGCTGTCGGCCGCGTTCCACGACGAGCCGACGATCGAAGCGCTGAACGGGATGGGACTCGAGGCTGCGTCGGTGGGCAACCACGAGTTCGACGAGGGCTGGCACGAGCTGCTCCGGATGCAGACGGGCGGCTGCCTGCCGGACGGGGACGGGCAGAACAACCAGAACTCGTGCCCGGACCCGGCGCACCCGTTCACCGGCGCCAAGTTCAAATACCTGTCCGCGAACGTGTTCTTCACCAACACCCAGAAGACCCTGTTCGCGCCGTACACGATCAAGACGTTCGCGGACGGCCAGAAGGTCGGCTTCATCGGCATGACGCTGGAGAACACGCCGAACATCGTCACCAAGTCCGGTGTCGACGGCTTGACCTTCAAGGACGAGGTCGAGACCGCGAACGCGCTGGTTCCGGAGCTGAAGAAGAAGGGTGTGAAGTCGATCGTCGTGCTGCTGCACGAGGGCGGTTTCCCGGCCGACCCGAAGGCGTACAACAGCTGCCCGGGCATCTCCGGCCCGATCGTCGACATCAACGCCGGCCTGGACCCGGAGATCGATGCGATCCTCTCCGGCCACACCCACCAGGCGTACAACTGCTCCCTGCCGGACAAGGCCGGCAAGCCGCGACTCGTCACCAGCGCGTCGTCGTTCGGGCGGCTGGTCACCGATGTCCGGCTGAGCATCGACAACGCGACCGGCGACGTGGACCGGGTGAACACGCTGGCGAACAACCAGATCGTCACCCAGGACGTCGTGCAGGACCGCAAGACGGCCGACCTGATCGCGAAGTACAAGAAGCTGGTCGCCCCGATCGAGACCAAGGTGATCGGCCACATCACCACCCCGTCCGTGGTGCGGACGCCCGACGACTCGCTCGAATCGCCACTGGGCAACCTGATCGCCGACGCACAGTTGGCCGACCCGTCCGTGGTGTCCGGTGGGAAGACCCCGGTCGCCGCGTTCATGAACCCGGGTGGCATCCGCGCGGACCTCGCGTCGAACAACGGTGAGGTCACCTTCGGGCAGGCGTTCACCGTGCAACCGTTCAACAACTTCCTGGTCTCGATGGACATGACCGGGGCGCAGATCAAGACGCTGCTCGAGCAGCAGTTCTCCGGGCTGAACGGTCCGGACGCGCCGAAGTACAAGGTCCTCCAGGTCGCGGGCATCACCTACACCTGGAACCCGGCCGCCGCAGCGGGCTCGAAGGTCGTCGCCGGCTCGATCAAGATCGGCGGGCAGCCGCTGGTGGACGGTACGTCGTACCGCATCGTCACGAACAACTTCCTCTCCGACGGCGGCGACGGCTTCCCGGCCTTCACCACCGCGACGAACAAGGTGTTCGGCGGCCTCGACATCGACGCTTTCGCCAACTACCTGACCGCGCACGACCCGTACACCCCGGTCGCGACCGACCGGATCTCGATCGGTTCGTGAGCCTGACCGAAGACTGAGCGAGAGCCGGTACGTCGCGCGCCCGCGCGACGTACCGGTTTTTCGTCCTCACCGACCTTCCTGGTACCTTGCGTGCTCAGGCACTTACGGAAGGTGAGTGAATGGCGCACGTTGCTCCGACCTCACATCGACGGGCCCCTCGCGCGTCGCATCGTGGGCACCGCAGCGATGCAGGTGATGGATCGGTCCGGACTGGTAGCTGGCTCGGATTGGCTTTCGCGTTCGTCGTCGGCTGGCTGCTGACGCTGCAATCGCACGTCGGCGTTCATGCAGCCGGCGTCACCTTGCTGGTGATGCTGGTGCCGGTCACAGTCGGGACGCTCGTGGCGGGGTTCCGGCAGGGGTTCGGGTCCTGGAAGGCGGCGCTGTGCGCGGCGGCCGGGCTCGCTTTTACGGTGCTGAAGTTCTTCTTCTGAGCCGGGCTCAGACCTTCGCCTCGGCGGCCTCACGGGTGGTCGGCGGTACGACGAAGCGGTAGCCGACGTTCCGCACGGTCCCGATGAGGGACTCGTGCTCGGGGCCGAGCTTCGCCCGCAGGCGGCGTACGTGGACGTCGACGGTCCGCGTGCCGCCGAAGTAGTCGTAGCCCCAGACCTCCTGGAGCAGCTGCTCACGGGTGAACACGCGGCCCGGGTGCTGCGCCAGGAACTTGAACAGCTCGAACTCTTTGTAGGTCAGGTCGAGCGCCCGCCCGTTGAGCTTCGCCGTGTACGACGCCTCGTCGATCACGACGTCGCCGCTGCGGATCAGCGTGGACTCGGGCTCGTCGTTCCGCGTCGCGGCAAGCCGGCCGATGACGAGACGCAACCGCGCCTCGATCTCGGCGGGACCCGCGGTGTCGAGCAGTACGTCGTCCGCGCCCCAGTCGGCGTTCACGGCGGTCAGACCGCCCTCGGTCACGACCAGGATGAGCGGTACGTCGATGCCGGTGGTGCGGATCAGCCGGGAGGCGCTCCGAACGGCGACCAGGTCGCGGCGGGCGTCCAGCAGCACCGCGTCCGCGTCAGGCGCGTCGACCAGCGCGGCGACCTCGGGCGGCAGGATGCGAATCTGGTGCGGGAGCAGAGCGAGCGAGGGCAGGACCTCGGCGGAGGCCTGCAGCGCGTTCGTCAGCAGAAGCAACGTGCTCACGCCGTCTCCTTGTGCTGATCATCGGATCCCGAGGGTTGGATCCGGTCCTCGTGCACGTCAGGCCCCGACGGCGTCGTTGCCGGGGGCCTGAGACACACTGGGCATAACAGCAAGCTGACATAATAGCCGAAGACTTAACCGATTAGTGAGGCGCCGACCAGATGCCGGAAGTCACCATCAGGTACTTCGCTGCCGCGCGTTCAGCCGCAGGGGAGTCGTCGGCGACCGCCGAGGCGGGCTCCATCCGCGACCTGGTCACCGCCGTTTCGACCGACCGGCCGGAGCTGGCGCGGGTGCTGTCGATCTGTACCTTCCTACTGGACGGGGAGCGCGCCGACCCGGCCACGCCGCTGCGCCAGGGCGCTCTGGTCGACGCGCTACCACCCTTCGCGGGCGGCTGACCGACCCGGCCGGGGCGAGCTTCCCGAGAGGTAGATTTCGTCGCGTGGCGATGGAGTCGGGGACGCTACTCACTACGGTG
Organism: Kribbella pratensis; assembly: GCF_004365355.1. Classification (GTDB taxonomy): domain Bacteria; phylum Actinomycetota; class Actinomycetes; order Propionibacteriales; family Kribbellaceae; genus Kribbella. The sequence continues at coordinate 1,144,750 of NZ_SODP01000002.1, read as the reverse complement.
GGGCGGGCGGGGGTCCTGTTCGGCAAGGCCTGGCCGCGCCTGTTCGCGGTCTTCCTGGTGGCGCAGCTGGCGCACCGGGGTCTGCAGTGGGTCGCGGTGCAAGCGGGCGCCAGAGCTGAGGCTGCCGGCATCGCAGTACTCGCTCTGCTCGTCGTGGTCTCGCTCGCGATGTACGTCGGCATGTTCCTGGTACTGCGTGGTGAGCTGCGCTTCCACCGGCGGGCTGTGGCCGAGGGGACGCTTGCTCCGGACGGCATGGAGCCCGGCAACGAGCACAAGCCGCTCGACGCGCTCGCTGCGGCGCTGCTTCCGTTCCTGGCGTTCTATGCGGCGTACAAGTTCCTGCAGAACGAGGCGCTCGACTACGAGTACCAACTGGCCGTTCACAAGGTCAACGAGACCGCAGCGACCGTTCTGAACGGCGGTGCGGTGCCGCAGCCGTCGGAGGGTCTGCAGTCGCTGTCGACCTGGCTGTTCCTCGGCCTCGGTGTCACGGCGTACCTGCTCCGCTTCGTGTTCAAGAAGTGGAAGAAGGAGAAGGAAGGCCCGGTCCGCAAGCTGTTCGTCACGTATCTCGAGGCGCTGTGGATCTTCGTGGTGGTCTACCAGGCGACGTCGGTCATCCCGCCGCCCAAGACCTGGCTGAAGGAGCGCGTGGTCTGGCAGTGGATGCATGACGGCTACACCTGGGTGCTGGACCACCTGCTCGGTGTCGACCAGGTCCGCGCGGTGTGGGATGCGGTCACCGGCTTCGTCGCGGCCGGTATCGGCGACCTGTGGGATGCCGCCGTACTGCCGTTGATGTGGATCACGATGACCGCGGTCATCTACGGCCGCGTCGTGCAGAAGCTTGACGCACCACGCTGGCGGTTCGACCGGATCACGCATCGCTGGCAGCAGACTCCGCGGATCGTCCGCATCGCCGGGAACTCAGTGGTCTCCGACTGGAAGGACCGCTGGATCCCAGTGGCCAATGCGTTCCGGCTGGTCGTCCGCTCTGGGCTGCGGCCGATGTTGGGGTACTTCCTGGCCTGGGCGGTCGTCACGTTCGCCGCCAGCGCAGTGTGGATCGCGCTGAAGCTCTGGGTGCTCGGTCCGCACACCCTGCAGTTCTGGATGGTCATAGACGAGCCGTTGAACCTGATCACCGACGGCCTGAAGATCTCGCTGCAGGTCAGCCTGCTCGCCGCGGCGTACGACCGGATGATCGGTGGACTGGCCGGATACCTGACGCCACGGACCCGCGCGGTCCACGAGCAGTCGGCCGGCGACCACGGCGTCACCGACCTGAGTGCTGCTACCTCGGGAATGCCAAGTACTGAGGGAGCTTCGTAGCGAAGGTGATCGTCGGCTGCACGGTGCCGGCGACAGACGTCGGTACGACGAACACCGCGACCGTCTCGAACGGCTTCCCGGCCACCGGCTTCACGTAGTACTGCGCCAACTGCCCGCGCCAGCTCTCCGGCTTGTCGTCGTACCCGCCCGTGCAGCCGGTCGGACGGTCCTGGTAGTCGTCCGCGATCAGGGTCTCGTCCCAGATACGACCGTCCGGTGCGCGCAGGTGGACCTGGCAGCCGCTGAGCCCTTCGAGCGCAGACAGCTGGTTCACCTGGATCCGGAAGTACACGCGGATCCGCGTTGTCCCGTCCGGCAGGGCGTCACCCGAACCGGTCCGCACCGGCCGCGGATCCTGCTCGACGCTGGCGCCGTACCAGATCGCGCCGTTGTACGACGTACCGCCGGCCGACACGACGACGGGATCGCGGGGCTCAGCGTCGTACCAGGACTTGTAGTCGCTCCGGGTGGTCCACCAGCCGGCGAGCGGGATCGCCAGCACGAGCGTCGCGAGCGCGACCGTGTTCGTCCGGAACCAGCCGCGGCGGGCGCGGCGCGCGCCGGTCATGTGTCGCTCGCGGGGGTCAGCGCGACAACGTCTTGCACCTTCGGGGCGTCCGGGCCGAGCGGGACGGTGACCTGGGGCTCGAGGTCGTTGAGAATCGACTTCTCCATCACCAGCAACGTTGCCCCTGGCACCTTGTCGGCCGGCATCTCGACCACGAACGAGCCGCGAACCGGGATGTCCGGCGAGAGCTCGCTGCCGGTCAGGTCGACCTCGTTCAGACCGTTGCGGTTGGCACCGAGATAGGTGACGCCGTCGGACGACCTGATCCGCACGTTCGAGACGTGGATCGGTTCGCGGGTGGCGGTGATGGTGGCGTCGACGACCACGAAGTCGGTCAGCGTGTCGCGGTCCGGCGTGGAGTGCGGGATGCGGAGCTTCCTGCCGACGCGTACGTCGCTGACGGTCAGGTCGAACCGCGGTGTCTTCACCGTGCGGCCGATGATGCCCTTGACCGGCGTAGGGTCCTGGATGTCCTTCTGCGTGGGCGTGAGGCGATACAGGCCGACTATCGCGACGAGCACCGCCAGCGTGAGGCCGAGATTGAGTACCCTCCGCGCCCTCACTTGCGAGTCACCTTGACGGTGCTGTCGGCAACTACCTTGTCCGGCAGCCACTTCTCGTGGTGGTCGAGGATCGACTCGTCCTCGTGCTCGTAACCCTGCACGGTCAGGTCGACCTGGGTCGGGAGTTGCGTGGCCTTGGGCAACTTCCAGACGTACGCGATGTCCTCGCCGGCGTCGGGCGTGAGGACCGGATCCATGGTCTCGTCGCCGACGTTGGTGGTGCCGAGCGGCGGGTCGGTGTCCTTCACCCCTGGTACGCCGATGAGCCGGATCAGGTCGGACGGCGGCGTCGTACCGGTGTCGTCGGTGACCTTCAGCTTGGTCACGACCGCGATCAGCGCACCGCCGTCGTCCGGGGTGAACAACGGCTTCAGGTCCTTCACGGTGACGACGCGCTGGATCGTCACCTCGAACTGGCCGGCCTCGATCGCGGTGCCCGCATCCACGTGCGGAGTCTCCGCTCCGGCCTTCTTCAGACCGCCGAAGGCCGCGGAGATCGCCAGCAGCACGACGCCCGCGCTGATCGACCACGTCCGCAGCGTGCGGCCGCGCACCGTCAGGTCCTGGAACTCCGGGAGCTCTTCCGGCTCCTCTTGTTCCGACCCCCCGCTCCCCGTTTCCTGCACGTCGGAAGCGTAGCCAGCCAGAGGGCCTCGTCAGTCGTCCGGGCGACCGCGCAGCCGCTTGGTCTGGCCGCGGCGCTTCTTGTCGTCCAGGCGCCGCCGTACCGACGCTTTGCTCGGTTTGGTGGGCCGCCTCTTCCGGGGCGGCGGTGCGATCGCTTCACGCATCAGCGTGACCAGCCGCTCCCGAGCAGCCTCCCGGTTACGCCATTGCGACTTGTACTCCGAGGCCGCGATCGTCACGACCCCGTCCACCAGCCGCGACTGCAGCCGCTCGAGCGCCCGCGCTTTCAGTACGTCGCTCAACGCCGACGTACCCGCCACATCGAAGCTCAGCTCGACCCGGCTGTCGGTGGTGTTCACCGACTGCCCGCCCGGTCCACTCGACCGTGAGAACCGCCACGCCAGCTCGCCCTCAGGAATCACCACCCCGGACCGCACCACCAACCCACTCTCCACACGCCCATTAAGTCAGAATCACCGGATGAACGCCTGCGTGTTCTGCGCCCTCATCGCCACCAACTCACCTGACCTGTTCAAGAAAGAGGACGCCGCCGTCGCGTTCTTCCCCCTTCCGGGCGAGGAAATCGCACCGGGCCACACCCTGGTCGTCCCGCGCCGTCACACCACCGCGGGCGTGCTGGATGCCCCGACCGCCGATCTGGCCAAGGTCATGGACCTGGCGCAGCGCATGGCTCAGCGGATGATGACGGGGCTCGGTGCGACCGGTGTCTGCCTGTTGAATGCGAGCGGGCCTGGCTCCGGTCGCGGGCTCGACCACCTCCACGTCCACGTGGTGCCGCGGTACCCGGGCGACGGTGACGACACCCTGCCCTGGCCGACCGGGCACTCCCGGCACCAGCTGACCGTTGACCCGCGTGCTGTTCTCAGTGGGTGAAACGGGTGGTTGAAAGGTGGATGAGGGGTCGTACCGTGGATAACTGTGAGTCTTGGTGTGTGGGTGCTCGTCGCGGCTGTGGTCGTCGGCGTGCTGCTCAGTGCGCTCAAGGCCTGGGCTGACGGGCGGTTCCGTGGGAAGAGCGAGGACGACGTGGAGCGGGTGACGGCCTCGGAGGTCGGTGGGGAGCTCGGCGAGCGGGCAACCCTGCTGCAGTTCTCGTCGGCGTTCTGCGCGCCGTGCCGGGCGACCCGGCGGACGCTGGCCGAGGTCGAGGGCATGGTCGAGGGAGTGCGGCACGTCGAGCTGGACGCGGAGTCCCACCTCGAGTTGGTACGCCGCCTCGACATCCTGCGTACGCCGACCACGCTGGTGCTCGACAGCACCGGAGCCGTGGTCAAGCGTGCCAGTGGAGCACCGCGCAAGCCCGACGTGATCGCCGCGCTGGCGACCGCGATCGACCGCCAGGCGAGCTGACGACCGTCCGGTACGTGCCACCGAATGGCGCATGGACCTGCGCGTAGGCAAGACTCTCCAGGTGAGCTCTCCAGCCGGTTGGTACGACGACCCCGCGGACCCGACCCAGCAGCGGTACTGGGACGGCAACACCTGGACGGACCAGCGCCGTGCGCAACAGGGCCCATCGCCGTACCAAGGGCAGTTCGGCGCCGCATCGCAGTACGGTCAGGCCGCTCAGCACGGCCAGGTGTACGGCGGTGGCGCGGCTCCGAGCGAGCCGACCCGCCCGGCGCAGCCGCAGTACGGCCAGTACGCCCCGCCGCAGCAGCAGCCGCAGCAGCCGCAGTACGGCCAGTACGCCGGACCGCAGCCGCACTATGGCCAGCAGGCGCAGTACGGGCAGCCGCAGTACGGGCACCCGCAGCAGCAGGGTTACGGCTACCCGGGCAAGCGTCCGAACACCACTCCGGACGGTCAGCTCCTCTCGGGCTGGTGGCGGCGGGTGTTCGCGCGGATCATCGACTCGATCATCGTCGGCATCATCGGACTGCCGCTGACCGGCTACTTCTACTACAAGTACTCACAGGTCCTCTGGGACTACTTCAAGACCACGATGGACGCGGCCGCGGCCGGCACCCCGACGACCACGACCTCGCTGCCGCCCGAGGTCTACAAGTGGATGATCCCGGCGGTCCTGATCGGTCTCGTGGTGTCGTTCGTCTACGAGTACCTGTTCCTGACCAAGAAGGGCGCCACCCCCGGCAAGATGCTGCTCGGGATCGCGGTCCGGCTGCGGGACGTCCCCGGCAACCCGCCCGGCGCGGCGGTCGCCAAGCGGTACGGCTTCGACATGGGGCTCAGCGTGCTCGGCCTGGTCCCGTTGGTCGGCACGCTGGCCGGCTTCATCGCGCTGCTCAACTACCTCTGGCCGCTCTGGGACGACAAGAAGCAGGCGCTGCACGACAAGGTAGCGGCCACGAACGTGGTCCGGGTCTGATATCACCATGTGATCAGTTGTCTCAACTAATGGGACCACGTTCGGCAGGCCCCTCCGGGTTCCGTACGCTCGATCCGTGGTTTACACGACATGGCTGACGAAGCGCAGGGCAGTGGACAACTGCCGGGTGCGCTCATCGCTGTGTCGACGCCGCTGACCAGGCGGCGTCCCGAGCGCTGCGGAACCGGTCGCTGAGCACGGTTCCGCGTACGTCGCCTCCCCGCACACCCGGGCGGGTCCGGCTCGACAGCCCTCCTCCTCGCAGGAGTCGTCATGTCCGAATCATCGGCGGCACAGAAGGTTGATCCCCGCGGACTCCGGTTCGCGGCCGGGGTGACCACGGTCGTCCTGGCGTTGACGCTCGTACTGAACAACCCGTGGCCGCTGGCCGTGCAGGCCGTGGTGTTCGCGATCTCGGTCGCGTTCGGCGTGCAGGCCTCGCCGTACGGGCAGCTGTTCAAGCGGCTGGTCCGGCCACGGATCGGACCGCCGCAGGAACTGGAGGACGCGGCCCCGCCGCGGTTCGCCCAGTTGGTCGGCCTCGTCTTCGCGGTCGCCGGTCTGATCGGGTACCTGACCGGCGTCACCGTGCTGGGCGTGGTCGCCACCGGATTCGCCCTGGTCGCCGCGTTCGTGAACGCGGCCGTCGGGCTCTGCCTCGGCTGCGAGGCCTATCTGCTGATCCACCGCATTCGTACGCCAACCACCGCTACCAACTGAGAGGCAGCACACATGAGCAGGGAATCCGCGCTCGTCTCGGCCGACTGGGTCGAGGAGCACAAGTCCGACGACGGCGTTGTCCTGATCGAGGTCGACGAAGACGTCTCGGCGTACGACGCCGGCCACATCGCCGGAGCCATCAAGCTGGACTGGAAGGACGACCTGCAGGACGCGGTCCGCCGGGACTTCGTCAACCAGGAGCAGTTCAGCGCGCTGCTGTCCGAGCGCGGCGTCAAGAACGACGACACGGTCGTGCTGTACGGCGGCAACAACAACTGGTTCGCGGCGTACGCGTACTGGTACTTCAAGCTCTACGGCCACGAGGACGTCCGCCTGCTCGACGGCGGCCGCAAGCGCTGGGAGCTGGACAGCCGCGAGCTGACCGACGAGGTCGTCAAGCGCGACGCGACCGAGTACGCCGCCAAGGAGCCGAACCTGGAGATCCGCGCCTTCCGCGACGAGGTCCTGGAGGCCATCGGCGTGAAGAACCTGGTCGACGTACGCAGCCCTGACGAGTACGCCGGCCGGCTGCTCGCCCCGGCCCACCTCCCGCAGGAGCAGGCGCAGCGCGCGGGTCACATCCCGACCGCGGCCAGCATCCCGTGGAGCAAGGCGGCCAACGACGACGGCACGTTCCGTGCGGACGACGAGCTGAAGACGCTGTACGCCGACGCCGGCGTGGACTTCGGCAAGGACACCATCGCGTACTGCCGGATCGGCGAGCGCTCGGCGCACACCTGGTTCGTGCTGCACGAGATCCTCGGCCAGGAGAACGTGAAGAACTACGACGGTTCCTGGACCGAGTGGGGCTCGCTGGTCGGCGTACCCGTTGCCCTCGGCGACGAACCCGGAAAGGCCTGACACATGTGTGGAGCAACGAAGGGCGGCCTCGACCTCAAGGGCGTCGACGTCGACAAGGAAGCCGTGATCCAGGGCCAGGTGCTGCGCGGCGAGGAGCCGGTCGGCGGCGCGTACGTGCGGCTGCTGGACTCGACCGGTGAGTTCACCGCCGAGGTGCCGACGTCGGCCACCGGGCACTTCCGGTTCTTCGCGGCGCCGGGCAGCTGGACGCTGCGGACGCTGGCCCCGAAGGCCGACCCGGTCGACCGCCAGGTGGTCGCGCAGTACGGCGAGGTCGCGGAAGTGGCCGTCACCGTCTGAGCAGTCGGTCGTTACACAAGGTGCCACCACCACCCATCGGTGGCCCACCCTGAAGTAGGCACGAAGGGCCCGGACCTTGCGCGTCCGGGCCCTTCGGCATGCCCGGGATTGCTTACGGGGCAGGGATTTCGGGTCATCGCTGCCGAGTTACGGGTCGGTGGGGGAAATCTCGCGGGACGAGCGGCAATGTAACGGTTAGGTCTCAGAGCGCGGTCGGCTCGTCACCTACCGCAATCGGCTGAGTTGTGTCTGTGTCCTGACCCGCGCTTCGGGTCACGTCATCACTCAGGGAGGAGGGGTCAATGCGACCCCGCATCGGATACAAGAAGCTCGCTGCCGTCGGAGTTGCGGCGGTCGTCGGCGTGGCTTCTACGATCGCGCTGACCTCGGGTTCGGCGTCCGCCTCGCCGGTTTTCGGATACAGCGGTTACTCGTACGGCACCGACGTCGAATCCGGCCTGGCGAACAGCGGTCCGCAGGTCATCAGCAAGTTTGGTTGCACCACTGACGCCACCAAGCACGACAAGAACGACCTGTCCACGGCGAACGTGAACAACCAGGCGATCGCACGCTCGGTGAAGACCGACACGCACGCGTTCAACAACAAGAGCGGGACGGGCGTCACCAGCACCGCGACGGCCGCCGACATCCGCGTCGGCAACCTGCTCACGCTGACCGGCGTGAAGACCACGACGACGGCGAAGTACTACAAGGGTCAGCTGTCGTACACGGGTGACACCACGTTCGCGGGCGTGAAGATCGGTGCGATCTCGGTGCCGTCGCTGCTCAAGCCGAAGTGGAACACCAAGATCGCGGTTCCGGGTCTCGGTTACATCGTGCTGAACCGGGTCGGCGGCGTGAAGACCGCTTCCGGCATCTACTCGTACGCGCAGGCGGTCGTGCTGCACGCGACGGTGAAGAACCAGTACATCCCGCAGGGCGTCGACGTCGCGGTGCTCAAGACCCGCGCGGAGATCTCCAAGCCGGCCACGGCACTGGTGATCGGCTCGGCGTACGGCACCAAGGCCACGGCCGACAAGCTGGTCGTCTCCGACGCCACGTCCCTTCAGACCACCTGCCAGGGCACTGAGGGCAAGACGGTCCGGGTCGCGGTCGGCGAGCTGAACATCCCGAAGGTTGCCTACGTGGGTGGCGTCTACACCACCAAGAACGGCGCCATCGGCACCGACAAGTCCTACATCAACTTCACCTCGCACGTCGCGGGCGTGAAGGTCGGCAGCCTGTCCATCGGTGCGATCGAGTCCTCCGCGTCCGCGTGGAAGACCAAGGACGGCAAGGGCGGCGTGAGCTCGTCCTCGACGATCGCCTCGATCAAGGTCGGCGGCAAGACCTACGCCGTCCCGACCGGTGAGAACAAGACGCTGAACATCCCGGGTATCGCGAGCCTGACCTTCAACAAGGTCCTGCGGCAGAAGCGCTACATCGAGGTCGACGCGCTGGTGATCAACGTCTACAGCCTGAACACCAAGGTCGTCGTCGGCCACTCGGCCGCCGGCGTCGTCAGCTGATCCCAGCAGACGCCGTCTGAGTCGAACCTCACCGACCCAGAACACCTCGGCCCCCGGATCCCGCACGGATCCGGGGGCCGGTTCTGTTTATGCGTCGAGGATGAGAGTTACCGGGCCGTCGTTGGTGAGGGAGACGTCCATGTGGGCGCCGAAGCGGCCGCGTTCCACCTTGGCGCCGAGGGCTTCCAGGGACTCGCAGAAGGTGTTGTAGAGCGGTTCCGACACCGGGCCCGGGGCGGCGTTGTTCCAGGACGGGCGGCGGCCCTTGCGGGTATCGGCGTACAGGGTGAACTGGCTGATCGCGAGGATCGGGGCGTGCTCGTCGGCGGCGGAGCGTTCGCCGTGCAGGATGCGGAGGGTCCAGATCTTCGCGGCCAGCGCGGCCGCCTTCTCGGCGGTGTCGTCGTGGGTCACGCCCAGCAGGACCAGCAGTCCGGGCTCGTCGACAGCTCCGACCACCTCGCCGTCCACGGTGACCGATGCCCGGCTGACTCTTTGTACTACGGCTCTCATGAGGCCATCCTCTCCTGCCGGAGATCGTCCGGTGATCGGACCTCGGGACCGGCAAATATCCGCTTTCATGACCGATCTGGCAGGATTCGTCCATGGCGTCGACTCTGATCACTGTTGCTCCCACCGGTGCCGAGACCGCGAAGGCGGACTGCCCGGCGTTGCCGACCACGCTCGACGAGCTGGTCGAGACCGCGAAGCGGTGCGAGGCCGCGGGAGCGGCGATGATCCACATCCACATCCGCGACGGGGAGCACAAGCCGACCCTCGACCTCGGCCGGCTGACGGAGACCGTCGCCGCGGTCCGGGAGAACACCGCGCTGATCGTGCAGCTGTCCACCGGCGGCGCGGTCACCGATCCGTACGATCACCGGCTGCGCGTGCTCGACGCCGTACCCGACTCCTGCTCGCTGACGATGGGGACGGTCAACTTCGGCGACGACGTGTTCATGAATCCGTGGCCGTTTGTGACCCAGCTCTACCAGCTCACCCAGGAGCGGGAGGTCGTGCCCGAGTTCGAGCTGTTCGACCTAGGCCATGTCGCCGCGCTGCACCGCCTCCTCGGCACGTACGGCCTGCCGTACGGCGAACGCGTGCACTGCGACCTGGTCATGGGCGTTCCCGGTGGCATGCCCGGTACGGCGGACGCGCTCGTCGCGGCCGTCAACGCGTTGCCGGATGCAGTCACGTCCTGGTCCGCAACGGGCATCGGCCGTACGGCGATCACGGTCGCCCTGGCCGCTTTGTCGAAGGGCGGCAACCTCCGTGTCGGTATGGAGGACACGCTCACGCTGGCGAAGGGGCAGCCGGTCACTCATAACGCGGAGCTCGTCGAACGCGCCGCAACCCTCGCCACGCTCGCGCAACGACCGCCGATGTCGCCGGACGAAGCGCGTTCCCTGCTGAACGTGAAGCGATGAGGTAGCCGACGATCCCGGCCGCGATAATCGTTGCCTCCAGCAATAACCAGTCCCGGAGGTAGTCTCGGGGCAGGATCGTCGGGTTCACGCCCTTGCCCTGACGCAGCATCAGCGGCACCGCGATCAGGCTGGTGATGCCGACGTACAACAACGTCGTCCGGATGGCGCCCACGGTCCGATGGCCGTCCGGCCTGCTCGCCCACCGCGTCACCAGCCATCCGGCGGTGACGGTCAACGGCACCAAGAAGAAGTCGTCCGCCAGCACCGCGCCACCCAGCCAAAGCGGCAGCCGGACCAAACCGTGCAGGTCGACGGTGGTGGCCAGCTTCCAAACGCCCCAGAGGCCAAGCAGCACGCCCACGCCTGCCAGTCCCATTCGGGTCTTCATGCGATGACCTCCAGCCGATGGACCCATTTGGTTTGGAGTACGCCGGGCCGGTTGGGCGCAATGATCCTCGCCGGGAATCCGTGGTCCAGCGCCAGCTCTGTGCCATTGAGCCGAAGCGCCAGCAGTGTCAGCGAGTCAGCTGCGAACTGTTCCGGCAGCTCACTGGTCGCGTAGAACCCGCCCTTCTCCATCGACACCACGCGCACGCGCGAGTGCGCCGGCGCGCCACACAGCTCGAGCAGATCCCGGATCCGCACGCCCTCCCATCGCCCGCCCTGGCTCCAGCCCTCCACGCACGCGATCGGCAACGCCGAGCGACTCTGCGGAAGCTGCTGCAACTCCTCGAGGGTGTACGAGAGCTCTCGTGGTCCTTTGACCGTGAACCGCCAGTTGTCGTCGATGCCGGTCACGCCGGCCGCGTCCGCCGTACGGTTGACCGGGAGTCCTTGCGGTCCGATGTTCGGCTTGCGTGGCGCCAGTACGGCAACCGGCCCGAGCGCGGGCACCGATTGGCCGACCGAGGTGATGCCTACCACCGCGGCCGCGCCGGCCACTGTCCGGAACAGGCCGCGGCGGGTGAGCCCTGAGATTGCCGGAGGCAAGGAGTTCGGCACGATCTCGGCGATGCGCCGCCAGTTCGCCCGGATCAGCGGGAGCTTGACAGCGATATGCACGAAGAGGGCGCCGACGATGATCCAGGCGAGCGCGTAGTGCGTCTGGCGGAACGGGAACGGCCACGGATACCACTGCAGGGTGTTGAGGAACCCGATGAAAAGCTCGAGAGCCATCGCCGACACCAGCACCAGGATCGACGCCCGCTCGAGCATCGTCTCGAGTGCCTTGCGACTCGGCGGCCACGGGAGCTTCGCGAACAGCTTCGGGTAGACCGTCCACAACTTTGCCAGTAGCAACGGGACCGCGATGGTCCCGCTCACTACGTGCACGCCTTGCGTCACGCGGTACAGCGTCGCGGGACGGCTCGGGATCGGCAGCCAGCTCGGGGTGTCCTGCTGGAAGTGGCTGTACAGCCCGGTCAGGAAGCAGATCACGACCACGGTGCCGAGCCAGCGCCCGATGACCGTCGCCACCCTCGGGTGGTGCAGGGACGACTGGAACGACTTCTCGGTCGGCAGCGTCGGCAGCTTCATGTTTCCACTACAACCCCGCTGGGGACGTCTGTACGGCGTACACCGGTTACTGCTCGCGAACGGCGTATTACTGGTCGCGAACGAGATCGGCGGGGAACAGTTATCCACAGGTCTGCGTCTGTACGGCGGATGGTGATACCGATCGGGGCATACTCTGAGCGAACTGATCGCTGGCTGGAGTGATTTCTGGGCGGACCGATCCCTCTTGGCGGACGGGGCGAAAGGAGTGAGGCGGAGTGAAGACGCAGGAGCGGTCGTCCGAGGATGACGAGCGTGCGATGGCGGATCTGGCCGAGGTCGCGGACTGGCGAACGGTCTGGGGCCCGCCGGACACCGGCATGGACGCGATCCGTGCCCTGGTGAACCGCGTCACCGCCGCCACCGGCTGGCGTCCGTGGGCGCCGGGCAACATCGACCCCGATCGGTACACGTGGGGCTTGGTGACCCAGCGCGAGACGGTGATGCTCGTGCTGCCGGACGCCGTGCTTCCGGAGAGCCCGCGAAGCGGCTGGTCGGCGTACGACATCGCTTCCGGTGAGCTTCCACTGGCCGAGGAAGGTCTGGACGACCACTGGCCGGGTCAGCTCGAGCTCGCCCGCCGCTACTGGGGCCCGCCGGTCTTCGTCGGGCCCGGGAGCGATCTCCGCGTCCCACCGGAGTGGCGCGGCCGCCGCCGACACCTGGCCGTCTGGCTGCGCCCAGGAGCCGAGATCCACCTGTACGCGTCCCAGCCGGGCCCGGACGACACTGCCGCCGGATTCGGGTACTCCGTCTACGCCAGCGAGGTGGCCTGATGGCCGAGGAAGAAAGCGCGGAACATTACCTCCAGATCCTCTTCGCCAAAGGCCGTGAAATCTGGGCCCAGTGGAGGCGGATGACCGGCGCCATCAGGGACAACTGGGGCCGTCGGCAAGGAACGCGCGCCGTGGTCGAGGAGGGACTCAGACGGCGGAGCTGGGACCAGGATCACTACGACGCGACGCGCGACCAGGACCCGCGTGACCGCACCCGGGATTACGAGCGCACTGCCGCCGAGGTGCGGGCGGCCGAGGAGTTGGCGGCAGACAACCGCGGCCTGGAGCAGCAACGGCAGGCGCTGCAGGCGGAGGTGGACGACGCCCAGCAACGCCTCGATCAGCAGGACGCCCAGCTGAACGCCGACCGTGACCGCGACGGCATCCCCGACGACATCGAGAACCGGACCGACCGCGACCGGGACCACATCGACGACGCGACCGAGCGTCGTGACGAGATCGACGAGCAGAACGCGGACGCCCACGACCGCGACGGCGACGGCGTGGACGACGCGGTCGAGAATCGCGAGGCGCAGCAGGCGCGCGACGACGAGGCAAGGCGTAAGCAGGAGGAGGACCGGCGCCGCGATCAGCAGCGCGAGGACGGCCTCGATGCCGCGGACGCCGTGCCGGCAGCCGTCGGCGCGGCCGAGGCCGCCACCGCACTCGACAACGAACTGAACGACGAGCGCACCGACGCCCTGCAGCAACAAGACCTCGCAGCCGACGGCGAGTTGCAGGACCCGGCAACCCAATCCGAAAACCTCCAGCAAGCCGAAACCGCCGTCGCTGACCAGGACCAGCTCAACTCGCCCGCAGCCGACCAGCCCGGCCTCGACGCAGACAACACCCAGACCGACCTTTCGCAGAACGGTCAACTCCTCGACGAGGACGGCGTACTCCGCGACTCAACAATCGGCGCCGAGGGCCGGCAACAGCCGTCGGACCTCGACCAAACGGGCCAGTTCGTCGATCAGGACGGCGCTGTACGGAGTCAGACGATTGGTGCTGAGAACCAGCAGGACGCGGGCTTGGATCAGGGCGGCGAGTTCGTCGACCAGGATGGTGCCCTGCGGGATCAGACGATTGGTGCTGAGAACCAGCAGGACGCGGGCTTGGATCAGGGCGGTGAGTTTGTCGACCAGGACGGCGCCGTACGGAACCAGACGATCGGTGCCGAGGGTCAGCAGCAGGACGATCTGACGCAGCAGACGACCGGGCCGGATCAGCAGTTGTCTGGGCAGGATCAAGAGGTTTCTGCGCCGGAGCCGCAGCGGGTACAGGGTCCTGAGCAAGGGCAACAGCAGGCGCAGGCGGCCGAGCAAGGGATGGGCGAGCAGAACGCCAACCCTGCCGGCCAGCAGTTGAATGCGCAGCAGGTCGGCAGCGCTGCCCAGTCCGGCGTCGACCAGAGCGCCTCGCTCGGTTCCGATGAACAAGGCCAGAGCCAAGGTGGTCAGGCAAGCCAAGCTGAGAGCCAGTGGCGACCGCCCGCCGAGGAGCCGGTGCTCGACGAACAACGGGCGAAGAGCGGGCCAGCCCAGCCGGGAAGCGAGATCCCAGCGGGCGAACGTGACACGCTGACGCGCACTACCCAGCAGGGCCACGCCCCAGCCGCCGGTGCCACCAGCCGCGAAGGCGGCGGCGTAGCAACCAGCGAACGCCCCGGCACCCCCGCCCAGCAACGCGGCCAGGACCGCAACCGAGCCGACCGAGGCCGAGACGACAGCGGCCGCGAACGCTAACCACCAACCATCAAAACGGTCCCCGCCAACCACCAATCATCACCACGGTCCCCCGCCAAACACCACCCGGCGGGGGACCGCTGCATTTCCCCCGAACAACATCCCGCAGCCAGCCCCGCAGCCGTCTATCTCCAACCGACAGCGGCCTGGGTTGGGTTAGTAGACGATGGCTTGGGTGGATTCGGTGAGGATTTCTTCGGTGAAGGTGGGGGCGCCGGCTAGGCGGGTGCCGGGGCGGAGGTCGGGTTGGGTGAGGTTGCGGCGTTTGGCGCATTGGGTGCAGACGGTGAGTTGGCCGCCTTCTAGTACTGCGGTGAGCAGGTCCGTGAGTGGGGCGGCGTGGGGGAGTTCGAAGGCTTCGGCGCGGCCGGGTACGGCGAACCAGACGGCCTCGCCGGTCAGCCAGAGTGAGACCGTGGCGCCGGCCGCGACGGCTGAGGCGGCGACGGTGAAGGCCTGGTTGGCGCGTTCGGGTTCCTCCGCGCCTGCAGTCAGTTTGATCACCAGCGTGCGGGACATCCCGCCACGCTAATGGAAGCCGCGGGGGACGCGGGTGCGGGAGGTCACGTCGTGGGAGGCGGGGCGCCGGGAGAGGGATCCTCTAGAGTGGGATCCGTGCTGCATGTCGTTTTCACCTCGTTGCTGGTGCTGGTCTGTGTGTTCATGGGCTGGTTCTCGGCGTTTGTCGTCTACCGGCTGTATCGCGGCCGCAACGCGGGCTGAGTGATTCGATGGCGTTCGAGATTCCGCAGGACCTGCACCCGGACCTGATGCCGCTCGCGTGGCTGCTCGGTCGGTGGGAGGGGCGCGGACACGGCGACTACCCGACGATCGAGAAGTTCGAGTTCGGGCAGCAGATCGACTTCAGCCACAACGGCAAGCCGTACCTGCACTACGTCAGCCAGACGTTCGTCGTCGGCGAGGACGGCACCAAGGAGCGCCCGCTCGCGGTCGAGACCGGGTTCTGGCGGCCGCAGCCGGACAACAAGGTCGAGGTGATCCTGGCGCACCCGACCGGTATCGCCGAGATCTGGTACGGCGACGTCGACGGCGCAAAGATCGAGCTGCAGACGGACGTCGTGGCGCGCACCGTCACCGCGAAAGAGGTCACCGCCGGCCACCGCCTGTACGGCCTGGTCAACGGCGAACTGCTCTGGGCGTACGACATGGCCGCCGAGGGCCAGGCACTCCAGCCCCACCTCTGGGCCACGCTCGTCCGCTCCTAGACACCGTCCAGAACCATCGCGTGTTGCTGCGAGGGCCCAGGCCAGAGAACTGACCTGGGCTTTCTGTCGCTGTCCTGTCGTCAGACCTTGGGGTGGCTCGGGGTGATCTGCGTCGCGACCGAGGTCCAGCTGATGACGTCGCCGCTCTTGTACGGAATCGGGTCACCGTCACCGTTGAGCGGTGCCGTTACGGTAGCGACCTCACGGAGACCGATGAACTGGCCCGTCTTCGAGTCGATGATCAGCTCCTTGCGGACACCCCACATCTCCACCAGCCCGATCGCCCGACCGGCCTTCCCGTCCAGGTTCACCACGTCCGGAAGGAGCCGGATGCCGTGGATGCCGCGCAGTGCGTTGTACACCGTGGCCCGCTGCTCCGACGTCGCGAACCCGGACACCAGGATGCTTCCGGCGCGCTCGAACGCCCGATAGTCGCCCTGTGCCGGCGCGTCACCCAGCCCCGGCCAGGTGTGGTCGTTCTTGCGCAGCGCCGCGAGCAGGGCGGCCGGGTCCCGGGGGAGCCGAGCGATGAAGTCGGCCGACGGGGCCAGCCAGCCGGCCTTGCAGCTGCTCGTCGTGCCCTTCGGCTGCAGCAGAATGCTGCCCCCGGTCATGACGGCGCAGGCGTCCGCGGTCTTGATCTGCTGCGGCTTGACGTTCAGCGGGTCGATCCTGCGCCAGAGCTGCTCAGCAGCCTTGCTGGAGAACTCCCGCTCGGCGCCGAGCACCGAGATCGCGGTGAACGGCGGCTTCTGGGTGGACGGAACCCACCACTCGCTGACTGACAGGCGGGTGCCGTGGTAGGCGTTGCGAGGACCGAAGTTCCATCCTTGCTGGATCCGCTGGGTGACGTGGCGGTACTGGCCGGCTGGGATCGGTGCGTCCTGGACACTCGTCGACTGGTTGGCGGCGGTCGCCAGGAACGTGCCGGCGTCGGCCGACGCGCCAGGCGCAACAGTCCCGTCGGTCCTGGTGACGACGTCGTTGACCAGGAAGCCGACGGCCAGCGTCCCGGCGAGGGCGCCGGCGAGCACCATCCGACGTCGTCCGGTGGAGCGGCGCTCGGCCGACTGCCCCGACAGCACCCGCTGACGGGCGCGGGCGAGCGCCAGCGGAGTGGCCGGCGGTACGTCGTCGTTCAGGCGCTTGAGCGCATCGATCTCGGTCATGAGCGGTTCTCCTGGAAGTCTGAGCCGAGCGCCGCGCGCAGGACTCGACGGGCACGGTGCAGGCGGGACGCAACCGTCCCGGCGGGGATGTTCAGGGCAGCGGCGATCTCGGGATAGCTGAGGTCTTCCCACGCGTAGAGCAGCAGGACGTCCCGGTCGGTCTGCCGGAGGCCGGCCAGTACGCCGGCCAAGGCGCGTGAGGTCGCCTCTGCGTCAACCCGGTCGACGACCTCGGCGGACAGACTGTCTGTGCCGGCCGGCGCTGCGTCCGGGGCGGAGCGCGAGTACGCCCGGTACTGGCGTATCTCGTCACGACGTCGGCGACGGATCAGATTGGTCGCGATGCCGTACAGCCACGGCCGCACACCGGACGGTGCCCCTCGGTAGCGATCCTGACGCTCGAAGGCGATCAGAAAGGTCTGAGCGACGAGGTCGTCCGCCTCGTCGGTACCGATCCGACGAGCGATGTACCGGTGGATCGCGGGGGCGTGCAGGTCGAACAGCAACGCGAAAGCGTCAGCGTCCAACGGTATCCGACCTGGTATCGAGGGCGGGCCATGGATCTCTGGTATGCGTTCGCGACCGAGCGACGCGGTCTGCGGCTGATTCATACCTGTTGTTGTCCGACTCCCATGCAGCGCTTCTCGACAGATCCCGACTAGCTCTCGGCGACCCAGGAGTACTCGACCTTCGGGCGCCCGCTGCGGCCGTCGTAGCGTTGGGTGCGCAGAGCTTGGCCCTGGTCGGCGAGGTGTTCCAGGTACCGGCGGGCGGTTATGCGCGATGTGCCCAACGACGCGGCGATCTCCTCGGCGGTCCAGCCTTCACGGTCGGCGAGTAGCTGGACGACGCGGTCCAGGACCGAGCCGGCCAACCCCTTCGGCACTGACGAGACCGTTGCTGGATGCAACAAACGGTCCACCTCGTCCTGATCTGCGACCACCTGTCCCGCCTCAGCGGCCCGGCGTTGGCGTGCGTACGCCGACAACCGGTCCCGCAACGTCTCGAAGGCGAACGGCTTCAGCACGTACTGCACGACGCCGATCCGCGCGGCGGCCTGGACGGCGGCGACCTCGCGCGCGGAGGTGACCGCGACGACATCCGTTTGGTTGCCTAGGGCTCGCATTCGGCGGACCACGTCGAGACCGTGGCCGTCGGGTAGGTGCATGTCGAGCAGGACCAGGTCGACGTCGCCGCGCGCGAGCACCTGCAGCGCGCGTCCCGCCGTACCGGCGACTCCCACGCAGGCGAAGCCCGGCAGCCGATCGACGTACGTGCGATGGGCTTCCGCGGCGACGGGATCGTCCTCGACGACGAGGACGCGGAGTGGGTCAGGCACTCGCGCCCACCGCCCGCGGCAACCGCACTCGCACCGTCAGCGCCGGTACTTCGTCCAGCTCGGAATCCGGATCGACCATCAGAGAACCCTGCCACCGCTCGACCGTGCTCCGCACCAGCACGAGCCCCAACCCGTGCCCGGGCTCGGCCTTGGTCGACCACCCGCGCTCGAACATGTGCGCCAACTCCACCGATCCCAGCTCGGCGCCGGTATTCGTCACGATCAGATCGATCGCACCCGGCAGAGCGGCCGCGCGGAACTCCACCTTCCGCGGAGCCGGCCCACCGCGCGCGGCCTCGATCGCGTTGTCCAGCAGGTTTCCGACCACTGTCACCACGTCCTGCGCAGGCAGCCGCGTGTTCAGCTGCTCCTGCCCGAGGTCGAGCGAAAGCACCACACCGCGTTCCTGAGCCTGCGCCAACTTCGCCAACAGCAACGACGCCAGCACCGGATCCCCGACCGTGCCGACGACGCGATCCGTCATCGCCTGCGCGAACTGCAGCTCCGACACCGCGAACTCGCGCGCCCGCTCCGGCTTCCCGATCTCGATCAGGCTGACCACCGTGTGCAGCCGGTTCGACGCCTCATGGTTCTGCGCCTGCAACGATTCCGCCAGACTCCGTACGGCGTCCAGCTCGCCGAGCAGCCGCTGCAACTCGGTGTGATCCCGCAGCGTGACGATCCGCCCGCGGCCCGACGGCTGCTGGTTCACGACGACAACGCCTTGGGCACCGAGATGGAGCTCGTCGTACGCCGTGCGCCCGGTCGCGAGCAGGTCGGCCAGTGGGGCGCCGAGATGCAGGTCCTCCAATGGCGTGCCTGGAGCAACGGAGCGTAACCCGAGCAGCTGCAGCGCCTCGTCGTTCGCGAGCTGGACCCGCCCGTGGAGGTCCAGCAGGATCAAGCCCTCGCGCGCCGCGTGCAGCACGCCTTCGTAGAAGTCGAGCATCCGCGCCAGGGACTGCGTGCCCATGCCGCGTGTCGCGCGACGTACCCGCCAGGTGACGAGCGCGTTGCCGGCGATCGCCACCCCGAGCATCAAGCTGGCGATCCCGAGCATCGAGCGCAGGTCGAGCCGGGCCAGCTCCCACCAGCTCGGCGCGGCCAGGCCGGTGGCCGCCGCGTCCCGGAGGGCCTGGGCGCGGGACCGGCTGACCATCACGATCCAGACCATCGCGATCAGGACGGTGACCGTGACGGTCTGCAGCCAGAGAACCTGGCGGCGCAGCTCCCACGGACGGTGTCGCATGCGGACAGTCTGCCCCTGATCCACACTGCGAACGATATGAACGAAATGAGCACTTCTCCTGTGCGTCACGTCACAGTTACTCACCAGGCCGCAAAATACCCCTCCGCCAGGCCGATACAGGGAGTCCCACCATGTCGAGCCCGACCGAACCCCGCCCCACTCCGGTACGTAACGACCGGACCCATTTCCTCTACATCGCCGTCATCGTCGCCGTCCTGCTCGGTATCGGTGTCGGGTTCCTGTTCCCGGACTTCGCGGTCGAGCTGAAACCGCTCGGCACCGGGTTCGTGAACCTGATCAAGATGCTGATCAGCCCGATCATCTTCTGCACGCTGGTGCTCGGCATCGGCTCGGTCCGGCAGGCCGCCAGCGTCGGCAAGGTCGGTGGCCTCGCGCTCGTCTACTTCCTGGTGATGTCGACGGTCGCCCTGGTCATCGGTCTCGTGGTCGGCAACCTCGTGCAGCCGGGCGCCGGGCTCGATCTGACCGACAAGCTGCGCAAGACCGGCCAGGCCCAGGCAGCCGGCGCGCACACGAGTACGACGGACTTCATCCTCGGCATCATCCCGAAGACGCTGCTGTCCTCGCTGACCGAGGGCCAGGTGCTGCAGACCGTACTGGTCGCGCTGCTGATCGGGTTCGCGCTGCAGGGGATGGGCTCGAAGGGTCAGCCGATCCTGACCGGCATCGGTCACATCCAGCGGCTGGTCTTCAAGGTCCTGTCGATGATCATGTGGACGGCGCCGATCGGTGCGTTCGGTGCGATCGCGGCGGTCGTCGGTGCGACCGGCTGGGATGCGCTGGTCAGCCTGGGCAAGATCATGCTGGCCTTCTACATCACCTGCCTGCTGTTCGTGATCGTTGTCCTAGGCACCATTCTGCGACTGGTCACCGGACTGTCGATCTTCTCGCTGTTGCGCTACCTCGGTCGTGAGTTCCTGCTGATCGTGTCCAGCTCGTCGTCGGAGACCGCCCTGCCCCGACTGATCGGAAAGATGGAACACCTCGGCGTCGACAAGTCGGTGGTCGGTATCACCGTCCCGACCGGCTATTCCTTCAACCTGGACGGCACCGCGATCTATCTGACGATGGCGTCGCTGTTCATCGCCGAGGCGATGGACCAGCCGTTCTCGATCGGTCAGCAGATCTCGCTGCTGCTGTTCATGATCGTCGCCTCGAAGGGCGCCGCCGGTGTCACCGGTGCCGGCCTCGCCACCCTCGCGGGCGGTCTGCAGTCGCACCGGCCGGAGCTGCTCGACGGTGTCGGTCTGATCGTCGGCATCGACCGGTTCATGTCCGAGGCCCGTGCGCTGACGAACTTCGCCGGCAACGCGGTCGCGACGCTGCTGGTCGGGCACTGGGTCGGCGAGTTCGACAAGGAGCAGGCGCAACAGGTGTTCGCGGGCAACGACCCGTTCGACGAGGTCGCCTTCGCCGCCGGCGACACCCACGCCGGCGACATCCCAGCCGGCGACACCCCAGCCGGCGAGACCCCGGCCGGTGTCGCCGCCGGCCAGGCGAGCGTCGGAGCCGGCCCCGCCGAGACCCGCTAGACCGACCACTAGACCAACTTCCACCCCTCCACGCGCTGCCCGCCGGGCCACAGACCGGCGGGCAGCGCTGTGCCTGCGGATCCCCAGGCCATCACAATTGCCGCGCGGGCGGCGTCTCCTGCGGCGCGACCGCGTCAGGTGCGGGCCGTGATGGCCTGGGGATCCACGCCGCGGCGCGCCACGAACGCGCGGGTGGTCTACTTCCCGTCGAGCAGCTCGATGACGGGAGCGAAGTCCTCGAGGTAGCCCGAGTTGACGCTGATGTAGCTCGCGCCGATCTGGTCGCGGCGGCGCAGGAGCTCGTCGGCCATCTCTTGCGGAGTGCCGCGGAGCAGCATCAGCGAGTCCATCGCCTCGAGCTCGTCGGGGTCCACTCCGGAGGCGCGCTTCGTCCAGGGCGGCAGCGGGCGGGTGCCGGCGGCGAGCAGGTTCATCGCGAGCTCGATGTCGTCGGCACGGGAGCCGGCCAACTCACGCAGCTCACGCGCGACGGCCGCAACCTCCGAGCGAGGTGTCGTAGCGTCTTTGGCAATCGAGACGATGTCTGCCCGCGCGGCCGCCAGGGCGAGCGCCTTCGGTCCGCCGGCAGCCAGCATGATCGGCGTACGCCGCTCGCCGTCGAGCTCACGCAGCAGGTCGAGGGTCGCGATGACCTGCTCCCGTCGCTCCCGCGCCGTTCCCCAGGGCAGACCGATCTCCGCCGTCTGCTGCTCCGCGACCGGCCGACCGGTCCCGATGCCGAACTCGAACCGCCCGTCGGTGAGCACGGTCAACGTATGCGCCTCCCAGGCAGCCTGCCGCGGCGTACGCAGCGGTGCCGCCGCGACGAACGTGCCGACGCGGATGTCCGCGACCGCGGCCGCCATCGCCAGCGAAGCGAACGGCGCGGGGAGCTGCAGGCCGTCCGGCATCAGCACGGTCGAGTAGCCGAGATCCGCCGCCTGCCGGACCGTCTTCACCCACTCCTCGCCGGTCGTCGGGCTCCCCGCTACGCCGAACCGGAATCGCCTGTCGCTCATCACCCTGTCCCTCCGTCGTTTGATGACTCCAGCCTCGCTGCACCAACGGTCTGTCCACATCCCACGACGGGAGGCGTTCGCCGTACGCCGCGCGACGTACTCTGGTGACATGTCACGCAAGCGCAGCCCCCTGCTGGACCGACCCGGCGCGGTCGAGGCCGACGGACTCGACGCCGGTGTCGCCGCGCACTACGGCTCGGATCTCCGCGAACAGCGGGCCCTGATCGCCGGTGAGGCGTTCGTCGACCTGTCGCACCGCGACGTGGTCACGATCACCGGTCCGGACCGGCTGACGTGGCTGCATGCGCTGACCACCCAGTTCTTCGAAGGTCTCAAGCCTGGTACGTCCACCACTGCGCTGCTGCTCTCGCCGACCGGGCACGTTGAGCACGTGATGTACGGCGTGGACGACGGCCAGACATTCTGGTTGCACACGGAGCCTGGTGCCGCTGAGGCGCTGGTGGAGTGGCTGCAGAAGATGGTGTTCATGTCTCGCGTGGAGATCGCGGACGTGAGTGACGAGTACGCGATCATCTGGCGGCCCGGGCCTGCTGAGGGTGAGTATCTGACCCGCTCGGGTGAGGACTCGTTGGGTGGGCATGAGGTGTTCCTGCCGCGCGCCGAGCTGGCCAACCTGGAGGGTGCGGCCGCGGGTGTCTGGGCGTACGAGGCGCTACGGATCGAGGCGGGGGCGCCGCGGTTGGGGCTGGACACCGACGAGCGGGCGATTCCGAACGAGCTCGGCTGGCTCGGGGTCGGCGTACATCTGAACAAGGGGTGCTACCGCGGGCAGGAGACGGTCGCGCGGGTGCACAACCTCGGTCGGCCGCCGCGGCGGTTGGTGCGGCTGCACCTGGACGGCTCGGTCGACCGCCTGCCGCAGCACGGCGACGCCGTACTCGCAGGGGAGAAGCAGGTCGGGGTCATCGGGTCGGCGGCTCGGCATCACGAGCTGGGTCCGATTGCACTGGCTGTCGTGAAACGCAACGTCGACCCGGAGGTCGTGCTCGACGTGGTGGCGGAGGACCAGCCGACGGTGAAGGCGAGCCAGGAGGTTCTCGTCGACCCCGAGGTCGGGCTGCACGTGCGCTCGCGGCTGTGAGGGGAATCATTCGCAACACGCCGTTTTGCACCTGTACAGTTCAGCCGTGACCGAACCTGTGATCCTGGCCGACGTCGTCCGCAGCGATTTCGTCGAAGGCCACCACCGCGGCTCCGTCGTGGTGACGCGTCCCGACGGCAGTGTGGACTGGTCCGTCGGCATCGTGGGCGAGCCGATGTTCCCCCGCTCGTCCAACAAGCCCATGCAGGCACTCGGCATGCTCCGCAACGGGCTGCCGCTCACCGACGAGCTGCTCGCCCTCGCGGGCGCGTCGCACTCCGGTGAGCAGTTCCACGTGGACGGCGTACGGAAGATCCTCGCGACGGCCGGTCTCGACGAGAGCGCGCTGCTCACGCCGGTTGCGTACCCGCTGGACGACGAGACCCGGGACGCATGGGTCAAGGGCGGTCACGGCAAGGAGCGGGTGGTGATGAACTGCTCCGGCAAGCACGCCGCGATGCTGCTCACCAGCAAGCTCAACGACTGGGACCTCAAGACGTACCGCTCGCCGGATCACCCGCTGCAGAAGGAGATCCGGACCGCGATCGAGGACACCGCCGGCGAGAAGGTCTCGTATGTCGCTGTCGACGGCTGCGGCGCGCCGATCTTCGCGCTGACGCTGTCCGGTCTCGCCCGCTCGTTCGGCCTGTTCGCGGGCGCGGCCCCGGAGACCCAGGAGGGTCGGATCGCCGACGCGTTCCGCGCGCACCCGGAGTACGCCAGCGGGAGTACGCGCGACGAGGCCGAGCTCATGCGAGCCACTGACGGCCTGTTCTGCAAGGCAGGCGCCGAGGGTGTGTACGCCGTCGGTCTCGCGGACGGCACCGGGATCGCGCTGAAGCTCGAGGACGGTATGCCGCGCGCCCGCAAGGTCGTGATGGCCGCAACCCTCCAGCGCCTCGGCATCACCAACGAGACGATCGAGAACCACCTCCACTTCGACCTCACCGGTGGCGACAACGTCGTCGGCCAAGTCCGCCCGCACGCCCCGACGTTCAGCTGATCGGCGGACCGCCCGCGGTCACTTGGCGCGGAGTCGGTCGACCGGTGGCGACGCGATCGGGAGTGGCGCGACCGGGGCCGGCAGGTCGTACCCGGCGTACAGACGGCGCCGGATCGCCTCGAGCGGGAAGGTCTCGCGGTAGATCGCGAGCTTGACCGTCACGCCCTCCAACGTTGCTCTGAGCAACATTTCCTCGACGGCGGGGTCGGCGGCGCCGCGGGCCGCGAAGACGTCGCGGATCGCGTCCTCGACCAGTGACAGCCGGTCGGACTTGGCCTGCTCGACGCGGGCGAACACGTCGTGCGTGGTCGGCAGCATCATCAGGCTGATCGCGAGCCGCTGGATGTGCAGCGTGGTCGCGGCCGCCATCAGGGCGCCGTCGATGATGCCGGCCAAACGTTCATCCGGTGTTCCCTGGATGGTCAGGATGCCGGCGATGCCGTCCAGCCAGCGGTCCAGGAGCTCGGCGGCGAGCTGTTCCTTGGTGGCGAAGTAGTACGCGACAAGACCGCGGGAGACGCCCGCCGCGGCGGTGATGTCGGAGATCGAGGCGGCCTCGTAGCCGTTGGCTGCGAAGACCTCCAGAGCCGCCGCCAGGATGCGTTCGCGGGAGCGTTCGCGCATCTCCCGGTTGACGGTGGCGGATCGGGGCACTGATTCCTCTCCTGGTCGGAACCCTGAAGCGCCGGGCAACCCCCATCCTCGTGCCCGACGCCTCGGGGCAGACCCCCCGTGATTACGGCCCCTCCCCAGGCGCCAACTATAGACTGGACGTCCAGTCAACAAATGTCAAAGGATTGCCCGGTTCGTGGGACACACGCAGTAACCGGTAGGATGGATGCGCTGCGCCCTGTGTCGAGTGGCCCAATGTGGTTTTTGACAGCAACGAGCCGTAGCCACCGCCTGAACCCACCTGACTGCTTGGAGCGCTTCCTCATGCCTGTCCGTAACGACCTGCGCAATGTCGCGATCGTGGCCCACGTCGACCACGGGAAGACCACCCTCGTCGACGCGATGCTGTGGCAGTCCGGCGCGTTCGGTGCCCACCAGCACGTCGACGAGCGGGCGATGGACTCCGGCGACCTGGAGCGTGAGAAGGGCATCACGATCCTCGCCAAGAACACCGCCGTGCGGCACAAGATGGCCAACGGCGAGCAGATGACGATCAACATCATCGACACCCCCGGCCACGCCGACTTCGGCGGCGAGGTCGAGCGCGGGCTGTCGATGGTCGACGCGATCGTGCTGCTGGTGGACGCCTCCGAGGGCCCGCTGCCGCAGACCCGGTTCGTGCTGCGCAAGGCGCTGGCGCGGAAGATGCCGGTGATCCTGGTGGTGAACAAGGTCGACCGTCCCGACGCCCGGATCTCCGAGGTCGTCGACGAGACCTACGAGCTGTTCCTCGACCTGCTCGACCACGACGCCGACCAGAGCGCGCTGGACTTCCCGGTCGTCTACGCGTCCGCGCGGGCCGGCCGTGCGTCGCTGACCCAGCCGGCCGACGGCGGCATGCCGGACTCCGAGGACCTCGAGCCGCTGTTCGAGACGATCCTGAACAACGTTCCCGCCCCGGAGTACACCGAGGACGCGCCGCTGCAGGCCCACGTCACCAACCTCGACGCCTCGCCATTCCTCGGCCGGCTCGCGCTGGTCCGGGTGCACGAGGGCACGCTGAAGAAGGGCGCGCAGGTCGCCTGGTGCAAGCACGACGGGTCGATCGAGCGCGTCAAGATCACCGAACTGCTGGTCACCGAGGCCCTGGAGCGGGTCCCGGGCGACTCGGCCGGCCCCGGCGACATCGTCGCGATCGCCGGTATCCCGGAGATCATGATCGGCGACACCCTCGCCGACCCGGAGAACCCGAAGCCGCTGCCGCTGATCACCGTGGACGAGCCGGCCATCTCGATGACGATCGGCACCAACACGTCCCCGCTGGCCGGCCGCCAGAAGGGCACCAAGGTCACCGCCCGCCTGGTCAAGGACCGGCTCGACAAGGAGCTCGTCGGCAACGTATCGATCAAGGTGCTCCCGACCGAGCGTCCGGACGCGTGGGAGGTGCAGGGCCGTGGTGAGCTGGCGCTGGCCATCCTGGTCGAGCAGATGCGTCGCGAGGGCTACGAGCTGACCGTCGGCAAGCCGCAGGTGGTCACCCGCGAGATCGACGGAAAGCGGCACGAGCCGGTCGAGCGGCTGACGATCGACTGCCCCGAGGAGTACCTCGGCACAGTCACCCAGCTGCTCGCGGTCCGCAAGGGCCGGATGGAGCAGATGACCAACCACGGCACCGGCTGGGTCCGGATGGAGTTCCTCGTGCCGGCGCGTGGGCTGATCGGGTTCCGCACCGAGTTCCTCACCGACACCCGCGGTACGGGCATCGCGCACCACGTGTTCGAGGGGTACGAGCCGTGGTTCGGCGAGCTGCGGACCCGCCCGAGCGGTTCGCTGGTCGCGGACCGGGCCGGCGCTGCGACGTCGTACGCGATGATCAACCTGCAGGAGCGCGGCACGATGTTCGTCGAGCCGACGACCGAGGTGTACGAGGGGATGATCGTCGGCGAGAACTCGCGCGCCGACGACATGGACGTGAACATCACCAAGGAAAAGAAGATGACCAACGTCCGGTCGTCCACCGCCGACGAGTTCGAGAAGCTCGTGCCGGCGCGCAAGCTGTCGCTGGAGCAGTCGCTGGAGTTCTGCCGCGAGGACGAGTGTGTCGAGGTCACGCCGGACGCGATCCGGATGCGCAAGGTGGCACTGACCCAGATCGAGCGCTCGAAGCTGGGCCGCAAGAGCAAGAGCTAGCCGCCCGCGATGGCGGGTGTGGTTGTTACGCTCGACCGGTTCTGCAAATCGTGCTTAGTCGGAAGTGAGAAGACACCGAGCCATGGTGGATCGTGCGGTTGTTGATGGTCTGTTCCCGAGCGACCTTCCGGAGCCCGCGTACTGGGAGGAGCAGTATCCGGCGCGCGAGCTTCCGGAAGGGGCGAAGGTAACGCGGTTCGGGCCTTCGCCTACCGGGTTCGTGCACATCGGCGGGATCTACACGGCGATGATCGATCGCGATGTCGCGACCGACTCCAAGGGCGTGTACCTGGTCCGGGTCGAAGACACCGACCAGGCTCGTGAGGTCGAGGGCGCGCTCGAGCAGTTCGATCGCGCCTTCAGCTACTTCCGCATCAGCTCCGACGAGGACCGGCGTCAGGGTTCGTACGGGCCGTACGTGCAGTCGCAGCGCGAGCAGATCTACCTGACCTTCGTGCGGCACCTGCTCCGGCAGGGCAAGGCGTACCTGTGCTTTGCGACCAAGGACGAGCTCGCCGACATCACCGCCCGCCAGCAGGCCGCAAAGGTCCCCACGGGGTACTACGGGAAGTACGCCCTGTGGCGCAACGCCGATCCGGCCGACGTGCAGGCGAAGCTCGACGAGGGTGCGCCGTACGTCGTGCGCTTCCGGGCTCCCGATGACGCCGACGGGCAGCGGACCAGTTTCGTCGACGCGATCCGCGGCCGGCTCGAGCATGAGGCGAATCGCAACGACGCAGTGATCCTGAAGTCGTCGGACCAGTCGCCGCGCCTTCCGACGTACCACTTCGCGCACGCGGTCGACGACCACCTGATGCGGGTGAACCTGGTGATCCGCGGCGACGAGTGGATCTCGTCGGTTCCCCTGCACCAGCAGCTGTTTGCGGCGCTCGAGTTCGAGCCGATCACCTACGCGCACGTCGCACCGCTGATGAAGCAGATCCCGGGCGGGAAGCGGAAGCTGTCGAAGCGGAAGGACCTCGAGGCCGGCGTCGACTTCTACATCGGCGCTGGGTACCCCGCTGACGCGGTCCTGTACTACCTGCGCGGCTTGGCCAACGGCCGGCTCGCGGAGATGCCGTTGGCGGAAGCGCTGACGACGCCGATCGATCTGGCCCAATGCGGCGTTGCCGGTCCGCTGGTCGATCTGGTGAAGCTCGAGGACATCAGCGCCGACTACATCGCGACGCTCAGCGGTCAGCAGATCCTCGACGCGGTGCGGGTGTGGGCGACGGAGTACGACCCTGACCTCGTGCCCGTCCTCGACAACGAGAAGGAGCTCGCGCTGCGGGCGCTCGCGGTTGAGCGCGACGGCGTCGAGAACCCTCGCAAGGACCTGCGCAAGTGGTCGGACTTCCGCTCGGCGTACGGCTTCTTCTTCACCGAGCTGTTCGTCCCGGTCGACGGTCCGACCGACGAACGCCTGGCACCGCTCGGCGTCGCGCCGGACGTCACGGCGGCGTTCGCGGCCGATCTGGTCGCCGGGTACGAGCACCGCGACGACCCGCAGGAGTGGTTCGACCAGATCCGTTCGCTCGCGGCCAAGCACGGGTTCGCGCCGAACGCCAAGGAGTACAAGAAAGATCCGGACGCGTACGCCGGTTCGATCCGCGAGGCCTCGCAGCTCGTCCGCGTCGCGATCACCGGTGCGACCCGGAGTCCCGACCTGCACGCGACGGCCCAGGCGCTCGGGGCTCCTGAGGTGCTGCGCCGGCTGCAAGCACTGGTTGGCAAGTAACTCCTGTGGCGTAAGTGGCTGCCGGGAAACCCGTAGGGCACGAACTGGACACGGTGGCTCACAGCGCGCGACCGCAACTACATCGGTGTGATACATAATTCTCGGTCGCCGGTGGGGGAAGAAGTTTTGATTCGTTACCAACCAGACGCCATGCGGCGACGTCTGTCTTGTGGAAGCACTCTTTTGGGGGAAGGACAAGGGAAACATGGGCATTCTGCGTAAGGTCTGCGCAACTCTGACGGCCGTTGCGTTCGTGGGCGTCGGTGCACTGTCGGCGACCACTTCGGCTGAGGCCGCGCCCCAGGTTGCGGGGTCGGCGCAGAAGTCGGCCACGGCGCCGGCGCCGGCCGGCCTGCCGCCGAAGGCGGTGACGAAGGCCCCCGCCGCCTCGTCCACCAGCAAGCTCATCGCCAAGTACAAGATCGACCGGCGATGCCTGACCAAGGGCCGGGTCCTCTGCATCAACAAGAAGACCCGCAAGCTGGTGTACCTGGTGAACGGCAAGCCGATCCAGGTCATGGACGTCCGGTTCGGCGCGATGAAGACGCCGACTCGCAGCGGCGTCTTCAAGGTCTACCGCAAGTCGAAGAACCACGTCTCTTCGCTGTACCACTCGAAGATGCCGTACGCGATGTTCTTCAGCGGCGGTCAGGCCGTGCACTACTCGTCGGACTTCAAGGCCCGCGGCTACAACGGCGCCTCGCACGGCTGCGTCAACGTCCGCGACAAGAAGAAGATCGCCTGGATGTTCGCCCGGGTGCACGTCGGCGACAAGGTCGTCGTCTACAGCAAGTGAGCTGAGCGTTCAGAAACAGCGGCCGGGGAGCTACTGCCCGGCCGCTGTTGCGTTCCGGAACGCTTTGTACAGCCGCGGCTCCACCAGACAGAAGGTGCCCTGGGCAACATTCGTCGGCGTACGACGCAACGTCCCGACGGCGATCTCCGCCGCGGACTGCGCCGGCCACCCGTAGATCCCGGCCGAGACCGCCGGCAGCGTCATCGTCTTCACACCAAGGTCGTCCGCGATCCGCAACGCGTTGCGGTAGCAGGACTCGAGCAGCGCGGGATCGCGTTGCCCGGCCACGTAGTTCGGCCCGACCACGTGGATCACGTACGACGCCGGTAGCGCGCCGGCCGTCGTCCACACCGCCGTACCCGGGGGTGTGCCGTTCGGATACCGCTCGATCAGCTCCGCGAGGATCTCCGGCCCACCTGCCCGATGGATCGCCCCGTCGACGCCACCACCGCCGCGCAACGCGTGATGAGCAGCGTTCACGATCGCATCCGCAGGCACCGTGGTGATGTCCGCCGTACTCAGAACGATCTCCATGGTCGGGTCTCCTTCAGCAGGTCGGGATCCAGTCGACGAGTGCCTCCGCGATCGCGGCGGCCGAGTCCTCCGGCAGGAAGTGCAGGCCGGCGACAGTGACCTCACACTGGTTCGGCCAGCGCCGGCACAGCTCACGCAGCGGCCCGGTGAGCAGCGCTCCCGGATCGCCGTTCACGAACAACTTTGGTACCCGTGAATCCGCCATCCACGCCGCGTTGGCCGCCACGATGTCGTGCACGTCGGCCGGCCATCCGTCGATCGGGATCTCGCGCGCCCAGGTCAGGGTCGGGCGGCGGCGCTCCCCGGCCTCGGCGAACGGCTTTCGGTACGTCGCGAGCTCGTCGTCGGTGAGCTCGCGCAGGACGCCGCTGGGGAGGACCGTCTCCACGAACACGTTCTGTTCAAGGACCAGCTCTTCACCCTCCGGACCACGCAGCCGGCGGAACAACTCCGGCGCAGGCGCGTTCGGGCTGTCCCAGGTGACCGGCGCGACCAGTGTCTCGAGGTACGCGATCCCGCGGACAGCATCCGGATGCCGACGCGCCCAGTCGGTTCCGAGCACGCCGCCCCAGTCGTGGCCGACGATGATCACGTCGCTGGTCAGGCCGAGCGCCTCGAAGAACAGGTCGACGTACCGACGATGGTCGATGAACCGGTAGCGGTCCGCCTCAGCGGCCCCTGACGGATCCGAACTGCCCATCCCGGCCAGGTCCGGAGCGACGCAGTGAGCGATCGCGGACACCGGGCTCAAGACGTCGCGCCACAGGTACGACGACGTGGGATTGCCGTGCAGGAACACGACCGGCGGTCCGGTGCCGGCCTCGCGGTAGGCCATCCGGATACCGACGTCCACGGAGTTGAGCACGGTCACCAACTGGGCTTCCTCCGGTACGCTGAGCCAACCGAATGGCCGGTGAGGACGTCCTACAAGTGTAGGGACGAGGTCGAGACGGAGGGTGCCCGATGCGTGGGCTGATCATTCGCAAGGCACTGAGCACGTTGATCGTGGGCGGTGTGATTGCGACACTCCTGAGTTCCGGAACGACCGTGACGGCGAGCGGCTCCGATGTGAAGACGGTGCCGTTCGAGGTCAGTGGTGAGCTGCCGATCTACCCGAGGGCGTTGTGGAAGAACGGCTCCAGCGGGACGAACGTCCGCAAGGTCGAGGCGCGCCTGGTGCAGCTCAAGCTGCTCGAGAAGAAGTACCTCGACGACGACTTCGGCACGATGACCCGGTCCGCGGTGAAGAAGTTCCAGAAATCCCAGGGCATCCCCGGGCTCGGGTACGTCGACCAGAACACGCTGGACCAGCTGGCCAAGGTCACCCATGTGCCGACCCAGGCCGAGCTGTATCCGCCGGCGCCGGTGGTGAACGGCAAGAAGCTCGACGCGCGGTGCGCGACCGGTGTGGCGCTGTGCATCGACAAGACCACCCGCAAGCTGCGGTACGTCGTCGACGGCGTCGTGAAGATGCAGATGGACGTCCGGTTCGGCGCAGTGAAGACCGCGACCCGCGAGGGCAGCTTCACGGTCGGCTGGAAGAGCCGGAACCACGTCTCGAAGCTGTACGACTCGAAGATGCCGTACGCGATGTTCTTCAGCGGTGGCCAGGCGGTGCACTACTCGTCGGACTTCGCGGCGCGTGGTTACAACGGCGCGTCCCACGGCTGCGTGAACGTGCGTGACCTGGCCAAGATCAAGGTGCTCTTCGACGAGGTCCAGGTCGGCGACAAGGTCATCGTCTACCGCTCGTAATCCGTCGTACTGAACCTCGAACCGGGGGCTTGCACAGCTGGTGGCGGGCTTGAACAGGTTATTGCCTGTTCAAGCCCACCACGAGGTGTGCTGACCCTCCGCAAGGTGACGGCGAGCGCGGGGTGCTTCAGAGCGGGCGGGGGGTGCGTCAGAGCGGGCGGGGTCCGCGGCGGCGACGCAGGGCGCCCCATCCGCCTCGGCCGCGGCCGGTGGCGGCGCGGAGAGCAGGGCGGGCGTCGACCAGGTAGACGGCGGACGCGACGATGCCGATCAGGCCGAAGAAGCTCAGCCAGCCCTGGAAGAACTGACTCAGCGTGAACACGACCAGGATCAGCACCCAGCCCGGCTTGGTCAGCTTGTCGGCGGCGATGAACACTGCCCGCGGCCGGAACGCCGCGTCGAGCAGCGCGACCAGCTTGAGGACAAGCAGCACCCACCAGATGACCGACAGTGGATCGCCGAACCCGGGGATCAGGTTCTGGAAGGTGATCATGCTACGAGCCTAACCGACAGACCGGGCGGTCCACCTCTGCTGAGTCGCAGCTGTGGACCGCCCGGGCGAGGATTCACGCGAAAGATCGGTGAATTGTCACCGTCAGTGGTGCGTCAGTCGCCGATCTTGTCGGCCGCGGACCCGGCAGCCTTGCCGGCCGCCTTCGCGGTCTTGCGGGCGCTGGTCGCGGTCGCCTTCACCGTGCGGGTCGCGGTCTGGGCGGTCTTCTTCACCGTGGTCCGGGTCGCCTTGGCCTTGCTGACGGTGGACTTGACCTGGGTCTCCAGGTCCGCGGTGGCCTGCTGGTGGCGGATCCGCTCGACCAGCTCCTTGCCGCGGCCGGCCAGGTCCTCGTAGGTCTCCTCGGCCTGGCCGAGGACGGTGGTGAAGCCGGCCTGGGCGGTCTTCGGCAGCTCACGCAGCTTGGCCGGAGCGGTCCGCGCGTCGGCGACGATCGCCTCGAAGCGCTTGTTCAGCTCGGTCTGGGCCTTGGTGAGCTCGGTCTGCAGGGTCTTCTGGTCCAGCTTGGCGAACCGGGCGGTGACGTCCTCGCTGATCGCGCGGAACTTCTCGACCGCGAGGTCGCCGGCGCCGGCGATCGCGTAGAACGGGGTAACAGGCGTACGGGTAGCCATCAGGCTTCTCCTCGGGATGTCGTCAGCAGGTTTCAGTCGGTACCGGGTTCGGTACTGCGCTTGCGGGCGGAGGTCTTCTTCGCCGCAGGCTCTTCCGGGACGGCGTTCTCCCGGACGAACGACGTGTACACGTCCAGCAGGACGCGTTTCTGCCGCTCGTTCAGCGCGGGGTCGAGCAGGACGGCGTCGACCACGCCAGAGGCCTGTCGGCCCTCCTCGTTCTCGTCCGGATCGAGGATGCCGGCCCGTACGTACAGCGTCTCCGCGGAGATCCGCAACGCCTTCGCGAGCTGCTGCAGCACCTCGGCCGACGGTTTCCGCAGGCCACGCTCGATCTGGCTCAAGTACGGGTTCGACACACCGGCCAGGTCCGACAACTGCCGCAACGACAACTGCGCGTGCCGCCGCTGCTCGGCGAGGTACTCCCCAACGGAGCCCACCGCCCCAGCCGCCCGATCACTCAACCTGGCCATACGCCCAGTGTGCTAGCAAGCTGCTTGCAATTGCAAGCAGCAACCCCGTGACCCCGCTCACCCTCCCTCCGCAGCCGCCGCGTTTGGTGGGTAAACCCACCGGCACGTGGGTTGGCCAACCGGAATCAGGCTGGCCAACCCATGGTTTCGTGGGTCTACCCACCAAACCCTGGGGCGGACCGGCAGGGGCGGAAGGGCTACTGCTCGCGGAAGACCTTGTGCTGGGCGGCCTGGGCGCGGGGACGGACCGTGATGCGGTCGAGGTTCACGTGGGCCGGGCGGGTTGCGACGTACGTGACGATGTCAGCGATGTCGTCGGCGGTGAGGGGTTCGCGGACGCCGGCGTACACGGCGTCGGCCTTGGCCTGGTCGCCGCCGAAGCGCGTCAAGGCGAAGCCTTCGCTCTGCACCATGCCGGGGGCGATCTCGGTGACGCGGACCGGCTGGTCCCAGAGCTCGAGGCGCAGGGTGTCGACGACGGCCTTCGCGCCGTGCTTGGCGGCGACGTATCCGCCGCCGCCTTCGTATGCGACCTGTCCGGCCGTCGAACCCATCACGATGATCGTGCCGCGACCGGCGATAAGGGCCGGGAGCAACGACTTCGTGACGGCCGCGACCCCGATCACGTTCACCTCGTACATCCGCCGCCACGCGTCGAGGTCGGCCTCGGCGACCGGCTCGAACCCGAACGCGCCGCCGGCGTTGTTCACCAGCACCTGCAGTTCGTCCCCGACGGCCGCGGTCAGCGTGGCGACGTCCTCGGCCGAGGTCACGTCGCACTGCACGGCGCGGCCGTCGATCTCTTTCGCCAGCGTCTCGATCCGGTCGAGCCGCCGCGCGGCGCAGATGACCTCGAACCCTGCCCGGGCGAGGTATCGCGCCGACGCGGCTCCGATCCCGCTGCTAGCTCCGGTCACCACGGCAAGAGGACGCTCGGAAGTCATAGTCCGAGTCTCTCAAACCCACCGGTCGAGCCAGTCGGCCGTCTCAGCGCGGCATCTGTCGGCATACCATACGGTTTGGTATGCCGCCGCTCAGACGCGGTGGGTCGACGGCCGGGGTCGGCCAGGCGCGGGCGGTCGGCGGCTGGGGTCGGCTGGGTCGCCTCGGGCGACTCGAGCGGCTGGGGCGGCTTTCAGACGCGGGCGGCCGGGGTCGGCTGGATCGGTTCTAGCGGCTGGGTGGGCTGGGTCGGCTCGAGCGGCTCGAGTGCCGCCGTGCGGCGGGCGGCGGTGAGGACGCCGGTCAGGGCCGCGAGGCTGATCACGGCAACGCCGGCCAGCATGCCCAGCGTCTTCACGTCTGGGTGGATCAGGGACTGGCCGCGGAAAGCCTGCACGGTGACGGTCGCCATCAGACCGGCGTACGCGAAGGCGGCGACGCCGATCAGGCGGGCGCGGACGCGCTCGGGGCGGAGCCAGGTGATGCGACCGGCGAGGAGGTGCAGGACCAGCAGGGTGATGAGCAGGAAGTGGATCGCGTGCAGGCCGACGAAGTGTGGGATGCGCAGGTCGCCGCCGACGGTGCTCCAGTGCGTGAGCGGCATCCCGGGACCGCCCGGCTCGACGCCGATGCCGTGGCTGCCGGCGAGGGTGACGGGGTGGCCGTAGGCGTCGGTGACCTGCTCGCGGCCGCTGTGCGAGCCCACCAGGTAGAACGCGATCGCCATCCCCGCGACGGCGAGGCCGAGACCGATCCGGATGGCGCGGTTCATCGGGGCGTCGCCGACGCGCTGGAACAGCAGCATGATCGCGACCACCAGGCTGGCGCCGAACAGCCCGAGTACGCCGGACATGAAGACCTTCTGCCCGACCTGGTTGAACGTGTCGGTGTTGTCGTTGAAGTGGCTGAACGTGCCGCGGGCTGCCTGTACGGCGATGAAC
This sequence comes from Kribbella pratensis, assembly GCF_004365355.1. Lineage (GTDB taxonomy): Bacteria > Actinomycetota > Actinomycetes > Propionibacteriales > Kribbellaceae > Kribbella. The sequence goes on along the minus strand of NZ_SODP01000002.1, from coordinate 1,109,623 downwards.
CCGACGTCGACGATCCCGGTGACCGCGAACACGGTGCCGGTCCACCAGCCGAAGCGCCTCGCCTTCCGCAGCTTCGACAGCAGCCAGGCCAGCGTCGCGCCGTACAGGACGAACGAGATACCGAACTTGAACGGCTTGAGCCACACGGACTCGTTGAGGATCTCCCGATGGTCGACCGCCATGCCGATCCCCGACGCGACGACGAGACCCATCATGGCGAGCACCATCAGCATCAGAGGACGGTGCCAGGACTTGGCTTGCTCGAGGACTGTACGCATGGGGTCAATGCTTTCGGCGCAGAGACCCGAGCGCAGTGGTGCGAATCCGCCAACGCAGGTAGGGATAAACCCACCCTGAGAGAGACTCCGGGTATGACCAGGTTTGCGTTGCGGGCCGAGCAGATCTTCGACGGTGAACGGGTTTTCGACGAGAACGTCGTGCTGGTGGACGGCGGCAAGGTGGTCGGTGTCGGGCGGCAGGTTCCGTCGGATTGGGCAGTTCGCGAGGTGCCTGGTGGGACGATCCTGCCTGGGCTGATCGATGCGCATGTCCACCTGACGGCTGACGGAGGTGCCGGTGCCCTGGATCGGCTGGGCGTATCGCCTGCCGAGGCGGCGACGAGTGAGTACGCCGAAGCGATCGGTGCGACGATCGAGCAGTCGCTCCGGACCCACCTCGCTGCCGGTGTCACCACGGTCCGCGACCTCGGCGACCCCCACGACGCCGTACTCCGCTGGCGAAGCGCCGCAACGTCCGGCCCAAGCGCTCCTACCGCGGTCGGCTCGGGCACTGGTTCGGGCCTGCCTAGTGTGGTTGCGTCGGGCGCTCCGCTGACGAGCGTTCGCGGACATTGCTGGGCTTTCGGCGCTGAGGTGTCCGGGCCTGACGAGATGCGTGCGGCCGTTCACCTCCGCGCCGACCGCGGTGCAGACGTCATCAAGATCATGGCGAGCGGCGGAGTACTCACCCCAGGCACTGACACGATGAGCCCGCAGTTCACCCTCGAAGAGCTCAAGGCAGCCGTCGATGCGGCGCACGAGCACGGCCTGCCGATCACTGCGCACGCGCACGCGTTGACCGCGGTCCGTCAGGCTCTGCAGGCCGGTGTGGACGGCATCGAGCACTGCACCTGCCTCACTCCAGCAGGTGCTGCCCTCGACGACGAACTCGGCCGTGCGCTCGCCGCATCCGGGATCGCCATCTGCGGCACCCTCGGCTCGGACCGCTCGATCGTCGTACCGCCCGCAGTCCTGGAGTTGGTCGCAAAGGCCGGGATCGGGGAGGCCATCCTGCAGGAGGCCGTCCGCCGGCTGTACGCCGCAGGAGTCAGGCTGGTCGCCGGCTCCGACGGCGGGATCGGCCCCGCGAAACCGCACGGCCTCCTCCCCGCCACGCTCGCCGAGTACGTCGAGGCCGGCATCCCACCCGTCGCGGCCCTGACAGCTGGTACGTCGACCGCCGCCGACGCTCTTCGCGTCCGGAAAGGTCGCATCCGACCCGGCGCGGACGCCGATCTCCTCGTCGTACCAGGTAATCCCACCGAAGACATCACAACGTTGGCCACTCCAACGGCCGTCTACCTCGCCGGGGAAGACGTCACGCCTGGCGCGTCGGTAGCGCGATGATCTGACGCAGGTTGACCTCGCGACGGCGGCTCACGGCGAACGTCACCACGTCTGCGATGTCCTCCGCGGCGAGCGGCCCGATCTGCTCGTTCATCGAGGCGATCAGGTCTTGCCCGGAGCTGTCCAGGTGGGTGGCGAGTTCGGTGTCGGTCAGCCCCGGCTCGACGTTCGTGACGCGGACGTCGTACGGCGCGAAGTCCGCGCGAAGTGACGTCGACAGCTGCGTCAGTGCGGCCTTGGTCGCCCCGTACACGGCGTACCCAGGAAAGACCACATGCGCGCCGATCGACGAGATGTTGACCAGGTCGGCGGTCCGTCCGTCGCCGGCGGCCGAGATCAGATCGGGCGTGAACGCCTGCACGAGCCGGAGTACGCCGGTCACGTTGGTGTCGATCATCCGCGTCCAGTCGTCGAGTCGGCCGTCCTCAATCGGCGCGGCCAGCATCACCCCGGCAGCGTTCACGACGAGGTCCGGCCGGCCCAGCCGCTCGTGGATCTGCCGGACGCCGGCATCGACGGAGGTCTGCGACGTGACGTCGAGGCTGACACCGATCGTCCGCGGCCCGAGCTTGCCGGCCAGGTCGTCGAGGCGGTCCTGCCGCCGCGCCACCAGTGCGACCGACGCGCCTGCATCCGCCAATTGGGTGGCGATCGCAGCTCCGATTCCGCTGGCAGCGCCGGTGACGACAGCAATGCGGCCGGTGAGATCGGTCATGGTGTTCCTCCAGGTTCGGTTGATGTCACCGATCCTGGAGCGGTCGCCGAGGCTTACCCAGGTGTCTGTTGAGCCTGGTCCTGGCAGAACCAGGTTGAGATCGGGGCCGGCCTGGATACTGGAGGCATGGATCGTCGAGCGGAGCTGACCGAGTTCCTCAAGTCGCGCAGGGCCCGGGTGCAGCCCGAGGACCTGGGGCTGAAGGTGTTCACCGGCCGGCGCCGCGTCCCCGGGCTGCGCCGCGAGGAGCTCGCGCAGGCGGCCGGGGTCAGCGCCGACTACTACGTCCGGTTCGAGCAGGGCCGGGCGGAGAACGTCTCGCAGGAGATCCTCGACGCTGTCGCCGACGTACTGCGTCTGAGCGACGACGAGCGCAAACACCTTGCCCTGTTGGCGAAACCGGCCCGGCGCAAGGCACGACGCCGTACGGCGGAGCGCATGCGTCCCGGGCTGCAGCGGCTGCTGGACTCGATGACCGACGTACCGGCGTTCGTGCTGGGCCGTCGCATGGACGTCATCGGGTGGAACCGGCTGGCCTCGGCCCTGATCGCCGACTTCGACAGCCTGGACCTCAAGGAGCGCAACATCCTGCGGATGGTGTTCCTCGACCCGGCGTCGCGCGACTTCTACCCGCAGTGGGAGGCCGTCGCGGACGAGACCGTCGGCTACCTGCGGATGTACGCCGGTCGCTACCCGGACGACCCGGAGCTTGCCGAGCTGGTCGGCGAACTGTCCATCCGCAGCCCGGAGTTCCGCGAGCACTGGGCCCGGCACGACGTGAAGGACAAGACCTTCGGGACCAAGACGCAGCACCATCCGATCGTGGGCGACATCACTGTGCAGTACGAGACCCTGCAGCCGCCGGGCGAACCGGACCAGCTGCTCGTCACGTACACCGTCGAGCCGGGATCGACGTCCGAACAGAATCTCCGTCTGCTCGCCAGCTGGACGGCCGCGGATAGGGAGGATTCCCGATTCCCGGCGGAAAGCCCGGAGTTACCCTGACTCCGTGAACAAACCCCTCCGGGACTTCGTGAACAAACCCCTCCGGCGGGTCGCGATGATCAGCCTGCACACGTCGCCGCTCGACCAGCCCGGGACCGGGGACGCCGGTGGGATGAACGTCTACGTGGTCGAGCTGTCCAAGCAGCTCGCCGGCCTCGGGATCGAGGTCGATGTGTTCACCCGCGCTACCGCGTCGGTACTCCCGGCCCGGGTCGAGCTGATGCCCGGCGTAGTGGTCCGCAACGTCGCCGCCGGACCGTACGAAGGCCTCACGAAGAACGAGCTGCCCTCCCAGCTGTGCACGTTCGCCCGGGCCGTACTGCGCGCCGAGGCGATCCACGAGCCCGGCTGGTACGACGTGATCCACTCGCACTACTGGCTCTCCGGCCAGGTCGGTCTGCTCGCCCGCGACCGGTGGGCGGTCCCGCTGGTGCACACGATGCACACGATGGCCAAGGTAAAGAACGCCAGCCTGGCAGACGACGACGTACCGGAACCGCCCGCGCGCCTGCTCGGCGAGGAGCAGGTGGTCGAGTCCGCGGATCGGTTGCTGGCCAACACGTCCGACGAGGCGCAGGAGCTGATCGACCTCTATGGAGCGCAGCCCGCGAAGGTCGGCGTCGTCAACCCTGGCGTGGATCTGGAGCTGTTCAGCCCAGGTGATCAGGTCGCCGCTCGCAGCGCGGTCGGTCTGCCGGCGGATGCCGTCGTACTGGCGTTCGTCGGGCGGATCCAGCCGTTGAAGGCCCCTGATCTGCTGATCCGGGCGGCGGCGCGGATGCTGGAGCGGGATCCTTCGCTGCGCTCACGGCTAGTGGTCGCGATCATCGGCGGGCCGTCGGGGAACGGGATGGAGCATCCCGAGTCTCACGCCGAGTTGGCGCGGGCGCTCGGTATCGACGACGTGACGCAGTTCGTGAAGCCGATGGAGCGCGTGCGGTTGGCTGAGTGGTACCGCGCGGCCTCGGTCGTCTGCGTCCCGTCGTACTCGGAGTCCTTCGGGCTGGTGGCGTTGGAGGCTCAGGCCTGCGGTACGCCGGTTGTCGCGGCGGCTGTGGGTGGTCTGAGTACTGCGGTGGTGGACGGGCGGACCGGGTACCTCGTGCGCGGGCACCGGGTCGACGACTTCGCCGACGCGCTGGCCCGGATCGCGACGGATCCGGCCACTCGCGAGAGCATGAGCACCGCGGCGGTCAAGCACGCACAGGGATTCGGCTGGGAGGTGACCGCCCGCAAGACGCTGACGGCGTACCGGACCGCAGCGGACACGATGGCGGCGGAGATCGCCGCGGAGGTGGCCGGGTGAGAGTTGCAGCGGCGGACGTGATCCGCCAGGTGCTGACCGAGAACGAGATCGAGTTCACCGAGAAGGACGGGGCGTTCACCGCGGATCTGCCGGGGGAGCGCAAGCTGAAGACGACCGTGACGCTGACGGTCGGGCCGCAGGCCGTCCAGGTGCACGCGTTCGTGGCCCGGCACCCGGACGAGAACCACGAGGCCGTGTACCGCTGGCTGCTCGAGCGGAACCTGAAGATGTACGGCGTCGCGTTCGCGGTCGATCATCTCGGCGACATCCACCTGGACGGGCGCGTCCCGCTGCACGCGATCACGCCGACCGAGGTGGACCGGCTGCTCGGCGCCGTACTGGAATATGCCGATACGTCGTTCAACACGATCCTCGAACTCGGGTTCGCGACGTCGATCCGGCGCGAGTACGAATGGCGGATCGCGCGCGGTGAATCGACTCGAAACCTGGACGCTTTCAAGGGCTGGCTGGAGCCTCGATAGACTCCGGAGCATGACCTATCGCCTGATCCTGCTCCGCCACGGCCACAGCGACTGGAACGCCAAGAACCTCTTCACCGGCTGGGTCGATGTCGACCTGAACGCGCAGGGTGTCGAGGAGGCGCAGCGCGGCGGCGAGCTGCTCCGCGACCGCGATCTGCTCCCCGACGTACTCCACACCTCGGTGCTGACCCGGGCGATCCGCACCGCGAACATCGCGCTCGAGGTCGCCGATCGCCAGTGGATCGACGTACGGCGCTCCTGGCGGCTGAACGAGCGGCACTACGGCGGCCTGCAGGGCAAGGACAAGAAGCAGACCCTGGAGGAGCTCGGCGAGGAGCAGTTCATGCTGTTCCGCCGTTCGTACGACACCCCGCCGCCGGCGATCGAGCGCGGCTCGGAGTACGACCAGGCCGGCGACCCGCGGTACGCCGGACTCCCGTCCGAGCTGCTGCCCGCGACCGAGTGCCTGAAGGACGTCGTCGAGCGGATGCTGCCCTACTGGTACGACGCCATCGTCCCCGACCTCCGCGCCGGCAAGACCGTCCTGGTAGCCGCCCACGGCAACAGCCTCCGCGCCCTGGTCAAACACCTCGACAACCTCGACGAGAAGACCGTCGTGGGCCTCAACATCCCGACCGGCATCCCGCTGTACTACGAACTCGACGACGACTTCAACCCGCTCACCCCCGGCGGCGAATACCTCGACCCCGAAGCCGCCAAGGCCTCCATCGAAGCCGTCAAGAACCAGGGCCGCTAAACAGCCCGTCAGCCGCGCCGGGTCCAAAGGACACGCCTCCGGCGCGGCTAGTCTATCGCCGGCTTCGCCGGGGCGCGGGATCGCACCACAAGCACTTGCCCCGGCGCACGCAACTGCAGTTCGCGGGCAAAGGACACGCCTGCGGCGCGGCTGTTCTATTGCCGGCTCCGCCGGAGAGCGCGACCGCTCCACCAGCACTCGTCCGGCGTGGGCTACTGCAGTTCGCGGGAAAGGACGCGCCTTCGGCGCGGCTGTCTTATTTCCGGCTTCGCCGGGGTGCCGGATCGCACCACCGGCGTCTGCCCTGCGTGCGGGCAACCGGCGTTGGCGGGATGAACGGGGACGCCTACGACGCAGCTGCCTCATGCCGCCAGCGTTTGGTCATGTCATCCGGCCCTCGGTGTGCAGTCAGTCGAGGGGCTTGGTGCGGAGCTGGGTCAGGCGGGCCTGGAGGGCGGGCTGGTCGGCCAGGGCTTCTGCGTTCGCTTCGAGGAGGTCGCGTTCGGTGCGGAGGAGGTCCTTCATCCGCTGCTCGACCGCTGCCAAGTGGGCCTTCAGCTCCGTGGGGGTCAAGACGGAGACGTCGGTATTGACCAGGCGGTCGGTCTCGGAGGCGTCTGTCATGCGGTGAAGATATCGGTGATCGCACCTGGAAAAGCAAAAGCCCTCGGCAACCAGTTGGTTGCCGAGGGCTGCTTGGTTGGAGTTACAGGCCGACGAGCTGGTCGTAGTGCGACGCCTCGCGGACCGAGTCGACGCTGTCGCCGGCTTCGCCGGGCGGGAGCTGGATCCGCGCGATCTGCTTCCAGCGAGGCATCCCATCTCACCTGGAGCACCGCCGCTCGAGATCCCTGTCGCGGCAGGCGTCGTCGCACAATAGTCGGGATATCCGCACTTTAGTGGGGACAGTCGGCGCGCGAAGCCCAGCCGGACGCAAGCCTCTTCGCTTCGCAGACAGCCACGATTACGGAATGTAGGCGGACACTGCTTCAATTGTTTCCTCTCTTCTGGGTCGCGTCGCATGGTGCTGTGAGGGAAGGAAACACGTGGGAACCGGGATCGTGCACTTCGCGGAGTACCGCGCGTTCGAGGTGCAGCGTCAACAAGCTAGCAACGCGATGATGGGCCTATTGGCCGGTGCCGAACTGGCCTCGCATCAGCTGCAGTTGACCGAGGGCTCGGACACTCTGCTACCTGAGGTGTTCCCGCGTGTCCCGCACATCCGCCGCTTCAACCTCCGAACCGAGGCTGCACGGTCCATCCTGCAGTCTGCCGACACGCATCTCGGTGCGATGAGCGTTCCGTACGCCCTCGCACTGCACGAGGATTTCCTCAAGACCTGCGTCGGGCTCCTGATTCGAGACGGGAGAGCGCCCTCGAGTGCGGGCAGCGCTGTGCGCGCTCAATTGCACGATGGGATCGAGACGGCCACCGGTGAGACATTCGACGCGGACAGCATCATCCAGATCGACACAATTCGGCTGATGCGCAATGCGACCATCCACAGTGGTGGCCGGGCGCACCAGGCTCTGGTAGACAAGGTTGCGCAGTGGACACCGACCGCGGAGGCCGGCTGGGTGAGGATTGCGAAGAAGTCCCTGGCCGCGATCGCAGTGGGCGATCGGGTGGACTTCGGCCACCCCGAACTCATCCTCACGTTGGCAGTGACCAAGTCCCTTGGACGCCAGGCCAATTCCCTCAGCCGGACCTTGTGGGCGCAGCTCGTCATCGAAGACGTCCTTGCCGAGGAACCCGGGAACTTGAACCGGCACCAGCTTGAACGGAAAGCCGCAGGAAAGGCCCGGCGCCACTACGCCAGCCTCAAGCTGACCGACTACGAACTCACCGCTGCGATGCGCGTCGTACTGGCCAACACGTGACGAGGGGCGGACTGCCGAGCAGCCCGCCCCTCACGAAAAAGTGGGGCTCTGCCATTTGAGCTACGTCCCTCCAACGAGGGCGCCGGGACTCGAACCCGGATCGTCCACTTCAGTCGGAGCATCCGGCGATGAACCGCTGGGACTGACTCCCCATGCTCCGTTACAGCGAACTTCTTTTCACTTCTACTGTATAGCCGAGGCGCCCTCAGCAGACAGTTGCTGAGGGCGCCCTTCGGTTGGTGACTACTCGCCGACGAGTTGGTCGTAGTACGACGCCTCGCGGACGGTGTCTACGCCGTTGAAGACGACGCCTTGGATCGGGCCGTAGCCGGTCAGGGCGGTGGCTGCGCCGTTGGCCTTGCTCATCGCGTAGAGCGTTCCGCTCTGGGTGTTGTTGTCGACACCCAGGATCAGCAGACCGCCGCGGGTACCGCAGTTCTCGACGACCAGCGACTCGAAGTTCTGCCAGCCGCCGCTGCGGATCCGCTTGAGGATCGGCTTGGTCGAGGCGGCGGTCGGGATCCGGACCGACCACAGCGCGCCGGCCGTGGTCGTCATCAGCAGGGTGTCGTACGCCGCGTTCTCGCTGATGACGGTCATCGCCTTGAAGCCCTTGAAGCCGGGGAACGAGCCGTACGACTTGATGCCGGCGCCGACGATCGAGTACCGGTACAGGCTGCCGTTGCTGTTCAGGCCGTACAGGAACGCGTGGCGGGCGTTGTAGGTGTTGAGGTTCGACGTGGCGATCGTCTTGAAGCTCGTCCAGCCGCTACCGACCTTCTTGAAGGTCGCGAGCGGGGCGCGGTCGTCCTCGTAGATGTACGTCGTGTGCCGGTAGAGGTTCCCGCCCTGCAGCAGCAGGCCGTAGTAGTAGAACTGCGTGAGCGCGGCGTTCGACGCCAGGTACCACGTTGCGTTGGCGCGGGTTCCGACGAACTTGAACGGGTCGTACTGCACGCCCTGCGCCGGCCGTCCGGCGATCGCGTCGGCCTCCGACACGGTGCCCGCCGCGCTCGGGAAGGCGGCCGAGACCAAGCAGGCCGTCCCGGCTTTGGTCGTGTTCGTCTGCTTGGTCCGGTCGGACCAGGGCTTCGAGTCGGTCGTACTGGCGGTGGCCGGTGCAGAGACGACGGACGCAGCGAGCAGGCCCATCCCTGCCATCGCGAGGGCGAGTCGTTGCAGTCTCATGGGCGGATCCTCTTTCAGGAGAAGTCTTTCAGGTCACTTCCCGTCCCATCGCGCCGCGAACACCCGGCGTTACATCGACCACTGGACGTGATCAGATCGAGACATCGCTTCACAAGAAACGGCCCCCGGCAACCGATGGTTGCCGGGGGCTACAGAAAATCGGAGGGTCAGTTGCCGTTCGGGTTGGGGGCGGAGGCGCCGGCGCCGGAGCCTGCGGCGGTGCCGCCGATGGCGACCGGGAGCTCGCCGGTCACCAGGTAGACGACCCGGCGGGCCATGGCGACCGCGTGGTCGGAGATGCGCTCGTAGTAGCGGCTCAGCAGGGCCATGTCGACGGCCACCTCGACGCCGTGCGGCCAGGCGTCGTCCATCATCAGGCGGAACTGGTTGGAGCGGAGCTTGTCCATCTCGTCGTCGCTGGCCTCGAGCTTGCCGGCGGCCTCGACGTCGCGGGTCGCGATCACGTCACCGGCCGCGTCGACCATCTTGCCCGCGACCGAGCCCATCGACTCGATCACGTCGTGCAGCTCGGTCGGGATCGCGGGAGCCGGGTAGCGCATCCGGGCGATCTTCGAGACGTGGGCGGCCAGGTCGCCCATCCGCTCCAGGTCGGCGACCATCCGCAGCGCGGCGACGAGCATCCGGAGCTCGTTGGCGACCGGCGACTGCCGGGCCATCAGCTCGAAGACCTTCTCCTCCACGCCTTCGCCGGCGGCATCGAGCTGGATGTCGGCCGCGATGACCTCTTCGGCCTTGCGGATGTCGGCCTCCAGCAGCGCGGCGGTCGATCGGCGTACGGCGGTCGACACCGTCCGGGTCATCCGTTCCAGCTCGGCGAGGATGTCGTCGAGCTGCTCGTGGTAGGTGTCACGCATGGTGTTCGAATCCGATCTGTGGTCTCCGGTGCCGCGGCGGTGCACCCGCACGGTATCCCGCCACGGTGACCGTATGCCGTCGAGGTTGCCGGACGGCGACGAGTGGTGAACGACCGATGAACAGTTAGGTCGTGTCCCGGTCATCCGGTGCTCATTCGGTCTTTCCCTGCTGGTTGCCCGCGTAGCATCGTTGCCGTGGACCCCACGCTGGCTGCGGTGCTGGGCGGCGTCATCGGCGCGGCCCTGGCTCTGCTTTCACTCGGTGCGATGATGCTTTCCGAGCGGGCCCAGCGCAAGATTCCCGAGACCTCGGATCCGATCGTCCCGGCCGGCGTCGCCACGGTTCTGTCGGTACTGCGTTCGTCGGCGGTCGTGATGGGCCCGGAGGACCAGGTCCTGCAGGCCAGTGCCCCGGCGCACGTGCTCGGCATCGTCCGCGGTGAGCGGCTGGTGGTCGACGACATCCTGACGATGGTCCGCCAGGTCCGGCGCGACGGCGAGATCCGGCAGCAGGATCTCGAGATCGTCCGCGGCCGGCTCGGCGCCACGCAGTACGTCAGTGCCCGCGTCGCGCCGCTGGGCAGCCAGTTGGTCCTGGTGCTGGTCGAGGACCGGACCCGCGAGCGCCGGCTGGACGCGATCCGGCGGGACTTCACCGTCAATGTCAGCCACGAGCTCAAGACCCCGGTCGGCGCGCTGATCCTGCTCGCCGACGCGGTCTCGGAGGCCTCCGACGACCCGGACGCGGTGCAGCGGTTCTCGGACCGGATGCGGATCGAGGCCTCGCGGCTGAGCCGCCTGGTCAAGGAGATCATCGAGCTGTCCCGGTTGCAGGGCGACGACCCGCTGGAGAACCCCGGCCCGGTCGACGTCAACTCGATCATCGAGACCGCGGTGGACCGGTGCCGGATCGACGCCGAGGACCGCGACATCAAGATCGTGGTGAAGACCGAGCCCGACCTCGAGGTGATGGGCAGCGAGGACCAGCTCGCGATGGCGATCGGCAACCTGGTCGAGAACGCCATCAACTACAGCCCGGACGGTACCCGGGTCGCGGTCGCCGCGCACCCGATCGGCGACCTGGTCGAGCTGACCGTGTCCGACCAGGGCGTCGGCATCCCGAGCAGTGACCTGGAGCGGGTCTTCGAGCGGTTCTACCGGGTCGACCGGGCTCGCAGCCGCGAGACAGGCGGCACCGGGCTCGGCCTGTCGATCGTCAAGCACATCGCCTCCATCCACGGGGGCGACGTCCGGGTGTGGAGCGTCGAGGGCCAGGGCTCCACCTTCACCGTGAGACTCCCGCTGCGGCTCGAACCCGCGCCGGGCCAGACCGGCTCCTCCAGCCAGGAAGAGCAGGCCGTTCCCCTGACGCCTACCCCGTCAGGTCAGATCGCAAAGGAGACAGCTTCGTGACCCGAGTGCTGGTCGTCGAAGACGAAGAGAGCTACAGCGACGCGCTGTCGTACGTACTGCGCAAGGAAGGGTTCGAGGTCGCCGTCGCGGAGACCGGCCCGGATGCGCTGGACGAGTACGACCGCGCCGGTGCGGACATCGTCCTGCTCGACCTGATGCTGCCGGGTCTGTCCGGCACGGAGGTCTGCCGGGCGCTGCGCAGCCGGGGCAATGTCCCGGTGATCATCGTGAGCGCCAAGGACACCGAGGTCGACAAGGTCGTCGGGCTCGAGCTGGGCGCGGACGACTACGTGACCAAGCCCTACAGCCCGCGCGAGCTGCTCGCCCGGGTGCGCGCCGTACTGCGTCGTGGGCAGGACGTCGAGCTGTTGCCGGACACCCTCGAGGCGGGCCCGGTCCGGATGGACGTCGAGCGGCACGTGGTGACGGTGTCCGGGACCGAGATCCGGCTGCCGCTGAAGGAGTTCGAGCTGCTCGAGATGCTGTTGCGGAACACCGGCCGGGTGCTCACCCGCGGTCAGCTGATCGACCGGATCTGGGGCGCCGACTACGTGGGTGACACCAAGACCCTCGACGTGCACGTGAAGCGGTTGCGTTCCAAGCTCGAGAAGGACCCGTCGAACCCGCAACACCTGGTCACTGTGCGTGGCCTGGGCTACAAGTTCGAGTCCTGAGTCACACCTCCGGAGGTCGCAACGGCCGATGGGGTTAGCTTAGGCTCTCCTTAGTTGAGGCAACTGGTCTAAGGAGAGTCACCATGTCCTGGTCCCGTACCAAGGTCGTCAGTGCGGTCACCACCGTGCTGCTCGCCACGACCACGCTGGCCGCCTGCGGCAGCGACGGCGACAAACAGGCCGGCACATCGGCCGGTTCGGCCGATTCGTCACAGTCCGGGTTCCCGGTCACGCTGAAGAACACGTTCGGTGATACGACGATCACCAAGAAGCCGGAGCGGATCGTCACGCTCGGCTGGAACGCCCAGGACGTCGTCTATGCGCTCGGTGAGACCCCGGTCGGGATGCCGAAGGTCACCTACGGCCCGACCGCCGACGGCGTCACCGCGTGGGACGCGGACAAGTTCGACAAGTCCAGGACGACGTTGCTCGACACCGGGGACAAGTACCCGTTCGAGAAGATCGCGGCGCTCAAGCCCGACGTCATCCTGGCGCCGTACGAGGGCTTCGACGAGGCGACGTACAAGACTCTCAGCGGGATCGCGCCGACCGTCGCGTACCCGGGGGCGCCGTGGCAGACCACCTGGCAGGACCAGACGCTGCTGGTCGGTGAGGCGCTCGGCCGGAAGGCCGACGCGGAGAAGCTGATCTCCGGCATCGAGGACAAGATCAAGCAGGTCGCCGCCGCGCACCCGGAGTTCAAGGACAAGACGATCACGGTCGGCTCGTTCGGCGCGGACAACTACGTCTACATGCCGGGCGACCCGCGGGTGCAGATCCTGAACGAGATGGGCTTCAAGAACGCGCCGGGTGTCGAGGCGCTGGAGAAGACCAACACGAAGAAGGAGTTCTCGCTCGCGATCAGCAAGGAGAAGGTCGCCGACGTCGATGCCGACGTGCTGATCGCGTACGTCGACGGGATCGGGACGCAGAAGTTCCTGTCCGACCCGGTCTACTCGTCGTTGCAGGCGGTCAAGAGCGGCGGGGCATACGCGCTGCAGGACCAGCAGGTGATCTCCGGGATGAGCGCGGTCAGCGTGCTCAGCGTCCCGTGGGTGCTGGACAAGATGCTGCCGGGCCTGTCGAAGGCAGCCTCGGCCGGCAAGAACTAAGCACGACCAAGCGAGGGGTTGACCCCTGATCCGGACGGTTGCCCCCCGAGAATCTCGGGGGCAACCGGCAGGTTGCGGGGTTGACCCCTCAGACGTTCCGGGGGTGCGGGATTGACCCCTCAGACGTTCCGGGGGGGGGCGGGGTTGACCGCTCAGACGTTCCGGGGGGGCGGGGTTGACCGCTCAGACGTTCCGGGGGGGCGGGGTTGACCGCTCAGACGTTCCGGGGGTGCGCGGTTGGGTTACTGGGCCGCTGGGGACGGGGAGTAGTGGTCGTCGGTGAGGACCGGGATGTACGCCGAGACCGGCGCGGCGGTGCCGAACGTGACGGTCACGTTGACCATCTGACCCGGCTTCGCGCCGGTGACGATGATCGCCGGACCGGCGGCCTCCGCGCCCGGTTCCGGGGCCGACGGGGTGTCGGTCGGCGCCGCCGACGGGGTCTCGGAGGGGGTCTCGGACGGGGTCGCGCTCGGCGTGGCCCCGGCCTCGGCGATCGGCGGTGAGTCGGTGCCCGGCAGGCGGAGCGCGGTGTGCGGCTCCAGGTCGATCGGCTGCGTCAGGCCCTCGAACTTGACGTCGGTCGCCTGGTCGGCGCCTGCCTGGCCGTCCTGCGTGCCGGGTGCCGCCTGCGCGATGCCGACCAGCGTGTCCGGCTCGTCACTGTCGTTGACGATCACGCTGTGCAGTTCGCCCTTGCCCTCGGCATCGGCCAGCACCAGCATGTTGCGGATCTTGAGCTGGCCGGACTCGAAGTTCGTGCCCTCGGCGGCCTGGTACGGCTGCAGGGTCGGCGCATTGAAGCTCGCGCTGCACGCCGCCAGCGCGATACTGAGAGTGGCGGCGGCACTCGCCAGCGCAGTACGCCGGGCGAACCGCGAGGACAACGTGATCGGCACTGGAATCCCTCTCGTGCAAGCTGATTCGACACTGTCTAGGACAGTTCGTGACGCCGTCAGGCGGCCGCCTCCGGCGCCCCAAAGCGTAGCCCTCGGGCTCCCCGGGGCCGACGGCGGGATGCCCCTGGAGGGGGCGGTAGGCAACGGGTCGCGCGCGTACGAGGCACGCAAGAGAACGTTTGTCAAGGCGAGAAGTGGCCCCTGACCAGCGCAAACGCCAGAACCGGACCACCGGCCGCGTGGTAGGATGGATCTTGGAAAGGGGCATTTCACACATGACTTTCACAGTCGGCGAGACGGTTGTATACCCCAATCACGGAGCGGCCGTCATCGAGGACATCGAGACCCGTCAGATCAAAGGTGAGGACAAGACCTATCTGGTCTTGAGGATCGTCGCTCAGAACGACCTGGTCGTCCGGGTCCCCGCGTGCAACCTCGATCTTGTCGGCGTGCGTGACGTCGTGGATCAGGCCGGCCTGGAGCGCGTCTTCGACGTGCTGCGTGCACCGCACACGGAGGAGCCGACCAACTGGTCGCGTCGTTACAAGGCGAACCTGGAGAAGCTGCACTCCGGTGACGTGCTGAAGGTGGCAGAGGTCGTCCGCGACCTGTGGCGCCGTGAGCGTGACCGCGGTCTGTCCGCCGGTGAGAAGCGGATGCTGGCGAAGGCTCGCCAGATCCTGGTCTCCGAGCTGGCGCTGGCCGAGCACACCAACGAGGACAAGGCCGAGGCCATCCTCGACGAGGTCCTCGCCTCCTAAGACTGTTGACACAGTCTGAGCTGCAGTTCTGAATGACTAGCGCGGTCGTGATTCCCGCGGCCGGTTTAGGGCTGCGGCTCGGTGGAGAGACACCGAAGGCATTTCGAGAGGTCGGTGGCGATTCGCTGCTGGTCCACGCGGTCCGTGGACTGAAGGCAGCGACCGCCGCCGACCTCAGCTGTTTCGTGGTCGCCGTGCCGCCGGGTGCCGAGGAAGCGGTCTTCAAGGAGCTCGAGCCGTACGTCGGGGGCGCGGAGCTGCTCGTCGTCGCCGGTGGCGCCGAGCGAGCCGATTCGGTCCGGGCCGCGCTGGACGTGGTCCCGGTCGACGGGATCGACTGCATCCTGGTGCATGACGCGGCGCGGGCCTTCGTCCCGGCCGATGCGATCGAGCGGGTGGTCGCGGCGGTGCGAGCCGGCGCCGAGGCCGTCGTACCGGTGGTTCCGGTGACCGACACGATCAAGCGGATCGGGCCGAGTGGCGAGGTCGTCGACACGCCCGACCGTTCGACGCTGGTTGCCGTCCAGACGCCTCAGGGGTTCGCCCCTGAGGTGCTGCGTCGCGCGCACGCCGCGGGCGCTGATGCCGGCGTGACGGACGACGCGATGATGTGCGAGCGGCTCGGGGTGACCGTGCAGACGGTCGAAGGGTCGCCGGACGCGTTCAAGGTGACCCGCCCGCAGGACCTGCTGCTGGCCGAGGCCTTGCTGGCGGAGAGGCGGTCCGCGTGAAGATCCCGCGGGTCGGCAACGGTATCGACGTACATCCGTTGGAGGCCGGTCGCCCGATGTGGCTGGCCGGACTGCACTGGCCGGACGAGCCGGCTGGGCTGTCAGGTCATTCCGACGGCGATGCGGCCGCCCATGCCATCTGCACTGCGTTGCTCACGGCAGCGAAGCTGGGCGACCTGGGATCGAACTTCGGCACCGCCGAGCCCGAGTGGGCCGGTGCGGCCGGCGTCGCGCTGGTGGCGGAGGCCGCGCGCCGGGTGCGAGCGGCCGGGTTCGAGATCGGCAACGTCACGGTGCAGATCGTCTGCAACCGCCCTCGGATCGGCGCCCGCCGCGAGGAGGCCGAGAAGGTCCTCTCCGCCGCTTGTGACGCCGAGGTTTCGGTCAGCGCGGCAACGACCGACGGCCTGGGCTTCCCCGGCCGCGCCGAAGGCATCGTCGCCCTCGCGACCGCCCTCATCTACTGATCCTTGAGCACCGACCAACCGTTTTCAGGCGCTGTCCTTGGTTGGTGGGTTCCCAAAGTCGACCGGTTCCGGGGAGAAGCGGGCCGCCCGGGGATCGAGCTCGTTGCCTTGGCGTTCGGTGAGTAGGCCGTAGAGCTCGGGGCGTCGGCCGCGGAGCCAGCGGCGGCCGGTTGCCAAGGGCACCAGATCCAGGTCGAGATCGGCCACCACGACGGCCTCGGCGGGTACGGGCGTCTCGGCGACGATGCGACCGTATGGGTCCAGGATCATCGCGTTCCCGGTCCGCAGCTCGTCGTCGTCCCGGCCGACGCCGTTGCTGAACAGGACGAACATCCCGTTGTCGTGCGCCCGCGCCGGCAGCCACCGCATCAGCCAGCCCCGCCCGCTCGGCCCGTTGAACGCCTCCTCGATCCGCGCGCGGTCGCCGCTCTCCCAGACCTCGAGCGGGATCGGCTTCATCCCGTGCGGGCTGCGCGAGTTCGTCCCTCCGGTCTGGTGCGGCGCGATCAGGACCGTTGCACCGAGCAACGCCGTGATCCGGACATTCTCGACCAGGTTGTTGTCCCAGCAGATCAGCACGCCGGCGCGGAAGCCCCACGGCGTGTCGAACACCGTGTACGACGACCCGCTCGCGATCTCCTCGTGCTCGAACGCATGCAGCTTCCGGTGCACGTGGACGGTGCCGTCCGGCAGGCACACGGCGTACGCGTTGAACAGCGCGCCGTCGGCGTCCTCCAGGAACCCGACCCCGATACCGGCGTCCAGGTCCTTGGCCAGGGCAACGACCTGGCTGATCAACGGCCCGTCGGCCAGCTCGGCCAGCTCGTGGAGTCGTTCGGGGGTGTGCCGGCGCAGATGCCAGTAGCCGAGCAGACACATCTCCGGAAGTACGACGAGCCGGGCGCCGTCGGCGACCGCCGTACGGGCGAGTCGCTCGACGGTGGCGAGGTTGGTCGCGGGCTGGTCGGGAGTCGGCTCGAACTGGACGACGGCAGCGCGGAAGGGCGTCATACGACCATCGAAACGCCGATCGGTCCATGACGTCCAATAGCCGTTCGGAACGATTCCATATCCTGGAGTTATGGATCTCCGTCTGCTCCGGGCGTTCGTCACGGTAGCCAGGCTGCGGAACTTCGGCGCCGCGGCCGAGGAGTTGTCGACGAGTCAGCCGGCGCTGACCAAGCAGATCCAGGTGCTGGAGCGTCGGGTCGGTTCGGTGCTGTTCAGCCGGGGTCGGCACGGCGCCCGGCTGACCCCGGCCGGGGAGCTGTTGCTTCCTGACGCTCTGGAGTTGCTCGACCGGTCCGAGGCGTTCGAACGACGGGCTGCCCAGGTCGCGTCCGGGACTGAGGGATCGCTGGCGATCGGGTTCGGACTGTCCGGCATCGAGCTGGCTCCGAAGGCCGTTGCGTTGTTCCGGAGTCGGTGGCCGGGAGTGACGATCTCGCTCGAGGACATGCCGTCGTCGGTGCAGTGTGAGCGGCTGCTGGCGGGGAGCTTGCAGATCGGGTTCGTGCGGCTGCCGGTGCCGGCGGGTCTCGAACACCTTCGGTTACGACGGGATCGGCTCACGCTCGCGGTCCAGGCGGAGCAGGACCTCCCCCGCGACCTGGTCCACTGGATCGACTCCCGGCCGCTGATCCGGCTCACACCCTCGCGGGGACCCGGACTGGCGTCGCAGATCAACAGCCTGTACGCCGAGCTTGGTTGCCATCCGCAAGTACTTCAGGAAGCCGGTGATCTACAGACCGTGCTCGCCCTGACCGCGGCCGGCGCCGGGCCTTCCGTCGTACCGCAGTCTGCCGAGCGGATCGCGCCGCCGGAGGTCCGGCTGGTGCCGCTGCCGGGACGCGCGGCGACCTGGTGGATCGGGACCGCCTGGGCGACGAGGACGCCACTCACCGAACGTTTCGTGAAGGCTGCCGCCGAGGTGGCGCGGCAGGGCGCGGCGTGACGGTGCGTGTTCTTGCTGACGCTGCCTAGGGGCCGGAGCTGAAGCCTGGCTTCACGACGTGCCGGACATCGCCGTGCAGGCGGCGGTTGTGGACGGCCGCGGCCGCGATGATGCCGGCGGCAACGAGCAGGCAGAGGATGCCGCCGACGAGGTCCGCGGTCACGTTCTCCTCGCCGACGAACTCGGGTTGCAGTACGCCGTGCTTGTCGACGATCACCGGCACGTTGCCGCCGGGGAAGTCGTGCGAGCCGTGTTTGGTGAAGTCGTAGCTGTGGCCGTTCGGGCAGTCGGCGGTGAACTCGTACACCGGGTGGCCGTGATACCCGCGGACATGGCAGGTGATCGTCGTACCGACCTGGGAGAGGGCGACCGGCGTCGGCGTCATCACGAACGGCACCGCCGCGAGTCCGCCGGCCAACGCACCGAAGTACCCGAAGTTGCCGCCGCCCAGAGTCGCAACGCCCATCACCAGGAAGCCGACGCCGAGAACCAGCACCAGCACCGACAGCACGATGTCGTGCGGCGGGAACGTGTACAGCGCGCCGGCCGCGACCAGCAGCACCCAGCCCAGGACGATGTGATGCCAGGTCGGCCCCTTCGGCGAGCCCGGCCGCCGGAGGTGACGCCCGGCGACGATCACGATGGCGATGATCGCCGCCATGCCCCCGAAGAACTCGATCCCGATCCGCATCGACTAGCGTCTCCGCGGCAGCGGCGGCAGCTCGTAGGAGTCCAGCCAGGCGGCGAACAGGTGCCGGAGGGCTTCCTCGTCCGTGCTGAACGTGGTCGCCAGGGCGATGAACTCGGCGGTGGTGACGGAGCCGTGCCGATGCACCTTGGTCCAGGTCTGCAGGAGTTCGAAGAACGCGGCGTCGCCCAGGTGCTTCCGCAGCACGTGCAGGGTGATCGCGCCGCGCTTGTAGAGCCGGTCGTCGAACATCAGCTCCGGTCCGGGGTCCGACAGCATCAGGTCCTGAGGCAGGCCCTTCAACCGCGAGTGTGCCTTCGAGACCTGCTGGTCGGCGGTGAGGCCGCGCGACTCCTCCGACCACAGCCACTCGGCGTAGCAGGCGAAGCCTTCGTTCAGCCAGATGTGCTGCCAGCTCGCCGGGGTCAGGCTGTTGCCGAACCACTGGTGCGCCAGTTCGTGCGCGACCAGCCGCTCCGACCCCCGCCGGCCGTCGACGTGGTTGCTGCCGAACACCGAGATGCCTTGCGCCTCGAGGGGGATCTCCAGCGGATCGTCGGTCACGACGACCGTGTACCCGCCGAACGGATACGGCCCGAACTGCCGGCTGAACAGCTTCATCATGTCCTGCTGCCGCCCGAAGTCGTGCCGGAACTCGCGGGTCAACCGTCCCGGGACCGCACCCTTCGTCGTCACCGGTGTCGTGGCCAGACCCACCTCGTCGTACGACCCGATCTGCACGGTCGCGAGGTACGTCGCCATCGGCGCGGCCTGGTCGAACACCCACGTCGTACGACTTGCCTTCACCCGCCGCGACACCAGCCGGCCGTTGGCGACGACCTGGTACGGCGAATCCGTGGTGATCGACATCCGGTAGTGAGCCTTGTCGCCGGGGTGGTCGTTGCACGGGAACCAGGTGGCCGCGCCGCTCGGCTGGCTCGCGACGATCACGCCCTCGGTGAGTTCCTCCCAGCCGAGCTCGCCCCACGGGCTGTCCTCGGGTTTCGGGTTGCCGCCGTACTGGATGTCGACCGTGAACTCGGCGCCGTCGGGCAGGTTCGCGGTGATGTAGAGCTTGCCCGCGCGCTGGGTGAAGCGCTGCGGGCGACGGCCGTTGACCAGCACCTTGGACGCGCGCAGTCCGGACAGGTCGAAGCTGAACCGGGACAACGCCTGGGTGGCCAACGCCGTGATCGTCGCCTTGCCGCTCAGCCTGTTGCTGTTGACCCGATAATCGAGCTCGAGGTCGTAGGATTCGACCTTGTAGCCGGCGTTTCCATGGGTGGGCACATAGGGGTCAACCATCAGCCCTGCCACGGAGCACGGTGCTGCCACGGTGCAATGGGGTTCCCCGCCCAGCGCGTACCCGCCGGGACGCCTTCACCGCGCATCACGAGAGACACCGGCCCGATGGTAGCTCCTGCTCCTACCGAGGCGGCCGGGAGGACGATGCCGTGGGGCCCGAGGGTTGCTCCCGGCCCGAAGGTGACTGTGCTCATGGAGAGAACTCGATCATGAAAAAGGTGCGTCTGCAGCACACAACCGCGATTCACCGTGGCACCGTCGCCCAGGGTGACCAGATCTGCCTCGGGTAACCAGTACGTCTCGCACCAGACGCCCTTGCCGATCTTGGCTCCGAGTGACCTCAGCCACAGGTTGAGTACCGGCGTACCGGCTGCCGCGTTCGCGAACCACGGCGCGGCGACCAGCTCGACGAAGCTGTCGACCACCTCGTTGCGCCAGACGAACGAGCTCCACAACGGGTACTCGACCGCGCGCGTGCGGCCCACGATCAGCCACTTCGCGACCGTCGCCATCCCTCCCGCGACCGCGCCGGCGGCCAGGATCACCGCGCCGGAGAGCAGCAGTGCAGCCAGCGGACCGAGCCAGATGTCGAGCGCCTGCAGCGCGAACAGCACGCCGAGCGCGATCAGCACCGTGCACATCATCGGGACGAAGCGGCACAGCTCGACCAGCGCCCGCGCGACCTTCAGCTTGTACGGCGGGTTGAACGTCCGGCTCTGATCGCCCGTGACGGCCTGACGGCGGAGCTTCACCGGCGGCGACCCGAGCCACGACGTACCGGCCTTGGACTTCTTCGGGGCGGCGGACAGTACGGCGACGAGCCCGTTCTTCGGCACGCTGCGGCCGGGTGCGGTCATGCCCGAGTTGCCGAGGAACGCGCGTTTGCCGACCTTCGCGCCGGCCACGTGCAGCCAGCCGCCACCGAGCTCGTACGACGCGATCATCGTGTCGTCGGCGAGGAACGCCCCTTCGCCGACGGTGGTCATCTTCGGGAGCAGCAGCACGGTCGAGGCCTCGACATCGCGGCCGATCTTGGCGCCGAGCGCCCGCAGCCACCACGGCGTCAGCAGGCTCGCGTACATCGGGAAGAGCAGGGTGCGGGCCGAGTCGAGCAGCCGCTCGGTCGCCCAGACCTGCCACCCGATCCGGCTGCGGACCGGGAAGTGACCGGGCTTGATCCCGATACCGAGCAACCGGACGCCGATCAGCGTGAGGACCGCCATCGTCACGAAGCCGACCAGCGTCATCAACGGGATCGCTTCCAGCGCCTTGAGTGCCGCGTCGCCGAGGGTCTGCGTGCCCTTCACGTACTGTCCGAGGACGACGAACGCCGCCGCGGCAGCCGCGACTGGGATCAGCGACATGATCGCGGACTGGGCGCCGTACGCCGCGACCCACCAGGGCGCGCGAGCGGGCCGATGATCCGGCCACGGGTGCCGGGCGCGACCGATCCGGGCCGCGGGCGAACCGGACCAGCGCTCGTTCGCGGGCACCTTGCCGGAGACAGCCGAGCCGGCCACGATCTCGGCGTTCCGGCCGATCTCCGCGCCCGGAAGCAGTGTGCTGCGGGAACCGACCACGGCCTCCGCACCGACGGTCACCGGGCCGACGTGCAGTTGGTCGCCGTCGATCCAGTAGCCGGCCAGGTCGACCTCGGGCTCGACGGACGCGCCCCGACCCATCGTGAGCATGCCGGTCACCGGCGGAAGCGTGTGCAGGTCGACGCCGCGGCCGACCTTGGCGCCGAGTGCGCGGGCGTAGTACGCGATCCATGGCGCGCCTGCGAGGTTGGCCGCACCGGCCGCGTCGGACAGGTTCTCGGCGGCCCAGAGGCGGACGTGGACGGTGCCGCCGCGGGGGTAGGTGCCGGGTTTGAGGCCGCGCAGGAGGATCCGGGCACCGAGCACTGCAATGCCCATCCGGCCGGCCGGGCTGATGAGGATCAGCCAGCCCGCAAGGATCCACCACCAGGACACGGTCCGCACCCACGGCAGTGGCCCGATCAGCTCCGCGAGCAAGTTGTTCAGCGTGAAGAGGTAGACCAGCCAGCGGACGCCGACGACGGTCTGGAGGATCAGGGTCAACGCCGTCTGCAGGAGCTGGGTGCCCTTCGGCGTCGGCCGGATATCGCGCAGCTCGACCGGCTCGAGCGCGGCCGGCTGGAACTCGTCGAGCCGCTCGGCCAGCGCGCCGAGGCGCGGGTACTCGTAGATGTCGCCGACGGTGACGTCCGGGAACTTCTCCCGGAGTGCGGAGACCAGCTGCGCAGCGGCGAGACTGCCGCCGCCGTGCAGGAAGAAATCGTTGTCGGCGCTGGTCACCTTGGCGCCGAGGACCTTGGTCCAGCGCTCGGCGAGCCAGCCCGCAGTGCCGGACAGCTCGGCAGGCGGGCCGTCGCTGTCCATCCCCGGCAGCGGCCAGGGGAGCGCGTTGCGGTCGACCTTGCCCGAGGTCCTGGTCGGCAGGGTGTCGACGACGGCGAGCAACGGCACGAGCGCCGCGGGGAGTTCTTCACGCAGCCGCGCGGTGGCTTTGGCGTTGTCGAACGATGTCGGGTCGTCCGGTACGACGTACCCCACGAGGAGCTGATTTCCGGCCGCACTGTTGCGGACGGCGGCCGCGGCGCCGGTAATGCCGGGGAGGGCCTGCAGGGCGGCATCGACCTCGCCGAGCTCGATGCGGCGACCGCCGAGTTTGACCTGTTCGTCGGCGCGACCCTGGAACAGCAGGCCCAACGGATCGGATCTGACCAGGTCGCCGCTGCGGTACGCCCGCTCCCAGCCGAGCGTCGGCATCGGGGCGAACTTCTCCGCGTCCTTGACCGGGTCGAGGTACCGGGCCAGGCCGACACCGCCGATGATCAGCTCGCCGATCTCACCGTCGGCAACTTCGTTGCCTGCAGCATCTACTACGGCGAGATCCCAACCGTCCAAGGGTAAACCGATCCGGACCGGGCCAACGCCGGTGAGCTGGGCGGCGCAGGCCACCACGGTCGCCTCGGTCGGGCCGTACGTGTTCCAGACCTCGCGGCCGTCGACCGCGAGCCGCTCGGCGAGCTCGGGCGGGCACGCCTCGCCGCCGAAGATCAGCAGCCGCACCTGGTCCAGCGCGTCCGGCGGCCAGAGCGCGGCCAGGGTCGGCACGGTAGAGACGATAGTGATGCCTTGGGCAACTAACCACGGGCCGAGGTCCATACCGGTCCGCACCAGCGAGCGCGGCGCCGGTACGAGACAGGCGCCGTGCCGCCAGGCCAGCCACATCTCCTCGCAGGACGCGTCGAACGCGACCGACAGGCCGGCCAGGACGCGGTCGTCCGGCCCGATCGGCTCGTCCTGCAGGAAGAGGCGGGCCTCGGCGTCGACGAACGCGGCGGCCGACCGGTGTGTGACCGCGACACCCTTCGGTACGCCGGTGGAGCCCGAGGTGAAGATGATCCATGCGTCGTCGGTGGTCTCCGGGCCCTGCTTGCTGCGGGGGACGTCGGTCACCGTCGGGGCGTCCATGCGCGCCGAGTACGGGTAGTCGAAGGCGCCGTTGGCCGCGTCGTTGTCGACGATCGGTTGTTGCTGGGGACGGGTCACCGTCAGCTTGAGCTCGTCGCCGACGGTGGCCGCGACCGCTGCTTCACCGAACACCAGCTCGGCGCGCTCCTCGGGGTCGTCCGCGTCGACGGGAACGTACGCCGCGCCGGCTTGGAGGGTGCCGAGAATCGCGACGTACAGGTCGTTGTGGCCGGACGAGATCCGGATGCCGACGCGGTCGCCGGGACCGATCCCCGCGGCCGTCAGGCGGTTGGCGAACTTGGTGGTCTGCTCCAGCAGTTCGCGATAACTGAGGCTGACGCTGCCGTCGTCGAGCGCCGGCTCGTCGGCAAACCTGTTGGCCGTCTCCTCAAGCACATCCACAAGCGTCCGCGCGGCCGTCGCCAACTCCCCGCGTCGCAACGTCACGGCCGGATAATACGCCGCATGGTTATCTGCTGGATAACCCGAAGCGAACACCTCAACTGCTTGTTTTCTCCCGATCGTGCGCGAATGCCTTGAAAGTACGGGCTGCGCGACCGAGCGCTTGCTCCACATCGGTCGTCGGTTCGCCGCCGTGCCCGTCGGCGATCGAGGCCAGGATGCGGGTGAGAAGTTCGGCGCCGGCCCGCGGAACGCCTTGGGCTACTTGCTGTTCGATGTACTCGGCCGGAGACAGAGCGACGTACTCGACGGGCCGGCCGGCCTCGGTCAAGTGGTTGGCGGCTTCGGTGAAGGTGATGGCTTCGGGGCCGGTCAATTCGTAGGTGCGGCCGTTGTGATCGGCGGTCGTCAGGGCGGCGGTGGCTACGTCCGCGATGTCGTTGGCGTCGATGAACGGCGTACGGCCGTCGCCGGCTGGTAGGGCGAGGGTGCCGGTGCGGACCGCGTTCTTCCACGGGCCTTCGGTGAAGTTCTGCGCGAACCAGTTGGGGTGCAGGATCGTCCACTCGGCATCGGAGCCGCGGACGGCCTGTTGGACGGCGTGCAGGGGATGGCTGGGGTCGGATGCGAGGGACGCCGACAGCAGGACAAGCCGTCGTACGCCGGAAGCGAGCGCCGCCTCCGCGAACCGGGCCAAGCGGTCTCCCGGACGGACCGTGGGTTCCATGAGATACGCGGCAGCGACGCCGTCGAGCGCGGGCGTCCACGTGGACGGGTCGTCGAGGTCGAGTCGTACGTCGCTTCCTGTGCGCGACGCCGTACGGACCTCGTGGCCGGTGGAGCGAAGGCGGTCTGCGATGCGGCGGCCGGTGGTGCCCGTGCCGCCAAGGACGAGGAACTTGTTCATAGGACAAGCCAACGGGAGTCGGTGCAGACGATCCATGGGAGAGCGTCGCCGATCCATTTGTGATCGTCTAGCTTAGACTGGTGGATGTCCTCAGCGACCTGCTGCAACGCGCGCAGGCGACCGATGCGCTGGTCCGGCAGATCATCGCGCGCGGGCCGTGGTCCGTGACCTACGCCGACGTGCCGTCGCTGTCGGTTGTCGCGACGCTCGGCGGCAGCGCCTGGCTGCGGCTCGACGACGGCGTACCGACGATGCTGGCGGCCGGCGACATCGCGCTGATCACAGGAGTCGGCAGCTACACGATCGCGGACGATCCGGCGACGCCGGCGTACTACGTGATCCGCGGCGGGCAGAAGTACACGATCGACGGCGATCCGGTGGAGTGGCGTGGCGAGTACCTGGCGCCGCGCACCTACGGCGATGGGCTGCCCGGCGCGACGACGATGGTGCGTGGCGCCTACGACCTGCGCGGTGACGTCGGCCGGCGGGTACTCGATCTACTGCCTCCGCTCGCGGTGGTGTCCGCTACGCCGCAGACCGGGCCGGCGCTGGACCTCCTCACCACTGAGATCGCCCGTGAGGAGCCAGGACAGGACGCCGTACTGCGGAGGCTGCTCGACTTCGTGCTGGTGCTCGCTCTCCGCGCATGGTGCGCCGAGTCGAGGCTCCCGTCCTGGTACCAGGCCCTCACCGCACCTGGCGTTGGCGATGCGCTCCGCCACCTCCACGAGGACCCCGCGCACCGCTGGTCGGTCGCCGAGCTGGCCTCCAAGGTCGGGCTCTCCCGCGCCACCTTCGCCGCTCGCTTCACCAAGCTCGTCGGTCAGCCGCCGCTCACGTACCTCACCGCCTGGCGGATGACGCTCGCAGCCGACCTCCTCCGCACCACAACCGCCACCATCGCGACTGTGGCCCACCAGGTCGGCTACGAGGACCCCTTCGCCTTCAGCGTCGCCTTCAAACGCACGTACAACGAGTCACCGACGACCTGGCGCAGAGCGGCGGCAGATTGACGGTGTTCACTTCACCAGGTCCGCCGATACCGCGAAGGTGTCGCACGCCTTGTTGGCGCCGATGTTGAAGCCGTTCTGGATCCAGAAGCCCTGGCTGGTGGCCAGACCGTGCGTCCGCTCGTCCTCCGGCGTGTCCGGGGACTCACCGAAGCTGTTGCTGGACTGCTCCTTGAACTCGTCCAGCCGGTTCGTCAACGGGTAGGACTTCTCAACGGCCTTGCTGAACACACCGCCGAAACAGGACGCCTGCAACTCGTTCCGCCGCGAGCTCTCGAGCTTCTGGTCCGGGTGGTCCTGCAGGTAGACGGCACGCGCGTAGAACAGTCCGGTGACGCCTTGCACGTGGTGCCCGTACTCGTGCGCGATCGTCATCAGATACGCGAGGTCCTCCTGCGGTCCGAACGCCTTGTTCATCTGCTTCACGTCGACGTACATGACCTGGTTGCCGTAGCAGTAGAACGCCAGCACGCGTCCGGACAGCGGCTGGAAGTTGCCGCACGCGGTCTGGACCGGCTGGTCGAACACGACCAGGCCAGGGTCCGGCTTGTCCTGCCCGAGCTCGTGGAAGACCGGACGCCACGCGTCGTTCAGGCACTTGAAGAGTCGCTGGTAGTAGACCTTCTGCGCGGCCAGGCTGCCGCTGCCGAGGTTCGCTGCCGGACAGTTCTGCTCCGGGAGCGGACCGGTGCGGTAGACGTCGGCGTTCAGCAGGTAGTCCTCGGCGGACCCCTTCTGCGGGTTCGTGGTCGGTGTCGGCACGATCGACGGACCGGTCACCCCGGGGTCCGCGGTGTCGTCGGTGCCTTTCCCCAGCAGGGCGGACGCGATGGCGAACGAGACGCCGAGGAAGATCAGCAGGACGAAGCCGAAGAGGATGAGCCGGAGTGGACCGCCGCGCTTCCGCGGTGGCTGGAATCCGTTGAAGTGGCCCGGAGGTCCGTAGTACGGCTGCGCCCATTGACCGGGGTACTGCTGCGGCGGCCCGCCTTGCATCGGGCCAGGCGCGTACTGGCCCTGCTGCGGAGGCCACGGTGCTGCCTGCGGCGGTGGCAGGATGCCGGGCGGCGGGCCGGGTGGCCGGCCCTGCGGCGGGCCGCCGTACCCGTACGGGCTGCTCACTACTGTGGCCTCCAGGCTGGTCGGTCGAGTTCGCTGCACGAACCGGCACGAGACTACTCTCGACCCATGTCACCGAAGCGCCGCCTCCTTCCGGCTGCCCTGCTGATCTGTCTGACCGCGCCGGTAGCGGGCCTGTTCGTTGCCCTGAGCCCGGTATCTGCCCAGGCAGCCGGCCGGGCCGACGACCGGATCACGGCGTACACCGCGGATGCGACGCTCACCAAGGACGGGCAGCTCCAGGTGAAGGAGACGGTCGACCTGACCGCCGGCGGTACGACGTTCAGCCGGACGCTGACGACCCGGGTCCGGTCCGACTCCGAGCGCGACCGCACGTACGACCTGAAGGACGTGTCGGCGACGGTGAACGGCGAGCCCGCGCAGGGCTTCCAGAACCAGAGCACCGACGACGGCCGCAAGCTCACGGTGAACGTGTCCGGTCAGTCGAAGATCGTCTACAGCTACACCGTGGACAACGTGGTCGCCGATTCGACCGAGGGCCGCGAGGTGAGCTGGCCGATCGTGCAGGGCTTCGCTGTCCCGGTCCCGACGGCCAACCTGAGCGTCAGCGTGCCGTTCGCGACCTGGGTGACCTGTTTCGCCGGCCGGACCGGTTCGAGCATGCCGTGTACGTCGTCCCAGCTGGGCGAGTCGGCGGACCTGCAGATCCAGCAGAACGGCGTACCGGCGGGTGGCCGGGTGACCTTCCTGACCGGGCTGAGCGATCAGGCGACGGTGCAGGCGAACGCGCAGTACTCGACCCGCTGGTCGCTCGGCCGGGCGTTCACCGTGGACTCGAGCACGATCGGCCTGGCCGTGATCGTGTTCGGCATCGGACTGCTCGGTGCGGTTGGCCTGTGGTTCTTCCGTGGCCGCGACGCGGCGAAGGTCGGTGAAGGCGCGCCGGAACGTCCGGTGCTCGACAGTGCCGACGGGCCGCAGTTCGCCGCGCCGGACGGCATCCGGCCCGGTCAGGTCGGCACGGTGGTGGACGAGACGGCCGACGTCGTCGACATCACCGCCACGCTGCTGGACCTTGCCGTGCGCAACTACCTGACGATCGTCGAGCAGCCGCGCGAGTCGCACTTCGGCAAGCTGGACTGGGAGTTGCAGCGGCTGCACGCGGGCGGGCCGGAGCTCCTGCCGTACGAGAAGGCCTTGCTGGACGCAGTGTTCGCGGACGGCGACACCGTGCTGGTGTCCGCGCTCGGCCCGTCACTGCGGCCGCGGCTCAACCTGGTCCGCGAGCAGCTGTACGCCGACGTCGTGACGCAGGGCTGGTTCAACAACCGCCCGGACGCCGTGCGGAACCGGTGGACCACAGCAGGCGTGGTGCTGCTCGGTGCGGGCGTCGTACTGACGATCGTGCTCGCGATCGTCACCAAGTTCGGTCTGGTCGGCTTCGCCGTCATGGCGGCCGGTCTGGTGCTCGCACTGGTCGGTCAGGCCGCACCGGCCCGGACCGCGCGCGGTGCCGCCGTATTGGGTCGCGTAGCCGGTCTGCAGCACTACCTGGCCAACGAGTCCTCGTCGACGCTGCCGCAGAGCCACCGGCTCGAGTTCGCGTCCCGCTGTCTGCCGTACGCCGCTGTGCTCGGGCTGACCGAGAAGTGGGCGCTGGAGATCGCAGCGACCGATGACGACGACGACCCCGACGCCGGCATCGGCTGGTACTCCGGACCGGAGAACTGGCACCTGTCGGACATCGGGGAGTCGCTCAGCAACTTCGTGACCGCGTTCGGCGGCTCGCTGACCACCGCCCGCCGGCTGTTCGGCTGACGGGCGGCGGCTGCGCTGTTGCGGCTAGTTGACCCGGACGTCTGCTGCGGTGAACGTGTTGCAGGCGTCCGGCTTCTTGCTGTTGAAACCGCTGATCGACCACTGGTAGTTGCTCACCCGGTTGCCGTGGTCGTGCACGCGCGGCCGGGCGTAGTCGTCACCGGAGTGGGAGATCAGGAACTTCCAGTTGGCGAGCAGCGGGCCGTTCATCGGCGTGAACGCCGCGTTGGCGCCGAGGTAGACGGCGCCGAGGCAGGTCGCCTGCAGTTCGCGCCGGCGGCTCTCGAGGAGCTTCTGGTTCGGCGTCATCGACTGCTGCCGGGACATCGACGAGGCGAGGATCCCGCTCAGCTTCTGCACGTGGTGCCCGTACTCGTGGGCGAACGTGTTCAGCATGACCGCACGCGCGTAGACCGGGTTGGTCCGGTAGTACCCGTTGTCCACGCTGAACGGCAGGTAGATCGTCTCGTTCGCGCCGCAGTACGCCGCGCGCACGCTGCGCTGGATCCCGCACGGGGACGGCGTCTTGCCGACGTACACGACCGCCTTCGGGTTGCGGAACGGCAGGTTGGCCTTCTTCATCGCCAGCCACCAGGTGCGGTTGAGGCAAGGCAGCAGGCGGTTGTAGTACTGCTGCGCTGCCGGGACCGTGACCGGTGCGAACGGCGGCTCCGCGCATTTCGACGCGGCGACCGGGCCGACTTTGTAGAGCGCGCTGCCCTTCACCACCTCGTCGGCCGTCGGGCCGCGGGGCGTGGACGGGCTCGGTGAGGTCGACGGGCTCTCGGACGGCGACGAGGACGACTCTGACACGGGCGCCGTCGGACTGTCCTTGGCCTGCGGGTCGTCACCGCCACCGACACTGCGGATGAGCAGGGTGATGCCCGAGCCGACCACTAGTACAGCGAGCGCGACCAGAAGGATCAGCAGATTGCGCGAGACCTTCTTCTTACGACGACGCCGGCCGCCCGGTGGCTGCGGGATCGGGATCGGCGGGTACTGCCAGTTCGGTCCTTGCTGGACGGGCTGACCCATCGGCCCGATCTGGCCCGGACCGCCCTGGGATGCGGCGTGGCGGGGACCGGCCTGCTGCTGTGGTGAGAGCGCGTTGCTCCATGGGGACGTGGGCTGCTGACTCTGGTTGGCCGGGCCCCACAAGTAGGAGTCTTCGGAGCGCGGACCACTCTGATCCCGCTGCGGCGGCTGCGACGGCGCCGCCTGCCAAGCACTCGACCCGGACTGCGCTGTCGCGGACCAGCCCTGGCCGGACTGACGGGAACCAGCTTCGGAGGACTCATGCTGCGACTCGCTGTCGCCTGCAGAGTCGTCCCGCAACGTCCACGACTGCGCGGACCAGGAGGCCCCTGCTTGTGACGCTCCGGACTGCGGCGAGCTCGGCTGGGACGGGCCGTCGGGTCCGGACTGCTTGGGGCTCTGCGGGGTTGGGGCGGACTGCGACCAGAACGAGTCCGACTGCGGAGTGGACGCCGTCGGGCTGGTCTGCCACGGGTCAACCTGGGGCGGGCCGGACTGCCACGGACTCGGCTGGCTCGGGCCGGGCCGGCCGGAACCCCCTTGGTTAGGGCGAGGCCGATTGCGACCCGACTGCCTCGGGCCGGGCTGGTTGGGACCCGACTGGTTCGGCCCAGACTGTTGTGGTCCGCGGTGCTGACGGCCGGGCTGGTTCGGACCTGGTCGGTTCGGACCCGGCTGGTTCGGGCCTGACTGGTTCGGGCCTGACTGGTTCGGGCCTGGCTGGTTCGGGCCTGGCTGGTTCGGGCCTGGCTGGTTCGGGCCTGGCTGGTTCGGGCCCGGGCGGGCAGGACCGGACTGCTGCGGACGGGATTGCTGCGGGCCCGACTGCTGGGGGCCGGACTGTTGCGGACTGCGCTGGCCTGGGCCGGGGCGGCCCGGAGCTGAACCCTGGACCGGTTGGTTCGGGTCGGCGGGCTGGTCGGGGTGTTCGCGGCGGGTGGGGTTCCAGCCGCCGGCGAACCAGTTGTTGGCGGGAGGCTCGGCCTGCGACGGGTTCTGGAACTCGCGCTTGGCGTCGGTGTCACCGATCCACCACGACTGCCCACCCTGGCCGTTCCCAGGACCACCCTTCGCCTGCCGAGGACCGCTCGTGGCGGGGCCGCGCCGGCTCTCCCCAGGAGCGCCTTGGCCCTGTCCGGGGCCTTGGTCGTCTGCGCTGGGGCGGTGGGGGTTCTGCCCGGGACCGTGCTCCGGTGGGCGGTTCGGCTGATCGTCAGCCGGGTCGCTCCCCGGGGGCTGGTTCCAGTTGTCCGACATCGATACTCCTCACGACCTTGCTGGGTGGGGGTGCCGGATGCCGATTCCCCCGGACATACTTTGCGCGATCCGGACGCACCAGGCTAGCTACCCCGGCCAGTCGTCTCGAACTGGTTTCACCTACTTCACCTGCGCCGCCGATGCGGCCCAGGTGTTGCACGCGTTCGGGTTGCGCCCGTTCCACCCGCGCAGTGCCCAGTAGTTGTGGATCGGCGGGGCTCCGTGGTCGTTCCCGTTGTCGATCGTGTTGGCGATCAGCCACCGCCACTGGACCAGGGACTGCCCGGTGATCGGGTAGCTGCGCCGGTTCGAGCCGATGAAGATGTCCGAGAAGCACGACGCCTGCAACTCCAGCCGTCGGCTGTCCTGCAACTCCTGTGTGTACGTCGCCCGCTCGTACCGGATCCGCGCGTACGCCTGCAGGATCCCGGTCTGGTTCTGCACGTGGTGCCCGTACTCGTGGGCGAACTGGTGCAGCATCCACATCCGCGCCCAGACCTTGCTGTACGACTGGGGGTAGCTGTTGTAGTTCCCGACGTCCTGGGTGAGGTTCATGTAGATCGTGTCGTTGGTGCCGCAGAAGAACGGCGGCCCGGTGTCGCTGTGGGCCCCGCACGGCGACTGCACGGTGCCGCTGAACGTGATCACGTTCGGGGACCGGAACCGCCCGCCGGCCTTGGTGATCATCGGCGCCCACGCCTTGTTCAGGCAGGCCAGCAGGTTCTTGTAGTTGGCCCGTGCGCCGGCCGCGGTGCTCTGCCGCGACTTGGACTCCTTGCAGTTCACCGACCTCATCGCGCCGACCTTGTACAGCTTGTTCCGCACCACCAGGTCGGTGTCGCTCGGCCCGGGGTTGGTCGTCGGCGTGCTGCTGGCTGTCGAGCGGGACGTGGTCGGCAGCGGCGCCTGCGTGGTCGGCCGGGTCGTGGTCGGCCTCACGGTGGGCTTGGTGGTCGGCTGGCCGGACGGCTCGGTCGATGGTTCGGTCGTCGGTTCGGTCGTCGGGCTGTACGACGACGTGGTGGTCGGCTCGGCGTACGACGGGTCGTCGTTGGATTTCAGGATCGACGAGGCGATCTTCAGCCCGATCACTCCGACTACCACCACGCCCAGGACCACGAACAGCGCGATCACTCCGCCACGGCCTTTCTTCGGCGGACGCGGTCCGCCGGGCGGCGCACCCGCGCCCCAGCCGAACTGCGGCTGACCGTGGAACGGCTGCCCCTGGAACGGTTGGCCTTGGAACGGCTGCCCTGGGAACGGTTGGCCTTGATACGGCGGACCAGGAGGACCTTGGTACGGCGGTCCCGGCGGGCCCGGCGGCGGTCCTTGCGGTCCTTGCGGCGGACGGCCAGGCTGTCCGCCGTACCCGGGCGCTTGCTGACCCGGTCCCGGCTGCCACGGCGGTGGCTGCTGCGGCGGGTACTGCTGCCCGGGCGGTGGACCCCATTGGTTGCCTGACACAGCGGTGACGCTACCGGAGCCCAGGCTCAACTTACCCGGGCGGGCGATGCCGACCAGGTGTTGCAACTCGACGGGTTACGGCTCGCAAAGGCCGCGCGGCTCCAGGCGCCGTGGCTGGTGGTGCTCCCGTGATCCCTCGGGTACGGCGGCCGGTCGCCGCTGTTGTTCACGTCGTACAGCCACATCTGGTACGCGTACCCGGTGATGCCGTAGCTGGCCCGGTTGGAGCCGAGGAACACGTTGCCCAGACAGGAGGCCTGGAGTTCGAGTCGTCTGCTCAGCACCAGTTGCCCGTCGGTGGTTGCGTCGTACCGGAGCTTCTCGTAGGCCTCGCCGAGCCCTGTCATCCACTGGACCGAGTGCGCGTACTCGTGCGCCACCGTGAAGCTGCCGACCATCCGGCCGAACGTCGGGTTCTGCTTGTAGAACGAGATGACCGACGGCGACTCCATATAAATGGTGTGGGTCGTCGGGCAGTAGAACGACCGCCCCGGCCCGCTGCCGCACGGTGTGTTGAACGTGCCGCCCCAAACGACCAGACCGGGCGAACGGAACCGCCCACCGGCCGCAGCGACCTGTCGCGGCCACGCGCGGTCCAGACAGGCCTTGATCGTCTTGAAGTACGCCAATGCCTGCGCACCATTACCCGGACCGGTCCTCGCCTGCTTGCAGTTCACCGTCCGCATCGCACCGGTCTTGTACAGCCGATGCGTCGCGTTGTACGTCGCCGGGTTGACCTGCACGGGCTTCGGCGGGGCTGTGGTCGTCGTCTTGGTAGGCGCGGGCCGTGTCGACACAGCCGCGGTCGGGCGCACTGACGTGGTGACAGTCGGTGGTGCGGCGACAGTCGGCTCCGCACCGCCGCTCTGCGCGCGTTTGACGAACAGGAACACGCCACCGGCGGCAACTACGGCGACCAAGGCAACAATCAGTAGCGCCGCGCCACCTGACTTCTTCCGCGGCGGTTGCGGCGGCAACGGACCCCACCCGAACTGCGGTCCGGGCGGTGGCGGCGCTGCGTAGTACTGCGGCGGCCGGGGAGGAGCCGGGTAACCCTGCGGTGGCGGGACGAATTGCCCGGGAGGCGGTCCCCATTGGTTGCCTGACACTCCGCAGACGCTATCGTGCCCGGTGTCAACCTGACCCTCTTTCTACGGTGTGATTGGGCGATGCGTCTACGTCTCCTCGGGCTCTCCCTGTGTGCCCTCGGCCTGCTCGGCCTGTCCACTGTCCCGGCAGGCGCGACCGGGACCTCCGGGACCGGCGCTGCCGCCGACCCGGTGGTGACCAACTACGACAGCCAGGTCCGGGTCGAACGTGACGGCCTGCTCCGGGTCGCGGAGACCTGGAAGCTCAGCAACGTGAACGGGACCTTCACCCGGTTCATCCTCACGCGGGACCACCTGCCCGACGACATCGACCACGTCCAGGAGATCGGCGATGTGCAGGTCAAGGCCGGCGGCCAGGACAAGAAGGCGGACGTCAAGACCGACGGTGACGTCACGTCGATCGCGGTCCCCGGCATCGACAGCGGTACGACGGAGCTCGACTTCTCGTACACGGTCAAGGGCGCGGTGGCGACGGTCCTGGACGGCACCGAGGTGCGGTTCGCGCCGCTGACCGGGATCAGCATCCCGATCCAGCAGGCGAACGTGGTCTACAGCGTCCCTGAGGTTTCGCACGTCTCGTGTTTCGCGGGCCCGATCGACAGCAATATCCCGTGCACGCTGGCGCAGATCGGCGAGACGTCCGGTCCGACCTTCCAGCAGGCCAACCTGCCGCCGGGCAACACGGTCCGGATGGCGGTCGGCTTCCCGAAGGGCCAGATCGCGGCCAACTCGATCGTCGAGTACCGCCACACCTTCAAGCGCGCTTTCTCCACCGACGCGGCGCAGTTGATCACCGCACTGGCCGTGCTGCTGCTCGGTGCGATCGCACTGTTCGCCCTGTACCGGCTGCGTGGCCGTGACCAGGTCGACCCGCGTCGCGTCGTACCGGCCTCGCTGTTCAGCCTCGGGACCGATGCCCGGATCAACTTCTCGCCGCCCTCGGACCTGCGGCCCGGCGAGGTGGGCACGCTGATCGACGAGCGGATCGATCCGGTCGACGTGACCGCGACGATCATCGACCTGGCCGTCCGCGGGCACATCACGATCATCGAGCAGGAGCACAGCACGGAGTACTCGCGTCCGGACTGGGAGCTGCGCCGGGTCTCGAACGCTCCGTCGGAAGAGCTGCAGCGCTACGAGAACGTGCTGATCCGCGCGATCTTCGGCGACGCCGACTCGGTGCTGGTCTCCGAGCTCGGCCGCCAGGTCCGTGCGAACCTCGAGCAGGTGCAGGACGCGCTGTACGACGGTGTGGTCAAGCGCGGCTGGTTCAGCGAGCGCCCGGACCGGACTCGGTCGCTGTGGGCAACGATCGGCATCGCCACCACTGTGATCGGCGCAGTTGCGACTGTTCTGCTGGCCCTGCTGTCGACCTGGGGTCTGCTCGGCATCGCGATCACACTGGTCGGCATCGGACTGCTCGTCGTCGGTCGCTACATGCCGGCCAAGGCTCCGGCGGCAGGCCGCGTCCTGGGTCAGGTCGCCGCGATCCGCGGCGAGCTGCTGGAGATGGACGTCAGCGAACTGCCGACCGACCAGCACGCCGAGCTCTGCTCACGCGCTCTGCCGTACGCCGTCGTACTGGGCGGATCGGAGCGCTGGATCGACGCACTGGTTGCCACCGACACCACGCCGGACGAAGAGGACGAAGGCTTCACCTGGTATCGCGGTCCGCGCGGCTGGCATCTGCAGTACCTGCCGGACTCGCTCCGCAACCTCACCACGAACCTCACGGGCGCACTGTTCGCCCGCTAATCGCTAAAGGTCCACAAAGAACAGAGCCCGCCACGCCGCCCGGCGTGGCGGGCTCTGTCGTCTCTCACCAGTTGTGTTGAGGAGCAGGGCTCGGCGGAAGCGCCACACCCTCCGGGTGGATCACATAGACCAGCCCACCGGAGTGCGGCACCCATGCGTTCTCGAAGGCGGCCCGGTCGTACGTCGTCCGCACCTGGTCGTCACTCGCGATCAGATGCGACGCCGGGTCGTTCACCACCACGTTGCCGGCGGCATCGAACCCGACGATCACCATCAGGTGGCCGTTGGTGCCGTACCCCGCGCCGGGCAGATCGCTCTTCTTGAACGACAGCGAGGCCACCAGCGGGATCCCCGCCTTGATGAACTGTTCCGCCTCGGTCAGCGACCGCAGCCGGGTGACGAAGGCGTCCACGCCACGACTCCCGGCGTACGCCGTGTTGAACGGCCAGTTGCCCGCACCGTCGTACGAGTAGTCGAAGACGGACCGGGCCGAGTGATCCACCTGCGGATCCGGATCGGACGGATCGACCCAGACGGTCTCGGCCGCGGTCGGGCCGGCGCCCCAGTAGTCCAGCACCATCGCGGTCGACGTCGCCGAGCACCAGGCCTCGCCGCCGCCGTCCCACTGCGGGTAGTGGCCGATGTGCGTCTCCTGCGAGTACGTCGGCACGTCGAGCACCATGCCTTCCGCGCCGCCGAGGGGGCTCACGGCAACGGTCTTGTCGGACGGCAGCCGGGAGGCCATCGCGCCGACGGACCGGACCACCGGCGACTGCGTCGTACCACTGAGCCGGTAGAGCGTGACCTTCAGCTGCCAGCGATCCAGCCAGTGGCCGGTGGCTGCCTGGAAGGTGTCGACGGCAACAGATCCGTTCGCGTCACCCTGGCTCGGCACCGACGTCCGGTGGATGTCACCGGCCGCAGTGTCGTCGCCGCTGTTCCAGCGACCCATGACGTACCACTTGGTCGTGGCGCCGGTGTCCGTGACGCCGGCCATCGAGACTTCGATCCAGGTCCCGGGCGGGGTGGTGGCGTTCCAGGAGGCGACCAGCTCGGTCAGCCCGAAGCCGGTGCTGACGTGCGGTGAGATCCAGCTGGTCTGGTCGTAGTTCTTGGCGGTGCCGTCGCCGAACGGGTCGACGTACGACGTGGTGCCGGTCGACGTACCGAAGGTGAGGGCGCCGTCGGTGACGGTGGTGCCGAACTGGTCGCCGGACAGGAAGTCGGTGGTCGACGTCCAGGTGCGGTAGGCGACCTCCCGGGCCGGCGCGACCTTGACGGCTTCGCTCGGCAGAGTGCC
The DNA here is from genome assembly GCF_004365355.1 of Kribbella pratensis. GTDB lineage: Bacteria > Actinomycetota > Actinomycetes > Propionibacteriales > Kribbellaceae > Kribbella. The sequence continues at coordinate 1,073,146 of NZ_SODP01000002.1, read as the reverse complement.
GGCGCTGAGCACAACCGCCCCGACGATCAGGGCGGTGACAGAACGGGCGGAAGTCATAGTCCGACGTTAGACCTCGTTGGCACTCGCTGCCATGCGAATGCGTGCCGTAGCAAAAAACTTACGAACGCTTGTCCCATTCGGCTTTGAGCATGGCGAAGACCAGTTCGTCGGTCCACTCGCCCTTGAGGTATTCGTTCTGCATGAAATGCGCCTCCTGGCGCAGGCCGAGGCGCTTGAGCAGATTGACCGACCCGTCGTTGCGAGCGTCCAGCCGGGCGATGATCCGGTGCATGCCGAGCTCGTCGAACCCGATGCGGAGCAGCTCGACCGCAGCTTCACTGGCGTACCCGTGCCCGACCGACTCCGGGTGGAAGACGTACCCGAGCTCGCCGGTCTGCTGCTCGACGCTGTTCATGAACAGCGTGACCTCGCCGAGGTGCCGGCCGGTGTCCCGGAGGATGACCGCGGCGGTGAGCGCTTGACCGTCGCGGTCCATCGCAACGTCGGCCATCCGGCCGGCGAGAGCCTCCTTGACCTGCTCGGGCGTCCGTACGTCGTACAGCAGGTAACGGGTGACGTCCGGGTTCGACTGCAGTTTCAGCAGGTCGTCGTAATCGGTCTCGACATAGCGGCGCAGTGTCAGGCGATCGGTCTCGATCGGCAGCGTGTAGCTCACCGATCGAGACTATGCGACCACCGCAACCTGTTTAGCCGTTGGCGAGCGCCTGCAACCGGGACATGTCGCCGTTGAAGCGGTCCTGGTCGATCGGCGTCGAGCTGTACTGCCAGATGGTGTGGAAGGGCCAGCCACCCGGCAGCGTCCCGGGCGAGGAGGCGTACTTCGCGACCCATAGCGGGTTGGTGGTGTTGAACGCGGTGCTGTTGCCGGTGCAGCGCGTCCACCAGTCCAGGTTCGTGTAGATCGGCACGTCCCGCCCGGTCTTGGCCTTGTAGGTGTTGGCGAAGTCGCGGATCCAGCTGACCATGGAGGCCGCGCTCAGCCCGTAGCAGGTCGCGCCGTACGGGTTGTACTCGATGTCGAGTGCACCCGGCAGCGTCTTGCCGTCCCTGGACCAGCCGCCGCCGTGGGCCAGGAAGTACGTGGCCTGGTTCGCGCCGCTGGAGTCGTTCGGTGTGGCGAAGTGGTACGCGCCGCGGATCATCCCGACGTTGTAGGAACCGTTGTACTGCTGGGCGAAGTACGGGTTCGTGTAGTAGTTGCCTTCGGTCGCCTTCGTGTAGGCGAACCGCTTGCCGGCGTTCCACTGCGCGGTCCAGTCGACATTGCCCTGATGGCTGGACACGTCGATGCCTTCGACCGTGGCATCGGGCGCCATTACGGCGGGAGCCGCGGCGGCGGTAGTGGTGGTGTTCTGCACCCAGCCCATGTAAGCGTCGCCGGCCTTCTCGATGCCGTGCTGACGGGCCTGGGCGGTGGGCTGGTGGGACGAGGTGCTGCCATCGGTGGCGATGGTGCTTGCTTGGGCGGAGCCGATCGAGGCCAGCAACAGGCCAAGAGTCACGGCGGCACCCGTGAAAAGGGCGGACTTCACGGTTTCCTCCAGAGCGATGAGGGGCGGACAGAGCGCTCGGAACTCATTCTTCCCCGGCTCCGGAAAGAATCAACCTTTGAAGCTGTGGTGCAGGTGATTATTTACCTACGTAACCTCCCGTTACCCTTGACCGGTGACACTTCGTTTGTACGACACCGCGACAGCAGCAGTGCGAGATTTCGAGCCGGTCCACCCGGGCAAGGTCGGGATCTACCACTGTGGGCTGACGGTGCAGGGTGCCCCGCACGTCGGGCACATCTACAAGGAAGTCGTCTTCGACGTACTGCGCCGCTGGCTCGAGCGCTCCGGCTACGAGGTCACCGTGATCGCGAACGTGACCGACATCGAGGACAAGATCCTCGCCAAGTCGGCCGACCGCGGCGTCCCGTGGTGGGCGCACGCCTACGAGTTCGAGCGCGAGCTGCACTGGGCGTACGACGTCCTCGGCTGCCGCCCGCCGACGTACGAGCCGCGCGCGACCGGGCACATCCCGGAGATGATCGAGCTGATCGAGCAGCTGATCGCGGACGGGTATGCGTACGTCGCTCCGGACGGATCCGGTGACGTGTACTTCGACGTGAAGGCCTGGCCGGCGTACGGCGCCCTGTCGCACCAGAAGATCGACGACATGGAAGCCGCCGAGGACGCCGACCCGCGCGGTAAGCGGGACCCGCGCGACTTCGCGCTGTGGAAGGGCTGGACCGAGGCCACGCCGCGGACCGCCTCCTGGCCGGCGCCGTGGGGACGCGGTCGCCCGGGCTGGCACATCGAGTGCTCGGCGATGGCAGGCAAGTATCTCGGCGAGGAGTTCGACATCCACGGCGGCGGGCTCGACCTGCGCTTCCCGCACCACGAGAACGAGTTGGCCCAGTCGACCGCGGTCGGGCAGAAGTTCGCCCGGTTCTGGATGCACAATGCGCTCGTCACCACGGCCGGCGAGAAGATGTCGAAGTCGATGGGCAACAGCGCCGTCGTGCGGAACGTGGTCGAGCGGGTCCGCCCGATCGAGCTGCGCTACTACCTCGTGCAGTCGCACTACCGGTCGGTGGTGGAGTTCTCGTTCGAGGCGCTCGAGGAGGCCGCGAAGAGCTTCCAGCGGATCGACGGATTCATCGCCCGGGCTGTCGAGGTGACCGGTGGGGTGGAGCCGGCGGCCGAGCTGCCCGCGGAGTTCGAGACCGCGATGGACGACGACCTCGGTACGCCGGCCGCCGTCGCCGTGCTGCACAACACCGTCCGGGACGGCAACAAGCTCGTCGCCGACGGGGACTCGGTGCTGCTGCGGGAGACCCTCGCGTCGGTGCGCGGGATGCTCGGAGTGCTCGGGCTGGACCCGCTGGCCGAGCCGTGGGTGTCGCGCACCGGTGGCAGCGACGAGCTCACGGAGGTCGTCGACGGGCTGGTGAAGGCGCTGCTCGAGCAGCGGCAGGCCGCCCGGGAACGCAAGGACTTTGCCGCCGCGGACGCCGTCCGCGACCGGCTGAAGGCGCTCGGCGTCGTCGTCGAGGACACCCCGCAGGGACCACGCTGGTCCCTCGCATCTACAGACGAAGGAAGCTGAAGTGCCAGGCAGTAGTCAGCGCAAGGGCGCCATCCGGAAGAAGCCGAAGGGTAACCCCACGGCCGGGTCCGGTGGGCGGGTTCGCCGTGGTCTTGAGGGCCGGGGCCCGACGCCGAAGGCGGTGGACCGGGTCAAGCACCCGGCACACAAGCGGGCGAAGGCGGCCGAGCGCGCCAAGGAGCGCGAGCGCGCCCCGCGGCGTCAGGCCCGTAAGGACGGCGACGCGAGCGTCGAGTGGGTGTACGGGCGCAACCCGGTTGTCGAGGCGCTGCGGGCCGGCGTGCCGGCATCGGCTCTGCATGTCGCCGAAGGCACGGAGCGGGACGCCCGGCTGCGCGAGGCGCTGCTGGTCGCGGTCGAGACCGGTGTCTCGGTGCTCGAAGTGCCGCGGACGGAGCTCGACCGGGTCACCGCGGGTGGTTCGCACCAGGGCGTCGCGCTGCAGATCCCGCCGTACGAGTATGCGCACCCGGACGACCTCGTCGCTAGGGCGCACGACTTGGGCGAGGTGCCGCTGATCGTCGCGCTCGACGGTGTGACGGATCCGCGCAACCTCGGCGCGATCACCCGTTCGGCGGCCGCGTTCGGCGCCCACGGTGTCGTCGTACCGGAGCGTCGTACGGCGTCGATGTCCGCGTCCGCGTGGAAGACCTCCGCCGGCGCCGCGGCCCGCATCCCCGTCGCCCGGGCCGGCAACCTCAACCGGGCGCTCAAGTCCTACAAGGACGCCGGCCTGCTGATCATCGGCCTGGACATGGACGGCGCCGTCGAGCTCCCGGAGTTCGAGGCCGCCACCGAGCCCGTGGTCCTGGTCATCGGCTCCGAAGGCAAGGGCCTGGCCCGCCTGGTCCGCGAGAACTGCGACCTGATCGTCTCCATCCCGATGACCAGCGCCACCGAGTCCCTGAACGCCGGCATCGCCGCCGGCGTAACCCTCTACGAAATCTCCCGCCGCCGCGCCTCTTGATGTAACTACATGATGTAGTTACATTGGTGGTATGAGAACGATCGGATTGCGGGAGCTGAACCAGAATCCCTCGAAGGCGGTGGCTCGCGTGCGGGCCGGCGAGACGATCCTGGTGACCGATCGGGGTCGGCCGGTGCTCCGTCTTGTGCCAGAGGATGATCAGCCCGGAGTTCTGCGGCACATGATCGAATCGGGCGAGGCGACGCCGCCGGCCGAGCTCGGAATGCCGGATTTGATGCTGGACCTTGCGCCGGGGCTCGACAGCCTTTCCGATCTGCTGATCGCTGATCGGGACAAGGATCGGCGCAGGTGATCTACCTGGATTCCTGCGCGCTGCTCAAGTTCATCAAGCCGGAGGCGGAGTCTGCTGCTCTCCGTGCGTGGCGTGAAGGGCTGAGCGCGGACACCGAGTTGGTAACCAGCGAGTTGGCCGGCCTCGAGATTACCCGCACGCTGCTCCGGGCAGGAGTCGATCACCAGCAGGTGCCGTATTTCGCCGGGCAGGCGGTCCGCGGCGTCTATTTGGTCGACCTGACGTCGACGGTCCTCGGCCGGGCGATGGCTTACCGGACGGCCAGGTTGGGTTCGCTTGATGCGATCCATCTGGCTAGTGCAGAGCCATTTCGGTCGGAGCTTTCGGAGTTCGTCACCTATGACAAGGAGCTGACCAGCGCAGCCGAGGAGCTGGGCTTCCCGGTCTTGTCGCCTGCCTGACAAGCGCTGTGGGCCCGGAGAGCTCCGGGCCCACAGCTATGTCAGCGTCAGTAGACGCTGACGCCGTAGCGGGAGAGGGCTTCGGTGACGGGCTGGAAGTAGGTGGTGCCGCCGGAGGAGCAGTTGCCGGAGCCGCCGGAGGTGAGGCCGAGGGCTACCGTGCCGGCGAACAGCGCGCCGCCGGAGTCGCCGCCCTCTGCGCAGACGTTGGTGCGGATCAGGCCGGTGACGGTGCCCTCGGCGTAGTTCACCGTGGCGTTCACTGCCTGGACCGTGCCGCTGTGCACACCGGTGGTGCTACCGCTGCGCTTGACCGCCTGGCCGACAGTTGCGTTGCCGGCGGACGTGATGTCCTGCGAGGTGCCGTTGTACAGGTCCACCGTGCCGGGGTGGTTCGTGTATGACGTGCTGTACTTGACGATCGCGTAGTCGTTACCCGGGAAGCTCGATCCGTACGTCGTACCGAGCAGGGTGGTCTTGCTGGAGTTCGAGTACCAGCTCGACGCGATGTTGCCGCAGTGACCCGCGGTCAGGAAGTAGTACGTGCTGCCGCTGCGCACGTTGAAGCCGAGCGAGCAGCGGTATTGCCCGCCGTAGATGGCGTCGCCGCCGGCGATGTACTTCGTCAGCTTGCCGGACATCTTCTCCAGCGTGATCCGGTTGCCGAACTGCTTGGTCACACTGGTCAGCTTCGACAGCTTCGCGCCGGTGACCGTGTCGTCGTACGACACGATGATCCGGCCGTTCGGGTCGGTCTGCCACGCCGTACCCGGGATCGTCGCGTCCTTGCTCAACGTCGACGTGATCGCGGATGCGGACAGTGCGGCGGGATTGACCGGCGCGGCCGAGGCCTGTGACGCCAGAAGTCCGGCGGCAGCAAGCCCGGCCGCGGCCAGGAGAGCGGTGGTACGGCGGAATGGGGACATGTTCACGGTTTCAGCCTCCTCACGATGAGGACGCCTTCGGGGCGGGGCGTCCTTGACTTCAACCGTCTCCAGTCCTACCCCGGATGTCCCTGAGTATTCAAGAGGTTCCGGAGAGTAGGGGAAACCTGCACCCAGAGCTGTCTCAGTAGATCGAGACGCCGTACACGTTGAGGGCCTCGACCACCGGCTGGAAGTAGGTCACTCCACCCGTCTTGCAGTCGCCGGAGCCACCGGAGGTCAGGCCGAACGCCCACTGGCGGTAGAACAGCGGACCGCCCGAGTCGCCCGGCTCCGCGCACACGCTGGTGCGAATCAGGCCTGCCACGCGTCCGTCGCCGTAGTTCACGGTCGCGTTCAGCCCGGTCACCCGGCCGCTGTGCAGGCCGCTGGTGGCGCCGGAGCGGTACACCAGCTGGTTGAGGCCCGGGTTCATCGCGGTGGTGATGTCCTGCGAGTGCCCGTTGTACAGGTAGACGCTGCCGCCCGGCGGCTTCATCTTGATGTCGGTGCGGTAGACGACGAGCGAGTAGTCGTTCCACGGGTAGCTGGCGCCGACGACTGCGCCGGTGTACACAGCGTGGTTCTGGTCCTGGTACCAGCGGGCCGCAGCGACGCCGCAGTGACCGGCAGTGAGGAAGTAGTACTTACCGCGCCGCTGCACGTTGAAGCCGACGGAGCACTTGTACTCGCCGCCGAACGTCGCCATCCCGCCGCTGATGTACTTCTGCAGCTTGCCGGGCAGTTTCTCCATCGTGATGTTGGAGGCGAGCTGCTTGGTCAGGCCGGTCAGCTTGGTCAGCTTCGTGCCGGTGACCGTGGAGTCGTACGACACCACGACGGTTCCGTCCGGCTTGGTCATCCACGCCGTACCGGGGGTGTTGATCTGGTCGTTCAGCGTCTCGGTGATTGCTTTGGCGGACAGTCGCGGCGGCTTCACCGGGTCCGCCTTGGCCGGTACGGCGGCGGCCAGGGCGAGCGCGGCGGCCGCCACCACGGCCGCGGTTCGTCGCAGGGTTTTCATAGTCATCAGCCTTCCGGGGCGTACGGCTCTGATGCGCAAGATGGCAGCAAGAGGACGAATCCCCAACCTTAGAGGTGCGGGTGGTTCAGTCCAGGCGCAGGGAGTGCAGGACGAACGAGGCGAGTTCGCGGTACGCCTCGGCGTCGTTCAGGCCGGTACGCCGGGCAATGTCGCCGCGCTGGATCGCCTGCATGGTGTGCGCGATCATCTCGGCCGCGAACGCGATGTCGACCTGCCGGAACGTCTTGTGGTTGATCCCGTCCTCGATCAGCTGCCGGACCCGCTCGGCGGCGATCCGGGTGTTCCGCTCGTACACGGACCGGGCCGGCGCGAACGTCGCCACGTCGTCCAGGAAGGTCCGGCTGGCCGGCCGCAGCGCGTCCGCGACGGCGTTCAGGTACGCCGCGATCCTGCGGTCGTGCCGGGTCTGGCGGGCGACCGCGGACTCCACCTGTGCGGTCGCGTTCTTGAAGTAGTGCTTGACCACCTCGACGGCGAGCTGTTCCTTGCTCGGCGCCAGCGCGTAGAGGGTCGTCTTGCTGCAGCGCAGCTCGGCGGCCAGATCGTCCAGGGTGAAGCGGCTGAACCCCTGCTCGAGGAACAGGGACAGGAGCCGGTCGAGGAGCTCGGACTGACGGCGGGTCCGCCGCCCCGGAACGACTGTTGTCATATCGAGACAGCATAGAACGATACGCAACTATGTTCGTCAGTATCATCAGGAGTATCATTTCGTCAGCTGTGGAGAGGGGGTTCCTGATGGCTGTCGACCGACTCCTGCCTTCTGACGAATCCATTGACCTGCTCGCCCTGGTCCGGGACCTGTGTGAGCACGAGCTCGCCCCGCACGCCGCCCGTGCGGAGGAGAGCGAGACCTTCCCGAGGGACGCGTTCCGCACCCTCGGCAAGGCCGGCCTGCTCGGCCTGCCGTACCCGGAGCAGTACGGCGGCGCCGAGCAGCCGTACGAGGTGTACCTGCAGATGCTCGAGGAGATCGCGTCCGCCTGGATGTCGGTCGGTGTCGGCGTCTCGGTGCACACGATGACGAGCTACGCCGTGGCGACGTTCGGGACCCAGGAGCAGAAGGACCGGCTGCTGCCGGACATGGTCGGCGGCGAGCTGCTGGGGGCCTATGCGCTGTCCGAGCCGCAGGCCGGCTCCGACATCAGCTCGCTCACGACCCGAGCGGTCCGGGACGGCGCCGAGTACGTCCTGAACGGCACGAAGGCGTGGATCAGCCACGGCTCGCACGCGGACTTCTACACGACGTTCGCCCGGACGTCGGAGGACCCGAAGCGCGGCATCTCGGCGTTCCACGTGCCCGGTTCGGCCGAGGGGCTGAGCTTCGGCGCGCCGGAGCGGAAGATGGGCCTGACCGGCTCGACCACGACGCTGGTCAACTACGACAACGTCCGGATCCCGGCCGCCAATCTGATCGGTGCGGAGGGCGACGGCATGCGGATCGCGTTGTCCGCGCTGGACTCCGGTCGGCTCGGGATCGCGGCGTGTGCGGTCGGTCTGGCGCAGGCGGCGCTGGACGTCGCCGCGGCGTACGCGAAGGAGCGCCGGCAGTTCGGGCACGCGATCGCGGATTTCCAGGGGATGCAGTTCCTAATCGCGGACATGGCGGCCGCGGTCGAATCCGCGCGGGCGACGTACCTGCACGCCGCGCGCCGGCGGGATCTCGGCCGGACGTTCACCCGCGAGGCGGCGATCGCCAAGCTGGTCTGCACGGACACGGCGATGAAGGTCACCACCGACGCGGTGCAGGTGCTCGGTGGGTACGGTTACACCCGGGAGTTCCCGGCCGAGCGGTACATGCGCGAGGCCAAGGTGACCCAGATCTTCGAAGGCACCAACCAGATCCAGCGGCTCGTGATCAGCCGCGAAGTTCTCAGGAGCGTGTAGATGAAGTTCAGCCCGTCCGACGTCGCCCTGGTGACCGGTGGTGGTTCGGGGCTCGGAGAGGCGACGGTACGACGGCTTGCCGCCGACGGACTGGGTGTCGTGATCGTCGACCTGCCATCGTCCGCGGGCAAGGCGGTCGCGGACGAGCTGGGCGATCGGGTGGTGTTCGCGCCGACCGACGTCACCGACGAAGCCGGGGTGACGGCAGCGCTCGACGCGGCGGCCGGCCTGGGTGACCTGCGGGTGGTCGTGAACTGTGCCGGCATCGCGACGCCGGGCCGCGTCGTCGGCCGTAAGGGCCCGTTGCCGCTGGCAACGTTCCGGCAGGTGATCGAAGTGAACCTGATCGGCACGTTCAACGTGCTCCGGCTGGCGGCCGAGCGGATGATGGCGTTGCAGCCCGGCGAAGACGGTGACCGCGGCGTCGTCGTGATGACCGCGTCGATCGCGGCGTACGACGGCCAGATCGGGCAAGCGGCGTACGCGTCGAGCAAGGGCGGGATCGTCGCGCTCACGTTGACGGCGGCGAGAGACCTTGCGGACAAGGGGATCCGGGTCGTGACGATCGCGCCAGGCACGATGGAGACGCCGATGCTCGCCGGGCTCCCGGAGGAGACGCGGGCGGTGCTCGAGCAGCAGGTCCCGCACCCGTCGCGGCTCGGCAAGCCGTCGGAGTACGCCGCGCTGGTGCGGCACATCCTCGACAACCAGCTGCTGAACGGCGAGGTCATCCGCCTGGACGGCGCGCTGCGGATGCCGCCGCGTTGATCCGCGTGCCCGCGATCCTGCTGCGTGCGGGATCGCCGTTCGCCCAAGTGTGGTGGCGGATCCGGAGACCGACCACGTTCGGCGTGAAAGCCCTTGTACGGCAGGCGGACGGCCGGTTCCTCGTCGTCCGCCACTCCTACGCCGACACCCGCCGCTGGGCTTTACCCGGCGGCGGCTACAAGCCCGCGCGCGAGACGCCCGCGGAGGCGGCTGCTCGCGAGCTCCACGAGGAACTGGGCCTCGTGCTCGCGCCGGAATCCTTCACGGTCCTGGACACCACGGTGACCACATTGGAAGGCAAACACGACACCCTCACCATCCTGACCGCGTTAGCCACGTCCGACGCTTTCACCCTCTCACCAGAGCTCGCTGAGGCCCGGTGGCTGACGAGCCTGGACGAGCTGGGTGACGCGCCGCTCTCCCAGTGGCTGCTGAGAGCGCTGGCCCGAGCGAACTGAAGCTGCCGCCTCACACCGTGCCGGGTCACCACTCGGCGAAGGAACCGTCTTCGTGGCGGAGGATCGGTGAGCGCCAGCGATGCGGATTTGCGGCGGCCTCGCGGACTACCTCTTCGTTGATCTCGATCCCCAGCCCGGGTCCTGTCGGGCGCTCCACGTGCCCGTCCGTGAAGGCGAACACTGCAGGATCCACCAGGTAGTCGAGTAGCTCGTTCCCACCGCCGTACTCGATGCCCAGGCTCTGTTCCTGGATCAGGAAGTTCGGTGTGGCGAAGTCGATCTGCAGGCTCGCGGCGAGCGTGATCGGCCCGAGCGGGCAGTGCGGCGCGACATTCACGTCGTACGCCTCGGCCATCGCGGCGATCCGTCGTACTTCGGAGACGCCGCCGGCATGCGAGATGTCCGGCTGCGCGACCGCGATCCCCGTCGTCAACACGTCCCGGAAGTCCCAGCGCGAGAACAACCGCTCGCCAGTCGCGATCGGAATACTGGTCGACTCTGTGATCCGGCGAAGATCGCGCGAGTACTCCGGCGTCACCGGCTCCTCGACGAACAACGGAAGCAACGGCTCGAGCAATGGCAGCAGTTGCCGAGTGGCCGCCGTACTCAGCCGCCCGTGGAAGTCGAGGGCAATGTCGACGCCATCGCCGAGCGCAGTCCGTAGCGCCTCGACCCGCGCAGCCATCCGCCGGACATCGGCGGCACCCGGAATCGGCGGCAGTGCCTCGGACACGTTGATCTTCACGGCGGTGAAACCGCTGGCGACCTTGGCCTGCGCATCGTCGACAAGAGCAGCGTTGTCGACTCCGTGCGCCCACGTGTACATCCGGACCCGCTCACGGACCGGCCCGCCAAGCAGCTCATGCACCGGTACGCCGTGATGCCGCCCCTTGATGTCCCACAACGCCTGGTCGATACCCGCCAGTGCACTCGACAGCACTGCACCGCCGCGGTAGAACCCGCCCTTGGCCAGCACCTGCCAGTGCTCCTCGATCCGCAACGGATCCGTGCCGACCAGGTACTCCATACAGGCCGCAACCGCTCCCTGCACCGCCTCGGCCCGCCCCTCGACGATCGGTTCACCCCAACCGCTGATCCCCTCATCGGTATCGATCCGCAGGAACTGCCACCGCGGCGCGACCAGAAACGTCTCGTAGCCCACAATTTTCACGTTTCAACCCTAGTCACCATCTGCGGTGGGCAACCGCCGGACCGCCTCTGATTTCAGCGGGCGGGTGGGGTGATGGCGCGCGGCGGGTCGAACATGTCGCTGGGTTGGTGAGGTTTGTGGACGCCCCGCTGGACGAGGTCGACCGTGATCCCGTCGGCACGCCGCTGGGTTGTTCCGTCGTCGGTGGCGAAGGTTCCGTCGACCGAGCAGTAGTCGGAGGTGATCCAGACCGGGTACGAGGCGGCGCCGGTGTGCAAGGTGACGACGAAGGTGCGTTGGTTGATGTTGCCGCAACCCGTGGCGCGAGCCGGCGGCGGGCCTTCGGGCGAATCGTTCACTCGTCGTGCGAAGGCGGAAGCCGGTCCGGCGGCGAGGTCGGTTCCCGCGACCAGCGTGCCTCGCCAGTACTCGCACACGCCGGCAGAGGTGAACCGTTCGTTCGCCTTGAACCCGGCGCCGTGCGGCTCGGGGAGGGTCGGCGTGCAGCCGTAGTAGTCGGTGCCGGTGATCGGGCGGGCGGAGTCGACGATGCGGCGGCGGAGCGTGTCGTCGTTCGTCAGCACGCTGATCTTCGTCCCGCCGACGAGCCGGGTCTCTTCGGTCCAGCCCCCGTCGTAGTGCTTGATTCCGGGCGCTTGCACGTCGTCGAACCAGAGATACGGCTGCCGTTTGTTCAGTGGCAGTACGGCGTACTGGCACGTGTACCAGCTTTTGCTGAGCCAGCCGCTCAACCGTCCGATGGAGGGGACGGCCGAGTTGGCGAACGTCGTACACGGTGCCGGCCCGGAGATGTACTGCGTCCACCTCGTCGGCACCTGCACCTGCACCGTCTTGTACGACTCCCAGCGCCATCCGGCAGCGGGCGGGCCCGGCCGGCTGATCTGCGGATCGGTCCGCAGCCCCGACGTCAGGGTGTGCGTCGCGACGATCGCAGTGGCGACCGCAGCGGCAGCTACGACGACCGCGCCGACCGCGCGGCTGGTGCGGCGACGGCGCAGACGGGCGTGTACGCCGGCCAGGAGGTGGTCGTCCGTGGGAGCGTCCGCGGCGTGCTTCGACAGGCTGTCGGCGATGAGTTGCTCGGAGCGGTCCATCAGCGCTGGACCTCCTCGGTTTCGATGGTGGTGCGGAGGCTTGCCAGCGCACGATGGATCTGCGAGCGCACGGTGCTTGGGGAACAGTCCAGGATCACGGCGATCTCCGCGTCCGGGAGATCCTCGTAGTAGCGCAGTACGACGGCTGCCCGTTGTTTCGCGGGCAGCGTCGCGCACAGCGCCCACACGGCGTCGTGTTCTGCCTGTGTGACGGCGTGATCCGGCGTTGCGTCCGACGTTGAGGCCGACGTACCGGGGTTCTCGGTGGGGGATTCGCGGCGGAAGAAGCGGCGCCAGCGGGAGATGTCGGCGTTGACGATGCAGCGGCGTACGTAGGCTTCCGGATCCTGGGCGCGGCAGATCTTCGTCCAGCGTGAGTACGCCGCGATCAGCGCGTCCTGGACCGCTTCCTCCGCGCGGTTGTGGTCGCGCGTGACCAGGTACGCGAACCGCAGCAGCGCGCCGCCGCGCTGAGTGACCCAGTCGTCGAAGTCGGGTGTCTCCATCCGGCACCTCCCACCCTGATCACGTCACGGAGGACCGGAACGTTGCAAACCTCAGTCGGGCTCGGGCAGAGACGGTGTCGGCAGCGCGAGTTTCTCGTCCGGCTTGGCCGCCAGTACGTCGTTCACGTACGAGCGGGCCGCTTCCATCGTGTCGACCTCGTGGCCGGCCTGTTCGGACAAGAACCAGCGGTGTTCGAGGACCTCGTGAAAGACCTCGGCGGGTTCGAGCTTGCGGTTCAGGTTGCGGGGGACCGAGCGGACGACGGGCTCGAAGACATCGGTCAGCCACTGGTGGGCGACGATCTCCTCGTCCTCGTTCTGCTGGTCGGTCGCGGCGGCGAACGCGTCCAGGTCGTTGAGGAGCCGGCGCGCCTGGTTCTCCTCGACGTCCAGTCCGGTGAGGCGGAGCAGGCGGCGGGAATGGTGGCCCGCGTCGACGACCTTCGGCTGGATGCGGACCTGGCTGCCGTCCCAGTCGGTGATGATGTCGATCTCGGCGACGTCGAAGCCGAGCTCGTTCAGCCGCCGGATCCGCGAGTCCAACCGGTGCATCTCGTCGGTGGCGAACTCCTCCGGTGCGGTCAGCTCGGCCCAGAGCGCTTCGTACCGCTTCTGGATCGACTCGACGGTTTCCTGCGGGTCGATCGACTCGTCGAGCAGACCGCCCTCCTGCAGGTCGAGCAGCTCGCCGAAGAGGTTGATCTCGGCGGTGTACAGATCGTGCGCCCGCTGCCCGTCGGAGATGTCCTGGTGCAGCTCACCGGTCTCGGCATCCACCAGGTACGCCGCGAACGCGCCGGCGTCCCGTCGGAACAGGGTGTTGGACAGCGAGCAGTCGCCCCAGAAGAACCCGAGCAGGTGCAGCCGGACGATCAACGCGACCAGCGCGTCGATCAGCCGGTTGACCGTGTCCGGCCGGAGCGTGCTGGAGAACAGTGCGCGGTACGGCAGCGAGAACTGCAGGTGCCGGGTGATCAGGATCGAGTCGATCGGCTCGCCGTCGCGGTCGATCCGGTCGGTGATCACGCCGACGGGCTCGACGGACGGGGCCTCGAGGCGTTCGAGGTCGCGGAGCAGCCGGTACTCGTGCATCGCCAGATGCTCGAGGACCTCCTTGATCGCGTACACCGTGCCGTTGACCCGGACGAAGCGCACGACGTGCCGTGAGATACCGCGCGGCAGCGCGACCAACTGGTCCTCGGGCCAGTCCTCCAGCGGGACGTCCCAGGGGAGCGACAGCAGGCCGGTATCCGGGCGGGTGGCGACGAAGCGGGGCACGGCTCCCAGTCTGTCAGGAATCCTGAGGGTTCAGCGAGGTACGCAAGTGCTTGCAAATTCTTGCGTGATTAGGCGTAGAGTTTGCGCCATGACACGACGACTTGCAGAGGTGGCCAAGAAGGTCGGCGTCAGCGAAGCCACCGTGAGCCGCGTCCTGAACGGGAAACCAGGGGTGTCCGAGGCGACCCGTGAAGCGGTGCTCACCGCGCTCGATGTCCTGGGGTACGAGCGTCCCACGCAGCTGCGCGGCGATCGGGCCCGGCTGGTCGGTCTGGTCCTGCCGGAGTTGCAGAACCCGATCTTCCCGGCGTTCGCCGAGGTCGTCGGCGGCGCGCTCGCGCAGCAAGGTTTCACCTCCTTGCTGTGCACCCGGACGGTCGGTGGCGTGTCCGAGGCCGACTACGTGGATCTGCTCCTCCAGCAGCAGGTGTCCGGGGTGGTGTTCGCCGGTGGTTTCTACGCGCAGGCGGACGCGCCGCACCAGCACTACGAGCTCATCCAGGAGCGCAAGCTGCCGACCGTGCTGGTCAACGCGGCGGTCGACCACCTCGGGTTCCCGCAGGTCTCGTCGGACGACTATGTCGCCGCCGAGATGGCGATCGGGCACCTGCGAGCGCTCGGTCACCTGCGGATCGGGATGGTCCTCGGCCCGCGCGACCACATCCCCTCACGGCGGAAGCTGGAGGCGTACCTCGCCGCGGACGAGGCCGATCCGAAGCTCGTCGAGCACACGATGTTCTCCCTCGAAGGCGGGCACGCGGCGGCGACCCGGCTGGTGAACTCCGGCGTCACCGGCATCGTCTGCGCCAGCGACATCCTCGCGCTCGGCGCGATCCGCGCCGTCCGCCGGGCCGGCCTGAGTGTGCCGGGCGACGTTTCGGTGATCGGGTACGACGACTCCGCGATGATGAACTGCACCGACCCGCCGCTCACCACCGTCCGTCAGCCGATCGACGCGATGGGCCGCGCCGCGGTCGACATGCTGGTCGCCCTGATCGAGCGCGCCGTCGTACCCGCCGACGAGCTGCTCTTCGAGCCGGAACTCGTCGTCCGCGCCTCGACCGCCCGGGCCCGGATCTAGACGTCACGCAGTACCCCGGCAGCCGCTGACCGCTCTGGCGGCGGCTGCTGCCGTTTGTCCTCTGCTGGGTAATCTCCCATGGGAAGTCACGTTTTTGCAATCTCAGATCGAAGTATTGCGATCATGCGTCCAGTTCCCTACGGTGTCCACACGATCCGAGGGAGAGGGTGGAAATGACGACAACGCGCCGCGGGCTCAGCCTGCTGCTGGTTGCGGGACTCGGGCTGGTGGCCGCGTCCTGCGGGTCGGACGACGGGAACAAGCCGGCCGCTGGGGGAGCGTCGGACGGACCGGTGACGATCACGGTCGGCTGCGAGCCGCCGAAGAGCAATCCGAAGGAGCGCGAGGCCTGGGAGGCGGATGTCGCCACGTTCCAGAAAGCGCACCCGAACATCACCGTCCAGGGCAAGGACGCGTTCCCCTGCATCAACCCCGACACGTTCCAGGCGAAGCTGGCCGGCGGCACGCAGGAGGATCTCTTCTACGTCTACTACACCGATGTCCGGAAGATCATCGAGAAGAAGCAGGCCGCCGATATCAGCCAGTACGTCGGCAGCGTCGGCGCGGTCAAGGATCTGCGTCCGGACGTGATGGGCGTGTTCAAGGACGGCGACAAGACGTACGGGCTGCCGCGCAACAACTACAACATGGGCCTGGTCTACAACCGGAAGCTGTTCACCCAGGCCGGTCTCGACCCGGCCAACCCGCCGAAGACGTGGGAAGAGGTCCGCGACGCGGCGAAGAAGATCGCGGCGCTCGGCCCGGGCTACGTCGGGTACGGCGAGTACTCCGCCGGCAACACGGGCGGGTGGCACTTCGCGGCCGAGCTGTACGCGCGCGGCGGGTCGATGGTGAGCGACGACGGGAAGACCGCCGCGTTCAACAGCGACGAGGGTAAGGCGGTCCTCGAGAACCTGAAGAAGATGCGTTGGGACGACAACTCCATGGGCACGAAGCAGCTGCTCCAGTGGGAGGACCTGATGCGGATGATGGGCGGCGGCAAGCTCGGCATGATGGTCGGCGCGCCGGACGTCGTGCAGTCGGTCAACAACGACTTCAAGGGCAAGTTCGAGGACTACGGCGTCACCGCCGTACCGGAGTCGGACGGGAAGTCGTCGCTGAGTGGTGGCGACGGGTACATGTTCAACCCGAAGGCTTCGCCGGAGAAGATCAAGGCTGGTCTGCAGTGGCTCGAGTTCCACGAGCTGACGCCGGGCAAGGGCCAGTTCGACTACGCGCGGTCGAAGCAGCAGGGTCGCCCGGTCGGTCTGCCGATCCCGGACCTCTACGGAACGAGTGCCCCCGGCAACGAGATCACCGCGTTGCGCAAGCAGTACGCAACGGTCCCGGTCGACAACTTCGCGCCGTACGTCGCTGCCCAGGGCAACATCACCAACAAGCTCGAGCCCCCCAAGGCGCAGGAACTCTACGCCGTCCTCGACGTAGCGATGTCCGCCGTCCTCACCCGCAAGGACGCCGACATCAACAAGCTCCTCTCTGACGCCGAAGGCAAGGCCAACAAGATCCTCGCGAAGAACACGTGATGGATGACAAAACCACAAGCACCCGCCGTCCCCGCTCCGCGGGGACGGCGGGTGGTGTGGGAACAGCCGAGGCCGTGGAGGATCTGCAGGTGGGTTGGGGGCCCGAGAGCCGGCTGGCCGAACGGCACGAACCTCCAACCCCTCACGGTGCCGGAGCTCTGCGGAGAGCGGTCGGCCGGAACCTGACCGCGTACGGGTTTCTCTGTGCGGCCTTGATCTGTTTCGCCTTGTTCTCCTGGTATCCGATGTTTCGGGAAGTTGTGCTGAGTTTTCAGCAGAACAACTTTGTGGATCCGGGGATCTGGGTCGGGTTCGACAACTTTCGTACGGTGATTGCGGACCCGGCGTTCCGGTCTGCGTGGTTGAACACGGCGGCTTTCAGCGGGCTGGCGTTGGTGATCGGGTACGCCGTCCCGTTCGTGCTCGCCGTGGTGCTCAATGAGCTGAAGCACGCCAAGGCGTACCTGCGCTTCGTCGTGTACCTGCCGGTGATGCTTCCGCCGGCTGTCGCCGTACTGCTGTTCAAGTGGTTCTACGACCCGGGCGCGGGCCTCTTCAACCAGGTGCTAGGCGTCGTCCACATCCCGCCGCTGAGCTGGCTGGACTCGACGAGTACGGCGCTCATCAGCCTCGTGATCGTGTCGACCTGGATGAACCTCGGCACCGGCACGCTCATCTACCTTGCCGCGCTGCAGAGCATCCCTGGCGAGCTCTACGAGTCCGCGGAGCTCGACGGCGCCGGGCTGTTCCGCCGCGTCTGGCATGTGACGATCCCGCAGACCAAGCTGATCCTGCTGGTGATGCTGCTGCTGCAGATCGTCGCGACGATGCAGGTCTTCATCGAGCCGTACCTGCTGACCGGCGGCGGCCCGGAGAACGCGACCGTGACGGTCGCCTACCTGATGTACCAGTACGCGTTCAACTTCGGCGACTTCGGCGGCGGCTCCGCGCTCGGCCTGATGTTGATGATCGCGCTGCTGATCTTCTCCACGGTCTACCTGCGTGTGTCGCGCGAGGAGGATGCCCGATGAGGACCTTGGTCTCACCGCTCGCACTCCGCACGCCGCGCGGCAGGGTTATCTACTGGACGATCCTCACGGTGACGGTCGTCGGGTTCACCGGCGCGTTCGTGTTCCCGCTCTACTGGATGGTGACGGGCGCGCTCAAGTCACCTGACGAGCTCGCGCAGATCCCGCCCAGCTTCTTCCCGAAACACTTCGACCTGCACGTGTACGTCGACGCGTGGGAACAGCTCCAGCTCGGAGTCTTCCTGAAGAACACCGTGCTGTACGCCGGTGGCGCGTGGCTGTTCACGCTCGCGGTCGACGTCAGTGCGGCGTACGCGTTGTCGAAGCTGCGACCGATCTTCGGGAAGCTGGTGCTCGGCGCGATGCTGGCGACGCTGATGATCCCGCCGATGGTTTTGCTGCTTCCGACGTACCTGGTGGCGAAGGACCTGCCCATCTTCCACGCCGACCTGCTGAACACCCCGTGGGCGATTTGGTTGCCGGCGGCAGCGAATGGGTTCTTCGTGTTCCTGCTGAAGCGGTTCTTCGACTCGATCCCGCGGGAGCTGCTGGAGGCGGCGGAGATCGACGGCGCTTCACCCGCGAGGATCCTGTGGTCGATCGTGCTGCCGGTCTCCCGCCCGATCATCGGAGTCGTGTCGATCCTGTCCGTGGTCACGGTCTGGAAGGACTTCGTCTGGCCGCTCCTGGTCCTCCCGGAAACCGACAAGATGTCGATCAGCGTAGGCATCGCGTCCCTCTCGGCCCAGATGCCCCAGAACGTCCTCATAGCCTCACTGGTCATCGCCAGCCTGCCCACAATCATCGTGTTCTTCATCTTCCAGCGAAGCATCATGGCAGGCCTAACAGCCGGAAGCCTCAAAGGATGAAAGAAAACCCGCCCCTCGCTCCGCTCGGCGCGGGGAGAGGAAAGAAGCCGGCCCCTGCGGGGGTCGGGTTGGACCCGTCCCGGGTCGGGCGGTGGGAGAGGCAGAGGCCGACCCCCGCGGGGTCGGACTCGGCCCAGGTCGGGCGGTGGGAGAGGAGCCGGACCTGGGGAGCGGTTTGGACCCCGCGCCGGGTCGGGCGGGGAGGAGGGGGCCGGCTCTGCGGGGGGCGGGTTGGGCCCTGTCTCGGGGTGGGGCGGGGTGGAAACGGATACCTGACCTGCGCTCGGGGCGGGCGTGAACAAACATCACCGGGCCGAGCGGAGCGAGGGTCGGTTTGAGAGGAGATCTTGTGGGTGACGAGTGGTGGCGTGGGGCTGCGATTTATCAGGTGTATTTGCGGAGCTTTGCGGATGGGAACAGTGACGGGGTCGGGGATCTGGCCGGCCTGCGGGCCAAGTTGCCGTATCTGGCTGAGCTCGGTGTGGATGCGATCTGGTTGAACCCGTGGTATCCGTCGCCGATGGCCGACGGTGGGTACGACGTTGCCGACTACCGGGCGATCGACCCGGCGTTCGGCACGCTGGAGGAGGCCGAGGCGTACATCGCCGAGGCGCATGCGCTGAACATCCGGACGATCATCGACATCGTGCCGAACCACGGCTCCGACCAGCAGGACTGGTTCGTCGAGGCCCTCCGCGCCGGACCGGGGTCGCCCGAGCGTGAGCGGTTCCTGTTCCGCCCCGGCCGGAACGATGGTCCGCCCAACGATTGGCAGTCGATCTTCAACGGACCGGCATGGACACAGGTCGACGACGGTGAGTGGTACTTGCACCTGTTTGCGCCCGAACAGCCCGACTTCAACTGGCGCAACCCGGAGGTTGTCGAGGAATTTCACGACATCCTTCGGTTCTGGCTCGATCGCGGCGTCGACGGGATCCGGATCGACAGCGCCGCCGTACTGTTCAAGGACCTGGACAGCGTCGAGGAGTCCTACACCGACCACGACGAAGTACACGAGATCTATCGCGGCTGGCGGCACCTCACCGATCAGTACGACGGGCGCTTCCTCGTCGGGGAGATGTGGATGCCCGACCAGGAACGGTTCGCGCTGTACCTGCGGCCGGACGAGATGCAGACCGCGTTCAACTTCGACTTCTTGTCGCGTCCGTGGGAAGCCGACGAGCTACGCGCGTCCATCGACCTGACACTGTCGACGCACGTGCCGATCGGGGCACCTCCGACCTGGGTCCTCTCGAACCACGACGTGACGCGCCCGGTAACGAAGTACGGGCGGCCGGATACATCGTTCTCGCACCAGGATCGCAAGCATGGGATGCCGACCGATCTGCTGCTGGGGGAACGCCGGGCCCGCGCGGCCGCCCTGCTCGCCATGGCGCTGCCCGGGAGCCTCTACGTCTACCAGGGCGAAGAGCTGGGGTTGCCCGAGGTGGAGGATCTGCCGGACGAGCTCCTGCAGGATCCGATCTTCGCGCGCTCGGGAGGCGCCGACCGCGGCCGGGATGGTTGCCGAGTGCCCCTACCTTGGTCCGGCAAAGAACCGCCGTTCGGCTTCGGAGCCGGTACGCCGTGGCTTCCGCAGCCGGCGGACTGGAAGAACCTCACGGTCGAATCCCAGCACGATGACCAGAACTCGATGCTGGCCCTGTATCGCACCGGACTACGGATCCGACGCGAACTGCTCGGGGACGGCACCTTGTCCTGGGTCGAATCTGCTGCCGACGTACTGGTGTTCCGGCGGGAGAACCTGACCTGCGTAACCAACCTCAGCGCCGACCCGATCGAGCTGCCGCCGCACGAGGAGGTGCTGTTGAGCAGCATCCCCCTCGACGACGGCAAGCTTCCGGCCGACGCGACCGCCTGGATCAGGTGAGCGAACGGAACCGGCGCAACCGCAGGCTGTTGGACACGACGAACACCGAGCTGAAGGCCATCGCGGCCCCGGCCAGCATGGGGTTCAACAGACCGGCGGCGGCGAGCGGCAGCGCCAGCACGTTGTAGGCGAACGCCCAGAACAAGTTGCCCTTGATCGTGCGCAACGTACTGCGGGACAGCCGAATGGCGTCCACAGCCGCGCGCAAATCGCCGCGCACCAGCGTCAGATCGCTTGCTTCGATCGCCACGTCGGTGCCGGTGCCCATGCTCAGGCCGAGGTCGGCCTGGGCGAGGGCGGCCGCGTCGTTGACGCCGTCACCGATCATCGCGACCACGCGCCCCTCGTCCTGCAGCTTCTTCACCGCGTCGACCTTGCCGGCCGGCAGTACGTCGGCGATCACGTCGTCGATCCCGACCTCACCGGCAACCTTCAACGCAACTGCTTCGTTGTCGCCAGTCAGCAGCACCGGCCGCAGACCCAGCTCGCGCAACTGAGAGATCGCCTGCACCGACGTGGGTTTCACAGTGTCCGCAACAACCAGCACGGCCCGCGCAACCCCGTCCCACCCGACCGCAACCGCCGTACTGCCCTCGGCCTCGGCATGCTCCTTCGCGTGCGCGAGGTCGTCAGGCAGGTGCTGGCTCCACTCCTCCAGCAACCGCGTCCGCCCGACCAGCACGGCATGCCCGTCGACGATCCCCTGCACGCCAAGGCCTTCGACGTTCCCGAAGTCCTCGACTTCCGGCAGCTTCCCGGCGGCTGATGCAGCCCGGGCGACCGCCTGCGCGATCGGGTGCTCCGACGAGTGCTCCAGCGCGCCGGCCAACCGCAGTACCTCGGCCCGCTCCTGACCCGGAGCCAGCAGTACGTCGACCAGCTCCATCCGGCCCGTGGTAACGGTGCCCGTCTTGTCCAGCACGACGGTGTCGACGCGCCGCGTGGACTCGAGCACCTCCGGACCCTTGATCAGGATGCCCAACTGCGCGCCCCGACCGGTCCCGACCATCAACGCGGTCGGCGTGGCCAGCCCCAACGCACACGGGCAGGCGATGATCAGTACGGCGACTGCCGCCGTGAACGCGACTTCCACCGGCGAACCATTGCCCAGCCAGAAGCCGAGCGTCGCCAGCGCAAGCCCGATCACGATCGGCACGAAGATCCCGGACACCTTGTCGGCAAGGCGTTGTACGGCGGCCTTCCCGTTCTGCGCGTCCTCGACCAGCCGCGCCATCTGCGCCAGCTGAGTATCCGCGCCGACTCGCACGGCCCGTACGACGAGCCGTCCGCCCGCATTGACGGTCGCACCAACGACCGCGTCACCCGCGCCGACCTCGACCGGCACGGATTCGCCGGTCAGCATCGATGCGTCGACCGCACTGCTGCCGGTCACGATCACGCCATCGGTCGCGATCTTCTCGCCGGGCCGGACGACGAACTCGTCGCCCACGACCAGTTGGTCGGCGGGGATCCGGATCTCCGTACCGTTACGCAATACTGCGACGTCCTTCGCCCCGAGCTCCAGCAGAGCGCGCAAGGCGGCACCGGAGCGACGCTTGGCCCGCGCCTCGAAGTACCGGCCGGCCAGGATGAACGTGGTGACGGCGGTCGCCACCTCGAGGTAGATCTCCTCGGCGCCGCTGCCGCGGGACGGGATCAGCGTGAACGGCATCTTCATGCCGGGTTCGCCCGCCGAGCCGAGGAACAACGCGTACAGCGACCAGAGGAACGAGCTCACCACGCCCAGCGAGATCAGCGTGTCCATCGTCGTCGCGGCATGCCGCAGGTTCGTCCAGGCGGCCTTGTGGAACGGCCAGGCCGCCCACGTGACCACCGGGAACGCCAGCGTCAGCGACGCCCACTGCCACGAGTTGAACTGCAGCGCTGGGATCATCCCGAACGCGACCACCGGCACCGTGAGCGCGATGCTCGCGATCAGCCGCTCCCGCAGGGGTTTCAGCTCGTCCGGCTCCTCGACCTCGGTCGAGACGGCCGGAGTCGGCAGGGCCGCGGTGTAGCCGGTCTTCTCGACGGTGGCGACCAGGTCGTCGGTCGAGACGCCGTCGGGGTACGTCACCTTTGCCTTCTCAGTGGCGTAGTTGACGGTCGCCGTGACGCCGTCCATCCGGTTCAGCTTCTTCTCGACGCGGGCCGCGCAGGAGGCGCACGTCATCCCGCCGATGATGAGCTCAACGGACTGGTTGCTCATGTTCGTGTGCCTCCTCTTCATGTGCGGCGGATGTCGGTACGGCGGTCGGCGGGGCGATCGTGGTGCCGTTCGAGTCGACGTGCACCGTGAACTCCGCGGTGTGTACGGCGCCGGCGTGCTGGAAGTCCAGGAACAGGCTGTACGTGCCGGCGGTCGGGAACGTCGTCATGAAGTCGATCGACGGGCCGCCCTTCATCCCCGGCTCGGCGTGCTGCGCCGGGTGGTTGTGCAGATAGGCCAGGTCGCCGCTGCGCAGTGAGACCAGGTGCCCGAAAGCGCCCAAGTACGGCTGCAGGTCGGTGACCGGTTTGCCGTTCTTGCTGATCTTGAACGTCAGTTGCGATTCCTTGCCCGCAACCGGCGTGCCGGCGAGTGTCACGTTGTACCCCTGGACGCTGGTGACGGCGGCCGGATCATTCAGCGGGACCGGGACATACAGCCCGGTGACGTTGACGTCCGTGCCGAGCGTGATGTTCTTGTCGAGGCCGGCCGGCTGGAAGTCGGCGTACAGCCGCCACGTCCCGCCGGCGGTGAACGTGAACGGGATGCTCCACGTCCCGTCTGCCGCCAAGGTCGGGTGCACGTGGTGGAAGCCGGACAGATCGCGGCGTACGACGATCAGATGCAGGTCCTTCTCATGCGTCTTCGTGTACTGCGTGACCGGCTTGCCGTCAGGCCCTTTGATGGTGAAACGCAGTGCGGTCTTCGTGCCGGCGGTGAAGAACGTCGACGCCGGGGCGAACGTGTACCCGGCGTCGGACACCGCGAGCCCCGGCAGTTGCCCGCCGGCGTCGTGCCCGCCCATGTCGCTCATCCCCATCTCCTGCGACTGCGAAGGTGTGTCGGCCGCCGCGATCGGGTCGACCGCGGTGCCGATGCCGTACGCCGCCCCGAAGGCGAGCGCCAGCGCACCGGCGAACGCGCCGAGCCGGAGCGCGGCGGCCCGGCTCACGACGCCGCCAGTTCGTAACCCGCCTCGTCGACGGCCTCGCGTACGGCGGCCTCGTCGAGCGCGGACTCACTCGTCACGTGCACCGGGGAGGTGCCACCGGCGACGAGATCGATCGTCACGTCCTGCACGCCGACGAGCTTGCTCAACTCCTCGGTGACCGCAGAGGTGCAGTGCGCACAGGTCATACCGGACACGGAGTAAGTGGTGGTGGTCATATCAGCTGCTCCTTGAATGGTTAGCTACGAACTAGGCCGGCGATCGCATCGAGTGACTTGCTGCGAACCAGGCGGGCGATCGTGTCGACTGACTTGCTGCGAACTAGGCGGGCAACCGCATCGAGTGACTTGCTATGAACCAAGCGCGCGGTCGCGTCGAGCAGTTCGCTTCGAACTAGGCGGGCGGTCGCTCGAACGGTTAGCTTCGAACCGGGCGGCCGATCGCATCGAGTGATTAGCTTCGAACCAGGCGGGCGATCGCGTCCGAGGCCTCGCGGACCTTCTCCTCGGCTTCCGGACCACCCTTCTGCGCGGCCTCGACCACGCAGTGCGAGAGATGCTCGTCGAGCAGTTCGAGCGAGAACGACTGCAACGCCTTCGTCGCCGCCGACACCTGCGTCAGGATGTCGATGCAGTACTTGTCCTCCTCGACCATCCGCTGCAGACCACGAATCTGCCCCTCGATCCGCCGCAGCCGCTTCAGGTGACTGGTCTTCTCAGCGGTGTATCCGTGTACGTGCTCGTCGCTCATCTCAAACTCCTCAGCTACCCCTCGGGGGTATGTCGACCACCAAAAAGTACCCCCTATGGGTATCGAATGCAAGTCGTCATCGATACCTGGAGGGGGTATTTGTGGGAGGTGTTTCGTCCCCACGCGTGCTGCGCGGGCGCTTTCCTCGTCGCTACGCTCCTCGGCGCACCCGCTCCGCCCGCTCCCGCCCACCCTCCGGCTGGCGCCGGCGTGTCTTCCGGCTCATCGCCGGTGTGGCGAGCTGCCGCTCGCGGGTGACTGCTTGGTAGCCCTGATTCGTCGCGGCGGGCTGATTGGCGGTGGAAGTGGTTATCCCACGCGTGCTACGCGGGCGCTTTCCTCGTCGCTGCGCTCCTCGGCGCGCCCGCTCCGCGCTCCCGCCCACCCTCCGGCTGCCGCCGGCGTGTCTTCCGGCTTATCGCCGGTTTGGCGAGCTGCCGCTCGCGGTGAGGGCTAAGCGGATCTGGTTCGTCGCGGCGGCGCTGGTGGGTGGTGAAGCTCGTGTTCCCCAGGTGCGCCCCGCCGGTCACCTCTCGGCTGCCGCTGGGTCCTCCGGGCTTCGCGCCTCTGACCTATGGAGATGACCAATCCGTCACTGGCGGCGGCCAGCGCTACTTGGCTGGGCTCCTTGGTCAGCCGTCCGACTCACGCGCCCACTTCTGCGTCAGAGACTCGACAAACCTCGCCCCGCACCCGCCCCGAGGACCGGATCAGGTCGAGCCATTGCGCCGGGTGCCCTGCGAAGGATGCCCGCGGACTACCCGTCCACCTCGCAACGGCAACCGTTCACCTCCTGCAGCGTCACCCGACGTCCGCCGCGTGCAGCGAATGCGTAGCGCGGGCGGGGAATTTGATCCAAGATTGAACGGACCTGCTTGGCAACCGAAGGAGCCGCTTGTGAACGCGCGTCCCCCACTCCCGCCTTTCACCCGGGAGACCGCCATCCAGAAGGTTCGTGCCGCGGAGAACGCGTGGAACAAGCAGGATCCGGAGGCGGTGTCGCTTGCTTACACCCCGGACACCTTCTGGCGGAACCGGGATGTCTTCGTGAACGGACGGGCCGAGGTTGTCGAGTTCCTGACGCAGAAGTGGGCTCGTGAGCTGGACTACCGACTGATCAAGGAGCTGTGGGCGTTCACCGACGACCGCATCGCTGTGCGCTTCGTCTACGAGTCCCACGACGCAGCCGGCCAGTGGTACCGCTCGCACGGCAACGAGAACTGGGAGTTCGACGAGAACGGCCTGATGCGGGTTCGGCGGGCCAGCATCAACGACCAGGTGATCGCCGAGTCGGACCGGCTGTTCCACTGGGACGCGCCAGGCCCACGCCCGGACGACCACCCGGGCCTCACCGAACTTGGCCTCTAATCAACGTTGCCTATGTGATCCGCCAACAGATCCGCGACAGATGTCCGCCAACCGATGTGCGGCTAGCAGAGATCTGTCCGCGTGTCGGAGCAACGCAGGATCTGCCGACGGCAGGAAGTTCCTTGAGCCTTCCAGTCTACTCTGTGGCTCATGCCCACCGGGGACAGCTCAACAGCCATCGACACCTTCGAAAGCGATAGCCACTTCCACATCTGGCGCTACGAGGTGGGACATGACCAAGTTTGATGGACTTCAGATCGAGCGCGACGGATACCACTACGCCGTGTCGGGAGCAGACTGGTCCGGGTGTGTCATCGCGGGTGCCTGCGTCCAGGCCGAGGACGCCGGTGAGTACTACAACCCGAGCCCGTTCGCGCTGTCGATGCCCGGAGCGCGAGCAAATTCTACGATCGCGTTCAGACAGCGGGCCCGAGTAGATCCGCGACACATGTCTGCCAACTGATGTGCGACAGGCTAGATGCCTGAGCGACCACCTGGCGCGCCGGCCAACGTACGGATCTGCCGATGTGCGGATGTTTCGTTGGGCCGACTGCAAGACTGGCCGCGTGACCAGCCCTGAGCATCCAATGCTGCCGCATCTCATCGACCTTGAGTCTCAGTTCGACCCACGTGCCCTTCACGATTACGACCCGGTCGAGCTGGTTCGGTATGCGCTTGGGACAACGGATTACTGGGCCGACCTGGCGCTCAGGTGGCTGGAGCAGGGTGTTCCCGCCCGAGGACTGGAGCACGACCTGCTAGCGCTTGAAGCGCAGACCAGCCGACCCCAGTCGTTGCGACACCGGGCGAAGCGCTTGAGGAAATCTGCCTGAACTGAACGCACGAACATGCCGCGATCCGCGCGCTCATGCCGATGAGCGGTAAACGGCCGACCAATGGCCGGGCGGACCATAGGGTCGGTCCATGTCGTCGGTACGCACTCACTTCGAGGATCGCGCAGCCATGCTGTGGGATCGCGCCGCTGTTGGCTCTGTCGAGAAGGACGGAGCTGTGATGACCCGACTCCGTCCGAACGCACCCACGGCCGTGAGCGTCGTCCTGTACCTCTTTGCCGACAGGCACGGCACAGGGAGCAGACAAGCTTCAGCGCCATGAGGCCTACGAGGCGGTTGCTGCCGACGTGATGCGATTTGTCGAGTCGCAGGCCGAGCCGTTCTGGAAGCAACAACTCTCGGCGCGGACGTAGCCTCAGCCGACTCAACGGCGTAGCCCGTAGGCACCGAGCGCTGCGGAGACTGAAGCGCGCTCATGCCGATGAGATGGCGTTGACGACGGCATCCGAACCACCCCCTCGTGCCACGGCTACCTGCGGAGCATTGTCCAGAGTGTCGGGCCGTCTTCTGGGAGTGAGATCTCCTCGATCACGGCGAAGCCAAATCGCTGGTAGAGCGGCACGTTCCGCAGATTGCTGCTCTCCAGATAGGCCGGCCCGTCGATGCTCGCCAGGCGGCGCTCCAGCAAAGCCGACCCGACGCCTCTTCCCTGCGTCGAAGCGCCGATCTGCGCGAGATACCAGAGCTGCCCGGCCGGTCTCGCGCGTGTGAAGGCGCGCTCCAGCACAACGCCGCGGCGCAGCCCCGACCCCATCGCAAGAAACAACCTCGACAACCCCACCAGCCCTTGTCGAAATGACACGCTATGACCCGGTGGATCCCACAAGGCAGCCCCCACCGGTTCACCGTTGTCGAACGCGATGTCAGCGCAAGCGGGAGCGGCATGCAGGTGAAGGGTGAGGGCTCGAAACATCTGAACGTCGCGGCCTGCCTTCGGCATGAGCCAGCGGACCACGGGATCGGCGGCGAACGCAGTGGCCAACACCACGCTGATAGCTCTCCGCTCCTGCGCTGTGGCTCTGCGGACCTCCAGCATGGCTGGGAGTCTATGGGGCGCAGCCTCGCCAAACGAGGGCAGGCTCGAACGTCCGGATCTGCCGCTGTCGGGATGGACGCGTCCGGCCAGGCCGCGAGTATTGCGGCCAACGTCGTCCACGTGTGCTACGCAGATACCTTCTGCGCCAACCAGAGGAATGACGATGACACCTGCGCATCTTGCCGTCGAGAACGAGGACCTGCCGAGGCTGCGGGAGCTGCTCGATGGCGGTGTCGACGTCGAAGAGATCGATGGCGGTCTGACCCTGCTCCAGCACGCGGTCGACGTCGAAATCGATGCACACGCTCAGACGGGCGGCCCGCTTCATGTCGACGTCACGGCGTACCTCCTCGCCCGAGGCGCAGATCCACTTGCGTCGCCTGTAGGCGGCGGGGTGGGCTCTGCTCTCCACATGGCTCACCTCGGCGGTCACTGGCTTGCAATCTCGCTGATCGAGGCCTTCGCTGCGCGCAGGACGTAGATCCAACGCCCTCATCTTCCGCTGTCCGCGTGCACCTCGCGCGTCTACCAGATGGGCCGAGACGATCGACTCGTGGACCCAGTGACGCCCGGCGGACCACGGGTTGATCGAACGCGTCCGCTCGCGGCTGCGGCGGGCCAGGCCACCCTTCCCGCCTCTGCCCAAGGGCTCCTACCCGGCGCCGTGGGTCGCCGCGAGATGTTGCACAGATGTTGCTCGCGACCACGTGCGCCCGACCAGCCTCAACCGCCAGTCTTGCCCTGTGCGGACCAGTTGGCGTGTCGTCACGACATCGCGCAGCATGAAGCCGCGTCTGCACCTGGTCGCAGGTCTCCTCCTCTTCGGCGCAGTGGCAGCCTGCAATAGCGTGGTCAACTGCAGCCCGTGCGGCGGCCCGGTCCTGATCGAGTTGGGCGGACTGCAGCCTCGACCAACCCAACTACAGGTCTGCCTCGACAAAGTGTGCCAGGCCGCCAGCCGCCTGCCTGCTGACCAACCGATGATCAATGCGGGAGGGCCCGCGGTGTACGACCACTCGACGATCACGCTGCACACCTACCGCAACGGCCGGCGGGCCGGCACCTACGTCATCACCGACCTGACCCTCCGGCGACCAAGTGGAAAAGGCTGTGACTGCGGCGAGGAAGTCGCGTTGGTACCGGCACCCGACGGCACCTTGCGGCGTCGGCCGCCCGGCTCGCCATCACCAACGCTGCCGCCGTCGACCTGACCTTCTCATACGCGTCCGTGGCGATCCCGCGCGGCGTACGCCGTACTCTGCCGAGTTGATGCCGGCAACGCACGGATTTGCCGCGATCCGTACTTGCGACTGTCCTATGAGAACGATCCGGTGCCCGTGGCTCCACGATCGATGCGACCGCCGACGGCAGGCTAGGTTGTGCGGCATGAGGCAGTCGACCTGCCCGCGGACGGCAAGGCGAACAGCGTCTCGCTTGGTTCGGGGCTCCCGCGTGCTGTGTGCCGTCGCCCTTTCGCTTGCTCACCACCCTGGCCGGGTGTGCATCAGCGCCCGCAGACCCCGCAGGAGAATTTGCAATGAACCAAGAACCCGAGCGCTTCACGATCGTTCCTGACGACTATCACGTGCCCTACGCCGGCACCGCCGAGGACGGCCGCAAGTTCTTCCTCAGCGACGAACTGTTCACCCCCGGGTCGGGCTATGTCGGGCTGTTTTGGTGGAAGCCCGATGGGACCTTCGACGAGGTGAGAGTCGACGAGGTTCGTCGCTCCGAGGGCGTGCCCCCGGGCCAGGCAGTGTCGGCCGGTGCCGACGAGCTCGTCGCCTCCCGGCTGGCCGAACTGGGCAAGTACGTCCTAGAGCCGATCGAGGTCGAGCCGTTTTCCATTGAGGTCGACGGTGTGACCTTCGGTTGGATGGGGAGTGAGTTCGACGGCATCTACTCGATCAACATCGAGCCAGGCGACTTCATCGCGTACTACGAACCTTGGGATGGGCTCGAGTACGACACGTAGCACGCCGTTTCACGACGGCTTCGCCGACGTGAGACTCACGCACATGCCGCATTGAGGACGCACGGCTCGGGCTTCACTCTGCCGCTTCGAAGAAGTTCGCCATCGCGACGCTCAATGCCTCCATCTCGGCCCCGGCCTCAACGTCGAGATCAACGGAGAGATCCCACGGCACGTCATACGCTTTCGGCCGCAGCCTAAAGGTGAGCGTCACATGCCCTCGGCTACCCCACCGCGCTTCGACTCGCAGCTGGTCTTCCAGGCTGCGCCATTGGCGGATCCCTGACCATCCCCCGAACTCCTCAGCAAGATCAGCGAAGTAGCCGGCCAACAAGTCACCCTCTAGACTCGTGACCACCGCCGTAGCTTTCATTCCGGCACCGGCCACCTCGACGAGATAGTCCACGACCACGTCGCTCCACGGCCGCTGTGGGGCGCTGAAGACTAACCGTACTTCTGATCCATAACCTGCGGTCAGGACTACCTGCGGCTCGTCCGCCGTTGCTTGGCGCATCCCCGCATCGTCGCAGAGACCGGTCTCGCTATGTCCAAGAACGCACTCATTTGCCGCAGATAGGAAGCGCGGTCATGCCGAAATTCAGGGAAGACCTCGTGGATCTGCGTGTCGGGCGGCACGCCACGACCAGGCCCGATCCGTCAGACTGTGCGCATGAGTGTAGGTGCGGCTAGTCCCAGGCAGATGACACACGCGTGCCGATCAACCGCGCTGTGGGTGGGTGTACTGACCGAGGTGGAATGTTGACCGACAATTGTGGACCGGCAGAGCCCCATCATTTCGATGCTGCGCTCGCCACTCTCCGCCGCGCTCGACCCAGGCCAACCGTCACGGAGGCCGCCGAAGTCCTCCGTCAGGCTCTGGCTGCGGACGGAGCCATCTGGCCACAGTCATCCCTGCTCAAGATCGCGCGCGCTGTCGTAGAACCATCGTGGCCTTTTCGTCACCCGCTCAAGTTCCTGCGAGAACGAGCTACACAAGACCGGGTCGCCTCCGAACAGACCATTGGCTCGGCCATCGATTCAGAGCATGACGCAGTCGAATCCGCTCTGAGAGAGCGACTTGCGCTAGATCTCAGAGCCGATGACGCGGTGAAGGGAGTTGAGTTCCTCGCTGCTCGGCCGGGCGAAGTCGGCGTGTTACTGAACCCCTGGACGCGCTCCGCCGCCGACGCAGTACGGCGAAGATGCCTGCCTTATCGGGTCTACTTTATTGATGCTCTGCCCGAGCTCGACGCCGATCCGCCACACAACACCAAGGACACGTGATGCGGCCAGGTACGCTCATCGGCTGAACGCGAACGTCCGGACATGCAGCGATCCGGTGCGTTTCAGGGTTCGCCGCCCGTGCTGGGCGGCGACCCCTGGGGCCTGGCCCGACTCGAACGGTGCCGTCATCCTTGGGTTCAGTGACGCCCAGTACCAGCGCTGGGCGTTGAGCAGGCTGACCTCCAACGGTACGTGAGCACGCACGCTCATGTCGCGATCCGCGCTTTGGGCTCTCGCAGATCACCTGGCGGACGTGTGTCGCCCACCTGTCGACGGAGGACATCAAGCGCCTATGGATCAAGGTCGCGTCTTCGGCGTTGAGTGGGTGAGCCAATGCTGCATGCCACAGGTTCAGAGCTGAGACGCGTACCGCGGACACGGTGAGCAGCGCTGAAAGGAGGCGCGACGCGTAGCACGCCAGTACGGACACCTCGATCGGCCGCCACGTCCGACGCCGACGAATCAGATCCACTAAGCAGTCACGGCGAGCGGTAGCTCGCCACTCCGGCGGTAAGCCGGCAAATGTCGGCGGCAGCCGACGGGCGGGTGGGAGCGGGCGAAGCGGGTGCGGTGAGGAGCGTCGCGACGCGGCAAGCGCCTGCCTAGCGCGCGTGGGGCACACCAGCTCCACCACTCAGCACGCCCCAACCGCGACGAACCAGCTCCGCTCAGCCCTCGACGCGAGCGGCAGCTCGCGACCCCGGCGATGAGCCGGAAGGAATGCCGGCGGTAGCCAGAGGGTGGGTGGGAGCGCGCGGAGCGGGTGCGCCGAGCAGCGTAGCGACGAGGAAAGCGCCTGCGTAGCGCGCGTAGGGCACTCACCTGAGCACGAACAAAGCTGTCAGGCTGTGCGTCTGCTGACTGACGAGAGGGGCGTGGATGTCCGACGTGGCCATCAGTACGCGTGGGTTGCGTAAGACGTATCGGACCAGGCGGGGGCGCAAGGTGGTTGCGGTGCATGGGCTCGATCTCGACGTACCGACCGGTGGGGTGCACGGATTCCTGGGGCCGAATGGTTCGGGGAAGACGACCTCCATCCGTATGCTTCTCGGGCTCGTTCGTTCGGATGCGGGCACGATGACGGTGTTCGGCAAGACGGTGCCGGCGCAACTGCCTGAGGTGGTCGGCCGGGTCGGTGCGATCGTGGAGTCGCCGAAGTTCTTCCCGGCGTTCACCGGCCGGAAGAACCTCGAGCTGCTCGCGGAGGCGATCGGTGCTCCGAGAACGCGCGTCAGCGAAGTACTCGAGCAGACCTCACTGGGTGAGCGCGGCAACGACCGTTTCCGCTCGTACTCGCTCGGTATGAAGCAGCGCCTCGCGATCGCCGCCACGCTGCTGAAACAGCCCGACCTGCTGATCTTCGACGAGCCGACCAACGGTCTCGACCCCGCGGGTATCCGGGAGATCCGCGAGACCATGCGCGGCCTCGGCGATCAGGGTAAGACCGTCCTCGTCAGCAGCCACATCCTGGCCGAGGTCGAGCAAGTCGCCGACACCGTCTCGATCATCGGCCACGGCCGGCTCCTGGCCGCAGGAACAGTTGCCGAGGTCATCGGCGGTAGTACGACGCCGACGGTTAAGGTTGCTATAGGCAACCATGAGACCGCGGCCCGCATACTGACCGCTGCCGGCATGACCGTGCGGACCGACGGCAAGTACCTGCTCGTCGAGGGTGCGCCCGACCCAGCTGACGTGACCCGCCGTCTCGCGCATCAGGAGTTGTACGTGTCGGAGCTGGTTCCGGTCCGCGCCGACCTGGAATCCGTCTTCCTCGAGCTGACCGAGGGCGAGGGGCTGTGATGATCCGACTCACCAAGGTCGAACTCCGCCGCCTGACCGCTCGTCGGCTCACGTTGATCGGCGTCGCAGGACTCTTCTTGATTACCGCGCTGCTGCTGGTAGCGACCTGGTTCGACGCGCGACCGCTCTCCGCGGCGGAACAGCAGCAGGCCGAGCGCCAGTTCCAGTTGGCCCATAAGGACTGGGTCGACAACGCGGCCGAGAACCGCGCGCAATGCGAGGCGGACTGGAAGACGCAGCCTGACCCGAAGCCGACGGTCGACGACATGTGTTCCTACCCGGAGCCCAAGCTGGAGGACTTCGGCAAGCCGCCGACCGTGTTCGCCCAGGTCATGCCCGGTCTGCTGCAAGGTTCGTCGTACATCCTGGCCTTCGCCGCGTTCCTGATCGGGGCCGGCTTCGTCGGCGCCGAGTTCAGTTCCGGTGCCATCGGCAACTGGTTGACGTTCGAACCGCGCCGGCTCCGGGTCTACGGCAGCAAGCTGCTCGCGGCCGCGACCGGCTTCGTGCCGATCGCCGCGGTAGTGCTCGCGATCGTGCTGCTCGGCACGTTCCTGATCGTCGACCACCCCGGTGACACCGCCGGCACAACACGAAAGACCTGGGGAGATCTCAGCGCGATCGGCGGCCGCGCCGTGCTGACGACCGCGCTGGCGGCGGCTCTCGGCTCCGTCGTCGGCCTGCTGCTCCGACACACGGCGGCCGCGATCGGCCTGGTGATGGCGTACCTGGTCCTGGCCGAGGGCGTGTTCGCCGCGTTCCTGGAGAAGGCTCAGCCGTGGCTCGTGAAGGTCAACTTCGACGCCTTCGTCCGTCACGACGCGCAGTACTACGTCACCCAATGCAAGACTGGGAGCGACGGCAGCTACGTCTGCGACTACGTCCCGAAGACGCTGTCGTTCGAGCACGGTGCCTGGTACCTGGCGATCCTTGCCGTCCTCGCGATCGTGCTCGGCGGATGGGTTTTTCACCGCCGCGACGTCAACTAGCGGCGCGTCGCCGTCGTCGTAGTGTGCCGAGGAGCACGATCCCGAGTGTGAGTACGGCGGCGGCCCCGCCGATCGCCAGTCCACGACGCAGCCCGGGCGGTACAAAGGTGCAGTCGATCCGGTCCGCGCTACCCGTCAACGGAACAGCAATGAGTCCGCCGTAATCCCGCGGCACCTGAGCCTTGCCTCCGCCGACCGAGCACATCCACCCGTCGATCTTCGGTACGGCGACCACGGCGTACCCCGTGCTGCCGGGCCGCAGCGTCGCGTGCAGCGAATGACCGCCGGCCTTCACATCGGTCGCTCCGCTCGCCCGTAGCCGCCGGATCGCCTTCGCCAGCTCTTGCTCGTTGAGGCATCCGATTGCGCTGGACGGCGGGATGCCCTGCGGGTCGTCACCGAAGTTGAGCTCGATCAGCACCACGCCGGTCTTCGGCACCGAGCCGAGGGAGACCATCGCGCTGCTCGTGTTGATCCCCGGCCGCCGTGTCGCGCTCAGCTCGTGCCACTGCCCGTCAGCCAGCCGGGCCCGTCCGCCGACCCGCGGCATGAACAGGTACACCGACGTACCGGGAGTGCAGGCCCCGACCAGCTTGACGTCACCGGTCTCGAGCCGCGTCCCCTTGTACTTCGGGACTTCGTACACCGTGCTCCCGAGCAGCCGTTCCTGGATCGCATACGCGTTCGGCGCATTGGTGTCGACGTCGGGCGTCGCTCCGAGCCGTCGCCGTACCGTCACGAGCGGCGGCGCATCGGACCGGGTGATGCTCGGTTGCCCGGTGCCGACGAGCCGCATCCGCGCGCCGACCGAGAAGATCGCGTCGGTGACCGGGTTGTCGAGAGTGCGCGACGCGCGACCGTACCCGGACCAGCCGAAACCGAGACCGGTCAGCGTCTCGTTCACCGACTCCGGCAACAGGCTGCTGTACAGGCCGGCGCCCTGCCCGCCGAGCAGGATCGGGTCGTTCGGGGTGATCGACGTACCCGGCTCGGTCCTGTAGTTCGGCCACGCGCCCAACGCCCGGAGCGCGTCGTACCGCGCTGTCTGCTTGTCGTCCCACGCCGCGGCCGACGCGCCGAGCACCCGTCCGCGCTGCTCGTCGGTGACCACCGCGGTCCACGTGGTCTCCACCGCCACAACCACCAGCAGTACGCCGAATGCCGCCGCCACCGGCCACTTGACCCGCCGGGTGTTCGTGAACCGGCGCAGCGTCCAAATGGTGCCGAAGACAACCAAAGTCGCGACTCCGGACCCGATCAGCACGAACAACCAATGCCTGGTCAGCAACGGGCTGTCGTCGGACAGTACGGCGATCAGCGCGAGCAACGCACCGCCGCCGAGCAGCGCGATCGGGCCCGGCAGTTTGTGCGAGACCGAGATCCACGCGAGCACCACGATCACGCCGCAGAGCACGAACGCCTCGCGGTACTGGCTGCCGTTCGGGGTGTCGAACGCGTGCCAGAACTCCTGTGTGGGCGGCCACCTGAACGACAACGCGATCAGGACGGTCGTGATCACCCAGACGAGCTTGGTCAGCCATGGCACGAACTTGTTGAACGGCATCGTCAGTGCGAGTAGGAGCGCAACGGTTCCGACGTACAGGCTCGCCGTCCGGCCGACGCCCTCGGACAGCGGCAACAGCCGGGACAGGAAGATGTCCAGCGCGGACGGGTGGAAGATCCCGGACGGTGACGGCGTTGCGGCGCGGTTGGTCATGACGATCGGTAGCAGGATGGGCGCGACCAAGGCTATGCCGAGCACGAACGAGATGCCGTGCCGCAGGATCGCCCGCAGCCGCAGTGACCAGCTGAGATCGCTGGTGAGCAGCCGGGCGAGCAGGTAGATCCCACCCGCGATCGTTGCCATGTAGGCGGTGTAGAAGTTGGACAGCCAGAACAGGCCGACCACCAACACACTGAGCAGCCGGTTGGTCCGGCGCAGTGACCACTCCGCGACCATGAAGAACATCGGCAGGGCGATCAGGCCGTCCAGCCACATCGGCACGTACGATCCGTCGTCGAGCGCCCAGCCGCAGACGCCGTACGAAACGCCCAGCATTGCGGCAACCCAGCGGGGGCCTGGACGCATCTTCATCAGTAGGGCCGCCATCGCGGCCGCGGCCAGGCTCAGCTTCAGGGTGGTGATGACGTAGACGGCCAGGTCGATCTGATGGCGGGGGAACAACCCCACGAGCAGGGACAATGGGCTGCCGAGATCGACCCCGAGGTCGGCCAGGAAGCCGACCCCGAACGCGCTCTGCCAGTTGAACAGCAGGTCACCCTGGGCCCGGCCGTGCAGGATGTCCCACAGGTGGGCGAAGAAGGGGACGTACTGCGTGCCAAGATCGTTGGTACTGCGCGACAGCGAACCGAAGGGATAGGTACCGCGGATGATGCCGGAGGTGGCGAACACCGCCGCCACGACGACGAAGGCGACGACGGCGGGCAGCAACGCCGAACGTCGCCGCACTACCTTTGGTGATTCGCCGTCCGCTGAGGCCACCGACTGTTCCCCTGCCCTTTCTGGAAGTTACGCATGAGCCCGACAACGCGCCTGAGCCTAGTGGTGCCGTGTTACAACGAGGTCGAGGTGGTCAACCGGTTCCACGAGGCGCTCAGCCGCGAACTGTCTGCCTCCGGCCGGCCGTACGAGATCGTGTACGTGGACGACGGCAGTAGTGATGGGACGCTTGACGCCCTCGTCGGGTTGGCAGCCGCCGACGAGTCGGTCCGTTATCTGTCCTTCAGCCGCAACTTCGGCAAGGAGTCCGCGATGCTGGCCGGCCTGCGGTACGCCACCGGCGACGCGGTCGTGATCATGGACGCCGACCTGCAGCACCCGCCGGAACTGATCGGCCGGATGCTGGCGGAGTACGAGCGCGGTTTCGACCAGGTCATCGCCCGGCGGAACCGCACCGGCGACCCGGCCACCCGGACGTTCCTGGCGCGGGCGTACTACTGGCTGATCAACAAATGGGCCGATGTCGAGCTGACGGACGGGGTCGGCGACTTCCGGCTGCTGTCGCGGCGCGCCGTCGACGGGCTGCTCGAGCTCAACGAGTACAACCGTTTCTCGAAAGGGCTGTTCGCCTGGATCGGGTTCGAGTCGATCCTGTTCGAGTACGACAACGTGAAGGCGGCGCCGGACCGGAAGAGCCGCTGGACGTTCCGGCGACTGCTCGAGTACGGGCTCGACGGGCTGCTGTCGTTCAACAACAAGCCGCTGCGGATGGCGATCTACGTCGGCCTGCTGCTGACCGCGGTCGCTGCCGGATACGCGATCTGGGTGCTCGTGGCCGCGCTTCTGCACGGGGTCGACATGCCGGGGTACGTGACGCTGATCGCGGCGATCACCGGGCTCGGCGGCCTGCAGATGGTGATGCTCGGTGTGATCGGCGAGTACATCGGCCGGATCTACTACGAGGCCAAGAAACGCCCGCACTACCTGCTCAAGCAGACCAACATGAACCCGGTCGACCGGCTGGACAAACCACCGGCCCCGGGCGGACGAACCACCCGGGGCCGGTAGGCGAAAACTCCTGCTGACGATCAGGCCGTGAGCCGCTCGTCGGTGGAGGTGGAGAACAGGTGCAGCTTCTCCGGAACCGCCGCGAGGCGGATGGTGGAGCCCTTCTCGACCGGCATCCGGGCGTCGATGCGAGCAACGATCTGCTGGTGCTCGCCGGAGTGCTCCGCGGTGCCGTACAGGTACGCGTCGGCGCCGAGCTCCTCGACCACGGCGACCTTCACCGGCAGACCCTCGTCGGCGACCTTGAAGGCCTCCGGGCGAACGCCCACGGTCAGGGTCTTGTCGCTACCGGCCTTGGCCAGCACCGAGCGGTCGATCGGGATGGTGTAGTCGCCGAGCTTCGCGCCGCCGTCGGTGATGTCGGCGGTCAGCAGGTTCATCGCCGGGGAACCGATGAAGCCCGCGACGAACTTGTTCTTCGGGTTGTCGTACAGGTTCAGCGGGGTGTCGACCTGCTGGAGCAGACCGTCCTTGAGGACGGCCACCCGGTCGCCCATCGTCATGGCCTCGACCTGGTCGTGCGTGACGTACACGGTCGTGACACCGAGACGCTGCTGCAGCTCGGCGATCTGCGTACGGGTCTGCACCCGCAGCTTGGCGTCGAGGTTCGACAGCGGCTCGTCCATCAGGAAGACCTGCGGGTTACGCACGATCGCGCGACCCATGGCGACACGCTGACGCTGACCACCGGAGAGGGCCTTCGGCTTGCGCTCCAGGTACTCCTCCAGGCCGAGCAGCTTGGCGGCCTCCATCACGCGCTTGGCGCGGTCCTCCTTGGACACACCCTGCATCTTCAGCGCGAAGCCCATGTTGTCGGCGACCGACATGTGCGGGTACAGCGCGTAGTTCTGGAACACCATCGCGATGTCCCGCTCCTTCGGCGGACGGTGCGTGACGTCGCGGTCGCCGATGTAGATCGAACCCTCGTTGACCTCTTCGAGGCCGGCGAGCATCCGGAGCGAGGTGGACTTACCACAACCCGACGGGCCGACGAGCACCATGAACTCGCCGTCCTCGATCTCGAGGTTGAGCTTGTCGACGGCCGGCGTGTCAGAACCGGGGTAGATCCGGGTCGCCGCCTTGAACGAAACAGTAGCCATGACGATTTCTTCCCTTCACCGGCAGGAACGTGCCGGACGATCCGAGTAAAGGCACCCCCGAGGCGGGGGAGTCCGCCTATCCTCGCCTGGCCCGCTCGTCCTGACAAGGTATGCGGCGTGTGACGTGTCCATTCTGTTCACGTTGTGGACATCCGTGCGCAGTCTGCAAGTTCTTGCAGGATCTTGCTGAAATGTCAGGTGTGAGCTGGGTACAGTGCCCGGCGTGAGCAGCAGAGCACGGCTCGCGGATATCGCGGCCAAGGCGGGGGTCAGTGAGGCCACGGTCTCGCGGGTACTGAACGGCAAGCCGGGGGTGGCGGACGAGACCAAACAGTCCGTCCTGACCGCACTCGACGTACTCGGGTTCGAACGGCCGACTCGGTTGCGGCGGCGGTCGGCCGGGCTGATCGGGCTGGTGATGCCGGAGCTAATCAACCCGATCTTCCCGGCGTTCGCCCAGGTGATCGAGTCCGCGCTGTCGCAGCGCGGCTTCACCCCGGTGCTCTGCACGCAGTCACCCTCCGGAGCCACGGAGGAGGAGTACGTCGAGATGCTGCTCGAGCGCGGCGTCTCCGGAATCATCTTCGTCTCCGGCCTGCACGCCGACACCGGCGCGGATCACGCCCGGTACCAGGCGCTGGTGGACCGGCGGCTGCCGGTGGTGTTCGTGAACGGCTGGCTGCCGTCGGTCGAGGCGCCGTTCGTGTCGTCGGACGAGTACGCCGCGATGGAGCTGGCGGTCGCGCACCTCGTTGCCCTCGGCCACCGCCGGATCGGGTTCGCATCCGGGCCGGAGCGGTTCATCGTCGTCCAGCGGAAACTCACCGGGTACCGGACCTCGATGAAGGCGCAGCTGGGGGTGTCGGACGAGGACATCGATCCGATGGTCGCGCTGAGCATGTTCGGGGTCGAGGGCGGTGAGGCCGCGGGCCGGCAGCTCCTCGATGCGCAGGTCACGGCGGTCGTCTGCGGCTCCGACATGATGGCTCTCGGTGTGATCCGTGCCGCCCGCCAGCGCGGCCTCGCCGTACCGGGCGACATCTCGGTGGTCGGCTACGACGACGCCCCGATGATGGAATTCACCGACCCCCCGATGACCACCATCCGCCAACCGGTCCAGGCGATGGGCCTGGCCGCCGTCCAGTCCCTCCTCGAAGAGGTCCGCGGCCACGCCACCCCCCACACGGAGTTCCTGTTCCGCCCCGAGTTGGTCGTCCGCGGCTCCACCGGCCCCCTCCGCTGACAGCACTTTGTGCACCCATCGACCATTTCCAGGGCGGAAAAGTGGTCGGTGGGTGCACAAAGAAGGGCTCCGGCCCGGAAACCGTCCCCTGCCGGGCGGTTCCGGGCCGGAGGTACGTGGGTTACTTGGAGGTGTGGAAGGCGGCCTTGGCTGCGTTGGCGAAGCCGTTGGCCCAGAGGTTGTTGACCTTGGAGCGCTCGGTGGCGTTCGGGTACGGGTTGGTGCAGGACGGGCCGGGGCCGCCGCCGGACATCAGTTCGGAGCACGGGCCGGAGTAGTGGTCGGGCAGACCGAGGACGTGGCCGGTCTCGTGGGCGACGATGCGGGTCTTGTCGTACTGCTGGGACTGGGCGTAGTCGATGAAGACGTAGCCGCTTCCGTGGCCGTCCGTGGAGGCGTACGAACCGCGCGGGTCGTTGCCCTCGGTGTAGTAGAAGTCGTAGTTGCTGCCCTCGACGAGCTTCACGTTGCTGACGCTCGAGTTCCAGATCGACGAGCTGGACGCGATCTGGGACGCGAAGGTCGGCGCGTCGACGGCGTACGTGACGGTCACGGCGGTGACCTTCTGGCCGGCCTTGGCCTGCTTGGCCATCTTGGCGCGGGCGGACTTCATCACGGCGTCGTAGAACGCCTTGGTGGCGGCTTCGTCCTGCGGGGAGCCGACGTATGCCGCCCGGGTGGCGGCGGTCGAGACGTGCGAGCTGTGCGAATCAGGGGCCGGCGCGGCAGTCGAGGGGGACGCTGCGAACGCGGGCACGGCCAGCGCGGCGGCGGCAAGCCCCGCGAGACTGGTCAGGATACGG
Source organism: Kribbella pratensis (assembly GCF_004365355.1). Classification (GTDB taxonomy): domain Bacteria; phylum Actinomycetota; class Actinomycetes; order Propionibacteriales; family Kribbellaceae; genus Kribbella. The sequence continues at coordinate 1,032,925 of NZ_SODP01000002.1, read as the reverse complement.
CGATGCGACATGGAGGGCCTCACTCCGAATCGGTGGCGGATAGCGACGGGCGGATTACCGATCGCCACCATCGGATGCTCCCAAGCGCCCAGGAATTCCGCATCACATCGCAGAAAACCCAGGGGATAACCCGCGCATCACGCCTGCCGTTCTATGCCGGACATAACGGCCGGGTTATGGGTTTAGCAGTCGTACGCCGTGAGGAACGTCCGCAGGTCATCGGCGATCCGGTCGGGGTACTCGCCGTTGACCGCGTGCGACGCGTCCGGGTACAGCACCACCGTCTTCGTTCGGAGCGCGCGTTCCGCCGTACTGCGGGCCTTCGCCGGGTCGTGCATCACCGAGCGTCCGGCGATGATCGCGAGGACCGGCATCGGCAGAGCGGCCAGCTGTGCCTCGGTGATGCGGTGCGGCTGCGGCTGGCGGATCGTGTAGTTCTTCATGCCGGCCTCGATCATGTCGGCCACCGGTACCTGCTGGACCGGCTTCCCGCCGGCCGTGTACGAGTTGAAGCGGTCCCGCCAGGACCGCGGCAGCCACTTCACCGCAGCCGGCAACGACCTCAACACCGTGCCGAGCGGAATTCCGTCGTACACGTTGACCGCGTCCAGCGTTGTAACGGTCGCAACCCGCTCCGGACGCCGAACGGCGAGATTCATCGCAGTCCAGCCGCCAATAGACAGCCCGAGCAGGTTGAACCGCTGCTCGGCCAGGGCAGCCAGGGTCTGGTCGAGCCAGGCCGCCTTGTCCTCGTCGGAGGTGATCGGCTTGCTCTGGATGCTCATCCCGGGCTCGCCGAGCAGGTCGATCGCGTAGACCTCGGCGATCGCGAGCAAGGACTTCAGGTTGTCGCCCCACACCGGCGTCCCGGATGAGGTGCCGGGAAGTAGCACGAGCGGGTCCAGACCGCTCTTGGCGCCGGCGTACCGGTACACGCGGACGAGCCCGTACTCCGTGCGGATGTCGCGGACCTCGGTCGGGGCGGGGAGGTCCCGCATTGCGGCGTCGTACTTGTCGCGATAGTCCTCGCGTCCAGCATCGCTCCGCCAGGTGCCGATCCTTGGCATGACCTCTCCTAACCGATCGGTAGGTGATCCCACCATACGGTAGGTTGAGGTCATGCCTTCAGCGCGTGGCCGGAACCTCACGTTCACCGAGCAGGCGCGGCGGGTGCAGCTGATCGACGTCACGATCGAGCTGGTCGCCGAGCGTGGGTACGCGACGGCGTCGCTCGGCCGGATCGCCGAGAGTGCCGGGATCACGAAGGCGGGAGTGCTGTATCACTTCCCGTCGAAACAGGCTCTGGTCGAGGCTGCGCACGAGCACGTGCTGTCCGCGCTGGTGATGACGGTCGGCGCGGCCGTCGAAGCGGCGGGGCCGGCCGAGGGTCCGGCGGCGTACATCCGGTCGATGGTGGGGCACCTTCGAGATCGCCCGCGGCACGTGCGAATGCTGATCGAGGCGATCACGTCCGGTGCGTCGTTGACCGACTCGAAGGCGCGCTGGTCAGTGGTCGCGGAGTTGGTGTCCGCTGCGCGCGCTGCCCGGGGGCTGACTGGTGTGGCGGATGTGCGGTCGGCCGCGCTGGTGATCGGCGGTGGCATCGACGCGATCGTGTCGGAGTCGCTCGCCGACCCGGAGTACGACGCTGCGGCCGCGGCTGAACTGCTCGTCCACGTGGTCGAGCGCGGCCTACTGTCGTAGCGCGCCCGGTGGTCCTGGCCGACCGGCTGCTCCAGTGTTGGTCAGGTCCAGCGGTGGTCAGGCCTCGCCGGGGATGCCGACGTTGAGGAGGCGGGCGCCGGGGCCACGGGTGGCCAGGCGGTCCTCCTTGTTGTAGAGGTTGCAGCGCTGGAGGCTGAGGCAGCCGCAGCCGATACAGCTGTCGAGGTCGTCGCGGAGCCGCTCGAGCTCGGCGATGCGCTCGTCGAGGCGGTTGCGCCACGTCTTCGACAGCTTGCTCCAGTCGGCGCGGGTCGGCGTCCGGTCCTCGGGGAGCGAATCCAGCGCGTTCTTGATCTCCGCGAGCGCGAGTCCGACCCGCTGGGCCGCCTGCACGAACGCGATCCGCCGCAGCGTGCTCCGCTGGTACTGACGCTGGTTGCCGGCCGTACGCCGGGACGCGATCAGGCCCTGGTCCTCGTAGAACCGTAACGCCGACGCCGCCACCCCGGACCGATGTGCGATCTCCCCGATCGAGAGCCAGTGCTCCTTGCTGGGGACGTTCTCCTCCGCCATATCGCCACCCTAGGACGGCGTTCCAAGAACTCAAGCTGGCTTGAACTCTGCGAGGCGGCATGCCGAGCGGAATGCCGGGTGGATGCCGGGAGCACCAGTCGGGTGGGTGGTCTGGTCATCGGCAGCATGGTCAGGGCTGCCGTCACGATCGGTTATACTTTTCTGGTGTCGGTGCGCGCGTCGCGTCACCAGAGATGTTCCCAGGCGCTCCGACCCGTCGGTTTCAGCATCCGCTGAGAGTCCGGCGACATGGGTGCAACGCGATAGCACCCGCAGGTCGATGCCCGTCTCCTGCTGAGCACGTTGTCCGGTCCCGTTTTCGTGACCGGACCTTCGTTGCGGCTGCGATCCGGCGCCATTCGTCCGTGAAACTGAGAGAGAGTTTGCGTGACCCAGCACCACCAGCAGGACGAGTCCGCCGACGGGCGGGCCAAGAAGCCCCGACACAAGAAGTACCAGAACCAGTCGTACGGCGAGCGCCTCGCCGCGAACGCCGCGTACGACGCACCGCGCGAGGACCGCAAGCCGGTGAAGGGCTACCGCTCCGAGGAGCCCCGCCCGGACCGCGGCCAGCGCAGCTATGACCGCGCCGACGACCGTGGCCGCGACGACCGCAGCCGTGACGAGCGCCCGCGCTACGAGAACCGCAACCGCGACGACCGTCCGGCACCGCGTCGTGACGACCGCCCGCAGTACAACCGCGACGACCGCCCGCGCTACAACCGTGACGACCGGCCGCAGTACAACCGTGGCGACAAGCCGCAGTACAACCGCCCCGAGCGCACCGACCGCCGCGACGACCGTGGCGACCGGCCGCAGTACCGGCGCGACGACAAGCCGCGGTTCGACCGCGACGAGCGTCCCCGGTTCGAGCGCAGCGAGCGTCCGTCGTACCAGCGCGACGACCGTTCGTCGTACCGCCGGGACGACAAGCCGTTCGTCCGGCGTCCGTCGCAGGAGGCTCGCCGCGAGGAGCAGGGCCCCCGCGAGGAGCCGGTCGTCGACCTCGGCACTGTTGCCGATGACAACCAGTTCGCCGCGCTCGGTCTCGCACCGCGGCTCGTGCAGCGGCTGGCCCGCGACGGCATCACCGCGCCGTTCCCGATCCAGGCCGCGACCATCCCGGACGCACTGGCCGGCAAGGACGTGCTCGGCCGCGGTCAGACCGGTTCCGGCAAGACCCTCGGCTTCGGGCTCCCGACGCTGATGCGTCTGGCCGGCGGCCACACCGAGTCGCGCCGCCCGCGCGGGATGATCCTGGTCCCGACCCGTGAGCTCGCGATGCAGGTGCACGATGCCCTCGAGCCGCTCGCGCACGTGATAAACGTGTCGCTCAAGCTGATCGCCGGCGGTCTTCCGTACCCGAAGCAGATCGACGCGCTCCGTCGTGGTGTCGACCTGCTGATCGCCACCCCGGGCCGCCTGATCGACCTGTGCGAGCAGGGTGCGGCCGACCTGGGTGCCGTGGAGGTTGCGGTCCTCGACGAGGCCGACCACATGTGCGACATGGGCTTCATGCCGGCGGTCACCACGCTGCTCGACATGACGCCGCCGGAGGGCCAGCGCCTGCTGTTCTCGGCGACGCTGGACAACGACGTCGACAAGATCGTGAAGACCTACTTGAAGGACCCGGTGCAGCACTCGACCGAGTCCGGTCAGGCCTCGGTGAGCACGATGGAGCACCACCTGCTGGTGATCGAGCCGGGTCACAAGCAGTCGCTGACCGCCGAGCTCGCCAGCCGTGACGGCCGGACCATCGTGTTCGTCCGGACAAAGCTGGGCGCCGACCGCATCGCCACCCAGCTGCGCGACCGTGGCGTGATGGCCGCGGCGCTGCACGGCGGCCTGACCCAGGGTGTCCGGAACCGGACGCTGGACCAGTTCAAGGACGGTTCGGTACCGGTGCTCGTGGCAACGGATGTCGCGGCCCGTGGCATCCACGTCGACGACGTCGGCCTGGTGGTTCAGGCTGACCCGCCGGCCGAGCACAAGGACTACCTGCACCGTGCCGGTCGTACGGCGCGGGCCGGCGGCAAGGGCGCCGTCGTCACGCTCGTCCTGCCGCACCAGCGGCGCGGCATGATCCGGATGGCCGAGACCGCCGGCGTCAAGGCCGAGCCGGTTCGCGCCCGTCCGGGTGACGAGCTGGTCACCGAGCTGACCGGCGGCACCAAGCCGTCCGGCTACCCGGTGAAGCTGCCGGCTCCGAAGCCGCAGCGGTTCGCCAAGGGCGGCAAGCGGTTCGGCGGCAGCAGCCGTCCGGGTCGCGGTCAGGGCGGCGGCAACGGCGGTCCCCGCCGCAGCGGCCCGCGCAAGTCCTACCAGCACTGACGCTGACACACGCAACGGTGGGCCGGTACAGGAAACCTGTGCCGGCCCACCGTTTGTCGTGTAAGGCTCAGGTCAGTATGGCCCACAGCCTGGCGAGGATCGCGTCGATCTCCTCGGCGGTGAGGGGGACGAGCTCCAGCATGAGTTCGCCTTCGGCCATCCGGTCGGTCATCACGTAGATGGACGGCGTACCCGCCTCGAGTTCGGTCGCGACGCGCTTCGCGTCCGCCACCTTGAGCAGGACCCGGGAGACCTGCAAACCGGTCGGGTCCTTGACCACCTCGGCGGTGACATCGGGGATCCGGGACGCCGCGGCAACGAACGCGTCGACCTTCGCGAGCTCGTCGGCCTCCCACTTCACCCGGTCGAACGCCTGCCACTCCTCGAGGGCCGCGAGTACGCCGATGATCGCTTCCTTCGTCGGCTTCATCACCCGCCCGATGCCCTTCTCCTGGGCCCGCAGTGCCTGCACCAGCGGCCAGCTCCCGGCGACGAGCCCCGCGGTCGGCGAGCCGAGGTACTTCTGCCCGCTGACCAGGACCAGATCCGCGCCGGTCGCCAGCAGGTCCGCGATCCGCGGGAACTGCGCGGCCGCATCGACGATCGCCGGTACGCCGCGACGGTGCGCGGCACGGACCGCGGCGACGAGGTCGATCGGTTCGCCGCGGGTCAGCCTCGATGCCACCAGCATCAGGCACGCCACATCCGGCCCGTCGAGCTCGTCCTCCAGCTCGGCGATCGTGCAACCGTCGTCGTCGCCGGCCAGGTCGACCTGGGCGCCGGCGAGCCGGATCCCTTGCAGATTGGTGTGTCCGTAGTCGACCACGTGACAAGCCGGCAAGACGACGCGGTTGTGCATATCCGTTGCATCCGGCAACGCCGCAGTACGCCGGGGGTCGCCACCGGTCATCGTGGCCGCGACCGCGAGGGTGATGCCGGCCGCGGTGCAGTGCACGACCGCACCGGCCTGGGCGCCGGTCACCTGTGCGATGGCCTCGCTGGCGCGGTCGCCGAGCTCGTCCATCACGAAGAACTCAGGCAACGCCTGTGCGACGGCCTCGGCCACCCCGTCGGAACTCCTGGACACCCCGAGCGGGGTGTAGGTCCCCTTGGCGTTGATCACCACACTCAAGCGGTAACGCTCATGAATGCTCATGGTGAAGCAGAGCGTAGTGGTCACAGACAGCAATTGGCGAGAGTCTGGACGTGAGTTCTTGACCTGATGCTACTGGTGAGTCATTCTCACTTTCACCGACCTGAGGAGGGAACCGTGCCCCGCCCCGCACTCCGAACCCGCCTTCGCATCACGATCGCCGCCGCCGCTGTAACCGCCGTCCTGGCGGCGCTGCCGGCACCGACCCAGGCAACCCGGCAGGCCGTTGCCGCGACCCCGGCAGATTATTGCCTCGAGCAATGTCGTGACATCCTTCCGCCGGGTCAGAACGGCAACGCGACCTTCACGGATCTCCTTGCTTTCAAGGCATTGGGCGTCAGGCCGGCGCACTTCAGCGACACGGTCAAGCCCTACCAGGACCTGGTCTGGAACTCGCAAGGCATCACCGACGACGGCCTCGCGCCGTACTACGACGACTCGTCGTTCGGCGTGAAACCGGACGACGTCGGGAGCACGATCCATCCGCGCAGCGACGTCACGATCGTGCGGGACAGGTCGCGCGGCATCCCGCACATCACCGGCACCACGCGGCTCGGCACGATGTTCGGCGCCGGGTACGCCGGGGCGCAGGACCGGCTGTTCGTGATGGACGTGTTCCGCCACCTCGGCCGCGGCCAGCTGACGCCGTTCGCGGGCGGTGCAGCGGCGAACCGCGAGTTCGAGCAGGAGTTCTGGCGCACCGCGCCGTACACCGAGGCTGATCTCCAGCGGGAGTTCGACGACGCCGACGACCTGTACGGCGCCGACGGCGTGAAGATGCAGCAGGACATCCAGGCCTGGGTCGACGGCGTGAACCACTACATCGACACGGTCGGCATCGCGTATCCCGGTGAGTACGTCGCCCTCGGTCTGCAGTGGCCCACCCCGCACTGGAAGGTGACGGATGTCGTCGCCACCGCCGCCGTTGTCGCAGGCATCTTCGGCACCGGCGGCGGCGCGGAGGTCACGTCCGCGCTCGCATTGCTTGAGGCACAAGTGAAGTACGGCGTTGCCCAGGGCACCAAAGTGTGGGAGTCCTTCCGCTCGCAGAACGATCCCGAGGCCAGTACGACGGTGCACAACGGCACCTCGTTCCCGTACGGCACGACCGGTCCGAACCCTGCCGGCCGCGCGATGCCGGACCGCGGCTCGGTCACCGCAGAGCCCGAGGTCATCGACCAGACCGCCAACAAGACGGCGGCCGCGAAACCGGCACCGAAGGGCTCGGACTCGTTGAAGGGGATCTTCGACGCCGGCCTGTTCCCGGAAGGCTTCGGCAAGAAGGGGATGTCGAACGCGCTGGTGGTCTCCGGTGCACACACGCAGAGCGGCAACCCGATCGCTGTCTACGGTCCGCAGACCGGGTACTTCGCGCCACAGTTGCTGATGCGCCAAGAGCTGCAAGGCCCGGGCGTCAGCTCGCGTGGCATCGCGTTCGCCGGCCTCAACTTCTACACGCTCATCGGCCGCGGCCCCGACTACTCGTGGAGCGCGACGTCCGCAGGGCAGGACATCACTGACACGTTCGCTGTACCGCTGTGCGAACCGAACGGCGGGACACCGACGAAGAACTCGCAGTACTACGAGTTCCGCGGGCAATGTGTTCCGATCGAGCGGCTCGAACGGCACAACGCGTGGTACGCCAGCCTCGGATCGTCCGAACCCGCGGGGTCGTACACATTGGTTGCCCTGCGCACCAAATACGGCATCGTCACGCACCGCGGGACGGTTGGTGGCAAGCCGGTGCTGTTCACCAAGAACCGATCGACGTACGGGAACGAGGCCGGGTCGGCGCTCGGGTTCATGCAGTTCAACGACCCCGACCGGATCCATTCGGCCGCCGACTTCCAGAGGGCGGCCGCGAACATCGGGTATACGTTCAACTGGTTCTACACCGACAAGGATTCGATCGCGTACTTCAACTCCGGCGACAACCCGGTCCGCGCGGCCGGCGCCGACCCGAACCTCCCGACCTGGAGTTCGTACGAGTGGCAGGGCTGGAACCCGGACACGAATCGCGCGACCTACACGCCGGCGGCGCAGCATCCGCAGGTGGTGAACCAGGACTACCTGACCAGCTGGAACAACAAACAAGCGCCCGGGTACTCCGCTTCGGACGGGCAATGGGGTTACAACGCGGTCTACCGCAGCCAGCCGCTCGACGACCGGATCAAGGCGGTCATCAACAACGGACAGAAGTTCACCCGCGCCAAGCTGGTCGAAGCCATGGAGGACGCGGCCACGGTCGACCTGCGTGGCGACCAGGTCCTGCCGTATCTGCTCAGAGTCCTGAAGTCCGCACCGATCACCGACCCGGCGGTCGCCGACGCCGTCGCCAAGCTGACCGCCTGGCAACAGGCCGGCGCCCACCGCAAGACACCCAACGCGTCGTCGAAGACCTACGACAACGCCGACGCCATCCGCATCCTCGATGCCTGGTGGCCGCTGCTCGTCCCCGCCGAGTTCAAGGACCTCGGACCGGATCTGTACGGCGCACTGGTCGCAAATCTCAAGATCGACGAGCGCCCCAGCGCCCAGGGTTCGTCGTTCCAGAGCGGCTGGTGGGGCTTCGTCCAGCGGGACCTGCGCAAGGTTCTCGGTGACCCGGTGAAGGCAGCTCAGCCGGTGACGTACTGCGGTAGCGGATCCCTGGCCGCCTGCCGCGCGACTCTGACGGAAACATTGCTGGCGGCAACCAAGGTGCCGGCCGCGACGACCTACCCGGCGACAGCGGACTGTGCCGCGGGCGACCAGTTGTGCGCGGACCAGATCGTGCATCAGCCGATGGGTGGCATCACCCAGGACCGGATCGCGTGGGTCAACCGGCCGACGTACCAGCAGGTCGTCGAGTTCCCGGCTCGGCGCGGCGACGACGTCACCAACCTGGCGGTCGGGAAGACCGCGACGGCGAGCAGTTACGAGACCGGGTGGTACAACTCGCCGCCGGCGCAGGCCGTCGACGGGAAGTCGGACACCCGGTGGGCGAGCGACTGGTCGGATCCGCAATGGCTGAAGGTTGACCTCGGCAACGAGCAGACGGTACGCCGGGTGGTGCTCGACTGGGAGGCGGCGTACGGGAAGTCGTACAAGGTCGAGGTCTCCCGGGACGGGGCGACGTGGCAACAGGTGTATGCGACGACGACCGGTGACGGAGGCGAGGACGTGGTGCGTTTCGTGCCGGTCCAGGCGAGATATGTCCGTGTCACCGGTACGCAGCGCGCGACCTCTTACGGGTATTCGCTGTACGAGTTCCAAGTGTTCAGATGGTGATGCCCCGAGGCCTGTCAGGATGAGGGCATGAACCAGAACTTTCCTCCGAACCAGCCGTTCCCGCCGCAGCCCGGCGACCAGCAGGGCCCTCCTCCGGGGTACCAGGGGCCGCCTCCGGGGTACCAGGGGCCGCCTCCGGGCTACCAGCAGGGGCCGCCGCCGCAGGGGTACGGGCAGCAGCCCGGGTACGGCCAGGCGCCGGGCAACTACCAGCCGGCCCAGCAGAGTGCGCCGCATGTCGCGCCGCAGGGTTCGCCGTACCCGGTGCTGGTCTCGACGATGAACGACCTGCCCGGGTACACCGCGGACAAGGTGTTCGGCGAGGTGTTCGGGCTGACCGTGCGGAGCCGCGACTTCGGGTCGAACTTCACCGCGAGCTTCCGTTCGCTGGGCGGTGGCGAGGTGCCGGAGTACACCCAGATGCTGGCCGAGTCGCGGCACGTCGCGGTGATGCGGATGTGCCAGATGGCGCAGCAGATGGGCGCGAACGCGATCCTCGCGATGCGGTTCGACTGCAACGAGATCGCCCAGACGATGAGCGAGGTCGCGGCGTACGGCACGGCCGTGATCGTGCACAAGGTCGAGCCGCCGCGGCCGCAGGACACCCAGCCTGACGAGGATGATGCGAATGACAGCTGAGCTTGTGTTTCCGCCCGGATTCCGCTGGGGGGTCTCGACGTCGGCGTACCAGATCGAGGGTGCTGTGGCCGAGGGCGGCCGCGGCCCCTCCACCTGGGACACGTTCTGCACCGAGCCCGGCAAGATCCTGAACGGCGACACCGGGGCAGTCGCGTGCGACCACTACCACCGGTACGCCGAGGACGTCGCGCTGATGCGGGAGCTCGGGGTGGACACCTACCGGTTCTCGTTCTCCTGGCCGCGCATCCAGCCGTCGGGTCGCGGGCCGGCCGTGGCGGCCGGATTGGATTTCTACGACCGGCTGATCGACACCTTGCTCGGCGCCGGGATCCAGCCGGCGCCGACGCTGTATCACTGGGACACCCCGCAGGCGCTCGAGGACGGCGGCGGCTGGTTGTCCCGCGACATCACCGACCGCTTCGCGGAGTACGCCGGGATTCTGGGCGCTCGGTTCGCGGATCGGGTGCCGCTGTGGATCACGATCAACGAGCCGATGGTGCTCACGCTGATGGGGTACTCGCTCGGCGCTCATGCGCCCGGGAAGGAGCTGTTGTTCGACGCTCTCCCGGTCGCGCATCATCAGCTGCTCGCGCACGGCCGCGCAGTACAGGCGCTGCGTGCGGCCGGTGCTACTCAGATCGGTATCGCCAGCAACCATGCGCCGACCTGGCCTGCGAGTGACAGTGCCGAGGACAAGGAAGCGGCCGCGCTGTACGACAACCTGATCAACTGGCTGTTCGCCGACCCGATCCTGCTCGGCGAGTACCCGAACGGCATGGGTGACGCGATGCCTGGCCCGGTCGCCGACGACCTGGCGGTCATCTCGACGCCGCTCGACTTCTTCGGCATCAACCACTACGCGCCGGTCTCGGTCGGCGCTGCCACCGGTCAGGCCGACACCGCGGCGACGGATGGGGTGCTGTTGCCGCCGGGGCTGCCGTTCGAGCCGCGGACACTGACCGGTTATCCGACCACGGACTTCGGCTGGCCGGTGGTGCCGGACGCGTTCGGCGAGATCCTGCGGATCTTCAAGGAGCGGTACGGCGACCGGCTGCCGCCGATCTACATCACCGAGAACGGCTGCGCGATCAACGACGAGCCCGTCGACGGGGTTGTGGACGATCAGCGACGGATCTCCTACCTGGACGGGTATCTGCGATCGCTCCGCGCGGCGATGGACGACGGCATCGACGTCCGCGGGTACTTCCAGTGGTCGCTGATGGACAACTTCGAGTGGGCCGCCGGGTACTCGCAACGGTTCGGCCTGGTGCATGTGGACTTCGAGACACAGGAACGTACGCCGAAGGCGTCGTACCACTGGATGCGCGAGCTGATCGCTCAGAGTCGTCAGGCACCGGGCCGGAAATGATTCCCGAGCCGGGGGTGGTGCCGTCCGCGCTGGCGGAGCCGACCGTCCGGGTGCGGCCGGGGTGGACGGCGGCCGTCGTCCTCGCGAACGTCGGGGTGTTCGCGGCCTGGCTCGGTCCGATCCAGGTGCTGCTCGCGAAGCAGTCGGAGTCGGTTGCTCCGGGCAACAAAGAGTTCGTGTTCGGGCTGGTGACCGGGGTCGGCGCGGCGGTGTCGGTGTTCGCGAACCCGGCGTTCGGCGCGATCTCCGACCGAACCACCTCACGCTTCGGCCGGCGGGTGCCTTGGGTGGTGGCCGGCGCGGTCGGCGGTGCGGTCGGGCTGGGGATCCTGGCCGGCGCCCACCTGATCGCGTTGATGCTGCTCGGTTGGTGCTTGATGCAACTGTTCGGCAACGCGCTGCTCGCCGCGGCAACGGCCGTCGTACCGGATCGCGTCCCGGTCCTCCAGCGCGGCGGCGTCGGCGGCTGGGTGGCGATCTCGCAGGTCTTGGGTGCACTGGTCGGTACTGCGCTTGCCGCAGCCTTCGACAGCTACGCGCTCGGGTATGCCGCGTGTGCGGCGTTCCTGTTGTTGTCGGTCGTGCCCTATGTGCTGCGCAGTCATGACGTCCAGTTGGTGGAGCGTCCGACGTTCGTACTGCGCGATTTCCTTCGCGGGTTCTGGATCAGCCCGCGACGGTACCCGGACTTCGGCTGGGCCTGGCTGACCCGATTCCTGTTCAACGTGGGCAATGCGCTCGGCACGCTGTACCTGTTCTACTACTTGCAGGACAAGGTCGGCGTCGACGATCCGGACACCGCCGTACTGATCCTGACCGCGATCTACAGCGTGTGCGTGCTGACGACCGCGATCACGTGCGGTCGCTGGTCGGACCGCTCCGAACGCCGCAAGGTCTTCGTCACCGCCTCCGGCTGGGTGATGGCCGTCGCGGGCGTCGTTCTCGCGGTCTGGCCGACCTGGGCGGGCGCGATCCTCGGCGCGATCATCCTCGGCATGGGGTTCGGCGTCTATCTTGCCGTCGACTTCGCCTTGCTCACGCAGGTGCTGCCGAGCGCCCAGGACCGGGCGAAGGACCTCGGTGTCATCAACATCGCGAACTCGCTCCCACAGGTCCTCGCACCCGCGATCGCGGCCCCGATCGTCAAACACCTGGGCGGCTACCCGGTGCTCTACCTTTTGGCGTCCGCGGTCACGGTCCTGGCCGGCGTACTCGTCACGCGGATCCGATCGGTCAACTGAGCAGCGAGCCGTCCGTCGGCTCGGACGTGGACGTGGTCGAGCGACAGCCAGTCGGCCATCAGGTGGAGTTCGTCCGCCAAGGGTTCGATGAAGTCGGGTGCGTCGGGCTCGGCGGTCAGGGTGGGGACGACGAGCGTGGACGTCTGGCGGTCTGCCTTGAGGTCGACACGGGCCACGAGCTGATCGCCCAGGAGGAACGGCAGGACGTAGTACCCGTGGATCCGTTGTGGGGCTGGGGTGTAGATGCTGATGCGGTAGAAGAAGTCGAACAGGAGGTGGGTGCGGTCGCGGTTCCAGATCAGGGGGTCGAAGGGGGAGAGGAGCGCTTGGGCGTCGATGGGGCGGTCCTTGGCCTCGTGCCAGCGGTAGCTCTGTCGGGTGACGCCTTCGACGCGGACGGGGATCAGTTCGCCGGCGTCGATCAGCTCGCCGATCACCTCGCGGGCGGTTGCTGTGGGCAATGGAAAGTGGGCCTGGCCGGAGTTGCCGCAGAGTTCTTTTGCGGTGGCGATTCCGAGGCCGCGGGCCGCGATCCGGACCAGCTCGCGGCGGCCCTCGGCGGCCGTGGGCTCGGGGGCGGCGAGTACCTCGGCGGGTAGGACGCGTTCGGTCAGGTCGTAGATCCGCTCGAAGTGCCGACGGCCGGCGATCGTCACCTGGCCCGTGCAGAACAGGTACTCGATCGCGATCTTCGCGTCCTGCCAGTTCCACATCCGCCCGGTGCCCGGGTCCGGATCCGGGTCGGTGCGCTTCCGGCGTACGCCGTCCGGGCTTGCCTCGCCCGCGGTCAACGGGCCCTTCTCGGTGATCATCCGCAGTACCTCGTCGACGTACCCGGGCCGCTCCGCGGTCAGCCGCCGCATCCCCGCCACGACCGACCATGGCGCGGTCACGTCCGGGCTCAGCTCTTCGTCCCACACCTGTCGCTCCGCCGCCCGCATCCGCCACCGCATCAACGGGTACGCCGTGAGCGGGATGAGCGCCGCCTTGTGCCCCCAGAAGTACTCGAACAACTCGCGGTCCTTGCCCCACGCCAGCTTGTCGAGGGTCGCCCGCGGATAGTTCCCCACCCGCGCGAACACCGGCAGGTAATGCGACCGAGTCAGCACATTCACCGAATCCAGCTGCAGCACACCGGCCCACCCGATCGCCTTCCGCACCGCCCGCACATCCCCCCGCTTCGGCCGCCCGCCCCCAAACCCCTGCGCCCCCAGAGCAATCCGCCGAGCAACCCCCACCGAAACCTCATCACCCACGGCCGCCATGAACCGAACCTATAGCGCGACACTGGCCACATGCAGTTCATCACGATCGGAAAGCCACCTGATTACCTCCGGCTGACCGCCGTACGCCAGCCGCCGGACGGCGCACCGGAGTTCGTGCCCAGGCACAGGCGCCGCTATCTGGACGCCGAACTCCGTGGCCGCGACGTGACCGCCAAGGTCAGGCTCGACTTATTCGATGAGTACGGCGGCCTGGTGCAGTTCCTCGACCAGGTCGCCGCGCACTGGCACGACATGGACAACTGGTCCATGGCGTGGGGACGGGGCAACCCACTCCGGCTCGAGGTCATCCGTGGACCTCGACCGGCGCTAGGACCGGACCACCTGATCGTCCACATCAAACTCCATCACGGCGGCCAGCGTTTCTGGACGCTCGAGACCTCCCTGATTCTCTCACCGGAGGAATTCGAGGCGATTGCTCGTGATGCGCACAGGTTGACCGACTAGCTCGGCTGCATCGCGCGGTGGCGGTGGTTGCGGTACCAGAGGGACCAGGTGGTGAGGGTTCCGAGGGCGGCGACGTGCATGAGTGGGGACAGGTTGGCCATTGTGTTGACGGGGAGGGTGTAGACGAGGACCAGTCGGATGATTGCGTCTGCGAGGAGTACTCCGCCGAAGACTGCGGTCAGGGTGGTGAAGTGTTTGCGGAACGGCGGCTGGGTGTGCCAGCGGTCGTCCCACTCTGCGAGGAGTTCCGGCTTGTTGGCGTTGGCTTTGCGGGCGATCGCGTAGACGAGCGGTCGGCCGTGCAGACATGAACCCAGCAGCAACAGCCCGGCCGTGCCCGACAGCACCGACTCCTTTGCGAGCAGGATCCGCGGATCCCCGGTCAGCAACGAGACGACGAGCAGCAGGGCGAACGTCCCGCCGACAAAGGCCGAGAGCGCGTTCAACTTGCGCTGTACGACGGCGATGACAGCGACCCGCAGCAGCGCGGCGCCGGCACCGGCGGCAAGGGCGGGGAGTACGTCGTACCCGAGGATGCGGCCGGCGTAGTAGACGACGAGCGGGAGACCGATGTCCCAGAGCAGACCGGCGAGGACCTTACGCATGAGGTGAACCCTTCTCTTAAGATACTGCTAGTAGCTTAAGAGCCGCAGATCCAGCCGGATTAGGCCGATTGTCATGGGATACCCTGAGTGTCGTGACGACACGTCGGCGGGGTGCCGCGCTGGAGGAGGCGATCCTGCAGGCCGCGGTCGAGGAGCTGACCGAGGTCGGGTACCGCGAGCTGACGATGGACGGTGTCGCCGCCCGCGCCGGCACCGCCAAGAACGTGATCTACCGTCGCTGGCCGAGCCGGGCCGCGCTGTGCATCGCGGCGTACCGTCACATGCTCCCGAGCGGTCCGGACTCGACGCCCGACACCGGCTCGCTCCGCGGTGATGCGCTCGCGCTGCTCACCCGTGCCAACGACCGCATGTCGTCCCCGGTCGGTCGCATCCTGCGCCAGCTCCTGGCCGACATCCAGTCCGACCCCGAGCGGATGCGCGAACTCCGCGACCAGGTCGCCCGCGCCGGCGTCTCGCACTGGCTGACCGTCCTGGCCCGCGCCGCGAGCCGCGGCGAAGTCGGCCAACAAGCCCTCACTCCACGCGTCGCCACCGTCGCCGTCGACCTGCTCCGCAACGAGTACGCCCTCAACGGCGCGACCGCAGTCTCCCCCGAGGTCCTGACCGAGATCGTCGACCAGGTCTTCGTACCACTCGCTACCCAGGCGCCAGCCCCGTCGGACGCGAGCTCACGAGATTGACATGGCTGACCGCAAGGCCTCGAAGTCTTCCGGCTCGAGTGGGACGAGCCCGCGGCGGAGTTGGTAGCCCCAGTTCGGCTGCCTGGTCAGGTCCAGCTCGACAGCTCGGAGATCCGCTCGCTGCACGGGTAGGAACTCGATCCGCCGGCGCCATGGCTGGACGATGCCGTGGGCGCCCATGTTCATCGGCTCTGCCTGGTACGGCGCGGCGTCGGCGACTACGCCTAGCGCGGTGAACGCGCGGAGCGGCTGCTTCTCGCCGTACCGTTCGGTCGGCGAATAGATCACGAAGCCGTCGCCCTCGCGCAGCCGCGCGACGCCGTACCGCTTGCCGTGGTTGAGCTGGATGAAACCGCCTTCGACCGCGCACTGGGTGTGGTCCGCGGAGACCACACCCAGCCATGCACGCTGCAAATCCGTCATACGACTACTGTCCGCCGGAATATACGACATCTTTCGTCATGATTTTGCGGCGGAGTCTGGCGAGCAGCGGCCAGGCGATCATCAACAGGATCGCCGCGTAGATGACGTACGCGACCGGTCCGCCGATCAGCCCGGAGACGTCGCCGTTGGACAGCTGCAGTGCCATCCGCGCCTGCCGTTCGGCGATCGGGCCGAGGATCACGCCGATGATCAGCGGCAGCACCGGCAGACCGAACCGGCGCATCCCGAAACCGAGCAGCCCGAGCAGCAGAAGCAGCAACAGGTCGAGCGGCTGCGCGTTCACGGCGTACGCACCCATCGAGGCGAAGAAGATGATCCCGGCGTACAGATACGGCCTCGGGATCTGCAGGAGCTTCGCCCAGGCCGGCGCCAGCGGCAGGTTGAGGAGCAGCAGCATCAGGTTGCCGATGAACAGGCTGGCGATCAGCGCCCACACCAGCCTCGGCTCGCGCTGGAACAGCAGCGGCCCGGGCTGGATGCCGTACGACGTGAACGCGGCCAGCATCACCGCCGCGGTCGCGTTCGTCGGCAGACCGAGCGCGAGCATCGGCACGAGCGTCCCGGCCGCCGACGCGTTGTTCGCGGCTTCCGGCCCGGCGACGCCCTCGATCGCGCCGTGCCCGAATTCCTCCGGATGCTTGGACAGCTTCTTCTCGGTCGCATACGACAGGAACGTCGGGATCTCCGCACCGCCGGCCGGCAGCGCACCGATCGGGAAGCCGTACGCCGTCCCGCGCAGCCATGGCTTCCACGAACGACGCCAGTCCGACTTGCCCATCCACGGCCGGCCGACCGGAATCACGGTGCCCGGGTTCCGCCGCAGGTGGGCCGCGACCCAGAGCGCCTCGCCGACCGCGAAGATGCCAACGGCAACCACTACGACATCGATGCCGTCGGCAAGCTGCGGTACGCCGAACGTGAGCCGCTGCTGGCCGGTCACCTTGTCGATCCCGACCAGCCCGATCACCAATCCGAGCAGCAAAGCCGCAAATCCACGGATCCGGGACGATCCGAGCACCGAGGTCGCACCGGCGAACGCGAGCAGCATGATGGCCAGGTAGTCCGGCGCGCCCAGGCTGATCGCGAACTTCACCACCTGCGGCGCCACCAGCACGAGCAGGAGCGTTCCGATCGTTCCGGCCACGAACGACCCGATCGCCGCGGTCGCCAACGCCTGTGCGGCCCGTCCGGCGCGCGCCATCTTGTTGCCTTCGATTGCCGTCACCACCGATGACGACTCGCCTGGCGTGTTCAACAGGATCGACGTCGTCGAGCCGCCGTACATGCCGCCGTAGAAGATCCCGGCGAACATGATGAACGCCTGCACCGGCTCGAGTCCGTAGGTGATCGGCAGCAGCAGCGCGACCGTCATCGCCGGCCCGATCCCCGGCAGTACGCCGACCGCCGTACCGACGGTGACGCCGAGCAACGCAAGCAGCAGATTGATGGGTGTCAGGACATCTGCAAATCCCTGGAGGAGGTCCATCACAAGATCCCTTGCAGTACGCCGGCCGGCAGGTTGACGCCCAGCCCGATCGCGAACGCGTAGAACGTGATCAGCGCCAGCGCGACGGCGATGAACACGTTCCGGACGTGGTGCCGGCTGCCGAGCGCGAACGCCGATCCCCAGAACAGCAGGGTCCCGCTGATCACCCAGCCCAGCGGCTCGATCAGCGCCAGGTTGACCACGAACGCGGCGATCAGTGTGAGCACCGTGCGCCAGTCGACGGAGGACGTCACGTCGACGTCCTCGCCTTCCTCCGCTTCGCCGGTACCTCCGCGCGCCACGTCGACGGCGTAAAGGACGGCGACGACGAGCAGCAGTACGCCGAGGACGATCGGTACCGGCTTCGGGCCGATCGGATCGTTGCTGTTGGCAATGTGCTGGAGCCGGGCGGCGTCGACGATCACCAGGACGCCGACGACCGCCAGGAACCCGCACACTCCGTACTGCGCACGATCCGGCCGCCTGACAGCGGCCTCGTTCACGCCGCCAGTCCCAGCTTGGTCAGGATGTCGGCGACGGCCTTGTCCTGGTCGGTGAGGAACTTGCCGAACTCGTCACCGGTCACGAACGCGTCGGTCCAGCCGTGCTTGTCCAGCTCGGACTTCCACTCCGCGGAGTCGTGCATCTTCGTCAGCGCGGCGATCCATACCTGCTTGTCCGCGTCGCTGATGCCCGGCGGCGCGACGATGCCACGCCAGTTCGTGAACACCAGGTCGATGCCCGAGCCCTTCAGCGTCGGCACGTCCTTCAGCGCCTCGATCGGCTGCTCGCTCGTCACCGCGAGCACCCGCACCTGGCCGCTCTGGACCTGGTCCAGGAACTCCCCGAATCCGCTGGCCCCGAAGGCGATCTTGCTTCCCAGCAGCGCGGGGAGCAGCTCGCCGCCGCCGTCGTACGAGACGAAGTTGACGTCTTTCGGCTCGATGCCGACGGCTTGCGCAAGCTGCATCGGCAGCAGGTGGTCCGGCCCGCCCGGCGATGAGCCGCCGCCGACGGCCATCCCCTTCGGGTTCGCCTTCCAGGCGGTGACCAGGTCGCCGATCGTCTTGTACGGCGAGTTCTTCGGTACGACGATCGCGCCGGCCTCCTCGATCAGCTTGGCGATCGGGGTGGTCTGGGTGAGCGTGGCCTTCGACTTCGACGTGTACGTCGCGCCGACCACGCCGAGCCCCATCTGCATGGCGAGCTTGCCGTTGCCCTTCTCGTTCACGGTCCGCTGCAGGCCGACCGTGCCGCCGGCGCCCGGCAGGTTGAACACCTGGACGCCGGTGGCGATCTTCGCGTCCTCCATCACCTTCGCGGCGACCCGGGCGGTGGTGTCGTATCCGCCGCCGGCCGCGTTCGGCACCATCAGCCGCAGCCCGGTCGCGGGCTTGCCGCTGTCGGCGTTGGTGTCGGATTTGTCGGCGGTCGCGCCGCAAGCGCTCGCGCCGACCAGCGCGAGCACTGCTGTGGTGACCCAGAGCATCGGCCTCATGGCGGTGTCCTTTTCGATGGGGATCAGGTGGCGACGATCGTGGACCTCCAGCGGGTACGCCGTCTGCGTTGTGGCCGCAGCGGTGGTTGAGTTCATTGTGGTCACAGGCGGAATCTGGGTGAAGTGTGGCACTCGAGCGCCGCAGCGGTGATCATGCGGCAGGACCTTATGGGAGGTGAATATGGCCGTCAGGCGTCCGACCTTGGCCGGGCAGCTGCTCGTGCTGCAGTTGGCGATCGTTGTGGTTGTGCTCGTCGCCGTCGCCGCGGTCTCGCTCGCCCAGTCCGCCGCCACGTTCAACCGCGTCGAAGGTCGCCGGGTGACCGCACTGGCCGAGCAGCTCTCCGGGAACCAGACGCTGCGGTTCGGTATCCGCCACCCCGCACCGGCGGAGGTTCTCGCACCGTTGCTTCAGACAACGTTGACGCAGTCCGGCGTCACCTCGATCACGGTCGCCGACGCTCAGGGCCGGATCATCGCGGCCACGAACCCCACCACGATCGGCAACTCGTTGACTCTCGGTGATCCTTGGGTGGCGCAAGGCCGCGGGTGGTCCGGCGAGTTGCGCCTCGGGGACGGCAAGGAGCTGGTCTCGCAGGTCCCTGTGCTCAGTCAGGGCACGGATTCGAACGGCCGGCCGGACGGAACGCTCGGCGATCACATCGGCACCGTGATGGTCGGCGAGCAGGCTCCCTCGATCTGGCAACGATTGCGCGGCGCATCGTCGTACCTGGCGATCTATCTCGGCATCGCCTGCGTGCTCGGGCTGCTCGGTTCGTGGTTGCTGGCGCGCCGGATCAAGCGGCAGACGCTCGGGCTCGAACCGCGCGAGATCGCCGGTCTCGCCGAGCACCGGGAGGCGATGCTGTACGGGCTGGCCGAGGGAGTCGTTGCCTTGGACCCCCATTTGCGCGTCACGCTGGTGAACGACGTCGGCCGCCGGCTGCTCGACCTCCCGGCGAACGCGGTCGGCCGCAACCTCGACGATCTGGGGATCGAAGGCCGGCTCCGCGAAGTACTCGCCGGCGAGGACGAGGCGCGCGACGCGGTGGTCGTACGACGTGGGCGCGTGCTCGTGATGAACCGGATGGAAGTGCTGAAGGACGGGCGGTCGCTGGGCTCCGTCACCACGCTGCGTGATCGGACCGAGTTGGCGCAGCTGGAGCGGGAGCTGGGGTCGTTCCGTTCGTCCGCCGAGTTACTGCGGGCCCAAACGCACGAGTTCGCGAACCAGCTGCACACGATCTCGGGCCTGATCCAGATCGGGGAGTACGACGAGGTCGTCACGTACGTCGGGGCGCTCAACCGGTACCGTGAATCGCTCGACCTGACCGTGACCCGGCGGGTTCACGACACCGCGGTCGCCGCCCTCCTGATGGCGAAGTCCTCGCTCGCGGCCGAACGCCGCGTCGAGCTGCGCGTGTCCGAACGTACGACGCTGCTCCGGCTCGACCCCGCGCTCTCGGCCGATGTGGCGACCGTGGTCGGCAACCTCGTCGACAACGCGATCGACGCGGCCGCCCAGTCCGGTACGCCGCTGTCGCCCGCGTGGGTCGAGGTCGAACTCCGGCAGGACGCAACGAGTGTGGAGATCGTGGTCCGCGACTCAGGTCCGGGGGTTGCACCCGAGCTGGCGCAGGAGGTGTTCGCGCACGGCTTCACCACCAAGGCCGCGGCCGAGGGGGAGCGCGGGATCGGTCTCGCGATGACCCGGCTGATCTGCCGCCGGCGCGGCGGCGAGGTCGCGGTCATGAACAATTCCGACGGCGGCGCGGCGTTCGTCGCCCGCATGTCCGCCCAGCGCACGCCCGAGGGAGCCCGATGATCACGGTCCTCGTCGTCGACGACGACTTCATGGTCGCCCGCATCCACCGCGGATTCGTGGACCGCGTGGACGGCTTCGAGGTCGTCGGTACGGCGAACTCCGGCGATCAGGCGGTCGCGGCGTTGTCCGACCTTCGCCCTGATCTGGTGCTGCTCGACCTCTACCTCCCCGACGTATTCGGCATCGACCTGATCGCCCGGCTGCGCGCCGTACGGCCTGACGTGGACATCCTCGTCATTACCGCGGCCCGCGAGGCCGACGCGGTGCGCGGCGCCGTACGCCAGGGGGTCGTCAACTACCTGCTGAAACCCTTCGGTTTCGAGGATCTGCGGGCTCGGTTACAGGAGTACGAGCGTCGCCGGGCGAGCGTCCCCGATCAGGTCACGTCCCAGGCGGACGTCGACCGCGTCCTCGCACCTGCCCGTCCAATGGTCAATCGCCTCCCCAAGGGCCTCAGCCAGGAGACGACCGACTTGGTCACCGCCGCCCTCCGCGCCACCCCCGACAACCTCTCGGCCGCCGAATGCGCCGAAAAGGTCGGCATCTCCCGCGTCAGCGCCCGCCGGTACCTCGAGTTCCTCTGCACCCAAGGCCAAGCCCAGGTCACCCTCCGCTACGGCACCACCGGACGCCCCGAACGCCGCTACCACTGGAGAAGCTAGTTCGCCGCGCGGGCGGCGCTCTCGATCCGGGCTCGGTGTGCTTCCCAGTCGACGTCTGACGCGCCGGTGGGCGCGCCCAGTTGTTCGCGGAGGATGTCGGCGTGACCCGTGTGGCGGTTGGTCTCGGCAACGACGTGCACCAGGATGTTGAGGAGTTTGACGTTGGGCCGCGGCCACCACGGGACGAATCCGGGAGCGTCGATCGGGAGGGCGTGGATGGTGGCATCGGCGTGCTCGCACGCGCGCTGGTACGCCGCGATCACGTCGGCGCGGGACTCGTGTTCGCGCACCCACATGTGGTCGTGGTTCGCGAACCCGGGATCGTCGAAGGTTGGGATCGGATCCGGATACGGCCGGCCGAAGATCTCCCCGAAGTACCGAGCCTCGGTCAGTGCCAGGTGCTTGACCAGGCCGAGCAGGTTCGTCCCGGTCCGCGTGAGTGGACGGCGTACGTCGTACTCCGGCAGTCCGTCGAGCGTCGACAGGAGCGACTCCCGCACCCACCGCAGCTCGTCGTGGAGGTAGGCCTTGGCGAACTCGTCGGTCATCGCTCCTCCACCAACTCGACGGTGGCGGCGTGGCGTTCGGCGAGGGCGTGGTAGACGGCGGCGTTGTGGTCGACGAAGAGTTTCGCGGTTCCTTCGAGCGGGACGATCTTCTTCGCCGGGCTGCCCATCGCGACCGATTCCGGCGGGATGACGGCGCCGGGCGTGACCGTGGAACCGGCCGCCACCAGCGAACGCTCGCCGACCACCGCGCCGTCGAGCACGATCGCGCCGTTGCCGACGAGAGCCTGCTCGCCGATCGTGCAGTCGTGGACCAGGCACTGGTGTCCGACCGTCGCGTTCGGCCCGATCTCGCAGCCGTTGTGGCCGACGTGGATCACCGTGTTGTCCTGGATGTTCGCCCCCGCGCGGATCGTGATCGTCCCCAGATCGGCGCGGATCACCACGCCGTACCAGATCGAAACCCCCGCCTCCACGACCACATCCCCGACCAGCGTCGCAGTCGGCGCGATCCACGCGTCCGGGTGCACACTCGGACGCTTACCTTCGAACGAAAACAGCGGCATACGCTGCACCCTATGCCGCGTAGCCTCGAGCGGGTGCGGAAAACAGTCGCCGGGTTCGCCGTGTTCGGGTTGTTCTGGGGAGCGTGGGGCGCGATCCTGCCCGCGGTCCGGGCCGGCGCCGGGGTGAACGACGGTGAGCTCGGCGTCGCGGTGCTGATGATCGGACTCGGTGCCCTGGTGTCGATGCGGTTCACCGGCTACCTGATCGATCGGTACGGCGGCGTGGTGCTGCCGGTCGTGACCGTGCTGTTCGCGATCTGCGGCGTACTGCCCGCACTGGCGGGCTCGGTCGTCACCCTGAGCGCGGCCTTGTTGTTGCTGGGAGCAACGTCTGGTGCGATGGACGTGGCCATCAATGCAACCGGATCCCACGCTGAGGCGGTGTCCGGGCGGCCGGTGATGAACCTCGCGCACGGCATGTTCTCGGTCGCCGTCGTGGTCGCAAGCCTCAGTACGGCGGGACTCCGCGCCGCCGGGGTGGGCGCACTGCCCGTGCTGGGCGGGGCGGGCGCTCTGATCGTGATCACCGCGCTCGTTGTCTTCGTGCCACGGGACAGCGCACCGGCCGCCCCCTCGGGCGGCGCACAGGACGTGCCGGCTGCCGCCGAAACTCCGAGGAGCGGGCTGGAGCCGGCGCTCCTCATGTTCGGTGTGCTGTGCGCGATCGCCTACCTCGTCGAGAACGCGTGGCAGAGCTGGAGCGCCGTACATCTGGATACCTCGCTGAACGCCCCGGCCGGCCTGGCATCCATCGCGCCCGCAGTCTTCGCCGCTGCAGCCGCCACGGGCCGGTTCGCCGGCAATGCTGTCCTGAAGCGGTTCCGGCCGGTCCAGCTCCTGGTCGTCGGCGGCGTCGTCGCCGCCATCGGCTCGCTGGCCGCGGCCACCGCGAACCATCCTTGGGCAGCTCTGGCCGGTATCGGAGTCGCGGGTCTTGGTACGTCGGTCTGCGCGCCGACGATCATCGGGATGGCCGGCGCTTGGGCCGGTCCCGAGCGGCGCGCGGGTGCGATCTCGGTGGTGACCACGATCGCCTATCTCGGATTCCTGATCGGCCCGGCGGCAGTCGGCGCGGTGTCCTCGCACTGGTCGCTTCCGGTCGCGCTGGGTGGCGTCGCCGTACTCGCGGTCGTCGTCGCCGGCCTCGCTCCGGTGGCCGGCCGCATCGCCGGAGCCGGCCTTCGACGTACGGCGAAAGGGATGTGAAAGGACCGTGCGCGAAGCTACGGTGACTAGGACCAGCGAGGAGGGTGGCATGACGGAGATCGCGAAATCGGGGGCCGTGGTGATCGACCGGGCCGACGGGCGGGACGACGGGGAGGAGTGGACCGAGAACTACACCCAGTTGCCAGGTGGGGCTGGGGTCTCGTTGATTCTCGAGTCGACCACGAAGGAGGGCGCTGGGCCGCGGTTGCACAAGCATCCGTACGCCGAGACGTTCATCATCCGGCGCGGTACGGCGACGTTCACGGTCGGCACCGAGGAGATCGTCGGCCGGGCCGGCCAGATCCTGGTCGTTCCCGCCGACACCCCGCACAAGTTCCGCACCGGTCCCGGCGGCTACGAAGCAGTCCACATCCACGCCAACCCCACGTTCGAAACCGTCTGGCTGGAGTAGTCAGGCAGGAGCGAACGCGCTCAGCAAGGTCGCGGTGATGTACGGCGCGGCTTGGTCGGACGTGATGCGGCCGGCTTGAAGTTCGCTTGCAGCGCCGTGCATGACGTTGTGCATGACGCTGACCAGCCACGAGGTTGGCAGGTCGCTGCGGAAGACGCCTTCGGCGCGGCCGCGTTCCAGTAGACGTTCCACGCGTGCCATCGGGTCGGCGTGCAGCTCTTGCACCCGCCCCGGCGGCAGCGCGTCCTGAGCCGCGAGCAGTAGCGCGCGGTACTGGTCGACCAGCTGCCAGCTCGACTCGGTCAACCGGGCCAGCGCCTCGCGCGGGTCACCGGTCAGATCGACCTGCCCGAGCGTCTCCTCGCCGGTCGCGATCGCCTGGACGAACACCGCGTCGACGAGCTCGGCCCGGGACGGGAAGTGGCCGTACAGCGTGACCCGTCCGACCCCGGCCGCCTTCGCGATCTCCGACGTGCTCGCGGCCGGATCGCGGCTCAGGCACTCGGCCGCCGCGGTCAGGATCGCCGCGATGTTGCGCTGCGCGTCCGCCCGCCGGGTGGTCACCGCCATCGACCGCCTCCTCATCTCGAACACCACTGTACGAATTCCTCTTGTTGAACACCAGTGTACGAGTTACGGTACTGATCTAACCCGTACACGGCTGTTCGACTTAAGGATGACCCATGAATCAACCCGACCCGCGGCGGTGGCGACTGCTGGGGCTGCTCGCCGTCGCGCAGTTCATGCTGATCCTCGACGTGACGGTGGTCGCGATCGCGCTCCCGAACATCCAGTCCGATCTCGGGCTCAGCCGCGAGACCCTCACCTGGGTGGTCAGCGCGTACACGCTGATGTTCGGCGGCTTGATGCTGCTGGGCGGCCGCGCCGCCGACCTGTTCGGCTCGCGCCGCGTCGTACTGACCGGCCTGATCGTCTTCACCCTGGCCTCGCTCGTCACCGGCCTGGCCAATGGGCCCGAGCTTCTCCTCGGCGGCCGCGTTGCTCAAGGCATCGGCGCCGCGATGCTCTCGCCGGCCGCGTTGTCCGTCGTCACCAAGACGTTCGACGGCGACGAACGCAACAAGGCGCTGGGCATCTGGTCTGCGATGGGCGGTGGCGGCGCCGCGATCGGCGTACTGCTCGGCGGCCTGCTCACCGCGGGCCCCGGCTGGCAGTGGGTCTTCTACATCAACCTGCCCATCGGCCTGATCGTGTTCATCCTCCTGCTCCGTCTGCTCCCCGCGGATCGCCCGAGCGAGGAGCAGGGCCGCCTCGACGTACCCGGCGCTCTTCTCGTCACAGCAGGCACAGGTACGGCGATCTACGCGCTGATCAACGCCGGTGACCGCGGCTGGCTCTCGGCCGCAACCCTCGGCACGCTCGCCGGCGCCCTCGTACTGTACGGCGTTTTCGCCTGGGTCCAGCGCTCCGTCCGCTCGCCGCTGATGGACCTCCGGATCCTCACCCGCCGACCTGTTGCCGTAGGCACCTTCATGTTGCTGATCGCAACCGCTCTGATGATCTCGATGTTCTTCCTCGGATCCTTCTACCTACAGCACTTCAAGCAGTACGGCGCTTTGCGCACCGGTCTGTTGTTCTTGCCGGTGGCAATCGCCGCGATCGTCGGCGCGCATCTGGCCGGCCAACTCGTCGGACGGGTCGGCGCACGCCCGGTCGCCGTCGCCGGATTCGCGATCACCGCGATCGGTGTCGCTGTCCCCGCGATCTGGGAGGGTGCTACCGAGATCGTGATCGGGATGACCGTCGGGACCGTAGGACTCGGCGCCGCATTCGTGGCGGCCTCGACCACGACGTTCGCGCAGATCGACCATCGGGAGGCGGGCCTCGCTTCCGGCATCCTGAGTACGTTCCACGAGTTCGGCGCATCGCTCGGCGTTGCGGTCGTGTCGAGTGTGGCGGCGGCAAGTCTCGCCGGCACGGTGTCGACCGGGTTCTCCAGCGGGTTCACGTTCGCCGCGGTCACCGCAGCGGTCGCGGCTGTCCTCGCGCTGATCGTCGTACCGGCGTTCAAGCCTGCAACCGGAGGGGTTCATGTCCATTGAGATCCGCCGCGCGGTGGTCGCGGACGCAGAGACAGTGCTGACGATGCTGGGGGAGCTGGCGGCGTACCAGGATCAGCAGCAGTACGTGACAGCAAGCCTGCAGGATTGGCAAGGGTTCCTCGGACGCGACGAGGTGATTGTGTTGCTTGCAGAGGTAGACGGGGTTGCGGCGGGCTACGTGTCCGCGCTGCGTCGCCCGTACCTCTGGGTCGGCGGCGATCGGCTCGCGCTGGACGACCTCTACGTCCGCGAGCAGTTCCGCGACGCCGGTGTCGGTCGCCAGTTGATGCTCGGCCTGGCCCGGTACGCGCTGCCGGATCGCCTCCCGATCGGCTGGGGTCTGCGCCTGGAAAACACAGCCGGCTACCGCTTCTACGAACGCCTGGGCGCCAAGCTGGTCACGAAAACCGCGGCCAGTTGGTCCGTAGAGGCCTACGAGGGTCAGCTCAACGAATAGGTGGCCGCGACCGGGAGATGGTCGGAGGCGAAGCTGACCGGGACAGACACCGCGGTCGGCGCCAGTTGCGCACTGTGCAGCTGGTAGTCGATCCGCTTGGTCGGCAGCGGCACCGGGCTGGTGAGCCCGAGCCCCAAGCCCTTCTCCGGCCAGGTGTCGGTCCAGTGTGTGGTCAGTGTCCTCACCTCGGCCGACGTCGGTAGGGCGTTGAAGTCGCCGACCAGCACCGTTGCCTCGGGCGCATCCTTGAGCAGGGCAACGATCGCGTTCACCTGCTCGATCCGCTCGCCGTCGTCCTTCGTGGTCAGGTGCGTGTCGGCGAAGCGCAACGGCGTACCGCCGACGTCGATCAATGCCTCGAGCAGACCCCGCTGCTCGCTCCCCGGATGCAGCGGCAGCAGACTGTTGCGTGAGTCAACGATCGGGTACTTCGACAACACCAGCGTCCCGTACTGACGACGGGGCTTGCCCGGCTCCAGCGGATCCCAGTCCAGGTTGGCGGCGAACACGTAGTTCATCTTCAACCGTGCAGCGAGCCAAGCCGGCTGATCGACCCAGTTGCTGCGCGCGTCGAAGTACTTGTCGACCTCCTGCAGGCCGACGACCGACGCACCGGAGGCCTCGATCGTCTTCGCGACCCGCTCGAGGTCGAGCTTCCCGTCGACACCCGCGCCGTGGTGGATGTTGAACGTCAGCGTCTTCACCGGGGTGGCCTCCACCTCCGCTTGAGCAGTCAGTGGCGACACGAGCAGCAGTAAGGAACTGGCCAGAGCAGCGAACACCACCGCAGTATCACATGTGGAAAGGATCAGGCCCCGGAGCTTACCGAAACGTCATGGCCCTACCGGGTTCTGGTTCCTACCGTGAAGTGATGCGACGGACGGTACCGCCACAGGCCTACTTCATCGTCAGTGCGGTCTTCCACTACCTCGGCCCTGCCTTCGCCGTGCTGCTGTTCGCGCGGATCGATCCACTCGGCGTGGCTTGGCTACGGATCGCTGCGGCCGGGCTGATCTTCTCGATCTGGCGCCGGCCGTGGCGCGCCTGGCGTCTGCTCTCCTGGGGCACGCGCCGACTCGTGATCGCGTGGGGCGCCGTCCTCGCGGTGATGAACTGCTGCTTCTACCTGGCGATCGATCGCATCCCACTCGGCACGGTCGCCGCGGCCGAGTTCGCCCCGGTGATCGTGCTCGCAGCGATCGCGGTGCGTTCACTGCGCAACTTGCTGGCTCTGGTGCTCGCAGTCGGCGGCGTCTATGTGCTGACCGACATCCGCCTGTCCCACGACTGGATCGGGATGGTCTTCACCGCACTCAACGCCGTCCTCTTCGCGGCGTACGTCGTCCTCGGGCACCGCATGTCCCGAGTCGAAGGACTGCGCCGGATCGACGGTCTCGCCCTCGCGATGGGAGTTGCGTCCGTCCTCGCGCTACCGGTCGGGCTGCGCGCTGCCGTCCCCGCGTTCACCGATCCCGGGCTGCTCGCCGCAGCAGTCGGGGTCGGTGTTTGCTCGTCGGTGATTCCGTACGTCGCGGATCAGCTCGCGATGGCACGGTTGAAGCGGTCCACGTTCGCGTTGATGCTGGCGTTGCTGCCCGCCACGGCGACGGTGATCGGTGCCGTCGTACTGCGACAGTTCCCGCGGCCGGCCGAACTGGCAGCGGTTGCGATCATCGTCGTCGCGGTCGGGCTGCATCGCGAGCGCGAGCCTAGATCGCCTTGAGCGACAGCTCTTGCCAGTCCGCCCAGGTCTTCAGCCGATCCTCGTAGGCCTGCTTCACCAGCTCGTAGCCCTGACCGAAGAACACGTGCAAGGGCGGGTTGGGGGAGTCGGCGAGCTCGAGGATCGCGGGTCCGGCCGCGGCCGGGTCGTCGAAGTCGACCGACGCCACGTAGTCCATGAGCGCCTGACGCTGGCCGTCGTACAACGGGTTCGGTGTCGCGGCCACCCCACCGGTCAGCCCCTCGGTCGCGTACCCGCCGGGCTCGACCACAGTCACCTTGATCCCGAATCCCGCGACCTCCTGGGCGAGCGCCTCGCTCAGTCCCTCCAGCGCCCACTTCGACGCGCAGTACCCGCTGCCGAGCAGGAATCCGGTCAGCCCGGCGACTGACGAGATCTGGATGATGTGGCCGCTGCCCTGCTCACGCAGGTACGGCAGCACTGCCTGGGTGACCCAGACCGGACCGAAGAAGTTCGTCTCGAACTGGTCCCGTAGTTGCTGCTCGGTGAACTCCTCCACGGCGCCCGACAAGCCGTAGCCGGCGTTGTTCACGATCACGTCGAGACGGCCGAAGTGTTCCTTCGCCTGCTCGACCGCCCCGAAGACAGCGGCCTTGTCGGTGACGTCGAGCTCGAGCGGCAGGACTGCGTCGCCGTACGTGTCGACCAACTCGATGAGGCTCTTCCGGGCCGTCGCGGCCACCCGGTCCCCGCGGGACAGAGCAGCCTCGACGAAGTGGCGGCCGAGGCCGCGGGACGAGCCGGTGACGAACCAGACCTTGCTACTTGTCGGGCTCATGCCGGCCTCACATTGTGGTTGCTCCTGAACAGATTGGCCGGGTCGTACTCGCGCTTGACCGCCGCGAGCCGCTCGTACGTCGCCGCCGGGTAGACCGCAGCCACGTCGGCGTCCTCGGCATCGGACAGGAAGTTCGCGTAGGCGCCGGTGACCTGCGGCGTGAGCTTGTCCCACAGCGCCTGGCGAGCCGGACCGGTCGCCGCGATGACCGGTGGCGGGCCGATCGTGGTCGTCGCGAACATCAGCTCCGCCTCACGATGCGCGTACGCCGTGGCGTCCGCAGCGAGCTGCGACACCGCCCCGCCGACGGTGCGGATCGACATGATCGGGGACCCCTGCGAGGCGCCGGTCTCGGCGAGGATCCGCAGCACCTCGGGGACGGAATCCTTGTCGACAAAGGCACTTCGGGTGACCAGCTGGATGCCGGGCGGCGGGACCACCCCGTCCACCAGCACCTCGGCGTACGGCCGGAGCCCGACCTCGTCGGCGAGCACCGTGCCGAGCTTGCGGATCGGATCGATCGCCCGGGCGGCGAGTTCCGCGTCGTCACCGTCGAAGGCGACCTCGATCTCCAGCGGCGCGTCGGGGCCGCCGAGGAACGGATTGGCGAACGACGCGATCGACGTGAGCTCGGGCGGCGCGGTGCGCTGATACTCCGCCCAGCCCTGGAGCACCTCGGCGATCTCGCTTGCCGGGAAGGCGAGCTTGCCGAAGTAGATGTCGGTCGTCGGGTGCGCCGCGAACTCGAACGCGGTCACGATCCCGAAGTTCCCGCCGCCACCGCGGACCGCCCAGAACAGCTCGGCGTTCTCGTCCGCCGACGCCCGGACGACGTCACCGGCCGCGGTCACGAGCTCGACCGCGACCAGACTGTCCAGCGCCAGACCGTACTTGCGGACCTTCCACCCGATCCCGCCGCTCAGCGTCAGCCCGCCGACGCCCACACTCTTGGTGTCACCCGACGAGATCGCCAGCCCGTGCGGCGCGAGCGCGGCCGCCACCTGCCCCCAGGTGGCGCCGCCGCCGATGCGTACGAGATGGCGCTCCTTGTCGACGATCTCGATCCCGGCCAGCTTGCCGAGCTCGATCACCACTCCGCCGTCGTTCGTCCCGAATCCGGCGAACGCGTGCCCGCCACCACGAACCGCTAACGGCAGCCCGCTCTCCGCCGCATACGCGACGGCCTTCCGGACATCCTCGACACTCGCCGGCCTGAGGACGTACGCCGGGCTGCCCCCGACCAGCACGGTCCGGCTCGCGACGTCGTACCCCGCGTCGTCCGGCCCGACAATCTCCCCACCAAATCCTTCGATCACTACACTCATGACGTTCCTTTGCGCTTGTCCTCAACGAACAAACACCTGACGCCAGGCAACCAGCACATGTGACGTGAACAAACCCACATCACACTTCCCCCCGCCATTTCGTCTGTCCTCCCGAACCACCTCAATCCCGAGCCGAGCAGGATGCGTCAGGCGCGGGAGCGCATTTCCGTGGCGAACGACTCCTGTAGGCGGTGCATGGTTGCGGCTTCTTCTGGGTCGGTGAAGAGGGTGGGGAGGTCGGCGGGGTTTACGTCGTAGAGGTGGGTCTGGATCCACCAGATGTTGCCGGCGGGGTCCTTGATGCGGGCGCCGCGGTCGCCGACGATGCGGGACGTGGTCAGTTCGGTGACGATGGTCGCGCCGGCGGCGACGGCGCGGGCGACGGTGGCGTCGGCGTCGTCGACGTACACGCTGAGGAAGCTGGGGGTGTCCGGCCAGTCGGGGCGCGCGTCGAAGGCCATCACGACCGAGTCGCCGATCGTGATTTCGGCGTGGCCGATCGTGCCGTCCTCGTTGTGGACGGCGAAGGCCGGCTTGGTGCCGAACGCCTCCTGCACGAACTCGAGCCAGGCCGCCGCACCACGAACGGCTACGTACGGAGTAACGGTCGACTTACCACCGGGGTTCTTTGTCATGCCTTCATCCTGGCCTTGGTAGAGGACAGCTTCCGTCCTCTACCAAGGTTGGCGGCGAACGGGTATTGCTTGGCTTCCTGCCGACACCAAGCCACACCTGGATCCGGTGAGATTGCCTCATGACGACGTTCGTGCTGGTTCCCGGTGGTTGGAAGGGCTCATGGGCTTATGAGGCGGTGGTTCCGCTGCTGGAGCGAGCCGGTCAGGTCGTTCACGCGCTGACGCTGACCGGTCTGCGGCCGTCCGACGACGAGGCGACGGTCGCAACCGCCAACCTCGACGTGCACGCCGACGACGTACTGCGGGTGCTCGATCGCGCACAGCTCACCGACGTGACGCTGGTCGGACACAGCTATGCCGGGATGGTGATCACCGCCGCCGCGGATCGCGCCGGCGGCCGGGTCTCGCGACTGGTCCATCTCGATGCGTTCGTACCGCGCGACGGCGAGTCGTGGTGGTCGTTGACGAACGACTACTTCCACGACGTGGCGACGTCCGGTGCCGCGACGAGCGGGTACGCCGTACGCCCACCGGGCGACCGCGATCCCCGCCGCCGTCCGCACCCGCTCGCCTCGTTCATGCAGGAGATCCGGCTCACCGGTGAGGTCGACCGGATCGCGCGTCGGGACTTCGTCTACTGCTCGGGCTGGGAGCAGCAGACGCCGTTCGCCGAGCTCCGCACGCGGCTGCAGGCCGATCCTGACTGGCAGGTCCACGTCGTCCCGACCGGCCACGACGTGATGCACGAGGCCCCGGACTTCGTCGCCGAGCTACTGCTCAGCTAGCGCCCCGACGCGGGCTTACGCCAGGCAGCTGCGAACGGCGTCGACCAGGCGGGTCGATCGGGCGTCTCCATGGCCCACCATCCTGTTCGCGGTATAGGCGAACGCGATGCCGTGCTCGTCGTCGCCGAACGCGAACTGGCCGCCCGCGCCGTCGTTCGCGAGGCTGCGAGGACCGAGGCTCGGGCGGAAGGGTGAGTCCAGCAGGAAGCCGGATCCCCAGCGTGCGCCAGCGTCGAAGCCCAGGTAGCTCGTGCCGGCGGAGACCTCGCGCGCCGCCCCGGTGACGGTGTCGCGCGACAACAACGGATCGGCGCCGTCGAGCCCGGTGATCGCTGCGGCGTACACACCCGCGAGACCCGTCGCGGAGGCCACGGCACCGGCGCCGGGCAGCTCGATCGACAGCAACGCAGGATCGTTCCAACCGTGCGGCTGATCGATACCGGGGAACGCCAGCGCCCCGTTCATCGTCACGATGCGCATCAACAGGTGCTCGGGATCCAACGCCTGCGGACGCCCCTCCGCTTCCGCCAGCCGGGCCAGGTTCGGCAACTCCGAAGCAGGCAACCCGATCCAGGCCCGCGACCCGAGCGGCCCACCGATGACGGTCCGGAAGTATGCCCCCGGCAACTGTCCGGTCAGCCGTCGGACCACCTCGCCGAGCACGAACCCGAACACATGCCCGTGATACTCGTACGTCGTCCCCGGCTCCCACAGCGGCTTCTGCTCCTCGATCGCGGTGATCACCGGCGTCCACGCCGCGATCTCCTCGAACGAGAGTGTCTGGTCCAGCACCGGGATCCCGGCCCGATGCCCGAGCACCATCCGGCAGGTGACGTCTTCCTTGCCGTTAGCAACAAACGACGGCCAGTAGGACCCGATCGGCTCGTCCAGCGACAACTGCCCCGACTGCGCGAGCAGGTGGACGACGACGCTCACCAGCCCCTTGGCGCAGGAGAACACCGGTACGACGGTCTCCTGCGACCACGGCCGCCCCGGCGCGGCATCGCCGTCCCAGAGCTCGACGACCTTGCGCCCACCGGCGTACACCGTGACGGCCGCGCCCAGCTCGGGGAACAGCGAGAAGTTCTCCGCGAACGTGTCCGCGACCGCGCCGTACCCCTCGTCCACCCAACCCTTGCTCATACAGCAGACGATAGGTCCGACGCGATCGTCACAACGACTGAATTACGGCAGCACCCACTTCTGGCCGATCGCGGTCGTGCAGGCCGCGAGGATGAGTTTGGTGCCGTTGGCGCTCAAACCGCCAGCGGCATTGAGACACAGGCCGGATGCTGCATTGACCAACGTACCGTTGGTCTGAGGCACCCAGCGTTGGCCGGGTGAACCGTCGCAGCTCCACAACACCGCCGGGGTGTTGAGCGTGGTGGTGCGAGCCGACAGGCATTTGCCCATCGTGCGGACGGTCCCGTCCTCGAGCGACGGCGTCCACAGCTGGTTCGCGGACGACTTGCAGGTGTAGAGCGTCGTCGGAGTACCGTCCGCGGTCGCGGCCTGGTAGACGTCGATGCACTTTCCGCCGATCCCGGTCGCGGGCCCGGTGTCCTGGAAGGCGCCGAACTCCCACAGCGAGTAGTAGCTGCCGGCAACAGCGCGCTTTGTTGCATTGATCCGCACATACCGGGCGTAGTTCGCACTGAACAGCAGGTTGTCGGTGCCGCCGTCGCCGGCCGTCGTCGAGTACACGGTCTTCCACGTCCGCCCGCTCCCGGACACCTGGATCTGGTAGGACTTCGCGTACGCCGTCGACAACCAATTGAGCAGCACCCGGTTGACCAGCTGCACCGATCCCAGATCGACGCGGAACCATTGCGGATCGGTCCGCGCACTCGACCAGGCCGTCGCCATCGACCCGTCAACAGCCTTCGACGCCTCCCGCCCGGCAAGATAGGTGCTCGAGGCAAGCGCCGGTCGGCCACGGGCAAGGTTCCGCTTCACGCCGTACGACGCCGTGTACGTCGTGGCCGTCGCCGGTGCGAAGAGGTTGTGGTTGCGCGCGCCGCCGTCCGACCAGGTCGCGAACCGGTAGAGCTGGTTGGCCGAGGACTGCACCGGATCCGCGGATACCGACACGCTCGACCTGACGATCACCGTGGAGGTGAACGGGGTCTTGGCCGTCGTGTTCAGAGCGGTCACCGGCAAACCGGCCGGTGAGGAGGCGAGCCCCAGCCCGACCGTCTTCGGATCGAGCCGCACGCTCTTCGTGTCGGTCAGTCCCTGCGCGTCCGTCGCGGTCAGCTTGAGTTCGAGGTACGACGGATACTCGTGATCCGGCGCCGTGAACGTACCGCTCGCCGCGGTCAGCGAGGTGATCGTGTGCGTGTGGCAGTCGCTCGGACAGTGATGCATGATCAGGGTCCACGTCAGCGCCGACGCTGGCAACGTCCCCTGCTCCGGATCGGTCGCCGAACCCGAGAAGCTGATCGTGTCCCCGACCTTCCAGGTCGTCGCCGGACCAGGTGACGTGATCAACGCGGTCGGCGCCGTATTCGCCACGTTGATCTGCATGGACGTCGTACCGGTCGTATGACCGTCCGAGACCTTCAACCGCGCGACGACTTCTCCCGCCGTCGTATAGGTGTGCTGGACAGTCGCGGCCGTCGAGTCGTCGTACACACCGTCACCGTCCAGGTCCCAGGCGTAGGTCAACGCGTCGCCGTCGGCGTCGTTCGAGGCTGTCCCGTCGAACGTCACCGTCAACGGCGTCGGCCCGCTCGACGGGTCGGCGTGGATCACCGCGGTTGGCGGGTTGTTCGTCGCGTCGTACACGTACCGGAGGATCCGGCCGTTGTCGTAGTCGACCGCGAACATGTCTCCGCCCGGACCGGTCTGCAGCTTCGTCGCGCCGTACCCCGAGGCGAAGGTCTGGATCTTCGCGGGATCCGGCAGACCGTTCGAGCCGGGCATCATCGCCCACACGCAACGGCGGCTGTAGTCCGCGAAGAACAGCGCGCCGTCGTACTCCGCCGGGTAGTTCCCGCCGCCGTAGAACTGCATCCCGGAGATCGACGAGCTGCCGACGGTGCAGGACTCGCCGGTCACGATGTGGTCGCTGTGCTTGTACGCGTAGTACGGCGCTGCGACCGCGGACGGGCCGGCGGCGTACAGGTTCTCGCAGAGGTTGACGTTGATCGCGTCGTACCCAGGCTGGCGGCCGGCGCCTTCGTAGCAAGGCCATCCGAAGTTCGTGACCCGGGCTGTCGGGTCGACGATCCGGTCGATCTCCTCCCAGGTCGAGTACCCGACGTCGCCGATCCACATCTCCTTGGTTCCCGGGCGGAACGTGAACCGCATCGGGTTGCGCAGACCGTTCGCGACGATGCGGCGCGTGTTCAGGTCCGCAGTGCTCGACGCCGGGTTGCCGGGTGCGGCCTGACCGGTGTCGGGATCGATGCGGATGATCGAACCGTCGAGACTGGTCGGATCGCCGGTCGTCCGTACGTCCTGCGCCCGGAGCGCTCCACCTTCGGCGGTCGGCGGGGTCAGCGTCGTACCGACGGCCGCAGGCCCATCACCGCAAGGGTTGTCGGCCGTAACGTCGGACGAGGGGTAGCCGTCCTGACCATAGTCGACGTAGTTGAAGCTCGCGCCGTCACCGCCGCCGGCGTACAGCATGCCGTCCGGGCCGAACTCGATCGAGCCGATCGAGTGGCTCGGAAACACCTGGCACCAGTCCTCGACCAGCACCTGCTCGGCGCCGTTCGCGTTCAGGACCGAGAGGCGGGCACTGGCCTGGCAGCCGTCGGCGGTCGGGCCGGGCGGCGAGGGACACGGGTCGTCGTTGGTGTCCGGCGTACCCCACTTGGGTGTCGGGCCGCCGATCAGTCCGTCGTGGGTGTAGAGCACGTAGATCCGTGGATCCGTTGGAAAGTTGGGGTTCAAAGCCATGCCGAGCAGGCCGCGGTCCCAGTAGTTGTAGACCTCGGTGCGCAGATCGGCGTACACGCTCGGTGTCGGATCGTCGAGCGAGTCGAAGACCTTGATCAGGCCGCTCTTCTCGGCGACGAACACCCGGCCGTCCGGCGAGAACGCGACGTTCGTCGGATTCGTCAGCCCGGTGAACACCACCTGCTCGCTGAATCCGGTCGGCGCGACCGCGGCCTGTGCCGGCGCGATCACGGCAAGCGGCAGCAACAGCAGGACACACAACGCAGGCAGCGCACGACGCAGCCATGTGGCGGATAACCTCACGAAGCCCCCCAGCCTCCCAAGTCCGGTGCCCGCCCTCACAGCCCCCTGCGAACACTCGGATCGCTCGCCAGAATGACTGGCGCGGTCTTGCTGCACAACCCCGGATCCGCATTCGTTTCAAACAATCAACCGAATATCACTCGCGCGGTCGGACCGTGCACACTGGGCTGATGATCAACAGCGTCCGGGAGTTGCCGACAGTGCCGGGCGTTTACCGTTTCCGTGACGGCGCCGGGAAGGTGCTCTACATCGGCCGCGCCCGCAACCTTCGGCGGCGCGTGCAGTCGTACTGGGTGAATCTCGGCGACCGCCCGCACCTGGCCCGGATGGTACGGCGGATCGCCCGCGTAGAAGGCGTTTCGTGCGACTCCGAACACGAGGCGGCGTGGTTGGAGCGGAATCTGCTCGAGCATGCCAAGCCGCGCTGGAACCGGGTCGAGGGCGGCGCGGAGGTGGTCGGCTACATCCGGCTCGCCACCGGATCCAAGCCAGGGTTGAGTTTCTCGCACACAGTCAGCGGTTCGTTACCGCACTTCGGTCCGTACCTCGGTGGGTTGCGGATCCGGCAGGCGATCTCCGGGCTGCATCGGGTGCTGCCGTTGCAGTACACCGTCTCCGGCGACGGTTCAGCCGAGGAGTTCGGGCGGCTGTTCGGGATCGGTCCGGGGGATCGCGAGGCGTTGGCGCGTACTGCGATCGCCGTACTGCAACGGGATCCGGCCGCGGTGGCGACGTTGCGGGAGGAACTGGTACGTCGTCGGGATCGCGCCTCGGCAGGGCAACGGTACGAGTTCGCGGCCAAGGTGCAGGGGGAGATCGAGGCGCTCGACTGGATCGTCGCCGAGCAGAAGGTCGCGTGGCTCGAGCCGCGGGAGGCGGACGTGTACGGGTGGGCGGACGGCGTACTCGTGCGGTTCGAACTGCGCGACGGGCGGATGTGCACGTGGACGCAGCGCGCGGTCGGTGAGGCGACGGCTCGGGAACGGGTGGCGTCCACGCCCGAGCTGTGGCGGACCTTCGCGCAACGCAACGCCGAGCTCGCGGCACGCCTGCTCAAGGTGACTTCTTGATTACTTAGCATGTGTTTCCATGACGCATCCGCAGTACCCGCCGCTCTTTCCGCAGCAGCCTCCGGCGAAGCGGTCGCGGGGTCCACTGCTGCTCGTCGGCGCCCTCGTGTTGCTGCTCGTCGCCATCGTCGCGACCGGTGTGGTTCTGGTCGTCAAGCGGAGCGACGACAAGCCTGCCGCCGCCGCGCCGGCCGCGCGTACCAAGCCGTCGGACCCGACCGCGGTCGAGTTCCGTCGCGTCCTGATGGTCAAGGCCGGTACCTGCCCATCGCCGGCACCCGCGGGTACGGCGTGTGATGCGAAGGGGATGCGCTACACCCTGGGCAAGGTCGAGCTCGACGGCAGCAACGTGACCGAGGTCAAGTCGGCGCTCCAGGAGAAAGGCGCAGGCGGTTGGTACGTCGGCCTGACGCTCGACTCGAAGGGCGCCACGCTGTTCGAGCAGCTGACTGCCGCCCTTGCCAAGCAGACCCCGCCCGCGAACCAGTTGGCGATCGTGGTGCGCGGCCAGGTCGTCACCGCCCCGAGCGTCCAGTCGGCGATCGCGGGCGGCAAGATCGAGATCTCCGGCGGCTACACCCGTGAGTCGGCCGAACAGTTGGTCGGGGAGATCACCGGCTAGCCGCGACGTACTCCGCTTTGCCCGCGTACTTGAACCGGACGATCGCGTGCGGGATCGGCCCCGGCCAGGGCGAGTGCTCCACGCGGCGGTAGACGAAGTACCCGTCCTTCACCTTCGCGACGCCGACATACCCGTCAGCGGTCTCGACGGTGACACGCGGGGGAGTCCCGGCCGGCACCGTGCCGAACACAGTCGTCACACTCGAGCCGGGTTTCGCGCCGCGCCCTTCCGCGGCGCTCTTCCGCAGTACGATCCCGGCCTTCGCACCGCCTGGTACGACGGAGAGCTTCGCGCCGTTGCCCCACTCGGTCGTGCAGAACGCGATGTTGCTCTTCGACCGCCGAACCATCGACATCCCGAATGTGTCCTGGACGTAGAGAACGACCTTCGGCCACAACCAGCCGTCGGAGGTCGAACCGTCCGCGGTGGTGCAGAGCCCGGTGCTGCCGCCGGGCGGCACCGATATCTCCGGGCGGGTCACATGCGATGTCGGTGTCACCGCCGGCGCGACGGGTAGGTTGTCGGATCGGTCGATCGTGCCGACAACAGCCGTCGTCGCACCTGCGACAACGGCAACCGCGGCAGCTGTTGCGATCGCGGTTGTCACGCGACGCCGGCGTACCTGCTTGCGTCCGGTCCGGACAAGCAGGTCAACGTCGGGGACGTACGGCGCCTGGGCGTCGACGGCCTCGGTCATCAGGTCCTTGAGCTCGTTCGTCATGTCAGCCTCCCAGTTCGGCGAGGTCGAAGTCGGCGAGGGCCGGGTGCAGCCGGAGCTTGTCGAGCGCGCGCATCGTCTGGCTCTTCACGGTGCCCGGCCGGCAGCCCAGTACGTCGGCGGTCTCGTCGACGGACAGGTCGTCGAAGTACCGCAGGACGACGCAGGCCCGCTGCCGTTCGGGGAGCTCGGCGAGCGCCTGCGTGATCACGAGCCGGCGCTCGGCGCGGCCGACATGATCGGTGGGATCGGCCTCGGCGGTGAAGTAGCTGTCACCGCCGACGAGCTCGGTGCTCGACCGGCGTCGCAGTCCGTCGAGCGTCGCCGAGACGACTACCTTGCGCGCGTACGCGACGATGCCGCCCTTGCGATACAACCTCGGCCAGCGCCGGTACAGCCGGAGCAGGGCCTCCTGGGTCGCGTCCTCGGCCCGTCGACGATCCCCGCAGAGCAGGTACGCCGTACGCCACATCGCGTTCGCGTGATGGGTCACGAACGCGGTGTATTCGCTCTCCGCCTCGCTGTCCAACCTGGCCTCCTCAACTCGCGCTGCGCAATAAACGCGTCATCGCGAGATTCGGTTGCATCAGCGGTTGGTGATTTGCCTCAGCGGTTCGTCACCTCGAAGGCGACGATGGCGGCAGCGACGGCGACGTTCAGGGATTCGACGCCGGCGTGCAGCGGGATCTGCAGGTCGGAGTCGGTGGACACCGTGATGCCGTTGGTCTCGCCGCCGAGCACGTAGACGGCGCGCGGGGCGAGGTCGGCCTTGAACAGCGAGTCCTGCGAGCGGGCGCTCAGACCGTAGACGTGGTACCCCGCCGTACGCAGCAGGTCGACCGCTGCCTTCGCGGTGGACGCGTTCACGATCGGCGCCTGGAACGCGATCCCGGCCGATGCCTTGATCACCA
Source organism: Kribbella pratensis (assembly GCF_004365355.1). Classification (GTDB taxonomy): domain Bacteria; phylum Actinomycetota; class Actinomycetes; order Propionibacteriales; family Kribbellaceae; genus Kribbella. Next base: position 993,726 of record NZ_SODP01000002.1, on the reverse strand, counting down.
GCGGCCCGACGTGCGGCGTACCGGCCTTCGGCAGGATCACCCCGTCGAAGCCGGCGCCGGTCGCGGTACGCAGGATCATGCCGACGTTGCCCGGGTTGGTGACGCCGTCGAGCAGGAACACGTTCGTCGGCCGCTTCCCGCGGGTCCGGACGAACTCCTCCAGCGGCGTCATCCGCGGCGCGTCCACGTCCGCGACGACACCCTGGTCGTGCTTCCCGTTCCCCGCCAGCCACTTCACCCGGCTGGCAGTCGCCCGCTCGACCGGCGTCCCGTACTTCTCCGCGGCTCTGAGGATCTCCTGCATGGAGCCCCCGGTCGCGTTGTCCGCCAGCACCACCTTCGCGACGGAGAGCTTCGGATCGTGCAACGCCTCCAGCACAGGCTTCCGCCCGTACACGGTGATCCACTTGTCCCGCGGCGACTTCTTCGAATCCACCCGCCTACGGTACGCCGGACAACGTCACAGCCGGAAAACAGCTCGGTTCAAGCAATTGAATGCCGTCACCCACCGTCGAATTCCGGGCACCTAAAGATTTTCTCGCCAAAATGTCAACTTCGACCTCCCGGGACGCATCGAACAGGTGTCTCAAAGGGGGGACAAAAATGAAGCTGTTCCATTCCATCCGAACCACGATCGCTGTACTCGCGGTGGCGGCAGTTCCTGCCGTTGCCGTACCCGCAACCGCCTCGGCCGCCACAGCCTGCCGGACCGCCTGGGGTTCATTGCCGGAGGCAAGCAACAGGGTGAGCGCCGCCACCCTGGCCACGGTCCGCGCCGGCCGGCACGCCTGCTTCGACCGTGTCGTCTTCGACCTGACAGGCACACCGACCAGTTACAGCGCGCACTACGTTTCGAACGTCTTCCGCGCCGGCGCCGGTCACCTCGTCCCGATCCGCGGGGGTGCGAAGCTGGAGATCATGCTCGGCGTCCGCGAGTTCGACGACGACGGGCATTGGGCGTTCCAGCCTGCGAACGATTCGGAGCTGGCGAACGTCGCCGGATTCCGCACCGTCCGCCAGATCGCGTACGCCGGCAGCAACGAAGGCGCCGCCTGGGTAGGGATCGGCCTGCGTGCTCGTCTGCCGTTCCGCGTGTTCACCCTCGACGGTCCGGGCTCCGGCAGCCGAGTCGTCGTCGACATCGCCCATCGGTGGTGAGGCGCGATGACCACCGCCGTACTGCCGGCCGGGTACACGGCCCGGTCTCCTGTGCCTGCCGATTGCCAGGCGATCTTCGCCCTCGTCTCCGCGTACAACACCGCTGTGATCGGATCCGCCGACTGCACACTGGCCGACATCACCAACGGCATCGTTGACCCGGGATTCGAACCGCGGACCGACGGCTGGCTGGTCTTCGACCGGGACGTGCCGGTCGGCTACGGGACAGCCTTCGGCAAGGGCCATCGCGACGTGACCGAGATCGAGGTGCTGTCACGTGACGCGATGGTCGCCGGCTGGCTGTTCGACCGGTCCCTGCGGCGTGCAGCGGAGATGGGACGTGAAGCAGGCCACGCGGAGGTCACTGTCGACAGCTACGTCTACCGCGCCGACGCGTCCCTACGTGCCCTGTTGTCCGAGCACGAATTCAGCACCGGTACGACGTTCAACCGGATGCGGATCGACCACACCGAACCCGTCGCGGCTCCCGACGTACCGGCCGGGTACGTCGTTCGCCGCGGCATGGACGACGACCAGGCACGTCGGATCGCGCACGATGTCATCATCGACTGTTTCCGCGGCCAATTCGGTTTTGTCGTTCGTCCGCACGAAGAATGGCTCGAGGCGCGCGAGGCATATGCCAATTCCTCGTGGTCCCAGTTCACTCTGCTCGAGCTCGACGGAAAAGCGGTTGCGTTCCGCGACTGCAGCGATCGGGATGTCGAGATCGAGAATTGCGGCCACATCGACGGGCTCGGCGTGGTCGAGTCGGCTCGTGGGCGAGGTCTGGCCACGTACCTGCTCCGCGACGCCTTCGCCCTCGACGCAGCCGCCGGCCGCGCCGGCACGATCCTGCACGTCGACACCAACAACCCGACCCCGGCGCTGCACCTCTACCAGTCGGTCGGTATGCGTCCAACTCTGGTCATCGAGGGCTGGCGACGCACCATGCCGGCTACGCCGTGAGCGGGTTGGTCGCTTTCCCGTCCAGCCAGAGCAGGTTGCTCGGGTCGGAGTGGGTGCCCTTGGTGCCGACGTGCTTGTCGCTGATCTGCGGCCCGTTCTTGATCACGTGCACGAGCGCCATCGCGTGCCCGCGGCCGAGGTCGTAGTCCGCCTTGAGCCAGTCGCAGATCACCCCCGCCTTGACGTCCTTGTACCCCTTGCCCTCGGCCTCGTCGACCAGTTCCCGCGGGGTCCGGCCGGTCTTCTCCTCGATCTTGTCCAAGTACGCCTGGAAAGACATGTCTGTTTCCTCCTGTGATCGTTCGTACGCCTGAGCGTCGAACGACCTCGGCGGAAATCGACAGGGTGCATGGAAGTTGATCCGGTGGGTACTGGTCGCTCGACAATCGAGCGGGTGTTCGACGGGAGGAACAATGACAGTGCACCCAGTCCCGGACAAGGATCCGGAGGAGTGGACGACCGGCGAGGAGCCGATGACCGGCCCGCAAGCGTCGTACCTGCACACCCTGGCCCAGGAGGCAGGCGTCGACGTCCCGGACCAGTTGTCGAAGGCCGACGCCTCCCGCCTGATCGACGAGTTGCAGGACCGCACCGGTCGCGGGAACTAGCCCCGGACTTGTTGCAGACAGCGCAGGACGGCTGCGGCGGAGCGGTCGATGTCGGCTTCGTCGGTGGTCCAGTTGCTGACGGAGATGCGCATCGCGGCCTTGCCCTGCCAGGTGGTGCCGGACATCCAGCAGGTGCCTTCGTTCTGGACGTCGGTGATCACGCGGCGAGTGGTGGCGTCGTCACCGAACCTCACTAGGACCTGGTTGAGGACGACGTCGTTGAGGACCTGTACGTCGTTGGTTTTGAGGCGGTCAGCAAATCGACGTGCCATCGCGTGGCAGCGGTCGACGATCTCGGCGATGCCGTCACGCCCCAGGGCGCGAATGGCGGCGTACACCGGGGTGCCGCGTGCCCGGCGCGAGAACTCCGGGTTGTAGTCGAGCGAGTCGCGCTCGCCGTCCTCGTCCTGGATCAGGTACGCCGCCCGGATCGACATCGCGGCCCGGTGCGGCTCGGGATGCGCGCAGAGCACGATGCCCGAGTCGTACGGCACGTTGAGCCACTTGTGGGCGTCGGTCGCCCAGGAGTCGGCCCTGTCGATCCCGTCGACCAGTTGCCTGAGGCCCGGACTGACCGCGGCCCATAAACCGAACGCTCCGTCGACGTGCACCCACGCTCGGTGTGCGTGCGCGATCTCGCAGATCTCCGCGATGGGGTCGAACGCTCCGGTGTTCACGTTCCCGGCCTGGGCGCAGACGATCGTCGGTCTGTCGATCGCGTTGCCGCCCGCGCCGGTGGTCCGGCCGGGGTCCGCGTCGAGCGCCTCGGCCAGCGCATCGGCGCGCATCCTCCCTTGCTCGTCCACCGCGATCGGCACGATGCTGTTCGTCCCCAGGCCGAGGAAGCGCAGGGCGCGGTCGATCGTGTCGTGGCGCTCCGCCCCGGCCAGCACTCGGATCGGCGGCGCTCCGATCAGCCCGTCCCGCTCGACATCCCACCCGGCCCGTCGCAGTACCTCATGCCTCGCGGCCGCCAGCCCGGTGAAGTTCGCCATCTGCGCACCGGTGACGAATCCGACGGAGGTCGTGGACGGCAGGCCGAAGAGCTCGACCAGCCAGCGCGCGGTGACGTCTTCCACCACGGCGGCCGCGGGCGAGGCGGCGTACAGGCCCGCGTTCTGGTCCCAGACCGTCGTGAGCCAGTCCGCGGCGAGCGACGCGGGCGTGGCGCCGCCGAACACGAACCCGAAGAAGCGCCCGCTCCCGCTCGGCAACAGCCCGTCATCGACCCCTTTCGCAAGGTGTTCGACGACCTCCCGCGGATCCGTCGGCCCGGTCGGCAGCGGTCCGCCGAGCGCCTCGTGGAGCTCTTTTGACGTCGCTCGCGGGCCGACCCGTCGCTCCGGGAGATTCTCCAGATAAGTCAGCGCCCGCTCGTACGCCTCGGACAGCGGCCCCTCCCACTCAACCATTCCTCCTTTGTACGCCAGTCCCGGCGCTACAGTTCGCAGATGCGGATGCGGAGTCAGTGGCCGGCGATCGTCGGCTACTCATTGGTGGGCGCGGCCACCCAGCTCGTCTGGCTGAACTTCGCCGGCGTCACCACCGTCGCAGCCGCGCGCTACGGCGTCTCCGAGAGCGCGATCGGCTGGCTCGCACAGGTTTTCCCCCTCCTGTACGTCGTACTCGCGATCCCGTGCGGCCTGTTGCTGGACCGCTGGTTCCGCGCCGCCCTCATCGCAGGCGCCGTGCTGACCGCCGCGGGCGCCGTCGTACGCCTGATCGGCGACGACTTCGGCTGGCTCCTGGCCGGCCAGATCCTCGCCTCGATCGCCCAGCCCCTCGTACTGAACGCAGTCACCGGCATCACCGGCCGCTACCTCTCCGAAAAGGACCGCCCAACCGGCATCGCCGTCGGCACAGCCAGCATCTTCGCCGGCATGGTGATCGCGTTCCTCCTCTCCGCGATCTTCACCACCGCGTCCTCCCTGCCAACCATGCTGTGGATCACCGCAGTCTTCTGCGTCCTCGCCACAGCCATCCTGATCTTCGTCGTACGCCGTCCCGGCCCCTTCCAGCCCGCCCACCCAGCCGCTGCATCCCACCCCGCAGCCGCCCGCGCCGACGCCTCGGCTGCACCCACCGATGCGCCGGCTGAGCACGCAGACGCTCCGGCCGCGCACGCCGACTCTGCAGCCGCTGGCGCTGCCCACGCCGCAACTGCGCACGCAGACTCCGCAGCCACGCCTGCCGATCCGCTGGGGGCAGGTTCAGACGCTTCAGCCGCGCACCCAGGCGCGTCCACCGGCTCCGGCTCTGGCTCGCCCTCCCGGCCCGGTCGCGGCGCGCTTGCGGCCGCGTGGGGTGACCCGCTGATCCGCCGCCTGTGCGTGCTCGCGCTCTTCCCGTTCGGCGTATTCGTTGCCATGAGCACCTTCGCCCAGGCCCTTCTCGAACCAGCCGGCGTCAGCGGCGGCACCGCCAGCACCATTCTTCTGGTCAACGTGATCGCCGGCGTCCTCGGCAGCGCGATCATTCCGATCCTCGTCGCACGCCGCCACGCCGAGTCCACACTCCTCGTCGTCAGCCTCACCGCCACCGCCGCGGCCTGCGTACTACTGGCACTCGCCCCCGGCGTCCTCACCGGCTTCGTCGCGATCACCCTGATCGGCCTGCTCCTCCTCCCGGCCCTCCCGATCGTCCTCGAGTTGGTAGAACGCCGTACCGGAGAAGCCGAAGGCACGGCAGCCGGCCTGATCTGGATGTCCGGCAACCTGGGCGGCCTGATCGTCGCAGTCGTGGTCGGCCTGCTGGTCGATCACCCGTCCGCAGCTTTCCTCGTCATGGCCGCGATCGCGCTCATCGCCGTACCCGGGGCTCGCGCTCTCCGTCGCCCGATCGCCGAACTCCGATCGCAGTCACAACCGTAGCCAGCAACCCGCCGGCCCCCGCGGTGATGAACGTCGTACGGGCGTTCGTCTGCTGCAGCAGCAAACCGCCCAGCACGTACGAGAGCCCCGCCGCAAGCCCGATCGCGCCGTACAAGTTGCCGAACACCCGTCCCCGCATGTGCGCCGGTACGACGCGCTGCAGATGAGTGTTGACCCCGACATCGATCCCCGCGATCCCCAGCCCGCGAATGACCTGCAGCGCGAGCGCCGCCCAGATCGCCCACGCCAGCCCCGTGACCAGATTCCCCATGCTGCTCACAGCGAACCCGGCGAGCATCAGCGTCGGCATCTTCATCCGGCCCGCGTACCGAGCCAGGATCACGAACCCGACGATCAGCCCGATCCCCACCCCGGCGTACAACGTCGCCGACGCCGAGTCACTCCCGTGCAACTCGTCCTTCGCGAGAAACACCATCGCAACGTCATCCACCCCGTTGAACGCAACCACCGCGAAGAACCCGATCCCGATGACCCGGACTGCTTTGGTTCGCCAGATGTAGCCCAACCCGTCCCGCGCATCCTTCAGGAAACTGTGCCCCGACGGCTCAGCCCGCGGGATCCTCGGCAACCGACTCAGCATCGCCGCCGACACGAAGAACGTCACCGCGTCGATCAACAGAATCCCGCGTACGTCGGTCACCAGGAACAACCCTGCCGCGATCAGCGGCCCGATCGCCTCCAACCCATACGTCCCCGCCCCCAACGCCGAGTTGGCCGCCTCCAGCTCCTCGTCCTTCACCAACCCAGGCATCGCACTGCGCGAACTAGCCTGAAACACCGTCGCCGTAATACTCCTGAGCGCCACCATCACAAGCAGCACAGGCAACGGCGGCAGAACCAACCCCATCGCGACCGTCAGCACCCCCTGCGCCAGGTCGCAGACCACCATCACCCGCTTGAGATCGAACCGATCCCCGATCGCCCCCGCGAGCGCCCCGAACAAGCCCGGCACAAAGTCCCCCGCCAACAACACCAACGCCACCGCCAGCGCCGCCCCGGTCGTCCCCTGCACATACAGCAGCAGCGCCACCAACCCCAGCGAGTCCCCCAACACCGAAACCGCCCGGGCTCCCCAAAGCCACCGAAACCCCACAGACCCCCGCAGCACTCCCCACACAATCCACTACTATGTACCAGCACACCGGCCGGTGTGGCGCAACTGGCAGCGCACCGCTCTTGTAAAGCGGGGGTTAGGGGTTCAAGTCCCCTCACCGGCTCTCTGACCAGGGGATATGCCCGGGAGGTCATGGTCCAGGGACCTCCGGGCCATGGTTTACCCCATTGTTTTCGTCGCCCGGGGCTCCCGGCATGAGGCTGTCCAGTGCCTCAGCGGCCTCCGGGTTCCGAGCCTTCCGACCGAAGTACACATCCTGTGTCATCGACGGGCGGGACTGCCCGAGCTGGTCAGCCACCTGGCGCGCGGTTTGGCCGGCCTCATCAAGACGGGCCCCTCCAGGGCCCGAATGCGCGCCGCCACCGGAGGGCGGGACGCCTGCCCGCCACTCCGCTTCGCTGCGTTCTGGGCGCGTCCCTTGGCTTTGGCGCGCACGTGCTAACAGGGTGCCGGGTCGAAGGCAGCAGAACTCGCCATCAACGATCGACACTCTGTCGGTGCGCCACTCGCCCGAATGGCCGGCTACCCGCTTTGCCCAATGACCCGAGCCGCCCGGCTTCCGGTGGGTTCGCGCACCGCCCCGCTAGCAATCATGGAGAGGTGCAGTCCGGTCCGGCACGCGTCAAGGGCGCCTCCGGCGTCGCAAGCGATCGAGCAAGCTCGACCCTTGACCCGCACCGGACCTGAGGTCGGCAGCTATCGGGGCGATGCGGGAGGACTGTCCGGGCGCTTGACACATAGCCGCCATCGGAGGCCGCGAAGCGCTGCGCACGGCCCAGACTCGCCGGGCCTGCGCACCAAGCCTATCGCCTCAGCTGGTCTCGCTCATTCCGGTTCGCCGCCCCTATCGCATCCAGCTACAGCTAAGTCGAACGCTTCGCTCACCTGAACGGCAGATCGATGTGACTATCGCAATGGCAGTGACACTCTGGAGTGTGATCCCACGCGATGTCCGGGCTGTCGTCCCTTAACTCAGGGTGGTCATGCTCCCTGATGTGCCGCTTAGCCGTGTAGTAGTCGCTGGCCTCCGTCAGTCGGGGACCGCCCGTGGCATCGATTCTCGCCACGGTTCTCCTGTCGCGCTGGACCTGCCGTTCCAACCACTGCTGCGCGGCCCGCTGCCGTCGCTTGTCTGCCCGCTTACCCATCCGAACCTCCCTGCAGGAAGCCCTCAGCTGACGTGCACGTCCGCCGATGCTTGGCCGTCCCGTTCCGCCGCCCGCTGACTAACCGTGAGGTGAACAGACCCAGGCCCTGTCGGTCATTGGTTGCTTCTGACCGGTGGGCAACTGTGCCACCACGATGAACCACCCGCCGCCGAAGCACAACCCCCGCTGGCCGGCAAGATCCCCCCAGATCTCCGGCGCCGGGGCACGGAGAGCAGCGGGAGGCGAGCCGTCGGCAGGCTACCGGGCAGAAGGTGCTGGTCCCCATGGTTTAGCCCATGGTTTTCAATGCGAAACGAGACCACAAGTCGACCGGCGACGAATTGCCTCGCTGGCCAGAATCCTCGTGTCACAAGGGCTTTGAGCATCAACGCGTACCAACAGTAGGTGAGTACCCAGAAAGCGGGGGTTAGGGGTTCGAGCCCCCTCACCGGCTCTCTGACCTGGCGATATTGCCGCGGTCTTATGGAGTATTGAGTCCCAGCTCACCACTTACTCACCGGAATCGCCTTTCGGAGGGCGTTCGCGCAGACGACCGGAACGTTGACCGAACCGAGCGGTGTCGTCACCGTGTACCTCGCGTTGACTGCGCGCGAGAAGACGGGAAAGTCCATCTTCTAGAGGTCGCCGACATCCCGAACACCGCCCTGTCACTCACGAGACCGCCACATCCGTGTGTGCTGAACGGATAACCTCTGCTTCCTGCGCAACCAGCGGTTTGTCAGTCGAGGCGCTCGAACTCGTTGAGCGTCCAGGTCCGATCGAACCACGCTTGGAGTGGTCCGTAGAGCCGGAAGAGCTGGAACCAGGACTTGCCCGGGAGTGTTTCCACCCAGTTCGATTCCTTGCCCTGCGGGGCGGTGGGTCCGAAGTACAGGTCGTAGGAGCCGTCGTTGTTGGCCTGGAGGGTGCCGGTGTTGCTGGCGACGGCCGGCCAGATCGTGGAGGGCACCTGCAGCAGGGATCGGGTCTGGGTGTCGTAGACGTCGACCGCCCAGAAGTTCTTCGCCGGTGGGTTCGGGTCGACGTGGAGCCGGTAGGTCAGGGATCCGTCCAGGAGGTCCCCGTTGCTGTCGTGGATCGTGTAGGCGTAGGCGGAGCCCGCACCGACCTGGGCGTGCGCCATGGCGGGCGTCACCACCGTGGCGAGGTAGTGGTACTGGGTGCGCGCATCGAGCAGGCGGGCGCCGTTGCGGAGGAACTCGTAGTTCCCGCCGACGAAGGGGATCTTCCATGACCCGTAGAGCGTGGCTTCGGGGTCTCGGGGTTCATAGGCGAGGGTGCGCGCCAGCCCGGCGCCGATCTCGGCTGCCCGGGAGAGAATGGCGCGCATCCGGTCGTCGGGCGCGAATGGCTGACCGTGGGCGAGACCGATCCCCGCGAGCTGGCCGGCGCGTTCGGCATCAAGTGCCTCCGTCGGCTCCTCCTGGATGAGTTCGTCGAGCTCTTCGAAGAAGGAGAAGTCGTTGCCGTGCACCGAGTTCAAGGTCGCCTCCGCCAAGTCGACGAACTCGTTGTCAGCCGGCGCCACGCCCTGCGAGAGCGGGTAGATCCGGCTCTGCTTGATGGCGGGGACGCCGCCGAGCGCGCGGAGCACGACCCAGTTCGTGTACGTCGAGCAGCGGTAAGCGAAATACCCGTCCGGGACGTCACCGTCGTAGCCGGGTGGCATGAACAGGTACTTCCCGCCCTGGCCCCGGTCGGGGCCCGCAATGCCCATGTCGGCGACATAGCGGAACCAGAAGTCGTCGACGACACAGAGCGAGTCCGGCGGCGCCTCGATCACGGTCGGGCCCCACGCCTTGAGATCCAGGAACGTGGTCCCGTAGGTGGTTTCGGTGTTCGGGGTCAAGTAGAGACTCCCGGAATTGGCCCGCGGCTCGGTCAAACCGATGACGCGTGCCGAGGTGATGCCTGCAGACCGCAGGCCGCGACGCATCGCCACCAGCGACGCACCAGGGACCGCGTTGAGGAACACCTCGATGCCACGCATCAGGTCGAGCGCGTCGTACGCCGTGGACACCGTGTCCGGTCGCGGCACCCCGTCGAAGAACTCGAGCCGCCCGAACGGCGAGTCCACCGTGTCGGGCGAGGAGACCGCACCGACCGCCGCCTTCATCTGGTCCGCCGACAGCCCTGAACCGACTGAGCTCGTGCCCACCATGGCGTGCCCCCACTGCGATCGACGCTCCTGACCGCCCAATCTCGCAGCCGTCCACGGCACTTTCTTCATCCGCGAGGGGTGAGCCGCCCCGCGCCGAGCCGACGGCCGGATGCCGCATGCGGCCTCCGGCCGTTCACCGCCTGCGCACGCTCTCGGTGCCGTTCCCGTTGCGGCCGCCATCGCGGCACTCTCAGGTGTGATAGTCGTCGGTCTGAGCCGCCGCCGGCAACAAGCGCCGTCTCCTTCTCGCTGATCGTGGCGTAGTACCGCGCCGGCGGACGTCGAGGCCAGCTCATCGGCTGCTGAGCCCGAAACGCTTCCTGCTGCACGGGTACGTTTCGCGCTGTCAGCAAGCTGGTCGCTGCACGGCGGGCGCCGGCTCGACAGACCCTGTCGAGCCGAGCTTGGTGGAGTTGTTCGGAGTGCCTGAATTCGAAGCAGCGTTCGTGGTTTAGGGTCGCGTGATGCGCTCCCTGCTTGCTGTCCTGATCCTCGGCTTCGCAACTGCAGGGTGCGCCTACCCAGCGTCCGGTGCCGACCCGGCCGCGTCCAAACAGGCGCCTCAAGCGACGCCCAAGACCAATCCCGGTGCCGTTCAGCCAGCAGCTGGGAGGGCCAAGCTAATCGCTGCCGAACTTGGCAAGATCCGGGTCGTCACGGCACGGCCGCACATACCCGGATACAGGCGCGACCAGTTCGGGCAGACCTGGACCGACGATCACGACGGCCGGGGTGGCCACAACGGCTGCGACACCCGCAACGACATACTCGCTGCCCAGTTGGCCGCAGTGCAGTACCGCGCCCGCTCCCGATGCGTGGTCATCGCCGGCACCCTTCGCACCGACCCGTACACCGGTCAACGAATCGACTTTCGCAAGACCGACGCGACCAAGGTCCAGATCGACCACGTGTATCCACTCGCCCGCGCGTGGGACATGGGCGCGGCGCGGTGGCCACGGCAGCGACGCGTCGACTTCGCCAACGACCAGGCAGCCAACCTGCTCGCTGTCGACGGACCGGCCAACGCCTCCAAGAACGACGACGGACCCGGCGAGTGGCTGCCACTCAACCGTAGTTACCGGTGCACCTACGTCCTGCGATACCTCCAAGTCGCCTACAAATACGCACTACCCATCACCGCTGCCGACCGCGACGCCGCCAACGCGATTACCCGAACTTGCCCGTGAGCGGAGTCGAACCAGCTCAGCCGGAGGATAAGAGCTGACCACGATCTCCGAAAATCTGGCGGAGGCCCCATTGCGGCCGGTCGCGGCAGATCCGGTCGCGTGGACTCGACGATCAGCCCTTGCCTCGATTTCACGCCAGGAGGCGTCGCGTAGCAGACAGGCAGGGGTTTGGAGGCTATGGAGCCGTTCAGCTCGTCGATAGTCTGCTCGACATGTCCGTGTCCCAGGCAGACCGCGCAGCTCTCACTCCGATACTTGAGGCGCAACCGGACCTTGACCGCTGGCGGCTCAGGGCGAAAACCGTAGAAGAACCAGAGAGCGGCAGCGATCTAGCGCTTGACGACAAGATCTTTCCGCACATGGCGATCAGCCAACTCGCACGGACGTCACTCGTGTTTTCCGGCGAGCATCTGCGACTCGCGCTCGATGCTGTGCATGCCAAGCAGTTGTATCCCTCGTCGCACTTCACTGTGTTGCGCGGCGCCCTAGTTGGGGCAGCTCAGGGGGTGTGGATCCTGAGCCCTGACGATCGCAGGGAACGTCGCGAGCGAGGTCTTACCGTCCTCGCCGAGATGTACAGCCAGATGGGCAAGTACTACGACTCCCTCGCTGGGCTATCTCAGGACGACCAGGAGAGGATCGATGATCAGAAGGATCGGTTGAGTGACCGCAAGGCTGGCGGTACGGCCGTGCGAACAGGCAGGGCGGGCCTCAACCTCACCGATGTCATCCGAGCCTCAGCCGAGGACACCTTCGCCAGCGCTGGCCACCACGAAGCGGTCTGTCAGCTGTGGCGTGAGACGAGTGCCGACGCGCATGTCCTGGGTTGGTCAGTTTTTCGGCGCTCGTCATTCGGATCACCCGACCGGCGAACCGGCATTGGCGTGGCTCAAGCCCCTGGAAGTCCAGGTCATGTCGCCGAGGCGTTCCTACCTTCCTATCGAATGCTCAAGCACGGCTGGTCATTGTTCGACCGCCGGTGCGAGCAACGGACCGGGGAATGACAACGCCGGCGCGCGTCGCAGCACGTCCCACTGCCGCGAACATCGACAGATCCGGTCGCCGCGCGGCGTGCGACCGGCGCCTCAAGTGCCGATAGTTGACTAGTACCGCCGGCGTTGGAGTGAGGGGCGTAGCCGGCCGGAGTCTTTCGACAACCCATGATCCGGCGAGTGAGGAACTTGCAAGGGCGGGAATTGATGAGCCGGGGATAGCAGCCGTAACGTGATGAGTTCCCGGTAACGCGGAGTACTCACCCGGCGATGTAGGGGCCATGAGACTGCGACGTGTTGCACTCGCGCTGGCCGGGCTAGGCCTGGTCACCGCGGCAGCGGTACCGGCGGCCGCGACCACGGTCAAGCCCGGATCTGACTCGTTCCGGGCCGCCGGGAAGAAAGCCGAAAAGCTCCCCACCACCGACGCACAGGCCGCTACAACGGCGTGCGGGGTCGGTGTCGGCGCTGTGAACGCCACCGGGACGGCCGGTGGGTACGACGTGACGGCCACCCGGCCGCCCACCGTGAACCCGCTCGCCCCGTACAAGCTCTTCGGCGTCCGTTCCAGCGCCAGCTGGTACCTGGAGGGCGACGGCACGACGGGCTTCTACCACGGGCTCGTCCTGCAGGGCGACAACCTGTACGGCGCGATCACCACGTACCAGGGGTCGGCCACCACGCCGACCGTCCGGGCCATCAAGCTGGGCACCGGCTGGCGCGGGTTCAGCCAGATCACCGACTCCAACTACGTCTACGGGGTCAACGAGCACGAGTTCCTCTACGGTTTGCACGCCAACGGATCGCTCTACCGGTACACGGTCGAGGACCAGGCGCGGTCATACGGCTCGGCGCCCGGCTTCGGTTCGGTCAAGGCGATGACCCTGATCGCCGAGACGGCGACGTACGACACCCTGCTGGTGCTGACCAAGGGCGGCGCGCTCTACACGGTGCACGTGCCGGTCACGCTGCCGATGAAGCCGGTCGTGAAGCAGGTCCGTGCGTCCGGGTTCGCCGCGTTCGACTCGCTGGTCGCCCAGCGGTGCGGCGCGACCAGCACGCTACTGACCGCGTTCGACCACGACACCAACACCGCCACCGTGTACGCCGTCAGCAAGGCCACCGGTACCAGCACAGTGATCAAGAGCTACGGCACCTTCAAGGCCACGTTCGGTGCGAAGGTCCATTTCCTGCTCACCGGCGGCGCCGGCCCGCAGCGACTGGGCGAGTGACCCAGCTCTGACAGCCGTGTCCCCGTCCAGCCGAGCTGGGCGGGGACACCGCTTTTCGAGCGCTCGGCGGCGGCCCGTGTACTACGCGAGGTCCCAGCTGTGCGACGAGCACACTGACCCGCACCCGCTCGAGCGAGACCGTCCCTGCGCTGCCCGACGTTAGGCGTACGGATCGAACCGGTATCCCACGAGGCGCATAGGGTCGCAGGTTCCGATGGTGGTTCGGCCGGCTCGTCTGGCACCGGTGCGCCGTCCGTCGCTCCCATGGGATCATTCGTGGTGCGAAATGGAGTCGAAGAGGGTCGGCTCGCGGGGCCAGAGTCCCTTCGAACGCAGCCTTCTGACGCCCAGAGAGGCTGGTTACTAGGGCATCATTGCCCCTTTTAATCCGCGGGTGTGGTTTCAGTCCCACGGGGTCTACCAAGCCCAGTCAGGGCACACACGACGGCGGCGGCCACCCCTCAGCCCAAACTTTTGCCACCCTTTGGCCGTCTGACTCCTCTCCGAGGCCGGTGCCGAACACGGCATTAAAGACTTCGCCGGCCCGGCGTTGCAGATCTTCCGACCGAGATATCCATCTGGGTCATCGAGACTCGGCTGTGCCGAGCTGGCCCGCGATCGGCAGCGATGCCGTGCCTGTGATTTGGGGCGGTGCTTCGGGCGGTCAGATGTCGGTTGCATCCTCCCGCGCAGCGGCAGCCCGCTTGCGTACGTTGACCTGACAGTTCGGGTGCGTGTTGATCACTTCCTTGAGCTGATCAATCGGCAAGATCGCGTCGAGATGCGCGCGATGGGTCTGATCTTCCGCTTCCCAGTCCCTGTCGAGATGGGGCATCTCGTGGTCAAGCACCAGCCTCGCCAGCTCGTGAAGTGTCTGGCGCCACCAAGTCGGGAACACCGCAACGTCTACAACTGCGCGTTGCAGTGCGAAGAGCGCGCGCAGCCACTTCTCCGCGAGTTCAGGACTCCTCGCCAGCATTCGGCCTAGTCCTGCTGCATCCGGACTGCGGGATCGGAAGAGAACCGCAACCCGCGGGGGAGTTCGACGACCGTCAACGGCCCGTATTCCACGGCCCGCGTGATGAACAGCTCCACGTGCTACGCAGGCATCACTCACGCTCTACTCTCAGTGGGCTGGCGGACATGTCGGCGTGGGAGTTATCAGTGCTTCTCTGGAGCCTGGCCGCGGACTTGTTCAGGTGGAAACCGGAGTGAAGAACCCCGCAGCTTGCGGGAGGCTGCTTCGCCAAGGTCGATGTCTACGACGTCGGCGAGGCGGACTAGGTAGAGCAGGACGTCGGCCAGTTCGTCGCTTACGCGGCTGTGGAGGGGGTCGTCATGGACGCGGGCGGCAGCGGTGTCGGCGGGGAGCCATTGGAAGAGTTCAGCTAGTTCGCCTACCTCGCCGACCAGGGCGAGGATGAGGGACTTTGGGTCGTGGAACTGGGACCAGTCGCGTTCTTCGGTGAACTGGCGCATGCGGTCTCGTAAGTCGATCAGATCGGACACGCCGCGAGCATGACACGGATCATGCGGGCCGCGCTGGCTCGGTAGAGTCGGGGGCGCGGCCCGACGGGCTTCCGCTGAGCGGCAGCGTTCGCAGGACATGCCCCCACCCGCACGACCTTGATTCGTGCTGCCCTGGGGACTTCAACCGTGACGCTGTTCCGCCAATCCGGCGCTGGTTTCGTGACGCTGACGCTTGACCAGCAATTCGCCTTGAGGATCGCTGAGCAGATGCTGTTCCACACAGGTCATCGGCCGGCGCCGGCAGAGATCCGGTCGTGGGAACGCAGCCTGCCTGTTCTTGCTCACGACCTCGAGCAGGCCGGCCTCAGCAAGGTCGAAGTACTCGTCGAACATCACCTTCCGCTGACCTCGAAGCGGGCTGACGTCGTGCTCGCCGGTCGCCACCCACGGACAGGCGAACCGTCGTACGTCGTGATCGAACTCAAGCAGTGGAGTCGCGCAGTCGCCTGGGATGATGATCGGGAGCTCGTTCTGATCGACGGTTATCCGAATGCACCTCGACTGCACCCGGTCGCTCAAGTGCGAGGGTATTGCGAGTATCTGGCCGACTTCGCCAAGTTTTTGGACGGCCAACCGGACGCTGTTGCGGGTGCGGCGTACCTGCACAACGCCATGGCCGAGGCCGATGTGCGGGATCTTTACGACTACCCGCAGGACAATCGAGGGCGACTCTTCACCGGTGCGCGCCGTGACGAGTTCATCGAGTTTCTGCGCGATCGGCTGGACCCCGATGTTCCAGGCAGCCCGTACGCCGATCAGCTGATCAGCTCCGCGATCGCGCCGTCCAAGCAGCTGCTCGCCGTGGCAGCAGACGAGGTCCAAAGAAGAGAGCAGTTCGTCCTGCTCGCCGAACAGAAGCTGGCGCACTCGTACGTGCTGCACAAGGTTGAACGTGCGCGGAGCGGCGACAACAAGTCGGTAGTCATCGTCACAGGAGGGCCCGGGAGCGGCAAGAGCGTGATCGCTCTGTCCCTCCTGGGTGACCTGGCTCGTCGCGGACGCAGCGTTCTCCATGCAACCGGGTCACGTTCGTTCACCCAGACGCTCCGCAAAGTCGCCGGCCAGCGGCAGCCTCGCGTGCAACGGATGTTCAAGTACTTCAACCAGTTCATGGAAGCAGAGCCGAACGACCTGGACGTTCTGATCCTGGACGAAGCTCACCGCATCCGGGAGACCTCCGTCGACCGCTACACCAAGGCTGCGCTCCGGACCGGCTGACGGCAGGTCGACGAACTGATCGCCGCTGCGCGGGTACCGGTGTTCCTGCTCGATCAGCACCAAGTTGTGAAGCCGGGCGAACTCGGGACCGCGGAAGAGATCCGACAGTACGCCGCTGACCTCGGCTTCGAGGTGTTCCAGATCGACCTCGATGCGCAGTTCCGCTGTGGCGGCAGCGAAGAGTATGTCCAGTGGGTCCAACGCCTCCTGGGCCTCGCGGAGGACGGACCTGTCGAATGGCAGGGTGACCCGGCATTCGATGTTCGAGTTGCCGACAGCCCCGAAGCCATGGAGTCCCTTCTCAAGGACAAGATCGCGGGCGGCTATGGCGCAAGGATTTCAGCCGGCTACTGCTGGCCGTGGAGTAACCCGTGTCCTGATGAGATCCTTGTCGAGGACGTCCAGATCGGCGGTTGGGCTCGTCCTTGGAACGTCAAGGGTGAGCGCAAGGTGGGAGAGGCTCCGCCCGCGGCCCTGTGGGCGACCGATCCGAACGGTTTCGGTCAGGTCGGCTGCATCTACACGGCGCAGGGCTTCGAGTACGACTGGAGCGGCGTCATCCTCGGGCCGGATCTGGTTTGGCGCAACGGGCGGTTCACGACTGTCCGCGACGCCAACAAGGACCCTGCCTTCAAGAACCGGAAGGCGACCGATGACGCGGCGTTCGACCGCCTGATTCGTAATACCTACAAGGTCCTCTTGACCCGAGGAATGACGGGGACAGTCCTCTACTCCCCGGACGCCGAGACCCGTGATGCCCTTCATGAATTGGTCGGGACCGCGAACTGATCAGTACATGGTCGGCTCGAGGATCAGGAGCGATGCTGGGGCCAACGGAAGTGTGACGTCCACGGACACGTCGCCGTCTGCTGTCAAGAGGCGTTCGGGAGCGATCTGCTCGAGGGCCCGGTGACCCTTGATCTTGGTGAGCTGTTCGGCGGTTGGGTCGTGGGGTAAGCCGAGGGCTTGCCAGGTGGTGAAGGAATTGCTGTGTTGGCGGGTGGTTGCGGATCGTGGAGGGAAGGAGGAACGTCGTTGGGAGGGGGGCGGGTGGGAGGTGGGCGGTGAAGCTGGAGCATCTTTGTGATGTTGAGTGGCGTTACGACCTCGTCAAGACGATTGAGCCGTCGGGGGCGGGGGACGGTCTGCTGTACGGGCAGGGGACCGCGGTGTTGGCGGGGCGGCTCGCCGGGACTGCGCGATGGTCCAATAACCCCAGGCTCGAGGGCGGGTACGCCCACCCTGATGCCCGGGGAGTGATCGACGTCGGCGATGGCGGCTTTGTGCTGTTTCGGTTGACCGGGCTGTCGAACGTCACCGATGGCTCGGGTCTGCATGTTCTGACGTTCCAGACTGACCACGAACCTAGCCGGTGGCTCAATCGTGTGCTCGCCATCGGCGAGGGCGCTATCGACGTTCAGCGCGCCGCACTGTCGATGCGCTACTACAGTTGCGAGGTCGACTACTTTCCACAGGTCCCGGCCGACGACTGAGCAGAGTGGTGAGCATGGGGCAGCTGAGAACAGGCCACGGGAGAGTGCGATGAGTGTCGAACTGAACCACACGATTGTGCATGTGAAGGATCGGTGGGCTGCGGCTCGCGATGTCGCAGAGGTCCTCGGTTTGCCGGAGGCGCGGGCGTACGGACCGTTTGCCGAGCTGAAGTTGGACAACGGGGCGAGCCTGGACTTCATGGACTCCGAGGGGGAGATCCACGGCCAGCACTATGCGTTCCTGGTGAGCGAGGAGGATTTCGACGGCATCCTCGGTCGCTTGCGGGACGAGGGTCGCAAGTGGTGGGCCGATCCGTTCAAACGCCAACCGCAAGAGATCAACCACGGCGATGGCGGCCGCGGCCTCTACTGGGAGGGCCCGGACGGGCACTGGCTGGAGATCATCACGCGTCCCTACGGCAGCAGTACTGACTGATTCTGATGGCTGCCCTCTCGGGCTTAGAGCCTTTAGCGGACATAATCACCTAGCGGGCTCGAGGATCAGCAATGATGCCGAGGGCAACGGAAGTGTGACGTCCAGGGTGACGTCGCCGTCCGCCGTCAAGTGGCGGTCGGGCTCGCACTCGTCGAGACGCTGGTGACTGGTGATCTTGGTGAGTTGTTCGGGGGTTGGGTCCTGGGGGGAGCCGAGGGATTGCCAGGTGGTGAAGGAATTGCTGTGGTCGGCGTCGATGCGGAGGTGTCGCAGGCGGTATGAACCGGCCGGGAGGTTGCGGACGATTACCGTTACCGGCGTGAGGTCGTCGCTGGTTTGATACTGGTCGTCGATGTGGCGCCAGAGTAGTACGGCGACGGTCCCGTCGTTCGAGCGTGAGGCTAGGGCGTCGACCTCCTCGGGCATGCTGCTGCCGTCGGTTTCGTCGAGTTCCCCGACGTGCCAGGCCGCGTTCGACGTTGCGCGCAAACGATCCGGACCGAGCAGCGACAGCATTCGGTAGGCGTTGAGGAACGGCTTCTCGATACCGCCTGCGGTCAGGAAGGAGCGGGTACCTTCGAAGTAGCGTTCGGCCTCGAAGTAGAAGCTCCAGGAGGTGGCGTAAGCGACTTTGGCCGGCTCGGTGTCGTTCAGGTCCAGGATCTTCTTCATCAGTTTCGCCTGGAAGACGGGGTAGTACTCCGTGTTCTGGAAGCTGTAGTTGCGGTTGTCGTACCGCCCGAAGTGGGCGGGCACCGCCGCGTCGCACTCGTCGACGATGACCGGCAGATCGGCGTACGCCTCATAAGAACCGATCAGCCGGTTGAACTCGCGTACGTCGTACAGCATCTTCGTTGACGACGGGCTGAGTTGCTCGGCGGCCGGTTCGGCAAACGGTTTGTAGTCGCGGGTCGGGAAGTGGCAGCCCTTGGTGTGGTACGAGATGAAGTCCAGCGGCTCATCGCGGCTCGACGTGTAGTCGAGGAAGCCGCGGAGGAAGTTCAGGCCGCCGCTGGTGACCGCCGGACCTCCGACCTTTGCCTCAGGCAACACGTCGCGGATCGCTTGCACCGTTACGGTGTAGAGCTCGTTGTATTGATCGAGAGTGCCGCGCCAGTAGAAGATGTCCGGCTCGTTCCACAGCTCCCACAGCCAGGTCTTCACCTCCGCCTCGCCGTATCGCTCGATGGAGTGCCGGACGGTGGCGCTGATGAGACCTGCCCACTTGGCGTAGTCGTTCGGCGGATAGGCCCAGGCGCCTGCTTCGTAGTTGGTGTACGCGGTAGGACTCGGTACGACGGTCAGCTCGGCGGCCTCGGGCGGCAGCAGGTCCCGCGGCGTGAAGCCGAGCTCGACCAGAAGGTGATGTCCGGCGCCGACGATCGCGTCGTACGCCTGGTCGAGAAGCGTGAAGTCGTAGTACGGATTGCCGTCGGCGTCCTCGTGGTAGACGTTGCCGGAGCTCCAGTGCGGGATGCCGAAGCCGCTGCCCGAGCAGTACATGTAGTGCGGCCGGACGAAGTACCCGGCGCCGGAGAAGTCGGCGAAGGTCTGCAGCAGCCGCTTGCCGGTGGGCATGTACGTCCAGTTGAACTCGTCGTACCCGAAGCTCTCCCAGATCCGCGCCAGCGGACCCTGAACCTGTCCGGCGTCGACGTCGATCATCGCCGCGGTGACGTGCGGCGCGTCTGGATTCCGGGGAGCGGCCGGCGGGAACGGGCCGAGGGCCGTGCGTCCGGTGTGAACCGCTGGGTCGGTGGTCATCGTCGCGACCTCTCTCTGCCCGGATGATCAGGCTGCACAATCTACCGAGGGACTGAGAGACGCGCTGTCCTGGGCGAGCCGCAGGCCGCCCAGGACAGCATCGACAAGTACGAACGACTGAAACGCCTCAACCGCGAGCGCTGGAGAGACGTTCAGGCTGCTTGACCGAGCCAGTTTTCGAGGGCGGGAGTGAGACCGTCGAGGTTGTCGTTGTCGGTGGACCAGGCGACGTGGCCGTCGGGGCGGAGCAGGAGGGCCGCGGGGGCCCCGGGAGTTGCCGGTTTGGTGTCGACGACGTGGAGACGGTCGGACCACGGTGCGGCCAGGTCGCGGAGTTGTGGCGAGTCGGTGAGGTTGAAGAGGACAGCCCTGCCGTCTCGGAGGTGGTCGCCGAGCCGGGTGCCGTCGGCGAACTCGAAGTCGGGGGCCGACGTTCCGACGAGGTCGTTGTCGCTGCCGAGGTCGTACCGTTGCCAGACGCCGGAGAGCTTCTTGCTCAGGAAGGTGGAGCCGTCGGCGGTGCGGAGGAGGTCGTCCATGACCCGGCGGAGGGCGCGGGCGTGGCGGTCAGGTCGCATGATGGTGATCTGGGCTCGGGTCCAGTCGAGGACCCATTCGCCGATCGGGTGGCGTTCGGTGGTGTAGGTGTCGAGGAGGCCGTCCGGCGCCCAGCCTTGGATGGTGGCGGCCAGTTTCCAGCCGAGATTCATGGCGTCGCCGATGCCCAGGTTGAGGCCCTGACCGCCGAACGGGGAGTGGACGTGAGCGGCGTCGCCGGCCAGGAGCACGCGACCGAGACGGTACGTCGTTGCTTGGCGGGCATTGTCGGTGAAGCGGGTCGCGGTGATGACCTTGGTGATCGTCACGTCGACGCCGGTCACGTTGCGGAGGCTGGTTTCCAGCTCGGCTGCGGTGATCGGGGCGTCGCGGTCGATCGGTGGCCCGTCGAACTCGACGGTGAGGATGCGGCCGGGGAACGGGCCGTACGCGTAGATGCCGGTGTCGGTGCTGCTCCAGCCGAGGGTGAGCCGCTCGGCGCCCTCCAGCTCCACCATCGCCTGGTGGCCGGTGATCTCGGGGTCGGTGCCGACGAAGTCGAAGCCGGCGAGTTTACGGACGACGCTCCGCCCGCCGTCGCAGCCGACCAGCCAGCCGGCCGACAATTCTTCATTGCCCAGCACCACGCGTACGCCGTTGTCGGACGCGGTGTAGCTGGTCAGTTCGACACCGCGGCGCACCTCGACGCCCAGCTCTTCCGCTCGTTCGGCGAGGACCTGTTCGATGGTCTGCTGGTTGATCAGGAAGATGCTGGAGGCCGGCCCGGCGTCGCGGAACTCGGGGTCGGCGAAGTCGACGTTCTCCGCGCCGACCAGAATGCCGCCGAAGTGGCCGGCGATCGGCGGGCGCTTCGGCGGCGCGGAAGCCGCCGCAGAAGCCGGGCCGGAAGTCGGCCCGGAAGTCGGCCCGGAAGTCGGCCCGGAAGTCGGCCCGGAAGTCGGCCCGGAAGTCGGCCCGGAAGTCGGCCCGGAAGCCGGGCCGGAACCCGATGCAGGAGCCGACATGCCCGCCATGCGAGCGAACTGTTGCATCATCAGCTGTTGCTGTTCCTGCAGCGCGGGCAGCAAACCCCTGCGGTACAAGGCTTCTGCGGTCGGCACGTTGATCGAACCTGCCTTGATCGTCAGGTCCGGCTCGGTGAGCCGCTCGACCACGAGCACGCTCACCCCGGCCAGTCGCAGCTCGCAGGCGAGCATGAGTCCTACCGGCCCTGCGCCGGCCACCACCACGTCGTAGTCCATATCAGCTCCCAGATCGTCGTCAGCAAATAGTGTACTCGGTCTAAATTTATGTCGAGTATGCTAAATGTCATGGATGAGCGGCTCGGCCTGCGCGAGCGGAAGAAGCGGGAGAGCCGGCGGCGGATCGCGGACGTCGCGTCGGGGTTGTTCATCGAGCGCGGGTTCGACAACGTCACGATCGCCGAGGTCGCGGAGGCGGCCAACGTGGCCCGGATGACGGTGTTCAACTACTTCCCGCGCAAGGAGGACCTGTTCCTCGATCGGCACGCGGACCTCGTCGACGATCTGCGGCGGGCCATCCGCGACCGTGAGTCCGGCGAGTCGGTCGTCGCCGCGGTACGGCGGTATCTGCACGAACTGCTGGCGACCCAGCACCCGCTGTCCGGCGCACGGGAGGGGACCCAGCACTTCTACCAAATCGTCGACGCGAGCCCGGCACTCGTACGTCGTACGCTCGAGCACACACGGGAACTGGCCGACGCGCTGACCGAGCTTCTCGAGACCGAGGTCGGACCGGGCATGGAGGCCGCCGTCGTCGCCAATCTGATCGCGACCGCCGTCACGATCGTGCCGCGCGTCGCCGTCGACAAGCTGATCGCCGGACAACTGGGCGAGAAGGTTCGCCGCGAACAGGTCGACGTCATCGATCAGACCTTCGACCTGCTCGAAGGCGGCATCGGTCAGTACGGAAGCTGAGTCCGGAACCACCTCAACGAACTCGACACCGGGTCAACTTTCCGGAGGCTCGCGGCGTCTTCAGGGAGGTAAGCGGTATCGGTGCTGAGGCTGGGGGTTCGGGGGATGTGGAGAGGTCTGAGGTTGCCCGTGGTGCTGGCGGTCGGGGCGGCAGCGGCCTTCTGGAGTTTGCATGCGGCGAACTCCAGCGAGGCGCAGAGCGCGAACACGTCCCGGCCGGCCCACCGCCTCGCAGCGACCACACCCGTCCAAAAACCCACGCCGACTGCGACGAAGAGCGTGCAGGTCACCAAGCCGGTTGAGCAAGCCCAGGGCAAGGTCGTTTACCTGACCTTCGACGACGGCCCGGATCCGCGGTGGACACCGGAAGTCCTTGCTGTACTGGCGAAACACGGCGTGCACGGGACGTTCTTCATGCTGGCCGAGGAGTCGGACTCGCATCCGGAGCTGGTCGACCAGGTGCGTGCCGCGGGCAACCAGATCGGGAATCACTCGATCTCGCACCCGCAACTGACCAAGCTTTCGCCGGCGCAGCTGCATCATCAGGTTGCCGACGGCATCAAGTCGAAGTGCTTCCGGCCACCGTACGGCGCGACGAACGCGCGGGTGCGGGCCGAGATCAAGCGGGATGGCATGCAGCAGGTCCTGTGGGATGTCGACACGGAGGACTGGAAGCGGCCGGGTACGGCGACGATCGTGCACCGGGTGCTGGCCGGCGCGCGCCCGGGAGCGATCATCCTGATGCACGACGGCGGTGGCAACCGCGCACAGACGGTCGCAGCGCTGGACCAGGCGCTGACGGCCTTGTCGGCTCGAGGATTCGGGTTCGCGACCCTGGCCTGCTAAAGCTGGTCAGGAATCAAGAAGCGCTGCGGGTCGGCCGAACCTAGTTTGAAGACATGACAAATCTTCGAGGTGTGGTTCTGGAAGTTGCCGACGTTGCAGAGACCGAGCGGTTCCTGCAGGAAGCCTTCGGGCTGGACGAGCGGGTGCGGGTGCGTCAGTCGGCCGCGGACACGAACGGTTTCCGCGGCTTCACGCTGTCCTTGACAGTAGGGCAGCCGAGCACGGTGACCAGCCTGTTCGAGAGCGCGGTTCGTGCCGGTGCGACGGTCATCAAGCCGGTGACCAAGTCGATCTGGGGGTACGGCGGCACGCTGCAAGCGCCCGACGGGACGATCTGGAAGGTCGCCACGTCGGAGAAGAAGGACACCGGTCCCGCAACGCGGGCGATCGACTCCGTCGTACTGCTCCTCGGCTGCTCGGATGTGGCCGCGAGCAAGAAGTTCTACGTCGATCACGGCCTGACGGTGGCGAGGAGCTTCGGGCGCAAGTACGTCGAGTTCGACGCCACCGGGCCGGTGAAGCTTGGGCTGTACGGGCGGAAGGCGCTGGCCAAGGACGCCGGCGTACCGGTCGACGGCAGCGGCTCGCACCGGATCGCGCTGACTGGCGACGCGGCGGACTTCGTCGACCCGGACGGCTTCAGCTGGGAACCCGCCCAACATCTCGCCGATCGGTGAGTCAGCGCCAGTCGCTGCGGTCGGCCGTGCTGCCAGGGACCG
Source organism: Kribbella pratensis (assembly GCF_004365355.1). Classification (GTDB taxonomy): domain Bacteria; phylum Actinomycetota; class Actinomycetes; order Propionibacteriales; family Kribbellaceae; genus Kribbella. The sequence goes on along the minus strand of NZ_SODP01000002.1, from coordinate 969,747 downwards.
GGTCGAAGGAGACCTCCGCCGCCGGCACGCGGGTCCCCGACTCGGTCGTGAACGAGGCGTCGACCAGTTCGCCCGACTTGGCGTGCCGTACGACGGTGGGCCCCTGGTCACGGGGAACGTGGACGTCGCCCCACTGCTGGAGGGCGGCGAGGACGATCTTGAGGTCCTCGCCGGCCGCCGTCAGGTGGTAGTCACAACGCGTGCGCTCCCGCTCCGCCCGGTACTCGCGTCGCTCCAGCAGGCCGGCGTCCACCATCGCCGTCAGGCGGTTGGTCAGGATGTTCGGCGCGATGCCGAGCACGTCACGGAAGTCGGCGAAACGGGTTGTGCCCAAGTGCGCCTCGCGGAGGATCAGGAACGTCCACCGGTCGCGCAGCAGGTCGAGGGCGCGGGCGATCGAGCAGTTCGGTCGGCCCGCGGTGCGGGTGCTCATGACACCTCCTTGCGGGTGGTGTGGAGGATGGCCGCCGCCAGGATCAGGATGGCCAGCGTACCGATCACGGTGACGCCGAGGAGTAGCGCCGTACTCAGGCCGGACGCCGTCGCGACCAGGCCGAGGGTGAGGGCGATCGCGCCCTGCAGGATGTAGGCGACGAGGTAGACCGCGGAGACTGTCGCGCCGCGGTGGTGCGCTGGCGCGTGGCTCGCGATCAGGCCGAGACCGCCGGAGAAGAGCAGGCCGTACGCCGTGCCGCCGGTGATCGTCGTCGCGATGAAGAGCGGGACCGAGTGCGCTGTCGCCGCGAGCTCGAGCAGACCGAGGTCGACGAGCGTCAGGACCGCGCCGAGCGGGACCAGGCGGTGCGCGGGGAATCGGCGGCCGATGATCGCGGTCGTCCCGGTGGCGACCGAGAAGATCGCGAGCAGCAGGCCGATCACGAAGATGTTCCCGGTACCGACCAGGTCACGCACGATCTCGGCGCCGAGCGCCAGGAAGACCGAGCCGAACGCGTACGCGCCGGTGACCGCGAGGGCGGCCGCCAGGTACAGCAGACGGGTGCCCTTGGCAACGGTGATGGGGCGCGGACGCCAGCGGCCCTGTGCCTCGTCCCTCGTGTGCCGCGGCATCCGCCAGATCGCCCCGAGGACGCCGACGATGACCGCGACCAGGACCCAGTAGTCCAGGTGCAACGGAGCCGGGGCGTACTCGATCAGCCCACCGCCGACGATCGTCGCCAGGGCAAGCCCTGCCGCGGTCGCCACCGTCGTGACCGACGCCGCTCGGTGCTCCTTGCCCCTGGCGCTGAACTCGACCGCGGCTGCCGTCGCGGGCGTCAATGCCAGGCCGACGCCCGCGCCCATCAGCGCCCGGCCGGCGTAGACCCAGCCCACCGACGGGGCGACAGCGAAGAGAAGCACGCCGACGAGCATCGCGCCGACGCCGTACAGCATCGTGGTCCGGCGGCCGATGTAGTCGGACACCTGGCCGAAGATCAGCAGGAACGCGACCAGCACCACCGGGTAGACCGCGAAGATCGCTGTCGTCGCCGTGGGGGTGAGGTGCCAGGTCGAGGCATAGAGCGGGTACGTCGTGGTCGGCGCTGCGCTGGTCCACAGGCTGATGCCCGCAACGGCAGCCGCCGTCCAGAAACTGCCGCGCCGGCTCAGGTTCCGGCGCGATCGCGGAGCAGCTGAGACGGGGAGATCGAGAGTGCTCACAGAGGGGTCCTTCCAGGGACGGCTGAGACGGGGAGATCGAGAGTCAGAACACCTGACTTGCTCAAAGCAATCCAGCCACGTCTGTGAGGTGCGTCACATCACAAAAGACGGGCCCTGGAGCGCCGAAGCGCTCCAGGGCCCGCCTTTGACAGTGGTCCGAGCAGTTGGTCAGCCGGCCAGGGCGAGGGAGGTCGTCGCGTAGTTGATGACCGCGCCGAGCACCTTGCTGTCCGCGGGCGAGCCGGCGGTCGAGATCTCGACGTCCGCGCTCTTGCTGCCATCGAGGCCGACGTACCGGGTCGCGACCCAGCGGGTGGTGCTGCCGCTCTTGTAGGTGTAGACGACCGTGCTCACGGTCAGCCGGCCCTCGTGGTTGGTCGAGTTCATCCCGACCGTCGAGGTGCCGACGATGTGCAGACCGCGGGTGCCCTTGAGGGCGGCGATCTTGCGGTTGAGCGCGGTCACGGTGCCGATCTTGTAGTTGTAGTTGTTGTCGAACCGGATCATCCGGTTGTTCGCGCTGTCGTCGAAGCGCGCCTGCCAATCCCCGAGCTCGACGTCCCGCCAGGTCGTCGGCAGCACCGCCATCGCGTGGTTGCCTTCGCTGTAGTGCAGGAAGAACCGGGTCTTGTACCGCACCGGCGTGGATGCCGTGCTGTTGCTCGAAGCAACCGTCTTGATCTGCTCGGTGGCGGCGTTGCTCGGCAGTGCCCCACCCAGCAGCAATGCGGCCGCCCCGGCCAGCGCAGCCACTCCGGAGACAGCCCCCGCAACGATTCCGAACCGCTTCATCTTTCTTACCCCCAGGTCTTGTTCGCTGCCTCCTTGGCCGCGCACCGGATGAGACTCCAGGTCGTCGGCAAAAGTTGCCGCCAACTCTCGACGTTCTGTGGTGAGTTGTTGAGACTGTCGGCATGGGTGGGGGAATGGTGTCGATGTTGTTCTCCGACATCGAGGGATCGACAGTGCTGCTGCGGCGGCTGGGGGATCGGTACCTCGATGCGCTGGAAGGACATCGCCGGATCCTGCGGGCGGTCTGGTCGACGTACGGCGGGACGGAGATGGGGACCGAGGGCGACAGTTTCTTCGTCGTGTTCGAGACGGCCGGGGACGCGGTGCGGGCGGCGGTCGACGGGCAGCGCGGGCTGGCGGAGCACCGATGGCCGGGCGGTGAACGACTGCGCGTGCGGATGGGTATCCATACCGGTACGCCCGGTGTGTACGACGGCGACTACTGGGGAATGGACGTCCATCTCGCAGCACGGATCGGGGCGGCCGCGCAGGGTGGCCAGATCGTGGTCTCGGCGGTCACCGGCCGGCTCACGCAACTGCCGGACGGCGTGACGCTGCGCGACCTCGGAACCCATCATTTGAAGGACATTCCGGAGCCCGAGCACCTGTTCCAGGTCACGGTCGACGGCCTGCCGAGCGACTTCCCGCCACCACGCACCATCGGTACGTCGACCAGCCTCCCGGCTCCCGCGACCGCTCTGCTCGGTCGCGAGCATGACGTCGAACGCATCGTCGCCCTGCTCGACCGATCCGACGTACGGCTCGTCACGCTGACCGGTCCCGGTGGAGCGGGCAAGACGCGCCTCGCGATCGGTGCCGCGTCGAAGGTCCCCGGCGGGGTGTACTTCGTTCCGCTGGCGGCGGCCACGTCCGAGTCGGTGCTGTGGACGACGATCGCCGAGGTACTCGACGTACCGCCAAGAGAGCGCGGGCGGATCGTCGCGTACCTTGCGCAGCGGTCGCTGCTGCTTGTGCTCGACAACCTCGAGCAACTCCCGGACGCCGGCAAGATCGTTGCCGAGATCATCGAAGGCGCGGCGCACGTGAAGGTCGTCGCGACCTCCCGGCGTGCTCTGGGACTGGTCGGCGAGCACCTGCACCCGGTGGCGCCGCTGCCCGTCACGGACAAGGACTCTGCCGCCGTACAGCTCTTCATGCAGCGTGCTCGTGCGGTGCAGCCGACATTCACCTACTCCGACGACGTACTCGAGATCTGCCGGCGGCTCGACGGGCTTCCGCTCGCGATCGAGCTCTGTGCGCCGCGCGTGCGCCTGCTCAGCATCAAGGAGTTGCTGGCCAGGGTCGACCAGTCGCTCGACATCGCGTCGACGAGCAGCGTTACCCCGGAGCGTCAGCGGACCTTGCGCGAGACGATCGCCTGGTCGTACGAGCTGCTCACCCCCGAGTATCGCCGTACCTTCCGCCGCCTGGCGGCGTTCTCCGGTGGCGCTGACCTGGCCGCGATCCAAGAAGTTGCGACCGGCAACGATCCACTGGAATCCCTGGCAGAGTTGAGCGATGCCAACCTGATCAGACTCGTCGAAGGACCCGAAGGCACCCGCGTCGAGCTGCTCGAGACCATCCATCAGTACGCCGCCGACGAGCTGGCGGCGACCGACGAATCAGCGGCGATCTACAGCCGTCACGCCACGTACTTCGCCGACCTGGCCGAGCGACTCGAGATCCTGAAGAGGTCGATGGCCGAGCCGCCGATGGAGCGCGCCGAGGCCGACCTCGACAACTACCGCGCCGCGCTCGCCTGGGCGACCGACCACGACCTCCGGACCGCGCTGCGCCTGTGCTCGGCCCTCGGCTGGGTCTGGCAGCTCGGCGGGTACCACACCGAGAGCCGCCGCTGGCACGAACAAGTTGTCGCAGCCGCCGGTACGACGTCCTCGCCCGAGCTGGCGGCCTGTCTGCGTGGACTGAGCAATCTCCTGCTATTGCAGGGCGAAACGGATCGCGGCTACGAGGTTGCCGCGCGAAGCCTGGCCATGTCGCGCGAACTCGACGACGCGGCCGGCACCGCGTTCGGAATGACCGTGCTCGGCACGGCGCAACGCCAGCGAGGTGATCTGGACACGGCAAGGCAGACTCTGACCGACGCCGTCGAGCGACTCCGCACCCTCGACGACCGCTGGCGACTGGCGCGGGTCCTGGGTCATCTCGGCGGTATCGAGGAGGCGCTCGGGCATCTCGACCGGGCGGAGGAGCTGCTCCGCGAATCCCTGGGCATCAGCGAGTCTCTCGGGGACGTGTACGAGGTCACCGTCCACGGTCAGAACCTGGCCTATCTGCTCGCGCTCGCCGATCGCGTCGGCGAGGCCGCGGACCTGGCCCGCCACCTGAGGCCGACCGTGGTGGCCCTCGGCAGCCCGCCGCTGACCATGGCGTTCTCGAACACCGCGATGAACATCCTGCTACGGCTCGGCGATGCGGCCGGTGCGGCCGAGCTGTTCGGCGCGGAGGAGGCGATGGGCGAGCGGCTGGAGATCGTCAACCCGTACGCGGACGAGGAGCTCGCGGAGGCGCTTGAATTGGTCGGCGATGCACTTTCCCGCGCGGAATGGGAGCGCCACCGGCTCGCGGGCCGCACCGAACGCGTCGAGGATCTGCTCCAGAGACTGGATTTCTGAGGCGGGCGGTTGTACAAGGCAACGGCGAGCGGTTGACCGCTGTGAAGCTCCCTACCATACTGCTTGCACCGCCATCGGCGGTCTCTGGGGGAAGTTGTTACTGGGGTTCACATGGGGATGGGGGGCAATTGCTTATGCATGCCTGGAAGTTGTTTCGTGCCGCGCTGGTGACGGCTGTCGCCGGCGCGACACTGGTGACGGTCCCGGTGACCGCGCATGCGGCGCCGCCGACGAGTGCGATCGACGTCAGTACGACGTCGGTCGCCCGCGGGCAGACCTTTACGATCAAGCAAACCGTGTACAACTCGGACTCGTCGACCGTCATGGGCGGCAAGGCGACGTTGTACGCCAAGGACGCGATGCTGCCGGACATGGTCGATCTGGTGTCGTGCCCGGAGGCCACGGCGTGCGACACGCTCGGGACCAGCGTCCGGGCCGGAGTCGGCGACGTACCGTCGGGTGAGTCCAGGACGGTGACCTTCACCTTCCGGGTCAAGGACGATGCGCCGCTCGGAACGATCCAGCTGCAGCACCAGTTCGTCGGCGAGAACTTCTCGTTCGAGATCCTCGACGGACCGTCGCTGACGATCAAGGAAGCGCCCGCCGACATCGCCGTGTCGATGACCGGGAAGGCCGCGGGATCGCGGATCACCTACACGATCGGCGTGACCAACAACGGCCCGAGCGACGCGACCGGCGTCCGGGTTGTCGGCACGTTCCCGGCCAACCTGGCCTACGTCAGCTCGACCTGCACGCGGGTCGGGACGACGCGATCGGTCAACTGTGACGTCGCATCGCTCGCCAGCGGACAAACTGTGACCAGCACGCTCACGGTCTCCGCGGGGATGCTGACGATCGGAACGCTGACCACGACCGCGCAGCGGACAGCCAGTTCACCGGTCGACCCGGTGGCGACGAACGACAAGGCGAGCAAGGTCTGCCGGGCGCTGACCTGGTTGGTCGTCTCGTGCTGACAACGCACTGACCACGCACTGACCACGCATTGACCACGCACTCCACGTAGGACGGCCGGCGGCCGCGGGTTCTCGAGCCCGCGGCCGCCGGCTTCATTTTTGTCTCATGCCTTGCATCCAGGGGCGGCAGAGGTTTACGGTCCGGGTTAACGTTTAAGTGATTGTTAGTGAGCACTTCTTCGAAACTTGGAGCAACTATGATCAGTCGGCGACGGTTTCTGCAGGTGACCGGTGCGGCGATTGCCACCTCGACGACGCTGGCGGCCTGTGGAGACGGTGGAGCGTCGAGCGGTGGCGCGAAGGCTTCCGGTGAGCTCACGCTCCCGACGTACAAGCCGTTCGAGGGGCTGCACCCGGACTTCCCCGGGGCCGAGTCGGGCCTGGAGCCCGGGTTCCTGAAGTTCCCGGCGGACGCGATCTCGAGCGTGAAGGCACCGCCGCTGAAGAGCTCGGTGACCGCGCTGACCGAGACGTTCGCGACGCCTCCCCCGCCGATGGGCAGCAACCCGATGTGGCAGGCGCTGAACTCCGCCCTCGGCGGCGAGCTCAAGCTGACCATCGGCACCGACCCCGGCTACCCGGAGAAGTTCGCGACGCTGCTCGCCAGCGACTCCCTGCCCGACCTGATGTGGCTGCCGCCGAACCAGGGCATCCCGAACATCGGCCCGATGCTCGAGGCCAAGTTCCAGGACCTGACCAAGTACCTGTCCGGTGACGCGGTGCTGGAGTACCCGAACCTGGCCGCGCTGAAGCCGGCCTCCTGGCGGACCGCGGTGGTGAACGGGAAGATCTGGGGTGCGCCGATCCCGTCGACGCCGTTCGGTCAGGTGATGATGGGCAACCCGAAGACCTGGGCGAAGGTCGGCGGTCTGCAGTGCTCGACCGCGGACGAGTTCTTTGCCAAGTGCAAGGAGTTGAGCAACGGCACGAACTACGCGCTCGAGCCGGCGATCATCAACATGCTGCACATGTTCGGCGAGTGGTTCGGCGCCCCGAACGGCTGGCGGGTGAACCAGGACCGCTCGCTCACCTACCTGTACGAGACCGACAACTACAAGGCCGCTGTCGAGTACGCCGCCAAGCTCTGGGCGGCGAAGGTGTTCTACCCGGACCTGAACCTCGCCGACGCCACGCCGAAGACCGTGAACGGCCAGATCGCCGCGCAGGTCACGGTCGGCCCGCGGGCGACCGCTGACTTCCGGAACCTGGACCCAACGCTGTTCGTGGACACGATGATCCCGTTCGGCCACGACGGCAAGGCGAAACCGACGTACGACATGGGCTACGGGACGGTCGGATTCACGCCGTTCAAGAAGACCGACGAGGGCCGGATCCGCGAGCTGCTCGCGCTGATGGACTACCTGTCCGCGCCGTTCGGCACGAAGGAATACCTGATCAAGAACTTCGGCGTCGAAGGCCAGCAGTACCAGCTGGACGCGCAGAAGAACCCGGTGCTCACCAAGGCCGGCAACCAGCAGGCGCCCGGTCTGGTCAGTGCGCTGCAGATCATGAACTCGCCGGAGAGCGTGATCTTCAACCCGGCCTACCCGGAGGACACCCGCAAGATCTACGCCACCGAGCAGAAGCTGCTGAAGTACGCGATGCGGAACCCGACCGCGGGGACGTACTCCGACACGTCGAGCAAGCTCGGTCCGAAGCTGACCGCGGCGTTCCGGGACACGATCGTCGACATCGTCACCGGCCGGCAGAAGATGGACGCGTACGACGCGGCGCTGAAGCGCTGGAAGTCCGGTGGCGGTGACAAGATGCGCGACGAGTTCGCGGCCGTGCTGCCGTCGAGCGTGCCGGTCACCGGCTCGTGATGCTGAAGGCGAGTGCAAGGAAGCGGCAGGCGAAGGTGGGCCTGCCGCTGGCGGCGAAGTGGCGCCGCGACTGGCAGATGGTGCTGCTGATGATCCCCGGCGTCCTCTTCCTGCTGGTGTTCTTCTACCTGCCGGTGCTGGGGAACGTCGTCGCGTTCCAGGACTTCCAGCCGTACCTCGGCATCATGCACAGCGAGTGGAACGGGCTGCAGAACTTCGTCAACCTCTACGACAACCCGGACTTCTGGGACGCGTTGCGGAACACGTTGCTGCTGGCCGCCGTACAACTGCTGCTGTTCTTCCCGGTGCCGATCGGGCTGGCGCTGATCGTCGACTCGTTGGTCAGCAACCGGCTGCGGCGATGGTTCCAGACGATCGCCTATCTGCCGCACTTCCTGTCCTGGGTGCTGGTCGTGACGCTGTTCCAGCAGTCGCTCGGCGGAGCGGGGTTCGTCAACAACCTGCTCCGGCACGCGGGGCTGGACCCGATCCCGTTCATGACCAACCCGGACACGTTCCCGCTGCTGGTGGTCGCACAGCTGGTCTGGAAGGACGCGGGCTGGGCGATGATCATCTTCCTCGCGGCGCTGACCACTGTGGATGTGTCCTTGTACGAAGCCGCCGCGGCGGACGGCGCCGGGCGGTGGCGGCGGATGTGGCACATCACGCTGCCGTCGCTGCGGACCGTCATCGTGCTGCTGCTGATCCTCCGCATCGGTGACATCCTCAGCGTCGGGTTCGAGCAGTTCATCCTGCAGCGCGACTCGGTCGGCCCCGGCGCGGCCGAAGTACTCGACACGTTCACGTACTACGCGGGCGTGGTCGGCGGTGACTGGAGCAGCGGCGCCGCGGCCGGCCTGGCCAAGGGTGTGGTCGGGGCCTTGTTGCTGTGGGGCGCGAACTCACTGGCCCATCGGCTCGGCGAGCCGGGGATCTTCCAAAGGCGCGGCGCATGAGACCCATCTGGAAAGAACGTCCTTCTCCTGGATACCAGGCGATCAAGGCGTTGGTGCTCGGCGGCTTCGCGCTGGTGATCGTGATCCCGATCCTGGTCGTCATCTCGACGTCCCTGGCCAGCGATCGCGACATCATCGACGCCGGCGGGTACGTGCTGTGGCCGTCGCATCCGACGCTGAAGGCGTACCAAACGCTGTTCGGCGGCGGGTTGATGGGCCGGGCGATCCTGGTCAGCGTCTTCGTCACGCTGGTGGGTACGGCGATCGCGCTCGCCGTCACGATCGCGCTGGCGTACGCGACCTCGCGGCCGGTGCTGTTCGGGCGGCCGGTGTTGCTGATGGTGCTGTTCACGTTGTTGTTCGCGCCGGGCATCATCCCGATGTTCCTGATGGTGAAGCAGCTCGGCCTGCTCGACAGCCTGTGGTCGCTGATCCTGCCCGGGGCCCTGGGCGCCTTCAACTTCGTTGTCCTGCGCACCTTCTTCATGAACGTGCCGGGTGAGTTGCTGGAGAGCGCGCGGATCGACGGGGCGAGCGACTTCACCATCCTGCGACGGATCGTGCTGCCGCTGTCGAAGGCCGTGGTCGCGGTGGTCGGGCTGTTCTACGCGGTCGGGTTCTGGAACGCGTTCTTCAACGCGCTGCTGTACCTGAACGACACGTCGAAGTGGCCGGTCCAGGTGATCCTGCGAACGTACGTGCTGCAGGGCAAGTCGCTGTCCGCGGACCAGCTCGGCGTACACCCGCCGTCACAACCGCAGTCCCTGCAGATGGCCGTCGTCGTGGTCGCCCTGGTCCCGATCGCCATGGTCTACCCGTTCCTGCAACGCCACTTCACCAAAGGCGTCATCACCGGCGCCGTCAAAGGCTGATCTGCGACAATCGTCCTATGTCCTCACCTGCGGCCGATCGGCCGACGCTGCGTATGGTGGCGAAGGAGGCAGGTGTCTCGGTCGCGACCGTGTCCTACGTGCTGTCCGGGCGTCATCGCAGCCACACGATCAAGGACACGACCGCGGACCGGGTCCGTGAGGCGGCCACGCGGCTCGGGTACCGGCGCAACGATGCGGCACGGGCGATCCGCACCGGGAAGTCGGACCTGGTCCTGCTCTCGCTCAGCGTGCTCGCCGACCCGTGGTCACAGGCGGTCGCGGCCACGGTCAGTACGGCGGTGACTCCGCTCGGCAAGACTGCGTTGATCGTGGCCGACGGCGACTGGCGGACCGTGCTCTCGAACCGGACGCCGGACGTGATCTTCATAGACAGCGTCAAGCCGGATCCGGCGCAGATCGCTGAACTGGAGGCGTTTGCGGCGCAGGGCGTGCAGATCGTCGCGTTCAGCGAGACGCTCGAGCCGGAGGGCTTCGACGTGATCCGGTCGGGTGCCGAGCCGCGCTGTCATCTCGCGGTGGAGCATCTGCTCGAGCACCACGACCGGGTCGGCGCGCTGACCTCGCGGACGACCGGCTTCGCGCGCTTCGACGCGTATCTGAACACGTTGCGCGCCGCCGGCAGGCCGATCCGGGACGACGACATCGAGGTCTTCGAGCAGCATCCCGAAGGCGCGTACCGGGCCGCGATGGCGTTGCTCTCGAAGCCGGATCGGCCGACCGCGCTCTACTGCACGACGGACTTCGCCGCGATCGCCGCCGTCCGGGCAGCGCATCGGCTGCGGATCGACGTACCGCGGGAGCTGGCGATCGTCGGCGTCGGCAACACGCCGGAGGGCGAACATCTCGACCCGTCGCTGTCGACGGTCGGGCCGGTCGACTTCAACGACGCGCTGGCGCAGATCATCGTGAGCAGGCTGACCGATCGAGAGGGCGCTCCGGGTGAGGTGTTCGACTTCCCATGGCAGTTGATCGTGCGCGAGTCGTCCCGGGTATGAAGCGTCCCAACGTCGTACTGATCTGTGTCGACGAGTGGAGGGGCGACGCGCTGTCGTGCGCCGGTCATCCGTACGTCGAGACGCCGCATCTGGACGAGCTGGCGCGGGCCGGGGTGCGGTTCAGCCGGGGGTATTCGGCGACGCCGACGTGCGTGCCGGCCCGGGTGGCCTTGTTCACCGGGCAGTCGCAGGAGCGGCACGGGCGGGTCGGGTACACCGACGGCGTTCCTTTCGAGGCGGCGCATCCGGTGACGATCCAGGGTGAGTTCCGGCGCGCCGGGTACCACACGCAGGCGATCGGGAAGATGCACGTGTGGCCGGAGCGGGCGCGGCTCGGGTTCGACGACGTCGTACTGCATGACGGGTTCCTGCATCATTCGCGGCGGGAGCATCGGCAGCAGTTCGGGTTCTTCGACGACTACGTGCCGTGGTTGCGGCGGCAGCCGGGGGTTTCGCCGGATGCGGAGTACTTCGACCATGGCGTGAACTGCAACTCGGTGGTCACTCGCCCGTGGGACAAGGCGGAATCGCTGCATCCGACCCATTGGATCGGCACGCAGACTGTCGAGTGGCTGTACCGGCGCGATCCGACCAAACCGTTCTTCCTGTACCTGTCGTTCCATCGGCCGCATCCGCCGTACGATCCGCCGGCCTGGGCGTTCGACCGGTACGACGCGTTGCCGCCGTACGAGCGGACGTTGGGCGACTGGGAGAGTGACTGGGACGAGTTCCGGCGGGACGGGGACTATCAGGCCTCGATCGGGGATCTGCCCGACCGGGTCGTGCATCGGGCGCGGGCCGGGTACTACGGATTGATGGCACAGATCGATCTGCAGATCAACCGGATCCGCGAGGCACTGGTCGACTTCGGGGTGTACGACGACACGATCATCGCGTTCACGTCGGACCACGGCGAGATGATGGGCGACCATCGGATGTTCCGGAAGTCGGTGCCCTACGAGGGGTCGGCGCATGTGCCGTTCATCGTCGCCGATCGCGCGTCGGCGGCCGGTGCAACGCGTGGCGGGGTTGTCGATCAGGTCGTCGAGCTGCGGGACGTGATGCCGACGTTGCTGGATCTGGCCGGCGTACCGATCCCGTCGTCGGTCGACGCCTGTTCGCTGGCGCCGTTCTTGCGCGGTTCGTCGGTGCCGGTACGGGAGTGGTTGCACGGGGAGCATCTGCACTTCGGGCAGTCGATCCAGTGGGTGACGGACGGTCGGGTGAAGTACGTGTGGGGGTCGGAGCGTGGGGTGGAGCAGCTGTTCGACCTGGTGGAAGATCCGGGCGAGCTGCGGAATCTGGTTGCCTCGCGTCCTGAGCTGCGGGCGTTCTGGCGGGATCGGCTGATCGAGTCGCTGACCGGCCGCGAGGAAGGGTTTGTTGCTGATGGCAAGCTGGTGACCGGGTGTCCGGTGACCGCGATCCTCAATCACACCAGGGAGAGAATTGCTACCGCCGCGGTCTGATGAGTGGACGCTGGTAGATGTCGGCGAGTCCGATACGCGGGTCTACCGGCGGGGCGACGTCTTCGCCAAGTGCTGCGATCGTTCTGGTGTCGCAGAACTTGCGGCCGAACGCACCCGGGTGGAGTGGCTCACCGGGACCGGCTTTCCTGGCGCGACGGTTGTCGACTGGCTCGAGGCGCAGTCGGACGGCGCGTGCCTGCTGACGTCAGCTGTACCGGGTGTGCCCGGTGACGCGCTCCCGCCTTCGGCGCACGGTGCGGCGATGCAGAGCCTCGGATCGGTGCTCCGAGAGTTGCATGCGTTGACCGATTGCCCGTTCGAGCGCCCGTTGGCGGCGGTGATCGCCACGGCGGCAGACGTCGTACGACGGGATGCCGTGAACCCGGACTTCCTCACCGACGAGTGGCGGCTGCTGAAGCCGTCGGAGCTGCTCGACCAGGTAGTTGCCGAGCGCCCCTATGTCGAGAGCGTCCTCGAGCCTGTGGTCTGCCACGGTGACGCGTGCCTGCCGAACGTCTTCTTCGATCCTCGAACGCTGAAGGTCACCGGGCTGATCGACCTGGGCCGCCTGGGCATCGCCGACAGGTACACAGATCTGGCGCTGACGGCCATCCAGCTCCACGACGAGTGGTCCGCCGACCCGGCACCGTTCTTCGCTGCGTACGGGCTGTCGGAGCCTGACTCCCGGCGCCTGGAGTTCTTCCGCCTCCTCGATCCACTCACCTGGGGTTGATCCACATGCTGGTCGAGCTCGTTGCATTCGTCGTCTCCCGAGAGCACGCCTTCGAGGGCCGACCGCAGGACGGTCCCCGCCCGGACCCCGAGCCGGTAGCACGCACCGAGATCGAGATCCGCGCCGAACTGGGCATCGTCGGCGACCGCTACTACGGCCAGAAGATCCACAAGAACGCCGCCGTCACTCTGATCGACGCCGCGTCGCTCGATGAGGTCGTGCGCACCCTCGGTCTGCCTGAACCACTCGACCCGCACCTCAGCCGGCGCAACATCACCCTCCGCGGTTACCCGATCGACGAGCTGGCGGCGCACCGGGCGGCCGACGGCTCACGCGTCCCCGGCCGCCGCTTCACACTCGACTCCGGCTCCGGCCCGATCACCTTCCAAGCCAACCGCCCCGCCAACCCGTGCGCCTGGATGGACGAAGTACTCGCACCCGGCGCAATGAAAGCACTCCGCGGCCACGGCGGCATCCGCACGACGCCCCTGACCTCCGGCACCCTGCACCTGGGCCCAGCAGACCTCACGCTGCTGGACTGAGCCGGAGTTACTTCCGGCCGAACTTCCACCACTTCGGCTTGTTCATCTTGATCTCGTCCGGCGTCATCGGCGGCGGCACGGGCGGCCGGGACTCCTCGGTGAGGAAGTCACCGGACTCGGTGTCGTACGGCGTGACCCCGAGCTTGCGGCTGATCTCCATCACGATCGGGATCGACCGCGGGCCGTCGTTCAGATAGAACGTGATGTCGCGGACCTCGACCCCCTTGCCGATGGTCATCTCGACGTCGTACTCCGGACTTCGCAGCGCCAGCCAGGACGGTTTGCTCGTGTCGACATCCGGCACCACCTCCCGGACCGCGGCCACCACGTCGGTCGCCGTACCGACCGATGGCGGCTCGTAGTCCATCGGCATGTCGTCGAGGCGACGTACGCCCCCTGGCCCGCGCACCGCATAAACAGCCCAGCTCATGCCCCCAGCATGCCAGGCGATCGGCGTTTGCGGGCAGCCAGGACGGCGAAGGTCAGATACTCGCCCTGATCCGTCTCGAGCATGTCGAGCGAGCCGTCCCGTCGCTCGTCCCTGTACTCCGCGACCGCGCGGGACCATCTGAGCCAGTCCGACCAGCCGTTCTTCTGCAGCCGCGCCGCGGTGACATCGACCAGTTCGGTGATCTCCCACTGGAACCGCCACCAGTCCGCGGTGTGCCAGGCGAGGGCCTCCCACCCGACCACGTTCTTGATGTGGTCCGGGATGTGGCCGAGTTCGCGGAGCTCCTTGGTCATCGCCGGCGTCACGACGCCCAGCTGACCTCCCGGCTTGAGGAAGCTCGTGATGTAGGCGAGGTAGTTGTCCGCGGTCCCGAAGTACTCGTACGCGTCGATGCACACGATCGCGTCGAAGAAGCCCTGCGCGAACGGCAGCGTGTGCGCCTCCGCCTTGAGGGTCACCACCCCGTCCTGGGGCGCGATGTAGGCGGCGGCCTCCGTCGGGTCGACCCACAGGTCCGCGGCCCACACCTGTACGCCGTACTCCTTCGCCAGGAAGACCGAGGTGGCACCCTTCCCCGATCCCAGGTCGAGCACCCGCATACCGGGTCGCAGCTCGAGCTCGCGGGCGAGATCTTCCAGCAACCACAGGGGATTCGGGCCCATGTCACCGGACAGCAGCCACTCGGCGTCGTACCCGTTGGACCGCGGATAGTCCTCGTGCTTCAGCTCCACCACCCGCACAGGGTACCGGTGGCAAAACGGGATGTGCCTGGGATTTTCGGACGGCACAGTGGCTGAATGGTTGATCTTGATCCGTTGATCCACGAGTTCTACCGCGACCGGTATGTCGAGGACGACCGGCTGATCCGGTCCGGACACGGCCGCCTGGAGTTCCTGCGGACCCAGGAGCTGCTCCGCCGATGGCTGCCGCCCGCGTCCGACGTACTCGATGTCGGCGGCGCGACCGGGATCCACGCACGCTGGCTGGCCGAGGACGGTCACCGGGTCACGCTGGTCGATCCGGTGGTCGAACACGTCGAGCAGGCGGCGACCGTGGGCACGTTCAGCGCTGAGGTCGGCGACGCCCGCCACCTGCGGCAGGCCGACGCGAGCGTGGACGCCACGCTCCTGCTCGGCCCGCTCTACCACCTCGTCGAGGCGTCGGACCGTGCCCAGGCGCTGTCGGAGGCGCTCCGGGTGACGCGCCCCGGCGGCCTGGTGATCGCGGCCGGGATCAACCGGTACGGCGGTCTGCTCGAAGCCGGAAGCAACGGTCACCTCACTCCGGAGAACCTCCACCTGTTCGCCGAGCCGTTCGCGTCCGGTCGCAACGACGGCAGGTCCGGCTTCACCGTCGCGTACTTCCACCACGCCGACGAACTGGCCACCGAACTCGTCACCGCCGGCCTCAGCGACGTAGAGATTCTCGGAGTAGAGGGCCCAGCCGCCAACGTCCTGCAGAACACCCCGCCCGACGCTGTCGACACCCTCCTCCCATCGGCCGTCCTCCTGGCCCGTCAGGTCGAGTCCGACCCCAACCTCATCTCCGCCGGCTTCCACTTCCTCGCGCGCGGCCGCCGCTAGATCGAGATCACCTCGATCGGGATCCCGTCGCTCTGCACCAACACCCGATCCGCCAGCGGCTCCTTCAGCTTCGCTGTGACCACCCGCCCGACCGCGACCAGGGGAATCACCTCGACGCCCGGGCGGGTGGCGCCGTCGAGCACAAGAACCACAGCAGTCCGCGACTCGAGCACGGCACCCACCCACACGTCGGTGTACGCCGGCGGCGCGCCGTGCACAACCCACCGGACCGTCCGCCCGCCGTCCATCAGCACAGCCGGCGGCAGCCCTCGCAACCCACCGCGATAGCTCGACTCGAGCCCTGGGGGCCACCAGAGCTCGACGGCCGGATCGAGCACATGCATCGGCGGGTACCCGATCCCCTCCGCCTTGGGGTTCGGCGCGTGCCCGGGCCGGTACTGCAGTCCCGCGAACTCGACCCGGTACGCCGGGAGCGGCCGATGTCCGCGATCCGTGCGGAATTCCGGGGTGACGCGCCGTACAGAACGCACCCGGACCGGATCGACCTGCCAATGCGGCTTCGGATCCGGCTGCAGCGCCTCCAGCAGCCAGGGGGGCATATCGACGTCCGAAACCACCGCCGCATGCCGCAGGACGTCCGTCCGGTCCTCCAGCATCGGATACCCGCCTGGGCCGAGCGAGAAGCTCATCAGCACAATCGGCCGGGGCTGCCGGTCGACGGGGAAGTCGGACCACAGGGCCAGTGCCTCTTCGGGCAGAGGGAGGTTCATCTGTCCAGGGGGTAACGGTCGCGAAACGATGTCAATAGCTGCAACTCGGTTTTCGGCAAGGCGGTCCAGGCCGTAACATCAGCCGTCGGCCGGCACTGGGGGTGTTCCGGCCGTTCTGGTGAATGGGTGGAACCGGCACGAGGGCCGGTACTGGGGAGAAGCGGGGAAGTCATGGCCGACAAGCCGGTGCCCAAGCCTGGTCATTTCCTGCCTGGCGGCGAGGGTGAGCAGGGCTCGACGGAAACGCAGCGACCACCCGTGGCGCCGCCGGCCGGACCACTGGCCGCGCCGACGCCGCGACTGGGCGGCGAGGCTCCGCCGATCCCGCCTCAGCTGCAGGGGACCCGCATCGACTCCCGCCGTGCGACGTTGTCCGGCAGCCGGCTCGGACCGCCGACGGCCGACGACCGGGCGGCCGCCGCGTACCGGGAGGTGTTCCACCCGCAGCCGATCCCGTTCGACCCGACGAAACGGCGCTCGAAGGGCCTGGTGGCGCTGATCGTGGTCGCCGCGCTGCTGTTCGTCGGCGGTGGTGTGACGTTCGCCGTCAAGGTGTTCTCGTCCGACACCTTCAGCGTGAACCCGATGGTGACGCCGTCGGTGAAGCCGACCGGCGGGCCGACGACCACCGAGCCGGTCGGGAAGGGTACGCCGGACGCCGACATCGTCGGCAAGAACGCGATCTACACGGCCGGCGCGATGCCGGTGGTGAAATGCAAGGAGCCCGCCTTCCGGCCGACCTCGATGGAGAACGTGCGCTCGTACTACGAGGCGCTGACGGCATGTATGGACAAGGCCTGGGAGCCGATCGTCACCAAGGCCGGGTTCGAGTTCCGGTCGCCACGGCTGATCATCTACAACGAGGGCGACGAGACGGCCTGCGGCGTACAGAAGGATCTCGCGCTGTACTGCCAGGACGACCAGGGCGGCAGCGCGACGATGCCGTGGCAGAAGATCGTCGAGGACTATCCCAAGCACAAGGCCGAGACCCGCGCGGAGATGGCGCAGTCGTTCGCCTTCGTGTACGGCGTCCACGTGCAGAACCTGACCGGGATGGCCGATGCGGCCGACAACCTCGCCGACACGGCGGCGAACAAGGCCGGGCAGTTCGAGCAGCAGCGGCGGGCGGCCCTGCAGGCGTACTGCTTCGGTGCGGTGTTCTTCGGCGCGGCCAAGAACAGCTTCCCGCTGCGCGGCGAGCTGCTGAACCAGTGGAACGGGCTGATCCAGCGCCGCGGTGACGACAAGACCAAGGACAAGACCCCCGACCACGGCTCGAGCAAGAGCCTCGACCTGTGGATGAACCAGGGCTTCGCGACAACCAACCCGGGCAGCTGCAACACTTTCGTCGCAGCATCCGCGAAGGTCAGCTGAGCGAGATGGGAATGGCCGATGCCTGAGTCCGAGGACGGTACGCCGAAGCCGGGACACTTCCTGCCCGGCGGCAGCGACGAGCCGGCCGCCGGGACGCGTCCGCTGACCCTGAAGAGCCGGCAACCCGACGGCCTCGGGAAGGCTCGCTCGGTCGCGCTGGACGACTCCCCGGTACGCCGTAAGGCCCGCCCGATCCCGACCGATCCGGGTACCACGAGCGAGTACAGCGGCCCACCGGTCGCACCGCTCACAGGCGGCCCGCTGCCGCCGCTGACCGGCACTCGCCGGATCGGCGGCCAGCGGACGACGGGATGGCACAAGAACCCGTCGCGCGGCGTACCGCAGTTCTCGACGGAACCGCCGCCGGTCAAGCCACCGCGCCACTACTCGCGCCGCGTGATAGCCGGCCTCTCGGCAGTGGTCCTCGTCATGCTCACCGGCGCCACCGTCGCCGGCTTCAAACTCATCAACTCCTACGACACCAGGGTCGACAACCCACTCTCGCAGCCATCGGTGAAGAAGTCCCAGGTCCCGATCCCGACTCCACCGGACCCGACGGTCACCGTTACTGTCCCGGGGATCCCGGACATGGTTCGCCTGCAGAAGAACAAGATCTACACGTCGGGCAAGGTGGCGGCGGTCAGCTGCAAGGAACCCGCGATCACACCGGATTCGCAGTCCGCGATCCTGCGGTACTACCAGGCCCTGCTGCCCTGCCTGAACAAGGCGTGGGAGCCGGTGGTGAAGCGGGCTGGGTACGACTTCCGGGCGCCGAAGCTGAGGCTGCAGACCAGCCAGGCCACGTCTGAGGACACCTGCACCGGTGAGTCGGACACGGCGTTCTACTGCGGTTACGACGAGAGCATCAACATCAGCTGGAAGAGCGACCTCGCGTACTACAAGAACAGCCCGGAAGGTGCCAGGGTCTGGATGCTCGACACGATGGCGCACGAGTACGGCCATCACGTTCAGGAGATGACCGAGATGCTCACTGCGGAGACCTCCCGCGAGGGGTGGACGAACTCCAAGGCGATGAAGCTCGAGTGGTCCCGGCGCCTGGAGTTGCAGGCCACCTGCTTCGGCGCGGCCTTCCTCGGCGCCAACAAGAAGGCGCTCGGCATGTCCGGCGAGAAGCTGCACGTGTGGCAGTGGGAGACGCAGCACTCCGGCGACGAGTACAGCAAGAAGAAGCTCCGCGACCACGGTTCCCGCAAGAACAACTGGGTCTGGGCGGACCCCGGCTTCAAGGCCGCCGGTCCCGCCCCCTGCAACACCTTCACCGCACCCGCTGCCAAGGTGAGCTGATGCGCCGCGGGCCGGCGATGGCGCTGGCCGGACTGCTCCTCGTGTTGTCCGCTGGATGTACGCCGTCGGCCGCGCCTGCTGTGGTGTTGAGCACGGCGCCTGGTCCGACGCCGGTTGCGTCAAGGCCGGCGCGGGTTGCTCCGACGGCGAGGTCGACGTACCAGTCGCCGGGCGACTTCTACCTACTCCACAACGAGATCTACTCGGCGGGACAGGTGCCGGCGGTGCCCTGCAAGTTGCCGAAGATTCCGCTGCAGACGCAGAAGGAAGTGCAGCAGTACGCGAACGCGGTCCTGGGCTGTCTCGAGCGGGCCTGGAAGCCGGTGGTCGAGCGTGCGGACGTCGTGTACTCCTCCACCGTCGTGTACGTCGTCGACCAGGGCTGGAAGACGGGCTGCGGGATCTTCGGGAAGGACGACGAAGGTTTCTACTGCGCGGACGCCGGGATCTATCTCGACTGGGACCAGTTCACCGAGGAGAGTCCGGACGACCGCGTGTGGGCCGGGGTGTACCTCCAGTTCACGATGGCGCACGAGTTCGGCCACCACGTGCAGCAGCTGACCGGGATCTCGTCGTACTTCGACGATCGCTGGTCGGAGGCCAGCGGCGCGGCCCGCCTCGAGCAGATGCGCCGCCACGAGCTGCAGGCGTCCTGCTTCGCGTCCGCCTTCCTCGGGGCGAATCAGCAGACCCTCGACCTGTACGGCGAAAGGCTCGAGGCCTACCGGGATGCGGCGTACGCCGGCGATGACGACGCACCGACGGTCCAACCGGACCACGGCTCGCGCAAGAGCAGCACCGCCTGGGCCCAAGCCGCCTTCAAAGCCAAATCCCCCTCCGCCTGCAACACCTGGTCCGTCCCCGCAGAGCGAGTCACGTGAAGATCCCGAACCGCCTGGCGGTAGTCGCCGCGCTGTGCGTGCTCTCCGTCAGCGCTTGCGCGCCGAACAGTTCGCCGACTGCCGCCGTACCGACGCCGACGCTGACACCGACAACCTCAACACCGACTCCGACGCCGGTCGCGGTGGTGAGCACGCCGTCGGATCCGATCTCGATCGACCTCGCGGACGGCGTCATCCACAACAAGCTCTACACCGCGGGTAAGGTGCCTGCGGTGCGATGCTCGTTGCCGCGGCCCGACCTGACGTCGAAGGCGGGGATGGTCGCCTACGCCAAGGTGCTGGTCGCGTGCATGGACAAGGCGTGGGCGCCGATGGTGGAGAGGTCCGACGCCTACCTGGTGCCGCCGGAGGTCTTCGCCTACAGCATGCGCCACCCCGAGGCGACGCCGGAGTGCCTGGATCCGCCGGCGAACTCCGACGCGTTCTACCACTGGAGCGGCATGACCGGGAAGATCTGCCTGGAGTGGGAGGAGTTCCTCGACGCGGACGATCCGGTCGCGAACCTGATCGACTTCGAGCAGCTCGTCGCACACGAGTACGGCCATCACGTCCAGCGGTCGGTCGGGATTCTCACGCTGTACAACGAGCTGATGCGCGGGAAGTCCGAAGCCGGCCAGCTCGAGGTGATGCGCCGCAAGGAACTGCAGGCGAGCTGCCTGGGCGCCGCGTTCCTCGGCGCCAACAAACAGACCTTCGCCCTCTCCGGCCGCCGCCTCGGCATCTGGCGCTCGATCGTCCAGCACGTCGGCGACGAATACAGCACCGTCCGAGACCACGGCTCCCGCAAGAACCACGGCTACTGGACCATCCGAGCCTTCGCCACCACCAACCCCGCCTCCTGCAACACCTTCACCGCCCCCGCCAAGCGCGTCAGCTGACCGCTACCGGAGTTTGAGTTTGAAGCCCTCGTGGGAGTTGGTGAAGCCGAGGTTCGTGTAGAAGCGGTGGGCGTTGGTGCGGGTTTTGTCCGAGGTCAGTTGGACGAGGGTGCAGCCTCGGGTGCGGGATTCTTCGATGGCCCACTGGATGAGCTTGGTGCCGAGGCCCGAGCCGCGGGCGGGTGCCGCTACCCGGACGGCTTCGATCAGGCCGCGGGTGGAGCCCCGGCGGGACAGGCCCGGGATGATCGTCAGCTGCAGCGTGCCGATGACCTCGTTGTTGCGATCAGCAACCATCAGCAACTGGTTGGGATCACCATCGATCTGCTCGAAGGCGGCCAGGTACGGGGTGAGATCGTCGAGCGACTCGCGGGTGGCGCCTAGCTGGTCGTCGGCGATCATCGCGACGATCGGGCCGACATCGGCGGCTGTGGCGCGGCGGATCACGGTTTCGGGCATGGTCGCAGCATCTCAAACTTATGCAAACACTTTTCCTAGCGGGACCCGCCGTAGCGGGCTGTTTGCCCTGCGCAACCAAGGGTACGAGTAATACTGGACACCACTGCATCCGCCCGTGTGCCGGGGTCGTGTGCAGTGCTGCGCGACAGCGGATGCGGGCCAATTCGGAAGGAAGTCCCGATGTCCGCATTAGCGATCGACTTCACCGGGCCGTTCGAAGATGCCTTCAGCAAGTTGCTGTCGTTCATCCCGAACCTGCTCGGCGGTCTGGTCATCCTGGTGATCGGCTACTTCGTCGCCAAGGTGCTCGGCAAACTCGTCGGCAAGTTGCTCGGCCGGGTCGGCTTCGATCAATGGATGGACAGAGCCGGCGTTTCCGGTGTGCTGCAACGGTCGGGCACGGGGCTGACCGCTTCGGCGATGCTGGGCAAGGTCGTGTTCTGGTTCGTGTTCCTGATCAGCTTCACGATGTTCGCCTCCGCGCTCGGCGTACCGGAGATCTCGAACTTCATGAGCGACATGCTCGGCTACATCCCGCGGATCTTCGCCGCGATCGTGATCATCTGCCTGGCGGCGCTGTTCGCGAACTTCCTGGCCGCGATCATCCGCGGTGCCACCGGCAACGAAACGCTCGCCAAGGTGGGTAAGTACGCGATCCTCGTGTACGCCGCGTTCGCCGCGCTGACCCAGCTCGGGATCGCGGTCCAGTTGACCGGCAACACGCTGCTGATCGTGCTCGCCGGCGCCGCGCTCGCCCTCGGTCTTGCTTTCGGCCTCGGGGGCCGCGAGATGGCCGGCCGCGCATTGGCCAACCTGTTCGACCGCGACAAGATGATGAAGCCGTCCGCGGACCAGAACCCGATGAACGGTACGCCGTCGTACCCGGCCCAGGGCGGCTACGACAACGGTTACCAGCAGCCGATGCCTCCCGCGCAGCAGCACCCTGCGGCACACAGCGCCGGCTACTCCAACGGCACCCAGCCGAACGCCAACTGGCAGTCCGGCCAGTAGAAGGCAAAGAAATAGAGGGGAGCACAGAAACGTGTTCCCCTCTATTTCCAATCTATAACCGACGACCGGGCTTGCCGCAAGCCCCACCTCGTGCTTCAGAATCGCCGCCGTGCCCACCAGTGCGTTCGACCTTCCCGAACACCTTGCCGCCAAAGCCGACCCGGCACTGATCGCCGACGACGAGAAACACTTCGCGGCCATCGCGGAGACCCTGCAGCAATCGATCGCCGACCTGACCGACCGTCTCGAGACCGCCCGTAAGGCACCTGGTGGCATCGGCCAGGAGGCGATGGACCGCGACCTCGAGGTCCACCGGTTGACGACCCGTCTCCGCCTCCTCAGTCGCTTCGGCCTCGACCTGTGTCTGGGCCACGTCGTCAGCGCGGATGACCCCGAGCAGCCTGTGTACGTCGGACGCCTCGGCCTCACCGACAGCGAAGGTCGCCGCCTGCTGATCGACTGGCGTTCACCGGCGGCCGAGCCCTTCTTCGGAGCGACGCACGGCAACCCGATGGGCCTGGTCAGCCGGCGCAGGTATCGCTGGACCCGTGGCCGGATCAGCGACTACTGGGACGAGGTCTTCAACGCCGACGAGTTCGCAGGACACGCCGCGGCGCTCGACGACCAGTCCGCGTTCATCGCCAGCCTCGGCAGCAGCCGGTCGCCTCGCATGCGCGACGTACTCGGGACGATCCAGGCCGACCAGGACGCGATCATCCGTGCGGGTTCCCGCGGTGCGCTCGTCGTCGACGGCGGTCCGGGCACCGGGAAGACGGTTGTCGCGCTGCACCGTTCGGCGTACCTGCTGTACTCCGATCCACGGCTCGGCGAGCGGCATGGCGGCGTACTGTTCGTCGGCCCGCACCAGCCGTACCTGGCGTACGTCGCCGACGTCCTGCCCAGCCTGGGCGAGGAGGGCGTGCGAACGTGCACGCTCCGGGACCTCGTGCCCGAAGGCGCCGCGGCGAAGCCCGAGGACGATCCCGACGTCGCACTGCTGAAATCGTCGGCCGAACTGGTGACAGCGATCGAACCGGCCGTCCGGCTCTACGAGGAAGCGCCGACGAAGCGAATGATCGTCGAGACCCACTGGTCCGAGCTCGAACTCACGGCGGCCGACTGGACCGACGCGTTCGAAGCGCCCGATCCCGGTACGCCGCACAACGAAGCGCGCGACCTGGTCTGGGAAGAGCTGTTGACGATCCTGATCGACAAGCAGGACGACGAGGACACCCCGGAAGAGATGCTGCGCAGATCCCTGGAACAGAACGAAGACCTGCGGACGACGTTCGACAAGGCCTGGCCGTTGATCGAACCGAACGACGTCGTCGCGGATCTGTGGTCCGTCCCGGCGTACCTGCGCAGGTGTGCGCCGTGGCTCGAACCCGAAGAGGTCAAGCTGTTGCAGCGCGAGGACCCGTACGCGTTCACGCTGCAAGACCTGCCGTTCCTCGATGCTGCCCGGCTCCGGGTCGGCGATCCCGAGGCATCGCGGCGTACACGCCGGCGGAAGGCAGCGGCCGCGGCGGAGCGGGCACGCATGTCCGAGGTCGTCGACAACCTGATCGCGGCCGGCGACGACGAGTACGGCGGGGGACTCGTGTCGATGCTGCGCGGTGAGGACTTCACCGACGCGTTGGTCGACCCGGCCGGGCTGGTCCACAAGGACCCGGACCTGCTGGCCGGTCCGTTCGCACACGTCGTCGTGGACGAAGCGCAGGAGCTGACCGACGCCGAGTGGCAGATGCTGCTGCTCCGCTGCCCGTCGCGAAGCTTCACGATCGTCGGCGACCGCGCTCAGGCCAGGCACGGTTTCACGGAGACCTGGCCGGAACGGCTCGAGCGGGTCGGGCTCGACCAGATCAACGTGGCGACCCTGACCGTCAACTACAGAACGCCGGAACAGGTGATGGCCGAGGCCGAGCCGGTCATCCGGGCAGTCCTTCCGGACGCAAATGTTCCGACGTCCATCCGCAAGGGCGACCGTCCGGTGGTCCACGGCTCGGTCGCCGACCTGGGCTCGATCCTCGACGCCTGGCTCGCCGAAGAGGGCGATGGCGTTGCCTGCGTGATCAGCGCCGGCGGCGACGCAGTACCGACGACAGCACGTATCCGCTCGCTGACGCCGGCCCTGTCGAAGGGCCTCGAGTTCGACCTCGTCGTACTCATCGATCCCGAGACCTTCGAGGGAGCAGTCGACCGCTACGTCGCCATGACCCGCGCGACCCAGCAGTTGGTGATCCTCACGACCTCGTGAGGGTCAGCTCTCCGAGGTGTCGGGGCCTGCTTCGCGGACGTCCTCGACCTTGCGCATGGCTTCGCGGAGGTCGGACAGCCAGCTTTCGCTGTGCTGGGCGACCAGCTTGACGCACCAGCCGAGGGCGTCGCTGCGGGAGCGGGCCACGCCGGCGTCGACGAGCGTGTCGAGGACCTGGCGTTCGGGCTGGCGCAGGCGGGTCATCACCGGTGCGGACAGCGAGGTGAAGATCGTCCTGGTCTCGCCGCAACGGACGCCCCAGGCGACCTTGCGGCGGGTGGCGTGCTCGAGCTCGCGGGCGATCTCGATCCGGTGGTCCCGGGTGTCCTCGCGGAACTGCTTGATCCGGCCTGCCTCGGCGGCGGAGCGCTCGGAGTCGCTCACGTCCTTGCTCTGCTCGGGTGCGGGGATCCGGCCGACGATCAGGATCTCGTCCCGGTCGATCGACAGCTCGGGCTCACCCTCGAACCAGTCGCCCGGCAACCGCCCGGTCAGCCAGCCCCGCACCTTCTCCTGCTCGGTCTGTGTACTCATGTAATCATGATTACACCTCAACAGGACGAGCTCAAGCCATCAGTGGTACCGCACCGTGTACGCCGCGTGTGCGTCGCCCTGGGACAGCCCGACGTTCGACACACCGATCACCAGCGTGTGCCTGGTGACGTCGTTCCGGTACGTCACGTACGTCGTACCGGCCGCGCCCTCGGCGGAGCTGCGCGTCCAGTGCGAACCGCCCTTCGCGGCGACCTTGTGCAGTTGTGCGGCCGCGGTCGGCGTCGCGTAGTACGCAGTCCACTTGGTGTCACCGCGTCCCCAGGCCCGGACCAGATTGTCCGACCACTGGACCGCGTTCCAGGCCCGCGGCTCGCCGCTGAACTTGGCGGTGTACGCCGCGTGCCAGCCGTTCGCCGCGCGCAGACCGACGTTCTGTACGCCGATCGTGAGGTTCCCGCCGCGAGCGTCGTCGTGGTACGTCACGTAGATCGTGCCGGCGGCGCCTTCGGTCGAGACCCGGCGCCAGTGGATGCCACCGGGCAATGCCTGTCCGTAGAGCGTGCGGGTAACAGCCGTCGACGCGTAGCAGTTGGCGGTCGCGGTCGCACCGCTGCCCCACGCGCGCACCAAGCGGTCGGCGTACGCCGCAGCGGAGATGTTCGTCGCAGACGCGAGCCGGCTACAGCTGGTCGTGGTCGTGGTCGTGGTTGCGTTGGCCGGTGCTCCGGCCGCGGTGAGAACGAATGGCGCACTGACTGCGAGGGCCGTCGTACCGCCCAGACCTATGATCCTTCGAATCATCATCGACCTCCCGAGTGGATGTGGTCCTACTCGTGGGACGCCACATCACGCGCGGGAGTTTGCATCAGTCCCCAATGAAACAGTGCTGCAACATCCCCACCCCTCGCTCCGCTCGGGTGGGAGGAGGGCCGGGTCAGGCGGCCGGTGGCGGCGCGAAGGCTGCGCGTAGGCGCTCCTGGGCGCTCGCTCCGGCGGCCGTGTGGTCAAGTCCGAGCAGCGCCGCACCCACGACCGGCGGTACGTCGACCACGCGCGGGACTGCCTTCGGAGCGACGTCGGCGAGCAGACCCGTCACGCGGTCGAGCAGGACCGAGTGCCCCGCGGTCAGGACGCCACCACCGAGTACGACGGTGACGGGCTCACCGAGCAGCTCGAGCCGCCGCAACGCGCTGACCGCCATCGCGACGATCTCCTCGGCCTGTTGCTGAATGATGCCCAAGGCAACGGTGTCGCCGGCGGCCGCGACCTGGAACAGCACCGGCACGGCCTCCAGCTGCCGCGGCGCCGGGAAGTCGCCGAGGTGCAACGCCTCGATCACCGCAGCCAGTGACGGCAAGCCGTAGTGCGCCGGCAGCGCGGTGAGGAGCGCGGTCGCCGGGCCGCGGCCGTCCTCTGCGCGCGACGCCGAAAAGAACGCCTCCTCGGCCAGTTGCGCACCGCCGCCCCAGTCGCCGGTCAGCTTCCCCAGCGCGGTGAAGCGGGCGGTCCGTCCGTCGGGGAGCATCCCGGAGCAGTTGATCCCTGCACCGCAAACCACTGCCACACCACGCGGTTCGTCCACCCCGGAGCGCAGCAGGGCGAAGGTGTCGTTGGTGACGTACACCGACTCCGCCCAACCACAGTCCTCGAAGACAGCGGTCAGCTGTTCCACCTCGATCGGCAGGTCGGCGTTCGCCAGGCACGCCGAGATCTGCTGCACCAGCGGTACGTCGCCCAGTCGCAGTCCGGCTTCTGCCGCGGCAGCGCGTACCAGCGGTTCCAGCCCGGCCACCGCGGCGACCGGTCCGAGCTTCTGTGGCTCGAACCCGCCACCACGCGCCGTACCGAGCACTGTCCCGTCCGCGGCGACCAGTGCGACGTCGGTCTTGCTGTTGCCGGCATCGAAGGCGAGGACTCCGCCCGGGACTAGCGCGCCCACGGGAGATACGCCTTGTTGTGCGCCAGCAGCTTGTCGGTCAGCTTCTGAGCGATGGAGATCTGCCCGACCAGAGGATGCGCCAGCAGTGCCCTGAACACGCGCTCGGATCCGCCCTTCACAGCGGCCTCCAGCGCCAGGTCCTCGTACGCCGTCACGTGCGCGACCAGTCCGGCGTACAAGGGCTCCAGCGGGGCGACGGGCTCCGGCGTCGTACCTTCCGCGCCGACTGTGGCAGGCACCTCGATGACCGCATCGTCAGCGAGGAAGGGGAACGTGCCGTTGTTGAGGGTGTTGACCACCTGCACGTCGCCGGTGTTGTTGAGCAATGACGATGCCAGGGCGACCGCGGCCTCGGAGTAGTACGCACCGCCGCGCTTCTCGAGCAGAGCGGGCTTCTCGTCGAGCTTCGGGTCGGCGTACATGTCCAGCAGCTCCTTCTCGAGTGCTGCGACCTCCGCGGCACGAGAAGGCTTCGTGAGCAGCTCCTTCACCACCGCGTCGTGCGCGTAGTAATAGCGCAGGTAGTACGACGGCACGACGCCAAGCTCACGTACTACGTCGGCCGGCAGGATCAGGTCCTCGGACAGGTCGTCCAGGTGCTCGGCGAGCAGCTTCGGCAGCATGTCCTCGCCGTTGACGCGGACCGCGCGCTCCCAGGTCAGGTGGTTCAACCCCACGTGGTCCAGCGACACCTCTTCCGGCGTGACCCCCAGCATGGCGGCGAACCGACGCTGGAACCCGATCGCCACGTTGCACAGCCCGACCGCCTTGTGTCCGTGCGACAACAGCGCACGCGTCACGATCCCCACCGGGTTGGTGAAGTCGATGATCCACGCGTCCGGATTGGTACGTCGTACTCGCTCGGCAATGTCCAGCACGACCGGCACGGTCCGCAGTGCCTTGGCGAGACCACCGGCGCCCGTCGTCTCCTGGCCGACGCAACCGCACTCCAGCGGCCATGTCTCGTCCTCGTTGCGCGCTGCCTGCCCGCCGACGCGCAGCTGGAGCAGCACGGCGTCCGCGCCCTCGATGCCCGCGTCCAGGTCGGACGTGGTGATCACGCGGCCCGCATGCCCTTGTTTTGCGAAGATCCGGCGGGCCAGGCCGCCGACCAGCTCGAGCCGGTCCGCCGCCGGATCGACCAGCACAAGCTCCGAGACCGGCAACGTGTCCCGCAACCGGGCGAAGCCGTCGACGAGTTCGGGCGTGTAGGTGGACCCGCCACCAACGACTGTGAGTTTCATGCTGCGGCTCCTAGGTGACAGGTGGACCAGCGGTGTCGAAGACCTCGTCGCGGGTCGTGCTCAGGGCGGACTGCAGTGCTCCGGAGAGCACGGGATCGGTGCTGATCGCGGTCATCAGCAGCTGCGGCCGCGGGACGGCGAGATCAGCGAGCTCGTCCTGGACGAGGCCGCGCAGGCGTTCGCCACCTGCGGTGATGACACCACCGGCGAGCACGATCAGCTCGGGGTCGACGACCGCGACGATGGCGGCCAGCCCGACGGCCAGCCGGTGCGCGAACTCCGTGAGCACGGCGTCGCCCGCGCCTTCGGTCTGCAGCGCGGCCGCGATCGCGGCTTCCGGCGTACGGGCCTTGAAGCCGTGTTCGCGGGCGAGTTCCAGGACCGGTTCGCCGCCGGCGAGCTCCTGGAAGCCGCCGGCGTTGTTGCGGCCGACGTTGCGGACCAGCGGCGTACCCGGGAGCGGCAGGAACGCGACCTCACCCGCGCCACCGGTCGCGCCGCGGTGCAGCCGGCCGTTGATCACGATCGCGGCGCCGATGCCTTCCTCGCCCCAGAGCAGCACGAAGTTGTCGTGCTCGCGGGCGTGGCCGACGCGCTGCTCGGCGATCGCGGCCAGGTTGACGTCGTTCTCGACCTCCAGCGGTACGGCGATCGCGGCGGCCAGCTCCTCGAGCAGATGCGGCGCGTGCCAGCCGGGCAGATGGGTCGCGTACCGCAGCCGGCCGGTCGTCGGGTCGAAACCACCCGGCGTACCGATCGAGACCCGGTGCAGTCGTTCGCGATTCAGGCCCGCCTCGCCGGTTGCGCCCTCGATCGCTTTGACCACCCGGTCGACCGTGCCCTTGGCGCTGCGGCCTGGCGTAGCCAGCTCGTACTCGCCGACCACCTTGCCGGTCAGGTCCGCCACTGCGGCCCGGATCCGGGCCGGCGTGACGTCGAGGCCGGCGACGTACGCGATGCTGCCGTTGATCTCGTACAGCTGCGCGTTCGGGCCCGGGCGACCGGCGGTGGTGCCGCTCTGGCGGACCAGGTGGGCAGCCTCCAGCCGTGCGAGCAGCTGGGACGCGGTCGGCTTGGACAGACCGGTCAGGTTGCCCAGCGTGGTGCGGGAGAGCGGACCCTGGCTGAGCAGCAGGTCCAGGGCGGCGCGGTCGTTCATCGCGCGCAGCAGGCGCGGCGTTCCGGGTGTTGTTGCCATGAGCCAACCCTGCCTCCCTTCGCCGCTCGCGGGTACTCGCCGCGCTGATCACGCGATCTGTTAGGAAAGTTTCCTATTAACGCGAGACCGTACGGCGGACTTCGCCGGGTGTCAATCGGCGGCGGTCGGGAGGGCCTGACTCAGTACGTCTGTACGTCTGTCCGTCTAGGCCTGATCAGCCAGGAGGGCGAACGACACCAGCCAGTGGGTCGACATGAAGTCGCCGCCGGTGACGGTCGGCAGCGTCGCTTCGACCTGACGATCCGCGCCTTGACGAAGCGCCGAGGCAACGTCAGGCAGGGCGGGCGCGATCGTCCGCAACTGCCAGGCCCTGCTCAAAGCCAGCCCGGACAGGTGCGCCAGCTGCCCGTCGCCCGTGTCGTCGGTGATGGGCACCTCGAGCAAATGCCGGTGCGCGTCTTTGCCGAGCCCTGGCAGGAACGCGGACAGCCAGTCCGCGAACTCCGCATCCGGCAACACGCGGCGCATCAACTCCGCCTCGGTCAACGCCGGCGACAAGAAGTCCGTCCCGGACGGCTCGAATCGCGTGTCGTACGCCGTGTCGTCGCCGAACCACTCCAGCGCCCGAGACCGGATCGCCTCGACCACATCGGCGCGGCCCAGCTCGTCGTACGCCTCGAACAACAAGGCAAGCGCGAACGCGGAGTTGAGATGCACCCCATGCCGCACTGGATAGGCCTGCTTCGGCAGCCACGCCAGTACCAGGTCGGCGATGACATCACCAAGCGGGCGCAGTGCATCCGCCCACTGCGTCTGACGACCAGCGGCGACCAGCATTGCCGCCCAGGCCCAGCCATAGGGCCGTTCGTACGAAGGCCGCTCCCGCAGGTACTCCGCTTCGGTGGCGATCGCCTCTGGTGTCAGACGCTTGTCGAGTACTTCGATCGGGCGCCGCCCGACCTGGTCCGGTGCGAGTGCGAGCAACCGGACCAGGGACCACTGCATGTGCGCGCTGGAGTGCCAGTCGTACGACCCGTGGAAGGCTGGATGCAGGCGATCCGGGGTGACGTCGACGTCGTCCGGGCCCGTCGACGCGTGCCCAGCGCCGTACGGGTACGGCGTCTCGAGCACCTCACAGGCGATGTCGGCCCAGGCGGCGGCGTACTCCATGTGCGACTCCTTAGAAAGCGAAGATGTACATGATCGCGATGTTGCAGGCGAGCAGCGGGACAGCTGTCGGGATCTGGGCCTTGATCGGTCCGTACTGATCCTTCATCTCCAGCAGTGCCGCGGGGACGAGGTTGAAGTTGGCGGCCATCGGCGTACAGAGCGTGCCGCAGAAGCCGGCCAGCATGCCGACCGCGAACACGACCGCCGGCGTGCCGTGGAACTGTTGCACCAGCAGCGGCCAGCCGACCGCGGCCGTCATCACCGGGAAGGCCGCGAACGCGTTGCCCATGATGATCGTGAAGATCGCCATCCCGATGCAGTACAGCGCGACCGCGGCGATCAGCGATCCCTTGGGAATCAGGTGATCCGTGACGCGGCCGACCGCCTTGCCGACTCCGGACGCGGTGAACAGCAGGCCGAGCGTGGCGAGCATCTGCGGCAGGATCGCGGCCCAGCCGATGTGCTCGAGCAGCCGCCGGCCCTCATGCAACGGCACGGCCGGAGAGTTCGGCCGGAACAGGATCATGCCGACGATGAGCGCAAGGATCGAGGCGACGCCGAGACCGATGATCGTGGCTGAACCGGTCTCGAGCAGGGGCTTGCCGTTGCCGAGCTTCACCTTGGCGAGCCAGGCGCCGAAGATCGCGGCGACCACTGGGATCACGAGCGCCGGCAGGAACAGCTTGTTGCCGAACCGGTCAGCGAAACGAGCCCGCTGCTCCGGTGTCGTCGTACGTTCCTGACCGCGCCCGGGGAACCCTGCGCCTGCCAGCGCAGCGATACCGATGACCGCGATGCCGAGCAGCCAGGACGGAGCCTGCTTGTGCACCACGAACGTGCCGTAGCAGAACGACAGACCGAGGAGGCCCCAGAACGCGGCGCTGCCGAGGCGCTTGCGGTTGGTCCGGTCGTTGAAGGCCTGCATCGCGATCAGCAGGAAGAAGATGCCGCACAGCCAGTAGAACCACTCGACCTTGATCACCGGGCCACCTCCTCGTCCTCACCCATGGCCTCGGCGTCGGCCTGGGCGGCCATCTTGTCGAGCGTGCGATCCAGCAGCCACAGCCGCGAGCCGTGGATGAGCAGCGCGCAGATACCGGTCGGAATCGCCCAGACGGCGATGTCGATCGCCTCGAGCTTCAGGCCGTACGTCGTGTCGACGAAGCCGGTGATCAGCAGGATCGAACCGATCGCGACGAAGATGTCCTCGCCGAAGAACACCCCGACGGTGTCGGCGCTGGCGGCGAAGCCCTTGATCTTCTCCTGCATCTTCTCCGGCAACTTGCCGTACTTACGCTCGGCCGCACCGGCGGCCATCGGATGGATCAGTGGCCGGACCGCCTGCGCGTAGCCGCCGATGCTGGTCAGGCCGACCGCAGCCGTGCCTTGCCGGATCAGCATGTAGAGGGCCAATAGGCGGCCAGTGGTGAGGACCTTCAACTTGCTGATCAGCTTGCGGGCCTGGTGTTGCAGGCCGTACCGCTCGATCAGACCGATGACGGGCAGAGTGACGATGAAGACGGTGACGGACCGGCTGCCGGCGAAGCCGTCGCCGAACGCGTTCAGGATCTTGACCGGAGACAGGCCGCCGATCAGGCCGGCCACGATCCCGGCCGCGGTGACGACCAGCATCGAGTTGATCCGGAGGGCGAACCCGACGACCACCACCGCAATGGCGAGCAGAACCCACATGGTTCCTCCCGGAGGGACAGGGCGATTCCGCTCACCATAGGAGATTGTTGAACGATCCTGCAATGCATCATTCGAACAAATTGTCCGAACACGTGGAAACGCGCCGTGACCACGGGGGTCCGGCGCGTTATCGGCGAGGGGTTGTTTAGGGCAGGCGCCAGTCGACCGGAGTCGCGCCTTGCTGCTCGAGGAGCGCGTTGACCCGGCTGAAGGGCCGGGAGCCGAAGAAGCCCCGGTCGGCGGACAAGGGGCTCGGGTGGGCGCTCTCGACGTACGGCGTGTTGCCGAGCATCGGCTTGAGCGTCTGGGCGTCGCGGCCCCAGAGGATCGCGACCAGTGGGCCGCCGCGGTCGACCAGCGCGTGGATCGCCTGTTCGGTGACGCTCTCCCAGCCCTTGCCGCGGTGCGCACCGGACTTGCCCGGCTGCACAGTCAGCACTCTGTTGAGCATCAGCACACCCTGCTCGGCCCACGGCGTCAGGTCACCGTTGGACGGAGCCGGTACGCCGACGTCGGCCATCAGTTCGCTGTAGATGTTCGCGAGGCTGCGCGGAATCGGCCGTACGTCGGGAGCCACCGAGAAGCTGAGGCCGACGGGGTGCCCGGGAGTCGGGTACGGATCCTGGCCGACCACCAGCACTTTCACCTGCTGCAGCGGCTGCTTGAACGCGCGCAACACGTTCTCACCTGCCGGCAGATAGGACCGTCCGGCAGCGATCTCGCCGCGCAGGAACTCACCCATCTTGGCGACCGTGCCCTCGACCGGCGCCAAAGCCTCGGCCCAGTCCGGCGCCACCAGATCCGTCAACGTCTTGGGACTCACCCGCCACAGTTTCGCAGCACCACCACCTGCCGCGCACCCCGGGTTGTCGCCCACTGTTCGCGTGTCGCTCAAACGCTGGTATTGCCACGCAGTGTACAAAGGTCGCGGCCCCGCAAAGGTATGAGCTTGCGGGGCCTTTGCTATGGGTTGGGCTATCGGTCGGGCTATGTGTCGCTCTAGGTGGTTGCCAGGCGTTGCAGGGCCTTGGTGTAGCGGTGGGCGGCGTACTGCTGGGCTTTGCGGGCGAGCGGGCCGGCTAGGCGTGTGTACCAGGTGGCGCCGCGGCTGTACGCGCGGATGGTGAAGTAGATGCCGTCCGGCTCGCGGGTTATGACGAAGGACTCCTCGCCGGCCTCCGGGTGCCCTTGCAGCGAGCCGTACGCGAAGCCGATGCGGTCCGGTTCGTTGACGGTCCAGACGACCCGGCAGGGGACCGGGAGGCCGATGCGCGCGAGGGGCGACCGGCCGATCAGCAGACCGGGTCCGAGGCGACCGAGCGAGTTGGTGCCGATCCGCGGGGGTGAGTCGGTCGCGGTCATGGGCAATCCGGCCGCAGGCTGCATCTGCCAGCCCAGCAACGCATCAGCCGCCCGCCGGAACACCTCGTCCCCGTGCCCGATCCGCTCTCGACACTCCAACCGGTGATACCCCTCGGGCGTCTCGTCGTACCGCGTAGACCCCACGACGTCGTACCCGAACCGCAGCCCCGCCAGATCCTCCAGCTTCATCCGGCCCCCTTCCTTTCTCGCGGCGTGTTCACCACATGTCCCAGTGCCCAACTGACCGCCAAAAGCATCGTGACCACCAACACCGAACCAGACACGCCCAGCAAAACTGCTGTACCCCGATCAGCCGTCCGCGACCGCCTCCCCAGGTTCCAAGCCCAGTGCCCAGCGGGACGCTGACAGCTGCCAGACCGTCCGCAGACAGGTAGGCCATCAGCGCGGCCGCAAAGCCCGCGAGGTGGAAATGGGCAGCCAGAGTGACACGGCACCTGGAACGGCGAACGCGAACCACCAGTGGGTGCTGGTGGTTCGCGTGGGGAGCAGCGTGAGTCCGAGAGGTACGACGATGAGCATGCCCAGGCTCACCACCGCGTGGATCAGGAAGGTCAACTGCTCTTGAGGCCGCTGGTGTTGTCCTGCTTGATCGCGTTGAACAGCGCCGTGGCCTTCTTGGTGTCCCACTTCACGGCGACGCCTCGCCCGTGGCCGAGCTGGTAGTTGTCGTCGCTGACCGGGACGGTGAGTGTGACGCCTCCGCTGCCGGAGATGGCCCGCATGCCCCGCGCGAACCGGATGAAGTCGAACAGGCTCATGTCCTTGTCCACGGTCAGCGCGTCGACACCCTTGGTCGCGACGTTGTAGTAGCGCACCGGGTTCAGGAACGTCGACGGCGAGCTGGCCTTCTTCGCGATCGCGCCGACCATCTGCCGCTGCCGCTCGACCCGGCCGAAGTCGTTCTGGTTGTCGGCGTGCCGCGAGCGCA
Organism: Kribbella pratensis; assembly: GCF_004365355.1. Lineage (GTDB taxonomy): Bacteria > Actinomycetota > Actinomycetes > Propionibacteriales > Kribbellaceae > Kribbella. The sequence continues at coordinate 935,314 of NZ_SODP01000002.1, read as the reverse complement.
CGTATCCCAGTGCGTTCACGCCGTCGAGCTTCTGGCAGCCGGCCGGCAGGTTGATATGCGCCTTGTCGTCTTTCATTGCCTTCGGCAAGCACATCTGGATTCCGCCGATGCTGTCGATCACCGACGCGAAGCCGCCGAACCCGACCTCGACGTAGTGGTCCACGCGCAGCCCGGTGACGTTCTCGATCGTCTGGATCAGCAGCGCCGGGCTCTTGTTGAAGGCCGCGTTGATCTTCTGCTTGCCCTCGATGCCCGGGATGTTGACCGCGCTGTCGCGCGGGATGCTGATCAGCACCGTCGGCCCGGACTTCGGCACATGCATCAGCATGATCGAGTCGGTCCGCGCCGGCCCGGCGTCGCCGCCGGTGTGCAGCCGGGCGCGCTCGGCCCGGCTGAGGTCCTCGCGGGCGTCCGATCCGACCATCAGGTACGTCGTACCCGAGGTCTCGGCGGGCCGCTGTCCGGTCGGCATGGCCTCGATCTTGTCGATCCGGCTCCACGCGTACAGCGGGACGGCGATCAGCATGAGAACGAACAGCAGGACGATCAGTCCGACGGTGCGGAGGAACCAGTTGCGCCGCTTCTTCGGCCTGCCGGCCGATTGGGTCCGCGGCGACCGGTTCGCGTAGCGCGGGTCGATGGGCTGCGTTTCACTCATAGACACGACCGTATCGGTGCCCGGCGGCCGGCACGTCACCCCACTGAATGGTTTTACACGTCGGAAAGTAGCTCCCGCCTCCGTCAAAGGGAGGAAATCCGCCCCGACAGCGAACCAGATCGCCGGAACGCGCCGGGCGACATCCCAACCCTTGCGGTGAACAAGCGGGTGAAGTACGCCGGATCGTCGTACCCGACCCGCCTGGCGACCGCTGCGACGGGCAGGTCCTCCTCGGCGAGCAAAACCTTTGCATTGCTGAGTCTTGTGGTCAGGACCAGTTCATGTGGGGTTGAGCCCGTCGTACGCCGTACTGCGTCGCGCAGCTCCTTCACGGTGAGACCAAGCTCACTGGCGTAGGCCTGAACGCTCATCGGTGTACTGGCGAGCTCGGCGAGCTGTGTGGCTACATCGTCACCTGTGGTCGTCGTAGCTGCAGCGATCACGTCATAGAGAGCTCCTGTGAGCTGCACGGGGTTGTGCTGTGTGCTGACGCGCAGCAGTCGGCTGAATGCGCGGTCGATCGGACGCGGGTCAGCGAAGCGGCGGACTGGTCGGCTGACGTCCAGGTGGCCGAGTGTTGTCAGTGCGTCGACCGCTGAGCCGCTGAACAGGGTCCACGCCTGACGCCATCTCGTTGTGGGCTGGTAGCCATGCAGGACGCCGGGGAACAGCCAGAGCATCGTAGGTGCCCTGACCTCATGCAGGTGGCGGTCAGGTCCGTGCAGCAGCTGGCCGCGCCCTTCCTTGAGCCAAACCAGCGCATGACAGCCGAGGGCGCGCTCTCGGGTGTTCTCCGAGCCGTGTGTCTGCTCACCCGCTCCGAGGCAGAAGAGTCCAAGTTGTCGCTCGATAGCACCTGGAGTCAGGTAGATCGACCAGTCGGGCACCTCACAAGAGTCCAAGAAGCTCGGCACTGTTGTCCATTCCGCTGACCGCGGGACTTGGCTGGAATGGACGGGTGCTGACGTCGAACGGATATGTGCTGGATGAGCAGCGGCTGGGGCAACTGGTCGCAGTACCCGAGGAAGAGCGTGGTGATCGGGCACGGTTGCGGTCCCGGTTGAAGCGGGACGGGTACCTGTTCCTGACCGGACTGCTCGACCCTGCGGTGGTACTGGACTTCCGCGAGTACTACTTCGCGTTGACGGGTGCGACTATGGACAGGGCCTCGTACCGAAAGGTGTTGTTCGAGGAGATCGTGCCCGGGCCGGAGTACGCCGCGTTCTGTGCGCAACCGGCGTTGAAGGGCTGGTTCGAGTGGTTCCTCGGCGGGGAGCCGTTCCTGCACCGCAGGAAGATCATCCGGCAGACGGCACCGGGAGAGAACGGCATCGGCACGGCGACGCAGGCGCACTACGACCTGGTGTACCTGCGCGACGGGACTGACCAGGTGCTGTCAGCCTGGATCCCGCTGGGCGACTGCCCGGTCAGCCGCGGTGGACTGACGTACCTGCAGGGCAGCCACCACCGCGTGCTCGAGGAGGAGGCCGCGGGAAGACTCCAGCGGCCTGCGGCATCCATCACTGCGGACCTGCCCGCTCTGGCGACGGAGTACGACGCCAAGTGGCTGGTCACCGACTATGCGGCCGGGGACGTGGTCGTCCACACCGCGCACACCGTGCATGCCGCCTTGGACAACGTGTCGACCGAGCTACGGTTGTCGACGGACATCAGGTACCAGCTCGCCGATGACGCGATCGACGCCCGCTGGCAGAACCACTGGCACGACCGCGACGGTCTCTGACCGATATCCGGAGAGGTTCTCGCTAACGACAATCATTGTGGTTAAGGTGCCGCTCGGAAGCCGAACCGAGTCCGAGGAGAGCCGTGAACCGGAACGAACTGATCGCCGGCGTCGCACACAAGGCGGGCATCCCGCGGAACCAGGCCGAAAAGGTCCTCGACGCCCTCGGCGACGTTGTCACCGAGGCTGTGCAGCGCGGCGACAAGGTGTCGCTGACCGGCCTGCTCAGCATCGAGCGCGTGCTGCGGGCGCCGCGTACCGGCCGCAATCCGCAGACCGGTGAACCGCTGTCGATCCCAGCCGCCTACTCCGTGCGTCTGTCGTGCGGAAGCCGCCTCAAGGCCGCGGCCCGGGCAACCTCCGCACGGCCGGCTGAGCTGCCGCCAGCTGTTACCGAGCCAGTGCCGGCTGGGGCCGGCGGCCTACTGCCGGCTACTGGGCGGATGGGGTCAGGAAGCGGATCTGGTCGCAGTGGCCGTCGTCGACGGAATGCTTCACGACAGTGGGGCCTGGCGGTGCGGCGGCCGCAGCGGACGACGTGGTGATACCGCCCAGCACGAGTGCCGACAGCCCGACGACAGCTGCGATGGTGCGTTTGTTCATGGTGCCTCCCCATCCAAGGTAAGCCGATCCGTCCCACCCGGGGAACGGCTGGATCCTGTGGATAGTTCAGGCCGGCCGGATCGCGAACCGGGTATGTTCGCTGACAGCAACTGGACATGGGACAAAAGGGGTCAGGGATGACAGCAGGAATCGACAGCTCGGAGTCGGTCGACGCGGTGCGGCCGCAGGACGACCTGTACCGGTTCGTCAACGGGAAGTGGCTGGCTGAGCACGAGATTCCCGCGGACAAGGCGATCCACGGTGCGTTCCACGCGCTCTGGGACACCGCCGAGCAGGACGTCCGGGCGATCGTCGAGAAGACCGTCGCGGCCGGCCACCCGGAGGGCAGCGAGCCGCGGAAGATCGCCGACCTCTACACGAGCTTCATGAACACCGAGACGATCGAGCGGCTGGGTGCCGAGCCGATCGCCGACCAGCTCGCGCTGGTCCGGGACGCCAAGGACCTGGCCGGCCTCGTCTCGGTCCTCGGGCAGCTCGAGCTGCAGGGTGTGCCGGGCGTCTTCCACTACTGGGTGGACGCCGATGCCAAGAAGTCCGACGAGAACATCGTCCACCTGACCCAGGGCGGCCTCAGCCTGCCCGACGAGTCGTACTACCATGACGACAACTTCGCCGCGATCCGCACGGCGTATGTCGCGCACGTGGCGAAGCTGCTCGAGCTGGCCGGATTGCCTGACCCGGCCGGGTCCGCGGAGCGGATCCTGGAGCTGGAGACCCGGATCGCCGACGGTCACTGGGACCGGGTGAAGGACCGGGACGTGCAGCTGACCTACAACAAGCTCGATCGCGCCGGGCTCGAGGAGCTCACGCCCGGCTTCGACTGGTCGACCTGGCTGGCCGGCGCAGGTGTGCCGGAGACCGCGTTCGCGCAGGTCGTCGTCCGCGAGCCGGACTTCCTCACCGCCGCCGCGGCCGCGTTGCAGGAGGTCGAGCTGGACCGGTGGAAGGAGTGGCTGAGCTGGCGGATCGTGCACAGCGCGGCGCCGTTGCTGAGCCAGGCGTTCGTCGACGAGAACTTCGCCTTCTACGGCAAGACCCTGACCGGTGCGCCTGAGCTGCGTGAGCGCTGGAAGCGTGGCGTCGGCGCCGTCGAGCAGTCGTTGGGCGAGGCCCTCGGCAAGTTGTATGTCGCCGAGCACTTCCCGCCGTCGGCGAAGGCCCGCATGGTCGACCTGGTGCAGAACCTGGTCGCCGCGTACAGGCAGCGGATCGAGGCGCTGGACTGGATGGGCCCGGAGACCCGGCAGCGGGCGCTCGACAAGCTCGGCGCCTTCGTGCCGAAGATCGGGTATCCGGACGAGTGGAAGGACTACTCGGCCCTCGACGTCGACCCGGCCGACCTGTTCGGGAACGTACGCCGTTCGGTCGCGGTGGAGACCGCGCGGGACCTGGCCAAGCTCGGTCAGCCGGTCGACCGCAACGAGTGGAAGATGACGCCGCAGACGGTCAACGCGTACTACAACCCGCGGATGAACGAGATCGTCTTCCCGGCCGGCATCCTGCAGCCGCCGTTCTTCGACCTCGACGCCGACGACGCGACGAACTACGGCGCGATCGGCGCGGTGATCGGGCACGAGATCGGCCACGGCTTCGACGACCAGGGCTCGCGCTACGACGGCGACGGCAACCTGAACGACTGGTGGACCGACGAGGACCGGGCCGCCTTCGAGCAGCGCACCGACAAGCTCGTCGCGCAGTACGACGCCCTCGAGCCGGCCGAGACGCCCGGCAAGAAGGTCAACGGCAAGCTGACCCTCGGCGAGAACATCGGCGACCTCGGCGGCCTGTCGATCGCCTATGCGGCCTACCAACTGTCGCAGGCCGGGGCCGAGCCGGATGAGACCGGTAGTGAGCGTTTCTTCGCTGCCTGGGCGCACGCGTGGGCCACGAAGACCCGGCCGGAGGAGGCCGCTCGCCGGTTGACCATCGACCCGCACTCCCCGCCGGAGTTCCGCTGCAACGCGGTGGTGAAGAACATCGACGCCTTCCACGCCACGTACGACGTGCAAGAAGGCGACGGCATGTGGCTGGCCCCGGACGAACGGGTCCGGATCTGGTGACCGCGTCCCCCCGCCGGCCGGCCTTTCGGGTCCGGCCGGCAGGGGATCAGCGGTGCAATGCGGTTCGGGTGAAGACGTTGTCGGGGTCGTAGGTGTCCTTGACCTGGTGCAGGCGCGCGAGCTTGTCCGGGGAGTAGGCCCGGCGGACGGCGGTGGGGTCCTCGTCGGCGATGGTGTTCACATAGCTCCCGCTCGCGTAGGGCTCGAGACCAGCGGCGTAGGTGCGGGCCGCCATGATGCGGGCCTCGTCCTCGCCGGGATCGCTCCAGTCGTCGCCGGTGGTGAACTCGACCAGCGCATCGCGATGGCTGTACGCCGTCTCACCGTCCGGCACATCGCCGACCGCGCCGCCGCACAGCGTCAACCGTGCCCCCGGATTGTTGTCCGAGGCAAGGAAAGCGTCGATGGCGGCGTCCGGCAACGACCGCAGGTAGTGCCCCTTGCAGTAACGGCGGAGGGCGTGGCGTTCGGCGTCGTCGGACTGCGTCTGCAGGTCCAGGTAGCTGAGCTCCGTGATCCGGCGACCGATCGGTTTGCCGATCCCTTCGTACGACGGCAGCAGCCGCCGTCCCTCGTCGACATCACCGACCCACACGTAGCCGATACTCGCGATCAGGCGTCTGCCGTACTCGTCCCGCCGGCCGATCCGGGCCACCGGCGTGGCCTGCCGCGGCGCGTCCGCGAACAGGTCCCGCCAGCCGCGCAGCGCCGTACCGGCATCGTCCAGCTCGTAGAACAGGTCGACGGTCAGCGCTTGGGTCCCGACCGGATGCAGTTGGAACTCGAACGCGGTGACGACGCCGAAGCTCCCGCCTCCACCGCGCAGCGCCCAGAAGAGGTCCGGGTGCTCGGCCGCGCTGACCCGCAGGACGGCGCCATCCGCGGTGACCAGCTCGTACGACGTGACGTTGTCGCACGTCAGCCCGTGCGCGCGAGCCAGCCAACCAACTCCGCCGCCGAGGGTGAGCCCGCCGACGCCGGTGTGCGAGACGTTGCCGGCCGTGGTCGCGAGCCCGTACCGCTGGCTGGCGACGTCGAGTGCGCCAAGCAGCGCGCCACCGCCGACGCGGGCCTGGCGCCGGACCGGGTCGACCTGCACCGAGTTCATCGCGGACAGGTCGAGCAGCAGACCGTCCTCCACCACCGGAAGCCCGAGGAAGCTGTGCCCGCCGCCGCGAACCCCGATCACCAGCCCGGCCTCCCGGCCGTAGCGCAGTGCCGCAACGACATCCGCCGTACTCGCACAGCGCGCGATCAAGGCCGGCCGGCGATCCACCATCGCGTTCCAGACCGCCCGGCCGGAGTCGTAGTCCGCATCCCCCGGCCGGGTGAGGAGTCCGTCGAAGGCCGCGATCGTCATCGCCGGACCAGCCCTCGGATCGCCGCCAGGATCGACTCCCGCCGGAACCAGGCGATCACGGCTGCGACCAGCAGGTAGCCGAGGGGAATCGCCGGTGACGCACCCAGCGCGACGATGTTGGTGAGCGTCGCACCGACGAGCAGCATGGTCAGACCGAACGCGGCGAGACCGCACAACCGCGGTACCAGCAGCCCGATCGCGCCGGCCAGTTCGAGCACGCCGACCACGTACCGCAACCACTGACCCGCACCGACCGCGTCGAAGAGCTCGATCATGACCGGATCCCCGGTCAGTTTCGGCAGGCTCGCCATCACGAACATCGCCGCCAGCACCACCTGCGTCACCCACAGCACCACCGCGCCCGGCCGGACCCTGCGCGTTGTCGTCGTCGCCGTACTCATCGCTGCCTCCAAGAGTTGTTCTGGTACGACGACCCTCGCGCGGGTGACCCGCAGCCCACATCCGTGCCGACCACGGATCCACCACGGAGCGGCCACGAGAGATCCGCTGATCGGTCATGATGGGCGCGTGAACGAGGTGTCCGCACGGGAGGCCGAGGTACTGGAGGCGGTAGCCGCTCATCGGTCGAACGCGCAGATCGCCCGGGCCCTGCACATCTCCGTCCGCACGGTCGAGAGCCACGTCTCGTCGTTGCTCCGCAAGTACGGGGTGACCGACCGCCGCGAGCTCGCCGACCTGGCCGGATCACGCGGCGGGCCGGGGATCAGCGGGCTGCCGGCCGGTCGGACCACCTTTGTCGGGCGCTCCACCGAGACGACGGCGGTCCGTACGGCGCTGGGGCAGTCCCGCCTGGTGACCCTGCTCGGACCTGGCGGCATGGGCAAGACCCGACTGGCAGCAGTCGTCGCGGCCGAGCTGGGTTCCGCAGGCGCGTTCGTCGACCTGGTTCCGGTTCGGGACGGCTCGGTGACCCGCGCGGCGGCAACTGCGCTCGGGCTGACCGAACGCCCGCCGCAGAGTCTGGAGCAGGTCCTGATCGAGCACCTGCAGCAAGGCCGGTGGCTGCTCGTCCTCGACAACTGTGAGCACCTGGTCGACGAAGTCGCTGTACTCGCGGAACGGCTGCTGCGCACCTGCCCCGAGGTGACGATTCTCGCGACCAGCCGGGAGCGGCTCGGCGTACCCGCGGAGGCGACCGTGCTGTTGCCGCCCTTGGACGCCGCGACCGAGCTGTTCATCGACCGGGCGCGTGCCGTCGACCCGGCTTTCACCGCCTCGGCCGACGAGCTCGCGGAGATCTGCGCGCGGCTGGACGGCATGCCGCTGGCCATCGAGCTCGCCGCAGCCAGGATCGGCTCGCTCGGTGCCGATGGCCTGCAGGCCGCGCTCGACGACAGGCTCCGGCTGCTGGCGGGCGGTCGTGGCATGGACGCCCGGCACCGGTCGCTGGCTGCGGTGATCGGTTGGAGCTACGAGTTACTGGACGACCAGGAGCGGCTGCTGTTCCGGCGGCTGTCCATCTACGTCGGCGGCTTCGATCTGGATGCCGCCAGCGCGACCAGTCCGGAGCTCGGGCGGGGCGAGGTGGCGGACCTGCTGGGCCGGCTGACCGACAAGAGCCTCACCGTACGCCGGGGATCGCGCTGGCGGCTGCTCGAGACGATCCGCGAGTTCGCCCGCGAGCAACTGACCGAGGACGAGCTGGCCGCCGCAGAGGACCGCTGGATCCGCTGGGCCGCTGACACCGCCGCCGCGCTGGAGAGCCGGCTCGACGCGGCCGAGTGGCAGCAGCCGTACGACGAAGTGGCCGGTGATCTCCGGGCCGCGCTCGCGGCGACGACCGCGGAGCCGGATCCGGAGGCGCATCGGCTGGCGCGTTCGCTCGGCCATCTCGGGTTCGCCAGGCGGGAGTTCCAGGAGTCCATCGACCACTACCGCGCGGCCGCCGAGCGCGCCCCGGATGGTGTGTCCGCCGCGCTGGATCTGCGGTCGGCGGCCGATGCCACGCTCGCGATCTCGGACGCGGAGACCGGGGTCCAACTGCTGCTCGACGCGGCCGATCGGGCGGTTGCCGATGGCAACGTTCGGGCGACGATGCTGGCACTGGCGGTGATCGCCGCGAACCGGTATCCCACCGGATCGCTGTACGACCTGTCCAGGGAACGCAGTCAGGCGCTGCTCCAGCAGGCAATGGACAGCGCACGTCCCGGCGACTCACAGGTCACGGCTCTGCTGGCGACGGCCAAAGCCTGGGAGCACGGCGGCCGCCGGATCGGCGCTGATCCGGAGCTTGCCCAGGAGGCCGTCGATGCGGCGCGCCGGACGGGTGATCCGGTGCTGATCGCGGGTGCGCTCGATGCGTTGACCGTGGCCGCCGGGAACGCGGGACGGCTGCGCGACGCGCGCTCGTACGCCGTCGAACGGATGCGGTTGGCGGGACCGCTGCCTCGGCACGAGCCGTACGCCGCGGCCGAGATCATCGACGCCTTCCATGTCGCGCCGACCACGGCGACCGCGGTCGGCGACCTGCCCGCGGCGCTCGCGGCCGTGGGCGCGCCGGACGATCCGGTCGGCGACCATCCGTACATCTCGCTGCCGCGCATGATCCGGGTCTACGCGTTGACCGGGCAGTTCGACGCTTGTGTGGAGCACGCGGACGCTCTCTGGGACCGGTGGCAAGGCGCGGGCTCCCCGCCGATCGAGTGGATGGCGTCTGCCCTGTCCGCGGCCGCGATGGTGCACGGTCTGCGCGACGACGGTTTGTTCGACGTCTGGCAATCACGGGCGCTCGCGGTCGCCCGGTGCACCGACGTGGAGGACGCGCCCTGGCTGGCAGCTCCGTACACGTTCGCGCGGGCGCGGGTCGCCGTACAACTCGGCGCCGTCGAGCAGGCGACCGACATTGTCCGGCGGGCGTTCGCGGAGTTCTCCGAACGCTGGTGGGCGCCGTACGCACGAGCCGCCGCCGCGGAACTCGCCGTCGTCGCCGCGCTTCCGGAAGCGCCTGACCTCCTCGCCGCCACCGCGCCGGAAGCGGCCGAGAACGACTGGGCCGCAGCCTGCCTCACTCGCGCGACAGCCCGCTCCACAGGCGACCGCGATGCACTGCTGGCGGCCGCCGATGCCTTCAAGGACCTCGGCGCCCGCTTCGAGTGGGCCAGCACTCTGGCGCTGCTGCCCGACCGTGCCGCCGAGGGCCGCGGCGAACTCGCCGTTCTGCAGATTCCGTAGTCGATCCGTGGTCAGCACGCAGGCCGGGCGGCTCGCCGGTGAACCTGACCCGCGACCGCGTCGTCGAGGCCGGAAGCGGCGTCACCGACCTGCGGTTCCGGGTCGCCCGGTAGTACAACGCACCGAGCGACCCGGCAGGTCAGGACGCCATCCACTCCTGAAGGCCCTCGACGGTGCGGGGCATGGCCTCCGAGAGGTTCTCGGTGCCGTCCGAGGTGATGAGGACGTCGTCCTCGATGCGGATGCCGATGCCTCGGAGGTCTTCGGGAACGGTGAGGTCGTCGGACTGGAAGTACAGGCCGGGCTCGACGGTGAGGACGTAGCCGGGCTGGACGTTGCCCTGGCGGTAGGTCTCGCCGCGGGCCGCGGAGCAGTCGTGGACGTCGAGGCCGAGCATGTGGCTGACGCCGTGCAGCGTGTAGCGCTGGTACAGGCGGCTCTCCGGGTCGAGCGCCTCCTCGGCCGACACCGGCAGCAGCTCCATGGCGTCCAGGCCGTGCACGATGACCTCCATCGCCGCCTCGTGCCCGGAGCGGAACGCCGCGCCAGGCTTGAGCGCCGCGATCCCGGCGTTCTGCGCGTCCAGCACCAGTTGGTACAGGTCCCGCTGGCGCGGCGTGAACTCGCCGTTGACGGGCAGCGTGCGGGTGATGTCGGCGGTGTACAGCTGCCGGTTCTCCACGCCCATGTCGAGCAGCATCAGCGTGCCGTCGTTCACCGGGCCGTCGTTCTCGATCCAGTGCAGGGTGGTCGCGTGCGGACCGGCCGCGGCGATCGAGGTGTAGCCGACATCGTTGCCTTCGGCCCGTGCCCGGCGCCAGAACGTGCCCTCGATCCAGCGCTCGCCGTACTGCCGGACCTTGTCCATCTCCGCGAGTACGTCGGAGAACCCGCGGTGCGTGATCGCGACGGCGTCCCGGAGCTGCTCCAGCTCGTAGGCGTCCTTGACCAGCCGGAGCTCGGAGAGGGTCGCGGCGAGCTCGTTGTCGCGCAGGTCGTCGAGCTTGGCGCCGGTCAGTAAGTAGGCGATCGACTCGTCCTCGTCACGCCGTACCCGGGTCGGTACGTCGCCCTTGAGCGCGTCGGCGAGCTGGTCGACGTGGCGCGTCTCGATACCGAACTCCTTGGCGGTCTCGGTCAGCGAAGGACGCCGGCCGGCCCAGAGCTCGCCGTACATCCGGTCGCGCCAGAACTCCTCACCCTGCGAGCGGTCCGCGCGGGGGCGGAAGTACAGCACCGAGTCGTGGCCGCTGGTGCCGTTCGGCTCGAGGACCAGGACCGCGTCGGAGGTCTGGTTGCCGGTCAGCCACACGTAGTCGGTGTGCGGGCGGAAGACGTAGTCGGTGTCGTTCGAGCGGACCTTGTACGTGCCGGCCGGGACGACGAGGCGCTCGCCCGGGAACGCCTGGGACAGCGCGTCCCGCCGCTTCGCCGCCCACACGCCGACGTCGCTCAGCGCGAGGTCGTGCCGCTCCGAGTCGGCCCACCCCGAGTTCATGAACGCACGCAGCTTCTGGCTCGGCTCGTTGTCGTGGGAAGCGGTCTTCGGGGCAGAAGTGTCAGCGGTGTTCTCGGTCATCCTCGACCAGTCCTCGTCTCAACGCGGGGTGTGCAGTTGGTCGCCGCGGAGCGTGCCGCTGTCGGGTAGCGCCTCGGCGGGGTCGGAGCCGATGCGGGTGATCGCATTGTGCTCGTCCACGAAGACTACGCTCGGTTCGAAACCCTTCGCCTCGGCGGTGTCGAACATCCCGTAGGCGATCAGGATGACCAGATCACCAGGATGGATCAGGTGCGCCGCCGCCCCGTTGATCCCCACCACCCCGGACCCGCGCGGACCCTCGATCAGGTACGTCGACAACCGCTGCCCGTTGGTGATGTCGACGATGTCCACCTTCTCGCCGGGCAGCAGATCCGCCGCGTCCATCAGGTCCGCGTCGAGCGTGCACGATCCGACGTAGTGCAGGTCCGCCTGCGTCACCGTCGCCCGGTGCACCTTCGACTTCATCATCTCGCGCCACATGGCAGGGAATGATCCAGGCGCATTCGTCCCCTGTCAGTGGCCGCGATCACGTCAACGAGAGACCAACTCCGGCTCACGTGGATCGGACGCGGGCGGGCGGCGGAGGGAGTCGCCTTCGACGTCGACGTTCGGGAGCAGCCGTTCCAGCCAGCGGGGGAGGTACCAGGCGCGCCGCCCGAGCAGCGCCATCACCGCCGGTACGACGGTCATCCGGACGACGAAGGCGTCGATCGCGACCGCCAGCGCCAGACCGAACCCCATCTCCCGGATCAGCGCCTGCCCGGACAGGATGAACCCGGAGAACACCGCGGTCATGATCACCGCCGCCGCGGTCACCACCCGGGCACTGTGCGCGAATCCGTCGACGACGGCGATCCCCGGCTCGGCGCCGTGGACGTGTTCCTCGCGCATCCGTGTCGCCAGGAAGATCTGGTAGTCCATCGCGAGACCGAACACCACGCCGATCAGGAAGACCGGCAGCATGCTGATCACCGGCCCGGTCTGCCCGGAGACGCCGAACAGCCCGGCCAGCCAGCCCCACTGGAACACCGCGACCACCGCACCGAACGTCGCCGCGACGGTCAGCAGGAACCCGAGCGTCGCCTTCAACGGCACCAGCACCGAGCGGAACACCAGCATCAGCAGCAGGTACGCCAGTCCGACGATCAGTGCCAGGTACGGCGCCAGCGCGCCGCCGAGCTTGTCAGAGATGTCGATGTTGACCGCGGTCGCACCGGTCACGGATACCTCGGAGCCGCCGCGTTCCGGGAGCGCACGGATCGCTTTGACCAGGTCGTTCGTCTGCGTCGTACTCGGACCGCTCTTCGGGATCACTGTGAGCAGGGCGGTGTTGCCGGCAGGGTTGAAGCGCGGCGGACTGACGATCGTGACGTCGGGGAGACTGCGGATGCCCGCAGCGGTGTCCGTGGCGGCAGCCTGCGGATCGGGCGCGGTGGCGGCGTCTACGACGACCATCAGCGGGCCGTTAAAACCGGGGCCGAAGCCGTCGGAGAGCAGGTCATAGGCCTTGCGCTGGGTGGAATCGGGCGCGGCGGTGCTGTCGTCGGGCAGTCCGAGCCGCAGGTCGGTTGCGGGGATGGCCAGCACACCCAGGCCGACGACCGCAACCAGCAGGACGGCCAGCGGGCGGCGGGTGACGAAGCGTGCCCAGCGCTTCCCTCGCGTCGGCCGGTCGACAGCCTTGGTCCGGGTCTGGCCGCGGACCCGGCCGCCGGCGAAGCCGAGCAGGGCCGGGAGGAGAGTCAGAGCGATGGCTACTGCGATGACGACGGTGAACGCTGCGGCGAGGCCCATCTGGGTGAGGAACGGGATGTCGACCACGAACAGACCGGCGAGCGCGATCACCACGGTCAGCCCTGCGAACACCACCGCGGATCCGGCTGTCCCGACGGCTCGTCCGGCCGCTTCCTCCGGTTCGAGTCCGGTGCCCAGCTCGTGCCGGTACCGCGACATGATGAAGAGCGCGTAGTCGATCGAGACCGCGAGTCCGATCATCAGCGCGAGGATCGGCGTACCCGAGCCGATGTCGACGAAGCCGCTCAGCGCCGAGATCGCGGTGGCGCCGATGCCGACGCCGATGATTGCTGATAGCAACGGTAGGCCTGCCGCGATCAGCGAGCCGAACGTGATCAGCAGGACGACCGCGGCTACGCCGAGGCCGATCACCTCGGTCAGTTGCTGGCCGTCCTGCGGTTGCAGTGCGTCGCCGCCGTACTCGACGGTGAGACCGGAGGCCCGCGCCGGTTCGATGGCGGCATCGACCGCGTCCTTGGCCTCCGGCGTGACGTCGGCCGCGGGTACGTCGTACGTCACCTGCGCGTAGCCGGTGCGGCCGTCTGGGGAGATCGCCTTCGCGGTGAACGGGTCGAGGACGCGGGCGACCTGGGGTGCGGTCGCGATCCGGTCGAGGGTCTGCTTCACCTGCGGGGTGTCGGTGAGCTTCTGGCCGTCAGGCGCCTGGAAGACGATCCGGGCGGTCGCGGCGTCCGCGCCGGCCTGCGGGAAGCGTTCGTTGAGCAGGTCGGCGGCCCGCTGCGACTCGGTCCCGGGGATCGAGAAGCCGTTGGCGGTCGGGCCGGACAGCGTCGCCGCGCCGGCGATCCCCGCGGCGAGCAGACCGAGCCAGATCAGTACGACGAACCGTCGCCGGCGGAAGGCGAGTCGACCCAGCCGGTAGAGATACGTAGCCATACCGCCGATGCTCCCGGCGAGCCGCCGTCGCTCGCGTCTGCCGGCCGCGGGCTTCTCGCGGTACTGCGTTCGCCGTACGGGCTACTGCGCCTGCGGTACGCCGGGCCGGACAAGACCGGTCTGGTACGCGAGAACGACGAGCTGGGCCCGGTCGCGACAGTCGAGCTTGACCATCGCCCGGTTCACGTGGGTCTTCGCGGTCGACGGCGAGAGCACGAGGCGTTCGGCGATCTCGTCGTTGGACAGGCCGAGAGCCACCAGGCCGACGATCTCGCGTTCGCGCTCGGTGAGTACGTCGAGGACCGTCGGGCCGATCGGGTTGCCCGGCGTGGGTTCGGCGAGGAAGCGGTTGATGAGGCCGCGGACCGCCTTCGGGGAGAGCAGGGCGTCGCCGCGCGCGACCACGCGGATGGCGTCGATCAGCTCGGCCGGCTCCACGCTCTTGCCGAGGAAGCCGCTGGCGCCGGCGCGGATCGCGTCGAACACGTACTCGTCGACCTCGAACGTGGTCAGGATCAGCACCTTCACGCCGGCCAGCGCTTCGTCCGCGGTGATCATCCGGGTCGCCGCGAGACCGTCCATCTCGGGCATCCGGATGTCCATCAGCACCACGTCGGCCCGCTCGGACCGGGCCAGCTCGACCGCCTCGCGCCCGTTGGACGCCTCAGCCACGACCTGCAGATCCGGCACTGAACTCACCAGCACCCGGAACCCACTCCGGATCAACGTCTGATCGTCGGCCAGCAACACCCGAATCATCACCCACACCCCCCGTCCCCAGTGGAAGCACAGCACACACAGCAAACCCACCACCCGCGGCCGGGCCGGCAGACAACGTTCCACCCACGGCGGTAACCCGCTCACGCATACCGACCAGCCCATGCCCTCCGCCGGGCCTGGCACCAGTGCCCGAGCCCGAGGCAGGCTCGGGGTTGTCGACCGCGACGGTCAGGGCACCTGCGGTCTGCGTGAGGCGGACACGCGCCGGTGCGCCCGGCGCGTGCTTCAGGACGTTGGTGAGCGACTCCTGGACCACGCGGTACGCGGTGAGCTCAAGGACATCCGGCAGCGGTCCGAGGGGCTCGGGCGGCTGATAGTGCACCTGAACTCCGGCAGCTGTGAACGACTGGATGAGCGCGTCGAGCTCATGCAGCGATGGAGTCGGAGCGGTCGGGAGAGGCGAGCCCGAGCGGCGCAGTACGCCTAGGAGGACGGTTAGCTCCTGGAGCACCGTGCGGCCGCCTGAGCGGACCAACGACAGGGCGTGTTCGGCCTCATCGGGTTCGGAACGGAGTACGTGGGCTGCGACACCAGCCTGCACGTTCATCAGTGCGATGTGATGTGCGATGACGTCGTGGAGCTCGTGGGCGATGCGCAGGCGTTCCTCGATCACCCGTCGCTGCGCCTCCTCGTCGCGGGATTGTTCGGCCCGCAGCGCCCGCTCCTCCAGCTCCTGCACGTACGCGCGCCGGTACCGCGTCGCCTCCCCGATCGCCGCTCCGAACAGCACCACCAAGCCGTTGAAGAGGTTCGCGAGCAGCTCACCGTTCGTGAACACAGCCGCGGCGACCAGCGTCACCGCGACCACGGTGATGATCGACGTACCCCGCGTGCGGTGGTCCGTGCGCAGCACCACCATGTACGCCGCGCACGCCATGAACAGCCCGATCGGACTCTTCGCCTGCTGGGTGATCGCGTAGCAGACCCCGGCGGCCGTGGTGAGCCCGAGCGCGACCAGCGGAGCCTTCCGGCGGAACACCATGCCGACAGCAGCCGCCGTACACAGCAACACGCCCGACACGGTCGCGGCGACCTCTCCAGCGTGGCGCTGACCGAGCAGAACCAGGTTGAGCGCGAGGATGACCGCGGCAAGCAGACAGTCCGCGGCGACCGGGGGTATCCCCAGGCACCGGCACCACCGCGACAGCGCACCCATGCTCTTCACAGTACGTGGCGACCAGTACGTCGGCGTCCTGCTCGAGCAGTATGCGAGCCGTACCGCGAACGCAGTACGTCGAGGATCAGGCCCGCTGCTGGGAGGCCTGTACGGCGAGCTCGCGGAGGGCCTCGTACCGGGGGCGCATGGCTGCCACGCGCTTGACCTCAGCGTCCACCGGGGTCAGGTGCTCGCCGCCCGGTGAGGGTGACAGGCCCAGTGCGACGGCCGCCGCCCCACGCGCACCCACCTCGGCCTCAGCGCACACCGTTGTCGGCCGGGCGAACGTCGCGGTCAGACAGCGTCGCCACCACTCAGAGGCGTCGATGCCGCCACCACCCAGTACGACGTCCAGCTTCCGCCCGAACAGCGAGTCGAGCATGCGCAGCCCGCGGTCGACCTCCAGCGACGCGCCCAGCAACGACGCTGCGAGCAGATCCGCCGCAGTGTCGTCGAACGACAATCCGAAGAACACCCCGGACCCGCTCGGCACAGTCGCCGGTGGCCTGGTGCCGGCCATGAACGGGATCGCGATCGCCCGTGACGCCCCGATCTCCGCGCCCGCCAGCTCATCGGCCTCCAGCCGCAGTACGCCGGTCAACCAGGCGTGCAGGTTTCCCGCCGCGGAGAACGCCATCCCGGTCACCGCGCGCTTGTCATCGACCCGGTACCGCCACAGCTCCCACGGCAGCTCAGGCGCGTCGTCGATCGGATGCACGACGCGTACGGCAGCCGACGTCCCCACTGTCACAGCAGCCGTCCCCGCGTCGTATCCGCCCGTCCCTACGTTCGACGCGGCCCCGTCGCCCGTCGGCGGATGCACAGGTACGCCGACCAGCCCCGGCCAACGGCGTGCGTACTCCGTGGACAACGACCCGGTCCACCCGGTCGGCACGATCGACGGCAACCGGTCCGCGCGTACGCCGGCGATGTCCAGCGCCTCGTCGTCGTACATGCCGGTGGCCAGGTCGAGCGTCCCGGTCCCGGACGCGATCGACACCGAGGTCACCCGCTCGCCGGTCAGCCGCTCCAGCACGAGATCAGGCAGCCCGGCGAACTCCGCGGGGGAGCCGGTCGCCAACAGCCACGGGATCCGGCGGGTCCAGTACAGCCGGTGCAGCCAGGCGCCGGTGCGTGCATGGAAGGCGCGTTCGTCGACCGACGGGGCGAGGTCGACCGAGCGCGTGTCGGCCCAGGTGATCACCGGCGTCAGCGCGGCACCCTTGTTGTCAAGCGCAACGATCGAGTGCCACTGCGAGGACAGCACGATCGCGCCGATGTTCTCGAGATGACCGTTCTGCTGCAGCTCGTCCAGGCAGCCGAGCAGCCCCTCGACGTACTCGTGCAGGGCGAGCGTCGCGGAGCCGTCCGGGCCGTACGTCGGGGCGATCTTGTGCCGGGCCAGCGCGCCCGGGATCGGCGACGCGTCGTCGCCGGACAGCACCAGCGCGCGTGCCGACGACGTACCGAGATCGAGCGCGAGAACCCGCTCGTCAGTCCTGGTCATGGAGCGCCTTGAGGAAACTCTGCGCCCAGACGTTCACATCGTGTGCGGCCAGGTGCTTGCGCATCGCCTTCATCCGGCGGCCGAGCTGGCGGTCGTCGGTGTTCATCGCGTCGACGATCGTGTCCTTCATGCCGTTGATGTCGTGCGGGTTCACGAGGAAAGCCTGCCGGAACTCGTCGGCCGCGCCGGCGAACTCGCTCAGCACGAGCGCGCCGGTGTCGTCGTACCGCGTCGACACGTACTCCTTCGCGACCAGGTTCATGCCGTCGCGCAGCGGTGTCACCACGGCAACGTCCGCGGCCCGGAACAGCGCCGCCATCTCGGTCCGCGAGTACGACGTGTGCAGGTAGTTGATCGCCGGCGTGCCGATCCGGCCGTGCTCGCCGTTGATCCGGCCGACCAGCAGCTCGATCTCGTCCCGCAGGACGCGGTACTGCTCGACCCGCTCGCGCGACGGCGTCGCCACCTGGATGAACACCGCGTCGTCGACCGAGATCCGCTTCTCGTCCAGGAGCTCGCCGAACGCGCGCAACCGTTGCCGGATGCCCTTGGTGTAGTCGAGCCGGTCGACGCCGAGCAGGATGTGCGACGGGTTGCCGACCTCTTGCCGCATCTCGGCCGCGCGGGCCGTCGTCTCGGGCTGACGGGCCAGGCTCTCCAGCTCGTTGACGTCGATCGAGATCGGGAAGGCCTTCGCCCGGACGATCCGGTCGTCCGGCAGGTGGATGCGGTCGCCGCGGGTCCGCAGGCCCATCCGGTTGCGGGCCAGCCGGGCGAAGTTCGAGGCCGCACCCGGTCGTTGGAAACCGACCAGGTCCGCGCCCATCAGCCCGTCGAGGATCTGCCGCCGCCACGGCATCTGCGCGAACAGCTCGGTCGGCGGGAACGGGATGTGCAGGAAGAACCCGATCCGTACGTCGGGACGCAGCCGGCGCAGCATCGCGGGGACAAGCTGCAGCTGGTAGTCGTGCACCCAGACGTCGGCGTTGTCGTCGGCAGCCTCCGCCGCGGCCTCCGCGAACCGGCGGTTCACCGCGACGTACGACTCCCACCACTCGCGGTGGAACTCCGGCGCCACGATCACGTCGTGGTACAGCGGCCAGAGCGTCGCGTTGGAGAAGCCCTCGTAGTACAGCTGCACGTCCTCGGCCGACAGCATCACCGGGACCAGATGCATACCGTCGTTGTCGAACGGGTCGAGCTTCTCGTCCGGGCTTCCGGTCCAGCCGATCCAGGCGCCGTGGTGGCCCTGCATGACCGGTGCGAGCGCGGTGACCAGGCCGCCTGGACTGCGGCGCCACGCCGTACTGCCGTCGGGCATCTCGATCCGGTCGACCGGCAGCCGGTTGGCCACCACTACGAAGGAACTCCTACCGTTCGGCATGTTCAGCGTCATCCACTCAGGTCGTCGTCGTCACCGGGGTAACGGACCCCGATCTGGCTCCGGGTCTCGTCGAGCAGGTCGAGAACCTCGAGCGTGGCGGCATGAGGCAACGCCGGTACTTCGAGGGCCCCCGCACGCAGCGCTTGGATCACTGCCCCTGCCTCATAGTGGTACCCACGCCCATGCGTCGGCACGTCGATCCGCTCCGCTCCGGAAGCAGTCGTACGCACATAGTAGTCGGGGTGGTGGAAGCGGTGCGGCAGCTGCAGACTGCCCTCCGGCCCGCTGATCGACGCGACCCACGGGTTCTGCGAACGCAGACCGCAGGTGAGCGCGGCGACCGCTCCGGAGTCGTACCGCCAGGCCATGGCGACGTTCAGGTCCACGCCGTCCTCGTTGAGGGAACCGACGGCCTTCACCTCGGCCGGTCGGCCCAGCGCCATGTAGGCGAACGTCATCGGGTAGATGCCGCCGTCCATCAGCGATCCGCCGCCGAGCGTCGGGTCGAGCAACCGCGATGGCAGTGACGGTTTGTAGAAAGCGAAGTCGGCAACGACCTGCTGCGGCTCACCGATCACGCCGTTGGCCAGGTCGTCGAAGACCGCCTGGATCACCGGGTTGGTCCGCATCCACATCGCCTCGGCGAACAACGTCTTGTGTTCGGCCGCGACCGCGACCAGGTCACGCGCCTGCTTGGCCGTCAGCGTGACCGGCTTCTCGCACAGTACGGCGACGCCGGCCTGCAACGCGGTCCGCGCGATCGCGTAGTGCTGCGGATGCGGCGTACCGATGTAGATGACGTCGACGTCACCGGAATCGATCAGCTTGCCGTAGTCGTCGTACGCGTTCGGGATGCCGAACTCGGCCGCGAAGCGGTCCGCGCTGTCCTGGGACCTGGACGCGACCGCGGTGGCGACGGCGTCGTCGGGGAGCAGCCCCAGATCGTGCGTGAACTGGGTCGAGATGTTGCCAGTAGCAACGATGCCCCATCTGACGCGATCTATACCCACTGGGTTAACTCCGGGGTCGGGAACGGTCCGTCTGCTGCGATTCTCGCGGTTTCGAACGCGTGAGCCAAGCGAATGAGCGTGACCTCACTTCGCGCCGTGCCGCTGAACGTGATCCCGACCGGCAGTCCGGAGACCATTCCGGACGGCAGCGAGAGCAGCGGGTAGCCGGCCAGTGCCGCGTGCGAAGACGAGCCGCCGAGCACGTGGTCGCCGTTCACCAGGTCGATGGCCCAGGCGGGTGAGTACGACGGGCTGACCAGCGCGTCGAGCTGGTTCTCGCGGAGCAGGTCGTCTATGCCGTCCCGGCCGGCCCGGAGCGCGGTCAGGCGCGCGGCGACGTACACCGGGGAGCTGAGGCCGTCCGTGGTCGCTGCCCGCTCGAACAGCTCCTGTCCGAACCACTGCAGCTCTACGTCCGCGTGGTCCCTGTTGAAAGCGATCAGGTCGTCCAGCGTCCGCGGACCCCCAGGGACCCGAGTGGCCAGGTACGCCGCCAGGTCGACCTTCAGCTCATGTGACAGCACCTGCAACTGGTCCTCGTCGCCACCCGGCGTCGGCAGCGACAGGTGGTCGACCAGCGTCGCTCCACAGCTGCTGAGGATCTCCAGCGCGTGCTCGGTGACCTGGTCGAGCCCGGTGGAGTAACCCCACAGCGGCCCACGCGGCACGCCGATGCGCACGTTGCTGAGGTCAGTGCCCCGGCAGGCCTCGGTGTAGTCCGTCTGGTTGCCGGTGAGGACCGACAGCAGTGCCGCCGCCTGGGTGACAGTCCTCGTCATCGGACCGGCAGTGTCCTGCGAGTGCGAGATCGGGACGATGCCCTGCTGCGGGATGAGTCCGACAGTGGGCTTGAGACCAACGATGCCGTTCAGCGCGGCCGGACAGACGATCGATCCGTTGGTCTCGGTGCCGATCGCGTACTGCGCCAGTCCAGCGGCCACTGCGGCGCCGGAACCGCTCGAGGAGCCGCCCGCGGAGCGGTTCAGGGCGTACGGGTTGCGCGTGAGACCGCCGTACGCGCTCCAGCCGGAGGAGGAGGCCGAGCCGCGGAAGTTGGCCCACTCGCTCAGATTGGTCTTGCCGAGGATCACGCAGCCGGCTTCGCGGAGACGGCGTACCAGCGGGGCGTCATCCGGCGGCGGTGGCTGGTCGGCCAGGGCCAATGAGCCGGCCGTGGTCGGCAGGTCGGCGGTGTCGATGTTGTCCTTGACCAGGACCGGTACGCCGTGCAGCGGGCCGCGAACGCGGCCGTTCTCGCGCTCGGTGTCGAGACGGGCGGCTTCGGTGAGAGCGGCGGGGTTGGGCGTGCAGATGGCGTTGACCAGCGGGTCCACCTCACGAATCCGGGCCTGCAGCTCGTCCACCAGCGCCTGGCTGGAAGAAGTTGAGCTCACGGCAGAGATCCTGCCAGAGTTGCTGACACCCGGCCGTCCGCCGACGACACGCTCCGTGTCGTGTCACGGGTGAATGACATCGCTGTTGTTCAACACGTACAGTGGAGCGCGGACGGACGATCACCGACCGCACAGGAGTCAGCAGCAGATGGACAGCGCCAACGCCAGCTCTTCCGGCCACGCCGAAGCTGCGCCG
The DNA here is from genome assembly GCF_004365355.1 of Kribbella pratensis. Lineage (GTDB taxonomy): Bacteria > Actinomycetota > Actinomycetes > Propionibacteriales > Kribbellaceae > Kribbella. Next base: position 914,018 of record NZ_SODP01000002.1, on the reverse strand, counting down.
CCGGCCGTCGCCGGACTCTCCGAGAGGGACGGGCAGATCCTCGCCTTCGAGCGCCACTGGTGGAAGTACGCCGGGGCGAAGGAGCAGGCGATCCGGGACCAGTTCCAGATGTCGGCGACCCGGTACTACCAGGTTCTCAACGCGCTCATCGACCGGCCCGAGGCCCTCGCGCACGACCCGTTGCTGGTCAAGCGCCTGCGCCGCCTCCGCGCCGCCCGCCAGCGCGCCCGCTCCGCACGCCGACTGGGCATCGAGGTCTGACCATGTCCCGCCTTCGGGCATCCCGTGGCGAGCGGGGTCAGGTGCTGTCCTCCCTCGTCGCCGTGGCTGCCGTCGTCGCGATCGTGGCCGGTCTGCTGGTGCTGTTCGGGACCCGCGGGCACGACAGCAAGGCCGACGAGCAGTCCGGCGCTGCGGCGAAGCCGAGCAGCAAGCCGTCGCCCAAACCGTCGTCCGGACCCTCAACCGTCGCCGCGAGCATCCCGCGGCCCTCCACCCAGACCACGACGCCGCCGGAGGTCACGCCGTCCAAGCCGTCGACGGCGCCGACGAGCGCACCGTCGTCGACCGCACCGACGCAACCGACGTCGCAACCTACCCAGCCGCCTACTCAGGCGCCTGGGACGCAGCCGGTGACGATCCCGGTGGAGGAGCGGCCGGCGATCGAGGTGTACAACAACACGCCGCGCAAGGGTCTGGCCGACGAGGTCGCGGGCCGGGCGCGGCAGGCCGGCTGGACGGTCGCCGGTTCGCCCGACAACTGGCACGGCAAGATCGCCGAAAGCACCGTGTACTACCCGCCGGGCATGCTGGACGCCGCGAACCAGCTCGCACATGACATCGGCGTCGGCCGGAGCAAGGGCGCGCTGGACAACATGAAGAAGGATCGCCTGACCGTGATCCTCACCTCGGACTACGCCGGATGAGTACTCCGGTCATCGAGACCGACGCCGGGCGGGCGGGCTGGGAAGCCATCGTCGCCGACCCGGCGACCGCAGTGATCTCGTCCGACTTCGACGGCGTCCTGTCGCCGCTCGTCGAGGACCCCGCCCGATCCCGGCCCGTCGAGGGCGCTCTGGACGCGCTGGCCCGGCTGGCCCGGTCGGTCGGCCAGGTGGCGATCGTGACCGGTCGTCCAGCGCTCGTGGCTACGGAGCTCTCGGGAGTCAGCGCTCACCCCGGTCTCGGTCAGCTCGTAGTGCTCGGCCACTACGGACTCGAGCGGTGGGACGCCGCGACCGGCAAGGTGACCACCGCGCCGGTGCCGCCTGGGGTCGCGACGGCTCGAAGCCGCTTGCCGGGGCTGCTGACCGAGGCCGGCGTACCGGATGCCTTTGTGGAGGACAAGGACAGCTCACTGGCGGTGCACACGCGGCGGCTGGATGATCCGACCGGTGCGTTCGAGCTGCTGCGCGGGCCGCTGACCGCGCTGGCCGAGGAGACCGAGCTGCGGCTGGAGCCCGGCAACCTCGTGCTGGAGCTGCGCCCGCGCGGCATCGACAAGGGCGTCGCCATCCGCAGCCTGATCGAGTCGACCGGCGCCCGGTCGATCCTGTACGCCGGGGACGACCTGGGCGACCTCGCCGCGTACCGGGCGATCTCCGAGGAGCGCGAGCACGGGCTGGCCGCCGTACTGCTGGCGACGCGGTCGTCGAACGCGACCGAGCTGATCGAGGCCGCGGATATCGTCGTCGACGATCCGAGCGGTGTGGTGACCGTCCTCACGGCCCTTTCGGACGCGATCTCAGCACGCTGAACGCCTGCGTCACGGTCTTCCCGAGCGGCTGGATCGGCCGTTCGACGTACCCGCCGTCCTTCAGGTTGGCCATCCGCTCGAACGGATTCCGTGACGCCGGATCGCCCGTCAGAAGGAAAGAGATCACCACGCCGACGACGTACAACGGCAGCATCGGCAACCCGATCAGGCAGAAGTACTGCCAGGAATGGCGCTCCTCGTGCCGCAGCAACGCCGGATCGTCGAAGTACGAGCGGTCGTTCTTGCTGAGGATGACGTTGCCGATCGTGAACGCGCCCGCGACCGGGAAGCCGAGCTTGTAGCCGTTCGCGAAGTACAGGCCGCGTGGGCCGCGGGTGAATTTCGCTCGTCCCAGGATGCCGACGAAGGTGCCGGCCAGCGTGGACAGATTGAGGAAGTTTCCCACCAACTTGACCCACTGCCAGGCCGTCATGCCGCCCAGTATGCGGTTCTGTCGGCGGGGTGGGTAAGACTTGACGGGTGAGTTCGGTGGTGCGGGTCTGGCGCGCGGGGCGAGTGGTCGATCCGCATTCGGTGATCGGAGGCCTTCGGAAGGGGCCGGGCGATCCGGCGTACGTGTTCGATGCGGGGCGGCGGACGGTGTGGCGGGCCACCCGGACGCCTGACGGACCAGTGCAGCTGCGGTTGACTCCGCACGCCGGGGGTGTGGAGGCCGAGGCCTGGGGCCCTGGGGCCGAGTGGGCGCTCGACGCCGTGCCGGAGTTGCTGGGCGACCGGGACAGTTGGGACGGGTTCGAGCCGCTGCCGGAGCATCGGGCGTTGGTGGATGCGGCGCGGCGGTTTCCCCATGTGCGCGTGCCGCGGACGCGGGCGGTGTTCGAGGCCATGGCTGCGGCAGCGATCGAGCAGGTCGTGACCGGCAAGGAGGCGTTCCGGGCGTGGCGGCTGCTGCTCCGTGAGTACGGCGAACCTGCGCCGGGGCCGGCCGCACCGGACGGGCGGCAGATGATGGTGCCCCCGGCGCCGGAGGACTGGCGGCGGATCCCGTCGTGGCAGTGGCTGCGGGCCGGTGTCGAGGGGCGGCGGTCGCGTGTCGTGCTGACCGCGGCGACGCGGGCGAAGGCGTTGGAGCGGACGCTCGAGCTGACCGATTCCGAGGAGATCGAGCGGCGGCTGCGGTCCCTGCCGGGAGTCGGCGTGTGGACGGCGGCCGAAGTACGGCAGCGGGCGCATGGGGACGCGGATGCGTTCTCGTTCGCGGACTACCACGTGTCGCGCAACGTGTCGTACGCCTTGATCGGCGAGGAGCTGGATGACGACGGCTGCGCCGAGCTGATCGAGCCCTATCGAGGACACCGTTTCCGGGTGCAACGACTGTTGGAGCTGACCGGGATCGGTCATCCCCGTTACGGCCCGCGCAAGGCGCTACCCACCCACACTCCGGGGGCGACCCATCGACTGCGCTAGACCCACACTATGACCATCAACGGGGACGGCCTGTATCTCGTCGCAGGCCTGGCGCTGCTGCTCGGCGCCGTTCTGCCGCGTCTGCTCCGCCGGTACGCCGTCTCCGCACCGATCGGCTTCCTCGGTGCGGGCGTGCTCCTCGGGCTCGCTGTCGACCAGTCCCACCTCAGTCCGATCGTCGAGTCCAGCCTCACCAAGCACTTGGCCGAGCTGACCATCCTGGTCGCTTTGATGGGTGTCGGCCTGGCGATCGACCGCCCGATCGGCTGGCACCGGTGGAAGGTGACCTGGCGGCTTCTGCTCGTCGCGATGCCCGCCTGCATCGCGGCGGTCGCCGGTGCGGGCTGGCTGCTCGGCCTGGCGCCCGCGACCGCGTTGCTGCTCGGCGCCGTACTCGCGCCGACCGATCCGGTCCTCGCCTCGGACGTGCAGGTCCAGGGCCCGTCGACCGGCGCGGACGCCGAGCCGGAGGAGGACGACGAGGTCCGCTTCGCGCTGACCTCGGAAGCCGGCCTGAACGACGGTCTGGCGTTCCCGTTCGTGTACGCGGCCGTGTTCGGGGCCACGAAGGGCGCGGTGGGTGGCTGGGCGCTCGAGTGGTTCGCCTGGGATCTGATCGGGCGGACCGTCATCGGCGTACTGGTCGGCGTCGGGGTCGGCTGGCTGCTCGGCAAGATGGCCTTCTCCGCACCCTCGCGCACCTTCCGCCTGGCGGAGTCGCGGGAACCCGTGCTGGCCCTCGCGATGACGCTCGGTGTTTACGGACTCGCCCAGGTGCTGCACGGCTACGGATTCGTTGCCGTGTTCATCGCCGCTCTGACGCTCCGCGCGGCCGAGCGGCACCACGACTTCCACGAGGAGCTGCACGGGTTCATCGAGCAGCTCGAACACATCCTGACCTGGGGGATCCTGCTGCTGCTCGGATCGGCGATCACGGCCGGGCTGCTGCGGCCGCTGACCTTCGCCGGTGCCGCGCTGGGCGTCCTGCTCGTGCTGGTCCTCCGTCCACTGACCGCCTGGGTGTCGCTGGCCGGGACGCCGATGCGTCGCTCCGAACGCTGGGTCACCGCCGCGTTCGGCATCCGCGGCGTCGGCTCGGTGTTCTACCTGGCGTACGCCGGCGCCGACTTCCGCACCGACCTGCCGTGGCTGTGGGCGACCGTCGGCTTCACCGTCGTGCTGAGTGTGGTCGTCCACGGCGTCGCCGCGACTCCACTGATGCGGATGCTCGACGTACGCCGGGACCGGGCCGCCTGAGCTGCTCCGGAGCTGAGATCGCCCGTCTCGGATGGTGGGATCACAAGACACAATATGGACCCGATTGGGTAATCTCGGGGGCAGCTCATCCAGAGGGACTGAGGGAAACGGCCCGTTGACGTCCCGGCAACCCTCCCCGTCGAGACCCCGTCCGGGGTGATCTCAGCGAGGGAACGGTGCCAAATCCGTCCCGCGCCGAGATCCGGCCCCCGGGGAAGATGAGAGGGGAACCTCACTCATGAGCCAGACCGCCACCCACACGATCCGTGAAGGTGCCTTCGGCAACGGTACGCACCTGAGCTGTCGCGCCTGTGGGGCGAAGTCGCCGCTCGGCCCGTTCTACGCCTGTATGGAGTGCTTCGGTCCGCTCGAGGTCGGATACGAGTACCCGACGATCACCCGCGAGCAGATCGAGGCCGGACCCAAGAACATCTGGCGGTACCAGCCGCTGCTGCCCGTCCCCGTCGACGTGGCCAGCTACCCGAACACCGAGCCGGGGTACACCCGGCTCATCGACGCCCGCAACCTGGCCCGCGAGCTCGGCCTGCGCAAGCTGTGGGTGAAGGACGACTCCGGCAACCCGACCCACTCCTTCAAGGACCGGGTGGTTGCCTCCGCGCTCAGCGCGACCCGCGAGCTGGGCATGAAGGTCTTCGCCTGCCCCTCCACCGGCAACCTGGCCAACGCCGTCGCCGCGGCCGCCGCCCGGGCCGGCATCCGCTCGGTCGTGTTCATCCCGCACGACCTCGAGCGCCCGAAGGTGATCACCACCGCTGTGTACGGCGGCACGCTGGTCGCCGTCGAGGGCAACTACGACGACGTGAACAAGCTTGCCTCCGAGATTGCCGGCGAGGAGGAGGGCTGGGCGTTCGTCAACGTCAACGTCCGTCCGTACTACTCCGAAGGCTCCAAGACGCTGGCGTTCGAGATCGCCGAGCAGCTCGGCTGGCGGCTGCCGCAGCAGATCGTGATCCCGGTCGCGTCCGGTTCACAGCTGACCAAGATCGACAAGGGCTTCACCGAGCTCGGCAAGCTCGGCCTGGTCGACGCCACCGACTACAAGGTGTACGGCGCGCAGGCGACCGGCTGCTCTCCGGTCGCGCAGGCGTTCCGCGACGGCCACGACGTGGTCAAGCCGGTCAAGCCGGACACGATCGCGAAGTCGCTGGCGATCGGCAACCCGGCCGACGGTCCGTACGTCCTGGACGTCGCCCGCCGGACCGGTGGTGCGATCGAGGACGTCAGCGACGAAGAGGTTATCGAGGGCATCCAGCTGCTGGCCCGGACCGAGGGCGTCTTCGCCGAGACTGCCGGCGGTGTGACCGTCGCGACGCTGAAGAAGCTGATCGCGACCGGCCAGCTCGACCCCGAGGCCGAGACCGTGATCATCAACTCCGGCGACGGGCTGAAGACGCTCGACGCCGTGGCCGACCGGGTCGGCCCCAAGGTGACCATCCCCGCGTCGTACGACGCCTTCGTGAAGGCAGGCCTGCAGTGAGTGTGAGCGTTCGGGTTCCGACCATCCTGCGTCCGTACACCCAGGGCGTGTCCGAGGTGTCCGCGGAGGGCTCGACGCTGACCGAGGTGCTCGACTCGCTGGACGCGTCGTACCCGGGGATCAAGGGTCGCGTGCTGGACGACGCGGGCGAGCTGCGCCGGTTCGTGAACGTGTACGTCGACGATGACGACGTACGCTTCGCCGACGGCCTGCAGACCGCCATCAAGGACGGCGGCCAGGTCTCGATCATCCCGGCGGTCGCGGGCGGCTGATTAAGCTGGCCCGATGCGCGCAGTAGTCATTGAGGAGTACGGCGTCGTGCCCGTCGTACGGGACGTCCCGAAGCCTGTCGCGGCGGACGGCGCGGTCGTTTTGCGAGTCGAGGCGACCGGGCTGTGCCGCAGCGACTGGCACGGCTGGATGGGCCACGACGCCGACATCGTGCTGCCGCACGTGCCCGGGCACGAGCTGGCGGGGACGATCGCGGCGGTCGGCGCCGGCGTGACCGGCTGGCAGGTCGGCGACCGGGTCACGACTCCCTTCATCTGCGCGTGCGGCACTTGCGAGCAGTGCTTGGAGGGCAACCAACAGGTCTGCCCCAACCAGCTACAGCCCGGCTTCAACTACTGGGGCTCGTTCGCCGAGTACGTCGCTGTGCCATACGCCTCCGTGAATCTGGTCCGCCTTCCTGACGATATGGACTTCGCCACTGCCGCCGGCCTGGGCTGCCGCTTCGCGACGTCGTTCCGCGCGGTTCACCAGGTCGGCAAGGTCCGCGCCGGCGAACGCGTAGCCGTCTTCGGCTGCGGCGGCGTGGGCCTGTCCGCCGTCATGATCGCCAGCGCCCTGGGTGCTTCAGTCGTCGCGATCGACACCAACCCCGACGCGCTGAAGCTGGCCCGCGAGTACGGCGCCGTGCACACAGTTGAGGCCTCGGACCAGGTCGCCGCCGAGATCCAGGATCTCGGCGGGGCTCATGTCACCATCGACGCCCTGGGCTCCAGCGACATCGTCCAGCAAGCCCTGACGTCCCTCCGCCCCCGAGGCCGCCACGTCCAGATCGGCCTGCTGCCCTCCGGCGTCCAGCTTGACGTAGGTCGCCTGATCGGCCAGGAACTGTCCTGGCTGGGCAGCCACGGCATGCCCGCCCACGCCTACCCCGAAATGCTCGCGTTAGTTGCTTCAGGCAACCTCCACCCGGCTGAGCTCATCACCCGAACCATCACCCTCGCCGAAACCCCCGCCGCCCTCGCAGCACTATCCGCTGGAACCCCGCCCGGCATCACCGTCATCACCCCAGGCGTCGCTTGACGGGATTCGGGCCCAGCGGGCACGATGTGCTGCGGCGTGGCCTACGCCGAACCTTCGTCGATCGCCCCCAGCGTGATCCACCGTGAAGGCAAAGGGACTTCGGGTCTCAGGTCGCTGTCATCGATCCGACCGCCTCGGACGTGGTCGCTGGGGGAGCCGCGTGCCCGGGGTACGGAGGATGACCGTGACCAAGCAATCTCTTCGCATCGCCGTGGCGCAGACCACCGCGACCGCCGACGTTCGCAGCAACGGCGAGACAGTACGGCGATTGATGCGCGAAGCCGGCGCTGAACAGGCCCGATTGGTGCAGTTCCCCGAAGGGTTTCTGTCGGGGTACGCCAAGGAACAGATCCAGGACTGGGGCCACGTCGACTGGCCGGCGGTCCGCGGCGAGCTCGAGCAGATCATCGCCCTGGCCGCCGAGCTGCGGATCTGGGTCGTGCTCGGCTCCGCGCATCCGCTGACTCCGCCCCACCGGCCGCACAACAGCCTGTACGTGATCTCCGATCAGGGGACGATCGTCGATCGCTACGACAAGCGGTTCTGCTCGCACACCGAGATCACCACGTTCTACAGCCCCGGTTTCGAGCCGGTCGTGTTCGACGTCGACGGGTACCGGTTCGGCTGCGCGATCTGCGTCGAGATCAACTTCCCCGACCTGTTCACGCAGTACGGTGAACTCGGCGTCGACTGCCTGCTGCTGTCGGCGTACCCCGTCGACGAGGTCTTCGAGGCGAAGGCGCGTGCCTATGCGTCGATCAACACGTACTGGACGGGAATGGCCCTGCCTTCCCAGACCTCACACCTGATGAACTCCGGCGTGATCGGCCCCGACGGGCGCTACGTCGCGCAGCTCGACGGTGGCGAGGGACTGGTGTACGCCGACCTCGAGCGGTCGGCGTACAGCGTCTGGTTCGACAAGGCCCGACCGTGGAGGCGGACCGCCCTGCTCGGCGACATCTACCGCAGCCGCCGTGTGGACGACCCGCGAAGCGAGGACCGGACCTGCTTCTGACCCGCCGTCGCCTCAGGAGATGATGCCGTGGGCAACGTTCCAGTTCTTGGCCTTGGTGTAGGCCTGGATGATCGACCAGATGTACATCGCCGGTACCAGGAGGAAGCCGATCGCGACGAAGAGCGAGGCGTACGCGATTCCGGTCAGGATCATCATGAGGATGCCGAGGCCGATGTCGCCGTTCATCAGTTGGCCGACGCCGGGTATCAGGAAGCTGAGGACAGCTGCTGCGCCGGGGTTCTTCGGCTTGATCATCGGTGCCGGCTGCATCGAGGCGTAAGGCATCGGCACCGGCTGCTGTGGTGCCGGTTGCCACGGCTGCATCTCCGCCGGCGGCTGGAACCGTCCAGGCTGCTGGAACTGCTGTTGCTGTGGCCGTCCGTACTGCTGTTGTGGCGGCTGCCCGTACTGCTGGGGCTGCTGGAACTGCTGACGCTCTCCCACCCGCCCGGGATTCGGCCCGGGAATGTACGGCGGTGGTTCGTTTGAGTCGTTGCCGGTCATCTGAGGTCCCCCTCGGTGCGCGGTACTAGCTCCGTAAAGAGCAGGCTCACCGAGCCGTGATACACCCAGTGACGAAGAAGCCACTCCTACAAGCGCATGAAGGAAGCACTTCAGTACACGGCGTAGACCTACAGGCGGATCAGGTAGACCGTGGGTGGGCGGCCGGTGCGGCCGTGTTGTTGGGTGCCGGTGGGGGCGGCGAGGCCGGCTCGTTCGAGGCGTTTCAGGACTCTTCGGGCGGTGCGGAGTTGGACGGCCAGGTGGTCGGCTACGTCTTGGGTGGTGAGGCCGTCGGGGAGCGTGGCGGTGAGCTCTCGCATGCGGGCGAGGGTCTGGGTGTTGAGGCCGACCCGGCGCGCGAGGAGGGGCAGGCTTTCCGTGCCACGGGCGGTGGTGGGCTGGTCGCCGCTCGGTTCGATGACGATCTCGACGTCGTCGGACATCGAGACCACGCCGGCGACGGACCCGATCGACGCAGCCCGGCTGACGGCTCTGCGAGCGAGCGCCTCCGCTTCAGCCGCAGTGCGGCCGACGCCGAACCCGACGTACGCCGTGCTGTGCCGCGCCGCGAGGTGGTCGAGTAAGGGCATGCGGGAGAACTGCTCCGTCGCCTGTTCCAGCAACCCGCGCGTGGTGACGACCAGGTGTCGCCCGTCGGGCAGTGCGGCGAGGCTGCCTCCGAGCGTGATGAGGTCGGCTGCGAGCGCATCGTCCGGCTCAGGTAGATCGATCACCCCGAGAGCGACCTGGGCGTCGCCGACATGCTGACCGGTCGTCGTCAGGACGAGTGCCTGCAGAGTGGACCGGATCGAGTAGCGCGACGGCGCCAGGCGCACGGACGGCATCTCGTTCTCGATCAGGTGGAACGCCGAACCCAGGCAGCTGATCGCGACCTTCGTGTTGTGCTTCTCGCGCGCGGTGCGGTGGAACTCGACGATGTCGTCCGACGTCAGCCCGGGCCGGTACGGCAGCACGTGGATGTGTTCGGTCGGCAGCTTCGCCTCGATCAGCGTCTCGATCACCTCGGACCGGCGCAGTGTGTCGATCGAGAACTGCGTGACGTTGTGTCCGAGCCGCAGCAGTTCGACCAGTGCGCGCAGCAGCGTCGCGCCGTCGTACGAGACGTACATCGCCGGCCGGTCGATCACCCCGGCCTCGGTGGCGATCGTGTACGGGACGACGCCGGTGAACAGGAACGCGTCGACGTCGGAGTGCGCCTGCTCGACCAGCTCGACCGCCTCGGTCTCGTGCCGGTAGGCCAGCGGGAGGAGGGTGGTCCCGCTCGGTGCGCCGACCGCGGTCACGCGCTGGACCAGGTCCTCCGGTCCGACGATGCCGACCGTGAGCGCCATCAGGTCACCGGGCCCGAAGCTGAGCTGATCCGCACGGCATCCTCCGACAACTTCTGGTCTGGCCCTCAACTCGCAGAATAGCGCAGCAAGCGCCGAGATCTTGACGTCCAGGGCGCACTCTCATAGTTTCGGTCAAGACCACAATTCCCGCCACGCCTGAGGCGGTCCGCAGCCGGTGGCGGTGTGGTGGAGCGTAGGAGGGAGCGCGCCACCCCACTGCCCGGCTAGCTGTGGAGCTCCTCGAGGCAGCGGATCACCAGGTCGCGTTCGCCCGGCGGCAGGTCGGGACCGTAGGGATCGTGCGCGGCCTCGGCCGGCACCAGGCCCTCCCATTCGGCCGCCCACAGCATCCGCTGCACGTACCCCTCGATCGGCGCGTAGAACGTCGCCGCCGCAAACCGGTCCAGCTGGTCCGACGCCGTCAGGAACCCGGAGTGGTCACCGGCGGTCCAAGCACGCAGTACGGCGGCCGACAGCTCCACTTGGGCGGACGCGATCCCGACGAGTGCCGTGTCCGCGCCCCACATGAACGACGGCCCGTACATGCGGTCCTCGCCGGTGATCAGCAGCTTGCCGGTGCCACGCCCGGCCCAGATCGCGTCCTGACAGCCGATGGCCCGGTCGAGCGTCGCCGTCTTCACGCCCAGCATCGCGTCCAGCGACAGCAGCTCGCGGATCAGTGCAGGCGAGTACGGATACCCACCAGCCTCCCCGTGCAAGTAGAAGCCGACCAGCGGCAGCCCACTCTCCGCAGCGACCCTCTCGTGCAGCGCCACCGCCTGCGCGTCCCCGTCCGGCAGCTCGCCGAGTGCTGCGAGCGGATAGACCATCACTGCGTCCGCCCCACCTGCCGCAGCGGCCAGAGCCATCTCCACGGTCGCGTCGGCTGCCTCCTGTAACCCCGCCGCCTCAGCAGAGCGAGGTACGCCGACACCCGCCACGATCGGTACGTCGGTCGCTTGCCGCCACGTCTCCAGCACCTTCGCGCGGTCACCGGGCGACAGGTACAGCCCGCGGCCGGTGTGCGCCCACACCGCGATCCCGCCGACGGACTGCGTCGTCAGCGCACCGGCGTACGCGGTGAGAGCGTCGTACGCGACGACACCGTCGGCGTCCATTGGTGTGACCACAGCGGGAAGCAGAGTGCCGCGCAGTCGCTCTACGAGTGGGTGCATGAGGTCCTCTCAAACAGCGTCAGACAGCGACAGACAGCGTCAGACATCGTGCCCGAGACCTGGGCGCTTCGGTACGTCGATCCAGCCGTCGCAGTCGGCGAACACACTCGGCGCCAGCGGGTCCTCGTCGACCATCAGCGGCCCCACCAGGTCCGCCGCGACGGTCGCACCGGGCACGGCGGCGGCCAGGTGTACGGCGGCCAGCGTGGCCACGCCCAGCTCCGGCATCGAGCCTACCTTCACCGCCAGCCCCGCAGCCTCGGCCACATTGGCGATCTGCAGCGCGCGATGGAGTCCACCGACCTTCAGGATCTTGATGTTCAGTACGTCGGCCGCACCGCGCCGCACGATCTCCATCGCGTCGTGCAGCGAGTGCATGCTCTCGTCGACCATCACGCGTACGTCGAGGCGTTCCCGCAGTCTTACGAGCCCGGCAAGGTCCCAACGGGGCAGGGGCTGCTCCAGCAGCGTCAGCCCGGCGGCGCTCATCTTGGCGAGGTACGGGAGCGCTGTGGTCGCGTCGTAGCCCTCGTTGGCGTCAAGGCACAGCTCAGCGTCGTCAGGGATCGCAGCGCGGACGGCGCGGATCAGCTCGAGGTCCTTGGCCGGATCCTGGCCGCCCTTGACCTTGAGGTGCATGAAGCCGCGCTCGGCGTACTCCGCTGCCTCCGCGGCCATCTCGTCCAGCGTGCCGAGGCCGACGACCCACGTGGTCTGCACGCGATCGCGGACGCTGCCGCCGAGGATGGTGTGGACGGGCCAGCCGCTCAGCCGACCGGCTAGGTCGTACAGCGCGATGTCGAGGCCGGACTTGGCGACCTGCTGGCCGCGCAGTACGCCGTCCATCACCACGTGCGCACCGGCCCGGTCGAGCGGGTCGCGACCGATCAGGGCCGGCGCGAGGTGCTCCTCGATCGCAGCCTGTACGCCGGCCAGCGTCTCCCCGGTGTACGCCGTCATCGGTGACGTCTCGCCGATCCCGACGGCCCCGTCGGCGGTGTGGACCTCGACCACCAGGCTGATGAGCTGGGTGCTGATACCGCTGCTGATCTGGAACGGACGCCGGTACCGCGCACTGACCACGCGGGTCTTGATCGCGCTGATCGGTGCCGAGGACGCCGTTTCCGCCGGGCCGGATACCGCTGGTGCCCCGGCCGGCAACCCTGCCGGTTCTGCTGCAAGACTCATTCCGGCTCCTAGGGTCGCAATCTGAGCGGAAAGCATTTACGGTCAAGACCGTAAATACCCTGAGCGCTCCCTGTCAACGGAAGGTGGCACCCCGATGCGGCTGGGTCTGTATCTGAACCTCTACGGCACCCCGGACGAGCGGCCCCGGTTGGCCGACGTGGTCGAGCAGGCGAAGCTCGCCGAGCAGGCCGGGTTCGAGTGGGTCGTGCTCGGCGAACGGCACCTGCACCGGCCCGGGTACCACGAGATCCTCACCTCGATGACGTGGCTCGCCGCGCACACGTCCCGGATCGGGATCGCCACGGCGGGAATCGTCGCGCCCTTGTACGACCCTGTCGTACTCGCCGAGACGCTGGCCCACATCGACGTACTGTCCGGTGGCCGGGTGACGGCCGGATTCGTGCTCGGATACCGGCCGGAGGAGTTCGCGCTGTACGGCGTGACGCAGTCGGAGCGGGTCGCGCGGTTCGAGGAGGGGCTGGAGATCCTGACGCGGCTGTGGACGTCGGACGAGGTCACGTACGACGGGAAGTTCACGAGCATCCAGGAGGCGTACCTGTCGCCGCGACCGGTGCAGTCGCCGCGACCGCGGATCTGGAACGGCGGGCGGGTCTCGGCTGTGCTGGAGCGGACCGCGCGGATGTGTGACGGGTGGACGACGTCGTTCAACGAGTTGGACGCGGACCTGCCGGCGAAGATCTCGGAGTACCTGTCGTATCCGCGCGGGGAGGGGACGCTCGGGCAGGAGGTCATCTTGTGTCGCGAGGGGTACTGCGGTGCGACCTCGCAGGATGCGCGGGCGGCGTTGGAGGAGCCGTTGCGAGACCTGTACGACGCCTACACCGGGTGGAAACGTACGTCGACGGATGTCAGCCGGTACACCCAGGGCTGGGACGAGATCGTGGATCGTAGCGTGATCGGATCGTCGGCCGAGTGTGCTGATCGGCTGGCGCACTACGAGGCGCTGGGCGCGGACGGGATCATCCTGCGGATCCAGCCTCCCGGGATGTCGCAAGCGGACGCGCTGCGGTCGATCGAGGCCTTCGGGGAGCTGGTGTAGCAGTTCCCCGCGGGAGCTAGCTGAACTCAGGCGTGGCCGGTGGGACGGCCGCGGCGGGCCGCTCCGGCTGCTTCTCGGGTACGTCGTCGGTGCCTGTGATCAGGCCGTTGACCCAGCGGGTGGAGGGGTCGGCGTCCAGGAGGAGGGCTTTCGCCAGCAGGGACAGGGGGATCGCGAGGATGGCGCCCAGTGGACCCAGGACCCAGGCCCAGAAGATGAGGGACACGAACGTCAGGGTGGTGGACATACCGACGGCGTCGCCGACGATCTTCGGTTGGATGATCGACTGGAAGACGAAGTTGATGACGCAGTACGCAACGATCACCCAGACAAGGGCTGACCAGCCGTTGTCCAGTAGTCCCAGCAGCGCGGGCGGCACGACGCCGATGATGAAGCCGATGTTCGGGATGTAGTTCGTGATGAAGGCGAGCAGACCCCACAGCCACGGGAGGGGGACGCTCAGCACGTAGAGGACGCCCACATCCACCACGGCGACGATCAGGCCGAAGATGGTCGAGACGACCAGGTACCGCGTCGTGCCGCGCGCGAAGCTGGTGAGCGCGCCGGCGATTCCGGGCCGGTGTTTTGCGGCCTCGGTCAGCCGTGCGGAGAAGCTGTTGGCGTCCATGCCCATGAAGAACAGCAGGATGACGATCAAGCCGAGGTCGGAGAACACGCCGAGCAGCTTGGTCAGCCAGCCTTGCAGGATTCCGAGCGCTTTGCCGAGGTCGAACGCCTGGAGGACGCGCTGGATCTCCTGGTTGCCGATGCCCCGGTGGGCGAGCCAGCTGCGGGCGTCGTTGATGAGCTGCGCGAACGTGTCCTGGTACGTCGGGAGCAGCGTCGCCAGCCGCGCGAGGGACAGGGCCAGCGCGGCGGCGAGGCCGAGCAGTATGGCGATCACCACGACCAGCGCGATCAGGGCGGCGATCCACGTGCGCACGCCACGCCGGATCAGGTACCGGCGCAGCGGACTGACCGCGATCGTGAGGATCAGCGCCAGGAACACCGGTCCCGCGATGCTCGAGAACCCGTGCAGCCCGCCGGCCGTGATGATCGCGCCGGCGGTCCCGAGCAGGACTACCACGCCGCGCGGAAGGGACCACGAGGCCGCCGCGTCACCACCCGCCGGAGGCGGCGCAGCGGTCTCCGGCGGCGAGGCGTCCGGGGCGGTCGGGGCCTCTGGGGCGGTTGCGGTCTCCGGCGGTGGGGAGTCGGGGGAGTCCGGCATGTCGTAGCTCTCCTCCGCGTCGGACCAGGGGGTTCGAACATCTCCGACATCGGGTCCGGCGGCATCACGCGTCCCGGAGGAGGCGGCGGCGGGCGTCGTACGTCAAGGGTGAGCCGGTCCCGCCGGTGGCGCCGACCGGCCGTGGAAAACCCCCGGGTTGAGGTGAAGCCCGTGAGACGGTTGCGGTCGTAGCCTGAGTCGGACGGATGGGAGTGGCGGATGGACGTCCAGGTGGTGTTCTGGGCCGTCGTGCTGGCGCGCTTCGTGCTGCCGTTCTTTATCCTGCGGTACCCGTTGCCGGCGATCATCGCCTGTCTGCTCCTCGACGGCGTCGACCAGACGATCTTCCAGCTCTTCAACGTCGAACCGCCGAACTACCAGAGCTACGACAAGGCGATGGACGTGTTCTACCTGTCGATCGCCTACCTCGCGAGCCTGCGCAACTGGACCAACCCGGGCGCGGTCAAGATCAGCCGGTTCCTGTTCTTCTACCGTCAGGTCGGCGCGGTGCTGTTCGAGCTCACCGGGTTGCGGTTCCTGCTGCTGGTGTTCCCGAACACGTTCGAGTACTTCTTCATCGCCTACGAGGGCGTGCGCGCGCGGCGGGACCCGATGCGGTACGGGTTCCGGTTCTGGGTCAAGGTCGCGGCCGGGATCTGGATCTTCATCAAGCTGCCGCAGGAGACCTGGATCCACGTCCTCAAGCTCGATCTGACCGACACGATCCGCGACGTACCGTGGTTCCTCCCGGCGCTGATCGTCGCGCTGCTGGCACTTGCAGCAGTCCTGTGGTTCGTCGTACGGCCGCGGCTCAGTCCACCCGATTGGACGTTGCGGCTGAGCGCCGACCCGTTGCCGGTAGCGATGGACGAGGCCAGCGAGCGGATGGCGTACCGCGCCGCGCACAACCGGGTGCTGGACATGGCAGCCGTCGAGAAGATCGTGCTGATCGGGCTGACCAGCGTGATCTACGGGCGGGTGCTGCCCGGCGTACAGACCAGCGACCTCAGACTGTTCCTCGGCATCGCGTTCTTCGTGGTGCTGAACTCCGCGATCGGGCTGTGGAGCGCACGGCGCGGGTACGGGTGGGACTCGGCCGCGTTCTCGTTCCTTGTCCTGCTGGTGATCAACATCGTGCTGGTGTTCGTCGCCGACTTGCTGCTGACGCGGGGCAACGGGGACCTGTCGCTGCCGGACACCCTGTTCTTCGTCTTCCTGGTCACCACTCTGACGATGCTCTACGACCGGTATCACCCGGTCAGCGAGTACCGCGCGACCGCGGCAGCCAAAGCCGTGAGCTAAGGAGAGCGCCATGCCGGAGCCCGAGGAAACCATCAGCGGAACCCATCGACGGCCCGAGGTCGAGGTGCCGGAGTGGCCCAGCCGCTGGGTCGGCTGGATCCTGTTCGCGGGGGTGATGATGATCGTGCTCGGCATGGTCCACGCGTTCCAGGGTTTCGTGGCGATCTTCGACGACACGTACTACCTGGTCCGGCCGTCCCGCCTGACGATCCACCTCGGCTACGACGGCTGGGGCTGGATCCACCTGGGCGTTGCCGTCTTCATCCTGATAGCCGGCATCGCCCTCCTCAGCGGCCGGGTGTGGGGCCGCGTGGTCGGGGTGATCGTCGCGATCGTGAGCATCCTGGTCAACATGGCGTTCCTCGCGGCGTACCCCATCTGGTCGACGATCACCATCGCCGTCGACGTGCTCGTCATCTGGGCCCTGACCGTTCACGGCGACGAACTCCGCCAGATGCTCGACCGCAAGTAGCCCCTCAGGCTTTCAGGCCCGACATGGCGATGGAATCGGTCAGGTAGCGCTGGAGCAGCCCGAAGACCAGGAGGCTGGGGACGACGGTGATGGTGGCGCCGGCCATCACCTGGTTGATAGGGACGGCCTGGGTCTGGAGCGTGGCCAGGCCGACGGTCAGGGTCTGCATGTTGCCGGACTGGCCGATGACCAAGGGCCAGAGGAAATCGTTCCAGTGCCAGAGGAAGACGAAGATTCCCAGCGTCGCCAGCACCGGGCGGATCAGCGGTACGACGATGGTCGTGAAGATGCGCCACTCCGACGCCCCGTCGATCTCCGCGGCCTCGAAGAGTTCGTCGGGGAGTTGCATGATGAACTGGCGCATCAGGAAGACCGCCTGCGAGTTCGCCAGCGTGGGCACGATCAGGCCCCAGTAGCTGTCCACCCAGTCGAACCGTGAGACCAGGATGTACGACGGGATCAGCGTCGCCTGGAACGGGACCATCAGCGTGGCCAGGAACGCCCAGAACATGATCTCCCGCCCCGGGAACTTCTTCTTCGCGAACGCATATCCGGCCATCGACGCGAACAGCAGCACGCAGACGACCGAGACGAGCGAGTAGAGCAGCGAGTTGACCGTCCACCGCGGGATGTCCGAGCTCGACAGCACGCGCGAGAAGTTGTCCAGCGTGAAGTTCGCCGGGTTCAGCGCATCGGGAAAGGTCCGCCCACTGGGCGGCGCGAAGGCGACCATGACCATCGCCGCGAACGGAACGATCGTCACGATCGCGGTCAGCGTCAGCAAGGTCGGCAACGTCAAGCGGGCCGCCGTACGCTGGCCGACAGCCTTGGTCTCGCTGACCGCCCGTACCGGCGGGCGTTCGAGCATGTTGACCATCAGTCGTCCCTCCCGACGAGCCGGCGCTGCACGAGCGAGACGATCAGCACGATCAGGAACAGCACCAGGCCGATCGCGCTGGCGTAACCGAAGTCGAAGTACTTGAAACCGCTGTCGTACAGGAAGTACACGAGCGAGTAGCTGGACCGCACCGGTCCGCCGCCGGTCATCACGTACATCGCGTCGAAGACCTGGAAGGCGCCGATGGTCTCGATGACGAGCACGAAGAACAGCACCGGGCGGAGTTGTGGCAGCGTCACGTACCGGAACCGCTGCCAGGTGCCGGCGCCGTCGATCATCGCCGCCTCGAGGTACGACTTCGGCACCGCCTGCAGGCCCGCGAGCAGGATCAGCATCGAGTACCCGAAGCCCTTCCACGCCGAGGTCACCGCGATCGACGGCAGCACGGTGCCGGACTGGCTGAGGAAGTCGATCGGGCCGATATTCACCAGCCCCAGCACGGCGTTCAGCAGGCCGTCCTGGGCGTCGTAGATCCACTTCCAGATGACCGCGGCGAGGACGATGCTCGTCACGTACGGGAGGAAGAACACGCCGCGGAAGAACCCGCGCTTCCAGACGACTTGATGGAGCAGTACTGCGGTGCCGAGCGAGAGCAGGACCGTCAGCGGCACGAAGATCACGGTGTAGGTGACGGTGACGAGAAGCGCCTGATGGAAGACGCTGTCCGACAACAACCGGGTGTAGTTGTCGAGGGCAATGAAATCCCACTTGCCGCTGAGCCGGTAGTCGGTCAAAGACAGCAGGAAGGCCCCAACCACCGGCAGAAACCTGAACACCAAGAACAAAACCAGCATGGGCGCGACAAACAGCAATCCGACCCACGGGCGCCGGATCGATCTGCGCCGACCGGACACGGGTCCCGCCCGACCCGTGTCCGGCACCTGGCGTGCCTCCGTCAACGCTGTCTCGACAGGAGGTCGTTGGCTTGTTTGGCGGCGTCGTCGAGGGCTTGCTGGGGTTGCTTCTTACCGGTGAGGACGGCCTGGATCTCCGTGCTCAGGAACGACATCACCTGGCGCGCGGCCGCGTTCGGTTCGCCCGGTACGGCGTACTGCAGTGCGTCACGGAATTTGGCCGCGTTCGGGTCGGTCGACTCGGACTTGGCATCGATCCGCGGCGAGTAGAACCCGGACGCCTTGCTCAGCGCGTCCAGCTGGGCCGCCTGCATCATGAACGACAGGAACTTCTTCGACGCGTCGACGTTGTCCGACGCCGCGTTCAGCACCAGACCGCCCGGCAGCCCGAACCCGACCTGCTTCTTACCGGTCAGCGGCGAACCGATCTCGACGTTCGCCGCACCCCAGGTCTTGGTGACCGTCGCGACGTCGGCCGGCACGCTGGTCATCGCCATCGCGACCTGACCCTTGCCGAACGGCGAGTCGGCGACCACGTTGCCAGCGCTGATCGCGGTCTTCGGGATCGCGCCCTGGTCCCACAGCGACTTCAGGAACGTCAGCGCCTCCAGACCCGGAGCCTGGTTGAACGTCACGGACTTCCCGTCGTCGGCGAACACATTGCCGCCGGCCTGCCACAGCAGCGGGTAGAAGTTTAGGTTCAGCGTCGCCTCGGGAGCGGCCGAGTAGTCCAGCGTCGAGAACCCGGCCGCCTTGATCTTCGGCGCGGCGGCCTTGATCTCGTCCCAGGTCTCCGGCGGCTTCGCAATCCCGGCCTTGGCCAGCACGGTCTTGTTGTACATCGTCGAGGTGACGGTGTGGTAGATCGGTGCGCCGTACACCTTCCCGTCCACGCTCAGACCCGGGATCGCGGCCGGCAGGAACTTGTCCTTCTCCGGCGCGACCACGTCGTCGATCGGCTCCAGCGAGCCGCTCTTGACGTACTGCGGGATCTGGTCCGGGATCATCAGCAGGACATCCGGGCCCTTCTTGCCGGAGAACGCCGCCGCGACCTTCTCCTCCCGGTTCGCCCAGGGCTGCATCTCCAGCTTCAGGTCGATCCCGGAGTTCGCCGCCTCGAAGTCGGTCTCGACCTTCTTCCAGTAGGCGTCGCTGGCCGCCTGGTCGGCGATCACCGGGTACATCCAGAGCGTGACGCTCTTCTTCGAGTCCGAGGAGCCCGAGTCGCCTCCGCCGCAGGAACTGAGCGCGGCGGCGAGAACGAGCGCCGTAAGTGGTGCCGCGATGCGGCGGACGGTGGAAATCATCGCACCCCCAGGGTGTCCGGAAGTCAGGGCCGGAAGTAGTGCAGTGCCGTAGAGATTTGGCGAATAACGGTCAGGACCGAAAGTAGCCGGGGTGAATTTCCGCTGTCAACGGCTGATATCAATCCGGAACAGCTCGGACCCGCTCGTCATCAGCAGTTGGTGATCTCCCCGGACCCCGAGCCGCCGGTGCGCGTGCTCGACGAACAGCGTCGGGACCGCCTTCTTCCCGGGCTCGATCCGGTAGATCTTGTTCAGGTCGATGCTCACGTAAACAGCCTCCGGGGTGGACACGATGTCCCCGCTCGAGGTCGTCGTACCGAGCGTGAAGGACTTCTTCAGCTTGCCGCTGTCGGGGGCCACCGCGAACACTGTCCTGCCAGCCACGCCCCACAGCAGGCCGTCCGGCCCGATGGTGACCGACGAGACCGTCGCCGCACCCGGTACCGGCACGGTCTCCCAGAGCTTCTGCTTCTTGGCCACGTCCCACGCGAATACTGTGCCCGCTTCCCGGGTCGGCGGTGTGGTGGTCAGCCCGCCGGCGATCGACGTGCCGCCGTACACGATGCCGCAGTTCGCGGTGAGACCGAAGACCGACTCGTCCTGGACGACGTTGCGGTACTTCTCCGCCGTACCGGTCTTCGGGTCGTAGATGACCAGCGCGCCGCCGAGCCGGTCGCCGTCCGGGACGGTGCCGACCGCGATCTTGCCGTTCACCTCGGCCAGCGCGCGGGCGCGGGTCTGGAACAGGTCCGGCTTCAGGTTGAGCGCCTGGACCGGGTTGTCCGGCGTACCAGGCGGGCCGGGGGAGTACTCCGGGCTGCTCCACGGCTTCGACGTGTCGTATGAGTACAGGCGCGCCTCGGGATAGGCGCCGATCCAGACCGTGCCGTTCGAGCTCTCCATCAGCGCCTCGACCTGCGAGAACCGGTTGAACGTCGCGGCGCCGGTGTCCGGGTTGACGACGGACACGCCGCCGTTGAGGAAGCCGCCGGCGTAGATGTTGTCCTTGCCGCCGGCCACGGACAGGATCTCGATCGGCTCCCGCCGGACCTTGGTCTGGAAGATCTCGGACTTGCCGGTCTGCGGGTTGTACCGGAACTCCTCGCCGCGCCAGAGCGTGCCGACCACGCTGGTCCCCGGGTAGTCCGGGAGGTCCAGATCGGCGTACCCGATCGACCGGGCGTTCTGGATCCGCCCCGTGAAGGTCAGGCCGGTCCCGGTCAGGGTCTTGGTGGCCGGGTCGTACTTCTTCAGCTCACTCGCCTGGATCATGTACAGCGAGCCGTCAGCGCCGATCGGCGAGATGTCCAGGCCGTGCTCGTTCGGGATCTCGTCGACCCAGGTCCGCGACGCGATGTCCCAGACATACATCGGGCCGGGGAACGCCGTACTCACCCGGGTGTACACGCGGCCGCCGCGGACGTTGAGGTCGTAGACGACCTTGTCCTTCGGGTCGCCCATCGTGGGTGGCGCCGGGATCTCGGTGATCGCGCCGGTGGCCACGTCGACCTCGGAGAAGTACGCGTCCGGCTCGGTCCCTGTGTAGAGCTTGCCGTTGGCGTAGTCGATGCTCTTGACGTATCCCTGGCCGGCCTTGATCGTGCCGTAGTCGCGGACCGCGCCGGTCGCGTGGTCGTAGCCGAACACCCGCCCGTGCGGGTATGTACCGCCGTACACATTGCCCTGCTCGTCGACGGTGATCCGCAGGATGAACGTCTCGGACGCGAGCGGCCGGCCCAGGTCCTCGGCCGTGGTCGCGCCGGGCTTCAACCGGTACAGGTGGCCGTTGTTGTATGTGCCGGCATAGATCGTGCCGTCGGGCGCGGCAGCAACCGCGTAACTGCCGTCCGCGCCGGGCAGCGCCGTGGACAGCAGGCTGTCGCCGGTGGCCGGGTCGATGGCGTTCAGGTACGCCGGGCTGCCGCTGGACACGTTCCAGATCGCGGTCTTGCCGTTCGGGCCGGGTGCGACGGTACCGCCGATCAGCAGTACGTCGGACAGCGGAACGCCCAACGAGGTCAGGGTCGCTGTCGGCGGATGATGCCCGGCCTGAGCAGCGGGAGTGGTCAGAGTCGTGACGAGTACGGCGGCGAGTGCCACCGCGATGAGCGAGCGGGCTGATCGCATGCGATGCCTCCGGGGTGCCGTATTTACGGTCCTGTCCGAAAGTGAAGCTCCGACGGCATCACCAAGTCAACGTCTGAACACAATTTGCCACTAGTGGCAGCAGAAGCTTCGGTTTCGGCCTCGGCCGTTAAGGCTGCGGGATGGTGGCGAGCAGGTTCTGCAGCTTCTCGCGAGTGGCGGCGAAGTAGCTGTTCTCGCGGTGCAGGGCGCGATGGAAGGCGGCCAGCTCGGCCGGCGAGATCGTGTTCGAGAACGTGCTGATCTCGGTCAGGTCGAGTCGGCGGTTGAACAGATGCACGGTGTCCCGCCAGCGATGCAGCAGCCCGACCAGGTCCGCGTCCCGGTGCAGTCCGAGCGCACCCGACACCAGCGCGAGATCCACCGCCGACACCACCAGCCGCGGGTACACCTGCCGTGAGGTCGGCGCGTCCGGCGAGAACCGCTCGTCGTTCAGCAGCCGGGTGTTCTCCTGCAGCTCGTCCACCACAGCACGCAGTACTTCGGTACGCCGCTCTGCCTCGGCCGTGAGCCGCTCGACGAAGATGCCGCTCAGCCCGGCGACCAGAGTGAGGGTGTTGACGGCCGGCTCCCACCGCGAGTTTCCCGGCCAGAAGAACCAGATGATGCCGAGAACGAACGCCACCGCGAGCAGGCCGTACGTCACCACGGTGACGACGGTCCGCCGGGTCATGTCGCCCAGATGTCGTCGGCGAGGCTGTGTGCCGCCTCACCGGCCGCATCCGGCGCGAGCAGGAGCAGCTCGAGGCCGAACGGGTTCGGACGGCGGGTGTACCGGAACTGGGACTGGATCGCCTCGACCGGCGTCAGCCGGCAGCTCTCGGTGAGCCGCTTCAGCCGGGCCGTGGAGTACTTCCGCGTGGTGTAGAGGCGGATCGTGTCGCCGATCGGCAGCACCACCTCGGTGTGGTCCGGCAGCTCCATCCGGATCTCGTCGTCGGTGTCGTTCTGCCAGAGGATCTTGACCAGCAGCGCGTCCTCGTCCTCGACCTCGCCGATGAACTTGACCCGGTCGTTGTTGATCTTGAGATCGGTGTTGTACCGCAGTGCGCTGGTGACGAACTCCGCGAACGCGCGGGTCTGGTGATACTCGTCGGCGGCCGCGTCCGCGGTCTCCTGGTCCAGCCGGGTCGTGCTCGCGACCTCGAGCAGCAGGCGGTCCTGCGGCCGGAGCACCCCGGTCAGGATGCTGAGCAGCTCCTCGTCGCTCTCGAAGTTGGCCAGCGTGTTGCCGGTGAGCGTGAACAGGATCGGGTCGTCGCCGACCAGCCGGGCGAGCATCTGCGCGAGCTCGTCCATGTTGTCGGCGATCGAGAAGTCGAGCTGCACCGGCAGCACTTGCGACACCGGGAAGCGGGCGCCACGGACCGGCTCCAGCGTGCCCATCCGCAGCATCTCGGAGCTCATGTCGACCGGGATGTAATACATGTCCCGGTTGTTCCGGAGCATGTCGCTGAGGATCGTGCGGTCCTTCACGCCGGTGCCGACGCCGAGGCTGACCAGGTGGAAGCCGCCGTTCTCGACGTGCGGGCGGACCTTGCGCCAGTGCCGCAGGAACGACTCCGCGCCGGCCTTCATGACCAGGTAGAACGGGTCGTTGGTGGCGTTCGCCCAGGCAATGGTCGGGCCGATACCCCAGTACGAGAAGCCGGACGTGATCTGCTTGCCGTCACCGGTGGTCGACACCGGCCCGCGCAGGTCACCGGTCAGCGTCGCGAGCTTGTCGGTCTGATCCTCGCCGACGAGCAGCAGCGACCAGGCGAAATCGTCGTCGGCCAGCGCATGCTCGAGCTTCCGGATCACGGGTACCGGCTCTGCCACGTCCCACCCCTCACACGATGAGACGTCAGATTATCGGTTGCCGGACCATACCGCTGGTCAGATCGGAGTGACCGCGTCGGCTTCCCGGCCCTTGGGGCCGTCGACGATCTGGAACTCGACCTGCTGGCCGTCCTCGAGGGTCTTGTACCCGTCCGACACGATCTTGCTCCAGTGCACGAACACGTCGTCGACGTCGTTGCCGTCGGCGTCGCCACCGGTCTCGACGGCAAGAAAACCGTAGCCCTTGTCGGCGTTGAACCACTTCACGGTGCCGCGCACCATCGGAACTCCTCGACCACGGGACCCGCTTACCCAGGCCCCTCGCGATGAACAAGCCTAACCGAGCCCGCCGCCACGCAGAGCGCGGTGCCCACCAGCGCGGCGCTGACCCACAGCGGCCCGCGGAACCCGGCGGCCCCGATCGCCAGCCCGCCGAGGACCGGCCCGGCGGCCGCACCGACGTTGAGCGCGGCGGTCGCGAGTCCACCGGTGAGGACCGGGGACTCGGCACCGGCGTACAGGGCGTAGGCGATCAACGTCGAGCCGACCGCGAAGGACAAACCGCCTTGCAGGAAGGCCAGAACGACGGTCGGTACGACGTGCGCGGCGGTCAGTGCGAAAGCGCACCAGCCGAGCAGCAAGATGCCGCCGGCAACCAACGCGCCCAGGTGGTTGCTGCGGTCGGCGTACCGGCCGGCGACGGTGACGCCCACAAAGGATCCGAGGCCGAAGAGCGCGAGCATCAGCGGCACCCAGCTCACGCCTAGACGGGTGACTTCGGTCACGACCGGCGCCAGATAGGTGAACGAGCAGAATGTCGCGCCGTTGACGAGCGCCCCGAGCAGCAGCAGTACGCCGAGCCGTCGGCTGACCCGGAACCGCCCGATCGTGGTCGGACCGGTCCCGCGGGCCGGGACCGAACGCAGGATCGCGATCAGCGCGGGCAGCGAGATGACCGCGACCGCCCAGAAAGCGGACCGCCAGCCGAAGGACGAACCGAGCAGAGCGCCCGCCGGTACGCCGACGATGCACGCAAGCGTCGTACCGCCGAGCAGAACCGAGGTCGCACGCCCCTTCGCGTCCGGGCGGACCAGGCCGCTGGCGGTGGCGAGTGCGACGGCCAGGAAGCCCGCGTTCGCGAGCGCGGCCAGAATGCGGGTGATCAGCAGTACGACGAAGTCGGGCGTCAACGCGCCAACCACGTGCACGGCGAGGAAGACGGCCAGCGTCACCAGCAGCGTCCGCCGTCGCGGCCAGCGCGCGCCGAGGACGGCGATCGCCGGAGCGCCGACGATCATGCCGAGCGCGAATGCCGAGGTCAGCCAACCGGCGGTGGGAATCGAGACGCCCAGGTCCTGGGCGATGTCCGGGCCGAGCCCCGAGAGCATGAATTCGGAGGTTGCCTGGGCGAACACGGCCAGGCCGAGCAGGTACAGCACGAAAGGCATGGAGGTACTCCCGTAAGCCATCGATGGAATGCGTCATCGGTGGTTACGGTCTGTCGGCCTCCGGGCTGGACATGCCGCGAGCCTAGGGAACGGCCGGGATGCCGTCCAACGAGTTAACCGCGGCGGGAAGCGGCCAGGCCGAGGACGCCGGCGGTGACGAGCAGGAGGGCGCTGGTGACGCCGAGGTCGTCGGTCTGCAGGACGCCGTTCTCGGTCAGCATCCAGATCGTGGCAGCGCCGGTCAGAACGGCCCCGGCGACCACGCCGGGAACGTCGGGCCGGGTGGGTCCGGTCTTTCGTGGCTGCCGGCTCATCCGCGCTCCACCTTGATGCTGCCCAGCCTGACGTCCAGGTCCAGGGTGACCTGCTGCGGACCGGCCTTGCCGTCCGTGCCGAGGTCGTTGAGGTTCAGCTCGGCATTATGGCCGCCCTGGTGCTGGTCGAGGAAGGCTACATCTCCCATTTCAGCCGACAGGTTTCCGGTCACGTCGACATTCGGGGGGACCTTGACGATGACCTCGCCGGCGCCGCCGTGCACTTCGACCTTCGCACCCGGGCCGAACTTCGCCTTGGTCAGGTCGAGATGCACCGAGCCGGCGTCGAACTGGTAGCTCGTCCCGGTCGCGGTGATGGTCTGGCCGATCGGCGCGACGTAGTTGGTGTCGGCGAAGTTGCGCGGCACATTCGGGAACACCGTGCTCGCCACCGCACCGGCCGCGAGCAGGATGCCCAGCGGCAGCAGGGCCAGCGTGCGGCCGACGAACCCGCCGAGCAGCATGCCGGCGCCGAGCGTGGCCAGGCCGATGACCAGCATGGTCGCCGTCGAGGCACCCGCCAGCGCGGCGATCCCGATCGCGAGACCGGTCAGCACGACGACGATCGACTTGATCCCGCGCATGCCCTTCGCGGGCGGTCCGGCCGGCCGGCTGCTGACCGGCGGGGTGGTGCCGGCCGGCTCGTCGACGTACAGGCCGAGAGGGTCGTCCTCGGTCCACACAGGCTGGACCGGTTCGACGGTGCGGTCCTGGGGTCGCTGTGTGGCCGAGGACGACGGACCCGCCGGGGGAGCTGACGGGTCGTTCTGTGACGGCGCGTACGCCGAAGTGGCCTGCTGGCCGGGCGGGGTGTCCTGCGGGCGGCCGGTCCAGTCGGTGCCCTGGCCGCTCCAGTTCGCGTTCGGACCGCCCATGTACTGGTTCCGCCGGCCGCGGCCGATCCCGCCGTTCTTGCGCTGCTTGGCCACCACCCAGATCACCGCGAGCACGATCAGCGGCCCGGGAACGAAGCGGCCGAAGTCGAACGACGACATCATCGCGATCGCGGCGAAGACACAGGCGCCGATCACGACCGGCCACAACCACGGGTGGTCGGGACGGATCCGGTCACCGAGCAGATTCTGCGCCGCCGAGCGGTCGCTGCCCTCGTCGGGCATCATCGCCCAGGCGGCGATGTAGAAGATGATCCCGGGGCCGCTGAGGATCAGTACGGCCATGACCACGCGGATCAGCACGGGGTCGATGTTCAGCGCGCGGCCGATGCCGCCGCAGACACCGGCGACCCAACGGTCCGACCTGCTGCGCCGCCACGTCTGCGGGTTCTGCAGGCGGTCGCGGTCGAACCCACCGGGTCCACTCTGGTTCTGCTCCATGTCATCGATACTCACACCAAGGTCTCGCGCGGAACATCGGGATGCACCCTGACGATCCCCGGAGTCGGCGCGTGGCAGGCGAGGGTTTCGGGGTTCTCCCCGAGGTGACCCTGAGCCAAGCAGGCGGGGCGCTGAGGAGGCGGCCCGGGACAAGCCTGCTGGTGTGAGGCCCGTCCACATGTGACGATCGTGGTGATGAGCCAGCCAGCAGCCGCGCCGCCGGGCGGGACCTCCACGAACGGAGGCCGGCCCGAGCAGACCCCTGCCCAGGCTGCCCAGGCTGCCCAGGCTGCACAGAATGCCGAGACTGGCCAGGAGCAGTGGCGTTACAAAGGCTGGGGCCCGCAAGGCCCGGGGCAGTACCAAGGCCCGTACGCCGCCTACGCCGCCCGCATGGCCGCGGAGCAGGCCGCTGGTGGTCAGCAGCGCGCGTGGACCCCGCCGCCAGGCCAGCCTGGGCCGGCGTCGGGTCCCGGTGCAGCGTTTCCCCCTCGGCAGCCCACGGACCCGCCTCGCCGGGCGTACCGGCGTACAGAAGGTCGTGTCGTTGCTGGTGTGGCCGGCGGGATCGCGGATCACCTGGGCGTGTCCGACACCATGGTTCGGCTGGTTCTGATCGCGACGACAGTGTTCGGCGGCTTCGGCGTACTGATCTATGCGGCCCTGTGGTTCCTGATGCCGCTCGCTCCGGACAACGTGCCGGCCGCGCCAGGCCTGGCCGCGCACACCCGCAGCGGAATGCGCTCCGACGAGCCGCCGCCTCCGGTGGCCGAGGCGAAGCAGCGGAAGCGGGAGAAGAGCCGTGGCCAGCTGCCCGCATTGGTGGCCATCGGCATCGGTCTGTGTCTGCTTTTGCAGGTCGCCGGGTTCGGGATCGCCGGGAAGCTTTTCTGGCCGCTGGTGTTCGCCGCCACCGGTCTCGCGCTGATCTGGCGGCAGGCCGACGAGAACCAGAAGGACAAGTGGACGCAGGACATCCGCGTCCCGATCCTCGGCCTCGTGCTCGGCAAGGGCGGCTGGAAGTCGCTGATCCGGATCGCCGTCGGCCTGATCCTGATCGGTACCGCGGTCACCCTGTTCCTGGTCCAGAACGGCCGGCTCTCGATGGTCGGCGACGTACTCATCGCTCTGCTGCTCGCCGTCGTCGGCATCGGTCTGATCGCCGGGCCGTGGGTGCACCGGCTGAGCCGTGACCTGAACGCCGAGCGCGCCGAGCGGGTCCGCTCGCAGGAGCGTGCCGATATGGCCGCGCACCTGCACGACTCGGTCCTGCAGACGCTCGCGCTGATCCAGAAGCAGGCCGAGGACCCGAAGGCGGTGACCCGGCTGGCCCGCTCGCAGGAGCGCGAGCTGCGGTCCTGGCTGTACGACGAGGACGACACCGCCGACCAGACCATCGCCGGCGCGGCGAAGCGGGCCGCGGCCGAGGTCGAGGACTCGCACGGCGTGCCGATCGAGGTCATCACGGTCGGCGACTGCGATCTGACCGAGCCGCTGTCGTCGATGGTGCGGGCAGCCCGCGAATCGATGGTGAACGCCGCCAAGCACTCCGGTGCTGCGAAGATCGACGTATTCGTCGAGGTCGACGGCGACCGGGTGGAGATGTTCGTCCGCGACCGGGGCAAGGGCTTCGACGTCGACGAGGTACCGGACGACCGGCTGGGCTTGCGGCACAGTGTGATGGGCAGGATGGAACGGCACGGCGGCCGCGCAACAGTGCGGTCCGATCCGGAGACTGGCACCGAGGTGCGACTGGAGATGGACAGATGAGCAGCAGGCGCGTTGTCGTCGTCGACGATCACGACATGTTCCGGGCCGGGGTACGCAGCGAGATCGGCGCCTCGGTCGACATCGTCGGGGAGGGATCCGACGTCGACACCGCGGTCAAGGCGATCGTCGGCACCGAGCCCGACGTCGTACTGCTCGACGTCCACCTGCCCGGCGGCGGTGGCACCGAGGTGATGAAGCAGGTGCACCAGCGGCACCCGGACATCAAGTTCCTCGCGCTGTCGGTGTCCGACGCGGCCGAGGACGTGATCGGCGTGATCCGGGCCGGCGCCCGCGGGTACGTGACCAAGAACATCTCCGGCACCGAGCTGATCGACGCGATCAACCGGGTCGCCGACGGTGACGCGGTCTTCTCGCCGCGGCTGGCCGGCTTCGTGCTGGACGCCTTCTCCGGTGCGATCGACATCGCTTCGGTGGACGAGGACCTCGACCGGCTCTCCCAGCGCGAGCGGGAGGTACTGCGGCTGATCGCGCGCGGCTACGCCTACAAGGAGGTCGCCCGCGAGCTGTTCATCTCGGTGAAGACCGTCGAGACCCACGTCTCCTCGGTCCTGCGGAAGCTGCAGCTGTCCAACCGGCACGAACTGACCCGCTGGGCAACCGACCGCCGCCTGGTCTGACCTTCGCTGCCCCTTCGAGGTAATCTCCACCGACCGAGTGGGATTTCGAGGGGGCAGTGCTGTGTTGTATTACGTGGTGCGCCGGGTAACGTCCGCGCTCAGCGTGGTCGCGGTGACGCTGGTGGCGACGTTCGCGCTGTTCTTCATCGCGCCGACGGATCCGGCGGCGGCGATCTGCGGTGAACGCAAGTGCCCGCAGTCGCGGTACAACGAGATCAGGGCGAACCTGCACCTCGACGAGCCGAAGGTCCAGCAGTTCAGCCGGTACGCCAAGGGCATCGTGGTCGGCCGCGACTTCGAGACGTCCGGCGTGGTCCAGCACTGCTCGGTGCCCTGCCTCGGCTTCTCGTTCAAGAACGACCGCCCGGTGACCGGCACGCTGATGGCCCGGCTGCCGGTAACGGCCTCACTGGTCCTCGGGTACGGCGTACTCGTGCTGACGATCGGCGTCACGGCCGGCGCGATGGCGGCCAGACGACGCGGTACGTCGGGGGACCGGCTGATGATGAGCGGGACACTGCTGATCAGCTCGGTGCCGTACTACATCGTCGGCCTGATGGCGGCGCTCTATCTGACGATCCTCTACCCGATCCTGCCCCGGAGCGGCTGGGTGTCGCCGCTCGAGAGCCCATGGCACTGGTTCACCGGCCTGGTGGCGCCGTGGGTGATCCTCAGCCTGTACGGGTGCACCGACTACGCCCGCTACTCCCGCGGCTCGATGGTGGAGACGCTGAACGAGGACTTCATCCGGACCGCCCGGGCCAAGGGCCTGTCGGACCGAGCCGTCACCTACCGGCACGCACTCCGGGCAGGACTGATCCCCGTCGTCACGATCTTCGGCCTCGACCTGGCCGCCAGCCTGTCCGGGGCGATCTTCACCGAGAAGATCTTCGACCTGCCAGGGCTCGGCGTCCTGGCGCTGGACGCGGTCAGCGACTACGACCTGCCGGTGATCATGGGCACGGTGCTGCTCGGCTCGGTGCTGCTGGTCGCGATGAACCTGATCGTCGACCTCGCCTACAGCGTGATCGATCCCCGGGTCCGGCTGCAGTAGCTCAGGAGCCGATCAGCGGCCGGCCGACGTGTACGGCAGCAGGGCCATCTCGCGGGCGTTCTTGATCGCGCGGGCGACCTGCTTCTGCTGCTGCACCGACAGTCCGGTCACCCGGCGGGAGCGGATCTTGCCGCGGTCGGAGATGAACTTCCGCAGCAGCGCGGTGTCCTTGTAGTCGATGTAGGTGATGCCGTCGCGGTCCAGCGGGTTCTGCTTCGGCTTGCGCTTGCCGGTCGGGGCCGGACGTCGGGCCATGGCGCCACTCCTTCTTGAATGTCGTTTTCAACTAGCGTAACTCAAGTGTCTATCGGTGGCGCGTTTCGGCCAGGGCATGGATTCGCCACCCCGGTAGCGGCGCTCCGGTCTTGGTGGCTGTTATACCGTCGACTCTTATGGAGCGGAATCTCACAGCCGATCAGCTCGCGCTCTTCGAGAAGGAGTTCGCGTCGAACCCGCAGTACCGGGTGATGCAGAACGCCGTCACGCAGACGCCGGTCAACAGCATTGCCCTCGACCGTCAGGTCGTCACCTCGATCGACCATTCGGTGTCGAACCTTCTGGACGACTGGAAGGTGACGAACCAGAAGAAGAGCGGCCGGTGCTGGATGTTCGCCGGGCTCAACCTGCTCCGGGTCGGCGCGGCCGGGAAGCTCGGGGTCAAGGACTTCGAGTTCTCGCAGAACTACGTGCTGTTCTGGGACAAGTTCGAGCGGGCCAACTTCTTCCTCGAGGCGATGATCGAGACCGCCGACCGGGATGCCGACGACCGGACGGTGGCGCACCTGCTGTCCGACCCGATCGGCGACGGCGGCCAGTGGAACATGTTCATCGCGGTCGTCCGCAAGCACGGTCTGGTGCCGAAGTCGGCGATGCCGGAGACCGAGAGCTCGTCGGCGACCGCGCAGATGAACGACGTACTGCGCAAGCTGCTGCGCCAGGGTGCGCGCGACCTGCGGGCGCTGGAGGATGAGGAAGCCCGCCGCGAGCGCAAGGGCGAGATCCTGACCACCGTGCACCGGGTGCTGAGCATCCATCTCGGGACCCCGCCGCAGAAGTTCCTGTGGCAGTGGAAGGACTCCGACAAGGGCTTCCACCGTGACGGCTGGACGACGCCGGCCCAGTTCGCCGCGGAGTACGTGCAGCTGCCGGTCGACGACTACGTCTGCCTCGTCCACGACCCGCGCTCGACCAGCCCGGTCGGCAAGACCTTCACCGTCGACTACCTCGGCAACGTCATCGACGCCCCGCCGGTGGTCTACCTGAACGTCGAGATCGACCTGATGAAGCAGCTCACCCAGGATGCGATCGTCGGCGGCGAGCCGGTCTGGTTCGGGTGCGACGTCGGCAAGCAGATGAACTCCGACCTCGGCTTCTGGGACGCCAAGCTGTACGACTACGGCTCGGTCTACGACACCGAGTTCACGCTGGACAAGGCCGAGCGGCTGGTGCACCACGAGACGCTGATGACGCACGCGATGCTGTTCACCGGCGTCGACCTGGTCGACGGCAAGCCGCGGCGCTGGCGGGTCGAGAACAGCTGGGGCGACGAGAAGGCCGACAACGGCTTCTGGACCATGAACGACTCGTGGTTCGGCGAGCACGTCTTCGAGATCGCCGTACGCCGGTCCGCGCTGCCCGCCGAGCTCCAGGCCCGCCTCGACGACGACCCGATCGTCCTCCCGGCCTGGGACCCGATGGGTGCCCTCGCCGACTGACCAGCCACCGAACAAAACGGACCCCGGCCCTTGGCCGGGGTCCGTTCTACGTTCAGTACCTCGCTCGGTTACTCATCGACCGGGTCGGTGAGGGCTGTTCGGATGAGGGTGGTGGTTTCGGTCGGGCGTTCCAGGAGCGGGAGGTGGCCTGCCCAGGGCAGGTCGGTGCGGTCGGAGGTGGGGAGGCGTTCGGCCAGGTAGTCGGCGCTGTCGGTGAAGAAGCGGAAGTCGTGGGCGCCGGTGACCAGCCAGACGGGGGCGGTGATCCGCTCGGGCTCGACCGGCCATTCCTCGTTGTCGACGTCGCCGGCGGCCAGTTGGACGTCGTACGCGTGCCGTTGCATGGTGCGGAGGAGGTCGCGGGCCTCGGCGCTCGCGTCGGGACCGATCCAGCGGTTGACGGTGAGCTCGGTGGCGCCCGCGACGTCGCCGGCGTCGATCAGTGCGTTCTCCTCGGCCCACAGTGCGCGCAGTGCCTCGTCCGGCTCGACGTTGTCGGTCGGCGCGCACAGGAGGACCACGCGGGCGAACCGCTCCGGCTCGCGGCTCGCCACCTGCTGTACGACGTATCCGCCGTACGACGCTCCGACGGCAGACACCGCGCCCGCGCCAACCTCGTCCAGAACCGCCAGCACGTCACCGGCGTCGGAGTACTTCGCTCCCGGCTCCAGGGGCGTCTCGCCGAACCCACGCAGGTCGAGCGTGATCACCTGGTGGTCGTCGCGGAGGTCTTCCACCAGGGCGGACCACATGCGGGCATCGGCCACCCCGGCATGGACGAGCAGGACCGTCGGCCCGTCGCCGACCACGGTGTAAGAGATAGTCATGGTCGAACCATCGCGGGTCGAACCGCTTCCCAGCAAACCGATTAGCGCATCCGGATGACGGTGAAATCCTCGGCGTAGTGGTTCGGCGGGAAGCCCGCGGCCCCGGCGACCTCGGCGAAGTGTGCCCGGATTCCGCTGAGCAGGGCGTCGGGGTCGCGGTGCTGGCTGGTGTGGGACATCAGGGCGGCCAGCTTCTGGTCGAAGGTGTCGGTGATGTCGACGTGGTGGTTGACGTCCGGGTGGTCGATCATCCACAGCTCGTCGACGTCCCAGGCCTCCTCGGCCAGATCGGTGTACGCATACGGGTTGCCGGCGGCCGGGTAGAACGCTCGCACGGCAGCTTCGGCCGCGGCCAGGTGGTCCGGGTGGGAGACCTGGAGGCGGGACCAGACGCGCTCCGGCGACTGCGTGAGCAGGCGCTGCGGGCGGACCGTGCGGATCACCCGGCTGATGTCGCGGACCAGCTCGAACGTCGGCTCGACCGCGCCGTCGGCGTACCCGAGGAAGTGCAGGTCGTGGACCCCGACATGCTCCGCGGCGGCCGTCTGCTCGGCCCGTCGTACGTCGGGGATCTCGGCGCGATCGCGTTCCGGCTCGAAGCCGCCGGCCTGACCGTCCGTGACGATGCAGTAGTGCACGTCGATACCGGCCTTGGTCCACAACGCGACCGTGCCGGCCCCGCCGAAGTCGATGTCGTCGGGGTGCGCGACGACCACCAGCACCCGCTCGATCTCACTGTCCGGCCGCGGATTCGCCTCAGGCACTGTCACAGTCACGACCCTAACGGTTTGCGCCGACAGGGACAGTTGAATTCATGGAGTTCGGTGGCACGTGCGATCCGCAGGACGCCGGCTTCGATCCCGCCGGACTGACACAAGCGATTGAGTTGATCCAGGCCCGCGGCGCTGTGGGTCAGCTGTGCGTCGTTCGCCACGGCCGGGTGGTCGTGGACAGGTCGTTCGGGTGTGCACCGAACGCATTGTTCTGGCTCTTCTCCGCGAGCAAGCCGTACCTCGCCGTCGTGATCCACCAGCTGGTCGAGTCCGGCCGGCTGCACCTGGACGACGCGGTCGCGGCGTACTGGCCGGAGTTCGGGGAGAACGGGAAGCGCGAGATCACCGTCCGTCATGTGCTCCGGCACCGGTCCGGCGTGACGAACGCCGGCTCGTACGTCGGTGAGGTCCGCGCGATGACCGACTGGAACCGTTCGCTCCGCCGGATCGAGGAGACCAAGCCCCGCTGGCCGCTCGGCACGGTCGCGTACAGCCCGCTCGCCTTCGGGTTCATCCTCAGCGAGGTCGCCCGGCGTTGCAGCGGAGTCCCGATCCACGAGCTGATCCGACGGTTCATCCTGGAACCGCTCGGAGTCGCCGACACCTACCTCGGGCTGCCCGTCGACCTGTGGGAGCGGCATGTGCCGATCCGCGCCGCGGGACCGCTCGGGCCGTTCATCCAGTCCGTGGTGAATCGGCGCAGTACGCGCGAGGCCGTCGTACCGGCGGCGGGGATGTCGGTAACGGCGCGGGACCTGGTGACCTTCTATCAGGCGTTGCTCGCCGGAGCGCTGCTGTGGCCGGAGACGCTCGCGGTGGCGTGCGAGCCGAGCAGCGAGGGTGAGATCGACCGGACCGCGCGGGCGCCGATCCGTTGGTCGCAAGGTTTCCAGCTCGGTGGACCGCGGTGGATCGAGGGCGCGTCGACGGCGCTGGGCTCGCTCAGCAGCCCGCGGACCTTCGGTCACAACGGAAGCAACTGCTGCATCGGGTGGGCCGACCCGGATCGTCAGATCGCGTACGCGTACCTGACCAACCGGGTCGGCCGTCCCGCCGCCGACCTCGCCCACCACGCCGCCGTCGCCGACAAGGTGCTCGAGGCCGCCGGCTAGACGAGCGCGGGTACTGCGAGCCGTTCGGTGATCACGTGGTCGACGAGGCCGTACGACTTGGCACCTTCCGCCGTCAGCACGTGGTCCCGGTCCGTGTCGTGCCGCAGCTGCTCGATCGTCTGCCCGGTGTGCCGCGCCAGGATCGACTCGACCTGGCCGCGGACCCGCACCACCTCGTCGGCCTGCAGGATCAGGTCCGGGATCGTGCCCCGGCCACTCGCCGCGGGCTGGTGCAGGACGATCCGCGCATGCGGCAGAACGGCCCGACGTCCGGCCGCACCGCCGGCCAGCAGGACCGCCCCGGCCGAGATCGCCTGCCCGACGCAGAACGTCGCGACCGGCGACTGGATGTACTGCATGGTGTCGTAGATCGCGAGCATCGCGGTCATGTCGCCGCCCTCGCAGTTGATGTACAGGTTGATCTCCTGGTCGGGCTTGTCGACCTCGAGGTGCAGGAGCTGCGCGATCAGCGCGTTCGCCACGCCGGCGTCGATCGCCGTACCCAGGTAGATGATGCGCTCGCTGAGCAGGTGCGAGTAGACGTCCATGATCCGCTCGCCCCGCGGGTGCTGGGCGATCACGTTCGGGATCGTGTAGCTGCTCATGCCGCAACCTCCTTCTTCCTGGGCATGACCTGGTCGAACGACTCGACGATGTGGTCGATGAAGCCGTACTCGCGGGCCTGGTCGGCGGTGTACCAGTGGTCGTGCAGCGAGTCCTCGTGCACGGTCTCGAACGGTTGACCGGTGTCCTCGGCGATCAGCCCGAGCACGGTGTCGCGGATGTGCCGCAGGTCGTTGGCCTGGATCTCGATCTCCACCGCGGAGCCGCCGATCCCGGCGGAGCCCTGGTGCATCAGGACACGTGCGTGCCGGAGGGCGTAGCGCTTGCCCGGCGTACCGGCCGACAGCAGGAACTGGCCCGCGCTGCAGGCCAGCCCGATCGCCAGCGTCGCCACGTCGCACGGCACCAGCCGCATCACGTCCCGGATCGCCAGCATCGACGGCACCGAACCGCCGGGCGAATGGATCCACAACGCGATGTCGGTGTCCGGGTCCTCGGCCGCCAGCGACATGATCTGGCTGGCGATCAGGGTCCCGTTGTCGTCGTCGAGCACTCCGTCGAGTACGACGATCCGCTGCGCGAGCAACCGCTGCCGGGCCGTCTCGTTGAACATCGGCGGTTTCATGTCTTCTGCCATGTCATCCACCCTGACGCGGACGGCACGGCGTACCCCAGCTTTTCTGCTCACGGCAAGTCTGCCCACAGCAAAGCCCAGGGGGTCGTAGGCTCCGGCAGGTGATTCTGACTGACGACCTGACCGCGCAGGAGCGCACCCTGCTGGAGCTGACCGCGACCCCGGCGGCGACGCTGCTCGGTGCGGCGTCGATGATCCTGCGTACGACGCTGTTCAGCGAGGACCCGGCGGGCTGGGTCGACATGTGGCAGGCGCGTCCCGACCTGGCGCGGATCGAGTGGTCGGACGGACCGGAGCTCGCCGACGTGGTCGCGCACCTCGCCGCGAAGGACTACGAAGGCCAGATCGAAGGCGTCCCGGGGCTGCGGATCACGTCGTACGACGACCGGTCCGCGAAGATGCGCTGGCTCGGCGCCGCCACCCCGGTCGTCCTGCACCTCACCCGCCAGCTGTCCTAGCGGACCTGCGGTTTTCGGAAAGTGTCGGGGAGAGCGCCTAAGGTGTTTAGTGATGACTACGCTGTTCTCGCCTGATGAGCTCCCAGTGCCGCTGGAGGAGCCGAAGACGTCCCGGACCGACCCGGATTCGCTGCTCGAGGGGCTGAACCCGCAGCAGCGTGCGGCTGTGGTGCACTCGGGCAAGCCGCTGCTGGTCGTGGCCGGTGCGGGTTCGGGCAAGACCCGGGTGCTGACCCGGCGGATCGCCTATCTGCTGGCGGCCCGCGACGCCCACCCCGGATCGATCCTGGCGATCACGTTCACCAACAAGGCCGCCGCGGAGATGCGCGAGCGGGTCGTGGACCTGGTCGGGCCGCGGGCGAAGCTGATGTGGGTCTCGACGTTCCACTCGTCGTGCGTGCGGATCCTGCGCCGCGACATCAAGCGCTTCGGGATCAGCTCGACGTTCTCGATCTACGACGACACCGACTCGCGCCGGTTGATGACGCTGGTCTGTCGCGAGCTCGACCTCGACGTCAAGCGCTACAACCCGCGCGCCGTGCTGAACTGGATCAGCACCCAGAAGAACGAGCTGATCGACCACGAGACGGCCGCGGCGAAGGCCGAGAACCATCTCGAGGAGACGTACGCCGAGTGCTATCGGACGTACCAGGAGCGCCTCGCCCAGGCGAACGCCCTGGACTTCGACGACCTGCTGATGACCACGGTCAACCTGTTGCAGGCCTTCCCCGACGTCCGTGAGTACTACCGCCGCCGCTTCCGTCACGTGCTCGTCGACGAGTACCAGGACACCAACCACGCGCAGTACACCTTGATCCGTGAGCTCTGCGGCGAGGATCCGGCGGACTACAACGGGCCGACCGCGCCGCCGGCCGAGCTGATGGTGGTCGGCGACTCCGACCAGTCGATCTATGCGTTCCGCGGCGCGACGATCCGCAACATCCTCGCGTTCGAGGAGGACTTCGCCGGCGCCGAGACGATCCTGCTCGAGCAGAACTACCGATCCACCCAGACGATCCTGTCCGCGGCCAACGCGGTGATCGCCCGCAACGAGGGCCGGATGGCGAAGAACCTCTGGTCCGACCAGGGCCAGGGCGAGCAGATCGCGGTGTACGTCGCCGACAACGAGCACGACGAGGCGCAGTTCGTCGCCGACGAGATCGACCGGCTCACCGACGCCGACGGGATCAAGCCGTCAGACGTCGCGGTCTTCTACCGGACCAACGCGCAGTCCCGTGTGTTCGAAGAAGTCTTCATCCGGACCGGCCATCCGTACAAGGTGGTCGGCGGCGTCCGGTTCTACGAGCGCAAGGAAGTCCGTGACGCGCTCGCGTACCTGCGCGTGCTGACGAACCCGGAGGACACCGTCTCGCTGCGCCGGATCATGAACGAGCCGAAGCGCGGGATCGGGGACCGGGCCGAGGCGGCGATCGAGGCACTGGCGGCCCGCGAGCGGATCTCGTTCGCGGCCGCGATGCGCCGCGCCGACGAGGCGCCGGCGATGGCCTCGCGCTCGGTGAACGCCGTGCAGGCCTTCGTGGACATTCTCGACGAGCTGACCGCGATGGTCGACTCGGGTGCGCCGCCGGACGACATCCTCGACGTCGCGCTGCACCGCTCGGGGTACTACGAGACGCTGCAGAAGTCGCCGGATCCGCAGGACGAGACCCGGTTGGAGAACCTGGACGAGTTCATCTCGGTGGCCCGCGAATTCGTCGAGGAGCGGACCGCGGCCGGTGAAGCCGCCGATCTGCAGGCGTTCCTGGAGCGGGTCGCGCTGGTCGCCGACGCCGACCAGATCCCGGATGCGGCCACCGACGGCGTGGTCACGCTGATGACGCTGCACACCGCGAAGGGCCTGGAGTTCCCGGTCGTGTTCCTGACCGGCATGGAGGACGGCGTCTTCCCGCATTCGCGGTCGCTGACCGACCTGAAGGAGCTCGAGGAGGAGCGCCGGCTCGCGTACGTCGGCATCACCCGGGCCCGGCAGCGGCTGGCGATCTCGCGGGCCGCGGTGCGATCGGCGTACGGCGCTCCGCAGCACAACCCGCCGTCGCGGTTCCTGGAGGAGATCCCGGGCGAGCTGCTCGACTGGCGGCGCGACGAGTCCGCGATCACCCGCTGGTCCGGCACCGGGACGGTCCGCGGCAGCGGCATCCCGAGCCGGTACGAGCCGACGCGCCGGAGCGCCTCCGACAAACCGGTGATCAGCCTCAACCCGGGCGACCGCGTCGTTCACGACACGTTCGGGATGGGCACGGTCGTCGTGGTCCGTGGCGAAGGCCAGCAGGCGCAGGCCGATATCGACTTCGGCTCCGAGGGCGTCAAGCGGCTGCTGCTGCGGTATGCGCCGGTGGAGAAGATCTGAGCGCGCGCGTCGTCTACGCCGTCAAGGAGCCGGACTCTCCCGGCGGCGGGATTCGGGTACAGGCACGGCACGTGGAATTGCTGCGTGCGGCGGGGATCGAGGCAGCACTGTGGTTCCGTACGCCGGGCTACCGGCTGCCCTGGTTCGAGACGACCGCGCCGATCCTCGGGGGCGACCGGCTCGAGCTGGGCGCGGACGACCTGCTCGTCGTACCGGAGCTGTATCTGCTGCCGGGCGTTGATCCGGCGCCCGGCGTCCGGAAGGTGATCTTCAACCAGAACCACTTCCTGACCTTCTGGTCGTGGCGTGACACCGACGGGTATCCGGGCTGGGATCCGGCGCCGGAAGTCTGGGCGGTGTCGCGGGAGAGCACCGACGTCCTCGGCCGGCTACACCCGGAGCTGCCGCTCCACCTGGTGCCGAATCCGATCGACACCGCGCTGTTCCGTCCGGGGCCTGAACGCACCCGGCAGATCGCCTGGATGCCGCGACGCCGTCCGCTCGAGGCGGCCGTGCTGGAGCGGCTGCTGCGCAACGACTCGCGTGCGGACGGGGTTGACCTGGCCGTTCTCGCGGAGCTCGGTGAGAGTCAGGTGGTCGAGGCGCTCGGTCGGACCTCGGTGTTTGTTGCCCTGGGGATCTCCGAAGGATTCGGCCTGCCGGTTGCGGAAGCTCTCGCCGCCGGTTGTCTCGTGGTCGGGTATCCGGCCGGTGGCGGCGAGGAGTTGTTCGACGCGCCCGGGACGTGGCGGATCGACGACGCGCGACCGCACCTCCTCGCAGATCGGGCGCTGGAGCTGGTCGGCGTACCGGCGGACGATCCAGTCCGTAGCGCGGCGCGGAACTGGATCGCGGAGCGTTACAGCCTGGACGCGACCGCCAAGGCCCTGTTCGCGGCGGTCGAGTCGGCGCGGGCTTTGCCGGGGCGCGCCGGCACCGCGACGCACCCGATCGTGTGGCCTGACGATCCGGTCGCGGCGGCCGAACGTGGCCATCCGTGGCGGGGTGGCGGCGGGCGGTAATCGCAAGTCCGCGTCAACCTTTCGGACGTTCGCGTTGCATCTGGGCCGGAGATTGAGACAATCAAGTTTCTTCGCCCCCTCCCGGAAGCGTCCTCCCTCATGTCCAAGTCGGCTGGCAACAACCGCCGGATCATCCTGGCGGGGGCCAACCCTGGGCTGCGGCTGTTCGACGAGAACGGCAAGGTGACGGCGTACGCCTCGATCTGGATGGTCGACTGGTCCATCCGTGGGGCGGGTACGGCGGTCGTGCTGTGGTTCGACGGGATCGTCCGGGTGGTCTCGGAGGACGTCGACCTCGCCGCCTGGCTGGAGCGGTATTTCGTTCGCTCTTTCCTCGAGGTGCAAGGTCTGCCGTGGCACGAGCCGGCCGTCGAGCGGGATCTGGTCCAGGTCTCGATGAACCTCGCCGACGGGTTGAGCGCGAAGGCCGCAGACATCCAGATCGAGATGGGCGGCGTACTCGACCGGCGGCTGTTCGCCACCGACAACTTCCCGCTCGCCGAGGGAAACCACAGCCTCAGCCTGGTGATCGCGCCGGTCCGGTCGGCGACGGTCTCGATCGGCGGCGCTTCGGTCGCGGGCTTCGTGCAGGTCGACGGGTCACCGGACAGGCCGGGCTCGTCGGCGTTCCTCACCACCGCCGAGGTCTGGCAGCGCTGACCCCTTACGCTGTACGAATCAGCGTTTGGAGGATCAACAGTGGCTAGTCAGGCGCCGGCGCCACGGACGCCGCTGAGCCGTGACCGGGTACTGCGGGCCGCGGTCGAGATCGCCGATGCCGACGGCCTCGACGCCGTCACCATGCGCCGGATCGGCGACGCGCTCGGCGCCGAGGCGATGTCGCTGTACTACCACGTCGCGAACAAGAACGATCTGCTCGACGGCATCGTCGACGTACTGATGGCCGAGCTCAACGAAGCCGTCGACCGCCTGACCGTCGTGACCGACTGGAAGGCCGCGATGCGGCACCGCATCCTCACCGCGCGGGCCGTGCTCCTCCGGCATCCGTGGGCGCCCCGACTGCTGGAGAGCCGTACGACGATGCGCCCGGCGGTCGTCATCTACCACGACCGGCTCGTCGGCCTGATGCGATCGGGCGGCTTCTCGTACGACCTCGCGCATCACGCCCTGCACGCACTCGGCAGCCGGGCCCTCGGCTTCAGCCAGGAATTGTTCGACCCGGCCGACGCGAGCCCGAACCCGGACGCCGACGCCCGAATGCTCGCCGATCTCGCCGAGCAGGTCCCGAACCTGGCCGGCATGCTCGCCGAGGTAGCACACGACGACCCCGACTCCACGATCGGCTGGTGCGACGACCAGCAGGAGTTCGAGTTCGCCCTCGATCTCATCCTAGACGGCCTCGCCCGCCTAGCCGCCCGCTAGAACGCACCCGCCAGAACTGCCCTCGCCTCAGCTCTTGACCTTTCTTACGGCGTAAGTCAGCCTTACGACGTAAGACGGACTCACAACGTAAGGGGCGGGACATGAAGGCAATCGTTCAGGACCGGTACGGCTCACCCGACGTGCTGCGCTTTGCGGACGTCGACCCCCCGCGGCCGGTCGGCGACCAGGTTCTCGTGCGCGTTCACGCGGCCGCGCTCAACGCCCGCGACTGGCACGTTCTCCGTGGCGACCCGTATATCGCCCGCCCGTCGGCGGACCTCGGCTGGCGCCGCCCGAACGAGCGCATCCGCGGCACCGACTTCGCCGGCACGGTCGAAGCGGTCGGCCCCGCCGTCACCCGTTTCCAGCCTGGCGACGAGGTGTACGGCGACGCTCCCGGCGCCTTCGCGGAGTACGTCTGCGCTCCCGAGCCCCGCATCGAACGCAAGCCCGCCAACCTCACCTTCGAGCAGGCCGCGGCCATGCCGCTGGCCGGCAACACCGCGCTGATCGGCATCCGCGATGTCGCGAAACTCCAACCAGGCCAGGAGATTCTCATCAACGGCGCATCCGGCGGCGTCGGCACCTTCGCCGTCCAGCTGGCCAAGGCGTACGGCGCGAACGTCACCGGCGTCTGCAGTTGGCGGAATCTCGAGCTGGTCCGATCGGCCGGAGCCGACGAGCTGATCGACTACACCACAACCGATTTCGCGCGCGAGGATCGCCGGT
Source organism: Kribbella pratensis (assembly GCF_004365355.1). GTDB lineage: Bacteria > Actinomycetota > Actinomycetes > Propionibacteriales > Kribbellaceae > Kribbella. The sequence continues at coordinate 872,301 of NZ_SODP01000002.1, read as the reverse complement.
ACGACGTCGTCCTCGATCTGGTCGGCAATCGTTCGCTGTCCGACCTCCGCCGAGTCCTGAAGCCCGGTGGTCTGGTGGTCTTGTCCGGCGGCGGGGTGTACAAGGGTGGGAGCCTGGTCGGCCCGATGGGTCTGATGATCCGCGGCACGCTGCTGTCACCGTTCGTCGGTCGCCGGATCGTCCTACTGACGGCGAAAACGAGCCAGGAAAACCTCGCGACCCTGCGCGAGTTCGCCGAGGCCGGCAAGGTCGTGCCGATCATCGATCGCACTTACCCGCTCGCTGCGACGGCCGACGCAATGCGTTACCTGGAAGGCGAACACGCCCGCGCGAAGGTCGTCGTCACCGTCTGAGCGCCCACCAGTTGTCCATCCGCTCGACGACCCGCTGATCGCCGCCCAGCACCCGCTGGAGCCGGAACAGGTACGCCGCGATGCCGGCCGCTCCCTGCATCCAGCCGACCCCGGGCGGCAGCAGCGGATCCTCGTTGCGATGCTCGATGAATCGCCAGTACGCGTGACTGCCTTCGTGATGGGCGTGGTCGAGCAACGTGTCACCCATCAGTACGGCGAACTCCAGGTCCTGGTCGTGGCCGCTGTCCAGGAACGCATCGCCGACCCCCGCAGTACCGCAGCAGCGCCCGTCGTTGTCCCAGAAGCCGGGGTGCAGCCGCTCGGGGATCCCGGAGTACCGGACGCTGTCCAAGCAACGCCGGTGCCATGTCGAAGGCGTTTCGCCCGCCACCTCTTTCACGTCGGCGTACTCGAGCGCGCTGAACAGCAACGCCGTCCCTGCCCCGCCGTGGCACCAGTTGTAGGTGAACTCGTCGCCATGCCGCTCGGCCCACGGAATGACCCGCGCGACCCGGAAACCCTTGTCGTCGTTGATCCCGATACTGACCAGATGCTCGGCCCCGCGCCGTGCCACGTCGATGAGCTCGGGCCGGCCGAGGTCCACGCCCGCCACCGCCAGCGCCGTCGCGATCCCGGCCAGGCCGTGCGTGAAGTTCGGCATCTCGCTCGGCTCGTCGGTCCGGAACCGCCGGGACACGAACTGCCAGTTCACGCCGGCAGGAGTCTCCTCCTTCTCGCCCAGCACCACGTCGGCCGCGTGCGACGCCAGCGCCGAGGCGTCCTCGCCGCGGCGCATCGCCCACACCGCGCCGAGGAGGACCGCGGCGGTGCCGAGCGTGACGTCGTTCGCGAACGCACCCGGCTTGTACCGAGGCTCGTCGAGGAAGCTCTCCGGCCAGCCGTCGTCGGTCGCGAGGTCCCGGATCCGTTGCAGCGCGGCGTCCGTACCCGGTTCGCCGAGAGCGCTCAGGATCCCGATCGAGCTGACCTGACCGTCGAAGAACGTGGTCGACCTGTCGTTCGGGATCAGCGCACGGATACGGTCGGCGATCCCCGTCGCCAGGTCCTGTTCGGCGGTCGTCCACGGGCGGGTCAGCCGGATCTCCGCCAATGTGTACGCGAGCCCGCCGATACCGCTGTGCATCCCGTCGATGTACTCAACAGGCTTGTCGCCGCCCCCGGACTCGGGGATCCACGGCCCGTCGTCGTCCCACCGCACCTGAGTCCGCACCCACGCCCAGGCTGCCTCGGCCACATCGCCGTACGTCATGGCTTGGCGTTCCGCATCCGGATCCCACTCCACTCGAGGGTGCTGGCGATGGTCTCGGCCCAGAAGTCGTGCAGCCGCCGCAGGACACGCAGCTGGATGCCGGCCTCCTCGTGCAGGGCGAACAGATCGCCGACACGTTCAGCCGGGCCGAGCGGCCGGACCTCGGTCGTTGCGACGACCGCCGCGTCACGCTCGACGAACTCGTCGGCGGGGAGACGGTACGCGTACAGCTCGACCGAGCGGATCGCGTCCAGCCAGCCGTACTCGACGGCGTGCACGCGGGTTCCGGAGCCGGCGCCGATGATGCGATCGCGGTCCTCGGGAGTCGTCGCGGGGCCCACCCACGCCATCGCACGGGGGCACTGCCGCGGGAACCAGTAGTCGGGGGCGCGGTCGTGGCCGACAGCCCAGACGTACGGCGTGACCTCGCCGTTCGTCCTCGCGACGTACGGACGGAAGGTCGTGATGGTCGGATCTTCGGAGAAATGCAGTACCTCGCCGGCAGCCGGGCGCATGCGCCGCAGCTTAGCCGTGGTGCCAGGTCGCTGCCCGGGGATTACCGGCCCGGGGTGCTACTAGCCGGCGGTGTACGGGTTGATGCCGCAGTGGTTGCGGAGCCACGGGTCCGGGTCGACAGCCTCGCCGCCGTCCGGGTGTACTTCGAAGTGCAGGTGCGGGCCGGTGGTGTTGCCGGTCATCCCGACCGCGCCGACCTGGTCACCGGCGTACACGGTCTCGCCGACCGTCACGCTGAACTTCGACATGTGGTTGTACCAGGTGACGGTGCCGTCCTCGTGCCGGACCTGGACCTGACGCCCGTACGGACCGGCCCAGTCGGCGAAGATCACTACGCCCTTCATCACGGCGCCGATCCGGGTGCCGATCGGGGCGGCGAAGTCGAGGCCGGTGTGGTTGTGGGCCCAGCGGCTGCCGCCCTGACCGAAGGTCGCGGTGATGTGGTAGCCGGTGACCATGATCTGGCAGCGGGTCGCCGACTCGCGGGCGGTCTTCGCGGCCAGGTCGGCCTTCGCCTTCGCGGCGGCCAGAGCGCTCGCGCGCTTCGCGGTCAGTGCCTGGGTGGCGGTCAGCTTCGCGGCACGGGCCTTGGCCAGCTGCGCGGCGGCGGACTGCTTCTTGGTCGTGTCGGCCAGCTGGACCCGGGAGGAGTCACGGGTGGCGAGCTGGCGGGCCTGGATGCGGGCCGTGGTGATGCCGGACAGCTGCTGACCGCTGTCCAGGCCCAGCGCGGCAAGGTTCACCGCGGAGTTCGCCTGGGTGGGCGACGCCAGCGTGCTGGCGCTGAAGCCGACAGCTCCGGCGGCCGCGGCGAGCGCGGCGGTCAGTCCGACGATCTGGGTACTGCTGGGGGTGTTACGCCTGGCGACGCGATGCTTGGCACTATGACGTCCTGCGCCGGGTTTGCGCGCAGCGTTGCCGGGCGTGACGCGGTCTCCCGCGGCACGGTGCTGGGACACAACGTGGCCTTTCGGTCACAGGGGAGGGGCTTGGGCCGAGCTAGGGAGGCTCGTCCCATCCCTTGCGGGGGTTTATTCCCGCTAGGGACCTGACGCACGATAACGGATCAGTCACGGGGCCACAAACCCTGTCCCGGCGTTTTCTGCCTCTCCTTCACGAAACTTTTGCATGAGCGCCTGCACGTGCATCGGCCGCGAGCGCGCAGAAGATTGACCGGTCAGGCAGTTTTGGGCTGTTCGTCGAGGTGCGCCAGCATCCCGGTGATCTGGTGCACGACCTCGCCGTGGAACGGCAGCGACAGGTGGCCGACCCCGTGCACCCGGACGTTGCTCGCCATCAGGTCGGAGTGGCGGATCCGGGCCCGCCGCTGCGGCACGATCAGCTGGTCGACGTCGCTGTAGAACGCCACGAACCTGGTCCGGCAGTCCGGCGCCGGCTCGGCCAGCTCGGCCATCAGCTCGCTGTCCGGCCGGACCTGCTTCACCAGCGGCCACGGCAGCAGTTTGGCCGCGGCGGTGCCCTGGTGCGGCGTACCGAGCGTGACGCAGGTGTGCACCCGCTCGTCCCCGCCGAGCCGCTGGACGTAGTACCGCGCGATCAGTCCGCCCAGGCTGTGCCCGATGACGTGGATCTGGTCCGACCCGGACTCCTCGCAGATCGCCTCGATCTCCCGGCCCATCCGCTCCGCGGTACGGCGTACGTCGAGCGTCAGCGGCGAGTACGAGAACGTGTGGACGCTGCTGAACCCGCGACGGGCCAGCTGCCGGCGCATCAGTGCGAAGATCGTGTGGTTGTCGATGATCCCGTGCGCCAGCAGGATCGGCGTACCGGCGGCTCTGACGTCGCTGACCAGCAGGCCGCGCTGTGCGGGACCGAGGCCGGCCAGGTTCACCCGGCCCGGGAGCGCCCGCGAGGTGCCGCCGATCACGCCGAGCGGATACATCGCCAGGTGCGTGGTCAGCCAGCCGATCTCGACCGCGGCACCCTGCAGCACGCTGGGCGAGAGTGCGGAGCGGGCGCCGTACGCGAGTCCGTCCAGCGCGCCGCGGAGGTCGTCCTGCCAGGAACCCATGGGCGACTCCTCACCAACCAGACCCCCCGATTGGTCCGATCTCTTCCAAGGTAACCGGTTCCCATCCTGCGTGGCGGGGAACACACAGCTCCGTGTCTTATCCGTGAGGTTCCCACCGGTTAGCCTGCGAGCATGCCTGCTACGAGCCCGTTGCGCGTTGTCGTCGCCAAGCCCGGTCTGGACGGTCACGACCGCGGCGCCAAGGTCGTGGCCCGCGCGCTGCGCGACGCCGGCATGGAGGTCATCTACACCGGCCTGCACCAGACGCCGGAGCAGATCGTCGAGACGGCGATCGCGGAGGACGCGGACGCAATCGGGCTGTCGGTGCTGTCCGGCGCGCACATGACGCTGTTCAAGCGCGTGCGGGAGCTGCTGGCCGAGCGGGACGCCGAGGACATCGTGGTGTTCGGCGGCGGGATCATCCCGGACGCGGATCTGCAGCCGCTGGCCGAGCTCGGCGTACACAAGATCTTCACCCCCGGCGCGACCACGACCGAGATCGTGGAGTGGGTCCGCGGCAACGTCGGCGACGCTTCGGCGTCCCCGGCCTGAGCTCAGGCCTGAGCTCAGGCTGAGAACTGCCGCCGCACGTCTACCGGAGTCCCGGATCCGCTCCGGAGCGTAATGACGACTGCCCGGAGTCGTTCTGAACACTCATGCCCGGTTCAGCAAGGTTACTAATCGGTAATACCGAATCGTTAGGAAATGCCCGGTTGTGCGGGCTTCCCAAACGCGGTCGCATACAGCCATGCGGCTGTCCGTTTCAGAGACCGTCGACGGGACTGTGTGTGGCTCAGAACACATCGGCCCCGTTCTCGGTTACTGTCCGGACATGGCGGATCGCAGTGCGGTGGGGGTCTGCGATCAGCCGGGCCGGACCAAGGCGATACGTCCCATCGGGAGAGGGCAGGTAGACGATGAGGTTTGAACGATCACACGCACGCAGGACGGCCTTCGTGGCCGTGGCAAGCAGCCTGGCGCTGCTCGCCACCGCGTGTGGTAGTGGCGATGACGGAAGCAGCAGCGGCGGGGGTAGTTCGGCCGGCGCACTCGAGGGCCGGGGCCCGATCACCCTTGCCGGAGGCAAGGACACCTCCGGGAACCTCCAGAACCAGCTCAACGCCTGGAACGCCCAGCACCCGAACGAGAAGGTCGAGCTGAAGGAGCTGCCCGAGGACGCTGACGCGCAGCGTCAGCAGATGGTCCAGAACGCCCAGAACAAGTCCGATGCGTTCAGCGTGCTGAACATGGACGTGGTCTGGACGTCGGAGTTCGCGGCGAACCAGTGGATCACGCAGATTCCGGAGGACAAGGTTCCGGACCTGGGCAAGTTGATTCCGGCGACGGTCGATACCGCGAAGTACCGCGACAAGCTGTACGGCGTGCCTATCACCTCCGACGGCGGACTGCTCTACTACCGCAAGGACCTGCTGACCAAGGCGGGTATCGCTGAGGCGCCGAAGACCTGGGACGAGATGCTGGCCGACTGCCAGAAGGTCGCCGCGCTGCCCGAGGCCAAGGGTATGAGCTGCTACGCCGGTCAGTTCGAGAAGTACGAGGGCCTGACCGTCAACTTCTCCGAGGCGGTCAACTCGGCCGGCGGCGTGATCGTCGACAAGGACGGCAAGCCGAACGTGAACACGCCGGAGGCGCTGGCCGGGCTCCAGGAGCTGACCAACGGCTTCAAGACCGGTGCCATTCCGAAGGCCGCGATCACCTACAAGGAAGAGGAGAGCCGGCGCGCGTTCCAGGAGGGCAAGCTGCTCTTCCTGCGCAACTGGCCGTACGTGTACGCCAAGGCCGAGGCGACCGACGGATCGTCGAAGGTGGCCGGCAAGTTCGCGGTCGCGCCGCTGCCGGGTAAGACCGGCCCGGGTGTCTCGTCGCTCGGTGGCCACGACTACGCGATCAGCGCGTTCGCCAAGAACAAGGCGACCGCGATCGACTTCATCAACTTCATGGCGAGCGAGGCCCGCCAGAAGGCGAACATCGAGAAGACGTCGCAGGCGCCGACCTGGGCATCCCTGTACGACGACCCGACGCTGACCAAGCAGTTCCCGTACCTTGCACCGCTGAAGGCGTCGATCCTGGCCGCCCAGCCGCGGCCGAAGGTGGTCAAGTACGGCGATGTGACGGCGGCGATCCAGCAGGCCGCGTACGACGCCCTAAGTGGCAAGACGCAACCACAGCAGGCGCTCTCCGACTTGCAGACCAAGCTGCAATCGCTCATCACGCAATGACCGATGCGCCGGGGCCGGTGTGCGTTGCGCTGATGTCCGCACACCGGCCCCGGCCAGTCCCTGCCCGGGTTCGCCCGGGAGCGTAAGGAGGCGCAGGTGACTGCAACCGCGCCGGTCGCGGAACGGCCGGCCAAGGAACCGAAGCAATCGAAGCGCCCGCAGCGCTTCAACGAGGGAACCGGCCGGCTGGCCGCGATCCTTCTCTCCCCGACCCTGCTCGTGCTCGGCCTCGTCGTCGTCTTCCCGATCATCATGGCGTTGCGGGAGTCGCTGTTCACGAGTGGCACGAAACTCGACGCGAACGGGTTCATCGTCAAGGGCTCGACCTTCGTCGGGCTGCAGAACTACACCGACATCTTCAAGGGCGACACCGGGCACCGGTTCTGGAACGCCGCCTTCAACACGACGTTCTTCACCGTGGTCTGCGTCGTGCTGGAGACCATCCTCGGCGTCGCGATGGCGCTGATCATGCACAAGGCGTTCAAGGGCCGGGGTGTCGTCCGCGCCAGCATCCTGGTCCCGTGGGCGATCCCGACCGTCGTCTCGGCGCTGCTGTGGAAGTGGATCTTCCAGGCCGACGGCATTGCCAACACCCTGCTCGGCACGCAGATTCTGTGGTCGACCGAGGGCTGGCAGTCCAAGGCGTCGGTGATCATCGCCGACACCTGGAAGACCGCACCGTTCATCGGGTTGCTGGTGCTGGCCGGTCTGCAGACCATCCCTGCCGAGGTCTACGAGGCAGCGAAGGTGGACGGCGCCAGCGTCTGGAAGACCTTCACCCGCATCACCCTTCCGCTGGTGAAGCCGGCACTGCTGGTGGCAGTGCTGTTCCGGATCCTCGACACGCTGCGCATCTTCGACCTGCCGTTTGTCCTGGTCGGCGCACACAAGGACTCGGTCGAGACGCTGTCGATGCTGGCGTACGACGAGGCCTTCAACACCAGATACGGACCGGCGGCCGCTTATGCGACGCTGCTGTTCATCTACGTCGCCGTGGTTGCCTACGCGTTCGTGAAGATCCTGGGTGCCGACGTCATCGGTGAGGCCAGGGCCAAGAAGCCTGGAGGCGGCGGCAAGGCGAAGAAGCGTCGTGCAACGGCTCCTGAGATCTCCGCCGCCGCGGCGACCAACACAGGGATGGGTGCGTGATGGCTACCGCAACTGCACAGGTCCGGGCCGACGCTGCCAAGGTCCGGGCGGCCGAGGTCAGCCCGATGCGGCGCTGGGCGCCGCTGATCGGTGTCGGGCTGATCGTGCTCTACTGCCTGGCGCCGTTCTACTGGATGGTGGTGTCGGCGTTCCGCCGGCCGGCCGACCAGTTCTCGAACGCGTTGATCCCACGACCGTTCTCGCTCCAGAACTTCAAGGACGTGTTCAGTGCCAACAACGGCTTCCAACGGGGCCTGCTGAACAGCTTGATCGTGGCCGGCTCGGTGACGATCCTGACGCTGGTCATCGGCATGATCGCGGCCTACACGCTGGCCCGGCTCGACTTCAGGGGAAAGAACCTGGTCCTGGCCATCATCATCACCACGTCGATGTTCCCGGGCATCTCGCTGGTGGTTCCGCTGCTCAAGCTGTTCATCAACATCCACTGGATCAACACCTACCAGGCGATGATCGTGCCGAGCCTGTCGTTCGCGCTGCCGCTGGCGGTGTGGAACCTGACCGCGTTCTTCCGGCAGATGCCGCAGGAACTCGAGCAGGCGGCAATGGTGGACGGGTGCACGCCGGCGCAGGCCTTCCGCAAGGTCATCCTGCCGCTGGCCGCGCCCGGCGTGTTCACGACCGCGATCATCACCTTCATCGCGGCCTGGAACGAGTTCCTGATCGCGCTGAGCATGACCAACAAGAAGTCGATCCAGACGGCGAACGTGATCATCTCGCAGTTCACCGGTACGACGGGCCGTGACCAACCGTTCGGCAGCCAGATGGCCGCCGGTGTGGTGGTGACGATCCCGCTCGTGATCGCCGTACTGCTGTTCCAGCGCCGTATCGTCGCCGGCCTCACGGCAGGTGGCGTGAAGTGAGCTGGCGCGACCGTGACCGCCGGGACCGGGACGACCGGGACCGGCGGGACCGGGACGAGCGTGATCGACGGGACCGCGAGGACCGTGATCGGCGGGACCGGGAGGACCGGGACCGCCGCGATCGGGATCGATACCGCTAGCAACGAGAACGGCCGGAGCCTTGCGCTCCGGCCGTTTCTCGTTGATCAGACGGCGAGCCAGACCGTGGTGTCCACCGGCAGTACGCCATCCGCCAGCTGGTCGCTGGCGAGCAGGACCTCCTGATGCGGCGGCAGGGTGACCGGCGCGTCACTGATGTTGACCACGCAGCGGAACCCGGGTTCGCGGGTGAACGACAGCACGCCGGCGGGAGCGTCGGCGTCCCAGACCAGACGGCCGTCGCCGAGAGCCGGGTGGTCGCGGCGGATCCGGAGTGCCGCCTTGTAGAGGCTCAGATGGCTGTCCGGGTCCCCGGCCTGCGACTCGGCGGTCAGACCCGACCAGTCCGCGGGCTGCGGGAGCCAGGGCTGGCCGGTGCCGGGCCCGAAGCCGAACGGCGGCTCGGTGCCGGACCAGGGAATCGGGACGCGGCAGCCGTCGCGGCCGCGGACCGTGTGGCCGGAACGCTCCCAGGTCGGGTCGTCGAGCACGTCCTCCGGCAGGTCCTCGACCTCGGGCAGCCCGAGCTCGTCGCCCTGGTAGATGTATGCGCCGCCCGGCAACGCCAGCTCCAGCAGCGCAGCGGCCCGTGCCCGGCGCAGTCCGAGCTGTAGATCGGTCGGTACGACGCCTGCGCCCTCCAGCGCGTCCCGCTTGTCGCGGCCGTACCGCGTGCGGTGCCGGATCGTGTCGTGGTTGCTCAGCACCCAGGTCGCCGGCGCCCCGACCGCCCACAGGTTCTCGGTGGTGTGGTCGATCACCTCACGCAGGTCCTTCGCGTCCCAGGTGGCCCGCAGGGCATCGAAGTTGAACGCCGACTGCAGTTCGTCCGGCCGTACGTACTGCGCGAGGCGCTCCGCCGGGGACAGCCACGCCTCCGCAACGAAGACCCGTGCGCCTTGCGGCGTATCGGCGTACTCGTCGGCGATCGCGCGCCAGCGCTGATGGATGGTGTGCACCCCGGGCTGGTCGTAGAACGGGTTCCCGACGTACTTCTCCCGCGTCGGCTCACCGTTGTGCAGCGGTACGTCGGGCAGCGTCGGGTCCTTGGCCATCGAGTCGGCCACATCGATCCGGAACCCGTCGACGCCGCGGTCGAACCAGAACCGCAGGATCGCGTCGAACTCCTCGATCACCTTCGGGTTGTCCCAGTTCCAGTCCGGCTGGGAGATGTCGAACAGGTGCAGGTACCACTGCCCGTCCTCGATCTGCTGCCAGGCGCCGCCGCCGAACGCGGCCGGCCAGTTGGTCGGCGGGCCGCCGTCCTTGGTGTCACGGAACCAGAACAGATCGCGCTCCGCCGAGCCCCGGCCGGCCTTGAGCGCGGCCTGGAACCACGGGTGTTCCCAGGAGCAGTGGTTCGGCACCAGGTCGATCAGGATCCGCAGGCCGAGCGCGTGCGCCTCGGCGATCAGCGCGTCGGCGTCGGCGAGCGTGCCGAACTCCGGGTTGATGTCGCGGTAGTCGGCCACGTCGTACCCGCCGTCGAGCAGCGGGGACGGATACCAGGGGCTGATCCAGATCGCGTCGACCCCGAGGTCGGCGAGATACGGCAGCCGGGCGCGGATCCCGTTCACGTCGCCGGTCCCGTCGCCGTCGGCGTCGGCGAACGAGCGCGGGTACACCTGGTAGACGACGGCGCTACGCCACCAGTCGTCAGCTGGTCTGGTCCTGGAGTCGGCTACAGGGTCACTCATGTGACCTAGCCTGACATGAGACGCCCGTCGGCCTGTGACCGTCGTCTCAGCCGGGACCCCGGCTGTTGCTCGCGGCACGAGGGTGGCTACTGTCAGAAGCCCGTACAGGCGAGAGAGGGACCACACTCGTGGATCTGATGGAATTCCAGGCGAAGACGGTCTTCGCCAAGCACGGAGTGCGGACGACCGTGGGTGCGGTTGTCACGACTCCGGAGGAAGCCCGCGCGGCAGCCGAGAAGATCGGCGGCCGGGTGGTCGTGAAGGCCCAGGTCAAGACCGGTGGGCGCGGCAAGGCCGGCGGCGTCAAGCTCGCCTCGAGCCCGGACGAGGCGGAGGAGAAGGCCCGCGAGATCCTCGGGCTGGACATCAAGGGTCACGTCGTCAAGATCCTGAACATCGTCCCGGCCGCGGCGATCGCCGAGGAGTACTACTTCTCGTTCCTGGTCGACCGGGCCAACCGCAACTACCTCTGCATCGCCTCCGCCGCCGGCGGGATGGAGATCGAAGAGGTCGCGCACACCAACCCGGACGCGGTCGCGCAGATCTCGATCGACCCGGCCACGGGCGTCGACGAGGCGAAGGCACGGGAGATCGCGCAGGCCGCGAAGTACCCGGCCGACGTGATCGACGCCGTCGTACCGGAGATCGTCAAGCTGTACGAGGTGTTCATCGCCGAGGACGCGTCGCTGGTCGAGGTGAACCCGCTGGTCAAGCTCGAGGACGGGAACGTCGAGGCGCTCGACGGCAAGGTCACCCTGGACGAGAACGCGGACTTCCGGCACCCGGACCACGCCGAGTTCGAGGACATCTCGGCGGCCGACCCGCTGGAGGCGGCGGCCAAGGCCAAGGGCCTGAACTACGTGAAGCTGGACGGCTCGGTCGGCATCATCGGCAACGGCGCCGGCCTGGTCATGTCCACCCTGGACGTCGTGGCGTACGCCGGTGAGGAGTTCGGCGGCGTGAAGCCGGCGAACTTCCTGGACATCGGTGGTGGCGCCAGCGCCGAGGTGATGGCCAACGGCCTGGAGATCATCATCTCCGACCCGCAGGTGGAGAGCGTGTTCGTCAACGTCTTCGGCGGGATCACGGCATGTGACGCGGTCGCGAACGGCATCGTGCAGGCGTTCGAGCTGCTGGCCAGCCGCGACGAGCACGTCTCCAAGCCGCTGGTCGTCCGGCTGGACGGCAACAACGCCGAGGAGGGCCGCCGGATCCTCGACGAGGCGGGCCTCGCCGGCCTGGAGCGGGTCGACACGATGGACGGCGCCGCCAAGCGCGCCGCCGAGCTGGCTGCGAAGTAAGGGATCGCCGAACAATGTCTATCTTCCTGACCAAGGACAGCAAGGTCATCGTCCAGGGCATGACCGGCTCCGAGGGCACCAAGCACACCACCCGGATGCTCGCCTCGGGCACCAACATCGTCGGCGGCGTGAACCCGCGCAAGGCGGGCCAGAGCCAGGACTTCGACGGCAAGTCGGTCGCGGTCTTCGGCACGGTCGCGGACGCGGTCAAGGAGACCGGCGCGAACGTGTCGGTCATCTTCGTCCCGCCGAAGTTCACCAAGGACGCCGTACTGGAGGCCGTCGAGGCCGAGGTGCCGCTGGTCGTGGTGATCACCGAGGGCGTGCCGGTGCACGACACCGCCGCGTTCTTCGCCGCCGCGCAGGCGTCCGGCAAGACCCGGATCATCGGCCCGAACTGCCCCGGCATCATCACCCCGGGCGAGTCGAACGCCGGCATCATCCCGGCCAGCATCGCCGGCCAGGGCCGGATCGGTCTGGTGTCGAAATCCGGCACGCTGACCTACCAGATGATGTACGAGCTGCAGGAGTTCGGGTTCTCGACCGCGATCGGGATCGGCGGCGACCCGATCATCGGGACCACGCACATCGACGCGCTGCAGGCGTTCCAGGACGACCCGGACACCGACGCGATCGTGATGATCGGTGAGATCGGCGGCGACGCCGAGGAGCGGGCGGCCGCGTTCATCAAGGAGAACGTGACCAAGCCGGTCGTCGGGTACGTCGCGGGCTTCACCGCGCCGGAGGGCAAGACCATGGGTCACGCCGGCGCGATCGTCTCCGGTTCCTCGGGCACCGCGGCCGCGAAGCAGGAGGCCCTCGAGGCCGTCGGCGTGAAGGTCGGCAAGACGCCGTCCGAGACCGCCAACCTGATGCGCGAGATCATGCAGAACCTGAGCAAGTAGTACTGCGGAAAGCGGGACCTGTTCCTTCGGGAGCAGGTCCCGCTTCTGTGTGCAGCTCTGTGTGCGGCCCTGTGTGCGGGCAGGCTCAGCTGTAGGCGGCCGAGCGGTCGACGGCGCGGGCGACGGTCTCGTTGAACGCCGTGTCGGTGATGTCGAGCTCCTTCAGCACCGGGAACAGCATGTAGACCACCCGGTCCCCGGACCCGGCGACCCCGATCCGGTAGATGTACTTCTTCCCGTCACCGGTGTCGTACGTCGCCTTCCAGCTCTTGCCCTTGATCGTGCTGGTCTGGATGGTGCCGGTCGCCTCGACCTTCGCGTTCGAGACGTTCTTCTCGCAGGAATCGACGTTCTTGCGGATCTGGGTGACGTAGCTCGCCGCCGCGGACGCGCTGGGGAACTTCGCGACCGTGTCGTCCAGGCCGAACTCGGTCGGCACCTTCGCCTCCGGCGTCACGTACGTGACCGTGCCGAACTTCAGCGCCTTGGCCTTCTTGAAGTCGATCTTCTCACAGCCGCCGCTGCTGTTGCCCTTGGCGGCCGGGGCGCTCACCCACGGCTTGTTGATCTCGGACAGCAGCGGCAGGTCGACCGAGGCCATGAAGCCGGGCGCGTCGACGTTCGGCAGGAGGGCCGGTTTCGCGACCGGGGCGCCGGTGCCGCAGCCGCCGGACTGGGCGCAGATCTTCTTCGCCGCGACGTTGGCCGTGGCCAGCACGGCGTCCGGCTTGGGCGGCGACGCGGCCAGGGTGTCGTGCTCGAGCACCAGAGTGGCCTGGCCGGCCAGCGCGACCGCGACGGTCTTGTACTTCGTCTTGGACGCGGGCACCTGGCCGAACACGGCGATCACGCCACGCTCGCCGACTCCGGTCGTCACGTAGCCGGACGACAGCCGGGTCTGCGGTGCAGTGCACTGGCTGAGCCAGTGGACGACGGCGTTGTACGTCTTGAGCGCGGAGGCCTTGTCGTTCGAGACCTCGACGTACTGGACGGCCGTGTCCTTGGTCGTGGCGTTCTGGAACGTGCGGACCCAGGTCCGCACGCCGGCCGGGTCGGCGAACCGCTGCGCCTGGCAGACGAACGCGCTGTCCGGTGCCGAGTCGCCGTCAGCGGTCTGGGTGACGGTCCAGGCGCCGGTCGCGCCGAGCGTCTTGGCGCCCGCGCCGTCCAGCAGCGCCTTGTCGTCGGCGAGCACGTTCGAGTTGGCCGGCTTGTCGTCCGACGCGCTGCTCCCGGCCTTCGGGTCGGGTGTCTTGTCGCCGCCGAACGCGTTCAGCGCTGCGACCCCGCCGCCGCCGACCAGCACCACGACCGCGATGCCGGCGGCGATCGTCTGGTTCCTTTTACGCGCCTTCTGGCGACGCGCCTCCCGGGCAGCGGCGCGACCGCCGCCGCGTGATGCACGGTGGGAACCGGCCAAAGCTCGACCTCCTGACTGATTCCACCCGACAGTACCGGGTAGACCAACGCCACTCCCACTCCGCTACCACCAGCCGAACACAGGGGGACTGAGCGTGAGCAAGCGGGCTGAAGTCTCCCACACCCGGCGTGTCAGGACGAGTGGCGTCCGTGTGCGGGGAGACCATGGGAGTCAGATGACCGACATGCTGAGCCGCCCGGGCGCCCGGGACGGTGAATCGAGCGCTACGCCCACGTCGGAGATCGCCGCCCAGACCAAGCCTTTGGTCGTGTCGGCCGTGATCTCCGCGGGAGCGTGCCTGCTCACCGGTCTGCTCACGTGTGCCGCGGTCGCGGTGATCGGCTGGTTGGGTGCGACGTTCGGCGGCGCGTCCGGCGCGGTCCGGGCCGGGGCTTCGGCCTGGCTGGTCGCGCACAAGGCCGCCGTCACCATCGGCGACAGCACGACCGGCGCCGGCCGGATCAGCGTCGCACCGCTCGGTCTGACGCTGTTCTTCGCCTGGTGCCTGTACCGCGGTGGCAAGTCCGCGGCCCGGTCCAGCGCGGCCGATCGGACCAGGGACCTGCTCTCGCTGGCCGGAGCGTTCGCGCTCGTCTACGGCCTCGGTGCGCTGGTCGTGGCGTTGCTCACGTCGGACGGTGCGCTCAAGGTGTCGCCGCTGTCCGCGTTCCTCGGTGCCTTTTCGTTGGCGTTCGTGGCGGGTGCCGCCGGGATTCTGGTCGAGTCCGGTGCGGCGGAAGACATCGCGGATGCGACTCCGGCCGGTCTGCGCGACGTGGTTCCGGCCGCATTTGCCGCCGTACTGACGGTGATCGCGATCGCCGCGCTGCTGTACGCCGTGCTGCTCGCGGTCCACTTCTCGCGGATCACCGGGATGCTCGAACTGCTGGATGCCGGCGTGATCGGGTCCGTTGTGCTGTTCGCGATCTGCCTGATGCTGGTGCCGAACATGGTGCTGTACGTCGTCGCGTTCCTTGCGGGGCCCGGGTTCCAGTTGGGCACCGGGACCACGATCGCGCCGACCGGGGTGGATGTCGGGAACCTGCCGGCCTTTCCCCTGCTGGCCGCGGTCCCTGCCGACGGCGCGACTCCGTCGTACCTGCTGGTGCTGACGGCGCTGGTGCCGCTGGTGGCCGGTGCGGTCGCGGGGCTGGTCGTCGTACGGCGAGGGCTGGTCGAGCGGGACGCCGACGTGCTGGGGTGGGACGCGTTCGCGCTGCGGGGCGCGATGGCGGCGCTGCTCGCGGGGATCATCATCTTCGCGCTGCTGGCGATGTCGGGTGGTTCGGCGGGCCCGGGGCGGATGTCGTCGGTCGGCGTTCCGGCGGCGCTGCCGGCGGCCGGCGTACTCACCGCGGGGATGGCGATCGGGGCCGCGATCACGGCCGCTGTGGCCGCCTCCCGCCGACCGGTTGCGGAAGAGGCCGACGCGGAGCGATAGGCTGCCCGCCGTGACTTCTGCTTCTGACCCCGGTCCTGCGCGCCTCGTCGTGCTCGTCTCGGGATCGGGATCGAACCTGCAGGCCCTGCTCGACGCCTGCGCGGATCCGGCGTACGGCGCCCAGGTGGTCGCCGTCGGCGCGGACCGCGAGGGGATCGTGGGGCTGGACCGCGCCGTGGCCGCCGGAGTGCCGACGTTCGTGCACAAGGTGAAGGCTTACGCGGACCGGGCGGACTGGGACCGGGCGCTGACCGCATCGGTCGCGGAGTACAAGCCGGACCTGGTCGTTTCCGCGGGCTTCCTGAAGCTGGTCGGCGACGACTTCCTCGAGGCGTTCGGCGACCGGTACATCAACACCCACAATGCGCTGCTGCCGGCGTTCCCGGGGATCCACGGTCCGCGGGACGCGCTCGAGTACGGCGTGAAGGTCGCCGGGGCGACGCTGTTCTTCGTGGACGGCGGCGTCGACACCGGGCCGATCATCGCGCAGGTCGTCGTACCGGTCGAGGACGACGACACCGAAGACACCCTGACCGAACGGATCAAGGAGGTCGAACGCCGCCAGCTGGTGGAGTGGGTCGGCCGACTTGTCCGCGAGGGATGGACCATCACCGGACGAAAGGTTCGACTGAAGTGAGCACCGACCGCAGGCCGATCCGCCGGGCGCTGATCAGCGTCTACGACAAGACCGGTCTGGAGGAGCTCGCCTCCGCGCTGCACGCCGCCGGGGTGCAGATCGTCTCCACCGGTTCGACCGCGGCCCGGATCGCGGCAGCCGGCGTACCGGTGACCAAGGTCGAGGAGCTGACCGGCTTCCCGGAGTGCCTGGACGGACGGGTCAAGACGCTGCACCCGATGGTGCACGCCGGCCTGCTGGCCGACGTACGGCGGGAGGAGCACGTCGAGCAGCTCCGCGAGATGCGGGTCGAGCCGTTCGAGCTGCTGGTGAGCAACCTGTACCCGTTCAGCGAGACGGTGGCGTCCGGCGCTTCGGTGGACGAGTGCGTCGAGCAGATCGACATCGGCGGGCCGTCGATGGTGCGCGGTGCGGCGAAGAATCACGCGAATGTCGCGGTGGTGACGTCGCCTTCGCAGTACGCGTCGGTTTATGCCTCGCTCGAGACCGGGTTCTCGCTGGAGGAGCGGCAGAAGCTGGCTGCGGCGGCGTTCGTGCACACGGCGGAGTACGACATCGCTGTCGCGTCGTGGATGGGGTCTGTTCTGACGGACACGTCGGAGGGCTCCGGGTTCCCGGCGTGGGTGGGTTCGGCGTGGGACAAGTCCGCCGTACTGCGCTATGGCGAGAACCCGCACCAGCCGGCGGCCCTGTACCTGAACGGCCGGGGCGGGCTGGCCGCGGCGGAGCAGCTGCACGGCAAGGAGATGTCGTACAACAACTACGTCGACGCCGATGCGGCCCGGCGTACTGCGTACGACTTCAGCGAGCCGGCGGTTGCGATCATCAAGCACGCGAACCCGTGTGGCATTGCCGTTGGCAAGGACATTGCCGAGGCACACCGGCGGGCGCACGAGTGCGACCCGGTGTCGGCGTACGGCGGTGTGATCGCGACCAACGCGCCGGTGTCTGTCGAGATGGCCAAGCAGGTCGCGGAGATCTTCACCGAGGTGCTGGTCGCGCCGGCGTTCGAGGACGGCGCTGTCGAGATCCTGCAGGGCAAGAAGAACATCCGGCTGCTCGTGGCGCCGGCTGTGTCTACTGACGAAACCGTCGAGATGCGGGTGATCAGCGGTGGGTTGCTGCTGCAGCACCGCGACCGCTTCCAGGCCCCGGGCGACGACCCGTCCGCGTGGACCCTGGCGGCCGGCTCTGCGGCCTCGCCTGAGGTGCTGGCTGACTTGGCCTTCGCCTGGAAGGCCTGCCGAGCCGTCAAGTCCAACGCGATCCTGCTGGCGTCCGATGGCGCCTCGGTCGGCGTCGGTATGGGCCAGGTCAACCGGGTCGACTCGTGTCGCCTCGCCGTTTCACGCGCAGGCGACCGCGCCGCCGGGTCCGTTGCTGCCTCTGACGCGTTCTTCCCGTTCCCGGACGGTCTCGAGGTGCTGATCGAGGGCGGTGTCAAGGCAGTCGTCCAGCCCGGTGGCTCCATCCGGGACGAAGCCGCCATCGAAGCCGCCAACAAGGCCGGCATCACGATGTACTTCACCGGCACCCGCCACTTCTTCCACTAACTGCTTCTTGTTGCACGCGGGGGTGCCGCCCCCCGCGTGCTGCCCACTGGGGAGGGCCATGCAGAGACTGGGGGGACTGCTGGTCCTCGTGCTGGCACTGGCCGGCTGCGGGGACGAGGTGGCGCCGCAGGCTGGGAGTACGCCGAGCCTGGGGCTGCGTGCGATCGAGCCACCCGACGGAACCGGCGCTCAGACGCCCGGGGCTCAGACGCCTGGGGTGACGCAACCCGCGCCGTTCCCGACGACTCCGTTGCCGCGAAGGCCTGAGCTTCCTGCGTCGGCGTACCAGCAGATCAGTGTGGTCCGGTTGCAGACGCCGAACGCGGCGCTTCAGGTGCCGCCGGACGGGTACGCGCAGGTGATCTTTGCGTGCTCCTACGAGGAGTGGAGTCCGCAGTACGAGTACAACGCCACGACGAACTACAACCCGCCAGGGCGTCACCTGCGGGGTGACAAGGTCGGCGACTTCCTTGGCTCGATCAGCGCTAGCGAGGTCGGGCGAGCGCTGGGGTCGGCGGCGGATCCGACGTCCGATGATTGGATGGCACGGTCGTACACCGAGGACTCATGGCCCGATCGGCGGCTCGTGACGGCGTACCAGGTGAAGCGTGTGAACCTCACCCGCGCGAAGGTCCTCGCCGCCCGCAACGCCTACGCCAAGGGCTGCTCGGTCAAGTACACCGCGCCGCTGCTCGACGCAGTACGTGTGAGCATCTACGCCCCTTGGAACTGGAGCATCTAGAACCGGCGGCGGTACGACACCTGGCGGCCGTTGTCGCGGGAGGCTCCGTCCAGGATCCAGCCGGTTGATGAGTAGAAGGTTTGGCCTTGGGGGTAGTTGGCCAGGGTCCACACGATCGCTTCGGGGTATGTGGTGGCGAGGGCTTCTAACGCCTTCTGCATAAGGGCTTTGCCTACGCCTTGGCGCCAGTACGCCGGATCGACGGCGATCGTGTCGAGCTCGCCGAGGCCGGGGTCGATGGGGTCTCGGCTCGGGCCGATGCCGACGAAGCCGGCGATGGTGTCGTCGACCTCCGCGACCCACCAGTTGCCATCGGCAAGCGTGTCGGCCCACCGGGCGATGCGTGCGTCACTGACCTCGATGGACGCCATCAGGTCGCCGAAGCCGTCGTTCCACGAGTCGACATAGATCTGTACGACGCGCGGCGCATCGGCACGGGTGGCGGATCGAATCGTCAGCATGCGCCGGGGAGGTGTATGCCGATCGCGGCTACCAGCAGGTCGGGCAGGGCCATAGGTCAGTTCGGGATGATGAGGCCGAGTACGGCGATGGCTGCCGCGGTGAGCAGGAGGAACGTCGTGTCGAACATCCGGCTGCGGACGTGGAGCAGGCCCGCGGCGGTGTCGGTGAGGGCGGCGCGGAGGAGGCCGGCCAAGCCGACCGCGCCGGCGAAGATGAGTACGCCGTTGCGCCAGTCGTAGAACCACAGCACCACCAGGCCGGTGAGAGCGGCCAGGAGTGACAACGCTAGCGGCCACTGGCTGCGCCGCTGGGCCTCTCCTGCCATCAGCACGTCACTCTCACCTTCAGCGCAGGTCCGGTGGTCACTGGGGCAGGCTCGCTTCGGCGGCTTCGACGACGTTGGTGAGGAGCATGGCCCGCGTCATCGGGCCGATACCGCCGGGCATCGGGGCGATCCAGGACGCCTGCTCGCGGGCGGCGGGCTCGATGTCGCCGACGATCTTGCCCTCGGCGTTGCGGCTGGTGCCGACGTCGAGCAGTACGGCGCCGGGCTTGACCATGTCGGCGGTGATCAGGCCGGCGGACCCGGCCGCGGCGATCACGATGTCGCCGGTGCGGACCACCGCGGCGAGGTCCTTCGTGCCGGTGTGGCACTGCGTGACGGTCGCGTTCTCGCTCCGCCGGGTGAAGAGCAGGCCCATCGGACGCCCCGCGGTCACCCCACGCCCGACGACGACCACGTGGGCCCCGGCGATCGGTACGTCGTACCGCCGCAGGATCTCCACGCAGCCCTTCGGCGTGCACGGGAGCGGACCGTCCTGGCCGAGGACGAGCTTGCCGAGGCTCATCGGGTGCAGGCCGTCGGCGTCCTTCACGGGATCGATCAGCTCGAGGATCGCGTTGGTGTCGACGTGCTTCGGGAGCGGGAGCTGGACGATGAAGCCCGTGCACTCCGGATTCTCGTTGAGCTCGCGGACCTTCGCGGCGATCTCGTCCTGGGTCGCGGTGTCGGGCAGTTCGACCTGGATCGAGGAGATCCCCACCGCTGCGCAGTCGCGGTGCTTGCCGGCGACGTACGCGCGGCTGCCCGGGTCGTCACCCACCAGAATCGTGCCGAGCCCGGGCACCACGCCCTGCTCGGCCAGCTTCGCGACCCGGACCTTCAGCTCGTCCTTGATCGCCGCCGCCGTCGCCTTGCCATCCAGAATCTGAGCTGTCACGCCACCAGAGTCTGCCATGCGCCCACACCACCCGAACGTCCGCCACTGACCAACCCGCTCCCGAGCCTCGTGCCGAGCGTGATTGCGCCGGCCGTCGGAGTGATCGGCGGACTTGGTCAGTGGCGCAGGTTCGGGCGGACCGGCTGGAAGGTTCCTGTGAGCCGGGAATGCACCCGCTCTTGCCGTGGTTCGGGCAGGTAGTTTATTCTTGAACTATCAACCAGCGAGGAGCCATCATGCCCGCCGTGACCGTCAGTGACATCACCGTCCTGCCCCGCATCACCCAGCCGGACCCGGCGGTCGCGCACGAGCGCCCGGTGAAGTCGGTGACGTCCGCTCCGAGCGGCTACGAGGGTGAGGGCTTCCCGGTGCGGCGCGCGTTCGCCGGCGTCGACCTCCGCGACCTGGATCCCTTCATCCACATGGACCAGATGGGTGAGGTCGAGTACGCGCCGGGCGAGCCGAAGGGCACCCCGTGGCACCCGCACCGCGGCTTCGAGACCGTCACGTACATGCTCGACGGGATCATGGAGCACCAGGACTCCAACGGCGGTGGCGGCATCATCTCCAACGGCGACACCCAGTGGATGACGGCAGGTAGCGGCCTGCTGCACATCGAGACCCCGCCGGAGCACCTGGTGCTGAGCGGCGGCCTGTTCCACGGCATCCAGCTCTGGGTGAACCTGCCGAAGGTCCAGAAGTGGGCCGCGCCGCGCTACCAGGACATCCGCGGCAGCGACGCTGCGCTGCTGTCCACGGCAGACGGCGGCGCCCTGATCCGCGTGATCGCCGGCTCGGTCGACGGCCACGAAGGCCCCGGCTCGACCCACACCCCGATCACGCTCGTACACGCGACCGTCAGCCCCGGCGCGGAGCTGGTGCTGCCGTGGCAGCCCGACTACAACGCGCTCGTCTACGTCCTCGCCGGTCAGGGCACGGTCGGCGCCGAACGGCGCCCGTTCCGCAAGGGCCAGCTCGCCGTCTTCGGCCCGGGTGACACGATCCGCACCCAGGCCGGTACGACGCAACCGCAGGCGGAGCCGAACCTCGACGTCCTCGTCATCGGCGGCCGCCCGATCCGCGAGCCGATCGCGATGGCCGGACCGTTCGTGATGAACACCCGCGCCGAGGTCATCCAGGCCTTCGAGGACTTCCAGGCCGGCAAGCTCGGCTCGATCCCCGCGGTCCACGGCGCGCCAACCGAACTGCGCAGTACCGACTAGTTGCTCTGGACGACCGGAAACCCTGGATCTACCTTCAAAACAAGGGGATTCAGGGGGTGTCATGTCCATCTTGAGGAAACTTGCGCTGATTGTGTCCGCGCTGGCACTGACGGTCGCCGCGGCCGCACCCTTCCCGGTGTCGATCCCGCTACCGACGGACTTCGCGCCGGAGGGGATCGCCACCGGTCCGCATCACACGTTCTACGTCGGATCGCTCACCAGCGGTGACATCTACCGCGGCAGCCTGCACAACGGAAAGGGCGCAGTGTTCGTCGACGCCCCGCCGGGCCGGGCGGCCGCGGGGATGAAGGTCGAGGCTTCCGTGCACCGGCTGTGGGTGGCGGGTGGCTTCACCGGCCACGCGTATGTCTACAGCACGCGGGACGGCTCGACGATCGCCGACCTCGTGCTCAGCACACCCGGTGACAGCCTGATCAACGACGTGATGATCACGCCGGCGGGCGCGTACTTCACCGACTCGTTCCACGCGGTGATCTACCTGGTTCCGATCGGGCCGGGGCACCGGATCGGGAAGCCGCGGACGATCCCGCTCAGCGGACCCGCCGCGGTGCTCGGGGACTTCCCGAACCTGAACGGCATCGCGGCGCCCAGCAACGGGCGGGTGCTGATCGTCGGCCAGTCGTCGCGTGCCGAGCTGTATCTGGTCGATCCGTGCACCGGCGCGAGCCGAAGGATCTCGCTCACCGGCGGCGCGCTCACTCCAGGTACGCCGGACGGCATCCTCCTGGAGGGCCGGACGCTGTGGGTGGTGCAGAACTTCGCCAACCAGCTCGTCAAGATCCAGCTCAGCCCGGACCTGAGGAGGGGCCGGATCGTTGCCACGGTCACCAATGCGCTGTTCCGGGTCCCGACGGCGGTCGGCGCGGACGGTCACCGGCTCGCGTTGGTCAATGCCCGCTTCGACCTCGGCTTCCCGCCGCCGCTGGGCCCGGGCGCTCCGCCGGGGACCGACTTCAACGTCGTGCAACTCAACAAACCCTGATCGGCTAGCCCTCGGGGTAGAACAAGAACAACGTGCAGCCCTTCGCGGACTGCGGTACATGGGACGACCCGGCCGGGGCGTGGATGAACGAACCGGCCGGGTAGTCGCGGGTCCCGTCGTTGAACACGCCGTCGACGACGAACACCTCTTCCGGTCCCGGATCGTGTATGTCGATACCTTCCCAGCAGGAGCCCGGATCCATCTGCAGGACAAAGGCTTTCGCGACCTCGCCGGACCAGAGCGGTCGCAGCGTGATGCCGGGGAAGAGTTCGCGGACCGGTGCGTCGTCGACGGACGCCCACTCGTAGTTCTGCATGGCTCTGATCCTCCGCTTTCCGAAGGTCGGGACCCAGTGTCTGGATAGTCCTGATCAGGTACTTTCTTGCCATGCACCGGGTTGTCGCTCTGGTCAGCGCACCGCAGGCGAGCTTCGAGCTCGGCTGCGCGGCGGCCGTGTTCCGGGAGGCGCCGTACCGGTTCGGTGTGTGCACCGCGGAGCCGGGGCCGGTCCGCACGACCGAGGGTTTCGACATGGTGGTCACGTCCGGTCTGCGAGCGCTGGAACGCGCGGACACGATCGTTGTACCGGGTTGGCTGCCGATCAATCGCGAGCCGAGCGCCCGGGTGCTGCGAGCACTCACGCGTGCGCATCGGCGGGGAGCTCGTCTGGTGAGCATCTGCTCGGGCGCCTACGCGCTCGCCGCGACCGGGCTGCTCGACGCGCGCCGGGTCGCGACGCATTGGCGGTACGCCGATGAGCTGCAACGCCGGTTCCCCGCGGTACACGTAGATCCGGACGTGCTGTACATCGATCACGGTGACGTAGCGACGAGTGGCGGGTCGGGGACCGGGATCGATCTGTGTCTGCAACTGGTGCGACGCGATCACGGTGCTGCTCATGCGGCACGGGTCGCGAGGCGGATGGTGATGCCGCCGCATCGCGAAGGCGGCCAGACGCAGTACCGCACTGAGGACCAAGCGCCGGTCGAGTCGTTGGGCGAGCTCCTCGACTGGGCAACCCATCACCTTGCCGAGCCGCTCACGCTCCAGGACCTCGCCGGCCAGGCCAACGTTTCACCGCGAACGCTTGCACGGCGGTTCACCGACCAGCTCGGCATGGCACCCGGCCAGTGGCTGCTCGCCCAACGAATCGCCAGAACCCGTGTCCTGCTGGAGGAAACGGACCTCCCGGTCGAGACGATTGCCGCCAAGGTCGGCCTGTCGTCGGCGACCAATCTCCGCAGGCGTTTCAAAACCGCCCTGCAGACGACCCCGAGCGCCTACCGCCGGGCGTATCAGGGCATGTAGTCGCCGGTGTCGTCGAGCGTGATGTAGTGCTCGATGCGCGGGTCGTCCGGATCCCCGCCGTACAACTCGACGAAGCGCCGCGCCGCAGGCAGGCCGCCGTACTGCGGATTGCGGCCGCCGCGGAGGCTCTTGAACATCAGGGCGAGGTCCAGGTAGCGGTCGCCGGTGCCGAGGCGGCCGAGGTCGAGGATGCCGCAGAAGCGCAGGGTGTCGGGGTCGATGAAGACGTTGGGGGCGCAATAGTCCCCGTGCGTGACGGCGTCTCCGGAGCCAGGAAAGGGTGACGGGAACGGGCAGCCGGACAGCTGGTCGAGCGCGCGCAGTCCGTCGGCCATCGCGGCCAGGACCGCGGGGCGGTCGGCCGCCGGCCAGTCATCGGACGCATCGCGGCCGGCCAGCTCCGTGGTCAGCAGCCAATTGTTGCCGCGGTCAACGAGCTGGGGGCACGGGAAGCCGGTCCCGTTGAGCCAGGCCAACCGGTCGGCCTCAAGGCCGGCGCCAGGACCGGCCTTGTAGTAGAGGTGGTTGGGCCCACGAGCGAGTCGGACGACGGTCGCGCCCGAGCATCCGCCGACGACCGGTTCGGCGCTGGTCGCGCCGAACCGGTCCTGAAGAGCATTCAGATCCACTCAGCGTAGGTTACGGTGCAACGCCGAGATCAGCTCCCCATTTGAATCGCCGTCGAGGGACCAGATCATCGCGCCGCCCAGGTCGCGGTGCGAGATGTACTTCGCCTTGCGGGCCATCTCGACCGGGTCGTCCCAGGTCCAGAACGTCGTACCGTCGAACAGCCAGGCGAATCCGGCGCGGTTGTCGCGGTAGACCGTGTAGTCGGACAGATGAGCCTTGAGCAGGCCGTAGTCCTCGGTGCCTGCCTCGTACGTCGCGGGCGCCGGTCCGGTCGA
Organism: Kribbella pratensis; assembly: GCF_004365355.1. Lineage (GTDB taxonomy): Bacteria > Actinomycetota > Actinomycetes > Propionibacteriales > Kribbellaceae > Kribbella. Next base: position 847,905 of record NZ_SODP01000002.1, on the reverse strand, counting down.
CGGCTGGAACAGACCGTGATTCGCGTTCGTCACGCCTGTCCAGCCGTGGGAGTAGAACGGCACGCCCATCACCAGTTGGTCGCGCGGTGCGCCGCGGGACAGGTACGCGTCGATCGTGACCTGCGAGCTGAACTCCGGTGTGGTCGGATCGCCCTTCGGCCCGTCGATCGCCGACTGCTGGTTGGTGAGGGTCTCCCACGGGCCGTGGTAGTCGTACCCCTGCGTCGTACCGAAGGTCAGGTCCTTGAACAGCTTGCGGACCTCGAAGCCCTTGTCGATCATCGTCGGGTTCGCGGGCAGGAACGCGGTCAGGTTGTACTTGCCGGGCCGCCCGGACAGTTTGTCGAGCTGCTTGCGGTACTCGTGCACCAGCGCGGTGAAGTTCTGCTTGTCCTCGGGCCGGATCACGTTGCCCGGGTTGCCCTCACTGGCCGGCCATTCCCAGTCGAGGTCGACACCGTCGAAGATGCCCTTCGCTGCGCCTGCGGGGAGGCCGGGCAGGTTGCCCTTCAGCCACATGTCCAGGCACGACTTCACGTGCGCGGCCCGCGAGGCCGGCGTGAGCGCTGCGTCGGAGAAGTGCGCCGAGCCGGTCCAGCCGCCGAGCGAGATGCTGATCCGGAGCTTCGGGTACATCTTCTTCAGCTCTTTGAACTGGTTGAGGTTGCCGTTGAGCACCTGACCGGGCTGGTCGGCCTGGCCGTTCACGCTCTGCTCGGCGGTGAACGGTCGCTGGTAGTCGGCCCATGCGTCACTGGGGATGCAGTTCCCCTGGGCGTCGACGAAGCCGAACGCGTAGTTGATCTGGGTCAGCCGGGCCGCGGCCCCGGTCTTCACCAGATCGCTGACCAGGTAGTTCCGGGCGTACCCACTCCAGTTGGTGTAGTACCCCACTACTCGCTTGTCACTGTGGTCACCGTGGGCCTCCGCAGGCACGGCGACAATCGTTGGCACGACCATCGCAGCCGCCACCAGCAGCCCCACACTCCGACGCTTCATTGCACCCCCATCGGATGAGTTGATGCGCACACAGTAGGACCGCCCACCGACTTACACAATGTCTCTGCAAAAAACTCTTGATGCCCCCTGCCAAGCCGCATTCTTGCGCTGTGGAAAGTTTGGTGGGGTGCCCGGACTGCGGGCGGGAACTTCCGGGGGATCGGCGGTACGCCGTCTGGTGCCAGCACTGCAGCTGGAACCTGGACGCGCCACCTGTGGAAGCGAGTCGTGAGGTCGAGCGAGAGAGCAAGCTGGCCGACGCACTGATCAGCGGGCGGACCCCCGGCCCGGAGCGCTCGGTCGGCGCTTTTCTCCTGTCGTTGCCGGTCCTGCTGGTGCCGCTGCCGAGTCTGCTTGGTGGGTTGGCCCTGCTCGGGTTCTACCGGCCGCTGCTGTTCGCCGCGCCGTTCGCGGCGATCCTCTTCGTCATCACGGCGATCTTCCGCCCCCGCCTCAACCGTCTGCCCGGCAACGCCCAGGCGGTGACGAGACAACAAGCTCCGCAGCTGTACGACGTCCTCGACCGACTCGCCGGACAGACCGGTACCGCGAAACTCGAGAGCGTCGTCGTCACCACCGACACCCGGATCGCCATCGACCGCATCGGTTGGCGGTATCGCCGGGTACTGCGACTCGGCCTGCCGGCCCGGGCCGTGCTCAACCCACAGGAGCGCTACGCGGTCCTCGCGCACGCCATGTACGACGACCAGCGCGGCATGCACGATCGCGTGCTCGGTGCGGCCGAGCACATCCTCGACGAGCTCGCCGCGACCGTGCAGCCGGGAGCACTCGACTCAGCCGGCAACGGGAAGCTCAAGTCGTCGGAGGGAGTGGTCGTCCTGGTCGGGCAGGGGAGTGACGACCAGGTTCTGCACAGCCGGCTCGTGCAGATCGCCGACGCCGTTCTCGGGCCGCCGATCCGCGGGTACCGGCGGCTGCTACGCAGGCTCGACCTCTCCGGCCGGCAGCGGCGCGAGTACCGGATCGACCGCCGGATCGCCGAACTCGTCGGCTCGGAACCGACCGCGCGGTCGCTGGAGCGCCTGCTGCTCGCCGATACCGGCTACCGGGCGCTCGAACGCGCCATCCGCCGCGGCCCGATCAGTGATCCGCTCGACGTCCTGCGTCGTACCGCGGCGGAGATCCCGGACCACGAGCTGGTCCGGGTGATCCGGTTGGATCAGGCGGAGAACGGCCGTACGGACGCCGACCACCCGCGGACCTGGCAGCGCACGCGGCTGCTCCGCGCGAACCCGACACCGACGACCAGCGTGTTCGCGCCGTCGAAGGACGACGAACTGACCGCGGCTGCCCGCGCCGCCGTCAGGGACTATGACTGACGGGATCCGTCAATCGATCGACGGCCGGGGTATAGGGCACGGATAAGGTCGCGGGTATGACGACTGTGCAGGCGGATCTCGCGCCGACCGGTGTACTGCGAGCCTCCATCAACCTCGGCAACCCGGTGCTGGCGAACGGTACGCCGGACGCGCCCGGCGGCGTGACGGTGGACATCGCGCGGGAGCTCGCGAAACGCCTCGACCTGCCCTTGCAGCTGGTGTGTTTCGACGCGGCGCGGAAGTCGTTCCAGGCGATGACGAACGGGCAGGCGGACATCTGCTTCCTCGCGATCGACCCGGCCCGCGCGGAGGAGGTCGCCTTCACCGCGCCGTACGTCGTCATCGAGGGTGTGTACGCCGTGCCGCGGGATTCACCGCTCACCACGATCGCCGAGGTCGACACCGACGGCGTGCGGATCGGGGTGAAGCAAGGCTCGGCGTACGACCTCTACCTGACCAGAACGTTGCAGAAGGCAACGGTTGTCCGCGGTGCGGAGGGCGTCGACGTGTTCCGGGCCGAAGGGCTCGAGGCGGCGGCCGGGATCCGCCAGCCGATCACGGCGTACGTCGCCGAGCATCCCGACCTCCGCCTGATCGACGAGCGGTTCATGCAGATCCAACAGGCTCTCGGCACGTCGAGGTCGAAGCACCCCGACACCGTCGCCTACCTCCACGAAGTGATCGAGGACCTCAAGGCTTCCGGTTTCATCGCCGCCTCCCTGGCCACCTCCGGCCAGCCGGACGCGACCGTCGCTCCACCTGCCTGATCGCGTTGACCGTTATCGGGCCTTATCCGTTGGGCTGAGTACGCAACCCCGGGGATCGGTTGTCGCGTTTACATCCGTGCGCAGACAACCGATTTCTGGGGAGGCCCTGTGAAATTCACGCGCAGAGGAACGCCTGCGATCGCCGTACTGGCGGTTGCGGGTCTGGTCGCCGGGCTGGGAGGAACCGCTCACGCGGTCCCGTCCGGGCCGGCGGCCGCCGCCCGTTCCGCGTCGGGTAAGGACGTCAGCGTCACGCTGATCACCGGCGACCGGGTCGTCCTGCCCGGCGGTGACCTGACCAAGGCGACGATCGAACCGGGAGCGGGCCGGCAGCACGTCGGCTTCACGACGTACCGGACCAAGGATCATTCGTACGTGATCCCGGCCGACGTCACGAAGGCGGTCGGCGATGGGAAGATCGACCGCCGGCTCTTCGATGTCGCCGAGCTGGTCAGGGACAAGTACGACGACGCCTCGACGAGCACGATCCCGGTGCTGACGACGTACGCCGGGACCGCGAAGCGTGCCGTGCCGGCCGGGACGAGGGTCACCCGCCAGTTGCCGTCGATCGGCGGTGCGGCGATGAAGGTGAACAAGGCGGATGCCAAGACATTCATGAGCTCCGGCGGATTCACCAAGCTGTGGCTGGACGGCAAGCGGAAGGTGCTGCTGGACCAGTCCGTGCCGCAGATCGGTGGACCGGTCGCGTGGGCGGCCGGGTACACCGGCGAGAGTGTGTCGGTCGCTGTGCTCGACACCGGCATCGACGCGACCCATCCCGACCTCGCGACGCAGGTCGTGGGGGAGAAGAACTTCACCACCGAGTCCGCCGACGATCTGGTCGGTCACGGCACGCATGTCGCGTCGACGATCGCCGGCACCGGCGCTGCCTCGGACGGGAAATACAAAGGCGTGGCGCCCGACGCCCGGATCTACGACGGCAAGGTCTGTGAGGTCTGGGGCTGCGATGAGTCGGCGATCCTCGCCGGCATGGACTGGGCCGCGAACGACGTCAAGGCGAAGATCGTCAACCTGAGCCTCGGCGGTCCGGACACCCCGGACCTCGACCCGCTCGAGGAGGCGGTGAACCGGCTGACCGCACAGACAGGCACGCTGTTTGTTGTTGCTGCTGGCAACGAAGGGCCGAGTGACGGGACGATCGCCTCACCGGGCAGCGCGGATGCGGCGCTGACCGTCGGCAACGTGACCAAGCAGGACCAGCTCAACCTGCAATCCAGCCGGGGCCCGCGGATCGGTGACAGTGCGGTGAAGCCGGACGTGACCGCGCCCGGTACGGACATCGTCGCGGCCAAGTCGAAGGACTCGTCGATCGGCGAGCCGGTCGGCGACAAGTACCTGCGGCTGTCGGGTACGTCGATGGCGACGCCGCACACCGCCGGCGCGGCCGCGATCCTGCTGCAGGAGCACCCGTCCTGGACGCCGGCCGAGTTGAAGGCCGCGCTGATGGGTTCGGCGAAGGTTGCCGCGGATCAGACGTCCTTCCAGCAAGGCGCCGGGCGGATCGACCTGACGACGGCGATCAAGCTGAGCGTGGTTTCCGAGCCCGGCAGCGTGTCGTTCGGCAAAGCGTCGTACCCGCACACCGACGACGAGCCGGTCACCCGTGAGGTGACCTACCGCAACCTCGGCGACGCGGCCGTCACGTTGTCCCTGTCGTCGGTGCTGAACGGCCCCGACGGTACGGCAGCCCCCACCGGCGCGCTGAAGCTGAGCGCCGACTCGGTGACCGTTCCGGCCGGCGGTACGGCGTCCGTGCAGGCGACGTCGGACACCAGCCTCGGCGGCGCGGACGGCCTGTACGGCGGTCGCATCACCGCCACCGGCGGCGGCCAGACGGTCGTCGTACCAGTGGGTGTGGACAAGGAAACTCCGACCTACACGCTCACCGTCAAGCTGATCAAGCCGAACGGCGCTCCGGACCCGGACTACCCGGTGTCCGTCACGGGCGTCGACAACGGTGAGAACGACCTGGTTTCACCGGACGAGACCGGCACGGTGACGCTCAGGCTGGCGCAGGGCGAGTACGTGCTCAACCAGTTCCAGGAGTTCGAGCGCGGGACGGAGGACTGGATCTTCTTCACGCTGCTTGCCCCGAGCGTGAAGCTCACCGCGGACCAGACGGTCGTCCTCGACGCGCGGAAGGCGAAGCCGGTGACCACCTCGGTGCCGAAGGCCGACGCGGTGCAGGCCAACTCCGACATCGGGTTCGACCGGAAGATCAAGGACGGCGTGTACACGTACTCCGCCGGCGGATTCCTGTCGGGGAGGATGTTCACCTACAACGCCGGTCCGAAGCTCCCCGCGTCCGAGCTGACCGGGCACGTCATGTCCCAATGGGGTGTGCCCGGCGCCGACGGGCTCTTCACGAACACGCCGTACCTGTACGGGATCGCGAACTTCCAGCCCGGCGACTTCCCGACCGGGTTCGACCGCAAGGTGAAGCAATCCGATCTCGCGACCGTCGACAGTACGGTCAACGCCACCGCCGAGGCACGGGTCTTCAAGATGCTGTTCCCGGTCGGGCCGACCGGGGACGGCGGCTGGGCGAGAGTCATCCGGCTCGACGTGCCGCGGACGATCCGCTACTACCTGGACCAGACGCCGTACGGCTGGTCCGGCAGCACCGAGGAGGACACCGACGGTTCGGACGTGCCGTTCGGGAAGTGGCAGCTCGAGGGCAAACCGGTGATCTACAAGGCCGGGCAGCACTACCAGGAGCGGTGGAACGCCGCGGTGTGTTCGTGCCGTCGGTGAACGCCGCCAAGCGGTCCGCGGAGGAGCTGATCGTTTACCTGAAGACGCTCACCGACGCGGACGGTCACACCGGCTCCATCGACGGCAAGTCCGGGAGTACGACGCTCTACCGGGACGGGACCGCGGTCGGCGGCTCCGACCGGTTCGGCTTCGTCGACGCGACCGGCCTGCCGGCGGGCAAGGCGTCGTACAAGCTGGTCACGACCGGCACGCAGGAGGTCTGGCCGTTCTCGACGCGGATGGATGTCGAGGCGACGTTCACCTCATCGGCGGACCAGCCGGGTGTCGCGATCTACACCGTCGGCTATCAGCCGGAGGTGGACGGCAACAACACGATGGCGCGCAAGCCGGTCACCGTGCTGCCGTTCACGGTGCAGGGCACAGTGAGGCAGGTGAAGATCCAGTACTCCGATGACGGCGGAGTGACCTGGAAGCAGGCACCGGTTGCCGGTGGCAAGGCGATCTTCCCGACGCCTGCCGGCAAGACGATCTCGTTGCGTTCGACCGCGACGGACGCGGCCGGGAACAATACGACGCAGACGGTGATCGCCGCGTACAGCATGCGGTGAGAACAGGCGAAGGCCCCCGGGACGACGTCCCGGGGGCCTTCTGTGTGCTGCGGGGCGTGATCAGCCGATCAGGCCGAGGGCCTTCACCGCGTCGCGCTCCTCGCCGAGTTCGGCGACCGAGGCGTCGATCTTGCCGCGGGAGAAGTCGTTGATCTCCAGGCCCTGCACGATCTCCCAGTTGCCGTCCTTGACGGTCACCGGGAACGACGAGATCAGGCCCTCCGCGACGCCGTACGAACCGTCGGAGACGACTGCCATCGACAGCCAGTCACCGTCGGCCGAACCGGCCAGCCAGTCGCGGGTGTGGTCGATGGTGGCGGCCGCGGCGGAGGCGGCCGAGGACGCGCCCCGCGCCTCGATGATCGCGGCGCCGCGCTTCTGCACGGTCGGGAGGAAGTCGTTCTCCAGCCAGGCCTGGTCGTTGACAACCTCGGCCGCGTTCTTGCCGGCCACCTCGGCGTGGAAGATGTCCGGGTACTGCGTCGCGGAGTGGTTGCCCCAGATCGTCAGCTTCTTCAGGTCGGTGACGTGCACGCCGGTCTTCTTGGCCAGCTGCGCCAGCGCCCGGTTGTGGTCGAGCCGGGTCAGCGCGGAGAACCGCTCGGCCGGGATGTCCGGTGCGTTGCTCTTCGCGATCAGCGCGTTCGTGTTCGCCGGGTTGCCGGTGACGGTGATCCGGACGTCGTCGGCGGCATGGTCGTTGAGCGCCTTGCCCTGGACGGTGAAGATCGCGCCGTTGGCCTCGAGCAGGTCACCGCGCTCCATCCCCTTGGTCCGCGGCCGCGCACCCACCAGCAGCGCGACGTTGACACCGTCGAAGACCACGTTCGGGTCGTCGCCGATCTCGATCCCGGCCAGCGCCGGGAAGGCGGAGTCCTCGAGCTCCATCACGACGCCCTCGAGTGCCTTCAGCGCCGGGGTGATCTCGAGCAGCCGCAGCTCCACCGGGGTGTCCGGCCCGAGCAGGGCCCCGCTCGCGATCCGGAACAGCAGGCTGTATCCGATATTCCCCGCGGCCCCGGTAACGGCCACCTTCACCGGTGTAGTGCTCACGACACGCTCCTAGAAACTCATTGATGGTGTGCTTCGGACGCTAGCAAGCCCGGCGGCCGGTACCAACGCTGGGGGCGACCGAATAGCTCACATCCCAATACATCATTCACTGACCGCTCATCCGGCGTACGTCGAGGAGCCGACACCGTGCCCGAGAGTGGCGCAAAGTCCCTGATGTACCGCGCGGATGGGCGCCGACTACATCGAGCCTGACCTGGTCACCACCAAGGACCGCGTGCTGGTCACCCGGCACGAGCCCGAGATCGGCGGTACGACGGACGTCGCGAATCACCCGGAGTTCGCCGGCCGCAAGAAGACCAAGCTGCTCGACGGGGTCGCCACCACCGGCTGGTTCACCGAAGACTTCACGCTGGCCGAGCTCAAGACGCTGCGCGCCAAGGAGCGGATCCCGGCGGTCCGCCAGCACAACTCGGTCTTCGACGGGCACTACCAGATCCCGACCTTCCAGGAAGTGATCGACCTCAGCAAGCGCCTGTCGAAGGAGCTCGGCCGCCCGATCGGCATCTACCCCGAGACCAAGCACCCGACGTACTTCCGGCAGCAGGGCCTGCCGCTCGAGCCGGAGCTGATCAAGACCCTGAACCGCAACGGCCTGAACCGGCCGGACGCCAAGGTCTTCGTGCAGTCCTTCGAGGTGTCGAACCTGAAGGCGCTGGACAAGCAGCTCCGGGTCCCGCTGGTCCAGCTGACCAGCTCGGCCGGTGCGCCGTACGCCGACGGTGTCGGGCCGAGCAAGGACCAGATCATCCCGCTCGACGCGGCCGGCAAGCTGGGCAAGCCGACCAGCCTCGTCGCGGACGCGCACAAGGCCGGCCTGGTCGTGCACCCGTACACGTTCCGGGTCGAGAACACCTTCCTGCCTGCCGACTTCGACAGCTCGGCCGTCGCGAGCGACTCGGGCAACCTGTTCGCCGAGATCGCGGCGTACCGCAAGACCGGGATCGACGGGCTGTTCACCGACAACACCGACATCGCGGTGGCCGAGGAGAAGGAAGCTCGCTGACTGGAATGATGGGCGGGTGGAACGGCGGACGGCCTCGGGGCTGGCGAGTGTGGAAGCGCAGCACGACGGCACGTTCGTACTGCGGATCGACGGGTCGCCGCAGTCGCAGGTCGATCTGGCTGATCCCACCCACCTGCCGTTCGAGTACATGCGCCGGATCGGCGACGTCGTGGACGCGCTCGCGCCACGACGTCAGCCGGTCGCGGTCCTGCACGTCGGCGGGGCCGCGCTGAGCATCCCGCGGTACGTCGCCGTCACGCGACCGCGGTCCCGGCAGATCGTGCTCGAGCCGGACGAGGACCTGACCGAGTTCGTCCGCGAGGCGCTTCCGCTGCCGAAGCGGACGGGCATCAAGGTGCGGCCGGTCACGGGCCGGGCCGGGATCGGCGAGGTGTACGACGACTCGATGGACGTGGTGATCCTGGACGCGTTCGAGCATGAGGCCGTGCCGGCGAATCTGGTGACCGCGGAGTTCTTCGCCGAGTGCGCCCGGGTGCTGCGACCGACCGGCGTACTCGTGGCGAATCTGATCGATGGGAAGGCCGGGTTGCCCTTCATCCGGCGTACCGCGGCGACCGTGCGGGCCGCGATCGGGGCCGGAGTGGTGCTCGCGGAGCGGAAGATCCTGCGTGGCAAGGGATTCGGCAACGTCATCATGGTCGCGTCGCGGCAGCCCGTTCCCGAGCTGACGGATGCCGGGCGGCGCGCCCAACCGCCGTACGACGTGATGCCGCTCGACGAGCTGGCCGGGAAGGCCGCTCCGCTCACCGACGCGGAAGGCTACGTCACGCCGCAGGCGCCGCCCTCAGCCTTCCGGAGCTGAGCCGCTCTCGAGCGACACCGAGCCGCTCCTGGCTTGCGCTGAGCCTTTCCCGGGCGGCGCCGAGCTGCTCCGGGCCGGGGCTGAGGCGCTGGACGGCGTCGGCTACCGCTGCTCGCTCGGCCGGCGTTGCGCCGACCGAGCGGACCAGGTGATCGAGCCGGTCCGGCCTCGCCAGGCGGGAGCCTCGCAACCATGCCTGGATCGTGGTCCGCGGGATACCCGTCTCCTGCTCCAGCGCTCGCAACGACCGCGGCCGGACGAGCGCTGCGACAGCAGCACCCAGGTTCTCCAGGTCCTCGGCGCTCTCCAGCAACCCGACGATGTCGCGCGGATCGCGGCTTGCTTCCTCCCACCGCCGGCGCCAGACCGGCAGCAGGTCGGCGGGCACACCGCACCCGGTCAGGAACGCGTGGGCGACCTCCCACGTCGGCAGCTGCTTGCCGCTCGTCGCGCGGATCAGGTGTGGATGGGAGTAGTGCGCGCGGTCCGCCAGTTGCCGGTAGCTCAGCCCGGCGTGACGTCGTACCCGCTGCAACGCACCCGCGAATGACTCGACATCCTCCACGTGTTCAAACATAACTCAACACGTTTCAACAGAGCAAGCGACAGTTACGCTGGACCACGTGACTGTCGCGAAGGTTGCCGCCCTGGCCTACTACCCGGTGAAAGGCCTCGCCGGGATCCCCGTCGAATCAGCTGAGGTCGGTCCGACCGGCCTCGTGAACGACCGGCTGTTCATGCTCGTCGAGCCGGACGGCAGCTTCCTCAGCCAACGCAAGCTCCCCGCAATGGCGACCCTCCGCGCCGAGCCGGCCGGCGACCGGCTCCGGCTGGCCGCCCCCGATGCGCCCGATCTCGAGCTGGCGATCCAGTACGACGGCAAGCGGCGCGACGTCAGCCTGTTCGGCAAGTGGTTCGGCCAGGGCGTCGTCCAGGACCCGGCCGCGGACGAATGGTTCACGGCCCGCCTCGGTACACCGGCCGCGCTCGTCCGCGTCACACCTGAACACGAACGGCCCGGCTGGGGCGCGCATCGCGGCCTCACCGGGTACGGCGACGCGCACGCGCTGATGATCACGTCGCTGTCGTCACTCGACGGCCTCAATGCGCGCATCGTCGAGCACGGCGGCGACGCAATTCCGATGAATCGCTTCCGGCCGAACATCGTCGTGTCCGGCTGGCCGGAGCCGCACACCGAGGACAAGGTCTTGCGGATGGCGGCCGGCGCGGTCGAGATCGGCTACTCGGCGCGAGGCATCCGGTGTGCGGTTCCGACCGTCGATCAGGGGACCGGCGCCAAGTCCGGTCCGGAGCCGACGAGAACGCTGGCGACGTACCGGCGCGAACCGGCGTACGGCGGTGGCGTCAGCTTCGGCGTGAAGGCCGCAGTACTTGCCGGAGGCGCCATTCGGGTCGGCGACGAGATCGCCGTCCGGGAGTGGATCCCGGACGGCACCGATCCGGCTCAGGACTAGGGCGCGGCTCCCGGCCCCACGCGAGCCACGCCCTAGCAGCCGACCCGCGAGCGGCCGGTGACGGCCTTGTAGGTGCAGGTGTCGAACGTCTTCCCGGCCGGGGTCTGGAAGCGGGCGGTGTCGCCGGTGTTGTTCCAGACGTACCAGCTCTGGTTCCAGTACAGCGTCAGCGCCCGGTTGCGGTTCTTGCCGGTGCGAACGATGACCGTCGACCGGCCCGGCAGGACGTAGCCGCGCGGGAACACGAACACGTGGTTGGCCACGTCCGCGACCCGGAAGCCCGACAGGTTGATCGGCCGGGTGCTGATGTTGCGGACAGTGAAGAACTCGTTGTTGATCTGGGCGTTGGTGCGGACGTCCGCGCCCGGCGGGTCGTACTGGATCCCGCTGAGTACGGCGGTGATCGCCGCGTCGGCCGTCAGCGGCGCGAGGACCGCCGTACCGGCCAGCACCACCGCGGCCGTCGCGGCGGAAAAGAGCGTGCGGAAGCGTCGTACGAACACTGGAATTTCCCCTTCGGCAGTGGGCCGATCTCCCCCCGGCCCGGTGAACACAGCTGCCGGTTCCCCCCGGCGGTCGCACACGCTAGTCGTTACGCTCCGTGCTCGTCAAGGGCTCAACCAACGGGTGTCGCGACCCCGTGCTCGAGCACCTTCAAGCGATCCTCCAGCCCGGCCTCCCGGAACGCGGAGACGAGCTGATCGGGCCCCTCGGTGAAGTGCGCCCAGCCCTCGGTGTGGACCGGGACGATCGTCGCCGTACCGAGCAGTCGCGCTGCCTGCACCGCGTCGGCGGAGGTCAGCGTGAGGTTGGCTCCATCGAGGAGCGCGGTCCGTGCGGCGCCCGCGAACAGGACCGCGACATCGATCGGCTGGAAGCGGTCGGCGATCTCTTTCACCAGACCGAGCGACGCGTTGTCGCCGGCGACGTACACGGTTTGCAGTCCTTCGCCCTGCAGGACGAACCCGGTCACGACGCCGAGCACCTTCTCAGCACCTTCTGGGCCGTGCAGCGCCGGTACGCCGGTCACCGTGATGACGCCGCCGTCCGGTCGGGGCAGGTCGACCGACTCCCAGTTCTCCAGGCCGCGGACGCCTTCGATCCGAGTGGCCGCGCCCGGGGTCGAAAGGACGGTCGGGATGGTCGCCAGCAGTGCGCGGCCGGCGTCGTCGAGGTTGTCCTTGTGCTCGTCGTGCGAGACGAGCGCGACATCGATCGGACCGAGCTTTTCGGCCGGGATCGCCGGTCCGATCAGCTTGGTCATCACCCGTCCCGGCAGCTGGTAATCGCGGGGTTCGTCGAAGGCGGGGTCGATCAGGAACGTCAGGCCACCGAGGTTCAGTACGGCGGTCGGGCCGCCGATGTGCGTGATCTCCATGACCACGATCCTCCGTCGCGGCGAGCCGTCCGGCCATTGGCCCGGGAGCCATAGTTACCGAAGATCGGGCCATACTGGTCCCATGCGTCCTATGCGTACTGTCGCGGTGCTCGCGTACGACGGGATGAGCCCGTTCCACCTGTCCGTCCCCTGCCTGGTGCTGGGCGAACGGCGCGGTCGGACGTCGCAGTACGACGTACTCGTCTGTGCTGAGACGCCGGGGTCGATGCGGACCAACGCGGGGTTCGGGATCAGCGTGGATCACGGGCTCGAGGTGATGGAGCGGGCCGATGTCGTCGTGCTACCGAGTTGGGAGCCCGGCCGGCAGGCGTCCGACGTACTGCTGGATGCAGTCCGGCGGGCGCATGCGCGCGGGGCGACCGTGGTGGGGTTGTGCATCGGGGCGTTCCTGGTGGCGGAGAGCGGGATCGCGGCGGGGCGCGAGGTGGTGACGCATTGGCGGTGGGCTGACGAATTGCGCGTACAGCATCCGGAGTTGGCTGTGCGCGCGGACGTGCTGTGGTCGGATCTCGGCGACGTGATCACCTCGGCCGGTACGGCGGCATCCCTCGACTGCTGTTTGCACCTGGTACGCGTGCATCACGGGGTCGAGGAGGCCGAGAAGGTTGCCCGCGACATCGTCGTGGCGCCGCATCGGAGCGGGTCGCAGGCGCAGTACATCCCGGTGCCAGTGCCGCCGGATCCGAGCGACGACGTGATCGAGAAGGCGATGGTGTGGGCGCGGGCGCGGCTCGATCAGCCCGTGTCGCTGGACGAGTGGGCCGGGGCGGTGGCGCTCTCGCGGCGTACGTTCACCCGGCAGTTCCGGGCGCGGACCGGGAGCTCGGGGCAGGCGTGGCTGCTGCGGCAACGGCTGGACCGGGCCCGGCTGTTGCTGGAGACAACCGATCTGCCGGTCGAACGGGTGGCGGCTTCGAGCGGGTTCGGGAGCAGCGATGCGTTGCGTCACCACTTCCACGCGCTACTGGGGACGACGCCGCAGCGGCATCGGCAGGAGTTCTACAGCAGCACGAGCAGGATGTAGACGACCGGCGCGGCGAAAGTGACGAGCAGGATCCAGGCCATCATCCGGTGCCCGGTCTTGCCGCGGTCGAGCGACGAGGCGAAGTACAGCACGGCGCCTTCCTCGGTGTGCCGGCTCAGCCCCATCCGCTTGGCCTCCTCCGGGCGCGGGTCGGGCCGCTCCTCCGCGAACGCGTCCGGATGAATCCCGTAGTGCGCCGGCCCGGCCGAATCCACGTCGTCACGCTCGGAGAACATCCAGCCTCCCGCAGGTTGGTGGACCAGGTCGCCCAACCATGATCACACCAACCAGCAGGATTCGTGCCGCAGTTACTACGAGAAGTCCGCCACCCAGGCGTACCGCGTCGGCTTCGAGCCGATGCACAAGCCGAGCAGGTTGATCGCCGTGCAGTGCGCGTACCCCTTGCGGCCGACGCCGAGAGTGGTCAGGCCGCAGTTCAGGATCGTGCTGCGGCTCTGGGCCATCATCTGGTCGTATGCCTGCTGCGCGCTCCAGTTGTCGCCGCCGGCGGTCGACTTCGAGGAGCCGCTGCTGTTCGTCGCGCCGGACTTGGCGCGGCTGCTGGCGTCCGAGCGGGCGCTGTCCGTCAGATCCGGGTCCTGCTCGAGCGGCTGACAGCCGCTGTTCTTGCGGGCGCTGTCGATCATGTCGAACAGTTGCGACTCGTTGGCGTCCATGCCGCCGTCGCGCGCCGGAGGGGGCGGCGGGGGCGGGGTCGTCGTCGGGGTCTGGGTCGGGCGGCTGGTGGAGACCGTGCGACCTGGTGAGGTCGGCGCGCTGGTTGCCTTCTCCGAGGTGGGGGAGTCGGTCGGCTCGGTAGTGCTCGGGGACTCCGACGGCACTGTGGTCGGGGAGGTGGAGTCCGTCGGCGTGTCTGTCGGGTTCGCCGTGGGACTGGTGGTCGGGGTGACCGTCGGCGAGCTTGTCGGCGTCGCCGTCGGCGTGACCGTCGGCCGCGTCGTCGGGGTCGCGACGGCAGCCTTGGTGGTCGGGGTGATGTACGTGTCGTCGGTCCGCGTGACGATCGGCACTGAAGCATCCGCGTCGTCGTTCTGCGGCTGATGCAACAAGATCCACGAGATCGGCGTAATCACCAGCAACACAGAAGCCACAGCAATAACCGACCGCCGCCCCCGAGCCCCCCGCTTCCCATCTCCAGCCCGCCGAGAACCCCGCCCGGGCCCAGTACCCCCCGGCCCCGAACTCCCACGCCCACCAGCAGCACCCGCACCGCCGGCACCACGACCAGCAGCACCGCGGGCAGCCCCAGCCGACCTATCACCGTCTGCACCAGCACCAGCCGAGCCCGCACCAGCCGAGCCCGCACCGGCTGACCGGAAGTCAGCACCACTCGCGGCCCCGAAGCCAGCAGCCCCAGCACCGGCAGCCCCGGCGTGGTCAGCGCGAACCGACCCAAACCCGGCAGCGCCGGTCGCGCCCGTCGAGCCGCCAGCAGCTGACCAGAGGTCAGCAGCACCTGGGGACCCGAAGCCAGCCGCGCTCGCGGCGTCAGCGCGAGCCGACCCAAACCCGGCAGCACCCGCGCCGGTCGCGGCAGTCGTGCCGGCAGCAGCTGACCGGAGGTCAGCAGCAGCGCCAGCAGCCCCGGCCGCGCTCGCGGAGTCAGCGTGCGCCGACCCGAAACCAGCAGCACCAGCGCCGGTCGCACCCGTCGATCCTGCACGAGCTGACCGGAGGTCAGCAGCACCTGCGGATCCGAAGCCCGCCGCGTCTGCGGCGTCAGAGCGCGCCGGCGTGCGGGTGGCTCGGGTGGTGCGGCCGGTGGCGGCGAGGGCGTCGGCGGCTGCTGCGGCTGGGGTGGGTTGGGACGGGGTCTCAGGGGTGCTTGTGGCTAGTGACGCCCAGTCGTCGGTGGCTTGGCGGGTGGACCAGGTGCCTGCGGTTTCGGCCAGGGTGGTGCGCTTGGTTGGTTCCGGGGTTTCCGCGCGACGGGCGGCGCGGCGGGCGCGGGTAGGGGCCTCGGGTTCTGCGCCGGCGATCGGCTGCGAAACCCACGACGGAGTACCAGCAGGACGCCGCCCGCCGGAGGACGCGTACGAGTCGCCGGAAGCGGCCGGCCTGTACGAGTCACCGGAAGCAGACGACCTGTACGAGTCACCGGAAGCAGCGGACCCGTACGAGTCGCCGGAAGCGGCTGAGCCGTAGGAGCCCGGCTCCTCGGCGGACGGGCGCGTGGGTAGGCCGGAGGTTGGGTTTTCGGGGGCGGTGTAGCTGGGGAGGGCGCCGCGGGGCGCGTACTGGGGGGTTGCGGGGCGGGACTGGTTGCTTCCGGCCCAGAACGGGTTTTCGTTGGAGGCACCAGCGTTTTGCGCCGTGGCCCAGAACGGGGACTCGTCGCTGGAGCGCGGCGCGTACCGCGGCGGTTCGGGTGGTGCGGGCGGGGTGGATTCCGCGGGCGGGGTGGACCGGTTGCCGGAGCGCGACGAGCGTGACGCGGCTCGGGTCGCCTTCCTGCGTGGTTTGTACCGGCCGTTTCCGGACTCGGACATCAGGTCGTTGTTCCTCTCAAAGTCGCGCCCCCAAGACGTGCCTCATCAGCCGTCTCACCGGAGCCCCCCAGGAACGTCCGGCGACATGACAAGGTCGGATCTACCCGCGGCGACCGGCCGTGAACCGGCCGGACATTGTGGGCCTGAGACAACGTCTCGCCCGCACTCGGTGATCTCCACACAATGACAACCACAACGGCCTCAGCTCCGGCCGAAGTCCTGGACCCAGCTGCCCGGTCCGTAGCTGGACTTGACCTGCCCCGGGTCGTAGCCGATGCCGATCCTGTTGAACCGGCAGTTGAGGATGTTCTTGCGGTGGCCGTCGCTCTGCATCCAGGCCGCGACCACCTTCTGGGCGCTGTCGTAGCCGGCCGCGATGTTCTCGCCCCAGCTCGACCCGCGGTACCCGGCAGCCGCCATCCGGTCGCCGGGGTCCTGACCGTCGGGGTTGGTGTGATCCATGTAGTGCCGCCGGACCATGTCCGACGCATGCTCCCCGGCCGCCTCGACGAGTGCGCTGTCCAGCCGGAGCGGACCGCAGCCCTGCTGCTGACGGATCTGGTTCGTGTAATCGAGGACCTGCCGCTCCTGCGTACTCGTGCCGCCACCACTCGGCGGTGGCGGAGGAGTGTCCGTCGGCTCGGTGGTCCGCGTCTTGGTCGGCTCCGGCGTCGTACTCGCGGTCTTCGTCGGGTACGTCGGCTTCGGCCGTCCGCCACCGCTGGTCGTCCGCGTACTGCCCGGCGAGCTCGGTGGAACGGTCACGGTCGTCACGCCGACCGTCGGAGCGGTCGGAGTCGTGAGTACGCCGGTGGGCGTGTCACTCGGCGTGCCGGGACTCGTCGGAGTCGCCGACGTGGACGACGAAGTCGCACCCGGACCGAGCGCCGGCGTACCGACGACGGCCGTGGTGGTGCGACCGTTCGGCAACGTCTTGGTGATCGTGACGAGCGGCGTACCGGCGTTGTCGCTCGATCCGCCGTCGATGCGAGTGTCCTCGGAGACGTTCAGGACCTTGGCAGCGCCGTCGGTCCGCGAGTGGTCGTGGGACATCAGCCAGACGACCGGGCCGATCGCGAGCAGCACCGACAACGCGCTGACGACAGGGGCGACCAGGCCACGGCTCCGCCGGGGAGCTCGTCTACTGCCGCGGTGCCGCCGGGGGGTAGGCGAATCCGTCATGGGATGGGCGAATCCTCTTCATTTTTCGTCGTACCGAGTGTCGCGTCGTTCCCCGTTGGTCCAGCCAGGTCCCCCCTGGTTACCGAACAGGAACCTTAACGGACCCGCGAGGTCATCGTTACAGGTCGGCGACGCCTCTTAACGATTCCCGAAGGTTCCCTGGGCAACGATTAACGAACAGGTCCTGACCCGCCGGTCATCCGCCGAAGTCCTGCACCCAGCTTCCGTTGCCCCAGTCCGGCTTCACCTGGCCGCTGTCGTACCCGATCCCGATCATCGTGTAGGTGCAGTTGAGGATGTTCGCGCGGTGGCCGGGGCTGTTCATCCAGCCGGTGACGACCGCGGACGGGCTCGAGTAGCCGACGGCAATGTTCTCGGCCATCGCACCGCCCGTGAACCCGGCCGCCTTCATCCGGTCGAACGGGCTGCGGCCGTCCAGGCTGTCGTGCGCGAAGTAGTGCTGGTCGACCATGTCGGCGGCGTGTCCCTCGGCGGCCTTGGTCAGCGCGCTGTTCATCCGCAGCGGTCCGCAGCCGGCCTTGGCCCGCTCCTGGTTGGTCAGGGCAAGCACCTGTGCCTCGGCTCCACCGCTGGGCTTGGTGGTTGCCGTCGGCCTCGGGGTCGCGGTGTGACTCGGCTTCGGCGTCGGCTTGGACGTCGTCTTCGTCGGCCTCGGAGTCGGCGTACGTGTGCTGCTCCGGCTCGGCGCCGTGGTCGACCGGGTCGGCTTCGGGGTCGGCGTCGTCGTGGTGGCGCGCGTCGGCGTGGGCGTGGGTGTCGGCGTCGTACGACGAGGGGTGTACGACGGGCTCGTCGTACGGGACGGAGTCGCCTTGGGGGCGTCGTCGCCGGCCGGCGCGACGGACGTGATCGGGCTCTCCTGGCTCGTCGGTTTGCTGCTACCGGTCTGACGTACGACGAACCACCCGACGCCGACCAGCAGGACCAGAGCAGACAGCGACGCGATGAGAGGACCGGCCACACCGCTACCAAGCGACCGTTTGTGGTTCGTCATGGTGAGCACCCTTGCCCAGGCGCGCGTTTACCGACCCTCTCGAGCCCCGCCCTTGACGAACCTTTGACTATCGCGGTCGTTTCAAACGGTTGAGCGGGCGATGACGATGTCGGCGATGACCTTCCAGCCCAGGCTCCGGTACAGGCGCAGGCCGTCGATCGAGGCGATCAGGATGCCGCGTTTGGCGCCCTTCGCGGCGGCCGCTTCGACCAGCGACGCCATCACCGCGCTGCCGAGCCCGCGGCGCCGATGGGCCGGGTCGGTCTCGATCCGGTCGGCGACCGCGTCCTCGCCGACGACCGCCATCCGCCCGCTCGACACCACTCCGCCGTGCAAGGTGGCGCGGGTGATGATCAGGTCGTCCTCGAGTTCGGTGTGCAGCGCGTATCGCTCGTGCAGCTTCAACGCCGGCTGCTCCGAGAGCTGGATCGTCATCAGCCAGTCCTGGTCCTGCTGGACCTCGAGCCCGAGGTCCTCCAGCTGCTCGATCCGGGCTTCCTTGTCATCGGTGGCCAGGGTGATCCAGCCCGCGCCGCGCCCGCCGCCGTCGGCCGAGGCCAGCTGGGCAGCACGCTCCACACGTTCCGGTTTGTCGTCGGCATCCAGTACGACGTACTCCGTCGGCCGGCTCTCCTCACCCGCACGGACGATCAAGATGCCGTCGTTGTCGTCCTCCACTGTGGTCCAGCCCCGCGAGACGGACCACCCGGCCTGCCAGCGGCGGACGAGCTCCTCACGATCTCTCACCTGTCGATTCAAGCAGCCCGCACCCGCCACGGCGAGGGGAACTGGTGTCGCTTGTCACCAACTGGCCGTGAATTTCCGCCTGCAGCCTGTCACCATTACGCCCTGAACGTCTGAGGGGTCAACCCCTGAGACGGCCGGTTGGCCCCCGAGATTCTGGGGGCGCAACCGACCAGCTCAGGGGTTGACCCCTGAGACGGCCAAGGCGGCGGGCAGGGGGCGGTGGGCAGGGGCGGGGCGGTGAGCAGGGGGCGGGAGGGGGTCAGCGGGCGGCGTACTCGTCGGCGAGCAGGTCGAAGGTGAGCAGGTTGTCGTAGTTGCCGTCGCGGCGCGGGCTGGCCGCGCGCTCGGTGCCGACGTGGGTGAATCCGTTGGCCTCGGCAACGTGCGCGGACGCGCTGTTGCCCTCGGCAGCCTTCAGCACCAGCCGGCGGCGGCCGAGACCGCCTTCCGCGACAGGCTTGAACGCGTGCGGGATCAGCAGCTCGACCGCCGACGTCATCACCTTGCGACCGCGCGCGTCCGGGTGCATCCAGTACCCGATCTCGCCCACGGTCCGGTCGATCCGGTCGTTCAGATCGAAGATGCTGACGTTGCCGAGCAGTTCGTCGCTCGCGAGATCGGCGATCGCCCAGGCGACGCCTTCACCGCCGGCCATCAGGTGCAGCCGGGTCTTGATGAACCCCTCGGCGTCCTCCAGCCGGTACGGCGACGGCATGCCGGCCAGCCAGTACTGCGTCCGCTCGTCGCTGCACGCCTCCTGGACGCGTTGCGCGTCCGAGTCCCGCAGTCCGCGCAACCGGATGCCGCCGCCTTCGAACATCGGCACGGACCACCAGTTGCCCTGCGGCTCGAGCTCGTCCTCGCGGCCGAGCGTCGCGACCCACTCGTCCTTCCGGACGCCCCGCGCGCGGCCGCCACCCTGCACGCGGACGAGCCCGCGGAAGCCGGCCTTCCAGGCGACCCGGCGGCTGGCGTAGTTCCCGACGAACGCCCGCCAGATCACCCGCTCCCAGCCGAGACCGTCGAACGCGTGGCGCACCGCGAGCTTCAGCGCCCGCGTCATCACCCCGTTGCCGCGGACGTCCGGCGACAGCGCGAACCCGACCTCCCCGACGCCACCCTCGCCGTCACCGAGATCGATCGTCCCGGCGTACCGGCCTTCGTACTCGATCGCCCAGGCCCACATCGTGTTCGTGCGCCAGCCGTTCGGGACCACGTCGGTCAGGAAGCTGACCGCGTGCTCGCGCAGGTACGGGACCGGGATCGTGGTCCACTCCTGCATGACCGGGTCCTGGCACATCCGGTAGGCGGGCTCGATATCGTCGACGGTGTGGGCACGCAACGTCACTACTCCGTCGGTCAGAACCGGGACGTCCTCGGGGAATCGCATACCTCAGGGTGACGCGCTGCCACCGGCCGGGCAACGCATTTGAGCGAGCGGACCGAGTTCGTCATCAGGCACTCCTTCCCTGACACGGAGAGCAATCGAGATTAGGCTGTGAGCTGTGAACGCAGCCGGAGCAGAGCCGCCACGCGGCCGGGGTGGGCAGCTGGCCGCTCAGCGACAGGCCACGATCGTTGCCGAAGTCAACAGTCGCGGCGCGATCACCGTGGCCGAGCTGGTCGATCGGTTCGGTGTCTCGGACATGACGATCCGGCGTGATCTGGACGCCCTGGACTCCAGCGGCCTGCTGCACAAGGTGCACGGCGGTGCGACCTCGGTCGGACTGCGCAGCGCCCACGAGCCGGGCTTCGACGCCAAGCTGACGCAGGAGTCCGCGGCCAAGCAGGCGATCGCGGCCGAAGCGGCGACCAGGGTCCAGCCGGACAGTGCCATCGGCATCGGCGCCGGTACGACGACGTACGCGCTGGCTCGTCAGTTGCTGCGGGTGGAGAACCTCACCGTGGTGACAAACTCGGCCCGGATCGCCGATGTGTTCCACGGCAACGCGCGCTCCGACCGCACCGTCGTACTGATCGGCGGCATCCGTACGCCGTCGGACGCGCTCGTCGGGCCGATCGCGACCGCGGCGCTGGCGTCGTTGCATCTCGACCTGTTGTTCATCGGCGCGCACGGTGTCGACGCCGAACACGGGTTGAGCACACCGAACCTGATGGAGGCCGAGACCAACCGGTCGTTCATCGCCGCCAGCCGCGAGATCGTCGTGGTCGCGGACCACACCAAGTGGGGGACCGTCGGGCTGAGCACGTTCGCGACCTGGTCGGACCTGGACGTCATCGTCACCGACAACGGCCTGTCGACCGCCGCCCGCAAGGCCATGCGCGACACGGGATGCGACCTCGTCATCGCTAGCTGACGCGGGACGCGCCTGCCGACGGTGTTGCGGCCAGTGCGCTGGGTGCGCTGAAACCGTGCTCCGCAAAGGCCTTCTCGATCGCGGCCAGCACGGACTCGGACGCATCCGCCTCCACCAGCGCGATGATGCACCCGCCGAAACCGCCGCCGGTCATCCGCGCGCCGAGCGCACCGGCCTCGAGTGCGGTGTCGACCGCGACGTCGAGCTCCGGCACGGTGATCTCGAAGTCGTCGCGCAGCGACGCGTGCGACGCGGTGAACAGCGGGCCGACCTCGCGCAGCTTGCCGGCGTGCATCAACGCGACCGCGTCCTCCACCCGGCGGATCTCGGTCACCACGTGCCGCACGCGACGCCGTACGACGTCGTCGGACAACCGCGCCAGCGCAGCGTCGAGGTCCTCGAAGGCGATCGACCGCAGAGCCGGTACGCCGAGCTCGGCTGCCGCCTGCTCACAGCTCTTCCGGCGCGCGGCGTACTCACCGTCGACGTGCCGGTGCGGAGCCTTCACATCGACGACCAGCAAGGCGAGGTCGTCGGCCGCGGGGTTGAACGGGATCTGCTCGGTGGACATCGCGCGGATGTCGAAGAACAGCGCATGGCCGTCGGTGCAGCACATCGAGGCCATCTGGTCCATCAGTCCGACCGGCGCACCGACGTACTTGTTCTCGGCCTTCTGTGCGAGCCGGGCGACCTCGGCGGGGTCGACCTCGAGGTCGCGCAGACCGAGCAGGGCAACCAGCGTCGCGCAGAGCAGGGCCGCGGACGAGGACAGGCCCGCGCCGGAGGGGATGTCCGACTCGAACCGCAGGTTCGCGCCGCCGATCGCGTAACCGGACTCGCGGAGGATCCAGGCCGCGCCGGCCGGGTACGCCGCCCAGTCGCCGACCGATCCCGGAGCCAGGTCGTCGATCGCGAACTCGGTGATGCCCTTGTGCCCGGCCGAAGCGACCGCGATCCGCCCGTCGTCGCGCTTCGACGCGGTGACGACGATCCGGTTCGGCAGGGCGATCGGAAGCACGAGCCCGTCGTTGTAGTCGGTGTGCTCGCCGATCAGGTTGACCCGCCCCGGTGCGCGCCAGCTGCCGTCGGGCGCCGTACCGAAAACATCCTGGAAGCTCACTGGCCAACCTTCCGCAGGGTCTCGGCCACGTCCTCGGGCCGGGTGTCGCTGATGAACGCGCCCATGCCGGACTCCGAGCCGGCCAGGTACTTGATCTTGTCCTTCGCCCGGCGGATCGACAACACCTCCAGGTGCAGGTAGCCGAGCTCGCGGTCGACCCGCACCGGGGCCTGATGCCAGGCGGCGATGTAGGGCAGCGGTTCGCCGTACAGGCCGTCGAGTCGCTGCAGTACGTCGAGGTACAGCTCGGCGAAGTCGTCGCGCTCGCCGACCGACAGCTCGTCGATGCCGAACACCTGGCGGTGCGGGTAGAGGTGCACCTCGACGGGCCAGCGGGCCGCCTCGGGCACGAACGCGGTCCAGTTGCCGTTCTCGGCGATGACCCGCGTGCCCTCCTTGCGCTCGGCGGTCAGCACATCGGCGAACAGGTTGCTGCCAGCAACTTCCTGGTGCTCGCGGGCACGGGCCAGCAGCGTCTTCATCCGCGGCGGGATGTACGGGTAGGCGTAGATCTGGCCGTGCGGGTGGCTGAGCGTGACGCCGATCTCACGGCCCCGGTTCTCGAACGGGAACACGTACTCGATGTCGGGCCGGGCGCTCAGGTCGGCGGTCCGGTCGGCCCAGGTGTCCACCACCAGCCGGGCCTGGCCCTGGGACAGGTCGGTGAACGAGCGGTTGTGGTCGCTGGTGAAGCAGACGACCTCGGTCCGGCCCGGGCCGGCGAAGGACGGGAACCGGTTCTCGAAAACGACCACGTTGTAGTCGTGGTCCGGGATCTCGGTCGGACGCCCCGGCTTGCTGGCGTCCAGGGGGCACTCGTCCGCGGGCGGCAGGTAGGTCCGGGTGTTGCGGTGGGTGGCGTAGGTGATGACGTCGCCGGTCAGCGGGTCGGTGCGCAGATCGACCTGCGGCTGCGGGGCAGACAGACCGCGGGTGTCCTCGAGCGGCACCCGCACCGGCGTGTCGGCGGGGTCGTAGTAGATCAGCTCGCGTCCGTCCGACAGTTTGGTGTCGGTACGGCGTACACCCCGCGGTGTCTTCATCGTGTGCCCCTCCCGGCCGTACGACGCGTCCGGCCAGGAATCATCGTAAACCAACAAACTCGAACAAGCACGGTAGCCCGGGCGGCCGCTAGTCTTGGTAGATGGACGACTACGCCCAACTCCCGCCCTCTCGTGGTCTGACGAGAGGGCGCTAGGAAATCCCACCCATGAGCGAAACCCTGCTACTGAACATCGTTCTGATTCTGGTCTTCGTGCTGATCGGCGGCGTCTTCGCCGCCGCCGAAATGGCCCTCGTGTCGCTGCGGGAGAGCCAACTGAAGTCGCTGTCGCACCGCGGCAAGCGCGGCGAGACCGTCGCCAAGGTCGCCGCCAACCCGAACCGGTTCCTGTCCGCCGTGCAGATCGGCGTGACCCTGATGGGCTTCCTGTCCGCCGCCTTCGGTGGCGCGACGCTGGCCGACAGCCTCTCGCCGCACCTGCAGAAGCTCGGGCTGCCGGAGGGCCTGGCCGATACCGTTGCCCTGGTCCTGATCACGATCCTGATCTCGTACGTCTCGATCGTCATCGGTGAGCTCGCCGCCAAACGCCTCGCGCTGCAGCGGGCCGAGACGTTCGCGCTCGGCCTCGCGCCGCTGGTCGACAAGATCGCCTCCGGCGCCCGGCCGGTGATCTGGCTGCTGTCGAGGTCGACCGACCTGGTGGTCCGTGCGCTCGGCGGCGACCCGAACGCGAACCGCGAGGTGATGACCGACGAGGAGCTCCGCGACCTGGTCTCGGCGCACGAGTCGCTCGGCGAGGAGGAGCGCAAGATCGTCGACGACGTCTTCGAGGCCGGCAGTCGGCAGTTGCGCGAGGTGATGCTGCCGCGGACCGAGGTGGACTTCCTCGACGGCGAGATGCCGGCGTACAAGGCGGTCAAGTTCGCCGCCGAGCGGCCGCACTCGCGGTACCCGGTGACGAACGGCTCGGCCGACGACATCGTCGGATTCGTCCACGTGCGCGACCTGTTCGACCCCGCGGTGGCGTCCCGCTCGGTGCGGGTCGGCGACCTCGCACGCGACGTACTCATGCTGCCGGACACCGCGAAGCTGCTGCCGACGCTGACCGAGATGCGCCGCCGCAGCACCCACCTGGCGATCGTCCTCGACGAGTACGGCGGCACCGCCGGCATCGTCACGCTCGAGGACCTGGTCGAGGAGCTGATCGGCGACATCAAGGACGAGTACGACGAGGAGGCGGCCGAGACCACCCGTCTGGGCGGCGGCGACATCGTCGTCGACGGCCTGCTGAACCTCGACGATTTCGCCGACGCCACCACGATCGAGCTGCCCGACGGCCCCTACGAGACCGTCGGCGGGTTCCTCGCCGCCCAGCTCGGGAAGGTCCCGTCGACCGGCGACGAGGTCCGCCTCGACACCCACACGATGACGGTCACCGAGATGGACGGCCGCCGGGTCGCGCGGGTCCGCCTGCACCGGATCAAACCGGAAGCGGAACAGCCCGAGTCTCCAGCACCCGCTGCCGGATAAGCACGACCAGTCCGCCGACGACGTACCCGAGGCCCTGGAAGACGAGGACCGGGATGATGCCGACGGCGTCGCCGAGGAAGCCGGCCGCGGTGATGCCGATCAGCACCGCGACGCTCTCGGCGGCGCCGACCGCGCCGTAGATGCGGCCGCGGGTGCCGTCGACGGTGAGGTTCTGGAAGACGGTCATCATGCCGGCGATCGTGAGCGCGCCGGGCAGCCCGACGACAATCATGCAGACGAATGCTGGGATCACGCTGTCCGACGCCAGCGGGTAGAGGAACAGGGTGATGTCGATCAGGCCGAAGGCCAGGGCGCCGATGCCCCACAGCCTGGCGGCCGGCCAGCGCGAGCCGATCGCGGCGGCGACCAGACCGCCGACGATCCCGCCGACCGCCTGGGACGAGACGATCAAGCCGTAGACCTGCCCGTCGCCGCCGATCTGGGAGCTGACGAACGGCGCGAACAGCGTGCTCATGATGCCTTCGCCGACGCCGGTGACCATGCAGAACACGAAGAACAGCCGGATCGCCGGACCTGCGACGCACAACCGCAGTCCTTCGGCCCACTCTTCTTTCAGGCGCTTGATCGCGCCGCCGGCGGTCTGCTCCGGGTTCTCGGGCCGCACCTGGCGGTGCCGCATCCGGGCGACCAGCACGACTGCGATCAGGAACGTCGCGGCATCGCCGAGTGCGAGCAGCGTCAATCCGCCTGCAGCTGCGAGGACGCCGCCGAGTGCTGCGCCGATGAGCCGGGCGAGATCGCGGATCTGACTGTTGAGTGCGTTCGCCGTCACCAGTTGCTCGTCATTGACCAGCACGGGGACCAGGGACTGCTCGGCCGGCTGGAAGAACTGCTGCAGACAGCTCTGCGCCAGCACGACGCCGTACACGATCCAGATTTTGCTTTCGTTGTTCACGGCGATGAGCGGCAGGAGGACGACCGCGTTGAGGATGTTGGTCACGATCATCGTGGTCCGCTGGTTCCAGCGGTCGACGAAGACGCCGGCCAGCGAGCCGAGTACGACGGCCGGGAGGAACGACGCCAGCAGCAGGCCACCACTTGCCAGCGTGGACCCGGTCAGCACGTACACCTGGAACGCGAGCCCGGTCCGCAGCAGCCAGTCGCCGATCAGCGAGATCAGGCCGGCGCTCAGCATCAGGCGGTAGTCGCGCTGGCGGGCAAGGACGCCCCACAAGTCCTTCATCTGCCTACTCCGCTCTACTCTTCGGGGGAGATCGTGACGATCTGGGTGAACAAGACGTGCCGGCTGCCCGGCGGCCGGACGGACTTGTCGTCGATCGGCCGCTCGTCGACCCAGCGCTGCAGCAACCCGTCGACCTGCTCGACGAGCTCCTTCAGCTCGTCCGCGGTCAGGTAGAACCCGCTCTGGCCGATGCCCGAGTTGTCCCGCCAGACCGCGTCCTCGGTCTGGCGTTGCTGCTGCCACTGGCTCAACCGCTCGAGCGCCCGCTCGGCCAGCAACTGCTCGAGTACGTCGGCCGCCGCGGCGCCTTCCGGTGTCGCAACGGCATCGCGCCACGACTGCGACGTCGACACCAACCGCCACGGCCGCTCGCGGTTGTCCTTGCCCGGAGCGGGCTCGACGAAGTCGTACTTCGCCAGCTGCCGCAGGTGATGTGACGCCAGCGCCTGGCTGATCCCGAGCCGCCGCGCCGCGTCGGCCGCGGTCATCGGCCCCTCCCGCCCGAGCAGCGACTGCAGGTCCAGCCGCACCGGGTGCGCCATCGCCCGGATCGCCAGCGGATCATTCAGCAACCGGGACCGCCGCGGATCCTTCTCCAAAGACATGCTTGGAATATGCGCCGGTCCGAATCAGATGTCAAGCTGTTGCTTGGAATACGCGTGGGGCCGGGTCGCCGTACGATGCGCACGGTCCCATCTGCCGGTTCGAGGAGCAGCCGTGTCCGTGGCGCAGTCGTCGTCCGCGTGGGCGCCGTTGCGCCGCCACGTGTTCCGGGTGCTGTGGATCGCGCAGCTCGGTTCGAACATCGGCACCTGGATGCAGTCCGTGGGAGCGCAGTGGACCGTGGTCCACCAGCCGAACGCGGCGGCGTTGGCCTCGATCGTGCAGGCCGCGAGCCTGCTCCCGGTGCTGTTCGTGTCGCTCCCCGCGGGCGTGCTGGCCGACGTACTCGATCGCAGACGACTGATCGCCGGAGCCACCTTGGCGATGGCAGTCGTCGCGGGCGGACTGGCGGCGCTGAGCGCCAACGGCCTGCTGACGCCGACCGCGCTGATCGCGATCACGTTCGTGCTCGGTGCGTGTCAGGCGCTGACCAGCCCGGCCTGGCAGGCGATCCAGCCCGAGTTGGTGCCCCGGGCGGAGTTGCCCGAGGCTGCCGCGCTGAACAGCCTCAACGTGAATCTCGCCCGGGCGATCGGTCCTGCGTTGGCCGGCTTCGTGCTCGGCCTGACCAGCCCGGCCGTGGTGTTCGCCATCAACGCGGTGTCGTACCTGGCGATCCTGGTCGCCCTCCTGCGCTGGCACCGGACGAACGCGGTGGCAGCGGCGGGCGAGCCGATGGTGCCCGCACTGCGAGCCGGCGTCCGCTACGTCGTGTACGCGCCCGGAGTACGCCGGGTGTTGCTGCGGGCGATGCTCTTCGTCCTCCCGGCGTCCGCGCTCTGGGGCCTGCTACCTGTCGCCGCGGTCAACCGGCTGGGGCTCGGCTCGTCGGGGTACGGCGTACTGCTCGCGGCTCTCGGGCTCGGTGCGGTCGGCGGGGCCTTGGTGCTCAAGCCGGTGCGAACACGCATCGGCCGCAACACGCTGCTCGGGTGCGCGACCGTTGCCTACGCGATCGGCGTACTGGCCGTCGCTTTGTTGCACAACGCAACGGTCGTTGCCGTGATCTTCGTACTGGCCGGAGCCGGCTGGCTGGGCGCGTTGTCGACCCTCAACACGACGCTGCAGCTCGCGTTGCCGGCCTGGGTCCGGGCCCGGGCGCTGGCCGTTTATTTGATGGTCTTCCTCGGCGGCCAGGGTGTCGGTGCGCTGATCTGGGGTCTGCTGGCCGCCGCCCTCGGAGCGTCGGCGACACTGCTGGTCTCGGGCGTGCTGCTGTTGCTCGGTGTCGCCTCGCTGCCGCTGATCCCGATCCACGCCCGGACCGGGCAGCTCGACCGAACCGTGGTCCAGCCGTGGCCCGAGCCGGAGATCGGCATCCTCAGCGAGGCGGAACCGGAGATCGATCCACGCGCAGGTCCGGTCCTGATCGAGGTCATGTACCAGGTGCCGCCGGAGAACGCGGAGCAGTTCCGCTCGGCGCTGGCCCGGGTCGGCGTCTCGCGGCAACGCACCGGTGCGCGCCGGTGGGCGGTGTACCGCGACGTGAGTATGCCCGACCTGTACGTCGAGGTGTTCGAGGTCGCGACCTGGTCCGAACATCTGCGGCAGCACAACGAGCGCATCACCGGTCTGGATGCGAGCCTCTACCGGGCGGCCGCGGACCTCGCCCTCGAACCGCCGCGCACCCGGCACCTGCTCGCGAACCGCTGATCAGCCGGTCTGGTCCCGGATCCAGGTGAGGGCGGGTTCGGCGGCGGCGAGGATCGAGATATGGCCGAGGTTCTCGTGGAGGTCGAGGGTCGCCGTCGGGAGGTTGGCGGCCAGCCAGTGCCCGTGTGAGCAGGGGATGATGCCGTCGGCGGTGCCGTGGACGAGCAGCGTCGGCGCGGTGATCTTCGTCGGGTCGCAGCCCCAGGACACGACGTAGGAGCAGTCGTCATCGACGAGGCCGTCGGGGCCGTTGGGCATGGAGCGGGGGCCGGCGACCGAGCCCAGCCAGCTCCACGGGCCGTCGAACATGGCGATGTCCGCGGGCGAGAACTCCGGGTCGTACTCGACGCCGGAGGTTTCGTACTGCAGCTTCTCCGCCCGGCCGGCAGCCGCTGCGTGGAGTGAGGCGAGGCCGGAGGCGATCATCCCGTCGTACCAGTCGAGGCCGGGAGCGTCGTACGGCGCGATGGCGGCGAACGTAGCGACCGCCTCGACCCGCTTGCCGAGGACTGCGGCCGAGCCGAGTGCGTACGAGCCGCCACCGGAGTACCCCATCAATGCACACGTGCCGATGCCGAGCGTGTCCAGGACCGTGGTCAGATCGGCCGCGACCGACGCCATCGTGCGGCCCGGCGCCGCGCTCGATCCGCCGTACCCGGGCCGGTCGAACGAGATCCAGCGGATGTCCAACCGCTCACTGGCCTCGAACAGCGGCTGCGGTGGGGCACCCAGGTTCGGCGTGCCGTGGTGCCAGACGACCGCGAGCCGTCCGTCGTCGCCCGGCGCGCTGTCGTACCCGTGCAGGATCCGCCCGTCGGCCAGGCGGAAGTCGATCTCGTCCATGCCGTTCACCCTAAATCGCCGAAATGTCGAGTGCTCCCGATCGTGTCCGACCTCTGCTGCGAAGATCCCCTTCAGATCCCGAAAGGATGCCCGACCATGAAGTACCTGCTGCTGATTCACAGCAACCCGATCACCTGGGGCCACCCGTCGTTCCTCAACACCGAGGAGGGCAAGAAGCTCCCGAAGAAGGCCCGCGACGCCCTGACC
This sequence comes from Kribbella pratensis, assembly GCF_004365355.1. GTDB lineage: Bacteria > Actinomycetota > Actinomycetes > Propionibacteriales > Kribbellaceae > Kribbella. The sequence goes on along the minus strand of NZ_SODP01000002.1, from coordinate 818,662 downwards.
GACCAACTCAACAACCTGCTCACCGAGATCCACGAGTCCGGCGAACTGATCAACGCGGTCCCACTGGACCCACCGGCGAAGACCCGGGTCGTCCGGGTCCGCGAGGGTGTCCGCGCCACCACCGACGGGCCGTACTCCGAGGCGAAGGAGCAGCTCGCCGGCGTCTTCCTCATCGACGTCAAGAGTCCGGAACGCGCCGAGGAGATCGCCGCGACGATCCCCGAAGCCGAGTTCGTGGCCGTAGAAGTCCGCCCGGTTTCAGTCTTCGACTGACGTACTGCGGCCGGCCCATCACACCGCGGCGCGGTGGGCCGGCCGCAGGACCTCGTCAGTGTTCGACCAGCCGGGAGTGGTTTCCGTTGGTGGCGAGGGTCGGGTCGAGGGCGCCGAGGGCCAGCCAGGTGGCGCCGCCTACGCCGTCCCGGGCGGTCAGGACTTCGCCGGCGAAGTGCTGGCGGATGAGTTGGCCGACCGGAGACGATTCGCCCGCGACACTTCCCGCGAGCACCATCGGGCCTTGGTCCGAGGCTGTCTTCAGCCGGGCGACTGTTTCTGTGAGCAGCTCGGCTGCGCGTTTCACCAACGCGCGGGCGGTTTTGTCGTCCTGTGCGTACGCCGCGATGACGGCCGGTGCCAACTCGGCGAGCAGGACCGGTGGCCGGCTGTTGACCGTCCTCACCAGATCGTCGCGCAGCGCGTCGTACCCTTCACGGTGTGCAACGGAATGCTGGTCCCGATCGGGCAGCACTGCTTGCACAACGGCCTGTTCGAGGAGGCCGAGCGGCTCGCGAAGGTCGAGAGCTTGCAACACACTGCGCACAGCCTCCCGGCCGAGCCAGAACCCTGACCCCTCGTCGCCGAGCAGCCAGCCGTGTCCGCCGACGGTCCGCACGAGCTGGTGATCGCGGACCAGCCCGACGTTGCTGCCGGTGCCCGCGATCAGCACGACTCCGTCCGGCTCCGGCGTACCCGAGGCGAAGGCGACCTCGAGATCGCCGATGTAGTCGGGGGCCACGGTGAGGCCGGCGCCGGTCCAGGCGGCGTCGAACTGGGCTGCCACGTCGGGGCGCCCGAGCGCCGAGCCGCCCGCCATGCCGACCACGGCGGCCTTGACCTCGGACGCGTCCAGACCGGCTAGGGCGGCGTGCAGCGCCTGCCCGAAGTTGGCGGCCGCGCTGGCGGGATGACTGGTCGGGTTTCCGCCCGCGGCGGCACCGCGACCGACCACGTTGCCCTCGGAGTCCGCGATCACGATCCGGGTGGAGGTGCCACCGAGGTCACCGCCCAGGACCAGCGGTCCGGCCGGCAGGGGGCGTTCGACCGACATACGCAATGCTCCAAACTGCTCAAAAGAGCCTCTTTACAAGCACAAAGAACTCACGCGACGGTCCCGATCCGGGGAGATCACAGGGATGAGCCTTGACTTTAGCTGCCAGTTGAGAAAAGTTCTGTCCAGCAAACCGCAAACTTGCGCACTTGTCGGCACCCGGAGTGTCGTAACCAGCAGATTAGTCGAGGGGTAGGGCCGCTGATGGCCAGCAGCAAGCACGGGGGATCAGGGGAGACGAGCGGCGTGAGTGCGCAGACTTATGTGCACACGCTGACTCCGATTCTGGCCGCGGTGACCGAGCAGATCGACGGTCCGATCCAGCAGGCGGCCGACCTGATGACCGAGTCCTTGCGCGCCGACGGCGTGATCCAGGCGTTCGGTTCCGGCCACTCCGAGGCGCTCGCGATGGAGATCGCCGGCCGCGCCGGCGGCCTGATCGCGACGAACCGGATCGCGCTGCGCGACCTCGTCCTGCTCGGCGGCGAACCGCGGGAGCTGCTGCGCAGTGCGGAGCTCGAGCGCGACCCGAAGTACTCCCGCAAGCTCTACGAGCTGTCCGCGGCGCGCCCGGGCGATCTGTTCGTGATCGCCTCCAACTCCGGCGTGAACGGCTCGATCGTCGAGCTCGCGAGCGTGGTGAAGGAGAAGGGCCACCCGCTGATCGCGATCACCTCGCTGCAGCACACCGGCGGGATGGATTCCCGGCACCCGTCCGGTAAGAAGCTGATCGACTTCGCGGACGTGGTGCTCGACAACCACGCGCCGTACGGCGACTCCGTGCTCGACCTGCCCGACGGCGGCGGCAAGGTCTGCGCGGTCTCGTCCATCACCGCCGCTCTGATCGCGCAGATGCTGGTCGCCGAGGTGCTGCGCCGGATGACCGACGCCGGCGAGACCCCGCCGGTCTACCTGTCCGCGAACATCCCGGGCGGCGACGAGCACAACCATGCCCTCGAGGCGAAGTACGCCGGTCGCATCCGTCGTACCGCCTGAACTGTCTGACCGCAGCCACCCTGAAGTACTAGCCTGCCGAAATGCTGAAACGGCGGACATTGCTGCAGGGTACGCTGGCCGGCGTGGTCCTGAGCGGCTGCTCATCGGCTCCGCCGGCCCGGACCGTCTCCCCTCAGAACCCGTTCGACGTCGACGCGAACGCTCCGCTCGATGTCGTGACCAGCGAGGAGTACGGCGGGTTCGCGGCGGCGGCGTACCGGAGGAAGTATCCGAGCGCCGTCGTCACGCCGAAGGTGACGCCGCAGCTGTCGGACGCCCTGCTGCCGCGGTTCGCCGCGGGCAACCCGCCAGACGTCGTGCTCAGCACCGGCGACCAGGAGCTCGAGCTCGGCCGGTTGGTGAAGGACGGCCAGCTCACGGACCTGCAGCGGTTGCTGGATGCGCCGTCCTGGGATAACCAGGCCGCGAAGGTCAAGGACCAACTGCTGTCGGAGCTGCTCGACATCGGCCGGTACGACGGAACGCAGCGGACGCTCAACTACGTCGCAACCGTCTACGGGCTGTGGTACTCGGCCAGCCTGTTCCAGACCAACGGCTGGGACGTCCCGCACACCTGGCCGGATTTGCTTGCCCTCGGCACCGATATGAAGGCGGCCGGAATCGGCCCGTTCATCTACGCCGGCGCCCATCCGTACTACGTCCTCGAGTTGGTCCTCACGCTGGCGGCCAAGACCGGCGGAGCGGACGTGCTGAAACGGATCGACAACCTCGACGCGGGCGCCTGGAAGGACGAGAGCGTCACGCGGGCGATCGCCGCGGTCGGCGAGCTGGCCAAACGGGGCCTGATCGCCGCGGGTAGCGCGCAGTACGACCACATCGGCTCGCAGAAGCGCTTCCTCGCCTCGAAGGCCGGGATGCTGCCGTGCGGGAACTGGCTCGAGAACGAGATGAAGGGGTTGATCCCGCAGCGGTTCGGGCTGACGATGTTCGCCGTACCGCCGCTGGATGCGTCGCCGGCGCTCGCCAGCGGGCTGCATGTGGCGGCGACCGCGCCGTTCCTGGTGCCGGAGAAAGCGAAGAACAAGGCCGGCGGGCTCGAGTACATCCGGGCGCTACTGTCCCAGGACGTCGCGGCGCAAGTGAGCTCCGAGTCCAACCAGCTCACGATCGTCCGCGGCGCGGCCGACGGGCTGGAGATTGGTACGGCGCTCCGCTCCGCCCGCGACCTGCTGACGGCGGCCGGTGACCAGATCATCACCTGGTACTTCGACAGCTGGTACCCGGACTTCGCGAACGCGGCCGCCGCCGCGACCGGGCAGTTCCTGGCCGGCGGGCTGCAGCAGTCTGAGTGGACCGCGCGGATCCAGGCCGCCGCGGACAAGCTCAAACAGGACAACGCCGTGACGAAGTACCACCGGGACTGACATATTCCTATCGCCGTCGGGCGCTGCTCGCCGTACTCTCGTGCTGAGGGGTGGCGTCATGGGATGGCTCGGAGTAGCGGTTCTGTTCTTGATGCTCTGCGCCCTGCTCGGCCTCCTGCTCCCGAGCCCGCCGCCGCCTCGCTGGCGGCGCCGGCTGCAGCGTCTGACGGCGCAGGCACACGGTCGTCTCCGCCGGCGTCCGATCCCGCCGCCGGACCCGTTCGACACGCTCCGGCTGCAGACCCGGCTCGGCACGTTGTCCACCAAGATCCGCCGGGTGGAGTCCACGCCGCACGTCTACGCGAAGGCTCATCGCCTGATGGCGCTGGAGGCGGCGTACGACGACCTCCTGGACGAGGCGTGCCGCCTGGCCGGCGTACCGGACCCCGAGGTCGAACAACCCGAAGAGAAGCGCTGGCAGGAGGAACAGGAACTGGCCTCCCGAGGGTGGTCCTGGTAGGTATACCGCCCGGTTGATGACCGCGACACGGACGCTGGCAGAATCGGGCGTATGTCCCAAGCTGCGTCTGACCCCTCCGCAGCCGGTTCCCCGCGGCGCCCTCGCGTGCTGTCCGGGATCCAGCCGACGGCGGACTCCTTCCACTTCGGCAACTACCTCGGCGCGGTGCGGCAGTGGGTGGCCCTGCAGGAGGACCACGAGGCGTTCTACTGCGTCGTCGACCTGCACGCGATCACCGTGGAGTACGAGCCGAAGGCCCTCCGCGAGCGCACCCGCCGGTCCGCGGCGCAGCTGCTCGCGGCCGGTATCGACCCGGAGCGGTCCACCCTGTTCGTCCAGTCGCACGTGCCCGAGCACGCCCAGCTGAGCTGGGTGCTCGGCTGCATCACGGGCTTCGGCGAGGCCAGCCGGATGACGCAGTTCAAGGACAAGTCCGCCAAGGGCGGCGCCGACCGCGCCACCGTCGGCCTGTTCACGTACCCGATCCTGCAGGCCGCGGACATCCTGATCTACCAGGCCGACCGCGTCCCGGTCGGTGAGGACCAGCGCCAGCACCTCGAGCTGACCCGCGACCTCGCCCAGCGGTTCAACCACCGCTTCGGCAAGACGTTCCGGCTGCCCGAGCCGTACATCGTCAAGGAGACCGCGAAGATCTCCGACCTGCAGGACCCGTCCGCCAAGATGAGCAAGTCCAGCTCGTCCCCGGCCGGCATCATCGACCTGCTCGACGACCCGAAGGTCAGCGCGAAGAAGATCCGGTCCGCGGTCACCGACTCCGGCCGCGACGTGATCTTCGACCAGGAGAACAAGCCCGGCGTCGCGAACCTGCTGACGATCTACTCCGCGCTCACCGGCCGCAAGATCAGCGAGCTCGAGGACGAGTACGCCGGCCGCGGGTACGGCGACTTCAAGAAGGACCTGGCCGAGGTCGTGGTCGAGTTCGTCACGCCCTTCCGGGAGAAGACGCTCGGCTACCTCGACGACAAGGCGCAGCTCGACGCGATCCTCGCCGCCGGTGCCGAGCGGGCCCGCGCGGTCACCGAGCCGACCCTGGCCCGGGTCTACGACCGGCTCGGCTTCGTCGCCGGCCCGCCCCAGGGCCGGTAGGCCGCCGATGACGCCGATGACGACGATCGGTGTCGCGATCCCGATCGCGGAGCCGTACGGCTCGGAGCTGCAGAAGTTCCGGGCCGACTTCGGCGATCCGATGGCCGCGTCGATCCCCACCCACGTCACGCTGCTGCCGCCGACCGAGATCGAGGCGACCGACCTGGGCGTGATCGACGAGCACCTGCTCGCGGTCGCCGCCCGGTTCCCGCGGTTCCGGATCCGGCTGCGCGGTACGGCGACGTTCCGGCCGATCTCGCCGGTGGTGTTCGTGCCGCTGGCCGAGGGCATCTCGTCGTGCGAGGTGCTGCAGTCGCAGGTGCGTTCCGGCCCGCTGCAGATCGACCTGCGGTTCCCGTACCACCCGCACGTCACGGTCGCGCACGACCTGGACAAGGACGCCCTCGACCGCGCGTACGACGCGCTCTCGGAGTACGACTGCGCCTTCGACGTCGAGTATTTCAGTCGTTACGAACACGGCACGGACGGCGTGTGGCGGCCGCAGCGGTCGTTCCCGCTGGCAGGCTGAGCCTCCTCGTCGCGGGTACAGGAGACTCATGAAACAGCTCAAGCGCGCCTGGAAACGGTTCAGCCGGAGCCAGCTGTGGCGGGCCTGGCAGCGCTACGGCAACCGGCGCGGCAACCGGCTGGCCGGCGCGACGAGCTTCTTCGGGTTCCTGTCGCTGTTCCCGCTGATCGTGCTGGCCGCTGCGATCATCGGGCCGCTGCTCGGTGAGAAGGCGATCGAGACCCTGAAGGAGACTCTCGAGAAGAACCTGCCGGGCGTCGGCGACAAGATCGACATCGACAGCCTGATCGCTCACGCCGGAACCATCGGGCTGGTGTCCGGAATCTCACTGCTGCTGACCGGGCTGGGGTGGATCGACTCGCTCCGGGCCTCGATCCGCTCGATGCACGAGCTCGACGACGAGCCCGGCAATGTGGTCAAGCTCAAGGTCGTCGACCTCGGTGCGCTGCTCGGCCTCGGCCTGATCGGCGTGATCGCCACCGGCGCCTCGTCGATCCTGACCGGGCTGTCGAGGCGGATCGTCGACGCCGCCGACCTCCAAGACACCTGGTTGGCGCACGGCGGCCTGGGCACGGTCAGCGCGGTGCTGGGGATCGCCGCGGGCGCCGTGCTGTTCCTGTACATGCAGACCGCGTTGCCCCGGATCCTCCTGCCGCGGAGGGTCGCGCTGATCGCCGCGCTGGCCGGCGGGGTCGTGTTCTATCTCGCGCAGCGGCTCGGCAACCTCTACGTGAACCACGTGATCGGCACGAACGCGGCGTACGGCGCGCTGGCGTTGCCGCTCGCACTGCTGGTGTGGACCTACCTGATGACCCGGGTGATCATGCTGATCGCGGCGTGGACGAAGGAAGCGACGCTCGACCTGGAGAAGACCGAGTCGGAGAGCCCGGAGGCGGTCGAGGAGGCCGAGGAGGCTCAGCAGTCCAAGGAGCGCGAGCCGTTGCTGCTCGGGCCGCCGGGCAAGCGGTACAAGGTGGTGCCTGTCCCGCAGCGGAAGGCGGACACGGTCGCGGTGGCGGCCGGTGCGGTGCTGGGCGCGACGCTTACCACGGTGGCCGTCCAGTTCACGCGAGCGGTGCGCTCAGTACGTCGTTAGTGACGGCGCCGGCGGAGTGTGCGCGGTCGGCGGAGGAAGAGGCCGAGGAGCAGGACGGGCGGTCCGGCGTACGTCCAGACGGGGACGCGGAAGGCGAGGGACTGGACGGCCTGGCCGGGGCTCAGGACCGTCCGGCTGCGCTGTGGCCGGGCGATGCCCGAAGCGGGCTTGTCCGCGGGCTTGCCCTGCGTCGTGGTCTTCGGCGGCCCTTCGGCCTTCACCAGCGTGCCGACCGGCTTGAGCTTGCTGTAGTTGGTGAATGTCCAGGTCAGCAGGTTGCTGGCGTCTTCGGTGATGCCGTGCGGCGCGTTCATCATCGTGACGACCAGCGTGTGGCCGTTGCGCCGGGCGGCGCCGACGAACGTGTTCCGGGCCAGCGTGGTGTAGCCGGTCTTCACACCGAGCGCGCCGTCGTAGTTGAACAGCAGTTTGTTCTGGTTCGCGACCTGGTACGTGCCCTTGTTGCCGGCGTTCGGGAAGTTCGTGAACTTGGTCGACGCGTACTTCGCGAAGTCCGGGCGCGCGAGCCCCGCCTGCGCGAACAGGGCCAGGTCGTACGCGCTGGAGTACTGCCCGTCGGCGTCGAGACCGGTCGGGTCGGTCACGTGCGTGTCGAGCGCGCCGATCTCCTTGGCCTTCGCGTTCATCCGCTGGATGGTCGCGGGGATGCCGCCCTCGTCGTGGGCGCAGAGCGCGTGGACGGCGTCGTTCCCGGAGGCCAGGAACATGCCCTGGAAGAGCAGGTCGACGGTGTAGTGCAGGCCGGGGTACACACCGACCTTGCTACCGATGATCCCGGCGTCGGCGTCCGAACCGATCACCGGATCGGTCTTCTTCAGCCTCGGCAGCAGGACGAGGGCCGTCAGCGTCTTGAGCGTGCTGGCCGGGCGGAGCTTGGCGTGCGGGGCCTTCGCCGCGAGTACCTGACCGGTGTCCAGGTCGGCCACGACGTACGCCGACGCCTGCACGGCCGGCGGTGCCGCCCCGTCGGCGACCACCGTCGGCTTCGCCGTCAGCAGGTCGCCGCCGACCGGGCCTTGTGGGCCCTGGTCGGCGGCGGCAGCTGTCAGAGGTCCGGAGGCCACCAGGGCGGTGGTCGCGCAGGCCGTCAGAAGCAAACGCATCGCGGGCACTCTAGTTGCCCGACGGTGCAGATGTCACAGTCGGGTCTCATGCCCCGATCAGGCACGGTAGGCGGTCCACATGTTGCTCATGCGGGTTGACTGGCCGGGCGTGAACTGGTTGTAGCAGGAGTCGTAGGAGTAGTCCATGTAGTTGTGGATCGGGTCCAGCCCCGGCAGCGAGCAGGAGTCCCGACCGGTCGGGCAGCCGCTGGAGGCGCTGCTCTGGGCCGGCGTGTCGGACACCGAGTCGTTCGTGCTCGTGCAGCCGCCCTGGAACGTGTGGTAGAGCCCGAACCAGTGGCCGGCCTCGTGGGACGCGGTCTTGCCGAGGTTGTAATTGGTCGCCGAACCGCCGGGCAGCGAGCTGTACTGGACCCGGATGCCGTCGATGCTCGGGTTGCTCGCGTAGTCCCACGGGAACGTCGCGATGCCGAGGTACGAGAAGTCGACCAGCCAGATGTTCAGGGCGTTCTTACCACCCTTGCGCGTTTGTGACCGGTACTGCGTGCTCTGGCGGTCGTTGTGCCAGTTGTTGTTCTTGTAGCGGTCGGTGCCGGCCAGGTAGAACGTGAAGCCGGTGTTCGCGGCCTGCGACGACTCCTGACCCGCGTAGTCCTGGTTCAACTCGGCGATCTGCTGGTCGATCTGGCTCGCGGTGACGTCGCCGGCGCCGGACGTGCTCAGCATCACGTGGACGTAGACCGGGACGCTTGCCGCGGCCAGCGTGCCGGCCGCGGGTGCGAGTCCACGGGCCTGCTTGGCCTTCAGGATCTGCGCCGTCCTGGCGTCGATGGCCTTCTGCTCGGCCACCGACAGGTCGCGGTGGTCGGCACCGAAGCCGCCACGCGCGGCGGCTCCGTTCTCCGGCGTGAAACACGCCGGGTTCCCGGTCTGGTTGACAGGCAACTGAGCAGTCGCCTGTCCCCCCAACGGGCTGAAAGCAAGCGCCGTACCGGCCAACAGAACGGCCAGGGCGCGGGGACGGGTTACGAAAGATCGCATAGCGGTCCTCCAGAATCGGGCCACTTGGGCGGTGCGGCCGAATCCGCCGATTTTCCCCACCATCCCGCGAAGTGCCAACCAGTTCCGTGTCCGTCGAGTGCCAAGGCACCAGAGCGCCGACAACGCCCTGTGGCAGGCTGACTTCGATGACGAACCCGGCGCTGCTGAGGCGCTTCTTCGATGACGAGGCGGACGACTATGTACGCCGTACGCTGCTCGCCGAGGCCGCGCGTCGTGAAACCGGCCGTCGGGAGTTCACCTTCAACGTGGTCGACGTTCTGCTCGACTTCGACGCCAGGACGGTGACGCTGAGCGATGTGCTTACCGCCGGGACCGAGCTTGAGCTACCTCTGGACGACTTCCTCGCGAGACTCAGGGCCTCCCGCCAGCGATGAAGGTGGCATTGACACGGAGCCGCCAGGTTGAGTCAATGGACTGGACGTAGACCAATAGACTCCGGGAGTGGCCGTGTTGGGTGTGGAGGAGTTGCGGGGGCTGGTGGAGGCCGGTGAGGTTGACACGGTGCTGGTCGCGATCACCGATATGCAGGGGCGGTTGCAAGGGAAGCGGTGTGGGGCTCGGTACTTCCTGGAGGAGGTGCTGAAGCACGGGACCGAGGGGTGTAACTACTTGCTGGCTGTCGACGTGGACATGAATACCGTGGACGGCTACGCGATGTCGTCGTGGGAGCGTGGGTACGGCGACATGGTGATGGCGCCCGATCTCGACACGCTCCGGCTGGTTCCGTGGCTCGAAGGTACGGCGATGGTGTTGTGCGACGTGCAGTGGCTGGACGGACAGCCGGTCGTCGCCTCGCCGCGGCAGGTGCTGCGCAAGCAGCTCGACCGGCTCGCGGAGAAGAACCTCAAGGCGTACGTCGGGACCGAGCTCGAGTTCATGGTCTTCGACGACACGTACGAGACCGCCTGGAACAAGCGATACACCGGCCTCACTCCGTCGAACCAGTACAACGTCGACTACTCCCTCGTCGGCACCTCCCGGATCGAGCCGCTGTTGCGCGACATCCGCAACGGCATGACCGGCGCCGGCCTGTACGTCGAGTCCGCGAAGGGCGAGTGCAACCTCGGCCAGCACGAGATCGCCTTCCGGTACGACGAAGCGCTCACCACTTGCGACAACCACTCGATCTACAAGACCGGCGCGAAGGAGATCGCCGCGAAGCACGGCAAGAGCCTCACGTTCATGGCGAAGTACGACGAACGTGAAGGCAACTCCTGCCACATCCACCTGAGCTTCCGCTCCACCGACGGCGATCCCGTCCTCGCCGGCGACCGTGACCACGGGTTCTCGCAGGTGATGGAGCACTTCATCGCGGGACAGCTCGCCTCCCTGTCGGAGTTCACCTACCTCCTTGCCCCGAACATCAACTCCTACAAGCGATTCGCGAAGGGCAGCTTCGCGCCGACCGCGATCGCGTGGGGTCTGGACAACCGCACCTGTTCGCTGCGCGTGGTCGGCCACGGCGACTCGCTCCGGGTCGAGAACCGCCTCCCCGGCGGCGATGTGAACCCGTACCTCGCCGTCGCCGCGATCATCGCCGCCGGCCTGCACGGCATCGAGAACGAGCTGGAACTCGAGCCGCTGCTCGAAGGCAACGCGTACGAGTCCGACAAGGATCACGTGCCGTCCACCCTGCGCGAGGCCGCGGCGCTGTTCACCGGCTCGAAGCTGGCGCGTGAGGCGTTCGGCGACGAGATGGTCGACCACTACGCGAACGCCGCGCGGGTCGAACTCGACGCGTACGACGCCGCCGTCACCGACTGGGAGCGGGTCCGTGGTTTCGAACGACTCTAGACGTCCGCGCATCGGCATCACGACGTACCTGGAGCCGGCGACCTGGGGCATCTGGCACCGCGAGGCCGCGCTGATTCCGCGGGTCTACCTCGACGCCGTCGCGGCGGCCGGCGGCACACCACTCCTGCTGCCACCCGTCGGCACCGATCCGTCCGTGCTCGAGATCCTCGACGGTCTCGTCATCGCCGGTGGATGCGATGTAGACCCAGCGTCGTACGCCGCGACGCCGCATCCCGAGACCGTCGACACCAGGCCAGGGCGGGACGATCACGAAACCGTCCTGATCCGAGCGGCTCTCGACCGGGATCTTCCGCTGCTCGCGATCTGCCGCGGCCTGCAGATGCTGAACGTGGCGCTGGGCGGGACCTTGCACCAGCACCTGCCCGACGTCGTCGCCCACGACGAGCACCGACCGCGGCCCGCGGTCTTCGGCGCCACCGAGGTGAAGGTCGAGCCCGGCACACTCACCGCGCGGATCCTCGGCGACAGCGCGACCGGCAGCTGCTACCACCACCAGGCCCTCGACGTCATCGCGCCGGCCTTGAAGGTCACCGCCCGCGCCGGCGACGGGACCGTGGAAGCCGCCGAGGTGGAGGGCAAGGACTTCGCACTCGGCGTGCAGTGGCATCCGGAAGAGACCCCAGAGGACCTGCGGCTGTTCACCGCGTTGATCAGGAGCACCACATGACTTACGACGTACTCAACCCGGCCACCGAGAAGGTGATCCGGACCATCGAGCTCGCCGGCGAGGCCGAGGCCGACGCCGCGATCGCGAAAGCGGCCAAGGCCTTCGAGACCTGGCGGAACGTGAACCCGGCCGACCGCGGCAGGCTGCTCAGGCGGTTCGCCGACGCGGTCGACGCGGACCTGGAGAACCTGGCCGCGGTGGAGGTCGAGAACGCCGGCCACACGATCGGCAACGCCCGCTGGGAGGCGGGCAACGTCCGCGACGTCCTGACGTACTACGCGGCCGCGCCGGAGCGCCTGTTCGGCAAGCAGATTCCTGTTGCCGGCGGCATCAATGTGACGTTCCAGGAACCGCTCGGCGTGGTCGGCGTGATCGTCCCGTGGAACTTCCCGATGCCCATCGCAGGCTGGGGTTTCGCCCCGGCCCTTGCCGCAGGCAACACCGTCGTCCTCAAGCCGGCCGAGCTCACCCCGCTCACCGCGATCCGCCTCGGCGAGCTCGCCCTCGAAGCGGGCCTGCCGCCGGGCGTGTTCGAAGTCGTCCCCGGTCCCGGGAAGACGGTCGGGCAGCGGTTCGTCACCCACCCGGATGTCCGCAAGATCGTCTTCACCGGATCCACCACGGTCGGCAAGCAGATCATGGCCGGATGCGCGGACCAGGTGAAGCGGGTGACGCTCGAGCTGGGCGGCAAGTCCGCGAACGTCGTCTTCGCGGACGCGGACCTGGAGAAGGCGGCAGCGCAGGCGCCGTACGGCGTCTTCGACAACGCGGGGCAGGACTGTTGCGCGCGGTCGCGGATTCTCGTGGAACGCACGGTGTACGACCGGTTCATGGAGTTGCTCGAGCCCGCGGTGAAGAACTTCAAGGTCGGCGATCCGAGTGATCCGGCGTCGGAGATGGGGCCGCTGATCTCCAAGGCCCAGCTCGAACGGGTCGCGTCGTACACCCAGGAACCAGCGTTTCAGGGGACGGCGCCGGCCGGGCCCGGTTTCTGGTTCCCGCCGACCGTGCTGGCGCCCCCGAGCGACAGGGCGGCACGGGAGGAGATCTTCGGGCCGGTCGTGGCGGTGATTCCGTTCGAGGACGAGGCCGACGCGGTGCGGATCGCGAACGACAGCGAGTACGGGCTGTCCGGCTCGATCTGGACACGGGACGTCGGTCGGGCGATCCGGGTCGCTCGCGGGGTCGAGGCCGGCAACCTCTCGATCAACTCGAACTCGTCGGTGCGGTACTCGACACCGTTCGGCGGTTACAAGCAGTCCGGCCTCGGCCGGGAGCTCGGCCCGGACGCGCTGAACGCGTTCACCGAGACCAAGAACATCTTCATCAGCACGGAGGACTGAATGGACGTCAAGGCGCATCGGCTCGAGGGCCGCGTCGCGGTGGTGACCGGCGGGGCCAGCGGGATCGGTCTGGCCACGGTGCGGCGGCTCGCCGCGGAGGGCGCGCACGTCGTGATCGGTGACCTCGATCCGGACGCCGGCAAACAGGCCGCGGACGAGGTCGCCGGCCTGTTCGTCGCGACCGACGTGACCGATGCCGCCGCCGTGGAGAACCTCTTCAAGCAGGCCTTCGACACCTACGGCAGCGTGGACATCGCGTTCAACAACGCGGGCATCTCGCCGCCCGACGACGCGTCGATCCTGGATACCGGGCTGGAGGCGTGGCGCAAGGTCCAGGAGGTCAACCTGACCTCGGTCTACCTGTGCTGCAAGGCCGCAATCCCTTACATGCAACGGCAGAACAAGGGCTCGATCATCAACACCGCGTCGTTCGTCGCGGTGATGGGCGCGGCGACCTCCCAGATCTCGTACTCCGCCTCCAAGGGCGGCGTGCTGGCGATGAGCCGCGAGCTCGGGGTGGAATTCGCTCGGCAGGGGATCCGGGTGAACGCGCTCTGCCCGGGCCCGGTGAACACGCCGCTGCTGACCGAGCTGTTCGCGAAGGACCCCGAGCGGGCCCAGCGCCGGCTCGTCCACGTCCCGATGGGCCGCTTCGGTGAACCCGACGAGATCGCCGCCGCGGTCGCCTTCCTCGCGAGCGACGATTCGTCCTTCATCACCGCCAACACCTTCCTCGTCGACGGGGGAATCTCCGGCGCCTATGTGACACCGATCTAGTCTGGGGGCATGGTCGTTCAGGCAGACGAGGCGGTGTTCCGGCCGGTCCGGGCCGGGAACCCGTTCGAGGAGACGGTCGAGCGGTTGCTACAGGCAATCAAGCTCGGTGTCGTCGTGCCCGGCGACCGGTTGCCGCCGGAGCGCGAGCTCGCGGCCCGGCTGAACGTCAGCCGGGTCACGCTCCGGGAGGCGATCCACGCACTCACCGAGGCCGGGTACGTCGAGTCCCGCCGAGGGCGGTACGGCGGCACGTTCGTCAACGAGCAGCTGCCCAAACCCCGTCGTACGCCGGCCAAACGGCTCGCGCGTGACCTTGCCGACGGCCTGGATGACGCCCTCACGCTGCGGTTCGTGCTGGAGACCGGAGCCGCGGAAGCCGCCGCGAACCGGGAGTTGAGCGAAGCCGAACGCGACCATCTCGAACGCTGCCTCGCCGACACCTCGGCCGCCCGGCTCGCCGACTACCGCCGCCTGGACTCCCGCCTGCACCTGGCGATCGCCGAGGTGACCGGCTCGCCGTCGTTGACGTCCGCCATGGCCGACGTCCGCATGCGCCTGAACGAACTCCTCGACGCCATCCCCCTGCTCGAGCGCAACATCCAGCACTCCAACGAACAGCACCAGGCGATCGTCACCGCGATCCTCGCCGGCCACCCGGACGCCGCCCGCCAGGCGATGCAGGAACACCTCTCGGGTACGGCGGTCCTGCTGCACGGCTTTCTCGCCTGACTGCTTGACACTCGGGATGGCGGGTGCCTCAATTGCGTAAAGGTCTGGGGGAAGACCATTGAGGCGCTGTGTCTGGCTGGGTCTAGGAGGCTCAATGACTGACGACGAGGATCGCCTGCACCAACTGGGTTACGCACAGGAGCTGAACCGGACGATGTCCGGTTTCTCGAACTTCGCGGTGTCGTTCACGATCATCTCGATCCTGTCCGGCTGCTTGACGTTGTACGGGTTCGGGATGAACACCGGCGGCCCGGTGATGATCGTGTGGGGCTGGCCGATCGTCGGGCTGATGACGTTGTTCGTCGGCCTCGCCATGGCGGAGGTGTGTTCGAGCTACCCGACCGCGGGCGGCCTGTACTACTGGTCCGCGAAGCTGGCGCCGTCGAACGGTGCGGCCTGGTCGTGGTTCACCGGGTGGTTCAACTTCCTCGGCCAGGTCGCGGTGACGGCCGGCATCGACTTCGGAGCGGCGTTCTTCCTGAATGCGTTCCTCGATCTGCAGTTCGGGTTCAGTGCGACGCCGGGGCACACGATCCTGCTGTTCGGGCTGATCCTGCTGCTGCACGGCCTGCTGAACTCGTTCGGCGTGAAGCTGGTCGCGCGGCTGAACGACATCAGCGTCTGGTGGCATATCGTCGGTGTGCTGTTGATCGTCGGCGCGCTGGTGTTCGTGCCGGACAAGCACCAGTCGGCGTCGTTCGTGTTCGGCCACTTCGTGAACAACACCGGCTGGGGTTCGACGTTCTATGTCGCACTGCTCGGCCTGCTGCTGGCGCAGTACACCTTCACCGGGTACGACGCTTCGGCGCACATGACCGAGGAGACGCACGACGCGGCGCGCTCCGGTCCCCGTGGAATCGTGATGTCGATCCTGGTGTCGTTGGCAGCTGGATGGGTGCTGCTGATCGGCCTGACCTTCGCGATCCAGAACTACGACGGCGCGCTGCACAGCTCGACCGGCGTACCGCCCGCGCAGATCTTCATCGACGCGGTCGGCGCGGTGACCGGCAAGATCCTCTTGCTGGTCGTGATCGGGGCACAGCTGTTCTGCGGGATGTCGTCGGTGACGGCGAACTCGCGGATGATCTACGCGTTCTCCCGGGACGGCGCGCTGCCCGGCTCGAAGTTCTGGCACAAGATCAACCACCGCACGCGGACGCCCACCAACGCGATCTGGCTGGCCGCGGCCGGTGCGTTCATCCTCGGCCTGCCGTACCTGTGGAACGCGACCGCGTACGCCGCCGTCACGTCGATCGCGGTGATCGGCCTCTATATCGCCTACGTCCTGCCGACGCTGCTCAGACTCCTCCAGGGTGACCGTTTCCAGCCCGGCCCCTGGAACCTCGGCCGCTGGAGCCGCCCGATCGGCATCGTGGCGATCGTGTGGGTCGCCTTCATCACGATCCTGTTCATGCTTCCCCAGGTCAGCCCGGTCACCGCTAGCACCTTCAACTACACCCCGATCGCCGTGTTGGTCGTGCTCGGCTTTGCGGCGGCGTACTGGTTCGTGTCCGCCCGTCACTGGTTCACCGGTCCGAAGGTCCAGGGCAGCGAGGCGGAACTCGCCGCCATAGAACGCGATCTCGAGTCGATCTAGTCCTGCGTTCAACCGCCTGCCGCGCAAGATCGCGGCAGGCGGTTGAACTTTGTCTACAACCGCAGACCATCCGGTGCCCCGGCACGATCGTGCCGTCGCGACTGCTCGGATCTGGGCAAGAGTCGGTGACAGGATGGTGACCATCGAATTTCCACCTGTGACACTTGTCGTGTCGAACGGTCGTTTCCTGTGATAATCAACGAGGGCCACTTCGACAGGGATCGGCCTTCGGGGAGCTAGATGACTGACGACGAACTGGTCGGCCGTGCTGGACTGGTTGAGCGCGCTACCAAGCAGCTCGAGACCAGTGGAAGCGTGCTGCTGTACGGCCCGACCGGTATCGGCAAGTCCGCTCTCGGGCGGGCCCTCGTCGCGGATCGCGGCCGGAAGGGCTGCCGGATTCTCAGTGCGGCCCCGTCCAACTCCGAGGCCGGCCTCCCGTACGTCACGCTTCTCGACCTGCTGTCCAACCAGCTCGAGTTCGCCTGGGGCGTGCTCCCGGATCACCTCCGCCAGCCGCTCGAGGTCGCGCTGCTGAAGGCGAGCGCCCCGGACACGGTGCGCGACGAGCTCGCCGTACGCCTCGCCGTCCTGCATGTACTGCGTCGCTTGGCCACGACCGGGCCGGTGCTGCTGGTCGTCGACGACATCCAGTGGGTGGATCCCTCAAGCCTCGAGGTGCTGACGTTCTGCGCCCGCCGGCTGTCCGAGGGCGTGCATCTGCTCGCCACCGAGCAGGTGGCCGACGGCGATCTGCCGATGATGGTCGACGCGTGCCCGGAGCCCGTGCTGCAGCTCGAGGTTCCGCCGCTGACCGAGCCGGACGTTCTCGCGCTCCTTCGTCAACGCCTCTCGAACCCGCTCCCGGTCCGCACCGCCCGCCGCATCTTCACCGCGAGCGCGGGTAATCCGTTCATGGCCCTCGAGCTCGGTCGCGCCGTACTGCGGCATCCGAAGAGCGTCTCGCCGAACGACCCGCTCCCGGTGTCCAGCCGCCTCAAGACGCTGCTCGGCGACCGCCTCTCCACGCTCGAGCCTGCCGCGCACGAGCTGCTCCTGCACGCCGCGTCGTCGCCGCGCCCGACCACGACCCAGCTCGCCCGGTCCCTCGATCGCCCGATCGAGGCCGACCTGGCCGAGGCCGAGTCCCTCGGGCTGATCGACATCGCCGCCGAGCGCCTTCGCTTCACCCACCCGCTGCTCCGCGAGTTCGTGTACGCCGAGGCGACATCGGCCGCCCGCCGACAGGCCCATGCCCGGCTGGCGGCCGTGGTCGACGAGCCGGTCGAGAACGCGACGCACCGCGCCCTCGCCACCCAGGAGGCCGATCCGGAGCTGGCCGCCGCGATCGAAGAGGCCGCGACCGTCGCCGCCGGCCGCGGCGCGCCCGGCGCCGCTGCGACCCTGTGGCGATTGAGCGCCGAGCGTACGCCGATCACGCGGCCCGACGACCGCGCCCGACGTCTGACCCGGGCTGCCGATGACGCCGCGGCCGCTGGTCATCTTGCGGAGTCGGCCGACATGGCGCAGTACGCCGTACAGGCCGCGACGAAGCCGGAGACGAAGGTGCCCGCGCTGCTGCTCAGCGCGGATGCGGTCTGGCCGGAGCGCGATCGCCGGGTCGAGCTGCTCGCGGAGGCGTTCGCGGCCGCGAAGGGCGACAAGCGGCTCGAGGCACGGGTGCGGATCGAGCGTAGTCACAGCCACTACTTCGATCGCAGCCTGGACGACGCGCAGGAGGACGCCCGCGTCGCCGAAGCGTTGGCGCGCGAGGCGGGTGACACCGAGGCGATCGTCGATGCGTTGAGCGCAGCGAGCTCGGTGTTGATGGCGCGTGACGCCGAGGAATCCGCCGACGCCGTGCTCGAGCAGGCTGCCGAGCTGGCGAAAGGACTGCCGCTCACGAAGACCGTGGTGAACGCCCGCCAGATGGCCGCGATGCGGGAGCTGTTCCGCGGGCGGATGGACGAGGCGATCGCCCGGATCACGGCGCTGGTCGACGACGTCCGCGACCATGGCGCGATGCGCTGGCTCGCGTCCGTCCTGATCTCGGCGACCGCGATCTACGAGCGCAGCGGGCGCGGCGCCGACGCACTGGCCGCCGGTCACGAGTGCTACCAGCTCATGCAGGACATCGGTGACGAGGCCGAGGTCGGCATGGTCATCGCCAGTCGCGCCGAGTGGGTCGGCGGTTCGGCGGCCATGGGCCGGCAGCTCGCCGAGGCGGCGCTCGAAGGCGTCCGCCTGGTCGGGAACGACGAGTGGACCGGGCCGGCGCTCGCGAGCATCGGGCTGATGGCCGTGCTGACCGGCGACCCGCAGCGCGCGGTCGAGTCCTTCGACGCGATCGCAGCGTCGGGCGAGGCCGCGATGCCGTACGACCCGGCGGTGATCCCGTGGCACGCGGACTACGCAGAGGCCCTCGTCGCGGCCGGCCGGCTGGACGACGCGGCCGCGTTGATCGCCGAGATCCGGACCCGCGCCGAGAACCTCGACCGTGAAGTGATCATGATCGGCCTGGCGCGGTCGGAGGCGCTGCTGATCGCCAAGCAGGGCGACCCGGCCGCGGCCCTCGACCTGCTCGAGAAGACGATCAGTACGGCGGGGGACCGGGTCTACCCGCTCGACCTAGCGCGCTGCGAACTCACCCGCGGCCGCGTCGCCCGGCAGGCTCGTCGCCGTTCGGTCGCTCGGACCGCGTTCCTGGATGCGATCGAGCAGTTCGAGGCGTACGGCTCTCCGGCCTGGCGCGAGGTGGCCGAGACCGAGCTGGCGCGCCTCGACGTACCGAGCCGGAGCCGGCAGCCCTCGGAGCTGACCGACAACGAGCAGCAGATCGTCTCGATGGTCCGCGACGGCTCCACCAACCGCGAGATCGCCGCGGCCCTGTACCTGTCGGTGAAGGCGGTCGAGTCCCAGCTGACCCGCCTGTACCGGCGCTTCGGGGTCGCCAACCGGACCCAGCTGCTCCGGATGGTGGACCGGCCTGGTCACAATGGCTAGGTGAAGCTCGAACGGAAACACGCTCTCGTCCTGCTCGCCATCGCGGCCTGGAACGTCATCACCTATCTGCGCTTCATCAAAGCGCTGATCGACACCGAGGGGCGCCCGACCGGGTACTACGTGGCGCACACGATCCTGGTCATCGTGAACCTGCTGATCGCCGCGCTGCTCGGCACCTGGGGTGTGCGCGCGTACAAGGCGTCTAAGGCCTCACAAAGCTCGCCGGTGTGACACCGAGCAGTTTCCGGAAGTGCCGGTTGAGGTGTGACTGGTCGTAGAACCCGGCCAGCGTCGCCACCTCGGCGGCCGGATGCCCGTCGAGCAGGTACCGACGGGCAAGATCGACCCGCCGGCCGGTGAGGTACCGGTGCGGCGGCATGCCGTACTCGCGGCTGAACGCCCGCACAAGATGCGCTGGATGCGCATGCACCACCTTCGCCGCATCCTCCAGCGTGATCCCGTCGGTCACCTTCGAGTCCAGCAGTTCACGCAGCTTCACGGCCACGCCGGAGTCGTAGCGATCCGATGGGGCGACCACGGCACGACGTAGGTGCTGCGAGAGTCGCTCCTCGATCAACGTCAGCCGGCTCTGCGCCTCGAGATCCTCCTGCCCGTCACGGAGCACTCGATGCAACTGGTGGATCCGGTGTCTGAGGAGCGGGTCGACGTACTCCGGTTGATCGACGGCCGCGCCGATCAGATGGTCGCCGCCGAGCCGGTCAGGCGCCAGGTACAGCACCCGCTTCCGGAACCCCTGGGGCAGGACCGACCGGCCGTCGTGCGGCACGTGCGGTGGCAGCAGCGAGACCTGCGCCTGGGCCAGACCGTGCTCGCGGTGGTCCAGGTCGTACCGGACCGCGCCCTCGTCGACGATCAGCACGGTCCACGCGTCGTGGGTGTGCGTCGGGTACGCGTGCGACGGGAAATGGGCGTGCAACACCTCGACGACCCCGGTCAGTCCGGGCCGCCACGCCCGGACCTCGGCGCCGCTGCTCATACTCAGAACATACGCTGCAGGGCGTGAAGGTATACGTGAGCGCGGACATGGAAGGCATCACCGGACTGGTCGACGCGGAGGACGTCCAGCCGCCGGGGCGGGATTACGAGCGCAGCCGGGTGATGATGACGGAGGACGTGAACGCCGCCATCCGCGGTGCGTACGCCGCCGGCGCGACCGCCGTACTGGTGAACGACGCCCACGGCCCGATGCGCAACCTCCTCCCCGACCTCCTCGACCCGCGCGCCCGCTTGATCAAGGGCCGGCCGAAGCCGATGGGGATGATCGAGGGCCTGTCTGCCGAGTACGACGCGGTGCTCTGTATCGGCTTCCACGCCCGCGCCGGTGTGCTCGGCGTACTGAGTCACAGCTTCATGGGCCACGAGATCGAGGACATCTGGCTCGATGACCGTCCCACTGGCGAGATCGGCCTCCTCCACGCGGCGGCAGCGGCGTACGGCGTACCTGTTGCCCTCCTGACCGGTGACGACGCTGCCTGCGACGAAACGAAGTCCTGGGACCCCACGGTCGCCACCGTCCCGGTCAAGTTCGCAAAGGACCGGTTCGCGGCCCAGTTGGTCCCGGTCGCCGAGGCTCGCCAGTCCATCGAGACCAGCACCACCGATGCGTTGGCCAACCTGACCACCCCGCCCGCGGAGAGCGGTCCACACCGCCTGACGGTCCGCTGGCAGTCGGCCTCCGTCGCCTTGCACCTCGCGGCAATCCCCGGCGTCGACCGGCAGGACGACCGCACGGTGACCGTCGAAGGCGACATGCTCCAGCTCTACCGCCTCTTCAACCTGTTCCTGCGCGTCTGCACAGCCGTCACCTCGAACCCGCCGTACTGCTGAGGACCTTCAGGAGGAGGTCGGGGCTTTCCAGCTGGGGGAGGTGGCCGGTGTTTTCGAGGAGTTCGAAGGTGGCGTCGGGGATGGCATCGGCGTACGCGCGACCGTAGACGGCGTCGGCGATGCGGTCGCTGTCGCCCCAGATGACCGTGGTGGGGACGGTGATCGCGGCCAGCCGGGTCTGCAGGGTCGGGTCTTCCATCGTCGCGGCGTAGACGGCCAGGGCGGCTCTGTTGCCGGCTAATTGCGCCTGGGCGGCGGGTGGGAGCTGGGTCGGGTCGATGCGGAACGCGTCCGGGTTGTAGTAACTGAGCTCGGCCAGCTCGGGGAACGTCAGCGAGATGAAGTCCGCGACCGGATGCCCGGGGACCTGCAGGCCGACGCCGTCGACGATCACCAGCGAGGTGACGCGGGGCGAGTCGAGGAGGGCGAGCTCGGCCGCGATCCAGCCGCCGATCGAATTGCCGATCACCAGCACGTCATCGAGATCGAGCCGGTCGAGCAGGTCGGCGTACGACGTGGAGAGGCCGGCGATCGTGGTGAGGTCGTCGGGGCGCGGGGTCCCGCCGAAGCCGGGATGGGTGGGTACGACGACGTGGGCGGGCAGCTCGGCCGCCAGGCGTACGCCGAAGGGCGTGACGGTCTGCGGACCGCCACCACCGTGAAGTAACAGGACGGGTCGGCCGCTGCCGTGCTCCTCGAAGGTCTGCATATAAGGAACCTTAGATCAGGTTGCTTATATAAACAACCTGCTATTGTGAGTGCCGTGGAGCCTTCCGTGCAGGACATCGGGATCGCGGTCAAGCGGTTGCAGTGGCGTCATCACACCGAGGCGAGCAAGCGGCTGGCCGAGCTCGGCGTCTCGCTGCCGCAGTGGGACGTCCTCCGCCGGTTGCACGAGGCGCCGGACGCGTCGTTGCACGATCTGGCGCAGCTCACGTTCCAGACCGATCAGTCGATGGGCTCGCTGGCCACCCGGATGATCGCCCGCGGGCTGATCGAGCGGGTCGACGGCCGCGGTCGCGCCGTACGCCACGCGGTGACCCCGGAGGGCGAGCGGATCCGCAAGGCCGGCGCCGAGATCCTCGAGTCGGTGCTCACCGAGTCGCTCAGCCCGTTGAGTGCGGCCGAGCGGTCGACGTTGCACAAGCTGCTGACGAAGGTCGGACAGGCTTAAAACGTACAAGACCGTCGCCGGGGTCGCGGGTGAGGATCGGTGCTGTGGATGAGCCGATCAGATTCGATACGAAGATCGCCGTACTGTTGCGCGACGATCTGGCGGTGTGGCAGCGGTTGAACGTGACCGCGTTCCTGGTCAGCGGGATCGCGGCGACGCACCCGGAGGTCGTGGGCGAGCCGTACGAGGATGCGGACGCGACGATGTACCTGCCGATGTTCCGGCAGCCGGTGCTGGTGTTCGAGGGCAGCAAGGAGTTCATGGCGACGGCCCACGAGCGCGCGCTGCGCCGCGAGATCGAGCACGCCGTCTTCACCCAGGACTTGTTTGCTACCGGCAACGACCGCGACAATCGCGCGGCGGTGAAGGCGGTGTCGACCGCGGACCTCGACCTGGTCGGGATGGCCTGCTACGGGCCGAAGAACGCGGTCGACAAGGTGCTCAAGGGCGCAGCCATGCACCACTGAGCTCCGGCACGCAGGGCGTCAGCGGGGCGCGAACTTCGTCCAGGTGGCGCCCTCGTCGGTGCTCAGGACGACCTCCGTCGTACGCCGCTTCGGCACCTCGAAGCCGTACATCAAGTGCTGGTCCCCGGCGAGATCGGCGAGATCACCCGGGTAGCCGCGGTCCAGGTCGGCCGCCCCGTCCCGCACCCGGTACAGCCGCGGCCGGTCGTTCGGCCGGCCGCCGAGCATCATCGCCGTACCGTCGTCGAACGCGAGCGGCGGCGTGTTCAGGCTCTGCGGCGGGTGCTGGACGAGGGTCCAGGTCGCCCCGCGGTCGTTCGAGATGCGCATCTTCGCGACCGCCTGCCCGGTGTCGCCGACGATGACCGAGGTCGTCACCACCGTCCGGCCGTCCGGGCTGACCGCGAGCTTCCCGAGCTGGTTGTGGTTGTCCAGCGCCTGCGACTGCCAGGACTTCCCGCCGTCGTCGGTCCACAGGATGTCGGTCCGCCCGATCCCGCTCAGCACCCAGCACCGCCCGGTCGTGTCGCAGACCGGCGACCGGCTTCCGCGGGTGTCGAGCATCCGGACCGACGACTCCTTGGGGTTCACCACCACGATCCGGCCCGGCACGACTTGGTCGGTCAGGATCTCGCCGGGCCCGAACGTCGACGTGGACAGCCGGTACCGCAGCCGGGTCAGCACCGGGCCGTCGTACGTCATCTGGAACATCATCGTGGTGTCGCCGGTGAGCGTGCCCTCGCGCGGCGGGGCGACCGCGATCGCCTCGTCGCCCGACGCCAGCGTCGCGTACGGGACCGGCCACTCCGGCGAGGTCGCTCGGGCGCCGTCGCGATCGAGTACGGCGGCGTACCGGCAGTTCGGGCCGCTGGTGCAGTCGGACCAGCCGGCCGCCCAGCGGTTCCGCGTCACCATCGTCATCGACAGCACCTGCGCCCGCTCGGCGTTCACCACGGTGGTCCCGGGCCGCCCGGCGGACGCGGGCTCGATGGCCACCGGCCCCGAGTCGGCGTCGACGCGGTGCGAGACCCAGAGCACCGTCGTCATGACGACGGACGCCAGGGCGGCCAGTACGCCGAGCACGAGCAGCGGCGGCTTGCTCCGCGGGATGCCGCAGCGCTCCAACAGCTCCACCAGCCGGGGGTAATAGCGGTCGAGGAACTCACGGACGCGCTGCTGCACACTCACCCCCCGGGCTGACGAGCAGCCTCTGTCCTCGCGAGGGCAGAGGCTGCGTGGCACGAATTGGCCGGGATGAAGTTTAGGCGACGCCAGGCGCAGTGAAGGCGTGCCCCTCGATCCCGCGCCGCCATCACACCCGGCGGAAGATGAGTGCTCGCTTCACTTCCTGGATCGCCTTGGTGACCTCGATACCGCGCGGGCAGGCGTCGGTGCAGTTGAAGGTGGTCCGGCAGCGCCAGACGCCTTCCTTGTCGTTCAGGATCTCCAGCCGCTGCTCGGTGCCCTCGTCACGGCTGTCGAAGATGAACCGGTGCGCGCCGACGATCGCCTGCGGGCCGAAGTACTGCCCGTCGGACCAGAACACCGGGCAGGACGTCGTACAGGCGGCGCACAGGATGCACTTGGTGGTGTCGTCGAAGCGGTCGCGGTCGGCCTGCGACTGGATCCGCTCCCGCGTCGGCTCATGACCGCTGGTGACCAGGAACGGCATCACCGCGCGGTACGCCTCGAAGAACGGGTCCATGTCGACGACCAGGTCCTTGAGCACCGTCAGGCCCTTGATCGGCTCGACGGTGATCTCCTTGTCCGGGTTCAGGTCCTTGATCAGCGTCTTGCAGGCCAGCCGGTTCCGGCCGTTGATCCGCATCGCGTCCGAGCCGCAGACGCCGTGCGCGCAGGACCGGCGGAAGGTCAGCGTGCCGTCCTGTTCCCACTTGATCTTGTGCAGCGCGTCCAGCACCCGGTCGGTCGGCTGCAGGGTGACGGAGTACGTCTTCCACTCGGCCTCGTCGACGACCTCGGGGTTGTACCGCAGGATCTTGACCTTGACGTCCATCAGTACTTGCGCTCCATCGGCTTGTAACGGGTCTGGACGACCGGTTTGTAGTCGAGCCGGATCGTCTCGTTGCCGTCGGCATCGACCTCGCGGTACGCCATCGTGTGCCGCATGAAATTGACGTCGTCGCGGGTGGCGTAGTCCTCGCGGAAGTGCCCGCCGCGGGACTCCTTGCGCTCCAGCGCCGACACCACCAGCACCTCGGCCAGATCGATCAGGAAGCCGAGCTCGACCGCCTCGAGCAGGTCGGTGTTGAACCGCTTGCCCTTGTCCTGGACCGCGACGTTCGCGAACCGGAGCTTGAGCGCCTCGATGTCGACCAGCGCCTGCTTCAACGAGCCCTCGGTCCGGTACACCTGCGCGTTCAGGTCCATCGTCGCCTGCAGGTCCGACCGGATCGCCGCGATCCGCTCCTCACCGGTCGAGTTGCGCAGGCCCTCGACCAGCTCCACGACGTACGCCTCGGGGTTCTCCGGGAGCTCCTCGAAGGTGGCCGTCTCGGCGTACTCCGCGGCCGCGATCCCGGCGCGCCGGCCGAACACGTTGATGTCGAGCAGCGAGTTCGTGCCCAGGCGGTTGGCGCCGTGCACCGAGACGCACGCGACCTCGCCGGCGGCGTACAGGCCCGGGATCACGTCGTCGTTGTTGGCCAGCGCCTCGCCCTTGATGTTGGTCGGGATGCCGCCCATCGCGTAGTGCGCGGTCGGGAACACCGGGATCTGCTCGGTGTACGGCTCCACGCCCAGATAGGTGCGGGCGAACTCGGTGATGTCCGGGAGCTTCGCGTCGATGTGCGCGGGCTCCAGGTGGGTCAGGTCGAGCATCACGTACGCGCCGTCCGGACCGCAGCCGCGGCCCTCGCGCACCTCGTTGGCCATCGCGCGGGCGACCATGTCCCGCGGCGCCAGGTCCTTCACGGTCGGCGCGTACCGCTCCATGAAGCGTTCGTTGTCCTTGTTCCGCAGGATGCCGCCCTCACCGCGGGCCGCCTCCGACAGCAGTACGCCGAGCCCCGCCAAGCCGGTCGGGTGGAACTGGAAGAACTCCATGTCCTCCAGCGGCAGGCCCTTGCGCCACACGATGCCCATGCCGTCGCCGGTGAGCGTGTGCGCGTTCGACGTCGTCCGGAAGACCTTGCCGAAACCGCCGGACGCGAAGATCACGGACTTGGCCGAGAACACGTGCAGCTCGCCGGTGGCCAGCTCGTACGCGACCACACCGCTGGCCTTGCCGTCGGTCATCAGCAGGTCGAGAACGTAGTACTCGTTGAAGAATTCGACGTTCTGCTTGATGCACTGCTGGTAGAGCGTCTGCAGGATCATGTGACCGGTACGGTCCGCCGCGAAGCACGAACGCCGTACGACGGCCTCACCGTGGTTGCGGGTGTGGCCGCCGAAGAACCGCTGGTCGATCTTGCCCTCGGCTGTCCTGTTGAACGGTAATCCCATCTTCTCCAGGTCAAGTACCGCGTCGACGGCCTCGCGGCACATCACCTCGGCCGCGTCCTGGTCGACCAGGAAGTCACCGCCTTTGACCGTGTCGAAGGTGTGCCACTCCCAGTTGTCCTCCTCGACGTTGGCCAGCGCGGCGCACATGCCGCCCTGGGCCGCGCCGGTGTGCGACCGGGTCGGGTAGAGCTTGGTGAGTACGGCGGTACGGGTCCGCTTGCTCGACTCGAGAGCGGCCCGCATTCCCGCGCCGCCCGCGCCGACGATGATGACGTCGTACTGGTGCTGCTGCATGAACTTCCTTTTATTTGCAGACCGACAACGTGGAGTTGGGGTCGAGGCAGGGGTCGAAGGTGAAGATCACCAGGGTGCCGAGGACGACGATCACGAGCGCCGCCGTGATCAGCAGCGCCTTGAGCCAGAACCGGGTCTGGTCCTTCTCGGCGTAGTCGTTGATGATCGTGCGCAGCCCGTTCGAGCCGTGCAGCATCGCCAGCCACAGCATCAGCAGGTCCCAGACCTGCCAGAGCGGGTTGGCCCACTTGCCGGCCACGAAGCCGAAGTCCAGCGCGGTGATGCCGCCGCCGAGCATCAGGTTCACGAACAGGTGCCCGAGCACGAGGATGACGAGCGCGAGCCCGGACAGCCGCATGAACAGCCAGCTGTACAGCTCGAAGTTGGTCTGGCCCGAGCGGTTCCGGCCGCCGCCCTTCAGGCTTCGCGCGCGGGAACTGGACCGGGGAGCAGCGATCTCGCTCATCTCAGCCTCCGAACACGTGGGTCAGATGACGGATGACGAACGGGACGAACAGCACGACCCAGATCACTCCGACGCCGATCATCAGCTGCCGCTGGTAGCGCGGGCCCTTGGCCCAGAAGTCGATCAGGATCAGCCGGATGCCGTTGAAGGCGTGGAACAGGATCGCAGCCACCAGCCCGACCTCGAGCAGGCCGACGACCGGGTTCTTGTAGGTGCCGATGACCTCGTTGTACGCGTGCGGCGAGACCCGTACCAGCGCGGTGTCCAGCACGTGCACCAGCAGGAAGAAGAAGATCCCGACCCCGGTGATGCGGTGCGCGACCCATGACCACATGCCCTCCCGGCCGCGGTACAGCGTGCCGGCTGGTTTGCTGGGCACCAGATCCTCCTCGTCGAGAATGCCGAATCGTCTCGATGCTAGACCCGCCTGCCGCGGTGAAATGTCCTGACAGCTGTGACATCGATCGCGGTGGATGTGATCTCGGTCGCGTCGTAGCTTGACTTCAACTGAGCTTGAACACGTTGGCTGACGGCACATGAACCGAAGGGGAGAACTACAGTGAGTTTCTGGATCTGTGCGACCTGTGCGGTCGAGCATTCCGAGCAGGTCGACGTGTGTGCGATCTGCGCCGACGAACGCCAGTGGGTGCCCGCCGACGGTCAGCACTGGACCACGCTCGAGGAGCTGGCCGGGACCGAGGTGACGATCGAAGAGGTCGAGCCCAACCTCTACGGCGTTCGCTCGAAGCCGCCGATCGGTATCGGGCAGCAGTCGATGCTGGTCGTCACCGGCGAGGGCAACCTGCTCTGGGACCCGATCGGATACCTCGACGACGACGCCGTACGGCGGGTGCGGGCGCTGGGCGAGGTGGTCGCGATCATCGCCAGCCACCCGCACATGTACGGCGTCCAGGTCGAGTGGAGCCATCGCCTCGGCGACGTGCCGGTGTACGTCTCGGAGGCCGACAATGAGTGGGTCGCCCGCCAGGACCCGGTCATCCGGACCTGGTCGGGCGAGCTGAAGCCGCTACCCGGAGTGACCGTTCTCCAACCAGGCGGTCATTTCCCGGGCAGCGCGGTCGTGCACTGGCAGAACGGTGCCGAGGGCAAGGGTGTGATCCTGTCCGGCGACACGATCTTCGCGAACCCCGACCGCACGTCGGTGAGCTTCATGCGCAGCTACCCGAACCGCATCCCACTGTCCGGCGCGGTCGTCGACCGGGTCGCCCGCTCCCTCGACCCGTACGAGTACGACCGTCTCTACAACAACTTCGGCGCCTCGATCCCCACCGACGCCAAAACCGTCGTACGCCGCTCCGCCGACCGCCACGCCGCCTGGACCCGAGGCGACTACGACCACCTGACCTGACATGAGGCCTTCAACGAAGTGACAAAAGAAGGTCAAGGAAGCGGGGATTATTCAGAAGTCTCAGGTGAGCCTGCGGTGAAAGCCTTCAAGGAAGGCATGAGAAACGAGTTCTGGAGTGGTGGCCCGCGTAGGTGATCGACCCGACAGCTAACCCCGCCCGCTCGCCGAGTCGTGGCAACCGGCACCGACCCCGAACGTCGAGTCGTGGCTCAGGGCAGATTTTCTGAACCACTGTCCACGACTCGGCGGACGGGGTCGGAACCATTCACCACGACTCGGCGAGGTTGTGGATGAGGCAGGCCGACGGGAGGCAGGAATCCTGGTGTGGCCGTCGGCGCGCTCGCGTCGCAGCGCGGGCTTCTGGATTGTCTTCTAGGCGGCGAGGCGGGAGTGGGCGACGCGGTGGTGGAGGGTGAGCATGCGGTTGACGCAGGTCTGCCATTCGTAGCGTTCGGCGCGGCGGCGGGCGGCTGCGCGGCGGCCGGGGACGTTCGTCAGTGCCAGGACGGCGTCGGCCAGGGCGGAGGGGTTGGCTGCCTCCCAGCGGCCGCAGGTTTCGTCGACTAGTTCGCGGGCGCCGCCGGTGTTCGCGGTGACGACGGGGGTGCCGGCGGCGAGGGCCTCCAGGACGGCCAGGCCGAAGGTCTCGCCGGGGCAGACGGACAGGGCGATGTCGGCCTCGGCGAGGTGCTTGGCGAGGGTCTGGCGGCCGTCGACGTACCCGTGGAACGTGATCGGCGCGGCGCCCGCGATCTCGATCAGCTCGTCGAGGTGTGGTCCGGTGCCGTACACGTCCATCTGCAGCTTCACGCCGCGGCGGTGCAGTTCGACCGCGGTGGCGACCGCGAGATGCGGGCTCTTCTCGCGGGACAGTCGGCCGGCGTGGACCAGCTTGAGTACGCCGTCGTCGACCGGCTCGGCCCGTGATGGGTGGAAGGTCTCCAGGTCGACCCCGAGCGGGATCCGGACCAGCGGCGTCGTCACCTCGTCGAACTCCGCGGCGGCGTAGCGGGACGTGACCACGACCGCGTCGTACGTGCGGCTGAGGATCCGGTAGAGCGCGGCGACGGTCGCGACCACGTGGAGCTGGCTGGCTTTCACACCCTCGGCCCGGCGCTGGACACTCTCGCCTGTCCAGCGGCTCGTACGCTGGCTGACTTCGCCGAGCATCCGTCCCGGGCGCAGTACGTCGTGGCCGCCGAGCTGGCCGGGACGGGCTGAACCCAGCGCGAGCATCGCGTCGAGGCGCTCGTGGCTGAACAGGATCGTGCCGATGTCGTTACGGCGGGCCCAGCGCGCGACCGGGAGCAGCGTCGACTTGTCCGAGATCTCGACCGTGGTCGGCCCGAACTTCTTCAGTACGTCGATCACGTTCCACGGGTTGGTGATGAGGCGGTATCCGCCGCTCACCTTCGGCGCCTTCACCCGGACGACCGTGCCGGACTCGGTCTCGGCCACCTCGTCGCGCTCGCCCGGCGTGATCACGATCCGCTCGGCGCCCGCCTCGACGTACCCCCGGCCGATCTGCTCGATCGCGGTCCGCATGCCACCGGACGTCGGCCCGACGAAGTTCGCCAGCTGGGCGATCCGCAGCCCCGTCACGCGACCCGCCGGATCGCCGCTGCTTCCCGCAGGACCTCGGCGTAGTGCCGGTCGACCAGATCGTCGACGACAGCGGGCCAGGTCCTGGACTGGACGCGGGCCAGTCCGGCGGCGGCCATCCGGCCGCGGGCCTGCGGGTGGTCGAGCATGATCTTCACCTGGTCGCGCAGCGAGCCGGCCTTGCCCGGCTCGAACAGCAGGCCGTTCTCGCCCGGGTGGATCAGGTCGAGCGGTCCGCCCGCGGCCGGCCCGACGGTGGCGACGCCGGAGGCCTGCGCCTCCTGGATCGTCTGGCAGAACGTCTCGTGCTCACCGGTGTGGACGAACACGTCCAGCCCGGCGAAGATCGAGGCCAGGTCGGCGCCGCGGCGCATCCCGAGGAAGGTTGCCGTCGGCAACGCATTCTCCAGCGCGGCACGGTCCGGCCCGTCGCCGACGATCACGAGCCGGCAATCCAGGTCGGTCAGCTCGGCAAGCCGGCGTACCTTCTTCTCCGCGGCCAGCCGGCCGACGTACCCGACGATCGGCTTGCCGTCCGGGGAGATCTGCCGGCGCCACTGGTCGTCGCGGTGCTTGGGGTCGAACAGGTCGAGGTTCACGCCGCGGCCCCACAGATGCACCCGCGGTACGCCGCCTTGCACCAGCGCGTCGACAGAGGCGGTCGAGGGCGCCAGCGTGCGGTCGGCGCGGGAGTGCGTCCGCCGGACCCAGCGCCAGATGCCGCGGTCGGCGGCGGCATACCAGGGGTACTGGCGGGCGAAGCCGGCGATGTCGGTCTGGAAGATCGCGACGGTCGGCAGCCCGAGCTTGCGGGCCGCGCGCAGACCGTAGGCGCCGATGATGAACGGTGAGGCGAGGTGCACGAGGTCCGGCTTGAAGTCGGCCATCGCCCGCTCGATCGACGGATCCGGCAGACCGACCGGGTATTCCTTGTAGCCGGGCGTCCGGAAGCTGCGGGCGCGGATCACCGGTACGTCGCCGTACGCGTCCAGACCCGGGCCGGGAGCAATGATCAGCAGCGCGTGCCCGCGGGCACGCAGCCGGTCGGCGACGTGGCGAGCCGTGTTCGCCACGCCATTGATCTGCGGCAGGAAGGTCTCGGCCACCATCACGATTCGCACACTCCGAAGGTTCCTCACCGCGTATGAACCCTGGGCGACGCTCTCGTGACACGGCGTCGATGCCCTGTCGACGGGTGGGCGTCGTCACCGCGCGTGCTCGATCTCACCCTGATCGTACATACCAGTGCGGTGGTGGTTCGGCCTACGGTGGGGGGATGAGTCATCGCAGCGAGTCGGGGTTCGAGTTCGCGCCGGTGTACGAACCGCTGGACGGGTTCGACCCGGCGGTGAAGCTGGGGGAGCCGGGCCAGTTCCCGTACACCCGCGGCGTCTACCCGACGATGTACACGCAGCGGCCCTGGACGATGCGGCAGTACGCCGGCTTCGGCACCGCGGCGGAGTCGAACCAGCGGTACCACCAGCTGATCGACCACGGGACGATGGGCCTGTCGGTCGCGTTCGACCTGCCGACGCAGATGGGCTACGACTCCGACGCGACGATCGCGCATGGCGAGGTCGGCAAGGTCGGGGTGGCGATCGACTCGATCGACGACATGCGGGTGCTGTTCGACAAGATCCCGCTGGACCAGGTCTCGACGTCGATGACGATCAACGCGCCGGGCTCGGTGCTGCTCCTGCTGTACCAGTTGGTGGCCGAGGAGCAGGGCGTGTCCGCCGACAAGCTCACCGGCACGATCCAGAACGACGTACTGAAGGAGTACATCGCCCGCGGGACCTACATCTACCCGCCGAAGGAATCGCTGCGGCTGATCAGCGACATCTTCGCGTACTGCCAGACGGAGCTGCCGCGCTGGAACACGATCTCGATCTCCGGCTATCACATGGCCGAGGCCGGGGCGACGCCCGCGCAGGAGATCGCGTTCACCTTGGCGAACGGGATCGAGTACGTCCGCGCCGCGGTCGCGTCCGGGCTGGACGTGGACGAGTTCGCGCCGCGGCTCTCGTTCTTCTTCGTCGCCCGGACGACGCTGTTGGAGGAGGTCGCGAAGTTCCGTGCGGCGCGGCGGATCTGGTCGCGGGTGATGCGGGACACGTTCGGCGCCAAGAACCCCAAGTCCTTGATGCTGCGGTTCCACACCCAGACGGCAGGCGTCCAGCTGACGGCGCAGCAGCCCGAGGTCAACCTCGTCCGCGTCGCGATCCAGGGCCTGGCCGCCGTCCTGGGTGGGACGCAGTCGCTGCACACCAACTCGTACGACGAAGCGATCGCGCTGCCGACCGAGAAGGCGGCCCGCCTCGCGCTGCGCACGCAGCAGGTCCTCGCGTACGAAACCGACATCACCGCGACCGTCGACCCGTTCGCCGGCTCGTACGTCGTTGAGTCGCTCACGGACGAGGTCGAAGCCGCCGCGGTGGAGCTGATGGACCAGGTCGAGGAGTACGGCGGCGCCGTCGCCGCGATCGAGAAGGGCTTCCAGAAGCAGGAGATCGAACGCTCGGCGTACCAGATCGCCCAGGAGATCGACTCGGCCGAACGGGTGGTCGTCGGCATGAACAAGTTCAAGATCGCCGAGGAGGAGCCGTACGAGCCTCTCCGCGTCGACCCGACCATCGAGGCCCAGCAGACCGCCCGCCTGGCCGAGCTGCGCGCCACCCGCGATCAGGCAGCCGTCGACGAAGCCCTGGCCGCCCTGAAGAAAGCTGCCCAAGGCAACGACAACTGCCTCTACCCGATGAAGGACGCGCTGAAGGCCCGAGCCACCGTCGGCGAAGTCTGCAACACCCTCCGGGACGTCTGGGGCGTCTACGTCCCCGCAGACACCTTCTGAGCAGGCCCGGTCGCGTCACGACAAGGGGAGGTAGGTCCGGCACGCCTCGATGTTGTGGAGCTGAATGTCGTCCCGGCGATGCTTCTCCCAGTTGTCGCGGGTCAGGCGCCAGCGGTTCAGGAGGCCGGGTTCCCCCAGGCGGGTGGCCCAGTCCGAGCCGTTGGGCTGGTAGCCGAGGGCTCGTGAGATCGCGTTCGAGCCGTGGTTGTCGACGAACGCGTCGCTGCTCGCCTCCTTCGCGCCGAGGCCCTCGAACGCGAGGTGCAGGATCGCGGCGCGCATCTCGTGTCCGAGACCACGGCCGCGTTCATCGGTCGACAGCCACGAGAAGCTCGTGACCGTGCCGAGGGTGGCGAAGTTCACGCCGATGAGGTCCTGCATGCCGACGGGACGCCCGTCCACGACAACCACGAAGTACAGCCGCCAGGCGTCGGTCTCGACCCTGCCGCGGCCACGCCAGATCGCCCGCATCCATTTGGCCACCCGCTGGTCGGGATCCGGCTCGTAGAGCGAGATCGGGTCGTCGTACGGCGGCGGGTCCGCATGCGTCTTCCCGGCGCGCACCACCTCCGCCAACTCGTCCAGCAGGTCGTCGGTCGCGCCCCGCAACTCCAACGTCGGCGTACTGACCCGCACCTCAAGAAGCGGATAACTCGTCATGCGCCGATCCAACACCACCCACCGGGAGCACACATGTGCTTTTCAGCGCCCGACGTCAGTCCAGCAACGCGACTGAGGTCAGGACTGTGGTGCCCAGGGTGATGGCCTCTTCCGAGGGGGAGAAGCCCGGGGTGTGGAGGTCGGCGGCCGTTTCCGCGGAGGGGTGGCGGACGCCCAGGCGGGCCATGGCGCCGGGGACGTGTTCGAGGTACCAACCGAAGTCCTCGCCGCCGAGGCTCTGGTCCGTGGGTGCGATCGCGCTCGAGCCGAGCGTCTGGTGTACAGCGTTCTGGATGATCCCGATCGCGGACGCGTCGTTGATGACCGGTGGTACGCCGTGGGTGACCTCCGTGTCGACCTCCACGCCGTACGGGCGGACGATCTGCTCGGCCAGCGAAGGGATCAGCTCCTCGGCCAACCGCCAGGCATTGGCGTCGAGACAGCGCAGCGTTCCCTCGGCCTCGCCGCGCGACGGGATCGCGTTGGCGGCCGAGCCCGACGTGATGCGGCCCCAGACGAGCGACATGCCGGCGCGCGGATCGACCCGGCGGGAGAGCGCGGCGGGGAGCTCGGACACCAGCGTCGCGATCGCGTAGACGAGGTCCGCGGTCAGATGCGGCCGCGACGTGTGACCGCCCGGCCCGGTCAGCCGCACCAGGATCCGGTCGGCAGCTGCGGTCAGCGCGCCCACTCGCAGGCCGACCTGACCAACCTGCAGCCGCGGGTCGCAGTGCAGCCCATAAATACGGCGGACCCCGTCGAGTCCGCCGGCTGCGATGACGCCGAGAGCTCCGCCCGGCATCACTTCCTCCGCAGGCTGGAAGATCACCCGCACCCGCCGGTCCAACTGCCCGTCGCGCGCCATTCCGGCCAGGACCAGCGTTGCCCCCAACAGAGCAGCCGTGTGTACGTCGTGACCGCACGCGTGAGCCACCCCATCGATCGTCGAGCGCCACGGCGTGTCCACGCCGTCGGAAACCGGCAGCGCGTCGATGTCCGACCGCAGCGCGACACACGAGTCGCCGGCGCCGATGTCGCAGATCAGGCCGGTCCCGGTCGGCAGCACACGCGGGGACAGCCCGGCTTCGACCAGCCGCTTCTCGAGGAGCTCGGTCGTCCGGACCTCGTGCCACCCGAGCTCGGGGTGGGTGTGCAGATCCCGGCGTACGTCGACCATCTCCTCGCGCACCGCCTCGACCCGCGCGAGCACGTCCGCGACCAGCAACTGATGACTCATCCCGCGATTGTGCACCAGATCCGGTCGAAGAAACCCACCGGGACGACCACGCACCGTGAGAGCCGCCACGGAGCGTGCGCACCGTGACGCGGGTGGCGCAGCCGGTGACCATACCGGAGAAGTTGTCGAAATGTGACGAGAATGCCGGTCACTTTCCGGTATCGAGGCCAGCGCGACGTTCAAAGAATGACGGAGCGCGCCCTATAGTCTGCGGATGCGGCACGTGGGGGAAGGCGTGCCGGGCAAAGGTATCTGGTCGACGAAGGAGACGTCCGGTGAAGAAGTACGTGCGGGGAACGGCGATCGTGGGCGTGCTGACGCTCGCCGTTGCCGCGTGTGGCAGCAAGCCGACCGACAGCAGCTCTGGCGGCAGCGCCAACAAGGACTTCAAGGCCTGCATGGTCTCCGACTCGGGGGGTTTCGACGACAAGTCGTTCAACCAGACCTCGTACAAGGGCCTGCAGGACGCCGTGAAGGAGAAGGGCCTGACCGAGGTCAAGGCCGAGTCGAAGTCTGACAACGACTACACGACCAACATGACCGCGATGGTCAGCGCCAAGTGCAACGTCATCGTCGCCGTCGGGTTCAAGCTCGAGGACGCCACCGAGGCGGCCGCCAAGGCGAACCCGAACATCAAGTTCGCGATCGTCGACTCCGCACCGAAGGCGCCCATCGCCAACCTGAAGCCGCTGCTGTTCAACACCGCGCAGTCCAGCTTCCAGGCCGGCTACCTGGCCGCCGCGATGACGAAGTCCGGCAAGGTCGGCACGTTCGGCGGTCTGCAGATCCCGACCGTGACGATCTTCATGGACGGCTTCGCCCAGGGCGTGCGGTACTACAACACGCAGAAGGGCAAGAACGTCCAGGTGCTCGGCTGGGACGACCAGAAGCAGAAGGGTCTGTTCACCGGCGACTTCGAGGACAAGGCCAAGGGCCAGAACAACGCGCAGAACCTGATCACCCAGGGCGCGGACGTCCTGTTCCCGGTCGCCGGCCCGTCGGGTCTGGGCGGTCTGCAGGCGGCGAAGGCCAGCAACGGCAAGGTCAACGCGATCTGGGTCGACACCGACGGCTGCATCAGCGCCGAGGAGTACTGCTCGGTGCTGATGAGCAGCGTCGAGAAGGGCATGGACGTCGCCGTGAAGGACGCGGTGATCTCGGTCGTCGACAACAAGTTCGACAACACCCAGTTCACCGGCACCCTGCAGAACGGTGGTACGGCGATCGCGCCGTTCCACGACTTCGACAGCAAGGTCCCGGCGGACGTGAAGTCCGAGCTGGACACGATCAAGGCCGACATCATCAGCGGCAAGATCACGATCGAGTCGAAGGTTCAGCCGAAGGCGTCCTGATCGATCGCGCAGTTGCGTAGTACGGTGCGAGCCAGGAAGGCAGCGGACCCACCGGTCCAGCCTTCCTGGCTCGCCGTCTGAAGGGGAGGCTGCCCGCATGCATCTCGAGCTGTCCGGCCTGACCAAGAGTTTCGGCTCACTGGTCGCCAACGACCACATCGACCTGGTGATCGAGCCGGGCGAGATCCACTGCCTGCTCGGCGAGAACGGAGCCGGCAAGAGCACGCTGATGAACATGCTCTACGGGATGCTGCAGCCCGACGAGGGCGAGATCCTGATCGACGGCGAGAAGGTGAAGATCACCTCGCCGAGTGACGCGATCAAGCACGGTATCGGCATGGTGCACCAGCACTTCATGCTCGTCCCGGTGTTCACCGTCGCCGAGAACATCATGCTCGGCCGGGAGAACACCCGGGCCGGCGGCGTACTGGACCGGAAGAAGGCCGACGCCCTGGTCACCGAGCTCTCCGACCGGTACGGCTTCGAGGTCGACCCGGAGGCGCTGGTCGAGGACATCCCGGTCGGCGTCCAGCAGCGGGTGGAGATCATCAAGGCGCTCAGCAACGACGCCCGGGTGCTGATCCTGGACGAGCCGACCGCTGTGCTCACTCCGGCCGAGATCGACGAGCTGATCGCCGTGATGCGCCAGCTCAAGGAGAACGGCACGTCGATCGTCTTCATCACCCACAAGCTCAAAGAGGTCAAGGCGATCGCGGACAAGATCACCGTGATCCGCCGCGGCAAGGTGGTCGGTCAGGCCGAGCCGTCGGAGACCGAGGAGCAGCTCGCCGAGCTGATGGTCGGTCGCGCGGTCGACCTGGTCGTCGACAAGCAGCCGGCCCAGCCGAAGGACGTCGTACTGCGGGTCGAAGGGCTGACCGTGATCGACGAGCGCGGGTTCACCGCGGTCGACGACGTGGACCTGGAGGTCCGGGCCGGCGAGATCCTGGCGGTGGCCGGTGTCCAGGGCAACGGTCAGACCGAGCTCGCCGAGGCCCTGCTCGGGCTGACCGAGATCGCGGCCGGGAAGATCTCGCTGGACGGCCAGGACCTGACCGGCAGGTCGACCAGACAGCGGCTCGAGGCCGGTATCGGGTATGTCCCGGAGGACCGCGCCCACGACGGCTTCGTCGGCTCGTTCACGGTCGCCGAGAACCTGATCCTCGACCTGTTCCGCAAGGCGCCGTTCGGCAACGGGCTGGCGCTGCGGACCGACGAGATCAACAAGAACGCCGAGGCCCGGGTGGAGGAGTTCGACATCCGCACCCAGAGCATCGACCTGCCGGTGTCGTCGCTGTCCGGCGGCAACCAGCAGAAGGTCGTGCTGGCCCGCGAGCTGTCCCGGCCGCTGAAACTGCTGGTCGCCTCGCAGCCGACCCGTGGTGTCGACGTCGGCTCGATCGAGTTCCTGCACAGCCGGATCGTCGAGGAACGTGACAACGGCACCGCCGTCCTGATCGTGTCCACCGAGCTGGACGAGATCGCCGCCCTGACCGACCGGGTGGCGGTGATGTACCGCGGCAAGGTGGTCGGCGTCGTACCGGCCGACACCCCGCGCGACGAGCTCGGCCTGATGATGGCCGGCGCCTCCAGGTCCGAGGCGCACGATGTCGCGATCGAGAACCCGACCACGTTGGGAACCATCTAGATGAGCACAGACACAACGGTCGAGCCGGCTCCCGCCGCGCCCGTACCGGCCAAGGAACCACAGCGCTCCGGCCTGCCGTCGTGGGCGGTCCAGGGCCTGGTCTCGCTGAGCGCGATCGTGCTGGCCCTGGTGGTCGGCGCGATCCTGATCATCGTCAGCGACGAGCAGGTGAAGACCGCGATGGGGTACTTCGGCGCCGCGCCGATGGACACCATCTCCGCGGCCGCGAGTGCCGTCGGTGAGGCCTACAAGGCGCTCGCCCTCGGCGCGTTCGGCTCGGTCACCGCGATCACCGAATCGTTGACCCAGGCAACTCCACTGATCTGCGGCGGCCTGGCGGTCTCGCTGGCGTTCCGCACCGGGCTGTTCAACATCGGCGCCCAGGGGCAGCTGATCGCCGGCGCGATCCTGGCGGCGTACGTCGGGTTCGCCTGGCACCTGCCGGCCGGTCTGCACCTGATCGTGGCAATCCTCGCCGGACTGCTCGGCGGCGCGATGTGGGGCGGCGTGGTCGGGCTGCTGAAGGCCCGCACCGGTGCACACGAGGTGATCGTGACGATCATGCTCAACTACGTCGCGATCTATCTGCTCGCCTGGCTGCTGACCACCTCGGCGTTCCAGCGGCCCGGGCGGACCGACCCGATCTCGCCGATCGTCGACGCGAACGCGCAGTACCCGCAGTTCGGCGGCACCCGGCTGCACGGCGGCTTCATCCTCTCCGTGCTCGCCGCGATCTTCGTCTGGTGGCTGCTGAACCGCTCGACGATCGGCTTCGAGCTGCGCGCCGTCGGAGCGAACGCCGACGCCTCGCGGACGGCGGGAATGTCGGTCGGCCGCGCGTACATCATCGCGATGGTCGTCGCGGGCGCGCTCGCCGGTCTGGCCGGGACCCAGCAGGTGCTCGGCACGGACCTGCCGTTGACCGACGGCGTCGCGGCATCGGTCGGCTTCGACGCGATCACGGTCGCGCTGCTCGGCCGCGGCACACCGCTCGGCACCGTGCTGGCCGGTCTGCTGTTCGGCGCCCTGAACGCGGGCGGTCTGCAGATGCAGCTGATCACGCAGACCCCGCTGACGCTGACCACGGTCCTGCAGGCCGTGATCGTGCTGTTCGTGGCGGCCCCGGCTCTGGTCCGCTCGATCTTCCGCTTCCTGCCCAAGGAACGCGGCACCGGCACCGTCCTCGCGAAAGGCTGGAACGGATGACCGAGACGACTCCCGACGCGGTCCCCGCGGCGCCCGCGAAGGCCCACGTCATCGAGGCGCCGGCCGACCGGACCCGGCGGTTGCGGGTCGGCGGCCTGATGCTGGTCTTCGCGCTGATCGGCCTGCTGCTGGCGATCTTCACCAAGAGCGGCAAGGCGACGTTCCAGCTGGTCTCCGGCGATCTGCAGAACAACCTGCTGCATGTGCCCGCGCAGATGGTCGGTCTGCTGCTCGGCATCCTCGGCGCCGCCTCGGCCGCCGCGTACATCGTCCGCCGGGTGCCGCAGCGGTACGCCGGCTGGCTGGCCGCACTGCTCGGCATCTGCTTCATCGGCGCGTTCCTGTGCTGGGCCGCGGCGGGCAAGACGTTCCCGCTGGCGAACCAGTTCCAGGGCACGCTGAACTTCGCCACCCCGCTGATCCTCGGCGCGCTCGCCGGTGTGCTGTCCGAGCGGGCCGGCGTCATCAACATCGCGATCGAGGGCCAGTTCCTGACCGGCGCGTTCACCGCGGCGGTCGTCTCCAGTACGACGGGCAGCGCCGCGGCCGCACTGATCGCAGCGGCCGCGTCCGGCGTGCTCATGGCCGCGCTGCTCGCTGTGTTCTCGATCAAGTACCTGGTGAACCAGGTCGTGCTGGGTGTCGTGCTGGTGGTCTTCGCGACCGGTATCACCGGCTTCCTCTTCGACGAGTTCCTACAGCCGGAAGCGAACAAACTGAACACGCCGGAAGTGCTGTCGGCGGTGAAGATCCCAGGTCTGGCCAGCATCCCGTTCTTCGGCCCGATCCTGTTCAACCAGACGATCCTGGTGTACCTGACCTATCTTGCGGTCGCGGTCGTCACGTTCGTGCTGTTCCAGACCCGGTGGGGCCTGCGGATCCGCGCGGTCGGCGAGCACCCGAAGGCTGCTGACACGGTCGGGATCAACGTCAAGCGGATCCGGTACTCCGCCGTGCTCTCGGCCGGCATCCTCGCGGGGCTCGGCGGCGCGTTCTTCACGGTCGGGTACGCCGGTTCGTTCTCGAAGGAAATGACCGCGGGCAACGGGTTCATCGCTCTGGCCGCGCTGATCATGGGCCGCTGGCACCCGATCGGCGCGACGGTCGCGGCGCTGTTCTTCGGCTTCGCCACGCAGTTGCAGTCGCAGCTGCAGATCATCCAGACGCCGATCCCCGGCGAACTGTTGCTGATGGCACCGTACCTGGCCACGATCATCGCGGTCGCCGGCCTGGTAGGCAGAGTGAGAGCACCAAAGGCCGATGGTGAGCCCTACGTCACCGAGTGAGATCGACTGGCCGGCCTTGCGCGCGCTGGCGGTCGAGGTGATGGGGCGGGCCTACGCGCCGTACTCCGGGTTTGCCGTCGGTGCTGCGGCGTTGGTGGACGACGGGCGGATTGTTGCCGGGTGCAACGTGGAGAACGCGTCGTACGGGCTGACGTTGTGTGCCGAGTGCGGGCTGGTTTCCGAGCTGCATCGCACCGGCGGCGGGCGGCTGGTGGCGTTCACCTGTGTGGACCACCACGGGGATCTGCTGACGCCGTGCGGGCGCTGCCGCCAGCTGCTGCATGAGAACGGCGGGCCCGGCCTGCTCCTCGAGACGCCGACCGGACCGCGCCCGTTGCGTGAGTTGTTGCCCGACGCGTTCGGGCCGGAGGACTTGGAGAACTGATGAGTTTCGACGCGGTGGATGTCATCCGGGCCAAGCGGGACAAGGGCGAGCTGAGCGACGGGCAGATCGACTGGGTGATCGACGCCTACACCAAGGGCGACGTCGCCGACGAGCAGATGTCCGCGCTCGCGATGGCGATCCTGCTGAACGGGATGAACCGGCGCGAGATCGCCCGCTGGACCGCGGCGATGATCGCGTCGGGTGAGCGGATGGACTTCGGCAAGCTGTCCCGGCCGACCGCGGACAAGCACTCGACCGGCGGCGTCGGCGACAAGATCACGTTGCCGCTGGCACCTTTGGTGGCGGCGTGCGGGGTCGCCGTACCGCAGCTGTCGGGTCGGGGCCTCGGCCACACCGGCGGCACGCTGGACAAGCTCGAGTCGATCCCGGGCTGGCGGGCGGCGCTGTCGAACGACGAGCTGATGCAGCAGCTGGAGGATGTCGGCGCGGTGATCTGCGCGGCCGGTGACGGTCTGGCCCCGGCCGACAAGAAGCTGTACGCGCTGCGTGACGTGACCGGCACGGTCGAGGCGATCCCGCTGATCGCCAGCTCGATCATG
The DNA here is from genome assembly GCF_004365355.1 of Kribbella pratensis. Classification (GTDB taxonomy): domain Bacteria; phylum Actinomycetota; class Actinomycetes; order Propionibacteriales; family Kribbellaceae; genus Kribbella. The sequence goes on along the minus strand of NZ_SODP01000002.1, from coordinate 777,814 downwards.
AGCAAGAAGATCGCCGAGGGCACCGGCGCGCTGGTGCTGGACGTGAAGGTCGGCTCCGGCGCGTTCATGAAGGATCTGGCCGATGCGCGCGAGCTCGCCGAGACGATGGTTGCCCTGGGCACCGACGCGGGTGTGAAGACCGTTGCCTTGCTCACCGACATGTCCGTCCCGCTCGGTCTGACCGCGGGCAACGCGCTCGAGGTCCGTGAGTCGGTCGAGGTGCTGGCCGGCGGCGGTCCCGCGGACGTGATCGAGCTGACCGTTGCCCTGGCCAAGGAGATGCTCGCCGCGGCCGGCGTCACCGACGTCGACCCGGCCGAGAAGCTGAACGACGGTACGGCGATGGACGCCTGGCGCGCGATGATCTCGGCCCAGGGCGGCGATCCGTCGGCGGAGCTGCCCGTCGCGCCGGAGCAGCACGTCGTACCAGCTCCTGCGTCCGGCACGCTGTCCAAGCTCGATGCGCTGGCTGTCGGTGTGGCCGCGTGGCGGCTCGGGGCCGGACGGGCGCGCAAGGAGGACCCGGTGTCAGCGGTGGCCGGGGTCGAGATGCATGCGAAGCCTGGTGATCAGGTGCAGGAAGGCCAGCCGTTGCTGACCCTTCACACGGATGACCCGAGCCGGATCGAGCGAGCGCTGGAGTCTCTGACCGACGCGGTGGCGGTCGCGGACTCGTACGAGCCAGGTCCGTTGGTGATCGACCGGATCGGCTGAGACTTTCAGCTGGAGGTCGCAGTGAGGCGGGCTCGCTGTTGGACGGCGAGGGCCGTGACGAGGGCGGTGTCCGGGGTGAGGTTGCTGCCCAGGGCACCTACCTCGCGGACGCTGATCTCGACGACCATCGGCCCGACGGCGAGGCTGGCCTCGGCGATGGCGGTGGACTGGTCGGTGCCGCCGTCGTACTCGACCCGGGCGTCGGAGAGCGCGCCGGGCAGGTTGAACGGGTGCTCGTGGGTGTCCTGGCTCCAGAAGCCCTTCTGCAGGACCGCTGCCTTGCCGGCCGAGCCGGTCTTGAACAACTGCAGCGTGAAGCGCTTCTTCTTGTCGGGGCTGAGCCGGGACGCGCGGTATCCCTCCGCGAAGCTGGCGTTCAGCAGCAGAGCGCGGTCCAGCGCCGGGTCGGCGGACCAGGTGTTCAGGAACGCTGTCGCGGTGAACGGGCCGGTGGAGTCGGCACGCGGGTCCGCGACGTACCCGCGAGGCAGTACGGCGAGACCGACGAGCGAGCCCGTCGCCTTCTGGGCCGGGCCTGACAGCGAGTGCTTGACCGCGGGGGTCTCCGCGGCGGTAGCCGACGCGCCGTCCTCACTGCCGCAGGCGGTGACACTCAGCAGCAAAGCGGTTACTACAACGGCAGCGCCTACGGCTTGACTCCGCGCAGTCCGCGTCACGGTCCCTCTCCGTCCAGCTACTCGCCCCCGAGCGCATCCGACACTTCCGAGGGTGATGCCATCAGAAGTTGGTGAACTCCAGGCAAACAGTCTTGTTTTACTGGGACGTGGACGGAGTGAGAAGCGTCTCGATCCGGCGGCGGGCGGCCTTCGGATGGAGTGGTTCGCAGCCGGCTTCGACGCAGCGCCGGACGACTGCGGGGTCGTCGCGGAGCAGCAGGAGTCCGCGCCGGAGCAGCGTCAGTGGGGGTTTGCGATGCTCGCGGAGGTCGCGCTGGAAGCGGCGGAAGAACGTGACGAGTCGGTGGTGACGGACGCAGATCGCGGCGGCGAGCAGGTCGCGATCGCGCAGCGCGCCGACGATCTGGTCGGCGAAGATGCCCTCAGCAACGATCAGCGCGGAACCGTCGGTGCTGACAGGGCGGTGGCCGACGGTGCCGTCGGCGGCGATGTCGTAGATGGGGAGGTCCGCGGTGCCCGTCGTACACAGTTGCTCGAGCGCCACCACCGCACGCTGGCCGTCCCAGGACCGTGGGTCGTCCCAATCGACGATCCCGAGCGGAGACCGCGGCATCGCCTCGTCGTCCCCGTCACGGTAGAAGTCGTCCAGCCGCACCACCGGCAACCCCACCTGCTCCGCCAGCCGCGACTTTCCCGCCCCCGAAGGCCCCGCCAGCAACACCACCCGTGAACGCACCACCCCATTGTCTGCCAGTTCCTGCAGTAACACCGAATCACGGCTCACCGATATCCAGGCGTGCCGAAGATGAAGTTGGGTGCCGCCTTCTACGCGCTGGTCGCGGCCGGGTGGCTCGTGTCCGCCGGCGTGCTGATCGTGCGGCCGTTCGGGGCATACGCCGACGCTGAGCGATGGTTTCAGCTCGCAACCGCGGTCGTCTTCGCGCTTAACGGCCTCCTGTTCGCCACGGGCGCGGTAACGCGGCGCGGCCTGGTGGCCGACGGTGGGCCATGGATCTGCCGCAACGGCGGGATCCTCGTCGCCGGCCTCGTCGTGGTCATGTTCGTGCTGTCGCTGCTGACCGATGCGGACGGCGTCTCGCCGTTCCCGACTGCGACGGCGGTCTTCATTCCGCACTGGGTCAAGCGGCTGCAGGTGAAGTACTACGAGGGCGTCGCGGAGGCGGTCAGTGAAGGAGCGCCTGACGTAGTGCGTCCGCCGTCCTCGTGAACCACTCGTTGGTGCGGTTGGTGAGTTCGGCTTCGCCGGTGGTCCAGCGTTGGTGGAACCAGGGGTGGCCGGATTCGGCGCCGTGGCGGACGTAGGCCATGCACCAGATGTGGTTGTCGGCGGCCGCGTCGACCAGGCGGAGGCGGTCGGTGTCGGTCAGGCCGTAGGCATCGGCGAAGCGGCGCAGGCGGGTCAAGGACCGGCCCCGGCGTACGTCGTGGATATCTGCGTCGGGGCGGAGCGGCGCCCACAGGCGGACGGCGGTCGCGACGTCCCAGAGGGGTGAGCCGGGGCCGGCGAGGTCGAAGTCGATCAGGGCGACCGCGACGCCGTCGCGGAAGACGACGTTGTCCAGGTTCGGATCGTTGTGGCTGATCAGCCCGGTGACGTACGCGGACGGCACCGGCTCGGCCCACGTGAGCCCGACCGGCCGGAAGTCCGCCACCGCCTCGTGGTACTCCCGCAGCAGGTGCGCGACGCTGTCCAGCGCCTTGTCCGTCATCGACCAGTCCGGGTACGGCGAGGTGACCGTCTCGCCGGGCAGGTACGACAACACCTCCCGCCCCTGCACGTCGATCCCGAGCAACCGCGGTGCGCCCTCGAACCCGACCCGCTCCAGGTGTTCGAGCAGCGCATGCGTGGCCATACTGCTGGGGCGCAACGGGCGGCGGACGGTGTCCCCGACCCGCACGACCAGCCCACGGTTCGCAGTACCGCCGAGCAACTGGGTCTCAACGTCGGGCAAAGGCATCGCGGGTCAGTTTGTCTCGTTCAGCAGGGCCTTCGCCAGAGGTGCGTGGGTAACGATCCCGTTGACCAGCCCGCTGCGTACGGCGGCGCGCACCGCGGCCACCTTCGCCAGCCCGTACGGGATCGCGATCACCTCGTCGATCTTGTCCATCTGCTCGGCGTTGATCGCGATCACCCGATCGGTGACGCGGCTCTGCACCGGCTCGCCGTCCGCGTCCACGAACACCCCGGAGATGTCGGCGACCACGCCGCGCTTCTCCAGCTGTTCACAGGCCTTCTCGTCCATCGCGTCGTACAGCGTCGACTGCCCGGCCGCCCACGACCCGAGCCCGACCACAGCCTTGCTGACCGAGTCGAAGTGGCTGATCGCCTCCGCCACCTCCGGCTGCTGCCGCAACGCCCGCGCCGTCGCGGCATCCGGCACAACCAGCGGCGCATAGAACAGGTACGCCGGTCCCCCGGACAACCGCGCTGTGTGGCGCACCAGCTCGACGGAGTTCGCCTCGACGTCCGGCCGGGTGAGCGCACCGGTGAGCTGGACGACCGGCACAGGTGCGAGCGTCGTCAACTGCTCGGTCATCGCGGTCACCGCCCGAGCCCACGCAAGGCCGAGGACGTCCTCTGCGGTGACAATCTCCGACAGGAGGTCAGCGGCCGCCTTGCCGAGCTGAGTCCGCAGAGCGGGGTCGTCGACCTCTGGAGTATCGACCACGATCGCCCGCCGCAGGCCGAGCGCCTCCTGCAGCTGGACCGACAGATCCACGTCGATGGCCCCCGGGTGGCTGATCTCGATCCGCACCAGCCCACTGCTCCGCGCTTGATCGAGCAGACGCGCGACTTTGAACCGGCTGAGCTGGAACTCGTCCGCGATCTCCACCTTCGACCGCCCGTCGACGTAGTACCGCCGCGCGATCGACGCGGTCAGCACCAACTGCGCCGGCCCGAAGGACTCCATCAAAGCCTCCCCGCTCATATGAGCACCACCGGACCCAAGTGTTGCACAGACTCTTGACAGGTCAAGTCCCTTCCTAGTTCACTCATCCTGTGAGCAGAGGCGTGCTCAAATGAGCGGAGCGAGGGAGCGGCTAGTGCCCGGACGAAGGCTTACGGCGGTCGGCATCGCGCTGGTACTCAGTGCGGCCAGCGGGTGCGCCGGCTGGGGCGGTGGCGCCGGTGGCGGCGACAGCGCCGACAGCATCAACGTGCTGATGGTGAACAACCCGCAGATGGTCGACCTGCAGAAACTCACCGCCGACAACTTCACCAAGCAGACCGGCATCCACGTGAACTTCACCGTGCTCCCGGAGAACGACGTCCGGGACAAGATCAGCCAGGAGTTCTCCAGCCAGGCCGGTCAGTACGACGTGGCGTCGGTCAGCAACTTCGAGATCCCGATCTATGCCAAGAGCAAGTGGATCGCCCCGCTGTCGGACTACATCGACAAGGACGCGTCGTTCGACCAGGACGACATCCTCAAGCCGATGACCCAGTCGATGACCGCGGACGACGGCAAGATCTACGGCGAACCGTTCTACGGCGAGTCGTCGTTCCTCATGTACCGGAAGGACATCCTGGCCGCCAAGGGCGTGACGATGCCGGCCAAGCCGACCTGGCAGCAGGTCGCGGATATCGCGGCCAAGGTCGACAACGCCCAGCCCGGCATGCGCGGCATCTGCCTGCGCGGCCAGCCCGGCTGGGGTCAGCTGTTCGCCCCGCTCACCACCGTCGTGAACACCTTCGGCGGCACGTGGTTCACCCAGGACTGGCAGGCCCAGGTCAACTCGCCCGAGTTCACCGAGGCGACCAAGTTCTACGTCGATCTGGTCCGCGCGCACGGCGAGGCGGGCGCACCGCAGGCCGGCTTCACCGAGTGCCTGAACAACACCATCCAGAGCAACGTCGCGATGTGGTACGACGCAACGTCGGCGGCCGGCTCGCTCGAGGCGCCGAAGTCGCCCGTGAAGGGCAAGATGGGCTACGCGCCCGCTCCGGTCGTGAAGACCGACAGTTCGGGCTGGCTGTACGCGTGGGCCTGGGGTATCCAGGAAGCCTCGAAGAAGAAGGACAACGCCTGGAAGTTCATCTCCTGGGCCTCCGGCAAGGACTACGAGAAGCTGGTCGGCCAGAAGGTTGGCTGGTCCAACGTTCCGGCCGGTAAGCGCGCGTCGACGTACGAGATCCCGGAGTACGTGAAGGAGGCGGCTGCGTTCGCCGAGCCGACCAAGTCGGCGATCGAGAACGCCGACCCGAAGAACCCGGGCACCCAGCCGCGGCCGGCGCCGGGGATCCAGTTCGTCGACATCCCGGAGTTCCCGGACCTCGGGACCCAGGTCAGTCAGGACGTGAGCTCGGCGATCGCCGGGCGGATGAGCGTCGACGAGGCTTTGAAACGCGGGCAGACGCTCGCCGACGACGTCGCCGAGCGGTACCGCTCGCGCGCAGCGAAGTGAGGGGTGCGGCTCATGTCCATTGACGCCAAGAAGCCTGCGGCCGTCAAGCCGAGCCGGCGTACGGCGCCGCCCGGCTCGGAGGGCACGGTCATGCGCAAGGCCGGTGACTGGGCCCGGCGCGGTCCGTTGCTGCCGGCGCTGGTCTTCATGATCATCGTGACCCAGCTGCCGTTCGTGGTCACGATCATCGTGTCGTTCATGAACTGGAACGCCTACTACCCCGACGAGCGCGGGTTCGCCGGCATCGACAACTTCCGCCGGGTGCTGACCGACGTGAACACCCGGCACGCGATCTGGGTGACGATCGTGCTCACCGCGGGTGTCGTCCTGATCAGCCTCGTGCTCGGTCTGCTGATCGCATTGCTGCTGGACCGCAAGTTCCGCGGTCGCGGTGCGGTCCGGACGATGATGATCACGCCGTTCCTGATCGTGCCCGTCGCCGCGGCCCTGCTGTGGAAGCATGCGCTGTACAACCCGACGTACGGCTTGTTCAACGGCGTGCTGAAGTGGATCTTCGGTGACAACGCGCCGCAGCCGGACTGGATCAGCAACCAGCCGTTGTGGTCGATCATCTTCGCGCTGGTCTGGCAGTGGACGCCGTTCATGATGCTGATCCTGCTGGCCGGTCTGCAGAGCCGGCCGCTCGACGTGATCGAGGCGGCCGGGATCGACGGCGCGAACCAGTGGGAGATCTTCCGCTACATGACGCTCCCGCACCTGCGGCAGTACCTCGAGCTGTCCGCACTGCTCGGCTCGATCTACGTCGTACAGAACTTCGACGCGGTCTTCACGATCACGTCCGGCGGTCTCGGTACGGCGAACCTCCCGTACACGATCTACCAGACCTTCTACACCGCACACGACTACGGCCGGGCCTCGGCCGCCGGCGTCATCGTCGTGATCGGCACGATCGCGATCGCGACGTTCGCGCTGCGGTCGGTGTCCACCCTGTTCCGAGAGGAGACCCGTCGATGAGTGGGCAGGTGACGATCGTTACCGGCAAGAAGAACCGGGGTGGCGGGTTCGTCCTGTCCGGGGTGGCCTGGATCGTGGGCATCCTGTTCGTGCTGCCGGTGCTGTGGATGCTGCTGACGTCGTTCCACTCCGAGGAGGACGCGGCGAAGAACCCGCCGGACATCGCGGCGCCGCTGACACTCGACGGCTACCGCTCGTTCTTCGACACCGGACCGTGGCCGTCGATCGCGAACTCGCTGACCGCGAGCATCCTGTCCACCGCGCTGGTCATCCTGCTCGCGTTCCCGGCGGCGTACGCGCTGTCGATCCGGCCGGTGAAGAAGTGGACCGACGTGCTGTTCTTCTTCCTGTCCACGAAGATGCTGCCGGTGGTGGCCGGCCTGCTGCCGATCTACCTGTTCGCGCAGTCGGTCGGGTTCCTGGACAACATCTGGCTGCTGATCATCCTGTACACCTCGATGAACCTGCCGATCGCGGTCTGGATGCTGCGCAGCTTCCTCTCCGAGGTGCCGGTCGAGATCCTCGAGGCGGCCTCCGTCGACGGGGCGTCGCTGACCCGCACGCTGCGGTCCGTGGTCGCACCGGTCGTCACACCGGGTATCGCCTCGGCCGCGCTGATCTGCTTCATCTTCAGCTGGAACGAGCTGCTGTTCGCCCGGGTGCTGACCGGCACAGTGGCGCAGACCGCGCCGGTGTTCTTGACTGGGTTCGTGACCAGCCAAGGATTGTTCCTCGCCAAAGTCTGTGCCGCGTCGATCGTGGTGTCGCTGCCGGTGCTGATCGCCGGGTTCGCCGCACAGGACAAGCTCGTCCAGGGTCTGTCGCTGGGGGCGGTCAAGTGAAACTGGCTACTGCCGCTCTCGATGCCCTCGGCAATGACGTCGGTGTGCCCTCCTACGACCGTACGGCGGTGACGCCGGGGATCGTGCACTTCGGCGTCGGGGGGTTCCACCGGGCGCACCAGGCGATGTACCTGGACCGGTTGATGAACGACGGGAAGGCGCTGGACTGGGGGATCGTCGGTGTCGGGGTGCTGCCTCAGGACCGGCGGATGTACGACGTCCTGTCGGCGCAGGACCACCTGTACACGTTGGTCGTCAAGCATCCCGACGGAACCCTCGAGCCCCGGGTGATCGGGTCGATCGCCGGCTACCTGTTCGCGCCGGACGATCCGGAAGCGGTGCTCGCCCGGATGGTGGATCCGGCGACGCGGATCGTGTCGCTGACGATCACCGAGGGCGGGTATCACGTGAACCAGGTGACGGGCGAGCTCGATGCGTCCGACCCCTCGCTGGCCGCCGACCTGGAGCCGGGCGCGACGCCGGGGAGCGCGTTCGGGTTCATCGTCGAGGCGCTGGCACGGCGGCGGGCGGCCGGCGTACCGCCGTTCACCGTGATGTCGTGTGACAACATCCCGGGCAACGGGCACGTCGCGCGCAAGATGATCGCGAGCTTCGCGCGGCTGAAGGATCCGGATACCGCGGATTTCCTCGAGACCGAGGTCAAGTTCCCGAACTGCATGGTCGACCGGATCACGCCGGTGACCACCGACGCGGACCGGGAGGCGCTGGCCGAACGGTTCGGGATCGAGGACGGCTGGCCGGTGGTGTGCGAGCCGTTCACGCAGTGGGTGCTCGAGGACGACTTCGGTCTCGGCAGGCCGCCGTACGAGGATGTCGGTGTACAGATCGTCGAGGACGTCGAGCCGTACGAGCTGATGAAGCTGCGGCTGCTGAACGCCTCGCACCAGGCGCTGTGCTACCTCGGGTTTCTGGCCGGTTATCGGTACGCGCACGAGGTGTGTCAGGACAAGCTCTTCGTGGACTTCCTGCTCGGTTACATGGACAACGAAGGTACGCCAACGCTGCCGCCGGTGCCGGGGGTCGACCTTGACCGCTACAAGCACCAGCTGATCGAGCGGTTCGCGAACCCGGAGGTGCGGGACACGCTGGCGCGGTTGTGCGCGGAGAGCTCGGACCGGATCCCGAAGTGGCTGCTGCCGGTGGTGCGCGAGCAGTTGGCGGCCGATCGAGAGATCAAGCGGTCGGTGCTGGTCGTGGCGTCCTGGGCGCGGTACGCCGAGGGCACAGACGAGCAGGGCAATGCGATCGAGGTGGTCGACCGGTTGCGGGACAAGCTGGTCGAACGCGCGCAGCACAACCGGGAGGACCCGCTGGTGTTCATCTCGGATCCGGATCTGTTCGGCGATCTCGCGTCCGACGAGCGGTTCGTCACGCAGTACAAGGCTGCTCTGAAGTCGCTCCACGAGATCGGTGCCCGCGCCACCCTCGAAGCCCTGTAGCGTCGGAGCATGACTGAGCTGAGGCTGGTTGCCGGTGTGGACTGCTCCACCCAGGCGACCAAGGTTCTGGTGTGCGACGCCGAGACCGGCGCGGTGGTACGCGAGGGCCGGGCGCCACACCCGGACGCCACCCAGGTGGACCCCGCCGAGTGGTGGAAGGCGTGGGAGATCGCGTCCGACGGCCTGCTGGACGGGGTAGAGGCGATCGCGGTGGGCGGCCAGCAACACGGCATGGTCCTGCTGGACGACTCCGGCGAGGTAGTCCATCCCGCCGTCCTCTGGAACGACACCAGCTCGGCCGACGCCACCACCGAACTGATCGCCGAGCTGGGTGGCGCCGAGGCCTGGGCCGAAGCAATCGGCTCGGTCCCCGTGCCGAGCTTCACAGTCACCAAGCTCCGCTGGCTACGCGACGAAGCCGCCCGCGGAGCCGACGCGGTCAGGCGGGAAGCTGCGGTGCGGGCCGCGGCGGTTGTGCTGCCGCACGACTGGATGACGCATCGGCTGGCTGCTGATCGGACCGGTATCGAGGGGATCACCACCGATCGTGGAGACGCCTCCGGGACCGGGTGGTGGTCGGCGGCGACGAACAGTTATCGGACGGACCTGGTTGAGCTTGCGTTCGGGCGGCAGTTGGCGCTTCCGCGCGTCGCCGGGCCGGGCGAGATCGTCGGTCAGACGGCGTTCGGCGCGGCGATCGGCGCCGGCACCGGCGACAACGCGGCGGCGGCGCTGGGGCTCGACCTGCAGCCCGGCGATGTTGCCGTCTCCCTCGGGACCAGCGGTACGGCGTTCGCGCGGTCGGCCCACCCGACCGCGGACCCGACCGGCCTGGTTGCGGGCTTCGCGGACGCGACCGGCGAATACCTGCCGCTCGTGTGCACGCTGAACGCGGCTCGCGTGATGTCCGCGACCGCGAACATGCTCGGCCTCGACCTGGCCGAGTTCGACGAGGCCGCGCTCACCTCACCCGGCAGCGACGGCCTGGTGCTGCTCCCGTTCCTGGACGGCGAGCGTACGCCGGACCTCCCGCACTCCACCGGCCTGATCTACGGCCTGACCCGCGCAACCATGCAGCCCGCGACGATGGCCCGCGCAGCGGTCGAGGGCCTCCTCTGCGGCCTCGCCGACGCCGTCGACGCGCTCCGGGCCCAGGGCCTGCCCGTCCACCGGGTCCTCCTGCTGGGCGGCGGCGCCCGCTCCCGCTCCGTACAGGCCCTCGCTCCAGCCCTCCTGGGAGCCGAGGTCGTACTCCCCGAACCAGCCGAGTACGTCGCTCTGGGCGCCGCCCGCCAAGCAGCTTGGGCCCTCACCGGCGAGCTGCCGACCTGGCCGGTCCCGGTCGGCAAACCCGAGCCGGCGATCACCGTCGACGCCGCCAAGATCCGCGCCAACTACGAGCAGGTCCTCACCAACACCCGCCCGCTCCTGTCCCAGCCCTACAACCGCTGAGCCTACAGTTGGTGAATGGCGTACTTCGGTGGGTTTCTCGGGCTGATCGGGCTGCTGACCCTGATCTTCCGGGACGGGGACGTGGCCGGGATGCCAGCGGCACTGGTCGGCGGCGTACTGCTGGTCGTGGGTGTGGCGGTCGGCGCGTTCGGCGTCGTCTGGCGGCGTCGCGTCCGACGGCGCAAGATCGCCCGCGGCGAGCCGGTGCCGGTCGGGGACATCTTCCAGCGCGCCCGCGCCCTGCCGCGGCTGCTCCGGGACGTCCGCCAGGGCGCGTACGCCGACCTGCCGAAGAGCCGGCCGTTCGTCTGGGTACTGGCGCTCGTCTACCTGATCTCGCCGATCGACATCCTGCCCGACGTGCTGCCGCTGATCGGTGTGACCGACGACGCCGGCGTCGCCGTCTGGCTGCTCACCAGCGTGTCGACGGCTACCGGCCTCTACCTCAACCGCGAGCGCGAACGTCAGCGTCTGGGTCATCGCGACCTCGGCAGCGGCGGACCCACTCACTGATATCAGCCGCCGCCTCCTCGGGATACTCGTAGGCGAACAGTTGTAAGGAGTCGGTCGGCGCGGCCGGGTCGGCGAGTCGATCGGCGGCTTCCGTCAGTTGGTGAGCCGCCGCGAGCACGCGAGCAGCTTGCCGGCGGGCCTCGGTCGGGTCCTCGAGCGTGACTGCCGCGGCCGCCAGATCGGCGACCTCGCAGGCCTGATAGGCCATTGCCAGCTGAGCGCGGTTCACCTTTCGAGGATCAGGGCTGCAACCGCCTTCCACAATGCGCGATCTCCGTAGCCAGCCTCAGGCTGAGACGTAGGCTGATGCCATGCGCTACGACCTCGATGATCTCCGGCTCTTCACCCAGGTCGCGGCAGAGGGCTCGATCACCGCCGGTGCGCGAGTGATGCACCTCAGCCTGCCTTCGGCCAGTGCCCGGGTCAGAGCCCTCGAGGCGCAAGCCGGCGTACCGCTCCTGATCCGCGAGCGTCGCGGCGTCCGGCTGACTCCCGCGGGGGCCACGCTGGCCCGGCATGCCCGCGAGGTCCTCGCCGAGACGACCCGATTGGACAACGCGGTCGCGTCGTACGCGGTCTCCAGCACCGCCCCGATCCGGCTCGTCGCCGGCGGTTCGGCAATGCACCAGCTCGTCCCGGTCGCCCTCGCCACGTTCCTCCGCGAGCACCCGGAGTACGACGTCAACGTCAGCGAGCGGCGTACCGTCCGCAGCGTCCGGCTCCTCGCCGCCGGAGAGGCCGACCTCGGCGTGATCCTCGACGACGAACCGACCTCGCTGCGGACCGAACCGCTGGCCGACGACTCGCTGGTCGTCGTCGGCCAGGCCGGCGGTACCCTCGCCGGCCGCACCTCGATCGCGTACTCCGAGGTTGCCGAGCATCCGCTCGTCGGACTCGACCGCAACTCCCCGCTCACGCAATGGATGGACGAGCGCCTCGGCCCGCACGCGCCGGCGCCGCGTTACCGCACTGTCGTGCCGACCCTGCACATGCTGATCACCCTCGCCACCGCCGGCGCCGGTCTGGCGATCGTTCCGCGCCGGGCCGTCGACGCGATCGCAGCGCTCGACATCTGCCCGCTGCAGGACGCGTGGTCAACCCGCGCACATCTCCTCTGCTACGCCGCCGACGCCCCCGAGTCCGCCCACCTGCTCGCAAGCCACCTCCACGCCGCGGCCGGTGCCTAGGTGCCCAGGCTGCTCCTGATGCCTTCCAGCAGGTAGGTCAGGCCGAGCTCGAACACCTCGTCGGCTTGCAGATGGGGTGCGTCGTGGACCCATTCCTCCATCGCGGGATAGTCACCGGTCGCGAACATCCGGAGCAGGTAGGGCGCCGTCGCATGCTGCCACTGCCGCTGGTCGAGTCCGCTGGCGCGCTGGGCCCGGCGCTCGGCGACCTCCTTGCGGACTGCGCCGATCACGTAGACGTTCAACGCCGCAAGGGCACCGGTGACAGTGCCGAGATCGTCGAGCCCGGTGGAACGCAGAGCGGTCAGCGACGCTTCGCCGTGGGCGAGGGTCGCCGGACCGAGATGCGGCCGGCCGCCGAGCAGCTCCGCGAACCATTCGTGCCGCAGGGCTACGCCCCGGATCCCCGTGGCGATCGATCGGAGGACGGCGTCCCAGGTCGCTCCGGCCGGCGCCGGAACTTCCGCGTACGCGGCGTCGACCATCAGCGTGAGCAGCTCGTCCTTGGTGTCGACGTACCGGTAGAGGCGCATCGGGCCGGCGTCGAGCGCGCCGGCGACCTTCCGCAGTGACACCGCGTCCAGCCCGTCGGCGTCGGCGAGGTCGATCGCGGCACGGACGATCCGCTCGCGGCTGAGCGGGCTCGGGCGGCGCCGTTCGGTCGGCTCGGGCCGCTCCCAGATCAGCGGGCTGTCGGTCACCGGCAAAACGATACACTCGTGTCGTTCGATACAGTGTATAAATCAATACACTGTATCGAGAGAGGAGCGCGGCATGATCGCGATCATCGGCGGCGGTCCGGGCGGTCTCACGCTCGCGCGGATCCTGCACGTCCACGGCATCGACTCCGTCGTGTTCGAGCGCGACGCGTCCGGCGACGCCCGCAGCCAGGGCAGCATGCTCGACCTGCACACCGACACCGGTCAGGCCGCTCTCCGGACGGCCGGTCTCGAGCGGGAGTTCCTCGCGGCCGCGCGCGGCGAAGGGCAGGACCTGCGAATGCTGGACCACACCGGCACGATGCTGCTCCAGGAGGACACTCCGGACGACGCGCCGATGCTGCGCCCGGAGATCGACCGCGCCGACCTGCGGGACATCCTGCTGAGCTCACTCCCCGCGCACACGGTCCGCTGGGGAAGCGTCTTCACTCATGCGGAAGCACACGAGGGCGGATACCTCCTGCACTTCGCCGACGGCAGTACGGCGACCTGCGAGCTACTGGTCGGCGCGGACGGCGCGAACTCCCGGGTCCGTGCGCTGCTCACCGACGTCGAGCCGACGTACTCCGGCAAGGTGGTCGTGCAGAGCTCGATCCACGATGCCGACCGGACCCAGCCTGAACTGGCCGAGATGGTTGGTCGCGGCAACTACTGGGCGTTCGGCCCGGACCGGATGCTGGGCGCGCAACGCAACGGCAACGGCGTGGTCCAGGTCAGCGTCTCGATCTACGGCCCGTCCGACCTGGACCCGGCGGCCGCGACCGACCTTCCGGACGAGTGGGCTCCGCAGTTCCGGCGCTTGCTGGCCGCTTGCGACGAGCCGTTCGTCGTGCGCCCGGCGTACCTCCTGCCGATCGGTCTGACCTGGCCGCGCCGATCGGGTGTGACCCTACTCGGGGATGCGGCGCACCTGATGCCGTCGCACGGTGAAGGCGCGAACCAGGCCATGCGGGACGCGGCCGAGCTCGCGCAGGCGATCGCCGCGCATCCGGACGACCTGGACGCCGCGCTGGAGCAGTACGAGCCGGCCATGCTCGAGCGCACCGCCAAGGTCGCGGAGAGCTCGGCGGAGGTCGCGAAGATGATGTCCGGGCCCGATGCCGCGCAGAAGGTGCTCGCGTTCTTCAGCTAGCGTGCGGGTATGGACGAGGTCGGCATTCCGCTGCAGGCGTTCGGTGCGCTGCTGCACAGCCAGAACATCGGCATGGTGTGCCGGGCGCTGAACATGTACCAGGTGGCCGCGGCGTACACGCGGGTGAGCGGCGGCAACCCGCTCGAACCGATGGCCGACGAGGTCCGTGGGGTCGCGCGCGAGATCCTCGCCCATCCGCCGGCCGCGGCCGGCGACGACCTCCGGGCCGGCTTCGATCACGTGAGCGCGTTGAACGTGCTGACCGTTCTCGCCGAGCCTGCGGACGCCGAGCTGATCGCGGCGGTGCTCGAGAACACGACGAACGAAGAAATTCGCGCGGTGGCGCAGCTCGCGGCGGCCAAGGCTCACACCCCGCCGGGATAGCGTGCCATTCATGCGCGCGCTCACAGTAGAAGAGGCCCGGCAACGGGCGGCGGACCTGGACCTGCGGTCGTACGAGGTGGCGTTCGACCTCACCGGCTCGGGGGACACCTTCGTCACGACCAGCCGGATCCGCTTCGGCGCCACGAGCACCACTAGTTGGGTGGACGTGAAGCCCGAGCGGCTGATCAGCGTCGTACTCAATGGTGAGTCGCTCGATGTCGACGCACTCGACGGCGGCCGCTTCCCGCTCACCGGGCTGACGGCCGAGAACGAGCTCGTCGTGACTGCCGAGCTCAAGTACTCCGCGGACGGCGAGGGCCTCGTGCGGTCCGTGGACGCCGCCGACGGACGTGTCTACACCTACGGCATGTCGTCGCTCGAGTCCGCCCCGCGGTACTTCCCCTGTTTCGATCAGCCCGACCTCAAGGCGCCGTACACGATGACGGTGAAGTGCCCTGAGGACTGGGTCGTCCTGGGTAATGGCGCCGCCACGCAGACCGCGGCAGGGGAGTGGGCGCTCGCCGAGACCAAGCCGCTGTCGACGTACTTCGTCACGCTCGTCGCCGGCCCGTACCACCTGATCCGCAGCGAGTACGACGGGATCCCGCTCGGACTAGCCTGCCGCCGATCGCTGCACGAACACCTGGAACGCGACGCCGAGAATCTGTTCCGGACCACCCGGGAAGCGTTCGACGCGTATCACGGGATGTTCCGGCAGCGGTACCCGTTCGGCGAGTACTGGCAGGTCTTCGTGCCGGACTTCAACCTCGGCGCGATGGAGAACCCGGGCTGCGTCACGGTCTCCGACGACTTCGTGTTCCGCGGCCCGGTGACCGAGGCCGAACGCAGTACCCGCTCGCGGGTGCTGGTGCACGAGATGGCGCATATGTGGTTCGGCGACCTGGTCACGATGAAGTGGTGGAACGATATGTGGCTGAACGAGTCGTTCGCCGAATACATGGCGCACCGGGTGTCGGAGGACGCGACCAGCTACGGCGGCAACTGGACGGATTTCGCGTTCGTGCGGAAGTGGTGGGGGCTGCAGACGGACCAGAGCAGTTCGACGCATCCGGTCGCGCCGGACAGTCTGAAGGACGCGCGGCAGTCGCTCGACGACTTCGACGGGATCTCGTACGCCAAGGGCGCGGCAGTGCTGAAGCAATTGGCGAAGTACCTGGGCGACGACGTGTTCCTCAAGGGGGTCAATGCGCATCTGGAGGCGCATGAGTACGGGAACGCGGATCTGGGCGAGTTCATCGAGAAGTTGACCGAGGCCGGCGCACGGGACCTGGATGCATGGTCGGACCAATGGTTGCGGACGTCCGGGTTGGACACGATCACGGTCGAGCGGACGGACGCCGGAGTCGTCCTCCATCGGAAGAGCCCCGATGACTCGCGACGGCTGCACAAGTTGAGCGTCGGTGGGTATGCCGAGAGCGGATCGGCAACCTTGACGGATGTAGTGCTGGCCGAGGACTCGGCAGAAGTTGCTCTGAGCAACGATGTGGTGGTGGCGGACGCGAACGACGACACCTGGGCGAAGATCCGGCTGGACGCCGTCAGTCTGGCGAACCTGCCGGTGGTGCTGCCGAAGATCGCGGACAGCACGACCCGTGCGGTGGTCTGGAACTCGGTCCGGGACTCGGTGGCGGATGCCGAGTTGGACCCTCGGCGGGCGCTCGAACTGTTCGTTGCCGCTCTTCCGCAGGAGGACAGCGACATCGCGGTCGGCTCGTTGACGCAGTGGCTGGAGGGGCGGGTGCTCGGCCGCTACCTGGACTACGAGCAGTACCGCGGGCCGGTGGCCGATGCACTCGGCAACAAGCTGACGACCACGGTGCCCGGAAGTAGCCTGCAGTTGATTGTCGCTCGGACGTTCGTGGCGACGACCGATGATGCCGAGCTGCTGACCTCCTGGCTCAACGGTGGTGCTCCGGACGGTTTGGTCGTCGACGCGGATCTGCGGTGGATGATCGTCCTTCGACTGGTCCGTCTCGGCGCGTTCGGCGCGGCCGAGATCGACGCCGAGCTGGCCCGGGACAAGTCGACGGAAGGTGTGACGCACGCGGCCCGCTGCCGCGCGGCGCTGCCCGGCGGCAAGGAAGCGGCCTGGACCCGGATCATGACCGACCCGGCGATCGGCGTACAGGAACTGCTCGCCACCGCGGACGGTTTCTGGCATCCGTCCCAGAGCGCCGTCACCGCGCCGTACGTGCGGCGGTTCTTCACCGACATCCCGCGGACCGCGGAGATCCGGGCCGGGATGGTCGTCGGCCTGACCGCGACCCGGATCGCCCCGAAGTACGCGATCGACGAGCAGTTGATCGCGCCGGCCGAGGCGCTGATCGCGGACCAGAGCGTGGTCTCGGGCATCCGCCGGCAGACGGCCAACTTCCTCGACGACCTCCGCCGGGCGGTGGCGGTGCGCCGTACGTTCGGCTGAGGCCTAGCGGACGGTGAGACGTTCCGCGACGGCCTTGCGGGCCTGGTGGATCCGGGCCTTCACGGTCCCGAGCGGGACGTCGAGCTCGTCGGCGATCTCGGCGTACGACAGCGCGCCGAGATCGCGCAACACCAACGGCTGGACCAGCTGCGGGTGGCTGGACTCGAGCGACTCGAGGGCCTCCAGCAGGTCGAGGCGGGAGCCGGCGATCACCGACGTGGTGCGCGGGTCGACCGACTCGGGCAGCACCTCGGCGGACTGCTCGACCGAGCGGCGCTTCAGCGACCGGTAGGTCTGGCGGGCCTGGTTGGTGGCCACGACCGTCACCCAGCCCGCGAAGCTGCCGGTGCCCTTGAACGTGTGCACCTTGTTGGCCACCTGCAGCAGGGTGTCCTGGACCGCCTCCTCGGCGTCCTCGCGGTACGGCAGGAACTTCGCCACCCGACGCTGCACCTGCGGCCGGATGGCCTGCAGGAGTTGTGGAAGCACTGTCTTGTCCCCCGACGCCGCGCGGGCCGCAAGTTCTTCCAACTCCTCGGTCATGCTCCCCCTTTTGAGCCCCGTTTGAGCTCGGTTGTGGTCGACAATAGCCCGGATGGATGTCATCGGACGGTACCGGTTACGGGACAAGATCGGCGCAGGCGCGTTCGCGACCGTGTGGCGGGGGTACGACGACGACCTGGATGTCGACGTCGCCGTCAAGGTCCTCGCGGACAACTGGGCGTCGCGCGCCGACGTGCGCGAACGCTTCCTGTCCGAGGCACGCCTGATGCGGCGGATCGCCAGTGACCGGGTCGTCCGGGTCTTCGACCTGGGCAAGCTCGACGACGGCCGCCCGTACTTCGTGATGGACTACATCGGCGGCGGCACGCTCGGCGACGTACTCCGGCAAGGCCCGCTGGATGCCGTAGACGCGCTGTGGTGGGGCGCGGACCTGGCCCGAGCCGTGGCTGCGCTCCACGGCGAGGGCGTCGTACACCGCGATGTCACCCCGGCCAACCTGTTGCTCCGGCCGGGTGACGAGTCCGGCGGCGGCACCCATCGGATCGTGCTCGCCGACCTGGGCCTCGCGAAACGGGCCGCGGAGGCCTCGGGACTCACCCAGGCCGTCGGCACGCCGTCGTACATGGCGCCCGAGCAGGGCCGCGGCGACGGTGGCTTCGACGAGCGGGCGGACGTCTACGCGATCGGCGCGGTCACGTACGCGCTGATCACCGGGCATCCGCCGTACGTCGCGGGCTCGATCGGCGAGGTGCTCAACCGCGACCCTGATCTGCCGCCGCCGAGCCTGCGCCCGGTGCTGCACGACTCGCTCGGGCCGCTCGACGACATCTTCGGACGGGCGCTGGCCTATCGCGTCGAAGACCGCTGGGAGCGCGCGGATACGCTGGCCGAGCGGCTCGAGGCGGAGGCCTACCGGCTCGAGCAGGAGGCCCCGCAGCGCGCCGAGGAGCGCACCGCGATCACCGACGAGGACCTGGACACCACGGTCGCGACGGATGCAACGGACGCGACGGATTCGCCGGTACGGCGACATCGCCGGACGCGGATGTGGTTCCTGCTGGCGCTGCCGGTCGTTTTCGTGGCAGCCGGAGTCGGCGGTTGGTTCCTCTTCGGGCGGTGACTTCGTAGAGTAGTCATATGGCTACTTACTGCAGTTTTGCGGTGACTCTCGCCTTGCTCGCGCCCATCAATGCTCAACCGATTGCCACTTATGCGTGCCGGGCGAACACCAAGTTCGGCCAGCACACTGTTTCGCTGCGCCAAGCCGTGAACGCAACCGCGCCGGCGACCGTCCGGCCGAATACCCGCTTCACCGTCGCCGTCGACCTTCAGCCGGGGACGCTGCCGAGCGAGGTCAAGGGCTTCAAACTCCAAGAGGTCCGCGACCTGGCCCTCCGCCTCCCGGTCCCGGCCAACACGTCGTACGTCAGCGCAAAACTGTCCGGCGGTTCAGGGCTGAACTCCACCCCGTCGGTGCAACTCGACGGCGCCGACGTCGTGATCAAGGTCCCCGGCCCGATCCCCGGCGGCGCCAACTACGAACTCCCGACCCTCGCGGTCCGCCTCAAGTCCGGCCGCCGCGGTACCACCGTCGAAACCAAACTCAGAGGCACCAGCTACAACGACCCCGGCCTGACCTTCCAAGCCAAGATCAAGTGGAAGTTCCTCACCACGACCGCTCCCGTGTCCTGCTACCCCAACCCGAACCCGGCCCTCACCAGGACCCGCGTTCAGTAGACGACCGTGATCCGTTCCGCGGCCGGGTCGAGCCGGATCTGGCCGCCGTACGGAAGCACGAACTGCGGGTCCGTGTGGCCGATGTCCAGGCCCTTCACGACCAGGGCGGTCGGGTTGTACTCCGCGAGCGCCCGGTCGACGGCGAGGTACTGGCCGGTGACGTAGGCGAAGGACTGCTCCGGCGTCAGCTCCTGGAAGAGCGACGTGGACTTCGGGCGGCCCCACAGGACCGCGTCGAAGCGTTCCAGCAGGCCGCGTTCGCCGAGGTTGCGGAGCATTCGGTAGACCGCCTCGGACGTCGGCATCTCCTCGCTGGTCTCGCCGAAGAACACGCCGCCGTACGACTCGGTCGGGAGCATCCAGCGGTTGGCGGACAGCTGCCAGTCGAGGATCTCGATGCAGCCGCCCCAGAGCTTCCCGCTGACAGTCTGCGTGCCGCTCCACGTCCACCCGGTGCCAGGGAACAGCGGCGGCTCGGTCGCGAGATTCTCCGGGACTGCCCAGTCGTGGTCGACGTCGGTCCACCCCTCGGCCGGCGTCAGGTCGAACTCGCCGCCGGTGAACATTGCCGCGCGCAACGAACGCTCGGTGTCCGGGTGCAGCGCGCCGCCACGGCCGAACTGCACCATCACGCTGCCGCCGTGGAAGGCCGGCAAACCCAATGTGTGCAGGAAGTTGAGCAGGTTCGTGTTGTCGCTGTACCCGAAGAACGGCTTCGGGTTCGCCTGGAAGACGGCCGGGTCCAGGTACTTCAGCACGGTGAGCTGGTCGTCGCCGCCGATGCTCGCGAACACCGCGCGGATCGACGGATCCGACCACGCCTCGTGCAGATCGTCGGCGCGCTCCTCCGGCGTGGACTGAAGCTTCCGGGTCGTCGGATACTCGACCGGGTGCAGGCCGAAGTCGTCGCGCAGCCGCCGCAGCCCCAGCTCGTACGGCCCGGGAAAGACCTCCGGCAGCCCCCGGGACGGCGAGACGATCGCGACCCGGTCACCTGGCTTCAGCAAGGATCAAACTCCGATCGGGTGCCAGACGGTCTTCAGCTCGAGGTACTGCGTGAGCCGCGACAGGCCCTGGTCCGCGGACCAGTCCTCCTCGGCGGGACGGCGTACCCGCTTGAGGTTGTCGGCCGCGGCGATCTCGAGCTCGGTCGCCTCCTCGGGATCGACGATCCCGCACAGGTCGATCGCGTTCACGTCCATGTGCGACGCCAGCCACGGGCCGACCTCGGACGCCGAACCGGTGAGGATGTTGACCACGCCGCCCGGTACGTCGGAGGTCGCCATCACCTCGCCCAACGTGATCGCCGGCAGCGGCCGCTCGTACGACGAGACTGCGACGACCGTGTTACCGGAGACGATCGCCGGCGCGATCACGCTGGTCAGACCGAGCAGGCTGGAGTCCTGCGGCGCGAGCACCGCGACCACACCTGTTGCCTCGGGCAACGAGAAGTCGAAGTACGGCCCGGCGACCGGGTTGCTGGAGCCGACCACCTGGGCGAGCTTGTCGGCCCACCCGGCGTACCAGACCCAGCGGTCGATCGACGCGTCCACGACCACCCGGGCCTTGGAGATCGACAGCCCTTCGGACTGCGAGACCTCCAAGCTGAACTGCTGGTGCCGGCCCTCCATCACCTCGGCGATCCGGTACAGCACCTGACCCCGGTTGTACGCCGTCCGCGCGTGCCAGCCGGCGAACGCCTTGCGGGCCGCGACGACCGCGTCCCGGGCGTCCTTGCGGGAGGCCTGCGACGCGTTCGCCAGGAACTTGCCCTTGGCATCGGTCACGACGTACGACCGGCCGGACTCGCTGCGCGGGAAGGCGCCGCCGACGTAGAGCTTGTAAGTCTTGCGCACTTCCAGCCTCGGAGTGTCCTTAGTGGGCAAGGTAGGCCTCCAGACCATGGCGACCGCCCTCGCGGCCGTAGCCCGACTCCTTGTACCCGCCGAACGGCGAGGTCGGGTCGAAGCGGTTGAACGTGTTCGCCCAGACCACGCCGGCGCGCAGCTGGTTCGCCATCCAGAGGATCCGCGATCCCTTGTCGGTCCAGATCCCGGCGGAGAGGCCGAACGGCGTGTTGTTCGCCTTCTCGACCGCCTCCTGCGGAGTACGGAACGTCAGCACGGACAGTACCGGGCCGAAGATCTCCTCGCGGGCGATCCGGTGCGCCTGCGACACCCCGGTGAAGACGGTCGGCGGGAACCAGTAACCGTTGGCCGGCAGCTCGCACTCCGGCGACCAGCGCTCGGCGCCCTCGTCCTCGCCGATCTGCGACAGCTCGCGGATCTTCGCCAGCTGGGCGGCGGAGTTGATCGCGCCGATGTCGGTGTTCTTGTCGAGCGGATCTCCGACGCGCAGCGTGCCCATCCGGCGCTTCAGTCGCGCGAGCACCTCGTCGTACACGCTCTCCTGGACGAGGAGCCGCGAGCCTGCGCAGCAGACGTGTCCCTGGTTGAAGAAGATGCCGTTGACGATGCCCTCGATGGTCTGGTCGATCGGCGCGTCCTCGAAGACGATGTTCGCCGCCTTGCCGCCGAGCTCGAGCGTGACCGCCTTGTGCGTGCCCGCCACCGACTTGGCGATCGCCCGGCCGACCTCGGTCGAACCGGTGAACGCGACCTTGTCGACGTCCGGGTGCTCGACCAGCGCCTGCCCGGTCCGGCCGGCGCCGGTGACGATGTTCACCACGCCCGGCGGCAGATCGGCCTGCTGGCAGATCTCCGCGAACGCCAGCGCTGTCAACGGAGTCGTCTCGGCCGGCTTGAGCACGACGGTGTTGCCGGCCGCCAGCGCCGGGGCGATCTTCCACGCCAGCATGAGCATCGGGAAGTTCCACGGGATCACCTGGCCCGCGACACCCCACGGCTGCGGATCGTCGCCGACACCGGCGTACTCGAGCTTGTCGGCCCAGCCCGCGTAGTAGAAGAAGTGTGCGGCGACCAGCGGGATGTCGACGTCGCGGGACTCGCGGATCGGCTTGCCGTTGTCGAGCGACTCCAGCACCGCCAGCTCACGCGAGCGCTCCTGGATCAGCCGCGCGATCCGGAACAGGTACTTCGCCCGGTCCTTGCCGCTCATCGGGCCCCAGACCTTCTCGAAGGCCTTGCGGGCCGCGCGAACGGCCTTGTCCACATCGGCGGGACCGGCCTCGCTCACCTCGGCGAGCACCTCTTCGGAGGCAGGCGACACGGTCTTGAACGGCTTGCCGTCGGTGGCGTCGGTGAACTGCCCGTTGATGAACAGGCCGTACGACGACTTGATGTCGACGATGGCCCGCGACTCGGGGGCCGGTGCGTACTCGAATCTGCTCATGCCTGTCAGTCCAAGGTGAAGTAGTCGGGGCCCGGGTAGTGCCCGGTGGCCAGCTTGGTGCGTTGCATCAGCAGGTCGTTCAGCAGGCTGGAGGCCCCGAAACGGAACAGCTCCGGGTCCAGCCAGTCCGGCCCGGCGGTCTCGTTGACCGTGACCAGGTACTTGATCGCGTCCTTCGCCGTCCGGATCCCGCCGGCCGGCTTGACGCCGATGCGCAGCCCGGTGGCCTCGTGGTAGTCGCGGACCGCCTCCAGCATCACCAGCGTCACCGGCAGCGTCGCGGCCGGGGACACCTTGCCGGTGGAGGTCTTGATGAAGTCGGCGCCGGCCAGCATCGCCAGCCAGGACGCCCGGCGCACGTTGTCGTAGGTGACCAGTTCGCCGGTCTCCAGGATCACCTTCAGGTGCGCGTCGCCGGCGGCCTCGCGGATCGCGGTGATCTCGTCGAAGACCAGACCGTAACGCCCCGAGAGGAAGGCGCCGCGGTCGATCACCATGTCGACCTCGTCGGCGCCCGCCGCGACTGCGTCCTTGGTGTCCTGGACCTTGATCGCGAGGCTGGAACGCCCGCTGGGGAAGGCGGTCGCGACACTCGCGACGTTGATCCCGGAGCCCTTCAGCTCGTGCTTCGCGGTGGCGACCAGGTCCGGATAGACACAGACGGCGGCGACCTGCGGAGCGGTCGGGTCGGCCGGGTCGGGCCGTTTCGCCTTCGCACACAGGGCCCGCACCTTGCCGGGAGTGTCCTGGCCCTCCAGCGTGGTCAGGTCGATCATCGAGATCGCCAGGTCGAGTGCGTAGGCCTTGGCGGTGGTCTTGATCGACCGGGTGCCCAGGGTGGCGGCCCGGGCCTCGGCGCCGACCTGGTCGACGCCCGGCAGTCCGAGCAGGAACCGGCGCAGCCGGTCCTCGGACGAGGTCACGTCGGCCAGGCTGTCGACGCCGCTGTCGAGTGTGGTCACCTTGGGCAGTCTAGCCGTGGGCGGCGGCCCCGCGCCTACTGCGCGGCACTCGGCACGGCACCTCGGCGCACGGGAGGAAAGGCCACGATGAACCACATCGAGGCCTTCCCTCCCGCACGCCGAGCTACCGCACCGAGCACCTGCTCGCTACGGCGCGGGACCACCGCCCACGGCTAGTGCCGTTCCCGACAGCCAGTTACTTTGTCCCGGTGAAGTCGAAGTCGCCCGAGAGCGAGCAGTACCTGTCTGCGTCGAACCGGATCACCGGGGCCATCGTCCTGGTGATCGGGGTCCTCGGCCTGATCGACGTGGCCCTGGAGTGGCGGACCGCCACCGGGCTGCTGGTCGGCTGCATCATCGCGATCTTCATGGTGCTCGCGTACGTCGGCCTGATGCGGCCGTCGGTGACGCTCAGCCCCCAGAATCTACTGCTGCGTAACCATCTGCGCGATCGCCTGATCCCGTGGTCGGAGGTGACCGGCGCCGATGTGACCGACATCCTCCGGGTGCACACCGAGGAGAACCGTTTCCGCGCGCCCGGCGTCCAACTGATCATGCGCGACCTTCGCAAGCAGCGTGTCGGCGGCCGGAAGCTGGCGGCGGACAACTCCCTGTCCAAGGCCGACTTCGTGGTCAACCGGATCGAGACCCTGCAGGGCCAGTACTCCGAGCAGTCGCGAGGTGAGGTGATCACCAGCTGGGCCAAGCCCGAGCTGATCGCGATCGGAGTCCTCGCCGTGGTCGCGATCGTGGCCGCGCTGGCCCGCTGAGCGTGCTCGGTCGTCGCGTCCTTCTCCGCACGGCGGTCGCGGCGGGGATGGTCGGAGTCGCCGGGGTAGCGGCTCTCGAGACCGGCGCGATTCCCGGCCGGGCGCGGCTGCACGAGGCGCTCGGCCTCACCGGCCCGGACGGCGTCGTACCCGATGTGCCTGCCGGTCCGGTGGTATCGGGCAGCTTCAACTCCTTCGGCCGCCGTACCGAGGTCGGCTACAGCATCATCTATCCGGACGGGTACGACGCCTCGGTGACCCTGCCCGTCGTACTCGTCCTGCACGGTCGTGGGGGCGACCACACATCGGCGATCAACGACCTCGGCATCGACCGGTACCTGACCGCGACGGTCCGGGCGGGTACGCCGGCCTTCGCGCTCGCGACCGTCGACGGCGGCCCGAACAGCTACTGGCACCGACGGGCCGACGGCAACGATCCCGGCTTCATGCTGGACCAGGAATTCCTTCCCCTGTTGGCCGATCGCGGTCTGCGCACCGGTCGGTACGGCGTCCTCGGCTGGTCGATGGGTGGGTACGGAGCCCTGCTCTGGGTGGCTTTGCAGTACTGGCAGCGACGGGTCCGGCCGGGTTCGCGAGCGGTCGCGGTCGGGGCCCTCAGCCCGGCGCTCTACCGCGAGTACGACGAAGTACAGCCCGGAGCGTTCGACGGGCCCGAGGACTTCGACCAGAGCCAGGTGTTCGGCCGGCCGGTCGGCTTCCGCGATGTTGCTGTCCGCATCGACTGCGGCCGGGACGATCCGTTCGCACCGGCCGCGCACGAGCTGCGCGAGCAACTGCACGCGGCCGGCGGACAGCAGGCCGGGGCCCACACCCCTGGTTACTGGCGGCGTATGCTCCCTGACCAGTTGCGATTCCTGGGCGGAAAACTGGGCCAGTGAGGGGAACTGTGGCGCGAATCGCCGCGTCAGAGCCCGTGTTCAAGCTCGGGTGAACCCCTGTGCACCCCAGGATTGGTCCGACAGGTCCCTAGACACATCGAGAGTGGAGCTCATGGTCAACCTCTCCCGCATCACCCTGCGTGGCGTGGCCACGGTCGGTGCCCTGGCCGGCTTCGCCGCGCTGGCGCTGCCCAACGCCCAGGCCGCGCAGACCTCCAGCACGACGACGACTGCCGCCACGCAGGCCGCCGACACGAAGCCGATCGAGATCGGCACGGGTCTGGTGGCCGGTCCGCCGCCGGCTGGAGACGGACTCACCACGAAGTCGTCGCTGACGAACGTCGTGCGTTACAACAAGCTGTACAAGACCGGCGCGATCCCCACGTCGAACTGCAAGGAGCTCAACGTCTCGCTGCGCACGTTCGCGGGAGTCGTCGCCTATGAGAACAACCTCTACAAGTGCCTCTACGGCTCCTGGGCCCTGCCGCTGAAGCAGGCCGGCGCGGCGTACAAGGTTGCTCCGAAGCTGGTCGTCCACAACTCGAGCGCGGTCAACTCGAAGTGTGGCGTGGTCACCGGTGGTACTGCGTTCTTCTGCGGTGTCGACAACGGCTACATCTACGTCCCGGCGTACGTGATCATGAACTACTGGGCGCAGAGCCCGACGATGGCACGGGCGTACGCGACGTTCACGCTGTCGCACGAGTACGGTCACCACGTCCAGTGGCTCACCGGCATCCTGAACGCGTCCTGGGCGCGGCAGCGGGCCTTCAGCACCTACGCGGCGCAGCTCGAGGAGAGCCGTCGTCGTGAGCTGCAGGCGTCCTGCCTCGGCGGTGCTGTGGACGGCGCGAACAAGCGCAACTACCCGTTCAGCGGCGGCTTCATGACCCAGTACAACTGGGTGATCAGCAACAGCGGCGACCAGCCGGGCGGCGTGCGGGACCACGGTTCGATCAAGAACCACGCCTTCTGGGTGACCGCCGGCTTCAACGCGCGGCACAGCTACACGGTCGCGGGCAACTGCAACACCTTCAACGCGAGCTCGGCGTACGTCGCCTGATCTCGCCGCGATTCCGACGTAACTCAGCCGCCTGGTACGCGTTGCCGTACCGGGCGGCTGTTGCGTTTTGGCGACACCCGCACGATCTGCGATCGTGTGGTTACTTGTTTCGGGTGCGGACGCCCTAGAGTTTCTGAGTCGAGCCTCGAACGGCAGGAGTCAAGGACAGTGAACTACGACGAGTTCAACACCGAGTACGCCAAGGTGCTGGACAAGATCAAGAGCGGTCGTTCCACCTGGTCGGAGCTGTCCGGGCACGTCACCCGGCTCCGGCAGGCGACGACCGGCATCACCTCACCGGTGGAGCGCACCCAGGTCGACCACGACCTCGCGGCGCTGAGCCAGATGGTGGACATGTCGCGGCGGACCAACGACAAGGAAGACGTCTGGACGGTCACGTCCGACGCGATCCGCAAGGCCAGCAGCCAGGAGGGTTCGGTCGCCGACCGGATCGCCCGGATCGAGGCCAGCATCAACGAGATCACCGCCCTCGCCAACCGCAACCCGGACGAGCGGGACGCGCTGATGCAGTCCACCAGCACGCTCCGCATCCTGCACTCGTCGCTGCAGAGCTCCCTGCGCACCGAGGAAGCCGAAGCCGCCGCAGCCGCACGCTGACGCCGGGGAGCCACCCGCCAGGTGCTCCCCAGCGGCTAGATCCCCAGCGCGGCCGACAGGGTCTGCTTGATGCCGGACAGGTTCTCGCCTGCCCGGCGCCGAGCATCAGCGACATCCGTGCTGACCGGCACGACCACTTCCAGGTAGCACTTGAGCTTCGGCTCCGTGCCGGACGGCCGGACGACGACGCGGGCCCCCTCGGACAGCGTGTACCGCAGGCCGTCCGTCGGGGGCAGTGATGCGGACCCCTGGCTCAGGTCGTCGATCCGTTCGACGGTGTAGTCGCCCAGTCTCGTGGGCGGCGTGGCGCGAAGCCGTTCCATTGCCTGAGCGATGAGCGACAGGTCGTCGACCCGCACCGACAGCTGGTCGGTCGCGTGCAGGCCGTGCTTGACCGCGAGATCGTCCAGCAGATCCTGCAACGTGCGCCCGGCGGCCTTCGCCTGCGCGGCCAGCTGCAGAACGCGGACCAGCGTCGATACGCCGTCCTTGTCCTTCACGGCCGCCGGATCGACGCAGTACCCGAGTGCCTCCTCGTACCCGAACACCAGGTCCGGCACCCGTCCGATCCACTTGAACCCGGTCAGCGTCTCGACGTACCGGACGCCGTACGACGCGGCGATCTTGCCGAGCAGCGACGACGACACGATCGAGCACGCGGCGACCCCGTCCGGCCGCGGCGCCAGCAGGAACTCGCCGAGCAGCGCGCCGAGCTCGTCACCGCGCAGCATCCGCCAGCCATTCTGGCTCTGCGGATCGGGGATGGCGACCGCGCACCGGTCCGCGTCCGGGTCGTTCGCGACCGCGATGTCCGCGCCGATCGAGCGGGCCAGCTCCAGCGCCGCGTCGATCGCGCCCGGCTCCTCCGGGTTCGGGAACGCGACGGTCGGGAAGTCGGGGTCCGGGTCGGCCTGGGACGCCACCACCTGCGGTGCGGCGAACCCCGCGCGGGCGACGGCTGCCTCGACGAGGGTCCGCCCGACGCCGTGCAGCGGCGTGTAGGCGACGTTCAGCTCGCGCGGCGCATCCGCCGGCACCAGGTCGGCGATGCGGTCCAGGTACGCGTTCAGGAGGTCGTCGCCGGCGGTCTGCCAGTCGTCGCCACGCGGCACCTCGGCCAGCGGGCCGACCGCGGCGATGGCGGCCGCGATCTCCGCGTCGGCAGGCGGCACGATCTGCGAGCCGTCGCCCAGGTAGACCTTGTAGCCGTTGTCCTGCGGCGGGTTGTGCGACGCGGTCACGACCACGCCCGCCACCGCGTGCAGGTGATTGATGCCGAAGGCGATCACCGGGGTCGGCGTCGGGCGGTCCAGCAGTACGGCGTCCAGCCCCGCGCCGCGGATCACGGCGGCGGTGTCCTGCGCGAACACGTCCGACTTGTGGCGCGCGTCGTACCCGATCAGGACCGGTCCGTCGGTGAGCCCCTTGGCCTTCAGGTACGCCGCGAGTCCGGCGGCGGCGCGGATCACCACGACCCGGTTCATCCGGTTCGGTCCGGCGCCGACGGCTCCGCGGAGGCCCGCCGTACCGAACTCGAGCGTGCCGGCGAAGCGGTCGGCCAGCTCGGTGGTGTCCCCGGAATCCAGCAGCGCCCGCAGCTCGGCGCGGGTGTCGGGGTCGGGGTCTTCGCTCAGCCAGGCGTCTGCGGCGGCCTTCAGATCTACGGTCACATTGCGAACTCTAATGACCCGACGACTGACAGGGGCGGGAACGCAGGTCCGCCACGTAGTCGTCCGGGGCGCCGGCGGCCTCGGCGGCCTCGGCGAGGATGCCCAGGTAGCGGGCGGAGGGCAGGCCGCCCTCGTAGGCGTTCAGCACGTACATCCAGGCCAGCTGCTCGCCGTCCAGGGTCTGCACCCGGACCTGGATCTTGCTGTAGACGTTCTGGTCGATCCACTCCCATTCGTCCAGGCGCTCGACGTCCTTCGGGTGGACGTCGTACAGCGCGACGAAGACCTGGTTGGCCGGGTCGGACGGGTCCTCGACCACGGTGGCCATCGAGCCCTCCCAGCCGAGCTCCTCGCCGCCGAAGGTGAGTCGCCAGCCGTGGATCCACCCGGTCCCGCGCAGCGGGGAGTACGGGCACCGCTCGGCCATCAG
Source organism: Kribbella pratensis (assembly GCF_004365355.1). GTDB lineage: Bacteria > Actinomycetota > Actinomycetes > Propionibacteriales > Kribbellaceae > Kribbella. The sequence continues at coordinate 748,962 of NZ_SODP01000002.1, read as the reverse complement.
GTTCGGGTCCAGATTCGACGCAAACGCGGCGTACAGGGTCACGGAAAAAGAGGATACGGAACAATGGCCTCTTGTGGCGCGAGTTGTGATCATCGGTGGCGGTCCTGGCGGGTACGAAGCGGCGAGTGCGGCCGCCCAACTCGGCGGGGAGGTGACGGTCGTCGATTCCGACGGGATCGGCGGTTCCGGCGTGCGCACCGACGCCGTTCCGAGCAAGACCTTGATCGCCACCGCGGAGGTGATGACCGAGGTCGAGGAGGCCGGCGAGCTGGGAGTGCGGCTCGACGACGGTGACGACAATCCGGCCAACTCCGTGCGTGTCGATCTCTCCGTCGTCAACAAACGGGTCAAGGCGCTCGCGGCCGCCCAGTCCGAGGGCATCGAGCGCCGGCTGGACCGCGACAAGGTCCGGATCATCCGGGGCCGCGGCCGGCTCGACGGGCCGGAGACGGTGGTCGTCGGCGACGAGCGGCTGGACGCCGATGTGATCCTGATCGCTACCGGGGCAAGGCCGCGCATCCTCACGGGCTCGGAGCCCGACGGCGAGCGGATCCTCACCTGGGAGCAGGTCTACGAGTTGCAGGAACTGCCCGAGCGGCTGATCGTGGTCGGGTCCGGCGTCACGGGTGCGGAGTTCGCCAGCGCGTACGACGCACTCGGCAGCGACGTCGTCCTGGTGTCGTCCCGGGACCGGGTGCTCCCGGGCGAGGACGCGGACGCGGCCGCGGTGCTGGAGGACGTGTTCAAGCGGCGCGGGCTGACGGTCCTGAGCAAGTCGCGGGCCGAGTCGGTGAAACGGCAGGGCGACGGGGTCGTGGTGACCCTGACCGACGGTCGGAAGGTCGAGGGTTCGCATGCGCTGCTCGCGGTCGGATCGTTGCCGAACACCGACGACATGAATTTGGTCGAGTCGGGCGTGTCGCTGACCGACGGCGGGTTCGTGAAGGTCGACCGGGTCTCGCGGACCACCGCCCGCGGGGTCTACGCGGCCGGCGACTGCACCGGCGTACTCATGCTGGCCTCGGTGGCCTCGATGCAGGGCCGGATCGCGATGGCCCACGCCCTCGGGGACGCCGTCGCACCGTTGGACCAGTCAACGGTCTCCGCGAACGTCTTCACCGCGCCCGAGATCGCGACGGTCGGCCTCTCCCAGGCGGTGGTGGACGCCGGTGGCAGCACCGCGATGGTCGTCAAGGTCGCGCTGGCCGACAACGCCCGCGCCAAGATGCAGGGCGTCCGCGACGGCTTCGTCAAACTCTTCTGCCTGCCCAACACCGGCATCGTCGTCGGCGGCGTCGTCGTAGCGCCCCGAGCCAGCGAACTCATCCACCCGATCTCGCTCGCTGTGGCCGCCCGTCTCACCGTCGACCAGGTAGCCCAATCCTTCACCGTCTACCCGTCGATCTCCGGCTCGATAGCCGAAGCCGCCCGCAGGCTCCACCTGAGAAACTGACGATGAAGTTCCTCGTGTTGTGGCAGATGGAGCTCAGCCTGCTCTCGCCGGAGATGGCGCGGGCGGTGGGGGCGATGCCGGAGTACGGGCAGCGGCTGGAGCGTGACGGCAAGGTGCTGGCCAGGTACCACGTGGTCGGATCGCACGGCGGGGCGTGGATCTACGAGGTGGACTCGCACGAGGAGTTCGAGCGATTGCTGGGACGCGCCCCGGTCTTCAACTTCGCGCGCTACACCGTGCACGCCCTGGCGGAGATGGAATCCAGGCCACCGGGCGATTGACGCGGCCGTAGCCGCACGACAGGCTGGCAGCAGGGGGTAGGTGCATGTTCGAGGATCGCAGCGAGGTTGCGGTTGACCGGCATCTGGTGGTCAGCCATCGGTTGCGCGCGCGCCGGTTACAGCTCGGGCTGACCCAGAAGCAGCTCGTCAGCCGGCTGGCGCGGCGGGGGATCCGGACCACCAACAAGACGTTGTCCAGCTTCGAGCACGGCGCCGGGGTCGATGTGGTGCGGTTGCCCGAGCTGGCCGGTGCGCTCGACTGCACCGTGACCTACCTGCTCGGCATGACCGAGGACCCGGCGCGGTGGGAGCCGGATCGGTCCGGTCCGCTGGACCACCGGCCGGTGTCGCGGCCCGCGGTGCTGAACTCACCTGGCGTGGTGGGCCAGCCCGACGGTCACGGGATCCTCGGCCCGGACATCCCGGTGCGGCCGCCCAGGCGCTGATTGACCAGCGTCAGGTGGTACGCCGAATAGTGGCGTAAGGCAACCAGCTGCGGTGGCGTCAACCGGTCGCAGACCCAGCCCCAGTGCAGCGAGACCCAGTCGCCGGCCCGCAGCGGCTCGATCAGCTCCACGTTGCCGAGACCGAGCGTCGCGGTGTCCCGGCCGGGCAGACCGAGCGCCAGGCGGACGCCGTCCCAGACCAGCGGTCGCGACTCGACGACGACCTTGCCGTCGGCAACCGAGATCACCCTGCCCCATCGGATCCGGCACTGGTCGAGGACCTGGAGCGCATGCTCGGTACGGCGTTCGTCGTGCAGCAGGCCTGCCCACGGGTAATGGCAGAACACCTGGAAACTGTGGTGCGGCAGCCCGGGGTCGGCGCCGCCGGCCCGGTCGAGCAAGCGATTGCCCACCCAGTACGCCTCGACCACCTCGCGGTCGAGCGGATCCGCCGTACCGGTGGCCGCGGCGATCACCCGCAGCTGCGGCCAGGCACCCTCGAACTGTTTCGCCAGCGCCCGGAACCTGGTGCCCGTCCGGCCCTCGAGCAGGGCGCCGGCGTCCGCGGGGCCGCAGTACCCGAGCTGGTTGGGAGCGAACGCGTACCGCGCGAACATCGCCGGCCCGTTCACAGGTCGGCCCCGAAGAACGCGAGCGCGTCGGCGGCGCGTTCCGGCGAGATCCGCTCCAGTGCGAACCCGCTGTGGATCAGTACGTACTCACCGGGCACGAACGGGCCGTCGAGCAGTGTCACGTTGATGTCGCGGACAACTCCGGCCACCTCGACCCGGCCGAGCGCCGCGCCGTCCGGACAGTCGACCACCCGGCCCGGGATGCCCAGGCACATCGGGCTACATGTCCCTCAGCCGGAGGTAGCGGCGAATGTCTTCCAGGCCGTAGTAGCCCACCCCGACCAGCAGCAGCAGTACGACGGCCAGCAGCATCCAGCGCATCACAACTTCCCCTCCGTCACACCGGTCCGGGATGCCGGTCCGGCGACCTGTCCGGTGACCAGGTCGACCACCAGTTGCGCCGCCGTCCCGACCGCGTCCTGCACTGCCGCCGACAGGCCGATCCCGGCGTCGACGGCGGCCGGTTCGCAGCCGACCACGACCACAGGACCTACAGTGCCACCGAGTCGCGGCACAAGCGAGAGCACAGCGTCCGGTCCGAGGTCGTGCGCGTCCATACTCACCTCCGGACCGGGTTCCGCGCCGGGCTCGGCCTCGATCAGGTAGACCGTCCCCGGCGGCCCGCCGCGCTCGACCGTGTCGACCAGGACGACCAGGTCGTACGGTTCAAGCAGTTGGTAGGCCAGGTGGATCCCGCGGATTCCGAAGTCCCGAACTTCGACGCCGTCCGGCAGGCTGTGCTGTGACAGCTCCGCGACGACTGCCACTCCGAAGGCGTCGTCGCTGCAGAACATGTTGCCCAGGCCGGCCACGAGAACAGTCACGTCAACGGCTCCAGTTCGTCCGGGCTGAAGTACAGGTACCTGCCGTGCGAGCGCTGCACCTCGCCTTCCTCCCCGTCCAGTGCGACCGCGACATGCGTCTCCCCGTCGACATCGGACAGTACGGCGACCACCGTGCCGAGCCTCCCGCGCAGGAACATGTCCTGCGCGTCCGCCCGCCGTACGCCGGGCCGCAGCCGCACCTTCGTTCCGTTGCCGACGGCAACGTCACCGACCTGGACCGTGTCGGTCGAGGGCGAGACCGAGGCGTCGTTACCGGGATCCCACCAGGGTTTGCTGACCGGCTCCGGGTCGGTCACCTTGCGGAGGTAGCGGATCGTGCCGTGCAACCGGTCCTGGAACTCCGGCGGCATCGAGTCGATCCGTTCGAGCAGCTCGGCCGTGCGCGGATCGGTGCCGCGGACCTCGCGTTTCTCCTCCTCGGTCAGCGTCATCGTGCGCAGGCTGAGGATCTCGTCGATCTCCGTCGCGTCGTACAGATCGCCGGTGCTCTCCGGCGCGATCCGCGGGTGGTCGTACAGGATGATCGGCGACGACAGCAGCACGTCGCCGGCCAGGACCGGGTAGAGGCCGACGTTCTCGCAGCCGGCCGCGTAGGCACCGGCCCACTCGGGCGGCTCCAGCAAAGACAGGAACCGGGCTCCGTCGGCGGCCACCATGACGTGGTGCGCGATCAACGCCTGCCGGAGCGCGCCGACCCGCTCGGAGCTGCCGTTCGCGGTGGTGTTCTCGACCCGGATCCGCAGCCGCGTGACGCCGTACGGGCCGGGCAGCTTCTCGAGGCTCAGGGCGACTGTCCCGGTGATCGGCTGCCGGGTCCGGCGGAGGAATCCGGCCGTCCCGATCGCCTCGGTCTCGGTGCCGCGGGGTAGCTGGAACGGCACCTCGCGGGGGAACCGCTGCGAGCGCGTGGTGATGTCGACGGTCCGCACCACCGCCTCGTCCCACGGGCGGTACGTCGCGTCGTCGGTCGCCAGGAAGGTGACTTCGGCCTTGTCGGCATTCAGCACGTGCCGCCATTGCGCCTGCAGGAAGCGCAACCGCACCGTGAGCACCGCGTCGTCGCCGTCGAGCAGGCACTCGGTCTGCGACCAGGACCGTTCGGACGGGTCCACCAGCGCGTAGTCCGGCGGCATCAGGACGCCGAACTGCCAGCGGACCCGGTTCTTTCCGTCCGAGGCCCGGTACGGGTAGAGGACATAGCCCTCGAGCAGCAGCGCGTCCGCGAGCTCCTGGACGGCGTCGAACTCGTTCATTCCAGCTGTTCCTTCAGGAGTCGCTCGATCGCGTCGTCCCAGCCGGGCAGGGCTTCCCGCGTGCGGTACCGGTACAACCGGTCGAAGGTGTCCTGCCGCAGCCGAAGCCACGCGGCACCCGGGAAGTGCTGGTCCATCGCCTCACGCCACACCGCCACCGGCAACCCGAAGGTCGTCTCCTTCTGCCAGGCGACCGGCGTCACCGAGAGGGTGCCGGGACGGCCGGTGAAGATCGTCCCGTTGAACAACAGCAGCAGCGGTACGGCGTCCTCGCGCACCGCGTACAGGTACTTGTGGGCGGCAACGTCGAAGTCGTAGCTGCACGGCAGTTGCAGGTCGACCTCGGTCGCGCCGGTGAACCCGGGCACCATCTGGGTGACGAACGCCAGCTGCAGCGGCTTCAACGTCTCACCCCAGCGGGCCCGCTCGCCGAACAGGTCGGCCAGCCCTTCGGCCTCCTCGTCGGTGTAGCGGCGCCGGATCGGCTCGATCCTGATCTGGCAGCGCAGCGCCAGCGCGTGGACGGGCGTGCCGGTCGTCTCCTCGATCCTCAGCCGCAGCCGGATCGTCGGCGCCGCGGCGTACCGATCGGCTTCGGCGCCGGCACAGCTGAAGTCCAGGTCAACCACGGCCGCGCTCCCGGATCCCCGCGAAGAACTCGTCGATGCGCTGCCAGACGTCCTCGCCGCCGGCGAAGCCTTCCCAGTACTGCCGGACGATCCCGACCAGCTGGTAGCAGGCGTCGATCGGCACCAGGTGGCACTCGAACCCGTCGTCGAGCCGCCGCAACAGCACCGCCTCGAGATCCGGGACGAGCTCCTGCAGCCGGGGATCGCCGGCCACAACCTCGTTCCACGCGGTCAGGTCGAGCAGCGATTCGGTGGCGCCGCCCGGGCTCGGGTAGAAGGCGACATACCGGCCCTGGTCCGACTGGTAGAAGAGGAACGCGAGGTTGACCGGGATCCCCATCGCGTCCCACTGGGCCGCGGACATGGCGAACCCGGTGTCGGCTCGATAGTGCTCGGGCACCGCTCGGTAGTGTCCGTGCGACGCTGCCTCGCCGGTGAACAACAGATAGCAGGACCGGCAAGTGCACAGCAGCCGGTGGCCCTGCACATCGGCCAGATGCGAGTGCTGGACCCCGATCGGTACCGCGCACATCTCGCACTGCTCGCCCGGCGCCAACTGCTCCCGGACCCCACCGGTGAACTCCCGCAGGACCGCGACCGGATCGACGGCCGGCTGAGGCTTGTTGCGCGCGAGCGAGCGCAGGGTCGGCGGTGGTTTCACGCCGGCTGCACCCCCGGGATCGCGACTTTCCACCCCGAGCCTTCGGGCAGCAGCGGCAGCGCTTCGAGCGGCGGGCCTTCCGCAGGCGTCAGAGCTCGCCCGGCCAGACGGACGTCGTACTCCGCCGTGCAGCGGGGACACGTGAGCCGATCGCCGTCCAGCCGGGCGTGGTGCAGAGCCGACGAGCACGCGGGGCAGTTGTTCCGGTAGGCGAACAACGTGCCGGCCAGGTTGGCCAGCAGCACGTCGAGGCCGCCGACAGTTCGGTGCTGGACCTGGCCGAGGGGTGGGGCCAGGTCCAGCTGGTGCCAGCCGTCCCGGTGGGGGCGGAACGGCTCGATGGTCAACAGGTTCTGCTTGTCCTTCACCATGCCGTCGACGTCGACCGCGATCGCCTCCGGGGCCGCGTCCAGCACGGCGTTCTCGACCGTCAGGCGGACCGTGGCAGTCGACCCGGGGCAGCCGTCGCAACTGCCTTGGAGCCGGAGGTGGACGACGCCGTCGTCGTCGATGCCCAGGTAATCGATCCCGCCTGCGTGCGAGCCCAGGTACGGGCGGACCGAGTCCAGCGCGTGCTGGATCCGGGTCGCGATGTCGTCGGGATGCAGGTCGTGCAGCAGCAGCAGGCCGGCGACGAGGTCGTCCCCGGCCAACTGCCGGACCTGCGGCTCGTCGAGCAGGCTCAGCAGTTGTCCGAGGCCGGCGCCGTGCAGAGTCAGCACCGCGCGGACCAGTTCCTCCACCTGTGCGGCGAGCTTGGGGTCGGCGCGCCGCTGGACCTCGTCCAGCAGTACGTCGATCCGTTCGCTCAGCTCCTGGACGTCGTGCCTGTCCATCTCAGTACGGCGCTACCGCGATGGACGGCGAATGCAGGTGCGTCTTCTCCTGCCCGTTGCCGACGAACATGTGCACGCCGCACGGCAGGCAGGGGTCGAAGCTGCGGACCGCCCGCATGATGTCGATGCCCTTGAACCGCTCCGGTGGATTCTCCTCGAAGATCGGCGTGTTCTGGACGGCGTCCTCGTACGGACCCGGGGTGCCGTAGCTGTCCCGGACGCTGCCGTTCCACGGGGTCGGCGGGTACGGGTGGTAGTTCGCGATCTTGCCGTCCCGGATCACCATGTGGTGGGACAGCACGCCCCGGACGGCCTCGGTGAAGCCGCAGGAGATCGCGTCGTCGGGCACCTTGAACGGCGTCCACGTCTCGGTCCGGCCGGCGCGGACCTCGGCCATCGCCTTCTCGCAGAAGTGCAGCGCGAGCGCGGCGGCGTACGCCTGGAAGTAGGTCCGGGCCCGGTTCCGCTCGAGCGCGTTGCTCCACTGCGGGATCTTCCACTCGTACTCCGTGGCCGGTTTGAGCGCGGTCCGCGGGAGCTGGATCTTCACGCTGTGCCCGGTGGCCTGGACGTAGTCGGTGTTGACCAGACCGGACAGTGCCGTCGACCAGAGCCGGGCGATCGGTCCGCCGCCGGTGTCGAGGGCGAGGTGGTCCTTGCCGTCGAACCAGCGCGGGGACATGGTCCAGCTGTAGGCGTTGGAGAAGTCGCGTTTCTGCGGCTTGGGCAGGGTGTGCTGGTTCCACGGATGCCGGACGTCGATCGGGTTGCCGAGCGGATCGACATCGACGAACTTCTCGTGCGATCCGTCGGCCCAGTCCTCGTAGTACGAGCTGCCGAGCAGGATTCGCAGACCGAGGTTGATGTCGACGAGGCTGTTCGTGATCAGCTTGCCGTCCACGATCACGCCCGGGGTGACGAACATCCGCCGGCCCCAGGCCTCCATGGTCCGGTAGTCGAAGTCGCAGATCGCCGGGTCCTGCAGACTGCCCCAGCAGCCGAGCAGGATCCGCCGCTCGCCGACGTGCTCGTAGCCGGGCAGCGCCTCGTAGAAGAAGTCGAACAGATCGTCGTGCAGCGGCACGACCTTCTTCATGAACTCGATGTAGCGCATCAGTCGGGTCAGGTAGTCGGTGAAGAGCTGGATGGTCGCGACCGTGCCGACACCGCCCGGGTAGAGCGTCGACGGGTGGACGTGCCGGCCCTCCATCAGGCAGAACATCTCGCGGGTGTAGCGGCTGACGTGCAGTGCCTCGCGGTAGAACTCACCCTCCAGCGGGTTGAGCGAGCGCATGATGTCGCCGATGGTCCGGTAGCCGTGGTCGCCGGCGTGCGGCGCCTCGGTCCGGTTCGCCAGCTCGAGGACGCCCGGGTTGGTCTCCTTGACCATCCGCTCGCAGTAGTCCACCCCGACCAGGTTCTCCTGGAAGATGTTGTGGTCGAACATGTACTCCGCTGCCTCGCCGAGGTTCACGATCCACTCGCCGAGGTGCGGCGGCGCGACGCCGTAGGCCATGTTCTGCGCGTAGACCGAGCAGGTGGCGTGGTTGTCGCCGCAGATCCCGCAGATCCGGCTGGTGATGAAATGCGCGTCGCGCGGGTCCTTGCCCTTCATGAAGATGCTGTAGCCGCGGAAGATCGACGAGGTGCTGTGGCACTCCTCGACGGTCTTGGACTTGAAGTTCACGTTCGCGTAGATGCCGAGGCTGCCGACGATCCGGGTGATCGGGTCCCAGGCCATCTCGACGACGTCGGAGCTCTGCGAGCCGGTCGTCTCGGGCCTGACTTTGGGATCGGTGGTCGTCATGGCCTACCACACCTTCTCGTAGCCGGTGGCGAGTTCGGAGCCCTTGCGCCGCCACTTCGGTTCCTTGTTGCCGGCGTTCTGGGTGTACTTGCGGAGCCGGCGGATGACGGTGCCGTAGACCATCGACGCGGTGGTGGAGACCTTGCTGCCCGGCGGTTCGTCCATGAACGGCATGAATTTGTCCGGGAAGCCGGGCATCGTGCAGGCGATGCAGATACCGCCGACGTTCGGGCAGCCGCCGACGCCGTTGATCCAGCCGCGCTTGGGCACGTTGCAGTTGACCACCGGACCCCAGCAACCCAGTTTCACCAGGCACTTGGGCGAGCCGTACTCCTTGGCGAAGTCGCCCTGCTCGTAGTACCCGGCCCGGTCACACCCTTCGTGCACGGTCCGGCCGAACAGCCACTGCGGCCGCAGCTCGGCGTCCAGCGGGATCATCGGGGCCTGGCCGGCGACCTGGTACAGCAGGTAGACGAGCGTCTCGGACAGGTTGTCGGGGTGGATGGGGCAACCTGGTACGCAGACGATCGGCAGCCCGGCCTTGGACTTCCAGCTCCAGCCGAGGTAGTCGGGCACTCCCATCGCGCCGGTCGGGTTACCCGCCATCGCGTGGATCCCGCCGTACGTCGCACACGTGCCGACGGCCACGACCGCGGTGGCCTTCGGGGCCAGCCGGTCCAGCCACTCCGACGTCTTCATCGGCTGCCCGGTGGCCGGGTTGTTGCCGAAGCCGGCCCAGTAGCCGTCCCCGTGGATCGCCTCGTTCGGGATCGAGCCCTCGACCACCAGCACGAACGGCTCGAGTTCGCCGCGGTCGGCCTTGTGCCACCACGCGATGAAGTTGTCCGCACCGGTCTCGGGCCCGCACTCGAAGTCGATCAGCGGCCAGTGCACCGCGATCCGCGGCAGCCCGGGCAGGGCGCCGAGGACGATCTCCTCGATACTCGGCTGGGTGGCGGCGGTCAGGGCGACCGAATCGCCGTCGCAGCTCAGTCCGCCGTTCATCCAGAGGATGTGGACGACACCCTCGTCGGTCTCCTGCTGCGCCTGCCCCGGTTCCAGCGTCGTGGACACGACCCCACCCTCCGTCACTCACGGAATGCCGATCGTTTCGACCGTACGACGGTCGCGGGCCGACGGACAGACACTTGTGTCTGCTATTAATGGCGGTGTCCGGAAATCCGGGATTCGGCGATTCCAGGACATTCCGGAGGAGCTTTTTAACCCCGCTTCCACCGATATTCTCGGCCAATGGACGACGATCCCGGTCGCGAGGTGTTCGTCTCGCCCGTGGTCGTGGCCTCCCAGGTCTTCGCGGCCCGGCCGGGATCGCTGCCGGACGCCGAGCAGTTCGTCCGCGAGGCGCTCGAGCCGGTCACCCTGGAGACCGAGGAGCGGCAGGCGCTGTACCACGCCATCACGGACGCGCTGCTGGCCGCGGCCGGGGCGAAGGACAACGTCTTCGACGTGACCGTGCGGATCTTCCCCGACGGGGTCGAGGTCGAGGTCCTGCACGGCGCCGGCGTCCGCCGGGTGCAGCCGGTGGCCGAGCCGTTCGCCGATTGGCTGATCGGCGTGCTGCGGGGCCAGGGCCTGTCCCAGGAGGCGGCCGCGCAGCGGATCGGGGTGTCGGTGCGGACCATCAGCCGGTGGCTGCGCGGCGACACCGAACCGCGCCTGCGCGACCTCCGCAAGGTGCACGAGATCTTCGGTCCGTGATCTCTGGCATGCGACCGGTCGGGGGGTTTAGTGTGCGAATTGTCCGCTGATCGCGGAATTCGCCATTTCTTTTCGCCCGGCGGGGTGAGCCTCACGAACGAACCGGAACGGGTACGCAGCCGGATGCTGGTCACGGGCGTCGTCCAGGGCGTCGGCTTCCGCCCGTTCGTGTACTCCCTGGCGCGGGAACTCGGGCTGTCCGGCCAGGTCGGCAACACCGCGTCCGGAGTCGTCGCGGAGGTCGAAGGTCCCGAGGCGGCGGTGACCGACTTCGCGGGCCGCATCCGCACCGCCGCTCCGCCGTTGGCCGTGGTCTCGACCGTCGCCGTCGAGTCGCTGCCGGTGCTGGGCGGGACCGAGTTCACCATCCTCGACTCCACCGCCGGAGCCGGCCGCACGCTGGTGTCACCGGACGTGGCGACCTGCGCGGACTGCTGGTCCGAATTCACCGATCCGTCCGACCGGCGGTACCGGCATCCGTTCATCAGCTGCACCAATTGCGGTCCCCGCTTCACGATCATCACCGGCCTGCCCTACGACCGGCCCGCCACCACGATGTCGGAGTTCCCGCTCTGCCCTGACTGCGCCCGCGAGTACGCCGATCCCGCCGACCGCAGGTTCCACGCCCAGCCGATCGCCTGCCCGGCCTGCGGCCCGCGGCTGCAACTCGTGCAGCCCGGGCTGGAGCCGGCGCACGACGAGGACGCGCTGGCGGTGGCGCACGCGCTGCTGGTCGACGGGGCGATCCTCGCGGTGAAGGGGATCGGCGGTTTCCATCTCGTCTGTGACGCCGCCGATCAGGCCGTGGTGACGACGCTGCGCAAGCGCAAGGACCGGGGTGACAAGCCGTTCGCGGTGATGGCCGCCGATCTCGGCACGGCCCGGCGGATCGCTGAGGTCGACGCCGACGAGGAGGAGCTGCTGACCGGCATCCGCCACCCGATCGTGCTGCTTCGGCGCCGGCCGGGTGCGGCCGTTGCCGAAGCCGTTGCCCCCGGCAACCCTGATCTCGGCGTGATGCTGCCGTACACGCCGCTGCACCAGTTCCTGTTCGACCAGCCCGGTCCCGGGGTGCTGGTGATGACGAGCGGCAATCTGTCCGGCGAGCCGATCGTGACCGCCGACGACGAGGCGATGACCCGGCTGGCCGGTCTGGCCGACGCGTGGCTCGGTCACGACCGCCCGATCCACGTCCCCTGCGACGACTCCGTCGTACGGATCGTCGACAGCACCGAGCTACCGGTACGGCGGTCTCGCGGGTATGCGCCGTTCCCTGTCGACCTGCCCGTCCCGGTCCGGCCCGCGCTGGCGGTCGGTGGTGACCTGAAGAACACGTTCTGCCTCGGCGAAGGTCGCCTCGCCTGGCTCTCGGCCCATGTCGGCGACATGGACGACCTCGCGACCTTGCAGGCCTTCGAGCGTGCCGAGCAGCACCTCGAGAGGCTGACCGGTGTCCGGCCCGAGCTGCTCGTGACGGATAAGCACCCGGCGTACCGGTCGCGGCAGTGGGCCGAGCGGCACGCTGACGGTCGCCCGGTGATCGGCGTACAGCATCACCATGCGCACCTCGCGTCGTTGATGGCGGAGCACCGGTACGACGGCGAGATCATCGGGTTCGCCTTCGACGGGACCGGGTACGGCGACGACGGCGCGGTGTGGGGCGGCGAGGTGCTGCTGACCGGGTACGACGGCTTCGAGAGGTATGCACATCTGAAGTACGTGCCGCTGCCGGGCGGCGATGCCGGGGTGCACAACCCGTGCCGGATGGCGTTGTCGCATCTGCGCGCCGCGGGACTGCGCTGGGATCCGCGACTGCCGTCGGTGCAGGCGTGCCGCGGTCCGGAGCTGGACCTGCTCGAGGCTCAGTTGGCTCACGACATCGCGTGTGCGCCGACGTCCAGCATGGGCAGGTTGTTCGATGCGGTCTCGTCGCTGGCCGGGGTGTGTCACCGGGCCGGTTACGAGGCGCAGGCGGCGATCGAGCTGGAGGGACTGGCCTCGTCCGATCGAGGACTCGGCGGCTACGAGTTCGAGGTCGACGCGGACCAGATCGACCCGGGGCCGGTGCTGGCCGCGGTCGTGCGGGATGTGCTGGCCGGGGTCGCGCCGAGCGTCGTGAGCGCCCGGTTCCACCGGGGTCTGGCCGAGCTGATGGTGACGCTGGCCGAACGGGTCCGCGCCGCCGAAGGACTGACCACCGTCGGGCTGTCCGGCGGCGTGTTCGTCAACAAAGTGTTGCTATCGGCAACTACCAGGGCGTTGACCGGTGCCGGCTTCGCCGTACTGCGGCATCGCCGGGTGCCGCCGACGGACGCCGGGATCGCCCTCGGGCAGCTGGCCGTGGGATCTCGGATCCGGTAGGGGAGGGAACATCATGTGTCTGGCTGTGCCGGGAAAGGTCGTGGAGATCCGGGAGGAGGACGGCACCCGGATGGGACAGGTCGACTTCGGCGGCGTGCTGAAGGACGTCTGTCTGGAGTATCTGCCTGATCTGCAGGTGGGCGAGTACACCATCGTGCACGTCGGCTTCGCGTTGCAGCGACTCGACGAGGAGTCCGCGATGCAGTCGCTCGCGCTGTACCGCAAGCTCGGTGCGCTCGAGGAGGAGTTCGGCGACCAGTGGGGGCTGGCCGCACGGCAGGCCGGTGAGCGCCGGCCGCCGGGGACGGAATGGGCCGCGTCGGATCCTGGAGGCGAGCGATGAAGTACCTCGACGAGTTCAGCGATCCGGTGCTGGCCGGCAAGCTGGTCGACCAGATCCACGCCACCGCGACCAAACAGTGGGCGATGATGGAGGTCTGCGGCGGGCAGACACACACGATCGTCCGGCACGGCATCGATCAGCTGCTGCCGGACAGCGTCGAGATGATCCACGGCCCCGGCTGCCCGGTGTGCGTGACGCCGCTGGAGACGATCGACAAGGCGCTCGAGATCGCGGCCCAGCCGGGCGTGATCTTCTGCTCGTTCGGCGACATGCTGCGGGTGCCCGGCAGCGGCCGCGACCTGTTCCGGATCAAGAGCGAGGGCGGTGACGTCCGGGTCGTCTATTCGCCGCTGGACGCGCTGCGGCTGGCGCAGCAGAACCCCGACAAGCAGGTTGTGTTCTTCGGCATCGGGTTCGAGACCACCGCCCCGCCGAACGCGATGACCGTCTACCAGGCCAAGAAGCTCGGCATCCCGAACTTCAGCCTGCTCGTCTCGCACGTCCGGGTGCCGCCCGCGATCGAGGCGATCATGCAGTCGCCGACCTGCCGGGTCCAGGGCTTCCTCGCCGCCGGCCATGTCTGCAGTGTGATGGGCACGGCGGAGTACCCGGAGCTCGCGGACAAGTACGGCGTACCGATCGTGGTGACCGGATTCGAGCCGCTGGACATCCTGGCCGGGATCCTGCGCACGGTCAGTCAGCTCGAGAAGGGCGAACACGTGGTCGAGAACGCCTACCGCCGGGCGGTGAAGGACGAGGGCAACCCGGCTGCGAAGGCGATGCTGGCCGATGTGTTCGAGACCACCGACCGGGCCTGGCGGGGGATCGGGATGATCCCGCAGAGCGGCTGGCGATTGTCGGAGCGCTACCGCGAGTACGACGCGGAGTACCGCTTCCAGGTCCGCGACATCGCGACGCAGGAGTCGACGGTGTGCCGCAGCGGCGAGGTCCTGCAGGGTCTCATCAAGCCGCACGAGTGCTCCGCGTTCGGGACACTCTGTACGCCGCGCAACCCGCTCGGGGCCACGATGGTGTCGAGCGAGGGCGCCTGTGCGGCGTACTACCTGTACCGCCGGCTGGAGACACCCACCGAGGTGGTGACCACCGGTGGCTGAACCGGCGCTCGACTTCGAGGGCTGGACCTGCCCGCTGCCGCTGCGCGACCACCCGAACGTCGTGATGGGGCACGGTGGCGGCGGACAGATGTCGGCCGAGCTGATCGAGCACCTCTTCGTGCCCGCGTTCGCGAATCCGGTGCTCGACGGCCTGACGGACTCGGCGGTGTTCACTCTCGGGGACGTGCGGCTGGCGTTCTCGACCGACTCGTTCGTCGTCCAGCCGTTGTTCTTCCCCGGCGGCAGCATCGGGCACCTGGCCGTGAACGGGACGGTCAACGATCTCGCCATGAGCGGCGCGCAAGCGGCGTACCTGTCTTGTGGGTTCATTCTCGAAGAGGGCGTCGAGCTGTCCGTGGTCGGCCGGATCGCGGCAGACCTCGGGGACGCGGCGCGGCGGGCCGGTGTCACCGTCGCGACAGGCGACACGAAGGTCGTGGATGCCGGACATGGCGATGGCGTCTACATCAACACCGCCGGCGTCGGTCTGGTCCCCGCTGGCGTCGACATCCGTCCGCAGCGCGCCGTGCCGGGTGATGTCGTCATCGTCAGCGGCCAGATCGGGGTGCACGGGATCGCGATCATGAGTGTCCGCGAGGGCGTCTCGTTCGGCACCGAGGTGGTCAGCGACTGCGCTCCACTGAACGGCCTGGTCGCGACGATGCTCGCGGTGTGCGCGGACCTGCACGTCCTGCGCGATCCGACCAGGGGTGGCGTCGCGACCTCGCTCAACGAGATCGCGAAGTCGGCCGGTGTCGGCATCGAGCTGACCGAGAGCGCGCTGCCGGTGCCGGAGACGGTCGCGAACGCCTGCTCGTTCCTCGGACTCGATCCGCTGTACGTCGCCAACGAAGGCAAGCTGCTCGCGATCGTGCCGCGCGACGAGGCCGACGCCGTACTCGCGGCGATGCGGTCGCATCCGCTCGGTTCGGACGCGGCGGTGATCGGCGAATGTGTGGTGGCGCATCCGGGGATGGTCGTGACGCGCACGGCCTTCGGTGCTACCCGGGTGGTCGATACCCCGATCGGAGAGCAGTTGCCGCGGATCTGTTAGCGAGCCACTCGTGCCATGCGTCGAGCCCGTCGCCGCGGGTGGCGGAGACGGGCAGCAGTTCGACGTCCGGCTTGACCCGGTGGATCAGCTCGAGGCACAGGTCGACGTCGAAGTCGACGTACGGGAGCAGGTCGACCTTGTTCAGCAGGACGAGGTCGGCGGTGCGGAACATGTACGGGTACTTGGCGGGTTTGTCCGCGCCTTCGGTGACCGAGATGATCACCACCCGGGCCGACTCGCCGAGGTCGAAAAGGGCCGGGCAGACCAGGTTGCCGACGTTCTCGACGAACACCAGCGAGCCGTCGGGTGGCGCGAGCTCGGCCAGGCCTCGGTCGAGCATCTCCGCGTCCAGGTGACAACCGGCGCCGGTGTTGATCTGGACGACCTTGCTGCCGGTGGACCGGATCCGCTGGGCGTCCAGCCAGGTCTCCTGGTCGCCTTCGATCACGAGGGTCTCGCGGCGGCCGTCGAGGTCGGTGATGGTCCGCTCGAGCAGCGTCGTCTTGCCGGAGCCGGGGGAGCTCATCAGGTTGATCGCGGTAATCGCGTGGTCGGTCAGGTGCCGGCGGGTGCCGGCGGCGAGCAGGTCGTTCTTCGCCAGGATGTCCTGTTCGAGCAGCACCGTCCGGGTGCCGTGCTCGTGTGGGTGCTCGTGTGAGTGCTCGTGTGGGTGGTCGTGGTCGTGGGTGTGTCCTTCGATCAGGGTCACGCGGGTGCTTACGTCCTCGCCCCCGCAGCCACAGGTGCTGCACATGTCACCGCACCTCCACCGAGATGATCCGCAGTTCGCGGCCGGCCAGTACGTCGAGATCGGCGCTGCCGCAGTCGCACAGCATGATCGGGTCGTCGAGCGTGAACTCCAGCCGGCAGTTCCGACAGTACGCGCGCCCCGATGGCTCGTCGATGTCCAGCCGCGCCCCTTCGAGCCCGGTCCCGCCGGCAACGATCTCGAAGCAGAACCGGATCGAATCGGTCACCACCCCGGACAGCCGCCCGATCTCGAGCCGGACAGCCGCCACCGGTCCGTCGCCGATCTTCTCGACGATCGCATCGACAATGCTCTCCGTGATGGCGAGCTCGTGCACGCTCCCGACGCTAGGCGGACCGTCCACGCCCAGCAAGGGCCGGAGAACGCAACTTCGGCGGCCGAGGGCGCATCGGGTGAGGTGTGAACAACTTCCTGCTGAAACGAGCCTCCGCCGCCGCCGTGACGTCCGCCGTACTGCTGGCTGGTCTGGGGGCCGCCTCGGGTAGTACCGCGATCGCCGCTCCCACGACTGCCACCGCAGCCTGCAGCATGTCGGTTGGGTCGATCACGGCCGGCGGGGACATCGCGAACACGGGCGTGACCGCGTCGTCGCCGATCAAGTCGTCGCGGGCGGTCGGCCCGCATCTGTTCGCGCCGGGGCTCGCCAAGATCGCGTCGACGTGGACCACCACGGTCGGTGTCGCGGGCGAGGACACGACGTACGGCCAGGTCGTCGTCAACGGCACGCTGTACTACGGCGAGTACGGACATGACTCGACCGGTAAGCCGACGAGCAGCCTGAAGTCGCTCGGCGTCGGGTACCAGGGCTACAAGGCGATCGAGTCGTCGTTCTACTGGGGCAAGACCGTGCGTGGGTCCGACTACCGGCTGCGCGGCGACGGGGTGTTGTACCGGTACGGGCCGAACAGGCAGGTCACGCGGTACGCCGGCTACTCGGCCGTCAAGACGATGGCGCTGATCAGCGAGACGCTGACCTACGACACGTTCCTGGCGCTCACCAACGGCGGTGCGCTGTACACCATCCACATCCCGACGAGCACGGCCGCGCCGACCGTCAAGAAGGTCCGCGCGTCGACCTGGCAGAAGTTCGACTTCCTGGTCGCCGAGAAGTGCGGCACCCAGAGCACGTTGCTCACGGCAATCGACAAGGACAGCGGTGCGGCGTACCTCTACGCCGTTGGTCACGCCAACGGAGCCGCGACCGTCATCCAGGGCCTGGGCAAGGTCCCGGGCACCTTCAAGGACCCCGTCTACTACCTGACGACCGCAGAGGGCACCCCGTCCCTCTTCGGCGAGTAGCGCTAGAAGTCGCCGCCGAAGTCTCCGCCGCCGAAGTCGAAGCCGCCGCCGTCTCCGCCGCCGTCGAAGGGGTTGAAGTCGCCCCCGCCGTCGCCGCCTCCGCCGTCGCCACCATCTCCGCCGCCGTCGCCGTAGTCACCGCCGTCGGCCTGGCCGTCCTGGTAGCCGGCTGCGTAGTCGCCGTACCCACCGCCGGCGAACATGCCGCCGAGCGCGGTGCCGATGAACATGCCGGTCAGCACACCGCCGACGCCGCCGAACAGACCCTGCGCGTACGGCGAGTAGGCCGGACCGGCCTCCCAGTACGGCACGCGCTGCGGGCCGACCATGACCTTGCGGACGTCCGGCTCGGCGCCGGCGCGGACCCGCTCGGCGTCGGCCGCACAGGCCGGCACCTCACGCGGCGCGCCACCGGGCGGCGACCACATCACGTCGACCACGGACGGGCCGTGCTGCGGGTTGAAGAAACACGCCGGCCGCTTCTGCGGCAGCGGCTGGTTGTTCACGCGGGCCTTGACGCAGGCCGCGGCGTACCGGCCGTCCTCGAGGATCTCCACCACGTGCTTGATCTGATCCGCCTGGGTGACCTGGCCGATCGCCTGCTTGGCGGACTCGTACGAGTCCAGGGCGCGCTGGTAGTCCTGGCGGGCACCGTCGCCGAGGTCCTTGCCGACCATTTCCAGGTCGAGGTCCTGCAGCTCCTCGCCGAAGCGAGTGATGTCTTCGTCGGCGGTGCGCTTCACCGACTCCAGCTCGGCGGCCGTGATCTCGTGCTGCTGCTTCTTCTGCAGCTGGGTCCGACGATACGAGCGGTACGCCAGAACCGCGATCACCACGACAGCGATGATCAGGATGAAGTCCATGTCGGGCCTCTCTCGGGGGCTTTACGCAGAGCCTATCGAATGCCTCAAGACACCGACGCCACGCAGGGTGACGCAATCCCGGGGAAAGCATCACCGACCGCGCATAATCGGTGACACCGCCCAGCGCCCGTCGTACACCGCCGGAAGGCTGGCTCATGCGCAGGACTGCCCGACTACTCCCACTCGTGCTGACCGCGGCCACCCTGATTCCTCTGCAGCACAACGAATCCACCGCCGATTACCAGGAGATCCCGCTCGACGGCCCGTCCGTCCGGGCGCAGACCGACCCGTTCGGCATGGTCGCCGTCACCTGGCCCGAAGGCACACAGAACGTCACCGCGAAGGTCCGCGTCGAGCAGAACGGACAATGGACCGACTGGCAATCGTTATCGGTCGAAGACGATCACGGTCCAGATCCATTGGTGCCTGAAGGAATTACGCGCGGCGGCACCGAACCTTTGTGGGTCGGAAATGCCACCGGCGTCCAGGCCAGTGCCACGACCGATGCCGGTACGACGATCGCCGGCGCCAAGGTCGTGCTGATCCAGCCCGGTGTGCTCGCGTCCGATGCCGGTCAGCCGTCTGCGCAGTCGATCGAGCCGGCCGCCTCGCGAGCGCCGTACCCGATGCCGTTGATGGTGAGCCGGAAGCGCTGGGGTGCCGACGAGCGACTCCGTAGTCACAACGGGGCCGCGTGCGCGCGTCCGAAGTACACGACGACGGTGCTAGCGGCGTTCGTGCACCACACGGCCGATCGCAACGACTACACGCGAACGCAGGTCCCGGCGATGGTGCGGGCGATGTACGCGTACCACGTGAAGAGCCGCGGCTGGTGCGACCTCGGCTACAACTTCCTCATCGACCGCTTCGGCCGTGTCTTCGAAGGAAGGTACGGCGGTGCGCAACTGCCGGTCCTCGGCGCGCACACGGCCGCGTTCAACGCGAACTCGTTCGGCGTCGCGCTGATCGGCAACTTCGAGCAGGCCGCGCCGCCGGCCGCGATGCTCGAGTCCACCGCGCGGGTGATCGCGTGGAAGCTGGACGCCAACTATCGGTCGCCGCAGGCAACGATCCGGCTCGACGGCAGCAGTCTGCACACCGTCTCCGGCCATCGCGACACCAAGGCGACCGCCTGCCCCGGGACGCAGCTGTACAACAAACTCGGCTGGCTGAGGCAACGCGTGAACACGTTGATGGGTGGGAGTTTCTCGACGCCGATCTACCGGTACGCGCGCACGCTCGGGTTCCGCACCATCGGCCAGCCGTTCTGGGGCGAGCACCGGACCCGCACCGGCTGGGCGACGTACTTCGCCACCCGTGACGTCTTCTACTCCGTTGCCAGCGGCACCCATTCGACGGCCGGCGCCTTTCGGACGCGCTTCCGCCGGCTCGGTGCCGGCAGTGCGCGGCTCGGGCTGCCGATCACCGAGGTGTACCGCGTGCCGGGCGGCTCCCGGCAGAAGTTCCAGCGCGGCTGGCTCGTCTGGGACCGCCGCACACGTCAGGTCAATCTTGTGTACGGGAGAGCTTCATGAGAGCGGTACCGATTTCTGGGCGTGCGATCGCGGCCGTCGTCCTGTCGTCCACGGTGATCAGCGCGACCGCGCAGGCCCGCGATTTCGTGCCGACGGCAACGGCACCGGACACGACGATCACGGGTCGCGGCTTCGGCCACGGCCGCGGGCTGTCGCAGTACGGCGCGCAGGGCGCCGCGCTGGCCGGGAAGTCGGTGAAGCAGATCCTGGACTTCTACTACCCGGGTACGACGACCGGGAAGGCGACCGGCAGCATCCGCGTCCGGATCAGCGCGGACACCACCGACGGCGTGCGGGTCGGAGCGGTGAACAAGCTGAGCGTCCGGTCCTTTGCCACCGGCAAGGTCTATGTATTGCCCCAGGCATCGAACCGGAACCAGTGGTCGATCGACGCTAACGGCGAGCACGGGACCAAGCTCAGCTCGTACGACGCGAAGACGAAGAAATGGACGCTGTACAAGACGTTCACGGGCATGGCGCAGTTCGAGGGAGCCGCCGTGATCGGCCTGATCCTGCCGAGCGGCGCCGTACGGCGGTATCGCGGCGCGCTGCGGGCGATCGACGTGTCCGGTACGCATCTGGACACGGTGAACGTCGTACCGCTGGAGTACTACCTGCGCGGCGTCGTACCGCGGGAGGCCGTGTCCAGTTGGAGACCGGCTGCCCTACAAGCCCAGGCCGTTGCCGCGCGCACCTATTCGGTGTTCCATCGCGATCGCGCGTCGAGCAAGGCGTACGACCTGTGCGATACGACGTCCTGCCAGGTGTACGGCGGGTACGACTCGGAGGAGACGTCGACGAACAACGCGATCGCGGCGACCGCGGGGCAGATCCGGCTGTACAACGGCAAGCCGATCATCGCCGAGTTCTCGTCGTCGAACGGCGGGGCGACCGCGGCGGGGGACGTGCCGTACCAGGTGATGAAGGCCGACAGTTGGGACGCATACCCGAAGAACGGCAACCCGAACGTGACCTGGACCGTGACGCGGTCGGCGGCGGAGATGCAATCCGTCTTCGCCGTCGGATCGATCCGGTATGTGCGGGTGCTCAAGCGCAGCGGCGTCGGCCCGGGCGGCGGTCGGGCGCTGACCATCGAGGCCGTCGGGTCGAAGGGCAAGCGGGTGCTGACCGCGGACCAGGTCCGGATCCGGCTGCATCTCAGGTCCGGCTGGATCAGCTTCCCGGCGCGCAAGCTTGATATACCAACCAGCGTTGTCGAAGAGCCTGACCGCTGAGCCATTGACGTCGTGTCCGTGCGCCGGTTAGAACGTGACATCGATGTCAACCGCCACCGCCCAGGAGGAGTAGGTCGATGCGCAGGAAATTTGGTATATCAACTCGTCTGGCCGCCGGAGTGCTCGCGGTCACCGTTCTCGGGTCGCTGAGTATGACCACGGCCGATGCGGCGACCGAGCCGAACGCAGCTCGGGCGCGCGCGTCGTACGACGCGATCAACACGTACTTCGACGCCGGCAACGGTGGACTGCTGCTGGAGGAGTATCCGAACACGCAGACCAACCCGTACTCGTACGTCTGGCCGTACTCGCAGGCGTCGATCGCGGCCGAGGACCTGGCCGGCATCCCCGGTGCGGGCCGCAAGGCGGCGGCGGAGGCCGACCGGCGGCTCGCGGCGTACGAGTTCTACTGGAACTCAGGTACGACGCCGACCGGGTACGACTCGTACGTGCGGCCGCCGAACGGCCAAGGCGGGGACAAGTTCTACGACGACAACGAGTGGATCGGGCTGAACCTGATCCAGCGGTACAAGCGGACTGGTGACCGCGCTGCACTCGCTCGCGCCAAGGACATCTTCGCGCTCGTCGTCCACGGCTGGGACACCGATCCGTCGCACCCGTGCGCCGGCGGCGTCTTCTGGACCCAGGCCCCGTGGAGCCAGGACCGCAACACGGTGTCGAACGGGCCGGGCGCCGAGCTCGGCGCGCATCTGTACTTGCTGACGCGGGACAAGTCGTACCTGACGTGGGCGCAGCGGATGTATACGTGGGCCCAGACCTGCATGCTCGCCCCGAACGGCCTGTACTGGGACCACATCGACCTGGCCGGCAACGTCGAGAAGACCCAGTGGAGCTACAACCAGGGCGTGATGCTCGGCGCCGGGGTTCTGTTGTTCAAGGCAACCGGTAACCCGAAGTACCTCCGCGACGCGAAGTCGGTCGCGGCGGCGTCGCTGGCGTTCTACAACACCCCCGAGATCCTCGCGAAACAGGGCGCTGCCTTCAACTCGATCTGGTTCAAGAACCTGTTGATCCTGGACTCGGTAGCTCCGAACCCCAGCTACCGCAAGGCAATGCAGTCCTACGCCGACTACAACTGGACCACCACCCGAGACCCCGCCACCAACCTGTACCACTTCGGCGCAGGCTCAGTAGAACTCCTCCAACAATCCGGCATAACCCAAATCCACGCTCTCCTCGCCTGGCCTCGCTCCAGGTACGACCTACTGGCTTAAACACCAGCGCCGCCCGTCCCAGCAGGGGACGGGCGGCGCGGTTTCTTTTGCTTAAGCTGCTGCAGTTGCTGTTTTGATTTCGACCGGGGTGATGGGAGTGCCGTCCTGCGGCCCGTTCTGCGGGGTCACACCAGCTTCCGCCACCTTGTCGATCAGCTTCGCGCTCGCCTCGTCGATCGTCCCGAACGCCGTGTACTGCGGCGTCAGCCCCGACGCATCGCCGTACACGATGAAGAACTGGCTCCCGTTGGTATTCGCCCCGGAGTTCGCCATCGCGAGTACACCCCGCCCGTACTTCAGCGTCGGATACACCTCGTCCGCGAAGCTATAGCCGGGCCCGCCCGACCCGGTCCCGGTCGGGTCGCCGCACTGCAGCACCTGCAGACCTTCGCCGACGGTCAACCGATGGCACTTGGTGTTGTCGAAGTACTTCTGCCCGACCAGGCTCAGGAAGTTCTTCACCGTACATGGCGCCAGCGCGCTGTCCAGCGTCAGCTGCAGGTCGCCGATCGACGTGTTCAGGCTGACCTTCGACGTACCCGACGCCTTGGTCTTCCCGTCGGCCGGCGGGTTCACCTTCTTGCTGGCCGGCTCGGCGCTCTTCTTGTACGTGCAGTTGACCTCGGCCGGGAGCGGCGTCGCCCGCTTCGGCGCCGGCGCCATCGCGGTCGGAATGCTCGTCGGCTTGTTCTGCGGCCCCGCCGACGCCTGGTCACTCGGCGCGGCCGCCGGCTTGTCGTCACCACCCACCCCGAACACCACGAAGACCCCGACGATCACCACGACGACCGTCGCCACCGAGGCGATCGTGATCGCCAGGTTCCGCCGCTGCCGGCGCCGCTCGCTCTCCCGCTCGGCCAGCCGCTTCGCCTTCCGCGCCGCCAGCTGCTGCTGATGGGTCTTCTTGGACATGCAGTAACCCTCCTCACCGGAATGCCTGCACGGGAACCTACAGCGAAAACCTGAGAACTGTCTGTCAATCCCGCCGGTCAATCTCCCTGGAGCAGCTGAGAATGCACATGGAGACGTCGAACAACCCGTGGGGCCCTTGGACAACCTATGGGGTCCTTGGACAAGGAATAACCTGTCCAAGGCCGCCCGCGGGTGTTCACAGCCCCGACGGCCGCCGGGGGATTGTGGCGATCTACGTGGCGGCGCTGGACCGGCGGCCGAGTGAGGTCTGAAAGCGGATCAGATACCCGTCGGGGTCGGCGACGAGGAACTGGCTGACGCCGGTCTCTTCCTGAGGCGTGACGCGATACCACTTGGTCTCCGGCTCCATGAAGAGCGGATAGTCGGCGGCGGCGAGCGCCGACAGGATCGGTGTGAGGTCCGGGACGCTGATCTGGAAGTTGATCCCGCGCCCCAGCGGTCGCTCCAGCGGTCCGGTGACCCAGTTCCGCCCGACGCCCTGCTCTTCGAGCATCACGTGCGCGGATCCGCGTACGACGTACGCGAACCCCTCCTCCTCACGCTTGTACTCGACCACGAACCCACACAACCCACACCAGAACTCGACGCTCCTCGTGACATCCCCGACCAACAACTCAGGTACCAGCGAAGGCTCCGTGGGCGAACTCACCCGCACATGCTGTCAGAGCTCGACGGAGCTCCACCGGAGGCGCCCATCGTCGATGTACGGCGTCCACGCGTGCGGCGGGCGAGTTGGGAACGGCGTCGCGGCGTGGAGACGGCGACCGTGATCCTGGAGGGCGGGCTGGTTGAGAGTCAGCGCATCCGCGACATCGGCCAGCATCTCGGTGATGCTGAACCACTCCGGGATGGAGAACCCATCTGATTCGTTGTCGAAAGTGCCGACGCACCCGTGATGCTCACCCTCACGAAGGTCGACGAACAAGTGGCAGTCGGTCCCCGCGTCGCCGATCGGCAGGAACGCGTCGAGCCAGTCGAAGGAACGGGTGCCTGCCGGCTCCTGTTCGTCGGAGAGTGGTCGGTCGGGAGAGACCGTGGCGGTAATCCTCTGCAGCATCTCGCGATCCCGCAGCATGTGATCGATTCCCATCGGGATGTAGAGGAACGGGATGAGCCTGCCGAAATCCGCCTGCCACCCGAACCCGTTGTTCAACCCGAGCCAGGCGATCAGATCGCTCGGCAGCCGGTGTCCCATCGCCGCCCGAAGCCCGGAGATATCGGCCAGCGTTGCCGGCGGCTGAAGGTGCTCCAACCCGTGCGGCAGGTGCTCCGCCAGCCACCCGGTGATCGAACTCCACGACTGCGCCACCGAATCATTCATAGCTTCCGCACTATGCCAGAGCCTCAGGTCCGTACCGAGCGAGGAGAAGGCCGGCGCATCACCTCCCGGCGGATCCGAGCGATCGGCTGCGTGGTCGACCTGCAGCACCACCGCGGTCCATCCATTCCCGAGCCCCGTTGGTCCGCCGACCTGAGTCCCCACGACCGCAACCGGCGCGCCGCCGGAGGCGGCCAACAAGATGGCCGCCGCGGCGCGGTGTCCTTAGGGTGGTGTTCTCAGTCTTTGATTTCGCAGATTACGGCGCCGGCGGAGACGGTGGCGCCTACTTCGGCGGTTAGGCCGGTTACGGTGCCGGATTTGTGGGCGTTGAGGGGTTGTTCCATCTTCATGGCTTCGAGGACGACGATGAGGTCGCCTTCGGCGACGGTGGCGCCTTCCTCGACGGCGATCTTGACGATGGTGCCCTGCATCGGTGAGGTGAGAGAGTCACCCGAGGCGGCGGAGCTCTTGGTTCCGCCGGCACGCCGGGACGGCTTCTTCTTCCCGGCAGCAGCACCGGCGCCGGCCACAGGAGCACCACCGACAGCGCCGAGACCCGCAGGCAGCACGACTTCGAGTCGCTTGCCGCCGACCTCGACCGTCACCTTCTCGCGTTCGCCCTCCTCGGACGGCTCGCCGAGCGGGCCTTCGTACGGCGTGAGCTGGTTGTCGTACTCCGTCTCGATCCACCGCGTGTGGACCTTGAACCCGTCCGTCCCGACGAACGCCGGATCCGACACGACAGCCTGGTGGAACGGGATGACTGTAGGCATCCCCTCGACGACAAACTCACGCAACGCCCGCCGCGACCGCTCGAGCGCCTGCTGACGGTCGCGGCCGCTCACGATCAGCTTCGCGACCAGCGAGTCGAATGCGCCCGGCACCGTCTCGCCCTGGTCGTACCCGCCGTCGAGCCGCACGCCAGGACCTGACGGCGCATGCCACCGAGTCAGCGTTCCCGGCGCCGGCAGGAACCCGCGCCCGCCGTCCTCCGCGTTGATCCGGAACTCGATCGAGTGCCCGGACACGACCGGGTCGTCGTACCCGAGCTCCTCGCCCTGGGCGATCCGGAACATCTCCCGCACCAGGTCCAGCCCGGTGACCTCCTCGGACACCGGGTGCTCGACCTGCAGCCGCGTGTTCACCTCGAGGAACGAGATCAGCCCGTCCTGCCCGACCAGGAACTCGCACGTACCCGCCCCGACGTACCCCGCCTCGCGCAGGATCTTCTTGGACGACGAATACAACAGCTCCAGCTGCTCAGGCGAGAGGAACGGCGCCGGCGCCTCCTCGACGAGCTTCTGGTACCGGCGCTGCAGCGAGCAGTCCCGCGTCGACACCACGACAACGTTGCCGTGAGCATCGGCCAGGCACTGGGTCTCGACGTGCCGCGGCTTGTCCAGGTACCGCTCGACGAAGCACTCGCCGCGCCCGAAGGCACTCACGGCCTCGCGGGTCGCGGACTCGAACAGCTCCGGGATCTCCTCCATGGTCCGCGCGACCTTCATCCCGCGACCACCACCGCCGTACGCCGCCTTGATCGCGATCGGCAGCCCGTACTCCTCCGCGAACGCGACGACCTCATCGGACCCGTCGACCGGATCCGGCGTCCCCGGCACCTGCGGCGCGCCGACCTTCTCCGCGATGTGCCGCGCCTTGACCTTGTCGCCGAGCGAGTCGATCGCCGACGGCGGCGGGCCGATCCAGATCAGGCCGGCGTCGATCACAGCCTGCGCGAACTCGGCGTTCTCGGCCAGGAAGCCGTAGCCGGGGTGGACGGCGTCCGCGCCGGAGCGCGCCGCCACGTCCAGGATCTTCGAGATGTTCAGGTAGGAGTCGGCCGGTGTCGACCCGTCCAGCGCGTACGCCTCGTCGGCGAGCCGGACGAACAGCGCGTCGCGGTCCTGGTCGGCGTACAGCGCGACGCTGCCCAGCCCCGCGTCGGCGGCGGCCCGGACGACCCGGACGGCGATCTCGCCCCGGTTGGCGACCAGCACCTTGGTGATCTGCTTGCTGTCGGACACAGCTGACTCCCTTCGGCTGGCCCGAGTCTAGGGTGAACCGGCCGTCGAAGGAGACAGGGTGTTCCTCACACAACGGCGGGTTGCCGCTCGAAGAACGACTCCAGTACGACGACGGTCTGCGTGCCGGTCACGCCGTCGACCTCGTGGAGCGCGCGCAGTGTGGCCTGCAGGTCCTCGGTGGTCGTCGTCCGGACCTTCACGAGCACCGACGCCGGCCCCGCGATGATGTGCGCCTCCTCGACCGCCGGGATGTCCAGCAACGCCTCGCGCGAATCGCCCATCCAGGCGTTTGCCTCGAGCAGGACGAACGCGAGTACGCCGCGGCCGAGCGCGGCCGGGTCGACGTCGATCGTCGTACGCCGGATCACGCCGGACGCCTTCAGCTTGCGCACCCGTTCGTGGGCCGACCCGGCCGACAACCCGGCGATCTCGCCGAGCGCCGCGTACGACTGCGCGGCATCCGCCTGGAGCGCGAGCAGAAGCTTGCGATCCACATCATCTATGGTCATCTGCATCCAAATCCATATCTCATTCTGTTCGAAGCGATGATAGCAGGATATGGTTCGGATATGACGATTGCACTCACCAACACCCTGCCGCGGATCCGCGCCGAGTTGGTGGTGCTCGACGAGCGTTTCGCCCGCATCGCCGGCGACGAGTACGTCGAGTGCCTGTACGACGGCGGCCGCTGGCTCGAAGGACCGGCGTACTCGCCGGCGTGGCGCTGCCTGATCTTCAGCGACATCCCGAATGACCGGATGCTGCGCTGGGACGAGGTCTCGGGACACGTCAGCGTGTTCCGCGAGCCATCCGGCTACGTCAACGGCAACACCATCGACCGCACCGGCCGCCTGATCAGCTGCTCACAGGGCGATCGCCAGGTCGTGCGGACGGAGTACGACGGCAGCCGCACCGTGCTCGCCTCGCACCTCGGCAGCAGCAGGCTCAACAGCCCGAACGACGTGGTCGAACACAGCGACGGCTCGATCTGGTTCACCGATCCGCCGTACGGGATCACCTCGAACTACGAGGGCCATGCGGCCGAGCAGGAGCTCGACGGGTGCCACGTCTACCGGATCGCGCCGGACGGCGTACTGACGGTCGTCGCGGACGACTTCACCCGCCCGAACGGGCTCGCGTTCACGCTGGACGAGCAGCAGTTGTACGTCGTCGACACGCCGGAGAAGCACATCCGGCGCTTCGACGTCGACGGCGAGAAGCTGATCGGCGGCGAGGTGTTCGCGCCCTGCGAGGCCGGGATGTTCGACGGGATCCGGGTGGACAGCGCCGGCCGGGTCTGGGCGGCGACGCACGAGGGCGTGCATTGCTTCGACCCGGACGGCACGCTGATCGGCAAACTGCTGCTACCGAATGTCGTGTCCAACCTGACCTTCGGCGGCCCCAAGGGCAACCGCCTGTTCATCACGGCGACAACGTCGGTCTGGTCCTGGCTGACAACCGCGCAAGGCGCTCAACTGGGGTTCGCGGATAGGCTCAGCTGAAAGCGTTTGCAGCCGAGTTCGTGAGGAGTCGTGATGACGGGAATTCTCGAGCCGTTGGCAGGGACCGCGCCGGCCGTCTGGGAGAAGCTCGACGACAGGTTCGCGGGGATCCGCGGAGACAACAAGCTCGAGCGGCTGTGGACCGGCGGTCGCTGGGTCGAGGGCCCGGTGTACTCCGCCGCGGGGCGGTACCTGCTCTGGAGCGACATCCCGAACGACCGCATCCTGCGCTGGGACGAGACGTCGTACCAGGTCTCCGTCTTCCGGCACCCGGCCGGCAACACCAACGGCCACACCCGCGACACCGAGGGCCGGCTCGTGAGCTGCGAGCACGGCAACCGGCGCGTGACGCGGACCGAACACCACGGCGGGATCACGGTGCTCGCGCACGAGTACGACGGGAAGCGGCTGAACAGCCCGAACGACGTCGTCGTGAAGCGTGACGGGTCGATCTGGTTCACGGATCCGGCGTACGGGATCGACAGCGACTACGAGGGTTACAAGGGCGAGATCGAGACCGGCGGGTGCCATGTGTACCGCGTCGGGACGGACGGCGTACTGACCCGTGTCGCGGACGACTTCAACCGGCCGAACGGGATCGCGTTCTCGCCGGACGAGTCGTTGCTCTACATCTCCGATTCGGAGGAGGGCACGCTCCGCGTCTTCACCGTCGACGGCGACAAGCTCTCCGGCGGCGAACTGTTCGCCGAGTGCGGCAACGGCATCTTCGACGGCTTCCGCCTCGACACGCAGGGCCGCATCTGGACCTCCGCCGCCGACGGCGTCCACATCTATCACCCCGACGGCACTCTCCTCGGCAAACTCCTCGTCCCCGAAACCGTCAGCAACCTCACCTGGGGCGGCCCCAAACGCAACCGCCTCTTCATCACCGCGACGACCTCCATCTACTCCCTCTTCACCACCGCCAACGGCGCCCCGGAGGCCTACGGCCCGCGGGTCTAATTCGGTCGCCCTCGTGGTGGGCGGTGGGTGATGATGGCCTGCTGACCTGATCGAGGAGGAACTGTGGAACTGGTCGGCGTGCCGGAGCACCTTCGGGGGCTTGCGGAGAGGGTGGTCGCGGAGGCTGCCGCCGATGCAAGGGTGCTCGCGGTGGTGGTCGGGGGATCGGTTGCCTCGGGCACCAGCGATGAGTATTCGGATCTGGATCTCGTGCTGGTGTGTACGGCGGAGGGGCAGCCGGGGTGCCTGGCCGAGGCGAAGGAGTTCGCCGGGCGGGTCGGGCCGCTGCTGTCGAGCTTCACCGGGGAACATGTTGGCGAGCCGCGGCTGCTGATCGCGCTGTTCGGGCCGCCGCTGGTACATGTCGACCTGAAGTTCGTGACGCCCGACGGCTATCGGAACCGGGTCGAGAACGGTCTGGTGCTGTGGCAGCGGGACGACACCGTCGACCGGGTGCTCGCGGAGTCGACGCCGTGCTGGCCACAGCCGGACGTGCAGTTGATCGAGGACCGGTTCTGGGTCTGGGTGCACTACACCGCCGTCAAGATCGCCCGGGGCGAGCTGTTCGAGGCGATCGAGGCGCTCGACATGATCCGCGGCGCCGCGATCGCGCCGTTGGCCGGGATCGGCCGGACCATGCGGCCGGCCGGCGTACGGCGGCTGGAAACGCTGGCGCCGGAGCTCGTGCCGGCGCTCCGTGAGACGGTCGCGACGGCCGATCGCGAGGATTGTCTGCGCGCTCTGAAGGCGTCGGTCGAGGTCTATCGCACGGTCCGCGAGCGCTCGCAGGTGGTACGCCGTACCGCAGCCGAGGAAGCCGTCGTGGCCTTCCTCGGCTGAGGGTCCGCCTACAGCTTCTTGACCTGGTCGATGATGGTGAAGACCGCCAGGAAGCCGAATGCCAGGAACGAGAAGGCCAGTACGACGGCTCGCCAGGTGGTGATCCGGATCGCGTGCGGGAGGGCGCGCGAGTTCATCCACCAGAGCAGGCCGGAGTACACGAACATCATCGTGCCGGCGGTGCAGGCGGAGATGACCAGCAGGACCAGCGGCTGCGTCAGTCCGGCCAGGAGGACGATGATGCCGAAGGCAACGAGTCCCCAGACCAGCCAGAAGTAGAGCTTGGACTCGGTGATCTTCGACTCGCGCAGGTAGCGGGACTTGATCATGTCCGACGACAGGCGTGACGTGTAGTCGACGATGCCGGCCGCGGCGGCGAACAGCGAGAACGCGCCGATCGCCCAGAACAGGTACCCGAACCAGCCGCCGACGAGTGTCTGCAGCGTCGTACCCTCGATCTTCAGGAAGCCGATGTTGTTCTTGACGTCCGGGTTCCCGAACAGGGTGGCGTGGGCGAGCATCGACGTGAACGCGATCGTGATCACGGTGATCGCGACGAACGTCGCGGCCTGCTCGATGTTCGCGAACTTCCACCAGCGCTTCCAGCGGGCCAGGTTCGCGTCGTCGGGTGTGAACGTGTACCCGTTGGCGGTCGGATCCGCCTCGGTCTCACCCGTCACCGGTGACGTCAGCCGCGGCACGTGCGCGCCTTGGCCGAAACCCTTGTCCCGGATCCAGTTGCTCTGGACAAGGTTCTGGCCGCCGCCCGCACCGGCGTACGCGATCGCACCCATCACGAGCGCGAACCCGAGCTGGTCGGCCGGGAACTGCGGGTGCGTGACCGCGTCACCGAGAGCGCTGTACGTCTTCCCACGGATCGCGAACACCAGCGCCAGGATCACGAGCAGCGCGACCGCGGCGATCTTCACCGCGATCAGCCGCTCCAGCATCACGTAGACGACCGGCGCGAACGTCAGGATCGCGCCGATCAGCAACAGCATCCCGATCGCGATCCAGCGCGGATCGCCGGCGCCGAACAGGTAGGTGAGCATGCTCGCCGAGCTCGTCGCCCAGCCGGGCCAGAGGTTCGCGAAGTACGTCATGATCGCGAAGAACAGGCCCCAGTGTTTCCCGTACCGGTTGAAGCCGGTCAACGCTGTCTCACCAGTTGCCAGCGTGTACCGCTCGATCTCCATGTTCAGGAACCACTGGACCACCACGCCGACGACGGCGCCCCAGAGGAACACCAGGCCGACCTGGCTGGAGATGTACGGCCAGAGGATGAACTCACCCGAGGCCAGTCCCACGCCGGCGCCGACCATGCCGGGGCCGATGATCTTCCAGGTCTTCGTGGGCGGCTCGGGAAGGTCGCGAACTTGCGGTGCGGGCAGATTCTTGGTCGGTAGTGCGAATCGTCCGTGGTCAGTCGATGTGGTGTCTGCCATCAGGCTCCTCACTCTCCTCGACCCCCTGACCGGGAGGGTAACGAATACTGTCGACATCGGCGACCCGACACAACCGGATGGCAGACTGACCGGCATGGGTGGGGTGACTGTTCTTGCCGCGTCGTACGCCGGCGCCGCCAGCGCGCCTGCCTACGCACGCCTGGCCGGGCTGGCTGCCGAGCTGCCGGGCGAGCTGCTCGTACGCCGGGACGCCAGCTGGCCCGTTCTCGCGTACGACGAACCCGCCGACGCAATCGCTGCGGCTGCAGAGCTTCGCGAGGCGGCATCGCTGGTGCCGGCGGGGGAGCTGCTCCGGATCGCTCTGCACACCGCGCCGACGACCGCGCCGGCCGTCCGGCATGCGGAGCAACTGCTGGCGATCGCCAATCCGGGTCAGACGTTGCTCACGGCAACGACAGCTGTGGGTGTCGTCGGCGTTGCCGATCTCGGCGTACATCGGTTGCAGGATCTCGGTTCGCCGGAGCGCATCCTCGAGCTGACTTCGACGACTCAGCCGTTGCGCTCGCTGGACCAGGTGCCCAACAACCTGCCGGTGATGTTCACCAGCTTCGTTGGCCGGCAGACCCAGGTCGCCGCATTGCGAACGCAACTCTCCGGCAGCCGGCTCGTCACCCTCACCGGCCCAGGCGGCAGCGGCAAGACCCGGTTGGCTGCGCAGACCGCAGCCCAATTGGCCGAGCGCTGGCCGGACGGGGTCTGGTGGGTCGATCTTTCTGCGATCACCGAGGCCGGGCAGATCCCGGAGGCCGTCGCTGCCGCGATCGGGCTGCTCGTGGAGTCGGGGGACCGCCTTCTGCTTGGTCAACTGCGGACCAAGCGCGCGCTGATCTGCCTGGACAACTGCGAGCAGATCATCGACGGGGTAGCGGAGTTCGTCCTCGCGCTGCACACCGGGTGCCCGGAGATTTCCGTACTCGCGACCAGCCGTGAGCCGCTCGACCTGCCGGGCGAGGCGATCTGGCGAGTGCCTGCGCTTGCCCCGGATGAGGCGCGAGAGCTGTTCGTCGAGCGGGCCGGCTCGGAGTTTCCTGAGTCGGAGCAGGCCATCCGTTCCATCTGCCTTCGGCTCGACGGCATCCCGTTGGCACTCGAACTGGCCGCTGCTCGGGTACGCACGTTGACGCCTTCGCAGATCGCAGCCGGCCTGGACGATCGGTTCGGCTTGCTGACGAAGAACGTGCGAGGGGTTGCGGCCCGGCAGCAGACTCTCGCCGCCTCGATCGGCTGGAGTTACGACCTGCTTTCTCCGGACGAGCGGCAAGTGTTCCGGAAGTTGGCAGTCTTCGCGGGCGGTTTCACGCTGGACGCAGCGGCGGCGGTGTGCGACGTCGTACTCGAGGATTTTGCGCGGCTTGTCGACAAATCGCTCGTCGTGGCGGAGGGCGGGCGGTATCGCCTGCTCGAGACGATCCGCGAGTACGCCGCGGCGCGCTTGGCGGAGGCCGGCGAGACCGAGGAGACTCGCTCGCGTCACCTCACGCACTACCTGACCGCGGCTGAGGACGCAGAGCCCTTGCTGGACGTGGATCGCGAGGCCTGGCGGGCACGGATCGAGCCTGATCGAGAGAACTACCGGGCGGCTCTCGAGTACGGGCTGTCGACGGACCACGATCGCGGCCGTCGGCTGGCGGCCGCGCTGCGCTGGTTGTGGAACCTGCAGGCGACGGGCAACGAGGGCATCGGATACCTGCGCCGAGCGATCGAGCTCGCGCCGGATGACCGGTCGTTGCTTCAGGCCCGTTTGCTCTACGGCTATGCGACGGTCGCTGACACGGTCGATCCGTTCGGGTACGACGCGGCGGGTCGTGGGCTCGCGATCGCTACCGAACTGGGTGACAACCGGTTGCGGTCGCTCTTCCTGGCGCTGGTGGCTGTCGGCGAGTTCTTCACGGACTTCCAGAAGGCATGGGATCTGACGGCTGAGGGTTTGCAGCTGGCGGGGGACAACGAGTCGGCGCGCAACGCGAACATCGCCTTGCAGTGCGTCCTGCTTTCCTTGTGGGACAGGCATGACGAACTGCGGCCGCTGCTCGACCTGGCCGCTGACGGCCTGATCGCCAGCGGCGAACGCGGGATTGCGTCGACGGTGTTGACCGTGTGGTCCGAGAGCCTGATGTCGACGGGCGAACCTTTGAAGGCCGTCGAGATCGGCGAGCGCGCTCTGGCCGCGGCCGAACCGCTGGCTGATTTCCACCGGGTGGGAACCGCTCGAGGGCAGATGGCGACGCTGCTGGTGCGGACCGGTCGGCTGGACGAGGCACGTTCGCTGATGCAGCCGCTGCTCGATTTGGCGGAGACCGCGGGCGCCGTCGTACCGAATCTCGGGCAGGTGATGGGGCTGATCTCTTACTGGAGTGGTGAGTACGACGCTGCTGTGGAGTGGGTTGCCCGTGAGACCGCGGCGGACGGTCCGTTGGCGGAGACGTTCGTACCCGCCATGCTGCTGCCATCGGTTGCGGCCGCTCGGCGTGCCGGCGGGCATGATGCGTCGGAGCTGCTCGAGCGAGCCGTCGTACTGGCTCGTCGGTACAACTTGCCGCGGATCCTTGCGGATGCGCTCGACCAGCTCGGTCGTGTCGCTATCACTGCACAGCCGGAGAAGGCGGCGGATCTGTTGCATCAGGCGTTGACGATCCGGGTGGATCACGGGCTGCGCACGTACATCATCGACAGCCTGGAATCCCTTGCCCTCTTGGCAAACCACACCAACCGCGCCGCTGATGCCGCCCGCTTGGCCACCGCTGCAGCCGCGACCCGCACGGCTTTCGGCCTGGCCACGCCGCCCGATCACCCCGATTTGCCGACCTCCTCCGGCGAGGCGCCCCTGTCATTGGACGACGCCGTTGCCTATGCCCGCCGTACTCGGGGAGCTCGTGGCCGCCCGTCCTCCGGCTGGGCCAGCCTCACGCCGACGGAGCAGCAGGTCGTCGACCTAGCCGTCGAAGGGCTTAGCAACCCCGAGATCGGCGAGCGTCTGTTCATGAGTCGTGGCACGGTCAAGACCCATCTGGCCCATGTCTACGCCAAACTCGGCGTCTCCAACCGAACCGAACTTGCCTCGCTCAAGAAGACCTGAGCATCTCCAACGCCTTACCGATCCGCCGCTCGCGCGTCTCGGCCTTCTTGGCGTCGAGGATCGCCTGCACATGCTCCCGCCGATGGCTGTACGCCAGCCTGTCGAACGCCTCCCACAACCCAGCCTTCTTTAACGCCGCCGCGAGGTCCTCAGGCACGTCAACCGTCCGCTCAGCCGTGTCCCGCTCCACCGTCACCCTCACGGCGTCCCCGTCACCCTTCCCCAGCTCGGCCCGGATGCCTTTGAGAATCCCAAGCGCCATGCACCCACCCATGGACGCGATCGATCCCCGATACTCAACGCCGTCGAACGTGGCCCGCACCGGAATCCGCCCGCCCCCACCAAGGGCCCCAACCACCTCCGCCGGTACCTCAACCCAGGCCCCACCGCCCTCGTTGACCACAATCCGCCCCTCGAACGTCTCCATGCGTTCCACGTTAATACGAACGACAGCGGGCGATCGCGACGAGAACTCACCCAGCTCTGGAGACATCCGATCCCATGCGTGCGACCCCGGCTGCGACTGCGGCCGCCATGTCGTTCGACGTGCCGGCGCACGACGCGGAGACCTAGGCGACCGACCGCAAGCGATCCCTTCGAAGAGATCGCTCAATCGTCGCTACCTGATTAGCGAGCTGACGAGGAGGTAGCGCGGCGGCGGAGGACGGTGAGTGGTTGAGCGGTAGGTGAGGCAACGGATCGGACGACGGCCCCCGGTTGTGCGGTGGGTGGGGCGATGGCTTCTGGTTGTACGGCGGGTGCGGGCGGTGCGTGGTCGGCAGGGCGATGGTGACTGGTTGTGTGGTGGATGGGAGGACAGAGGCTGGTGCGTGATGGGTGAGACGACTGTGTCTGGGTCGCGTGGTGGGTAGGACGACGACGTCTGGCTGCACCGTGGGCGGACGACGGCGCCTGGGGTGCGCGGTGGGTGGAGGTCGGCGCCCGGGTGCACCGTTCTCGGCTGCGGCAGTACCGTCGACCTGCCCGGCTGGGGGTGGTGGCGTTCGGTGGGGTGGTGGTGCACTTCGGGCGGCGGCACAACGGCTCGCGATCGCCTCGACGCAGCGGGCGTTCGTGTCGGCGTACCCTCCGGCCCGCCGTTGCCGGTCCGGAGTTCACGCCGGAGCAGGCGGCCTGGCTGCGCACGTTCTACAAGTTGCTTGACGACGCCGACTCGGGTCTGGTCATGCTCGATCCGCGCGAGTCGTCGTACCCGGGAACGGCGCGAGATCACTCATTGCGCCGCGCCGTACCGGGGTGCCGGCCTCGCTCAGACTCGGTCGTCTCCAGATCAGCTGGCCGGTGGGGAGTTGGGCAGGCGGTGGGTTCCGGTGGGGTCGACGTGGAAGGTGAAGCCGTGGGGTGTGGTCCATTCCAGGGTTTTGGTGTTGACGCGGCGGACGGTCCAGCCGCGGGCGTGCGTCTTTACCCGGTGGCCGAAGCGGCTGAGCGGGGCGAGGTTGCGGGTGTTGGTTTGGCCGGTGGGGCCGTGGGGGTTGTAGGACTGGATGTGGTCGAGGTCGATGGTGTGGTGGGTTTCGCGGGTGCCGTAGGGGAAGAGTTCGACGGGGTAGGTGAGGCGTATGCGTTCGCGGATGCGGGTGGGGACTTCGTAGGCGTCGGCGCTGATGGCGTTGTTGAGGTCGATGATGGGTTTGACGGTGTAGGGCGCGTGGCCGATGAGTTCGGTGAGTTGGTCGGCGAGGAGTGGGCCGATGCCCTCGGCGCGGAGGACGCCGGTGCCGGTGGCCAGGGTGAGGTCGGTGAGGTGGACGTAGACCTCGGTCTGTCCCGGGCGCACCTGTCCGCTGGCGCTGGTGGGGTTGGTGTGGGCGTCGTGTTTGATCTGTGCGAGGCGTGCGTCGAGTGCCCGCCGGTCGGCACCGTCCATCGGTACGCCGTGGTCGGGTTCGGTCCGTGGCCCGGGTACGTAGCCCATCGGCCGAGTGTCGAATGGATCGCTCGGCGGATCGGGATCATATGGCCCGACATCGTCGTCCGGCGGAGCTTCCCGCAGTTCGATGGGATCAGCCAGGTTGGCATCAACGGCCCGCCGGCGTTCGTACGCCGAGCTTGCCGGGTCGGCCGTGGTGTCATTGCGGGTCGGGTGTGCTGACGTGCACGGTGAGTCGCTCGTGCGGTTGCGTGGGCCGCCGTACGGCGGGCTTGCCGGGTGCGCCGTCGAACCAGCGCGCGCCGGGTCTGCCGATGTGCACGGTGTGTCGTTCGAGCGGTCGCGTGGGCCGAGCGGGTTGCGACCCGGCGCCATATCGCGGGGGCGGACGCACTGGAGCCTGTCGCGGTATCGCGTGGGGTGGGCGCGTTGGGGCCGGTCGCGGTGTCGCGTGGGCTGGATGCGTTGTGGCCTGTCGCGGTATCGCGTGGGCTGGACGCATTGCGGCCTGTCGCCGTCTCGCGTGGGCCGGATGCGCTGGGGCCCGTCGTCGTGTCGCGGGGGGTGGGCGCGCTGTGGCCTGTCGCGGGGGATCGTGTGCCGGCGGCTGATTGCGAGGCTGCTTTCACGCGGCGCGGGCCAGGGGCTGCTTCGGAGGTTGTCGTGTTCGCCGGCGGTCGGGCGGGGCTTGAAGCCGAGCCTGTGGTGTGGGCGGGGGAGGCGGCGGTGGTCGTGGACTTGGCTGCGGACGTCGTTGTGGACGTCGTTGTGGACGGGTTTGCGGACGTGGTTGTGGGGGTGGGGTGGTTGCGGGCTTGGTTGAGGAGTTCTTGGGTGAAGCGGGGGTCGGCGATGATGCCGATGGCGTCGGCGCGGCGGTGCTGTACTTGGCGGGTGTCGCCGAAGGTCTTGAGGGCCTCGGCGATCGCGGCGATGGTCGCGTCGTGGCGGATCACCGCGCCGGCCGGGGCCTTGGCGTAGATGGTTTTGTTGCCGTGGTGGTCGCTGCGGCCGACGAAGACACCGCGCTCTTGGGCGGCCTCGGCGGCCTCGTCGCGGGCCAGGTCGGGGTCGGCGTGGAGTTTGGCGGCGCGGATGATCTTGTCCAGGCGGTACGGCGTGATGGAGTCGATCAGGGGTGCGACGCGACGATCGACGTACCGGGCGGCGTCTTCGGACAGTTTCAGGCACTGCGTGGCGAGTTGGCGGGCTTTCCAGGGGTGGCGTCGCCAGCGAGTACGCGGGCCCAGGTGAACGGGAACCGGTGCCGCAAGGCCAACGCTTCGCCGAGGAACTGGCGTGCCACCATCGGCGAGATCGCGAGCATGACGCCGAATTCGGCGATGGCGAACTCGGCGATCTCCGGGCAGCCGTCGCCGCCCAGTACCACGGCGCGCTCGCGTCCGTCAGCCGACCGGCGACCAGGCCGGATGCCGCAGACCGATGGGTGGAACCGGTCGGCGTAGATCTGGGCGTGCTCGAGCAGTCGCGCGTCGGCCCGGTTGGCGATCGCGCGGTGCTCGGCGGCCGACTCCAGCAGGTCGGCCGTGGAGAGCTCACTCAGATCAGTGTCGAACATGTGTTCGATTCTAGCTGTTCGACGCTCCGCGGCCAAATCGAACCAGCCGCGAAAGCCGTTATTTACAACGCGAATGCGGGTACGCCGGTCGCGGTCCCCGGCTGGTCGATACAGTCGCAGTGTGTCGGCTCCTTGATGGGAGTCGCTGTAGCGGCTGAAGCAGAGTCTGCCCACTATCGGTACGGGATGACCATGCGGCTTCACGCCGCAAGCGGCTGGCGAAGCGCATCCCCGCTATCGGCGACCGCTGCGTCGTCAGCGACTACCGCGGGTACCAGATGGTTCGTCGTGTCGAAATTTACAACGCGAATGCGGGTGCGTCGGTCGCGGTCCCGGGCTGGTCGATCCAGTCGCAGGGTGTCGGCTATTTGATGGGAGTCGCTGTAACGGCTGGAGCAGGGTCTGCCCACTGTCGGTACGGGATGACCATGCGGCTTCGCGCCACAAGCGGCTGGCGAAGCGCCGCCCCGCCTATCGGCAACCGCTGCGTCGTTAGCGACTACCGCGGGTACCAGATGGTCGTCGTGTCGAAGGATGCTGCTGTGGCGGCAGAGGTGTCGTGCTCGACTCAGGGCAGGACAACGTCGTGAAGAGCGCCGCCAGTCTGGGAAGTGCGCCGACGTCACGGCGTTGTCGACGTACGTCAGAGACGACGATCTGCAGACCGTGACCGAGACCCTGCGTACGTTGATGAACTGATGACCGGGCAAGCATGCTCCGGCTGGTCAGCGGAGCCGGCCGCTACTCCGAATCTTCCTTTGTTTCTTTGGATAGTTTGCTGGGCCACCAGACTCGGGGGCCTATGTCGTGGGCCAGGGAGGGGACGAGGAGGGAGCGGACGACAGTGGTGTCGAGGAGGACGCCGAAGGCGACCATGAAGGCTATTTGGGCCAGGAAGAGGATGGGGAGGACGGCGAGGGCGGAGAAGGTGGCGGCCAGGACTACGCCGGCGGAGGTGATGACGCCGCCCGTGACGGCCAGGCCGACGAGGATGCCCGGTCTGGTGCCGTGTTCCTGGGATTCCTCGCGGACGCGGGTCATCAGGAAGATCGAGTAGTCGATGCCTAGGGCAACTAGGAAGACGAAGGCGTAGAGCGGGATACCGGGATCCGCGCCGGGGAACCCGAAGACGTGGTTGAACATCAGTGCGCTGACGCCGAGCGTCGCGCCGAAGGAGAGCACGTTCGCGATCACCAGCAGTACGGCGGCCACGAGCGATCGCAGCAGCAGCATCAGTACGACGAAGATCACCGCGAGGATGGTCGGGATGATGACGCGAAGATCCCGCTGCGCGGCGTCCAGTACGTCGAGGTTGATCGCGGTGTTGCCGCCCACCAGGATGTCCGGACTGACCGCGTCGAGCGAGGACCGCAGATGCTTCACGACCTGCGTCGCCTCGGGTGAGTCGGCCGGCACCTTGAGCGTGGCCTGGACCAGCACCTTGCCGTCGACGACCTTCGGCGGTACGCCGGGAGCGACTGAAGCGGATGCCGCGCCGATACCGTCGACCTTCAACGCGGTCGCAACCACCTGGTCCGCCTGCGCGACCGGGGTCAGGATCTGCACCGGCGTACCGGCGCCCGCGTCGAAGTGCTTGGCCAACTCCTTCTGCCCGGTAACCGACTCGACCGTGTTGAGGAACAGGTCCTCCTGCGAGGTCCCGCTCGCCTTGAACGTCGGGAGGAACGCCGCACACGCGAGCAAGGCGAGCGCGCTGATCACCCAGACCCGGCGGGAGTGCCGCCCGACGAGCCCGGAGATCCGGCCCCAGAGGCGCTTGCCGCCGACCTGGTCGCGGGAGTGGACGTGGTCGACGCGCGGGATCGACGGCCAGAAGATCCGCCGGCCGAACGCGAGCAGGATCGCGGGCAGGAACGTCATCGCCGCGACGAACGCGCCGGCGATCCCGAACGCGCCGACGGGGCCGAGACCCTTCGTGCTGCCGAGCTGGGAAAGCAGCAGGCACAGCAGACCGAGGATGACCGTCGCCGCGCTGGCCGCGATCGGCTCGATCGACGCTCGCCAGGCGACCCGCATCGCCTCGAACTTGCTCTCGTAGTCGTGCAACTCCTCCTTGTAACGAGAGACGAGTAGCAGCGAGTAGTCGGTCGAGGCTCCGACGACCAGGATGAACAGGATGCCCTGGCTCTGACCGTTCAGCTGGAGTACGCCGTTCTTCGCCAGGGGGTACACCACCAGCGCGGCCAGCGCGAGGCCGAAGACCGCGGTCAGCAGGACCGCGATCGGCAGGATCGGACTGCGGTAGACGATCAGCAGGATCACGAACACGACCGCGAGCGCGACCCCGAGCAGGATCCCGTCGATCCCGCTGAACGCGACCACGAAGTCCGCGAATACCCCGCCGGGGCCGGTCACGTACACCTGCAGGCCAGTCGGTGTGAGGTTCTGCTTGATGTCGGTCCGCAGCGTGTCGGCGACCGCGAACAGCACGGTGGTGCCCTGCTTGACCACCTCGTCGGCGCGGTCGCCGTCCGTCTGGACGGTGATCAGGAGCGCCTTGTGATCCTCCGACGGGATCGGAGCGGCAACCGGAGCAGTCAGATAGGAACCCAGCTTCTTGCCGTTACCGATATCCAGCGAAGGGATCCGCGCGATGAACGCCTTGGCCGCGTCCAGGTCCGCCGCGGTGATCCCCGATTCACGCTCGATCAGGACGAAGTACGGCAGCGCCTTGGAGTCGACGAACTTCGCCGACTCGTTGGCCACCAACGTCGACTCGGCCTGCTTCGGCAGGAAGTTCGCGTTGTCGTTCTGCTGGACCTCACTCAGCTTTCCGACCGCCGGTCCGCCCAGGGCGCCCAGCACCAGCCAGCCGATCAGTACTGCGGCAATCGCCGCTCGCCACGTCCACCGGTTCACGTCGGCACAGTACCCGCGATCTCTCACCACCCCGCAGTGGGTGTGCGGGAGCCGTTTCGGCGGCGTAACAACAAGATGACTACGCGGAAACACCCCGGTCATAACGTCCAGGCCTAATCGATGAGGTCGGATGATCGGAGACTTGCGATGACGCTCGAGGCAGGACCGAAGACCGTCACCACCAGGGACGCCCACGGCACCGTGGGCACCGTGGGGACCGTCGAGGCGCCGCGGCGCGGACGCTGGATCGACGTCTGGGATCCCGAGGACGCCATGTTCTGGGCCGGGAAGGGCCGTGCGATCGCGCGGCGCAACCTGTGGCCCTCGATCTTCGCCGAGTTCCTCGGCTTCTCCGTCTGGCAGCTGTGGAGCATCGTCGTCGTGTCGATGCCTAGGGCCGGATTCAGTTACGACACCAACCAGCTGTTCTGGCTGGTCGCGCTGCCGAGTCTGGTCGGCGCGACGCTGCGGTTGCCGTACACGTTCGCCGTACCGCGGTTCGGCGGGCGGAACTGGACGGTGTTCTCGGCGCTGCTCCTGCTGATCCCGACCGCGGGGCTGTCCTACTTCATGACCCGGCCGGACACACCGTTCTGGCTGATGGCGTTGGTCGCGGCGACCGCGGGTGTCGGCGGCGGCAACTTCGCCAGCAGCATGACCAACATCTCGTTCTTCTACCCCGAGAAGGAGAAGGGCTTCGCGCTCGGCATCAACGCGGCCGGCGGCAACCTCGGCGTCGCCGTCGTCCAGCTCCTGGTGCCGATCGTGATCGTCGCCGGCGCGGGGCTGTCGCTGAACCGGGCCGGGCTGATGTGGCTGCCGCTGATCGTGCTGGCCGCGTTCTGGGCGTGGAAGGTGATGGCCAACCTCTCGGTGGCGAACTCCTCGTTCCGTACGTCGATCGCCGCGGCGAAGCGGCCGCACACCTGGGTGATCTCGTTCCTGTACATCGGCACGTTCGGGTCGTTCATCGGCTTCGGGGCGGCGTTCCCGCTGCTGATCAAGACCACGTTCCCGGACATCACGCCGGCGCACTTCGCGTTCCTCGGCGCGCTGGTCGGGTCGGTGGCGCGGCCGTTCGGCGGCAAGCTGGCCGACCGGATCGGCGGCGCGTGGATCACGGTCTGCTCGTTCGTGGTGATGGGGCTCGGCATCCTGGCGGCGATCGTGTCGGTGAAGTCCGGCAGCTTCGCGGCGTTCCTGATCAGCTTCCTCGTCCTGTTCGTGGCGAGCGGCGCGGCCAACGGGTCGACGTACCGGATGATCCCGGCCGTGTTCCGGCTGACGACGCCGGGCGACCCGGGCCGGGCGCGGCGTGAGGCGGCGGCCTGTATCGGGATCGCGTCGGCGGTCGGTGCGTACGGCGGGTTCCTGGTGCCGCGCGGGTTCGCGATGTCGACGAGTCACTTCGGCTCGCTGATCCCGGCGCTGTACGTGTTCTGCGGGTTCTACGTGCTGTGCCTGGCGGTGACGTACTTCTGCTACCTCCGCAAGGGCGGACCGCTCAGCCAGGAGCGCGTGTGAGCTCTGTCCTTACTCACTGTCCGTACTGCGCTCTGCAGTGCGCCACCACGCTGCACCCGGTCGCGCGACCGGGTGCCGTGGAGGTGCGCCCCGCCGGCCGAGGCGGGCTGTGCCGCAAGGGCTGGACGGCTCCCGACGTACTCACGGTGCCGGATCGGCTCACCACGCCGCTGATCCGCAACGCCGCGGGCGAACTGGTGGAGACGAGCTGGGACACCGCGCTGGATTTCGTTGCCTCACGCATCCAGTCGCTGCAGGACACGCACGGCCGGGACGCGGTGGCGGTGTTCGGCGGCGGCGGGCTGACGAACGAGAAGGCATACGCGCTGGGGAAGTTCGCGCGGGTGGCGTTGAAGACGGCGAATGTGGACTACAACGGCCGGTTCTGTATGTCGTCGGCGGCAGCCGCGACGAACCGGGCGTTCGGGATCGACCGGGGGCTGCCGTTCCCGCTGGCGGATCTGGGCGGTGCCGGCGCGATCCTGCTGGTCGGCAGCAACATCGCGGAGACGATGCCGCCGGCGGTCGCACAGCTGCAAGGGGCGAGGGACGCGGGTGGGCTTCTGGTCGTCGACCCGCGCCTCTCGGCCACCGCCGGACTCACCGCGGACGACGGCGGCATCCACCTGCAAGCCACACCTGGCACGGACCTCGCCTTGGTGCTCGCTCTGACACACGTGGTGCTGCAGGAAGGCCTTGCGGACACGGCCTACTTGGCCGAGCGGGTCGACGATCCGGACCTGCTGATTCGCTCCACGGCGTCGTGGTGGCCGGAGCGGGCTGAGCGGGTGACTGGTGTGCCTGCCGCGACGATCCGCCGGGCCG
The DNA here is from genome assembly GCF_004365355.1 of Kribbella pratensis. Lineage (GTDB taxonomy): Bacteria > Actinomycetota > Actinomycetes > Propionibacteriales > Kribbellaceae > Kribbella. The sequence continues at coordinate 705,764 of NZ_SODP01000002.1, read as the reverse complement.
CGCGGGTGCTGGCAGCGGCGGCTCCGGTTCATGGTGGCGCGGGTGCGTTCATCCTGACCGGGCGCGGGGCCGAGCAGCACAGCAAAGGCACTGACACGGTGACTGCTTGTATCAACCTCGCGCTGGCGCTCGGGCTTCCTGGGCGGTTGGGAAGCGGGTACGGGTGCATCACGGGGCAGGGGAACGGGCAGGGCGGTCGCGAGCACGGGCAGAAGGCGGATCAGCTCCCTGGTTATCGGAGCATCTCCGACCCGGCGGCTCGTGCGCACCTGATGCGGGTCTGGGGTGTGGAGGACCTGCCCGGCCCCGGGAAGAGCGCGGTTGAACTGATCAACTCGCTCGGGCAACCGGACGGGCCCAAGGCCTTGATGGTTCACGGGAGCAACTTGCTGGTGTCGGCGCCGAACCTCGCCTCCGTGCGCGAGCGGCTCGCTTCACTAGAGCTATTGGTCGTGACGGACGTAGTCCCGTCCGAGACCGCGCTGCTGGCGGATGTGGTGTTTCCGGTGACGCAGTGGGCCGAAGAGGACGGCACGATGACGTCGCTCGAGGGACGGGTACTGCGGCGGCGTACCGCCGTAGCGCCTCCTGGTGAAGTGCGGAGCGATCTCGCGGTTTTCGCCGGTTTGGCCGAAAGGCTCGGTAGTAAAGGGTTTTCGACCGATCCGGCTGAGGTCTTCGAGGAGCTTCGGCGGGCGAGTGCCGGTGGGCGGGCCGACTATTCGGGGATCACGTGGGAGCGGTTGGACGCGGGCGAGGAGTTGTTCTGGCCGGTGCCACACGAAGGGCATCCTGGTACGCCGCGATTGTTCGCGGACGGGTTCCCCACGCCGGACGGGCGGGCGCGGGTGGTGGCTGTCGATCATCGGCCGGTGGCGGATGATCTCAACGCGGAATCTCCGCTGTACTTGGTGACTGGGCGCCTGTTGCAGCACTACCAGAGCGGCGCGCAGACGCGGCGTGTGCCGGAGTTGGCTGAGGCGGAGCCGGAGGTGTTCGCGGAGCTTCATCCGCGGGTGGCAGCGCAGCTGGGGATCGGCGACGGGCGGCCGGTGCGGTTGCGTACGGCGCGCGGGTCGATGGTGTTGCCGGCGCGCGTGACGACCGACGTACGGCCGGACACGGTGTTCGTGCCGTTCCATTTCGGTGGGGTCGAGGCTGTCAACGAGCTGACCAACGATGTGCTCGATCCGGTGTCGGGGATGCCCGAGTTCAAGGCGTGTGCCGTCGAAGTCACCGCCGCCGTTCTACCGGTGACGGGAGTGTCGGCATGAAGGTTGTGATCATCGGCGGCGGCATGGCCGGGCGCCGGTTGGCCGAGCTGTTGCCGTCGTACGACGTGACGGTGCTAGGCGACGAGCCGTCGTACAACCGGAGCAGGCTGACCGAGTACGTCGCCGGCCGCGCTGAGCCGCTGATGGGCGATGAACCGATGGCTACCGCCGTGGCGGCGGACCGGGACCGCCGCGTGGTGCGCGATGCCACTGGGCGCGAATGGGGTTACGACCGACTGGTGTTCGCGACCGGGGCAGTGCCGACGGTCCCTGGTGAGGTTGTCGCAGCGGATGGAGTGCAGACGCTGCGGTCGGTGGATGATGCGCGGGCAGTCGTGGAGGCGGCGGGCTCGGTGAGGCGGGCGGTTGTACTCGGTGGTGGTGTGCTTGGCGTCGAGACTGCTTGTGCGCTGCGGGAGCGCGGGGTTGCCGTGACGCTGGTGCACGACGGGCAAACGCTGTTGGACAAGACGATCCGGGCGTCTGCTGGGCGGCGGGTCACGCGGGCAGTGCGGGATTTGGGTGTCGAAGTACTGCTCAACACCACGCTCGACGGGACCGACATTCGGGACGGGCGCTTCCGGGCGTTGAAGTTGCGCAGTGGGCGGCAGGTATTCGGCGACTTGCTCGTGGTCGCGTGCGGCGTGCAACCGCGGACCGAGCTGGCTACGGGGCTTACAGTCCGCACCGGCATTGTCGTCGACCACACGCTCACGAGCCCCGACGACCCAAGCATTCACGCAATCGGTGACTGCGCCGAGGTCGAAGGCCGCCTGACCGGCACGGTCGCGTCCGCGTGGTCGCACGCCGAAGCCCTGTCCCGGCGCTTCTCGGGAGAGACGACGGAGCTGCCCGACTACGAGGTCGTGCGGCTGACCGCGGGTGGGCTTGACGTGCTTGTGCTAGGCGACAAGGACGAGACCGGCGAGGTTGTGCGGCTGGAGGACGGCAGCAGGTATGTGCGGGCCGTCCTGCGGGACGGCGTCGTGCGTTCGGCGGTGGTGGTGGGGGCGCCTGAGGTGGCGGCGGAACTGGTACTGCTGGCGGATCGGGGGACGCCGGTTGTTGCGGAGGGGTTGCTCACGGCAACCGAAGTACCGACCAAGAGGGTGCCGGCGGTCTGTCGGTGCAACGGGGTTACCAGGGCCGCGATCGAGGCGGCCTGGCATGGAGGTGCCGACAGTGTCGACGGCATCGCCGCCACGACGCGGGCGACGACCGGGTGCGGGAGTTGCACCGGCGCCGTCGGCGAACTGCTCGACCGCTTCCGGCGCGGCGAGACCGAACCAGTCCCGAGCAGGAGGGCGACGATGGCAGAGCTGAAGAAGGCCAAGCACGTTGTGGTGGTAGGCGGCGGCATGGTCGCGCACCGGCTGGTCGAGGCGCTGCGGCAACGCGACACCGACATCACCTATCGCATCACGGTGTTCGCCGAGGAGCCACGGCTCCCGTACGACCGGGTCGCGCTGACCAGCTACTTCTCCGGCCGCGACCCGCAAGACCTGTCCCTCGGCGACCCTGACCTGTGGGACGACCCGGCGGTGAACCTTCGCAAGGGCGTCCGGATCACCTCGATCGACACGACGGCGAAGACCGTGACGACGGCGCGCGGCGAGGAGGTCGGGTACGACGAACTGGTCCTGGCGACCGGGTCCGCGGCGTTCATCCCGCCCGTGAAGAACAACGACGCGCAAGGCTGCTTCGTCTACCGGACCATCGACGACGTCGCCGCACTGCGCGTGTACGTCGAACGCCTGAAGTCGGAAGGCAAGAAGGTCAACGGTGTCGTCGTCGGCGGCGGTCTGCTCGGCCTGGAGGCGGCCGGTGCACTGCGGGCGCTGGATGCGGCGACGAAGGTCGTCGAGTTCGCGCCGCGGCTGATGCCGTTGCAGGTCGACGAGGGCGGCGGTTCCGCGCTGTCGCGGTTGATCGAGGGGCTCGACGTCGAAGTACTGACGGCAACTCAGTGCCAGCGCGTCAAGCTCACCCCGCAAGGTGCGGCGCGGGCGATGGCCGTTGCTGACGGCCCCGACCTGCCGGCTGACGTCGTGGTGTTCGCGACCGGTGTCCGTCCGCGCGATGAGCTCGGTCGCGAGGCCGGTCTGGAGATCGGCGAGCGCGGCGGCGTCGTCGTGGACGAGGCCTGCCGTACGTCGGTGCCCGGCGTGTGGGCGATCGGCGAAGTAGCTTGTATCGAAGGCCGCGTGTGGGGATTGATTGCCCCCGGCTACACCATGGCCGAGATCGTTGCCGACCGCCTACTAGGTGGCGAGGCAACGTTCCCCGGCGCGGACACGTCGACCAAACTGAAGCTACTCGGCGTCGACGTCGCGAGCTTCGGCGATGCGTTCGGCGCGACCGAGGGCGCACTCGACATCGTGTACGCCGATCCGGTGGCCGGCGTCTACAAGAAGCTCGTGCTGTCCGACGACGCGCGGACGCTGCTCGGCGGCATCCTGGTCGGCGACGCCTCGGCGTACTCCGGACTGCGCCCGATGGTCGGCCGCGAGCTCGGTGCGGACCCGGCCGCGTTCCTGCTGCCGGAAGGTGCCGCGCCGGTCCAGCTCGAGCTACCGGACGACGCGCCGGTGTGCTCGTGCAACAACGTGTCGGCGGGGACGATCCGGTGCGCCGTACGCGATGAAGGCTGCGGCGACATCAAGTCGGTCTGCGGGAGGACCAAGGCGGGAACCAGCTGTGGTTCGTGCCTGCCGGTTGTGAAGAACCTGCTCAACGCCGAGCTCACCAAGGCCGGTGTCGAGGTCAGCAAGGCGCTGTGCGAGCACTTCGCGCTGAGCCGGGCGGAGCTGTTCGACGTCGTCCGGATCACCGAGCTGCGGACGTTCAGCGAGATCGTCGAGCGGCACGGGACCGGGCGCGGCTGCGACATCTGCAAGCCCGTGGTGGCGTCGATCTTGGCGAGCCTCGACCCGGCCGGCCACGTCCTCGAGGGCGAGCGCGCGACGCTGCAGGACACCAACGACCACGTGATGGCCAACATGCAGAAGGACGGCACGTACTCCGTCGTACCGCGCATCCCCGGCGGTGAGATCACGCCGGAGGGTCTGATCACGATCGGCGAGGTGGCGCGCGACTTCGGGCTGTACACGAAGATCACCGGCGGGCAGCGTGTCGATCTGTTCGGCGCACGCATCGAGCAGTTGCCGGCGATCTGGAAGCGGCTGGTCGACGCCGGGTTCGAGTCAGGGCATGCGTACGGCAAGGCGCTGCGGACGGTGAAGTCGTGCGTCGGATCCACCTGGTGCCGGTACGGCGTACAGGACTCTGTCGGCATGGCGATCGCGCTGGAGTTGCGGTACCGCGGGCTGCGGTCGCCGCACAAGCTCAAGCTCGGCGTGTCCGGATGCGCGCGCGAATGCGCCGAAGCCCGCGGCAAGGACGTCGGCGTGATCGCGACCGAGAAGGGCTGGAACGTGTACGTCGGCGGCAACGGCGGGATGACGCCCCGGCATGCGGAGCTGCTCGCGTCCGATCTCAGCGATGAGGAGCTGTTCCAAGCGATCGACCGGTTCCTCATGTACTACATCCGCACCGGCGACCGGCTGCAGCGTACGGCGGTGTGGATCCGGGAGCTCGAGGGTGGACTCGACCATGTCCGCGACGTCGTACTCAACGACAGCCTCGGTATCGCCGCCGATCTCGACGCGGCGATGGCTCGCCATGTCGACTCGTACGTCGACGAGTGGCAGGCGACGCTGAACGACCCGCAGAAGCTGGCCCGGTTCGTGTCGTTCGTGAACGCGCCGGATCAGCCCGACGCCGACCTGCGCTACGTCGTCGAGCGCAGTCAGCCGCGCCCGGCCAGCCCGGCCGAACGCGGGCAGCTCGAGCCGGTCCTGCTGGCCGGCCCCCGATTGGAGGTACGCCGATGATGGTCTGTGAGTACGACGTCCTGCTGCCGGAGCGTGGTGTCGCCGCCCTGCTCGGGGATGTGCAGATCGCGTTGTTCCGCACTCACGACGGCGAAGTGTTTGCCCTGGGCAACCAGGACCCGTTCAGCGGGGCGAACGTGATGTCGCGCGGCATCGTCGGCAGCCGGGGCGACGTACCGACGGTGGCGTCGCCGATGTTCAAGCAGGTCTTCTCGCTACGCACGGGCGAGTGCCTGGACGACCCGGACGTCTCGCTGCCGGTGTATCCGGTCGAGGTCGTCGACGGTCAGGTCGTGGTGGGCAACGGTGGCTAGGCAGGGGCCGCTCAGCGGTTGCACGATCGCGATCACCGCGCATCGGCGTGCCGAGGATCTGATCGCGTCGTTCGAGCGGCGCGGCGCGAAGGTGCTGCATGCGCCGACGCTGCAGATCGTGCCGGTCGCGGACGACCACACGCTGATCGAGGCCACCCGGCGGGTGATCGCGAACCCGCCGGACGATGTCGTGGTCACCACCGCGGTCGGGTTCCGCGGCTGGGTCGAGGCGGCCGACACCGCGGGGCTGGCCGCTGATCTGCTGAGCACGTTGGAGCAGTCGAGGATCCTCGCCCGCGGCCCGAAGGCGCGCGGCGCGATCCGGGCAGCCGGGCTGGTCGAGCACTGGTCGGCGCGGTCGGAGACGACGGCCGAGGTGGTGGAGTGGTTACGGACCCAGGGCGTGCACGGCCGGAAGATCGTCGTACAACTGCACGGTCTGTCGGATCCCGCGTTGCAGGATGCCTTGCGTACGGCGGGAGCGTCGGTGCGCGGGCTGGAGGTGTATCGGTGGGGACCGGCGCCTGATCCGGTTGTCGTCGAGCGGATGATCTCGCAGATTTGTGCGGGCACCGTGGATGCCGTCGTTCACACGTCGGCGCCGGGTGCGCAGGCCATGCTTGACGCGGCGGCGCTGACCGGGCAGTACGACGCGTTGGTGGCGACGCTGCGGACAGGGCGCGTGCTGAACGCGTGCGTCGGACCGGTGACTGCGGGGCCCTTTGTGGCGTTGGGGCTGGAGCCGCTGGTGCCGGATCGGTTCCGGCTGGGTGCGTTGATCCGGATCGTGACCGATCGGCTGACCGACGACAACGCGCGGTCCATCGAGACGGCGTTCGGGCAGTTGGTGATCCGCGGCGGCGCGGCGGTGCTGGACGGCGTCGTACTCCCGCTCGGTCCTGGGCCTCGTGCAGTGCTGGCTGCTCTCGTTGCCGCGGGCGGTGATGTGGTGTCCCGGCCGGAGTTGCTCGCGGTGTTGCCGGGTGCCGAGGACGTCCATGCCGTGGAGGTCACCGTCAACCGCCTCCGCACGGCCGTCGGTCGCCCCGAATTGGTCCGCACAGTGGTCCGCCGTGGTTACCGGCTCGCCGTCGAGCCGGCGGGGGTGCCTTCATGACCGATCTGGTTGCCGTTGCCCACGGTACGGCGGATCCGCGCGGGATCCGGGTGGTGCACGACCTCGTGCGCGAGATGGCGCGGCAGCGGCCGGACGTCCCGATCTCGCTCGGATTCGTGGATCTCAACCTTCCGGCGCTACCCGAGCTGATGCGCCGAGTGGTTGCTGATAGCAACGAGGCCGTCGTGGTGCCGTTGTTGCTCAGCTCCGGCTACCACGTGTACGTCGACGTCGCGGCCGAGGTGGAGCGCTATCCGGGACAGGTGCACGCGGCGGAGGCGCTCGGGCCCGATCCCGTCCTCGCCGAGATCCTGGCCGATCGGCTCGGCGATCTGTCCCGCATCGACCACGTCGTACTGGCCGCGGCCGGCTCCTCCGACGCCCGCGCGTTGCTCGACTGCGAGGAGACCGCCGCGCTGTTGTCCCGCCGCATCGATCGACCGGTGCGAGTCGGCTACCTCTCCGGCGCCGGCGAACGCCTCCCAGCCGTCCTCGCCCGGACGCCGGGCCGAGTCGCGGTCGCGACGTACCTCCTGGCACCCGGCTTCTTCGAGGGCCTCGTCCGACGGCACGCCCGGGGCCATCTCGTCAGCGCGCCGCTTGGCGCCGACCCACGCCTGGCGGCGCTCGCCCTCCGCCGCTTCACCCACAGCGCGGCCTGCTTGCCTGTCTGATGCTGCGGGCGCATGGTGGTGGAGTGAGCGGAAAGAGATGGGCCGACCTGGACCCGCGGTACCGGCGACTGATCATGATCGCGGCCGTCGTCGAAGGCATGATGAAAGCCGTCGCGCTGGCCGACCTCGCCCGGCGCCCCGCCACGCAGGTCCGCGGCCCCAAGCCGCTGTGGGCCCTGGTGCTCACCCTCTTCAACTCACTCGGCACCGCCCCCATCGCCTACTGGCTCTACGGCCGCAAGACCGACTAAGCCGCGTCCAGGGCTGGACCTAGGCGGGCCTCTTCGTACGCGTAGTGCGTCTCCAGGTCCGTAGCGAGTTGGGTGAGGGTGGCGCGGAGGTGCTGCGCCTGGGCTGGGTCGGCGATGAGTTGGTCGAGGGTTTCGGTCAGCTGCTCGTTGAGCGCGGCTACTGCAGTGTGCTCGCGGGCCAGGCGGTCGAGGGCCGGCTTGAGTTCTGGGAAGTTCGCGGCCAGTCGTGGGAAGACGCCGTCCTCACGTGAGTGGTGCGCGTGCAGCGAACTGCAGAACGAGAGGCAGTGCTGGTGCAGCGTCTGGAATCGGCTCGGCGCGGGCGCATCGCCGGCGAGATAGGCGTCGACCGCAGCGAGGGTTGTCGTCAGTTGTTCGCGGAGGCCGGCGTGGATCTCCTTGAGTTGTGCTGTCGCCGCGCCGACCCGGGCCGGGGTGAGAGCGACGACCTGGATCACGCGGGACGTGTTCTCCTGGTACGCCGCGAAGGCCGGATCGCGTTCGGCTTGTTCCGCGTACAAGCGGTCTCGTTCGGAGCCTGTGAGCTCCTCGGCTATGGCGTCGTACCGGGTGCCGTTGACCTCGACGGTGACGTGCGGGTCGGCGCGGAGGTTGTGCAGCCAGGCAGGGGCCTGCGGTCGGCCGGCGTTGCTGGCGAAGACGAGCAGGCGGCCGGCGTCCTCGGCGTATGCGACGGTGACCGTGCGCTGTACGCCGGACCGCGCGCCGGTGGTGGTGAGCTGGAGCAGCATGCGCATACCTTTGGCTCGAGAAGTAATTTAGCTTTGCAAGCAAAGTAGTTTTGAGGACAAAGGTATGTCAAGCGTCGACGACAGCATTCGCACACTCCTGCTGCTCATGCCCCGCATGGTGGGCCGCACCAAGCGCTTGAAGGTCCCGGCGGAGCTGGCCGGCATGAACCTCGCGCCCAGGCACCTCAGCCTGTTCGCCTACCTGCTCTTCGACGGCCCGCTGGGCGTCAACGAACTGGCCGAACGCCTGGAAGTAACGCCCGCCACCGTCAGCCTGATGGTGACCGAGCTCACCCGCAAAGGGATCCTCACCCGAGCCGAAGACCCCACTGACCGCCGCCGCGCCATCGTCTCGCTCGCCGACTCCCACCGCCCCTCCATCGACGCCTGGCTGGCCCGGGGTGCGCGAGCCTGGCGGACAGCGCTGGAGCCGCTGACCGATGCCGAGCGGGAGTTGTTCGTGAAGACGCTCAGGGCTTACGAAGAGGCGATCTGAGGGCGGAGAGGTCTGCGCGGCAGCGGGCTTCTACTTCGGAGAGGTCGGCGAGGGTTTCTTCGATGTCGCGGCGGCGTTGTTCGAGTTCGGCGCGGCGGTGGGTGATCTGGTCCAGGAGGTAGACCAGCTGGCCCTCCTCGCCGGGTTCGGCGTCGTACATGTCGACGATCTTCGCGATCTCGTCGAGAGAGAAGCCGAGTCGTTTGCCGCGGAGGATGAGGCCCAGGCGGACCTTGTCGCGGGGGTGGTAGACGCGGGCCGTGCCGCGGCGTTCTGGGGTGAGGAGGCCGCGGTCCTCGTAGAAGCGGATGGTTCGGAGCGTGACGTCGTACTCCGTGGCGAGCTCGGCGATGGACCAGGTCTCAGCGGACACCTGGCTATTGTGCATGCAGCCCAGCGTGCTTTACGTTTACGTAAGCGTCAAGCGCGAAAGGGTGCCGCATGTTCGAGCTGTCCGAGGAACACCGGGAGTTCCGCCAGAGCGTTCGCGACTTCGCGGAGGCGGAGATCGCGCCGCATGCGGCCGAGTGGGACCGCAAGCACTACTTCCCGGTGGAGGTCGTGCAGAAGATGGGGCGGCTCGGCCTGTTCGGGCTGACCGCGCCGGAGGAGTACGGCGGCGCCGGCGGTGACTTCACCAGCCTGTGTGTGGCGATCGAGGAGATCTCCCGGGTCGACCAGTCGATGGGCATCACGCTCGAGGCAGCGGTCGGGCTCGGGATCAACCCGATCCTGACGTACGGCACCGACGAGCAGAAGGCGACCTGGCTGCCCGACCTGGTGGCCGGGGAGAAGCTGGCCGGGTTCGGCCTCACCGAGCCCGAGTCGGGCTCGGACGCCGGCGCGACCAAGACCCGCGCGGTGCTGGACGGCGGCGAGTGGGTGATCGACGGCTCGAAGCAGTTCATCACCAACTCCGGCTCGTCGATCACCTCGTGCGTGACGGTCACCGCGCGGACCGGTGAGCGCCCGGACGGCAAGCCGGAGATCTCCACGATCATCGTCCCGGCCGGTACGCCGGGCTTCGTGGCGGAGGCGGCGTACGACAAGCTCGGCTGGCACGCGAGCGACACGCATCCGCTGTCGCTGAGCGGCGTACGCGTCCCCGAGAGCAACCTGCTCGGCCGGCGCGGCAAGGGGTTCGCGCAGTTCCTCGCGACGCTCGACGACGGGCGGGTCGCGATCGCGGCGGTCGCGCTCGGCTGCATCCGCGCCTGCCTGGAGCTGTCGGTGCAGTACGCCGGTGAGCGGCAGACGTTCGGTGGGCCGATCGGGCGCAAGCAGGGTGTCGCGTTCCAGATCGCCGACCTGAAGGTGATGGCCGACGCCGCGGAGCTGCTCGTTTACCGGGCGGCCGCGCTGAAGGACGCCGGCGCGTCCGTGGCCGACTTCAAGCAGGCGGCATCCGTTGCCAAGCTGTATGCGACGGAGTCGGCCGTGACGGCTACCAGGATCGCCACCCAGGTCTTCGGCGGCTACGGCTTCATGGAGGAGTACCCGGTCACCCGCTTCTACCGCGACGCCAAGATCCTCGAGATCGGCGAGGGCACGTCGGAGGTCCAGCGGATGCTCATCGCCCGGAGTCTCGGGCTACCGGTGGAATGATGCATGCATGACCCACGATCACTGGACTGAGGTCAAGGTCGCCCGCGAAGCGACGCTGGCGCCGCCCGAGAAGGCCGCGGCCAAGCTGCAGAGCCAGAACAAGCTCTACGTCCGCGACCGGATCGCCCTGCTCGTCGACGAGGGGAGCTTCGTCGAGGAAGCGCAGTTGGCCAACGCCCTCAACCCCGGTCTGCCCGCCGACGGGGTGGTCACCGGGCGTGCGCTGGTCGACGGCCGTCCGGCGCTGATCGTCGCCAACGACCCGACCGTCAAGGCGGGATCGTGGGGTGCGCGCACGGTCGAGAAGATCGTCCGGATCACCGAGGTCGCGCTCCGCGACGAGCTGCCGATCTTCTGGCTGATCGACTCCGCCGGCGCCCGCATCACCGACCAGGTCGAGCTGTTCCCGGGCCGCCGCGGCGCGGGCCGGATCTTCCACAACCAGGTCGCGCTGTCCGGCAAGGTCCCGCAGATCTGCTGCCTGTTCGGCCCGTCCGCGGCGGGCGGCGCGTACATCCCGGCGTTCTGCGACATCGTGATCATGGTCGACGGCAACGCCTCGATGTACCTCGGCTCGCCCCGGATGGCCGAGATGGTCGTCGGCGAGAAGGTCACGCTGGAGGAGATGGGCGGCGCCCGGATGCACACCAGCGTGTCCGGCTGCGGCGACCTGCTCGCGTCCGACGACACCGAGGCGATCGAGCTCGCCAAGCAGTACTTCTCGTACCTGCCCGGTTCGTGGCGCTCGCGGCCGCCGTCGTACGACGCCTCGGACGCCGGCCGCGACTTCACCCGGGATCTGGTCCCGGCCGAGGAGAGCATCGGGTTCGACATCCACGACGTGATCGATGCGGTCGTCGACGCGGACACGTTCTTCGAGATCAAACCGGCGTATGCGCCGGAGTTGGTCGTCGGGTTCGGGCTGCTGGCGGGGCAGGTGGTCGGGATCGTCGCGAACCAGCCGGCGGTCAAGGGCGGGGTGCTGTTCGTCGACTCGGCGGACAAGGCGGCGCGCTTCATCTGGCTGTGCGACGCGTTCAACGTGCCGCTGATCTATCTGTGCGACGTGCCCGGGTTCATGATCGGCAGCGAGGTCGAGCGGGCCGGGATCATCCGGCACGGCGCGAAGATGATCACCGCGGTCTCCGAGGCGACCGTGCCCACGGTGTCGGTGATCGTCCGCAAGGCGTACGGCGCCGGCCTCTACGCGATGTGCGGACCGGGCTTCTCGCCGGACGCGTGCGTCGCGCTGCCGACCGCGAAGATCGCCGTGATGGGTCCGGAGGCGGCCATCAATGCCGTGTATTACAACAAGATCCAGGAGATCGCCGACGAGGGCGAACGCGTCGAGTACGTCGCGAAGCTCCGCGAGGAGTACGAGACCGATATCGACATCCTGCGCCTGGCCGCGGACCTGGTCATCGACGCGATCGTCGAGCCGGAGGACCTCCGCAACGACCTGATCGCGCGCCTCGCCGCGGCGCAGTCCAAGGACCGGACCTTCTCGCACCGCCGGCACGGCGTACCGCCGGTGTAGATAGTCTGCGCTGCGTGAGTGTCAACGGTTTCGCGGGCCGCGTCCGCTCCCGCGAGAAGCTGGTCGGTTACTGGATCACGCTGGACGCCCCACCGGTCGCCGAGCGCATTGCCAGGCTGGGGTACGACTATGTGGTGCTCGACGGACAGCATGGCCTGATCGGGTACCAAGGCCTGATGACCGGCCTGCTCGCCATCGACGCCGGGGCCGCGATCGGGCCGCGCCCGACGGCGGGCCTGGTGCGGGTCGAGGCGAACGATCCGACACCGATCGGCCGGGCGCTGGATGCCGGCGCGACCGGGGTGATCGTGCCGCTGATCGACACCGCGGACGATGTCGCACGAGCGGTCCGCGCGGCGAAGTACCCGCCGACCGGGGTGCGCTCGTTCGGGCCGATGCGGGCGTCGTTGCGGATCGGCCCGGTGCCGGCCGACAGCAACGCACAGACCGTCGTACTCGCGATGATCGAAACACCGCTCGGGCTGAAGAACGTCGCCGAGATCTGCGCGACTCCCGGCCTCGACGGCGTGTACGTCGGCCCGTCGGACCTCGGTCTCGCGCTGGGCGCACGGTTCCCGGGCGACCCGGAGATCGAAGGCCCGTTCGAGGAGGCGCTCGAACTGATCGCGCGGACCGCGCAGGAGGCCGGGATCGCGGCGGGCATCCACACCTTCGACGGCGACTCCGCGAACCTCCGGATCGAGCAGGGTTACACCTTCGCGACCGTTGCTTCCGACCTCAGCCACCTCGAGGCGAGCGCGGCCGCCCATCTCGAGACTGCGCGGCAGAGCTTCCCGAGCTAAGTTCGGAGGAGCACACCGAGGAGGACCGCGGATGAAGGCACCCGAACGAGGGGCGCTCCCGTTGGGATTGGCCGCCACGCTGGGCCGGACGTACGGACGGCTGACCGAGACGGTGCAGGGGCTGAGCGACGCGGACTTCCAGCGCGAGACCCGTTGCCCCGGCATGCCCGTCGGCCCGCTGCTCGTGCACCTGCTGTACGACGCGCAGCGCGCGCTGATCGCCTTCGCCAGCCCCGCCGTGGTCGAGCCCGATCGGGATTTCGTCAGCTATTGGAGGGACTTCCCGCCGCACCCCGACGGTGACACCAGCTTCGTCCAAGGCATCGCGGCGTCGTACCGCAGGCCCGGTCTGCTCGTGCAGCACTGGCGTGAGGTGTCGGAGGCCGCAGTGCGAGCCTCCGCGCTGGGGCTGGCCACGAAGGGCCGCCGGATCGAGACCCAGGGGCATGTCCTGCGGGCGGTCGACTTCGTCGCGACATTGGTGCTTGAGGCAACGGTCCATCACCTCGATCTGACCGTCGGGCTGCCGTACGCGCCGGAGCCGGATCCGGAAGGACTGCAGGTGACCGCGCGCACGCTGGACGGGCTGTTCGGCCCGGACGCGTGGGATGTGATCGGCTGGGACACCACGACGTACGTGCTGAAGGCAACCGGTCGGCTGCCGCTCGACGAGGACGACCTGGAGATGCTCGGCCCACACGCGAGCCGCCTGCCGTTGCTGGGCTAGAAGACCCCGGGGTCGGTCATCTCCTGGGTATATGAAAACGGCTTTCATCAGTCCAGAGGTCCGATTGTCTGATAGGCAAGGGACATGGCGATCGCGATCGAGCAGTTCAGCGGTGAATGGGACGAGCTCCTGGAGCTCCTGGACATGGCGTTCTCGTCGCCGTGGACCGACGCGCAGTACGAGTCCGAGCGGAAGATCTGGGAGCGCGAACGGTCGACGGTCGCGATCGACGACGGGCAGCTCGTCGGGCACACCGGCGCGTTCTCGCATCGGATGACGGTCCCCGGCGGGCAGCTGCCGGTCGCGGGCGTGACGATGGTCGGCGTCCGGGCCACGCATCGGCGGCGGGGCATCCTGCGGGACCTGATGCGGACACAGCTCACCGACATTCACGAGGCCGGCACGGAGCCGTTGGCCGCGTTGACGGCGAGTGAGGCGGTCATTTACCCGCGGTTCGGGTACGGGCTCGCGGCCGATCACCAGGAGATCGTCGTACCGAAGGTGTCGCGCACGCTGCGCGCGGTGGCCGGCATCGACGACGTGAAGATCCGGTACGTCGACGTACGCGAGAGTCTGGCCCGTTGCGGGGAGCTGCGGAACAAGCTGGCGCTGGAGCGGCCGGGGATGTTCCAGCACGACGAGCGCTGGCAGGAGTACACGATCAGCGACAACCTGACCGGCAGTCCTGCCAACGGATCGAAGGTCCGGTGCGTGCTGGCCGAGCGCGACGGCGAGCTGACCGGGTTCGCCCACTACCGGACCAAAAGGGCAGAGAAGGGGTACGTCGACGTGCACCGCGTGCATGCGGTCGACATTGCGTCCCATGCGGCGCTGTGGAGGTACCTGCTCGAGCCGGACCTGCTCAGCGAGACGCGCTGCGGGATGCTCCCCTCCGACGACCCGCTGCTCGACCTCCTGCTCGACCCGCGGGCACCGTCGCCGATCACCCGGGACGGCCTGTGGGTTCGGCCGGTCGACGTCGGTACGGCGCTCGCCGGGCGGACGTATGCGCGTGACGTCGATGTCGTCATCGGGGTGGTCGACGACTTCCTGCCGTGGAACGCGGGTCGCTGGCACCTCGACGGCGGACCGGAAGGTGCTCGCTGCGAGTCGACGTCGCGGGAGGCCGACCTGACGCTGCATGTGCGTGATCTCGGCGCCGTCTACCTCGGTCGCCCGTCACTGGCCAGGCTCGGCCGGGCGGGTCTGGTCGACGAGCACACGGCGGGCGCCCTGGCCACGACTGCGGAAGCGTTTTCCACATCTCGACTCCCCTTCCTCGACACGGGCTTTTGAAGGGGTAGCCTGCCCAGATGCAGACGCAGCGGCGGGGTGCGCTCGCGGTGGCCGCCGTGGTGCTCGTGGGGGTTGTCGCGGCCGGCTTCGTCGTGCTCGCCTCGGCGAGCGGGCCGGTCCGGCCAATCAGCGACAGCACGCTCAAGGCCAGCCCGCGACCGCTGCCGACGTTCACGCCGTCCGACACCGCTGCGCCGCCGCCGACGGCCACACCGTCGCCGCGGGACGTCAAGCCGGTCGAGATGCCGGGCTGGCTGAAGGCGCTGTGGCAGGCGGTGATCTACCTGGCGATCGCGGCAGTGCTGGTGTTCATCGGCCTGGTCATCTACCGGATCGTCAGCAAGGTGCGGCTGCCGCAGGCCGAGCCCGACGACACGGACTGGGAGCGGGTCAAGACCGAGCGTCTGGCCGAGGCTGTCGACGCAGGACTCGCGCGCATCGACTCCGGCAAGGCGACGGATGCGGTGATCGCGTGCTGGGTGGCGTTGGAGGAAGCGGCCGCGTCGGCCGGAGTACCGCGGGATCCGGCGGAGACACCGGCCGAGTTCACCGTGCGGGTGCTCGGCATCGGCGGGATCTCCGAGCGGCAGTTGGTCCGGCTCGGCGCGCTGTATCGCGAAGCGCGGTATTCGACGCACGGTTCGAGCGAGGAAGCGCGGACCGAAGCGCGAGCAGCGTTGCTGCGGTTGCGTGACGACCTCGCGGCGGCTCGTCCCGACACAGCGGAGGTCGCCGGATGACGTCGTACCGCTGGTCGCCCCTGGAGGAGAAGGGGCCGCCGCCGGAGGTCAAGAAGAGCCGGTCGTTGCGGCTGAACAAGCTGCTCCTGCAGCACGTCGGCATCGCGGTGCTGGCGAGTTTGCTGCTGGTGGCGGTGTTCGGCGCGGCAGGGATGGCGCCGCGGCCGCTGTGGTTCGTGGGTACCGCGCTCGCGGTCGGGATCGGGTCGCTGGCGATCCGGTTGGTCCTGCCGCAGGTCGTCGAGACGAGCTGGCCCGGTCAGCACGACGACAAGCTTGCCGCGCTGCGTACGCGGACCAGCGAGAACCGGACCCAGTTCATCGCCACCTGGCTGCAGGAGTCGAGCCGCGAGCGGCGTGCCGGGGAAGGCTCCCAGACCTTCGTACGCCGGGTCCGGCCGATGCTGCTCGAGCTGGCCACCGACCGCCTGGTGCACCGGCACGGCGTCGACCCCGAACTCGAGCCGGACCGGGCTCGCGAGATCACCGGCGAGCGGCTCTGGCAGCTGATCACCGGTGACGACAAGCGCACGGCGTCGCTCGACGAGATCGAGTACGCGATCCACACCATCGAGAACCTGTGAGGAATACCTGTGACTGATGGCGAGCTCACTCTGGGCGAGGTTTCTGACCTGAGCCGGCAGGTGCTGGAGCGGGTCAGCCAGGCCGTGGTCGGGAAGGCCGAGGCGCTCGAGCTGGTGCTGGCGGGCGTCCTGGCCGGCGGGCACGTGCTGCTCGAGGACTACCCGGGTCTCGCGAAGACGCTGGCCGCGCGGTCGTTCGCGCAGGCGCTCGGGCTGGAGTTCCGGCGGGTGCAGTTCACGCCGGACCTGCTGCCGTCGGACGTCACCGGCGGGTTCGTGTACGACCAGAAGGAGTCCGAGTTCGTCTTCCGGCCCGGCCCGATCTTCACCGGCCTGCTGCTGGCGGACGAGATCAACCGCACGCCACCGAAGACGCAGGCCGCGCTGCTGGAGTCGATGCAGGAGCACCAAGTCACCGTCGAGGGGCAGACGTTCCCGCTGCCGACCCCGTTCCACGTGCTCGCGACGGCGAACCCGGTGGAGTACGAGGGCACCTACCCGCTGCCGGAGGCACAGCTCGACCGGTTCATGCTGCGGATCGGCTTCGGCTACCCGAGCCCCGCGGAGGAGTGGGAGGTACTGCGGCGCCGGATGAGCCGTCGACGTGAAGACCAGACCGTCGAAGCGGTGACCGACGCAGCCGGCCTGCTCGCTGCACAGCAGGCCGTCGAGAGGGTCACTGTCGACGACACCGTCGGCCAGTACTGCGTCGACCTCGCCGCCGCGACCCGTCGGGACTCTCAGGTGCTGGTCGGTGCGTCGCCGCGTGGTTCGCTGGCGCTGTTGCTGACGGCGCGGGCGTACGCGGTGATCAAGGGCCGCGACTACGTCGTACCGGAGGATGTGAAGGCGGTGGCCGTGGCTGCGCTGGCGCACCGGATCACCGTGCGGCCGGAGCTGTGGCTGCACGAGGTGACTGGGGCGACCGTCGTGCGGACCGTGCTTGGTTCGGTCGCCGCGCCGCCTACCGTGGTCGCCGCTAGATGAGCTGGCGTCCGACGCACGCGCAGATCCGGGCGATCTGCGCGGCCGCGGTGCTGCTGGCGGTCGCCGTACTGTTCCGGCGGCCGGATGCCGCCGTGTTCGGGTTGCCGTTGGCGTTCCTGGCGGCCTGGGGACGGTTCTTCCGGCCTCGGGAGCGGCCGGAGGTGCACACGGAGCTCGACGCGGACGTGTTGTTCGAGGGGCAGGGGACGACCTACCGGCTCCGGGTGCCGGATGGAGTTGACCCGGACATCGATCTGATCGTGGCGGCGCTGCCGCGGACGGCCTGGTTCCAGTACGACCCGCCGCAGGCGGCGATCGCGGAGCCGGTGTCGAACGGCGAGGTCACACTCGAGGTCGGCGTACGGTCGAAGCGGTGGGGGCTGCGGTCGTTGGAGCGGCCAACGGTTACCGCGACCTCGTCGGTCGGCGCGTACCGGATCCAGGTGACGTCGGTGGAGTCGCAGACGGTGACGACGTTGCCGCTGCGGGAGGGTTTCGAGGCGGTCGACGCCGTACCTCGGCCGGCCGGGCTGGTCGGGTTGCACCGGTCGCGGCGGCCGGGTGAGGGGACGGAGCTGGCCGGCGTACGACCGTTCCGGACTGGCGACCGGCTGCGGCGGATCAACTGGGCCGTGTCGGCGCGGACACAGGAGTTGCACGTCACCTCGACGTGGTCGGACCGGGACACCGAGGTCGTGATCATGGTCGACACCGGCGGCGAGATCGGAGTCAGTGAAGGGATCGACGGGCGGTCGTCGAGCCTGGACACCGCCGTACGAGCGGCCGCCGCGGTTGCGGAGCACTACTTGCGCAACGGCGACCGGGTGCGGTTGATCGACACCGGCAGCCTGTTCCGCGGTGTGCGGTCGGGGAGCGGGCGCGCGCATCTGCGGCGGATCCTCGACACGCTGGTCCATGCTGATCGGCGCGGTCGGCAGCAGGACGAGGAGCAGTTGGCCCGGCGCAATCGGGTCCGGTCGGACAGTTTGGTGCTGGTGCTCAGTCCGCTGCTGCGTCCGGTGATGCTCGGCTACATCGTCACGCTCGTCCACTCCGGCTGCACGGTGATCGCGATCGACACCTTGCCGCCGGATGTCGAGTCGATCATGGACGTCGACGCCCACGACTCGCGATCGTGGCCGCTCGCGTGGCGCCTCCGGTTGCTCGAGCGTCGCCGCGACCTCGATCGGCTCAGCGACCTCGGCGTACCGACCGTTCCGTGGCGCGGCTCCGGGACGCTGGACGAGGTACTGCGGGACGCCGCGCGGCTGTCCGCGGCACCGAGGATCCGCTCATGAACGCTGCCGAGAAGATCACGCTCTGGCTCGCACAGTTGCGCGCGTCCGGGCGGGCTGTTGTGTATGCCCGGATGCTGATGGCGGTCGCGGGCGCTGTCGCGCTCGTCGTGCCGGCTGTTCAGTCGTGGGACCAGCTCGATCTGATCCCGCTGGTCGGCGTACCGATGCTGTTGGCAACTATCGTGTTGCCGGATTCGCCGGCGGGAGTGGTGTTCGTGCTGGTTGTGGCGCTCGGGTGGTTGATGCGGGCGCCGGCCGAGATCAGTTGGAGCCTGGTGCTGACGGCGCTGGCGCTCGTGGTGGTGCATCTGGCGGCCGCGTTCGCTGCTCAGCTGCCGTCGTACGCCCGGGTTCATCCGGCCGCGCTCCGGCGCTGGTGGTTGCCTACGGCAATCGCCTTGCTGCTGGTGCCGGTGGTGGCGCTGGCTGCCGCGCTGGTTCAGGGAGCGGACGTGCCGGGGTCGCTGGTGGTGACGGTTGTCGCGATGGCGCTGGGGACGGCGACCATCTGGTTCGCCGCCGGCCAGAAGCTGGATCGGGGCTAGTTGCCGAGGGTGCCTTCGATCTCCTCGGCCCAGGGCATCGGGATCGCGTTCGGGCCGATGACCTGCATCGCGGACATCACGGTCAGCAGCATGCCGGCGGAGAGGAACTCGCGGGCCTCCTGGGGTGATGCGCCGGTCAGCTCGCGGATCAGGGAGTAGATGCTGCCGAAGCGTTCGCGGACGCAGTCGCCGATGGCCGGGTCGCCGCTGGCCGAGAAGCCGTGCAGCAGGACCAAGAGCAGCTCGGGCTCGGCGAGCAGCGCCTTGTAGTTGCGGCCCAGCGCGCCGAGGTCGGGAGACTCGTCGGCGGCCTCGCGGAAGATCTCCTCGATCCGTGCGCACACGCTCTGCACGGCGGCCAGGAACAGCTGCTGCTTGGTCCCGAACAGCCGGATCACGTAGGGCTGTGAGACGCCGGCCATCCGGGCGATCTCGTCGGTCTTGGTGCCTTCGTACCCGGACGCGGCGAACGCGCGGACGGCCGCCTCCAGGACCTCCCCGACCCGCTCCTTCGCGGTCAACCTAGCCCTCGTCATCCCAGCTCCTCTCGATCACGCTTGACATGTTATCAGTGGATGCATACTCTCGTCACCAAGCTTGTTATCAGTCAATTACAACTTGGAGCTTGCGATGACCGCTCTCGTCGAGAGGGATGTGGTGGGGACCCGGAGCCGTGGGCTCGGGGTGGTGTTGGCCGCGGTGGGGATTCCCACCTTCATGGTCACGCTGGACAACCTGGTCGTGACGAACGCGCTGCCGGTGATCAAGACCGAGCTCGGGGCGTCGCTGTCGGACCTGCAGTGGTTCGTGAACGCCTACACGCTGGCCTTCGCCGCGCTGCTGCTGACCGCGGCCGCGATCGGCGACCGGCTCGGCCGGCGGCGGGTGTTCCTGGCCGGGATCGCGCTGTTCACCCTCGCGTCGGCCGCCTGCGCACTGGCGACCGAGCCGTGGATGCTGACCGTCTTCCGCGCGATCCAGGGCATCGGCGCCGCGGCCGTGATGCCGCTGTCGCTGACATTGCTCGCCGGCGCAGTGCCGGAGAAGCAGCGCAGCGCGGCGATCGGCATCTGGGGTGGCATCTCGGGCCTCGGCGTCGCCGTCGGTCCCGTGGTCGGCGGAGCCGTCGTCGACGGTCTGAACTGGCAGTGGATCTTCTGGCTGAACGTTCCGGTCGGGGTGTTCGCAGTGCTGCTCGCCGCTCGGGTGCTGACCGAGTCCAGGGGTACGGCGAAGCGGCTCGACCTGCTCGGACTGGTTCTGGCGACGGCCGGCGTGCTGTCGATCGTGTGGGGTGTCGTGCACGGAGCCGGCGACGGTTGGACGTCCGGCAGCGTCCTCGGTTCGCTGATCGCGGGCGTCGTACTGCTCGCTGCGTTCATCGGCTGGGAGGCTCGGACGTCCGCTCCGATGCTCCCGCTGCGGTTGTTCTCGGTCCGCTCGTTCAGCGTGGTGAACGTCGTTTCGTTCACGTTCGCGGTCGGCGTGTTCGGATCGGTGTTCCTGCTGGCGCAGTTCTTCCAGGTCGTGCAGGGCTACACGCCGTTCCAGTCCGGCGTACGCACGCTGCCGTGGACCGCGGCGCCGCTCGTGGTCGCACCGATCGCCGGCCTGATCGTCGATCGAGTCGGCCCGCGCACGCTCATCGTCGTCGGACAGACGTTCCTGGCTGCCGCGCTCGGGTGGATCGCGCTGATCACCACGGCCACAACGCAGTACGGCGATCTCGTCGTACCGTTCATCCTCGCCGGGGTCGGCATGGGGCTCACCTTCGCGCCGTCCGCGAGCGTGGTGATGAACAGTGCGTCCGACGCGGACCGCGGCGTCGCGTCCGGTACGAACAACACGATCCGCGAGGTCGGGGTCGCGATGGGTGTCGCCGTCCTGGCGTCGGTGTTCGCCTCGGCCGGATCGTACGAGTCGCCGACCAGCTACGCCGCCGGCCTGGTGCCCGCGGTCTGGACGGGCGCCGCGATCGTCGCCGCCGGTGCGCTGGTCGCAGTCCTGCTGCCGGGTCGCTCTAAAGTGTGACCGTGCTGGACGCAGACGACGTACGACGGATCGCGCTGTCCTTCCCGGAGACGGTGGAGAAGCAGCGGTGGGGACACCCGACGTTCGACGTGGCCGGGCGGATGTTCGTCACGGTGCCGGACGACCAGACGTCGTTCGCGGTCCGGTGTCCCCGGCTGGAACGCGAAGAACTGATCGCGGCGGAACCCGAGAAGTTCTGGGTGCCGAAGCACGAGGCGGGCTCGAACTGGGTTCGGGCCCGCCTCGCCGCGCTCGAGGACGCCGACGAGTTGTACGACATCCTGCTCGACTCCTGGCAGCAGGTCGCGCCGCCGGGGTCAGCTGACGTATCTGGGTGACACCGCGAACGTGTTGCAGCTGGCCGGGTTGCCGGTCTTGAACGACGTGCCCATGAACCGCTGCTGGCTCGCCACGCTGCCGTGGTCGCCCTCTTCCGGCTTGTCACCGGCCGTCACGACCCACTTGTTCCAGACGTAGAGCATCTCGCCGCTGATCGGGTAGCTGCGCTTGTTCACCGCGAGGAATACGCCGGCGAAGCAGTTCGCCTGCAGCTCCATCCGGCGGGTCTGCCGGGTCCGGTCGTCGTAGTTGGTCAGTTCGTAGCGGATGTTGTCCGACGCCTGCAGGATGCCGGTCATGTTCTGTACGCCGTGCCCGTACTCGTGCGCGATCGAGCGGGAGTACCACATCCGCGCGTACGCCTTGGACTCCGCGTCCGGGTACTCCATGTACGCCTTCACGAACACGTCGACCTTCATGTACAGGTTGTTGTTGGCCGAGCAGAAGTACGGCACCTCGACCGGGCCGGTGCCGCACGGCCCGGTCGCGTTCGTGCCCGCCCAGAACGTCATCGTCGGCGGACGGAACTTGTAGCCGGCCTTCGCCACCAGCGGCGCCCAGGCCTTGTCCAGGCAGGGCTTGATCGCGGTCCAGTACGCCGCCGCGTTGCGCGCGTTGGTCGGCCGGACCCGCGGCTCCTTGCAGTTGACCGTCTTCATCTGGCCGACCTTGTACAGCGCGTTCTTGGCCACGACCGTCGAGTCCGGCACCTTGGGCGCGGTCGTGGTCGTCGTCTCCGTGCTGGTCGGCTGCTCGGTGGGCTGTTCCGTCGGCTGTTCGGTGGGCTCTTCGGTGGGAGCCCCGGTCGGCTCCGGGGTGTAGCGGCTCGGGCTCACCGGCGGCGTGGTGATGTTGTCGGCGTTCTTCTTGACGACGCCGATGATCCATCCGCCGACGATCGCGACGCCGATGATCGACAGGATCGCGATCAGCGGCGCCTTCGACTTCTTCCGCGGCCGCTGCGGCTGCCAGCCCGGACCGGGACCAGGACCGCCGGGTCCGCCGGGACCGGGCGGCCCGAAGTTGGGACCCCAGCCGAAGCCGGGGCCTGGCGGCGGCGGCCCGCCGTACTGGCGCTGTGGCGGTCCGTAGGCGGGCTGCTGGTACTGCGGTTGTTGCGGCGGGTAGGGAGAGTTGTAAGGGTTCTGGCCGGGCGGCCCATAGGGTGGCTGGCTCAACGCCGTTCCTCTCCTGTGCGTCAGAAAGCGACCGCCACAGTATCGGCAACAAACAGGTCAGTATCGTGCGCCCCCGGACGGTAGGGTCGGCCTGTGAACGATCCCGTGACTGATGCCCGCACACCGAACAGTCCGATCGACCGGCTGGCTGAACGGCACCTCGAGCAGGAGATCGTGCTCGACCCGATCGCCGCCACCGAGCTGGGGATCGCCGGCCACGACCACGAGCTGCCGGACTTCACGCCGGCCGGGTTCGAGGCGCGGATCGAGCTGACCCGGCAGACCCTCGCGGAGGCGCAGCCGATCGAGCCCGCGAGCCCGCGTGAGGAGGTCGCCAAGGACGCGCTGGTCGAGCGCCTCGGGCTGGAGCTCGAGCGCTACGAGGCCGGCGTACCGCAGCACCAGCTGAACGCGATCTCATCGGTTCCGGCGGCGTTGCGGCAGGTGTTCGACCTGATGCCGACCGACACCGAGCAGGACTGGGAGACGGTCGCGATCCGGCTCAACCAGATCGGTACGGCGCTCGACGGGTACCGCGACACGCTGCTCGAACAGGCCGCACAGGGCCGGATCTCCGCGGTGCGTCAGGTCAACGGGCTGGCCGAGCGGATCGCCAGCTGGACCGGTGCCGACGGCGACGACTTCTTCGCCGGGCTGGCAGCGCAGGCCCCCGAGGGTGCGGTCAAGCCGACGGTCGAGGCCGCGGCCGCCTCGGCCCGGAAGGCGTTCGACCAGTTCGGAGCCTGGCTGGCGACCGACCTCGCCCCGCGGGCGCCGCAGCGGGACGCGTGCGGCCGGGAGGTGTACGAGCTGGCCTCGCGCAGCTTCCTGGGCGCGGCGATCGACCTCGAGGAGACGTACGCCTGGGGCTGGGCCGAGCTGGCCCGGATCGAGAACGACATGCAGGACATCGCCGCCGGCCTGAACGGCGGCGAGCGGAGCATCGAGGCAACGGCTGCGCTGCTGGACAACGATCCGGCGCGGACGATCCGCGGCAAGAACGCCTTCCGGGACTGGATGCAGCAGCTGTCCGACGCGGCCGTCGCCGAGCTGGGCGGCACCCACTTCGACATCGCCGACGAGATCCGCACGCTCGAGTGCATGATCGCGCCGACGTCGGACGGCTCGATCTACTACACGCAGCCGAGCGAGGACCTGACCACCCGGCCGGGCCGGATGTGGTGGGCGGTGCCGAACGGCGTCGAGCAGTTCGCCACCTGGCGCGAGGTCACGACCGTCTACCACGAGGGCGTGCCCGGGCATCACCTCCAGGTCGCGCAGACGATGCTGCGGACCGACCTGCTCAACCGCTGGCAGCGGATCGCGTGCTGGGTGTCCGGTCACGGCGAGGGCTGGGCGCTGTACGCCGAACGCCTGATGGAGGAGCTGGGATACCTCGAGGAGCCGGGCGCGCGGTTCGGCATGCTGGACGCGCAAGGCTTCCGGGCGGCGCGGGTGATCGTTGACATCGGCATGCATCTGGAGCTGGAAGTTCCGCGTGACAACCCGTTCGGCTGGCGGCCGGGGGAGCGGTGGAATGCCGAGCTCGGGTTCGAGTTCCTGCGGGCGCACTGCCGGATGGAGACCGAGTTCCTGCACGCCGAGCTCAACCGGTACCTCGGCTGGCCGGGACAGGCGCCGTCGTACAAGGTCGGTGAGCGGATCTGGCTGCAGGCGCGGGAGGAAGCCAAGCAGCGCAAGGGATCCGCGTTCGACCTGCGCACGTTCCACTCCGACGCGCTGAACCTCGGATCGATCGGCCTGGACCCACTGCGCCGGGCGCTGGCGAAGCTGTGAGCATCCGTTTCGTCCTGGCCTCGAAGTCGCCGGCCAGGCTGAAGACGCTGCGCAGTGCGGGTATCGAACCCGAGGTGATCGTGTCTGGCGTCTACGAGGACGACGTGACCGCGGAGAATCCGGGAGAGCTGGCGCGATTGCTCGCGACGCTGAAGGCGCGCGCGGTGGTCGCGAACCTGAGCGATCATGCGACGGTGCTCGGGTGCGACTCGGTGCTCGAGTTCGACGGCGAGCCGTACGGGAAACCCGAGACGCCCGAGGCCGCTCGCGAGCGCTGGCGGATGATGCGCGGTCGGAGCGGCGTACTGCACACCGGGCACTGCCTGATCGACACCTCGGCCAAGCAGGAACTGCGGGAGCTGGCGTCGACCACGGTCCACTTCGCCGACCTGACCGATGACGAGATCGCCGCGTACGTCGCGACCGGCGAACCGCTCGTCGTCGCCGGAGCGTTCACCGTCGACGGTCTCGGCGGTCCGTTCGTCACCGGCGTCGAAGGCGATTACCACAACGTCGTCGGCCTCTCGTTGCCGTTACTCCGGCGCATGCTCGCGCAGGTCGGCATCGCCTGGCCCGAGCTGTGGAAGACCACCTCCACCTACGTGTACGACGAGACCGTCGCCTCGACGTACGACGAGACGCGCGGCGGCGTCGTCCGCGCGGAGGCGGCGGCGCGCGCGGTCGATTCGCTGCTGCCCAAGGGCGGTCGCGTGCTCGAACTCGCCGTCGGCACCGGCATCGTCGGCGCCGAGCTGGTTGCCCTGGGCAACCTGGTGCACGGCGTGGACATCTCGGCCGCGATGCTCCAGCACGCACGCGTCCGGCTCCCGGGCCACGTTGCCGCGGCCGACGCGACGCGGCTGCCGATCGCGGATCGCCGGTGCGACGCCGTCGTTGCCGTCTGGCTGCTGCACCTGCTCGGCAACAGCGAGCCCGTGATCGCCGAGGTCGCCCGGGTCCTCCGCACCGACGGCGTCTTCGTCACGACCACGGACAAGTCCGACGCCAGCCGGTACGCCGACGACCGCGGCCCGGACGACAACCGCTCGCAGGACGCCATCGCGCATCTCGTCGCAGTCGCAGCCCGCTACGGCCTCGTCCTGGACGGCGCGACGACATTCCCCGGCCCTACCCGCAACACCGGCCAGGCCCCGACGTACCCCGTGCTCCGCTTCCGACGAAGCTGATCAGGCGGTGAGGCCGGTCTTCTTGTCGAGGAGCTGCAGGAGGTCGTGGGCCGCGAGTTCGACCTCTTTGTGGCGCCATTCGGAGGCTCGGTAGACGGCGGCGATCAGCGCGGTGCGATGGATCCGGCGGAAATCGCCGAGCACGAACGCGTAGCGTGCCTTGGTCTCGTCGCCGGCGCCTTCGGTAAGCCCGAGGTGCCAAGCGCCGTACTCCGCCCAGGTGTGCTTGTCCAGGTACGAGTTCTGGTCGTCGGCCCGCGGCTGGACCTCACCCCAGTCGCTGTCCAGCACGTACTGCCGCGCGTCGATCAGCTTCCGCGCGTTGTCGACCGCCTCGGGATTGACCGCGTACTTAGCCATACCGCCAGTGTTTACGGATGAGCGCTGGCGCGCCACTGTCCCGGGCCGGGGTGGAACGGGGTGCGGGCGTTGCGCCAGTACGTTGCCCAGTTGCTGGCTCGTTGCCGGTCAGGTGCGGGCGCGGGGGCGGCGGCGCGGGCGGCCAGGACCGTGACCAGGGCGGCCAGCTCTTCCGGGGTCGGGTTGCCTTTGGTGATCTGGAGAGTGGTCACAGGGGGATGTTCCCATGCTTCTTCGGGGGCAGGGTGTCGCGCTTGGTGCGGAGGAGGCGGAGGGCGCGGATGATCTCGGCGCGGGTCTCGCTGGGCTTGATGACCGCGTCGATGTAGCCGCGCTCGGCGGCGATGTACGGATTCGCCAGGTGGTCCTCGTACTCGGTGATGAGCTGCTGCCGGCGGGTCTCCGCGTCCTCGGCGCCGGCCAGTTCGCGGCGGTACAGGATGTTGACCGCGCCCTGCGCGCCCATCACCGCGATCTGCGCGGTCGGCCAGGCGATGTTCATGTCCGCGCCGAGATGCTTCGAGCCCATCACGTCGTACGCGCCGCCGTAGGCCTTGCGGGTGATCACGGTGATCATCGGGACGGTGGCTTCGGCGTACGCGTAGATCAGTTTGGCGCCGCGGCGGATGATGCCGTTCCACTCCTGGTCGGTGCCGGGCAGGAAGCCGGGGACGTCGACGAAGGTCAGGATCGGCAGGTTGAACGCGTCGCAGGTGCGGACGAAGCGGGCCGCCTTCTCGGACGCGTCGATGTCGAGCGTGCCGGCGAACTGCATCGGCTGGTTCGCGACCACGCCGACCGGGCGGCCCTCGACCCGGCCGAAGCCGACGATCATGTTCGGCGCGAACAGTGCATGCACCTCGAGGAATTCGCCGTCGTCGACGACCGCCTCGATCGCGGTGTGCATGTCGTACGGCTGGTTCGGCGAGTCCGGGACGAGCGTGTCGAGCGCCAGGTCGGTCTCGGTCGGCTCGAGATCCCCTGCGTCATCCGGGGCGTCGTACACCGGGGGGTCCTCGAGGTTGTTCTGCGGGAGGTGACCGACGAGTGCCTTCACCCACTCGATCGCGTCCTCCTCGTCGCTGCCGAGGTAGTGCGCGTTGCCGGACTTGGTGTTGTGCGTCCGCGCGCCGCCGAGCTCCTCCTGGGTGACGTCCTCGCCGGTGACGGTCTTGATCACGTCCGGGCCGGTGATGAACATGTACGACGACTCGTCGACCATGACGGTGAAATCGGTGACCGCGGGGGAGTACACCGCGCCGCCGGCACACGGGCCCATGATCAGCGAGATCTGCGGGATCACGCCGGATGCGCGGACGTTGCGGCGGAAGATCTCGCCGTACAGACCGAGGGAGACCACGCCCTCCTGGATCCGGGCGCCGCCGGAGTCGTTGATGCCGATCAGCGGGCAGCCGATCTTCATCGCCAGGTCCATCACCTTGACGATCTTCTCGCCGAAGACCTCGCCCAGGCTGCCGCCGAAGACGGTGAAGTCCTGGGCGAACACGCACACCTGACGGCCGTCGATGGTGCCGAATCCGGTCACCACGCCGTCGCCGTACGGGCGGTTACCGTCGAGGCCGAAGCTGGTCGAGCGGTGGCGGGCGAACTCGTCCAGCTCGGAGAAGGAGCCCTCGTCGAGCAGCAGTTCGATCCGCTCGCGAGCGGTCTTCTTACCGCGCGCGTGCTGCTTCTCCACGGCGCGCTCGGAACCGGCATGTACGGCCTCGTCCAGCCGGTGCTCGAGGTCCGCGAGCTTCCCGGCCGTGGTGTGGATGTTCACCGTCTCTCCCATGAACGCGCAGCCTACGCGCCAGTACGCCGTACCGCCTGTGACGTCCGCCGCAGCGCGTCGCTGAACCTGGCCGCCGGTACGTTCTGGTCGTGGCGGACGCACAGGTCAGTGGTCTGATCCGGAGTATCAACGAGCTCGTCGAGCGGGACACGGGGAGCTGGTCGCTGGCTGTTGGCGACCAGATCACCCAGCGGGTGACGCGGTCCGACCAGCGGCAGCTGCGGCTGTTCGCGGACAACCTCGACATTCCGGCCCGGCTCGCGCCCGGGCCTGGCGAGAACGACCGGCGGCCGCGGATCCGGGCTGCGCTGATCGAGACGGTTGCGGGCTGTGCCGGCGTACTGGAACCGCGGGAGCCGGCTGAGGAGTCTCTGTATCCCTACGGCCGGTCCCGGTTCGAGACAGCCAACAGCCGGCTGTATGCGCAGTACGAGACGCCGCGCCTGGTCGCCGGGCTCCGGCGGGACGGGCGGCCGGAGGATCTCGGTGTCTTCCCGCCTCCGGTGATCGAAGGCGACGTGCTCGCTGCCCATGCGGCCGTCGTGGCGATCAGTGCGCGGACCGGTCGTCCGGAGCGGGAGGTACTGCGTGAGCTCGTCGCCGCCGGGCGCGGCGCGCACGCGACGGCTGCGGCGCGGTTGCTGCTCCAGTCGCGTCCCGGTTTCACGGCCTTGCCCGCGCCGGAGCGGAACGAGCTCACGACGGCGATCGCCGATCATCTCGAAGCCCAGTTCGAGAACCACGAACGGCAGGTTCCAGGCCCGGAGATCGGCGCCGTACTGGCCGATCGCCAGCAGCTGGCCGGCTTCGGCTCGACCGCGATCACGACGGCCAGTCAGGACGCCAACGAGGAGATCGCCCATCTGCATGAGTTCTTCGACAAGATCGGCCGGCCACCGGCTGTCGACGCGCCGGACTCGGTCGACGACCTGTGCGGACGGATCCAGGGCGCTGTGGGTGAGGTCCTGGACGCGCCGAACTCGCGCTGGGACGGCGAGATCGAGCCCGAGCCTGGTGCCGCTCCCGCCACGACCCTCATCCTGCCCATGGAACAGGCGACAGCGCTCCGGAACCTGATCGAGAGCAGCAGGACCCACCCGCTGAGTCCCACGGATGCGACCGCTGCCCGCGACGCGTTCCAGCGGGTGGCCGCGGCGTACGCACGCTGGGCCGTTCCGGAGGAGTACGACGGACGGCACGAGGCGGCCGCCGACGCGGTCGCACCGCGGTACGCGAACATCGAGCAGGCCGTGGGTACGGCGATTGCCGAGGACCATGTGCGCGAGCTCGCGGACCGCACGTTGCCGTACGAGCTGGCGATCCAGGTGCGGCACGCGCATCCGCCGGCTCCGGACCAGCGGCTGGCGCTGGCGGCCCGCGCGTTCGCGGCGGTCATCGACGACGCTGCCGGCCTTGACGAGGGCGAGACGCTGCGCCGGATGGCCGGCGAGGGACGGGTCCTGATGGTTCAGGCGGCGGTCGAGGACTTGGTGGCGGCTTCCGCCGTACCGAACGTCGAGCGGCAGTTCGCAGTTGATCGGATCACTGACGAGGCCGATCGGCAGTTCGACGCGCTGGACACGGTGACCGGCGATGCGGAGCGGTACGGCAGCGATATCGGCAAGGTCGCTGTGTCGATGGCCGAGATGTACGCCGAGGAGCCCGGCATGGCCCGGCGCGAGTTGCTCGCCCAGCAACAGCCGATGGCCCGCTTCGTGTCCGGACACGACCCGGCACTGGCCCGCCCGCAGGCACAGCAGGGGCAGGCGGGCTCCGTCCGTCGCGGTGGTGCGCACCAGACCGAGCAGTCCACGGGCCGCAGGACCGACAGCCCCAGCCGCTAATCGCCGTCAGGCAGGCCCGACGGCGAACAGCTTGGTAAGACGCGCGGCCTGCGCCAGGTCACCGCGGACCGAGAGCCGTTGCTTGAGGACCGCCACGATCGGATCCTCGTTGCCGGTCACGATCCGCAGCAGCGTGGCCGGATCCGTGCGGATAGAGATGTCCGCCGGAGCAGGCTGCGTCGACAGCACCGTGCACCGGCCGTCGTGGACGTGGATCCAGTACTCGTCGACGGAGTGACCGTCCCCGCCCGCGCCGGTGATCTGCCAGCTGATCACAGCGTCGAACCCGGCGGCCCGGGCGGGTCGGAGGTACTCCGGCATCCGGCGAAAGATCTCGCGCAACGCGACCTCTCGCACTCCCCCGATGAGACGATGCCGAAGCTCCCGCTCCGACGTCCGGTCGACCAATCGGGCCAGCTCGCTCGCGTCCAAGGTGGTAATGCCCTCGGACTCCAGCCAACCGGCACTGCCTCGCTCGGTCATCGACCACCCCCGCGGCAGTTCCTACCGGACTGTAGGAATTTCCTACGATGCGGTAGGTTTGTCAAGTGGTCGAGGACCCTGAACGACGTCGGCGCGCCCGTCATCTCGGTCCGGAGCGCCGTCGCCCGCTGATCCTGGATGCCGCGCTCGAGGTTTTCTCCGCGAACGGCTTCGCCGGGACGACGATGCAGTCCGTCGCGGATGCGGCCGGCGTCACCAAACCCGTCGTCTACGACTCGTTCGCGAACCGGGACGAACTCCTGCTGGCGCTGCTCGCCCGCGAGGAGCAGCACCTGGTCGTCTCGATCGTTGCCGCGCTGCCCGCCGACCCCAGCGTCGGCACCCCGGAGGAGCATGTTCTCGAGGGCCTGACCGCGTTCCTGACCGCGGTCTCCGAGCAGCCGCAGTCGTGGCGCATCGTCTTCGGCGCGCAGTACGGCGCTGCACCCGTCGTCGCCGAACGGGTCCGCGCCGCCCGCGCGTTCCTGGTCGAGAGCCTGCGCCTGACCCTGCTCAAGTCCCTCCCCGACGTCGCCGACCCGGACGCGAACCTTCCCGTCCTCGCCGAACTGCTCGCGTCGATGACCGAGTCCTGCGCCCGGATGCTCGTCGTCGACGGCACCGAGCGCAGCCCGGCCGAGCTGGCGAAGACCGTCTCCCAGGTCGTCGCCGGCGGCTTCGGGAACGTCTGAGCGCAACATACTGTGAAGTAGCTGAACGCGCGGTCACGATCGGCTTCCAGTGGCTGGACTGTGCGGCATCGACGGGCGTCCGCCGATAGGGTGGGCGAACGTGAGCGACACCGGTAGTGAGACCCGTACCCGCGCGCGGTTCGAGGTGCCTGAAGAACTCAGGGCCGACGTCCGCCTGCTCGGCGAGATCCTCGGCAAGGTCCTGGTCGAGTACGCCGGCCGGCCGCTGCTCGACGACGTCGAGAAACTGCGCGAGCTGACCATTGCCGGTGACGGCGCCGCGGCCGAGCAGCTGGTCGCGTCGTGGCCGCACGAGCGGGCCGAGGACGTGGCGCGGGCCTTCACCTGCTACTTCCACCTGACCAACCTGAGCGAGGAACTGCACCGCGCCCGGGTACTGCGGGAGCGCGACCGGGCCGGCAGCGAGGCCGTGGTGTCCGAGCTGGCCCAGGCCGTCGAGCAGATCACCCGCGACAGCGGCGAGCAGCAGGCCCGCGCCCTGCTCAACGGGCTGGAGTTCCGCCCGGTGCTGACCGCGCACCCGACCGAGGCCCGGCGCCGCGCCGTACTGGCCACGATCCGGCGCATTTCCGCGCTGCTGGACGAGCGCCACGACCCGCGCGCCGGCGACAGCGACCTCGCGGAGAACCGTCGCCGCCTCGTCGAGCAGGTCGACGTTCTCTGGCGTACGTCGCAACTCCGCACCAGCCGGCCCACTCCGCTGGACGAGGTGCGGTCCGCGATGGCCGTGTTCGAAGAGACCCTGTTCGATGTCGTCCCCAACGTGTATCGCCGCCTCGACGACGCGCTGGCCGGTGACGCAGCCGGCACCCGTACGCCGGTGGTCGCGCCGTTCGTGCACCTGGGCTCCTGGATCGGCGGCGACCGGGACGGCAACCCGAACGTCACCGCGGCGATCACCCGGGAGGCCATGCAGATCCAGGCCGACCACGTCCTCCGGGCGCTCGAGCAGGCGACTGAGGCGCTCGGCCGCGCGCTCACTCTGGACGCCGCGACCACTCCGCCGTCCGCACCGGTTCGCCGCATCCTGGAGGACGCCAGAGCGGTCAACCCGGAGCTGATCGCTGACATCGAGACCCGCTCGCCGGCTGAGCCGCACCGGCAGCTCCTGCTGCTCGCAGCGCGCCGGCTGGCCGCGACCCGATCCCGTGACGCCGACTTCGGCTACCCGCGGGCCGCTGACTTCCTCCACGAGCTCAAGGTCCTGCAGGACTCGCTGGTCACCGCCGGCGCACCACGCCAGGCCTACGGCCAGCTGCAGCAGCTCATCTGGCAGGTCAACTCGTTCGGCTTCCACCTGGCCGAGCTGGAGATCCGCCAGCACTCCGCAGTACACGCCAAGGCTCTTGAAGAGGTGTTGGGCGGCGGGGAGCTCTCCGACCAGACCGAAGAAGTGCTGGCCACACTCCGGGTCATCGGTCAGATCCAGCAGCGCTTCGGCCCCGAGGCTTGCCGTCGGTACGTCGTGTCGTTCACCCGCAACGCCGGTGACCTGGCAGCTGTCTACGAGCTGGCTGATGCCGCGCTGGACGGTCGCCCGATCGAGCTGGACGTCGTACCGCTGTTCGAGACCGGTGAGGACCTGCAGAACTCGGTGGAGGTGCTCGACAACGCGATCCAGCTCACCCGGGTGCGGCACCGGCTCACCGCGAACGACCGGCGCTTCGAGGTCATGCTCGGGTACTCCGACTCGGCCAAGGACGTCGGACCGGTCTCGGCGACGCTGGCGCTGTACGACGCGCAGGCGCGGATCACGGCCTGGGCGCAGCGCAATGCGATCCGGCTGACCCTGTTCCACGGTCGTGGTGGCGCGCTGGGACGCGGCGGGGGTCCGGCGAACCGCGCCGTGCTCGCGCAGGCTCCCGGTTCGGTCGCCGGCCGGTTCAAGCTGACTGAGCAGGGCGAAGCGATCCCGGCGCGGTACGGGAACGCGCCGATCGCGCAGCGCCATATCGAGCAGGTGACGGCGGCGACGCTGCTCGCGTCCACTCCGGCGGTGGAGGAGCGGGCCTCTGCAGCGGCGGAGCGGTTCGCGGTGATGGAGAAGACGCTCGACGAGGCCGCGCGTACGGCGTACCACCGGCTGGTGAAGGCGGACGGGTTCGCGGAGTGGTTCGGCCGCGTGACTCCGCTGGAGGAGCTCGGTCAGCTGCCGCTCGGGTCGCGGCCGGCACGGCGTGGTGTGGCGGTGTCGTCGCTGGAGGACCTGCGGGCGATCCCGTGGGTGTTCGCCTGGTCGCAGGCCCGCGTGAACGCACCGGGTTGGTACGGCCTCGGTACGGCGCTCTCCGCTGTCGGGGACGTCGGCCTGCTGCAGGACGCGAACCAGAACTGGCCGCTGTTCCAGGTGATGCTGGAGAACGCGGAGATGTCGCTGGCGAAGACGGACCGCCGCATCCTCGGTCGTTACCTGGAGCTGGGCGACCGGCCGGACCTGACGCAGCAGATGCTCGACGAGCACGCGCTGACGACCGAGTGGGTGCTCAAGGTGCTCGGCGAGGAGCGACTGCTGCAGGGGAGGCGCGTGCTGGGCCGTGCGGTCGAGCTGCGCAACCCGTACGTCGACGCGCTCAGCTACCTGCAATTGCGGGCCTTGCGGACACTGCGCACGGACGACTCGCTGGACGAGGAGCAGATCGTCCGCACTCGACGGCTGCTGTTGCTGACCGTCTCGGGCGTTGCCGCCGGTCTGCAGAACACCGGATGAGATTCAGCGACCTGGAGCGGCCCCCGCTGGACGAGAAGTTCCTGCGGGGCCGCTTGGTGCGTCCCGGTGCTCTGTGGACGCAGATCGACGTACTCGCGGAGACGCCGTCGACCAATGCGGTCGTGGCCGCCGCGGCCGCTGGTGGACAGGCCGAGGGGCTGGTTGTTGCCGCGGAGTACCAGTCGTCCGGGCGGGGGCGATTGGGGCGGACGTGGACCACGCCACCGCGGTCTGCCTTGCTCATGTCCGTTCTGCTGCGTCCGGTGACCGTGGAGGCGGCTCGCTGGCCGTGGCTCGGTCTGCTGGTTCCGCTGGCTGTTGCGGCTGCAGTGCGTGCGGTTGCCGAGGTCCCGGCACAGGTGAAGTGGCCGAACGACGTACTGGTCGAGGACCGCAAGCTGGCGGGCATCCTGCTTGAGCGCATCGAGGGACCTGCCGCCGTGGTCGGCATCGGCCTCAACGTGACGCTGCGCGAGTCGGAGAAGCCCCATGAGGCCGCGACTTCGCTGGAGCTGGAGAAGGCAACGACGACCGACCGCGCCACGGTCATGGCCGCCGTACTGCGTGAACTCGCCTCCCGTTACCAGTCCTGGGTCGACGCCGACGGGGACCCGGGTGCGGTGCTTCCGGAGTACCGCGAACTGTCCGCGACGCTGGGGCGAACTGTCCGCGTCGAGCTACCGGACGGCACGTTCCTGGAAGGCACTGCCCGCGACCTCGCTGACGATGGTCGCCTCATAGTCGACTCAGCCGATGGCCCAAGGCCCTTGGCAGCAGGCGATGTCACGCACCTGAGGACAGCTGGCCAATAGTCGGTCCGTGGTCGGGTTTGTGGACCACCGTGATGCGGTTGCCTTCACGCACCGAACCGCTCTCGAGCACTTTCAGATAAGCGCCTACCCGACCGGTATTCGCGAACCGGTGGTGGAACCGGTGGATCCCCATCCGCCCCGACAGGTTCCCGCACGGCGTACGCGGCGACCGTACCTCCACCAGGATCCCGTGCTTCGGCCCGCCGATCCGCCACCGCTCGCCGATCACGGCGCCGGTGATATCGAGCCCGGACGTCGTCAGGTTCTCCCCGAACAACCCTGGCGGGATGTCCCGGTCCAGCTCGTCGGCCCACCACGCCGCATCCTCCGAGGCATACGCATAGAGCGCCTTGTCCGGCCCGCCGTGGTACCGCGTATCGCACTGCCGATCACCGACCAGCCCAAGCTCCCCGACCTCGACCACCCCACCCACCGGCCGCTTGTCGATCGCGGTCCATCGAGTCGGCCCACGGATCACCTCATGTACGAGGTTGACCGCGATCAGGCGCCCGATGGTCATGCCACCATCGTGCGCCGTCTCGCGTCGTCGTACTTGATCGTTTTCGCTTTACTCGGTGAAGATTTTTGCGGCGGTGATCAGGGTCTCGATGACGCCGTACCCGAGCAGGACGGCGACCAGGAGCCAGGAGATCACCAGGCGTGGGGTCTGGTTCATTGCGCTGCCTCCATCGTGGCCTCGGACTTCTCGTGGAACCGTTCGGCGACGGAGCGGATCAGCAGGTTCGCGACGAACCCCACCGCCAGGACGCCGACCATCGTGAACAGCGCCGGCCGGTACGCCGAAGCGGTCAGCGTGCCCGGTTTGCCTTCGTGGTCGAGGAAACCGTTGATGATGAGCGGTCCGGCGATGCCCGCCGCCGACCACGCGGTCAACAGCCGCCCGTGGATAGCGCCGACCTGATACGTGCCGAACAGATCCCGCAGGTACGCCGGAACCGTCGCGAATCCGCCGCCGTAGAACGAGATGATGATCGCGGCGAGCAGGACGAAGACCACCGTGCTGGTGTGGCCGACGGTGGCGAGTAGGGCGTACGCGATGATCCCGACGCCGAGGTACATCGCGTAGATCGGCTTGCGGCCGATCACGTCCGACGTCGTCGACCAGCCGAACCGGCCGGCCATGTTGAAGATCGACAGCAGCCCGACGAACCCGGCCGCCGCCGCAACCGCGACGCTCGACTTGCCGTTGTCGCCCCGGAAGAAGTCCTGGATCATCGGGCTGGCCTGCTCGAGGATGCCGATGCCCGCGGTCACGTTGCAGAACAGCACGACCCACAGGAGCCAGAACTGCGGCGTCTTGATCGCGTTCGCGGCCGACACGTTCGCGGTGGTGACGAGCGGCTTCTGCTGCACGGTCTTCGGGTCGAATCCCTCCGGCAGCCAGCCCTCGGCAGGCACCCGGATGTTGAAGACGCCGAACATCATGATGATGAAGTAGCCGATGCCGAGCGTGACGAACAGCCCGACCAGCGCGCCGCCGCCCGCGACCGACGTACTGACGTTCGGGTCGTAGTTCGAGTCGTACAGGCCGAGCAGTTGGCGCGACAGCGGGCTCGCGACGAGCGCGCCACCGCCGAAGCCCATGATCGCCAGGCCGGTCGCGAGACCCGGGCGGTCCGGGAACCACTTGATCAGCGTGGACACCGGCGAGATGTAGCCGATCCCGAGACCGATACCGCCGATCACGCCGTACCCGAGGTAGACCAGCCAGAGCTGGCCGGTGCCGATGCCGAGAGCGCCGACGAGGAAGCCGGTGGCCCAGAAACAGGCAGCGACGAACATGGCTTTCCGTGGACCGTTGCGTTCGACCCAGGTGCCGCCGACCGCGGCGGACAGGCCGAGCATCACGATCGCGATGCTGAACACCACGCCGACCGCGGTCTGACTGCTGTCGAAGTGCTTCACCATCGAGGTCTTGTAGACGCTGGTCGCGTACGCCTGCCCGATGCACAGGTGAACCGCCAGCGCGGCCGGTGGGATCAGCCAGCGGCTGTACCCCGGCGGCGCGATCGTGTGCTCCCGATCGAGTATCGACAAGACTGCCATCACGGCTCCTTCTCGTCCCCCAGTTGGTAACCCCTCGCGCATCTTGGCTCACTGTATGCATTTTGTGAAGTGTTAAACCAGTTTGTCGCCCGATCGTGTCGGGCCGACTGCCCCCGGTCGTGTCGACAGGGGACATTCGGACCCGGTAGCTGTGAGACTGGGGGTATGGCGATCTCGGCGAAGTTGTTGGGTGAGGACGAGTACGTCGTCGTCAGCACCCGGACGCACTGGAAGGCGCTGATCGGCCCGGTGCTTCTGCTACTGGTGGTGGCGGCCGCGGGTGGTTTCCTGGCCGCGATCGTGCCGACCGGGTCGTTGCAGACCCCGGCCCGGATCGCGATCCTCGCCGTCGGTGTGGTGATCCTGGCGGCGTTCGCGCTGAAGCCGTTCCTGAACTGGTTCTTCTCGACGTACACGATCACGAACCGGCGACTGATCACCCGGCACGGCATCCTCACCCGCACCGGGCGGGACATCCCGCTGATGCGGGTCAACGACGTGTCGTACGAACACGGCCTGATCGACCGGATCCTCGGCTGCGGCACGCTCCACATCGAGTCCGCCGGTGAGCGCGGTCAGGTGGTGCTTCCCGACGTACCGCATGTCGAGCACGTCCACCTGCAGATGTCCGACCTCCTCTTCGGCGGCCCGGACGGCAAACCAGGCGACGGCATCCTCGAGAACGAAGACCCGCCGGAACACATGCGGCGCCGCCCGCAGCAGCCGCAACAACCACAGCAGCAGTCCCGCTCGGACGACGCCGAAACCCTCTTCAGCTCAGACGACGACCGCTAGAAGACCTCGAGGCTGACCGGTGCCAGCGGCCAGCGGAAGGCTGCGGTTGCGTGGTTGAGCGACCCGGGGGTGTCTTCGGTGACCCGCCCGGTCGTTGCGAACTCGGCCAATGGGCGGCCGCCCAGGTAAGCCGCCGCGAGTTCGGCCACCGAGAGAGTCAGGTCGGCCGCGTCGTCCGTGCGTTCGCAGGAGACGGACGAGCCCGTCGCGGTCAGGCGGAACCGGCCTGTGTTTGCCTCGATCAGGTCGTCGGTTACCTCCAGGACGACGTCGACGGGGACGGCGTACTCGCGTTCCTGGAGGGCTCGGCGAACGTCGGTGATGCGAAGCCAGAGGGACTCGCTGACCCGGCGGTCCAAGGCCGTTGGTGTCTTCACCAGTTGGAGGAGGGGCTCGTCGACGGCTGCGTAGCCGTAACCGAGCTTGGCGCTGAGGTCCATGGTCAGGAGATGCTGCCAGAGGACCCGGTATGCCGTGGGGGACGGTGCGACCAGCTCTTCTACGTTGACCTCGTACGCCGGTCCGGTCGGACCCCAGACCATTTTTCCGCGCCAGAGAGCGTAGCCGTCAACGGTGTCGGTCTCGTCCCGGTGCACCACGATGCGGAGGGCGGTGCGGCCGCCGCGGTCGTCCGGCTTGTCTTCCAGGTGTTTCTGCCAGCGCAGCTCCGAGCGATCGGACACCCCGGGCCGGAGCTGCTGCATCAGGCTCAGGATGCGCGGCAGCTCCTTGAGCGCCTCATCCGCGGACAGTTCGCCGAGCTCGCCCGGCCGGATCGGTCCGGTCGGCGGGCCGACGCGGTGCAGATCGACCTCGTACGACGTACCCCACGCGGCTGCGGCGTATCCGAAGCGGCCGTAGATCGCGGGCTCGCTCGCCCAGAGGACCGCGATCGCCTCCGGCACCTCGCGCAACTGCTGCCCGATCAGCCGGGACATCACGCCACGCCGGCGATGCGTCGACTTCACGCCGACTCCGGTCACATGCGCCGCGGCCACGACGCCGCCCGGCACCGACAGGTCGCGCGTCAGTGCACGCGTCGAACCGATGACCTCGCCGCCGTCGGTTGCCACCAGCGCGCGCTCGGGCTCGAACAGTTGCCGCCCGAGTTCGTCGGGCGTCACCTCGAACATCATCGCCGCGCCGAACACGGCCTGGACCGCGTCGTACTCGCTTGCCTGGGCCGTCCGCACCTCGATATCGGTCACGTACGGCATCTTCACACGCCCCACCGACAACCACAGCCCTTACGCGAGCATCAAGCCTGGTGAAAGGGGCTGGTAGCACATGCGCAAACCACTCGGAACGGCCGCGGCGATTCTGCTCGCGGCAGCAGGGATGCTCCCTGGAACAGCGGTGGCGGGGCCGAGCGTGGTCTCGAAGCCGGATGCCACGTCGGCTGGGGGCTGCGGGATCTCGGTGGGGTCCGTGACGGCCGGCGGTGACCACGGGTACAAGAGCGTCGTCGCGGCGACGCCGCCCACGGCGACGGCCGCCGGCATCCTAGGGCGCGCCGTGTATCCCGATGGAGCGGTCCGGATCAGCTCGTCGATGTCGTGGGGTGACGACGGGGTCAGCATCGCCTTCGTCGGGGGCTACAGCGTCCTGGGGGATGCGCTGTACTACACGCAATACTCGACCGGTGACAGCGGCGTCATCGAGGGTGGAAACAAGCGGATCGGCGGCGGTTGGGGGAGCTTCGTCGCCCTCGACGAGGCGGTGTACTTC
The DNA here is from genome assembly GCF_004365355.1 of Kribbella pratensis. Classification (GTDB taxonomy): domain Bacteria; phylum Actinomycetota; class Actinomycetes; order Propionibacteriales; family Kribbellaceae; genus Kribbella. The sequence goes on along the minus strand of NZ_SODP01000002.1, from coordinate 667,035 downwards.
GACAAGGTGCTCCGGCACAACACGTACGGGCTCAGCAACGGCACGCTGTACCGCTGGACCGTCAGCAACGGTGTGTGGCGGAACAAGGTGTCCGCACCCGGGTTCGCGTCGGTGAAGTCGATGGCGCTGATCAGCTCGACCAAGACCTACGACACGTTCCTCGCGAACACCCGTGGCGGGGCGCTGTACACGATCCACATCCCGACCACCGCGCCGATGAAACCGATCGTCAAACAGGTCCGCAGCGCCACCTGGCAGGGCTTCGAGACGCTGCTCGCGTCGCAGTGCGGCCAGTACGGCACGCTCCTGCTCGGCATCGACCGCGATACCCACACCGGCTACGTGTACGCCGTCGGCCACGCCACTGGGACCACCACGGTCATCCAGTCCTTCGGCAAGGTCGCCGGCACCTTCACCGACCCGGTCTACTTCCACTGGACCGACGGCAACCCCACCTTCAAGCCACCCTTCGGAGAGTGACCCCCTCAGACAGCTTCGACCCCGTCGACCAGCCAGTGGCCGGCCACTGACTGCAGCGTGAGGACTACCCGGGTCCGCTGCACGCTCGGCGTCTTCAAAGATTTGGTCGTCGTGGTGGTGTCGACGAACAGGAGAACGTGCGCCGTGGTTGCGTTGGCGTCCTGAACCGCGGCCTCCTTGACGGTGGCCTTGGCCACGGCCTGCTGGCTCAATTGCTGTGCGCGGATCGCGGCCACGGTCTGGGCGAACTCGGATCCGAACTTGTCCGTCGTCACCTTCCGCGTCGCTGCCGCGTAGTCATCGAGCTTGCGGTAGTCGTAGCTGAACAGGACGCCCACGTTCGTCTGCGCGGCCGCGAGTACGTCCTTGCGCAACTGCTCGCCCGGTGCGGCCTCGTCGAGCTTCTGCTGCAGGTCGTCGGCGCGCTTCTGCTGGGTGTTGGCGTCAGCCCGCACGACGGCGACAGCGGCGATCCCGGAGCCTACGGCGACTACGAGCAGTACGGCGAGAACGATGCTGATCACAACCGCCGGCCGCTGAGGCGATGAAGGATTGCTCATCCGGCCGGCCCGCGGTCAGCGGACGACGGGCAGATCGCCGGTGTTCTCGTTGTCGAGATCGGCCGGGGAGTCCGGTGCCGGGGTGTGCTCGACCTCGTCGAGTTCGATCTCTTCCTTGAACACGAACTTCCGGTACGACCAGAAGCGGAACAGGGTGCCGAGGCCGAGGCCGATGAAGTTCGCGGCGATGTTGTCGGACAGCCAGGTGTGCAGGTCCAGCACGTACCGCGAGAAGGCCAGACAGCCGGCCGCGATCAGCAGACCGATCCCGTTCAGCACGAAGAACAGCACGTACTCACGGTGCAGACCGCTGCGCTCGCGGTGCCGCCACGTCCAGTAGCGGTTCCCGAAGTACGTCACGACGGTGGCGACCGTGGTCGAGATCAGCTTCGCGGTCAGCGGCTTGTGGTGCAGCATGCCCTCGCCGGAGTCGGCGAGCACCAGCGGGTTGTTGAACACGAGCCAGTTGTAGATCGGCAGGTCGACGAACAGACCGAGCAGACCGACCAGACCGAACTTGGCCACTTCGTGCACCAGATGCTGGAACTGGCGGTACAGCGTGGTGACGAGTTTCAACGGTCTTCGGAACCTTCTGTGATCACAGGGCGACGGGAGGGTCAGCTTCCCACGGTACCCGGCGACCGGTCCCACGCCGAAATCGGCAGAGTGGCCCGGGTGTGGCGCGGTGGCCGCCGACGGACTCCTGTTGTATGGACATTAGGCTCCCGGTGTGAAGTTCGATCGAAAAGACCTCCCCGTCGGCACCCCGGTGGTCGGCATGGTCGGCGGCGGCCAATTGGCCCGGATGACGCAGGAAACGGCCGTCGCCCTCGGCATCCAGCTCCGTGTGCTCGCCGAAGGCCCCGCCGTGTCGGCCGCCCAGGCGGTCGCGGACGCGCCGGTCGGCGACTACAAGGACCTCGAGACGGTACGGCGGTTTGCCGCGGAATGTGACGTGGTGACGTTCGACCACGAGCACGTGCCGACCGAGATCCTGCACACCCTCGAGGCGGACGGGCTGAAGGTCCACCCGGGCCCGGACGCGCTCGTGCACGCCCAGGACAAGGCCGTGATGCGCGCCCGGCTCGACACCTTCGACGCCCCGTCGCCGGCGCACCAGGTGGTCGTCACTCCGGCCGAGGTCGAGGACTTCGCCAAGCGGGTCGGCGGGTTCCCGATCATCCTCAAGACCACCCGCGGCGGGTACGACGGCAAGGGCGTCTGGTTCGTCGACGGGCCGGACGACGAGGACATCGCCACCGCCTTCGCCAGCGGCGTACCGATCCTGGCCGAGGAGAAGGTGGACTTCGTCCGCGAGCTGTCCGCGATCGTGGCGCGCTCGCCGCACGGGCAGGCGGTCGCGTACCCGATCGTCGAGTCGGTGCAGAAGAACGGCATCTGCGTCGAGGTCACCGCACCGGCGCCCGGCCTGGCGCCGGAGCGGGCCGCGCAGGCACAGCAGACCGCGCTGCGGATCGCCGGTGAGCTCGGCGTGGTCGGCGTACTCGCGGTGGAGATGTTCGAGGCACGTGACGGTCGGCTGCTGGTGAACGAGCTGGCGATGCGCCCGCACAACACCGGGCACTGGTCGATCGACGGCGCGGTCACGTCGCAGTTCGAGAACCACCTGCGCGCAGTACTCGACCTGCCGCTCGGATCGCCGGCCGCGCGAGCGCCGTACACCGTGATGGTCAACGTGCTCGGCGGCGATGTCGAGGACATGCACCGCGGTCTGCTGCACTGCATGGCCCGCGACCCGGGGCTGAAGGTCCACTTCTACGGGAAGTCGGTGAAGCCGGGCCGCAAGATCGGTCACGTCACTGCGTACGGCGACGACCTCGAAGAGACCCGCGAACGCGCGCGGCACGCGGCGGCGTACCTGACCGGCACCATCGACGAATAGGACAGGACAGACAGTGATTGGCATCGTGATGGGGTCGGACAGCGACTGGCCGACGATGAAAGCCGCGGCCGAGGTGTGTGTCGAGTTCGACGTGCCCTTTGAGGCAGACGTCGTGTCCGCGCACCGGATGCCGACCGAGATGATCGACTACGGACGGTCAGCCCACGAACGAGGGCTGAAGGTGCTGATCGCGGGCGCCGGCGGCGCCGCGCATCTGCCCGGCATGCTCGCGTCGGTGACGCCGTTGCCGGTCATCGGCGTACCCGTTCCGCTGAAATACCTCGACGGAATGGACTCCCTGCTGTCGATCGTGCAGATGCCGGCCGGAGTCCCGGTTGCAACGGTGTCAATCGGGAACGCTCGGAATGCGGGGCTGCTCGCGGTCCGGATCCTGGCCGCGACGGACGAGAAGTTGCGGGACAAGATGCTGGCATTCCAGGAATCGCTGGCCGAAGTGGCACGAGGGAAGGGCAGTACGGTGCGTGACGGGGCGGCAGAGTTGCGTAAAGCCTGAGGTGGTCGCTGGTTTCCACAGGATGGGGGCGGGTAGTCGTGAGATCCCATTGGTTGTCGTCTAAGGTCGTCGATCGTGACTCCGCCCACTGATTCGGACACGCAGCGCATACCGGTCCGCTATTGGATCTGGTTGTTCGGCGCGCTCGTCTCCTTGCTCGGTGACTTGACGATGACGTTTGCCATCGGCTGGTCCGCCACCCGTCACGGCGGCGGTGTCGCCGGGCTGATCCTGCTTCTCGCGGCGGCCCCACGAGCCGTGCTCCTTCTGATCGGCGGTGCGGTCGGCGACCGGTACGGCGCTCCGCGGGTGTTGCTGGTGAGCTGCGTGGCGATGTTCCTGGTGACTGCGGCTCTGGTTCCCGCGACCCGTGCCGTGGGGGAGCCGATCTGGCTCCTGGTCGTCCTGGCCCCGGTGGTCGGCATCATCGACGCGTTCTTCCTGCCCTCGTCCCGGTCGATGCCGCGCCTGCTCGTGCCGCCGGAGCAGGTGCCGCGGGCGCTGGCGAGTTTCCAGGTGGCGGGAGTCGTCTTCGCCGTCTCCGGTACTGCGGTCGGCGGCGTGCTGGTCAACTGGGCCGGCTTGTCCGCGGCGGCGGGCTTCGACGCGATCACCTTCGGCGTCATGATCGTCGTGCTCTACCTGCTGCGCGGCACCACTGCCCCGCACGGGTCGAGGACAACCACCATGTTCCGCTCGATCGTCGACGGCGTCCGGGCGGCGTTCGTACGGCCGCTCACGCGGGCGCTGCTGATCACGATGACGATCGCCGCGGGCCTGCTCATGCCGATGGATGCGCTGCTCCTGCCGCTGCTGGCCCGCGACCATCACTGGGACGCGAAGACGGCGGCCATCCTGATCGCGAGCCGCAGCATCGGAGTCGGCGTCGTGTCGATCCGGATCCTGATGCGCGGCGCCTTCCAGCGCCCGGGTGTCGTCGCGATGCTCGGGTTGTTGCTCGCCGCGGTCGGATTCATCGGCCTGTCCCAGGTCACTCCGCTCCCGCTGACCATTGCCGCCGCTGTCATCAGCGGCATCGGGGTCGGCACCTTCACCGGACATGTCCTGCCGCTGCTGATGAACTCGGTCGAGCGCGAGTATCAGTCCCGGCTGCAGTCGGTCATCGTGCTCTGCCAGAGCCTCGCGCTGGTCGTGATGAACCCGATACTCGGCAGCCTCGCCGACGTCGAGAGCATCCGGATCACCGGCGTCTGCCTCGGCATCGGCGTCGCCATCGCGCTCATCGGCCTGGTGGCACTCAGCCGCCCCGTCATCCGCAGCGCGCGGGTCGCGTAGCTACGGCCTTCCCGGCGCTCGGTACGTCCAGCCGGCGGCGCGCCAGGCTTCGGCGTTCAGGTTGAGGCGGGCGTCGATGACGACCGGGTGGGTGACGAGGCCGCGCAGTGCGGCTGGGTCGAGTTCGCGGAACTCGGGCCACTCGGTGAGGTGCAGTACGGCGTGGGCGTCGCGGCAGGCCTCGACCGCGGTCGGGGCGTAGCGCAGGGTCGGGCGGACGCGGCGGGCGTTCTCCATCGCCTCCGGGTCGTAGACGGTGACGTTCGCGCCGTGCAGCTGGATCCGGCCGGCCACGTCGAGCGCGGGCGAGTCGCGGACGTCGTCCGTACCGGCCTTGAATGCGGCGCCGAGGACGGTCACGTTCTTGCCGACCCATTCGCCGCCGAGCATCTCGTGGGTCAGGTCCACGATCCCGGCGCGGCGGTGCTGGTTGATGTCGTCGACCTCACGCAGGAACGTGATGACCTCTTCGACGCCGAGCTCGCCGGCGCGGTGCATGAACGCGCGCAGGTCCTTCGGCAGGCAGCCGCCGCCGTACCCCGGGCCGGCGTTCAGCATGCCGCGGCCGATCCGCTTGTCGTACCCGAGCGCGTCGGCGAGCAGCGTCACGTCGGCGCCGCTCGCGTCGGCCATCTCGGCGAGCGCGTTGATGAACGAGATCTTCGTGGCCAGGAAGGCGTTCGCGCCGCCCTTCACCAGCTCCGCAGTCGGCAGGTTGCACACGACAACTGGCGTACCTTCGCCGATCGGGGTGGCGAACACCTCGCGCAGCCGCGTCTCGGCGGCCTCGGACTGTACGCCGAACACCAGCCGATCCGGGTGCAGCGTGTCGTCGACGCCGTGCGCCTCGCGGAGGAACTCGGGCTGCCAGGCGATCTCGACGCTGGTGCCGGCCGGTGCCTCGGCGTGGAAGCGGGCCTCGACGATCTTCGACGTACCGACCGGGACCGTGGAGCGGCCGACGACCAGCGTCGGCTTGGTCAGCAGCGGCGCGAGCATGGTGACGACCGAGTGCACCTGGGCCAGGTCGGCCGCCTCGCTGCCCTCGAGCTGCGGCGTGCCGACGCAGATGAAGTGCACGTCGGCCCAGTCCGCGATCTCGCGGTAATCCTTGGTGAACCGCAGCCGGCCGGAGTCCACGTGCTTCTTCAGCAGCGGGTCCAGACCGGGCTCGTACAGCGGCGCCTTGCCGTCGTTCAGCAGCTTCAGCCGGTGCTCGTCGATCTCGACCCCGATGACGTCGAAACCGAACTCGGCCATCCCGGCGGCGGTGTTCGCGCCGAGGTAGTTCGTGCCGATGACGGCGATCCGCAGGGGGCGGGAGGTCGCTTCACTCATGTCGGGGACTCTACCCATCGTGGTTATCAGACGGTGACCGGCTCATGTCTGTGGAGTGCGCTCTTGCTCACTTTCGGGGTACGACGCCCTGTCCCGGCGAGTTGTTCGTCGTACTGTGTGACTCGTGAGTAACTCATTCGAGCTGTACGCGCTGTCGGAGGAGCACCAGGCGATCCGGGAGGCGGTCCGGGACGTCTGCGACGCCAAGGTCGCCCCGCACGCCGGGGACGTGGATGAGCTGGCCGAGTTCCCCAAGGCGTCGTACGACGCGCTGAAGGCCTCGGACTTCCACGCGCCGCACATCCCGGAGCAGTACGGCGGTGCCGGCGCGGACGCCCTCGCGACGGTGATCGTGATCGAGGAGGTCGCCCGGGCATGCGCCTCGACCTCGCTGATCCCGGCCGTGAACAAGCTCGGCTCGCTTCCGCTGTTGCTGTCCGCCTCGGACGAGGTCAAGCAGCGCTACCTGCCGCCGGTCGCCGCGGGTGACTCGATGTTCTCGTACTGCCTGTCGGAGCCCGAGGCGGGATCGGACGCGGCCTCGATGAAGACGCGGGCGGTTGCCGACGGTGATTCGTACGTGCTGAACGGCGTGAAGCGATGGATCACGAACGCCGGGGTGTCGGACTTCTACACGGTCTTCGCGGTGACGGATCCCGACGCGCGCTCGCGGGGGATCTCGGCGTTCGTGGTCGAGAAGTCCGACGACGGAGTTTCCTTCGGCGCGCCGGAGAAGAAGCTCGGCATCAAGGGCTCGCCGACACGCGAGGTGTACTTCGACAACGTGCGGATCCCCGCCTCGCGGATGATCGGCGACCCCGGCACCGGGTTCTCGACCGCGATGGCGACGCTGGACCACACGCGGGTGACGATCGCCGCGCAGGCGCTCGGGATCGCGCAGGGGGCGCTGGACTACGCGCTCGGGTACGTGAAGGAGCGCAAGCAGTTCGGCAAGGCGATCGCGGAGTTCCAGGGCCTGCAGTTCATGCTCGCCGACATGGGCATGAAGATCGAAGCCGCCCGACAGCTCACGTACGCCGCGGCCGCGCGCTCCGAGCGCGGCGACGCCGACCTCACGTACTTCGGTGCCGCCGCCAAGTGCTTCGCGTCCGACGTGGCGATGGCGGTAACCACCGACGCCGTACAACTCCTCGGCGGCTACGGCTACACCCATGACTACCCGGTCGAACGCATGATGCGCGACGCCAAAATCACCCAAATCTACGAAGGCACCAACCAGGTCCAACGCATCGTCATGGCCCGCCAACTCCTGAAGGGCCTGTAAACCGCTGGCTGAGTCGCGGGTTACGGGAGGACGTGGCCGGCGGCGGTGTAGAGGTGGTACCACTCCTCGCGGGTGAGCTTGAGGGTGGCGCCGGTGGCGGATTCCTTCACGCGGGATGGGTTGGTGGTGCCGATGACGATCTGCATGTTGGCGGGGTGGCGGGCTATCCAGGCGATGGCGATGGCGTCGGGAGTCACGTTGTACGCGGCCGCCAGATCGTCCAGCGCGTCGTTCAGAGGGCCGTAGTTTTCGCGGTCGCCGATGAAGACGCCTCCGGGTGGCGGCTTCTGGACGGAGCCCCAGGTCTGGATCGTCATGTTGTTCAGGCGGCTGCAGTCGAGGATGCCGAGGTCGCGGTCGGCGGACTGGTCGAGGCCCATGATGTTGGCGGCCAGGCCCTGCGCGACCAGGGCGGCGTTCGCGATGCTGAACTGCAGCTGGTTGGCGACCAGCGGCTGACGGACGGATCGGGCGAGCAGCTCGATCTGGCCCGGAGTGTGGTTCGAGACGCCGAACGCCGCGACCTTGCCGGCCGAGTGCAGTTCGTCGAAGGCCTTGGCGACCTCGTCGGGCTCCATCAGGGTGTCCGGGCGGTGCAGCAGCAGAATGTCGAGGTGGTCGGTCCGGAGCGCGGTCAGCGACTGCTCGACGCTCGAGACGATGTGCTCATAGGAGAAGTCGAAGTACCCGGAGCGGATGCCGACCTTGGACTGGAGCGTGATCTGGTCGCGCTCGGATGCAGGCACTGCTTGCGCGTCGCCGTACCGCTGTTCGCAGCCGTGAGAGCCGCCGTAGATGTCGGCGTGGTCGAACATCGTCACGCCGGCATCGCGCGCCGTCCCGACCAGCTCGCGGATCTCGGCGTCGCTGAGGTTCTTAATCCGCATCAGGCCCAGCACGACCCGCGACACGGACATCCCGGCTTTCGTCAACTCAACCGTCTCCATGACAGCTGGTTGTATCACCTACCGCCGAACACGGCGCGGACCATCTCGAGGAAGCCGTAGCCGTTGTGGCTGTCGGCAAGCAGCGCCGAGCCTTCCGTCCACTCGTTCCACGCGTTCACCGTGATGATCGGGTGCGGCTGACCGTGGCGTTCGAGGAACGACCGGGCCATCAGCAGCCCCTCCTTGAACTCCTCCGGCGACGGATCGAACGTCGTCGTCCACGGGTACCGTCCGCGGACGAACTCGCGATCCTGCGCGGTCCGCGGCGACGCGTCCCACCCGACCGTCACATTCGGATAGAACGGTACGTCGAGCTCCGCGGCGTACCGCTCGTACTCCGCGAACGCGGCCGCGCGCAGCGGGCGGATATCGGCGTGCGGGAACTCGAACCTGCCGAGGTCGGCGTGGTGGACCCAGACGTACGACGTCGCGGACCGGAACCCGAGCTTCCGTACCAGCTCGGCGGGATCGTCGAGCGTGATCGCCGCCGGGAGGACGCCGATACCCCACACCACCGCATCCAGATGAAGTCCCGCAAAGCCGGCCTCCCGCGTCTGCTCGTCGAACCACTGCAGCGCGTCAGCCGTCTCCTCGACGCCACCGAGCCCGACGATGAGGTTGCCGAGTTCGTAGATCGTCAGCCAGGGCCGGCCGTCGACAGTCAGGTAGTTCGGGCGCGCGAAGTACGCGTCGATGACATGCCTGGCCAGCCGCTCGAAGGCGGCCCGATCGATCGCGCCGTTCTTGAGCCGTTGCGGCGACTCGTTGGCGGGATCGTCGTGCGGGAAGATGTTGACGAGTTCGTGGTTCGCCCACATCAGCGCGAACGTGATGTCGTCACTGTTCCGCGCGGCGAGCAGGCCGTCGTCGAGCGCGCCCTGGAGATAGGGCCCGTCGTCGTACCAGTAGTAGTCGACGAGAAAGCCGTCGACGCCGTACTCCTTGGCGAGGCGGATCTGCTGTTCGGCCGCGGCCGGGGTTGCCTCGTCGAAGCGCCCGTCACGGGGAATGCGTGGCTGCCGGTGCCCGTCGAAGCGTGGCTTCGCGGCCTCGAGCAGCCTCCACTCGTCCCAGCCCTCGCCGAACCACTGCGCATTCCGCGGATCGGCGTGCCAATCGGGGAAGTAGTACGCGAGGACCTTCGGCCGCTCAGCCACGCTGCGGATCCGCACCGGCTTCCTTGCTCACCCGGTCGCCTACTTCGAGCTGTTTCCACAGCTCCCGGGGCACCTTGACCTTCTGCTTCTCGCCGCTCTCGAGCTCGACCTCGAGCCTGCGGTACAGATTCGAGCCGTCGAACATCGCCCGCGACTTCTTCACGACGACCCCGCTCCAGGCATCCTCGTTGGCCATAAGTACTCCTCCGATCACGGCGAGTGGTCGAGTCGAGCCTAGCCCGCGGCGAGGTTCAGCAGTCGGTCCGGCCAGCCGGGGTCAGTGGTCCCGATGCGACGTTCACGCGTTCTCCTGGTGGTCGGCGCCGGGTGGGTTGTTCGTGAAGTGCTCCGGACGGATCAGCACCGCCGTACGCCGGTCCGCGACCATCTCGCGGTCGTACTCCTCGAGGTCCGGATGAACGCCGCCCGCCGCCGCGTAGATGTCGCGCAGCAACACCCGCAGACGCTCCGCGTCGATCCCGGCGAGCGGATCGTCCGGGCCGGCCAGCTCGACCGATCCGCTGACGCCGATCCACTCCCAGCCCGCGCGGAACACCAACGTCGCATGCGGGGTCCGCCGCAGATGAGTGAGCTTCGCCGTGTGTCCGCGCGCGACGAACGCCACGACCGGTTCACCCGTCAGGGGATGGTCGAGGACACCGGCATTGACCACCGAGGCGGCCGGCTCGCCGGACCGGCGCTGCGTGATCGCCACCGCCAGGAAATGATCCCGCCGCCCGAGTTCGTTGATCCGCTCAAGTCCTTGCATGCCACGAAGCTAACGGACCGTGGTCCGGTTATCAAGTGGCCAGAGCGTCGGCTGGATCGCCGGGTCCGTGTAATCCGGGTCGGGGTTCTGCCGGACGAGGGTGTCGTTGGGATGAGCCGAGCCGGGACGCCATCGGTTGTTCGCCGGCTGCAGATGAATCGCGATCGATCGGCGCGGCGCCGTACTCAGGTTCGCCGAGCTCCCGTGCACAGTCCGGCAGTGATGGAAGCTGACCTGTCCGCGCTTCATCCGCGGTACGACGGGCGTCGGGTCGAACCCCTGCGCCGCGATCGACGCCTCCAGCCCGGCATTGTCCTGCGAGAAGAAGTCCAGCCCGGTCACGGACCACCGATGGCTGCCGGGCAGGAACCCGACCGCCCCGTTCACCTCATCCACGTCGTGGAACCCGACCCAGGCGGTGAGCATGTCGTCCGACGTACACGACTGCCAGTACTGCCGATCGGTGTGCCACCCGACCTTTGCCGAGCCACCGGGCGGCTTGAACAACAACTGGTCGTGCCACAACCGGATCCCGTCCGCGCCGGACAACGCGGCCGCCGTCGCACCGATCGCCGGGTGCCGTACCAACGCGGCCAACTCGTCGACCCGCAAGGACGAGTAGTCGTTCTTCCGCAGTACGTCGCCGTCCGCCGCCTGCCACCCTCGCGTCGCGGGCAGATCGGGCAGCGTGTGGTCGTGGTCGCCGGCGTAGAACCGCTCCATCCCGCGCTCGGCCGCATCGAGTACGTCGGACGGCACGATGACCGGCGAGATCCAGTAACCGTGCTCGCGGTAGAAGGCGATGTCTTCTGCTCCAGGTAGCTCCATGCGGACCAACCTAGGAATCGAGAGACCGGTACGGCGTTGCCGATGTTCAGGCAACTGGACACAATCTTCAGGTGTCGTTGCATCGACCCAGCGGGCTCCGTGCCGGATTCCACGCCGAGGGATTCGCGGGGGAGAGCGGTCTGCTGCATGCCGGCGAGCAGTGGGTGCCCGAGGAGTTCCTGATCGAGCCGCACCAGCATCCGGTTTGGGAGATCTACCTGCAGCAACACGGCAGCACGCACTGGGCCGCCGGAGGCGAGAGCTACGTCCTCCACCCGGGCCATCTCTTCGCCGTACCTCCCGGTGTCACTCATCACCTGGCCGGCCGTTCCGGCAACCACCATTTCTACTTCGCCGCGATCGACCGCGAACTCGTCGTACGACGCCGGCCCGCGCTCGCGCTGCCCTGGCCGAAGACCGTCGTACATCGTGAAGCGGGTGAGCTCGCGCACGCCTTCGCGCAACTGGTCCGCGAGGTCACCACCCGCTACGAGTACGCCGACACGGGGTTGACGCTCGCGGTCGACCACCTGATGTTGGCGGTATCCCGGTGCTTGGCCCCGGCTGCTGTACCGCAGCTTGCGATGCATCCGGCGGTGCGGGCCGTGAAACGCCTGCTGGACCAGGAGTTTCACGAGCGGTGGACCCTGCGGGAGTTGGGTGACCGAACCGGGCTCGCACCGGCATACCTGGCCGAGCTGTTCACCGCCGAACTCGGCCAGCCGCCGCACCGGTACCTCAACGAACGCCGGATCGAGCGCGCCCGGCAACTCCTCGAGACCAGCGACATCACCATCACCGCGCTGGCCGTCAGCCTCGGATTCAGTTCCAGCCAGCACTTCGCCCGGGTGTTCCGTCAGCTCACCGGGACCACCCCGACGGCGTTCAGATCGTCACCAGCGCGGTGACGCCCAGCGCGACCCCGACGAGATAGGTGCCCATGGCACCGACATCGCGGAGCGGGCCGTGGGTGGCCAGAGAACGAGACGTCAGCATGCCGGCCGCGTGCACGGTCCGGACGAACACGGCCGCGATCGCGAGGACGTCGACCACCCAGCTGTCGGACAGGACCGAGCAGACCAGCAGCAGCACGATCATCGTCGGGATGTACTCGGCCGCGTTGCCGTGCGCGCGGACCGCGATCAGCAGCTTGTCGGACGGATCGGTCGGCATCTGATTGCCGCCTCCGCGCAAAGCTCGGTTGCGAGTGACGTTGGCGCCGAGCAGGAACAGCAGGATGCCCAGCAGGGCGATGCAGACAATGGTGACGGTGTCGAGATTCATACGAGTACTCCTTCGAACAAACGGCTCACAATGGTGTGACTGAGTTGGGTGCCGAGCAGGGCGTCGGTCTTGTGCATGCCGCCCGGGCAGGTGACGTTGACCTCGATCAGCCGGCCGCCGATCACATCGAGACCGGCGATGGCGAGACCGTGCTTGCGCAGGACGGGTCCGAGAGCGGCGACGATCGCGTGGTCGTCCTCGTCGAGTTCGGCCGGTGCGATCGGTGGCCCGATCCGGAAGTCGTCGACGGCCGGCCGGCGAAGTACTGCGCCGACGATGTCGCCGTCGAGCAGGAACAACCGTTTGTTGCCATGCGCAACAGCCGGCAGGTACTGCTGGGCGATAACCTGCCGCCGGCCGCCGTGGCTGGCGGACTCCAGGAGTGCGACCGCGCCCTGGTCGTCGTGCACGAGCCAGACGTCGAGTCCCGCGAACCCGTCGACCGGCTTGACCACCGCCGTTCCGACGCGGGCGACGAACGATCGCAGCTCCGAGGGATCCGCACCGACATAAGTGGCCGGACAGAGCTCGGGGAAATGCAGCGCGATCAGCTTCTCGTGCATCGCCCGGATGCCTTCCGGCCGGTTGATCACCCGCGTGCCGGCCCGCTCCACCAGATCCAGCAGGTACGTCGTGTGCAGGTACCGCGCATCGACCGGCGGATCGATCCGCAGATGCACGAGGTCGAGCGACGCAACGTCGACAACGGCGGTCTCGAGCTCGTCCCACCAGGTCGCATCGACGATCCACCGGTGGTCACCACCGACCGCATGCCGCGGCCGCAGCCGGATCCGTCGGGCACGAGCCCGCACCCGCCCGTCGACAACCGCGAGCTCCTCCGGCCCGCAACACCAGACGTCGGACCCCAGCTCCTGCGTCGCGCTCATCAAGCCAACGCTCGCGTCGATATCTCCGACCAGCCCGACCAGCGGATCCGTGATGAATAGCACGCCACTCATGCCGCCACCTCCTGCCGCGCAGCAGCCAGGCCGCTCGCCGCGGCCCTCCAGTGTTCGGCCAGGCGTGTCCGCTCGGGTTCCAGAGCGCGAAGGACGCTTCGCCGGTGCGCGTCGTCGTACATCAAACCGGCGAGTACGGCGATCGCGCGCTCAACGCCTACCGAGTCCTGGGCGTCGAGGAGCCGGACCTCCAGGTACCTGCCGCGTGGACGCACCGGCGGAAACAGCGTGCTCAGGTGCGCCGCCGCTCCATCCAAGAACCTCGTCGCCCCGGCCGCGAAGGCGGTGTAGGAGCTGACCGGATCGCCACGAAGTACAAGGTCGTCGAAGCCGGTGCGCGTCGGATCGACGTCCAGCCACGTGCTCAACCGCTCGCCATCGCGTGCAAACGCCGTCGCCAGGAACGGCGCGGCGAGATTCAGTACCCGCCACTGCTCGATCCCCGCCGCGCCCGGCCACCAATCCAGGCAGATCTGCGTCGACGCGGTCCGCCGCATCATCCGCCGCCCCGCCGGCCCGATCGTGTCGAAGTGCCGCTGCATCGCGACGTACCGCGAAGAGGTCAGCTGCAGCGGCACATCGGTGCGCGGATCCACCGGGATCGTCAGCAACGTGATGCCGTCGCGGCTCAACCGATTCCGCAGGTCCGCCGTCAGCGCACCGAGATCCCCGACCGGATCGAGCGACGGCGGCAGGCTCAGTTCGAGTTGGCCGCCCGGTTCGAAGCTGATGTACGGCGCCGCGACCGCGCCGGCCGCGGCCCGGCGTACCCGCTCGATCGGGACCACGCCGCCGTCCACGTCGGCGACCACGTACTCCTGCTCGACCGCGACCCGGACCGTCCGCCGGCGCCCCCGCGCGAATAGGCCCGCAACCACTGGGTGAAGCTCCATGGCATCCATCGGGCCCTCCCTGATACTGTAAGGATTCCTGTCGAAATATTGGAAGGTATCCTTACGACATGTCAAGGGGTTATGGCGAACCACATCTCGATCGCAAGCCGTTGATCGCTCTGGTCGACCGGGCCAACCGGGCGATGCAGACCGACATGGTCCGCCGTGCCCACGCCGACGGGCATGCCGAGGTGAAGATGGCGCACAACTCCGTCTTCGGCACGTTGCACGCCGAGGGCGCCCGGGCCGCCGATATGGCGGTGCGCGCCGGGATCACGCGGCAGTCGATGGGCGAGATCATCCGCGAGATGGTCGGGCTCGACTTGCTGGAGATGCAGTCCGACCCCGCCGACGGCCGGGCCAAGATCGTCAGGTACTCCGAGCACGGTCTGGCCGTGGCCGGTGACGGCTTCCGGTACCTGGGTCAGCTCGAGCGTCGCTTCGCCGAGGAGTTCGGTGAGCAGGAGTACGAGATCGCCCGGGACGTGCTGGCCCGCCTGGTCGACGTACTCGACCGGTTCGCCGCCGAGGAGTCTCAGGCCTCGTCGTCGGTCGGAGGCAAGGTCGGGTAGTCGACGATCGGGTAGAGACCGACGGTGAAGCCGTACGTCGTGTCGCCGGACCGGGGGAGCTGGTCGAAGCTGTGGATCAGCCGATCCACCTGCTGCCAGAACTCCGCCGCGCGCTCCTCCGGGATCCGGGCATGCCGGATGAACGAGCGCATCTCGCCCGCGTCGTACGCCGGTTTGGACTCCTCGGCCGCGACCTCGAAGTCGTTGAAATCATGGGGCAGCATCCCGTCCGGCCCCTGCCGGCCGAGTCCGACGTAGAACATCCGCGCCGCGCGGCCGTAGAACCGCTCCTCGATCGCCCGCACCCGCCGGGTCCGGACCACCCGCAGGATGCCCGCGTCGGTCAGCACCTTCACGTGGTGCGCGACCGTGCTCTTCGGCCGGCCGACCGCGGTGGCCAGCTCGGTCACCGTCGCGGCCCGCTCGTGCAGCAGCCCGAGAATCGTCGTCCGCAACGGGTCGCTGATCGCCCGCACCTGCTCCGCGGTGGTCAGCTCGACGGTGTCCGCGAGCTCGTAATCGGGGACCGAACTGTTGATCGGCATAGTCTGAATAGACTAACATCGCGGTTTGTTCGAGATATCTGGATCATTGGAGCCGACAATGGCTGAGATCGTTCTGTACCACCACTCGCAGGGCCTGACCGATGGGGTGAAGGCGTTCGCGGAGGAGCTTCGGCAGGCGGGTCACACCGTCCACACGCCCGACCTGTACGAGGGCAACACGTACGCGACCATCGAAGAGGGCATGGAGTACGCGCGTGCGACGGGCTTCGGGACGATCGCCGAGCGCGGTGTCGAGGCGGCGCAGAAGCTGCCGGCGAATGTCGTGTACGCCGGCTTCTCGCTCGGCGTCGTGCCTGCCCAGCAGCTGGCGCAGACCCGGCCGGGGGCGGTCGGGGCGTTGTTCTACTACTCGTGCCTGCCGGCGGAGGAGTTCGGCGCCTGGCCGGAGGGCCTGCCGGCGCAGGTGCACGCGATGGAGGAGGACCCGTTCTTCGCCGAGGAAGGCGGCGACATCGACGCCGCGCGCGCCCTGGTCGCCGCCAACAGCTCCGTGGAGCTGTTCCTGTACCCCGGCAAGGAGCACCTCTTCGCAGACTCGTCGCTCCCCGGCTACGACGAGCCCGCGGCCAAGCTCCTGATGCAGCGCACCCTCGACTTCCTGGGCTAGTGCCGATGGCGGGTTGTTTCGCCAATGACGCGTAACAACCCGCCATCCGCGCAAAAAGCCGCTAGCCGGCGACGGCCCGGGAAACCGGGCATAGGCGGCTAAAGTGCTGTAGATGATCAACGGAGCGCATGTGATCATCTACAGCACTGACGCCGAGGCGGATCGGGCGTTCTTCGCCGACGTGCTGGAGTATCCGTCGGTGGACGCGGGATCCGGCTGGCTGATCTTCAAGCTGCCGCCCGCCGAGGTGGCGGTGCATCCGGCGGAGGCCGCGTCGCACGAGCTGCTGTTGATGTGCGACGACCTCGAGCAGACGACGGCCGACCTGACCGGCCGCGGGGTGGAGTTCGAGCCGGTCGAGCGGATGCGCTGGGGTGTGCTGACGTCGTTCCGGCTGCCCGGTGGTGGCCGGGTCGGATTGTACGAGCCGTTGCATCCGCAGGCGCATGATCTCTGAGTTCCGGATCGCGGTACCGGACGCGGAGGTCGTCGCGCTGCGGGAGCGGCTCCGGCAAACTCGTTGGCCTCGGCAACTACCTGGACAAGGGTGGGAGCGCGGCGTCCCGGTCGATTACCTGCAACGGGTCGCGGAGCGATGGGCGGCGTACGACTGGCGGGTCTGGGAAGCGCGGCTGAACGAGTATCCGCAGTACACGACCGAGATCGACGGGCAGACGATCCATTTCCTGCACGTGCGATCACCGGAGCTGGATGCGTTGCCGCTGGTGCTGACCCATGGCTGGCCGGGATCGGTGGCGGAGTTCCTCGAAGTGCTCGGGCCGCTGACCGATCCGTCGGCGTACGGCGGGAATCCGCGGGACGCGTTTCATGTCGTCGCGCCGTCCGTGCCGGGGCACGGCTTCTCGCTCCCGTTGCAGGACGGTTGGAACCACGGGCGGATCGCGCGTGCCTGGGCGGAGTTGATGAGTCGGCTCGGCTTCGAGCGGTACGGCGCGCAAGGTGGCGACACGGGATCGGTCGTCTCGCCGCTCCTCGGACAACTCGATCCGGAGCACGTGGTCGGCGTACATATCAACGGCGGCCTGGCGTTCCCGGAGGTCGAGCCAGGTGATGTCCGGACCGAAGTCGAGCGAGAGCGGTTGGCCGCGGCTGAGCGGTTGCGTGCGGTCGGGACCGGGTACGCCGACCTGCAGGGGACGCGGCCACAGACCGTCTCGTACGGGTTGAGCGATTCGCCGGTCGGGCAGCTGGCGTGGATCCTGGAGAAGTTCTGGGAGTGGACCGATCCGGAGCGCGCGCTGCCGGAGAAGGCAGTCGACCTGGATCACCTGCTCACGGATGTGTCGATCTACTGGTTCACCAACAGCAGCGCGACGTCCGCCAACCTGTACTACGAGAACCGCCGCGCCGCCGACGCCATCCGGCCGAGTGTGCCGACGGGCGTCGCGGTCTTCCCGACGGATCCGGCCATCCGCCGCGTGCTAGATCGCCGGCACCACATCGTCCATTGGTCGGAGTTCAGCCGTGGCGGGCACTTCGCTGCCCTCGAGGCTCCCGATCTGCTCGTCGACGACATCCGGGCGTTCTTCCGGCTGGTCCGGTAGGCGGGCCGGCGCGACGAACGTGAGCAGCGTGCCGTCGCGCTCCACGCTCGCGTCCGGCCACCGACGACGGACCATCCGGATCGACCGTTCGTTGGCCGCACTCACGACGAACAGAAAATACTTCGCGCCGGCTGCGATCGCGTCCGCGGCGGCGATCGCCAGCATCCGGATCCCCAGCCCGCGGCGCTGATCGTCCTCACCGATGACAGCTGCGAGCTCGGCCGTCGACTCACCGGGCCCCCAGGCCCACATCGCGTGGCCGACGATCATGTCCTCGCGCGTTGCCACGAAGGCCGCGCCGGTCGGGCACAGCAGGCGGAGCAGCAGCGCCGCGCGCGGCGGAGAACCGATCGCGGTCTGGAAGCGGAAGTAGCGGCTGAGGTCGGTCAGCCCCGACAGCATCGTGGCCAGCCCGTCCGCGTCGGGTTCGCCGGCGCGACGGACGAGTGGCGGTCTCGCCTGAGTCTGGTTCACGGATTCAGCGTTACCTGCTTGGCTGAGTCTGTCAAGCGGACTTATCATGAACCCATGAGTGAACGAAGTGAACTCATCATCAAGCACAGCGTGCTTCGTGCCTCATCGGCGCCCGGAGCGAAGCGAGGACGTCGATGAGCCTGGCGGTCAGTGAGCAGATGCCCGAGGCGATGGCCTGGTCCACGGAGAACTGCACGATCTCGCGGGTGATGGAGATCCTCGGTGACAAGTGGACTTTTCACGTCCTCCGCGAGATCTTCGTCGGCGTGCGGCGGTTCGAGGACATCCGCGCCCGGGCCGGCATCCCGCGCCAGGTCCTCACCGAGCGCCTTGCCGCCCTGATCGAGCGCGGCCTGATCCGCCGGCATCCGTACCGGTTGCCCGGACAGCGCGAGCGGTCGGAGTACCGGCTGACCGAGGCCGGGATGGACCTTTACCCGGTGCTGGTGGCAATGATCCAGTGGGGCGATCAGTACCTTCCGCTCGCCGCCGGCGCACCGATCGAGCCGCGCCACCGCGGCGACTGCGGGGAACGTGTCACCGTGACCATGCACTGCGAGGCCGGCCACGAGCCGGCCCCCAGGGAAGTTGCCTTCCGCCCCGGGCCGGGCGCCCAGCGGCGCTAGGGCAGTCGGTCGATCGCCTGACGGATCAGGTTTTCGGTTTCACGGGGCTGCGCG
This sequence comes from Kribbella pratensis, assembly GCF_004365355.1. Taxonomy (GTDB): domain Bacteria; phylum Actinomycetota; class Actinomycetes; order Propionibacteriales; family Kribbellaceae; genus Kribbella. The sequence continues at coordinate 648,358 of NZ_SODP01000002.1, read as the reverse complement.
GCAGTGATCGAGACGGCGTCCATCGTGACGACGTACGTGTCGAGTTCCTCGCGCTTGTCGAGGTAGACCGCGCTGGTCAAGTGTTCGATGTAGACGATGTCCGGAAGGTCGGCGTCGTTGAAGCGGAGCAGGGTGAACGCGCCGCCGGTCGCCGTGTAGCCGCCCTTGGAGAACGGGATGATCTGCAGCGTGACGTTGTGCCGTCGCGACGCGTCGATCAAATGCTCGAGTTGGGCTTTGAGGATCGCCGGGCTGCCGATCGGACGTCGGAGCACCGCCTCGTCGATGACTGCCCACAACCGCGCGGGACGTTGCCGCGTCAGCACGTCCTGGCGGCTCATCCGCAACGAAACAAGGCGATCCTGCTCGGCCCGCGACAACGGAAGGTCCTGCCGGCCGAGCTGTACGACGGCCCGCGCGTACTCCGGTGTCTGCAGCAACCCGGGCACGAACTGCAACTCGAACGTACGAATGAGGTCCGCCGCCATCTCCAGGCCGAGATACGAGTGGAACCACTGCGGCGTGAGGTCGTCGTACCGTTGCCACCAGCCAGGGTTGTTGGCCTCGCGGGCCAACGTCAGCAGGCGATCGCGCTCCTGTTCGTCCTCGACCTTGTAGAGCGTCAGCAGGTCGTCGACGTCGCGCACCTTGAACCCGACCCGGCCGAGCTCGAGCCGGCTGATCTTGGACTCCGAGCCGCGGATCGCCCAGCCCGCGTCGGTGCGGCTGATCTGGGCTTCCTCGCGGAGACGACGCAGATGCACGCCAAGCATGATGCGCAGGGCGGTCGGACCGCCGTACGCCCCCGGCTCGGTCACCTGATGCCTCCCAGCCGCTGTCCCCGTGGTGTCCCGGTGCAACAGCTGATCATTTCACAACAGATAGTGACCTCGTCCAGCCCGACGCGCAGATACGGTGTGTCCAACGGGCCCTACGGTCAGTAGAGTCGGCCTCACAGATTTCCGACCACTCTCTGCGAGGTCCACCCGATGCCCGATGCCAAACAGGCACCCAGCTCCATCCCGGTCGGCGTCGACACCAGCCGGGCCAGCATCGCCCGGGTGTACGACGCCTTCTTGGGCGGCAAGGACAACTTCGAGGTCGACCGCGAGGTACTGCGCGGGGTCCAGGCCGCGGCGCCGCAGGCCCAGGACCTGGCCTGGTCGAACCGGAACTTCCTGATCCGCGCCTGCCGGTTCCTGGCCGGCCAGGCCGGTATCACGCAGTACCTCGACTGCGGGTCCGGTCTGCCGACCGCCGAGAACACCCACCAGGTCGTGCAGCGGATCCAGCCCGAGGCCAGGGTGCTCTACATCGACAACGACCCGGTGGTGCTCGCGCACGGCCGCGCGCTGCTCGAGGAGAACGAGAACACGCTGTTCGTCAGCGCCGACATCTTCGATCCGGACGAGGTGCTGAGCAAGCCCGAGGTGCGTGACTTCCTCGACTTCAGCCAGCCGATCGCCGTGGTGCAGGCCGGCACGCTGCACCACTACATCGGCACCGAGGGCGCGCAGATCATGCAGAAGTACGTCGACGCGGTGGTGCCCGGGTCGTACACGGTGATTTCACACTTCTACAACCCGGAGACTCCGGAGCACTCCGAGGTCGCCCGTAAGATGGAGGAGAAGTTCATCCACAGCCCGATGGGCAGCGGCCGGTTCCGCACCCGCAAGGAGCTGATGGAGTTCTTCCCCGATCAGGAGCTCGTCGCGCCAGGCCTGGTGCTCTGCGACGACTGGTGGCCGGACGGCCCCCGGCTCAAGCCGCTGAACCAGGTCGAAGAGTGCATCGTCGGCGGGGTCGGCCGCAAGGGCTAGTACGCCGTGACGCCCGGGACCGTTCGCCGGTCCCGGGCGTCGTGCTGTGTCAGAAGGTCCAGCGCTGCGCGGCCGAGTTGTTGCAGGCGGCAACGGTCACCGGGTTGCCGAGGGCAACTGGTGCGGTCAGGCAGAGGCCTGCCGCACGGATGGTGCCGTCGCCGGGTTGCGTCCATTGCTGATTGGCGCCGCCGTGGCAGCTGTAGAGGATCACGGCACCGGCCTGGGTCGCGCTCGAGTCGAGGCAGCTGAACTGGGCGTGGAAGGTCTTGTTCTCCGCATGTACCCAGTTCTGGTTGTCGCCGCCGGTGCAGCTGTACAGCAAGATCGTCGTGCCGTCGGAGCCGGAGACGTCCAGGCAGCCGCCGCTGCCGCGGATGTCGCCGGAGGCCGAGTTGCCGATGCCGTTCTCCTGGACGGCGGTCGATCCGTTCAGCGTGACTTGGCTGTCCGCCGCACAGCCGGTGCTCTCCGAGCTGCCGGTGAAGTGCGCGGTGAGACTGCCGCTGGTCGGCAGGTTCATCGTCAGCTTCGAGTACGGCTCGTCGTCGCAGGTGGCCTTGTCGTTGTTCCAGTCGAAGTACTCGGTCCAGCTCACCATTCCCGACGTACTGATCGTGTTGCCGGAACCGGTTTGCAGGCTGCCGAGTTTGAACGACGTACCGGCGGTCAGGTCGCGGACGGTCACGCCGTACCAGCCGCTGCCTTCGCTGGCGACGGCGAACGCGTAGGTGTGGCCGGGTGCCGGAGCGCGGTCGAGGCGGCAACTACCGCCGGTGCCGTCCTCCTGGAACTTGATGCAGTACGTGCCGGCGTCGCCGGCGCGCATGTCGGTGGAGTTCCAGAGCGAGTAGAGGAACATGCCGCCGCCGTCACGGTGGGTCTGCATGCCCGTGTATCCGCCGACGTCACCGCCGGTGAAGTCGAACTGGTTGGACCAGTAGACGTTCGCGCGCCCGGGCGAGTTGTTGATCGTCATCCGGAACTCGGCCTGCGTGAGCGACGCGGTGTCGAACGTGTAGTTGACGTAGGTGCCGGGCGTGACACCGATCGCCGACGCACTACCCGGGACCAACGCGGCAGCAAGACCGAGAAGGGCGCACAACAGTAAGGATTTGAGTCTCATCGGGGGGACTACCTCCAAGCGAAGCGGGGCGGACTTCGACCAGAGAGCTCTCTCGACTTGATGATGCGCAGATGTGCGCGGAGATGTCCAGAGGTGAGCGGTTAACGTTACACATGCTCGGAAACGAGCGTCGCTGCTGTGCCTTCCTCCAGGGCTTGGAAGATGTGCGGGAGGTCGCCGGGGTACGCGATGTAGTCGCCGGGGAAGAGTTCGATCGGGTCGTCGGTGGGGCCGACGAGGGCTCGGCCGGAGCCCAGGACGACGTGCTCGACGACGCCGGGCATGTGGGGTTCGGACTTCCGGCCGGGGCCGGGGGAGGCGACGATGCGGTAGATGTCGCGGCGCGCGTTCGGTGGGCTGGAGGCGACCAGGGTGGCGCTGTAGTCGGCCTGGTCGGAGTAGATGGCGGGGCCTTCTCCGGCGCGGATGATCTGGACCTTCGGGCGCGGCGGATCGAGCAGTGCCGCGAACGGCGTGTCGAGCGCAACGGCCAGCGCCCACAGGGTTTCGACGCTGGGGTTGCCGGTGCCGGACTCCAGTTGCGACAGCGTGGACTTGGCGACCCCGGCGCGTTTCGCCACCTCGGTCAGGGAGAGCCCGGTGCGGGCCCGGTGCCGGCGCAGGGACGCGGCGATCACGTCCAGTGGTGCCCTGTTGTCCATCGCGTGTTCGCTCCATCGGTCTACCCGTTCGGCTTGACGAACGGCGTGTTGTTGTTCATCATAATGCTCATGCGTTCGATCTGGCGAACACTCGACCGGGGACTCGCCCGCGACATCGGCCTGGTCTGCCTGGCCGACGGCGTCGTGGGCCTCTCGTACGGCGCGATCAGCGTCGGTGGCGGCCTGCCGTTGTGGGTGCCGATCCTGCTGTCGATCGTCGTCTTCGCGGGCGCGTCGCAGTTCCTGTTCGTCGGGATCGTCGCGGCCGGTGGGAGTCCGATCGCGGCGATGATCGCGGGGCTGCTGGTCAACACCCGGCACATCCCGTTCGGCCTGGCGGTCAGCGACGTGATCGGCAGCGGGTGGCGGCGGTTCGCGGGCAGTCACGTGATGACCGACGAGAACGTTGCCTTCGCGATGGGGCAGGACGAGCTGGAGCAGAAGCGGGCGGCGTACTGGGCCGGCGGCATCGGCATCTTCGTCTGCTGGAACATCGGGGTCGTCGTGGGCGGGTTAGCGGGTTCGGTCATCACCGACACGGACGCGTTCGGGCTGGATGCGGCGTTCCCGGCGGTGTTGCTCGCGTTGGTGCTGCCCGCTCTGCGCGACCGCTCGACGCGGACGGCGGCTCTTGTCGGTGTCATGGTCGCCTTGGCCGGAACGCCGTTCCTGCCGGCCGGCCTTCCGGTGCTGTGTGCGTTGGTGGGGTTGTTGTTCTACCGGGCGCCCAAGGGTGCGTTGGAGGTGAGTCGATGAATACCCCGGTGCTGTTGGTGGGGATCATGGTGCTTGCTATCGGCACCTTTTCGCTCAGGGTCGCGGGGCCCGCGCTGCGGAGCCGGTTCGAGGTGCCCGAGCGGGCGCAGCAGGTGCTGGCGGTGGCTGCGATTGTGTTGCTGACCGCGCTGGTTGCGACCTCGGCGTTGATGGATGGGCACGGGCCGGCGGGCGTTGCACGGCCCGCGGGAGTGCTGGTCGGAGGCGTGCTCGCCTGGCGGAAGGCACCGTTCGTGTTGGTGGTGGTGGCGGCCGCCGCGACTGCGGCGGGGCTGCGGTTGCTCGGCGTGCCGTAGGTGGGCCGAGCCGGCACGCGGCAGTCCGCCGAACAGGTACCGTGCGGGCATGACCATGCAGCCCGGCCTGCCGATGCCAGCGCCGAAGAAGTCGGTACTTCCGATGATCGCCATCGCCTGTTTCGTCGTCGGTGCGGTGCTGGTCGGGTTCTTCGTCTGGCGGATCGTGGTCACGGCGCCGCAGACGCCGCAGCCGATCGAGTCCGGGCGGGTCGAGCTGAAGGAGGAGGGGCTGACGATCTACTCGTCCGTCCCGGTGCTGACGCCGCCGTGCAAGGCCCAAGACGCCGACGGCAACGACGTACCGCTCCAGCGGGAGACCGGCTCGGAGACGATCACGATCAACGGCAACAGCTGGTACGTCGTCGCCCGGTCGGAGCATCCCGTGCCGGCCGGGGTCTACAGCATCTCGTGCACTGACGACCAGACCAGCGCGACGTACGCCGCCGGCCCGAAGTCGTCGGTCGTGGCGTTCGTGCTGTCGATCCTCGGCGCGGTCTTCTCGTTCCTGATCTTCGCCGGCCTCGGCATCGTGTTCCTGATCATCTGGGCCGTCCGCAAGTCGCGCCGCAACCGCCCCACCCAACCAGGTGCCCCAGGCAACTACCCGCCCCCCGGCAACTACCCGACCCCGGGCTACCCCTATTCCGGCCATCCCCAACCGGGCTATCCACAACAGCCGAGCCCGACCTTCCCGCCGCCCCCGCCGTACAACCCCGGCCCGAACCCCGACCGCCCCCAGGACCGGTGACCGCGATGGATCTGGAGTGGGCGGGGTGTCGGAATGTTCGTGATGTGGGTGGGTTGCGGGCTGCTGACGGGCGGGTCGTGCGTGCGGGCGTGCTGATTCGGGCCGACAGTCTGCAGTACCTCACCGACGACGGTGTCGACGCCGTACGGCGGGCCGGGGTGGGGCGGATCCTTGATCTGCGGGGCGATGGCGAGGTCGCGGAGTACCCGACGCCTTTCACCGGTACGCCGTTGGCGGTGCGGCAGGCGTTGCAGGATCCGGCGGATCCCGATCACGGGCAGCCGACGATCGTCGAGGCGTGCACGTGGATGCTCGATCGGCGGCCGGAGCTGTTCGCGGCCGCGGTGAAGGCGATCGCGGACGAGGAGGACGGCGCGGTCGTCGTGCACTGTCACGGCGGGAAGGACCGGACCGGGATGGTCGTCGCGCTGGCGCTCAGCGTGGCCGGCGTACCCGAGGAAGAGATCGTTGCCGACTACTTCCTGACCCAGGAGCGGCTCGCGCCATGGCTGGAGGAGCAGTTGGCCGCCGAGCCCGACGTCTCCAAGCATCCGGAGATGATCGAGTTCCGGGACACCCGGGCCGAGTCGATCGTCGCGATCCTGCGCCACCTCGACACGAAGTACGGCGGACCGGAGGCATACCTGCGGCACGGTGGTCTCACCGACGAGGATCTGAGCAAGCTGAGAGCCCGCTTAGTGAGCTGACCTGCGTCACAGCGGGATCACACAGCGCAGTACATTGGCGCAATGCCGACCGCCGCAGAGCCGACCGGGATGACAAGCCCGGCCGAGCTGGCCGAACGCTACGGACTCTCCAAGAGCTCGATCCGTCCCCCGCTCAGCTCGTATCTCCGTGAGCTGTGGAGCCGTCGCCAGTTCGTCCTCAGCTACGCCACCGCACGCACCTACGCCATGTACGCCGGAGCGCGCCTCGGCTCGATCTGGCAGGTGCTGACGCCGCTGCTCAACGCCGGGGTGTACTACCTCGCCTTCGGTGTCCTGCTCGGCACCAAGAACGGGATCGACAACTACGTCGCGTTCCTGCTCAGCGGGATCTTCGTGTTCACGTTCACGCAGCGCTGCATGACCGAGGGCTCGCGCTCACTCGCGCTGAACCTGTCGCTGATCCGCACGCTGCACTTCCCTCGCGCGACGCTCCCGCTCGCCTACGTGCTGAACGAGCTGAACCAGATGCTGGTCTCGCTCGCGATCCTGTTCGTGGTGGTCGGGTTCACCGACGGCCCGGCGTGGCGCTGGTTCCTGATCGTGCCCGCGATGGTGCTGCAGATGATGTTCAACATCGGCATCACGCTGGTCTTCGCGCGGATCGGGACGTTCGTCTCCGACATCACCCAGCTGCTGCCGTTCGTCACCCGCACCTGGCTGTACGCGTCCGGCATCTTCTTCTCGCTGCCGTCCAAGCTGGAGCAGCTGAACGCCCCGAGCTGGGTGGTCCAGGTGCTCGCGTTCAACCCGATCTCGGCGTACATCGACATCGTCCGGCGATCGCTGCTCCAGGAGCACAAGCAGAACGAGCTGCCGCACGCCTGGACCATCGCGATCGTCTGGTCGTTCGTGATGCTGGCCGGCGGCTTCTGGTACTTCTGGCGGGCGGAGGATCGTTATGGCCGTGGCTGATTCGATGTCTAGTTCAACGGCCGAGCCCACTGTCATCGCCGACCGCCTGGACATCATCTACAAGGTGATCGCCGGCCAGGGCGGCAAGGGTACGGCGGCCACCGCGCTCCGGCGGATCCTGAAACGTCAGGACCGGCCGACGATCCGCGAAGTCCACGCGGTCAAGAGCGTGAGCTTCACCGCGAACAAGGGCGATGCGATCGGCGTGATCGGCCGCAACGGCTCCGGGAAGTCGACGCTGCTGCGCGCGATCGCCGGCCTGCTGCCGCCCGCGTCCGGCGCCGTCTACACCGGCGGGCGGCCGTCGCTGCTGGGCGTGAACGCGGCGATGATGAACGACCTCACCGGCGACCGCAACGTGGTCCTGGGCTGCCTCGCGATGGGCATGTCCCCGGCCGAGGTCCAGCGCCGGTACGACGAGATCGTCGAGTTCTCCGGAATCGGCGATTTCATCGACCTGCCGATGTCGACGTACTCCTCGGGGATGGCGGCGCGGCTGAAGTTCGCGATCGCGTCCGCGAAGACGCACGACATCCTGCTCGTCGACGAAGCGCTGGCCACCGGCGACGCCGAGTTCCGGGTGCGGTCCGAGCGCAAGATCAAGGAACTCCGCGACCAGGCCGGCACGGTCTTCCTGGTCAGTCACAGCCTCGAGGTGGTCCAGGAGACGTGCAACCGCGCAATCTGGCTGGACGCGGGCGTACTCCGCCTCGACGGCCCGGTCAAAGAGGTCGTCGAGGCCTACATCGCGTCGACTCGGGCCGGCTAGACGGCGTTCGGTTTCTCGCGGAGGCCGATCAGGAAGCCGAGGCCCCACGAGATGTGCATGGTCGCGCAGACCAGCGGCATCCAGAAGAGGGCTTTCCAGGGCAGGTAGCGGCCTTCCATGGCCGAGCCGAAGATCAGTAGCAGCGCGTAGCCCAGCGGAGCGATGAAGCCGAGGTCGAGCCAGCTGACGCCGGTGGCCAGGCCGATGATGCCGAGGATCGTGCCGACGGCCAGCAGGATGACGGCGACCGGCGGTGCGAGGTACCGCTTGTTGGCGGTCTCCGGGTGCCGGCGGATGACCTCGCGGCGCCACTGGCCGGTGTGGAAGAACTGCTTCGCCACCGCGGACAGCGACGAGCGCGGCCGGTAGGTGACCGAGAGGTCCGGGGTGAACCAGATCAGCCCGCCGGTCTTGCGAATCCGGTAGTTCAGCTCCCAGTCCTGGGCCCGGTGCATGGTCTCGTCGAAGCCGCCGACGCGCTCCAGCGCGGCCCGCCGGAACACGCCGAGGTACACGGTGTCGGCCGGTCCGGCCTTGCCGCCCTGGTGGAACGTGGACGCGCCCAGACCCAGCCGGGAGCGGTACGCGCAGGCGACCGCCATCTCCGTCGGGGTCCGGCCCTCGGCCGCCATCACGCCGCCGACGTTGTCCGCGCCGCTCTCCTCCAGCACCTCGACCGCGCGGGTGATGTACCCGTCGGTCAGCGCGCCGTGCCCGTCGACCCGGACCAGGATGTCGTGCTTGGCGTGGGCGATGCCGACGTTCAGCGCGGCCGGGGTCTTGCCGGTCGGGTTCGGGACGATGGTGATCCGGTGGTCCTTCTCGGCCAGCTTGTCCGCGATCTCCTGGGTCCGGTCCTTGCTCGGGCCGATCGCGAGGACGACCTCCAGCTCACCGGGGTAGTCCTGCTCCAGGACGCGACCGGCCGCCTCCTCGAGATGGCGTTCCTCGTTCAGCACGGGCATCACGACGGATACGGGTGGCCAGTGGGACAGCGGCATATCAGGTCAGGCCTTACAGATCGATGCGACGTCGTCGACGCCGGTGGCGGGTGTGGTCGGTGAGGTGGTGGGTTTCTTCGTGGAGCTCGGCTTCTTCGTCGTACTGCTACTCGGGTTGCTCGTGGTACTACGCGGAGTGGTCGAAGTCTTACCGTCTCCTCCTGAGCCGCCCTTGTCCAGCGATTCGGACTTGGCGATCGCCTCGGCGACCTTCGTCCGGATCAGCGCGAAGTCCGGGTCGCCGGTGTGGATCAACGGCGGGACCGCGGAGAAGCTTGACACCGGGAGCTTCTTCGCGTCCAGCGCGAGATCGGTGAACGTTCCGAGCTCACCGGCCGGAATGTCGGTCTTGACCACCTGTTTGCTGGCCGAGGCGATGCCCTGGAACTTGGTCAGCACGGTCTGCGGCGACAGCTGGTTCAGCATCGCGGACATCACACATTTCTGCCGCGCCATCCGCTCGTAGTCCGACGACTCGGCCCGGGACCGGGCGAACCACAGCGCGTGGTAGCCGTCCAGGTGCTGGTTCTTGCCGGGCTCGATGTAGCCCTTGATCGGGGAGCTGCCGCCGCCGATCGGGACCCGCTTGCCGATGTCCAGCGTGATCCCGCCGACTGCGTTGAGCAGGTCGCGGAACCCGGCCAGGTCGATCAGCACGAAGTAGTTGATCTTCAGCCCGGTGACGGCCTCGATCGCCTGTGTGGTGGCGGTTTCGCCCGGGTTCGGGTCGCCGGGGAACAGGGCCTTGTGGTTGGCGGCGTACGTGTAGACGGCGTTGAGCAGGCACTCGGCCGCGCACTTGTCCCACTTGAAGCCGTCGGGGAACTGCTTCGCCATCGCCGTACCGGCCGGGAACGGCACCTTGGCCAGGTTCCGCGGGAGGCCGATCAGGACGGTCCGGCCGGTGTCCGCGTCGATGCTGGCCACCGTCATGCTGTCCGGCCGGGTGCCGATCCGGTCCGCGCCGGAGTCGCCGCCCATCATCAGAACGTTGTAGCGGCCCTTCTCTGCCTTCGAGGACTTCCCGCTGCCGAACACACTGGCGACGAAGTCGCGCTGGGTGTTCACGATCACACTCGCGTAGATCAGAGCGCCGACGACGACGAAGATCAGCGCGCCGTCGAGGATGCTCGTGATCAGGCGGTGATTGCGCTCCAGCGTGAGCGGCTGCGCGATCCGGTACGCGTCGATGAACAGCGCCGCCCAGCCGACCGCGAGCACGATCAGGGTGATCTGCACCAGCCGCAGCGTCCCGGGCCGGGCCAGGAAGTTGATCGTCCCCGAGCGCCAGATCAGGCCGAGGAGGATCAGGAACACGATGATCGCGATCAGGCCGAAGACCACCCGCCAGGCCCAGCGGCCGGCCCGCCGGCTGCCTGCGACGATCTGCGCCGATCCGGGCAGGATCAGCGTCATCAACAACAGGGTCAGCGCCCGCTTGAACCGGACCGGTTCGCGGAGATTGCGCAGGTCTGGCTTCTCCTGCGGCATGACGTCCTTCCGTTCTCCAACCGGTCTGATTCCGACCGTACCTTGTCCCTCACTGTCACTTTGGTATGACGTGCCGCAGTACGCGCTGGTTCGGGCGGAGGCGGATCCGGAGACGAAGAGTAGCAGCCCCTTCACTCAGCGCAGGAAAACCCGTGCGCTCACCCTCCTTCACACAGTTGTGATGGTCGGCGACGGATCGATGCGTTACGAAGTCCTCCAAGTACAACCAGTGAGGAAACCGCCCCATGAACCCGATGAAACTGTTCCGCTCCGTCCTGGCCGTCACAGCGGTCGCGACCACCACCCTGCTCGGTACGACGTCCGCACACGCCGCGGCGCCCGGTACCGACTTCACCGGCATCGCCGCGCTGAGCAACTGCTCGGCATCCCTCGTCCGGTACGCCGAATCGGTCAGCACCGACAAGGCGCTCGTGCTCACCAACGGGCACTGCTACGAGGGCGGGTTCCTGCAACCCGGCCAGGTCCTGGTGAACAAGGCGTCGACGCGTTCGATCACGCTGCTGAAGCCGGACTCCAGCCGCGCGGGCACGGTCCGCGCCGACAAGATCCTGTTCGGCACGATGACCAAGACCGACATGATCGTGTACGAGGTCAACGAGACCTACGCGTCGATCAGGAGCCGGCTGAACGTCACCCCGCTAACCCTGGCCAAGCAGGGACCGGCCGACGGCGCCGGGATGGCGGTCGTCTCCGGTTACTGGAAGCGCATCTACACCTGCTCGGTGCAGGCGACGATCCCGCAACTGCGCGAGGGCGACTGGACCTGGCAGAACTCGATCAAGTACCAGCAGCCCGGTTGCGAGACGATCGGCGGTACGTCGGGATCACCCGTGGTCAGCACCACGACCGGCGAGCTGATCGGCATCAACAACACCGGTAACGAGGACGGCGAGCGCTGCACGGTGAACAACCCGTGCGAGGTCGACGCCAACGGCAACGTCACGGTCGACCAGGGCGCGGCGTACGGCCAGCAGACCTGGTGGCTCTACACCTGCCTGACCGCGAACCGCACGATCGACCTGAACCGGTCCGGCTGCGAACTTCCGAAGCCGGCCCGTCGCCGCTGACTGTCCGTCATCAGGACGTGCGGGGTGACGCAGACCACTCCGATATCCGGTAACGTCGCCCCGCATGGCAGTCGACTCCTCCACTGACCACGTCACGACCACCAACTGGCCGAGCCCGTTCGGAGTGCGGACACGGCTGGTTGCGGCCAGTGCGCTGATGCTCTTCACCGAGCTTGCGCTGATCCGGTGGACCGGCTCGAACGTGGTCCACCTCAGCTACTTCTCGAACTTCGTGCTGCTCGGCTCGTTCCTGGGCATCGGGATCGGCGTCCTGCGATCCGGCCGCGCGAAACGGCTGCCGTACTACTCGCCGATCATGCTCGGCCTGCTGGTCCTGGTGATCGCCTGGAAGCCGGTGACGGTCAACCGGGGCAGCTCGTCGAGCGTCATCTACTTCACCAGCCTGAACACCACCGGCCCGCCGGTCTGGGTGATCCTGCCGATCGTCTTCATCGCGGCTGCGGTGGTGCTGGCCGGTCCGGCGGAGTTGGTCGGCCGCTGTTTCGCCGAGCTGCCGCGGCTGACGGCGTACCGCTTCGATCTGATCGGCAGCCTGGCCGGCATCGTCAGCTTCACCGCGCTGTCGTTCCTGGGCGCGCCGCCGATCTGGTGGGGCCTGATCGTCACCGTCGTCTTCGCGGTGCTGATGATCCCGCGGTCGGCCGGATCGGGTCGCCGGGCGGTTGCCACCGGGTTGAGCGCCGCGATGGTGCTCGTGCCGCTGCTGGTGATGCTCGGCGTGCTCTTCCACGAGTCGACCCGCTCGGACCTCAGCTGGTCGCCGTACTACAAGGTGAAGACCAAGCAGTACACCTACGAAGGCGTCCCGCTGCTGACGATCACGGTGAACGGCGTACCGCACCAGCAGGCGATCCCGGCCGACGCGCGGTTGCAGTGGGAGCCGCAGTACGGGCTGCCGTACGAGCGGGCGAACGTCGGGAAGACGCCGAAGAACGTGCTGATCATCGGCGCCGGTTCGGGGTCGGATGTCGCGATCGCGTTGAAGAAGGGCGCCACGCACGTCGACGCGGTCGAGATCGACCCGCGGATCCGCGACCTCGGCAAGGCGCTGCACCCGGACCGTCCGTACCAGGACCCGCGGGTGACGTCGCACATCGACGACGGGCGCGCGTACCTGTCGCGGACCGACAAGAAGTACGACCTGATCCTGCTGGCACTGCCGGACTCGTTGACGCTGGTGAACGGCGCGAGCTCGCTGCGGCTGGAGAGCTACCTGTTCACCAAGCAGGCGTTCGAGAGCGCGAAGGACCACCTGAACCCGGGCGGGGCCTTTGCCATGTACAACTACTACCGCGAGACGTGGCTGATCGACCGGCTCGCATCCACGGCGCAGGAGGCCTTCGGGCACAAGCCGTGCGTGGACAAGATCGGTGACGGCCTGCAGCAAGCCGTGGTGACGGTCGGCCTGACCGAGCAGGACCAGACGTGCGCCGCCGAGTGGCCCGGCCCGTCCGCGATCACCCCGCCGCCGGCTACGGACAACCGGCCGTTCCTGTACCTCTTCACGGACCGGATTCCGTCGCTGTATCTGGTCACGCTCGGACTAATCCTGGTCGCGGGCCTCGTCGGCGTCGGCATCGCGGGCGGCGGGTCGTCGTACCGGCGGATGCGGCCGTACGCGGATCTGTTCCTGCTCGGCGCCGGCTTCATGTTGCTGGAGACGAAGAGCATCACCGGGTTCGCGTTGCTGTTCGGTACGACGTGGGTCGTGAACGCGATCGTGTTCGCGGGCGTGCTGGTGGCGGTGCTGGCCGCGGTCGAAGTCACCAGACGGTTCAGGACACCACCGATCAAGGTGATGTTCGCCGTGCTGTTCGGCGGGCTCGCGTTGTCGTGGGTCTTCCCGGACAGCTGGCTGCTCAGCATGCCGGTCGGGTTGCGGGTGATCGTCGCGGTCCTGATCGCGTTCACGCCGATCTTCGCCGCGAACGTGATCTTCGCGAAACGCTTCACCGACACGGCGGACGGCACGGCCTCCTTCGGCGCGAACCTCCTGGGCGCGATGCTCGGCGGCTGCCTGGAGTACGCCGCGCTGATCATCGGCTTCCACGGCCTGCTGATCATCGCCGCGTTGCTGTACGCCGGCGCCTTCCTGCTCACCCCCAAAGCCCGCTCACTCGCCCGATCCAGCTGACGTGGTGTCGTTGATTGGTACGGGTTCGGCCCGTTTGCGGGGGTCCTGGTGGGTCCGGATGGCAGGATCTGAGACATGACGTGGCTTGTGACTGGTGGTGCCGGGTACATCGGAGCGCATGTGGTGCGTGCGTTCCGCAACGACGGGATCGACGTGGTCGTCATCGACGACCTGTCGAGCGGGAAGGCGGAGTTCGTACCCGACGGTGTGCCGTTCGTCAAGGCGAACCTGCTGGACGGTACGGCGGTGCGGGAGGCGCTCGACGGCGTCGACGGCGTCGTACATCTCGCCGGGTTCAAGTACGCCGGGGTGTCGGTGGAGCGCCCGCTGCACACGTACACGCAGAACGTGACGGCGATGGTGTCGCTGCTCGAAGCGATGGCGGAGAAGTCGGTGCACAACATCGTCTTCTCGTCCAGCGCCGGGGTGTACGGGACGCCGAAGGACGAGGTGGTGACCGAGGACACCGAGCCCGACCCGCAGTCGCCGTACGGCGAGTCGAAGCTGATCGGCGAGTGGCTGCTGCGCGACCAGGCCGCCGCCGCGGAGTTGCACCACACCTCGCTGCGCTACTTCAACGTGGTCGGGTCGGGCGATCCGACGGTGTACGACGCCAGCCCGTACAACCTGTTCCCGATCGTCTGCAACCTGCTGACGCAGGGCAAGGTGCCGCAGATCTATGGCACCGACCACCCGACCCCGGACGGCACGTCGGTCAAGGACTACGTGCACGTCGCCGACCTCGCCCGTGCCCATGTCGCAGCCGCCCGCGCGCTCGAGTCCGGCAAGACGCTCGAGTCCGTCTACAACCTGGGCAGCGGCACGGGGACGTCGGTGCGCGAGATCATGGACGCCGCCCGCCGGGTGACCGGCATCGACTTCACCCCGACCGAGGGCCCGCGCCGGCCGGGCGACCCGTCCCGCGTGGTCGCGAACGGCGATCTCGCCGCCCGCGACCTCGCGTGGAAGAACACCTACACGGTCGACGAGATGTTCGCGACCGCCTGGGAAGCCTGGCCGAAGGGCTAGTAGCTCTTCTTGTAGGCGCCGTTCGTCGACAGGTCGATCATGCCCGGTCCGGTGAGTACGCCGCCTTCGACCGGCAGGGTGTGACCGGTGATCCAGGACGCGTCGTCGGAGGCCAGGAACGCGACCGCGGCGGCGATGTCCTCGGGCTCGCCGACGCGGCCGAGCGGGTACATCTTCTCGAAGCGCTCGAGCGTGTCGGGCTGGTTGTCCCAGTTCGGCGTCCGGATGGTGCCGGGGGCAACGACGTTGAAGCGGACGCCGAGGTCGCCGTACCGCGCTGCGTAGTTGACCGTCATCGCGATCTGGCCGGCCTTTGCTGCGGCGTACTCGATGTTGCCGAAGGCAGCCAGTCCGTTGACCGAGCTGATCGTGACGACGTTGCCGCGGTTCTTGACGAGCTGCGGGAGCGCCGCCTGGATGCACCGCGACGCACCGACCAGAGTCAGGTCGAGCTGTGCGTGCCACTCCTCGGAGGTCGAGTCCTCCGGCGCGGTTGACACGATGCAGCCGCCGGCGTTGTTCACCACCACGTCGAGCCGGCCGAACCGCTCGACCGCGGCAGCGACGGCTGCGTCGACGTCGTCGCGGTTGGTCACGTCGACTCGCAGCGGGAGCGCCTGCTCGCCGATCGAGGCCGCGACCCCGCCGACCCGCTCCTCCTGGAGATCGGTCACCACCACCGACGCGCCTTCGTCGGCCAGCCGCCGCGCGACCGCGGACCCGATGCCCTGCGCCGCCGCCGTGACCAGCGCGACCTTTCCTTCGAACCGACGCACGCTACCCCTCCGTTGTCACTCGAGAACCCGGTCGACCTTCTCGTCCGCGACCCGGCGCTCCAGCTTGGCGGCGTCTAGGTTGCGGCAGAGGACGATCGAACCACCTCCGGCGATCACGCCGACGAGCAGTCCCAGGCCGTCCCGGTCCGTGAGCGTCCGCTGAACCAGAATGCGATCGCCGATCGGTTCCGCCGTACTGATCAGATCCTCGTGCGTGAGGTCGTCGTACGCCGGGGAAGCGGGCGTCGGCGGGTCGAACGGGACGAAGACGTCGGGGTGGTTGTAGACCTCCGCGCCGTAGTCCTGGATGCCGTTCGGGAGGGGTTCGCGGAAGCGGCCGCCGAGCGGGAGGAGCGCGGAGGCAACGGTCTCGCGGTCGCCGCGGACGGCGAAGTCGGGGCCGGTGATCGCGAGGGTGCCGGTCTTGCTGGTCAGCGAGGCGCCGACCGACCACGTGGAGAGCGCCCAGACGACGCCGAGCCAGTGCGGCGGGAGGCCGATCGCGACGGTCTCGCCGGCCTCCAGGTCGTACTCGTCGACCAGCAGGTTCGCGGTCTTCGCGACCCAGTTCGCGGTGGTGACCGCGCTCAGCTCGATCCGCTCGCCGGTCGCGTCGTCGTAGTAGGTGAGGAACGGGGCGCCGCCGTCCCGGCGGACCGCGGCCGCGAACAGCTCGGGGAGGACTCGTGACATATGGCCCACCCTACGGTTCGTACCCCGGCGTACCGTGGTGGGGGATTTTCTCGAAAGAAGGCTTGTCATGGTGCCACTGCTCGCGCTGCCCGAAGGCGGCGAATGGATCGTCATCCTGGTCATTGTGGTCCTGCTCTTCGGCGCGAAGAAGCTGCCGGAGCTGACCAAGAACGCCGCCCGCGCAATGAAAGAATTCGAAAAGGCCCGCCACGGCGACGACGACGACGAAACCCCAGCTCAGGTAGCCCCTACCCAAGCCCAGCCCCAGGCGGTCCAGGCAGCCCAGGCAGCGCCCGTCCAGGCGACCCAGGCACCGCCGGCCCAGGCGACCCAGGCAGCACCCACTCAGGCGCCCCAGGCACCGCCTGCTCAGACGGCGCAGACGCAGCCGGCTCAGCCCCAGCCAGCCCCTACCCAGCCGCCTGCAGGCGACCAGCCGGCTCGTCCCACCGACGTCGAGGGCGGCACCGCCCAGTAGCAGCCCGGACTCACGTCGGCGCCGTCAGGTTGGTGGGTTGAGGTCGAGGGCGGCGGTTCGGAGGGCGGCGGCCAGGTGGGCGGCTGGTTCTGGCAGTCGGCCGGGTAGCCGGGCGATGATCGTCCGGCGGAGTTCTTGCGGGCCGCCGCGGACTGTGACTACTCGAACACCGGGTGGTACGGCGGATGCCATTGACGCGGAGACCGTGGTCAGACCGGCGCCGGCGGCGACCAACTGGAGTTTGGCCAGCCAGTCGCGGACCGTGTGAGCGATGACCGGACGCTCGTCCAGGCCTGGCCAGACCCCCATCCACAGTTCGCTGGATGACGTGGGTCCGGCGATCCAGCGCTGGCCACGGAGGTCGGCGACGTCGACCGAGTCGTGTGCCGCCAGTGGGTGCCCGGTCGGGACGGCCAGTCGCAGGCTCCGCTCGGCGAGCGTCTCCAGCTTCAACGCGGGCGACTCGGCATCCGGCGGGCGGAACGGCGGGGCGGACGCGATCAGCGCGAGGTCGATCGTCCCGGCCCGGAGCGCCCGGACCAGGTTCGGTGTGGACCCTTCCCTGGTCGTCACGGTGATCGCCGGGTGCGTACGCCGTACCGCGCTGATTGCCCGCGGCAACAGAACCGCGCCGGCACTCGGGAACCAGCCGAGCCGCACGGTCCCGCCGTCGACCGGTAGACCGGCGAGCTCGCGTGCGGTGGCGTCGAGCTGGTCGAGCACGGCGGCGGCATTCCGCAGTACGACCTGACCGGCCGCGGTCAACGCGACACCTTCGCGGCGGCGTTCCAGTAGCTGGTTACCCGCGGCCCGTTCGAGGCTTGCGATCTGACGGGAGATCGCGGACTGCGTGTAGCCGAGCGCCGATGCCGCAGCGGTGAACGTACCCCGCTCCGCCACCTCCCGGAACACGCGCAACGCAACGAGCGAGACGTCGGTGAAGTCCATGACATCTACGCATACCACCTGTGCCGAACTTTCGCTGGAGTCATACGACCCTCAGACCTACGTTGGCCTCATGACACAACCACGCATCGCCCTGGTCACCGGAGCCAACCAAGGCATCGGCTATGCCCTCGTCGAAGAACTCGCCACCCGCATCAACCCAGAAGACCTCGTCCTCCTCACCGGCAGAAACCCAGACCGAGTCGCCGCCGCCGTCGATCAGCTCAACCACCGCGCACTCCGGGCCCGGGTTGAAGGGCGGGTGCTGGATGTGACGGATGAGGGGGCGGTGCGGCGGTTGGCGGAGGAGTTGGGGGTGGTGGACATTGTGGTGTCCAACGCGGTGGGGCCGTTGGAGCCGGGGAAGACGCCGGGGGAGCAGGTGGACGGGTTTGTGGATGTGGCGAATCTGGGGGCGCAGTACATCTTGCGGGCGTTCGGGCCCAGGTTGCGGGCTGGTGGGCGGTTGATTGTGGTGGCTAGTTCGTTGGGGACGTTGGAGCAGCTGCCGCAGGAGTTGTGGGGGCGGTTCGACGGGGTCGCCTTGGAGGATGTGGAGAAGGTTGTGGAGGAGTGGCGGGCGGCGGTGCACCACGGTACGGCGGCGGCGCAGGGCTGGCCGGAGTGGATCAACCTCCCGTCGAAGGTCGCTCAGGTCGCGGCGGTCCGCGCCGTGGCGGCCGAGCGGCGCGAGCAGGATCTTGCCGACGACACCCTGGTCGCGTCCGTTTGTCCGGGACTTGTGGATACCCGCGCATCGCGGCCGTGGTTCGACGACTTCAGCCAAGCGAAGTCACCCAAGGACGCCGTTCAGCCGATCGTGGACCTGATCCTGGCCGACCACGTCGACCCGGCGCTGTACGGCGAGCTGGTTCGCGACGGCAAGGTCGTCGCCTGGAAGCCGTCAATCTCTCAGTAGGACATCGCGCACGGAGAGTAGTTGAGGCCGCACGGACCCCGCAGTACTGCAATCGTGGGAGTTCTCATAAAGTCGTCTCATGCTGATCCTGGCCGGCCTGGGCCTGATCCTGGTGCTGACCGTTGCCACCGGCTACTTCGTCTCCCAGGAATTCGCGTACGTCGCCGTCGACCGGAGCCGCCTGCGCACGCTGGCCGAGGACGGTGACGCGTCGGCCGCACGCGCACTGAAAGTCACATCGCGGCTGTCGTTCGTCCTGTCCGGCGCCCAGGTCGGCATCACGATCACCGCACTACTGGCCGGGTACTTCGCGGAGCCGTATCTCGGCGCGGGCCTGGAGGACCTGCTCGGTTCGGGCGGCGTACCGGATGCCGTGAGCACGTCGATCTCGGTGATCCTGG
Organism: Kribbella pratensis; assembly: GCF_004365355.1. Lineage (GTDB taxonomy): Bacteria > Actinomycetota > Actinomycetes > Propionibacteriales > Kribbellaceae > Kribbella. The sequence continues at coordinate 629,541 of NZ_SODP01000002.1, read as the reverse complement.
CGTTGCTGTTGGCAACGATCATCCAGATGGTGCTCGGCGAGCTGGCGCCGAAGAACCTCGCGATCGCGAAGGCCGAGGCGATCGCGCTGCGGCTGTCCCGGTCGACCCTGTGGTACCTGCGCCTTGCCGGCCCGGTGATCCACCTGTTCGACTCGGCGTCGAACCGGATCCTCCGCCGGGTCGGCATCGAACCGGTCGAGGAGCTGCCGCAGGGTGCGACCCCGAAGGAGCTCGACCGGATCATCGAGACGTCGTACGAGCAGGGGCTGCTGGACCAGGACACCATGCGACTGCTCGATCGCGGCCTCGACTTCCGCGGCCGGACGGCGGGCGAGGCGATGGTCCCGCGCGTCGACGTGGTGACCATGCATCGCGACGAGCCGCTGACCCGCGTGGTCGAACTGCAGGACACCGGGCACAGCAGGTTCCCGGTGATCGGCGACTCGGTCGACGAAGTGGTCGGCGTGGTCGCGATCGGCGACGTGGTCGAGCTGGAGCCGGCCGACCGGGCCGCGATCGCCGTCGGTTCGTTGGCCTCGCCCGCGGTCGCCGTACCCACCACGCTGCCGCTGCCCGGCGTACTCGAGCGGCTGCGGGTCGCGCGCCGCCAGCTCGCCATCGTGGTCGACGAGTACGGCGGGTTCGCGGGGATCGTGTCGCTCGAGGACATCGCGGAAGAGCTGGTCGGCGAGATCCGCGACGAGGACGATCTGCCCGAGACCGGACTGGTGCAGGGCAGCGACGGGTCGTGGGTTGTGCCCGCTCGCTGGCGGCTCGATCAGGTCGAGGAGATGACCGGCGTACAACTGCCTGAGAGCGACGACTACGAGACGGTGTCCGGCCTGGTGATGGCGCGGCTCGGTCGCATCCCGCTGGTCGGCGACGAGATCACGGTAGAGCTGCCGCAGCGGATCGACCACGACGGCCGGCCGATCCCGGCCGAGTTCGTCCGGCTAACCGTGCAAACCATCGAACGCCGGGTGCCCGGCATCGTGGTGATGGAGCGGACGGCATGAGTACGACGTGGGCCCTCATCATCTCCGCCGTACTGCTGGCACTGAACGGGTTCTTCGTCGCCGCCGAGTTCTCGCTGGTCGCCTCGAAGCGCCACCGGCTCGAGGAAGCGGCGGCGTCCGGCAGCCTGGCCGCCCGGGCCGCGCTCGCCGGGGTCAGCGAGTTGTCGCTGATGCTGGCCGGCGCCCAGCTCGGAATCACGTTGTGCACCTTGGGACTCGGGTCGTTGAGCGAGCCGGCGGTCGCGCACCTGCTGCACCCGCTGTTCGAGCTGGCGCACGTCCCCGAGGGTGTCGGACATGTGATCGCGTTGATCATCGCCGTCGGCGGGATCGGTCTGCTGCACGTCCTGCTCGGCGAGATGGCGCCCAAGTCGTGGGCGATCAGCAATCCCGAGCGGTCGGCGTTGGTACTGGCGATGCCGTTCCGCGCGTTCACGTGGATCTTCCGCCCGCTGCTGATCGCCCTCAACTGGCTCGCGAACCTGTGTCTGCGGCTGGTGAAGGTCACGCCGCAGAACGAGATCGCCAACGCGCACGGCCCGGACGAACTCCGGCTGCTGATCGAGTCGTCGCGTGAACACGGCACGCTCGGAGAGCCCGAGCACGAACTGCTGACCGCGATGCTCGCATTGCAGAACACCACGGTCGGTCAGGTGATGACGCCGATCGCCGACCTGTCGACGGTGCCCGCGACCGCATCAGCCCGCGAGGTCGAGCTGACCAGCCGGCGCGAGGGCCACTCGCGGCTCGCGGTCGTCAGCTCCGGTACGACGATCTGCGGCATCGTGCACGTCCGCGACGCGGCCCGCGCGACCACCGCCGGCGACACGAACGCGCGCGCCTCCGACCTGATGATGGCGGCGCTCGAGCTCGGCGACCGGACGCCGGTTGCGAAGGCGATCCGCACGATGCGCGACGAACGCGCCCAGCTCGCCGTGGTCTGCGGCGGCGACGTGGCGATCGGCGTGGTGGCCTTGGAGGACCTCCTGGAAGAGGTCATCGGCGAGTTCGACGACGAGACCGACCCGATCGTCAGCGCATCCAAGCGTGACTAGCCCGGCTACCTTGTAGGCAGAAACCGACACGGAGGAGGGGTGGCGTGGCGATCAGCCGGATTGGGCTTGTGGTCCACCAGGGGCGGCCGGTTGCGGTGCAGACCGCGGAGACCGTGCGGAAGTGGGCGGCCGACCACGGCATCGGCTGCACCGACATCGACGTCTGGAAGGACCACAAGGAACGTCGCAGCGGGACCGACGAGCTGCATCACGCCGGCGACCCGGACCTGGTCGTCACGCTCGGCGGCGACGGCACGTTCCTGCGTGGGGCCCGGATCGCGGCGAAGAACAACGCGGCCGTGCTCGGGGTCGATCTGGGCAAGGTCGGGTTCCTGACCGAGGTGGCGTGCCGCGACGTCGAGCCCGCGCTGGAGGCGGTGCATCACGGCGGAGCGACGTACGAGGAACGGATGACGCTGACCATGCGGGCGTCGCGACCGCTGGAGATCCCGCACGGGATCGAGTCCTTGCTGCGGTACGGGCACGGCCCGGCGCTGCCGCCACCGCCGGTACGGCACGAGATGGCCGAGGGCGACGGGTGGGGCATGGCGCTCGACGTCACCGCGCTGAACGACGTGGTGGTGGAAAAGCTGGCGCGCGATCACCAGGTCGCGCTCGGCGTGTACCTGTCGGGCCGGCTGCTGGCGTCGTACTCCGCCGATGCCGTGATCGTGGCGACGCCGACCGGATCGACGGCGTACAGCTTCGCGGCCGGTGGACCGATCCTGTCGCCGAACACCGAGGCGATCGTGTTCACTCCGGTTGCTCCGCACATGACCTTCAACCGAACGGTCGTCGCGGCGCCGGACGAGCCGATCGCGCTGCGCGTACTGCCGCATTCGGGGCAGGCCGCGGTGAGTATCGACGGGCAGTTGCGCGGCGTACTCGATCCGGGGGACTGGATCGGTGTGTACGGGTCGCCGCAGCGGTTGCGGCTCGTGCGGCTGCGGCCGACGGACTTCTACGGACGCTTGCGCGACCGCTTCAAGCTCACCGACGCACCGGCGACGGCGCTCGACGGCGAACCCGAACTGTTCTGGCAACCGGCCGATTCGCCGATCCCGCCGGACCTCAAGCACCTCCGGATTCCGCAACCACCTGGTGACGACCGGTAGGGTCTCTCCTCATGCGAAACGTGGTGATCCTGGCGGGTGGTTCGGGGACGCGCTTGTGGCCGATGTCGAGAGACGACAGGCCGAAGCAGGTGCTGCCGCTGGCGGCGGGACAATCGCTGCTGCGGGTGGCGTTCAACCGGCTCCGCGGACTGGTCGAGCCGGAGAACATCTACGTCTGCACGGTCGGTGCGTACACGGACGTCGTACGCAAGGAACTGCCTGAGCTCGGCGAGCACAACATCATCGGCGAGCCGGCTCGGCGCGACACCGCGAACGCGGTCGGGCTCGCGTCTGCTGTCGTGGCGCGGAACGATCCCGACGCGGTGGTCGCCTTCGTCGGATCGGATCACCTGATCAGCCCGGAGGACGAGTTCCGGGCGGCGATCGAGCACGGGTTCGAGGTTGTCGAGGCTCGCGGGCGGTCGCTGGTCACGTTCGGCATCGAGCCGACGCATCCGCACACCGGGCTCGGGTACATCGAGCGTGGCGACGCGATCGACGGCACGCGGGCCTTCGTCGTGGACCGGTTCCGGGAGAAGCCGGACCGGGAGACAGCGGAGGAGTACCTGGCCACGGGGCGCTTCTGGTGGAACTCCGGGATGTTCGTCTGGCAGGCGTCGACGGTGCTTTCGGTGCTCGACTCGCTGCTGCCTGAGTCGGCGGCCAAGCTGCGCGAGGTCGCGTCGGTGTGGGACACGTCTGAGCGGGAGGCGACTCTCGCGGAGATCTACCCGAACCTGCAGAAGATCTCGGTCGACTACGCGGTGATGGAGCCGGCCTCGCAGGGCAAGGTCGATGCGGACGTGGTCGTCGTACCGATGCCGGTGCACTGGCTGGACGTGGGTTCCTGGGCGGCGCTGGCCGACACGTACGCCGCGGACGCCAACGGCAACCGCACCGACAGCATCACGCTGAGCTGCCTACTCGACTCCCACGACAACATCATCGTCACCGACGACCCGGACCACCTGGTGGCTGCGGTGGGGCTCCGCAGCCACATCATCGTCCACACCCAGGACGTCACGATGGTCTGCCCGCTGTCCGACGGCGAGCGCGTGAAGGATCTCGTGGCCCGAGTCCAGTCGGACCACGCGAACTACATCTAGCCGCCGTTGGGCTCCTGGGCGTCCGTGGCCGGGTACTTCTCCAGGAACTGCTTCAGTGCGTCGCCGCTGACCGAGCCGCAGAACTGGCGGTGACCGAAGGACTTCTGGTCGGCGCCGGGGCCGCTCCAGTGGGCGAACGCGAGGTTCTTGCCCTCCGGCCAGCCCTTGCCCTCGGACTGCTTGTACGGCGCGGCGATGAACTTGCCGGACGAGCTGTCGGGGAGCTTGGACTTGGAGAGCTTCTCGATCTCGTCGATCTGGTTCTTCGGCAGGGTGTCGCGGTACCAGAGGATCGTGTAGCCGTGCTCCAGGTTGTGGACCAGGTTCTCCACCGGCGGGCGGTCGCTCGTCGAGTAGAACTTCTTGTCGAAGGGCGCCCAGACCGCGTAGTGCGGGCCGGAGGAGGGCGGGGAGACGGAGTAGAGGATCTTCTCGCCGTCGGGGCGGTGGTCCTGGCTGCCGCCGGCCGCGTCGTTGGTGGCCGGGTCGCAGGAAGCCGCCGAGGCGGCCACGCCGAAGTCGGTCAGGGCCTGGTTCTTGGTCCGTGAATCCTGCACCAGCTTGATCGCCGGGTAGGCGATGATCGCCAGGCCGACCACGATCGAGCACACCACGATGATGATGGTGCGGCGGCGGTCCGACCGGGACTGCTCGCGCTGCATCCTCTCGATCATCTCGCGGCGCGACTGCTTCTGCGACGACGCTTTACCCACAGTGTTGGTCTTCCCGGCTAAGGGCGGCCACCGCGCCGCCATGCGAAGGCAGTGTACGAGGCAACCCTAAGAAGTTGCCTAGAAAACTACCGCGACCGTGAGCCGAACGTGACCGTCGCCTCAGCGCCCGGTCCCGGCCGCACCGTCACGCCGTACCCCTCAGCGTGCAGCAGTACGGCGAGCTTCTCGGCGATCACCCCGACGGTCACCGGCTCCACACCGAACACCGTGACAGCGTTGTCGCCCAACTCGAGCCGTACGTCGTCCACGTCGCGCAGCAACCCGGCCCACACGGCCGGATCCACCTCGCGCGGACCGGACGGCTCCTTCCGCGACAGCACGGCGGCCCGCGCGGCCTCCCGCGTGCCCAGGCTGAACATGTCGAACTCGGCGTCCCGCACCAGAGCCCGTGCACCCGGTCCGTGCTCGCCGACGGGAAGTACGGCGTCCTGCAGCCCACGCAGTACTGCGACGGGCACTCCATCGGCCTTGCCCTTCACCAGCTCACCCGCACTGGCGATCTCGTCCGCCAGAGCAGGCTCCGTCACGGCAAGGACGTTCCCATGGCTGTCCGTCGTACCCCGCAGGTCCTCGATGACGCGCACTCCGGCCGCACCGATGGCCAGATCGGTCTGACCGTTGCGCCACGGGCGGCCCAGTGTGTCGGTCACCACGATGCCGACGTTGACGTCGTACCGCTCGTTCAGCGCGGTCCGCAGCACCCGCGCCGACTCGTCCGGGTCGACCGGCAGCAACAGAACCGTGCCAGGCGCCGTGTTGGACGTGTCGGTGCCGGCAGCAGCCATCACCAGGCCGTGCCGCGTCTGCACGATCCGGGTCTCACCGCGCTGCGCGACGACCCGCACCAGCTCGGCGTCGATAGCCTCCTGCCGGGTGCCGTACGTGAGCCGGCCCTCCGCTTTGCTGACGATCTTCGACGTGACCGCGACGACGTCTCCGTCGCGCAGGTCGGTGCCGTCCGCGATCAACGCGGCCAGGTCCGCCCCGGCCGCCACCTCGGGCAGTCCGGTCACCGGGAAGATCTCCAGGTGCTTCCTCATCGCCGCACGGCCTCCGCGAGGTTGAGTGCCGCGTCAGCCATCGCGGCGGTCTTGGTCTCGTCCGTCATCCACAACGGGACGGCCTGGACGTGAATTCCGGCGCCGGCGATCGAGTCCGCCTGCATCGCGTCCGACGTGTCGATCAGCCACCCGTCGAGTACTCCGCCGGTCGCACGCGAACCGTAGTACCGCGCGACTGCCGACGCTGTGGACGCTACACCGACCGTGGCGAGCACCTTGTCGGCCATTCCGCGGACCGGACCGCTGCCGATGATGGGCGACAACCCGATGACCGGAGCCTTCGTCTCCCGGACCGCATCCCGTACGCCGGGGACGCCGAGGATCGTTCCGACCGACACGACCGGGTTGGACGGCGGGATGATCAGTACGTCGCAGTCCGCGATCGCCTCGAGTACGCCGGGAGCCGGCTTGGCCTTGTCCTGGCCGACGGCGACGATCTGGTGCGCGGTGATCTCGGCGTGCCAGCGGACCCAGTACTCCTGGAAGTGGATGGCCTTGCGCCGCCCCGGCTGATCCGGGTCCTCCACCACGACGTGCGTCTCGATCCGGTCGTCACTCATCGGCAGCAGCCGCACCGGGAGCTTCCAGCGCGTGCAGAGCGCCTCCGTCACCGCACTGAGGGTGTAGCCGGCGTCGAGCATCTGCGTGCGCACCAGGTGCGTCGCGACGTCCCGGTCTCCGAGCCCGAACCAGGTGGGCTCCACGCCGTACGCCGCGAGCTCCTCCTTGATCACCCAGGTCTCGTCCTCGCGGCCCCACTTACGTTCCTCCGAGATGCCGCCGCCGAGTGTGTACATCACTGTGTCGAGGTCGGGGCAGACCCGCAGCCCGAACAGGGTGATGTCGTCCGCGGTGTTCCCCACGACGGTGATCTCGGCGTCCGGGCGGGCCTGGAGCAGCCCGCGCAGGAAGGTGGAACCGCCGATGCCACCGGCCAGCACTGTCAATCGCATGGGAAGAGTCTGCACGAGTCGTCAATGCGTCGAACCACCGCGGGACTATGCTGCGGTGGGTCCGAACCATCCGCACAGCTCAGTTGTACGGCCCCCCAACATCCGAGGAGCCCTCGTGGTCACCGACGCAACCAAGAAGCTCAGAGAGCCGGTCGCGTACATCCTGCTCGCATTCGCCGGCCTGCTCGCGCTGGCCTCGCTGATCCGGCTGTTCGTCGGCGGAGCCGGCTTCACGGCCGCCGCAGGCACAGTGCAAGGCGTAGTCACCCCACCCTCGATCTCCGGGCTGGTGATTCTCCTTGTCCTGGTCGGTGCCGTCTGGCTGGTCAACGAAGATGAGCGGACCCCGAACGCGCGCACCGTCGCCCTCGCAGCGCTCGTCATCATCGGCGTCACCGGCCTGATCGGCCTGATCACCGCGTTCGCCGGTTTCAACGAGACCAGCACGGCCGGCATGAAGATCGTCGGCTTCATCTACGCGCTCGGCGGCCTCGCGCTGTACGGCGCTGCCGGTCTCTACATCCTGAAGACCTTCCAGTCGCTGCCCGCGCCGGTGCGCGCGCCGAAGCCGGGTCAGTTCCAGCAGCAGGGCCAGCAGTACGGCCAGACCGCTCCGTACGGTCAGCCGGGCTACCCGCAGCAGGGCCAGCAGGGTTACGGCCAGCCAGGCCCGCAGGGCCAGCAGTACGGCGGCCAGTACGACCAGGGTCAGGGCCAGTACGGCGGCTACGCGGCGGCCGGTGCGGCCGGCGGGTACGTCGCGGGCCAGGGCGAGCAGCAGCAGTGGCCGCAGGAGCAGGGCTGGAACCAGGGCGAGCAGCAGGCCTGGTCGGCCGGTGAGGCCGAGACACAGCACTCCGCACAGCACTCTGCCGGTCAGCCGCAGGGTGACCAGGCCTGGACCGCCGAGGGCCAGGGCGCCGAGCCGACCCAGCCGTGGAGCTCCGAAGGCCAGCAGCAGTGGGGCGGACAGGACGCGGCCCAGGGCCAGCAGTGGCCGCAGGAGCAGCAGTGGGGCGGCGCAGACGCCGGCCAGCAGCAGTGGGCCGGTCAGGAGTACGGGCAGGCCCAGCCGGCTCAGCCTGGTCAGCAGGAGTGGGCCCAGCAGGAGCACCCGGTGACGGAGGAGGGCTCGCACGAGCAGTCCGACGCCGCGCCGCAGGCATGGCAGCAGGAGCAGGCCTGGCAGGCCGACGAGACGCCGGCCGCCGAGCAGCAGCCGAGTGCCTCGGAGCCCGCGCCGACCGAGCCCGCCGACGAGACCCGGGTCGACCCGCGCGTCGAGCCGGACAAGAACGACCCGAACCAGCAGGGTCAGGGACAGCAGGGCTGGTGGTCCCAGCCTTCCTGACAGGGCAGCGTTCCTGACAGGGCAGCTTTTCCCAGCAGGGCAAGGGGTCCGGATCGGCAAGCCCTTGCCCGAGCTAGCGGGAAAATCCCGGCAGAATGAGGTTTGAGCCCGGGTACCCAGCGCGAGAGGCCTGTATCTGCAGGCCTCTCGTTCTTTTGCGGGCATGTTGCGGATGATCCCAATAGCAGAGCACGGCTTGACTTTCGTGGATTGCAGGAATGTAATTTCAACCGTGTCGTTCGTTGGACACTCGGTATCGGGGACCGTTGCAGAGCGCAGGACGGACGAGGTCAGGCATGTGGACCGCAAACCCACATGTACAGGGGAACGAACAGGGTCGAGGAGGTCGTACCGTGACAGAGCTGATGGCGATTGTCGACGGTGAGGCGATCGAGGAGGAGCCGAACTGGCAGGAAAGGGCGTTGTGCGCCCAGACCGATCCAGAGGCTTTCTTCCCGGAGAAGGGCGGTTCCACCCGCGAAGCCAAGAAGGTGTGCCTCGGCTGCGACGTCCGGGGCGAGTGCCTCGAGTACGCGCTGCAGAACGACGAGCGCTTCGGGATCTGGGGCGGCCTGTCGGAGCGGGAGCGCCGCAAGCTGAAGAAGAAGGCCGTCTGACCGTAGGTAACCAGAGCACCACAACATCAGGACTTCCGCGAGGCCCCGGGCGAACGTCGCCCGGGGCCCGCGGCTTTCCATGCGCTCGGCGGGCGGCTGTATGGTGAGTCCTCGCCGGGACCTGCGGTCACGGTGACCGTCCGCAAGCATCGAGGTGTCACAGCTCCGCATGGAACAAGAAGCTCCGGCCGGCTGGGAATTCTTCGACTCCGTCGATTTCCCGACCGATCACATCGACGACCCGATGGGTCGTCCGCGGGTCCGGCATGTCGTCACCGCGGTGGTGGTGGGTCACGAGGGTGCGGCCTGGCTGCCGCGCCTGTCCGAGGCACTGTGGGCGCTGAACCCACGGCCGGACCGGCTGATCGCGGTCGACACCGGATCCACCGACGAGACCGCCGAACTGCTCGCCGCGATGCCTGGCGTCGAGCCTGTGGTCAGCGTCTCGGCCCGCACCGGTTTCGGTATGGCGGTCGCCCGCGGCCTCGAGGCACACGGTTTCGCGCCGATCCCGAGCGCCGTCGGTCCGTACGGCGATGACGGGCACATGCCCGTGGTCGAGTGGCTGTGGCTGCTGCACGACGACTGCGCACCGGCGCCGAAGGCCCTGGAGAAATTGTTGCTTCAGGCCACTATGTCGCCGGCGACCGGCGTCTGGGGCCCGAAGCTGCGGCTGTGGCCGCGTGATCGCGAGCTGCTCGAGGTCGGCGTCACGACGTCGCTCGGCGGCCGCCGCGACACCGGGATCGAGAACGGTGAGCTCGACCAGGGCCAGCACGACCAACCGCGGAACGTCCTCGCGGTCAGCTCGGCCGGCATGCTCGTACGTCGCGACGTCTGGGAGGCGCTGCACGGTTTCGACCCGCGGCTGCCGATGTTCCGCGACGATATCGACTTCGGCTGGCGTGCCAGCCGTGCGGGGTACCAGGTCGGTGTCGCACCCGACGCGGTCATCTACCACGCACAGGCCGCCGCGACCGGCGAGCGGGCGCTGGCCGGCACGAGACGGCACGCGTACCAACTGGACCGCGCGCATGCCTACTACACGGTTCTCGCGAACGCGCCGGGCAAGCTGCTGCCGCTGCTGATCCTGCGGTTCCTTTTCGGCACAGTGCTCCGCTCGATCTGGTTCTTGATCGGCAAGACGCCATCAGGTGCCGTCGACGAGTGGACTGCCTTGCTGGGCACGCTGCTGGCCGGTGGCTGGACACAGGCCCGCAAGAACAGACGCAATCTCGACCAGGTTCCGTACGACCACATCAAGGGCCTGTTCTCCCGGTCGGTGCACGCACTGCGGCACAACCTGGAGGAGACGACCGGCACGATCTCCGAGCGGATCCGTGAAGCTTGGGCGGACGAGCCGGAAGAGCAGGTCGTCACCACTGCACGGCGAGCGAAGTCCACTGCCCGCGTGGCGGTCGACCAGCCGCGGTGGCGCCGTCAGCTGATCCGCCGGCCGTTCCTCGGCGCCTGGGTGGTGCTGGCGATCGGTGCGCTGATTGCTGCGCGCGATCTGATCGGCGGCGGGTTCCTCCGGTCCAACCTGTTGCTCCCGGCGCACGAGAACATCGCGGCTCTGTGGCACGCAGCGGCTTCCGCTCCGCCCGGTGTGACTCCGCCTGCTTGGCTGGCGCAGCTCTGGGCGTTCTCGACGGTGATGTTCGGTCCATCCGGTGCGACGAACATCCTCCTGCTGGGCGCCGTGCCGCTGGCCGCTCTGGCTGCCTGGGCGATGCTGCGTTCGTTCGTCGTCGACCGCGTCGCGCGGGCGTGGGGCGCAGCGGCGTACGGGCTGGCAGTGTTCACGAACGGCGCTATCTCCCAGGGGCGGCTCGGGACATGCGTGGCAGCGATCGTCCTGCCCCTGCTCGGTGCGGCCGTACACACTGTCGCTCGGCGTCGGCGCGTCTACGTTCAGGGCAGTTGGCGGGCCGCGTGGTTCGCCGGCATCTGTCTGGCCGTGCTGTTCGCGTTCACGCCGGCCCTTGGTCTGCTGATCGCGGTCATCCTGGTGCTGGGTGCAGTGTTCGGGCTCGGCTGGCGTCGACAGGGCCGGCAGTTGGTGTTCTCCGTCGTGCTGGGTCTGCTGCTCGTCCTGCCGTGGACCATCGACCTGGTGCAGCATCCGTCCAAGCTCGGCCAGGAGGCGGGCGGTCCGCCGACCGCTGCGGTCGGTCCGGGCAACAGCCTGCAACATCTGCTGACCGGTACGCCGATTGGTGCGCCGGCGCCGTGGTGGTTCGCAGTACCGCTGATTCTGGTCGCGTTGGTCAGTCTGCTGCGCGAATCTCGCCAGCGGTACGAACTGCTCGGCTGGTTCGCCGCACTGGCTGGTCTGGCGGGCACGCTGGTTGCCAGCCGGCTGGGTGGTGGCAGTGGGCCGTTGATGTTCCTGATGACCGCCGGCTGGATCATCGCCGTCACGGTTGCGTGGGACTCGGTCGGCAAGTCCACCGAGATCATCGTGCAGGGCGTGCTCGGCATCGTCTTGCTGACAACCGTCGTGACGGCGGGCTTCTGGCTGGTGCGTGGCACCGACGGTCCGTTGTGGAGCGGGCCTGCGCAGGACCTCCCGGCGTACCTGGTGTCTTCCCAGGATCCGCCGGACAACCAGTCGATCCTGGTCGTGCGGAAGGCGCCGGCCGGCCAGATGCGGTTCTCGCTGGTCAAGGACGGCGGACCGCGGATGGGTGCGTTGGAGGCGGCGCCGACCCCGGCGCAGACCAAGCCGATCACTGATGTGCTCGCGACCCTGGGTGGTGGCGGTAGCGGCGAGGAAGGCCGGCAGTTGGCCGCTCTTGCGATCGACTACGTGTACCTGCCCGGCCCGGTGGACCCGACGTTGGCGTCCACGCTCGACTCCTTGCCCGGCCTGACCAGGGCCAGCGCGAACGACGGCGATGCCGCGTGGCTGGTGGACCGGTCGAAGATCGACGGCAAGACGCCCTTGCACGACCAGACACACACGATGTGGCGCATCCTCGGCCTGATCGGCTGGATCATCGCGCTGGTGTTCTGCCTGCCGACAGTTCGCCGCACGGTCGCAGTACCGCATGGCACCCACGCCAGGAGGGACCCGCGGTGAGCCCGTTGTTGTCCGACCCGCGTCTCCGGCTCGGGGCCGTCATCGCTGCCATGGCTGTGCTGGCCGGGCTCGGCGTCGTCACGCATCCGAAGAAACCCGACACGAGCCCTGCAGCCGCGACCGAGCCGGCTCGCACAGTGGTGAACCGTACGGCGCTGTCGTGCCCGGTGCTCGCAGCCGGCGGCAAGCTGGCCAGCGTGGTGAACGGAGTGTCGCCGACACTGCCCGAAGGTACGCCGACAGCAACGGGGAGTGCCCAGCCCCTGACGATCGCTCCACTGCCGGCCACGTCCAATCCGGTCGGTTCGATCCTGAAGCGTGGCTTCATCGGTTCGAGCCCAGTGGTCGTGAAGCCGGAGCCGCTGTCCATCGAAGGCACCGGACCACTCGCCGCCGGGACAGTCGGCACGAGTACGACGACCGCTGAGGAGGGTGTGAACTCCGGTATGGCGAGCGTGCCGTGCCAGCAGCCCGGATCGGACTTCTGGTTCGTCGGCGCATCCGGTGCGAGTGATCGGCGCGACGTACTGGTTCTCACGAACCTGGACAGCATCAACGCCGAGGTGAACGTCACCGTGTACGCGCGGACCGGTCAGCAGGACCTGCCCGCCGCACGAGGCATCGTCGTACCGGCCCGTGGCACGGCCTTTCTGTTCCTCAAGCAGGTTGCTCCGAACTTGCGGGACATCGCCATGCACGTGGAGTCGACCGGTGGTCGCGTGGCGGCCGCTGTGCGCTCCAACGCGTCCACCGGCAACAGCGTGCCTGCTGGAGTGGACTGGCTGAACACCTCGGCGGCGCCTGCCACCAAGGTCTTCGTCCCCGCGGCTGCGCCGGGTGGTGGACTGCGGATCCTGTCGATCGCGAACCCGTCGGACCTGCAAGCGAGCGTGAGCCTCACGATCAACGGGCCGAACGGGTCGTTCAAACCGGCTGGTTACGAGACTGTGCCGGTCGCGGCCGGCTCGGTGAAGACGATCATGCTCGACCCGGTGCTGCACGGTGATCCCAGTGCGATCACTCTGACCTCGGATCAGCCCGTGACCGCGTCGATGCGGATGACGGACGCGGCCCGGTCCGAGTTCGCGTCGATCGGGTCGGCTGATGCGCTGACCGGCCCGGCGTACCTGGTCCTGCCGGCGCACAAGCAGCCGGTCGTGCTGCAGGTGACCGCGCCCGGGAAGACCGGCAGCGTCAAGTTCGAGCTGCGCGACCTGGCCGGGCGGGCGTTGATCACGCGTGCGCTCGACGTGGTCGGTGGTGCGACGTCGCAGGTCTCGCTCCCGGCGCAGCCGCGACCGACGTACCTGATGGTGCAGCAGACGCGCGGGACCGTTGTCGCCGGCGTCACGCTGATGCCGGCGGCGAAGCCTGCCAAGGACGACGTGGCGCAGGTGGCTGCGTGGCCGTTGACCACGTCGCTGGTGTTCCGTGCGCAGCTGGGTGCCCAGCCGGACGTGAGCGCCGCTCTGCGGTAGCTCAGCCTTCGGAGGTGTTGGCGCCGGGGTCCTGGAGCATCCGCAGGTGGCGACGGCGAGCGATCTCGACAGGAGCCCCCGGAGCACCCGCTCCGGGCTCACGGCGCGGCAACGGGCGCGCTGCTTCGCGGACTGCGTTTGCCAGGGCTTCGAGGTCGTCGGAGGACGGACCGGCCGCTGCGGGGTCCGGAGCGAGCCGGATGACTTCCCAGCCGTTCGGAGCGGTCAGCCGGTCGGCGTGGTCGGCGCACAGGTCGTAGCAGTGCGGCTCGGCGTACGTCGCGAGTGGACCGAGGACACAGGTCGAGTCGGCATAGACGTAGGTGAGCGTCGATACGGCAGGCTTCTGACATCCGGCGCGCGAACAGATCCTGGCGATGCTCACGCACAGACGTTACCCCCACTAGGCTGAGCGCGTGACCGAGGCTCGCCGTCATCGCAGGCACATCGACCGCCACGGCCGCGGCATGCTCGGCCCGATCAGCCGGCCGAGCAAGTTCGCGCCGCGCGGTCTGCCGTTGCAGCGGTCCGCCGCCGCCCAGTTCGACGAGGTGGTCGCGATCGAGGTGACCCGGCTCGAGAAGCGGCTGCCGCAGGTCGTCGCGCGGGTCGAGTTCGCGATCGAGGACGTGCCGAACCTCGACCTGGACGCCACCGAGATCCCGCTCACCCACGCCACCGGCGGCACCTCGCACGAGCCGTACCGGATCGTCGTCTTCCGCCGCCCGATCGAGCTCCGCGCCGAACGCTCCGGCGCCGGCCTGTCCTGGCTGGTCCGCAGCGCCCTCGTGCTGGAACTGGCCGACGTCCTGGCCCTCTCCCCGGAGCAGATCGACCCCGACTTCGACGCCGACGACGACTGACACGCCCCCTCTCCCACCCCTGTTCGATTGTGTTCCGTAGTGTGGGAAGGGGTTTGTGTCCAACGTTGTCATCGGGAGAGGATCGTAGGTGTGAACGATCAAAGACTGCGGGTCGGAGTTGTCGGGCTGGGTTTCGCCGGGCGGACGGCGCTGGAGGCGTTCTCCGAGCTGCCCGACGTCGAGGTGGTCGCGCTGGCGGGCCTGGAGAAGGACATCCTGACCAGCCTGGGCGAGAAGCACGGCGTACCGCATCTCTACGAGAAGTGGGAGGACCTGCTCGAGACCGAGGGCCTGGAGGCAGTCAGCATCGGTACGCCGACGCAGCTGCACGCCCCGATCGCGCTCAAGGCGCTGGAGAAGGGCCTGCACGTGCTGTCCGAGAAGCCGCTGGCGCGGACCGTCGCCGAGGGTACGGCGATGGTCGAGGCGTCCAAGGCGGCCGGCCGGGTGCTGAAGGTGGTGTTCAACCACCGCGAGCGCGGTGACGTCATCGCGCTCAAGCATCAGATCGACGAGGGTCAGCTCGGCCGGATCTACTACGCGAAAGCGCACTGGATGCGCCGCAACGGCATCCCCGGGATGGGTGGCTGGTTCACCAACCGGGAGCTGTCCGGCGGCGGTCCGCTGATCGACCTCGGCGTGCACATCCTCGACATGGCGCTGCACCTGCTCGGCGAGCCGCAGGTGACGACGGTCTCGGCGAACACGTTCGCGGAGCTGGGGCCGCGCGGCCGCGGCAGTTCGAGTACGCCGGATCGCCCGACCGTGGACACGCTCGGCTCGAAGTTCGAGGTCGAGGACCTGGCCACGGCGTACCTGCGGCTGCAGGGCGGCGGAGCGCTGCAGCTCGAGACCAGCTGGGCGACGTACCGGGCGCCGGGGGACAACTTCGGCATCGAGCTGTTCGGCACCGAGGGCGGCGCCAAGATCGAGGTGCAGAACTACACCACCGAGGACACGCTGCGGATCTTCACCGATGTCGCCGGCGTCGCCGCCGAGGTGAAGCCCGCGACCGGCGCGGGGCTCGGTCACCGCGGCGTGGTGCGGGAGTTCGTCCGGATCGTGAAGTCCGGCGAGTGGGAAGGGCAGAACGGGTCCGAAGCGCTGCTGCGGACCGAGGTCATCGACGCCTGCTACGCCTCGGCGAAGGCGGGACGAGAGGTTGTGCTGCATGACTAGGACAGCTCAAGGTCCGATCCGCGTCACCGTCTGGGGCGAGAACGTCCACGAGAGTCGCGACGAGTCGGTACGCAAGGTCTACCCCGACACCATGCACGGCACCATCGCGGCCGCGCTGCGCGCCAAGCTGGGCGCGGACGTCGTCGTACGGACCGCAACGCTGCAGGATCCGGAGCACGGTCTGACCGAGGAGGTGCTCGCGGACACCGACGTACTCACCTGGTGGGGGCACGCCGCGCACGGCGACGTCGACGACGCGATCGTCGAGCGGGTCCAGCAGCACGTGCTGTCCGGCATGGGCCTGATCGCGCTGCACTCCGCGCACTTCAGCAAGATCTTCATCAAGCTGATGGGTACGACGTGCTCGCTCGACTGGCGCGCCGAGAACGACCGCGAGCTGATCTGGACGGTCGCGGCCGGCCACCCGATCGCGCAGGGCATCCCGCACCCGCTGGTGATCGAGCGCGAGGAGATGTACGGCGAGCTGTTCGACATCCCGCAGCCGGACGAGCTGGTCTTCGTCAGCTCGTTCACCGGCGGTGAGGTGTTCCGCTCCGGCTGCTGCTACCGGCGCGGCCAGGGCCGGGTGTTCTACTTCCGTCCCGGTGACCAGGAGTACCCGACGTACCACCAGGACGAGGTCCAGCAGATCCTCGCCAACGCGGCCAGGTGGGCGGCCCCGGTCGTTCCGCGCCAGCTGCCGACGGTGCACCACCGCAAGGACATCGGCTGGTTCGAGAAGGCCTGAAATGCAGGTTCGTGTGTGGGCCGGATAGGGTCCACGCATGGCTGACGTTGCGGCGATCTTCAAGGCGTACGACGTGCGTGGGGTCGTCCCGGACCAGTTGGACGAAGCGGTGGCCCGGGCGACCGGCGCCGCGTTCGTCGAGGTCCTGGACGTCCTCGCGGGTCCGGGGGCGGTCGTGATCGGGTACGACATGCGACCGTCCAGCCCGGCCCTGGCGGCGGCATTCGCCGAGGGGGTGACCAGCACCGGCGCGGATGTGATCGACATCGGCCTGGCCTCCACCGACCAGCTGTACTTCGCGTCCGGCCGGCTCGACCTGCCCGGGGCGATGTTCACGGCGAGCCACAACCCGGCGAAGTACAACGGCATCAAGATGTGCCGCGCGGGCGCCGCTCCGGTCGGCGCCGACTCGGGTCTGCGCGACATCGCCGACCTGGTCGCGAAGGCCCTGACCGAGGGCCCGGCGACGGCCCCCGCAGCGGGACATGTCACGCACAAGGACCTGCTGACGGCGTACGCCGATCACCTGCACGACCTGGTCGACCTGAGCGGCATCCGCCCGCTGACCGTGGTCGTCGACGCGGGCAACGGCATGGGCGGCCACACCGTGCCGGCGGTGTTCGCCAAGGGGCCGGTGACGATCATCCCGCTGTACTTCGAGCTCGACGGCAACTTCCCGAACCACGAGGCGAACCCGCTCGACCCGAAGAACCTGGTCGACCTGCAGGCCAAGGTCCGTGAGACGGGCGCCGACCTCGGGCTCGCGTTCGACGGCGACGCCGACCGCTGCTTCGTGGTCGACGAGAAGGGCGACCCGATCTCGCCCAGCGCGATCACCGGCGCGGTCGCCGTCCGGGAGCTGGCCAAGCACCCGGGCTCGACGATCCTGCACAACCTGATCACCTCCAGGGCCGTTCCGGAGCTGATCGCCGAGCACGGCGGCGTTCCGGTCCGGACCCGGGTCGGGCATTCGAACATCAAGCAGAAGATGGCCGAGACCGACGCGGTGTTCGGCGGCGAGCACTCCGCGCACTACTACTTCCGCGACTTCTGGCGGGCCGACACCGGCATGCTGGCCGCGCTGCACGTGCTGGCCGCGCTGGGGGAGCAGGACAAGCCGGCCAGCGAGCTGTTCGCGGAGTACGAGCGGTACGTCGCGTCCGGCGAGATCAACAACAAGGTCGCGGACGCGGCGGCGACGGTCGCGGCGATCGAAGATACGTATTCTGGCCTCGACGGCGTGACCGTCGACCATCTGGACGGGTTGACCGTGTCGGCGGGACAGTGGTGGTTCAACGTCCGTGCGTCGAACACGGAACCGTTGCTGCGGCTGAACGTCGAGGCCTCGGACCGGTCCGAGATGGAACGTGTCCGTGACGAAGTACTGGCCCTGATCACCGGCGCATCGGTGGAGGAGAACTGAATGGCAGTCAATCTGGACCCGGACCTGCTGAGCATCCTGGTCTGCCCGAAGTGCCGCTCGGAGTTCCGCGTGGACGACGAGGCCAACGAGCTCGTCTGCACGAACGCGTCGTGCGCGCTGGCCTACCCGGTGCGTGACGACATCCCGGTGCTGCTGATCGACGAAGCCCGGGACACCAGGGAAACCGCCGCGACAGAGAGCTGACGGGAAGCTGATGAGCGTCTTCGACGACACCCGACTGGACGACCCGGCCGCCCTCGAGGCGGCAGACCACCTGCTCCGCCGGCTGGCGATGGCCGGGGCCCGGATCCGGGCCGAGCTGGAGGCGTCCTCCGACGTGCTGTCCGCGCTCCAGTCCGACGGCTTCCGGCCGCGGGCCGTGGTAGCGGCCGGCCGCGACGCGCGGCTGGTGCGGGCTGTGCTCGAGCCGGTCTGCCCGGTGCCCTTCCTGGCGTGGCCTGGTCCGGGGCTGCCGGGTTGGGCCGGTCCGTTGGACCTGGTGGTCGTGCTGGGCGGTGCCGCCGAGGACCTCGACGCGGTGTCGGCCGCCGGCGAAGCGGTACGCCGGGGTTGCGGGCTGATGGTGGCTGCGCCGGAGGACTCCCCGGTGGCGATCGCGTCCGCCGGACTCCGGCACGCGATCCGGCTGCCGTCCCAGTCGGACGACCAGCTGGCTGCTGCCGTCGCCGTACTGCAGGCGCTGCACCAGATGGAGCTGGGGCCGGAGGTGGACCACAAGGCCGTGGCGGCGCTGCTCGACGATGTAGCGATCGAGTGCTCGCCAAACAACGACGTGGCATCCAACCCGGCGAAGGATCTCGCTCTGGTGCTGGCGGACGCGTTGCCGCTGGTCTGGGGTGGCTCGGTGCTGGCTGCGCGTGCTGCCCGCCGCGTGGTCGAGGCGCTGCGGCTGGCCAGTGGCCGGCCGGCGCTGGCTGCTGATGCGGGTCATCTCCTGCCGGTGCTCAATCAGCCGCCGCGGGACCTGTTCGCGGACCCGTTCGACAAGCCGGCCGAGCTCCGGCCGGCGCTGATCATCCTCGACGACGGTATCGAGGAGGCCGGTGTCGCCGAGCACCGCCGCAAGCTGGAGTCCAAGGCGGAGGCACACGACGTTCGCGTGCACACGATCACGCAGGCCAACGGCACAGATGTCGCCCGGTACGCCGCTCTGACCCAGCAGGGCCGGTACGCCGCGGCGTACCTCGGGATCGGCCTCGGCCGGCACGGTATGGCGACCGTGGACGACCCGGCCGGGTCGGGGAACCCTTCGGAGGACCTGGCGTGGTAGTGCGGCTGCAGAACACCATCCGGGACTACGCCTGGGGCTCGCTGACCGCGATCCCCGAGTTGCTCGGCGTGGAGCCGGACGGGACCCCGCAGGCCGAGATGTGGATGGGCGCGCACGAGTCCGCGCCGTCGGTGCTGCCGAACGGCGACACCCTGTACGACGTGGTGTCGGACGACCCGGCCGCGGTGCTGGGCGAGGAGACGGCCGAGCGGTTCGAGGGCCGGTTCCCGTTCCTGGCCAAGCTGCTGGCGGCGGGGCAGCCGTTGTCGATCCAGGCGCATCCCTCCCGGGACCAGGCGATCGACGGGTACGAGCGGGACGAGGCGGCCGGGATTCCCCGCGATGCCGCGGACCGGAACTACAAGGACGCCTGGCCGAAGCCGGAGATCCTGATCGCGCTCGGGCCGTTCGACGCGCTGGTGGGCTTCCGTCCGCTGGACCGGACGATCGCTCTGCTCGAGGCGCTGGCGCCGACCGGGTTCGGTGAGCTCACGGACCGGCTGCGCGACGGGAAGCTCCGCGAGGCGTTCACCGAATTCATGAGTGCCGACCGGGACGCGATCCGTCCGCTGGTCGGCGCGCTCGGCGAGGCCGTAGTGCAGTACGTCGGGGACGCGTTCGAGCTGGAGCGCGAGACGCTGTCGAAGTTGTGTGCCGACTTCCCGGACGATCCCGGCGTACTCGCGGCATTGCTGCTGAACCGCGTCCGACTGGAGCGGTTCGACGCGGTGTACCTGCCGGCGGGGAACGTGCACGCGTACTTGCACGGCCTCGGGTTCGAGGTGATGGCGAACTCCGACAACGTGTTGCGTGGTGGCCTGACGCACAAGCACATCGACGTACCGGAGCTGGTCTCGGTGGTCGACTTCGAGCCGCTCGAGGACCCGGTGCTGACGGCCGATGACGAGGGTATCTACGAGACCGGCTGCCCGTACTTCGCCATCCAGCGGGTCGATCTGGACGGTAGCGAGCGGACCGTCGACGGAGTCGGACCGCGGATCATCTGCTGTGTCGCGGGCACGATCGATGCTGCGGGCAAAGAGTCTTCGGTGACGTTGTCCACAGGCCAGTCCGCGTTCGCCGCGGGACCCGAAGGACCCTGTATCTTGCGTGGTTCCGGCACGGCGTTCGTCGTGTCCGCACGCTGATCCCTGACGGAGGACCTGAACAACCATGGCTGGTGGCGGAAACAAGGCCGTTATTGCGGCTTTGCTGGCGAACACCGGGATCGCGGTCACCAAGTTCGCCGCCTGGGCACTGACCCAGTCGGCGTCGATGCTGGCCGAGGCGATCCACTCGCTCGCCGACGCGGGCAACCAGGTGCTGTTGCTGGTCGGCAGCCAGCGGGCCAAGCGGTCCGCGGACGAGCTGCACCAGTTCGGGTTCGGCCGGGAGCGGTATGTCTACTCGTTCATCGTGTCGATCGTGCTGTTCAGCGTCGGCGGTCTGTTCGCGCTGTACGAGGGCTATCACAAGGTGCACGACCCGCACGGGATCGACAACTGGAAGTGGGTTCCGGTCGCGGTGCTGGTGCTCGCGATCCTGATGGAGGGCTTCTCGTTCCGGACCGCGATCCACGAGGCGAACAAGATCCGCGGACACGTGCCCTGGGTCCGTTTCGTCCGCAACGCCCGCGCCCCGGAGCTGCCCGTCATCCTGCTGGAGGACTTCGCCGCGCTCACCGGTCTGGTGCTGGCGCTGATCGGCGTCGTGCTGACGCTTGCCACCGGCAACGGTGTGTTCGACGGTCTGGGGTCGATGGCGATCGGCGCGCTGCTGGTCTGCGTGGCGATCTTCCTGGCGATCGAGATGAAGTCGCTGCTGCTCGGCGAGTCCGCGACCCGCGAGTCCCAGGACCGCATCGTGGCCGCTATCGAGAACACGCCCGGTGTCCAGCGCCTGATCCACATCAAGACTCTGCACCTCGGTCCGGAGGAGGTGCTCGTCGCAGCCAAGGTCGGTGTCGAGCCGACCACCGATGCGGCCGTCGTCGCCGAGACCATCGACGCGGCCGAACGCGCCATCCGCGCGGCCGAGCCGATGAGCCAGCACATCTACCTCGAGCCCGACGTCTACGTCGAGAACCACGTCCCCGACGAACGCCCCGCCGTCCCCGAAGCCCCGTCCCACTGACCCCCCTCGCGTCTGGTGGGTACACCCACCGCCCTGTGGGTTGGCCAACCGGAATCCGGTTGGCCAACCCACGCTCTGGTGGGTATACCCACCAGACGGGAGGGGGTCAGCGGGGACGGGGTGGGAGGACGCCGGAGCGGCCTAGCCAGCGCAGCGCGCGGTCGCGGTCGATCTGGGCCTGGGTCGGGGGTGCGGTGAGGCGGCCGGTGCGGTAGCCGAGGTTGCGGATGTCGGCGGCCACGGAAGGCTCGGCGAGCGCCCGGAGCGCGAACGCGAGCGCGGCCGGCGTCACGTCGTACCGGCGTTCGAGGTCGAGTGCGAGCTGGACGGCGGCCAGGTCGCGGTCGTCGTACTGGCGCTGGGCGGTGTGCTCGGACCGGGATCGCGGGAGCAACCCGAGCGCCTCCCGGTAGCGCAGCATGCGTGGAGTGGTACCCAGCTGGCGAGCGGCCTCGGTGATGCGCATATCTCAATCTTGACATTTCGGTGTCAAAATCGCGCCCGGAGCGATCAAACCGCGTGGCTCGCCCCTCTAGGCTCATGCGAGTACCAATCACAGTCTTCAGGGGAGCGGCATGACCTTCGACTACAAGGTGGCGGATCTCGGCCTGGCCGAGTTCGGGCGCAAGGAGATCCGGCTGGCCGAGCACGAGATGCCCGGCTTGATGGCGATGCGCAAGCAGTACGGCGACAGCAAGCCGCTGTCCGGGGCCCGGATCATGGGTTCGTTGCACATGACGATCCAGACCGCGGTGCTGATCGAGACGCTGGTGGCGCTCGGCGCCGAGGTGCGCTGGGTCTCCTGCAACATCTTCTCCACCCAGGACCACGCTGCGGCCGCGGTCGTCGTCGGGCCCGAGGGTTCGGCCGACGCCCCCGCCGGCGTCCCGGTGTTCGCCTGGAAGGGCGAGACACTGGAGGAGTACTGGTGGTGCACCGAGCAGGCGCTGACCTGGCCGGGTGACGAGGGCCCGAACATGATCCTCGACGACGGCGGCGACGCCACGATGCTCGTCCACAAGGGCACCGAGTTCGAGAAGGCCGGCGCCGTACCGGACCCGTCGACCGCGGACTCCGAGGAGTACGGCGTCGTCCTGAAGCTGCTGACCCGCACGCTGGCCGAGTCGCCGTCGAAGTGGACCACCATCGGTCAGGGCATCAAGGGTGTCACCGAGGAGACCACCACCGGCGTGCACCGGCTGTACGAGATGCACAAGGCCGGCGCGCTGCTGTTCCCGGCGATCAACGTCAACGACTCGGTCACCAAGTCGAAGTTCGACAACAAGTACGGCTGCCGGCACTCGCTGATCGACGGCATCAACCGCGCCACCGACGTGCTGATCGGCGGCAAGGTCGCGGTCGTCTGCGGGTACGGCGACGTCGGCAAGGGCTGCTCGGAGTCGCTGCGCGGCCAGGGCGCCCGGGTGATCGTGACCGAGATCGACCCGATCTGCGCGCTGCAGGCCGCGATGGACGGCTACCAGGTGAGCACGATGGACGACGTCGTCGGGATCGGCGACATCTTCGTCACTACCACCGGCAACAAGGACGTCATCACCGCCGACCACATGGCGGCGATGAAGCACCAGGCGATCGTCGGCAACATCGGCCACTTCGACAACGAGATCGACATGGCCGGCCTGTACAAGACCCCCGGTGTCGAGCGGGTCAACATCAAGCCGCAGGTCGACGAGTTCCGGTTCCCGGACGGCCACACGATCATCATTCTGTCCGAGGGCCGCCTGCTGAACCTGGGCAACGCCACCGGCCACCCGTCGTTCGTGATGTCGAACTCGTTCACCAACCAGGTCCTGGCCCAGATCGAGCTCTTCGTGAAGACCGCGGAGTACCCGACCGACGTCTACGTGCTCCCGAAGCACCTGGACGAGATGGTCGCCCGCCTCCACCTGGACGCGCTCGGGGTGAAGCTGACCGAGCTCTCCAAGGAGCAGGCGGCGTACCTCGGTGTACCGGTCGAAGGCCCGTACAAGTCGGAGCACTACCGCTACTGATTCCCCCCACGGCAAGCGCCCCACAGGTCTTCCTGTGGGGCGCTTCGCTTTGTGTCAGGACCACCCGGCTTCGTTGCTGCCCGGAGTGGCCCAGCCTTGGGCGTTCACGGTGACCGGGCGGGGGCCAGGAGGCGGCGGGGGCGGGATGAAGGGAGTCGGTGCGGGCATGGGTGGCTGTGCGCCGTACGGGCTGGGTGGGGCGAAGGGGCCGGCGGGGACGGCGTACGACGGGTTCGTGAACGGGCCGGTCTGCGCCGGGCGGTGGGTGGAGAGGCGGATGAGCTCGCGGCGGCGGCGTTCGGCCAGGACCGCGGAGAGGTACGCGGGGGCGATGATCGGGACTGGTGGAGCCGGAGCCGTTACGGCGGCCATGCGGGCGGCCAGTGCGTCGCCGAGCGCGATCTGTGCGCCGGGCAGGAGATCCGTGTAGCGGGCGAGGTAGTCGCGGGCCGAGTTGGCCAGGTCGTCGGACAGGCGCGAGAGCTCCAGCGACTGCGCCCACTGGACCAGGTGGCCGGGGACGAACAGCGGCGGTGACGCCATCGGCTGGTGGCGTTCGCGGATGACGACCGTACCGGCGACCATGTCACCGATCCGCTTGCCCTGCTTGTTCATCAGACTCGACACGATCCCCGGACAGGCCGCGAACCACGGCGCGAAGTCGACGAAGAACCACATCAGCGTCCGCACCAGTGCGTGGCGGAACCGGATCGAGCTGCCGTCGTCACGGACCACCTTCAGTCCGAGCACCATCTTGCCGATGGTCCGCCCGCGGGTCAGCGTCTCCATCAGGACCCGATAGCCGACCGCCACGAGCAGTACGACGATGAAGATCAGCGCGACCGCCAGAGCCTCGCTGGACTCGCTCCCGAGCAGGAACCCGGCCAGCAACGAGACAAGCACCACCAGGACGACGCCCTGCAGCGCCACGTCGATCGCACACGCCAGCGCCCGCGTCGGCATCCTGGCGATCCGCACCTGGAGGACGACCGCTTCGCCGGTGACCAGCTGAGACACGTCGTCGCCCCCTCCTGCCTAGACACTGCGTCCGGCTAGTCTGCCAGCAGTCGGGTGGAGGAAGGGGGTAGCTGTGGACGTCGAAGCGTTCGTATCGGTGCACCAGCCGCAGTGGGACCGCCTGGCCCACCTGACCCGTCGCCAGCGCCGCCTGTCCGGTGCGGAGGCCGAGGAGCTGGTCATTCTCTACCAGCGCGTCGGCACCCACCTGGCCGCGCTCCGGGCCGCCGGCGCGGATCCGGTGTCGATCGGTCGCCTGTCCGGCCTCATTGCCGACGCCCGCGGTGCGGTGACCGGTGCGCAGGCTCCTGTCTGGCGGGACATCTCGAAGTACTTTCTGGTGAGCTTCCCGGCCGCGCTGTACGCCTCCAGACGCTGGTGGCTCACCATCGGTCTGCTGTTCTACCTGGTGGCGGCCTGGACCGCCTGGCGAGTGCTGGCCCACCCAGAGGTGATCGACTCCATCGGCACGCCGGACCAGATCAAGCAGTTCGTCGAGCACGATTTCCAGTCGTACTACTCGGACAACCCGGCGCAGGACTTCGCTCTCCGTGTCTGGATCAACAACGCGACTCTTAGTGCCGCCGCACTCGCCCTGGGCATCCTCCTGGTCCCGTCCGTCCTCATCCTGTGGGACAACGCGATCAACCTCGGTCTGAGCGCCGGTCTGATGATCGGCCACGACGAGGGCGGCCTGTTCTTCAGCCTGATCGCACCGCACGGTCTGCTCGAGTTGACCGCGGTGTTCGTCGCGACGGCGGCCGGACTGCGTCTCGGCTGGTCCTGGGTCGCTCCCGGCCCCCGCACTCGAATGCAGGCGGTTGCCCAGACAGGACGCGCGACGATCGGTATGGCGATCGGTCTGGCCGCAGTACTCCTCGTCACCGGTCTGATCGAGGGCTTCGTGACACCGTTCCTGCCGGCCCCGGTCCGCGTGACGATCGGCATCCTCGCCGAGTTGGCCTTCTTCACCTACGTCTGGACCCTTGGTCGTCGCGCCTATCGTCACGGTGAGTACGGCGATATCGACGAAGCAGACCGGGAAGCCAGCGCACCTGTCTCCGCCTGATCGTTTCGCGCAGGGCACCGGGAGGGGTATGAGCACCGCCCAGGAAGTCAGATACAGCCGGACGTACGACGTCGGGATCACCGTCGGTCTGATCGCGTACGGCGTCGTACACATCCTGATCGCATGGATCGCACTGCAACTCGCGTGGGGCAAGTCCTCCAAGGAGGCCTCGCAACAAGGCGCGCTGCAGGAACTGGCCGCACAGCCGCTCGGTGGAGTCCTGCTGTGGGTCGTCGCCATCGGCATGTTCGCGCTGGTCGTGTGGCGGGTGCTCGAGCTCGTCTGGGGTCATCTCGACACCCAGAAGAAGGTCTCGTCCGTGGGGCGGGCGATCGTCTACCTGGTGCTGGGCATCAGTGCGGTGAAGGTCGCCGTCGGTTCTGGCGGGTCGAGCACCGGCGGACAGCAGACGCTTTCCGCCCGGATCATGGCTCACGGTGCGGGGCGGTTCCTGATCGTCGCGGTCGGCGTCGCGATCATCGGGATCGGCTGCTACCAGATCTACAAGGCGATCACGAAGAAGTTCATGGAGGACCTGGTCGGCGGGGTCTCCGAGGTGACCATCCTGCTCGGCCGCATCGGGTACGCCGCGAAGGGCGTCGCGTTCGTGGTCGTCGGCATACTGTTCGGCTGGGCCGCGATCAGCTACGACCCGAAGAAGGCCGGTGGTCTCGACACGGCGCTGCACACGATCAAGGACCAGCCGTTCGGATCCGTGCTGCTGACGGTGCTCGCGATCGGTATCGCCGCGTTCGGGTTCTACGCGTTCAGTTGGTCGAGGAACGCCCGGAAGTGAGCTCGTCGGAGCGCCCGCTCGCGATCCGCGACCACTGCGAGATCGGCCGTCCGTCGATGGTCTTCGGCAGCACCGGGTTCTCGGTTGCCCACTGTTTGGGCCAGCCGTCCGGCGAGTCCTCGAACGGCTCCTGGCGTCCGTACACCGTCAGGTCCATCAGCGCGTAGTTGTTGTCCATCACCTCGACGCCGCGCATGGTCGTCCAGTACGTCTCGAAGACGCGGTCGCCCTGGCGCACGTACGAGATCAGGTACATCTGCCCGATGTTCCGCCCGACCAGCAGCCGCTCCAGCGAGCCGACAGCGGAGTACCACGGCATCGTCCAGGCCATGAAGTCGCGGTACGCACGGCTCTCGGCGTACGGGCCTTGGGCGAAGACGGCGAACGTGATGTCGCGCGAGTGCAGGTACGAGATCTCCTGCACTTGTCCTGTGCACCAGGTGCAGCCTTGGCACTGTTCTTCAGCCGGATGGCCTGTGTGCCACATGAAGTAGTAGGCGAGGAGTTGCTTGCGGCCTTCGAATGCTTCGAGCAGGGTGACCGGACCGTTCGGTCCGGTCACCGTGATGGTCGCGTCGACCTCGACCATCGGGAGCCTGCGTCGTTGGGCTGCAATCGCGTCTGCTTCTCGCGTGTGGGCCTTCTCCCTGGCGCGCAACTGGTCGAGGTCCGCGTCGAACGTTGCCCGATCCACCACCGGCGGGAGTGCCGTGCTGTCGTGAACTGCTCGTTCGTGTTCTCTCATACTGGCCACGTCGGAGCCGCTACCCGGTTCTCGACGCGGTCAGGCCGGAAGATCGCGCCGACGCAGTCCGACCAGACCCGCGAAGCCCACGACGACAGCGATCGCGAGCAGAGTGATCAGTGGACCTGCGGACACAGTTCCACCCGGTAGCGACGGGAGGTGGGTGAACGGCGAGATGTTGCGGATCCAGCCGGCTGTGGCGACACCCGCGCTCACGAGGCCGATCAGAATGCAGACAGCTGGTCCGGCCCACGAGATCATCGACGCCTGCGGGAAGAACCCGAAGATCGCGATGGCAATCGCGGCCAGCACCCACACGGCGGGGAGTTGTGCGAGCGCCGCGCCGATCAGTCGCGGGAGTTGCCCGCCGACGTCGCCGATCGCGACGCCGTACGCAAGGCCTTCGGCCACACCTGCCGCCAGCAACGCGACCGCCGGCCCGAGCAGGCTGAAGACGAGATGACTCGCGGCCCACTGCCAGCGACTCGTCGCGGTCGCCAGCACGGGCTCGGCCCGTCCGCTGCTCTCCTCGACGCGCAGTCGCAGCGTTGCCTGCACGGCGTACGCCGACGCGATCAACCCGACCAGCGTCATCACTCCAGCCAGGAACGAGTCGATCAATCCGGCCGAGCCGCCCATCCGCTGGAACATCTCCTGGATGGTCGGATCGTCCTTCATCATGTCGCCGACACCCTTGGCGACACCGCCGAACAACAAGCCCAGCAAGGCGAACCCGACCGTCCAGGCCGCGAGGAGACCGCGGTGCAGTCGCCAGGCGAGCGCGAGTGGGGAGCCGAGGGTGCCGTCTGCGGGGCCGAGCTTGTCCGGCAACAGTCCGGCGCCGATGTCCCGTCTGGTGGCGAGAACGACGGCTGTCGTTGTGAGTGCGATGGTTGCCACGAGCATCAGTGCTCCCAACCACCAACGGTTCTCGGCGTACGGGTGGATCCGCTGTGCCCAGGCGATCGGCGACAGGTACGACAACCAGGCGAGCGGCCCGTCCGTGTGCGCGCTGGTGTCGCCGGCTGCCCGCAGTACGTAGGCGCCGCCGAGCACGCCGATCGCGATGCCACGCGCCGTACCAGCACTGGCCGTCAACTGCGCAGCCACGGCACCAACGGCCGCGAAGAACCAACCGGTGCCGGCGTAAACGATGCCGATGGCAACTGATCCTGCCAGTGGCAGGTCCTGACTGTGCATGCCCAAGGCAAGTAGCACGCCGAGGGTAAGGTTTGCGCCGAAGACTGTGATCAGCGCCGCCGCCAGTTGTGCGTGCCGTCCGATGACGGTTGCCCCGAGCAACTCACGACGACCGGTCTCCTCCTCGACCCGGGTGTGCCGGATCACCGTGAGCAGGCTGATCAGTCCGACCATCACCGGGACGAATCCGAGGCGCCAGGTGACGAATTCGCCGAGGCTGGGCCCGGACAGTTCGCCGTACAAGGTGATGAAGCCGGCGTTGCTCGCGTACTTGATGCGGGAGTCCGGCGTCGGGAACAGATCGCCGTACTCCTTCACGTAGCTGACCGAGATCGCCACGAGCAGCACGATCCACAACGGCAGGATGATCCGGTCGCGGCGCAGGATCAGCCGGATCAGCCCGCCGGTGCCCGCCAGGCTTTTCATTGCACGGCCTCGGGTTCGTACAGCCGCAGGAACAGCTCCTCCAGCGAGGGCGGCTGGCTCACGAGACTCCGTACGCCGATCTCCGTCAAACGTCGCAGTACCGTGTTGATCTCGTCCGTGTCGACGTCGAACTGGACGCGTCCCTCGGTCTCCTTGAGGTCATGTACGCCGGCCAGCTGGGCCAAGCCGTTCATCGGTCCGACCAGCTCGGCCTGGATCGACGTACGCGTCAGGTGTCGCAGCTCGGACAGGGTGCCGCTCTCGACCGCGCGGCCGGCCCGGATGATCGTGACCCGATCGCAGAGCGCCTCGACCTCGGACAGGATGTGGCTGGACAGCAGCACCGTCCGACCGGTCTCCTTCACGACTTCGCGGAACACTTCCTCCATCAACGGATCCAGGCCGCTCGTCGGCTCGTCGAGCAGCAGAAGCTCGACGTCGGACGCTAATGCGGCGACCAGCGCGACCTTCTGGCGGTTGCCCTTGGAGTACGCGCGGGCCTTCTTCCGCGGGTCGAGGTCGAAGCGCTCGAGCAACTCGGCCTTGCGCTTCTTGTCGATGCCGCCGCGCATGCGACCGAGCAGGTCGATCGCCTCGCCACCTGACAGGTTCGGCCAGAGCGTCACGTCACCGGGAACGTAGGCCAGGCGGCGATGCAAGTCGGTCGCGTCCGACCAAGGGTCGCCGTCGAGGACCCGCGCGGTCCCCTCGTCCGCGCGGGTCATGCCCAGCAGGATGCGAATGGTGGTTGTCTTCCCCGCGCCGTTCGGGCCGAGGAACCCATGCACCTCACCGGTTCGCACCGTGAGGTCGAGACCGTCCAGGGCAAAGGTCTGCCCGAACGACTTGACCAGACCTTCCGTGCTGATCGCAGCCGGCATGATCACTTCTCCTGTTTCCGAATCTTCTCGACTTGTTCCGGAGTGAGTAGCGGGATCGTGAAGACCTCCATCAGGGCCTGACCGATCCGGTTGTAGCCCGCCGGGGTGGTGATGTCCTCGCCGAGCGCCTTCGAGACCTGATCGCGCAGGATGAGGACGCTGAGCTTGATCGCAGCCAGCGCGGCGGCGTACCCGCGGGGATCCTTCGGGGTGATGCCGTACCCGGCGGCCCAGGCCTCGACCGCGTCGACCCCTTCGAGGAACAGCGCGGTCGCGGTCTCGGAGCCGTCCATCATCGAGCGAACGAGGTACAACTGCAGCGGAAACGCGATCGGATGCAGCGCGAGCGGATCCAGCCCGGTCAGGTCACCGTCCTGCGTGAGCTCCGCGCCGATCTGGATCATGCGCTCTTTCGCGTACCGGTCACAGGCGTCCCGCAACGCTTCCTTCGACCCGAAGTGATGCCTGACGAGCCCGGACGACACCCCCGCCTCCGCGGCGATATCCCGGATCGAGGCGCCTTCGATCCCTCGCTCCCCGAACAACGTGATCGCCGCATCCCGAATCCGAGCCCGCGCCGTCAGATCCTCCGCCGCCCGATCCACAGCCCACTCCTCTCCCTACACACAAAAGCAAACTACTACACGATCGTGTAGTCAAGCCGAACGTGTCTCTCTTGGGTGTTTCCCCGCGTGCTCCACAGGCGCTTTCTTCGTCGCTTCGCTCCTCAGCGCACCCGCTCCACGCCCCGCCAGCTCCCGGCTCAGCGCCGTACACCCTTTCCGGCCACCCCCCGGGTCTAGCGGCCAACGCCGGACTTGCCGGCTGTCGCCGGCCGATGCGAGCTGCCGCTCGCGGTGAAGGTGGTTCCCTGGGCGTGCCGCGAGTCGTGAGGACTGGCTGGTGAAATGCAGCCAATCGTCACGACTCGCGCTTGGGGAGGCGGACCAA
The DNA here is from genome assembly GCF_004365355.1 of Kribbella pratensis. Lineage (GTDB taxonomy): Bacteria > Actinomycetota > Actinomycetes > Propionibacteriales > Kribbellaceae > Kribbella. The sequence goes on along the minus strand of NZ_SODP01000002.1, from coordinate 599,236 downwards.
TCGCCACGACTCGACTCGAGTCGGCCTGCTCAGGGGTGATGCCGAAGGGGCGGTCCGGCTGTTGAGGGGATCGCGCAGGCCTACCGCGGTGGCTGGAAGCCGCCGAGCTTTGGTTCGAGTAGTTCGGCGAGTCTCAGTGGGGTGCGGTCCTCGAACAGTGGGCCGATGAGTTGCACGCCGACCGGCAGACCCTCGGGGGACGGGCCTGTTGGGATGGCGGTGGCGGGGAGGCCGGGCATGGTGGGGACGCCGGCCCAGACGAGTTGGTTGAAGTACGGGTGGTCGACGCCGTCGATGTCGATCCGGCGTTCCAGTGGGTTGGGGTTGTGGTCGTGCGGGAACGCGGGGGTCGGCGTGATCGGGCACACCACGACATCGAACTCGGCGAAGAGCTCCCGCCAACCCTGACGGTGGATCTCACGGCGGTTGTTGGTCTCGATCCAGTCGCGGTGGCTGAACACCATCGCGCGCAGCTGCGCCGCGTCGAGACTCTGGTCGTCCGGGCTCAGTGCGGCGGCGCGGGTCCGCAGCTCCGCATAGGCGTCGACGGGAAAACGTGCGACAGATCCCGAGAACAGCAACTGCATGTAAATCAAGGCGCCTTCGGTCAGATCGGGTAGCAGCGGAGTATGCCGTTCGACACGGGCGCCGCCGTTGGCAAGCGCGTCGGCCACCCGGTTCACGCCGGCCCGTACGGCGGACCCGGTCGGGATGAGCGGGTGCTCGTCGACGACCAGGACCCGGAAGTCGCTCAGCCGCTCGTGACGTGCGGGCGGCAGCTTCACGTCGTACGCAAGGCCGTGCGTCAGCGGGTCCGGTCCGGCCATGACGTCGAGCAGGAGCGTGAGGTCGCGGGCAGAGCGCGCCATCGGACCGACGACGGCGAGGTCGAGGTCGATCGGCCAGGGCGGTGCCGGCGGCGCGACCATGCCGCGGGTTGCCGCCAGTCCGAGGGTCGGCTTGTGCGCATAGATGCCGCAGAAATGCGCCGGGGTACGCAGCGAACCGGCAAGGTCGGAGCCGATGGACAGCGCGCCGAAGCCGGACGCGAGGGCCGCCGCTGATCCGCCGGACGAACCTCCCGACGTACGCTCGTGATCCCACGGATTGTTGGTGGTGCCGTAGAGCTCGTTGAAGCTCTGGATGTCTTGCAGCCCCAATGGCACGTTGGTTTTACCCAGCACGACCGCGCCCGCCGCCTTGAGCCGCGACACCTGTTCGGCGTCCTCGGCCGGCACATAGTCCCGGTGTTGCGGCATACCCCAGGTCGTGGGCAGCCCAGCCACGTTGTACGACTCCTTGACCGTCACCGGAACACCGAGCAGCGGGCGGTCCTCGCCGCGGGCGCGCGCCTCGTCGGCATCACGCGCCGCGGCCCGCGCACGCTCGAAGTCCGGCACGCAGATCGCGTTGATCGCCTTGTCCTCGCGCTCGATCCGCGCAATCGCCTCATCGGTCAGTTCCGCCGAACTCACTTCACCGGCTCGCAGTGCGGCCAGCAACTCTTCGGCCGTCCGAAAAATCCACTCCATGAATTGGACGCTAACCAGCCCCGATCGAAGCCACGAAATACCACTTCACGCAACGGGACAGAACGCGTCTTTCCTGACCGAACCAGCTCCGCCCCGCGCACAGTCACCCGATAGACGACCTTGTGGCCTTCACGCAGCCCGACGATCAGCCCGGCGTCACGCAGGATCCGCAGATGCCGGCCGACCGTACCCAGCGACAGCCCAAGCTCTCGAGCCAATTCACTCGCCGTCCCCGGACGAGTCAGCCGTGACAGCAGCTCCGCACGCCCACGTCCGATCAGCCGTTCGAGCGCGACCCGACCCTCGGTCGGCAACTCGACTGCCGCGCGCCGGGCTTCCGCATGGTTCTGGTGGTTGACAATAGTTAACAAATGGTAGAACTATTGCGATATGGCGGAAGATGCTGTGGATCGGTTTTTCGAGGTGTTAGCGGATCCGACGCGGCGGCAGGTTGTGCGGTTGCTGGGGGAGGGGCCGCGGCGGGCGGGGCAGTTGGCGGTGGCGACGGGGGCGTCTTCGCCGGCGATGAGCCGGCATCTGCGGATCCTGCTGGAGGCCGGACTGGTGGCCGATGAGCGGGTGCCGGACGATGCCCGCGTTCGTGTCTTCCGGCTCAATCCGGAGCCCGTGGTCGCCGTCCAGGCCTGGCTGGATCAGGTCCAGGCGCATTGGCGTGACCAGTTGGGCTCGTTCAAGCGCCACGTCGAGCAGAAGGAGTCCTGATGACCGAGCAGTCCGTCGAGGTCGCGGTCGAGGTACCCGTCGCGCCGCCGGCCGCGTTCAAGATCTTCACCGAGGAGATCGACCTGTGGTGGGTACGCGGGCCGATCAACTTCTGGGATTCGGCCCGCGCGATCGAAGTACGCATCGAGCCGGGCGTCGGCGGCCGCATCCTCGAGGTGTACGCCGATGACGCGCTGGAACGTGGCGTGATCACGGCCTGGGAGCCGGGTGAACGCCTGGAGTACCGCAGTTCGGTCGACGACACCGAGACCACCATCACCTTCGCTCCGATCGACGGCGGCACGCGGGTCACCGTGGTCGAAGCGCTGGTCGAGGGCGGCACCAGGGCCGACTACTCGTGGCAGAACGTCCTGTACTGGTTCCCGGCCTGGGTCACGCGCCGCGACACCGCGCCGTCGACGCCCCGCGAGGTCGGACGGCTTGCAATCGCCTTGTCGTACGACGATCCCGCCGCCGCGGCACGCTGGCTGCACACCGTCTTCGGCTTGGAGACGTGGGACCGCATCCCCGACGAAGGCCGCCAACCGAGCTGGATCGAGCTCCACGCCGGAGCCTGCTCGATCATCCTCCTCAAACGAACCGAACCTGGCCCGCCGGCCGCGGATCATGCCGCGTGGGTGTACGTCGACGACCTCGACGCGCACTTCACGCACAGCCAGGAGAACGGCGCCACGATCGTCCAGGAGATCCATCAGTACGGCTTCCGTTCGTACGAAGCCGAGGACCTCGACGGCCATCGCTGGACCTTCCTCCAAGCCCGCCCGACCCAACCCTGAAACGAGTCCTGATGACCGAAGCATCAGCCACCGCGTCCATCGAGGTCGGCGTCGATCCGGCGACCGCGTTCAAGGTGTTCACCGAGGACATCGACCTGTGGTGGGTCCGCGGCCCGATCAACTTCTTCGATGCGGCGCGCGCGACCGCAATGCAGATCGAACCGGGTGTCGGCGGACGCATCCTCGAGGTGTACTCGCCGCCGGACGACGTCCTCGAACTCGGCAAGATCACCGACTGGGAGCCCGGCGCGCTCTTCGCGTACCGCAGCTCGGTCGACGACACCGAGACCCGGATCGACTTCGAAGCGATCGATGAAGGTTGCCGCGTCACCGTCGTACAGTCGCTGCTCCCGGGTGGCGAGAAGGCGTTCTACTTCTGGCGCAACGTCATCCACTGGATCCCGGAGTGGCTCGAGCGGCGGCACGACGTGCCGCGTGAGGCCGATCGACTCGCAATCGCCTTGTACTACGAGGATCCGCCCGCAGCCGCCCGCTGGCTGCACAACGCCTTCGGCCTCGAACCCTGGAACGGCAGCGACCCGTCGTGGATCGAGCTGCAGGTCGGGTCGCGCTCGATCATGCTGTTCAAGCTGACGGAGAAGCGTGTCGCCCAGCTGGACCATGCTGTCTGGGTGTACGTCGACGACCTCGACGCCCACTTCGCCCACAGCCAGGAGAACGGCGCCAAGATCCTGTCGGAGATCCACCAGCACGGCTACCGCTCCTACGACGCCGAGGACCTCGAAGGCCACCACTGGACCTTCACCCAAGCCCGCCCCGCCATGCCATGACCGAAGAGCCACTGGCCGGTGGACGGATGACGCCAGGCGTCGTGCGCGTCGGTCGCACCGTACGCCGCCCTGCCGGTCCGCTGACCGCAGAACTCCTGCATTTGCTGGAAGAACGAGGCTTCACCGCCGCCCCGAAGCACCTCGGCGTCGACGAGTCCGGCCGCGAGATACTCACGTACCTAGACGGTTGGGTACCCGCCCGCTTCCAACGCTGGTCCGACGAGCAGGTCGCCGGAGCGGGCTCGTTGTTGCGCGCCTTCCACGACGCCACCCGCAACAGCCGCTTGGCAGCCACGCACCCCGTCATCTGCCACCACGACCCAGGCCCCAACAACTTCGTCTTCCAGAACGATCTCCCAGCCGCCCTCATCGACTTCGACTTGGCCGCTCCCGGCGACCCGCTCGAAGACGTCGGGTACGCCGCCTGGACCTGGTGCATAGCCTCCAAACACGGCGACCCCGTGCGCCAGGCTCACCAGGTCCGCGTCCTGGCAGACGCCTACGGCCTACCCGCCGCCGACCGTGCACACCTCATCCACGCCACCCTCACCCGCCAACTCCAGAACGCCGACTTCTGGACTCGAACCCCCTGTGACCCAGCCGATGCAGCCGAACGCATCGCCTGGTCCCACCGCGAACACAACTTCACAGCCGCCAACCGCGACACCTTCGAAGCGGCGCTGGCGACAAGCCTGCCCGCGTAGCACGCCGGGGGCGTTTACAGGCGGCCGGCCTTCTTCAGCGACAGGTAGGTGTCGGCGAGGGTGGGGGCTATGTGGTCGGGGTTTTCGTCGACTACCGTGACGCCGGCGCGGGTGAGGGTGGCGGTGAGGCGGTCTCGGTCGAGGCGGGTGCGGGCGGCGGATGCTGCGGCGTAGACCTCAGGTAGGTCGGTGCGGGCGGACTCGAGTTCGGTCAGGCGCGGGTCGGCCACCGACGCCAGTACTACGACGTGCCGCCGTAGGAGCGGGCCGATGACAGGCAGCAAGGACTCCTCGATGACGGCAGGGTCCAGACCGGTCAGCAACACCACGAGCGACCGCTGACCCAACCGCTCCAGCACCTGCGACACAACAATGCGGAAGTCCGTCTGCACGAGCTCGGCCTGGACGTTCGCCAGCGCGTTCACGAACGACGGCAGCACATCCTGCGGTGCGGGACGCCGTACGTCGGCACGCACCGCGCTGTCGCATGCCAGCAACGAAACCCGGTCCCCGGCCCGCGTGGCCAACGCGGCCAGGAGCAACGCGGCGTCCATCGCATGGTCCAGCCGCGGCGCATCCCCGACCCGCCCCGCAGACAACCGACCGGAGTCGATCACGATGACGACCTGCCGATCCCGCTCCGGCCGCCAGGTCCGCAGTACGACGTTCCCGCGCCGAGCCGTGGCCCGCCAGTCGATGCTGCGTACGTCGTCCCCAGGCACATAGTCGCGCAGCGAATCGAACTCCGTCCCCTGCCCGCGCACCAACAACGCAGTACGCCCGTCCAGCTCCCGCAACCGCGCCAACCGCGAAGGCAGATGCTTCCGGCTCTTGTACGGCGGCAAAGCACGCACCGTCCACGGCACCTCGTGCGATCCCTGCCGCCCCGCGAACCCCATCGGCCCGAACGCCCGCACAGTCACCCGCACCGCATGCCGATCGCCCCGCCGAGTCGGCACCAGATGCGTCACCAACCGCCGACGCTCGCCAGACGGCAGGTCCAGCTTGTGCGGCGGGTCCTGTACGCCGGCCGAAGGCGGCCAGGCGTCCCGCAACCACCCGCGCACCCGCCGACCCGGGTTCGTCACCAGCAACTGCACAACGGCCTGCTCACCAAGCCGTACGGCGTTGTCCCCGTTCCGGCTGAACTGCAGCCGCCGTGGCGAACCGGCCAGCAGCATGTCGACCCCACACACCACCAGCACAACGGCAACGACCAGACCGACCCCAGTCCACGACGGCATCACCAGGGCAACGAACACCACGCCGGCCGCAGCCAGCACCCCAGCCCGCCCGGTGAGCACCATCAGCGCGGCACCGGCACCGTGGCGAGAACGCTCTCCAGTACGGCGTCCGCGCTCACACCCTCGAGCTCGGCCTCAGGGCGGACCTGGACTCGATGCCGAAGGCAAGGACGCGCCATCGCCTTCACATCATCCGGAATCACGTAGTCCCGCCCGGACAGCCACGCCCACGCCCGCGACACCGCCAGCAACGCAGTAGCGCCACGCGGCGACACCCCGAGCTGCAGCGACGGAGACTGCCGCGTCGCACGGCACAGGTCCACCACATAGGCCAGTACGTCGTCCCGCACCGCAACCCGCCGTACTGCGTTCTGTCCGGCCAGCAAATCCTCCGGTCCGGCCACCGGGCGTAGCCCAGCCGCCTCCAGGTCCCGCGGATCGAACCCCTGTGCATGACGGGCGAGTACTGCGATCTCCGCATCGCGCGGCGGGATGTCCAGCGTCACCTTGAGCAGGAACCGGTCCAGCTGGGCCTCCGGTAACGGATAGGTGCCCTCGTACTCGACGGGGTTCTGCGTCGCGGCCACGACGAACGGCATGGGCAGCTTGCGCGGCTCACCGTCCACGGTGACCTGTCGCTCTTCCATTGCCTCCAGCAACGCCGCCTGCGTCTTCGGCGGTGTCCGGTTGATCTCGTCCGCCAGCAGGATGTTCGTGAACACCGGCCCGGGACGGAACTCGAACTCCGAGGTCTTCGCGTCGTACACCAGCGAACCGGTGACATCACCCGGCATCAGGTCCGGGGTGAACTGCACGCGCTTGGTGTTCAGCCGCATTGCCATCGACAGTGCTCGCACCATCAGCGTCTTCGCCGTACCAGGCACGCCCTCCAGCAGCACGTGGCCGCGGCAGAGCAGGGCGAGCACCAGTGCGGTCACCGCAGTGTCCTGGCCGACCACCGCCTTGCCGATCTCGGTCCGCAGCGCGACCAGCGCCAGCCGGGCCTGTTCGGCGGTGACTTCGGTAGTCGTCACGGTTTCCGTACCTCCTGCGTCAGTACGTCGAGTTCATGGGACAAAGACATCAGAGCAGCGTCAGAGAGCGGCGGCAGGCCGTAGAGCAGTTCGTACAGCATGATTGGGTCCCGCCCCGTCCGCGCGGCCACTGTCGCCACGACTGCCGACGGATCGGCCCGCCGTGGGATGCCGTGCGCCTTGTGCAGCTGGCCGAGCGCTGACTCGCGCAGTGCCGCCGCAGCGCGGTCCCGAGCCCGTGAGCGTCGATAGAGCCGGGCCCGGCCCTCCGTCGTCTCCGCCGCGTGCACGATCACCGGCAGCCGCTCAGCCACGACCGGACCGAGCCGCCGTCCACGCCAGATCGCCACGACCAGTACTGCGAACGCCAACGCCCATGCGATGTAGCGAACATCCGGCGGAATCAGCGGCGCACCACCGGAGTCACCGGTGCCGGTGCCCGTCGACTCGAACTGCGGCAGGTACCAGGTCAGGTCCTGGTGCGTGCCGATCAGGTCGAGCGCCAGTGCGGCGTTGCCATCGTCGGCCAGCTGAGCGTTGGTGAACGACGTCGGCGTACCGACAACATCGACAATCCGGTCGCCGACCTCCAATCGGACCACGGTGTTGTTGATGCCATCGCCGTAGCAGGCGACGGCCGCTGGGGGTGCGCTGTACGTCGGCCCGCTGACAGTGACCGTGCCTGCTCGAACGGCGGCCGGCAGGTCGCACCCAGCCTCTCGACTGCGTGACGACAACACATCGCCCGTCTGCTGCACACCCGGCGCCAGGATCTCCAGCGCTCGGCTACCGGGCCGAATGAGCACCAGGTGGCTCCAGCGAGCCTGAGCGATCCGCTCTAGGTCAGGGCGACCGAGCGAGCCGGCCGGGCCGATGATGAGCGCCTTGCCCTCACCTGGCTGTACGGCGTCGTCCAGCGTCTCGGTGCTGTGGACGTCGACGCCGTGGTTCTTCAGCAATGCAGCCAGCGCCCGCGCCCCGTCCGAGTCCGTGGAATCCGGACTGAACGGCCCTGACGTCCGTGCCGAGGTAGCGATCAGGACGACGATCGCAGCGAGCACAATCAGCCCAGTCACAAGCAGTGGCGTCCTCAGCACTCGCCAGCTCTCACCGGCGCTCCGCCCGAGCGGCGTGCTCATACACTCACCCGAGCAGTCCGTGCCGCGTCGTCAGCAGCGACAACAGCGGCGTACCGCTCCGGCGTCCCCGGACGGTTGCCGTAGACAACTTCTGTGAAGACGAGCGCGGCCGGCTGCAGCGGTTCCCGCAGTACGGGCGCGATCCGCGAGGCATCGGCAACCACCTCGTACGCCGTACGTCCTGCCCGCTCGTCGAGCACGGTCCGCTCGGTCAGCTCCGCGACGCAGGCGCGGAACCGGCTGCGGATCGCCTGCGCGTAGTCCCCGGACGCAACCTCCCGCTCCGCCAGCGCGCGGTACTCCGCCGCGCTGGCGGCCCGGGCTGTGTCGAAAACGGCCTGCGACTTCACTCTGCGGCTGGTGCGCAGTACTCCGGCTCGCCAGAGGACTACGAGCACCACCAGCACGAGCAAAGCGATCAGCATGGCCAGACCGGCGTGCCCGTTAGGAGATGAGCCGGTCAGGCTGTTCAGCAGGTCGCCGATCCAGTCCAGCACCTTGCCAATCGCCCTCTGGATCAGCGAACCGCCGGAGTCCCGGTACGTCGACTTGGACAGCTCCTCGGCCGCCTCGCGCGCGGCGCGCTCCCTGTCGATGTCGACGGGCGGCTCGTGCAGGAAAAGGATCACGCAGTCTCCTCGACGCGCAGGGCCGGACGCATCCACAGGTCGAGACCTTCCCGCCGTACCCGAAGATCCAGGTAGATCAGGGCCTGTACGGCGGACATGAAGGCCAGGCTCGCGATCAGCGTCATCAGCGTGAGGATCCCCACGGCCACACTGACGACAACGGCCACCACCGTCGCCCCGGAGCTGTCGGCCCACGAGCCGAGCGTGAGAACCAGGGCCGTGATCCCGAACTGCAGCGCGTAGCCGATGATCTGCACGACCAGCCCGCCGAACAGCAGAATCCCGAACACCCTCCAGAACTTGCCCTTCACCAGCTGCCAGGACCGCCGCAGCGCTCCCCAGACACCGACCCGGACGGGAATGTAGAGGCCGATGTCCGGCGCGTGCCGGCCCTCCATCAGTACGACGGTCCCGGCCAGCACCAGCCTGATCCCGAAGACCAGCACGAGGACGCCGCCGACCAGCATCATCACGACGGCCACCGCACCGGCCGCGTCGGACGAGATGGCCGCGTCCGCGCCGGCACCGATCCCGAGTACTGCGAGGCCCCAGCCGCCGATCAGCAGCATGAACGACAGCGACTGCATCAGACCGACAACAGCCAGTGCCGGCAGCGCTGGTCGCACCAGCCGCATCAGTTCACGCGGACCGACCCGGTGCGCCAGCTGACTCCGCACCGCGGCCAGAGCGATGATTCCGGACAGCATGCTCGACACGACCGAGAACAGGACCACCTGGACGCCGTACGTGAGCAGAAGGGCCGCACCGGCCTGTCCGAACGGGTCGTCGGAGCCGAAGAACCCGGGAAGCCCACCCGGTACGGCGACCTCGGTCAGCACGGCCTGCACCGCGACCAGTGCGATCCCGGCGAGCACCGGAAGGCCGAGCATGATCGTCTTGTTGTCGGAGATCGTCCGGGCGGCGTTGTCGAGCAGATCCGCCGGCAACCACGGCCGCAGCGGCTCGGTGGCCACGTCGTCGTGCAGGTGCATGTTCTGCTCGGCCACTGCGTCCCTCCTCCCCGGATGAAGCCCCTGAACCGTCCTACGGCCCGGCACGTGAGTTGTGGTGAACCCCGGCCGTGCACCATGATCCCGGATGATCACAGCCCAACTCGGGGGTCACACGGCGATCCGGCGTGTGCACTACCAGGGGAATGGGACACTATCCGTAGTGCGTACGGCCTGGCACCCCGCCGGGCGCACACCGATCGGTCGGGACCGGACGGCAAACGGATCGGCAAACGGAGCGGCAAGGAGTAGGGCGTGGCAGACGGTAACCGGACGATGCGGGGCCGCATCCTCATCGTCGACGACGACACCGCGTTGTCGGAGATGCTCAGCATCGTGCTGCGCAACGAAGGCTACGACACCTATCTGGTCGCAACCGGTGACAAGGCGGTACCGGCATTCCGGGAGTTCAAGCCCGATCTGCTGCTGCTCGACCTGATGCTGCCCGGGATGGACGGGATCGACGTCTGCCGGGCGATCCGGGCCGAGTCCGGCGTGCCGATCGTGATGCTGACCGCCAAGAGCGACACCGTGGACGTGGTGCTCGGCCTGGAGTCCGGCGCCGACGACTACGTCGTGAAGCCGTTCAAGCCGAAGGAGCTGGTGGCCCGGATCCGGGCCCGGCTGCGCCGGATGGACGAGCCCGGTCCGGAGTCGCTGACGATCGGCGACCTCACCATCGACGTGGCCGGCCACTCGGTGAAGCGGGCCGGCGAGACGATCCAGCTGACGCCGCTGGAGTTCGACCTGCTGGTCTGCCTGGCGTCGAAGCCCTGGCAGGTGTTCACCCGCGAGGTGCTGCTGGAGCAGGTCTGGGGCTACCGCCACGCGGCCGACACCCGGCTGGTGAACGTGCATGTCCAGCGGCTGCGCTCCAAGATCGAGAAGGACCCTGAGCACCCGGAGATCGTGGTCACGGTCCGCGGGGTCGGATACAAGGCGGGTGCGGACTGATCGAGTACGGACGCGGCCAAGAGTCGCAGGCTGCCACTGGTGACCCGGCAACCGACCCGGTAGCCGAGCAGCACACCGGACAACACACCGGGCAGCACGCTGGTCCACAGCAGGCGCAGTCGACGGCACCTCAGGAGCAGGAGGCGCCGGGGTCCCGCGGGACGGAGCTCGAACTGACCGTCACCGCGGCGGACTGGTCTGCCCAGCCGCAGCCGATCTGGCGGACGCATCCCAAGCACTGGCCCGACATCTGGCGCCGCTCCATCCAGGCCCGGATCGTCACCGGCACCTTGCTGATGTCGACGCTGGTCCTGATCCTGGTCGGCTGGGTGATGATGAGCCAGGTGACCGACGGCGTCCTCGAGTCACGTCGCACCAGCGCCCAGGCCGAAGTCCGGGCGCAGCTGGCACAGCTGTCGATCACGATCGACGCCGCGAACCGCAACACCATCAACCAGCAGTTGTCCGAGCTGGTCCTCGGCTCCAACCGCCCTGGTCTGTACGACGTTCTGCTGGTCCCGACCGACCAGGCGGCCTCCAACGCGATCCGCTACACCGGCCTGGTCGACAGCGACTCGATCCCGGAGGCCCTGGCGTCCTCGGTGATGAGCGACGACTCGAAGCTGTGGGACACCTACACCGAGATCAACTACCGCGATGCGCCCAGCGTGCCAGGGCTGGTGATCGGCTCGCAGATCCGGATCAACTCCACCGGCGACCGGTACGCGATCTACTTCCTCTTCCCGCTCACCGCGCAGCAGGAGACGCTCGACGTCGTACAGCGCGCTCTGGTGACCGCAGGTCTGCTCCTGATCGTTCTGCTCGGTGCTATCGCCTGGCTGGTCACCCGGCAGGTCGTCACGCCGGTCCGGATGGCACGGCGGATCGCTGAGCGGCTCGCGGCAGGCAAGCTCGAGGAGCGGATGCAGGTCCGGGGGACGGACGACCTCGCTCGCCTGGCGGTGTCGTTCAACAAGATGGCCTCCAACCTGCAGCGGCAGATCCGCCGGCTGGAGGAGCTGTCCCGGCTGCAGCGCCGGTTCGTCTCCGACGTCTCCCACGAGCTGCGGACCCCGCTGACCACCGTCCGCATGGCCGCCGACCTGCTGCACGAGACCCGCGACCAGTTCGACCCGATCAGCCGTCGCTCGGTCGAACTGCTGCAGAACGAGCTCAACCGGTTCGAGGAGCTGCTCGCCGACCTGCTGGAGATCAGCAGGTTCGACGCGGGCGCTGCTGCCCTCGACCTGGAGGACGTCGACCTGCGCGACATCGTCAGCCGGGTACTGGAGAACCACGAGACCCTGCTGCACCGCAAGGGCTGCGAGGTCCAGCTGGACATGCGGGAGCCGTGCCGCGCCAAGGTGGACTCGCGCCGGATCGAGCGGATCTTGCGCAACCTGATCGGCAACGCCATCGAGCACAGCGAAGGCCTGCCGATCCGGATCAGCACGGCGTACGACGAGGACGCTGCCGCCGTGGCCGTCCGCGACCACGGTGTCGGGTTCCGCCCCGAGGAAGCGGAGATGGTGTTCAGCCGGTTCTGGCGGGCCGACCCGGCCCGTGCCCGGACCACCGGAGGCACCGGCCTCGGACTGTCGATCGCACTCGAGGACGCCCGGCTGCACGGCGGTCGGCTCGACGCCTGGGGTTCACCGGGCGACGGTGCGTACTTCCGGCTCACGCTGCCGCGCCGGCCGGATACGGCGCTCACCGGTTCGCCGCTGCCGCCCCGGCCGCCTGACGCCACCCGCGTCGTGACCGAGCTCGTCGACGTCGGAGCGCCGTACCAGAAGCTGAACGGCGGTGAGGACCGGTGAGGCACAGGTTGCTCGTGGTCCTGCTGGCCGCCATAGCACTGCTCGCGGGCTGCGCCGCCGTACCCACCAAGGGCACTATCCGCAGCGGGGAACGGCAGGGACGCGCACAGGACCTCGGCGGTGTCGGTGTCGAGGCGAAGCCGCCGCGGGCGAACGTCAGCGAGATGGCGATCGTCAGCGGGTTCCTGGAGGCCATGTCGGACTCGCAGGCCTTCGACGTCGCCCGGCAGTACATGACGCCGGAAGCGGCGGCGAAGTGGCAACCCGAAGCGCAGACCGTGGTCTACGACCAGAGTCCCGAGTCGCTCACGCGCGTGGGTGACGGGGTCAAGCTGACCGCCTTGAAGATCGCCACCATCGGCGAGCGCGGTGAGTGGATCCCCGCGGCGGCTACCGACCGGGCCGACTTCTTCTTCAAGCTGAAGAAGATCGACGGGCAGTTCCGCGTCGACTCGGTCCCGCCGGGTGCGTACCTCGGCAGCAACCAGGTCGACCTGAAGCTAGCGCCTCGCGACCTGTACTTCTTCAATCCGAGCCTCAAGATCCTGGTGCCCGACCCGGTCTACCTGCCGCAGAACCTCTCACCCGGCCAGGGCGCGACGCAGCTGATCCAGGAGCTGCTGAAAGGCCCGACCAGCCGGCTCGGCAACGGCGTGGTCACCCTGGCCCCGCCGGGTACCGAGGTGCAGGTGTCTGTGCCAGTCGACTTCGGCGTGGCCACTGTGGCGCTCAACGACACCGCGGGCGCGTTGCGAGACCAGGACCGCCGGCTGCTGGCCGCTCAGATCGTCTGGACGCTGAACCAGCTCAACCTCCGGGCCAAGATCACCGTCGGCGGTGCACCGCTGCTCCCGGACGACCCGGACGTGCTGCCGTTCGCCAACTTCAACCAGTTCGACCCGCAGGTGTCGGCCGGGTCCCAGACCAAGCTGTACGGCTTGCAGCGCCAGAAGGTGCAGCGGATCGTCGGCATGGACGGGGCCTCCGACATCGCCGCCCAGCCGCTCAATTCCAGTCCGCTGTGGGCGCACAAGGCCCAGTCGTTCGCGGTCAGCTTGCGCGGTGAAGCCGGGGCGATCGTCACCGCGGCCGGGAACGAGGTCCTGTACGGGCCGCTGGACACCACCGACAAGGACGCCAACGCCATCCCGATCAAGGTCGAGGGCCAGACGCTGCAGCCGAGCTTCGACAACCAGGACAGCCTGTGGATCCTGGACCGGGCCACCGCGCCGCACCCGCGGCTGCGGGTCCGCGATCACGACGGCCGGCTGACCTCGGTGGCGGTCGACTTCAAGGGCGACATCCCGCTCGACCTGCGGATGGCGCCTGACGGTGTCCGGGCCCTCCTGGTGATGAAACCGAAGTCCGGCGGCCAGAACTACGTGCAGACCGGCACGATCCAGACCACCGGCAGTGGCAAGCAGCTGGTGCTCACACAGCTCCGTCAGCTGCGGCTGGCGCTCAACAACATCACCGACGCGGCCTGGAACAAGCAGGGCATCGTGGTCATCGGAGCCAGCAACCTGACCAGCAACTCGGTCCGGCAGGCCTGGCTGGTCAACACCGACGGCTCCAGCCTGCAGCTGCTGCCCGGTTCGACGCCGGACTTCAGGCCGCAGTACGTCGCCTCGAACCCGAACAAGGACACCCTGCCGGTGATCGAGGACGACGTCGGCCGGATCCACTGGCTCAGCCGGGACCTGATCTGGGTCTCGCCCGACTCCGTCGGCGGCGGCCCGGCGGCGATCACCCCGACGTACCCCGGCTGACAGTTGTCCACAGGCCGGCGGCCGGGTGGTTGCGGTCGGCGGCCGGTTCGCGGATGGTGGTGCGGTGCCGGTCCGGGACGCGTTCGTGGATCTCGTCCTGGGCGGCCGGTGCGCGGGCTGCGATCGGCCCGGTGTAACTCTCTGTGATGGTTGCCGGGGGCTACTGACGACGCTGACTCCGTTCCGTGCATGGCCCGATCCGCCCCCGCCCGGACTCCGTACGCCGACCGCCGCCGCGCCGTACGCCGGGGAGCTGCGCGCGCTGATCTTGGCCCACAAGGAGCACGCCCGGTACGCCCTCGCGAAGCCGCTCGGCCGGTTGCTGGCGAGCGTCGTCCGGACCGCACTGGGGGACCGGCAGGCGACCTGGTTGTGCCCGGTGCCGTCGTCACCGGCAACGGTCCGGCAGCGCGGGCACGATCCGCTCCGGCGGATTACGAAGGCTGCCGTCAGATCCCTGCGGAGACAGGGAATCGACGCCCGCCCGGCCGACGCGCTGCGCGTCGTACGGCGGCCCGAGGACCAGGCCGGGCTGTCCGCGGAACGCCGTACCGCCAACCTGGACGGGGCTTTCGGGCTGCGTTCGCGCTGGGCTGAAACGCTGATCGATCAACCGGTCTTGCTGGTCGACGACGTGATCACCACCGGTTCCACGCTCAGCGAAGCCTGCCGTGCCTTGGAATCCCGGGGAATCCCGGTCCTCGGCTGCGCCGTTCTGGCCGCGACCCAACGGCTGCCGCCGTCTGGTTCATGAGAACTTCCCTACCGGTTTTCGCCGAAGCCGACTAGCGTTGGCCTATGACACCCGCAGGGGCTTGTCGGGCAGTGGAGTGGCGCAGGACCGGATCAGCCGGATTCCTGGCCGCGGAGTCCGACCGGCTCGACCGCGGGTGTTCTCGTTTCGGGCGCCCCAATCGCCACCGACAGAGCGAGGACACGAAAGATGGGGGCCCGCTGACGTAACAGAGAGTCGCCGATCGATGGAGGTTTCCGTGGACGTCGTTGTCAAGGGTCATCACTGCGAGGTCAGTGACCGCTTCCGGCAGTACGTCGAGGAAAAACTCGAACGGATCGAGAAGGTCGATCACCGGGTACTGCGTTGCGAGGTGGAAGTCAGCCAGGAAAAGAACCCGCGACAGCACGATCGGGCGATGCGTGTCGAGCTCACCATGTACACCAAGGGACCCGTGGTCCGCGCAGAAGCCTGCGGCGAGACCAAGCAGGCGGCATTCGACGTCTGTCTGGACCGGCTCCGGTCCCAGGTCCGCAAGGCGGCCGATCGCCGCCGGGTGCACCGCGGTGAGCGCGGCCCGGAGGGCCTGCGGCACGTGAACGCGAAGCAGCCGCTCAACGGCGCTGCACCGGTAGTGGAGGAACCAGTCGCCGAGGACGAAGTGGCGACACACAAGTACGGATCTGTCCTGGTCACCGGCGAAGGACCGCTGGTGATGCGGGAGAAGACCCACACCGCCAAGCCGATGACCCTGGACCAGGCGCTCTACGAGCTCGAACTGGTCGGGCACGACTTCTACCTGTTCGTCGACGCCGACGAGAACCAGCCCTGCGTCGTCTACCGTCGCCGCGGCTACGACTACGGCGTGATCCGCCTGGCCGTCTAGAGTCGCTCGCGAGCGGCAGGAAAACGGGAGGAATTACCCAGGATCGCGGGCCGGGCAAACCCGGCCCGCGGTCTTTTTCACGCCGCTTTGACGGTTGTTCCGAGAATGACGAATCAGTCATCGGCGGCACCCGCGCAGCCCTTTCCCGAGGTGTGCGTGGCGGCGTAGTTTCCCAGCGTCCGGAAGGATTCCTGGTACCTGGGAGCCGGTTGTCATGTCTCGCCACACCGTCTCGGCGCGCGTCCACGGGCCGCTGTCCAGGTTCGCGTGGTTCGTGCTCTACCTGGACATCCTGCTGATCCCGCTGGCGCTCGCCTGGGGCGCAATCGGACCGGTGGAGTCGAGTGTGGGCGGTGCGGTCGAGCTCAGCGCCGGGCTGGTCGCCTTCTCGGCCCTCGTGGTGGCCGTCGTGCTGCCCGCGCGGCTACCCATGCTGATTTCGGCGTTCGGGATCGAGACCATCCTGACCGTGCACCGGTTCATCGCGCTGGTCGCCGTGGTGCTCGTGTTCGTGCATCTGGTCGCGGTGCTGATCTTCGATCCGCGCCACCTGTCGATCCTCGCGGTCTGGCACACGACCAGGGCGGCGCGGGCGGCGGTGACGTCGACGGTGGCGCTGGTGCTGATCGTCGTACTGGCCATGCGGCGGGCCCGGCTGCAGCCGCGGTACGAAGGCTGGCGATTGGTGCACAACGGGCTGGTCGCGGTGGTTCTGGCCACCGCCTGGCTCCATGTCTGGTGGTTGCGGCATCTCGTCTCGCACACCCTGCTGGCCGTCTGGTTCGTCCTTTCCGGCGTGCTGGTGGCAGGGCTGGCCGCGCGCCGGTGGATCTGGCTTCCGATCCGTGCCCGCCGCTACGCGTACGTCGTGGTCTCGGTGCGGCCGGTGCCGGGCGACGGCGTCACGCTGGTGATCCAGGCGGACCGCCACCCCGGGCTGCCGTTCGTCGCCGGGCAGTTCGTCTGGCTGAAGATCGGTTCGACCCCCTTCGTGTTCGAGGAACATCCGTTCAGCATCGCGTCGACGGCCGAGCACCCGGACCGGATGGAGTTCACCATCAAGGCGCTCGGGGACTTCACCGAGCTGCTGGTCGGGCTGCGACCGGGCCGTCGTGTCTACCTGGACGGCCCGTACGGCGGATTCACCATGAGCGGTCTCGACAGCGTGCCGGGATTCGTGCTGATCGCGGCCGGTGTCGGCATCACCCCGCTGCTGAGCATGCTCCGGACGATGGCCGACCGGGAGGATCGACGCCCGGTCCGGCTGATCGTCTCAGCGCGTCGGCCGCAGGACCTGATGCTGCTCCCGGAGGTGGAAGAGGTCCGGGCTCGGCTGAACCTCAAGGTGGTCGAGGTGGTCAGCGAACCCGGACCGGGGTGGACCGGTGAGACCGGGCGGATCAACCACGGCGTACTCAGCCGCTGTCTCCCGCGCCGGCCACACCGGCTGCACTACTTCCTGTGCGGCCCGCAACCGATGGTCACCTCGGTCAGCCACGACCTCGCCGCCCTGGGTGTCCCGCTGCGCCGCATCCACACCGAACGCTTCGGTGCGGTCTAGCTGTCGATCTGTGCCTGCAGCTCGGCCGCGTACGTCGCGACCTCGGCGTACACGCCCGGGTTGCCGGCGTCCGCGCAGCCGACGCCCCAGGAGACGACGCCGAACAGACGGCCGTTCAGGACCAGCGGGCCGCCGGAATCGCCCTGGCAGGAGTCCTTGCCGCCTTCCTCGTAGCCGGCGCAGATCTCGCCGTCGGCGGTGTAGCCCTCGCTGGCGTACGCCTTCCCGCAGTACGCGTCACCCAGCACCGGCACGTCGACCTTCTGGAAAGTGTCCTCAGGTCCGGTGCCCTCCGTGGAGCCCCAGCCGTAGACGACTGAGGCCGCACCGGCCGCGTCGGCTGTCTTGTCGGTGTTCAGCGGCAGCGTGTCCACGCCGTCGAACGGGGTCGCCAGCGTCATCACGGCGACGTCGTGAGCCGGAGACTTGCCGTACTCCGGGTCCACCGAGATGCTGGCGATCCTGGACGTCTTGCCGGCGGACTGGGTCAGCACGTCGCGGCCCTGGATCGCTGTGTACGTGCTGACTGCCTCCTGCGCGCAGTGCGCGGCGGTGACGATCTTGTCTGCCTTGACCAGCGTCGAGCCGCACCACTGGCCGCTCGGGGACGGTGAGCCGCTGTTGTTCAGGGCGACGGCCCAGGGTGTGTCCGCGGTGTGCGCGACGGTGCCGCCGACGATCCGGGTCGTGGGTCGGTCGGGCGACTGCGCGGCCGACGCGGAGCCGGCTACAGCCACCGCACCGAGGGACGCCGCGGTCAGTACGCCGGCCGCCAGGGCAGCGCGGACCACCTGCTTGTTTCCTGTCATGCCTCACTCCAGGGAGATAGGGGCCACGCGGGCGGGTGGCCTCCTCGCAGGCTCTCCCGAACACCGTCCGTAGCGCACCTCCCACTTTCGGTAACTCCGGAGTTATGTCCGACGCGCAGGAGCCGACTTTGAGCACCCACCAACCGTTCCGGCGCCGCGGAAACGGTTGGTGGGTGCTCAAAGTCGGGGTGGCGGGGAATGTCGGTGGTGCCGGGCAGAATTCGGTACATGACGACGCAGCTCCAGCTCTCGACGGCTCAGGCGCGCCGGGTGGCGCTCGCGGCTCAGGGGTTCACGGATCCCAGGCCCAAGGGCACTCCGGACATGCGAGCCCTGGGCCGGGTGCTGAGCCGCATCGGGCTGATCCAGATCGACTCGGTCAACGTGCTGAGCCGCACGCAGTACCTGCCGCTCTACTCCCGTCTCGGTCCGTATCCGCGCGACCTGCTCGATCGGGCCGCCGGCAAGGCGCCGCGACGACTGGTGGAGTACTGGGCGCACGAGGCGTCGCTGATCCCGGTCGACACACATCCGCTGATGCGCTGGCGGATGGCGCGGGCGACGACCGAGGCCTGGGGTGGTCCGCGGTCGATCGCGAAGGAACGGCCGGATCTGGTGAAGCAGGTGCTGGCCGACGTCCGCGACCACGGTCCGTTGACCGCCCGGGAGATCGACGACGACGTCGAGCGCACCAAGGACAACTGGGGCTGGAACTGGTCCGACGTGAAGCGGGCGCTCGAGTTCCTGTTCTTCGCCGGTGACATCACGGTGGCCCGCCGCAACCAGCAGTTCGAGCGGCTGTACGACGTACCGGAGCGGGTGCTGCCCCGCGATGTCGTGGAGACGCCGACCCCGACGCTCGACGAAGCGCACCGTGGCCTGGTCTCGATCGCGGCGCGGGCTCACGGGGTCGCGACGGCGCAGTGTCTGCGGGACTACTTCCGGACCGCGCCGGGGCCGACGCTGCAGGCGATCGCAGAGCTGGTCGAGGAGGGCGAGCTGGTCCCCGTCCGGATCGACGGCTGGAAGCGCCCGGCGTACTTGCACAAGGACGCCCGGCTGCCGCGCCGGGTGAACACGCGAGCCCTGGTCAGCCCGTTCGACTCGCTGGTGTTCGAGCGCACGCGGACCGAGGTGCTGTTCGACTTCCGGTACCGGATCGAGATCTACGTCCCGGCGGAGAAGCGCATCTACGGGTACTACGTGCTGCCCTTCCTGCTGGGTGATCGGCTGGTCGCCCGGGTGGACCTCAAGGCCGACCGCGCCGGCGGCGTGCTGCTGGTCCAGTCGGCGCACGCCGAGCCGAAGGCGCCGGTGGAGACCGCCGAGGAGCTGGCCGCGGAGCTGGTCCAGCTGGCCGGCTGGCTCGGGCTGGACCAGGTCAGGGTGGCCGGTGGCGGTGACCTGTCGCCAGCGCTCAGTGACGCCCTGCGAGGATTCTGAGAGCCTGCTGGGAACTTTCCGGCCCGCTTGAGCGTGGGTCGGATAACCCTGTGACAGTCGCGGGGGCACGCTGCGGGCGTGGCTTGGCACACCCGGCCCCGTACGATGGGGGACGCACGCCTTCCCGCTGGGTCGGCCGTGCCATGCGGCGTCGCCCGCTTCCAGGCAGCAGCAGCAAGGAGAGAACTCCCCACCATGAAGGTTGTCGACAAGGTCCTGCGGATCGGCGAGGGCAAGATCCTCCGCCAGCTCCAGGGCATCGCGAAGATGGTCAACTCCATCGAGGACGACTTCGTCGCCATGTCCGACGAGGAGCTGCGCGGCCAG
Organism: Kribbella pratensis; assembly: GCF_004365355.1. Classification (GTDB taxonomy): domain Bacteria; phylum Actinomycetota; class Actinomycetes; order Propionibacteriales; family Kribbellaceae; genus Kribbella. Next base: position 579,331 of record NZ_SODP01000002.1, on the reverse strand, counting down.
ACCGCCGACTTCAAGCAACGTCACGAGAACGGGGAGTCCCTCGACGCGCTGCTTCCGGAGGCCTTCGCGGTGGTCCGGGAGGCCGCGAAGCGGACCCTGCACCAGCGCCCGTACGACGTGCAGATCATGGGTGGCGCGGCGCTGCACCTGGGCAACATCGCCGAGATGAAGACCGGTGAGGGCAAGACCCTGGTCGGCACCCTCCCGACGTACCTGAACGCGCTGTCCGGCAAGGGCGTGCACGTCGTCACGGTGAACGACTACCTGGCCAAGTACCAGGCCGAGTGGATGGGCCGGGTGTACCACTTCCTCGGCCTCGACTACGGCGTGATCCTGCCCGAGATGTCCCCGGCCGAGCGCCGGATCGCCTACAGCAAGGACATCACCTACGGCACCAACAACGAGTTCGGCTTCGACTACCTGCGCGACAACATGGCGGGCAGCATCGAGGACTGCGTCCAGCGCGAGCACAACTACGCGATCGTGGACGAGGTGGACTCGATCCTGGTCGACGAGGCCCGGACCCCGCTGATCATCTCCGGCCCGGCCGAGGACTCCCAGCGCTGGTACGTCGAGATGGCCCGGATCGCGAACGTGCTGAAGGCCTGGACGCTGGCCGACGAGGCGGAGCTGAAGCGGACGAACCCGCGCGTCACCGACCTCGAGATCGACGAGACCAAGCGCCGGGTCGCCGACTACGACGTCGACGAGAAGAAGCGCACGGTGGCGATCCTCGAGCGCGGGATCGAGAAGGTCGAGGACCGGCTCGGCATCGACAACCTGTACGAGTCGGCCAACACCCCGCTGATCAGCTACCTGAACAACGCGCTGAAGGCCAAGGACCTGTTCCACCGGGACAAGGACTACGTGGTCGTCGGCAGCCCGGGCCAGGAAGAGGTCCTGATCGTCGACGAGCACACCGGCCGCACGCTGCACGGCCGGCGCTACAACGAGGGTCTCCACCAGGCGATCGAGGCCAAGGAAGGCGTCGAGATCAAGGAGGAGTACCAGACCCTCGCGACGATCACGCTGCAGAACTACTTCCGCCTGTACACCAAGCTGGCCGGCATGACCGGTACGGCGATGACCGAGGCGAACGAGTTCTCCAAGGTCTACAAGCTCGGCGTGGTCCCGATCCCGACCAACAAGCCGATGATCCGGGTCGAGGAGCGGGACCTGATCTACCGCACCGAGGACGCCAAGTTCGACGCGGTGGTCAAGGACATCGTCGAGGTGCACGCGACCGGACAGCCGATCCTGGTCGGCACCACCTCGGTGGAGAAGTCCGAGCGGCTGTCCCGGCAGCTGCTCAAGGAGAACATCCCGCACGAGGTGCTGAACGCGAAGCAGCACGCCCGTGAGGCCGCGATCGTCGCCGAGGCAGGCCGGAAGGGCGCGGTCACGGTGGCCACCAACATGGCCGGTCGTGGTACCGACATCATCCTCGGCGGCAACCCGGAGTTCCTGGCCGACAAGGAGCTGCGAGCCCGCGGCCTGGACCCGGCGGAGGACGCCGAGGAGTACGAGGCGGAGTACCCGAACCTCCTCGAGCAGTTCGAGAAGCAGGTGAAGGAGGAGCAGGAGGAGGTCCGCGCACTCGGCGGCCTCTATGTCCTCGGCACCGAGCGGCACGAGTCCCGCCGGATCGACAACCAGTTGCGCGGTCGCGCCGGCCGTCAGGGTGACCCGGGCAAGTCCCGGTTCTACTTGTCGCTGGAGGACGACCTGATGCGGCTGTTCAAGCGCGAGATGGTCGACTGGGCGATGTCGCGCAACAACGACGACACCCAGCCGCTGGAGAACAAGGTCGTCACCAAGGCGATCGCGTCGGCGCAGGCCCAGGTCGAGGCGCAGAACTTCGAGACGCGGAAGAACATCCTCAAGTACGACGACGTGATGAACCGCCAGCGCCACGTCGTGTACGACGAGCGCCGCCGCGTGCTCGAGGGCGCCGACATGCGCGACCAGGTGCAGGACATGCTCGAGGAGACCGTCACCGGGTACGTGCAGGGTGCGACCGCGGACGGGTTCGCCGAGGACTGGGACCTGGACGCGCTGTTCACCGCGATGCGGACGCTGTACCAGACCGAGCTGACCGAGGAAGACCTGATCGAGGAGGCCGGCGGCGAGAAGGCCGGCCTGACCCAGGACTTCCTGATCGAGCGGTTCATCGAGGACGCGACTGCGGCGTACGAGCGGCGCGAGGAGCTGCTCGGCGAGGAGGCGATGCGCGAGCTGGAGCGGCGCGTCGTGCTGAGCGTGCTGGACCGCAAGTGGCGCGAGCACCTGTACGAGATGGACTACCTGCGCGAGGGCATCGGCCTGCGCGCGATGGCGCAGCGCGACCCGCTGGTCGAGTACCAGCGCGAGGGTTACGACATGTTCGCGTCGATGATGGAATCGATCAAGGAAGAGTCGGTCGGCTTCATCTTCAACGTCGAGGTCGACATCGAGGCGATGCGGGCCGAGATGGAGCTGGCCTCCGAGGCGGCGCTGGCCGACGAGGACAACCTGGCCGGCCGCCGGATCGAGGACATCCTCACCCCGGGTGCGCCGGTCGCGGAGTTCCCCGGCCGGACCGAGGGCGGCGACGACGAGCGGCTCCAGGAGACGCCGCGGCCGCGGGACACGCCGCGTCTGCGCGCCAAGGGCCTGAGCACCGAGAGCCGCCCGCAGCGGCTGTCGTACTCCGCGCCGACCATCGACGGTGACGACGAGGTCGCGCGGCACGAGGACGCGGTCGAGGACGGCAAGCTCGAGTACGCCGGGACTCCGCGCAACGCGGCCTGCCCGTGCGGCTCCGGCAAGAAGTACAAGCGCTGCCACGGCGACCCGCAGTCGGACGTCTACAAGTTCTGAGCAGCACGTAACGAAAGGGCCGGTCCAGGCGGACCGGCCCTTTCGCTGTGCTCAGAGGGTTTTGAGGTCGACGGCGTCGGCCATCACCCGGTAGCCGGCCGCGTTGGGGTGCAGGTGGTCGCCGCTGTCGTACTTCGGCGCCAGCCGGGTCGGATCGGCCGGGTCGGCGAGAGCGCTCGCGAAGTCGGCGACGGCGTCGAACTCGCCGCTCGTGGTGATCCAGGCGTTGACCGCCGTCCGGAGCTGCGCGCTGTGGGCGGTGTAGACCGAGGCGCCGCGGAAGGGAGTCAGGGTCACTCCGACGACGCGGATGCCGCGGGAGTGCGCATCCTCGATCAGCGTGCGGTAGCCGGCGATGAGCTGCGCGGGAGTGATCGCCGGGTTCGGCGTCGTACAGGACGTCGCCGCGATCTCGGGGTACCCGAGGTCGTTGATGCCGATCAGGACCATCGCGGTCGTCGTACCGGGCTGGTCGAGTACGTCGCGGTGGAACCGGGCCAGACCCTTCTCGCCGTAGCAGGCGGAATCGGTCAGCAGCCGGTTGCCGCCAAGTCCGGCGTTGAGGACAGGCATCGGCCGGCCCGCGGCGGAAAGGCGCGCGGCCAGCAGGTCCGGGTACCGCGTACCTGGTGCGCTGGTGTAGCCGTTCGTGATCGAGTCCCCGAACGCAACCACCGAACCGCCGCCCGTTGGGGTCACGTCGACGCCGGCCAGGAAATACCAGCCTCCGCTTGTCTCCCGGTACGCCGTCCCGCTGGTCTCCATGAGCTTGTCGCCCGCCGCCCGGTACGACGCTCCCGTCGCGCCGAACTCGTGGAAGGTGGCCGGACCGGTCGCCCGGGCGAAGTACAGGGTGATCGCGAGCTGACTTCCGCTGGTCAGGCCGGACAGTGCCACGGCGTCGCCGACGACCTGACCGCCGGCCGGGATGCTGACCGACTCCGCGCCTCCGAACCGCACCGGGCGCACCGAGCCAGACACGACCGCCGCGCCCTTTGCTGCCTTGGCCACGGTCGCACCTGCCAGCTTGAGCGGCTGTACGCCGTACTGATTGCTGATCCTGATCCGTACGTCGGAACCACCCGAGCTCAGCCGGATCACCTGGCGCACCGACTGGTTGGCGAAACCCTGCTTGGACCAGTTCTGGTTCGCATTGGGCTGCTGTAGCGCGGTCATCCACGCAGTCCTCCACGCTGGTGCTGCCACAGGCGGTGTCTGTCGCGCCGTGGCCGGCACCAGCGACGTATGAGCTGCCACGACCAACAGGACAGCCAACGCTCCCGCGAGCGCGCACCAACTCCGCATCAACCGCACGTCAGGGTTCCTTTCGTCACTCTCACGATGCGCAGGGGCCCGCCGAGGTTGTGATGGGTGATGATGAGCACATGTGGCTGACGGAGAGGTTCGGGCTGTCCGTGCCGGTGGTCGGTGCGCCGATGGCGAATGTGAGTGGCGGCCGGCTGACCGCAGCGATCTCGGCGGCCGGTGGACTGGGGATGCTCGGCGCCGGCTCCGCGGTGACGGCTGACTGGATCCGGACCGAAGGCGCCATCGCCGCGGAGAGCGGGAAGCCGTACGGGATCGGGCTGATGGCGTGGTCGGTGCAGGAGCGCCCCGAACATCTCGAGGCCATGCTGGAACTGAAGCCCGCGCTGGTCTCGCTCAGCTTCGGCGACTACACGCCGTACGTCGGGACGCTGCAGGCCGCCGGGATCGTCGTCGCGACCCAGGCAGGGACGGTCGCGGATGCGCGCGCGGCGATCGATGCGGGCGTGGATGTGATCGTGGCCCGCGGCGCGGAGGCCGGCGGGCACGGGCGGAACGCGGTGGCGACGCTGCCGTTGCTGCAGGCAATCCTCGACCTGACGGACCTGCCCGTGCTCGCGGGCGGCGGGATCTCCGGAGCGCGCGGTCTGGCTGCTGTGATGGCGGCCGGTGCTGCTGGTGGCTGGATCGGGACCGCGTTCATCACCTGCGTCGAGGCGCAGACCAAGGAATCGGCGCGTCAGGCGATCATCGCGGCCGACGAGACGGCCACTGTCTACGGCACGGTCTTCGACGCGGCATCGCGGGCCGGATGGCCGGACGAGTTCGGCGGCCGGGCCCTGCGGAACGCGTACTTCGACAACTGGGAAGGCCGCGAGGACGAGTTGAAGTCGGACGACACCGGTCATGCCGAGTACGTGGACGGGTCGAAGACCGCCGACCCGGCCCGGGCATCCATCTACGCGGGCCAGGGCGTCGGGGCACTGACCGGTCAGCCGACCGCGGCCGAGGTGGTCGAGGAGTTCGCGACGTACCGCGACTACTTGAGGGCCGCCCTCAACGACGGGTCCAAGTAGTTGTTGTGAGCAACGACCAGATCGTTGCACAGGGCCCAGATCTGTTCGACCGGTAGCGTGCCGGCCGTCGCCGGGTCGACCATGACGGCCTGGCGGATCGCGCGGGGATCCTGGTCGATGGCGGCCTGGACGGTCAGCTCGGCGACGTTGAGGTACGAGCGGTTGAGCGCGGCGCACTGGGGTGGGAGATCGCCGACTGCGGTGGGTCGGACGCCCGTAGCGTCTACCAGGCTGGGGACCTCGACGGTGGCCCCGGACTGCAGATTGGTGATCAGGCCGGTGTTGGGGACGTTGGCGTAGACGGTGCGGGGGGTGCCGGTCACGATGCTGTGGATGATTTGCGGGGCGTACTCCATAGTCGGGTCGACAGTCAGCGGCTCGCCGGCCTTCAGGGCGCTGCGGGTCTGCTCGTAGGACGCGAGGTTCTCCGCGACGATCTCCAGGTAGGCGCCGATCGGCAGCCGCAGCCGGTCGACTTCCGAAGCATGGCCGAGATACCACGGCACGTACTCCGAGGAGTGTTCGCTCGTCTCCGTCGGATAGAACCCGAGCCGCCGGTACATGTCGACGCGCACGCGCCGCAGCAGCTCCGGGTCCGCGGCGATCGCCTCGTCCAACCGGTCGTACAGGTTCTCGGTGCCACGTTCGAACCGCAGTACCCAGGACTGGTGGTTCACGCCGGCAGCCAGGTAGGTGACGTCCTCGTACGGCACGCCGACCAGCTCGGACAGGCCGTGCATCGTCCAGTACACCGAGTGGCAGAGGCCGACGACGTTCCGCACGCCGAGGGCCTTCAGGAACCAGACGTTCATCACCATCGGGTTGGTGTAGTTCAGCAGCCACGCGTCCGGGCAGACGTCGGCGATGTCGGCCGCGAGCCCACGCAGGACCGGGAAGGTCCGCAGCGCGCGGAACACGCCGCCGACGCCGAGCGTGTCCCCGATCGTCTGCCGGATCCCGTACCGCGCGGGGATCTCGAAGTCGATCTTCGTCGCCTCGTTCATCCCGACCTGGACGATGTTGATCACGAAGTCCGCGTTCTCCAGGGCCGCGCGCCGTTCGAGGTGTGCGGTGATCTGCACCGGCCGGCCCTGAGCGAGGTACGACGCGGCCGCTGCCGCCGTGTCGAGCCGCTCCGGGTCGATGTCGTGCAGCGCGATGTGCAGCGGACCCAGGTCGAGGTCGAACAGGTCGGCCAGCAGACCCTGGGTGAACACGACGCTGCCCGCGCCGATGAAAGCAATCCTCGTCATGCTGTGGCTTCTTCCCAAGTCGGTTGAGCGGCGGTTCCGCCGGCGGCGCGGGTGGAGAGCGAACCGCAGGCGGCCGCGATCGCCAGGGCGCGGTCGGGTTTCATGCCGTTGAGTACGGCGGCCACCCAGCCGGCGTCGAAGCTGTCACCCGCGCCGACGGTGTCGACGGCCTCCACCTTGACCGCCGGTGCGGTGATGACCTTGGAACCGTTGTGGGCAAGAGCGCCTTCCGCGCCGTTCTTCACCACGACGAGCGGACCACGACGGGCCAGGATGCCGGCGGCGTCCACCACCGAGTGATGGCCGGTCAGCGCGAGGGCCTCGGCGGCGTTGGGGAGGAAGTAGTCGGTGACGCGCAGGATCGGATCGAGAACCATCCGGTCCCACTTGCCCGCCGGGTCGTCGTTCGGGTCGAGCGAGGTGGTCGCCTTGGCGGCCTTGGCCTCCTTGAAGATCCCCGCCAGCCCGACCGCCAACTCGGGCAGCAGATAGAACGAGCCCGCATGCACATGCCGCGCCGAGCGGACCATACGGTTTGGTATGTCGTCCGCCGTGACGGCCGGCAGGCAGCCGGTGGAGGTGAGGATGGCGCGATCGTCGCCCGACGTCAGGATGGTGGTGAGCGGGGTCGGGAGCGACGGGTCGGTCACCAGCGCGGACACGTCGACCCCGCGCTCGGCAAGCGCCGTACGGACGAATTCGCCGGCCGCGTCGTCACCGACCCGGCCCGCGAACGCGACGCGCAGTCCGAGCCGCGCTGCGCCGCACGCCATGATCGAAGCCGAGCCGCCGAGCACGAGCGAGCCGGAAGGAACCAGCCGTTCCTTCTGCCCGAAGAGGATCGGTTGCGCGACCGGCCCGACCACAACGTCAGGGTTCGCGTCACCGATCACGAGAAGGTCGAAAGTCATGGATCAGCCTTTGAGTCCGGTAGAGGCCAGAGAGCGGATGAACGCCTTCTGGGCCAGGAGGAAACCGAGCAGCACGGGCAGCACGGTGATGACGTTGCCGGCCATCACGGCCGCCCACTGGGTGTGATGCTGGCCCTGGAAGGTGGTCAGGCCGAGCTGCAGCGTGTACGTCGAGTCGCTGTTGATCGCGATCAGCGGCCAGGTCAGGTCGTTCCAGGTCGCGAGGAACGTCAGGACGGCGACGGTGCTCAGTGCCGGCCGCGCCAACGGGAGCACGATCGAGATCAGGATCCGCAGCCGGCCGCATCCGTCGATCCAGGCCGCTTCCTCGAGCTCGCGGGGGAGCGAGACGAAGAACTGCCGGAACAGGAAGACCGACAGCGGCGTGACCAGCGACGGCACGATCAGCGCGCCGAGCGTGTCGATCAGCCCGAGCTCCTTCATCACCAGGAACGTCGGGATCATCGTCAGCTGGAACGGGATCACCATCGTGGCCAGCATCAGCCCGAGCACGACCTTCGACCCGGCGAACCGGATCCGTGCGAACGCGTACCCGCCGAGCGAGCCGAGCACGAGGTTCGCCGTCACCGCGACCGCCGAGACGATGAACGAGTTCAGGAACCATCGCGGGAACAGCGCGTTCCCGAGCACGTACCGATATCCGCCGAGATTGATCCCGTGCGGCCACAGCGCCGGTGGGAACCGGTTGATCTCGGCGTTGCTCATCACCGAGCTCACCAGCAACCAGACCAGTGGCAAGGCAAACAGCAAGGCCAACGGCGCGAGGACGAAATGCCAAGCACTGAAGGGCAAACGTTTCATCGGGAGGCCACCCTTCGGCGGTAGACCTGCAGGACCACACCGACCACCAGCAACGCAACCGCCAGGGTGTACGCCGCTGCCGCGCTGTAGCCGGCTGTGAACGTCTTGAACGCCTTCTCCCAGATGAAGTAGACGATCACCGTCGTCGATCCGAGCGGCCCGCCCTTCGTGGTGACGAACACCAGATCGAACACCTGCAACGCGTTGATCGTCTGGAACAGCACCAGGAAGATCGTCACCGGCGTCAACGCTGGCAGCGTCACGTGCCGCAGTACACCCCACCGCCCGGCGCCGTCGATCCGCGCTGCCTCGACCAGCTCGCTCGAAACTCCTTGCAGGCCGGCCAGATAGACGATCACGCAGAACCCGGTCCCGCTCCACAACGAGATCGCGACCAGCAGATAGAGCGCCTGGCCCGGATCGCTGAAGAACCCTTGCGCCGGCAACCCGAGCTTATGCAGCACCGAGTTCGCGACGCCGAACTCCGGGTCGAGCACGAACGAGAACAGCACGCCCTGCGCCGCGGCTGACACCACGAACGGCACGAACACCAACGTCCGGTACAACCCGATGAACGCGATCTTCCGGTCGAGCGCGATCGCGATCGCCAACCCCGCGATCACACTGAGCGGCACATACAGAACCGTGTAGATCAGCGTATGCGAGACGGCCGATCCGAACGTCGGATCCTTCAGCAACGCCTTGTAGTTCGCCAACCCGACCCATTCGCTGGGCGACACCAGATCGTTGACCTGGAACGACAACAGCAACGACCACAACACCGGTACGACGCTGAGCCCGAGGATGATCACCACCGATGGACTGACGAACGCCCACCCGGTCGCACCCTCGGTCCGGGCCCGCCGTTTTGCGGCCGCCCGGCTCCGCGGGTCGACCGTGAAGGTGCCGACCACGCTGGCCATCAGCTCGGCACCGCCAGCACCTGGTTGCACTGGTCAACGGCCTGCTTCAGCGCATCCGCAGGGCTCTGCTTCCCCAGCAGTACGGCGGCAATCGCCTCGCCCATGTGCTGCGAGATCTGCGGGTACGTCGTGATCGTCGGCCGCACCTTCGCGGTGTCGAGCGCCTTGACGAACACGTCCAGCCCGTTCGTCTCGGCGGAGTGCTTCTTCCACTGCGGCAGCTCGGCGGTGGCCTTGGTGATCGGCAGGCTGCCACCCTTCATGTCCCACTGGATGTCCTGCGCAGGCTCGGCCAGCCAGGCGACGAACTCGGTGGCCGCCTTCACTTTCGCCTTGCCGTTGTCGAAGACTGTCCAGGTGTCCGGCCCCGAGATCGTCAACGGCTTCCCGGAGTACGACGGCAGCGGTACGACGCCGTAGTCGAGACCGTTGTCCTTCAGCTCCGGGAGCTGCCAGGGGCCGGTGGCAACCATTCCCATCCGTCCGCCGAGGAAGACCTGGTACAGCTGCTCGCTGCCGGGCTTGGGGTCGACGTACAGCGACTTGTCGGTGCGCAATCGATCCAGCGTCTGAAGGGCTTGAGCGCCGACCGAGTCGAACCCGACCTTCTTCCCGTCGCCGCTGACGACGTCGCCGCCGAGGTCCCAGATCATCGGCCAGATCCGCCAGACGGTGTCCTCGTCGCCGACGCCCGGCCAGCCGGTGCCGAAGATGCCCTTCGCCGGGTTCGTCAGTTGCTTCGAGGTGGCGACGAAGTCGTCCCAGGTCCAGCCGTCCTTCGGCGCCGGTATGCCGGCCGCGGCGAACAGTTTCTTGTTGTAGACCACGCAGAGCGAGTCGAGCAGGGCCGGCGCGGCCCGGACCTTGCCCTTCACGCTGACCGCGTCCTTCGCGGCCGGCCAGTAGTCGTCGATCTTCAGGGCGCCGGTCAGGTCGGCGACCTTCGGGCTCTTGGTCAGGCTGGCGAGGTCCGATCCGAAGATGTACGCGATGTCCGGGTAGGACCCCGCCGCCAGACCCGCGGTGACCTTCTGCAGCATGCTGTCCGCGGTGACCCCGCCCCCGCCGCCGACCACCTTGATCTTCGGGTGACTGCTGTTGAACGCGGTGATCAAGGAATCGATCGCGGCCTTACCGGTGTCGACCTGACCGTGCCAGAGGTCGAGCGTGACGACACCGTTGGCATCGGCGCCTTCGTCGTCGTTCTTGCCGCACGCGGCAAGAGATCCCGCGACGGTTGCGGCGGCCGCGGCCCGGAGGACGTCGCGGCGGGACAGAGTTCGAGCATGCATGAGGGTCTCCAGAGCGATGGAGGAGGGATTCAGCAGGTCTTGCGGACGTATCCGGAGTCACCCGGAGTCGAGACGTCGACGTCGCGCTGCACGATCGTCAACGTCCCGCCGTACTGCGAGCAGGCCGTGGACCGGCCGCTGTCGGTGTACTCGATCACGATCACGTTGTTGCCAAAGGCATCGACGTAGTCGCCGCACTCGTTGTACTGGCCGCATTCCTCGGCGACCGCGAAGTCCAGGCCGACCGCCTGCCGGGATCCGGCCAGCTCGACCGTGTTCTTCTGCGCGATGGCCAGGTTCTTGGAGTGCGCGTGGGTGGCGAGCAGCGTCAGGTACGCCTTCGCGTTGGCAGCGGTGAGCAGCTTCTTCGAGCGTGTGTAGCTGTCGTAGTTGTCCGGCTCGATCGCCTTGTACCCCTTGGCCGCGCAGCCGTCGATCCAGCCGTTCACCTTGGCCGCGATCCGGTTCCGTTTGTCCGCCGTACGGACGTCGAGCAGCGGTTCGCCCCAATCCTGGTCGATGACGAGCCTGCCCTTGGCGTCGCGGAGCAGCAGGTCGGAGTCCCACTGCCCTTGTTCGCCGGGCTGGACCTGGAAGGCGTTGACGTAGCAGATGTTGTAGAGACCGGCTGCCGGTGCGGCGGTCCGGTCGCGGGTGACCACCTGGACGCCGGCGGGCGGCGTGTAGGCCCCGCCGATCTGGTAGTCGAACTTGGCGTGCGTCGGCGGCAGGGTGACGGCCGCGTCGGCGGAGGTGCGGGTGAGGACGGTTCCTGTGACTGCCAGGGCCGGCGTCAACATGGCCGCGACTCCGGCGAGGAGGCGGCGAGAGAGTCTGGACACGATTTGCTCCATCGGTCCCGGGGACGCGACCCCGCCTCGGGCCTCACCTGAACCCTGGCGCCGGAAAACCGGACTTCAGGCCTCGGCCTGCTACCGGCTGGGTGCGTCGCTGCCGAACAAGTTAAGCGACGGGACGACCCTGCGGTCAAGGGGAAACTTGCAAACAAGTGCGCGAATTCCCGCTGATAGCGCGGCACTGCGCATGGCAGGGGCCGATCATCGTCACTTCCGCCGCCTGCGCCCAACTCTTGACGGATGGATTTAAACCGGTTTAAGTTCTGTTTAAACCGGTTTAAACGGAGGATCGAGTGAGCAAGCGACCGACGATCGCGGATGTGGCCCGGCGGGCCGGGGTGTCCAAGGGCTCGGTGTCGTTCGCGCTCAACGGGCGGCCCGGGCTCGCGCAGGCGACCGTCGACAAGATCCTCGCGGCCGCCGACGAGCTCGGCTGGCGGCCGAGCAACCGGGCCCGTTCGCTGTCGGTCTCGAAGGCGTTCGCGCTCGGCCTGGTCATCACCCGGGACCCGGCCGTGCTGTCGTCGGACCCGTTCTTCCCGGCGTTCATCGCCGGGGTCGAGAGCGTTCTGTCCACACGTGGTCAGGCGCTGGTTCTGCAGGTCGTCATGGCCGGCGAGTCCGAGCAGGACGGGTACCGGCGGCTCGCGCGGGACGGGCGGGTCGACGGGGTGTTCCTGTCCGACCTGCGGCACGACGATCCGCGGATCGATCTGCTCGTCGAGCTCGGTCTTCCTGCGGTCACGCTGAACCGGCCGGACGGCGAGTCGCCGTTCCCAGCGGTCATCCTGGACGACCGGCCCGGGACCCGGGCCGTCGTCGAGCACCTGATCGAGCTCGGTCACACCCGGATCGCCCAGGTCGCCGGTCCGCCCGCCTTCGTACACGCGACCGCCCGCACCACCGCCTTCGTCGAGACCCTGGCCGCGGCCGGGCTCGAGCCGTTGACCGAGACCGGTGACTTCACCGCCGCGGGCGGGATCGAGGCCACGCGCCGGCTGCTCGCGCTCCCGAAGCCGCCGACCGCGATCTTCTATGCCAACGACCGGATGGCGATCGCCGGTCTCGGCGCCGCCCAGGCGTCTGGTCTGACCGTTCCCGACGACCTGAGCATCGCCGGGTTCGACGACAGCGAGCTCGCCGAGTACGTCCATCCCGGCCTGACCACCGTCCGCGCCGACCCGTTCGCCTTCGGCGAGGCGGCGGCCCTGACGCTCAACCAGCTCGTCGACGGTGCGGCCGACGTACCCGACACCGAGCTCCCGCCCGCGCAGCTCATCGTCCGCGGCTCTACCGCATCCCCCGCGGTGTAGTCCCCCCGTGTAGTTCCCTGGAGGAAACATGAAGTTGCAAGCTGGACTGCTGGCCGTTGTCCTGGCCGGCTCGCTCGTCGCCTGTGGCGACAGTGGCGGCGGCTCTGGTGACGCCGACGCCGCGGCCAAGGCGCGTGGCCCGATCACGATCTGGTATTCGAACAACGCCGAGGAAGTGGCGTGGGGTAAGCAGATGGTCGCGGCTTGGAACGCGCAGCATGCGGATCAGAAGATCACCGCGCAGGAGATCCCGACCGGGAAGAGTTCCGAGGAGGTCATCGGGGCGGCGATCACGGCCGGGAATGCGCCGTGTCTGATCTTCAACACCTCGCCGGCGTCGGTGTCGCAGTTCCAGAAGCAGGGCGGTCTGGTGCCGCTGGACTCCTTCCCGGACGGCAAGTCGTATATCGAGGACCGGTCGGGGGATGTGGCGCAGCAGTACAAGTCGACGGACGGTAAGTATTACCAGCTGCCCTGGAAGTCGAACCCGGTGATGATCTTCTACAACAAGAAGGCCTTCGCCAAGGCCGGCATCACCACCCCCGCGCTCAGCACCTACGACGACTTCCTGGCGACGTCGCGCAAGGTGGTGGCAGCGAAGGCGGCCAAGGTCGCGATCTACCCGGCGCCGAGCAACGAGTTCTACCAGTCGTGGTTCGACTTCTATCCGTTGTATGCGGCCGAGACCGGCGGCAAGCAGCTGATCGAGAACGGCAAGTCGACGTTCGCCTCCGACGAGGGCAAGAAGGTCGCGCAGTTCTGGCGGACGATGTACCAGGACAAGCTCGCTTCGCCGGAGAAGTACACCGGGGATGCGTTCGTGGACGGCACGTCGGCGATGGCCGTGGTGGGTCCGTGGGCGATCGCGACCTACAAGGGCAAGGTCGACTGGGGTGTCGTCCCGGTCCCGACCTCGTCCGGTAAGCCGGCCTCGGAGATTCACACGTTCTCCGATGCGAAGAACGTGGCGATGTATTCGGCGTGCAAGAACCGTGGCACGGCGTGGGATGTGTTGAAGTTCGCGACCAGCAAGGACCAGGACGGCAAGTTCCTGGCCGCGACCGGGCAGATGCCGCTGCGCAAGGACGTGGCGACGACGTATGCGGACTATTTCGCGAAGAACCCGGACTACAAGGTGTTCGCCGACCAGGCCTCGCGCACAGTCGAGGTGCCGAACGTGGCGAACTCGATCACGATCTGGCAGACCTTCCGCGACGCCTACTCCAAGTCGGTCATCTTCGGGCAGCAAGACGTCGGCCAGGCCCTCGACGAGGCCGCGCAGAAGGTCGATCAGCTCGTCAAACAGTCATGAGGCGCGGACCGCTCACCCGAGTGATGGGTGAGCATCCGGTCGGGACTGCGTTCGTCACGCCGTACGTGGTGTTCCTGGCCGCGGTGTTCGCCTATCCGCTCGGGTTCGCCGTCTACATGTCGTTCCATGACTACTTCTTCGCTGCACCCGGGGCGGTGGTGGATCGTCCGTTCGTGGGGTTCGAGAACTACGTGACGGTGTTGACGGACCCCGCGGTCCAGCGGTCGTTCGTCAACGTGGTGATCTTCTTGGTGATCAACGTCCCGCTCACCGTCGTACTGTCACTGGGACTGGCCAACGCGCTCAACGCCGCGATCCGCTGGCGCACGTTCTTCCGCGTCTCCTACTACGTCCCCTACGTGACCGCGAGCGTCGCGGTCGTCGGCGTGTGGCTGTTCTTGTTCAACTCCAACGGCCTGGTCAACTCCATCCTCGGACCCCTCGCCCCCGACCCGTCCTGGCTGGTCAACTCCAAGCTCGCGATGCCCACCATCGCCATCTACGTCACCTGGAAACAACTCGGCTTCTTCATCCTGCTCTACCTCGCCGCGCTGCAGAACGTCTCCAAAGACCTGTACGAAGCCGCCGAGATGGACGGCGCGGGGCGGTGGAAGTCGTTCCTCAACGTGACTGTGCCGGGCGTCCGGCCGGCGACCACTCTGGTGGTTCTGGTGGCGACGGTGACTGGGGCGAACCTGTTCACCGAGCCGTATCTGTTGACCGGAGGCGGCGGACCGGACGGAGCATCGGCCTCGCCGGTGCTGATCATGTACCAGCGCGGGATCGAGCAAGGCCATCCCGACGTCGGCGCGGCGATCGGCGTGTTGCTGGTGATCGGCGTACTGCTGGTCGCGCTGATCGAGCGGCGGTTTGTGGGGAGGGAGGAGGACTGATGAAGGTCAAGTTCGTCGCGCTGCTGCTCGGCGCTTTCGTGTTCCTGTTTCCCTTCTACTACATGCTGATCGGCTCGTTGCAGGCCGAGCCGGATCCGTCGGTCAGCGGTGCGTTCCCGAAACCCGGGAACCTGACGCTGCACAACTACACCGAGATCAACAAGTCGATCCACCTCGGCCGGTCGCTGATCAACTCCGGCATCTTCACCGGCGGCGTGATCCTCGGGACCCTGGTCTTCGGCGTGCTGGCCGGCTACGCCCTGGCGCGGTTGCAGTTCCGCGGCCGCGGGCTGGTGTTCAACCTGATGCTGCTCATCCAGGTCGTGCCGTTCCAGTTGCTGACGATCCCGTTGTATGTGCTGATCGTGCGCAGCTACGGGCTCGCCGACTCCTACTCCGGGATGATCCTGCCGTTCCTGATCAACTCCACCGCGGTGTTCGTGTTCCGCCAGTACTTCCTGCAACTACCGGCCGAGTTGTTCGACGCCGCCCGCATCGACGGAGCCTCCGAGCTGAGCATCCTGTGGCGCATCGCCGTACCGCTCGTGCGGCCGGCGCTGCTGACCGGCGTGCTGCTCACCTTCATCGGACCGTGGAACGAGTTCTTGTGGCCGTTCCTGATCACCAAACAACAAGACCTGCAACCACTAGCCGTCTCGCTGTCCAACTACCTGACCACCGTCTCCGCACGCGCCGCCAACCCGTTCGGCGCCGTGCTGGCCGGGGCCTGCGTGCTGGCCGCACCGGCGGTCACCCTGTTCATCATCTTCCAGCGCCGGTTCATCTCGACGAACCTGTCGTCCGGCGTCAAGGGCTAACTCCTACAGCGCTAACTCCTACAGTGCCAATTCTTGAAGGGCTTCTCGTGACTGTTCCCTACACGCTGACTCGGGTCGGCGTACTGATGACCGCCGAGCCGGGCAACGAGCTCGAGGCCGAGGGCGTGCTGAACCCGGCGACCGGGCACACCCCGGACGGTACGCTCTACCTGCTGCCGCGCCTGGTTGCTAACGGCAACATCTCTCGCGTCGGCCTGGCCCGCGTCGAGCTTAAGGACGGCGTGCCGGTAGGTGTCGAGCGCGAGGGCGTGGTCCTCGCGCCGGACGAGGGCTGGGAGCGAGGCAAGAACAACGCAGGCGTGGAGGACCCCCGCGTCACCTTCGTCCCGTCCCTCGGCCTCCATGTAATGACGTACGTCGCTTACGGCCCGCTCGGCCCGAAGCCGGCGCTCGCGGTGTCAGAGGATCTGCGCGCGTGGCGTCGGCTGGGTCCACTGCACTTCGAGTACCAGCCCGACCTCGACACCGACCTCAACCTGTTCCCGAACAAGGACACGGTCTTCTTCCCGGAGCCCGTGCCCGGCCCGGACGGCGAACCGTCGTACGCGATGCTGCACCGGCCGATGTGGGACCTCGGCTGGTTCCGCGAGGGCGAAGGCGTTCACCTGCCGGCCGGTGTGACCGACGACCGGCCAGGCATCTGGGTCTCGTTCGTGCCCGTGTCAGCCGTCGAGGCCGACGTGCGGAACCTCGTTCATCTGCGCAATCACCGACTGGTCGCGATGTCGGAGTACCCCTTCGAGGAGCTCAAGATCGGCGCCGGACCGGCGCCGCTGCGGATCCCCGAGGGCTGGCTCGTGATCCATCACGGCGTCACCGGCGAGCAGCCGGAGGGCTTCGACCCGACGACTCAGAAGGTCTGCTACGCCGCCGGCGCGCTCATCCTCGACG
This sequence comes from Kribbella pratensis, assembly GCF_004365355.1. Lineage (GTDB taxonomy): Bacteria > Actinomycetota > Actinomycetes > Propionibacteriales > Kribbellaceae > Kribbella. The sequence continues at coordinate 562,824 of NZ_SODP01000002.1, read as the reverse complement.
CGGAGGACGTCACCCGCGTCATCGCTCGGACCACCGAACCCCTCATGGTCCCCGAGACCGACGAGGAGAAGATCGGCACGGTCGGCAACGTCGTCTTCCCGACTGCGATCGAGCAGGTCAACGGCACCCAGTACGTCTTCTACGGCATGGCCGACGCCGCCATCGGTGTGGCCAGATTGGACCGCCTGCCATGAAACCGACCCGCCGCACCGTCATCGGCGGAGCCCTCGCAGTAGCCGCCGCGTCAACCGTCACCCTTCCCGCCTTGGCGTCCAGCCGGCTGTCCAACCTCGCGCACCTCGACTTCCTCCGCGCGTCGGTGACGCCTCCGGCCGCCCCCGGTCACACCACCTTCGGCAGCGGTCCGGTCGGCGTGCTCTGGACGTACGCCGACCGCCAGGCGGACGGCTCGTACAAACGCATCGGCGGCGGCACCTACGACGCCGCGACGAACACCTACGGCCAAGGTGCCTACAACGCCGACGACATCGCCCGTGCCGCGGTGGTCTACCTGCGTCACTGGAAGCAGTTCCACTCTGACGCTTCGCTGGAGACCGCCCGCGGGCTGCTTCGCAGTCTCACGTTCCTGCAGTCACCCAACGGCAACGTCGTCCTGTGGATGCAGCCCGACGGCACGCTCAACCCGAGCGCCGATCCCGTCGAGCTCCCGGACCCGTCCGACTCCGGCCCGTCCTACTGGCTGGCTCGCACGGTCTGGGCGTTGGGGGAGGGGTACGCCGTCTTCCGCACAACTGACCGCGGGTTCGCGAGGTTCCTCCGCGACCGTCTCGAACTCGCGATCGCCGCACTCGAGCGTCAGGTACTGGTCCGCTACGGCCAGTACAACGTGGTCGACGGCCGCCGTCTCCCCGCCTGGCTGATCGTCAACGGTGCGGACGCGACAAGCGAAGCGGTGCTCGGGCTCTCGGCGTACGTCGAAGCCGGCGGCTCAGCCTCCGCTCGCCGGGCGCTGACCCGCTTCGCCGAGGGCATTGCTGCGATGGCGGCCGGGTCGACGCGCGAGTGGCCGTTCCGTGCGCTGATGCCGTGGGGCGAGTCGATCTCCGACTGGCACGCGTGGGGCGCCCAGATGCCCTCCGCCCTCGCGGTCGCGGCTCAAGCTCTCGACGCACCCGAGCTTCGCGCCGCTGCGATGGGCGACACCGCGGGCTTCACCCCACTCCTGATGACTGCCGGCGGTCCTGACAACGGCTGGCTTCCGACGCCGATCGATCGCACCCAGATCGCGTACGGCGTCGATGCCCGCCTGCAAGGCTTGCTGTCCGTCGGGCTCAAGCAGGTCGCGGCCTTCGTCGCCGCGTGGTACTTCGGCGCCAACCGCGCCGGCCAGCCGATGTACGACGCGACCACCGGGCGCACGTACGACGGCATCTCCGGCGACGGCACGATCAACCGCAACTCCGGTGCCGAGTCGAGCATCCACGGCCAGCTGTCGATGCTCGCCCTCGACGCCCACCCGGACGTCGCCCGCCTGACGGGCACCCCGTCGTACGACGGCCTGCAGATCGTCGAGGCCGAATCCGGCACCGGCGGTCAGGTCGTCACACCACCCTCGGCCTGGACCGGCGAATCCCAATGGAGCAACGGCTCCTACCTCTCCCTCGACGGTACGGCGACCTGGACCGTGCCGGCGTCATCGCAACAGCGACTGGTCCTCCCGGTCGTCAACCTCGTCGACACCCCTACTCCCGCTCGCACGACCTGGACTTCTGGGGTTAGGACACTTGGCACTCTGACGCACGTCTGCGGGCCGCAAGGCATCTCCGCCGCACCCGGCGCGTTGCTGCCGCTGACGCTCGCCAACCCACTTCCGGCCGGTGCCACCACCGTCACCGCGAAGGCGCAAGGCACGGCTCAGCTGGATGCGCTGCTCCTTCTGCCGACCGTCAGCAGTCTGCGGATCGGGGATGCTGTGTTGCTGGCCAGTGTGGATACGCATGCTCGCGTGATGAGTGTGCCGGGGAAGCGTTCCTACACCTACGACGCGTCCGGAAGGTTGGTTGCCCGAGGCAACGCTTCGCGGGCGCTCGTCGTACCCGGCGGCTTTACCGTCGTGCTCGGCTGAGCGCCTCGGCACACCAGTCGGCGACGTACATCAGCGCCTGACCGCGTTGGTGGAACAGATGCCGGCCGTCGACCTGGCGGTGGTAGGCGTTGTGGGCGGGGTCGGACGCGCGGCCGAGCAGACCCGGCAGCAGCCACGCGTACTTGACCCCGGACGCCATCACCGCCAGCCGCACGTCATCCGAATCACCGCGCCAACCGGCCTCGTGCAGACCGTCGAGGTAGTTGGCGATGCATGTCTCGGCCAGCTCGGGCAGGCGTTCGACCGGCCAGAACATGTCGAACACCGCGTCGGGGATGTAGTTGCCGATGTCCTCGCCGAGCGCGCCGTCACCGGTGAACGCCCAGTCGAACAGCGCGAGCTCACCGCTCGGTCGCTGGATCACGTTGGAGACCCAGAAGTCGAGGTGACAGGTGGCGCGGGGGAGGCTCGCGACGAGGTCGAGGAGTGCGTCGCGCTGAACCATCAGCCGAGTCCAGGCTTCGCGCAGCTGGCCGGGCCACGTCTCGCGGATGAGCGGCTGCTGCCAGGCGGCGTCGTCGGTCAGCAAGTGCCAGGGCACCTCGCGGGTCGTCGAGTAGTCGCGCAGAAATCCTCTGGACATCCACGGCCGTTCGGACAAAGGCTGCGCCTGCCACCGCCCGAAGGCTCGCGTGAGTGCCGCGTGCTCGGCGAGGCTGAACTGGGTGCCCGATGTCCCGCCGATGTCTTCCATCAGGAGTACGGCGCCGTCCGGCCACTCCTCCACCTGCGCCTCGGGCAGCACGAGCCCGGCGTCCGCGAGCCGGCCGCGCAGCTCGTCGTCCTGGTACACCTCGAGCTCACGCCGCCAGTAGTTCCAGTGGCGCGGGTCGGTCGACGCGGCCCACGGGCCGGTGGTGTCCGATGGGCTCTGGAGCTGCTTGCGTACGGCGGTGCGGCCGTCGGCGTACGTGATGCGCTCTACGGTCGCCGTCACCGCGTTAAGCGGGTTGTGGCGCAGAGTCGCCGTACCGACTTCCGGGTGACCGGTCATGAGAAGCAATGCTGACATGCGGGCGTGGCTCAGCCCAGCAGCGTCTTAGGTGGTAGACCGGTCAGTGCTTTGACGTCGCGGGTGAAGTGCGCCTGGTCGGCGTACCCGGTGAGCGTGGCGACGTCGGCGAGAGCCAGGCCGGTGCGTGCGTGGTCGAGGGCAACGTTCATCCAGAGCACCCGGTCGAGCATCTTCGGTCCGTAACCGAACGCGTCCAGGCAGCGTCGGTGCAGTTGTCGCTCACTCAACCCGATCGTCGCTGCCAACTTGGAGACACCGGCGCTGCCGCGGAGCAGCCCGCCGCGGACATTGCGCAGTACGTAACTGATCAGCCGGTCCGGCGGTTCGTCGACGAGCTTGGCGACCTCGACATCGAGCGCCACGGCCGGGTCGGGTGACGATCTGATCCGGTCCAGGAGTTGTCTGCTCCGGGTCGGGGACCACAGGTCCGCCAGGGGGACCCGCTCGTTCAGCAGCTCGCGAGCCGGTACGCCGAGGAAGCCCGGCGCGGCACCCGGCGCGAACCTGATCCCGGCGTACCGCGTCCCGCGTGGGGCACTGCCTGTCCACGCATGACTGTCCGGCCCGGCGACGATCAGGTCACCGTCGATCAACAGCACATCCATGCAGCCGTCGGGCAGGATCCGGTACTCCCCACCCTCGGCCGTCCGCGTCCACAGGTCGGCCCCCGGGACGCGCGCAGCACGCTCCCGATACGGCTCGACCGCGACTGTCATACCGCCAGTCTGCTACGCGCCGCCGACAGTTTCTTGCTGAGTTCCTGCTGAGCTCTTGGTCAGTGCGGGAGCACGACGTCGAGGACCGGTACGTCGACCGGGAGGTACTTGACCAGGGCAACGTTCTCGCGGATCAGCTCGTCGCGCAGCGCCGTACCCGTGCGGCGGTCGATCACGGTCCGCCAGATCTCGTTCCGCCGGAAATAGTCGGCGCCGACCCGGAGGAACCGCTCGTTCTTCGCGAACACCCGGTACGACGACTCGGCCGGCACGTCGGCGAGGATCTCGCCCTCGAGGTAGCGCTCGCCGACATCGACGTGCAGCTGGAACGTCTGGTCGGTGTCGTTGCGGAACTGCAGGTCCACGTAGTTGTAGACGATGCTGCAACCCACGCCCCACGGCAGCACGCGGCCGTTGTCCGGGAACGGGTCGAAGCTGTGCGTCGACCGCTGCGTCACGGTCAGCGGCGAGTGCAGCACCATCCAGTGCAGGAGGTTGGCGAGCTGGCAGATGCCACCGCCGATACCCGGCCGCGCCTGGCCGTTCGACAGCCGCATGCCCTTCACGTAACCCTTGCGCCGGGTCGCGTTGCCGACCAGCTTGTTGAAGGAGAACGTCTCACCCGGACGGATCAGCAGCCCGTCGACCTGTGCGCAGGCAAGCTTCAGGTTGGTCACCTTGTTGTGCTGCATCCACATCTCGGTCTCACCGAGCTGGCGCAGCAACAGCGACTTGTGCCGCTTGATCCTGATGGGCAGATCGGTTGCCGCGCGCGTTCCGGCGTACGGCGTGCTGGACCTGATCCACTCGAGCCGCTTGAGCACACGGTGATACCGCACCGCCAGGGGGTAGAGCAGCGGCACCCGCTCGCTCCACCGGCGATGGTTCACCGCGGGCAGCACCCGGGCCCGCTCCGCGTCGCTCAGCTCATGCACCGCGACCCGCCACGGCGTACCCGGCGTCACCCCAGTCGACTCCGGCGCCTGCAGCGGTGTGGCGATCGTGGTCTCGGACATCATTCCCCCGAACGAGTCGGCCGGCCCCGCGGCCGACCTCGGTTACCGTACGCCGCCGCGGATCCATTCAGATGACAGCAACCGCTCGATCCGATTGCGCTCGATATGACGCCGGACGACACCCAGGAGTTCGGATCCCAGCCGATCTCGAGCGCGGTACAGACCCAGCGGTTACGCGTTTTCAGCCGATCTCGAGCGCGGTGCAGACCCAGCGGTTGCGCCGGATCTCCATCCGCAGCGCGATCGCCCGCGACCGGTCGCCCCGACGTACATGCGCCGCCACCTCCGCGATCGACGGCTCCGGCATGAACACCCGCACCGACTGCACCGCGCTCTTCCCCTTCGCGCCGCGAGTCATCGCGGTCGTATTCAACCCGAGCAGCCGAACCCGCCGATTCAACTCCATGAACACCTCGTCGTCGGTATACCGCACCAGTTGCGAAATCGGCCGATCCCCTGCCAGCACCTCAGCCACAGCCTGAGCCAACCGCCCACCCCAAGCCCGAGCCTCCGGCACCCGAACCCCAACCCCACCGGACCGAGCAGCTTCACCCTGCCGAGCAACCTCACCGGGTCGACCAACCTCACTGGACCGGGCGGCGTCGGCGGGCCGAGCGACATCGCTGGACCGAGCAATCTCACCGGGCCGGGCGACCGCGCGTGGCCCGGCGACCTCCGTAGATCGGGCAACCTCACTGGATCGGGCAAGCTCGCTGGACCGAGCAACCTCGCCGGGCTGAGCAACCTGACCGTGCCGACCAACCTCACCGGACCGCGCGGAGTCGGCGGCCCGGACGACCTCGCTGGTCCGAGCGATCTCACCGGTTCGGGCGATCTCACCGGACCCGGCGGGCTGACTGGGTCGTGCGACCTCGTCGGGGCGAGCAACCTCACCGGGGCGGGCGACCGCGCTAGGCCCGGCGATCCTGCTTGCCCCGGCGACTTCGCTGGGCTCGGCAACCTGGCTGAACCGGGCGGCCTCGCTGGGTCGAGCACCCTCGCTCGGCGTGCCGACTTCGCTGGACGTGCTGACCTGGCTGAGCCTGGCAACCTCACTGGGCCTGGCGACTTTGCTGGGCCCGGTGGGCTTCGTGGCGTGCGGCGGCTGAGCCCCGTCAGGTTGCCCAGCCGCCTGCTTGTCGGCCGGCACGACCGTGAGTTTGCGGGCCTGCGGCTGGCGGGTTGTGAGGGCCGCGATGCTCGACGACCGCCGCAGTGCGTCCGTGACGCCGAGCCGGGTGATCGCCTGCAACCGCAGCGCCAGCGCGCCATCCGACAGCTCACCGGCGTACCGGGCCGTCGCAGGGACGACATGCTCGCCACGCACCGACCGCAGCCGCGGCCGCGCAACAGAGGCGAGCACATCCGGGGTCGCGGTGCGTTCGTTCGCCGCGGAAGTCGGGTTGGTGACGGCCATGAGAGCCTCCATCGGTTCCGGTGCTGAGGTCGCGTTCGTTGTGGCGCGGTTCGGGGACTGGCTCATGTCACGGCTCCTGATGGGTGGGCGGGAGGTGGCCGGTGGACGCGGGCGGCACGCGGAGTACCTGCCCAGGAAGAATCAGGTCGGGGTCCTCACCGATGACCTGCCGATTCACGGCGTACCAATCCGGCCACCGCGCGGCGATCGCTTCATCCGTGGCGCCAGGCCCCAGCTCCCGAGCGGCGAGACCCCACAGCGAGTCCCCTTCACGTACGACGACCCGCACAGCCCCACCAGCTCGCACCGCGGTGTACCGAGTAGGAGCCCCATCAGTAGGCCGATCCGGCACCCCCACCCGCATCCGCCCACTCACAGCCGCCCGACCAGACCCCTTGCTCCCGGGCTCCACCCCAACATGCAGTCCCGATGCCGGCTCGGTAACTCGCCAGCTGTCGGTGGAGTCCTGGTCAGACTGGCTGGAGCCCTGCTGGCCCTTGGCCGACTCCTGCTGCGCCTGCGCGGAGCCCGGGTGCGCCGCGGCGGTCCTCGCCGCGTCACCGCCACCGATCCGCAACTCCGAGGCCGGCTCGGTAGCTCGCCAGGTGTCAGTGGAGTCCCGGTCGGACTGGCTGGAGCCCTGCTGGCCCTTGGCCGACTCCTGCTGCGCCTGCGCGGAGCCCGGCTGCGCCGCGGCGGTCCTCGCCGCGTCACCGCCACCGATCCGCAACTCCGAGGCCGGCTCGGTAGCTCGCCACGTGTCGGTGGAGTCCTGGCCGGACTGGCCGGAGCCGTGCTGGGCCTTGGTGGAGCCCGGCTGCGCCGCGGCTGTCCTCGCGGTGTCGGCGCCACCGATCTGCAGCCCCGAGGCCGGCTCGGTCGAGGCCCAGGTGCTGGTGGAGTCCCGCTGAGATTTGGCCGACTCCCGCAGGGGCTTGGCCGACTCCTGGTGGGACTGGGCCGAGCCCGGCTGGGCCGCGGCTGTCCTCGGCGCGTCGGCGCCACCGATCTGCAGATTGGAGGCGGCCTCCGTCGAGCCCCACGTGCTGGTGGAGTCCTGCTGGGATTGCGCGAAGGGCTGCTGGGCCGCGGTTGTCCTGTTGGCGTCGGCACCGCCGACCTGCAGGTCCGAGGTGGGCTCGGTGGCTCGCGAGGCGCTGGTGAGGTCCTGGCGGGACTGGGCGGAGCCCGCCTCGGTTGCGGTTGTCTTCGGCACGTCGGCGCGGCCGATCTGCAACTCCGAGGCCGGCTCCGTCGATCGCCAGGTGCTGACGGACTCCTGCTCGGACTTAGCCGACGACTGCTGGGACCTGGTGGCCTGCTCGGCAGTGGCGGGCCCGTTTGTGTCGGCACCGCCGATCTGCAGGTTCGAGACCGGCTCCCTCGAGCGCCAGGAGTCGGTGGAGTCCTGCTGTGTCGCGGCTGTCCGGTGGGCCTCGGCGCCGCCGAGATGGAGGGTGGGGCGGGGGTTGGTGGGGCGCCAGTTGGAGTCGGTGAGGTGGATGGTGGAGGGGGGCTCGGTCTGGTTCCACTGGAGGACGTGGGAGCTGGGGCCGGGGGTGGCCTGGGCCGCGCCGACGGTGAGGGGCGTGACGGCGGCTACGCCGAGACCGGAGCGCAGTAGGGCCCGCGCTGTCTTCGTGGTGATCCGTCCGGCAACCGCACCTGCGAGCGCCCCGACTACGCCGGGGATCTGCTCGAGGACCGTCGTCACGACCGCGAGCACCAGCCACACGTACGCGATCCATGCGACTGTCCCGACCGCGAGCACGGTCAGCGAGTCCAGGTCGTACGTCCGCGCGCCGCTGATCGACCCGGCGGTCACCCACCGCAGCAGCAGGCCGACACCGACCAGCGCCAGCACGGCGAGGATGCCTTTCAGTGCCCGGATCATCGCGTTCATCCCGCTTCGCTCCCGACCTATGAGTTTGCTTTAGTTTGCTTTGGCTTGACCACTATAGACCGGTTCTACGCCTACTTTGCAAGTCCTTAACTCACGCAGCGTCGGATTCCCATGCGGAGGGTGACGGCCGACCAACGCGACAGCACCCTGGGACCGGTAGGTTCGCGGTCATGCGGTGGGATGCGTTGTTCGCGGACCTGGAGTCGCAGTTCGAGGCGCTCCAGGACACAGATCTGTACGGCGAGGTGGCCGACAGGATCCGCACCGAGGTCGGGAAGATCACCGTCCTCGACCGGCTCCGCGGCGCGGTGAACACCGTCGTACGCGTCGAACTGAACGACGCCGAGCCCATCCGCGGCATGCTCAGCCGGGTCGGGAAGGACTGCCTGCTGCTCGAGACCGAGCGCTACGAGGAGTGGCTGATCCCGGTCACCGCACTCGTCGCCGTACACCGATTGGGCCCCTGGGCCGAGCCAGCCGGCCCCGTCGAGGGCAAGCTCGGGCTCGCGCATCTGCTCCGGGGAATCGCCCGTGACCGCTCGCCGGTCACGCTGTTCTGCAGCGGCGGCGGCCCCGTCACCGGCACCATCGACCGCGTCGGCGCAGACTTCCTAGAACTCGCCGAGCACCCCCTCGACGCCCCGCGCCGCCGCTCAGAGGTCTACAACGTCCGCCTAGTCCCCACCCAATCCCTCCGAGCCCTCCGCCGCCGCTGACCGCCGCCGCTGACCGCCGCCGCTGACCGCCGCCGCTGACCGCCGCCGCTGACCGCCGCCGCTGACCGCCGCCGCTGACCGCCGCCGCTGACCGCCG